>CAVRHU010000010.1:0-495897 GCA_963721095.1 uncultured Gammaproteobacteria bacterium | reverse complement strand
TGCGTTCAGAATACACCCAGCGCCCATCCAAAGAAATGAAACCATCCATATCCCTGCGCTAGCGCGCGGCGGCAGCGCGAAAAAATTCGACGCGAGCCCTATCCCCGGCGGCAGACACCACCAGACGAAGCTCATACCGGGCCGATTAACCCAGTCCTGGTGCGTCTGATTCACGGGTTGCTGGTGCGTGGGCTGTTCTCAGTTCTGCATGATTTTGGCGCTTCAGTCTTTCTGATCGATGCCGGCGAGCGCCTCATTGACTTTGGCGGCGAAGATCTTGGCGTCCCAGGGTGGAAACTTTTGATTATCGAGTCCCGGCAGTTGGTGCATCATGAAGCTCGGTTGCGGTGGGTCTTTATCGCCCCATACGATCTTTGGCGGATAGATCAGATAGACGTCCCAGGCATAGACCGGACGCGATCCGTGCAGAAGGCCTAGAACCTGTGACATCTGACGACCGAAATCACCCGTTGCATTCCAATAGTGGCGCGCGATGGTCGTGTGCAGCAATGCGGCGGCTGCCGGAATGTCTTTGTCGCCGCCGCCAATCACCGGCTCGTGCACGACATAGACCTTGATGCGTGCGCCCTTGGGCAATTTCGCGAGTACCTCATCGCCTGTGTCGGCAAGCCCGCGCAGACATTCTGGACAGCGCGGATCGACAAGAAGCATCAAGCGCACAAAACCGCGGTCGCGATTGAAGTCGTCGCGCAATGGTTGATCATCCGCATTCAGCTGCAAGGTATGCGCAGCAGTATCGAGCTGGCTCTCGGCCGTGGGGCCTCCGCAGCCGGCAAGAACCAGCGCGCTGATCCCCAATGCGATGACAAGAATCGTCCGCGATCGCACCGAAATAAGCCGCCTTCTCATGCGAGGAAGCGTGGCGCGAACGATGCGATGTCGATCACGACAACCACGATGGCCGCAGCCCATACCAGCCGGCGCGCTCTGCGCTGCCGGAGGGCATCGCATGCGTCGACTGTTGTGCGCCTATAGACGACCCAGAAACCGACGGCCACCAAGACGAGGGTTGCTGCCACTAGATAGGGTTGAACGACTGCCAACCGCGCAAGCAAGACTGCGCCGCCCACGCCCAACAAGGTAACCGCCCAGGGCGACACGCAACAGAGCCCGAACGCGAGCGCAACAGCGCTCAAGCCTAATGCCCCGCCCGCTGCACCTGCACCTGCACCTGCACCTGCACCTGAGGGTTTCCCGCCCATTCGCCCTCAATGGTAGACCTTGTAGCAGCTACGGACTCAAGAGGTATCTGATCGGCCTACCGCTTGCCCATACCCTCGCGATATTACGCAGTAGAATGGCACGCAGATGTCGATCGGGGCTATCGCCTCAATAACAGCGAGAATCGTCCTCTGACTACCACGAATCCGCAGTCAGTTGCTCCGGCGGGCAATCCCTTTCGTCATCGGGCGTTTGCCCTGATTTGGATTGCGACCGTCGTCTCGAACGTCGGCGGCTGGATGTCGAGCGTCGCATCGGGCTGGCTGATGACGAGCCTTGATCCCAACGCGTTTATCGTCGCGATGGTACAGGTCGCCAGCAGCCTGCCGATGTTCTTGTTTGCCATTCCCGCGGGCGCGCTCTCGGATATTGTGAATCAGCGCCGCTTCCTGATCATCGGCGAGGCCTCAATCACCGCCCTTTCCGCAGCCTTTGCTGCGCTGGTTTGGCTGCATCTGATCACACCGGTCAGTTTGCTGCTTTTCACTTTCGGCGTGACCGTGGGCTCCGCCATGACGGCGCCCGCGTGGCAGTCGGTGGTAGCCAAGCTCGTGCCAAAACCCGATTTGCCCTCGGCCGTTGCCGCCAACAGCGTGGGTATCAATGTGAGCCGCGCGGTCGGGCCCGCGCTCGGCGGCCTCATTGTCGGCGCCGTTGGCATTGCCGCGCCCTTCTGGCTCGATGCCTTCAGTAATGTCGGCGTCATCGCCGCGCTCATCTGGTGGCGCATGCCGACGAAAAGCGCTGCGGCCCTGCCCCCCGAACTCTTTGGAAGTGCGATTCGCGCCGGGCTTCGCTATGCGCGATACAATACTTATCTTCGAGCAACGCTGGTTCGCACGGTTGCGTTTTTCGTGTTCGGCAGCGCCTACTGGGCGCTCCTACCCCTGGTCGCCCGTACGCAAATCGGCGGCGGTCCCGCGCTGTACGGCGTGCTGCTCGGTGTCATCGGTGCATCCGCGGTCGGCGGCGCATTTCTGTTGCGCCGCCTGCGGGAAAAATTGGGGGCCGATTCCCTTGTCGCCGCCGCCACTTTCGGCACCGCCCTCGCGACGGCATTGTTTGCTCTCGCTCACGATCCCGCGACCGCCATGGTTGCCAGTTTCATCGCAGGCGCCGCCTGGATCGCCGCCGTGGCGAGTCTCAATGTCTCGGCGCAAGTCGCGTTACCCGAATGGGTTCGCGGCCGAGGTCTTGCCATGTATGTCACCGTGATGTTTGGCGCACTGACCCTGGGTAGCGCGATTTGGGGTCAACTGGCAGTTATGGCGGGCGTGCCGGCGGCGCTACTGGTTGCCGGCGCCGGCGCGGCAATCGCAATTCCCCTCACATGGCGATGGAAGCTGCAAACAGGGGCGAACGTTGATTTTTCGCCGTCGATGCATTGGCCTGACCCCGTCACGACTCATGCCATTGAAGCCGATCGGGGCCCGGTTCTGGTCACGATCGAATACCGCATCGATCCTAAGAACCGGATTGCGTTTCTACATGCGATCGGACAGAACTCGCGCGAGCGCCGCCGCGACGGCGCTTACGACTGGGGCATTTTCGAGGATCCGGCCGACGAAGGCCGTTTCATCGAGACGTTTCTCACAGACTCCTGGCTCGAGCATCTGCGATTGCATCGGCGCGTGACCAAAGCGGATCGAATATCGGAGCAGGCCGTTCGTCGCTTTCAAGTCGGCGACGGACCCAAGACGACACACCTGATCAGCGCGATGCGGAATTGAACACGACGCGCCGCCCGCGCAGTCTCGTTGCCTCTCGCATTGATTATGTAAGCTTCACACTGCGATACATCGCACGCTCAAGAAGCGCCCATTGATTTAGACTTGTGAAAAATGAGCTTGGGATGATGTGCGCTCCTTATATTACTTTCTGATCATCGGGCCGGTGATGCTGCTGTCTGCCTGCGGAGGCGGTGGCGCCACTCCGACGCCGGCACCGACTGTCTCGCTCACGGGGCTCACCACGATCGACGCGGGCCAGTCCACAACGCTGACCTGGACTTCGACCAATGCAGTTTCCTGCAGCGCAGCCGGCGCCTGGAGCGGAACGCTCGCGCCGAGCGGCTCGCAAAGCACCGGCGCGCTTAGCGACGATGCGAGCTATTCGTTGACGTGCACCGGTCCGGGTGGCACGAGCCAGACGGCCAATCTCGCCATTGTCGTCAACGCGCCGCCCACCGCGCAGCTGGCGGCAAGTCCCGGCAGCATTCCCGCAGGCGGCGCGTCCACGCTCTCGTGGAGTTCGGCGCATGCAACTTCCTGTACGGCGTCCGACGCTTGGAGCGGCACGCTGGCGACGAGTGGCAGCCAAAGCTCGGGGGCGTTGAGCAGCAACGCGAACTTTGCGCTGACGTGCACCGGTCCGGGTGGAAGCAGTGCACCGGTGAGCGCCGCAGTGATCGTGAATCCGTTGCCAACAGCAACGCTGACCGCATCTCCAGGCGCGGTGGCACTCGGGGACACCTCGTTGCTCACTTGGAGCTCGACCGGCGCCGACTCGTGTACCGCCTCCGGCGGCTGGAGCGGGACGCTCGCGGCCGGCGGCACGCAGATGACGGGCCCGATTACGGCAACGACGATTTATTCCCTGGTGTGTACCGGCGCGGGAGGCGTCACGGCGCCGGTCGCGGCAACGGTGGCGTTGATTCCGCCACCGAGTGCGATGCTCACGGCGACACCCTCCTCGGTGGTGGCGGGTCAGGCAGCGCTCCTGTCGTGGAATTCCGCGGGCGCCGCTTCCTGCAGCGCATCCGGCGCTTGGAGCGGTACGCTCTCTGCCGGCGGCACGCAAAGCACAGGACCTTTAAGCTCGCCAGCAACCTATTCGCTGAGCTGCATCGGTCCCGGCGGAGTCTCGTCGCCCGCGAGCGTAACCGTCTCCATTCTGCCGCCGCCCGTCGTGACCTTGACGGCCTCGCCGGCGTCGGTCGCGACCGGCAGCGCCGCGAACCTGCAGTGGACCTCGACCAATACAGTTTCCTGCACGGCATCCGGCGCGTGGAACGGCGCCTTAGGCGTCAATGGCACCCAAAGCACCGGACCGTTGTCCTCCGCCGCTGTGTATTCGCTGTCCTGTTCCGGGCCCGGCGGAACCTCCAGTGCGAGCGCGACGGTCAATGTGATTCCCACGGCAACCTTGAGCGTGTACCCGTCCGTCGTTGCGCCGGGAAATACGTCGACCTTGACCTGGGACTCCACCAATGCTGCCTCGTGCACGGCCGGCGATGGCTGGAGCGGCACCTTGCCAAGCAGTGGCACACAGGTCACGAGTGCGGTGAGCACGACCACCTCTTATTCTTTGAGTTGCACCGGAGCCGGCGGGACCAGCGCAGTTGCATCGGCCACGCTCACGGTTTCAAGCGTCACCATGAGCGTGGCTCCGCAAAACGCGGCGCTCACGCTCACCCGCACCCAGCAATTTACCGTGACGGTTCCGGGCGGCGGCGAAGCTGCCTGGACGGTGGACGGCATCGCGAACGGCAATGCCACGGTGGGCACCATCACCTCGGCTGGCGTTTATACCGCCGGCGCCGCCGGCGTTCACACCATTGTGGCCACCAGCGTTGCCAATTCGGCGCAATCCGCGAGTGCGGTCGCGGCGGTCACGGATCTGGCCGGCGTCTACACTTACCACAACGATGCCGCGCGCGATGGCGCGAACGCGCAGGAGTACGCACTGACGCCTGCCAACGTCAATAGCGCGAGTTTCGGCAAGCTGGCCTCATGTGCTGTCGACGGCGCCATCTACGGCCAGCCTCTCTGGGTCGCGAATGTGACCTTCAACGGCGTGAAGCACAACGTGATCTTCGTCACGACGCAGCACGACACGTTGTTTGCCTTCGACGCCGATACCAATACCTGCGTGACGCTCTGGTCGATCAATTTGATCGATTCAGCCCACGGTGGGACCAGCGGCGAAATACCGGTGCCGAGCACGTCGGTCGGCAATGGTACCGGCGACATTCAGCCCGAAGTGGGCGTCAACGGCACGCCGGTGATCGATGCTTCGAGCGGCACGCTCTACGTGGTGTCCAAGTCGATCGACTCGACGCTCAGCACGTTTTATCAACGCCTGCACGCGATCGACATCACCAGCGGCCTGGACAAGTCAGGATCGCCCGCGCTCATCGCGGGTTCCTTTCCGGGCTCGGGCAGCGGCGGCAGCACGGTGGCCTTCAGCCCCAAGCAGCAGAACCAACGCGCCGGATTGGCCTTGGTCAATGGCACGGTATACGTCGCGTGGGGATCACACGAGGATGCCAGCCCCTGGTACGGCTGGATCATGGGCTACGTCTATGCAGGCGGCAGCTGGACGCAAACAGCGGTGTTCAATAGCACGCCCAACGTGCGTGGCGGCGGAATCTGGATGGGCGGCGGTGCCCCGTCCGTCGATGCATCGAATCATCTGTATTTTCTGACAGGCAACGGCGGTTTCGATGCCAATAGCGTCAGTGCACCGAATGATGATTACGGCGACTCGCTGCTGCAGGCGGACACCTCGCTCAACATCACCTCGTATTTCACGCCGTCGGATGAGTTGGCCGACGATCAGAGCGACCGGGACTTCGGCTCCGGCGGCGCCGCGGTGCTCGCCGATCTGCCGGCAGGCAATACGGTGACCCATGCGCTGGTCTGCGGCGGCAAGGACGGAACACTGTACGTGCTCAACCGCGACTTGCTGGGCGGATTCGGCGACGGCGTCGCGGTGCAGACCATTGCCTTGGGTTATGGCTTATTCTCCACCTCCGCGATCTGGAATAACCGACTGTTTGCGGCCGGCAGCGGCGGTCCCTTGACCTCCTATCAACTCAACACCGCCACCGTTCAATTCACGCTCGCCACAGCGTCCGTCCACGCGTATGGCTTCCCTGGATCCACGCCTTCCGTCTCCGCCGCGGGCACTCAGAACGGCGTGGTTTGGGCGCTCGATACGCACAGCTATTGCACACGGCAATCCGCGGCGTGCGGGCCGGCGGTCCTGCACGCCTACGACGCCACCAATTTATCGACTGAGCTGTGGAACAGCAGCTTGAATGCCGCGGATGCGGCCGGTAACGCCGTCAAATTCTCAGTGCCGACGGTGGCCAACGGCCGGGTGTACGTGGCGACGCGCGGCAACAACACCGGCGGCGCGGATAGCTCAACGAGCACTCCGGGAGAGCTCGAGATCTACGGTCTCAAGCAATAGCGCGCGCCTAAGAAGCTGGGCTCTCCGCCGGTTGGGCGCGTGTCGCGACCGGTGTGAGCTGGATATTCGCCGTGCCGAGTATTTTGATCGGCGGCACATCGCGTGCACTTCCGTCCCGGATTGCAATCTCGATATCGCGTGCCTGCTCGGGCGGCACCGAAGCTGCGGAGAGTCCATGTTGGTCGAAGACCGTCGTACAGACGGCTCTGATGCAGTCTTGGACCACCAGATAATAGCCGTAGTCGGTCAATGCGTAAGTCGCGGAGTCGTTGTAAAGTCGCGCCACAATCTTGCCGACGCTGCCGCGTTCCGATCCGGCCACGGCGCGTATTTGATCGAATCGAACTTCCGTGAGGGGGATGCGGTTTTTTGCCGCCGGATCCGCTTTATCCAAATTCTCGATGTGAAAGCGCTCGAAATCGACCGGCTTTTGCTGAACGGCTGGCGGCGCCGCGGGCGCCGGCGCCGGCGGTCCTCCCCGTTTGGCGATCACGACGATGACGACAATCGCGACGATGGCGACACCGATGACGGTAAGGCTAAACGCTCGGGTTTTCGGAAACAGAAACGCCAGTGCGACCGAGATCAGGACCACAATCCATAGCATCGCCTCTATTTTCATTCGAATTTCAATCCCCGCGCCGCGAATGCGTTTCCGATCATTATGCTCAAGGCGCGATCATTATGCGCAAGACGAATAACTGTGAACACCTACGGCGAACTCTTGAGCGTCTAACACCAAAGTGTAATAGACCCTCGACGAAAGAGGGGCGCACTCTGAACTCCGCTGCCGTATGCGGCTGAAGCGCAATTTGAGGCAACCTTAGGGGGCACCGATGAGACCGATCGCTTACTTGTTGGGTGCCGTGGTGGCGCTGGCCGATCTCGCAGTCAAGGCCTATCGCGAAGGAAAGCCGCCCTTTCCCGATGGCGCGATGATTGCTCGACTGGCATGGAGCTACGTTTCTTCCGAGGAAAACAACAAAGTCTTTGGCCGCCCCCAGTCATTCGTTGCCGGCGCCCCCATCAACCTGCAGTTCATGGTCAAGGAGTCAGGAAAATATGCGGCGACGGGTGGCTGGGGTTTCGCGCAACTTAAGGACGGCAAGCCTGCCGGCGAGGCGTTGCCCAAAACCTGCTTCCCCTGCATGAGCCGGCGAAAGCGCAGGACCTCGTTTTCACTCACTACGCTCCGTCACCGTGAACCAGCGGGCATGCAGGGTACTCCGAGAGAGTACCCTGCCGCGCTACTTCGACTGCTCAGGTGCCCCGAGCCGCTACGGCTGAGCCGTTATCAGAACCGATGACCACTTCAACCCGTCGATTGAGCTGTCGGCCGCTCGACTCTGAGTTGCTGGCGACCGGGTAGGACTTGCCGTAGCCCTGGGTCCCAATACGCGTTGAACTGATGCCGCGCGACACGAGTTGATATCTCACCGCATCCGCACGATGCTGGGAAAGATCCTGATTGTACGAGTCGGTGCCGACGCTGTCGGTAAACCCGTCAATTTGCACCATGCGCTCAGGGTGCTCCGTGAGGAATTGAATCAGCCGATCCATATTGCGCCCCGCTCCCGAGCTCAATGTGGAGCTGCCGGTTTCAAATAACACATCGCCGAGAGTCAGTACCAAGCCCCGATCGGTCGGCTTTGCTTTGAGAGCATCGACTTCCGCCTGCAGCCGCGCGGCATTTTCGGTGGCTTGATCTCGGGCGACTTTGGCGTCGTCCGTCGCGCGATTGGCGTCCCTCGTCGCTCGATTTGCCGCATCCTTCGCGCGATTGGCGCTGTCTACCTGATTGGTGCGGGCCGCGAGTACGATGCTATCGCGCTCTGCCTGTCCGGCGGCGACGCGGGCATCATCCGCCTTTGCTGCTCCCCTTAGTTGCGCGAGGCGTGCATTCTGCGCTGCCAAATAGGCAGGCTGCGCAATGCCCGGCTCATCGCGCCTCTGGTACGCCGCGTCCGCGACTGCCAGATCGGACTTGGCCGTCTGCAAATCCACTGCCGCATACTTGGCCGCGTTGGGGTCGGCTTCTGCCGCCTGGACAATACTGCGTGCGCTCTCGAGAGCTTCATTGGGTTGCGGTGTAGATGCGCAGCCGGCCATGGCCAGCGCAATTCCCGCTCCGATCAAAATTTTAGTATTCATGGATGACCTCATTGATTGGATGGTGAATTGCGGTTTGATTCCTGCCGCAGCGTCGACATGCTGGCATCAAATTCAGCCGCGGCTTTCGCTGCACGCTCCTTCTGCGCCAGAGCCTCGGCCACTTGCGCGTCAACAGTGGCTTGATCCGCCAATGCAATCGCAGGCTTCGCGTGGTGCTTCGCATTCTCCTTCTCGGCCTGCGCGAGTTTGTCGCGTGCGGAAGCAAGCTCGACGGGCGCCGCCTGAGGCGCACCCGATTGCTCCGCCCGCTGCACGGCGGCCTTTGCAACGGCAATGGTTTCATCGGGGACGGGATTGCTCGCATAGACTGCCGTGGCGACGAAGCTGAGGGCGATCGCAGCCCCCGTCAAATATCGTGTATCCATAGTTAAAGTACCTTCGGTGATTCGACTGATTGATGGCGGCCGCGTCACCGCAACGGCCTTGTGCTCACGCAAAGGCGGGCAACAAAACGCTGCGTAAGGTCGCATCCCATTCTCGAAAGAAGTGTGGCAATCCCCAGCCTGAATAAGGTGCGTGGGGCGCCCTTGCAGAACCGATTTGGAAGTGAGTGAGGCTAGCAACGTAATCGGAGACCGCCTAGCGCAGACAGTGTGGGGCCTGCCGAAAATTCAGACGTAGTCCGCAAGGGTCATCGCTCGTAGGACTGCGGCGCGACACTCGCGACGTCGACGCAGTGTAGTGGTACAGTGTACGCTAGCGAACATACAGTGGCCGCCTGATTCACTAGTCTCTCTCCCTCCAAGCAAGAGCCGGTCTCCTGCTTCGGCAATTTCCCACTTCCCAGCCTGCTCGCAGCATGCCCCTCAACACCCACTTCAAAAAAAACCAACTCCTCGCATCCCTGCCGGCAACGGAATGGAAGCGTTGGTCGGCGTCCCTCGAAGCGGTTGAGATGCCGCTGGGACAGGTGCTCTACGAGCCCGGCGTCGCGCTCAATTGCGTGTACTTCCCGCTCACCTCAATCGTGTCGCTGCTATACGTCATGGAAAATGGCGCGTCGGCCGAAATTGCCGTGGTTGGCAACGAAGGGATCGTGGGAGTGTCGCTGTTCATGGGCGGCGAATCGACCCCCAGCCGCGCGGTGGTACAAAGTGCAGGCTCAGGCTGCCGGCTGAAGGCGCCGATCATGAAGGATGAGTTCAACAAGGCCGGCCCGGTGCTGCATTTGCTATTGCGATATACACAAGCCTTGCTTACGCAAATGTCGCAGACCGCGGTGTGCAATCGCCATCACTCGCTCGATCAACAACTGTGTCGATGGTTGCTGCTGAGCCTGGATCGCCTGGAGAGCGATGAACTCGTGATGACGCAGGAACTGATCGCCAACATGCTCGGGGTGAGGCGCGAAGGCGTCACGGAAGGCGCGCTTGCGTTGCAGAAATTGGGCCTGATCAAATATGCGCGCGGGCGTATCACGGTATTGGACCGGCCCGGACTCGAGAGGCGCACCTGCGAGTGTTACGCGGTCGTCAAGCGCGAGTATGATCGTTTGCTTCCGCGCGGAATCGCGACGTAACACCGCCCTTTGTGCGCTGGCAGACAGAGGCCCCTGCTCTCTATGCGCTAGGCTCTGGCCCCATTGGGAGTCGCCATTGCCCTTGGTCACGAACACCTTGATCGATGCGCTTCCGCGTACCGCCAGAAACCGTTTGCTCTCGATATGCGAGAGGGTTGACCTGGTGTCCGGCCACATCGTGTCGGGAAGCGACTCCTCTACCCGCCACGTCTATTTTCCGACCGGCAGCATCCTATCGTTGACAACCTCCAGCAAGGATTCTCCGGTGCTCGAGGTCGGCATGGTGGGCAGTGAAGGCATGTTGGGCCTGCAGGTAGTTCTGGCCGTCGACAGCGTGCCTCTGCAGGCGAGCGTCCGTGGTTCTGGGTCGGCCTGGCGCATCGCCGCCGAGCCATTCAATCGTGAGCTGGCCGGCAGCCGCGCACTTCGACGAAGCCTCAATTGTTACCTACAAGTCACCCTGCTGCAGTTCACTTTGGAGGCGCGGTGTGTGCGTTTTCATCAAATTGACCAGCGACTGGCACGCTGGCTGCTCATGACTCACGATCGTACCCATGCCGATTCCTTCAGCGTGACTCAAGCACTCATCGGTCGCTTATTGGGGGTGCGCCGGGTCGGGATCGCGAAGGCCGCCAGCGCATTCCAGCGCAGGGGCCTGATCCGGTATGTGCGTGGCGTCCTGACCGTCGTCGATCGCGAAGCGCTCGAATCGGAATCCTGCGGCTGCTATGCGACCGCACAAAAAACCTACGCACGCTTTATATCCTAAGGGTCTCAGTGTGTACGGTAACGCACAGACGCTCGTGCAGTAGGATCTACAATGCATTTCTCTAAGCCGGAATCCTAAAAATCGCTTCGCAAAAACGCCTTGGCACTCCTTTTCGGCGCCAAGTCCGATCTCGATCGCAGCTGCTCTTTGAAGGGAGGCGCGCGTGCCAAGATCAAAAGTCGCCCTTGATTTATTGATGCGCAGTCAATCCGTGGATCGCGGACGGCTGTGGGAAGTGAGCAGTGACTTGCTCGGCATTCTCAATGCTGACGGCTATTTCGAAGTTACCAATCCTGCTTGGGAACTCGCTCTGGGCTTGACCGCAGACACGATTCTCAATACTTCGATCTTTGAGTTGATTCATCCCGATGATGTGGACAAGACTCGTGTCAGCCTTCAAGAGGTGGCCCGCACCGGATCAGTGCTGCGTTTCGAAAACCGATACCGGCGATCCGACGGCGAATATCGCTGGCTGTCTTGGGCCGCGGTGCCGGAAGCGGGCAAATTCTATTGCAGTGGACGTGACATTACGCAAGAGCGGGAGGTGCGAACCGAGTTGTCGGCCGCACTCGACGAGTTGCGGCAATCGCAAAAAATGGAGGCTGTCGGACAACTCACCGGCGGCATCGCTCATGACTTCAACAATCTGCTGATGGCGATTTCGGGGAGTCTTGAGCTCCTGAGCAGCCGCCTCCTGCAAGGACGCTATAGAGAGGCGGAGCGCTACATCGTCACGGCCCAGAGTGCCACCAAGCGAGCCGCCGCACTGACTCACCGGTTGCTGGCTTTTGCCCGGCGCCAATCGCTGGAGCCGAAACCGACTGACCTGAATCGACTGGTGCGTGACATGGAGGAATTGATTCGCCGCACGGTGGGCCCGTCGATAAAAATGGAGGTGGTCGGCGCCGCGGACCTGTGGACCTCGGAAGTCGATCCGAATCAACTGGAAAATGCGCTCCTGAACTTGTGCATCAACGCTCGCGATGCAATGCCGGACGGCGGGTCATTGATGATCGAAACGAACAACCAGTGGCTTGACGAGCGCAGCGCCCGCGAGCGCGATGTGCCCGCGGGACAATACGTGACGATGTCCGTTACCGACACCGGCGTGGGCATGACACCGGCTGTGATCGCGCGGGCTTTCGATCCCTTCTTCACCACCAAGCCGTTAGGCGCCGGGACCGGACTCGGGCTCTCGATGACCTATGGATTCGCGCGCCAATCGGGTGGCCAAGTCCGCATCTATTCGGAAGTGGGTCGAGGTGCAACGGTGTGTTTGTATCTGCCGCGCCATATCGGCGCTGCTGAAAGCGTCGCGGCACAGCCTGAGTTGCCGGATATGGCCCATGCGATGCAAGGCGAAACGGTGTTGGTCATCGATGACGAACCGCTCGTGCGAATGCTGGTCATCGACGTGCTCAGGGAGTTGGGTTACGCGGCGATCGAAGCAGCCGATGGCCCGGCAGGACTCAAGATACTGCGCTCGGCCGCGCGCATCGACCTTTTGATCACGGATATCGGACTGCCCGGCGGGATGGACGGCGGCCAGGTCGTCGAGGCCGCGCGCAAATTGCGCCCCGCGGTGAAAGTACTGTTCATAACCGGATTTGCCGAAAAAGCGGTGCTCAGGCACGGGCACATTGAGGCCGGCATGTCGGTACTGACCAAACCCTTTGCCATGGAGGCGCTCGCAAGTCGCGTGAAAGGATTGCTAATTTAGACGCAATCTATTGCGTTATATTGCATATATTTACCATTTATAACTAATCTAGATTATCTCCAACGCCATCGTTCCGCAGTTATCGCCGCCACCTGTGCGTTCAGGTCCTACAGCGAGGTATGATTGATCGTGGTCTAATGCCTCGTTGAGCAAAAACCGACTAATCAAGATCTTGGCGAAACCCCGGCGCTACAGCTTCAATGAATGAGTCCGCCTTTCCGATCGTCGGAATCGGCGCCTCAGCCGGTGGAATTGATGCGTTTCACAACTTCTTCAATCACATGCCGGGAAATTGCGGGATGGCCTTCATCATCCTGCTGCACCTGCCGGCCGATCGCAAGAGCCTGCTTCCCGAGATTCTCGCGCGTTGGACCTCCATGCGCGTGCTCGCCGGGCGCAATGGCGCACTGATCGAGACGAATTGCGTCTACGTACCGCCCCCGCATTCGCTGGTCAGCGTATCGGACGGTCATCTCGTCGTACAAAATCCGCCCGAAACGAATGATCGGCTGTTTCGGCCGATCGACGGATTTTTCGACTCGTTGGCATCCTCTCTGCGGGAACGCGCCGTGGGAATTGTTCTCTCGGGCACCGGCAGTGACGGTGCCTTGGGACTCAAGGCGATCAAGGAATGCGGAGGTTTGACCCTCGCACAGGGAACGGATGGCTCGGCGCCGCAATATGCAGAAATGCCGGCGGGCGCCATTGCCACCGGGGCGGTGGATCTCGTCGTTCCCGTCGAGGAGATGCCCTTGCATCTTATGCGCCTGAAGCTCAACGGTGCCGCGGTCGCGAAAGAGGAAAAAGACGGCAATCAGCTCGACGCGATGCGGCTCGAGATCTGCGGCATCTTGCGCGCGGCGCTGGGTCATGATTTTAGCGGCTATCGCCCGGCGACGTTTATTCGACGCGTAGAACGGCGCATGCGGGTTTTGAGCGTCGCGTCGCTGCCAGCCTACGTCAAGCGCCTGAAGTGCGACCATGATGAAGTGCAGCTGCTGTTTCGCGACCTGTTGATTCGGGTCACGAGCTTTTTCCGGGACGAGGAGACATTCAAAGCGCTTGAGTCGAAAGTTATTCCTCAGTTATTTGAAAGCAAGAAGGCTGACGGCGCCGTGCGCCTTTGGGTGCCGGGATGCGCCACAGGCGAGGAAGCCTATACACTGGCCATGCTGCTGCGCGAACAGATGGACAAGATCAAAGGCGCCCCAAAAGTACAATTGTTTGCAACGGACATCGATGATTCGTCCATTGCCACTGCGCGACTGGGACGTTATCCACCCACCTTGCTCGATGGCCTCGCCATCGAACGTCGAAATCGCTTTTTCGTCACTTCCCAGGGAAGCTACGTCGTCAGTAAAGAGGTGCGCGACCTTTGCACCTTCTCTACGCACAGTTTGGTGCGCGACCCGCCGTTCTCACGAATGGACTTGGTCTCTTGCCGAAATCTCTTGATTTATATGAACACGGAGCTGCAGGCAAAGATCATTCCGATATTTCATTATGCTCTGGTCTCAGGAGGCATCCTGCTCCTGGGCGGCTCAGAAACCGCCGCGCAGCATGCAGATCTCTTCGAGCCCTTGGATAAAAAGGCGAGGATATTTCGCCGGCGGCAAGTGTCCAGTCCCGATCTGCCCATAGGCTTCAGCCCGTTGTTGGATTATTCAGGACCGTCTTATCGTCCTTCAACCTCTGCACCCCGAGGTGCCGTGATCGACCCCCAAGAAAACCCGCCAACTCCCCGCGAGCCCAAAAATGAGGGAGGGCGCAGCCGCAACGGCGGCAGAGCCATCAATCGCGTCGGTTCTTATGAACACTTGCTGGGCACTCTGGCGCCCAGCGTGGAAAATGTAACGCTGCTGCAACACGCGCTCCTCACCACATGCGAGGAACTGCAGTCCCTGCTTGAAGAACATCAAACCGCGCTCGAGGAACTTCGCAGCTCCAACGAGGAATTGCATTCGGTTAACGAGGAAATGCAATCGACGAACGAAGAATTGGAGACCTCCAAAGAGGAACTTCAGTCCCTGAACGAGGAACTACACACCGTCAATGGCCGGCTGACGGAAAAGCTCGATGAGCTCGCGGAAGCCAACAGCGATCTTCGCAACTTGTTTGACAGCACCGAGATTGCGACCATTTTTCTCGATCGCCACTTGATCATTCGAAGTTTTACCCACGCCATCGCCACACTCTACAATCTCATCCCGAGCGACCAAGGACGTCCGTTGACCGATATCGTCAGCCACCTGAACTATCATGGGTTGCGCGAGGACGTCGCCTTCGTCCTGTCGACGCTTGAGCCGCTGGAAAGACGCGTCATACGCACGGACCGCTCGGTGCACTACATCATGCGGGTCCTGCCCTATCGGGAGCCCGACAGCACCGTGAGCGGTGCTCTCATCACTTTCGTTGACGTGACCACCATCGTTCAAGCGGAGGCGGCTCTGGTCGAGGCCGATGTTCGGAAAGACGTCTTCTTGGCGACGCTGTCGCATGAGTTGCGCAATCCTCTCGCGCCCATCCGCACCGCCGTGCAGCTGCTGCAGGCGCCGAATTTGCCGCGCGATGAGCTGATTCGCGCACGATCCATCGTTGCACGGCAGGTCACTCATATGAGTTCTTTGCTGGACGATTTGCTCGATGTATCGCGCATCACGCGGGGCGCGTTTCTGCTTAAGAAAGAATACGTGGATATCCACACGCTGATCGAAGATGCGGTCGTGGCGGTGCAGCCGGCCATGGATGCCAAACGGCACACCCTGAGAGTCGAATATCCCGCCTTTCCGATCATGATTGAGGTGGATCCGCTGCGAATTACCCAAATCGTGACGAATCTCTTGACCAACGCGGCCAAGTACACGCAGGTCGGTGGACTAATTTGGCTCGGTATTCGCTTCGAAAGCAGCGCCTTTGTCATTTACGTGCGCGACAACGGCATCGGCCTTACCCCGGAGATGATCGCCAGGATTTTTGACATGTTCACGCAAATCAAATCGGACCTGAGCCGTTCGGAGGGTGGTTTGGGAATTGGCCTGGCGCTCGCCAAAGGACTCGCCGAACTACACGGCGGACGCATCGAGGCCAGCAGCGCTGGCCTGGGACAGGGCAGCGAATTCGCGCTTTCGCTGCCCAAATCGCTGATTGTCGAAAAGGTCGAACCAGCCCAGAATGATGCTGGCGGCGACCCGACCCCTACCGCGTCAAAGCGAATCTTGGTTGCGGACGACAACCGGGATGGCGCCGAGACCATGAGCATGCTGCTGAAGTTGTCGGGTCATGAGGTTTATTTGGCTCATTCGGGTGCCGAAGCGTTCGAAGTAGCCAAGCGCGAGCGGCCGGATGTCGCCGTGCTCGACATCGGCATGCCGGACTTGAATGGCTATGAGGTGGCCGAGAGGATTCGGCATGAAGCCTGGGGGGAGCGCATAAAATTGATAGCTGTGACCGGCTGGGGCCAGGCGGAAGACAAGCGCCGCGCCCTGGCCGCGGGCTTTAATCACCACCTGACGAAACCCGTGGACCCCAGTCAACTTGAAGCGCTCTTTACCGCGTGATCAGCCGCGCTGTTTGCGCTCCGGCCTCCCGCCATCTTCGGAAAGGCTTATCAGCCAAGGCGTGTTGAATACGATGCGCCACGCAGCGCCCGCGCCGGCTCTTTTCACCCATAGCGCCAGGGTTTGAAAATCCTGAACCGTTGCGGCGGCTCCCGCGATCACCATGCCGATCGAGGTGTATTTCGGCTCGGCGGCGACGCCGTTGACGTAGGGAAACAGCAAATGTGTCTTGCCTGCATGCGTGAGCACGCGAGTCAGTGTCTCATCGATGTCCGCCGGATCGAAAGGCTTTGAATCGCTCATATCCATGTCAGGTCCCCGCGAAACGCCGCTTCTGCCGCCCGCCCGCCATGGGGAGCCGACTTTCATCGATCATCTGGCCGCCTTTCATGACGAATACAATGGACTTCGCGTTATTGATATCCGCCGTCGGATCCTTGCTCAGCAGGACAAGATCGGCCAGTTTTCCTTTGTCCACCGAACCCAGCTGGTCCGCCTTGCCGAGAAACACCGCGCCGTTATAAGTGGCAATCCGCAGGGTATCGAGCGGCGAGATACCTGCCGCCACCAATAGCTCCAGTTCACGCTGCGTGGCAGGCCCGCTGCTTTGGTCCGTACCGCAGGCCACGACGCCGCCGGCCGCGTGAATCTTGCGCACATTCTCCTCGGCGATCGGAGTCATGATCTTCATCCACCATGTCCAGGGTCGCGCTTGCCACTCCGCTCGCGTCTTGGTCTTGAGCTGCTCGCGCTCCGCCGCCGTCAGCGAGGCAACGTACAGCGGCTGGTCGAGATATTCCGGATGTTCAGCCAATCGGCTGTAATTCTCACCGATGGTGAGTGTGCTGGCGAAGGGTATCTTCTTGGCGCCCATCAATTTCACGAACGAGTCGCTGACGGGACCTTGAATCACGGGGTGCGCAAGGGTGTCGACACCCGCATAGATCGCCTCGAGCGAACGCAGTTCACTTGAAACGTGCACGGTCGTGCGAATTCCGTGTTGATTGTAGTAACGGATGATCTGCTGCAGAAGCGGCACCGGCATCAACGGGATCATGGGGCGCGAGCCCCAGCCCTCCTCCTCCAGGGTCAGCTTAAGGATATCCGGCTGCTGTTCCGCGATGTGCTTGTCCAGCAGCCCTTTATCCTTCTCGAAATCGCTGATCCGCACGGCGATCCTGTCGCCGTGGCTTCCGGGGTAGGTGATCAGATTTCCGGTCGCGAAGATGCGGGGCGAGAGAATCTTGCCGGCGCGCTCATCGGCCCGCAACGGCAAAATGTGGTCCGCTCGGTTGCCGGCATCGTACACGGTCGTGACGCCGGAATAGAGGAAACTGGCCAGCGCCGCCTCCCCTTCCGCGCGATTGGATGGACCGAGCGGCGCGTCCACTTTACCGCTGACATCAAAGCCGCCGCGCAGATGAATGTGCACGTCGATGAGGCCGGGGATCAGAAATTTTCCCGCGCCGGCAATGCGGCGCCCCTTGAGCCCGTGGGCGATCGCGCTGGGAATTACCGCGGTTATGCGCTCGCCTTCGATTGCCACCGTCATGTCAGGCTGCGGTTCATGGACGCCGTCAATCAGCATGACGTGCTCGATCACCCAGTTATCGGCACGCGCCGCCAAGGATGTCGATAGCGCGAGCGCGCACGCCGCGAGAACAATACCGTACCTCATTTTGCAATTCCTTTTTTCAAGGTTCAGCCTTCGTCAATGTTGATGCCGATGATGTTCGTCCGGATAGTGCGGATGAGCATGGCGCAACGGCGCATGCGTATGGAGGTGCACGTGCGGTTCGGCGCCGGCCTGCCCGCCATGATCATGCTGGTGGTGCGCGTCATGGACATGCAGGTGACTGTGATTGAGACGACTATGCGTGTGTTCGTGCTCGTGATGCTCGCTGAGGTGCAGCCAGAGGCCGATCATCATGAGAATCCCGGCGCAAATGAGCTGAATCGTGACCGGCTCATGATAGAAGGCGACCGCGATCAGCGCGCCCACGAACGGCGCGATGGAAAAGTAGGCGCCGGTACGCGCAGTTCCGAGAAATCGCAGCCCGACGACGAATAAAATCAGACTGAGGCCGTAGCCCCCCAGACCCACAGCGCCCGCTGCCAAAGTGGCGGCGGCACTCGGCAGGGAACGCCCCAAGGCGATGGCGATTGCAACATTCACCGCACCGGCCACCAATCCCTTCAGCATTGCGATTTGCGCCACATCATTCAATGCGACTTTGCGGGTGAAATTATTGTCGAGCGCCCACGCCAGGCAGGCGGCGGCTATCGCCGCTGGTCCGGCGGCATTGCCCCAGACCAGGCCGCCATTGACGCTCAACAGCGATGCGCCGGCGGTGATCGCCACCACCCCCAACGCAACGCGTCGGTCGAAATTCTCCCGATAGACAAACCATGCGATGAGAATGGAAAAGACCCCCTCGAGGTTCAGCAGCAGAGACGCACTCGATGCAGCCGTGGCACGCAGACCATACATCATGAGAACCGGGGCAATGACGCCCCCTGCGCCAATCGCCGCAGCCAGCCACCAGCGATCCACGCCGCGCAGGGTCGCATCATCGGCGCGCGGCGCGCGCAGAAAGTAGCGCAACGCTTTGTAAATTCCAAGGCCGACGCCGGAACCCAAATAGAGCAACCCGGCCAGCATCCACGGATCGATGCCGTGAACGAGCTCTTTGGCCAGCGGCGTGCTCGCGCCGAACAGCACGCCGGCCGATATCGCGCAAAGTACACCCGGATTGATGCTCGTCGGCCTCATGAATCCCTGAATCAAGCGTGAGCGTCAAGCATACCGCAGTCCACGAGCTGATCGCCGCGCGGAACTGAAATCGATATAGTGCAACAACTACGATGCAATAGGATCCCAGCGATGCCGGCCACAGTTAGCGTAGACGATCTCACCATCGAGCGAGCCCTGTACGACTTCGTCAATCTCGAGGCCATTCCGGGCACCGGCATTCAGGTCCAGGCGTTTTGGAAAGGTTTTGCCTCGCTGGTTCGCACCCTGACACCGCGCAATACTGAACTGCTGCGCAGACGCGACGACTTGCAGGCAAAGATAGACGCCTGGCATCGGGAGAATCCCGGCCCCGGCTTCGATCACGCCAAATACAGGGCCTTCTTGAGCAAGATCGGCTATCTGGTGACGGAGGGAGCTCCCTTTGCCGTCAGCACGAGGAACGTCGATGCGGAAATCGCCCGCATAGCCGGCCCACAGTTGGTGGTGCCGCTGAGCAATGCGCGCTACGCCTTGAATGCCGCCAACGCCCGTTGGGGCAGCTTGTACGACGCGCTTTACGGCACCGATGCAATACCGGAGGAAGGCGCGCCGCGCGGCGGCTCCTACAATCCGCAACGCGGCGCCAAGGTCATCGCATTCGCGCGAGATTTTTTGGATCAGAACTTCCCACTTGCGGCAGGGTCGCATCGCGACGCGGTTCACTACCGTGCGACGGAACACGGGCTCGAGGTCACCCTCGAAAGCAACCAAACGACGCTTCTCAAGCAACCGGCGCAATTCAGCGGCTTTCAGGGCGACGGTGCTGCGCCCAGCGTGCTGCTGTTCGAGCACCACGGCCTGCACGTCGAACTGCACATCGATCGCACCCATTACATCGGGCGCGACGATATGGCGGGAATCAGCGATGTGGTGCTCGAATCGGCGATCACGACGATTCAGGACTGCGAGGATTCGGTCGCCGCGGTCGACGCCGAAGATAAGATTCACCTGTACCGAAACTGGCTGGGATTGATGAAGGGCGGTCTGGAGGCGCGCGTCGAGAAGGCCAACAGCCGCATCATTCGCCGCCTCAATGCCGATCGTAGGTACCTCACGCCCGCAGGCGAAGAGCTGGTGCTGCCGGGACGCAGCCTCATGCTGGTTCGCAATGTGGGCCATCACATGCTAAGCAACATTGTGTCGCTACAGGGCGCTGCGATCCCGGAAACGTTCATCGATGCCGCGGTCACGGTGCTCATCGCGATGCAGGACCTGCGTGGACGAGGCGAACATCGCAATTCCCGCGCCGGCTCGGTATATGTCGTCAAACCCAAGATGCATGGACCGGACGAGGTCGTCTTCGCGGACCAACTGTTCGGCGCTGTGGAAGACTTGCTGGGGCTGCCCAGATATACCGTGAAGATCGGCATCATGGACGAGGAGCGCCGCACCAGCGTCAATCTCATGGAATGCATCCGTGGCGCCCGTCAGCGGGTGGCGTTTATCAATACCGGTTTCCTGGATCGCACCGGCGATGAAATTCATACTTCCATGGAGGCCGGCGCCGTACCGCGCAAGAGCGAGCTCAAGAAGGCAATTTGGCTCGATGCCTACGAGCGGCAAAACGTCGACATCGGCCTGGCGTGCGGACTTCGCGGGCACGCGCAAATCGGCAAGGGGATGTGGGCGATGCCCGATCTCATGGCGGACATGCTCAAGGCAAAAATCGCCCATCCACTGGCCGGCGCGAATACAGCGTGGGTGCCCTCCCCGACGGCCGCCACCTTACACGCTCTGCACTATCACGCAGTGGATGTTGCCGAGGTCCAAACGCGCATCGCGAAGCGTCCACGCGCATCCCTCGATGAAATCCTCACCCCGCCCCTGGTCGCCGATCCGCACTGGAGCCGATCGGATGTCGAGGAAGAGATCAACAACAATGCGCAGAGCATTTTAGGTTACGTCGTTCGCTGGATCGATTCGGGCGTGGGCTGTTCGAAAGTTCCGGACTACTACGATGTGGCCCTCATGGAGGATCGCGCGACGTTGCGCATCTCCAGCCAACATGTGGCGAATTGGCTGTTGCACGGTGTTTGTTCCCAGGATCAAGTCATGTCCGCACTGAAGAATATGGCAAGCGTCGTGGATCAACAAAACGCGGGCGACCCGACCTACCATCGCCTTGAGGATGATCCCGATCGCAATATTGCATTCAAGGCCGCGTGCGATTTGATTTTCAAAGGGCGTGAACAGCCCAACGGCTACACCGAGGGCATACTGACGGCGAGCCGCATTGAGCGAAAGGCGCAGGTTCGCGGCGCACTCGACGCTTAGATTCTGCACTCAAGCGCCCAATTGGGCTGCCAGCTCCAAGACGGACGCGCACGACAAATCGACCGGGATCGCCGCGCCGCTTTCGCTCAATCCGGGCCGCTCCTGCGGACGTGCGATATGCGCCGTGCGCAAACCATTCGCGGCGGCGGCTTTCAAATCGCTGCTGTGCGCCGCACACATGAGGCACTGCCCCGGGTCTAAATTGAAGGCATCTGCCGCCGCCAGATAGACCTCGTTCATGGGCTTGTAGGCTCTCGCGTAATCCGCGCCCAGGATGGCATCCCAATGAAAATCATTTCGCCTTGCCAGATCGCACATCAACGCGGTGTTGCCATTGGAGAGCGGCGCAATCCAGTATCGCTGCCGCAGCCGTGAAAGACCGTCGGGCACGTCCGGCCAGGCGTCGAGTTGGTGCCACGCCAGGGTCAGGCGCTCCAAGTCAGATTCCTGAAGATGCTCGAGTCCGAATTGCTGCAGGGTCTTGTGCAGCGTTTGCCGATGCAGCACGTCCAGCTTGGTGTAGGGGACTTTCCCGGAGCGCACCGTTTGCATTGCGGGCTGATATCGATCGCGCCATGCGTCGGCAAAGGCGATCCAATCCCGCACGATGCCCTGGGGCTCCAGAATGCCCTGCACCGCGCTCGCGACACCCGATCGCCAATCGACCAAGGTCCCGAAGACATCGAAGAACAGGGCCTTCACGCAATCCGCGAGCATGTGGACCTATCGGGCAGCCGCAGGCATTCTCACGATCGCACCGCCTTTCATCACGAAGGAAACGTGCTCCACGGCGGTGATGTCCTCGAGCGGCGAGCCTGGTACCGCGACAATGTCGGCGAAATAGCCGGGCTTGAGCTCACCGATTTGGCCGCCCCATCCGAGGAGCTTTGCGCCGTTGATCATGTCGGCCTGCAGCACCGCCAGAGGCTTCATTCCGTATTTCACCATCAGTTCCAGCTCGCGAGCCTGGGTACCGTGCGGAAAGGGGCCCACATCAGAACCTACGGCAAAGGGAATTCCAGCCGCAATTTGCTTTTTAAATTCCTTCACCTTGTACTCGAACATCGGGCGCTCGCGCTTTGCGCCGGCTTCGGACTCATTCATGAAGTACTCGAAAATTGTGAAGGTCGGCACCGCCGGAATGCCCTTCGCCTTCATGATGCGCATGGTTTCATCGCTCAGCTGCGTGCCGTGGTCAATCGAAGCCACGCCCGCCTGCGCCGCGTACAACGTGCCGGGCTCACCAGTGGCATGCACCGCAACGGTAGCGCCGAATCGTGCGGCTTCATCGATCGCCGCCTTGAGTTGCTCGACCGTATATTGATACGGCGTGTGCAGCGCGCCGCCCCGCATCGAGTCGGGTCCGGTTTCGTACATCTTGACGAAGTCGGAGCCTTCCTTGTGCTGTTGTCTGATCGCGGCGACTATTTCGTCCGCGTTGTTGGCGTAGGTCGCGTTGGACAAGACATGCTGGGCGGGATTGAAGTGATTGGCGTCCTCATGGCCGCCGAGAATGTCGATCGCGTTCCCCGAGATGCGCAATCTTGGACCCAAGATCAGACCTTTGTTGATCGCGTCGCGCACCGCGCTATCGGCGGAACCCGCGCCTTCGGTGCCCATATCGCGTTCGGCGGTGAACCCCGCCATCAGATCGTCCTTGGCTGCCAGCATCGCAAGGATGGTCCGCTGTGGCACGGACTCTTCCACCGTCTGCAGGTCCTCGGCACCCGGGTGCAAAAAGAGGTGCACGTGCGCATCGATGAGACCGGGCAACAGCGTGGTGTCGCCAAGATCGATGACTTGAGCGCCGGCCGGATGGGAAACCGAAGGGCCTGCGGCGGCAATGCGTTCGCCTTCAATCAGTATCTCGCCCGGCGAAATCATGCGGCCGGTATCGACCTCGAGCAGCCGTGCGGCGTGCAGAACGATCGGATGCGCGGCGGCACTTGGCGGAGCGCTTTGCGCATGCGCTGACGGCGCGAGCGCCGCGCCGAGCAGGAAGCTCGCGAGCCAGTTCCGTTTGAATCGCGCCGCATTTGTTGCAACGGTGGGGTTTCGGTGGGGCATGGCGGGATCTCCGGGTGCTCTTAAGGACTGAGAGACGCGGCGTACGCCGCAAGATCGATCATGTCCGCCTGCGTCAATTTTGCAACCACGGACTTCATGGGCTCTGCGGCATCGCCAGCCCGTGCGCCGGACTGAAAGCCATAGAGTTGCCGGAACAGATAGCTGGCGAATCGCCCGGCCAACGGTGGTCCCTCCAGCTCCGGACCGCTGCGCAGGTCCGCTCCGTGGCAACCGGCGCAAGGCTGGGTCCGCCCATCATTGCCGGTGCTTGCCAGTTGACGCCCGCGATCGATGCTGCCCTTCGGCACATAGGCGATGTAGGTGGTATGCGGATCGCGCCGTTCGAACCGTTGGGCATCGATCGGCATTTCCAAAATGGCCTCATGCAATCGCGTCGGCCGACCGGCGGCTGGGATGAAAATGCCGCAGGCGAAGCCATGCGGCGGCACGTAGTCGCGCTCCACCACCCTGACGTAGGTCCGGGTCTTTTGACGCGAAAAATATTCGGCGGCGGCGGCAATATCTTGGTCTGACAGATCCGCGATCGCCTGCTGCATCAGGACGCTGGGAAGCCAGCCTGGTTTCGCCGGGTGTCTCTCCTGGGTGTGAATATTCCTCACCTGAGCGACGATGTAGGCCGCCGAGAGACCCGCAACCTTGGCATTTTCCGGGCGGCCGCTGCCGTCCGGCAAGTGACAATAGCCGCAGCCGATTTTCTTGTCGGAGCGGGCCGCCGCCACGACCCGCGGCATCCGGGTGTGCTCTCCCGGAAACCAGTCGGAGGTGACCGACGCGCGCGCCAAATCCGCCTCGGTAAAGTGCACGTTCGATCCCGCAACACTCAGCGGCCGGCTGCGATCGGGTGCCGTGGCGGGGGGCGTTCGATCGCAGGGCGGAAAGGCCCAGTCCGGAAAACTTGAAGCGGGCGCGGACTCGACGCCGGTTACGCCCAGTAAGGCAACGCCCAACAAATACGGTACGGCGGCACGCAAGGCAGCGGCCGCTAATTCAATGGCGGAAACAGCGACGGTGGGTGTCGATGTTTCGTCGCTTGTTCGTAGGCGTAGGCGAATTTTATGAGCGTGCCTTCATCGAAGGCATCGCCCAGAAACGTCAGCCCCGCCGGGAGATCGCCATGCGTGTACCCCATCGGCACGGTAATCGCGGGAAATCCGCTCTGCGGCGACAGCACCTGACTGTTGTCGCCGGCGGGACTCTTTTCATCACCCACTTTGCGCGGAGCGTTGCTCCAAGTCGGATAGACGATTGCCTGCAGCTTGTAGGCCGCCATGGCAGCGCGGATTGCCGCGCGGAACGCCAGCTTCTTTTCGTTGTGATAGACGTCCGGACACACGGTGCGGTCCGCCGGGCTGTCGGGTTTGGCGGCTGCGGTGCTCTTCAGACGGCCCTCGATGTAGGGAAGGTACAACCCTGAATCGATGATTTGCGCCAGCGTTTTGTAGGCGGCGCTCCGGCCATGATTTTCCAGATAGCGATTCAAATCGGATTGGAAGTCGCCGCAGAAAATATCCTTGGTGAGCGCTTCGAAGTCAGGAATGGCGAAAGGGTCCACGATCCTGGCACCCTGCGACCTTAGATCCTGAATGGCCTTCTCGGTCAGCTCCTTGATTTGCGGATCGCCGGTCGGTGAATCCACGTACGCGCGAAATACCCCGATGCGTGCGCCGCGAAGCCCCCGCGGATCGAGAAACGCTTTGTAGGACTTCGGAATATGCCCTTCAGAGTTCTGGGTGATCGGATCCTGCGGGTCGTATCCCGCAACCACATCGAGCAGCGCAGCCGCATCTTCCACGGTGCGCACGATCGGGCCGCCGACATCGGCGCCGAGAAACAAGGGAATGATGCCGTCGCGGCTGGTCAGGCCGATCGTCGGTCGAATGCCCACCAGAGCGTTGTGCGAGGAGGGCCCGCGGATGGAATTGCCCGTATCCGTGCCCAATCCCACCGCTCCGAAGTTTGCCGCAATAGCAGCCGCCGTTCCGCCGCTGGATCCGGCCGGCACGTAGTCCAGATTATAAGGATTGCGCGTGATTCCGGCGATGGAACTCACTGTTTCGTAGGGACTGAAGGCCCACTCCGCCATGTTCGATTTCGCCAGAATGATGGCGCCCGCTTGGCGAATTCGCCGCACCATGAAGGCGTCCGTGTCGGGAACAAACCATTTCATGGCAAGCGAGCCGCCGGTCGTCTGCAGATCCTTGGTGTCGTAATTGTCCTTGACGATGATCCCGATGCATTGCAGACCCTGGATCTTATGCGTGAGCTTGAACTCGGCATCGAACCGATCCGCCTCCGCCAACGCGTTCGGATTGACCAGGACCAGTGCGTTCAAGCGCGTACTTTGATCGTAGGCGCGAATACGTTCCAAGTACTGCTCGATGACTTGATGACAGCTGGTGCGCTGTTCGCTGATGGCGCGTTGCGTTTCGGCGATCGTGGTTTCAGTGACGTCGAAGCGAGCGGCGCCATGTGCCGACGCGCAGAGCATGGCGGCGCACGCCAGAATCGCGGATTTGCGGCAGCTGATCATCGGCCCCATGAGTGGCAGCTCTTATTGCGGATGGCACAGTATAGCCTTCAGGAGGCGGCGCGTAGCCGCAAGTATTGCCGTACGGCGTCGTCGGTCGATAGTCCAATGGCGACCCTCAATGCTTCGCGGCCGGCCTCCCTATTGCCGGCGCGCAGATTTAAATGGCCCAGGGTCGCCCAGTAAGGTTGATAGCTTAAGATTCGCTTGTCCTTGGAAATATCGGAAAGCGCTGCCAAGGCGGCAGCCGGTCCTGCCAGTTCAGCCAATGCGGCGGCTCGATTGAGCACTGCAACCGGAGAGTTCGTCAGGGCAACCAGATGATCATAAAGCGCAACAATCGCCGGCCAGCAATTAGCGCCGGTGAGCCGCTGAGCAATGTGCGCCGACTGGATCGCCGCCTCCAACTGGTAGCGTCCGGTCGGTCCGTCTCGATTGCAGGCATCGAGCAGTTTCTCAGCCTCGCAGATCTGAGTTCTGTCCCAACGGCCGATATCCTGCCGCTCCATCGGCACGTAGCATCCGTCCGGGTCGCGGCGCGCATTGCGGCGGGCCTCTGCATACAGCATCGTGGCCAGGAGCGCCTTGGCTTCCGGCTCGCCCGGCAACATCGTCGCGATCAGGCTGCTCAGCCAAATGGCCTCCGGCGCGAATTCCGAGGCGTCCTGTGCTTCATCCCATCCGGTCGAATAGGCGGCGTACAGCGCTTCGAGCACCGCATTTAATCGCTCCGGCATTTCGTGTTGATCCGGCACGCTGAATGGAATGTTGTTTTCCTTGATGTGCGCTTTCGCTCTGACCAAGCGCTGGTTCATGCTGCCGGGCGACACGAGGAAGGCCGAGGCAATCGCCTTGGCAGTGATGCCAAGAACCGATTGCAAAATGAGAGGGGCTCTCGCCCCCCTCTCGATCAACGGGTGCGCACAGGCAAACATCAGCGCGAGGCGCCGATCCGGCAGTTCACCGGACAAGTGCGAGGCGTCTTCGATCTCTGAACTCAGCATTTGCAAATGCGGTTCGCCATTCACGCGGACCTGCCCTCTTCGCAACAGGTCCACGTGACGCCGCTTGGCAACCGTTACCAACCATCCATCCGGATTGAGGGGCACGCCTTGAGTGGGCCACTGCTCGAGCGCGGCGGCAAACGCTTCCGCCAGCAAGTCCTCTGCTGAGGCCACATCGCGTGTCCTCACGACCAGGATTGCAATCAGGCGCCCGTAGCTTTCGCGTGCGATCCGCTCGATCGTCCGTCGCGCCTCATCATTGCTCATGGACAGGGCGTGCCTCGACCGTACCGTAGCGCGCGCTGGGGCACCGCTGAGCCCACGTAACCGCTTCCTCCACGCTGCCGACATCGATCATGAAGTAGCCGGCGAGCTTCTCTTTGGTGTCGGCGTAGGGGCCGTCGATGACTTCGGCCTTGCCGTTGCGCAGTCGAACGCTGGTCGCCGCGGAGGCCGGCTGGAGCCGCACCCCCGACCGACCGCCCGCTTTGGCGAGCGCTTCATTGAAGGCCGCGTAATCGGCCCAGAGTTCCTTGGGGTTGGCCTTGGCAAGCGCGGCATCGTCGTGATGAATCAGCATCATATAGTTCATAAGCTTTCCTATGGTTGGGTTAAGAGCACACTGCTCCGTCGGACCATGTCGCGGGAGAAGAGCGCATTTCGACATTTCTCGACAATGAATATCGGTGTCCCCACGAAGCCGCAACCGCTGCATGGACCCATAGGGTCCACCCGCGGTTTGATATCGAAACAAGTGTCACCCTTGTCATCGGAACCCTCCGTCAAACGTTGAACTAGGACACGGTATGGCGGGTCTTAAGTTGAAAGGATACGCTGTCGCAGGAGGCGTCCATGACGCCTCATCCTTTTTTCGGACATGCTTTTTAATGATCTAAAGGGGTGAAATATCAGCATGTTACACAAACTAATTCGTGTTATTCCGCTTCCATTGCCGCTCATCGCCCTGTGCGCCGCTCTCGCAAGTTGCGACGGTTATCATCATGGTTGCTACGGCTGTGGAAATTTTACACCCACGGAATTTTCAAACGGCGTCGTGAGCGCAGATTTCAATGGCGATGGCTTCGCCGATGTGGTCGCTTTGAGCACTGTTCAACCGCCGGCCACACCGAACCCTTCCAATATCCAAGCCTACCTCTCGACCGCGGCCGGAGCATTTGCGGCGCCCGTCGCGACGGCCGACGGGTTCAACCCTTTGTATATCGCCAGCGCCGATCTCAACGGCGACGGCCTGATGGATGTGGTCACGGCGAGCTTCGATGATGGCGCGCTGGATGTTTTTTTCAACAACAAGACCAGCCCGGGCAGCTTCAATCCCGCCGTGGTGCTGAACTCTCCGGGCGCCTCGCAAGTTGCGATTGCGGACATGAATGGCGATGGCTTGCCGGATCTGGTCTCCGCGGATTTCAACGTGTCGCTGTTCGTACAGACATCTCCCGGTACGTTTGCTGCCCCAGTGAGTCTCTACGCCGGAGGCGCCAACTGGGTTGCGCTGGGAGATCTCAACGGTGATGGCGCCACGGATGTGGCGCTCACCGACAATGTCGGCGTCAAAGTCCTGATGCATACCGGAGCGGCTTCCAGTACCACTTTCGCGGCACCGCTCCCGGTCTTCACTCAGACACTCAACGCGAACGTTGTTGGCGGCAATGTCATTGCCATCGGCGACGTCGATGGCGACGGGCTCAACGATCTTGTGATCACGGACCCCGGTCCGACCGGCGGAATGTCCACCAGCGTACAGATTCTGATCCAGAACCCCGCCAGTCACGGCACCTTCCTCGCGCCTGTCGGTTACGCCATCGCGACCCAGGACCGGCCGCAGTCCATCCAGCTGCGCGATCTGCAGGGAACGGGCAAGCTCGACATCGTCATTGGCGGTCAGAAGTTTGTCACCGTGCTGCTGCATGATCCGGCGAATCCTGGCAAATTTCTGCCGGCGAACATCTATCCGGCAGCGGGCGCCAACGAAATCGCAATCGCCGATATCAACGGCGATGGCAAACTCGACATCGTGGTGAGCAACGGCGTCACCTTTCCGATGCAAGGCGGCGTATCGACGACGCACCCCGGGGTACTGCTGCAGAGCACGACCACGCCGGGCATGTTTGGAGCGCTACAAGACCTGCCTTAGGCCAGGTGGTCGAGCAGGGCTGAGCGGCACTGCACTCGGCGGCACGATCAGTCTCGCTCCACCTGCAAAGACCAAGCCCATTCAGCCACAGTCCTGCGGGTGACTGCGTTATGTCGCATGCCCCATCTCGCAAGTTGTAGTTGCGATTGCGATTGCGCTTGCGCTTGCGCTTGCGCTTGCGCTTGCGGTCGCGATGGCGGTCGCGACTGCGGTCGCGGCTGCGTACGCAGTTGCAGCTTGCTGCTCGCCGAGAATCACTGCGATAGATTGTAAAAAATGCAGCGCATCGTAGGAAAAATCCGTCATCGAGCGTAGCGAAAAAGATTTCGCCTCTTCGATAAACTCCGATCGACCAAAAACTCTTCTGGGCTACAGAAGAAGAAATTTGACACGAATAAATTATCGAAGGATCCCCATCCATGAGCTCGAATGATGTACCGAGTGAGGTTGAGTCCTCGCACGTGTCTGCGAAAACAAATCGGCGCGAAGTCTTGATCGCATTAGGGGTCGGCATGACCGCGCCGCTATTCGGATGTGGCGGTGGTGGCGGCGGCGGCACGGTATCCCCGCCGCCGAACAACACGCCGCCCCCACCGCCGCCACCGCCGACGCTGGACCTCACGCCGACGGTGACTTTTGACGCCAACGCCACGTCCGGCTTGACGACCGAAAATGCTTACTTGACCAGCTCGTCGGCCGTCAATCCCGCATTTACTTTCACCGGCGCAGCGCCGTCTCTGATCACGCAGTTCGGTACCGCGGCGCCGCGCTCCAATATGGTCGGCGTGGTCACATCGACGGCGGATACTTTTTCGCTCGGAACCGTGTACACGACTTTCTACCACACGGGCACGATGCTCGATGTCATGCAGTACGGATTCAGCGACAACGTGATGGTGTACGTCAACGACGGCTTCATCGCGCGTTACGGCCTTCAGTTGACATCGGGAACCGCACAAGGCGGGGGTGCTAGCACCATCACCTTGGCGGCGTCCTCATCGACGGTCTCCGGCTACTACAACGAGTATTACGTGCGAATTGCCGGCGGCACCGGCCTCCTGAACGAGGCGAAGCAGGTGTCCTCGTACGACGGCACGACATTCATCGCCACCGTCGATTCTGCGTGGACCACGGCTCCCGACAGTACGACGCAATACGTCATACAAGAAGGCTCGCAACCCTTCGTGCTCGATGGTGCAACCGGTCTGGTCAAGTACCTGCATCTGAGGTGGAACGTTTCCGGCCAGCGCAAGATCACGATCGAGCAGGGAATCTTTGCCGGTGTCAGCTCGGATGGAACCATCGCGGCGGCGCCGGTGCTGGCGACGACGCCGTTCATCGCGGTCGGCGATAGCTTCTGGGAGGGCGATGCCGCTCCGAACAACGTGCCGAATATGGTCGACATTTTTGCTGCGGCACTCGGCTGGCAGACGATCAACCTCGGCGACGGCGGGACCGGTTTCATCGGCACCGTCGCCGGGCGTTTGAATTTCCAGGACCGAATTGCGCCTCCCGCCGAGGCCTGGCGCGTAGCGCTCAGCGCCAGCGGGGGCACCTTCACGCTCAGCGTTACCTATAACGGCGTTACCAGCACCACGCCGCCGCTCGCCGTTAACGTGGCACAGACGGATATCCAGACTGCGCTCAATGCTCTCGCCAATGTCGTCTCGGCCGGCGGATCGTTCAGCGCGGCGCGCGGCGATCTCGCAACGCCGGTGATACTTGTCGGTCACGGGATCGCGGGTGCGACCTTAAGTGTCGACAGCACTCAACTGACCGGCGGCAGCATCAGCATTCTGGGCACCTATCTGGGCGACGTGGCGGAAAACGTTCCGTCCGACTCGACCGGCAAAGCGTTGCCGTTTTTCCTGCTGGTGTGCGGATCCGGAAACGACGCGCCGTATACCGACGCCAAGGTACAAACCGCGGCAACTTACGTTGCGCAGCAAATTGTCAGCCGATTCCCCACCGCCAGCACCATCTTCGTCGGCGTGCTGGGCGATTGCAACGCAAGTTCAAACTTGATCGGCGCAGCCGATGTCTCGCGAAATGCAGCCATTGCCGCAGGAGCGGCGCTTCTGCCGATGATCAACGGACAGCTGCCTTTCGTCGACACCTACGCGGCCGGGGTTGGCCAACCGAAGATCATCAACGGCCTCGGCACGGTGGCCGATCCGGTAGCGGGGACGAATTCAAATCTGAAGAGCATTGTCTTGGCGGGACACCCAACCGGCGCGGGCGCACAATTCCTGGCGAACTGGTTGTCGCCGAAGGTTCAGAGCATCGTTGGCACAACCTAACGCCGGGCGGTGCGCACGCTCGGCAGCGCGCAAGACCGGCAGCGCGCAAGCCCGGCTGGCGTGAGCTGCTTCGCAAGTCTGGGCGCGTATTCGACGCGCCGGGTGAACCTGTGTATACTGCGCGCAGCTTTATTGGGCAGGTACTCGGTCAGTGCCGCCTTTGAGCCCGCGGTCCGTCATCGACGCACTTCGTTTTTTCACCCTCCTCGCTGCTGACCGCTGCGGACGCTTAAAGCATCCGTCGTGCGAGTCCATTTTCATAAGGTTAAATAATGTCATTTTCAGATCTCGGGCTATTGCCCGAATTGCTGCGTGCTGTGGCCGATAAAGGCTACGACACGCCCTCTCCCATTCAAATTCAAGCGATACCCGCGGTACTTGCGGGACGCGACGTTCTCGCGGGCGCGCAGACCGGCACCGGCAAGACGGCAGGCTTTGTATTGCCCATTTTGCAGCGTCTCGCGGCTGATACTGCGAACGGCGCCAGCCGGGCGCCGCGCGCGTTGGTTCTCACTCCGACGCGTGAACTCGCCGCTCAAGTTGCGCAAAGCGCGCGCGACTACGGCAAGCACATGCCGCTGCGAACCTATCAGGTGTTCGGCGGCGTCAGCATCAATCCGCAAATCAGCGCCTTGCGCAGCGGCTGCGACATTCTGGTCGCGACCCCCGGCCGCTTGCTCGATCTGGCGCAGCAGCGCGCCTTGGATCTCTCCAAAATTCAGGTACTGGTCCTCGATGAGGCTGACCGGATGCTCGACATGGGTTTCATCCACGACATCCGCCGCATCATCAAACTGCTGCCGCAGAAGCGCCAGAATCTGCTGTTCTCCGCGACCTATTCGGATGATATCCGGAGCTTGGCTGAACGGCTGCTGCACAACCCGCTGTCGGTGCAAGTTGCTCCGCGCAACGCGCCAATCGAGCTGGTCGAGCAGCGCGCCTATCGGGTGCAGAAGGAACAGAAGCGGCATCTGCTCGTGCACCTGATCCAAGAAGGACAGTGGCGCCAGGTTCTGATCTTTACGCGCACCAAGCACGGCGCAAACCGGCTCGCGCAACAATTGGAAGGAGCCGGAATTCAATCCGCCGCAATCCACGGAAACAAGAGTCAAGCGGCGCGTGTCAAAGCGCTCGAAATGTTCAAAGCCGGCCAGGTCACCTGCCTGGTCGCCACCGAAGTGGCGGCCCGCGGCCTCGACATCAAGGAACTGCCGCAAGTCGTCAATTACGAATTGCCCAATGTGCCCGAAGACTACGTGCATCGCATCGGTCGCACTGGACGCGCCGGCTCGGCCGGAGAAGCGATTTCGTTGGTGTCCTCCGATGAGTCGGGACTGTTGCGCGACATCGAACGCGTTCTACGCCGCAGCATTCCGACGCTGCCGACACCGGCATTCAAGATCGTCGAATCCGCCACGCCTGCGCCTTCACGTGAAAGCCGCCCGCACTCGCAACATCGCCATGGCGGTCAGAACCACCACGGCGGCGGACGCCGCGACGGCAATTCCGAGCGGCGCGATTCGCGCCGTCCGCAAGGCTCAGGCGCACGTTCGAATACAGGCACCGGATCGGGCGGCGGAACGAGAAGCTTCGGCCAGCCGCAGCGGGGGCGATTTCGTTAGTTCGGCACGGTGAGCAGGGGGATCGGAAGCTGCGGGGCACGAAGACCGCAGTGCCCCGAGGCTTCCCATTCCCCTGGGCCTTTCAGGCAAACGCTCAATCTCACCGCGCCGGAGAGCGAGATTCGCGCACTGCGCTCTTCGTGCCTCGAGTCTTCTTACCCTCCCTGGCGAACTATGCCACGAAGATAATCGGCGAATTCCGCGCCCAAGCTCGGATGCTTGAGACCATATTCGACGGTCGCCTGCAGGTAGCCGAGTTTGCTGCCGCAATCGTAGCGCTTGCCCTCGAACTCGAAGGAATACACCGGTTCGCGCTGCATCAGGCGCGCAATGCCGTCGGTAAGCTGAATCTCGCCGCCGGCACCCTTGCCGATTTTCGCAAGGTCATCGAAGATCGCGCCCGAGAGCAAGTAGCGGCCCACGACCGCCAAGGTTGAAGGGGCCTTGTCCGGTTTCGGTTTCTCGACGATGTGCGACAACTTGCCGACGCGCGGGGCAACCGACTTCTCCAGCGTCACGATTCCATATTTGTCCGTGTCTTGCTTGGGAACATTCTGCACGCCAAGCACGCTGCCCTGATGCTTTGCGAAGACTTCGGCCATCTGCTTGAGGCACGGAGTCTTGGCATCGATCAGATCGTCGGCGAGATGCACCATGAACGGCGCGTTGCCGACAACCGGGCGCGCGCACAGGACCGCATGGCCGAGGCCCAACGGCGCCGGCTGGCGGATATAAACGCACGAAGCCCAGCTCGGGAGAATTCCGCGCAAGGTGTCGAGGAGCTCCTGTTTACCCTGCGATTGCAGTACCGCCTCGAGTTCTGGATTCGAATCGAAGTGATCCTCGATCGCCCGCTTCGAACTGCCGGTGATGAATATCAGGGTGTCGGCGCCGGCGGACAACGCTTCATCGACGGCATACTGGATCAGCGGCTTGTCCACGATCGGAAGCATTTCCTTTGGACTTGCCTTGGTGACGGGAAGAAATCTCGTGCCGCGTCCGGCGACGGGAAAAACGGCGGCTTTTACTGAGTGTGTCATCGCGGAAGCATAACGGATTTCCCCGGGCAAAGCCGTCGGACATTTCTCACACAGGCGCGGAATCTCTCCGGGGCATTGCGCTGCTAGCGCAGCTTTACGATGGCGTACGCCTCGAAGCTGTCCCAGGAGTGGCACGCGGGACAGTGCCAATAAAAATTCCGTCCCGAGAAGCCGCACTCATTGCAGCGATACTTCTCCGCTTGCGCGAGAAGCGCGCCAATTTCCTGCGCAATGCGCGCCGATTGCGTCGGGCCTTCGCGCCAGACCGCCTGCAGTGTCTGATCCTGCGAGAAGACTTTTTCGATCGAGCTGCGCAGCGGCGCGGCCGCGCCCAAGTCAGCGGCAATGGCCGCAAATACCAAACGCCTGAGCTCGTCGAAATTTCGCAATTCCGTCTGCGCCACCAGCTCGGCGAGTATCGTATCCCGCTCGGCGAGGCCGACGAGCTTCAGCAGGTGCGGAAGTTCCTCTTGCAGCAGCGTGGGCGAATCGGCAAGCGCCTGTCTGATCAGTTGAACTGCAAGATCGGGATGCTGGTCCTGCTCCGCGATCTGCGCGCTCAACAGCGCGGCGCGTGGAAAAGGCGTGGCTTCCGTCTGTGCGTCGCGCAGCCAATGGCGCGCGCTTTCATAGTCGCCCCGTTCGATCGAGACGCTCGCCAGCTCGCACAGATAATGCGCGGCAACGGTGCGCGCCGGCGCGGCCTTGATGCGCGCCAATTGCCGATACGTGCCGAGCGCCTGTTGCCAGTCATGCTGGCGTTCGTAGACCCCGCGCAAGGCATCCAGCGCGCTGGCGCGCAGCCGCGGCACTTCGCTGACCTGCTGGAACAGCCCCTCGGCGCGATCGAGCACGCCGGCGCGCAGATAGTCCTGCGCCAGCGCCAACAGCGCCTGTTCGCGGTGCTCCGAGGCCAAATCCTTGCGGGCCAGCAAATTCTGGTGAATGCGGATCGCGCGCTCGACTTCGCCGCGCCGGCGATACAGGGATCCGAGCGCAAAATGCGTTTCGATGGTCTCGGCGTTGGCGTCCATGAGCTTCAGGAACATGTCGAGCGCCCGATCGGGCTGCTCGGTCACCAGGTAATCGAGGCCCGTCAGGTAATCCGGATGCAGTTTGCTCAACGATGCGGGCCAGCGTTTGCCCCAGCCGAAGTGACCGGCAAGAATCCCGATCACCAGCGCCGCCAGCACGAACAGCCAACTCAGCAGCGGTAAATCGAGCACGTGCCCGCGGCCTGTTTCAGGCTAGGAGAGCCGCTTAATCGCGGATCGGCTGATCCGCACCGTCGTTGACGCGTTCGCGCAGGTCTTTGCCTGGTTTGAAATGCGGCACATGTTTGCCGGCAAGCGCCACCGCTTCGCCGGTTTTGGGATTACGACCCTGACGAGGCGGGCGGAAATGCAGCGAGAAGCTTCCGAATCCGCGTATCTCGATGCGCTCGCCAGTCGCCAACGCGTCGCTCATGATTTCCAGAAGCTGCTTGACCGCCAGTTCGACATCCTTCGCCGGCAAATGCTTTTGCTTCGCCGATATGATCTCAATGAGTTCCGATTTCGTCATTATCGATCCGTGGGCATCAGACATACTTGACTAAGGAGCGGCTGCCGCGACCCCGCGGCAGCTTCCCTTAGCTCCTCTCAATCCTGGCCTGAGATTTGCTCTTTGAGTAGATCTCCCAAGCTCGTTCCGGTCGGCGAATCGGTCCGATAATTCTGCATAGCCTCCTGCTCCTCGTGGATATCTTTCGCCTTGATCGACAGCGAAATGCTGCGGCCCTTGCGATCCACACCGGTAAATCTGGCTTCGACTTCGTCGCCGACTTTCAGCACCAGGCGCGCATCTTCCACGCGATCGCGCGAAATATCGGAGGCACGCAACTGGCCATCGACTCCGTTGCCAAGATCGATAATCGCGCCCTTCGCATCGACCTCGCGCACCGTGCCTTTGACGACGCTGTTTTTCGGATGTTCCGCGATGTAAGCCGAGAACGGATCCTTGGCGAGCTGCTTGATCCCCAAGCTGATGCGCTCGCGCTCCGGATCGATCGACAACACCATGGCGTCGACCTGCTGCGCCTTTTGATAGCTGCGCACCGCCTCTTCGCCGGGCAGATCCCATGAAATATCCGACAGGTGCACCAAGCCATCGATGCCGCCGGCCAATCCGATGAAGATGCCGAAATCGGTGATCGACTTGATTTGTCCGCTGACCTTGTCGCCGCGGTTGTAGTTATCGGCAAATTCCTTCCAGGGGTTGGCCTTGCACTGCTTGACGCCCAAGCTGATGCGCCGGCGCTCCTCGTCGATGTCGAGCACCATGACCTCGACTTCTTGTCCGACGTGCACGACCTTGGCGGGATTGACGTTCTTGTTGGTCCAATCCATTTCAGAGACGTGCACCAAGCCTTCGACGCCCTCTTCGATCTCAACGAAGCAGCCGTAATCGGCGATGTTCGTGACTTTGCCGAACAGACGCGTGTTGGCCGGGTAGCGCCGCGCGATATTTTGCCAGGGATCGGCACCGAGTTGCTTCAGCCCCAACGACACACGCTGGCGTTCGCGGTCGAACTTCAGAATACGGACGTCGATTTCTTCGCCGACCTTGACCACCTCGGACGGATGCTTCACGCGCTTCCAGGCCATGTCGGTGATGTGCAGCAACCCATCGATGCCGCCCAGATCGACGAACGCGCCGTAGTCGGTCAGATTCTTGACCACGCCTTTGACCGCCGCGCCTTCCTGCAAATTGTCCAGCAGCGCGGAACGCTCGGCGCTGTATTCCTGCTCGACGACCGCGCGGCGGGACACCACCACGTTGTTGCGCTTCTGATCGAGCTTGATGACTTTGAATTCGAGCGGCTTGTTCTCTAGATACGAAGGATCCCGGACCGGACGCACGTCGACCAGCGAGCCGGGGAGGAACGCGCGCACATTGTCGATTTCGACCGTGAAGCCGCCCTTGACGCGTCCGGTGATGATGCCGATGACGACCTCTTGCTTCTCGAAAGCGGTCTCCAGCCGCGTCCAGGTACGGGCGCGCTTGGCTTTTTCGCGCGAAAGGCGCGTCTCGCCTGAACCGTCCTCGACACTGTCGAGGGCGACTTCGACGGTTTCGCCGACGGCGACCTCGATTTCACCTTTTTCATTCTTGAATTGGTCGGAGGGGATGACCGCTTCGGACTTCAGCCCGACATTGACGATCACGTAATCCTGTCCGACTTCGACGATCAATCCATTGAGGATGGTGCCAGGTCGAATGCGCTGGCTCGCAATGCTTTGTTCAAACAGTTCCGCAAAACTTTCTGTCATGTTCTCTCTTACTGAATCCGTGAGCTCGATCCATAAGGCCCAGGGTTACCATAAAAACGGCGATCGATCCTTGACAGCCGCAACCTAAATCAACGCACGAGCGTCCCGCAGCACGCGCTCAATCACGTCATCGACGGACATACCCGTTGTGTCCAACATGGTGGCGTCGGCGCTTGCCACAAGAGGCGAAGCGGAACGCGTAGAATCGCGCTCATCACGCTCCGCTATCTCCAGCGAAAGGGCGGCAAGGTTAGCAGTAACCCCCTTTTCTTTCAACTGCTTATAGCGTCTTAAGGCCCTCTCGGCGGGGCTGGCGGTGAGAAAAATCTTAAGCGGGGCCCGAGGGAATACCACGGTGCCCATATCGCGCCCGTCGGCCACCAAACCCGGCGGGACCGCGAAGCGTCGCTGGCGCTCGAGCAGTGCGGCGCGCACCGGGGGCAAGGCGGCGACCTTGGAGGCGTCATTTCCCGCCCCTTCGGTCCGAATCGCCCGGGTCACGTCCTCCTCGTCCAGCCAGACGACTTCCTCGCCGGACTCATTGGAGCCGAACCGTATGTTAAATCGCTGGGCCAAGCGGGCCAGCGCCGGGGCATCGTCCAAACCGATAGAGGCCCGCCGGCCGGCAAGGGCCACCAGCCGATACAGGGCCCCGCTATCCAAAAGTGCCCAATGCAGGGTCTTTGCGACCGCCCGGCTGATGGTGCCCTTGCCGGAACCGGAGGGGCCATCGATGGTGATGACGGGCACATCCTGCATCGCGGGCTTAGTCCGTAGTCTCGCTAATGGTCAGCCCGACCGAGCGCGCCAACGGTACGAATCCGGGAAAGGAGGTGGCGACGTTGGCCACATCGCGGATACGGATGACGCCTGCGGCGCGCAGGCTCGCCACGGCAAAGGACATGGCGATGCGGTGATCGCCAAAGCTGTCGACCTCACCGCCCGCAAACGCGATGTTCTGCCCGCGGCCCGTAATCCGCATGCCGTCGGGCAAGGCGGTATGCGCCACGCCGAGCGAGGCCAACCCGGCGCTCATCGCGGCGATGCGATCGCTCTCCTTGACCCGCAATTCTTCCGCGCCGGTGACCCAGGTCTCTCCCTGCGCGCACGCAGCCGCAATGAACAGCACCGGCAACTCGTCGATGGCCAGCGACACCAGATCCTTGGGCACAGGGATGCCGTGCAGCGGCGAGGCAAAGACTCGCAAATCCGCCACCGGCTCAGCGCCGCTCGCGCGCGGCTGCAAAATGTCGATATTTCCGCCCATGCTGCGCAAGATCGTCAGCAGTCCGATGCGCGTCGGGTTCAAGCCTACATTTTGGATCAGCAGGCCCTCCGCCGGCGCGGCCAGAAGGCCGGCGACGATGAAGAATGCGGCGGATGAAAAATCGCCGGGCACGCTGATTGTCTGGCTCAGGAGGCGCTGCGGCGGGTGCACGGTGATGCGCAGCCCCTCGATGTCCAGCTTCACCCCGCTGCTCGTCAACATCCGCTCGCTGTGATCGCGGCTTACGGCCGGCGCGGTGATCGTGGTCGGCTCCGCCGCATACAGGGCCGCCAAAAGAATTGCCGATTTGACTTGGGCGCTCGCGATCGGCATTTGATAGTCGATTCCGTGCAGAGCACGATCGCCGCCGATATCGACCGGCGGTGTTCCATTGCGCGTCCGGACATCGGCTCCCATGGCGCGCAGGGGTTTGGCCACCCGCTCCATCGGCCGCTTCATCAGGGACGCATCGCCGATGAGCTGCGAATCAAATTTTTGCGCGGACAACAATCCGGTGAACAGGCGCATCGCAGTCCCGGCGTTGCCCATATCGAGAGCCTGCCCGGCGCCCTTCAGGCCGTGCAGGCCGACCCCGTGGATCAGCACCCGCGTGGCATCGGGCTGCTCGATGGGCACGCCCAGCGCGCGCATGGCAGCCAGGCTTGCGAGGCAATCTTCGCTGGCCAGAAACCCGCTCACCTCGCTGACGCCCTCCGCGATTCCGGACAGCATCAATGCGCGATGTGAAATGGATTTATCGCCGGGCACGCTCATGGTGCCGGAAACGCGCATCGCCGGATGCGCCGTGAACGCTGTCATCAGAGCACGGCCCGCGGATACGATCCCAAAACCTTGAACAGCGAGGCGCGCGACTCCAGGGCCGCGAGTGCCTTGGCTACGGCGGGATCGGTCGCGTGGCCTTCCACATCGATGAAGAACACGTAATCCCACTTGCGCCTGCGCGAAGGCCGCGACTCGATCCGCGTCATATTGACTTTGTGCCGCGCCAGCGGCTCCAGCAGTTGGAACAGCGCCCCCGAATCGTCGGTATCGCTGGTCGAAACCAACAACGTCGTGCGGTCCGCACCGCTCGCGTTGAAGAGTTTCCGGCCGACCACCAAAAACCGCGTGGTGTTGTCCGGGCGATCCTCGATCTCGTTGGCGAGCACGATGAGACCATAGATGTCGGCCGCGGCGCGACCCGCAATGGCCGCCGTGCCGCGCTCGTCGCGCGCCCGCCGTGCGCCTTCGGCGTTGCTGGAGACGCCCACGCGTTCGGCTTCGGGCAGTTGATCGTCGAGCCATCCGCGGCACTGCGCCAAGGCTTGCGGATGAGCGCAGACGCGCTTGATGGACTCGAAGCCGCTCATCTTGCCCATCAAGTAGTGGCTGATGCGCAGCTCCACCTCACCGCAGATTTTCAAGCCGGATGTCAGGAACATATCCAGCGTGTGATTCACGGTTCCCTCGCTGGAATTTTCAATGGGCACGACGCCGAAGTCCGCGACTCCGCCCTCCACCTCGTGGAATATTTCGTCGATGGCGGTGAGCGCCAGCGCGCGGACCGACGAACCGAAATGCTTGAGGACCGCCGCCTGGGTAAACGTGCCCTCCGGACCCAGGAAAGCCACCTTCAGCGGTTCCTGCTGCGCGAGGCAGGCCGACATGATTTCGCGGAACAAACGCACGATTTCTTCGTCGCGCAAGGGGCCCTGGTTGCGCTTGAGCGCCATGCGCAGCACCTCGGCCTCGCGCTCCGGCCGGTAGTAGTCCACCGCTTTGCCCGCCGCCGACTTGGAAATGCCCACCAACTGCGCGAAACGTGCGCGCTCATTGAGCAGGGCATGGATGCGTGCATCGATGGCATCGATGCTGTCGCGAATATTGCCCAAGCCTGCGCCCGCCGGCGTCGCCGGGGCGATCTTCATGAGCGGCTTTCCCTTGCCTTTGCGCCGCTTCATGCGCGCCGGCGCTCGAAATCACGCATGAACGCGCACAACTTCTCGACGCCGGCGATGGGCATGGCGTTGTAGATGCTCGCGCGCATGCCCCCCACCAGCCGATGCCCCTTGATTCCTTTCAAGCCTGCCGCAGCCGCCTCGGCCAGGAACTCGGAATCGAGCGCAGGATCGCTCAATGTGAAGGTGACATTCATCCGGGATCGGGCATCGGCGGCGACCGAATTCCCGTAAAGCCGCGAGCCGTCGATGCAGGCATACAGCATTGCCGCCTTGGCCTGATTGCGCTTGCCGATCTCGCTCACGCCGCCGGCGGCTTTCAGCCATTTAAAGACCAGTCCCGCCATGTACCACGCGAAGGTCGGCGGCGTATTCAACATCGATTGATTGTCCGCGATCGCCTTGTAATCAAACACGTGAGGAGTATCGGGGCGCGCGCGGCCGAGCAGATCCTCGCGCACGATGACGACGGTCAGGCCGGAAGGCCCGATATTTTTCTGAGCGCCCGCGTAGATCATGCCGAACTTGGTCACATCGAGCGGGCGGGACAAAATACTGGATGACATATCCGCCACCAGGGGTGCGGCACCGGTGTCGGGCACGTAGCCAAACTCGACGCCGCTGATGGTCTCATTCGGCGTGTAGTGCACATACGCCGCGCGCCCGCTGAAGCGCAGTTCCTGTTGCGGCGGTACACGGCGGTAGTCTGCGCCGGCGTCCGCGGCCACGTGGACCGAGCAGTATCGCGCCGCCTCGGTGATGCCCCTCTGGGACCAGTGCCCGGTATTGATATAGTCCGCGGTGGACCCGCGCGCCGAAAGATTCAACGGCACCAAGGAAAACTGCGCCGAGGCACCGCCTTGCATGAACAGAACCTTGTAATTCGGGGGTATCGCCATCAGCTCGCGCAGATCGGCTTCGGCCTGCGCCGCCACATCGACAAAGCTTGGCGTGCGGTGGCTGACTTCCATCACCGACATGCCGCTGCCCTGCCAATCGAGCAGTTCATCGCGCGCCTTCTCTAGAACCTCGAGCGGTAGAACGGCGGGTCCCGGCGAGAAATTAAAGGCGCGCACGCGGATTCTTATGAGTCGCCGATCGCCGGATCGGCTGCCGCGGCCGGAGCGGTAGGGTCGGTGGATTCGCCGCCATCGTCGCCCTCACCTGCCAATCCCTCGATGCGCTCGAGCCCGGAGAGCTGATCGCCCTCTTCCAGCCGAATCAATCGCACGCCCTGGGTGTTGCGTCCGACCACCGAGATGTCCTTGACGGGCGTGCGCACCAGCACGCCGTTTTGACTCATGAGCATGATCTCGTCGTCGAGGCTCACCTGCAGTGCGCCAACCATGCTGCCGTTGCGGTCGGTAATTTGCAGCGCGATGACGCCCTGGCCTCCCCGTCCATGCTTCGGGAAGTCCGCGAGGGGGGTCAGCTTGCCGAAGCCGTTCTGCGATGCCGTGAGGATGAAGCCGTCCTGTGCGACGATCAATGCATTGACTCGCTGCTCGTCGCTGAGCCTCACGCCGCGCACGCCCGCCGCCTCTCTGCCCATCGCGCGCACTTCTTCTTCGACGAATCGTATCGCCTTGCCGCCCGTGGTGAACAATAAAATATCCCTGGTGCCGTCGGTGATGGCGACGCCGACCAGCTTGTCGCCCGGGTCCAGCGCGACGGCAATGATGCCGCTGGCGCGCGGCCGCGAGAACAAGGCGAGCGAGGTCTTTTTCACCGTCCCGAGACTCGTCGCCATAAAGACGAACTTGCCTTCTTCGAACTCCTTGATCGAGAGCATCGCGCTGATGCGCTCGCCCTCCTGGAGCGGCAGCAGATTCACGATGGGCTTGCCGCGCGATCCACGGCTGGCCTGGGGCAGCTGATACACCTTGAGCCAATACAGCTTGCCGCGGTCCGAGAAGCACAACAGCGTGTCGTGAGTATTGGCCACGAACAATTTGTCGACGAAATCCTCGTCCTTGACGCTGGTCGCGGCCTTGCCGCGGCCGCCGCGCCGCTGCGCCTGATAGTCGGAGACCGGCTGCGCCTTCGCATAGCCGCCATGCGAGAGCGTCACCACGACGTCCTCTGGTGAAATCAGATCTTCCGTCGTGAGATCTTCGTGATTGACGAGAATTTCGGTGCGGCGCTTGTCGCCGAAGGTATCGCGGATGAATTCCAATTCCTGGCGGATCACTTCGAGGAGGCGCTGCGGACGCGCGAGGATGTCCGCCAGATCGCGGATCTGCCCCAGCAGTTCCTGGTACTCGCCGATGATTTTGTCTTGCTCGAGGCCCGTGAGCCGGTTGAGGCGCATCTCCAGAATCGCCTGCGCCTGCGTATCCGTGAGCCGATAGCCGCCTTCAACGATGCCGAGCGCGGCAATTTCGCCATCGGGCCGCGTGCTGATCGCACCGGCGCGTGCCAGCATTTCAGGCACCGCACCCGACTTCCAGATCCGTCCCATCAGGGCGGTCTTGGCTTCCGCCGGCGACGGCGAGGCTTTGATGGCAGCGATGATCTCATCGATGTTGGCAAGCGCAACGGCCAGGCCTTCCAAGACATGTCCGCGTTCGCGCGCCTTGCGCAGCTCGTACACGGTACGCCGCGTGACCACTTCCCGGCGATGGCGCAGGAAGGCATCGAGCATTTCTTTGAGACTCAGCAGGCGCGGCTGGCCATCGACGAGGGCCACCATGTTGATGCCGAACACCTGCTCCATGGGGGTCTGCGCGTAAAGATTGTTCAGCAGGATTTCCGGCACTTCGCCGCGCTTCAATTCAATCACGATGCGCATGCCATCCTTGTCGGACTCATCGCGCAGCCCGTCGGATGCGATGCCCTCGATCTGCTTGTCGCGCACCAGGTCCGCGATGCGTTCGATCAGACGCGCCTTGTTAACCTGGTAAGGCAGCTCGGTGATGATGATGGCTTGGCGCTCGCCCTTGCCGACTTCCTCGAAGTGCGTTCGCGCGCGCAGGTGCAGCCGGCCGCGGCCGGTCTTGTAAGCCGAGACGATTTCCATGGCGCCGTTGATGAATCCCGCCGTCGGAAAATCCGGGCCCGGGACGATCTGCATCAGCTGTCCCAGGGTGATTTCCGGATTTTCGATGAGCGCGATGCACGCAGTGATGATCTCGGTCAAATTGTGGGGCGGGATATTGGTCGCCATGCCGACCGCAATGCCGGAGGACCCGTTGATCAGCAGGTTCGGGATACGCGCCGGCAGTACCGCCGGCTCGCTCTCGGATTCATCGTAGTTGGGATTGAAGTCGACCGTTTCCTTGTCGATATCGGCGAGCAATTCGCCGGCCAATCGGGACATGCGCACTTCGGTGTAGCGCATGGCCGCGGGCGGATCGCCGTCGACCGAGCCGAAATTGCCTTGCCCGTCCACCAAGAGATAGCGCATCGAGAATTCTTGCGCCATGCGCACGATGGCGTCGTACACCGACGCATCGCCATGCGGATGGTATTTGCCGATGACGTCGCCCACGACGCGTGCCGACTTTTTATAGGCCTTGTTCCAGTCGTTGCTGAGTTCGCGCATGGCGTAAAGCACGCGCCGATGCACCGGCTTCAACCCATCGCGAACGTCGGGCAACGCACGTCCGACGATGACGCTCATCGCGTAATCGAGATAGGATTTGCGCATCTCGTCTTCGAGATTTACGGGCAATATTTCGCGTGCGATCTCGGCCATTTGTCGAGAGTCCGGTGAGTTATCGGACTTTATTTAGTGGGTTTAAAGGAGACAAGACGGGTCTGAAACATGGCCTAATTCTAGCACAGATCCCCAGGTGTCTTAAGCCTACCTACCAGAGTCTGCGGCGGCATTTGCCGATATACTTGCGCCATGCCGATTGCCCCCGCCGATTTGCGCATCGAGACCCGCTGGATCGCGCCGATGAGTGCGCGAAACACGGTCCTCGAGGATCATTCCCTCCTGGTGCGCGATGGACGAATCCTCGACATTTTGCCGAGCGCGCTCGCTGCCGAGCGCTATTCCGCGACCGTGGTCCTTTCGCGAAAATCGCATCTTTTGATGCCCGGCATGATCAATGTGCAGTCGGATGCCGCGACGCTTTTGTATCGAGCCGCCAACGGCGAGGCGGCGCGGATGCACGGACTCGCCGGCGCGGATTTCGCGCGCGATGGAACCCTGGCGGCCATCGCGGCCATGCTCAAGTCCGGAATCACCTGCTTCTGCGACCGCAGCTATTTTCCGGAAGAAACGGCAAGAACGGCCAATGAACAGGGCATTCGCGCCATGATCGGCATGCCCGTCACCGATGTTCCGACGCCCTGGGCCAAGGACGGCGCCCAAGCGCTCACGCGCGCGCTGGAACTGCGCGATCGCCACAAAGGCGATCCCCTGATCTCGACCGCCTTTGCACCGCTCGCCGCGAATCAAATGAACGACGCGACTTTCACGCGCCTCGCGACGCTGGCCGATGAATTGGATGCCGGCATCATGATCGACCTGCATCAATCCACCCGCGATATCGACGAGTGCGTCGCGGCGCATGGCGCACGGCCCCTTGAAAGGCTGTGGAACTTAGGATTGCTGACCCCTGCGCTCAATGGCGCGCACATGGTGGAACTGAGCCCGGCGGACCTGAACCTCATGCAGCGCACCGGCATCTCGATCACGGTGTGCCCTGAAGGCGGCATGAAGCGCGGCCATGGGCTGCCTCCGATCGCCGCGTTTTTCGCCGCCGGCGTTCGGCTCGGAATCGGCAGTGCGGGCGCCGCGTCATTCGGGCATGACATTTGGGGCAATATGAAAATCGTTGCGCTGTTGACCGGCGCGGGCGATGCGCTGCACGCGGCCACGCACGGCGGTGCCTCGGTGCTGGGACTGGAGAACGAAGTCGGCAGTCTGGAAATCGGGAAATGGGCAGACCTGTGCTGCGTCGACCTATCGGGGCCTGGAACGCAGCCCATCGGCGATCCGCTCACACAATTGGTTTTCGGCGGCGCTCGCGACATCGTGAGCGATGTGTGGGTCGCCGGGCGCCAACTGCTCTCGGGCGGCGAACTGACCCGCCTCGATTGGTCCGATGTCGCCGCGCGCACCCAAACATGGGCCGCTCGAATGGCTGCGCGAGGTTAACCGATGAATTCGACCCGAAACGCCGATCCCGCTGAGCTGGCCAAATTCAGCGCGCTGGCCATGAGCTGGTGGGATCCGGCCGGGCCCTCGAAGCCGCTGCACGATCTCAATCCTTTGCGCCTGCGCTACATCGAAGAAGCGGCGGGCCTGCGCGGCGTGCGCGCGCTCGACGTGGGCTGCGGCGGGGGAATCTTGAGCGAGGCGATGGCGCAACGCGGCGCCGAAGTGCTGGGAATCGATCTCTCGCAGGCGGTGCTCGATGTGGCGGAGCTGCACGCGCTGGAGAGCAAAACACCCGTTCAATACAGGGCCATCGCGGCCGAAGAGTTGGCCGCCGCGCAGCCTTCGAGCTTCGATTTGGTCACCTGCATGGAAATGCTCGAGCACGTTCCGGATCCCTGCGCCATCTTGGGCGCCTTGGCAAAGCTCGTGCGCCCGGGCGGCAATGTCATCGTCTCGACGCTGAACCGCAAGCCGCAGGCCTTTGCCATGGCGATTATCGGTGCTGAATACATCGCACGGGCGCTGCCCCGGGGCACGCACGAATATTTGAAATTCATCCGCCCCTCGGAGCTGGCTCGCTGGGGGCGCGAAGCAGGGCTGACTCTGCTCGACCTGACGGGCATCTCGTACAATCCTCTGACGCGTGCTTTTCGGCTCTCGCCGAACACCGACATCAACTATCTTGCTCACTTCAAACGTTCCGCCTGACATGCCGATCGCGGCCGTGTTGTTCGATCTGGACGGCACCTTGCTCGACACCGCACCGGATATGGTCGGCGCACTGAATGCGCTTCGTGCCGAGCATTCGCTCGCGCCCATGCCCTACGAGGCGATTCGCAACCTGGTCAGTCACGGCGCCGCGCGCGTCGTCAAAGCAGGGTTCCCGGATGCGGCGCCGGAAGGCGCTTCGGAACTTCAAAAGCGCTTCCTGGAGATTTACCGCGGCGCGCTCAGCCGCGGAACCCGCCTGTTTCCGGGGATGGACGAAGTTCTCAATGCACTCGCAAGTTGGCGCATCAAAAGCGGGATCGTCACCAACAAGCCCGCCTGGCTCACCGAGCCGCTGCTCGCGGAATTGGGACTGCGCGCCCGATTCGCCTGCGTCGTCAGCGGCGATACGCTGGCGGAGCGCAAACCCCATCCGAAGCCCCTGCTTCACGCGGCGGCGCTTGCCGGCGCCTCCTCCGACGCGTGCATTTACGTGGGTGACGCCGAGCGCGACGTGCAGGCCGCGCATGCAGCCGCGATGCCCGCCGTCGTGGCCAATTACGGCTATTTGCAGGCCGACGAAGACACCGCCCGCTGGGGAGGCGATGGCTACTTGAGCCGCCCTTTGGATCTTTTGGACTGGCTCAAGGCGAGCGGACGCCTATGAATGACCTGAAGCTCTGGCTGGCGCTGATCGTGGGTGTGGCGTTGGGCGCCATGGCAGCGCTCATTTGGCGCGCACGCCGCGAGCAGGCGCTGCGGGTCGAGTTGGAGGTGCTGCGTGCGCGTCTGAAAAGCGAGGAGCTCTTGAGCACGGAACGAGAGCAGGCGGCGACCCGTACCCGCGAACAATTGCAGGGGGTGTTCGGCGAACTGGCGCGCGAGAGCCTGCAAGGCAACAACGAAGTGTTCTTGGACCTCGCTCGCGAACGCCTGACCCGCCAGCAGCAGGATGCCTGGCAGGTATTGAAGGAACGTGAATCCGCGATCGAGTCGTTGGTAAAACCGATCCGCGAAGCCCTGGCAAAAACCGAGGAACAGATCCAGGCCATCGAGCGCGATCGCATCGATTCCTTCGCCTCGATGAAGACGCAGATGGACCTGCTCGCGACCGGCCAGAATCTGCTGTCGCGCGAGACGCGCAACCTGGTGACGGCGTTGCGCCGCCCGGGAGTGCGCGGGCAATGGGGCGAGATCACGTTGCGGCGCGTGGTTGAACTGTCCGGCATGACGTTGCACGTGGATTTCACAGAACAGCAGCATCAGAGCACGGACACGGGTTCCATACGGCCCGACATGGTGGTGCACATGCCGGAGCAGCGCGACATCGTGGTCGACGTCAAGACGCCCTTGGATGCCTATCTTGCGGCGGTCGAGGCACAAAGCGATGAAGAACGGAACACCCAGCTGCGCCGCCACGCTCAAATCGTCGGCGCCCGCGTGCGCGAGCTGGCATCCAAGCAGTACTGGTCGCAGTTCGAGCGCAGTCCCGACTTTGTCGTGCTGTTTCTGCCGGGAGATCAGTTTCTGTCGGCGGCGCTGCAGGAAAATCCCGGCTTGATCGATGACTCGATGCGCCAGAACATCATGCTGGCGACGCCCACCAGTTTGATCGCATTGCTGAAGGTGATCTCCTACGGATGGAAGCAAACCGTCCTCGCCGACAATGCGCGCGAGGTGCGGCAGCTGGGCGAGGAGTTGTACAAGCGCCTGGCGGTGTTCGGCGAGCACTTGGCAAAGCTTGGAAAATCGTTAGGCAGCAGCGTCGACTCCTTTAATCGCGCGGTGGGTTCACTGGAGCAGCAAGTGTTGCCCGCTGCCCGGCGTTTCGAATCCCTGGGGTTGCGCGTGACGCGCCAGATCGAGCCTATCGAGCCGATCGAAGCTTTGACTCGCAAGCCGCGCGCCGAGTCCGGCGAGCGCGAGGCCCCCGATGATCCCGGCTCCCGGGACACTTGATGCCGGCTACCGTGCGCGCGCCATTCCGTTGGGATCGGTGCGCTACTGGAGCTGGCTGTTCGCCGCAGCGGCCGCGCGCGCGCCCTTGCTCGGCGTGTATGCACTGCTCGCCGAGTGGAATGCACTGATGGATCCTGCGACCGAAGCAAGCGCATCGCGCATCAAGCTGGCGTGGTGGCAGGAGGAGATTCAGCGCCTCATCGCCCGCGCGCCCGTTCATCCGATCTGCCGCTATCTGGCGGCGCTGCCACGGGCCGGCGAGGTTGATTTCTCCGCCCTGAGCCGGGCCATCGACGCTTCCATCGCGGAGTTGAGCGGCGTGCCGATGGAGCGCCGCGCGGAACTCGAACCCCATGCCTGCGCGCTGCGCGCAGGCCCGCTGGCGTTGGTGTCCCGGCTCGCCTCAGATGCGGATATCGATGAGATCGGCTTGGGGAGTTGTCTCAGGGCCTTGGCGACGGCCGATTATCTGGCTCGCGTGACCCGTGACTACCGCCGCCAAGCGCGCCAGGGCCGAGTCCCGTTCGCCGTGGAAGACTTGCTGGCGGCCGGCGTCGACAACGCCGATCTTTGCGCCGATCAGCCATCGGCAAAACTCGAAGACTATCTGCGCCAGCTGCGCGCACACGCGGCGCAGAACTACGAGACCGCCGCGCTGGCACTGCCCGGGGCCTTTCGTCCGAGCCAGCGTCACTTGCTGGTCCTGGCGGCGCTCGGCCTGAAACATCTGCCGCCGCATTCATCAGGCCTTGAGTCTGCGCGATTGCAGGATATGCTGCTGGCCTGGTCGACGGCGCGTCGCGCCCTTAAGGTTGTTTGATGCCGCAATTGCTCCCCGCAGATTTCCTTCCTGACGGCGCACTGCTCCAGGGACGCACGATCCTCATTACCGGTGCCGGCAGCGGACTTGGACGAGCGCTGGCCATCGAGTGCGCACGCGCCGGCGCCACCGTGATCCTTTCGGGCCGCAATGCGGCCAAGTTGAACACCGTCTATGACGAGATCGAGGCGCTCGGAGCACCGCAGCCGGCGATCGCCGTGCTGGATCTGGCTCTCGCCACCGCGGTGGAATACGACGCATTGGCGCAGACCATCGGCACCGAATTCGGCAAGCTCGACGGCTTGGTCCACGCTGCGGCCCTGCTGGGCGATCGCTCGCCCCTCGAGCAATACGACGTGCCGACCTGGTGCAAGGTTCTACACGTGAATCTCACGGCGCCCTTTATCTTGACGCAGGTCTTGCTCCCGGATTTACGCAAATCCGCCGACGCCTCGATCATCTTTGTCAGCAGCGGCGTGGTAAAACAAGCGCGGCCGTTCTGGGGCGCATACGCGGTGTCGAAGGCCGGCCTGGAGTCCGTGCGCGGCATGCTGTTCGAGGAATTGGAAGGCGAGGCCAACATCCGCATCAACAGCGTGAATCCCGGCCGGATGCGCACGGCGATGCGCGCTGCCGCCTACCCTGCGGAAGACCCCAATAGCGTGCCCACGCCTAAATCCGTGGCGGGGCCTTTTTTATACTTGCTCAGCGAACGCGGTCGCGGTATTGATGGTCAGTTCATTGACGCGCAGTAACGATTGAGGGACACACGGATGGAATTACGCAAACTGTACTCGGGCACCCTGCTGGCATCTTTCTGTTTGGGCGTCGGCGTGGCCGGCCATGCCGCCGATCTGGATTCGCGGCCGCTCGAGGGCGACTATGTCCTCCACGACTTCCATTTCGCCTCGGGAGAAACGCTCCCGGAGCTGCGCATGCACTACACCTATTTCGGCAAGCCGAAAAAGGATGTGCTGGGCCGCGTCACCAATGCCGTCTTGATCATGCACGGCACCGGGGGATCGGGCCGCAGCCTCATCAACGACAGGTTTTCCGGCGTGCTGTTCAAGAAAGGACAGCTGTTGGACGCGCAAAAGTACTACATCATTCTTCCCGACGACATCGGCCACGGTAATTCCAGCAAGCCGAGCGACGGCTTGCGGATGAAATTTCCGCAATACAACTATCAAGACATGGTGCTCGCGGAGTACCTCCTGCTCACCAAGGGTCTCGATGTGAACCATCTGCGCCTGGTCATGGGCACCTCCATGGGCTGCATGCACACCTTCATGTGGGGCGAGGCCTATCCGGACTTCATGGACGCGCTGATGCCGCTGGCCTGTCTGCCGGTACAAATCGCCGGGCGCAACCGCCTATGGCGCGACCTGACGATGGATGCCATCCGCAACGACCCGCAGTGGCTGAACGGCGACTATACGACTGAACCCGTGGGCGCTCTGCGGACGGTTGCGGGGTTGCTCCTGATCGCGGGCAGCGCGCCCATTCAGATGCAGATCACCCTGCCGACCCGGGATGCGGCGGACGAATTCTTGTCAAAGTTCATGCCGCGCGAGATGGAAAATCTTGATGCCAATGATTTTCTATACCAGGTCAACGCTTCCCGAGACTATGACCCCTCACCGGGCCTGGAGAAGATCAAGGCGCCCCTGCTCCATATCAATTCGGCCGATGATTTCGTCAATCCACCGGAACTCGGAATCGCGGAGCGCGAGATCAAGCGCGTCAAAAACGGCCGGTTCATTTTGCTGCCCGCCTCGGATCAGACGCACGGACATGGAACCCACACCTGGGCTGCCGTTTGGCAGAAATACCTGGCGCAATTGCTCGACGCTTCGAACACTCCGCCGGCGCACTAGGGCGGTGGTACTACCGAGGCAGCATCGATCTCGTTGACCAGCGCATTGCGTTCGCTCGGCAGCATGGCGCGGGAGTGACCCCGCGGTAAATCGTGCGCGAGATGCACAGGACCGAAACGAACTCGCATGAGGCGGCTCACGATGATGCCGCGGGCCGCGAACCAGTGCCGTACCTGCGCGGAACGGGTCGCCCGCACCGTCGCATTGAGCCAATGATTGAAGCCTTCGCCGTACTTCGCCTCGGCCTGCAGAATGCTCATCGCCTCGCCCTCGCAGTCGGTGGCGGAACGGAATTCATCGACGAGCGCCTCGGACAATGGGCCGCGCATTCTCAAGACATAATCGATCGTCAGGGCGTGCGCCCCTCGGGACACCCGATTCGCCCACGATCCATCATCGGTAAGAATTTCCAGTCCGCCGTCGACGGGCGGCATTGGCTGAATCGCGAGCCAGCGGCCCGGCGAGCGCGGCAGATTCAGATGCTCGGCCGCCCGCGAGGTGGCAGCCTTCAGATCGAGGTTTTCTCCGGGCGAGCGGTGAAACAGCAGGACCCGCGATTGTTTTATCGCCGGCGCATGCAATCGCACCGGACGGCCATCCAAGGTAATGCGATCGCGCGCGGTAAGCTTCGCGCCGAGTTCGGGAACCTCGCCATTCACCTTCAGGCGCGACTCGCGGATCCAGCGCTCCACCTCGCGGCGCGAGCCGATGCCCGCCGCCGACAAGAGTTTCTGCACGCGTTCGCCGCCCGGCGAACCCTCAGGCTGCGCCGCGGTTTTGCGCGGAAAGGCGCCCTTGCGTGTCCGGGCAGCCTTGGGTCGCGCGGCCATCAAATGGAGTCGTCGTGGGCACCGCGTGCAACCAACCCCTGCGTTCGCGGCGCGGCGCTCTCCGCGCTCGGCTCTTCATCGTCCTCCGCCGGAGCTTCAATATCGGCCGGGGCATCCATTCCTGCGTCCGGCGAGGCATCGAGCGGCTCTTGCGGGTCGGTCAAGACCTCCGCCTCGGCGCCCGGCAGGGTCAACTGCACGCGCAAATCCTCGAGTTCCTTGAGCTGCGCCAGAGTCGGCAGGTCATCCAGCTTTTTCAAGCTGAAGTAGTCGAGAAATTCGCGCGTGGTGCCGAGCAGTTCGGGCTTGCCCGGCACGTCGCGGTGACCGACCACCCGAATCCAATTTCGTTCATGCAGGGTCTTGATGATGTTCGGGTTCACGGCGACGCCGCGAATTTGTTCGATTTCGCCGCGCGTAATGGGCTGGCGATAGGCAATCAAAGCCAACGTCTCGAGCAGTGCGCGCGAATATTTGGCGGGGCGCTCCTGCCAGAGTCGCGCCACGGGCTGCGCCACCGCCGCTCTGATCTGAATACGGAAGCCGCTCGCGACTTCCAACAGTTCCAATCCCCGCGTCTCGTATTCCTGGGTGAGCGCCGCGATCGCGCCCTTGACTTCATCGGCGCTCGATCCGTCGCGCTCGTCGAATACGCTCATGAGCTCGTCGAGCGTGAGAGGCCGGCCCGCCGCCAGCAGCGCGGCTTCAACTACATTCTTCACGTATTGATGGTTCATTGAGTTCTCGCTAGATCATCGTTGGCGGCGCCGTCGTCGGCAACCAGCGACAGGTTCCGGGCTGGGTTGCCCAGGCGCACATGCAGGGGTGCGTATGCTTCGGACTGAACTATTTCGATCAGCCCTTCACGCAATAGTTCCAGAATGGCCACGAAGGTGACGGTGACGCCGCGGCGTCCCTCGTCCGGGGTGAATAAGCGCACGAAGTCGACAAAGGCGTTGGTTTGCAGCGAGGTCAAGACATCCGCCATGCGCTGGCGCACCGACAATGGTTCACGCTGCACATGATGATGGGCAAACATGTCGCTGCGCGACAACACGTCTTGGAAGGCAATCAGCATTTCTTGCAAGGTTACCTGCGGGGGAATGCGCACCACCTTGCGATCGACCAATTCGGCCGACGCGACCCAGGTATCGCGCTCCAACCGCGGCATGCGATCGATGCCCTCGGCGGCGCGCTTGAAGCGTTCGTACTCTTGCAGGCGGCGTACCAGTTCCGCGCGCGGATCGGCTTCCTCGGAAGCGTCATCCGTGCCGACGCGCGGCAGCAGCATGCGCGACTTCACCTCGGCGAGCGTTGCCGCCATCAGCAAATACTCGCCCGCCAATTCGAGCTGCAGCACCTGCATCAACTCGATGTAGCGCATGTATTGGCGGGTAATTTCCGCGATCGGGATATCGAGAATATCCAGGTTCTGCCGCCGGATTAGATACAGCAGCATATCGAGCGGCCCCTCGAAGGCTTCGAGAAACACCTCGAGTGCCTGCGGCGGAATATACAAATCTCGCGGCATCTCGATAATGGGCTGGCCCTCCACGACCGCAAACGGCATTTCACCTTGCGCCGGCGCGCTCTCGCTCGCCGGCGGTGGTGTTGGCGGCAGCGCGTTTTGAACCAGCGTCAATTCAGGTTTCATCGATAGTTCATGGCCATAGCTTGTCGGACAGCATCCATGGTGTCGCGCGCCACAGTCCGCGCCCGCTCGCACCCTTCAGCGATGATACCGCGTACCAGCTCGGGATTCTCCTCGAACTCCTGCGCCCGCTTGGCAATGCCCGATACCTCCTCCACGACTTTCTCGATGAGCGGCGCCTTGCATTCCAAGCAACCGATACCCGCCGAACGGCACCCCTTTTGGACCCACTCCTGGGTGTCGGGTGTCGAATAGATTTTATGCAGATCCCACACCGGACACTTGTCAGGATCGCCGGGGTCGGTGCGGCGTACGCGCGCAGGGTCGGTTTGCATGGCTTTGAGTTTTTTGACGATCGAGTCGGTGTCCTCGCGAAGGCCGATGGTATTGCCGTAGGACTTGGACATCTTGCGGCCATCGAGGCCCGGCACTTTCGGCGTCGCGGTCAAGAGCACGTCGGGCTCCGGCAAAATTGCGATTCCCGTGCCTTCGAGAAAACCGAGCAAGCGGTCGCGATCCGCCACGGTGAGCCGCGCATTCGCCTCGACCAACGCCTGTGCTCGGGCAAGCGCGTCGGCATCGCCTTTTTCCTGGAACGCCTTGCGCAGCGAGCGGTACATGGCGGAGTTGCGCGAGCCCAAGCTCTTGATGGCTTTCTCCACCTTTTGCTCGAATTCAGGTTCGCGGCCGTAGACATGATTGAAGCGCCGCGCCACCTCGCGGGTGATCTCGACGTGAGCCACCTGATCTTCGCCCACCGGCACGTATTGGGACCGATACAGCAGGATGTCCGCACTTTGCAGCAAGGGATAACCCAGAAAACCGTAGGTGCTCAAGTCACGATCGGCGAGCTGCGCCTGCTGATCCTTGTAGGACGGAACGCGCTCGAGCCATCCCAAGGGCGTGATCATCGAGAGCAGTAAATGCAGCTCCGCATGCTCAGGCACTTTCGATTGGATGAAGAGCGTCGCCACGCCCGGGTTCAAGCCCGCAGCCAGCCAGTCTATCGCCATGCTCCAGGTGTTTTCCTCGAGTTTCGAGGTGTCCTCATAACCGGTGGTGAGCGCATGCCAGTCGGCGATGAAGAAGTAGCATTCGTACTGATACTGCAGTTCGATCCAATTCTTCAGAGCACCGTGATAATTGCCCAAGTGCAATTGCCCCGTGGGACGCATGCCGGACAGGACGCGGCGGTTTTGTGCCGGGACGCTCATGCCGAAAGCCCGATTCCGAGGACGTGGATGAGCTGCCCGGCGGCGCGATACGCCGGACGAAAAAGCCATCCGAGCAAACCGAGCACCGATAGGCTCACCACGATGAACATGCCTGCGGGCGCGATCTTTTGTAAACCCGCGCCTAAGCGCGCCGGCAGAAGTCCGACCAAAACCCGGCCTCCATCCAAGGGCGGGATCGGCAACAAATTGAACACGGCCAGAACCGCGTTGACCTTGATGCCGGCCTGGGCCATGAGCAATACCCAGCTATCCAAGGTTTGACCTCGCCTGATCTGCAGCACCGCGGCCAATACGCCGCCCCACAAAGCCGCCATCAAAATATTCGCCGTCGGGCCGGCGAGTGCGACCAGGATCGACGTGCGGCGCGGATGACGCAGGCCGCTGGTTTCCACCGGCATCGGTTTCGCCCAACCGAAGAGCGGAAATCCGAATGCAAGAAGAAGTGCTCCGGGAACCATCACGGTGCCGAGCGGATCAATGTGGCGCAACGGGTTCAGGCTCAGGCGCCCAAGCAATTGCGCCGTCTGATCGCCGAAATAACGCGCGGCCCAGCCGTGCGCGACCTCATGCAGGGTAATGGCAAGTAAAACGGGGATGGCCCAGACCGAAATGGCGGCAAGCGCGATCGAGGTTGTGTCAATAAATGCAGATAAATCCAATGCTTGCACTCATTATTTAAATTGATTACGAGCGTCACTGCCCGCTCTCTGGCGCATTATACGGTGGCCGTCGCTGCAAAGGGGCTGACATCTCCGCGCCCCTCGCGAACCACGAGAGCGCGATCGGTCGAGAGATCGATGACCGAGGTCGGCGTCATGCCGCAATTGCCGCCGTCCAAAACCATATCGACGCTGTGTTCGAGACGTTCGTAAATTTCCTTCGCGTCGGTGCGCGGGTGTTCTTCGCCGGGCAGGAGCAGGGTTGAACTCATCACCGGCTCACCCAATTCACTCAAGAGCATCGCAGTGACCGGATGATCGGGAACCCGCAAGCCGATGGTTCCGCGGCGTTCGTGTTTCAAACGCCGCGGCGTTTCTTTCGACGCCTTGAGCAGAAATGTGTAGGGGCCCGGCGTATGCGCGCGCAGCAACCGATACTGCCAATTGTCGACCAGCGCATATTTGCCGACGTCCGCCAGATCGCGGCACACCAGCGTGAAATGATGGTTGCGATCCGTTTGCCGAATCTCGCGAATTCGCTCGAGGGCGGCCTTGTCGCCGATATGACAGCCGAGCGCATAGCAAGAATCCGTCGGATAAACGATGACCGCTCCACGCCGCAGCGCATCCACCGCCTGCCGTATGTAGCGGCGTTGCGGCGTGACCGGATGCAGTTGCAAGTAGATGCTCATGGCGTCGGCTATGATACGCGGATGAATCAACTGCTCGAATGGACGCCTCTGATTGTTTTTTTCGTCACCTTCAAAGTGAAGGACATCTATTGGGCCACCGCGGCATTGATGCTTGCCTGCATATTGCAGCTGACGATCCATCGACTCCGCGCCGGCAGCTTCAAGACCATGCACATCATCACGACCTCAGTGGTGTTGATTCTGGGCGCTGCCACTCTGCTTCTGCGCGATCAGCGCTTCATACAGTGGAAATTCACGGTATTGATGGGATTAACTTCAGCGGTGTTCGTCGGCAGCCTGGTCGTCGGCAAACAGCCCCTGGTGCGCCGCCTGTTGGAGGCCGCGTTTCCTGAACCGTTGGCGGTTTCCGCGCGCGCGTGGCTGACGCTCAACTTGCTCTGGGCGGCGTGGTTTGCGGCATTCGCGCTGCTGAATATGTACGTGGCCAAGAACTACGCCGTCAGCCTGTGGATGAATTTCCATACGTTTGCCTTTCCCATTGCAAGCCTGATCTTCATGCTGCCGCAGGTATTCTGGCTGGCGGGCAAAGGCGCGCCTCAGCCGGTGAGCCGCGTGCAGCGTTTGCGCGAGCGCCTCGAAAGCCGCTTCACCCCGGCGCAGCTCACGGTGGAGGATGAAAGCCATCTGCACGAAGGCCATGCCGGCGCGGCTTCGGGCTTGAGCCATTTTAGAATTCGGATCGTCGCGGAAGCGTTTCGCGACATATCGTCGGTCGCCCGGCACAAACTCGTTTACGCCGCCGTCGACGATTTGATGAAGACCGACATCCACGCGCTGGCGATCGAGGCGCTGCCGCCCGACAAATCTTGACAGAGAATCATGTTGCGGCGCGGCAAGAGCCGTTTACACCCGGAAAATGCCACAAAAAATTGGTGGGATCGCTCTGTTGAGGCTAAACTGCCGCCCCCGGGCGCGCTGGCCAAGCTATGGCCGTAGTCGCTTTTTTTTTGCGTAGAGGAACAAATGAGCCAATTTTTGAGTACACCGTGGATCCGCATCGCCGCCGTGATCGCGTTCGCCGTGAGTGTCACAGGCTGCGGAAAAGGCCAACAGACGCCCCCCGCCGCACCGGAGAAGGCAGCGGCGCCGGCTACTCCGCCCGTCGCCACGATCGATGGCACGCCGATCTCGCGAGTGGAGTACGACACGTACCTAAAGAGCCTGCTGCGCGGCCGGCCGGTCACCGAGCTCACGACCGAGCAGAAGAACCAGGTTCTTGACGAATTGATCAACATGGAACTGCTTGCCTCGCAGGGAACGAAGGACGGCGTTGAAAAGGACCCCGACGTTGCCGCGCAGCTTGCCGTGGTGCGCATCCGCGTGCTGGCGGATGCTGAATCCGCAAAGTATTTGAAGGACAAGGAACCGACGGATGCGGAATTGCACGGCGAATATGATTCGGCCGTCGCCGCGATGGACAAGACGGAATACCACGCGCGCCATATCCTGGTGAGCAGCAAGGAGGCAGCCGAGGCCGCCATCAAGAAGATCAAGGGCGGCGCGAAGTTTGAAGATGTCGCCAAGGCGCAATCCACCGACAGTTCCAAGGCCAACGGAGGCGATCTGGGCTGGTTCACGCTGGCGCGCATGGCCAAGCCGTTCGGCGACGCCGTGAAGGGACTGAAGAAAGGCGAGATGACCAGCACGCCGGTCCAGACTCAATTTGGCTGGCATGTGATCAAGCTGGAAGACACGCGCGAAACCTCGCCGCCGCCGTTCGACCAGGTCAAAACGCAAGTCAGCAACGGCGTGATGCAGAAGAAGCTTCAGGCCTATGTTGAGAGTCTGAAGAAGACGGCGAAGATCGAGAAGTCGCTGTAATCCGCACAGCTCGAGGCGTAGCGGACTTGCAAAAGTCCGCTACGTTTTCAACAGCTGCAAGAATGCGGCCTCGTCGAGAATCTCAATGCCGAGCTGCTCGGCTTTTTTGAGCTTGGATCCCGCTTCCGCGCCGGCGACCACATAGTCGGTTTTTTTCGAGACGCTGCCGCTCACTTTTCCGCCCAACCGTTGGATCGCCTCCGTGGCTTCATCCCGCGTCAGCGCGACCAGCGTTCCGGTCAGGACGAAACTCTTGTCGCCCAAGGTGCCGCCGCGGCTTGCGGCTGCAACGGGCGGCCAGCTGATCCCCGCTGCGAGCAGACGATCGACGGCGGCGGCATTGTCCGGGTCGCGAAAATAGGCGGCGACCTGCTTTGCAACCACCGGACCCACGTCCGGCACGCGTTGTATTTCCTCCTCGTCCGCGCGGCGTAGATCGGCGATCTCGGGAAAATATTGCGCCAATGCCAGGGCGGTGGCCTCGCCCACATCGCGAATACCGAGGGCGTATAAAAATCGCGGCAGCGTCGTGTGCTTGGCCGACTCGATCGCCGACTGCAATTTCATCGCGGACTTCTCGCCCATGCGTTCCAGAGTCGCGAGCCGGTCCGCCTGCAGGGAAAACAGGTCCGCCGGCGTTTTCACCCAATCGTTGTCGACGAGCTGCTCCACCAACCTGTCGCCGAGGCCCTGGATATCCATGGCGCGGCGCGAGGCGAAATGCTGAATTTCGCCCTTGCGCTGCGCCGCGCAGAGGCGCCCGCCGCTGCAGCGCGCCACCGCCTGATCACCTTCGCGCACGACGGGATTGCCGCACACGGGGCAAACGTTGGGCAGGCGTATCAGCTGCGCGCCGGGCACGCGGCGTTCGGGGAGCACGCGCGCCACCTCGGGAATCACGTCGCCGGCACGGCGAATGACCACGGTATCGCCCACCCGCACGTCCTTGCGCGTCAACTCATCCATGTTGTGCAGCGTCGCATTGCTCACCGTGACGCCGCCGACGAATGTCGGCTCCAGGCGGGCGACCGGCGTCAGTGCACCGGTGCGTCCCACCTGAAATTCAATGCCGCGTATCACGCTCAGCGCCTCTTCGGCGGGGAACTTATGCGCGATGGCCCAGCGCGGCGCCCGCGAGATGAACCCCAGTTTGCGCTGCAGATTCACATCATCCACTTTGTAGACGACGCCATCGATCTGATATGGCAGCGTCGCGCGCGCCGCTCCCATTTCGCGGTAGTACTCGAGGCACCCTTCAATCGACTCGACCACGGTGGACTGAGGACAAATCTTGAAACCGAGCGACCGCAATTGCTTCAAGGTCTCGCTGTGATAAGGAGGCAGTTCGGCGCCTTCGATCACGCCGACGCCATAGATGAACAGGTCGAGCGGACGGGCGGCAGTCATGCGCGGATCGAGCTGGCGCAGGCTGCCGGCGGCGGCGTTGCGTGGATTGATGAAGGTTTTTTCGCCGCGCGCCGCCGCCTCTTCGTTGAAGCGGCGAAATCCGGCATATGGCATGAAGACCTCGCCGCGTACCTCGAGCACTTTGGGAAATTTCGTGCCGCGCAACGTCAACGGCAGCGCCTTGATGGTTCTCAAGTTCTGCGTAATGTCTTCGCCCGTTTCGCCGTCGCCGCGGGTCGCGCCCTGCACGAAACTGCCCTCTTCATAGCGCGCGCTGACCGCCAGACCGTCCAGTTTCGGTTCTGCCGAATAGCGTACTGGACCGCTCGCCGCCAGCCGTTCTTGAATGCGGCGGTCGAAATCGCGGACTTCCTGGTCGCTGAATGCATTATCCAGGGACAACATCGCCACCCGATGCTTCACCGCGCCGAAGGCCGACAAGGGCGCGGCACCCACGCGCGTGGTCGGTGAATTGGGGGTGAGCAGCCGCGGAAATTGGGTCTCCAGCGCCCGCAGTTCCACCATGAGCTTGTCGTATTCGGCATCCGGAACTTCCGGATCATCGAGCGCGTGATAGCGGTAGTTGTAGCGCTCCAGCAATTCGCGCAATTGCACCGCGCGGGCGGCTGCCTTCTTGGGCGGTTCCGTTGTTTTCTCAGCGCCCACGCGAAATCAGCCCCGCGGCAGGGAGGCCTGGAAGCGCGCCACGTCGTCACGCAGCGCCGCCGCCCGCTGCGGCGAGAGCGGCATGCCCTTATTATCCTGCACCATGCCCGACAGCTCCTGCGCCAGACCGCGCGCAGCGCCCAGCAACTCATCGACCGTCAGGAGCGGTTCGACCGGCCCTGGCAGGACCGCAAACAGCGTGACGCCGCGAAACTCTTCCGTCGACATGCGTGCCACATCGAATGTTCCCGGTTCGATCAAGCTGGCGACGCAAAACAAACTGCGGCCATCCACATGCCGGCGATGAAAAACCTGGTAGCGCCCGTAGGCGAGGCCATGCAGCTCCAGGGCCGACAGCAGCGTGGCGCCCGACCAGCGCGCCTCGCCGGGCGCGCAGACGCGCACCGTCACGATCTTCTGCTGCTCGCTGGCATTGGGCGTCTGCGCCGCTGCGACGCCGCTTCGGTCGGGTTCCGGGAGCAAGGTCGGTACACGGCCGGGAATGGCCGCCGCGGCGGGTGCGACGCTCATCGGGGCGGCGATCGCGGCCGTCGGTGCGGCACTCATCGACGGCACTGTTACCCCATGCGTGAGAGTCGGTGCAGGATCCGCGCTCACCATCATGGGACCGTCCAGCACCGGGACGCGATCGTAATCCTGGGTGTGGATGCTGAGCGGCTCGAACGGCGGCACGCCCCATTCGCTCTCGGGAGGGGGTCTCATGTCGGGCGGGGATCGACTCTCGGGCGAAGGCCGAAGCTCAGTCGAGGCTCGAATCTCAGGCGGAGCTCTCGAATCAGGCGCCGCCTCACGGGGCGCTGCCTCACGGGGCGCCGCAGCGAGGCGCTGCGCTTCGATGCTCGGCGTCGTCTCGCGTAACTGCGCATCGCCGGGGGCCTGCGATGAGTGCCGCCTGCCCCACCACCAAATGCCGGCGAGCAACACCAGACTCAAGCCCAACAAAATCCAACGCAGCTCGGCGGCCATGAAAATTCGCGCTACATCGCCGCCATGCGCACAGCCTCATCGACATCCACCGACACCAGGCGCGAGACGCCGGGTTCGTTCATGGTGACGCCGACCAGTTGTGAGGCCATCTCCATGGTGCTCTTATTGTGGGTGATGAATATGAACTGCACGCTGCGCGACATGTCGCGCACGATGTCGCAGAAGCGTCCGACATTGTTGTCGTCCAACGGCGCGTCGACCTCGTCCAGCAGACAGAACGGTGCGGGGTTCAGGTCGAAAATGGCGAAGACCAACGCCACGGCGGTCAGCGCTTTCTCGCCGCCTGACAATTGGCTGATGGTGCTGTTGCGCTTGCCGGGAGGCCGTGCCATGACCGAGACGCCCGCGGCGTTGCCCTCCTCGCCGGTCAGTTCCAGATAGGCATGGCCGCCGCCGAACAGGCGTGGAAATTTCTCCTTCAAGCCCGCATTGACCCGATCGAAAGTATCCTGAAATCGTGTGCGGGTTTCGCGATCGATCTTGCGCATCGCCGACTCGAGGGTTTCCAACGCATCGGTCAGGTCTTTGCACTGTCGATCCAGGTATTCCTTGCGCTCGGATTGCTCCTTGAACTCGCCGATCGCCGCCAGATTGACCTGGCCCAATCGCTCGATCTTGCCCTTGGCGTCCTCGAGTTGCGCCTCCCATGCAGCCAGCGTGGCATCGGCTGCAAGTTGCGCCATCAGCGCCGCGAACTCGAAATTGGTCGCGCCGAGCTGTTCCGCGATGCCTTCGCGGCGTACTCGAACCTGCTGCGCCGCCAGTCGTGCTTCATCGAGGCTTGCCCGCGCCGCTTCCAGGCGCTGATCCAATGCATATCGGGCCGAATCGCGCTCGCGCAGCACGCCGTCCAACTCATCGCACGCGATACGCGCCGCTCGCAGTTCCGCTTCGACCTCGGAGCGCTGCCGCAATTCGCGTTCCAACTGCGCCTGGGCTTCCGCAATGGGCGCCTCGCCCTCGGCGATTTGGCCGAGCAACTCGAGACGGCGCGCATGCAGATCCTCGAGCTGCTTCTCCAGCCTTCCCACCGTGGTGATCAGAGCCGTGTGCGAAGAGCGCCGCGATTCCACCTGAACCGCGAGTTCCCGCGCATGTTGTTGCGCCGCTGTGGCCGCGTTTCGCGCCTCGCTCAATTCGGTACGCATGCGCTCGCGGTCCTGCTCGAGTTCCATGCGCTGCGGCTCGAGCGCCGCGAGACCGTCGATCGCCGTCTCCATCCGCGCTCGCGAAGCGCGCAGCTCCGTCTCACTGCGCGCCAACTCCACGCGTACGTCGGCCAGCTCGGATTCGAGCTGCTCCAAGCGGCGCGCCGCATCGTCGGTGCGGACTTGGGCTGAGTTCAGTTCGGCGCGGCGGTCGACATGATCCCGGTGCAGCCGGTTCACTTCCGTTTGGCAACGCTCGCGGCGGTCTTCATGCTCCCGCACCCGTTCACGGGTACTTTCGAGCTGATTCTCGAGCTCTTTGACTTCCGCGCTCAGCGAACCGACCTGCACGCCGATGTCGCGCAGGATCTCTTCGCGTTCGATCACTCCGGCATGCGGGTCCGCGTCGCGTGACACGCGCAGCCAGTCGTTGCCCAGCCAAATTCCATCGCGAGTCACCACGGACTCGCCCGCCTTGAGCCGGCGCCTCAGTGTGAGCGCCTCGCCCAGCGTGTCGGCGGTGAACACTGCCGACAGCAGGGAACCGAGCACGCTCGCGCCTTGAACCTTGGCCTGCAGCGACTCGGCAGCGTGCGCACCCGCGGTGCCCTCGGCCGTGCTCACCACCGCCAAATAGCCGCCGTCGAAACTCGACAAGAGGTCCGTGACGCTGTCCAGGCCGTCGACGCAAACCGCCTCCAGATAGGAACCCAGCACGGTCTCCACGGCGCGCTCCCACCCCTTGTTCACGCGCAACTGCTGGGCTAGCCTGGGGAGGCGGTCGAGAGACTGCGACTTCAGCCATTGAGTGACGCGGCCGGAGGCTTTGCCGAGAGCCGCCTGTTGCAGGGCTTCGGTCGAGACTTGTTCACCCTGGGCCTGTTGCAAGCGCGCGCGCAGCGCATTGAGCGACTGGCTCTGCTCGCGCTCGCGCTCCCGCGTCGCCGAAATCTCGGACAACAGATCTTGCAGCTCGGCCGCAGCGCTCTCGCCCGCCGCGCGCGCGGCATCGGCGCGCCCCGCCAGGGTTTCCAAGCCGATCGGAGGCTGCAGTTGAGCAAAGGACTCCCGTTCCGATTCCTGGCGCTCGCGCTGCTGCAGCAGCCGCCGCTGCTGGCTTTCCAATTGTTCGATGCGCGCGCGTTCCACCTGGGTTTCGCGCTGCCCCAATGCCACGGCCTGAGCGTGGTTGTCCCAGGAAAACTGCCACGAGGTCAGCGCCTGCTCGCAGCGATCGAGCGCTTGAGATGCCACCCGCTCGCGCTCGTGCGCCTGGTCCAGTCCGGGCACCATGGTCGACAGTTCCATGGACAGCGCTTCGAGCTGCACGCGGTCAAGCTGCACCACGCGGTCGAGCTCCGCTGTCTGGGCATCGATCTGATCCAGGTCGCCGCGCTGGCGCTGCCTGAGTTCGCGCGCGTATTCGATGCCTTGCTCGATCCGCGTTACTTCGGCGCCGGCTTCGTAAAAGCGGCCCTGAATGGCGCTCAACGCGTCTGCACTCGCGGATTGGTCGGCGCGAATGCGCTCAATTTGCGCCTCGGCTTCGCGCAAATCCGCGAGCACCGCCTGCATCGCAGTTTCGCTACCCGATGCCGCGGCATCGCGAACCCCGGCTTCCGCATCAAGACTTTGCAGGCGCAACGCCAGCAGCTCCGCGGTCAGCTTTCGCTCCTCTTCTTTGAGCGTTTGATAGCGGCGGGCGGTGGCGGCTTGGCGCTGCAAGTGGCGGATTTGCTTTTCCACCTCTTCGCGCAAGTCGTTCAAGCGATCGAGATTCTCGCGCGTGTGGCCGATGCGGCTTTCGGTCTCGCGGCGCCGCTCCTTGTAGCGGGAAATGCCCGCCGCCTCTTCGAGGAAAGCGCGCAAGTCCTCGGGCCGCGCCTCGATCACCCGCGAGATCATGCCCTGCTCGATGATGGCGTAGCTGCGCGTGCCCAAACCGGTGCCGAGAAACAGCTGCGTGATGTCCTTGCGGCGCACCTTCAGGCCATTGATGAAATAGTCGGACGTACCGTCGCGGCTCACGGCTCGCTTGAGCGCGACCTCGTTGTAGCTCGCGTAAGGGCCGCCGATCTTCCCATCCGTATTGTCGAAGATCAATTCCACCGATGCTTGACCCAGGGGCTTGCGCGATGCGGAGCCGTTGAAGATCACGTCGGCCATTGACTCGCCGCGCAAATGCTTCGCGGATATTTCTCCCATCACCCAGCGCACGGCATCGATGATGTTGGATTTGCCGCAACCGTTCGGACCCACCACCCCCGTCAGGCTGCTGGGAAAGGTGACGGTCGTCGGATCAACGAACGTTTTGAAGCCGGCAAGTTTGAGTTTCGTTAAACGCATTGTTCACGCGGTGTCGTGGGCCACTTGTGGCGCGTAGTGTAAAGTAAACGTCACACAGGTAAACCCCTTAAGGGCGTCCGATCTCCGATGGCAGAACCCAGCTCGCGCCTTGAAGTCTTTGACAATCCCGCGACCGAACGGGACTACACCATCCGGATGAGCATCCCGGAGTTCACTTGCCTGTGTCCAAAAACCGGCCAGCCTGACTTTGCCACGATCGAACTCGAGTACGTACCGAACGAGCGATGCGTGGAATTGAAGTCCTTGAAACTCTACATTTGGTCCTTCCGCAGCCGCGGCGCCTTCCACGAAGCGGTGACCAACGAAATCTTGCGGGATTTGGTGGCGGCAACGGCCCCCCGATTCATGCGGATTTCGGCCAAATTCAATGTCCGCGGCGGGATTTACACCACCGTCGTGGCGGAGCACCGCGCCGCCGATTGGGTCGGCGCCGCACCGGTGGAACTGCCCTAAGAGCCGCTCCGCATACGGGGGATGGGCCCGCCTGGGCCGTGGGGTGGCCTCGCCGCCCCGAAGGACGCCGCAAGGGTGCAAAGTTTCGCTTTGCAATCATATGCTTAAGTTCTCAAAATATGTTTTGCCGCCGCTCTGTACACGCCTGAATGCGTCGGTATAATCGCGCGCTCTTTCGTTAGGAGGCGGAAAATCCCAATGCCCTCGAAGAAACCGAATAAAGCGGCTAAGCGGCCAGGTAAGGCGACACCCAAAAAAGCGACTCATAAAGCAGCCGCTCCGAAGAAGGCGGCGCGTCCGCCGACGAAAGCAAAGCCAATCGCCACATCGAAGGTAACAGTGAAACCGACCAAACCTGCACCCAAACCCGTGATCGCAAAGCCTGCGATCACAAAAGCACCGCACCCGAAACCTGCGGCGCTCAAACCCGTGCCGACTCCGGCGCCGAAAGTCGCCGCCGAAAGAATTGCGCACGTGAAGTTCGATCCTCGCCCCTTGGTGATGCCGACGCGCGCACTTCCTGTCGACGACGACGGCGATGCCGAGGGATCGGTATCCGCCAGCTTGTTGGCGGGCCCGCGCAATGTGAAACCGTATATTGCCCGCCGCGGCGAGCAATACATGAACAAGGAGCAGTTGGAGCACTTCGCCCGGATTTTGCAGTCCTGGAAGCGAGACCTCATGGTCGAGGTTGATCGAACCGTGCTGCACATGAAGGACGAGGCAGCCAACTTTCCCGATCCCAACGACCGTGCCACTCAAGAGGAAGAGTTCAGCCTCGAGCTTCGGACGCGCGATCGGGAGCGCAAGCTGATCCGCAAAATCGACGAAGCGCTCAAGCGCATCGAAGACGGCTCGTATGGCTATTGCCTTGAAACCGGCGAAGAGATCGGGATCAAGCGGCTGGAAGCCCGTCCGGTCGCCACTCTGTCGGTCGAGGCGCAGGAGCGGCGTGAGCGCCGCGAAAAGCAATACGGCGACCGCGACGACCGGTACCGATAGCAGCCACGCTGCCCGGCCAGCGCCGCCTTACGTTGGGCGGTTTGCCCCGACGCCCTCGGGTGATTTGCACTTAGGCTCCCTCTACACCGCGGTCGCAAGCTTCCTGGATGCTCGCGCGCATGGCGGCCGCTGGCTGCTGCGCATCGAGGATCTCGATCGTCCCAGAGAAATCGCGGGAGCGGCGGATGGGATCTTGAGCACCTTGGAGCAATTCGGCTTCGAGTGGGACGGAGCTGTAACCTGCCAACGTGACCGCGGCGAGTACTACGAAGCGGCGCTCTCCGCCCTGCAGGCACAACACCGAACCTTCGCCTGCGTTTGCAGCCGCGCGCAACTGGAGGATGAGCTGCGCTATCCCGGCACTTGCCGCACGCGCCAGGTGACCGCTACGCCGGCAGCCATCCGCCTGTGGGTCGAGCCCGGGCACGTGCAGTTCACCGATCGCATTCAAGGGACGTATCGCCAGAACGTGGCGGAGGCAGTCGGGGATTTCATTTTGAAGCGCCGCGATCAGATCTATGCCTATGTGCTGGCGGTGGCCGTCGATGACGCCGCGCAGGGCATTACCCACATCGTGCGCGGCGCCGATCTATTGGACAACACGCCCCGCCAGTTGTACCTGCAGCGGCTATTGGGGCTGGCTGAACCCCGCTACGCGCATGTACCGGTCCTGACGGAAGCCGACGGCGGCAAACTGGCCAAATCTCGCCACAGCGTGCGCCTCAGCGCGGATTCTCCCCTGCCGCAACTGTGCACGGTCCTGTCGCTCCTGGGGCTGGCACCCCCGCCATCGCTCGCCTCTGCCGCAATCGCCGATGTATGGCGCTGGGCGATCACGCAGTGGGACCTCAACAAGGTCCCAAAACGTCTCGATTTACCGGTAAAGGGCTAATAATCTTAAGAAAAAATGCCGATTTGCCTTAGCGCTGCATTGCGCTATTCTCTGTTTGTAGTCCCTAAGATAGATCAGACGTGGACTGGCGCGAACCGGCATCCTCCGGTGGCGCCGGCCAACACGAGCGAGGAGCCCCATGAGCGAACCGCGAGTGATTAAGAAATATCCGAATCGACGCCTTTACGACACTGTCGAAAGCCGGTACATCACGCTGGCAGACGTCAGGCGCCTGGTGGTCGAGAGGATAGATTTCGTCGTTGTCGACAAGAAAAACAGTGCCGACATTACGCGCAGCATTCTGCTGCAAGTCATTGCCGAACAGGAGCATTTGGCGGAACCCATTTTGAGCCAGGAATTCATGGTCAGCGTGATCCGCTCTTACGGCACCAGTTTGCAGGGCCAGGTCAGTAGCCATTTGGAGCAGAGCCTGAAGCAGATCCTGAACCAGCAGCCAGCAGCGCAAATTCGGGATCGCGTAAAGACAGTGGCCGGCGGGGAAGCGCCACGGCCGCGAGTCGCGTCGAATGTAGTGCGAGAGGGCTAGCCCAAGGCTGGCCTTGCAAGCGAAAGACGCGCGGCAGGTTCCAACCGCCGCGCCCCGGGAAGCTTGTGCAACCGTCTCCTGGCTTATGCTGCGTCGACGTTTCGCATCGACAGCCGCACACGGCCCTGCCGGTCGACTTCCAGCACCTTCACGCGCACGACATCCCCTTCCTTGAGCTTGTCGCCGACGCGTTCAACGCGTTCCTCGGAAATCTGCGAAATATGCACCAGGCCGTCGCGGCCGGGCAGAATCGTCACGAAGGCGCCGAAATCCATCAGCCGCGCGACTTTGCCTTCATACACGCGGCCGACTTCGACGTCCGCGGTGATCAATTCGATGCGACGCTGGGCTTCGCGGCCCGCCGCGCCCTGCACCGAGGCGATTTTCACGGTGCCGTCATTCTCGATGTCGATGGAGGTGCCGGTCTCTTCGGTGATCTGACGGATGACCGCTCCGCCCTTGCCGATCACGTCGCGAATCTTCTCCGGATCGATCTTCAGGGTAATGATGGTCGGCGCCCATTCCGACATGTTCTCGCGCGGCTTGGAAAGTACCTTGTTCATTTCTCCCAAGATGTGCAGGCGGCCGTCGCGCGCCTGGTCCAGTGCGACTTTCATGATCTCGCGCGTAATGCTCGTGATCTTGATGTCCATCTGCAGCGCCGTGACGCCTTCCTTCGTGCCCGCGACCTTGAAATCCATGTCGCCGAGGTGATCCTCGTCGCCCAAAATGTCGGTGAGCACCTGGAAGCGCGAGCCTTCCTTGACCAAGCCCATGGCAACGCCCGCGACCGGCGCCTTGATCGGCACACCGGCATCCATGAGCGCGAGACTGGTGCCGCATACGGAAGCCATGGAGCTCGAGCCGTTCGACTCGAGAATCTCGGAAACCACCCGAATGACGTACGGAAATTTATCGACGCCGGGCATGACGGATTTCACGCCGCGCTTCGCCAGATTTCCATGGCCGATTTCGCGCCGCTTCGGCGAGCCCATCATGCCGGTCTCGCCGACGCTGAAGGGAGGGAAATTGTAGTGCAGCATGAACGGCTCTTTGCGTTCGCCGGTCAAGCCGTCGATGATTTGCGCGTCCCGTCCCGTGCCCAACGTGGTCACGACCAGCGCCTGAGTTTCCCCGCGCGTGAACAGCGCCGATCCGTGGGTTCGTGCCAGCACGCCGGTTCGGATATTGATGGCGCGCACCGTCTTGGTATCGCGCCCGTCGATTCGCGGCTGTCCGTCGAGAATCTTCGCGCGTACCAGCCGATATTCCAGGTCGGAAAATTCGGCGCCGACTTGCTCGGCCGTGAACTTCGGCGTCTCGCCTTTCGTCAAGGCCTCGATCGCGGCGTTCTTGATCTCCTTGATCTTGGCATAGCGCTGCATTTTTTCCGTGAGCGTGTACGCGGTGGCAACCGCCGATTCGGCGTAGGCGCTGACCGCCGACTGCAGTTCCTTGTTCGGTTCCGGCGCGACCCAGCTCCACTTCGGCTTGCCGGCTTCTGCCGCCAGTTCGTTGATGGCGTTGATGGCGATTTGCATCTGCTCGTGGCCAAACGTCACCGCGCCGAGCATCACTTCTTCATTGAGACCGTCGGCTTCCGACTCTACCATCAACACCCCTTCGCTCGTGCCTGCGACCACCAGGTCCAGCTTCGAGGTCGCCAACTGGGTGGCGGTCGGGTTCAGGACATACTTGCCGTCGATGTATCCGACGCGCGCGGCGCCGATCGGGCCCATGAACGGCATGCCGGAAATTGCGAGAGCCGCGGAGGCGCCGATCAAGGAGGCGACATCCGGATCCACTTCGGCATTCACGGAAATCACCGAGGCGACGACCTGCACATCGTTGATGAACCCTTCCGGGAACAGCGGCCGAATCGGCCGATCGATGAGCCGCGAAGTGAGGGTCTCTTTCTCCGTGGGGCGCCCCTCACGTTTGAAGAATCCTCCGGGGATGCGGCCTGCGGCGTAGGTTTTTTCTTGATAATTGACCGTGAGCGGGAAAAAATCACGGCCCGGCGTGGCCTTCTTCAAACCCACCGCAGTCACCAGGACCACGGTCTCGCTCATGGAGACAAGAACTGCACCATCGGCCTGGCGGGCCAGTTCGCCCGTCTCGAGGGTGACCGTGTGATCCCCGTATTTAAAACTTTTTTTGATAGCGCTCACTTAGAGCCCCTTTGCGTAATTCGACGTGAAAGACGCAGGCGTTTCAAGCGCCTGCAGCGGCGCCTGTTAGCGGCGTAACCCTAAGCGTTCGACCACTTGCGTGTACTTGTCCGGAGTCCTGCTCTTCAGGTAGTCGAGCAGCTTGCGCCGCTGATTGACCATCTTCAGCAGTCCGCGACGCGATGCGTGGTCGGCTTTGTGCGTGGTGAAATGCTGGCTCAAGCCGTTAATGCGCTCGGACAACAAGGCAATTTGAACTTCGGGAGAACCGGTATCTTGCGCGCTGCGCTGAAATTTACCGACGACGCCCGTCTTTTCTTCACGAGTAAGTGGCATTGAAATCGAACCCTCAATCAATAACTTAGGACCTTTTAAGAAGCCGCGCATTGTACGCGTCGCGGCACCTGCTCTCAAGCACGATTCATCACGGACGAAATCAGCCGCAGGGGCTTCAGGCGGCCCGCCGCTTCGATTTCACCCAAGCCCAAAAACCCCAGATCGGCCGCGTAGATACGCACCATTCCGGGGAGTTCGACGGCCACATTGAGCGACTGGCCCTGCCGCAGGGCGCTCACGCCCCCGGCTGGCAGGTCAAAACGCCGCCAGGCGCTCAAAGCGGCGTCAACGGGCAGCAGCACCCGGTGGCGCTCCTGCAGGCTCAATGCATCCAATGCCTCAAACGGCCATTGCGGCTCCGCCACAAACGGCGCCACGGCGAGCCGGCGCAGGGCCGCCAAGTGGCCGATGGTCCCCATCTGCATTGCCAGGTCCTCGGCGAGCACACGAATATAAGCACCCTTTGTGCAGCGTACTTCGAAGGACAGATCGGGGGGCTGCCAGTCGAGCAGCCGCAGTTCGTGAATCGTGATGGCGCGCGCCGCGCGCTCCCGGGTGATGCCGGCGCGCGCGTATTCATACAGCGGTTTGCCGTCCTGTTTGAGGGCGGAATGCATGGGTGGGACCTGCTGGTAGTCGCGCGGAAAAGCCGCCAGCGCGCGCTCCAAGTGCTCGTGCGAAAACTCCGGCAGCACGCGTGTCTCGATCACCTCGGACTCGCGATCCGCGCTCGGCGTTCGCTCCCCGAGCCGCACCGTCGCACGATAGGTCTTGTCGGCTTCCAGCAGCTGCGTGCCGAACTTGGTGGCCTCGCCGAAGCAAATCGGCAGCAGCCCCGATGCGAGCGGATCGAGCGATCCGGTATGCCCGGCCTTGCGCGCATTGAACAGGCGCTTCACACGCGCAACCGCCCCCGCGGAACTCAGGCCCAGCGGCTTATCCAGCAAAAGAATGCCGTGAACATCGACGGGCATTTGGGCAGGCTCCTATCCCTCGTCGACAATATGGTCGTGCTCATCCGTGCCCGCATCGCTCGCGTGAGCAGGGTCGGCCGGTTTCTTCAATGAGTCGATCAACTGAGTCAAGCGCACGCCGTGCTCGATCGTCGTGTCGAGTTCGAACGTCAGGGTGGGCGTGTGACGAATCATCAGCGCCTTGGACAGAGCATTGCGCAGAAAGCCCGCGGCGCTTGTCAGGCCTCGCTGCACCTTCGGATCGGGTCCTTCCTTGCCGAATACCAGGTAGTAAACGCGCGCGGTGCGCAAATCACCGCTGACATTGACGGCGGTGATCGTGACGTTGCCGATGCGCTCGTCCTTGACCTCGCGCCGCAGCAGCTCGGTGAGCTCCCGTTGGATCTGCTCGCCGAGGCGCTTCGCCCGCGGACTAGTTTTCATGCGCTTCGCGCAGAATTAACGGGGTCGAAGCGACCCCGTCCAATATTGGTTTAAAGAGTTCTGGCGACTTCGACACGGGAATAGCACTCGATCTGATCCTTTTCCTGGACGTCGTTGTAGTTCTTCACGCCGATGCCGCACTCGGTTCCCGCGCGCACCTCGTTCACGTCGTCCTTGAAGCGCTTCAAAGATTCCAACGCGCCCTCGAATATCACGACATTGTTTCGCAGCACGCGGATCGGGAAGTTGCGCCGAACGTAGCCGTCAATGACCATGCAGCCGGCCACGGTTCCGAATTTGCTCGAGCGAAAGACGCTTCTGACCTCGGCCAATCCGACGATCTGCTCCTTGACCTCCGGCGACAACATTCCCGTCAGCACGGCTTTGATGTCATCGATGGCTTCATAGATGATGCTGTAGTAGCGCACATCCACGCCATGCTCCTTGATGGCGGCGCGCGCCGCCGCATCGCCGCGCACATTGAACGCGATGATGCGAGCCTTCGAGGCGGCGGCCAGGGTCACGTCCGATTCGGTCAGACCGCCAACCCCGGATGCCACGATATTCACCGCGACCTCGGGCGTCGACAAGCCATTCAAAGAATCGCGCAAAGCCTCGGCGCTGCCCTGGACATCGGCCTTCACCAAGATCTGTACCAGATCGGCCTTGCTCTCGCCCATGGTCGAAAACACGTCCTGCAGGTTGGTGGCTTTTTGCGCGAGTTTGACGTCGCGCGACTTCGACTGGCGATGGGTCGCCACTTCGCGCGCCTTGCGCTCGCTCTCCACCACCAGCAGTTCATCGCCCGCATTCGGCGCGCCCGAAAGACCCAGTACCACCACGGGGATCGAGGGGCCGGCCGCATCGACCGGGTGCCCTGCCTCATCGAACAAAGCGCGCACGCGCCCGAATTCCTGGCCGATCAACAGCGGATCGCCCAATTTTAGGGTGCCGCGCAAAACCAAAACCGTTGCCACCGCGCCGCGGCCCTTCTCGAGGCTCGACTCGATCACGTAGCCGGCGGCGAGACCTGCGGTCGGCGCCTTGAGTTCCAGCACCTCCGCCTGCAGCAATATGCTGTCGAGCAGCTGGTCCACGCCCTGGCCGGTGCGCGCCGAAACCGGTACGAAAATATTTTCGCCGCCCCACTCTTCCGGTATCACGCCGTACTTGGTCAGCTCCTGCTTGACCTTCTCGGCGTCCGCCTCCGGCTTGTCCATCTTATTGAGCGCCACGACGATGGGCACTTTCGCCGCCTGCGCGTGTTGAATGGCTTCCACCGTCTGCGGCATGACGCCATCGTCGGCACCGACGACCAGAATAACGATGTCGGTGACCTGCGCACCGCGTGCACGCATGGAGGTGAATGCGGCGTGGCCGGGCGTATCCAGGAAGGTCACCATGCCCTTGGCGGTTTCAACATGATAAGCGCCGATGTGCTGTGTGATGCCGCCGGCTTCGCCCGCGGCCACTTTGCTGCGCCGGATGTAGTCGAGCAACGAGGTTTTGCCGTGATCGACGTGTCCCATCACCGTCACCACCGGCGGCCGCGGCAACACCTCGAGCGACGCATCCGTCTCGCCCTGCAAATCATCCTCGATGACGTTTTCCTTGCGCAGCACCGCCGTGTGGCCCATTTCCTCGACCACCAGCACGGCCGTATCCTGCTCGATCATCTGATTGATCGTCGCCATCACGCCCATGTTCATCATGACCTTGATGACTTCGGTGGCTTTGACGGCCATTTTTTGCGCCAACTCGCCCACGGTCATCGCCTCGCCGATCGCCACTTCGCGCACCACGCGCGCGGTGGGCATCTCAAAACCATGCTTGGTGTCGGGCTCGCCCACCGAGCGCCGGCGCCCGTCGCGCGACTTCTTCTTTTTATGCCGTGAACTCACGTCGCCGACGATGTGCAATTCCTGACGGCCGTAGCGCGTCGACTTGTCGTCCACCACCTCGCGCGATGCCTTGCCGGGCTTGGCCGCCGCCGCTTTGCGTTCCCGCTCCGCCACCTCGCGCGCCTGAATCTCCGCGACACGCCGCGCCTCTTCTTCGGCGGTGCGCTTGCGATTTTCCTCATCGCTGCGCCGGCGGCTCTCTTCTTCCTGGCGCTCACGGTCCAGGCGTTCTTTCTCGAGACGCTCGTTTTCCGCGCGCTCCAGGGCGGCCTTGGCCTGTTCCTCGGTCTCGCGCTGCTTGTCGATCTCTTCTTGTTGGTGGCGCGCCTGGTCCTCGAGCACTTCGCGCTTGACGTAGGTGCGCTTGCTGCGCACTTCGACATTCACCGTTCTCGCACGGCCCTGGGGACTCGCGAGCTTCAGCTCCGACTGCGACTTGCGGCGCAGCGTGATTTTGCGGGGAGCGGCGTCGCCCTGGGATTCATCGTGACCATGGCTGCGGCGCAGGTGCGTCAGCAGCTCATGCTTGGCATCCTCGCTGATCATGTCTTCGGCGCCGTCGACTTTGATGCCGGCTTGATCCAGCTGCTGCAGCAGCCGATCCACCGGAACCTTCAAAACCTCCGCGAATTGAGCGACGGTAACGTCTGCCATACTTGACTCCTAGACCTTAGCCTCTTCCGCGAACCAGTGCTTGCGGGCATTCATGATCAGTTCGCCGGCCTTCTTCTCATCGATACTGCCCATCTCAACCAGTTCGTCGACCGCCAGGTCCGCCAAATCGTCTCGCGTGCGCACGCCCTTGCGTGCCAGCGTCTTGCCCAGGGTTTCCCCGGTGATCTCTATCAAATCCGCTCCGGGCTCGGCGCCGTCCATCGATTCTTCGCTGGCGATTGCCTGGGTCAGGAGCACGTCGCGCGCCCGGGTACGCAGTTCCTTGACGATTTCCTCGTCAAATTCTTCGATGCCGTTCAGCTCGCTCGCCGGCACATAGGCGATCTCCTCGATGGTCGAGAAGCCTTCCTGCACCAGAATGCTCGCGACATCGGCGTCCACATCGAGCTGCTTCATGAATGTTTCGCGCAACGCCAGCGATTCGGTTTCGCTCTTCGCCTCAGCCTGGGATTCGCTCATCACATTCAATTCCCAGCCGGTCAATTCGCTGGCCAAACGGATGTTCTGGCCGCCGCGGCCGATGGCCTGCGAGAGCTTGTCCTCGGACACGGCAATGTCCATGGAATGCGAATCTTCATCGACCACGATGGAGGTTACTTCAGCGGGCGCCATGGCATTGATGACGAACTGCGCGTTGTTCTCATCGAACGGAATGATGTCGACGCGCTCGCCCGCGATCTCATTGGACACCGCTTGCACGCGCGAGCCGCGCATGCCGACGCAGGCACCCACCGGATCGACGCGAGGATCGTTGCTGCGCACGGCAATTTTGGCGCGCACGCCGGCATCGCGGGCGGCCGCCAAAATGTTGATCAAACCCTGGCCCACTTCGGGGACTTCCAACTTGAACAATTCGATCAGGAACTCGGGTGCCGTACGCGACAGGAACAACTGCGGGCCGCGCGGCTCCGTACGCACCTCCTTCAGGTAGGCCTTGATGCGATCCTGGGAGCGCACAGGTTCGCGCGGGATCATCTCCTCGCGCGCGATGAAGCCCTCGGCGTTGGCGCCAAGATCGACATAGACGCCATTGCGGTCGACGCGCTTGACGATGCCGCTGACCAGGGTACCGGCGCGATCCTTGTAGGCATCAACCACCTGGGCGCGCTCGGCCTCACGAACCTTTTGCACGATGACCTGCTTGGCCGTTTGCGCCAGAATTCGCCCGAACGGCACCGATTCCATCGGTTCTTCGACGAAGCCGCCGGGCTCGACGTCTTTGTCGATGTCGCGGGCATCGTCTAGGCGCAGCTCGCGCTCCGGCACTTCCAATTCGGTGGAGTCGTCCGCAAACACCTTCCAGCGGCGAAAAGTGTCGTAGCCGCCGGTCTTGCGGTTGATCGAGACGCGCACGTCCAGCTCTTCGCCGTGCTTTTTGCGGGTCGCGGACGCCAGGGCGGCTTCGAGCGCATCGAATATAATTTCCTTATCGACGCCCTTTTCGTTGGAGACCGCGTCGACGGCCATCAGTATTTCTTTGTTCATAGACCTTAAGACTCCTCGCTCACTCCGGCCGCAATCTCGCCTTCTGAATTCGATCGAGCGGCAACTCGTGCGCCTTGCCGTCGACTTCCACTACAATCGTGTCGCTTGACGCGGACTTCAATAGCCCGATAAAACGCCGCCGTCCTTCCATCGGCAGCTTCAGCTCGGCAAAAATCCTCTCGCCGACGAACCGCTCAAAATGCGCGCGCGTGCGCAAAATCCGATCAAAGCCCGGTGAAGAAACCTCCAGCGTGTAATGCCCCTTGATCGGATCATGGATCTCGAGCACCTCGCTCACGGCATGACTTACGTGTGCACAGTCCTCCACCGTGACACCGGCTGAGGAGTCCTCCGCATGCCGGTCGATGAAAACCCGCAACACGCCGCCGCGCCCTTCCCGCGCAACTTCAATGTCAACCAACTCAAATCCAAGCGCCTCGATCGGCGGCTCTAATAGGCGGATCAAGGCGTCACGCATCGTTTAAAGGCCTACACTCAAAAACAAAAAGGGGACCATCGGCCCCCTTCCATTCGCTTAAGAAAAAGCCCCTAAAAGGGGCCAAACCTAAAAAAATCGCGTGCCGCGCCGATGGGCTTGGGATTTCCCAAACCAATGCGCCGGTTCAAGCCCCGCCAAGGGCCGCGATTATAGGCAATGGCCGTTCAGGCGTAAACCCTGATTGAGCAATTGTCCTAACTCAAAATGACAGGGGCCGCATCGCTGCGGCCCCCGTATTCGCTTAAATCTTAAGCCACTGTTACCAGCGCTTCGGACCGCGAGATCCGCCGCCACCACCGCCGCCGCCGCCGCCGCCGGTGCGCTCCTGCGCCTCGTTCACCTTCAGCGCTCGCCCGTCGACATCGTGGCCATTCAAGGCCTGCATAGCGCGCGCAGCATCTGCGCTTGCCATTTCAACGAAGCCGAAGCCGCGGGGCCGGCCGGTGTCGCGATCATTGATCAACGCAACCGACTGTACCGCGCCATGCTTTTCGAACAGCGCGCGCACTGCGGACTCGTCCATTGAGAACGGGAGATTGCCAACATACATTTTCGTCATGTGAAGAATACCTACTACAAAAGAAACTATCGGCCGGTCACGCGTGCCTCGAGCACCTACTCTTCAGCGGAATGCCAGCCACCTGGATCGAAGAAACCTGCTTTGTGGGTTGTGGCCAAGGTGACGCCGGAGCGGCGCGCTGACCATAAACGGACCAAGTAGAAATCACGAACCGGCGCGAATACTACAGCAATTTACTGATAAGTACGAATATTCCAGCGGCCAAGATCGCGTGCTGCGTCGCACCAATCCTGGTAACCGATCTTTAACGCAGATATCCTCACGGCTATCGCATCGCCCCAAAACTATTATTCCAATGACCGCATTCGGATGGCAGTAGCGTACCTCCTACCGAAGTATTGGATCACCTGGGTGGGTTTGGGGGTGATGCGTGCCGTCGAACTGCTGCCATTTTCGGCGCAAACCCTGGTGGGCAATGCCACTCGGGTACCTGCTGCGGCATCTTCCTTTGAGTTATCTGCGAATCGCGCGCCGCAATATCGCGCTATGCCTGCCCGAGCTGTCTCTGCCCGAGCGCGAGAAGCTGCTGGACCGGCATTGCCGCAGCCTGGGGATGGCCTTGTGCGAAACCGCGGATACCTGGTGGAGCAGCGACAAGCGCCTCAATCGGCTGGCCGACGTTGCAGGGCCTGCATCATCTCGAGGCCGCGCTGGCCAAGGGCCGCGGCGCAATTTTAGTCGGAGGTCACTTCACAACGATCGAAATCTCCACGCGGATATTGGGAACAGTGGTCCCGCTCAATGTCGTTTACCGTCCCCTGAAGAACGCTCTGCTGTCCCGCATTATGTTCGAAAGCTTTTGCCGCCATGGGAATCCGATACCGAAGGACGACATCCGGAGCATGGTGCGGGCACTGAAGAGAAATGAAGCCGTGTGGTTCGCGCCCGACCAGAGCTATCGCAACAAGGGCGCGGCCATGGTCAATTTTTTCGGCATTCCGGCTGCGAGCAATCCGGCGACCTCGCGCTTGGCGCGCATATCAGGTGCAGCCGTCATGACGTATTTTGGCGAGCGGCTACCCGGCAATGCCGGATATCGCGTGGTCATCGGACCTGCATTCGAGAATTTCCCAGGCCCCGACCCTGTCGAGGACATCGAACGTTACAACCGGCTGCTCGAGGCACAGGTTCGTTTGGTACCCGATCAGTATCTTTGGGTGCATCGGCGCTTCAAGGGGTTGAGCAGCGACTATCCGGATTATTACGGTCGCGATTCTCGCAATCCGGTGCCGCAAGCGCGCGACTAGCGCCGCGTCTGTGCATGCCCACCCTACGCAAAGCTACGACCGCGGATATACCCGCGCTCAGGGCGCTGATCGCCCGATCCGCGCGCGGCTTGAGCATCGGGGACTACAGCCCCGGGCAAATCGAGGGCGCATTGCGCGGGGCATTCGGGGTCGACAGCCAATTGCTGGCGGATGAGACTTATTTCCTCGTCGAGGACTCCGGGGAAATAGTGGGGTGCGGCGGATGGAGCTTTCGTTCGACCCTGTTCGGCGGGGACGCCCGTGCGGATCGCGATTCATCCATCCTCGATCCTCGCTCACAGGCGGCGAAAATCCGTGCGTTCTTCGTCGACCCCAGCCGCGCCCGCCAAGGCATCGGCTCGCTGCTGCTCGATCACTGTGAGAAGCAAGTTCGCGCCCATGGCTATTCGGAGGTTGAACTCATGGCGACCCTGCCGGGGTCCAAACTGTACGCGGCTCGCGGTTATGTCCCGTCGGCCCCGCTGCATTTCGACGTCGGATCGGGCGAGAGCATCGAATTCATTCCCATGCGCAAGCGTTTAATCGCGCCATAATCGCCGCCAACCCGCGTGTCCCAGGGCGCGCAAGGTACGGATATTTCGGCGGTAGATTTCATGAGGATCGCCGACCGCCGCGACCGCGCGCTCGACGCTCGCCTCGCGCAGCAAATGCAGCATCGGATAGGGCGAGCGATTGGTGTAATTCTCGATATCGTCGGGTCGCGACTCCGCGAATTGATATTGAGGATGGAAACTCGCCACCTGCAACTCTCCTTCGAGATTCAGCTCGGCAACGGTGGAATCGCAGACTTCGAGGAAATCGTTGAATTGCACGAAGTCCGCAAGCACCAGCGGGTGGATGAGCAGCGTGGTTTCCCGATCCGCAGGCGCGGCGGCCGCAAGCGCCAGCAACTCGGTACGCAGATCCTGAAGAAGCCCGGCGGCGCTGCTCTGCTCGCTGACCGTGAAGTGCACGCGATCGCCTCGATACGGATGATCGGCGAACGGGCACAGGTTGAGGCCGATCACCGATTTTTCGATCCAGCGCCGGGTTGCGGAAATTATTTCATCACGATGAATTCGCAATTCCCCTCGATTCTCATGAGAGTCTAGCCAAGAGAGTTCGAGTATCCTATGCGCCTTTGCCAGTGAGAGCCCCTCGATGCCGCAAACGATTCCCGCCACGCTGATTCCCGGAGACGGGATCGGACCCGAAATCACCGACGCCGTCCTCAAAGTATTGGCGGCGCTGGACGCTCCGTTTGAGTGGGAGAGACACATCGCGGGTCTGGAAGGCGTCAAAACAGCGGGTGACCCCCTTCCGCCCAAGACCCTGGACAGCATCCGGCGAACGCGCCTCGCGCTCAAGGGACCCCTGGAGACCCCCTCGGGGGGCGGCTATCGATCCTCCAATGTCCGGCTGCGTGAAGAATTCAAGCTGTACGCGAATTTACGTCCCGCGCGCACGCTGATCCCCGGCGGCCGCTTCGACAACATCGACCTCGTGGTGGTGCGCGAGAATCTCGAGGGTTTGTACATCGGACATGAAGTCTACATCCCGATCGATGACGATCCGCATGCATTGGCCATGGCGACAGGCGTCAATACGCGTCAAGGCAGCCGGCGTTTGCTGCAATTCGCGTTCGAGCACGCCATTGCGACGGGCCGCAAAAAAGTCGCCATCGTTCACAAAGCGAACATCATGAAGGCCCTGACCGGAATATTTCTCGAGACCGGCCTCGAGTTGTACGAACGCAAGTACAAGGGCAAGTTCATCCTCGAGACCATCATTATCGATGCCTGTGCCATGAAGCTGGTGTTGAATCCCTGGCAATTCGACGTGCTGGTGACCACCAATTTATTCGGCGACATCTTGTCGGATCTGGTTGCCGGCCTGGTGGGAGGCCTGGGCATGACGCCGGGAGCGAACATCGGCGCCGACGCCGCGATCTTCGAAGCGGTGCACGGCTCCGCCCCCGACATCGCCGGCAAAGGCGTTGCCAATCCCATCGCCCTGCTGCTCGCCGCCGCCATGATGCTCGACCACTGCCACCTGCCGCACATGGCGACACGATTGCGAACGGCGATCGAGCAAACCCTGAACGCGGATAAGGTGCGCACCGGCGATCTGGGCGGCAACGCCAGCACCGCAGATTTCACGCGCGCCCTGATCGCGCGCATCGGGTGCTGAAACACGATGCCGTCCATCATCTCGATCCAAGGCGTTACCAAATCGTACGCCACAGGGTTCCAGGCGCTGAAGCTCATCAATCTCGACATCGAACGGGGCGAGATCTTCGCGCTGCTCGGACCGAACGGCGCAGGCAAGACCACGCTGATCAACATCGTTTGCGGCATCGTCACGGCCAGTTCCGGCAGCGTCACGGCCGATGGCCACGATATAGGACGCGACTACCGAGCCGCCCGCTCCATGATCGGGCTGGTACCGCAGGAACTCAGCACGGATGCATTTGAAACCGTTTGGGCCACCGTATCCTTCAGCCGCGGACTGTTCGGCCGCGCGCCGAATCCTAAATTCGTTGAAGGATTGTTGCGCGATCTGTCGTTGCTCGACAAGCGTAACAGCAAGATCATGACCTTGTCCGGCGGCATGAAGCGCCGCGTCATGATTGCCAAGGCCCTGTCGCACGAACCGCAAATACTGTTCCTGGACGAGCCGACCGCGGGCGTCGATGTAGAATTGCGCCGCGATATGTGGGCGCTCGTGCGCGGGCTGCGGCAAAGAGGTGTGACCATCATTTTGACCACCCATTACATCGAGGAGGCCGAGGAAATGGCCGACCGGGTCGGAGTCATCAACAAAGGCACGCTGATGCTGGTCGAGGACAAACGGGAATTGATGAAAAAGCTAGGCAAGAAGCAACTGACGCTGCATCTGGCGGCGGCGTTGCCGCAAATTCCCGGCGAGCTGCAACCCTGGGAGCTCGAGCTGAAAAGCGAGGGCAATGATTTGGTATATACCACCAACAGCGCCGACGGTGTCGACATCTCCATGCTGCTCAAACAGATCAGCGACTTAGGGATAGTCATCAAGGACCTGCAAACGCACCAAAGTTCCCTCGAAGATATTTTTGTGAATCTCGTGAGCGAACGCGCATGAACAGCCCCGGCTCGATCCCCGCATTCAACCGCCACGGCGTCTGGGCCATCTACAAATTTGAGATTGCCCGGGCGTTGCGCACGCTGGTGCAGAGTCTGGTCACGCCGGTCATCACGACCTCTTTGTACTTCGTGGTCTTCGGCGCGGCGATTGGCTCGCGCCTGTCGACCTCCGGGGGTGTGAGCTACGGTGCATTCATCGTACCCGGCCTCATCATGCTGGCGTTGTTCACGGAGAGCCTTTCCAACGCCTCCTTCGGCATTTATTTTCCGAAGTTTACCGGCACCATTTACGAACTGCTGTCGGCGCCGGTTTCCTACGTGGAAATCGTCCTCGCCTACGTCGGCGCGGCGGCTTCCAAATCCGTGGTGCTCGGCTTGATCATTTTGGCGACGGCTTCGCTATTCGTGCCGATCAAGATCATGCATCCGCTGTGGATGGTTGCATTCCTGCTGATGACGGCGGCCACCTTCAGTTTGTTTGGATTCATCATCGGCATCTGGGCCAAGGGATTCGAGCAGTTGAGTTTCGTTCCCATGCTGGTCATCACCCCCCTGACGTTTCTGGGGGGCGCGTTCTATTCCATCGACATGCTGCCCCCCGCGTGGCGCACTTTCAGTCTCTTCAATCCCATCGTGTATCTGATCAGCGGCTTCCGCTGGAGCTTCTACGGCGCGGCCGACGTCAGCGTCGGGATCAGCTTCGCTGTGACCGTGGGATTTTTTGCGGTCTGTCTGGCGCTGGTGGCGTGGATCTTCAAAACCGGCTATCGACTCAAGAACTAGGCGCGCGGCGGCCGTAAATCCGGTTCGTCCCTGCACCGGATCAGCGTCATTTGAATTTAGTTAACGACTAGCTTAATATTATTGATATTGGTTAATATTTGATTTGGAGGTCATTATGAAGCCGACTCCGAGCGATTGGCCGCGCATGTCCAGCGCGGTGGTGTATCAGGACGCGGTCGCCGCCATCCGCTGGCTGTGCGATGCCTTCGGATTCGAGGTGCGTTTGAAGATCGAAGGCGACAAAGGCCAAATCGAACACAGCGAATTGACCTATGGCGAAGGGCTGATCATGGTCGCCCAGGAAACGCCGGAGGCGCCGCGCCGCTGGAAGCGCGGCATGCGCAGTCCGAAGACATTGAACGGCGCCACCACGCAAAGCATCATGTTCTTCGTGGACGATGCGGATGCACACTGCGCACATGCACGCGCTCGCGGCGCACAGATCATCGAAGAGCTTGCCACTCACGACTACGGCGAAGATTACTGGTCCGATCGCAGCTACGGCGCCCTCGATCCGGAGGGCCACCTCTGGTGGGTGACGCAGCGCCTGCGAAGTCCCTCGGCGGATTGAGGATTGCGATGGAGCGACAGCCGCCCGACTCGCAGCTGAACGCCGCATTCGGCGCGCTCGCCGACGCATCGCGGCGCGAAATGATCCGCCTTTTGCTGCAGAAGCCGCGGCGCGCCGGTGAGCTCGCGCAATGCGTCGCGATGAGTCCGCAGGCCTTGAGCCGTCACCTGCGCGTGTTGCGCAGAGCGCGCCTGGTTTCCGAGCATGGCGTTGAAAACGATGCGCGTGTGCGCATTTACAGCATACACACCGCCGCCTTTCAACCGGTGCAAGATTGGATGGCGCAGGTGGAAGATCTGTGGCGCCGCCAGCTCCAGGCGTTCAAGGTCTATGCCGAGAATCCGCGCCACACCGGCAGACTCAGGCCATGAGCGGCGATCGCGCTCGCGTGAGCGTCACGGTGGCGATTCCGCCGGCACGCGCGTTTCAGATTTTCACGTCGGACATCAACCAGTGGTGGCGCCGTGGCATGAAGTTTCGGCACTCGCCTTCCCGCAGCAGCCTGCTCTGCCTCGAGCCGAAGGTGGGCGGCCGGTTATTCGAGGCGTTCGAGGTGGATGGTAGCGAACACATCGTGGAGGTCGGACGGGTTCGTGTGTGGGAACCGCCCAGTCAGCTGACGTTCACATGGCGAAACGCCAACTTCGCGCCCCACGAACAAACCGAGGTCGACATCCACTTCGAACCGACCGCCTCGGGCACCCTGGTAACCGTGACGCATAGCGGGCTCGCGGCCCTGCGCACCGATCATCCGGCTCGGCATGGACTTCAGGGCGCCGAATTCTCCCGCATGATCGGCCTCTGGTGGGGCGAGCAAATGAGTTCGCTGCGTTTGGCCTGCGCCGCGCAGCCCTCATTGCCCTCATAGCCCCAGTACGACAACCTTGCCCGTGACTTTACGGGTCGGCCAGATCGGCGAGGACATGCCGACCGCGACCGCGATTTTTTGCCCCACTCCGGTATCGTAGGTGATGACTCCGCCGCCGATCGCGCCGCCGAGATCTTTCGACCACAGCTGCTTGCCGCTTGCGGCCTCGAGTGCATAGAAATTGCCGCCCATGTCACCGAACAAAACCAGTCGTCCCGTGGTCGGCGTGACGCCCCCCATCAGCGGGAAGGGCGCGTGAAATTGCCATTTGCGCTCGCCGCTGTCGGCGTTGCTGGCCGTCATCCAACCAGACCACTTTTTCGGATCGTCTTGCTTGCCGAAGCCTTGAGTCGCCCCGCTCCAGGGTTTGCCCACCGGCGAGCTTTGCAGTGAATTCACCGGCACCGAATGCACCGTCGTGCACCAGTCCACTTCGCCGGTAAAAATCAGATTGTCCGCCGGGTCGAAGACCGCCCCATTCCACTCCGCGCCGCCCTGCGATCCGGGACAAAACCGCGTTCCCTGCGCACTCATCGGCGCCTCGGCATTGCTGATGGTGGTGACCGGCTTGCGATAGATCAGGCGGCCGCTGTTCAAGTCGATCAGGTACAGATGCCCGTCCTTGGGTGCTTCCGCCAGCATGCGATGGCCGTGATTGCTGAGAAACAGCGCGGGCGCTGCGGAAACGTCCCAGTCATGGAAGTCGCGCTTCACCAGCTGAAAATGCCGTTGGTAGCCACCGGTTTTGGCATCGAGGATGACGATGGAGCTGGCAAACAGATTTTCGCCCTGGCGAGGCTCTTTGATGAAATCCGGCGCCGGATTCCCGGCGGGAATGAACAAGAGCCCGGTCACCGGATCGAGCGAATAAGACGTCCAGGTCGCGCCGCCGGTGATGGGGAAGCCCTTCGCTTCCTTCCAGCTCGCCGCGTAGGCCGACTTGGGATCCGGCGCCGCCGGTCCGCGGGCGACGTCTGCCGCGCCCTTCGGCACGATGTAAAACTCCCAGATAATGTGACCATCCTTGTCGTCCAAGGCGTACATGCGCCCCTTGACGCCCTTGTTGTCGCCTCCCGCATTGCCGATGAAGACCATGCCGTTCCACGCGATCGGCGCGGCCGGTACCGACTCGCCCTTCGCGGGGTCGGCGATGGTCGTGGCCCATAGGCGCTTGCCGTTTTTGGCATCGTAGGCGATCACCTTGCCGTCAGCAGTGCCGCGAAACACTCGATGATCGAGCCACGCAATTCCGCGATTGACCTTCAGCTCGCCGGAAGCGGAGTCTTCATGGCTGCGCCAATTCAGCTTGCAGGTATTCGGGTCGATCGAGAACGTGTCGCGCTCGGTCGTTCCAAACAAGGCGCCGTCCACTTCAACCAGCCCGGTCTCAAATGCGACCTGCTCGCCCGTGTCGAAGCTGCAGATGACCTTGAGGCCGGCGACGTTTTTGTCGTCGATTTTTTCCAGCGTCGCATAACGATCGGAGGTCAGCGTGCGGTTATAGCTGGGCCAATCATTCGCGGCCTGCGCCAGCGGCGCGGTGCACAGCACTGCGGCGGCTGTCGCAACGGCTCTATTGAAATGCATAGGATTTCCCTTCTGACCTCATCCAGCCGCTAATTTGGATCATGACGCAAGCGGCGTCTAGCGTGCAGAGCGTGTGCCCGCTGTCAGCGCACGCCTACAGAGGATACTCGCGATTGCCGCGCGATCGGCCGCGAACTTAGCGTAGCTTGCAGGTATCTTTAGGCGCATGCCCAGTAACGAAAATGTCCCGTCCTCATCCGCGAATCTGCCCTCCTCCGCGAAGGAGAATCTCGAGGTTCTATCTCAGTTCAAAGACCGCGAGGAGGCGCAAATTTCCGGACTGCAGCTCGCCATCGAGCGCGTCAGCCGCGTCTTCGGCAGTCCGGCTTTCTTTGCGTTCGCGCTGGCATTTATCGCGGTTTGGATCGCCGTGAATCTCTGGGGCATGAATCACGGTTGGCGCCACTTCGATGTGCCGCCATTTTTCTGGCTGCAGGGGCTGGTCAGCTGCAATGCCCTGCTGCTGACGGTCGCGGTGCTCATCCGGCAAAACCGCATGGCGCAGGTCGCGGAGCATCGCGCGCATCTCGATCTTCAAATCAACTTGCTCACCGAGCAGAAGGTCTCGAAGCTGCTGCAGATGCTCAATGCGCCGCAGCGCGATTCGGCGGACTTGCCGGGCGGCGAGGACCATGAAGCGCATGAATTGACCAAGCCCGCCGACACTCACGCGTTGATGCATGCCATCAAGGAGAAGCAAGAAGATCGCTAGCGCGCTAGTGGTATAGATGCCGCCGCGTCAACGGCAGGTCGGGAACTCCGGCCGAACGCTTGCTCGCCAATATTTGATAGATGCCGATCTCGCCGGATTCAAACTGCAACGCGCACGCCGACATGTACAGCCGCCAGACCCGGTAAGTCGCTTCGTTGACGTGCTGCAATGCCAGCGCGCGGTTTCTCTCGAGCCGCGCGACCCAGTGCCGCAAGGTGAGCGCGTAATGCGGGCGCAACCCCTCGACATCCGCAATTTCAAACTTGGTATGTTCCATGACCCGCTGTACATTGCTGATGGTGTCGAGCTGGCCGTCCGGAAACACGTAGCGGTTGATGAATTCGGTGGAGACGTTGGGCTGCCAGCCTTCTGAGTCGTGCGTGATGCCGTGATTGAGAAACAAGCCGCGCGGCTTGAGCAGGCGATGCACGGTGGAGAAGTAGACCGGTAGATTCTTGATTCCCACATGCTCGAACATACCGACGCTCGCGATCTTGTCGTAGAGCGCTTGCCCGGGCAAATCTCGATAGTCCAGCAGTTCCACGTTCACGCTGCCGCTGAGTCCCGCCTGTTCGATGCGCTCGCGTGCCAATTTCAATTGCTGCGAGCTCAAGGTCACGCCTTGAGCCTGCACCCCGTAATGCCGCGCGGCATGAATGACCAGCGCGCCCCATCCGCAACCGATGTCCAGGAATTTCTCGCCCGGCCGCAATGACAGTTTGCGGCAGATGTGATCCAGCTTCGCCTGCTGCGCGGAGTCCAGATCGACCCCGGGATTCTCGAAATAGGCGCACGAATACACCATGGCCCGGTCCAGCCACAGTGCATAGAACTCGTTCGAAACATCGTAATGAAAGTGGATGGCATCGCGATTTTCCGCTTTCGAATGGGCCTTGATCCGCGGCGCATTCGTAGGCGCGAACAATCGTTCAGAATGATGAGCGGCCGCGTTCAACAGCCGCAAACGCCAGGCGGTGAGCGCGGCCAGAAGTTTCTCGGCGCGCGGCATCTGCAGCGCATCCAAGTGATCCTTGATGCTCAAGGCTGCGAAGAAGTCGCCCTCGATCTCCAGCTCGCCGCGGAAGTACGCATCGGCCAGCGCCAGCGGATCGTTTCCGAGCACCGCCGACCAAACGGCTTCGGGGCTGCGGAATACGAGTGTAAAAGCCGAGTCCGGACCCGATGCCGCGTGGGTCCCGGCGCGGACGGCCGTGCCGTCCCACAATCTCAAGCTGAGCACGCCGGGATAGCGGCGAAACAGCCGCTGCAGGAGCAGCGCTGCTTGGTGGCGGCCCCTATAGGCGGCGCCGCTCTGAAGCCCGGCGGCCCCAGATGCTGGGTTGGTTGTGGGCGATCCGCCGCTCAATGCGGATTCGGTGTGCATTTGATTATTCATATAGACACTCCCGACGTGAATATACGCAGACCAAGCAATTTACGTACCAGCGGGAAAAATGGCCGGAAAAACAAAACTTCCGGCCATTTCCGCTGAATTTATTACATAGCTACCCCAAAACTTTCACTCAAGATCGGCTATTTGCCCAATCCGTTCCGTGTCCGTTCAATAAAATCGGCGACATTGGCATGCAGCGCCTTCAAGTCCGGCTCGTGCGCATACACCATATGGCCGGACGTATAGAAATGCATCTCGATATTGCCTTGCAGAGTGCTCTCGATCGGTAGCTGCCGCAACTCGTACTCCGCGGCGAAATACGGGGTTGCCAGGTCGTAGTAGCCGCCATTGAGCTGCACCTTGAGGTTGGGATTTTGCTTCATGGCGACCGCCAGATCCGGCATGACATTCACCGGACCCGGCACCTTGCCCGGCGAACCCGGTGGTTGGTGCAAGAAATCCCAATGATTGCCGGCCTCAAAATACTCCGCCTTGTAGATTTTCTTCTGACCGAATTTGAGCGCCGTCCTCACGTAGTCGTTGAAGGCTGAAACATAAGCGGAGGAAATTGCAGCCGATTGCGGGTCGTAGTCGGCCTCCTTGCTCATCGGATCGATCGTAGGCCCCGCGAAGCGGGTATCCAAGCGGCCGGTGGTGATCTCCGCGCCCATCAGGGTTTTTTCGAATTCGCCGCCATTGACGCGCAAATTCGCGCGCTCGATGTAGTCGATCGGAAGCCCGGTGTAATTGTGCAGCTTGGTCGCGATTTCCGTCTTGTGAGCAGGATCCAGGGTCGAGCCTGCGGCCAGGGCCTGCAAATATTCGCCCATCGCAAATGCTTCCACTTCGTGCAGGAACGGTTCGAGCGCGGCCGGCTGAGTGGGAAGCTTGTGGTGGTACCACGCCGTCGCCGCATAGGTGGGCAATGCGAGTGAATATGGCAAATCCACGCCCGGGTTGAACTGCGGCGCATCGACGCCGTCATCGAAGTTCAACACCTGCGACAGCAGGATCACCCCATTGAGGTCCAAGGACTTTTCGTTTTCGAGGATATACGCCAGGGCCGCCGAGCGTGTCGTGCCGTAGCTTTCGCCAAAGATGTATTTCGGCGAGTTCCAGCGATTGTGCTTCGAAAGAAAATCGACGATAAAATTCGCGAACGCGTGGGCATCCTGATCGACGCCGAAGAACGCTTTCTCCTTGTCGGTGCCGCGCAAGTGGCCGAATCCGGTGCCGGGCGCATCGATGAAAACCAGATCGCTGGCATCGAGCAGCGTGTACTCATTGTCGATCAGCCGATACGGCGCCGCCGGACTGTGCGTGTCGTCCGCGGTGACCACCCGTTTCGGACCGAAGGCGCCCATGTGCAGCCAGACCGTCGATGAACCCGGGCCGCCGTTATAGATGAAGGTGATCGGCCGATGGCCATCCTCCTTGTCGCCCCGGAAATAGGCCACATAGGACATCCCTACTTCCGGCGGCTGCTGCGGCGGCGGTCCCTGGCGATCCTCCTTCGGAAGCGGCGGGTCGTCATCCAAAGGATCCTTGACATGCACCACCAAAATACCCGCTTCGGCTTGATAATTGAACGCTCGCCCGGCCACGGACACCGAGCCCGAGGTGACTTGCTGCTCGTCTTTCAGGTAACGCGGCGACTCGGTCGGCTCGGGCACCACCGCGATTTTGGTGTCCGGCGCATCGTTCGGCGCCCGCTCGGCGGCAAAGGAAAACGAGGCACCGAGCGCGACGCTCAAGCAGGCGGTGCACATCAATCCGCGGGTACTCAAATGCATTCTGCTGAAACTCCCTAAGGGTCTGTGAGCGCTCATTGTAGCGCTGGGGGCGCGATTGGTTTCTTAATATTCAAATCGATAGATGAGTCCGACGCTGGTACCCGGATCGTTGTCCGGGGTCGTACCTTGAACCGCGGTGCCATTTCCCAAGCGGGTTTGCAATCTTAGGTGCTTGGTTAGATCCACATCCGCCTCGAGTTGGCTGGTGCCGGCGGTCGTCTGCTTGCCTACGATATACACCCGCTTCGAGACATAGCGTCCGGCCTCGATGCTCGCTCCGGAGTCCTGCCCGGTTTGCGGGTTCGTCGTACCGGCACCGATGCTCAGTCGATCGAGACCCAGGCTCTTTTGGATCTTGACCAGAGGATTGAGCGAGCTGCTTCCCCCCACGCCGCTCATCGACGCGAGCGCGGCGCCAACTTGGGCGAGTTGCAACGGCGTCAGCTGCTGCGTGGGTGCCCCGAACAGCAACAGCGCCATGATGTCGTCCTGCTGCTTGGGCGGCGTGCTGCTGAAATCGAACACCGGCGCATCGGCAAGGCCGGTGATGTGCATGTTTGCGGTGGTGTCTCCGATGACCGCCGACGCCGTGAAATCCAGGGTCGGATCAATTCTGTTTTGCAGCCCCGCACCATTGAAGCTCACGCGGCCCTCGGTGAAATTCAATCGACCGGTGGCGAGCGAAAAGGTACCGCGCTCGAGATCGAAGCCGCCGCTCACCAACGGCGATTCGCTGGTACCGCTGATCTGCAGATCACCGCGCATCCGGGCGTCCAATCCTCGACCTTCCACCTGAATATCATTTGGCGCTTGTACCGCAATATTCAGTCCGATGATGAGCGGCTTTTCAGGAACCGGTTTTTTCGTACCGCGACGTCGAACGTCGAGCACCGCCACGTTGAGCGGCAGACCATTGGGGATGCCGATCAATGTCCGGTTCAGGTGCATGGAGCCCGCCACGTCGAGACGTTCGCGCGCCGTGCCCTTGATCGTCAGGTCCGCATTGAGATTCGCCGTAATCAGCTTGCTGACCAGCGGTTGTGCATTGTGGGCGGTAATCTGAAGATCGACCGGAATGCCTTTCTGCAGTATCCCGACGCTGCCGCTCATCGACACCGTACCGGGAGCCGCCTCCGCCGTGAAGCTCTTGATTTGCAGCGTGCCCTCATTGCCGACGATTTGCGCGGTCATGTCCGTCAGGCTGACGCCGCGACCGTAGTCATTGATCTTGCCGTTCTTGAGATCCAGCGTCCCGGTGATCTTGGGTGCCGCAACATCGCCTGCGACCGCCGCGTCGATGTCAAGTTGCCCGGAGGCGTGTTGGCCGCGCGCTTCGAGGAAGGCATTCATCAATCCCACATCGACTTTGCCGTTGATTTTCAGATCCACCTCGCCGTCCGCGGCCAGCGGTGCCCGGCCCAGCGCCGTCAGTTGCGACGCGCTGCCGGCATCGAGTCGCGCGTCAACATCGGCGGTGTGTCCGCGCAATCCCGCGGTGACACGGATGTTGGCCGGCGGCAATCCCAGCGCGGCATCATCGGCGGACTGGACGCCCAGGGCGTTCACCGTGATCTCTCCCAGGGGCGCCGACACCGTACCATGCAATTCCGCATGCGCTTCGATGACGCCGGCCGCCAGCAGATTGGGAAGGAAAACGTTCACCAGCGCCGGTTGCACCTGACGCAACGAGGTGCGCAGCTCGAGTGTCGGAGAAATCTGTCCTTGCACATCGAGTTCGGCCTTTTGAGCGCCCAACTTGAGCACATCGACCGCGATGCCATTGGCAAAATAGACGCGCGTCGGTTCCAGCAAGCGTATTTCCAGTCCGCCGTACGAGCCGAGCGCGCTCGCCACGGAGAGCTCTTGCGCGTCCAGGTTGAAGTTGCCGCTCGCCCCCAAAGTTACCGCGGCGCCATTGAGCTTGGGCAGATCCAGGCCCGCCTTGAATGCAAAGGAATCGGTGAACCCCTCGCCTTCGAGATGCAGACTCCCGGCCAGACCCGATACGGTCAAATCCTTCGCGTCCACCTTCAGCCGCGCGCGGGTTCGCCGACCATCGGGTTGCAAGCTGAGATTACCCGCGAGACTGCCGGCGATGTTCACTCCCAGCAGGCGCTGCAAATCCTGTAGTTGCGCAATCGATACCGTCAGTTGGCCATGCAATTGCTGTTTGTCGGTGGTCAAGTTCAAATCGCCTTCGGCATGCGCGCTCTTCCAGCTCGCCTGATGGATGACGGCGTGCAGCACACGCTCGGCGCTACGTTCCATGGAGACATCGAGATTCAATGGCGCCCCATCCAAGATTCCTTTGGCAGCGAACGTGCCGTTCGGCGCCGATGGCAGCCCGCGCACTTTTACGTCCGCCGTCAGATCTCCGCTTGAAGTTCCGTGCACCGAGAGGGTGGAACTTAGGCGGGCATCGGCTTCCAAGGCCGTGAGCGCGCCCTTCACCAAGCCCGACCCTTTCAAACTTCCCGCCAGGGTGGGAGAGACGCTGTGCAAATCCGGCAACGACAACTCCCATCGCCCATCGAGGGCCCCGCTGCCCACGCTGCCGCTGGCGGACAACACGATCGCGCGGCCGGAGAGTTTCGCATTGTCCACGAGCAGCGAACCGTCCTTGAACGCACCCGAGAATTCGAATCGCGCGCGCTCCCCCAGGGCGCCCGCCCAGAACTGAGTTCCCGGCGTCAGTGCGGCATTGGCGTCAAGCTTGATCTGGGTTGCGGCCGGGTAGCCCGCCAACTGGGCAATGATCACGGCACTGCCGCGCAACTGCTGCCCGGCATAAGCGGCAAACGGCACCAGGTTCGGCAGGCGAAGCTCCAGGGTCGCACTCTGTTTTCCGGCCGTGATCGCCTGTCCTTTCAAGCTAAAGAGGCGATGCGAAGCGGTCAGCTCCGCAGGGCGCGTGGGCTCATTGAGTCGGATCGAGCCATCGATTTTCACCGGATCCGCCTCGAGCAGTTTGGGTTGCGATCCCGGAATCTTCAGGCCCTGGATGAGCGCATGCAGGTCCGCTTTGCCGCCAACGGCGGCGACGTCGGCTGTCAACGCCGCGGCTTGCAACTGACCGGGTACGCGCAGCTCCGCGACTTCCAAGTGCCCCTCGGCATTCAGCGATCGGACGCTGCCACGCCAGCGCCCACGCAGCACGCCCCGCTCCCACCCCAAATCGGGCCGCGGCGACATGGCCGCCGCCTCGAAATCAAAACCTGCATCGGCCGACAGCTCGTTCAAATTGAAGCTGCCTTGCGCGTGCCCTTTGAGCGCTCCTGCCTGCAGCGACAGTTGCAGTTGTTCGGCGGCGCGCGGTCCGGCGAGATTCAGCGTGGCCTCGAGGGCGCCTAAGCCCGGCAGCGACAGGATGTTCTCCAGCGGCCCGTTGGCCGGCTCGTGCACCTTGAGCGCGGCATCCATGCGCTGTGCATCGAAGTGCAGATGCAGTTCATACTGACCGTCGCCGTCGATGCGGTGCGCGGACGCGTCGAACAGCATGTCGCGCACTGAACGTAAATGGGCGCTGCCGTTTGCGGCCAGCGAGGCGGGCGCGCCCGCCAGAGCCGGGCTCAGACGCACAAGACTCAGCGTGGCCTGTGCCACATCGATCTGTGGAATGGACGGCTCACGGCCCGCGGTCGTGGAAGAGCTCTGCGGCAGGCGCTCCATGTCCACACTGGCCACCTGCAATCTTTCGATTTGCAGGCGGCCTTCGAGGTAGGCCCACGGCGTCCAGTCCAATTCGATTTGTTTGGCGGTGAGCCAAACGCCGGCGGAATCTCGCAGCTGCAGTTCCTCGAGCGTCAAATGACTGGGGAACGAGCCGGCCAATCCGGACAGCTGCACATTGCCGCCTGTCAGTCGCGCCACGAGCTTCTCGATTTGAACGCGTCCGGCGCTTGTGTTTCCGACAATGAATAGCACGGCAATCACGAGCATCAGCAGCAGCGCCAGGCCGCCCGCCATCCACGCAATTATTTTCCGGGAGCGCCTCACTAGAATGCCTGCCCCAAACCGATGTAAATCTCAAAGGAGTCCTCGCCCGGGCGCCGGTTGACGGGCACCGCAATATCGAATCGGATCGGCCCAATGGGAGTGTAGTAGCGCATGCCGGCTCCCGCGCCGACTCGAACATCGTCCGGCAGCGGCTTGAGGCTTGCGCTCACCTGTCCCACATCCACAAACGCCGCAACGCCCCAACTGGTGTACAGGCGCTGGCGAAATTCCAAGCCGCCGGTCGTTATCGCGGTACCCCCGGTCGGAATATCGGTGTGCGGGAACATGGGTCCCACCAGCTGATAGGCGTAGCCGCGAATCGTGCTGGTGCCGCCGGCGTAAAAGCGTTGATCCGGCGGCAGGCTCAACTCGCCCGCGCCTTGGGCGACGCCTGCGAGGGCACGCGCGGCGAGCACGCTGCGGCCCGGTGCGATGGGGAACAGGTTGTTGAGGTCAAAATAAGTCGCCAGCGTGAGCGTCGAGATCAGGAACGTCGCATTGGGATGGCCGATGGCGAGCGTGGGAGTGAGACTCAAGGTTCCGCGAAAGCCATGACGAGGATCTTCCAGCGGCGTCGGCAGATTGGTGGAATCGTAGATCACCTTGAAGGGCAGCGCGATCAAGGTGTAGTTGAACGTCGTCGGCGGATCGGGGACGAATATTCCACTGTTCGCGGGGTTCTCCGTGGCGTTGATTGTCTGCAAAATCGTCTCGTCCGTGGTCGACAGGCCCGCACTCACCGTCCAGACGCTGGAGAGCTTGCGGCTCAGGGTGACACTGGCCGTTTGCGCCTTTTGATCGTAGGCCTGCAACTGCTGTTTGATGGCGGTGACCGCGAACTGCAGCGACTGATCGCGGCGCAGGAAATCGGGAATCAAATACTTCACACTGCTGAGGTAGCCGGTTCCGGTCGTGTCGCTGCCGCCCAGGTTGGTCAGGCTCGCGGCGACGCTGAGTTGTTCCGCATTCCCAAAGACATTGCGGTCCGTCCAGGTCACCCCGCCGCTGCCGCCCAAGTCGCTCGAATAAGCGGCATTGACCGTGATTGCATGGCGCAAGCGTTCCCGTAGTTTGAGCGTGATGGGAACACCGCCCGATTCGTCCGGCTTGGTGCCGACCTGCACGCTGACTTGCCCGAACACATTCATGCCCAAAAGATCCCGGCGCGCGGCGTCGATGGCCGAAGGCTTGTAGGAGTCGCCGGTGTGCAGCAGCAGCCTTCTTCGTACCAGCGATGCATGCACCCGTTGCAATCCTTCGATATGAATGTCGCCGATCTTGACCTTGACGCCGGCGGCGACGTGAAAGCTCAAGTCGAGCGCCGGAGCATCCGCCGCTTCGTAGGCAACCGGAGGATCCACCTGCGCGAAGGCGTAGCCCTGTTCCTGCAGCGCCGTAAGCAAACGCGCGCCTCCTGCCAGCACGTTGGCGGCAACCGCCGGCTGTCCGCTGCTCAATCCCAAGGTCTCGCGCGCGTTGATTGGCGCCGGCACCTCCCCGTCGATGTCGATGCGGCGCAGGTGGTAAAGCGTGCCCAATGTGAAACTGACCGCAACCTTTGCGCTGCTGCCCTTGGGCAGCGCCGTCAAGGCATCACCGAGACTGGGATCGGTCAGCGGCAATCCGTTGATCGTAATGGCGACATGAGACTCGTAGTACCCGAAGCTCTCCAGCGCCGTCTTGAGGCGGTCCGTGTCGCTGCGCGCCCGCGCAATCAAACCGAAGGGACTGACCGGCGCCGAGGTGCGCAAGTTCAGCAGGTCGGAAGTTGCTTTGAGAGTTTGGTTGATGTTGTCGTTTCCCACCGAGGCAAGATCGACTTGGTAGGCCTGCGGATCGGCGGCGCGAGCGCCCGATGTCCACGCCAGCGCCCCGCAAAACGACAATGTGAAGATAATCGATTTCATTCAAGCTACTAGGCTAGCAGGTTCGAGCAGTTTCCCAACCGTGCTGTCGGTCTGCACCTACAAGAAGTACTCCGCCCTCGGAATATGGGAGGCCCTGCTCCAGGCATACCCTGTGCTCGCGGCAATTACAACCAGGAGTGCATTGATGGGCAACAATCAAACAGACGGGGACAATATCCCCATCGACAAGTCCGGCGAATCGACGCTTCGCGGCTCGGCGCTCGACGGTTCAGAACAAAAGAAGTCCGTCGCGCATACAGCATTCGAGAAGTCGATCAATCCCGACGCGACTTTGCACCTGGACGGCGAGGAAGACACGCTGTACGACGACGGGCTGGAGATCGACGATGCTTCAGGACCTTTGACCGGCAAAGACGGCAGGGACGACACTCAATAGCGGACGATTTCGGCGGACACGGCTGGCGCTTCGGGAAGACCTGCTTAGCGGAGTGCGATGAGGATCATCGCGCCCGCTGCAATGCTGAGCACGCCGATGAGCCGCAGTCTGCTCAATCGCTCCTTGAGAAAAATCACCGCGATCGCGGCGCCAAATAATATCGAGGTCTCGCGCAGCGCGGCCAAGCGCGGAGTTGCGCCCGAAATCACGGCGAGTCCGGAGCACGGCGCAAAGGGGTATAGTCTCGCGCAATGGATGTGGGAAGCATCATGACGACGCGCGTTGTCTCGGTCGAGATGGATGATCGGCTCGATGTCGTCAAGAAAATATTCGACACGCTCAAGTTTCATCATCTTCTTGTAGTCGACGAGCGCAGGGTGCTCAAGGGGGTCGTTTCCGACCGTGATTTGCTCAAGGCTCTCAGTCCTTATGTCGGCAGCGCCGCGGAAAACGCCCGCGACCTCGCGACGCTGAACAAGCGAGTGCACCAGATTATGAGCCGAAATCTGCTTACATTGCACCCGCGCGCTTCGATACCCGACGCCGTCAAATTATTCCTCGAGCACCGAGTCTCCTGCATTCCGATCGTTGACCAGGCCCTGAAGCCGGTGGGCATTCTCAGTTGGCGCGATGTACTCAAGACCCTGCTCGCGCCGCAGAACGCCTCACCGAGTTGATCGCTCGCACCGTCGGCGCTATGGTTCCTGCATGCCAACCCTACGCAGCGCCTTACTCTCCGTTCTTTTCTGTCTCATCCTCGCGGTCGGAGCGCCGGTGCGATCCGCGCAACCGGACATTTATCCGGGTCCCGAGCAGGCCTCGGCCGACATTGCCGCCGCGCTCAAGAGCGCCGCCGCGACCCACAAACGCGTGATCTTGGACTTCGGCGGTAACTGGTGCACCGATTGCCATGTTCTCGACTTGTACTTCCACGATGCGACCAACCGGCCTCTGCTCGCCGCCAACTACATTCTGGTCCACGTCAACATTGGACACCTGGATGCCAACCTCGACATCGCCGAGCACTATCAAATTCCGATGAACAAAGGCGTACCCGCGATTGCGGTGCTGGATGATCGGGGCAAGCTGCTCTACAGCCAGAAGACCGGTGAGTTCGAGGCCATGCGCTATATGCAGACCCGCTCGGTCACCGATTTCCTCCTGCGATGGAGACGTCCGGCCGCCTAGCCTGCCGCGCGCCCCCCTGATCTCGCCGCATCCTAGCGGACACGCGGCTTCGACGGCGGCAGACGCGGGAGCGCCTCAGGCATGTCGGCCACGAAGTACGCCATCATGGCCATGAGCGCGACCTGCCGCCGAATATTGTCAGGATCGACTTTATCCAGCGTATCCGCCGCGCTGTGGTGATAGTCGAAGTAAGTCCGGCTGTCGACGATGGGCGCCAATGTCGGCACGCCGCCCGCATCCAGGTACTCGACATCCGAACCGCCCGGTCCCTCGCGCGGATCCAGGATGGTGGCACCCATCGGAATCAGGGCCGTCATGAGCGGATTGAATAGCGTCAAGGACTCGGGAGCAACGTGGGCTGACACCCCCAGCGGCCGACCGGCACCCTCGTCGCTTTCGATCGCCGCGATTTGCCGCTCGAGCGTGGCGCTGTTGAGATTGAAATAGGCTTGGCCGCCCGCGCTGCCGTTCTCCTCGCTCATCCAGCCGACAAAGCGAATCGTTCTGCGCGCGTGCAGGCCCAGGGTCTGCAGCAGGTGCACCGCGCCCATAGCCGACACGACGCCGGCGCCATCGTCGATCGCTCCCTGAGCCGGATCCCAGGAATCCAAATGTCCCGAGACGATGACCACATCCTCGGGCCGCTCACGTCCGACCCAGTCGGCGATGACATTGTGGCTCTCGACCTCCGGCAGTGATTGCGGCAACAACTTCAGGCGCAACGTGACGGGACCTTCCGCGGCGAGCCGCGCGATCCACATGGAGTCCTCCGCGCTGAGAGCGGCGGTCGGAATTCTGGGCAGCTTCGGATCGTAGTTCATCTGCCCCGTGTGCGGCAGCCGATAGTTCGCGCCGCCGACGGTGCGAACCAGTGCAGCCGTTGCACCGACGCGTGCCGCGGCGCTCGCGCCGTGCGTGCGATATGCCACGCCTTGGCCGTAGGCAGTTCCCGAGCGCCCGTTCACCGCCAAGGTTTCGTTGTAGGGCACATCGAACACCACGATCTTGCCCTGAGCCTCGGCCGCCCGCGCGCTCAGTTCATCGAAGCTATGCACCACGAGAACCTGGCTGGAAATACCTTGTGCCGGTGTGGCCACCGAACCGCCGAGCGTGGTCAGATGCAAATGTTGAATGACCCCGGCCGGCCGGCCGGGATACTCGATTATTTCCGCCTGCTCCTCGCCGCGCACCCAATGCGGGACTTTCACCGGCTGCAAGGTGGCTTTCAGTCCGGCCGCCCGCAGCGCCGAGGCGAGCTGCTCGACCGCGGCCTCCGCTTGCGGCGAGCCGCTCATCCGTGGGCCGATCTTGTCGCACAGGTCCGCAAGACGTCGATAAGTCCACTCATCGCTCAAGCCTGCGTCGCGAATTCGACCGAGGGTGGCTGCCAAACCCTTGTCGGGCACCTCCTCCGGCCACGCGGCCGAATTAACCAGAAGTGAGCAAATCAGAGCGGCGGGAAAAGCGACGAGGGGTGGGCGCATGGAAAGCGAGTGTAGCTTACTTAAGCGTATTAACTTATCTTAACATTTCACCCACTCGGGTTTAATCGCGCCCAGTCCAGCGTGACCACCATGAATAGATACCTATCCGCAAGGATGGTTTGCGCCTGCACGGTTTTGGCGCTTGCTGCTTGCAGCGTCGGACCCGCGTACAAGCGGCCCGACATTCCGCCACCGGCGAACTGGCGCGAGTCGCCCGTCAATGACGCGGCGCCCATTTGGCCGAGTGCCGACTGGTGGCATAGATTCGGTTCGCCGACTCTGGACGACTTGATCGCGCAAGCACAGCGCAGTAATGACGATCTGGCCGCTGCCATCGCGCGCGTGGAAGAAGCGGATGCCCAGGCCCGCATTGCCGGAGCGGCGTTGCTGCCGTCCGTGGACCTCGGCGCCGACGCCACGCGCCAGCACGCACAGGTCAGCGGCGTGGGTCCCGAGACCTTCAACAGCTTCAGTCCCGTGCTCAGCGCGAGCTATGAGCTGGATTTTTGGGGCAAGAACCGCGCGACCCGAGCCGCGGCCCGTGCCACCGCCCTGGCCAGCCATTTCGATCAGGAAACCGTTGCACTCACGGTCATCAGCAGCGTCGCGTCCACCTATTTTCAGGCGCTGGAATTTCGCGACCGGCTGCAGGTGGCGCGCGAAAATCTCGCCAACGGCGAGAAAATTTTGCACGGCCTGCAGTTGGAGCAGACCGCGGGCATCGCCACAGGGCTGGACGTCGCCCAGCAGGAGACAGCGGTGGCGCTGCTGCGTGCGGCCATTCCTCCGCTGCAGCAGCAGTTCCGCCAAACGGTGAGCGCGCTCGCGGTGTTGCTCGGCAAGACTCCCGAGTCAATCGATGTGGACACGGGCACCCTCAATGCCCTCACCAGCCCGCAGGTCATCGAGGGCCTGCCTTCCTCGCTGCTGGCCCGCCGCCCGGACGTTGCCGAGTCTGAGCAACAGCTGATTTCCGCCAACGCCAACATCACTGTCGCGCGCGCGGCCCTGTTTCCCAGCATTCAGCTGACCGCCAGCGGCGGCTACGCGAGTTCGGCCTTGGCCTCCCTCATCAATCCCGCCAGCCGGATTTGGTCCGTGGGCGCGGGCCTGACGCAACCCATTTTTCACGGCGGCGCGCTGCGCGGCCAGGTGGTATTCAGCGATGCCCGCTATCGGGAGCTGCTGAGCGCCTATCACAAGACGGTGATCTCCGCGTTCAGCAATGTGGAGAGCGCGCTGGTGGCGGCTCAGCAGACCCAGGAGCAGCAATCACGCCAGCAGGAAGCGGTGAACAGAGCGCGCCGAGCATTTCAATTCGCGCAAACGCAAATGTCGGCGGGCATCGTGAACATCCTGACCGTCCTCAATACCGAAAACGCTTTGTTCAGCGCCCAGGATGAACTGGTCCAGGTTCAATATCTGCATTTGCAATCGATGGTGGATTTGTACACCGCGCTCGGCGGCGGATGGCAAGAAGGATGAGGTGATGACGACATTCTCGACACTCCAAAAACGCGCTTTTATCGGCGGCCTCGCACTGGCGGTCCTGCTGCTGATTGGGTGGCGGGTGATCAGTCACACCGGGGCCGATGCCGCGTCGCGCAACCCGCCGGCCGCCATTGCGGTGGACACGGCGGCGGTGAACCATTCCGACGTGCCGATCTATCTTGAGGGATTGGGTACGGTGCAGGCCTTCTACACCGTGACGGTGACCGCGCGGGTCGATGGCGAGATACAGAAAATCGGCTTTACGGAAGGTCAAACCGTACACAAGGGCGATCTGCTGGCGTTGATCGATCCGCGGCCCAATCAAGCGGCCTACGAGCAGGCGCTCGCCGGCAAGGCGAAGGATGCGGCAATGCTGGCGAATGCCAAGCTCGATCTGGATCGCTATGTTTTGCTGCAGCCTCAGGATTTGGCCAGCAAGCAGACTGTCGACACGGCACGTGCGAATGTCGATCAGCTGACCGCCCAGGTGCAGGTCGATCAGGCCGCGGTCGACAACGCGCACACGCAACTCGATTACACGCGCATCACCTCGCCCATCGACGGCCGCACCGGAATTCGGCTCATCGATCCGGGCAACATTGTGCGCGCGGCCGGCACGGCCGGCATTGTCGTGGTCACCCAGGTGCAACCCATATCGGTCGTGTTCACCCTGCCCGAGGAAGACCTGAGTACGGTGGGCAGCGCCCTCGCAGCGGGGCCGGTGCAGGTCACCACACTGTCGCGCGACGGCAAGACGGTGCTGGACCAAGGAACGCTTTCACTGATCGACAATGAAATCGATCAAGGCACCGGAACCGCAAAACTCAAAGCCACGTTCACCAACGCGCACAACACTCTCTGGCCAGGCCAGTACGTCAACGCACGCGTGCTGGTGCGCACGGAGCGCAATGTACTCACGATCCCCTCCTCGGCGGTTCAGCTCGGTCCGAACGGACCGTTTACCTACGTCGTCAAGGGCGATTCAACGGTGGAAGTACGGCCCTTGGAACTTGGCGTGGAAGGCCGCGGCTTGACGGTCATCACCAAGGGCGTCTCTTTGAATGAGCGCGTCGTCACGAGCAACCAATACCGGCTGCAGGCGGGCGTGCACGTGCGCCCGAATGCGTCGGCACCGAAAGCATCATGAGCATCTCGGAAATATTCGTCCGCAGACCGATCGCCACCTCACTCTTGATGGGCGGGATTTTCCTGGTGGGCGTGGTGGTCTTTCCGCTGCTACCGGTAGCGCCGCTGCCGCAAGTCGACTTTCCGACCATCCAGGTTTCGGCCTCATTGCCGGGCGCGAGTCCGGAAACCATGGCCTCGTCCGTCGCGACGCCGCTCGAGACGCAGTTTGCACAAATACCCGGCCTCTCGCAGATGACCTCGACGAATGCGTTGGGAAGCACACAAATAACTTTGCAGTTCGACTTGAACCGCAACATCGATGCCGCGGCACAAGACGTGCAATCCGGCATCGACGCGGCGGGCGGACAGTTGCCGAAGAACTTACCCACGCCGCCCAGCTACCGGAAGGTCAATCCGGCCGATTCCTCCATTCTGATTCTCTCCGTGTTTTCAGACGTATTGCCGGTGACGACGGTGGACGACTACGCCGAAAATATTCTCGCCCAGCAGATCTCGCAGATCCCCGGCATCGCGCAGGTCAATATCGGCGGCCAGCAGAAGCCGGCGGTGCGAGTACAGGTCGATCCCAGCAAGCTCGCCGCGCTGGGATTGCAAATGGAAGATATCGCCAATGTCATCTCGCAGGCCACGGTGGATGCCCCCAAGGGCTCCATCAACGGACCTTTGCGCGGCATGACCATTTATGACAATGACCAACTGCTCAAAGCCGCACCCTGGAATGATGTGGTGGTGGCCTACAAGAACGGTGCCCCGGTGCGCATCAAGGACATCGGCGTGGCCGTCGACGGGCCCGAGAATCGCTACCTTGCTGCATGGCAGAACGGCCGCAACGGTATTCTGCTGCTGATCTACAAACAGCCCGGCGCCAACGTCATCGACGCCGTCGAGCGCGTCCAGGCGCTGCTGCCCCACGCCATGGCATCCGTGCCGCCCTCGATCAAGGTCGATACCGTCGCCAACCGTACCACCACCATCAAGGCATCGGTCGAGGATGTGGAAATCACGCTGGGAATCACCATCGTGCTGGTCGTGCTGGTGATTTTTCTGTTTTTGCGCAATGCCTGGGCGACCATCATTCCGGGCGTGACCGTACCGCTCGCCCTGTTCGGCACTGTGGCCATGATGTATGTGCTGAATTTCAGCCTGGACAATCTGTCCTTGATGGCCCTGACCATAGCCGTCGGCTTCGTCGTCGACGACGCGATCGTCATGCTCGAAAACGTCTACCGGCATATCGAAGCCGGATTATCGCCGCTGCAGGCGACGCTCAAGGGTGCCGGTGAGATTGGCTTCACCATCATGTCGATGAGCATTTCGCTGGTTGCGGTCTTCATTCCCCTGCTGCTCATGGGCGGCATTATCGGCCGCCTGTTCCGCGAATTTGCCCTGACGATGACCATGACCATCGCAGTATCGGCATTTGTTGCGCTGACGCTGTCGCCGACCATGTGCGCCTTGTATTTGCGCGATGAGAAGCATGCGCGGCACGGCAAGATCTACATGTTCATCGAACGCGGCTTCGACAAACTCCTGGCCGGCTATACTCGCGGGCTCGATTTCGTGCTCGATCATAAACGCGCGACGCTCGCCGCTTTTTTGCTCACCCTGGCCGCGACCGTACTGCTGTATATCTACATCCCCAAGGGATTCTTTCCGCAGCAGGATACCGGCATCATCTCCGGGCTCACGGATGCGCCCCAGGACATCTCATTCGACGAGATGGTGCGGCGCCAGCACTTGATCACGGATGTCGTACAGCGTGACCCCGACGTCGCGACCTTCGGCACGGCGATCGGCGGCAGCCGGCCGATCAACACCGGATGGACCATGCTGGGGCTCAAGCCCCGCAGTGAACGCTCGGCGTCGGCGGACCAGATCATCAACCGGCTGCGGCCGCAGCTGGCCAAGGTGCCCGGCATCACGCTGTTCCTGCAGGCGGCGCAGGATCTGAATGTCGGCGGCCGGACCTCGCGCACGCAATATCAATACACACTACAGGACTCGGATATCAACGAGCTCAACGAATGGGCGCCGAAGCTGCTGGCCTCGCTGCAGAAACTCCCCATGCTGCGCGACGTCGCCTCCGATCAACAGACCAGCAGCGGCATGCTGTCGGTGGACATCGACCGCGATCAAGCGGCGCGCTTCGGCATTCAGCCGGCGGCCATCGACCAGACCCTCTACGACGCTTTCGGCCAGCGGCAGGCGGCGCAATATTTTACGCAGGCCAACAGCTACCACGTGGTGCTGGAAATTACCCCGTCGCTGCAAACCGATCCCGACTCGCTCAAGAAGCTGTATCTGAAGTCCCCGCTGACCGGCGAGATGGTGCCCCTGTCCGCGATGACCAAGTTCGATACGCAACATGTGACCTACCTGTCGATCAATCACCAGGGCCAGTTTCCGGCCGTGACGCTGTCGTTCAATCTCGCGCCGGGCGCGGCACTGGGCGATGCGGTCGATGCGATCAACCGCGCCTCCGCGCAGATGCACCTGCCCGCGACCATCACCGGGAACTTCCAAGGGACCGCACAGGCCTTTCAAAGCTCCTTGAAGAGTCAGCCCTATTTGATCCTGGCGGCATTGGTCGCGGTGTACATCATTCTCGGCATGCTTTACGAGAGCTACATTCATCCATTGACGATTCTTTCGACTCTGCCATCGGCGGGCGTTGGCGCGCTGCTCGTGCTGTTGCTATTTCATATCGAACTGTCCGTCATCGCCCTCATCGGCATCATCCTGCTGATCGGTCTGGTCAAAAAGAACGGCATCATGATGGTGGACTTCGCGCTGCAGGCGGAGCGCGAGCATCATCTCTCGCCGCATGATTCGATCCGCAGCGCGTGTCTGTTGCGCTTCCGGCCCATCATGATGACCACGATGGCCGCGTTGCTCGGCGCCGTGCCGTTGGCACTGGGCCAAGGCACGGGCTCCGAATTGCGCCGCCCCCTGGGCTACACCATGGTGGGCGGCCTGATCTTGAGCCAGGCCCTGACGCTGTTCACGACGCCGGTCATCTATCTGTATTTGGACGAATTCAGCGCCAGGATGCGCGGCCGACGGCGCAAGAAGCACGCAGAAGCCGAGCTCGCGGAAGAATCGCCGGATTCGCACACGGCGCTTGGGGAGCACCCATGAAAATTCTGCTGGTCGAAGATAACGAGCGCGTCACGCAATTCGTTGTCAAAGGCCTGCAGGAAGCCGGGCACACCATGGACCACGCCGGCAATGGGCGCGATGGCATGTTCCTGGCGGCCAGCGAGCCCTACGATGTGATCATCATGGACCGCATGCTGCCGGGCGACATCGACGGGCTTGCCATCATCGAGGTACTGCGAAAAGCCGGCAAACGCACGCCGATCCTGATTTTGAGCGCGCTGTCGGAAGTGGACGATCGCATCCGCGGACTGCGCAGCGGCGGCGACGACTATTTGACCAAGCCCTTCGCCTTTGGCGAGCTGTTGGCGCGCATTGACGCATTGCATCGGCGGGCCCAGGGGGTCGATCATGAAATTCCGCTGACTGTGGGCGATTTGCACATGGACCCGCTGACGCGCAAGGTGACCCGCGGCGACCGGCCGATTACACTGCAACCGCGCGAATTCAAGCTGCTCGAGTACCTCATGCGGCATGCCGGCCAGGTCGTGACACGCACCATGTTGTTGGAGAACGTTTGGGATTACCATTTCGACCCGCAAACCAATGTGGTCGATGTGCATATCAGCAAATTGCGCCAGAAAATCGACGCGGAGTTCGAACGCCCGCTGCTCAAAACCGTGCGCAACGCCGGCTACACGGTGACCGCCGGTGACTAGCGTCATCCGCTCTTCGGCACTGTCGCTCGCACTGGGCTACGTCGCTTTGGGGTTGACGGCGCTCGTGCTCTTTGCGGCACCGCTCTGGTACGCCTGGCAGGTGACGATCCAGGACGGCCGCGCCGAAATCCTTCAGGCCGATGCGCAGCGCCTGACCGATATCTACAAACGCGACGGCGCCGATGCGCTCAAGGCCTACATCGACATGCGGGTCAGCATGCAAATCGCCGGCGAAAGAATCCTGCTGCTCACCGATGCGTCGATGCATCCGCTAGCCGGCAATTTGCATCTTTGGCCGACCACTGTGCCGCAGACGCCCGGCAACTACACCATTCCCATCAATGTGGGCAAACGCGGCGATCAGCAAACGCTGGTGCATGTTGCCACGGTGGGCGACTACTACCTGCTGGTCGGGCGGGACAATGCCCTGTTCAAGCCGTTGCAGACCCGATTCTGGTATGGCTTGACCGCCGCGGTCGCCGTGCTGTGCATTGCCGGACTGTTGGTCGGCTTCATCACGCGCCGGGCATTGATGTCGCGCGTGCATAGCATCCGTCAGACCGTATCCGCCATCATCCACGGCGATTTGAAGCACCGACTGCCGACCCACTTGAGCGATGATGAGCTCAACACCCTGTCGCGCACCATCAATGGCATGCTCGATCAGATTGAACTCTTGGTACACGGCGTACGCAACGTATCGAACTCCATCGCACACGACCTGCGCACACCGCTCGCCGAGTTGCGCTCGCGGCTCGAAGAGTTATCGCTGATCCGGCCTTCGACCGAGGAGACTTACGCTGAAATCGACGGCGCGGTGGCCGATGTCGATCGGGTCATCCGCATTTTCGATGCGCTTTTGAGGTTGGCGGAAATCGATGCCGGCATGCGCCGCTCCGGCTTCGTGTCGCTCGATATCTCAGACCTGGCAGCCAACGCCGTGGAGTTCTACGAGCCTGCTGCCGAATTGAAGGAAATCGATCTTAAGTTACGCTGCAACGGCCCGCTCGCGGTTTCCGGCGACCCGGTGCTGCTCGCCCAGGCGCTGAGCAACCTGATCGACAATGCGCTGAAGTATGCGCCGCACGGCGGCTCGATCGAGGTTGCGGTTCGAAGGCGCGATGACATGCGGGCGGAGATCTCCGTTTCGGACAATGGACCGGGCATCAATGACGAGGAAAAGACCAAGGTGATGCAGCGCTTCTACCGCGGCGATGCCAGCCGCGGCACGCCCGGCGTCGGCCTGGGCTTGAGCCTGGTGCAAGCGGTGGCCAAGCTGCATGGCAGTGCGCTCGAACTGCGCGACAACGGTCCGGGATTGCGAGTGGTGATGAGCGTTCCCGTCGATGCTTCCGGCGTGCCTGCCCGAGAAATCCAAGCGGAAGTCCCGCCCCCGAGCGAGGCGGTTGCACCCCCGACGCTGGTCTCTTTGCCGTAAACTCCTGACGCATGCTCATCAGCTGCGTCGCGTACCAGGACGGCACGAAAGTCGGCGACATTTCGGCCGCGCAAATAACCGAGTACTTGCATCGGCCCCATTGCTTTGTGTGGGTGGCGTTGCAGGATCCGTCCGCGGCCGAGCTCGCCGAACTGCAGACGGCTTTCGACTTGCACCCTCTCGCAGTCGAGGACGCACTCGTCGGACATCAACGGCCCAAGGTGGAAGAGTACGGCGATTCCCTGTTCGCGGTGCTGCACCTGGTGGAACCGGACGGCGGCGAGTACCACGTCGGGGAGCTCGCCATCTTCGCCGGGCGCAACTACGTCCTCACCGTGCGCAGCCGCGCGCAGAAGGGTTTGGCCGAGGTTCGCGCGCGCTGTGAGCGCGAACCGAAACTGCTGCGCCAGGGTCCTGGCTTTGTCATGTACGCCATCGTCGACGCCGTGGTCGATCGCTACTTCCCGATTCTCGACAGCTTGGAGGATGAGCTGGACGGCATTGAGCAGCGGATTTTCGCGCCGCAGGGCGCGCCGCGCGACAATATCGAGGCGCTCTATGCGCTCAAGCAGCGTCTGATGATCATGAAGCATGCCGTGGCACCGTTGCTGGAAGGCGTGTCGAACCTCACCGGCGGCCGGGTGCCGGCGCTGTGCGTGAGCATCACCGAATATTTCCGCGATATCTACGATCATTTACTGCGGCTGAACCAGACCGCCGATTCGGTCCGCGAGACCATCGCGACCGCGATATCGGTGAACCTCTCCTTCATCACCTTGCAAGAAAATGAAACCATGAAGCGCCTCGCGGCCTACGCGGCGCTGCTGGCGATCCCGACCATGATCGCGGGGATCTACGGCATGAATTTCGAGCATATGCCGGAACTGAAGTGGCGCTACGGCTATGTCGCATCCTTGCTCTTCATGGCCGCGATCGACGTGCTGCTTTATTTCAGATTCAAAAAAGCCAAGTGGCTGTAGCCGCGCTCAATATGCGGCGCCTCGGGATCGTCCTTGCGCCATTGCTGGACATTCTGGCTTTTTGCGTTTTTGTGAGCGCCGGGCTGTCGCTGCGAGCCGCAAACGCCTATGCATTCGGCATCGGCTATGCGCTCAGTCTTTTGCTGCGCTGGCCGGCGCTGCGCGCCGCCCAGGCTCCCGCGGCGGCTTGGCACACCGCATTGCGCGGCGCCATCGTGGGCTTCATGGCGCTGTTCTTGCGCGCCGGTGTGCTGGCGCTGGTGGTGCAGCGCTGGGGCTGGGCGCCTCAGCTGTGCATCGTTTTTGCCGTCGCGCTCGGCCTGGCAGTCACAGCGCCGCGCTGGCGCAATGCGGCGGTCGGACTGATCGTCTATGCCTTCTTCCTACGGCTGGTCTATGCAGGCTCGGTGGAGATGATGCCGGAGGAGACCTATTACTGGAATTATGCGCGCCATTTGAGCATCGGCTACTTGGACCATCCTCCCATGGTGGCGTGGCTGATTCGTGCGGCGACGGCCGTGTTCGGGCAGAACGAGTTTGGAGTACGCGCCGGCGCGATGCTGTGCGGGGCGATCACCTCCATCTTCGCTTACAAGCTCACTCGCAACCTGTTCGGCGCCGCTGCGGCGCTCGCGGCTTTGCTGCTGGTGCAGGCGCTGCCCTTCTTCTTTCTATCCGGCCTGCTCATGACGCCGGATGCACCGCTCGCCGCGGCGTGGGCGGCGTCGCTCTATTTCCTGGAGCGCGCGTTGATCGGCAACCAATCCCGGGCCTGGTGGTTTGCCGGTGTCTGCCTTGGTCTCGGAATGATCTCAAAATATAGCATCGCTCTGTTGGGTCTCGTCGCAGTGGTCTTCATGCTGTGGGATTCTCAGTCGCGCCGCTGGTGGCGCCGCTCGGAGCCCTATGTCGGAGCCCTGCTGGCCTTGGCCATCTTTTCTCCGGTCATCATCTGGAATGCGCAGCATGAGTGGGCATCCTTCGCGTTTCAAACCTCACGGCGCCTGGCCGAGACGCCGCAATTTGCCTTGCACAAGCTGATCGGCTCCATCATTGTCTTGATTACCCCGACCGGAGTTCTGGCCGTGATTGCGGCGCTGTCAAGCCGTTACGGCGGCGACGGGACGCCCGCCGCGGCGCGGCGCGGCCGACTGTTAAACCTCGCCATTCTCATTCCGCTCTCGGTGTTCGCCTTGTTCAGCTTGCGCCACGAAGTGAAGCTGGATTGGACGGGGGCGCCGTGGACGGCGGCGCTTCCCGCCATGGCCCTCGTCATGGTGAATCGAAATCAACAGGCTGGCCGGTTCGTGGCATGGATTCGCGCTGCTTGGATGCCCACGGTCGTCGTGATGCTATTGATCTACGGCGCTGGGCTGCATTACTTGGTGCTCGGCCTGCCCGGCGTCGGTTACGACAAGCATATTGAAGCGATACCGGTGGGATGGCGGGACCTGAGTGCACACGTCGTCGAGACCGCGAAGGCTTCCGGCAAGGAGACGGGCACGGAGCCGCTCATCGTCGGCATGGATCGCTACGCGATTGCCAGCGAGCTCGCGTTTTATGGCGGCGCGCACATCGCAGGCGGACTACGGACTGCAAACAGCCATCTATTCGGCGGCATGGGTCTCATGTACGGCCTGTGGCTGCCGCCGAAATCCCAAAACGGGCGCAATCTCTTGCTCGTCGCCTGGAGTCCGGGCGAATTGGATGATAAGTACGTTCACGCCGGGGTGGAGAGATTAGGGCCGATCGAGGATGATGTGCTGATGCGCGGCGGAGTCCTCATTCGACACTACTATCATCGCATGGCGTTCAACTATCGTTCGCGCGATGACGATGACCTAAAATGACAGACATGAGACGGAAGTACCATAGTTTGATCGCGGGCGCTCTGGCCGCCGCCTGCCTGTTGCAATCCGCGACTTGCGCCGCGCAAACCCCTGAGCAGCAGAAAATGTGGGACGCCCAGCGCGCGCAGGCTCAGGCTGACGAAAAAGCCAAGGCAGAAAAGCTGGCGGCGCAGCGGGCGGCGCGCAAAGCAGATCCGATGGCCTGGGTTCGCACCTTGAACCCGCTCACCGCCGGCGGATGGCAATTCCGCTCGGTAGCGCCCGACGGCTCATGGGCATCCTTTAGCACCGAACACCAATTGAAACGTTCGGGTCATTTGGTGACCGCCTGGTTGCGGCAGGAGTATCCGGAACCGCAGCGAAGCAACAACGCCAATATTTATCTGAGCTATGTGGAAAAGATTCAATACGACTGCGCGAACGAGCGCGCACGCGCGCTGTTGATCATCTATTACTCGGACAACAACATTACCGGCAGCGAGGAGAGCGACGCCACCGACGTGAAAGAGGCGGTGTGGGTGCCGATCGTGCCGGGGACGCCGGCCGAAAACCTCTATCAGTGGGCATGCTCCAAGGGGCATGCCTAAGGATCCGGATTATAGAAATAACAATAAATAATCATCATAATTTATTGTTATATATAGATTTTTACTCAGACCAATTGGAGCGTCGCGACCAGCAACTGTGTTCTGTCGGCGCAGGGCCCCACGAGGATCTCGAGCTCGCCGGGCTCGAACACGGGATTTAAGTTCACATCGAGAAAGAATAACTCGGATGCGCGCAATGACAGCGTCACAGTCCCGCTATTGCCGGGCGGCAAGTTGATCTTGCCGAAACCTTTCAGTTCCAATTTCGGCCGCGAGACGCTTGCGACCTTATCGTGAGTAAACAAAAAGACCGTCTCCTGCGCCTCCCGCGCGCCTCGATTCGTGACATCCACCTGAATGCTGATCGCATCGTCGATGCCGATCGCGGCCGATGAGAGACGCAGATTCGAAAACTCAAAGCGGCCGTACGACAGGCCGAAGCCAAATGGAAACAGTGGCTCATTTGCGACGTCGAGATACTTACTCGTGAATTTATCCTGAGCGTCAAAAGGTCTGCCGCTGGGCCGCTCGCTGAAAAAAATCGGGACTTGTCCGGCCGCACGCGGCCACGTCACCGGTGTACGTCCGCTCGGACTCACCTGCCCTGTCAGCACATCGGCGATCGCATTGCCCGCCTCGCTGCCCAGAAACCAAGCCGCAAGCACCGCATCGGCGCGCTCCACCAACCACGGTACGACCAGGGGCCGCCCGGAAAACAAAATCACGATCACGGGCGCCGCGGAGCGCTGCGCACGATCGAATATGGCCTCCGCCAGCCGTCGTTGAATACCGGGCAATCCGAGATGCGCGCGGCTGGAGGCCTCGCCGCTCATGACCGCCGCTTCGCCCAAGCAGAGGATGATGGCGTCCGCATCCCCGCAGCAATCGACGCCGCCGGCGATTCCACTGAAATCCGCACTTTCGATTTCAACGCCATCCGAATGCGAAATCCGGGCCTGCGGCAACGCGCCGCGCAGCCCCTCGAGCACCGTCACCTGGCCCTCAGGGGGAGCCGCGCCCCACCACACGCCGCGCATTTCTGCCGACGCGTTCGCCAGGGGACCGATGACGGCCAGGCGCTTCGCGGCCCGCGCGAGGGGCAGTGCATCGCCCGCATTTTTCAGCATGACAATCGAACCGGCGGCGACTCGCCGCGCCAGCTGCCGCCGCTGCGTGCGCGCCGCGGGCGATTCGGGATTTTTGCCGCGCCGGTACGGATCTTCGAACAATCCGAGCCGCTCCTTGAGGATCAGTACGCGGCGCACCGACTCATCGATTTCGGCAACGCTGACCGTGCCTCGGTCCAACGCCAGCGGCAAGCCGCGCCGATACGCATCAGCCATCATGTCGATGTCCACCCCCGCTTTTAGCGCGAGAGCTGCCGCGTCGGCCAAATCCGCGGCGATGCCGTGGCGAATCAACTCGGCGATGGCGTTGTAATCGCTGATGACCACGCCATCGAACCCCATGCGGCCGCGCAGCCAGTCGCGAAGCATGGCCCGATTCGCGGTCATCGGAATGCCGTTCAGGTCGGTGAAGGCCGGCATGATCGCGGCCACGCCTGCAGACACGGCGGCGCCAAAGGGCGGCATGTGCACTTCGTGCAGCGTTCTGTCCGAGATATCGACCGGAGCGTAATCGCGGCCCGCCGTCACGCATCCGTAGGCGCAGTAATGTTTGGCGCATGCGGCCAGCACGTCCTCGCGATTCAAATTCGTCCCCTGGAACCCTTGCACCTTTGCCTCGGCCATGAGCTTGCCGACGAGCGGGTCTTCGCCCGGTCCTTCGGCAATCCGGCCCCAGCGCGGATCCCGCGCCACATCGAGCATGGGCGCGAACGTCATCGCCAGCCCGTCGGCGGCGGCTTCCATCGCTGCTTCGCGCGCAGTCGAGGCCCAGAACTCAGCATTGAATGACGCTGCCTCGCCCAAGGGGATGGGAAAGAGAGTCCGGTGTCCGTGGATGACGTCGTAGCCGATGAGCAGCGGAATACCCAGGCGGGATTCCTTGACCGCCAAATCTTGCATGTCACGCACGTTTTCCACGCCGACCAGATTCAGCAGGTTGCCGATGGCACCGCTCTTGATAGCCTCGCTGGAGTCGCCGGCGATGGTGGGGCCGGTCACGGCCATCCCGCAGGCCGTCATGGTGAGTTGCCCGACTTTCTCGGTCAACGTCATGCGGCTGATCAAACTTTCGACTCGGCTCACAGAACTTTAGCTCCCTGACGGCTGCCGTGATAAATCATAATGGAGGAATTACCTGATTTGAGAGAAGCGCATGAACAAAGACAGGCCGGAGCCGACGCCGCAAGCCGCAGAAGCAGAAGAGCGCGCCAATGCGCGCTTGATGCCGCAACTCCTCATCATGGCGCGAGCCCTATGGGCCTCGCCGGTGCGCAACACGCTGTTCATTTTTTGGGGTTCCATATTTCTTGTCGTCGCGGCGACCGCCTACGGCCAAATTCGTCTCAATAACTGGAATCAACCATTCTATGATGCCCTGTCGCACCGGGATTTTGCGCAATTCCTGCAGCAGCTGGGCGTTTTTGGAGTCATTGCAGGAGCGCTGCTGGTCCTCAACGTGGGCCAGCGTTGGCTCGGCGAGACCTTGAAGATCAAGCTGCGTCAAGGCCTGGTCCTGGATTTGATCCAAAACTGGCTGAAACCCGGCCGCGCCTTTCGTCTGACCAACGCAGGTCCGATGGGCGTGAATCCAGACCAGCGCATGCACGAGGATGCGCGTCACCTCACCGAGCTATCCACGGATCTGGGCATAGGACTGCTGCAATCATCCATTCTGTTGGCGAGCTTCGTGAAGGTGCTGTGGGGACTGTCGAACAATTTCGCTTTTCACTTCGATGGCCGGCAAATTGTGATCCCGGGTTACATGGTCTGGGCGGCGGTGGTGTATTCCGGCTCGGCGTCGCTGCTCAGCTATTGGGTGGGCCGCAGTCTCGTCAATCGCAACGCGGACCGCTATGCACGCGAGGCGGACCTGCGCTTCTCGTTGGTACGGGTCAATGAACACATCGATGCCATTGCGCTCAGTGCCGGTGAGCCGGATGAAGAGCGTCGCATCGAGCTGGACCTGAAGAACGTGCTCGCGGCCACCGCACGCTTGGTGACCGGACTGACCAATTTGACCTGGATCACCGCAGGCTCCGGCTGGTTCACTTTGGTCGCGCCGATTCTGGTGGCCGCGCCGTTGTATTTCGCGGGAAATCTCACATTCGGCGGCCTCATGCTCGCCTCGGGCGCCTTCATGCAGGTCCAATCCTCGTTGCGCTGGTTCGTCGACAACTTCAGCACCATCGCCGACTGGCGCGCGACGCTGCTGCGCGTGGCGGGATTTAGGCGCGCCGTGATCGAAACCGACGTCATGCACCATGTGGAAAATCGCATCGCTTACTCCGCCGGTCCCGCGGGAGAGTTCGATGTCGACGATTTGCGGATCTCGTCTCCGAGCGGCTGTACCCTGCTCAAGGAAGAGAAAGTGCAAATCAAGCGCGGCGAGCGGGTGCTCATCGTCGGGGAATCGGGAACCGGAAAAACCCTGTTGTTCCGCGCCCTGGCGGGGCTGTGGCCGTGGGGCTCGGGGAAGGTCACTCATCCCGCCGACGAAGAAATACTCTACATGCCGCGCACGCCTTATTTCCCACCCGGCACCCTGCGAGAAGTCCTGGCCTACCCAAAACCGACCAGCGCGTTCGAGACCGAGGCTTGCAGCAATGCCTTGACACGCGTCGGCCTGTCGCGCTTGACGCCGCAGCTCGATTCGGCCGAACGCTGGGACCGAGATTTGAACGAGGATGAGATGCATGCGCTGGCCTTGGCCCGCGTGATAACTCATAAGGCACCGTGGGTGCTCATCGACGAGATCCTCGATTCGCTCGACGATGCTTGGCTGGAACGCGCTATCGACATTTTCGCCAAAGACCTTGCACAATCGGCAATTATTTACATCGGACGCAGCGACGCACATCATGTCTTCACCAGAGTTCTGCACTTGATCATGGACCCCACCGCAAAGAAGCTGAAAGCGATTTCCGCGGCGCCGGCAGCGCCCGCCGCGCCGCCGCCCGTGGCTGCGACGAGCAAAGCGTCATGAAACAGCTCAGTGGGTCTTCTGCGCAACTTGCGGCGTTGCCCGATGCTGAATTGTTGGAAGCCGTGCAACGGAAGACCTTTGATTTTTTTTGGGAAGCATCCCACCCCGTGAGCGGCCTCGCACCGGATCGCTGTACGGCCACGGCAATACCGGCGGATGACCTGGTGACGACCGGCGGTTCGGGATTTGGGGCGATGGCGCTGATCGTCGCCGCCGAGCGCGGCTGGATCACGCGCGCGGCGGCCCTGGAACGCCTGGATCGAATGCTCAAGTTGTTGAGCCGCGCGACCTGCTATCACGGCGTCTTTCCGCATTTCATGAATGGGCGCACGGGTGCGACCATTCCGTTCACCCGCAAGGACGATGGCGGCGACCTGGTGGAGACCTCGTTCTTGATCATGGGTCTGTTGTGCGTGCGCGAATATTTCAATCGCGACACCCCGGAGGAATCCAGGATCCGAGGGTTGGTGAACTACATTTGGAATGACGTGGAATGGGATTGGTATGCCCGCGGCTCGCTGGTGCTGCTCTGGCACTGGAGCCCCAATAACGGCTGGGCACAAGAACTGGACATCCGCGGCTGGAATGAATGTTTGATCACGTACCTGCTCGCTGCATCGGCGCCGCGTTACGCAATCGATCCACGCGTTTATCACAAGGGCTTCACCGTCGGGCGCCATTTCCTCAATGGCAAGCGCTATTACGACATCCCCCTGCCCTTGGGCCCGGATTACGGCGGTCCGCTTTTCTTATCGCAATATTCCTTCTGTGGTCTCGATCCGCGTGGCCTCAAAGACCAATACGCGGACTATTGGCAACAAAACGTCAATCACGTCCGAATCAATCACGCGCATTGCGCGGCGAATCCCCTGCACCATAAAGGGTACGGCGCGTCCTGCTGGGGGCTGACTTCGAGCGACGGTCCCGGCGGTTATGCCGCCCACTCGCCCGATGAGGACGACGGCACCATCTCGCCCACGGCGGCGTTGTCCAGCATGCCTTACGCGCCCAAGGAAGCGATGCGTGCGCTGCGCCACTTCCTCGGCGTTTACGGCGAAAAGATTTGGGGCCGCTTCGGTTTCGTCGACGCCTTCTGCGAGTCGAAGGATTGGTACGCCGACACCTATCTCGCCATCGATCAAGGGCCGATTGTGATCATGATTGAAAATCACCGCACCGGCTTGTTGTGGAATCTGTTCATGAGGGCGCCGGAAATCCAGGCTGGCCTGCGGGCGTTGAGCTTTGGCCGCTGATGGAGGCGCTCGATCGCTGGATTGAGCGTGAATACCGGCACAGCGCGGTCGCCATGATGCGCAGCATCTCCGCGGTCAGCATCGTCAAAGACAGGCCGGGCTTCGCGCAATCGGTCCGGCCGCAGAAAGGTTCCATCGTCGCCTCGCCGGTGCCGGGCGCCTATGATCCGGAGCCGGATTATTTTTTCCATTGGTTTCGCGATTCCGGCGTCGTAGTCGATGCCCTGCGCATTTTGTTCGAGGACAATTCGCTGGACGGGGAGTTCTTCGCGCACTTCGCCGATTTTGTGCGCTTCAGCGTGTCGCTGCAAAATTTGGACGGGCGCCGCCTGAGCGAGCCGCCCTGGCGCGATGCGATTGCCCCCGACTTTCGTCAATTCGTGCGTACGGATGCAGATCTCGCAGCTGCTCACGGCGATGCGCTCCTGGGCGAGACTCGCGTCAATCCCGACGGGACGCTGGACATTTCCAAATGGCCGCGCCCCCAATACGATGGCCCCGCGATGCAGGCGATCGCGCTGTTGCATTGGCGGGGCACCGCCCGTATGGATCCTGAACTCGCGGCCCTGGTCGATGCGCTGCTCCGGGCGTACTTGCGCTTTACCCTGCATCACGCGCACGAGGTCGGTTTCGACATCTGGGAGGAAGAGAAGGGACTGCACTATTACACCCTGCGGACATCGGCGCGGGCATTGGAACTGGGCGCCGTCTGGTTCGAGCAGCGCGGAGAGCAGTTGGACGCCGCGGCGAGCCGCGCCGAGGCGGCCGCCATCTTGAGCACTTTGGATGGCTTCTGGCGCGAGGACCTGCAATTCTACAAATCGCGCATTTTGGAATCGCACGCGCCATCGACCAAAGAACTGGACATCTCGGTCATTTTTGCGGCGATTCATGCGGGCGGAAATTCCGCGGCTCATTCGGTGCGGGATCCGCGCATGCACGCGACACTGGCGCGGCTGGAGGCGTTATTTGACGCCGAATACGCCATCAACCGGCATCGCGGCGCCGGCCGCGGCCCCGCGATGGGCCGCTACGCGGGGGATGTCTATTATTCGGGGGGCGCCTACTATTTCTCGACTCTGGCGGCGGCAGAGTTCTGCTTTCGCGCCGCGGCGCACTCGCCGGCCCGCGAGGAACTGGCGGCCCGCGGCGACGCATTCCTGGAAACGGTACGCGCCTACACCCCGCCTAGCGGCGAGCTGTCCGAGCAATTCGATCAACACACCGGCGTGCAGCGCTCAGCGCAGCAGTTGGCATGGAGCTACGCCGCATTCATCAGCTGCGCGCACGCGCGCCGGCAGGTCATCCGAAGTGGCGGATAGGCGCAGAGGAATTTCGGATCGCTGCAGAAGGTGCCAGGCGTAGAAGCCCGGCAAAAGCGTCCGCCGCGATGGCCGGACTCATCAGAAATCCTTGAATGGCATCGCAACCCTCGGCTTGCAGGAACTTGAGCTGCGCGGGTGTCGTCACGCCTTCGGCCACGATCTTGAGGCTCAGGCTATGCCCAAGCGCGATGATGGCGCGCACGATCGCTGCATCGTCGGGATCCTCGCTGATGTCGGCGACGAACGATCGATCGATCTTCAGCGTATCGAGCGGAAAGCGTTTCAAGTAATTCAATGAACAATAGCCTGTGCCGAAATCATCGACGGCCAGTGCAAATCCGAATTCCTTGAGCGCCAGCAGCGAGCGGCGCCCTGCTTCGGCGTCGCGCATCAAGACGCCTTCAGTCAGTTCGAGCTCCAGCAGCGACGCCGACAGATTGGCCCGCGCAACGGTATCGCTGATTCTGAGCAGACCTTCCGGATGCATGAATTCGCGTCCGGACACATTCACGGCAATGCGCGGCGTTGCGAGTCCGTCGGCACGCCACTGGGCGATGTCGCGGCAAACTCGCTGCAGGGCCCATTTGCCGATATCGCCGATCAGCCCGGTCTCCTCAGCAATGGCGATGAAATCGCCGGTCGGGATCTGACCTCGCGAGGGATGAAACCACCGCAGCAGCGCCTCTCCGCCCTCCAGTTTGAGCGACCGCGCATCGTATTTCGGCTGATAGTAAACCTCGAGGCCGGAATCCTCGACGGCGCGCCGCAATTCCATCTCCAGCGACAGGCGCTTCAACGAGCGGGCATTGACGGCGCTATCGTACACGCGCGGTTGATTTCGGCCGCTCGATTTGGCCTCGTACATGGCCGCCTCGGCATTCTTGAGCAGGCTCTCCTCATCGTCGCCGTGCTCGGGATATTTGGCGATGCCGATGCTGGAAGTAACGACGAGCTCGTAGCTCGAGTGCAGGTATGGCGCCACGTGCGCCGCCAGAATTTTCGCTGCCGCCTGTTCCGCATGCAACGCATGGGTGTGACCCGTCAGCACAACCATGAATTCATCGCCGCCCAAACGGGCGATTTGCCCTTGCATGCCGTCAATGCCGATCTGGTCAACCGCACATTGCAGTCTCTCGGCAACCTGGCGCAGCAGTTCGTCGCCGGTGCCGTGACCCAAGGTGTCGTTGACGCGTTTGAATTGATCCAGATCGAGGTACAGCAACGCCAGATGCCGATGGCGCCGTCGCGTCTCCGAGAGAGCATGTGCCAGATAGTCGCGGATCCATTCCCGGTTCGGAAGCCCGGTTAGCGTGTCAAAATAGGCCAGACGATGTATCCGCGCATCGGTTTCCTTTCGAGCGGTAATATCTCGAACGATCGCGAGGACGTTGCCGCCCGCATTCGGCAGATAGCGGCATTCGAATTGGCGAATGGCGGCGGAATTGCCTTCGTAGGAAAACTCGAACACCGCCGGTTCGCCGCGCAGCGCCGAGCTCAGACAATCCATGGCGTGACCGCGCTTGGATAGGGGCAGCAGATCGAACAGCGACTGCGCATCGCCCTCCCGCCTCGAGACATGCGGCAGGCCTTCGATGGGACTGAAGCAATGGCCGATGGAACCGCCGCTGTCCACGAGAAAGATGCCGTCGGGTATGGCCTTCAGCAACGCCGCATTCTTTTGTTCGCTGAATCGCAGCTCCTCGATGGTTCGAGCGCCGCGCATGACGTAGCGGAGCCGATGCGTCAACAGCGTCCAATTGATGGGCTTCGCGATGAAGTCCGTCGCGCCTGCCTCATAGGCTCGATCGATCGACGCCGTATCATCGCAGCCGGTCACCATTACGATGGGAAGGTCCGCGCCGCCCGGTAAAAAGCGTATGTTGGAGCAGGCTTGATAGCCGTCCCCTTCCGCCATCTCCACGTCCAGCAGTACGATATCCGGCATCCGTAGCGCGCACGCAGCGACCGCCGCATCGCCGCTGGCTACGGATTGCACCGCGAAACCGGCCTCTCTTAGCATGGCACCCGCGATCTCGCGCAAGGTCGCATCGTCGTCGGCGATCAGTACGCGTACTGCTTTGGCGGCAAGTTTCATGCGGATTTCCGCATTTCAAGCTGCAACTGTTCGCGTACCCGGTGATGCAGCCCCTGAATCTGCGTATAGGTCGCGCGCGCGCCGGTAAAATTCGCCGCCCTTGCCGCTTCCTCGAGATCACGGCACAGCTGCGCCAGAGCATTGGCGCCCACGTTGCCGTTGTAAGAGCGCCATGCATGCGCGGCACGCGCGAGTTCCGTTCCGTTCCCGGATTCCAACGCTTGCTCGATCGTTGCGATCAGCCGGCGCGAGTCGAGCAAGTAGAGCTCGCCAATGTGCGTAAGCATGTCTTTGGGTCCGCTGCGCGGCAAGGCCCGCAGCGCATCGAGCGTCGCGCCATCGAGAAGCGGTGATGCATTGGCATTGGCGGAGGCCGCCGGCCCCGGCGCCGCGGCGGGCGCCGAGTCTTGCTTGGAATCTCCGAGCCAGCGGATCAGAATGCTGTGCAACGTCTCGCGCCTGAACGGCTTTGCCAAGTGATCGTCCATGCCGGCCGCGAGACACGCCGCCCTCCCCGAGCTGGTCACATCGGCGGTCAGGGCGATGATCGGAATGTGCACGCCGGTACGCTCGCGCGCACGCAACGCTCGCGTCGCCGAAAAGCCGTCCATCACCGGCATTTCGCAGTCCATCAAGATGACATCGAAGGAGCGCGATTGGACGATGTCGAGAGCCTGTTGACCGTGATGGGCGGTTTCGACTTCCAGCCCCAAGGAAGCCAACATGCCGATGGCCACTTCGCGGTTCAATGGTTGATCCTCGACCACCAGAATGCGGCCGTGAAGCACGGGCAGCGTCCCGCCAGGCTTCTTCAACGCGACAGTTCGTTCGGTGAGCGGCGTGCTGTCGCCCGCGCCGCGGATCAGCGCTCGGTGCAGTTCGGCGAGGCGTAACGGCTTGGTGAGTTCGGTTTCGAGCACCGCATCATCCGGCGTGCCGCTCGAACTCAAGCTCACGAAACTCAAAAGACGAATGATGCGCAGAGTCTTTCCCTGGCGATTACGCACTTCTTGCCAGAGGCTCGCAGCTTCGGCAATCAGGCAGTCGTCGATTACCAGCGCGTCGTAGTTCGGACCGGTCGAGGCGCTCAGCGCCTCCGCCAGCGATGCAACCTCGGTCGGTCGCGCACTCCAGGCTCGCAAGGTTTTGCCCAGCAAAATTCGCGCTGCTGCATTTTCATGGACCACCAGGACCCGTATGCCATTCAGGCTGCGGGGCGGCGCCGGCATTTGCGCGGACGGATCGGCCAACGGCAGCGACAGCCCAAAGGAGAAGGTAGAGCCTTCGCCCGGCGTGCTGCTGACTTCGAGCCGGCCGCCCATGAGTTCAATGAGCTGGCGCGAGATCGCGAGGCCAAGGCCGGTGCCGCCGAAGCGGCGCGTGGTCGATGCGTCTTCTTGGGCGAATTCATCGAATATCCTGGCCTGACTTTCCGGTGCGATGCCCACCCCGGTATCCTCCACTTCAACCCGGATGTCGAGGACTCCGGCGGCCGCGCCCGATGAACTCAGGCGTAGAGTGACCTCGCCGCGCTCCGTGAATTTCACCGCGTTGCCGCCGAGATTCACGAGCACCTGGCGCAGCCGCACTGCATCCAATTTCACCCTGGGCAGCCTGACCGCCGGCGAGTCGCACAACAGTTCAATGCCCTTGGTGGCGGCCCGTGCGGCCAGCATTTCCACGGTCTGCTCCAGGATTTCCGTCAGATCGCATTCGACGCAATCCAGCTGCAACCGTCCGGCTTCGATCTTCGAGAAATCCAACACGTCATCGACGATGGCCAGAAGCGAATCGGCGGAGCGATGAATGGCTTCGGCAAATCGGCGCTGCGACGGGTCGATATGCGTGTCCAGCAACAGACTGGTCATGCCCAGCACGCCGTTCATCGGCGTGCGCAGCTCATGGCTCATCCGCGCCACAAAGTCGCTTTTGGCGCGGCTGAGCACCTGCAGCTGCTGGTTGCGCTCTTCAAGTTCGTGCGTTCTGACCCGCACCGTCTGTTCAAGTTCGCGGCTGTAGCGCAGTTCCCGTTCGCGGCGCTGGCGCTGAAAGCGCCATAGATACGCGATAATGGCGATGCCGATCAGCAAATACACGATGCGTGCGGCAAGGGTATTCCAGGGCGCCGGCGCCACGTGCACCGGAATGGTCAAGCTGTCCTCGCTCCAGATGCCATCGGCATTTGCCGCGCGCACTTTGAATGTGTAATCCCCCGCCTGCAAATTGGCATAGATTGCCCGATGCGTGGTTCCCGCATCGATCCAGCCGTTGTCGAATCCCTCGAGCGTGTAAGAGTAGTGATTGTCGGCGGGTGAGGTGAAATCCAGCGCCGAAAAATCCAGGGTGACCAGCTTGTCGTCGTAAGCCAGTGCCAATGGATGCGTGGCGCTTGGCAGGTCTTGGCCGCTCAAAGGCTGGTTGAGCTTCGAGGCCATGGTCAAGACCACCGGGGGAGCACGTCCTTCGGAGGCGATGAAATTCGGCGAAAAGGCATTGAAGCCGTGATTGCCGCCGAAGTACAAAATGCCGTCCGCGCTGCGAAAGTGCGCGTTGACGTTGAATTCGTCGTCCTGAAGTCCGTGAACCTGATGGAAAATTTTGACGGTATGTGATCGCGTGTCGAATCGCGCCAGACCGTTGTTGGTGCTCAGCCATAAGCGCCCTTCGCGATCGGATTCGATGCCGTAAACCACTTGGCTCGGCATTCCCCTGAGACCGGATTGGTTTTCAAACTGAACGGCTTCGGGCTTGGCTGATGTGCCGATGACGCGATCAATCCCTCCGCCCGCGGTACCCACCCACAAATTGCCTTGCGGATCAATGTGCAGCGCGTAAACGGTATCGTCACTGAGGCTCTTGGGGTCGCGATCATCGCGGCGGTACGCGTAGAACCGGCCTGATTTGCGCTCCAGTAAATTGAGTCCTCCACCGTCGGTGCCCACCCAGAGATTGCCCAGCGTGTCCTCGACGATTGCGCTGGCCTTCGAACTGCTCAGCGAGTTCCCCCCTGCCGCTCCAAACGGATAGCGCGTGATCTTGTCGGTCGCCCGATCGATGCTGGCCAAACCGCCGCGGAACGTGCCGACCCAAAGTGTGCCGAGATGATCTTCGTACAAAGACATCACTCCATCAGCCGGCAGCGTAGTCGCATCGCCGGCAGTCGAGCGATAAATGCGCAGCTTGCCGCTGGCGAGATCGAGCCGGTTGAGTCCGCCGGCCATGGTGCCGATCCACAGTGAGCCCTGCTGATCGTTGAGCAACGCCATGACTCGATCGTCCGAGAGCTGGTTGCCGGCCCCAGGCTTATCCGCACCGTAGCGGCGCTCGCCGCCGTTGCGGCTGTCGATTTCGATCAATCCGCCGCCGATGGTGCCCACCCATAATTTACCTGCACCATCTTCGGCAAAGGATTCCACCTGCGCGCCGCGAAATGCTTCGCTGAAGTAGTGGCCCAGCAGCCAGCTGCGTGGATTCCAGTGACTGGCACCGCCGGCTCGCGTGCCGACCCAGAGCACGCCGCCGCGATCTTGGTACAACGACATGACATCACTGTCGCGCAGACTTTGCGGATTGTCGGCATCGTGGCCGTAGCGAATGAACGACTGCGAATTTTGATCGAACAGATCCAGCCCATCGGCAGTTGCAACCCACAGGCGTTTGGCATCGTCTTCGAGCACCGCCCAGACGTGATCGTGGCTCAGTGAGTGGGGATCATTCGCCTCATGGCGAAAGACCGTGAATCTACTGCCGCTCTGATCAAGCCTGGCGAGGCCGTCGTTGACGGTGCCGATCCACAGCGCACCGTTGTGATCCTCGCGGATGGCGCGAACGCGCGAGTCGCGGATCTTGGCGCTGCTCATCGCCTCGCCGTAGGTAACGAAGCCGTCCGCCATCGAATCGTAGCGGCTGAGTCCGCCGTCGCTGCCAACCCAAATTCGGCCTTCGTGATCGGCGTACAGCGCGCCGATGGCATCGGATGGCAAGGAATAGGCGTCGGACTCGCGATGGCGATAGTGCCGCGCCATGCCAGTCCGCGGATCGAGAATGTCAAGACCGTGATCCTTGGTGCCCACCCAAACGAGCCCCTTGGAATCGATCAGCAATGTGCGCACGTTATCGCTGGCCAACGATTGCGGCTGCTTCGGATCGTGCCTGAATTGCTGGAACGTCTCGGTGCGCCGCTCCCATCTCGCCACGCCGCCGCCATCCGTCGCCAGCCAAAGATCGCCCTGCGCGTCTTCGGCTACCGACCAGATGTAATCGCTGGCGAGCCCATGCGGATTGCCGCGATCGCGGCGGAACTGTCGAACAGTGTAGCCATCGTAGCGATTGAGCCCTGCTTCCGTCGCGATCCACACGTAGCCCTGCGAGTCTTGCAGGATGCTGTTGATGGTGCTCATGGAGAGCCCATCGCGCATGGTCAGATGTTCAAAGTACATCGGACGGGTCGCCGGGACGGGCGCGCCCGCGAGCGCGACCGTGCTCAGCGCAGTCGCAACGCAGGCGACCAACAGACTAAAAATGCGCCCGCGATTCCGCATGAAATGCCTTAGCTATTCCGGCTGCGGAACATCGACGCCCGTGTAACCTTCGCTCCATGAATAGCCTTCGCTCCACGAATACCCTTCGCTCCAGGAATAGCCTTCGCTCCATGAATAGCCTTCGCTCCATGAATAGCCTTCGCTCCACGAATAGCCGCTGCTCGTGGTATAGGCGCCATTCCACAGCAGGCCGTCCCCGAGCAGCGGCACGTCCCGCAACAGGGTACCGACCACCGGGAGTTTGGATGCCAGCGTGACAACGCCGCTCAGCAAGGACTGCACCGGCGATGCACTCGCGGAAGCCTGCATGATGTAGAAATTACCGTTCGAGTCTTCGTTCGCGCGGCCGCCATAGTGTTGTAGTCCGAGCAGATCCAGCGAGACATTGACACCTTGGTTCGCGCAATTGGAGGCGTTGCTGTATGCGGCATCATGCGCATCCACCAAGCCGGCGCCCTGCTGGAAAACGGTATAGGCCAGACCGCCTGAAGAATTGACCGCCGGATGAGCGCCTGACATGAGATGGCACTTCACCTGATCCGGCGTCAAATGCGGGTTCACCTGCAGCATGAGTGCAACGACGCCGCTTACCGTCGCAGCTGCCTGCGAGGTGCCGGACATGGTCATGTCGCTGTATGGTTCGGTGAACCACGAAGGATATTCCTGCGCCAGGGTGCCGTTGTTGGGTGCATAGGCCATGACGTGCCCACCCATTCCCAGCACATCGGGCTTCACGAATCCCTCGAAGGTCGGACCTGCCGAGGAGAAAGAAGCCAGTCGATATTGAATCGGCTGCAGCGGGTAATAATTGTCCGTTACGGCGCCGACGGTGATGACGTAGGGAACATTCCCCGGCGCGTTGATGGACAAAGGATCCGGCCCGCGATTGCCCGCGGCTGTAACGACCACTATTCCGTTGGCCCAAGCCGCCATCACCGCCTGGTTTAAAGGGTCCTGCCAGTAGGGACCTGAAGGCGGCGCGCCCAAGGATAGATTCAGCACGCGAATCCCATAGCGCAGGCGCTGATTGATGACCCATTGAACGGCGCTGATCACGTCCGAATAGAGACCCTGGCCATTGCTGTCCAATGCGCGCACGGAGACCAGATTGACACCGGGCGCGACGCCCTGATATCGGCCCGCGGTGGATACACCGCTGCTGGCAATAACGGACGTAACGTGCGTGCCGTGACCATAGGGATCGTTGATGTCTCGGCTGTACGACTCGAGAAGGGGCGGCAGATAGTAATGCGGATTCTGACGCGCAAGGATCACGTCGTATTGGGCCAATATCCGGCCGTTGCCGCCGGGCGCGTTTTGCAGCGGCCCTTCCTGATTCCAAAGACCCGAATCGATCACCGCCACTGTGACGCCGCGTCCGGTCATGCCGCCGGCCTGCAGATTGGCGGCATCGACCTCGCTCGGATAGTAAGTCTCCGGCAGTGTGCCCATGGAGCTGGCAACCACTGCGGTATCCTCATAGACGTGAAGTTGCGGCGCCGGTTCGGCACGCAGCGCGGCGACTTCGCGCTCATTGAGCGCCGCAGCGACGGCACGGATGACGGAAAGATCGCCGGTTACGATGCCGCCCGCCTGGGACACGGCATGGCGGGCCATCTCAGTGCTCTGGGACTGAACTATGTAGCGATGACGGGGATGGGATGCCGCAACGCCCGGGTGCGGGGGCAGCGATGCCAGCGCCGGCGATTGCATCAGGCCGGCGTGCGCCGTGCGCGCAGGTGCAACCCGGGGTTCAGAACGGAAATTAGACGCCGTCAGGCACAGCGAGAGACAGAATATGACAGCAGGCAGCGACCAATTCCATTGCGCGTTGCTTCGGGACATGTTGCGTTTTTTCCAGTTGCTGGGGGCATTTGCCTACGCGACATTCTCAGGGATTCACTGCGTCTAAAAATAGCGACACTCACCATAACAACCGTGCGCACGTCTCAATAATCAATCTGATTATTGATATGTAAATACAGGAGTCGATGCTGCGGCCGAGACGCGTGTTAGGGCTGAAGCGCGTGCGACATAAGAACGATGCAAATGCGCAACAGTCGAGCTGCCGCTTAGAATCGCAATATTCTGTTCAGCGCGAGAACCGTGATCAGCGCCGTCAAGAAGGCAATCAGAATCGTGGTCGTCACGCCGACGATGCCATCGCGATGCTCACGGTACCAGAGATCCAAGCGGCCGCGCCGCGTATGCAGACGGATGGCGCGGTCCGCGCCCGCAAACGTAACCGACGCGTAGAGCATGCCGTCGCTGCGTCTCGCGTAAGTGATCAGGCGCCGGTACTGCAGGTAGCGCAGCGGCAATTCGAGTTTTGCCGTGGTCAACTTGCCGCGAATCTCCTCGGGAAACTCGGACGGATTCAGGCTTTGCAATTTCCCGTCCTTGCTCCACGCCTCTCCCTCGCCAAGAGGGTGCATCGCAAGCCACAACAACTGCTCGCTGGAGACCTGCACATCCTCGTCGATATTCTCTCGGTAATAGTACAAACCGTGCAGGATGCGGTCTTCGTCGTCCCGGCTCATGTAAGTTGGTATCGCATAATATAAATTGGCAACATGCGCCCGATGGCGGCGGACAAAGGCAACACAACGATTCTACATCGCGCGCTCTGGCGTGCCCAATGGGCGCAAACCTACCGCCCGAAAGGGGCCTGGTACGGCAAGCCGATGGCTATCACGCCGGCACGTACGGGCCTGTCGCCACCGCAGGTTGGTGCTCCGCTCTATGCGGCGCTGAAACCCGGCGCTCAAGCGCCGACCTTTACCACCCCTGCGACGCTTGCCGGAAAGCCGTTTACCTTTTCCCTGGCGGAAGCGTTGAAGAACGGTCCGGTCGTGCTTTACTTTTATCCCGCGGCCTTTACCAAGGGCTGCACCGTGGAAGCACATAATTTTGCCGAGGCAACGGGGCAATTCAAGGCGATGGGAGCCACGGTGATCGGCGTTTCGCATGACTCCATCGATACGCTGAATAAATACTCCGTGAGCGAATGCCGCAATAAGTTCGCAGTCGCTTCCGATGCCGACAAAAAGATCTCCACCGCATACGATGCCAACTTGTTCATCACGTCCTATTCGAACCGAACCTCCTATGTGATCGCGCCGAACGGCACCATCATCTACGAATACACCGCGCTGAATCCCGACAAGCACGTCGAGAACACCATGGCGGCGGTCGCAAAGTGGCAGGCTGAACACAAGAAAGGCGCCTGACGCGCACGGCTTCCCACCGGCTGGGCCGGCGGGCGCGGTTGCGGGCGGAGCGCGGACAACGCGCGCTGTGCGGACGATTACTTGATCTTCGCGACGCGTCCTTGGGTGGGAAACCTCTGAAACTGCAGCGCATCGTGTCCGGGCACCACACGATCCACGGAACCGGCCAGCTCGATCATGCGTTGCTGCGCTTGGATATTCGCCGCGTGGTCGGCATCGCTGAACGTGGCACTCGCCTTGTGTTCGGCGAGATTGCGATAAAAATACACATTGTCCGATGCCAGGACGAAGGGCAAGCGCCCGTCCACTCGCAGGTACTGCGATGCAAAGGTGTGGCGGGCTCCGACGAACACGCGAATCCCCGGAATAATCTCCACGTTGTCGCCATCGACCAGCCGCAGGCGTCCCTCGGTGTTCAGCCGCACCAGCTGCAGAACGTCGTCCGGATCAATGCCGCCGTTGTGACCGCCCGGCTGCCAGGCATCCCCCGTGTAGTAGCGAAATTCGTCCTTCTGGATCCAGACTGTCGCCTTGGGGAATAGATCGATACCTCCCATATGATCCCAGTGCGCGTGGCTGATCACCACGTCGGTCACCTCTTCCGGCTTGACGCCCGCCTGACTCACCGCCTCGTCGGGCCGGAGATAGTCGGTGACCTTCCATTGCTTGAGCCAGCGCTCGCGGTGAAAGCCGCTGTCGAAAAGAATGTTGCGGCCGCCGCCGCGAATCAGCCATACGACGAAGTCGACATCGACCTTCTCGTCTTTGGGGCCGCCCACGACCAAAGCGCCCACCGGGATGTCCGGAGATACGCCATAGCGAATCGCCTCGATCGAATACTCCACCGGTGCGTTGACTCCCATCAACGCCAAGGCGAATCCCGCCAGCACGAGACGTTTCAGCATGATTCTATTTTTTGCCCTTGGCCAGGTACGCCTTGGTCTCATCCCCCACAATCGCAATCAGATTTCCCATCGTCAGATTGGCATCGATAAGATGCAATCCCCAGTCTTGCAGTACCTGGCCGTTCACCACGACATCGCCCGATATGTCGTTGGTTCGCTCACCGCCTGGAGTGGGGTGAACGGTTACCGCAAGATAGGACCCATGCTCATTGCTCACACATTCAGCACTCAACAGTCCGGGCACCTTGACGAACGCCGTGTCGATGGGCCTTGGCGGCGTGGTCCAGTTGAATGGCTCTCGGGGGCCGTCGGATCCGGTCGAGATGCGCCCCGCGGATAAGTACGCATTGAGCATCCCTGAGCCGCCGCGGAGAGCCGCAGGATTGGCGCACACCGCCTGCATGCCCTCAGGCGCCTTGCCGAAGCGGGAATTGGCCGGCGGCGGGACGTTCGCGCGGAAATCCGCAAAGGCGATCACGCATCCGACCTGACGGTTCGATCGGCAAACGGGGATGTGCTGGAACGCGCCGCCAACATCCGCGCCCTTCGGCACCGGCAAACTGGTTCCCATGAGAATGGCCGAAATCAGTTTGCTTTCAATCGGCTTGCCATCGATCTCTTCTTTGATGAGGCGGGTTAGCACTCCCGAGCCCTGGCTGTGACCGACCAAGACGACACCGCGCCCCTGATTGTCGTGCGCGAGATAATAGTTCCACGCGGCGAGAACATCGCTGTAGCCCAAGTTCCGATCAACGGGAATGGGCTGCCCCACGATCATCGCGCGCAAAGCCGTGAGCGTGACCTGCCGGTACATGGGCGCAAACAGTCGGCACGTCGCAGCGAAGCGCGCGAACTGCGCATTGACGACATTTTTTTCGGCACCCGTTACGGTCAGGTCGGAATTGCCGCCCGGCTCGTTCGACACCGTGGGGTATACATAAAAGCAATCGATCGGCGGATTTTTGGCCGGATGAAAAACCTCGCGCGTCAACTTGCCGTTGACCGCGACGATGGTTGCATCCTGTGGTGCCGAGCACGCATCCTCGCGGCCAGGTCTGCAGAGCCACACCGCAGGATTGGCGTAATCGGTGGGGGCAGCAGTGGCCGCTGCGTCTTGTGCGCGCACCGAGTCAAAGGCGAACCCCAGCGACAAGGCGAATGCCATCGCAAGAATCGATCTGAGCATGAAAACTCCCCCAGTCATTTTTTCCGCCGCATTATACCGCAGGAAAAACCGCGTCCGAGCTTGAGGAGGAGCTGCGCCCCTAACGGAACAGAGGCTGTACCTCCTCCAGTGCTTTCAGGATGCCCCAAAGCATGGGAATGCTGACTGCCAGCCAGAGTAGAACGAGCTTGAGCTTGGACGCGGCGCTCTTGGCGTTCCGCACTGCAGACTGTTCGCTCAATGCAGCGTCTGCGCCGCCGTCCAGTGTATTTTCCATGATATCTCCCGGTTAAACCACCTGCCCTACCGGGTACATCGAAAACCGCGCACGGATCGGGACAAAGCGCTAGGCGATTTTTTCCGGTTTCGACTCCCCCAACGACAGGGTGCACGCGGCAATGATCGGCGGGAGCAGGAAGCACCAGATTCCCTGTTTTGCAAAAATCAGCGCCGCCGCGGCACACCCTGCCGCGAAAGCCGTCACACTGATTACCATGCGCGACAGGCGCCCGCGGATCGCTTCGCGTGCCGCGGGCGGCACACCGCGCAGCAAATCCGCCAGGTCGATCATGATTTGAATGGTATTGCCGGTCATGATGGTGGTCGGCGGCAACGAGCCCATGTGAATGCGGTGAATGGCATTTTGGATGGCCATCGCCGCCACCAGGACCATGCCGGTCGACAGTGCCGCCCAACCATCGCCGCTGCCGAACGGGCCAAATGCGATCGCCAGTGCAGCACCTAAGCTCAGGAGCGCAACCTTTACGCCCAGTATGGTGCGCAGCGCCGGCAGTCCCTTTGCGATCAGCGCCGCACTGAGCAGTCGAATCGACATTACCACGAAGCAAAACACGGGCAAGGCCAGGAGTTTGGCCAGGGCGCCGCTGGTTCCCAGCACCAGAGACGCGCCAAGCGTGACAAAGTTGCCGGTGACGTGCGTCGTGAACAAACCGTGTAGCGCGAGGTAACCGGCGGCATCGACGTATCCGCCATTCACGCTGAGAAGTACGGGCAAGCTGGGTTTCATGGTGACCTCTTAATGTGCGGGCGGCGACTTCCTTACTATATATTGGGCGGGATGAGGAGACTTGGACTGAAGGCTGCGTTTAGACGGGCTCCGAAATTCGGTTTCGCTGCGCTCCTCATGTTCGCCGGCTGTTCGCGCCCTGCGCCTTATGGCCTCGATACGCGCCTCGCAACCAAGCCCTACTTGGAAATGCCTTCCGATGCCGATGGCCGGATTCCGCCGTTGCTCTCGCAAACCGGCGTATTCAGCGACACTGCCAAGCGGCTCGCGAGTCCGGGTTTGATCCCGTACGACCTCAATGTGCCTTTTTGGTCTGACGGTGCAAATAAGTTGCGCTGGATCGCCGTTCCCGAAGGAAGGATCGAGTTTTCGCCGATCGGAGAATGGCGCTTCCCGGCCGGCACGGTATTCGTGAAGAGTTTTGACCTGCCGGTGGACGCCGCCGAGCCCGGCGCGCAGCGCCGGCTTGAAACGAGGATTTTGGTGCGCGACTCGCGCGGCGGCGTGTACGGCGTCGTGTACAAATGGCGGTCCGACGGCAGCGATGCGGATCTGCTCAAGACAAGCGCAACCGAGAACATACAGATCAAGTCCGCCACCGGGGAGATCCAGGAACAGACTTGGTACTACCCCAGCCGACAAGATTGTCTGACTTGCCACACCGCGCGCGCGGGCGGCGTGCTCGGTGTGAAAACACGGCAGCTGAATCGATCCTTCACCTATCCGACCGGCGTCGCCGACAATGAGCTGCGCACCTGGAACCATCTGGGAATGTTCGCGCCCGCATTCAAGGATGCCGAGGTAGGCGAGTTTCCGGCGCTCGCCGCAATCGACGACACGACGCGATCACTGGCGGATCGCGCGCGTTCCTATCTCGATGCGAATTGCGCGCAATGTCACCGCCCCGGCGGCACCGTCGCCAATTTCGACGCGCGCTATGACACTCCGCTCGAAAAACAAGCGCTCATCGATGGGCCGGTGCTGATCGATCAGGGCATCGACAGGCCGCGGGTGATTTCACCCCATGATATCTGGCGATCCATCGCCTACATGCGCATCGATACCGTCGGCGATATTCGGATGCCGCCGCTGGCTCGTGAAACGATCGACCGGAAAGGCGTGAAGCTGCTGGGCGAGTGGATCGACAGCCTGCCGGGACCGCCGGTGCTCGCGCCGCCGGGCATTTCTCCCCTGGGCGGCGCGTATTCGCGGCCGGTCGAAATTTCATTGAGGTCGAGCGAACCCGGCGCGGAAATCCGCTACACCTTGGACGGCACCGTGCCGGGAGCAGCCGATAAGCTATATGAAGGGCCGATCAAGTTGCGCGGTCCTGCGGTTCTGCGCGCACGGGCTTTCAAACCAGGATTCACGCGCAGTATCACCGCCCAGGAAGTCTATATCATCGGGAAGTGACGGCGATTCCCCAAGGGCTCGAACCGGCCTTGATCCGCGACACTTCCTTGTCGGTTTTCAAGTCGACCACCGAGACATCGTTCGACGGGCCATTCGCTGAAAACAGGTATTTTCCATCGGGTGAAATTCCGATGCCCCAGGGCCGCGCGCCGACGCGGATGGTGTCCAGCAACTCATAGCTGTGGCTGTCAAATACCGAAATGGTGCCGGCACGGCCATTGCTGACATACAGCCGCTTTTCGTCCGGCGACAATTTGACGCGCATTGGCCTGGAGCCTGAGGGCAGCTGGATGGTCTTCAGCACCTCGGCGTGAACCGAATCGATGATGTTCAACTCACCGGCCGATTCCGAGGGAATGTATCCGATGCCGCCCGCGGTGAGAAATGCCACGCTGCGCGGCCGTCCATTCACCTTGAAGTGACCGGCCGCCGTATAGGAGTGTGCATCGATGACATAGATATCGCCGCCCGCTTCGCAGGTGACATAAAACTGCCTGCCGTCGGGGGTGGTGGTCACGCCCTCGGGCTCCTGACCGACCGGAATAATGTGTTCCAGTTTTGCCGAAGCGATATCGATCACACTCGCCGTTTTGGTGTCCTCGTTGGAAATATAAATCTGCCGCCCGTTCTTGCTGAGCGCGAACTCCTCGGGATCCGAACCGGCATTGAGCTTATGCGTGAGCTTTCGGGTGCGGACATCCAACACCCCGATCCCGTCCGCGGCCTTGTCGGCATTCTCATCATCATCTTTTTTCTTGTCGAAGACCGGATTGCCGTGCGCGTCAATCTGCGGAGGACCCTCGATCGGCGTGCCGCTCAGCGCGACATAGGCAATTTTGCCGTCGGGACTCAAGTGTATGCCGCGAGGCCTCTTACCCACGGGGACCGTGGCCGCGACCTTGAAGTCGCGGCCGTCGATGAACGTAACGTCTCCCGATTTTTCATTGGTCACGAAGACCTGATACGCGGCGGCCGGAAGCGAGACCGCAAGTCCGGCGGCCAGCGCCGAATACATCACGCGGTTCCAAAACCTGCGCCTCACCCGCAGCTCGCGACCGCGGCGGGCCTGAAGGTATGCGAGTTTTCGATCCAGCATTCATCGAAGATGGAGCAATAGCAGGCCTCGAACTTCACGTGCGCCGAAGCGGCGGCGGCGTCCTTGTCCCACACCGAGGCGTTGCTTGCCGTGCGTGGCCAACGCAGCACCATTTGGTCGCTTCCGGCTTTGATATAGGACGGCGCTACTTCCGCAGACATAATCGGCCCGAGGACTGCTGATGCCTGTGGAGTATTGTCAGGTAGTCCCGCCAGGCGCAGCAGCGCCTCGCTGATATCTTTGACCGGCTTGCCGTCGACCAGGATGGTGAAGCGCTCCACCCGCGCAGCCCCCGCGCCCGGATTGCTGATGAGCACCATGAATGCCTGCGAAGCGCTGTCTGCGCCCGGTGGGCCGTTGCTCGTCGTGATTTGAATGAAGGGGCGCGAGTTGGCTTCGACCAGTCGCTGCATGGTTCGCCCGTGATGGAGCGCGATCCCCAGCGAGCACAGCGACACAAACAGGGCGCTAAAGGCAACCGCGAGATCCGCGAGACGATGGCCGGTTTTTCTGATCTCGGGAACGACTTCGGTTTCGGGTACCACCGATTCATGGTGGCCGACCGAAGATAAAATCGCAACCGTGCGCCTGAATCCTCGAGGACACCGACGGTAATGTTGCAGCGCAGCATGCCCACTCCGCGAGGCGTGCGTGGGTCGCAAAAAAGCCTCGCGCTAGGGGTTCAGCTGACAGGATCGCGGGATATTTTGTCAAGATTTACCTAGCTGAGCCGAAATTTACGGGAAGACCACGCGCACGGACGCAATTCGCACGCGCGTGCGCGAGAGTAAAGTTACCAGTATGGCGAATGTGGCATCAGCACCCCCCGGCAAACTGAAAGAATCGGTTCAATCCAAAGCCGCGTCTACGCCGAAGTCCGCTACCCCGAGCAAGCCCGCCGTTGCGCCGGCAGCCCCGAGCAGGGCCGCCGTCCCGACGCGGGCGACTCCGCCTGCCATTGCGAACCGGCCGACGGTTCCGCCAATCAGGCCGGCACCGCGCACTACCCTCGCGGCAGAGCCGCTGGTGCCGACACCCGCTGTAGATTCCAGCTCGGCGGCGACCAGCACGGACGAACACGCGGTAGCACTGGCGTTTCTGGCAAGTCTGGCCACCGAGGTGTCGAAGGGAACGGTGAATCTGCCTTGCTTTCCGGACGTGGTGATGCGGATTCGCAAGGCGCTCGCGGAACCCGAAGTGAGCCTGACCGAGATCGTCAAGATTGTGGGGACCGAGCCGCGGCTCGCGGCGCGGCTGCTGCAGGCCGCGAATTCCGCCGCGTTCAATCCCGCGGGAAAACCTCTGACCGACCTGCGAGCGGCGATCACGCGGTTGGGTCATCGCCCCGTGCAAAGTGCGGCGATGTCATTCGCCGTCAAGCAATTGCGTCTGGCGCCCGCGCTGCGCTCGATCTCCAAGCCGCTGAATGTTTTGTGGGAGGAGAGTATTTCAGTCGCCGCGATTTGCCAGGTCGTCGCGCGGCGCACGCGCGTGAGTCCGGAGGAAGCATTTCTTACCGGCTTGCTGCATGGCATCGGCCGGCTCTACATCATGGTTCGATCGGTCGGCAAGTCCGACAAGCTGTATCAGGATCCGAGCTTCGTCGATATGATTGCGAACTGGCACCCCGCCATCGGCAAGGCGGTGCTGGAGAACTGGGGATTCGACGATCACATGTGCGAGGCGCTCGGCGATCAGGACGATCACGATCGCGCCGGCAAGAGTGAACCCGATCTGAGCGACATCATCGTGGTGGCGGTCGCCCTCGCCCGCGTCCTGCGAGAACCGGGCCCCAGATCGGTCGATACAGACGGCATCAAGTCATTCGCCCGCTTGCACTTGACGCCGCAAAATTGCGCCGAGATTCTCAAACACGCCGAACACCAGTTAGGTTCGCTCCACGCGGCGCTCGGCTGCTGATTCCACTTCCGTCGGGTGGTATTGGCGGCGATTTTCGAGGTAGTCTGCCGCTCGACATGACGATTTTGCACGCGTGACTACCCGCCTGAATCAGGTGCTTTCAAAAGCGAACCCGGTACTGTTCACCGGCTTCGCCGGTTTGGCCGGCTTCGCGGCCTACTTTTCCATGTTTGCCTTTCGCAAGCCGTTCACCGTCGCCCTTTTCATCGCGGTTCCGGGATGGCACTTCTTGCTGGATTACAAGATCGCCCTGGTGCTGGCGCAGGTCCTCGGCTACGCCGTTTCCAAAATGATCGGTGTGAAAGTAATTGCAGAGATCATGCCCCGTAGACGCGCCGCTGCCATCCTGGTTCTGATCTTTATTGCGTGGCTCGCCCTGATCCTGTTCGCGGTCATACCGGCGCCGTGGAACGTGTTGGCGATGTTCCTGAACGGCCTGCCTCTGGGATTGATCTGGGGACTGGTATTTGGCTTCATGGAAGGCCGTCGCACCTCGGAGGTATTGGGCGCGATCTTGTGCGCAAGCTTCATCCTCTCCTCGGGTGCCGTAAAGTCAGTCGGCAAGTTGCTCATGGATGGCTGGCATGTCAGCCCGTTCTGGATGCCGGCGGCCGCGGGCGCATTGTTCTTTCCTTTATTAGGCCTCTCCGTCTGGGTGCTTTCACAGCTCCCGGCGCCGAGCGCGCAAGATGAGGCGGCGCGGGTGCGCCGCGCACCCATGGACGGCGCCGCGCGGGTTCGCTTCCTGCGTCGTTATGGCTTGGGTCTGGCTCTGCTTGTCTTCTGTTATGTGCTGGTTACGGCGATCCGCGACTTCCGCGATAACTTTGCCGCCGAAATCTGGACCGCATTGGGGTTCGGACACGCCGCCGCAGTGTTTACCGCCAGCGAGTTGCCGGTCGCGTTCCTGTCGCTCACGGTACTGGCCGTCATTATCGTGGTACGCGACAACACCAAGGCGCTGCTCGTGATCCATGGCGTCGTCATGGCGGGTTTACTCCTCTTGGGTGCGTCGACACTCGCCTTTCAAGCGGGGTTGCTCTCTCCGCTGCTGTGGATGATCTTGAGCGGCGCCGGTCTGTACATGGCCTATGTGCCCTTCAACGCCATGTTGTTCGATCGCTTGATTGCCGCGAGCGACACGGTGGGAACCGCCGGATTCCTAATCTATGTGGCAGATGCCTGCGGCTATCTGGGCAGCTGCGCTCTCTTGGTTTGGCGCAACCTCGGCCTGACGCAGCTGAACTGGCTGCAGGTGTTCACGGCCGGCGCCTACGCCACCAGCATCGCCGGAGTGGCAGTGATGGGTCTCTCGGCGCTGTACTTCCTGCGCAAGACACCCGCGATCGATCGCGTCGAGCATCACATGGCCCATGAGGTTCGCCGGCTGAGCGGCGTGCCGAACCCTCCGAGCGAGGCCTAGGCTCCGCCTTCTTTACCGTGGGCCGCTGGTGGGCCGCTGGTGGGCCGCGCAGCATACCGCGCGAAGAGCCGCTGAATTTCGCCGACAAAGCCGCGGCGGAAAACCATGACACAGACAACGAATATCGCGCCGATGATCACGGAAACCCAGGCGCCGACGAGATCGGAGAGATATTCCTGCAACGTCACCACGACATTGGCGCCAATCACAGGACCGAGAAAAGTTCCGCTGCCGCCGAGCAGGGTCATCAGGATAACTTCGCCGGAATTGGTTTGACTGACATCCGACAGCGTGACGAAACCGAGCACCAGAGCTTTGAGCGAACCTGCCAATCCGGAAAGACTGGCCGACAACACGAAGGCCATGAGCTTGTAGCGATCGACCTTGTATCCCAGGGAGACGGCCCGCGGTTCGTTGGCTCGGATCGCCTTGAGCACCTGGCCGAAGGGCGAATGCACAACGCGGCGAATCAGCAGGTACACGGCAACGAAGACCGCCAGCACGAAGTAATACATGACCCGATCGTTGCCGAGCCGGACCAACCCCAGGAGGCTGCCGCGCGGAATGCCTTGCAAACCGTTTTCACCGCCCGTGAAGTCCGCCTGCAAACAGACGAAGAACACCAGCTGACCGAGCGCCAGAGTGATCATCGCAAAATAAATTCCCTGACGGCGCACGGCGATCGCGCCGATCACAAGGCCGAGCAGCAACGCCACCGCGACGCCGCCAAGTATTCCGGCAATCGTTCCCCAGCCTTGTACGGTCACCAACCACCCCGTGACGTACGCCGACGTCCCGAAAAAGGCCGCGTGACCGAAGGACAGCATCTTGGTGAAACCCAGCAACAAATTGAAGGCGCACGCGAACATGGCGAAGCACAGGATCTTCATCAAAAATACCGGATAGAGCCCAAGGAATGGCGCAATCAGCGCGAGCGCGGCGAGTAATGCATAAACGGCGATCTGGGCGCGCATCTAGAGCTCTCTGCCGAACAGGCCCGCGGGTCGCCAGATCAATACTACGGCCATGATGACGAAAACCACGATATTCGAGGCTTCGGGATAAATGACCTTGGTCAGTCCTTCGATGAGCCCGAGAACCAAGCCGCTGACAATCGCGCCGACAATCGAGCCCATGCCGCCAATGACGACGACGGCGAATACCACGATCACCAGCGATGAGCCCATCAAGGGGCTGACCTGAACGACCGGCGCGGCGAGCACGCCGGCGAGCGCGGCGAGCGCGACCCCCGCGCCGTAGGTGCACATCACCAGCACCGGCACGTTGATTCCAAAGGCTTGCACCAACTTCGCATTTTCCGTCGCCGCGCGAAGCCGCGCACCGAGACGAGTGCGCTCGATAAGAAACCAGGTGACGCCGCACACGGTCACCGAGGCGACGATCACCCAGGCCCGGTAAACCGGCAGCACCATGAATCCGAGATTCAGGCCGCCTTGCAGCAGCGACGGCACCGGATACGACTTGCCCGAGGCGCCGAACAAACTGCGCATCACCCCTTCAGCGATCAATGCGACGCCGAACGTCAGGAGCAAGCCGTACACCGGCTCGACCTGATACAGGTGCCGCAGCAGAAGACGTTCCATGACGATGCCCAATAGACCCACCACCAGCGGCGCGAGAATGAGCGCCCACCAGTAATTGATGCCGAACGACGCCAAGCCGATGTAAGCGGCGAATGCGCCCAGCATATAAAAGGCGCCGTGCGCAAAATTGACGACACCGAGCAAGCCGAAGATCACGGCCAGCCCCAAGCTCAGCAGCGCATAGAAGGAGCCGTTGACCAGGCCCAGCATCAGCTGGCCCAGAATCGCGGGCAACGGCACACCGAAGACGGTCGTCACGGGTCGGGATCGGCTGGCGGACTACTTCTTGATCATCGGGCAGGTCTGATCGGGCTGCAGGCCGTCGGCTTCTTCTCCCGTTAAAACCTTGACGACCTTGTAGTAATCCCAGGGGTATTTCGATTCCGCGGGGGTCTTCACCTGCATCACGTACATGGTGTGCACCATCAGCCCGTCGGCGCGAATGTAGCCCCCCTTGGTGAACATGTCGTTGATCTTGGTCTTCTTGAGCTGCGCCATGACCTTGTCCGAATCGGTCGAACCCACCGCCTTGACGGCATTGAGATACTGCATCGTCGCGGAGTAGTAACCGGCCTGATCCATCGTCGGCATCCGATTCACCTTGGCAAAGAAGCGCTTCGCGAACGCGCGGGTTTGATCGTTCAGGTCCCAGTACCATGCGGTGGTCAGGTACAGGCCTTGCGCCGTCTGCAGCGTCAACGCATGAATGTCGGTTAAAAACGCCAACAAGGCTGCCGGCTTCATGGTCTTGGTGATGCCAAATTCATTGGCGGCTTTGAGAGAGTTTGAGAAATCCGTGCCGGCGTTCGCCAGCCCCAGCACTTGCGCGCCGGACGATTGTGCCTGCAGCAGGAACGAGGAATAATCGGTGGTGCCGAGCGGGGCACGCACAGCGCCCAAGACCTTGCCGCCGTTCGCCAGAACCACGTGAGTGGCCGCCTCCTGCAGCTGGGTACCGAAGGCATAATCGGCGGTCACGAAGAACCAGGTCTTGCCGCCTTGTTTGACGATGGCACTGGCCGTGCCATTGCCCAGAGCGATGGTGTCGTAGGCGTAGTGCACGGAGTACGGCGTGCAATCCGCTCCCGTGAGCGAGGCGCCGCCCGCGCCGACCGCAATGAAGGGTATCTTTTTCGCAAGCGCAACCTTGGACATGGCGATGCTTACCCCAGTGTTGGATCCGCCCAGCACCATGGTCAAACCGTTCTGGTCGGCCCATTCGCGAAATTTCGACGCACCGATATCCGGCTTGTTCTGATGGTCGACGCTCAGCACCGTGATTTTCTTTCCAAGCACGGTACCGCCGAAATCCTGGATCGCCAGGTCGATGGAGACGAGGCCTGCCTGGCCCAGGACGTCCGCATAGACACCCGACATATCATCGATATCGCCAATGACCACCTGATCTGCCGCGGCGCTCGCTTGCGAAGAGGCGTACATGCCGAGCAGTGCGCCCAGCACCACGATTGTTGATTTGCGCGTCATCTCGTTGTCCTTTTGTTTAATCAAACGCCTAAGAATTCTTGCAGCAATCCCATTTGCGAGGCCAGTTCGGACTGTCCGAACTGCCTGACGATCCTGCCATTCTCCATCACGTAGAACCGATCCGCCAACGGTGCGGCAAACCGAAAATTTTGCTCGACCAAGACCACCGTAATACCTTTCTTTCTCAACGTGCGAATGACTTCGCCGAGTTTCTGAACGATGACAGGCGCCAAGCCCTCGGAGATCTCATCCAGCAGCAACAGGCGTGCGCCGGTCCTCAAGATTCGCGCGACCGCCAGCATCTGCTGTTCTCCGCCCGATAGCCGTGCGCCGGGACTCTTGGCGCGTTCGAGCAGATTGGGAAAAATATCGTAAATTTCCTCCAGCTGCATCCCCTCTGTGCCCTTGATCCGGGGCGGCAACCGCAAATTCTCTTCCGTCGACAGCGCGGCGAAAATCCCGCGCTCCTCGGGACAATACCCTACGCCCATCCGGGCGATCTGGTGAGGTGCGCGTTCGACCGACTCGACCCCCTCGATTCTCACCGATCCTTTGCGCGAGCCGACCAAGCCCATGATTGCGCGCAGTGTAGTCGTGCGGCCCGCGCCGTTTCGGCCGAGCAGCGTAACGATCTCACCCTCCTGGACCGAGAATTCAACGCCGTGAAGGATGTGCGATTCGCCATACCATGCCTGCAGGCCGGCGACTTTGAGCATTTCGCGGCTCATGCGGATCCGGACAACTCATCGCCCGACGAGCCCATGTAGGCTTCGATCACAAGCGGGTTTTGTGAAACTTCCGAGTAAGCACCCGCGGCAATGACCCTGCCCCGCTGCAGCACGGAAATGGTGTCGGCGATGGATGCGACGACACTCATATTGTGCTCGACCATCAGCACCGTGCGATTGGCCGAGACTTTCTTGATCAATCGGGTGACGTGAGAAACGTCCTCATGTCCCATACCTTGAGTAGGTTCGTCCAAGAGCATCAAGTCCGGTTCGAGTGCCAGCGTGGTCGCGAGTTCCAATGCGCGTTTGCGGCCATAGGGCAGGTCCGCAGCCACGGCGCGGGCGTGATTCTCCAAGTTCACCTCGGCCAGCAGCTCCATCGCGCGCCGATCAAGATTGGCGAGACTCCTCTCCGACCGCCAGAAATAAAAAGACGTCCCCAAATTGCGTTGCAACGCCACCCGGACATTCTCGAGTACCGTGAGATGCGGAAACACCGCGCAGATTTGAAAAGAGCGCACCACGCCGCGGCGCGCGATGTCGGCCGGTTGTTCGCGGGTGATATTCCTGCCGCGATAGAAAATGCTGCCGGAAGTGGGCTGCAGGAACTTGGTCAGCAAATTGAAGAAGGTGGTCTTGCCCGCGCCATTGGGCCGATGAGAGCGTGGATCTCGCCCTGCCTGACCCGCACCGACACGCCATCGACGGCGACGAAGCCGTTGAAGTCTTTGACCAGACTGTGGGTCTCAAGGATTGTGTCTTCCGCCAACGCCATTGCTGTTTACATCCGCTCCATCTCAAAAGGCTGCGCGGGACGGTAAACTGTTTTTTTGCGCAGCAGCCATCCTGTATTCGTCTGTTCTATTTATTGTTTTATTTATCATAATGTTACGTAGAATACATGAAATCAAAACTAGGATCTGCCGCGGCCTTGGATCCGACTCTATATCAGCGGCGCGACTCTTGGCCACGCGGGCACGACAGAAGGCGCGGAAACCGTCATCATCCACGCTGCACAACTCAAGGAATCCTTGCAAATAATGCCCAGTAAAATTCCCGACGGCGAGACACGCGGGTGGATCGTTCCGATCGGCGGCGCCGAAAACAAGGAAAACGACCGCCAGATTCTCGAGCGCTTCGTACGCGTTTCCGGCGGCTCCCGGGCCAATATCGTCGTCATTCCCACGGCCAGCCGAATGCATGAGACCGGGCCCCGCTACGAGCAAATATTCTTAGGATTGGGCGCCGCAGAAGTCGCGGTGATGGACTTTGACACTCGGCGGGATTGCCAGGAACACGGCCGCCTGCAGCGCCTCGAGCAGGCGAGCGGCATTTTCTTCACGGGCGGCAATCAGCTGCGCCTCACCACATTGTTGGGCGGTACACCGGTCGCAAAACTGATCCGCGTGCGCAATGCGCATGGCGTCACGGTCGGGGGTACGAGCGCGGGCGCGAGCATTTTGAGCGAACACATGATCGCCTTCGGCGATGAAGGATCCGCCGTGATCTCCGGCAGCGTGCGGCTCGCACCCGGCCTCGGATTGACCAACCGCTTCATCATCGATCAGCATTTTCGTCAACGCGATCGCTTAGGAAGGCTCATCACCGCCCTCGCCTACAATCCTTTCGCCATCGGCATCGGCTTGGATGAGGACACCGCCGCGTTCATCGGACCTGACGAAACCGTTGAAGTCCAGGGCAGCGGCGGCGTCACCATTGTGGATGCCTCGGAAGTGAGTTTTTCCTCCATCGGGGAAGTCAGCGAGGGACAACCGGTGTGTGTACTCGGGCTGCGTCTGCATATTCTGGTGGCCGGCGCGACCTTCAACTTGCACACCCGGATCGCATCGGCCGGCGGGTTCGGGGCCGCCAAAGAATAAGAAACTTCAGGACTGCGAGCACTCATGCGAATTCTTGATCGTTCCGTCTATGTGGGTCCTTCGCTCTACGCACGCTTTCCCGTCATTCGCCTGGAACTCGATTTGGGTGCTTTGGAGGCCTGGCCCACCGGCCGTTTGGGGGGCGAGTTCGTCGACGCGCTCGCCAACGCGTTGCCGGGCCTGGCGCAGCACGGCTGTTCCTATCGAGAGCCGGGCGGCTTCTTCCGCCGCATGCGCGAGGAAGAAGGGACTTGGCTCGGGCATGTCCTCGAGCATGTCGCCATCGAACTGCAGAATATCGCCGGCGAGGAGGTCACATTCGGCAAGACTCGCAGCGCGGGTGCGCCCGGCATCTACACCGTGATTTACGAATACGCCCAGCGCGACGAAGGCATTGCGGCAGGCGATCTGGGGTTGCGGCTGCTCTGTTCGCTGTTGCCCGCCGCCATCCGCCCGGAAGGTTCGGTTCCCCCCGACTGGAACTGGCAGGAAGCACGCGACGAATTCATTCGTTTTGCGCAGCGCCGGGCGCTGGGACCTTCGACTTCGTCGTTGGTGCGCGCGGCCGAACAGCGCGGCATTCCCTGGCTGCGCCTCAACGATCAATCCCTGGTGCAGTTAGGCCACGGAAAGTTTCAGCAGCGCATCCAAGCGACGGTGACCAGCAGCACCTCGCATATCGCGGTGGAATTGGCGAGCGACAAGGAAGAGACGAATAAGATTTTGGCAACCTTGGGCCTGCCCGTGCCGAAACAAGAGTTGGTGCACAGCGAAGCGCAAGCCGTCCGCGCCGCCAAGCGCATCGGATTTCCCGTTGTGACGAAGCCTTACAACGGCAATCATGGCCGCGGCATTTCGATCCGCCTCACCAACGACCAAGAAGTCGCGCACGGCTACGTGGTGGCGCGCGAACACGCGCGCTCGGTCATCGTCGAGACTTTCTTGGAGGGCGATGATCATCGTCTCTTGGTGGTGAACGGCAATCTCGTGGCCGCAACCCGGCGCACGCCCGGCCACGTCATCGGCGACGGCAAGCACACCATCCAACAGCTCATCGAGAGGGTCAATCAAGATCCGCGCCGCGGGGTGGGCCACGAAAAAGTCTTGACCCGGCTCGAGCTCGATGCGCAGGCGCAGAAGATGCTCGAACAGGCGAACATGAAGCCGGATACCGTGCCCGAAACCGGCCAAACGGTGCTGCTGCGTTCGACCGCCAATTTATCCACCGGCGGCACTGCGACGGACGTGACCGACGTCATCCATCCCGACAACCGCGAAATGGCCGAGCGCGCGGTGCGCGCCATCGGCTTGGATGTGGGCGGCGTCGATTTTCTCTCCAAGGATATTACCGAGAGCTACCGCACCATCGGCGGCGGCATCTGCGAAGTCAACGCGGCGCCCGGATTCCGCATGCACGTTGCGCCGAGCGAAGGCACCGCCCGCGACGTGGCCGCACCGGTGATCGACATGCTGTTTCCCGCCGGCACTTCGGTACGAGTGCCGATCGCCGCTGTGACCGGCACCAACGGCAAGACCACCACGGCGCGCATGCTCGCGCATATCACCAAGATGGCCGGCTACACGCCCGGACTTACGACCACGGACGGGGTCTACATCGACGGCCAGCGGACGGTGCCGGGCGATATGACAGGTCCGGTGTCCGCGCGCATGGTGCTGGCGGATCCACAGATCGATATGGCGGTGCTGGAGACTGCGCGCGGCGGATTGCTGCGTGCCGGCATGGGCGTCACCGAAGTCAATGTCGGTGCCGTGCTCAACGTGCAGGCCGATCACCTGGGACTCAAGGGGATCGACACCCTCGAGCAGCTGAGCGAGTTGAAACGAATCGTCGTCGAAGTCGCCACCGACTGCGCCGTGCTCAACGCCGACGATCCGCTGGTGCTCAAGATGGCGGGCCACACCGAAGCGAAAACCATTTGTTACGTGACCATGAATCCGCACCATGCCTTGGTGCGCGAGCACATTCGCGCCGGCGGCCGTGCCTGCGCCCTCGAGGCGGGCGTCAATGGCCAAATGATGACGCTGTACGATCGCGGCGGCCACATTCCGCTGCTGTGGACGCATTTGATTCCCGCGACTTTGGAGGGCCGCGCAACCCACAATGTGCAGAATGCCATGTTCGCTGCCGCCATGGCGTTTTCGCTGGGCATCAAATTGGACGCGATACGCCAGGGCCTGCGTACCTTCGATTCGACCTTCTTTCAGGCGCCGGGCCGCATGAATGTGTTCAACGAGCACCCGTTCAAGGTGCTGTTCGACTACGGGCACAACGCGCACGCGGTCGGCATGATGGCCGATCTGGCATCGAGGCTGGACGTGACGGGACGGCGTATCGTCGTGCTCGCAGGGCCGGGAGACCGGCGCGACGAGGACCTCCTGGCGATCGCGAAAGCCGTCGCGGGCCGCTTCGATCACTACATCTGCCGCCGCGACGACAACTTGCGCAATCGCGCCGCGGACGAAGTGCCCCGCATTCAAGCGCAGGCGTTGCGCGCCGCCGGCGTACCCGAAAGCGCCATCTCCGTCATTCCGGATGAGCAGGACGCCATCGATGCGGCGTTGCGCATGGGCGAACCGGGCGATCTGTTGCTGATCTTCGCGGACGCGCTGGCGCGCTCCTGGAAGCAGATCACGAAATTCAAAGCCGTGAACGCCGCCGCCCCAATACCCGTGCCGCGCGCACCGCAGCTCATCGCGGAAACCGCTGCGGCCACACCCGAGACCGCGGCAACGAGTCCGGATTTCAGCATGGAAGGCCTGATCCGCGACGAACGCGGCGTGCGATTGGCACCGGAGAGCGACGACTGAACGTTCGTTTCGACTTGCCGTTTGAGGATTCCAGACGCTTAACGGGCAGTAACCTCTTCTTTGCATCGACCGGTGCGGTGCTCGATGTCGTCCGGGCGGCGCTCGATGAGTCAGAGATCGGCGCCTGGCGCGCAAGGGTGCTGCGCGTCGGCGCGAGATTGGGCTGGCCGGATCGGCGCTGCGTCGTGCGCCGCCACGCGGGCGGCATTCTGTTGGCCATTTCGGCCCCTGCCGATCAATTGTTGCTCGCCACGGAGGTCAACGAGTGGGCATTGTGCGCGGTCCTGGCGGAGCGCGATCCCAAACGATGGGGCGGCCTTCAGGACGCTCTCATCGCGGCGGCGATCGAAGAGAACGCGCCCGACGGTGCACCGTCGCTTCTGCCCGTGATCGAAGAGAGCGCCGCGCTTTCAAGATTCGCACAGCTCTCCTCGATCGAAGCCGCGCCGAAGATGCGCGCTCTGATCAGGGCCGCGAGCGAGCGGTCGCTGCCGCACTTTGCCGACGACGTTGAATTGACTTTGGGCGCGGGACGGGGCAGTCGCACCTTTGCCCTGAACAGTTTGCCATCGCCCGCCGAGATTTCCTGGAATGACCTGTCGGACATTCCGACGGTGCTTGTGACGGGTAGCAATGGCAAAACCACGACAGTACGCTTGGTCGCGGCCTGCGCGCGTGCGCATGGCTGGCGGCCGGGCTACAACTGCACCGACGGCGTGTTCATCGGCGATGAGACCTTGGCCGCCGGAGATTATTCCGGGCCCGCCGGCGCGCGCTTGGTCATGCGCGACCGGCGCACCGAAGCAGCCATTTTGGAAGTCGCGCGCGGCGGCATATTGCGCCGCGGATTGGCCGTTTCGCGCGCCGATGCGGCCGTGGTCACCAACATCAGTTCCGACCATTTCGGCGAATACGGCATCGATGATCTGGCGGGATTGGCGGACGTCAAGCTCAGCGTCGCCGCAGTGCTCGCGGCGCACGGGCGCCTGGTGCTCAACGCCGACGACGCATTGTTGCGGATGAAGGCGCGCGAACTCGCGCTGCGCCATGGCCTGGCGTCGACGCCGGCCTGGTTTGCCCGCGATGCCGATCAATTGTACCTGCGAAACTTTCGTGCAGAGGGCGCATCGACCTGCGGTGTTCGGGCAGACCGGCTGTGGTTGCACGACGCGGGCGTCGACCAGGACCTTGGCCCGGTGGCTTCGATGCCGCTCTCGATCGGCGGCATTGCCGCATACAACATCGGCAATCTCGCCGCCGCCGCGCTGCTGGCTGCGTCGCTGGGAATTCCCCCGGGCACGATCGCCGCGGTGTTCGCGCGCTTCGGCGAAAAAATTGCGGACAATCCCGGCCGGATGATGCGCTTCGAATTCAAGGGAGCACATGTTCTGATCGACTATGCGCACAATCCCGACGGATTGCGGGGATTTTTAAGCGTGGCGACGCAATTGCGCGGTCAGGGCCGCCTCGGATTGTTGCTCGGACACGCCGGCAACCGCCAGGATTCGGACATTGTCGAGCTGGCGCGGGTGGCCGCGGATTTTCAGCCGGACCTGGTCGTCGTCAAAGAAGATGAAGCGCACTTGCGCGGCCGCGCACCGGGCGAAGTGCCGCGCATTATCCGTGATGAACTGCTGCGTCTGGGCCTCGCGGAATCGAACCTGCCGGTGCGCGACACCGAACTGGCCGCGGCCCGCCTTGCATTGGAATGGGCCCGACCGGGCGATGTGCTCGCCCTGCCCTTGCACTCGCCGAACGCCCGTGCGGCGGTGATCTCGCTGCTGCAGAGCTGATGTAAACTACGCCGACCAACCAAGAGGAAGCGCACATGATTCGAAGAGCAGCGCCGATTGCGGCGTCGATTATTCTGGCGGCATCGATCCCGGCGCTATCGGCGCCCAGCGCGGGCGAAACCGAGTCGACGGCGGCCGACCCCATCAAGGTCCTGGTAGGACGCCTGGACTTGGAAAAATATAAGGCGACCATCAAGGGATTGACCAAATTCGGCGACCGACGCCAGGGAACCGATCGAAACCGCGCGGCCGTCGATTGGATCGAAGCGCAGCTCAAGAAATACGGTTGCGCGAATATCTCGCGGATCAAATACCAGTACTCGCCCAGCGAAACCCGCCGTCCGAGCGGTCCTCCGGTTGCACGGGATGCCGCATCGGGCGGCGGCCGCTTTCGCGGGAATCGCGGTCCCACAGGCGTGAATACCGACCCACTGTTGCAGCCCGACGAGAAGCTACGCGCCTTGAATTCGCAGCCGACTGAAGCGGGCGAGCGCGAAGAGGTCTATTGCACCAAGGTCGGCTCCACGCATCCCGAGGAGATGTATATCGTCGGCGGACACATGGATGGTCATGGGTGGGGCGAAGCGGCGAACGATGATGGCTCGGGCACCGCGCTGGTCATGGAGCTGGCTCGGGTCTTTTCATCCCCCGACGTGAAGACCGAACGTTCCATTCGCTTTGCCTTGTGGAACAACGAAGAAACCGGGCTCAACGGCGCTCGCGCTTACGTCGATCAGCGAGCCGCCCTGCAAGGGAAGGAGGAACCGCCGGGGTCGGGGCGATATCCTGAACCCAAGTGGCTGGGGATGATTCAGCACGACATGATGCTTTTCGATCACGGCATGCCGCGCGCCGACGGCACAGTATCAAAGGAGCAACGACCGGAAGCCGACGTCAATATTGAATTTCAGTCCCGCTCCAAAGAGGCTGGAGGTGCACAGAAATTGGCCTGGGAATTTTTTGCCGCCAACGAGGCGTATGCGACCGACTACCCCGCGGCGGTGGGCCCCCACATGACCAATACCGACAGCACACCTTTCATGGATCTCGTTCCGGCGCTCAGCGTGCGGGAGAATGAGCGTGGAACTCAAATTGGCGCCGGCTGGGATCCGCAGTGGCATCAACCCACGGATGTCTATGCCACCTACTCCGACGCCGACTTTCGCTTGGGGTTGAATGCCGCGCAAACCACGTTGGGAGCGATCGGAAGGTTGTCGGGCGCGACCTTGAAATGAACGCGGATGCGGCGCTGGCGTTCGTGGAGCGACACGGCATCGTGCTCGTGTCCGCGAAAGGTCCCGCGCCGCGTCTGACGGAGGGTGCCCGCGGAAACGCTGGCGGCAGCTCAGCGCCTCCCTGCGCAAGAAGCCGAAACACTATTGAAAGGTTTCATCGGCTCGTCTCCAAACCGCGACATCGGGTGATTATTTAAGCCCCGCGTCAACGCGGAACCTCGCGTTGCGTTGCTTACCCTACGAAGTACCGCACGATGGGATGGGGCAATTACCATGCCTGACGCTTTCGTTTACTACTTCTTGATCCACGACCGCTCGACCGGCAAGCTTGTCAGCTCCAGGCGCCGTGCAACGCTCGCTGCGATCAAGGGCCTCGGTGAACCGCTGTTGGAGTCTCAGATGGCGGTCGACGATTCTGAAGTCGATGCCATGGGTTTCTTGGTCGCTCGATCCGTTGATGGCGCGGATCCCACGGGTGAAGTGTGGGGCGAAATCCGGTCATTAAAGCTGCGCGCCGATTCGCGCGAGCGGGAAGCTGAAGGATTAATCGACGGCACGGCGAGAGAGCGAAAACTCATCCTGTGCGCGGAATCCCGAGAGTTGCGAAACCGCGCCAGGCGCCTGCAGGATCTCATCCAGCGACAGGGCGAAGGAGAAAGAACTCCAGGCGAACGATCCTCAGGCGAGGCAATTTACCAAGCGGCGCCGGCGCGCATGGAAAGATCGCGGTTTTTCAAGCCTGAATAGTCAGGCGCGGGGCGACGGATCCGCGGTCTTGCATGTTCCGCTGTACAAGAGACCGGCGCTGCCGCTGACGCGGATCAGTCCGGTCGAGCGGTCGATGGCAAAACTCAACGGCACGCCGTTTCCCATGTCCACCCGGAAGGTGATCTTGCCATCGGTGATCGCAGCGGTGGATGTGGTCTTTGCGATGTAAACCAGCTGGTTCGTTTGATCGAACTTCAGCTCCCAGGTGCGGTGGGCGTGATTCGGTCCGGCTTCTTCGACCGCGCACGACATCACGACTTCTCCGGCGCGCAGCAGCGGAGCGGCGATGAAATACGCTACGATCGTGGCACCAAAGGCAGCCCGCATAACCCATCCGTGTTCTGAATCCTCGCCGCATGGTATCAAACATGAGCCGCCGAAGGGTGCGCGATACAATGGCGCTTGATCCGATTTGACCGTGGGAGAACAGCATGAGGTTCGTTTTTCAAGTTGCTGCCATGACCCTCGCGCTGGGGCTGTCGGCGCTCGCGGGAGCCGAGGATGCAGGCACGCCGGCCGCCACCAACGTGCCGGGCGCACAGACACCCCGCATTCACTCGGACCGGCGCATCACCTTTACACTCAAGGCGCCGGAGGCCTCCACGCTGCAGCTTGCCGGCGGCGACGGATTGGGTGCCGGCCCGTTCCCGATGACGAAAGGCGCCGACGGCACGTGGAGTGTCACAACGCCTGCGAGCGTTCCGGGATTCCACTACTACTGGTTTGTGCTCAACGGCGTCGCAGTCAATGATCCTGCCAGTGAAACCTTCTTCGGTTACGGCAAGGAAACCAGCGGAATCGAGGTGCCCGAGAGCGGCGCTGACTTCTATGCCCTTCGCGATGTGCCCCATGGTGAAGTGAGCGCCAAATGGTATTTCTCAAAAACGACCGGCGCTTGGCGCCGCGCGTTTGTGTATACGCCGCCGGGATACGAAGAGCACCCGGCCACGCGCTATCCCATGCTCATATTGCAGCACGGGTCGGGCGAGAACGAGACGGGGTGGACGCGCCAGGGCAGAGCGCAATTCATCCTCGACAACCTCATCGCGGCCGGCAACGCACGGCCCATGATCGTCGTCATGGATTGCGGTTATGCGCAGCGCTCGGGAACAGCGGAGCCCATAGGGGGATCGGGAGCGTGGCTGCGGAACGTGCACGCCGCCTTCACGGCATTCGAGGATGTTGTCGTGCGGGATCTGATACCCGTGATCGACACCTCTTACCGCACCATTCCTGACCGGGAACATCGAGCGATGGCAGGACTATCGATGGGCGGCATGCAGACTCTGTTCATCGCACTTCAGCATTTGGACTCGTTTGCCTATATCGGTTCGTTCAGCGGTCCCATCATTCCCAATCTCATGACCGGCAATGTGAGCATCGATTCACCTCCGGAGCCGTTCGATGCCAAGACAGCCTATGGCGGCGCGTTCGCGGATCCGCACGCCTTCAACAAGCGTGTGAAGCTGCTCTGGGTCGGCGTGGGCACGGCCGAACCCGAAAGGTTCCTAAGCAGCATCAGCGGCGCCGTCGGCGCCCTGCGCCAGGCGGGTGTGCATGTGGAGTTCTTCGAGTCGAACGGCACTGCGCACGAGTGGCAGACCTGGCGGCGTGACCTGAACGACTTCGCGCCGCGGCTATTTCGCTGAATCGGTTCGCCGGATCAGAGAATCAATAGCGCTCGTCGAGCGCGCCGCCGGCGCAGCGGCATACTTTGTACAGACGCTCCGGCAAACTCTGGGTTTGATGCATTTCAAAATCCAGCAACACCGCTTTTGGATCGACCGCCTCACGATCAACCAACTCATCGCCGGAAGGATGTCTGCCTTCGGTATCGCCAAATTGAACGAAGCGGCAGGTCGGAAGATGCGCCGTGGTCTGCCGAATGTATGTGCTTATGCGGACGCGATAAACAGGCATGGAACTAGCTTAGCACCGCCGAAAAACCGAAATTGGCCAAAGTGACAATATCCATATTGGAGCGCGAAAGGGTTCTCAAATCGGGCTATATCAGGCGCGGCGCTTTCGCTATCATCAACGGCAATGCCCCAGCCTCTTCACGGTTGCGCTCGCCGCGCGCTCCTCGCGAGTTTTGCGCTGTTGCCTCTGTCCTGCGCAAACTTCGGCAACCCAATGCGCTCCACCAGCGGCGCGGTGCGCGGCCCGATCGTGAACACTCCTGCGGGCGCTCTCGAAGGACGGCCCGACGGCGCGCTGAGCGTCTTCAAGGGCATCCCTTACGCTTCCCCGCCGGTGGCCGAGGCGCGCTGGAGACCGCCGACGAGCCTGCCGCGGTGGTCCGGCGTCAGACCGGCACTGGAGTTCGGACCGGCGTGCACCCAGCCCACGCCGCGCGATACCGGCATCTACGCGAACGACCTCAGGCCGACGAGCGAGGATTGCCTGACACTGAATATCTGGGCGCCTGCCGATGCCTTTCGTGCGCCGGTGTTTGTCTGGATTCACGGCGGCGCCCTGCTGACCGGCTCGAGCAAGGAGGCGCTTTATGACGGTGCGCGGCTCGCCGCTCACGGCATCATCGTCGTGTCAATCAACTATCGGCTCGGCGTCCTCGGTTTTTTGGCCCATCCGGACTTGAGCGCCGAATCCCCGCTCGGCATCTCGGGCAACTATGGCCTGCTGGATCAGATCGAAGCGCTGCGATGGATCAAGCGCAACATCGGCGCTTTCGGGGGTGATCCTTCCAAAGTCACTATTGCGGGGGAATCGGCGGGCGGCTTGAGCGTGATGTACCTGATGGCTGCACCCGATGCGCGGGGCCTTTTTTCCAAGGCGATTGCTGAAAGCGCCTACATGATCTCCACACCCGAACTGAAGCAGAGCCGCTTCGGCGCACCGGCCGCCGAGCAGGCCGGTGCGAATCTCGCCGCCGCGCTTCACGCGCCCGGCATCGCGGCGCTGCGCGCAATGGATCCGCAGGCGCTGACCGATGCCGCAGCCGCGGCTTACTTCGCGCCGTTCGGCGTGATCGATGGACACGTGTTGCCGCGGCAACTGGTCGATGTGTTCGATCGAGGCGAACAAGCCCGCGTGCCCCTCTTGGCGGGCTTCAACAGCGGCGAGATTCGCTCGTTGACATTTCTTGCCCCGCCCGCTCCGGCGAGTCCGACCGAGTATGAGCGCATCATCCGCGAGCGGTATGGCGACCTCGCCGAGGAGTTCCTGCGGCTCTATCCCAGCAGCAATATGCGCGAGAGCATCCTGGCAACAACGCGCGATGCTCTCTATGGCTGGACGGCGGTGCGCTTGGTTGCCAAGCAGGCGGCGCTGGCGTTGCCCTCCTATCTGTATCTCTTTGATCATGGCTATCCCAGCGCCGACGCAGCGGCCCTCAAGGGTTTCCACGCGAGCGAGCTGCCTTACGTATTCGGCACTTTGACGCAAACTCCGCCGCATTGGCCGAAGATTCCTGCCACACGCGAAGAAACTGCGCTCTCCGCGGCGATGCTCGACTATTGGAGCAGCTTTGTTCGCAATGCCCGGCCGCGCGCTGCCAATCAACCGGATTGGCTACCCTTCGGATCGACGCGCGATTACATGGACTTTACGGATGCGCCGCACCCTTCCGTCAACTTGTACCCTGGCATGTATGCACTGCACGAGGAAGCTGTCTGCCGGCGGCGGGCGAATGGCGAGCTGGCATGGAACTGGAATGTCGGCATCATTTCGCCGCGGCTATCTGCGGCGGGCGAGTACTGCCGGTAGCGCTGTCAGACTCAAAGGATCAGCGATTCCTGAGGGTCAGAAAACCCGCGGCCATGAAGTTCGCCATGCGTTTCTTGACGGCGGGAAAATCATCCGAGTGGCACAACCCGCCAGAGAGGCGATCGATGCGTCCGGTGCGCGCCAGCGTATTCATGAGTGCGCCCGTCACGAAGTGATAACCCCAGAAGATATCCTCGGCGGGGTAATCGGGCAGAGCGCGCTTCAAAATGCTGACCAGCTTTAAGACCACCGGATCGAAGTACACATCCATCAGCGCGGCCCCTTCGGGCGTGTTGCTGACCCGCGCGCCAAAGGCGCCGTAGTTCATCCACCCTTCACCGCCCTCATAGTAGAGGTCCAAGTCGGTGTCCAAAAAAGCGTGCAACGCGCCTTCAACGGTCGGCTTGTCTTTGGCCTCCGCTTCGTATTTCTCGAGCGCCGCGATTCTGCGATTGCTGGTGATGCTCGCCCGCCGGGCGAAAACGGCCTCGAATAAATTGCTCTTGTCCTTAAAGTAGTAATGCAGGAGAGTCGTATGGATGCCGACGCGTTGTGCGACATCGCGCAGCGTGACTCCGTCGAGCCCGCGTTTCGAGAACAGGTACTCTGCCGCGTCGAGGATTTGTTCCAAGCTTTCGGCGCGCTGTTGCGCTTTGCTGCGCCGTTGGCGCTTGGGAGCTTTCGGCACCTAGCTAGCCCTTTTTTCGGCAGCGCAGCGCCAGACGCTCAAATCGATTAACTGATTGTTTCACGGGCACTTAAGTTTCCCATTTGCGTAGTGACTGCGCAATTGGTTCTTATCTATTTTGCCCGTCGCGGCCAGCGGCATGGCATCGATCTCGAGGATCTGATCCGGAAGCCACCAGCTGGCGATTTTGCCGCGCAGAAACTCGAGGAGCTCAATGGCGTCCAGCGGAGTCCCTTGACGCGACTCCACAATCAGAACGGGTCGCTCGCCCCATGTCGCATCCGACCGGGCGATAACCGCAGCGAGCCCCACAGTTGGATGCGTCCCCACGATGTCTTCGATTTCTGCCGGATTTATCCATTCGCCGCCCGACTTGATCAGGTCTTTCGACCGGCCGTTGATGGATATATTGCCCGACTCATCGATGCTGGCGAGATCGCCGGTATCGAAATAACCCTGCGAGTCCAACGCGCTTGCGTCGGCTTTGAAATAGCGGTCGATCACGCTCGCGCCCTTCACCTTCAGGTGGCCGAGCACACCGCGCTGGTGCGGAAGGTCGACGCCGCTCGCATCGGTGAGCTTCAAGTCCAACCCCATGGGCGGCCGGCCGGAAGCTCGCGCCTCTGTGACCGGCGCATCGAGCGGCGCAACCGTTCCCAAGGGCGAGAGTTCGGTCATGCCCCAGCTGGTCTGCACGCGCGCGCCCAGGCGTTTTTCCATTCTTCGAATCAAGGCGTCCGGGCAATTCGCTCCGCCGATCAATACGCGCTTCAAGTCAGGCAGCTCGCCGTCCACGGCGTCAAGGTGATCCAGCACTCCCAGCCACACGGTTTGAATACCTGCCGCAATGCTGACGGCCTCACCGCGCATAATCGCGGCCAGGCTGGCGCCATCGGTGTGACGGCCCGGCAAAACCAATTTCGCGCCGACCGCCGGAGCGGCGAAAGGAAGCCCCCATCCGTTGGCATGAAACATCGGCACGGCAATCAAAAGCACATCGCTCCCCGAGAGCGCAATCGCATCTGCCTGCAAGGCGCGTAGCGTGTGCAAATAATTCGAGCGGTGCGTATAGAGCACACCCTTGGGCGCGCCCGTGGTGCCCGATGTGTAGCAGAGTCCGGCCGGGGTCTCTTCAGCGAAGACGCCCCAGTCGGTTGCAGCACCCTGCGTCGCGAGCAACTCCTCGTGGCCCCAGACCCTTGCTCGGTGACCTGCCAACACCTCGCCGCGCGGCCCTGCGCCGTCCATGAGAATCACCTGTTCAATGCCAGGGCACAGCGGCGACAGCTCCGACCAGAGCGGCGCTAGGTTCGACGCCAGCGCAAGCGCACGATCTTCGGCCTCGTTAATCATGGCGGCCAGATGCGCAACCGTAACGCGCGGATTGAGCGTGTGGCAGACGACACCGCTGCCCATGAGCGCGTAATACATTTCCAGATGATGCTGAGTGTTCCAGCCGAGCGTACCGACGCGCTCACCACTACGAAGTCCAAGCGCTTTTAGAGCGCCCGACAGATGATTGCTTCGCGCCCTTAGCTCGGCGTAACCGATGCGCAGCACGGCTCGGCCGGCTTCCGCGGTGACGATCTCTCGCTCACCCGACCATTTCGCTGCGTGATCGAGAAACTTATCAACGGTCAGTGCATAGGGTTGCATACGCAGACTGGGTACGTCAGGTGAAAACGGCGGCCGCCGGCCTTGAGCAAGGCGGCCGCTGGTTCTCCCTTAGAAGCTCGTCAGGAATCGCAGGCCATATTGGCGCGGAAACCCGGCAAAATTGAGTCCCGAGTTGAGGGCGGCCACATAGTGCTGATTGGTGAGATTGGTCCCGTACAGTGTGGTCACGAAGCGCGCATGCTGCCAGGCCAATTGCGCGCCGGCGATGTTGCGTCCCGACAGGTGGTCTCCGAGCGCCGGATTTTCGAATAGCGTCGCCCATTGCGGACCGACATATCCATCGTTCAGACGCGGGGTCAGAGAGTCTTGGTCACTCAACAAGAACCTGTACTGTGCCCCGAGATTGACCGTGAAATTGGGCGCATAGGTTTGCGAGTGTCCGGTCAAATCGATGCAGGATGCGCTGGTGGGTCCGGCCTGCGGATCGCAAGGCGTAAAGGACGCGATGCGAGGGTCGGTGGCGAAGAACCGGCCGAGCGAGCTATGCATGACGGCCAATCCGCCGTCGAGAGAGAACTCGCCGAACGCCGCCTGAGTCTGCGCCTCAAAACCGTAGATGTGCGTCGGGTTTGGATTGTTCAGCTCGAAGCCGAATGTCGGAAATTGCGGATAGCCGACGATGACCTGGAAGTTTTTGTAGTCGTAGTAGAAGGCGTCGATTTGCGTGCGCAGATGCCCCTCGAGGGCGGTGTTCTTCCAACCAATCTCGTAGTTCGTCAGCTTCTCAGAGTTAAAAGCCGCCGGAGTGCCCAAACCCACCGGGACATTCAGGCCGCCGGGGCGAAACCCCGTTGAGACGAATGTATAAAGAAAATCATTCGGATCCACGGTCCAGTTCAAGGAGACTTTGCCCGATGTGTTCGTATATTTCTGCGACTGTTCATCAGCCAGCGGCAGGCCGTACTGCAGCACCTGCACGTGGTTGGTGGTCTTGGCATCGGTGTAGCGGGCGCCGATTTGCAGCTGCAAGCCGCTCGTGAGTTGAAAGCTCAGCTGACCGAAGCCGGCGACCGCCGAGGTCGGATTGGTGCCCTGTAGGCGGTATTCAGTCAGCGGGTTGCCCGGCGGAGTACCAATCAGGAAGTAATAGTTGGGAACGAAATTCAGATTGTCGTAGTCTGCGTAGACGCCGAATACCCATGTGAAAAAACCTTGGTCGGGCGAGATGACGTTGAACTCCTCGGACCAGAGCGTTTCCCAGACATTGTCTGCAAAATAGCTGTTTCCAACGTTGGTGCCGTCCAAATCGGCCTGATATTGCGTGTCGCCTTTCTGGTAGCCCGTCACGGATCGCAAGGTGATGCCATCCGGCAACACATAGTCCGCTTTCAAGATCGTGCGTCCAAACCGGTCGAGTGCTTGTTGCGGCGAGTTCACTCCGATGTTGAAAAGATCCTCGGTGGAATTGAATGGACTGGCGGGGTATGCGCCGAAATTCAGATAATCGAAATCGGTTTTAAGAGAAATCGTCAGCGCATCGTCGGGCTTGAACAATAGACTGACTCGGGCGCTGCCGACGCGCACCTTCCCGGGATTGCCGTTGTAAGCACCGCCGTTCGGACCCGTGACATTGTATAAGCTGTCGCGGGTCTCGCTGTCGAACGCGATGCGCGCCGCCAACGTGTTGCTGATGGGCAGGTTGACCGCGCCTTGCAGGCCAAAGTCGGTGTAGTTACCGACCTGAGCTTGCACGTAGCCGCTCACATCGCCGCCGATGACCGGATCGTTCGTGGTCACCAACACGGCGCCGCCCGTGGCGTTTTGGCCGCCGAATGTGCCTTGAGGGCCACGAAGGATTTCGACACTGGCAACGTCGTAGTAGGGTTCCCCCTGGAAATATCCGGGGAAGGTTGCGACGCCGTCGCGATACGTCACCACACCTACGGTCGTCTGAGAGTTGTGTTCGGCTTTGCCGACGCCGCGAACGTTGAAGTCATTACCCTGGCCAAAGTTGTCGATCACCGCGCCGGGTGTCGCAAACTGAAGCGCATCGACCATCGTAACGCCAAGGTTGGCGAGATTGGCGCCACTGATAACCGTCGCGGAGATTGGCGTTGTCTGAAGATCCGTGTGGCGGCGTTCTGCCGTGACGACCACCTCGGTGAGCTCGCCGGAAGCGCTGCTCGAACTGGACGCGGCCGTCTGTGCGGCGGCGCTGCCGCAACAACTGAGCGCGACCACAGACACACTCAACCAAAAATCTTGGAACTTCATGGACTCCCCTTTGGCGTTGCTTGCGCTCTGGCGGCGCGTGCCCCGGATACTTACATTAACTACTGATACAGTCAATATTCACTCTTGTGATAGCGAATGTAAAAAACAAGGTACCGTCGGCAGGACATCGCAGCAGGCACTCACGCCTAGCGAGTCCAAATTATAAGCATTGTTTTCAATAGCTTGCCGACTTAGAGAGCCGGTGCGCCGAGGATCGTCATCGATAATCAAAGCAGCGCGCGCGACAGGGCGTGCGATCGGCAAGCAAAGGCAAAGAGCGGCGCCTCGGCGCCGCCTCGCCCGTGGATCAGCCGCTCACCGCTAGTGGGCTAGCTGGAAATTCGTCGATACCACCCAGCCTTCGTTGCCGAGTTCGTCGGTGACTTTCCACCAAACGCCCATCTTGTCGCCGGTCGGATAAAGCATCATTCCGGGATCCAGATCTCGCACCACTTCGGATTTCAAGTTTGAAGCCGCGTACATCTTGCCGGGCTTGGCCATCTTGACCGCCTGCTGCACGTTGTCGGCTTTGGCGTCGGGAGCCGAATTCTTCAGTTCAGTTACCATTTTGGTATACGCGTCGAGGTATGCCATGGTGACGACTTGGCCGATCTCCGTGTTGGCATAGCCGCTCGCGCCACCCGCAGCAAAACCACCGAAGAACGCGCCGCCTCCACCACCCGCCCAACCCAAGTCGGTTTTCTTCGCATGGCCCTGCTCGAGCGCAACCTGTTCGGTCGAGCGCACGTCGGTCAGCGTCAAAACCACGTCGGCCGTTTTGCTCTTCAGGCTCACACCGCCGACCAGCGCACCCACGCCGTGGGGCAACAACCCGCCAAGAATGCCGCCCACATTGGTGCCGCCGGAATTGCGGTTTTGATTGGCGATGTCCGGCACGAGGACGTAGTCCGCGGCCTTCATCTGTCCCTTGCCGATGTTCGAACCGGCGCGTTCCTCGCCGCTGGCCGACAGTTGCCGTTCGGCCTGCGCTGCTTGCAAACCCTTTCCACGGTCCACCAAAGTGAAACATTTGGACTGCGAGACGAAGACCTTGATCAGGGCGGCGGGCGACTCCAGATTCAGAGCCGTCCACCACTGGTTCTGCGGCTCGGTTACCGCCAAGGTACCGATCTTCTTGTCGCAGGTGGGAATCTGAGGCGGCGGCGTTTCAGCTTGGGCAACGCTCACGCCGAGCGTGGACCCCCCCGCGACGATCAGGAGCACACTTGCAAATAGAATTTCCCCTGGAGACTTGTTCATTTTATTTGGTTTCCCTTCAAGTAAGTCCCGCAGTCAGCCCACGGGACATGGATACTGCCGTCGGCGAAAATAGCATGGCATATCGAATTGACCTAGCGATTTGCGTATTGCCGCGACCGGTTCAAGTACTGTTTGCTGAAATACAGATTCCGCCAGTTTAAAGACGGGCGGCGGCGCCAATCGTCAGGCGGTTGACCGGCCGATTGTGCCGGCCGATGATCGCGGAAGTACTAGGAGAGAGGCTATGCCGAAGCGAGTTGACTTGAATACCGTGCCCGTCAGCGTCGGCTCCGGATACCCGGCGCCTTTCGACCAGCCGTGCGCGGCACGTGCACGCCAAAGATTGGGGGGCGCTTCGGGCCTGACTGATTTTGGAGTCAATCTGCTGCGTCTGCCCTCGGGAACCTGGTCCAGTCAGCGCCATTGGCACTCGGCAGAGGATGAGTTTGTATTCGTCGTCGAAGGTGAGGTGGTGCTCATCACCGACTCCGGGGAGGAAATCCTGCGCGTCGGCGATAGCGCCGGATTCAAAGCGGGAGTCAATGACGGGCATCACTTGCAAAATCGATCGCCGCACGAAGCAGTTGTGCTCGAGGTCGGTTCCCGTAACCCCAAAGACGCAGTCGAGTATTCGGATATCGACATGCAGTTCCGCCGCGCAGACGAGGGCTTCACACACAAGGATGGAACACCTTACCCGCGAAAAATAACCTGACTGAGCCGGAGAGCATTTCATGAAGCACGCCAGCGCCCCGGCGTTGCATGGCCTGTCCCGATTGCCGACCTGGTGGTTCCCTCACCAGCCGATGCCGTAGTCCTCGCCATGGTTACTCGAGCCGCCCCACATGGTTCCGTGTACGCGGTCGAGTTCGATCGCGTTGATCGGACCCGAGCTGCGCTCTACGAAATCCAGCTTGTAGCCCATGCGAACGAGTTGCTCGCGAACCCAGGGCGGCGTCGCGGTGTTCACCGTCAGGCGGCCGGGAATGGACTCGTGTGCCCCGAATGAGTCGCGCATCTGATAACTGGTGATGTTGGCGGCCTCTGTGGCTTCCTGCGGGGTCATGCCGAACTCGACCACATTCAAGAAGAACTGCAGCAGGTTTTGGTCCTGGGTATCGCCGCCCTGGACCGAGAACACGAGGAACGGCTTGCCGTCCTTCAGTGCCAGAGTCGGCGTCAGCGTCGCGCGCGGACGCTTGCCGGGCGCCAGCACATTGTAAGGATTCTCGGATGCATCGAGCACGAAACTCTGCATGCGCTGGCTCAAGCCGACGCCGGTGTGGCCCGCGATCACGGCGGGAGTCCAGCCGCCGCTCGGCGTGACCGACACTGCCCACCCCTTTTCATCCGTGGCCTCGACGCTCGTCGTTCCCAGCCGGAACGTGCGGTCGAACTCGAGGAGTGCCGTCGGGCTCCACTCCGCTTTGGCGGAGGCGTTCGACGGCATTTTGCTATGCCACTTCTGCAAGATGGCCGTGAATGGATTCGTGCCGCCTTGGTAAGGGTACGGATCGCCGGGGCGGATGTCCGGATCATTGTGATCGAACTGGATCAGCTTGGCGCGATCCCGCGCATAGTCCTTCGACAGAAGACCTTTAATCGGCGACTCCGGCGGAAAGGCAGGATCGCCGTAATAGAAGTCGCGATCGGCGTACGCAAGATTCATGGCTTGATACAACGTGTGGATGTAGCGGGCACTGTCATAGCCCATGGTTTTCAAGTCGAAGTTCTCAAGAATGTTCAAAGTCTGGAGCATCACCGGGCTTTGTACCCAGGTGGTGAGCTTGTAAACCTCGATGCCCTTGTAGTTCGTGTGCACGGGCTCCTCGATGTGCACTTTCCAGTTGGCCAGGTCCTCCATGGTGAACAGGCCGCCCTGCTCGCGCGTACCACGCACCAACTCCTGCGCGATGTCCCCCTTATAGAAGCGGTCGTACGCGGCATAGATTGCAGCCTTGCGATTTTTGCCGGCCGCCAGGGCCTTGTGCTCTGCTTCCACCAGCTTGCGCAACGTCGCAGCGAGTTCCGGTTGATGAAAGATTTCGCCGGGCTGCGGACCCTCGCGCGCCTCACCGGGGTGAATGAGGATGGTGTGTTTGGAATACGGCCATTGCGCGATCTGGTTCTTGTAGTGCTCGATGGTATTGGACAGTTCTGCTTCCATGGGATAGCCATCGGCCATCTGGATTGCGGGCGCCAGCACTTCGGCGAGGCTCATGGTGCCGTACTCTGCCAGCATGGTCATGAGCCCGCCCGGGGTGCCCGGGGTGACTGCGGCGAGCGGACCGAACTCGGGCGGATAGTTCATGCCTTTCTTGTGAAAGAACTCCGGTGTCGCGCCCGTGGGAGCGACGCCGAGCGCGTTAATGCCGATGACTTTGCCCGTGTTCGGGTTATAGATCAGCGCCTGGGTCTCCCCGCCCCAGGAGAGCGTATCCCACATGGTGGAGGTCGCGGCAATCATGGCGCATGCAGCATCCACCGCGTTGCCGCCTTTTTGAAAGATCATGGCACCCGCCGTTGCGGCCAGCGGCTTACCCGTGACTGCCATCCAATGCTGAGCGTGAAGCGCGGGCTTTTCAGTGCGTGCATCGGCGGTTTGCATAGAGCCGGCGATGATCGCGGCCGCGCCTAGAAGCATCGCCATCCGGTTCGAGCTAAATCTCATACTTCAGTCCTTCTGAGCCACGGGCTCTCGATGAGCAAAGGAAATGGAGGCCTTGCGAGGCGCGGTGAGCCGGGCGAATACCATGCCGGCGATTGCACCGACAGCCATTTGCGCCAAAAGACCAAGGGGGCCGCGTGCGCCGAAAATACCCACGGTCCCGAGCACGATCCTCAAGATCGTAAATAACGCGAAGAGCGCCGATGCACCGCCGAGGGCGAACACGGTCATGCGAAAGCCGATGAATCGAGCGAGTGCGCCCGCAATCAAAAATGCGACAAACAGAGCAATCGCGGTCACGGAGCTGTACGGCACAATCATGCCGATGAGATCGTGCCCCGCCCAGCTGATGCGATCGGCAAATGGAATCGCTGCCGGCGCCGTTCCGGCGGCAAGCCCCGCGGCACCGGACCATGCCCGTTGCACCAGGTACGCCGAGGCGGCCGAACCCAACAGCACCATCACACAGGCGGCAACGACAAACGCGATAACCCGGCGTAGCATTCGTTGTTTCCACGACTGTGTCATTGCGAGTCCAAAGCAACTGGGGTGTCTATCATAACGGATCATTGTTCCATTCAGGGGATTGGCACGCGCCTGTCAATGCTCATCGTCGCCGCGGCGATTTGTTCGGCGGCGGTCGCCGGCGATGCGCCCGAGCCCGCGCGCGGACTGCCGCCTCCGCCACAGCCGGCCAAACTGATCAAGACGGGTTATAAGATCACCGAGATCGCGAAGGGACTGGATCACCCCTGGTCGATGGCATTTTTACCCGACGGTTCGATGCTGGTGACCGAGCGCGTGGGCCGATTACGACTGATCAAGAACGGCGCGTTGCAGGCCGAACCGATCCATGGAGTTCCTGCGGTGCACACCGGTAGCCAGGCGGGACTGTTCGATATCGTTTTGCATCCGAATTTCGCACGGAACAATATCGTTTACCTCACCTACGCCGCGGGAACAAAGGCAGCCAATGGGACACAAGTGGCGCGTGCCCGCTTCGACGGCAGCACGCTGCAAGATTTGCGCGTGATCTTCAAAGCCATGCCTTTGAAGGACACGGACAACCACTACGGCGGACGCTTGGCGTTCCTCTCCGACGGTACGTTCGCGTTGACCATCGGCGAAGGTTTCGAGTATCGCGAAAAGGCGCAGGATCTGTCCTCCGATCTCGGGAAGATCGTCCGGTTGAACGAAGACGGCAGCGTGCCGCAGGACAATCCCTACATTGGACAGGCTTCGGTCCGTCCGGAAATCTATACCTGGGGACATCGCAACGAGCAGGGTTTGTTCTTCGATTCACACAGCGGCCGGCTTTACGAAACGGAACACGGTCCGCGCGGCGGCGATGAGCTCAACATCATCGTGGCGCATCGAAACTACGGCTGGCCCGTGATCACGTACGGCATGGACTATTCCGGCGCCTATGTATCCCCCTATACCCAGCGCGCGGGGCTCGAGCAGCCGGTGATCTATTGGACGCCGTCGATCGCGCCGTCGGGTCTCGCAATGTATTACGGCGACAAGTTTCCCGCGTGGCGCGGCGATCTTTTTGTCGGAGCCTTGGCCTTCAGGCATTTGCGCCGTGTTCATCTGGATGAGCACGGCAACGTCGTCGATCAAGAGCAATTGCTGAACGATCTAAACTGGCGTATTCGCGACGTGCGCGCACCGTCGGACGGCTATCTTTATGTCTGCACCGACGAGGACGACGGACATGTGCTGCGCCTCGAGCCGGCAAGCGGATAGCGTGCCGTTCGGTCAGAAGCCGGTGTCGACGGCGTTGGGACCGCTCCCGGTTGCCACTGTGCCGATGAACGTGAGCGCGCCGCCCGTGCCGAGGCCGTACTGCGAGACGGTGCTGTCGTTGAAATTCGCGACATAAACATATTGGCCTGAGGCGTCCACGGTGATGTACCACGGGCCGCTTCCGGCCGCCACGGTGCCAATGGCACTCAGCGCGCCGCCGGTTCCAATTTGATATTCCGACACCGTATTGCCACCATGATTGACGGCATACACGTAGTGGCCGGTGGGATCGATCACGAGCGACTCGGGCAAGCTCCCCGCCGCAATGGTGCCGATCGAGCTGAGCGCGCCGCCCGCGCCGATCGAGTACTGCGAGACGGTGCCATCGTTGTAGTTTGCGACGTAGGCATAGCGGCCGGTCGCATCAATGGCGACCGATTGCGGCAAGCTTCCCGCTGGCACTGTCCCCGCGGAGCTGAGCGCGCCACCGCTGCCGATGGCGAATTGTGAGACGTCGTTGCTATTTTGATTCGCCGTGTAGACAAAGTGGCCCGTGGGATCGACGGCAATGCACGCAGGTCCGCTTCCCGCCGCGATGGTGCCAATGCTCGTGAGCGCGCCGCCGGAGCCGATCGCGTATTCCGAGACTGAATTGCTGCCCAGGTTCGCCACATACACGTAGGTGCTGGTTGGGTCCACAATGATGGATGCGGGATTGACCCCGGTGACCACCGTGCCGATCGCCGTGAGCGTGCCGTCGCTGCCAACCGCATATTCCGACAGTGTATTGTCGCTCCAGTTCGCAACGTAGAGATAGCGGCCCGATGGGACCACGCCGATGGCGTTGGGTTCGACGCCGGTTGTTTGGGTTCCGATCAAGCTCAGCACGCCGCCCGCGCCGACCGTGTACTCCGACACAGTGTTGTCGGATTGATTCGAGGCATAGGCATATTCCGGCACCGCGGTCGCGGTCAATGTCGCGACCGGCGCTGTCACCGCACCCAACGTCGCGCTGATCGAGGTTGTGCCGACGCCTGCAGCGGTTGCAAGCCCGCTCGATCCCGCCGCATTACTGATCGAAGCGGTCGCGGTGTTGGACGACGCCCACGTCACGGACGCAGTCAGGTTCTGCGTCGAGTTATCGGTGTAGGTGCCGGTTGCCGTGAATTGTTGGGTCGTTCCATCGGTAATGCTGGGACTGATCGGGGTGATCGCGATCGACACCAGCGTGGCGGCGGTGATCGTCAAGCCGGTCGATCCCGAGATCGTGCCCGCCGCTGCGGTAATCGTCACCGTTCCCTGACCGACGGAGCTGGCCAAGCCATTGGAACCGGGTGCGTTGCTGATGGTGGCGACCGTCGCGTCGGAACTGCTCCAGCTCACTGAAGCCGTCAGAGGCTGTGTCGAGTTATCCGTATAAGTTCCGGTGGCGGCGAACTGTTGTCCGGTGCCATTCGGGATACTTGGATTCGCCGGTATTACAGCGATCGAAACCAGTGCCGCGGGCGTGACCGTCAAGCTGGTAGCACCGGTGATCGTTCCGAGCGCCGCACTGATCGTAATCGAACCCTGACTGAGCGACGTGGCGAGTCCGCTAGAGCCGGCTGCATTGCTGATCGAGGCTACGGTGACGTCCGACGAACTCCATGTGACGGCTGTCGTCACGTCGTGCGTCGAGGCGTCGGTATAGGTTCCGCTGGCGGTGAATTGCTGTTGGGTGCCATTGGCGATGCTGGGAGTTGCCGGTATCAGCGCGATGGACACGAGTACCGCGGGTGTAACCGTCAAGCTCATCGATCCGGAAACGCTGCCGCTGGCAGCCGAAATCATCACCGATCCCGGGCTCACGCCCGTGGCAAGGCCGTGGGATACGGACGCGTTGCTGACCGACGCAACGGTGGGATCGGAAGATGTCCACGCAACCGAGGCTGTGAGGTCCTGCGTCGAGTTATCGGTATAAATCCCAGTCGCCATGAATTGGCGGGTGAGTCCGTCTGCGATACTCGGGTTCGCAGGAGTCACCCCGATCGATACCAAGGCCGCGGGAGTGACTGTCAAAACAGTGGACGCGGACGCGCCGCCCAAGTTGGCCGTGATGGTCGTCGAGCCAGGATTCAGTCCGACGCCAAGTCCGTCATAGCCCAGCGCATTACTCACCGTCGCCACGGCGGGATCGGAACTGCTCCATTGCACCAGCGCAGTCAGGTTTTGCATGGAGTTATCGGTGTAAGTGCCGATCGCGGTGAACTGAGATTGCAGGCCCTTGGCGATGGTGGGATTCGGCGGCGTGACGCCGAGGGACACCAGAGTCGCGGCCGTCACCGTCAAGTTCGTCGATCCGCTCACTCCTCCCAAAGTCGCCGTGATGGTGGTTGAACCCGGGCTCACCGTCGTGGCCGATCCATTCGATCCGGCCATATTGCTGACCGTTGCCACGCCGGCGGCCGAAGAACTCCAAGTCACTGAATTCGTCAGGTCATGCGCCGATTGATCGGTATAGATACCGGTCGCGTGCAGGGCCTGTCTCAAACCGTTGGCGATGCTCGGATTCGTCGGCGTAACCTGGATGGACACCAGGGTCGCTGAGGTTACGGTCAGAGCCGTGGATGCCGACACGGCGCCGAGAGTCGCCGAGATCCTCGTCGTACCTGGGCTGCTGGTCGTGGTCGCGCCGCTCGAGCCCGGCGTGTTGCTGATCGAAGCAACGGTATTATTGGAGGAGTTCCACGTTACCGCAGCCGTGATGTCGTGCACCGAATTGTCCGTGTAAACGCCGGTCGCGACGAAGCGATTGCCGAGGCCATTGGCCAGACTGGCATTTGTGGGTGTCAAATCGATCACGACCAAACTCGCCGCGGTCACGTTGAGGCTGGTCGAACCGATCATCCTCCCCATCTTCGCGGTGATCATGGTTGATCCGGGGCCGGCCGTCGTCGCAAGGCCGGTGTTGCTGATCCAAGCAGCGGCCGCATTCGCAGAACTCCACGTTACTTGGGACGAGAGGTCCTGCTTCGAGCCATCCGAATAGAGACCCGTCGCCGTGAACTGACTCGACAAGCCCATCGCAATGCTGCTGTCCGGTGGTCCCACGGCAATAGCGGTGAGTTGCGCGGTCGGGGGCGAGAAGGATCCGGACGAGGAGTGACATCCGGCGACCAACGTCACGACGCACAGCGGCGCAAGCGCGACCGCCCGCAAACCTGCAGCAAAAAGCGCGCGCGCAAAACGCGTGGCACGTAGGAGGAGCATTCATTGACTCCGCGACAACCTGCTTCATTGCAGGCGCGAAAATTGTAGGGATAAACCCTACAGTCAATGTGTGATGCGCCCAGCGCCCTGACCGAGGTGTTTCGAGCGCTGGTTCACCGTCGAGAGAGATTGCGGATAATTATGTCCGTGCCGGTGTCCGCATTATGTCGCCATCGCGCGGCGCGCCTCTACGACTGTGCGGCCCGCGTGCACAGTCAGCCAGTGTCGCATCGGTGAGGCTTTCATTAGGCGTCTCGTGAACGCCGGAATTGTACAACCTCACCCGTTAATGCAACGGAAACCTGCACTGCGCGCACGCACTCAGAACGGGTCGCATTCCCGCGACCCGTTCCGCCCAAAGCACCCGCTACCGAGCCCTTCAGTGCCCGAACTTGTAACTCAGATCCAAACCGTACGTGCGTGGCTGATTGACGATATAGCGGGTAAAGGCCGCACTCTGAAGATTTGGTCCCTTCCCCGCTAGGGCCGGGATGACAGGCTATAGCTCTTAATTTTTCAGTTTATTGACATGGTATAACTACTCATTTATAGTAATATTGAGAAGTTATAGCTACTCGGAAATGCCATGCTACGTTCCTTGCCCTTACAGCAGTTAGATAAGACGCTCAGCCCTTGGCGCTCTCTGCCGCGCTCCCGGCCGAGCGGCGGCTGGCTTCGCGCGGTACGACAGGCATTGGGCATGACCACGCGCCAGCTGGCCAAGGCCGTGGGGGTCACTCAAGCCGCGGTCGTGGACGCCGAGCGGAGCGAAGCCAAAGGCGATATCACCCTCTCGACGTTGCAACGATACGCCGCGGCGCTCGGCTGCGAGTTGACCTATGCCCTGGTACCCAAACGTCCGCTTCAGGAAGTGGTGGAGGGGCGGGCTGAGCGAATCGCGCGCGACGAGGTCTCGCGCGTGAAACATTCCATGGCACTGGAAGATCAGTCAACTGGTCAGGAGCACTTGGAGCGCGAGATTGCAGAGCTGCGTAGGAAGCTCATGGAAGGCAAACGCTCGCGACTGTGGCAATGAGATTTGAGTATGCGCCCGGCGCCACGCCCATTGACCTGGACGAGGCCAAAGGGCTTATCCCCGCTCATCTCACATTGCAGCGTGAGCTCAACGAGTACGAGGAATCAAACATTCTCGAGGCGACCGCATGGTTGTTCGCGCGACGCCGCGGCGACCCACTGGATGAGCGCTTCATTCATGTCGTGCATGGCCGCATGTTCAATCAGACTTGGAAATGGGCGGGAAAATCGCGCCGCACGGACAAGAATATTGGCGTGTCCTGGTTCGAAATTCCGGTGCGGCTGCGCCAAATGCTCGGCGACGTTCGCGCGCAGATTGAGCATCAAGCCTACTCGCCTGTCGAGATTGCTGCCCGCTACCATCATCGCCTCGTCGCCATTCATGTGTTCCCGAACGGTAACGGTCGACACGCCCGCCTTATGGCGGATTTGCTTCTCACTGAACTTGCGGGACAGCGATTCGAATGGGGCCGCGGCTCGCTGGTAGCTGCAAACGACCTGCGCGCGCGCTACATCGCTGCACTCCAGGCGGCAGACGCTGGCGACTGTCAGCCCCTTCTAGATTTTTTGGATAACGCGTGACTTCCCACGCAAACACGCTGGATCGCCAAGCGGAAAAAATCGTTGTTTCGATGATCGCTTGAGACCAAGTTAACCATGTGTCCGGAATGGACCCAGTTAGAACGCCCGGTAAGAGCCATTCATTCCAGTGGCTCGCCGGGCGGAGTTAGTCTGCAACCCGCCTCTCAATGTCCGCTGTGCCCATGCCCACTGCCAGAATCATGAGAGCCCGGGTGCGAAGCATCCGACCCCGTGCTCGGAATACAAATTCACAATATCGCCTACATCAAAGTTCAGATCACCTGAAAAGTGATTGTGCGCAATCTCTGCGCGCATTGCGTCGTAGTCGCAGGTCTCACCAATGTCAGTATCAAATTGAATAAAGTCATCGCGACAAGAGAACATTGCTATGGCGTAGAAAGAATAAATAGGATCCAAGCCCGCACGCTCGATTGTTCGCTTGATCTGCAATGGCCTGTAGTGTGCGGAACGCCCGTAGTCTTTGCCGAGCAGCTCCGGAAGTCTTTTCATGTAGCTCTTGATAGCTCGGTTCTTCTTAAGGCGACGGATGAATTTCACTGGGGCCCGCCGTGCAATGAATATTTCTCGAGCAGAGCTCTCAATTTGAAGAACGCGCTCAGTTGAACCAGCGCGACACGCCACCATGATGCGAACACGTACCTTGGTGGTGTCTGCTGAAACTGTAACTCCGGTCACGACACTGCGCTGAAGCACCCGCCGGCTGTTGACCGTTCTTAGTGTGCGCAGGCGAGTGAACCCGTACTCCGTCTTTGTTGATGTAAGAGCCGTGCTCGACAAGTTGCGATTCGCTCGGCGCGGGCGGTGGCGCGTCTGCATGGACTACCAACGGTGCAACCAAGGCCACCGCCAGAATCATCTTCGCGAGAATCTTCATGTTGACTTTCCCTGTCTATATCAATGCCAATCAGTTTCCCCCGGGCCACGCGCTAAAGCCCCAGGAGGGTCTTCAAGCGTGAGCGCGTTGCTTGAAGCGTGGCCCGCGGCACGCTGCAAAGTTTCTTGGCGTTACGCGCCTTGCAATCGATGGTGCGCATTTGGTGAGGCAGCACGACGCCTTGGACGGCAAGCCCCGGTGGAATCAGAACTTCGAGGTCATTGCGCGCGCCTTGAGCGCGGCCCCCATGGGTCGTGATGGCGCAGACCATGGCAAGGCCTAAGGTGCTTTGCAGGGGTTCAACCGACACGACCAGCGCGGGACGTCGCCCTTGTTGCTCATGACCAACTGCGGCCTCCGCATCGATCTCCAGAATGTCACCCGGGGCGATGGCCATCGGTTCGCCTTAAAACACTTCCTTGCCGCGCGGCGCACCGAAATCGATGTCGCCCAAGCGCTGTCGCTTGGCCCGCTTCAATGCCGTGACCAGATCGCGATGAGTGAAGGGAGTGACTTCTTCGGCCTTTTCGATGATGAGCTTTGCACCGTCAAAATGAAATTCGACGTGCTCGCCTTCGCTCAAGTCCATCTGCTTCGCAATCGCGGAAGGAATCCGAAAAGCAAGGCTGTTGCCCCATTTCAAAACGGATTGTCCGGACATAATGGCCTCATAAGAGTCAATACGACGTATAGCCATAGTATATACATTCTTGAAATTAGGCAAGCCGACATTCACGACCGGACGTGATGGCGGATTTTGGTCAGGCGTTCGGTCGTAAGGCGTCGTGGCTCACCTGCAGTTTCAAGGAAACGTCCTTGCGACGCGGAATCCCATGATCGCGTCGCGATAGCCGGCAGGATTGCGTTCTCGGGTGGCTGGTCGCAACAGCCACGCCGGAAACATCCACGAGCCACCGCGATCAACTCGCAGGCACCTGATCCCTGCATCGGTATTCTTCCTCGCGGTGTCAACCACTTGTCATTTTCCTTCGCAGCAAAGATCAGGTTCTCACGGTCCGTGCCGAAGCCTATATCGAGCTCGTGCCGCCTATACACCGGCTGCCGTCTGAGCAGTAAGCACGTCGCTCTCAGACTTATCCCGGGAGTTTCTTGCGCCCCCGGTTTCGACAGCGTCTAGATCCTTTCGATGAGTAATCAGCGGTTCGCTTGCGCTCACCTTCTCGATACCTACCTGACGACCTTGCCGGTCGCCTTTCGCCGCATTGCTCACGACCACGCCTTTTGAGCGCAGCAGCACGCGGTGGTTTGAAGCCAGCCCCTGCAGGCCGACTCCGGGAGACCTACTCCCATCTTCCGCACAGCACCACGGACTCGTCTCCGTGTTCGTGACACACCAAGAAAGAGATTTTGGATGAGTTGCTAAAGGATAGAGATCCGAAGACGATGTTTCTTCGGACGGATTGCTCGGTGAACTTAAAAAGGCTTTTGCTGAGCGGGTGCTGAACGCGGAGATGCACAGCGCGCAAAGTGACCGCGCCGGCGAGGGTCGGCAAGGTCGATGCGCTTGAAAAACGCCATCCGCCCCGGGGGTGGGGCGGACGACGTTGGCCGACTGCCGTGGATTTCCGCCAAGGCGAAGCGCCCTCACAAACCGCTACCCTGGTTCTATTGCGCGCCCGGTACGACGGAATTGATGGTGACCCGCTGCGCTGTCACGGTACCGGTGACTGTTTGGACTGGCGGTCCTGATACATCGAGGCCTTTGGTGCTGTCCCACAGATAGACTTTGAGAGTGAAGGTACCCGTCATATGGTCATCGTCCGTAAGCTTCACCGTCTCAGTCAGCTGAATCTCAGCGGCAGATGCCTGTCCGGTGGCATCCCAGCCGAGCGGAAAGTGATTGAGCTTATAGGTCCGACTTGCGACCTTTTCCCAGATGCCGAGGCAGAAATTGCTGGTCGGCGGGGCATGTACGCCGGAATTCTGTATTTCCGTGCCGTCCGAATGCCACTGAGCGTAGCCGTCGTCCACCAAGGCGCCATTGGGGGCGAGCAGTTCAAAGCGCCACATACCGACGATTGAGGGCTCGTCGTGCCGATCCCAATCATCGCTTGCAAGCACGAATCGGCCTTCATCACTCCCCGGGTGATAAACGGCCGGCCGCAACGCGAAGGACGTTTGCGCCGCAGAGTCCCAGGCAACGGGTTTGAGCGCGTGCGGTGCAGAACCGCACGCGGCGTGCGCGTTATCTATCGTCGATAGGCTAACGGCGCTCAGCGCGAGCGCGGCGAACATAGGACGTAACGATATCTTCATCTGTTTTTCCTCTTGTTAGTTTCAGGAAGAAGCCTGTCGATTTCATCGTGACCTCCAGAAATTAGAGCTGGCCCCGATCGACGCAGCGATTCTCTGAACTCAGGAGCAAAACCGCCACGAAATTCCGACCAACGAACGATTTTTCGGAGTGAAGGGCGGAATTTGAGGTGCCGCCTATGGAGGCGGAAGGGCTATTGGCGCATGACATGGCGCATGCCTATCGAAACCAATGCAACTATAGGTGCTTGAACAGGTGCGCATGAGCCGCACTCACCGGCAGTAGTTCACTGCGTTTCTTGAGCCTGATCTCCATTCCGCCGCGGAAGCTGCGGTGCACCGCCTGAATGGCCCCAACGTTTACCACGAAACTGCGATGCGTCTGCCAAAACAGCTGCGGATTAAGCTTCTCGCGCATCTGTTTGAGCGTGGAGTTGAGCAGAAATTCCGCATCGGCCGTGACGACAGTCGTGTACTTATTTTCGGCGCGCAGATAGCAAATATCCTCGGCAGTCACCAGCCGCAGTTCCTCCCCACATGGCACGGTTAACCAGCGCAGATACTCTGTCTCAAGTGGAGCGAGACTACGCAGCAGCTCGGCAACTCCGTGCAGATCCGCCGGTGGCATGCGCAGGCGCTCTTTCACGCGAGCCACAGTCAATCTCAGGCGTTCCGCCGAGATCGGCTTTTGTAGATAGTCCAGCGCGCCGCGTTCGAACGCCTTCACCGCGTACCGGTCATACGCCGTGATGAACACAACGTGCGCGCGACCACTCGCGTGCTGCGCAACCTCTAAACCGCTCATCTCCGGCATCTGAATATCCAAGAACAAAACCTCCGGCGAGAAGCGCTCCAGCGCCTCCAAGGTCGCGACACCATCCGCGGTCTCTGCGCAAATCACCAGCTCCGGCCACTCCGCGCTGAGCAACTCCTTGAGCTCAGCCCGCAGCAGGGGCTCATCCTCGGCGATAAGCGCGGTGACAGCCCTCACTGCCCAGCCGCCTGTGACATCCCCGGCGCAGCCACAGCATGAGTTCGCGTGCGCAGCTCCCGCACCAGCACATCCAACTCCTGTTCGGCTTCCGCCTTCCCGCTCTGATACAGATACCGCAGATGGCGCAGCTGATGCACGATATGCTCGGGGTCGAGGCGCATCTGCATCGCGGCAAACTTCGAGCGGTTGAGCTCACGCTCCGTCTGCGCCCGCAACAGCTCCGCATCGCGCGCCAACTGGACGCATGCGAGCTCGCGCAGTCGACTCACATACACCAGCATCACGCATGATCCAAACAGGACGGTATCTAATGCAATCAAGACCATGTGTCCGTACTTTATATGCGACGCTTTAGGGTCGAGATCGTCGGTCAACAACAAAAGATGCAAAGGCGCGCGCAGATACCATTGCGCAATACCGGTGAGGATTGCCGCGCAAAGAAGCGACGCGGGATAAACGGTCAGCGGCCGGGTGCCGCGGTTCACCGCCTCATTAGCAAACAGTGTCGCGATAAGCACATTGATTCCCATGACTTCGCCGACAACCGCTGCGCCCGGCGGCGGCATTACTGGAAAAAAGCGATACGCCGCAAACAACATCACGAACCCTTGCATCGCGATCATTTTCCGCCAGGTCAGCTCAGAAATCATCGCCGCGGTGAAGGAAGTGCGCGACATCAGCCGCCCTGCCCCAGTGATCCGGCGTCTCGCGGCAACAAAATGACCGCTGTGGTGCCGCATTCAGCGCGCCGTGCCAGGGTCAGGTGCGCCGCACTCCCATATTGAAGATTCAGCCGCGCCCGAATGTTGGCCAGTCCCGTCCCTGATCCACTTTCGACACCAGGACTAACACCTCGGCCCGAGTCGGATACGGACAATTCGATCGTCGGGCCGATCGCACGCGCTCGAACCTCGACCTGACCGCCCCGACTCAACGGACTGATGCCGTGCTTGATTGCGTTTTCGATCAGAGTAATCAGCATCATGGACGGCACGCGAACTTCTGCGAGCGAGTCCGGTATGTCAATACTGTAATCCAGTCGCAACCCCATGCGCATCTGATGAATCGATAGGTAAGCGTCGATCAGCTTCCGCTCTTCCGACAGCAGGCATTCCTGTGAACGCAGATTGGGCAGGGCTGCCTCCAGGTAGCGGATCAGGTGGCCAATGGCCTCTGCTGCGGCGATTTGGTCGTCGTGTGCAATGGTACGCACGTTAGCGAGCGTGTTGAACAGGAAATGAGGCTCAATCTGGGCGCACAGCATTTGCAGTCGCGCCCGGGTCAGCTCGGCATCCATGGCGGCGGCATCGATATGCCTGCGCATTAAATCGCTCGCGCTTTTGGCAGCGCGCGATCGAAATTCGAATACCGCCAGCAGGAAAATCGGCAACGCACACAGCCAGATCTGCCCCCACTCGCCGGCTACCCATCTACAAAGCCCGGAACAAGCAGCCGCATACAGTCTCCCTTTTGCAGATTTCTCTTCAGGATAAGTGGATCTGCCTGGACGGTTGATAGTGATCGTCTCTTCATCTTGGTTCTTCGTCAATGGTCTTGAACAGGCGCGTCTGCGCGTTCAGCGGCGAAGCTCCTTTTTTCTTCGGCTGACAAATCCGACCGCCGTAAAAGCTCCAGGAGCCGATTTCTTGAGATGCCCGCTACCCAGGCATCCCGGAATCCGGTTGTGACGAGTTGTCGGTCATTGCTGTCACGCGGCCGCCGGCATCGATGCGGCGAGGTTGGCGTAATACATCTCGTCAGGCGTCGCGTAATTGAGATTCTCATGAAGGCGCCGTTCATTGTAGAAGCGGAAATAGATTTTCAGCGACCACGCGCCTCAGTCCCGTTCGCATACGCCCTCAGGTAGACCTCCTCGACCTGGCACTGCGCCACAGGCGCTCGATAAATACGTTGTCGATCCATCGACCCTTGCCGTCCATGCTGATCGCGACGCCGGCGGCCTTCAGCGGCGTGATCCAGTCCTCGCTCGTGAATGCGATCCTTGGTCGGTATGAAAATCTCCGGCTTGCCGTACTTGGCCATGGCCTCCTCGAGCGCTTCGACACAAAAATGCACCGTCATCGTGTTCGACAACCGCCACGCCAAGACTTGCGGCTCGCTACATCCAGAATGCCATCAAGTACATGAACCCGTGAGCCATCGGCAAATAGGTCAAATCCGCGCTCCAAACCTGATGGGCCGATCGATCACCAGGTTGCCGAGCAAGTACGGGTAGATCGTCGCCCCGCACCCGAGTGCTCGTGCGCGGCTGCGGTACAACGCCTCGATCCCCTCTGTCGCATCAGGCTGCTCACGTGCCGGCGACCGACCTCAGCCCCTCACGTGCAACTCAGCTGCGATTGCGCGCCCCGTAGAACGGCGCCTCCAAGCGCACTCGTCGATCCGGCGCATCAGCTCAAATCCCACGCCGTACCGCCGCGCCGTAGACACGCTCGCTCGGACACACCACAGCCCCTGGCGCTCACGCTCACCTCACTGCCCCTAACACGCTGCCGCTCCCGGAAATCCCAGCGCACGACAAAAAATCCCTCTCCCGTCAGCTCGCCGATCTCTCGCGTAGCTGCGAATATCCCTCCGTCGCCAACCAACGGCCGCCAATACCCGCAATCTCCACCCCCCCACCTCACCACACCCCACCCCCACCCCCCCCCACCCCACACCCCCACCCCCCCCCCAACCCCCCCACACCCCCAACCACAACCCCAAACCCCCCCACCGCAATTGCCATCACCCATACGATTCGACGTGGTCCGCTACTCGGAGCGAGGTTCAACGCCAGTACTGCCAATGGCAGTGGCGGGACTAATATCTCCGCAAGTGTCGAGAATTGCTGTGCCACCAGTCTTGATGCAGTCAACAGGATCGACGGCAGCGATAGAGAAGTGAAGTCCTTGAAGTCTGGACCCTCATTGACGATGAGCAAGAGGATCATCAGCAGCAGCACGGCCGCCAGCAGACCCAGCCCATCAAACGCTGCGCGCACTCTGCTGGACCAAAGGTGCGGCACGAGCGGCCGGGACAGCGTCGCGACAAGACTCAAGTTGGCCTCCTCGGTATTGAAGAGCGGCCTGGCGAGTATAATCGGGGCCGGGATGAATGCTCTCTCACACACGATCTCCCGGCTCGCGGCATCGAAGAAAGCAATCTAGGAGCGGCATGGACATGCCGCGACGAGTTTCCGACCAGCGAGGGCTATTCGGGAGTGAATGGCTGAATGCGAGGAGCGGACAGCGCACCCTGTCGATAAGGAATGCGACAAGCATTTTGTGAGGGGTAGCTCGGGAAAATGCCTTTAGCGGACCACATCTTTTAGAACGCCCAGTAATCCAGTCGCATGGCAGTCAAAAGCTCGAAACGGAAGTACTGGCAGTGGGCGCGACCAACAGAGAAAGAAAATGTCTTTTGGATCAGATAATTACGAGTGAATTGGTAGCGGGGGTAGGATTTGAACCTACGACCTTCGGGTTATGAGCCCGACGAGCTGCCAGACTGCTCCACCCCGCACCGGACTTAACTACCTGATTTTCAAGGCTAATTTGTTGAATCTCAGGATTCGACTTAGACCAAGCTTCTAGGAAAGCTTCTAGGTAACCCTCATAACTGGTGACCCATATCTCTATCCCCATCGAGCCCCTCACTATACTCGAAAGTCGCGAATTAAACACTAATAGGAGTGTGGCAAGGTCGCCCATCAATCCAAATTACTTTACATAAAACTCCCTCTCCAAATCCGAAAGGCTATACATCTCAACGCGTGTATTGAACGAATACTCTGCTGCCACCCTAGAAACGTTCGTCCTCAGTCGCTCGACACGTTCGGGAGTTAGCCCCTCAAACGCAACTGCAAAAATGAATTGAAAACTCTGCTGCAGAGCACTTGGAAGTGTGGAAACGAAGGTCGCCACTTTATCAAACATTGGGGCTACGAATTGACACAGGCAATTCGCCCCGACGCGTGAACTTTACGTCAATCACAAGGGTTCGCCCACCAGCAAGCGCCACGGCATCGAACACAACATTCCGTTGTCCGCGAGGACTTACACCTCGATCCAATTGCACCCCCATTTCCTTGCTCAACTTCGCCAAGACCAGCTCTTCAGCTAGAAGATAAGTTGCACGAACATTACGCGTGAAAATATCCTTCGCCGAAATCGATCCAGAAGCGTCTTGGCTGGTCGAAGCATCGGCCGTCTCCAGGTCTACCTCTGCCTCAATCTTCTGAACGCGGTCAGCACCGGAGCTGCGAACGAAGAGATCTGCGAACAGTTTGTCGTCGCGAAAATCAGATGGTGCGTAAAGAACATAGTGCTTCGCCATCAAAGTGATAAAGAAAAGCAGCACCAGAAGAGACGGAAACCCCATCAAAAACCAAACAAAAATACGTTGAATTTCTTTGTCGAGGAACGGCAGAACCACCGTCCCGCTTACCTCTGCAATACCGGCAAACATAGCGATCACTGTGAGAGGATTCTTCACGTGACCGATTTTTTCGATCACGAGAAAACTCCATGGGCGAGCAATTCAGGCGCACCTGTCACAATCCACCGACTTCTATGCTGCATAGGACCTCCATTTCAGTATTCCTAACTCACCGCAACTTCAAGACCACCCGCGCCGCGACGGCCTGCCGGTGCTCGACTTACTCGACCACCGCCAAGATTGAAAGACATCAGCGATATGCGTCTGCAACGCATAACCCCTCCTTTCTCAGATTGCGCCACGTTTCCAATCCACCTCATACTGCTTGAAAGAGTCACCCTTTTAACGATTCGACAGTTGCCCCATCATTACCCGCGCTCTAGCATCATCGATGGCAAGCGCGTCATCCACTCGTCGCATCACGTCATGGAATACTTCCTCACGCATGCGATTTGAAAGCTGGACCCCCAGCAATGTTGGCATGATGCTCTCGTAGGACTTTCTAACCTGCTCCGTCGTGGGAGACAGGGATATGAAATTGAGCACGAAATCGGGACGGAGAATATACTTCGCACCCCTTTCCTTAACCAAATCGGCGGTGGCCAACTGCACACGTGTTTCATGTGTAAGCCACCAGGTCGAAAAGCCGTAGGCACTACCTTTGTATTCCTCTTTACGTCTACGCCTAAACCCGTACACGGCCAAAATCATCCGCGCATCATTTAACGCCAAAACCTCCTGCCCTCTCTCTCTCTTGAATGGCTTGAGTTGCTCAGCGAGCTTCCGCGCTTCCTCTGCATTGACCATGCTATCGAGGTCCTCGTCAGTAAACACTTCAAGACCAAATCGCTGAACCAAGTACTGCTGAAGTTCACGCTTGCCTTTTGGGTTCTGGTGCAACGACTCATAATTGCAGAATTGCCCGACGAAAGAGCGCCATCCAGCCGGTGGTCGCACACCTTCGCTTGGAAGCAGCTTTACATAAAAATAGGCCCGAATAAGAATCTTGTTTATGTGTCTCGCAATATCGGCATCAATAAATCGTTCCTGGTGCTCGCAATAGTTTATGAACTCCCAATCCGACTTTTCCAAATGGCGATGAACCTCTTCTACAACGGGATCACACAGATAAAGAGTCGCCCCAGCACTGCGAAGGATCTTCAGCAAGTTGCAAGTCATCCGATCTTTCTCGGGGAGGTATTGCTCAGAGAGGGCTCGAATCAAAATGTCCGTACCAACCAGTAGATGAAACTCCGCCGACATATGCTGAAAATATTCAACGGTCTTGGCATCTGCTTGAAGTGAAAATAAGAGAGCGTAAGTACGAGATAGTTTTCCTAGATAAAGTCTTTGCTGCTCACTGCTTTCGTAAAACGCCTTTCGGAGAAGCCGCATTGCCACTTCCTTCAACACTGGAGCGTATGTGGCAGGCACATTTGCCTTAATAATCGCCGCATCAACATCGTCAGATATTGGTGGGCAAGTATCAACCGAGCCTCCCTCTCGTAAAAACGCCGCCAGTTCCAAGCCATTATTAATGAAGGCTCGCTCAATCGCTCCGATGACAGTGCGTGCAACTTCGGCTGGTGTAGGTTTCGGATCGCCATGCGCCGCGAGAAGAGGCGCTGCTGATAGCTCGAAATCCTGCACTATTTCGTTCTTGAGCAACTCATCTTCAAGATTCTCATCTCGAATAATCAGCCTTGTTGCGTAAGGCAGGCACGCCTTCCGTTCCTTGGCATACCAGCGAATTTCCCTCCCTTGCGTGTTTGTTTTGGATGACAGTTTCTCCAGACGGTTGTCGAGCACTCCACGGATGAATTTCTGCGCAGGCGGGAAGGCTGCTTCGATAGAATTCAAAATCTCATCTCGCGTAAGAAAACGCCCCACGTCAGGATCAGTGTCGTTCAGCGACCAGAGAATTAGGCTATCGACGACTGATTCGAGTAGTTGGCTGTTCTTACGTCGACGATCAACCTCCTGCCCCAAGAAAACGCATATTGATCTGGACTTAATGTGGGACGATTCACCTACGAGTGACGTGCCACCCACTTGATTCAGAAACGCTATGTGAGGCGCGAGATAATTTGAAAACGCACTTCCGAGACCTGGCAATCCTTGTACTTGCGTAACGATCCACCGCCTGTCCCTAATCTTAATATTCACATCCAGTTCAGTCGATAGCTTCTCGTCTTCTGCATCTGGAGTGCTGATCAACCGTGACGTTATATAGATCACGCTCTTAGGATCTCGACCAAATTCCCTCAGTCGATTTACAGTGCTCCTGATCTTGGCTCGATGATCTTCTTGTATGCTTGCTTGATAGAACGTTCCGACCCTGCCGCCTTCGTAGATCCCGGTATCCTGAAACGCATCTGCGCCACCATCATGAATGCCGCCAGTTGGAACGAAATTCACACCGAATATAGCCGGGCAAATTGCATTTACGAAGTGTTCAAAGTCAGCCGTAGAGACCTTCTCCAACGCAAGTTCGATGAGTTGTGGATTGGGCTGGGTCATTTCGAATGCTGAACGTTATCCAAGCGGTTAAGAGCGGATTCTGAGAGACCATGTTTTGATGACTGAATACATGCCGGATCGAATCCCAACTATTTCCGCAGTCTACCTAACTTCGTCGGGGAACACATGTTATGCCCACGTCAATTCATGGTCCCTTGAAGTTTCAACTGAATGGCAGTTTTTGCCGTCGCATCACCGCCATGTACCGGCAATCCTTTTTATTTTCTCAAACCTGCGGTCTATCAGAAATTTGAAATTTCTTTTTTTAGAAGACCAACTAGCCAGGTAGTCAGCTTGGAGAAAGGAAACGGCACTCAAAATATGGAACCTTAGATACAAGGTAGCTTGCGCCCCTATTAGGTAGCCCTACCCGCGCCACGTCAGGCAATATGGACAACGTCCAGATGACCGGACCGCACTCGCCCTTGGTCAGCTTTTTGCGCTCAATATTGGGGTTGAGATTCGTTCGGCATTCGCCACAGCAGTCGGTGTCCATTTCTTCCCGCGCGGTGTTGTGACACCCATTTCGTCGAGGTATTCCGCTATTCGACGGAGACTTTTGCAGCCGGCTAGGCGTGCGGCCTTAATTGCAGGCGCCACTAAGGCCGCACGAGCCTTAGCTTTCTCTGTATTCGTTACGCTTGCCATTGCCGACGCACGAGCTGCATAGGCCGACATGTCACGCGGAGTACCCAACTGAAGGCCACGCGCACGACGGGCAGCCAACGCGGCTCTAGTACGGGCAGAAATGATTTCCCTCTCATGTTGAGCCAACACAGCCATTACACCGAGCGTAAGTGTGTTTGCTTCCGGTATATCCAATGCCTGAAACTTCACCCCGCTATCCCGTAAATTGAAAAGGAAGGCGGCATTGCGACTCAGTCGATCCAGCTTAGCTACCAGCAGGGTTGCGTGCGCTTGACGACACCGAAGTAATGCCGCCTCAAGCTTAGGGCGGTCATTAAATTTGCCTGACTCAATTTCTGTGAAGCTCGCCAGCTCCACACCACCATGCGTTCGAATGAACTCCGTGGCTGCGGATTTCTGCGCTTCTAGCCCAAGACCGGATCGCCCCTGTTTTTGAGTGCTTACCCGGTAATATGTAACCAATTTTGGTTTGGCAGGTGCGATGTATAATCTCCTTCAACGTGCGTTGTGGGTTATTATACACCGAGTCAATACTAGGACGCACGGAAATTTGTGCTTTTTTGGTCAAACTATTGGAGCGTCCCCCGTTGGAGGGGTACGCATTGAAGCCCGCCTAAGGAGTACGACCCCCTATGCCGCCAACTCCGTGGAAAGAGCCTCCGCTTGACGCAACACATTCTGCACGGCGCTATCCTGTAGGTCAGGCGGGTATCCGTATTTCTTCAGAAGACGTTTTACGTGAACCCTGATCTTTGCCCGTGCGGGAGCGCGATGCATCCAATCAATGGTCATGTTGGCTTTGATGACCGTAACCAGCTCGTGGGCGATCAAACGCAGTGCTGGCTCGCCCATCGCCTGTCTCGCACTATCATTTTCCGCCAATGCATCGTAAAACGCGATCTCGTCATCCGATAGTCCCGACTCTTCCCCACGCGCCCGTGCTGCCCGGATGTCTTTGGCTAGCTTGATAAGTTCCTCAAGCACTTGGGCCGTCGTGATGGCGTTGGTGTGATATCGCAATATCGCCGCCTCAAGTCGGGCTGTGAATGCCTTGGCCTGAGTGACATTGCGCGTGGCCTGCGACCGTACATCACCATTAATCAATTTCTTCAGTGCCTCGATGGCAAGATTTTTCTTGTCCGTGTCACGAACTTCAGCGAGAAAATCATCGGACAGTATCGATATATCGGGACTTTGAAGTCCCGCTGCCTTCATGATGTCCACGATTTCCGTCGAAATCACTGCGCGGCTTACGATCTGTTGAATGGCGAGTTCTCGGTCAGCGGTACTACGCTTCCCGTCGCCGGGGAGACTCTTGACGAGCGCGGCACGCACCGCTTGAAAAAATGCCACATCCTCCCGAATGCCTCTTGCGCCATCGCTGGCCGCTGCTAACGCGAATGCTCTCGACAATGCAGCCACGGCGTCGGGATAGCGGCGATGGGCACGCTTCTTAGCGTCCTCTGAAGACTCCCTCGCTGCCCCCTCTTGATGGACTGTCAGTACCCAATCGAGTGCACCCGCCATAATCGCCAAGCGTGATTGTGGCGTGGCTTTGGCATCCAGCGCCGGTCGATAGTTGAAGCCGCCAAGTGTGTCTGGACGGAAGATCGCCCGAACAACTTCGTACTTCTCCATTAGGACGATGACGGCCTGCGCCTCATCGATCCCAGTTTGGTCACGGTCTCCAGGCGAGTATTGACCAAGAGCGTTCTTGAGATTCTGGGCGATGCCAATGTAATCGACCACGAGACCCGCAGGTTTGTCACGAAATACGCGGTTGACCCGCGCAATCGCCTGCATCAAGCCATGCCCCTTCATTGGTTTGTCCACATACATTGTATGCATGCAGGGTGCATCGAACCCGGTCAGCCACATGTCCCTCACGATGACCAGTTTCAGGGGATCTCTCGGAGCTCTTAGCTCGCTTCGCAGATGTCTTCGCGTCGCGCCTTGGGACGTTTACCGATATGGCGCTGCCATATCAGGCGGGTCAGATGCAGCTCCGGTCATAACGACTTTAATGGTCCCAGTTGCGTCATCGTCGCTGTGCCATTCGGGGCGAATATTAATGATAGCGTCATAAAGCGCCACGCATATACGGCGGCTCATGCAAACTATCATGCCCTTTCCGTCAAGAGCGGTCTGCCGCGCCTCGAAGTGGGTGACAATGTCTTTTGCTACTAGTGCAAGGCGTTTCTCCGCACCAACGAGGGCCTCGACGCTGGCCCATTTGCGTTTGAGTCGCTCCTGCTCGCTCGCGGCCTCGTCCTCGGTTAATTCCGCGATCTCAGCGTCTAGCTTTGGCTTCTCGTTCTCATCGAGTTCAATCTTGCGCAAGTCTGCTTTCGTAGTAGATTGGGACTGTCGCCCCATCCTCAACCGCCCGGCTGATGTCGTAAATGTCGATGTAGTCACCGAACACGAGCGGAGTGTTTACGTCTTCCTTCTCAATTGGCGTGCCGGTGAACCCGATAAAAGAAGCGTTCGGCAGACCGTCTCGAAGGTACTTGGCAAATCCATAGGCTACCGAACCCGTATCCTTCTCGATGCGAGCGGCGAAGCCATATTGGCTACGGTGGGCTTCGTCAGCGATGACGACAACGTTGCGGCGTTCGGTCAGAACCGGATAGTTCGTCGTCCCGGCCTCCGGTGAAAACTTCTGCAAAGTCGTGAAGATCACGCCACCGGAGGGCCTGTCGAGTAGCTTTCGTAGCTCGTCCCGGTCCTTTGCTTGCTGCGGCGTCTGACGCAGTAAATCCTTAAACATACTGAATGTGCCAAATAACTGATCGTCTAGATCATTTCGATCAGTGAGAACGACTAGCGTCGGGTTCTGCATGGCCGGATGCTTGATGATCTTTCCCGCGTAGAAACCCATCAAGTAGCTCTTACCTGAACCTTGGGTGTGCCATATGACACCAATCTTGCGATCACCCACGGCTCTGTGCAGATCATTTTGATTGCCGTACCGCCCGCCGCGTCACGAACCTCTGGCGTCCAGCAATCTGCGTGGCTCTCAGCGTAGAGGCGACAGCCCGTTCTACTGCATGAAACTGGTGATAACCCGCCAGTATTTTGATGACGCCGCCACCGGCATCACCGAATACCGTGAAGTCCCTGATCAGCTTCAGAAACCTGCGCTCGTTCAAATACACCCTCCAGAACCGTCTGAAGCTCCGGTCGTATTTCTAGGTGCGATGCCATCGCCCGTGACCGTTCGCCAAGGCATGAACCGTTCGCGGTCAGCCGTTAGCGAACCGATTCGAGCCGTAAGGCCATCCGATATCACCAGCGCCGCATTTGTCCTAAACAGGGATGGAATCTGATCCTTGTACGTCTGAAGCTGATTGAATGCCCCGTCGAGAGTGGCGTTCTCGTCACCGGGATTCTTAAGTTCGATTACCCCGACCGGCAGCCCGTTCACGAACAGCGCTACATCGGGGCGGCGCGTCGCCTTGTGCTCAACCACCGTGTACTGATTCACGGCCAGCCAGTCATTGTCATCCGGGTCCTCAAAATTGATTAGCCGGACGTATTCGCCACTAATGGTGCCGTCATCACGGCGAACGGAAACAGGCACACCCTCGACGATAAACTTATGCAAACGCCGATTTTCTTCCAGAAGCGATGGGTTGCAGCCCGTAGAATCTGTGCCAATACTTCGGCATGTAAATCCTTGGTCAGCGTGGGATTCAGCCGCGCTATCGCTGCCTTCACTCGATCAATTAACAGTACATCACCGTAGCTCACACGCTCTGGCGTTTCGCTGTCAGGGCCGATGTCAATGCCAATGACCGTCGTGTAACCGAGATCCACGAGCCACGCCAACGCGGCCTCCTCGACGTGGCTCTCCGCGATGCCTTTACTCACAACGTAGTCATCGCAATCTTATCGACAACCTTCACACGAATCTCACCGGACATCAGCTTGGGAAGGAGAAGGTCGCGGATCGCTGTGAGGTTCCGGATTCCTGTTCATTCGCATGCATACGGTCAATTAACGGTGCAGGAATCGAATGGAATGCGTCAATTACACTTTCAGTGCGACGCGGACAGTGCCGGTAGCGGCCGACAGACTTCGGGGCGGACACGCTGGGTATGCCCCCAGTCTGCCAATGCGAAAGTCTTCATAGTCATCGTGGAAGACGTATGCAGCAAGATATACAAATTCTCGATAACTGCCAACGAGCGGGTGCGTAGTACGGCAATAACCCGTTGCTTCCCGTCAGACCACTCGTTATCCGATCAGTGCATATGACCCATTCCCAGGGCGAACAGTCGCCCAACAATTGTGTCGCCGCGTCGTAAAATTCGTTGGGCGCGGTCTAGGCGCATCTTGCGCGCTCGTGTCTCTCGGTTCGTCAATTATTCGCCCATTTGGCGGTCGAGCAGATCAATGTATGTCAACATACTCGGCGATAGTTGCTCCGCGACCAGCTTTCGCGATGGTTGAGCGTAGAGACCTTTGACAACGCCCCCTCCTGCCACGTTTGCGGCTTCCCGGCATCGTCCAGTCGATCAGGAAACAGCATCCATATCTCCGACGCAAGGTACGGCGCACGGCCTTCCATCTTTGCCCGAGTCGGGCCGAAGTCTACAAACCAGTCCTTGAAGATCGCGCGTGCCATAGCTTCGAGCGTTTCATTCATGCATCGGTTGAGGTCTATTTTGTCATTAAGCGCCCCAAGCACTGAGTCTATAGCTTCTTGGTCTGCCAGCGGAGGAACTGGCAGTTCAAACCGCGGAACATCGCCGCAACGCAGACTATCAAAGACCGCGCCCACATTGATGAACTTTGAAATTTGATCCCAACCATGCAGGGCTGCTGACCATCCAACGCAAAAAAGGAGCAAGAACACGCCGCCCGTCCGCTCGAAGAAGCACGAGGTTTTGGCCTAGTGCGAAATCACACTCCCGCCCAAACGTAGCAGTCACACCGGGATTTGTTCGCCTCGAAAGAATCACGTCGTGAAGTTGGGGCTTTGCCTTCTTGGTCCATTCGATGAAGTCCCGTTTACTGATGCGACGAGCGTTAGCAAAGTCGATCCGGCCATTTTTCATTTCTGGAATGGTGACGTATGGGAAGCCATCCGCAACGGGGTTTGGCGTCTTATGGACGCAGTCGATGAGCTTGACACCAGCCTCCGCCAACGTCATTGCAGGCCATTCAGCCATCGATAGTTACCTTCGCCAATCCGAGCTTTATGGCGGCGGTCAATTCGTCGGACCTTTTGAAATGATCATCTAATAGGACTGATAAATCAGCAAATCGCTCCGCAAACGGCGCATCTTCATCATCCCGTGCCATAGTGCCAACATACCGACCCGGCGTCAGTACATGTTTGTGGCCTCGAATTTCTTCCAGGCTCGTTGAACGACAAAACCCCGACACATCCTCGTAGCCCTTACCTTCACGCCATGCGTGATAGGTCGATGTGATCTTCGCGACATCCTCGTCCGAGTATTCTTTGCGTGTGCGGTCAACCAGTGTCCCGAGCTTTCGGGCATCAATGAATAGGACTTCACCACGGCGGTCGCGCTGCTTGCCGCCGAGATTTTTGTTGCGAGCGAGAAACCATAGGCAAGCCGGAATCTGCGTCGAGTAGAACAGTTGACCTGGCAGAGAGACCATACAGTCCACGACATCCGCCTCAACCATCGCCTTACGGATTACATCCTCGCCAGACTGCGCGGATGACATTGAACCATTGGCCAGCACTACACCTGCCGTACCATTTGGTGCAAGGTGCCAGATGATGTGCTGGAGCCATGCGTAGTTAGCGTTACCAACCGGCGGCGCTCCGAATTGCCACCTCGCATCTTCCCGTAGCCGCTCGCCACCCCAATCGGAAATGTTGAACGGCGGATTGGCGAGAATGTAGTCAAACCGCAAGTCCTTAAGCTCATCCTTGAGGAAGCTCCCCTCGTTGTTCCATTTGATGTCGGCGTCGATCCCACGCACCGCAAGATTCATCTTCGCCAGCCGCCATGTCGTGAAGTTAGACTCTTGACCGTAGATAGCGATGTCACCGAGTTTTCCGCCGTGCCGCTCGATGAACTTCTCGGATTGCACGAACATGCCACCTGAACCGCAACACGGATCATAGACGCGGCCTTTGTAAGGTTCCAGCATCTCGACGAGGACGCGCACGACCGAGCGGGGCGTGTAGAACTCGCCCCCGCGTTTGCCTTCAGAGCCAGCGAATCCCCCGAGGAAGTATTCATAAACGCGACCGAGAATATCCTTAGCTTTATCTCCCGGCTCACCCATGCCGATACCAGAGATTAGATCGATCAATTCACCCAACATGACCTTATCGAGTGCCGGTCGGTTGTAGTCCTTTGGCAACACTCCCTTGAGGCTTTCGTTGGCCTTCTCGATCTCGGTCATGGCGTCATCAACATGCTTGCCAATTGAAGGGAGCTTCGCACTCGCTTGCAGGTGTGACCAGCGAGCTTCTTTCGGTACCCAAAAGACATTGTCGGCCAAATACTCGTCAGGGTCTTCGGCGGAACCGGGGTCGTCGGCGAGCAGCGCTTCCCGCTTCGCCTCGAAAGCGTTCGAGATATATTTAAGGAAGATCAAGCCCAGAGCAACGTGCTTATAGTCGGATGGCTCTAGGTTCTTTCTAAGCTTGTCGGCGGCCAAGAACATCTGCGCCTCGAAGCCGAGGTTGGCGCCACCGTTCTTATCCCATCCACTTGAGCCAGCCCCATTCTTACCAGAACTTCCACGCGCCATCTCTTTTCCTTTCCCGCCTACGTCGTTTTCGGCGCTGTCGCCCTGTCAGAGATCGTCCAATCATCTCTACGTCAGGCGATTTTTTTGCCCAGAACATTTCCGTGTCCGATCAATAGTAATTTACAGGACGTTACGCCCTAATGCCCCGATAAATCGGGGAAACGCCCAGCGTCGACGCCGCGTCGCCGGGCTGTCGAATTGCTCTCCTAAAGGCCGCTGGCCGCCTCAAGATCAAGGGCCGATGAAAAGCGACAACTGGCCCGCCAACGTTGCCCTAACGCCTTCCAAAGCGGCTACGCGACCGAGTCCACGACTTCCCCACACCCTCGCCCCGCGATGAAACAACTACTAACCGCGCTCTGGCTCCATTCCGGTCTGCGGCCATGGCGAGGCGCTCATTCCATCCGAGTCGACAATGATCCCAATGGTTGCAAAGTTGCAAATTTCCTTATCACCGTGAGTAAGCTTGGATGCGCCGTGGACGCCCTCAAGAAACCCCGCAGCTACGCTACCATCGCATGTTTACTTGTCGATCCTCAATTACGAATCAATCATCACCTTGCGTAACCAAACTGACAAAGCCAATGATGCATCTGAGACTTCCACAATCGACTATTTTTGATCGATAACGGGCCATTTTTGGCGACCGTAACAGCACAATTCCCAATCCTAGATCTCCAATAATCAATAATTTGGCAACGCTCCACCGTCACTGCGGACAAGGATTCTTAATTGTATTGCTTGTTGACTGACTTTCGCGATATCCAAATCCGACTGGCGTGCGATACATTGAGAAGAAGCTGAATCAGGAATCGAACTCTTAAGAATACATTCCTGACTATGAAAGACATTCGAGGGATAATATTTACTAGCCGGTTAATAGTTACTTAGTGGCGTCGCATAATTTCCACGGTAACAACTTAATACGCGATGAGCCCGGCTAAATGCAGTAGTTACACTCGGCAGTATAACCAACAAGTTCAGTCCCTACATGGGAGCCCCTAAAAGCGCAGCTTTGCCGAGTGTGCCGCTATTAGGGGTTTTGTTTTTGGAGAATATTAAATGCAAACATTCGGCAAAATCTTGGAGAGCGAGTATCAGGCACTAGAGACCATTCCATCTCACGTCACACACGTTGTATTCTCTCAATTGAAACGAAAGTATCGTGGCCCAGGCACGCGGCCCGACTATCTGAATGCTCAGGAGTTGGCACGCGCAAACATCAGTCGAAAAGGGTACAGCTTATCGATCAAGAAACTTCTTCAAGCGGGCCTGCTGGAGACATGTGAATCTAAACCGATCAAAGGATTTCAGTGTCGGCTTTTTGGATTTCCACATGAACGCGGCCTTATCCAGCCGGGTAATAAGGAAACCGTCACTGAAAACAGGGTCATTGGGAAACACGATGCGGCACTCATTACCCCGTTAGCTGGTCAAGTGGGTAATGGTTATCCGATACAGGGTAATAAGGAAGCAGAACAGCATATTGATTACCTACCTCTTAGATTAGATAAAGAAAATAGGAAAGAAAATACAGAAGAGATTTTGGAACGTATGTTTTCAACTTTGAATTCCAAAGAGGACGATTCTATAACTCTAGAAACTGGATCTAAAACGGATCTCGAATCTTTATTTGTTGATCTCGCCGATGATGAAGACGATTCCATCACTATTAATAATCGGTCTACAAATAATTTAGATCCTGTTGCTGCCATCAGAGACCCTAATAGCGACCAATCTACACAATCTCTGGGCTCTTCTAGTTCCAACCAACATCCCGTCAACGCCCTCAATCCACACATTGATCCCGATCTGGTGGCCTGTAGAAATGCCGCCCTTAAGGTTGATGGGATCAACACGGAAATGTTTGATGACTTTGTTAGAACCCTGATGAGTAAAAAAAGACGGTGTCGTTCCCATACCGAATATGACGCTTGGCTCAATGATCCTCATGCTGTTCAAATGGCTTTTGATTGTGATCGACTCTGGCAGGAAAAAGGCGTTGAACCAAGTGACCTCTCATTGTGTGAACATTTTCCAGACCGCTACCCCGTTAGGACAAACGCCAGTCCCGGCGAGAGAAATCGCTAACGTGGAAATCTGTGAACCTGTGGCCGTGAATCCCGTTACTGGCTTTGACGGAACTCTGACCACGCATTGGATCGCATTACACTACAGTCCTAAGGTGTGGTCTTAGCTGATGCTGCCGGATGCTTCACTATGACGCGCCAGCCTGGGCTCTCGTATGGAGAGGGGTGGCTCCGCTTGTTAAGACAGATTTCTCTTCAGGATAAGTGGATCTGCCTGGACGGTTGATAGTGATCGTCTCTTCATCTTGGTTCTTCGTCAATGGTCTTGAACAGGCGCAGTCTGCCGCGTTCAGCGGCAGAAGCTCCGGGTTTTTTCTTTGGCCCTGACAAATCCGACCGCCGTAAAAGCTCCAGGAGCCGATTTCTTGAGATGCCCGCTACCCAGGCATCCCCGGAAATCCGGGTTGTGACTGAGTTGTCGGTCATTGCTGTCACGCGGCCGCCGGCATCGATGCGGCGAGGTTGGCGTAATACATCTCGTCAGGCGTCGCGTAATTGAGATTCTCATGAAGGCGCCGTTCATTGTAGAAGCGGAAATAGATTTTCAGCGACGCACGCGCCTCAGTCCCGTTCGCATACGCCCTCAGGTAGACCTCCTCGTACTTGGCACTGCGCCACAGGCGCTCGATAAATACGTTGTCGATCCATCGACCCTTGCCGTCCATGCTGATCGCGACGCCGGCGGCCTTCAGCGGCGTGATCCAGTCCTCGCTCGTGAATTGCGATCCTTGGTCGGTATTGAAAATCTCCGGCTTGCCGTACTTGGCCATGGCCTCCTCGAGCGCTTCGACACAAAAATGCACCGTCATCGTGTTCGACAACCGCCACGCCAAGACTTTGCGGCTCGCTACATCCAGAATTGCCATCAAGTACATGAACCCGTGAGCCATCGGCAAATAGGTCAAATCCGCGCTCCAAACCTGATTGGGCCGATCGATCACCAGGTTGCCGAGCAAGTACGGGTAGATCGTCGCCCCGCGCGCCGGGATGCTCGTGCGCGGCTTGCGGTACAACGCCTCGATCCCCATCTGTCGCATCAGGCTGCTCACGTGCCGGCGACCGACCTCATGCCCCTCACGTTGCAACTGAGCTGCGATTTTGCGCGCCCCGTAGAACGGCGCCTCCAAGTGCATCTCGTCGATCCGGCGCATCAGCTTCAAATCCCGCGCCGTTACCGGCCGCGGCCGGTAGTACACGCTCGCTCGGGACACATCCAACAGCTCGGCCTGGCGCTTCACGCTCACCTCACTGCCCCGGTTAATCATCGCTTGCCGCTCGGGCCGGGAAATTTCCCGAGCGCATCGGACAAAAAATCCCTCTCCATCGTCAGCTCGCCGATCTTCTCGCGTAGCTGGCGAATCTGCTCCTTCCCGTCGTCGGCAACCAACGTGCCGCCGAATACTCCGGTCATATTCTCCAGCGCCTGCGTCTTCCACGCGGTCACTTGGGTCGGATGCACCTCGTGGTGTGCGGCAATCTCCGCCACCGTCTTCTCGCCCCGAATCGCTTCCAATGCTATCCGCGCCTTAAATGCCGCTGAATGGTTCCGTCTTGGCTTCCTCATGGACTTCTTCCCTCCGGTTACGTTATCGCCCGGGCAGAAATCCACTTATACCCGTGTCTTAATTACCGGAGCCACCTCTGAGCCCTATCGCGATTCGGTTTCAGCTTCCTCTAGAGCCGCCTCAAGCGTCGCCCCGATTTGTTCTGCGTCTTCGGTTGAATGTCTGCCGTAAGTCGTATCAATCATGAGGATGCCCGTCCGCATTTTGTCGGCCAACGCTTTCACTGTCATTCCGCCATTCAATGCATTCATGGCGCATGTATGTCGCAACACATAAGGATCACGTTTCTTGCCCGTGTTTGGATCGGTCTTCAGATTAGCCCGCTTCAAGGCTTCGGAAAACTGCTTCTGTAGGATGCCTGACGCTACTTCACGATTCGCTTTGTATTTCGGCAGAAACACATAATCTTCATCGTCAATTGAATCCCTATTAAATGCAAGCAACTGACTGTAGAATACTACAACCGAGTCATTGGGTATGACGTAGCCAGGTGGATGTTGCCTTGCTTTAGATTCAGCCCAGATCTTGAGCACAGCTTTTCCGTCTTTCTGCCATTTCTCAATGTGCTTGTGTTTCATCTGGTAGATATCGTGCGGACGAAGGTACGAATTAGCCAGAAACATAGTCATCAGCTTCAATTCCTGTGTGACTACTCCGGCCTTTTTAACTCTGGTCTTTTCTTGAACCAACTGGTCAATCGATCCGAGCAAAATACTGTATTCATTTGGCGTCAGCCACGGACGTTCATTGCGTGACAACGTGATCTTTGGAAACAACGGAACACGGTCAATGAGTTCTAGTTGCAAAGCGTGATTGAGAATCTTCCTCAACACGTTGTGATGATGCTTGATACTCTTGGGTGCCAATGGTTTGGGTTTTGCCCTGAGCGTTGCATCGTATTCCTTGACCTTCGCGTAGTTAATGTCTTTGCAATTCATCTTGCTAAAGAATGTCTTCAGATCGGAGGTGTAGATTGCGAAGTTTCTGTCGTAGGTGGACTGACCCAATTCTTGGGTTGCTACACGTGCCAAGTCTTCCGCAAAGAGCAGATCACCAATCTTGATGAAATCGTAGACTTCAACTGGCGCTGCCTTAGGCGTGAATATCGATTCCTCACCTTTAGCATCCTTGCGGACGGTTTCTGTCCAAAACGATTTGGCACGCTTGCGTGCCTCCATGCGGATTTCCGTGAGAAGGGATTGGGTCTTGTATTTGTTATGCGGCTGACCCATCCAGAAGCGCGCGTAGAAAAACTTGCTGCACTCGATGTTGTAGGTAACAAGGGATTCGGGGCAACCGTTGCCGACCGGCTCGATGCTCGATGGTATCGGTGTAGCACGGTTTTTCAATGACCGGACTCCAAGGTAGTTGGAGTCAGGTTAGCGAGGGTGAAAAGCTTCTAGGTAGCTTCTAGGTCACAGTTCTGACCTCAAGTACCTGGATTTGTAGACTTTGGAGAGCGGCTGAACCGGGTTATGAGCCCGACGAGCTGCCAGACTGCTCCACCCCGCACCGGAACGAGCCGCCCATTGTACCCGGCCAGTCAACTAAAGCAAGACGGCCCAAACGCCCGGCGCTTTCACTTCTTATCCATTTCCATCATTTTGCGATACGCGGGCCGATCGATCACGCGCGCCGCGTAAGCTTTCATCACGGGTGTCTCCTTGATCATCTTCGCCATCATCATGAAGTACACGCCCCCGCCCAACATAATATCCAGCGCGGAAAATTCGTCGCCGAGAAAATATTTGCGTGATTCGAGATGCTTGTTCAGCACCTCTTCTACCTCATCCGCCGGCGCCCAGCCCATGGCGCCAAACACATGCTTGATGTCGAAGCGGCGCGAGATGAGCGCCGGTTCCATGACGCCGGGCCGGTACGCCAGCCACGACAGATACTCGCCGCGCTTCGGCTCGCCCACCGCCGGCCCCAGTTTTTTCTTGCGGTATTTATCGGTCAGATACAGCGCGATGGCGCTGCCTTCGAAAACGAAATCGTCGCCATCGACGAGCGCCGGAACCTTGCTATGAGGATGCGGATTCGCGGGATCACGCGAGCCGGAGCCGTCGGCCCGCCGAAAGTCGACAATCTTGGTCTGATAAGTAACTTCGAGTTCTTCGAGCAGCCAAACAATGCTTCCGGATCGAGTCTGCGGCGAGTGATACAGCGTGATCATGATTCCCCCTCCCCTGTCGAGTACAAGTCTTAGCCTGGTCCGGTGTGAAATTGGCCAGGTCGGCGGATCGCTAAACTCGGCAGTTTCATTCACTAGGGAGCACAAAAAGAATCGAGGCACTGCTGCCTTTCGTGCCTCGATTCCATTTTGTGCTCCCTACTGCAGGGCCTGCTGGCAAATCTGCAACAGTGTTCCGGGAATGACTCCCAGCGCAAACACCAACAGCGCATTCGCGCTGAGCACCGTTCGCATCAACAAAGAACCGCCGATGCTCGAAGTTTCTGTCGGCTCATCGAAATACATGAGCTTGACGATGCGCAAATAGAAGTAGGCACCCACCACCGAGAATAGAACTGCGACCACCGCAAGCCAAACCATGTGTACGCCGAGAACCGCCTGAATCACACCGAGTTTTGCCCAAAACCCGATGAACGGCGGAACGCCGGCCAGGCTGAACATCAGGATTGCCATCATGCCGGCGAACCACGGGCTTCGCGCGTTGAGGCCCTTGAAATCTGTGATTTTGTCGGCTTCGAACCCCTGCTTCGCCAACAGCAAGATCATACCGAACGCGCCGGCGGCGACGAGGATGTAGCTGAGCATATAGAACATCGCCGCCTGGTAACCCTGCGCCGTGCCCGAAAGAATGCCCAGCAGCACATAGCCCACGTGAGAAATCGTCGAATACGCCAGCATGCGTTTCAAATTGCTCTGCGCGAGGGCAACGATGTTGCCGACGGTCATCGACAATACAGACAACACCACCAACATCTGGCTCCAATCCGGCTGTGACGTGCCGAGCGCCTCGGGCAGAAGGCGCATCGCCAGCGCGAACGCAGCAAGCTTCGAAGCCGTGCCGATGAAAACCGTCACGCAGGTGGGGGAGCCTTCATATACGTCCGGTATCCACATATGAAATGGCACCGCGCCGAACTTGAAGCCGACGCCCACGATCAAGAAGGCGATTCCGAACAAGAGGCCAATGTTGTTGCCGATGCCGGTATTGCGCACGGCCGCCGCAATCTCCGCGAGCTCCAAGCTGCCGGTGACGCCATAAACAATGGACATGCCGTAGAGAAGGGTTCCCGACGCCATGGATCCCAACACGAAGTACTTGATGGCCGACTCGGCCGCGATGCCGGAGTCGCGATCGAACGCCACCATGGCGTACAGGCACAACGACATCAGCTCCAAGCCGAGGTACAGAGTAATGAGGCTTCCGGCCGAGATCAGCACCATGCCCCCGACGGTGGCGAAAAGTCCCAGCACGAAGTATTCGCCCTTGAGGATCAGGCGGCGCTGCAGGTAGTCGGTGGAATACACGAACACGGCCGCAACGATCAGAATCATGGCGATCTTCAAGATCTGCGCCATGCGATCCAGCTCGAACAGGCCGCCGAGCGCCAAAATCTTGGTCGGCAGCGGCTGAACCGCGACCAGGGCCGCGGTAACAATCAAACTGAGTATCGCCAGCCAGCCGGTCCAGCGACGCTGCGCATCATTCAACAGCAAGTCCAGCATCAGAATCGCGCAGGCTGCGAGCGACAGGAAAATTTCAGGCCAGGCGTAGACCAGGCCTGAATTGAAGAAACTCGGATTGAATGCGCCTGCGATCATACGTACCTTAAGGTGCAACCTTGGAGAGGAGCAGCTGCTCGGCCAGATGCTGCGTGGTGGCCCGCATCACGTCCAAAAGCGGTGCCGGCCACAGTCCGACCAACAGCACAGCGACTGCGAGCGCCGCCAACACCAGGAACTCGCGGCCGTTGATATCTTTGAGCGCCGCCACCTTGTCGTTCGCGATCTCTCCAAAGATCACGCGCTTCACGAGCCATAGCGTGTAGGCCGCGCCGAGCACCAGCGTCATGGCCGCGAAAAACGCATACCAGACGTTGGCCTTGAACGCCGCCAAAATGACCAAGAACTCGCCCACGAAACCCGAGGTTCCCGGCAATCCCGAATTGGCGAGCGCGAACAGCACCATGAAGGTTGCGAACTTCGGCATGGTATTGACCACCCCGCCATAGCTCGAGATCTCGCGGCTGTGAACGCGGTCGTACATCACCCCCACGCACAGGAACATTGCACCGGAGATCAAACCATGCGAGAGCATTTGTACCACGGCGCCGTCCAACCCCAACTCAATGCCGCTGGTCTTGCCAGTGTGCGAGACGATCTGAAAAGCGATGAACATGCCCAAAGTGACGAAGCCCATGTGCGCAATCGAGGAATACGCGATCAGCTTCTTCATGTCGCGCTGCGCGAGGGCCACGAACCCGATGTAGACCACCGCGATCAGCGACAGTGAAATGATCAGCCAATCCAACTCCCGGCTGGCATCGGGTGCAATCGGCAGCGAGAAGCGCAGAAAGCCGTATCCGCCCATTTTCAACATGATGGCGGCCAGCACCACCGAACCGCCCGTCGGCGCCTCGACGTGCGCATCGGGCAGCCAGGTGTGCACGGGAAACATGGGTACTTTCACGGCGAAGGCCGCGAAGAAAGCGAGAAAAATGAAGGTCTGCTCCCGCAAGCTGAGCGGCAGGTGCTGAAACACCGCTAGCTCATAGCTACCTGACTTCAAGTACAGGTAGATCAGTGCGATCAGCATCAGCAGCGAACCGATGAAGGTGTACAGGAAAAACTTGATGGTGGCATACACCCGGCGCGGGCCGCCCCAGACGCCGATGATGATGAACATCGGCAGCAGCATCGCTTCCCAAAACACATAGAACAGCACGCCGTCGAGCGCTGAGAAGACCCCGATCATCAATCCTTCGAGGATCAGGAACGCCGCCATGTACTGCGCCACGCGCTTCTCGACGTTCTGCCAGCTGGCAATCACGATCAGCACGGTGGTAAAGGTGGTCAGCAGGATCAGCGGCATCGAAATTCCGTCGACGCCGATGTAGAACTCCGAATGGATGGTCGAAATCCACGGCGAGCGCTCCACGAACTGCATCTGGGCGGTTCCGGTCTTGAACCAGCTCCACAGTGGAACGCTCAGGAGCAGCGCGAGCGCGCTCACCGCCAGCGAAACCCACTTCGCCAGAGTGACTCTGTGACCGAGCCCCAAGACCACGAAGCCGCCAACGATGGGCAGCCAGATCAGCCAGGACAGAAGGTGTGTGCTTAAGCTCATCGCCAGATCAGCCACAAGAGCAGTGCGGCCAATCCTAAGATCATGGCGAAGGCGTAGTGATACAGATAGCCCGACTGCGCATAGCGCATGACGGATCCCAGCCAGCCGACGGTGCGCGCGGGGCCATTCACCAATCCGTCATCGATGACGAGCTGGTCGCCGACGCGCCAGAGGCCCCCGCCCAACAAGCGGGCACCCGCCATGATGACGTGCTCATTGAACCAATCGAAGCCGAACTTATCGATCAAAATGGTGTACAGCCATTTGAACTTCGCTTCGGCTGCATCCGCGAGAGCCGGCCGCCACAAGAAGAATACGTACGCGGTCAAGACGCCCAATCCGGCAAGCCATACCGGCAGCTGCAAAAAAGCCGACATCATGAATGACGCGGAACCGTGGAATTCCTCGCCGACGTGCTCGAGCACGTTGTTGGCGGGAGCCACGAAAATGGAACCGTCGAAGAACTTGCCGAACAGCATTGGCTTCACCGTGAACCAGCCGATCAGCGCCGAAGGAATCGCGAGCGCGATCAGCGGCACGGTCACCACCCAGGGACTCTCGTGCAAATGTTCCTGCGTGTGATGATCCATGCGCTCCTTACCCAGGAAGGTCATGATGAACATGCGAAAGGTATAGAGCCCGGTGACGAACACACCCGCGACAACACAGAAATAGGCGTAGCCCGAGCCCACGCGATTCGATGCGCCAACCGCTTCGATCAGCGAATCCTTGGAGAAAAATCCCGAGGTACCGGGAAATCCAATCAGCGCCAGGCAGCCGATGAGACAAGTCCAGTAGGTAATCGGCATGTACTTGCGCAGGCCGCCCATTTTGCGCATGTCTTGTTCGTGGTGCATGGCGATGATGACCGAGCCGGCCGCGAGGAACAGCAACGCCTTGAAAAAGGCATGCGTCATGAGGTGGAAAATACCCGCGCTATAGGCCGAGACACCCAGCGCCACCGTCATATACCCGAGCTGCGACAGCGTCGAGTATGCCACCACGCGCTTGATGTCATTGCTGACGATGCCGATGAGGCCCATGAAGAACGCGGTCGTCGCACCGATGATGAGCACGAAGGACAACGCGGTCTCCGACAACTCGAACAGCGGCGACATGCGCGCCACCATGAAGATACCTGCCGTAACCATGGTAGCCGCGTGGATCAGCGCCGAGATCGGCGTAGGGCCTTCCATCGAATCGGGGAGCCAGATGTGCAGCGGTACTTGCGCAGACTTGCCCATGGCGCCCACGAACAGACAAATGCAGGTAAAGGTCATCGCCGACCAGCTCACCGTGTTCGTGACATGGATTTGCGCGGCGGCGATTTGACCGGCATGTCCGAACACCGTGGCGTAGTCCAAGGATCCGGTATAGCGCAGCACCGCGGCGATCCCGAGAACGAAGCCGAAATCCCCCACGCGATTCACGAGAAAAGCTTTTAGGCTGGCAAAGATGGCGCTCGGCCTCTTGTACCAAAACCCGATCAAAAGATAAGAAACCACGCCGACCGCTTCCCAGCCGAAAAACAATTGCAGGAAATTGTTCGCCATCACCAGCATCAACATCGAAAAGGTGAAAAGCGAGATGTAGCTGAAGAAGCGCTGGTAGCCATCATCGTCAGCCATGTAACCGATGGTGTAGATATGCACCATCAAGGAGACGAAACTCACCACCGCCATCATCAGAGCCGTGAGATGGTCGATCAAAAATCCCACGTTGAGCTGCAAACCATCGCTCAAGAGCCAGGTATAGACCGTGCCGTTGAAGGTCGGCATGCCCTCGAAGACCTGCTGATAGAGCACATAGAAGGACAGCGCGCAGGAGATCCCGACGCCCAAAATCGTGACGCTCTGTGCGCCGACGCGTCCGACGGTCCTGCCGAACAAACCCGCGATGATGCAGGCAATCAGCGGTGCTAACACGATGGTAAGGTAAATTGACTGCATTCTTCTTAGCCCTGAAGCGTGTCGAGATCCTCGACCTCGATGCTGCTGCGTTCCCGGAACAGCACCACCAAAATCGCGAGACCGATCGCCGCCTCCGCCGCCGCGACCGTCAGAATGAAAAATACAAAAATCTGGCCGGCGATATCGCCGCGAAAGCGCGAGAACGCTACGAAATTGAAATTCACCGCCAGCAGCATCAGTTCGATGCACATCAACAGGACGATGATGTTCTTGCGATTCAAGAACACGCCGGCCACCGCGATGGCGAACAAGATGCCCGATAGCGCCAGCACGTACGTCAGAGAAATCATGGTTTCTTCTCGGAAGCCATTTTGACCAGTCGAATTCGGTCCTTGGCCCGCACCGCTACTTGCTTCGCAACGTCTTGCGGCTTGCCGCCCTTGCGTTGCCGCAAGGTCAGGACGATGGCGGCGATACTCGCCACAAGAAGAATGAGCGCCGCCACCTGTGCAGGATAGGCATAGCGGGTGAACAACTGCACGCCCAGATCGCGCGTATTCGAATAGTCCGCCGCGATCGCCGGCGCCGTTTTCAATGCTGCGCCGCCCAGATGCTTGACGACGATGACGTTGATCATTGCAAAGACAACGAATCCGGCCACCGCGACGGTCAACGGCCAGTAGCCGACGAATTCTCTGCGCAACTTCTCCAGGTTGACATCCAGCATCATGACCACGAACAGGAACAGCACCATGACGGCGCCGACGTACACCAGCACGAGAACGATGCCTAAGAATTCCGCATCAAGGAGCACCCAGATGACGGCGCTGTTGAAGAAGCACAGCACCAAGAGCAGTGCCGAATACACCGGGTTTCGCGACAGAATGACCCCTAAGGCGGCGCAAACCAGCACAACGGCGAAGATGTAGAAGAGAATCGTCGGAAACATCAGCGATACCGCGCATCGGCGGCGCGATCGGCCGCGATCAGGGCTTCGTAACGCTCGCCGATTCCGAGCAGCTTATCCTTGCTCATGATGTTCTCGCCGCGCTTCTCCATGTGGTACTCGTGGATGCGCGTCTCGACAATGGCATCCACCGGACACGCCTCTTCGCAAAAGCCGCAATAGATGCACTTGAACAAATCGATGTCATAGCGCGTGGTGCGGCGCGTGCCGTCGCTCGCCACGTCCGATTCGATGGTGATGGCCAACGCCGGACACACCGCCTCGCACAGCTTGCAGGCGATGCAGCGCTCCTCGCCGTTCGGATAGCGCCTGAGCGCGTGCAATCCGCGGAAGCGGCTGCTCTGCGGCGCCTTCTCCTCCGGGTAGTTCAGGGTGATCTTGGTCGCGAACATGCTCTTCAGCGTGACCATAAGGCCCTGCAACAGCTCCCAAAGCAAGAATGTCTTGATGAAACTGCGGATACGCTGCATTACGGGTACCCCTTCCACGGGCCGACGTGGGCGTAGGCCATGACACCCTCGACGGTAAGCCAAATGAGCGTCACCGGGATCAGCGCCTTCCAGCCCAAGCGCATGATTTGATCGTAGCGGTAACGGGGAAAAGTCGCGCGGATCCACAGGAATGCGAACATGAAGAACAAAACCTTGGGCGCGAGCCAGAAAAAGCTCGGCTGTGCGAGCCACGAGTCCGCCGGCAGCCACCCATCGAGCGGCGAAAGCCAGCCGCCGAAGAAAAAGATCGACGTCAAAGTGGAAATCAGGATCATGTTGACGTATTCGGCAACGAAAAACAGCGCGAACGCCATCCCGGAATAATCGACATGGAAGCCGGCGACGATTTCAGATTCGCCCTCGGCCACGTCAAAGGGCGCGCGATTGGTCTCCGCGACGCCCGAGATGAAATACACGATGAACAGCGGAAACAGCCAGGTCCAGTTCCAACCGAACATCCCCGACTGGCGATGAATGATCTCGCCGATGTTGAGACTGCCCGAGGCCATGAGCACGCCCACCATGGCGAAGCCCATGGCAATTTCGTAGGCGACGATCTGCGCCGCGGAGCGCATCGCGCCCAAAAAAGCATACTTCGAATTTGCCGCCCAACCGGCCAAAATGATGCCGTAGACCCCCATCGAGGTGAGTGCCAGCAGATACAAAAGACCGGCGTCGATATTCGCGAAGGCATGCTCGGGGCGCAGCGGTATCACCGCCCACAGGGCGAGTGCCGGAACCAAGGCCAGGAAAGGCGCGACGAAAAACAGAAATCTATTTGCGTCCGCCGGGATCAAGATCTCTTTGAAAATGAGCTTCATTACGTCCGCAAACGGTTGACCCAGACCCGGTATCCAGAACAGATTTACGCGATTGGGGCCCCGGCGGTACTGCATCCAACCAATGACTTTGCGCTCCGCCAGCGTGTAGACGGCCATGGTCAAAATGATTGAAATCATCACGATCAAAGTCTGCACGGCGAGCAATAGCGGCGTGGTCCAGTACGGCGTGATATAGCCCGAGATCCAGTCGCGTAGCGGCGTCCAATCCCACATGGCTAGAGCACCGCGCGGGTCAGGCGCCCGTCCTTGGTTTTCTGCAGCGGCTCGGAACCTCGGACCAGCAGATCGCTTTGGTAGGGCGGGATATCCACCCAGGATCCCTTCGAAGTCTCACCGTTAAGATTGGCACCGCTCAAGCTCGTGCGCGCCGGCTCGAGCCGCGTGCCGCAGAGCGCCTTCACGGCGTCGCGAATCTCGTCCGAGCTGTTGTAGTCGATGCCGTGCAGGTTTAGAAGGTTTGCAAGCACGCGCAGCACCTTCCATCCCGGCCGGCTCTCGCCCGGCAACTTCGCGGCCCCCGCCCAGCTTTGCCAGCGTCCTTCCGCATTCACATACGTGCCCGAGGTCTCGGCAAAGGTGCCGATGGGCAGCACCACATGCACGACGCTGCGCAAGGATTCCGGCAAATGTGAGCTCACCGCTACAACCAAGTTCGCGGAAGCCAGCGCCCCCGGATCAATACTGAAGTCGTTGGCCGGATCGATGCCGCCGAACAGCACATAGGCCTTGAGCGGTGACTCCAACATCTGTCGCGCCGTCATGCCCGCGGTCTGAAGCGGTGTGCCTCCGGACTCCCGATGCGGCACGGCGCCTGCAAGATAGGCGCCGGCGGCATTGGGTCCTTCGGTGAGACATCCCACACTGGCGCCGCACAGGTCGGCCACCACGCCGCTCAAGGCCCTTAATTGAGCATATGCCGGATGGCGCTGGGCCAGCGTTCCCAAAATCACGGCGCGCCGCGACCCATGCGACAGCGCGGCGATCAGCGATTTATGCGCATCGGTCACGGTCGCCGCGCCCACGCCCGCCGGCACCGGCTTGTTCGCGGCGCCGGCTGCGGCATGCACCAACGATTGAAGCTCGGCGACCAGGTCTGTTTCGGTCACATACTCTGCGACTGAGAACATGTAGTCGAAGCGGCGCGGATTCAAGAATGCCACGTGCGCACCGCCCTTGATCGCCGCCTTGCGCAGGCGATGGGCCAGCATCGGTACTTCATGACGCAGATCCGATCCCACGATGAGGACGCCCTCGAGGCGCTCCACCTCGGCCATCTTCAGTCCCAGGTGCGGATAAGCCGCCTCCTGCTCCTGGGCGCGGAAGTCCAGTTGCCGCAATCGATGATCGATATTGCCGCAGCCCAAGCCGCGCGCAATTTGAGCCAGCAAGTACAGTTCCTCGACCGTGGCCATCGGCGAAGCCAGGTATCCGGTGGCGGCCTTGCTCACGGCGGCAATACGCTGCAATCCTTCGGCGGCGGCATTCAGCGCCACCTCCCAGTCCACCGTCTGTAAGTTGCCGTCGATGCGCAGCATGGGCTGGGACACGCGATCGGCGGAATATATGCCCTCAAAACCGAAACGATCGCGATCGGAAATCCAGGTTTCGTTCAATTCCTCGTTCTCGCGCGGCACCATGCGCATCAGCTTGCCGCGCAGCACATGCGCAAACAGGTTGCTGCCGAAAGCGTCGTGCGGCGACACCAACGCCGACTGGGTCATCTCCCAGGCACGGGCGTGGTAGCGGAACGGTTTGTTGTTGAGCGCGCCCACCGGACACAGATCGATGATGTTCGCGGATAACTCATGATCGACGCTGTGCTCGATATAGGTGCCGATTTCCATGTTCTCGCCGCGCCCCGTCGCACCCATTTGCGGATAGCCCTGGATTTCGGCACCGAACCGCACGCAGCGCGTGCATTGAATGCAGCGGGTCATGTCTGTGGAAACCAAGGGACCCAAGTTCTTGTCCTTGACCACGCGCTTGCCTTCGTTGAAGCGCGAAATGTCGCGTCCGAATCCCAAGGCCAGATCCTGCAGTTCGCACTCGCCACCCTGATCGCAGATCGGACAATCGAGCGGATGATTGATGAGCAGAAATTCCATGGTGGCGCGCTGCGCCGCCACCGCTTTGGGCGAGCGGGTGAACACCTTCATGCCTTCGGTCACCGGCGTCGCGCACGCCGGCAACGGTTTGGGCGCCTTTTCCACCTCGACCAAACACATGCGGCAATTCGCCGCGACGGTCAATTTTTCGTGATAGCAAAATCGCGGGATATAAATATCCGCGGGGTCCGTGACCTGCATGATCATCTGGCCCTTGCGGGCCTTGAGCGCGACGCCGTTGACTTCGATATTGACCGTATCGTCTGCCATAGTCTTAAGCCGCGACGGCCGGCCGGCCGTCCAAATCGGTGGCGCCATCCATGATGGAGCGACCTTTGTGCTCGATCATGTACTGGAATTCCGGGCGAAAATGTTTCAAGAAACTTTGCACCGGCCAGGCGGCGGCATCGCCCAGCGCGCAGATGGTGTGCCCTTCGATATTGTTCGCGACGTTCAGCAGCAAGCCCATATCCTCGCTTCTGCCCTCCCCGGCGATGATGCGTTTGAGCATCCGATCCAGCCAACCGGTGCCTTCGCGGCAGGGCGTGCACTGCCCGCAGGACTCAGACATATAAAATCGGGCCAGACGCTCGAGCGCGCGCACCATGCAAGTGGTCTCGTCCATGACGATCACGGCGCCCGTGCCGAAGGAGGAGCCGGCCTTCTTCAGCGAGTCGTAGTCCATGTTGGTGTTCCACATGATCTCGGCGGGCACCACCATGCAAGAGGAGCCGCCGGGGATGACGGCTTTGAGCTTGCGGCCCTTCCACACCCCGCCCACGAGGTCCATCAGATCCTTGAAAGGAATCCCCATGGGCAATTCGAAATTGCCGGGCCGCTCGACGTGACCCGAAACGGAGAAGATCACGGTGCCGCCGGAATTCACCGGGCCCAATGCGGCAAACCAGGCCGCGCCCTTGCGCATGATGGTGGGTACGGACGCGAAACTCTGCGTATTGTTGATGGTGGTCGGCTTGCCGAATAAACCGAAATTGGCCGGGAATGGCGGTTTGAAACGCGGTTTGCCCGGCTTGCCCTCGAGGGATTCGAGCAGCGCGGTTTCCTCGCCGCAGATATAGGCGCCGGCACCGATGAAGGTATGCAGGTCAAAGTCCACGCCGGACCCCAATATATTCTTGCCCAACAAGCCCGCGGCATAGGCTTCCGCCAAAGCCGCCTCGAAACGCGGGATGGGTTCGGCCAAAAACTCGCCGCGAATGTAGTTGTAGCCCACGGTGGCTGTCATCGCATAACCGCCGATGGCCATGCCTTCGATGATCGAATGCGGATTGAAGCGCAGGATCTCCCGGTCATGGGCGGTGCCGGGCTCGGATTCGTCCGAGTTGCATACCACGTATTTTTGCACCGGAGAGCTGCGCGGCATGAAGCTCCATTTCACACCCGTGGGAAACGCCGCGCCGCCGCGGCCCCGCAGACCCGAAGCCTTCACGTCGTCGATGATTTTTTCGCGCGGCGTCTGCTCACGCAGGATTTTCTCCCACGCCTGATAGCCGCCGAACTGCCGATAAACATCGAGCGTCCACGAGCGCTCGTATTTCAGCGCTTCGAATAACACCAGATTCTGCTCGTACGGCATCGGCGGCTCTCTACTTCAATTCGTCCAAAATCTCATCGACGCTCTGCGGCGTGAGCTTCTCATGATAGACATGATCCACCATCATCATCGGCGCGCCGCAGCAGGCGGCGAGGCACTCCTCCTCGCGCTTCAGGTATATGCGCCCGTCCGGCGTGCTGTCGCCCGTCTTGATGCCGAGTTTCTTCTCGACGTAATCGACGATCTCTTGCGAGCCGCGCAACATGCAGGAAATATTGGTGCAGACCGAGATGTGATGGCGGCCCACCGGCTTGGTCTCGAACATGGAATAAAAGGAGGCCACCTCATACACCAGGATATTCGGCAGCTCCAGGTACTCGGCGACCGCATCCATCAAGTCCGTGGTGAGATACCCATGGTTCTCGTGTTGCACGGCATGCAATGCCGAAATCACGGCGGAACGCTTGCGATCGGGCGGAAACTTCGCCACCCAGTGATCGATCTCTTCGCGCACATGCTCCGACAATCTCGCGCTCATCGGTCGATCTCGCCGAACACAATGTCCTGGGTACCGATGACGGCGACCACATCCGCGAGCATATGGCCGCGCACCATTTCATCCAGCGAGGCGAGATGCGCAAATCCCGGCGGCCTGACTTTGAGCCGGTAAGGTTTGTTCGCTCCATCGGACACCAGGTACACACCGAGCTCGCCCTTGGGCGCCTCGACTGCCGCATATACCTCGCCCGCCGGCACACAGTAGCCTTCGGTCATCAATTTGAAATGATGGATCAAGGATTCCATGTCGCCCTTCATTTCCTCGCGCCGCGGCGGCCGCACCTTGCGATCATCGATCATCACCGGCCCGGGATTGGCCTTGAGCCACGCCACGCATTGTTCGACGATGCGATTTGACTGACGCAATTCCTCGACCCGGACCAGGTAGCGGTCGTAGCAATCGCCATTGCGGCCGACGGGAATATCGAAATCCATCTGATCGTAAACGTCGTAGGGCTGCTTTTTCCTCAGGTCCCACTCGACGCCCGAACCGCGCAGCATGGGGCCGGAGAATCCGAGCTGCAGCGCACGCTCCGGACTCACCACCCCGATATTGACGGTGCGCTGTTTCCAAATGCGGTTGTCCGTCAATAAAGTCTCATATTGATCCACATTGGCGGGAAAGCGCCGCGTGAAGTCGGCGATGAAATCGAGCAGACCGCCGGAGCGCCGGGCGTTCAAGCGATCCACTTCCTTTTTGCTGCGCCATTGCGAGTACGGGTACTGCGGCATGAAATCAGGCAGGTCGCGGTACACGCCGCCGGGACGGTAATAGGTTGCATGCATGCGCGTGCCGGAAACCGCCTCGTAGCAATCCATGAGATCTTCACGTTCACGGAAGCAATACAAGAAGACCGTCATGGCGCCGATGTCGATGGCATGGGCGCCGAGCCACATCAGGTGATTCAAGATGCGGGTGATTTCATCGAACATCACACGGATGTACTGCGCACGCAGCGGCGGCTCGAGACCCAAGAGTTTCTCGATCGCCATGACGTAGGCATGCTCGTTGCACATCATGGAGACGTAGTCCAACCGGTCCATGTAGCCGATCGACTGATTGAACGGCTTGCTCTCGGCCAGCTTCTCCGTCGCCCGGTGCAGCAGACCCACGTGCGGATCGGCCTTTTGAATCACCTCGCCATCCAGCTCCAGCACCAAGCGCAGCACGCCGTGCGCGGCCGGATGCTGCGGTCCAAAATTCATGGTGTAGTTGCGAATCTCAGCCATCGGATTTGGCAAGGCTCGTGGTCTGGACAGGCGCGTTGGTGAGCGCGGGATCGTAGCGATTGTCGTGGCGAATCACCTTGGGCACGAGCACACGCGGATCGATGGTCACCGGCTGATAGACCACGCGGCTCTTTTCAGGGTCGTAGCGCACTTCGACGTTGCCCGACAACGGAAAGTCCTTGCGAAACGGATGACCGATGAAGCCGTAGTCGGTGAGCAGGCGGCGCAGGTCCGGGTGACCCTTGAACAGGATGCCGAAAAGATCGAACGCCTCGCGCTCGAACCAATTCGCACCCGCCCAAACACCCGTCACCGAGTCGACCATGGGCGCGTCGTCGTCGGGGCAAAACACCCGAAGTCGCAGCCGTTGGTTCAAGGATATCGATAGCAAGTGATAAACCGCCGCAAATCGCCGTCCCCGCGGCAGTTCGCCGACCCGCTGTACGCCGCGCGCCACGCCACGGCTGAAACCGGAGGAAGTCGCGGTCTCGGTATTCCATTCATCGCGGCCGTGGGAAAGATAGTCCACGCCGCATACGTCCATGCACATTTCAAACTTGAGCTGCGGCGCATCGCGCAGAATCTGTGCAACCGCCAGCAACTCTTCCGCCGGCACTTCGTAGGTCAATTCACCGGTGTGATTGGCGACGGCCGTGAGCTTGCCCGGCACCGCGGCCGTGATCGCCTGCGCCAGAACTTCGAGGCGGGTCGGTGTTGCAACCGCCGCCGGAGTGCCAGGGATCGCGCTCATCGGATAATCGCCTTGTTGCGGCGGATCTTGTTCTGCAGCTGGATGATGCCGTACAGCAAGGCTTCCGCGGTGGGCGGGCATCCGGGCACGTAGACATCGACGGGAACGATGCGATCGCAGCCGCGAACCACGGCGTAGGAATAATGATAGTAGCCCCCGCCGTTGGCGCACGAGCCCATGGAGATCACCCAGCGCGGCTCGGTCATCTGGTCGTACACCTTGCGCAGCGCCGGTGCCATTTTATTCACGAGGGTGCCGGCCACGATCATGACGTCGGATTGACGTGGGCTGGGACGAAAGATGATGCCGAAGCGATCCTGATCGTAGCGCGCCGCGCCGGCGTGCATCATCTCCACCGCGCAGCACGCCAGGCCAAAGGTCATCGGCCAGAGCGAACCGGTGCGAGCCCAATTGATCAGCTTGTCGACAGTGGTGACTTCGAAGCCGCGGGCGGTGTTGTCGGCTTCTAATCCCATTCCAAAGCCCCTTTCTTATAGTCATAGGCCAGGGCGACCACCAGAATCAAGGCGAAAATCAGCATCGCCAAAAGACCGAACGTGCCGGTGATTTTGAGCGAGACCGCCCAGGGGAAGAAAAACGCGATCTCCAGGTCGAACACGATGAAAATGATGGCGACCAGGTAGTAGCGAACGTCGAAGCGCATGCGCGAGTCTTCAAAGGCCTCGAAGCCGCATTCATAAGGAGAGAGTTTTTCGGAGTACGGGCGGCGCGGCCCCAAGATCCAACCGACGGTAAACAGCGCGAGGCCCAATACCGTGGCCAAACCCAGAAAAATCAGAATCGGTAAGTACTGTCGCAACATTATCAACGCCGTTGACTACACGGATTGACCATAATTGTATCAGGCGCAACTATGCTGCGTCGCGCGGAACAACCGGTCTTCCGAAGCAAATACATGGTGCCGACGGCCGGACTCGAACCGGCACAGGTTGCCCCACTAGCCCCTCAAACTAGCGCGTCTACCAATTTCGCCACGTCGGCTGATCCATGGCCTGATGGCCAAACTCTTCATGGGCTGCGCCCAAACTTTCAACAGGGTTTGCCAAGCGAACCCCGAAAACTAACGGCGCGAAGCGCCGATAAGAAAACATTCCGCTCACGATCACTTCGGTGGCGGCGTCGGCTGCGCCGGCGCAGTCACAGGTTGCGGCGGCGGCGTGGGCGTGAGTGCCGGCGGCGGCGCTTTATTCGGCGCAGCAGCGGCGGCTTGAGCCGCACGTTCCAGTACCGAGGTCGGCTGCGCGGGCGCATGCGACCCGAGATACGCCAGGGTCAAACTGGTGACGAAGAACAGGCCCGCAAACACTGCGGTCAACTTCGAAAACAATGTGCTCGTTCCGCGCGCGCCGAACACCGTGCCCGATGCACCCGAGCCGAATCCGGCGCCCGCTTCCGCGCCCTTGCCCCGCTGCAGCAGCACCAGTCCGATAATCATCAGTGCAAGCAGTACATGCACACCCAGAATCAAACCACGCAACATAAGAAAATCTCTTTTAGTGGCGAGCGGCCGCAGCCGCGCAAATCTGTCGAAACTCATCGGCGCTCAACGAAGCGCCGCCTATCAATCCACCATCGACGTCGGGCATTGCAAAAAGCTCTGCCGCGTTGCCGGCTTTGACGCTGCCGCCATACAGGATGCGTAAATGGCCGGCCATCTTAGCATCATGAGCCGCGATCCGACTCCGCAGGAAGGCATGGACATCTTGTGCCTGCTGCGGCGATGCAGTGCGCCCGGTACCGATGGCCCAAACCGGCTCATACGCGAGCACCGCCTTGGCAAACGCGCCCGCACCGTGCATCGCAATTACCGCATCGACCTGGCGACTCACCACTGCCTCGGTTTGCTTGGCCTCGCGTTCGTCCAGGGTTTCCCCGACGCACAGCACCGGCGTCAGGCCCCCGGCCAAGGCGGCCGCAAACTTTCGCGCCACCAACGTATCGTCCTCGTGATACCAGCGCCGCCGCTCGGAATGTCCCACGATGACGTAACTGCAACCCACGTCCTTGAGCATGGCAGCGCCCACTTGACCGGTAAAAGCGCCGCCGGACTCGGCGCACACGTCCTGTGCGCCGACCATGATGCGTCCCTCTTCCAAGGTGCGGACCGCATCGGCAATGTAGACATAAGGCGGAAACACCACGACGTCGATCGGCCAGTCTGGCTTGATGAAGCCTTCCAACTCGCCGAGCAACGCTCGATTCAGGGCCTGCGACCCGTGCATTTTCCAATTGCCCGCGACCATCGGACGACGCATAGCCAACCTTCGGGCATTTCGCCCTGCGGGAAAGGCGGCGAAGATTAGCCGCGCAGCCGCGTAACTGCAAGCCCCCGTTAGAAATTGGCGCTCGAGGCGGCCTCGACGGCAGCGGCAATATCCTGGGCACCCTTCTTCACGAGAGCCGCATCCGAGCCCTCAACCATCACCCGAATCACCGCTTCCGTGCCCGAAGCGCGCAGCACAATTCGGCCACGCCCCTGGAGCCGCCCTTCAACCTCTTCGACCACCCGCAGGACGCCGGGTTCGGCCTGTGGATCGAAGCGCTTCAACACCCGCACATTGAGCAACACCTGCGGATACTTCTTCATCGCCGCGGCGAGCTCCGCCAAGCCCGATCCGGTCTGCTTCATGATGGCCAGAATCTGCAGGGCACTGATCAAGCCATCGCCGGTGGTGGTTTTGTCCAGGCAGAGAATGTGTCCGGATGTCTCGCCGCCCAACGTGCCGCGAGCCTGATTCAGCATGGCGAGCACATTGCGATCGCCCACCTGTGCGCGCAAAAATTCGATGCTGCGCGCCTCGAGCGCGTGCTGCAGTCCCAAATTGCTCATCACGGTGCCGACCACCGGCCCCTTCAAATCGCCGGCGAGATGACGCGCCGTCGCAAGAATGAACAGCAATTGATCCCCATCCACGCAGCGCCCGAGTTCATCTACCATCACCACCCGGTCGCCGTCTCCGTCGAGCGCCAATCCGACTTGTGCGCGCACGCCCGGCACCGTGAGCTGCAGCAGTTCCGGTGAAGTTGAACCGCAGCCATCATTGATGTTGCGGCCGTTGGGCGAGCAGCCGATCGGCACGATCTCCGCGCCGAGATCCGCCAGGACCCGCGGCGCGACCTTGTAACCTGCGCCATTGGCGCAATCGATCACAATTTTGAAGCCCTGCAGATTCATCCCAGTCGGGATCGTGGAGGCGCAAAATTCCTGGTACTGCGTACGGCTGCGATCGATGCGTATCGCCCGGCCCAAGTGCTGCGATTCTTGGGTAATGACCGCGTGGTCCAGCAAAGCTTCGATCTCCTGCTCCACGCGATCCGACAGCTTGCTGCCCGTGGCATCGAAAAATTTGATGCCGTTGTCCTGGTAAGGGTTGTGCGAGGCGCTGATGACAACGCCGAAACTGCAGCCCAAGCGTTGAGTCATGTAGGCGATTCCGGGCGTGGGCAACGGCCCGATCAGCATGACATCCACGCCGGCGGCGACAAATCCCGCCTCCAGCGCCGACTCGAACATATAGCCCGACACGCGGGTATCTTTACCGATGAGCACGCGGCCGCCGCCCGGCGCCAATACCCGTGCCGCGGAACTCGCCAGGCGCAGCGCAAAATCCACCGTCATCGGTGCCGATCCGACTCGACCGCGAACACCGTCAGTACCGAAATAGTGGCTCAAGGGGTTGATCCTTGCAGCACCGCGCTGACGCTTCGCACCGCGTCCACCGTGGGACTCACATCGTGGGTACGGATGATGCGTGCTCCATTGGCCACTGCCAGGGCCGCCAGACCTAGCCCGCCGTAGAGCCGATCGCTCACACTTTTCCCCAAAATCTTGCCGATCACACTCTTGCGCGACACACCGACCAACAGCGGTGCGTGGAGCGCCCCGAAACGCGGTAAATCTCTCAATAGCGTCAAGTTGTGCTCCAAGTTTTTGCCGAATCCAAATCCCGGATCGAGCGCAATGGCGTCGTTCGCGACACCGGCCTCGATACAGGCGCGGCGTTCGTGGGCCAGGAACTCCATCACCTCGGCCACCACGTCATTATAGTGCGGACTGTCTTGCATCGTACGCGGCTCACCCTGCATATGCATGAGACACACGCCTGCGGACAGCTCGGCCGCGACCGCGCGCGCGCCCGGCTCGCGTAACGCAAACACATCGTTGATGATGCAGGCGCCGGCCGCCACGGCTGCCCTCATCACGCTGGGTTTTGAAGTATCGATGGAAATCGCCACATCGCAGCTCGCGGCAATGCCTTCGATGACCGGTACCACCCGCGCGATTTCCACCGATGCTTCCACGCCCAGGGCACCGGGCCGGGTTGACTGACCACCCACATCGATGATGGCCGCCCCCTCCGCCACGATTTGCCGCGCCCGCTCCAACGCCGCATCCAGCGCCGCATAGCGCCCCCCATCGGAAAACGAATCCGGCGTTACGTTGAGAATCCCCATGACCACGGGTCGCGTAAGATCAATACTGCGATTTCGGCAACGCCAAAGCATATGGGATTGTAGGCGACTCTTCGGAGCGGCTTCGATCGATTGTTCGGTTTCGACCACGCCACCGAGTGCGCCGAGCGGGTTCGCCAGGGATGGCGAACCCCGGCTTGCCGCGATGCAGGACAGCATCGCGTCGCAAGTTTTTCCCGGATGGATTTACGGCGTTCGGGAAATGGCCCCGGAACCCCGCCGCCGATTCCGACCGATCTAATGTTGGCCTGCAGGATTTACCAACGGCGTTGTCGGCTTCTCCGCAGATGGCGGACGCGGCGTCGGTGTCGGCGTGTCGTCCCAGTCGCGCGGCGGTCGCGGTGCGCGGCCTTCCATGATGTCCTTGATCATTTCCTCATCGATGGTTTCGTACTTGATCAAGGCTTCCGACATGGTCTGCAGCTTGTCCATGTTGGTCTGGAGAATTTTGTACGCGCGCTGATAATTGCTGTCGATCACACGGCGCACTTCTTCATCGATCACGTGCGCCGTGACGTCCGAGACTTGCTTGTGCTGAGTAACGCTGCGCCCCAAGAACACTTCGCCGGATTCCTCGCTGTAAGTCTGCGGACCCAAGCGATCGGATAGTCCCCAGCGCGTGACCATATTGCGCGCCAGCTCCGTGGCGCGTTCGATGTCGTTGGAGGCACCGGTGGTGACGGCATCCGCCCCGAACACCAGTTCCTCGGCAATACGGCCGCCGAAGAGCGTGGCGATGCGGCTCTCGAGCTGGCGCTTGCTGGTGCTGTAGCGATCGGCCTCCGGCAGGAACATGGTCACGCCCAGGGCGCGGCCACGCGGAATGATCGTCACTTTGTAGACAGGATCGTGCTCGGGCACGCTCAAGCCCACGATGGCATGACCCGACTCGTGATACGCCGTGTTGCGCTTCTCTTCTTCGGTCATGACCATGGAGCGGCGCTCCGCGCCCATCATGATTTTGTCCTTGGCGCGCTCGAACTCTTCCATCGTCACGGAACGCTTGTTACTGCGCGCCGCAAACAGCGCCGCTTCGTTGACGAGATTCGCCAGGTCCGCGCCCGAAAAACCGGGTGTGCCACGCGCGATGACCGACGGCTTGACGTTGTCGCCGAGCGGCACTTTGCGCATGTGGACTTTGAGGATTTGCTCGCGGCCGCGCACATCGGGCAGCGGCACCACAACTTGCCGGTCAAACCGGCCGGGTCGCAACAGCGCCGGATCCAGGACATCGGGACGGTTGGTCGCCGCGATGACAATGATGCCCTCATTGCCTTCGAAGCCATCCATCTCCACCAGCAATTGGTTCAGGGTCTGCTCGCGCTCGTCGTGACCGCCGCCCAAGCCTGCGCCCCGGTGCCGGCCGACGGCATCGATTTCATCGATGAAAATGATGCAGGGCGCGTGCTTTTTGGCCTGCTCGAACATGTCGCGGACGCGGGATGCGCCAACGCCCACGAACATTTCGACGAAATCGGAGCCCGAAATCGTGAAAAAGGGCACTTTGGCCTCGCCCGCAATGGCGCGCGCCAGGAGGGTCTTGCCGGTGCCCGGCGAGCCCACCATCAGCACACCTTTCGGGATCTTGCCGCCAAGTTTCTGGAACTTGCCGGGATCTTTCAAGAAATCGACGATTTCGACGACTTCTTGCTTTGCTTCCTCAACCCCCGCCACGTCGGCGAAGGTGATATTGACCTGATCCTCCCCTAAGAGCCGCGCCCGGCTCTTACCAAAGGACATCGCCCCCCGGCCACCCGAGGCGCCCTGCATCTGGCGCATGAAGTAGGCCCAAAAGCCAATGAGAATCAATATCGGGAAGGCCGAGATCAGTAATTGCACCAAGACCGACTGCTGCTTGGGCGGTTCGCCTTTGAACTGCACGTGTTGTTGTTGCAACAGGTCGATCAGGGCGCCGTTGTTGGTCTCGGGATTGAATGTGACAAACTGCTCATGCGAGCGCTTCTTACCCTCGATAATCTCGCCTTTCAAGATCACCGACTCGACGCTCCCGCTCTTCACATCGCTCAAGAATTGCGAGTAGTCGATTTGAGCGGGTTGCCCGGTGCGCATACCGAATTGACTGAAAATCGCCAGTAAAATGACCGCCAATGCGACCCAGAGGAGAATTTGTTTCGTCAGATCGTTCAAGTTTCACCTGCAACCGTCATCACATTAGGACCAGCAAATTTGACGGGCGTTCCTCAACTTACACCATCCTAAACTGCCGCGCCAACAGATAGATCTCCGGACTGCGAGTTCGTGACGCCTTCGGCTTTTTCGTCACCACCCGCCCGTAACGAGTGCGTGCATCCCGAATGATCTGTTCGAATCCGGCGCCTTGAAATAGCTTCACAAGCAAATCGCCTCCGGGCGCCAAAACACGATCTGCGAACTCCATCGCAAGCTCCGCCAAATACATGCTGCGAGGTTGGTCCACCGCGTCTATACCTGCCATGTTGGGGGCCATATCCGACAATACAAGCTCGACTTTCTCCGCGCCAATCCGCTGTAAAAGTTGCTCGAGCACCGCCTCGTCCCGAAAGTCGCCCTGGACGAATTCCACGCCCGGAATGGCATCCATGGGCAATATGTCCGTGGCCACGATGCGGCTTTTGCCGCCCACGATGCGCGCCGCGTACTGGCTCCAACCCCCCGGCGCGGCACCCAAATCGACCATGCGAATCCCCGGCCGCAGCAGCCGCTCGGTTTCCTGAATTTGCGCGAGCTTGAAGACGGCGCGCGAACGCCAGCCCTCTTTTTGCGCGCGTTTCACGAACTCATCGTTGGCGTGTTCGGTCAGCCAGCGGGAACTGCTTTTGGAGCGCTTGGGCATTTTACCTGTCGACTATAATGGCGCGATGACACAGCTGTCCGAGAAACAAAAGAAACATCTGCGCCGTCTGGGCCACCCGCTGCGCCCCCTGGTCATGCTGGGAAATGCCGGCTTGACCACGGGCGTGGTCAAGGAATTGGACCGCGCCCTCGCCGATCACGAATTGGTCAAAGTGTCCGCCCGGGTCGGGGAACGCGGCGCGCGGGACGCTGCGCTCGAGACTCTCGCCAAGCAGACCTCCAGCGAAATCGTGCAGCGCATCGGCAATGTCGGCCTCTTCTACCGCCGCAATGCGCAGCTGCCCAAGGTTCTGCTGCCCGACGCCTGAGCAACAAACAATTGCAAAGAAATGTCAGCGCGCGGCGCGCTTCGCCGAGGCCAGGTACTGATCCGCCGCCTTGACCAGGACCGGTTTTTGCGCTGCCAAGTGATGCGCAGTCTCCATGCCGCGCGCCAGACCGTCGGCCGCTCCCTTGGGAATGTTCGCGCGCGCCCATGCCTCGAGCTGATCCAGCGGTACCGCATCCCAATAGACGGCCGGCGATTGCTGCGCGATCACCAGCGGCCGAACCTCGGTCTGCACCGACTTCAGCAACTGATTTTGATTCGCGATGTAGGTATCCCAGGAAAGCTTCGGATGTTCGCGTGCCAATCCGATGATCATGCGCAGGCTGAGCGTGTTGGCCTGCGGCGGCAGTTCATCGGACAGCGCGATCTGCACCACTTGACGGGCGAGCTGCGGATCGCGCACTCGTGACAGGGCCGCGTAGCAGCGCTGCTGGAAGGTGTCGTCTTTGGCGCCTTTGGCCAGTGTGTGCAGCTGTGCAAAAGTTACGGCGTCCGCGTTTTGCCCGACGATCGCGAGCAGGGTCGCCTGCGCGTCCGCGCTCACACCGTGCGGATCTTTGACGAATGCGGCAAAGCGGCGGTGTGCCTCATCAATCGTCGCTTGATCACCCCAGGTGCTCAAGTCCCGCAGCAGCGTGTCGCGCAAGTCCGCCACATCCGGCGTTTCCGCGGGCACAGCGTCCCACCTTAACTGATCGGCCACCGGCTTGATCAATTCGCGCGCATACGCGGCGAAGGCCTGATGTCCCGGCGTGCCGCGTTCATCGTACTCAATGATCGCGAGCGCGCGGACAATCTGTTGCCACGCGCGCGTGTCGCGGTCGGCGCCCATGGACGATGCCAGCGCCAGGAAACTCTGCAATGGTGCCTCGCCGCTGCCCACGAGCGCCCATTGATCGTCGAGCAAGGCGATGCGATCGCCATCGACGGCACGCGAAAATAGCCGCGTGTTCTCGGCCAGCGTGGCGGGGTCGTACTGCACGCGGTAATACCCCACCGCGTCGGCATTCAAGGACAAAGCCTCATTGCATCGGCCGGCTGCGATCTTCTGATCCTGCGTGTCGAGCAGCACGTTGCTGGCAGCGGCGCTGCCGGCGCGAACCCGGAGCGGCACCTGCCACTGCGCGCCGGTCGCACCCTTGCCGCTCAGCAGGAACCGTTTTTGACTCAAGGTCACGCTGCGGTTCCCGGAGGCGTCGCAAGCCGCGGTCACGCTCACCAAAGGAAAGCCCGGCTTCTCGACCCACGGCGCCGCAACGGCGGAAACCTTCTTGCCGCTGGCGTGGCTCAACGCATTCCACAGATCCGCGGCAGCCGCATTCGAATAGGCGCGGCTCTGGATGTAGTTGCGGATCCCCTGGCGGAACACGTCCTCGCCGATGTACGCCTCCAGCATGCGCAGCAGCGCTTCGCCTTTGTTGTAGGTGATGTCCGAATCGAAGGAATCCGCGGCTTGCAGCTCGTCCGTGACGTGCTGTTCGATGGCATGCGAGGTGGCGCGCGCATCCGCCGCCATGGCGGATTCTCTGGATTCGTCTTCCTGTTCCCACCAATGCCAGCTCGGATAGCGCATCGCGGTCTCTTTGGCGGCGAGCCAGGAAGCAAAGCTTTCATTCAGCCAGGTGTCGTCCCACCAACCCATGGTGACCAGGTCCCCGAACCATTGATGGGCCATCTCGTGAGCTTGAATGCTAAAAACCGTTTGCCGGTTCTGCATCGTGCTGGAGGGACCGACCAGCAGCACCCGGTCGTTATAGGTAATGGCCCCCCAATTCTCCATGGCACCGGAAAAACCACCCGGAACGGCAATGGAATCGAGCTTCGGCAAGGGATAGGGAATGCCGAAATAATCGTTGTAGTCGGTCAGAATATCCTCGGCGCTGGCGAGCGCAGTCGCGCCGTCCTGTTCGTGACCCGCCACTGCCCAGACGCCGAATTGCGTGCCGCCGCGCGCTGCAGACACTTCGCGCAAGTCCCCCGCGGAGAATTCCACCAGGTAGGACGGCATCTTCGGCGAGCGCTGGAAGCTCACGGTCGCTGATTGACCGTGCACGGTGCGCGTCGCGACCGGCATATTGCCCACCGTGGCCCACGCCTTGGGCACCGTCACCGTCAGATGAAACGTTGCGCGAAACGCCGGCTCATCCCAGCAGGGGAACATGCGGCGCGCGTCCGTGGCTTCCATTTGCGTCGACAGCATCACGGCTTTCGTGCCGTCCGGCGTCGTGTACTTCTGCGCAAATAATCCCTGCGGCTGCGTTTCGATTTTGCCGCGGTACGAAAAACTCAGGGTGTGCAGGCCGCTTACCGGTTTCGCCAGCGTCACGGTGGTGAGTTGTTTCTCATCGCTCGACGCGACGCTCTTGACCGGTTTGCCGTCGAGCAGCACATCGCTCAAGGTCTCATTGTGCGAATTGAATTGCAGCGTCGCGGTTGCCGCGCGGAATTGCAGTTTGATCGACTCGGTTCCCGTCAATTTCAAGGTATCGACATTGGGCACGATGGCGACGTCGTAACTCAAGGGGACCACATTCTTCGGCAGCCGGCCCGGCGCCGAATCGAACGAGAAGGGGGCGCCGCACCACGCAGCGGGTGCCAGCGTGCAACAAAGTGCCGCGCAATAAAATCGGGTGCCGTTAAGCATGGTGATATTCATCCTGGTAAATCATGACCATGACGCACAGACAAGCGAGCAGGTACAGTCCTGCGGAAATGCCGTGCCACGCGCCGAAGCTCAAATATGCGGCGCCCGCATGCGTTTGCGCAAGCGTCATGGCCGACTTTAAAACCCACTCGTTCAACGCCAGCAAGGCGACTGCGGCAAACCCCAGCCGAAATCGCGCGCGGTTCGGAAGCAGCAGAGCCAGCGCCGCCACGGCGAGCCCCAGGTAGGTTTCGATGCTGAAAAGCCGCCCGGCGATGAGGCCCGCCGTATGCCGATCGCTTTCGACATGAAACACCGTTGTCGCGACCCAGAGCAGCGACCAGAGACTGCCCGCCCAGAGCACGATCAGCACCTTCCAAGCGCGCGCCGCAATCTTCACGATTCTCTACACGTAGCGGACAGACACGATTTCGTAGCTGCGAGTTCCGCCGGGGGTGGTGACGTCGACAACGTCGCCCTCGGATTTGCCGATGAGCGCGCGCGCGATCGGCGAGGACACCGACAGAAGCCCCTGCTTGATATTGGCCTCATCGTCGCCGACCAGCTGATAGACCACTTTGTTACCACCGTCCTGGTCTTCCAGCTCGAGTGTCGATCCGAACACCACGCGGCCGTTGGCGGTGAGCTTGGTGACGTCAATCACCTCGGCATTGCTCAATCGATTCTCGATCAGGTTGATGCGGCCCTCGATGAAGCTCTGCTGCTCGCGCGCCGCATGGTACTCGGCGTTCTCGCTCAAGTCGCCGTGCGCGCGCGCCTCGGCGATGGCCTTGATGACATTGGGCCGCGCCTCGCTCTTCAGCTGCTTCAGTTCCTCGCGCAACCGTTCGGCGCCGCGCAGCGTCATGGGAGTTCGCGTCACGCCATTTCCTTGTGCAAATCCTGCAGTCGATTCACTTCGATGTCGCCTAAGTGATCCAGCGCGTCGCACGTCGCACGCGCGCCGGCCACGGTGGTGTAGTAGGTTACTCGCCTCGCGACCGCCTCGCGACGGATGGAGCGCGATTCGCGTACCGCTTGCTTGCCCTCGGTGGTGTTGACGATCAGCGCCACCTCGTCGTTTTTTATCATATCGACCACATGCGGGCGACCCTCGCGCACCTTATTGACTCGCCGGCAGGTGATACCGGCCTCTTCGAGCACCTTGGCCGTGCCCCCGGTGGCCGCGATCTCAAAACCGCGCGCCATCAGCATTTGCGCCAGGATCACGGCGCCCGGCTTATCGCGGTCGCGCACGCTGATAAAACAGAGGCCCCGGGTCGGCAGGATCACGCCGGAGGCGGCCTGGGCTTTGGCATAGGCCTCGCCAAAGGTGTTGCCCGTTCCCATCACCTCGCCCGTCGATTTCATTTCCGGCCCCAGGATGGGATCGGCCTCGGGGAACTTGATGAACGGGAACACCGCTTCCTTGACCGAAAAATAGGGCGGGATGCGTTCCGCAGTGCGGCCCTGCTGGCTCAAGGTCTTGCCCGTCATGACCCGCGCCGCCACCTTGGCCAACGGAATGCCGGTCGCCTTGGACACGAAGGGCACGGTGCGCGAGGCGCGCGGATTGACCTCGAGGATGTAGATCACGCCGCTTTGAATCGCAAACTGAATGTTCATCAAGCCGATGACATTGAGCGCCTTGGCCAGTTTTCGCGTCTGCGCCCGCAACTCGTCTTGAACTTCCTGCGAGAGACCGTTCGGCGGCAGCGAGCAACCCGAGTCGCCGGAGTGCACGCCCGCCTGCTCGATGTGCTCCATGATGCCGCCGATGAGCACGTCCGTGCCGTCGCTCACCGCATCCACGTCCACCTCGATGGCGAGGTCGAGGAAGCGGTCGAGCAGCACCGGGCTGTCGTTCGATACCTTCACGGCATCGACCATGTATTGGCGCAGATCATCCTCGTTGAACACCACTTCCATGGCGCGGCCGCCGAGCACGTAGCTCGGCCGAACCACCAGCGGGAAGCCGACGTCGCGCGCCATCAGGATGGCTTGTTCCTCGGTGCGCGCCGAGGCATTCGCCGGCTGCTTGAGCTTCAAGGTATTGACCAGCTTCTGAAAGCGCTCGCGGTCCTCGGCCACATCGATGCTGTCGGGCGTCGTCCCGATGATGGGCGCCCCCGCGGCGGCGAGCGCGCGCGATAATTTCAGCGGCGTCTGTCCGCCGTACTGCACGATGACGCCTTCGGGCTTCTCCTTCTCGATGATTTCCATCACGTCTTCAAAGGTCAGCGGCTCGAAATACAGCCGGTCCGAGGTATCGTAATCGGTGGAGACCGTCTCTGGATTGCAGTTCACCATGATGGTCTCGAAGCCATCCTCGCGCAGCGCCATCGCGGCGTGCACGCAGCAATAATCGAATTCGATGCCCTGACCGATGCGATTCGGGCCGCCGCCCAAGATCATGATCTTGCGCCGATCCGAAGGCGCCGCCTCGCATTCCTCTTCATACGTGGAATATAGATAGGCCGTGGAAGTGGCGAACTCGGCGGCGCAGGTATCGACGCGCTTGTACACGGGGTGCAGGCCCAACTTGCGCCGCTCGCGGCGGATGTCGGTCTCATCCCGTCCCACCAATTTGGCGATGCGCGAATCGGAGAAACCCTTGCGCTTCAGGGCACGCAGGCGCGCCAGATTCAAAGACTCGAACCCGTCCCTGGCGAGCGCCGCTTCCTCGCGCAGCAGATCTTCGATCTGCGCCAGGAACCACGGGTCGATCTTGGTGGTATCGAATACCTGCTGCAGCGTCCAGCCGGCGCGAAACGCATCCGCCACATACAGAATCCGATTCGGCCCCGGCCAGCGCAGTTCGTAGGACAACTTCTCGGCCGCCTCTTCCGTCAGCGGCAGCGTCAACTGCTCGTTGAAGCCGTCGTAGCCGGTCTCCAGGCTGCGCAGCGCCTTTTGCATCGATTCCTGAAAGGTGCGGCCGATTGCCATCGCCTCGCCCACCGACTTCATCTGCGTCGTCAAGCGCGTATTGGCGCCCGGAAATTTCTCGAACGTGAAGCGCGGAATCTTCGTCACCACATAATCGATGGTCGGTTCGAACGATGCCGGTGTCGCGCCGCCCGTGATCTCGTTTTTCAGCTCGCTCAAGGTGTAGCCCACGGCGAGCTTGGCGGCGATCTTGGCGATCGGAAACCCGGTGGCCTTGGAGGCGAGCGCGGAAGAGCGCGACACGCGCGGATTCATTTCAATGACCAGCACCCTTCCGTCTTCCGGGTTGATGGCGAACTGCACGTTGGAGCCGCCGGTATCGACGCCGATCTTGCGCAGCACCGCGATCGAGGCATCCCGCAGCCGCTGGTATTCGCGGTCGGTCAGCGACTGCGCCGGCGCCACGGTGATGGAATCGCCGGTGTGCACGCCCATCGGGTCGATGTTCTCGATGGAGCAGACGATGATGCAGTTGTCGTCGTGATCGCGCACGACCTCCATCTCGAACTCCTTCCAGCCGAGCACCGATTCTTCGAGCAGCACCTCGTTGGTGGGAGAGGCGTCGAGACCCCGCGCCACGATGGCTTCGAATTCCTCGCGGTTATAGGCGATGCCGCCGCCCGAGCCGCCCAAGGTGAAAGACGGCCGGATCACCGTGGGAAAGCCGATCTCGGATTGCACCGCGAGCGCCTCTTCCATGCTGTGCGCGATGCGCGCCCGTGCGGTCTCCAGGCCGATATCCGTCATGGCCCGCCGGAACAGTTCGCGATCCTCCGCCATGTCGATGGCGCGCTGCGAGGCGCCGATCATCTCGACGCTGAATTTCTCCAAGATGCCCTCGCGCACCAGATCCAAAGCCGTGTTCAGGGCCGTCTGGCCCCCCATGGTCGGCAGCAAGGCCGTGGGCCTTTCCTTCTCAATGATGCGGGCGATGGTGCGCCAGTTGATCGGCTCTATATAAATGGCGTCCGCGGTCTCCGGGTCGGTCATGATGGTGGCCGGATTCGAGTTCACCAGAATGACGCGATATCCCTCTTCTTTCAGGGCCTTACACGCTTGAGCTCCAGAATAGTCGAACTCGCAGGCCTGCCCGATGATAATGGGCCCCGCGCCGATGATGAGGATGCTGTCGAGGTCGGTACGCTTCGGCACTAGCCTTCCGCCGATTTTTGCTTGACCGGCGTGCGCCCGCGGGAATTGGCCTGCACGCGCTTGACCATCAAGTACATGAAATGCTCGAACAGCAATCGCAGATCGTGAGGACCGGGGCTCGCCTCCGGATGCCCCTGAAAGCTGAAAGCCGGCCGGTCGGTGCGGGTCACACCCTGCAGCGAGCCGTCGAACAACGAGCGATGCGTCGGGCGCAAGGTGGCAGGCAGCGTGGCCTCATCGACGGCGAATCCATGATTTTGGCTGGAGATCAGCACGCGGCCGGAGTCGATTTCCAACACCGGATGATTCGCGCCGTGATGGCCGAACTTCATCTTGATGGTCTTCGCGCCGCTCGCGAGCCCGAGCAGTTGGTGGCCCAAGCAGATGCCGAACACCGGAATATCGGTCTCCAAAAATTTGCTGATTGCCTGAATGGCGTAGTCGCAGGGCTCTGGATCCCCCGGACCGTTGGATAAGAAAATACCATCAGGATTCATTGCAAGTACTTGATCTGCCGGCGTTTGAGCAGGCACGACCGTCATGCGACAGCCGTGTTCCGCCAGGATCCTCAAGATGCTGCGCTTCATGCCGTAGTCGTACGCGACCACATGCAGGCGGCTCTGCGGGCGCGGCGGCTTGGCCGCCGTCTTCCAGATGAGGCCATCATTCCACTGGTAGATTTTCTTGGTCGAGACCGCCTTGGCCAGGTCCATGCCCTTCAAGCCCGGAAATTTCTTGGCGGCACGCACCGCGGCGTTCTGATCGATGTTCTCGCCGGTCATGATGCAGCCCGATTGCGCACCCTTGTCGCGCAGCAGCCGGGTGAGTTTGCGAGTGTCGATATCCGCGATCGCCACCACCTTGCAGCGAAGCAGGAAGCTCGCCAAAGACTCGGTTGCACGCCAGTTCGAATGCAGCAGCGGCAGGTCGCGAATGACGAGGCCCGCGGCATACACCGCGCCGGATTCGAGGTCTTCGGGCGTCGTGCCGGTGTTGCCGATATGCGGATAGGTCAGGGTGACGATTTGTCGGCAGTACGAAGGATCGGTGAGGATCTCCTGGTACCCGGTCATCGCCGTATTGAAAACTACTTCACCTGTCGTGTTGCCTTTTGCGCCTACTGAGACGCCTCGGAACACGGTGCCATCTTCGAGAGCTAGCACTGCAGGGGTCGACACTCCGGTTCCTCACTTTGCGCTTCGGCGCGTTGACGCAGATGCGCAAAGCGGGAGGCGCTCTTGAGAACGTCCTCCCGCTTTATGGGTTGATTCGCGATCAGATTCCGGGCGCGAATATTAACGATGCCCGCGATCACTGTCCATGCTTCTTCTCAAAGTCCCAATACATCCTTCATGCCGTACAGCCCCGGCGGCCGGCCAATCAGCCAGGCGGCGGCCCGCAAGGCTCCCCGGGCGAAGGTGATGCGGTCGGTGGCCCGATGAGTGATTTCCAGCCGCTCCCCCGCCCCGCTAAATCTCACCGTGTGCTCCCCGACGATATCCCCCGCCCGCACCACCGAAAAATCGATGCTGCCGCTGCGGCGCGGGGCGCCGAGGCCGTGGGGTTCAAAAACCGCGACTTCGCTGAAGCTCACGCCGCGGGATTTGGCGATGGTCTCGCCCAAATTCAAGGCCGTGCCGGACGGCGCGTCGCGCTTGCCCCGATGATGCGCTTCCGCGATGTCCACATCGTAGGCGCCGCCCAGTGCCTTGGCCGCCGCAGCGGCCAACTCATTCATGACCGCGACGGCCACGCTCGTATTCGGTGCGATCAGCACGGCGATCGATTTTGCCGCTCGCTCGAGTTCTTCTTTTGCAGGCGCGTCGAGCCCGGTGGCACCGACCAGCAGGGGCACCGAGGCTTTGGCGCACGCCCGCGCGTGCAGGGCGACGGCGCTGCCCACACTGAAATCAAGCGCCGCCGAGGCCCCTTTCAGGGCTTCCCCTAAATCCGCCGTAATCGAAACGCCGGTCGGCGCTCCCTCCGCAGCGGCATCCAGCCCGAGGCGTGCACTGCCCGCGGAGGCGGTGGCGCCGCGCAGCTGAAACTCGGGTGCCTCGCGCAGCGCCCGAATCAACGACTGTCCCATGCGTCCGGTGATGCCAAACACGGTCAGCGCATGCGTCTGCACGGTCGGCCTCGGTTGGGCGGTCGGCCGCGGTTGGGCGGTCGGCCGCTGCAGATGGTCGGTCGGCGGCTGCGGCCGCGCATCTATTCGACCGCGCGTGTAAAGAACTTCTTCACGCCCTCGAAAAACGTTTGTTCTTTGGGATGATGGCTACCCTGCTCCAACGATTCGGCGAACTGGCGGAGCATATCCTTTTGTTCGCCGCGCAAACTCACCGGCGTCTCCACGACGACGCGGCAGAACAAATCGCCGGCGGCGCCGCCACGCACCGGACGCACACCTTTCTCGCGCATGCGAAATACGCGGCCGGATTGCGTTTCAGCAGGAATCTTGAGAATGACCTCGCCATCGAGCGTCGGCACCTCGACCGTGCCGCCCAGCGCCGCGGTGACAAAGGTGATCGGAACTTCGCAGGAAAGATGGCTGCCTTCGCGCTCGAAGATCGCATGTTCCTTCACCCGAATTTCCACATACAAATCGCCGGCCGGGCCACCGTTGCGACCCGCCTCGCCCTCTCCATTCAAGCGAATGCGATCTCCCGTATCGACCCCGGCAGGCACTTTGACCGGCAGCGTTTTCTCCTGCCGGACCCGGCCCTGGCCGAAGCAGGTGTCGCAGGGATTGGAAATGATCTTGCCGCGGCCCTTGCAGCGAGGACAGGGCTGTTGGATGGTGAAGATGGACTGCTGTACGCGGACCTGGCCCTGGCCATTGCAGGTATCGCAGGTTTTTGGAGTGGAGCCTTTGGCCGCCCCCGTCCCTTTACAGGTTTTGCACTCGCCCATCGACGGGATGTGAATCTCGGTTTCCGTACCGAATACGGCCTTCTCGAGATCCAGCTCGAGCTCGTAGCGAAGGTCTGCGCCGCGGAAAACCTGAGATCGGCCGCGCTGGCCGCCGGAAAAGATGTCCCCGAACATTTCGCCGAAGATATCGCCGAACGCCTCGCCGGCGCTGAATCCGCCGCCGCGATTACCCTCCAGGCCCGCGTGTCCAAACTGGTCGTAAATGGCGCGCTTATGCGAATCGCAGAGGACTTCGTACGCCTCTTTGCATTCTTTAAAACGGTGTTCGGCTTCCGGGTCGTCGGGATTGCGATCCGGGTGAAATTTCATCGCGAGGCGGCGGTAGGCCTTTTTGATTTCGGCTTCCGACGCGTTTCGCGGCAAGTCGAGGAGCTTATAGTAATCCTGCTTCGCCATTGCAAACCCTTGAGGCCCGTCCCATAAAAACGAACCGCCGGCACTATGCATACCGGCGGTTCCGATCGGCAATCTATCGCATCACACTACCGCATCACAGTGCCGATAGGCACGGCGACTTAAGCCTTTTTGCGATCGCCATCCTTCACTTCCTCGAACTCCGCGTCCAGCACGTCGTCCTTGGGCGCATGCTGTCCGGCCGATCCGGCATCGGCACCGGGCCCCGAGGCACCGGCGCCCGCGCCCGCGCCCGCGGACTGCTCATACATCTTCTGCATGATCGCCGTCGATGCTTGTTCGAGCGCCGTCGTCTTAGCGTCGATGTCATCGCGATCATCGCTGCTCATCGCGCTCTTCAGCGCCGCCACCGCATCGTTGGCCGCCTTCTTTTGATCGTCGGAGACCTTGTCGCCGGCGTCCTTGAGCGCTTTCTCCACCGTGTGAATGGCGGCATCGGCCTTGTTGCGCGCGGTCACCAGCTCGCGGAATTTCTTATCCTCCTCGGCGTGGGATTCGGCATCCGAAACCATGCGCTTGATCTCTGCCTCGGACAGTCCGCTCGAGGCCTTGATGACGATGCGTTGCTCCTTGCCGGTTTTCACATCCTTCGCCGACACGTTCAAGATGCCGTTGGCATCGATGTCGAACGCTACTTCGATTTGCGGCATGCCGCGCGGCGCCGGCGGAATATCCGTGAGGTCGAACCGGCCCAACGACTTGTTGTCGCTCGAGCGCTCGCGCTCACCCTGCAATACGTGGATGGTGACGCCGGTCTGATTGTCGTCCGCGGTCGAGAAAGTCTGCGACGCCTTGGTCGGAATCGTGGTGTTCTTCTCGATCACCTTGGTCATGACGCCGCCCAGGGTTTCTATGCCCAAGGACAGCGGGGTCACGTCGAGCAGCAGCACATCCTTCACGTCGCCCGCGAGAACGCCACCCTGAATCGCGGCGCCGACCGCCACGGCCTCGTCCGGGTTCACATCCTTGCGCGGCTCCTTGCCGAATAGATCCTTCACTGCCTTTTGCACCATCGGCATGCGGGTCTGGCCGCCGACCAGAATCACCTCGCCCACATCCTTCATGGACAAACCGGCATCTTTGAGCGCGATGCGGCAGGGCTCCATGGTCTTCTGCACCAGATCCTCGACCAGCGACTCGAGCTTCGCGCGAGTCAGCTTCATGTTCAGGTGCTTCGGGCCCGCCGCGTCCGCCGTGATGTACGGCAGATTGATTTCAGTCTGTTGGCTCGAGGACAGCTCGATCTTGGCTTTTTCGGCGGTCTCCTTCAGGCGCTGCATGGCCAGAGGATCCTTGCGCACATCGATGCCGCTTTCCTTCTTGAACTCATCCGCCAGGTAATTGACGACGCGAAGATCGAAGTCCTCGCCGCCCAGGAAAGTATCGCCATTGGTTGAAAGCACTTCGAATTGGCGCTCGCCATCGACTTCGGCGATCTCGATCACCGACACGTCGAAGGTTCCGCCGCCCAAGTCGTACACGGCGATCTTGCGATCCCCGCCGTCCTTGTCGAGGCCGTATGCCAGCGCGGCCGCGGTCGGCTCGTTGATGATGCGCTTGACGTTCAAGCCCGCGATGCGTCCGGCATCCTTGGTGGCCTGGCGCTGCGAATCGTTGAAGTAGGCCGGGACCGTGATGACGGCTTCCGTGACGGTCTCGCCCAGATAATCCTCGGCCGTCTTTTTCATCTTCATGAGGACGCGCGCGGAGATTTCCTGCGGCGCCATTTTCTTGCCCTGCACTTCGACCCAGGCATCGCCATTGTCGGCCTTGACGATCTTGTAGGAGACCATGCCCATGTCTTTCTTCACCACGTCATCGGTGAATTTTCGGCCGATGAGGCGCTTCACCGCGGCTATGGTGTTCGCCGGATTGGTGACGGCCTGGCGCTTGGCGGATTGTCCGACCAACACCTCGCCATCCTTGGTGAAGGCAACGATGGACGGCGTAGTGCGATCACCCTCGCTGTTCTCGATGACTTTGGGCTTGCCGCCCTCCATGATCGCGACGCAAGAATTCGTCGTGCCGAGATCGATACCAATCATTTTAGCCATTGTGAATACCCTCTAAAAATCGAAACGGTGTGACCCTACCTGGGGACATTCTGCGTATTTTTCAATTGGCGCCCGCGCCGGGCGCTTTACTGACGACGACCCGTGCCGGGCGCAGCAACCGGCCATTCAGGGAATAGCCCTTCTGAATGACCGACAAGACGGTGTTGGGGGGCGCATCGCGGCTCTCCTGGGCCACCATGGCCTCATGCCAGGCCGGATCGAAGGGCTGACCCAACGGGTCGATGACCTTGATGCCGGCCTTCTCGAAAGCCCGCAGCAATTGCTTCAAGGTGGCGGTCGATCCCTCCAGCAGAGCCGACCCGGAATTCGCCATCCCGGCGGTTATGCCGGCTTCCAACGAATCCGCGACGCTCACCAGCTCCTGTGCAAAGCGCTCGATCGCATACTTGCGGGCGTTCTCCAACTCCCGGTCCATGCGCTTGCGGTAGTTCTCCAGCTCCGCGACTGCGCGCAGGTAGCTGTTCCAGTTCTCGCTCGCCTTGGCCTGCGCCGCAGCCAAGGCCGCGCCCGCTTCGCCGGGGGCCGCGGAACCTGCATCGGCCGTCTCGACCTCGGATACCGGGTTGTTGTCATTCACGCGTTGGGGCCCTCAAGAATAGTGCGCGGCTCGACCGCTGGAAGCGGTCATTTTGGGGGCTATTTGCGAGCGTTCAAGGCCGAACCCAACAGCTTGGCCGTGATATCGACAATGGGGATGACGCGCTCGTAGGCCATGCGGGTCGGGCCGATGATTCCCAAGACCCCGACCACCTGGTTGTCCACCATGTAGGGCGCGGTCACGACGCTGATGTCGTCCAGGATCCGGTAGCCGGACTCCTGCCCGATGAAGATCTGGATGCCATCGGCGCGCAGACAACTATCCAGGAGCCTCAAGATATCGTGCTTCTCATTGAACGCCTCGAACAGCCGCCGCAGCCGATCGATGTTGGACAATTCGGCGAACCCCATGAGGTTGGTTTCGCCGGCGATGACATATTCCACCCGTTCCGAAGGCGCGCTGTCGAACACCTTCTGGGCCACTTGAATGGCATCGCGCATGAGCTGGTCCATGTGCTGGCGCGTCTCCTGCAGCTGCGCCAGCAGCTGGGCGCGCACATCCGGAAGCGACCGCCCGGCGAAGGCCTCATTCAAATAGTTGGCGGCGCGACGCAGCTCTTCGGGGGAGTAATAGCGATCCAGCTGCACCACGCGGTTTTGCACCTCGCGGTTGCTCATGACCATGATGGCGAGCGCGCGATTTTCGGATAGTCCGACGAATTCGATCTGCGTGAGCGCGATGTAGTTCGGGTTCGGCAAAGTCACCAAACCGGCCATGTGCGAGACGCTGGAGAGCATCTGCGACACGGTCTGCACCAGGGATCGGCCGCTGGCCGCCTCCGAGCCCAAGCGCCGCTCGATGTCCTCGATTTCCTCATGATGCAGGGGCTTGAGCTTGAGCAGCGTGTCGACAAAAAACCGATAACCCTTGTCGGTCGGTATCCGGCCGGCAGAGGTGTGCGGTGAAGCGACGAAGCCCAAGTCTTCCAAGTCGGCCATGACGTTGCGGATGGTCGCCGAGGAGAGGCTCAAGCCGGAATCCCGTGACAGGGTTCGCGATCCCACTGGCTGGCCTTCGCGAATGTAATTCTCGATCAGAGCCTTGAGCAGCAGCTGCGCACGCTCATTGAGTCCCTCGTCGGCACCTTCTGTCATAGTAGGTCCATATAACATGTTTGAAGCTACCTAGCGCGTCCGGCCGCAGTCAAGTCCAGAGGAAGGGCTATAATCGATCATGCCTCAGGTATTTAAGTCCATCGCATTGGTGGGCAACGCCAAAGATTTGCGCGTCGCCGAATGCATGCTGGGCCTGGCCGCGCATTTCCACGCTCGCGGCGTGCCGGTGCTGGTCGATCCCAGCGTGGGTCTGGCATTCAAAGCGGGCAGCGTCGTGCTTTGTCCGGAGCAATCCTTCGCCACCCGCGCCGACCTCATCGTCGCCATTGGCGGCGACGGCACATTGCTGTACGCGGCGCGCCTGGTGGCCGGCCATTCGGTGCCGCTGCTCGGCGTGAATCGCGGCCGCTTGGGATTTCTCACCGACGTCAGCCCCACCTCCATGCTCGAGGATGTCGATACGGTGCTCGCCGGCGGCTACAGCGAGGATCGCCGTTCGCTGCTCGCGGCGCGGCTGGAGAGCCACAACGGCCAGGTCGCGCGCGCCCTGGCCTTGAACGACGTCGTGGTCAACAAGTGGGAGACCGGACGCACCATGGATTTCGAGACCTCCATCAACGGCCGGTTCGTCAATTCGCATGGCGGCGACGGCATGGTAATCGCCACGGCGACGGGCTCGACGGCCTATGCCCTCTCCTGCGGCGGACCCATTGTCGAGCCAGATCTCGATGTGTGGGTGCTCGCGCCCATTTCCCCGCACACCTTGAGCGACCGGCCGATTGTGGTGCGTGCCGGCAGCAAAATTGCGCTGCGCATGTCGGATCGATTCGAGTCGCGCGCGCAGGTGACCTGCGACGGCACGGCCATCGGCGATTTGGAGCAAGGGGATAATTTGTATGTCGAGGGTGCCGATGCTCAAATCACCCTGCTGCACCCGCCGGGATATGACTACTATCGGCTGCTGCGCTCCAAGCTGCACTGGGGCCGCGGCGCTCACAACGGACAGACCGACGCCTAGGAGCGTGGCCGTGCTGACGCACCTTCAATTGCGGGACTTCGTTCTCGTCGATCATGCGGAACTGGAATTCAGCGGCGGCCTCACCGCCCTGACCGGCGAGACCGGCGCCGGCAAGTCCATCGTGGTCGATGCCCTGCTGTTGATCTCGGGCGGCCGCGGAGCCGGTGATGTCGCGCGCCAGGGTGCGGAGCGCGCAGAGGTCACCGCCAGCTTTGCGGCCCTGCCGCCGACTGCCCTCGCCTGGCTGAAAGAACAGTCCATCGATTTCGATGGCGAGCTCGTGGTCCGGCGAGTCATCGGTGCGGACGGCCGCTCTCGCGCGTATCTCAACGGCCAGGTCGTGCCGCTGCAAGCATTGCGGGAGCTGGCCGAGTTTTTGATCGAAATCCACGGTCAACAAGAGTTCCAGCATTTGGTGAGCCGCGCCGCGCAGCGCGAATTGCTCGATGAGCGCCTGAGCACGCCCGCTTTTAAGATCAGTGTCGCCGAAGCGTTCGAACGCTACAGCACCGGCCGCCGGGAGTTCGAGGCGCTGAAAATCGCAGCTGAAAACCGCGACGCCCGGCTGGACCTGCTGCGCTACCAATTGCGCGAGCTCAAAGCGGAAGTGTCGACGGCGGCGCAGATCGAAGAACTCTTCGCGGATCAAAAACGCGTTGCCGCCCGCGGCCGCTTGAGTGTCGCGGCCCGCACCGCTCTTACCGCAGCTTACGAATCCGACGGCGACAACGCTCACGATCTGCTCGGCAAAGCGACGGCGGCGCTGCGCAGCGTTGCCGACATCGATCCGCAGTTGGCCGAGGCCGGCAAACTGCTGGGCGAAGCGGCCATCCTCTCCCAGGAGGCGGCGGAATCCTTGCGGCACTACTTGGACGATTTGGATATCGATCCTGCCCGCCAGGACGAGATTGAGCGGCGCGCCGCCGCGCTCGAAGCGCTGGCGAGGAAGCATCGCGTCCCGGTACTCGAACTCCCCGAGCAGCTCGCCCGCGTCGAGCAAGAGGTGGCGGCGTTGGACAATGTCGGAGTGAGCCTCGCGGCCCTGGAGAAGCAAGTGAGTGTGGCGACTGCGGAGTATCGCAGTGCAGCGCAGCGCCTGAGCGAGGCACGACGCACCGCAGCGCAACTGCTGGGAGTCCAGGTCACCGAGCTCATGCAAACCCTGGGGATGGCGGGCGGTCAATTCGCGGTTCAAGTCACTCCCAGCGACTCGGAATTCTCCGTTTACGGCAGCGATGAGGTGGAATTTCTGGTGAGCGCCAATCCCGGACAGCCGCTCAAGAGCCTGGCCAAGGTGGCCTCGGGCGGCGAATTGTCGCGCATCAGCCTCGCGGTTCAAGTGGCTGGACGCGCCGCCACCTCGCCGCTCTGCATGGTGTTTGATGAAGTCGATGCCGGCATCGGCGGCGCGGTGGCCGAGATTGTCGGACGGCAGCTGCGCGCCTTGGGTGAGCGCGCGCAGGTGCTGTGCGTGACGCATCTGCCCCAAGTCGCTTCCCAAGCGCACGGCCAGTTTCGCGTGACCAAACTCAGCGACGGAAAGATCACGCGCACCGCCGTCAAGCCTTTGGGGCCTGCGGAACGCACCGATGAGATTGCCCGCATGCTCGGTGGAATCGATATCACCGATCAGGCCCGGGCGCATGCCCGCGAGATGCTTAGCAGAGCCGCGCCGGCGGAAGCGCCGAAGAAAAAAGGATCGCGCAACTCGCGGCGCTGACGCCCTACGACGCTGCCTTGGTGCGTTTTTGATTGGGGCAATTCGCCTTGCGGCAATGGCCGTACAAAATCAGCGCGTGATCGCTGATTTCGAACCCCAGACGTTTGGCCACGGCGTGTTGCCGCTCTTCGATGCCGCCGTCCATGAACTCTTCGACCTTGCCGCAGTCAACACACACGATGTGATCGTGATGCGCACCCTGGTTGAGCTCGAACACGGCCATGCCGCCTTCAAAATGATGGCGCGTGACCAGACCAGCGGCCTCGAATTGGGTGAGCACTCGATACACGGTGGCGAGCCCGATGTCCTCATTGGACACCAGCAGTTTCTTGTAAATGTCCTCGGCGCTCATGTGGCGCGCGGACCCATCGGCGAGGATGTCCAGGATTTTCAGACGCGGCAGCGTTACTTTGAGACCGGCATTGCGCAGGTCATTGCTTTCGCTGGTCGAGTCAGGTTTTAGGCGCTGCGGCATGCTGGGCCTTCCGGTATGATGGGTGTCGATTATCAATCATTTGACGGCTATTCACCACTTTCATGAAAATAATTCAGTACCTTGTTCTGGGATCCGCGGTGTCTTTGCTGGCCTCGGGCTGTGTGTACCGCATCAACATTCAGCAGGGAAATTTCCTTAATCAGAGTGCCGTCGATACCGTCAAAGAAGGCATGACGCGCAGCCAGGTGAGGTATCTGCTCGGAACGCCGATGGTGGCTGATAGCTTCGACAAGGAACGTTGGGACTACATCTACTATCTCAAGAAGGGCCGCACCCGCCACGTCGACTCGCGCCGCGTCACCGTGTATTTCGACGGCGATAAAGTTGCTCGCCTGGATAAGCCCACGGATGCGGAAGCCGCGGCCCAGGATGCATCGGCCGCCAAGATCAAGAACGGCCGGATTTACTAGCGCGCTGTATCAGCGGCCGTATCAGCGGGCCGTATGAGCGCGCTGTATGAGAGGGGGTCGCATCAGCGCGCCTGCTTGGCGCGGGTTCGGCGCGCGAGTTTGGGCTCCTCGAGCAAGGGCCGATAAATTTCGATCCGATCGCCGTCCTTGAGCCGCTGATCCCGCGGCGCCACTTTGCCGAATATACCCACCGCCGCATTCGCCAAATCCACGCCCTGAAAATCTTGATCTGCCGCCGCGGCGCGCAGAACATCGGCAATCACCGCATCCGGCGCCACGCTCAAAGACTTGACGACGCTGCGCGGCGGTTCTGCATAGACGATCTCGACGCGGATCACGGTCGGACTTCTAGACGTAAATCTTTTGCGCGCGCACCACAAAGGCATCCACGATGCTGCCGCACAGCGTTTCAAATACCGCGTTGAATGCGGCGGACGTGAGGCGATTCTTGAACTCGAATTCCACCTTGAAGTGCACACGGCAGCCGCGCTGACCGATGGCATCGAATCGCCACGCGCCCGTCAGATCGCGGAACGGTCCGTGCGTGAGGTGCATATCGATCTGCGCGTCCGGAGCAAGCGTGTTGCGCGTCGTGAACTCGGTCTTCAAGACACCGTGCGCAATTCTCAGCATGGCGATGCGCTCCGTTGGCGAGATATCGTCGACGCGAACTCCGATGCACCAGGGCAGGAACTCGGGGTAGCGCGGCACGTCATTCACCAGGGCAAACATTTGTGCGGGCGTAAAGGTGACCAGGGCACTGCGCTCGACTACCTGCATGCGCTCATTGTCCGGCAAAAGCGCGGGCGCCGCTATCGGACAAGACTATCCATGCGCTACGCGCAACAATTAACGGGGCCCCAGGCGGCCCCGTCCGATACTATGTGAAGAGATGAAAACCACCGAGAAACTGCCGCCCATCGCGGTAAATCGCAAAGCACGCTTCGACTTTTTCATCGAGGAGCGTTTCGAGGCGGGCATTTCCTTGATGGGTTGGGAGGTCAAGAGCATGCGGGCCGGCAAGGCGCAAATTGCCGAGGCCTATGTCTATGTCAAAAACGGCGAGGCGTTCCTGTTCGGCGCCCACTTGAATCCCCTGACCTCAGCCTCCACGCACGTGGAGACCGATCCCACGCGCACTCGCAAGCTGCTGCTCAACCGCCGCGAGCTCGATCATCTGGTCGGCGCCGTGGAGCGGCGCGGGTATACGCTGGTACCGCTCGAGCTCTATTGGAAGGCAGGGCGCGCCAAGCTGGCGGTCGGGCTGGCCAAGGGCAAAAAGCAGCACGATAAGCGCCACACGGAAAAAGATCGCGACTGGCAGCGCGACAAGGGACGGATCATGAAGGCGATGCGCCGCTAATGGCAGCCGGGCGGGCCTGCTGCCAAGGCCCTTTGCCCTTCGCGGCGCTCTGACGCGTTGTATTAAAACAGCGTAAGCTAGGGATTCGATTTGGGGCCGACCGGTTTCGACATGGGTTGCGAAACTACAGGTGCGTACCGAGGTGCAGGTTCCTCGTTAAACCATTTGCAAACTTATAGTTGCCAATCAAGACAACTACGCTCTAGCCGCCTAATCGCGGTTGAAACTTAAGCAGCTCGTGCTGATGCGAATGTTTAAGTGTAGCGCTCATCAGATAGTGGAGCACACGTGCCTGGGGTGTGTTAAACGAAAAATTACCGGGCTGGCTGCGCGCTTTCCCTGCCCGTTGGGTAGTGTGCGGTAAGAACAATAGACGCGGCTACGTACGTAGATCTTGTAGCGTAGGACTTATGGACGGGGGTTCGATTCCCCCCGGCTCCACCATTTGACCTGATCCGATGACATCCGAAAACATCCTGAGGACTTCCACAAAACCCGCTAAAACGCGGGTTTTTTTATGCTTTTTGAGCTCCTGGGAGCGCCGGAACTTGCCATTGACTTCCGGGCAACTTGGGGGCAACTTTGGGGGCAACCGGCCGAACCCGAACTGGAGTTGCCCCCAGATGCCGCTCACCGACAGCATCGCGCGAAACGCCAAGCCCGCTGCGAAAACCATCCGGATCTTCGACCACGATGGCCTGTATCTCGAGGTCTCGCCCCGCGGCGGCAAGTGGTGGCGCCTCAAATATCGCTACGCGGGAAAAGAAAAGCGCGTGTCGTTGGGCGTCTACCCGGAAGTCAATTTGAAGAGGGCCCGCGCGCGCACGATCGAGGCGCGCCAGCTGCTCGACGCCGGCGTCGATCCCAGCGAGAACCGCCGCGCCGCCAAAGCCGCACAGATGGACGGCGCGGCGAACAGCTTCGAGGTGGTTACGCGCGAGTGGATCGAGCAGCAGATGAAATCCTGGGTGCAGGGGCCATGGCGAACGAATCCTGACCCGGTTCGAGCGCGACATATTTCCCTGGATCGGCGCTCGACCGATTGCGGATTTGACCGCGCCGGAACTGCTCACGACGGTGAGGCGCATCGAAAAACGCGGCGCGCTGGAGACTGCGCATCGGGCGCTCGGCAACTGCGGCCAGGTGTTCCGCTATGCCATCGCCACCGGCCGCGCCAAACGCGATCCCACCGGCGATCTGCGCGGCGCCCTCCCCGCGGTTAAGACCTACGCACTTTGCCGCCATAACCGAGCCTAAGCGTGTGGGCGCGCTGATGCGCGCCATCGACGGTTACGAAGGATCGTTGACGGTTCGCTCTGCCCTGCGGCTGGCGCCGCTGGTCTTCGTGCGCCCCGGCGAGCTGCGGCATGCCGAGTGGACGGCAATGGACCTGGATGTCGGCGAATGGCGCTACACGGTCACCAAGACGAACACGCCGCACATCGTGCCGCTCTCCTCGCAAGCGGTTGCTATCTTGCGCGAACTGAAGCCCCTCACCGGCCGCGGCCGGTATGTCTTTTCCAGCGCCCGCAGCAGCCAGCGGCCGATGAGCGACAACGCCATCCTCGCCGCCATGCGCCGCATGGGCATTGCCAAGGACGAAATGAGCGGCCACGGATTTCGCGCCATGGCGCGAACCATCCTGGACGAGGTGTTGGGCTTCAGGCCGGATTTCATCGAGCACCAGCTCGCGCATGCGGTGCGCGATCCGAATGGACGCGCTTACAACCGGACGGCGCATTTGGAGGAGCGCCGGAAAATGATGCAGGCCTGGGCGGACTACCTGGACAGGCTCAAGAACGGCGCCGACGTGATTCCGATTCTCAAGGCAGGCTGAGCGTGTTGTGCTCTGTATCCCAAAATCCCGAAATCTCAGCAGAAAAGCTCCGTGGCATTCGGACAGCGCGGCGTATCCTATTTGTGTGCCGACAAAGCGAGGCTCTGAACGATGGAAACGAAGTTGCAGCAATTGACCGTGGACGAGCGCATCAAGCTTGTCGAGGATCTCTGGGACAGCATTGCAGCTGACCAGGGCGCACTTCCGATTACCGCCGATCAGAAAATCGAACTCGACCGCCGCCTCGACGCATACGCGGTTGACAAGAATCGTGGACGACCGGCGGCGGACGCCGTTCGCGACATTCGCCACCGGTTGTGACCGTCGATGTCCGGCTCCGTCCGGAAGCCGAGCAGGACCTGTTTGAGTCGGCCCGATGGTATGAAGATCAGCGGCCGGGTTTAGGCCAAGAATTCCTCGATGAAGCTTTGGCGACATTTGCTGCAATCGCCGAGAGACCACTCGCCAGCGCCGCCGTCTCCGGGTCGTTGCGTCGCGCCCTATTGCACCGATTTCCCTTTGGCGTCTTCTACTTCGCTGACGGCGACGGAGCCGTTGTGATCGGCGTCCTTCACGGCAGCCGCCATCCGCGCCGGTGGAAGAGCCGGCTGTAGGCCAACTTACAATTTTCAATTTGCGCCACGCTGGTTTCCGCGGCTGGTTTCAATTCGAGTCGCCAACCAGTCTCGCACTTCGCTCTCCAGCCATCCCACAGCCCGCTCGCCCAGCTTGATGCGCTGCGGAAACCGTCCTTCCGCCTGCATCTGATAAATCATCGATCGACCGAGCCCAGTGAGCTGGGAGACCTGTCTCAGCCTCAGCGCCCGTTCATTGGGGTCACGCAGGAGCTTTACTGGAGGCCCCAGGTTAAACTCAAATTGATTTTTCGACGTGCTTTTCATGGCTGTAAACCTCGAATGCCCTACCGCGTCCGCTCCTGGTCCTTGGGGCTAGCTGCGCTCGGGACCGTCCCGTTGGATCTGACGCTGCTTTTGGTGATTCCTGATGAATTGCGCCGCCAATCTTTGCCGGTCCGTGAGGACGGGCGGCAGATGGCTTGCGAAGTAACGCACGTCGCCGGCGAGGATCATCTCCCCCTGCGCATCCAACACCTCTGCGGCCTTCATCCAGGTTGATACCAGCGATTTGCGAGTTTCGAGCAGCCTTTCACGCGCCCGATCCGCGACAGTTCTGGAACGTGACAGCTCTTGCGCGATCCCGATCACCCGATCGCGCAACGCGGTGGACTTCCCGTATCGCTGCGCTTTGAAAATCTTGTCCCGAGGGTTTTTCTTATTTTCGCCTCGAATGGCCCGCGGCGTGGCATTGGCCGCAATACCCTGTTCGCGCATCAACCGCGCGAAGTCCTCGCGCCAATCTCGCAGAAGTTGCTTGTCGATGTGCAGCCGCCGGCCGAGCTCGTTCTCGGCCTTCACGACCAGATGCACGTGCGGGTGCTTCTGGTCGGTATGCAAGACCATGGCGTAGCGATGTTGCGCGAATTTCTCGCGGGCGAATTTCCGCGCGGCGGCCAACACCATGTCTGGGTGCGTCGGCGCCGGCATGGAAAGCACGATATTGTGAACGAGTTTCGTCGGTCGTCGGGCGGGACCGCCGTCCACCTGCCGCCGGTATTGGCCGGCGGTAAGTTCCAAGTGCCAGTCATCGAGGAGCCGCTTTTGCTCATCCGGGCGTGCGATGCGCTCCCCCTCGTCGGTCTCGATCTCCAGCGCTCCGCGGCGGCTGATGTACGCAAAATGGGCCGCCACCGCGCCCCTTCTCGTTCCTCCGCCGGTCACTTTCACCATGACCTCCGGGGTACGACTCACGGTGCGCGTGATCTGGGCAATTTGCGCGAGGCTAAATCGACCGGGCATCTCTGGACTCCCACGCCCGTGACTCACGGCCTCGAAGAGTCCGGGTCCATCCCGCGGTACGCGAAAACCTCGTCTAGTCAACGCGGCTCTCCCAGCTGATCAGCGCCGCTTGGGCGAATTCATGCATGCGCCGCTCGACTTCCGATACGAGAGCTCGGGAACGGCTGAGCTCTTGCTGCAGATCCCGCGTCAGGACTCCGGTCTGCGCGGCTTCCCGAGCGCGTCCGCGCCAAGAGTCGACCGAAGCCCAGCCAGGACCGACACGGCCGCCTTGAACGCCGCAAGCTCATGGGTTGGCAGCGGCGGGTTGGCGGCCACATGACCCCGGACCAGGGCGGCGATATAGCCTGAGTCCTTCATGCGGCGCTCAGCCGCCCGGTGCCGAATGGCAATCGATCTCCTGGCCGAAGACGGATCGTGATCCGGTCCAGGGCCGGACCGCTGCTCGAAGGGTTCGGCGGCAAGTCGGTCGATTGCGAATCGAGCCAGACACGAATGGCGATCAGTGCCAGCGTCGACTCCGAGACTTGCCGCTGGGCGGCGACCGCAGCGAACAATCGCTTCTCCTGTGGCGTCGGGCGCACCGTGATCGTTGGCGCAGTCAATTTTAAGGCGCCGACGTTCATCGCGCGCAAACCTGAGTTGCAGCAGAACGCGGACACTCCGCTATCCTGCCATCACTCCAACAACGACCCAGCAACACTCCTCGATCCAAAGTCTTTGCCCTATCCGATCCGCGAATACGGACCTAAGACATTGCACGCTTTATTGGGTGTTGGTGGTTTGAGTTCCGCGGTTTATTCAGCGCAACTCTTACGAACCTGTAGCATCACGGTCCAAAATCGGCCCGCAGACGCCCGTGGCCAGGGTCCCGTATCGAGAGGTATGTCAGGCGCGTCTAGGCCAAAAGGCGGTCGTTGGTGGACTTACAAACGCCGCCGGGCAGCCGCCGTTCGTGGCTTGCGGTAGGCTATCGGATACTTTCCAATTTCTGTCAAAAACCTGAATGCGCTAGGGTTCGAGTCTCACCAAGATCCACCAGCTGAATGGCAGGCGCTATATATGCAATCCTCTCGACTGCACATCAAAGTTGCGCTCATGTTCGTGCTTGCGGCTTCGATTGCCGCCTGCGCTGCGCCGACTGCTGTCGTTCACGACATAGACCCCAACGCGCCATGCCCCGAGTGGACTAACGGCCAACTTGGGCTCGCCATCTCGGTAGTACCGATTGCAGTACCAGGGACTTTAACAGCACGCGAAGGGGCGGTACCGGGATACGGCATTCAAGCGCGCAGAATATGTATTGCCATCAAACCACCGCGGGCGGCCGCCGGCGCGCGTTTGATCGACAGTACCTTGTCGATCAACATTCTTGGTGGAAACTTTAGGGATTGGGCAACCCCAGCCGATCAAATCGCAGATACCGGCATTGGTTCTAAATTCGCAACCGGAAAATCTCAACCCAGGACCGTCTCGCCAACCCAAGCTTTCGAAGCGACGCCGGGCCGAGTTAGGGTGAGTCCGTTTCTCAGCGGCAGCAGATTGCATGCTCAGACGCAATCAATTGATGTTGTAATCGTACCGGGTGGTGGGGCCGTCGATCAGCCCGTCGTCGTGACATCTTCGCTTTGGGACAATGACAAACGGCCCATTGCGCCAGCTCAGCTGAACATTGAACTGACATCACTGCGACTCTCTTCCATTTATGAAACGGTCGAAGCAACAATCGACATGGATTACGAAATATCGAGCCCCAATGGGTCAGTGGCATGGAGTTGCAGCGCCACCAGCCACGACGTGTTGGTGGATGGAGATGCAATACGTCCGGCATTGTGGGATGTCGGCGTGCCCAACAAATTTGGTGCTGCGCGAAAGAGATGGTTGGCGCTCTATAGTCCCGCGATTGGTGCCGTGCGCGCAGTATTTACGACGCCAGAAGCCGCCAGTGCGTTTGCAGTGTGGCTGCAGCAGGTTGGAGGTGCCGCCGCAGGCAAATATAGCCTGGGTCTGTTCACACCCGCTAACCCTAATGAGAAGGGGCGCATTCTGCCGTTTGATACGTCAATCATGGACACTTTCCAACCAATTGCCGCAGACGAGATTGCTCTCCTGAAAGTAGGTGAGATCGACAAGCCCTAACCAATCGCGCGAACTCGGGGTAGAAGGCCCTCGGTAAAAACCGTTCCAATTGCTCCCCCGCCTCAGGTGGTCTCTTTGGGAACTGGCCAACTGACTAGCCGCCGCGGGTCGCCAGTGCCGGTGGAATCGAGGCGGCGCGGCGCGCGGGTAAGAACACTGCGATCTGCCCCAAGACCAACAGCAACAGTGCTCCTCCAATAACTTGGCCGTTGGCCATACGGACCATTTCGAATCGATGCACCATCCACAGGTTCAAAGCGACGGCGAGGGCTACACCCGCGAGTGCGCCGGCCGCGCGATCATGAGGTTTTCCCTTTGGAAGTGATGCAGGATGTTCAATCGGGTGGCGCCGAGCGCGCGGCGGATGCCGATTTGTTGGCGACGCACGGTTACCCAGTAGCTGGTCAATCCCACGATGCCGAATCCCGTCACGAGCAGCAGGGCGGTGGATATCGACAGCAGCATCGTCACGAGGCCGCGATTGCCCAGATAGGCTTTGGCACGGGCCTGCTCCATGGACACCGAGCTTAGAATCATCTCGCTGTCGAGCGTCAACAGCGCTTTCTCGGCGCGCCTCATCACCTCGGCCAGGTGGCCGGGCTGCACGCGCACCATGAAAACGGGGTATTGGTTGATCGGACGGTGCGGGCGTAATGATCGAATTCTCGGCGAAGGTGCTAAACCGGCCGGTTGCCGCGAAATTCGGCCCCTGGAGACGATCGATGATGCCGACAATCTGTGCGGGGACTGCCATCTTGCACGTATACACGGTTTTGCCAAGTGCATCGCCCTTGGGGAAAAGAGCGTCCGCCAACGATTTGCTGACAATGAGGACCCGCGCGGTCGGCAGTGCGTCGGCGCGGTGCTGTCGTCACCTCTTCGGGAGTGAAATTGCGGCCACGCAATCAAGGTAACGCCGAGAGTATGGAGCGCGTGCTCGTCACCTAAATAATGCGCCGTACGGGCCGACGGGCGTTTTTTGATCCGGGCTGAGCGAAATCGATCCCGATCAACCGACGGCCTTGCAAGGGGTAGTCGTTGGTCAGGTAGGCGTCTACCACGCCGCTTAAGGCTGCGCAGCGCGGTCAGTTCACCTGTGCGCCGCGCGTCGAGATCCTCATGAGATTCGGTACTCGCACGGATAACGAACACATTGGCCTCGTCGAGTCCGGTTGGACGCGCGCTCCAAGCAACGCGCTGCTCGATCAATGCAAAAGAGTTGGTGATGAACGCTAAAGTCACCGCCATCTGCGCAACAATCAGGATCGCGCCAAATTTATTGCGGGTCATCGCCGCGAGGATGGGATGAAGGCGCATCACTGCGCTGCCTTCAACTGCCAAGCGGGCTGTACACGCATCGCGCGCCAGGTCGGATACAAGCCCGCCAGCATTGTTGCGACAACTGCAAATACCACAGTCCCCGCCGTGTCGAGCGCATCCAGATGCGTCAACAGCACAAATTCACTTCGGTAACAATGAGCGCGCTGTCAGCAAACCCACTGCCGTCAATAGCAAACCCAGCAGGCCCCCCGCCAGACCCACAACTCCGGTCTCAATCAAGAATTGTGACAATATTGCGCGACGACTGGCGCCCAAGGCGCGCCGCACACCGATGTCGCCGGCTCGGCCCATGATCTTCGCGAGCATCAGGCCCGTGGCGTTCATCAAGCACACCAGCAGAAAGCCCAGCGAAACCATGATCAGAATATTCACTTCGCTCGGAATGATGGCATTGTAGGCAAGCCACTGCGGTACATCACGCAATTGAGTGTGCGCGGGCCAGGTGAATCGACCTGTAGTGCGCTGCTCGGAGGCGTAGTTGTTCAAGAACGCGCGATAGTGATCCGCGTCGGCTCTCGTCGGTAGCTCTACCCAAAACTGAATCCAGCTGCACTCGGATTGTAGTGTTCCCTCCCAGCTAGGCTTTGGAGGCGTGGGGCAGGCCATGCTGCCGTTCAGGATCAGGTGCTTCTCGATGGCATGAGAGAACGGAATGAACATCTCGTCGCTCTCGCCGAAGGGAAGTGTATGAAGATCATAGAAATGCGGAATTGGTCTCCAGGGCTTCAACACGCCGACCACTCGATAGGCCTCCTTGTCGAGACTGATGCTCTTTCCGACGCTATTTTCGCCCCGAAAGACTCGATCATTGATGTCGCTGGACAGCACAACGACCGCCGCATGGTCAGCGTCCTCCTGGGCCGACCAGCCGCTTCCGTACTGAAACGGTACGTCGAACATGCCGAAGAACTCGGAAAAGGCCGCACGCGTGAACTCGTAACTCGATTTCTGCGTCGGATCCGTCGGGCGCAATGCGAGATCGGTCAGGTATAAGGCGCTTTGCCGCTTCGCGGCGTGTGCTTGCATTAGCGCCATGGCATCCTGATACGTTAGCTGGCTTGTAAAGCCGTCATCACCAGGGCTCGTTTCCGTGGGCGCCGAGTTTTGGATCTGCGGTGCGAATAGTTGATGCGACTTGGCAGGAATGGGATCAGCAGACATCGCGCGAAACACCGTCAGGGTGGTCATACAAGCGCCGATCCCAAACGCTATCGCGGCAATCATCAGGCCTGTAAGCGCCGGGTTACGCTTGAGGCTGCGAAGCGCGAGATCGAAGTAATAACTGAACATTGAGCCCCTTCCGTGATGCCGCTCGCCATCTGCGTAGAGATTAGCGGCAGGTCTATCGGCCAGCAACAGACGGGGTCATCGTCATGGATCGCGCAACTGCCAGCGCTCGTGTGGGGCAACTCCGGGGGCAACTGCTACACTTGGATTTCAGATACCCAATTGCTATCAAGGGGTTCCGGGGATTTTTAGTTAGTCCCCGGCTCCACCATTTGACCAGTTCCGATACATCCGACGACATCCTGGGACTTCCGCAAAACCCGCTAAAACGCGGGTTTTTTTATGCTTTTTGAGCTCCTGGGAGCGCCGGCGCGGTTCGAATCCGATTCGCCTTTTACGTGGCAATGATCTCACGCAGCACCTCGGGCCGACGTACTGCAATCGCGAGGAGTGAGCGCGCTGCGCCCGAAGGTTGGCGCCTGCCTTGCTCCCACTCTTGCAGCGTTCGCGTTGAAATGCCGAGCACTGCGGCAAATTGTTTCTGCGAGAGGCCAGTCCGTGTGCGCGCTTCGGTTATCGCGGACACTGGAACGCGACGCACGTGTCCCGCCTGACCTGCCTTCATTTCGCGCACCGACGCCAGGAGTTCCGCGCCGATGTCGCGGGCCGCATCGCGTTTACGCAGCGCCTTTTCACTCAACCTAGCCATTGATCGTCTCCTCGGGGTCCAGCGCCAACCACGCCACAAACTCACCACGTTCCTCCTCGGTCCAGTAATCCGGCCACAGACGAGTGAAGCTCGGGGTTTCAATGACCGTGTACACAGCGAGATTATACGTCTAAGACGTATATACGTCAAAGACGTAGTTGATGCGGGGCGAGCCGGGCGAGCCGGCACACCTGTCCAAATCGTGGCGCCCCAATTCAATTCGCACTTCGCTGGTTAAAACAGCTGGCTTCAATGCGCGTCGCCAACTCGCACTTCGCTCTTCAGCCATCCCACCGCCCGTCGGCCCAGCTTGATGCGCTGCGGAAAGCGTCCACCTGCATCTGATAAATCATCGATCGACCGAGCCCATTAGCTGGGAGACCTGCCTCAGCCTCAGCGCCCGTTCATTGGAGTAACGCGCCAGCTTTGCGGGAAGCTCCAGGTTGAATGCAATTTGATTCTTCGATTTGCTTTTCATGGCTAACTGAACGCACCAGTCATACACGACGCGCGGTACGAGATGACTGAAGTTTCCCAAGAATGTCCCTTCATAGAATTGTCCCAAGACTTGAGCCAAGGGGGCAGCAGCCGGCCCATTGCGGTGTTAGCGCGAAAACGAGGAATCCATCCACATATACAGCTTCGCACCAAGTATCTTTCGCTGTATTGGCAATCTCGTGAGCCAGTTAGTCGAAGTTTGACCCGATCAGAATCGTGTCGGTGACACCGGGAAAAATGAAGTGTTCACTTACTATCTCGAACTGGCGGTGCGCAGCCTGCGGCGAAGCCCGGGCCTTACTACACTGATGATCCTGGCGATCGGCTTTGGCGTGGCGGCATCAATGACGACGTATTCGGTATTCCGGGGCCTATCCGCCGATCCGATTCCTTGGAAGTCATCACACCTGTTCGTGCCGCAAATCGATGCGTGGGGGCCGGAGCACCGCGAAAATGGCGAGCCGCCTACGACGCTGACCTATGTCGATGCCATGAATCTGAAGCATCAACATCAGGCCTCGCGTCAATCGGCGATCATTCCGATGTTTCGTTCGATCATGCCGCCGCGCACCAACCAGGACAACAGCCTGATCGAAACCCGTGGCTATGCGGTCCACAGCGACTTTTTCCCCATGCTGGATGTGCCGTTTCACTACGGCAGCGGATGGAGCAGAGACGATGACGCGATCCCGGTGGTGGTGATCAGCGATCACTTCAACGAGCAGATGTTCGGCGGCGGCAACAGCGTGGGCAAGACCGTTGCTATTGACAACCGCGACTATCGCATCGTGGGTGTTATCAAGCACTGGAACCCGCAACCGGAGTTCTTCGCGCTTGTCGGGTATCAAAGCGCCGAGCCAGACTTTTTTTTACCGGTTACATTCGAGGTTACAAACAACGTCATCAACCAAACCCACGCCGATTGCAAGGATGGCCCCTATTCAGGCAGTGATTTCCCGGCGCTTCTGCGTTCGGAGTGTGTATGGTTCCCCTTCATGGTTGAAATCGACGACCCAACGGCCGTACGGGCGTATCGGGATTATCTCGATGCTTATGCAAGTGAGCAGCAACAGCTGGGCCGCTTCCAGTGGAAACCGAACAATCGCCTGCGCGATGTGCCGGCATTTCTCGACTACCAGCATGTGGTGCCCAGCAATACCCGGCTGTCACTATTAGTCGCGCTAGGCCTGCTCATCGTGTGCCTGGTGAACACGGTGGCGCTGCTGCTGGCCAAGTTTCTGGGGCGCAGCGGCGAGATCGCCGTGCGGCGTGCACTCGGCGCATCGCGGTCGGCCCTCTATGCCCAATTCCTCACCGAGGCGGCAGTGATCGGCGCCGGAGGCGGCCTTCTTGGGCTGCTGTTCACGGCCATCGGCGTCCTCAGAGTCGGCGTGGTGATGCCTGCTCATCTCGCCGCGCTGGCGCGAATCGACCCTACGTTGCTGATGCTCACGCTCCTGCTTGCCGTGACTGCCACGCTGCTTGCAGCGATCTACCCTACATATCGGGCATCGCGTGTACCGCCTGCGTTGCAGCTCAAAACCCCGTGAGGATCGCGCCATAAACGTCTATCCCGTCCTCGTAGCATTACGGCGGCACAAAGCCCCTGTGATACTCACTGTGTTGCAGATCGCGCTGACGTTGGCGATTGTCGCCAATGCTTTCTCCGTTATCGGCCATACCATCGAGCGAATGAGTCGCCCGACCGGCATCGACGAAGATGGCCTGATCTGGATTATGGGGAAATTTACAGTCCAATCGGGTGGCGACGATGCCGCCATGATCGAGAATATCGATGCCTTGCAACGGACGGATCTGGAAACGCTGCGCAAGCTCCCGGATGTGCAAGATGTCGCGGCATCGAGGAGTATCCCTCAACTCGGGGGCTTTGACGCCGGCGATATTTCTCTTGATGCGGACCGCAAAGGCAAAGTGATACGGGCGGCCTATTACTACGGCGATGAGCACTTGCGGGCGACCTTCGGGCTGCATCTGATCGCTGGCCGCGACTTTGTCGCCACAGAGATCCAGCACGGACATGCCGGCCCCGGCTCACCCGTCGTGATCGTTAGCAAACCCGTCGCCGACCAACTCTTCCCCGGTGGCAACGCGCTCGGCCAGAAGGTGTACCAGGACGGCAAGCCGGCCACGATTGTGGGCATCGTCGAGCGGTTGCAGATACCGATGTCGGAGGACAAAAACAGCAGTTGGGTGTTCAACTCGGTGATTGAGCCGCTGCGAGCTGATGTCCTATGGCCGGGCTATGTGGCGCGCGTGCGCCCCAGCCGCACGGCGGAGGCAATCCGCGAGATCCACAAGGCACTTTTTGCAGTGAACCCGATGCGCCACATGCCTGACGGCGCCGGTATCCATTCGTTTCCCGAGTTGCGTGCGCGCCATTTTGGCCATGAGCGCGGCATTGCAGTGCTGATGAGCGTCATTTGCCTCATTCTGCTGAGCGTGACCGGCGCGGGCATCGTCGGTCTGAGCAGTTTGTGGGTAGGTCAGCGGACCCGGCAGATTGGAGTCAGGCGGGCCATCGGTGCAAGAAAGATCGACATACTGCGTTACTTCCAGATCGAGAACCTGCTTATCGCGGGCGGCGGCGCGGTAGTCGGCTCGCTGTTTGCCTTGGGCCTCAGCGAATGGCTGATGAGGCATTACGAGATGATGCCTCTTCCGCCGTTCTACGTGGGTCTAGGCGTGGTTGCCATGCTCGTGCTCGGTCAGGCCGCCGTGTTGGTACCGGCGCGTCGTGCTTCCAACGTGCCGCCAATCGTCGCGGCACGGTCTGGTTGAGCTCTGAATCCATTTGCGTGGGGAGAACTTTCCCATAAAGAGCGCGCGGCTCGCTGGCGTGATCATCGAGTACCACGAGGACCGTCGAACCCTGGTAGCCGTGAAGATCGGCCCTATCGCGAGTGGCACGGACGATACGGTGCAAACGTCATGGGACCCTATGCAGCACGACCTTAGTTGTTGCCAGATAGCGGACCACCTGTGAGCGTCTGCAAAGGGACCGAACGCCAGTTCCCCGTGGATCGCAACGCTCGCTGGGAGCTTGAGGGGCAACTCCGGGGACAACTGCCATGCCGGGATTTCGGATACCATATTGCTATCAAGGGGTTCCGGGGATTTTTAGTTATTCCCCGGCCCAGCAGTATTTATGACCAGGATTGAAGTTCCCAACAACACCGCTCGGCGCCGTTCAGGACGTGCCGGCCGTTGGTTCATGATTTTGCTGCTGCTGATCTTCGTCGGCGGCGGTCTTTGGACCTGGCTGACACTCGCCTGGGCCTATGCCGATGGCGAGCGCGCAGGTGTACTGCAAAAGTTCGTCCGCCGTGGGTGGGTTTGCAAGACGCACGAGGGGGAAATTGCCCTGTTCTACGGCGGCGGCCAGTACTTGGGCCCTGGGACCCCACAATTGTGGGATTTCAGTGTTCGCGACCAGGCGGTCGCGGAGCAATTGAACAAGGCGGTGGGCCGTCGGGTGCAACTGCATTACACCGAGCATCCGGGCATTCCAACCAACTGCTTTGCCGACACGCGCTACTTCGTCGACAAGGTAACCATTACCGACAGTGAGCCGGGCACCGGGGCCGCCCTGCCGGCGCTTGCGCCGGCACCTGCATCAACCAACCCGGGCGGTTCGACCGGGGCCGGATCGACTCCACCACCGGTCACGCACTAGCCTTAGCACCAGCTCCAGCAATGGCACTAGCGCCAGCAGTGGCACTAGCGCCAGCAGTGGCACTAGCGCCAGCAGTGGCACTAGCGCCAGCAGTGGGACTAGGGCACTAGTGCCGGCACGGGGGCTTGCCGGCATCGATACAGGAACTGGCTTAGGAAAATTTTTGCATCGAACTGACGACTTGTTCGCCGATGCTCACGGCCGTACGCAGGGCCAATAATCCGTCCTCACCCGTGACCGGCGGCGGCTGCCCCGTGGCAACGGCAGCCAAAAAGGCTTCAATCTCCGATTTGAGTGCATCGCCCTGTTCGTAGGTTTTCTCGTCGATGGCGACCTGCGGCATGCCGTCGGGGCCTACGCCCTGGCCCTTGCGAATTACAGTCAGGATCTTTTGCTGCAAATCGAGCGACAGATAAGCATCGTCCTGGAACAGCCGCAGCTTGCGTTCGGTTTTCAAGCTCACGCGGCTCGCGGTTGCATTGGCGACGCAGCCATTGGCGAAGCGCAGGCGCGCGTTGGCGATATCGATTTCGTTGGAGAAAACGCTGGTACCGATGGCATCGACCGACACCACCGGCGAGCGCACGATGCTCAAGATCAAGTCGATGTCGTGAATCATCAAATCCAGCACCACGTCCACATCCGTGCCGCGAATCTTGAAGGGCGCCAGCCGGGCCGATTCGATAAAGCGCGGGACGGTCAGGGTGGGCTGTACCGCGAGGACTGCGGCGTTGAAGCGCTCCAGATGACCGACTTGCAGAATCCGCTTCAGCCGCGCCGCAATATCGATTAGGCCCTCGCCTTCGGCGACGCTCACGGTCATGGGCTTCTCCACCAGCACGCTAGCACCGGCTTCGAGAAAGGCTTTGGCAACTTCAAAATGCAAGGCGGTGGGCGTGACGATACTCACGGCATCGACCTTGCCCAGCAGCTCCCGGTAGTCCTGGTGCGCCTCGACCTTCAGTTCCGCGGCCACCGCGGCGCGTGCCGTCGGCGACGGATCGGCAATCCCGACCAACTCAGAATTCGGCAGGCTGGCATATTTTTGTGCATGAAATCGGCCGAGGTAGCCGACGCCGATCACTGCGGTGCGAATCAAGGCGGGGCGTCCCGCCGCCACTTGCTGTTGGCCCGATACTCCTGACGCATTTGCAGCGTGATACCGCCCACGATGGCGAGTGCGACGCCCCCGAGGCACAAGAGTCCGCGCCACAGGGTCCATTGTCCCGCCGACAGCGACCAGAGCATCGTGCCGACGCCCAAAATCGCGCCCATCACAATGAACGCCCAGGGTTTCACGTCGTACAGTGTCTGGGGTGTCCAGGAACGCATAAGCCGCAATTCTACAGCGCCGGGCGCTCGGGCGGGATTCGTTTACAATTGCGCATGGCTTTTAACCTTGCGCATCTCGCCGAAGAGCGCCCCTGGGCGGCGGAGTTGATCGTGGCCGGGATTGGCTTGTTTCTGGGGGTTGCCCTGATGCCGGTGCTGATATTTTACGCGGGCGTGGCGACCCTGGGGCGCTTCGACGGGGCAAGCCTGGGGACCCTGTATGCCAGCCTGTTCAAGGGCCTGCGCGAGGCGTCCATCGCCTCCTGGATAGTCTTTCTCGGCCCCTACGCCCTGTACCTCTTGTTTCGCGCCTTGAGGGCCTGGTGGCGCGCCAGCGCCCGAATGAACTAGATCTCAAGTTTCCCCCGACGCGGACGCTAACTTGCCATAAGCGGGTTCTTTCCGCTTTTGCGTCTGGAGTCTCGTTTTGAATTCCGAGATCGAAGCCCATCTTCGCCGATCAGTGAATTTTCCGTCGCCGCCGGGAGTGGCGACGCACATCATTGAGCTGGCGCAGGATCCGGAAATCGAAATGGGCAAGGTCGCCAAGGCCTTGAGCATGGACTCGGCGCTCTCCAGCAAAGTTCTGCGCATCGCCAATTCGCCGCTATATGCGCAGCGCCGCAAGAGCGAAAACCTGCGCCAGGCCTTGGTGGTGCTGGGACTCAATGCGACGCTTACTCTTGCCTTGAGTTTCTCTCTGGTGAAATCATTGCGGGGCGCGAAACCCAATGGTCTGAACTACAAGCTCTATTGGCGCCGTGCGCTCCTGGCCGCCACCGCGGCACGCGCGCTCGGCGATGCCATGCGTCAAACGCTCGCGGAGGAGATCTTCCTGGCGGCACTGCTGCAAGACGTCGGCATGCTGGCGCTGGATCAAGCCGTCCCCGACTTGTATCGCGACGGTGAAAAGCTGCAGCGCAACCACGCAGCGCTCGCGGAGCACGAAAAAAAACGCCTACAGGCCGATCACGCCTACGTCGGCGGATGGCTCATGCGCACCTGGAACCTGCCGGAGCGCCTGTACCGCGCCATTGAACACAGCCATCAACTGGAACTGAGTCCCAGCGCCCATCCCGCCGGCATTTTCGACCGCTGCGTCGCGCTCTCCGGTCCCGTGGCCGATCTATTCCTCCTGGATCCTGAACAGCGTCAATTCGCAGAAACCGCGCTGTGCGCGGAACGCAGCCTGGGGCTCGATCGCGTGGCCTTCGGCCAGGTACTGGGAACCATCGGTTCGATGATTCCGGAGACCGAAGCGATTTTCGAATCCGAGCATCTGGCCAAGCAGCACCCGGATCTGATTCTGGAGCAGGCCCGCGAGGTGTTGATGCTGCGCAGCCTGCACGCGCTGCGGGAAATCAACACGCTGCGTGCCTCCGCGGAGGCGCCAGCGCCGCAATCGATCGAACTCGAGGAAGAGACGCGGCGCGATGTGTTGACGGGCGTGTATAACCGCAGCTATCTGGAACAATTCCTGGCGCGTGAATTCGAGAATTCGACCCGCCACAAGTGGCCTTTGAGCGTGGCCTTCGTCGATCTCGATAACTTCAAACTGCTCAATGAAAATTTCGGACATCAGGCCGGCGATCGTGTGTTGCAGGCAACCGCGCGCATTCTGCGCGGCAACACCCGCGAAACCGACACCATCGCGCGCTACGGCGGCGAAGAATTCGTGGTGGTTTTGCCGGCGACCGATGCCGACACGGCGCACAGCATCTGCGAGCGTATCGTCATGGCGTTTCGCAATACCGGACACGTGGTCGGTTCGCATCACGCGAAGGTCACGGTTTCCATCGGCTGCGCAACCCACGGTTCGCAACTGCAATTTCCCAACTACGCCGACTTCGTCAAGGCGGCCGATCAGGCGCTCTACACCGCCAAGCTGCGCGGTCGCAATCGCTCCGTGCCGTTCGACCGACAGCTCGTCGCGCCGCTCGCCAAGAGCGGCTAGCGCCATGAGGCGCAGCGCTTATAGCAAATTAAGTCGTCCTGCGCCGATCTTATGTCTGGATCGACTTGAACCGCGTCACAGTTTCGCGATGCAGTTCAATCCTGCCTGTCGCAATTTGGGAACATTCGCTCCGCGGGCATGATTGAAAAATTCGAACATTGACAACTGATTGGTTTTAATTTGGAGAGGCGATGACGATGGCGAGCGATCCAAAACTACGAGCGGCCGACGATTCCGACTTCAGTTTCGGCGTGCGCGAACTGCGCCGCGCCAAAGCTGCGCAAACATTGGCGCTGGACCCGACACCCAAGAAACCTTCTTACAACGAGCAGGGCTCGGATCCGTACAACTCGTCCGGTAGCTTCGATCGCACCAAGAACTGGACTCGGGTCGGTAAGCGCTAGGAGTCTGCTTACTCGTCCGAGCCTGCGTTCGCGCGGTGATGTGAGCCGCGAAATTCGCTGTTCGGATACCAGCGCGGAAAGCGTCGGCTGCTGGCAATACGAATACCCAGCTTGTAGTCCAACATCAGGTCGGTGACCGCGCCTTCGTCATTCCAATCGGGTGTGTATTGATCGCTGGGCTGGCGAAAGCGGCGTGCGAAATAATCTTCGATCTGCGCCTTGCCCCAGGCGGGGCCGCGCGCCGCGCTGTCGATGCCCGCCTGCGTGTAGATCACCGGCACGCCGCGATGGGCAAAGCTATAGCTGTCCGACCTGAAATACAGTCCGAATTGCGGATTTGGATCTGGATGCGCTTCGCGACCTTGCAACAGCGCTTCGGCGCGCACCGCCTCGTCGAGATCACTATTGCCATACCCCAAGATGCTGACATCGCGAGTCGGGCCGCCATCGATCAACAGGTCGACATTGATGACGGCCAGGGTTTCGCGCAGGGGCAGAACGGGATTCTCCACGTAGTACTGCGAGCCCAGAAGATCGGGTTCCGCGGCCGTCGTGGCCAAAAAGGCGATCGACCGATCGGGCTTTGGATCGATGGTGCGTTTGAAAGACTGCGCAAGCGCGAGTAAACCGGCGACGCCGGTCGCGTCATCGACGGCGCCATTGAATATGTTATGGCCGGAGCGCGCCGGGTCGACTCCCAATGAGTCCCAATGAGCCGTATAAAGCACATATTCGTGCGATTTGCGCCCCGGCCAGACCGCCAGGACATTCTGCGAATTGAAGCTGCGAATCGCGTTGTGAACCGTGGCATCGACGCGCAGTCCCAGCGGCACGGCTTTGAAACCCGGATGCGCCGCCGCCACGGCCGTTCTCGCGAAGTCGATTCCCGCGGCACTGAATAACGCTCGCGCCGCATCGTACTGCAGCCAGCCTTCGATCGCGGCGCGGGCGGCGCCCACGTCCGGCGTTTGCAGTTCGAACTGCGCACCGCCCCAAGTGCTCTGAACCGCATTCCAACCGTAGCCCATGGCCGCCGCATCGTGGATCAACAACACGGCCTCGGCACCCTGCCGCGCCGCCTCTTCGACCTTGTAGGCTTCGCGGCCGTATCCGGTCATGGTGCCGCCTTTGAACACCGTGGGATCTTTCGAGGCATAGCCCGGATCGTTCGCCAGCACCACCACGGTCTTGCCGTGTACATCGAGATTCGCGTAGTCATTCCACGAATATTCCGGCGCGACGATACCGTAGCCGACGAACACCATTTCGCTGCGCGCAACTTTGATTTCCGGTACCGCGCGTTTGGACCAAATCACCATATCCTTGCCCAACACCAGATTGCGGCTGCCCGCTGCGCCGGTAACGGTCAGCGTCGCATCGGCGCTAGGGGTGATCTGAACCAGCGGCACTTGTTGCACGTAGCTCGCACCATTGCCGGGCTTCAAACCCAGCTTGTGAAAGTTCTCGATCAGATAGCCGACTGTTTTGTCTTCGCCCGCTGTTCCGGGCCTGCGGCCCTGAAAATCATCCGAGGCCAGCACGCGGACGCGATCGCCATAAGCCGTGTCGTCAATGTCGGTGGTGGGCGGCGGTTCTTTGGGACTAAAGCTGCAGCCGGGCAGCAGGCCCGCGACGGTCAAAACCTGTAAAAGGCGCCTAACTGTCATAAGATTCACTCTGTGGTTCAGCTGCGGCGCGGCCAATACAGCAAAATCACGCCGCATAGGCAAATCCCCGTGGCCAGATGCGCCCAACCGCGCCAAGGTCGGGCCTTGGTCTCTCCCAGGAAACTCCCCGCACTGGCTGCGGTCAAAACCGCGAAGGCAGCCAGGCTGCCGGCCACCCGAGGCAGTTCGCGCGGCAATTCCGGGTGTTGGGGCCCCAGCACCAGGAACACGATGAGGACCGTTGCAAGGCCGAAAGTGAACGAGGCGGCGCTTCCCAGGATTATGCCGATCAAAACCGTGAACGGACGCATATCCTTCGGCTCATATACACTTGCTAGGAGGCATGAGCTTCTCTAGCCTTGATAGGGAATGGGGACGCAAAGTTTACAGGAGAACGGCGACGGTGATACTCAATCGGCCTAAGGCCACTCGTTCGCGATGGATTACCGGCATAGCAATCTGCGCGAGCGCAGTCGGTCTTGCCGCCCTATTAGGCGCCGCCATGACGCCTCCGGCCCCGGCACCCTCGGCGGCCACGGTCCTCGCCCCCACTGAACAGGAAAACTACGTCGCGCGCCGGGTCGCCGACATCATCGCTCACGAGCATTACCGCCGGGCGCCGCTCGATGATCATCTTTCCAGCTTGATCCTCGACCGCTATCTCGACGCGATCGACGGTGCCCGCAGCTACTTCTACGCCAGCGATATCGCCGAGTTCGAGAAGTATCGCTACGAGCTCGACGATGCCATCAAGACCGGCGATGTCGAACCGGCCTTCGTGATTTTCCGCCGCTACCAGCAGCGTAGCCGCGAGCGCATGGCCTACGCCATCGAGTTGCTCAACAAGAAACCGGATTTCGACATCGACGAGTCGTTTAATTTCGACCGCGAAAAGGAACCTTGGCCTGCCAATCAGGCAGAGATGAACGAATTGTGGCGCAAGCGCGTCAAAAACGACGCTCTCTCCCTCGTGACCGCCGGCAAGCAATGGCCCGAAGCGGTCGAGGTGCTGCGCAAGCGCTACGAGCATGTGGAAAAGCGCATGGATCAGAGCAAGCCGGACGATGTGTTCGAGGCGTTCATGAACGCCTTCGTGCTGTCGCTCGATCCTCATTCCAACTATTTCTCGGCGCGCAATTCCGAGGAATACAACATTCAGATGAGCTTGAGCTACGAGGGCATCGGCGCCTCGCTGAGCTTGACCGATGATTACGTCACCGTGATCGATGTCATCGCGGGCGGTCCCGCAGCCATCAGCAAAAAGCTCGCCGCCAACGATCGCATCACCGCGGTGGGTGAAGGCAAATCCGGCGAAATGACCGATGTGATCGGCTGGCGCTTGGATGATGTCGTGCAAAAGATTCGCGGACCGGGCGGCACGACGGTGCGGCTGCAGGTTCTGCCGGCCGGCGCGGCTCCCGGATCGCCGCAGAAAGTGCTCGACTTTACCCGCAACCGGATTTCGCTCGAAGCGCAGGCCTCGCACAAGGCCATGCGCACGGTGGTGCGCAACGGCAAGGAAATCAAGGTCGGCATCATCACGGTGCCGAGCTTCTACCAGGACTACGATGCCAGCCGTGCCGGCGCGAAGGACTACCGCAGCACCACGCGCGATGTGCAGCGTCTGATCGGCGAGCTGCGCAAAGACGGCGCCGACGTGTTGATCATGGATTTACGCGCCAACGGCGGCGGCTACCTGCCCGAGGCCGAGTCGCTCGTCGGCCTCTTCATCGACCGCGGACCGGTGGTGCAGTTGCGCGATACCACGGGACACATCGAGGTCGACGATGATCCGAACCCGGCGATCTTCTATAGCGGGCCCATGATTGTACTGGTCGATCGATTCAGCGCCTCGGCGTCGGAAATTTTCGCCGGCGCCATTCAGGACTATGGACGCGGCTTGATCGTGGGGCAGCAAACCTACGGCAAGGGCACGGTGCAGAACGCGCATCCGCTCAACTACACCATCTTTGGACGCAAGCCCGAATTGGGCCAGCTCAATGTGACCATCGGCAAGTACTACCGGATCACGGGCGAGAGCACTCAAGATCGCGGCGTTACGCCGGACATCGCCCTGCCCTCCTTGATCGATGCCAGTGAAGTCGGTGAGAGTACCCGCGATCGCGCCCTGCCCTGGGATCACATTGAACCGGCCGCCTTTCGGGTCGAAGGCGACTTGAAACCGCTCGCCGCAACGTTGGAAAAACTGCATGAAGAACGCACCGCAGGCAGCGCGGACTTCAAGTACCTGCGCGAGGATATTGCGGCACTGGACGCGATGCGCAGCCAGAAGACGCTGTCGCTGAACCTCACGACGCGCGAAGCGGAGCGTAAACGCATCGACGATGACCGGCTCGCTCGCGAAAACGCCTGGCGCGCAGCGCACGACGTCAAGCCGGCCGCATCGCTGGAAGAGATCAAGGACGATGCCACGGCGGGCATCCTGCTGGATGAGGCCTCGCAAATCGCGGCGGACATGGTTGTGGTCTCGGCCAAGCGCGCTGCACCGACGCAAGCGCGCCGCAACGATAGTGACACCAACCCCGCCCACCGACAGCCGCTAGCGCAGCAGTAGCGTATACAGATCCCAGTAGTCCTCCGCCAACACATTCCAGGTGTTGGCGGAGGCGGGTTTGGGCTTGTCGAAATCCAATTCGGTCACCGGCGGCGAGAGCGAGTCTGCCGTCGGCACCGTGTCGGCGGTATTGCGATATTCGCAACTCGTGCGCAGCCGCTCCAACTTGGCCTTGACCAGGCTGCCGATCTGCTTCTGATTGGCCACCGCAGCCTGGGCCTTCTGCACGCGCTGCATATAGCTCTCGCAGTCCGCGCGTGTGCCGAAATTCATCTCGTGAACTCGCCGTGCCACGGCCTCTTTGGCGCGCGCGGCGAGCCCATACGCGTCCGCGTTCTCGCACAGCAATTCAGCGTAGCTGATGATCGCCAGGTTGATATTGCGCCGCGCAGCCAACGACAAGCCGGGAAATTCCGGCGAGACCTCATTCTCGATCGCGCTGCGCTCCGAATGCAGATCGCCGACGGCGGCGTCCGCCACGACGACGTGATTGCGCAGCAATTCCAAAGCCTTCAGGCGCCGGCGGCGCTTGAAGTAGTGCCAGAAGGCGGTCAACCTGCCGATCTCTTGCTGCTCTTCGGCGAGATGGCGGCGCTGTGCGTCCGCGTCGGCGCCGGCGGCGCGCAGCCGCTGATCCGCATCCGCGAGGCGCGCGTTTTTTTCCGCGTCGACATCGGCCTTGTGCTTCGCCACCTCGCGCGCTTCCTGCTGGCGCGTCAGATCGGTGGCAAAGGTCGACAGCTGCTGATGGCAGGCCTTCCACAACGCGCGCAGTTGAAAGAACACCAACGCGCCGAAACCCGTCTTGGGATCGCCGAGCAAATCGCCGAGCGCATCCATCTGTTCTTGGATGCGGATGGTTGCGCCTTCCTGCTGCTTGAGCCGGTCGCGCAACAGGTGAAATTCGTCCTTAAGGTCGGCGTAGGCTTTCTTCAGGCCAGCACGGTTCTGGAACAGCTGCATGAGCCGTTCTTCATCGGCGCTTGCCGAGCCCCCTTCCGCACCGCCTTTTAGAAACGTCAGCTTATCGATCAAAGTCCCGCCTCATCCCATGACAACCGCAGGTCACCCGATACGAAGCCAATCTTCGCGGCTAGAAGTGATGCCCCCGCTCGGCGCAATATTCCAGCCATTTATTTAGCATCATGTTCCGCGCCCAGCGCTGATCCAGTTCACGCTTGAGTCCCGACTGCAGCCTGGCCAGTTGTGGATGGCGTTGAAAGCCCCGGAAGCTGCGCACTTCGGCAAGACGGGCATCGTGGTACACACAGACCTCCAAATCGGGGTCGCGGAGCCGGGATCCCTCGAAATCGAACTCATAGGTGAGCCGAAACACACTCGTATAGCGGCATAGTTCCAATGGGGTGAGATGCAGATCACAGTCCGAGGTGACCTTCGATACGCGCGCAGTTGCAACATTGCGAAGTTCATCCACAATCCAGCCTAGACGCACGAAGTTGCTTTCGTACAGCGTCATCAGACTGACAAAGCTGCCGGGCCGCGCCCGCCACGATGTCTCGCACCATTGATCCGCTATCATTCTGGAACTATACCACGCAGCTTCGAGATTTCAGGGTCGCAGTCGACGCTCGATGCCCATGCGATCCAGAATTCTGGTGGAAATTTCTTCAATCGAGACTTCAGTTGCATCGAGTACCGGAACGCCGTGCCGTTCGAACAGAGACTCCGCGGCGCGCACTTCGAACGCCACTTGCGCTGCGGACGAATAGCGGCTGTCCGGCTTGCGTTCGTTGCGAATTTGTTGCAACCGATCCGGTCTGATGGTCAAGCCGAATAGTTTTTGCGGATAGCCGTCGAGCGCGCGCGGCATTTTGCGCGACTCCAGATCATCGTCGGTGAGCGGATAGTTTGCGGCGAAAACGCCGTACTGCATGGCCAAATATAAACACGTCGGCGTCTTGCCGGAACGCGACACACCGACCAGAATAACATCGGCGCGCTCGTAATCGCGCACCACCGAGCCGTCGTCGTTGGCCAGCGCGAAATTTGTCGCGTCGATGCGCGTGGCATAGGCGTGAGTGTCCGCCATGCGATGCGTCCTACCCGTGGTATGGCTCGATTGCGTCTTGAGTTCGCCCGCCAACGGTGCTAGGAACGGATCGAAGAAATCCAGAAAAAATCCCGTGCTGCCGCGCACGACGTTGCGAACGTCTTCCTGCACCAACGTACTGAAAACAACCGGCCGCACGCCTTCTTGCGCCGCCACCAGGTCGATCTTTCGAACGGCTTCAATCGCCTTGTCAACGGTGGAGATAAATGGCACAGTCACTTGGCGAAATTCGATGCCGTCGAACTGCGTCATGAGACTGTGACCCATGGTTTCTGCGGTAATCCCCGTTTGGTCGGAAACGAAGAATACGGTTCGTTTTATCACGGTAACCTCACCCTAGTCGGCGCTTTCGCCGTAAAGTGTTTCATTTAAACTAGCGTCGGACAAGCAGTGCACCATGAAGCCTTACATCATCCCGTTTGAAAAACTGAAAAATAAAGACGTCGAACTCGTCGGCGGCAAGAATGCATCGCTCGGAGAAATGATCTCCGGGTTGTCGGGCTTGGGGGTTTCGGTGCCGGGCGGCTTTGCCACGACTGCGCACGCCTATCGCGACTTCCTGGCGCAAGGCGGCCTCGATGAACGCATTCGCAAGGCGCTCGCGACGCTCGATGTGGATGATGTGCAAAAATTGGCCGTCGTCGGCGCGGAAATCCGCGGCTGGATGCTGGCTACGCCTTTCCCGGAGCGCCTGCAAACCGAGGCGCTGGAAGCCTGGCGAAAGATGAAGGGCACGAGCGATCCGGCCGAGTTCGCGGTCGCGGTGCGCTCCTCGGCGACGGCGGAAGACCTTCCCGAAGCCTCGTTTGCCGGCCAGCAGGAGACATTTCTCAATGTGCGCGGCGAGGAGCATTTGCTCAAGTCCATGCACGAAGTGTACGCCTCGCTGTTCAACGATCGCGCGATATCCTATCGGGTGCACAACAAGTTCGATCACAGCGCCGTCGCGCTCTCCGTCGGCGTGCAGCACATGGTGCGCAGCGATTTGGGATCGGCCGGCGTCATGTTCACATTGGACACGGATTCGGGTTTCCGGGACGTGGTTTTCATCACCGCCGCCTATGGACTCGGGGAGACGGTGGTTCAAGGCGCCGTCAACCCGGATGAGTTTTACGTCTACAAGCCGGCGCTGCGTGCAGGCCGGCGGTCCATCCTCAGAAAGAATCTGGGCGGCAAGTCCATCAAAATGGTTTACGCCGATCCCGGGTCCAAGGCACGGGTGCGCACCGTCGATGTCGCCCCCGCCGACCGGCACCGCTTTTCCTTGAGCGAGGCTGACATCACCGAGCTGGCGAAGCAGGCGCTCACCATCGAGGAACACTACGGCGCTCCCATGGACATCGAATGGGGCAAGGATGGCAGCAACGGGAAGATTTACATCCTGCAAGCGCGTCCGGAAACCGTTCAGAGCCGCGTCGGGCGCACGATATTGCGATACACGCTGAAATCCCGTTCCAAGGTGCTCACCAGCGGCCGCAGCATTGGACAGCGCATTGGCGCAGGCCACGCGCGAATCATCAAGGACGCGAAAGAAATGTCGCGCGTTCGCGCGGGGGATGTTCTGGTTGCCGACATGACCGACCCGGATTGGGAGCCGGTCATGAAGCGCGCCTCGGCGATCGTCACGAATCGCGGCGGACGCACCTGTCACGCGGCCATCATCGCCCGCGAGCTGGGGATCCCGGCCGTGGTCGGCTGCGGCACCGCCACAAGCGACATCAAGGAAGACCAGCCGATCACGATTTCCTGTGCCGAAGGCGATACCGGATACGTCTACGACGGCATGCTGGAATTCGATCAACGCAGCATCGAAATGGATGCCATGCCCGCGATTCCCGTCAAGATCACCATGAATGTCGGCAACCCGGACCGGGCTTTCGATTTTGCGGGCATTCCACACCGCGGAGTCGGTCTTGCGCGTCTCGAGTTCATCATCAATCGCATGATCGGCGTTCATCCGCGGGCGCTGCTGGAATACGACAAGCAGAGCGCCGAACTCAAGCATACGATCGCCCAGCAGATCGCCGGCTATGACGGACCGGTGAATTTCTATGTTGAAAAACTGAGCGAAGGCATCGCACAGATCGCGGCTGCGTTTGCACCCGAGCCGGTCATCGTGCGTCTCTCGGATTTCAAATCCAATGAGTATGCGAATCTGATCGGCGGCAAGAATTACGAACCGCACGAAGAGAATCCGATGCTGGGCTTTCGCGGCGCGTCGCGCTACATCGACAAGGTATTTCGGCCCTGCTTCGAGCTCGAATGCCGCGCACTGAAGCGCGTGCGGGATGAAATGGGACTCACCAATGTGCAGGTCATGGTGCCTTTCGTGCGCACGTTGAGCGAGGCCAAGGAAGTGACGCAGTTGCTGGCCGCGAATGGCCTGAAGCGCGGGGACAACGGCTTGAAGCACATCATGATGTGCGAACTGCCGACCAACGCCCTGCTGGCCGACAAATACCTCGAGTACTTCGACGGCTTCTCGATCGGCTCCAACGACATGACGCAGCTCGCCCTCGGCTTGGACCGCGACTCCAGCGTCGTTGCCAAGTCATTCGACGAGCGCGACGAGGCGGTGAAGTCGTTGATGTCCATGGCCATCAAGGCGTGCAAAGCTCAAGGCAAGTATGTCGGCATTTGCGGCCAGGGCCCCTCGGATCACCCGGAACTCGCGCGCTGGCTGGTCGAACAAGGCATCGACAGCCTGTCGCTGAATCCGGATACCGTGGTCGAGACCTGGATGTTTCTGGCGAAGGACGTGCAGAAGTAGCGTCGAGATCCTAGAACGGGCGCAACAACCGCTCGCGGTAATACTGCAGCTCACGGATCGAGTCGCGCACGTCGTCGAGCGCCAGGTGGGTCGAGGTCTTGCGAAAGCCCTCGGCGACATTCGGGGCCCAGCGTTGAGCCAGCTCTTTGAGCGTGCTCACATCGAGATTGCGGTAATGGAAGAAGGCCTCCAATGTCGGCATGTAGCGCGCCAGAAAACGCCGGTCCTGGCAAATGCTGTTGCCACACATCGGCGAGCGTTTTGGCTCGACCCACGCCGCGAGAAAATCCAACGTGCGACGCTCGGCAGTCGCGGCATCGATGTCGCTCGCGAGCACCCGGGCGGCCAATCCGGAACGTCCATGCTGATTTCTATTCCAGTCATCCATGGCATTTAGCACCGATTCGCTCTGGTGAACGGCGATGACGGGCCCTTCTGCGAGGACGGTGAGGTGTTTGTCGGTTACGATCGTCGCGATCTCAATGATGAGATCCGAATCGGGCTTCAAGCCCGTCATTTCCAAATCGATCCAAATGAGATTGTCGGGGGATTTCATGGTTAATCTTAAGACCTATTCGGCATGGTAGCAGGCGGCACCGGCATCGTCCTCGCGAGTTTCGGCCGAAGCGTTTTGGTGCAGGGAAACCAGGGTCTCGTGCGCTGCGGCCTCAAGGGCCGCAAGTTGCGCGTGGTGTGCGGCGATCGGGTCGTCTGGGGATACCCGCCGTCGGCCGATGGCGCCTCGGTCGAATCCGTCGAGCCGCGCCGCAATTTGATCGAGCGAATCGACGCGCGCGGGCGCGCCGAGCCCGTGGCGGCCAATGTCGACCGGCTGGCCATCGTCGCCGCCCCGCAACCTGAACCGGATTGGTTTCTCGTGGACCGCTATTGGGCCGGCGCAGCGCTGAAGGATCTGGACGCCTTGGTCATTGTCAATAAGAAGGACCTCGGCACCGGCGCGATCGAGCCGCAACTTGACGAGTATCGAAACCTGAACCTGCGCTGCATCGAGGTGAGCTGTCAATCCGGAGAGGGAATTGCCGGGTTGGCCCAGGCACTGGGCGGCCAGGTGAACCTGCTGGTAGGCCAGTCAGGGGTCGGAAAATCCTCGTTGGTGAACGCGCTCGTGCCGGCCGCTGAAGCGCTCACCGCGGAGCTGACGCGCGATGCCGAGGGACGGCATACCACCACCACGGCGCGGTGGTATCAGCTTGATGCGACCTCCGCCATCGTCGATGCACCCGGCGTTCGCGACTTTGCTCCGCCGGCGCATTTGGTGCGCGCCGCGGAGCGCGGCTTTGTCGAAATACATGCGCGCAGCGCGCAATGCCGCTTCAAGGATTGCCGGCACATGGAGGAGCCGGGCTGCGCCGTGCGCAGCGCCGTGATCAATCAACAAATTTCGGCGCGCCGCTACGAAAGCTATCGGCGCTTGTTCCGGCTATACCAGAAGCTGGCGTCCTAGCGCGGCCTCTCACGAAACGCTCGTGCGTCCCGCGAGTGCATGCGCCAAGGTTCCGCCATCGACATACTCGAGCTCCCCGCCCACCGGGACACCATGCGCAATGCGCGACGCCCTGAGGCCGGCGCGCAGCGTCATTTCGCCCAGGTAATGTGCGGTGGCCTCGCCTTCGGCGGTGGGATTGGTCGCGAGAATGACTTCACGAACTTCCCCGGCTTTCAGCAGCTGCTCGAATTCATCCAAACCCAGCTCGGCAGGTCCGACGCCATCGAGCGGCGACAAATGCCCCATCAGCACGAAGTAACGTCCGCGGAAACCGCCGGACTGTTCAATGGCGACGACATCGGCCGGGGATTCGACCACGCAGAGCTGCGCCGAGTCGCGTTGAGTCGAGGCACAGATGGAGCAGAACTCGCTTTCCGTGAGCATACGGCAGCGCTTGCAATGCCCGACCTGTTGCAGCGCTTCGGCCAAGGCATGGCTCAAGGCCCTGCCGCCGTCGCGGTCGCGCTCCAGCAGGTAGAACGCCATGCGCTGCGCTGACTTCGGGCCCACGCCGGGCAAACAGCGCAGCGAATCGATCAGACGCGCGAGCGTCGGTGTGTACTTCATCTAGCGCAGCGCTCTCAAAACGGCAACTTCATTCCGGGCGGCAGATTCATGCCCGACATGAGACCGGCGTACTTCTCCTGGGTGCGCGCGGCCACTTTTCGAACCGCATCATTCATGGCAGCCGTCAACAAATCCTCCAGCATGTCCTTGTCCTCACCCAGCAATTTCGGTTCGATCAGGACCTTTTTGGTTTCGTGCTTGCCGTTCATCGTCACTTTCACCATGCCCGCACCCGATTCGCCGGTCACTTCGATCTCAGCCAATTCGGCCTGCGCCTTCTGCATGCTCTCCTGCATCTGCTGTGCCTGGCGCATCAGATTGCCCAATCCACCTTTCATCATGGAAACCTCACTCTTAGTTCGATGGTTTTACCGACGCGACGTCCACGTCGGCACCGAAGCGCTCGCGCAAACCTTTGACGGCGGGATCCGACTCAAACGCGCTCGCCGCACGAGCCGCTCTCTCCTGCTCTGCCTGAACCCGCAGCCGCGCAGGCGAATTCAAGTCCGATTCAGCGGTTTCAAATGAGATGCGGATCTCGCGTCCCAGGTATTTCGAAAGGCCCTGCACCAGCTTCTCTTCAATTGGACGGGTACGCCGGTCCGAAGATGCCTGATCGAGCTTCAGCGTCAGCAGATTGTGCTCGAAACCCGCCGGCACACAATTCAGCGCCAGCTGACGCACCATGGCGCTCAATCCCGCCGCCTCGACGATGGCCGGCCAATTTGCGGCATCAAAGCTCATCAGCCGCGCCGCGTCGAGGAGCGGTCCTGGTCCGGTGACCGGGTGGGTGCCCGCGCCTGCGTTTGTGCCGGCAGCCGCGCTGGTACCGCCGCCGCCCGCACTTGAACCGGCAGCCGAGGCGTTGGCAATACTGGCCGGCTTCGAGGGTTGCGCCGCCGCATCCGGGCGAAATGCCAACATTCGCAGCAAGGTCATTTCGAAGCCGATGCGCGGTTCCGGTGCCATGGTCAAGTCGCGGCGACCCGCGAGGGCGATCTGATAATACAGCTGCGCGTCTTCCGGCGAAATTGCCTGCGCAAGCCGCGTCAGCAACCCCGCATCGAACTCCTCGTCCTGAGGAGCCGCTTCCGGGACGATCTGCACGATGGCTATCCGCTGCACGAGCGTCGCCAAATCGACCAGAACTCGATCGTAATCCGGCGCATCGCGATCGAGCTCGCGCACCTCGTTCAACAGCGCGGCACCATCGCCGCGAGACAGCGCCTCAATGAGCCGGCCTACATGGCCGCGATCGATGGTACCGAGCATCGATCGGGCATTGGCTTCGCTGATGGCACCGCCGCCGAAGGCGATGAGTTGATCCATCAGGCTCAACGCATCTCGCATGCTGCCCTCCGCAGCGCGCGACAGCAGCGCAATGGCCGCAGGCTCGAATGAGAGATTCTCCGCCGTCGCGATAAATTTCAAGCGCTCCCCGATCAAGGCCGCCGGCAACCGCTTGAGACTGAATTGCAGGCAGCGCGACAGCACGGTCACCGGCAATTTTTGCGGATCGGTTGTCGCCAGCAGGAACTTGACGTGCGGCGGCGGCTCCTCCAGCGTTTTCAGCAGCGCGTTGAAGGAGTGGGTCGAGAGCATGTGCACTTCGTCGATGAGATACACCTTGTAGCGGCCCCGGGTCGGCGCGTATTGCACGTTGTCGAGCATGTCCCGGGTGTCATCGACCTTGGTGCGCGAGGCCGCGTCCACCTCGAGGAGGTCCACAAATCGCCCCTCGTCAATTTCTTTGCAAGCGGCGCAGACGCCGCAGGGATTGGAACTCACGCCATTGGTTTCGCAATTCAACGATTTCGCCAAAATGCGTGCGACCGTCGTTTTGCCGACGCCGCGAGTCCCGGTAAACAGGAATGCATGGTGCACTTTGCCGCTGTCGAGGGCATTGCTGAGCGCACGCAGCACGTGCTCCTGCCCCACCATTTCGGCAAACCGTTTGGGGCGCCATTTGCGCGCTAATACGACGTAGCTCATAAGGTATTGTCGCACGCCTTTTAGGAGGCGGCCCGCGCCAGCAGGACTTCGGCGCCCGACTTTAAGCCTCTACCGCTGCTCCCTTCCGGGCCTGACGGGGTTCGTGACCAGTCGTCGCGAAGATGCAAACGCGAGCCACCATAAACGGTAGCCGGAGAGGAGGATGCACCTCTAGTCTAGCCGATAAGACACGGTCTCAGAAAAACTTTGGCGGAGAGGGTGGGATTCGAACCCACGAACACGGTTAGGTGTTACACACTTTCCAGGCGTGCGCCTTCGACCGCTCGGCCACCTCTCCTCGCGGTCGCAAGGGTACCGGAGCGGGCCTACGCGATCAAATCCGACAGCACGGAGTTATTTGCGACGAGGGTGGGATTGACTCGGGCCCTCCTGGCCCTCGCCCTGCGGGCGCACTGCGTGCGTCCAAAATCGCTCCAGGCGATTTTGTCGAACCCACGAACACGGTTAGGTGTTACACACTTTCCAGGCGTGCGCCTTCGACCGCTCGGCCACCTCTCCTCGCGGTCGCAAGGGTACCGGAGCGGGCCTACGCGATCAAATCCGACAGCACGGAGTTATTTGCGACGAGGGTGGGATTGACTCGGGCCCTCCTGGCCCTCGCCCTGCGGGCGCACTGCGTGCGTCCAAAATCGCTCCAGGCGATTTTGTCGAACCCACGAACACGGTTAGGTGTTACACACTTTCCAGGCGTGCGCCTTCGACCGCTCGGCCACCTCTCCTCGCGGTCGCAAGGGTACCGGAGCGGACCCAGGCGATCAATTCCCAGGACCGCCTAACTGCTGCTGGCAGCCTTGTTCGGCGGCGCGGGCTGGTAGCGCGGCGGAACGTCGTAGCAAACATCGTGGGGCCCCGGCGGCGGCGGCGCGTCGGTTACGGGCGGAATCACCAATGCGCCCGCCGTGTTCGGCGAATCGAGTCCCGCCGGTACTTTCAGGGGCGGAGCCGACAATGCGTGCTGATACTCCTGCGGCGAGTGGCAGTCGGGATTCAGTTTGCCGAATAAATGACAACCGCTCATCAAAGCGCTTGCCGCGACCAACAGTAATATTCGATCAAGACTCATGCAGCTTGGTCCTCAAGGGTAATTCCCGCGGCCCGCATCGCCCGCAACACGGTCTCGTGGTGCGCAGATGCCAGTTCGACCAACGGAAGGCGGATTGCGTTCCCGATAATGCCCATCCTCGCCACCGCCCACTTCACCGGTATGGGATTCGCTTCAACAAACAGATCCTTATGTAAAGGCTGCAAACTCGCGTCGATCGCCCGGGCCGCGGCCATATCTCCCGCGAGAGCGGCCTTACAGGCCTCATGCATCCGGCGCGGCGCGACATTGGCCGTCACCGAAATCACCCCGCGCGCACCTGCGGACATCAACTCCACCGCGGTCGCGTCATCACCCGACAGCAGCACGAACTCCGGCGGACAGGCGCTCACAATCTCACGCGCGCGGCTCAAGGAGCCCGTCGCTTCTTTAATTGCCACAATTCGAGGGTGCCGCGCAAGGCGCGCGATGGTGCTCGGCAAGAGATCCACCGCCGTTCGGCTGGGCACATTATACAGAATAACGGGCGCCGCGGACGCATCCGCCGCAGCCGAGAAGTGCCTGAAAAGCCCTTCCTGCGGGGGTTTGTTGTAATACGGCGTCACCAACATCACCGCATCCACGCCCAGCCGGGACAAGGTGCGGGTGAGCGCCACTGTTGAGTCCGTCGCGTTGCAGCCGGCGCCGACGATCACCTTGAGCTTATCGCGGCAGCGTGCCACCGCGCGCCGCGTCAGCTCTTCGACCTCCGCCGCGGAGAGCACCGGCGATTCTCCCGTCGTCCCGGCTACAACGACTGCATCGCTGCCCTCGCGAACGTGAAAATCCAGCAGTCGGTCCCACGCAGGCCAATCCACCGCCCCGTCGGCCGTCATTGGGGTGAGAATTGCTACCATGCTTCCGGAAAACATCAAGAACTCCGCGGGAAATATCGCTACCTTAAGTGCCAACATACACCCTGGCAAGCGCCCATCCGGTAGAATTTACCCTGATGAAACAACATATCGTCATTTCCGCGGTCGGTAGCGACCGCGTCGGCATGGTCCATGAGTTGTCCAAGGCGATCGCCGACTGCGGCGGGAGCATCAGCGAAAGCCGCATGACCTCGCTCGGCAACGAGTTCGCCATGCTGCTCCTGGTCAACGGCAACTGGCATACCCTCGCCAAACTCGAAGGGGAATTCAAAAAGCTCGCCGATGCGACGGGCATGAATATTCAGCTGCGCCGCACCGAGGAACGCTCGGCGCGCAACGACATGCTGCCCTACTCGATCGATGTCGTCTGTCTCGACCAGACCGGGATCGTCGCCGGGCTCTCCGGATTTTTCGCGCAGCGCGGCGTCGATATTGCGGAGCTGTCGACACGATCCTACGCCGCCGCGCACACCGGCGCTCCGATGTTCTCGGTGCAGATGATCGTGAATGTTCCCAGCCGCCTGCACATCGGCGTACTGCGTGAGGAATTCATGGACTTCTGCGATCACCTGAATTTGGACGCCATCTTTGAACCCGTAAAGAGTTAGCAAGCCATGAGCAAGATTGAAATCGGCAAAAAAGCGGCGCCGTTCACCCTGGAGGGCACCGGCGGAACTTGGTCGCTCGAGGACGGCAAGGGCAGCGCGGTGGTCATTTATTTCTATCCCCGCGACAACACTTCCGGATGCACCCAGGAGGGCTTGGACTTTGCCGCGCTGAACGCTCAGTTCAGGAAGTCCAAAGCGATGGTCCTCGGCATCTCGCCCGACAGCGTGGCATCGCACGAGAAATTCAAGAAAAAAATGGCTTTCCCGTTCGAACTGCTGAGCGATCCGGACCAGAAGGTGTGCAACCTCTACGGGGTGTACAAGGAAAAGAGCATGTATGGCCGCAAGTACATGGGCGTCGAGCGCAGCACCTTTCTCATCGACGGCAAGGGCGTACTGCGGCACGAGTGGCGCAAGGTGAAGGTCAAGGATCATGCCGAGTCAGTTTTGGCTGCGGTGAAGGCACTGTGACCGGCAACGTGCGGCCTTTGGGGGCCGCTGTGCTGAAAGGCCGTCAAGGCAAGGCAGAGCGTCGGATATTCGTACTCGACACGAATGTGTTGATGCACGACCCGACCGCGATCTTCCGCTTCGAAGAGCACGACATTTATATACCGATGACCGTTCTCGAGGAACTCGACGCGGGCAAAAAGGGCTTGTCGGAACCGGCGCGCAACGTGCGCCAAGTCAGCCGCTTTCTCGACGAGCTGATGCAAGGCGCGACCAAGAAACAGATCGACCGTGGCCTCGCCCTGCCGACGGCCATTCCGATCAATCATGGCAAGCGGCCTCCCGGCGGGAGGCTGTTTTTTCAGACCCAATTGCTCGAATCCGTTTTGCCGGACAGCTTGCCGGGACAGGGCGCCGACAACGCGATTCTGGCCAACACCCTGGCTCTGCAGCAGAAATTTCGCAACGCACGCGTCACGTTGGTCTCCAAGGACATCAATTTACGCATCAAAGCGGCGATTCTCGGCGTGCATGCCGAAGACTATTCCAGCGATAAGACCATTGAAGATGCGGATTTATTGGTCAGCGGAGTCCAGCAGCTGCCGCAGAATTTTTGGGAAAAGCACGGCAAAGGCATGGAGTCCTGGCAGCAGCAGAGCCGAACCTACTATCGGGTGCGCGGTCCGCTGGTGCGCGAGTGGAAGACCAATCAATTCGTTTACGACCCCGGTGCGAATGGAGTGGAAGCCATCGTGCGCAAGCTCGAGTCCGATTCGGCGATTCTCGAGCTGACCACCGACTATCGCACCGAGCGCAACAATGTGTGGGGCGTCACGGCGCGCAACCGCGAGCAGAACCTCGCATTGAATCTGTTGATGGATCCGGAGATCGACTTCGTGACGGTGTTGGGGCCGGCCGGCACCGGCAAAACTTTGCTCACTCTCGCCGCGGGATTGGCACAGACGTTGGATCACAATCGTTTCAGCGAAATCATCATGACGCGCGTCACGATCCCCCTCGGCGAGGACATTGGCTTTCTGCCCGGGACTGAAGAGGAGAAGATGGAGCCCTGGATGGGTGCTCTGATGGATAACCTGGAAGTCTTGACCCAGAGCCAATCCGGCGGCACCTGGGGCCGCGGTGCGACCAACGATTTGCTACGGCACCGCATCAAGATTCGATCGCTGAATTTCATGCGCGGCCGAACGTTTCTGAACCGCTTCATCATCATCGATGAGGCGCAAAATCTGACGCCCAAGCAAATGAAGGCACTGGTCACCCGGGCCGGTCCCGGCACCAAAATGGTCTGTTTGGGCAATATTGCGCAAATTGACACGCCCTATCTCACGGAAACCACGACCGGGCTCACGTATGTGGTAAACCGATTTCACGGCTGGGCGTTTTCCGGACATATCACGCTGGTCCGGGGTGAGCGCTCGCGTCTGGCGGACTACGCCTCCGAAGTTCTTTGATTTTGCTTCTGTTTTGAGCGAACTTTGGTATGCGCCTAGACTCAAACGTTGAAGAGATACCATGTCTGCGCTGAAATCCATAGCCGCATTTCTTGCCGCCGCCGCCGTCAGCGCGAGCGTCGGTGTGGGCTATGCGCAGGGCGTGGCTCAAGCCACCAAGGGCTCGGGTGAGGATTTACCCGATCTCGGCAGCCCGGCAAACGCGGCGATTTCCATTGAAGATGAATATCACGCGGGATTGGGTTTCGTTAACGAGATACGCAAGGAAGGGGTCATCCTCACGGACCCCGAAGTCCAGCAATACGCCCAGGAAATTGGCCACAGCCTCTCGAGCCAGGCGGAAGAAGGCCAACACCAGTTCTATTACTTCGTCATTCGCGAGCCCGAGATCAATGCCGAGGCCATCCCCGGCGGATTCGTGATCATCAACAGCGGCCTGATCGTAGCGACGCGCAACGAAAACGAATTGGCGGGTGTGCTGGCGCACGAAACCGCCCACGTCACGCAGCGGCACCTCGTGCGGCAGCTCATGGACCAGAGCCACGAGGGACTGCTGGCGACCGCCGGAATGTTGGCGGCTGTGCTGCTGGGAGCAACGGCGGGCCGCGGCTCGCCCGATGCGATCGAGGGCGCCATTTTGGCGGGTCAGAGCGCCATGATTCAGCATCAGATCAACTACACCCGCAGCAGCGAGTTCGAAGCGGATCGGATCGGCATCACAACCATGGCCAACGCGGGCTACGATCCGTTGGGAATGGCCAGCTTCTTCGATTACATGAGCCGCACCGGCCCCGAACCGAGCCGCGTCAATGCGGTGCAGTTCCTGATCGATCACCCGATTTTTTCGGACCGCGTCGCGGAAGCGCAGAATCGCGCGAGCCAGATCGGCCGGATCCATCACGAAGATTCTTTAAGCTTCTTGCTGATTCGCGAACGATTGAGAACCATTGCCGGCGATCCGCGAGCCGCGCGGCAATACTATGCAAATCTGCTCAAGAACGGCGGCGGCAAGACCATTCAAGAGCGCTACGGCATGGACGTGGCGCAGATCGCCACCAGAAATCCCGTTCCCGCGATCGCCGATTTGCAAGAACTGGTGCGCGAGTACCCCAAGGTCACTCAGTTTTATGGTGCGCTCGGCCAGGCATACCTGGCGAACAACCAATTCAAGGAGTCGGACGCCATTCTCGAAAGAGCGATGATTTTGTTCCCCCGCAATGTTCCCATCACGATTCGGCTGGCTGAATCTTTGATGCATTCCGGCGACAACAAGCGCGCCCACCTCGTGTTGCTGGATTTGTTCAACAACGTTGAGCCCACCCCGGATCAGACCCGGCTGATCGCAAAAGCCGCCAGTACCGCCGGCGACTACGCCGACTCCTACAGCTACATGGCGGAGTTTTACCTGATGACCGGCAATCTCGTGATGGCGATGAATCAATTGCAGATTGCACTGACGCTGCCGGGCCTCGATGCCGTGCAGCGCGCACGCTACAGCGCGCGCCTTGAGGAAGTACGCGCGGCGATGCCGAAGAAGAACAAAAATACCATGGCCGATGAGCGCGGCGAATACAGCGGACGATTCTAGCCCCCGCTCCGCCGACTCGCGCAATAGTGTATCGTTGGCCTGACTAACGGAAGGGAGAGATTTGATATGCGCAGAGTGAAGCAGGCGCGCTTGCTGCTTGGCGCCCTACTGGCAGTTGCCCTGACAGGATGCGTCACGCTTCCGCCCAATTCCAAACCTGCTCCCCAGGATCCGTGGGAATCGTGGAATCGCGGCGTCTACAAGGTCAACGACAAGCTCGATCGCGCGGTTGCCAAACCCATTGCGCGCACCTACGTTCGTGCAGTGCCGGCGCCGGCACGCACCGGCGTGAGCAATTTTCTGGCGAATCTGCGCACCACGACGGTCATGATCAATGATGCCTTGCAAGGCAAGCTCGGCGCGGCCGCCAATGACCTCGCACGCCTTGTCGTCAATACTACGGTCGGATTCGGCGGCCTGTTGGATCCGGCGACGCAGATGGGCTTGGACAAGAATGACGAAGATTTTGGGCAGACGTTGGGGCACTGGGGCGTTCCGCCCGGGCCTTTTTTGGAGATCCCATTTTTGGGCCCCTCCGATACGCGCGACGGTCCGGCCCGCGTCGTGGATATCTTTACGGGGCCCACGCACTACATCAGCAACAACTGGGTGTCGTACGGCATCTATGGTGTCGGCTTGGTCGATTCGAGAGCCGGGCTGCTGTCGCTCGATGAAACGCTGCAAAAGGTTTTCGACCCCTACGCCTTCATTCGCGATGCCTACTTGCAGAGGCGCGCTTACTTGGTATCCGACGGCAAGGTAACCGATGAAGTCTTGACGGATCCGGGTGCCGATGACACGGATACGCCGGAACCCAAGCCTCCGCCGCAGCAACCGCCGCCGGATGCGCCGAAAAAACCATAAGACGCCTGCGGGCCTGGCAAAACGCTAATTCGGCGGATTGTTCGCCTTGAGAAAATCCACCGTGGCCTGCAGCATTTCCAGGCGGGTTTCACTGCGCGAAAGCCAGTGATCTTCGTGCTTCATGGTAACCAGGGTCGCCGGCTTGCCGGCCTGTTTCAAAGCGCTCAACATGACATCGCTTTGCTCGTAAGGAACGACGGTGTCATCGCGACCGTGAATCAGCAGGATCGGAACAGTCACGTCGGCAACATGCTCGATCGGGGAAATCGCGATGAGCGCCGGGTCCTTCTGATCGGCCGTGCCCATGAATCGGTCCCAATAGCGCTGTGACCACCCCATTTCGCTGGCGACGGTCCATTTGCGGAAACGGCGCAAATCCGAAATGCCCGCGACCGACACCGCGCAACGATACACTCCTGTTTCGACAGTCACGCCGGCAAGCGCTGCATAGCCTCCGTAGCTTGCCCCGACAATACACACACGCTTTGGGTCGATGATGCCTTGATGCGCGAGGTAGCGCACGCCGTCGGAAAGGTCGGACTGCATTTTGCGGCCCCATTCGCCAAAGCCTGCCTGCATGAATTTGGAGCTCAGCGTCGAGCCGCGGAAGTTCGGTTGAAGCACGGCGTAGCCCTGCGCGGCCAGGGCTTGGGCCCACCAGTCGAAATCCCATGTGTCGGAAGCGGCAGGTCCGCCATGCGGCAGGACGACCAGCGGCAAGTCCTTTTCGCCTCCGGCCGGCGGCAGCGTCAAAAAGGCCGGGATCGTCAGGCCATCCGCAGCCGGATAGCTGATGGCCTTCATATCCGCCGGCGCTTCAACATCGCCATAGATCCGCCCAAGGATCGTCGCATGGTGGGCATACCAGTCGTACAGTGCGTAGACATACCCGTGCTTGGGGCCGAAGATCTTTAACACAAGCTTAGAGAAATCATCCGAGTAAGACTCGAGCCGCACGCGTTCATCGGGGAATGTTCGCAGCACTGCGTTCCAATGGGCCTGCAGCTCATTGTCGAAAAAAAAGTATTCGCTGCTGCCAATCTCGCGAGTGCCGCCGATGATTCGGCCGGTTTTGCGATCCTCGATTTGCCTCGTGAACGAGGCGCCTCTCGCCAGCGGGCTTCCCCAGGTGTTATCCGAGAGATTGAGCGGCCGCCACTCCGGCTCCCCGTTGACAGTGAATCGCACAACGATGCTGCTGCCGTCGGCGTTGAAGCCGAGCATATCCGGCGTGTCGATTGGCGCAATTCCGGAGGCCACCAAGGTCCAATGACGCTCCTTTCGGGTTTTGATCTCCCAAAGCTTTTTCTCATCGTGGTACGTGAACTGCGCCGCAATATTTCCGGATTCGTCCAACAGCCAGTCGGTCGCCGGTTCCCTGCCCTCATCGAGCAATCGCACGCGGCGCTCCGGATAAGCGAATGAGAATAAACAAGGTAGCACCGCCTCACGCACGCAGTATCCCTTCGTGAACAACACCGGATGACCCTCCACCTCGCGCATCGTCCAGCCGCCGTCTATCACGTTGAAAGTCTCCACATGATCGATCACGAAGGACAGCGAGCCGAGCTTCAGCTTGCTGACATTGAAATTGACCAGTTGGAACCACTCTCGCCTCGCGCCGACAAAACCAAAGGGCGGCGCACTCGTACCTGACAAGGTGGCAATAATATTGTCGTCATCGATCCACGCGACATCGCGCAATTTCGCGTCGCCGACGCGCACTCCGCCGATGAATTCGAGTTTGCTCAGCGGAAGGACCAGGAGATTGCGGCTCTCGCCGTTGGTCCGAACGAACGCGAGCTTCGTGCCGTCAGGCGAGATCGCCACATCCTCCAGCGTTGGAAGACGGCCGAATGCTGCGACAGGAACAGCATCGGCTCCGACTGCCGGCTTACCGTCGCCCATGAAGCCCGCGGCAACGATGCAAGCGGCGACGGTAAGCCGCGCGACAATCGAATTATGCCCGTTTCTTATTCTTTCCATCCCTGGCAGCCTCTGCGGGCTCAAGTTGGCAGTTTCAGTATCCTATCCCGCTGTCAGTAATTCTTCCACATCGCTCAGGCGCGCCAGTTGATGCAGCTGCGCGGGAATGTTTTCGTAGCGAAGGTTTTTATGCTCGGCTCTTGCGATGCTCAGCCACTCGATCAGCAAGGCGAGCCCCGAACTGTCGCTGTCCTTGACCCCGGACAAATCGATGACGGCGGCACCCTCATTGGCGATGGCCTCACTCCCCGTCCGCAGCAGCGCCGTGACGGTGGTGAAGTGCAGCACACCATTGACGCGCGCGCGCCCGCCCTCCTGCGGCTCGAATTCGGCGGTGATTCCTGCACTGTTGTTCAATGGGGGACCGCCGCTCCGGCCGGCCCCACGCGGCCCTCCTTCTCCAATCGCGCAATGACATCGTCCAGCCCCTTCTGCTGGATCTCCGACGCGAAATCCGTGCGAAAGCTCTTGACGTAGGAGATACCTTCGATCACCACGTCCCATGCCTTCCAGCCATCGGGAGTTTTGTGCAGGCTGAAATTGACCGGTACTTTGTCGCCCGAAGCCTTCTTTACTTCGGTTCGCACCGTGGCGGTGGTATCGCCCGGATCGCCTTTGTACGGCAGAACGACGAAGCGATCGGCCGTAAAGTCGATCAACGCCGCGCCATAATTGCGCAGCAGCGAGTGATAAAAGGCGTCGACAAACCGCTTTCGCTGCTCAGGCGTCGCCGTCCGCCAGCTCTGGCCCAGCACCAAGCGGGCGGCGTATTCCGTGTCGAAATTCGGCAGCAGTACATTGCCCACCAGCGCATCGAGCTTCGCCGAGTCGGCCTTGTACATGGCGCGGTTCGCATCCAATTCCTGCAGCATGCGTTTCGCGGAATTTTCGACCAGCTGCTGCGGGGTCAGGCTCGCGTTCGCCACCGATGCAGGGGCGTCGGCAGCGTGCGCGCCGATCGGCGTCATCGCAATCATCGCCGCCAGCATCGCCGTGATCGTAAGTTTGCTCATTTGGTTTTCTCCGTCGATTTCGGTTTCGTGTCCTCCGCCGGCGCGGCCGTTTGCTCATCCGCCTTGGACTTGGTGAAGTTTGCCAGGACCTGACCGATCAGATTTTCCAGCACGAACGCGGATTGCGTAAAGTCGATGTGATCGTTGTCCTTGAGATAAGTATCGGCGCCGCCCGCCGTGAGTCCGATGAATTTGCCGCCCAGCAACCCCTGCGTATAAATACTGGCGTCGCTGTCGGTCGGAATCTTGTCGTAGCGCGAGTTCAAACGCAGCGAAACGACCGCTTTGTATTCGTTGGAATCGAAATCGATCTTGTCCACGCGTCCTATTTCGACGCCGGACATCGACACCGGTGCGCCTATTTTTAGATCGCCGATGTTGTCGAACTTCGCGATCAGTTCGTAGTGCGGCGGACCGAACCACGCCAAACCGCGGCTGGTGGTCTGAGTGGTGAGAAAGAACAGCGCCGCGAAGCCCAGCAGTACGAACGAGCCGGTGCCTAGATTCAGGGTGCGTGACTTGCGCATTGGAACACTCCTACAAAAACGCTGCGGTAATCAAATAGTCCAGGAACAAAATCACCACGGCAGAGGTAACGACCGTGCGAGTGGTGGCTCTACCGACGCCCTCCGCAGTGGGCGTCGCATAATATCCTTGATAAACGGCGATCAGACTGCAGGCAACGCCGAACACCATGCTCTTGACGATGCCCTCGGTAATGTCCGAAAGCCCGACGGCGGCGCGCATTTGCGACCAGAAGCTGCCGGCATCCACTCCCATGATCTGCACGCCGACCAGTTGCGCACCATAGATGCCGATCACGCTGAAGATCGCGGCCAACAAGGGCATGGATATCACGCCGCCCAAGAATCGCGGCACCACCACACGCTGAATGGGATCGACCGCCATCATTTCCATTGCCGAGATCTGGTCTGTGGCGCGCATCAATCCCAGCTCGGAGGCCAGCGCCGTGCCCGCCCGGCCGGCGAACAGCAGCGCGGTCACCACAGGCCCGAGTTCCTTCACCAAGCCGATGGCGGCGGCGCTGCCGAGCGCCTCTTCGGAGCCGAAGCGCTGCAACAGCTGAAAGCCCTGAAGGCCGAGCACCATGCCGACGAACAAGCCGGAAAGCATGATGATGACAAGGGAAAACGCGCCAGAGTTGAAAATCTGCTGGGAGATCAAGCTGAATCGCAATAACGCCCGCGGCGTATTGACGATAAGACGAAAGAGGAAATGTATGACCGACCCCAGGCCTTCCAGGGCATCGGTAAAGCTTTCCCAGAGTTCCTTGAACATGCTCAAAGAACCTCTTTGCGCGACAGAAGCTCGTCGAAATAATCGGGCGCGGGAAAGTGAAATGGCACCGGTCCGTCGGCCAGACCGCCGATGAACTGCTTGACGATCGCCGACGGGTTGGTCTTGAGTTCTTGCGGCGTGCCGCCCGCGACCACCTTGCCGCCCGATATCAAGAACACCTGATCCGCGACCGTTGAAATCTCCTGCACATCGTGCGATACGACGATGCTCGTAATGCCGAGCGTGTCGTTCAAGCGGCGGATCAGCCGCAAAATGACCCCCAGGGAAATGGGATCCAGTCCGACGAAGGGCTCGTCGTAGATCAGCAGCTCCGGGTCCATGACAATGGCGCGCGCGAGCGCAACCCGCCGCCCCATTCCACCCGAGAGTTCGGCCGGCATCAATTCCGCCGCGCCGCGCAAACCTACGGCCTGCAATTTCGTCAGGACCAATTGCCGGATGAGCCGCTCGGTCAGATCGGTGTGCTCGCGCAGCGGAAAAGCGACGTTTTCGAACACGCTCAAATCCGTCAACATCGCGCCGTTCTGAAACAACATACCCATCCGCCGGCGCAGCGCATACAAATTGGTGCGCGAAATGATGCGCAGGTTCTCACCCGCTACCTCGATGCTGCCGTTGTCGGCGAGGACTTGTCCGGTGATCAGCCGCAGCAGCGTGGTTTTTCCGGTGCCGCTCGGTCCCATGACGGCGGTGATCTTGCCGCGCGGGATCTGAATGTCGAGTCCGGCGAACACGGGGCGGCCGTTCACCGAATAATCTAGATTCCGGATATCAACGATGGGGGCGGATGAGTTCAATGGATTGTCAGCCGCGTCTCAAAAGGACGCGGCCCATGGTCGGCTGCCAGGTTTAAGCCGCGGCTGATTCCAACGCGGCACTGTATTGACCCACCGCCGCCAATCCGTTGAGCTTGGCTCTCTTCGCCAGGGCTTTCTGACCGCCGGCAAAGCCGCTCTCCTTACCCGCCCAGGTGTTCAGTGCGTCTTCTTGCAGCGCGCGTCCGTAGCTGAAGGTCAAAGTCCACGGCAAGGGTCCCAGCGCGTGCATGAGGTTCAAGTGCAACGTCGCATCCGTCGGACTCTGTCCGCCGGACAGAAATGCGATACCCGGTACCGCGGAGGGCACTTGACGCTTGAGTGTTCTCACCGTCGCTTCGGCGATGCGCTCGGGGCTGGCCTGATCCGCGCACTTCTTGCCGGGGATCACCATGTTCGGTTTCAGGATCATGCCTTCCAGAACGATTCGCGCCGCGAACAGGTGACTGAACACACTGTCGAGGACGATGTTCGTGATTTCCTCGCAACGCTCGAGCGGGTGGGCACCATCCATAAGCACTTCCGGTTCGACGATGGGTACGATCCCGGCTTCTTGGGCCAGCGCGGCGTATCGCGCCAAGCATTCGGCATTGGCGTCGATGGCATAGCGGGTGGGAAGAACGTTGTCGATATTGATCACCGCGCGCCATTTGGCGAAGCGTGCGCCGAGCTTATGGTATTCAGAAAAGCGATCGCGCAAGCCATCGAGACCTTCCGTGATGCTCTCGCCGGGAAATCCCGGCAACGCCTTGGCACCCTCGTCAACCTTGATGCCAGGGATCATTCCCGCCTTGGCGAGATAAACCGGAAACGGGACCCCGTCCTTGGTCTTTTGGCGCAGCGTTTCGTCATACATGATGACGCCACTGATGTAATCCTTTGCACCGGGGGCAGTGAACAGCATCTCGCGATAGGCCCGCCGGCTCTCCTCCGTGGACTCCAATTTGATGGTGTCGAAGCGCTTCTTGATGGTGCTGGTGCTTTCGTCTGCAGCCAAAATCCCTCGATTTTTCGCGACCATGGCGCGCGCAATGGCGTTGAGCTCTCCAATATTCATGTCGTACGCATCTCACTGATATTGACGGTTAACTTAAGCCAAGGATAACAAACCTGGGTTCACTCCGCCCTCCGGGTGGATCTGCAGGTCAAATAGGACTAAAATAGTCCCACATGAATCTTCGGCCGGAAGGACTCTCTATATGCTGCGTATGGGAAAAATGACGGACTACGCGACCGTGGTGTTGGCCAGTCTAGCGCAAGAGCCCGCCATGCATCGGGCTGCGACCGAATTGGCCGAGCGCACCCGTCTGAGCCGCCCGACGGTCAGCAAGGTCCTCAAGGGCCTGCAGCGCGCCGGGATGGTGATTTCCTCTCGCGGCGCGCAAGGGGGCTACCGACTGGCACGCGCTCCCGAGCAGATCACCGCAGCGCAAATTCTCGATGTGTTCGAGGGGCCGATCGCCATTACTGAATGCAGCGGAGCCTCCAGCCAGTGCGGAATCGAGCGCCTGTGCCGAGTCGGTGGTGCCTGGCAGCGAGTCAATGCAGCCATTCGCCGGGCACTCGAGGACGTCACGCTGCACCAATTGGCAGGCCTCGGTTCCAGCGGCGTGCGCATCGCGGATCTCGCTTCTGAAATACACGTGAATACCTGATTTTCGCCCCCAATATCGAGCCAACACCTGGAATATCGTGTCTAGCAAATCTCAAGAAGTCGAAGCCCTGGTCGGCCAGAAATACCGTCACGGGTTCATCACCGATATCGAGTCCGACAGCCTGCCGCCCGGACTCGATGAGGGTGTCGTGGCCGCGATCTCGAGAAAGAAACACGAACCCGAGTTTCTGCTCAAGTGGCGGCTGAAGGCATTCCGGCACTGGCAGACGATGAAAGAGCCCACTTGGGCGCACGTGCACTACAAGCCCATCGATTACCAGGACATCTCGTATTATTCGGCGCCTCGCGCACCGGCCAACGCACCGAAGAGCCTGGACGAAGTGGACCCGAAGCTGCTCGCCACCTACGAGAAACTGGGAATCCCTCTGCATGAGCGCGCGCGCCTGGCGGGCGTCGCGGTGGACGCGGTGTTCGACAGCGTTTCGGTCGCGACCACATTCAAGGAAAAGCTCAGCAAGGCGGGCGTCATTTTTTGCTCGTTCTCCGATGCGGTGCGCAATCATCCGGAACTGGTCGAGCGCTACCTCGGCACGGTTGTGCCGACGGGCGATAATTTTTTCGCGGCCCTGAACTCCGCCGTGTTTTCGGATGGTTCGTTTGTCTATGTGCCGCCCGGTGTGCGCTGCCCGATGGAATTGTCGACTTATTTTCGCATCAACGCGGCCAAGACCGGGCAATTCGAACGAACCTTGATCATCGCCGCCGAGGGTGCCTCGGTCAGCTACCTGGAAGGCTGCACCGCACCGATGCGCGACGAAAACCAACTGCATGCCGCGGTGGTGGAGCTGGTGGCGCTCGATGATGCGCAGATCAAGTACTCCACCGTTCAGAATTGGTATCCCGGGGACGAGAACGGCTTGGGGGGCATTTACAACTTCGTCACCAAGCGTGGCGAGTGCCGCGGCCGAAATTCCAAAATCTCCTGGACCCAGGTGGAGACCGGATCGGCGATCACCTGGAAATATCCAAGCTGCGTGCTCAAGGGCGAGAACTCCATCGGCGAATTCTATTCGGTGGCGGTGGCGAACAATTATCAGCAAGCCGACACCGGCACGAAGATGATTCACATCGGGCGCAATACCAAGAGCACCATCGTGTCCAAGGGCATCTCGGCCGGGCACGCGGAAAATACTTACCGCGGCCTGGTGAAAATCCTGCCAAGCGCGAGCGGCGCCCGCAATTTCACGCAATGCGACTCGTTGCTGATGGGTCCGAAGTGCGCGGCGCATACCTTTCCCTACATGGAAGTCAAGAATCCGACCGCGACCGTCGAACACGAGGCCAGCACTTCCAAAATCGGCGAAGACCAGCTGTTTTATTGTCTGCAGCGGGGAATCTCCGCAGAGGATGCCGTCAATATGATCGTCAGCGGCTTCTGCAAAGTGGTGTTCAAAGAGCTGCCGATGGAATTCGCGGTGGAAGCACAAAATCTGCTCAGTGTGAGCTTGGAAGGAGCCGTGGGCTGACGCCTACGCTGGAAGAGAGAAATATCTTGCTTGAAATCTCCGACTTGACTGCCCGCGTTGCGGGCAAAGAAATTCTGAATGGCGTCAACCTTAACGTGAAGGCCGGCGAAGTACACGCCATCATGGGACCGAACGGCTCGGGCAAGAGCACGTTGGCCCAGGTCCTGGCCGGGCGCGAGGACTACGAAGTGACCCGCGGCAAAGTCACCTTCGAGGGTCGGGATCTTCTGGCGATGCCCGCCGAGGAACGCGCCCGCGCCGGCTTGTTTCTCGGCTTCCAATATCCGGTCGAAATCCCCGGGGTCAACAATGTCTACTTGTTGAAGGCCGCGCTCAATGCCAAGCGCAAAGCCGCCGGCGAGCCTGAGGTGGATGCCTACGATTTCCTGGCGTTGATTCGCCAGAAGATGAAATTCATGCAGATGAGCGAGACGTTCTTGACGCGCGGTGTAAACGAAGGATTCTCCGGCGGCGAAAAGAAGCGCAATGAAGTTCTGCAGATGCTGGTGCTGGAACCGAAACTGGCGATTCTTGATGAAACGGATTCGGGGCTGGATATCGACGCGCTCAAGGTCGTATCCAAGGGCGTCAACAGCCTGCGGGATCCGACGCGCGCCGTCGTGCTGGTGACCCACTATCAGCGGCTCTTGGACTACGTCATTCCGGATCAGGTCCACGTTTTGTCCGGCGGCCGCATCGTGAAGTCCGGAGACAAATCTCTTGCCCAAGAACTCGAGCGGCGCGGCTACGACTGGGTCATGGGAGCGCAGGTCGCATGAGTGCCGCCCTGCGCTCTTTCGAAACGCAATGGCGCTCGCGCAAGCCGGATGTGTTGCAGCCTATTCGCGAGCAGGCCATGCAGCGTTTTTTGAAGCTGGGCCTGCCCTCGCAGCGCGATGAATCCTGGCGCTACACGGACCTGCGCAGTCTTGCCGCGCAAAACTACGGCGAAGCCGGCTGCGCCGCCGCGGGCGAAGTCACCGGCGCAAACGCAAGCGCTGGCGCGACGAGCGGGAACGCATCGTTGTCCTTGGTCAATGCCGGACAGCAGACGGCAACGCTCACCATGATCAACGGCTGTCCGTTATTGGACGCCGAATTACCGGTTATTAATGGTATTGAAATCAATACTATAAAGAATATTTATAAACAAGATCCGAATTTACTGTCGCGCTTCTTTGAGGCCGCTTCAGACGCCGATCAGCGTCGCTGGGTGCTCCTCAACACGGCGCTATTCGTCGACGGTTTGTATCTGAAAATCACGCGCTCCACGACAACTCCGCTGCTGATTCAGCACCTTTCCACGGGCGCGGCCGCGCAGGCTGCACATCCGCGCATCATCATTGACGTAACTCCCGGCGCGAGCGCGACCATTATTGAACATCATCTTTCGGAAGGCGATGTTGCACCGCTCAGCAATTCCAACACGCACATCGCGCTCAGCGACAATGCGCAGCTGGAGCACTACCGCGTCTATGCGACGGGCGCCGGCGCCACCCACTTGGATTCGCTCGACATTCATCAATCGCAGGATAGCCGGTGCCGGCAATTCACGATTGCGCTCGGCGGCGGCTTGGTGCGTTCATCGTTGGAGGCCCGCTTGCATCAGCGCGGCGCGAGCCTGGAGAGCCACTCCTTGCTCGTCGGTCACCAAGCGCGGCATGTGGACTGCGTGAACATCGTCACCCATGCGGCGCCCGACACGCGCAGCCGGCAAACCGCGCGTGCCATTGCCAGCGACGGAAGCCGGGTAATTTTCAATAGCAAGGTGATCGTGAATGCCGGAGCGAACGGTTCCGATTCGCAGCAGTCCTGCCGTGGCCTGCTGCTGTCGCCCAACGCCGAAATCGACACCCGGCCGCAGCTCGAGATCCACGCCGATGAGGTCAAATGCGCACACGGTGCGACCACGGGCCGGCTCGATCCGAACATGCTGTTCTACCTGCTGTCGCGCGGCTTGGATCGTGAAACCGCGCAAAGCCTGCTGGTATTCGCGTTTCTCGCCGATGTGCTCACCGGCATGTCGATCAGTTCGGCTCGGGCCGCCATCGAGAACGCGCTGATCAGCCAACTACCCGATTCGCAAATACTGCGGAATTTCCGATGAACCAAATCGCCCTGGCAGAAACCCATCGAATCTTCGACGTCGAGGCCGCGCGGCGGCAATTCCCGATCTTGACCCGCCTGATCCATGGCAAGCCGCTGGCTTATTTGGACAATGGCGCTTCCGCCCAGCGCGTGCAATGCGTGATCGACGCGGTGGACGATTACGAGCGACATCACCACGCCAACATTCATCGCGGCGTTCACACCCTGAGCCAGGAAGCCACGGCGATGTACGAGGGTGCGCGTGATCGCCTGCAGCGCTTCATCAACGCGCGCTCGCGCAACGAAATCATTTTCGTGCGCGGCACCACCGAGGCGATCAACCTGGTGACGCAAAGCTTTGCCAGGCCGATCTTGCGGGCGGGCGATGAAGTTCTGATCACGCATTTGGAGCACCACGCCAACATCGTGCCCTGGCAAATGGTGTGCGAGCAGACCGGCGCCACGCTGGTGGTGGCGCCGATGGACGCTCACGGCGAAGTGCATTTGGAAGCGGTTGTTTCCTTGATGAGCGCGCGCACCAAGATTCTGGCCTGCGCGCATGTGTCAAATGCCTTGGGAACCATTTTGCCCGTGCGCCGCATTGTCGCCGCCGCGAAGGCACGCGGCATCGCCACGCTGCTCGATGGCGCGCAGGCGATCGCGCACATGCCGGTGGATGTACAGGAATTGGGCTGCGATTTCTATGCTTTTTCCGGCCACAAGATGTACGGCCCCACCGGGGTCGGCGTGCTCTATGGCCGCGAGCAGCTCCTCGATCGCATGCCACCGTGGCAGGGCGGCGGCGAAATGATTCTGAAAGTGACATTTGCAGGCACGACCTACAACGCCCTGCCGAACAAGTTCGAAGCGGGCACGCCCAATATTTCGGGCGGGATCGGCTTGGGCGCGGCGGTCGATTTTCTGTCGGGTCTGGACCGGGAGGCCGCGCATGCACACGAGGATGCCCTGCTCCGGCATGCCACGGCCACACTCAACAAGATTCCCGGACTTCGCATTGTGGGCACCGCGCCCGACAAAGCCAGCCTGGTCTCGTTCGTGGTCGACGGAGTCCATCCGCACGATCTGGGCACGATCCTGGATGAGGATGGCATCGCGGTGCGCACCGGCCATCACTGCGCCATGCCGGTGATGGACTTCTTCAAGTTGCCGGCAACGGCGCGCGCGTCATTCGCGTTCTATAACACTTTTGATGAGATCGACCGGCTTGCGGCAGGCGTCGAACGCGCGCGCAAGATGTTCGCCTGAGGTCCCCGTGGAACTGAACGATCTCTACCGCGATGTCATCCTGGACCACAACCGCCGGCCGCGGAACTTTGGCGGCTTGGATGCAGCGGACGCCAGCGTCGAGGGGTTCAACCCGCTATGCGGCGATCATCTGACTCTGCGCCTGAAATTGGACGACGACACCATCAGCGATATTCGCTTCGAAGGTCAGGGCTGCGCGATTTCCACCGCCTCCGCCTCGCTGATGACCGAAGCGGTCAAGGGCAAGAAGCGCGAAGCCGCACTGGAGCTGTTCGATCGGGTGCATCAATTGCTGACCGACGATGCGGCGCCGCCCGCCGATGAGTTGGGCAAGCTGGCCGCCTTGTCGGGCGTGCGGGAATATCCTGCGCGTGTTAAGTGCGCCAGCCTGTGCTGGCACACGCTGGCATCCGCCCTCAAAGCTGCGGATTTGAAATCCGTGCCTGCGGTATCGACCGAGTGAGCGGCTACGAAAATGAACCCATCGTCGTGCAGCGCGACGTCAAGGCGGTGGCGATACCGGCGGGCGCCGAGGTCAATTTGAGGCTCGGGCAGGTCGGCTACATCACCCAGGCTCTGGGCGGGAGTTTCACCGTCTACATCGACGGCAATCTGTTTCGCATCGCAGGTCACGATGCCGATGCCATCGGCAAGACTTCGGCGAAACCTCCCGAGGTGCCTCCGGGCGCCTCTGAAGAGGACATCAAGAATATTATTTGGCAGCAGCTCAAAACCTGCTACGACCCGGAGATACCCGTCAACATCGTGGATCTCGGGCTGGTGTACGAGTGCGATGTCAGCAAGAACGAAGACGCGACGCGCACGGTCGACATCAAGATGACCTTGACTGCGCCTGGCTGCGGAATGGGCGAGGTGTTGGTGCAAGATGTGCGCGACAAGGTGCAAATCATCCCGACGGTGGCGCACGCCAATGTCGAACTGGTGTTTGATCCACCGTGGAATCAGACCATGATGTCCGATGAGGCGCGCCTTCAGACCGGGATGATGTGAGCGCTGCATGCGAGGCTTTTCTTGTGACATGGATTGACGCGGGTCCGGCTCAGGATCTGCCGGACGGGCACGCCAAGTCGCTGCCGGCCGGCCGCCGCATGATTGCGATCGTGCGCAACGGCGAGAACTTCTATGCAATTGAGGACATCTGTACTCATGATGGAGCTCAGTTGACCGGCGGGGAAATCGAGGGCAATGAAATCATCTGCCCGCGCCATGGTGCGAGGTTTTGCTTGCGGACGGGCGAAGCGTTGACGCCCCCCGCCTACGAACCGGTGCGGGTGTTCGAAACCAAATTGGAGAATGGGCATCTGTGGGTACGCGCAGACTGACACTGCTCCGGCATGGTAAAGCGGAGGCCGTGGACGCCTACCCGGAGGATTACGAGCGGCCGCTCACCCATCGCGGCTGCATCGAGGCGCAGGAGATGGCCTCTCGCCTGGTGAAGCGCGACCTCATTCCCGACCTCATCCTGGTGAGCCCGGCCGAGCGTGCCTGGGCGACGGCGGAAATCATCGCGACAACCTGTGAACTCGATGCAAAACAGATTCAATGCGCCCGCGAACTGTATTTGGCAAGTCCCGAAAGAACCTGGCAGTTGCTCGCGCACCGCGCCGCTTCGCTGACGCATATCATGATTTGCGGTCACAACCCGGGTTTGAGCGCCATTGCCAGCCGCTTCGGGCCCAAACCTCAGCGGCGCGAGCTTTCCACCGCCGGCATTGCCACCGCGGTTTGGCACCATGCCGACTGGGCGACACTGCAACCGGAGTCCGCCGATAGCTGCGATATCGACGATCCCGAAGATATGGACGAGCTTTGGGACTAAAGTTCAGTCCCAGTCCTTGAGCGCCGTACCTTTGCCGTCGCGGATGGCCTGTTCGATGAGGGGCTTCAACTGACGGCGGACGTCTTCGATAATTTTGCGCTGCTGTTCGCCCAGCAACGCCTGTTGCTCGCCCAATTTACCCTGTTGTTCGCCGAGCTTGCCCATCTGCTCGCCGAAATCGCCTAGGCCGGAACCAAAGTCCAATTGTAGTTCTCCGACTCGAGCCTGAATCTCGCCCAGGTGAGCCTGCAAGTCCGCGAGCGCGTGCTCGTCGATCTTCACGGTCAAGTGCGGCAGGTCGAGTTCCTGAATCCTCTTTTCCAATTCCGCCATCCGCTGCTTGAATTCCGGGGACTCGGCCAGCTTGATGGCGCGCTGGTGCGAACTCAGCATCCGCTGCTGCATCCCCAACGTGGTCTGCTCGGTTCCGAGCAGCCTCTGTTTCTCCCCCAATAATTTCATGGGCGCGAGCAGTTCCTGCGCTTTCGCAATGACCTGCGGGTCTTGAATCAGGTAAGGCTTGCCGTTGTGCTGGAAATAGATGTAATCGCCGCTCTGGGACGGCAAGCGGTTGCCTCTGTTCCACATTGTGTTCGAATGATCTGTCTTGATCGCGAGCACGCCGTCTTCGTCGGATTTCTTCGCATGATGCGTATTGGTCATCGTGGTCGATGAGGATGAGGTTACGGAATCGTCCGGCGACCGAGGCGGCGGCGGCGAAGGCGGCGATGGTGGCGATGGTGGCTTGGGTACGGCTTGGGTCGGCGCCTCGGGCGGAATGGGCGTCGCGGGCGTGTCGGGCGGCGTCGGAACGTCAGCGGGCGAGGCTTGCACTCGAACCATCGAGGTCGACGCGAACATCGCCAGGGCAACCACTCCAGCCGCAATGAACGGCAGTCGACGCGTCCCCGCAAATGATCGTTCGAAACCCTGGTCGTTCAGCAATCTTTCAATGCGCGGCGTGAGATTGCTGGCGCTCGCCATGGCAACGCCGGCCAGCGGCCAACGGCTGCGCGTGGCAAACGCCAGCAGGACTTCTGCGTAACCTGCGCGACTCTCCGCCTGCTCCACCGCCGCACAATCGCTCAACGCCTCGCCCAGCTCGGCGAGCTGCCGTTGCAGCCACCAACTGAACGGGTTGAACCAGAACAGCGCGCAGTGCAGTCCCGCGAGCGTGTGGATCAGAAAATCATTCTGGCGCACGTGCGCCCGTTCGTGCGAGAGGACGATGCGCAGAGTCGCTTCGTCCCACGAGGTGTAATTCCGGGGCAACAGCACACTGGAGCCGATGGTCACTGGACTCTTGACCCGCCCGCTGGTGCGCACGTCCAAATCGGGGTCAAACGGGAAAATAACGCGCGTTGCTTGATTGCGCAGACGCAGCGCAAAGCCCACTCCGGCACACAGGCGTAGCGCTAGCATCGTGGCCGCCACACAGTAGCCAAACACGGCGAGCGACAAGGTCGCATTGACAAAGGGCGTGTCGCTACTGTCCTCGACCGGCGGCGCGGGAGTCGCTCCCCGGTCCTGAATATTTTCTGTGCGCGAATTGCTTAAAGGGCCACGATAGTCTCGATAGACGGAGGAAAGCACCTCCGGCTGTGTGGTGGACACCGCGGCGGACGATCCGGCGGCCGGCGTGGCGAGCGACGCGGCAGGCGACCCGGCGGCTTGAGTGCGCGGCAGGATGATCGACAGATCCGGCAGCAGGCGCGGTCCAATTTGTGCGCTTACCAGCAAGGGCATCGCCAGTGCACCGGCCAGTGCCAGCAACCACGCTGTGCGCCGCGCCCGGACTTGTTCGATGCGCATCAGGCGAAGCGCAACCAGGATGATCGCGCCCATCACCAAGGTGCGCGCGGCAGCTTCGAGCAACAGATGAGTACTCACGATTTTTTCCCCTTCTTCGATGCAGCGATGCGTTCGGCGAGGCGTTGCAGTTCCTTGCGGTCGAGTACCGCGGAGTCCACCATGCCGGCAAGAAGTGTTTCCACGGATCCTTCGCAAAACCAATCGACGATGCGCTGCACGGCCCGGCCGGCGACCGCCTGGCGCGATGCCGCGGGGCGATACAGGAAAGTCCGGCTCTCAATGGAATGGGACAAATATCCCTTCTCTTCGAGACGGCGCAGGACGGTGCGAATGGTGGATTCTTTGAGCGGACGGCCCTGCGTGACGAGGTGCTCCCGGACCTGATCCGCGCTTTGTACACCGTGCTCCCAAACGAGTTCCAGAACCGCCCGCTCCAGTTCGCCGAGCTCGGCAGGATCGTGACTTTGCGTAGTGTTACTGTTCATAGTGTTACTGACTGTAACACATAGCGCGGGCCAAGCAAGCACCTTTTTCCCAAACGATATTCGAAACTGATCGCGCCGCGCCGTGGCAAGCCCGCGGCCAAGCCAACCCGGCCGCCCCTGCGCCGCGCCGGCTATCCGGCCGCCCCCCGCCTATCCGGCCGCCAAGCTATTCCGGGCGCGCCGCGACCTCCACCGTCGCCAGACCGTAGGGCGGCAGCGTGATGGACAGGCGCTCATTGAGGATTGGCACCTCTTGAGGCGCGGGCAGCGTCGCGGCCTTCGACAGCTGTTCGAGCTGCGCACGCGTCGGGTAAGCCGGCGATCCCATGCGGCGGTAAGCGCCATTGGCGTCGCCGTTTTCCGCATCGAGCCGCCGTACGCGGGCTGTACGGGTCGCAAGGTCGCGGAACTGCAGCGACAGTGTGATCGGTGCTCCGACTTCACCGGGAGGAGCATAGTTCCAGAGGGCGATGACAAAGGAGCCGTCGGCGCCGCGCGTGACCAAAGCGTGCTCCGACGCCGTGTCATAACGTTCGGTCCCCAGCCCATGCAATATCTTGAACGCGTTGAACACCGGTTTTGGAATGCCCCCCGCCGCGATGAGGCCGAATCCGCCATAGAAGGGCCGCTTCACGACCCCCTGCTCTTCGAATACATCGGAGAAGGTCCAGTAAGACATCATGTCGGTCAGCCCGTCGCAGCGACGCAGCGTGTCCGCAAGCCACGGCCCCATGAACAGAGAGTCGGTGACTTGCGGCTCATTGAAGTACGTGGCGTTGTACTCGCTGAAGATGATGGGGATGCCGCGACGCGGCGAGGCGTCTACCTCGTCGCGAACTTTCTTCGCCGCACGGCACACCATCTGCGCTCGCGGAATATCTTCGTGCGTCCCGAAAACATCCTTGGACGTGTCATTCGCGTAAACATGGGTCGAGACGAAATCGAACGGGATGCCTTTCTCGGTGCAATGACGGATGAATGCATCGACCCAAGCCGCTTGCGCCGTGGACGGTCCGCCCACCGGCAATCGGGTGCTGACCCTCTTCAGCGCCCGGGCGGTGTGATCATAAAGCGTCCAGTAACTGTCCTGCTTGGGTTTGCCGGTCCAGAAATCGAGATTGGGTTCGTTCCAGACCTCGAAGTACCACTGCGCCACCTCATCGATACCGTAGCGCTCGATCAGGTGCGTTGCGAAAGCCGCGATCAACGCGTCCCATCTGGCATAGTCGCGGGGCGGCGCCACGATGGGATGGTATTTGAAGGAGTGCACTGCTTGGCGCGACGCGAGCTTGCTCGGCATGAACGAGAGCTCGACGAAGGGGCGAACGCCGTTCGCCAGCAATCCATCGTAGATTTGATCGACGTAGGAGAAGTTGTAGACGGGATTTCCATGCCTGCCCTCATCGTAGATGCCGACTTCGTCGTGCAAGATCGCGTGAAAGCGCACGAACTTGAAATCGGTTGCATCTTTGACGACCCGAAGATCCTGCCGGTAGCTTTCGCGCAACGTCAGAATTGCCCGGCCGGAGCCGAACATTTGCTCCCAAAAATGCGGGAAGGGATGATGCGATTCGTGCGGATCGACGATGATTTCTTCGTCGCCCCGGGCCGCCGTCGCCGCGAGCCCGACCCAGGCCAACAAGACGAGCGCTTTTATCAGGAGCCGTGGTCTCGACACTTAACTTTGACCTCGGTGCAGGCGCATGAGCCGTCGGCGCTCGCGCTTGTCCGGACGCGCGTCCGAATGCGGCCTCGATAGATTCGCGAGACGCTGCTGCTCTTTGAGCACCACTCGACGCGCAGCGCTCTGCGGGGTTTCCGCATAGTGGGTCTGGGCCTGCGCCGCAGGGCCGCGGCGCTCGGGAAGGCCAAGAACTTCAAATTCCCCCACGATGCCCTGCAACGACAAACTGATCCGATCGCCGACGCGCACCCGATGCGCCGGCTTGACGCGCTCCGCATTGAGGTGTGCCTTGCCGCCGTTGATGGCGGCCGTTGCCAGGCTGCGCGTCTTGAAAAAACGGACATGCCAGAGCCATTTATCGAGGCGATGACTATCAGTTTTTTCCTCGGTTGTCATAAGTAATCGATCTTGAGATAGCCTTTAGAGCGGGGGCGAAATCGCTATAATAGCGCGATGTACGGCAATGAATTTCGCGAGCGCCTGGAGCGCGACACCGAGGCGCTCGGCGCGGCAGGACTGCTCAAGCGCGAGCGAGTGATCGGCACGGCTCAGGGTCCGGTCATCAAACTCGAGGATGGCCAGGAGATGATCAATCTCTGCGCCAACAATTATCTTGGGCTCGCCAATCATCCGGCCGTGCTCAAAGCCGCTCACGAAGGCTTGACGCGCTATGGCTATGGCATGGCCTCGGTGCGCTTCATCTGCGGAACGCAAACCGTGCACCGCGAGCTGGAGGAGCGCCTGAGCGCTTACCTATCGATGGACGACACGATCCTCTATTCGTCCTGCTTTGATGCGAATGGCGGATTGTTCGAAACGCTGCTCGACGAGAACGACGCTGTCATCAGCGATGCGCTCAATCATGCCAGCATCATCGACGGGATCCGGCTGTGCAAGGCGCGCCGCTTGCGCTATGCCAACAATGACATGAACGAACTGGAGCAAGCGCTCAAGGATTCGCAGGACACGCGGACGCGGCTGATCGCAACCGACGGCGTGTTTTCCATGGACGGATCCATTGCGCGCCTCAACGAGATCTGCGACTTGGCCGAACGCTACGGTGCGCTGGTCATGGTCGATGATTCGCATGCGACCGGTTTCGTCGGCGCCCGCGGCCGCGGCTCGCACGAATACCGGGGCGTCATGGGGCGCATCGATATCATAACCAGCACTCTGGGTAAGGCCCTCGGCGGCGCCAGCGGCGGTTTCGTCTCGGCGCGAAAGGGCATCGTCGCATGGCTGCGGCAGCGGTCGCGGCCTTATTTGTTTTCGAACAGCATCGCGCCGACGGTCGCCGCCGCCACCATTCAAGTATTGGACCTCCTGGAGAGCACCCCGGAGTTGCGCGATCGCCTGCACGCGAATGCGCGCCACTTTCGCCAGTCCATGCAGGCCTTGGGATTCAAGCTGGTCCCGGGCGAACATCCCATTATCCCGGTGATGCTGGGAGAGGCACCTCTCGCCGTGCGTCTCGCTGAGCGCATGCAGCAAGAGGGAATTTACGTCGTGGCGTTCGCATTCCCGGTCGTGCCCCATGGAAAAGCGCGAATTCGTACCCAAATGAATGCCGCGCACACATTTGAACAACTGGATCGTGTAGTTGACGCGTTTGGTCGCTCGGCACGCGACCTCGGCATCATTCACCAGGAGCCTGTCTGACAGGTTCCTAGAGGCAAGCCATGAAAGCTCTCGTCAAGGCCCATGCGGAACCCGGCATATGGATGCAGGACGTTCCTGAACCTTCCGTCGGCCACAACGATGTCCTCATCAAGGTCAATCGTTCCGCCATCTGCGGCACCGACATGCATATCTACAATTGGGATGCCTGGGCGCAAAAGACGGTTCCGGTGCCGATGGCCGTCGGACATGAATATTCGGGCGAAATCGTTGAGATCGGCAGCGAAGTGCGCGGCTTCACCACCGGCGATCGCGTTTCGGGCGAAGGCCATATCACCTGCGGCCATTGCCGCAATTGCCGCGCCGGGCGCCGCCACTTGTGCCGCAATACCTCGGGTGTCGGGGTGAACCGCCCGGGCGCGTTTGCAGAGTATCTGACGATACCGGCGTCCAACGTATTCAAGCTGCCGACTGCCATCGACGATGAAATCGCCTCCATTCTCGACCCGCTTGGCAATGCGACCCATACCGCGCTCGCATTCAACGTCGTCGGCGAGGATGTACTCATCACCGGCGCGGGCCCCATCGGCGTCATGGCGGTGGCCATTGCGCGTCATGCCGGCGCGCGTCACGTGGTCATTACCGACGTGAACGATTACCGGCTGGAACTCGCGAAGAAAATGGGCGCCTCGCGGGCGCTCAATGTTTCGCGCGAATCGCTCGACGACGCCATGCGCGATTTAGGCATGGAAGAGGGCTTCGACGTCGGCTTCGAGATGTCCGGCAATCCGGCTGCGTTGCGCGAGTTGCTGCGAACCATGAATAACGGCGGCAGCGTCTCGATGCTCGGCATTCCGCCCGGCGAGACTGCGATCGATTGGAACCAGGTCATCTTTAAAGGCCTGACCATTAAGGGCATCTACGGCCGGGAGATGTTCGAGACCTGGTACAAAATGTCGAGCATGCTGCAAAGCGGACTGGATATACGGCCGGTGATCACGCATCGATTGGGAATCAACGACTACCAGCAAGGCTTTGAAATCATGAATTCCGGGAAATCCGGAAAAGTGACGCTCGACTGGAGCAGCCTGTGATGGTCAATATCACATGCCGGCTCCATGGCGGGTGTGGGACGAACCCGATTTTGCCACCTGACTGATGGCAGCCATTCGATACTCGTCCGCCAGCACGGTCAACGTGAGATTGAGCGTCCTGTATGGAAGGCCTTGCGAGCGGGGCCGCTCACCTTCACTGCGCCGGCGGCTCCTGGCACCAACAATACGAGTACAACCCGTGTGGATCCTTTAGGCGGGCGATCACGCGAGCCTGCTCGAGCAGGGGATCGAGAATGCGCTCGATGTCGGTATGCTCGGGAATGAGTCCAGCGAGCTGCCCCACGCGCACCGTTTGGGAGCGAATCTGCATGAGCAGTTGCTCTTTCAAGCTCAATTCGGTCTCGATGTAGTCCACATCGTAATCCTTGCCCAATTGCGCCAATTTGGCCGCGGCGTCGGTTGCATCCTTCAAGCCGCCGAGATGATCCACCAAGCCGATGCGCTGGGCATCGACGCCCGCCCACACCCTGCCCTGCGCAATCTTGTCCACGTCGTCGACCGGTTTTTTCCTGCCATCCGCCACGCGCCTCAAGAATTGCTGATAGGCATGATCGACGGTTGCCTGCAGCACTTGCTTGGTGACGGGGCCCAGGGCCCGATCGAAGCGCATGTCGCCGGCCAGCGGTGTGGTGCCGATGCCATCGACATTGACGCCGATTTTCTCCAAGGTGCGCTGAAATGTCGGGATATAGGAAAAAACGCCGATCGATCCGGTGATGGTTGTCGGGCTGGCAAATATTTGGTTCGCGGCGGCGGCGATGTAGTACCCGCCTGACGCTGCATAGCTGCTCATGGACACGATCACCGGCTTGCCGGCTTTGCGCAGCGCCTGCACTTCACGCAGGATCATCTCGGACGCGAATTCGCTGCCGCCCGGACTGTCGATGCGCAGCACAACGGCCTTCACCGCGTCATCGTAGCGCGCCTCGCGCAGCAGATCCGAGGTGCTCTCGCCGCCAATCTTGCCGGGCAATTGACGGCCATCGAAGATTTCACCGGAGGCCACCACGATCCCGACCTTGGCATCCGATTTCGATTTCAAAACACGCTTGGCGCGCACCGCCGCCAAGTATTGACTCATTCCGATCCCGTTGAAGGAGTGATCGCTGTCATCCTCTCCCACCAGCCCCTTCAAATCGTCGGCGACCTGACGGCGGCTTTTGAGCGCGGTAACCAAGCCGCGCTGTAAAGCCATTTTCGCCAGATCGCCGTTGACGGCCTGGACGGACGCGGGTTGCGCAGCGATGAAATCCTTGAGAGCGGTGGCGGGCAGCGAACGGGCGCGCGTGACATCCTGGCTGTAGGCATTCCACAAAGACTCGAGCCATAAAGAGGTCTCTTCCCGCTCGCTCGGCGCCATGTCGCTGCGCGAAAATTGATCGGTGTAGCTCTTGAAGGTGCCGGCGCGAAACACGTTCGAGTCGATCTGCAGCTTGTCGATCGCATCCTTGTAGTACATGCGGTAATAGCTGAAACCGTGCACGGACACTTCGCCCATGGGATCGAGATACACCTCACCGGCCTGCGCGGCGAGGTAGTACTGCACCTGACTGTAGGAGTCGCCCATCGCGATTACACGCTTGCCCGAGGCGCGAAAATCGCGCAACGCGGCGCCGATCTCCTGCAGCTTCGACAAACCCGACGCATCGAGCTGGTCCAGATCGAGAACGATGAGCTTGATTCGAGAATCGTTCTTCGCGGCAGCGATGGCCTCGGTCACGTCCCGGAGCAGGGTTTCCGGATTTGGACCTCCGGAAGCCTCATCGAGCGCGCGCCGCACCGAATCGCCCGACAACTGCTCGACCAGTTCGCCCTGCGGCGCGATGACCAGGGCCGCGGTGCGCGGCACCGTGGGAACGGAAGTATGCAGTGCCGCCAGAACGAACCCGAAAATGATGAGCATCAGCGCCAGGTGCAGCACCTTGCGGATCCCTTCCAGGATTCGCCAGACCAGCCCGAAGAATCCTCTAAGAGCGGATCCGGCGCTCATTCAACGCTCAGACCTTCTCGTCGATGCGGGCAGCCTTGCCGGACAGTTCGCGCAAGTAGTAGAGCTTGGCGCGGCGTACATTGCCGCGGCGCTTAACGCTGACTTCGCTGATCGAGGGGCTGAACGTCTGGAACACGCGTTCCACACCTTCGCCGTGGGAAATCTTGCGCACGGTGAAAGAAGAATTGAGGCCGCGGTTTTTCTTCGCGATGACCACGCCCTCGTAGGCTTGAACGCGCTCGCGATCACCTTCCACCACTTTTACTTGCACGACGATGGTGTCGCCGGGATTGAAGTCCGGAAGCTTGCGCGTCGCCCGTTCGCCGTTGAGTTCTTGGATGATCTTATTCATAACTGTTGCCTCGCACGTTCAATCTTAAATTCTTCCAACAATTTTCGCTCTTCATCGCTCATGCCGCGCCGCTCGAGCAGCTCCGGCCGGCGCAACCAGGTGCGTCCCAGCGCCTGCTGCAACCGCCAGCGATGAATCGCCGCGTGATCGCCCGACGCCAAGACCGCGGGCACTTCGTGCCCTTCCAAATCTTGCGGCCGCGTGTAATGCGGCCAGTCCACCAAACCGTCGCTGAAGGACTCCTGCAGCGCCGATTCCGAACATCCCAATGTGCCCGGCATCAATCGAGCAATGGCGTCGATGACGACCAGCGCCGGCAGCTCGCCACCCGACAACACATAGTCGCCGATGGACCACTGCTCATCGACTTCCTGCTCGATGAAGCGCTCATCGATCCCTTCGTAGCGTCCGGCGACCAACACCAAACCCGGCCAATCGCAGGCCTCGCGCGCCATGCTTTGCTCAAACCTGCGCCCGTCGGCGCCCAAATACACCCGCCGGCTGCCCGGCGGCAGAACCTTGACCGCGTCGCGCACAGCGCTGCGCACCGGCTCCACCTTCATCACCATTCCCGGTCCGCCGCCGTACGGGCGGTCATCGACCGTCCGGTGAGGGTCGACGGTGTAATCGCGCGGGTCGAAGCACTCGACCTGAAAGACACCCCGTTCCAGCGCCCGGCCCACCACGCCGATGTTCAGCGCTTCGCGGATCATCTGCGGAAACAGCGATACCACCGCAATTCGCATACTCAATCCGACGCGGCGTCCCAGTCCACGACCACGCGGCGAGCGCTCAAATCCACTCGCCGAAGGTGCTCCGGTACCGCCGGCACCCAGTACTCACGTTCTCCGCGCACCACCATCAGGGCTTGCGCCGGAGTCTCAATAAAATGCTGCACGATGCCTAAGCCGACACCGGCCAGATTCACCACCTCGCAGCCAATCAAGTCTGCGCGATAGAAATCCTTATCGTCCCGCTGCGGCAATTCAGCGCGCGGAATCCGGATCTCGGCGCCCCGCAAGGCCATCGCTTGATCCCGATCCTCCACTCCGGCCAATTTGACCGTCAACGCTCCGCCGCTGCGGCCGCTTTGCTCAATGCGATAGCTGCGCCAAGCACCCTCTCGTCCGATCTGCAGATTGCGGTGTTCCAGCAGGCGTTCGGGAGGATCCGTATGTGACCGTAGCTTGACCCAACCTCGGACGCCGAACGGGGCGCCCACAAACCCCAGTTGGATGAGCGCCGATGATTCGTCGCTCATCGCGGCAATCAGCCTTTACGCGGCCTGCTTACGGAAACTGGTGAGAAGAAACTTGACTCGGTCGGACATGTGAGCACCCTTGCTCAGCCAATGCTCGATGCGGGCGACGTCCATGCGCAACTTGACTTCTCCGCCGCGCGCGATCGGGTTGAACAGGCCTACGCTCTCGAGGCTGGTGCCACCCTGACGCTTACGGCTGTCGGTCACCACGACATGATAAAAGGGCGTCTTCTTGCCGCCGCGTCGAGTCAAACGGATCGTCACCATCTTAAATCCACCTTAAGGAAGCTAGCCGCTAATTGTAATGACAATCAGGGGTTAAGAGCAACCAATCCATGGCTTAAGGAGCCGATTTAGCGCCCGAAACCGCCAGGACCGAACCCGCCTGGGGGCATCCGGCCGGCCATGCCGCGCATCATGTTCTTCAACATCCCGCCTTTGACCATTTTCTTCATGGTTTTCTGCATTTGGTCAAACTGCTTCAGCAGCCGATTGACCTCCGGGAGGGGCACCCCTGCCCCATTCGCGATGCGGCGTTTGCGCGAGTTGTCGATCATCTCCGGACGCCGGCGTTCCTTGGGGGTCATGGAATCGATGATTCCCATCTGACGTTTGAGGGTCTTGGGGTTGACCGCGCCGGCAGCGGCCGCGGCGTTGGCCTGCATCTGGGCAGGCAGCTTGTCGAGCAGCGCAGCCATCCCGCCCATGTTCTGCAGTTGACTCAACTGATCTCGAAGGTCGGTCAGGTCGAAGGACTTGCCCCTGGTGATCTTCTTGGCGAGCTTTTCGGCCTTTTCCTGATCGACTTGGGCGTGAACCTGCTCGACCAGCGACAGCACATCGCCCATCCCTAAGATGCGGGAGGCAATGCGTTCCGGCTGAAACAACTCCAGGGCTTCGGACTTCTCGCCCGTACCGACAAAGAGAATCGGCTTGCCGGTCACATGCCGGACCGATAGCGCCGCGCCACCGCGCGCATCGCCATCGGCCTTGGTGAGGATGACACCGGTCAGAGTCAGTGCCTCGTTGAATGCCTTGGCTGCGTTGACGGCGTCCTGGCCGGCCATGCTGTCAACCACGAAGAGGCGCTCGTGGGGTTGGATCGCCGCCTCGAGCTCGCGGACTTCCGCCATCATTTCTGCATCGACATGCAATCGCCCGGCCGTGTCGAGCAGCAGCACGTCGTAAGCCTGCAAACTTGCCTCGGTCAGTGCGCGCTTGGCGATCGCAACCGGCGCTTCGCTCGAGTCGGCAGGGGTGAAGCCCGCGCCCACCTGCGCAGCCAGGGTCTGCAGTTGCAAAATAGCCGCGGGACGATACACGTCGGTGCTGACCATCAACACCTTTTTGTTTTGCTTCTCCTTCAGCCAACGGGCGAGTTTGCCGGCGCTCGTGGTCTTGCCGGCGCCTTGCAAGCCGGCGAGCATCACCACCACCGGACGCTGGGCACGCAGATTGAGGCCGGTGCTGGGCTCGCCCATGAGCCGCGTCAGTTCCTCGTGCACCACTTTGATGAATGCCTGTCCGGGCGTCAGACTTTTCGTCACCTCCACACCCACCGCGCGGGCCTTGACGGCCTCGGTGAAACTCTTGACGACCGGCAACGCGACATCGGCGTCGAGCAGCGCGAGGCGCACCTCGCGCACGGTTTCGGATATGTTGTCCTCGGTCAGCCGGCCGCGGCCGGAAAGCGACTTGAGCGCCGAGGACAGGCTTTCGGTCAATCGGTCAAACATAGTGCGGCTATTCTACTTGTGTCATTATCGGAAAGTCACAATTTAGGCCGGTCGTGATTATTCCTGCCATCATTTTGTTCGTGCTGTACGCGTTGAGCGCTTGGGCCATGTTGCGCAGTGTGAAGCAGCCGCGGCTGGAACCGATCGCCTGGATCCTCGTCCTCATCGCCATCATCGGCCACAGCGATGTCATCATGCACATGATGCGCATGAATGCGCGCTTCTCGATCGGCCTGCTCGAGGCGATGTCGCTTCTCGGCTGGACGCTCGCGGCGCTGGCCTGTTTGATTTCCATCGACAAACAAAATCGCGTGCTCGGCGCCATCCTCATGCTGAGCGCGGCGGTGGGCGCGGGGCTCGGCACCGGTCTCGGCGGCGTGGGGCGCAGCTACGCCGAAGCCACCGTGGGTTGGGAACTGACCGCGCACATTCTCCTGTCGATGGGCGCGGCCGCGCTGCTGTTTGCCGCCGCCGTCACGGCCATTTTGCTGGTGATTCTGGATCGCCGCTTACGCATGCGCCGCATCGTCGATTTGTCGAGCGCGTTGCCGCCGCTCGACGCCCTGGAAAAAATCATGTTCAGGCTGGTCGCGGCGGGCTTCGGATTGCTGACCCTCGCGCTCATCACCGGCTTCGTCTTTGTCACCAATCTCTTCACGCAGAACCTGGTGCAGAAAACGGTACTGTCGCTGATCGCCTGGCTCATCTTCGGCGTGCTGCTCATCGGGCGGTTGCGCTTCGGCTGGCGCGGACGCTCGGCGGTGCGCTGGACCTTGAGCGGCTTCGGCATTTTGGCGGTCGCGTATTTCGGCGTGAAATTCGTCCTCGAAGATTTGTTCGGGCGGCACTGGGGTTGATCTTCGGCGAATGGAACACCCGTCCCTAGGACTCTTGTTCGCAGCGTTGGCGGGATTGCTGATCCTCGCCGCATTTTTTGCCGGCAGCGAAACCGCTCTCATGAGCTTGAACCGCTATCGCCTGCGGTATCGCGCCAGTGAAGGCAGCCGCGGCGCGCGCCTGGCCGAAGCGTTGCTCAAGCGGCCGGATCGTCTGATCGGATTGATCCTGCTGCTCTCCACGCTGGTCAATGTGGCGGCGCCGATTCTGGTCGGCTTCATCGCTCTGAAATTGGGCGGCGAATTTCTGGTGGCTTTCGGCGCCGCGCTTTTGGCGTTTGTACTGTTGATCTTTTGCGAAGTGGCGCCAAAGACCTTCGGGGCCCTGCACCCCGAGAGCCTGGCATTGCCGGCGGCCTACATCTACACGCCCCTGCTGCTGGTGCTGTATCCCTTCGTTTGGTTCACGAACCTGCTCGCGAACGGCGTGCTGCGGATGTTCGGCGTTTCGAGACAGGTGGCGGCGAACTCCTTGAGCAGCGAAGAACTGCGCACCGTCGTGGCCGAGGCCGGCGCGATGATTCCGCGGCGCCACCAGCAGATGCTCGTCAGCATTCTGGATCTGGAAAACGCCACCGTGGAGGACATCATGGTGCCGCGAAACGAAATCATCGGCATCGACATCGACGACGATTGGGACCGGATTCTGGAACAGCTGCGCCAGAGCCAGCACACGCGCCTGCCGGTGTATCAAGGCGAAATCGACCGCATCATCGGTCTCCTGCACATGAAGCAGGTCGTGCATGAACTGGCGCGCGGACATCTTGATCTCGACACGTTGATCGCAGCCGCGCAATCGCGCGAGCCCTACTTCGTTCCGTCGGGCACCACCCTGAACACGCAGCTGCTGAATTTTCAGCGCAACAAGCGCCGGATTGCATTCGTGGTCGATGAGTACGGCGACATTCAGGGCCTGGTCACGATCGATGACATCCTGGAAGAAATCGTCGGTGAGTTCACCACCGACCCTGCCACCATGATGCACAAGGATGTGCATGCGGAAGCCGACGGCAGTTTCGTCGCCAGCGCCTCGGCCACGATCCGCGCGCTCAATCGGTCGATGCGTTGGAACCTGCCGACGGACGGTCCGAAGACACTGAATGGCTTGATCGTCGAGTTCCTCGAGACCATTCCCGAGCCCGGTACCACGCTGAAAATGGCCGACTACATGCTCGAGGTACTGCAAACCGGCGATAACGCCATCAAGACCGTCCGGATCCGGCCGCCGGAACCAGCGCCGCCGTAAACCAGCGCCGCCATAAAACCGGCGACTCCATGAACCGGCGCGCCGAGCGCCGCCGAACCTAGAACGCCTCCAGCGCCTGATTCAGGCGCGCGACGCCGCGCACGCTCATTCCGTCCGGAGGTCGCTTGGGCACATTCGCCTCGGGAACCAGCGCCGACTTGAACCCGTGCTTTGCAGCCTCGCGCAGCCTCTCCTCACCGAAGGGCACCGGTCGGATCTCGCCGGCGAGTCCGAGCTCGCCGAAGACAATCAGCGACCCTGGCACGGGCGCGCTGTTCAGGGAGGAGCGCGCGGCCAACACAATCGCCAGGTCGCCCGCCGTCTCCGCGAGGCGCACGCCGCCCACCACATTCGCAAACACGTCCTGTCCGTGCAGCAAAAGTCCGCCGTGGCGATGCGCGACGGCCAGCAGCATGGTCAGACGATTGCCATCGATGCCGACCGCCACCCGGCGAGGATTGGTGCTCAAGGCTTCGTCGGCCAGCACCTGGACCTCGATCAGCAGTGAACGCGTTCCCTCGCGCATCACGGTGATCACGCTGCCTGAAACCGGCTGCGCATGGCGGGACAGGAAAATTGCCGAGGGGTTTGTAACCTCGCGCAGGCCCTGCTCCAGCATGGCGAATACACCGATTTCATTGGCGGCGCCGAATCGATTTTTCACCGAACGCAGCACCCGATAGCGGCTGCCCGTATCGCTCTCGAAATACAGCACCGTGTCGACCATGTGTTCGAGCACGCGCGGTCCTGCGATTTGACCTTCCTTGGTGACGTGCCCCACGAGGAGCACCGCAGTGCCGCTCGACTTGGCGAAGCGCACCAGCTCGGCGGTGCACTCGCGCAATTGCGACACGGCGCCGGGTGCGGCCTCCACGCGATCGGAATGCATGGTCTGAATCGAATCGACGATGAGCACGTGCGCCTGCAGACCCGACGCGGCGGCGACGATGTCCTCCACGCATGTTTCAGCGAGCAACCGGGCGGTCGCCGCTTCCAGCCCCAAGCGCCGCGCGCGCAGCGCGACCTGCTGCACAGACTCCTCGCCCGTTGCATAGAGCACCGCACCCGACGCGTTGAGCGCGGCGCCCGCCTGCAGCATGAGCGTCGATTTGCCGATGCCAGGATCGCCGCCAATCAATGTCACGGATCCGGGAACGAGTCCGCCGCCCAGCACGCGGTCGAGTTCGCCCGAGCCGGTGGACAGGCGCAGCGGCTCGGCTTCGGCCAGGACCGCCAGCGACGCCGACGCATCTCTTTGCGCATGCTTTCCTTTAGTTGATTTGCGGGGATTTTCTGTCAGGATCTCTGCGACTAGCGTGTTCCACTCACCGCAGGCGGTGCATTGTCCCTGCCATTTGGGCGCAGCGGTGCCGCAGTTCTGGCAAACATATATCTGTTTCGACTTCGACATGGACTTCGTTAGCACCGATATGTGAATTTAGGATTGCTGGTATTGTCGCCCGATCACCTATACTGCCGGACTTGTTTGAATCGGATTATGTCTATTGCATGCGGAAATTTGGACTGATCGCAGCGATTGTGGGCATTGGGATCCTCGCAGCCGGCCTATTGCTCCGATTGCTAGCCACTCGTCCCTCTCTTAGCTGGCTCTGGATGCCCGGCGCCGCTCTATTGGCGGGCGGCAGCGCCCTGTTTGTCTGGGCCCGCATGGGCAAGAGCGCCCCAGCCGTTCCGATGCCCGCTCCCAGGACCGCCGTGGGTACCGATACCGCACGACTGCTGGATAACTTCGAACAGCGGTTTGCCGAACTCAAAGGCCGAAAGCCCAATACGACGGTCCTGCAAGATCTTTATACGCTGGGCAACCAGATGGAACAGCGCGGCCGCATCGCCCAGGCCACTGCGGTCTACCGGCATTTGGCCCGATTCGACAACACGTATAAGGACGTGGCGGCGCGATTGCGCCGTCTCATGGACGCGGACCGCGTCAAGCCCAAGGCCCCTGCCCCAGCGCCGGTATCGCCGGCAGCCCTGGGCGCGACGACGCCGAACCTGCGCGCGGCCCCGAGGGATCGCCCCGCTTCGGCCGCGGTTGCCGCGGCGGTGCCCGAGGCCGAGCGGCTCGGACGCTACCAGCTCGAACGCGAAATCGGCCGCGGTGCCATGGGCGTCGTTTACCTGGGACGAGACACCGCGATCAATCGCATGGTCGCGATCAAGGCCATTCCGCTTGCCGCAGAATTCAGCGACGCCGAACTCGTTGAAGCGCGATCGCGCTTTTTCCGCGAAGCGGAAACCGCCGGGCGCCTCAATCATCCGAACATCGTTACGATCTATGATGTGGGGGAAGAGCGCGGATTGGCCTACATCGCAATGGAATACCTGAAGGGCCAGCATTTGAGCGACTATGCAAAATCCAACAATTTGCTGGAGCCGCGCAAGACGCTGGAGCTCATCAGCCGCACCGCCGAAGCCTTAGGATTTGCGCACAAACAGCAGGTGGTACACCGCGACATCAAGCCGGCCAATCTGATGTACGATCCCGCCACCGACGTATTGAAAATCACCGATTTCGGCATCGCGCGCTTGAGTGGCGCGGGCAGTACCAGAACGGGAATTGTTCTCGGAACGCCAAGCTTTATGTCGCCCGAACAGCTCGAGGGACGAACTGTGACAGGTCACTCGGACTTGTTTTCCCTGGGTGTTAGCCTATTTCAATTGCTGACCGGGCAGCTCCCGTTCACCGCTGATTCGATGACCGGCCTGATGCAGCAGATCGCCGAAGCGCCCCATCCGCCGTTGCGGGCATTCCGACCGGACTTGCCCGCCTGCGTCGAGAGCGTCATCGATCGGGCACTGGCCAAGAATCCTGAAGCACGGTATGACTCAGGCGCGCAAATGGCGGCTGCCCTGGACGATTGTCGAGCACGGATCGCGAGCGGATCGCCTTGAGTGGATATATCTACATGAGCAGAGCGGCACAGGAAGCATGAGTTTGAAGGGGAAAATCGCCAGCGTTGCGCTGACGGACACGGGCAAGGTCCGCGAGCACAACGAGGACATGATCGGCAGCGAGGCCGATATCGGCCTATTCGTGCTGGCCGACGGCATGGGCGGCTACAATGCGGGTGAAGTGGCGAGCGGCATTGCCGTCAAGACCATCATCAACCTGGTGCGGGACGCCTTCATGCGCGAGGACCTGACGGTCCGCGATCAGGAGTCCGGACTCACACGGCCCAGCATTATCCTGCGTGACGCCATTCACAGGGCCAACAAAATCATCTACCACACCTCCAAGACCCAGCCACAGTGCGAGGGGATGGGTACGACGGTGGTGGCCTGTCTTTTCCACGATAACAAGGTCTCGATCGCCCACGTCGGCGACTCCCGGGCCTACCGGCTCAGGGACAACCGGTTCGAGCAAATGACCTTGGATCACTCGTTGCTGCAGGAACTGGTCGACCGGGGGTTCTATTCCCAGCAGGAAGCACAGCGCGCGACCAACAAGAATTATGTTACACGGGCGCTCGGGGTGGAGCAGAATGTCGAGGTCGAAATCCACGAGCAGCCGGCGCAGAAAAGTGACTACTACGTACTGTGTTCGGATGGCCTTTCTGACATGATCGAGGACGAGGACATTCACTTAACAATCAGCACCTTTAGTGCTAATCTTGATACGGTTGCTAAGCAGCTGATACAGCTGTCGAACGATAATGGCGGCCGGGATAATGTCTCTGTGATTATGGCGCACGTCCAGGAGCCGTTCCCGGCGCACCGGCGTATATTTGACAAAATCTTGGGATGGTTCGGCTAGCGAAATGGAGTCTGAATGGCACGCCTGATGCTCAGCTTGGACGGTAACGTCCTCGCGGAATACAACATGAACAAAGAGCGCTACACCATTGGGCGCCTTCCGGACAACGATATTCGTATCGACAATCCGGCTGTGAGCGGTCACCACTCGCTCATCATCAACATCCTGAACGACTCCTTCTTGGAGGATTTGAACAGCACCAATGGCACATACGTCAACGGCAAGCTGATCAAGAAGCATGCGATGCAGCACGGAGATGTCATCACCGTCGGGCATCACCAACTGCGCTTCGTCGACAGCCAGGATGGCGAGGTCGAGCAGGACGAATTCGAAAAGACCATGGTCATCACGCCCAGCTCACAGGGCGAGGACCGGATCCGCAAAGTCACCGCCGCAGTGGATCAGGCCGCCAAGGCCGTCGCCTCGAAGCGGCCCAGCGTGCCGGACAATGCGACGGCTTTGCCGAAAGCGAAACTGCAGGTGCTCAGCGGCGCCTTCGCAGGGCGGGAACTGGAACTGACCAAGGCGCTCACCACCTTGGGCCGCCCCGGCGTCCAGGTCGCCGCGATCACGCGCCGATCCGAAGGCTATTTCATCGTGCATGTCGACAGCGGAAAAGAGAACGATTATCCGCAGGTCAATGGCGTGCCGATCGGGCCGCAAGCCCGCAGGCTGAACGACAATGATGTCGTGCAGCTGGCCGGCGTGAAAATGGGATTCTTCGAGAGCTAAGCCCTCAAGGACCCAAGCCTCGCGCGCTGAATGCGGCCGCGACATGGGGCGCGATCTTCTCCGCTTCGGCCATGTCGGCTTGACCCTGTGCCGTTTTGTTCTTGCGCATTTCCGCGACACCTCGCCCATACAGCGCGAAAGCGCTTTTCGGCAGTGTTTTTAGTGCGGCGTCAAAATCCGCCATTGCCTTGTCGTTGTTCGTCAGGAGCAATTCCAAAAAACCGCGATTTTCGAACAAATGACCGTAATTCGGATTTTTCTTATCCGCGATGCGCAGCGCCTTGTTGCAATCGGCGAGCCCCGCATCGAGACCCTCATTGCCAATGGCGCTGACGTGGCAACGCTGCCCCAACGCCGCGGCTATTCTCGAGTCGACCGGGTGATTCTCGATCCACAGATCATACTGGGCGAGGGCCTGCGAAAAATGCTTTACCGATTCGTAGCGTTCCGCCAGTAGGAGCCTGAGGTCGGCCTGCTTGGGGGCCAATCGATCCACCGCATCGAGATCCTCAATGGCGCCCTCGACATTTTTATCGCTGAAGCGCAGCTCCGCACGGGGCATGTAGGCACGCAGAAAATCCCGATTGAGTGCGAGCACATGATCGAGGTCTGCCAGAGCCAAAGGAGCCTGGCCATTCTGGCGATAAATCAGTGCACGCTGGAATAGGTACTCTGGATCGTCGGGCCGCAATTCGACCGCTTTCGACAGATCCGCGAGCGCATGTTCGAAGTCTCGCCGTGCCGCAGATGCTTCGCCGCGGCGGGCGAGCGCGTCCGGATCGGCCTGCTCATCCGCCGCCGCAACTTGATGGTCACTCTGCGGCTCGTCCTTCGCCGCCTCGTCTTTCGTGGCGTGTGGCGTCGCCGCGCCGTCCTTCGGGGCTTCGGCAGCCTGGGCCGTCACAGCCGTCGGTGTTTTGGTCAGGTTGAAGACCGGGCCGCCGTTGTAGGTGAGATACAGTTTGCGCTGGCTGTTGGCGACATAGATATGATGAGAAACGAAGAAATCCGCTCCCAGCAGCATGTCGGTATTCAACGGGTCCAAATCCGCGATGCGCAATCGGGCGTTCTGAATTTCCTCGCCGTCCCCTATCTTGAAACTCGCCGCGGTCGCGATGTAGGCCTTGACCATGCCGCGACCGGCGCCATGGATGTAACCGGCCTCCACCACGCCGGGTGAATCAGTCTTGATTCCCGCCCGACCGGCCGCCCTCAGGGAAAGCACCGAGTAATAGGCACCACTATCAAATGTGACGCGTATCCGATGTCCGTTCACATAGCCCTCCCCGATCGTCTCCATAAACGACCGGGTCACCGGCTCGATCTCGGTTTCCGAATAGGTTTGTCCGGCCTTCAGCCAATAGGCTAGCCGGGCCTTCCTGCAGCCCTCGGGCCTGAACAGCCGGACCACGCCCTGGGAAAAATCGTATTCCACATCCCACTGGTGCAGGAAGTTCTGTCCGATCACCCCTTCGCTGCCGACCTCGCTGCCGCCGACGAGAAATTCGACGTTATGAATGAGTGCGCTTGCGATGCCAAACTCGTTCACCGTGGCAATCTGGGTATCCACCGCACCGCCAATGCCTTGAACCCTCAGACCGTAGGGAGCCGGCTTCAGCTTCAAATGAAATTCATCGGCTGTCGCCGTGCTGATGATGCTGTAGAAGGCACCGCTGTCCAAGACAAAGCGCGCTTCTTGACCATTGATTTTTGCAGTGATGAGGGGTCGAGTGCCGGCCATCGTTACGGGTATCTCCGCAACCCTGCCCAATGTGCAGCCTTCGGCGGCCAACAGCCGCGGTGTAAGCCAGAGCGAACCGAGCGCGAGCGCACCCATGCGCGCCCACAACACCGCCCTCCCCGTTGGCCATTCCCCCATCACCCAATTCTGCAGTGAAGAATGGACTCCGTCAAAGCATGAGATATGGCCAAGGCGGGGCCGTGTTATATATGGCTAAACATAACGCCTTCGAAGCATTCGGCGTCATGACGATTTCCGGAGGTACTTTTCAATGCGCTCAGTCCTGTGGTGCGTCTACGCCACACTTGCCTCAACGTTCGCCTGGAGTCATGCGGCGCGCGCCGCGGATGTTCCGACTTCCAAAGCCGCTACGGCGGCTGCACCCGCATCTTGCACGAGCACGAAGGAATTCTTCGCCACCGATTGCCCGTTGACCTGGTACGGCATCACGCTTTTCGGCACGTATGACATTGGCATCGGCTGGGTGAGCCACGGCTTGCCGGAAAATGGCTATAACTATGAAGGCGAATCGCTGGTCAACCGCAACGGCAACCATTCCCAATTCCTGATCGCGCAGAACAATCTTTCGCAGACCGGTCTTGGCATCAAGGCGAAGGAAGAGTTTATGGAGGGATGGTCGGTCGTGCTCAACGCATCGACCGGCATCAATCCACAGTCCGGCCAACTCGCCAACATGGCCGCCACCAATACCGTCAACGCCGGCCTCCCCCGGGGCAGCTATTCTTTCGTCGGCGACGGCTCGCGTGCGGGGCAAACTTTCAACGATGAATTCTTTGGCGGCATCTCGTCCACGCAATTCGGCACGCTGACTTTCGGCCGCGCGCGTGCGCTCGGTACCGATGCGATGTTGGCCTACGACCCGGCCAATGGCGCGTATTCGTTTTCTTTCATCGGCTATAACGGTCTGATGGCCGGCGGCGGCGACACGCAGGACACCCGCTGGGATGACGCCGTGAAATATCGTCTCAACCTTGGGCCGGTCCATTTCGCGGCGATGCATAAATTTGCCGACGGCCAGGGCGGCTGCTATTCCGCCTCCGCCACCTGGACGGCCGCCACCTGTACCGCGGAAAGGCCGCATAACTCTGCCGACGGATTCGACCTCGGCGCGACCTACGGCGGGCTCTCCGTCGACCTAGTGTTCCAACATGTCTTTCAGGCGATCAGCGTTGTCAACCCGTTGCTGGGTCCTGGGAGTCCGACCGCGCCCTACCAGTCGGCCGTCAACAGCATCAATACCGACCAGATCAACGGCGCCAATTTGATCGGAACGAACAACACCGAATATGGCATCGTGACGGATAACAGCGCCGTGATGCTCGCGGTAAAATACACTCTGGATCCGTTCAAGTTCTTTGCGGGCTACGAGCACATCCGCCAGAACAATCCGTCGGAGCCGTTGGGTGTGGGTGCCACGGCGCAGGGCGGTTATCTGTTGAGCGGCGTCGAGGACAACAATCTGGATTCGCCCAAGATTGTCCAGGTCTACTGGACGGGCGTGAAATACGCTTACGACAGCAAGACCGACGTCACGCTGTCCTACTATCGCGAGAATCAGAACGACTTCCGTGTCCCCTCGACCTGTTCAGCGGTCGCCGGCTTTCGCAGTTCCTGCGCGGGTTACCTCAACGAAGTGACGCTGTACACAGACCATCATTTCACCAAGCGTTTCGACGCGTACGCCGGCTTGGCCTATTCGAACGTCAGCGGAGGTCTGGCCATCGCGATTCCTCACGGGCCCGGCGTCCCTTATTTCTTCAACAACAACTTCGCTCCGACCGTGGGTGCTCGCTTCACGTTCTGATGGTTGCGCGGCGCCGCCGACCGGTCAAAGCTTACGGCCGGATGCCGAACGATTGCAGATTTTCTTTGATCGTCGGCGACAGAAGCACGGCGGCATCGATATCGGCTTCGCCTTCCTGTTGCTCGTTTTTACGAATTTTCGCGACCCCGCGCCCGTACAGCGCACGAACGTTCTTCGGTTGCTTCTTCAGCGCGGCGTCAAAGTCGGATATGGCTTTGTCATAGGCTCCTTGTCGCAGCCGCACCATGCCGCGGTTCGCCCACACTCCGGCATTGTCCGGATTTCGCATGTCGATCAGCGCCAACGCCCGGTTGCAGTCGCTCAAGGCTGAGGAAAGGTCCTGGTTTTGCAGGGCCTTCCAGTAGCAGCGTTCGCCTAGTGCGCCGGCGAAGCGAGCATCGACGGGGTGACTGTCGATCCAGAGATCCCATTGTTTGATTGCAGCGGGAAAGCTTTGCGCGCCCGCATACAGTTGACCGAGCCTGAATCTGACATCCGCCTGCGGGGGCGCCAGGGAAGCCGCAGCGTCGAGGTCGGCGAGTGCCCCCGCGTTATTTTTTTGCCCCAAGAGAATTTGCGCGCGCGAAACATGCGCGTCGATAAATTCCGGCTTCAGCTCAATGACGCGCTCAATGTCAGTCAACGCCAAACTTGGCTGCCCCGTTTGCTGATAGACTTGCGCGCGATCGTAGAGATAGTCCGATCCGTTGGGATCCAATTCAATGGCTTTGGAAAGATCCGCCAGCGCACGCTCAAATTCATGCCGCGAAGCGTGCGCCGTGCCCAGGCGGGCATATTCCGGGGCATCCGCCGCGACATCTACCGGGACTTCGGGCGTTTGCTGGGTCGCCTCGGCTTCCGGCCCGGGTTGCGCGTCCGGCGAAGCGGACGGGGCCGTCGGCGCGGCATTGGCTAGATTGAAAACGGGGCCGCCATTGTAAGTCAGGTAAAGCTTATGCTGGCTGTTCGACACGAAAACACGGTGAGACAGAAAAAAATCCGCGCCCACGAGCATGTCCGCATCGCTCAATCGAATGTCAGCGACTCGAAGTCGCGTATTTTTGATCTCTTCGTCATCGCCGATCTTGAAACTCGCAACCGGTACAATATAAGACTTGGCCGAGCCACGGCCTATGCCGTGAGAGTATCCCGCTTCTTTGACTCCGGCAGCGTTGACATCGATGCCGATACTTCTGGCGGTGGTCAGGCTCAAGACCGATGTCGCTGCGCCTGTATCGAACATTGCGCGAATTTTTTGGCCATTGACGTAGGCGACGCCAATCGTGTGTGGGTTGTACTTCTCGACAGTGTTGATGTCCATCAGGGAGAAAGACTGATCGCCGGTCCAGTAGGCCAACTTGGTCCTGCTGCAACCTTCAGGTTTGAACAGGCGAATTGATCCCTTGGCGAGATCGTATTCGACATCGAAGTGCGACAAGAGGTTTTGCCCAATCAGCCCGGAGGATCCCACCTCGCTGCCGCTGACCAGGAACTCGACGTCATGAAATGTCGCGCCAAGAAAGCTGAAATCCCGGACTTTGGCCAGCCAGGTGCGCGTTTTGCCACCCACCCCATTAATCGTCATCCCCGAGACAGACAACTTGAGATTGAGATCCGCGGCTTCGGAAGTGCTCATCAGGCTATAGAAGGCGCCGCTGTCCAACAGAAATCTCGCATCCCTGCCGTTCACCTGCGCCGTGATGAGAGGACGCAAACCCGCCATGGAAATCGGCAGCTCCGCCACCTTGCCAAGCTCGCATTTGCCCTGCGCTTGCGCGGGGCTCGTGGGAGCAAAGTGCGCCGCGAGCGCCGCTGCGATCGCTGCTGCGAGGCCGATGAAACCGCTGCGCCGGCGTAACGGCATTTAGGGAGCCAGCCCCATCTTCTCGTAGATCTGCGCCACCCCAGGAGCGATCGCGACGGCCTCCGCGATGTCCGCTTCTCCCCCACCACGGTCATTCTTTTTCAGTTTTGCGAGGCCGCGGCCATACAGCGTCCAGGCAGTCTTCGGCCGGATTTTCAGAGCGGCATCGTAACTTTCAATTGATTTGTCGTAGTCTCCCAGCCGGAAACGCACCAGCGCGAGATTTTCCAGGAAGTCCGGATTTTGAATCTTTCCGCCGCGGCGGATTGCGGCGTTGCAATCCTTGAGTGCCGCCGCGAGATCTTGCCCCAGCATCGCCTTCGCTTTACACCGGCCGCTCAGCGCAATCGCCATCCGGCTATCTTCGCCGTGCGAGGCCATCCACAGCTCGAATTGCGTGATCACCGGCGGCCACAGATCGGCGCGCAGATACTCCAGGGCCAGGATAAAGCGCGCATCGGCTTGCTTCGAGGCAATGCGGTCCACGGTATCGAGATCCGCGTGCGCCTCGGGGATATACCTCATATCGATCCGCAACTGGGCGCGGGTCAATAACACTGAAATGGAGTCGGGTTTGAGCTCCAGCGCGGCGTTCAAGTCGTCCAGCGCCTTCTGCGGTTCTTTTAATCTCAAAAGGACCTGTGCACGCTCGAAATGATATTCAGAATTGTTCGGTGTCAGCTCTATTGCGCGCGTCAAATCGGCGAGCGCGTGCTCATTGTCCCCGCGGCCGGCCGAGGCCGTGCCCCGCCGCGCCAAAACCGCGGCGTCTTCCGGCTCGCCCGATGGGGGCTTGGGTTCTTTAGCATCGGAGGCTTGATCCGATGCTGCCGGCTTGGAGGTATTCCTCAAGTCGAACACCGGTCCGCCGTTGTACGTGAAATAGACTTTATCCTGGGTGTTCGCGATGAATATCCGGTGCGACAGAAAAAAATCTGCGCCCAGCAACATGTCGCCCATTCCAAAGTCGATGTCGGCGATTCGCAGGCGCGCGTTTTTGACCTCCTCGCCGCCGTCGCCGAATTTGAGGCTGGCGAAGGGAGCGATGTAGGACAGCACGAGGTTGCGCCCTACGCCGCTAATGGCGCCTCCGTCGGTGACGCCCGGCGAATCAACTTTGATGCCCGCACGCGCCGCGGCTTTCTGCGACAGAAATGACCGGGACGCACCGCTGTCGAAAAGCACTCTTATCTTTTCCCCATTGATATACGCATGCGCGACGGCGTGGGGATTTCGCGGCGTGACCTTTTCGATGACGCTCAAGGTGTAGGGCTGATGGGTCTGCAGTACCCAATAGGCCAGGAACTGCTTGCTGCAGTCCGTGTCTTTGAACAAACGCATGGCGCCCTTGGCCAGGTCGTATTCCACATTCCAATGAATCAGAAAATTCTGGCCGATCAGACCATCGCTGCCATCACCTATTTCGCTCCCGCCGACCAGAAATTCCATGCTCGGGATGTCGACGCCGGCGATGGTAAAAGGTTTGGCGAGCGCAATAGAAGGTTGGTCGGTCGCGCCCCCGACCCCTTTCAGCTCAAGTCCATAAGGAGCAGGACCCCTTTTTAATTTAAGTTCGTCTGCTTTGGCGGCGCTTAGCATGCTGAAAAACGCGCCGCTATCCACCATGAGGCGCACGTCTTGATGGTTAATTTTGGCGTCGGTCAGCGCCCGTGTGCCGGAAATCGTGACCGGAAGATCCACGGCTTCACGCTTGCACTCGGCATCCGCCAGGAACGGCAGGCACAGCGCGCCGGCCAGGGCGCGGAGCGAAAAAAACTTCCTTGTATCCGAATGCACACTAAGATTCTGCGCTGTCGGACGGAAGCCGGTCAAACCGGCTGAACTTAAGCTATTCGCGAACAGTCACCGCGACTCGTTGACTGATGCCGCAGACCAGCGTGTAGGGAATCGTCTCGGCCCACAGGGCAATTTCTTCGACCGGAAGTCCGTTGCCCCACAGCACCACCGGGTCGCCAACATGGACCGGGCGTTCGAGCTCCGTGACATCGATCGCCAGCATATCCATCGACACCCTTCCCGCGAGCCCCGCTCTTTCGCCGTTGACCAGTACGGGCGTTCCGGACGCGGCGGCGCGCGGATAGCCGTCTCCGTAGCCGACCGATGCAATCGCGAGGCGCGTCGGGCGCGTCGCGGTCCAATCGCCCCCGTAGCCTACCTGCTCTCCTTCGGCCAGATCCTTGAGGGCAATGACGCGCGAGCCCAGCGTCATCACCGGCCGCAGGCCGTGATCGCGGCCGGTCGCACCTCTGAATGGCGAAATGCCGTACAGCGCCAGCCCGGGCCTCACCCAATCGGCCTGCGAATCGGGGAAGCTCAGAAGTGCGGCGGAGTTGCCCAGGCTTCGCGCGCCCGCGAGCGAGCGCGTCGCAGCCCCGAATACCATCAGTTGCTCCGCAGTCGTCGGCAACTCCGGGGAATCGGCGCAAGCCAGGTGAGTGCAAAGATTGAAGGGCTGCTGCACGCAGGGCAGCGTGCACAACGCGGCGTGCGCCGCTTGAAAGGCGCCGCCCTTGAATCCCAAGCGATTCATGCCGCTGTCGAGCTTCAGCCATATCTTGAAGCGCGCACCCGTCGGCGCACCTTTGAGCAACTCCACCTGTTCCGCCGAGTGCACGATCAATTCAAGATCGGCAGCCGCCGCCGCGGCGAGCTGCTCGGAATCCAACACGCCCTCGAGCAGCACCACGGGACTCTTGATGCCCGCCTCGCGCAGGGTGAGCGCCTCGCCCAGGCGGGCCACGGCCAGAGCATCGGCTGCCGCCAAAGCGCGCGCAACCGCGACGAGGCCGTGACCGTATGCATTGGCTTTGATGACCGCCATCACACGGGACTTGGGCGCGAGGCGGCGCAGAACTTCCAGATTGCTTCGAAGCGCGGCGAGGTCAATCGTCACGCTCACCATCGGAGTCACGAGACACTCACCGCGATATCACCGAAAGACGCCTTCGGCGTAGGACTCCGGTGCGAAGTTCTCGAACTTCGTGTATTGACCCAGGAAGGTCAGTTGCACATCGCCCGTCGGGCCGTTGCGCTGCTTGGCAACGATGATGTCGGCGATACCCTTGCGCGTGGTGTTCGGGTCGTAAACTTCTTCGCGGTAGATCAATAAAATCAAGTCGCTATCCTGTTCAATTGCACCGCTTTCGCGAAGATCCGACATCACCGGCTTCTTCTCCACGCGCTGTTCGACGCCGCGATTCAGCTGCGACAGCGCGATGACAGGCACCTTCAATTCCTTGGCGAGCGCCTTGAGCGAGCGAGAGATCTCGGAAATCTCGGTCGCGCGATTTTCCTTGGTGCCCGCCACCTGCATGAGTTGCAGATAATCCACGACGATGAGATCCAAGCCGCGTTCGCGCTTCAAGCGGCGAGAACGCGCGCGAATTTCGGTCGGCGTCAGACCGGGCGTCTCGTCGATGAAGATCTTGGCGTTGCTCAACTGCGTCATCGCCGAATCGATACGCGGCCAGTCCTGCTCTTCGAGACGTCCCGAACGCAAATTGCTTTGATTGATCCTGCCCAGCGAGGAGATCATGCGCAGCGTGAGCGATTCGGCCGACATTTCCATGCTGAAGATCGCCGCCGACTTGTTCGAGCCCAGCGCCGCGTTTTCCGCAATGTTCACCGCCAGCGTGCTTTTGCCCATCGACGGGCGGCCGGCGATGATGATCAGATCTCCCGGTTGCAGGCCCGAGGTCATTTCATCCAACTTTTTAAAGCCGGTCGCGATGCCGGTCAAGGAACCGTCCGAGTGGTACAGCTCGTCGATGCGGTTGACCACATCCGGCAATATGCTCTTGACGGTTCTGAAGCCGATCTTGCCGCGCGAGCCGCGCTCCGCAATTTCGAACACCGCGCGCTCGGCCTCATCGACCACCTCGCGCGCTTCCCGGCCTTCCGGATCCAGGGCCGTGCTGACAATGTTATTACCCGCCGTGATCAGTTGGCGGAGCACCGAGCGCTCGCGAACGATGTCCGCATAGGCGCGAATGTTGGCCGTCGTGGGCGTATCGCGGGCCAGACCCCCGAGGTAGGACAGACCGCCGACCTGATCGATCAGCCCCAGGCTTTCCAAATGGCCGGACAGGGTTACCGCATCGCACGGCTGGCTGCGCTCGATCAGGACGGCGGCGGCTTCAAAGATCAACCGGTGATCGTTGCGGTAGAAATCCTCCGCCGTGACCCGATCCGCGATCTGATCCCAGGCGGCGGCATCGAGCATCAAGCCGCCGAGGACTGACTGCTCCGCCTCGATCGAATGCGGCGGCAGCTTGAGCCCATCGTCGGCACCCAAGGTTCGATTGATGATGCGAGCGGACACGGGCTTCGCGAGCCCGCCGCTACTCTTCGGCGACGATTGTGACCAGCAATGTCACATCAACGTCCGTGTGCAAGTGCAGCTGGACTTGATGATCGCCGGTGACGCGAATCGGACCGGTCGGCATGCGGACTTCGCTGCGGCTGATCGGTTGACCTGCTTTGACCGAAGCCTCGGCGATATCGGCGGTGCCGATGGAACCGAACAGCTTGCCCTCGGCGCCCGCCTTGGCCTTGATCTCCAGCTTGAAATTCTCGAATTTCAAGGCGCGAGCTTGCGCCGCGGCCAGCTCTTGACCGGCCTTGGCTTCGAGCTCATGGCGCTGCGCTTCGAACTTCGCAATGTTCGCCTCGGTTGCCATGGTGGCGCGGCCGGTGGGAACGAGAAAATTTCGCGCGTATCCGGATTTGACCTTGACGCGATCGCCGATCTGACCCAGGTTCGCTACCTTCTGCAACAATATGATGTCCATGTGCGCTCGCCGATTTAGTGCTGATCTGTGTAGGGCAGCAAGGCAAGGAAGCGCGCGCGGCGAATCGCGAGCTGCAGCTGGCGCTGATAGTGCGCGCGGGTGCCCGTGATGCGGCTCGGTACGATCTTGCCGGTTTCAGTGATATAGCTCTTGAGCGTGGCGAGATCTTTGTAGTCGATCTGCTTGACGTCATCTGCCGTGAATCGGCAGAACTTTTTGCGACGGAAAAAACGTGCCATATGTGCGCTCCTCTACCGCATGCCCATGGGCATGTCATCGTCTTGATCCTCATCGCCGAAGTCATCGTGGCGGCGGGCATTTTCATCCGGGGCCCGAGCCATCGGCGAAGCTTCGGTGACCGCCTCGTCCATCTTGACCACCAGGCTGCGAAGCACTGCATCGCTGAAGCGGAACGAACCCGTCAGCTCAGCGAGCGTCTTTTGATCGCATTCGATGTTCAAGAGGATGTAGTGCGCCTTGTGCACTTTGGAGATCGGGAAGGTCAGCTGACGCCGGCCCCAATCTTCAAATCGATGCACGGCGCCGCCGCCGGCAGCGATCATGCCTTTATAGCGATCGACCATCGCGGGGACTTGCTCGCTCTGGTCCGGATGGACCAGAAGCACAATTTCATAATGTCGCATTGTGTTTCCCTATGGATTAAGCCTCCCGTTGCGAGCGGTGAGGCAAGGAATCTAGCCGGTTGCCCGGCCAAAAAAGAGCGCGAAGGATACGTTTAAAGGCAGTTTTGGTCAACCTGCGCGTTGGCGCAACGCCTCAAATAGCGCGATTCCTGCAGCTACGGAGACATTCAGCGACTCCATATGGCCTGGCATGGGTATTCGCACGAGAAAATCGCACTTTTCGCGGGTCAAGCGCCGCATGCCATCGCCTTCGGCCCCCAGGACCAGGCCCAAGGGGCGCTTCAGGTCCGCCGAATAGAGCGATTGGGCTGCCTCCCCCTCCATTCCGACGATCCAAACCCCGCGTTCTTTGAGCGCCTCCAGGGTGCGAGCCAGGTTGGTCACGCTGACGACGGGGATGAATTCGGCCGCTCCCGCCGCCACTTTGCGCGCGACGCCGTCGAGCGTCGCGGACCGATCCTTGGGAGTGATCACCGCGTGGGCTCCCGCCGCATCGGCGGTCCGCAAGCAGGCCCCCAGGTTGTGGGGGTCGGTAATCCCGTCCAGCACGAGCAACAGAGGATCGCCCTTCACCCCATCGAGCAGCGCGGCCAGGTCGCGCTCGCCCCAGCCCTTCAACGGGCGCATTGCAGCAACGAGACCCTGGTGCACCACATCGCCCACGAGCTTTGAAAGCGCGTCCGGTGATGCTGAATGTATATGCACCCCGGCCCGCTGCGCCCGCACCTTGAGTTCACGAACGCGTGCATCCGTGTCGCGCGGCTGTGCAATCCAGAGCTCCAACACGCGTTCGGGCGCTCGTTCGAGCGCGGCGTTCACGGCATGCAGACCATAGACATAGTTGCGCTTGGAGTCAGCCACGACCGCCGCGTCCGCCGCGCTTGCCGCCGCCAGGGGTCCGCCGGCTCGGGCTCGGCCCCCCGCCGCCGCGCCGCGCACCCCGCGGAGCGCCGCGCGGCGCCTGGCCAAGTCTCGGCGCACGCACGGTGCCGCGGCTGGCCGACGCATCGGCATCGACCAGTTCAAAGTCGATCTGCCGCTGCGTCAGGTCGACTCGAGTCAAACGCACCCGCACTGAATCACCCAGTTGCCAACGCCGGCCGGTTCGTTGCCCCACCAAGCCCATGCCGCCGGCCTCCAGTTCCCAGTAGTCTCCGGGAATCGCCGAGATGTGCACCAAACCGTCGACGGGCATTTCTTTCAATTGGACGAACAAACCGAATTCCAGCGCGCTCGAAATCGTCGCATCGAAAATCTCGCCGATGCGGGGCTGCATGTACAAACACTTCAGATATCCCATGACATCGCGCGATGCATCATCGGCGCGCCGCTCGCGCTGCGAACTCTCGACGCCAAGCACCTGCAGCTCCGCCGCCGTGTAGCGATGTCCCGATGGGGACTGCGGCAGCACCGCCGCTTTGATGGCTCGGTGCACGAGCAGGTCCGGATAGCGGCGAATCGGCGAGGTGAAGTGCGCATACTCCTCGAGTGCGAGACCGAAATGTCCGATGTTGGTCTGCTGATACACGGCTTGCGCCAGCGAGCGGATGACCAGGCCTTCGAGCAGCAGTCCGTCGGGCCGCGAGGTCAGACGTTCGACCAGCTGGCGAAATTCGCGCGGTGTCGGTTTCTCTGAGAACTGCGCATTGACCTGCAAAGCCGTCAACACTTTTTGCAGCTCGGTCACGCGTTTATCCTCCGGCTGGCCGTGCACCCGATACAGGCCTTTGGATTTCGAAGACCGCAGCGCCACCGCGGCTTCGACGTTGGCGGCAATCATGCACTCCTCGATCAGGCGATGCGCATCGTTGCGCGTGACGGCATAGAAACCCTCGATGGTGCCCTTCGCGCCGATGCGGGCCTTGACCTCGCCGCCCCGGAAATCCAGTGCGCCGCGCGCATCGCGCGCATGTTTGAGCGCGCCATAGACGGCATACAAGGTCTGCAGCGAAGTGCCCACCGCCGCTGCCACATCGCCCGCATGCTTTTTGGGGTCTTGCAAATAGCTCCACGCCTGATCGTAGGTCAGGCGTGCATGCGAGATGATGACCGCCTCGTAGAATCGCGATTTGCTCAATTTACCGGTCTTGCTGACATGCATGTCGCAGACGAATGCCAGGCGCTCGACGCGCGGCATCAGCGAGCACAGATGATTCGACAGATTTTCCGGCAGCATGGGAATGACGCGATCCGGAAAATACACGGAGGTGGCGCGGGCCCGCGCCTCCAAATCCAGCGGTGTACCGTAGCGCACATAATTGCTGACATCCGCGATCGCGACGATCAGCCGCCACCCACCGCCGGATTGAGCCTCGGCGAAGACGGCGTCGTCGAAATCCCGCGCATCCTCGCCATCGATGGTCACGAGCGGCAGCGCGCGCAAATCCACGCGCCCCTCGATGTCCTCGAGCGATACATCGGGAGGAAAACGATTCGCCTGCGCCAGCACCTCGGGCGGAAATTCCTGCGGCAAGTCGTGCCTCAGGATGGCAAAGCGGGCCGCAAGATCCGAGGGCCGCATATCCTTCAGCACTTCGACGATGCGCCCCTGTGCCGGGGATTCGCCTTGGGGACGCCTGGTCACCTCGACGATAACCTCATCACCGTCGCGCGCGCCGCACCGCTCACTCAAGGGCACATCGACGGAGTACCAATGACCGGGATCTTCAGGTTCCACACGACCGCGGCTCTCGCCGGCGTGCCAGACCCCGCCGATCAGCGCGGGCGCATCGCCGATGCGCTGGATGAGCCGCGCAATGCGCCTGCCGCGCTCATTCATGCCGACCGCGAGCACTTCGACACGATCGTTGTGCATCAGGGTCGCGGTGTCGGCTCGCGCCAATACCAGGGGCGCCGAACCGTCATCCGGCAGCACGAGCACATCGCCGTTGGCTCGCCCGCGCACACGGCCTGCGACGCGCTCACCGTCGCCCGCGATCGCAAATCCATTGGGCCCCTCAATGGCTTGACCATCGCGCACCATGGCAGCCAGGCGTTTGGCCAGCGCGCTGCGCTGCGCATCCGTGCTCATGCCCAATCGCTTGGCGAGCCGCGCGGCGCTCAACGGTTCCGGCGCCTCGCGCAAATGTTTCAGCAGCAGCTCACGGCTCGCGATCGGATCCGCGTAACGCGACTTTTCAAGTTCTAGATTCGGATCCTCGCCGCGCCAGTTGGCGGCGGGTTTTGGGGTGCGACGGGATTTGGGGCCGGGCGGCCCGTTCGATCCGCGTCGCGTCATGGGGTATTAAAAGGGGGATTCGGACGATGCATTCACTGGACCTGTAAGGTGGGGGCAAATCTCCAATTTCCACTGAGCGTGGATGGGATTTACCGCGGCAGATTATCAGTTTTGCGCTTCGGCAGGCGTAAATTGGCGCGGCGGTCGCTCGTTATGCCTGCATCCGCGCCTCGGTGGCCCCAAAGAATGTGCGGCAGTGGGCCGCAAATTCCACCGCGATCGGACTCAACTTGCGGCTGGCCAGGGTTGCGAGCACCAGCCGGCTGTTGCTCACCGCGACACTGAGCGGTCGAGCGACCAAGGCGCGACCGTCATAGGTCATGTTATTGGCGGGCTTGGTTGCCAGGATGCTGTAGCCGAGCCCATGACCCACGAAACCGCGCACCATTTCCAGGGACTTGGTGCGAAAGCCGATCGCAGGTTCGAGGCCACGGCTCCTGAACAAAGACAAAAAGTATTCCCGGCTCGGCTCCATATCGAGCAGCGCCATCGGTTCACGCACCAAATCTTCAAGCGCGATGCTCGCCGCCAGGCTGAGCGGATGGCCCTCCGGCAGCAGCACATAGGGACTCAATTCCGCCAGAGGCGTGATGTGCAAATCGCTGCTTAAGTTGAAGTCATAGAGCAGCGCGACCTCGACATCATTGCGGCGCAGACTGGCGATCAGGTGTTCTTGATCGGATTCGAGCAGCGTCAGGACGATGCCGGGATGCAGCTTCGTCAGCCGCGCGACCAGCGCGGGAACTACAAAGGGCGCGAATACTTGATAACAGCCCAAGGTCAGCGCCAAATTCGCCGCAGCGCTGCGCGCCGTGCGCCGCTGATGAAATCGCCGCGGCACGCCATAGGCGCGATTCGCATAAATCAGCGGCGCTCCGGTGCCGGCGACATGGATGTCCTGCACCGAGCCGAACACCACGAAATGCGATCCGACGCGTTCGCTGGCGGTGACGCGGCAGTCGAATGCCACCAGGGAATCGAGGACACGCGGCGCGCCCGTCACCTGCGTGGTCCACTCGGTGCAGTCAAACTTCGCGGCGCCGCGCGCCCCGCTGCGGCCCGCAAAATTATCGGAGATATGCGCCTGGTCATCGCGCAGCACATTGACGCAGAAAACGCCGTTTTCGAGCACCGCGGCGGCAACCGCACTGCGATGATGGATGCAGACAAGCAGCGTGGGCTGCGGCGTATCGGCCGAGACTGACACCATCGCGGATACCGTCACGCCGTGGCGGCCGGCGGCGCCGTCGGTGGTCACCACGTTCACGGTGCACGCCGCGTGGCTCATGCCGTGCAAGAATCGCTGCCTTAACCCGGGATCGATCTCATTGGGTTGCGCGCCGGCTTTCTTGTCGCTCATCCGCCCTTTTGCTCGCTCTGACACCCCGCCGTCGAGTTTAGCACGTGGCAGACAGGCCCCCCTGGACGCCGGATTGACAAGCACCAACCCAGTGCGTACATTTCTGCGCCTCGCGCAACGCGGACCCATCTTGCCCAGGTGGCGGAACTGGTAGACGCGCTGGTTTCAGGTACCAGTGGAGCAATTCGTGGAGGTTCGAGTCCTCTCCTGGGCACCACCGCATGACTAACCGCAAATACGACATCGTTCTGTACGGCGCTTCGGGATTCACCGGCAGGCAGACGGTCGAGTATTGCAAGCAATTCGCGCCCGGCGGCTTATCCTGGGCGATCGCGGGACGAAATCGCTCCAAGCTCGGTGGCGTCAACTTGGCCGGCGCCGATGTGTTGGTCGCGGACGCCCAAGATGATGCAGCGCTGAATGATCTGGCACGACAGACCCGGGTCGTCGCCAGTACCGCCGGGCCGTTCGGTCTGTACGGCACAAGACTGGTCGACGCGTGCGTTCGCAACCGGACTCACTACTGCGATATCACCGGCGAAACCCCTTGGATCCGTCAGCAGATCGATCGGCATCACGCGCAAGCGGCTGCCGACGGTACCCGCATCGTGCCCGGCTGCGGCTTCGATTCGATACCATCGGATTTCGGCGCGTGGCTCACGTGCAAGCACATGCGCGATACGCTCCATTTGGACCCCTCAAGCATATCCGCGTATTTCCGCGTCGGTGGCGGCATCAATGGCGGGACGCTGGCGTCTTTGTTTCATATGCTGGAAACCAATCAACTCATCGTTTCCCGCGATCCCTTTCTCTTGGACCCCGACCCGCAGGTGCATACGGCGGAGGAACGCACCCTCAATGCGGACCCCAAGGGAGTCCGCTACGACCCGGACCTCAAGAAATGGGTGGCTCCGTTTCTCATGGGCTCGATCAACACGCGGGTCGTGCGCCGAACGCAAGCGCTCCTCGGTACTCGGTTCGGCTATCAGGAGTATTCGAAGTATGGCAGCGCCAGAACCGCGCGCACCGTCACGATTGCCGGCAATGTTTTCGAGTCGATCGCGGCGTCGGGATTCGGACGCCGAATACTCAAGCGCTTGCTGCCGAAACCCGGCGAGGGGCCGTCGGAAAAAGTGATGAACGAGGGCTTCTTCGAATGCGAGTTCATCGCCACGGATAAGAGCGGCGCCCGCGTGCGCGGTATCTTCAAAGGCCAGGGCGATGCGGGCAACCGCATCACGGTCAAGTGTTTGTGCGAGTCGGCGTTCCAGTTGGCGGACTTGGACGCGGCGGCTACGCCGGCCAAACCCTTTGCCGGCGGCGGCGTGCTGACACCCGTGACGGGATTGGGAGAAGGGTTGGTTGGCCGCTTGGCAAAGGCCGGGATCACATTCGGGATGATTCCGCCATAAACCGAGCGTCGCGCCGCGCGTACGAGCCCCGGCTGCCGATCACTGCCGCGTAGCGCGCCGAATCCCAGAGGTCGTCAGGAACTTCTCATCGGCGACCCGTACCAGGTCGCGACCCTCATTCTTCGCCAGATACAGTGCGGCATCCGCCCGCGCGATGAGTTCGTCCAGCGAGCGCACTTGCTTCTCGCGCACGGCGAGACCTGCGCTCAAGCTGACGCGCAGACCGGCGCCCGACGGCGGCAGATTGATGCCGAACACCAGTGTTCGCAGCCGCTCGAGCGTCGCCATCGCCACATCGGCGGTGGCGTCCGGCATGATCAGCAGAAATTCCTCGCCGCCCCAGCGGCCGAGCACATCCCCGGCGCGGATCGACTCTCTCCCCAAGCGCGCGAACTCCCGCAGCACATAGTCTCCGGTCGCGTGGCCGCAGCGATCGTTGATGAACTTGAAGTGGTCCATGTCGATGATCGCGACGGTGAGCGGCTTTTCCGCGTCGGTCGCGGCGGCGAGCGCATCGGTGGCGAGTTCCGCCGTGCGGCGCCGGTTCGGCAATCCCGTCAATCCGTCCAGGCTCGCAAGGCGCACCAGCTGCTGACGGAAACGCAGGTTGGTGACGAGGAAATAAATGAGCAGCGCGATGACCAGGACCGCCGAAACCGCGGCGATCGCGTTCCAACGCAATTGCTGCGCCTGGCGCTGGGATTGTTCGTGAGACAGATCCAATTCGCGTTTCAACAGCGCGTTGCGCTCAATCTCGCGATCCGTCTCGAATCGGGCGCGCAGCGCGACCGCCTGTTTGGTGCGGTCCGAGTCGTTGGTCGTCACGTAGCGGCGCATGTATTCCGCAAGATCGTTGTAGGCGTCGCGGTAGTTATGCAACGCCGCGTTGGTGCGCGCGCGCCACTGATACAACGAGGCGACGCGATAGGGGAGTACATCGGTGCCGCTGTGATCGAGCACCTCGTTCAAGGTTGCCAGCGCCTTTTCCGGATGCCCCTCCGCCAGATCGATGCGCGCGAGCAGCGCCTCGGTCTCCTTCACCTCGTCGGAAAACCGGGACGCAATGAAGGTGAACAGCGCATTCTCGCAGGTCGAGCGCGCCTTGATGAGCTGGCCCAATTCAATGCGGGCGTCGCACAGGCGCACATCGGCAAACGCGACCCCCTGCGTGTCATTCAGGGAGGCGCTGAGCTTGCGTGCCTCCTCGAATTCATCGATCGCCTGCGGGTATTTTTGCATCAAGATCAGAATCCGGCCGCGCAAGAATCGGTCGACCGATAGCGCGAGCGGCGCGTGCTGTTGAGTGTCCCAGTCGATCGCTTCCTGATTCAGGGCCAGGGCTTGCGGATAATCGCCCATGCTGCGCAAGACCGTGGCCAGCACGGCCGCGGACAGCACGTGCGGCTCGGTGAATGCCGGCGTGGTGCTGGAACGATAAGCCTGGGTCAGACTGCCGATCGCCAAATCCTCACGATCCTCGCGGTATTGCAACAAGCCGCGTCCGATGAGCAGGCAAATATCTTCGAGCGAGCCGCGGTTTTGCACCGCCTGCGCCTCTTCGGTCACTTTGTCGGCCGCGGCGATGCCGGCCTGGTCGTAGACATTCTCCGCGTACAGGGACAACAACATGATGCGTACCGGATCGGTGTTGTCGGTGGCAAATTTCAGCCCCTTGAAGACAGCGTCGCGGGCCTTGGATTCCAGCTCGAGGATGCTATAGGCCTGCGCTTGCACGCTGTACAGCGACGCCAAGCGTTGCGTGTTGGGGTTGGCGCTCGCGAGTTCGGTCTTCAGAAGCGCCGCAACTTTTCGGAGCGCAGCATTGGCGTCTTGGTCGACCAGTGTTTGCAGCGCCCGGATGGCCGGATCCGGATTGGGCAGACAGGCGGCTGCGGCCGGCTGCGCGGCCAGCGCCCATGACAGCAACAGCAGGACAAGAGTACCCGCTATTCCCGCTCGGGAAGCACGCCGGCCCGCACACCTAAATTTACACATGATCGCTGGGAAATTACGGGTTTCCCCCGGGCGGTTCGTTACCTAATGTCACGGTTTTCAACTTCCGCCGCCGCGGCGCCCGACGCGCCCGTTAGGCGCCGGCCGACTGTGATCCAAGTCGCAGGGCCCAGCACCGACCTGCGAACGAGAAGGGTGACAAGATCGCTGGAAATGGAGCAATATTGGACGGCGCGTATCACATATATCTCGCCCCGCAACTAAGCATAAAGAAGGATAGGGCCACTTATGTCATCATTTTTTGATCGCGATAACACCATTGCCGGTCCGGGATTCAACCGCTTTTTGGTACCGCCGGCCGCCCTCGCAGTGCATCTTTGCATCGGCCAAGTTTATGCATTTTCCACCTTCAACCTGCCGCTTGACCCGGCTCATCGGCCTGACCGATTCGGCGCCGGGGGATTGGAATCTGAAGGACGTCGGGTGGATTTTCTCCATCGCCATCGTGTTTCTCGGGATTCGCGTCCGCCGTCTTCGGCCGCTGGGTGGAGCGAGTGGGGCCGCGCAAGTCCATGTTCACCGCGGCACTGTGTTTTGGCGGGGGGTTCCTCATCTCGGCCGTCGGTATCCAGATGCATCAGCTGTGGATCATTTACTTGGGCTACGGCGTGCTAGGAGGCTGCGGACTCGGCATCGGCTACATCTCGCCGGTCTCCACCCTGATCAAGTGGTTTCCCGACCGCCCCGGCATGGCGACCGGGATGGCCATCATGGGATTTGGCGGCGGCGCCCTCATCGCGGCGCCGCTGTCGGTGCTGCTCATGAAGCATTTCGCCACGGCAACATCGAAGGGCGTACTCGAGACCTTCGTCACCATGGGCGTCATCTATTTCATGTTCATGATGATCGGCGTGGTTACGGTGCGCGTTCCTGCGCCCGGCTGGAAGCCTGCCGGTTGGGAGCCGGCCGCGCATCCCAAGGCGCTGGTCACCACCGCCAATGTGTCGGCGGCCGTCGCGTGGCGTACACCGCAATTCTGGCTGCTGTGGATGGTGTTGTGCATGAATGTGACCGCCGGGATCGGCGTCCTCGGTCAGGCATCGCCGATGATCCAGGAAATGTTCCCGGGCCGCGTCACCGCCATCGTCGCTGCGAGCTTCGTCGGATTGATGAGCCTGTTCAACATGCTCGGCCGTTTTTTCTGGGCGAGCACCTCCGACTACATCGGTCGGCGCAATACCTACATGGTGTTCTTCGTACTCGGCATCATTCTTTATTCCTTGGTGCCCACGTTCGGCCACATCGGCTCCATACCGCTGTTCGTGGGTGCGTTCTGCATCATCATCTCCATGTACGGCGGCGGCTTTTCCACCGTGCCGGCGTATTTGCGCGATGTCTTCGGCACGATGGAGGTCGGCGCCATTCACGGGGCGCTGCTGACGGCATGGTCGGCTGCCGGAGTATTGGGTCCGGTGTTGGTGAATTACATTCGCGCCTACCAGATCGATCATGGCGTCCCCAAGGCGCAGGCGTATTCCATCACCATGTACATCATGTGCGCCCTGTTGCTCATTGGATTTATATGCAATTTCGCGATGCGTGCGGTGAATTCTAAGTATCACTATCAGGCTGGAGCGCCCGCGGCGGCGCCGGCCGGGAGCAGGTAATCATGAAGGCGCGACTTGGAATCATGTGGCTCGTGGTTGGAATTCCGTTATTGTGGGGAGCGTGGAACACGCTGCAGAATGCTTTGAAATTATTTCAATGACGCGCCGGGCGACTCCCGGCAAGGGAGTCCGCCATGAGCATTAATTTGAGTCTCGCGCCGCTGGTCGCGCTGATCGCCGGCATCCTCATTCTTGTGATGCCAAAATTATTGAATTACATCGTCGCGCTGTACTTGATCGTGATTGGCTTGTTGGGCCTGTTCGGTACGGGCGGATCGTTCCATTTCAGATGACGTTGCGCAGCGCCGCGCCGTTCGGACTGCCTAATCCCGTGCAGGCATCCCAGCCTGCGGCCGCGGCAAAGTCGCCGTTGTTGCCCGAAGTAATGTCGTGCAATGCCGTCGGCGCCTGGTAGAGCTTGGGATTGATCAATCCTGCGCGCTTGCCCGAGATTTGATTCAACCGGGTCAGCAGTGCCGCCCACAACGGTGCCACGGCGCTCGTCCCGCCGATGACGCTGACGCTACCGTCGACTAAAACCTCATAGCCGGTCTCAGGATCGGCATTGCCTGCGATATCGGGCACGCCGCGCATGCTCACCGGATCGCGTCCTCCTTGAGTCGTCACGGCGTTCAAACTCGCCTGCCAAGCAGGCGTCGCAAAGAAAGCGCTGATGCCGCCGCCGCTGGCGCCGCCGTTCGCACCGTCATTCCAGACGACTTCCCCGCTGATTGCCGTGGAGGTTGCCTGGAGGCTGGTGCCGCCGCAGCCTAGCGCGAAGGGACTCGAAGCGGGGAAATCCACGTGATCGCCTCCATCGGTCACGCCGTCGCTGGAGCCGTTATCGCCCGAGGCAATGCACACCGTTACCCCCAAGGTCGCAGCCGCCTGAAAGGCATCGTCCATCGCGGTCATGGCCTGCGAGGTCCAGCTCGACTCCGCCCCGCCCCAGCTGATGGAAATCACCGACGGTTTGTTGGTCGTGTCATGAATCGCAGTGGTGATTGCATCGAGAAAACCGGCGTCCGTGTTGGGGGCGAAGTACACCGCAATCGTGGCCTGCGGCACGATCGCGCCGACCACCTCGATGTCGAGCATCACCTCGCCATCCGGGCCGTTTGCATCTCCGGTGGGCGTGTTCTGCGCGTGATCGACCGACACGGCCGTCACCGTGGGCGAGCCCACGCCCAGTCCCTTGAAATACGTGTCCAGGTCCGCCGGGCGAAACCCGCCGCCCAGTTCAATCAACGCCACGCACTGGCCAAGTCCGGTGGCGGCAGGAAAAGCATACAGAGACGCGACTTGCAACGGTGTGAACGAGGTGGCGGCACTCGCCGCCGGTCGGACTCGGAAGTGCGCCTCAGCCTGCGGCCGGCTGTCGAGTCCGAGCACCGCCTCGACGACGTCCTGAAGGGAGCTCGGCAGTTGAATGCTGCCGGTACGGCCGCGATAGCTGCAACTGTCGTGCTGCATGCGCTGCAGTTGAACATTGAAGGCGGTGTTGAACTGCGCCACCGTCCCTGAAAGCATGACGGTTCGACGTGCCGCATGTTCGAGCACCACGACGAGTCCGTGCGCCGCCGCGAAGGCGCGCACCGCTGCCAGATCGGCGGCATCGGCGCCGTGCCGGGCGGCGAATTCCTCCCGGCTCAAGTACGGCGCGCTGGCGTTTCCCGCCGCGAGTTGCGCCGCTCGAGCCCGCAGCGCGTCGGCGGCGCGCCGGCGCACCAGCACGGTCACTTCCAGCCGTTCAGTCGGATCGGCCGGTGCCACGACCCGCGCACCGGACATGGCGACCCGCTCGCTGCCCTTCAGAGTGATATTTGCCATGACTGCCTCCGCGAATGGGTGGCCTTTAGTCTACTCACGGCGAAAATTATCGCCATGTCGCGGCTTCGCGACCGAATCGACTAGGCGCTCGCCCGCAATGGCCGCCGGGCAAACCATCCAAACAGCAGAATGCCGCAGTAGCAGGCGGCCGGTACGGCCAGGGCGTACTTCAAACCCCATAAATCAGCCGCGTTCCCGGTGACCAAGGGGACAATGGCACCGCCCACGATTGCCATGCAAATGACTCCGGACCCCTCCGCGGCGCGTGCCCCCAGACCTTCGTTCGCGAGTGTAAAGATGGTCGGAAACATGATGGAGTTGAACAATCCGATCGACAGCAGCGACCATGCCGACACCGCGCCGGAGGTGTTGGCCGAAATCGTCAACAACGCAATCACCGCGGCGGCAACGCATGCCAGAACCTTGCCGGGCGAAAACAACCGCAGCACACCGGAGCCGATGAAGCGGCCCACCATGGCGCCGCCCCAGTAAAACTGAATGTGCTTGCCGGCCGCTTCGGCGGCCAGTCCCAGCGTGTTGGGTTGCATCAGATAGTTGACGATGAGCGAGCCGATCGCCACTTCGCCGCCGACGTAGAGAAAGATGCACAGCGTCCCAAATGCAAATCGCGGCCGCGTCAACAGGTTGAACGCGCGCAGGATCGGCGTGTGCGAGGCTGGAGGCTTCGACCAACGCCTTGCGGTACAACCAAACCGCCGCTGCGATCAGGGCCAACGCGATCGCGAGTCCGACATAGGTGTGCACAATGACGCGCGTTTCGGTGGTGCGAAAAACATCCAGTGCAGTACCCGACAACGACTTCGGATCCACTTTCGCCAACTTGCCCAATATCAGGATCGATCCGACGTAGGGAAATATCGTCGTGCCCAGTGAATTGAAGGCCTGCGCAAAGGTCAATCGACTGCTGGCGGTAGCAGGCTTGCCCAGCATGGAAATCAGCGGATTGGCCACGACTTGCACCGTGGTGATGCCGGCTGCCAAAACGAACAAGGCCAGCAGGAACAAGCCGAACAAGCTCTGCGATGAGGCAGGAATGAATAACGCGCAGCCCGCTGTCATCACCAGAAGTCCCGTGACCGCGGATCGCATATAGCCGATGCGGCGCACCAGCGCCGCCGCGGGGATGGAGATAATGAAGTAGGCCGCGAAAAATGCCGACTGGACCAACATCACTTCGCCATAGCTCAAGGTGAACAATTCCTTGAGCTTCGGAATCAGCACGTCATTCAAGCTGGTGATGCCGCCGAACGCGAAAAACAAGACAAACACGAACCCCTGCAAACCCGGGGCGTAAGTCGCTTGCGCCGCCTCGCTCGAGCTGACGGACGCGACGTGCATTAAGCGAAGGGATTCTGGCGAATGATGGTCTGCTCGCGATCGGGTCCGGTTGAAATCATGGTGATGGGCACGCCCACCAGAACTTGCAGGCGCTCCAAATATTTTCGCGCATTGATCGGCAGCTCATCGTAGCTCGTGATCCCCACCGTGCTCTCTTTCCAGCCCGGCAGATCCTCATACACGGCCGTGCAGGCGCCGTAGTCTCCCGAGAGCAGCGGCGGCGCGGTCGCGATGCCCGCGCCGGAGTCGTAACCCACGCAAACTCGAATCGTGTCCAAGCCGTCCAGCACGTCGAGCTTGGTCACGCACAGCAGCGAGCAGCTGTTATGCACGATGGAACGGCGCAACGCAACCGCATCGAACCAGCCGCAGCGCCGCCGCCGCCCGGTAACCGAACCGAATTCATGGCCAACGCGGGACAAGTACTCGCCGGTCTCATCGAGCAGTTCTGTCGGAAACGGACCCGCGCCAACGCGCGTGGCGTAGGCCTTGACGATGCCCAGCACCTCGTCGAGGCGCCGCGGGCCGATCCCCGAACCGGACGCAGCGCCGCCCGCGGTCGTCGTCGATGAGGTCACGTACGGATAGGTTCCCAGATCGACATCGAGCATCGCGCCCTGCGCGCCTTCGAACAGGACATTGCGGCCATCGACGCTCAGTTGTTCGACGATGCCCGCGACGTCCGCCACCAGCGGCTTCAGACGTTCGCCCAGCGTCAGATTCGATTCCAACACCTGCTGAAAATCGACAGGAGTCGTTTGGAAGTAACGCTGCAAAATGAAGTTGTGATAGTCGAGGATTTCGCCGAGCCTCGCGGCGAAGCGCTCGCGATGAAATAAATCGGCGACCCGCAGCGCGCGGCGCGCCACTTTGTCCTCGTATGCGGGTCCGATGCCGCGACCCGTGGTACCGATGGCATTCTCGCCCTGCGCCTTCTCGCGCGCCTTGTCGAGCGCCACGTGCGATGAGAGGATCAAGGGGCACGCCGGACTCACGCGCAGACGTTCGAATACCGGCACGCCCTGCCCGATCAGCATTTCCGCTTCCTTGAAAAACGCCTCGAGCGACAGCACCACACCGTTGCCGATGAGGCATTTGACATGCGCGTGCAGGATTCCGGAAGGGATCAGCGATAGAACCGTTTTCTTGCCGCCGATGACCAGCGTGTGACCGGCATTGTGGCCGCCTTGAAAGCGCACCACCGCCTGCACCTGATCGGTCAGCAGATCGACGACTTTACCCTTGCCCTCGTCGCCCCACTGCAAACCGATCACCACCAGGTTCTTACCCATTGCGCGCCATCCAGAGCAGCGCCAGCCCCGCGACCATGCTGATGAGTCCTCCCCAACGCAGCTGCGCCGGCTCGAGCTTCGCAAGTTTTGACATCAGCCGCTGAAAGGCGGCCGGATTGACGAAGGGGACAACCCCTTCGAGCACCAAGTATAAAGCGAACGCCCCACCCAAATAGCGCGCGAATTCAGTCCAGCCGATATCCATGATGAATTACGGGTTCAGCGCGGCGGGGGTTGCGGCTGCGACTTGTTGAAATACTTGAAGTACGCATTGTCGGGCGCGATCACCAACATATCGCCCTGCGTACCAATGGCCTCCCGATAGGATTGTATGCTGCGATAAAAACTGTAGAACTCCGCGTTCTTGGAATAGGACTTGGCGTAGATTTCGCTCGCGGAGGCATCGCCCTGTCCGCGGGTCTGCGCGGCCTGCCGTGCGGCGTCCGCGAGAATTTCGGTTTGCTGCTTGTCCGCCTCCGCACGGATTTTCTGCGCAGCCTCCACGCCTTCGGCGCGCAACTTGGCCGCCTGTGCCTTGAAGGTCGATCGCATGCGATCGAATACCGAATCCTGTACCTGCTGCGGCAGATCGATCTTCGTGATGCGCACATCCACCAATTCGATGCCGAGCTGCTCGGCCAGAGGCCGCGCCGTCTTCATCATGGCATCGGTGAATTCCGCGCGCTCGGCGGTGATCACCTGCTGCAAGGTGCGCTGCGTGACGACACTCTTGATGCTGTCCTTGACGGTTTCGCCCAAGCGCGCGTTGGCAACATCCTCGGTGCCGCCGGTGCTCTCATAGTAGCGGCGCAAATTCTGAATCCGCCATTTGACGTAGAAATCCACATTGAGCTGTTCCTGTTCGCGCGTCAGAAAGTGCTCCGAGGGATACATTTGCGTCAGGATCCGCGCATCGTAGCGGCTCACTTCATTGACCAGCGGAATCTTGAAATGCAGCCCGGGCTGGTAGTTCGAATCGACGATCTCGCCGCCGATGGACTTGATGGCGAGTTGTCCCTCGCTCACCGTAAAGACGCTGGCGCGCACGATCAATATCACCGCCACGAGCGCCAACAAGACATACAGCAGTCGGTTTTGCATCAGCGCCCCCCGCGTGCGCGTGAGGGATCTTCCACCGGCGTCACCTGGATCTCCGGCAACCGCGGCGAGGGCGCCGTGCTCATGTCGCTCGAATTGGAGCTCGACTGCGCCCCGGAGGAAATCAATTTGTCCAGCGGCAGGTAGAACATGCTATTGCCGCCGGGCTTGGTGTCGACGATCACCTTGCGCGAATTCTTGTACACGTTTTCCATGGCCTCGAGATACATGCGCTCGCGGGTAACGCCCGGCGCATGCTCGTACTGGCTCAGAATCTGATCGAACCGCGAGGTCTCGCCCTGCGCCAGGGCCACCACCTGGAGCCGATAGGCCTCGGCGTCGAGAATATTCTTCGCGGCCGTACCCCGCGCGCGCGGCACCAAGTCATTGCGATAGGTTTCCGCGTCCTGCTGATAGCGCTGGCGATCCTTGTCCGCCTTGATGGCGTCGCGCTGCGCATCTTGGACCGGTTCGGGAACGACGACGTCGTTCAATTGGACGCTGATGATGTTGACGCCCAGGTCGTAATTATCGAGCGTCTTTTGCAGCAGCTTCTTGGCCCGGTCGGTGATCGACGGATCGAAGGCGAGCGCCTTGTCGATCGAGGCCTGCCCGACCGCCTCGCGCATGGCGCTCTCGCTCACCTGCACCAGCGTCTCTTCCACATTGTTGACCTTGAAGAGGTACTTGCGGGGATCCGGCTTGGTGTACTGCACCGCCGATTTGACCTCGACCAAATTCGTGTCGGCGGTCAACATGCGCGCATCGTCCGTGATGCTCGACTGCTGCGAGACGTTGACGATGCGCTTCTGCTCGATGGGCCAGGGCAGGTGCCAGTTATACCCGGGTCCCGTGGTTTGCACGTACTTGCCAAAGCGCAGAATGACGGCGCGCTCCTGCGCGTCGACCCGGTACAGGCCGCTGCCGACCCAAACCGCCGCGATCAGCACCACGATGCTGCTGAAACCCTTGCCGAGGCCTGGAGAACTCTGACCGCCGCCGAGACCACCCCCGCCGCCGCCGCGCCCGAACAGCGCGCTCAGGCGGCGCTGAAAATTGCGCAGCACATCGTCCAAATCGTTTTGCGATTGCTGCGGTTTGTTCCACGGGTTGCGCTTTTCCCCACCGGGTTCGTTCCAAGCCATGAGTTATGCCTTTATAAGAAGCCGAGTATTCTATCAGGCGACCCGTTACGTACCTAGAAAACTCAAGCCACCCGCTGCGCAAGCGCGCGCTCAGGTTTCAAAAGGACCACGCCTTTGGCGCCCGTCAATTTGGCCACCTCGGTCAAATCCAACTCGACCTCCACATCCCAGCTGCCGTCCTCGCACTGCCGCTCGGCACGCACGGCATTGCGCTTGTACAATTCAGATCGGATGGCGGCCGCTTGCAGTTGCAGGTGAAAAGTGCGGCGCACTTGATTGGGACGCACGGCGCGCGCCAGCGCCTCGCGCAAGCCGTCAAGACCCGCGCCGGTCGCGGCGGAAGCCCACACTTGCGTCGCCACCCCATCGGCTCCCGCGATGGTTCGAGCACGATCGCCGCTCAGGTCGATCTTGTTGAACACCAGCAACTCGCGAATCTCGCCGGCACCGATTCCTTTCAGCACCTCCCGTACCTGATCGATGCGCTCATCGCGCAAGGGATCGCTGGCATCGACGACGTGCAGCAGTAGATCGGCGTCGCGCGCCTCTTGCAAAGTTGAGCGAAACGCCGCGATGAGTTCGTGGGGCAACGCTCGCACGAATCCCACCGTGTCGGCCAGCACCACCTCGCCGACGTCCGCCAATTTGACCCGGCGCACCGTCGGATCGAGCGTCGCGAACAGCTGGTCGGCGACGAAGCTGTCGGATCCGGTGAGCGCATTGAACAGCGTGGATTTACCGGCATTGGTGTAGCCGACCAGCGCCACCGTGGGCACCGGCACCTCGCGCCGTACATGACGGCCGGTGTCGCGCTGTCGATCGAGCTTTTCCAAACGCGAGCGCAGGGTGCGAATGCGCTTGGCGATCAAGCGCCGGTCGGTTTCGAGCTGGGTTTCGCCGGGACCCCGCAACCCGATGCCGCCTTTTTGCCGCTCAAGGTGCGTCCACCCCCGGACCAAGCGTGTGGCCAGATGCGAAAGCTGGGCGAGTTCGACCTGCAGCTTGCCCTCGAAACTGCGCGCGCGTTGCGCGAAGATGTCCAAAATCAAACCGTTACGATCCAATACTCGACGCCCGGTCAGTTTTTCCAGATTGCGTTCCTGGCTCGGCGTGAGAGTTTGATCGACCAACACCAGGTCCGCGCGCTGCGCCTCGGCGAAGGCATGGATCTCCTCCGCCTTACCGGAGCCCACGAAGTATTTGGGATCAGGGCGCGCGCGCGACGCCAGCACCGTACCGACATTGACGGTACCGGCAGAGGCGGCCAATGCCGCAAATTCAGCGATGTCACTCGGATCGACGGGATGCCCGATGCCGACGCCGACCAACACGGCGCGCTCGCCGCCCTGCGGGCGTTCAAATAATTGCAGAACGCCACCCACTCATTCGACGATAGCCGGTTCCGTCACTTCGCCATCCTCACCGGTCGGCAATCGCACATTGCGTGCGGGCACTACCGTGGAGATGGCATGCTTGTAAACCATCTGACTCACACTGTTTCTCAACAACACGACGAACTGGTCGAATGAATCGATCTGTCCTTGTAATTTAATGCCGTTCACGAGATAGATTGAAACCGGCACCCTTTCTTTGCGCAGGGCATTCAAAAATGGATCCTGCAGAGACTGGCCACGGGCCATGAGTAAAGCTCCTTGTTTTTAGTGTCGTTTGTACTGCCGTATCACTTCCATGCGGCACGAGGCACATACCCGATTAATGCTAGCACAGCGCAATGGCCCGCGTTTAAAGGAAGGCCACTACGCAAATCCGCCCTCGGATAGTGCATCAATAACCGCGCGTGCAACGTCCGGACGCATGGCATCCAACCACCGCGCATTTGCACGCCGACGCAGCCAGGTCAATTGCCGTTTCGCGAGTTGTCGCGTCGCCGCAATAGCCTGATTTTCGGCTTCATTCAACGCGCATTGTCCCGCCAAATATCGCCACAGTTGTCGATATCCGACCGCACGCATGGATGGATGTTCCGCGCTCAAGTCGCCTCTTTCGTACAAGCTCCTTACTTCCTCGACGAAACCGGCCTCAAGCATTGCCTTGAACCGCAGTTCGATCTTGGTGTGTAACTCGCCGCGTTCAAGGGGGGCAAGAGCAAATTCCATGACATTTACGTCGGCAAACACCGACACACGCGCCTGTTGCAGTTTTGTGATGGTTTCCCCGGTCAGTCGATGGACCTCGAGCGCCCGCTGGATACGCTGTGGATCATTGTTGTGAATGCGCGCCGCCGCCACCGGATCCACGGCGGCCAGTTCCTGATGAACCGCCGCCCATCCCACCTGCGCTGCCCGCTTGTCGATTTCGGCCCGCACCTCGATGTTCGCCTCCGGCAGGTCCGCAATTCCGGACGTCAGAGCGTGGAAGTACATCATCGTGCCGCCGACCAGCAGGGGTTGATGGCCGCGCGACCAGACCTCGAGCATCGCGCGGCGTACGTCGAGCAGAAATTCACCCACGGAATATCGCTCGGCCGGGTCGCGGATATCGATCAAGTGATGCGGGATGCGCTCGCGCGTGCGCAAAGAGGGCTTTGCGGTACCGATGTCCATACCGCGGTAAACTTGAGCCGAATCGACCGTGATGATCTCGAACGGCAGGCGATCGGCAAGCCGTACCGCCAGGTCCGATTTGCCCGAACCCGTCGGTCCCATCAACAACACCGCCGAGCGCGTCGGCTTCGCCTCGCTCACCGTCCGCGCAGAAACAAGCGATCCAGCTCGCCCATCGACAACCGCACCCAGGTTGGACGGCCGTGATTGCATTGATCGGCGCGCTCGGTTCCCTCCATTTCACGCAGCAGCGCATTCATTTCCGGCACGCTCAACACTCGCTGCGCGCGTACGGCGGCATGGCACGCCATGGTCGCCAGAAGATGATTGATGGACTCCTCGACGCGGCGCGAGTGTCCGAATTCCAGCAAATCCGAGAGCACATCGCGCACGATGCCGGCCGGATCCCGGCCCGCGAGCAGCGTGGGAATCGCCCGCAGGGCCAGCTGGTCGGGTCCTAAGCGCGCAACGTCGAAGCCCAAGGCCAAAAACTCTTGGGCATGCTCGTCCGCCATGTCGGCTTGCGCGGGCGTCACATGCAGCACCTCGGGCATCAAGAGTTGCTGCTGCGAGGTGTGGCCGGCCAGCAGCTTCTTCATTCCTTCGTACATGATTCGCTCGTGCGCGGCGTGCATATCCACGAGCACCATGCCGTCGGCGGACTGCGCCAATATATACACGCCATGGAGTTGCGCGATGGCATAGCCCAACGGAGCGGAGGTAGCGTGGGGGGCCGCGCCATTCAAGAGGCCCTGCTCCAGCGGCTCATCCCGTACCTGAACGGTCGCCCCGCCCAAATAGGAGCGGTACGCGTCGGTAGAGGCGCGCCGCGGCGCTTCCGGCAGGGCAAAGTGCGCCTGGTGGGGAGCGGCGGCGAAGTGCGACGCGCCGGCGAAGTGCGACGCACCGGCGAAGCGCGAATCGTTGGCGAGGTGTGAGGCGCCGGTGAGCCAGTCCGCCGGCGCGCTGCCGGCCGACTCGGCAGACGGCCGGGTATCAGCCAGGATTTTTTCCAGGGTGCGAAACACGAAGTCATGGATGCGGCGCGAATCGCGAAACCGCACTTCCAGCTTTTGCGGATGTGCATTGACATCCACCTGGCTCGGATCCAGGTGCAGAAACAGCACATAGGCGCAAAACCGGCCGTGGAATAGCACATCCCGATAGGCCAGGCGCGCCGCGCCCACCAGGAGCTTGTCGCGCACAAAACGTCCATTCACATAGGCGAATTGCAGGTCCGCCTGGCTGCGGGAAAAGGTCGGCAGCGCCAACCACCCTTCGAGCCGCAAAGATTCAGTCTCATGGCGCAGTTCGATGACATGCGCCGCGAATTCCTCGCCGCAAATCCTGGCCACCCGCTCGAGTCTGAGTTCACCGGTGTGCGCGGCGGGCAGACTCCACACATTTCGACCGTTGTGGATGAGCGCAAACGCCACATCGAAGCGCGACAGCGCCATGCGCTCCAGCATGCGCACGGTGTGTTGGTATTCGGTGTTCTCGGTGCGCAAGAACTTGCGCCGTGCGGGGACATTGAAGAACAAATCCCGAACCTCGACGCGCGTTCCCAAGCCGTGTGAGGCCGGTGCCGGGGCACTGAGCTCGCCCTCGCGCGCATCGATGACCCATGCATGCGCGGCCTGTGCCGTGCGCGATGCCAAGGACAAGCGCGAGACGGACGCGATGCTCGGCAGCGCTTCACCGCGAAATCCCAGAGTCGCGACGTTCTCGAGGTCCGCCTGCGAGGCAATCTTACTGGTGGCATGCCTTGCCAGCGCCAGCGTTAAGTCCGACGCCTCGATACCGGCGCCGTCGTCTGAAACGCGGATGAGTCCCAAGCCACCTCGCTCCAGTTCAACTTCGACGCGCCGGGCGCCCGCATCCAAGGCGTTTTCGACCAACTCCTTGACCACGGAAGCGGGACGCTCGATCACCTCGCCGGCGGCGATTTGATTGATGAGCGAATCGGACAGTAATTGAATGGGCAATGGCGACCTCGGGTCGCGCATTTTCGCACAAGCCTGGGAGAATGAGGGCGCGTTAACGGCGCGCGGACCAGAAGTCTTGAAGCCGCCTACTCGCCTGCGCCGCCGCCACTTCCGGCCGTGGCGAGCACCGGCCTGCCGGAACCGGCGGCTGCAAGCTGCGCAATCCGCGTCCCCATCGGGGGGTTCGCATAGAAATAATCGTGGACGCCCTGATGAATCGCCGCGGCGAGCTTGGCCTGATGCGCCGCGGTGCGCAACCGCAACTCCTCCTGCGGATTCGAAATATAGGCTGTTTCAACCAACATCGAAGGAATGTCAGGAGACTTCAGCACCACAAAGCGCGCCTGTTGCACCTCGTGCTTGCGAACCTCGCCGGCCAGAGTCAATTCGTGCAGTACCCGTTCGGCCGCCACTTGGCTCGCGTTCAACGACGCCGATTGCGACAGATCGAGCAGCACGGAGGCCAGCACATCGCCCTTGTCGTCCAAGGACACGCCGCCAATCAAGTCCGAGGCGTTCTCACGTTCGGCAAGCCATCGCGAAGCTTCGTCGGTCGCGCCCCGCTGCGACAGGATGTACACCGAGGACCCGTCGATGCTGCGATCGCGTATGGAATCGGCGTGGATCGACACGAACAAATCGGCCTGCTGCGCGCGTGCGCGGCGCATCCGATCGCGCAGCGGCACGAAGTAATCGCCGCCGCGGGTGAGCACGGCCTTCATTCCCGCTTCGGCGTTGATCTTGGCCGCCAGTTCACGCGCAATCGCCAAGACGACGTCCTTCTCGCGCGTACCGTTCTTGCCGATGGCACCGGGGTCCTCGCCGCCGTGACCGGCGTCGACCGCGATGATTAGATCGCGCGCATCCGAGGGTGCGCGCTTCACTGCGACAGGCTTGTCGACGCGATGGGCGGCGCCGCCAAGATCGACGACCAGGCGATAGCCGTAGTGCGCGTTCGGCTTGCTCAAAAAACTCTTGGCTTGAATCGGCCGGGCAAGATCGAGCACCAAGCGAAAATTACCCGCCGGGCTATGCGACATGCGCACATCTCTGATGTCGCCCGTGCCGGGAGGCGCGCGGCGCAAAGACTTGGCGAGGTGCGCGCCCGAGACGTCGAGAACGACGCGCTCTGGATTGTGCAACAGAAGCAAACTGTGCTGCGCGGTTCCGGAAAGATCGACTACGACCCGTGTGCTATCGGGTCCTGCCCACAGCCGAATGGCACGAACATCGACGGCGCCGGCGGGCTGCAGCAAAAGCGTTGCCAGCAATAATCCGCCGGCCCACTGACAGAGCAGTCGATTCATGGCAATAAGTTAACGCTGAATCCGCTCTTTTTTCAAGTTAAATTAGATACATAGGGCGCTAAGCTGCTGTCGATTGCTAGCTTCGTCAGCCACGCTTTCCCGATCTCGCTCCCGACGCCGAGCACCGCCGCGCGGGCATCGCCTCGGTAAGTCAGCTGCACGATCAGGTCCGATGGCGGAACCGCGCCACCGCCTTTCTCCGGCCACTCGATCAACATGAGATATCCAGGGCCCACCATATCGCGCAACCCGAGTTCCTCGACCTCGGTCGTGGATTGCACCCGATACAGATCAACGTGCACCAAGATCAGGTCCGCGACGCTGTAGGTATCGACCAGCGTGTAAGTCGGACTTCGTACCGGCGCCGTGACGCCGAGCGCATGAAGCAGGCTGCGCGCGCAGGTGGTTTTGCCGCTGCCCAACTCGCCCCGCAAGTGAACGATCGCTCCGGAGCCCGCGCCAGGAAACGCCTTGGCAAGGGCCCGACCCAAGCTCTCGGTCGCGCCGCTGTCAGGTAGGTCAAAACTTAAGGGCGCGTGCGGCATCGGATTATTATACGGGGGCGTATGACTGCCTCCGCACTCCCTGCCCCGCCCGCACCGGCGAATCTCCTGTCATCGATACGAGCGTGGGCGGCGGAACTGGGCTTTACGGGCGTAGGGATCGGCGCCATCGATCTTCCGGCGGATGAGGCTCATTTTCTCGAGTGGCTGCGCGCAGGGTTCAACGGCGAGATGGGCTACATGTCGCGCCATGGCAGCAAGCGCACGCGGCCATCGGAACTGATTCCCGGAACAGTCAGCTGTATCAGCGTGCGCATGGACTATTGGCCGCAGGAAGCCGCGGACGCCTCAGCCACTTTGGCCGACGCCAGCGCCGGCTACATATCCCGCTACGCCCTGGGACGCGACTATCACAAGCTGCTGCGCACGCGGCTGCAAAAACTTTGCGACCGTATTCAGGGCGCGGTCGGACCTTTCGGCTACAGGGTGTTTACCGACAGCGCCCCGGTATTGGAGAAGGCCCTGGCTCGCAATGCCGGGTTGGGTTGGATCGGCAAACACACCAACTTGATCGACCGCAACGCCGGCTCATATTTTTTTCTCGGGGAGATTTTTGTCGACTTCGAATTGCCGCCGGACGAGCCGAGCACGGCGCACTGCGGCTCGTGCAGCGCCTGCTTGCCCGCCTGTCCGACGGGCGCCATCGTCGCGCCCTACCGGCTCGATGCGCGCCGCTGCATCTCCTACTTGACCATTGAGCTTGCCGGCAGCATTCCTGAAGAATTCCGTCGTGCCATCGGCAATCGCATCTATGGCTGCGATGACTGTCAGCTGGTCTGTCCTTGGAACAAGTTCGCGCGGCCCGCGGCCGAGAAGGATTTCGCGGCCCGACATGGATTGGATCATGCGCAGCTGATCGATCTATTCGCCTGGAGCGAAGCGGATTTTGAAGAAAGGACCCGCGGCAGTGCGATCCGGCGCATCGGCCACGAGCGCTGGCTGCGCAATGTCGCCATTGCGTTGGGGAACGCGCCCGCCTCGGCCGCCGTGATTGCCGCACTCGCTGCCCGCGAGCAGCATCCATCCGCGCTGGTGCGCGAACACGTTCAATGGGCGCTGGCACAGCAACGAGCCGCTACCGCCCAGCTCGCGGCGCATACCACCTAGCCCGGGGGAATACCGTCCAGCTCGCGGGGAATACCGCCTAGCCTGCCGGCAGCAACGAGCTTCCCGCGGGATTGAAGAAATGCCGGCCGCGCCGCGCCTTGGTGATTTCGGCGAACAGCAGCGCGTAGTCCTTTTCGCTGCTGACCGGATCGATGGCCGCCGAGTTGACGATCAACAAGGGCGACGCGTCATAGCTGTGGAAGAACCGCGCGTAGGCCTGCGTGAGTTTCTCGAGATAGGCGCGCTCGATATGCTGCTCATAACGGATGCCGCGCTTGTTGATGCGATCGAGCAGCACGTCCACGGGTGCCTGAAGGTAGACGACTAGATCCGGCTTGGGTGCATCGACCACCACGCGTTCGTAAACTCTTTCGTAAAGCGCGTATTCCGCATCGTCCAACGTCACGCGCGCAAACAAGCGATCTTTCTCCAATAAATAATCCGCGACCCTCACCGTACCGAACAGGTCCTCTTGGCGAACATCTTCCAATTGACGCGCCCGCTGAAACAGGAAGAACAACTGAGTCTGAAAGGCGGCCGCGCGCGGATTCTTGTAGAAGCGCTCGAGGAAAGGATTCTGATCGGCCTGCTCCAGCACGAGCTGACCGCCGAGCGATTGGCTCAAGCGGCGCGCCAAGCTGGTCTTGCCGACGCCGATCGGCCCCTCGACAACAATAAAACGATGCGGTACTGCAACTGGCATTGAAGACTCTTGTTATTCCAAGACCGAAATCCCGTCGCCGCCCACGCTGCGCTTCATTTCGAGCACCGTGCCCATCCCTGCAATCTTGATCGTCGGGGCAATATCCGCCAGAGGATACAGGACGAAGTTGCGGCTCGACACTCCGGGGTGCGGCACCTTGAGACCCGGTTCATCCACCGCCGCGTCCACCATCCACACCAGGTCCAAGTCAATCACGCGAGGCCCCCAGCGTTCACGCTGAGTGCGTCCCATGCTGCGTTCGATCTCGAGAAGGTTCGCCAGCATTTCCTGCGGCGTGTCCTGCGTGAGCAGTCCCGCGGCGGCGTTGACGAAATCCGGCTGATCCTGGGGACCCATGGGGCGAGAGAGATAAAGATGCGAACGCAGCAGCGTATCGGCCGCGCCCAATTTTTCCAGCCGCTGCATCGCCTCGAGCACCCGCTCGCGCGGGGATTCGATGTTGCTGCCGATCGCCACGTACGCGGGGCGCCAGAGCATACCCATCCTTAACTGCGCGCCGCTCCGCCGCGTCGACGGCGCCGCCGCCGCCGGCCGGGCGCTGGCGCTCCTTCCGCTGTGGCTTCAGGCGGTCGCGCCTGCACCAGCGCCACCCGCTCTTCTTGCGGCAGCACTTGAATATCGGTCCACCATTTCGCCAGCTCCGGGTCGGCGACCCCCGCTTGTGCGCGCAGCAACAGAAAGTCAAAGGCCGCGCGAAAACGCGGATGCTGCAGCAGACTCAAGGATTTGACGCCGCTGCGGCGGTTGAAGCGGGGCTGCAGCATCAACAGCTCGCGCATGGGGATAGAGAAGCGGCGCGGAATGGACACGCGCGATTGCTGCACCTTGAGTACGCTGTCGCAGACCTGCATCAGCAGCGCAAGATCCGGCGCTGGGCCTGCCTGCCGCTCGTTCAGTTCGCGCAGCACCGCGCTCCAGAGCAGGACCGCAAATAGAAATGTCGGTGTAACCGGCTTGTCAGCCGCGATGCGCGCATCGGTGTTGGCGAGACCCATTTTGAGCATGTCCGCGGCGTAGGCGTACGGCGGGAGCGCGAAGGCTTCGGCGGATTGGGGAAACAGGTGTTCGAACAATCCGTACTGCTGCAGCAGTTCGTAGGCCTTCGCACCGAATCCCGAGAGAAACAACTTCAAGACTTCATCGAACAGCCGCGCCGGCGGCACTCCGTCCAACAAATAAGCGAGCCGGCGGATCGGACTTTCCGTGTTCGCGTCGATCGAAAAATCGAGTTTGGCCGCGAAGCGCACGGCACGTAGCATGCGCACCGGATCCTCGCGATATCGAGTCTCCGGATCGCCGATCATCTTCAGGCGGCGCGCCTTGACATCGTTGACGCCGTCGACAAAATCCCAGATCGAGAAATCCTCGATGTTGTAGTACAACCCGTTCGCCGCGAAATCGCGCCGCCATACGTCTTCTTCGATGGTGCCGTAAATGTTGTCGCGAAGAATGCGGCCGCGCGGATCGAAGGCACGATGCTCAGAATCGGCCGGAGGCGAAAATTCCGCGGGCTCATCGGCCCGCGACTCTGCACCCGCACCGCCTTCCGCTGCGCCATCCGCGCCGCCCTCCGGGTCTAAATCGTCGGCGTCTTCGCGCTCTGGAGCCGCCGCCGCGCGAAACGTCGCCACTTCGATGATCTCATTGCCGAAGAAGACGTGCGCCAGGCGAAATCGGCGCCCGATCAGCCGGCAATTGCGAAACAACCGCCGCACCTCTTCGGGCAACGCATCGGTCGCCACATCGAAGTCTTTGGGCCGCAAGCCCAGCAGCAAATCGCGCACGGCGCCGCCGACCAAAAAGCCCTGATAGCCCGCTTCTTTAAGCCGATAAAGCACCTTGAGCGCGTTCGGCGAAATGTCCGCACGCGATATCGAATGCTCAGATCGAGGAATGACTACGGGAGGAAGTGGCGTCGGCGATGAGTTCAAAAAGGGGGGTTCCGCTTGAGTCCAAAAAATTGGCCCGTATACTACCAGCCCTCTAAAGGGTCAAAGGCCCAAAGATCCGCCAGTCCGCTCCCTTCGTCTAGAGGCCTAGGACACGGCCCTCTCAAGGCTGTAACACGGGTTCGAATCCCGTAGGGAGCGCCACATCAAAGCAAAAGGCCGGTTCATCACTGGCCTTTTGCTTTGATTTGTCTTACGAGATGAGAACCCGTGCGGGTTCGACAAATCGACCGACAGGGCGATTTGAAAGCCGGAGGCCTTGCCGACGGCGGCCCCGAAGGAGCGAGGCGCGAAGCGCCGAGTAATCCCGTAGGGAGCGCCAATAATCAACGACTTACAAAAAGAGGATGCCTCCATGTCCACTTTTTGTCCACTATTTCGAGCATCTAGTGGCCGCAACGAACGCCGCGACGCTCTTCGGGATCGAGTCACTTTCTTGACCGGGAGCAGTCGCGCATCGAAGGTGCCGGCATCGGGGCGGTGAGCAGATTCCATTCGCCCCCACTGACGACTGCACTGCCGACCAAACATTGCTGGTCCGAGGAACTGGAGGCGTAGGTTGAGGAACAGCGGAGTTGGTGAACTCACCGGCAATAGGTATAATAACTATACCTTAATTATACTGGTGTCGGTGAGGCGTCATGGGTTTCGAATACGACCCGGGCAAGAGCGCCGAGAACCAGCGTAAACACGGCATTGATTTCGAAGCGGCTCAGAGGCTTTGCGCTGACGCTGGTTTGGTGGAAATTCCTGCTCGCACTACGGATGAACCCCGTTGGTTGCTGATCGGGAAGATCGACGAGAAGCATTGGTCCGCGATCATCACCCGGCGCGGCGACAACATTCGACTAATTTCCGTGAGGCGATCACGGGATGATGAGGTGGCGATATATGAAAGCGAAGACCTTTGATCGCAAATTTGATGCCGGTGAGAAGATCGTGGAACACCTTGATCTCAACAAAGCTCGGCGTATTGGCACCGATGCGAAGCGGGTCAACGTCGATTTCCCCGCTTGGATGGTGGATTCGCTCGACCGTGAAGCGCGCCGACTCGGCGTGACGCGGCAGTCGCTGATCAAGCTCTGGCTTGCCGACAAGCTGGTTCAGCCCGCTGCCGCCACCAAACGGTAGGCGTGTGAAGAGCGCTGCGCCGATGCGAAATGCCCTCATGCACTTCAGATGCTGCCGACCTACCGCGTCAGCTCCGGGTCCCTAGGTAGCCCGCGCCCAGGCCCGTCTCGTTCGATTCCTCGCTGCTTTCTGACAAATCCGATGAATTGCCCTGCCAATTTTTGCCGGTCGGTGAGCACAGGCGGCAGGTGGTTGGCAAAGCAGCGGACATCGCCCGCGAGGATGATTTCCTCCTGAGCGTCCAAGACGTCTGCGGCTTTCATCCAGGTTGATACCAGAGACGACATCCGGCCACCGGACACTGCACCTCACGAAATCAGCGCCTTGAAGCAATGGGATGGACGCCCCCACCCTAAACGGCATCAACGTGCCAGAGTGGATGTGTCGAGCAACCACTTAAAAGGATAGGAGCGTCCACCATGAAGATTACAACGGTCGGGATTGATTTGGCGAAGAACGTGTTCCAAGTGCATGGGATCGACGAACGGGGTAAGGCGGTGCTTTGCAAACAACTACGGCGCGCACAAGTAGCGTTATTTTTTGCAAATCTGCCGCCGTGCGTGATTGGGATGGAGGCCTGCGCTAGTGCGCATCACTGGGCACGGACGTTGCTGCGCTTTGGACATACGGTACGGCTTATTGCGCCGCAGTTTGTTAAGCCTTACGTGAAAACTAACAAAAATGATGTGGCCGATGCCGAGGCGATCTGTGAGGCGGTGGGCCGGCCGAATATGCGCTTCGTGCCGATCAAGAGTATTGAGCAGCAGGCAATTTTATCGGTGCATCGGGTGCGCCAGGGATTTGTAAAGGCCCGCACCGCACAGGCCAATCAGATCCGCGGGCTGCTTGGTGAATTTGGGTTGGTGATTCCTCAAGGTATCTACAACGTGGCTAAGCGGGTGCCGGAGCTGCTCGAGGATGCGAGCAATGAACTACCGGTGCCGTTTCGCTACTTGATCGATCGCTTGACTGAGCATCTGAAGGAGCTGGATCGGCAAGTGAAGGAGTTCGAGAAGGAGATTATCGCCTGGCATCGCAGTAGCGAGCTCAGCCGTAAGCTCGAGAAGATCCCGGGCATCGGCCCGCTGGCTGCTAGCGCACTGGTCGCATCGATCGCGGATGCGCACAGCTTTGACAACGGCCGCCAAGTCTCCGCCTGGTTGGGCCTGGTTCCGCGCCAAAGCTCCAGCGGCGGCAAGCCAACGTTGCTCGGGATGAGTAAGCGTGGCGATGCGTACTTACGCACGCTGCTGATCCACGGGGCGCGCTCGGCCATCCTGGCGGCAAAGAACAAGGTCGATAACACCAATGGATGGTTGACTAATCTGCTCAACCGTCGGCATCCGAATATTGCTGCGGTGGCTTTGGCCAACAAGAACGTACGCACCGTGTGGGCGATACTCGCCCATGGGCGCGAATTTAAAGCCGACTATGTGCCGACGCGCATGGCCGCATAATCCGCAGCGTTGCTGACAACAACGGCAGCATAGGAGAACACACCACCGATTGCTCAAGCGATCACGCAGTGATGGCAAAACAGGTTAGACCGTGGTTGACCAAACCCAGAACGGCTGCAGCACTTCGAGTGCGAGAAAGCTATAGGGAGTCGATCAGCAAAACCCATCAGGGACAGCGGCGCAAGCCGCAGCAAAAGTCCGAATGTACTGGTGCAATCTGATCCTGTAAGTTCTCACGAACTGAAAGCTTGGCAAAGTGGGGGCGTCCATGTACAGCCGTTCGCGGCCTGCGCGGTAAAGGAACTCTATCCAGCTGCGCTGTTATTCGCAGATGAGTTGGATGAAACCGTAACGCTTCCCGAAGGCATACATCGGGCAGCGCTGTCTGAGGGTATCTACGATGTCGTGATCCTCTCTCACGTTCTCGAGCATTTCAACGACCCAAAGAGACTGATCCGATCCGCGCTGGATGCGTTAGCACCTGATGGCATCGTCATCATCGAGGTTCCGAACGATGTGCCCGGCATCTTTCCGTTGAATGGCCCCGACGAGCCACATCTGGTGTTCTTCACGGCCCAGACGCTTATGGGGCTGCTTGGATCATCGACGGTATTTGGTGCTGGGCCACCCTATCAACGGAAGTCCATTTATATGCGCGGCCGCCGTTTTGCATCGCGCATGATCCGACGTATACCGATTCTATCGAAGCTGGTTGAGAGACGGCAAACTCGAGTCGTTTCACCGGAATCATTTTCAGTTCGACGATCGGACGGAGTATTTCTGCGCGCAGTGCTCCAGAATAAAGATTGACAAAACGCGGCGGCTTCACGCAAGTCGAAAAACACAAATCGCCCGACAGGGCGATTTGAACGCCGGAGGCCTGGCCGACGGCGGCCCCGAAGGGGCGAGGCGCGAAGCGCCGAGTAATCCCGTAGGGCGCGCCACATCAAAGTAAAGAGTCGTTGCTTTGCCGGCCCCGAAGGGGCGAGATCGAAGGTCCAGTAGCGTCTCGAAGAGGTTTTCGTGAACTATCATTGCCTGAGATCTCACCGCTTATTCTTGCCGCGCGATCGGCGCTGTTTTGCGACTTTTGCTCCCCGCTTGCCTAGTGCCGTGCGCGTGGGCTTGGAGAGGTGACTGATTGTTTTCTTTCTCTTCACCGCCGAGATGGCCTTCTTGACATTGCGCCGCGCCGCCGCTTTTTCTTTTGATCGACATGGCATCTCCTTGGTGAGCTTTTATTGAGCTTGTCGCATCGAGCCGACGACTGCCAACGGACCACCGCCCGAAATATTGCGGGCTTTGACAGTCATTCCACGCGGCCGTCGTCTCGTGCAGCGGGCGTCAGTGCATCCTCACACCCGGGCGCAGCGTTGCCCTACCTGACTGTTGTTGGCAATGAGGCAAGCTTTGTAGGTTAAGCTCTCTACATGCAGTAGGGAGCTGTCTGCGATAAGCGATGGGGCATCCGCTGTCACATCGCGGGGGTGTAAGTGGATGGACACCGTCGACTTCAGAGCGCTGCTCAGTCCGGCAAATATCCGGTGACGGGGGAAAGCGCCGTGCGCCGATGCCCGATCGGGAGCGTCCTTCGCGGCAACGCTTGCCTGATCGTGTTCGCGGTGTTGTGCGCAAACGGAGCCCAGGCGGCCAAATTCACTTCCACCGAGCGCACCTCCATTCAAGAGCCGCGTCCGGCTGACGTTCCCAGCGATGAGGCCCTGGAGGCGCAAGGCGCAATCATCGGCAAGATTGAATTGGATGTGCGCCAGATATTCGATGAGCATGATCCGCGCGAAAATAGCGGCTTGTATCACCTTGCCGACCAGCTGCACATACGCACCAGACAGTCGACGATCCGCGCGCAGCTGTTGTTTCATTCGGGCGACAAATACCAAGGGCGCATCCTCGCGGAAACCGAACGCAATCTGCGAGCGCTGAGTTATCTCTACGATGCGCGCGTGGTGCCGGTCAAATATGCCGACGGCAAGGTTACTGTCCGGGTTATCACAAAAGATGTCTGGACATTGAGTCCCGGCGTGTCCTTTTCTCGTACCGGCGGGACGAACAGCTCGGGAGTCAATTTCTCCGACTCGAATCTTCTCGGCTTCGGTAAAACCGTGGCGATCTCCCATTCGAGCAACGTGGATCGCACGACCAACGGAATCAGCTACGACGATGCCAACGTGTGGGGCTCTCGGTGGACCCTCGACGCTGCCTATGTGAATGCCAGCGATGGCGCGCAACGCACCTTCGCCCTCGCGCAGCCGTTTTATTCGCTGGAGACTCCGTGGGAGGTCACGGTCAAGGCCATTACCTTCGATCGCACCGTTTCCCGCTACAACTTGGGGGATATCGTCGATCAGTTTCGCCGCGACGAGAACTACTACGAGATCAGCGGCGGCTTGTCATCCGGTCTCATCGACGGCTGGACCCATCGGGTCTATGCCGGCATGCGCTACGATCAAAATATGTTTGCGCAGGTTCCCGGAACCAGCACGCCGGCCGGCATATTGCCGCCAAATCGCACCTTGTCTTATCCGTTCATTGCCGCTGAATTATTGCAAGATGATTTCCGGAAGACCGGCGATCAGAATCAAATTGGACGCACCGAAGACTTGTACTTCGGCACCCATCTGTACGCCGAAATCGGTTTTTCGGGCACGTCCTTCGGTGCAAATCAAAATGACCTGCTGTTTACGACCAGCGCGTCGAAAGGCTATCAGCTGACTGACCTCACGCAACTGTTTCTGGCCGGAACCGTCAGTACGCGGCTCGAGGGCGGCAGCGTTCGCAATTTATTCGTGGATAGCACGGCGACATACTACTGGCGATATCTGCCCGATCAGCTGTTGTTCGTATTCTTGAACGGGACCACCACCCACGCACTGGACCCGGATCAGCAATTGCTGATCGGAGGCGATACGGGACTTCGAGGCTATCCGCTGCGCTATGAGTCGGGAACCTCACGCGGCTTGCTTACCATTGAGGATCGCTTCTATACCGATTGGTACCCATTTCGTTTGGCGCGTTTCGGGGCGGCGATCTTTGGGGATGTGGGCCGCACCTGGGGCACGGGCGTGATCGGCAACAGCGATCCTGGCACGCTCGAGGACGTCGGTTTCGGCATGCGATTCGGCAACACGCGTTCCGGCCTTGGCAATGTCTTGCACATCGACCTGGCGTTCCCCTTGAAGGGGGATCACAACATCAGCAAGGTGCAATTCCTGGTCCAAACAAAGGCGAACTACTGACCGATGCCAAACGTTGGCCGCCTCAAGGGATCCGCCTTGGGAGGCACGAACTGGACTTACGGCGTCGCGGGGACAGGCGTCGCAGGTACATGCGTCCGTACTGCTCTCCAGGATCGGTGAAGGCAGCTTCGCGTGGCGCCCGCGGTAGGTCGAGTACAGGGCCAGTCCGGTGAACAACATGCCGCCACAGAGATTCCCCAACGTCACGGGGATCTGGTTCCACAACCACCAGGACCCGGGGGTGGTCTTCGCGCCCAGCATCATGCCCGCGGGTATAACGAACATGTTGACGACCGCATGCTCGTAACCCAAACCGAAAAAGATGCATATCGGAATCCAAGCCGCGACGATCTTCGAGAGCGTGGACTGTGCGACAGCGCCCATGACGACGCCCATGCACACCATCCAATTGCAGAGCATTGCCTTCGTGAACGCAGCCGCCCATCCGGCCCCGCCGTGCGCCGCATAGGCGAGCGTTTTGGCATCGGCGATAGCAGCAATGCGATCGCCCACGGCGCCGGCCGGCGTTGCGCCGAACGTCGTCAACGTGCCCCACACCATGACGGCAAAGATCAGGCTGCCCGCCAAATTACCCAGGAATGACCATCCCCAATTGCGCAGGGTGTCCTGAAAGCGGACCGCGCCGTCCATCTGGGCCATCGGCATGACCGCGAAACTCCCCGTCAGAAGTTCGAGATTGAGGAGCACGATCATCACAAAGCCCCCCGGGAAGATCAGCGCGCCAACCAACGGCGAGCCGGTTTGAAGTGCCGCAGTGATTGCCAGTTCGGTTGCGATGGCGAGGATTGCTCCCGACAGCGCGCCGCGAACTAAAATGTCCTGTATGGAAAGAGCGGCTTTACGCTTGCCCGCGTCAACCAGGGCGGCCACGACAAGGGCAGGGTTGCAATAATCCATCGATCCTCCGCTCGTTAAACTTACATTGCCGGTTGACGATCACTTGCGCTGCGGCCGCGCACCGATTTGTTTTATTCGACATCAAACGCCCCGCCGCGAATGGTTGTTGCAAACGCCATGCCACACAGCGAGAGCAAGGCAATCCCTTGAAATCCCCCGCTTATTTCAGATAGCTCGAGCGGGCGCACCCGGCGATTCGCACCGTCACCGTGCGAGTGGGTACTATGGAGCCCTTCAAGAGTGCGTGCAGAACACGAATCGGATTCGACCTCGATGCAACTTTTCCCGCCCAACCGGGTTTTGTGTTCACGCGAGTCGTGATGCGCGGATGCACCCTATGCACCCTCGCGGCGCCGCCAATTTTATAGGCAACCTCGGGAGAGCTTTGGCATGACTCCTTCAAATCAACACTTCCATCGATCTGCGCTGATTGTCATGGCGCTTTCTTGCACCGGGCTGTACGCCGTCACCGCGCACGCGGACGACTACGCCAAGACTTATACCGTTTCGAACCGCGCCACCGTGCGGGTCGAAACCGACGATGGCAGCGTCAATGTCACCACCGGCGACACCAAGGACGTCGAATTTCGCGTTGAATATCAGGGCTACACGCTGGACAAGTCCTTGCGCATCGATTCCAGCCAGCACGGAGACGAGGTCGAGCTTGTCGCACGGATTCCTCATCCTTTCCATATCTCGTTCGGGATGATGCGCAGACTGCATATCGAAGTTCGCATGCCAAAGGATGCGGATCTTCAAATCAGAACCGGCGATGGGTCCATCAAGGCCAACGACGTATCGGGCACCATTGACCTGCATAGCGGCGACGGCGCGCTCACCGTGGGTTCCCTGAAGGGCGCGGTCCGCCTGCATACCGGCGACGGCTCCATCGAAGCCAGCGATCTGGATGGCAAGTGCGATGCCTCTTCCGGCGATGGCCGCATCCGTCTCTCGGGACGGTTTGATGTGCTGAGCGCCAAGAGCGGCGATGGCAGCGTCGACGTCGACGTACTGCGTGGCTCGAAATTGGATTCGAGCTGGAGCATCGTCTCGGGCGACGGCAGTATCGAGGTGGCCCTGCCCGCTGATCTACCCGCCAATCTGGAGGCCAGTTCAGGCGACGGACGCATCACCTCCGATATCCCCGTCACGGTGGAAGGTGTCATGAGCAAATCGCGGCTGCGCGGCAAAATGAACGGCGGCGGCTCGACGCTCACCATCCACACCGGGGATGGCTCGATTCACCTCAAACAGGGGTAAGAGCCGGAGTCGTCCTTGTGGCGGGGGCCCCTTTAGGCACGCCGCCTTATCGTTGTAGACTGCCCCCGTGATCTAGCGCCTCAATCACGGGACTAATAGTTGTATGGCAGTGACTCATAATTTCACCCATTCGGCCGATCTCGCCGGAGGCTGGTCTGACGACAAGGGCAATCCACTTTGCACGTGGACCTGGGATCAGAATTCAGGACACATCGTCGTTACTTGCGGCACGCAAACCCGGCGGCTCAAGTTGCCGCACAGCGAGGCGGATCTGCGCGGGGAGCAATTGCGCAAGCATCTGGCACGGACCGCACTGCACCTGGCCGAAGACATCAACGCGACGAAATATCCTGTTTAAGAAGAACTTGACGGTGTGCGCTCGCTCGGATCAGAGCTCTTCGGATTGCAAATCACCAGGCACGCCTGCGCCGCAGCCTGCTCTTCCTTGCTGCAGGTGGCCTGATCCTTTGTGCGCAGGCACGTTCGATACTGCACCTGCATTTCGTGCGTGCATTTCTCGCATGCGGCGTTGCCCCATGCACCGTTCGCTGCGCAGAGAAAGAGCGCGCCCCCCAACACTCCGATGAGCATTTTCATTCACTGACTCCCTTGCTTTGTAACTGAACGGACGGGCACCTCTGCATCGACACTGATTTGACAGTGCGGACAGTGCGCAAATCCCCGGGCCGCACCACCCAAGCTAACCCAAAAGCCGACGCGCCCCATCGGCGTGCCGCAATTGGGGCAGGGAATTTCAAACAGACTCCAGAACCCGGCCAGCAACATGACGCCGACAAGGATTGCAAATACGATTCGAATGGCGAGAATTCGCGGCGCATATCCCGCGGCGATGCCCACGGCGAGGAGAAAAACAACGGCCAGTATCGCGTAGCGGTCATTGCGCCGTACCAGATATTGTCGGATCGTCATCGCGCCTCTAAGTTTAAGCGAGATTCTGTGAGCGGGTACCGCCTTTCTGCGTCATCCGTTCCGCGTCTCTCGCGTTGCTCCCTACCGTGGACGCGCTATTTCTCAAGTACGGGCGCATTTGGGTGCTCATCGGAGCCCTGACAGCCGCATTCAGCTCGCAGGCCGACCCGGTTTCCGCGCTGCAATTGCTGCGCGAGGGTGGGTGCGGCGGCATTTTGCCCCCTGCTCGCCCGCTTCGACACATCGCCTCGCTGGATCGAGCCGCTGAACAGTGGGCCAATGGACGCTCGCTCACATCGGCGGCGCAATTGAGCGGTTACGACGCCGAATCGACCGCCGGTTTGCACATCAGGGGACCCGAGACGGCGGCCGTTCAACTGCTTAGGAAATCCGACTGCCGCACCGTGACAAATCCGGCCTTTCGCGATGTCGGGCTGCATCAACGCGGTGCGGACAGCTGGCTGGTCCTGGGCTCATTCCACGTGGCGCCGGCGAGCGCACAGGCACCGGTCCAGGCCACCCGCGCCTTACAACTGGTCAACGAAGTTCGCGCCCGTGGCGCGCGCTGCGGCGACCGCTCTTTCGCCCCTGCGCCGCCGGTCAAGCTCTCCCAGACGCTCGCGGGTGTCGCCTTCGGACACGCCGACGACATGGCCAGGCACAATTATTTCGAACACGAAGATCTCCTGGGGCGCTCGCCGGCCGATCGGGTACGCGCCGTCGGGTATCAGGAAAAATTGGTCGGCGAGAACATCGCCTATGGACCCAAGTCCGCGGAGGAAGTCGTACAAGGCTGGCTCGACAGTCCGGGTCACTGCGAAAACATCATGGATCCACGATTTGCGGAAATGGGCATTGCCTACGCAGCCGGCCAGGCCTCACGGCGCGGACTGTTCTGGGTGCAGTTGTTGGTTGCACCGAAGGCCTGAAGTCCCTGAGGGTTTCGGCTACTCTTCTTTCGCGACGACGGGCGCTTCGTGCTCGACCGCGGCGCGCATGTAGGCCGGATCTTTCGCATCCATGCAGACGAACGTCAGATCTTCCTGCTTCGGCGACCAGGCGTGCTCGCTCGTTTCGGTGGATTGACGAAACATCACGTGCTTGCCCATCTGATCGCAGTACTGATTGGCGACGTTGAGCGCCTTGAGATTCGTATCCGTCTGCGTTTCATAGCGGGCGCCCATGATGCTCACGTGATAGGCATCCGGCCCGGCGGGCACAACGCCGGAAGGCGTTGATGCGCAGCCTGCCATCGTTGCGGATGCAATGATTCCGAACACCCACGGCGATTTGCGGCTTGTCATAAGAACTCCCTGAGGTCGCATCGCGCACGATAGCGCGGGTATCCCCAAACGGTTCGTGATCTGACGCACGCTTGAGCGAGCGAAACTGTGATCGCGATCACGTGCCCATCGCGGCAAGTTCGGCCAGACCTGCCCATGAGCCATGGCGGACTGTGTGCAACTGCAAACCTTTGCGCCGGCACCGGCCAAGAGAATCATTCGCGGTGTCATTTTTTGATCCCGCGATCCGCGCGGATGAGACGGCGTGCGTACCGCATGACACTCGCATAAAAGCCCCTGTCGTTTTTTTTAGACAGCTTCCTTCACGCGCCGTGCGTGTCAACGCCGAACTCCATGCGCCGTTGATGCCTGCAAGCGGCGTGAACAAAACGCGCCAGCATTCGACAAGAAATGCTTATGGTTAAATTAGAGGAGAAACCAGTCATGTTCTCGAATAAGTCTCGATCGTTGGCGATAGGTTTCGCCGGCGCCGTGCTCGCCGCGTGCGGCGGCGGCGGTTCCACCGGGGGCTCGATGAACCCGCCGCCCTCTGCACCGCAAAGTGCGAACGTTGCCATGCTCGTCAGCGACGCATCCACGGAGGATTGGGCCACGATTGGCGTCAAAGTCCTCTCCATCGCCTTAGTCCCGCAAGGCGGCGGCAGCAATGTCACCGTGTATACGGCGCCGACGCCCGCCCCGGTGGTCAATTTGGCGGAGCTCGATCAAATCGCCGAAATTCTCGGCAATGTGAGCGTTCCGGTCGGTACCTATACCGGCGCGGTACTCACCATCAGCGGCAACTCCGGCGACGTCCTGCTGACCACGTCGGCCGATCCGGAAGCCGGATTTGCGGCCGCCGCGTCGACGACGATTCCCGCAGCCGACATACAAATTCAGCACACGTCGGGCACAGCCGGCAATCTCACGGTACCGGTCGCTGTTAGTTTCGTTTCACCGCTGGTCGTGAGCGCGAATCAAAACAACGCGCTGGATCTTGAATTCGACCTGGGCCACCCGGCGTTCCTCGTCGGTCACGTCCCGCCGGCCGCGGGCACGACGCTGTGGGCGGTCAACTTCAATGGCCCCGTGCGTCATCATCCGCTGCACGATTTGGCGCGCCTGGTGTTGCGCCACACCTACGGCGATGTGACGGCAATCGCCGGCGATAATTCCAGCATCACGATCACCAAGGATTTTCCGACCGAACCGGTCGTCACGCCGGAGACCGCGGTCGTCGGAGCGCAGTCGCTGCAGATCTTGGCGGACGCGACCAACGGCACGATCTTTTACGACGTGGATGCGAAGACCCGCACCTTGATCAAGGATTTCTCCACGGAAGCTTCGGTCAATGGAAAATTCGTGCGGGTGGCGGCACGCTATCAGGAGGATGGCACGCTGGTCGCGACGCGCATCTGGGCGAGCAGCGAGTTCAACAATGTTTGGCTGAGCCCCGAAGGCCATGTGCTGCACGTCAATACCAGCACCGATGTCATGACGGTCGAGAACGAGTCCGGCCGTGGCGTGGATCTGGTGGTCGACGCCAATACTCAGTTCTTCTTCCGTCAGCCGCAGAGCGGCCTCGCGGATGCCACACCGATCGGCACCGGGACCGCCTTCCTGACCAGCAATGATCTGGTACGCGGCTTCAAGGTGCACGCCAGCGTGGTCGATCCATTGGCGACACCGCTGGTTGCGCAAACCGTGGATATCGAAGTCGCCAAATACGACGGCAAGATCTCCGCACCCGACATGACAGGCTTCACCTATACCCGGGTGTTTGCGACCGCCAAAGATGACTACACGGTCACGTTGAACTACATCGACAGTGCGACTGCCAATGGCACGGACCCGATGGGCAATCCGATCACCGGCTATCAGTGGTGGAACTTCGCCTACCCGACCGTGGTAACCAGCGGCGCGAACGCCATCACTGACTTCATTGCCGCCACCAACGACAGCGTCAACTTCGGCGGCACGGTGGGCGCCGTGCCCTCTCGCGGAGTCAGCTTCTCGATTTGGAATGACCCCATGAATGCGAACGGCTGGTCAGCGGCGGCGACCATTCTGACGCCCTCGCTTCTGCCCCTGGGCTTTGTCGCCAGCGGACTGGTCAACAACCAGTTCACCATGACCATTCCTGGCGGTGTCAACGCGGCCACGGTGGATGTCAGTTCCACCTCGGGCAGCGCAACGCTGGTGTACCAGGTTGATCTGACCAACGGCGTTTTGACGATCAGCCCAATCGACATCACCACCTCGAGCGGACTGGCAACCTTGACCAGCAATCTTACGGCCGGCGAGCCGGTGAAGTTGTACGGGATACCGCAGTCTGACGAAACCTTGAAGGTTTACGTGATGACGTATTTCACGGGCACGATGCCCGCGCAATAAGGGCGGTTTGCGCTGATTTGATCGCCGCGCGGTGGCTCGACAGACCGCGCGGCGATTTTTTTGACCCCCACGCCATACTCGAACACATTTTTGCCGCCGCGATATCCGGTAAAGGTCAGCGCCGCGCAGGCGGCGAAGAGCACGAAGAGAAAGAGCCACGAAGGCCTCGACCGCGATACGCTACCGGCGCCGCGCCAGATGGCGAGCAGCACCAACAGCAGCGTCGTCAGCATTGCCCATTTGACGTGCACCGATATGGCTTGATGCACCGCTGCGCTCACGTCCAGACCCAGCACCGCGCCAAGGCCTGTGGCCAAGGCACACACCGCGGCGCCCGCGCCCAGGCACAGATTCCACGTTCCCACCGTCGCGGCCGTCGCGGCCAGAGATTCGTTGCGCAGCAAGCGAGCGGCCAGCAGCAGCGCCGCGGCGCTGAGCACGAGCGCGATGGGAAAGTGCACCACCAGCGGATGCCAGCTCGGCAGGGGACTCATGCGGATTCCGCAAGGTCCCGGCGGCCGCGCCACCAGGCAATGGCATCGCGAATACCCTCGCTCAACGAGAGGCGCGGCTGCCAGTGCAACTCATCGCGCAGACGATGCACATCCGGCACCAACAGCGTCGGCTCATCGCCGGGGGCGCCGCGAGCACCGAGCCGCACCAGATCGGGTCGGCCAATCTCCAGGGCGATCCGACCGATCAAATCCGCCAACGCGATTTTTTCAGCGGAGCCGATATTGACCGGCCCTTGAAGATCGCTATCGAGCAGCTGCGCAAATGCATCGCCCACATCAGCCACATGCAGAAAGCTGCGGATCTGCCGTCCGTGCGTACAGAGAGCCTCCTGGTTCATGAGCAAATGGCGAATGACCGAGGGTACCAAGCGGTCCGGATGCTCGTGGGGACCGAATTGAAAGAATATGCGCCCCCAAGCGCTCGATAACGCCTCCTCAAGGGAAAATTTCGCCAAAGACTTTTGCAACGCGATTTTGGTCGCCGCATAGGGTGTCGACGCCGCGGCCTGATCCGCCAATGGGCTCGATGACTCGCTGCAGACGCTCGCCTTGGACCAGTCGTATTCCACGCAGCTTCCCGCCATCACCGCGCGGATTCCGCCGCGCGAACGAAACTTTCGCAGCAAAGATTGGCTGGAGGCCAACCACCGAAAATTATCGTCGCTGTGCCAATACACGCCCGGCGTCGCGATCCACGCGAAGTGCAACAAGTGGCTCGGTGCGACCTGCGCCATCAAGTCATCCACCTGTGGCTCGCTCAACAGGTCTGCAACGTGCGTGCGTGTTGCCGGAAGGGCCGCGCAATCGGCCGCCCGGGCGGCGTCTGAAAAAACCGCGTGTACCTCGAACCCGCGGCGTATCAGCGGCATAATGCTCGATCGGCCGATGAAGCCGCCGGCGCCGGTCAGCAACACACGCTTAGGCAGGGTCATCGCTCAAGCCCGAAGATTCAGCAGCGGGTAAGCTGCATCGCGCGGCGAGATCACGCTGGGGACCGCCGGCCATTCAATACCGAAAGCCGGATCGCTCCAGCGAAAACCTTGTGCATACGAAGGGGAGTGCGGCACGGAAATCATGTAGAACACTTCCACGTCATCGCTTAAGGTCAAGAATCCGTGCGCGAATCCCGGTGGGATGAAGAAGGAGCGGCGATTCTGTGCCGAAAGCTCGCTTCCGAACCACCGCCGGTAGTGGCGTGAGTTCGGCCGGATGTCCACAATGACATCGAAAATCGAGCCCGCCGTGCAGCGCACCAGTTTGTGCTCTTCATACGGAGCCGTTTGATAGTGCAGCCCCCTCAATGTGCCCTTCCGAGAGTTATACGAAACGCTGCACTGTTGCAACGGCATACCTACGCCCCGCGCCGCAAACTCATCCGCACAATAGGTACGCGCGAAAAAACCGCGATCATCGGTGAGCAGCTCCGGGTCGACGAGAAATGCGCCCGGCAAAGGCGATTCCGTGAAAATCATGGGGTCACTCGATCCGCGCCAAGGGCACAGGCGTCACGAATCGGCCGCCCCACGCCTCGATGCCCTTGAGCTGCTGGCGTATTTCGTCGCGAAGATTCCAGGGCAGAATCAAGACATAGTCCGGCTTCGCCTGCATCAATTCTTCCGGCGAGACGACCGGGATATGCGTGCCGGGCAGGAATTTCTTTTGCTTGTGAGGATTTCGATCCGCCACGAAGGCAACATCCGTGGAATCCACGCGGCAAAAGTTGAGCAAGGTGTTGCCCTTCGCGGCGGCGCCGTACGCCGCGACGCGCTTGCCCTCGCGCTTCGCGCCGGCCAGAAATGCCAGCAAGGATTCCCTGCACTCTTCCACGCGTTTCGAAAATTCCATGTACGTGGTCAGCTCTTCCAGGCCCGCGGTGCGCTCCTGCGCGCGCACCTCCCTCAAGGAATCACTGTCCCGCAGATCCGCGCGGGCCGCGTGCGCCGCGAATATTCGAAGCGACCCACCATGTGTGGGCAGCCGCTCGATATCGTATAGACGCAGTCCGTGGCGCGCGAACACCTGCTCGATGGCATGCACGGAAAAATACGAAAAATGTTCGTGATAAATGGTATCGAATTCGACATGCTCGATCAGTTCCAAAAGATGCGGAAACTCGATGGTAATGTTGCCATCGGCGCGCAGCAGCAAGGCGATGCCGGCGACGAAATCGTTGAGCTGCGGGACGTGCGCGAGCACATTGTTGCCAATGACCAGGTCCGCCTGGCGGCCCTGCCGCACCAAGTCCCGGGCCAGCGCCTGGCCGAAAAATTCGACCTGCGTCGGAACCCCGATTTTCGCCGCGGCGGCGGCCACCGTATCGGACGGATCGATCCCGAGCACGGGAATACCCATGTTCAGAAAATTCTTGAGCAGGTAGCCGTCGTTGCTGGCCAATTCGACCACGAGGCTCGAACGCCCCAGTCCGAAACGCCGGCGCGCCATATCGCAATACGCCTTGGCATGCGCCAGCCAGTCATCCGAGTACGACGAGAAATACACGTAATTGCCGAATAGCTCCTGCGGCGCGACGTCATAATCCAACTGCACCAGTTTGCAGATCTCGCAGACTCTGGCACGCAGTGGATAACGCTTTTCCTGCTGAAATGCCGCCTGGCTGTCGATGAAGGCATTCGATGCGGGCTGCATCCCCAAATCCGCCATCGTCACCGAGAGCCGTCCGCCGCAGGCACGGCAGACCGAGACCGGGCCTACCATGATGCTATCCTTCCCACAGCTTCCAGGGCGCCGTGCCGCTCTCCCAAAGCGAGTTCAAGTACTGCTTGTCGCGCAGCGTGTCCATCGGCTGCCAAAAGCCCCGGTGCACCCACGCTGCCAACTGAGCGTCGGCCGCCAGACTCTCCATCGGTTCCTTCTCCCATACCGTGTCGAGACCGTCGATCCGCTCCAGCACCGAAGGGTCGAGAATGAAGAATCCTCCGTTGATGAGGCCCCCTTCCGCGGAAGGCTTCTCCTCGAATGAGACCACTCGCGCATCCTGCGTGACGATACGGCCGAAGCGTGCCGGCGGTCTGACGCAGGCCACCGTGGCCTGACGGCCGTGGCTTTCATGAAAGGCAATTTGCGCTTTGATATCGATGTTCGACAGACCGTCGCCGTAGGTCATGCAAAACGGCTCGCCCGCATTCAAGAACTTGCCGATTTGCAGCAGGCGGCCGCCGGTCATGGTCTCGTCGCCCGTATCGACCAGCGTCACCTTCCAGGGTTCGACGCGGCAATCGTGATACTCGGCACGGTTCTCGGCCATGTCAAAGGTGACATCGGCCTGATGCAAGAAATAATTCGCGAAATACTCCTTGATCATGTAGCCCTTGTAGCCGAGGCAGACGATGAACTCCTTCACGCCAAAGGACCCGTAGAGTTTCATGATGTGCCAAAGAATCGGACGCGTGCCGATTTCGACCATGGGCTTGGGCCGGGTGTTCGACTCTTCAGCGATACGCGTCCCCTTGCCGCCCGCCAAGATGACGCACTTCACGAGTGCACCGCCGGCAAGGATTGATAGTGCGCAATCTGCGCCTCGGAATACTTCGTCATGTTCTCCCCCGCCGCATGCGCTTGGTACCAGTCCGCGGTCCAAGCCAACGATTCAGCCACCGCCAATCGCGGACGCCAACCCAAGGACTTCTCCGCCAGCGCCGAAGACAAGGTCAGAGCGCCCGCCTCTTTAGGGTGAGATCCCGTGTCGCGCCGCCAACCGGGGCGGCCGTTGAAACTGGCGCTGAAGCGTTCAACGACCTCTCGCACCGTGCAAAAGGATGACGGGTCCGGGCCGAAATTGACAGCGCGCGGCGCCGTGGCCGGCGCCTGCACCAGGGCCTGCGTGAGAGTCAAATAGCCCGACAGCGGTTCCAGTACATGCTGCCAGGGCCGAATCGCCTCGGGATATCGCAACGAGACCGGCGTGCCGGACGCGAGCGCCCGAACGCAGTCCGGAATCAGACGATCTTGCGACCAGTCGCCGCCGCCGATGACATTGCCGGCACGTACCGTCGCGATCGGCGCGGCCTCGCTAAAAAAGCTGTCGCGAAAACTCCCCGTCAAGAGTTCGGCACATGCCTTGCTGTTGCTGTAGGGATCATGACCGCCCAGGCGGTCGCCTTCCACAAACGCCCGGCCTTCGCCGTGATTTTCGTAAACCTTGTCGCTCGTCACCACGAGCACGCATTGTAATTGCCTCAGCCCCCGGCACGCCTGCAACACCGTGCCCGTACCCAGCACGTTGGTCGCGTAGGTGGCCAGCGGGTCGCGATACGATTCACGCACCAGCGCTTGCGCGGCCATGTGAATGACGACGTGCGGATCGGCCTCGAGCATCGCGTCGTTGACCTTGCGCACATCGCGGATATCGGCGATGTGCGATGCAGAGCGCCCGCCCACCAGCGCAAATAGGCTGGGATCGGTCTGCGGCGCCAGGGCAAACCCCGTCACCTTCGCGCCCAGGGACTGCAGCCAGAGATTCATCCACGCGCCCTTGAAGCCGGTATGTCCGGTCAAGAACACGCGGCGACTCTGCCAAAATGCTGCGCTGGGCTGTCCGATGACTTATCCCGCCTTCTTGTCCCAGTAGGATCTCAGTGTTTGCAAATAGGGACGTGCGCCCCCGATCCCCAGTGCATTGCTGCTGCGAACTTGAAAAGTCCAGAATTTCGCGAAGCGGCGCAGCAATAGAAATACATCCAGGTATTGGCGCCGGCCCTGCGTCGTATAGGCAATTTTCAAGGCGTCGCAAATGATGGCCAGCGGCAATTTGTAGATGCGTGAGCGCGCGACAAACGGGTCGCGCGCACGCGCCACGAAATTCTTGTCCGTGATCAGAATCCAGGTGGCCACGCGCTCCATGAGAAAGATTTTCATCTGCACTTCGCGCCGGCCACGGTATTGCGTCGGGCTGCGCAATTGAATGCCGAGAGGATCTTGTGCGGCTTCCGCGATCGCAAACAACTGCTCGGTGATCTTGAGCCACGCCCGCCAGAATCGGGGCTTGGCGATGAAATAATTTGAATGCACGGTATTTCTCGAGTCCGAAACCAGGGTCTGCAGCGGCTGGCCGGATCCGAGGCGCGCAAAAAAATCCTGCGCAGCGCGCAAGAGCCCCGGATGCTCCGCGTCGCCATGTTCGAATACATTCAAATAAAAAGCGCTGTTGTGGATGCTGGGACTGAAGAGCGCCACATCGGTGGCCGCCTCCGAACTCTCGATGAAATGCACCACGTCCGCGGCGCCTAAATTGGTCTTGAGCTTGAACTTCGGCGATAGAAAGCCGTAGAAGGCGTCCTCGTCCAAGGTCTCGTTCAACAAGAATTTCCGGATCGGCCAATATTCGTACCAGTCGGGACGCTCATTGGTCGAGTTATCCAATACACCGAAGCCAGGATCCAAGTCTTGCCGAGGCGTATAGTGATTGAGAATCTGGTATGTATGCACCGCATGCATGCTTCGAAGCATACCGGCTTAATGTCGTTGCGGCGAGATCAGGTCGCGGCCAGACGATTCAACAGCGTCAGGTAATCCGCACGGTAGCGGCTGAGCGCATAGCGCTGTTCCACATGTTCGCGCCCCTTGGCACCGAAACGGGCGCGAAGCTCCGGCGAGACGATCAGCTTCTCCAGGCTGCGTTCCCACTCATCGACGCCGGTGGCGTGATAGCCATTGATCCCGCCCATCACCGCTTCGGTATTCGCGCCCACCGGCGAAGCGACGCAGGGCAGCCCCGCCGCCATGTACTGCAGCAGCTTGAAGGCGCACTTCCCCCGCGACCAGGCATCGTCGGTCAGCGGCATGACGCCTACATGCGCGCCCGCCAAGCTGTGCGCCTCGGTGGCGGAACTCCAGGGCACGCGTTCAACTTGCACGTCGCTCCAGTTCGGGAATTCGGAGCAGATCACGCGCATCTTCAAGGTGGGATGGCGCTTGCTCAGACGCGCCAGGGCCGGTCGAATCATGTCCAGGTAAATCAGATTTTCGGGACTGCCGATCCAGGCGATGGTCGGCGGGTCGGCGGGTTGGGCGAAGCTCGTCTCGTAGCATGCCGTATCGATCGAAGTCGGCAACACGAGGATTTCTTGAGCCGTGGCTCGCGCGACGCCCGCCAGAACGTCATTGCCGGCGGCAACTGCATCGACCCAGCGGCAGGTGGCGGCAAACTTTTGCTTGCGCCAGGCGGATTCATCGGGGAGGTCCCCCAGACGGCGCGGCTTGCGCACATAGATGGCATCGTCCACATCGAACACCCGCCGCCGGCTGAAGGTTGCAAACAGGCGCGCCTCAATGGCACTCAGCTTGATCTGATGCAGCACCGTGACATCGGCCCATCGCAGCAGTGCGCGCCGCTCCCAGGTGCGAAGCCCATAACGCCCGCTGGGGAATTGCTCTGCGCGCACCTGCCAGCCTGCCGTCTGCAGAGGCTCGATCAGGCTGCGCATGCGGTGCCGATACGACGGTTGCTCCAGACCATACCCCAGCAGCATGACGCTCGGCATGAGTGCCTGCCTACGCCGTCTCGACCAGGTGCGCGAGCGCGTTCAATGCGATCTCAACACCGTTCGCCAGCTTCAGATTCGCGGCGTGCTGCGCCAGAGCCGCACGCGCGGTTTCATCATGCAGCAATTTGGTCGCCGCGCGCAGGATTCCCTGGGCGCTTAAGTCCGCTGCCGTCGCGACGCCGGCGGCTACGCACCGCGCAATGCGCTGCGGCTGGTCGTCCGCAATGGGCACCGCGATGCAAGCGCGTCCGCAGGCGATCGCCTGCAGCAGCGTCGAGCCGCCATTCGTGACGACGAGCCGCGCGTGGCTCAAGAGATCGGCCAGATCGCCTTGCGGCAGCGAGCTGAAGCAACGCAGGCGCGGATTCGTTAAGGCCGCGTTCCCTGACCTGGCGTGTGAAGGAGCGCCGGCATCCGCCGCTCTTGTCGGACCCACAAACACCACCGTTTCCGATTCCGCCAGCACATTGGCAGCGCCCAGGAATTGCTCTGCGGCATCGTTGGCGCCCGGATGTCCGGTTCCGCCGCCCGGCACGATGAGCAGATATCCACCCTGTTTCAATCCCACCCGCGCCACGATCGAATCCTCGCCAGGCGAGTTGCGCGACAAAATGACATCCAGGTAACGGACAGCGGGCCGGCCCAGCCGTTTGAGCTTGAAACTTTCCCACCAGCCAAGATCGCCTGCGATGAGCTGCGGATAGGCAATCCAGTGCTCATCGAGCAACCGCATCCAGCGCCAACGAAACGCCTTGCGTCGCTGCCGCGATCGGGAGCTGATGAACACGATCCGCGCGCCCTGACGACGCGCAGCGCGCAACTGCATGGTCCGGCCCGCATTGTCGAAAACAACGATGGTCGGTTTGAACTCTTTGATCAACCGCCCGACGGCACGGCTGTGAAACGTGGGCGAGGAATCCAGCAACGTCACCGCGAACGGCACTGTCGCGGCGTACGGCGCCTGGCGGCTCAAGACAAAATGAATCTCGCCGTGCGGCCAGCGCCGGCGCGCGGCTCGCGCGATCGCCGCACTGCGCGCGTATTCGCCGGTGCCAAACGCTCCGGATACCGGCACGAACAGAATTCGCGGTGCGTTAGGCAAAGGCGCTGAACCAGCGATCCAGTATCAACACATACCAGGCGCGCCTAAATTCAGAGCCCACCGCCCGCCTCAGAACGCCGCGCTCCCGGAGGCGCTGCACGGCGTCCTGCATCAGCTTCGGGTTCTGCCTGAGCCATCGATGCACCGGCAGACCAAAGCCTGACTTCGGCCGATTCAAATGATTGGGCGGCAGTCGCGGTTCCATGAGACGGCGCACCAGGAGCTTGCCGCGCCTTTGGCGCTCATCGACGAGCAGCTGCGGATCAACGCTGAGCATGAATTCGACCAGACGATGATCCAGCAGCGGCGGCCGCACTTCCAGCGAGTGCGCCATGCTGGTTCGGTCGACCTTGGTCAGCAAGCCTTCGGCCAGGTCCGTATTGAGATCGAGCCAGCGCAGCTGCGCCAGCGGCCGCAGATGGTCGTGCCAAAATTGGCGGTAGAACCAGAGGTAATCGTAGTCCCGCGCCGTCCAGGCGGGAGCTAAAAGAGAATCGATCTGTTGGGCCGTCATTCCGCCCAAAGCCGCGGCATAGGCCGGCAGACCTTCATAACCGCGGCGCTGCATGGAAGAGGCCAGGCGCGACAGCGGCGGCAGATATCGAGCCAGTGTTCGATTCAGAAAATTCGAGCGGCCGCCGATGCGCGACCAATACCGCGGATAGCCGCAAAAAATCTCATCGCCGCCCTCGCCGCTCAATGCCACGGTGACTTCGTGGCGTGCGAATTGCGCGACCAAGTAGTTCGACCAGGCCGCACTGTCGCCGAAGGGCTCATCGAACATAATTGGCATTCGATCGAGCGCTCCGGCGAAATCCGCCTGCGGCGCGGTCATTTCCAAATGTTGCGTATCCAAGTGAGCGGCGACCTGCCGCGCCGCCTCCGCCTCGGATCGGGCGCCCCGCTCAAAACCCAGCGTATAGGTCCGCGGCGCATCCAAGTAGAAGGCAGTCAGTGCGGAATCGATGCCGCCGCTCAAAAAGACGCCGACCGGCACGTCCGACACGGTGTGCTCCGGCACTACTTCCCGCAGCAACGCATCGAGCTGCGCAACCGTGTCCTCCGCGCTGCGCTCCACGATCTCAGTCGACGGGTTCCAATAGCGCTCGATGCTCACCTTGCCCGCTTCCCAAGTCAGAGTGTGCGCCGCCGGCAATTTGCAGATGCCGCGGTAGATCGATTTGGGCGCAGGAATGTAGCCGTGGAATAAAAAATCGCGCACCGCGCTCTGATCGATGTCGGGTGTGCCCAACAGCATCAGCGACTTGAGTTCGGATGCGAACGCAATGCCGTCCGGCAGCAGCCGGTAATACAGCGGCTTGATCCCGAGCCGATCTCGGACCAGCAATAAGCGCTTGGAGCGGCTGTCCCAGGCGGCGAAGGCGAACATGCCGACCAGACGCGACAGGCATGCGGGCCCCTCGGTCGCGAGAAGCCGCAGCAGCACCTCGGTGTCGCCGCTCGATGCCCAAGGTCCCGGCAATCCGGCGCGCAGGCGCTCGTGATTGTAAAGCTCGCCGTTGTAGGTCAGCACATGCGAGCCGAAGACCATTGGCTGCCGACCGGCGTCCGTGAGATCCTGAATCGCCAGCCGGCGATGAGAGAGGGCTGCGCCGGGTTCGGTCCACACGCCATCGCCATCCGGTCCGCGGTGTTCAATGCGCTGCGCCATGATCAGGGCCAGCTCTGCGCTGGCTTGCGAGCCAATAATTCCGGCGATACCACACATGCGCGCAGTCTAACGCGGCCGCGCCATGATGTACCGCGAAGCACCACCGACGGTTAGCGCTAGCCATGAGGCAAAGGTTCGTTTAGGGTGCGCCCTGGAGCTGCGAATACATGGCAACACCCGCCGATCAACGATTGCTGGAACTGCTTGGAAGATGGCTCGAGAGTCTCGAGCTGCACAGCAAATATTCGTCGCTGGACGACGACAGCTATTGGAAGGTCCAACCTTGGTCTGAACACCAACGGCCAACCCGATGGATCATCAATCTGGCCAAGCAAAAAGCACTGGCTTTGCGCGCCCAAGTCGAGCACCGCGCAAAGGCAGGCGATACCCAGTTTTCGGACGCGCTGGAGCTGATGGCATTCCTCGCCAACCTGGTGGGCGCCGAACACATCGAACGATTCATTCCCGTCGCGGACGCTCGCAACGAGCGTGACCTATCGTCGAAACCTGCGGATCGCGGTTCGGACAGCGCGATTCAACAGCCGACGGCCACCATCACCGCCACGCGCGAGATGCCCAAATTCCTGGGTACCAAACGCGCGCCGCCACCGGCGGGAACGGCCCAGGTCGCCCGCAACGAGCGCAAGGCCGCGCCCGTTGTCAAACCTGCGCCCCGAGCGCCGGCCAAGACGCCCCCCAAGAAGCCGGCCGCTCAGGCCGAACGCGCCGGACCTTCCGAGGGGGCCCGAGATCAGGTGATCGCCGACGCGGCGCGCTTGGTACAATGGGGGCGTAAATGGTTTGAGCTTCCGGAGCTGATCGCCCGCATGGCGGATCGTCCGAGCCTGCCTGATGTACGGCGTATTTTGAAGGAAAATAAAGTGGCGATCGAAAAGAAGGCCGGCAACCCTTAGGGAGCCCGCCCTTAAACTCCCATGGCCGCTATCGCGGCCGCACCGCTACATGAATAAATTTTTAGGGAACCTCCGGCGAGGATTTAGGATCCAAGGCGCGAATGATTACAATAAAAAACCTGTCCAAACGGTACGGCGACAAGCTGGCCGTCGATGATCTGACATTTTCGGTGGCACCCGGCGAGGTGCTCGGCTTCTTGGGTGCCAACGGCGCCGGTAAATCCACGACCATGCGCATGATCGCCGGTTTTATTTCACCGACGACCGGGCATGTGACGGTCTGCGGCCACGATATTGAAAAAGCGCCGGTGCAGGCGAAATCCTGCATGGGGTATCTGCCCGAAGGCGCACCCAGTTACGGCGAAATGACGGTCAGCGAATTCCTCGACTTTGTCGCCGACATCCGCGGTTTGACCGGCGAGCGGCGACGCGAGCGACGCAGCGTCGTGATCGATCGCCTGGGCCTTGCACCGGTGATCGATCAGGTGGTCGAAACCCTCTCCAAGGGCTTTCGGCGGCGCGTGGGATTGGCCCAGGCATTGATCCACGATCCGCAAGTCTTGATTCTGGATGAACCCACGGATGGTCTCGATCCCAATCAAAAGCATGAAGTGCGGCGCCTGATCAATGAATTGAGCAAGGACAAGCTGGTGATCGTCTCGACCCATATCTTGGAAGAGGTGCACGAGGTCTGCACGCGCGCGATCATCATTGCCGATGGCCGCATCGTCGCCGACGAAACTCCCACCGCGCTCGAGGCGCGATCCCGTTATCACCACGCGGTGAGCTTGCGGTTTGAAAACGACGCCGAGCTGGCCGCGGCGATGCAGGAAATCTCGAAGCTACCGGAGGTTGCGGCAGTCGAGTCGGATGCTCGCGAGCGCCGCCTCACGGCTTTGCCCAAGCCCGGGGCCAACGTCTTGGCCGCGGTCAGTGCCATGATCGATGAGCACGATTGGGATGTGCCGGAATTGCACTTGGAATCCGGCCGTCTCGATGAGGTGTTCCGCTCGTTGACGGACCCCAAGGGCATCGATGTGGCCGCCGCCGCGGAGCTATCGGCATGAACAAGGTGTGGGTGGTTTTCCGGCGCGAATTGCGCAGCTATTTCGCGACGCCGCTGGCCTATGTATTCATTGTGATTTTCCTGGTACTCGCCGCCGTCTTTACCTTTCAAGTGGGCGGCTTCTTGGAGCGCAACCAGGCCGATCTTCAGTCATTTTTCCGCTGGCATCCGTGGCTGTATCTGGTGCTCATCCCCGCGATATCCATGCGGCTGTGGGCGGAAGAGCGCAACAGCGGCAGCATCGAGTTGCTGATGACGTTCCCGATCACTCTGTGGCAGGCCGTGGTCGGGAAATTTCTTGCCGCCTGGTGCTTCGCGGGAATTGCGCTGCTCTTGACCTTCCCCGTGTGGATTACCGTCAACTACCTGGGGTCGCCCGACAACGGCGCCATCATCGCCGCCTACATCGGCAGCTTCCTCATGGCGGGCGGTTTTTTGGCCATCGGCATGTGCCTTTCCGCGGCCACCCGCAACCAGGTCGTGGCGTTCATCACCGCGGCCTTGGTCGGCTTCGTGTTCCTGCTGGCGGGCTTTCCGCTGGTGCTGGATTTCGTGCGCGGGGTGCTCCCGCAAACCATCGTCGATGCGATCGCATCATTGAGCTTCTTCACGCATTTCGAGGCGATCTCCAAGGGGGTGATCGATCTGCGTGACCTCGTGTACTTCGCCGCGTTGATCGCCTTTTGGTTGGCCGCCACGGCCCTGGTACTCGATATGAAGAAGGCGGAATAAGTGAACGGGAATCGTTGGCAAAGACTGGGGATGGGTGTCGGCGGCCTGATTTTACTCGCCGTTCTGTTTTTGGGCGTCGTCATGCTGTCGAACGTGGGCCTGCGCGGCATGCGCCTGGATTTGACGCAAAACAAGCTCTACACCTTGAGCAGCGGCACGCAGCAGGTGCTGCGCGAACTCAAGGAGCCGATCAATCTGTATTTTTATTTTTCGCGGGACGTCGCGGCCAAACAGTCGCCGCTGATCCTTCCTTATGCAACCCGGGTGCGCGAATTTCTGGAGGAAATCGCGGCGCGCGCCGGCGGCAAGATTCATCTTCACGTGATCGATCCGCAGCCTTTCTCCGACGAGGAAGATCGGGCCGCGGAATTCGGCCTGGAGGCGCTGCCGGCGGGCAATTCCGGTGAGTCGCTGTATTTCGGCCTGGCAGGCACCAACTCGACGGATGGCCGCTCGGCCATCCCCAATTTTCAGCCCGACCGGGAGGAGTTTCTCGAATACGACGTAGCCAAGCTCATCCAAGATCTTGGTACGCCGAAGAAGCCGGTGATCGGCCTGTTGAGTTCCATCGGTCTGCAGGGACAATTCAATCCTCAGACCGGGCAAATGGGCGAGCCCTGGCCGATCTATACGCAGCTGCAGCAATTGTTCAACGTCCGCACCTTGACGTCGGATCTCGATCACATCGATAAAGACGTCGATGTCCTGATGCTCGTGCATCCGAAACAGCTGGCGCCCAAGACGCTCTACGCCATCGATCAATTCGTCATGCGCGGCGGCCGGGTGCTGTTGCTGGTGGATCCCGATGCCGGCGCGGATTTGAGCGGCCAGAACCCCTCCAATCCCATGGCGGCCGCGATGGCCAATCATTCGTCCGATTTGGAACCGCTGCTCGCGACGTGGGGCGTCGATTACGATCCCACCAAGGTCGTCGGAGATTTGGGCCTCGGACTGGAGGTTCGCACCAATGCATCCACCGCCCCGGTGCGCCACATTGGCATCCTGGGATTGCGCCACGCCAACATGAGTCCCAAGGATGTGGTCACGGCGTCCTTGGAATCCATCAACATGGCAACCGCGGGCTTCCTGACGCAGCGCGCCGGCGCCAAGACCACGTTCGAACCGTTGTTGATGAGTTCCACGAGCGCCGAACCTCTGCCCGCGCAACGATTCAAGGGCTTGGTCGATCCGTCGGCCCTGCGCGATGGATTCAAGTCGACGGGAACCCGTTACACCCTGGCGGCGCGCATCACCGGCCCGGTGAATTCGGCCTATCCCAATGGGCCGCCGCCGGATGAGAAACCCGTCGCAGGTCCGCCGATCGCGCAGCTGACCAAATCGAGCACGCCGGCCAACATCGTGGTAATTGCCGATACCGATTTTTTGATGGACTACCTATGGGTGCAGCAACGCGAATTGTTGGGCCAGCGGATTGCGCAACCCTTCGCCAATAACGGCGATTTGATCGCCAACATTCTCGACAATTTGAGCGGCAGCAGCGCCTTGATCAGCATCCGCGGACGCGCCACTTTCTCGCGTCCCTTCGAACGCATCGATGCGCTCAAGCGGCAAGCCGACGAGCGTCTGCGCGCCAAGGCGCTGGAGTTGCAATCGGAGCTGCAGCAGACTGAAAGCAAATTGACCGAATTGCAAAGCAAGCGCAACGATCAGAGCTCCATCATGCTCTCCCCCGAACAGGAGGCGGAACTCAAGCGCTTCACGGCGGAAAAGACCCGCGTGCGCAAGGAATTGCGCGAGACGCAGCGCGGCCTGGACGTGGACATCAATCGGTTGGGCACGCGATTGAAGATCGTCAACATCGGCATCGCGCCGCTCATCGTGGCGATCGCCGGGTTCATCATATTGTCGACGCGGCGGCGCCGTCGAAACGCCGCATCGCGGATGACGCCGAAGAGTGCGCCATGAGCCGGCAGCAATTCATTGCGCTGTTGATCGCCGCACTCGTGGCGCTGTCCGCCGCCGTATTTTTGAGCACGCGGCGCAACGCCGCCGGCGAAGTTCATGGCCAGCCGCTGTTGCCGGCGCTGTCCGACGAATTGAACACCGTGACCTCATTGAGCGTGCTGAAAGGCAGCCCGACCCCCGCGGTGACGGTTCACAAACAGGGCGATGAGTGGACGGTCGAGCAGCGGGCGAATTATCCGGCCGACGTCTCGAAACTGCGCAGGCTGCTGTTGTCCTTGAGCGATGCCAAGATCCTCGAGGAAAAAACCTCCAACCCTGCCAACTATTCGATCATCGGCGTGGAGGACCCCACCAAAGCGGGTGCAACGGGCGCGCAAATCGAATTGGTTGCGAAGGGTGGCAAGCAGGATGTCATCGTCGGCAAGGCGGCCGAACAAGGCAGCTTCGTAAGGCGCGCGGGCGAAAAAAGCAGCTTTATGGTCGAGCCGGCGATTTCCTTCGAAGCGGAGCCGCGCTACTGGATCGACACGCGTCTGCTCGATCTGTCCGCCGACAAGATCCAAAGCATCCAATTCAAGCCGGAGACGGGACCCGGCTATACGCTTCGCCGCGTATCCGAACCCGCGCCGAAGGCCGCCGCACCCGCGACGCCCGCCCCACACGCCGCACCCGCGACACCTGCAACATCTGCGACGCCCAAGATCGCCGGCGGCAAAAGCACTGCCGCCAATACTGCGGCCGCTGCGGCTGGCGCCGGCGCTTCGCCGGCGGCTGCCTCACAGACTGCCGCCGCTCCGCCGCCCGCGCCGGCACCGACCAAATTCATTCTGGAAGGGGTACCGAGCGGCAGACAGGCTCTGGATTCGAACTCCCTGGCGCCCTCGCCCAGCACATTCAGCAGCCTTACCGACGATGATGTCGCATCGGTCGGCGACGTCGACTTCAGCAAGCCTTCGACCGTCACGATCACCTTTGCGGATGGCAGCATTATGACGCTGACCGGCGCGGCGGTGGGCGACAAGCGCTGGATTCAGGTCGCGGCACCCAAAGATGCCTCCTTGAGCGCCAAGGCCAAGGGCCGCGCGTTTGAAATCGCCAACTACCGATACGACCAAATCTTCAAGCCCTTGGAACAATTGCTGGCACCGAAGCCGGCGCCCGCCGCGAAACCTGCTTCGCCAGGCGCGAAACAGAGTGCGTCAGGCACGAAATCGGCACTTCCCAGCGCGAAGAAACCGGCGGCCGCGACCAAGCCGTGATCAGCGGCACTCGTGCCGGGTTCGGGCGCCGAGTGGCGGCGCTGGTCTACGACGCGTTTCTTCTGACCGCTCTGTTGATGATCTTTACCGCCGCCGCGCTTTTCTTTACGCACGGCGCCGCGGTCGTCCCGGCCACCGCGGGCAATTGGGCCTATGTTTATCGCCTAGGTTTGGTGCTCGTCATCGCGGGCTATTACGCACTCAACTGGCGGCGCAGCGGACAGACTCTCGGCATGCGTGCCTGGCGGCTGCGCACGGTGAGCGATTCGGGCCAAACCTTGAGCTGGAGCGCCGTGATCCTGCGGGAGTGTTTCGGAGTGATCGCGTGGGCGCCCGCGGCACTGGGCGTGCTCTGGCTGTACCTCGATCCCGATCGCTTGGCGCTGCATGATCGGCTGTCGAAGACGCAAGTCGTTCACCTACCGAGTTCTTGATATCGCGATCAAGGTGCACACGCCGACCACCGCCGTCGGCAACCAGCCGACCAGTGCCGGATTGAGATTGAAAAGCTGTCCGCCGTTCTCGACCGTGCGCGTGATGAGGAAGAACACCACCCCGAGGAGCGCGCCGACCACGGTGCGCGTTCCGGCGCCCGTGGTGCGCAGCGGCCCGAACACAAAGGGCAGCGCCAGCAGGGTCACGACGATCACGGCGAAGAGCCTGGCAATGCGCGACCAATAGCCGATCTCATACGACGCGGTTTCGAGATGATTGCGCCGCAGATGGTCGATATATGAAGCCAGACCATGCAGCGTCAGCATTTGCGGATCGGTGGCCGCAAGGCCAAGAAACTCGGGATTCACCGTTGAGCTCAAGGTGAGCTCGCTGACCGTATCGCCTTCGACTTTGTCCTTCTCGAAGCGGGAGGTCGCGACGTTGTGCAAGCGCCAACGTCCCGGATCGGCGACCGAGATGCGCGCCGCTCTTTGAATGGAGCGCAGGCGCGTCGGCCCATCCAATTCAAACACCGAAACGCCGCCGAAGGCTCGATCCACTTCGCCGGTTTGCACCCGCAGGATCCGGTTGCCGTCCTTGACCCACGCGCTACTCGTACCCGCGAAGCTGACGTCGGCCAATTTGAGGGTCGTTTTTTCGCGCTTCGCGAATTGCGCCATGGAAGGTGCCGCATATTCGCCGATGCCGAACATGATGACCGAGAGCGTCAGGCCGGCCAGACCCACCGGCCATGCGATGCGCCAAACCGATACGCCCGAGGCTCGTGTGATCACAAGTTCGCTGCCGGCGGCTAGATTGCCCAACCCCATCAACGCGCCGATCATTCCACCGATGGGCAGCAGCTCGAATGCGGTTTGCGGCAGATTCAACAGCGTGAACAAGAACGCATCGCCGGCACTGTAGTTGCCGACACCGATGTCGCTTTGCTCGCTGATAAACAAGACCAATGCGGCCAGCGCCAACAGGACCGCCATGGTCATGAGCGTGTAGAGCAACACGGTGCGATAAAGATACCGATCGAGGGTGTTCATGCCTTCCTCGCGTCGCGCATCAGTAGGTACAAGCCGAGTCCCAAGGCCACAGCGTGCACCCACCAGACGCCCACGGCGGGCGGCACGTCGCTCTTCTCCACCCAGCTCTTCGACGCGGAGATGAGGCTCGAATAGATGACGTACGCCACGATGGCAAAGCCGACCCGAGCATAGCGGCCCTGCCTCGGGCGCAGTTTGCTCAAGGGAACGGCAATGAGGGTGAGCACAAGCGCCATAAGTGGTGTAGATGCCCTGAATTGCAGTTGTGCGATGTCGGATGGGTCGTGCGATCCTAAGAGCGACGGTGTGGGCTTGGTGTCGGGGTCCGAGGAGGGGCGGATGTCTTGGGGCGTCGCGATGGGAATACCGTGCTCTCGGAATTCAATGACGCGAAAATCATCCTGTCCGGGCACGCCTTCATAGCGCCGGCCATTGAACAGGGTAACCAGGTGCATTCCGGCCGCGTTCGCTTTGGTATACGTGGCGGTGTCCGCCAGCGCCACCTCGATGCGTCCCTGCACCTCGCGCTGCACGAAGACGTTATGCAAAACACCGTCCTGGTCGACGTGTTCGGCATAAAACACGGCGTCGCCGCCGCTGAAGCCGCGGAACTTTCCCGCGTCCAGCTGGCCGAATTGCGCCTCTTTTATCGCGGATTGACGCAAAAGCTGCACTTGGGTGTCGGCGCGCGGCACTTGAACGAACGTCAGCCACCCTAAGCCCGCTGAGATCAGAATGGCGAAACAGAACAAGGGAGCGAGCAGGCGCGATGGTCCGAATCCGCAGGCCTGAAGCGCCGCCATTTCGCTGTCGTGATACATGCGGCCGAGGGTCAAGACCACGGCCAGCAGCAAACCGACCGGCACGATCACCGACAGATTCATGATCGCGCCGAGCGCGATGAGATCGAAGACGACGCCGCGTCCGTACTGATTTTCGGCGGCTTGGCCCAGCACCCGCGACAGCTGATTCGACACCAGAATCGCGACCAGAACGCCGGTCACGGCAAGCCATGTCTGTACGACTTCGCGTAGGACATATCTTTGCACGGTCCATTTCATACCTCAGCTTAGAGCCTTCCCAATAATCTAGTAAACTATTTGCACAAACCTTTCGAATGACCGAATAAAAACGGAGCTGAATGATATGGAATTCATGGCAATAGTTGATGCCAAAGCGCGTGCGCCCTCGGGTTGCGCCGCGGTCGGCATCTATGAGAATGGCGATCTGGGCGTCGCGGCCCGTCAGGTCGACAAGCAATTGGAGGGCCTGATCACCCGCCTGCTGGGCGGCGGTGATTTTGCCGCCAAGCTGGGCGACACCCTGATGCTGCCGCTGCCCTCAGGATCGGCTGCCTCGCGACTGTTGCTCGTTGGTCTCGGCGCGCGCGCGGCATTTGCCAGGAAGCAGTACCGAAAAGCGATGCTGTCCACCGCGCAGGCCCTCGCCAAGACCGGCGCGAACGATGCGGCCGTCTACCTCGCCCTGGAGCCGGTGCCCGAACTCGACATTCAGTACCGGGCGCGCATTGCCGCGGAAGTATTCTCCTCTGCAGCGTACAAAGTTCCCGATCTGAAGACCTCCCCCAAGCCCAAAGCGCGGCGCTTGAGTTCGGTCAAGGTGGCGACCGCGGATGCACGCTCCGCCAAAGCGGCGGCGCAAGGATTGCGCCAGGGCGCGGCCATCGGCAGCGGGCTTAGCTTCGCGCGCGATCTGGCCAATCTGCCGCCGAATGTTTGCACGCCCACGTATATGGGAACGCGCACCCTGCAGATGGCGAAGGAATTCTCGAGCCTCAAGGCGAAGGTGTTGGATGAGAGCGCCATCAAAGCGCTCAAAATGGGCGCATTCCTGGCGGTGGCCCAGGGCTCCGAACAACCCCCGCGCCTCATCGTGTTGGAGTACCGCGGCGCGCGCAAAGGCGCGGCCCCGATTTGCTTGATCGGCAAGGGCATCACCTTCGACTCCGGCGGCATCTCCCTCAAGGAACCGCCCGGCATGGACGAAATGAAGTTCGACATGGGCGGCGGTGCGGCGGTGCTCGGAGCCGTGCGCGCCATCGCAGAACTGAAGCTGCCGCTCAACGTGGTGGCGATTGTCGCGGCCGCCGAAAACATGCCGAGCGGCAGCGCCGTCAAGCCCGCCGACATCGTGACGACGATGTCGGGTCAGACGGTCGAAATCCTGAATACCGACGCCGAGGGCCGGTTGGTCCTGTGCGATGCCATTACCTACAGCCGGCGCTACAACCCCGCCACGGTCGTCGATGTGGCCACCCTGACCGGCGCCTGCATCGTCGCGCTCGGCAATCAAATCAGCGGCCTCATGAGCAACACGCCGGCCTTGGCCCAGGAGTTGGAATCGGCGGGGATTCGCGCCGACGATCGTGCCTGGCGCATGCCGATCGGCGAAGAGTATGCCGATCAATTGAAGAGCAACTTCGCCGACATCGCCAATGTCGGCGGCCGCGAAGGCGGCGCCTGTACCGCCGCCTCGTTCCTCGGCAAGTTCGCCAAGGATCTGAAGTGGGCGCACCTGGATGTGGCGGGAACGGCGTGGCTGAGCGGCGCGCAGAAAGGCAGCACCGGGCGGCCGGTGCCCTTGCTGGTCGACTTTCTGATTCACCGCGCCAAGGCATCATGACGGAGCGCGTCGATTTCTACGTGCTCAAAAGTGCCGCCGCCAAACAGCGCTGGACCTTTGCCTGCCGGCTGACCGAGAAGGCCTATCTCCAAGATTTGAAGATCGTCATCGTCAGCGACACGCTCGCCGATGCCCAGGCGCTGGATGAATTGCTTTGGACCTTCAATGAGCGTTCTTTCATCCCGCACAAGGTATGCCTCGACGAACAAGCGGTGGATCCGGCCACGGCGGTGCACCTCACCGTTGAGACGGCACTGCCCGCGGCGGATCTGCTCGTCAATTTGGCGCAGCGCCTACCGCCGCAATTTCAGCGTTACGCGCGCATTGCCGAGGTGATTGACGCGGATGAGGAGCGCAGGCGCCAGGGCCGCGAGCGCTTCAAGGCGTATCGCGATCTGAAGCTGCCGTTGGAAACGCACCAGATCGACGACACTGCGGATGTTTGAGCGGGCAGAAGATCATGGATAAGGCATTTTCACCCGCGGATATCGAAACGCGCATCTACACGCAATGGGAGTCCCGCGGCTATTTCGCGCCCAGCGGCAAGGGACCTAAATTTTCGATCGTGATCCCGCCGCCGAACGTCACCGGCACCTTGCACATGGGGCATGCGTTTCAGGGCACCATCATGGATGCCTTGACGCGCTATCATCGCATGCGCGGATTCGACACGTTGTGGCAGCCGGGCACCGATCATGCCGGTATCGCCACGCAGATGGTGGTCGAACGCCAGCTCAATGCCGCGGGGCAAAGCCGCTTGCAACTGGGGCGCGATGCCTTCGTGGCGCGCGTCTGGCAGTGGAAGGAAACCTCGGGCGGAATCATCGCCAAGCAAATGCGCCGCTTGGGCGCATCGGTCGATTGGCAGCGCGACGTCTTTACCTTGGACCCCGCCATGTCGCTCAAGGTGACCGACGTGTTCGTGCGCCTCTACGAAGACGGCCTCATCTATCGCGGCAAGCGACTCGTGAATTGGGATCCCGTTTTAAAGACCGCCCTGTCCGATCTGGAGGTGGTCGCAGAGGAAGAGACCGGCTCGCTTTGGCACTTGCGTTACCCTTTGAGCGAAGGGCCGGGATATCTGGTCGTCGCGACCACACGGCCGGAGACGATGTTGGGCGACGCCGCCGTCGCCGTGCATCCGGACGATGAGCGCTACCGGCACCTCGTCGGCCGCGCGGTTCGGCTGCCGCTAACCTCGCGCGAACTTCCCGTTATCGCGGACAGCTATGTCGATCCGACTTTCGGCAGCGGCTGCGTGAAGATCACGCCGGCGCACGACTTCAATGACTATGAATTGGGGCAGCGTCACCAGCTGCCCATGATCAATATCATGACCCTGGATGCCGCGCTCAATGACAGCGTACCTGAAGCCTACCGCGGCTTGGACCGGTTTGCGGCGAGAGAAAAAGTGCTCGCCGATTTGGACGCGCTGGGACTCATCGAGCGCATCGAACCTCATAAGCTCACCGTCCCGCGCGGCGATCGCAGCAACGCGATTCTCGAACCGCTGCTGACGGACCAATGGTTCGTGGACATCAAGCCGCTGGCGGCGCCGGCGATCCGCGCGGCTGAGGAAGGCCAGATGCGCTTCGTGCCGGAGACCTGGACCGGCGTCTATTACGATTGGATGCACAAAATCCGCGATTGGTGCATCAGCCGCCAACTCTGGTGGGGCCACCGCATTCCCGCCTGGTATGACGAGGAAGGCCGCTGCTATGTCGCGCGCAATGAAGCGGACGTCAGGCGCACGCACGGCATCGCCGCCGGCGTGCCGCTGCGCCAGGACGATGACGTTCTCGACACCTGGTTCTCCGCGGCGCTGTGGCCCTTCTCAACCTTGGGTTGGCCGGAAAAAACCACCGCGCTGCAGAGCTACTACCCCACTTCGGTGCTCGTGACCGGCTTCGACATCATCTTCTTCTGGGTCGCCCGCATGATGATGATGGGATTGAAATTCATGGGTGACGTGCCGTTTCGCAAGGTGTACATCCACGGCCTGATCCGCGATCAAGACGGCCAGAAAATGTCCAAGTCCAAGGGCAACGTCATCGACCCCCTCGACATTGTCGACGGCATCTCTCTCGACGCGCTGCTCGAGAAGCGCACCACCGGCCTCATGCAGCCGCAGATGAAGGCGGGCATCGAAAAGGCGACGCGCAAGCAGTTTCCGCAAGGCATCGCGGCGTACGGCACCGATGCACTGCGCCTCTGCCTCGCCCGGCTCGCAACCCAAAGCCGCGACCTGCGCTTCGACATGGCCAAGATCGAGGAGTACCGCAATTTCTGCAACAAGCTGTGGAATGCGGCGCGTTACGTGCTGATGAACGCGGAGAATCAGGATCTGACCACAGCGGGCGCGGAATTCAGCCTCGCGGACCGCTGGATCAGCTCGCGCCTCAAGGACATGCTCGCACGCATCGAAGCGGGATTTGCCGACTATCGACTCGATGCGGTCGCCAACGCCTTGTACGAATTCACCTGGCATGAATTCTGCGACTGGTATGTCGAACTCTCCAAGGCGGTGCTGCAGTCCGAGTCGGCCTCGGAAGCCGCGAAGCGCGGCACCCGCATGACGCTGGTCAAAACTCTCGAGGTCCTGCTGCGCGCCATGCATCCGCTCGCGCCGTTCATTTCGGAAGAAATCTGGCAGCGCGTGCACCTCATTGCCGGCGTCGGCGGCGAAACCATCATGCGCGCCGAATTTCCTCGTGCAGAGTCGATGACCGCTGACGCCGTAGCCGAGCCGGAGATGCGCTGGGTCATGGATTTCATCCTGGGCGTGCGTCAGATCCGCGGAGAAATGGACATCCCCTGGACGCGCAAGCTCGAGGTTCTCCTGCAGAATGCCGGCGGCCGCGATCGGGAGTATCTCAGCCGCAATCTGCACTACTTGGTGAGGTTGGCGGGCGTCGAGCCGCGCGTGCTCGAAGCCGGTGAGACGCCGCCGATTTCCGCCGTCGCCTTGCTCGGCAATCTTGAAATATTGGTGCCCATGAAGGGCCTGATCGATCCGGACGCCGAACTCGAACGTCTCGCCAAGAAGCTGCAAAAAGCCGAGGCTGAAAAACGCAAATTGGAGGCAAAACTCGGCAACAGCCAGTTTGCCAAGAATGCACCGCCCGACATCGTCGCCAAGGACCAGCAACGGCTTGAGGAATTGCGCACGGAAATAGGCCAACTATCAGCCCAGACTGCCCGGGTGAACCAGCTCAAGAAACAATGAACATGCTGCATTCGCAGATCGAAGCAGTGCTCGCCCAATTGAACCGGGTGATTCTCGGCAAGGATGCGCAGATCCGGCTCTGCGTCGCTTGTCTGCTGGCGCGCGGCCATTTGCTCATCGAGGATATTCCCGGCGTGGGCAAGACCACGCTGGCGCATGGCATTGCGCAGACCCTGGGGCTTTCCTTTCAGCGCATTCAGTTCACCAGCGACCTGTTGCCGGCGGATGTGCTCGGCGTCTCCATATTCGACCGCGAGACCGGCAAATTCCGTTTTCAACGCGGCCCGATCTTCGCGCAACTGGTGCTCGCGGACGAAATCAACCGTGCCTCACCCAAGGCGCAGAGCGCACTGCTCGAGGCGATGGAAGAACATCAGGTCACGCTCGACGGCCAATCGATGGCGTTGCCGGAGCCGTTCTTCGTCATCGCCACGCAAAACCCTCAGGATCAAGTAGGAACGTTTCCGCTGCCGGAATCGCAATTGGATCGGTTTCTGATGCGCGTTCATTTGGGCTATCCCGCCGCGGCGGCCGAGCGCGAACTGTTGAGCGGCGTCGATCGGCGCGATCTGGTGAAAGCGCTGCAGACCATCACGACCCCGGAGAGCCTGCGCCAGTTGCAGCAGAGCGTGCTGGAGATCCATGTTTCCCCCGCGCTTCTCGACTATGTGCAGGCCCTCGTGGCCCACACCCGCCGCGCGCCGGGCTTGAATGCCGGGCTGTCGCCCCGAGCGGCGATCGGGTTATTGCGTGCGGCGCGGGCCTGGGCGTTGCTCCACGGGCGCGATGCCGTGATTCCGGAGCACGTGCAAGCCATTTTTCCTGCTGTCGTCGAACACCGTGTTCGTCAGCGCAGCAGCGATGCCGTCGCGGTTACCCGCCTGCTCGAGGCCGTGCCGGTTCCTTAAACCTTTAAGGATCGAAGACCTTGGTCACTTTGCGCCAAGCGGCGATCAATCAGCTCCGGGCCCGGGTCATTCGACGTCACGGCCGCGACAGCCTGCCGATCAGCATCAATCGACGGCGGATTTATATTCTCCCCACTCGCTTCGGCTTCATGCTGGGTGCGATCCTCGGCGCGATGCTGATCGCCGGCCTCAACTACAACAGCAACCTGGCACTGGCCTTTGCCTTTCTTATGTCCAGCATGGCCCTGGTGACCATGCATCATTGCAACCGCAACATGCTGCGGTTGTCGGTCGATGCGACGACCGAGGTCGATGCCTTCGCGGGGCGCGAGGCGATGCTCGAGTTCGAGCTGCGCAATGCGTCCAGCCTCGATCGGCGCGATATCGAGGTGCGCTGCCTGGGCGGCGTCGGGATGAACAGCGTTGCGGCGGGGGAAAGCGCGGCCATCGAGGTGATCGCTCCGGTCGCGCAACGCGGCATCAACCGCATCAGCCAGTTCGAGCTGCGCACCCGTTATCCTTTCGGCTGGTTCTATGCATGGACCTATGTACAAGGCTCGATCACGGTCTATGTCGCTCCCGCACCGATCGGCCATCGCAGCCTGCCGTCCGGGTCGGCGCAGGGCTTAGGTTCCCACTCCGACGCGCGCGGCGATGAGGACTTCTCGGGCCTGCGTGCCTACCAGCCGGGGGTTCCCTTGAAGCACATGGCTTGGAAAGTGCTGGCGCGCGGCGGCGAAGCGGTGGTGCGCAGCTATTCGAGCCTGGCGGCGCAACCGGAGTGGTTGGACTGGTCGATGCTGGAGGGATTGAGCACCGAGGAGCGGCTCTCGCAGCTCTGTCTCTGGGTGCTGGAAAGCGATGCGGCGCAGCGCTCCTATGGGCTGCGTCTCCCGGGCAAGGAGCTCGCGCCGTCGGGCGGCGCTGCGCATCGATTCGCCTGTCTGCGCGCGCTCGCGGCCTTCGGTGTCAGCGAGCCATGATCAGCGAGCGCGTCACCTACGAACAACTTCTCGGGATATCGGGGTGCTTGGGCCTCGCGCTGCTCGCGCACGTCACCACTTTGCCCCCGTGGGTGCTCGCGATCGTCGCGGCCTGCGTCCTGATTCGTCTGGGGTTGGCACGCAGCGGACGTGGCGCGCCGCCCGGCAGCGTGCTCGTGACGCTTGCGGTGCTGGTCGTGCCGCTGCTGCTCATGCGCTTCCATACCTTCAACGGCATGGTCGCCGGGACCGCGCTGCTCTCCGTGACCGCGGGACTCAAGCTGCTGGAAACGAGAACCCGGCGCGATATCTACATCATCACGTTGATCATCTATTTCGTCAGCCTGGCCGCGCTTCTGGAGGGCGATTCCTTCTGGCTGTTGGCCTATTTGATCGGGGTTTGCTGGCTCACGACCGCGACCTTGCTGCGCCTGACCAGCAGCGGGCCCGCTCCGGGCTGGCGCCGTAGTTTGAGTTACGGCGGACGCGTTCTGGCGCAAGCTTTACCGCTGGCGCTGGTGTTTTGGCTGCTGTTCCCCCGCTTCGCGGGACCCTTGTGGCATATCCCCAATGATTCGCAGACGGCCGCATCGGGCCTCAGTGACACCATGAGCCCCGGCGAGATCACGCAATTGGCACTTTCCGATGAAGTGGCATTTCGCGTGCGCTTTGCGGGGGCGACGCCGCCGCGCCGCGAACTCTATTGGCGCGGCCCCGTGCTCGATGTCTTCGACGGCCACACTTGGTCGCGATCGCAAAACTACCCGGTGAGCGCGCCCGCCCTGAAACCGCTGGGGCCCGCCTATGAATACACCGTCATGATGGAGCCGCATCAGCATCGATGGATATTCATGCTCGACTGGCCGAGCACCTGGAATCTTCCGAGATCGGAGCTCAACAGCGACTACACCCTGATGCAGGCCGATCCCTTGTCGCGCCCCGTCGATGTGTTGGGCACCTCATACACCCAGGTTCAAACCGCCGGACCGTTGAACGCCCGGACTCGCAATCGCGACCTGAGGTTGCCGGGTGATCGCAATCCGCGCACGCAGGCCCTGGCGCGGGAACTGCGCGGCACGCACTCCGACGACATGGAGTTCGTACAGGCGGTGCTGGGCATGTTCACGCAACAACCTTTTTTCTACACGCTGACCCCGCCGAAGCTGTCCGACGATTCCGTCGATGATTTTCTATTCAACACCAGGCGCGGATTTTGCGGCCACTATGCGTCGGCATTCGCCGCCTTGGCCCGAGCCGCCGGCATACCGGCGCGCGTCGTCACCGGATATCTGGGCGGGACGCTGAATCCATACGGCGACTATTGGATATTGCGGCAAAGCGATGCGCATGCCTGGACGGAAATCTGGATCGAGGGACGCGGCTGGGTGCGCATCGACCCCACGGCGGCGATTGCGCCGGAGCGGGTCGAACATGGCCTGGCCGACGTCGCCGGCGCCGACGAGTCGCCGGTCAGCTCCTGGCAGCGCAGGACCCATTGGTTCACGGGCCTGCGCCTGCGCTTCGATGCCGTCAAGGAAATCTGGCGCGAGCGCATTCTGGATTACGATCAGGACTCACAGCGCAAGCTGCTGCAATTTTTCAAGATTCCCGATCCCGATGGCCAGAAGCTGGTCCTGATGTTGGCCATCGCCATGTCGTTGGTGTTGGGCTGGCTGACCTGGCAGGTGCGCCGCGAGCTCGCCATCAGCTCGAAAGACGACACCGCCCGCGCCTATGCAAGGCTCTGTGCGAAGCTCGCCGCGGCGGGCATGGCGCGGCTGCCGCATGAGGGCCCTGAAGGGTACGCACTTCGCGTGGCGCGCCTGCGGCCGGACTTGGCCGGCATCGTGACGAATCTGTGCGGGCAGTATTCTCATCTGCGCTATGCCGTGCCCAGCCCCGACGTCACTTTGGGCCAATTCCAAGCGGCGGTGCGCGCGTTCCGACCTCGCGAATGCGCGAGTCGATCTGCCCCATCACCCTAGGACGCGCGAGCCGGACAATTTCAGGCCGCGAGGTTTTCGCGCGTCTTCAAGAATTTGATTTCCGGCCAGCGCTCTTCGATCAATCCCAGATTCACGCGGGTGGGCGCCAGGTACACCAGCTCTCCGGCGTGATCGACCGCCAAATTGTCATGGGCTTTGACGCGAAACTCCGCCAGGCGCTTCTCATCCTGCGTGCTGACCCAGCGGGCCACCGCGACGTTGATGGGCTCGAATACGCATTGCACGCCGTACTCATCCTGGAGGCGAAAGGCGACGACTTCGAACTGCAGCTGACCGATGGCTCCCAAGATCAAATCGTTGTTGCGCAGCGGCTTGAACAGCTGCGTGGCGCCCTCCTCGCACAGTTGCGATAAACCCTTTTGCAGGGCCTTCATGCGCAGCGGATCCTTGAGCACCGCGCGCCGGAAGATTTCCGGCGCAAAGTTGGGGACGCCCGTGAAGGTGAGGTTCTCGCCTTCGCTGAAGCTGTCGCCGATGTTGATGCTGCCATGATTGTGCAAGCCGATGATATCGCCTGCATAGGCCTCCTCGGCCTGGCTGCGATCGGCGGCGAGAAAGGTCAGCGCATCCGCGATGCGCACGTCCTTGTCGAGGCGCACGTGATGCAAGCGCATGCCGCGCGCGTAGCGTCCTGAACAGAGGCGCATGAAGGCGATTCGGTCGCGGTGCCCCGGATCCATATTGGCCTGAATCTTGAACACGAAGCCGGTGAGTTTCGCTTCATCCGCGCTGACGGGACGTTGCAGCGTCGGACGGGGCTGCGGCGGCGGCGAATGGGCGACAAACGAGGACAGCAGTTCGCGGACGCCGAAATTGTTGACCGCCGAACCGAAGAACACCGGGGTCTGCTTCGCCGCGAGATAGCGCTCAAGATCGAATTGCGGGCTCGCGCCGCGAACCAGCTCGACCTCCTCGAGGAAGTGCTGGTAGCGGTCGCCGAGAAACTCGCGCGCCTCGACGCTGGCGATGCCGGAGATGGTCTCGTGCGTGCCGACGCGTCCCTTCTCCACCGGCACATACACGTAAATCGTATCTTCAATCAGGTGATAGACGCCGAGCAGATCGCGGCCCATCCCGATCGGCCAGGTGATCGGTGCGCATTGAATCTTCAGCACGCTTTCGATCTCATCCAGCAATTCGATCGGGGCGCGGCCGTCGCGATCGAGCTTGTTGACGAAAGTCATGATGGGCGTATCGCGCAGGCGGGTCACCTCCATGAGCTTGATGGTGCGCTCCTCCACGCCCTTGGCGCAGTCGATGACCATCAATGCGGAATCGACCGCTGTCAGCGTGCGGTAGGTATCCTCGGAAAAGTCCTCGTGGCCCGGCGTATCCAAGAGATTGACGACGCAATCATCGAAGGGAAATTGCATCACCGATGATGTGACCGAGATGCCGCGCTGCTGCTCTAGGCGCATCCAATCGGACGTGGCGTGACGCGTGGCCTTGCGCCCCTTGACCGTGCCGGCCATCTGGATCGCACCGCCGAACAGCAGCAGCTTTTCGGTGAGCGTGGTCTTGCCCGCGTCGGGGTGGGAGATGATGGCGAAGGTCCTTCTTCGGCGAACTTCCTCGGCTAGTGAGCCACTCGGCATGATTCTTCGGCGTTCCTCTGCATTGCGATCGTCAGGGCGTGCGCATTGTAGAGGAAACTCGAGCGTGTTTAATTAGATTAATAAACACTCGTAACTCATTGAGTTACTTAAATAAATAAACGACGTCTGCGAGACGTGAGTTCGCGCCCGGCAAGATCGGCGTTTATTTTTGAGGAGGGTTGAGCACGCGGCGCAGGACCGCGGCGTCTTCTCGGCCGACACTGGCTTGGTAGTAGCCGCGTCGAATGCCGACCTGTTCGAAGCCCAGCGAATGATACAAACGTGCAGCCGCCACGTTCGATGGCCTCACTTCGAGAAATGCCTCGCTCATGCCGGCGGTGCGCGCCCGCTCCAGCAGGTAGAGCATCATCTTGCGGGCGAAGCCGCGCGAACGATACTCATCGCGGATGCAGACGTTCAATATATGCGCCTCGCCCGCCCCCACCGACATGATGCCGTAGCCGCCCACATCGCCCACGACATCGATGATGCGGCAGACATAGCCGACGCGCAGGCAGTCGCGGAAAATCCCCTCGCTCCAGGGAAATTGATAGGCCGCCTTTTCAATGGCCGCGATCACGGGAATGTCGAGCTCGTGCATGGGCCGAACCTCGATCTGCGCGAAGGCTTCCTCGATTTTGACGCTAGACACGCGAAACCACTTCCCGGGCGAATTTCAGATCTTCCCAGGCCTTGCGCTTTTCCATCGGTGTACGCAGCAGATACGCTGGATGGTAAGTCACCACGAGCGGCACGTCGCTGAGGCCGAAGCGATGCACCTGCTGACGCAGAGCGCCCAGTGTCTTTTCGGTGCGAAGCAGATTTTGCGCGGCGATGCGCCCCACGGCCAACATGATCTTAGGTTTCAATAGCGCTATCTGCCGTTCCAAATAAGGCAAACACTCCGCGGCTTCGGTGGGGCTCGGATCTCGATTGCCGGGCGGCCGGCATTTCAAAACATTCGCAATGTATACCTGTTCGCGTGCCAAGCCTATGGCGTGCAGCATGGAATTGAGGAGTTGTCCGGCGCGGCCTACGAACGGCTCGCCCCTGCGATCCTCCTCCGCGCCCGGCGCCTCTCCGACAATGAGCCAATCGGCCTGCGGATTGCCGACGCCAAATACGGTCTGCGTCCGAGTCGCGCTCAAGCTGCATCGTGTGCAGGCCGCCACACGCGCCCGCAACTCCTCCCAATTCGCGCCGGCCTCGCGCGCGGCGGACACATCGCGCGCAGCAACGGGCGCAGCAACGGGCGCAGCATCGGGCGCAGCAACGCGCAAGGTCCACGACTTCAAGCCCAAGGCAGCGAGGTATTCTCGGCGCAGCTGGCTATTCATGCGTGGGCACGGAGGGCCTGCTCCTGCGTCGCAGCTTGCGGTAGACCCAAAGCGAGGGGGCGGACAGGGCATAGAGACCGAACACCACCAGCAAACTGATCGGCAGGTGTAGGAAAATAAAAATGAAGGCCAGGGGCACCAGCACGATGTACGTGAAGCGAACCTTGGCGCCGGGATTCACATACTTGAAGCTGTTGAATGCGAAGCGGCTGATCATCAGCGCGCCCGCGGTCGCGATCACGAAAAAGGCCAGGATCAATCCCGGCAATCCGATATTGATCTCATCGCTCACCAACCAGACCAGGGCCGCGACGATGGCCGCCGCCGCGGGGCTCGGCAATCCCTCGAAGTAGTGTTTGTCCTGGGTGGCGGCACGCGAATTGAACCGGGCCAGCCGCAGCGCCGCCGCCGCGGCATAGAAAAAACAAACCAGCCATCCGACTCGGCGCCACAACGGACCGTACTCGGCGATGCGGGCGACGCCCCATTGGTACGTGACGATGGCCGGTGCGACGCCGAAGGACACCATATCGGAGAGGCTGTCGTATTCCTTGCCGAATGCGCTGGCGGTATTCGTCCATCGCGCCACGCGCCCGTCCAGGAAGTCGAAAGTCATCGCGACGAACACCGCGATGCCGGCGTACTCGAATCGCAGATCGATGGCGGCCACGATGGCATAGAACCCGGCGAAGAGCGCGCCGGTGGTGAGAAGATTCGGGAGCCAATAAACTCCGCGCCGCCGTGCTGGTGAATCGTCGTCGTCGCCCATTGGCCGCCATAATACCAGGGGGGCTCATGTAAGATATGCGGCTATGCGCTTATCCCAATACCCCATTTCCACCCTCAAAGAGGTGCCCGGCGACGCTGAAATCGTGAGCCACCAACTCATGCTGCGCGCGGGCCTGATCCGCCGCCTGGCGGCCGGGCTGTATGTTTGGCTTCCCATGGGACTTCGGACCTTGAAGAAGGTCGAACAAATCGTGCGCGAAGAAATGAACCGCGCGGGCGCGCTGGAACTGTGCATGCCCACCATTCAACCCGCGGAGTTGTGGATGGAATCGGGCCGCTGGAGCAAGTACGGGCCGGAGTTGCTGCGCTTGAAGGACCGTCATGACCGCGAGTTCCTGTACGGCCCGACCCACGAGGAGGTCATCACCGACATTGCACGCCGCGAGCTGCGCAGCTACAAGCAGTTGCCCGTCAATTTTTATCAGATTCAATCCAAGTTCCGCGACGAGATCCGGCCGCGTTTCGGCGTCATGCGCGCGCGCGAATTTTTAATGAAGGATGCTTATTCGTTTGACACAAACGCGGCGGGCCTGGCCGAGAGTTATCGGCTCATGTACGACGCGTACTCGCGCATTTTCACCCGCATGGGACTGAAGTTCAGGGCCGTACAGGCCGATGGCGGCAGCATCGGCGGCGATACCTCGCAGGAATTTCACGTCCTCGCAGATTCCGGCGAGGACGCGATCGTGTTTTCCGACGGCGATGACTATGCGGCCAATCTGGAAACCGCCGCTACCGTCGCGCCGGCTGCGCCGCGCGCGGCCGCAACGCAACCGATGACGAAGTCGGCCACACCGAGTGCGCGCACGATCGCGGAGGTCTGCGCACTGCTGGGTGTCACGCCGGCGCAATGCGTCAAAACGCTGCTGGTCGACGGCGTCGACGGCGATGTCGTCGCGCTGGTGATCCGCGGCGATCATGAGCTCAATGCCGTGAAATCCCAGAAACTCGACGGCGTGGCAAGCCCGCTCAAAATGACCGGCGCCGACCGGATCAGGTCCGCCGCAGGCGCGGAGCCGGGATTCATCGGCCCGGTCGGTTTCAAGGGCCGCATCTATGTGGACCATGCTGCGGCACACCTGGCGGATTTCGTGTGCGGCGCCAATGAAAAGGACATGCACTACCGTGGGGTGAATTGGGGGCGCGATCTGCCTGATCAGCGATCGGTCGATATCCGCAACGTCCAAGCGGGCGATCCCAGTCCGACCGGCCGCGGCAGCCTGCAGATCGCCCGCGGCATCGAAGTCGGCCACATATTTCAGCTGGGGCAGCTCTACAGTGCCGCCATGAACGCCAGTGTGCTCGACGAACAGGGCAAGGCCTTGACCATGTACATGGGTTGCTACGGCATCGGGGTGACCCGGGTGGTCGCCGCGGCCATCGAGCAGAATCACGATGCCAATGGCATTTTATGGCCTGCGGCGATCGCGCCGTTTCAAGTGGTGCTGGTGCCCATCAACTATCAGAAATCCGCCAAGGTCCAGGAGACCGCGGATGCTTTGTATCGCGACTTCAACGCCGCGGGCATCGATGTGCTGCTGGATGACCGCGACGCGCGGCCCGGCGTCAAATTCGCCGATTCCGAGCTTTTGGGGATTCCCCACCGCATTGTGATCGGTGAGCGCTCGTTGGCCGCAGGAAATCTCGAATACCGTGATCGCCGCGAGACCGAATCGACGGAAATTTCCGCCGCCGATCCGGTAGGCTATATACGACATAAGTTAAATGGCTGAGATAGCCTTATGCGGTATGCCTGCGCGGTGTTGCTCGCGCTGATCGTCTCGTTTGCCCTGCCCGGCGCATCGCGCGCCGATCAACAGCGCGATCCTGAACTCAAGGATCTGCTGCAGAAAATCATCGGCAGCGCGGATTGCTTCACCGACAAGTACGAATCGGTCGTCTGGTACAAGTCCATGGAACCGCGCCTCGCGCAATTTGTGCCGACGCACGAAGAGCGCATCGAGATCCTGGACCACGTGTACTGCGAAGCGAAGCGGGATCCGACCTTACAGATCCCTCCGGATTTGGTGCTGGCGCTCATGGAGGTGGAGAGTCGATTCGATCGCTGGGCCGTGTCGCCCGCCGGCGCGGTCGGTCTCATGCAGGTAATGCCTTTCTGGCCGCGCGAATTGGGTGTTTCGAACCAACTGGTAAAAGTTGCGCCGAACATCCGCATGGGCTGCGAGATTCTTCGCTACTACCTGCGCGCCGAGCATCACAACTGGGCGGCCGCCCTTGCCCGCTACAATGGCAGCGTGGGGCACAACAAGTATCCGGCCCTGGTGATGCAGCGCTGGCAGCGCGCCTGGCGCTTCTAAAATACGTCGAAGCCCGCGGGTATCTGGTCCTTTCTCGCCGCCGCGTCGCTTTCATGGACAACATCGACGCGCGCTTGTATCGGGCCGCGCTTCAACCATTCATGCATGGCGTTCACCGCTTCGACGCTGCCCTGAGCCAGGACTTCGACGGAGCCGTCGGGTAGGTTGTGCGCGACGCCACGGAGGTTGAGGCGCTTGGCCTCGAGCCGGGCGCTGTGACGGAAAAACACACCCTGTACCTTGCCAATCACCAAGAAGCGCCGGACGACCTCATCCATCCTACAGCCGCATTAGTGGGGAACGGGAGCAGGTGTCTCGGCGGCGTGCTGGGCGCTGGCGAGCGCGGCGGCGGCGTGGTGCTTGGCCTGCAAAGCCGCCAGGCGCGCCCGTGCATACTCTTGCGCCTGCAAGTGTGTTTCCGCGCGGGCAATGGCGGCCTGTGCCGCATCGAATTCTGGCGAGCTGCCCCGGGTGGCGCCCGCCGCGGCAGCGGCTGAGATCGCTTGGCGCGCGTCGCTCATTTCCTGCACGGGCGGTCCCATTCTGCAACCGAGCAGACACAGAACACCGACCAGAACAACCATGAGCCGCGACATAGAGTTCTTCGACACTAGCAATAGCTACCAAGGCCGTCAAACAAGCGCCGTTATACAATAGCCGGGTTGGCCTGACTTAATGCGTTGCGCCGGCGCAGCACACGCGCATTCCTGCAGGATTTCCACGGAAGACCATCGATGAATGAAGTACTGGTTTTGTATTATTCGCGCCAAGGCAGTACCGCCGCCCTGGCGCGGCAAATCTGCCGTGGCGTGGAGGCCATCCCGGGGATGCAGGCGCGATTGCGCACCGTTGCGCCCGTCACGGCGACCACTCAACGGCTTGATCCGGAGGTGCCGGACGAGGGGCCGCCCTACGCCACTCATGATGATCTCGTGCAATGCTGCGGCCTGGTTCTCGGCAGCCCGACTCGATTTGGAAATATGGCGGCTCCCGTCAAACATTTTTTGGACGGCACCGGCGCCTTGTGGATTTCCGGAGCCTTGGCGGGCAAGCCCGCCGGCGTCTTTACCTCGACTCAAACCCTCCACGGCGGTCAGGAGTCGACCTTGCTGTCGATGATGATTCCCCTGCTTCACCACGGAATGTACCTGGTTGGATTGCCCTTCACGGAAGCGGGATTGTCCGACACTCGCGGCGGCGGCACGCCCTACGGCGCAAGTCATGTCGCGGCGCTCACTCCCCATGGCGAACTCTCCGATCATGAGAGCGCGCTGGCGCGCGCCTTGGGTACCCGGGTCGCCTTTCTGGCCGATCGACTCGCTGCCCGCGCATGAGTGTGGCCTCGACTGCGCGCAAGCTCACGATCGGGTTGTGGATCGCCGTCGCTGCCAGCCTGATGGCGTGGACCCTCGTCGGCTATTCCTGGCCGCTGTGCCTCATTGCGGTCTTGCCCTTGCTCGCACCGTTGAACGGTCTGGTGCGCGGCCGGCGCTACACCTATGCCTGGGCCACCCTGTTCGCCATTCCCTATCTGGCTTTTGTCGTCACCGAGCTGTTGGCGAATCCGCACGCGCGTTGGGTCGCGGCGATGAGCCTGCTCCTGGTCTTCGCCTGGTTCTGCACTATGATTTTATTCTTGCGTGCTTCTCGAGTTCATCGCGAATGAAGGGAATCGTGAGGCGGCGCTGCTCGACGAGGGAGGCCTCATCCAGAGCATCGAGAACGTCGAATAGCGAGGGCAGATCCCGCGGCATTCGCTTCAACAAATACTCTGAGGTTTCGTGGGGCAGCTGCAGTCCGCGCTGCGCCGCGCGCAATCGCAGTGCCTCGATACGTCCGTCATCGTCGAGCTCGTGAATCTGGTATACGACGCAGGCTGCAGCCCTGGAACGCCAGTCATCCAGTACCCACGGCGCCTGGCGCGGCGCCACGGAGGCTGCGAACACCAGGCGGTTGCGCAATTCCGCGGCCTCATTGAAAAGGCGGAACAGCGCCCGCTCCCAGTTCGGATCGCCTGCGATCTGATCGACGTCGTCGATACACAGCACGGGGCTGCGTTCGTATCCGGCGAGCGCTTCGGGCGGCAAGCGGATCGAGCGGTCCAAGGGAAAATACGCGGCCGCATCGCCCGCCGCCGCGCAAGCGGCCTGCAGCAAGTGAGTTTTGCCCGACCCCTTGGCACCCCACAGCCACACCGGCAGCGTGCTCGAGGATCGCAGCGCCGTGAGGATTTCCGCATTTCGGCCCGGCGCAAAGCTCTCATAAACGGCGCCCGCTTGCAGCCGCACACCCAAGGCGAGTTGTTTCATGCCGCTGCTGCCGATGCCGATGCCGATGCAGCCGCTGCCCGCCGGCCATAGACCAGGACATAGTCAATGCCGCTCACGGCGACGGTCGCGAATACCAGCGCGCCCAGCCATGTGATCACCCATTCGGGAGGCAGCGAAAATTTTGCCCGGCTGACGACCCCAAATATGAATCCGGCCTGGCACAGCGTGTTGATCTTGCTGATCAGGGACGGGTGCGCCGTTAGAGTTCCGATGAAGATGCGGTAGGCGGCAGCGCCCGACACGATGATGACATCGCGCGCGACGGCGGCCACCATCAGCCAGAGCGGCACGAGCCTCATGAGACTCAAAGTAACAAAGACCGTGACCAGGAGCGCCTTGTCGGCTATCGGGTCCAGCACCGCGCCCAGTTCGCTTTGCCAGCGGAATCGCTTGGCGAGAAAGCCATCCGCGGCATCCGAGACGGCGGCGACCGCGAATAATAGGATCGACAGTGCCAGCTGGTGGTTGGCCAGCGCAATTGCGATGGGCACGACCAGCACAATTCGGAAGACACTGATGATGTTCGGTATGTGGCGCACGGACTGCTCAGCAGGCTGCCGACTAGCGGTGCAATTGGAAGCGCTGAATCCCGTTCTCGCCGGCGGCGATCGGCTGCAACCGCCCATTTAACGACAGCGCACGCTGCAACGAATCGAAGCCGCCGCGGGTCGACAGCCGGAATCTAACCGTGTCTCCCGACAGGGACTCCACGCTCACATGCAAGACGATAGAGGTGAGCGATTCGAGATAGCTCTCCAAACTCGCATAGTCCCTCAAATCGCCGAGCCCGCTGACTTCAATGTCCACCGGCACCGCCGCGCCGCTCGCGGCGAAGATTCCCGCGTATAAGTCCGCAGCGCGATTCACGCCTTCCAAAGTGCCGGAATATTCGCTGCTGCGATCCTGGAACAAATGCGTCCAACGCACATTGGCGTTCGCACTCGCGCTGCTCGCCCGCCCGATGAGCACGCCGTCGCTGCCCATGCGCCGGCCCATTTCCGCCAAGGTGGAGGGCGACCCGGCGCTCACGGTCGAGTAATCGATATGAAATTTCTGCAGTTCCGCGCCGCTGGGCCACATCAGCGGCAAACCGCGCGCCGCGGCGGCCGCGTCGATCGCCATCTTGAGCTCCGAGGTATCGTCGGTGGTCATGACGCTGCCGCTCTGTGCCCCGGTTTGCACCCCGAGCAGCACCAAAGTCGTCGGCCGTTCGTGTCCCCACAAAGGCTGCCCGTTCTGCGTCAGCCACCTCTCGATGGCGGGGCCGTCGAAGGCCACCCACACTTGGGAGTCAGGCGCAGCGCGATACTGCTGCACATAGCGTCGCGCATTGGCGACCAGGGAACTCAAGCCGGGGTCCTCATCGGCGTTGCGACGGCCCGTGACACGAATCAACACGGCTTTCATCGCAGTTTGGAAGGCGGTCGTGTATGCCGCGTCCGAGCGGTCAGAAAGCGGTGCCGTAGCCTGATACATCTCGGCGCGCGTCAGCGCCGCGGCGCCCTCGCTCAAGGAAAGGCAGGCGAGGCACATCAACACGACAGAAAAGCGCCGTAAGTACTGTTCCATGGTGTTGTAAAATACCACAGCTGAAGCACCCGCCGCTTTGGCCTACGCCTGACACGAAGGATCCTTGAATGACAGAACGAGCGCCCGTGACCTACCGCGACGCCGGGGTCGATATTGACGCCGGCGACGAACTTGTCGAGCGAATCAAGCCGCGAGTCAAACGCTCGATGAGGCCCGAGGTGCTGGGCGGCATCGGGGGCTTCGGCGCTTTGGTCGAGGTGCCGCTGGATCGCTACCGCAAACCGGTGCTGGTATCGGGAACCGATGGCGTCGGCACCAAACTGCGCCTGGCCATCGACACTCAGAGGCACGACGGCGTGGGCATCGATTTGGTCGCCATGTGCGCCAACGATGTGATCGTGCAAGGCGCCGAGCCGTTGTTTTTCCTGGATTACTACGCCAGCGGGAAACTCGATGTCGACGTCGGCGAACGCGTCATTGCGGGCATCGTCGAGGGGTGCGTGCAAGCCGGCTGCGCTCTGGTCGGCGGCGAAACCGCAGAGATGCCCGGCATGTACCACGGCGCCGATTACGATCTCGCCGGCTTCTGCGTCGGCGTCGTCGAGAAAGATGCCATCATCGACGGCTCCAAGACACGCGCCGGCGACATCGTTCTGGGTCTGCCCTCCTCCGGCCCGCATTCGAACGGCTTTTCCTTGATTCGCAAGATTTTGCAGCTTGGCAACGCGGACCTGCATACCGACTTGCAAGGCGTCAGCCTCGTCGATCGCCTCATGGCGCCGACGCGAATCTACGTCAAACCGCTCTTGCAGCTGATGCGCGAGGTGCCGCTGCATGGCCTGTCGCACATCACCGGCGGCGGTCTGGTCGACAATATTCCGCGCGTGTTGCCCGAGGGATTGGAAGTCGTGCTGGAGCGCAGCGCGTGGCGCCGCGAACCGGTATTCGAATGGCTGCAGCAGCAGGGAAGAATTGCCGACGCCGAGATGTTTCGCGTGTTCAATTGCGGAATCGGCATGACCGTTCACGTATCGGCGGGCGATGCGCAACGCGCGATCGGCTTATTGCAGGCGGCCGGTCAGGAGGCACTCGTGATCGGCGAAGTTCGTTCCGGAACTCGCGGCGTCGTCATCGCTTGAGCCAGACTTCGCGGCAACCGATCGTCATCCTGATATCGGGGCGCGGCAGCAACATGCGGGCGCTCATTGAGCGCAGCCGCGCATCCGATGCGGCTTATACCGTGGTGTCGGTGATCTCCGACCGGGCCGACGCCGGAGGCCTCGAGATCGCGCGGCAGCTGGGCGTCGAGGCACGGGCGCTGCCGCGGCCGGCCGGCAGCGAACGCGCCGCGTATGATCAGCTCCTGGCCGCCGCGATCATCGAGTATTCGCCGGCGCTGATCGTGCTGGCGGGATTCATGCGCATCTTGACCGCTTCTTTCGTCGAACGGTTTACCGGAAGGATATTGAACATTCATCCCTCGTTGCTGCCCAAGTACGCGGGCCTGCATACGCATCGACGCGTGTTGGAAGCGCGCGAAGCCGAGCATGGGGTCACGGTACACTTTGTCACCGAGCAGCTCGATGGCGGCCCGCCGGTACTTCAAGCGCGTGTGCCCATTCTGCCGGGCGACACGGAAACGACTTTGAGCCAACGCGTGCTGATTCAGGAACACATCATTTATCCGCTGGCCGTCAATTGGTTCTGCCAGGGACGATTGCGCTGCGAGGCGGGGCAAGCGACGCTCGACGGACGGCCGTTGACCGAACCGGTGCAAACTGCCGACCTTCCGCCGGAGAGAACTTGATGAGGATGTTCGCTGGCGCACTTTTTCTGATGATGTCCGCCGGCGCCGCGGCTCAAACGCCCCCCGCTTCCGCGGCACAAGCGCCGTCAGCCGCTTCCGCGGCGCAAACGCCGGATGATGCCGGCATCGCACCTTTCATTGCGCACTACGAAGCTTCATGGAAAGGCATCAGCGTGGGCACCAGCGAGATCCAGCTGACGCACGGTACCGAACCCGGGCAATACCTCTACACCTGGACGATCACGGCGCGCGGGATCTTTCGCATCGCCTATCACGACGATCTGGTGCAGCGGAGCTGGCTGAATATGGTCGGCGAGCATGTCCGGCCGCAAAAATACTTCGGTAAAGAAGGCTCACAGACGGTGGAGCTGAATTTCGACTGGCATGACCGGCGCGCCACCGGCGTGTCGGAAACCAAGCCGGTGGATATCAAGCTTCCGGACGGAGCTCAGGACGTCATGTCCATTCAGGTCGAGGTCATGCTCGATTTGAAGAACGGCAATTTACCCAAGGTCTTCCCCATCATCGACAAAGACCAGTTGAAGGATTTCAACTACACCAATGAAGGGACCGCAAAAATCCGCACGGCCCTCGGTGAGCTCGACACCATCATCGTGACCAGCCAACGTGCCGGCAATAACCGTATCTTACGCATGTGGTTTGCGCCCTCATTGGGATTCGTTCCCGTCCAGGCCGAGCGCAGCCGCGACGGGAAACTTGAGATCGCCATGCGAATCAAAAGCGTCGATCACTTGGTGCCGTTGGAGCCGCGCCTCAAGCCTTAGAATTTGACTTCGGCTTCGGCCGGAGTCGTGACGCTCGAGCCTCAGGTCTTCGGCAGCGTCACTCCGCGCTGACCTTGATACTTGCCGCCGCGATCCTTGTACGAGGTCTCGCAAACCTCGTCGGATTCGAAGAACAGCATTTGCGCCACGCCCTCGTTGGCGTAGATCTTTGCGGGCAGCGGCGTGGTGTTGGAAAATTCCAGCGTCACGTGGCCTTCCCACTCGGGTTCCAAAGGCGTCACGTTGACGATAATCCCGCAGTTTTTGACGAACACACCGTTCTGCAAAGCAAAATTGCCAGCCTCGGGAGCAGTCAGGCAGTAGACGTCGTGGCCGCCGGCGATCTCACGGACCGCGGCAACTTTGTGGTTGCGATATTGCCGTGTACCTCGGAAATCGGTGCGTGTGTCGGAGAAACGCCGGAATACCGATCGATCGCAGTTGAGGCCTTCAGCGGCGCCACGAATGGAGCCTGTGACGTGAAGCGCGCGGCGGACCGTTTCTTCGGAAATCTCAGGCCTCAATCGAATACGCCGTGCAATCTCAGCCTGAGTGCCGCGGCGCTCACCCGTGTCTTTTGCCCAGGATTTGATCATGAGCTCCGAATGGCGAACCCTTTCTGCGGGATCGGAGAAGCGCCGAATTGAGGGCAGACGTATGTGCGTGGAGGCGTTCATCCGGGCGATATTCGTAGGCTTGTTGTTCCGGCGATCGAAATCCAAATGGTGACGGTGCGTGCCCGGCACTTCCTCATAAATTCCGTTTCGAATGTTCCATTCGTCCGCCAATCGATGCGTGGCGTACAGATACCCGTCGATCGGCTGATAAACGCCCTCACAGCCGCGAAATAAGTCTCGGTACAGCGGCATCAGCGCATCTTGCGGTCTCAATGTATGCGCTTCCGCCATGCGGCCATCGCGACGCATGAAGAGATGATCGGGCGTGGCGTGTATGGATTCACCGCTGTCCAACTCAATTTCAAGAAGCGAATCGCGGCCTATGAAGCGAGGCGCATCCAACAGGCTAACTATCAGTCGTCCATTTTCTCCGACGCTGTAGCCCCAAAATATTTCGCCGGACTCGTGCCGTTTTGCCATGTCTTCAAGCGTTGGCGACGTGCCATCAACCAGGGCGACGCGAGTGTCGCCGCGGAAACAGCGTGCGTACGTGCTTTTTCCCAATGTCATGACGAGTACGTTGCGGGGAACCTTGAAATATTCCACTGTGCTCGCAAGCGCGAAAGAATTCGGCGGGATGATGCACACCGGTCCTTTGAAGTCGACGAACGATTTCTCGTCGAATTTCTTTGGATCGACAATGGTGGAGTTGATGTTCGTGAATATTTTGAAGTCCTCGGCACAACGCACGTCGTAGCCGTAGCTCGAAGTACCGTAGGACACGATTTTATGGCCGTCCGCGACACGCACCTGCTGCGAGGAAAACGGTTCGATCATGCCGTGTTCCGCGGCCATGCTTCTGATCCAGCGATCGCTTTTTATGCTCATTACGTTGCTTCAACCGTGATTTTGGGGAATGCCCGGCTATAGTCTTTGTTCAATGTCGCCAAGCGCGCGGCCGTGCGGCGCGCCATCAAAAAATACGCGTGTGCGCGTTCGCTGCCCGGGTCGGCCACGACGGTCGGTAAGCCACCGTCGGCTTCCTCGCGAATACGGATATCCAGGGGCAGCTCGCCCAGCAGCTGCACTCCGTATTGAGCCGCCATGCGCGCGCCGCCGCCGCTGCCGAACACGTGTTCCACATGCCCGCACTGAGTGCAGATATGCACGCTCATGTTCTCCACCACGCCCAGCACCCGCACTTCGACCTTCTCGAACATCTTGAGGCCCTTGCGGGCATCCAGCAGGGCGATGTCTTGCGGAGTGGTCACGATGACGGCCCCGCTGACGGGCACACGCTGCGCCAAGGTCAGCTGAATGTCGCCGGTTCCGGGCGGCATGTCGACTACCAGGTAATCCAGATCTCCCCAGGTGGTGTCGCCGAGCAACTGGGTGAGCGCGGAGGTCACCATGGGTCCGCGCCAGGCCATCGGTTGTTCTTGATCGATCAGGAAGCCGATCGACATCACCTCGACACCGTGAGCGTGCAGCGGCGCCATGTGTTTTCCATCGGTGCTGACCGGCTTGGCGCCGGTCAATCCCATCATCAAGGGCTGGCTCGGGCCGTAAATGTCGGCATCCAAGAGTCCCACTTTCGCACCTTGTGCCGCCCAGGCCAACGCCAAATTGGCTGCGGTGGTGGACTTGCCGACGCCACCTTTGCCCGACGCCACGGCCACCACGTTCTTCACATTTGTTAGCGGTTTCAGGGTCCGTTGCACGGCGTGCGCGGTGATTTGCGCACTGAGTTTCAGCTCCAGCCTCGCATTCCCGAGCGCAGGTCCCAGGTGCGAGCGCAGCGCCGACTCCATTTCGGGCCCATAATCGGCACAGGGGAACCCCAATACGAGCTCGATAGTGACGAGGTCGCCCAGGATTGCGACCAAACTGACCGCCTTGGCTTCGCCCAGGGTCTGACCCAGATAGGGATCGGTGTAAGTGTTTAAGCTCTCGCGGAGGACATTTTCGGCGGCAGGGGGTTGATTCATAAGGGTCGACGATTGTACCGCAGGCGGCTAAAACCGTGACGTGTGGCATAATTCCCTATTGAGAATCAAGACCACGGACGGCGCCTGGATTAAGGTAAGAATGGGTGACTCTCCGAGGAATGTTTAGCCTAGGCGCCGAATGAGCTTATTCGCCAACTATCGTGCTGACCGGCTTATTGCCGAAGTCAAATCCAGCGGCAATCCCGCTAGCCCGCTGGCGCTGAAGGCATTGGAAAAACTGATCCAGCTGGGATCGGACGCCATCGACCCCATCGTGGACGCGCTCGCGACGTCGGAAAAAAAAGAAACCACGGCGTACGTCGAAGTGCTCGCCCGCCTGATTGACTCCAAAACGCTGCCGATTCTGCTGAAGACGATGTCGGAAGCCAACGGCCGCGCCATGTCAGGAATCGCCTGGGCGCTGTCGACCAGCAAGAACTATCCCGCGCATGCACTGCTCGACGCCCTGGCCAAACCGGGCATGCCGAAACAGGCGCTCCTGGACGTGATCAACGCGCAGAAATCGCGCTACACCGTGCGCGAATTGTTGAACGCGGCCTACACCCAAGAGCCCAGCGAAAGAAACGGGCTGTTCAAGATCATTGGCGAGATCGCGGACGAATCGTCCGTAGACGACCTGCTCGCCCGGATCGAGGGCAAGGATCCGGTGGCGCGGCTGCACATCATCAATGTCCTCGGCCGCTTCAATCTGCCCAAGGTACAGCAGGCGGTGCAGAAAGCAGCTCAAGGACAACAGCAAGTTCATCCGCTCCGCCGCCCTGACCGCCCTTTCCAAGATGGATGGCCCTTTCGATATGCCCCTGATCGTGGGCATGCTGCGCGATCCTGAAATCGAGGTGCAGAACAAAGCGGTGGACGTGGTCGTCAAGGCCAACCACCCCGAAACCATCAAGTATCTGGTGGACGTGCTCAAAGACGAAAACGAATATGCGCGGCGCGCGGCAGTGGAAGTCCTCAACGTTGTCGGCACCTCGAAATCGGTCAAGTATCTGCTCGAAGTGATTGCGGACAGCGATTGGTGGGTTCGCACGCGTGCGGCCGACGCCCTGGGCAAGATCGGCGGTCCCCGCGTGGTCGATGCGGTGCTGGCGCTGATCAAGGATGAAAATCAGGATATCCGCCGCGCCGCCATCGAGATTTTGAATCAAACCAAGGATGAGCGGGCCGTCGCGCAGCTCATTGAAGCCACGCGCGACCCGGATTGGTGGGTCAGCGAACGCGCGGTCGATGCGCTCGCCGAGATCGGCAGCACCAAGGCCCTGCCCCGGTTCATCGACATGCTACAGGGCGAGGCCAAATCCCTGCCCACGGTCATCCGCGCGATCGGCAAAATCGGCGATCAGCGCAGCCTGGAAAGCCTGCTGCCGATGCTGACGCGGCCGGAAAACGAGATCAAGGTCGAGGCCATCTCGGCGCTGGCGAAACTCGCGGACGAACGCCGCGCGGACACCATTCGCGTGCGCCTGCAGGCCGTGACGGCCAGCGCCGACGGGACCTTGAGCCAGGCGGTCGCCCGTGCCATGCAGGAGTTGGACAATCGTTTTTCGACCCAGCAGATCGCCGCGAACAAACGCGCGGAGAAAATGCAGGAACCGGCCAAGACGCTGCTCATCGACAATGTGGCGCTGGCCAGTGTCGTCAAGCAGGCGGAGGAATCCGCCCCGTCGGCCAAGCTGGATATTGCGACCCTGAAACCGGGAGATGTCATCGAGGGACGCTACAAGTTCATCGAGAAGATCGGCAAGGGCGCCTTCGGCACCGTTTTGCTCATGGAAGACACGGTCGTCGAGGAGCGCTTGATTCTCAAATTCTTGAATCCCAACGTTTCCTCCGACGAGGAAATGATGAAACGCTTCGTGCACGAGCTGCGTTACAGCCGCAAGATCACGCATAAGAACGTGATCCGCATTTACGACTTCTTGTATATCCGCGGCAACTACGCCATCTCGATGGAATATTTTCCGTCGCACACCTTGGGCGGCGAGATCGTCAACGAGAAACCCGTGGCGCTCAAACGCGCGGTCAAATTCGGCATCGACATCGCCACCGGCATGGCCGTGGCGCATCAAGCCGGCATCGTGCATCGCGATTTGAAGCCGGCAAACGTGCTGATCGACAACGAATCGTTGCTGAAGATCGTCGACTTCGGCGTGGCCGCGGCGCAAAGCCAGGGCGACACCCAGCTGACCAAGACCGGCTATGTCATCGGCTCGCCCAAGTACATGGCGCCCGAACAGATCCTGGGTAAGAAGGTCGACGAGCGGGCGGACATCTACAGCTTGGGCGTCATCATGTATGAGATGTTCGCCGGCGTGCCGCCCTACTCGCGCGGCGATCACATGTCCGTGATGTACCAGCACGTCCAGGGCAAGGCGCGCCAGCCCATCGAGATCAACAAAGAGCTGCCCGTCGAACTGAATAATCTCGTCATGAAGTGCATGTCGCTGGACAAGGCCAAACGCTCCCAAACCATGGATGAACTGCGTCTGGCCCTCGAGAAATTCCTTTAATCGCAGTCAGCAGCCATCGATGCGACGGTGCGCGAGTTGACGCACCTCACGTTTATGGGCGAATAACGCCCTAAACGCTCGAAAAACCAATCGGTTACAGGTAGCCTTACGCGTTATGGCAAGAGTCGACGCGTTCCTCAAGTTGGGGGTGGCCCAGGGCTGCTCGGACCTGCATCTTGCGGTTGGGGTGCCGCCCATGCTGCGCATGCACGGGGACCTGAACCCCATCAAGTTCCGCAACCTGGGCGATGCCGAGCTCGAGGCCTACGTCACCGAAATCCTGACCCAATCGCAGCTCAAGGTTCTGCGCGAGGGCCACGATCTGGACTTCTCATACGTGTCCACCGAAGGCGGCCGTTTTAGGGTCAATGTGTTTCGCAAAGAAACCGGCATCGGTGCCGCGTTTCGATCGATTCCGACCACCATGCCCACCATGGATCAGCTGGGTCTGCCGCCCATCGTGAAGAAGCTGTGCGACTACCACCAGGGGATGATCCTCGTGACCGGTTCAACCGGCACCGGCAAGACCACGACGCTGGCATCGATGATCGATTACCTCAATTCGACCCGGTCCTTGAACATCATCAGCCTCGAGGATCCGATCGAGTTCGTTCACCGCAGCAAGACCAGTCAGGTGATCCAGCGCGAATTGGGGACGCATCTACCCTCCTTCGCCGAGGGCGTGCGCGCCGCCATGCGCGAGGATCCCGACGTGATCCTGGTTGGCGAAATGCGCGACGCCGAAACCATTTCCATGGCCATGACGGCCGCTGAAACCGGGCATCTGGTGCTCGGCACCTTGCATACCACCAGCGCCACCAAGACCATCGATCGCATCATCGATGCGCTCCCGACCGAGGAACGCGAGCAGACCAAGACCTTTCTTTCCAACAGCCTCATCGCGGTCATCACGCAGATTTTGCTCAAGACGCCGGATCAGCGAGCACGAAAGGCCGTGTGCGAAGTCATGGTGCTGACCAAGGCGATCGGCAAGCTCATCATGACCGACCAGACGCATCAGATTCCCAGCCAGCTGCAAATGGGCAAGGAATACGGCATGCAGCTCCTCGACCAAGCATTGCTCGCAGCGATCAATGCCAAGGAGGTGGATCCTGAGCATGCGTACACCTACGCGACTGACAAGCGCCAGTTCCAGCGTTTCGTCACCGACATGTCCGGTGCACCGCTCGCCGAGCCGGCAACGCCGCCATAAGGATCCTGCAGCATGCCGGCCATCGACGAATTCTTGAATCAGATCCTCGAGGGCAACGGCTCGGATCTGCACTTTCTGGCGGGCGATTTCCCCCGCATCCGTCAGTACGGTGAACTCAAGGCGCTGCGGGACCAGCCCTTGGGCGTGGAGGCGGTCAAGACCACGCTGTACGAAATCATGCCCAAGCTCGCCGTCGAGCGATTCGAAGAAAAGGACGGGACCGACTTCGCGTACGCCATTCCCGGCGTTGCGCGTTTCCGCGTCAATGTCATGAGGCAGCTCAATGGCATGGGCGCGGTGTTTCGGGCCATTCCCTCAAATGCCAAAACCGCCGAAGAACTGAAGCTCCCGACGGCCGTCATGGACATGTGCAAAATCAACAGCGGCCTGATCCTTGTCACCGGCAAAACCGGGTCGGGCAAGTCCACGACGCTGGCCGCCATGATCGATGACATCAACCGGCGGGAAAAAGGCCACATTCTCACCATCGAGGACCCCATCGAATTTGTCCACGCCCGCAAGAACTGCCTCATCAGCCAGCGCGAAATCGGCGTGCACGCCGCTTCATTCTCCTCGGCCTTGCAGTCCGCCTTGCGAGAGGATCCGGACGTCATCCTGGTGGGCGAGCTTCGCGACTTGGAAACCATGGGTATCGCCGTCACGGCCGCGGAGATGGGCATTTTGGTCATGGCGACGCTGCATACCAACGGCGCGGCGCCCACCGTCGATCGATTGGTGAACGCCTTTCCCGCGGACAAGCAGCCGCACGTGCGCACGATGCTCTCCACCAGCCTGCGCGGCGTGGTCTCTCAGCAGCTCATTCAAAAGTCCGATAAACAGGGCCGCGTGGCGGCGCTGGAAATCCTGGTCAATACCCCGGCTGTGGCCAACCTGATCCGCCAGGGCAAAATGGACCAACTCGAAAACGCGATGCAAAGCGGCGCCGCCAATGGCATGAAGCTGATGGATACGGCGATTCAGGCGCTGCTCGATTCGCGGCAAATTAGCGGCAAAGAAGCCTTCAAAAAGGCCATCAACAAATCCAAATTCGAACAGTTCCGCGAAGCTTCCTAGCCGGTTTTGCTTTTGGTTCGCCGCACGGCTTTGGCTGCCGCCGCGACCTTGACTTGCGCGTCATGGCATAATTTGGCATGACTCAACGCCGCCGAATACTCGTCACCAGCGCCCTGCCCTACGCCAATGGTCCTTTGCACCTGGGCCACATCCTCGAAGCCATTCAAACCGACATCTGGGTTCGGTTTCAGAAGCTGCGCGGCCACGAGTGCTACTACGTCTGCGCCGATGACACCCACGGCACGCCCATCATGCTCAAGGCGCAGGCGGAAGGCATTACGCCGGAACGGCTGATCGCGCAGATCCATGCCGAACATCAGCGCGATCTCAATGACATGTTGATCGGCATGGACAATTTTGGATCGACTCACTCGAAGGAGAATCGGGAGCTTTGCGATCGCATGTACGTGACGCATCGCAAGGCCGGCTACATCGACAGGCGCAGCGTGCGCCAAGCCTACGATGAGACCGCCAAAATGTTCCTGCCGGACCGCTACGTGAAAGGCATTTGCCCGGTCTGCGCGAAGCCCGACCAGTACGGCGATTCCTGTGAAAATTGCGGGTCCACGTACACCCCCGCCGACCTCAAGAGCCCCATTTCGGTGGTGAGCGGAACCGCGCCGGTGTGGCGCGAATCCGAACATTTTTTCTTCCGCTTGAGCGCCTTCGAGACATTTTTGAGCGCGTGGGTGGGCAGCGGCGCCGTGCAGGACAGTGTGGCGCGCAAGCTCGACGAGTGGTTCTCCCAAGGCCTTCGGGATTGGGATATCTCGCGCGACGCCCCCTATTTCGGCTTCGAAATCCCCGATGCGCCCGGCAAGTATTTTTACGTGTGGTTCGACGCCCCGATCGGCTATCTGGCGAGCTTCGCGCAGCTCTGTGCGCGCAGCGGATTGAACTTCGATGACTTCTTCGCTCCTGATTCGAGCGCGGAGCTGCATCATTTCATCGGCAAGGACATTTTGTATTTCCACACGCTGTTCTGGCCGGCGGTGCTGCAGGCCTCGAAAATGCGCTCTCCCAGCGCGGTACATGCGCATGGCTTTCTCACCGTCAACGCGCAGAAGATGTCGAAGTCCCGCGGCACATTCATCACCGCGCGGAAATACCTGGAAAATTTCCCGGCTGAATATCTGCGCTACTATTTCGCCGCCAAATTGGGCCCGGGCATCGATGACATGGACATGAATCTGGACGAGTTCGCCACTCGCCTGAATTCGGAGATCGTCGGCAAGCTGGTGAATATCGCAAGCCGCTGCGCCGGTTTCATAGCGCGGACCTCGGGCGGCAAGCTGGCGAAGGCGCTCGCGGAACCTGATCTTCATGCCTCATTCGTCAACGCCGGGGGCGGTATCGCAAAGAACTACGACCGCCGCGATACGGCCGCCGCCATCCGCGACATCATGGCGCTTTGCGATCGCGCCAATCAGTACGTCGACTCGCGCAAACCTTGGATGCTGGCCAAGGATCCAAAAAATGCAGTGGAAGTGCAGAACGTCTGCACCCAAGCCTTGAACTTGTTTCGCGTTTTGATGATTTACCTTGAGCCCGTGCTGCCGAAGATGGCCGCAAGCGCGCGAGCCTTCTTCCGCGAATCGGCCTGGACCTGGGACACGGCGGCAACGCCGCTGCTCTCCACTTCCATCAATGCATACGAAGCATTGGCAGTCCGGCTGGATCCGAAAGCCGTGGCGCGGCTGGTCGAGCCCGAGGCGCCTGCTCCTGCCGCCACGGGCCCCGGCGTTCAGGCGCCTCGCAACGGCGGCGCCTCGGATGCCGCGACATTGGCGGTCGCAGCGTCGGTGGAAGGCAATCTGATCTCGATCGATGACTTCATGCGCATCGATTTGCGGGTGGCGAAAGTCCTGGCGGCCGAGTTCATCACGGGCGCCGACAAGCTGCTGAAGCTGCGCGTCGATGTGGGCGAGTTGGGCGAGCGTGAAATCTTTGCCGGCATCCGTGCCGCCTACGATCCTGCCGCGCTGGTCGGAAGACTGATTGTCGTCGTCGCCAACTTGGAGCCCCGCACGATGCGATTTGGCGTCTCCGAGGGCATGATGCTGGCCGCGGGTCCCGGCGGTAAGGAGATTTTCGCGCTCTCGCCCGATTCGGGGGCGGCACCCGGTATGCGCGTGAAATGATATGAGCGAGCCCGCGCGAAACATCGCGGCGCGCATCGACGCACTGCTTCCGCAAACCCAATGCACCCGGTGCGGTTACGCCGGTTGCAGCCCCTACGCCGAGGCCATCGCCAACGGCGAGGCGCAAATCAATCAGTGCCCTCCGGGCGGCGCGGCGACGATCGATCGCCTGGCGCACCTGCTGAACCGCCCGGCACTGCCCTTGAATCCGGCAAACGGTGTTGAGTCCGCGCCGCGCATCGCCTGGATTGACGAGACACGCTGCATCGGCTGCGCGCGCTGTCTTGCGCCCTGCCCGGTGGATGCCATCGTCGGCGCGCAGAAGTACATGCACACCGTGATCGCCGATCGCTGCACCGGCTGCGAGTTGTGCCTGCCGCCCTGTCCCGTCGATTGCATCGAAATGCGCGCGGCCCCGGCTACCGTCAACAACGCGGCGCTGAACAAGGAACGCTACACCGCCCATACCGAACGGCTCGCAGCTCAGGCAGCCGAGCGGCAACGGCAGCTCGACGCCAAAAAGGCGACCGCAGCGCGCCGCCTAAGGGTGCCGTGAATCCGCAAAAGCGCCAGGAAATCTTTGCGCGCTTTCGGGCGGCGAACGCGCAGCCGCGGACGGAACTGGTCTACCAAAGCGCGTTCGAACTGCTGGTTGCCGTCATCCTCTCCGCCCAGGCGACCGACCGCAGCGTGAATAAAGCGACCGCGGAATTGTTCCGCGCGGCAAATACCCCCGCTGCCGTGCTGGCGCTCGGCGCCAAGGGACTCTCCAAATACATCAAGTCCATAGGACTCTACAATTCCAAGGCCAAAAACATCATGGCCATGAGCCGATTGCTGTTGGAGCGTCACGCCGGCGAGGTACCGACGACTCGCGAAGCCTTGGAGGATCTGCCGGGTGTCGGGCGCAAAACCGCCAATGTCATACTCAATACCGCATTTGGCCAACCCACGATCGCGGTCGATACCCATATTTTCCGCGTTGCCAATCGCACCGGGATCGCGCCCGGCAAGACCGTGCGCGAAGTCGAGGAGAAGCTCATGAAATTGGTGCCGTCGGAGTTTCGCCAGGATGCGCACCACTGGCTGATCCTGCACGGCCGCTACGTCTGCAAGGCCCGCCGTCCCGCCTGCCCGGTCTGCATCATCGCGGATCTGTGCGAGTATCGTCACAAGACGCCCGCATGAGCCTGTTCGACGGTTACTCCCGCGACCAATTGCGCCTGGCCTACACCCAGGCCTGGGCGAAGCATCTTAAGCGCACGCCCCTCGCGCCGCTCGAGGCGCAAATCGCGGATGTGATCGAAGCACACCCGGAATACCAGCGCATCGTGGCCGATGCCGACACGGCGGCGGCTTTCGAACCCAATGCAGGCGAAGCCGCGCAGAATCCGTTTTTACATATGGGGCTGCATCTCGCGGTCCGCGAGCAACTCTCCGTTGACCGCCCCCCGGGGATCCGCGATCTGAAAGGTCAGTTGCAGGCGCGCTATGGCGATGCGCATCGGGCGGAGCACGCACTCATGGAAGCCCTCGGCGAGGAATTATGGACGGCTCAGCGGGACGGCCGGGCACCCGACGAGCGGCAATACCTGGTTTTGGCGCGGAATCGACTGGAAAGTTAACGAAGCTTCATCCGCGCTTCATCGGGGCGGCTGCAGCCCACCGCTATTCTCATCGATTCACGAGTCAATCAGCCGTTTGAGGAAGCAGCCATGCGTCTTGCATTTGCCGCGAGCGCCTTGTGCCTCAGCGCTCTCGGTCTCAGCTCGCTGACACTAGCCGATCAACCGGTAACGGCGCCTGCTGCCGCAACGCCGACTGCCGTAGCGCAAGCCGCCACCGCGCGCGCAAAACCTCCCGCCGCGACTGGCGTCTCAACCGCTGCGCCAAGCTCGCAACCAAGCTCCCCGCCGGTCGCGAGCGATGCCGCCGCCAAGCACCTGAAGCGTACCGCATGCCTCAAAGAGGCCAGATCGAAAAAGCTCCTCGGGGCGGACAAGACCGCGTTTCTCCAGAGGTGCATCGAAGCGCCGGCAGAGCCCATCTCGGCGAGCCGGCAAATTCCGCCCGATCGCCCCTAAACTTAAAACTTGCGCGCAGGCGTTGCGGTAATGGTGAGCCGAACGCTGTCCGGTGCGGCATTGCTCAACTGCAAAAAGAAAGGCCGCTTCCCCCGCAGGTCGAATTGAAGGATTTTGTGCGGTGAGCTGCAGCCGTGTTGACCTTGAAAATCGTTCGCCGCCACCAAGGCCCCGTTTGACACCACATCGATCCAGAACGGCATATCGATCGCGACTCGATAGCTGCCGCTCGCCGGAATTTTAAACGCCACCAAGCCGCCGTAGGAATCGGCGCGCGGGCTTCTCTTCGCGGGTGTGACCGCAAAGCTGACCTGGTCCTGCTTCGTGAGCCTGAGCTTATACAAATGATTCATTTGCAGCACCGGCGCGGACTTTGAATTCGCTCCCGCAGCCAAAGGTGTCGGTGATCCCTCGAACAGCGCGCGCTCCTGCGACACGTCCCATTTGAAATCGACGCAAGAATCATCGCCAAGCGCCGGCGCCGTGGCGACGATCATCCCCGCGAGCAGGATCGAACAACAAACGCTTCTAAGCATTCTTCTTCGGGATGTACAAATCGGTGAGCGTGCCGTCGAAGGCCTCCGCGGCGAACGCGACGGTCTCCGACAAGGTCGGATGCGGATGAATCGTCAGGCCGACATCGGACGCGTCAGCGCCCATTTCGATTGCCAGCGCCACTTCGGCGATCAAGTCGCCCGCGCTGGTGCCGACAATGCCTGCGCCGAGAAGCCGGTGAGTCTCCTTATCGAACAGCAGCTTGGTGAAGCCGTCGTCGCGGTTGAGCGCGAGCGATCGTCCGCTCGCGGCCCATGGAAATGTTCCCTTGCCGTAGTCGATGCCGCGTGCCTTCGCGTCCGTCTCGGTCAGACCGGCCCACGCAATTTCGGGATCGGTATAGGCCACCGACGGAATGCAGCGCGCGTCGAACGCCGCCTTGTGTCCCGCCGCGACCTCCGCCGCGACTTTGCCCTGATGGCTGGCCTTGTGCGCCAGCATGGGCTGACCCACGATGTCGCCGATCGCGAAAATATGCGGGACGTTGGTTCGCATCTGCTTATCGACGTCGATGAGACCCCGGGCGCTCACCTCGACGCCCGCCGCGCCCGCATTGATGGCATTCCCATTGGCCGATCGGCCCACGGCAACCAACACGCGATCGAATACTTGCGGTTCCGGCGAATCCGGGCCCTCATAGCTTGCGCGCAAGCCCTCCGGCAGCGCCTCGAGCTTCGCCACCTTGGTCTTCAACAAAATCTTCTTGTAGCGCTTTTCGATGCGTTTTTGCAGCACGCGCACCAGATCGCGATCGGCTCCCGGCATCAGACCATCGAGGAGCTCGACCACTGTCACCTCAACGCCGAGCGCGTCGTAGACGCAAGCCATTTCGAGACCGATGATTCCGCCGCCGATGACCAACAGGCGCTTGCAATCCGGCGGCAATTCCAACGCGCCGCTCGAGTCGATGACCCGAGGATCCTTGGGCAACGCCGGCAGCGGAGCCGATTCGGATCCCGCCGCGATGATGCACTGTTTGAAATCCACGCGGCGCGTGCCATCGGCGCCTTTCACCTCGAAAGTATGCGACCCCACGAACTTGGCATCACCCTGAATCAGCGTGACTTTGCGCTGCTTCGCCAGCAGCATGAGTCCATTGGTGAGTCTGGTGACGACTTTGCCTTTCCACAGACGCAGCAGATCGCGATCGATCTTGGGAGGCGCAAACACAATCCCGTTGGGCGCCATGCCGGCGGCATCTTCAATGACTTTCGCCGCGTGCAACAATGCCTTGGAAGGAATACACCCCACGTTCAAACACACGCCGCCCAGCACCGGCCAGCGTTCGATCAGAGTTACCTTCATGCCTAGGTCGGCCGCGCGAAATGCGGCGGTATATCCGCCGACACCGGCGCCCAGCACGACCAAATCAACGGCTCCGTCCGGGGCGGCGCTCACCGGTTTTGACGCGGACTTGGGCCCGGGCTTGGAAGAAGCAGCGCTCGTGGTCGCGGGACTTGCCACCGGTGATGCCGGCTTGGCCGCCGGCGGCGCGGTGGATGAAGGAGCGGCGGCGTCCGATTCGACCATCGCAATAAGAGTTCCCGACGCCACCGCATCGCCCTTTTTGATTTCGACGGAATGGATCACGCCGTTGACCGGCGAAGGCACATCCATCGCGGCTTTGTCGGATTCGAGCGAAATCAGCGGATCTTCGACGGCAACCTTGTCACCCTTCTTGACCAGGACGTCGAGGACAGTGACACCTTTGACCTCGCCGAGATCAGGAACGCGCACCTCCACGGTGCTCATAGCAATGCCTTCATGTCACCGAGCATTTTTGACAGGTACACCACGAACCGAGCCGCTTCGGCGCCATCGATCACGCGATGATCATAGGATAGGGACAGCGGCAGCATCAGCCGCGGCACAAAGGCGCCGCGCTCGTAGACCGGTTTTTGAGTCGACCGGGAGACCCCGAGGATGGCGACTTCCGGCGCGTTGATGATGGGCGTGAAGTAGGTGCCGCCGATGCCGCCCAGACTCGAGATCGTAAAACTGCCGCCCTGCATTTCAGTGGCCTTCAGTTTTCCCGCGCGGGCCTTTTCCGAAAGCGACATCAACGCGCGCGCAGTCTCGTAGATGGTCAACTGATCGGCATTGGCGATCACCGGGACCACCAAACCATTCGGTGTGTCGGCCGCGAAGCCAATATTGAAGTACTTCTTCAAAACCAGATTTTCGCCGCTCTCGTCCAGCGAGGCATTGAACCGCGGGAATTCGCGCAGGGCTAAAATGCAGGCCCGAATGATGAAGACCAAGGGGGTCAGGCGCACTTTTTCTTCGGCCGCCTTGTTCTTCAGCGCGCTGCGCGTCGCGTCCATGTCGGTGATATCCGCATCTTCATGCTGAGTCACATGCGGCAAATTCAGCCAGCTTGCCTGCAATCGCGTGCCCGATATCTTCTGGATGCGCGAGAGCGGCTTGACTTCGACGGGTCCGAAATGCGCGAAATCGACTGCCGGCACCCGCGGCAGCGCCGATGCGGGTGCGGCAGTGGCCGCCGCGATGAGCAATCCTTTGACGTAAGCCTTGACGTCATCCTGCGTGATGCGGGCTTTGACGCCGGTTCCTTGGACCTTACCCAAATCCGCGCCCAACTCGCGCGCGAATTTCCGCACCGATGGGCTGGCATGAGCCGTTGAGAATCCGTGTTCGTCGATTGCGACCAGGCGCACTTCGCGCGGCGCACCGTCCCGTGCCGCGGGAGTCCCAGCACTCGGCGTTGCCGGGGCGCTCGGCGCCGGAGCACTTGGCGCAGCAGTGCTCGGCGTTGCCGCTGCAGCGACGGTTGACGAGGCCTTCTTATCCGGGCCGGCATCCTTGGCGGGGGGCGCCGATTGGGCATCGCTGGGTGCCGCGGCGGCCGCAGGCGACTTTTCAGCCGGCGCGGCAGCCGGCACTGCATCCGCAGTGGCTTCCAGGAGCAGGATCACGGAGCCCTCGGACACCTTGTCGCCGGTCTTGAGTTTGACCTGTGCGATTTTGCCCGCAACCGGAGCCGGCACATCCATTGCTGCCTTTTCGGTTTCGATGGTGACCAGCGGCGTTTCCTTGTCGATCTGCTGGCCGTCCTTCACCAGGACGTCGATGACGCTGACGTCCTTAAAGCCGCCGATATCCGGCACCCGAACTTCAATTGGACTTGCCATGTTCGTTACACCGACACGGGATTGGATTTTTCCGGATCGATGCCGAAATTCTGCATGGCCTTGTTCACCGTTTGCGCGTCGATTTTGCCCTCGTCAGACAGCGCCTTGAGAGCTGCAACCACCACGTAGTGGCGGTCAACTTCAAAGAAACGGCGCAACTCGGCGCGTGAGTCGCTGCGGCCGAAACCATCGGTTCCGAGCGCGGTGTAGGGTCCCGGCACCCATTGCCGGATCTGGTCCGCCACGGTCTTCATGTAGTCGGTGGCGGCAACAAACGGGCCTTCGCGCTCTGCAAGAACTTCCTCGATGTAGGTCTTTTTGCGCGGCTCGCCGGCATGCAGCATGTTCCAACGTTCCACCGCGAGCGCGCCTCGGCGCAGTTCACTGAAGCTCGTCACCGAATAGACATCCGCCGGCACGCCATAACTGTTTTCGAGCAACTCCGCGGCCGCCAGCACCTCGCGCAATATCGTGCCCGAGCCAAACAGCGTCACCCGTACCTTGCCGCGGCCGCCGGTTTTCAACAGGTACATGCCGTTCAAAATGCCCTGCGTCACGCCGGTGGGCATCGCGGGATGCGCGTAATTTTCGTTCATCACGGTGATGTAGTAAAAAACGTTTTCCTGCTCCTGGTACATGCGGCGCAGGCCGTCCTGCACGATGACGGCCAATTCGTACGCATAGGTCGGATCATAGGCAACGCAGTTGGGTACCGTGGTGGCCACCAACTGGCTGTGGCCATCCTGGTGCTGCAGTCCCTCACCCGCGAGCGTGGTTCGCCCGGCGGTGCCGCCCACCAGAAATCCCCGCGCCTGGCTGTCACCTGCGGCCCAAATGAAATCGCCGACGCGCTGGAAGCCGAACATGGAGTAATAAATATAGAACGGGATCATGCTCACGCCATGGTTCGAATACGCCGTGGCCGCGGCGATCCACGAGCACAGGCTTCCGGCCTCGTTGATGCCCTCTTCGAGAATCTGTCCCTGCTTATCCTCGCGATAAAACATCAGCTGATCGGCGTCCTGCGGCGTGTACAGCTGTCCAACCGAGGAATAAATGCCGACTTGCCGGAACATGCCTTCCATGCCGAAGGTCCGCGCCTCATCGGGCACGATCGGCACGACATGCTTGCCGATGTTCTTGTCCTTGACCAAGGTGGTCATCATCCGCACCAAGGCCATGGTCGTCGAAATTTCCCTATCTCCGGTGCCCTCGAGCAGCGTGCTGAAAGCTTCGAGCGGAGGAATCGCCAGGGGCGGCGCAAGAGAACTGCGGGCCGGCAGATAGCCGCCGAGTGCAGCGCGCCGTTCCTGCAAATAGCGCATCTCCTCGCTGTCCTCGGCCGGTTTTCTGAAACTCAAGCCCGCGATTTCTTCGTCGGAAATCTGAATGTTGAAGCGATCGCGCACTTCCTTGAGATTTTCGTCGGTCAATTTCTTCTGTTGGTGGGTCGAGTTCAGGCCCTCGCCCGCCTTGCCCATGCCGAAACCTTTGACGGTCTTCGCCAAGATCACCGTCGGCGCGCCCACGTGAGCGACCGCGGATGAGTAAGCTGCATAGACTTTTTCCGGATCATGGCCGCCGCGATTGAGGTGCCAAATCTCCTCATCCGACATATTTGCGACCATTTCCTTGAGTTCGGGGTACTTGCCGAAGAAATGCTCGCGCGTGTAGGCGCCGCCCTTGGATTTGAAATTCTGATATTCGCCATCCACGCACTCTTCCATCACGCGCTTCAAGAAACCCTTGGTGTCTCGCTCCAACAGCGGATCCCAACGGCCGCCCCACAAAACCTTGATGACATTCCACCCGGCACCGAGGAAGGCCGCTTCGAGTTCCTGAATAATCTTTCCATTGCCGCGCACCGGCCCGTCGAGCCGCTGTAGATTGCAATTGATGACGAAAATGAGGTTGTCGAGTTTTTCGCGCACCGGCATGGTGAGCGCCCCCATCGACTCGGGTTCATCCATTTCGCCGTCGCCCAAAAATGCCCAGACCTTTCGATCGGACGGCGGGACAATGCCGCGATGCTCCAAGTAGCGTAGAAATCGCGCCTGAAAGATCGCCATCATCGGGCCCAAGCCCATCGACACGGTGGGAAATTGCCAGAAATCCGGCATCAACCACGGGTGCGGATAGGATGACAGGCCGCCGCCACGCACTTCCTGGCGAAAGCGCTGAAGCTGATTTTCATCCAGGCGTCCTTCCAGGTAAGCGCGCGCGTAGATACCGGGGCTGGAATGCCCCTGGATGTAAATCATATCGCCGAGATTGTCCGGGCTGCGCGCGCGCCAGAAATGATTGAAGCCCACCTCGTAAAGAGTCGCCGCCGAGGCGTAAGTCGCAATGTGGCCGCCATACTCGGAATTCGTGCGGTTCGCCTGCACGACCATCGCGAGCGCATTCCAACGGATGTACGCCTCATTGCGCCGTTCCAGCGATCGATCGCCGGGATACTCCGGCTCCTGCGCCTTGGAAATTGTATTGAGGTAGGCCGTGTTTGGCTTGAACGGCAGATACGCACCCGACCGGCGCGTGAAATCCACCAGTTTTTCGAGCAAAAAATGCGCCCGCTGCGGACCCTGGGCACGCATGACCGAATCGATCGACTCCAGCCATTCCTGGGTTTCAGTCGGATCGATATCTTCGAACGGCGATTGTTGCGTCATAGAAATGCACACTCACCCACGTGTCCTGTTAAGATGGCAGGCACGTTACAGCGCCCCTGCGCTAACTGCCATTACGTTGTTTACCCGCGCTATCTTCGGGGTTTGGATTTTCACGGTCAAGCAAGGCGATACCTTTACGGTTTTGGAGATATGCCGACTCGCTTGCCCTTAGACCGTCTTCTCGTGCCCGTGCGCCAAACCGGCGCAGCCGTGAGTGCATCAAGTCTCGCTCGCCACGCGAGCGCCGTACTGTTTTTGCCGCTCGCGCCGTCCGCGGCGGATTGGCAGGCATTGCCGCACGCTCCGATGCTGCGCGCGCTCCATGAGCGCAAGATTCGCAAAGCCGGCGACTGCTTCCACCTGCGGGTGGGCGCACAAGCGCAAACCTTGTTGGTGGTCGCGTGTATCGCCACGGAAGCCAGCACCTTCGAGCGCCTGCAGGCGGCGGGCAAACTCGCCCGCAGTGCGGTGGAGGGCGATCCGAAAACGATTCTGGTCTGGCAGCAGGGCTGCGCGACGGATGCAGCGGATGCGAGCTTCCATGCGCTGATTGCGGCGCTCGAAGCGGCGGCATTCCGCTTTACGACTTTCAAAAGCAAGCCCAAATCGCGACCCTCACTCCAGAATATTGACCTCGCGCGGCGCGGAAAGTTGCACGAGCTGGATTTGACCCTCGCCACGGCAGCCGGCAACAATCTTGCTCGATGGCTGACCGCTCTGCCGCCCAACACGCTGGATGCCCCCGCCTATCGCCGCCTGCTAAAGCAATTTGCGCAGCGCTTGAAATTGAACTTCAAATTTTATGGCGAGACGCAGCTCAAGCGGCTGGGTTGCGGCGCCTTCCTGGCGGTGGCACGCGGCAATGCCATGCGCGACGCGGGCATCGCCTTCTTGTCGTATCGGCCCCGTGGCGCTGCAGCACCCAACGTCAGTCTCGTGGGCAAAGGCATCTGCTTCGATACCGGCGGGACGAATTTGAAGGCCCACAAAAGCATGCTCGACATGCACACCGACATGGAGGGCAGCGCCGTCGCGCTCGGCAGTCTGTATGCCCTGAAGATCCTGCGCTCGCCGCTGTCGGTCGATTGCTGGCTCGCCATTACGGAAAACCGCATCGGGCCTTTCGCCTACAAGCCGCAGGATGTGGTGCGTGCCGCGAATGGCACGACCATTCAGGTCATTCATACCGATGCGGAAGGCCGGATGGTATTGGCTGACACCTTGAGTCTCGCGTCGGCGAAGAAGCCACGCGCGATCATCGATTACGCCACCCTCACCGGCACCTGCATCTATGCGCTGACCGAGCGCTACAGCGGTGCGTTCACCAACCGTCCCGAGGCCCGCGGCTTGATCGAGTCCGCGGGAGTCAGCAGCGGCGAGCGCGTCTGGTGTTTTCCAATGGACGTCGATTTCGACACGGATTTGGAGAGCAGCGTCGCGGACGTGCTGCAGTGTACTGCCGATGCCAAGGGCGACCACATTTTGGCAGCGCGATTCCTCAGCCGCTTCGTGCCAAAGGACATTGCGTGGCTGCACCTGGATTTGGCCGCAGGCACCCGCCACGGCGGCCTTGCGCACATCACCACGGAGATCACCGGATTCGGCGTCCGTTACACGCTCGATCTCCTGCGCCGCGGCTGGCCCGCGCAGGCGGCCGCATGAATCGCCTGACCCTCCTGCGGCCGGATGACTGGCACGTGCACTTGCGCGACACCGATGCCTTGAAGGCGGTCGTGCGCTTCACGGCCGAACGCTTCGGTCGCGCCATTGTAATGCCGAATCTTAAGTCTCCCATTACCACCGCCGCGCTGGCCGGCGCCTACCGCCAGCGCATCATGGCGGCGCTGCCCGCGGGCAGCCGTTTCGAACCGTTGATGACGCTGTACCTGACGAACGACACGCTGCCCGAGGAGATCGATCGCGCCAAGAATTCCGGATTTGTCCACGGCGTCAAGCTCTATCCTGCGGGCGCGACCACGCACTCTCAGGCCGGGGTCACCGACATCAAGCATGTCCAGGCGGTGCTTTCGCGTATGGAGGAAATCGGCATGCCGCTTCTCGTGCATGGCGAGTCTCCGCAGATCGACGTCGATGTGTTCGATCGAGAAACGCACTTCATCGACAGTGTGCTGGCGCCCCTCGTCGAACGCTTTCCCGCCCTGCACGTGGTCTTCGAGCACATCACCACGGCACGCGCCGTCGAATTTATCGGCACCGCGCGCAAAGGGGTCGCGGCCACCATCACGCCGCAACATCTGCTGCACAATCGCAACGCGATTTTTTCGGGTGGCATTCGTCCGCACTATTACTGTCTGCCGATCCTGAAGCGAGAGAGAGACCGCGAGGCCCTGCTGGCGGCCGCAACCAGCGGCAACTCGCGCTATTTTCTGGGCACGGACAGCGCGCCGCACGAGCGCAACACCAAAGAAACCGCCTGCGGGTGCGCGGGCATGTTCACCGCGCACGCAGCCATTGAGTTATATGCAGAAGCCTTTGAATCCGCCGGCAGGCTCGACCGGCTGGAAGGTTTCGCCAGTCATTTCGGCGCCGACTTTTATGGTCTTGCGCGCCACACCGACACCATCACCTTGCTCAAGGAAACTTGGACAGGCCCGCCGCACTTCCCCTTCGGCAGCGGCACCTTGATTCCCTATCGCGCCGGTGAGCCGATCGGCTGGCAGTTGGTCTCTTAAGCATGTCGCAGCTTCCGCCGATCACCTTTGCAACGCGCTTTCGCGGCTTCTTGCCGGTGGTCATCGACGTCGAGACCGGCGGCTTCAATTCGCAGACTGATGCGCTGCTCGAAATTGCCGCGGTGCTCATCGAGATGCGCAGCGACGGCACCCTCGCGCGCGGCGAGACCCATCGTTACCACGTCATCCCCTTTCCGGGCGCCAATTTGGAACCGGCTTCCATGGCGGTGACCGGCATCGATCCGCATCATCCCTTGCGCCCGGCCATCTCCGAGGAGGATGCGCTGCAGCGCATTTTCAAGGAAGTCAGAACGGCGATTCGAGTGGCCGACTGCACCCGCGCGGTCCTGGTCGGCCACAACGCATCCTTCGACCTGAATTTCTTGAATGCCGCGGTGACGCGCGCGCAGGTGAAGCGCAATCCCTTTCACCCATTTTCCAGCTTCGATACCGCCACGCTCGGCGGCATCGCCTTCGGCCAGACCGTGCTGATGCGCGCCACCTTGGCCGCGGGTCTCGAGTGGGACAGCGCCTCGGCGCATTCCGCCGCCTACGACGCGGAGCGCACGGCCGATCTTTTCTGCATCGTGTGCAATCAATTTCAAGGCGTATTCGATGCGGGCCGCCGGCGCCTGGCGGCCATGGGACCGCTCGAGGTCGAGCCGGACCCCGAAGCGCCTCAAGAGCCCGTCTGAGTCCCCGGGGCTTTAAGCCGCGACGGCGCCGGCTTCGGCCAGCAACTGCTGCAGCTCGCCGCTCTTGTACATCTCCAACGTGATGTCGCAGCCGCCCACCAGTTCGCCGTTGACATACAGCTGCGGGAAGGTAGGCCATTTTGAATAGGTCTTGAGCGCTTCGCGAACTTCCGGGTCTTCGAAAATATTGATATGCGCAAACTGGGCCTTACAGGCCTTCAGCGCGCCCACGGTTTGGGCGGAAAAGCCGCATTGCGGAAAATCCGGCGTGCCCTTCATGTAAAGCACCACGGGGGCGGCGGATAGCTGGCTTTTGATTCGTTCAATCGCGTCCATAGTCGACAATCTCCACGTTATTCAGTCAATTGTACGATAACCGTCAGGTCGGTACTTCCTCGCATCGTTGAATTATTGGGGTCACTCCCCTATTCTTCCAGCCTGCCGCAACGCACGATCAAAAAATACTTATGGAGGGGAATCGCATGAACCCATTAAATACCGTCAAATGGCCTCTAATCATCGGATTCGTGCTCGCAATCGTGATTGCATTCCTGGTGGAGGGCACGCTCACCTTTAACTCAATCACCCTGGCCGCGTTCACACGCTGGGCGCATATTTTCGCCGGGATATTCTGGATCGGCCTCCTGTACTACTTTAACGCGGTACAGACCCCCGCCATGGCGGTGGCGGCCGCCGACAAGGGAGGCCCGGGCGGCGCCGGTGTCAACAAGTACATCACCGGGCGCGCGCTGCTGTGGTTCCGATGGTCGGCGCTCGCGACGTGGCTGTTGGGGGCTTACCTACTCTCGCAGACTCACGGCCGTTTCGTCAGCGCCTTTACCTTGAGCCTGCTCGATCATCCCACCTCGCGCCCCAACCTCATCATTGGCATCGGCGCTTGGCTGGGCACCATCATGCTCTTCAATGTCTGGGGACTGATTTGGCCCAATCAGAAGAAGCTCTTGGGACTGGTGCCTGCGACGGATGAGCAGAAGGCAAAGGCGCGCAAGGTTGCGCTGTACGCGTCACGCACGAACTTTCTGCTCTCCGTGCCGATGTTGATGTGCATGATCGGGCCGATGCACGGACTGCCCTTCTAAGTGGCAGCGCAGCCGATGCCGGGCCTCGACCCGATGGTACCGGTTCCCGCCGACCTGCCGCAGCAGGTGGCGGCGGCGCTTGCCGAGGATATCCGCGGCGGTGATCTCACCGCCGCGCTCATTCCCCCCGAAAAAAACGGCCGGGCCACGGTCATTACCCGCGAGGATGCGATCCTCTGCGGCCTCCCCTACGTGGAGGCAACTTTCAGGCAGGTCGATTCGCGGGTGAGCTTCGACTGGCACGCCCGCGAGGGCGAGGCAGTGAACGCGAATCAGGTCTTGTTCACCGTCGACGGACCGGCCCGGGCGCTGCTGACGGGCGAGCGGACCGCGCTCAATTTTTTGCAGCTGTTGAGCGGCACTGCGACCGCGGCGAACGCGTTCGCCCAGCTGCTCGAGCGGACGCGTTGTCGCCTGCTCGATACGCGCAAGACCATTCCCGGATTGCGAACCGCGCAAAAATACGCGGTGCGCGTGGGCGGCGGCCACAACCATCGCATGGGATTGTTCGACGGAATTCTCATCAAGGAAAATCACATCGCGGCGGCCGGGGGAATCGGGCCGGCGGTCGCCGCGGCAAAGCGCAACAAAACAAAAGTACCGGTCGAAGTCGAGGTCGAGAATCTGGCGCAACTGCAGTCCGCGATCGAGGCCGGTGCCGACATTGCGTTGCTCGATAATTTTTCGCTCGAGGCGATGCGTGAGGGCGTGGCGCTCAATGCCAAGGCAAAGCGCCCTTTGAAAATCGAAGCTTCCGGCGGCATCGCCATGGACACGATTCAAGCCATTGCGGAAACCGGCGTGGATTATATTTCCGTCGGCGGCATCACCAAGCACGTGCACGCCGTGGATTTATCGATGCGATTTGAGTGGCACGCCGCCCGCTGATTTTGACCGGTTCCAGCGCTAGTCAAGTACGGTAAGAAAGATCGGGGCACGAAGGCAGCAGTGCCCCGAGTCTTTCTTACCGTACCTGACGAGAACCAGGGCCGGTCAATATCACCGGGCGGCGCTGCCAATTGGTGTTGGACGACAGCTGATTTCCCAGCCCGTGTGTGCGCATGAGGCTACCAACCCACATTAGCGCCCCAGACTCGTCGTCCAGCATAGTGAAATTGCTCGTCCAGCGTGTCAGGCGCTGTTCGCCGCCTTGAGAACGCGCGTCGGCTGTGAGACGCCGTAGCCTTGCGCGTAGTCGACGCCCAGGCTTTGCAGCATATTGATGATTTCCTGATTCTCGGCAAATTCAGCGATGGTCTGCTTGCCGGTCAGGTGGCCGATCTCGTTGATCGAACGCACCATCTCCCGGTCGATGGGATCGTGCAAGATCTCCTTGACGAAGCTCCCGTCGATCTTCAAGTAGTCGACCGGGAAATGCTTTAAGTATCCGAACGAGGAGAGCCCGGTCCCGAAATCATCCAGCGCGAACTTGCATCCCAACTCTTTCAGCGCCTGGATGAAGCGGTTCGCCTGCGAGAAGCTTGCGATCGCCGCGGTCTCGGTGATTTCGAAGCAGATCTTCGTGGCGTCCAAGCCGCTGCGATGAAATTGATCGATCACGTAGGGCAGGAATTTGTCATCACCCAAGCTCTGGCCGGACAGGTTGATCGAACACATGGTGAGTTTTTCACGCTCGTCGGCCTCGGAAACCAGCCAACGGAAGGCATTTTCGATCACCCAGCGGTCGATGCTCGGCGTAATGCCATAGCGCTCCGCGGCGGTCATGAAGTTATCCGGTCCGACGATCTTGCCCGCCTCATCGCGCATGCGCAGCAGCAGCTCGTAGTGCGCGCCCGCCTCGGTCTTTTGCAGCGGCATGATCGTTTGCCGGAACAGCTCGAAGCGGCCCTCCTCCAGCGCATTGTTGATGCGCGCGGCCCACTGCATCTCGCGCCGGCGGCGCATCAAATCGATGTCATTTTCCTCGAAGCTGTGCACGCGATTGCGGCCTGCTTCCTTGGCGGCCTGGCAGGCACTGTCGGCTGCGCTTAAGACCGCGGCGACATCCGCATTGTCAGCCGAGATCGGTACGACGCCGATGCTGGCACCCAGGCGGAAGGTGCGCTCTTCCCAGGTGAACTTGAAATTGCGCACCGCTTCGCGCAGCGCTTCCGCCGTGCGCATCGCTTCATCCAATGAGCAACTCTCGAGCAAAATGCCGAATTCATCGCCGCCCAAGCGGGCCAGCGTGTCGCGCCAGCGGACTTTGGATTTGAGCAGCGCGCCGACCTGGCCGAGCAGCGCATCGCCGGCGCTGTGGCCGCATGTGTCATTGACGATCTTGAATTGATCCAAGTCCAGAACGCACAGCGCGTAGGAGGTCTCACGCGCCTTGGCGCTCTTCAGGGCTCGCTCCATGCGGCTCTCGAACTCGCGCCGGTTCACGAGGCCGGTGAGCACGTCGTGGCTGGCGTGATAGCTCAGGCGCCGATTGAGTTCGCGCGCCTCGCTGACGTCGTGGAAAACCAGTACGCCGCCGGAGACCGCGCCGCTGCCGTCGCGGATGGGCGATGCGGTGCTCTCGACATAGATTTCATTGCCATCGCGGCGGATGAGCAGCATCGGGCGCACCGACTTGATCGAACGGGTGCGGCGAATCGCCACGGCGAGAGGATTCTCCAGCGGCTCGCACGTTTCCTCGTGGAAGGCGCGGAAAATCTCCTCGATGGCGCGGCCTTGACTGTCCTCGAGCCGCCATCCCGTGAGGGCCTCGGCCACCGGATTGACGTAATCGATGACGCCCTTGGCGTCGGTGGTAATGACACCGTCGCCGATGCTTTGCAGCGTGATTTGCGCGCTTTCCTTTTCGCGAAACAGCGCCTCCTCGTAAAGCTTGCGCTCGGTGATGTCCAGCTCAACTCCGACCAGGCGCAGCAGGCGGCCCTTGTCGTCGACCTTGGCCTTGGCGCGGCTGATGACCCAGCGCCATTCGCCGGTGGCGTGACGCATGCGATGCAGGCTCTCGAAAATCGGCGTCTTGCCGGCGACGTGATCGCGGATCGCAGCCTGTACCCGGGACATGTCGTCGGAGTGCACCAGGGTGCGCCAATCCGGCGCTTGACCCACATCGCTCTCATCGTAGCCGAGCATGGCCTTCCAGCGCGGCGACAGGTAGACCCGGTTGTTCAAGGTATCGAAGTCCCACAAGCCGTCATTCGCGCTATGGATGGCGAGTTCGTTGCGCTCTTCCAAGTCCTCGAGGTGACGCTGAATCTCGATGCGCTCGAGTCCGGTCGCAAGACTCGAACCTACCAGCTTCATGAGCAGGTGCAGCTGTACATCCCAGTTGTCGCGCGGCCGTGCATTGGCGATGCCGAGCAAGCCCGCGGCCCGCCCCTTGATCGAATAGCCGATCATGAGCACCGATCCGATCCCGAGGTGACTCCACACCGCCGCATCGTCGATCTGGTCTTCGCGAGGGGCGCTGGAATCTCGCACCTCGGAGACGCGCAGCGGCGCCAACCGCGATTGCAACCAAGGCAGATCGTCCAGGGACTGTCCCCGCAGTTGTTCGGGATTGCCCGTGGCCAACATGCCGCGTGCCACTTGCACATCGCCGATGACATTGAGCTCGGGATCGAGCGCGAGATGAAATGCCGTGTCGACGCGGGTCGCCTCGCGCAGCAGTTCCAAATTGACGATGATGGTGTCGAGCGCGGTCGCCGCGGTCATGGTTTGAAAGTCGACCGCGATTTTGGTGCAGGTTACGTCAAGGCCGATGGAGGCTTTAAGGCCGCGCCGCGGCCAGGTATGCGGGGACAATATGTCCGAGGCGGTCAGGTCAGGATGGCGGGGATCGGTTGGAGCTATCGCCATGCGCCTTCATCGGTCCCGAGAGAGTAACGGTTGTATATCAATAGTTTGCCACTCAATCCCACACGAAACGCGAATGCGTCACACAGTTCCTTGGAATTTTGCATCCCAACCTACGAGCGGATTCTCGCATAAGTTGTCAGGAATACAAGCTAAGCGATTGTATTAATAGGGCTTCGGGTAAAAGACCCGCCGCCGGGGCGTGAACCCTTAAGTCAGGGCCGCCTTCGCGCTCGCGAATAGCTGCGTAAGTTTCTGTTCCATATCGGCTTGCAGGCTTTCCAGCCCGGCCGCATCGAGGCCCTTCGCGACGTAGACCGGCTCGCCGATCGCGATCACGATGCGCGCACCGAACTTCGGAATCACGAAGCGATCCCAGCTGACTTTCCAGGCGCGCGAGGCGCAATAGCTCAAAGGCACGATGGGCCGCTGCGAGAGTTGCGCGAGCAGCAGCGCCCCGGGCTTGAACTTCCCAGCAGGTCCGCGGGGCCCATCCGGCGCAATCACCGGCGAGATGCCCTCATGCACCAGCGCCTGATAGAAATCGCGCAAGGCGCGCGCACCAGTATGGGTCGAGGAGCCGCGAATCACTTCCCCGCCGAGACGGCGCACGATCAGTGCGCCGAATTCACCATCGACCGACGGGCTGATCAAGACGCCCAATTTCACGCCGGCATTGCGCTGATCGAACAAATATTTCGCGCAGAACAATTGGTGCTGATGCCAATACACCGGAATGAATGACGGCGCGCGTTCAAGTGCCGCGCCGATGTGTTCGGCGCCAAGAACGCGCACCTCCTTGCACCAGCCCACCACGAGACGCATCAAGGCCAGCGCGATCGGTGCAGCGATGTCGTACAGCCAGCGGCGGCTCCTGGTCAGTCGACGGCCCGAACGCGTCTGGTGATCGTAGATGGTGTTGCGAAGGCCGCCGTCTTCTCGTTTCTTTTGCACGGCTGGTATTGTCGGGAAGCGCTCCGTGGGGCGCAACGCCTAAGTTACAATGCCGGCATGCAAACCATGGCAATTCCGCCGGGGCCGGCCGAAGGCTTCGATATCGGCGGCAGCGAGGAGTCGCTCGCCCGCCTGCAGGACTATTTCGGCCGCTTCGGCGATATTTACCGCGTATTCGCGCCCAACCGCGGAGTATTCAGTTACGTCATCAATCATCCCGATGACATCAAGCGCGTACTGCTGACCAATCATCGCAACTACACCAAGGGCGAGGGCATCGATCGGGTCAAGATCCTGCTGGGAAATGGCATCATGACCAGCGAAGGCGCGTTCTGGCGCAGGCAACGGCGCATGATGCAGCCTTCCTTTCACCGGCGCGTCATCGATCAGTTCAGCCTGCTAATCCACGAAGTCAACGAGAAATACGCCGAGCGCTGGGCGGCGATGGCCGCGCGCGGCGAACCGGTCAATGTGTCGATTGACACCAGCGAGTTGACGCTAGAAATTGTCCTCAAGTCCATTTTCGGCACGGATCTGGAGCGCTTGGCGCAGCAAATGGGCGTCAATCCCTTCGAGGTGGTCGCCAAACAGTCCAATCGCGATTTGAAGTTTGCCTTTCAATTTCGATCCCTCGGGCGCTTGGTGGGTGAGCTCATTCAGCGTCGCCGCCATGCTCCCGAAGAGCACTTCGATTTCTTGAGCATGTTCATGCTGACGCAGGACCGGGAAACCGGCGAACCGATGGCCGACAAAGAATTGATCGACGAGGTGCTGACATTGATCGTCGCCGGCCACGAAACCACGGCCGCGGCGCTGACCTGGACCTGGTACCTGGTCAGCCGACATCCACAGGCCGCCGAGCGGCTGCGAGCGGAAGCCGATGAGACCAGCGCGGCGGGCGTCTTGGGCCTCGGAGCCGCCGAAGCGATGGCCTTCACTCACCAGGTCTTGCAGGAATCCTTGCGCCTGTATCCGCCGGGATGGCTGATCACGCGAAGATCCATCGAAGCCGACGAACTCGGCGGCTTCCCGATCGCACCGCGCACCGATGTTTTCATCAGCCCCTACATGTTGCATCGGCATCCGCACTTCTGGAGCGAGGCGGAAGCGTTCAAACCCGAACGCTTTGCCGACGCCGATGCCGCCGAGCGCCATAAATTTGCTTATATTCCCTTTGCGGTGGGACCCCGTCATTGCATCGGCGAGAATATCGCCATGTTCGAAATGCTGGTGCACATGCGCACGATGATGCGCCGCTTTCGCCTGACGCGGGCCACCCACGAACCCATTGAATTCGAGGCGCAAATCAACCTGCGGCCTCGCTCCAACCTCATGATGACGGTAGAAGCGCGATGAATGATGCAAACAGGCTCGGTAAGTACACCACCTACGTTGAAGTACTCGAAGACAATCGGGATGTCGACCGGCGCGTGACTTACGTTGAAGGCGAGAACAACGAACGGCACGTGCCCTATTCCGAGGTGTATGCGCGAGCCGTGGGCATTTTGTATCACCTGCAGGCGGCCGGAGCGCGCCGCGGCGACAAGATGATCATTTTCTTGAGCAATAACGAGCAATTTCTCGACGGCTTCTGGGCAGCCCTCTGCGGCGGCATCGTTCCCGTGCCTCTTAGCGTCGGCATCAGCGACGAACATCGCCACAAGCTGCTCAGGGTGGCGCGCAAGCTCGGCAATCCGCTGCTCTACACCGACGCAAAGAGCTTGGAACGCCTGGCTGCGCTCGCCCAACAGGTTGGCGAGACGCCCGCGTTTGAACAGCTCAAAGCGCGCGCTTTTCTCGTGGAATCGATCACGGATATCTCAAAAGCCGGAAAAATCGCCCGGCCGGCGCCTTCGGATCTTGCATTCATTCAGTACTCCTCCGGATCCACCAGTGAGCCGAAGGGCGTGATGCTGACTCACGCGAACTTGATCGCCAACACTCAAGGCGCGACGGCAGTCGGCAAATACAACACCCATGACACCTCGTTGAGCTGGATGCCGCTGACGCACGATATGGGACTGATTGGGCTGTACCTGATGCAGTACGCGAACCGGGTACACATCAACCTCATGCCGACCGAGCTGTTTGTGCGACGGCCATTGCTGTGGTTGCAGACCGCCGCCAAGAAACGCGTGACGCTCACCTGCTCGCCCAACTTCGGCTACCGGCACTTCTTAAAAGTCCTGGGCGATCGGCGCCTGGAGAACACCGACCTATCCTCGATTCGAAATATCTACAACGGCGCCGAACCGATTTCCGCGGCGCTCTGCAATGAATTCATGAACGCGCTGGCGTATACCGGACTGAAGCGCAGCGCCATGTATCCGGTGTACGGCCTGGCCGAAGGCACCCTCGGAGTGGCGTTTCCGCCGCAAAACTCCGAATTTCGCTGGATTCGCCTGAACCGCCATCGCTTGAGCGTGGGCTCGAAAATCGAACTCAACCCCATCGAAGCGCGCGACGCCTTTGAAGTGGTGAGCGTCGGGCACATCGTACCCAATACGGAGCTGCTCATCGCGGATGATTCCCGCGCCGGTCTACCGGACGAGACTGTCGGTCATATTTTGATCCGCGGCGCCAGCGTTACCAGCGGCTACTTCGCCGATTCCGCGGCCACCGCGGCGGCGATCGACGCGAACGGCTGGCTGGACACCGGCGATCTGGGCGTGATTCACGAGGCTGCGCTCTACATCGTCGGCCGTGCGAAGGAGATCATCTTCGTCAACGGTCAAAACTACTATCCTTATGATCTGGAGAATATCGCGCAGCGTGCGCCCGGTCTTGATTTGAACAAAGTTGTCGCCGCCGGAGTTGCGAAGCCCGGAGCGCAAGGCGAAGAGCTCGTGATGTTCGTACTCCATCGCGGCGACATGGCGGAGTTCCTGCCCACAGCGAATGCGGTCGGCCGGCTCATCAACGAGCATACGGGATTGGAGGTCGCACAGGTCATTCCGACCAAGCGCATCCCCAAGACCACCAGCGGCAAGGTGCAGCGCCATCTTCTGGAACAAGCGTATATCGAGGGCGAATTCGACGCCGAGCTCGCGGAACTTGCGGCGCTGCGCGAATCCCGCGGCGGCTCGCAGCGCGAGGCCGGCGCAGGCCTGGAAGCCCGTTTACAAGCCCTGTGCGAAGCCGCACTCCCGGGAAAGCGAATCGACGTCAACGACAACCTGTTCGAGATCGGCGCGAGTTCGCTGAAGCTGATTGAAATCCACGAAAGCGTCGACAAGGACTTCCCCGGACTCGTCGATCTGACCGAGCTGTTCGACTACCCCACCATCGCGCAGCTGGCGAAGCACCTCGAGGGCAAGCTCAAAGCGACTCCCCCGCGCTGAAGGTGTCGCAGTTGTCGATTTTTCCGGAGTCGAATCCGCGCCGAAACCAGCGGACCCGCTGCGCCGAAGTGCCATGCGTGAAACTATCCGGCACGACCGTGCCTTGGGTGCGCTTTTGCAAGGTGTCATCGCCCACCGCCGAGGCGGCGGCGAGGCCTTGATCCAAATCCCCGGGCTCGAGGATCTTTCGTGCCCGATTGGCCTGCTGGGCCCAGACGCCGGCGAAGCAGTCCGCCTGCAGTTCGACCCGCACGGAGACTTGATTGGCGCCGATGCGTCCCGCGCGCCGCTCGGACTGCGCGGCGCTGTCGGTTATACCCAAGAGATTCTGCACATGATGCCCCACTTCGTGCGCGATGACGTAGGCGCGCGCAAAATCTCCGGGGGCGCCAAATTGCGTCGCAAGTTGCTGATAAAAAGATAGATCGATATAGACCTTTTGATCGCCGGGACAGTAAAAAGGTCCTGCGGCGGAACTTGCGAAACCGCAAGCCGAATCCACTTGGCCGCTGAACAGCACCAGCTTCGGCCGCGTATACACCTTGCCCATGTTTTGGAAGTACGCGCCCCAGACCGCTTCCGTGTCGCCCAAGATGGCGCGCACGAAATCTACCTGCGGATCGTTGGGATTGATCGGCGCGGGCGCTTGGGCCGGCGCCGTGACCGACTGCGAGTCCCCGTTCAGGAGACTGAGCAGCGTCGATGGACTGATGCCGAGAAAGTATCCGATGACGACGATCACGATCGTGCCGATTCCGATGCCGGCACCCCGGCCGATTCCTGAACCGCGTTGATCCTCGACGTTGTCGCTGCGCGGGCTTTCATCGAGTTTCATAGTCGCTCCCCATTCGGTCCATCGTTGCCGTTCAGTCTATTCATTCGCAACTGAGTTATCCGTTTGCCCATATCGATTCAAAGTTCAAACTCAAGCCGCTGCCCCGTATAATGGTTTCTTCAGCCGCCAGCGTCTGTAGGACCAGAGCCAATCGGACGGACTCTTGAACACATCGACTTCGCAGGCCCGCGCATAGCGCTCCGTCACCTCATTCGCAGCCAGCGCCTCGCGGCCGTCCCACAGCGGCAAGAACTCGACTTCGTAGTAGCTGCGCCGCACGCGCCGCACATGCGCATAGAGGATGGGCAGCCGCATCGCTCGCGCAATCTGCTCCGCGCCCACGTAAAACGCGGTGTCTTGACCGAGGAATCGGGTCCAATGACGCTGATCCGTGGACATCGGAGCCTGATCGGCATTCATGCCCACCGCGCGGATCACGCCGCGTCTGCGGAAAAAATCGGCCAGCAGGTCCTTGGCCGGGACCATTCTCGCGCCGAAGCGCGAGCGCAATTTAAGCATCAGACGTTCCGCCCAGTCGTCGTGCAATGGCTTGTAGGCTGCGTCCACCGGGTAACCGAGTTGCAGCGTCACGCCATGCAGCAGCCACTCCCAATTGCCGAGGTGCGAGGTCATGAACATGATGGACTGTCCCGCGTCGAGGTATTGGCGCGCCAACTCGCCATTGATGACGCGCATGCGGCTGCGCATGTCATCCTCGCTCATCGACACCGACTTCAGCAACTCGATCGCCACATCGCAAAAATTGCGCAGGAATTGTTTGTGAATCGCCTCGCGTTCGGCGGGACTCAAGTCCGGAAAGACCTTCTCGAGCTGTTCGCGAATGACGTGCCGGCGGTGGCGCACCACGTAGAAGGCCAGAAAGTAGAGAAACTCGGAAAACGCGTAGAGCGCGGCCCAAGGTAGGCGTGACAGAAGTTTGATCATGAAAACCCGCGAGCGGCGTCGTTTGCGAATTCTAACATACTGTTTCTAAACGGTTTCGCAGCTCGCGAAAGAGAACGGCGGTATCATAGGGAGGTGAGCAGCGCAGAATTCATCGCACCGGGACGGGACCCTTCCGCGCAACAGCCACCCGTTGCGGGCGGCACCATGAAAGTCAACATCATTCGTGCCGCCCTCGACTCGCACGTCGACAAAGAGGACCGGGTCGCCGTCGAAGCGCCGCTCGAGTACATGCTGCACCATCCGGCGCTCGGCCTGGAACCGGTGTCATTCGGCACCACGATGCGAACGCCGGGCGACGATGAAAATCTGGCGGTGGGCTTGCTGTACGGTGAGGGCATCGTCAATAAGGCCAGCGACATCGACGCCGTCGAATCGAGCACGCGCCGGCCGAACGTCGTCAATGTGCGCCTGCGTCCCGACGTACACATGGAAATGCAAACGGCGACGCGGCGCTTTTCGGCCGGTTCGAGCTGCGGTGTGTGCGGCACCACCGGGCTCGATGCCGCCATCGCGCGCGCGGCCGCAACGCGAATTGCCCCGACCCGCGCGATCGAACTGGCGCTGTTGTTCAGTTTGCCCGAGCGCATGCGCTCCGCTCAGTCAAAATTCGGCGATACCGGCGGCATCCACGCCGCCGCGCTGTTTGATTTTTCCGGCACGCTCATCGCCGTGGCCGAAGATGTCGGCCGTCACAACGCCTTCGACAAACTGGTCGGCGAGAACCTCATGGCCGGGCGTTTACCGCTCAATGAGCACATCATTCTATTGAGCGGCCGCGCAAGCTTTGAGCTTACGCAAAAAGCCTTGCGCACCGGCGTCGGCATACTCGCGGCCATCGGCGCGCCCTCGAGCCTGGCGGTCAATCTGGCGGTCGCTGCCGGTCTGACGCTGGCGGGCTTCTTGCGCGAGAAGCACTGCAACGTGTACTCGAATCCGCAGCGCTTTACGGCGAATGCCGAGTGGTCGCGCGGCACGGATTAGACCCCATTGGTGCAAACTCAGCGATAGCTCTTGATCCGTCAGCTAGGGCGTGAAGATGGCGTCTCGCCGAGGGATCGCAAATAATCTCGGACGGCAATTTGTCCAAAGAAATTCGCATGTCCTTCGGCATTCCCATGATGCAGGTCGTCTGTGATCGACGGATCTGCGCCTCGCTCGATGAGCAACTGCACCATCGAAACGTGCCCGTTCTGCGACGCCATGTGCAGCGCGGTGACGCCGTGGCCATGATTGGGTCCGCCGAATGTGGCTTTTTGATCGACGATCGCGCCGTGATCAATCAGCCACATCGCTGTTTCCATGCGGTTGCCCCAGGCGGCCCAGATGAGCGGCGTTCCTCGATAGGGATCGGCATTCAGACGCGCTCCGGCCCTGAGAAGACGGGGGAGAACCTCGGTGCGACCGCTCTTGCAGGCCCAAACCAGCGCCTCGTCCAAGATCTCCTGCGGATCGGTGGAGGGTTGCCAATCCGGGAACCCACTATGCGGTCGGTAAAATCCCCGTGCCGCACAAGCCTCGAATGTCAGCGTCGTCTCTCCGCTGAAGCAACGCTCCATCAAGTCTTTGCTGCCCAGTCCCGCACAAGCCCTGAGGTTTCCTGGCGCAGCGGAGCGGCGGCCCAGCAAATCGCTTACCTCCCGATGGCCCCAGAATAAAGCGAAGATTAGAGGGGTTCCGCCCGAACCATGCGCCTCGACATCCAGATCCGCTCCTTTTTCGATCAGTGCAGCGGCAATGGCACATTGGTTGGAGTAGCCCGCTTGGTGCAGCGGCGTCGCGCCGCGGTCATTTCCATCGTTCACATCGGCGCCGGCGGCAAGCAGAGATTCAACCAGCGCCAACCCCACGGCAGGTTTCGCATGGGCGGCGATGCTTACTGCCAGATTCAAGAGCGTATTCCCATTCGTGCCGCGGTCTCGTGCGAGCCGTGGGTTGCGTGTGAGTAAGCTGTTAAGTGCCGCCACATCACTGGACTTCAGAGCCTCAAAGGCCGCGAGAAAGGGTTCGCCCGCCGGTACGCTCGAGTCCGATGCCAGCAAGGTCACCCGGCGCGCCAAGTCGTCCCAGGAGTCGAAGCCATGCTCCCGCGCATAGACGAGTTGGGCATCTGCTTCCGTAAACGGCGCTTGACGAATTTCTTCATCCGAGCAGCCGTCGAAGCGCGGGTGCCATTCGCGAATCTGTTCCAGCGCGGCCGGACCGGCTGAACTTCGGGTTTGTAAAAGACCGTGAACCCGATCGGAGATCCACTTCATGTCGGCAACAAAGAGGCGCGTATGACGCGTGTGGGGCGAAGGCTCTGCATAGGCCTTCAGTTTTGTCCAACTTGCGAATCCCTGCTCCCTCGCAATGACGAACTGAGCATCATGCAAGGCGATTTCCCGCTGCGCGGTTGTATCGGCCACCTTGACCCAGCGGAGATGCTGTGCCCGCAACCGGGTCAGCGCGTCAGCTCTTCCAGTCCGGATTGCGCGCAAGAGTTCGCGCGCTTGTTTCTTTTGCTGTTCCAGATTCATGATTGCCCTGTGGCCTTTGCCTAGAGCAGTTGCTCCGCCGCTGCGGCCGTTGCCGCGCTCGGCGCCAAGATCGTTTTTCGGCGCTTTGGTTTGGACTTGATCTTGGGCCACCACGGCAGCGCTTGCGTCATCACGAGCACTCTCCCCGGCTCCAGTGCCGGCTCGTAGCCCGGTAGATTTTTCAAAATGTCGCGCCAACCGGCGCTGGCCAGCGCCGCGCACAGACGCTGCACGGCGGGATGCCCGAGGTTGCCTTTCAGGCAGGCGAGAAAATAGTTCTCCTCCACCAGGGGCGCGAAATGCAGACCAAACTCGAGTGCGGCGGCCTCGACGCCGACGCCGGCGTCGGCCAGGCCGCTCGCCACGCACAATGCCACCGCGACGTGCGTCTCTTCGGTCAGTCCGCCGTATCCCGGCAAATCACTCGGATTCAGCGCATGCTCATGCATGAAATGATCGATGAGCATCCGGGTTCCGGAACCGACCTGCCGGTTGACGAAGCGCAGCCGATGCCGCACCACATCGGGGAAGGTGCGAATGAGCGCGGCATGCTCGCGTCTGACCATCAAGCCTTGCATGCGGCGCGAACAGCCGATCAATTTATGCCGGCCCGGCTTGAGCAGGGGCTTTAAGGCCTTGGCAAATACCGGCGCGGCGCCTCGTAGCGCCGGCACGTGGAAGCCCGCCACCAGGCACTGCCGGTCGGATAAGCCGCGCAGCGCATCCTGGCTTCCTTGAAAACGAATATCCAAATGCAGGTCCGCGGTGGCGGCGACGTGCTTCTGCAGCATGGAGAGCGCGATGTCATGGCTGGCTTGCACCGCGAGCAACTGATGGCGCTGATCGCGCGCTTCGTCGACCACCCGCGCGAGGTCGGAACGCAACGCTTCGATGTGCGGCTGCATGCGCGTGCGCGCGCGCCGCTCGGCCCAAAGCAGTCTTTGGGCAAACTGCGTCGGCCGGGCCCGTTGCCCCTGCGACCAGATGATGAGCGGTTCGCCCAGCTTCTCCTCCCACTTTCGCAGCGAACCCCACAGATACCGGTAAGAACATCCGAGCGACTGCGCGGCGTGCCGTATTGAGCCCAGTTCCAACACCGCGCTGAGCAGATCGAAGAGCGGATTGCCGAGGGTCGCGCCCTGCTGCTCACCCGGTTCGAAGGCATACCGCAAGTGCAACCCGAGAGCTGTCTCGGCCTTCGTTGCAACTTTGTTGTACCTCATCCCCGCCCCGCGATTCGACCCGTTCTTTGGCGCAATTGTACCAGGGGAGACGCCTGACGCGGGCGGCCGGGCGGCGCTGGCGAGCGGGTGCGCCGGCGCGCGACTCCTACGGCTGGACGCGCAGCGGCGCGTCGAAGCCGTGTTCGGCCAGGATCTTCTGACCCGCCGGCGACAAAATGAACAGCGCAAATTGCGCCGCTTGTTCCTGATTTGCGCTCTTCAAGATGGTCAGTCCGTAATTCGCTTCGACGGCGAGCGCCGGCGGCAGGGCAATCGTGGTTGTGCCGGGCAGCTCCGCGGCAACGGCCGCACCGCCGGTGCAATAGGCGAGAAAGACATCCGCCCGCTTCTCCTTGAACAGCCAGGCGACACCATTGGTGACGCCCGATGGCACCGACAGCGATCCGGGTTCGCTGCCGATCTTGACGGCCTTGGCTTCGAGCGTCGCTCGGCTGCCCGGGCGCACCACATCGGCCTTCTTGAACAGGGCCCAGGCGTAATCTCCGGCCGGATCGCCGCTAGGTGTCGAAGTTCCGACTTTGATCGAGGGACTGAGCAGCGTTGCCAGGAGCGACGCCGGCGTCGCTGTCAGACCCGGCCGCAAGATGGCGCACAGATGATTGTGCGCGAACAGCACGGTTGGCCCCGATTTTCCGGCGTTGGTCAGCGCCTGCGGGTTTCCCATATCGGCTGACGCGAAAACATCGCCCGGCTCACCGGTGATCAGCCGGTCTTTCAGCAATCCGGAGCCGCCGAAGGTCGGCGTCACGGTCACGCCGTAGGCCTCCGAGTAAGCCTTGGCGATGTCCGTCATGGCGGCGCGCAGACTGCCCGCGGCATGAAGGCGGACGGCCGGAGCATTCGCAGCGATCGCCGAAAACGCCGCCAACATCAAAGCCGTCAAGGCCGCCCCGCAACGAATCATGAGGTACGGCATCGGCGTCAGAAATCGAAGCTTGCGGCCGCCAGCACGGTGCGGGGCGTGCCAAAGTGCGCCAGCAGATTTCCCGAGTTCGCCCCGGTGAGATTGCTCGGCGCGACCGTGGACCAATAGTGCCTGTCGGTAAGATTGTCCACCGACAGGCGCCACGTCACCTTCTTCGTCAAAATGCTCGACGTGTAGCGGGCCCCAAGATCGAATAAATTGTAGCCCGCGACAAAGAAGGAATTGGTATCGTCGGCCGCTCGCGGACCTGAGAACTGCCAATCAAATGTCGCGACCAGTCCCGGAACCGTCGGAATGCTGTACTCGAACAAGGTATTTCCCTTGACCTTGGGTGCCCCCACATAAATTTTGTCGTCCGTCGACGGCAGCGGCGTCTCTTCGAGTCTGGCGTTCAGCAAGGTAATTCCGCCATAAATCCTTAAGTTCTTCACCAGCTCGCCGACCGCCGACAGTTCCAGGCCTTTGTTCACCTGCTGACCCGATATTTCGAATACGTTGCCAACGGGATTGATGTTGGCAAAGGGGCGCTGGATCTCAAACAGCGCGGCCGTGAAGTCGAGCTTGTCGAATGAGGCTTTGTAGCCGACCTCGTATTCCTTGCTCCGGTAAGGAGCCAGACTCTGTCCCGCGTTTATCGTATTCGCGGGTGCCAGATCGCCCGCCTGTAAGCTGCTCGCAAACGTGGCATACAGCGTCATATTGCTCAAGGGCTTGTACATCAGGCTGGCCGCGGGGCTGAGACCATGATTTGAGTATTCGGTTACGAGGGCGCCCTTGGTGTTGTAGTTGTCGGTGTTGAACCAGTCTTGGCTCACCGCAAGACGCGCCGCCCAGGCGTCGGTCAAACGGATGGTATCGGCGACGTTGACGCCCTGTTGATACGCGTTTGACGAGTCGTAATTCAACCCCACGTTCGGCAGGCCCGCCGCGGGGAACGGAAAGATCTGCGGATCATTGATGTTCGCGCTGCCCAACAAGGTGTTGGCAGGCGTCGCCGGCGTGATCACCGAATAGGACTGCGACTTGTACCCAGCCGTGCCAATCGTCAGGTCATGCGCAATCGCGCCGGTCGTGAAGTTGCCGTCGAGATACGCCGCATCGCTCGTCATGATGAAGCGCGGTGCGAAACCCGTGCCCAACGAGGTGGTGTAATTGCCGTTGTTGTTGGTCAGATTGTTGACCGGCGTGTTGATGTTGCGCGACGCGTCTTGATTGAGGCCCCCCACCACCAGATGCCAATCCGAATTGAAATCGTGCAACACGCGCACGCTCGCCATGCGCGTCAACAGGTCGACTCCCGCATAGTTCTGGCCGTATCCGACATTGGTGGGATCGGGCGCCGGCGGCAAGGTGATTTTTTCGCTGTAGGTAAACCAGCCGGGATAGCCGGTGTCGATCAAGTGATAGTAGCTGTAGTTGGTTTCGATCACGGTGTCTTGCAGCGGGCGTATGTCGATCGCAAGAGCACCGAGAACGCGTTTTGCGTGACTGTCATCGACCCAGGCATCGCCCTCGCCGAAGACGCCGTTGAAGCGGTAGCTCACGATGCCGTTGCTGTCGATCTTCCCGCCCAAATCTACGTGCGCGGTGCCGAGACTCTGAGTGGCATAACTCACAGTGACTTCGCGCAAGTCATAGTCCGTCGGGCGCTTCGAGACGAAATTGAACATGCCCGAGGGATTGGCCGGACCGTATAACGACGCGGAAACACCATTCACGACTTCTACTTGCTGAAACTGCTCCATCGCGTTGGCGACCGTGATGTACATCTGCATGCCGTCCATGCGCGAGTTTTGGAAGTTACCCCCCTGCATGCCGCGGGTTTGCGGCCTCAAGACATCGGCCCCCTGCTGCTCTTGATAGGCGACCAGCGGTAAATATTTCGACACGTCCTTGAAGTTCGTCGCCATGGAATTTTGAATCAGATCTTCCGTCAGGACGCCGACTGAGTAAGGCACATTCAGCAGCTGTTGCGAGCCCAGGGGTCCGAGCGAATCGGTGGTCTTGACCCGGTAGTCGTCGGACTCTTTGATTCCCACCACGGTCACGTGCGGCGTTGCCTGCGCTTGATCGGGTGCGGCATCGGCTGCAGGCGCAGCGGCGGATGCGGATGCGGATGCGGCATCCTCGGCGCCGGCGGGCTGGCAAAAGGCAATAGGAGAGAGAGCAAGTAATATTGCGAATCGAATCGATTGGATCATTGAAGTCTCGTCGAATGGATCGAATGCGGCGCGATCGCCGCTTGCAAAGCCGTGCTCTAAAAGCAGATATATCTAGGGAAAACTAGCATGGGGATTTAGGTCCAACAATATGAACGCGCGTGCATATGTTGCGAGCGCTAGGGCACAGAGAATCCGCGCCAGTGAGCGGTTGATGCGCTTCAGAATCAATACGCGTCAAATGCTAACCCGCGTCGAAGATCATCAACGTCGAGAATCAATCGAGGTCGAGGCGCTCTTCGCCGACGTAGCAGTGGAAGCGCCGGTTCACGGCGCGGCCAATCAGCGCCATGCCGAATTTCTTGGCCAGATCGTAGCCCATGGCGGACACGCCGTTGCGCGACACGAAGATCGGCACGCCGCTTTGCGCCGCCTTGATGACCATCTCACCGGTCAATCGCCCCGTGCTGAACAGTACCTTGTCGGCGCCTTCGATGCCATGCAGGACCATCCAGCCGCTGATGGTGTCGAGCGCATTGTGCCGGCTCACATCCTCGACGGACACAAGCAAGCGGGCATCTTGAAACAGCGCACAGCTATGCACGGATCTGGCGAGCCGGTGGATGCTGTCATGCTGGCGCATCACCTCGAGCAAGCTGCGCAGAACGCCGGCGCGAATGCGCGCCTCTGCGATGCCCGGCAGCGTGATGGTGTCGATGTGATCGCGCAGGCGTGCGAATATCGATCCCTGCCCGCTTCCCGAAGCCACCGCACGCCGCGTAGCGCCGGAGTTTTCCGACGGCAAACCGTGGGTTCTGACCGTGGCTGTGCCCGACTTCCAATCCACTGATATGGATTCGACGGCTGCCGCATTCTTGATCAATCGCTGATTGAACAGGAATCCCAGCACCAGCAGTTCGGGCGAAGCGCCGAGGGTCATCAGCGTCACGAGCTCCCGGTCATCCAGCAGCACCGTCAAGGGGCGCTCGGCCGGGATATAAATTTTTCGCCGCACGCCGAGCTCATCGACGATGCCGATCTCGCGCATCGATTCGGACGCCGCGGCGGTAAGCTTTGGGGCGTTCGCGATCGGGCGCATCAGGCGCGCTTCGGGCTGCACCTCAAACGCTTCGATACTATGGGTCTCGATGGCAGCCTCCGCCGGCACGCGCTACGATGCTCCTCTGCAGCGAACCCTCATGATCCAGAGCAACGACATCAGCGGACTGATTCTCGCCGGCGGCCGTGCGACCCGCATGGGCGGCGTCGACAAGGGATTGCAGCTGCATCTAGGCGTACCGCTCGCGCAGCACGCGCTCAATCGCCTGCGGCCGCAGGTTGCCGCGTTGATGCTGAACGCCAACCGCAACGTCGCCGCGTATCAAGCGATGGGCGTGCCAGTTTGGCCCGATGAGACTGCCGATTTTCCCGGACCGCTTGCCGGCATGCTTGCGGGTCTCTCTCATTGCCGGACGGACTACCTGGTCACCGTGCCCTGCGACTCGCCGAATTTTCCGGCCGACCTGGTCGCGCTCCTCGTGCAAGGCTTGGTGAACGCCGAGGCGGATTTGGCGACTGCCTACACGCGAGAGGGCGGCGAACTGCGGGCGCAACCGGTGTTCTGCCTGATGAAGACCGCGCTGCGCGATCGACTGCGTGCCTTCATCGACAATGGCGAGCGAAAAACGGGGCTGTTCGCCGCGCAGAATCACGGCGCGAAAGTCATTTTTGATGACGCCGCGGCGTTTGCGAATGCCAACACTCTCCCTGAGTTGGCCGAATTGCAAATCAATCCTCGCCGGCCGTGATGGCTTCGAGGATCTGGCCGCCGCCAAAACTCGACTGCTTCGGCTCCGGGCCGCCCAAGCTCACACGAATGGCGCAATATTTGAATTCAGGGATTTTGGCAAACGGATCGAGCGCCGAATTCGTGAGTTTGTTGATCGCCGCTTCGTAGAAACAAAATGGCACGAATACGGCACCGTGCGGCGAACTCTCGTCTTCTCGCGCATACATGCTCACCTTGCCGCGGCGCGACTGGATCGTGATCACCTGCCCCGGCTTGGCGCCAAGCGCCCTCAAATCCACCGGATTGAGCATGGCGACCGGATCCGGCTCGAGGGCGTCGAGCACGCCGGAGCGGCGGGTCATGCTGCCCGTGTGCCAGTGTTCGAGCTGTCGCCCCGTGATCAGGACCATCGGATACTCCGTGTCCGGCCGTTCATCGGCGGGAATGATGTCGGCCGGCACAAATTTCGCTTTTCCGGTCGGCGTGGGAAATGACTTGATGAATACGACCGAGTCGCCGGGATCGCCCTCTTTTTCGCAGGGATAGGTGACGCTGTCTTCTTTCTGCAGCCTCTCCCAGGTAATGCCGCCGATGCTCGGCATGGTGTGGCGCATCTCGTCGAACACGGCCGCCACCGCCTGCTCACCGGTGCCGTAGGACCATGAGAGCCCCAACTGGCTCGCAAGATCGATAATGATCTCCAAATCCTGCCGTGCCTTCCCCGGAGGATTGAGGGCCTGTCGCCCAAGCTGCACGTATCGATCGGTGTTGGTAAACGTGCCGGTCTTTTCGGCGAACGACGAGGCCGGCAAGATCACGTCGGCGAGATACGCCGTTTCGGTCAGGAAAATATCCTGCACCACCAGCATCTCGAGCTTGGCGAGTGCATCGCGCGCATGCTCCGCATCCGGATCGCTCATGGCGGGATTCTCACCCATGATGTACATGCCTTTGACATTGCCGGCGAGGATGTTCTTGATGACCTCCACCACCGTCAGACCCGTCTTGTTGTCGAGTTTCTCGATCGGCACATTCCAGGCCTTGGAGAACCGCTCGATGGCTTTGGGATCATCGACGCGCTGATAGTCCGGATACATCATCGGTATGAGCCCGGCGTCCGATGCGCCCTGCACGTTGTTTTGACCGCGCAGCGGGTGCAGCCCGGTACCGGGCCTGCCGATTTGTCCCGTCATCAATGACAGGGCGATGAGACAGCGGGCGTTATCCGTGCCGTGAATGTGCTGGCTGATTCCCATGCCCCAGAGAATCATGGAGCCGGAACTGGTGGCATACAGGCGCGCAACTTCGCGAATGGTATCGGCGGGAACGCCGCAAATCGGCGCCATCAATTCAGGGTCGTAGCCTTTGACGTTCTTCGCGAGCTCCGCATAGCCCAGGGTGCGATCGGCGATGAATTTCGCGTCGACCAAATTCTCCTCGATGATGACATGCATCATGGCGTTGAGCAGCGCGACATCGGTGTCCGGCTTGAACTGCAGGAAGCGATAGGCCGTTCGCGCCAAGTCGCTGCGACGCGGATCCATGACGATCACCTTGGTGCCGGCGCGCATGGCGTTCTTGATGAAGGTCGCGGCGACCGGATGATTGACCGTCGGGTTGGCGCCGATCACGATCACCACTGCCGCCTGCGTGACATCCATGACAGGATTGCTGACCGCACCGGAGCCGATTCCTTCGAGGAGTGCCGCGACGCTCGACGCGTGGCAGAGGCGCGTGCAGTGATCGACATTGTTGCTGCCGAAGCCGGTGCGTACGAGTTTCTGAAACAAGTACGCCTCTTCGTTGCTGCCCTTGGCGGAGCCGAATCCGGCGAGCGATTTCGGACCGTAAGTGTCGCGCAACCGGCGCAGCGTGCCGCCGCCCAAGGCGATCGCCTCTTCCCAGGTCGCCTCGCGAAACACTTGCATCACGTTGTTCGGATCCATCACGAAATTGCCGGATTTAGGCGCATCGGCACGGCGGATCAGCGGTACCGTCAGTCGCTGCGGATGGCGCGAATAATCGAATCCATAGCGTCCCTTGACGCAAAGGCGCGAGTGATTGGCGGGACCGTCACGGCCTTCGATATAAAGAATACTGTCGTTCTTGACGTGGTAGGTCAGCTGACACCCCACGCCGCAATAAGGACATAGTGACTTGACCGATTTATCGGGCACGGACAGCGCGACCTCGCGCGCCGGCATCAAGGCACCCGTGGGACAGGCCTGCACGCATTCCCCGCATGCCACGCAGGTGGAGGCGCCCATCGGATCGTCCATGTCGAAAACGATTTTTGCGTGTTGGCCGCGTGCCGCCAAACCGATGACATCGTTCGCTTGTTCGTCGCGGCAGGCGCGCACGCATCGGGTGCACTGGATGCAAGCGTCAAGGTTGACCGCAATCGCGGCATGCGACAGATCCGCCTGCACCGCCGGGCGCGGCGCGAATCGCGGCTTGCCGACCTTGAGCTTCGCGGCCCATTCATCGACTTCGTTGTGGCGGGTGTACTCGCGCTCCGGCATATCGGATTGCAGCAGCTCGATGACCAGTTGCTGCGCCTTGCGCACACGTTCGTTGTTGGTGGTCACCTGCATGCCGGCCGTGGGTGCGCGGCAACAGGATGCGGCGAGCACGCGCTCGCCCTTGATTTCAACCATGCAGGAGCGACAGTTGCCGACCGCCTCCATCCCTTCCTTGTAGCAGAGCCGCGGGATTTCGATGCCTTCGCGATCCGCAATCTCGATCAAAGTTTCGCCCGGCAGCGCCGTCATTTCACGGCCATCCAGCAAAAAGGTGACGGTGGGAGCTTCGGTCTGCTGGCGGATATTGGGAGAGGTGACGCTCATGCTGGTTGCCTTTAAGTCAACTCGTTCGGGAAGTACTTGATGACCGTGTCGACGGGATTCGGGGCCGCCTGTCCCAGGCCACAAATCGATGCATCGCGCATGACCTGAGAGAGTTCCGCCAATAGCGACGTGTCCCAATGGTCCTTGTCAATGAGCGCATTGGTTTTGGCCGTGCCGACGCGGCAGGGTGTGCATTGGCCGCAGGATTCGTGCTCGAAAAATCGCATCATGTTGCGCGCGGCCGCTTTGGCGGTATCTTGTGAGGACAGCACGATGACCGCGGCAGATCCGATGAAGCAGCCGTACGGCTGCAAGGTGTCGAAATCCAGTGGGATGTCGCCCATCGAGGCCGGCAGAATCCCGCCGGACGCGCCGCCCGGCAGGTAGCCGTAAAACGTGTGGCCCTCTTTCATGCCGCCGCAAAATTCATCGATCAATTGACGCACCGTGATGCCCGCCGGTGCGAGCTTCACGCCGGGATTCTTCACACGTCCCGACACCGAGAAGCTGCGCAAACCCTTGCGGCCGTTGCAACCCTGTGAAGCAAACCACGCCGCGCCTTTCTCGAGGATTTCGCGCACCCAGTACAGCGTTTCGAAGTTATGTTCCAGGGTCGGGCGCCCAAACAATCCGACTTGCGCGACATAGGGTGGACGCAGGCGCGGCATACCGCGCTTGCCCTCGATCGATTCGATCATCGCCGACTCTTCGCCGCAAATGTAGGCGCCTGCGCCGCGCCGCAATTCAATCTCCGGCAGCGGCACGGGCGGATTGTCCCGAAGCTTCGCCAGTTCGGCTTCGAGCAGCGCGCGGCAGCCGTGGTACTCATCGCGCAAATAGATGTAGATCGCGGATATGCCCACGGCCCAGGAGGCGATCAGCATACCTTCGAGAAAACGATGCGGATCGCGCTCGAGATATACCCGATCTTTGAAGGTGCCGGGCTCTCCCTCATCGATGTTGACCGCCATCATTCGCGGCGCCGCCTCGCCTCTGACGATGCGCCACTTGCGGCCTGCGGGAAAACCGGCGCCGCCCAAGCCGCGAAGGCCCGAATCTTCCATGGTTTTCAAAACACCCTCGAGTTCGCGGCGGTGCTCCATGCAATCGCGCAGCAGTGAATAACCGCCCGCCTTTGAGTACGCTTCGAAGTCGATGTAATTGCGCGGGGTGTCCGTCAAATGCCCGGCTTCCACTTCGCTGCGCACGGCTTCCAAAGTGGCCCGGGGCACCGGATTTTGGTGCACCACTGCCACGGGCGCCTGTTCACATCGACCCACACAGGGCGCGGGAATCACGCGCACTTCACGCCCCAGCAGGGCGGGTAGTTTCTCGAGCAGCTGCTTTGCGCCGCCCATTTCACAGCTCAGGCCATCGCAAACCCGCACCGTCAATGCCGAGGGAGCGGGTAGCGAGCCATCGGAGTTTTCCTTCACCACATCGAAATGATGATAGAAAGTCGCAACCTCGTAGACCTGCGTCTGGGCCAATCCCAAGAGTTTCGCCAGGGCCGCCATGTGGGGCGCACCCAGCTGGCGGTAACGATCGTTAATGAGGTGCAAGTACTCAATGAGCAAGTCGTGGCGCCAGGGCGGCGGACCGATCAACGCCTGCACTTCGGCCAACGCTTGTGGCAGTACTTGGCGGCCTTTCGGCGCTTGCCGTTTGCGCTTTTTGCTCGCGCCTTCGAGGGCTATCGGGATCACCGTACTGGTCACTGATCAACTCCGCCAACCGGGGGTATTCAGTATGGTGTCAGCTGATATATGTGTCCAATCGATTCGACTGATCAATAAAAGGGATTTATCAATCAATAGCTTACGATTATCGTCGCACCGCCTCTCCTGACTCGCAGGATTCGGGTGTGCTGTTGTTCGCGAACTTGGGGTAAAGCGCCATGAGTTTGCGCATCACGCCGTTGGTCCAGCCGAAGCCATCCTGCAAGGGATATTCCCCGCCGCCGCCCACGCGCCCGGTGGTCATGACATCGTATTTCTCCACCAGCTTGCTGCTCTGCGCATAAACACGATTGACGCTGACGATCCAGCGGCAGGCCACGCTGTCGGCCAAGGGGGAGATGGCGTAGTGACGTAAGCCCGAAACCCCGATCCACTGCACCGGCGGCCAGCCATTGGGCGCGTCCCACTGCTGCCCCGAGACCAGCGGCGTGGTGACAATGCCGCCGGCCTTGAGCAGATCGCGCGAAACCGCCGCGGCGACGGCGGCCGCTTGACTTTTGCTGGCCAGCGCCGCGAACAAAGGATAGAGCGTGGCCGCCGAGAGGCGCGGCACTTGTTCCCGCTTCACCCAGCGATAGTCGTGAAATACGCCTATCGCCGAATCCCATAAATAACGATTCACCGCCGCCCGCCGCGCGGCCGCGCGATGAGCGAACTCCGTCGCGCAGGCGGCATCGTGAGCGCGCGCGCAACCCGCACCGATGGCCTGCTCCAGACCGAACAACAGGCTGTTCAAATCGATCGGAATGATCTCGGTGGTGTCGATGGTCTCGAGAGTCTTGCCGTCGGCGAACCAGCGCGAGCTGAAATCCCAGCCGCTTTCGGCCGCCGCGCGCACGTCGCGGTACAGCTGTTTCGGAATGCGGCCACTGCGTTGGGCGAGCGCGGTGTCCTCGCGATAGGACTCATCGCGCGGCGTATCCGCATCGTCCCAATAGCGGTTGAGCACGGCGCCGTCGGGCATGGCGACGACCCGGCGATGCGCCTTGCCTCGGCCCAACCCTTTCTCGCCTTGCATCCAGAACGCGTATTCGCGCCGCAATTGCGGCAAATAACGCGAGTACGAAGCCGCCGGGTCATCGCTGCTCAGCAGCCCGACCATTGCATAGAAAAACGGCGGCTGCGAGCGGCTCAGGTAATACGTGCGGGTGCCGTTCGGTACGTGGCCGTAGGTGTCGATCAGGGAGGCAAAGTCGCGCACCATGTGCTCGACTAAATCGTGCCGGCCGCTTTCCACCAATCCCAGCATGGTGAAGTACGAATCCCAGTAATACAGTTCGCGGAACCGTCCGCCCGGGACCACGTAGGGTTCCGGCAGCGGCAGCAGCGATGAATACGGCGGCGCCGAGGTCGTGGTGCGCGTGAGTTGATCCCACAGCAAGTCGATGTGCCGGGTGATGCTGACGTGCTCCGCGACGGGAAGCTCGGTCCCGCTCAGCTGCGCCGGCAGCGTGAAATTTTCCGCGACAAAGGCCTGCAATGCCTCGCGCGAGACAGGTTTCGCAGCATCGAAGCGCGACAGAATTTGCGCCGGTGCCGATTTCGGCACCGCGTCCGCGAAGGTTTTGCTGTCTGGGAAAAGCTGCGCGCTCTGCACCGCGATGAATAGGTTTTTGAACAAGACCTGCGGCGGGTTTGCAGCTGGAGTCGCGCGCGACGGTGCCGGCCGGGGTTGCGCCTGCGGCGCGGATTGTGACTGCGGCGCCGATTGCGATTGTCCCAGCGCAGCTTGTGATGCCGCGAGAATCAGTCCAACGCTCAAGAGCCCGCGGCTCATCCAACCTACAAAACTCATGGTCTATCCTCGCATGTCGCAGGCGTCTTATCGTGGTGCCTTCCCTTCGCGAAGTCAAAGCAGCACAATCGATGGGATCCGATTCGAGACCACCAGAGGAGCACTGCCATGTCTACACCTAAAGACCTGACCCGCCGCGAGTTTGTCGCGGGCGCCGGCAAAGCCTCGATTGGCGCCATGGTGGCGGCGAGCGCGCCCCTGATCATTCCGCGCAGCGTGTTGGGCCGCGGCCAGCGCGCTCCGAGCGACACAGTGAACATCGCCGTCGTCGGTTTCGGTTCCATGGGATCGCAAAACGCGCAAGTACTGGCGCAATCGGATCGCATCGGCGTCGTCTGCGATGTCGATTTACCCTATAGCGAACGCTGCGTCGCGAACTTGTTGACCGACGCGCAAGGCCAAGCGCGGCCCGAAGGCGTGAAACTCAAAGAGCAGTTCGACAAAGCGAAACGCTATACCGATTTTCGCGAGATGCTGGCGAAAGAGAAGCATATCGACGCGGTCCTGGTAGCCACCGCCGATCACAATCATGCCGTGGTCGCCAAGACCGCGATGGAGGCGGGCAAGCACGTCTATGTGCAAAAGCCTCTGACCGCAACCGTGCATGAGGCGCGCATGCTGCGCGAGCTCGCGCTCAAGAACCCCAAGCTCGTGACCCAGATGGGCAACCAGGGGCATTCAAGCGAGGGCGCGCGCCTCATCAACGAGTGGATTGGCGCGGGCATCATCGGGCCGGTGCATGAGGTGCACGTCTGGACCAATCGGCCGGTCGTCTACTGGCCGCAGGGCATTGGGCGGCCCACCAACGTGCCGGCAGTGGAAGCACCCGGCCGCTTTGGCGGCAATCCTTGGACATATCGTTACGTTCAGGACGTGCTTGCCGCCGCCATGGGCGGCGGCGGCACACCACCCGCCGGCCTCGATTGGGACTTGTACTTAGGTCCGATCGCGGAGAACGTTCCTTATCATCCCGTGTATCACCCCTTCAACTGGCGCGGCTGGCTCGCGTTTGGGTGCGGAGCCATCGGCGACATGGGCGCGCATCTCATCGATCATCCCTTTTGGGCGTTGGGTCTCACCTATCCTGCGAGTATCGAGGCGACCTCGACGCCCTGGGGCACCATGCCGCTCCCGCCCACGGATCCTGCGGCCGCGAACACCGCGCCGGGGCGCGCACCGCGCAAACCCGTGTCCTATCCGCTCTCGACGTGCGTGCATTATCAGTTTGCCGCCCGCGGCAATCAGCCGCCGGTAAAACTGTCCTGGTTCGACGGCGGGATTTATCCGCCCCGCCCCGACGCCCTGCCGGACGAGGTCACGCTCAAGAGTGAGGGCGGCGTGATATTCATCGGCGAGAAGGGCATTCTTTTAAACGATACCTACGGCTCGAATCCCCGCTTGTACCCGCAGACCCTGGGAGAAGCGGCCGCGCGAGTACCGAAGAGCATGCCGCGAATTCCGTGGTCGCACGAACTCAACTGGACCAAGGCGATTCGCGGCGAAGCCACGGCGAGCTCGCCGATCGAGTATGCGGGCCTGCTCACAGAGACCATGCTGCTCGGATTGGTGGCGCTGCGCGGAGGCCAAGGAAAAAAGATCCTGTACAACGGCGAAACGGGACAAGTCACCAACTTCGCCGACGCCAATCAATATCTGACCCGCGAGTACCGGCCCGGATGGAACATGCAGTCCTAGGGCGATGAGCGCAACGCCTTGCGCGTCATCTTGACGTGCCCGCTCGCATCGCGGTCGATGACGAAGTCAAAGTGTTCGCCACGGATGGTCAAGTCCTTTAGGGTCATGGATTTCCACTCCGCCGGCAGGATGGGAGGATAGGCCGCGACGAGGCCTTTCTCCTGGACGCGCAGTCCGCTGAATCCGTAAAGAAGATTCTGCACGAAGCCGCCGGAAGAGGTCACGAAATAGCCGGTGTTGTTGGTCGCTGTTTCCGTGCGCACGTTGAACGGCGGCTTGATCAAACCGCTGGTGAAATTGCGCTGCAGCCAGGCGACCGCCGATGCCGTGTCGCCGGCGGCCGCGGCGGCGATCGAGGCCGGCGCCAAGCTCATGCCGTGCGGCTCGTGGTGTCCTTGACGGATCGAAATCATGATGTAGTCAAAGTCATTGCGGCGGACCTGCTCGCTCATTTGCAGATCGAGCGACGGGTAGGACAGCAGTCCGAGCGTGCTTCCCTCCAAGGGCTCGCGCGGCACGCTGGGATCGAAATCCAGATGCCGTTGCTCGGCTTGCGAGAAGGGAATATACAGCTTGGCGGCAACCTCGGCCCAGTGCGGGTCCGGCCGTTCACCGACCAGCGCCGCCGCGGTCGCCGCGATTCTCAAGACCTTCTGCGCGGAGACATTGGTAAAGGTGTCGTTCGGCACATCGTTGTAACTTTCGGCCACGGAGGTGACGTGAACGATCTCATAGCGCCGCTGCTCCGCGTTCCAGGTGGCACGGCTGGCCCAGAAATCCGCCACATTGCGAATGACCGGCCAACCGCTGTGTTGCAGCCATTCGCGATCGTGCGTCGCGAGCCAGTATTGCCATTGCGCAATGGCGATATCGGCATTGATGTGGATTTCGCGTTCGCTGAGCACGTGCGCGAAAAACGGGATCTGTTCGCTGCCATTTTCCGGATCTGACTCCCAGGGATACATCGCGCCCTTGAGGCCGCGCTCTTGGGCGCGGGCCTGCGCCGCGGGCAGCGTGTATGCACGGAATACCGCGAGAGACTTGGCGCGCTCGGGATGCAGCAACAGCAGAGCCGGAAAGATCCACGTATCGCTGTCCCAGAAGGCATGCCCGGTGTACCCCGGCGTCAACCCGCAGGCGCCCATCGGCCAGCGCGTGTCGGCGGTCGACGTGGCGAGCAGATAATAAAGATCGGAATGCACCACCGTCTGCGCCTGCGCATCGCCGTCAATGGCAATATCGGCGCGCCATAAGTCGCGCCAGGCGGTCCGATGTTGATCGAGAAGCGCATCGAAACCGGCACGGCGAGCGGCGGTCGCCAGCCCCGCGTCGGCGTTCGCGTCGCCGCCCCAGCCCTCGCGCGATGCCGCGACGAATTTCGTGAATGTATAGGTCCGGTCTTTTTGCACCTTGATCTTGAGGTTCAGCGCGAGCCGGTACTGACTCTTGTACAGCGCAATATCGCTCGGAACGACGCCATCCGGCAGGGCTATGGCGGCGGCTTCGGCCATACTGAGGCCCTGTTCCGCGCGGCCATCGAGCATGAGGGTCAATTCCTTCACATCGCCGTTCGCCGCGAGCACATGCGTGTCGCCGTGATACCAGACGGGGGCGCGGTCCGGCGTCGCCGGCGGGATGGCCACGAGCTGCAAATTGTTCGCGGCGACCGCTTCCTGCATTTGCTCGCCGGTCAATTTGGCGAGCGGCAGGCGCGGCTGATGCGGCGCCCACAGATTTAAGGCGAACGACAGCTCCACGGTGCCCTCGAAATCCGGCGTCAGCGAGATCTGAGTGGCGGCAAGATGCGTTGAGGCCTGGCTGACAAAGGTCGTGACCTTGATCTGGGTGCTGCGCCGGTGATCGACGTAGCGATAGCTCGTCGTCAACGTCGCCTCTTTCATGTTTAGGGTCTGGCGGTAATCCTGAAACAGCGCCGGATTGATCGGAACCTGATTCATCCAGAAATGTCCGGCGGCGGAATCGCCGGTCGAATAATCGATCTCGCTCCACCCAGGGATGGCCGCGGGACGCGACTCATCGTCCTTGCCGTAGTCCATGAACGCCACCATGTAGGCGAGATTGCCCTCGGTGCCGCGCGGCGCCGTCATGGTGGAAAAATAGCCGTTGGCCAGGTAGCTTGGGAAATACCGGTCGAAGTCCTGCGCTGTCGCGGTCAGATTAAAGGTGTCGTCCGCAGCGGCGGGCGCGGGAGTCGCCGCCAGAGCAAACAGCAGCGGCAGAAAAATTAGACTTAAATGTCGATGCATCTTCACCGTCTCCGCGCGACCTGGATGTTCATTTAATGCCGACGCCGCTGCTCTGTCGACTGGAGCTTGCGCCAAGGCCTCACTCGCCGCATCCTGCGCTAGACACAATTCGGAGCCACAGCCATGTCGGACGTCATCGATCGCAGCCGGCGCGATTTGATCGCCTTGGGCGTGCTCGCCGCGGTCGGTTGGCGTCGGGGTGCGTTCGCCGCGGGTGAAGCCGCCAATGCGCCGCCGCCCGCGCCACTTTCAGAACTGTCCTACGGCCAAGTGCAGTTGGGCGAGGGCCGGCTTGCGCGCCAGGCGCGCGAGAATCACCGCTTGGTGCTGGGACTCGACGAGGACGCGTTGCTGAAACCCTTTCGCGTGCGGGCGGGTCTTCGCGCGCCCGGCCAGGAACTCGGCGGGTGGTACGACACCGATGCCTTCGCACCGGGCGCCACCTTTGGGCAATGGATGAGCGCGCTGTCCCGCTACTATGCGATCACCGGCGATGCGGCGACGCGCGCCAAAGTGCAGCGTCTGGTGCGCGGCTACGCGGCGACGGTCGATTCCCGCGGGAGTTTCTATCGCCACAATCGCTTCCCCTCCTACACCTACGATAAATTGGTGGGCGGCTTGCTCGATGCGGAGAAGCTCGGCCTCGATCAGAGCGCGCGCGCCACTCTCGCGCGAACTACTCTGGCCGCGGTACCGTATCTGCCGCCGCACGCCATGCCGCGCAACGAGCATGCACAACCCGGCGAGGATTTCAGCCAGCACGCCTGGGATGAGAGCTACACGCTGCCGGAAAATCAATTTCTTGCCTGGCATAGGACGGGTGACGGAATTCATCGGCAGCTCGGCCGGCGATTTCTCTATGACGAATTTTTCGCAGCGCTGGCGCGCGGCGACAATGCGCTGCCTGGAAAACATGCCTACAGCCACGTCAACGCCTTGAGTTCCGCGGCACAGGCCTATCTGTCTCTGGGCGATCCGATGTATTTGGCGGCGGCGCAGCAGGGTTTCGCCATGGTCGCGGAACAGAGCTTCGCCACCGGAGGCTGGGGGCCGGACGAGCACTTTGTCATTCCCGGCAGCGGGGCGCTCGGCATGAGCCTCGATGCGCAGCACAAGAGTTTTGAAACTCCCTGCGGCGCCTATGCGCATTTCAAAATCACGCGCTACCTGCTGCGCATCACCCGCGACTCGCGCTACGGCGACAGCATGGAGCGCGTGCTCTACAACACGGTGCTTGGCGCGATTCCGATCCAGCCCGACGGTCACGCCTTCTATTACTCCGATTACACCCGGCAAGCCAAAAAAACCTTTCATCCGGATCGATGGCCGTGCTGCTCGGGCACGCTGCCGATGGTCGCGGCCGACTACGCAATCAGCACCTGCTTTACCGATTCGCAAGGCATTTACGTCAATCTTTACGCGCCGGCCCAAATCAATTGGTCTCAAGACAACGTGCCCTGCGGCTTAACTATCGAGACCGACTACCCCTACTCCGCCCTCGTGAGCATGACGCTGCGGCTGCCAAGTCCGCTGCTCTTTACGCTCAATCTGCGCATACCGGCTTGGGCAGAGGACGCTTCACTGCTGATCAACGGCAAACGACAGACGCCGCAAAGCGGTCGCTTCGCGCCGATTCGGCGCGAATGGCGATCCGGCGACCGAGTTGAACTCGAATTGCCCGACTCACGCAGATTGGAAAGCGTCGATGCGGCGCACCCGGACATGGTTGCCTTGCTGGCCGGTCCGCTGGTGCTCATGCGCATCCTCGAGGCCGACGCGGCGCCGCTACCGCGCGACAATCTGCTGCGCGCGCATCGCGACCCCAGCGGCCGGCACGAGTGGTCGGCCAAGACCGAGGCCGGAACCGGCGCCGTCAAACTCAAACCCTTCCTCGATATCGACGGCGAGGTCTACAGCGCCTACCAAACGGTTCTGCCGTCCTGACTGCAGGAACGTGTTTCGCGTTGTCGGCGGCACTCTTGGTCGGGTGCGCAGCAGCGCGCCCAGCCCACGCCGGCGCCGATGCCGATGCTGATGCCGATGTTGGAAAACTGCGCGGTACCATTGCCACCGCCGAGACGGCCGTTGTCGTCGAGGCCGGCGAGCACGCTCCGCGACTCATTACGCTGACGTTTCGCGGGGCGACGCCTTGGAAAAATGCGCGCTACGAGACGTTACCTGAGCAAGTCGAAGTTCTTCAGGCAGCGCAACCGGTCACATGGCGCCTGGACCGCCGCGCGAGCCGCTTCGAATCGAAAGAAGTTCAAATTGTGTATGTCTCCGACTCGCCCCACCTCAAGGCGGTGTGGCGCTGGCGTGCGCGGGCGGACTTTGGTCCGATCGAACACACTGTCTTCATTGAAAACCAAGGCGATGAGCCGGTATGGCTCCCGCTGCTGCCGAGTTTCCGTTTCGACTGGCAGATCGAGCCAAAGTCGACGCTGCAACGCTTTTGGGTCGAAAAGGGCGCCGATACGCCCTCCGCGCAAGGCACGCATCTGGATAACTTCAGTGGTGGCGACCGCTGGCAGGGCTCATCGAGCACGTACGCCATCCCTAAACCTAACCGGCCGCGAGAAATGATCCCCTATCTGTTGGTCGATGAACCTCAGGGCGATCAGCGCGGCTGGTACGCCGGCATCGAATTCAGCGGCCGCACGCACATGACGCTCGAGCGCGCGGCTCGCTCGCTGCACGGCGAGGCGGGACTCGATCCTAACCCAGGTCCGTATCGCACCCGATTACCCCCCGGCGGCACCTTCGAAACACCGGCGATTTTTGTCGGCGCATTTCGTGGCGGCCCGGATGAGGCGGGCAATATTCTTCGCCGCTGGGTACGAACGGTGCTCAACAATCCGCATACGCTGGCCGATCCGTCCTATCCCCTGTTGGTCAACAACAGCTGGGGCAGTGGCATGGCCGTGGACGAAGCCCTCGCGCATCGCATGATTGAGCAGTCCTCACAGCTCGGTCTGGAAATGTTTCATTTGGACGCCGGCTGGTTTCGCGATGTGGGCGATTGGCACGCGAACCGGCGCAAGTTTCCGCACGGCATCGCGAGCGTTGCCGAGTTCGCGCATGAACACGGCCTCAAATTCGGCCTCTGGTCGGATTGGACTCAGGCCGGCACGTCGAGCGAACCCGGTGCACTCAATGTGAATGATCCCACCACTCGCGACTGGCTCATCGCCGATCCGCCGTCCGGCTGGAAACATAGCGAGCCCTTCAAGGGCATCACGATTGATTTGGGCGTTCCCGCGGCCAAGCTCTGGGCCGAGCGCGAACTCGAACGCATCGTCAGCGGGTATCACCTCAATATGCTCGAGCACGATGGATACCTCGTGGCGCAGGGCAGTTCGCGCACCGATCACCCCGCCGCGCCGCCCGATCCTGCCAGCTTACGAATTTACGAGGATTCCGGCTTTCTTTGGGTTGAAGGGTCCAACTCGACCGATGTCAGCGATCACGCGACGCGAGCCTACTACGCAATCTACGAGCAGCTGCGCCGGCGTCACCCGGATCTGCTGCTGGAGATCTGTAACGACGGCGGCCGTATGGTTGATTTTGGCAGCGCGGCGCACGGCGACTACTTTTCCCTCACCGACACGTACGATCCGCTCGCCAACCGGCGTGCCTTCTACGATGCGAGTTTTGTGCTGCCGCCGGCGATGCTGGAAAGCTATGTGGCGAGCTACCCGGCACCGCGCATTGAAAACTTTCGCTATGTGCTGCGCAGCGGGATGCTGGGCTGGTTTTCGCTGATGCTCGATGCGAGTCAGTGGAGCGTGCAGCAGCGCGAGGCGGCGCAGCGCGAGTTTGCCCTCTACAAAACGGCGCTGCGGCCGCTGATCCGTGAGGCCGATTTGTATCACGTCGCCGATCGCCCGGACGGCGTGCACTGGGACGGCATGGAATACTACTCGGCGCGGTTGCGGCGCGGCGTCCTCTACGCCTTTCGCGGCAGCGGGAAAGATCTGCCGACGCATCGCTTTCGTTTGGCGGGGCTGAACCGCGCCAGCCGCTACCGGCTCACCTTCCAGGATAACCCTGCAGCCAACCGCGAGGTGACGGGCGACGCCTTGACGCAGATGGGCGTCGACGTTGCACTGCCTTTGCCCTTATCCTCTGATCTGATTTTCTTCGAGGAAGTCCGCTGAAACCCAACTCACTCCGCCGCCACGCGTTCGCGACGATGCTGCTTGCCACAGCCGCCTCGGTCGCATTGTCCGCTCTTGGAAACGCTGCACCTGCGCCGCGGCTTGCATTCGACGTGACCGAGGGTCCCAATCTCAACAGTTTCTTGCGCGAAGGCCCGGTCGCCGCGCATCTGCTGCTGCGCTCAGGATCGGATCCTCGCGTCTTGGTCGCCTTCCCGGCCGGCAACAGCGGCGTGGGCCTTTGGTTTTCACATACCGCCCAACCGACGCACTGGGCATTGCAGGGACGGCCGCAACCGCTCATCACAAAGGATGCGCATGCACGCCCCCTTTACGGCATGACCGCCGAAGCCATCGTGACCGGTGCGCCGGATTTGGCCGTCAAGCAAGCGGTCCTCTCCAGCGTACGCGTACTCAGAGACTATCAGGCGTTGGGCACGTTTCCCGCCGAGGTCGCCGTGCAGCCTACGACTGACGGCTCGACGCTCACGTGGGCGCGCGACCGCCTCGACGGCGCGGCAGGCTATCGGCTCAGCATTGAGGTGACCCACGGCTCACTTCAGGCCGGCCGGTTCACGGCAGCCGGCGATGGCAAGATGGCTCTCAAGATCACGGCACTCAGCGGTGAAGTGCCCCTCACGCCGCTGTGGGGTAAGCACTTGCTCAACAATCGGGCGCAGGCCGACGCCGCGGCACGCAACGTGCTCACCTTTTTGAGCTACAAGGAAAAATTTCTCGCCGGCTCCTGGCGTTTCAATACCTATTTCGGCCGGGACACCCTGATGTCAGTGCGCCTGCTGATGCCGGTGCTGGCGCCCGACGCGGTTGATGCCGGATTGGGCGCCGTGCTGACGCGCCTGTCACCGCAAGGCGAGGTGGCGCACGAAGAGGACATCGGTGAATTCGCCATCCTCGATCATTTACGCGCGACCGGCGAGAAGTCCGATGCGCCGACTTTTAATTACAACATGGTCGACGGCACGTTCATGCTGGCACCCGTTGCCGCTCAATGGCTGCTCGATGATGCGCGCGGCCGGGCCCAGGCGGCGGCGTTTCTCAAGCGCATGGACGGGCGGCGCGACAGTTCCCAGGCGTACGGCGCGGATCTGGTCAGCAATTTCAAGTTCGTGCTGCACGCCGCGGAAAGATTTGCGCAGGATCCGCACGCGCACAATTTGATCGCCCTGAAACCCGGATTCGACGCCGGCGAATGGCGCGACAGCAATGATGGACTGGGCGGCGGACGTTTCCCCTACGATGTCAACGCGGTATTCGTGCCGGCGGCGCTCGAAGCAGCCGGGCGCTTTTTTGAAAGCCGCCTGCTCGACTCCTATCTGCAGGCCGCCGACCGTGAGTTGTTCTCGCATGCCAAGGCCATGGCCGCAACTTGGCGCAACCTAGCAGGTCCGCTTTTCGACGTGAGCATGCCGAGCGCAACGGCGCGACGCGACATCAGCGACTACGCGGCTGCCTTGAAGATTCCCGATCGTGCCGCGCTTTCCTCGCTCGACGATTCCGCGGTCTCTTTTCCGGCGCTCGCGTTGACCGCTGACGAAAAAACCATTCCGGTGATTCACTCCGACTTTGGGTTCGAGTTGCTGTTCGGCCGGCCGGCCTCGGCGTTGCTCGAGCAAGACGTGACGGCACTCATGCGGCCCTTCCCGGCCGGGCTGCTGACTCCCGTGGGAGTGGTCGTCGCCAATCCCGTGTACGGCTCTCCGGCAATCCAGGGAAAGCTGACCCGCAGCGCCTATCACGGAACCGTGGTTTGGTCCTGGCAGCAGGCGGTGCTCGCCGCGGGAATGCGGCGACAGCTGCAACGCACAGAACTGCCGCCGCCCCTCAAGGAGCATTTGCGCACCGCGCAGAGCGAATTGTGGCGCGCCATCGATGCCGCCCACAGCATGCGAAACTCAGAACTCTGGACCTGGCGCTTTGCGGATGGACATTTCGAGATCGCTCCGTTTGGAGCGAATGCCGCCGACGCCGATGAGTCCAATGCCGCACAGCTCTGGAGCACGGTGTACTTGGCGATACCGGCGCCCTGAAGCGCAGCTCAAGCCCCCGCACACCGCGAAAGCAGCTTGTTGCGAATTAGCCGCATAAGTTGCTATTGAACAAAATAACAATTACATTCAACCAAGGTGTGGTTTTCAGCGAACAGGCCAAGAAGCCAACCCACCGGCGAAAGAAGACTGCGCTAGCAGCCAACTCCGGAGGTTCGGTGTTTGCTCGAGGGCCTTCCGCTCAAGCGGAGAGCACTGCAGAGAGACCAAGGACAAAGAGGGGCGGAAATTGCAGTTTTTACAAGGTTTTCGTGCCGATCGCTTCGCCGCTGACCGTTTGATTTTTGGCCGATGCCTTGCCGCAATAGTCCCGTGGCCGATCCCCACCTCGTTTTCCGACCTTCTTGCACCTCATCGAGGCCGATCTTTCAAAAATTCAAAGCATCCGTAACGCAATACTGCTTCAAAAAGTTTACTCCGGGGGAATGATATATGAGTCAAAAACGCAACAAGAACGCACGATCTTCGGCGCCGTCCGTCCGATTGGGCGCTGCCAGTTGGCCGGCATTGGGCTTGCCTGACCCGAGAGCAATCGCACGAGGCGCAACGGTCCGCGGGCTCGGAGTGAATGCACTCGCCGTCGCCGTGGCCGGAATCCTGTGCTGTGCCGGCACCGCCCGCGCAGCCGATGACCAGACCACCGCCGCGGCCGCTCCCAGCGACCAACTCCAGGAAGTCGTTGTCACGGCATCGGCCCAGGGCGTCAGGAAGCTGGACGCCAGCTACAACATCGTCACGGCGAATCTTGATCAAATTCAAAACATAAATCCTGCCAGCACGGCTGAAATTTTTAAGATTTCGCCGGGAGTTTGGCCTGAGGCCTCCGGCGGACAAACCGGCGTCAACATCGACGTGGCCGGCTTCCCCAACGGCGGCGGCGATTCGCCGTATTTTACGACCATGATTCAGGGTTCGCCGCTCTACGGCGCCCCCTACTTGTCCTTCATGGATAACAGCTCGCTGATGCGTCTCGACGACACGATTGAGCGCGTTGAGCTCGTCCAAGGCGGCACCGGCGCAATTTTCGGCCAAGGGCAGCCGGGTGCGACCGCGAACTTTATTTTGCGCACCGGTTCTGACAAATCCGAAGGCTCGATTGGCATCACGTATGGTTCCGAGGGTTCGGAACGGGTGGATGCCTTCATCAGCGGCAAAATCATCGACGGCTGGTACGGAAGCCTGGGCGGCTTTTACCGCGTATCCGATGGTGTGCGCGATCCGCAATATCCGTCGGATATCGGCGGCCAATTCACCGCCACGTTGAAGCACGATCTGGACAACGGTTCGATCATGTTTTGGTATCGGATGCTCCAGGACAAAAATCAGTGGGTCGCCGATTTTCCTTACCAAGTTGTCAACGGCAGCCCGCAGCCCTATCCCGGCTTCAATCAGCTCAACAACACCTACAACAGCAAGCAGCTGCAAAATTTCCTGATACCGAGCCCGGGCGGCGGCTTTGAAAATGACGATATCAGCAACGGCCGCGGCGCCGCGCTGAACTATTTCGGTTCGGAACTGAAAGAGAGCTTCGGCAATGGTTGGTCCATCAGCAATAACTTCCTGTTCGATGGCGGATACGTCAACACCCAGGCGCTGGTTAACAACGGCAACCCGCAGTCACTGTCGAGCTTCATCGGGGCATTGACCCTACCGGCCGCATTGCCCGCATCGGCCGTTACGGCCAGTTATGCAAACGGCAACGCCGTGCCGATGGATACCAGTGTGATCACCGAGCAAGTGTGGTTGGTGCGCAAGAAGATCACGAGCATCAGCGACGAATTCAGACTGAACTGGGACATGGGCAATGGCAATACCCTGACCGGTGGCCTGTATGCAGCCCATTACACCGACAACGATGCGTGGTCGCTGAGTGCCAATGTGCTCATGGACAATGTACCGAACGCGAGCCCGATCATTTTGCAGGGCGTCGCGGGTGGAAACATTTACGACGTGTCGAGTCCTCAAGGCATCTACAACGCCAACGGCGGCTACTACATTCTCGAGCAGGGCAAAGCCACCAACGTTGCCGCCTATCTGTCGGACTCTTGGAAAATCGACAAGTTGTTGCTCGATGCATCGCTTCGGCTCGAGCATATGAACTTGACGCAACAGACCACCAATCAATCGCCCGTCCAGATGGGCTCGGCGTTCGATTTGTGGGACAACTCAGTCGATTTGCCCAACGGTACCTACACGACCGCCAGTAAAACCAACACCATTCCGACGTTCTCGGTGGGCGCCAATTACGAGTTCACCGACCATATGAGCGCCTATCTGCGCGTCAACAATGGCGTGCACTTCGCCAACTTCGACGATGTCCGTGCCAATACCAATGGCCCCCTCGCCGATGCTGCGAATGAGAGGGCCACGACGAATCCGCCCCTTCAGCGGATGCAGAACTTCGAAGGTGGATTCAAGATTCAGAATCGCTATACGTATGTCGATGTGTCGGTGTATGACAAGGAATTCAGCGGCTTGATCAATACGCCGGTGAACATCCAGAACCAGCCGATCGGGCCGCCGGAGATCTATGGTTCCACGGCCAAGGGTATACGGCTTGTCGGCACCGTGAATCCGCTGGCGGACAGCGCAATGCAGCCGCTCTCGGACTTCAAGATCGCCCTCAATGCCAACTACGTGAACGAAAAATATAAGGACTACCAAGGCTGCTTCATCTACACCAATATCGAAAATCAAGTGATCTGCGGCACGATCAATGGCCAACCGCTCGCTCGTACACCCAAGCTGCGCATCAGCGTGACACCCAGCGATGTGCAAAACACCGGCTGGGGTTCGTTGACTGAGTTCCTGACGTATGAGCACGTCGGCCAGCACTACCAGGACGGGACGGGTTTGAATCCCTTGGGCAGCTATTACGACTTGGCCGCGGGCATCGTGGCTGCGATCGGCGATAACTGGCAGCTTCGCATTATGGGCTCCAACCTCACCAACCAAATTGGTCTGACCGAGGGTAATGCCCGATTCGGAGGCAACGCGGTGCAAAACAGCGTTGGGTTCGGACGTTCCATCGTCGGCCGCGAAGGCAGCATCCAACTCAAGTACAAGTTCTAAAGTTAGTTTGGTCCTAAAATCCCGGCAAACCGTCGCAAGGCGGTTTGCCGGGTTCGCCCCAAAAAGACCCTTCAAGACGAGCGCGTCGCTCCCTCCGGGACGACGTCGAAAGCAACCGTGAGGCGCGGCTGTTCGCTATGAAAGGGCAGCGTGCCGTGCCAGAAATACGACGGAAAGAGTACGAGCTGCCCCAGCTCCGGACGCACCGACAGCTCCGCGTCGAGCGCTGGCGTCGTGATCATCCCCGGTGAACCAAAGCTTAAGATTCCCTCGGCGGTGTGTCGCGCCCGCATGCTATCGGGCAATTGAATATAACAAGCCGAGGATATCCATCCGCGCGGATGCACATGGCTCGTGTGATAGCCGGCGCGGTGCAGGCGCACCGACCAACTGCCATTGAAATGCGACGCGCCCCGATTGCGACGCCTCAAAGGATCTGTGCCCTGGCCGATGCGATCGCGGTAGCGCTCAATCGGTGCGGCAAAGGCGTGAAACAGGGCCTGTATGACCGGATCTTGGCTGCGCGAAAGATCCTGAGTGGTCTCGGTGCCCTGGCGCAGCGATTGGTAGAGAAGCCGATGTCCGTGGGGATTGTGGAGCGCGGTCAAGTGCGCGGTGAGTTCGATTAAAAAGCTGCCGAGGTCGGACCACCCCGGAGGGGCTTCGAGGAGCTGCGAGAACACCATGGCGTCGAAATCGCAAAGCATGTCGTAGCGTGAATCGTTCAGAAGCCGCAGCGCCGTGGCTTGCATGGCGATGAGGTACTGATCGTCCGGCGTCGCCTGAATCAAGGTCGCACACTGGGCCATCGCGGCGGCGCCGTCTCCCGCCCCTAAGTATGCGGCGCAGAGGAGCTTGCGGGCCGCCGGATTGTTGGGTTGCGCGCGGATGGCCTGTTCCGCGAGACTCAACGCCACCGCGGGATCAAACTCCACCGCTGCCATTCCTGCGCGGATCAGCAACGCAGGGGGCGGCTGAGGTCGCGCGGCGCGTTGAGCGAGACAGGCATACGCGCCGCGCGCATCGCCAGCCCCCTGCAGCAGCGCCGCCTTGGCGGCCCACAACGCATCATCATGCTCGTACCTCTGGATAGCCTGATCCAAAGCACGCGTCGCCTCGGCGATATCGCCGGTGCGCATCCATACCAGTTGCGCCAGGCTGTCATGTGCCTCGGCGCGGCGTGGCTCCAACCTGACGCACTCGCGCAATGCCAGCTCCGCCTGGTCGAATCGCTCCAACGCGATGAGGCTGCGCGCATGCGTGAGGTGCAGCGCGGCCGTCGGTTGAACGCGGGACAGGGTCTGGCGCACGACTCGCTCGCCTTCTTCCGGCTGGTCGGCTGCATTTAACGCAACCGCCAGTGTATGGGTTGCGGTGGGATTATCCGGCGCCAGCGCGACGAGACGACGATAGGCCGCCACCGCTTCGCTTTCGCGACCCAGAGCCGCGTAGGCCGCGACGTGCAGCGCCGACAACTCATCGTCAAGCTTTCCGCCGGCGCACCATTGCGCCGCAACCTCCAGCGCCGCTGCCGGCTGACCTGCGTCCAAGTAGTAGCGAGTCAACAGCAGGGCGGCCCGCGGGTAGCGAGGGAGGCCTCGGATTGCTCGCTGCAACAAGGGAACGGCCTCGGCGGCGCGACCCGCGCTGAGCAACAGCTCCGCCAGGGTTGTCAGCGTGGGGGCCCAGGTGGGATCGATTTCGAGCGCGCGCCGCAGCAGCGCCTCGGCTTGCGCGACATCGCCCAGCACTTGCTTGGTGCCGGCGAACAGGCGCAGGCCTTCGACGTAGTTCGGATTGGCGGTCACCAGAGTTTCTAATTGCGAGTGCGCCGCGCCGTATTGACCGGATTGCAGCAAACCACTGATGCGCCGCATAGACTCAGCCAGCATGGCTGACATGGTACTAAAGATATCCGCTTCCCGCCTCGCGCGCAAAACGGTCCGGACCTCCCTCCCAGGTGATTCGAGCATGATCGAGCACGTAGACCCGATCCGCATGCGGCAGCGCGAAGGTCACGTTCTGTTCGCCGAGCAGCACCGTGATGTCCGTGGTTTGCCGCAACGATTCCAGCGCTTTCGACAATTGCTCGAGAACGATCGGGGCCAACCCCAAGGTGGGCTCATCCAAGATCAGCAATCGCGGATGAGTCATCAATGCGCGCGCGATCGCCAGCATTTGTTGCTCGCCGCCCGACAAGGTCGCCGCATTTTGCCGCTGGCGCGATTTTAGGATGGGGAATAGGTCGAACAACCACGCGAGGCGATCATCGGCCACTGCCTTGCTCTGATGCTGCCCGCCGATGTCGAGATTTTCGCGCACACTCATCTCACCGAAGAGATCTCGAGTCTCGGTACACTGCACGATCGCCATCTCGGACAATTCGCGCCGGCGATACCCGCGCCAGCGGCGCCCCCTGCCACAGAACATTTCCTTGATAAGGCAGCAGGCCGGAAATGGCGTTGAACAGCGTGGTTTTGCCGGCACCATTAATGCCGACGACCGAGACGAATTCGCGCTGATGCACGTGCAGCGACACTTTCTCGAGCGCTTGGGCCTTGTTATAGAAGACGCTGAGATCCCGCACGTCGAGCAAGGGCGTCTCGCGGTCGGCAAAACTGGATTCGGGCCGCGCCGCCGTTTCGATGGAACCACCGAGATAAACACGGCGCACGGTTTCATTGGCCATCACCTCGGCCGCAGTCCCCTCCGCGATCTTTTCGCCCAAATAAAGCGCAATCACGCGATCGACGAGCGCCGCCACGCTTTTCACATTGTGATCGACCAGCAATACCGCCTTGCCATCGCGCCGAAAGCCTGCGAATAGTTCCGAGAACACTGCGGCTTCCGCCATAGTCAGGCCCGCGAAGGGCTCATCGATCAGGATCACTCGGGGGTCGCGGGCAATGGCCTTGGCCAATTCCAAGCGCCGCAGATCGGCGAAAGGCAGGGTCGAGGGCCTGCGATCCAGCACGTCGCTCAAGCCCACTTGCGCGGCGATGTCACGCGCTCGCTGCCGGATCTCCTTGCTGATTCGAAGTTTGAACAGGCTATCCGGCAGCAGCCCGAGCATGATGTTCTCGTGCACGGTCTGCCGCTCCAGCGGCCGGGAGTGCTGGAACACCAGACCCACGCCCATGCGTGCGATGTGATGCGCCGGCAGACCCGCGGTTTCAATCCCATCGAGACACACCGACCCTTCCGTCGGATGCTCGATGCCCATCACCAGTTTCAATGCCGTCGATTTGCCGGAACCGTTGGGTCCGATCAGACCGAGAATCTCGGCGGGGCGCAGCGAAAAATCCAGCCGATTGACCGCGACCAACCCGCCAAATTTTTTGGTGAGTCCGCGCACCTCGACCAGCGCCGCCCGTTCCTCGACCAGCGCTGCCGGCTCCTCGCTCACCGCTGCCGCCGCGACAACATGCCCATGAACCCGTTCGGGAAGAGCATCACCACCAGCAGCGTTACGCCTGAGACGATGAATGTGGCGAGCTCGCCGGTGGCGCGCAGCGCCTCGGTCATGGCAATCAAAAAAATCGCGCCGATGGCAGCACCGATGATCGTGCGCCGGCCGCCGAGTATGGCGGCAATGATGATCTGCACGCCGACGGTGATATCGATCAATGTGCCGACTGACGCCGTGCCCAGATAAAACACCAAGAGCGCACCGGCCAGGCCGGAAAACAAAGCACTGACCACGAAGGCGAACAGTTTGTGTTTCACCACATTGAAGCCCAGTACGCCGGCCTGGATCTTGTCCTGTCCGCTCGCCTGTAAAATGAGACCCGCCGCGGAGCGCGACAGGACATAAAGAATGCCTCCGCTTGCCACCATGAAGGCGAGCGCGATCCAATAATTCACCGGGCCGCTGATGGAGATCACGTCAGGGACGGTCAGGCCGATCTCGCCGCCCGTCAGCCCGGCAAATACCACGACGAGATTCTGCAACAGCAATACCGCCACCAAGGTGGTTAGCCCGAAATAAGGCCCAGACATTCGCAAGGCCGGCAACGCCAAGACCACTCCCCCGACCACGGCGGCGAGCGTGCCCAAGGCAACACAGACCGGGATCGGCAGGCCGTAGCGATTATCCAAAATGCCGGCGGTGTAGGCACCGAGACCTACCAAGAACGTCGGCCCGAAATTCACTTCATTCGCGAATCCGAATAGCAGGTCCCAGGACATGGAGAACACGCCGAAATAGTAGGCGACCGTCAAAAGACCCAAGATATAGCCGGAAACGCCCATCGGCAGCAGCGCGGCGATCACGATGATGAGAGCGACGGCCCAGAACCGAGGCGTGCGCACAGTGGTCGGCATATTCAGCGGCGCCCGAACAAGCCGCGGGGCCGGATGTACATCACCAGCAGCAACAAGATCAGCGACGGGAAAAAGCGATACGCCGGCGAAATCAAATAGGCGGTAATGGTTTCCAAATAGCCGATGACGAAGGCCGCCAGCAAGGAGCCCGTGACGCTGCCAAGGCCTCCCAACACGACAATGGTAAAGGCGCTGGCGGTGAGCGGACCCACCGAATAAGACGAGACGCCCAGGAACATGCCGAGCAGAACGCCGGCCACGCCCGCCAGCACGCCGTAGATTCCCCACACCAGAATATAGACTCGCGACAGCTCGACGCCGAGCAAGGTGGCGCCGCGCGGATTCATCGAGGCGGCGAGCACAGACTTGCCGATGCGGGTGCGATTGACCAAGAGCCACAGCGCGCCGATCACGACCCAGCAGATCAGCGCCGTGAAAATCTCATTCTTCGGCGTACGCACGCCGAAAACGGAGACCACCCCCACCAAAATGGGCAGGACGGTCTTGGCATTGTTGGTGAAAAAGAACGCAATGAGTTCCTGAATCATGATCCCCCACAGGAGTGTCGCGGTCAGGATGAAGATTTCCCGCTCTTCGTTGCGGATTGCCGAGGATTTTTGGATGGGCCGCACAATCAGGCCATAGGTGATCAGCGACAGAACCAGGCTGGTCAAGATGCCCACGGCCGCGCCGCCAAAATTGCCCGCCGACAGGGCACTGTTGGCGGCCCAAGCGGCGACTGCCGCCGCCACCATCAGCGCACCATGCGAAAGATTGAGCACGCCGGATACGCCGAAGATGAGCGTAAATCCGGTGGCGCCCAGCGCGTACAACGCGCCGATCGCGAAGCCATCGATTAGGATCTGTAGACCGAGAATGTCCTGTCCCCGCTCTGACGATCCGCGCTATGGGTCAATGAGGCAGTTTGACGAATGACGGAAAGACCATCTGACCGTTGGCCAGATTGGACGGCCACACCGTCACCTCCTTGCCTTTCTGCCACTGCATCACCAACCCCCTAATGCCGCTGCCGCCGGTGCGCAGACCATGCACATGCGGGTCACCCTTGGGAAGAAACTGGACGCGGCCGATCGTGCCTACAAAATCGGTCTGCTCGATTGCCGTCACCAGTTTATCGCTGTTCAACGATCCGGCGCGGTGTGCGGCTTCGGCGATGATGTAAACCTCATCGTAGGCCGTGTAGCCGCAATAGGATGGGTAGTTGCCGAACTTGGTCTTGAACGCTTCGGCGAAAGGGATGCTGCGTGGAGTCACCGCCACATTCGGGCCATTGAGATCCCAGAAAATGACACCCTCGGCGGCGCCGTTGGTGTCCTTCCAGAAAGCGGAATTCGTCGCTTGGCTGGAACGCCCGATAATCGGAATCGGCACCTGCTGGTTTTGCCACTGCACCGTCGGCTGCACCCCGACATGCGACCAACCCGTGACGATGACGTCAGGCTTGAGGGCTTCGATCCGGTTATAAATCGGCGTGAAATCCGTGGTGTCGGGGGAGAAACGGATGTGGTCCAAAACCTTGAGCCCCGCCGCCGGCAGGCATTGGGCGTAGCTTACGTCGAGCGGAGTGGTCCACGCCGCGTCTTCGCTCATGATCACCGCAGATTTCATTTTGAGCGCCGCGACCGCCATATCCTTCGCCGCATCGCAGGTCAGTGTGGCCATGGCGCTCGAGGTCAGATAGCCATGAAAGGTGTATTTATTGGCCTCGTAGTCTTTGGCGATGTTCTGGGTGATGACATCGGACGCCGCGCCCGGCGTGATCATCACGGTCTTCAGCCGCGACGCCCAGGGCTCCAAGGCCAACACCACTTCACTGACGTAGCTGGCGATGACGGCATTGGCGTGATCTTCGCTGACCGCGCGTTGAAAAGCCCGCACCGAATCGGCCGCCGACGAGTGATTGTCGTAGGTGGTGATTTCGATCTTTCGGCCATCGACGCCGCCGTGAGCATTGATTTCATCGGCGGCTAACTGTGCGGCACCGGGGATGGATGAACCGGCCACCGACTGCGCCTCCGCGATGACGGCAATCCTGATCGGCTCGTTGGCCGCCCCCCAGGCGGGCACGCCGCCGGCGGCGAACCCTGCGGCGATACCCAGGGCAAAAACCATGGTCCGACCGTAGCTGTGCTTTGAGGTGAAAAAAGCCATGGAGTCCCCGCGTGTCTTGTGTGAGCACTTCTGCACAGACATTGCGCCAGTCCGCTTTGCATGTAAATGTTAATTTGCCGCAGACCGCGAATCGCCTGTGATAAATTCAATGTCGGACAAAAGACCACTGCAATGGACACCCTCTCCCGCCGCTCAATCTTGAAGTTCGGTGGCCTGGCCATCGCAAGCGCCGTTGCCGGGCCACTGGCCGCCAAAGGTTTCTCCGCATCGAAGGCTCAGGGGCTCGATTTTGCCAGTCGCGCCTGCGTTGCACTGCTCGACGGCCCGATGCGGGAACAGTTTCGCGCACACCATGCCACGCTCCTCGCCATGAACGAAGACGCGCTGCTGAAGCCATTTCGCATCGCCGCGGGCTTGCCGGCACCCGGCGAAGATCTGGGAGGCTGGTACAACTCATCCGCCAGCTTCAATCCTCCCCAGGACATGCACGGTTTCATACCGGGCCACAGCTTTGGTCAGTACGTCTCGAGCCTGGCACGCGCCTATGCAGTCACTGGAAACCCAGACACCCGCCAAAAGGTGCTGCGCTTGGTGGCGGGCTTCGCCGCGACGATCTCGCCGCGCTTCTACCAAGACTACACGCTTCCCGCTTACACCTTCGACAAAATCAATATCGGGCTCATCGACGCGCATGAATTTGCCGCAGATTCGCAGTCCCTCGCGGTGCTCAATCTTGCAACCGATGCGGCGCTGCCTTTCCTGCCGGAGAAGGCGCTGACGCGCCCGGAAATGGCGGCGCGCCCGCATTCAAATATCGCCCATACCTGGGACGAGTCGTATACATTGCCCGAGAATCTCTATCTTGCATGGAAGCGCGGCGCCGGCGAACGCTACCGCGGGCTTGCGCAACGATTTTTGCTCGATAAGGATTACTTCGAGCCCCTCGCCCGCGGCGACAACGTGTTGCCCGACAAACACGCGTACAGCCATGTGAATGCATTCAGCTCCGCGATGCAAGCCTATCTCGTGGAAGGAAATCCCAAGCATCTTCACGCCGCTAAAAACGGCTTCGAATTTGTGTTGGCGCAAAGCTTCGCCACCGGGGGCTGGGGTCCCAATGAACGCTTCATCGTCCCCGGGTCCGGCGACCTCGGCGACTCGCTGCACACGACGCATGCGAGTTTTGAAACTCCCTGCGGGGCCTATGGTCACTTCAAAGCCGCGCGCTATCTGATGGCCGCAACGGGCGACAGCCGCTATGGAGACAGCATGGAACGCGTGCTCTACAACACCATTTTGGGCGCACCACCGATGAAACCGGACGGAACCGCCTACTACTACTCGGATTACAACGAGAGGGGCGCAAAGACTTATTTTGAACTGAAATGCCCTTGCTGCTCGGGAACATTGGGTCAGATTCTTGCCGACTATGGAATGAGCGCGTATTTGATTGGCGAACACAGTATTTTCGTGAACTTATACGCGCCCTCGCGCCTGTCTTGGCGGCAACACGGACGCAACGTCACTCTGGAGCAGAACACCTCGTACCCGCTCGACTCCGGGGTCACAATCGCAGTCAAAACCACGACGCCGGAATCATTCTTGATCGGTCTGCGCGTTCCTGCCTGGGCAGGAGCGGCGAGCTCGATCGCCATCAATGGTAAACGGCCGGAGCAGCCGCTTATTCCCGGCACGTTCTACGAGATTCAACGCACCTGGAATGATGGCGACCGAATCGAATTCACGATTGATCGTCCGCTGCGGCTGGAACCGGTGGACGAAAAGCACGCCGAGCTGCTCGCAATCATGCAAGGGCCCTTGGCGCTGTTCGCGGTGGGCGACCGTTTTCTGCCCTTCAATCGCAGTGAACTGCTGACCGCGCGCCAAACTTCGCCACGCTCGGCAGAATGGCGGATCAGCACCGGCGACGGTGTGCAGCTATTCAAACCATACTTTGCCGTCAATTCCGAGACGACGCGGTTGTACCAGCCGGTATCGGTGTAGCACTTACCAGAATGCGACGTAGAAGGCCACGACCGCCGCGAGTACCACCAAACTCAAGGCGACATCGCGCCCGTTCCAACTTGCGCGCGTCTCGGCCTTTTCCTGCGGAGTCGCACCGTACCAGGTGAATTTCACCACGCCCGGATCCGGTGGCTTCGTCAGCAAACTGATCACAAACATCAGGCCGGCCGTCACCACCAGCAAAATCTGCGTGTAATAGAGCCAGTGGATATTCCAGAAATCAAAGACCCAGCGGTGCGCCTCGCGTATCGGGGAAATGGCAGCCTGGTATTGAGCCACGCTGATCGTGTGGTGGTAGAGCTGCTGTTTGAGGCCGGTGACCGCGCCGCCGTCGTTTCGCATGACCAGGTCCGCCCCCAAGCGTGCGAATCCGCCGACGACGCCGACGATGAACGCGCACAAGGCTGCCGGCGCGGTGGCGCGTTTCCAGAATACGCCCAATATAAATAACGCGGAAATCGCCGGCGACAAGTATCCCTGCACGCTCTGCAGGTAAAGATACAGGTCGGAGTGCAGGCTCTTGATCACGAGCACCCAGCAAATCCCCATTGCCACGATGACCGCGGTGGCGATGCGCCCGACGACTACCTCGGTTTTTCCGGACGCATTTGGGTACCACTCGCGAAAAAAATCCATGGTAAAGAGCGTCGCGGAGGCGTTGAACTTGGACGCAAGGGAGGCCATTAGCGCGACGATCATTGAGCACGCGACCATGCCCCGCAAGCCGTGCGGCAAAATTTGCGCGACCAAAGACGTGTACGCGGCGTCCCCGCTGGTCTTGAATCCGGCACCCGGCGCCTTGGTCAACGCAAAAGCGATCATTCCAGGCACGAGAAAGATGAAAACCGGTGTGAGTTTCAGGAATGCTGCCAGAATTGTGCCGCGCCGAGACTCCTGTTGATTTTTTCCGGCGAGGACCCGCTGAACGATGTATTGATCCGTGCACCAGTACCAAAACCCGATGATCGCGGAACCTGGCAGCACCGCGGCCCACGACCAGTCCGGATCATCGAGAGGTCGAATGAGGTGAATGTTGGCGCCGGCGGCCGCGACCGTCGCGTGCCACCCGGCGGCCAGATTGCCGTGGCCCAGTGCACTCAGCCCCGTGTAGAGTATGCACACGGATCCAAAGATCAGGACCGGTGCCTGCAGCACCGCCGTGTACATGATCACGCGCAATCCGCCGAGCACGGTATAGAGTCCGGTTGTGAATGCCAGCCCCAGCGCGATCAGCCAGAACACGTCCACTCGAAATCCAAACAGATTGACGCTGTCGATGCCGAGCAAGGTGCGCACCACCACATCGCCCGCGTAAATGGTCACTGCGATCTTGGTGAGGACGAGGCTGGCGATGGTCAGCAGACTGAGAACATTTCTCGAGCCTCGGCTGAACCGCAGCTCGAGAAACTCAGGCATCGTAAAAATTCTCATGCGGTCATACAGCGGCACGAACACCCACCCGAGCGCGAGAATCAGCCAGGACTGAATCTCCCAATGGGCGAACGCCATTCCGGTCGCAAAACCGGCTCCGGCCAAGCCAACCAAGTGCTCCGAGCCGATGTTCGACGAGAAAATCGATGTGCCGATCTGCAGCCAGTTGCTGTTTCGTCCGGAAAGAAAATAGTCCTTCCCGGACTTTGGCGTGGTGCGCATCGAATAGAGCACTACGGCCACCATCGCGACGATGAACACGGCCACTACCATCCAGTCCGCGGAATTGAAGACGCTCATGGAATAAATGGCTCGACTGCAACGTGCCTGGCAATGAGGAGGATGTCCGCCACCAATTGTAGCGGCCGCGCATCGACTTCGGATCTTTCCTGATGAATGAGTTGCGCAAACTGCAAGTAGATGTCCTGGTATTCGCTGGTCAGAGCGCCGGGATCAGGAGGTACTGGATTCGCCCCGACCGTCAGCTCGCCGCCGCCAGCCGACAGCTTGATCGAACCTTCGTCGGTGGTCAGGTCGATGTCCCAGGTCTGCGCGCCGGTATGGCGAAAATCCAGCACCGCCGAAATACCCACCCCGCCATCCGTGACGAACTCCAGCTCGGCCGCAATGGGCGCCGCGCAATTCGACGGCACGAAAAGGCAGGCAGTTTTGACAAAGATGGGTTCGGCAATAATTTGCGTCAGAATGGAAATGGCATTGATCCCAGGATCCAGCACGCCAAATCCACCCGGCTCCCAGATCCATGCCTGCCCGGGATGCCATTGGCGCACATCCTCTTTCCAAGTAACCCGCGCGCGCCGCAGGGTTTGTTGCTGCAGCAGACGACGCGCCGGAGCCACGCCGTGCGCGTGCCGTGAATGCCACGTTTGATACAGAGTACGCTCGGCAATCCCCGCCAGCCGCACCAAGTTCTCGAGTTGTGCGAGGGAAGTACACGGCGGTTTCTCCAGCAGAACGTGTTTCCCCCGAGCCAACGCCAGCTTCGCGGCTTCGTAGTGGGCTTGCGGAGGAGTACAGATGGCCACCGCGTCGAGATGCGAAACCCCGGCCAGCATCTCCTCGATACTCGAAAAATTCGCAACTCCCGCTGCCTGTGCGTTGCGGCTCGCGGCGGCCTCAAATCTGAAAGCCGCATTTCCCAAGATTGCGGGGATGTGCTGATCGCGCGCAATCTTGCCAAGACCGACTATCCCAACGCGAATCGGTTTCACGAATCTCCCTTAAATCCCGGCTCTTCAGGCTTGAATCAGAGACTGCGTACTGCGCCCCTCGGTGCGGCGACGGTTTTCAACGGGTTACGCAGCGGCAATGAAAATGGCGGTGCCTCAATCTCGAACACGTCTCCGTCCTGCGCTTTTACTTTGTCGGCGAAGGAAAGTGTTGCGGTTCCAAAGAAGTGGACGTGCAAGTCTCCGGGCCTGCGAAACAAGTCGTATTTGAAATGATGATGTTCGAGGTTCCGCACATGGTGCGACATATTCGCCTCGCCGGTGAGGAATGATCTTTCCCAAATCGTCTCGCCCGCACGCGTGATGCGCGCGGTCCCGCGAATATCGACCGGCAGCTCGCCGAGCAACAGCTCCGGGCCAAGCGCGGCGTGACGCAATTTCGAGTGCGCCAGGTACAGATAATTCATGCGCTCCATGACGTGGTCGGAAAATTCATTGGCGAGCGTGAAACCGAGTCGGTAGGGAGTGCCGTCCGCCGCGATCCAGTAAATCCCGGCAAGTTCCGGTTCCTCGCCGCCGTCGAGCGCAAACTCCGGCGAAGGCAACGGCTTTTCCGGTCCGACAATGCTGCGTCCGTCACCTTTGTAAAACCATTCCGGCTGCACGCCGACCTGCCCGGCTTCGCGCTTGCCGCCCTCGAGCCCCATGCGAAACATTTTCATCGAATCCGATGCGTCAGCCGAATGCGCGTTGGCGTGCATCTTGTCGCGAGCGTCTGCGGACCCCAGGTGTGTCAGACCCGTCCCAGTCAGAAACACCCGCGCTGAATCGGGATGATCGACCGGTGCCAGCAATCTGCCGTCCCGCAGAGCCGCGCTAAGATCGACTGTTTCCGCGCGTTCCGCGGCGTCGATGAGATCCTTCAACGTCGACTTGGCCGCGACTGCCGACTGCGCCAGGGCCAGAACGGTGGTCCATCCTTTGATGCGCCATGCCCGGCCGCCTTCGCCGACGGCGGCTACGCACCGATCGCCGCCGGCGCTTAAGAATTGGACCAATCGCAACGGCATCGCTTATCTCGCCAATCGGGCTAAGCCTTCAATTGTAAGATAACTCAGACAATATGTCAGCCCCACGGCGGCCTCGCGCGATCGAGGGCTATAACCCGTGCTACCGGGCGCGGCGGCGCTCGGCGCTGCGCGTGATCGGCGTATCTTCGCGCGCCAGCACGATGAGTTCGCTCATGGCTTGCTCGGCCTTGCCGGGGTTCTTGGCAGCAATGGCCTCGAACACTCGCACGTGATCCGGCATCGGGTCTCGCCGCAGCGGACCTTTGCGAGACTTGAAAACCGTTGTTGCGTTAATCGCCGCACTCACGCCGCTAGTCAGCGAAATGATGAAGGGATTGTTCGTGGCATCCAGGAGCGTCGTGTGAAAATCAAGGTCGGCTTGACGCCCTGCTTCCGTGGCCAGGGTATGCATCGCCATTCCCCGAAGCGCCAGGCGCATGGCCTTCAGGTGAGACGCCGATCGGCGCGTCGCGGCAAATCCCGCGGCGGCCGATTCAACGACATTTCTCAGCTCGAATAGACTATTCAACACATCAAGATCGGGTTCCGACTCGAAAATCCAGACCAGCACGTCCGGATCCAGCAGATTCCACTTGGATTTTGAGTTGATGCGCGTACCCACTTTGGGCCGCGCATCCACCAGCCCTTTGGCCGCCAGAATGCGCACCGCTTCACGATAAGCGGTACGCGAAACGGCAAACTGTTCGCTGGAGGAGATCTCCCCATCGAGCAGGTCCCCGGGCTTGTATTGCCCGGAGACGATTGAAATTCCCAGCGTGCGTGCGATCGATCCGTGCAGCCGCAAAGCTCTGGCCGGCGGTTCAAAAGTTGTGGGCGGCCCGCTCATGTGCCAAATGCGCCTTTTTCGCGATAACGACCGGCAATACTACTATTCGCGCGAGCCGCTCGCCACGGCCATCCCGGGCAGCAGCCTTGCGCGCGCTCCAATACGGTCATTCTTGTGGCCAAGAGCGTCCCCCAAAAAACTCGGATAAAAGGCCACGACGATCTTGCTCGGCCGCCCGAACTGACTTATTGTCTGAGTTATCGACACTCATGCTCGCAGTCAGTGGGTGCTGATTTTCGGCAAAATAGGGACACGGAAATCATGAAAATGCGCAAGATGGTTGCGTCCACAATTCCAGCGCCGGTCATCGCGACGTGGTCAAACACAGCGTTTCCACAGGCGGCGGCCGGCGCCAATCAATCAAGCAATCTTGAGCGACACGATCTTGCGAAGCGGCCGAAGGCACCGGACGCGATCGAAGCCGTGTTCATCATTCAGCGCGCCGGCAACTACTATCGAGTTGCCTCTTTCGATTTCTGCCCCCGGGGCGCCAATAGCGACTATTACATGGTGGTCGGCCGCTCAAAGGATATTCTGGGTCCGCATGTCGACAAGAGCGGCCAATCAACGTTGGACGGCGGTGGCACATGCGTGTTGGCGGCCGATGCCGGCGAACCGCGATGGCGTGGACCCGGCCTTATCGCGATTCTGCGCGACGTCGCGTTCGTATAGGCGGGAGAGCACGCATTTCAGCAACTCGGCACAGCGCGTTTATTCTTGTTCTCGGGGCTGCGGCACTCGCGCTGCCCGTCGTTCAGACCGCCGCGCAGCCCGCGTCTGATCGCAGCGCCAGCGCGGTAATTTATGCGGATCGAGGCGGCGCAAAAATCGATCGCCATATTTTCGGACAATTTGCGGAACATCTCGGCCGCGGGATTGAAGAAGGGCTGTGGGTCGGCGAGCACTCCTCCATTCCGAATATCCGCGGCTTTCGCAATGACGTCATTGCGGCGCTGCGCGAACTGCACGTGCCGGTGGTGCGCTGGCCGGGCGGCTGTTTCGCGGATGAATACCACTGGCGCGACGGCATCGGGCCCCGCGCAAAGCGTCCGGTCACCTTGAACACGAATTGGGGCGGTGTTCCCGAGTCGAACGCCTTTGGCACGCACGAGTTCCTGGATTTTGCGCAGCTCATCGGCGCCGATGCCTACATCAACGGCAATCTCGGTACCGGCTCCGCCCGCGAAATGGCGGAATGGCTGCAGTACATGACTTCGGACAAGCCGACCGCGCTGACCGCAGAGCGTGCTCGCAACGGCCACCCCGAACCTTGGAAAATTGCCTACTTCGCCGTCGGCAACGAAGCCTGGGGTTGCGGGGGAAACATGACCCCAGAGCACTACGTCGACCTGTTCCGCCAAGATGCGAACTTTCTCAAGGCCCCGGAGGGCGCACGTCCGATTATCGTGGCAAGCGGCGGCAACGACAACGATACGTCGTGGACAACGGCGCTGATATCGAAAGCTAACCGCGATATGGGTGCAATCAGCTTTCACTACTACACGATTCCGGGCGATCGATGGCAGTCGAAAGGCTCCGCCACCGGATTCGATGAGGATCATTGGATCTCAACCCTGGCGCACACCCTCAGGATGGATGACTACATCACGCAAAACAGCGCCGTGATGGACAAGTATGACCCCGCAAAGAAGATTGCCTTTGCCGTCGACGAGTGGGGCACTTGGTACGACCCGGAACCGGGGAGGGAGCCGGGATTCCTCTATCAACAAAATACGCTGCGCGATGCCATCGCCGCTGCGCTCAACATCAACGTCTTTGAGCATCATGCCGATCGCGTGCGCTTGGCCAATATTGCCCAGATGATCAACGTATTGCAGGCGATGATTCTCACCAAAGGGCCGCAGATGGTTCTGACGCCGACTTATCACGTCTTTAAAATGTATGAGCCATTTCAAGATGCGACCTACTTACCCGCCGATCTCACGACACCGCAGTATGTTCAGGGCGGTAATTCCGTTCCGGCGGTCAGTCTCTCGGCCGCGAGAGCGGCGTCCGGCTCGCTTGTCTTGGCATTGGTCAATCTCGATCCGCACAAGGCGATTGCCGTTTCCGTTGCGATACCGGCCGCCAATCCTTCGCAGGTGAGCGGGACTTTGTTAACCGCCGCTGTGATGGATGCACACAATACATTTGAGAATCCAAACTCGGTGCATCCGGTTACCTTTAATACGGCGACAATCACTGACCATGGTCTGTCATTGACCCTGCCGGCGAAATCGATCATCGTTCTGAGCTTGCGCTGAGGCTTGTATCAGGACACTTGCGTTGCCGCGTTCAACTTGCGCGATTTCACGGCGAGCATCCCTATTACGCTGGCCCAGTTGGGCGTCAGCGGAGGCGTTAGAGTGCGCAAGTCGCGACAGCGCGCGGACTTGCCGGCGCCGGCCTGTACCGCCTCTCGACCGAACCGGGCTAACTTATTTCCTTACACGGAAGCTCAACACCGTCTTCTCCGAATAGGTCTGACCGGGGCGTAAGATGGTCGAAGGAAAGCTTGCCTGATTAGGTGAGTCGGGAAAATGCTGCGTCTCCAAACACAAACCCGCTCGGTACTTGAAAACCGTGCCTGTGCCCGCGGGTTTGCCGTCGAGAAAATTGCCGGAGTAGAACTGCAATCCCGGCTGGGTTGTGCGGACTTCGACGGATCGTCCGCTCTCGGGATCCGCAAGCACCGCGGCCAGCCTCAAGGGGCCGGGTCCGCTCGAATTGAGCACCCAATTGTGATCGTAACCGCGGCCTAAACGCAGTTGTTCATCCTTATCGTTGATGCGGCTGCCGATCGACTGCGGTGTGCGGAAGTCAAATGGCGTGCCCGCAACGGCACGCATTTCACCCGTGGGAATTAAGGTGGCATTGACCGGCGTGAAGCGATCCGCGTTGATTTGCAGTGTCTGCTCCAGGACCGTACGCGAAGGATCACCCGTCAGATTGTAATATGCATGATTGGCCATATTGATCGGCGTGGGTGCGGTAGTCGTGGCTTCATAGTCGATCGTGAGTCTGTCATCGTTATCCAATCGGTACGTCACATGCGCGGTCAGTTCTCCTGGGTACCCCTCCTCGCCTGCCGCGCTCACATACGTCAGCCGCAGCGAGGGACCGGCGGGTGTCTGGATCGGCTGCGCTTTCCAGATGCGCTTGTCGAATCCTCGATGGCCGCCGTGCAAGCTGTTCGGTCCGTCGTTCTGCGGCAGTTGATAGCTCTTTCCGTCCAGTACAAATCGAGCGCCCGCGATGCGATTGGCGTAGCGGCCAACGGTTGCGCCGAAATACGGCACGCCGGCCACATAAGGTTCCAAGGTGTCAAACCCCAGAATGATGTTTTTCAAATTCCCGGCGCGATCTGGAGTTTTCAATGAAACCAGCGTGGCGCCGTAGGTCATAATGCGGGCTTCGATGCCATGAGCGTTGGTCAGCGTGTAGATTTGCACGTTCGTCTCCCCGACTCGACCGAACCCAGCATTGCCGATCGGGTAATTGGCGTGGTCTCGCGCGACTGCTGCCAAAGAGGCGAAGGCAAACAACGTGGCGAAGCAAGCATTTCTGACCATGATCAACCTGCCGTGAAACTCGATTGGACGGGACATATTTGTTGAGGAAAAGCGCTGTCGGGCCACAATGCTATCTTGCCAAGGCGGAGCCACTATGGCAATTTGTCTGAGTAAATATGAGAGCATGAACGGCCAATTTGATTGGCGATTCGACCCTGCGAACGGACGCTCAGCATGAACTCGGCCTCTTCACCGCGACGCCTGCGCTCAAGGGCATGGTTCGACGATCCGAACAACGCCGACATGACCGCGCTGTATCTGGAGCGCTATCTGAATTTCGGGCTGACACTCGAAGAACTGCAGTCGGGGCGGCCGATCGTCGGTATTGCGCAAACCGGTTCCGATCTTTCGCCCTGCAATCGCCATCATCTGGTTCTGGCAACCCGCGTGCGCGAGGGTATTCGCGACGCCGGGGGTATTGCCCTCGAATTTCCAGTGCATCCCATCCAGGAGACGGGTAAGCGTCCGACTGCGGGCCTCGACCGCAACCTCGCCTATTTGGGCTTGGTAGAACTGCTGTATGGCTATCCGATCGACGGCGTCGTGCTCACTACCGGCTGCGACAAGACCACGCCCGCCTGCCTGATGGCGGCGGCAACGGTGGATATCCCGGCGATCGCTTTGTCGGTGGGTCCCATGCTGAGCGCCTGGGCGGATGGCAAGAGAATCGGTTCAGGGACGGTGGTTTGGAAGGCACGCGAGAGATTCGCTGCCGGCGAAATCGACCGCGCAGCCTTCATCAAGTTGGTTGCCTCCGCCGCGCCATCGACCGGTTACTGCAACACCATGGGCACGGCAACGACCATGAATAGCTTGTCCGAAGTGCTCGGCATGTCGCTGCCCGGCTCCGCGGCCATCCCCGCGCCGCTGCGCGACCGGCAGGAATGCGCCTACCACACCGGCCGGCAGATCGTTGAAATGATCCACGCAGACCGCAAGCCGTCCGACATTCTCACCCGCGAAGCCTTCATCAATGCGATTCGGGTGAACTCCGCGCTCGGCGGGTCGACAAACTCTCCATTGCACTTGATTGCGCTAGCGCGACACGTCGGTGCCGAGCTGTCAATCAACGACTGGCAGACCTATGGCTACGACATTCCGCTGCTGGTGAACTTGCAGCCGGCGGGCGAGTATTTGGGTGAGGACTTCTATCGCGCGGGCGGAGTTCCTGCGGTTGTTGCACAATTGCTAAATCAAGGACTGCTGTTTGATAAGGCACTGACCGCCAATGGCAAAACGCTCGGCGAGAACTGCGCCGCCGCGGTAATTTTGGATGAAGCCGTGATTCGTCCCTTCTCCCGGCCATTGGCACAGAAGGCCGGCTTCCTGGTATTGCACGGCAACTTGTTCGATTCCGCAATCATGAAAACCAGCGTCATTTCGAAAGAGTTCCGCGATCGCTATTTATCGAATCCGGAGGATCCCGACGCATTCGAGGGTCGGGCCATTGTCTTCGACGGCCCCGAGGACTACCACGCTCGTATTGATGATCCGGAATTGAATATCGATGCGCAGTGCGTATTGTTCATGCGCGGCGCGGGCGCCATTGGTTATCCTGGTGGGGCGGAAGTTGTGAACATGCGGGCGCCGGTTCAACTCATCGAACAGAACATCCATGTTCTGCCGTGCATCGGCGATGGACGGCAGTCCGGTACATCAGGTTCGCCGTCGATCCTTAACGCATCTCCCGAGGCTGCCGTGGGCGGCGGCCTGGCAATCCTGAAGACCGGAGATCGGGTTCGGGTGGATCTTAGGAAGTCCGAGGTGAACGTGCTTCTGCCCGAACGGGAGCTGCAGAAGCGGCGCGATGCGCTAAAGGCCGCCGGCGGCTATTCTTATCCTGCGAGTCAAACGCCGTGGCAGGAAATGCAGCGCAGCGTCGTCGGCCAGATGGACACGGGGTCCATTCTCGAGCCAGCTGCAAAATATCAGCGCATCGCAAGCACCAAGGGCATCCCCCGCCACAATCACTAGTTCGGCGCGGCATGGCCGAATAAGGGGGGAAAGCCACGTGGTCGGTCTCGCGCTCAAAGGCATCAACGTTCTGCGCACGCACGTCCACACCGACGGCTATGCGACGAACACCCATTCACGTCTGGACTATCTGCTGGCAAGTGTTCTCCACGATGAACAAAGCGGCCGCGCGACGGTATTTGTACTCAATTGCAGCACCGATGACGAGATGGGCCTCGACGTCAAACCGCGCCAACACCGTGATTGTTCTTTCACGGGGTCCCGCCTGCAGGCAAAGTTGCGGCCGCTTTCGTGGAACGTCTTCGTTTCGGATCCGGCTTAAGTCCCCTGCTCCGTCATTGAGAGAAGTCGGCGGCCCGTCAGTGCGGGGCACCGGCCGGCATGCCCGGCATTTGCCGGCAATTATCCGGATGAGTAAAGAGCGATGCGTCGGGTTCGGCAAAGCTCACGTCTTTGTACTCAATCGTCATGGGGCCGCGAGTAGTCTGCGTCTCGACCTTGATGGGAAAACCGTGCAGGTCCTGCGCTTCCCAAACCTTCATTTTGGTGGGCTGCCCTGCGCGGGGACCCGAGTGCGGCGTGACGGTCATGTTCTCCACCTTGCAAGCATGGCCGTCGACGGTGTCCGAGCCTGCCGGTGAGCGCTCGACCGTGGTATCCGAAGCCTGAGCAAAGGGATTCTCCTGCCCTTGCGCCGTCATCTGCATACACATGCCACCGCCCATCACCATATAAGTAGTATGTCCGGTGGTATCGATCACGGTGTAACCGGCACCGCCCGGCAAGGTGGTTCTGATCTTGGTCCCGGAGCGATATATTTTTGCCCCGCTCGCGCCCTCGGGCATCTTGGACGACATCCCGCTGATCACGAGGGTTGCAGAAAACGTCTTGATCGAATCAAAAGGGTTCTCTGCCCGCGCACTCATCGCCATGCACGCGATCATGAGTCCGCTCGGAACGAGATGAAGTCTGCGCATCGTGTCTTCTCCTTGGGCTCGCCCGTGTTCATTATGTTCTAAAGGCCGTGTTTTTAAGTGTACACCCCCGCCTAAAAAAATCCCTGCGAATGCTAACCGCCAGCCGAAAACCCTGTCTAATTGCCTGAATGGAAGAGAACGAGCACTCAATCATCCGGGCGGTTCTTGCCGGAAACAAGGAAGCCTACGGCGCACTGGTCGTACGCCACAGCAAGACTATCTTTCGAGTGGCGTTCCGTATCACGGGCGATCAAGCAGACGCCGAAGACGTGGTTCAGGAAGCTTTCCTGATCGGCTATCAGAAGCTCGGAAGCTTCGAGTCGCGCTCCAAATTCTCAACTTGGATTTACCGCATTGCTGTCAATTGCGCCCTGAACATGAAGAACAAACGCAAACCCGAAGCCACCTACCGGATCGCCGACGAGGCCGATGCCACGCAGCGTCAAGTCCAGGTGGCAGACACCGCTGCCAATCCGGAACGCCTCCTCCTCAGCCAGGAGATTGAAGCCGTCCATGCCGGCGCGATGCAGAAGCTCACCGCCACCGAGCGCACCGCATTCGTACTGCGTCACATGGAAGCCTGCACCACAGAAGAGATCGCCGCGACGCTACGCATCGCGCCCAACGCCGCAAAACAGGCGGTTTTCCGTGCGGTGCAGAAACTCCGTCGCGAGCTCGCACCCTTGAAGGTGAACGCATGAACCATCTCACCGAAGAACAACTGATCGAGCACTATTACGAGGAATCGCCGCACTCCAGGAGCATCGCCCGCCACCTGCGCGGGTGCCAGCAGTGCGCCGAAACCTACGCCGAGTTGCGCAGCGATCTCGACGCCATCGCTCCCATCCCGGTGCCGGCACGCGTGGCCAACCACGGCGAACAGGTCTGGCAGTCCATCCGCAACATCGTTCCGGTTTACCAACGCAAACAGCAACGCCTTCCGCTGCGTTTCAGCCATCTAAAAGGCCTCGGCTTCGCGACGGCGTGCAGCCTCGCTATCGCCGTCGCCTTCTTCGCCGGACGCCAATGGGAGAACCAACAGCGGCCGCCCCAGATTCAGACAGCGGCCAACAACCCCATCCGCCAACCCATCGTCCTTGTGGTAATGGGCGATCACCTCGGCCGCTCCGAGCGCTTTTTGGTCGCACTCAGGCACGGCGACTCCGGCGAATCGACCGTACGGGTCAAGGCCGAGGCGCAGGATCTTCTCTCCGCCAACCGCCTGTATCGCGAGAGCGCGAGCAAATCCGGCGATCCCGTCTTTGCCGCCGCTCTGGATCGTCTCGAGCGCGTCCTCATCGAGGTCGCCAACGAACCCGATGACGCAAGCCCGGCTCGCCTCGCCGAACTGCAGAAAGAATTGAACACCGACGGGCTCCTTTTCGAAGTCCGCGTCCTACGCACCCATGTGCAGGACGAACAAAAGGAGCAGCAACCCGCGGCCGTCCGCACGCTAGGAGTACTTATATGAAAACCACATCGTTCTTCCTCATTGCCGTCCTGACCACGACTCTGTTTGCGCCGAGAGTCCACTCAGCCGAACCCGCCGACACAAAACCGGCCGCCTCGGCGTCTCCTGCCGACAAGGATGCCGCCCTTTACTCCGAGGGAACCCGCGCCATCAACGAAGGCCGCTGGACCGACGCGGCCGGCCTTTTCAACAAGGTTGTCCAGCAGCACGGCCAGCGGGCCGAAGGCGCTCTTTACTGGAGAGCCTACGCAGAAAACAAAGAAGGCCAGGCCGCGCGCGCCATCAGCACCTGCGCGGAGCTCCGTCACAGCTTTCCCAAGAGCGAATGGCTCGACGAGTGCGGAGCTCTGGAAATCGAGATCCGCGGACACAGCGCCCAACCCGTTCAGCCCCAGGCCGAGCAGGACGAAGACCTCAAGCTCCTGGCCCTCAATGCCATCATGCAGCAGGACGAGGCCCGCGCCATCCCCGCCATCCAGCAAATCCTCAACGGCAACGGTTCCGACAAGCTCAAAGAGCGAGCCCTCTTCGTCCTCGCCCAGAGCGACTCAAAGCAAGCCCAGGACCTGATCGGCCAGATCGCGCGCGGTGGATCGAATCCTGCCTTGCAGGTCAAAGCGATTCATATGCTCGCCACTCGCGGCAAGCAATCCGTCGATCTCCTCGCCGACATCTACCAGCACAGCAGCGACGATGCGGTAAAGAAGGCCATTCTTCAGTCCTATCTCATCACCGAAAGCCCCGACAAACTGGTGGAAGCGGCACGTAGTGAATCGAACCCGCAACTCAATAAAGCGGCGGTGCAATCGCTCGGCGCGATGGGGGCCACCGCACAGCTGCAGACTCTCTACAAGGAGACAAAGAGCGCTGAGGTCAAGGAGCACATCATCAACAGTCTTATCGCTGCCGGCCCCAAAGGCGCCGAAGTGCTCGGGACCATCGCGGCCAGCGAGCAGGATCCTGATCTTCGCCGCAGAGCCATCCGCGACCTTGGCATCAGCGGGGGTCCGGGCATCGCGCCCAAGCTGGTCTTGACCTATCAGAGCAACAACGACCCCGACACCAAGAAGGCCGCCGTCGAAGCCCTGTTCCTCGCAGGAGATGCACACGATCTCGTCACGCTTGCAAAGAATGAAAAAGATCCCGGCCTCAAGCAAAAAATCGTGCAGCAGCTCAGCATCATGCACAGTCCGGAAGCGACCGCCTACATGGTCGAAATCCTCAATAAATAACCGGCGCGCAGTCATCAGATCTTCGGCAGGAGAACTTCCGTGAAACATTTCGCTTTCGCTTTCGCTTTCAGTCTCGTCCTCGGCGCATCCGCCCTCGCCGCGCAGCCCAGAGTCGTCAACACGCAGTTGAACACCGGGTCCGCAACCTCGGGACTTTCCGCAACGGTGGCGCGACTGCAGCGCGCAAATCAACCGCTATGGGTTGGATATGAAGTGCCTGCTGTTCCACGGACGAATTTCTCGGCCTGTACAGATTTTGAGGATGCAGCGCAATCTGAAGAGGGATGCTGCGGTGAATATCAACTCGAGTCCCCGCGCACGGGCATTATTGCGCGAGACGGGGCGAGTGCACAGAAGCCCTCGCCCGTCGGCATGTACGTTCTCCTGCGCCTCGATCACGGCGCCATTGTCAAAGTCCGTCCCGCCAATGCGGGGTGCCGGCTCAACGCAGGCGGCATTCCCTTCACCTGGCTCACCGACGTTAAGCCCGATGACAGTGCGGCCTTCCTCGCCAAACTCGCCGCCCGGCCCGAAGACTCGGAGGACAAGCACGCAACCGACGACGCTCTTGTAACCTTGGCCATGCACGCCAGTCCCGCCGCGACGACTGCGCTAGCTTCACTCGCCGGCCCCTCCAACTCGCCGCACCTTCGCGAAAAGTCCGCCTTCTGGCTGGCAGCTCAGCGCGGTCATGAAGGCTTCCAGGTCCTGCAAGAACTAGTCGCCCAGGAGCAGGACCCCAAGGTGCGCGAGAAACTGGCTTTCGATCTCTCGATCAACTCGGACCCTGCTAGCATCGACGCGCTGCTCAAGATGGCTCATTCCGATGTGAGCCCACATGTTCGCGGTCAAGCCATCTTCTGGATCGCTCAGAAAGCCGGCAAGAAAGCGGGCGCCTCCATCACCGCCGCCATCGAGAACGATCCCGATGTGCAAGTCAAAAAGAAGGCCGTCTTCGCCCTGAGCCAACTTCCGCAAGAGGAAGGCGTCCCTCAGCTCATGCACGTGGCCGACAGCAACTCGAACCCCGCCATCCGCAAGGAAGCCATCTTCTGGCTGGGCCAATCCAAAGATCCCCGCGCCCTCGAATACCTGGAGGCCATCCTCAAACGGTAAGGCGAAGATCAGTGACACGGATCCGCCATTGCAGTCGTCGCCCCAGCGCGAACGCTTGTCGAGCACGAGATCGATCAAAAACGGATATCCAGAACCCCGGCGAGTTCGTGCACTGAGCGAAGCGAGGGGCGGTTCGGGCGAGACACTTCTGCTCGCCCTGCCCTGCTGGGACTTGCCGCGACAACCGCTCGGCTAACCTCAGCCCGTAAGCTCGGCGACTTGACGAGTGATTAGCTCCGACATATCTTAACCCTAGTAGTGGTAGCGCTACCATCACGAGAAGCACAGCGTAAACATGTCTTCCTGGGACCCGATCAAAACCACACTCACGGGAATTTGCGCCTGCCTCCTTTCGGCTCTGGCCGCCTCAAGTGCTTTCGCAGCTGATTTTGCGATGCAGGTGACCGACAAGGGATACCTCGATACCCAGGGGTTCAGTGTCTTTCTCTACGACAGTACCTATCATCCCGTTTTCGTCGATCAGAAGAACACGGCCATGGAAATGATTCTCCACGGCCAGCGCATCGCGACCAACGGCGACGTGCGCCTGATGCCAACGCCCGAGCAGTGGGATTTGGTGGCGACCCTAAAAGGGCGCCAGGCAGATAGAGCGAATAACAGGCTCACCGCCCGCCTCGCTTTCCCAACCTTCGATGTCAGCTACACGCTGGAGGTAGCTGCAGAACCCGGGGGTGTAAGGGTCAGCATCAATCTCGACAAGCCGCTGCCGCCCAAGCTGGTCGGCCGCGCGGGTTTTAACTTGGAATTCCTACCCTCGATCTACATGGGCAGGGCCTACCTGGTGGACGGATCGAAAGCGGGCATTTTCCCGCGAACACCCAATGATCCGATGATCAAGGTAATGCCGCTGCCCGATGAACCAAAAAAAGCTTACTACCTCGAGGACTGGGATAGGGCGAAGGGGTACACCCAGCCGCTACCGTTTGCTGAAGGCAAAAGCATAACCCTCGGGGTTGACGATTCCCTCGCCCGGATCACCGTGGTGTCGGAAACCGCCACCTTAATGCTATTCGATGGGCGCAACCGCGCGCAGAACGGCTGGTTTGTTTTGCGCTCACTGATTCCGTCGGGAAAAACGACCGACGCCATCGTCTGGCATGTCAAACCGGATGTAATTCCGCAGTGGACTCGCCCACCGATGATCGCGCACAGTCAAGTCGGCTATGCGCCGGGCTTCTCCAAGGTGGCCGTGCTCGAACTCGATCCGAAGTATGTCGGCCCACGGACTGCCAAGGTGCTGCGTCTGACTGGAAGCGGAGCTTACCAACAAGTATTTGAAGGACCGATCACCCCTTCAACTCCCTGGTTGCGATATGTCTACGCGAAATTCGACTTCACCGCCGTTAACGATCCTGGCCTCTATGTCATCGAGTACGCAGATCAGCGTACGGCACCGTTTCCGATCTCCAAGGATGTCTATGCCAATATCTGGCAGGACAGCTTGGATCATCACCTTGCGGAACAGATGGACCATGTTTCAGTGCGCGAAGCCTACCGCGTTTGGCACGGTGCTTCCCACCTGGACGACGGTCGCATGGCGCCCGTTGTGGGGGAGCAATTTGACAACTGGAATCAGGCTACGGCGAGGGACGGCAAGTACAAGGGCGGCGATCATATTCCGGGGATGAACGTTGGCGGCTGGTATGACGCGGGCGACTTCGATCTAGAAGAGCCTGCGCAACTGAACGTGATTCAGAGTCTGGCTCTGGCGTATCGCGAATTTGATCTCAAGTACGACGAACTCACCGTTGATGAAGTCGCGCGCGAGGTTGAGATGCACCGTCCCGACGGCGTGCCGGATACGGTTGAACAGGTCAAGCACGGTGCACTGCTCATCTTGGCGCAGTTCCACAATATTGGCCATTCGATTCGCGGCACTCACGAACCGGACCTGCGCCAATATACGCACCTGGGCGATGGGGCGTCGAAGACCGATGGCCGCATCTACGATCCGCAACTGCGTCTCAACGAAGTAAAGGGCGACTACTCAGGCCGGCCGGATGATCGCTGGATTTTCACCACCACCAACGCGACTCTCCAGTGGAATGCGATCGCAGCCTTGGCTGCGGCGGCCGATGCGCTCAAGGGCTGGGACGACGCACTCGCTAAAGACTGCCTCGAGACCGCGATCAAGGCATGGAACGGCGAGAAAACCAATCCAACGCCACAAGCGGCGCGCCCCGGCTGGGACGCTGGTGCTCCGGACGATGCTCCCGGCGTGCTAGCTGCCTCACAGGGTGTGGTGTCGGGCGCTCAAAGCACCAGACACGGTTCGGCTCGATCAGCCACACCAACCTCTGCTGGCGTAACCAGTGGGCAAACGGCCCCGCCGTCGGGGTCCGGCCGCGGAGACTTTCGGATTGGGCAAGACTGGGCTGCGGCTCTGGAACTGACGATTGCGACGAATGGCGCAGAGCCTTACAAATCGCGTCTGAAGGAATTGTTCCCGCAAATGATCACTCCACAGCAAATGGGTACCCATGGGTGGATGGCCGTCCGGGTACTGCGTTACCTGGACGCGAACGCGAAAGATGAAATGCGGGAAGCCGTGAAGACCTACCTCATCGATCTGAACAAGCAGCTGGACAGCACCCCATTCGGCGTGCCTGCGAGTTTAGGCACTTGGGGCGGATCGGGAGCCGTGATTGACATGGCCATCCGGATGTACTTTCTGCACAAGACGTTTCCGGATCTGGTGAGTTCGGAATACACGCTTCGCGCCGTCAATTACATTCTCGGCACGCATCCCGTCTCGAGCACCTCCTATGTGGCTGGCGTCGGAACCGTGTCAAAGACAAAGACCTACAGCAACAACCGCGCGGACAATGCTTACATACCAGGCGCCGTGATTCCGGGCTACGTCATCATCAAACCGGATTTTCCCGAGTGCATCGATGATTTTGGATTTCTCTGGTTCGAGGATGAGGCCGTCGTTGCCGGGTCAGCTAGCTGGGTTGTTGCTGGAAATGCGGCGGCCGCAATCGTCAGGGAGTCGAAGTAGGATCTTCCTGTGCACCGGGTCGAGGTCTCAAGCCGCCAATTTTCAGCCCTGGCTTGAGTTGCGCCCGCGACGCCACCCGAACCAGCATCTTCGCTGGCTGAATTTGCGTCGGGCCGCTGTCCTTTGCCACTGTTCCAATCCTCTGAGCAACGTCGAACGCATGACAAGCTCGTCGGGGTCCGCCTTCGGGAATAGTTCGTAGAAAACACTAGGGCGGCGTGTATCACATGACGAAGGCCGCGTTCATCGCACTCGCATGTCACTTTCTTGAACTTCGAATTCCTTGCGGCCGCGTTGCCCGGAATATGCAACGATAGGGCCATAAAGTGGAGGTGAGCCTTGATTTCGATTATAGCGAAGCGCGCGAATGGGTTGGCATGCGCTGTGGCTGCCACCGCAGCACTGTTCATCATAGGGACGGCCCAAGCGCAGATAAACCCAAATCTGTTTCAAGAAATGCAGTGGCGCAACATCGGCCCATTTATTGCGGGGAAGGTGGATTCGGTGTCCGGAGTCAACGGACGCCCAGGGATTGCGTATGTGGGTACCGATAATGGAGGCGTCTGGAAGACCGTAAACGCCGGCGCCACCTGGCTGCCGGTTACCGATGACGTGCAGGATGCCCGAGGTTTTACCGCATTGGCGGTGGCGCAGTCGCAACCGTCCGTTGTCTATGCGGGCACCGGGAGCGTGTTTGGGTCGAACTATGGCAGCGGTGTCTGGAAATCCACCGACGCTGGAGCGCACTGGCAGAGCGCCGGATTGCAAAATGCCGGAGCGATAGCATGGCTACTTGTGGATCCGCAAAATCCTGACTTGGTGCTGGCAGCGACGCGCGGAATCGATCATCGCCAAGGGGGAGCGCGCGGCGTGTTTCGCAGCACTGACGGAGGACGAACTTGGACACCGGTGCTCAATGCTCAGCCGGAGGCCGGCGCGACCTATCTGTCCTGGGCAAGCGATGATCCCCGGGTGATTTTCGCTACGGTGACACAAACCTATCTAGCTCAGGGGGTTTCGAGTCGTTCGCTCTTCGAGCATCCGCGACCAACGAGCCTGTACAAGTCCAGCGACGAGGGCGTGACCTGGGCAAAGCTAAACGGTCGTGACCAACCCGAACTACTCGGGGAGACTTCAGTCGCGGTGGGCACTCATGCCCAGCGCGTATACCTATTGAACCGCGCAGGGCTTTACCGCTCGGACGACGGTGGCGCCAGTTGGTCGGTGGCCACCAAGACGATTTACACATCGAGCAAACAAGTTCTGGTAGATCCGCATGATCCGGATGTGGTCTATACGATGGGTACCTGCGTCTACAGATCCACCGATGGTGGTCGTACGTTGGTCGCTTTTAAAGGTGCGCCCGGAGGTGATGACCCGAATCAGTGGTGGATTGATCCCACTGACCCGAACCATATCGTGTACGGCGGCGATCAAGGGGCATCGGTCAGTCTCGATGGCGGTCAAACGTGGAGTTCGTGGTACAACCAAAAAACAGCTGAAATCGAAAAGATCACCACCGACAACCGATATCCTTACTGGATATACGGCAGCAAGCAGGACAGCGGCACGTTCGCGATCGCCAGTCGAGGCTCGCTCGGACAGATCACCGACCTTGATTGGTTTCCACTGCCCGGCTGGGAGACAGGTTTCGTGACTGTTGACCCTGCCGATCCCGACGTCCTATTCATGAACGGCCCTTTGGGGTTTCTGCAAAAAGTGAATCGCAAAACATGGGGCGCGCAGAGCGTCGATTTTGGCGTGGGTACCATCAGTCGAGTTACCGACACGGATTTTCGACGCGCAGTTTCTGCTCCCATCGTTTTTTCACCGCAGAACCCGAGTGTGCTGTATTACGGCACTCAAAACGTTTGGGAGAGCCAGGACGGTGGCGATCACTGGCAAAAAATCAGTCCAGACCTCACCGCCCACCCCGGAAAACCCCCAATGCCCAATCCGGAAGGAGTCCATCACGGTGACGCACTGGTGGCGTTGTCGCCCTCAGGCGCGCAAGCCGGGGTCATATGGACGGGCAGCAACAATGGCGTTCTCTATCTGACGGAAGACGGCGGGAAGCAGTGGCTTGACGTCACTCCGCCAGGTATGTCGATGTATGGCGTCATCAACGTTCAGGCCTCGCGATTCAACCCATCCGAGGCCTACGCAGCGGTGCGCAATGATGCCATTGGAGATTATTCACCGCACATCTATCGCACGCGCAACTTTGGCAAGTCATGGGATGAGATCGTTACGGGCCTGCCGACAGATGAGCCGACCGGCAGCTTTGTGCGAGCGCTTCAGGAAAGCGATCACAAACGCGGTTTGCTGTTCGCGGCCACGGAAACTTCCGTTCAAGTGTCGTTCGACGACGGCGATCACTGGCAATCGCTACGCCTGAATCTTCCAACGACCGCATTTTATGACTTGGAAATCCACGACGGCGATCTGATTGCTGCAACCTACGGGCGTGGAATATGGATTCTGGACGATACATCGCCGCTCGAGCAATTGACCGCGCAACTTGCGGATCCCCAAGTGATCTTGTTCCGTCCGCGAGCCGCGACCCGCGTCCAGTCGAACATCAACCAGGACACTCCGTTTCCGCCTGAGGTTCCCCATGGCAAGAATCCACCTCAAGGGGTGGTGATCGACTACTACCTGAAACAGTCTGCGCAGAATGTGCAGCTACAGATTTTCGATGCCGAGGGGAATTTGGCGCGTTCCTATTCGAACGCTCCGTTAAAACCCCTCGATCAACCCCTGCCACCCGCGCCTGCTTTCTGGGCACGGCCATCGCGGCCATTGCCGGAGACTGCGGGTGAGCACCGTGTGAGCTGGGACATGCGTTACCCAACGCCTCCTGCCCTGTTCTTCGATCAGTCCAGCGGAGCAGTGCCGGAAGATACGTCATTTATCCCGGAAGGGCCCATGGCACTGCCCGGCGACTATGAGGTGAAACTGACCGTGGACGGAGTTTCCTCCAGTCAGCCGGTGCTACTGAAACAGGATCCGCGGCTGGATTACTCACCCGCGGCGATGGATGGCATGCGCCGGCAATTGGCTCTTTCGCAGCGAATCATCGCGGTCATTTCCGCCAGCAAGAGCGCTTACGAACAGGCGAACGGGTTGGATGCGAAACTGTCATCGCCGCGCGCAGGTGTGTCGAGTAAATTGGTGAAGACGCTGCGGACGCGAATCGCCGAACTGACCGGCACCACCGAAGACGCGTCCATCGGCCTCTCAGGCGGATCCTACGCTGTGCCACCAGTCAAAGGCGCTACCAGCTTCAGCAGGATCAATGGACAGGCATCGGCTCTGCTGGCGATGGTTGAATCCACCAGTGATCAGGCACCCGTGCCCTCCTTGTACCGGACCTACTCGGATCTGTGCAGGGATTTTAATGCCACGTTAGGCGCTTGGCAGTCGTTGCAAGCGAAGGTGGAAGTGGACGCTGGTTCAAAGGATGCCGACCACAGACCGGCCATCGTCTCCGCGACGAGTTGCTGCAAGTGCAAGTGACGTTTGCGAGCCCGAAAGCCCGAGATCAAGCGATTGATCGAGGCGCCATCGGCTGCGATTGCCTAGACGCCCTGACACGCGCATCGGGTGATGTTCCGAAGGCCGTCCCGGCGGGTTTCAAAAGTGGTGGCAGGGTTGGTGCGCAAAGTGGATTCGCGGGCTCGCCGCGACCGACTTCCTTCTATGCGGTTCCGAGGAAGCGCTCGACGATCTCCGGCAGCATCGGCTCGACGGCGAGCGTGTAGTGGGTGGTGTTCGGCACGATTGCGAACTGGTTTGCGGGCCGCAGTGATCCATCGATCCCGGCATCGCGCTGGCCGCCTCCCAACGCCTTCCAGAACTCGACCATGTGTTCGGGCCGGATGGAGTCAGCGTCGGCAAAGACCAGCAGTGTGCGAGCCTGAACCTTGGCGACGTCGGCGCTCCAGTCAAAGGGGCGTCTGGTCAGGTCACCGACCTTCCTGAAGAGCTTCGTCCAATCGACATCGGGATAGGCCTGCCCTAACGGCGACGCCTTGACGCCACCCCCGAGCATTGCAGCGTTGGCCTCCAGCTGATTGAAGGCCGCCACCACCTCCGGATAAGAGCCGTCCTTCCTCATCGTCCCGGACACGAGCACGAGCCGGTCAACCACGTCCGGATGGCGTATGGCGGTCTGCAGCGCGACGTCGGAGCCCAGCGAGTAGCCCATTACGTCGGCCTTGCCGAGTTTCAGATGGCCGATCAGTGCGGCAACGTCGTCGCCCAGCGACTCACAGCGCAGTGGCCTGTCGGTGTCTGGCGTGCGCCCATGCGCCTGGAGATGGACGGCGATCACCTGCCGGCGCTTGGCCAGTTTGGCCAGATTGCCCCCGAAGCTGTCCGGGTCGATGCCCCCGTGAAGAAGAATGAGCGGCTTGCCGGCGCCATGCACGCTGTAAAAGATATGCTGGCCATTGACGTCGGCAAAATTCGCATTCGACTTGGCGGGGGTCTCCTTGGCTTGAACGGGAAGGGTCGCAGTCAGCACCGTGGTCGCTGTGGCAGTCTTCAGGAAATCGCGTCTGAGCATATCGTCCTCATGTCGAGCCGAACTCGCGGCTGAAAAGCAGCGTCAGAGGTCGCGGTAGGGACGATTGACACGTGACGGTGCCAACCGCCCCCCGCACAGATCCCAGCGGGCGGAGTTACCGCACTGGGCTCTTATCTCGGGTTCTGACAGCAAAGCGCTGCTGCGGCCAAGGATGAACAATGCGAGCACGAGGAAGCCACTGTTGCGCGAGTCGATCCATTCGCGCCCAGTTGAAGCGGCGGCGCTGGCTTCGGCGCCGAAGCGACTTGAACCAGCGATGCGTAACCTCCCACCGGAACACGTCGAGCGCCTCGATGTTGGTCGGCACGCCGTAATACGCGTAATGTCCGCGCAGCACAGCACCTAGCCATTTGCCTTGCGAGACGATCGGTTCATGCAGACGACGGCGCAGTTCGTGAGTGATCTCATGAACCTTCGCCGTCAACCGCGAACGTATCGTATGACGTAGCAGCAGGAACAACCCACTTTTCGAGCGTCCGCAACAATGCGTCAGCCCGAGGAAGTTGAAGGTCTGCGGTGCACCGGATTCACCCTTTTCCTTCCGCTGAGCGGCGGCAAACCGCCCGAACCGAAGAAGCTGGGTTTTGTCCGGATGCAGTTCCAGGCGGAACTTCGCGAGTCTTTCGCGAAGGTGCCCAAGGAACCGCTTTGCATCGAAGGCACGTTGGAAGCCGAGCACGAAGTCGTCAGCGTATCGCACGATGATGATGTCACCGAGCGCACGCCGCCGTCTCCACTGCTGCACCCACAGATCAAGCGCATAATGCAAACAGATGTTGGCTAGCAACGGCGATACCGTCGCCCCTTGCGGGGAGCCCACATCCGTTGACGTGCGTTTGCCCTGTTCCATGACCCCCGCTTTCAACCATTTCTGGATGAGCCGCAGGACCCTCCGATCCGCAATGCGGTGCTCGATAAACTTGATCAGCCAGCCGTGGTCGATAGTATCGAAGAACCCACGGATGTCCGCATCGAGCACCCAGTTCACCTTCTTGCCCGTAATTCCAACCGCCAACGCATCGAGTGCATCATGCGCTCCACGTCCTGGCCGGAAGCCGTATGAGAAGCCGAGGAAGTCACTCTCGTAGATCGCATTCATCACCGATACCACAGCGCTCTGCAGGATCTTATCCTCCAAAGCTGCGATACCCAAAGGCCGCTGCCGGCCATCTGATTTGGGGATGTACACTCTCCGCGAGGGTTTTGCCCGGTACGCTCCGCGATGCACTCTGGCATGGAGCGCCCGAAGGTTGTCCTCCAGTTGCTCGCCATAGTGCTGCCACGTAACGCCGTCGACTCCCGCTGCGGCATGCTTCTTCGAAGTAAAGTACGCCTCGCGCAGCCGATCTACGTCCACATGGTGCAGCAGCGCCGTGAACCGTTTCTTCTTATCTGCCTTTGCAGCTTCGCGTACACGTTCAAGCGCACTTGGCGCATCGATCCGGCTCTGTGTCCGGGACGCGTTTTGCTTGCCCGTGTTCCCCTTGATCGGGCCCCTTCCCTCCACAACCTCCGCGGCCATTCCTTCGGCTTTGTTCGGCTGCTTCGTTGGTACTACGGACCCGTCCGACTTCCCATCGACGTGCATCCCCGGGGTACGGCGATTAGCCTTTCCGGAGCGGCCTGATGCACCATCTGCAGCAGACATCTATGGGATCTCCCGGTTCTCGCGCAAGAAGGTTCCACACATGTGTCGGGTCTGCGACCGCGCAGGGCTAGACAGAGACTTGCGATGACGCCTCTGACGTATGTTGCCTTCCGCTTCGCTTAACAGCGTCGGCGCCCTAGATAACCTGATTTCGCGGCTCAATACCGAACCTGTGTGTGCCCCTGTCAACACTTCACGTCCAGCCTTACGGCTGCCCGCGCATGACTCGGGGTCATCGTGGATCGCTACTCCTTCGATGTAAGACTCTTTCATTCTCTCCTTCTCGCCGGTTTATCCCGGCGTACTAAGCGTACAGCCATCTCATCTTGATACGATAACCTCGTCGGGGTTCGCTTCCGCCTAGTGAAGAGTCAGGCAGCCGAAGCGAGATCGACGACTTCATGACCGTCCCCTCGCACCCAGGGTGACGAGAAGCTCGTCCAGTTGCGCGAACGTCTCGGCCATCGCATTCTCCATCCCGGCGTTGGCATCGAGAGCTTCCTTGGAGGGATAGAGTTCGTGATAGACCAGCAGCGTCTTGCCACCTCTTTCCTCGAAGGTCACGGTGCTGACCGCACCTCCTTCACTTTCGTCATTCGTCCAGACGAGGCGCGAGGGCGGTGTTACTTCCTTGTACGTGCCGAAAAACGCCATCTGTGAGTCCCCGAGTGCGAATTCGAAACGGTATGTGCCCCCGACACGAACATCCATTTCGCAGGAAAGCAGGGACATTCCCACCGACTTCGGCACCCACCACTGCCTGAACAGCTCAGGTCTGGTCCACGCCTCGAACACGAGGCGCGCCGGGCCGTTGAAGGTTCGCGTAACGACGATCTCACGCTCGGACTTCCGCTCCACCGTCGTACGATTCTTCATGGGGGCAACCTCACTCTCTCTTCTTGCGTCCATCGGCCTTCTCCTTCCGTTTCAATTCCTCGACAACTTTGTCCAGATCGTCGAAGCGTGCGACCCAGAGCTGGCGGTATCTGTCGATCCATGCGGCTTCCTCCTCCAGGCGGCGCGGGCCGAGCTTGCAGGTGCGCACGCGCCCGACCTTTTCCGTGGAGACTAGCCCCGCCTGCTCCAAGACGCCGACATGCTTCTTTATGCCCGTGAGGGTCATACGGAATTTCTCGGCGAGGTCCGTGATCGAAGCGTCTGCACGCCCGAGCTGCTCCAGAACGCCACGTCGAGTGGCGTCAGAGAGAGCGGCGAACGAGGCATCGAAGCGGGTCTGCATATAGTGAACCATGTGGTTCAGTATTTAACACACGGACAGGCGGCACGCAAGGGGAAGCTCGCGAAGCCGCTGGGACTTGCCAACAACGGCGTCGCACGGCTAACCTGAACGCGTGAGCCGTCCTCTAAATCCAATTGAAGAGGCCGAGCGCGCTGGCTAGGCGATCTCAGATCCGAATCTAGTTTTTAACCCCTCCTTTCCCGACGATTGACCGCGCGACCTCTCGCTCACGATGCTCAAAAGCATCGGCGAATTGCTCGAGTTCTGCTGCGCTCATTCCAAGCTCGCGGCCGCGCACGCGCCAATATGAAATCGTCCGTTCGACCTCTGCAAGTATTTTGACAGCAGCTTCCTTGTCCAGCTTGAAATAGGCTGCAACCGCCATGAGCGCATCGATCGACGCCGTCGGACCCGCCTCTTCGGAGATCCATGTTTTCAGTTCACGCTGACGATCGGGGAAAGGATTGATATCGAAAGCTGGCGATAGTCGCCATTGGTCCTTTGCGACATGAAGAAACCCATGATTGTGCAAGTGATCATCGACATTGTTAATGAGTATGGAGAAGGCGATTCGGCGCCAAAGCTCTTCGATATCGGCTTGTGCGTCTGCTCCATGCTGACGTATTGCATCAACAATTTCGGTGTAGGTATGTTCTGTAGGTGCTCCAACGTCCACGCCAAGTAGCGTTGCGGCGGAGACGTACATGAGTCTCCCCTTGGCAGTCCGATCGAATCTACGAATGAGAGTGACGGGGATACCGTCGCTGTCGATGAGTTGTGCCTGCGGAGCATTGATCCCCGCCGCCTTGGCCAGTTGCATCGCCAAGACCTCGCCCTTGGTAACGGCACGCTCATCCTCGATGCTCGGAAACTTGCCAATGCTGAGCGCGCCATCAGAGTCGATGACAGAGCATTTTGGTCGTAGCCCTCCCAGCGAGGTGCCTCGACCACGAAGGTATGCGAGATCTTCTGCCGTTTCGGTGTTGGTCTCAACCGCCCGACTAGCAGTCATCATCATAGATAGCTCGATTAATGGCGGCGCGGTTCGCTGTTCTTCACTGGCTGCACGCTGGAAAACCCCTTCCTCATCTTGAAATCGAAGCGCCCCTACGCGATTGACATCATCGACCGCGAGAAGAAGGTCGATAGGGGTGAGCGGCTGGTGGTGGTCCTGCACTTCTTCGGCCGCTCGAGCTAATGCGCGGCGTTTGGCGTAATCGCGGAGGATAACGCGACGCGCCCACCCATCCGGTTCGGTATCGGCTATGGCGCCATGAAATATCGATGCATCGCGGCCGGATGGCTTGTGAAATTGTGCGCCTGTCACTAAAGGCAGGTCGGGCTCGAGTGCGAATCGATCCGAAGCGGCAAGCCACTGACGGTCGTATTCGAAAGCCGTGCTTTGGCGTGCGCCTTGGCTGTCAAAGCGAAGCGTGCCAACGCGACGACTGGTGTCACCGAGAAAGACGCCGATCGTGCGCTTCATAATGCTTGAGGTTCCTTAGGCACACGAATGCGTTTCGGCAAGTGGTCTGCATCGAGCAAGAGTCCGGTGTCATCTCGGCCAGGATCAGCTAGAGCCGTTAGTGCGTCGGATAGCCCCAGAACAAAAAGAGCCATGGCGTAGATTCCGAAGGAGACAGTAGGATCGCCTTTCTCGACTTTCAGGTAGGTATTCTTATGAACGCCAATTCGCTCAGCCATCATGCCAATGCTCAAGGAGCGCTTACGTCGCGCTACCGCAATGTCAGCGCCAAGCTTGGCAATGGCCTGCCGCAGGCGTAGCGGCAGAACTGCTTTGTTTTTCGTCGCTTTCATAAGGTCTCATAAAATAGACCTAAAATAGCTTAAAGTCTATTTTACGGTACCTTATAATTACAAATTCTCGAAGATCCGGCTTTAACTCATTGATTGCAGCGAAAATACGGGGTACCCCCTGCATCACCCACCAATCAACGAACAAAACTAGCCCGTGCCGAGCTAGAACTAGTGAGCAGCTCGCTCGATCAGATCGGCTTCTTTGTTCCCCACAAAAGCGTGCTGACTCTACAGGCCATGCGAAGCACAAGGCCTGCGTCTAGCAGACCGTCTGAAGGCTTTCTGCAGTTTGTCCTAATTTTTCTGTAGGCAAAGAGGATTCGAACCCCTGACCCACGCATTACGAATCCGCAAGTCCTTCCGACGATGCTTATCAATCAATATCCTCGACCACAAGTTAAACACATTAACGCGGGCCTTTTCGAAGTCGCTGGTATCACGCAACACGTCACCAAACCCGGTGCTGTCGTTTCGATTCATTTGCGCTTTCAGAGTCATGGTCGCTGTGTCTATGCCCGCCAAAGTCCAAGCTGTCCCGTCCGCATGCGTGCCCGCACACTTACGGGCGTGACCATGCCAGCAGGAAACCTGCGGCTCGCGGCGACAGCATTCACGATGGCGACGGTCACATGCCAATCCGATGCGGGATCAGCGTGTTCGCTCAGGACATCGAACGGATCGGAGCTTCCGGAAGCGCCAATTGCTGTGGCAGCGTGGATCGCATAACTGGGGTCGGATTGCAGCAACTTCGTCTCAGTGAAGAATGCGCCTTCATCCCCCTTGAAGTCGCCCAGCGCCGCCGCTATCGCCCCGCGCACCTGGTTATCCGACTGGGTCAACTTTCGGCGAACGCAAACACGTAACCGCCACCGACTTGATGTTGGAAGTGAAGGTTTTGCAGGAGCATAAACCTACCGGCGCAGCGGTGAGACGACCGCCTAAGCGTGACCCGATTCGCGTAACTTGGAAACCACGATACCCCACGGCTCGAGGATATGGTCATTCATGAGCGCACAGGCTTCATCTGTTTTTCTTCGCTCGACGAGCTGGAGCAATTTGCGGTGCTCGCGCTGTGAGTCCGCGAAGGCACTCGTCATCTTGAGTTGATAATAGGTGTAATAGACATACCGCTCAAGGCTGCGCTGCAACGAAAGGATCGTCGCGAGCTGCCGCGGACGCTCTGCGGCCGCGAAGAGGAGGGTGTGGAACGCGATGTTCAGCTCGGCCCATCGCTCCGGCTGGTTATCGATGCGATCCAGCGCTTGGGCGGCCTTCTGCAGGTCACCAACAGTGAGCTTCGGTATTGCGATGCGCAGCGCACAACATTCCAAGGCCGCGCGCATCTCGTTAAGCTCTTCGAGCTCTGCTGCAGAAAGCGCCGCGACGATCGCGCCGCGGCGCGGCCGGATCTCCACGAGCCGTTCGGCCTGGAGCCTGAGAAAGGCTTCACGAACCGGAACGTGACTCACCCCGAATGATCGGGCGATCTCATCCTGACGCAAGGGCTCACCGGGCGCGAGCCGCCCGCTCACGATGTCACTACGCAGTCGCCCGACGACGAGATCGGGAGTTGACACAGGAAGTTTCATATAGATAATATATTATCTATCAGTACAGATTGCAAGCCAGAGGTAGAAGGCCATGAAACCAGGGTTTTTGTTCATTACCGCGAGCTTTATGCTGCTGATCTCGGTCGCACCGCAGGCCGCACATGCCAATGGCGATCCACGAGTTGGAAAGCTCATAAGTCAATCGGGAGCCGCTCTCCACGTCGATGCCCTGCGTTCGATCAAGGTTATCCATGCAAAGAGCAGCGTCGTAGCCACTGGTCTTTCCGGCAGTGGTGATAACTGGAATGAGATGGGCGGCATACGGGAGGCAGCGCTTTTTTCAACACCGCCTCTCGGCGGAGGCAGCGGCTGGGATGGCGATGAGAGCTGGAATCTCGACCAGACAGGACTGGTGATCGTGGACGGGAGCGTACTCGGGCGCTCCAGTGCCATCAACCAAGCATACGTTGGTAACTACGACCTCTGGACACCAAGTTACGGTGGCGCAACGATCACATGGGGAGGCTCGAAGAGTCAGGACGGCAAGAGCTACGACGTGCTCACCGTTACGCCGCCTAACTCCAGCGTGCCGATCGACGTCTGGTTCGATAAGGCAACTCACCTGCCGGTGAGGGTGGTGCAAACGGCGGGGCCGGTGGTCACGACCATTACCATGGCCGATTTCCGCCCGGTACAGGGCCTCATGATTCCCCATCGCGTGGATACGTCGAACATGAATGGCACCACCTCGTTTACGGTGACGAGTGTCGAGGTGGATCCACCCGGCGGCGCCTCTTCGCATCTCACGGCTCCAACGTCCTCACCGCATGATTTCTCGATCGCGAACGGCGCGACGCAGGCCTCCGTCCCGATCCAGATCTCGAAGAATCAGGTATGGCTCGACGTCATGCTCAACGGAAAGGGACCGTTCCACTTCGCTTTCGACACCGGCGGAGCGAACGTCATCGATCCGGCAGTCGCCAAGAAGCTTGGCGTGACCAGCGGTGGTTCGGCAGAGGTCACAGGCTCGGGCAGTGAAGGTGTTGCCTCTAGTTTCGCAGTGATCAAGAGGCTTGAAGTCGGGGATGCACTGGTCACGAATCAGGTCTTCATCGTGCTTCCGATCGCGAATGGCCTCGGCATGTCCTCAGGAATGCCGATCGATGGGGTGATCGGCTACGAGGTGCTATCGCGCTTCTTGACGACCTTCGATTACGGGAATAAGAAAGTCGTGTTTCATATGCCGGGGTCGTATACGCCTCCGCCCGATGCGACCGTCGTACCGATTGCGCTGTCCGGCACATTGCCGCAATTCGCATGCGGCTTCGACGATGTGCCCGCGACGTGCACGCTCGATACCGGCGCGAGCAGTTCGCTCTCGTTCTACACGCCGTTCCTCGAGGCCCATCCGAGCGTCGTACCGACAAAGGTCACCGAGCCGGGAGTGAATGGGTTCGGCGTTGGCGGTCCCACGCTTGGGAGGCTCGGCCGCCTGCAGACGCTTTCCATCGGCGGGCTGACGCTTCACGATCTTGTCGGTGATTACCCGGCACAAGGGGGAGGGGCGTCTGACTTGCCCTTCTTCGGTGCCAATGTGGGCGGCGGAGTGTTGAAGCGCTTCACGATGACGCTGGACTATCATAGGCACACCATGACACTGACGCCGAATGGGGATTTCTCGGTACGCGACGAATGGGATCGCAGCGGTCTCTACCTCATCAATAAAGGCGGGATCACGGTCATCGATGTGCGCCCCGGTACACCGGCGGCGACGGCTGGACTGGAAAAGGGTGATGTCATCGTGTCGCTCAGCGGCTCGTCAAATCCGTCTCTGCTCGAAGTCCGCGGCGCGTTCCGCGCCGCTCCCGGCACAGTGGTGCATCTCGTCATCAAGAGCAAAGATGGCAGCACGCACAACGTCGACCTTACGCTCGCCGATTACGTGTAGCAGGGTCAGATGGGGTCATGTAGGGCAGACACTAAAACGCTAGTTATTCGGGGCGAATCCGAAGGGCTGCTATGGTCGGGAGCAGCCCTTAAAATCATGCAATCTTGCATCCGGTTCGGGGGAACCTTCAGCGGACTCTCGTTCGCTTCGAGTTGGCGCGCAAAAATTCGCAGAAACCCTTCTCCTCCAACGAGCCAGCGGCAAGCTCAAGGACAGCCTGAGCAGCTACTTCCTCGCTGGCCGTGAACCGATAGCCATTGAGTTCAAGAAAAAGCACGCCGAGGACGAAACCGGTTCGTTTGTTGCCGTCGACGAACGGGTGATTTTGCACAATGCCCGCCGTGTACTTTGCCGCAAGCTCAACAATATCGGTGCTTTCGTACGCAAAATGGTTCAGCGGCCGACTCAGTGCAGATTGGAGGAGCGATTCGTCACGCACCCCCTCGGCGCCACCGTGCTCAATAATCTGCCGATCGTCGATCGCGAGCACGAGCTCGTCCTCAATCCAGATCGGCTCGCTCATTTCGATAGAATGTGAAGCGTGTTCCGGTAGCGCGACATGATGTCTTCGGCCTTCTCCATCTTCTTCTGGAAAGCTGGCGTGCGCCAGCACACTTTTTTGCAATCTCTCGGTCCCGCTGCTAGGGACTGCCAATTTCTAGACCTCACGAGTTTGGCATGGGAGGGCTACGGCCAGGCGAGCACTCTTTTATATGGAGCGGTCCGGGCCACAATACGGATTTGACATGGGGCGACGTCGAAATGGCGCGGATTTGGCATCCGTCTCGGCGGTGGGGACCCCGTGGTTTTGGCGCGGATGTAGCCTCACGGGTTTGGCATCGAGGGTCGGTGAATAGCTTGGGCACTAGCCATTTGGCGACGTGCGTACCGATTTGCGACTCTGTCCGATTCTAGCCAACTCCCCGAGACAGGGGTGGCTCCGCTTGTTAAGACAGATTTCTCTTCAGGATAAGTGGATCTGCCTGGACGGTTGATAGTGATCGTCTCTTCATCTTGGTTCTTCGTCAATGGTCTTGAACAGGCGCAGTCTGCCGCGTTCAGCGGCAGAAGCTCCGGGTTTTTTCTTTGGCCCTGACAAATCCGACCGCCGTAAAAGCTCCAGGAGCCGATTTCTTGAGATGCCCGCTACCCAGGCATCCCCGGAAATCCGGGTTGTGACTGAGTTGTCGGTCATTGCTGTCACGCGGCCGCCGGCATCGATGCGGCGAGGTTGGCGTAATACATCTCGTCAGGCGTCGCGTAATTGAGATTCTCATGAAGGCGCCGTTCATTGTAGAAGCGGAAATAGATTTTCAGCGACGCACGCGCCTCAGTCCCGTTCGCATACGCCCTCAGGTAGACCTCCTCGTACTTGGCACTGCGCCACAGGCGCTCGATAAATACGTTGTCGATCCATCGACCCTTGCCGTCCATGCTGATCGCGACGCCGGCGGCCTTCAGCGGCGTGATCCAGTCCTCGCTTGTGAATTGCGATCCTTGGTCGGTATTGAAAATCTCCGGCTTGCCGTACTTGGCCATGGCCTCCTCGAGCGCTTCGACACAAAAATGCACCGTCATCGTGTTCGACAACCGCCACGCCAAGACTTTGCGGCTCGCTACATCCAGAATTGCCATCAAGTACATGAACCCGTGAGCCATCGGCAAATAGGTCAAATCCGCGCTCCAAACCTGATTGGGCCGATCGATCACCAGGTTGCCGAGCAAGTACGGGTAGATCGTCGCCCCGCGCGCCGGGATGCTCGTGCGCGGCTTGCGGTACAACGCCTCGATCCCCATCTGTCGCATCAGGCTGCTCACGTGCCGGCGACCGACCTCATGCCCCTCACGTTGCAACTGAGCTGCGATTTTGCGCGCCCCGTAGAACGGCGCCTCCAAGTGCATCTCGTCGATCCGGCGCATCAGCTTCAAATCCCGCGCCGTTACCGGCCGCGGCCGGTAGTACACGCTCGCTCGGGACACATCCAACAGCTCGGCCTGGCGCTTCACGCTCACCTCACTGCCCCGGTTAATCATCGCTTGCCGCTCGGGCCGGGAAATTTCCCGAGCGCATCGGACAAAAAATCCCTCTCCATCGTCAGCTCGCCGATCTTCTCGCGTAGCTGGCGAATCTGCTCCTTCCCGTCGTCGGCAACCAACGTGCCGCCGAATACTCCGGTCATATTCTCCAGCGCCTGCGTCTTCCACGCGGTCACTTGGGTCGGATGCACCTCGTGGTGTGCGGCAATCTCCGCCACCGTCTTCTCGCCCCGAATCGCTTCCAATGCTATCCGCGCCTTAAATGCCGCTGAATGGTTCCGTCTTGGCTTCCTCATGGACTTCTTCCCTCCGGTTACGTTATCGCCCGGGCAGAAATCCACTTATACCCGTGTCTTAATTACCGGAGCCACCTCTGACTTTATGCTCCAGTCAGCCATTGAACTTGTGTACGCCACTGGCGTACAATATGCTCATGGAATTCATCGAATCGCACATCTTTGAGAAACAGGTAAACGCGTTACTAAGCGATGATGAATTCGCGCTGTTTCAAGGCTTTTTGTTCTCAAATCCCAAAGCAGGCGCCGTGATTCAACAAACCGGCGGACTACGCAAAGTTCGCTGGGCGGTCCAAGGAAAAGGCAAAAGCGGCGGCGTGCGAGTGATTTATTTCTATGTCACGGCGGCGGCACAGATTCGCCTGATCGCGATTTACAAGAAGGGCATCAAGGATGATTTGAGTGTCGCCGAGAAGAAGATCCTGAAGAAGCTCAACGAAAATTGGTAGGAAACACAATGGACAAGAAATTGTTTGCTGATTTGGTAGAAAGCATGCAACAGCACAATGAGATCATTGCTGGGACTCGTAAGCCGGCCAGAGTAACCAAGGTCGACGCGCAGTCGATTAAAGTGCTGCGTGCGAGAGCCGGGTTGACGCAAGAAAAATTTGCGGCCCTTATACAGGTTGATCTGTCGACGTTGCGTAATTGGGAACAAGGACGGCGTGAGCCGACCGGGCCGGCGAAGGCGCTTATTCGTGCCATCACGAATGACCCGAAGCATGTGCTGAAGGCTCTGGAAGTCGGAGCAACTATGCGAAAGGCCGGATGACGAAGAGACTTAGCTTGGGAGCATGAAATGAGCCGCAGTCGCCGAAAAACAGCCATCATCGGAGTGACTACAGCCGCTAGCGACAAGCCGTTCAAGATCGATGAGCATCGCGCGGAGCGCCATGCTGTGCGCGCGGTAGTCAAGCGCTCGCTTGACAGCGATGACCGAGCCTTGCACTCAAAGGTCTATGTAGACCCCTGGAAATCGCCGAAGGATGGTAAGCAAATGGTTGATCCAAACTCCAAATGGATGCGGAAATGATGGCAGACCACCCTGTCGCAATCGAGATCTCGAGCCCCGTAATTGTTTAGTAACGGGGTACGCAGATTCAAATCGACCAGGCGTTTTCTCGACGGTCGCGGTAGGGACGATTGACACGTGACGGTGCCAACCGCCCCCCGCACAGATCCCAGCGGGCGGAGTTACCGCACTGGGCTCTTATCTCGGGTTCTGACAGCAAAGCGCTGCTGCGGCCAAGGATGAACAATGCGAGCACGAGGAAGCCACTGTTGCGCGAGTCGATCCATTCGCGCCCAGTTGAAGCGGCGGCGCTGGCTTCGGCGCCGAAGCGACTTGAACCAGCGATGCGTAACCTCCCACCGGAACACGTCGAGCGCCTCGATGTTGGTCGGCACGCCGTAATACGCGTAATGTCCGCGCAGCACAGCACCTAGCCATTTGCCTTGCGAGACGATCGGTTCATGCAGACGACGGCGCAGTTCGTGAGTGATCTCATGAACCTTCGCCGTCAACCGCGAACGTATCGTATGACGTAGCAGCAGGAACAACCCACTTTTCGAGCGTCCGCAACAATGCGTCAGCCCGAGGAAGTTGAAGGTCTGCGGTGCACCGGATTCACCCTTTTCCTTCCGCTGAGCGGCGGCAAACCGCCCGAACCGAAGAAGCTGGGTTTTGTCCGGATGCAGTTCCAGGCGGAACTTCGCGAGTCTTTCGCGAAGGTGCCCAAGGAACCGCTTTGCATCGAAGGCACGTTGGAAGCCGAGCACGAAGTCGTCAGCGTATCGCACGATGATGATGTCACCGAGCGCACGCCGCCGTCTCCACTGCTGCACCCACAGATCAAGCGCATAATGCAAACAGATGTTGGCTAGCAACGGCGATACCGTCGCCCCTTGCGGGGAGCCCACATCCGTTGACGTGCGTTTGCCCTGTTCCATGACCCCCGCTTTCAACCATTTCTGGATGAGCCGCAGGACCCTCCGATCCGCAATGCGGTGCTCGATAAACTTGATCAGCCAGCCGTGGTCGATAGTATCGAAGAACCCACGGATGTCCGCATCGAGCACCCAGTTCACCTTCTTGCCCGTAATTCCAACCGCCAACGCATCGAGTGCATCATGCGCTCCACGTCCTGGCCGGAAGCCGTATGAGAAGCCGAGGAAGTCACTCTCGTAGATCGCATTCATCACCGATACCACAGCGCTCTGCAGGATCTTATCCTCCAAAGCTGCGATACCCAAAGGCCGCTGCCGGCCATCTGATTTGGGGATGTACACTCTCCGCGAGGGTTTTGCCCGGTACGCTCCGCGATGCACTCTGGCATGGAGCGCCCGAAGGTTGTCCTCCAGTTGCTCGCCATAGTGCTGCCACGTAACGCCGTCGACTCCCGCTGCGGCATGCTTCTTCGAAGTAAAGTACGCCTCGCGCAGCCGATCTACGTCCACATGGTGCAGCAGCGCCGTGAACCGTTTCTTCTTATCTGCCTTTGCAGCTTCGCGTACACGTTCAAGCGCACTTGGCGCATCGATCCGGCTCTGTGTCCGGGACGCGTTTTGCTTGCCCGTGTTCCCCTTGATCGGGCCCCTTCCCTCCACAACCTCCGCGGCCATTCCTTCGGCTTTGTTCGGCTGCTTCGTTGGTACTACGGACCCGTCCGACTTCCCATCGACGTGCATCCCCGGGGTACGGCGATTAGCCTTTCCGGAGCGGCCTGATGCACCATCTGCAGCAGACATCTATGGGATCTCCCGGTTCTCGCGCAAGAAGGTTCCACACATGTGTCGGGTCTGCGACCGCGCAGGGCTAGACAGAGACTTGCGATGACGCCTCTGACGTATGTTGCCTTCCGCTTCGCTTAACAGCGTCGGCGCCCTAGATAACCTGATTTCGCGGCTCAATACCGAACCTGTGTGTGCCCCTGTCAACACTTCACGTCCAGCCTTACGGCTGCCCGCGCATGACTCGGGGTCATCGTGGATCGCTACTCCTTCGATGTAAGACTCTTTCATTCTCTCCTTCTCGCCGGTTTATCCCGGCGTACTAAGCGGATGGCCAAGTCATCTTGACGGATGACCGGACACCCTTGCCATGGCGGTGCCTAGTTCACCTCAAAGCAGTAAGTTCGGGGATTCTCGGTCTGTGAGACATAGGTCTCTTCAGTTTTTAGGCCTATATCCTTCGGGTCATACGACGAACAGAACATCTGCTGAGGCGGAGATGCCTCCTTCAGATAGAAGTCGGCTCTGAGCTTTCTACGCTGATCTGGGTCTTCGATTGGCTCGAGGATCACAAGGCGGATGGCTCTCATATAACGTGAGTTCATCCCTGTATGCGCCATGACCGCTGCGGTTATTCGGCCAGAGAGTGGCCTCCCTTGTACGGTTTTTTCAACCTGTATCACGCTCTTCCACCATGAGTGCATGCAGAGATCTCCGTCAGGACACTTGTCCTTAACGTAGCTCATCGGTTCATTCGAGATCATCTTGCCGATTACAATGATGTCGGCGCCGATGGCGCATTGACAAGCTAAAACGCCCAATAGCGCAAGGAACAGCTTCTTTGGTGGAGTCATGGTCCGCTCGTCGTGGTCGTGGTCGTGGTTGGGTTGGATGCCGACCAATGATGTGGCAGCAGTTCTTCGAGTCGACTAGCGGGCTGGGCGGGTAGGCGCTCGAGGACGTCCTTGAGGTGGCGATACGGATCGTGTCCATTGAGCTTGGCGGACTGGACCAGGCTCATCACGGCGGCGGCGCGCTGGCCGGCGCGCAGAGACCCGGCGAAGAGCCAGTTGTTTCTGCCGAGCGCGACAGGACGGATGCAGTTTTCAACATGATTGTTGTCGATCGGTAGATCGCCATCTTCAAGGTAGAGGGTGAGCGCTGGCCAGCGTCCCAAGCTGTAGTCGATTGCTTTGCGTGTCGCAGACCCGTCCGGCACTTGCCTTCGCTGACGAGTGAGCCATTGTCGCAAGGATTCTGCAATGGGTTTTGAACGCTGCCGCCGCAACAGCTGCCGACCGTCGGCGCTCAAAGTCCTTTCGCGTGCTTCGCGCTCGATCTCGTACAGCGCAGCGAAGTACCGCAAGCCCTCTTCAGCGATCTCGCTTCGATGATTCGCGTATAAATCGTGCAGTTTTCGGCGCGCGTGCGCCATGCAGCCCGCCTCGATCACGCCGCGCTCGAAGAGCGCTTTGTAGCCGGCGTAATCGTCGCAGACGAGCTTGCCCGACCAGTTGCCTAAAAAATTGCGGGCATGCACGCCGCCGCGGCCCTCGGTAAAGTCGTAAATAACCGTCTTGAGCTCATCGTATTCGCTCGAGCTGTAGCTCCACAGATACGCCCGATGCGTGCGGCCAAGTCCCGGCTTCAGCATCGGCACCGGCGTCTCATCCGCGTGCAACACGGGCCGGGTGAGTAGCAGCGTTCGCATCCTATCGACCAAGGGCTGCAGCCGAAGACCGCAAGCGCCGACCCACTGTGCGAGTGTAGAGCGCGGCAATGCGAGGCCGGCGCGTCCGAAGATGGCTTCTTGTCGGTACAGCGGCAGGTGATCGAGATATTTCGCGATAAGGACCTGGGCGAGTAGACCTGCCGTTGGGATACCCTTGTCGATCACGTGTGGCGGAACCGGCGCCTGGACCAGCCGTTCGCATCGGCGACAGACCCACTTGCCGCGGATGTGTCGCTCGACCTCGAACACGTGCGGCGTGTACAAAATTGGGCACAGTGAAGTCGTGCGAGGAAGCAGGCGCCGCGTATGCGCTCTCGTATGTAATTGCTTTTGCTGATGTTTTGGTGCGCAAAGAGGATTCGAACTCCAACCTTAAGCTGTTGAATAGTCGATTCCTTTACGGGGACGAATTACCGCGTACCCGCAGTCGTACCCACGCTATTGCATCGTCGACACTGTCGGCGATCTGGTTCGAAGCTCGAAGGGACGGAAAATTTGGAAATTTTGATTTTGGAAGTCGTTGATTTTTAACAACCACGCTCGCGGGATGTCCGTTGCAAATTCACCCAAGAGCACCACAAA
>CAVRHU010000009.1:0-18758 GCA_963721095.1 uncultured Gammaproteobacteria bacterium | reverse complement strand
CGAGCGTCAACGCAGCCAAATCGCTCTGCATGCGATTCACGAGCAAATCAAGTAGATCCTTCTCGCGCTGCTTGAGCTCTTCGCGTATAAAAACCGCGCCCTCAGGGGACGCGATATCGGTGAACCCACCCGCGCGTTGCAATACGGATTTCAGCGTCTCGCCACGATGAATCGGATACTTGCCGGGAAAGCGCACCTCGCCCGCCAACACAATCGATCCCGGTTGGTCCCACATCGGGATAGGCTTAATGACCAAAACGTCATACGGTTTAAGCTCGATATTAGCGCTGGTGTCGCCGCGCCGGATCGCGGCAAGATCTATCGCAATCAAATCGGTTTGGCGCGCGTCGCCGTTGTGCACCTCGTAGCGCGTGAGTTCCGCCTGGCCGCCGATAGGCAGCGTCCTCCAGACTTCCACCGGCTCGAATGAGATCCGAGACACGCATACCCGGTTGCAGGGGGTATTTGCCGGGTGCCTTCACTTTGCCGTCGACGGTCGCCAATTGCGGCCGGCTGCTCGGGCGTTGCCTGAAGTTCGAGGTCGCGAATGATGGGCGCGATGATGCGTTCGCGGCTTGCTGACAGGTCAAATACGAAGATTTTGTCGCGGGGACGAAGTTCCGGATCGCCCGGCGCCGTGGCGATTTGCTAGAGCCCGCGCGAGATCAGCGGAGACCACTTCGAGCTTCTGCTCGGGCGGCACTTCGCGCCGGATCATGATGTAGTGACGGTCAGCATTCGGGCGAAGCTCATCAAAGCTCCCCAGCACGTCGCTCAAATGCAGTCCTGCCTTGTATTCGAAAGCTCCCGGCCGAAACACATAACCCGTCAGCGTGACGGAGTTTTCCAAGAGTCGGCCGGATGAGCGGTACGCGCAGTTTGTCGCCGTTCGCCAGCAGCATTTTGCGGCTAGCCTCGGAGGTGAGATCGACGTTCTGCATCTCGTGGAGACTGGACGGCAAGATCCGCTCCATCTGCGCCAGCTTTTCATCGGCCTCGGGGCTCAAGCCGCCGGCGAGTTCGACCGCATCCGCCACGGTTTTCTCGCCCTTGGTCTCATAGATAGCGGGCCGCCGCACCGCCCCATCGACCGACACGGTGGGACCGATAGGGGGAATGAAAATGACATCGCCCGGCAACAGTTGCCGGTCGCCACTGGTATCGCCGTGCAACAACAAATCATAGAGATCAAGAACTGTGATCAACTTGCCGTTGCGTTTCAGCTGAATGTTGCGCAGTGAGCCGATTTTCTTGACACCGCCGCTGACGAATAAGGCATTCGTCATGGTGGACAGCCCGCTCACCGTATAGGAACCGGGCTTGTTCGCCTCACCCAAAACGAATACACGGATGGAGCGCAATTCACCCATCGTCACGCTGACGCGGCTGCCGATGAGCTGCTTGGAGACACGCTGCTCGATAGCAGCGCGGGCATTCTCAAAAGTCAACCCGCTGAGGTTGATAGGACCCAACTTGGGGAAGTTGATTCGGCCGTCGCGTTCCACGGTCAATGAATAACTGGCGGGCTCATTGCCATAGAGCTGAATTTCCAGCTTATCGCCGGGCCCGACGATATAGTCGCTGGGCACCTGGATATCCGACACGGGCGCAAAAGTGCTCGGAACCCCTTCAAAGAGGTCATAGCCGAACGGCTTCAAGGCAGCCTCGCCCTCATCCTTGAGGCGCAGCAAGGTGACCTTGACGATGAAATCACGCAGATCCGGATCCGCGCTCAGTCGGCTCGTGGCCTCCGACGCCGTGAGTCCCGCCACGGGAATGGACGGCAGGCCCGGAATCTCCAAATCGCCGTAACGATTCAGTTTATAGGGATTGTTCTTGAGAATGCGTTGCCGGAAATCCTCGATCTTGTCTTTCTCGGCGTCGGTCAGTGGTCTCTCTTCATATGGAGTTCGACCATAGCTTCGATTCGGATCATTTTCGTTGGTCTTCTCGCCGGTATCGCTTTGAGACAAATCGGCGTTGCTGTTGTTGGTATTGTTGGCGTTGCGACCTGTGAGCGCGCTGGTGCCCGCCGCACTTGCCGTCATGTTGTTCGAGTCTTGGATGACGGGCCTGCGCCGCCGCTCAATGGTCACGAGGTCAATGAGGACGGTATCCCCGGGCCTCAGTTCCGGATCTTCATCCTTGAGGCGCAATGGTCTGCCATCGACAGTCTTGTCCTTGACGTATCTATCGTATTGATCAAGCTGTTCATTGCGCGGCCGGACCGTTTCCGGCATCTGCAAATTCGAATCGGTTTTCTTTCCGGTGCCATCACCCTTACCACCAAGGACACTCTGAAGGAGCTGTTGCTGTTGATCGGGCGGCAAATTTTTGAGCACCGACAACTGATCCGCGGTCGGCGTTTGTGCTATCGCGGGCAATGCAGCGAGCAGCAGCGCCAGCAGAGGGAGCAAATGGACGAAGGCGCATCAGGTCAAAGACGCGAACTGCGGAGAATTAAATGCGTGCATATTGAATTTTATCGAATGAAAACAAAGCACTAGCTCACTAACCCACAGCTTATTCAGGGTCTGGATTGTAGAGTGGTCGCGGGACACTGGCAATTGCTTAATGCCGATAGTTCTTGCGCAGCCACTCGGCGTAGTCCCTGCTCATCAGTGCCTGCCACCACGGGACATTCTGCAAATACCAGTCCACGGTTTTCGCCAAGCCGCTATTCAGCGACATGGTTGGAGCGTAGTTCAAGTTGACGCGCCGCCTTGCCGAAGTCGATCGCATAGCGGCGGTCGTGACCCGGCCGATCACGCACGTGAGTGATCAACTCCACCGCTCTCCTGCCATTGAAGACTGGCGCCGCCGGAAACTTCCCTTGCATTTCAGGCTGGGCACTCAAGCGCGAATCCACCAATCCGCACACGCTGCGCACGACGTCGAGATTGGCGATTTCACTATTTCCTCCGACATTGTACACATTGCCGGGCTCGCCTTTCTTTAGCGCCAGCGATATCGCCTCGCAATGATCCTCCACGTGCAGCCAATCGCGTATCTGCAGACCGTCGCCGTACACCGGCAACGGCTTGCCCAGAAGGATGTTGACGATCGTCAGCGGAATTAGCTTCTCGGGAAAATGGTATGGCCCGTAGTTGTTGGAACAGTTGGTCACCGTCGTATCGAGACCGTACGTCTCATGATATGCGCGCACCAGATGGTCCGAAGCGGCCTTGCTCGCAGAATACGGGGAGTTGGGCGCGTAGGGAGCTACTCTCGGTGAACGGCGGATCATCGGGCCCCAAAGATCCGTACACTTCGTCGGTCGATACGTGATGGAAGCGATGCGCCGGCACAGTCTTTTGCTCCAACCACAATGTCTTTGCAGCTTTGAGCAGCGCATGCGTACCCACGACATTGGTGCGGATAAAATCATCCGGGCCCAAAATGGAGCGATCGACATGCGACTCTGCCGCGAAATGCACGATGGTGTCGATCTGATGCGCCTGCATCAGAGCCCGGACCTTAGGCTCATCGCAGATGTCGCCGCGCACAAAGATAAAGCGTGGGTTCACTTTCAAGGCCGGAAAGGTTGTCGAGGTTGCCGGCATAAGTGAGCGCATCGAATACGATCACGCGTCCTTCTTGGGTCTTGGCCAGCCAATGGCGCACGAAATTGGTGCCGATGAAGCCCGCGCCCCCGGTGACCAGGAGGTTAAGCGGCGCGAAGCTCATCGAGCATCCTCCGCAAAGATTCTCGCCAATGCAGAGCCGGTACTTTAAGCAGAGCGCGTGTACTCGAGGTGTCCAACACGCTGAAGCTTGGGCGCACGGCGCGGGCCGCATAAGCACTGCTCGGAATGGGTACGATGCCGGCAGCGTGCGTGAGTAATCCGCGCCCCAGGGCCTCTTCTTGGATTGCGACGGCGAAGTCGTACCAGCTCGCCACGCCCAGATCCGCCCAGTGGTAGATGCCGCCCTCGGGCCCCAACTCGATCAACCCCCAGACTGCGGCAGCCGCGCTCATCGCCCAGGTGGGTGTGCCAATCTGGTCGCACACCACGTTGAGCTGCCCCCGCTCTTTCATGAGCTTGAGCATGGTCAGGACGAAATTCTTCCCCGCCGAGGCATACACCCAAGATGTCCGCATCACAATGCCATGGCCGCCTTCGAGCACATGCTGCTCGCCGGCACGCTTGGTGACACCGTAGACGTTCAAGGGATGAGGCGCATCGGTGGGTCGGTACGGCCGACCGGCTTTGCCGTCAAACACAAAATCCGTCGAGAGATGCAGCACGCGGGCTTTTTCGCGCGCCGCGGCTTGCGACAAGCGCCGCCACCGCCGTGTCATTGACTGCCCGCGCCGCGGCCGGTTCGTCCTCCGCACGATCCACGGCCGTGTAGGCTGCCGCATTCACGACCCAATCGGGTTTGATCTCCGCGAGCACCTGCCCCACGGCTTTGGGATCCACGATATCGAGCTGCGCATGAGTCCGCAGGATGACTTCATGCCCGCTCGGCGCCGCTTTCATGATCGCGCTGCCGATTTGCCCTGCAGCCCAGCACCAGCACCCTCACGCGAATTTCTCGATTTCAGCGAATGACGTCCCTTGCGCATCCTTGGCCGACAGTTTCGGCCGCACGCCGGTATCCAGCGGCCAACGAATCGCGAGGTCCGTATCGTCCCAGGCAAGTGTCCTCTCGTGCGCGGGGCTGTAAACATCGGTGCACTTGTACAAAAAATCCGCGTACTCGGATGTAACGAGTATCCCGTGCGCCAGGCCTTTCGGCACCCACAACATCCGATGATTGTCGGCGGACAACTCCACGCCCCACCATGCGCCAAAGGTGCGGGAGCTGCGGCGCAGATCCACCACGACATCGAAAACGCTGCCTGCCGCGACGCGCACCAGCTTGCCTTGGGTATGCTCTGTCTGAAAATGCAGGCCGCGCAGCGTCCAGCGAGCGGAGCGGCTCTGGTTGTCTTGAACGAACTGTCGCATCGATTCCTGCGGCCGAAAATTTCTGTGCCTGCCACGTTTCAAGAAAGAATCCGCGGGCGTCGCCAAAAACTTGCGGCTCGATTAGTACGACGTCTTGAATGGGTGTTTTTTGAAAGTTCATCGAAGCCGGCACATCACACTTGCGCGCGCTCTTTGACCAACCGCAGCAAATACTCGCCATAGCCGCTTTTCGAGAGCGGCTTGGCCAAGTCGACCAAATGCTCAGTACTTATAAATCCTTCACGCCAGGCAATCTCCTCGACGCACGCGATCTTGAGCCCCTGCCGCTCCTCGATGATTCGCACGAACACGCCGGCATCCAGCAGCGAATTGTGGGTCCCCGTATCCAGCCATGCGGCGCCGCGGCCCATCGCTCGACGTGCAACTCGCCGCGCTTCAAATAGGCACGATTGAGATCCGTGATCTCGAGTTCCCCTCGCGCAGACGGCACCAACGCTTTCGCAAACGCCGGGGCGCGCTCATCATAAAAATATATCCCGGTCACCGCATAGTTCGACGGCGGCGACTTGGGTTTCTCCAATAAATCCGTCACCCGGCCCTGCGCATCGAACTGCATCACGCCGTAGCGCTCGGGATCCTGGACGTAGTAGCCGAACACGGTGGCGCCCGATTCGCGCTTCGAAGCCGACTGCAGCAGCTCGGTGAGATTCGCGCCATAGAAAATATTGTCGCCGAGAATCAACGCCGACGGCGCGCCGTTGAGAAATGCCTCCGCCAGAATCAGCGCTTGCGCGATGCCGTTGGGCGTCGCCTGCACCACGTACTCGAACGACAAACCCCATTGCGCGCCCGACCCCAAAAGATCTCGAAACGCCGCCTGGTCGCGCGGCGTGGTGATGATCAGATATTCGCGAATCCCGGCCGACATGAGCGTCGCCAAGGGATAGTAAATCATCGGCTTGTCGTACACCGGCAGGAGCTGCTTGGACAGCGACATCGTGATCGGATGCAGGCGAGTGCCGGCGCCGCCGGCCAAAATGATTCCCTTTCTGCGTTTTTATCAAAATCTCATCCTGATGGCTCGCTCTGAGCTTCGCCTTTCCTTAGCGATGCGTCGCAACGTAGTTGATCAACGCTGCGATGCCGGCGGCTCCCGCTCCCTGCGGCGCCTTGGCTCCGGTCATGTCGATCCCCACCGCCAATTTCTTGCCCAACTCCACGCCGAATTGATCGAAGGAATTCACACCCCAAATGGTGCCTTGCACGAACACGCTGTGCTCATACAGAGCCAGAATCCCGCCGAGTGAGCGAGCCGTGGTTTGCGGATACATCAGCAGAGAACTGGGGCGATTGCCCTCGTGCACGCGGTGGATGGCGATGCGCGCGATCTCGCCTGCGCTGACGCCGGCTTTGCGCATGTCGGCCTCGACTTCCGGCAGCGGATAGCCGTAGGCAAAGGCCTGCGACTGCGCGAAGCAGTTCTTCAGAGCCAGATCCTGTCCTTCGGTGCCGCCCCAGGAGCCCCTCAACGGCGCGATGAAATCGAGCGCTTCGGTGAGGGTGCCCTGATGCAGCATCTGAAAAAACGAATGCTGGGCATTCGAGCCGGGCTCGCCCCAGACGATGGGCGCGGTGGCGAAGTTGACGTGCTGTCCCTCGAGCGACACGGACTTGCCGTTGCTTTCCATCTCGAGCTGCTGCAGATACGCCGGCAGGCGCGCCAGGCGCTGATCGTATGGCAGCACCGCGAGGGTCGGCAGGTTGAGGAAGGTGCGGTTCCACACTCCCAGGACCCCCATGAGAACCGGCAAATTCTGCTCAAACGGCGCCGTCGTGAAGTGCTTGTCGATATCGCTGGCGCCCTGCAGGAATTCCTCGAAGCGCTCGCTGCCGATGACAATCTCGGCAATCAGGCCGATGGCGGACCACACCGAGTAGCGGCCCCCGACCCAATCCCACATGGTGAAGCGATGATCGGGGGCGATGCCGAACTTGTCCATCGCCTCCGCATTGGTCGACACGGCGACGAAGTGACTGCCCGCGGCCTTCTCGCCGAGCGCACCCACAATCCACGCTCTTGCCGCATTGGCGTTGGTCTGCGTTTCCTGCGTAACGAACGTCTTCGAACACACAATGACCAGGGTCTCCTCAGGGTCGATCGTGCGCGTCAAATCCTCGAGCTGCGTGCGATCGACGTTCGAGACGAAGTGTGGGGTGATGTCGCCGCTCCACTCCGCGCGCAGCGCGTCGCAAACCAGCAAGGGGCCCAAATCCGAACCCCCGATGCCGATGTTTACGACTTGCCTGAATTTCTTGCCCGTCACCCCCACTTTGCGGCCGCTGCGAACCGCGGCGACATAGTCCCTTAATTTGTCGCGCGAAGCCCTGACCTCGGCTTGAATGGCCGCCGATCCGGCAAAATTCGAGCGCAATGCGGTGTGCAGCACCGCGCGCTTCTCGGTGGTATTGATCGGATCGCCGCGGAACATGGCGGCGATGCGATCGGACAGGTTCACCGCCCGCGCCAGATCCAAAAGCAGCGACAGGGTCTGCTGAGTGATGCGCTGGCGCGAGATATCGAGCAGCCACGTGTCGTGCTCGATATGGCACTGCTGCCAGCGCTTAGCGTCGGTACCGGCGAGATCGCGCAGGTGAACCTTGGCCATGTCCTTGGCATGTGCCGCCACGGCCGCCCAGGACGGCAGCGCGGAATTCAGTTCGCTCATGATCGTTTACTCATGAAGATTGCGGGTGGAAGTAGGCAAGATACCATTCGACGAAATGCTTCACACCCGTTTCCAGATCGGTGGAGGGCCGATAGCCAACCTCGCGCACCAGCGTCTCCACATCGGCCCACGTATCCTTTACGTCGCCCAATTGCAACGGCAACAGATTTTTCCGGGCTTTTTTGCCTAATTGGCGTTCGAGAACGTCGATGTAGCGCGTCAGCGCCACGGGCTTTTGGTTGCCGATGTTGTAGATCCGAAACGGGGCGTTGCTGGTGCTCGGATTGGGGTGAGCGGAATCCCAATTGAGGATCCGGCGACGCCACATGATCCACCGCCGCGACAACGCCTTTGACAATGTCGTCGACATAGGTGAAGTCGCGCTGGTGATGCCCCTCATTGAAAACATCGATGGGCAGTCCGGCGAGTATGTTCTTGGTGAACAGAAACAGCGCCATATCCGGCCGTCCCCAAGGACCATACACCGTAAAAAATCGCAACCCCGTGGTCGGCAGTCCGTACAAGGACGAGTAGCTGTGGGCCATCAACTCATTCGATCGCTTGGTGGCGGCGTAAAGGGTCAGCGGGTGATCGACGCCCTGGCGTTCGGTAAAGGGCATCTGCGTGTTCGCACCGTAAACCGAACTCGTGGACGCATAGACCAGATGTTGGACCTGCGTGTGACGGCATCCTTCGATGACTTCGAGGAAACCGACGATATTGCTCTGCACATAGGCGTGCGGATTTTCGACCGAGTAGCGCACGCCGGCCTGCGCGCCCAGGTGCACCACCCGCTGAAATTGATGGGCGCGGAACACAGCTTGCATCGCATTGCGATCCGCCAGGTCAGCCTTGATGAACTGGAAGCGCTCATAGGACTTTAAGATATCGAGCCGCGCGGTTTTCAGGGCAGGATCGTAGTAGTCGTTGAGATTGTCGAGCCCGACGACTTGATCGCCCCGCTCGAGCAGCAGCTTCGCCGTGTGATAGCCGATAAAACCGGCGGCACCGGTCACGAGCAGCTTCACAGCGTTCGCCACACCGTTTTACCGGACGACGCCTTGTCGAGCAGCGCCAGGATGTGCTCGTGGGCCGCGCTCTCTTCCTCGGTGGCCTGCACGACGACGATCCGAATGCCGCTCGTCGATCGCATGGGCGCGGCTTGGCGCGCGCGGGCGCGAATCGTGTCGGACTCGGCGCTCAACGTCAGGCTCCCCTGCCCGCCCGTCATCGCCAGGTACACTTCGGCGAGGATGCGCGCGTCGAGCAACGCGCCGTGATACTCGCGGTGCGAATTGTCGACTGAATAGCGCTTGCACAGCGCATCCAAGCTGTTGCGTTGCCCGGGATGCATTTGCCGTGCGAGCGCCAGGGTGTCCAGAACTCGGCACAGGTCGGATACGCGCCGCTCGAAGGCGATGCGTGCCAGTTCCGCGTTCAAGAAAGCCACATCGAACGGCGCATTGTGGATGATGAGTTCGGCGTCGCGGATGAACTCCAGGAACTCCCCATGCACATGCGAGAAAGTCGGTTCTTTGGCCAGACGCTCCCGCGTCAGCCCATGCACCTGAACCGCGCCTTCATCGATCTCGCGCTCCGGGTTCAAATACTGATGGAAGGACCGGCCCGTCAGGCGGCGGTTGAACAGCTCCACGCAACCGATTTCGATGATGCGGTGCTCTTGCTCAACCTCGAGCCCCGTGGTTTCCGTATCGAGAACGACTTGCCGCATTCTAAAATCTACCGCACGGCCAACATGCGATCGATCGCTTCGTTGGCGAGCCTGTCAACGTACTCATTGCCATCATGTCCCGAATGCCCCTTCACCCAAATCCACTGAATATCCTGACTCGCAGCGGCCGCATCCAACCGCTCCCACAGGTCTTGATTCTTGACCGGCTGGCGCGCCGCCGTGCGCCAACCGCGTGCCTTCCAGTCCGGCAGCCACTCGGTGATGCCTTGCAGCACATACTTCGAATCCGTGTAGAGCTTGACGGCGCAGCGCCGTTTCAAGGCACCCAACCCGCCGATGGCCGCGCTCAGTTCCATGCGATTGTTGGTGGTCGCGGCTTCGAATCCCGAAACTTCCTTGCGCTCAGTGCCAAAAACCAGCAGCGCCGCCCAGCCCCCAGGTCCCGGATTGCCGCGGCAGGCGCCGTCGGTATAGATCTCGACTTCCGTCACGGCCTGACCTTGTTGGTCGGTTCCGCGGCGCCGACCAGAACGCGCTGGCGTACCCGCCGCCGCGGCCGGATCAGGGTCAAGGTCGACACGCGCTTGCGCGCCTTGAGCAGGTAGGCGCCCGCCGTCAGCGATCGCCGAGGGTGTACCTCGCTCAAACTTCCCTTCATGGGTAAAAACCCCAGGTAGCCGTGGACGCTGTCGACATCGAAGCCGAGCAGCGCCACCCAGTCGCGCAGTCGACGTTCGGAGAGCATGCGCTGCGTGTGCGGGGGAAATGCCGGACGGCCCAAGGATCGGCCGAACATGCGCCGGGCGCCCCAACCGCTGAAAGGGTTGAAGCCGCAAATCATCAGGCATCCCTCGCCGGTGAGCACCCGCTCGGCCTCGCGCAGGACCGCGTAGGGGTCCTCGACCAGCTCGAGTGTATGCGGCAGCAAAATCGCATCGATGGAATCGGACCTGAAGGGCAGCGTGTCGAGCGGGGCGCAAAGCGTCACGCCGGGCGTGAGCTCGGGTGCCACCAGCGTCGTGTGCTGAGTACGCGCACCGGCGAGCAAATGACGCGCCGGTCCCCACGCGCCCACTTGCAAGAGTTCGAAGCCAAATACCGTATCGAGCGCCATGGTTGCGAGCGCGGCCTCGTCGCGCAACACGCGCGCCCCCAAGGGTCCCCCGAACCAGTCATCCAACGCGGTGCTTCCCGTAGATTCCAACCCGCACTCCTTCTTGAAAACACTAGCGAAGTTCTAATGTTACAGGTTAAATACGCCCGCAAAATGTCAAACCTCGCAACTCATCTTAACGTGCGCCCGGTGCGCGCATTCTCCGATAACTACATCTGGCTGATCGAGTCGCCGACCGCGCCCGCCCAGGTGGTTGCGGTCGATCCGGGCGAAGCCGAACCGGTGATCGCGCATCTTAAGCGCGGGAATCTTAAGCTCGCGGCCATTTTACTGACACATCATCATCCGGATCACATCGGCGGCGTCCCCGAGCTCCTGCGCCTCGGCAAAATCCCCGTGATTGGCCCCGACGATGAGCGCATTGGCACAAAAACCCGCACGGTCCACGGCGGCGAGCGTTGCGAGTTGCCGGAGTTGGGACTTGGATTCGAGATTTTACAGGTGCCCGGGCATACGGTGAGCCACATCGCATTTTGGGGCCATGGCGCGCTTTTTTGCGGCGACACGCTGTTCAGCGCGGGCTGTGGCCGGATGTTTGAAGGTAATCCTGAGCAGATGAATGCATCGTTGAATCGATTACGGGACCTGCCGCCCGAGACGCAAGTGTTTTGCGGCCACGAGTACACCGCCGCCAACCTACGCTTTGCCCTCACGGTCGAGCCCAGCAATGCCGCGGCCCTGGACTACCAGGAGAGCGTGAATCGTATCCGCGCTTCGGGCGACCCCAGTCTCCCGTCGACCATGAGCCTCGAAATCAAGGTCAACCCTTTTTTGCGCTGCGACAAATCCAGCGTGCGCATCCGCCGCCGAGGCGCACGCCGGCAAGTCTCTTCCTAGACCCTTCGAGGTTTTTGGGGCGTTGCGCGCCTGGAAGGATGCTTTCCGCTAGCGGACTTGCGCATGGCACCGACCCACCGACACTATTTATTCGGCTGCATCGCGTTGTGCCTGAGTGCCTGCGCGCATCAGCCGACCGCACCACCCCAGCGCGAACCGATCGTGCTGACCGCCCCGCCGCCGGCGGAGACGCCGATCGCACCGGCCGACACGGGTCCGGCCGCCGTGGCCCCCTCCATCAGCATGCCGCGCGAATGGCAGCATCACAACGGCGAGGACTACGACGATTTATTCGATCGGATGCGCGCCGGCTTCGCCTTCGATGAAGTTCAGGAGCCCGCGATCGACGTGCAGCTCGCCTGGTTTGAGCACAACCCCGACTATCTGGAGCGCGTATTTCAGCGCGGCCAGCGCTACATGTACCACATCATTACCGAGGTCGAAGCGCGCGGCATGCCGCTGGAATTTGCGCTGCTACCGGTGGTCGAGAGCGCCTATGAACCCTTCGCCTACTCGCGCAGCCGCGCTGCCGGGTTGTGGCAGTTCATTCCGGACACGGGCGCGCGCTTTGGCTTGAAGCGGGATTGGTGGTACGACGGCCGGCGCGACGTGATCGAATCCACCCGCGCGGCGCTCGACTATTTGCAGGCGCTGCATGACCAATTCGACGGCGACTGGCTGCTCGCGATTGCAGCCTACAACGTCGGTGAAAACAGCGTGCAGCGCGAGTTGGATTACAACCGTGCCCACGGCAAGCCGACCGATTTCTGGCATCTGCGGTTGCCCGCGGAGACTCGCGCCTACGTGCCGAAGCTCCTCGCACTGAAGCGCTTGATGGCGGAGCCGGAACGCTACGGGATGGAATTCGCGGTGATACCGAACGAGCCCTACTTCGCCGTCATCGACACGGATTCCCAAATCGACTTGAAAATCGCCGCGCAGCTCGCCGGCACGAGCTACGATGAACTGGTCGCGCTGAATCCGGGCTATAACCGCTGGGCGACCGATCCGGATGGTCCGCATCGCATGTTGGTCCCGATCGACAATGCCGACGCCTTTGATGCGGCCCTGAAAACCCTGGGACCCGACGATCGCGTGCGCTTCGCCAGCCACGAAGTCACGCGCAAGGAAACGCTGGCGATGATCGCCAAGCAATACGGCACCTCAACCGCCGTGATTGTGAAGATCAACGATCTGAAGGGCGGCAAAGTCACTGCCGGGGAGACCTTGAAGATTCCTGAAATCAGCGGCGAATTGACCGACAAGGTGTTGCTCGCCGCCGCGCGCGTCGATCGGCCGGAGACCAACGTCGGCGGCCGCCGCCAGCGCCAGATCGTTTATCGAGTTCGTGCCGGCGAGACCTTGAGTTCCATTGCCCGCCGTCACGGCATGCCGGTGAGCACGCTCGCGCGGCTCAACAATATGGGGGCTTCGGACACGCTGGTGAAGGGTCAGCGGTTGGTGATCAAGGCGAGCGCGCGCCGCTTCCGCGATGAGGGCGTGGTGGCAGGACACCGCGTGCTCTATACGGTCCGAAGCGGCGATACCGTGTATAGCATTTCACACCAGTTTCAGGTGTCGATCACCCAGCTGAAGAGCTGGAACGGCTTGAATGAGCATCATCAAATAAAGGCCGGACAACGCCTGGTAATGTATGTAGATTCGAGCCGGCAACAGGGGTAACAAAAATAATGGGTTTTCTGAGCGGCAAGCGCGCATTGATCGTGGGCCTCGCCACGGATCGTTCGATCGCGTGGGGTATCGCACAGGCCATGCATCGCGAGGGCGCCGAACTCGCCTTTGCGCATATCGAGCGCATGACCGATCGGGTCGTACCGTTGGCCAAACAATTGGGATCCGACATCACCTTTGTCATGGATGTCGGCGGCGATGCGGACATCGACAAGGGCTTTGCCTATCTTAAGAGTCGTTGGCCCTCCTTTGATATTTTGGTGCATGCCGTCGCGTTCGCTTCGCGCGAGGCACTCACCGGCGATTTCCTGAGCGCCACTTCGCGAGAAGCATTCAAAGTGGCGCACGATATTTCCAGCTACAGCTTGACCGCCCTGGCGCGCGCCGCGCAGCCTTTCATGCAGGGGCGCGCCGGCTCCATCGTCGCCTTGAGCTACTTGGGTGCGGTGCGCTCGATTCCCGGCTACAACGTCATGGGGTTGGCCAAAGCGAGTCTCGAAGCCAACGTGCGCTTTTTGGCAGCCGACTTGGGGCCCCAGGGCATTCGCGTCAATGCGATCTCGGCCGGACCTATCAAGACACTATCGGCGGCGGGCATTCCGGGTCTGCGTAAAATGCTCAGCCACGTGGCGGCGACCGCCCCCATCCGCCGAAACGTCACCATCGACGATGTGGGCAACGCGGCAGCGTTTCTCTGTTCGGACCTGGCCGGCGGCATCAGCGGCGAAGTACTCTACGTGGATGGCGGTTTTCACACCGTGGGCATGAGTTTTCCATCAGATGGAGATGGGGCATAGAACTTGTCAACCGCCGCAGGGATCTAACGTTAAGGCAGGTTGAGTTGTTAAAGGGGTGTCGCATGTTAAATCGGAGTTGGGTTGCAGCGCTCGCCGGTCTCGGGGCCCTAAGTTTGGGCGCCTGCAACACCGTCGCGGTCCGGACCGACTATGCCCGCGATATGTCGGCATCCATTTGCCATACCTACGCCTTCGCCAACGAGCATGTCGCCAATGCCGACCAGCCCGCGGCGTATGCCAATCCCTTGAATGCCGAGCGCCTGCGCCAGGCGATTCAGGTCAACATGACCAACCGCGGTATCCAGCTCGTTGATCGCGCGGCAGCCGACTGTGTGGTCGGTTATGCGATGGGCTCGCGTCAGGTGTTCGACGGCTACTACGGCGGCTACTACGGCGCCGGGTGGGGCTTCGGCGGCTATCGGCGCGGCTGGGGCTTCGCTGGCGGTTGGGGCTATGACGGTCCGTGGGTCGACAATGAAACGCGCATCTCGGTGGATCTATTCGACGCGAAATCGCACAAGCCGATCTGGCATGCCAGCGCCAGCCAAAACGTGTACGAGCTGTCGGGACCGCAGGCGGTGCAAAAGATCGACTTGGCCACGGCGGCGATCTTCGCCAAGTTCCCCGTGGGGGCTCCTCCTCCGGCCGGCCGCGCGAGCCCTTGATCGCCCGGCAGTTCGTCAAACTGCGCCATCGTCGCGCTCGTAGTGGGCGCGCACCAGCTCTGGGAAGGAGCCGTGCTTCGCTTCGTATCGCTCCAAGGCGGCAAGTTCTGCGCGGACTTCAGCGCGAAGCAGCGGACCCGCATATTCGTGGCCGAGTCATGCGACCTCGTGTCTAATAGCCCGCTTCCTTCTGATGCCTGAAAGCAAGGATGTAAACTGCGTTACTAGCTCGGTCATGGCGGTACAGCGCAACGTACCCCGAATCCCCAAAGGCGATAATGAGTTCCCGCAGCTCCGATAACTCCGCAAACGGTCGACCCATCTCAGGGCTGGTTTCCAAAAGGAAGAATACACGTTCAATGGTTTGGCCGGCGCGCTTGGCCGCCTGCGGATTTTTGGTTACCAAGAATTGGCGGCAGCGTTCCAAGCCGAGTGCTGTTCCCTCGGTGACGATTACTCGCGGCACGGAGGTACGGCGGTCTCAGCCTCTGTTCCCCAGGTATGGAGCCATGCACGCACCTCCTCCCCGGTGAGATGCCGGCCAGTTTCTTGATAAGCCGTCCAGGACGCCATGGCTTCCTGTTTAAAGCTCTCCCGGGCTTCCTCGCGATTAACATATTGCTCAATCGCCTCGCGCATGATCCAGTGGGGGGAGCGCTGACGTTGCTGGGCAAGTTGCTGCACACGTTTTTTTAGCTTGTCGTCTATTTTGAGCGATGTTGCCACTAGACTCTAAGTATCAATAGGTACTACTTTTCGATACTACTCCTTATTGCAGAGATTCCAAGGGATTAAAGATACGAACCGCAATCGGTTGAACGAACTTAAGGCAAGCACGCTTTAGGGATTAGCCGCTAGCGCTTCGCGGCCGGTCTTTGCACGAAAAAGTAGTAAAGGGCGGCCAGTACCACCGCAGCGGCCAGAACCAGCGCGAAAAAGCGGTGCAGTGAGCCGGTCAGAAGCTCCGGATGTTGGCCGACAGTTTTCCCCAGCCAGGCGAGCACCGAGCACCACAGCAGCGATCCGGCCAGTGTTGCCAGCGCATACCAGCGAAAGTCCATGCGTAGAATTCCAACCGGAATCCCGATCAAATGGCGAATCACCGGCAGGAGCCGGGAGAAAAACACCCCGGCCGATTCATAGCGGGCGGCCCAGCGTTCGGCCAGTTCGATTTTTGCGGGCGAAATCCAGATGTAGCGGCCAAAGCGCAGGACGAGCGGCCTTCCCAACAGGCGCGCTGCCCAATACATCGAAACTGCGCCGATCCAGGACCCGGCAGTTCCGGCCAGGATAATTCCCGGCAGGGACATTTGCCCCTGGGTATGCGCAAGATAGGCTGCCGGCGGAATGATCATCTCGCTCGGGATGGGCACGAAAGTGCTTTCGAGCGCCATCAATCCCGCGATGAGCCAATAGCCCCCCTGGCCGATCACCGATAGATACCAATCCGAAAATTGGTGCAGTAGATCGCTCAATTCGCGGCCACGAGGAAGGCTCGGACAGGCGCCCGAGCCCTAGTCAATCGCCTTGGGATTCAGTGTGATGCTGGCATCGGCACGCGCCGCGGCGGCGTAGCTCTGCGCCTCTGCCGAAGCGATTTGCGCCGCATATTGCTGTCGCATGGCCACATCCCGGCCGCTCGCCGCGTTCGGATCTTCGCGCACCGCGCTCAAAGCCAGTACGCCCGCATCGCCATCGCCCAAGCTCATGGTCTCGTAAACCGGTTTCTGTCCCGGCTTCGGCGCTCTGAATGCCGTCACGCGCACTTCCATGGGGACCTCCTGATCGGAGCGCGCGACGAATTTCGGTGCTTGGACGCTCGCACCCAAGCTCTTCGCGACCGCGTCCCAGCTCTCGCCGCCTTTCAAGCGCTTGACCGCATCGGCAGCGGCGGCCGAGGCAAGTTCCACCCCGCGCTGCTTCTTCCAGGCTGCGATCACATCGGTGCGTACAGCTTCGAGCGGCTTCTGCTGGGGCAGCTTATGATCGGTGGCACGCAGAACCACACCGCGGCCTTTTTCCACCTCGACCAGAGAGCTCAAATGGCCGTCGAGGACTTCTGGACTGAAGGCAGCGTCGATCACCGCCGGCACTTTGCCGAGCGCCCCGCCGCCGTCGCTGCGGGTGAAATTCGGCACATCCTGAACGGTCAATCCGGCTTTCTTTGCGACCACATCGATGTCGGTGGCATTTTGCAGGGCCGCGTCCGCGAGACTGTCCTGAGCCGTGTTGAACTGCTTGTCGGCTTCATTGCGCTTGTATTCGGTTTCGAGTTCCGCCTTGGCCTGTTCAAAGGTCTTCACGGTCGACGGCTGAATGCCGTCGAGCTTTAAAATGTGATACCCGAACTGCGTTTTTATGGGCCCGCGGATCTCGTCGACTTTCATGCTGAAAGCCGCGTCCGCGAAGGGGCCCACGAATACCTTGCGTTCCGACCAACCCAAATCACCACCCTGCGCGGCGGAGCCCGGATCTTGCGAGAATTCCTTGGCCAGCTTCGCAAAGTCCTCGCCCCCTTCAGCCCGCTTCAAAATCCCTTCCGCCTTGGCCTTGACCGCGGCATCGTCTTTCGGATCGTTGACCGCCAACAGAATGTGGCTCACCCGGCGTTGCTCGGGCTGCACGAAGCGTTCCGGGGTTTTGGCCTTTTGCTCGTCGTAATAGGCCTTGAGTTGCGCGTCATCGACCGTGACTTTGGCGGCCATCTGATCCAGGCTCAATTCGACGTAGCGCAGATTGACCGTCTCGGGCGTCATATAGTCGGCTTTGTGCGCGTCGTAGTACGCCTTGACGGCCGCATCATCGGGCGTGGCGCCGGCCGCATACTTTGCGGCCGATACGGTCAGCCACGCGAGCTCGCGCTGCTGGCGCGTCAGTGCGCGAAACTCCTTCATTTCGGTCGCCGTCGCAAAACTCGAGGCATTGAGCGCGCTATCGAGTTGCCGCAGCTTCGCATCGTGCCGGAATAATTCTTCGATTTCGGCCGGCGAACGGCCTTGCGCATTCAACACCGCCAATGCGTGCGCGTAGTCGAATTTTCCGTCCACCTGCAGCGCCGGCACCTTCGCCATCTCCGCGAGCAACTCGGTATCGCTGACCCGGTAGCCTAACTTATCTTCACGAGTGACCAATGCCTCGCTCGCCACGTATTGTTCGAGTACCCGCTGCTTGATTTCATTGCGCATGGCGTCGTCGAGAGGAGCACTGCTCTGACGCTCGATCTGCGCCAACTGCTGCTGATAGGCCTGGCGCACTTCGTTGCCGGAGATCTCCGTGCCATTCACCTTGGCCGCGTAAGTCGGTGCACTTAAGGTCCAATTGATGCCCCAAAAAACGAACACCAGAGCGATGGCGCCCAGCACCACGCCGGCCACCCATCCTTTTAACTTGTCATGAATACTTTGCAGCATGTTCCCAAACCTCTTTCCTAACCTACCGCGTCACCTTCAGCGCGGCCAAGTGGCTCGCGCAGGACTGCTTCAGGAAATGGCGGAGTGGACGGGACTCGAACCCGCGACCCCCGGCGTGACAGGCCGGTATTCTAACCAGCTGAACTACCACTCCGCTGTTGGTGGGTGCTGAGGGGATCGAACCCCCGACCCTCGCCGTGTAAAGGCGATGCTCTACCAGCTGAGCTAAGCACCCCCTGGAAGAGGCGCGGAAGTCTACGCGAGCCCAAAGACCTTGGCAATTGGGCGCTACCAAATGCACTCGACGCCGGCGGCTCTCTGAATCTCAGGATCCCACGTGATTAGAGGCAAGTCCAAAACGATCGCAGTGGCTGCTATCAGCCGGTCGCCGCGCTCGGGAATCGAGTAGAGCCGTTGGGCTGCGGACACTATTTCCGCGGTCAATTGTGCTTCGTGATATTTGCCGCTCGCGAACGCGGCCCGTGCCCATTCTTCGAAATGGCAGGTCGAGCGTGACTCGATTGCTATGGCAGGCCTCGCCGAGTTCGGCCAACGCGTGCGTAGGAATATAGATGGCACACCTTCCATCGTCCGCTTCCGGGGGCACCCGCGTCGGTCCCCGGGGCCGGCGTTAGTGCGCCCGCACCTGGCTCTTGACCCGCGCGGCTCGCCGCTTCTTCTCCCCGGCCATCGCTTCCGGCGGCTTCACCGGATCCACGGGCGGCCCGAGCGGCGCCGGCATTGCGTCAAGGCGACCTGCAGCACCTCGTCGATCCACTTCACCGAGCGGATGTCGAGCTTTTCCTTGATGTTGTCGGGAATCTCGGCGAGGTCCTTGGTGTTGTCGT
>CAVRHU010000008.1:0-287979 GCA_963721095.1 uncultured Gammaproteobacteria bacterium | reverse complement strand
AGGGATCGAACCTACGACCAATTGATTAAGAGTCAACTGCTCTACCAGCTGAGCTAACGGCCCAAAACTTTTTCCAAACAGCGCACCGCTCGACTCGCACCCATCGAAGGTGGGGTGGACGACGGGACTCGAACCCGCGACGGCCGGAATCACAATCCGGGGCTCTACCAACTGAGCTACGTCCACCATCGTCGAACGTCCGACATTCAGATGGCGCGCCCGGCAGGAATCGAACCTGCAACCGCCGGCTTAGAAGGCCGGTGCTCTATCCGGTTGAGCTACGGGCGCCTTAAAAATCAACAAGTTACAGCGCCAAACGTAATCTTTCAGGCCGATGCTCGGGTACCCTAACAAACCGAATCGGAAGTGCGCGCGGATTATATAGGAGTTTGCCGCGTTTTGAAGCGCCCTCGGGCGTCAGCCAGGATTGCTCTCCACGGCGAACTTCAACTTCGCGAGAGCATGGTCCCACTGCTGGCCGATCACTTCCAATGTGCGCCGCGCCTCGTCCAGCGGGGCAGGTTCGAATTCCCATAGCCGTTCTCGCCCGACCTTGACGTCGCGCACCAGCCCCGCTGCGGCCAGCACCCCTAAGTGCTTCGTGACCGCCTGCCGGGAAATTTCCTTACCGGATGTCAGCTGGGTGATCGACATGGCCCCGCCGACGCACAGCGCTGCCACCAGCGCGAGCCGAATCTCATCGCCCAGGGCCGCGAATACCGGAGCGAAATTCTGCAGCGGCTTGGGTCTGACCGCCGCCTTACGTCTTGGCGACATGCTTTTTGATGTTCTCCATCTGTTGATCCCACCCCGAGCTATTCAAGCGGAACACGTCTGCGCGGCGCGCCAGAGGTATCTGATCCAACCCCGATTCGATCACCGTGAGCATCGTACCGCCCTCGGCTTCCTTGAGCTCGAACTCGACCAGGGACGTAGGCTCGTGAGAATAATCAACCTTGGGATCGATGGCCGCCGGATGCCAGCGCCAGGAAAGAAATTGCTCCGGAACAATCCGCTCGATGAGCACATCCATATTCAAATGCTCGTACCCTGGATAGGTGATCTTTCCCTGAATATGCTTTCCGGCCACGAAAGACTTGCCTTTGAAATTGACCCCGAACCAGTCGCCGAACTCCGCGGCGTCGGACAAAGCGCGCCACACGCGGGCTCGCGGTGCGTGGATGAGTACCTTTCTTTCGATGCGATCGGTCGATGAGTTCATATGCAACCTCCTGGATGCATATTGCATCAATAACCGTTTTTGCGCAACCTTTTAGTTGCCCTTGTGTCGCAGTTGATTTTGCATATTGGCGCTTGGCTTGACGTCTGCGCACGTGGCCGCGTACTTTGTGCGGGATGAACAAGCCATCGGCGCCGAATGACTCGGCTACCCTGACTCATTTGCAACGCCTCGAATCCGAAAGCATTCACATCATGCGTGAAGTCATTTCGGAGAACGAAAAACCCGTCATGTTGTATTCGGCCGGCAAGGACAGCGCGGTGATGCTGCATCTCGCCCTCAAGGCGTTTCATCCGGCCGTCCCGCCCTTTCCTCTCCTGCACGTGGATACCAGCTGGAAGTTTCGCGCCATGTACGAAATGCGGGACGCGGTCGCCAGGAACAGCGGAATGCCGCTCATCGTGCACCGGAATCCGGACGCCGAAGCCCGAGGGATCAACCCCTTCGATCACGGCAGCTTGCATACCGATCTGTGGAAGACGGAAGGACTGAAGCAGGCGTTGACGCAGCACGGGTTTGACGTGGCATTCGGCGGTGCGCGCCGCGATGAGGAAAAGTCCCGCGCCAAGGAGCGCATATTCTCGTTCCGCAGCGCCAATCATCGCTGGGACCCGAAGAATCAGCGTCCGGAGCTGTGGAATATTTATAATTCCCGCAAGAGCAAGGGGGAGAGCATCCGGGTTTTCCCGCTCTCGAATTGGACAGAGCTCGACATCTGGCAGTACATCTTCCTGGAGAACATCGCGATAGTGCCCCTGTATTTCGCCGCGCCCCGGCCAACCGTTGAACGCGATGGGCTCCTGCTCATGGTCGATGACGAGCGTTTTCGTCTGCATCCCGGCGAGATACCAAGGCAGCGATCGATCCGCTTTCGCACACTCGGTTGCTACCCGCTCACCGGAGCAGTCGAGAGCCGGGCCAAAACCGTGCCCGAAATCATTCAGGAAATGCTTTTGACGACCACCTCGGAACGGCAAGGCCGCGCGATCGATCACGATCAAAGCGCTTCAATGGAGCTGAAGAAGCAGGCTGGGTATTTTTGATGACCGGCGTCCCCGCACAATCCTCCTACCGGGCGCACGACTTGATTGCGCAAGATATCGAAGCCTATCTGCTCAAGCATCAGTACAAATCGCTGTTGCGATTCATCACTTGCGGCTCGGTGGATGACGGCAAGTCGACACTCATTGGGCGGCTTCTTTATGACAGCAAGATGATCTTCGAGGATCAACTTGCCGCGTTGAAAGCCGACAGCACACGGATCGGGACGCAGGGCCGCAATATCGATTTTGCCCTGTTGGTCGACGGACTCGCCGCCGAGCGCGAACAGGGAATCACCATCGACGTGGCCTACCGTTACTTTGCCACCGAGAAGCGCAAATTTATCGTCGCCGATACACCCGGCCACGAGCAATACACCCGCAACATGGTCACGGGCGCTTCGACTGCGGATCTGGCGGTAATCCTCGTCGATGCGCGCAAAGGCGTGTTGACGCAGACGCGGCGGCACAGCTACCTGGCTCATCTGCTCGGCATCAAGAGCATCGTGCTGGCGGTCAATAAAATGGATCTGGTGAACTACGCGCAGGCAACATTCGATTCGATCGCAGCCGATTATCGCAGCTTCGCAACCAGCATCGGCATCCGCGACTTTGTCGCAATTCCAATTTCAAGCCTTGCGGGAGACAACATCACTTCCTCGTCCGGCAATACGAGCTGGTACGAAGGTCCTTCGCTGATTTCGCACCTTGAGACCGTCGAGATCGACGCCACGGACGCACAGCAGCGGCCGTTTCGCATGCCCGTTCAGTGGGTCAATCGTCCGAATCTCGATTTCCGGGGTTTCGCGGGACTCATTTCGCATGGAAGAGTTCGACCTGGTGACGCGGTGCGTGTGCTGCCATCGGGCAGAACATCGACGGTCTCCAAAGTGGTCACATTGGGCGCGGATCTTCAGGAGGCGGTCGCGGGACAGTCCGTCACAATCACCCTGGCCGACGAGGTGGACTGCAGCCGCGGCGACGTGCTGGCCGCCTCGGAGGATCCACCCGAGATCGCGGATCAGTTCGAGGCGACCTTGGTCTGGATGGCCGACGAGGAAATGCTGCCGGGCCGGCCTTACTGGCTGAAGCTTGCGACGCAACTCGTGACGGCAAGCGTGCACAGTCCGAAGTATCAGATCAACGTCAACTCGATGGAGCGGCTCGCCGCGAAAACGCTGAGCCTCAACGCCATCGGCGTCGCGAATCTGTCCACCGACAAACCCCTGGTGTTCGAACCTTACGAGAAGAGCCGCGAACTTGGCGGCTTCATTCTGATCGATAAAATCAGCAACGCGACGGTCGCTGCGGGGATGCTGCACTTTGCGTTGCGCCGCTCCAGCAATGTGCATTGGCAAGCGCTTGACGTCGATCGCGACGCGCACGCCCGTTTGAAACACCAACGGGCACGACTGTTGTGGTTCACGGGCTTGAGCGGCGCGGGAAAATCCAGCATTGCCAATCTGGTGCAGAAAAAACTCCATGCCCTCGGCAGGCACAGCTTTCTGTTGGACGGCGACAATATCCGCCATGGGCTCAACAGGGATTTGGGCTTCACCGACGCAGACCGTGTCGAAAACATCCGGCGCATCGGCGAAGTTGCCAAGCTCATGACGGACGCGGGACTGATCGTGTTGACAGCGTTCATTTCACCGTTCCGCGCCGAGCGGCGCATGGTGCGCGAAATGACGCTGCCGGGTGAGTTCATCGAAATTTATGTTGAAACCCCGCTCGAAGTCGCCGAACAGCGCGATGTGAAGGGGCTCTACAAAAAGGCGCGCGCGGGTCAGCTGCAGCACTTTACGGGAATCGACTCCCCTTACGAACCGCCGGAGCAGCCGGAAATTCGCATCAATACCATGCAGACCTCGGCCGAGGAGGCTGCGAACAATATTGTCGCGTATATCATGCGCTGAAGCGGTCGGGGTGACAGGATTCGAAGGCCCGCACTGTCTTCAACAGGAACGATGCCACCTCAGCCGCGATCCGCTATTCGGCCAAGGCGATCTGCCCATCGATGCTGAACTTCCCGCTCACGAGGGCAGCAGTGATATCCGGTTGACCTCCGCCGATGCTGACTCGATAGTCCCCCGAGGCAACGATCGGATTGCCGGCCTCGGTGACCATTCCCAAATCACGGCTCTTCAACTCAAAATGAACCTGCCGACTTGCACCGGGCTCGAGATGGACGCGCTCGAAACCGCGAAGAGCGACGAGCGGCGCCCCCTTGATCGGGGGGAACTTAAGATAAAGTTGAACGACCTCGTCTCCTGCCAGCTTGCCCGTGTTGGTGACCGTCACTTCTGCGTTGACTGACTGTCCCGCCGCCACGGGGCGCGTGGGAATGACAAGGCCACTGTAGCTGAAGGTGGTATAGCTCAACCCGTATCCGAATGGATAAAGCGGCTTGTCCTCGAAATAGCGATAGGTCCGGTTGGCCATTCCGTAATCTTCAAAGTGAGGCAGCTGTTCAACGCCGGTGTAGAAGGTTACCGGCAGCCGGCCGGCCGGATTGTTTTCACCGCTCAGCGTTTTTGCCACGGCCGTCCCGCCCTCCTCGCCCGGATACCATGCTTCAAGAATGGCATTGGCATGGCTGTTCATCCAGTTGACCGCTAGCGCACTGCCATTCAGAAGGACCACGGCCAGGGGCTTGCCGGTGCCGGCGATCGCTTCAATAAGCGCTTCCTCCGGTTGGGGCAGATCAATGCTGGTTCGATCTCCGCCCAAAAACCCGGGAATCGAGACTGGCATTTCCTCGCCCTCAAGCCTGCTGGTGATGCCGACGACAGCGACCACCAGGTCTGCTCCGCGGGCGGCTGCGAGGGCGTCGGAAGAGACATCGTCATCCACCCTTGCCCAGATGAGCTGGAGTCGCGCTGCATTGGGCATGCTGCGGTAATGCACGGTGATTGCGGCTTTCTGCCCCTGGACGAAATGAACGCGGCCCGTGGCCGCCTCCGCGTCATCGTAAGCCACCAGGTTTGCGACCCGCTTGCCATCGATAGTTAGGTCGGCAATGCCGACGCCGCGCATGCCGAGTAGATAGTCACCGGTTTCCGGCGCAGCGATCGAACCGCTCCATTCCACGGTGACAATCTTTTTTCCCGCGAGCAGCGAAGGCAGGCTGGAGCGGGAAAGATTGATGTTGGTTTCGGTCCTGGTGACGAGCGCTTTCTCAGAGGCGATATCAAAACCACCTGTCGGCTCACCGTATTTCGCCCTCAGGCCAGTCTGTCCGCCCGGAGTGCTGAGCATGGAGTCCGCGACCGGCTCGCCGTCGTTGCGCAGAAACTGGATTCCCGGAACGAAAGTGATCTTGGCAGTTGGAAATTCCTTCTTCAGACCGTCGAGGATGGAGACGCTGTGGGTCGGCCTTCCCGAATAGTTGCCGAGCAGCACCTTGGTTTGGCTGGCAAGCGGACCGACCACCACGATATTTTGTGTGGTGCTTTTGATGGGGAGGATGCCGTCATTCTTCAGCAATACCATGGACTCGTTGGCAAGCTTGAGCGCGTGGGCACGATGCTCAGAGCTATCCAGCTCTTTCTCGTCGATCGCCGCATAGGGAACCATTCCCGCCGGGTCGAACATGCCCAACTTGATTCGAGCCGCGAACAGGCGGATCAGCGCCACGTCGAGTTTGGCTTCCGGCAGATATCCCTGCTGCACAGCGTCCACATAGGCCTTGTCGACAGGCTCGCCGAATCTCGAGGCGAAGGTGACGCATTCGTTGTCCATGCCTCGGATTACGGATATGGCCACGCCCTGCGCCTGTGTGACGCGGTAACGATGACTGGCGGCGATGTCTCGAACCGCATCGCAGTCAGAGACCACGTACCCGGTGAAGCCCCACCGGCCGCGCAGCTGCTCCTGCAGCAGGTGCCGGTTGGCGCATGCCGGCTCGCCATTGATGGCGTTGTACGCACACATAACTGAAGCAGCGTGGCCTTCGACGACAGCCGCACGAAATGCGGGTTCATAGGTATCGAGCTCATCGTGAAGGCTGACATCGACGTCGGCAAAATGCCGCGTCGGCTCCGGCCCGCTATGGACCGCAAAGTGCTTGGGGGTGGCAATGGCGAGGTAGTATCGGGGATCGTCGCCTTGCAGTCCGGTCACATAGGCGACGCCCATGCGTCCGGTCAGGAAGGGGTCTTCCCCGTAGGTCTCCTGGCCGCGGCCCCAGCGCGGATCTCGGAAAATATTCAGGTTGGGCGACCAAAAATCCAGCCCGCCCATGATTCCGGTGTGTCCCTCGCGGGCATTTTGCACGTGTTTTATCCGCCCCTCGATGCCGATCTGAGCCGCCATCGCGTGGACTGCGGGCGCATCAAAGCTGGCCGCCAATCCGATGGGCTCAGGATACTCGGTGACACCGTCGTTGATGACTCCATGCAGCGCCTCGCTCCACCACTGATATGCGGGGACATTGAGTCTCGGTATTGCCGCAGAATTGTTCTGCATCTCCGTGGCCTTCTCGGCGAGAGTCAAACGGCCTACCAAATCGGTGGCCCTCTCCTCCGCTGTAAGGTGGGTGTTCAAATACGGCGGGCTTGACACATCTCGCGCCAGTGGCTGCCGCTTCGCGCTCGCGACTCGAGCGTCGAGACGGGTGTCATCTTCAGACCAGGCAGTTGTACATGCCAACAGATATACGACAGCGGTAACGGCGAACCATCTCATGTTGCAGCCCTGGCCTCTTAGACATATATGATAGCGCTACCATCTGCTTAATGCGACGGCACATTGGCACTCTCGCTGGCTCTATGGACCGAGTGACCGATCGGTGCTTCAATTGATAAACCGCGCTGCGAAACATTTGGGAGCGGCGGCATTTGCTTGGTAGATGAAACAGCCCAACACCCTGCGAGAACGATTCATGTCGTCGGTTGGCATCCAAGGACAGCCGGCATTCCGCAAGCTTTTCCCACGCCGAAACCGGAACCGTTTTTGGAACCGTGAGATTTTTGGACCTGGAACCGTAGCCGAGGACGGTGGAAAAATTTGAAATTAGTGGTCGGGGTGACAGGATTCGAACCTGCGACATCTACGTCCCAAACGTAGCGCTCTACCAGTCTGAGCTACACCCCGGCAAATCCAAAGACTCGGCGGGGCGGCAATCCTACCAGGTCAGCGGGCCGCTTTATACTATACTCGGGCACCCGAGGGATGAGTCATCGAGTTGGACGAAACGCTTCTAGGCCCTGAACTTTCCATCATCGTTCCCACCTTCAATGAGCGCGATAACGTGGTTGAATTGGCGGAACGCATCGGCGCCTGCCTGCGCGGCTGTGCCTGGGAGTTGGTATACGTAGACGACGACTCGCCCGACGGGACCGCGGACCTGGTGCGGCAACTCGCCCACAAGGATTCACGAATTCGCTGTGTGCAAAGATTGGGCCGCCGCGGCCTATCGTCCGCCTGCGTCGAGGGCATGCTGGCAAGTTCCGCGCCATATCTCGCGGTCATCGACGGCGATTTGCAGCACGATGAACGCCTTCTTCCGCATATGCTCGCGGAGCTCAAGCAGGGTGAGACCGACATGGTGGTCGGCAGCCGCTATGCCCCCGGCGGCGGCACGGGCGATTGGGGCGCGGCGCGCGTGCGGTTGAGCAAGTTTGGCATGCGCCTGAGTCGCATGCTGGTGCCCGACACCCTGACCGATCCAATGAGCGGTTTTTTCATGCTGCGCCGTCCGGTTTTTGAACGCTCGGTGCGCAAGTTGTCGAATATCGGCACCAAGATACTCATGGATCTGTTCGCCTCGTCGCCTGAGCCGCTGCGTTTCAAGGAGTTGCCATACAGTTTTCGACTGCGTCATGCCGGCACCAGCAAGCTCGATTCGCTGACCGCATGGGAATACGTCATGTTGATACTCGACAAACTGTTCGGGCACATCTTGCCGGTACGGTTCGTCGCGTTTTGCATCGTGGGGGCGCTGGGTGTTGCGGTTCACCTCACCATCTTGAGTTTGTTGCGCAATTTTGCGGACAGCAGTTTTTTGGTGGGACAGACCATTGCGACGGTCAGCACCATGACTTTTAATTTTGCAGTCAACAATGTGCTGACCTACCGCGACAAGCGCCTGCGTGGCCTGCGCTGGTTGCGCGGCTGGCTGTCTTTCAATATCGCCTGCAGCTTGGGGGCCTGCATGAACGTCGGTCTTGCGACTTACCTCAATGAAGTCACCGGCATTTGGTACGTCGCGGCCTTGGGCGGCATTGCGGTCGGTGCGGTGTGGAACTACGCCGTGACCAAGCGTCTGACCTGGAGCCGCTCGCAGGTCTAGTCGTCCTCGGCGTTGACCGCTTTGAGAATGGCCGCGGTGTCCGCGCCCAGGAGCGGCGCTGCGTTGCCGATGCGCCCCGGTGTTTCGGACAATTGAACGGGCACGCCGATGACTCGAATCGGACCTGCGACGGCATGCTGAACAATGGGTGTCATATTGCGCGCGGCGGTTTGCTCGTCCTCGAGCACTTCCTTGAGATTGCGCACCACGGTGGCGGGTACCCCATGTGTCGCGAGCAATTCAACCCAGTGCGCGGCGGGTTGCGAACGAAACATCGCTTCGAGCATCGGCTCGAGGACACCGCGGTTCTTCACTCGCAAGGGATTTGTGACATAGTCGGGATGAGTGCCGAGCTCTGCGCGTCCGATCGCCTCGCAAAAGCTCCTCCACAGCTTGTCGCTGGCCACCGCCAGCGTCATTTCCCGGTCCGCGCACACGAAGTTTCGATAAGGAACGATGCCGTCGAACAAAGTCCCCATCGGCTTGGGCACGATGCCGGAGGCCAAGAAGCGGGCAAAGCTGGGCAGCATGGTCGACATCACCGTGTCCATCATCGAGACGTCGACGAACTGTCCGCGGCCGGTTCGGTGGCGGGCCTCGAGTGCCATCATAGTACCGATCAGAGAGAAGAGTCCGGCGGTGATATCGGCGATCGAGTGTCCGGTCTTGACGGTTTCGCCCGCGGCGGTTCCGGTAATACTCATCAGTCCCGACGCGGACTGGATGATCAAGTCCATCGCCGGTTCGAGACGTCTGGGACCGGTCTGCCCGTAGCCTGAAATCGATACGTAAATGAGCCGCGGATTTGCCGCGGACAGCGACGCATAATCCAGGCCGAGACGGTTCATGGTGCCGGGTCTGAAATTCTCGACCACGATATCGGCCTGAGAGGCTAATTTTCGGCAGACCGCAAGCCCCTCGGGCGTCTTCAAGTCGATGGCAAGACTTTGTTTACCGCTGTTGAGGCCCACAAAATAAGAAGCGTCCACACCATTGAACGGTGGTCCCCACGTGCGCCCGATATCCCCCTCGGGACCCTCGACCTTGATCACTTTGGCGCCGTAGGCTGCCATCAGCATGGTGCAATAGGGGCCGGCCAGGGCATGGGAAAAATCGAGGACGGTCAAGCCGTCCAAGGGCGCACTCGGTTTTGTCATGGCAACGAATCTTAGTCGATCAAATTCAGCTTGTCCCGCGTGGTGCAAAGCTCGTATCGTTTCGCCATCCGGAGGTACTCATGAAGCCGTCGTTATTTGCGCATCCGTTTGCGTCTTACTGCCAGAAAGTGTTGATCGCGCTGTATGAAAATGGCACGGACTTCATCTATCGCAAAATCGGCCCGGAGGACCCGGCCGCAATGAGCGAATTGACCGCGCTTTGGCCTCTCAAGAAATTCCCGGTGCTTCTCGACGCGGGCCGAACTTATGTGGAATCGAGCGTCATTATCGAACACCTCGCGGCCCGTCATCCGGGCACCGTTCAACTGATTCCCGCAGACTTTGCGGGTGCGCTCGAAGTTCGCATGATGGATCGCTTTTTTGACAACTACGTCATGACACCGATGCAGCGTATCGTGGCGGATTTCCTGCGCGCGGCGATCGATCGCGATCCGCTCGGGGTCCAGGAAGCACGCTCAGGGCTCGACTCCGCCTATGGGTGACTGAATGGCGTGATGGCAACGCGGACGTGGTGCGGCGGCGGCGACTTCAGCTTGGCTGATTGCGCAGCGGCACCGTCGCTTTTCTACGCGGATTGGGTGCATGAGATCCGCGATGAGTTCCCCTATGTGCGCGCTTTTCGCCGGCGCCTGCTGGCGCGGCCCTCGATCGCCCGGACCGTGGATGAGGCCCGCCCCTATCGCCAGTTTTTCCCGCCGGGGGCGCCGAATCGCGATTAGGCCATTCCAAACGCTCGCGCAGGTTGCCACAGCTTGACTTATGGCAGTTCCGGGTAGGTCCAGCGAAACCTAGGCAGAGCGCGGGTGATGATCGCGCCGATGCTGATGGAGCGAGCGTTTGGTGGCGCGGGTCGCGAGAATGCCGATGCTGGAGGCGACCAAAACCCCGGTTGCCAATGCGAGCCAGGGATAATTCTGCACGTAGTCGTTGAACGACGCGGCGACGTCGCGAACCTTCACGTGTTCGCGGGGCGGCGAACTCTTCAGGGCGACGCGGGTCTGCCCCATGGAGCGATGCAGCTTTTCGCGCGCTTCTTGGATCTCGGGGCCGCGCTGATCCGCCAGCTTGGCCAGCAATATCTCGGTTTGATCGAATAAATCGTTGAGCTTGTGCGCTGAGTCCATCATTCACTCCTTAAGCTACGTGTTAGATGTGCTCGTCTCGAATTCGGCCGCCCAACGCAGCCGCAACGCTCGCGATAAAGGCGCCAACCAGCATCGATAAAGCCAGGTAAATCGCCGCCTCGGCGGCGGCCTTCCTCGCGGAGTCCGCCTCGGCCTTCAACTTCTCCTGCGCTTGCGTCACGGCCGCGACAAAATTGTCCACGCGGGTTTGCGCGTCCGCCTGCGTCGCGCCCGTGCGTGCGCTGACCTGATCGACCAGGTAGGTGCGATCGGCGCTGGAGATGCTGCCGTTGACGAAGGCGTTGGCTGCAATGTGCGCCGTCTCCATGCGCGCGTCGCCCAGGAGCGCCGCCCCACCGAAATTCGACGACCTAAAGAGCTTGTCGATCTCGTACGCGGAAACGGGCGAATTGGCATTCGGCAGGTTACTGTTCGCGCTCGTACCGCTTGGGCCGCCGGCTCCGGCCATCATTGCCGCCGTGGCGCCCGCATTCGCGGCACGGCCTGCGGCACCGGCCGCGGACCGGAAGGCACTTGCGCCGACAGCCACGACGAGAAGGGTGGCTACCGCCCAGGTGATGAGCCCGTGCGCGGTGTCGCGAAAGAACACTTCGTGCGTGTGCGTTCCGATCCACCGCGTGCGCAACCTTCCGGCGATATAGCCACCCAACCCGGAGGAAACCCATTGCGTGACAATGAGCCAGATCGCCGTGGTCACTGCAAACGTCGTGACCGATGCGCCACGGTCCGGCCAAGGCGAAATCGAAGCGAATCCGACGCCCGACCCAAGTGCGACCAAAACGACAGTCGTCGCCGCGGCTACAAAGGCGCCCGCGATAATGGACGGCCATGATGCCGCGGATTTTGCGCCGTGCGATCCTGCGTCCAGCGCGACCGCGGTACCTGCGATAATTGTTTCTGCCACGATGTTCTCCTCAACGATGCGAGCACATCGCCAACAGCAGAATGATCGGAAGTGGAACTCCCAACAGCCAAAGCAATATTCCGCGACCCATGCTAAGCCCCTTTTATTGAGTTTTGAGCGACCGCTGTCGCCCGTAGGTTTCCTTTGCGAATGGTGCGGAGAAATACCGCGCCGCGGTATCGCTGCAACGATTGAAGAAGTGTAAGGGGTTTCTGACGAGCCGCCTCGGGGCTTCAGTGCGGCGGCGCGGCTTTGCTGTCTTGATTGGCGCGATGGATGATGAAATTGCGAATGGCGGTGACATCGTCGCGGCTCAGAGCGCTCTTGAAGGAAGCCATGCCGGCATTTTTCAGCGCGCCATCGAGAACGATGTTGTAAAAGAAATCCATGCTCAAAAAATTCGACGCACGCAGATCCGGAACGACGCCGCCGCCGATGGCATGCTCGCCATGGCAGGCGCTGCAGTACTGATCGAACAGCGGCTCTCCGCGCGCAACCGAGGCCGCGTCGGCCGGCTCGGGGGGCGGATTGATCACGATCGCCCGCGGTTCGAGCGGCGGCAGTGCTGCGCTGCCGCCCAGTTTGAATACCAGCAGTCGGCTGACGTTGCGCAAATTGCCCGACATGGCCGCCGCCTTACCGCCGCTCAAGGCGTAGCTTCCGCCCCAGCCGGAAAGCACCGCGATGTATTGCTCGCCGGCCACTTCGAAGGTGCTCGGCGCCGCGATGATTCCCGACTGCGCGAACACCGACCACAGCTTCTCGCCATTGTCCGCGCGGTACACGTTGAAGTTCCCCGCCGCATCGCCCTGCGCCACGATGTTGCCTGCGGTCGTGAGTACGCCGCCGTTCCACGGCCCCTTGTAGGCCACACGCCACGCTTCGCGTTGATGAACCGGGTCCCACGCCAACAGGAATCCCTCGAGGGGAGAAGTTGACGCTGACGGGGCGACACCCAAATTCCAGCCGATGGGCGCGATAGGCAAAGCCGGCAGCGGTGTGTAGTGGATGGGAACCTGTTGCGACGGAATGTATACCAAGCCGGTTTTCACGTTGAAGGCCATCGGCTGCCAATTGTGCGCACCCAACGGGCCGGGCTTGATATCGACCGGCTTGCCCGTTTCGCTGTATCGGGCCTCTTTGTTTTCGATGGGGCGACCGGTTTTAAGATCGATGCCGCTGGCCCAGGTGATGGGCACGATCGCTTTGGCGGAGATCAAGGCGCCGCTCTTTCGATCCAGCACATAAAAGAACCCGTTCTTGTTCGCCTGCATGAGCACCTGGCGAAGCCTGCCATTTATCTTCAGGTCGGCCAACACCAATTGCTGAACGGCATCGAAATCCCACTCCTCTCCAGGCGTCGCCTGATAATGCCATGCGTACTCGCCGGTATCGGCATGCAACGCGATAATCGAGGCAAGATATAAATTGTCGCCCTTCCCTTCGCTGCGCGCGGAGCGCGCCCACTGCACGCCGTTGCCTGTCCCGAAATAAAGCAGATTGAGTTTCGGATCGTAGGAAATGGCGTCCCACACCGGACCGCCCCCGCCCAATTTCCACCATTCTCCGAACCAGGTTTTCGCCGCTCGCGCCATGGCCGCATTTTCAAACGGCTTGGACGGGTCGCCCGGAACGGTGAAAAATCGCCACGCCAACTTGCCTGTTTCCGCATCGTAGGCCGAGATATAGCCGCGCGTACCATACTCGCCGCCGCTGTTGCCGATGATCACGCGCCCGCGGATCACGCGTGGGGCTTGCGTGATCGTGTAGGGCCGGGTGGTATCGACGGTGAGTGTGCTCCAGACCGGCTTGCCCGTCGCCGCATCGAGCGCCACGAGCCGTCCGTCGTAGACTCCGACGTATACTTTGTGATTCCAGACGGCGACGCCGCGATTGCCGACATCGCAGCAGGCGTTCACGCCCAGTTCGCGATGCACCTGCGGATCGTACGCCCAGAGCAATTTGCCGCTGCGCGCCTCATAAGCTTTTACCAGGCTCCACGCGGTCGACACATACAGTACGCCATCGACAATGAGCGGCGTCGCTTCTTGCGCCCGGTTGGTGTCAAGGTCCGCGAACCAAGCGAGCCCTAATTTCTGTGCATTCTTGTCGTCGATTGCGCTCAGGGGACTGTAGCGCTGTTCGCTGTATGTGCGGCCGTAAGAAAGCCAATTCCCGGGCTCCGCATCCGCGTTGGCGATTCGTTCACCATCCACCGGCTTTCCGGCGGGTTCCGCCGAGCGCGCGGCGCCGCCTGCAAATGCGCAGAGAAACCCGACGGATATCAGCAACGCACCGCGTGCGTGTTGGCGGCTCTTCATCTTTCCCCCTGAAGCAGTTTTCCCGCGAAGCTAGCCCGTGCCGCGGGCTTTATACGTAAATTTCTGGCCCGCAAGCGCGGCGGCATACATCAAACCGCCCTTCGCAATCGTGAATACCGCCATGCCGTCGTTGTAAATTCCATCGGTGTTGGCGTCTCTCTTCCCCGCACTCGCGCCTGAGGTGACGCCGCTGGTCCCTACGCTGGCGTTGGCGCCGGCGGTGACGGCAATCGCGCTCGCGCCGGCCGAAAATTCAAAACTACCGGACTCGAACTGATCGAGAGCGCGTTTATCCTCAAAAAAGATGATTTGGCTGTAGTCTTTGCCGCCGGCCTGAAACCCGACGCTGAGCTGCTTCATCGTCGTGTCGCCGACGAGCTGGCCATTGACGTATACGCGGCCCCTGCCGAAAGCACCGCCCACCACAAATCCGCCCTCGCCGATGTTCGGAAATACGGCATAGGCATAGCTGTGTTGAAAAAATGCCGCGCTCTCGCCCGCATTCTTGAACAAGGAAATCGTATCCGCATACTTGCCCGCATTGGCAACCCCGGCCGCCGCGAACGCCGCCGCAAAGAACACCACCAGTTGACCGATTCGTTTGCGCATTGTCGCCTCGCTCATCATTCAATAGTATGTAGGTTATAGCAGAGCGGGCGGAAAAATGGACCTCTCTCGAGGTTTCGGACAATTCGGCATCACACCATGGGCCCCATCATTCGACTTGCCCGCATTCCAGATATCGAAGCACTTGCATCGCTCGTTGAACTCTACTGGGATTTTGAAAATCTGCCAGGCTACGACCGGTCGCGCATCTTGGCTCTTCTAGCGCAATTCCTGGCGCACTCCCAGCGAGGGCACTGCTGGATTGCCGAGATGCAGGACCGCCTGGTCGGCTATGTGCTGGCCGTCTACGTGTTCAGCTTGGAACATGGAGGACTCATGGCCGAAATCGACGAATTATTTGTGATCCCCGAAAGGCGCGGCGCAAAAATCGGTGCGGCCCTGTTGAGTGAAGCGACCCAGGAAATGGCGCGGCGCGGAATCGCTCAAGTACAGCTGCAACTCGGCACCGACAATGTGGGCGGCAAACGCTTCTACGAGCAACAGGGCTTTCGACCTCACTGTGGCTACGGTTTGTGGTTGAAGCCACTGCGCGTTGTCCCCCCTGGCTCAAATCAATAGTATGTAACCCCACTTCCTCAAGAGCGCAAAACATGGACCTCTCCCAGCTTCCCGACCTTCGCGCCGGCATTGAAATCCGTGATATTTCGGACGGTGCCATCCTGTCGGGCCGCGTCGACTCAGAAAAGGCCATTCTGGTGAGGCGCGGTGAGGAGTTCTTCGCGGTGGGTGCGGAGTGCACCCATTATCACGGTGCCTTGGGCGACGGTCTGGCCGTCGCCGACACCATACGCTGCCCCTTGCATCACGCCTGCTTCAGTCTTCGCACCGGCGCCGCGCTGCGTGCGCCGGCCCTCGATCCGATTGCCTGCTGGCGGGTGGAACGCGTCGGCAGCAAGGTCTTCGTGCGTGAACGAAAACCAGACCCCAACCCTCCTGCGCTGACCGGCGGCCAACTGCCCGCGTCGGTGATCATCGTGGGCGGCGGGGCTGCCGGCTTGGCCGCCGCGGACCGCTTGCGTCGCGAAGGTTATGCAGGGTCCATCACGATGATCAGCGCGGATTCTGCGGCGCCCTACGATCGCCCCAATTTATCCAAGGATTTTTTGATGGGCACCGCGCCCGCGGAGTGGATGCCCCTGCGCAGCGCCGATGACTACGCGGTGCGCAAGATCCAGCTGCTCCTCAACTCAACGGTGAAATCGCTCGATCTCAAGGCGCGCAGCCTGCGGCTCGACGATGGACAAAAATTTAGCTTCGACACCCTGCTATTGGCAACCGGGGCCGACCCGGTGCGGCTGAACATTCCCGCATCGGGGGGTGCACGGCTGATGGTTTTGCGCAGTTTCGCCGACTCGCAGGCCATTGTCGCGGCGGCCGCTTCGGCGAAGCGCGTCGTGGTACTGGGCGCGAGTTTCATCGGACTGGAGGTGGCCGCATCATTGCGGCATCGAGGCATCGAGGTGCACGTTGTGGGCCTCGAGCACGTTCTATTTGAACACGTGCTCGGCGCTGAGCTCGGCGCCCTGGTGCGCGACGTTCACGAAGCCCACGGTGTGATCTTTCACTTGGGCACCTCCATCGCCGGCGTCGAGGGGAGGCGCGTTACCCTCAAGGACGGGTCGAACATCGAGGCGGACTTCGTCGTCGTGGGTGTGGGCGTGCGCCCCGCCATCGCCCTCGCCCAACAAGCCGGCCTCGCACTCGACAAGGGAGTTCAGGTCAATGAGTTCCTCGAAACGAGCGCGACCGGCGTCTTTGCCGCGGGCGATATCGCGCGCTGGCCCGATCCTCACTCCGGAGATCGCATTCGTGTCGAACACTGGGTGGTTGCGGAACGTCAGGGTCAGGTCGCAGCGCTCAATATTCTGGGGCGCAAACAGCCCTTCGATGCGGTCCCTTTCTTTTGGAGCCAGCATTACGATCTCACGATCAACTACGTCGGCCACGCGGAATCTTGGGATGCGATCGACATCGAGGGCTCGCTGAAGTCGCGCGATTGCGCCGTGACCTATCGGCGCGGCGGCCGCATTCTCGCGGTCGCCAGCATCTCTCGTGATCTTGAGAGCCTCGAGGCCGAACGCGATCTGGAACAAACCAAAGTGAGTACCTAAGAATGCACAGGCGCGAATTTCTCGTGGCGGCGGCGGCCGCGGCGACGGCAGGAGCCGCAGAGAGCGCGAGCCCCGGCGCGACTCGAAACGCCGATGCGCCGCCCGACGCGGTCGCGGAGTTATCGCTCACGGACATTGCCGCCGCCTTCGCCGATGGGCGCATGACCTCGCAGCAGCTGACGCAGGACTATTTGACGCGCATCGACAAGCTTGACCGGCGCGGCCCTGCCTTAAGGTCGGTGATAGAAACCAATCCCCGCGCGCTCGAAATCGCCGCCTCGCTTGACGCCGAGCGCAAGACGCGCGGAATCCGCGGCCCGCTGCATGGCGTGCCGGTTCTGATCAAAGACAATATCGAGACCTCCGATCATATGATGTCCACGGCCGGGTCGCTGGCGCTCGCAGGATGGTACGCGCCCAAGGACGCGCCGCTGGTCGAGCGCCTGAGGACCGCGGGCGCGGTAATTTTGGGTAAGAGCAACTTGAGCGAGTGGGCCAACTTTCGCTCGACGCATTCCTTGAGCGGCTGGAGCGGTCGTGGCGGCCAGTGCCGCAACCCTTACGCGACCGATCGTACGCCCTCCGGATCCAGCTCCGGTTCCGCGGTCGCCGTCTCCGCAAATTTGTGCGCCATTGCGGTGGGTACGGAGACCGACGGTTCGATCGTGAGTCCCGCGTCGATCAACGGCATCGTCGGCCTGAAGCCGACCGTCGGGCTGGTAAGCCGTCGGGGCATCGTCCCCATCTCGCACAGTCAGGACACCGCCGGACCCTTGACCCGCAGCGTGCGCGACGCCGCGGTGATGCTTGGAATCATGGCGGGACTGGATAGCGCCGATCCGGCGAGCGGCGCGGTGGGTGATCGGTTCCAAACCGATTATGCCCGGTACGTCGATCCCAAGGGCTTGGCCGGAGCGCGATTGGGCATCGCCCGCAAATTTTTTGCCGACAACGCGCCCCTGAATGAATTTCTCGACACCTGCGTCGCCACGCTGAAAGCCGCAGGCGCCATCATTGTCGATCCCGCCGACTTACCCCTGCATGGGACAACCGGCGCCCCGGAACAGGAAGTCATGCTGTACGAATTCAAGGCGGACTTAAATGCCTACTTCAAGCGCCTGCCGCCTACCTTTCCGGTGCGTTCTCTGTCGGCATTGATCCGTTTCAATGAAGCTCACAAAGATACCGAGATGCCGCTGTTCGATCAGGAGCTGCTGCGGCAAGCGGAAGCGAAAGGGCCGCTGACCGAGAAGGCCTACAAGGACGCGCGCGCCGCGTGCCTCAAAGCCACCCGCAGCAATGGCATCGATGCCGTCTTGGCAGAGCACAAACTCGACGCCATGGTGACCTTGACCTCCGGTCCTGCGTGGCTGATCGACACCGTCAACGGCGATTCCGACACGGGGGGCTGTTCCTCGCCCGCGGCGATCGCCGGTTATCCGCATATCACCGTTCCGGCGGGCCTGTTTCGCGAATTACCGATCGGCTTGTCTTTCTTCGGCGCGGCGTTCAGCGAACCGACACTCATCAAGCTGGGTTCGGGATTCGAAGCGGTGGCGCATGGGCGCGCGCCGCCGCGCCTCTAAACGGTGAGTTCTTGCGGCCGCTATAGGCCCTTGTTGGGATTGATCAGGTATTTCTTGCCCGTGGCGCGCTGGGAGTAGGCGGCAAGAACATCCGGCCGCAGTGCTTCAGCCAAGGAGATCTCCTGCGAATATTGGCTGGCAAAGGTGGTTTTCAGCTCCCTGGCCACCCGCTCCTTCAGTTCCTGAAACGCCAGCGGCCCGATCTTTTCGATATACGGCGTCAGCAGCCAGCCGCCAACTCCCCACGCCATGCCGTAGTTTCGATTCAGCACGGCCGGACTCATATCCAGCGAGCCGTACAGGTACATCTGCTTGTGCGTTGTCGATCCATAGCGGGTGTACACACTCACGCCCCGGTTAATGGCCGCTTCCATGCAACCCAAGACTTGTCCCGCGAGCGGGCCGCCGCCAATCGCATCGAAGCCGATCGTGGCTCCCGTAGCCGCCAGGGCGTCCGTAAGATCCTTCAAAAACGTGGCCGAATCAGTGCGGCATACGTGGATTGCGCCGGCTGATTTCAATAGTTCTTCCTGGTCCTTCCTGCGGACGATATTGACCAAGCCGATGCCGTCTTTGAGACAAAGCCGGTTGAGCATCTGTCCGAGATTGGATGCCGCCGCGGTATGTACCAATGCCTTATGGCCCTCGAGGCGCATCGTGCCGACCATTCCCAGCGCCGTGAGCGGGTTGACGAAACACGAAGCACCGTCCGCGGCGCTGGCGCCTGCGGGCAGCACCAGGCATTGATTGACCTTGACGCATCGATATTGTGCGTACATGGCGCCGCCGAGTACGGCGACCGTTTTGCCCATCAAGGCTTGAGCGGCAGCCGAAGTACCCGCCTCGGTGACCACGCCCGCGCCCTCATTGCCGACGGGCATGGAGATATCGATGCGCGTCGCCATGGCCTGCACGGCATTGGCGCTCAAAGGCGCTGTCAGCACGGGCTGCTGGGGCGTCCCGGAACCCTTGGCATGACTCCAATCGGCGTTGGCGAGCAGCAGTCCTAGGTCCGAAGGGTTGATCGGCGCTGCTTGGATCTTGACGACGACCTCATCCGCCTGGGGGGCCGGAATCGAGGTGGTCTGTAGGGACAGCTCCATCTCGCCGGATTTTTTGGCGAGAGAACGGAGCTGCAGAAATGACAGTTGGGCGGGTGCGTTCATGGGGCCGTAGCATACGGCGGGAAGGCCTCCCGCGGTAGCTCAAGGCCCCCGAGCGAGGTTCGACTCCTAAGCGGCCTTCTTCTTGGGAACCTTTTTGCCCGCGCGCCGTGCTTCCGATAAGCCGATGGCGATTGCCTGCTTGCGGCTGGTCACTTTCTTACCCGAACGGCCGCTGCGCAGCGTGCCGGACTTGCGTTCCCGCATGACTTTTTCGACCTTTTTTTGGCTGCCTTTGCTGTATTTCCGCGCCATCGTCAAATCTCCTCCGCTGCTGATGTGTACCACCATCGAGGATCACGCAGGATTTCGGAAGCGGAGCCGGACCGAACCTCGCGTCAGAAGATTCCCAGCACGAGCCCGCAAAAATATTGGCGTCCGCCGCGAGCACACGTTCCGCGCGCACCTCGATAAACGATTGAAAGCGCTTTCATGGCTTCCGCTCCGTGGGGTATGTCCTACGCCTTTGGAAGCCGCTCACCGACTGTAATAACACCATTGATTCCAGATACTTCCGCCACCCGCAGGCTGCTGCTTAAAGTTAATTCTAAGGTGCGCACATGCTTCACTATGCCGTAGTTTTTTTCGTAATCGCGCTGATTGCCGCGTTTTTTGGCTTCGGTGGAATCGCGGTCGGCGCAGCCGGCATCGCAAAAATCCTTTTCATCGTATTTCTGATTGGTGCGGTGGTTACTTTCTTGATGAGCCTGGGCCGCCGCGTCTAGCGCAAAGGAGAACGCGATGCAAACAGTTTCGGATTCTGCCAAGGGCGTTAACGACTTCGCCAATGGCCAGGTGAGGAGTTTCCTGGACAATGTCGAGGACCTAACCAAGGCATTGAAGGATGTGGACTCCCCTGACGTTGCCAAATTACGGGCCAAGGTGAAGATTGCGTTGGCCGCCGCGAAAAGCGCAGTGGCGGATACGGCATCGCAACTGCGCGATCAGGCGCAGCAGGTCGGCAGACAGACCGACACGTTCGTGCGCGACAATCCCTGGCAGGTGATCGGAATCGCTGCACTGGTGGGTCTCGCGGTGGGGATCTTCGCTTCACGCCGCTATGACTAGCAGACAGGCGCCACGCGGCGCTGGAGTGGCGGCGCCCTAAGCGCGCCGCCACTCCGTTCGGCCTCCCGGCTTATCCTCGAGCAAGATTCCCGCGGCGCTCAAAACATCGCGAATCCGATCCGATTCCGCAAAGTCCTTGACCGCACGCGCTTCGCGGCGCGCGCCCAGCAGCTTCTCCACTTCGCTGTCCGATAGGCTGCTTTTACCGGCACTGCGCTTCAAATAGACATTGGGGTCCTGCTGCAGAATCCCCAACATCTCGCCCAGCGCACGCAAGGTTGCCGCCCCGCTCGACGTGGCCGGCGCATTTCCGGCCGCCTTCGCGAGATTCAAATTCCGCGCAACCCCCTGCATGACCGCGAGAGCCTCCGGCGTATTGAAGTCATCGTCCATCGCGGCGCGAAAACGTTCGACTTCGGCCATGTCGACGGCGCCGCGCAGCGCCAGTGCAGGTGCCGGTGCCGGTGCCGGTGCCGGTGCCGCATCCTTCAGGGCGCGGTACAGGCCCAGCAAAGTCTCATCCGCCTGTGCAAGCTGCGTCTCGGAATAGTTGATCGGGCCGCGATAGTGGCTGCTCAGCAGGAAGAAGCGCAGAACCTCAGGATCGCGCAGTGTCTTCAGCACTTCGCGCACCGTGAAAAAGTTGCCGAGCGATTTAGACATCTTTTCGTCATTGAGCCGGACAAAGCCGTTGTGCAACCACATGTGCACGAAGGGTGCATCGCAGGCCGCGCACGACTGTGCGATTTCATTTTCATGGTGAGGAAATTTCAAATCCTCGCCGCCGCCGTGCAGGTCGAAGTACTCTCCCAAGAGGCTGGTCGACATCGCGGAACATTCGATGTGCCAGCCCGGCCTGCCCGGCCCCCAGGGCGAAGCCCATGAGGGCTCGCCCGGTTTCGCATGTTTCCACATCACGAAATCGAGCGGATCATGCTTCGCCTCATCGACCTGCACGCGCGAACCGGCGCGCAAATCATCGATCTTCTTGCGGGAGAGCCGGCCGTAGTTCGGAAACTTGCGCACCGAATACATCACATCGCCGTTGTCGGCGGCATACGCGAAGCCTTTCTCGATGAGAGTTTCAATCATTGCAATGATCGGCGCGATAAATTCGGTGGCGCGCGGCTCGAGATCGGGACTTTGCAAGCCCAGCGTGGCGCAATCCTCGTGCATGGCCGCGGTGAAGCGCCGCGCCAGATCGGCCCAGTTCTCGCCGTTCGCAGCCGCGCGTTCGATGATTTTGTCATCGATATCCGTGATGTTGCGCACGTAGGTTACTTTGTAGCCCGACGAGCGCAGGTAGCGCTGCACCAGATCGAAGGCGACCAGCATGCGCGCGTGGCCCACGTGGATGTAGTCGTAGTTCGTCATGCCGCAGACGTACATGCGGACTTGGTTGGGTATAAGAGGTTTGAACTCCTCTTTTTCGCCGCTCAGGCTGTTATGAATTTTGAGCATGGATTTCCAGGCGCCGCCGCACCGTCTCCGGGGACATGAGCTTCAGCAGCAGCGCGAGCTCCGGTCCATGTTCGCGGCCCGTCAAGGCCACCCGCAACGGCATGAACAGCGCCGGTCCCTTGCGCCCGGTCTGCTCCTTCAAGCGCTGAGTGAGCAATTTCAAATCGCCGTTCGCCTGCCCGCTCGCCTGGAGTGCTGCGGAAAAAAATTCGGCGCCCGCGGCATCGACGATGCGCCGCTCCTCGGCGCCCAACGGCGGAAGCTCGCCGTTCACGACCTTGCGCCAGGCATCGGCGTCGGCCGGCAATACCACATTGTGGCGCACCAGATCGATGAATTCGATGGGATCGTCCGCCGCCAGCCAGGTACGAAAGTCTGCGGCCGACAAACGTTCCAGAGATTCTTTCTGCCAGTGCATCAGTTGCGACACCTCGAAACGCGCCGGCGCCCGGCCCAGATGCTGCGGCCGGAAATGCCCGGGCATTTCGGCGGCTGTGATCCACCCGTCGATGTCGCTGGCATGCCCCAACCGAAACAAATGATTGAGCACGGCAATGTTCAGGAATCCGCGCTCGCGAAATTCATGCACACTGGTGCTGCCATGCCGCTTGGATAGAGGCGCGCCGTCCTCTCCCACCAAGAGTCCAAGATGTCCGTATGCCGGGACACGCATGCCGAGTGCATCCAGGAGCATGATTTGGCGCGGAGTGTTGGTCAGATGATCGTCGCCCCGCAGTACCTGCGTGACGCCCATCGCTGAATCGTCAACCGCATTGCAAAAGAAGAACGCCGGCGTGCCGTCTTCGCGGCGAATGATGAAATCTCCGATGTCGTTGCTCGCGAATCGCTGCGGTCCGTGTACCGCGTCGACAAATTCGATCTGCCTGTCGGCGGGCACGGCGAACCGCAGCGTCGGCTTCAGGCCCCGCGCCTCCCGCTCGGCGCGCTCGCCCGTTGTCAGTCCCCGGCAGGTGCCCGCGTAGCGCGGCGGCTTGCCCGACATGCGCTGCAGCTTGCGCGACAACTCCAGATCCTCTGCGGTGCAATAGCACGAGTAGGCTTTGCCCTGCGCCGATAATTGCGCGTACAAATCCCGGTAAAAATCGCCGCGCTGCGCCTGCGAATAAGGCCCGGAGGGCCCGCCCACGTCCGGCCCCTCATCCCACTCCAGTCCCAACCAGCGCATGTCGCTCAGGAGCTGTTCGCGAAACCGATCTTGGCTGCGCTCCAAGTCGGTGTCCTCGATGCGTAAAATGAACTTTCCGCCGGTTCTGCGGGCCCAAAGATGGCTGAAAAGAGCCGTCCGCGCATTACCCAGGTGCAAAGCTCCCGTGGGACTGGGCGCAAACCGCGTGATGACCGGCGACTCGTTGATGGCGGACATATCTCAAGATTGTACCTATTCGAGTAGAATCCCGGCGTATGAAACAACTTTTACTGAGTCTTGCATTCTTAGGGCTTGTCTGTGCGCACCCGTCGATCGCGGCGGAAAAGGCCGCCGATCCGAAAGCCGCGCCCAAGCCGGCTCCGGCTGGATATTCACCGCAAATTCAAGTATTCACCTCGATGGGAAACTTTACGATCGAACTGAACGCGGAGCGCGCGCCGCTGACCGTGGCCAATATTTTGGCCTATGTCGATTCGGGTCATTACACCAATACCTTGATTCACCGCGTGGTCGCCAACTTCATCATTCAAGGCGGCGGCTTCAATGCCGACTACACGCCAAAAGCCGCGCCGCTGCGGGTAAACAACGAAGCGGGCAATGGCTTGAGCAATGTGCGGGGTACGGTGGGTTTGGCGCGCGGCACGGATCCCCACGGAGGCAATTGTCAGTTCTACGTGAATCTCAACGACAACGCCGCGCTCGATCCCAATGCCACACGCTGGGGTTATGCAGTGTTCGGCCGCGTGATCAGCGGCATGGACGTGGTCGATCGCATCGGTGATGTGGCCACGGGCGCGCACGGCCCAATCAAGGAGGAAACTCCCATCAAGCCGGTCATCATCTTGAAAGTCGAGCGCGTTACGGGCTCGAGCGGCGGCAGCGCTCCAAAGCCCTAGGAGCCGGTCTGAGAATTCCGCGATGACCACGCTCTTCATCTCGGATTTGCACATCGACGCGGCTCAACCGGCAATCCTCGCGCAGTTCTTGGCCTTCCTCGAGAGCGAGGCCAGGGGCGCGGACGCCTTGTACATTTTGGGCGATCTGTTCGAATCGTGGATCGGCGATGATGCGGCGGACTCCGCGCAATCGGCGGCCATCGCGGGGTTGCACGGGCTCACCTCGAGCGGCGTGCCCTGTTTCGTCATGCACGGCAATCGTGATTTTTTGCTGTCGCGCCGCTTCTGCGAAATGAGCGGCGCGCAATTGCTGCATGATCCCGTGATCGTCACCCTGTACGGCGAGGCCGTGCTGGTCATGCACGGGGATGCGCTGTGTACCGATGATCATGCCTACCAACGATTGCGCGCGACGGTAAGGGACGCCGACTGGCAGCGTCAGTTCCTGGCGCTATCGATCGAATCGCGCCGGGCGCTCGCCGGCGCGGCCCGCGCCGGCAGTCAAGCGCATACCGCCGCAATGGAATATGCCATCACGGACGTCAATGCCGACAGCGTGGCCATGGCTCTGCGCGGCGCCGCAACCTCGATGCTTTTGCACGGCCACACGCACCGTCCCGCCATACATGCCTTTGAAGTGGACGGGCGGCCTCGCACGCGCATCGTCTTGGGGGATTGGTACGATCAGGGCAGCGTGCTGCGCTGGGATCAGCACGGCCCCGATCTTCAGTCGCTGCCTCGCAGCTGAGTCGCAGCGCCGCCGGTGCGCTGCGGCGGCCCGGAGTGAAATCTGAACACCGGATCCGGGTCCGTGATCAACCGCGCCTCGCATGCGGCAAATGCCGCGATCCGCGCACCCACATCCAGGCCGCCCGCGCGCGCTGCCGCGCGCTCGCCCAAGTCCAGATACAGTTGATAGTGTCGCGCTTCCGCTTCATGCAGGCCGCGAAACAAATCATCCAGCGGCTCCCCGATGGCCGCTCCCAGCGCAGCGAAGCGTTCGCAGGAGCGCGCCTCGATGAACGCGCCGCAGATCATCAGGTCCACTTCGCGCTGTGGTTCGTGGCTTGCGACCAGGCGCCGCAACTGTGCCGCATAGCGCCCGGGTGCCAGGCGCTGCGGAGCGATTTTCAGCGCGCCGATCAGCTTGGCGACCTGCTCGTAGTGGCGCAGCTCCTCGCGCGCCAGCCGCGACATCTTGTCGGTCAGTTCCAGATCTTCGGCGTAGGCGAACATCAATGCCAGGGCCGTCGAGGCCGCCTTTTTCTCGCAATTCGCATGATCGATCAGCAACACCTCGGAATGTGCGCACGCCTCTGCAATCCACGCCGGCGGGGTCGCCGCCCGCAGCAACGGGTGCTCGAACGCCGCGCCGGCGCTCATGCGGGAATTTTTACGGTCGAAATGGCCGCGAGCAGCTCGCCGGCGGATTGATAGCGGTCCCCGGGAGCCTTGGCGAGCAATCGGCGCAGCACGCCTTCGTAGGGGGCAAATTGCGGCGCAATTTCCGGCAATTCGGCGCGCTTGTGCTTGTAGATGACTTCCATGGCCGTGGCGCCGTTGTAGGGCTTGCGGCCGATCAACATCTCGTAGAACACCACGCCCAGGCTGTAAAGATCGCTGCGCGCATCGATGATCTCCGCGTGGCCCTGCTCCGGACTCATGTAGTAAGGCGTGCCGAAAATTTCGCGCGTGCCGGTGAGCGAAATGTCGTTTTCGTTGGCCTTGGCCAGACCGAAATCGATCAGGCTGACGCTGTCATCGGCACGGAGCATCACGTTGGCGGGCTTCAAGTCCCTGTGGAGCACGCCGACTGAATGAATGGCCTCGAGCGCGCTGGCGATTTGACGCAGAAACATCAGCGCCGTGGGCGGCGCGAGCGCCTCTTTGAGCATGCGCTGGCGCAGATCGCCCGCCGGGAAATGCTCCATCGCGATATAGGCGTGATCGTCGGCCACGCCGAGATCGTAGATGCGCACGATGTTCTTGTGATTCAGGCCCGCAACGATTTCGTATTCCTGCAGGAATCGGTCGAAACTGACGAAACGTTCCGACACGTCGGGAACCTGGCTGAACACCTTCAGCACCACCAGCGTTCCCGCCCGTTCGCTTTCGGCGAGATAGATTTTGCACATGCCGCCGCTGCCGACCTGGCGGATGCATCGATGGCCGCGGATGATCACGGTGCCGAAGCGATATCGATTCTCGTAGTCAGGATTGGCGCGCAGCAGCGCGAGAGCCTTGCGGTGCTCGTTCGATGCCGTGACGATCATCTTCAGCAACCGCTGCCGATCTATCTTGCGGCCGTAGAGGCGCGTGACACCACTGGTCTCGGGCAGCGGAAATTCCGGCGTATCCTCGAGCAGCAGCAGGATGATCGGCGCAAACTCCGGTTTGGCCGCCTGTGCCGCCGCAAAATCGATGGCGGCATCCGTCGGCGGGGCGCTGATGATGATGACCGCATCGAAACCGGCCGCGGCAAAATTGCCGTCGAGATCGGGTTCCTTGCCCAAGCAATGCTCGACAATGGCGGCGTCCGGCCACTGGATCTCAACGTGCTTTCGGACCAGCAGTCGATAATCGTCGCGGGCTGCAATCAGCAATAGGCGCATATTCTTTGTCGAAACCCGGCGCCGGCTGGGAGCCTCGGGCAGGCTCCTGATCCAGCGCGGCTTTCTACAGTATCCGGACGGATTTGAGGCCGCGGCCGGCGCCCTGCCGGCGCTGCTGCTTGGCCTCATCGGATCGCTCTTCCTGCAAGCGCGCCAGATACTCCGGCGTTACATCCCCAGTCACGTACTCGCCCGAGAAGCATGAAGTATCGAAGTTCTCGATCTTTGCATTGTCGTGGCGGACCGCGTGTTCCAGATCATCCAAGTCCTGATAGATGAGCCAATCGGCGCCGATGATGTCGCGCACTTCTTCGTCCGTGTGTCCGGCGGCCACGAGTTCTGAGGCATCCGGCATGTCGATGCCATAGACGTTCGGGTAGCGTACCGGAGGCGCCGCCGAAGCGAAAAAAACCTTCCTGGCGCCGGCTTCGCGCGCCATGTCGATGATCTGCGCCGAGGTCGTGCCGCGCACGATGGAGTCATCGACCAACAGCACGTTCTTGCCGCGGAATTCCAGGTCGATGGCGTTGAGTTTGCTGCGTACCGACTTGGCGCGCTGTTCCTGGCCCGGCATGATGAAGGTGCGGCCGATGTAGCGATTCTTGATGAAACCTTCCCGATATTTGACGCCGAGCAATTGCGCGACCTGTACGGCGCTGGTGCGGCTGGTGTCGGGGATCGGGATGACCACGTCGATGCCGTGTTCCGGCCGCTCGCGTTTGATCTTCTCCGCCAGGCGTTCGCCCATGCGCAGGCGCGCCTTGTACACGGAGATATTGTCGATGATCGAATCGGGCCGGGCAAAATAGACATATTCGAAAATGCAGGGGGTGTGGCGCGCCATCGCCACGCATTGCTGCGCGTAAAAACGCCCCTGTTCATCGATGAACACGGCCTCGCCGGGCGCCACGTCGCGCACCATGTCGAAACCCAGCATGTCGAGCGCCACGCTCTCGGACGCGAGCATCCACTCGGTGCCTTTTTTGGTGTCGCGTTTGCCGACCACGAGCGGGCGGATGCCGTTGGGATCGCGAAACCCCAAAATGCCGTGGCCGATCACCATGGCCGTCACCGCATAGCCGCCGCGGCAGCGGCGGTATACCGCGTTGGCGGCCGCAAATACGTCCGCCGGCGTCACCCGCGGCGTTCCCACCCGCTCGAGTTCGGAGGCCAGGACATTGAGGAGCACTTCGGAATCGGAGCTGGTATTTAAATGCCGGCGATCCTCGCGAACGAGGACTTCGGTGAGCTCGCGCGCATTGGTCAAGTTGCCGTTGTGGCCCAGACAAATTCCATAAGGAGAGTTGACGTAAAAGGGTTGCGCATCGTGCGCGCTGTCGCAGCCGGCCGTTGGATAGCGAACGTGGCCGATGCCGATATTGCCCTTGAGCTTCAGCATGTGCTTCTGCTGGAACACATCGCGCACCAAACCGGAGTCTTTGCGCATGAACAATTCGCCGTCCTGCGCGGTCATGATGCCGGCGGCATCTTGGCCGCGATGCTGCAGCACCGTCAGCGCATCATAGATGCGTTGATTGACCGCGCTGGTTCCGACCATTCCGACGATTCCGCACATTGAGCGATCTCCGCTACTTCGGTCTGACTTTAACTCCGGTCAAGCGCTCGAGCTTCGCCCAAGGCTCGCCTTTCTCTCCGACCATGGCGCGCAGCCAATCGCCGACGGTCTCGCCGTACGGGATCAGCTTCGACCGGCCCCACCAGTCCTCGTCATTCAGGTGCAGCAATTCGCCGCCGATCACCACGAGACCTACCAGCACCATGCCGCGCACGATGCCGAAAAAAAGTCCAATCACTCGATCTAGAGGACCCAATCCCAAGGTCCGGGTGAAGTAGCTCAGGATCATGCCCACTACCCAGCCGATCAACAGGACGAGCACCAAAACCACCAGCCGTCCAACCCAGGGCGCGATTTTCGGATCCGCGAGCAAACCGCCCAGATGCGGTTCGATGATGGGGCCGAATTGCCAGGCGGCCCAGATGGCGAGGACCCAAAAAGCCACCGAGACTGCCTCTCGAATGAAGCCGCGCAGCGCGCCAATCAGTGTTGATCCCAACAAAATCAACAGAATTAGTACGTCGGCACCGGTCAATATTTCGCCTCCTCCTGCCTGTCACATATTCTACCGGAGCCGCGCCGGTGCCGTGCTGAAACGATGACAAAATGAGAAATCAAGCCGTCGGCGCCACCAGGCTTCCCACATGCCCCAACGATTTGAGCTTTGCGGCCATCCGCTCGGCTGATTCGCGGTTGGCCAACGGCCCTACACGCACGCGATATCGCACCGAGGTGCCCGAGCCGCCCGGCAAAACAAACACCGAAAATCCCTGTCCTTTGACCTGGCGGGTCAGGTTGTCGGCGTTCGCGCGGCTGGCAAAACTGCCCAGCTGCACGGACCAGGATCCATGCCCGTTAGATGTGGGGGAAGAGGCGCCGGATTCAACCGTCGCAGCGTGCGCGATCGTTTTCGGCAAGGTCTTTGCGGGTGGGCTGCCGGTCGCCGCTCGGGCCGAACCCGAAGCGCCCGCCGGCGTAGTGGCTCGCGCAACGGGAACTTGCGCGGCGGCCGCCGACGAAGCAGCGGTTGGCGCGGCGGGGGTCTGCGCCGCCGGCATATTGCCTGCGGACGAGGCCGCCGCTGCGGCGCCGGATTGGGGCGGCGTCGAATCCTCGGCGTTCGCCGGCGCCTTGCTGGTGGTCAGGTCCACGGTAACGTTGCGAATCGGTTCCGGTGCGACCGCTGGAAGAGCGGGCGCAGGCGCGGCTGTCGGTTTTGGGCCCGACAACAATTCGGGCACGATGAGCACCACAATCGCAACCAGGATCGATGCGCCGATCAGCCGTTCTTTGACGCGACGGTCCATCACGGCGAAGTATATTCGGGACGCGCCGCCGGCGGCAGCAATCCTCGGGACTCGAGCCAATCGATCGCCGGCCCGACGGTGTGAAAAGATCCGAACACGACGACTCGGTCCTGGCGCCCCGCGGCACTTGCGGCCGCGGCACAGGCGCTCGCGACGCTTTCCGCGGCAATGACGGGCCCTCGCACTTGCTGTTGCACCACCTCGGCCAGCGCCGGCCCGCTGCGGCCGCGCATGCCGTCGATCGAGGCGCACCACCAAGAGTCGATGCACGGGTCGAGCACGCTAACGATTCCCGCCGCATCTTTGTCCGCCAAAATTCCACAGACCGCGAGCGTCTTGCCCGACACGGGGCCGGCGCTCAAGTTGCGCGCGAGTACCCTGGCCGCGTCGGGATTGTGTGCGACGTCCAAAACCCACGTCGGCGAGCTGTCGCCGGGACTGAATGATTGGAAACGGCCGGCCAGGTGTACGCCCGTGAGACCGGCTGCCACGGCCGCGGCGGAAATTGTCAGCCGTGGCGACAACTCCTCGAGCGCAGCCAAAGCCGTTGCCGCATTGGTGAATTGAATGTCGCCTTTGAGCGCGGGCGCAGGCAGGTGCGGCAAGTCCCAGTGCGTCCCGCGATAGCGCCAGCCGGCGCCATCGAGAACGTAGTTGTATTCGATCGCCAGCCGCTTCAGCGGCGAATTGAGGCTGCGCGCAATATCCTCGAGCACCAGCAAGGGCTCGCGGCCGCCGATCACCGCCGTTTTCCCGGGACGAAAGATTCCGGCTTTCTCGCGCGCGATGGCTTCGAGCGTATCGCCCAGATATTCCTGATGATCGAGGCCAATACTGGTGACGACGGCGACCGCCGGATCGACCACATTGACCGCATCGAGACGCCCTCCCATGCCGATTTCCAGCACCCACGCATCGAGGCGGGCCGCCTCGAAAATCAACAATGCCGCCAGCGCGTTGAATTCGAAAAACGTCAATGCCACCGAGCCGCGCGCGGCCTCGATTTTTTCAAAGACCGCCACCAGTTCTTCGGCGCGCGCCAGGCGCTCATGCACGCGGATGCGTTCGCGGTAATCGCGCAGGTGCGGAGAGGTAAAGGTGCCGACCTTAAAGCCCGCGGCTCTCAGGATGGCCGTGCAATATGCGCTCACCGAGCCCTTGCCGTTCGTGCCGGCGACGGTGATAACGGGGACGGTGGGCTGCTGCCACGCAAGCCGTTCGAGCACGGTGCGCAGCCGCTCCAATCCCAGATCGATCGATTGCGGGTGCACCTGTGCTTGGTAGTCCAACCACTGCTCGAGACTCCGCATGAGGTTCGGGAGCCTTAAGCTGCGGCCGGTTCTTTGCCGCCCAGCAATCGCAGCATGGCGCCGATGCGGTCGCGCAGTTCGCGCCGGTCGACGATCATGTCGAGAGCGCCATGCTCCAGCAGGAACTCGCTGCGCTGGAAGCCCTCGGGCAGTGTTTCGCGCACCGTCTGCTGAATGACCCGCGGCCCGGCGAAGCCGATCAACGCTTTGGGTTCGGCGATATTGATATCGCCGAGCATGGCGAGGCTGGCCGAGACTCCGCCCATGGTCGGGTCGGTCATCACGGAAATAAAGGGCAGGCGGGCTTCCGACAGACGCTTGAGCGCCGCACTGGTTTTCGCCATCTGCAGCAGGGAGTACAACGCTTCCTGCATGCGCGCACCGCCGCTGGCGGAGAAACACACCAGGGGCATGCGGTGCTCCAGGCAATGATCGATCGCACGCACGAATTTCTCGCCGACCACCGAGCCCATGGAGCCGCCGAGAAACCGGAACTCAAAGGCGCAGGCAACCACGTCGAGCCCCTCGAGTTTTCCGGCCATGACGATGAGGGCGTCGCGCTCGCCGGTTTGCTTCTGAGCCTGCACCAATCGATCCTTGTAGCGCTTGGAATCCTTGAATTTAAGCGGATCCTCAGGCTCGACCTTCGTGGCAATTTCAGTCGTGGACCCGGTGTCGAGAAATTTCATGATGCGTTCGCGGCCGTTGATCCGCATGTGATGGCTGCATTTGGGACACACATGCAGATTGCGCTCGATCTCAGCCTTGTACAGCACGGCATCGCAGGCCGGACACTTGATCCACAGGCCTTCGGGCACCGAACGGGTACGGCGCTCGGTATTGATCCGCGACGGACGGATTCGCTCGAACCAGGACATGCTAGGAGCCTACCGGGAATGCGTTAGACAAGGCCGCAGTTTAAACCAATTTGGCCGGTCGGCGCGGGGATCGCGAAATCCTTGGGGTACTCGACGCGCCACAGATACAAGCCTTCCGCGGGCGCCGTGGCGCCGGCGTAACGCCGATCGGCGCCGGCCAGCACCTTGGCCATGGCGGCCTTGGGATCCGCCTCGCGCTGCACGTCGAGCAGCGTCCCGACGATATTTCGGACCATGTGATGCAGATAGGCGTTGGCAGTGATCTGCACCGATACCAAGTCGCCCGCGCGAACGACCTCGACGGCATCGACCCGCCTGATCGGGGTCGGCGATTGGCATTCGAAGGAGCGGAACGCGGAGAAGTCGTGTTCGCCGATGAGCGCCTGAGCGGCCGCGTGCATGGCCTGGGCGTCGAGCGGCCTGTGAATCCAGGCGGTGCGCGCACGCTGCAGCGCCGAGCGCGCGCTGCGATTCAAAATGACGTAGCGGTAGATGCGCCGAGAGGCCTTATGACGGGCATGAAATCCGGCACCCACCTCGCCGGCCCATTGCAGCGCAATGCTCGGGGTGAGCTTTGTATTGGCGCCTAAAACCCAGGCCCGCGGCGAACGTTGCGCATGCGTATCGAAGTGAATGACCTGCCCGAGCGCATGCACGCCGGCGTCCGTTCGCCCCGCGCAGATCGCCACCACCGAATGTCCGGCAACGAAGGACAGCGCGTCTTGGACCGCGTCTTGAATCGAGCTGGAATGCGCCTGCGACTGCCAGCCGGCGTAGTCGGTGCCGTCATACTCGATGATGGCGGCAACGCGGCGGCCGAGTTCGGTCACGAGCCTAGCCGGGCAGATTCTCGATCAGGCGCTGCGCTTCCTGTTTCTGGCTCGCGGAACCTTCGCTGACGACTTCCTCGAGAATGCTGCGCGCGCCTTCCGGATCGCCCATATCCATGTAGGCCCGGGCCAGATCCAGCTTGGTCCCCACTTCACTCATCGTGACCGGCTCCAGTTCCGGAAGCGCGAGTTCTTGCGTCTTGATCTTGGTGGTGCGCTGGGTGGTGATCGTCTTGAGCTTATTGGTCGCGGCCGCTTCCGAACCGTTGAGCGCTTCGCCGACGTCCAAATCGACCTTGCGGTTGCGTTGGCTGGCTTCGAACACTTCGGTGGAAAAAACCTCGTCTTCGGCGCGCGGTTGTTCGACCGTATCGCCCGATCCCAAGGCATTGGCCAGCCGGTCGAGATCCAGGTCGATGCTGTCGGCGTTGAGGCCGCGCAGTCGAGACGTCGAATCCACATCGGATCGTTCCGGTTCTTGAACGTCCGAATACTCGGGCGATTTGAAGCGCGAGGTCGCGGCCGGGTCTTGCGTCGTGCCGCGCGGCATCTGCACCGTGGGGGCCGATTCGGGTCCCAATACGGCGGTCTTGATTTCCTCGTGGTCGGTGCCCAGATCGGCGACGAACGAGGCTTCCAACTCACGCTCGAGTTCCGTCAGATCCTTGTCGCGTGCGCGGCTCTCCGCTTCCGCCATCATGCGGCGCGATTTTTCGTCCAGACCCGCGACCATCGTGGGAGCGTCCGACGGATGATCGGTCTCCTCGAGCCGCGGGATGGAAATCGAGGCGCCCGAAGCCGCCCCTTCCAGATGATCCAAATCCAAACCCAAATCGTCGATCGAGAGCTCGGCGGTTTGATCCGCTTTATTGACCTTGTCCAACTTGGAGGAAATGCGATCGCGCAAATCCGTGGGCTTCAATGTCGGCGACTCAGCGGTGGGCGAGTCGGCGAAATTCATCAACTCCGACTCGACCGTCGGTTCATCCCGGGGAGGCATCTCGCGCGTCGGTGAATCATCGGCGCCGCGTTCGGCGTGATCCAAGGTGAAATCGAGATCCGTCCCGGCATGCAAGCCCGGCGATTCGCCGGTCGCCGCGGTGTCATCGATATCCTTGGCAATGGTTTGATCAATGCTGCGCTCGCCTTCCGGATCGCCGAACAGGTCGATATCGACGCGATTCTCGCCGCCTTCGAGATTCAGATCGACCAAGGCGCCGGCACCGCGGCCGCTGCCGGCACTGCCGGCAAATAGCGGCTCATCCGGGCAAATCTGCTTGCCCATGATCACAATCTTGTCCCACTCGCCGGCGGGTGCGCGGTCGCGGGTGGACTCCAGGCCCTTCGCCGTCTGCAGGAAGGCTTCCTTGTTGCCCCACACGAAATAAATTTCCAGCAACTTCAGGCGCAGGTCGCGTCGATCCGGCTCGCGCTCGAGTGCAATACGCACCAAGTCGGCAGCTTGATCGTAGAGGCCGTAAGCCATGTGAAAGTCCGCCTCGGCCAGCGGATCGCCCTGATCGAGGTTGACGGCACTTTCGCTCGACATCGTGTCGTCGGGTGCCTTGAGGTCCGCGGTGGTTTCGCTGTAGTGCTCCGCAGGCTCATTGAAATCCGGCATGCGGTGTTCGCCCGATTCCTCGACGACGAACGAGTCATCGGCGGCGCGGCTGCTCGCCACGCGCGCGGTCGGATCGCGAAACTCAGAAATGTCGGTCGAATCCAGTCCGGGGAAGTCCCCCCCGCTGCCGCCGCCGGCCTGCCGGCGACGCCATGAGCTGATCGCGAGGCCCGCGATCAACGCAACGATCACCGCCAGCGGTATCCACCAATTCTGCGTCAGCCAGTCGATCCACGATCCGTTGTCGGGTGCGGGCGCCGGCTTCTTCGCAACGAACGGTTTCGGTTTCGGCGCGAGTGCCGGTGCGGCTGTCGGACTCGGCGTCGAGGTGTTCTCCGCGGGAGCCGGTGTCGGTGCCGCGGGCGCCGTCGCTTCCGGCGTGCTCGGCTTGGTTTCCACAGGAGCGGGCACGGGAACAGGCTTCGGAGCCATCGCGGTTTGCGGCGGCGGCGTGGGCGCCGGCGCGGTTTGCGTGCCGAGCTTGCGCTGCAGTTCGCTCAATTCGTTGTTCTTCAGATCGAGCAGGCGATGCGCGTCCGCGAGCTGCTGCTCCAAATCCTGAACGCGGCCCTTGAGCGCCTGCGCTTCGCCGCTGGAAGCGGACTCGCTGCCGCTGTTGCTGGTGCCGCTGCCGGCACCCGGCGTGACGAGGCGCAGGTGGCCGCCGGATGCAGCGGCGCTGTTGCCGCGCCAGGCATCCATTTGACGATGCACTTCGCCCATCGCCTCGGATTGATTCAGCGCCGCGATGTCATCGGCGCCCGGCACGCGCAGGACCGCGCCACGTCGCAAGATGTTGATGTTGCCGCCGAATGCTTCCGGATTCGCGCGGTACATCGCAATCATGGTCTGATCGATGTCGCCGCGGGATGAGGCATGTAAGCTGCGCGCGATCTTGGTCAGCGTGTCACCCTGAGCGACACGATATGTGCCTCCCTCGGTGACGGCAGCTGCGGGTTCGGTGCTGCTGGGCGTTGAGGTGCTTTCGGGCGTCGGGCTCGGCGCCGCGGCGCTCGCGGCGGTGCTCGTGCTCGCGGCGCGCTTCGCGGATCTGCCGGCATGGCCCGCGCGCTTCGGAGTTGCGGCCGCCGGAGCGGTCTCAGGCGTGGCGGAGGCCTCTGACGGGGCGGGGGTCGAAGGTAACGGAGAAGTCTTGACCCGGGGTGTCGGCGCCGGGGTCGGCGCAGTCGGCGCCGTGGTTGCCGCCGCCACCGGAGCTGCGCTGCTGGCCCGCTCACCGGGGGTGTAGACAGGGGGGTCAAGCAGCACGGTGTATTCGCGCATCAGGCGCCCGCGGGCCCAGTTGACCTCCACGAGAAAAGTCACAAAGGGCTCGGGAATCGAATCGGTGGACCGCACCAGCAATACGTCGCGGCCGTCCTTGCTCTTACCGACTTTGAAGGTCAACGTGGACAAAAACGGCGGCCGATCGATGCCATAGCGAGTGAAGGCATCTTTGGGCGCAAGGTTTGCCCGCAAAGCCGCCAACTCTTCGGGACCCGCCGCAATCAGGTCGATTTCGGCATTCATGGGCTCGTTCAGCGCCGAGTTCAGGTGTATCTCACCCAGGCCCAAGCCCCACGACAACGATGGGATCAGCAGGCACGCCATCAGCATGAGGCGAGACAGGGTCACAAACATTTCTACTCCCAGAATTCTGGTGGGCAAGCAACAAACTTCATTGTGCTATAGAGGCTTGGAAGCGAATTCTCACTTGCCTTTTACATAAGCCAATAACTATATCTCACTGGGATCTATTTACCAAAATCTGGGCCACTGAAACTGCGTTATGCGCCGCACATTTCCGAACATTATCGGCCACCACCCAAAAATTTAGACCCCGATCACGAGTCAAATCAGCCCTTACGCGGCCTACATATACCCGATCCGGCTCGCTCGCCAGTGTGGCGGGCGTCGGAAATTCGGCATCCGATTCTGGGTCGATGAGCGCCAGACCGCTCCCGCGTTGCAACACACTCAGGGCATCCCCGAGCGAAAAGGGCCTCTCAAACGAGGCGTGGATCGCCAAGCTATGGCCGAAGAAAACCGGGACGCGCACCGCCGTGGCGTTGATCTTGAGCGAGGGCGAATCGAGCACGCGACGCGTCTCCTCCCACAATCGACGCTCCTCGCGCGACACGCCGTCCGCCTCCAGCACATCCACCTCGGGAATGACATTGAAGGCGATTTGCCGCCCAAAGGCCCTGCCCTTGGCGCTCTTGCCGCTGAGCATTGCGACGGTTTCGCCGGCGAGCTCTTCCATGGCGCCGCGTCCGCTGCCCGATACCGCCTGATAAGTCGCCACCTCGACCCGCTCGAGACCGGCCAGCCGGTGCAGCGGTGCCAGCGCCGTCGCGAGCGCCACGCTGGCGCTCCCAGGAAGTGCGATAAGGCCCCTCGGCCCCACCGCGTCGAGCACCGGCGCGTTCACGTCGGCGACCACCAAGGGAACCTCGGCGCGCATGCGAAATGCCGCCGATCCATCGATCACCCAAGCATGTGCCGCAGCGGCCTGCGCATAGCGTTCCGAGAGCGCCGTGCGTCCGCAAAAGAACACCAGGTTCACGCGCGAGAAATCGAATGCGGCGACATCGCCCACCGTCAAGGTCTCGTCGTCGGCGACCGGACCGCCCGCGCCGCGTTCGTCGTCGAGGGCATGCAGCTCGGCGAGCGCCACTTTTCGCTGCCGCAGTTCATCGATCAGCGCCGCTCCGATCAAGCTCGACACGCCGACGACGGCAACCCGCGGCAACACAGCCGCGTTCATCGAGTGATCACCGGTGTCGGCGACACCACATCCGCGCATTGCGCGCGGAAACGCAAACAATGGTCCATGAGCACCAGCGCCAGCATCGCCTCCGCTATCGGCGTCGCGCGAATACCGACGCAGGGGTCATGACGCCCGGTGGTGGCCACCTCGACCGGCTCGCCGTGAATATTGATGGTTTGACCCGGCACAGTGATGCTCGAGGTAGGCTTCAGCGCCAGACTCACGACGATGTCCTGGCCGGAAGAGATCCCGCCCAATACACCACCTGCGTGATTGCTCTTGAATCCTTGCGGGGTCATTTCGTCGCGGTGCTCTGAACCGCGCTGCTCGACGGACTTGAAGCCTGCGCCGATTTCGACGCCCTTCACCGCGTTGATACCCATCATGGCGCTCGCCAGGTCGGCATCCAGGCGCTCGAACACCGGCTCGCCCCAGCCGGGAGGCACTCCCTTCGCGATCACCGTCACGCGCGCGCCAATGGAGTCTCCTGCTTCGCGGATGCGCCAGATGAAATCTTCGAGTTCCTGCACACGTCCCGGGTCGGGACAGAAAAATGGGTTCTCATAGGCGGCCGCCGGATTGACCGGTTGCAATACAATGGGCCCCAACTGCGCCAGGTATCCATGGATGCTGACGCGCTGGCGCTCGCGCAAATATTTGCGCGCGATCGCCCCTGCGGCCACGCGCACCACGGTTTCACGTGCCGAAGAGCGCCCGCCGCCGCGATAGTCGCGAAAGCCGTATTTCTGCTGATACGTATAGTCGGCGTGTCCGGGGCGGAAGCGGTCCTTGATTTTTTCATAATCGCGCGAGCGCTGATCCTCGTTTGCGACCAGGAGCGCAATCGGCGTTCCCGTGGTCTTGCCTTCGAAGACGCCCGACAGGATGCGTACCGTGTCGGGCTCGTGGCGCTGACTGGTAAATTTGGAGGTTCCGGGACGGCGGCGATCGACATCGACCTGCAACTCCGCTTCGGTGATTTCAAGTCCCGGCGGGCAGCCGTCGACCACGCAACCGAGCGCGGGGCCGTGGCTTTCGCCGAAGCTGGTGACCGTGAAAATCCGACCGAAGGTATTGCCCGCCACGCCGCTTCTCTCCACTCGCGCTAAAGATCGCGCGCATTCAGCAAAAACACGCCCTCGCCGCCCATCGCAATCCGCGGCCAGACAAACGGCAAGCGAGGAAACTCCCTGAGCAGCGCCTTCTCGGTATTGCCGACTTCCACGACCAAGATGCCCTCATCCGCGAGGTGCGGCCGTGCTTGAGCCAAAATCGCCCGAACCGAATCCAACCCATCCGCGCCGGAGGCCAGGCCCAGTCTCGGCTCGTGCCGATACTCGGCCGGCAGCGCGCGCATCTCTTCGCGCCCCACGTAAGGCGGGTTGCTCACGATGATATCGTAACGGCGGCCCGCCACGCCGCTGAAATGGTCGGATCGTACCGCCGTGACGCGACGCCCCAAGCCGAGCCGGCGCACATTCCGCCGGCACACTTGCAGCGCCGCGGCAGATATATCGGCGGCATCGACTCGCGCGCGAGGAAAGGCCCGCGCGCAAGCCAGCGCGATCGCCCCGGAGCCGGTGCCGATGTCCAAAATGCGGCGCACGCGGCGCGAATCGGTCCATGGTTCGAAACGGTTGATCACCAACTCGGCGATCGGCGAGCGCGGCACCAACACACGCTCATCGACATACAGCTCGAGCCCTGCAAAAAACGCACGATGCGTGAGATACGGAAGCGGCGTGCGCTCGGCAACACGCCGCCGCAGAAGCAGGTCGATGCGCGCTACTTGGCGCGCCCCAAGTTCCAAAGAGTAGGCCCCGGCGCCTCGGGAGTGCTCGAGGCCGGCGACAAAAAAAACCATCTCGGCCGCCTCGTCGCGCGCGCAACTGGTGCCGTGACCAAAATGGACACCGGCGGCGCGCAAGGCTTTCGCGCAGCGCAGGATCGCCGCGCCGACCCGCTCGGGTCGGGCCGTTTTACTCGCGCCGGCTCGCGGGGCTCTGTGAACGGGTTTCGCGGCTGTGTGGGATAATCTTGCCATGAGGTTTCGAGCTAAATGGTTGTCCGTTGCGTTTTTGTGCATTCTCGCCGCCGGCATCGCCGCGGCCATCGCCTGGCGGCCGAAGCCGCCGATCGTGCTGGCGAGCGGTACCCTACTCGAACCCGCAGGCGCGCTGGCGGATTTTAGCTTGATCGACAACCAGGGCCGCAGCTTTGGGGAACAGAATCTGCACGGCCATTGGTCATTGCTGTTCTTCGGCTATACGAATTGTCCGGACTACTGTCCGACGACGTTGACGACCCTCGCGGCCCTGGAAAAACAGCTGCGCGCCGCGAAGACCGTGGCGCCGCCGCAGGTGGTTTTCGTCTCGGTCGATGCCAAGCGAGACACCCCCGAGCGGTTGAATCAGTTCGTGCCGAACTTCGACCCTGAATTTATTGGTCTTACCGCGTCCAGCCAGCCCGCCATCGAAGCGATCGCCAAAAAATGGGGCGTCGCCGTGAAGATCCAGTCCGGGGCGGACGGCAACTACATCGTGGATCATTCGTCCGTGATCTTCGTCGTCGATCCGGCCGGCCGCCTTGCCGCCGTCCTGACCGGCCCGTTCACGGTCGATGCCCTCAAGAGCGACTTTCAGCGCATCGTGACCGCCGGCGCATGAAGTCCGGCCGGCTGTTCGTGTGGTTTCAACACGTGCTGCCGCAGCATGCGCTGTCGCGCTTGGTGTTGCGCGCGACTCGGGCGCGCGCTCCCTGGTTCAAGAATGCGTTGATCAGGGGGTTTCTGAGGCTCTACGCGATCGACATGACCGAGGCTGCGCAACCCGAACCGCTCCGCTACGGCAGCTTCAATGAGTTCTTTACCCGCGCGCTGAAACCGGGCGCCCGAGCCGTTGCGCGGGAGCCTCGCGAAATAGCCTGCCCGGTCGACGGCACGATCAGTGAGGCGGGCAACATTGAGGGCGCGAGCCTGCTGCAAGCCAAAGGCCGGTATTACACCATCGATGAACTGCTGGCCGGCGCGAGGTTGGGCGAAGCATTTCGAGGGCGGCTCTTTCGCCACCATTTATCTCGCGCCTTACAACTATCACCGGGTGCACATGCCGCTGGCCGGGCGGCTGCGCGAGACGGTCTATGTTCCGGGGCGTCTGTTCAGCGTCAACGCCGTCACGGCAGCCCGGGTGCCGCGGCTCTTTGCACGCAACGAACGCGTGTTGACCTGGTTCGACACGGCATTCGGTGAATTCGCGCTGATCCTGGTCGGCGCACTGAATGTGGGCAGCATCGCCACCGTGTGGGCGGGCGATATCACGCCCGCGGCACGGCGCGCGACGACTGCGCTGCCGCGGCAGGATGTCCTGCTCGAGAGGGGCGAGGAGATGGGCCGCTTCAACATGGGCTCGACGGTGATTTTGTTATTTCAAAAAGACCGCGCCGGCTGGCTCGAGAATTTGCGGGCCGGCACGACGGTCAAGCTGGGCCAGTCTCTCGGATATCTTCAGTGAGCTGGCGCCCCACAGCGACGCTTCCTGCCTTGCGGCAGCGTGCGATCATGCTCAAAACCGCGCGCGCATTCTTTGAAGCACGTGGAGTGTTGGAAGTGGAAACTCCGATCTTGAGCGCCGCCGCCGTGAGCGATCCGCAGATCGAGTCGTTGGCGACCCACATCGCGGGAGTTCCCGGCAGCAGCTTTCTGTGTCCTTCCCCTGAATACGCCATGAAGCGCCTGCTGGCCGCGGGCAGCGGCGACATCTTCCAGATCTGCAAAGTGTTTCGAGATTCCGAGCGCGGCCGCTGGCACAACCCGGAATTCACCATGATCGAGTGGTACCGCGTTGGACAGGACGATGCGGCCTTGATGGACGAAGTCGAGGCGCTCGTCGCCGAACTGCTGGCGCCGGGGCGGGCGCTGGGACCGGCCGAGCGATTGAGCTACTCGGATGCGATGCACCGGCACGCCGGTGTCGATGCGTTCGACTCGACCGAGGATGAGCTGCTCGACGCGGCGCGCCGGCATGGAATCCACTGCGAGGCCCAATTGGATCGCGACGCGAAACTGGATCTTCTCATGGGCCTGATCGTGGGTCCGCGCCTCGGCCGGGGCAATCCCTGCTTCGTCTGCGACTATCCCGCCAGCCAGGCGGCGCTCGCGCGCTTGAAACCCGGGCTGCCGAGCGTGGCGGCGCGCTTCGAGCTGTATCTGGACGGATTGGAACTCGCGAACGGATTTCATGAACTGGCGCAGCCGCAGGAGCAGCGCGCGCGCTTCACACAGGATCTAGCAATTCGCGGTGCGCGCGGACAGGCGCGCCCGCCGCTGGACGAGAACTTCCTGGCGGCGCTTCAGAACGGATTGCCCGACTGTGCCGGCGTCGCGCTTGGTTTTGACCGTCTGGTCGCGATCGCGCTGGGGGCGGAGAGACTGGCCGACACGATGGCCTTCAGCATCGAGAATGCCTAGCCCTTGCCCCTCGACAAGTACTCGCCGGTGCGGGTATCGATGCGCAGCACTTCACCCTCATTGATGAACAGCGGTACGCGCACCATGGCGCCGGTTTCCAGCTTCGCGGGCTTCGAGCCGCCGGTCGCGGTGTCGCCGCGCACGCCGGGGTCGGTTTCGATGACCTTCAGCTCCATATGCGCCGGCGGCGTGACCACCAGCGGCACCCCGTTCCACAACGTGACGACGCAGACCGTGCCGTCTTTCAGCCACTGAGCGCCTTCACCCACCGCCTGTTTGGAGGCCGTCAGCTGTTCAAAGGTGTCGGGCACCATGAAGTGGAAAAAATCGCCGTCGCTGTACAGATACTGCATATCCGTGTCGACCACGTCGGCCGCTTCCACCGTGTCCCCGGATTTCCAGGTGCGCTCGATCGTGCGGCCGGTCTTCAGGTTGCGGACTCGCACCCGGTTGAATGCCTGCCCTTTGCCAGGCTTGACCATTTCGTTCTCGACGATGGCGTACGGGTCGCCGTCGATGAGAATTTTCAGACCGGCCTTGAATTCGTTCGTGCTGTAGTTAGCCATCGACGGCCTCGAGTTGAAGGGCGCGTATCATAGCCGCACTCACCGATTGTGGCCAGTTAGCCGCCAAACTTGGCGGGTTTGACGCCTGTCCCAGAAACGTCAATTTCTAAGGTGTTACACTTTGGGCCAATTTACGAGGATTTTTCGGTGACAGAACAGGGTGCAGTTCCAATGATCGTGATGGCGAGGTCGCAGGATCACGTCGAAGCGATCAACAGCACGCTGCGCAAGGCCGGCCATCCGGTTCACTGCACCTGGCTGTCCGACGCCAGCGACCTGGGCGATGCTTTGACGCAGCTCAACCCGGAAATGCTCATTGTCTTCAGCGAAGAACTCAGCGTCGACCTCGCTTCCATCATGAAGGTGAGACAGCAGAACGCACCGGGGATGCCGGTGCTCATCGTCCGCGCGACGGTCGATGAGGCGGCGATCGCCGAGGCGATGCGGCTGGGCTGTCAGGACGTGGTCACGCTGGCCAATCGCAGCCGCTTGCAGGCGGTCGCCACCCGTGAGCTGCGCGCCCATCGATTGGAACGCGCCCTCTCCAGCACGCTGTCATCCGCGCGTGAGTATCGCGAGCAGCTGCAAAATTTTCTCGAGGGGTCGGCCGATGCCATCACGCATGTGCAGGAAGGCATCATCGTGGATGCCAACCGTGCCTGGGTGGAATTGTTCGGCTACTCCGAGGGCGACGCCCTCAACGGATCGCCGCTCATGGATTTGTTCGAGCAAGAAACGCATCCCGCCCTCAAAGGCGCCCTGGTTGCCTGCCTGCAGGGCAAATGGAGCGACCACAGCCTGAGAGTGCAGGCACTGCTCTCGGACGGCTCGACGCTCGCGCTGGAACTGACGCTGACGCGCGCGGACTACGAGAACGAGCCCGCGGTGCGCATCGCCATCGCGGCGCTGCAGAAGAAAGACCGCGATCTGGAGGTACAGCTGGCCGATGCGGTCAAGAACGACGCCACCACTCAATTCCTGCAACAGCGATATGTGATCGCCGCGATGCGTGAGCGTGCGGCGCAGAGCATGAAGGGCGGCGTGCGACAGATCGCCCACCTGAAGCCCGACCGATTCATCGACATTCAACATGCCATCGGCGTGGTCGCCAGCGAAGATTTCATGGCCCAACTGGCGGACCTGCTGCGCTCGCAGCTGACGGCCACGGACTTGTGCGGCCGCTTCGGCGGCAACGGCATCCTGGTGATGCTGGATCGCGGTACGGCCAAGGACGTGGAAACCTGGGCCGAGAATGTCGTCAAGCGCGTGCATGACCACGTCTTCGTACTCGAGGATAAAACCTTGTCCGCCACGGTCACGGTGGGCCTGGGACTCTTGCCGCCCACCAATCCCGATGCCGCGGCCGCCATCACCGATGCGGTCAGCGCCACGCGGCGCGGGCGGGAACTCGGCGGCAATCAGATGTACGTGGTGGACAAGGCGGACACGGATACCCGTGTGCAGGCCTACGACAAGATCTGGGTGAAGCACATCAAGAGCGCGTTGATGGAGAATCGCTTCCGCTTGGTGCAACAGCCGATCGCAAGCCTCCTAGGCGAGGACAAAGGCATGTTCGACGTGCTGGTGCGCATGCTGGACGAACAGGGTAACGAGGTGCTGCCCGCCGAGTTCATCGCGGCCGCGGAACGCAACGACTTGATGAAGAATATCGATCGCTGGGTGGTCGGTGCATCCATGTCATTCGCCGCCAATCGCAAGGCCGCCTGCATTTTCGTGCGCCTGTCGAAGGACACCGTGCTCGACAAGAGCCTGCTGGCGTGGCTCGATCAGCAGTTGAAGTCGCTGAAGATCGAGCCCAAGCGCCTGTGCATGCAGGTCACCGAGGAACTCGCGAACCAATATGTGCGGCAGACCAAGGAGCTGGCGGAGAATTTGCGCAAGCTCGGGTTCCGGTTCGCGCTGGAGCATTTCGGCACCGGCCGCGATCCGCTCAAATTACTGAACGACATCGAGATGAATTTCATCAAGATCGACGGCTCCTTGATGCAAGGTCTCTCGACCAACCAGATCCAGCAGCAGCGCGTGAAGGGTTTGGTCGAGGCCGCAAAGCGCAAGGGCATCGAAACGGTGGCCGAACGCGTCGAAGATGCCAACACCATGGCGGTGTTATGGCAGCTGGGCATTGAATTCATCCAAGGCTACTTCGTGAATGCGCCCGAGGATGTCACGATGTCGGGCGAGCGTTAGACCTCGGCACCGTGAATTTGAGCGGCTCGGATGGCCCAAGCCGTTCACGGTGGAACGAACCGCCAGTGGTATAGATCGCTACAGGGTCTCGTCAGGCATTACGCCGGCGCCACTTCGAGCCGGTCAACCTGTTTGTAGGCGCGCGAGAATCGTTGCCGGCGCTGGCCCTTTTTGTCCTGGAACTGCTTGAGCTCCTCGAATTTGAGCTTCATCGGCGCGCTGTTGCCGCTGTAAATGGTCAAGACTTCCCCGGGGGCCGCCACCGCCATGGCCACCAGGTACTCATCGCGCTCCGCCGACTTCTTGCCGGGAATGCCAAATAGATTCTGTCCCTTGCCGGCCGTCATCTCTTCGATTTGGCTCACCGGCAGTGCCAGCACCTCGCCGTCATTGTTGACGAATATTGCCAGCGCTTCCTTGTTCGCCAAGGGTTGCGCCGGCAGCACCAGCGCATTTTCCGGTACCTTGAGCACCGACTTGCCTTTCTTGTTGCGGGCGTAAATCTCGCGCAGCCGCACCGCAAAGCCGTAGCCCGCGTCGCTCGCCAGAAGCCACAAATCGTCCGGCTCCCCGATCAGGACCGCCGCGAAAGTGGCGCCGTCGGGCGGATCCACCGTGCCGGAAAGCGGCTCGCCGTAACCGCGCGCGGCAGGGAGCTGGTGTGCGTCCAAGCTGTAAGCGCGGCCGGTGGAATCGATGAACACCGCCTGTTGTAAATTGCGGCCCTTGGCGGACGCCTGATATTCGTCGCCGCCCTTGTAGCTGAGCGAACGCACGTCGATGTCGTGGCCCTTGGCCGCGCGCACCCACCCTAGGCGCGACAAGATCACCGTGGTCGGCTCGCTGGTCAACAAGTCCGTTTCCGCGATCGCCTGCGCCGCCTCACGCTCCACGAGACGCGTGCGCCGCTCATCGCCAAACTCCTCCGCGTCGCTGATCAGCTCCTCACGCACCAGCTTGGTGAGCCGCGCCTTGCTTTTGAGGATCTTTTCGATCTCATCGCGCTCTTCCGCGAGCTTCTTCTGCTCGTCGCGGATTTTCATCTCCTCGAGGCGCGCAAGATGGCGCAGCTTGGTCTCGAGAATGGCCTCAGCTTGTTCGTCCGAGAGCTTGAAGCGTTTGATCAGCTTGGGCTTCGGTTCATCCTCGGTGCGCACGATGCGGATGACTTCGTCGAGGTTCAAAAACGCAATCAACATGCCGTCGAGGATGTGCAGGCGCGCATTCAGCTTCGCGAGGCGATGATTCAGGCGGCGCGTCACCGTCGACTTGCGGAAACTCAGCCATTCCAGCAGCAGCTCCTTGAGGCCCATGACCCGCGGCCGCCCGTCGAGCGCGATGACATTGAGATTCACGCGGTAGTTGCGCTCGAGGTCCGTCGTCGCGAACAGATGCGCCATGAGCGCCGGAATGTCCACGCGATTGGATTTCGGCACCAGCACCAGCCGAGTCGGATTCTCGTGGTCCGATTCGTCGCGCAAATCCTCGACCATGGGCAGTTTCTTCTGCTGCATTTGCGCGGCAATCTGCTCGAGAACCTTGCTGCCGGAGACCTGGAACGGGAGCGCATCAATCACGATCTCGCCGTCTTCGATTTCATAGGTGGCGCGCGCCTTGAAGCTGCCGGAACCCGTGTTGTACATCTGCACCAGTTCATCGCGCGGCGAGACGATTTCGGCGCCCGTCGGCAGATCCGGTCCCTTGATGTGCGCCAAGATTTTACGCGTGCTCAATTCCGGATCGTCGAGGAGCGCCACGCAGGCGTTCACCACCTCGCGCAGGTTATGCGGCGGAATGTCGGTGGCCATGCCCACGGCGATGCCGGACCCGCCGTTCAACAACAGATTCGGCACGCGCGCGGGCAGCATCGTGGGCTCCTCGAGCGAGCCGTCAAAATTCGGCGCCCAATCCACGGTGTCCGCGCCCAGCTCTTGCAGCAGCAGGTCCGCGTAGCGGGTCAGCCGCGATTCGGTATAACGCATGGCGGCGAAGGATTTCGGATCGTCGGTCGAACCCCAGTTGCCCTGCCCGTCGACGATGGGATACCGATAGGCAAAATCCTGCGCCATGTGAACCATGGCCTCGTAGCAGGCGGCGTCGCCGTGCGGATGGAACTTGCCGATCACGTCGCCGACGGTGCGCGCGGATTTTTTGTGCTTGGCGCCCGCCGCGAGTCCCAGCTCGCTCATGGCGTAGACGATGCGCCGCTGCACCGGCTTCAGGCCGTCTCCCAGGTGCGGCAGCGCGCGGTCCAGGATCACGTACATCGAATAATCGAGGTAGGCGCGCTCGGCAAATGACTTGAGCGGTTCTTTCTCGACGCCGTCGAAGTTCAGCTCTTGCTCTTTCATGGCCGCGTGCGCGCTAAACCTGCGCGAGATTGCCCTTGTTCTCGAGCCATTCGCGCCGATCGCCCGCACGTTTCTTGGCGAGCAGCATGTCCATCATTTGATCCGGATTGTCTTTTGCGTCGACGGTCATTTGCACCAAGCGGCGGGTTTGCGGCGCCATGGTGGTCTCGCGCAGCTGCAGCGGACTCATTTCGCCCAGGCCTTTGAAGCGCGTGACCACCGGCTTGGTGCGCGGACTCTCCGCGGCAATGCGCTTCAAGGCCTTCTCACGCTCCGCCTCGTCGAGCGCGTAAATCACTTCTTTGCCGGCATCGATGCGAAACAGCGGCGGCATGCAGACGTAGATGTGGCCGGCGATCACCAGCGGCCGGTAGTGCCGCAGAAACAACGCGCACAGCAAGGTGGCGATGTGCTGTCCGTCGCTGTCGGCATCCGCCAGGATGCAGATCTTGTGATAGCGCAGGCCCGACAGGTCGCTCGCGGCCGGGTCGACGCCGATCGCGACGCTGATGTTGTGCACCTCTTGAGACTGCAGCACTTCGCCGATGTCCGCTTCCCAGGTGTTCAAGATCTTGCCGCGCAGCGGCATGATGGCCTGCGTCACCCGATCGCGCGCCTGCTTGGCAGACCCGCCGGCCGAATCGCCCTCGACCAAGAAGAGTTCGCCGCGGGCCGGGTCCTGGCTCACGCAGTCGGCCAGTTTGCCGGGCAGCGCGGGTCCCGCCACGACACGCTTGCGCGCAACTTTCTGACTGTCCTTGAAGCGCTGTTGGGCATTGGCAATGGCGAGCATCGCGATTTTCTCGCCCTGATCGGAGTGCTGGTTCAGCCACAGCGCGAAAGCATCCTTGATCACCCCTTGGACGATGCCGGCGGATTCGCGCGAGGAAAGCTTTTCCTTGGTTTGCCCGGCGAACTGCGGCTCGCGCATTTTCATGGATAGCACAAAACTCACGCCGTCCCAGACATCCTCGGGGGTGAGCTTCAATCCGCGCGGCACCAGGTTGCGAAATTCACAGAACTCCCGCACGGCATCGGCCGCGCCGGTGCGCAGACCATTGACGTGCGTGCCGCCTTCGACCGTCGGAATCAGATTGACATAGCTCTCGGCGACGTGGTGCTCGGACTCGAGCACCCAGGCGAACGCCCAGTCGAGCGATCCGCCCTCGATATCGCGCTTGCCGTAAAAAGTCTCCGCCGGCAGCCATTCGCCCTTGCCCAATTCCTCCGCCAAATACTCGTGCAAACCGCCGGTGTAGAACCATTCGTCCTTCTCGCCGCTGATTTCATTTTTTAATGTGACGCGCAAATTCGGGCACAGCACGGCCTTGGCGCGCAGCACCTGCTTGAGTTTCGGAATCGCGAACTTGTCGGTGTCGAAATATTTGGGATCGGGCCAGAAGCGAATCGTGGTGCCGGTCTTGGACTTCGGAACTTCGCCGACGACTTCGAGCTTGGAGGTGGCCTTGCCGCCCGCAAAGCTGATGTTGTATTCCTTGCCGCCGCGCCGCACCCAGCACTCCAAATTCTTCGACAGTGCATTCACCACGGAGACGCCGACGCCGTGCAAGCCGCCCGCGTGCTGATAGGATTTGTCGTTGAATTTTCCACCGGCGTGCAGGCGGGTCAGAATCGTCTCGACACCGCTGACCTTCTCTTTCGGATGGATATCGACCGGCATACCGCGGCCGTTGTCTTCCACCTGGCAAGAGCCGTCCTTGTACAGGGTGACCGCGATGTTGTCGCAGTATCCGTTGATCGCCTCATCGACGCTGTTGTCGATCACCTCGTGCGCCAGATGATTGGGCCGGGTGGTGTCGGTGTACATGCCCGGCCGCCGCCGCACGGGATCCAGACCGCTCAATACCTCGATGTCGGAGGCTGTGTAAGACGATGCCATCAGTTACCTCATTGAACGCGGCGGAGTTTAGCATGCTGTACCGAGGCGCAATGGCTGGCACCCTGCGCGCGATTCCGCTATCTTCGAGCTATGGGAATCGCCAACCAGCAAAATATGACGCGTACCATTCCGGTGCTGCCGCAGCCCTACGGAATTCGCGTGCGGCTGCGCCCGGGCGATCCGTTCGCCAAGCTGGTCGGTGTCGATTGGCAAAAAACGCATTGGTTCTTTACCGCCGCCGAGCGCGATCGCACGCTCGAGGACATGTCGCGCAAGCACGAATATTCGCGCATTGGCGATCAACCGGCGCTGGTCTTTGAAAAGGTGGAGAACCTCGGCGAGAGCCGCAGCTTCTAGCGGTCACTCTCCCTCCCAACTTTTAAGGACTGGGTCGCTTCGGCCCCGTAAATCCGCTGCGTAGCACCTGACAAGTCCGGTCGCTTCGACGCCGCTAATAATGCGCGGCAGCGCTCAAAAAGTTCTGCCCAGGAACAAATAATAGGCGCTGTGTCCGGCGGTGTCGTAGCCCGAGCCCAGGTACACAGGGCCTAAGAACGTATCGAACGCGAGAAACAAGGACGCGTCCTTGTGCGTCGACCCGAAACTCGCGTCGCCGCGAGTTTGCCAGGTGTTGCCCAATTCGAACGACATCCCGAGATAGGCGGGAAATTCAAAAAACCCTTCGCCGCCGCGGCCGATCTTGCGAAAATAGATGGCCCGCGCAATGGCGTAGTCCGGACCGTACAGCGAGTTGGGCGCCAATCCCGACAAATTGAAAAATCCGCCCAGCGGGAAGAAATCCGGCACATCGGTCGCCTTGATCGTGCCGCTCACCACGCTGCCTGCCGACGCCCAGAGCAACAGGGTATTGCGGCCGAGCGAGCGTGCCATGAGCCAGTCCGCCTGTACCTTGTCGTAGGTCGTGTCGGCGCCCAAGCCGGTTCGATTGCCGTCCCACTGCAGGGTAAATTGCGACCCCTCCCGCGGAAAATGCAAATTGTCGAGTTGATCGTAGCTGAACTTCACGAACAGCTCGCCGTTGTTGTACTGCGACTCCACCAGCGTTGGGTCGCCCAGACGCACCGTCGCCGCACCGTTGATACGGTGGTAGCCGACGCGGATCTCGCCCCAATTGCCGAGCGTGCGGCCGACGTCGAAGGCTGCTTCCGCCTCGCGATCTCGATAATCCGCCACCTCCACGTCATTGGCATAAAGCTGCAGGTCCCGAGCTTCAATACGCAGGCTGGGGGCGATGAACCAGGTGCGCGTATCGTTCAAAGGCTGATAGAACTCGCTTGCGACTTTCGGGTCGCTGCCGATCTGCACATCCGTCACCAGCTCGCCGCCCAGCTTGTCGAGCTCGGTCAAAATGAAACGCGCCGCGGCGTTGTAGCGGCTGTTGCCCTGAAAATTGTCTTCCAAGTCCAGTCCGAAGCGCACGTAGTTGGGCCCCCAGGACTTGCGCCGCGCGCGTATTTCGAGTCCAGACTCCTCGTCGGCGCCTTGGCCCTGATCCACCAGCGCGTAATCCAGCGTCTCGAAGTTGCCGAGGCCGTACAAATCGGTGATGCGCTCGCCGACCGCATCCACATTCAATGGCTTGCCCACCAGCGGCTGCATTTCCGCCATGATGGTTTTCTCGTAGCTCTTGGATTGCTCATCGACGCGCACGAACTTGATGGCCGGCAATCCGGGTTCACGCGCCGCACGGCGCACCAGGTAATCGTTGTACGCCGCATCGCCGACCCGCAGCGCTTCGAGCCTCCCGAGCATGCTGCGCGCGGCGTTTTCGCCTGCGGCAATGGTCGAAATCGCCGCGGTGAAGTCGGTGGAACTCGCGGTCCCCAAAGTCGGCTCGATCAAAACATCCGCGGCACCCAGTGTGGCGCGCTGACGGTCCGCATCCTTGCGCACGAGAATCGCCAGCATTTGATTCGAAATCGACAGAGCCGAGTCGAGCGCTGCGCGCGGCTGCAGGGGGAAGCTTACGTCGGAGACGATGAGGATGTCCGCGTGCATTTGCCGCGCCACATCGATGGGCAGATTTTCCGCCAGGCCGCCGTCGACCAACAACAGTCCCTGCGACTCCACCGGGGCAAACAGCCCCGGCGCGGAGATGCTCGCGCGCATGGCGATCGACAGGTCTCCCTTGTCCAGCAGCACGGCCTTTCCGGTGACCAAGTCGGTGGCCACTGCGCGAAACGGCGTCGGCAGCAGGTCGAAGTCGGTGCTGTTGCTGAACGGCAGTGTGAGCTGGCGCAGCGTCTCCTGCAATTTCTGACCCTGAATGAATCCTTTCGGCAGAAGAATCTTGCCGTGCTTCAATCCGAGCGGCAGGCGCACCAGAAAATTTCGGTCATCCTGCTTGCGCCGAAAGGCCAGGTCGCGGCGCGGCGGCGCATCGCGGAACGCCTCCTGCCAGTCGACGGTCCGCATCGTGGCGTCGATCTGCGCGGCAGTCATCCCGCTGGCGTACAAGCCCCCGACGACGGCACCCATGCTGGTGCCGGCGATGCAGTCGATCGGTATCTTTAATTCCTCGAGAACCTTGAGGACGCCGATGTGCGCCATGCCGCGTGCGCCGCCCCCGGAGAGCACCAGGCAGATGCGAGGCCGCACCAGCGCGCTGTCCGGCGGTGCAGGGGTGGCCGAGCCCATGGCAGCGGCCCCGGCCGCTTCTGCGTTGACCCATGAACAACTCGCGGCCAGCGCACAGGCCAATCCGAGACGTATGGCGAGTTTCCCCATGAGGGGGAGAGTTTAGAGCACCACGTCGATATTTGAAGCGGTAAAGGTGTTGCTGGCACGGTCGTACATGCCTCGGGCCACGAACTGAGTCGCCGGCGTCGGCGTGGCAAAGGTCGTGTTGAGCTGCGTCACGAACGCAGCGAATGTGATGAACGACGTGATGGGATTAGTGCTGGCTTCGCTGATGGCGCCGGGACCCACGCTAAATCGCGGGTTGTACAGCGGCAGACCCGAGGTCGGATCGGGCGCGGCGACTGCCGGAACGATGTTGGGACTGGCGCTCAGGGTCGTCACATCGATGGTTTCGGCACCGATACGCAGCTGTCCGGAACCGAATGCGGCGTTGCTAAGGTCAATCGTCAAGCCGGTGTCGGTCAGCGTGGCAAAGGGCGCTGCGGTGCCGGTGCCGGTCCAAACCACGGCCAAGGTGGCGGGTACACTCGGTTCCGCAAGCACGCTGAAAGCGGTGAAATCCGGCGGCGCGGTTCCAAAGGGGGCGACGTAACCGTCGACCCACAAGGGATCGCCCGGCGCAGCCGTGGGCAATGTCAGGGCGCCGGTGTTGACCGCAAAATTTGCCGCGACCGGGTCCTGGGCCGCGCTCACGCCATTTCCGGCAAAGTTATAGACGCTCACGGGATAATTTTCGATTGCCTGGACGTTCAGCAGCAGGCTCCCCGACGCCGTAGAGTTCAGCGATCCGAACAGTTCGGTCGATTGAAGGCGTACCGACCCGGTATTTGTCGCAGATCCGGTGGCATCGACTACGGCCACGCCTGCCGAATTCAAGGAATAAAGACCACGCGCTGTGATGTGCTGGCCGACCGCAATCGAATTGTAATCCAAGGATCCCAACGTCGAGACGCCGTCGGCTGTGACGAGCGTGCCGGGACCCAAGAGAACCTGCGAATCCGGGTTTTCATACAGAATGACTTGGGCGGCATTCGCGCTCAGCGTCCCGCCGCGCAGAGTGAGCGTGTTGCCGCTGCGTGCGATCACATCGCCTTCAATACCTTCGGTGTAAAAGTCCTCCAACGTGCTTCCGGCGACGACATACGCGGCGTGAAAGATGCCGGCGATCACATTCGTCGCAGGAGTCGGCGTCGGTTCGAATGTACAGAACGCGGCCGTTTCCGTCGATCCTGCCGAAGCTTGCGACAATACGGTGAGCCCGGGCGTGCCGACATACGTCGTGCCGCCGTAGGTATAAATGGTATTGGCATCGCTGAAAATCGTGTCAATTCCCAAACTATTCACTTCATCGAAGAACGGCCGCACCACGACCGTGTACGTCCCCACCGTGACGCTCGAATTGATCAGCGGTCCGCGCACTCGGATCAGCTTGCTGTCAGAGGCCGTGGTCGCAAGCGACATGTAGGGCTTGACGGTGAGAGTCGGGGGACTGGTGGTCAGATCGACCTTGTTCGACGCCGACATATCGTAGTTGATGGCGAGACGCAGTGCGTTGCTCGTCGCAAAGGTGGGCTGCAGCGCCAGACCGTTGTTCGGGTCGAGGGAAACGGTTACCGCAATCGTCGTCGGCGTGACACCCGAGGGGTCGACCACGTTTACCTTGACCGGTGCTCCATTCACCATCACGGATATTTGCGCATTGGTGTAATCCATCGTGATGATGGCGGAGGTGTAGGTATCGACCGGCATACTGGCGGTCGCCCAGAGTTCCGACAAATTGGTGAGCTTGGCAAAATCGACCGTCTCGGGAACTGCGATGGCTGAGACGGCGCCATTGAGCGTACCCACCAAAACGACCGAATCGACCGTCACCAAATAACTGGTGAACTGGGCGCCGTCATCGGTGGTGGTCAAAGTGGTCCATGCCACGCCGAAGCCACTATCCAAATTGTTGTGATGACAGCCCGAGGCAACCAAACCGAAGGCGCACGCGCTTAGGCAAGCGACCCACCGATTGGCGGTCTTATTCTTAAACGATGAGTGCACAACAGATTCCAATGATTGAGGGGACTGACGAACAAGGCTGCGTAGAATAAAGGCTTTCGAGACGTTACGTGCAGCAAAGTTCCATTTTGCCGCGCGCAGGGGCCTGTCTGAGTATCCTTGATGGCTGCAAGCGCGACTCAGGCAGGTCCCTTGCCGCCCTTCGGCCGGGGCACTTGTTGGGTGATGCAGTGAATATTGCCCCCTCCCAGCAGTACTTCGCGGGTGGGAACGCCTAGCACCGCACGGGTCGGAAATAAGCGCTTCAGGGTGCGCATCGCTGCGGCATCGCGGTGTTTTTCGTAAAGCGGCATGACCACGCACTTATTCGCGATATAGAAGTTGATGTACGAAGCGGCCAGCCGGTCGCCGGCTCGGCGTGGATGACTGCCGGCATGAGCATCGATGCCCGCGGCCTCCTCCGCGGTCATGAACAGGGGCCCCGGCTGATGAATTCGATGAACCTCCAAGCGGCGGCCGCGCGCGTCCGTGGCGTGACGCAGGCGCTGATAGGCATCTTGGGAGATTTCGAACTGCGGATCGGACCGATCATCCGTCCAGGTGAGCGCCACGTGTCCCGGACTCACGAAGCAGGCAAGTTCATCGATGTGGCCTCCGGTCTCATCAAGATAGACGCCCCGGTCCAGCCATATCACCTTGCTCACCGCGAGGTAGCGGCGCAGCTGCTCTTCTATATCGTCGCGCGTCAGGTGCGGATTGCGATTGGGATTGAGCAGGCATTCCTCGGTGGTCAGGCAAGTACCCTGTCCGTCCACATGAATTGCACCGCCCTCCATCACCAGGGGCGAGCGGTAGCGATCGGCGCCCTCGATTTCCAAGACCTTCTGCGCAACTTGATCATCGCGGTCCCAGGGAAAATATAATCCGCCCTGCAGGCCGCCCCAGGCATTGAAAGTCCAATCGATGCCGCGGCGGCGTCCCTTTGCATCGATGACAAATGTTGGGCCGCAGTCCCTCATCCACGCATCATTGCACGCGATCTCCGCCACGCGAATGCTACGAGGCAGATGCGCGCGCGCGTTCTGAAACTGCTCTGCCGAGACCCCGACCGTCACCGGTTCGCTGCCGGCGATGGCGGTAGCGACGGCGGCGAAAGCCGTCTGCGCCGGCTTTGCGCCCAGGCGCCAGTTGTCCGATCGTTCGGGCCACAGCATCCAGCATCCCGAATGCCGTTCGAATTCCGCCGGCATTCTAAAGCCGTCTTTTGCGGGGGTTGATTTCAGATCGCGCAATGCTCGCCTCCGGTCGCGCATGCTAGCATTGCGACTGCATTTACAGGAGCTTAAGGAATGTCAGACGCCAAGCCGGTCACCCTCAAAATCCCCGCTGGGGGCGAGAAAATCAGCGTCTCGAACGGCAAACTGCGCGTGCCCGATCAACCCATCATTCCGTTCATCGAAGGCGATGGAACCGGCCGCGACATCTGGCGGGCGAGCGTGCGGGTGTTCGATGCGGCGGTGAATAAAGCCTACGGCGGCAAGCGCAAGATTCATTGGATGGAGGTGTTTGCCGGCGAAAAAGCCAACAAGGCCTACAACACCTGGCTGCCCGATGAAACCGTCGCCGCCTGCCGCGACTACTTGGTGTCGATCAAGGGTCCGCTCACCACGCCGGTCGGGGGCGGAATTCGCTCGCTCAACGTGGCCTTGCGTCAGCTGCTGGATCTTTACGTGTGCCTGCGGCCGGTACGCTGGTTCAAGGGAGTGCCCTCCCCGGTGAAGACGCCGGAAAAGGTCGATATGGTCATCTTCCGCGAAAACACCGAGGACATTTATGCGGGAATCGAGTTCGAGCAGGGCTCCGCGGAGTGCAAAAAATTTCTCGATCTATTCAAACAAAATTTTCCCAAGCAGTACGCCAAGATCCGCTTCCCGGACAGCTCGGGCATCGGCCTGAAGCCCGCTTCCAAGGAAGGCACCGACCGGCTGTTCCGGGCGGCGGTGAAGTACGCGATCGACAACAAGCGCAAGAGCGTGACGATCGTGCACAAGGGCAACATCATGAAATTCACCGAGGGTGCGTTTCGCGGCTGGGCCTATCAATTGGCCGAGAAAGAATTTCCGAACCAGGTATTTACGTGGGAGCAATGGGAGCGCATCAAATCGGCCAACGACGAGAAAGAGGCCAACGCGCAGATGGACGCGGCCAAGAAAGCCGGCAAAGTCATCATCAAGGACGCGATCGCCGATATCACCTTGCAGCAGGTGCTCACGCGTCCGGACGAGTTCGACGTCGTCGCCACCATGAATTTGAACGGCGACTATCTCTCGGATGCCCTCGCAGCGCAGGTGGGCGGCATCGGCATCGCGCCGGGCGGCAACATCAACTACCTGACCGGGCACGCCGTGTTCGAAGCCACGCATGGCACCGCGCCGAAATACGCGGATCTCGACAAAGTCAATCCGGGATCCGTCATTTTGTCCGGCGAGATGATGTTCAGATATATGGGCTGGCTCGAGGCGGCCGACGCGATCATCAACGCCATGGACAAGTCCATTGCGCAAAAGACCGTGACTTACGATTTCGCGCGCCTGATGCCGGGAGCAACCGAGGTCAAATGCAGTGAATTCGGCGATATTCTGATTCGAAATCTTTAGCCGCGTCACCCAACGGCGCTGGCCAGCCGTTGCGGCGCCGATTGAACCTTGGACCGTTGTTTCAGGATATCGAAGGCCGCAATCCGATAGGCTTCGGTCATCGTCGGGAAGTTGAAAATCTGCTCGATGAAGAAATCGGCCGTGGCCCCGGTGGCGATGGCCGCCTGGCCCAGATGCACGAGTTCCGTCGCGCCCTCGCCCAGAACTTGAACGCCGAGAACCCGCGCGCTGCCTGGCTCGCATAGCAGTGAGAGAAACCCCTTCGGCTCGCCCGCGATGTGCGCGCGTGCAACTTCGCTGAAATCGGCGCGGCCGACGATCAAATCCACTTTCTTGGCAGCCGCCTCACTCTGCGACAGGCCCACGCAGGCGATCTCGGGAATGGTGTATACCCCGCTCGGCACCAAACTCGTCAGCGCTGGCGGCGGCAATCCCAAGGCAACCAGCGCGGCGCGCCTGCCTTGATCGGCCGCCGCACAGGCCAGTGCAGGCGGTCCGATGGCATCGCCGGCCGCGAGTATTCCGGGGATGTTGGTTTCAAATCGCTCATTCACCTGCACGGTACCGCGCGAGCTGACCTTGACGCCGAGGCGGTCGAGACCGATGCCGTCCAGATTCGCCACGCGGCCGAAGGCGGCGAACACGATGTCCGAATTCAGGGTTGTGCCGCCGCGCAACTGGACCTCGACCTGCGAGAAACCGTCGAAGCGTGCGCCGCTGACTTCGGAACCCCCGCAGTACTCGCCCCCCATGGTTCGAAATGCAGCGAGAAATCCGCTGCGCAGAGCAGGATCGAGAAACCCCAATGGCTCGACTGCCTTGTCGAGCATCGTCACGGTGCAACCCAAGGCGGCGAAGATGGAGGCATATTCACAGGCGATGACGCCGCTGCCCAGCACCAGCATGGAACGCGGAATGTAAGGCAGGCTCAATATGGAGTCGCTGTCGACAATGTGTTCGTGATCCACCTCGATGGCCGGCACATGACGCGGCCTGGATCCGGTGGCGAGCACGACGCGCGGCGACTGCAAAACACGCCTCGAACCGTCCAGGCGCTGCACCTCGATGCGATGCGCGTCCAAGAAAGTCCCTTTGCCGCGAACCAATTCGACACCGTTGCGTTGCAGCTGCGCCAGCAGGTACTTGTCCTGCGCGGCAATGACCGCATCAACGCCGTGCAACAGCGCCGAGAGCGGCGCATCGCCGCGCAGCTCGACCGCGAGTGAGGATGCGCTGCCTTGCATGCGCCGATAGCGCAAAGCCTGTTCGCGCAGCGCCTTGCTCGGTATGGTTCCCGAGAGCAGACACGAACCGCCCACCTGAGGCTCGCGCTCGATGATGCAGGCGCGGAAGCCCGCTTTCGCCGCCTGAATGGCCGCCTTTTGCCCGGCGGGCCCTGAGCCCAGGCAGATGAGGTCGAAATTCGCGCTTCGCATCTACATGCCCGCCAGCGTGCGGACTTGTTCTCGCTTCGCCAGCATGGAGCGCCGATCGTCGGGAAACATGCCCAATTGCTCGAACACCGCGCTCTCGAGCAGCGATGTTTCATCCAGAAGCTGCGGATACATGGTGTGCGCGGCGAGAAGGTGCGCCGCGTGCACCGTGCCTGCCAGATCGCTGTGACTGGACTTTCCGTAATCGCGCCAATCGGTGGCACCGTCCTGCACATCATCCGGCAGCCGCCAGCTGCTCATGAGCAATCGGCCCAGGCGCGGCTCGAACTCGGCCACCAGCTCGGCGAAACTCTTGGCATCCATGACCGTGCGCTGCTCGCTCTCGAATCCGGAGAGAATTTTCAGTGCCAGAGCGGCCCCGGTGCGATGCATGAGCGCCGCAAGGAACGCGCTCTCCACATGCTTGCGACGCTCGCGTGCGATTTCCTTCGCCCACAGCCCCGCCAACGATGCCTCGCGCCAGAGCTCCTCGGACTCCGGTTCATGACCGGGAGCGGTGAAAATTTCGCCCCGCAGCATCACCGCCATGGCGATGTTGCGCACTTCGGCGACTCCGAGCCATGAGACGGCTTGCTGCAGCGAGACGATCGGAGCGCGAGGCCGCAGCGCCGGAGAATTCGCGACGCGCATGACTTCGCCGGCCAGCGCAGGATCGGACTGAATCAGCCGGGCGAGCTGCGCCGCGTCCGTGGCGTTTTGGGCCGTCAGCTCCGCGAGCTGGGCGCAAACGCGGGGCATGGGAGCGATGTGCTGGGGGCTCGTCAGCGAATCGGTGAGATAGGCGTGAGCCGCTTGCGAATGCAGGGCGGAAACAATAAGCGGGGATTGAAGACTCACTTCTTGGCACCTGTCACGACGTTCTTGTCGACCTCCCTAGATCGGCATTCGCGAGCGATGCTTGAGCCGGCGCGGCGTTATGTTAATAACTTATGTCAAATCAATCCTTAACTGAATGCTCGATCCAGGGCTTTGGCAAGGTCAGCCTTCAAATCGTCCTCATCCTCGAGACCGATCGACAGGCGCACCGTGCCCTTCCCCACCAATGAGCTGGCCCTCTGAGAGGGGGTGTACTCGCCGCCGTACAAGAGTTGCGGCGGCATGACCAACGATTCAGTGGACCCGACGCTGGCCGCGATCGAAAACAATTCCAAGGACTCGGCAAACCGCGCACCTTCCGCGAAGCCTCCGCCGAGATCGAGGCTGACGATGGTGCCGAAGTCCTTCATCTGTTTTCGCGCCAGCCCGTGCTGCGGGTGGCTGCCGAGGCCCGGATAGTGCACTCGCTTTACGCGGGGATGCCGCTCCAAATACTCCGCCAACACAATCGCACTGGCGCATTGTCGTTCGTAGCGCAAGAAATAGGTGCGCATGCCGCGCTGGATCAAGAAGGCGGCGTGCGGATCGAGCGCCGGACCCATGGACAAGATGTCTTTGCGCATGGCGGCGATGAGCTCGCGGCCAGCGATGATCGCGCCGCCCATCACATCGCCGTGGCCGGAGGCGTATTTGGTCAGGCTGTGCAGGTAGACATCGATGTCGTAGGCACCGTGGTTGTGAAAGCCCGCGAAGGTGTTGTCGAGCACCGTCAGCGCGCCGGCCGCTCGGGCATGGCGGGTCAGGTGTTCGATGTCGGCGATTTTGGTGACGGGATTCGTGGGACTTTCGAAGACAACTACGCGCGTGGGCTTTTCATGAAGCAGCTGTTCGATGCCGGCCAGATCTTCGATGGACAGCATGGTATGAGTCACGCCGAACCGGCTGAGCAGATGCTGCACGATGTAGCGGGTCGGCCCATAGGACTCGACGAACAACAGTACGTGATCGCCCGCCTTGCACAGCGCGAGCAGGCTGGCGGCGATGGTCGACACGCCCGACCCGGTCAGCAGACAATCCTCCCTGCCCTGCAGCTCGCAGAGCAGCCGCTGCAGCTGCAACAGCGTCGGATTGGAGTTGCGTGAGTAAAAAAATCCTTCGCGCTCGCCGCGCTGAAAGCGCAGCGTTTCATCCGTGTCGTCGAAAGAAAATTTCACCGACTGATAGATCGGCGCCACCAGCGGGCGATTGTCCGGCGGAACGGCGACGGCCGGCGGATGGTTCACCAAAGTGGTGTTTTTCATGACGACCAAGATAGTCGATCCCTTCCGTTTAGGAAACGGGATCGCGGCCTAGCCGCAGGAGCCGCCTCTACGGCGAAAGATAGCGATCCAGCTCTGCGTTGATCAGGGCTGTCGAATCGAACAGCGCTTCCGTATTTTGTCCGGTCAGTCCGAGATCGCGATACCCAGCATCCTGCACGAGCGAATCGCGCGTCAGCATGCGGGGCTCGTGCAGCGTGAAATCGGCCAGCTTGTGCGCAACGTTGATCACATTGCTTTCCCATCTCACCGCACCGGCTGCGGCGTATCGGTCCCAATGCGCGGCGACGGCGGGCACGGGCGGGGGCAAGTTCCAGGCGCAAATGACGCGCGCACCGACCTCACGTTGGAAAATTCCGATCAGGCAATCGTATTCGTTGCCCGCAAGACTCAGACCGGCGCGTTCCGCCACATCATGGATGACGCCCAAGGCGACAACTCCGCCGATGTTGTGCAGCAAGCCGCACAGATAGCACAAGCCGGTTTCCCGGCCCTGCATGCCGCTCAGCTGGCGCGCCCACAGCGCGCTGGCCAACGAATGTCGCCAAAGCCGGCGCGCCCGGCGGTGCTGACCCTCGACGTGCAGCATTTTGCCCTGCAACGCCAGGGTAAAGGCAATGTTGGCGACATCATCGAGCCCCAGCCATGCAATCGCGTGCTGCAACGAGGTAATCGGCATCGTCGGCCGCTTGGCGGCCGAGGACGCGATGCGCAGGACATACTTGGCGAGCGCTGCATCGGTGTGGATGATGTCCGCCAGTAGATGCGCATTGCCCGAATTCTTGGTACCGCTTCGCACAACCTTGACCGCCACGGTCGGCAGAGATGGAATCGCCAACTGACCGCGCGCAATGTACTGCTCGACCAGGCCGCGCACGGCCTCGAGGTTCTCGAGTTCTCGCTGCGATAGAGTTAATGGCTGCAGCACTCCTTCAGTAACGGCAGGCGAAACAACGACTTGAGACGCGGCCAGCGTGCCCCAATGCACATCTTCGGCGGAAAAATGCGTAAACTCGAACAGACATGAACGCCGTCGCCGAACTGACCGACGCGGCGCGATCACCTGCCGAAAGAGAGCCGGAATCGCGTTTGCGCGAAATTCCGTATAACTACACCTCGCTGGCGGACCGCGAGATCGTGATCCGCCTGCTCGGCGAAACCGCATGGGACATTCTCGATAGCCTGCGCGGCGAGCGGCGCACGGGACGTTCGGCACGCATGCTTTACGAGGTGCTGGGCGACATGTGGGTGGTGGATCGCAATCCGTACCTACAGGACGATTTGCTCGACAATCCCAAGCGCCGCCGCCAACTCATCGCAGCCATGCATCATCGTCTCGGGGAAGTGGAAAAGAGGCGGGACGGCGCCGATGCGCTGCGCGACGCCAAGGTCGGAGAATTGCTGCGCGCCGCGGCGCAGGCGGTGCAGTCATTCGAGCGCCGGTTCGCCGACTTTTCGATCAAGCGCAAACGCGCGCAGCGGCTCCTGGCCAAGCACACGCGCGCAGACAATGTTCGCGTCGATGCGTTCTCGCGGGTGTCGCACGTCACGGATGCCACCGATTGGCGCGTGGAATTGCCGTTTTTGGTGCTGATGCCGGACAGTGAAGCGGAGATCCCTGCGCTGGTGCGCGATTGCATCGAACTCGGACTGAGCATCATCCCGCGCGGCGGCGGCACCGGCTATACAGGTGGGGTCGTGCCCTTGACCCCCTGGTCCGCGGTCATCAACACGGAAAAGCTCGAGACCCTGGGAGCGGTGGAAACGTATGCGCTGCCGGGAAATTCAGCCGCAACCGCCAGCATTTTTTCCGCTGCCGGCGTCGTCACCCGGCGCGTGAGCGAAGCGGCGGAGCGCGCCGGCTTCGTGTTCGCGGTCGACCCAACCTCCGCAGATGCTTCCTGCATCGGTGGCAACATCGCCATGAACGCGGGCGGCAAGAAGGCTGTGTTGTGGGGAACAGCCGTCGACAACCTGGCGTGGTGGCGCATGGTTGATGCCGGGGGAAACTGGCTCGAAGTCACGCGCCTCAATCACAATTTGGGCAAGATTCACGATGCCGAGGTTGCGCGCTTCGAGTTGGTCTGGAAGGACGGCACGCAGGCGGCGGATAAGGCTCAGATCCTGCGCAGCGAACGGCTCGACATTGAGGGCGCAAAGTTCCGCAAAATTGGACTGGGCAAGGACGTCACCGATAAATTCTTAGGCGGCTTGCCGGGTGTGCAAAAGGAGGGCTGCGACGGGCTGATCACCGCCGCGCGCTGGATTCTGCACCGGATGCCCAAACATACGCGCACGGTGTGCCTGGAATTCTTCGGCCAGGCGCGCGAGGCGATCCCGAGCATCGTTGAGATTGGCCATTACCTCGAGACGAATGCCAAGCAGACCGGCACATTGCTGGCCGGCCTCGAGCATTTGGACGAACGGTACTTGCGTGCGGTCGGCTACAGTACCAAGTCCAAGCGCGGTGCTTTGCCAAAAATGGTGCTGTTGGGCGATATCGTCGGCGAAGATGCGGACGCGGTCGCGGCGGCCGCTTCGCACGTGGTGCGTTTGGCCAATGCCCGATCCGGCGAGGGATTCATCGCGGTAAACCCGGAGGCGCGGCGCAAATTTTGGCTGGATCGTGCCAAAACCGCCGCTATCGCCAAGCACACCAACGCCTTCAAGATCAATGAGGATGTGGTAATCCCCCTGCAGCGCCTGGGTGAGTACACGGACGCCATCGAGCGCATCAATATTGAGCTGTCGATTCGCAACAAACTGGACCTGTTGGTTGCGCTCGAAGATCATCTGTCTGCGGGCTCCAATCAGGGCGATGCGGCGGATGCCGAATCGACGCGCCGGGCCGAGGCTCTCGATCTCATCGCACGCGTACGATTGCGCTGGCAGTACCTGCTGGAAAATATGGACGACGCCGAGGGCGAGTCCGGCAGGGTCTTCGACCGGCTGCAGGATCGCACCGTTCGGGTCAGTTGGAAGTCCGAGGTGCGCGCGACCCTGGCGCGGATTTTTGTCGGCAGCGCATTCGCGCCACTACTCGCCGAGTGCGATGCCATTCACAAACGGATTCTGCAAGGCCGCGTGTTCGTCGCGCTGCACATGCACGCGGGCGACGGCAATGTGCACACCAATATTCCGGTCAATTCGGATAACTACGCCATGCTGCACACGGCGAACCGCGCCGTGGCGAAGATCATGCGAATTGCGCGCGAGCTCAACGGCGTGATTTCCGGTGAACATGGCATCGGCATCACCAAGCTTGAGTACCTCACCGAGGCGGAACTCGCTCCCTTTCGCAGCTACAAGCAGCGAATAGACCCGCAAGATCATTTCAATCAGCACAAACTGATGCCGCGGAGCGACTTGCGTCGGGCGTATACGCCGAGCTTCGGCTTGCTCGGCCATGAATCTTTGATCATGCAGCAATCCGATATCGGCAGCATTTCCGATGCCATCAAGGACTGCCTGCGCTGCGGCAAATGCAAGCCGGTCTGCGCCACGCACGTGCCGCGCGCGAATCTGCTCTATTCGCCGCGCGATAAGATTCTGGCGACCTCTCTGTTGATCGAGGCCTTCCTATATGAGGAGCAGACCCGCCGCGGCGTGTCGATCCAGCACTGGGACGAATTGTCGGATGTCGCGGATCACTGCACGGTGTGCCACAAGTGCGAAACACCCTGCCCGGTCGGCATCGACTTCGGCGAGGTCTCCATGGGAATGCGGGACCTGCTGCGGCGCATGAACAAGAAGCGCTTCAATTTGGGCACCGCCGCATCCATGTTTTTCTTGACGGCCACCCGTCCTCAGACGATCAAGCTGACGCGCAAAGTCATGATTGATTGGGGCTACAAGCTTCAAAGGCTGGGCAATCAGGCGCTGAACACCTTCGCCAAGGCGCAGACCCGCCGTCCGCCCGCCACGACCGGCAAGCCCGCCATCAAGGAGCAGGTCATTCACTTCGTCAACAAGCGCATGCCCGGTGGACTGCCGAAGCGGACCGCGCGCGCGCTTCTCGACATCGAAGATCGCAACTACGTCCCCATCATCCGCGATCCTGCCGTGAGCAGCGAAAGCGAAGCTGTGTTTTATTTCCCCGGCTGCGGCTCGGAACGTCTTTTTTCCCAGGTGGGTCTGGCGACCCAGGCCATGCTATGGCATGTGGGCGTGCAGACCGTATTGCCTCCCGGGTATCTGTGTTGCGGGTATCCACAGCGCGGCGCCGGCGAGTTCGAGAAGGCGGAAAAGATCATCACCGACAATCGCGTACTATTCCACCGCGTTGCCAATACCCTCAACTATCTCGACATCAAGACCGTGATCGTCAGTTGCGGCACCTGTTTTGATCAATTGCAAGGATATGACTTCGACAGCATTTTCCCGGGCTGCAAAATCATGGATATCCATGAATACCTGCTGGAGAAGGGTGTGCGCTTGGAAAATGTCACGGGCACGCGCTACATGTATCATGATCCCTGCCATTCGCCGATGAAGAAATACGATCCCCTGACTGTGGTGAACACTCTCATGAACAGCGAGCGGAACGGGGCAATCGTCCAGAACGAGCGCTGTTGCGGAGAGTCCGGAACTCTGGCGGTTACTCGCCCGGATGTTTCAACCCAGGTGCGATTCCGCAAGGAAGAGGAAGTGCGCATCGGCGTGGATGAGATCCGCGCCGGCGGCCATCGCGGCGAAGTAAAAATATTGACATCGTGCCCCTCATGTTTGCAGGGCCTGAAGCGTTTCAACGACGATGCGGAGATCGACGCCGACTACATTGTGGTCGAAATTGCCAAGCACCTGCTGGGCGCAGACTGGCTGCCGCACTATGTGCAGCGCGCCAATGCCGGCGGAATCGAACGAGTGCTGGTCTGAGATGACAGCGGCAGCGGAAAATTGCGATGTCGCGATCATCGGCGGGGGCCCGGCGGGAAGCACGGCCGCGATTCTGCTGGCACGCCGCGGCTACAAGGTTATCGCCCTCGAGAAGGCGCATCATCCGCGCTTTCACATCGGCGAATCGCTGCTGCCGATGAATCTGCCGGTCTTCGAACGCTTGGGCGTGCTCGAGAAGGTCCGAGCGCTCGGCGTATTCAAGCTCGGCGCGGATTTCCAGGCGGAAAACGAGCGGGGCTACAGCACCTACGCCTTTTCGCGCGCCATCGGCGACAGTCCGCCGCATGCCTATCAGGTTTGGCGCCAGGATTTCGACAAGATGCTCTATGACCATGCGCGCGAAAGCGGCGCCGACGCCCGCGAGGGGCAGGAGGTCATCAAGGTCGAGCAGAAAAATCCGCGCGAATCGCTGCTCGAGGTGCGGGCCGACGACGGGCGCAGCTACAGTATCCAAGCGCGCTATGTCGTGGATGCCAGCGGCCGTGACGCGTTGGTCGCTTCGAAAAACAAGCTGCGGCGCAAGAACACCCAGCATCAGAGCGCCGCCATATTCAGCCATTTTCGCGGCGCTTTGGTTCGGCCGGGAGAGGACGCGGGCAACGTCAGCATTTACCGCTTCGATCATGGCTGGATGTGGATGATCCCGCTGCCCGACGGCATGATGAGCATCGGCGCGGTGTGCCGGCCCGAATATTTGAAGCAGCGCAAGGGACGCACGGCGGAATTCCTGCTCGAGACGTTGAACAAGAACGCCGATCTTGGGCGCCGGATCGCAAAGGCTGAACTGGCCGGCGAAGTGCGCGTCACCGGCAACTATTCCTACGATTCGACGCGGATGGGAGGACCGGGCTGGATTCTGGTCGGTGATGCGTTCGCGTTTCTCGACCCTGTGTTCTCCTCGGGCGTGTTTCTTGCCATGAGCGGCGCCGAGCAGGCGGCCGCCCTGGTTGATCAGGCGTTGCGCACGCCTAAGCGCGAGAACTCGCTGTTGCGGAAGCTCGAGAAGCGCCTGCGTGCCGGCATGGATCGGTTCTCGTTCTTCATCTATCGATTCAACGGGCCGGTGATGACCCAAATGTTTGCCCACCCGCAAAACACCTGGCAGCTCGAGCAAGGCGTGATCTCCATGCTCGCAGGCGACCTGTTCGATTCGCCGAAAGTATTGCGCCGCCTGCGGCTGTTCAAGCTGGTGTACGGCATCGCTGTCCTGCGCGACTTCAAGCGCTGGCGCGCCGAGCACAAATACCGGCTGGCACAGGCTCGCGCCGAATTCACCGGCGGCGACACGCCGCAGGATGCAGCCTGATCGGAACTCAGGCCAGACCGATTTCAGGGGCTGATCACCACGCCAGGCCTGATCATCACGCCAAGCCTGACCGCCACTTTAAGGGCTCGCGATCAGTCGAGCAGTCCATTGCTCTTGGCGTCGCCGTCGCCTTCAACCTCGGTGACGCGGCCTGCCTGGCTACTTGAAGGCGGCCTTGTCGAGCCGCGCCCGGCGCGCCATCCATAAACTCACGCCGACGATCATCGCACTGACGACGCCCAGTGTAAGGGTTGCAAGCACATTGATTTCGGGGCTGACGCCGAGCCGCACTTTGGAAAAGACGACCATTGGCAAAGTACTGCTTCCCGGCCCCGATGTGAAACTCGAGATCACCAAGTCATCCCAGGACAGCGTAAAGGCCAGCAGCCAGCCTGACAGAATGGCAGGGAAAATGATCGGCAGCGTGATGAGGAAGAACACTTTCACGGGCCTGGCACCCAAGTCCATGGCCGCTTCCTCGAGCGCGGTATCGAAAGTCGCGAGACGAGAATTGATGATGACGGTCACATAAGCCATGGAGAAAGTCATGTGCGCAATGGTCATGGTGGTGACGCCGCGCCCGGCCGGCCATCCGATGAGCTGTTCCAAAGCCACGAACAGCAGCAGCAACGACAGTCCTGTAATGACTTCGGGCATGACCAGAGGCGCGGTGGTCATGGCATTCAAGGTAAAGCGGCCGCGGAATTGCCGGAAGCGGGCCAGGCCGAAACCGGCGAGCGTACCCAGGATCACGGAGCCTGAAGCGTTGATCACCGCGACTTTCAGCGAGATCCACGCTGCATCGAGGATTTCCTCGTTGTGCAGCAACGAGTAGTACCACTTGAGGGTCGGCGAATTTGCGCTGTCCCACACGGTCACGAGTTTGGACGCGTTGAAGGAGAACACCACCATGGACAGGATCGGGATATAGAGAAACGCGAATCCAATTCCGATGCACGTCAAGATGAAATACGAGCTTCGATAATTCATCGCGCGCCCGCCGTCTCGCGCGCCTGCACGCTCTGGTACCACATCATGAAAGGCACCAGGAGAATGAGCAGCAGGATCGCTACCGCGCTGGCCACGGGCCATGCGCGGTTCGAGAAAAATTCATCCCACAAGACCCGCCCGATCATCAATGCATTCGGCCCGCCGAGCAACGCCGGAATCACGAATTCGCCCACCGCGGGAATGAACACCAACATGGATCCGGCCAAGATGCCATTGCGCGACAGGGGCAGCGTGATCTTATAAAACGCCTGCCAGGGGCGGCAGCCCAGATCCTCGGCCGCCTCGAGCAGCTGCCAATCCATTTTTTCCAGATTGGCGTAGAGCGGCAGAATCAAGAAAGGCAGATAGGAATAAACGATGCCGACATACATCGCGAAGGGCGTGTACAGCATCGTCAATGGCTCATGGATGACGCCGAGCGACATCAGGACGTTGTTGATCACGCCGTTGGCCTTGAGCAACCCGATCCACGCATAGACGCGCAGCAGCAACGAAGTCCAAAAAGGCAGAATCACCAACAGCAGCAGCACATTTCGCAACGAGGGCCTGGCGCGCGCGATGCCGTACGCCATCGGATAGCCGATCAGCAAACACATCAGTGTCGATAGGAATGCGACCCTGAGCGAGTTCGCCAAGGCATGCAGATACAAAGGATCAGTGAACAAGAAGGCGTAGTTGTTGAAGTTGAGCTTGATGGCCAGGGAATTTTTGCCCACCCACTCGAGCAGCGGCTTGTAGGGCGGGATCGCGAGCTGCACATCCGAAAACGATATCTTCAGGACGATGACAAACGGCACGATGAAGAACAGCACCAGCCAGAGATAAGGCAGCGCGACCACGAGACCGCGGCCGGTGATGCCGAAGGCCCTCAGGCGTCCGAGCAGTGTCGAGGAGCTAACGGGTCACCACCACCGGGCTGGTCGCATCCCAGGAAAGATACACTTGCTGGTCCCAAACGATTGCTTCCGCATGCCGCGAAGTATTGGGCTGCGTGACGCGGACGACCTTCCCGGTCGGCAACTTGACCAGATAGATCGACAAGTCGCCCAGATACGCGATGTCTTGCACCGTGCCGCGCACGAGGTTGTCCGCGCTGCCTTCGGGCGCCGCGGTCGACATGAATATTTTTTCCGGCCGAACGGCCGCCCAAACGACGGCCTCGGGCGGCGCGCTGATGCCGTGGCTGACGTAGAGCGTGCCGCCGAGTTCGGGCGAGGCGATCCGCACATAGTTCGGCTCGTCCTCGATGAGCTTGCCCTCGAACATGTTCACCGAGCCGATGAAATCGGCGACGAATTTCGAACTCGGGAATTCATAGATTTCGGAGGGCGTCCCGGCCTGAACTATCTCGCCGTGGTTCATCACGCCGATCCGGCTCGCCAAGGTCATCGCCTCTTCCTGGTCATGGGTTACCACAATGAAAGTCACGCCCAGCTTGTCCTGCAGGCTGATCAATTCAAACTGCGTGTGTTCGCGCAATTTTTTGTCGAGCGCGCCCAAGGGTTCATCCAGGAGCAGCAATTTAGGGCGTTTCACCAGCGAGCGGGCCAGCGCGACCCGCTGGCGCTGGCCGCCGGAGAGCTGATGCGGCTTGCGCTTGGCGAAATCGCTCATTTTCACCAAGTCGAGCATGGTGGCGACGCGCTCTTTGATGTCGGGCTTGGGTAAGCGGTCCTGTTTGAGACCGAAGGCGACGTTCTGCTCGACATCCATATGCGGGAACAGCGCATAGGATTGGAACATCATATTCACCGGCCGCTCGTATGGCGGCACCCCGGTCATGTCCTCGCCGTCGATAAGAATCTTCCCCGAGCTGGGCGTTTCGAATCCACCGAGCATGCGCAGCAGCGTGGTCTTGCCGCAACCCGACGCACCCAACAAACAAAAGATCTCCCTCTGGTAGATTTTCAGGGAAACATCGTTGACCGCCATGAAATCGCCGAAGGATTTGCAGATGCGCTCGACTTCGACGTAGGGCTTTGCGGATGGATCGTTCCAGGGCTGGGCTTTGACGACGCCCCCCGGGGATGCTGTCACTGCCGTGGAGGTCGTCATGAGCCTATTACTCGCCCGTCTTGAACTTTTGCCAGACGCGGGTAATCGCGCGGGTCTGCTCGGGTGAATCGGCCAGTTGCAATGCCAATTTCTTAAGCTGTTCCGGCGGCGGATAAATTGCCGGATTCTCCTTCACCACGGGGAGCACCATCGATTGCGACGCCGTGTTCGCGTTCGCATAGCGCTTGAAGTTTGAAACATCCGCGATGACCTGCGGCGTCATCATGTAGTTCATGAATGCATAGGCACTGTCAGGGTCCGGGGCGTCCTTCGGAATCGCCAGCATGTCGAACCACAGAATCGAACCTTCCTGGGGCACCGCATACTTGATGTCGATGCCCTTACGGGCTTCGCGCGCACGATCGCGGGCCTGCATCACATCGCCGTTATATCCCACCGAAATGCAGAGATCCCCATTCGCGAGCGCTTCGATGTATTCGGAGGAGCTGAAGTTTCGGATGTATGGTCTGATCTTGAGCAGCACGGCCTCCGCCTGCGCCAGATCATCCGCACTTTGCGAATTCGGATCCTTGCCCAGGTAGCTGTACACCGCGCGAATCATCTCCGCGGGCGAATCCAACAAACTGATGCCGCACTTGGCCACTTTTGCGGCAACCGCAGGATCGAAGACCAGACGCCAGCTGTCGAGCGGCGCATCCGGCATCAGTTCCCGGACCATCTTTTCGTTGTAGCCGATGCCGTTGCTACCCCACAGATAGATCACGCCATGCGCGTTGCCGGGGTCGTTTGACGCCACCTTGGCCATGAGCTGTGGATCCATGTTCTGCAAGTTCGGCAGCTTGGTCTTATCCAGGGCCAAATACGCGCCGGCCTTGATCTGCCGCTCGAAATAGGACGCCGTCGGCACTACGATGTCGAAGCCGCTGTTGCCCGCAAGCAGCTTGGTCTCCAGGGTTTCATTGGTGTCGTAGTAAGCCGGATGCACCTTGATGCCGAAGCGGCTCTCGAAGTTCGAAAGCGTATTGGGCGCAAGATAATCCGACCAGATGTAGAGGTTGAGGACCTTGGCGCCGCCGGCTTTTGCCGTATCGCCGGCGGAATTCCCGCCGCCGCAGGCGCTCAAGCCCGATACCCATACGCATGCAAGCGCCAGAATCGCCGTCCGACGAACGCTCAACATCCGACGCATCCTTAAGTTTTCAAGGTGGGCTAGTTATAACGCAGCAGACACATCCCCGCTAGACGTTGAGCAGCAGGTGTTCACGCTCCCATGAACTGATCACCTGGGCAAAAGTTTCGTACTCCGCTTCCTTGACCGCGGTAAATGCGAGCACGAAGCGATCGCCGAACAAGTCCACCAGGGGTTTGGACTCGCGCAGGAGACGCAAGGCTTCGGCCAACGTTCGCGGCAGGGCGATCGCCAGATCGTACGCGCTGCCGCCGATGGGCTCGGAGGGCTTGAGCTTCTCGATCATCCCGAGATAGCCGCAGGCCAGGGACGCCGCAATGGCGAGGTAGGGGTTCGCATCCGCGCCCCCGACCCGATTCTCCACGCGCCTGGCGTCGGGTCCCGACATGGGCACTCGCAATCCTGCCGTTCGATTGTCGTAGCCCCAGTGCACGTTGATGGGGGCCGAAGAATAGCGGCTGATGCGCCGGTAACTGTTCACATTCGGGCAGAACAGCGACATCGCACCCGGCAGATATTTTTGCAAGCCGGCGATGTGGCCGAAGAACAGCTCCGAGGGCGTGCCGTCGGGGTTGCTGAAGATGTTCTTGCGGGTCTTCGAATCGATGATGCTTTGATGCAGATGCATGGCGCTGCCGGGCTCCTTGGCCATCGGCTTTGCCATGAAGGTCGCATACATTTTATGGCGCATCGCCGCCTCGCGCGCCGTGCGTTTGAACAGAAAAGCCTGATCGGCAAGGCCCATGGGATAGCCATGCAGCAGGTTGATCTCCATTTGCGCCGCGCCGGATTCATGAATCAAGGTGTCGATCTCGATGTCCTGCGCTTCGCAAAACGAGTACATGTCGTCGAACAAGGGATCGAATTCATTGACGGCCGCGATGCTGTAAGCCTGCCGGCCAATCTCCGGACGTCCGGAACGGCCTACCGGCGGCTTCAATGGATAGTCCGAATCGATGTTCGGCTCGACCAGGAAGAATTCCAGCTCGGGGGCCACCACCGGCTCCCAGCCCTGCGCCTCATACAGCTGCAGTATCCGGCGCAGCACGTAGCGCGGCGCCATGGTGACCGGCGTGCCGTCGCCGTAAAAACAATCGTGAATCACCTGAGCCGTGGGTTCGGCGGCCCAGGGTACGACGCGTACGGTCTTCGGATCCGCCTTCAATACGATGTCGATGTCCGACGGATTCATCGCGCTTTGATCTTCCGGATAGTCTCCGGTCACCGTCTGTAGAAAGATCGCCTCCGGCAGGCGCATGCCTTCTTCTTCGGCGAATTTTTCGGCCGGCATCAGCTTGCCGCGCGCAACGCCGGCCATGTCCGGAATGATTGCTTCGACCTCTGATATGCCGTGTTCTCTCAAGAATTGTTGAATCGAGCTCGCCATACATCACCTTGCAGCCTTGGCGCGTTGCCGGCTCGCCGCGCCAAAGGCGGCAAACAACGCGCTCGAAAATGAATCCTTCGCAAATTGCCATTCCGGATGCCATTGCAGCGCCAACGCGAAAGCCCGTGAACGGGCAACGCGAAAGGCTTCGATTACGCCATCCGGCGCACGCGCCTCGACAGCCAGATCCGCGCCCAATTTTTCAACGCCCTGCGAGTGCAAGGAGTTCACTTCGAGGCGGTCGCGGCCTGCGATTTTCTGCAGCTCTCCTCCAGGCTCGAGCAGGACCTCGTGCGCGGGAGCATATTGCGCGTCCAGGGGTAAGGATTCATCGTCGCGGTGATCGAGGTTTCCGGGCACCTCGTGCAAGCGCGGGTTGAGCGTGCCGCCATAGGCGACGTTCATCTCCTGAAATCCGCGGCAGATCGCAAGCACCGGCAAGCCGGCGGCGACCGCGCGCGGGATCAGCGGAAGCGTCGTAGCATCCCGATTTGGGTCATGTAGCGTTCCCGGCCTGGCAGCCGGTCCTCCGTAGTGTTGTGGTTCCACATTCGACGCGCTGCCCGTCAGCAGCAATCCGTCGCATGCATCCAGTAGCGCCGGCAAATCAATCTCGGACCCTAAGGCAGGTACGAGCACCGGCACCGCGTTCGCGCCCTGGGCGATGGCTTCGATGTACTTCTCTCCGACCATGTGGAAATAGTGCTTTCCATACAGCCGGCGATCAGCCGGAATTCCAATGAGCGGCAGGCGCGACATGTTTAATATATTAAACGTCCGGATGGACGATCAAACTTCGAGAACACCCGTATTACACCATACGGGCCCTGCCCCGTCTTAGGTTAGCGCGCAAAAAGAGCTAAGATTTAGGCATTTCCAACACTTAGGCACGTTTTGCGCGACGCAGCAATGTTGCAATTGGGTGGAAAACCTAGGTAGGCTCACAGGCTCTAAATTCTGTCAATAGCCCTAAAATTTTAAACACTTTCGCCTAAAGTGCCCATGCGCCTGTCCTTCCCACCCGCCCCTTCGTACTACGCTTTGGACGACGCTTGGGAGAGGCGTGAGAGCCTGCGCGGCGAGGTGAGGTGCGATGTGGCGGTGCTCGGCGGCGGCATCGCCGGCTGCTCGACCGCGCTGCACTTGGCGAAGCGGGGCTACAAAGTGGTCCTGCTCGAGGCACGGCGCGTCGGGTACGGCGCATCGGGTCGCAGCGGCGGTCAAACGATTTTTGGCCTGGCGGTGAGTCAGCAAAAGCTCGAGCGCGAAGTCGGCCGGGACGACGCGCGCCGCTTGTTTGATCTGTCGATCGAGGCGTTGGATCTGACCCAATCCCTGATCCGGGAATACGCCATCGATTGCGATTACCGACCCAACCATGTGCATGTCGCGGTAAGACCGCGCCACGTACGGGAACTCACCCAATGGGCACGGGAACTTCGCGATGACTACGGCTACGCGTCGGCCCGGTTGCTGAATCGCGACGAGCTGCAGGGCCATGTGCGCAGCGCCCGGTATTTGGGCGGTCTCCTCGATTCGCGCAGCGGGCATCTGCAACCCCTCAAGTACACGCAGGGTCTGGCGCGTGCCGCTGAAGCCGCCGGCGCAGTTGTCTGCGAAGATTCCGAGGTGTTGCACTACGAGAATGGCCGCGAGGTGCGCGTGCAGACGGCAGAAGGCTCCGTACGCTGCGCGCACCTGGTTCTCTGCGGGAACGCCTACATCGGTGCGGTCGCTCCGTCGCTGTCGCGGCGCATTCTCGGAGTCGGCACGTACATCATTGCAACTGAGCCCTTGGGCGAAGAGCGCGCTCGCAGTCTGTTGCCCGGCAACGCGGCCATTGCCGACATCAATTGGATTCTCGACTACTTTAGGCGCTCGCAGGACCACCGCCTGCTCTTCGGCGGCCGCGTCAGCTACAGCTCCGTGCAGCCGCCGCGCCTCGCCGAATCCATGCGCCGTCGCATGGTGCGCGTTTTTCCGTCGCTCTCGGACATCAAAGTCGCGAAAGCCTGGGGCGGGTATCTAGACATTACGATGAGCCGCGCGCCGGATTTCGGGCGCCTCGCGCCGAATGTTTACTACCTACAGGGTTTTTCGGGCCACGGCGTCGCACTCGCAGGATTGGCCGGCAAATTGGCGGCTGAAGCGATCGCCGGTACCGCCGAACGGTTCGACGTGTTTGCCCGCATACCGCACCGGGATTTCCCAGGCGGCCGATTGCTGCGGCGGCCGTCGCTGATGCTGGCCATGCTTTACTACAGATTGCGGGACATTCTGTAAGCGGCGAACCCCAACTGCCCGGCGTTGATCTCTCGCCAGGCGGCCTATTTCAACTCTGCTTTTTCGCCGAAGCTTGCCGTAAGTTTCTGACCGGTGTCGACCAGGGTAACCGCACTCAAACCGCCGCCATGCGAGCCGTCGCGCAGTGGATAGAAATCCACCGCGACACGGTCGCCCGGCTTGATGGAATTGCGGGTCCAACCGCCGCGCGTCAGCACCCCTGGGCTGGTGGTCTCGAAGCTCCACTCCTGCGGCGCGCCGCCGCCGTCGGGCTGCACCAGCACCCAAACCACGCAATGAGGATTGGTCCACTGAAAGCTCTTGACGCTGCCTTTTAGCGTCAAGAGCTTGCTTCGATCGTAGATCGCGAACGAGTGATGTGCATACGCCGGCCACGAAGCCGCCGTGACAGCGGACAGAATGATTGTGCCAAGCGCTAACTTTCTTCGGAATGAATTCATTGGTACCTGCGTCACTTCGAGTCGGAGCCTACGGGAACGCCGTTGTGGAATTTGATGGGCACAAAGATCGCGTTGCCGTCCTTGTCCACCCCCTCGTTATAGCTTCCTTGTTCGCAGACGCCCTCGGCAATGTCGTATTTTTGCGATCGCTGCCGAAAATATTTGCGCGTGGTTTTCCAGGTTTTGGAGAGCAGCTTGTTCGCCGTAATTTCCAAATCATCCGCGAGGGTCTCGGCGTTCAACAAATGGATGCGTTCGACGATGTGCATGTCGCCGTTGTTCGGGATGCCCACCGCTTCGTTGACGGCAAGATAGACCTCCGGCAGCAGCGCGATGGTATCCACCACCAGCGTTTGCCCCTCCCAATGTCCGATGGAATGCCCATGAAAGCTGGGATCAGGGTCGTCCGGATGCGGCCGGCCGTCGGTGTAAATGCGGCGCAAGCGGTTGCCGTCACCCTCGCCGAGCAAGGTCACCCTGCCGGGCGTGACCAGCAGCTCAAATGCATTGTGGGTGATGAGCATGTAGCTCGGCATCCCGGTCGGGAAACAGTGATCGATAACCGGAAACGGCCGGCCCGCCTTTTCTTCCGCGTACATGTGCTCGATTTGCTTGGCGGCCTTCGCATTCCACGGCGGCGGATTGGTGCGCTCCTGGGCAACTTGGTCGCTCACAACCGGCGTCCAAACGCCGCCGAAGTCCGGCAGCTTCGCAAGTGCCTGCCAATCGCGCAGCGTCGGCGGCGGGTTGATAGGGTCCTTCACGGCCGGAGCTGCCGCATCGGAACGCTGGAGCGATAAACCGGCGACGGCGGCGAGGAACAGCGCCGGCAGCACGCGGCTGATGAGGTTTTTCATGCGGTCGAAGATTACCCTATTTGAATCGCACAACGAAACACTTGTGAATCCGCGCATGCCGTTCGAAATCCTTGGGTACGGTCGCGGCGCTGACGTCTTCGATCGCGAGATCGCCAAGCCCTGCCGCATCCAATTTGAAACGCGTGTAGTTAGTGGAAAACACCAGACGGCCTGCGGGCCGCATCAGTTTCAGCGACCGGCGAATCATGCCGACATGATCGCGCTGCACATCGAGTATGCCCTCCATGCGCTTGGAATTGGAAAAGGTCGGTGGATCCAGGAAGATCAAGTCGAATCGCGCGTCCGCCGACTCATGCTCCTCGAGCCATGCCAGGCAATCGGCGCGATACAACGCGTGGTTATCGCCGCGAAATCCGTTGAGCAAAAGATTTTCGTGCGCCCAGTCAAGATACGTGTTCGATAAATCTACACCGACGGTGCTGCGGGCACCGCCGGCCGCCGCATAAACCGTGGCGCTGCCGGTGTAGCAAAACAGATTCAGGAAATCGGCGTCTTTGGCCCAGGTGCGCAGCATTCCGCGCACGATGCGATGGTCGAGAAACAGCCCGGTGTCCAGGTAATCGCGAAAATTGACCCAGAATTTCAAACCCCCTTCCTGCACCGCGTGGCGCTCGGCCGCGCTCTCGCGCTTCTCATATTGATCCGCGCCCTTCTGTGGTTTGCGCACGCGCGTATGCACCCGCGGCAGGGGCACGTTCAACACCTCGGGCAGCACGGCAAGCGCTTCACGGCGGCGCTCGCGCGCGCTCTCCTGATCGACGGATTTTGGCGCAGCATATTCCTGCACATAGACATGCCGAGATTCGCGGCCATACAAATCGATGGCAAAGGCGTATTCAGGCATGTCCGCGTCATACACCCGAAAGCAGTCGATTTGCTCTTTGTCGGCCCACGGATCCAGGCGCTGCAGATTCTTGCGCAATCTATTGGCGAACATTTGCGCTCCGGGCCGGTTCGACCAGTCCGCGCGCACTTCTTCAGCGGGACGTTGCGCGCTCGCTTCGTTCAGATCGAAGCGCAGCAGCCGGCACTCGATGGTGCCGTTGAATACGCGGTGCGTGCGCTTGGCGTAAATGCCCAAATTGCGGGCCAGCGGCGGATTGCCGGTGAGAATTGCGGCGTGCCAGCCCTGAAAGCGGTCGCGCAGTACGCTGCCAAGCTCCGAGTACAGCGCCGGCAGCCCCGACTCCGCGCCGATTCTTTCGCCATAGGGGGGATTTGCCACGATCAGCCCCGACTCCGTCTTTGGCCGCGGCAGATCGCTGAGCGCACGCTTCTCGACGTGCACCCAATCGGCGACGCCGGCTTGGGCGGCGTTGGCAATGCTCATGCGCACCGCTTCGGGGTCGATGTCGGAGCCCAGGATGCAGCGTCTCACCGTGCGCGCGGATCGCCGCGCCTGCGCTTCTGCACGCAGAGCCGCCCAGAGCGCCGCATCGTGGCCATGCCACATCAGGAACCCGAAGTACTCCCGATCGATCGCCGGCGCCGCATCCGCGGCGATCAAAGCGCCTTCGGTCAGGAAAGTGCCGGAACCACAGAGAGGGTCGAGCAGCATACCGCCCGCTTCGGCCATCTGCGGCCACCCCGCGCGTATCAGCACGGCCGCGGCCACGTTCTCCTTGAGCGGCGCGCGGCCGCCTTCGCTGCGATAGCCGCGCCGGTGCAGACTCTCGCCGGAGAAATCCAGCGATACCAGCGCCGTGGGCCCCTCCACATGCAGATGCAGCAGCACATCGGGTCGCTCCGGCTTGATGTTCGGCCGCTCGCCGGTGGACTCGCGCAGATTGTCGCAGACTGCATCCTTGAGCAGCTGCGAGCCGTAGATCGTGTGCCGGATGGATTCATTGCCGCCGCTGCAATCGCAGGCCAGCGTTGTCCCAGGGGCCAAGTGCTCGCGCCAATCGATGCGCTTCAGAGCTTCATAAACGCTCTTGGAGCTGGTCGCATCGATCGAACCCAAACTGAGAAGCACGCGGGTGGCGGTGCGTGACCACAGACATGTCCGGTAACCGACTTCGAGCGTGCCCTGGAACTTCACATCGTGGCTGCGCTCGCGAATGTCTGTGGCGCCGAACTGCGCGAGTTCCTCGGCCAATACGGAGGCAGCACCCACCGGCGCGGTGGCGACCCAATAGCGGATGTTGTCGTTCACGCTCAATGCACGCCGGCGATTTTGGCGGGTCGCAAGTCATGCCAGTCGAGGTTGGGGTGATTCGAGAAATAGCGCTGCAGGATTTTGTACACATCGACATCGAAAGCGGGGAAAACAGGACGCAGGCTCAGTGATGCGAGTTCCTCTTCGGAGCCCGCGGATCCTAGATACAGCCAACGATCGAGTACATGAAATTCGCCGCCGCGCGTGCCATCCGGCAAAAAGGCACCGATTGCGCGCTCGCGCAGCGCGATTCGCCCTGGAAACGGCCAGCTCTTGATCTTCAGCGCGGAAAGCGCCAGCTTCACCCGCATCGCGTGAAGGATCGGCGGCTCCTTGCCGATACAAGCACCCCGGCACTTGCCCACCTGCAGGGCGAAGCACGAACCTTCGCTCTCTTCCAGTCCAAGCACCTTGAGACAGAGCTGCGAGGCGCGGGCAATATCGCTCAGCGCCTTGCGTGCATCCTTCTCCGAATGAAATACGCCGAAACTTTCGGCGAGGTCCGCAGGCTCCAGCATGTCGAGGCGCTCGATGGAAACGGCGCCCGATGCATCGGCGTGCCTCAGCGTCACCGAATCCAAACTGCTGCGCGTCTGACGGTTGTAGCGCGGCTGTTGCGACTTGATCCATTCCGACTCGAGCAGCATCGCGCCCAGTTCACCGGCGGTCTGCCGCCAGTCAACGCGCTGCACCTGGGCCGCCAATTTTTGCTCGCGCGAGCCTAAGCGCGGCTCGGCGAGCTGGGACAAAATTTTGGCGCGCAACGAGTTGCTGCGGCCGATGTACAGCAGCTCGCCGGCTTCGCCAAAGAATCGATAGACACCGGGCAATTCGGGCAACTCATCGGCGAGCCCCGCCGGCAGTTGTTGGGGCAGCCTGGGTTGGCTCAGTACCGCGTGCGCCGCCGCCTCGGCGAATACATCCGAAGGTATTTCGCGCTGCAATTTGCTCCACAGGTCGCAGATCACCCTGGCGTCCCCGAGAGCGCGGTGCCGGGCGCTGCAGTGCAGGCCATGGCGCTCGATCACCGCGTCCAAATTGTGGCGAACGTGCTCGGGGTATAAGCGTCGCGATAATTTGACCGTGCACAATGCATCGGCGCAATACGCCACGCCCACTTTGCGAAACTCGGAACGCAAAAAAGAGTGATCGAAACGCGCGTTGTGCGCGATGAAGACCGCGCCGCGCAACTTCTCGAACACCGCAGGTGCCACGTCCGCAAACAGCGGCGCATCGGCGACCATTTCACTGCTGATGCCGGTGAACGCCTCGATGTAGGGCGATATCGGACATTCCGGATTGACCAGCGAACTCCATTCTTCCAGGAGCTCGCCATTTTGCACCCGGACAATGCCGATTTCGGTGATTCGGTCGTAGGCGGGATTGCCGCCGGTCGTTTCCAAATCGACGAATGCGAGGGTGTCAGCCGCGTCCATCAAGCGACAGCAAGGGATAGTAAAGGTCGGGCCGCCGGTCGCGGAACACGCCCCACGCCTGCCGGTAGCGGCGCACCTCATCCAGGTCGAATGACGCGGTCAGCACCGCTTCGCTTTCCCGATCCGCTTCCACGAGCTTTTCACCCGTCGGGGAGGCGATGAAGGAAGAGCCGTAAAAATTCATCGTGTACTTCTCGCCCTTTTCGGTGCCGATGCGATTCGAAGCCACCACCGGCATTACATTGGCCGCCGCGTGACCTTGCATGGTGCGCTGCCAATGGCCGCTGGAGTCGATACTGGCGTCTTGAGGTTCCGAACCGATGGCCGTTGGATAGAGCAGGACCTCGGCGCCCATCAAGGCCATCGATCGTGCCGCCTCGGGGAACCATTGGTCCCAACAGATTGCGACTCCCAATTTTGCGTAACGCGTGGCGAAAACCTTGAAGCCGGTATCACCGGGCGAGAAATAAAATTTTTCGTGATAACCCGGTCCTTCCGGGATATGCGATTTGCGATAGCTGCCCAGGACCGAGCCGTCAGCATCGACGACGGCGATGGAATTGTAAAACGCGTTGTTGGCACGCTCGAACACGCTGATCGGCAACACCACACCGAGCTCGCGCGCCACTGCGCGGAAATGCTCGACCGCCGGATGCCCATCGAGCGGCTGCGCGAGTTCCAGATGCCGGGCAATATGGTCCTTGCAAAAGTATGGGGTCTCGAAGAGCTCTTGCAACAGGATCACGTTGGCACCCTTTGCAGCCGCCTCGCGCACGAGCTTTTCGGCACGCGCAACGTTGGCGTCCCGATCCCAGGTGCAGGCCATTTGCGTCGCCGCTACCGTTACTGTACTCATAGAGTGTCTATGCTACCCGATCTTTGAATTTCAACTATCGAGCGGGTCGCTACGACCCCATATATCCGGGGCACCAGCCCCTAGAAACTCGGGGGCGAACTCGCGCTGACGATTTCGCATTCCTCCCGGCCGATATTGCGAAACCGATGCGGCACGGAACTCTTGAAGTAGTAGGCATCGCCCGCGCCCAACACCCGGGTTTCGCCTCCCACCGTCAATTCCACCTTGCCCTTCACGACGACGCCGCCCTCCTCGCCGGCGTGCGTCAGCATTTCCTCACCGGTGTCAGCGTTGGCCGCGTAGCGCTCATGGAGGATCGACATGCTGCGTTGGGTAAGGCGGCCCCCGACCAGTCGCAGCTCGACGCTGGCGGTGCCGATATCGGCCAATTCTTCGCGCGGGAAAAAAACCTGCGGCTTTCCGCCCAGATCCAAGGTGAAAAAATCCGCGAGCGCCATGGGAATTCCGTCCAGCACTTTCTTGAGCGAGCTGACCGAAGGACTGACTCGATTTTGTTCGATCAAGGAAATCAGTCCATTGGTCACGCCTGCGCGCTTCGCGAGTTCACGTTGCGACAGACCATACATCTGTCTCACGGCCTTTAGGTGGGTACCGACGTCGATGCTCATAGTGTCTATTATAATAGACGGATTTGGCGGAAGGAGCGTCAAAATTGAGCTCAGTGTCGATTTTCCTTATCATTGGGCGATCCTGCCGCCCTCCTTCTAAGGACCTATGCCATGAATGCCCGCCTCACCCCCGCCGCTGCGACGAATCCCGAACTCGATGCTTTCTGGATGCCGTTCACGGCGAATCGGCAATTCAAGGCCAATCCACGGCTGCTCGCGCGCGCGAAAGGCATGTACTACACGACCTCGGATGGCCGTGAGGTCCTCGACGGCGTCGCGGGCCTATGGTGCGTAAACGCGGGGCACGGCCGCCGCGAAATTACCGAGGCGGTCACTCAGCAGCTCGAGACCATGGAGTTTGCGCCGGCCTTTCAAATGGGTCACCCGATCGCATTCGAACTGGCGAACCGGCTGGCGAAAATCGCGCCGCCCGGCCTCGATCGAATCTTCTTCACCAACTCGGGTTCGGAGTCCGTGGATACCGCGCTCAAAATCGCCATCGCCTACCACCGGGCTCGCGGCGCGGGGCAGCGCACCCGGTTGATCGGCCGCGAGAAGGGCTATCACGGCGTGGGGTTTGGCGGCATGTCGGTCGGCGGCATGGTCAATAACCGCAAGTTTTTCGGCTCATCCATGCTGCCGGGCGTAGATCATCTGCCGCACACACTGGACCATGAGCACAACGCGTTCTCACGCGGCATTCCTCAGTGGGGCATGCATCTGGCGAATGAATTGGAACGCCTGATCGCCTTGCACGACGCCTCGACCATTGCGGCGGTCATCGTGGAGCCTATTTCCGGTTCAGCCGGAGTGGTGCTTCCGCCGGCGGGCTATCTGAAACGTCTGCGGGAAATCTGCGATAAGCACGAGATTCTGCTGATATTCGACGAAGTGATCACCGGCTTTGGCCGCGTCGGCAAGCCCTTCGCCGCGCAAGCATTCGAGGTGACCCCGGATTTGATCACCACCGCGAAAGGATTGACGAATGGCGCGCTGCCCATGGGCGCGGTCTTTTCGCAGCGAAGGATTTACGACGCATTCATGCAAGGTCCGGAAAGTTCAATCGAGCTGTTTCACGGCTACACCTACTCGGCGCACCCGGTCGCGTGCGCCGCGGCCCTGGCGACCCAGGACATCTATGCGAAAGAGGGCCTGCTGACGCGCGCCGCCACATTGAGCGGCACTTGGGAGAACGCCGTGCACTCCCTGCGCGGACTACCGCATGTCATAGACATCCGGAACTACGGCTTGATCGGGGCCGTGGAATTGGAGCCGCGCCAGGGAAAACCCGGGGCACGCGGCTTTGATGTGTTCCTCAAGTGCTTCGAGCGGGGCGTCATGGTTCGTCAGACCGGCGATACCATCGCCATGGCGCCGCCCCTGGTAATCGAGCCCAAGCAAATCGAACGGATCGTCGAGACTTTAGGCGCGGTGATTCGCGAGGTCGACTAATTCGCGGGTGAATCGCTGGTGAATCGCAGCCGTCAGGATTTCGGCTCGAAAATCGCGTACCACTTTTTGCAGGGCTCGCTGACTTCCCACACGCCCTCGAATCCCGCGGGAACGACGAACGCATCCCCGGCTTTCAACTCGTGCTTTTCTCCGGTCACCGATTCGATGCGAACTCGGCCCTCAATGATCACGCAGAACTCGTGTTCGGTGTAGCGCACACGCCATTTGCCCGCGGTGCTCGTCCAAATTCCGCAAAAAAATTCGCGGCTCGCATCGGCGTATTGATTCGATACCCGCGTGCGCGGGATGCCGGCGAGAATGTTTTCATGCGAAGGATTCGCGGATTCTCCGGTCTGATATCGATCAAGAACCACGATCTTGGGAGGCACGCTCATGCGCTATCGTAGGCTGAGGGTGCGCGCGGAAACAAGTGCGGCCCGGAGCATCACGCTCCGGGCCGCTGCCCCCTCGATTTGGTTTTCAGCGATCACTCATTCTTGCCGACCTGGGCGACCGCGGCGCCGGATTCCATCTGCAGCGTCAGCCGGACACGCCGCTCGAGCGCATAGCCGTCGCTGTCTTCCGCGGTGCTCTGACTCTTGCCATAGGCGTTCACCTCGAGCGCTTCATCGCTGACGCCGGAGGCCACCAATAGGTCGCGCACAGCGTTGGCTCGCTCCTGCGAGAGCTTCATATTGGTGTCGATCGTTCCACGCGGATCTGCGTATCCATCGACACGAATTTTCAGCTCGGGGGACTTCGACACGGCTTGCGCCAGGACCTGAATCTGATGCGCGATATCCGGTGTGATTTCCGCGCTGCCGGTGCGGAACAGCACATCGCCCTGCAAGCCATCGAGCACCTCCGAAGCGTCCTGCTTGGCGGTCTGGACCGTTTGCACTTTCTGCGAGAGATCATCGAGCTTGGCGCTCAAGGCTTGATTGCTTTCGGTGAGTTGGGTCTTTTCGCTCACTAAGGCTGATTTCTCGGTCTGCAGCTGCGACTTGTCGCTTTCCAGCAGGGCAACTTGCGCCTCGGCCTTTTTAGCGTCGCTGGCTCGATGGACCCGGTTGCCGAGCCATGTGCCCAACCCCGCGCCCACAACCGCGCCGATGGGGCCTCCCGCAAATCCGCCAATCACCCCTCCAGCGATGAAGCCGACCGGTTCCTGCGGAGGCCGCGGCTTCGGATCGTCGGCCAGGGCCGCGGTGCTGAGGCCCATTAACCCTATCGTCCACATCCACTTCGAATACCTGGAATATCTGCTCATGACAAACTCCTCGCTGCTCGCCATTCGAGGCGGCGACCGCCGCCCCATGAGAGCCATTACAGGCCCGCATTCGGGCGGTCAGCGGATGGAGTCGTGGCAAATCATGGCGAGGCGCCGACGAATAGCAGGCGCGCCGGCCGCTGGCTCAAGCCTTCAGCGAGAAGGGTGTGAAGTTGGTGCCGATGTCGTAATAGTCCTCCTTTTCTGCGTTCTTGAGGAACGCGACTACGCGATACGTCAAGGGCGTGGCAATGATTTCCCAGCCGCTTTTGAGCCCGTATTGCGTCAGCGTGATCAGGACTAAATGCGGCAGGGGCATGCGGCCGTAGAACGCCAACACGGTGAAAATCACCGAATCCACCAGCTCGCCGCACAGCGTCGAGCCGATGATGCGTGTCCACAGCCATCGCCCTTCGGTCCAGATCTTCATCTTGGCGAGGACATAGCTATTGACGAATGTGCCGCAAAGAAAGGCCAGAATCGATGCCACGACGACGCGCGGCGTGTTGCCGAAAATTGCCTCGATTGCCGGCTGGTCGGCGAGCGATCTTGCCGAGGGTGGTAGATGTACCACCATGGCGGCCATCAGGGATGCAAAGGCCAGCGCCGCAAAGCCGGCCCAAACCACCCGACGGTCGCGAGCGTAACCATAAACCTCCGTCAAGATATCGCCAAAAATATACGAGATCGGAAAGAACAAAACACCGGCGAGAAAGGTCAGGCTACCGACGAAAGGCAGTGGGATCGTGGTCTCTTTTGCGGGTCCAATCAGGTTGGAGCACAGCAGGACGCAGACATAGGCGGCCATCACGAAGTCGTAATACTTGAACTGCCGGTGATGCGATTGGTTCGTCATAGCGCGCCAGTGTAGCCCGCTGGCAGTTCGACTTTCCGACGATATGTAAAGCCGGTTGCAGTGCGGCGGCCTACTGTCGTGTTTTGGCGAAGACATCACATCAGTGAGGGGGCCGGTACGGTAGATATACGGGTATTCACCTTATGTAGCGGATCTATGGAGCGGGGCAAACCCTTGATGCAATCGGAGAGTCCGCTTGTTGATTTTGATGCCGTTTGCCAGAAAGTGCGCGCGGCAGTCGAACCCAATCGTACCCATGCCGTCTCGTTGCACGACGAGACTGGCGATGTGCTGTGGCTGAGTGAAAGCTCGATGGGTCCCGATGAGCACAATGCGGTCCGCGAAGCTGCGGAAGCGTTCAGCAATCCCGCCGCGGCCCCCATCTTGTCGTTCGACCTGGGGGATTCGAAGTCGGCCGTGATGGTTCGAGCGGTCAATGCACGACGCGCCATCGTCGGATTGATCATGATCGTAATGGACACGCGCATCGTCGCACAGGGCGCCCCAAAACTGATGACGCCGAAATTGCAAAAGGCGTTGGTCCAGTTCGCCGGAATGCGACCGGATCGCGCGCCTGCGGCCCCGCCCGAACCGCCGCCGAGCCCTGCCCGCGCGCCAGCCCCCGCACCCGCGGCATCGCGCAGCTCCCCGCCGAAAGCAGCACGAACCCCGAGTGCGCCGCCGCCCACGTCTGCGCCGCTCTCGGTCGGCCCGAGAACCATCGCCGCTCAGCTGGAGCAGATCGTCTCGCGCGGCACGGTTCGTACGCCCACGCTGGAAGTGGGAAGCATCTCGCGTCCCGCGAGCTACGTCAGCCACGTCGGCGCCGCCCGCACACCGAGCCACAGCTCGGCGGCCAGCGCCTCCCACGCCGCGAGCACCTCCCACGCGGCGAGCCCCTCTCACGCCGCGAGCGCCTCCCACGCGGCGAGCCCCTCTCACGCGGCGAGCGCCGCGCGCGCGGTAAGACCTGCAGCGTTGCCCGCAACTCCCGCCGTTACCGTCGTCGCGCCTGCAAATGACGTATTGGAAAAGCAGCAGCCGGCCAACAAGGGGGTCCCGCCCGAGATTGATCGCCTCAACGCGGCGATGCGCAAGAGTCCCATTGTGCTGCACGTGCAGCGCCTCGTGCCGCTGAGCAAGGGCAGTCAACTGAAGCGCTACGAGGTCCTGCTCCGCTCAGGATCCGAGGAGGCGCCAAATTCCGCTCCGCATGCCATGCTGAAGGCGGCAGTCGAGAATGGCTTGGGCTCCATGATCGACCGTCGCGTCGTCACCGAACTCATCGGTTGGTTGGTGCGCCATCCGGATACCTGGCACGCCAACGAAGTCATGTTTTCCGTGAATCTGACCATTACGGCTTTGCACGATGAGCACTTCATCAAGTTCATCGAGCTGTGCCTGGCCAAGTCCGCCCTGCCCAAGGGAATGATCGCGTTCGAGATCGACGCTCCCACGGCGCTTACCTTGGCGGACAAGATCAGCGATGTGGCTACGGCGCTGCACCGCCTCGGCTGCCCGCTGGTGCTGGATGATTTCGCGCTGCGCACCGAATGCTTCGATCTTCTGCGACTGCCCGGCGTGCGCTACGTCAAACTGGCCTCTGATCTAACCTCTCGAATGCGCAGCGACAAGGTATCGCAGGCGGCGATCACCGCGGTCGTGCAGATGGCCCGGGTTCTGGGTATGCACACCGTCGCCAAACGCACCGACACGGCTGCGGATCAGGAGTGGTTGACGGCGCTGGGCGTGGACTTTGTCCAGTCGAACTCGATTTCCCCCGCTGTTGCCATCGACAGCTTGCAGAAGCCCGCCCGCGCTAAAATCTAGCTTTGCCGAATCCTCAGGGGATTCGCGGCCCATCCAAGCTGTGGTGTACTGCACGCGCCGCGGAACGACGCCACTTGCAAATCATTGGAAACAAAGCAAACTAGCTGCGTCTGCAACGAGACACCGGGACCGGGCTAAGTGTTTTGTTAGTCCCATGAGGTTCGGTTCCGGTTCCCGCTAAGATTCATGCTATGACATTCACCGCACTCATCGCACTCTGCGCTCTCTTCGGTCTTCTATTTCTCATCGCTTCGATCCGTCGCCTGCATCGGCGTCGAGTTCTGGGTGGAATGGCACATGGAGCCGCGGCGCTCATATTTTTCCTGGCTGCCGTCTGCGCGGTCCTGGTCGGCACCAACCTGCGCACCTATCAGCGTTTGGCGTACGAACAACCCGCCGGCGAGCTGCAACTGACAAAGGATGGAGACCGGCAATTCAACGCCATATTGAGCTACCCGGACGGCGAACGGGCCAGTTTTCTGCTGCGCGGCGATGAGTGGCAGGTCGACGCACGAGTACTCAAATGGCATGCCTTCGCAAATCTGGTGGGATTCGATGCCGCATACCGTTTGGAGCGCATCAGCGGCCGCTACGCGCGCGTGGAGGATGAGCGTACCCAGCCGCGCACCGTATATGAATTGCATTCGCCAAGCCGCATCGATCCGTGGGAATTGGTGCACCGTTATCGCTCCTGGCTACCGTGGCTGGATGCGCTGTACGGAAGCGCCACTTACCTGCCCATGGCGGACGGCGCCCTCTATGAAATCAAGGTGTCGCAGAGCGGACTCGTCGCCCGGCCCCTCAATCAGGCGGCGCGAGAAGCGGTCGGCAGCTGGCACTAGGGAACCGCATGAAGCGACTGACAGTCACCGAAAAAATTCTTGTCGCAGCGCTGGGACTATCGCTGATTGTGGCGACTATCGCCTGGTGGAAGACCGCTCCGCCCGCGATTCAGGCCAGGCGGCCCAATGCGGCGATAACCTCCACCGATCTTGTGGATCAAAGCACGTACACAACGGCACAACGATTGGCACAACTGGCAGTCGCACCCGAGGAGCTGTCGTTCAGCCAATTCGCGCTGCGAATCGCCGACCATGAGCTCGACCTGGCCTTCACCGAAGCGCTTCGCGACGTCGAGGCGCATCCGCCCGCATTGAATGCCGATGCTGCGGCCATTCAAGCTCGCATCGCCAAATCTCAAATTTTGTTCAGCACCGATCAGCAGCGGGTAAATGCCCTCACCGCCGCACTCGCGCAAGCGAAGACCGAGCAGAAGGACAAGATCCAAGACCAATTGGAGCTTGCGCAGTCGCAATTGGAACTGGACAAGGACGAGTTGGACGAAGCCAACCAAAACCTGGTGGAGGCAGGCGGCAATCCACGCCAGCAAATCGAATCAATGGTGCAGGAACACGATGCGCAGACCAAGGCACATCTGAATCCGCCGGCCGCAAAAGCGGCGGTCGAAGATCAACGGGGTTCGATCGATAAATTTCGCAACTGGTGGCAGATAAGGCAGAAGGAACAGGCGCTGGAAGCGGCGGGATATGCCGCCGTGCTGAAGGCACAAGCCCTGGGCGCAAGGCACGCTGCGCTGGCGAGCGGACTCGATGCCACCAAGGGGAGCATTCCCGAACTCGCGCTGCATACCAAGGCTGCGAAAGACGGGACCGTGGCCCCGCCCCCAACGCCCCTTGTGCAGCACACCCACGAGGATGCGGCGTCGTTGGTTGGACGCACCAAGGCAATTGTCGCGGATCAGGCGATATTGACGATGGTCAATCGACGCATCGCGGATCAAAACCAGCTTGCAGGCGTGTATAGCCAGTGGGCTTCCGTCGTCGCGCTGCAATCTCAAAAACTTGCTCATGGGATGCTGCTGGATGCGTTGATCGTCATCGGCGTGCTGATTCTCTTGCTGTTGCTGGACGGCTGGCTGCAGCATCTGCTGGACCGGCCGAAATTGGATCGCCGACAGGTCGAGACGCTGCGCAGCATTACCCGCATGAGCTTGCGCGTCATTGCAGTGCTGATCATTTTGCTGGTGGTCATCGGCATGCCGAGCCAATTTGCTACGACGATCGGCATTGTCGGCGCGGGCCTGACGGTCGCGTTGAAGGACTTCATCGTGGCCTTCTTCGGCTGGCTGGTCCTGATGGGTCGCAATGGCATCCGCCTTGGCGATTGGGTGGAAATCAACGGCGTCAGCGGCGAAGTCACCGAACTCGGCATGTTTCATACGGTTTTGCTGGAAACCGGCAACTGGAGCGACTCCGGACACCCAACGGGTAGACGAGTGACCTTCACGAACAGTTTTGCCATTGAAGGGCACTACTTCAATTTTTCAACATCCGGTCAGTGGCTCTGGGACGAACTGCAAGTGGTGGTCCCGATCGGACGCGATCCCTATCCCATCGTCGAGGCTATAACCAAGCAAGTGGTGCAAGCCACCGCCGACAGCTCCCACCAAGCCGAGCAAGAGTGGCAGCGCGCGGTGCCCGCGCAACGCGGCAAGTCGTTCTCCGGTACGCCCGGCGTCAATGTGAAGCCGGTGATTGGCGGTGTTGAAATCTCAGTGCGCTATATCACTCGCGCCAACGAGCGCTACTTGGTGCGCGCGAAACTTTATCAGCAAGCCGTGGATCTTCTAGGTGCCAAGGCGGCAGCTCCGACGTAGCTGTTATGTTTCGGGTTTAGGTCCGGTCTCATCCTAAAGAACTCAACCCAGGGAGATTAAGACATGCGTCTATTGATCGATTGGCTGATTGTGTGGCCGGAACGTGTTGCCAAACATTTGATGTGGCTCGCGCCCCTATTTGCGCGCGTCACGGTCGGCTGGGTGTTTTTGTTGAGCGGCTGGGGCAAGCTCAACAACCTGCCGCAAGTAACCGAGAATTTCATCGGCTGGGGAATCCCTTTTCCGCATTTCTTCACGCCGTTGACTTCAGGCATCGAGTTTTTTGGCGGACTCTTTCTATTGCTCGGACTATTGACGCGCATATCGGCCGGAGCGCTGGGCGTCACCATGATCGTTGCGATCAAAGCGGCCAAGTGGGGAGACGTGGATTCGCTCGAAACCTTGCTCGGATTTGACGAGTTTGAATATCTCGCCCTGTTCCTGTGGCTTGCAATCGCGGGCGCCGGCACATTTTCCTTGGATCACCTGTTGATGAAAATGACGCGGCGGCCGGTGCAGGCCTGAGGCGCAACTATCGGGAATGGGTGTCCGCTATAATGGGGCCCTGCTCCCGGGCCGGCTTAGCACAGTGGTAGTGCAACGGTTTTGTAAACCGTAGGTCGGGGGTTCGAATCCCTCAGCCGGCATTTTTTTGCAAAAAATTATGGACAGCGAATAACTGCCGATCAGTCTCTCGGTCGAACCCCCGACATAAAAAAGATGGGTTCGACAACTTGGCCGTCTGGCCAAGTTGGACGTCGGCGCTCTTGCGACGGCGGTCCCGCAGGGACGAGGCGTAGCCGAGCAATCCCTCAGCCGGCACCAGAAAACAGGCGAGCCTTCTACCAGCGCCCGATCCGGCAGCCAAACTATTGCGAATCGAGAGAACTTGACCATGACGCCATTGGGATGGACTAGCGGCGGCTGGCCGCTATTGGGCAGATCAACGCACCAGGCTTCAGCTGCGCCGCAACGGAGGCGTTAGCCAGACGCCGCCGACACGTCGACGAGCCTGCTGCCGTACACTGAAGTCGAACTCAAGTCAGTTGGATACCTAGCATTGACGATCAAGAACCTGCTCCTCGTCGAATACGTGCCCGACCTCGTATGGATCAAGGAGCATCAGTTGAGCATTATGGGCTGCGCCATACGAACGCGCATGACGGTGCTCCGGCTTGACGGTGGTCTGTGCGTGCACTCCCCGGTGGTGATCGACGACTCGACCCGAGAGGAGATCGAAAAGCTCGGCGAAGTGATCGCGCTTGTTGCACCGAGCAACTGCCATCACCTGTACTTCGCCAGTGCTCAGCACGCCTTCCCCCGCGCGCGGACCTTCGGCACCGTGGACGTCCAGAGCAAGCGCAAGGATCTCCGATTCGACGAGATCATAGGCGACGAGCCGCCCTGGTGCTGGGCCGGACAAATGGATCAGGTGTTCATCGGCAACCGCGTCATGCGAGAGGTCGACTTCCTGCACCGGGCCAGCCGAACCCTGGTAGCCGTGGACTTGGTGGAGAACTTCAGCAGCCAGACGCCGGGCACCAACGGCGCGCTGCGGACAATGATGACAGTGTTGGGAATGTGGGGCCGACCGCGGCCGGCTCCCGAGCTGCGCTGGTTTACGCGTGATCGCCAGACCGCACGCAAAGCCATTGAGCGCATTCTCGCTTGGGACTTCGACCGCGCCGTGATCGCCCACGGCGATCTGCTGAATCGGTCGCCGCACGACGCAATCCGTGAAGCATGGCGCTGGGTGCTCCAATCGTGACGGAACCGCGCCCGCGCCCCCGGACTGCCAACACATAATTAAGGAATAGGATAGCTGATTGAGGTGTCGATCTGCCGCCACCGCGGCGGCGTCCGGCGAGCGTCCGGTAACTGGCGCTTCAGTTGATCGTGTAAATGACCGCACTCGGGCCGGCAGTTGCCCGATGGGGTCAATTCCCAGTATCGACGGTCGATGGCGGTCGCTTTACGTCGAATAGCCCGCTTCCCGTTGGTGACGGATTGCGAGCACCAATACAACGTCTTGGCTTTGCTCATAACTGTAGAGCGCCACGTAACCACTCTTGCCATAGGAGATCAAGAGTTCCCTCAGTCCCTCCTCACATGCTCGGCCGACAAAAGGATGTCGCTCAAGAATATCGATTCCGTCGCGAATTACGTCGATCGCTGTGACAGCAGCCTGTGGTGCATCCTTGATGAGAAAATCGGCCAGTCGCTCCAGGTCGGCAAACGCGTGTCGGGAGTAAACTACTTCCGCCACTTTCGCACTTTCGGTCGCTTCGCCCGGTCGCCGCGAACACGAGCAGCGAAATAACGATGCACATCCGCCGAGGCGTAACCGTCGCCGCTTGTGAGAGCTTCAGAACGCGCTGCCACCGCATCGGCGACAAACGCTCGGCGCTGTTCGTCCAGTCGAGTCTGATGCTCAATCGCCTCCAGCATAAATGCGTGGGGCGATTTATCAGCCGCTTTGGCTGCCGCTACGACCCGTCGTTTGAGGTCTGCGGCAATTTTGAGCGTTGTCGCTACAGGGCTAGTCATAATTGCTCCCAACAAAGGGTATTACTAAAGTAACACCGTTGGGAGCGTTGTTCAAGGCGTGGGCGAGATCCATCGCATGCTTGAGTTGGGCCACGGGCGTCCAACGCCGTCGACCAATATCTTGCGTGCGCGCGGGGTAACTTTTCGGGGTAACTCGCCTCATCTAACTTTATAAAAGCTTACCAAACAGTTTGTTATCGCGCGTATTCGAATCCCTCAGCCGGCAAATCCAACACCTGCCGAGAACCTCCATCGACGTCCGCCAAAATGAACTCTGGGTCGGCGAAATGTGCCATTTCGTCGATACTTTTCATCCAGTACCGTCCATTGTGAGGCCCGGACTACGGGCGCAAAAAAGGGGTGACAATCGGGGTAGCTTGAATCTACAAAAATCAGTTACCCCCAATCAGGGATCCCAATGATGCCGATCCGCGCACCGATGCTCCGCCGCGCGGTCGGGCACGTCCCTCGGCGTCCAATAAGATCAACAATTGCTCTATTTTTTTGCGTTTTGGGATCGCTTGCGCCCAAACGTGGTCTGAAGAGAACCCTGGACTACCGGCCCACGCTGGCGAGTGAGAACGAGATATAGCCTCGGAAGGAAAGGACCCGGCCAGTTGAAGGCCGCACTCGGAAAGCACATCTTCGTTGTGGCGAGATAGTGGGAGAAAGCACGAGCTGCCAGGATTGAACGTCGCCGACCGGCCTATTCTGTTGAAAAACTAATTTCCTGCGCACTGACAATATTGCGGACGAATCATTCTGTCGCTGAAAACCAGGCATAAACACGCACGCTGGCATACATAGAGCAATTGAGAGCGGAGATCGTAGGAAGCCGCTGGTCCTTCGGCTAATTGAAATTTCGGCCTTTTTAATGCCTTTTAATTTTCCGGTCAAATCACCGGATGGAGTTTTTCAACAGAGTAGACCAGGAGCTGTTATTCGCGTCGCTCATCAATCTATTGCTACTCTGAAAGCACTTTCATGACAGCCCTTAGATCGAACAAACAGAAAGAACCCAGAATGCCTACCGGTACAATTCTAAAACGTGGCCAGGTCTGGTGGGCGTTCGACGAACGGATTCCTCTGGTGATTTTGTCGGCTGACGAAATGGCCGATATTCAGGCGATGCGCGTCGTCGCTCCCGCAAGCACAAATATTCAAGGTTACGCGGTCGAAGTGCCAGTAGGTGTTCTCGAAGGCCTTCCACACGAAGGTGTATTGCGTGCCGGCTTCCCGCGACCTGGTTACATTAACTGTCACTGGCTGGTCACGCTGACGCGAGCGGACTTGGTCGTATATGCGGGCGCATTGTCGCCCGAGAAGTTAAGCCAGCTAGAGGACGCACTCAGGCTTGCGGATCTCGAATAGCATCGAGTGACCGCTTTCAACTTGTAATTGCAGACACTCAAGAAGTCCTACTGACCGGCAGCTCTGGGTCCGATGTCGGTCGGATTGCGCGCCGCCCAAACAGCCGCACTCTGATCGGGACGGGCGTGATCGTTAACAACTCATCGCGATGACCATATTGCGGTAGCTACCAGAATGTAGTAACATTTATGTATGTCAACGCGGTTTGAGTGGGACCTCGCCGAGGCGGCCATCGATCTGCGCAAGCACGCGATCAGCTTCGATATCGCCCTGCGGGTGTCGCCGATCCGTTCGCGCTCACTGAACAGGTTCGCATTGAAGGTGATGAACAGCGTTGGCAAACGGTGGGGATCGTTGAGGGGTATTTGCTCCTCGTGGTAGCCCATACCGTCCGGGATTACGAGGAGGACGGACAACCGATCGAGATCATCCGAATTATCTCGGCCCGAGCGGCCGACCGGAAAGAAAGGCGACGATATGAGCAAGAAATTCGTTAAACACGCGGTCGATTTAGCGAACCTGCCGCCCCTTACAAAAAGGCAGAAAGCAAGTCTCGCGGCTTTGGCTGCTCGGCCGGATAGCGAGGTCGACTTTAGCGACATTCCTTCTCTGACCGAGGACTTCTGGAAGAATGCGGTGCGAGGCAAGTACTACAAGCCGACCAAGACTTCTACTACCGTGCGAATCGATTCCGATGTTCTGGCTTGGCTCCGGGCTCAAGGTAAGGGCTACCAGTCCCGGATCAACGCCATCCTGCGGCGTAAGATGCTGGAGTCGCTTAAATAAGGAGGGCGTGCGATGCCGATCGATATAGACGCGATGACGGAATCCGACCTGATCGATCTCAATCACCGCGGTTCCTGCGACAGCTTGACGCGCACGAGGCCATGCTCGAGTTCCGAATCGGCGAGCGGGTCACATTCCATCCCGACGGGCGGCCACAGGTGACGGGGATGATCACGCGCTACAACAAGAAGACGGTGAGCATCGTCACAGATGATGGTCAGCGCTGGAACGTGGCACCGCATTTCCTCGAGGGCGCGGCGCCTCGCGCGACTAGCAAGCCTGCCGGCAGTAACGTCATTTCAATTCAGCGGAACGATAAACATTCCCACAAATAGCGGTGCGAATTCGCGCGTTGAGGGACAACTGCCTTGCTCAACTCCGTCGAGTCCACGGCCGTCCAATGCCGTCGAACAATATCCGCGTTCCAACGGGGTAACTTTTCGGGGTAACTCGTCTCGTCTCGCTGAACAAACGCTTACGAAACAATTTGTTATGCCTATTCGAATCCCTCAGCCGGCAAACCAGAAACATCAATAACATCAATAAAAATAACATAATATGTTATATGATATTTGTAACTAAAAACAGCCCCAATTTGCTCCCCCGCAACTCTGGCTGGCATCGACACCAATAGTATGATCTGATCACACTATTGGTGCGTTTCATACGGAGTAAGTATGGCGACTGTCCGCAAGACTATTACGTTGACGGATCAGCAAGATGACTGGATCAAGGCGCAGGTCGAAGGTGGTGACTACACCAACGAGAGCGAATACATCCGTGATCTTATTCGGAGAGAACAAGAGCGCGGCGCAGAGATCGAGAGGATTCGCTCGGCCTTGATTGAGGGTGAAAAGAGCGGAAAGCCAAAGCGCTTCGATGCAAACGCCTTCAAGCGAAGGCTCCGCCGCGTAAATGGTTGAGTACCGACTTTCCCCCGCCGCCGAGCGCGACTTGGAAGGTATCTGGAAATACACGCGCCGAGAGTGGGGACTAGAGCAGGCTGAGCGATACACCGACTTGCTGACCGCGGCATTCAAAGTGCTGGCCGGAGCGCCGAAGTCCGCTCCGGCTTGCGATCATATTCGACCGGGCTATCGCCGCCGCAACGTCGAGCGGCATATGATTTATTTTCGCATCACCGACTACGGCATCGCGATTATCCGCATCCTTCATGAGCGGATGGACGCGCCGCATCACTTGTAACGCCTGAATCGGGCTGTAATCGGCCATGACCAGCCGGTGACGATCCCGAACTGGCCGCTCCGAAGTGGACATTCGCCCGGGGCGGCGTGCATGGTATTGTTTCGGCTGTCGTCGCAAGGGGGTTTGCTTCAGAAGCTTCGCGACAACGAGTCTTTTTTGAGGCCGGCGGGCAAGATTCCAAATCGTAACCTTCGGGAGAGTATGAATTGAAACCACGGATAGGTTTGACTGTGGTGGCCCTTCTCGTCACCACATTGGGCTGGACCGCCGTTGTAACGGCTAAGGCAACGCCGCCCGATCTCGTTCTTTTCAACGGAAAGATTTTCACGAGTGACGCGGATCACCCCTACGTTCAAGCGTTGGCGGTCCGGGGCGATCGAATCATTGCCGTTGGCGATTCGAACACGATCAAGGCATTGGGTACTGCGGACACGCGCTCGATCGATCTCGGCGGCCGAACCGTAATTCCCGGTATCAATGACGCACATAAGCACATCGAACTCCATCCGGCGAATCTGATCGACGTGGAGTTCCAAGCGCGGAACCCAACTACGGCGGATCTGCGCAAAGAACTTCCCGCAGCAGCGGCGAAAGCGCCCAAGGGCGCCCTGCTGGAGGCCTCGATCGGCCAGGCCATCTTTTACGACACCACAGTAAACCGCGATTTCCTCGATGCTCTTTTGCCGAACAATCCGGTCATGCTGGTCACCATCACCGGCCATGGATTCATCCTCAATACGGCGGGACTGCGTGCTTACGGGGTCGCCGAGAACCAGCCGGATCCGCTCGGTGGACGCTTCGAGCGTGACGCCCCGGGCCGACTGACCGGCGTCGTGCGTGAATACGCCGGCCTCGATATGTCGCGAACGGCTGCAGATTCCGTTCCCGAAGCTGAGGCTCTTAGGCAACTGCGCGAAACGCTGGACGAAGCGAAGGCCTATGGGATCACGTCGATCCAAGATATGTCGAATGACATGGCTCCGGCCCGAGCGGTGGCGCTGTTTGAAAAAGTTCCGACATTTATTCGGCTGCGCGTGATGCGCATGCCCGGAACCACGGTTGGGGCCCGTAACATCGACGAAGGGCTGGGCGTGCCCCGCCATCAGAGTCCCCTCATCACCGTAAGCGGCACCAAATGGATGATCGACGGTGTGCCAATCGAGGGAACGTTCACCCCCCGCGACGCGGTGCACATGCCGCCGGCGCCGCCGTTTGACCAAATATTTCGGGAATTGCCGCTAACCTTTCCTGTAACGGAAATTGCAGCGATGCTGCGGGAATCCGTCGCGAACAACGACCAGCTGCTCGTGCATGTATCGGGCTACATTGCCGCCAAGGCCATGCTCGACGCCATGGATGCGTCGGGTGGACCGTCGTTCTGGCGCGCCCGGCGCGTGCGCTTTGAGCATGGCGACGGCATCTTCCCGGATCTCTATGCACGCGTGAAGGATTTCGGGATCGTCGTCGTGCAGAACCCCTCGCACTTTATGGGACTCGGCCTGCCCGATCGCTCGGCATTTGATCTATCCCAACCGTTGAAATCACTGCTCTCAGCGGGCATTCCGGTGGCTCTGGGCTCCGACGGACCGACCAACCCCTATCTGAATATCCTGTTCGCCACCATTCATGCGAATCACCCATCCGAGGCCATCACGCGGGAACAGGCGGTGATTGCCTATACTCTCACCTCGGCTTACGCGGAGTTCATGGAACAGGACAAAGGCAGCATCGCGGTAGGGAAACTTGCGGACCTCGCCGTGTTATCCCAGGACATTTTCACCGTGCCGCCTCAGGAATTGCCTAAAACGCAAGCGGTGCTCACTCTAGTGGGAGGAAAGATTGTCGTCGATAGACGTGCCGACAGAGTGTCGCGGTAGCGACGCATCCTCGTTATAGCGACTTGATTGGCTCTGGGCCCGCCCAAAATAGAGGCGCGATGTTTTCCTTCTGCCCGCTCCAAAGCCGACGTTGACCAAGGCCCGCTTCGGGTCCGATTGTTGCCATTGGCGCAGCACGTCGATGCGAGCGGGGCATTGAGTCCACCGTCTACCAACTTCGTCGAATAATATCCGGTGCTCGCGCGAGGTAACTTTTCGGGGTAACTCGTCTCGTCTCGCTGAACAAACGCTAACGAAACAATTTGTTATGGTGCCTATTCGAATCCCTCAGCCGGCAAACTTTTCAAAAAAATGTACGGGCAGATTTCAGCTTCGATGAGCACCTCGGTCGAACCCCCGACATAAACAAGCCGGATTCGACAACTTGGCCCTTCGGCCAAGCTGAATGCCGGCGCTCTTGCGACGGCGGCCCCGAGCGAAGCGAGCAGGCGAGGCGCGCAGCGCCGAGTAATCCCTCAGCCGGTAAACCCACTTAGAAATTTCGCAAAACTTCTCAAGGTGGCCGCCGCTGCCCGACGTCCATTCTATAACGCGTCGCGTTGTAGTCGGGGAGGCGGACTCGGTGAGAGCGACTCGCTCGAACGACCGATCACGGGCCAGCAACATTGAGGCGAGCGCTCAGACAGGAAGTCTGGGCTGGCCCGTGAGCGCAGGATGCCGGAGCGTGCGGCGCGCCGGGCCGCCGTAGTCGAGCGAGGGCAGGATGCCCGAACAGCTCGAGCGGACGGGGAAAACCCTGCCAGACGAAGAACGTTAAATCGGCAGGCCCATGCGACGCAGCAGAGTGTTGTAGCGCGGGTCGCTGTGCAGCGGCCGCATACAGACATCGACCTTCAACCACAGCAATCCGACGTCGCGCTGGGCAAATGCACGCTCTAGCCACTCAAACGCGGCATCGGGATCGCCGCGGGCCGCGTAGACATCGGCGATAAAGTAGGGTTTGGCAGGAAACTTCTCCACAAGTTCCGCAAGAGCGTGATCCGACGTCTCGCGGTCTCCCAAAGCGCTCTGCACGATCGCAAGACCCCTGAGGTGCAGCGAGGGCTCGGTCTCCTGCTCGATCTCAGCAAGCGCCGCCTGCTTTTCGCCGCGCTCGAGCAAGATCATGGCGATGAACTCGCGATTCCCCAAAGACACCAAAGTCCCCGCCCGGCGGTAAACGGCTTCCGCCTCGGCCAACTGACCCCGGATCCGCAGCGCGTTGGCGAATCCGGCCAAGGCGCCTGGACTCAAAGGATCCTCATCGGCAGCTCGCCGATATAAATCGATTCCGCGATCGATCCGCCCGAAGTCCATGGCGAGGTGGCCATTCATGTTCAACACCCGCACGTCGCGCGGATTGAGCACCAGCGCGCGTTTGAGTTCTGCATCTGCTCCAGACCAGTTCCAATCATGGTACTCCTCGACGTAGCCAAGTGCCGCGTGCGCGTCGGCGTCGAGTGGGTCGACCTGTAAGGCGTGCTCGGCAGCCTCGCGTGCGCGTTCGTAGCCCACCGTCGGCGCTGCCCAACCCAACGCGGCTTGCACCGCGTAGGCGGTGGAGAGCCACGCCCAGCCTCGGGCACAGTTAGGTTCAAGCGCCACCGCCTGCTGATACAGTTCAATCGAGCGCTCGCGCTCGGCGCGCGAATTGCGCCTTCCTAAGTAGCGGCCCTGCAGCAGCAGGTTGTAGGCCGCGCCGCTCTGCCCGCAGGTGCTTGCCGACCGGCTGGCCGGCAGCGCCGTGTGGGTGAGCGCACCGGCGATGTCGCGCGCAATCTCATCCTCGATGCTGAAATAATCATCGTTTGCGCGGTCGTAGGTTTTCGACCACAGGTACTGACCACTGTCCGTGCGAATCAGTGCGGCGGTAATTCGCACGCCGTTGGCCGAAGTTTGCACGCTGCCTTCGAGTACATGATCGACGTGCAGCTTCTTCGCGATATCGGCAACGCTGTCGGCTCGCGATGCGAACGCCGACGCGCGGCCAATGACACGCAATGTGGGCAGCCTCGACAGCACTGTGCCGATTTCTTCCGCGATACCCTCGGCGAGGTACTCGCGATCCTTCGCCTCGCTCAAGTCCTTAAACGGCATGACCGCAATCGAATGCGCGGTCGACTCTGACGATGGGGATTGCGGTCCGAAGATCCCCGTGCGTATCAGCACCGGCACGATGCCGAAGCCGATCACCATCAGCACCATAACAATGATGGCGCCCAGCGTCTTAGGCTCGGTGAGCCTGGAGCGTGCCGGGTGGTCGGCGCTCGCGGGCGTGCTGCCGGTCGGAGAGGCAGCGGCGGCGCGGCGCTCAACCTGACGGTTCTCAACCTTGGCGATCAGTCGATAGCCCCTGCGTGGAATATTCTCGATATAGGTCGGCGCCTCGGCGAGATCGCCGAGCGTGCGGCGCAGCTGTGCGACGGTGTTGTACACCGATTGGGGGGTCACGACGAGATTCGGCCACACGGCGTCAAGCAGCTCTTGAACTGATACCACGCGACCGGATTTGTCGGCGAAATAAAGCAGCAGGCGCATGGTAAGCGGATCGAGCTTGATGACACGCCCGCCCGATGAGATCTCACCCGACGTGGGATCCACGGACCACTCGCCGATCTTCAATACGTGCCCTGGGACGGCTGACATGCGGGTGAAGCCGAGTTTAATTGTTACGGCTGAGAACACTGAAAGTATAGCGTAAGTGCCTAAGTCCAAAAGAAAGAACTTTCTGAGAAATTTCTGGGGGAAAAAGGCTGGAAACCGGAGAAGCCTAAGCATTACGGTCGGAATGTCGCGGATACAACGTGATTGTTGAGCCAGTTTTCCCGTGCTTTGCACTTTCTAGCCTAGTGAAAGCACGCAACTGCAAACGAGGATACCCAGCAAATCGCTTTAACTTAAATCGCCGGTCGCTTCGTGCCAACGGCCGGAAAATGGGAGCGGGATGACATGAAACACCGGAATCAACTTAGGTGGGTCGCGCTGTTGTGCGGCGGCGTGATAGGGTTTTCGGCCACGGCGTTTGCGGCGCAGCCGCCTGATGTCGTTGTGAGCGATGGCAATCGAACTCGGCGATGGGTACTAATGCCCTTTTTTCCCTTACGTCGGGAGGGGGCAACACCGCCTCGGGATACGGGGCGCTCGCACAGAATATGATTGGGAGCGGGAACAGCGCCTTTGGAGTTTAATGCACCTACAGGGAATTTGGGGGGCGCCGACAACACCGCCTTGGGAGGAGACGCGCTGCTTCTCTAACAGTACGGGGTCACATAACACTGCCGTCGGGAGTTCGAAGCGCTCTTATTCTAATACGACGGGGACCGAAAACACCGCCTCGGGGTCGGCCGTTCGCTCTAGTAATACGATCGGGATACTACAACACTGCCTCAGGAAGCGTGGCGCTCTTTTGAATATCGCCGGAAACAAAACACCGCCTCCGGATACAGTGCACTCTATTCCAATACGGCCTATAACAATACTGCGATCGGATTCGAGGGGCTTTATTCCAATACGACGGGGTATGCAAACACCGCTTCGGGATGCCACGCGCTTTATTCCAATACGAAGGGGTACCAAAACATGGCCGCGGGAGGCCATGCGCTGTATTCTAATATCACGGGGTTCAAAACACCGCCTTGGGAAACCAGGCCTCTCGCTCAATACAGGAAGCAACAACATCGCGTGTCGGTTTTCAGTCGGGCAACGCACTGACGACCGGCAACTACAACATTGACATTGGTAATTTCGGCGTCGCAGGAGAGAGCAGTACAGTACGCATCGGTACACAAGGCACCCAATCTCGCGACGTACGTCGCGGGCATCTATGGCAATAATCTCGCGGCGACCGGCACACCGGTGGTCGTGACTGCTAACGGGCAGCTGGGCACGAGCCCGTTGCTCCAAGGTCCGCCAGGACCTATCGGACCCGCGGGGCCCATCGGTCCACAAGGACCCATCGGACCGGCAGGGTCAAGAGGGCCGTCGGGTCCGACGGGCGCAACCGGCAGTCAAGGTCCGCAAGGTATTCAGGGAATTCAGGGTCCGCAGGGGCCGCGCGGATTCGATGGCTCGGGGGTCTTGACTGACATTTATGACGACACGTGGGCGGGCATCGGGGCGTTCGCTTCGCTTACTCCGAACCTCCTATATGCTGGTGCTAACTCCGCATTTGGCAACGGCGCTCTCAAGGCCGATACGACCGGTTCCCACAATCAGGTATTTGGTTCCGACGCGGCCGGCGGTAATACCATCGGCCATGACAATAGTGTCTTTGGTGAAGCTGCGCTTGAGTCTAATACCGCCGGCAATTTCAACAATGCCTTTGGCAACTTCGCGCTTCAATTTACCACCGGCGATTACAACATTGCGCTTGGGATCTATGCTGGAAATAGCCTCACTACCGGCAGCAACAATATCGATATCGGCAGTTCGGGCGTTGCTGGAGAGTCCGGCACGATCAGACTTGGCGTGACGGGCACGGACCCAAATGGTTTACCTGCACAGACTGCGATCTATATCGCCGGCATCGGTACCACCAATCTCAGTTCCGATGCTGCCGCGCTGCCGGTGGTCGTCGATCGCGCAACAGGACAACTTGGCACGAGCACCAACATCGCGGGAACGCCGGGTCCCCAAGGCCCAATCGGTCCGCAGGGACCGGCCGGGCCGCAAGGTGCACAAGGCAATCAAGGCGTGATGGGGCTTCCGGGTGCTCCCGGTGCGGCGGGACCCGCGGGGCCTGCAGGTCCGATCGGCTTGACCGGTCCGATTGGACCCGTTGGTGCGACCGGTGCAACCGGCAGTCAGGGTCTGCAAGGTCCCGTCGGCGCGAATGGTGCTGCCGGCGCGCAAGGTCCGGCGGGACCTGCGGGTCCGGCCGGAGCGAACGGGGTCTTTAATTATCAGGGCGCGTGGAGCGCAGGCACGACGTACCCGGCTGATGCCGTGGTCTCTGAGAATGGCTCGTCGTACGTGACCGCCGGCGGGAGCGTCGCAGGCATCGATCCAGCCACGGACACCACTGGCGCGTGGACGATTCTTGCGCTTGCGGGGGCCGCGGGTGCACCGGGCGCACCCGGCGCAACAGGTCCGGCGGGAATTCCCGGCGCGCAAGGCGCTGCAGGACCTGCGGGCCCTGCAGGACCGATAGGTGCGATGGGATTGACTGGTGCCACTGGGCCGGCGGGCGCAGCGGGGCCGGCTGGGCCGATGGGCACCACCGGGGCGACCGGTGCAACCGGAGCGCAAGGAATCCAAGGGATTCAGGGCCCGGCAGGTGCACCCGGTACGCCGGGCGCTGCGGCGACCATCGCGGTCGGCAGTGTAACGACCGGCGCAACCGCAGCCGTGACCAATGTTGGTACTCCGTCGGCGGCGATTTTCAATTTCACGATTCCTACGGGTGGCTCCGGTGGTTCGGGCGTGCTGACTGACGCGTTCGGAGACACCTCGGCTGGAAGCGGGGCACTGCCCCTGCCTGAGCCGGGGCCCAATTACAGCTTCGGTGCCGCTGACAATACGGCTTATGGCTTTAGTGCGCTTGCGGCAAATACGACGGGGCACGACAACGTTGCCACCGGCTGGTCGGCACTGCCAGTCAATACGACGGGATCCTTCAACGTTGCCACCGGCTATACAGCACTACAAAGCAACACGACCGGATCTGACAACGTGGCCGTCGGAGAGCAAGTACTTGCAAACAACACCAGTGGGTACGACAACGTCGCCGTCGGCAGCTTGTCTCTGAATATAAATGATTCGGGCACCTTCAATACGGCTGTTGGGGTCCAGAGCCTGGAAGGGGGCCAAGGGGGTACAACCAATTTCAGCACGGCGATCGGTGCCGACGCCCTTATTCAAGCGACCGGCGCTAGTAACATCGGCGTGGGTTTTGGCGCCGGCTACTTTCTCTCGACCGGGAATAACAACATTTATATCGGCAGTTCGGGCGCCACCATCGATTCGGGTTCGGGCACCATCATCGAGTCGAACACGATCAGAATTGGGACGCCCGTATGGGATCCAATATTGCAGCCACACACAGCGGTCTATATCCAGGGGATCAGCGGCGTAAAGACGGGTCTCGCGGGCACCGCGGTGGTTATCGATGCGAACGGCCAATTGGGTACGATCTCCTCCTCCCGCCGCTACAAGGAAGACATCCAGCCGATGGCGGATGCGAGCGATCGGCTACTGCAGTTGCGGCCGGTGCAATTCAGGTACAAAAAGCCGGATGCGAATGGCGAGAAGCCGATTCAGTACGGATTGATTGCGGAGGAAGTGGCGGAAGTGCTGCCGGAGTTGGTGGTTACCAACAAGGATGGGCAGCCGGAGACGGTGGCGTATCACCTGCTGCCGGCGATGCTGCTGAATGAGCTGCAGAAGGAGCATGCAACCAATGTGCGGCATACCGAGCAACTGACCGCGCAGGAGAAAGTCATTCACGGTGAAGCGGAGGCACTCGTCGCCGCTCAAGAAATGATCAAAGAGGAGAATGAAAAAATCGCTACCTTGCAACGCAAGGTGTCCGAGGTTGATGCGCTGAAGGCGCGGCTCGCCGCTCTCGAGCGTGTGACGACGCTGCTCGCGAGGATCAACGGAGGGGATGGGGTCAGCGTGCGCCCAGTGGCGCAGCGAGTCGTTGACTCCGTACCGATGGGGGTGCATTAAATGAATATGGTAGTTGGTTTTGACGACGTGAAGCCTGCGCCAGTCACTTTTCGCGGGGACCGGGTGAATCACAAGAGCGTTTTGGTTTCTTTGGTGGCTGCGGTCGTGGTGGCGGTTGGCGCGTTGGCCTTTTGGTATCAAGAGCGTTCGGCAGTGCAGGAGGCGCGTGCGCGCGTGGTTGCGGGGGAGCTGCAGCCGCTCGCGAGCCTGCTCAAAGAAAATCAGGCGATCTCAAAAGAGCTGCAGGTGGAACCGTTCGCGGAAAAGGATTTAGGTGTCTTGGAGTCTTACCTTGCAAAGATCCGCCGCGATGGGGTCGTCAAGCACGCGGACATGAAGCAGAAGCTGGATACGCTCGCGGAGAACAACACGGCGATCGTGACCTTGATCAAGGCGTACGCGCCGAGCGCGAAGAAGCCGGCGTTTGTGCCCGAGGGTGATAAGTTTCTCTATTATGCGTACGCCTGGCGCGATCGCTGGAATTCGGTGATGGAGCTGTTCATGGCGGGTGGGAATTACGCGGCGGCTGGAGTGCCCTGTCCTGCTGGTTTTGCGGCGGCGGTGGAGGCGGAAATCGCGGTAGTGAAGTAGCTGAGAGAGAGAAAGCAAAAAGAGAGACGTCGCTACGCGACTCGGCGTCGTTGGCGCCAAGATTGGCCACCAGGGTGGATGGATAGCAAGGAACCATCTATGCCGAGGGGCGGTTTTTGTTACCATACTTTACCCAAGGAGCGAGAGTATGGCGATCAAGAAAGAGATTTTGACGAGTTGCTGAAGGATAGAGATCCGAAGACGATGTTTTCTTCGGACGGATTACTGGGCGAGTTAAAGAAGGCTTTTGCTGAGCGGGTTCTGAACGCGGAGATGGACCATCACCTTGCAGATTCGACGCAGGATGAGGTTTCGGAGAGCGAGAAGCCCGGCAACCACCGCAATGGCTACAGCAAGAAGACGGTCCTGACGGAGAACGAGGCGTTGGAGCTGTCGATTCCGCGAGACCGCCGCGGCACCTTTGAGCCGCAGCTGATCGCGAAGTATCAACGCCGATTTCCCGGCTTCGACGAGAAGATCGTCTCGATGTATGCGCGCGGGATGAGCACCCGAGAGATTCAAGGGCATTTGCGCGAGTTGTACGGCATTGAGGCCTCGCCGCAGCTGATTTCCACCGTGACCGACGCGGTGCTCGAGGAGGTAGGTCGCTGGCAGAGCCGGCCCTTAGATCCGCTCTACGCGCTGGTGTTCTTCGATGCACTACGGGTCAAGATGCGCGATGAAGGCACGGTGCGCAACAAGGCGGTGTACCTGGCGATCGGCGTGACGCCAGAGGGCCGCAAAGATGTTTTAGGCATTTGGATCGAGCAGACCGAGGGGCGAAGTTCTGGCTGCGGGTGATGACGGAGATCAAAAATCGCGGAGCGAACGATATTTTGATCGCGATTATCGATGGCTTGAAGGGATTTCCGGAAGCCATCAACTCGGTATTCCCCGAGACGCAGATTCAAACGTGCATCGTACATTTGATCCGCAATTCGCTCGATTTTTGCTCCTGGAAGGACCGCAAACCAGTCGCCAAGGAGCTCAAGTCCGTCTACCGCGCCGAGGATGCCCAGGCCGCGCAGGCGGCGCTACAGGCTTTCGAGGATGGCCCTTGGGGTCAGCGATTCGCAGCGATTACCGCGCTCTGGCGCCGCATTGGGCCCACGTCATTCCCTTCTTTGCGTATCCCCAGGAGGTGCGGAAAATGATCTACACCACGAACGCCATTGAGAGCCTGAATGCGAAGCTGCGCCGCTCGGTACGAAGTCGCGGTCATTTCCCAAGCGATGAGGCGGCACTGAAATTGATCTGCTGCAATTGCGTGAGATCACTCAAAGGTGAAGATGCCACCACGCGAATGGCAGCAGCAAAAGCTCAGTTCGCAGTCGTGTTCGGCGATCGGTTTGAGGTCAATCGTTAATCAACCGGCTCGACACACAGAATTTCTGACAGTCAAGGAAATCGGAGCCGTTTCACGGTTCGCCATTCGGGCGCTGGCATACAGTCACCGGCAGCGAATCACCCAGGGACGAGAGGGTTGAAACTCGACTCTAGTTCACTCTGTGCTTGCGACTCCCTCCAGCGGCTGATCGAAGTTCACGCCATAGTGCGGACAAATGTCGTCCCTAAAGATTGCTCGTCCCTTCGAACCCAACACCATGTGGCAGTTCGCGCATCGCGTACGCAACTGCATTGCCAATGGCGATATCGGGGGTGATTTGGCGCATTAGCCGCGCAGTCCACGGCCGTCCAACGCTATCGAATAATATCCGGCGCTCACGCGGGGTAACTTTTCGGGGTGACTCGTGCCGTCTACCTTGATAAAGGCTTACGAAATAGAGTGTTACAAGGAATTTTTGAATCCCTCAGCTGGCAAATCCCCTTTAAAAATTTTCAACAACGTCGCGAAGCTTCTGCCGCATGGCGACGGAAATTCGAACCCCCCGACAAGACAACAAGCGGGTTCGACAACTTCGCCGCAAGGCGAAGTTGAACGCCGGCGTCTTCGACGGCGGCCCCGAAGGGGCGAGGCACGTAGCGCCGAGTAATCCCTCAGCCGGCACCAATAACTTAAATATAATTAATAAGTTACGAGATTTTTATGCGTCGGGTGGCTCAGTTGGTTTGCGCGGGAAGAACCCACGCACTAGCTCTCGGCAAACGGATCAAAAACCTTGATTCCCGGCCTCTGAAAATCCTTCACGTTCCCAGTAGCGATCGTCAAGTTGTGGCGGCGCGCGATCGCCGCGATATAGCTGTCTTCAATCGGCATAGGTTTGCCTGCCGCTTGTAGCTGGAATTGCTGATCCGCCCACACATGAGCGACCGACACGTTGAATCCAAGAATCCGCCCGTGCATCGCCTCGACCAACTCCGTCACCCACTTCTGCAATGCCACGCGCTGCCTTCCGCGCTTGGTTCTCACCCAAAACGCCAATTGAGCAATCACAATTGAACTGGTGTAGCACTGGCTTTGATGCTTTTCGATCCACTTGATGACACGAGGGTCGCCGACCTTCTTTGCAGGTTGGCTTAGGACATCCGAATCGAGCAGCCAGCTCACAGCTTAGGGCGCTTGGGAAACTCACGCCGCCGCAAGGGAAGATCGTCCATCCTCACCGGGCAGGCCTTGAGCACGTTCAACCAATCCGCATTCCGGGCTATTCGGCGGAAAACCACGGCGTCTTCATCGGGGTCGAACTCCGCTTGGAAATGATCGCCCGGCTGAGCGGGCACGAGACTCGCTGGGAGCGTCAGGCGGCGCTTGGCGTCAAGGGTAAGTATCATCGGTGGGATTATCCCACCCCGGTCAGTATTGTCAACCAACTGGATTGTGTGGGGGTGCTCCAAGTGGCTAAAATTTGTTCTCCGAATGACTGTTGGAGGGACCGAGGCCGAGCTGGTTGAAAAAGGAATCTCGATCAGCTCGGCCCTTGCGCGCAACCGCTTCTCCCCACAGAGCGCGTCACTATAGGGAGGGTGGGTATGCTATGCTTTGAAAATGAGTCATACGATTCGCGATCAAAAAAAGTTGCTGGCACGCGTTCGTCGACTTCGGGGACAGGTTGAGGGCATAGAACGTGCTCTTGAGAGAGAGGCGGCGTGCGAGCAGGTCATGCACCTCATAGCGGGCGCGCGCGGCGCCATGGCGGGTCTCATGGCCGAGATCGTCGAAGACCACGTGCACTTGCATCTGGTCGATACGAATAAACATCCGACTGCGCTCAACAAGGAAGCGGCTGAGCAATTGCTTGACGTCGTCCGAACCTATTTGAAGTGAGTTGCTGCGGGCCGCGATTGTCCACGTAATGGCGGACGCGGCCGTGTCAGTCTTGGTGATTATTGGGTTAATGCTCGCACGTGCCTTCGGGTGGCTCTGGATGGACCCGTTAGCCGGCATCATCGGGGCCTCCGTGATCGCCAGTTGGTCCTACGGACTCATTCGCGACACCAGCGCAATCCTGCTCGATAGGATTCCAGACAGCCGATTGGCGCAAAATTTGCGAACGACGATCGAGAGCGACGGCAGCAGGTTGGCCGATCTGCATCTGTGGCGCCTTGGACCTGGTCATCTGGGAGCTATTGTCTCGGTGTGCCCGAAGGACGGACGCAGCGCGGATTACTACCGAGCGAAATTGGCCCGCTACCCCGCGTTGTCACACGTCACGATCGAGATTCAGAAATCATAGTGCTGCGCTAATGCGGATCGTGAAGCTGGATGCGATAGGCGCATTGGCCCGAAGTCCACAGGCCTCGAGCGCCGTCGAATAATATCCAGCGCTCGCGCGAGGTAACTCTTCGGGTAACTCGTCTCTCAAATCTTGATAAGCACTTACGCAACAGTGTGTTATGGAATGAATTCGAATCCCTCACCTGCATACTTTTCGAAAAAAATGTACGGGCAGATTTCAGCTTCGATGAGCACCTCGGTCAAACCCCCGACATAAACAAGCCGGGTTCGACAACTTGGCCCTTCGGCCAAGCTGAACGCCGGCGCTCTTGCGACGGCGGCTCGAAGGGTGAGCGCGCAGCGCGAATAATCCCTCAGCCGGCACCTTTTCACAAAGGTCCGTTCCGGGCACATGGGTGATCATCGAATCCCTTGATCCCAGAATCTTTATATCGCTGGTAGATCCCTTTCGGCTTCCCGTAGGTAGCGGAATTGGCGCGAAACCATGAACCGGCTTGTCGTGAATCGAATCTCCTTCCTTGCGCAAAATACTGCACTCTAGGATTCGCTCTTCCAAGTAGTCCCTTGTGGACCAGTGGCGGGATTCTGCCGTCCTTTCGGTTCTATCTCCAGGTAAGCATCTAAAACGGGGACAAGCAGCCATGATCACGATCATCAAGACATTGCACAATACGGCGCTCTTCTGCGCCGCCTTAGCGTTTGTTGGACTAAGCACAGTGCCGGCTCAAGCCGCAGCAGACAAAACGGAGAAAGCTCCATACCAGCAAGCAGTGACGAGCACATGCTACGAAACCCAGTACTGTGTAATCAATTTCCCCGCCACCACGGCCCAGACCGTAATCCACAATGTGGCTTGTTGGGGCGTCATCGGCACAGGGGCGGTGGTGCAACAGTTGAGCTTTTATTTCACCAATCCGTCAACCGGCGTTACGAATGTTGGCCTTACAATCAATTCAGCGGGTCCCAATGGGGACGGGTTGACGTCCTGGAGCAATTTGCCAACGTTGCTCTTCATGGATAGCGGGGTTGTGCCGAATATTTTCTTGCAGTTGGACAGCGGAACGCTCAGTTATTTAACTTGCACAATTTCAGGTTGGACGCTCGGCTAAGGGCGGGCAGGCACGCATGATGGCGCCGGCTAGGGGTTGTACCTACCGGCCCATTTACCTCTTCGATCATCATGAGAGGGTTAATTAATGGCTAGCCCAATCCCCGTTCGAACGGGGTATCAGGAAGGCGGGCCTAACCAGTCGCGTAACGTGACAATCCTCCCGTATCCTTTGGCTTTCCGGTAGTACCGATCGTCCGAGGTCACCAGCAGAGTGTCTTCGTGCTCAAGCGCGACGGCATGATACAGCGCGTCAAACAGATGATGGTTGGTCTCGATCGCGAGCCCCGTTGCCCGTCGGATAACGTTCGGGTCATCGGTCGTCGGAAACTCCAGCGCTGAGAGCATTTCGACATCACTGACCGCCGTCTGTGGGGCGAGGCGGGCTACCACCGCCGCCACTTCGGCCAACCAATGCACCGGCTGCAGGACCTCCAATCTGCCAAGTACGACGGACTCGACGAGGAAAAGTGCTTTCTCGGTATCAGGTTCGCGGGTGGGGTCCTCAAGCAGCCATTTGAGAACCACGCTCGCATCGAGCACGACGATCACGGTCGTTCGGCTGCTCGCGCCCTGCGTAACTCCTCTCCAGTAAAGGACGGCCGCTTCTTACGCGAGCTGCTCAATTGGCGGAACAGTCGTTCTCTCCTAGTTTGGAGATGCCTCTCGCGTACTGCCCGCCGCATCAGCTCAGCGATGATGGAGCTCTTATTCTGATCACCGAAGGTTTTGTCAAACTCCGCCTTCACTTCATCGGGCACGCTGAAATTGACGGTTGCCATTGCCGACCCCAATTGTTGAAATCTTCAACAACGAAACTATACGCGGGTAGCACGTAGCGTCAATGGCGATATCGGGGGTGATTTGGCGCATTAGCCCCGAGTCCATGGGCGTCCACCGCCGTCGAATAATATCCGACCCTCGCGCGGGGTAACTTTTCGGGGTAACTCGTCTCATCTATCCTTATAAACGCTTACGAAACAGAGTGTTATGAAGCCTTTTCGAATCCCTGAGCCCCCCGCGCGACGGTGCAAAAACCGCAATTCGCTTGTCGTCGCACGTCGGATTCCATTCAAAGCCCCGACGGACAAACAAGCGGGGTTCGACGACTTGGCCGCCAGGCGAAGTTGAACGCCGGAGGCTTTGCGACGGCGGTCCGCCGACGGCGGTTTGTTATAGTCTCTCACCTACACCGGTCAACGTTCCCCCTGATCCGCAACTGGGTGTTGCAGGAGGAGTTCCTAATCTTGAATCGCTTTTCTGTTGTCATACCTATCTGGTCCGTGTCGTTGGCGGTCTGCGCGGCAATTGTGGCATTTGCTTTTCAGCGAATGGATGTGCCGACGGCACTTTACTTCTGGAACGTCGATCATCTTGCGAGCCCATTGAATGTGGCATTCGGAAGTGCCGTCATTTTGACTGGGGAGTCGGCGGTGATCTTATTTGCGGTTCTTGTGCGCTTAGCGAGAGGATATATCTCGGTCTTCTGGCGTACTTTGGCAATAGCCTGCCTGGTCTCGATGTGCGCCTACGTCGTTAACGATCATCTGCTGAAAGTATTTTTCGGCGTACCGAATCCTGCGGATGTAATACATGGCGCCGCACATCATTTCAATTTCTGGAAGGGCTCCGACAGCAGCAGCTTTCCGTCCGGGCACATGGTCTTGGCAGGCGCGTTTGCGGGCGTTTTCATGCGGCTTTACAAAGCCAGCATTCGCCTTTTTTCCGCGCTGCTCCTGGTTGCCGCAGCTTTATTGCTTATTGGGGACTGGCACTTTCTCAGCGATATAGTCGCCGGTACTTTTCTTGGGACATCGGCGGGAATTCTGGCAGGCGAAGGGTGGGTAGCTCACACACGTGCGCGCACCGACTTGGAGGTCTAGAATTGCAATTCATGCGAGTCCGGCAATTGAACCCACGATTCACGGCGATCGCTCTAGCGGTTGCCCTGCTTTTCATAATCAACCCGGAGGTCCGGGTGCTCCTGTTATTTGTCGATGCTTTTGGCGTTGAATTGCTGGTTTTCTTATTGGTGATTCAGCTTCGCTTCTTTCTCGCATCGGCACAGGCTTATTCCGGCCCGATGCACGACTGGCTTTGTAACGTCGTATGCAGCCTTGTTTCGTTTGTCATTCGCCTTACATCGGCGTCTCTTGCGTTTCGGCTACTTACAATTCTTATCTCTCCGATGCTCCTCATCGTGCCTGCCAGTTACCAATGTCACCTGAGGAGATTCCAACCACAGCGGGGTTAAGTTGGTCTCGACGAGGTGACCGGGACGGCGGCCTCAGCCGCGGAGGAGTTGCTCAAATGAGTACGAAATTCAAAGTTGGCGATCACGTGCGCTGGAATTCGGAAGCAGGACCTGTGAGCGGCAAGATCACCCGCGTGCACAAAAAAGACACTGCGTACAAGGGATACACGCATCACCCGAGCGCGGAAGATCCCCAATACGAGATCCAGAGCGACAAGACCGATCACGTCGCGATGCACAAGGGATCGGCACTGCACAAAATCGATTGATCGATGCCGCCCTCCAAGCCCACCGACATGCCGGCGACTATTTGGACTATCGGCCATTCGACGCGTCCGAGCGAGGAGTTTCTGGGCCTGCTCAGCGCAGCCCAGATCCAAGCGATTGCCGACGTCCGCAGCTTCCCGGGTTCGCGAAAATACCCGCAGTACGGTAAGGATGCCCTATCAGCGACACTCGCCGCGCACGCGGTCGATTATCACTGGTTGCAAGCGCTGGGCGGGCGCCGACGCGCTTCGCCCGATTCACCTAATACGGCTTGGCGCAACGCCTCGTTTCGAGGATATGCGGACTACATGTCGAGCGATGAATTCGAGCACGGCTTGGTCCACCTGCTGAACATTGCGAGCAAAGCGCGAACCGCGATCATGTGCTCGGAGGCCGTGTGGTGGCGTTGTCATCGCTCCATGATCGCCGATGCTCTCTGCGTACGCGGCGTCGAGGTCGTACACATCCTTGATGCCAAACACACCATGGTCCATCCAATGACAGCCCCGGCGCGGGTCGTACGCGGCGAGTTAACCTACGCTGCGGCGGAGAGCAAGTAGCCTCGGGCTCGAATCCGTCCCTGCCGAATACAAATTCGTCCCCAATGGTTCATCATTTGTCACCCTAATGTGTATTGGCTAATAGGAGTCAGTACGGCCGAGACCTGAAGTGCGGACCTCGAGCCGCAGCCTGCTCGAGGCATCATGTTTCCGGTCTTTGGCGGTGCTGGTACAGTAGTGGTCGCGTCAGCCCGTGGAGAACCATATGAGCCAGGCGAATGGCTATCGAATTCTTGCCGCGATAGCGGTAGCTTTGGTCTTGTCAGGATGTGATATTTCGGTCGACGGAGACAGCTCGACCCGGGTCAACGGGTCCGTCCATGTGCCGGCCGGGAAAGCCGCCGAAGAAGCCAGCACCGTCAACGGGTCCATCCATGTCGACGACAATGCCGCCGTCACTTCGGCGGGTACTGTCAACGGCAGCGTACGATTGGGGGCGCACGCGACGGCAACTTCCGCAAAAACCGTGAACGGCGCCATCTCGCTGGGCGAGGGCGCGCGCGTTTCCGGAAGCGCCACCTCGGTCAATGGCGATCTCACCCTGGCCAGCGGCGCGGAAGTCACCGGCTCCCTGACCAATGTAAACGGCAAAATCGAACTGAACTCCGCTCATGTAGCGGGCGGCATCAAGACGGTCAACGGCGACATGAGTATTTTGGGCCCCTCTCATGTCGAAGGCGGCATTCTCGTGAAGAAACCGGGTAGCATTTTGTTCAACAGCCGAGAACCGGTGATCGTCATCGGACCGGGCGCCGTGGTCCAAGGCGATCTGCAATTCGAGCGCCAAGTGAAACTATACGTAAGCGACAAGGCGACCATTGGCAAAGTCACTGGCGCCACGCCCATAACATTCAGCGGCGATAATCCACCCAATTGAAATTTAGGAAGGGCTCATCATGCTAAGTTCGCGCGTTCGCTCCTTGACCGTACTCGCCGCCATCACCGCTATGGGCTATGCCAGCGCCGCCGCTGCGGCTGACCCGGCGCTCACGGCCGCAGTCTCCAGTCCCGCGCGCCCCGCCGCAGCCGTGGCTCGCGATAAATCGCGCCACCCGGTCGAAGAACTGACCTTCTTTGGAATCACGCCAAAAATGAACGTGGTCGAATTATGGCCCGGAGGCGGCTATTGGACGGATATTTTGGGCCCGTATCTGGCCCCCAGCGGTCATTACACCGTTGCCCTGCCGCCCTCAGGCGGCGAGGAAGGTTCCAGCGCAGCCCGCTTCCGAACGCACATCGCCGCCGAGAAGGACCGCGTTGGCACCATTCACGAGACGACTCTAGGCCCCGGCCACTTTGACATCGCATCCCCTGGCTCCGCGGATCTGATCCTGACATTTCGAAATCTTCACAATTGGATGAGCGACGGCTATGCCGAGAAGGCACTGGCTGCGTGTTTGACGGCCCTGAAGCCGGGCGGAACCCTCGGGATTGAAGAGCATCGCGGCAGAAACGACAAGCCTCAGGATCCGAAGGCGGAGAGTGGCTACGTTCGCCAAGACTATGCAATTGCGATGATCAAGAAGGCTGGGTTCGTGTTGGTGGGATCCTCGGAGATCAACGCCAATCCGCGCGACACAAAGGATTGGCCGAAAGGAGTTTGGACTCTGCCGCCCACATTGGCCATGGGCGAAAAGGACCGCGACAAATACATCGCGATCGGCGAAGGCGATAATTTCGTCCTCAAGTTCCAGAAGCCGCGCTGAAGCGGCGCGGCGATTCCGGCGGCCTTAAGCGGTTTTCTCTTCGGAGAGGCCCAGCTCTTTGATCATCTGGTCACGCATGGCGAATTTTTGCACCTTGCCGGTGATGGTCATTGGAAAATCCGTGACAAAGCGGATGTAGCGCGGAACCTTGTAGTGGGCGATCTGGTTGCGGCAGAACTCGCGGATCTCGTCGGCAGTGCTGCTCAAGCCGGGTTTGAGTTGAATCCACGCACACACTTCCTCGCCGAATTTGATATCCGGCACTCCGCAGACTTGCACTGCCTGGACTTTTGCGTGCCCGTATAGAAATTCCTCTATCTCGCGCGGGTACACATTCTCGCCGCCTCGTATCACCATGTCTTTGAGGCGCCCCGTGATATTGGCGTAACCTTCTTCATCGATTACGCCGAGATCGCCGGTATGCATCCAGCCGGCATCATCGAGAACTTCACGGGTCTTTTCCGGATCCTCCCAATAGCCCTTCATCACCGAATAGCCCCGCGTATGCAATTCACCCTGGGCACCGCGCGGCACGCATCTTCCGTGCGTATCAACGATCTTGACTTGAACATGCGGGTGCACACGGCCAACCGTCGACACACGGCGCTCGAATGAATCGTGCGTGCCCGTCTGGAAACTGACGGGACTGGTCTCGGTCATTCCGTAGCAATTCGTGATTTCCGTGAGATTCATCTGGTCAATCACGCGCTTCATCACTTCGACCGGGCACGGCGATCCTGCCATGATGCCCGTTCGCAGACTCGACAGGTCATAGCGCAAAAATTCAGGGGTTTCCAGTTCGGCAATGAACATCGTGGGAACGCCATAGAGCGCCGTCGCCCGTTCGCGATCGACCGCCTCCAAGGTGCGGGCTGCATCGAAACTTTCCGCTGGATAAATCATTGCCGCGCCGTGGGCGATTGCCGCCAGATTCCCCATGACCATGCCGAAGCAGTGATACAGGGGCACTGGAATACAAATCCGATCTCGTTCCGTCAGACCAATCCCCCGGCCGACGAAGTAGCCATTATTCAAAATATTGTAGTGACTCAACGTCGCACCTTTTGGCGATCCCGTCGTGCCGCTGGTGAACTGGATATTGATGGCCTCATCGGGCTGCAGCTCGACGCCAATCTGCGCCAGACGCTCGCGATCCGAAGAGGTCCCCAGCTGCATCACTTCCTCGAAGTTCAGGCACCCGGCAGTCGCAGTTCGGCCCAGGCGGATGACAAGCTTCAGGTGCGGCAGTCGTGCACTAGTCAGATTGTTGGCGCTGCAGCGATCCAGTTCCGGCGCAAGCGAGCGCAGCATGGAAAGGTAGTCGCTATTCTTGAGCCGTTCGGCAGTGATCAGAGCGCGGCAGCCCACCTTCTTCAGACAGTACTCCAACTCGGACAGCCGATAGGCCGGATTGATGTTCACCAGAATCAAGCCCGCCTTGGCGCTGGCGAATTGCGTCACGGTCCATTCAGCGCAGTTCGGCGCCCAGATGCCGATTCGATCGCCCGGGTTCAAGCCAAGAGACAGCAACCCGGCGGCCAGCAAGTCGACGCGATGCTGGAGCTCTGCATAGCTCCAGCGCACTTGCTGCAGGGGAACAATGAGCGCGTCGCGAGATGCGAAACGACGCGCGGTATCGTCAAACGCGCGTCCAATGGTTTCGTATTTCAGCGGCGCTTCTCCGCTGCCCGAGACGAAACTTAGATTCACATCAGGTCCTATGGGCTCTTGAACTTGCATTGTACTGCCCCCAGCTTGAGACTTTCGAGTTGCCTCCTAACTATGAGCTTTCGCCGCCTTTTTCAGCATCCTCTTTTGCTGTTCCTGTCGTTGTCAGGATATATCGGCTGGCGACTGCTATCCGGCTTGGGCGCAGGTCCTGCAGGCATCGCTTTGGGGATTGTTCTGTTGATCGGCTGCTGTTTCATCATACCGTTGTCCATGAGAACCCGGGTCCTGCAAAATCGAAAGCTGGCAGATCGGCTGGCGTGGGTGGGTCTGACGGCAATGGGCTTTTTTTCCTCGCTATTTGTCTTGACCTTGCTGCGCGACGTTGTGCTCCTCGGCGCCCGCCTGATCTTCTCCGGCGACCAGATGGAACTCTGGATCGAGCGCAGCGCGCAAGCGACACTTTATCTCACACTCATCATCACCTTGGCCGGATTAATCATCGCGCGGCGCCGGCCCGGCATTGTCGAAATTAAAATACCCGTCGTTGATTTGCCGCTCGCTCTGCATGGATTCTCAATCGCTCAGATCAGCGATGTACACGTGGGCGCCACCATCAAACGCGGCTTTGTCGAAGGCGTCGTGCGCCAAGTCAATGAGTTGAAGGCGGATCTGATCGCGGTGACAGGCGATTTGGTCGACGGCTCGGTACAGCAACTATCGGCACACACGGCGCCCTTATCCGAATTGACGGCGCGCCACGGCGCCTACTTTGTTACTGGCAATCACGAGTACTACTCCGGCGAGCGCGCATGGACCGAGGAAATCGGCCGGCTCGGCCTACGAGTACTCAAGAATGAACACGTCGTATTGAAGCACGACGGCGCATCTTTGGTCCTGGCCGGCGTGACTGACCTGAGTGCGCATCATTTCGACCCCGGGCAGCGCAGCGATCCTGCCGCCGCATTGCGCGGCGCGCCCGCAAATGCCGGTGCCAAAATTCTATTGGCACACCAGCCGGGTTCCGCCATGGCTGCCGCCAAAGTAGGGTTTGATGTGCAACTTTCCGGACATACGCATGGAGGCCAGTTTTGGCCGTGGAACCTTCTCATCCATTATTTTCAGCCGTTTTCCGGCGGCCTGCATCGATTAAGCAATCTATGGATCTATGTGAGCCGCGGCACCGGCTACTGGGGGCCGCCGAATCGCTTCGGAGTTCCCTCGGAAATCACGCGGATTAGACTGGTAGCCGCGGCACCTTAAAAGCTATTGGCGCAATGCCGCCGATCCGACGCTCATGCCGGGCTTCCCGGCTCCCATAGCTCGATCGGATTGCCCTCCGGATCGTGCAGCCTGGCGAATCGGCCGAAGGGCGATTTCTCAGGATCCACCTTCACCTCAATGTTGGACTTCTGCAGCTGCGCGACCATGGCGTCTAAATTGCGCACTCGAAAGTTCAGCATCCAGCTTTGCTGCTTCGATCCGAAATAATCCGAATCCATCGAAAACGGAGCGAACGCGGTCGGTCCGGCGGCCTGCTGCCACACTTGATTATCAATCCCGAGATTGAGCTCATACCACTGCGCTAGTTTTTTCGGGTCATTGCTTCGGAAGAAGAATCCGCCGATTCCCAGCACGCGTTCCGTGGGCGTATTCATTTTGCACCTCTGCCAGCATGATGCCGCGAACTTTGCGGATACACAACGGCCGGAGAAGGTGGGATAGCTCGCGGCCGGGGCCATCCTGACCCCAGCGGGGCCTTTAATTTTCAGTGGCGGAGAGGGTGGGATTCGAACCCACGTAGACGCCAATAGAAATCAGTAAGTTACTGAAAACTTGAAGCTCGCCGTCCCCTGGAGTCCCCTCGCCTCCCCGCTTTTGGCAGTAGATTTGGCAGTAGGGCTGTCGCGCTCCTCTACCTCAGCGCTTCCGTCGTTTTATTCGGCTCTTGTCTGCAGTCGAGCACGCGAAAAACGATGCATGTCTCGCCGTCGACCCTGTAGTACACCGCGTAGGGAAAGCGTTTAGCGAGCAGCCGATGGAAGTCGAACACTTTCATGTGAACGCCGGCGTAGATCTCCAGGGAGTCGATATCGGAAAACAGCGCGTCGAGAAAATAATCGCCGAGGCTGCTTCCTTGCCGAGCATAGAATCGCCGCCCGCGGTCCAAATCCTCGAGCGCCGTCGGCAAGATCTTGACTTTCACTCAGCGCGCTTTCGCAGTTCGCGTTTCGCGGCGTCCCAGTCGATCGGCTGCTCCTTGCCGGCTTCGTGACGCGCGACGGTCTCGCGTAGCGCCTCCTTGTGCCAAGGCGGAGATTCGAGCCGGGCTTCGTCCCGGCTCAGCGATTCCCATAGCTCTTCCATGGCCCGAAGTTTTTCGTCCCAGGTCATATTCTCAATGGCTAGTGCGCTCATACGCACAGGATACCGCTCCGGGTGCTGGCCATCAAAGCGAGCGAGCCCTGCGTAGAGATCGCGTACTCGATGAAAAATATCTCATTAAAATCCGTATGTTATGCGCTGCTCGCGAGGACCAAGCGCCGGGTTGAGTGTCGGATCAATTACTCGATTTTCCAAATTGTCACGGTTTGCAAACGTACCACGGCGAGGTATTGCCCATCTCGCGATACTGCGAGCCGTGCAGGTTGCGTCGCGATACTTTGCAGTAGCGCCATGTTTTTTGAGTCGTATATCTGGATGGGGATGCCGTCGCCGGCGGTAACGAGGTATTTCCCGTTGCCTCCGAAAACGAGCGAATGCATTCCCCCGCCTGTATCAGACCCCAGGACACGCTGTTGCCCAGTTTCCGGATTCACATCAATTATCGGCGATGGAATGGATCCCGTAGACCCCACTGTGGCCAGTGCAACGAGTCGGCGGCTGTCTGGGCTCCATTGCAACAGCTTGACCTCTTGCCCGGCGCTAAAAGTGGGTATTCTCCGCACGATCTCATGTCGCACGAGATCGACTATCGCTATCTCCGAACGTATCGATTGATTTTCAATAGTGCGAAGGCCGAGTGCCGCCCACTTGCCGTCGGGGCTGACTTCCATCGTTTTTGGAACGGCGGGCAAAGTGCCGAGGCTCCATTGAACTGCCCAGCTTTTCGTATCGTAAGCAAACAACTGATCACCGGAATTGGATCGCGAACTGTCGTAAGCGCGCAGCAGAAATCGACTATCGGGCGAAAATCCGATGCTGCTCCGAAGACCATTGCGTTTCCCTTCGGTGATCTCCTGAATCATCGAGCTGGAGCGTAGATCCCAAACTCTCACCACGCCAAAGTTGTTTCGTTTATCTACCTGCTCCACCATGGCGAGCAATCTATCGTCGGGGCTAAAAGCCACCCCAGACTGCTGAGTGAACAACGCAGAACCTTCGAGAATCGCGAAGCGCTGCGCGATTTGCTTCTTGTCTCCGAGCTGCCAAATGTGGACCTCGGAGCCCGTCCATTCGACAGTGGCTAAGCGTGTCCCATTGGAATTGAACGCAAGACTCGATATTTCCTTTTGTTCCGCAAATTGCGCAATCTGAGTTGCAACGGGTTGTGAAGCCGCCTGCGAACTGCCTGCTTGTGCCGCCAATTCCCCACCAAGATTGCTCACCAGCGACGAGATTGCCAAAACTATCGCGCTTCTCGAAACGCGCCTAGCCAATCGACTATATTTCCAAGTTTCCTGCTTCATGGACTCATCCTTGACTATTCAATGTGTATTGTCCGCGATTTTTCGACCTACGTCAGACACGGGATATTTCTCTTAGCGCTCCCCTCCCGTCTGAATCCCATGGAAGCAGACGACGATTCAGTCATAAAGATCGGCTTTCGAAGCCGGCGGCTGCACCTGTATCGCTTCCTTAAGAAAGCTTCTCACCTGCTTGCGAGGATAGTAGCCGAACCATTGCCCAACCAAAGGGCTCCAAAATGTATCGTGGGTGAGGTCGTGAAACGCAATTTCGAAAAAGTGACCGTTTAGCAGCTGCGCCCTATCGGAGTCGATAAACGCACGCCGATACCGAGGTACCGCCGCCTCCGTTAAGCTCGCTGTCGTCGTTGTACCGTCTTTAATTTCAATGGACAGATCGAGCAATTTTTTATTCTGTTGATTGGGTCTCCCAACCACCACTATCGATAAATTGGGTACAGATGCAACTCGATTTGGGTCTTCTTTCATCTGACGCTGAATGTCTTTGATCAAGTAGTCAATGAATGAACGATTAACAACGCCGGCATCCGTATCGGGAACCGTCCAGTAAGAACAGCCGCATCCTTCATTGCCACCCATGTCGATTACTCTGGTCAGAGGATTGGCAACTACGTACAAGCCATTTGCGCAGGGAAATCCTGGAGTTTGCTGACATCCTGCTACAGATGGTCTAACCCACCCGCTCGGCACACTAACGGCGCGCGTGATCGTGTATTTAATGCTTGGCGGGTTCCCGATTCGTTGCGAAATCAGTGGCATCTCGACGGCTAGGGCCAGCAAGAGCGAGACGACTAGCAGAACCGGTACGATAACTATCGGTCGTCTGAAGAACGTCGGAAAGAACGAGATTATCAATGCTGATATCGCGATATTCAGGAAACTGGGCACGGCCCAACCAGCAAAGAACAAGAACACGCCACCCAACACGCCGGTCTCAGGATGAAGCGCGGAAATAAAGATAATCGTGAGTAGGAATGCGACTATTAACAACCCACGCCACGCGGATCCCTCGCGCCACTTTCCATATGCTTCATTAATCCATTTCATCTGCCGCTATCATCATCCGGGTGGCTGATTTTACGCGTGATAGATATCACGGTCTCGGCCATTCAGAGGTTTCTGAATCGAACTAGAGTCCCGAATGGACGCTTGGGGTAACGAGCCGCACTGCCTCATGCGGCTAAGGAGAGCCCTGCTCCCAGGACCTGAGGTTCGCCAGAAGCACCCGCTTCAAGCTATTGCGGAGCGTCCCGCAGACGCGGAGCATTGCCCTAAGGTCGTCGCGCCCAGGACTGGTCACGAGCTGGCCTTGGTTGGCCGCACGAGCTATCTGGTTCAAGTTGCGGCCGATGCTTCCCAGATCCGCCAAGGTGCTCTTGAGGGCTAACAACTCCTCCGCCGGCAGCGGCGCAAGCGACCGCAGATGAGCTCGCGTTAGCACGGAAACGTAAGTGGCCGCCGGCATGCCTCGTGCGGCCGCACGCTCCCGCAAAAGAATCTGGTCGTCGGGGCGCAGACGGATCATCAATCGAGCGCCCCTTCGCGCGCGAGCCCCGGTTGGTGACTCCGCGAGTATCGGAGACAAGCCGGCCTTTAGCAGCACCAATTCAACCAGGCGCCTGAGCAAGGCCGACTCGCTGAGCAGTTCCTTCTCAGCGAGCGCACGCAGTCGCGCTTTCGTTTCCGATGAAACTCGACCCACGATGAATTGATCTGCTTTCACGTGGGTCCAATTGTTCAACAAGAGCAACCTGTTGCCTATCCTGCATTCGCTCTAAATTCAGCGTAACTCTAACGACGCCTGCCTTTCCGGGAGTCTGGCGCCAACAACCTTGGAGGAGTTATCCAACGATTGTCCTCGTTGTGCAACTGTTCGGGGCTGCGAATCACTCAGCCATTGCCTCGTAAGAGTTCCGCTGAATTTTCCGCGATACTCTCACGCACTCTCTTGCCTTCTTCTGCGATAATTTGCTTTGCGTGACGACTTTGGCCCTAAACGACCGGAACCACACAAGGTCGTTTATGAATTTGGAAATTGCTCGCCCCCACTCCACTGATGCACCTATCGTGGTTGGAACGGCGCGATATGTGCTGCTGCCGCTGGCGAATCTGCTCACCGGATACTCCGTCAAGGCCATGGAGCGTAAGATCGAACGGGGTGATTGGCAGGAAGGTAAAGTCTGGAAGCGCGCGCCCGACGGCCGCATCCTCATCGACGTGTTGGGTTATCGGCGTTGGGTTGAAGGTCCAAAGACGGCGGTGGCATCGCATCCAATGGGACTTGAGGGGCAGAAAACTCTACTCCCCGTTCAGATGGACCTGGCGTTGAAGCGCGAGAAGGAGATCAAGAGCAATGGAAAGACGAAGTCATAAGATTTCGCACGGCTCACAGACAAGATGATCCGGGGACCGTAGGGAACGCGCAGTGGGCCGTAAATCCATCCATAGTGGCGTGAGCGCCCTCGGTGGCGATCGCATCCAATTCGATTTCGAGTTCGACGGCGTTCGCTACCGTCCAACACTGCAGCGCAGCCCGACCGAAGCAAATCTTAAGCGCGCGCGGAAGCAGCTCCAGGAGATCAAGCAGCGCATCGACGCCGGCGCCTTCGTCTTCGCGGAGGAGTTTCCGGACTATCGCTTTATCAAGGATGTGGCGGCAGCACAGAAACGGCGCACGTGCGACCAAGTCTTTGATGAGTTCCTCATTGCTTGTGATTCTCGGGTTACAAAGAAAGACCTGGCCTTCGTGACGGCCCGGGGTTATCGCAAACTCCTCACGCAAATCTGGCGACCTGAGATCGGTCCAAGGATATTCGAAGAGATCCGATACTCCGAGCTCGCCAAGATCGCGAACACCTACCAATGGTCGAAGAAAACCTACAACAACGCGATCAGCGTGGTTCGCTGCGCCTTCGACTACGGCTACCGGGATCATCCGGAGAAGCACAACCCGGCCTCCGGCCTCACGTTGTCTGCGAATGACCAAAAAAGACCGCCCGCCTGTGGCCCCCTTCACCATCCAGGAGGCCGAGTCGCTCATGTCAAGGCTGCATGTCGATTGGGGCGAAGCCATCGGCAACTACGACGAATTCCGGTTCTTCACCGGTTTGCGCCCCTCGGAACAAATCGCTTTGCTCGTGACCGATTACGACGCCCGTAGAGCTGTGCTGTCGGTCACCAAGGCACGCGTCCTGCGGCGGGATAAAGACCGCACCAAGACCCAGGAAGATCGCGACGTTGAGCTTTGTCCGCGGGCGCTCGAAGTCCTAAGTCGCCACTTGGCGCTCCGCCGGGAATACGTCTCAGCCGGCAAAATCCACCATGAGCATCTGTTTTTTCTGGAAGACGGAAGATCCATTTCCGATCCGGAAATCACCCGCTGGCGCTGGAGCGAGAGCATCAAGGCACTCAACATTCGACCGCGTGGGCCCTACCATGCGCGGCATTCCTCCGTGACCTGGCAGCTCATGCTCGGGAAAAATCTACTGTGGGTCGCGAAACAGCACGGACATAGCGTCGAGGTAATGCTGCGCATGTACGCCGCATGGCTCGACGGCGCAACGGCAGCGGATATTCAGGCGATCAAACAAGCGATGGAAAAAAGACCCGTTGCGGGCGCTGCAATTCTCAGATTCTCGTGCTGCAATTTCCGCGGTAAATGCAGCGACAAATCGCGCGAGATTGATCGTGATTCCTCCCCCAGAATCCCCAGAATTTGGCAGTAGGCTGGCAGTAGGGAAAGACCTGAGTGACTCAAGTCTCAGAAACGCTTCAAAAATTAAGTGGCGGAGAGGGTGGGATGTCGGGCCAGCCCTTCGCGCGCCGACGCTCCGGCGTCCAAATCGCTCCTGCGAAACCGGTGGGTTCGTCCACACATCCTGCACCTTCTGAAAAGAGCAGCGGCCATTTCATTTTCAGTGGCGGAGAGGGTGGGATTCGAACCCACGTGCCGGAATTACCCGACCATCCGATTTCGAGTCGGCGCCGTTGTGACCACTTCGGTACCTCTCCAGTTAACTTAAAATTCGCGTCGTTTACTTAAGATTTTTTCGCATAACTTAAACAAAAATTAGTTTTGACCCGGTCAACAGCCAGGGGAAAAAAGCGTTTGTCAAGGGTTCGCGCAAAGAAATAATCGTTTATTCTAGCGCATCGGAAAAGGGCTCGCCTCTCGAACAGGAACTTGCCCTGCACCACGGCGCTCAAATGGATAATTAAACCGTGCGTAAATTGACCATACAAGCAAACTGGCCGCGCTGGACAAAGCTCACCGTCGCAATATCCGCGATGGGGCTGTTGAGCAGTTACACGCCGGTCCCAGGGTTGATCCACCAGATCAAGTCGCTGGGAGAACTGCGGGTGGTTACGCGCACGGGTCCGCTCGCCTTTTACCGTGGGCCGGACGGTGCCGCGGAAGGGCCGGAATACGATCTCGCGCGGCGCTTCGCCGACGAGCTCGGTGTGAAGCTCAAGATCACGCCAATGCGAACTTATGCCGAAATTTATGCGGCTTTGACTTCCGGGCAGGCACACCTCGCGGCAGCGGGCTTAAAGGTACCCATGCAAGCAGTTCCCGGTGTGCAATTCGGGCCAGCCTATCAGCACGTGCGCGAACACCTGATCTATCGTCGCGGCGCGCCCAGACCCGGCTCGCTGTTCGAAATCGGCAATTCGGACCTGGAAATTGCGGCCGGTAGTTCTCATGCGAAAACGCTGGAAGACGCGCGCAACGCCTACCCGGATTTGGTCTGGATCGAGAATGCCAGTACCAACTCCCAGGCGTTGCTGGACGGCGTGGCCGACGGCACCATCGATTACACGATTGCCGATTCGACCGAGTTCGCCCTGGCGCACGACGTGCACCCGGACCTGCGCATTGCCTTCGACTTTCCAGGCGATCGACCGCTCGCCTGGGCGAGCAGCGATCGCGATCCGGGCTTTACGCAAGACATGACGGAATATTTCGCCAGACTGAAGCTCGATGGAGAACTCGCCACGATCGTGAATCGCTACTACGGGCGCTCCGAGGATACGGAATTCGCCGGAGGCGCCGGTTTCATGCAGCATCTTCAGAGCCGCCTGCCGCTTTATAAGGAATGGTTCGTCGAAGCTGCGCAACAAAGCAGCCAGGACTGGCGGCTATTGGCCGCCATCGGATATCAAGAGTCGAAGTGGAATCCGAGCGCTGCCTCATCGGCCGGAGCCCGCGGCCTGATGCAGTTGACCGCGGAGACGGCGAACGAAACGCAAGTGACCGACCTGTCGGATGCTCGGCAAAGCATCTTTGGCGGCGCCCGCTATTTCCGGCAGGTGTACGAGAAGATTCCCGCTCACGTTCCCGAACCGGATCGCACCTGGTTCGCGCTTGCCGCCTATAACATCGGTTACGGTCACGTCGAGGATGCGCGAGTGTTGGCGCAAAAGGCCGGCCGCGATCCGGACTCCTGGCAGGACGTACGCTACTTTTTGCCGTTGCTCGAAGAGGAACGCTGGTATACGCAGACTGAAAACGGATATGCCCGAGGGCGCGAACCGGTGCACTACGTCGACAACGTTCGAGGCTATCGAGATCTGCTGGAATGGGCCTGGGGCGACGGTCCCCGTGCGCCGATCTTGAACTAGCGTCGAGTCTCGAAGAATTGCCGCAGTAGATCCGCGGCTTCCTCGCTGCAGACTCCGCCAAATACATCCAAGCCATGCGCAAGCCGCGCCTCACGCGGCAGATCGATTACGCTGCCGCAAGCGCCTGCCTTGGCATCCCAGGCACCGAAGACCAGCCGTGCCACTCGCGCGTTGAGCACCGCTCCGATGCACATGGCGCAGGGTTCCAATGTCGCATACAGCGTGGCCGCGCCGAGTCGATAGTTGTCCAGCACCGATGCACCCGCGCGCAGGGCGATGATCTCCGCATGAGCGGTCGGGTCACGGCTGGCAATGGGCCGATTCCAACCCTCGCCGACGACTTCGTTGTCCACCACCAGCAACGCCCCGACCGGCACTTCCCCCTCCTCCGCAGCTTTTTGTGCGAGCAGCAGCGCGCGTCGCATGAATTCACTGTCGCTTGGCCTCATGGCGGCGCCCTCGCGAGCCGCCTCGCGACGAAGCGAGCGCCAAAGATCGCGTAAAGCGAGAACAGCGCGGCGGCGCTGTAGCTCAAGGAATTGTGGATGCCGACGCTGGCGCCCAGCAATCCGATGCAAACGCCGCTGAAGGTCCGCATACCGTTCGCGAACATGGCAAATACCCCAATCACTCGTCCGCGAATCTCGGCCGGTGCGTTCAGCTGCACCAAGGATTGCGCCATCGAATTGAATCCAAGTTCGACGAATCCGGCGATGAACAACAGTGTAATGGCCACGGCATAGGTATGCGATTGCGCAAATCCCGCCAGCGCGCAACACCAGAGCATCGCGAGAATATAGGCGGTTTTGACCTTCGGCGGCAGCAGACCGCGGCTTTCGAGAATCAGTCCGGCGGCGAGCCCACCGGCCGCATCCGCCGCGAGCAAGATCATGTAGGAGATGTCCGCCGCACGGGCATGCCCCAAATCCAGCGCGAATCCCGGCATTTGCGCCTGGTAGGCGTTGCCGATAAAAAAGGCGGAGGCACCGACCAACATGGTCATCGACAACAAAATGGGGTCGCGCCGCACCACCCTCATCGTCAACCAGATATCTCGAAATCCCCGGATTCCCGGAGGGCGCGGCGCAGCCGCAGGATCAGGACCGTAGGGTGCCTTGATCAGCCAAACGAGCAGCGGAGCATAGATGAGTGCGTTGAGAAAAATTCCGATAACCGGGCCAAACAGCAACAGCAGGACGCCGCCGAGCGCAGGTCCTACCAAAAAGGCCAGATAACGCCCGGTCGCATTGAGCCGCACCGCGCTGGGCACGAGTTCTGCCCCAACGATCCGGTGAATGAGCACTTGCGCGGCGGGCATCCAGATGACGCCCGCCAAGCCGTGAACCACCAGCAGGGCCGCTGCCTTCCATTGCTGCGTCGAGTCGGTCGCGAACATCACGCCCCAGCCGATGGAGACGCCCATGAACAACAGCATTCCAATCTGAATCAGGCGGCGGATGTCGAAGCGGTCGGCCAGGCTTCCCGTGTAAGCGGCAAACAAAAGATACGGTGCCCAATGCGAAATGACCGCAAATGCCCCCAGCGCGGGGGAGTGAAATTTCTGGAACATCATCCAGTAGGAAATTACGTGCTCGACGTTGTCGGCCATCATCGCGGCGCTGCCCGCGCAAACGTAGATGCGAAAGTCCCGATTCGCGAACGCGGTAAACGCGGCGCGCGGAGCCGCTGGCAAGGCCGTGGCGTCGATTTGAGGTTCCAATTCGGTAGAATGTTGCGTTGGCTTTGGCGGTTAACGATAACACGAGGATTCCATGCGTGGACTTCTGTTGCTTGCGGCCTTCACGGCATGCCCGCCGGCAATCGCCAACGAAGGAATGTGGACCTTCGATAATTTTCCTGCGGCTGCGGTCAGACAGAGTTTCGGCGCCGATATCACGCCTGCATGGCTGGATCACGTTAGGCTCTCGACGCTGCGATTGACCAATTGCACCGCGTCCTTTGTCTCGCGGGAGGGACTTATCCTCACCAACCACCACTGCATCGAGTCATGCCTTGCCGAGTTGTCCAGCAAGGAAAAAAGCCTGGTGGAACTCGGCTTCAGCGCGTTGGCACGCAAGGACGAGCAGCGCTGTCCGGCGCAGCATGCGGACGTACTGGTCGGCATGGAAAACATCACTGACGCGGTGATGAAGGCCGATTCCGCGTTGAGCGATGCGGCCGCCAATGCGGCCCGCAAGAAAGTGTTGACCTCCCTCGAACAGGCCTGCGAACAAACGAGCGCCAGGGCACGATCCGGCAAGCTCGTGTGCCAATCGGTTCGGCTCTATCAAGGCGGCCAGTATTTTCTCTACAAGTACAAGCGCTATGTGGACCTTCGCCTGGTCTTCGCGCCGGAAGCGGACATCGCCTCCTTTGGAGGCGACCCGGATAACTTCCAATTCCCCCGTTGGTCATTGGACTTCTCCATTCTTCGCGCTTACGAAGACAACAAACCTGCGCAGACGCCCGATTTCTTGCAAATCGATTTCGCCGGCCCCAACGCCAACCAGCTGGTCTTTGTCGCGGGCGATCCAGGCACGACGGCACGATTGCAAACGCGCTCGCAACTGGAATTCGACCGCGACGTATCCCTGCCCGTCACCTTGCTGCGGGCTTCCGAGTTGCGTGGCCGCTTGATTCAATTCAGCAAGAATAATCTCGGCGATGAGCGCATAACCGTTGCGCCGCTGAATACTCTGCAAAATGCCATTAAAGTGCGCCGCAAGGAGCTGGATGCACTCAATGATGATGCCTTTTTGGACCAGAAAACGAAGGTCGAGCAAGCATTGCGCGCCGTCGCGGGTATCAGCGGTCCTGATCCCTGGCAGGAAATCGCGGCGGCATCGAACCGCGAACGGGGTCTCTACCTGCCGTACCTGTTCATCGAAAATGCCGCGGGCTTCAGCAGTACGTTGTTACGGGACGCGCGAATCTTGATCAGGGCCGCCGACGAACGTCAAAAGCCCAACAAAGACCGGCTGCGAGAATTTACGGAAGCCGAATTGCCGGCCATGCAGCACGATCTCTATGAACAGGTTCCGGTCTATCCGGAGTTCGAACAAATCACACTGTCGAACTCTTTGGATCGCATGCGCGAATGGCTGGGTCCGGACTACCCCTTGGTGCGCAGATTAATGAGCAAGGAGTCGCCGGACGCCTTGGCAACGCGGCTCATCGCGGAAACCGAAATGAATGACGCCAATTTTCGCAAACGCCTCTGGCAAGGCGGCAAAACCGCGGTTGATGCCTCTCGCGACCCCATGATCGTACTCGCCCGATCCATCGATGCCGAGGCTCGCGCCGTACGCCGGCGATACGAGGATGAAGTGGAAGCACCCATCGCCAGGGCGGCAGAGGAAATAGCGGCTGCCCGCTTCAAAGCGTACGGAACCAACACCTATCCCGATGCGACATTTACCCCGCGCCTGAACTACGGAACTGTCCAAGGGTGGGTGGAAAACGGGACGAGCGTAGCGCCGTTTACCTATCTGGAGCGCGCCTTCGAACGCGCCACCGGTGCCACACCGTTCAAGATACCCGACAGCTGGATGCGCGCAAAACCGCAGCTGGACATGAACACGCCGTTTTGCATTTCCACCAGCAACGATATCGTCGGTGGAAACTCGGGCAGCCCTCTGATCGATGTCGACGGGAAAATCGTCGGCCTGATGTTCGACGGCAACATTCACTCGATCGCCGGCCACTACTGGTTCAATCCCGACAATAACCGTGCCATCGCCGTGCACCCGGCGATCATGCGCGAGGCGCTCGACAAGGTATACGGCGCCAAGGGATTGCTGGCGGAGTTGCGGGCGCCCTAAATATCGCTTTCCCTAGACGGTCATCCGGTCGAAGATTCGCGACAACAGCCCCCAGTAGGTGGCGGGTCTCAGCCGTTGAATCATGTCCAATATTCTTGCGTCACCGCCGATGAGAATGCGCGGTTCATTGCGTTCAATCCCTCGAATAATGCGCTGCGCAGCCGCGGTCGGCGTGGTGCGCGCCATTCGTTCGAAGCGATCTCCCACTTCGTCGACACTCACGCTTTCACGCAAGTGATTCCCGGTCCGCGCCGCACGCGCGATGTTGGTCTTCACGCCGCCCGGGTGTACGACCGAGAGTCTCACGCTGCTCTTGTTCATGGCGAGTTCGTGCCGCAGCGCCTCGGAGAATCCGCGAACCGCGAACTTCGACGCGGCGTAAGCGGACTGTCCGGCGGGCGCGATGATGCCAAAAACGCTGGAAATATTGACGATATGCGCCTGAGGGCGGCTTTGAAGATGCTTCAGGAAAGCGCGCGTGCCGCGCACGACGCCCCAGAAATTGATGTCCATCAGCCACGCCATCTGGTTCTGGTCGAATTCGTCGAATTGACCGAGCAATGCGACACCCGCGTTGTTGAAGAGCAGATTGAGCGACGGAAAATCCGCAATTGCTGCGGCGGCGAAGCCTCGAATCTGCTCAGGATCGGCAACATCGACGGTGCGAATGGTGATCCGGCGCGCATGCGCCGCGGTAATTTCCTTTGCCGCCGATTCGAGGCCCGCTGGGTTCAGATCGGCGAGCGCAAGATCGCAGCCGCGGGCGGCCAACTCGAGCGCCAGGGCCCGCCCAATGCCGCTGGCGGCTCCCGTGATCGCCGCCGCAGAGCCTTCGAAGGGAAATCCTTGCACAGGTCACCTGAATGTTGTCACGACCGCTCTACGGCCGTATAGGTATTCGGCATCTTACCCGGCAAATCGGCGCGCGTGTTGGCGCACGTCTCCTCGCATTGGCGGCTAGGCCGTAATCTATACTGCGGGTTCTGCTTGCACTGGAGGGATGAAACATGGCGGCATTTCAGCGTGAAATTCTCGTGCGTTTCGGACATTGCGACGCCGCCGGCTGGGTCTTTTATCCGCGCTATTTCGAAATGATCAGCGATTTCGTCGAAGACTGGTTTGAAGACGGGCTTGCCGCCAGTGCCCCGGGGTTATTTCATCACAAACAGATTTTGACTCCGTCGGTACACTTCACTGTCGATTTTCCCAAGCCAACGCGATTTGGAGACCGGCTGACGTTCAACTTGTGGACCGTGAAAACGGGCCGCACCTCCTGCGAGATTCGCATCGAGGCGTCCCATCACGGTGAACTGCGGATGAACGTAAAACAGGTGTTGGTGTTCATTTCGGCTGACACGGGGCGCGCGACGGAAATTCCGCCGGAATTGGTCAGCCGGATGGCGCGCTTTGGAGCCGAGTCCAAGACCTAGCGACGTTTCCCTCAGGCAGCCCCAGCCGGTCTAATTCGCAACCCCTGCTCGCCCGAGTAGAATACCCCGATCGAAACTGATTCGATCTAAAAAGGGAGACACGCCATGGGAAGCGAAAAGACCCACAAGGGCAGCTGTTTTTGCGGCGAGGTGCAATTCGAGGTTTCGGGCGAACCGGCTGGAATGGGTTACTGCCATTGCGCATCGTGCCGCCACTGGTCGGCAGGTCCCGTCAATGCCTTTACCCTGTGGAACCCCCAATCGTTGAAGGTCACTCACGGCGCGGCCAGCATTGGAACGTATAACAAGACCCCCATCAGCTTCCGCAAATGGTGCAAGCAGTGCGGGGGACATCTCTTCACTGAGCATCCCACCATGGGTCTCGTGGACATCTATGCGGCGATGCTGCCGAAATTTAAATTCGAGCCGGGCGTGCACGTGCACTACCAGGAGACCGTGCTGCCCATTCGCGATGGCAAGCCGAAGTTCAAGGACATGCCCAAGGAAATGGGGGGTTCCGGAGTGAATCTGGCGGAGTAGAGTCACGGACGCTGTTCTCAGGGTTGCTCGAGCTCGGACGTATTCGCATGACAGTTTCAATCAAGAGAATCTATGAGCCCGCGGCAGACACCGACGGTACTCGGATCTTGGTGGATCGGCTGTGGCCGAGGGGCGTCAGCAAGGCGCGCGCCAAACTTGCCCTTTGGATGAAGGAACACGCCGTCGTGCTGCAATCGATCCTGCGCGCCAGATCATCGAGCCGGGGCGGGTAACGGCGCCAGCGTGATGAGATAACCTAGCGCAGCCAGCAGCGTCACATAGTAAGCGGTTGCGCCATAGCTCGGCGCCTGCGGAATATCCTTGGTGAAAAGCCGGTACGCGGCGCCGGCTGCCACGAGTAGAAACAACGGCTGCGAAAAATACGCGGCCAGCAGCACCGCAGCCCCTGAAAGCACGATGCGTTCGATCTTGCTGAGCGCGATGATGGCTTGTGATCCATCCAAGACCCAGATAGGAATGAGATTCAGCACATTGAGTATTGCCGTGAGCGAGGCCAGTCCGATCCACAACGCATCGCCGGTCCTCATCCAGACCACGGCACACGCTGCGGCGCCGAGGCATCCCGCCAGGGGACCGGCAAGGCTCACAAGGGCACGCGTCTGCACGGAGACGCCCAGCGCCGTCCAGCGCACATAGGCGCCGAGACCGGGAAGAAACACCGGCATCTCAGCGGGTAAGCCGCGCCGCTTGATCTCGATGAAGTGACCCATCTCGTGCACCAGAATCAGAATGGCGAAGCCGATGCCGAAGCGCGCGCCATACAGCGCCCAATAGAACGCCACGAATGCCCCGAGGCTGAGCAAGAATTTCAACTTGAACAGGCTCAGCAGAACCTTGCCCTTGGCCAGCAAAATGATCAGCGGCGCGAACGGTCCGAACTTCCTGGCCCAGGCGTACCGATCACCGGCGGGGGAAGCTCCGGCCAGAGTTTCGAGACGTTTGAGATTGCCGCTGATCCAAGCGGCTTGCGATGAGTCCGGTGGCAGCAGCGCGAGCGCCTTCAGCCAATCGCTTCTGGCTTCCGGATACTCGAGGCGTTCTTCATGCAGCCGCGCGCTGGCCGAAAGTTGCTCGAGCATCGACGCGTGCACCAAAGCATGGCAAGTCCCGCAGACCAAGGCCGCGGGCGCCAATACGCTCTGGCATCGCGGGCACTCCTGATTCAATTCCCGGGCATCGCTGGAACCGGGTCGTTGAGGGGACCCACGATGTTCACCGTGCGGACCGCGGTGAGCCTCCAGGCAATCCGGATGCCGACGAACAGGATGATCAGACTGATGACCCCGTGCGCGGGATTCGCAAGATCGAGAAACGGCGACGCCAGCCCGATCATCGTCAAAACGCCGAGCGCTTTGAGGGGATGCATCTTGGGCTGGGCAATAATTGCAGGGTCGCTTGCCTGCGCCTGCTGCTGTGCACTTGCGTGCTTCATTTGCTGGGATATCGCGATCGGAACCGCAGCCATGGAGACTGCCATATATGTCAGCAGAACTGCGGCCACTTGATAGCGGCGGCCGCCGACGCCGCCGGAGCCAAACGCGACGGCTTTACCCACGATGTAACCCACGGCGAGAGAGACGAACCCGACGATCCAACCCGTGGCGACGGCAAACCCCGCATACAGCGCCAGGCCCAACAGCGCACCGCCCACGCCGAAGCAGATACCGCGCACAAACGCCAAATGCGAGTCAACCGGGGTCTGATCTCTGATGCGCTGGACGCAGTTCCCGCAGACCGGCACGCCGTTCGCACGGAAGTACGCGCCGGTTATCGATTTCCCGCAGGCCTTGCAAAGCACCGCGCCGCGTTGAGCGGAATATTCGGCAGTCGCGAACTGCGGCACTTCATTGCCGGGCTTCCCTTCCATAGAGCCTCAGGCCATCAGTGCGGCTGTTTGACGATGCGCAAATACGGCTTGGGCGCTTTCCAGCCGGCCGGATAGATTTTCTTGGCATCCTCATCGGTCACGGACCCGGAGATGATCACATCCTCGCCTTGTTTCCAATTCGCCGGCGTCGCAACCTTGTGCTTCGCGGTCAATTGAATGGAATCGAGGGCGCGCAGGATCTCATCGAAATTGCGTCCGGTCGTCATCGGATAGGTCAACATCAGTTTGATCTTCTTGTCAGGACCGATGATGAACACGGAACGCACCGTGGCATTGGTCGCTGCTGTGCGGCCGGCGGCCCCGCCCGACTCTTCGGCAGGCAGCATGTTGTAGAGCTGGGCGACCGCCAGGTCGGTATCCGCGATCATGGGATACTTGACGGTGGCGCCCTGTGTCTCTTCGATGTCCTTGACCCAACCCTTGTGACTTTCCACCGGATCGATTGACAGGCCGATGAGCTTGGCATTGCGCTTCGTGAATTCCGGTTCGATCTTCGCCATGTAGCCCAACTCGGTGGTGCACACGGGGGTGAAGTCTTTGGGATGTGAAAACAAAATCGCCCATTTGTCGCCGATCCATTGGTGAAAGTCGATCGGGCCTTGTGTGGTTTGCGCCTTGAAGTTTGGCGCCGTGTCATTGATTCGAAGCGACATACAGATCCTCATTTCTAAAAGGGGCAAAACGGTTACGTTTCTTGAAGCCGACGCCGCAATTATACGCTCACTTGTTACATCTGGCTGACCCGGGGGCGGGGCATGCCTGACGGCTGCGCGACCAAGTCCCAGACCAGCACCGAGTGGGGCGCCAGGCGAAGATGAAGGATCGAGTTCGCGTCGAGCGCCGCGGGCGGTGCGCGGCCATAGACGCCCTGGGCACTGAACTTACGAACCGCGCCGGCCGGCAGCTCGAGTGCGGCGCGGAGATCGAGTGCGTACGACTGCGGCTGTGAGGAGGGATTGCGCAAGGCGATCACTGAGCGGTCCGGGCTCCACGCCGCCCACCCGTAAATCTGATCGCGTGCCGGATCGCCGCCCTGCCAATGGCTATCCTTGAGTACCGCCGCGCGTTTGCGCGCCCAGCGCGCTGCGCGTGCAATGAGGTCCCAGTCCTGTGGGCTCAGAAGATCCGAAGACACATACAGTTCCTGAAGTCCGGTGCCGCTCGCGAAATATGACCACACTTCGTCCGCTAGATCGCCGGCAGGATCGCTGCTCAATCCGCGCGCATGGCGCGCGAAGATAATCCCGTGCAGCATCAGCGCATTCAATGGGTAAAACGGACTCTGGCGTACGACGCCGCCGTAGGTGTCCGCGTCGCGATAAGTGATCCAGCGCTGCCGGTTGCTACCCTGCCCCGCGAATTCGTGATCCTCGCCGCCGCGCCAGATCGAATCCACCGTCATCAGCCAGAAGGGCGACGGCCACGTGCCGGTGGTCAGATTGATGAAAAGGTCTGGGCGGACGGCACGCAGGTCTTGGATCAGCGCCATCGCCGCCGCGAAATCGCTGTCAAAAGTACTACCGGGGGTGACCTTGTCGGCGCTTCCGGTGCCATCGAGCTTGAATTGATTGATGCCGTAGGTTTGCAGCAGCCCGACTGCCGCTGCGTGAAAGCGCGCATAGTATTTCGGTCCCGACAGTGCGAGCCCCTGCGTGTCGACCTCATATCCTGCGGCTTTTGCCGCCGCGAGACGCGCCTGGCGCGGCGCTCCGTACCCGCCCCAGGGGGAAAGCCAGACGCCGGGTTCCGCGCCGAACTTTTCGGCCGCTGCGCGGATCCGGCTGAAGCCTTGGGGAAATCCTTCGTTGAACTCCCACAGGCGCGAAGGATCGTCCCATCCGTCGTCGAATAGAAACGAGTCCACCACAACGTGCCGGTCGACAACAAGTTCTTTGCCGATCTGCTCGATGGCGCCGAGGGCGTCCGCCTCTGTATAACGGCTGAAGTAACCGATGTCGTACCACGAGTTGTAGTGCAGGAAGGTCCGAAACGGATGCGCTCGTTCGGCTTCAAGATAGGCCGCAAATGAGCGCCGCAATTGGCCGGGTGCGGCGACGCCCAAAACAGCGGTATAGACGATTGGAATGCCGGCGAGCAGCGGCAGTTTGCGACTCAAGGTGGAGGTCGCCTTCCCATTGATCACCAGGGCGCGCGCCATCGGGTGCTCGAAAGCGAAAAACGCATCGCCGCTCACGATGGGCGTGCCGTCGGCGGTACCGGCGATGGAGGCGCCCGGCAGATGCAGACTGATGAGCGACACGCTTGCGATGTCCATATCCTTTGTGGTCGTCAACGAGAACGATTCCCGCAGGTACGCGCCGGCGCCCATCGATGCCCGCCACGCGATCGTGAGGCCACCGCCATTTTGTGCCAGCGTTCCTTCGATGGCCTGCATGGGGCTTCGTGCGGATTCTCGCGCCGCATCAGGAGTACCGGCGACGACAGTGCATCGAATGGGTGATTCGAGATGGAAATCGCTGGCATGCAGGAGTGCGCCGTCGCGCAATTGCAGCTCGAACAGTTCGCCTTGCAGCCGCGAATCGACGCCGGTCAGCTGATTTGCGAGGCGCGCAGGCTGTAGGTGTCCGTCGATGAAGTCGAAACTCACGGCGAGCGCGGAGTTCGACAACGAGGCCGCAGCGCCATCCACGGCGCATTGAGCGGTGCGGGCGCTCTGGGCTCCCGCGGTCGATGCCAGCAAAAACGCCAACAAACCCAATGCCGACCTCATTCTCACGCTGCGGTCCCGTCCAGCCTCGCCCGACTCCGCGCAATTCGCGTGCAACGCATCGTAGCACCTAAGAATGGTTGCTTCGCTTTCATGATCGTGCTATTGAACGATTAAGAGCGAAACACCGTGGGTCGGAGAACTAGCATGACACTGACTCGTATGAAACTGACTGGTATGAGACTGATTCCGTGCTTGATTGCGGGTCTCGGGTTGTCCGCGTGCGCTACCGATTATGCGTCTCAGCTTTCCGAGCCCAATTTCGGCGTCCGAGGCGTGCATCTTACCGAAGGGAACTTGGATCCATCGATGTTGATGAACGGCACCTATGCGTCGAAGCAAATGAACGGGTTTTACGCGTCGAAACCCTACGGGACTTTTTGCCTGACCGGCTATCGATGTTCCCAATCGACGCAACAATGGTCCGGATGGGATCCGTAAGGCCTGAGTTCCGCAGAAAGTGACGGTTCTGCGCTAGCGCGCTTGCCGCTCGACCTCTACGTAGCGCAGAAACGATCGCGTCAATTCGGCCTTGAGAGCCTTATCGTCCTTGGGCAGCAGAGACTTCCATAGCCTCATGTCTCCGGGAATCACGGCGACCTCCCACAGCGTACCGATGATCATCACCAGACCGAGAGCCGCGGCACCGCGCGGGTCTGGATGCTTGATCTCTCCGCTCGAAACGAAAATGCCGACGAGATACTCGAACGTGCGCATCTCGAGTTTCGCGGCCTTCTTCCAAAAAGGAGTGCCCTCCCTGTCCTGCAAAAACTGGCGCACCGCGCGCAGCAGACCGGCATTGGCGCGATAGCTGACGACCACGCTACCGATGACCTGCTCCGCCAGCGTCGCAAAGGGAACCTTGGCAGCGGCCTCGGCACTGAGCGAGACGCGTAGGATTTTGTCTTGACCTTCCAGGATGGAAAGAATCGCAGTTTCGAGCAGGACATCCTTGTTACGAAAGCGCCTGTAGACCGCGCCGGGCGTCAGGCCGGCGTGCGTAGCGATGCGCGGGATGGTGGTTCCGGCCACACCATGCTGCCCCAAGACCTCTACTGCGGCCTTTAGCAGTCGACGTAAAGACTCCCGGCTGCGCGCTTGCTGCGGCGCCAAGGTCTGTTCCGATTTATCCACTCTCTAATTCTAGTTGACTATGGACCATATGTAAATGTAAATTTGCATTTACATACTACTTCGAGCCGCCCCATGAATGCTTCAGATACACGACATCCTCTTTTTAACCGAGAATTTCGTTACCTATGGCTGGGCAACACGGTATCGGGATGCGGTGACCAGTTTTTTCTGGTGGCCCTTCCCTGGCTCATCCTGCAACTCACCGGATCTGGCGCGGTTCTCGGCGCAGTCATGATGGTGCAGGCCATTCCTCGAGCTGCGCTGATGCTGCTTGGCGGTGCGGTCACGGACCGCGTCTCGCCCCGCAAAATCATGATTCTGACGGCGGCCTTGCGGACTGTCCTGGTGGCTGCCCTCGCCGTTTTCGTTTGGTCGCACCACGTCGAAGTCTGGCATGTCTACATGCTGAGCTTCCTGTTCGGCGTCGCGGACGCATTCGCGGCGCCGGCCGCGCAGACATTGTTGCCTTCGCTGGTAGCGCCGGCGCAGCTGCCCGCCGCCAACGCGCTGTCTCAGGGCACACAACAGATGGCAATGCTCGCCCTGCCGGCACCCGCAGGAATCATCATCGCGGTATTTGGCCTCGCATCGGCTTTTTCCATCGACGCGGTCAGTTTTCTTTTCATCATTGCCGCACTGCTGATGCTGCGTGATCCTCCCAAGGCCACCTCGGCCGCATCCCGCGCCAACTTAATTCACTCCATTCTGGAAGGCCTGCGCTACGTCAAGAATGACGTGGCGCTGCGTACGCTGCTGCTGGTGGTTTCGGTCTTGAACTTCTGCATCACCGGGCCGTTGAGCGTCGGCGTGGCATTTTTGGCAAAAAGTGAATTCGGGTCGGCGACAGCCTATGGTTTTCTGATGTCTTCGGTAGCGGGAGGAAGCTTGATCGGCCTGTTGGCCGCGGGCGCTCGTCGCCAGCACAAGCGCGGACTTCTTCTCCTCGTCGTCTGCGTAGTGATTGGCATGTGTACCGCATCAATAGGATTTCTCAGCCGAATGTCAACGCTCATACCTGTGCTTTTCTTCATGAGCGCGAGCGCCGGTTTTCTGAATGTACACATACTGGCTTGGTTTCAACAACGTGTCGATCGCGCCATGCTCGGCCGTGTCATGAGCGTACTCATGTTTGCCAGTCTCGGACTGATGCCGCTGTCCTTGGCCGCCGCGGGCGTGGCTGTTCAGTGGAGCATGCGCGGCATGTTCGCTGCGGCGGGCGTCTCGGTCCTGTTGGTAACAGGCGTCGCCGCATTGCAACGGCCGGTGCGCGCGATCGATTGACTGCAGCCAGGATTACCTTGATTTGCCGGGAGGACGGCGAATCAATCCAGATCGACCGCGAAGCGCTTGAGGTCCGCGAGCGAGCAATAGCGGAGCGCTCCCTCGTGCGTCGCGCGCAACACCACTCGCGGCGCACGCTCCGATTGCAGCGCCTCCTGCCAGCGAGGTGCGCACAGGCACCAGCGATCGCCGGGATTCAAGCCCGGAAAACCGAATTCCGGCACCGGCGTCGAGAGATCGTTGCCACGAGCCTTCGAGAACTCAAGAAATCCTGCGGTCATGACTGCGCATACGGTGTGGCTGCCGGCATCGTCTCGGCTGCTATCGCAGCAGCCATCGCGGAAAAATCCTGTCATTGGACTCAAGGAACACACCTCGAGCCGCTCGCCGAGCACATTCTTCGGCTCGTCGCGCCGGCCGCCGCCCTTGCCGGCCCCCTCCCTCAACATCGGGATTTTTTGCATCGTCAATCAATAGTATCCCAGTTGTGTGCAGTACAGTCGTTTGTTAGCTTGGTACGCATGCGCAAGGATGCTCCTGAAGAACTCAGCAGGATCATAGAGGCGATTTATCGGTCCGAATCCGGCCGGATTCTTGCCACGTTGGTGCGTCTGCTCGGTGATCTCGATGTCGCCGAAGAGGCCATGCACGAGGCCTTTGCCGCTGCTTTAGACTCCTGGACTCTGACCGAGATACCTGAAAAACCCCGGCCCTGGCTCATTTCAACTGCGCGATTCAAAGCTATAAGCGGAAGGCGCCGGCGGGCGCGCTTCGACGGCGCACAGGAAGATATCGCTCTCTGTCTCGAGGAGCGCAGCGATGAGGCACCTCGGCAGGATGAAGAAATCGAGGACGATCGCCTCCGTCTCATCTTTACTTGTTGCCATCCGGCCCTGCCACCGGAAGGGCAGGTCGCGCTCACTTTGCGTGAAATTTGCGGCCTCACAACAGAAGCCATTGCGCGGGCATTTCTCGTTCCACCAGCGACGCTCGCGCAGCGCATCGTGCGTGCCAAGGCCGTCATCCGCGAGAAGGCCATACCCTACCAGGTACCCGTATCCCAGGAACTACCGGCAAGATTGGGGGCCGTACTTCAGGTCGTGTACCTGGTTTTCAACGAGGGCTATTCAGCCGGGACCATGGGGGCCGAACTAAGCGGCGAGGCGATCCGAGTGGGCAGACTACTCGTCGACTTACTTCCAGAGCCGGAAGCGTTGGGCCTCATGGGACTCATGCTGCTGCAGGAGTCGCGCCACGCCGCTCGAAGCAGTCCGCAAGGAGACTTGATCTTGCTGGACCAGCAGGATCGTTCTTTGTGGGATAAAGATCAAATCGCCGAAGGTATTTCGTTCACCGAACGCGCACTTGCATCCAGGTGTTTCGGTGCCTACACGCTGCAGGCGGCCATTGCGGCCGTTCACGCCGAGGCTTCCTCGCCGGCAGCTACGGACTGGCGCCAGATCAAACTGCTCTACCAACGGCTGGTTCGTATTCAGCCGTCTCCGGTGGTGGAACTCAATCACGCAGTTGCCGTCGCCATGTGCGAGGGACCTGAGCAGGGACTGCGTCTCATCGATGCCTTGCTGGCCCGGGAGGAACTCGCCGGCTACCATCTCGCGCACTCCGCCCGGGCGGACTTGTGCCGCAGGCTGGGACGGCCGGCCGAGGCGCGTGATTCCTACCAGAAGGCGTTGGCGTTGGTTCAGCGCGAACCGGAGCGACGGTTCCTCGGAGCGAGGCTGAGGGAGATGGAATAAAAAAACGGCCTTAGCTGTCGATTTTTCTTCTGTCCGGCGACTATAGGTGGAAGGAGCCGGCGCGCAAGATTTCGCCGCCGCCACCCCACCAGGAGATGGGCAATGAAATACATCTGTTTGGGATACATCGAACCAGGAAAATTCGAAAGGATGACCGAGGAGGAGCGTAACGCAGTGTTCGACGAATGTTTTCAACACAATGACCATCTGCGCGCCAGCGGGCATCTTGTCGCCGAAGCGGGTCTTCAGCCGCCCGAGACCGCAGTGACCCTATACTGGAAAAACGGCAAAGTCGCGACGACCGACGGTCCTTATACGGAAACCAAGGAACAGCTCGGCGGCATTCAAATCCTCGAGGCGCGAGACCTCAATCACGCGATTCAACTGGTCTCGCAGCTTCCAGGCTTTAAGTTTGGACTTGGACCGGTCGAGATACGGCCGCTCGCGGATTTGAGCGACCTGATCAAAGAGAGCGCACAACGGCGCCGAAAGGATGCCTCGCGATGAGAGTTCCCACCGGGAAGACCGTGATCATTTTCATGGCCTGGGTACTGGCGATCGGCATTTGTTTGCGTGCGCGGAAGTCCGTTGCAGAGCCGGATGGATATTCGAATATGGCACCTGTCGCTCAATACTTGATGGAGAGGAATGCCGAGATTCTCCTGGCGCGCAGCGCCGCACCCAATTCCATCTCCGGTGACGCGACGGTTCTGATCTTGGGACGGCAAGGCTATGAAACCGCTGTTCGAGGAAAGAACGGGTTTGTCTGTATGGTGGAAAGAAGTTGGATGGAGGCGTTTGACGCGCCTGAATTCTGGAACCCGAAGGTGAGGGGCGCCGAATGCCTGAATCGCCAGGCTGCGCAATCGGTAGTGCCGATAGCTAATCTGCGGACGCGCATGGTTATGGCTGGCAACTCAAAGGCGCAGATATTGTCCGCCCTGAAGGCGGCCTTTGAAAGAAAACAACTACCGGATCTGGAAACTGGCGCTATGGCATTTATGATGTCGAAGTCGGCATATCTGTTTGACGGAGGGGATCATAACGGACCGCATGTGATGATCTTTACTACGCTCGAGGACGGCAAGGATTGGGGGGCTTGGGCATCGGGCTCACCAGTTTTTTCGGGTCCTTACTGGTTCTTATCATCGCAGGAACCTTCCCAGGTGAAAGGCTTGCCGCCGATTCTGGTGTTCGCAGTCGCAGTTGCAAAATGGTCCGACGGAACCGTCGCGCCCGCGCATCAAGAGTAGATTGACCACCACGCAGAGGCCCGGGGACACAGCGGCATTACCCTGCCTCCCGACTGTCATGCAGTATCGGACCGAAGGCGCGCGTATTGCTTGTGCTCTGAACAGCACTGACGGTCCGCCCGGGCCCCATCGAAAAAGCCAACTCCACTTTCACACCCCACCCTGCGCGGACCCCGGCCGCGTTGGGGTCTGATTGGGTCAGCAGGTAAACCGGGTCGTTAACCGACGCGTCTATGCGCAAGCGTAGGTCATGTAGAGTCGACAAACTGCGCACCTCGACGTCCGCCAGGGCAACCTTCGTGAGCTGGCTTCGGTGGGCGCTTTCGCAATTGCCTGCCCCGGCCTGTGTCATGTGGAGGGTATTGTAGAAAACGATCAGCCGCGCCAAATCGCCCAAGAAAGGCGGGACGAAGGGCAATTTCGCGGTGTGCGGCAAAGTAGCTGAAGTCGTCTCGAATGACGAAGCTCCCACTTTCGGTTTGGAAGACCAGTCAGCGCTCATCACTTCGATCGGTCGCACCGCTCCGGGGGCTGCTTCGGGCGCAAGGCCGCGACGGACCACGCTTATCTCGTGTGCGCCAAGCTCGATGCGAGCCATTTTTTTAGGAAATCCATAAATTTCGCGCCCCGCGGCCATCGCGGTGTCGTCATCGACATAGAGACAGAGGGGGAAGAGTCCCATTTTCCCGATCGTGTTCAGACCTTTTTCCCGAACGAACGCTGCCAGCAACACTTCGTTGTAGCCGTAGCGCGCGCCGCTTGGATCGCGTTGAGCGTGCACATCCTCGTGGCGTAGGGCTGCGAAAAGCATCTTGCCGCCAAAACCGGGCAACAGTCTCAGATCGGCAGAGATCGCTTCAGCGAGGCGTTCGGGGTTCGCATCCAGAATGAAAAACGACCCCGTGGAGCGCGGGAACCGATAAGGCGGCGGCAGTACCAGCGGTGCGTTGCGCGGCATCCCGGCGAACAAACGCGCTTCCAAATTTTTCCGTGCGGCGAGAGCGCGCGCTGCGATGAAACCGGCAACCTTGATTGCACCCTCGGCGGCTGCATCCACGCAAGGCAGCGCGAACTCATTGCGCACCCACGCGCCCGCGAGGCAAAGGTTCTTGAGCGGGCTTTGATGCGGGGGTCGCCAGGGCAGCTCACCCGGCCGGGTAAGCAGGTAGCGATGGAATGATTCGCGATTGCGCCGCAAGACGACATGCATGTGCGCCGGATCGGCCGGCACCTTGAAGCCCGCGTCCTGCAGTCCCTCGATGAAGCCTGTCTTGATGGTCTCGTCCGGAACGTCCTCATAGCCTCGCTCAGGTCCGGTCGCAATGATCTCGTGCCGGAGAGGGAGTTCCTGCGGCGGTGGCGTCGCACGCACACGAGTGATCGGACAGAGGATCCCGAAAGGCTGCGGCATGCCGGTAACCATGCTGTCGATTCCTGGCGGAACAGGGTCTTCCTTGAACCACGCTTGGATCGAAAAGCTCGACACTGTCTGTAGTTTATGCACGTTGCGGAAATAGTCGTGCTCGGAGCCGATTGCGCCGAAGTCCACCTGCTTGAAGTCCTCCAGTCCAAGCGCAAGAACGTATTCGTCCGCCTCGACCGAAACCCGGCCTCCCGCGGCCGGATTCTCGAAATCGAGCCCTACAACCCGCGCGCCGGCGTCGTCCGTGCGAACCTTGGTGAGTCGCTGGTTGAACTCGATCCTGCCGCGGCAGCAATCGGTGAAATGGTGTTGCAGCGGGACAATGATGGTCTCTCTGGTGGGCGCGTTGAAGTAGTAGTGCCACCGCTTCGAGAAGATTTTATAGATCGACTCGAGCGCGACCGCCGCAGAAAGTTCCGACGGCGCATTGAAGGCGGCCTCGTAAAATTGCCTAAAAAATCCGCCTTGCAACACCGACGCAGGCACTCCGTGCTTGCGCGCGAGCGCCCGCAGATCGTACTTATCATAAGCATCGAACACACCGAAGCCCTTTCGCTTGACGTCGAACGCGAGCTTGCAGATCGCGGGTGCAGCGGCGAGGAGCCGCAGCTTTTCGGCAACCGTGAATCCACGGTAGGTCGCCGGCCAGGTACCGAGGTCGAAGCGGTGAATCGAGCCTCGCTCGCGGATGAAGATATGCTCCTTGCTGCGGCTCAAATTCTCGAACGCACCGATCTTCTTCAGAATGGGGAGAATGTGCTCATAGAAGCCGAATAGAGCGTGCAAACCGTGTTCAACCGGATACCCGTCTTCATTCCAACTCGCCAACTGGCCGCCGATCATTGTCTCGCTGGCGGCGGAATACAGCGTGATCACGGCGTTTGGCAGCTTTTCGCGGAGCGTTATCCCGGCAACAAACGAGGCTACGCCGCCCCCGACAATTGCAATGTTGAGAGAGGGAGAATGGTGTATCGAGCGCCGCTGCACGCCGTTCATGGCGATGTTGAAGACGGCCGCTGATCCACCGTACCTGCGGGGCCGGGGCGAGAAATGCAGACCATGAGCAGCTCCTCCAAGGTGGGCTTTGCACCTATTAACCGGTAATGGCGCAGAAACCCGCCACGGTCGGCCTCGGCTTTAGCTCGGAGGTCGTAGCGGTCGAATACCTGACACCCACTCGAGGTTGACCCCGGGCAGGCGATGGACAGTACCGCTACATGAAGAACTGTTCCGACACGATTTTCCCATCCTTGACTTCGTAGGCGCAGATTTCCTCGAGTTTTACACGCCCACGCCCTTTCATGGTTACATCCATCGTCAGCGCAAGGGCGATCGCATTGCCGGTGACGAGCGGCGCGGAAGTGCTGCATCCATGCATCTGTTCCACCATCGATTCAAATTTATGGCCCTTGTCAATGATGGCAGGCAACCCTTTCGTTTCTTTGGGGAAGTCCGGCATATCGCGAGGTTCGATGCTGACCGCGTCCTCCGCGAAAAGCTCCTTCTGAGCGGCCTCAAACTTTCCTTGCCGGCAAAGCTCGGCGAGACGCGTTGCGATTTGTTGCGTATTCATGACAAGCTCCTTGGTGCTTAAATGATCGATGAAAAGTCCTGCGCGAAACGGTCTTTATTACGCCTTATTCAGCGCCAAAACCAGTCGGTCGTTGTCCGACATCAATGACGGGAATTAACCGATGCAGCCGCGCTATTCCCACTCGATCGTCGCGGGCGGTTTCCCGGAAATATCGTAGACCACGCGCGAAATTCCCGCGACCTCATTGATGATCCTATGCGCGACGCGATCCAGGAAGTCGTAGGGCAGGCGCGCCCAACGGGCGGTCATGAAATCGATGGTTTCCACCGCGCGCAGGGCAATCACATAGTCATAGCGCCGCCCATCGCCCATCACGCCGACCGAGCGCACCGGCAAAAACACGGCAAAGGCCTGGCTGACCTTGTCGTACAAATCGTGGGTGCGCAGCTCTTCGATGAAGATCGCATCCGCGCGCCGCAAAAGATCGGCGTGCGATTTGTGAATCTCGCCCAAGATGCGCACACCGAGGCCGGGACCCGGAAAGGGATGACGGTGCACCATCTCTTTCGGCAACCCCAACTCGACGCCCAGCTTTCTGACCTCGTCCTTGAACAACTCGCGCAAGGGCTCGAGCAATTTCAGTTTCATGTGTTTCGGCAAGCCGCCCACATTGTGGTGCGATTTGATGACGTGAGCCTTGCCGGTCCTCGCGCCCGCCGATTCGATCACGTCCGGATAAATCGTGCCCTGTGCGAGCCACTTTACATCTTTGAGTTTCGCAGCCTCTTCGTCGAACACTTCGACAAAGACCCGTCCGATGATTTTGCGCTTCTTCTCCGGATCCGATTCGCCCGCCAGTGCCTGCAGAAATCGTGGCTCGGCGTCCACTCGGATGACATGCACACCCATGTGCTCGGCGAAAGTCGCCATGACCTGATCGCCCTCGCCCAGGCGCAGCAAGCCATGATCGACAAACACACAGGTGAGCTGGTCACCGAGTGCCCGATGCAATAGCGCAGCCAGTACGGAGGAATCGACGCCTCCCGAGAGCCCCAGCAGCACGTGATCGGCGCCCACTTGAGTGCGGATACGCGCGATACTGTCCTCGATGATATTGCGGGTGGCCCAGCCGGCGCCGCAGCCGGCGATTTCGCGCACGAAGCGCCTCAAGATTTCGCCGCCCTGCAAGCTGTGCGTAACCTCAGGATGAAACTGCAGCCCGTATAACCGCCGGGATTCATCGGCCATGGCCGCGAGCGGTGCGTTATCGCTGGCGGCAATGACCTTGAATCCGGGCGGCACCGCCGTCACGCGATCCCCGTGACTCATCCACACATCCAGCAACCGCCGCCCCTGCGCGTCGCGATTGTCCTCGAGCCCATCGAGCAGCGGCGAGCCGTTGACCGGCCGGACTTGAGCGGCGCCGAATTCCCGATGCGAGGATCCTTCCACCTGACCGCCAAGCTGCGCGGCCATGGTTTGCATGCCGTAGCAGATTCCCAGCACCGGCACGCCGAGCGAATACACCTCGCGCGGCGCTTCGAGCCCCTTGGCGTCATAAACGGACTCAGGACCGCCCGACAGCACGATGGCCTTCGGGGCAAAGGCCATGATCTCGCTGATCGGCGCATCGCAGGCATAGATCTCGGAGTACACCCCGATCTCGCGAATACGGCGGGCAATCAACTGCGTGTACTGAGCACCAAAATCGAGTATCAGAACCCTGTCCGCATGAATGTCGGGCATCAACCAATCCGGTAGTTGGGTGCTTCTTTGGTGATGGTCACGTCGTGAACGTGACTCTCGCGTACGCCGGCACTGGTGATGCGCACGAACTGCGGCCGCGTGCGCATCTCTTCGATGCTGCCGCTGCCTGTGTACCCCATCGCGGCACGCAAACCGCCCGAGAGCTGGTGCAGGATCGCGACCAGGCTGCCCTTGTACGGCACACGCCCTTCAATGCCTTCGGGGACGAGCTTCTCGAGTTCCGACGTGGTGTCTTGAAAGTAGCGGTCGCTGGAGCCGTGTGTTTGCGCCATCGCCCCCAGGGATCCCATGCCGCGATACGCCTTGTACGATCCGCCCTGGTAGAGCTCGACTTCCCCCGGAGACTCCTCGGTCCCGGCGAACATACCGCCGATCATCACGCAGTGCGCGCCCGCGGCCAGCGCCTTGGCGATGTCGCCGGAATAGCGAATTCCGCCATCGCCGATGACCGGAACACCCGTGCCCTCGAGCGCCTTCGCCACGCGTGCAATCGCGCTGATTTGCGGGACTCCGACGCCGGCAATGACGCGGGTGGTGCAAATCGAGCCGGGGCCGATGCCGACCTTGACCGCATCGACGCCGTGCTTCACCAGATCGAGCGCGGCCTCCGCGGTGACGATATTGCCGCCGATCACCTGGATGTCCGGATATTTCGCTTTTATCCTCGATACCGTGTCCAGCACGCCGCGCGAATGTCCATGCGAGGTGTCCACCACCACGACATCGACCCCGGCCTCGCGCAGAGCGCCGACCCGATCGAGGGTATCCGGCGAGGTGCCCACCGCGGCGCCGACGCGCAAACTGCCCACGCTGTCCTTGCAGGCATTGGGGAATTCCGTGGCCTTCTGAAAGTCCTTGACGGTAATCATTCCCTTCAATTCATGATCGCCGGCGACCACCAGCACCTTTTCGATGCGGTGCTTGTGCAGCAGCGCCAACACCTGTTCTTTGGGCGCATTTTCGCGCACGGTGATCAGCCGATCTTTCGGCGTCATCACCGAGGAGACCGGCGCGTCGAGCTTCGTCTCGAAGCGAAGATCACGATGCGTGACGATTCCAACGACCTTGGTGCCGAGAACCACCGGAACGCCCGAGATGTTTTTTGCGCGGGTGAGCTCCAAAACCTGGCGGATGGTCATGTCCGGATTCACCGTGATCGGATCGCTGATCACGCCGCTTTCGAATTTCTTCACCCGATCGACCTGGCGTGCCTGCGCTTCGATCGACATGTTCTTGTGGATGATGCCGATGCCGCCTTCTTGGGCAATGGTGATGGCAAGGCGCGCCTCGGTCACCGTGTCCATGGCGGCTGACACCACCGGGAGATTGACCTGAATTTCGCGGGTCAGCTTGCTGGATAGGGAAACATCGCGGGGCAGCACTTCAGAATATGCCGGTACCAGCAACACGTCATCGAAGGTGAGTGCCTCTTCAAGAATACGCATAGTGAGTTCGCGGTACGTTCGTCTAAGAGGCGGCGCATTGTACCTTGCAGGTGCGGCGCGGTAAACCGCAGTATCATGGCCTCATGGAAACCGCCGCAAATCGCGACATTTATAGCGTTTCGCGCCTCAATCGCGAGGTCCGTGTGCTGCTGGAGCGCGGTTTCGGCAGCATTTGGCTCGAGGCGGAAATCTCCAACCTCGCCAAGCCCAGCTCCGGGCACTGGTATTTTTCGCTCAAAGACGCGACCGCGCAGGTGCGCTGCTGCATGTTCCGGCAGCGAAATATGTTGTGTACCTTTGCCGCGCGGGACGGCCAGAAGGTGCTGGTGCGGGCACGGATCGGGCTCTATGAACCGCGCGGCGAGTATCAACTCGTCATCGATCACATGGAAGATTCTGGGCTGGGAGCCCTCAAGCGCCAGTTCGAGGAGTTGTCGGCGAAACTCGCGGCGGAAGGATTGTTTGCGCCGGAGCGCAAGCGCGCGCTGCCCATGATCCCGAAGCGGATCGGGGTGATCACCTCTCCCACCGGCGCCGCGATTCGAGACATCCTGCACGTGCTGGCGCGGCGCTTTGCCGCGGTTCCCGTGCTGATCTATCCGGTGGCCGTCCAGGGCGCGGCGGCGGCCGCGGAAATCGCCGCGGCCGTTCGCGCGGCAGGCCGTCGTGCCGAGTGCGATGTGCTCATTCTGGCGCGCGGCGGGGGCTCGCTCGAGGATCTGTGGGCCTTCAATGATGAGGCGCTGGCCCGCGCGATCGTCGCCTCGCCCATTCCCATCATCAGCGGCATTGGCCATGAAATTGACTTTACCATTGCGGATTTCGCCGCCGATGTCCGCGCGCCGACCCCGTCGGCAGCCGCCGAAATCGCGGTGCCCGACGGCGAAGAATGGTTCGCCTCCCTGTCACGCCTGGCGCAACGTTTGCAGCGGGGCCTGCGGCGCCGGGTCGAGTCCCAGCGCGAGCGACTGCGCTGGCTGATCGGCCGAGCCGCCCTGGTGAGTCCCAGCGCGCGCCTGGCGGAGCGATCACAGCGCTTGGATGACCTGGAGCAGCGCATGTCTCGGGGGTTGCGCCAGATCCTCGCGGATCGCCGCTCCGCGTTGGGCGAGCGGCGCAGTCGGTTGTGGCAACGAAGTCCTGTAGCCCAGCTCCGCAGTGCCGCGGCCAAGCATGCCGCGCTGTTCGCCCGGCTTCGTGCCGCAGCGGTGGCCCGCTTGCATCTTGCGCGCGAACACCTCTCGCCCCTGGTGCGAACCCTACAGGCCGTGAGCCCGCTGGCCACGCTGGACCGCGGCTACGCCATCGTCAGCCGCGTCGGCGGCACCATCGTGCGAAGCGCCGTGGAAGTTAGTCCCGGAACACCCATCGATGTGCGTCTCGCCGTCGGGAAATTTCGCGCCAAAGTGGAGGAGTCTTGAGTCGCCCTACCCGAGTCTGCCCTTCCCCGATCCGTCGTACCCTGATCCGCCGAGCTCTGATTCGCTGTGCCGCGTTTCTTTCCTGTGCAACACCCTTGCTCGCCATCTCCTATCCCTTACCGCACGAGAGCGCGGTGCCGGGGGGAGTCAAAATTCTCAAGCTCGACATTCACAGCAATTCCATGCCCTACGTCGATGTGGATGGACAGCGTGCCCTGGTCGTTCAAGACAATTCGAGTTGGATCGCGATCATCGGCATCCCCCTCTCGGCGCCGCTCGCGCCACGGCAGGTCATCATCCGCAGCGGCGATGCCAGGCAGGAGGTCCAATATACGATCGCGGATAAGCAGTACGTGAGCCAGTCGCTCACCGTGGCGCCGGGCCAGGTCAATCTATCCAAGGCCGATTTGGAACGAGTCAACCGAGAAAAGCCCATCATCGAGCACGCGCTCAGCCGCTGGAGCGATGAGCAGCCGCCAACTTTGCGCATGCCGCAGCCGGTTCCCGGCGTGCGCAGCAGTTCATTCGGCAGCCGCCGTATTTTCAATGGCGAGTCGCGCAATCCGCACACCGGCATGGACATCGCCGCACCGATCGGAACGCCGGTAAGGGCACCCCTCGCCGGCACGGTCATCGACACCGGCGATTATTTTTTCAATGGAAATACGGTATTCGTGGACCACGGACGCGGCATGATCACGCTGTATTGCCACTTGAGCGCAATCGATGTGAAGCCCGGGCAACACGTGGACGCGGGTACTGTGCTGGGCAAGGTAGGCAAGACCGGCCGCGCGACCGGCCCCCACTTGCATTGGGCCTTGAGCCTCAATCGCGCCTGGGTCGATCCGGAGTTGTTCGTCTCGAATTAGCCCTTGCTGCCACTCAGCATCTGATCGACAGCGGCACCCTCCATCGGCGGCAACTGTGCGGCCTGACGCAGGCGCGCGCTGTGTTCTTGTACTGCCGCACCCGAAGGCTGCATTTCGATTTGTCCTTGGAAAAATGCGCCCTCGCTGATGCCGACCCGCGGTGCAAAGACGTTGCCCTTCACCTTGGCTGTGGCCCGAATGTTGACCGACTCGGTGGCGTACAGATCGCCCTCGACCTTGCCGTCGATGACGATGACACGCGCCCGAATGTCGCCCTTCATGGTGCCGTCGGTGCCGACCGTGAGGCTCTGGGTATGCGTGATCGAGCCCTCAACGCTGCCCTGAACAATCAGGTCTTCCTGCGCCGACAGTTCACCGCGGAACCGAAGCGTAGGTCCCAATACCGAAGCGCGCGAATTCGCCTCGACAGCCTTGGCATCGGGCGATCGTGCAGGCTCCGCGGCGCGGGTTGTGGGCGCGCCCCCGGGTACGCGCGGTTCAGGACGCGTCAGGGAAGGTTCGTGCGCGCCGGGGCGGCTGGGGTTGGCGTTCATCATGAGATCTTCTCCATCAAGAGGTTTTTTGAACCACGACATTGTCAGGCGGCGCCACCGGCGGTTTTATGCGGACGGACCGGATCGAATTTTGGCGACTGTTGGCCGGCCTTCTTGCCGTCCATGTCTATGCTGCCGCTGAAATTCGCGCCTTCGGTAATGCTCACTGTTGGCGCAAAAATATTCCCGCAAACTTTGGCCGTCTCCTTCACGAATACGGATTTCTCGGCCTGCAAGTCGCCATCGACCGTGCCTTCCACAATGATGAGTTGCGCCTTGATATTGGCTTTGACCGTGCCCTGTGGGCCGACGGTCAAACGCTGTGTATGGGTGATCGAACCTTCCACGCGGCCCTGGATCAACAGATCTTCTTCAGCGGTCAGATCGCCCTTGAAATACAGCGTCGGACCCAGGATCGAAGCTCGCTCGTTCGCGCTGTTATAGGGATTGCTCATGCGGTGTTTCTCCCAAGGTCTTGGTAGGTCTTACAAGGCACACAAAGAGTACCTGGCATAATCGCTTCGAAAATGAGACTTCGATCACGATTCGTTTCGCTGCAAACAGGCTGCAACAAAATTTGTCGCCAAAAGCGGACGGCGCCGTGCCGCGCGATTCAGGTGAACTCTTAGTCGGAAGGCGCCGGGCTACTGCGGCGCAGGCGCAGGATCGGGCTTTTTGACCTTCGATTTTTTGGGCGGTGCAGCGGTTGCGACCAACGAGCGCAATGGACAGCGTTGTCCGCGGACGAGGATCGCGCTGAATTTATCGAAAGTACCGCCGGGATTGGAGTCAAACGCGATTCTTTGAGCAAACGGCAGATCGATGCAATGTCCGAAGAGCGTGGCTTTGTACCAGCGCCGGCCCTGGTCTTGAATCAGCACGGTTTGATCGTCCACCACCTGCCAATTCCAAATGTTTCTTTTCGCAAACGGTATCTGAGCTTCGGGGGCGGCCGCCGGCGCGGCCGCGGCGCTCGATGCCGGCGGCGTTGTATCGGCAGCCGCAAGCACAATGGAAGCCGGCGCCGCAAACAGCGCGCCGCCCATGAGGCAGCAAATGAGCTTAGTTTTTATGCTCTTCCCCTGACTTCAGCGTTCGTTGCCGCGACAAATAGTCGCTCAAATTGTGCGCCAGGGATACAAAGTCCGATGGAATCATGATCACCGTGGTGCTGTTGTTCTCCGCGCCCACTTCGGAAATCATCTGCATGCGCCGCAGCTCCAGCGCGGCGGGGTTCTGGGTGATCTGCGCCGCCGCGGCCGATAACTTGACCGACGCCTCGAGTTCGGCCTCGGCCTTGATGATGCGCGCGCGCTTCTCGCGGATGGCCTCGGCCTGCATGGCCATCACCTGCTGCATTGCCTTGGGCAGTTCCACGTCCTTCATTTCGAAGCGCTGGACCTCCAGTCCCCAGGCTGCGGTCGAGCCGGAAATATTGTCGCCCAAGAGCGTATTGATCTTGTTGCGCTCCTGCAGGATTTCATCCAGGTCATGCTGGCCGATAATATTTCGCAAGCTGGTCAGGGCCAGTTGGTACACAGCGGCGGGCGCATCGGCCACTTCGATGACCGCTTTCGCCGCATCGACCACCCGGTACCAGAGCACGGCATTGACCTTGATGGTGACGCTGTCGCGGGTGATGGTTTCCTGCTGTTCGGCGGACACCGTGCGCGTGCGGATATCGACGCGCACCGAGCGCTCGATTCCAAGCGGGATGATCCAGTACAGTCCGGGGCCCTTGAGGCCGATGTAGCGTCCCAATCTGAATATCACGCCGCGCTCGTATTGTTGCGCGACACGAAAGCCGGACAGGGCGATCACAACCAGCGCGGTCACCAAGATGTCGAGGGCGGGCATCGGCGCTCCTTAGGATGTCGCCCTTGAGTTTACGCCGATTACTCGATGCTTTCCCCATGCAGAGTGATATCGAGACCCTCGCGCTCCTGCTCTTCGGTCACGCGCAATCCAAGGGTCATGTCAATGATTTTCAAGATGATGTAGCTCACGACGAATCCATAGACGACGGTCACGGACACACCCTTCAGCTGAATCAGAAATTGCGTCATGACAGTATTGTCCACCCCGCTGATCTCCTTGCTGACGAAAACGCCGGTCAATAACGCGCCCACGATGCCGCCTATACCGTGCACGCCGAAGGCGTCCAGAGAGTCGTCGTATCCCAGCGCATGCTTGAGCGAGGTCGCGGCGGCAAAGCAGATCACGCCTGCCGCCAGGCCGATCACGACGGCGGGCGTTGGACCGACGAAGCCGGATGCGGGCGTAATGGCCACCAGGCCCGCCACCGCTCCCGAGGCGATGCCGAGAACACTCGGTTTGCCCTTGGCAAACCATTCCGCAAACATCCAGCTCAAGGCTGCCGCCGCCGTCGCCATCTGCGTGACCAACATCGCCATGCCGGCGCGCCCGTCCGCGGCGCCCGCGGAACCGGCATTGAAACCGAACCAGCCCACCCACAGCAGCGATGCGCCGATCAAGGTCAACGTCAAATTATGGGGCGGCATGCGTTCTCGGCCGTAGCCCAGGCGTTTGCCGAGGACGAGACAGCTGGCGAGTCCCGCCATGCCGGCGTTGATGTGCACGACCGTGCCGCCGGCGTAGTCCAGGACACCGGCGGCGTTCAGCCAACCGCTGGGCTCCCAAACCATATGCGCGATCGGCGCGTACACCAGCAGCGACCAAGCGGCCATGAACACCAGCATGGCTGAAAATTTCATCCGATCCGCAAACGCGCCGGCGATCAAGGCGGGCGTGATGATCGCGAAGGTCAGCTGGAACATGGCATAAACGGTTTCCGGAATCGTCAATGCCAAATGCGACACCGACAACTGATTGACCGGGTCATGCATGAACGCCATGCCGCCAAACAATGCCCGGCTGAAGCCGCCCAGGAATTTGCTGCCGGGCGTAAAAGCCCAGGAGTAGCCGACCAGCCACCAGAGAATGGTCACGACACAGACGATCGCAAAGGTCTGCATGAGCGTGGCCAGGACATTCTTCTTGCGCACCATGCCGCCATAAAAAAGCGCCAGTCCCGGTATCGACATCATCAGCACCAGTGCAGTGGAGGTCAGCATCCAGGCGGTATCGCCCGCGCTGATCTTATCGGCGCTGACAAGCACGGGCGCGGTCGGCGCACTATCGGCCCACGCGGCGGGCAGTCCCAAGATCAATACCGCGAGAAACGCCCACTTCGGCAGCTTTTTCATAGATCCCCAGTAATTAGATGGCGCTGGAGTCGCGCTCGCCGGTTCGGATGCGCACGACTTGTTCAAGATCAAAAACAAATATTTTCCCGTCCCCCACCTTGCCCGTTTTGGCCGACCGCAGGACCGCTTCGATCACCATATCCACGAGCCCATCATCGACCGCGATTTCGATTTTCGTCTTCGGCACGAACTCGACCACATACTCCGCGCCGCGATAAATCTCCGTGTGACCGCGCTGTCTGCCAAAGCCCCGAACCTCCGTGACAGTCAGCCCTCGAACCCCGATATCGCTGATCGCTCCTCGAACCTCGTCGAGCTTGAACGGTTTGATGATCGCGGTAATGAGCTTCATTCCAGTTCAGGTCCTCAGGGAAACCGGCTGCTGCGTGGCGGGAAGCACCCCTTGTGCCAGCGAAGAAGTATTGAGTGCGATCAGCCACTTAAAAGAAGTGCCTGCCACGAGAGTGACGCTTTATGCACCAATTGAGGGCGCCTTTCGACTCGGCGCGTTGCATGGCGGTGCACGGCCGTCCGCCCGGCTAGCGGAGCGACAATTCCAAGCGAACTCGGCCGTCCTGGTTCTTCGCCTTATCGTTGGCCACCAAGAACACACGCTCGGGGGCAATCTGCGTTCCGCTCAACAGCGCTTGTTGCAGGCTCATCGCGCGTTGTTGCCCCAATGCGGTGAGGTCGGACTCGGTGACCGCGATGTGCTGATGAAGCTCCTGCACGAGAAAATCATTTCGGGCCGCCGTCTTCTCCGGTTTGGTTTTGATGGCCTCGACCGAAACGGGGAATTTTGGCTCCCCGCCAAAACTGGCCACGTACAGCCGCTTTAGTACATCGAATTGCGCCGCAGGGTCCAATTGGTCGAAGGTGGTTGCGGCAGCGGACGATTTTTTATGGGGCGCGCCTTCGGTCAACGCGGCCTGCAGTTGCGACTGATACTTCGCCTCGATGAGACTCGGGCGATCCAAGTCTCCGACCACGGCAATGGGAATCTCGATTTTAAGCTGCGGCCGCGCGTCCAACGCTTTGACGATGCTTTGGGCTTTCGCGACGCCGACCGGATCCAATTTGGCGTCGCCGGCTTGAAAGTCGACAAACTGCAAGTCGGGTCCGCCGCCGAACAAGGATCCCAAAAGTGCAAATGGCGCCGTGACTGCTTTCTCCAAGATATTCACGAAAACCTTCCAGATAATTGGACCGAGCTTGAACTTCGGATCGTCGAGCGAGCCGGTCACCGGAAGATTCAGGTCGATGACGCCATCGCGATCCTTGAGCAGCGCGACCGCCAGCTTGACCGGCAGCGACACCGCGTCTTTGCTGTCGGTCTTGTCGCCGAATTCGAGCTGCTCGACGATGATGTGATGCTGCGCATCGAGTTTGCGTCCCTCGACTTTGTAGTGCAGTTCGGTGGTCAACTTCCCCTTGCTGATGTTGTAGCCGGCAAACTTGCCCGAATAAGGATTGAACGTGCTGAGTTCTATGTTGCGAAAGCTCATGGCCAGGTCGGTGTACAGCGCCGCGCTCAATACATTAACCTCGCCGCTGATGCTGACGGGTGCGAATTCATCGATCGAACCGTGAAGCTCGATCTTCGCGCGCGAATTTTCCTTTGAGGAAAGCCCGGTCACAGTCCCTTCGAGCTTCTGAATGCCGGTGGCGAAGTTAGGCATGACCGACAGGTCGGCAAAATTGGCCTGGCTGCCCTGCAAAACGATTTTTTTGATCGACATCGGCATCAGCGGTGCCGTCGCCGGCGCAGGGCCGGCATCGGGCGCGGGAGCCGCGGCGGCTGCGGTCACCGTCCGGGATTTGCGGCCCTTGCGCGGCAAGGGCGGCGCCGGAGCGGGTGCCGCCGTGGCGGCCAGCGGCGGCCTGGTATCGCCGCTCGGGACCACGACCGTGGCACCGGGCGCCGCCAAAATGCGCTTCACGTTGATCGTCTCGTCCGGCTCAATAATGACGCGCGCATAGAGCTTGCGCGCCATTATTTGATCGATGTCGAGGCGGTCCGGATCGTGCTGAAAATTCAGGCCCCGCACGTCCAGCCGGTCCCAGTTGATGAAATCCTGATGCAAAGCATTGTCGATCGTGTGCAGGCCGGCGACATTCAAGTTTCCGCTGAATTGCAGCGCCGGTTTCTGCGCGCCGTATCGCACCTTGGCATCGCCGCCCAACTTGCCCGCGAGCAATGTCATCGAGGTGTACTGCGCAATGTAGGGCTGAACGGCGGAAAGTTCGATGCCGTCCAATTTAAGATTTACATTTGCGGCGAGGGGCTGTGGAGTGATTTCTCCCGACGCATTCAAGGTGCCGGTGTCGTTGATTTTGGTATCGAGCGCCACGCTAACCGGCTTGGCAAGATCGAGGCTTGCGCCGCTCACCTTGATGAACAGCGGAGCAAGAACTACTTTCGCCGCCGGCTTGGTGCGGCGGTCCTCCGCGGAGATGCTGGCATTGCGAAGCTCGAATTCGCCAAGCTCGTATTTCCAGGGCGGCCCCGCGCCGGTGGCGGGTGAGGCGGCCGGCGTCACGGGCGCTGATGTCACCGCCGCGGGTGCCGCAGCCGAGGGGGTCGCCGCGAGTTTCAGCAAATTCACCGATCCATCCGGCTCGAGCCACGTCAGGAGTTTCACACCCGTAACAGTCAGCGAGTCGCTGTGCGCGTGCCGCGGCTTAAGATCCAAGGTCGTGCCGCTCAATAGCACCTGCGGCACGGTGACCCAATCCACATCCGAATTCCTTGGCCGTATCGAAAGATCGGTTAAAGCGACCTTGGAGACGTCGACCTTCAGATCGACATCATCCTTCAGCGCGAACTGATAGGTCGCATCCACATCGATTTTTCCGGAGTTGACCTGAAAGTTCAGCTGATCTTCCAGATACTCCCAAATCGTGTGCGCCTGCAGCCCCGCGATTTGCAATTCGCCATCGGACTCGATGGGCTGGACCGCGAGGTGCCCGTGCCACTCGATACGCTCGCCGAGCTTCGATGTGCCGGTGAAAGTGAAGCGGCCCCCGTCCACTCCGGTGGTGAAATTCTGCAGCTCGAAGTTGATCGGTTCCAGACGAGTGGCGAAATCGGAGGGCCGTCGACGATCGTCGAACGACAGAAACCCTTGGGTCACCTTGAACGAACCGATTCGCAGGGCCGGAATGGGTTCATTGCTCTTGGGTTGAGGCTTCGGGCTCGGCGCAGGACTCAACTGCGCGAGATTCAAGCGGCCGTCCTTGAAGATCACGGCATTTGCGAAAGGCGAGTCCATGTCGATACTGGCGAAGGTATAAGCGCGGTGCCAGAGTGAAGAAACCTCGAAGTCGACGAACAACCGCGAAAAGCCGACCAGTTTCGTACCCTGGGGGCCCGTTAGATAAAAGTCTTTGAGCTGCACCTGCAACAGAAATGGATTGATCCGAATTTCGCCGACGCTCGGGGTGACGCCCGCCAGCGTTTTCGGAATATCGGTCATGAGGGCGTTCCGGACCAATCTCGGCGCCAATAAAAATCCAGCCATCGCGTAGAGGCCGAGCAGGAGCGCGACGATTGCTACGATCCGGAAAGTCTTTGTTTTGATGAACTGCAAAGAACCATCCCCCGTGGTACCGCAGTCCGATATTACCGCTTATTGCGTTGGATCAACCGTTTGCGTTTGCGAACCTGGCGGGGGGTCAGGGGGTTGCGCTTTCCCGCGTATGGGTTCTCATCGCTGCGGAACGCCACTCTCACCGGCGTGCCCATCAGGTCAAAGGCCTTGCGATACACATTGACCAGGTATCGCCGGTAGGCGTCGGGGACGTGATCGGTCTGATTGCCATGAATGACGATGACCGGCGGATTTCGGCCGCCCTGATGCGCGTAGCGCAGCTTGATGCGGCGCCCGCTGACCACCGGCGGCTGATGGCTTTCAATCGCCGCCTCGAGCACCCGCGTCAACTCCGGCGTGCTCATGTCGCGCATTGCAGCAGCGTAGACTTTTCGCACCGAGGCGAATAACTCGCCTACGCCGCTGCCGTGACGCGCTGAGATGAAATGCAGGGGCGCAAAATCGGCGAATTGCAGACGTTGTTCGATTTGCTGGCGGATCAGGTCGCGCTGCTCCGACGGGATGTTGTCCCATTTGTTGACGGCGAGAACCAGCGCGCGGCCCTGCTCTATCACCGTGCCCAATAGACTCGCATCTTGCTCGGCAACGGTGTCGTGCGCGTCCATGACGACGACCACCACGTGAGCGCTTTCGATGGCCTGTAGAGTCTTGATGACGCTGAACTTTTCCACCGCCTCTTCAACCCGCGAACGGCGCCGCACCCCGGCGGTGTCGATCAAGGTATACCGCTCGCCATCTCGTTCGAAGGGCACGAGCACGGCATCGCGCGTGGTGCCGGGCTGATCGAAAGCCACCATGCGATCCTCGCCCAGCAGGCGATTGATCAGCGTGCTCTTCCCGACATTCGGCCGTCCGATGACGGCCACTTTGATGCCCTGCATCTCGGGACCGTCCTGCGGATCCGGCGTCAGTCCGGCAAGCGCCGTCTCCAACAGCGAGACCACCCCCTGATCGTGCGCGGCGGAAATGGGCAGCGGCTCGCCCAAGCCCAGCTGAAAAAAATCGGCGACCGCCATGTCGCTGTCGAATCCTTCGGTTTTATTCACCGCCAGGAACACCGGCTTGCCGCTGCGGCGCGCCAGCTGGGCGACGAACTGATCCTGAGGCGTGACGCCGGCTCTGCCGTCCACCAGCACGATCAGACGATCTGCTTCGCCAATCGCCCTTTCTGTCTGCGCAATCATGAGGCTCTCGATCACGTCCGCCTGCTCGACGAGACCGCCGGTATCGACCACGATGCAGGGCACCTCCGTGCGCCTCGCGAATCCGTATTGACGGTCGCGCGTCAGGCCGGGCAGATCGGCGACCAACGCATCGCGGGTGCCGGTCATGGCATTGAACAGCGTCGACTTGCCCACATTCGGGCGGCCGATCAATGCGACTACCGGCAACATCGCTTGAGTTTAGGGTGGAGGCGGAGTCGCGGGTGGCGGTGTCGCGGCCGGCGGTGTCGCGGCCGGCGGTGTTCGCGGCCGGCGCTGGGGTTTCGGCCGGCGCTGGCGTTCCAGTCGGCGTCGCGGGCGTGGCGGTCGGTGGCCCCACGGTCGCCGGCTCCGCAGCTGGCGCTGGCGCGGGCGGCGCGCTGACGACTTTCGGTGTCGCCCGATAGGCCGCGAGAGTGCCGGCGTCGGTCAAGACCACAACGGTGTCACCCGAACCGGCGGGTGGATTGGAAACTCGCTGCTTCTTCGCGACGCGCTCACGCGCCACGAGCTCGCCGGTAGACTTGTCCAACCAATGCAGGTACCCCTGATAATCAGCGACCGCGATCGCGGAGCTCGTGACCACCGGCGTGCTCAAGCCGCGGCGCTTGAGTTTCTCGTTGCGCCAAATCTCCGCGCCATCACGCTGACGCAGCGCCACGACCGTGCCATCGGATTCGGTGACGTACAAATTATCCGCATCGACCGACAACCCTCGATAGCTCGACATATCGTGCGACCACCACAACTGGCCCGAGTCAAGCGCGAGCATCGCCGTACGACCTTGGAAACCGGCGGCGAAGACATTGTCGCCGACCACACGAACGGCCGAGTCAATGTCGACCAACCGATCCAGTTCCGTGCGGCCGTGAGGCGATGCCAAGACCGTGTCCCAAATCGTGTCGCCGGTGGTCAGCGAGACCGCCATCACCTTGCCGTTGTCGAAGCCGCTGATCGCGATTTCCTTGGCGACAGTGGGTGTGGCTGTGCCGCGCAAGCTCAGCCGCGGCACTTGCTGCTCAACCGACCACAGCACTTTGCCGGTGTGCGCATCAAAGCCGTTCAAGCGCCCGTCCACCGATCGCATCACGACGACTTTCTGGCTGATCGCCGGGGAGGACAGCAGCTCTGAATTGATTTGCGAACGCCACAGCTGACGCCCGGTTGCGCCATCAAGCGCAATCACCGCACCCTTGCTGGTACCGGCCACGACCATGCCGAAACCCGCCGCAGGTCCGGCGGAAATGGGTACCTTGAGTTTCTTCACCCAAACATCGCGGCCCGTCTCGAGCGATACCGCCAGCATCTCGCCCTTGTGATTGGCGGCGAACACCAGCCCGTTGTCGATCGCCGGCCCCAGGCCCAGCCGCAGCTTGGTTTGCTTCTTGCCGCCGCCCACGCCCTCATCCCACAGTCTTTTGACCGGAAGGGTATCTCGGAAATTCTTTACCAGCGCGGCGGGCGGCTCGACATCTTTGTCCTTGCTGCAGCCGGCTGCGACAAGCAGTGCCGCGAAACTCAACGGAAGCAATAAGCGCATCAGGGTTTGGCCTTTTCGTTCGAGGCAAGATCTGCAAGTTTCAACTGCAACAGCGCCGCGTCCGCGCCGCCGTCGCTGCTCCCCAGCGCCTGGTTGTATTCGGCAACGGCGCCGGGAATATCCTTCTTGGCATACAGCGCATCGCCATGCACTTCGTGGTAACGCCCGGCAAAACTTCCGGGCGTGCCTTGCGCCAAAGTCTTGATGGCATCATCCGGCTTGCCTTGATCGATCAAAATCCGTGCGAGCCGCAGCCGCGCGATTTGCTTCAGTTCCCCATCCTTGGAGTTGTTCATGACTTCCGTCAGCGGGGCGATGGCGTCGGCGGGCTTGCCGCTATCGACATCGATACGCGCAATCGTCAGCTGCGCCTGATCGGCATAGGGCGAGCTGGGATAGTTCTTGATGAGGCCATTCGCAATTTGCAGGGATTTCGGTCCGTCGTTCGCCTGCAACGCGGCCGTCATCTGCGTGAACTGATCCGCCGCCTGCATCGCCAGCGCATTTTGATGAGAGCGGTAGTACTGGATGCCGAACCAACCTCCCACGCCGAGCACGACGCCGCCCAATATCCAGGGTGCATATTCGCTGAAGGCGCGCTTTACGGCTTCCAGCTGTTCGTCGTCGGTTAAATATTCTTCAGCCATGGCTACTTCCACTCCCGCCTGTAAGACCCAATAAGATGCCGATCCGTTCACTGATTCGCTCCAGGGGGCAGTCTTCCTGCGCCAGCTCGCGCCGCAACGCCTTGACGGCCACGACCCCGCGGGCAACCTCATCATCCCCCAACACCAGGGCGAACTCCGCGCCGCTCTTGTCCGCGCGCTTGAACTGTGTTTTAAAGCTTCCCCCGCCCAAATTGATCTGCACGGCCAGTTCCGGCCACGCATCGCGCAATTGCTCCGCCACTTTGAATCCGGGGATCTCGGCTTGTTCCCCGGCCAGTACCAGATAAATCTGCGGGCGATCCTTGACGAGCGCCAAGTTCTGCTTCTGCAGGAGCATGACGATGCGCTCCTGGCCCATGGCCCACCCCACCCCGGGGGTGTCCGGACCGCCGAGTTGCGCCACCAGGCCATCGTAGCGGCCGCCCGCGCAAACCGTACTTTGCGACCCCAAAGCCTCGGTGGTCCATTCGAACACCGTGCGCGTGTAGTAATCCAAACCGCGCACCAAATGCGGCTCGATATGATACTCGATGCCGGCGCTGCGCAGCTGCGCGCACAGGGTTTCGAAGTGCCGGCGCGACTCGGGATCGAGCGATTCCAGCAATTGCGGTGCCCCGGCAATGATTCGCTGCATTTGCGGATTCTTGCTGTCGAGAATGCGCAGCGGATTGCCGCTCAGGCGGCGTTGGCTGTCCTCATCCAAGGACGCCGCATGACCGCTGAAATAGTCGATGAGCTTCTCACGATAGGCCGCGCGCGACGCGGGTGTGCCCAATGAGTTCACCTGCAGCTTCACGCCGTTCAATCCCAGAAGCCGCAAGAGCCTGGCGGACAGCAGAATGAGTTCCGCATCGACATCCGGCCCTTCGAACCCGAACGCTTCGGCATCGATTTGATGAAACTGCCGAAATCGGCCTGCCTGCGGACGCTCGCGCCGAAACATCGGTCCCATGCACCATACGCGCAAGCGTCCCTCGCGCAGCAGTCCATTGGAGATGACCGCACGCACGATGCCGGCGGTCGCCTCGGGGCGCAGCGTAATCTGATCCTCACCCTGATCGACGAAGCTGAACATCTCTTTCTCGACGATGTCCGTAAAATCGCCGATGGAGCGCTTGAAGAGCTGCGTCTGTTCAATCACCGGGACGCGAAATTCCTCGTAGCCATAGCTCGCAAAGACCTGGCGCGTGATGCGTTCCAAGTGCTGCCAGGCTGCAATTTGCGCGGGCAATACGTCATGCACACCGCGCAAGGGCTCGATGATCTTGCTCAAGAGGCCCTCTCAGCCGGGGGGACGCGGGTTGCGCGGCGGCGCACCGTGCGTTGGTTCGGGACGCGAATCGCGCCGCAGGACGCCGTCGGCGCCGGCCTCGAAGCGCGCCACGTCGCCGGCAAAAAACTGCGGCCCGATCGCGACGGCTCGATCGTTGATTTCCAGCTGCACTCCGCTGCCCATGCCTAAGTACACGCGCAAGGGCGCAACGCCGGAGACGGTCTTTACGCTGTTGGCGAGGCCGTTGCCGGCAAATGTGCGTTTTCCGGTCGCGTCACGGATATCGACCCATGAATCCGCCGAGAAGCTCAGACGCAGGCGCGCGTGGCCGGCGCCCGGCACCGGTGCGATGGCCGCCTCCGCCCCCGCGCCCGCGGCAGTGGCCAGATCGGCCGCAACGGTCGCTGCCGGGGGTGCCGTGGTCAAAGCGGGCGCGGCAGTGGCACTCGAGACCAGGCCGGATTCGACGGGTTTGGCACCCGGCTCCCCCTGAGCCGCGGCGGCCGGGGGCGCTTGGGCTCTGGCGGCCCGCGGCGACGCGTTTGCCGCTCCGACGTGTCCGTGCCAGGGCCGCCACCACAAGACGCCGAGCAGCAGCGCAGCGGCCAAGACCGCGCCGATCGGCACGAGTGGTAGTCGGCCTGAGGAGGGCGAATCGTCGCGCGAATGCAGCAGCATGCTCGGGCCGGCCGCCGGTAAAGCGGTTCGCACGGGCGCGAGGGATTCGAAGGCGCCCAGGATCTCAGCTGCGGGCAAACCCAGCAGGGCCGCGTATTTTTTCAAATGGCCCTTGGCGTAAACCGTCGGACCGATGCGCTCATAATCATCCGCCTCGAGAGCATCGATGACCCATCGATCCAGGTGCATTTCATCGGCAGCCTTTTGAGCGCTCAAACCGCGGCGCTCTCGCTCAGCCTTGAGCTTGGGTCCGGGTAGCGCCTCAGGCAATGTCATCGATCGATGCCGTTGCGCATATTCTGCGCTTGTATTGAGTCCGGAAATTCAGTCTGCACGCGCCGCGCATAGACCGCGGCGGCGACCGCATCGCCCAGTTTGCGCTGCGCCCGAAAGCCAAGCCACAGCACTTCCGGCGTGGGCGGGTTGACGGCCAGATAGCGCTGCACGATATCGCGCGCCTGCGCAGCGTCGCCGCTGTCGAAGGCCACATTGCCCAATTGCAGCAGACCCTCCGGCATGTTCGGACGAATCGCCAGCGCGCGATTGAAATAACGATCGGCGGCAACCAGATTTCCGGCGCTCCTCACGCATACGCCGGCATTGACCAGCGCCACTTCGGGAGTCTGATACAAAGGATTGCTCGCCACTTCATTGAACATCTTCTCCCCGGCCGAGGTCTTTCCCGTGCGGCAGAGAAATCCGGCAAACGCGTTGGCAATATTCGGATCGTTCTTGCCCAGGCGCACGGCATTCTCGTAGGCATGCTCCGCCTTCGCCATTTCATTGACCCGCTCATACACGAGACCGGCGGTTTCCTGAACGGAGGGATTGGAGGCATCCTCCTTCAACGCCTTTTCAATGCATTCTTGGGCGGTCGCCAGTTTGCCGAGCCTCATATACTCCAGAGCCAGCTGCATATTCGCCACGGCGGCCTGCGCGGGCTGCTTTTTATAGGTTCGGATGGGCTGCTGGTAGGCCGGCGGATTGTGACTGCAGGCGGCCAGAAATACGGACGCCGTCAGCGCCGGCAAGAAGCCCAAGCCCAGTTGTTTTCGATTCATCATCATTGAATCTCCGCCGGAGTTCGCGGTGCCGCTCCGAGTTTCGTTCCGAGGCGCACCAGGGTTCGATCCTTGACCTTGCCCGCCAATTGGCCGCACGCGGCATCGATGTCATCGCCGCGAGTTTTGCGAATCGTTGCAATCACGCCGTGATCATTCAGGATGTCGCGGAACTTTAGAATCGCCGCCGGCGTGGAGCGGCGATAGCGCGTGCCTGGAAATATATTGAAGGGAATCAGATTGAGCTTGGCAGGTCGGCCGTGCATCAAATGCGCAAGTTGGCGCGCATGTTCCGGCTTGTCATTGACGCCGTCGAGCATGACGTACTCGAACGTGATGCTGCGTCCGTTTTGCCGGTCGATATAGTGCCAGCACGCATCGAGCAATTCGGCGATTTTGTGCTTGCGGTTGATCGGCACGAGCTCGTCGCGCAATTCATCGTTCGGCGCGTGCAGCGAAACCGCCAGCGCAACATTGCATTCTTCCGCGAGCTTGTAGATCTGCGGCACCAACCCCGAGGTGCTCAATGTGACCCGGCGCCTCGACAGATCGTAGCCCAGATCATCCAGGAAGATCCGCATGGCGGGCAGCACGTTGCGGTAATTGGCGAGCGGCTCGCCCATCCCCATGAACACAACATTGGTGATCTTGCGATCGCCCTCGCCCACCGCGGTGCCGCCGGCGAGCGCCAGCTCGCGCTGCGCCAGCCAAACCTGCCCGACGATTTCCGCCGCGCTCAAATTACGGTTGAAGCCCTGCTGCGCAGTCGCGCAAAAAGTGCAGTCCATCGCACAACCCACCTGGCTCGAAATGCACAAGGTGCCTCGATCCGGCTCGGGGATATAGACCGTTTCGATGCCCTGGACCTGATCCATTCGCAGCATCCACTTGCGGGTGCCATCCTTGGAGCGTTGCTCCGTCACGATTTGCGGAACGGTGATTTCCGCAATTTCCGAAAGCTGCGCGCGAAACTCCTGCGCCAGATCGGTCATGCTGGAAAAGTCCGCAGCGCCGCGCCGGTAGATCCATTTCATGAGCTGCCGGGCGCGAAACGGTTTCGCCCCGAGACGCGTCGCGACGAACGTCTCGAGCTGCGCGCGGGGCAGTCCCAGCAGATTCACGCGTTCGCTCGACACTTGAAGATTCCCCTTCCTGCTGCCGCTACGCTAGCGCGTACGCGGGCAGATCTCAATTTCGCGAAAGAAGTAGCTGATCTCGCGCGCCGCGGTATCGGCGGCATCGGAGCCGTGCACCATGTTCTCATCGATGCTGGTGGCAAGATCGGCCCGAATGGTTCCCTTGTCGGCCTTTTTCGGATCGGTTGCGCCCATGACCTCGCGATTTTTCGCGATCGCGCCTTCGCCTTCGAGAACTTGCACCATCACCGGCCCCGAGGTCATGAAGCGAACCAGGTCCTTGAAAAACGGCCGCTCGCGATGCACCGCGTAAAAACCCTCGGCCTCCGACTGGGATAGCCGCATCATGCGGGCTGCGACCACTCTCAAACCCACTTGCTCAAATCGGCGATAAACCTCGCCGATCAGGTTACGGCTGACGCCGTCCGGCTTGACGATTGAAAGAGTGCGCTCGATGGACATTGAAACCTCGCTGACGGCGAAAAATCAGCCCTACGATGCAGGCTGACAAAGACCGCGAAGTGTACTGGAGAGGGGCGGCGCAAGCAATCATGATGAAGACCGAAGTCACTGTATTGCTTGGAAAAACCGGCTCACTTGGGCGCTACGCGCCGAATTCCACGGGGTCGAAGCGACCCCTCCCGATGGCTCGCTGCGCGAGCAAAAGAGGATCTACACGTTGAAGCTCTCGCCGCAACCGCATTCGCCCTTGGCTTTGGGGTTCTGGAACTTAAACGCCTCGTTCAGGCCCTGCTTGACGAAATCGACCAGGGTTCCATCGATCAGGGGCAGGCTTTGAGGGTCGACCACCACTTTGACGCCTCGTGCCTCGAAAACGGCGTCGTCCGGGTTGATTTGGTCGGCGTAATTCACCACATAGGCGAATCCCGAACACCCTGTTTTTTTGATTCCGACTCGCAAACCGACGCCGATTCCGCGTTGCGCCAAATGAGTCCTTACCCGATTGGCCGCCGATTCCGTCAGTAGTATCGCCATGCTGCGCTGTACCTCACAAAAGTTCAGCTAATACACCATACATAACATGCCAACGTCGCCTTCGCACGGAACCAAAGCGCGTTTTTTATTAAGCCTCGTTCACCTGGATGTGGGTGCTCAATTGCGATACTCAATGGCCTGAAGCGCGGCGGCAAGCCACGCATCCTCGATGATCAACAGGCGCCCCATTTTCTCGACAGGTACGGCAAAACGTTCGCGCAGCGCCTGCACGTTCTCAGGCAGCAGCCCTATCACCGGCCGTCCCACCGCCCGCTCCGCCAGCCATGCCGAGACGGCAATGGTGTGTGGACAGCCAAATGCCAAGAACTTCGCCGCCGCAACGTCTCCCGCGTGGATGTGCAAATCAAATTGCACCCAAGTGCCCTCGGCGTGGCTCCCTGCCGCGCCACGGAAGACACCAGGCCCTCCAAGCTCGCCCGCATTCTCCGTCGACTCAAAATAGCGGCGCGTCAATTCGCTGTAGTTCATGAGACTGGAACGGCACCCGCGACTTTGCGCAGCCGCCCTACCGCTCGCGCCAGGACGGCGACAGCGGTGTCGATGTCCTCCTCGGTGGTGGTGCGCCCTAAGCCAAAGCGCAGGCTGCTTTCGCTCAAGCGGTCGCTGCGGCCGAGGGCGCGTAGCACATAGGAGGGCTCCGCCAGCGCCGAAGTGCATGCAGATCCTGTCGAGACAGCGATATCGGGGCGTATTGCCGCCACCAGGCTCTCCCCTTCAACGCCCTCGAAGGACACGTTGAGCAAGTGCGCAACGGATCGCGTAGTGCTGCCGTTGCGCAATACGCCGCCGATGCCGGCCAGTCCTTGCCATAAGCGCTGCTGAAGCCGCGCAATCCGTGCGGTTTCGACCGAAGAGATTTTCGAGGCCAGTTCGAATGCCAGACCCATGCCGACCACTTGGTGCGTCGCCAATGTCCCCGCCCGCAACGAGCGCTCTTGACCTCCGCCGAATTGCAAGGCGGTGAGCTGCACGCGGCGTCGGCCTCCCAAGCCGCCACGCTGCGCGATCAGCAAGGCGCCCACGCCTTTGGGTCCGTACACCTTGTGCGACGACAGCGACATGAGGTCGGCACCCAGGCTCGCAAAATGCACCGGGCATTTGCCGACGCTTTGTGCCGCATCGACATGCAGCCACGCGCCGCCGTGCCGGGCGCAGATCGCAGCGACCGCCGCGATGTTTTGAACCACGCCGATCTCGTTATTGACGTGCATCAGGGACACCAGCACCGTGTCCGCGCGCAACGCGGCGGCGACTTGCTGGGGATCCAGCAGTCCTTGGTCATTGGGGATGAGATAGGAAATCTCCCAGCCCCGGCGTTCCAGCTCCCGGCAGGGATCGAGCACCGCCTTGTGTTCGGTTCGCGCAGTGATGATGTGGCGGCCACGCTCGCGGTAGTACCGGGCGACCCCAAAAATCGCCAGGTTATTCGCCTCAGTCGCGCCGGAAGTAAAGACAACTTCGCCGGAAGCGGCGCCGACCGCAGCCGCCACCTGCCCCCGGGCCGATTCGACCAGTGCACTCGCGGCATCGCCGTAGTCATGGCTCGACGATGCGGAGTTGCCGTATTCGGTTTCGGAACGCAAGACCTCGGCCATGCGCGCCGCGACGAGGGGATCGACCGGGGTGGTCGCGGCGTGATCCAGGTACACCGGCATGCGCGCGGCGTTCATTTGCGCGAGCGCTTCGCGGACTGGCCCCGCCTGCCTTGCACAGCGCTTAAAATTCCGCGCAGGATGTTGAGTTCATTGCGGTCGACTTGCGCGCGGTTGAACAGGCGCCGCAGCCGCTCCATCAAGTGACCGGTGCGATCCTCGAAATCGATCTCGTTGAGAACCTCGTGCAGGTGTGCATAAAAGTGTTCAACGTCCCCGGACGGTGCCAGCGCCATTTCCAATTGCGTGTGCGATCGCGGCTGTTCGCGCGCCATGAAGATCTCGTACGCCGTCAACTGTACCGACATCGCGAGATTCAACGAGCAGTACTCCGGATTGGCGGGGATGCGGACCAGCACATTGCACAGGTTCAGGTCTTCCGTTGCCAACCCGTAGCGCTCGGAGCCAAACAGCAGCGCCGCCCGATTCTCCCGGCCCAATGCGACGATGCGTGCGGCGACATCCCGGGGTGTCGTGAATTCCCAATAATACGAGCGCGGCCGCGACGTCGTCCCGGCGATGAAGGCACAATCCGCGACGGCATCCTCGAGGCTCTCGACGACGCGCGCGCCGGCCAAAATGTCATCCGCGCCCGCCGCCAACGCGGTGGATTCGGCATGCGGAAATGAGCGCGGCCGCACCAGAACCAGATCCGAAAGCGCCATGTTCTTCATGGCGCGCGCCACCGATCCGATGTTGCCCGGATGGCTGGGATCGATGAGTACAATGCGAACGAGTTCGGTCATCGATGATATTCTAGCGCTACCTTATGCAACCCCTGCTCAATATCGCAATGCGCGCCGCGCGGCGCGCCGGCGATCTGATCGTAAAAAGCCTGTCGCGCCTCGATTCGCTGAAGATCGACACCAAAGGCCGCAATGATTTCGTCACGGATATCGACCGCAAGGCCGAGGCGGACATCATCGCAACGATTCGCCGCAGCTACCCCCAGCACGCGGTGCTGGCCGAGGAGTCGGGACGCAGCGGCGATAATGAATTCGTGTGGATCATCGATCCACTCGATGGCACCACCAATTTTTTGCACGGCTTCCCCACTTTCGCGGTCTCAATAGCGCTTCAACAAAAGGGCCGTCTGCAGCATGCGGTGGTCTATGACCCGATGCGCCAGGAGTTCTTTACCGCCTCGCGTGGCGACGGCGCGCAGCTGGAAGGCAAGAAAATCCGCGTGAGTGGCCAGCGCACGCTGGAAGGCGCCTTGATCGGCACCGGGTTTCCGTTTCGTGCAGGCGCAACGTATGTCGATGAATACTTGGCCATGCTCAAGGTGGTGATGTCGAGCGCCGCGGGCATTCGCCGGCCGGGTGCGGCGTCCTTGGATCTGGCTTACGTGGCGGCCGGAAGAATCGACGGCTTCTGGGAATTCGGACTGTCGCCCTGGGATACCGCCGCCGGGACCCTGCTCATCCAAGAAGCGGGCGGGCGCGTCGGCACTGCGGCCGGTGCCGAATATGCCCTCGGCGAGAATATCGTCGCCGGCAATCCGAAGGTCTATCAGGCGTTGCTCGACGTCGTCGGACCCCTGACTCCGGCAGCGCTTCGCGTCTGAGAATAAAGGCGCGAAAGCCAAAGCGCGTCCAAGGCTCAGACTCCAAGGCTCAAGCACGTCTGAAAGCTAAGGCTTCGTTTCTGGCGGCTCGACATAGTTTGGGCTCAAGGTGCTGCGTTTGCGGCCGTAGAGGGCATAAAACACCAAACCCAGCGCCGCCCAGCCGAAGAACACCATCTTGGCGAAGAACGACAGAAGCACGAACAATGCCAGACAACCGATCAGCGCCAGGGGGCCCACGAGCCAGATGGCCGGGGTTCGAAACGGCCGTTTCCGGTCACGCTGAGTGCGCCGCAGGATCATCACGCCCATGGCCACCGAGAAAAATGCGGCCAGTGTCCCGCCGTTAGACGTGTCGGCGAGATTTCCGACCGGGAAAAACGCGGCGGCGCACATCACCACCGTGCCGGTGATCAACGTCACCACATGAGGCGTGTGGAATCGAGGATGAATTTTCGTCAGCACGTCGGGCAACAGACGATCGCGGGCCATGCTGAAGAAGACGCGCGTCTGACCGAACATCATCATCAGAATGACTGACGGCAGCGCGAGAAACGCGGCCAGGCCGATGAGTCGCGACGCCTTCGGCCAGCCGATTTCCCGCAGTACATGCGCCAGCGGCTCATCGCTGCAGACCAACGACGAAAGTTTGGCCGGATCCATGCAGGCGTGCAGCATCTCCGGGCCGCCCGGACTGATCCCATGCCCCGCCGCATCCAGCACCGGTTGCGCGCCGATGGAACCGATCGCGCCGGCGGCGACCAACAGATAGAAAATCGTGCAAATGATCAGGCTGCCGATCAGACCGATCGGCATGTTGCGTTGGGGATTTCTCGTCTCTTCCGCGGCGGTCGACACCGCGTCGAAACCGACGTACGCAAAGAAGATCGAGGCGGCTGCGCCGCCGATGCCGAGCCAACCCAAGGGTGCGAAAGGTTCGAAATTTTCCGACTTGACGACGGGAAGCGCCAGCGCGCAGAAGAGCACCAAGGCCGCAACCTTGATGCAAACCAATACCGCATTCACGGTCGCGCTCTCGCGCGTGCCGAGCGCCAGCAGCGTGGTGACCAGTGCCGCGATGAACATGGCGGGCACATTGATCAAACCGCCCGCGAAGTAACCCTTGGACAGATACAACGGGATATGGATATCGAAACTATGCGATATCAGCGGAACGAAATAGTTCGACCATCCAACCGAAACGGCGCTTGCCGCGATGGTGTATTCCAGGATGAGGGCCCAGCCGACGATCCAGGCAATCAACTCCCCTAAGACGGCGTAGGAGTAGGTATAAGCAGACCCGGACACCGGCACCATGGCCGCCAGTTCGGCATAACACAACGCGGTGACCGCGCACACGAAACCCGCAATGATAAAGGAGGCCATCATTCCGGGGCCCGCTTTTTGCGCAGCCTCGGCCGTCAACACGAAAATGCCGGTACCGATGATGGCGCCGACCCCAAGCATCGTGAGCTGGAAAGCCCCCAGCGATCGGGGCAGAGATCGTTTCTCGGCACTCGCCAAAATTGCGTCAAGCGGTTTGATGCGCCAATTCATGTCATCTCCCGTTTTGAATACTGCGCGGACTTTAGCGGCTTTCCCACGCCGCAAGCAAACTATTACTCAATGCGCCGGCGCATTCTTATGTTCATCCATTCCACGGCTGCTGCGAATGCCATCGCGAAATACAGGTATCCCTGCGGGATCTCGCGCTCCAATGATTCGGCGATCAGCGCGGCTCCGACCAGCACCAAGAACGCCAGCGCCAATACCTTGATCGTCGGATAGCGTTCGATGAAGCGGCTGACCGACGAGGACACGGCCATCATCACCAACACGGAGATGACGATCGCAGCGACCATGACTTCGATGTGCTTCGCCAGTCCCACTGCGGTGAACACCGAATCGAGCGAAAATACGATGTCGATGATGCCGATTTGCAAGATGATCATCACAAAGCTGTTCATCACGCCGGGCTTGCGGCTGCGGACCTTGCCCTGGAGCATGTCGCGCATTTCCATGACGGTCTTCACGATCAGAAACAGGCCGCCGGCGAACAGAATCAAGTCGCGGCCGGAGACATCGGTGCCGAGCGCGCGAAATAAAGGATCCCGCAGTGTCGCCAGCCAGGTCACGGAAAAGAGCAGCGCGATGCGCGTGAGCATCGCAAAGCCGAGACCGAGAATGCGTGCGCTGCCGCGCTGAAGCTTCGGCAGCCGTTCAACCAGCAGGGAGAGAAAAATGATGTTGTCGATACCGAGTACGATCTCGAGCACCACCAACGTCAGGAAAGACACCCAAACTTGCGGCTCGGCGAGCAAATCCATCAGGCTCACGAGGAATGCTCGGACAGCCTTCTAGGGCAGCCCGTCGATTTCTTCCGGCTTGGTCGCCTTGCGCTCCAGCAAATCATCCACCCGCAGCCCCAGGTCGAGCGACAAGGCGGCTGAAATATAGATCGACGAATAGGTGCCGGCAATGATGCCGATGACCAGGGCGGCCGAAAATCCGCGCAGGGTCTCGCCGCCGAAGATCAGCAGCGCCACGACCACCAACAAGGTCACCAGCTTGGTCATCAAGGTTCGCGACAAGGTCTGATTGATCGATTCGTCGATGACCTGCGCGATCGAGAGCTTGCGCGCGCTGCGGGCGCGTTCGCGAATTCGATCGAACACAATGACCGTGTCATTCAATGAATAGCCGATCACCGCCAGAATCGCCGAAATGGCGGTCAGATCGAACGTCATCTGACTCAGCGCAAAGAATCCCACGACGCAGATAGGATCATGCAATACCGCGAATATCGCGCCCAGGGCGAGTTTCGGCGTGAAGCGAAACAACACGTAGATCAAGATCAGCACCAGGGTTGCGCCCAACGCGATGCCGCCCTTGACGAATAATTCCTGTCCCACTTGCGGACCGACGACTTCGGTTCGCTGCAGCTTCGCGCCGGGATTGGCCTTGCTGAATATCTCCAGGATATGCGCGCCGATCTGGTCGCCCTTCGCGTTCGGATCCGGCGGCAGGCGTACCAAAATGTCGCGCGAGCTGCCGAATGCCTGTACCTGGGCGTCCGCGACTCCGGCCTTTGTCAGCGCCGAGCGCAACCCTTCGATGTTCGGCGCCTGCGGGAAATTCGTCTCGACCACCACGCCGCCGGTGAAATCGACCCCCAAATTCAAGCCGCGGATCAGTACCAAGGCGAGCGATGCGACGATCAAAAAGGCCGACAGCCCGTACCACACCTTGCGGGTGTGCATGAACGGGAAGCGGGTGACCTTGTGAAAAAATTCCATTTGACCCTCTAGATCGACAGGCGTTCGAGCTTGCGCTTGCCGCCGTAAATGACCTGCACCATTGCGTGGCTGCCCATCACCGCCGTGAATACCGAGGTGAAAATTCCGAGCACCAGTACCACGGCGAAGCCGCGGATCGCGCCGGCACCGAAGGACCAGAGCACCACGCCGGCGATCAATGCCGTCACGTTCGAGTCGCCGATGGCCGACCAGGCGCGCTCAAACCCGGCCGCAATGGCGGCACGCGGCGTGACGCCGTTGCGCAGCTCTTCGCGGATACGCTCGTAAATCAGGATATTGGCGTCCACCGCCATGCCGACCGTCAGCACCACCGCGGCAATGCCCGGCAAAGTCAGCGCCGCGCCGAACCAGGACAGCAGCGCGGTCAGCAATATGACGTTGGCGGCGAGGGTCGCATCCGCGATCAAGCCGAACACTTTGTAGTACACCGCCATGAACAAGAAAGCGGCCGCCATGCCGAAGATCATGGCTTTCACGCCCTTGTTGATGTTGTCCTGACCCAAGCTCGGGCCGATCGCGCGTTCTTCCACGGGAGTGAGAGGTGCCGCCAATCCGCCGGCGCGCAGCAGCAGCGCCAGCTCACGTCCTTCAATCGGATTCACACCGGTAATTGAGAAGGTGTTGCTGAACACGCCGCGAATGGTCGCGCGGTTGATGACTTCTTCGGTGGTGTGGTCGACTTCCACGCCCTGCGCATTCTTCTCGCGCGAACGATCGATGAACACGACCGCCATCAAGTGGCCGAGGTTCTCCTGGGTGTTCTTCAGCATCTTCGCCGCGCCGCGCGCGTCCAAGCCGACCTGCACGGCAGGGCCGTCCTGCGTATTCGGCTGGAATGTCGCATCGGTGAGCTGATCGCCGGTGACGACTACGTCGCGTTTCAGCAGCACCGGCTGCTTTTCGCGGGTGTAGTACAGCTTCGCGCCCAGCGGCACGTGTCCGGTGGCCGCCGCTTCCAGCGGATTGTCGGTCTCATCGACCATGCGAAATTCCAAGGTCGCCGTTTTGCCCAGGATCTTTTTCACCTCGGCCGAGTTCTGCAGGCCCGGTAACTGGATGGCGATGCGATCGACGCCCTCCTGCGCGACCTGCGGCTCGGAAACGGCAAGTTCCGGGCTGTTCAAGCGATTGCGCAGGATGACGATGTTTTGCTGAATGGCGTAAGTTTGCCGTTCCTTGATCTCCTGCGGCGTGAGCTGCAATTCCAGCGCCGGCGATCCGCCGACCGTCACGTCCGTGAAATTCAAATTGCGGCTGTCGGCCAGGATGGCGGCCTTGCCCTTGGCGAAACTGTCCGCGTCGCGAAACAGCACGCGCACCCGGTTGTTGGGGTAGTCAACGACGACGTCTTGGTAGGCGACCTTGGCGTTGCGCAATGCGGCGCGAAAATCCTGCTCGTGCCGGTCGAGCAACTGCTTCACCGCGCCCGCGATATCGACCTGATAAACCAGGTACACCCCGCCGCGAAGGTCAAGACCCAGCTTCACCGGGCCCAAGCCCATGGCGTGCATCCACGCAGGCACGCGCGAAGCTTGGGAGAGCGCGATGGTGAATTGATTCGGGCGCGCCTCGGAGATGATATCTCGCGCCTTCAATTGATCCGTGGTGCTGCCGAAGCGCAGCGTCAATCGTCCCTGTTCCAAAAACACCCCGGTGGGGGTAACGCCCTTATCCTTGAGCACTTGCACGACGGACTTGCTGTCGGCATCGGTGACCGCCGCGCGATCGGCCGCCAACTGCAACGCACTCTGCTCGCCAAACACATTGGGCAGCGCCAGAAAGATCCCGATCACCATCACGATCGCGACCAGGACGATCTTCCAGCGCGGATAGCCGATCATGCGCTCTTGACCGTGCCCTTCGGCAGCACCTTGGCAACCTGAAACTTCTGCAACTTGACGTTCACGCCGTCGGCGATATCGACGCTCAAGAATTGATCGCCGACCTCGGTCACTTTCCCGAGAATGCCGCCGGCGGTCGCAATCTCATCGCCGACCGCCACTTTGGAGAGCATTTCCTGCTGCTCCTTGGCGCGCTTGCTCTGCGGCCGAATGAGCAGGAAATAGAACACCACCAAGAGCAATGCCGGCAGCGCCAGGGTACTGATCAGGCTGGGACTGCCGGGAGCGCCGCCCGCGGCCTGCGCGTATGCTGAATTAATGAGGAAATCCATAGTGTTACACTCTTTTCGGGCGGCGGACGCCGCTGCACAAAGCCGCGTAGTATACAGCAGGCAGTGGCAAACTTAACCCAAGGCTTCGCTCCGGAGCGCATAAAACTCACGCGCATAGTTCTCGAGTGTACCGGCCACGATCGCCGCCCGAAGTTCCTGCATTAAGCGTTGATAGAAAAACAGGTTGTGGACGGTGTTGAGATGCGAGCCCAAGATCTCGCCGCATTTATCCAAATGCCGCAAATAACTGCGGCTGTAGTTGAGGCAGGTATAGCAGCTGCAACCCTCCTCGATCGGGGCGGTGTCCTGGTTGTGCGCCGCATTTCGGATGTTGATGACCCCCTGGCGGGTGAACAAATGCGCGTTGCGCGCGTGCCGGGTCGGCATCACGCAATCGAACATGTCGACGCCGCGGCGCACCGCTTCGACGATATCCTCCGGTCGTCCCACGCCCATCAGATAACGCGGCTTTGGGTCAGGCATACGCGGCAATAGCGCCTCGAGCACCTGTTCACGTTCCGCCGCGCTCTCGCCCACCGCGAGGCCGCCAATGGCGAGCCCGGCAAATCCGATCTCCTCCAGGGCCGCGAGCGATTCGAGCCGCAGGCCCGCATGCGTGCCGCCCTGAACAATCCCAAAAAGGGTTCCGGGAGGCTCGCTGCCGTAGTACTCGCGAAAGCCGCGCAGCGCCCAGCGCATCGACAATTCCATGGAACTGCGCGCCTGCGCTTCCGTCGCCGGGTAGGGGGTGCACTCATCGAAACTCATGGCCACATCGGAGGCCAGGGCACGTTGGATGCGCATGGACTCCTCGGGCGAGAGAAAGACGGCCGCGCCATCGACAGGCGATCGGAAGTGCGCGCCCTCCTCGGTGATCCGGCGCATCTGCGCCAAGCTCCACACTTGAAAGCCCCCGGAATCGGTGAGGATCGGCCGGCGCCAGTGCATGAAGCCGTGCAGTCCATGGTGCGCCTGAATCACCTCCAGGCCGGGTCTCAAGAACAAGTGAAAGGTGTTGCCGAGCACGATTTCCGCACCGATGGACTCCAGATCTTCCGGCGTCATCGCCTTGACGGTTCCATAGGTCCCGACCGGCATGAAGGCCGGTGTCTCGACGGTGCCGCGCGCGAATGTCAGGCGGCCGCGCCGCGCGGCCCCATCCTGCGCGAGCAAAGCGAATTTCATCCCGCTCATACGGGCGCGCGCGCGTTGCGCGAAGGCGTGAGAAACATCGCATCCCCGTAGCTGAAAAACCGGTAGCGCGCGCGTACCGCGTGCGCGTACGCGGACAGCAGCGCCTCGCGTCCGACAAAGGCCGAACACAACATTAACAGGGTCGACTCCGGCAGGTGGAAATTGGTGATCATGGCGTCGACGGCGCGAAACGAATAACCCGGTTTGATGAACATGCGCGTGCTGCCGCCGTAGGGCGCCACTCGCTGCGTGCCGCGCGCTGCCGCAGCCGCCGTTTCCAAGCTTCTGACGACGGTTGTGCCGACCGCAATCACCCGGCCGCCTGCGGCCCGCGCGGCATCGATCGCCTCGCAAGTCCGCAGCGGCACCTCCAAATACTCTTGATGCATCTGGTGTTGATCGATGTCCTCGCTGCGCATGGGCGCGAAGGTGCCTGAGCCCACGTGCAGGGTGACAAAGGCGTGCGAAATTCCGCGGCTGCGCAGGTCCGCAAAAATTTCCTCATCGAAATGCAGTCCCGCCGTCGGCGCGGCCACGGCACCAAGCGCGCGGGCATAGACGGTCTGGTAGCGTTCCCGGTCCGCAGCCTCCGCGCTGCGATTTATGTAAGGCGGCAGCGGAATTTCCCCGTGCGCCTGGAAGAATGCGAGCACATCGCAGGAGAAACGCAGCACGAACAACTCGTCCTCGCGGCCCAGCATGAGCGCGTTTTGTTCGGCCGCGAGCTTCACGGTGGCGCCGTCCTTCAAGCCCTTGCTGGCTCGAACATGAACGAGCGCGGTATTTGCGCTCAGCGCACGCTCCAGCAGCAATTCGACCCGTCCACCGCTGTCCTTCACGCCGAAGGCCCGTGCCGGAATGACCCGCGTGTCGTTGAAAACCAGAAGATCCTTCGGGTCGAGCAACGCGGGAAAGTCGCGAAACTGACGGTCCGCGAATGCGCCGCTGAGACCATCGAGGGTCAATAGGCGGCTGCCGGAACGGACTGCGGCGGGCTTTTGTGCAATGAGTTCCTGGGGAAGATCGAAGCTAAAGTCCGTACGCAGCATGGTCTTAAGGATTCTACCAAGAGCGCCAATCGCATATACTGCGCGCCCTGGCATGCCCGAATGGCGGAACTGGTAGACGCGCCGGACTCAAAATCCGGTGGTGGTGACACCGTGTGGGTTCGATTCCCTCTTCGGGCACCAGATCTTTTTAGAGTGTAAATCTTGAATTTCTGCAGCAATTGCGGCTCACCCGTCGAATCCAAGGTCCCCGCCGGGGATCACTTGCCCCGCTTCGTATGCACCAGTTGCAATATGGTGCACTACAAGAATCCGCTGCTGGTGCTCGGCTGCGTGCCCGAGTGGCAGAACAAAATCCTGTTATGCCGCCGAGCCATCGAGCCGCGCCTGGGATTTTGGACCGTGCCGGCAGGATTCATGGAGAACGGCGAAACCATGCAGCAAGCGGCCGCGCGCGAGTGCCAGGAAGAAGCGCTTGCCGAGGTGGAAGTCGGCTCGCTGCTGGCGGTCGTCAATGTGACGCGGGCCAATCAAGTGCACGTGATGTTTCGGGCGAAATTGCACGAACCGAAATTTGCGGCAGGGGTGGAGAGTCTGGAAGTTGCTTTATACGAAGAAGCACAGATCCCTTGGACGGAGTTGGCCTTTGCCAGCGGCGAATACGCCTTGCGGCAATACTTCGCCGACCGCCGGGCGGGCCGCGAGGACCATCATTTCACTGAACTGAAAAGCCGCGCCGCCCCGTGAATCGGGCAGGCGGGGTTGCCGTCAAATTTGGCGGCTGTGGCAGAATACGTTTCGTAACTAACCGGGTAAGAGAAGGCTAAATCATGGCGTTCGTGGTCACCGAAAGCTGCATCAAGTGCAAGTACATGGACTGTGTCGAAGTTTGTCCCGTCGACTGTTTCCACGAAGGTCCGAACTTTCTGGTCATCGATCCGGACGAGTGCATCGATTGCACGCTGTGCGAGCCCGAGTGCCCGGTCGAGGCCATTTACTCAGAGGAAGAGATCCCGACCGGTCAGGAGAGCTTCAAAGAGCTGAATGCTGAACTGGCCAAGAAATGGCCGGTCATCAGCGAAAAGAAGGATGCGCCGGCAGATGCCAAGCAGTGGGAAGGCGTGAAGGACAAGGTCAAGCTGCTGGAGCGCTAGTCCACGATCGGCGCTTAGAATCGGTGGATGGGCGTGATCGCATGCCAGTGGACGGCGAACCACGAAAAATACACGCATGCGAGCGCGACCAGCGAATACTTGATCTGACTGATTCTGCTGGTTGCGGGGCGACGCCAAATGCGCGCCGCCGCCAGCACGGCGAACGCGCTCAATATGAGCGCAATCACCGACAGCCCATCGCCAACCAGAAACACCGTGTCCCAGGATGAACTCGGCGGCAGAGAATCCTCATTGAAGCGGCTGAATAACGTCGCGAGCGAAATCAGCAGCAACAGCCAATAGACGCTGGCAGCGATGGGCAGAACGCTCAAGGCGACCCGATCGGGCGGCGCAATGGGTTGCGAGCTGTGAAAGACATAACGTCTTGCCAATCGCAATCCGAGGTTGAACAGGACACAGACCCCGACCAGCAAGCAGACGCCCAGCGACAGGTAAACAAACCGGTCACGCTCATACCAAGACACGCGCTGCAGTTGCGCCGCCGCGAACGAGCCCGCGAGGCGCTCGATGCGTCCGTCCGCGCCGCGGATGGCGAACATCTTTCCTTGGTCGCCAACCTGCTGCCACAGGTCCCGGCCAATCGGCTTCCAGCTGAAAGGATGGCCGCGCAAATCCTTCGACTTGTCGATGTGCAGCACGCCCTCCTTGTCGACCTTCGCGTGCGCCTGCCCCAAAAGCGCGAATAACTTGAGGATGGTTGAGTCGGCGCGGCGCGTGGCCTGATACGTTCCCTCGATATCCCGCGAATTACCCGCCGTTGTCGCGGTAAACGGCTGCTGGAGCTCGGCTGGAAAATAACGATCGGAAAATGCATCCAGCAACTCGGCCCGCGTCTTCGCCGCCGAGCCGGCCGAATTGTAGGAGATGAAAAGGACCAGCTTCTGCCGCGGCTCGATGAAAAATAAGCTGTGAAACGCCACCAGATCACCCTGATGCCCGATCCACTTCAAATCGTTCCTCCACACCTGGTAGAACCCTAAGCCGATCGGCGGCAGCTGATCATTGGCGCGAAATTGCGGCTTCCACATTTCAGTCAAACTATCTTGCCTCAGGATGCGTTGGCCATCGAGTTCGCCGCCGTTGAGCAGCATCCGGCCGAAGCGTCCCATGTCGGCCGCGGTCGAGGAAATTCCGCCGGCACCCGCGGGGCTGAATATTTCAAATCCGATCGCCGGATCGTGCGTGCTGGAGGGATAGCCTTGCGAGGGCAGCTCTTGCAGCGCCTTCGGCGGCGGTTGAAAGAAAGTTGAATGCGTCATGCCGAGCGGCACGAAGATATGCGCAGCCACATAGTCCTCGAAGCGCTCGCCGCTCACGCGCTGCACGATGTAGCTGCCCAGTCCTACCGCATAGTTCGAATATTCCGGAACGGTGCCGGGCGCGAATAATCGGTGCGGCTGGTTTTGGATCAGAAATTCGCGCAAGGGCAGGTATTTCTTCGGGTCCGTGACGATGATATCGCGCACAGTTTCTTCGAAGCCGGTGGTATGGGTCATCAGATTGCGCAGCGTGATGGGCCCGGCGCCGTGAAGGGGGAAGTCAAGATACCGGCTCACATCGGCATCGAGATCCAGTTTGCCTTGCTCCACCAGCTGCATCGCCGCCGTCCACGTAAATAATTTCGAAATGGAGGCGAGCCGAAACATCGTGGTTTGAGGATCGACTGCTTGCTTCGCGTTCAGATCGCTGAAGCCATAGCCCTTCTGCAGCAAGGTTTCGCTGCCATGCATGACGAGCACAGTGGCGCCGGCAACATCGCTGCGCTCGAGCTGCAAAGGAATGATTCCGTCGAAGAACGCTTCGAGGTCTTCCTTGACCAGAGCGTGCGGCGCCGGCGCTGGGCGCACGTCAGTCGGGTGCGCCTCCGGACCCGGCGGCGTCTCCATAGCCGGCGGCGCCTCCGTAGCCGGCGGTGCCGCTGGGTGCCCCTCGGGTGCCGGGGCCACGTCAGGCAACGCTGCGGCCGCACCGCTCAGGGTCAACACCGACAGCCCTAAAACGGCGCACAGCACCGAGGTCCTGCTAAATTTAGCCGCATTGAGCATCGCCGAGTCCCTCTCCCTTTAAGCTTTGCGCATTCAAGCGCCTGCGCCATACTTCCGTCAATGCCAGGGCCCATCAATCGATCAAGCCGGAGCTCGCTGTGAAATCGCCATTCTTCGCTCTTGCCGCCGCCGCGCTTTTGATCGGCGCATCCAGTACCGGCGCGGACACCGGTCCGATCTCCGGTATCCAAATCGCCGACATGGACAAGTCGGTGCGTCCGCAGGACGATCTTTTCGAGTACGCCAATGGCACGTGGCTAAAAAATGTGCCCATTCCGCCGGATCGGGCCTCCTACGGCGTCGATGCCATGATGACAGAGCATTCGCTGCTTCAGCAGCGCGATCTGATCGAGGCGGCGCAGACATCCAGCGATCCCGAAGTACGCAAAGTCAGCGATCTTTACTCGAGCTACATGAACGAGGCGCGAGTCGAGCGGCTCGGCATTAAGCCGCTGCATGCCGAACTAAAGCTCGCCGCGGACCTGAGGGATGCACACGACATCGCGCCGTTGATGGGCCACCTCGATCGCATCGGTATTGCATCGCCTCTCGCCGGCTATGTGCGGCCGGATTCCAAGCACTCCGCGCAATATGCGTTTTGGATCACGCAAAGCGGCTTGGGATTGCCCGACCGCGATTATTATTTGAGCGACGATGCACGCCTCGTGGGGTTTCGTAGCAAGTATCGCGAGCATGTCGAGAAGATGCTGCGCTTATTGGGCGACGCCGGTCCGGGCAAAGAGGCCGATAAGATCATCGCCCTCGAGACGGCGATGGCCAAGCTGCAGTGGACGCGCGTGGCGAATCGCGATGCGCAGAAAACCTATAACCCGAAAACGTTGGCGCAGCTCGCAACAGCAGCGCCGACGATCGACTGGAATGCCTATTTCACTCAGGCCGGCCTGAAGGGCACCTTCCCGACGTTGGTGGCGCGTCAGCCCGATTACTTGCAAGGCTTGTCGGGCCTGATCGAATCCACACCGATAGAGACGTGGCGCTCATACTTTCGCTACCGGATACTTTCGAGCCGCGCGCCGTTTCTGACGCATGCCTTTGTCGAGGAGGACTTCGCCTTCAACCAAGGCGTTCTGCAGGGGACACAGCAGGCGCCGGATCGCTGGAAGCGCGGAACGCAGCTGGTCGACCGGTTGATGGGCGAGGCCTCGGGAAAATTGTACGTGGCGAAGTACTTCCCGCCGGCGACCAAGGCCCGTATCGACGAGCTGGTGCACAACCTGCTCAAAGCCTACGCGGTCAGTATCGATCAATTGCCGTGGATGAGCGCGGCAACCAAAGTGGAAGCGCAGGCAAAGCTGCGCAAGCTCAATGTGAAAATCGGCTACCCGGATCATTGGCGGGACTACGGCGCATTACAGATTTTGCCGGATGATCTGCTCGGCAATGTCAGGCGCGCGCGCGAGTTCGAAAGGAACCGCAAGCTCGCCCAACTGGGCGGCCCGATCGATCGCAGCGAATGGAACATGACGGCGCCGACCGTCAATGCGTATTACAACCCGTCGGTGAATGAGATCGTCTTCCCGGCAGGTATCCTGCAGCCGCCGGCATTCGATCCCGCGGCGGACGATGCGTTCAATTACGGATCGGCGGGCGCCACCATCGGACACGAAATGAGCCATGGCTTCGACGATCAGGGCAGCCAGTATGACAGCGACGGAAATCTACGGGACTGGTGGACGCCGGAGGATCATGCCAAGTTCAAGGCCAAGACCCTGCTGCTGATCAAGGAGTACGACGGCTTCGAGCCGGTGCCCGGCTTCCATGTCAACGGCGCCCTGACCCTCGGTGAAAACATCGCGGACATCGCCGGCATCGAAATTGCCTACAAGGCCTACCTTGCTTCGCTCAATGGCCGTACCCCGCCGGTCATCGACGGCATGACGGCGGACCAACGCTTCTACGTTGGTTTCGCACAAAGTTGGCTGGGCAAGCGGCGCGATGAGAGCACGATCGCGCAAGTGAAATCCGATCCGCATTCACCGGTGAAGTACCGTACCAACGGCGTGGTCGTGCACATGCCGAGTTTCTACAGCGCGTTCTCGGTCGTGCCCGGCGACAAGATGTACCTGCCGCCGGAGCAGCGCGTCACGCTCTGGTAGCGCGCTCGAGAAACATTTCAGCCCTGCGCCGCCGCTTCAGCGCTTCGCCACCTGAAATTCTTTGAGCTGATCCAGGAGCTCGCGCGGCTCCATGTAGCCGGAAATATAGTCGCCGTTTTCCGTGATGATCGCCGGCGTGCCGCGAACCCCGATGCTTTCGCCCAGCTCATATTCACGCTTCACCGGAGTCGGCGCGCAGATCTTGTTCATGTCCAGCGTGGCGCCCGCCTTTGCCCGCGTCAGCGCTTCATTGCGGTTGGCTGAGCACCAAACGACCTCGGCCTTTTTCCAGCTTTCCGTCCCGGGTCCGGTCCGCGGAAAGAACATATAGCGAACGCGAATCCCGAGTCGATTGAGTTCCGCCATCTGGCTGTGCAATTTCCGGCAATAAGCGCAATCGACGTCGGTAAACACCGTGATGGTGTACTTCGGATTCGGCGGCGAGAAGATCAACATCTCGGATTCCGGCACGGCATTGATCAGCGCGAGGCGCGCATGCGTGCGCAGCGCCTCGGTCAGGTTGTCGCGCGACTTCATGTCGTACAGATTGCCGTCGATGAAATATTTGCCGTCGGCGGTCAGGTAGCTGACCTCGGCGCCCTGGGTGAATTCGTAAATGCCGGCGATCGGCGAGGACCTCAGATCCTCGAGCTTGGATCCCGCGGGCAACAGCTTGAGCAGCGCGACGCGCGGGTCGGGGGCGGGCGGCTGTTCGGCGGACGCTGCGCGCACGTTCGCGGCTGCGGCGCAAAACAGCAAGGTGAGAACAGCGGCAGATCGCAGCATGCTAGAGCTCCATGGATTTGTCTGTTGGACCCCTCAACAGCAAGGAGGTTCAGGCAAATTCTACCAGACCAACCGACAGGCTCCGCGGCTCAAAGATCAGCCGCGCGGATGATGCTGGGAATGCAGGTCCTTGAGGCGTTCGCGGGCGACGTGTGTATAGATCTGGGTCGTCGACAGATCGCTGTGTCCCAGGAGCATTTGAACCACGCGCAGATCCGCGCCGTGATTCAATAGATGCGTCGCAAAGGCATGGCGCAAGGTGTGCGGCGAAAGCTCCTTTTCGACGCCGGCCTTTTTCGAATAGCGCTTGATGATGTGCCAAAACGCCTGGCGCGTCATGCGATCGCCGCGGCGCGTGGGAAATAGATAGTCCGTCTGGCGCTCCAATAGAATTTCGACGCGCGGGCCCTGCATGAACTGCTGCAGCCACTTCACGGCCTCCTCGCCCAGAGGGATCAAGCGCTCGCGGTTGCCTTTCCCGACAACCCGCATCACGCCTTGATTCAAGTTCACCTGATTGTGCTTGAGGCTCACGAGTTCGGAAACTCGCAGACCTGTGGCATACAGCACTTCGAGCATGGTTCGATCGCGATGCCCCAAAGGCTCCGACACCGTCGGCGCTTCCAGCAGAGAATCCACCTCGGCTTCAGTCAGGGATTTGGGCAGCGAGCGTCCGATTTTCGGCATCGCAATCTGCGCCGTGGGATCTTGCGAGATCAATCCTTCGCGCATCATGAAGCGGAAGAAGCGGCGGAAACTCGACAACTGCCGCGCCGTCGATCGCGGCCGGGATCCACCCTCGACTCGGGCGGCAATGAATCCCAATAATTCAATGCGCGTAGCTTTCAGCAGCGCGCTATCGCGCTCCTCGAGCCATCGCGCCAACGCAGTCAGGTCGGCGCGGTATGCCGCCAACGTATTGGCTGAGAGGCCGCGTTCCATCCACACGGCATCGAGGAAGCGTTGCAGGGCCGGATCCGCCGCCTCGCGCACAGCGGGTACCGCTGAGCCTGAGGTGCGTGTATAAACCGTCCGTTTAAGAGCCGTCGCCATAGTTGCTCGCGAAGGTTACGCACGAAATAGTGCTGTCCGCGCTATCAGTCCTCAGTATGCGAGGGGTGCTTGGGTGTCGGCGTGACCAGAATCACAGTACGGTTAAGTATTAACATAAGGAGAACCAGATCACAGAAGTTAAGCAATCAAGGTCGTCCGCGATCCTGAATTTGCCCTATGTTGCGTACTGCCTGGTGGTCTTTACCGTGCTGGGATTGGCCGTCCTGGCCGTCAACCTGTTCCTCCCGAGCTTGCGCCGGCGCCGAGTGGTGGCCGGCACGGTCGGACGCGCTTTTCTCTGGGTCACCGGCATTCCCTTTACGGTCCAGGGGCTGGAGCGGCTGCCGAAGACGCCCTGCGTGGTAGTGGCAAACCATGCCAGCTACATCGATGCCATCGCCATCGTCGCGGCACTGCCGCCCGAATTTGCCTTCGTCATAAAGAAGGAGATGGTGACAGTACCGCTGGCCGGTTTGTTGTTGCGCCGCCTGGGCTCACAGTTCGTCGAGCGATTCGATCGCCATAAGGGCGCGACAGATGCTCGGCGCGTGTTGAAACTGGCGGCCACCGGCCAATCCTTGATGTTCTTTCCCGAGGGAACCTTTGACGAAACTCGCCAAATCGGCAAATTCCTGGGCGGCGCATTTACAACCGCTGCGCGGGCCGACATGCCGGTAGTTGCGGTGGCCATTCACGGCACCCGTGCCGTCATGCCCCCGGGCGGCCTCTTCCTGCACCGGCTGCCCATCAGGGTCGAAGTGCTCGCCGTCCTCGCTGCCGATGAAGCGCGAATCAAGAGCCGCGAGCTCATCGCCCAAGCGGTCGGCGATCCGCTCGCGCCTTGAAGAAGGCGTGGGCGGCTATAATATTGAATTCGCATACCTAAGAGCCCAATGCCATGAAATCGGATCCTGTCGTCATTTTGAGCGCACGGCGAACGCCGGTCGGCGCCTTTCAAGGTGCTTTTGCCACGCTCGCCGCGCCGCAACTGGGAGCCGTCGCCATTAAAGCGGCCGTTGCGGACGCGGGCGTAAAGCCGTCGGAAGTTGACGAAGTGATCATGGGGTGCGTGCTATCGGCGGGGATTGGGCAGGCCCCGGCCCGCCAAGCGGCGCTGGCGGCCGGACTGCCCACGAGCACGCCCAGCACCACGGTGAATAAAATGTGCGGTTCGGCCATGCGCGCCGTCATGCAAGGAGCGGATCAGATCCTTGCCGGCAACGCCCAAGTCGTCGTGGCCGGCGGCATCGAGTCCATGACCAACGCCCCCTATCTGCTTCCCAAAGCACGCGCGGGCTATCGCATGGGGCATCAGGAAGTTCTGGATCACATGTTTTTCGACGGTTTGCAGAGTCCCTGGGACGGACAACTCATGGGATGCTTCGCGGATGCGACCTCCGAGAAATATGCATTTTCGCGGCAAGCCCAGGATGAGTTCGCCGCCGAATCGGTGCGTCGCGCGCTCGCCGCCGTCAATCAGGGCGATTTCAAAGCCGAGATCGCGCCGGTGACGACGAAAACGCGCAAGGGCGAGGTTGTGGTGGACCGGGACGAAACGCCTTTCACGTTGGATGTCGCCAAGATTCCAACGCTCAAGCCTGCCTTCAAAAAGGACGGCACCGTGACGGCCGCGAGTTCCTCATCGATCTCCGACGGTGCGGCAGCCGTGGTGTTGGCGCGGGAATCATTCGCCGCCGCCAGGAACTTGAAGCCTTTGGCGCGGATTCTGGGGTACGCCAGCTTTGCGCGCGAACCGGAGTGGTTCACCCTGGCGCCCGTCGGTGCCATTCAAAAATTGCTCACGCAATTGAATTGGCAGGCGAAGGACGTCGATCTGTACGAAATCAACGAGGCGTTTGCCGCCGTGACCATGGCGGCGATCAAAGACCTGTCTTTGGAGCACGCCAAGGTGAACGTCAACGGCGGCGCCTGCGCGCTCGGGCATCCGATCGGCGCGACCGGAGCACGAATCCTGACCACATTGCTCCACGCACTCAAAGCTCGCGGCAAAAAGCGCGGGATCGCCAGCCTGTGCATCGGCGGCGGTGAGGCGACCGCCATCGCCGTTGAGCTCATGTGAGTACCGGCGCGCTGAGCGGCGCCGCAAACGACGTGTCGCTGGGCTCGCCGGTCACGATCACGATTTCCGGCGGCGTCGCGCGCGTTGCGCTCAATCGTCCGGACAAACGCAACGCGCTTGATCGTGCGACCATCAACGCGCTCGGTGCGGCGCTCGCGCAGTGTGCCGCCGACACGAACGTGCGGATGCTGCAGCTGACGGGTACCGGCAACGTGTTCTGCGCGGGGGCGGATCTCGCCGAGATGCAGGCGCAGGCGCACGCCACCGAAGCAGAGAATCTTGCGCATGCGAGGGAGTTGGCAAAGGTCCTGAGCGCTTTGGATGCATTTGCGAAGCCCACGCTGGCTAGGGTAAATGGAGACGGCTACGGGGGTGCGCTCGGTTTGATCGCTGCCTGCGACATCGTAGTCGCAGTGGAGAGCGCAAAATTTGCGTTTACCGAGGTGCGTCTCGGGATAATTCCCGCCGTGGTTTCTCCGTTTGTGCTGGGCAAGATCGGTGAAAGCGCGGCGTTGCGCTACTTTCTGACCGCCGAGACGATGAGCGCGTCGACTTTGAAGGAAATTGGCTTGGCGCATGAGACGGTGCCCGCCGACCGGCTCGACGCGGCCTGCGACGGCATCATCGATGCCATTTTGAGAGGTGCCCCCGGCGCGCAAGCGGCCGCGAAGTCGCTCATCCGCGATGCCCAGCAGGCGGCTACCGAACGCGGCGTTGCCGCGATGGACATGGCGACCCGGCTCGCCCGATTACGCGTGCAGGCGGAGGCCCAAGAAGGATTTGCGGCATTTTTTGCCAAGCGCAAGGCAAGCTGGCGCCAGGACTAGGCGCATTCAAAAAAGGGGGGTGGGCGTCCTTGCCCGTGCCATGCCCAAATCCCTTGGCCATCCTGGAAGACGGCGTCCGTGGCCTGTCAACATGGTAGTCCCCACTGAGTAAGGCGACACCCCGCAGCAAATACCCTCATGCCCTGTCCACCTGACGAACGGCTCCCCGGCTTAAGGTTGTTTGTGATCTACTAAGCCGCCGATTTTCAGGCGCTTATGTCGGTTTTGGGGTTAGTTTGATGAGCGAAAATCGTGATGTCATGGAATACCAGGTGGCCATTGTGGGGGCCGGCCCGGCGGGTTTGGCTTGCGCGATACGCCTCAAGCAGCTGAAGCCCGATTTAACAGTTTGCGTGTTGGAAAAGGCCGCAAGTTTGGGGGCGCACTCCCTGTCGGGCGCCGTCATGGAGCCAGGACCCTTGGATGAGCTCCTGCCCCGATGGCGCGAAAATCCGCCCGATATTTGCGTTCCAGCGACACGCGATGAATTCTTTTTCATGACGCGCCACCGGCGTTATCGCTCGCCCATCACACCCCCGCAGATGAACAATCACGGCAATTTGATCATCTCCCTGGGCCAGCTGGTCCCCATTCTCGGCGCCGAGGCGGAGAAGCTGGGCGTCGACGTGTTTCCCGGATTCGCGGGCGCCGAGGCGCTGTTCGATGCGGCCGGGGCGGTTTGCGGCGTGCGCATCGGCGACATGGGAATTGAGAAGAATGGCGAGCGGGGCCCGAATTTCGCGCTGGGACCGGAGATCCACGCCAAGATCACCCTGTTCTGCGAAGGCTGCCGCGGCAACGTCTCCAAGCAACTGATCGCTCGATACAAGCTGGATGCCGGCAAATCTCCGCAGACCTACGGATTGGGATTCAAGGAATTGTGGCAATTGCCTCCGGGCAGGGTGCAGCCGGGTCTCATCCAACATTCGGCCGGCTGGCCGCTCGACAGCAGTATCTACGGCGGCAGCTTTCTGTATCACTTGAACAAGGATCGGGTCTATCTGGGCTTTGTGGTCGGCCTGGATTATGCGGACCCGCGCTTCAAGCCTTTTGAGGCATTCCAACAATGGAAGAATCATCCCGATATCAAGCGCTTGTTAACGGGCGGCGAAATCATTGCCGGGGGCGCCCGCACCGTGATTGAAGGAGGGTATCAATCCATGCCGACGCTCGAGATGCCCGGCGCCCTGCTGGTCGGCGATGCCGGCGGTACGCTCAACATGCCCAAAATCAAAGGAATCCATCAGGCAATCCGTTCCGGCATGACCGCGGCGGCTCACTATGTGGAAACCGGCGAGAGTCGAGGATTCGATCGGCGCTGGCGCGCATCGCCGGGCGGGCGCGAACTGTACAAAGTGCGCAACATTCGGCCTGGGTTCCGGCGCGGCCTGTGGCTGGGTACGGCCAATTTTGGATTGGAAACCATCACCATGGGGAAGTTGCCATGGACCCTGGCCAATCATGCCGATGACACGGCGCTCAAACGCCTCGATGAATACGTATCCCCAGACCGGGGATGGAGCGATCGAGAGCTGCCACCGCGCGATCGGGTTGCATCCGTATTCTTCGCTGCAACCACGCACGATGAAAATCAACCCGTGCACCTGCATGTTGCCGACACCACGTTGTGCGCGACACGCTGCATCACGGATTTCGGAAATCCCTGCACGAATTTTTGCCCCGCCAATGTGTACGAAATGATCGCGGATGGTAAAGGCGGCCAAAAGCTGCAGATCAATGCGTCGAATTGCGTTCACTGCAAAGCCTGCGACATCAAAGAGCCCTACGCGGGGCAAATCACCTGGGTCACGCCGGAAGGCGGCTCCGGCCCGAATTATCAGAGCCTTTAGCAAAAGCATCGATTGTCCAAAGAACGTCAGTCGATCGCATCGCGCCTGCGGGAAGAGACGGCGGCCCTGAGGCTTAACGTCGATCCGAGCCAGCAGGATGCCGCCGCGCGCCTCGATGAACTGAGCGCACGCCTCCTTGAGGAATCGCAATCCTTGAGTCACAAGCTGCGCACGCAGCTGCGACGCCTGTCGGTGCAACCAGTCGAGGCGCCGGTGCGCGGTCTATACCTGTGGGGCGGCGTCGGCCGCGGCAAGACCATGCTGATGGACTGGTTCTACGAATCGCTTCCACCGCAATTCGGCGAGCGCACGCATTTCTATCGATTCATGCGTCAGATCCATGCCGAGCTGCGCAAGATCAAGAGCCGTGCCGACCCGCTCGACACGGTGGCCGAGCGTTTCGCGGCGCGCGTGCGCGTACTGTGCCTGGACGAATTCTTCGTCGCCGACATTGCGGATGCCATGATCTTGGCCGGGCTCTTCGACGGCTTGTTCAGCCGCGGCGTGACACTGGTGGCGACTTCGAACGTCGCACCGCAGGATTTGTACAAGGACGGCCTGCAACGGCAGCGATTTCTGCCCGCCATCGATCTGATTCTGAGCCATGTCGATGTGCTGCAATTGGCCGGAAACGTCGATTATCGATTGCGGCAACTCGAGCAGGCCCCGACCTATTTGGATTCGAAGTCGCCCGACGCCGCAGTGCAACTCAAACAACGCTTCGCTTCGCTTGCCGGCGGTCCTGTCGGAGGCCCCACGACCTTGTCGGTGGAGAATCGTCACATCAAAGCCCAGGCGACGGCCCCCGGCATGGCGTGGTTCGAGTTCAAGGACATCTGCGAGGGGCCGCGAAGTCAAAATGACTACATCGAGCTCGCGCGCCTTTATCACACCGTATTCATATCCAACGTTCCGGAATTCTCGCGCGGCAACGACAATGCTGCGCGGCGCTTCATCATGCTGATCGACGAGTTCTATGATCGCAATGTCAATGTTGTAATATCGGCCGCCGCTGCACCCGGATCGCTGTATCACGGCGAGCGCTTGCAATTGGAATTTTCACGCGCGGCAAGCCGGCTCGTGGAAATGCAGACGCAACGCTATCTCGCAGGCCAACACCGTCCCTGAAATCGTCGCGGACTGGCATAATTCGCGCCTGACACGCGTCGAGCGGCCGCTAAGGATCAGGTATGTATCAGGACACCTCAGAACAACATCGCAGCATCATCTCCGCGATTTTACGCGGCCCGGTGCGTCCGCCGAAATCCATGCGCGGTCTGGACTGGCGCCGGTTTCTGCAGGGCTATTTTGCCAATGTGGACAGCAAGGACCTCGCCGATCGCGACCCGAAGGACCTTGCCGGCGCGGCCCTCGCGCACCTGATGTTCGCGAAGCGGAGGGGCCGCGCCGCACTGGTGCGGGTATTCAATCCCACATTGCGCGAGCACGGTTTTGTCTCGCCGCACACCATCATTGATGTGGTGAACGACGATATGCCCTTCCTGGTGGATTCCATCAGTCTGGCGCTGACTGAACGCTCGCTCACGTTGCATTTCCTCGCGCATCCGATTTTCGCAGTGACGCGCGATCGTGCCGGCAATTTGAATGGATTGAGGGAACGGACTGAACGGCCGCAAGACACCAAACAGCGGCTGGAGTCCTTTCAGCATCTTGAAGTCGATCGAATCGTCGATCCCGCCGCGCTGAAATCTCTGGCGGCGCAGATAGAGCACAGCCTGCGCGATGTGCGCGCGGCGTGTGCGGATTGGGGCCGCATGCGCACCGCCGCCCGAACGGCGGTGCAGGATTTGGGTTCGATGAGCGCGCGCGTCGATGCCACCGAACTCAGCGAGACCTGCGCGCTGCTCGAGTGGATGGAAAATCGCCACTTCACCTTTCTCGGCTATCGGGAATATCGGCTGAAGGGCGGCAAGGGCCGTGAAAAGCTGGAACCGGTCGCGGCAAGCGGCCTTGGCATCTTGCGGTCGGGACACAGGAAACCCGAGAACTCGACTCGCGTGCTGCACAGCGACATCCGCAGGCAAAGCCGCTCGCGCAATCTGAGCCTGGTCACCAAAGCCAATTCATTGTCGACGGTACATCGAGCCGGTTATCTGGACTATGTCGGCATCAAGCAATTCGATGCCAAAGGACGCCTGATCGGCGAGCGGCGCTTCCTGGGCCTTTGGACCTCCGCCGCCTACAACAGCAATCCGCGCGAGATCCCCTTGTTGCGCCAGAAAATCGCACAGGTGACCGAACATTTTGCCCTGGCGCCCGACAGCCATGATGGCAAGGCGCTGCAGCACGTTCTGGAAACTTTTCCTCGTGATGAATTGTTTCAAGCGAGCGTTTCCGAACTCAATCGCATCGTCACCGGCATCATCGGCTTGCAAGAACGGCCGCGCGTGCGCGTGCTGTTGCGCCGCGATCTATTCCACCGCTTTTATTCCTGCCTGGTGTTCGTGCCGCGCGAGAAATACAACACGCAGGTTCGCCAGCGAATCGAGCGGGTGATACGCGAGGCCTTTTCCGCGTTCAGCATGGAATCTCAAGTCCAGATCGCGGAGTCGAATCTCGCGCGCATTCACATCGTCGCGCGAACCGCCCCCACCGAAAGCGCGCACGTCGATGCGGACGTGTTGGAGCGGCGCGTCGCGGCGGCCGTGCGCTCGTGGCTCGATTCTTTCAAGGCCGCGCTGCTCGCGCGCTTCGACGAGGCCTACGCTCTGCAGCTTTTCGACAAGTATGCGCAAGGATTCCCCGCCGCCTACACGGAGGACTTCCCAGGCGAAGCGGCGGCCTTGGACGTGTCCTTTCTCGAAGCGATGGACAAGGAGCCGAAGCGTCTGCACTTGGATATCTACCGGCCGGACCCCAAGCGCAAGGAGAAATTTTTCCTGAAGATCTTCCGCAGCCAGGATGCGATTCCAATTTCGGATTTACTGCCGATGCTGGAAAACATGGGCCTGAAGGTTATCGCGGAGCGGCCCTACGAGTTGGAGTTCGCCGCGGGGCGCCGCGCTTGGATTCAGGATTTGGAGCTCGTCATGCAGAGCCCTCCCGCGGTCGCATTCGATGCGCTGGACCGTGAAATCAAGAGTGCGTTCACCGCCGTGTGGACCGGCCGCATGGACAACGACAGCTTTAATCAGCTGACGCTGTCGGCGGGAATTCCGTGGCGCATGGTCACGGTGCTGCGCGCCTATTGCCGCTACTTGCTGCAAACCGGGCTGCCCTTCAGCCAGGGTTACATCGCCCAGGTGCTGGGAAACAACGCGGCGATTTCCAGGCTGCTCTCTGAACTGTTCACCGCGCGGCTCGATCCGCAGCTGCCGGCGCCGGCGCGCTCGCGCATGCTCGCGCGGTTGGGCCGCGACATCTTGTCCGCGCTCGAGGAAGTCACGCGTTCGGACGAGGATCGTATCCTGCGGGCCCTGTGGAATGCGCTGTCTGCCACGGTACGAACCAACGCCTTTCAACCCTATCCGTCGGGTCAGCTCAAAGAATATTTGTCCTTCAAGATCGAGAGCCAGCAACTGCGCGAATTGCCGTTGCCGAAGCCGCTATTCGAAATATTCGTATTCTCGCCGCGGATGGAGGGCGTGCATCTGCGCATGGGCTACGTGGCTCGCGGCGGCATTCGCTGGTCGGATCGGCGCGAGGATTTCCGCACCGAAATTTTGGGGCTGATGAAAGCTCAGCAGGTCAAGAATACGGTGATCGTCCCGGTCGGCGCCAAGGGCGGCTTTGTCGTGAAGCGCCTGCCGGCCGAACGCGAGGCGCAGCAGGCCGAAGTGATTGCCTGCTATCAGACTCTGATCCGCGGGCTGCTGGACGTCACCGACAATATCGTCGATGAAAAGATCGCCCCGCCCCGGATGGTCGTACGCCATGACAGGGATGACGCCTATCTGGTCGTCGCAGCCGACAAGGGCACCGCCTCATTTTCGGACATCGCCAACGCAATCTCGGCGGAATACTCCTTTTGGCTGGGCGATGCGTTTGCTTCCGGCGGTTCGGCGGGCTACGACCACAAAAAGATGGCGATCACGGCGCGCGGCGCCTGGGAATGCGTCAAACGTCACTTCCGTGAGATCGGCATGGACATTCAAACGCAGAACTTCTCGGTCTGCGGGATTGGGGACATGGCCGGAGACGTCTTTGGCAACGGCATGCTGCAATCGCCGCATATACGCCTGATCGCGGCGTTCAATCACCAGCACATCTTCATCGATCCCACGCCGGATGCGGCCAGTTCCTTCGCCGAGCGCGAACGCATGTTCAACCTGCCGCGCTCCTCCTGGGAGGACTATTCGCGCAAGGCGATTTCCAAGGGCGGCGGGGTTTATCTGAGATCCGCCAAGACTCTCACGCTGCCGCGCGAGGCGCAGACGCTGCTGGAACTTCCTGCGCAGGTCACGCCGAACGAGGTGATCAAAGCCATACTGAAAGCGCATGTCGATCTGCTGTGGAACGGCGGCATCGGCACGTATGTCAAGGCGAGCAGCGAAAGCCATAGCGATGTCGGCGATCGCAGCAACGATGCGGTACGCATCGACGCCCGGGAACTGAATTGCAAGGTGATCGGCGAAGGCGGCAACCTTGGGGTGTCGCAGCTCGGGCGCATCGAGTATGCCCGCCGGGGCGGCCGTCTCAATACCGATTTCATCGACAATTCCGCCGGTGTGAATTGTTCGGACGTCGAAGTCAATTTGAAAATCCTCCTAAACGGCGCGGTGCGCGCGCGCGAGATTACCGAGGCGGCGCGCAATCGATTGCTGGTGCAGATGACCGACGAGGTGGCGGGGCTGGTGCTTCGCAATAACTATTTGCAAGGCCAGGCCATCAGCTTGGGTGAATTTCAAACCCGAATCCTGTTGGCCGAGAACGCGTACGTAATCCGCGCTCTCGAGCGCTCCGGCGATTTGAACCGCAGCCTGGAATTCCTGCCGAGCGATGAGGATATCGCGGAGCGGCGCCAGGCAGGCGAAGGCCTGACGCGTCCGGAACTGGCCATCATTTTGAGCTATGGAAAAATCTGGCTCTATAACGCGCTCATTCATTCCGATGTACCCGAAGATCCCTACCTATCCACCGAACTTAACCGGTATTTTCCAACGCCGGTACAGAAGCGCTTCGCCAAGCGGATACGACGGCATCGCTTGCGCCGCGAGATCATTGCAACCGCGATCACCAACAGCTTGATCAATCGCATGGGGCCGGTGTTTCCGGTTCGGGCGCAAGACGACACGGGAGCCGACCCGGCGGCGATCGCCCGCGCTTACAGCATCGCCCGCGAGGTATTCGCAGTGCGCCACATCTGGGCGCAAATCGAGGCGCTGGATAACAAGATAGCCGCCTCCGTTCAGTACACGGCGATGATTCAAACGACGCGCCTGCTGCGGCACATGAGCTACTGGCTGCTGGAGAACCGGCGCAACGATCTCGATATCAAACGAGCCGTGTCCCGCTATGCCGGCAAAGTGGGCGAGCTGTTCCACGAATTGGCCGATGTTCTGGGGGTCACGCAAAAGGCGCGCATGAGTGCGTTGCGCTCGCAATTGATCGAGCAGCAGGTGCCGGAACAGCTGGCCGCACGCATCGCATCGCTCGAGGAGCTGCACAGCGCTTTGGACTTGGTCGAAGTCGCGAGAACCGCGCGGGTGCGGATAGGCTACGCCGCCCGGGCCTATTTCGATCTGGGCGAACGCATCGGTCTGACCTGGATCAAAGAACAAATCGAATCGTTGCCCGCAGACGGGCATTGGCAGGGTGTCGCGCGCGGCACGCTGCGCGAGAATCTGTATGCATTGCAAGGCCGCATCACGTTGTCGGCGCTGAAATCCAAAGGCCGGGAACCGGCCGCACGGGTGGACCACTGGCTCTCGCGGCATGCCGCGCCCGTCGATGCCCTGAAGCGGCTGGTCGCGGACCTGCGCACCGGCTCGCCGCCGGACTTCGCGACGATCTCGGTAGCCTTGCAGGCCGTGAGACGGCTCGCTCACTAACATGCTTGAAATCACGGCATTCGGCGCGGAGTATTTGCAGGAGCGGATCGATCGGGAAATCATGCTGGCAAAGCCCATGGGCATCGTCGTTGAGGCGGCGAATGATGCGCGGCTGGTCCTGCGCGCCCCGCTCGCCGCCAATGCGAATCACAAAGGCACCGCCTTTGGCGGCAGCCTCTATTCGCTCGCGGTTTTGACCGGTTGGGCGTGGCTGACACGCTTTCTCGCCACGCGCAAGCTCGACGCCGAAGCCGTCATCCAAGAGTCGAGCATGCGGTTTTTGAAGCCGGTTCATGGCGAGATACGCGCCTGCCTGCAGACTCCGGCCGATGCCGAGGTCGACAGATTTCAAAAGATGCTGGTGCGCGCCGATCGCGGACGAATCCGGTTGCAAGTGAAGATCCACGAGGGTTCCGCGTTGGCGACGGTTTTTGACGGATTGTTTGCCGCGGCCATGCGCCGCCAGAGGTGAAGAAATGCCTGGAAAGTTGATCTTGGTGCGTCACGGCCAAAGTACCTGGAATGTCGAGAACCTGTTCACCGGCTGGCATGACGTCGATCTGAGCGACCTGGGCCGCGCCGAGGCCGTTCAAGCGGGACGCGAACTTCAGGCGGAGAAACTCGAGCCGAATATCGCCTTTACGTCGGTCTTGAAGCGCGCCATCCGTACGCTTTGGATCATCCTCGATACCACGGATCGCATGTGGCTGCCCGTGGAAGGCAGCTGGCGCCTGAACGAGCGCCACTATGGAGCATTGCAAGGACTCAACAAGGCGCAAACCGTCGAGCAGCACGGCGAAGCGCAGGTGAAGGCCTGGCGCCGCAGCTACGACATTCCGCCGCCGCCTCTCGACTTGGACGATCCGCGGCATCCGCGTTTCGATCCGCGCTATGCCGACGTCGACCCGACCTGGCTGCCGGCAGCGGAGTCGCTGAAGGACACCCTGTCGCGCGTGCTGCCTTACTGGGAGTCTCGCATCGTTCCGGAGCTGCGGGCCAACAAGGACGTGCTGATCGTCGCGCACGGCAATTCCCTGCGCGCGCTTGTTAAAATGCTCGACATGATGTCCGAGGCCGACATCGTGGAATTCAACATCCCGACCGGCATCCCGATCCTCTATGAGCTCGATGCGCAGTTGCAGCCGGTCTCACGGCGCTTTCTCGGCGATCCTGCGGCGATCGCCGCGGCGCAAGACGCCGTGAAGCGCCAGGCGGATAAAAAAACGTCGGCCCAGTGATTTTTGATGCTTGCTACAGCGTTCGCCAGGGGGGTGTTGAAACCATCGTAGCTAGTTCAGCGGCAAACGAAATTGCGCGCCCAGGGCGATCACGAATCGGCGGCAACCGTCACCTTGATTCCGGACAAGGCTTCAGTGAAATCGACTTGGCAGGAAAGCCGCGACGTCGCCTCGCGAAAGTCCGGCAGCTCGTTCAGAAGCTCGAGTTCGTCGCTCTGTCGTTTCGGCAACAGCGGAACCCATTTTTCATCCACGTAAATGTGGCAGGTGGCGCAGGAGCACAGACCGCCGCAGATCGCCGCTACGCCGTAGTCGAGTTCGCGCAGGACCTCCATGATCTTCAAGCCGGTCTGCGCTTCGATCTCGTGTTCCTTGCCGTCGCGATCCACCACAATCATCCGCGCCATCAAAAATCTCCGTTGCCGTGCCCTCGCGGGTCTCTTCAAGCGGCGTAGTGTGCCGCAACGCGCAGGCGCGCGTCGAGCAATCTTGCGCGTTGCGCGAGGCCATGCGCCTCACCCCGTATGCCTAAGAAAAGCTGACTCCATAGCAAGCAGACGTAGTCGTAAAGCGCCAGCAGCAATCTGAAGCGTTGCCACTGATCGGAATTCGGTGCATCGCCGAAATAGCGGGTAAGCAGGCTGCGCTGGAGTTCCGCTTCGAAATCGTTGTTGGCGCACCAGCCCGCGAGGTCCCACAACGGATCGGTGACGTGGGCGTATTCCCAGTCCAACAGAAAAAGAGAATCGCCCTCTTCGATCAAATTCATGGCGTGCAGATCGCTGTGGCACACGACGGCGGCGCCACCCGGCAGCTTGGCCAGTGCGCGCGCACGGGTCAGCGCCGCGCTTCTCAGTTCAGAATCGCTCAAGATCGAGGTCCGCCGCGACAAAGCCTCGGCATACGTCTCTATCCACTGCAGCGGAGTCACTGCCCGCGCCGGCGTCGGCACCGCCAGGGCATGAACTCGGCGCAACAGCTCGGCAATCTTGCGCAAATTTGCGGGAGCCGATACCTCATGCGATGCCCACGAACGACCTTCGGCCCAGCGTGACAGTAGAACCGCACCCGAAAGATCGCAGTACACCAAGGATGGCGCGAGTGCCGCCGCAGCCGCGCGCTCGAGCACTCGCACTTCCCAAGCCAGATCCAGGCCCAAATCCGGGCTCTGTTCCGCCGCAACTTTTAAGGTGTAGGCAACGCCATCGCGGACCGCACGAAACGTCCGGCTGGTCAGCCCTGCACCGAGATTCTCCAGTGCAATGCTTCCCGCGCCCGGCACCACGGTACGGCACAGGTGCTCGATTTCAGGCAACCGCATGGGCCGTCAAGAGCAGACTACGGCGCCACTCGCGCATGCCGATTACGATCAAAATCAGGTACAGCCCAAAGAGGAGCATCGTGGCGTACAAATGCCGCGTGCAGTACAGGTACATGCTGACCGAGTCGATCAACAGCCACCAATGCCAGTTCTCGTACACCTTGCGCGCCACGAGGAATGTGGCAAACACGCTTCCCCACGTGACCAGCGAGTCGGGGAATGGCATGGCCGCCGGTGTATAGCGCCGCAGGAAAAAAGCGGTCACGAGCGATAACGCAACGATTGCCAACGCCGCGAGCCCATGGCGTGCAATGGGCCAACGGCTCACGGTCAATCCGCCTCCCCCCTTGCCATGCTGCCATTGCCAGAAGCCATACACCGCCATCGCGGCGTAGAACGCATTCAACACCGACTCCATGTACAGGCGTGCGTTGAACAAAACCCAAACGTACAGAACCGAACTGATGAAGGCCGCGAACCAGCAGCTCAAGCGCTGTCCGATTGCAAGCAGGAGATATGCCACCGCGAGAACCGCGGCCATGAGCTCGATCCAGCTCGTGTCGTGCCAGGCACTCACGAGCTGCATCGATAGATCGTGAATCACGTGTCGGCGGGTGCCAAGCCCGGCAGCACCTTCATCACAAACACCAGTTGCGTCGAATTACCGGCGGAGCGAGTCATTTCCTCGCTGAGAATGCTCATGATTCGATCCAAGGGGCCCCAGATTTGAGTGGCCAGGGCGTTGGTTTTCACAATCAAGCCGGAATGCGTATTGAGGCGATCGATGAAGGCTTGGATCGGCGGGCGATACTCGCCGGTCAAGGGATACATACTGATTTCGACGGCTGCGCGCATATGAATACCTGCTCCCTACGCCGGTACTAACCGGGTCAGGTTCAACGGGTTCGCGAGCAGCATCGAGAATTCGATGTCCCGCGTCTCAGGCCTTCTTCAAGCCACCCCAAGGTTCAACGAAGTGTAGCCTGCCGGGGCGATGCGTGCAAAACTCCGCCCATCGGTTTTGGAGACGGCATTGCGAATTTTCCAGGTAGACGCCTTCACCGCGACCCGTTTTACGGGAAATCCCGCGATCGTGCTGCTCGATGCGGATGGACAGAACGAAAGCACCCTTTTTGCCGTGGCACGTGAGTTCTCTCACGCCGAGGTGGCTTGCGTATTCGCCGCAAACGCGGCGGATCACGATGTGCGACTGCGTTTCTTCAACTCGCGCAAGGAAGCCCCCTTCGTCGGTCACGCGACGGTGGCAGCCCACGCGGTACTTTTGGCCTTAGGGAGGCGCACGCTGGGTATTTGCCGCCAACACTGCGGAGTCGGCATCGTCGAGGTTGGCGCGCAAATCGAACAGCGAGCCTCGGGCGCGGAGTCGGTCATCGAATTTCGACAGACCGCACCGGAACTTGAAGCGCCGCTGCCATTCAAGACCACGCTGCGCGTTGCGGAGGCCCTGAAACTACCCGCAACCCAATTGCACGACGTCATGCCCGCGCGCGTCGTTCGCAAGGGCAGCAGCCGCCTGCTCGTGCCGATTGCCGATCCGCGGAACCTGGAGCAGGTCGCGCCGAATTTCGACACCCTGATGGCATTGGGCAGTGAACTTAACACCGAAGGGTTTTTCGTGTTCGCGGTGAATCGCGATTCCGATGAGATATGGACCGAATCGCGTATGTTCTGCCCCGCACTCGGAATTGCGGAAGATCCCGTCAGCGGCAATGCGCATGCCATGCTGGCCGCATACCTCTGGGATCTTGGCCAGTTCAGCCGAAAATCCATGACATTCATCGGCCGCCAGGGCTACCAGATGAAGCGGCCGGGGCAGGTTAGAGTTCGCCTCGAGATCGACAAGGGAAGCCTGGTCGCGGCGCACATCGCCGGCACTGCAACCATCGTCAGCGAGGGCACGCTGGCTTTGTAGGACAGTTTTTCAGGACTTGGCAGGCACTGAGGATAGATCGAGCTTCACACGGGACGCGAGCGGTAGAACTTTGGACTTCACGTCCTGTGCCGTATTGACCGCCTCGTCCAGGTTGCCGCTGGCAAATGCCGCTTGCGCCTTGGACCACAGCGACATCGCATCGCCCAAGGCCGCTTTCGCGCCCTCGAGATCAATTCCCGCGGCCGCCCTTTTGTTCGCCTTCTTGGCCAGATAGTCGACGCGGTTTTGGATTGCGGTCAGGTATCCCGGTACGCTGTCGGCGAGCGCCGTCCACTTATCATTGAGCTCCTTCAGAGCATCGTCCTTTTTCTCGGCGGCGGCGGTGGCGAGCGACCGGGCGGCGGTGAGCACGGCGGGCGCGCCGCTGACGACCGCCGCGTAATCCTGCTTGTCGAAAGACCCTTTGAGCGCGCTCAATTGGGTCTCAACACTCATGAGTTGCTCAGGAATATATTTGGCAGCCTCGGCCGAGGCTGCCGTAACAGTCGCCTGGATTTCGCCGATGAGTTTCTGCGCCGGCTCCTTTTGCCCGGCGCACGCGGCGAGAATGATGGCCATCAGCGAGAGAACGCCAAGATGGCCGATGCGATTGCTTCGTTGCATGGAAACTCCAGCTTGAGGAAACTGCAATGCGGAGAATTGAACCGTGGAGTGAGGATTTTAGCCTACTTCCCGGCGCGCGCGATCCAGCCATTCGGCCTGCGCCCTGCGATAGTGCGCCGGACCCAATTTGGCGCCGTCCAGCAGGTCCTTCAGCACCCGCTGCGCCTCCTCGAGCTTGCCGAGTTTCTTGAGCAGCAAGCCATAACGCAAGCGCGCCTCGGCGCCGGGATACCCGGGTGCAATGCGTGCATATTCGCGCTCAGCTTCCTGCAGCGAGTTCTGGGCCTCGAGAGTGCGTGCATACAGGAGCTGGGCGTCGGCCGACTTGAATTCCGGGTTCTGCCGCGCGAGCAACTCCAGCGTCGTACGCGCCTGTGCAAAATCCTGTTTTGCAAATTGCGCCTTCGCCAGGCCCAACAGCAGCGTCGGATCGTACTCGAAAATTCCCTTCAGGCCGCCGCGGTACACCTCGATCGCTTGGTCGAACTGATCCCGTTCGAACAGTTCTTCCCCGAGCCGCCGGCGGGCATCGACATTGCCGGATATTTCCACTTCCGCGGTGGCACGGCGCAAGTCGCGATTCGGGTCGATCATGCGTCCGATACCCGTTTTAGCCCGGCGCACAGCGCGGCCGCGGAACAGGTCCGGCAGAACCTCGGCCACGACATACGCGAGCGAACCGATTCCCGGCAACAACCCTATCGCCAGGATCCAGAGGGTATTTCGTCCGGTCCTGATCACATGCACGATGAGCGCGGCTTGAATCAGCAGCGAGAGAATTGAAACGGATAACAACGGCGACGAACCTTGGGATGGCAAAACGCCCGCGGGCTTGTGCCGCCTATTGTAGCGAGAAACGGTTGCGCTGTTAGCGCTGCGCCACGCGGATGCGCCGTTGCACCTCGCCGCAGGTCGAGAATCCGATGTTCGACAAGGAATAGCCTAAGACGCGTTGTGAACGGGCATCGACGGTGACTTCCATCTCGCAACCCTGGAATCCGGACGGCGCGCCTTCTTTGGGCTTTTGCGGCAGAAACCAGACATACACCATCTTTGTCGATGTCTTGTCGACCTTGCGAGGCTCACCGAAAGCCTCTTGCAATACGCTCACGGGTTTGCCCACCGTGTCGGCCGCGATGCGCGGTACCGGGCGAACCGCATAACCGGATCCGCTGCACCCTACGAGGACTGCCGCGCCGCAAAGCCAAGCCGCCGTGGTGGTGGTGAGACGCAACATAATCTTTCTTCCGTGGCCTTTCGTACAGGGCATGCAGTCTCGCCCGCACCCACGAGCCTCCGCAGCCGCTTACGTCGCAAAATAACAATCTTCGACCGACGCGAGCCGCTTATGTAAATGCAATCCGCGCATCATGGCAATCGGCAGGTCCTCTGGATGGTGTACGGCGATGACGAGCGTCACACGGCGCTGCATCAAGCGATTGAGCAAGCGCTTCATCGCCGCTCGCTGGACGGGATCGAGACCCGTCAGCGGCTCGTCGAGCAACAGAATTCTTGGATTCGCCGCCATGGCTCGTGCGATGAGTGCGCGGCGCAGTTGGCCGTAGGACAACTCGCGCGGGCGCCGGCTCGCGACACTGCGCAATTTGAAGAACGACAGCCAATAGAGCGCGCTCTTCACGTCGGCTGCCGCCATCGGCGCCGCCAGGCCGATGCTCGAATGACGCCCGCTCGCGACAAGCTGCATCAGGTCGACGTCCAATGCGTAGTCGCTTTGCAATTCCGGCGATACGTAGCCCACGCGCCTCTTCCACTCAAAGATGGACGTGCCGGCGGGACAGCCGGCGCGCTCGACTCTCCCACCCAGCGCAGGGGCCAAATCGCCGTACAGGAGTTTCAGAAAACTGGATTTGCCGGCGCCGTTCGCACCGAAAACGGCCCAATGTTCGCCTTGCCGCAACCGCCAGTTGACCTCGCGCAACACGGGCCGGTAGCCCACATACAGATCGACGTTGCTGAGTCGCAGCAGCATCCGGCCGTGCGCCGCCGGGCTCGGCACCCGTCGCTCACCGCGGCGCGAAGCGCGCGGCAAAGACTCCCCCGCGCGTGCGCGCAAGCGCGCCTGGTCGGCGGTCGAGAATCGTTTGGTCTGCCGTATCCGGCCTCCGGATAGCTCGATCAGAAATCGCGTTCCTGCCGGGATGTCCGTCGCGCGATGCGCCGTCGCAATCCACGATTGACCCTTGGCACGCGCCGCCGCCAGCACCGCGTCGATTCGCCGGCGATACTCGCCGTCCAAGCCGTTGTAAACCTCATCGAGCAGCAGCCAGTCCGGCTGCTGCACCAATGCGCGCGCCAGCAATACCAAGCGTTTCTCCCCGTAGGACAGGGACAGGAATTTCCGCGCGGCCAGCCGCGCAATACCGCAGGCTCGCAGCATCGCGGCCACCTCTCCGGCTTCAGTACGCGTGACCGGCGAGAGCAGCAGATCGGTCCTGTGCAGGCCGGTGGCCACCACGTCCCGCGCGCGCAGATCCCACCCGTAGCGGCCGTACTTGTCCTGGCGCTCACCGCCTATGTAGGCAATGCGTGGCTTTGCATCGAGAAGCTCGACCGTCCGCCTCCCGGCAAGGTAGCAACGCATCGCGGTGCGTGTGCCGGTGGGTGTCGGCCAAATATCGCCGCTCAAGAGTTTGAGCAATTGGGTCTTGCCGGCGCCATTCTCACCCAGCAACACCCAGCGCTCGCCGGGCTTGATCTGCCAGCTCACCGCGCGCAGCACCCATTTGTCGCCACGCCGCACGCTCGCGGCGCGCAGCGAAACGGCTAGGCGGGGGCTCATGAACGCAGGCGCCAGATTCCGTTCAGCTCGCTGACGCGGCCCTCTTGAACCAATTTGATCAGATGCGCCTGCAGTGTCAGCCGCGCCCATGAGTGGCGGTCTGCAGGCACATCATCGTAGACGGCCGGAATCAGGGCATCGAGGCTGGCGTCTTGCAACTTGCCCAGGTTACGCAGAACCTTATCCTCGCGCGCCAGGCGATGTGCGCGCAGCGCCTCGAGCACTTTCTTGCCTTGATCCATGACATCGCCGTGACCCGGAGCGATTTTCTCGAAGTCGTAGGCAAACAATTTATCGATCGAATTGAGGTACTCGCCCATATGGCCATCGGGCGGCAAGATCACCGGGGAGACGCCCTCGAGCACGTGATCGCCGGTGATCAGAAGGCGCTCGCGCGCCAGGAAATAACAGACGCAATTCGACGCATGCCCCGGCGTGTGGATCGCAGTCACTTCAAAATCCCCCAGCACCAACCGCTCGCCATCCGCCGGCTGACGCTGCGGTACAAAGCTTTCATCCTGGCGCCCATCGTGAGGCGGCGGCAATCCGATGATCGTTGCACCGGTGCGGCGCGCAAGCTCGGCCGCCAGCGGCGAGTGATCGCGATGGGTATGAGTGGCGATGATCCACCGAATGGGTGCACCGGCGGCCTCAAGAATGGACTTGAGGTGCGGCGCCTCATCGGGACCCGGATCGAGCACCGCGATCTCACTCTCACCCAGCAAATACGTGTTGGTCCCGGGACCAGTCATCATTCCGGCATTGCCGGCCACGATACGGCGAACTCCTCGCGCCAGGGAGCGGGCTATACCGGGAGCAAGTTGAGGTCTGGCGTGCAATCACGCGCATCATACATCTGCAATCATTAAATTTTTCCCGCGCCCGGCGCCGGAGCGGCAAAGCGGACGCATTTTGCGGGGGTATTCTTCAGTCAGTGATGTCGGTCGCACTTTGAGACAGTTGCGATGGGCTATGGAGCCGCTACACTGGGAGTCATGTCTAAGTCGCCGAACGCCCGACGAATAGGAGGACCGCTCTCCTGGGATCAGCTTTCGCGTCCGGACGCAGAACAGTGTCAGCGATTTCTAGCCGAGTCGCTTTCACTGTTGTTGGGGGATGTGCTTCGGGCCATCCTCTCCGACGCCAGCCCATCTGTGGCCGCCGACGAGTCGGCCATTGAGCGCTACCGCAACCTCGCCGATTCGCTGGCCGACGGTGAGTCGCGCCGCCGCACGGGACTTGGTCTGACACGAGCCGGGCTCGCCAAGCGCTGCGTGACCTGGCTGAAGCTGTTGCTCACCCCGGCCCCGAACGCCCCGTCCACGGCGGCAATGCGCGAATTTGTCGACGCATTGGGCCTGTTCCCGGCACTTTTCGACAGCGAACCGTCCGCTCGTTCGCGCCGGGCGAGACTGACATGGCTCCTAACCCATGATAGGCGCCTCGATGCCAGCACCCGTGAAGCGGCGACCGCCCTAATCGAGGCATGCGAGCATTTAGGGGTTTTGCTGTGGCCGGACGCGGAAACCGCCTGACGCAAGTCCGTGCGCATTAGCATTCTCGGAGTATAATAAGAAGTTCACCTATCCACGCGCAGACGGGACTTTGAGTGCAAACATCTCCGCTTCCTGAATCAGAAGATTCCACTCCCGAGGTACAGTCCGCGGCGCCGCTGCCCGCCGATAAATCGCGTTTCCGGTTTCAGAAGCTGCTGCAGCCGTTCGCGGTGAAGCCGGGCGTTGCCACGCCGATCATTTGGTTCCTGCTCGACTGGCTGGTGCTGGGCGTTGCGATTGCCAGCCTGCTGGTCGTTGAGTCTTGGTGGATCAGAGTTTTTGCCTCCTTGGTGGCGGCCCTGTGGATCGCCCGCTTGTTCGTCATCGGTCACGATGCTTGTCACGGCTCCTACACGCCCAATAAGACGCTCAACAAGTGGATCGGCCGAATCGCCTTCTTGCCATCGCTGACCCCATTCAGTCTTTGGGAGATCGGCCACAACCTAGCCCACCATGGCTTCACCAACCTGAAAGGGCGCGACTACGTGTGGACGCCCTACTCGCCCGCCGAATTCGCGAAATTGCCGGCGATACGCCGGCTGTTGGAGCGGATCTATCGCAGCGGCTTCGGACAGGGCGTCTACTACATGATCGAGATGTGGTGGAAGAAATTGTTTTTCCCGGGTCGCAAGCACGTTTCGACCCGCCGCCTCAGCTACACCTGGGACAGCTTGTTGGTGGCCGGCTTCGGCGCTCTCTGGGTCGGCGGCTTGGTCCTGTGGGGTGTCTACAGTGGAAAGTCGATCTGGTCGCTGCTGATTTTCGGCTTCGTCATCCCGTTCTGCATTTGGAACTGCCTCATGGGGTTCGTGATCTATGTGCAGCACACGCATCCGCGCGTTGCTTGGTATGAACGGCGCGACCAATGGACCGCCAACGCCGGGTACGCGACCACCACCGTGCACATCAAGCTCATTCGCCCGCTCGATGGCTTGATCCACTACATTCTCGAGCACGGCGCGCATCATGTGAACATGGGAATTCCGCTCTACCGACTCAAGGAAGCCCAGGCGAAACTCGCGGCAACCTTGGACGAAAGGCTCAACTCCGAAGTCTTCACGTGGCGCTATTACTGGAACACGGTGCGCCGCTGCAAGCTGTACGATTTTGCGCAGCATGTCTGGATGGATTTCGACGGCCGGATAACCTCCGAGCCGCAGGTTCTGGTCCGCTAGAAGGTCAAGTCACCGCGCTCGCGCGAGCTGTTCCGCGTGATGCCTCAAATGATCCGCCATGAAGGTTTGGATGAAGTAGTAGCCGTGGTCGTAGCCTGGCTGCATGCGCAGCGTTAGCTGCTGGCCGGATTTCTCCGCCGCCGCCGCGAATTTTTCGGGTTTGAGCTCTACCGCCAAGTACTGATCGGCTGTTCCTTGATCGATGAGGATGGGGCCCGGATAGGGCCGCCGAGCCACCAATTCCGTGGCATCGTGCGTGCGCCAGGTTTCCGTGTCCGGCCCGAGGTAATTGGTAAACGCCTTCTTTCCCCAGGGCGATTGCATCGGCGCGGCGATCGGAGAGAACGCGGATACCGACTTGTACAGCGACGGATTGCGCAGCGCCAGGGTCAATGCACCGTGGCCGCCCATGGAGTGGCCGAAAATACCCGTTGCGCCCGGGATCGCGGGCAAGTGTGCCGCAACGATCTGCGGTAATTCCCGTACGACGTAACTGTACATATGATAGTTCTGCGACCAGGGTGCCTGCGTCGCATCCAGATAAAACCCGGCCGAGAATCCGAAGTCCCAGTGATCGGCATCACCCGGAATGCGCGGCTCGCGCGGGCTCGTATCCGGAGAGATGAGCATGAGCCCGAGTTGCGAGGCGTACATTTGCGCATGCGATTTGATGCAAAAGGTTTCTTCGGTGCAGGTTAGTCCCGATAGAAAATACAGCACGGGAACCTTGGCCGATTTGGCCTGCGGCGGCAGATAGACGGAGAATTTCATGGGGCCGCGCGTCTCGCCCGACTCATGCCGATAGAAGCGCTGTACGCCGCCGTAGCAGGCATGCTCCGAAATCAGAACCAAATCGTTCACGAGAACAGGACGACGCTGCGGATCGATTCGCCGGAATGCATCAGATCGAATGCCCGGTTGATGTCGTTAAGGGGCATTTTGTGCGTAATGAGATCGTCGATGTTGATCTTGCCATCCATGTACCAATCGACGATCTTCGGCACATCGGTGCGCCCGCGCGCGCCGCCGAAGGCGGTGCCCTTCCATACCCTTCCGGTCACCAGTTGGAAGGGCCGGGTGGAAATTTCCTTGCCGGCCCCGGCGACCCCGATGATGACCGATACGCCCCAACCGCGATGACAGCACTCCAAAGCCTGGCGCATCAGATCAACGTTTCCCACGCATTCGAAGCTGTAATCCGCGCCGCCGTCGGTGAGGGCGACCAAGTGCGCCACCAGATCACCGCCGACCTCCTTGGGATTGACGAAGTGCGTCAGGCCAAACTTCTCGGCCAGCGCTTTGCGCTTGGGGTTCAAGTCGACGCCGATGATTTTATTCGCGCCCACCAGGCGCGCACCCTGCACCACGTTCAAACCAATGCCGCCCAGTCCGAACACCACCACATTGGCGCCCGCTTCCACCTTGGCGGTGTTGATCACCGCGCCGATGCCCGTCGTCACGCCGCAGCCGATGTAGCACACCTTGTCGAAAGGCGCGTCCTCGCGGATTTTTGCCACCGCAATTTCCGGCAGAACGGTGAAATTCGAGAAGGTCGAACAGCCCATGTAGTGATGCACCAGGTCTTTGCCGATTGAAAAACGGCTGGTCCCGTCCGGCATCAACCCTTTGCCCTGGGTTGCGCGAATTGCGGTGCACAGATTGGTCTTGCGCGAGGTGCAGGATTTGCATTGCCGGCACTCGGGTGTGTAAAGAGGAATCACGTGATCGCCCTTTCGTACCGAGGACACGCCCGGACCGACATCGACCACGATTCCGGCGCCTTCATGGCCCAGAATGGCGGGAAATAATCCCTCAGGATCCGCTCCCGAACGGGTAAACTCGTCCGTGTGACAGACACCGCTGGCTTTGATTTCCACCAACACTTCGCCGGCTTTCGGCCCGTCCAAATCCACCGAGATGATTTCAAGAGGCTTCTTGGCTGCGGTTGCCACAGCGGCTTGGGTTTTCATTTCCGGCTATCCTGTCGTTTTTCTGAAGAACAGGGCGCTACGGTAGATCAACCTGCGCCGAGTTGGAAGCCGTCATGAATATTGTGTTTACGCCAAACGAGGCGCGCGTCGTCGGTTGCCTGATCGAGAAGGAAATTACCACTCCCGACCAGTATCCGCTTTCTTTGAATGCCCTGACCAATGCCTGCAATCAGAAAACCAACCGCGAGCCGGTGCTCGAGTTGAGCGAATCCGAAGTTCAGCAATCGGTAGATTCGCTGATGAAAAAATACATGGTCAGCGACAAATCCGCGGGCTACGGCGGCCGGGTCACGAAGTACAAGCATCGCTTCTGCAACACCGAATTCGGCTCCCTGAAGTTCACCAAGCAGGAACTCGGCGTCATTTGTGTGATGCTGCTGCGCGGCCCGCAAACGCCGGGCGAACTGCGCTCGCGCACCAATCGATTGTGCGAATTCGCAGATGCCGGAGAGGTGGAAGCAACCTTGAAAGGCCTGATGACGCGCGAGGATGGGCCTTTTATTGCCCGGCTGCCGCGCGCGCCGGGCGCCCGCGAATCGCGCTATGCGCATTTATTCTCGGGCGCGATGGAGTCCGTCGCCGAGCCCGAGGCCGAGGCCGAAACCACCCAAACTTCGAGCACTGAAGCCAATGCCGGCGGCGGCCCCTCCTTGAGTCAGCGGATCGGCGCGCTGGAGCAAGCCGTGGCGGAATTGCGCGCGAAGATCGACGAGTTGACCTCCCGCCCCACCTAGACCTCACGAGCACCGTGAGCTTGAGTGTCCTGTGTGAAGGGCCGAACCGCTCGAACTCACAGTCCCGAAAAGCTAGTTGGCTGCGGTGGTTTTCGCGATTCCCTCGCGTTCCTGCAGCCACTTATCGAAGGCGTCGATATCCTCCGGGCGCACGCCGTTCGGCGACGCTCGGTGACTTTGCAGCCACGACTGCATGGTGACCATCATTTGATCCGCGAGCGGCCGCGCATGGAAGAACAGGTCCATATAGGCAGCCTTCGCTTCGTCCAGGTGGTCCGTACCCATGTAGGCCTCGCCGCGATGTTCGATCGCTTCCTGCAAGTCGGGCTTCAGTGCCAACGCGTGATTGTAGTCATCGACGGACTCGCGGTAGGCGCCGAAGTGCAGATGAATGAAACCGATCTTGTTCCATGCGTCGTACATATCGTTCTTGTTGCGCAGGACCTCGGTGAATTCCTCCAGCGCTCTGCCGTAGGTATCGTCCAGTTTTGATTGCGCCTTGGCTTTCTTGTCCGGGTCGGTTGCCTTCGCAATCGTCTCTTCCAACTCATGCGCCTTCTGCATGCTCTTCATGGCCGCCGTATAGGCTTTGGCGGCCGCCTTTTCCGGCTTGACCTCCGGCGGCGCGGATGGAATTTCCTCCTGCTGCTGCGTCCTGCCGCCGCTGCCGGTGATGGGCGGAATACCGCCGCCGGGATAGCCTTGCGCATAGCTGGGCGCCATATGCAATTCGGCCATGAGCAACGCGAGGCAACACAACACAATGCGGCGCATTTCGCCCCCTGGGCAGCTGATGAGAGTTTTGTGCAATACTGGATCCATGAACCGCAATTTTAGATTTTTAATACCCACCGCGCTGATAATTTTGTGCCATCCTGCGCTGGCGGCCAAAAAGCCGAGCATGGCGGAGGTTCTCGCGGCTTCCAGCCCGTCGGACTGGCGCCCGTTGGATCCAGAAAACACCCTGTACGTCGAATTTCCCACAGGCCGGGTGGTCATCGAACTGGCCCCCGCCTTTGCCCCGCTGCATGTGGCCAACATAAAGACTCTGGCGCGCGCGGGATATTTCAACGGCCTGTCCGTGATTCGCGAGCAGGATAACTACGTCGCACAATGGGGCGACCCCGAGAACCGGCATCCCCTGCCCAAGGGAATCGGCAAAGTAGCGCCGGAGTTCGACTCGCCCTTGCCGGCGCACATGGCCTTCACCCCTCTGCCGGATGGCGATGTCTACGCGCCGGAGGTCGGCTTCTCCAACAGCTTGCCCGTCGCGCGCTCAGCCGCATTGCACAAGGTGTGGCTCGCGCACTGCTACGGCATGGTGGGGGTGGGACGCGATTTGGACGCGGAAAGCGGCAGCGGCGCGGAAATGTACGTCGTGATCGGCCACGCCCCGCGGCATCTGGACCGAAACGTCGCGCTGGTTGGCAGGGTCATGAAAGGGGTCGAGTTGCTTTCCGGGCTGCCGCGCGGCAGCTTGGAGATGGGCTTTTATAGCAAGACCGAAAAACCGCTGCCGATCAAGTCGATTCGCGTGGCGGCGGATGTGCCCCCCGCCGAACGATCCAACCTCGAAGTCATCCGTACCGATACGCCGACCTTTACGGCGCTGATCGAATCGCGCCGCAACCGTCCGGAAGAGTTTTTCAAGGTGGCCGCCGGCAAAATCGATCTGTGCAACGTGCCGATCCCGGTGCGCGAGCGCGCCGCTCACTAGACTTCGGCGCTGTGGCGCGAACACCCTGAGCGAGCTAGCTGTTGCGCGAGGCGGCTTCGATGCCGATGCGCAGTGTCGTGGTGGCGATGCGCACTTCGATCAGGAAGGAGGTCAAGGCGGCCGCGAAGGACAGCATCGACAAGATGAACATAATGGCGATGAATGCCGACAGCTCCCAGTGCGCGAACGCATTGACGAACAGCATGACCACCACCAATGCGATGAACAGCGCCGAGAGCGTGATCAAGGTGATTGAGACATTGATGTAGTGCGCACGGCGCGCCAGCACACCTAACGCCACGTGCAAGTCCCGCCCGCCGGCCTGGTAATCGGGCCTGCACAACTCATTCTCCATGGTGCGCGCCCGATCGACGATCCGCGCCAGGCGGCTGGTCAAAACGTTGAGCGTGACCCCGATCGCCGATATCAAAAAAATCGGCGTCAACGCAACCTGAATCAGATGCGCAACATCGCCGGCCTGCGGGAAAAACGTATTCACCACTTCACCACGCCGAAATACCACGTGCCGAGAATGACGAAACCAAACGCGATTCGGTACCAGGCGAACACCTTGAAATTATGGGCGCTGACATAGCGCAGCAAGGCACGCACCGCGATCATCGCGCTGATGAACGAGGCAATGGAGCCGACGCCGATCACCGCGAGATCATGGACATCCAATAAATCGCGCGCCTTGTATAGTTGAAACACGGTCGCACCGAATATCGTCGGAATGGCGAGAAAAAACGAGAATTCGGTGGCGGCCGGACGCGACAGACCGCGCAACAAGCCCCCCATGATGGTCGCCGCCGAGCGGGAAGTACCGGGGATGATGGAGAGAGTCTGCGCGATGCCGATCCACAGCGCATCCGGCTGCTTGACCGCGTCGATGTTTTCGACGCGCACGGCGCGCTTGCGGCCTTCGATCAGCAAAATCAAGATGCCGCCGACGATGAACGCCGTGGCCACCGGCACCGGCGCGAACAAATACTTTTTGACCGTGCTGATGAATATGACGCCCAAGATGGCAGCCGGTAGAAATGCCAGCACGAGATTCCAGGTGAAAAGCTGGGATCGGCGCTCGCGCGGCAGCGTCGTGACCACCGTCCAAAGCCGCTGCCGATACACCCAACAGATCGCCAAAATGGCGGCAAATTGGATGACGATTTCGAAAACCTCGCCTTTCTCATCGTTCCAATTGAGAAGGCTGCCGACGACGATCAGGTGTCCGGTGCTCGACACCGGCAGGAATTCCGTCAAACCTTCCACGACCCCCAGTATCAACGCCTTGACCGCAACTATGAAATCCATGTGTCCGCCGTTAGCTTAAAAAAAAACGCCCCGGCCGCCGTGAAGCGGTCGGGGCGTTATACCAATAATATTACTTGGTTGCCGTAGAAGCAGTGGCCGATTTCTTGTGCTTCTTGCTGCTCGTCTTGTGAGCCTTCGCCTTCGGTGCAGGCGCAGAGCTGTCGGCAGCCGCCGGCGTACCGGTCTTCGGCGCATCAGCGGCCATCGAGGCGGCAGCGAGACCGAAGGTCAACAAGGCAGTGCTAATCAGGGTCGCGGACTTCTTCATGAGATCTCCAAACGTGGTGTGGGGCTAAAGCGCTGCGAGAATACGACGGAAACCGGCCTTTGAGCCGAGATGAAGATCATTTCACAATGGCTAAATCGCGGGACGCCTGCGTTTTTCGGACATGCCACACCAGGTAGGCGACGACGGCCACATTCGCGAGCAGGATCAAAAGCTTGCCGATTGTCGGCCGCAAGGCGATCTCCCAGGCTTCGAGCGGGATGAGTGAAGCCGTGATGATGGTCGTCAGCCACTCCCCCCATCGCTTTTCCATCCACAAGCCGATGCCTTCCACCGCGAAAACCGCTGCATAAACCAGCGTCACAATCCGAAACAGGTGAACGCGCGAGACACTGAGCCCGCTGAACCACTCGAGCAATTGGGCGATCACGCGATGTTCCAATCCATAGGGCCGTGCCTGCGCCCAGGAGAGCAGCTTCGCCGCAAGCGATGCATCGCGCAGGCGCAGCTCCCCATAAGCGACCAAAAGCAGCAGAATGACTTTCACGAGCTTGTACAGCGCAATGGTGCGCAGAACGCCAAAGCGCCGCCTGTGCGCTTGCTCGACAGGGAGTGTCATGAAACGCTTAAAGCCTTAGGCCTGACCCGCTGGGGGTTGGAAATCCAGGGTAGCGTCCAGAAGCGCGGGTATGTCGAAAACCGCCCGCTCGTTGTCCAGGATCAAGGGCGCGATCCCTGCTGCCGCCACCAACGCCGCAGGCACTTGGATGCGATCGCGTTCCCGGGCGACGGTCCAGGTTTCCAAACGTTTGTCTTGAAACGCGAGGTTCAGCGCGCCCCATCGCAGCAGCGCGGCGCGGGCCAGGGGTGTGTCTCCGCCCCAATGGCGCTGCGCCAGCGCCATCGCCGAACCGGCCGCGATTTCACCCTGCGGCAGGGTCATCAAATCCTGAATGTATTTCACCATTTCATCCGGCGGAACATTCAGGGTCAAATAAGGCGCCATCTCGGTCATGGCGTCATTTTAAGTCGGATTCTCAAGACTGAACATGGCATTCTCGTCATCATAAGCGAAGGCCTCCGCGTATCGGCCCCAGCTCACTGCCGCCCGCAGGCTCTGTTCCGCCGCATCCTCGTCCATAAAGTCCTCCAATTCGTCGATAAAGCGGCTCCTGCGCGCGGAATGCGAAGCCCTCTCGTCCAATACCCGCCGGATATGGGCGGCGAGCGGAACATAAGTCATCAGATGGCGCATGAAGACGCGCTTGCGCTCGTCGAGCGCGCCGTGCGCGAAGGCCAAGCCGTCTTCGGTCAGCTTGATATCGCCGCCCTCGAGCTCCGCAAAGCGCAGCATTTGCAGCGTTTCCGCAACCGGGAAGAGCTCATCGATCTCCATGGTGAGGTCCGAAGCAATCTCGGGCAGGTCCGCCTTGCCGTTGAAGGGCGCGGCGGCCACCGCTTCCATCAATCCGGCGAGCAGGTTGGAAGACACATGCGGCAGGATGCTGCCGATTCCCAATCCCGGGAAGTTCTCTTTGCGCCCCGGCGCCCCGCTCGTCGGCCGTGCGGTCATTTCGACATAGATGCGTTCCACCAGCTCGCGGAAACTCGGGTCCAGGCGGTTTCGCGGCTGCGGCAGAGTCACCTTGATCTCACTCAAGATCCGCCCCGGATTGCTGCCGAACACCAGCACCCGGTCGCACATCAGTACGGCTTCTTCGATGTTATGGGTCACCAAGATGACGCCCTTGATGGGCATACGGCCTTCCGCCCACAAATCCAAAAAGTCGGTGCGCAGAGTCTCCGCCGTCAGCACATCCAACGCGGAGAACGGTTCGTCCATCAACAGGATATTCGGATGAACCACCAAGGCTCTGGCAAAGCCCACGCGTTGACGCATGCCGCCGGACAATTCCCGCGGATATGCGGATTCGAAACCGTCCAACCCGATGAGATCGATGGCCGCCAATGAACGCTTGCGGATTTCCGCCCGCGACATGCGCTGGGCCTCGAGCCCGAGTGCCACATTCTCAAAGACCGTGAGCCAGGGAAACAACGCAAAGCTCTGAAAGACCATGGCAATGCCGGGCGCAGGACCGGCGATCGGTTTTCCGAGGTATTGCAAATCCCCGGCGCTGGGCTCGGAGAGGCCCGCGATCAAACGCAACAACGTGGATTTTCCCGACCCGGATCTGCCCAAGAGCCCCACAATTTGCCCTTCGCGCAGTTCGAGATTCATTCCCTGCAATACCAGCAGCTCCGCGCCGTCCGGCTTTGGAAATGCCTTGCGGACATCGGTGCACTGCAACAGGGGAGAGTTATTCATGCCGAACCCCTGGGAGCCTGTCTGAGTATTCAGCGTGAGCCGCGTTGACAGCGCGAGAGAGCGGATGCCAGGCGCGCGACCAAGGCCGTGGCGGGCCCCCACGGCCAAGCCGCGCAACACCGCAGACGCCTCTCCCGCTGCCAACCCTTCGGGATCGGGCAAATTTCGCTTCAGGCATTGTTGTCGCCCCCTCATTGGGATCTAACCCAACCGCGTCGGCTCCGCCTCGCTTGAAGCGAAATTTGCCATGATCGCGGCCACGTTGAATACTCAGACAGGCTCCTAGGTAAGCCGATATTTGCGTTCGGCGTAGTAATACAAGGGGCGCCAGAAAAGCCGATTGATCACAACCACGAAGAAGCTCATGGTTCCGATCCCCAATACGATTTTGTGAAAGTCTCCGGCCGTAGTCGCCTCAGCGATGTAGGAACCCAAGCCGCGCGCCTCGATTTGCGTATTTCCCCAGGTCGCCAATTCCGCGACGATGGCCGCGTTCCAAGACCCACCCGAGGCGGTAATGGCGCCCGTCACATAGAACGGCAGAACCGCCGGTAACGCGACCTTGCGCCACCACAGCCAGCCCTTGATGCGGAAATTGTCCGCCACATAGCGCATTTCCGCCGGTATCGAGGAAGCACCGGCGATCACGTTGAACAGAATGTACCACTGAGTTCCCAAAATCATGAGCGGACTGAGGTAAATGTCGGGGTTCAGCTTCCATCGGACGATTCCGTACACCGCGATCGGGAACAGCAAATTGGCGGGGAATGCGGCCATGAACTGCGCGATGGGCTGCACGATTTGCGTGGCGCGCGGCCGCATTCCCACCCACACGCCGATCGGCACCCAGATCAAGCTGGCGAGCGCGATCAAAACAAACACGCGCAGCATCGTAATCGCCGCCAAGCCGCACACTTCCAGGGCTTCCCGCACGGGCGTGTTCTTGATGAGCACCACAACGATATGCCAAAGCCCGAGTATCAAGGCCGCGACGATCAGCGACACCCACAACCAATCGAGCGATCGCTTCGGACCGCGCGCCACCGGCCGCGGTGGTGCATCATCGCGACGCTTGATGGCGCGGCTGGTCAACATGACGGCGGAATGGAAAAACACGGTGGCCGCCTGAATGATCCGCGAGCGTCGCATCATGGTCAGCGCCCAAGAGTCCGGAACCCGGGCTCCCGGCTCTTGCTCCACGCGGAATCGATCCACCCACGCGACCAGCGGCCGAAATATCAGCTGATCGTATAAAAGAATCACGATCAACATGGTGGCGATCGCCCAGCCGATGGCGACCAGATTTTTCTGTTCGATGGCGAGGGCGATGTACGACCCGACGCCCGGCAGCGCCACGGTCGTGTGACCGACGCTGATGGACTCCGAAGCCACGACAAAGAACCAGCCCCCGGACATCGACATCATCATGTTCCAGATGAGCGCCGGCATGGCGAAGGGCACTTCCAGCTGCCAGAAGCGCATCCAGGGAGAGAGCCGGAAGGATTCGGCGGCTTCGGCCAGCTCGATCGGTATGGTGCGCAAGGACTGATAAAAGCTGAAGGCCATGTTCCAGGCTTGGCTGGTGAAAATGGCGAAAATCGCCGCGAATTCGGCGCCCAGCACGCGACCCGGCGCGAGCGACATGAAGAACACGACTGTAATGGAAATGAAACCTAAAATAGGCACTGACTGCAGGATATCCAGGATGGGCACCAGCAATTTGCCGGCCCGCTCGCTCTTCGCCGCCCACGTGGCATAAGTCAAGGTGAAGAGCAGCGATAGCGCAAGGGCCGCAAACATCCGGAAGGTCGTGCGCGCGGCGTATTCCGGCAAATGCCAGGGATCCAGGCTGATCGGCGATAACTGCAGCTGACTGAGCGGTGCGAACAGGCCGCGTGAGGTTTCGCCCAGAAAGACCACCAGCCCAATGACTACGATGAATGCCAGCACGTCCCATCGAGTGACGACATCGCGCAGAAAGGCAGGCATTTCAAAGCGGTTCATCGGTGCATTCTCTCAGGACAGGCAACGAAGTAGCTAGTAGGGTAAGCGGTTTAGACGTGCAGAGTATTTGCACTCGGGATCAGTTCAAGCATGGCAAAAAGTTTCGCGGTGGATTCGCCGATCGCCCCCGCGGTCGCGACTCGCTTCAATTTACTGGGCGCCCTGAGCTTTTCGCACTTCCTCAACGACATGATGCAGTCGTTGATCGTGGCGATTTACCCCTTGCTCAAGGGAGAATTCCACCTGAGCTTCGTGCAGATCGGCAGCATCACGCTCACCTATCAGGCCTGCGCATCCCTTCTGCAGCCCGTCATCGGCATTTATACCGACCGACATCCCAAGCCGTATTCGCTCAGCTTGGGGATGTGCTTCACGCTGATCGGCATTGTCACGCTGGCCTTTGCGCCGAATTACGCCAGCGTGTTGACGGCGGCGGCCTTGATTGGCGCCGGGTCTGCGATCTTTCACCCGGAATCCTCGCGCATCGCGCGCCTGGCTTCCGGCGGACGGCACGGGCTGGCGCAATCAATATTTCAGGTCGGCGGCAATGCCGGCTCTGCCATGGGACCGTTGCTCGCCGCCTGGATCATCCTTCCGCAAGGCCAACCCAGTCTTGCCTGGTTTGCCATCGCCGCGTTGATCGCCATTGCGGTACTGGCGCGCGTCGGCGGCTGGTACAAACGGCAGCACATCGACCGCCCCAAGAGCACGCACGTTTCCGCGGCGGGCCCGGTATCGCCGGCGAGAGTGCGATGGTCGATTGCGGTGCTGGTGCTGCTGATCTTCTCCAAATATTTCTACGTTGCCAGCATCACGAGCTATTTCAGCTTCTATCTGATCGCGAAATTTCATATCTCCGTGCGCTCGGCGCAACTCTACCTGTCCCTCTTTCTGCTCGCGATGGCGCTCGGCACGCTTTTCGGCGGTCCGTTGGGCGATCGAATCGGACGCAAGCGCGTGATCTGGGTGTCGATCCTGGGGATTGCGCCCTTTACCCTGATCCTGCCCTACGTTGATTTGATGTGGGTGGGAATTTTGACGTTCATCATCGGCTTCATCCTCTCCTCCGCCTTCTCCGCCATCGTCGTGTTCGCGCAGGAATTGATGCCCGGCAATGTTGGCGCGGTCTCGGGATTGTTCTTTGGCTTTGCTTTCGGCATCGGCGGCATCGGCGCTGCCGTGTTGGGCGGACTTGCCGATCAGCACGGCATCGAATTCGTCTACCGAATCTGCGCCTACCTGCCATTGCTCGGGATGGTGGCGGCTTTTTTGCCCAACATCGAACATAAACGACCGTAGAGTGGGCGGGTGCTGGACCTGCGGTTTGCGATGCGACCTAGATCCCCTCGGTGGCACGACCGAGATTGCATAATGTGGTCATGCGACCGATCCGCGCCTCGCTATCGGCACTTCTGTTGTTCTGTGCGCCAATTCACACTGCGCGCAGCGATTGGATTTTGGCCACCTCGGCCGCGCTGAACCACGACAGCAACGTCGGCAACGCTGAGAACGCCGCGAGCGTGGTCTCTGACTCACGCGCGCAGGCCGACGTATCCCTGCAGCAGCAATTGCTCTTGGGCGGTGGTTTCAGTTTGTCTGCCGGCAGCGATGTCTCCGGCGAGATCTACGATCACCTCTCGGGTCTCAACAACGCCTCCATTGAGGGGATGCTTTCCCTCAAGAAGAAGTGGGGCTTGGGTGCCTTCGCTTTCTGGAGCCGGGCGGCAATTTCCGCCGGGCGGGTGGAGTACGACGATCGTTACCGCGACGCGACGCTGTATGCCGCTTCATTGGAAGCAGGCAAACGCCTCGATCAACGTTGGAATCTTTGGGCGAAATACGCGTTTGAACGCCGCCGGGCGGCGCCCGCAGAAACCGACGGATACGGCGTGTCGAGCGATGTATTCAGTCGGCACGGCCAGAGCTTGAGGATCGGAGCCGAATATTTAGTGAGCGACCGAGTGTCGCTGACGTTGGGATCTCTCGCGAGGTATGGCGATGTCGTCTCGACGACACAACCCGAGGCCGGCATTTTTGCCAATTCCAAAGCCGTCGCGCCGGATCCAACTTTTGGTCCCGGCGCCTACGCCTATAGACTGACGGGCACGACCTTCGGCGCACGGCTCGGCCTGGAATATTCGCTGACCGCTCACAGCCTGATCGGCTGCGGATTTCAACGTCTCGCTACGCATGCTCGGGGCGGCATCAACTACGGCGACTCGATGCCGGAAATAACGTGGAACTATCAATTTTGAAACTCAAGACACTCATCGCAGCCCTGATTCTTGGATACGCAACGCTCGCGCGGCCGGCCGAATTGCATGTATCGGTGAAAGATCACAAGGGCAAAAATGTCGAAGACGCCGTGATCGTGGCCGTGGCCGCGGACCCGCGTAACGCCCAGCATTCGAAGCCTCCGCAGGATGCGGTGGATCAGGTCGACAAGCAGTTCGTGCCTTACGTAAAGCCCGTATACGTCGGTTCAACCGTGCGATTTCCCAACAGCGACAATGTCCGCCACCAGGTCTACTCGTTTTCTCCCGCCAAGAAATTCGAGTTGCCCTTATATGCCGGAACGAACGCGCCGCCCGTCACTTTCGACAAGCCCGGCGTGGTCGTGCTTGGATGCAACATCCACGATTGGATGATCGGCTACATCTACGTCGCGGAAACGCCGTTTTTCGCCAAGACAGGGCCGCTCGGGACGGCCTCGATCTCGGACCTGCCGCCGGGCGAATACCACGTTAGGATATGGCATCCGAGCATGGATCGCGCTGAGGAGACCACGATCCGCCAGGTCACGATCGGTGCCGAACCGGTGGTGAATGCGGACTGGCAAATTGGCCTCAAGCCCAGTATCCGCATTCCCCGGGTCTCAGGAGCGGCGTCCCCCTCCTACCCCTAATCCGTTCCCTTAGGAAAACGCCTGAATCCCCGTCTGCGCACGGCCCAAGATCAAGGCATGAATATCGTGGGTGCCTTCATAGGTATTCACAACTTCCAGGTTCACGACATGACGAATCACGCCGTATTCGTCGGAGATGCCATTCCCGCCCAGCATGTCGCGGGCGGTGCGCGCGACATCCAGGGACTTGCCGCAGGAATTGCGCTTCATGATCGAGGTGATTTCCACCGAAGCGGTACCATCATCCTTCATGCGGCCCAGGCGCAAGCAGCCTTGCAGGGCGAGCGTGATCTCGGTTTGCATGTCGACCAGTTTTTTCTGAATGAGCTGATTCGCGGCCAGTGGCCGGCCGAACTGCTTGCGATCGAGCACATACTGCCTTGCCGTGTGCCAACAACTTTCCGCCGCGCCGAGGGCGCCCCAAGCAATGCCATAGCGCGCCGAATCGAGGCAGGTGAAGGGCCCTTTCAGACCCCTGACGCCCGGTAGCAAGTTTTCCTCCGGAACAAACAGATCTTCCATGAGAATCTGCCCGGTCGTGGAAGTGCGCAGTCCGACTTTGCCATGAAGCATCGGCGTGGTGAGTCCCTTCCATCCTTTCTCGAGAATGAAGCCTCGAATAACCTCATCGTCGGTCTTCGCCCATACCACGAAAACATCGGCAATGGGGCTGTTGGTAATCCAAGTCTTCGCGCCCGACAGCCGATAGCCGCCCGCGGCTTTGCGTGCCCGCGTGATCATGCTCCCGGGATCGGAGCCATGGTCGGGCTCGGTCAGCCCGAAGCAACCGATGGTCTCGCCTCGCGCCATGGGGGGAAGGTATTTTTGCTTCTGCTCTTCCGTACCGAATTTGAAAATCGGCAGCATGACCAGCGAAGATTGGACGCTCATCATCGAGCGGAATCCCGAGTCGATTCGCTCGACCTCGCGTGCGATGAGACCGTAGCTCACGTAATTCATTCCGCCGCCGCCGTACGCCTCTGGAATCGTGGCACCCAGCAGGCCCACTGCGCCCATTTCCTTGAAAATGCCCGGGTCGGTATGCTCGCGGCGGAAGGCTTCAAGAACGCGCGGCGCGAGCTGGCCGTGCGCATAGTCGCGGGCCGCGTCGCGAATCATTTTTTCCTCTTCCGTCAGCTGCGCATCCAGCAACAGCGGATCATCCCAATGAAATTGTTCGCGTGACATGCCTTGAAATCCTGATTTTTTTGTCCCCGCGAAGGATCGCATACAATCCGCGGCTCGGCACGCCCAACGCCTTTCATATGACAAATATTGCGGCCGGCGCAACCGCTAATGCAGTGCGGTCGACCTGTCGGCGGCATCCTACAACGCCTGAGCCTGCACCCCCCGAGCTTGGCCGATATTGACCTACATTGCCGCCGCGCCTGCGGTTTTAGTGTGGTGCGGTAACTAACACCTAGGAGTTTTTCAAATGTCGAACATGAACCAAGGTTCCGATAAGAATCCGAGCACTGACAAGAATCAAAGTCAGCCGGGCAAGAACCCGGACCAAAGCGGCCAGCAGCAGCATCAGGGCAGCAAGCCGGGCCAAGGCGGTCAACAAAATCAAGGCCAGCAAGACAAAAGCGGCAGCGGCCAGCAGAGCGGTGGTAACAAGTCGAGTCCAACCCGCAAAGAAATCTAAAAGAAATTCTTCAGACGGGCTGGCACGGGTCAGCCCGCACTGATTGGGGACGCCGCTGGAGTTCAAAAAGATAAAATCGCGCGTGACGTCCGTGCGCCTTCTGGTCGCAGGCGCCGTCGGTTTGCTGCTTTACTTCGCGCATGTCGCTTTCATTCCGGTCGCTTTGTCATTGCTGATTTTCCTGGTGCTTTCCGGCCCGGTGGAGGCCTTGCATTGCAGGAAAATCCCCCGAAGCATCGGCGCCGCGGTAATCATGGCGGCCATCCTCGGCATCATGATCGCGCTGGTAAATTTTATGTCGGAGCCCGCGCAGAAATGGTTCGCGGCCGCCCCGCACACCTTCAGGCTCATCGAGCGGAAGATCAGGCCCTTCGAGCAGTTCATGGCGCGCGTCGGCGAATTGCGAAATGCCGCGGGCAATCTGGGCGCCGCGCCACAGCCCGCGCAAGCCGCAGCCCCTGCCGCCGCGCCCGCCCCCGCTGCGCAGGAAAGCGCGCCTGCCATGCTGCTCGACGGCGCACGAACCTTCGTGCTCTCGGGCGTGACGATAATCATCCTCACGCTCTTCTTGCTCTCGGGTGGTCCACCGATGCTGGCAAGAATGACCTCTGCCTTTGCCAGCGATTTGAAATCGGCGCACATCCTTTCCGTGATCGAAAAGGTGCGCAGCGAGGTCGGTCGCTTCTACGCAACCACCGCACTCATCAATATCGGCCTCGGCCTCGTCACCGGATTCGTCATGATGTTGTGCGGCATGCCCAATCCCTTCCTCTGGGGCACCATGGCCGCGATTCTGAACTTCATTCCCTATGCCGGCGCCACCACAACTTTGATCGTCTTGACCATCGTGGCCATCATTTCCTTCGACGGCTTGGGTCATGCCGTTGCCGTTGCGGGCTCGTATTTGGCGATCGCCACGGTCGAGGGACAATTCGTGCAGCCGTTGCTCGTCGGACGGCGCCTGCAGTTGAATCCGATGCTGGTGTTTCTGGCTTTATGGCTCGGCGGCTGTTTTTGGGGAATCGCGGGCATCATTTTGGCAACGCCGACGCTCGCTGCGCTCAAGGTGGTCGCCACCAATGCCGCCAGCGGCAAGCAACTGCTGGATTTCCTGAGTCCGCACCATCAGGACGACCCCAGGATCAACGAGGTGGAGTCGGACGTGTCCTTGGCGGCCGCGCTCCGCGAGCGCGGTTCGCTGCCGCCCGCTGCCTAGGAGCATCTCGGCTCTACGGCGTGAAAGTTGCGCTCACAGTGTCATAGAATGAGGCTGTGAACGCACCCCCTCCCGACGAGTATATGAGCGGCTTCGGCAACGAATTCGCCAGCGAAGCGCTGGAAGGAGCGCTGCCGAAGGGCCGCAACTCGCCGCAGAAGTGTCCTTTCGGCTTGTACGCGGAACAATTTTCGGGCACGGCGTTCACCGCGCCGCGCGCCATGAATCGACGCTCTTGGTTATATCGCATTCGTCCGGCGGTAACGCATCATGAGTTCGAACGCCTCGCGCATCCGGCTTTGGATGAGCGGCGTGAAGAATCTGCGACGCCCAACCAGCTGCGCTGGGATCCGTTGCCGATCCCGACCGCGCCCACGGATTTCATTGAAGGTCTTGTCCCGATTGCCGGCAATGGATCGCCGGAAGCTCACGCGGGCTGCGGCATCTATTTATATGCTGCGAACCGCCCGATGCGGCGGCGATTTTTTTACGATGCGGACGGCGAGATGCTGCTCGTGCCGCAGCAGGGTGCGCTGCTGCTCGACACGGAGCTCGGCCGAATGGTGCTGCAGCCTCAAGAAATCGGCGTCATCCCCCGCGGTCTGCGATTTCGAGTCGAGCTCCCCGACGGCGCCGCACGCGGCTATATTTGCGAGAACTTCGGAGCGCCCTTCAAATTGCCGGACTTGGGGCCCATCGGCTCCAATGGACTGGCGAACGCGCGCGATTTCCTCACCCCGGTCGCACGCTACGAGGATACCGAGACCGGCTGCGATTTGATCGGAAAATTCGGCGGCCACTTATGGGCCGCAAAGATGGATCATTCGCCGCTCGATGTGGTGGCCTGGCATGGGAACAACGCGCCCTACAAGTATGACCTGCGGCGCTTCAATACCATGGGCTCAACGTCATACGATCATCCCGATCCGTCGATTTTCCTCGTGCTGCATTCACCGAGCGATACCGCAGGCACCAGCAACATTGACTTCGTGGTTTTTCCGCCCCGTTGGTTGGCGATGGAAAATACCTTTCGGCCGCCGTGGTTTCACCGCAACGTCGCCAATGAATTCATGGGCCTGATCTGCGGAGTCTATGATGCAAAAAGTGCCGGCTTCGTGCCCGGCGGGTCGTCGCTGCACAACTGCATGAGCGGACACGGGCCCGACGCCGCCTCATTCGACAAGGCGAGCGCCGCCGACACGTCGGTGCCCGTCCACATCGGCGATACCATGGCTTTCATGTTCGAATCCCGCAGCGTGCTGAAACCCAGCCACGGTGCTCTGCACGGCACGCCGCCCTTGCAGCGGGACTACTTGAGCCACTGGCTGGGACTGAAGAAACGCTTCGATCCGGCCAAACCGTGACCATACCGTCGCTGGACCTGACGCACGACCCCGAGGCTCGCAGCTGGCTGGCATCGGCGAATCAAAGCGGATGCGCATTCCCGCTTCAAAACCTCCCGTTCAGCGTGTTCCGGCGTGAGCGGTCCGCGGAAAGCTATCGCGGCGGCGTGGCGATCGGCGATCAGATCATTGATCTTTGTGCGCTCGCGGACGCGCAGCTGTTCACGGGCGATGCCGCCGCAGGCGTTTCCGCCGGCAGCATGGACTCCTTGAATTCACTCATGGGGCTCGGGCCTCGCGTCCTCAACGCGTTGCGCCGCGAGCTGTTTCTGGCCATGTTGCAAGGATCGGCGCACGAAGCGCTGCTGAAAAAATGCCTGGTGCCGCAAAACGAGGCGGTGTTTTCCGTTCCCGCGCATATCGGCGACTACACGGATTTTTATATATCCATTCATCACGCGACTGCCATCGGCCGCCTGTTTCGGCCGGACAATCCGCTGCTGCCGAACTACAAATGGATCCCCATCGGCTACCACGGCCGCAGTTCATCGATCGGCATCTCCGGGGAGAGCTTTCGGCGGCCGCAAGGCCAGAGAGCTTCAGCGGGTGGCAGTCCCACGGTCGGGCCGAGTACCCGTTTGGATTACGAGCTGGAAATGGGCATTTTCATCGGTTCCGGCAATGCGCTGGGCGCGCCGATATCGATGGCCGATGCGGAGAATCACATCTTCGGCCTGTGTCTGCTCAACGATTGGTCGGCGCGGGATTTGCAAGGTTGGGAATACCAACCGCTTGGGCCGTTCCTCGCCAAAAATTTCGCCACCACCATCTCGCCTTGGATCGTGACTCTGCCCGCGCTGGCACCCTTTCGCGTGCCGTTCGATCGCCCCGAGGCGGACCCGCAGCCGCTGGCGTATTTGGACTCTCGGGCGAACCGCGAGGCGGGAGCCATTGACATACGGTTGGAAGCACTCCTTCAGACGGCGAAAATGCTCGAGTGCGGCGAGCCGCCGCAGCGGCTATCCGAGACCAGTTTTCGGCACGCCTACTGGAGCCTTTCGCAACTCGTGGCGCACCATACCGTCAATGGTTGCAATCTGAGGCCGGGGGACCTGTTCGGCAGCGGTACGCAATCCGGTCCGACACCTGAGGAAGCCGGCTCTTTGGTGGAACTCAGCAAGGGCGGCACGCAAGCCCTGCTCATCGGCAAGGATGAACATCGAACCTTTCTGGAAGACGGCGACACCGTGATTTTTCGCGGCTGGTGCGAACGTCCCGGTGCGGTAAGCATAGGATTTGGCGAGCTTTATGGTCGGGTGTTACCGGCCGCCGTCCCGTAATTCTCGAGCCCTTGCCGCGCTGACATTTTTATCAGCGTTGTTCCTACAGTTCTTAAAAGTCCCGCAATTTATAATCGCCTACGGAAAATCCGGTAATGGTGATGTATGACTATCGTGCTCGACCTGCTCTTGCTTATAGGCGTTTCTCTGGTGTTGGCGTGGGGCTTGATTAGTCTGTGGCAGGATCTGAGTAGTAAGTCCGTCTATGACGAACCGACGTTTCGCGAGCCGGGCCCGATCTTTCACGATCACAACGTCGGACAGCTCGGGGCTAGATCTCAATTTGCCTGGCAATCTCGATCGCATTCGAAGGCTCCAGATTGAAGCGATCCACGATCTTGACCGAGTTGCGATAGAGAAACGCAAATAACGCCATACGCCAGCCTCGAAGGCTCGCATCTTCCCGTTTGGAAACCACCAGGTCGCGGGTCCCGATAAACATAGCGTTGTCGAAATCGACATTCTTGGGCAGACCGATGGTCTTTAGAAGCGCTTGGCGCAGATCCGGGATTTCGAGGAATCCGAAACGCGCCACCAGGTGCCATAACCCCTCGCCGACATTCTCGACGACCGTGCAGGTCGGGCCGACGATGCGCGGCGTGGTTTCGAACACCACGCTCAGGGCAATGGCATTGCGCGGCAAGACGCCGACAAAATGCGCATGATCCATGATGAGCCGCGAAACCTTTTGCGTGCTGCGCGTCAAAAAGACTGTCGTTCCTTCCATGCGCGGGATCGCCCCGCTCTTTAAATCCGCGAGAAATTTCTCGGCAGTTTGCGGGACCTGCACCAAGGTCTTGCGGATGGCCTCGATGCCGCGGCGCCAGGTGGTCATGACGACGAACAAAATGGCCGCGAACGTCAGCGGCAACCAACCGCCTTCGGCAATCTTCAAGAGGTTCGCCGTGAAGAAACTCGTATCGACCACGATGAAAACCAGGGCAACCGGAACGGCCACGGCCATCGGCCACTTCCACAGATCGCGCATTGCACGGAATAAAAGAAAAGTCGTGAGCAGCATGGTGGTCGACACCGCGGTGCCATAGGCGCCCGCCAGTCGATCCGAGGCGCCGAAGGCGATGGTCGTGGCAATGGTTGCCGCCATCAACAGCCAATTGACCACCGGAATATAGATCTGACCGTATACCCGATCCGAGGTTTGTCGAATCGCGACTCCCGGCAGCCACCCCAACTGCATAGCTTGCCGCGTCATCGAGAAAGAACCCGTGATAATGGCCTGGCTTGCGATGATGGTGGCGGCTGTCGCCAACACCACCAACGGATAGACCGACCAGGCAGGCGCGATTTGAAAGAAGGGATTCCCCGTCACCGTCCCCTTGTCGATCAAGAACGCGGTTTGGCCCGCGTAGCTCAAGAGCAAGGCAGGCAAAACCACGCCGTACCAGGATCGGCGAATCGGCCCCTTGCCGAAATGTCCCATGTCTGCGTAGAGGGCTTCGCCGCCCGTGATGCACAGAAACACACCGCCCAATACCAGAAACCCGGCGCGCCCCGAACTTGTCATGAAGCGGATGGCGTAGCGCGGATCCACCGCCGCGATGACGCCGGGGTGCTTCAAAATCGACGCCACCCCCAGCAAGGCAATCACGATGAACCACAGCAGCATGATCGGTCCGAACGCGCGGCCGATCTTTTCGGTGCCGAAGCGCTGCGCCGCGAACAGTACCAGCAGTATGATCACCGCCATGGGCATTACGTAGGGTTTGAAAATCTCCGTGACGACATTGACCCCCTCGAGCGCACTCAGCACCGAGATCGCAGGCGTGATAACACCGTCGCCGTAAATCAGCGCGGCGCCGAGCAAGCCCATGCCGGTGAGCAGGCGCACGCCGGGCGTGAAGCCGTTGGCGCCGATCAAAGACATCAGTGCCAGGATTCCGCCCTCGCCGCGATTGTCGGCGCGCATGACAAACAGGCAGTACTTGATCGAAATGGTCACGATCAAAGTCCAAAACACCAACGAGAGCACGCCAAGCGCGGTTTGCGGCGTAAAGTGGCCGCCCATCGCCTGCACCACCGTCTGCAGCGTATACAAGGGACTCGTGCCAAGATCGCCGAATACGACGCCCAACGCTCCAAAAGCAGCCCAGGATTTTGCCTTGGCTGGAAGGGCCTCAGTCATTGGATTTGTCGCCATGGTGCCGCCGATTCCCCTGCCCGAACATTGATTTCGTAGGGCCTCTCCCACAACCATAGTGGACCATGGCCGCTGCCTTCTTCAGAGGGCGCCGCCTACGATTAACGTCGGTAATTTCCGATCTGGTATTACCTGGAGGGTCCTAATATGCGTGGCTATATCAAGGCTGCATTGATTCTGGCGCTGCCGCTGCTGATGACCGGGACTGCACTTGGCGGCGAGGGCGTACAGGTCAAGATTACCAACGACGGAACGCAGGACATTGTCGTGACAGTGTACGACATGAACGCCAATCCTCGGGCGATCTTGTTGCAAAATCTTCGGATCAACGGCTTCACTTCAGTGCCCTTATCGGCCACTGCGGATGCCACCGGACGAGCGAACCTGGCGTGGACAGCGACCAGCGTCGACCCCACATCGACGAAATGCGGGCACGATGACACTCTGGGCTTGCGCAATGATTCCGCGGTCCACGTGCACGCCGACTCGAGTTGCAACGCCTAGGGCCTACTGACTAGCCGCGCACTGACTGCCTGCGCAGCAACTGGCCTCCTCGCGCCGCACACAGCGCGAGTAGCCCGAGCAACGCCGAAAGCCCAAGCGCTCCGCCGCCGCCGCCGCCGCCGCCCGATGCCGCAGCGGTCACGGAAAGCGTTACCGACGTTGACGGCGATGTGCCGGCAGCGTTTGCGCAGACCATCGTGTACGTGTCTGAGCCCACCGCCGTCGGATTCACTGTCATGGTGCCGTTGCTCGCCATCGCTCCCGTCCATGATCCGGACGCGGTGCAGCCGTCGGACGTGTTACTTGACGACCACGTGAGCGTTGTCGAGTTGCCCGTCACGATGGAGCTGGAGGCAAGCGTAAGCGTCGGCGCGGGAGGAATGATGGCGGGGACCATTTGCGCGGCCAAGTTCGCCTGCGCGAATCCATAGCCGGCATCAAAATTGTAGGTCCCTGCCGTTGGATTTGGTGTAACCGCCACTGTCGGAGCTGACCTGAGGCCCATCGGCGCCGTAGTTTGCTGCAGGATCGAATAAATCTGCGTCGGTGTCAGTCCCGGGTCCGCCTGCAGCATGAGCACGGCGATGCTGGCCACATGCGGGGCGGCCGCCGAAGTACCGAGAAAATTCGGAAAGTTTGCATGGTTCGCACATTGGGGGACAGTGCTGTTGTCGTTGAAGCTCGTGCCCGCTATCGTGAAACCGAGGAATGTATCGTTGCCGCCATCGGGGCCGACGACATCGGGCTTTTGACGCATCACCGCGGTCACAAGACGCTTACCGGTGTCATCGAACAGAATGGGATCGCCGCCCGCCGAAGAGAAGGCCTCCAGAGTCGGAATCACGGCCCCGCAGGAAATCGTGTTCGGGAAAAATGCCGCGCCGACTGCGACGGCACCGGTGGCGAGGGGATGACCTTGTATCGTTCCGCCATTGTTGGCAAATTTTGTGATTTGACTCCCAGCACCGTCGTCTTCGACCACAACTTTGATGCGTCCCGGCGTAGTACCGCCATTGGCTAAACCGATGACAATATTCAACGTTTCGTTCGAACTATTCGCGGTCGCATTGGCAGGATTGTCGATGATCATGATCTGCACGGGATCTTGGCCCAGCGTGCTGGGGCCGCTGCAAGTCGCAGCCTGAAGATTGCCATTGTCGATGATGTCATTTCCCGTCGTCCCGATGATGCACACATCGATCGCGCTCGTCGAGCCGCCGCTGTTTGGCGCACCAGTCACATAGGGCTGGTCCCATTCCACGGCGATCACGACGAATTCACCCGGGACCATCGGCGGAATGGTGACCGGAAGCGTCGTGGTCGTGGTAGCGCCGGTGGTATCGAAGTTCAGCAGATGCTCGCCGGCGTTTTGACCCGTACCTGCCGTGGCAAAAGTCGGCGCCTTGTTGTCATACGCCAGCGTGCCGTTATTGCCCGCCGACGAGAAATATGCGACGCCGTTAGCTTCTACGGTGTTGACGGCTTGCGCCACGAGTCCGTCTTGAAAAAACGGTTCGTCGAAATATCCAACGTCATCGACAATAACCTTGGCACCGGCGCCGCCGCTGGCAACGGACGCGGCAAGTTCGGTGATGCCATTCGCGAAATCCGCCTCGCTGTTCTCTGCGGTATAAAAGGCCAGCCCCGCGCCCGGCGCCACATCGTGAACGATCTGCATCATCGCCCGGCCCTCATCGCCGAACGGCAACTGAACGGGCGCTCCATAATTCATGCAGGTCGCGTCTTCGATCACGTTGACCGAAGCCGGTAAATCGCCGCTCGCGGTGTCCTGTGCAGCCGTTGTATTGAAACCGTTATTGGCATAACCGTTGAGGCCGCCCGCGGGCACGCCACTGGCGGCGTACACCGGATAACAGTCATAGCTGTCGGAAAGCACTCCGACGGTAATCCCCGCACCATTCAGCGAATTGTCCGAGCGCACCAAATCGCTGTTCTGCGCATAATCGCCTTGCGAGGTGACCGCCCCGCTCTTGGTGCGCATCATCGCGGCGCGGATGGCATGGACCTCGGTCAGGGTGGTGGCGGCGTCCAATTGATCGACCGGCAGCCATCCACCCACATCGTTGGAATACTGCGCGGCGCGCTGCAAACCAAGTCCCACGAGCGCGGCTTTCAACTTCTGCGGATCGTCCTTGGTGATGGCATCGATCAACACCAAAGGCGATGAACTGTCGGCCGGACGGCTGAATCTCGCCGCGGGATTCAGCGCGTGCAAGTCCTGAAGCTCAGACCCGGGCCGGAGGCTTCCCACATGGCGCGCGATTTCCGCCAGCGAGGCGTCGAATTTCGAGCCGCTGGAGCTCTTCATTTGCTGAGCGCTGCGGCTGCCGGCCACATGCAGTACCGAGGTGCCCGCTGCATTTGGGCGCAAGTGCATGGGTTGCGAAGGACCGACAGCCGAGACTGCCGAGAGGGTCGTGAGCGCGCTGGCGGTCACGATTGCAAAGATACGTAAAGACATCCGTGGTCTCTCCCTTCAGTTGCCACGATTATGTATCGATCGGTCTTTAAGACCCATCCGCCGACCAGAAGTTTGCGCCCCATGGTATCAGTAGATTCTGATTCAGGCTGAGTCGTCGTGTTATCGCGACGCCCGGCAGGCAAACCGTTAACTCTAGCCGCCCGACCAAGTGTTGGATACGGCCGCCATCTATACGCCCGGAAACACCAACGGCACGAGGACGCGCTATATTTCCACACCAGCTTAAAGTGACGGAGAAAGGCCATGCCCCTACGATCAATGATCTTTTGCGGCGCGACTGTGTGGATCCTCTCCGCTGCACCCGCACTCGCCGCCGACGCGAATGCCGGCAAAGCCATATTCCGGGAGCGCTGCAGCGTCTGCCATACGGCGGAATCCGGCGATAACGGCGGCGCGCAGGGGCCGTCTTTGATCGGCGTCATGGGGCGTACGGCCGCAAGTTCACCCCAGTTTTCCTACACCACGGCGCTGCGCGATTCGAAGCTCACCTGGGACGGCGCGACGCTGAAACGCTTCCTCGCCGCACCCACCAGCGTGGTGCCCGGCACATCGATGGTGCTCGCGGTTCCGGGCGAAACCGATCGCGACAACCTCATCGCCTATTTCCAAAGCATTTCGAATCAAGCGGCGCCCGTGGCATCTTCCATCGTCGTGCCGACCAGCAGTGTGCAGTCCGCCAATTGGCGCCTGGATGCCCCGGGGCGCGAGCACCGCATCAGCGCGGACTCGCTTCCCCCGCCCTTCGCCACGCCCTCGTCCCGCAACAACTCGTCGGTCGTGGCCAAACCGTCCGGCGCCTCGATCGCGGTGCCGCCGGGATTTCACGTCGACACCTTCATCTCAGGTCTTACCGGCCCGCGCAAAATGCTCGTGGTGCCCAACGGGGACATCCTGGTCACCGAGATGCGCGGCGGACGAGTCACGGTGCTGCATCCCTCTTCGGACGGCAGCCACGTCGCCAGGACCGACGTGTACTTAAAAGATCTCAGGCAACCTTTCGGCCTGGCGTTTTATCCGAACGCGCAAAATCCGCAGTGGCTGTATGTCGCCGAGACCAACCGCGTCACGCGATACCCCTATCGTGTGGGCGATCTGAAGCCGCGCGGCGCGGCGCAAATCGTCGTGCCCGAGTTGCCCAGCGGCGTCGGCCATTCCACCCGTGATGTCGCGTTTTCGCCGGATGGCAAGCGCCTGTTCGTTTCCGTGGGCTCGGGGTCGAACGTCGCCGAGACCATGTCGAAAAAGACACCGTCGCAGATCAAGGCCTGGGAGGCTGCGCATGGCCTCGGCGCCGCCTGGGATGTGGAGACCGACCGAGCGGCCGTATTGGAGTTCGATGCGGCGGCCCCCGGGGCCGCAACCATCTACGCCACCGGCATTCGCAACTGCGTCAGTCTCACCGTGCAACCGGCCAACGGTGCCTTGTGGTGCACGACCAATGAGCGCGATGCCCTGGGAGATGATCTGGTGCCCGACTATTCGACCCGGGTGAAACGCGGCAGCTTTTACGGCTGGCCGTGGTACTACATCGGTTCGAATGAGGACCCGCGGCTAAAGGGCGAACGGCCCGATTTGGCAGGGAAGGTATCGGTCCCCGATGTGCTGTATCAGTCGCACTCGGCCGCGCTCAGCATGACTTTCTACACCGCAAGCAGCGGAAAATCTGCGTTTCCCGAAAGCTTCGTGGGCGATGCCATCGTCGGATTTCATGGCTCCTGGAATCGCAGTTTGCGCACCGGCTACAAACTGGTGCGCCTCCACATGAAAAACGGCGAGCCCACGGGCGATTACGAAGACTTTTTGACGGGTTTCGTCGTGGACGACGCGCATGTCTGGGGCCGCCCGGTCGCAACGGCGCAGCTCTCCGACGGGTCGCTGTTGATGAGCGAGGATGGCAACAACGTGATCTACCGCATCTCGTATGCACGCTGACGCCATTGACGCTCGAGCGGTCGAACCCTGCGCCGGCCGCGGCGCTCAGTAGATCTTTTTTCTAATATAATTATTCCATCACAGTGAGAGCACCACCATGAAAATAGTAACTGCAGCACTCATCGCCATCAGCATTCTGTCGCTGAACGCGGTCGCCGATGAACCGAAGGCCGCTGTGCAGCCGGCGCGAAAGATTTTGGAGCGCCATGATCAATCCGGGGTTCCCGGCAAGGAGATCGTGATTGGCACCGCGGCCCTGCCGCCCGGCTCCGTGATCGGCTATCACACGCATCCCGGTGATGAAGTGGGTTATGTCCTCAAAGGCCGTTTGATCTGGAAAACGCAGGGGCAGCCCGATCGCACCTTGAAGGCGGGCGACAGCTTTTTCAATCCGCGCGGTGCCGTGCACAGTGTGGCGGCGGCGCCGGGATCCAGCGCCGTGGCGGTATCGACCTGGATTGTGGACAAAGGCGTGCCGATGTCGACGCCCGTGCCTGACGCAAAATAAACTTCGCTAGAGGAAATCCGCGTCGTCGTACAGCAATTCCAGTTCGTCGACTTTGAGCGCGGCGCAGTGAGCGCCGACCAGAATGTGACGCGCGACCAGCAAGCTGACCCGTGCGAGCTCGCGCGCCGCGGCGCGGATTTTCTCTTTATCCCCGTGCTGCTGTAGCAAATCGGAATTGCGGGCCAAGCCTGCGGCCACGGTCGCGGCGAGCTGCGCCAGCTGGTGTTCGTTGTATTGCATGCGCGAAAGCGAATTGATTCTTATAGCGCGAAAGCTTATGCGATCAAACGCTTCCGCGCGCTAACATAAAGCAACTCACGTACCTTCCCGCTCATCGCCCCGGGGTTTTTGGTTGCCGTAATCCAGGTGCAGATAGTCGGGATTGAAGAACGAGACCTCCTTCAAGGCATCGAGATCTTCGATTGTCAGCATCCCCGCCTCGAGCGTGATCAGCTTCTGGCGCCGCAATTCCTGCAGAGTTCGATTCACATGAACCGACGACAATCCCAGCGTCTCCGCCAATTCGACTTGCGTGAGCGGCAGCGTGCACGAGTTGCCGTCGTTCAGCCCGACGGCCCGGAAACGGTACAGGAGCTCGCAGAACAAATGCGCCATGCGCTCGAGGGCATTGCGCTGTCCGACATTCACGATCCACTCGCGTGCGATCGCTTCCTCGACCAGGGTCGACCACCACAACGCCCGCGTCAGGGTCGGGTAGTTGTGCGTCATCTTCAAGATGTTCTCCGGCGATATGGTCGCAACCTTCGAGGCGACCACGGCGCCGATGGAGTGGTCCATGCGCTTGAGAATGAACACCCGCAAATCGCACAGATCGCCCGGCACGAAATAGGCGACGATTTGACGGCGCCCGTCCTCCAGAACCTTGTAGCGGCAGGCAAAGCCTTCCAGCAGCAATTTAACCCCGCCGGTGCGGTCGCCCTGTGAGATCACATCTTCGCGGGCGGCAAAATCGCGCACGTCGAGCGTGCTGGCCTCGACGACACGCGATTCTTCGTCGGATAATTCGGTGAAGTTCGACAGTTTACGCAGCAGCGGATTATTCATATTGAAGCAGTACCTCGCCGGCCGGAAACTCTGTGGTGCAAAGCACGCCCCCGCTCGAAAATATCATGTCCCCCTCCCCGTGCAACTCGCTCGCAATCAGGCGCTTGACGACCTGTGAACCGAACCCCGGCTTTCTGCTGCCGGCGAGCGGCATGCGAACCCCGCTCTCTCCCCACTCGAGACGCAAGCGTGAATCCTTGAGGCCGGTAAACCACCATATCACGCGAAGCCGTGTCTGCGATTGAGACAGCGCGCCGAACTTGACGGAATTGATGGCAAGCTCGTGGATCAGCAAACCCAAGAGTTCAGCCGACTTGGCATTGAGGCGCACCGCCGGTCCGTCAACGAAGATTCCAGAGCGATGGACGCGATGGACCAGGAGCTCGTCGAGCACCAGAGATTCCAGATCCGTGCCGGCGGCAATGGGAGAGAGTGCCACACGTCCAATGGCCCCTACACGGCTGGCCAGGTGCAGGGCCGACTCCTCCGCGTCTCGCTCCTGGATCTGCATTTGAACGGCGATGGATCTGATCATCGCCAAAAGCCTGAGAATGCGTTGATGCCGCTCCGCGCTGTCGGCAGCTTCCTTGACGGTCATGACGGCGCTCTCCAAGAAGCCTCGCTTGCCCGCTTGACTATCCGCGCATCGCCTGACCCCTTCACCAACTTGTGTTAGCACTCCTCGACAGCTGCTGCCGCCTGGCGGTCCAGTGCGCTACTCTAAGGACCATGATCAAACACATCGCCATCGCCTCGCTGCTGCTGCCCTGCCTGGCCCATGCGGCCGCACCGTTCGACGTCGAATCCGACCAGGGAATGGTGGTGACTTCTCAGCACCTCGCTTCCGATGTGGGCGCGGCAATTCTGCGCCAGGGCGGCAACGCCATCGACGCCGCGGTGGCAGTCGGCTATGCACTGGCCGTGACGCATCCTTGCTGCGGCAATCTCGGCGGTGGCGGATTCATGACCATTCATTTGGCCGACGGCAAAAATACCTTCATCAATTTTCGCGAGCGGGCGCCGCTGGCCGCGCGCGCCGACATGTTCCTCGATGCGCACGGCGACGTTGTCAGCAACCGCAGTCTGAACGGTTATTTGGCGGTGGGCGTCCCCGGAACCGTCATGGGCCTGGAGACGGCGCGGGAGAAATACGGCACCCTGCCGCGCGCCGTCTTGATCGCCCCCGCAATCAAGCTCGCGGATCAGGGCTTTGTGCTGACTCGCGGCGATGTCGATGTGCTGGCCGAAGGCACTAAAGGGTTCCGCGATCAGCCCAATGTCGCGGCGATATTCCTGAAGCATGGCGAAGCCTTCGCGCCCGGGGATCGATTGACGCAAAAAGACCTCGCAGCCACGCTGCGCGCAATCAGCAGCGGCGGCGCCGACGCCTTCTACCACGGCGCCATCCCAGCGGCCGTCAGCGCGGCGTCTCGCGCGCACGGCGGTTTATTGACTGCCGAGGATTTCGCCGCCTATACGGCCACGGAGGCGGCGCCCATTAGTTGCGCGTATCGCGGCTACACGATCGTGTCGGCGCCGCCGCCGAGTTCCGGCGGCATTACCTTGTGCGAGATGCTGCAAGTGCTCCAAGGCTACCCGCTCAAGTCGATGGGTTTTCATTCCAGCAGCGCCATTCACGTCATGACCGAGGCGATGCGTCACGCCTATCGCGACCGCAATACCTATTTGGGCGATCCGGCGTTCATCGACAATCCAACGGCGCACCTCCTGTCGGCGCAATACGCCGAATCGATCCGCGCCCAGATTCAACCGTATCGCGCCACCCCCTCCTCGGCCCTGCAAGGACGCGCGCCGGCTGACGAGCACGCCAACACGACGCATTACTCCGTCGTCGACCGGTTGGGCAATGCAGTCTCGGTGACTTACACGATCAACGATTCCTTCGGTGCCAAGGTGATCGCGGGCAATACCGGGTTTTTCTTGAACGACGAAATGGATGACTTCACCGCCAAGCCGGGCGTGCCCAATGTGTTCGGCTTGGTTCAGGGCAAGGCCAATGCGGTCGCGCCCGGAAAGCGCCCGCTGAGCTCAATGACGCCGACGATCGTGTTCAAAGACGGCAAACCGGTTCTCGTTCTCGGCACCCCAGGCGGCTCCAGGATTATCACCACGGTGTTGGAAGTCATCGTCAATGTCATCGATCATGGCATGACGCTGCAGGAGGCGATCGATGCGCCGCGCATCCATCATCAATGGCTGCCGGACACCATCGGCGCGGAGCCGTTTGCCCTCTCCGCCGACACCGTCAAAACGCTCACCGCCATGGGCTACAAGATCGTGCCGCTGGAACCTTGGGGATCGGGCAACGCCGTCGAGGCCATCGGCATCGCGCCCGCGGATGCCGCGGCCGCGAAGGCATTGCAGTTTCCACGCCCCGCCATTCTCTACGGCGCGAACGACTCGCGCGCGCCCGCAGGATCGGCGGCCGCCCCTTAGCTCAATTCAAGTCACGCAGGTCTTCCGATGATCAAGCTTTCGATTCTCTATCCCAATAAGCCGGGCTCGCGCTTTGACATCAACTACTACGTCGGCACGCATATGCCGCTGGCAATGCGCCTGCTGAAGAAGAATCTGCGCAAAACCGAAGTGGATGCCGGCCTGCAGGGAACCGCGCCCGGCGAACCGCCGGCCTTCCATGGCGGTTGCCAGTTTTATTTCGACAGTATTCAGGCGTTCCTTGAGGTTTGGGGTCCCGCCGCCGCGGAGCTGCAGGCGGATATTCAGCGCTACACGGATGTCGCGCCGCTCATCCAATTCAACGAAGTTAAACTGTCCGTCTAGGGACCAGGTGCGATGAGCATTCACGCCTTATTTCCGACGCTGGTTTACGCGGCTTCCTTGCAACGCGCCGACGCAGGCGCCTTCAACCGCCAACTGCTGAAAGAATGCCGCCAGCTTCGCTTGGACGATGCCGCCGGACGGCGCTGGTCGAAGAAGAACTATCCGGGCGGCTACACCTCCTACGGGTCGGTACATCGCCTGCAAACGGTCTCACCAACTTTCGAGGCGCTGCGAAAAAAGCTCGGACGTCACGTCGCCGCCTTCGCCGCGGCGGCCGCGTGGGATTTGCGCGGCCGGGAACTCGAAATGACGGACTGCTGGGTCAACATCATGCCGCGCGGCACGGTGCACACTCTGCACCTCCATCCGCACTCCAGCTTGAGCGGCACCTACTACGTTCGCGTGCCGAAAGGCTCTCCCGGGCTCAAATTCGAAGATCCGCGCTTGGATCGTTTCATGGCGGCGCCGCCGCGCTCGGCGCGCGCACGGCGCGCGCTGCGGCCCTGGGTCACTTATCAAGCGGCAGCCGGCGATCTGTTGCTGTTCGAAAGTTGGCTGCGGCACGAAGTCGCAGCCAACGGCGTCCAGGCAGAGCGAATCAGCGTAAGCTTCAACTACAACTGGTTCTAGACCTGAAGGATTCTTTGAATGCCGGCCAAAGCCTCGGATGCCACGATGGCGGTTTTTCTGGACCTGGAGAACATCGCCCTAGGCGCGCGCGACGCCAAATACCCGAGTTTCGACATCGAAAAGGTGCTCGAGCGCCTCTTGCTCAAGGGCCACATCGTGGTCAAGAAGGCCTATTGCGATTTCGAGCGCTACAAGGACTTCAAGCGCGGCCTGCATGAAGCGGCATTTGAACTCATCGAAATTCCGCATGTGCGCCAGTCGGGCAAGAATTCCGCGGATATCCGCATGGTCGTCGATGCTTTGGATCTGTGCTACACCAAGGGTCACGTCGACACTTTTGTAATCTTGAGCGGCGACTCGGATTTCTCGCCCCTGGTCAGCAAGCTGCGCGAGAATGCCAAAACCGTCATCGGCGTCGGTGTCAAAAACTCCACCTCGGATCTATTCATCAACAACTGCGATGAATTCATCTACTACGATGATTTGGTGCGCAAGGAACCCAAAGGGCGGCGGCGCAGCGCCGGCACTGCACCCGCGCACGCCGCCGCTGCCGATAGCGCCCCGGCCGAAAAGAAAGGCCCGAATTTAGGCGAGGCCATGGAGCTGATTGTCGACACCGTCGAGGCCTTGACTGAAGAACGCGGCGGCAGCGAACCCATTTGGGGTTCGATGATCAAACAAGCCATCAAGCGGCGCCAACCCGGCTTCAACGAACGCTTCTACGGCTATAGGTCGTTCAACGACATGTTGGGCGATGCCGAAAAGCGCGGGTTGTTGCACTTGAGGCCGGATGAGAAATCCGGCGGCTACACGGTGCAGGTCATCGACCGGCCCGCTTCGCGACCGGCGTAACAACTTGCAAAAGACACAACCGGCCTAAGACACGACCGGCTGCCGGCGCCCGCGCCCTCATCGCGTTCAGGCCGGCCCCCGCACTCCCGGGCCCGCATCGGCGAGCCCTTGAATTGATGCGGCGTGACCGCATTTTCAGTTCAATGAATATTACCCGTCGGCACTCGTGGATGTGGGCAGAGGCCTGCGCGCTGCTCGAACAGGCGGAGCGCAAGCGTCGGCATTTCTTTGACCTGGCGGCCGACCCAACTCGGCCGGTGTGGGAACCCCCGACCGACATTTTTGTGGATGGCACCCAAGTGCACGTGGTGGTGGCGATTCCAGGAGCGCGCGTCGATGAGGTGACCGTCCAGTTAAGCTCGACCGGCTTGCAGATTGACGCGACGGTATCGCCCCCGGCTTTCAGCGCCGCCGTGAACATCGTGCGCTTGGAAATCCCCTATGGCCGGATGCGCAGGCGCGTCGAGCTGCCGCCGGGGCGCTATGTGCTGACCGGCCGCAGCCTGGACCATGGCTATCTGCAGCTGCACCTCACGAGGGACATCGCATGAGCACCGGCGAAGACGTGTTGATCATCCTCCCCGTGCGCGACGCCGTATTGTTCCCGGGCGTCGTGCTGCCCATTGCGATTACAGGCAAGGCGTCGCTGGCTGCAGCGCAAGAAGCCGTGCGCACCCAGCGCCGCGTCGGCCTCCTGCTGCAAAATGACTCGAGCGAGGACGTTAAACCAGAATTGCTGCACCGCATCGGCACCGCAGCCTCGATTGTCCGATTCATCACCGCGGCCGACGGCTCGCATCACCTGATTGCTCAAGGCGAGGAGCGATTCACCGTCCTCGACTACGTGAGCCGGGAGCCGTTCTTGGTCGCCCGCATCGAACAGCACAAAGAGACCACGACCTTCGATCAAGAAATCGAAGCGCGCGGTGTCAACTTGCGCGAGATGGCGATTGAAGCCTTGCAGCTGCTGCCGCAGGCGCCCGGTGAATTGATCAATGCCATCCGCAACATCGAATCCATACCCGCACTCGCCGACATGATCGCCAGCTTCATGGATCTGAAGGCCGCCGACAAGCAAGAAATTCTAGCGACCTTCGATCTGAAAACCCGGCTGGATCGCGTCTTGACGCTGCTCGGGCGGCGCATCGAGGTGCTCAAGGTCTCGCGTCAAATCGATGAAAAGACGCGCGAGGCTTTCGATGATCGTCAAAAAGAGGCCGTGCTGCGCGAGCGGTTGCACCAGATCCAGAAGGAGCTGGGCGAATCCGACGGCTCCAAATCGGAGTTGGCGGACCTCAAGCAGTCGATCAAGGATGCCGGCATGCCGCCCGATGTCGAAGAGCAAGCGCAGCGCGAACTCCATCGTCTCGAGCGCATGCCGGAGCAGGCGGCCGAATATTCGATGACCCGAACCTATTTGGAATGGCTGCTGGCCATGCCCTGGGCGAAACTCGACCCGGAACAGGTCGATATCGAACAGGCCCGAAAAATACTCGACGACGATCACTACGGTCTCGCCAAAATCAAGCGCAGGATTCTCGAATTCCTGGCCGTCCGCAAGCTCAATCCCGAGGGCCGCAGCCCGATTCTGTGCTTCGTCGGCCCGCCGGGCGTGGGCAAGACTTCGTTGGGTCAAAGCATCGCCAAAGCCATCGGCCTGAAATTCGGGCGCGTCAGCCTGGGCGGCGTGCACGATGAAGCCGAAATTCGCGGCCATCGACGCACCTACATCGGCTCGCTGCCCGGCAACATTGTGCAGGCCGTGCGCAAGGCCGGTCGACGCAACCCGGTTCTGATGCTCGATGAAGTCGACAAGCTCTCGGCAAGCTATCAGGGCGATCCGTTCTCGGCGCTGCTCGAGGTGCTCGACCCGGAGCAGAACAACACTTTTCGCGACAATTACCTGGGCGTGCCCTTCGATCTGTCGAAGGTGTTGTTCATCGCCACCGCCAACGTGCTCGATTCGATTCCGGCGCCGTTGCGCGATCGCATGGAAATCATTGAACTCACCGGCTACACGGAAGAAGAGAAGCTGCAAATCGCGCGGCGCTACTTGCTGAAGCGTCAACTGAAAGCCAACGGATTGTCTGACACTCAAGTGCAGCTTTCCGACGAAGCATTGCGGCGGGTTATCGCCGAGTACACCCGCGAGGCCGGCGTTCGCAGCTTGGAGCGGCAAATCGGCGCGTTGTTGCGCAACGCCGCGGTCACCATCGCATCGGGGGACGCACAAAGCGTCTCGATCGATGCGCCTGCAGTGGAACGCATCTTGGGCGCGGCGCGCTTTGAAAGCGACGTGGCCCTGCGCACCAGCGTGCCGGGCGTGGCGACCGGGCTTGCCTGGACACCGGCCGGCGGCGACATACTGTTTATAGAGACCAGCCGCGTGCGCGGCAGCGGCAAGCTGATCTTGACCGGGCAACTGGGCGAAGTCATGAAAGAGAGCGCGCAAGCGGCAGTCACCTTGATCAAATCGCAGGCCGATCGGCTCGGGATCGACCCCGCCGTCCTCGACAACAGCGATCTGCACATCCACGTGCCGGCGGGAGCGATTCCAAAGGATGGGCCGAGCGCGGGAGTGGCCATCGCCACCTCGCTGGCCTCACTGCTCACTCAGCGCACCGTCCGCGCCGATGTCGCCATGACGGGCGAAATCAGTCTGCGCGGTGTGGTCATGCCGGTGGGCGGCATCAAGGAGAAATGCGTGGCCGCCGCGCGTGCCGGAATTCGCACCGTGATTTTGCCCGCGCGCAATCGCCGCGATCTTGACGACATTCCCGACAGCGTGCGGACCGGTCTTGAGTTCGTGTGGGCGGAGCGGATCGAGGACGTGCTCAGCCGAGCGCTCGAAGGCGCGCCGGCCGAGCGCGCCGCCGCTTAAGAGTCCGAGGTTTAAGAGACCTCAAATGATCGTGGCAATCACCGCACCCGGTTCCAACCGGGCTTGCGGCGCCGCCGCGGCCGCAATGCCCATGGAAAACACCGTGGTTCCGGCTTCAGGTAACGCGGCGTACACACCTTCGCCAAAATGCGCCATGAGACACCAGGTCTTGTTGTCCGCCAATGGCCATTCCAGGCGCAGAACGCCATTGACGAGCGCAAAACTCCCCGCGTGCATGCGGTTCGAGAGGTGCGGCGCCAAGTAGTGCCGCCGCAGCGCCAATAACTCGCGGACGAAATCCAACCGCTCGTGATGCGGCGCGATGAAGCGTTCCTGCCAGCGCAGCTTGCTCGCCGTGAACGACGATTCGGCGTTGGGATCCGGGATTCGCGCCACCGCGGCATCGTCCGCAAAAGCGGCGAAGCGCCTGAATTCATGCCGGCGGCCGTTTGACACCGACAACGCCAGCTCGGGGCCGAAATCACAGAAGAAAAGGAATGGCGTGGAAGCCGCAAACTCCTCACCCATGAACAGCATCGGTACCTGCGGTGAGAGCAGTAAACACGCATAGGCGGCGCGAATCAGTCGCGGATCCGCGAAGGCCTGAATACGCTCGCCGAATGCGCGGTTGCCGACCATGTCGTGATTTTGCAGGAAGGCGACAAACGCCGCGGGCGGCAGCCGCAGACTCGGCTCGCCCCGGGCACGGTCGCGAAACCTCGAGTATTCGCCCTGATAGGCGAAGCCTTCGGCCAGGGCGCGTCCCAGCATCTTGAGCGGCTCCCCCGCGTAGTCCGCGTAGTAGCCATCCGCCTCGCCGCTCACCAACACATGCAGCGCGTGATGCACATCGTCGTTCCATTGCGCAGTGGCAACGAGCGGCACACCTGCGGCGTCGCGCTCCAGATAGCGTGCTTGATTGGCATTGTTCTCCAGAATCAGGTGCACCTCGCGCGACCGCCCGGGCCCCGCTCGAATCGCGGCCGCGATCTCGGTCACGATGTGCGGACTGGATTGATCCCGGATGGCGTGGACGGCGTCGAGCCGCAGCCCGTCGAAGCGAAACTCTTCGATCCAATACAGCGCGTTGTGCACGAAAAAGTCGCGCACCGCGCGGCTGCCCTCGCCGTCAAAATTGATCGCCGCACCCCAGGGAGTGCGCTGCGCGGGGTTGAAGAACTCCGGACAATAGGCGTGAAGATAATTCCCCTCAGGGCCAAAGTGATTGTAGACGACATCGAGCAGTACCATCATTCCCAGCTCATGCGCACCGTCGATCAATGACTTAAGGTCCGAGGGCGTGCCATAGCAAGGCGGCGGCGCAAACAGTAGCACGCCGTCATAGCCCCAATTGCGGGCACCGGCGAATGCCGCCAGCGGCATGATCTGCAGAGCGGTGACGCCGAGGAGCTTCAAGTCCGCGAGCCGCTCGCGCGCCGCGGTAAATGTACCTTCCTGGGTGAAAGTCCCGATATGCAGCTCATAAACCACGGCATCCGGCCACGCTCGACCGCGCCACTCCGGGCGCCGCCAGGCGTAGCCCTTCGGATCGACGATCATGCTGGCCTCGTGAACACCCTGCGGATTGCTGCGCGAGGCGGGATCCGGCGCGGCGAGTGCGCCGCTATCGCGGTTCTCGACCACATAGCGATAAGTCGCGCCCGCGCAGGCATCGGGCACATCAATCTCATGCCAGCCTTGAAGTTTTCGCATGGCGTGCATGGTCGGCGCATGGGCGTCGGGCAGCCACAGCTCGAGCGTCGCGGTTGCGCTCGAAGGTGCCCATAGTCGGAAGCGAGCGCCGCCCTCCGGCATCAGCGTGCAGCCGAAGGGCATGGTGTGAGAGAAGCGACCGGTCAGAGGTCTTTATCCTTTCGTTGCTGGGGCCACCAGCGCTGCAGCATCGATGCGGCCCAATCTTTTCCGCCGAGGCCAAACGCCAGGGCGATGGCGAGCATGAGGCCGGCGAGAATGATGAGGAATGTCCGCTGCACGATGTCGCCGCCGACTTCCACCTGGCTCAAGGCGATCATCACGACGAACAGCATAATCACGTACCGTACCAGCCGCCCCAGCACATCGGCATCCGCGATATGCGCGTCGAGGCAGTAGTTCTGCACCGCATCGCCCACGAAACGCGCGCAATACGAGCCGAATACCATGATCAGCATGGCAATGAACAGTTTGGGCGCGAACAGCACCACCCGGCCCAAGAGATCGGGCAGGTAGGTCAATCCCATCCCATTGAACGCAATGATCAGCGCCGCGATGACTACCAACCAAAAGGCCACCAAGCCGAACAGCATCGAGGTATCGCCGCGCATCCCGGCCTGCTTCAAGAAATTATCGGTGCCCGCCCGCTCAGTCAATACGTTGAAATTGATGGCCCGCAGACCCCGCTCGAGTGCGAAACGCACGGCCTTGGCCAACAACCAGCCGATCAGAACCACGAGCAGCGCCAGCAGAAGCTTCGGCAAGAACGTGGCAGTCTGGTGGAAAAACTCTCGAGTTGCATCCACCAACATATCAATGCTTTGCATGAGAGCCCCCCAATTGCTGCCCTAATCCCCATTCCAGAATGCCTTGCAGCGGGATGCCGACCCACGTGGGCCGGTTGCCGATCTCGTACCGCAATTCGTATAGCGACTTTTCCACCTCAAACAGCCCCAGCAGTCCCTGCCCGGGCTGCAGCGACTCATAGGACGCCGTCTCGCGCGCCGCCGCATCGTAGGCCGACAAGAAAGTGTTTCGCACTTCAGTCTCCCAGCCCCTGGCGAGCGGCGCCAATCTCGCTGCCTCCGCCTCATTGTGCGCGACGCTGCGCAAGGCGGTGTGCTGCACATAGCTGAAGGAGCGCATCATCCCGGCCACGTCGCGCAGCGGCGAATGTTTCGCTCGCCGCGCCTCCAGGCTATGGCCGGGTTCTCCCTCGAAATCGATGATGACAAAGTCATTTCGCGTGACGAGAACCTGGCCCAGGTGGTAGTCGCCATGAATGCGGATCTTCTTGCCGGCCGGCGTCGCGACCGCACACTCCTCGATGCGCTTGAGAATTTCTTCGCGCTGGGTGAGCACCGCCTGGGCGCGCTCGCGATCGCCTGCCGGTACGGCTTCCAAGTTAGCCGCCAAGAGATCCAGCGTACCTCGCGCCTCGTCCAAGGCGCGCTGGCGGTAGGCGTCGATGTCGGCGCGGCTCAGCGGTTGCGGCGAGAACGCCGCATTGTTCGTGGGCCGGCTCAGCGCGCGGTGCAACTCCGCGGTACGCTGCGCCAGCACACGGATCAGCGCGAGGTATGCCTCGTGCGCGTTGGGCGGCAGTGCATCGCTCGCCGGCGTCGTGCGGTATTGCTCAAGATGGCGCCGCAGATATTCCAGCGAATAGGTCCAGCCATCGCCCTGATTGGCCACGTATCCCTGCAGCATCGCCAGCAGTCGAGTCTGGCCGTCGTTGGCGATGTACTCGAGCACACCTGCCAGCGGCGCGCAGTTGGCGAAGTGCGCCACCTCGGTGAGATACAGGCCCATCTCGAGTTCCGGGTTCATCCCGACGCGAAGCCGGCGGTAGCCCTTGAGCATCAGCCGCTCACGCATATTGACGATGGTATTGGAGCTCGATCCGCGCGGGCGCTCGACCGGCAACGCGGCAAAATCGGGACCGGCAATCTCCGCGAATTGAAGCGTCGGCCGGAAGCGCAATTTCCCGGCGGACATTGGGACTTCGCGCCGCGCCGCCATCGCCGCCACCACCGCGCGGCAGAACAGCTCATCCGCAAAGGCGTCGCCCATCACGCCCACATTGGCCTGCTGCCGGATCTTGGCCACCGCCGAGGTCGCGAGATTTTTCACGCGCTCATCGTCGCGCTCCTCCCAGGCCAACCCCAAGGGCAGAAAGTAATTCGCACGCGGCTCGGTACCGTCAAGCTCAACCAGCGCCACGAGCCAGGTGGCTTTCCCCTCCTGCCACAGCACGTGTTCGGCGATGCGCACCCGCTCGATCGGCGTGCCTTTTGCCGCATACCAGCGCTGAGTTTCGATGTAGCGCGGCAGCGTATCGGTTTCGAATTGCGTGCGGGTCTTTTCCGCCATGCCGATGCGCCACGGCACCACGCGGTCGCGAAACAGGCTGGTCCAGCCGTCGAACAACACCAGCACCGGCCGCTCTTCCACCGAGACGATCTGCTCGTGCCAGGAAGGTACGGCCGCATCGGTGGCCAGCCGGAACCAATAAAATCCATAAGCCGAAATGGTGAGCAGGTAGGGCAAATCGCCGATCGGCGGGAACGCCGTTCGCCCGAGCATTTCCACCGGCACGCGGCCCTTGAAAGGCGTGAGATTCAGCTCGACCGGCTGCGCCGAGCGCGAAAGATTCGCCACGCACAAAATCGTGTCGTCGTCGAACTCGCGCAGGTACGCCAGTATCTTGCGGTTGCCGGGTCTCAAAAACCGCCGCGAACCGCGCCCGAAGGCCTGACTGGTCTTGCGCACCGCCAGCATGCGCTTGGTCCAGCTCAGTAAAGAACTGGGATCGCGCGACTGCGCTTCGACATTGGTGGATTCATATCCGTACACCGCATCCATGATGGGCGGGAGGTACAGTCGTTGCGGATCGGCGCGCGAGAATCCGGCGTTGCGGTCCGGACTCCACTGCATCGGGGTGCGCACGCCATTGCGATCGCCAATGAAGAAATTGTCTCCCATGCCGATTTCATCGCCGTAGTAGAGAATCGGCGAACCGGGCATGGACAGGAGCAGGCTGTTCATCAGCTTGATACGGTCCAGATCGTTTTCCATCAAGGGCGCGAGGCGCCGCCGAATCCCTAAATTGATTCTCGCCTGATGATCCGAGGCGTATGTGGAGTACATGTAATCGCGTTCCTTGCTGGTCACCATCTCCAGGGTCAGCTCATCGTGATTACGCAGAAAAATGGCCCACTGGCAGCTCTCCGGAATGTCCGGGGTTTGCTGCATGATTTCAATGATGGGATAGCGATCTTCCTGAGCGATGGCCATATAGATGCGCGGCATCAACGGAAAGTGATAGGCCATGTGGCATTCATCGCCGTCGCCGAAGTACTCGCGCACATCCTCAGGCCATTGATTGGCCTCGGCCAGCAGGAAGCGATTCTGATAAGAGGCATCGATGGCGGCGCGAAGCTGTTTGATGACCGCGTGAGTTTCGCGCAGATTCTCGTTGTTGGTCCCCTCCCGCTCAACGAGGTAGGGAATGGCATCGAGCCTGAATCCATCGACCCCCATGTCGAGCCAGAACCGCATGATCTTCAGCACCGCTTCCATGACCTGCGGATTGTCGAAGTTCAGATCCGGCTGATGGCTGAAGAAGCGGTGCCAGTAGTACGCCTTCGCCAGCGGGTCCCAGGTCCAATTCGAGGCCTCCGTGTCGGTGAAGATGATGCGCGTGCCGAGGTATTTCTGATCCGTGTCGCTCCACACGTAAAAATCGCGCTGCGAAGATCCTGGGGGCGCTCGGCGCGCCGCTTGAAACCACGGGTGCTGATCGGAGGTATGGTTGATGATCAATTCGGTGATCACCTTGAGGCCGAGGCGGTGCGCCTCCTTCAGCATGTCGCGAAAGTCGTCCAAGGTGCCGAATTGCGGGTGCACATTTTGATAATCGGCAATGTCATACCCGTCATCTTTGAGAGGCGAGGGGTAGAAGGGCATCAACCAGATCGTATTGACACCCAGGTCGCGGATGTATTCCAGCTTGGAGGTCAGGCCCTTGAAGTCGCCGATGCCATCGGCGTTGGAATCGAAGAAGGATTTGACGTTGACTTGATAGATGACGGCATCTTTGTACCAAAGGGCATCATGTGCGCTGATGCCGGTGGGCGGCGCGGCTTCCAGAACCGGTACCTGGACGTCGTTCATCTAGAGCGCATCTTTGCTAATGGTGGGGCCATCATGGGTCATAGTGGGCGCATCATAGGTAATAGTCGAAGTCCCGCTCGCTTCGCACCCGCCGGCGCAGTCGAAACACATGCGCCGGCGCCCGCTGCGGATCCAGCAACACGTAGTTGTAGCGGCCCCGCCATATATAACGCTGGTCGCTCAACAAATCATGCACCTGGTAAGGCTGATCGGGATCGAACTTCAGGGCGCCGACATCGAGATCGACCCAACCGGACTGCGGGTGATGCGGATCCAGGTTGACGACGGTGAGAATTACATTCGTGCCGGCCGCATCCGTCTTCAAGTAAGCGATTAACTGATCGTTCTCAATTTTGCAAAAATGCAGTGCGCCGTCCGATTGCAGCGCGGCATTTTCCCGCCGGATGCGGTTCATGCGGGCGATCAGCGACCAGAGGCTGTCGGGCTGCTGCAAACTCCAGTGCCGCAGCTGATATTTCTCCGAATCGCGATACTCCTCGCTTCCCGCCTCGCGCGGCGCGCTTTCCATCAGTTCATAGGTCGGCCCATAAATGCCGTAATTCGCGGACAGCGTCGCGGCAAGAATCAGCCTTGCCGCATACATCGGGCGCAAGCCCGACTGCAGGGTCTCGGGCAGGATGTCGGGCGTATTGGGCCAAACGTTGGGCCGGTAGTATTGCCGGCCCGGACCCTGGCTCAAGTCCGTGAAATAATCGGTCAACTCCTGCTTGGTGTTGCGCCACGTAAAATACGTATACGACTGGGAAAAGCCCAACTTGGCCAAGCGATGCATGACCTTCGGTCGGGTAAAGGCCTCTGCCAGGAAAATGACATCGGGATGATCGCGTTTGATCGCGCCGATCAGCCATTCCCAGAAGGCGAACGGCTTGGTGTGCGGGTTGTCGACGCGAAATATTTTGACGCCGTGGCCGATCCAGAAGTCGATGACGCTTTTCAGTTCGGCCCAGAGGGCGCGCCAGTCGCTGCTTTCGAAATCGAACGGATAGATATCCTGGTATTTCTTCGGAGGATTCTCGGCGTATTGCACGCTGCCGTCGGGCCGATGTTTGAACCATTGCGGGTGCTGGGCGACGTAAGGGTGGTCGGGAGCGCATTGAAACGCGATGTCCATGGCGATTTCGATGCCGAGCGCGCGCGCCACGTTCAACAGCCGGTCGAAGTCATCGAAGGTGCCGAGCTGAGGCAGGATATCCTTGTGCCCGCCTTCCGCGGCGCCGATCGCCCAAGGACTGCCGACATCACCCGGCTTCGCGCGCAACGCATTGTTGGTGCCCTTGCGGTTGACGCGGCCGATGGGATGGATGGGGGGGAAATACAGGACATCGAATCCCATCTCCGCAAGGTATGGCAGACGCGCCTCGACGTCGCTGAATTTTCCATGCAACCCGCTTAGCGCGGCAGCCGAACGCGGAAATAATTCGTACCAGCTGCTGAACGCCGCGCGCTTGCGATCGACCAGCAGATCCATGGTCGCGCTTGCCGCCAAACTTCGATCCGTATGCCTCGCCACGACACTGGCGCGTGCCGGATCAAGAGCCAGCGCCCGCAATGCCGTGACTTCGGCGCCGGTTTCCTTGAGACTGTCGCGCAGCTGCGAGGACCACTCGGAGAGAATGGCGGCGTCGCTGCCGGCGGCTCGCGTTGCCGCCTCGTCGATGAGTGCCGCGCCGGTTTCAACGGCCAAGCGGATATCGCTTCGGTCTTCGCGCCTTTCAAACTCGCGGCGCCAAGATTCGAAGTGATCCACCCACGCAATGACGGTGCATTGATACAGTCCCGGTTGCGGCGGCGTCATCTCCGCAGTCCACACATCATTGCTTTGCGCTTTCATGTCGACTTCGATATGGGCGCCGGCGGAGTCCTTGAGTTTCCAGCGCAGCACGGCTCGCACCCGGTCGTGACCGTCCGTGAAGCAATGTGCTTCGATGCCGACGACTTCCCCGGCGATGCGCTTGGCCGGAAACCGGCCGCCATCCACCGTCGGGAGCACCGCGTCGATAACGGCGCGCACCCTGCCTTCGGCGACGGACGCCGTGGGGACGCTAGCCACGGCCTTCCCAGCGCAGAACGAGGGTCGACAAGGGCGGCAGCGTCAGGCTCAACGATTCGACGCGCCCGTGAGAGCCCACCGGCACGGATTCAACCGCGCCCAGGTTGCCCCAGCCGGCACCGCCGTAGTCTCGCGCATCGGTATTGATGACTTCGCGCCAAAGTCCACGTTCCGGTACACCGAGTAGAAAGTTCGTGCGCGGCACCGGGGTGAAATTGCACACCACCAAAAGCGGTGCCCCGTCGCCCGCTGACTTGCGCAGGAACGCGATAATGCTCATGTCCGCGTTGCCGACATCCACCCATTCGAACCCAGCGGGCGAGAAGTCCACCTGATGCAGCGCCGATTCACGGCGATAGACGCGATTCAAATCGCCGATGAGCCGCTTGACGCCGGCATGCTCAGGCAGGCCGGACACCCACCACTCCAGTTCACCTTCGTGCGTCCATTCACGGCGCTGTCCGAACTCACCGCCCATGAACAGCAGCTTTTTGCCCGGGTGCGCCCACATATAGCCGTAGAGGGCGCGCAAATTTGCAAACTTCTGCCAGTCGTCGCCCGGCATTTTGCCGATGAGCGAGCCCTTGCCGTAGACGACTTCATCATGCGACAGCGGCAGAACGAAGTTTTCGTGGAAGGCATAGATCAGGGAGAAAGTGAGCTCGCCGTGATGATACTTGCGGTGGACCGGGTCTTCTTCCATATAGGCGAGCGTGTCGTGCATCCAGCCCATGTTCCATTTCAGGCCAAAGCCGAGGCCGCCAATATGCGTCGGTCGCGACACCATCGGCCATGCGGTCGACTCCTCGGCAATCATGGTCGCGTCCGGATAATCGCGATAGACGGCTTGATTCAGGATGCGCAAGAAATCGATGGCTTGAAGATTCTCACGTCCTCCGAACTGGTTTGGGATCCACTCGCCCTCTTTGCGCGCATAGTCCAAGTACAGCATGGAGGCGACCGCGTCCACGCGCAGCCCATCGATGTGATATTTCTCGAACCAGAATAGCGCCGAGGAAACCAGGAAGCTGCGCACCTCGTTGCGGCCGAAATTGAAAATCGCCGAGTTCCATTCGGGATGAAATCCCTGGCGCGCATCCGCGTGTTCATAGAGATGAGTACCGTCGAAATACACCAGGCCGTGCTGATCGGTCGGAAAATGCGACGGCACCCAGTCGAGAATGACACCGATGCCATGGGCATGCAGATGATCGACGAAGTACATCAAGTCCTGCGGCGTCCCGTAGCGCGCGGTCGGTGCGAAATATCCCGTGGTCTGATACCCCCAAGAACCATAGAAGGGGTGCTCGGTGATCGGCATGAGTTCAACATGCGTAAAGCCGGTCTCACTGAGATACTCGGCCAGCTCATGCGCCAATTCGCGGTAGTTGAGAAACTTCCCCTCTTTGCGCCGCCAGGATCCGACGTGCAGTTCGTAGATGGACATGGGCGCGCTGAGGCCGTTTCGGGCGGCACGCGACGACATCCAGGCGGCATCGTGCCAGGGGTAATCCAAATTCCACACGCGCGATGCGGTTGCGGGGGGGAGTTCACAAAAGGTGGCAAATGGATCGGCTTTCTCAACCTGGTAGCCGCCCACATGAGAGGTAATACGATATTTGTACGGCTGGCCGTGCTGCACGCCCGGCACGGTGCCTTCCCAGATTCCGGAGTGGTCGCGGCGCGGCGCCAAGCGGTGAGTGTCCGCGCTCCAGCCATTCCAATCGCCGATCACCGACACAGCCGACGCGTTGGGAGCCCACACGGCAAAACGTACGCCGCTGCCATCGGCGGTCGCATGCGAGCCCAATTCGTTATACAGCCGCCCGTGCGTACCTTCGCGGAACAAATAAATGTCTTGATCGGTCAGCACGAATGCCGGCTCTCTTGATGCAGCATACTCACCTCATTATTGCCACGCTGATCAAGGCGCCGCGCGAACCAGCGTAGGCGCCGGTCTGACCTAATAATGTCGTCGCCCGACCCCTTAAGCGTGTAGGACTTTGCTGGCCGCGCGTCCAGGCCGTCACCCCTGAGGTCTGAATGCCTCGCGTCTCGCACCGGCCGATCTTAAGGCCTCGCGTCTCGCACCAGCCGATAACCCACGGCCGTTTCGGTCAGAATGTGTTTGGGCTGCGCCGGATCTTCCTCGAGTTTCTGCCGCAGATGGCCCATATAAACACGGACGTAGTGCCCGTCCTCGGAGTGAGCAGGTCCCCACACTTCGCGCAAGATTTGGCGATGAGTCAGCACTTTGCCGGCATTGGCAATGAGCAGACTCAACAGACGGTATTCGATGGGCGTCAAGTGAATCGCCGCACCGCCCTTGTGCGCGGTTCGCAAGCTCAGATCGATTTTGACATCGCCGAATTCGAATACCGCTCCCGCCAGGTTGGCGCCGGCCTCCTGCCGCCGCCGCGACGTGGCGCGGACACGGGCCAGCAATTCGCCGACGCTGAACGGTTTGGTCAAGTAATCATCAGCGCCGGCATCGAGCGCGGCAATTTTGTCCTGCTCGCCCACTCTCGCCGAGAGAACGATCACCGGCACCTTCGACCATGTGCGAAATTCGCGAATGAATTGCGCACCGTCTCCGTCCGGCAATCCCAGATCGAGAACGATGAGATCCGGCCTGCGCGTTCGTGCATCCGTCAGACCCTGCCGCATCGTTTCGGCCTCGTGGACCAGCCAGCCCTCCGCTTCCAATGCAGTGCGCACGAAACGCCGAATGTGCCGCTCATCCTCGATCAGAATGGCCACGGGCAGCGGCTCAGACATCACCCACTCTCACTTCAGGCTCGAGCGCCGGCGGTGGCTGCCCCAACGGCAGTGTAAACGTAAAGGTCGCACCGCCGCCCGGGCGCGATGCCGCCGTGATCTTGCCCTGGTGCGACTCAATGATCGCGCGGCAGATGGACAGCCCCAATCCCACGCCCGGAGTGGATGATTCGCGCTCGCCGCGGGTGAATTTCTGGAATACCGCCTCCTCACGACCAAGCGGCAAGCCCGGACCGTTGTCCGCGACGGACACGCTCAATTGATCGCCGATCACCTGCGCCGACAAAGTCACTGTGCTGCCGGGCGGCGTGTACTTCGAGACATTTTCAAACAGGTTGACCAACACGCGTTCTATCAATACGGCGTCGAACTTGACCAGGGGCAAGTCGCGCGGCAGATTTACCACGACCGTATGCCGTTGCAGCATGCCACGCGCCGCCTCGAGCGCCGCACCCACCACTTCCTCCAGCGGCTGCCACTGCAGATTTAGCGTGACCTCGCCGCTCTCGATGCGCGCCATGTCCAAGAGATTGCTGACCATGGTGCTCATGCGGTGCGCCTCATCCTGGATCGCTTCCGCGGTTTCCTGCTGCACACCCGATAATTTTGGCGCCGTGAGCGCCAGGGATTCCGCCAATCCCACCAGCACGGTCAATGGGGTGCGAAGGTCGTGCGACAGAGCCGCCAGCAGCGAATTGCGCAGCCGCTCGGATTCCATCTTGAGCAGCGCATTTTGCGCAACGCCGACGTAGTGGACGCGCTCCAGCGCGATCGCGATCAGCGCCGCAAACGTGTCGAGCAATTGCCGTTGCTCAGGAATTCGCAGCAGGCGCCGATTGTGCGCCTTCACCGCCAACACGCCGCGCGCTTTCGTGGGCGCTCGCAAAGGAATGTACAGCACCTCGCTGCCCGGCAAGGTATCGGTGCCGAAGCCCGCCGGCTGGCCCCGATCGAACGCCCACTGCGCAGTGCCGATTTCAAGCGCCAATCCCGCATCGGCATTCGAGTTGGCCGCCGCCGTCAATCGGCCGCCGGCATCCGGCAGCAACAGCGCGGCGTCGGCCCTGAATGTGCGCTGAATGGAATCATCGCTGATTTTAACCACTTGCTCGACCTGCACCGCTGCGGACAATTCGCGCGCGAATTCGTAGAGCGAACCGGCACGCTCCGCGCGATGCGACGCCACGCGCGCTTGAAAACGCTGGCCCGCGGTGAGTTGCCCGGTGATCAGTCCCACCGCCAACATCACACAAAACGTCACGAGGTACTGTACGTCGCTCACCGCGAACGAAAAGCGCGGCGGCACGAAGAAAAAATCGAAGCCGCAGACGCTCAAGACGGCGGCCAGCGCCGCGGGCCCTCGGCCCCAGCGCACTCCCACCACCACCACGGCCAAAATGAATATCGCCACGATGTTTGACGGGTCGAAACGCGATGCCAATGGCATCGAAAATAGGGTAACGGCTACGCAGGTAATTGCGGCCCATGCATAGCGCAGACGCTTGGCGTGGCGCCGCTCGGGCGACTCCAGGTCCGCCGCGCGAAGTGCAGGCACACTTTCGCGGCCGCTATCCTGGGCGGAATTCTCCGCCCGGCCGACTTCAATCAAATCGATGTCGGGCGCCAGCAGGGCCAGTTTCTGTCCGCTGGACCGCTGCCAGGGCCACAGGCGCCTAATGGGATCGCGGCCGATGACGAGCTTGGATAAATTATTCTTGCGCGCATAGGCAACGATGCTCTCGGCGATCTCCGAACTGGCAATGACAGCCGTGCGCGCACCCAACTGCTGCGCCAAATTCAAGTTCGCGAGGATCTTCTCGCGCTTCGCCGGCACCAGCCGCTGCAGACTCGGCGTCTCAACGTAGATGGCGTGCCACTCGGTGTTGAGCTGCCCCGCCAAGCGGGCCGCGGCACGAACCACGCGCTCCGCGTCCGCGTCCGGCCCCACGCAGGTCAAGAGCGCGGTTCCGGTCTTCCAAACCGATTCAATCGATCGATCGACCCGATACGCCTGAACGTCGCCCTCGACCCGATCCGCGGTGCGTCGCAGGGCGAGTTCCCGCAAGGCCATCAAATTGCCTTTGCGGAAGAAATTCTGCGCGGCATGCTCGGCTTGCTGCGCGACATAAACCTTGCCGGCCTTGAGCCGCGCCAGCAGCTCATCCGCGGGGATATCGACCAGCACCACTTCATCCGCGGCGTCGAACACCTTGTCAGGAACGGTTTCCCAGACACGCACGTTCGTGATTCCGCCAACTACGTCGTTGAGGCTTTCGAGGTGCTGCACATTCAGGGTGCTGAAAACATCGATGCCCGCGGCCAGCAGTTCATCGACATCCTGCCATCGCTTAGGGTGCCGGGTTCCGGTCACGTTGGAATGCGCCAATTCGTCGATCAAGATCAGCTGTGGATGTCGCGCGAGCGCCGCGTCCAGGTCGAATTCGAGCAGTGTCTTGCCGCGATACTCGATGGATTTGGGCGGCAAAATCTCCAATCCTTCGAGCAGTGCGGCGGTCTCGGCTCTGTCGTGGGTTTCGACCACTCCGACCAGCACGCTGCGCCCCTCACTCGCCGCCTTGCGCGCCGCGATCAGCATGGCGTAGGTCTTGCCGACGCCGGCCGATGAGCCGAAGTAGATTCGCAGCTTGCCGCGCCGCGCGTCCCGTTCTTGCCGGTTGACTTTCGCCAGCAGCAGGTCCGGATCAGGACGTTGGTCGGTCGGCGTTGCCATCGAACCCTATTCTGCGCGATCCTTCGCGAAAATTACCGTCGGATGGGCCTCTCGCCGCTCAAAATTTCACCAGCACGCCGGCGCCGACAACCACTTCCCTCGTGCGTAGATCCGGGAACCAATCATCCACGCTGCAATTCCCCGTGGTGGGATCGGCGCCGCCGCCGACACAGCTCCCGGGGGTCCCGGTGTTGCCTCCCGGAGGAGTCACGCCGCCGGAGCCGGCCCAGTACGGCACGTTCGAGTGCCGAAACGTCGCTTCAGTCCACCAGGTAATCCAATCCTTGGGCATGTACTGCAGGTTCAGCTGCGTGTCCCATTGATACAGCTTCTGTCCGGGCTGTTGGGTGAAATAAGGTGACCCGGTGGCGGCGGTCGCGCCGTTGATCGGCGGTGTCAGCGCCAAATAGCGGCCCGGATTGTTCATGAAGCCGCCGCCGATCGTCACCGCGTACAAGTCGCTGTGGAACCAGGTACGGTCATAGAGCATCATGCCGAAGAAATTGTCTTTATTCGGTCCGTGGGTACAGTTGATACCACCGCCGTACTGACACCCAATATCGACGGTGTAGCTGAATGCCATTTTCGATACACCGGCACCACCGTTGCCGCGCGCATCGTAATATTTCACCAAAACGCTGTCGTCCTCGTGAATGCGCTTCACCCGCGAATAATCGATCGGCGGCCCTGCTCCCACCAATGACCCGGCCGGAGCGTTCGGACCCCCGCCATTTTGCGGCTGGCACAGCGTGTCGGTGGTTCCGCGAGCGGCACTCCCCGTGGCCTGGCAGTTCAAATTATCTTGGCCGATGGAATAGCTGTTGAAGACCAACTTTAGCGAGTCGTTCGGGATCCAAAGAATCTGCCCGCCGAATCCCGGCTTGGAATTGAACTTGGCATAGGACTGCCAGCCGTTGATGAGCCAGGGCTCGATTTTTAAATTCTGCGTCGGCCACCACTGCACGCGAAGTCCGTTGAAAAACCACGGCGTGTTGGAGGAGACGAAGGACGGCTGATAGGTCCAATTGTCATAGTTGTAGTAGCTGAAGAGGCCGATATACGACACGAAAACGCCCGCGTCGACATTCAGACCATGATTGACATCGAAGTGATACCCGGCACTGGCTTCCGAGAAATATCGGTAAGCATCCTGCAGGTCCCATTGACCCACGGCGGAACTCGCGTCATTACGCGGCGTGGTCGTGGCGAACATGCCGAACATCGACAGGAACCGGGCTTTTACATTGTCCCAATGGAAGTCCCCTCCCAAACTCACCTGTTCAATCTGGAACTCCCCAGAACGGAATTCTTCGGTTGACCCCACGATGGTGTGATCGACCGGGTGATTTAGGTCTTGTAGGTAGTTCATATCCAGCCGGATCTCGGGCGTGAAGAACTTCGTATCGAAGATCGGCGCTTTTTCGCGCGGCGTGCCGTTCATCCACCCGACGTAGCCGACTTGGGCCCACGGAGTCTTGGTGTCTATTTCGGGTCCGGCGTCCGGTGCCTGCAGCGCCTCAGGTACAGTCGACGCTGCCGTGGCAGCTGCGGGCGCCGCAGCTGCGGGTGCCGCCGACGCGGTCGGTGCCGCGAGCTTGGACGCCGCCGCGACGCTCGGCAGCGTCATGACCACGTCCTGTCGAGTGGCTTTGCCCGTCACGACTGCAAGATTGGACAGCGTGACTTCCGGATGGCCGTCCAGCTGCAGCGTCAGGGTCCAAGTGCCGGGCGGAAGATCCGCGAATGAATACATTCCGTCGCTGCCGGAGATCGTCGCACGAATGGCCCCGCCGTCCGATCTCACCGCCGTCACCGTCGCACCGGACACAGGAACCTTATCCGGGTTCCTGACGATGCCGACAACCGCTCCGGGCGCATGTCCGGGCGTCAAAGTTGTATCGGCGTGCACGCGTGCCGTCAGCCCGATGGCCGCGACGATTACCAAAAGTTTCTTCAAAGCGGACTGGGGTTTCATCTACTTATCCTCAAAGAAATTCTTCAGTGATCGAGTAATCAGCGCCGTCGATCGGGAGATCAGCGCAATCAATCGGGCCATCATTGCAGCCGATCGAGCGCGAGATTCAGTTCGAGCACGTTGATTCGACGCTCGCCGATGATGCCGAAGAGACGCTCCCGCACGTGCGCGTTGATGAGCGTTTCAACCTGAGCAAGTTCGAGATGCCGCGCGCGGGCAACGCGTGCGGCTTGGTACTCCACGGCCGCCGGACTCACGTCGGGATCGAGACCGCTGGCGGAAGCCGTCACGAGCTCGACAGGAATCGGCAACCGGTTAGCGGGATCCGCAGCGTGCAGCGCTTTGGCGTTTGCCTTCACGGCATCAAGGAGCGCCGGATTCAGCGGCCCGAGATTGGAGCCGGTCGAACCCAAGGCATTGTAAGGCTGAGGGGTCGTGGCGGAAGGGCGCCCCCAGAAGTACTTGGGATCCGAGAAACTCTGTCCGATCAACCTCGACCCAAGGAGTTTGCCGTCCCGATAAATCAAGCTGCCGGCGGCTTGACGCGGGAATACCATTTTTGCAGCGCCCGCGATAACCAGCGGATACCCGATCCCTAGCATTAGGGTCATTAGCGCAAGAAGGCTGATCGCGGAACGGATGAATCTCATGAACATTGGTCTTCTCCTCAAGCCCAACCGGCTGCCGCCAGGATCATGTCGATCAGTTTTATTCCCGGAAACGGCACGATGATGCCGCCCAGTCCGTAGACGAGCAGGTTGCGCCGCAGGAGAGGACCGGCGCCGAGCGGCCGATACTTCACACCCCTGATGGCGAGCGGAATGAGAGCGACGATGATGAGCGCGTTGAAAATAACCGCTGAAAGTATCGCGGAGTTGGGCGTCGCCAAATGCATGATGTTGAGTGAGCCCAGCTCGGGATAGGTCATGGCAAAGGCGGCCGGGATGATGGCAAAGTACTTGGCGACGTCATTGGCAATCGAAAATGTCGTCAAGGCGCCGCGCGTCATCAACATCTGTTTGCCGGTCTCGACAATTTCGATGAGCTTGGTTGGATTCGAGTCGAGATCGACCATGTTGCCGGCTTCTTTGGCTGCCTGCGTGCCGGTATTCATCGCCACCGCAACGTCCGACTGCGCGAGCGCGGGCGCGTCATTGGTGCCGTCCCCGGTCATCGCTACGAGGCGCCCTTGGGCTTGGTGCTCGCGAATCAATTTGAGTTTCGCCTCCGGCGTCGCTTCGGCGAGAAAATCGTCAACCCCCGATTCAGCGGCGATCGCCGCTGCCGTGAGGCGATTATCGCCGGTGATCATGATGGTCTTGATGCCCATATGCCGCAGGTCGGCGAAGCGCTCTTTGATGCCGCCCTTGACGATGTCCTTGAGTTCGATGACGCCGAGCACTCGTCCGCCATCGGCGACCACCAGCGGAGTACTGCCTTGGCGCGCGACGCGCTGCACGGCGTCTTCGACTTCAGCGGGGCATTTTTTGCCGAGTGCCTCGACATACTTGACGATTGTGTTCGGTGCACCCTTGCGGATCTTGCGCTCGCCGATGTCGACGCCGCTCATTCGGGTATGCGCCGAAAACGGCACAAAAGTCGCGCCGAGCGTGCCGAGGTCTCGCTCACGCAGATTGAACCGCTGTTTGGCGAGAATGACGATGCTGCGACCCTCGGGGGTTTCATCGGCGAGCGAGGCAAGTTGCGCAGCATCGGCCAATTCTTGCTCCGACACGCCGGGCGCGGGAATGAACATGGTGGCCTGTCGATTCCCGAGCGTGATGGTGCCGGTTTTATCGAGCAGCAAAACGTCGACATCTCCGGCAGCCTCTATGGCTCTGCCGGAGGTGGCGATCACGTTTGCCTGCATCATGCGGCTCATGCCCGCCACGCCGATCGCCGACAGCAACCCGCCAATCGTCGTGGGAATGAGGCACACCAGCAGCGCCACCAGCGCGGTGATGGTGATCGGGCTGCCGGCTTTGCTGACATCAACGGCGAACAGCGAGAACGGCAGGAGCGTGACGATTACGATGAGAAAGACCATCGTCAACGCCACCAGCAAAATGGTCAGTGCGATCTCATTCGGTGTTTTTTGCCGCTTCGCCGCCTCGACCATCGAGATCATCCGGTCGAGAAAGGTTTCGCCGGGGTTGACCGTCACGCGCACCACCAGCCAGTCCGATAGCACACGCGTGCCGCCGGTGACGGAGGCGAAGTCTCCGCCGGATTCGCGAATGACCGGCGCCGACTCGCCGGTGATGGCGCTCTCATCGACCGAAGCGACACCTTCGATGACCTCGCCGTCGGCCGGGATCGTGTCGTGGGTCTCCACCAGCACCACGTCGCCTTTTCTTAGATCCTCCGCCTTGACGGCAGTCGTCTGCCTTGCGCCCGGGCCATTTGGGACCAGGCGCTTGGCCATGACGGTTTGACGCATGTTGCGAAGTGCGGAAGCCTGTGCGCGGCTGCGGCCCTCGGCGAGCGCTTCGGCGAAGTTGGCGAAAATGACCGTAAACAAGAGCCAAACGGTGATTGCCAAAATGAACCCCGGCGGCGCCTCTCCGTTTCCGGCGAGCGCCTGACAGTAGAGGACGGCGGTCACTACGGTGCCGAGATAAACCACGAACATCACGGGGTTGCGCCACTGAATGCGCGGATCGAGCTTTTTGACGGACTCGAGCAAGGCAGGCCCGATGAGCTTGCGATCAAACAGCGTGAGCGGTTGGCGAGGCATAAGGAACTCGTTACTTGACGGCGGCGAGCATGAAGTGCTCGACCACCGGTCCCAGCGCCAGCGCCGGAACATAGGTTAGGACACCAATCAACAGAATCGAACCGATGAGAAGGGTCACGAACAAGGGGCCATGCGTCGGCATGGTGCCGTCCGTGACGGGGACCCTCTTCTTCGCCGCCAGCGAACCAGCAATCGCAAGCGCGGCCATGATCGGCCAGAAGCGTCCGATAAACATCGCCAGGGCCGTGGACACATTGTAGAAGACAGTGTTCGCGGACAGTCCATTGAAGGCGCTGCCGTTGTTGTTGGCGACAGACGAGAAGGCATACAAAATCTCGGTGAAGCCGTGGGGGCCTGGATTCGCGACGCCCGCCTTGCCGGCGACGGTCATCACGGCAACCGCGGTGCCGATCAGCACGACAAACGGCGTCGTCAGAATGAAGACCGAGGCCATTTTCATCTCGAACGCCTCGATCTTCTTGCCCAGATACTCAGGCGTCCTGCCAATCATCAAACCGGCAATGAACACGCCGAGAACGGCAAACATCAGTATCGAGTACAGACCCGTCCCGACGCCGCCCGGCGCAACCTCGCCCAGTTCGATCAGCAGCAACGGCACGAATCCGCCGAGCGGGGTCATCGAGTCATGCATCGTATTGACCGCACCACAAGAGGTGGCGGTGGTGACGGCGGCGAAGAGCGCCGAGGCGGCAATGCCGAAGCGGGTCTCCTTGCCCTCCATGTTGCCGCCCGCTTGCAGGGTGCCCGCGACTTGGTCAATGCCCTGCTTCGCTATTAGAGGGTTGCCGAGTTGTTCACTGTGGAACGCCGTGATTACCAGCGGCACAAACAGAATCAGCATGGCGGCCAGGATCACCCAGCCTTGACGGGTGTCGCCAACCATTTTTCCGAAGGTGTACGTGAGTGCAAATGGAATGACGAATATCGCCAGCATCTCCAGCAGATTCGTCAACGCGGTGGGATTCTCGTACGGATGAGCCGAATTCGCGTTGTAAAAGCCTCCACCGTTGGTGCCCAGTTCCTTAATCGCCTCTTGCGAGGCGATCGGTCCCATTGGCAGCGTCTGTGTCTGCGTCACCGCCGTTTCGGTCACCGCGTTGCCTGCCGCGTCCTTGATCGGATTGCCGGCCGCGTCGCTCTTTAATTTCTGATAAGTAAGCCTCTCAACGGTCGTCGCGTCCTTGTAGCCGTCGAAATTCTGAATGACGCCCTGGCTCGCGAGCACGAGCGCAAGCACGGTCGAGAGCGGCAGCAGCACATAGAGAGTCGCGCGCGTGACATCGACCCAGAAGTTGCCAATGGTTTTGACTGTATGACGCGCAAAACCCCGGATCAGGGCGATCGCCACGGCAATGCCGGTAGCCGCGGACAAAAAGTTCTGCACAGCGAGTGCCGCCATCTGCACCAGATAACCCATCGTCGACTCGCCCGAGTACCCCTGCCAGTTGGTGTTGGTAGTGAAGCTGATGGCGGTATTGAAGGACGAGTCCGGGCTAACGGCCGCGAACTTTTGCGGATTGAACGGCAGAAACAACTGCAAGCGCTGCAAACCATAAACGACGATCGCGCCCAGCACATTGAACAGGAGCAACGCAATCGCATACCGGGTCCACGGCATTTCCTCCGCAGGATCGATTCCGGAGAGGTGATACACGAGTGCTTCGAATCGCGCCCCCGCGCGCAGGAAGAAATTCGGTCGTGCCTGCTTCTCTCCGGCTGGCTTGTCGCCCGCGAGTTGCATCACCGCAGCGATGTAACTGCCGAGCGGCTTGACGCACAGCACGACGATGCCGAGAAATGCCGTCAGCATCACGCCGAACATCGTATTGGCGTCCATTAGAACTTCTCCGCGCGAAGCAGCGCGTATAGCAGGTAGCCAAACAAAAACAGCGCGAGCAACGCCGCCAGGCCATGAATGAGCGTCATGATGTCTTTCCGAGACGCTCGAAAGCCCACACCAGCGCATGGGTAACTGCGTAAAGAACGGCGAGAAGCAGCAGATAAACGGCGTCCATAGCGCATTCCTCCCCATCAATTCGATGTGCCCGGACTTGAGGGCCGATCCAGCCCGAGAATGCTAGTTGCGGCGATATAAAGTTCTTGTAGATTTTTCGCCTTTCGGGCGATGCGGACGCCGGGCGTGCCGCCGGACCGACACGGCTCGAGCGCGACCTCGCGCGGAAAATCGTGCAAAATACGCGCACCCGCAGCGGAGATCAGCTTGACCAGCAGCACGCCAACCGAGCCCATTTTGGAACCGGATTTGCCGATCATCGATCCGCATCATCATTTATGGGATTGGCCGGCCGCGTTGCTGGCCGCCCGACCGGCGCCCGAGCATGCCTTTACCACGGTCGTTCGACGCGCGAATCCTTACCTACTGCCTGAACTTCTCGCCGACCTCAATACCGGGCACAACGTTCGCGCCACCGTATTCGTCCAATGCGGCGCGATGTACCGGGCCGACGGACCGGAAGGCTTCAAGCCCGTCGGCGAAACGGAATTCGTGAATGGCGTGGCGGCCATGTGCGCGAGCGGCACCTACGGTCCGGTCCGAGCCTGTGCGGGGATCGTGGGCCATGCCGATCTGACCGCCGGCGCCATCGTGCGCGAGGTGCTGGAGGCGCACCTCAAGACCGCAGGTGAGCGCTTTCGCGGTATTCGTCACAGCGCCTCTTACGACGCGGACTCTCGCGTCCTCGGTCCGCTGGTGCGAGTCGGCCCCGGTTTGTTTGCCCAAAAGGATTTCCGGGAAGGCTACGCGCAGCTGGGCAAACTGAATTTGTCCTTCGATGCGTGGTTGCTCGAACCGCAGCTTCCGGAATTGATTGATCTGGCGCAATGCTTCCCGGGCACGCCCGTGATTCTGGATCATGTCGGCACGCCGCTGGGAATTGCCGCCTATCAAGGCCGGCGCGACGAACGCTTTCCAATCTGGCGCGAGAACATCACCAAGCTCGCGGCGTTGCCAAACGTTCAGGTCAAGCTCGGCGGCCTTGCCATGGCCTTTGGCAATTTCCCGTCTTTTTTGCAATCTCCCTCCGCCTCCTCAACCCAGCTTGCTGCCGAATGGCGGCCCTACATTGAAACCTGCATCGAACGATTCGGCGCGCAGCGCTGCATGTTCGAGAGTAATTTCCCGGTGGATCTGGGCAGTTGCACCTACCCGGTGCTATGGAACGCCTTCAAAATCCTGGCCAAGCAATATTCGCCGGATGAAAAGGCCGCCCTGTTCAGCGGCACGGCGCAGCGCGTCTATCGGTTGAAAATCTAGAGTCGGTTAAAAATCTAGAACCCGCCATGCATGTCATCAAATCGGATCCCAGCCTCTCGAAGGCCGACACTTATCGCGAGATCGCGGTGCAGCTGTCGGGACTTCTGTCCGGCGAACGCAACGGCATGGCCAACGCCGCCAACATGTGCGCGCTGTTGTATCAAATGCTGCCGGATGTGAATTGGGTGGGATTCTACTTCCTGCAGGGCGGTGAGCTGGTGCTGGGGCCGTTCCAAGGAAAGGTGGCCTGCGTGCGCATACCGCTGGGCCGCGGTGTCTGCGGAACCGCCGCCGCGCGCCGGCAAATTCTGCTGGTGCCGGACGTCAACGAATTTCCCGGTCACATTGCCTGCGATGGAGCGTCGCGCTCCGAAATCGTCCTGCCCTTGGTGCAGGCGGGAAGGTTGCTGGGCGTGCTCGATCTCGACAGTCCGAAGCTATCCCGTTTCGACCACGAAGATCAAGACGGGCTCGAAGTGGCGGCGAATCTGCTATTACAGGGATCCTCCCTCGATAAGTTGTCCGACGGGGCGATTGCACTATAATCGCGGACCCGCTTGAGTATTGAAATTCGGCGGCCTAATTTCGGGGGTGATCGGCAGAATGAAAACAACGTCGCGCGCAGCGCTTCTCTTTTCCACGGCTTTTGCGGTATCCGGAGTCTTGGCCGCAGAAACTTTCCCATCGACTTATCAAGTGCCGGCCAGCCCGCCGGTGCTGATCCAAGGCGCGACCGTTCTCACGGGAACGGGTGAGCGCCTCGACGGCGCGGACGTGTTGATCAGCAACGGAAAAATTCAATCGATCGGCAAGGGCCTCACAGCCCCGTCAGATGCGCGCATCATCGACGCCCACGGCAAATGGGTCACACCGGGCATCATCGATATCCATTCGCACTTGGGCGTTTACGCGAGCCCGAGCGTCAAAGGTCTGGATGACGGCAACGAGGCAACCAATCCTGTGACCTCCAATGTTTGGGCGGAACACTCCGTCTGGCCGCAGGATCCCGGATTCGAGACGGCGCTCGAAGGCGGCGTCACGACCCTGCAGATTCTTCCCGGTTCGGCGAATTTGATCGGCGGACGTTCTGTGGTTCTGAAGAATGTGCAGTCCGTGACTTACCAGGGCATGAAGTTTCCCGGCGCCGCCTACGGCCTCAAAATGGCCTGCGGTGAGAATCCAAAGCGTGTTTACGGCGGAAGAAACCAGGCGCCTTCGACGCGCATGGGAAATGTCGCGGGGTACCGCCAAGCCTTCGCCGACGCGCAGGACTATCAAAATCAGTGGGACAAGTATCATCGTGAGCTGGCAGCGTACAACAAGAAAAAGGCCGAGCACGCAGACGGCGACGCCAAGAAGTCCAAGGACAAGGAAAAGGACAAGGACGCCGCGACGGACAAGGAACCGATGCTGCCGACCCCTCCGAAGCGCGATCTGAAGCTGGAAACGCTGGCGGAAGTGCTGAAGGGCAACATTCGCGTGCATATGCACTGCTATCGCTCCGATGAAATGGCGACGATGCTCGATGTGGCCGACGAATTTGGCTTCAAGATCACCGCGTTCCATCACGCCGTTGAGGCTTACAAGATCGCGGATCTTCTCGCCGAGAAAAACGTCTGTGCGGCGATGTGGGCCGACTGGTGGGGCTTCAAAATGGAGGCCTACGATGGGATTCAGGAAAATCTCGCCATCGTCGATTATCCGGAACACAGTTGCGCCATCGTGCACTCGGATTCCGGCGATGGCATTCAACGCCTGAACCAGGAGGCGGCGAAGGCGATGGCCCACGGCGCGCGCGTGGGATTGACCGTACCTCCGGAGCGCGCCATCCGCTGGCTGACTCTCAATCCGGCGAAGTCGTTGGGCCTTGACGATCGCATCGGCACGCTGGAGGCCGGCAAGGGAGCCGATGTCGTCATTTGGAATGGCAATCCATTCAGCGCTTACGCGCTTGCGGAGCAAGTGTTCATCGACGGCGCACTCACCTTCGATCGCGCGCATCCAAAACCCACGCCACGGTCTGATTTCCTTCTGGGCAGGCACATCGCGGAGTCGCCACTATGAAGTCTCTTCATCTTGTTGTTTTGGCCGCCAGCGTGATCGGCGCCCAGTGTGCAACGGCGCAGGAATTTATCATCCGCGGTGCGACCGTTCACACCGCGTCCGCAAAGGGCTCGCTCAAGAACACCGACGTTTTGGTTCGCGGCGGAGTCATCGTCGCGATCGGAGCGGGAGCGGCGGCGCCGAACGCAACCATCATCGATGCCAAGGGCAAGGAGCTCACGCCGGGTTTGTTCGGCGGGCTGAATGAGATCGGCATTGAAGAAATCGGGGGAGAGTCCCAGACGGTCGATGCGACCTTGAACGATAGATCGCCGCCCTGGGAACAGCAGTGGCGCCCGGAACTCGACGTCACAGCGGCGTTCAATCCGCGCTCCTTCGTCGTGCCCATTACACGCGTTGAAGGAGTGACCTGGGCCGTCCTGACACCGAACGCCGGCGACACGATAATCGCGGGACAGGGTTCGGCGGTCACGCTCGATGGCCGATACGATGCGGCGCTGCCGGGCAGCCGTTCGCTGTTCGTGCAAATGGGGGCTGCCGGCTCTCGCGAGGCCGGCGGAACGCGCGCCGCGGAGTATATGCTGCTCGAGCAGGCTATTCACGAAGCCCGGACGCAGGGGCCGGTTGGCCAGGGGGCCTTGCTGCACGCCGCCGGGCGCGATGCATTGACGCACTATCTGATGGGTGGCCGCGTCGTCTTCCAGGTCGAACGCGCGTCCGATATTCGAGAAGTCGTGTCATTCGCAGAGCGCAACGGCATCAAGCCGGTCATTCTCGGCGGCGACGAAGCGTGGCTGGTCGCGAAGGATCTGGCGAAAGCCAATGTTCCCGTGATTCTCAATCCGCTCAACGATCTTCCGGAAAACTTCGATCGTCTCGCCTCCACGCTTGAAAATGCGGCGCGGCTGCAGCGCGCGGGCGTGCGCATCGCTTTCTCCAGCGGCGATACACCGCAATCACGGCTCGTACGCCAGCTTGCCGGCAATGCCGTTGCCCATGGCTTGCCCTGGGAGTCGGCACTCGAGGCGATCACCTCGGCACCCGCCGATATTTTCGGGTTGGGGGCAACCCATGGACGTATCGCCGTCGGGCAAGTCGCTGATCTCGTGCTTTGGAGCGGCGATCCGCTGGAGCTCTCGACGCTCGCAGACCAAGTCTGGATCGCAGGCCGGCCGGTCGAGATGAAGTCCCGTCAGACGGAATTGCGGGATCGGTATGTTGAGAAGGTCAAAACCCATCAGGCTCGCTAGGGTTGCGGCAGCCGCTTTCGACCCGATTCAATTAATCCCCCACACGGAGCTCATATGAAACCTCTTCTCGCCGCCGCCGGCGCCCTCGCCGCCTTTTCAGCCTTTTCGGCCTTTTCCGCCTCTTCGGCCTTTGCCGCGCCACCGCAAGATACGCCTGCCGGCGTACAGCGCTTTCGCGAACTCTATAAGGAACTGGTTGAGACCAATACGACTTTGTCGGCGGGCAGCTGCACGCTCGCCGCAGAGCGCATGGCCGCGCGCCTCAAGGCAGCGGGCTTTCCCGAGAGCGACCTGCACCCCTTCGCGGCTGCCGATCATCCGAAGGAAGGCGGCTTGGTTGCCATCTATCCCGGCAAAGATCCGAAGTTGAAGGCGATTCTATTGCTGGCGCATATCGACGTGGTGGAAGCGAAGCGCGAGGACTGGACGCGCGACCCGTTCAAGCTCGTCGAGGAGAACGGCAATTTTTACGCGCGCGGCGCATTCGATGACAAGGCCGAGGCGGCGATCTGGGTCGACACGCTGATTCGTTATAAGACCGAAAACTACCGGCCGCGGCGCACGCTCAAGGTGGCGCTGACCTGCGGCGAAGAAACTGCCGGCGCATTCAACGGCGCGGACTGGCTGACTCGCAATCGCCGCGAACTCATCGATGCGGCATTCGCCCTGAACGAAGGCGCGGACGGCGAATTGGACGCAAGCGGCAACCGGATCGCTCTTGAAGTCGAGGCGGGCGAGAAATTTCCCCAGAACTATCGGCTGGAAGTCACGAACAAGGGCGGCCATAGTTCGCGGCCGGTGAAGGACAACGCGATCTATCATCTCGCCGCAGCGCTATTGCGGATCGGCGCCTATGAATTCCCGGCGCAATTCACCGACGCCAATCGGGCTTATTTCACCGGCATGGCCAAGATCCTCGCCGCGAAAGGTGAAACTGAAACCGCCAATGCCATGAACGCGTTTCTAAAGGACCCCAACGACAAGCAAGCGCTCGCGCTCGTGTCCGCCAAGGATCCCAGTTGGAATGCGACGCTGCGCACGACCTGCGTTGCCACCATGCTCGATGCCGGGCATGCCACCAATGCGTTGCCGCAGCGGGCGCGGGCCATTGTCAATTGCCGTATTTTTCCGGGCGTGACCGCCGAGACGGTGCGCGCCAAGCTCGAGGAGTTGGCGGCCGACCCCGCGGTGAAGATCTCCTCACCCGAGACCCGCGGACCGACAGCAGCGCCACCGCCGCTGACTCCGGCGGTCATGGCCCCGATCGAAAAGCTCGCCGCTGAATTCTGGCCGGGGGTGCCGGTGTTGCCGGTGCTGCAGGCGGGCGCCACGGACGGTGCATTCACGAATGCCGTCGGCATCCCGACCTTTGGCGTCGAGCCCATATTCGCGGGCCCCGATCTGGGAAATATTCACGGACTCAATGAGTATTTGGGCGTCAAGTCCCTGCTCGAGGGCCGGGAATTCCTGTATCGATTGGTGAAGATCTACGCGGACCAGAAATAGCGATCAGGGCGCGAGAATGCGGCCCGCAATCTCGCGCAGGTCCGCATTCGGTGCATGAACCGCATGAGCGATCTCGGCGGGCAAGTCGGCGCCAATAAAGAAGGGCCGGCCGACCGCCGCGAGCATCGGCACATCGCCGTAGGAGTCGCCGACAGCGGCAACTTCGCTCAACTCGATGCCCAGCGCGTTCGCGTACCGCGCCACCCAGAGCGGCTTGTCGCTCGGCCAAAAGTGTTGAATTTCTCCGGATTGCACGCCGGTGCCGATCCAGGCGCCGGCGCCGAAGCGGCGCGCGAACCATTCAACGGCAAAATTCCAGGTGATGGAAACAATGACTGTCGGGATGCCGTGTTGCGCAAATAATTCGAAGGCCTCGTGGGCACCGGGAGCGATGACAACCTCGCTTAGTGTTTCACAAAGCACATGGCTCGGCTCGCCATACCAGCTGAGCATTTCCTCGCGTGCGGCGCGTATCTGCGCAACGTCGCGCAGCTGCTCGATTTCGCGCATGCGCGAAAGTTTTCCGAGTGGCAAGGCAAGACTTTCGCAGATAGTCGGGCCGCGGATCAGCGTGCCGTCCAGATCAAACGCTACGAGGCGCACGCGGTGCGAATTGGAAGACATTCCAAAGAAGGGTACCGCATCGGCAGGGGCGACCGGTAGGTCCCGGTCGCCCTCTCCGACTTCACTCAATTGCTCGCAACGTGGATCGGGGCGCTCGGACGCAACGCACTCAAGGCCGGCGAACCGACATCTTTCACGGCGTTGTCAATCGCATGATCGATGCATCGATTCACCATTTGAGCCGCTCCAAAGGACTGGAACCCGCTGAACTGACACACCTGTTTGGCTGCGCTCACGATGCGCCCGTACAGGACCTTGGCGCCCGCCGGCTTCGAGATATCCAGATCGGCATAGCTGACCCTTTTTGAGGGCAGGCCCTCATCTGCCGCTTGGGCCGTCACCTGCAGGGTGCACAGAGCAATCGCCCCACAAAGAAGAAAGGCCGCCGCACGAGCTGTGTTTTGGATGGTTGTATTCATGATCATCTCCTAAGTTTTTAAAACAGTTTTGGAAGCAATCACCACGAAGATCTGTCTCGCCGTGGCTTAGGGCTTGGTTTACGGCGCCCTGGGGTCGCGAGTCCTCAAGGCTTCCTAAAGGGTTGCTAAAGGATTTCTATGTGCGAGCTTGAGAACCAAAAAACGGCAACAGGGGGTTCGCTGAGCCCATTTGCCGCGTCGATAAGCGGCGGCGGCGCTGGGGCGCGGTATGATTGGCCCAGAATGAAATCCCTCGGAAAGAAGCCCGAAGGCGCGCGGTTCGAGCGCATGCAGTCATCGCCACGATGGTTGGGCGATCGCTTTCGCAATGTGCACCCGATCCCGCCTGGACTGCGGGATCCTCAGGCAAGCATGCCCTCGCTGAGCGATTTTTTGTGCGGCGGCGAACGGCGAGTACCGAAGGGCCCGTTGCCGTCGATCAGCCCGCTCGACGCATGGCAAAAGGCGCCTGCCAGCGGGCTTCGCGCCACATGGTTAGGCCATTCGACCGTGCTGATCGAGATTGGTGGCTTGCGCGTGCTGACCGACCCTGTATGGGGACCGCGCGCATCGCCCTCCCGTCTCGCAGGCCCCAAGCGATTCCAGCCCGTCCCGGTCGCCCTGCGCGAGATTCCGCCGGTCGATCTCGTGATTGTGTCGCACGACCATTATGATCACCTCGACTATCCGACCATCCGCGAACTGGCCAAACACCCTATTCCCTTTGTGACCTCACTCGGAGTCGGCGCGCATCTGCAGGCCTGGGGTGTGATGCCTGAACTCATCACCGAATTGGATTGGTGGGAATCTCATCGCCCGGCGCGCGGCGCTCTCACCATCACCGCGGCGCCGTCGCAGCACTTTTCAGGTCGGGGCTTGAAGGACCGCAATGCGACGCTGTGGTCCTCCTTCGTGATCCGCTCGGAACGGCACGCGGTGTTCTTCAGCGGCGACACGGGACTCACGAGCGAGTACCAGCTCATACGCGAGCGGCTCGGACCATTCGATTTGGTGATGCTGGAGGTCGGCGCCTTTCATCCTGCGTGGGGCGATATTCATCTCGGACCGCAAAATGCCTTGAAGGCGCTGGCACTGCTCGGCGGCGGTGCGTTCCTGCCGGTGCACTGGGGCACTTTTAGTCTCGCCATGCATGCCTGGGATCAGCCGGCCGAAGAATTGTTGAGTCTCGGGGAGAAAGCGGGCGCGCAATTGGTCATGCCCCGGCTTGGCGAACCTATTGAACCTGCACACGCCGCGCGTGCGCAGGCTTGGTGGCGCGGCGTGGACAGCATTTCGCAGCAGCCGCAGCCTGAGGCGCCCCCGACACTGCCGAAAGCGATGTCCTGGCCGATCGACTAATTTCATGTTGGATTGATGGACTGTGGTCGTAAACTGACCACAAAGGAGATGACGTGACCGCATTTGACTTGACCCCGCCGACGGAATCTCAGCGTCGTGACATTACAGCCGGTCTCGACGCCGATGAGCGGCGCGTTCTTCTGCAGCATGGGACCGAAGCGGCCTTTTGCGGTGTCTTTCTCGACAATAAAAAAGACGGCACTTACTGCTGCCGCTTCTGCGGGCTGCCGTTATTCCGCTCGAACGCGAAATTCGACTCGGGGACAGGTTGGCCGAGTTTCTTCAAGCCGTATGATGAAGCGCACATCAAGCGCATTCGCGACAATAGCTACGGCATGGTTAGGGTGGAGGAAGTTTGCGCCCGTTGCGGCAGCCACCTCGGGCATGTGTTTCCGGATGGTCCGCCTCCGAGCGGCGAGCGTCATTGCCTCAACTCGGTTTCTCTGTCCTTCACCGAGAAAGGCAAGCCCCTGCCCGACGTACTGAAACGCGGCGCCCCCGAGGGGGCAATCGACGCCGCGGGCTAATTGCGCCGCGGCTATTGCCGGTCGAACACGATCGTCAAATCACCATCGCCTTGCGAGGAGGAGATCTGCACCTTGCTGGTCAGGGTTTTGCCATCCGGGGATAAGGACATCCGGTCGGTGAATTTCAGTCCAACGCTTTCCATAGTCGTCGTCGCGATGATGTCCCTCCCGTCCCAAACCGCCGAGCACACGGCGGCATAGCCGTTGAGTTCGAGCGTCGCCGGCTTGCCGTCCGTCGTGATTTTGCGCATTGTAGTCGTTTGTGCCGCGCCCGCAGATTGGTCCTCGGTGATGCTCAAAGTCGGATCCGAATGCTCAATTTTTCGAACAAATGAATTCGGCGGCGGGAACTGCCCGAAGTTGCTCGTGGCAGGATTCATTTTCCACTCACCGGAATAGTCCGGCTTGTCCGACGCTTTTGGCTTGTCCGCCGCGGCGGCGCCTGCGGCGAGCGTCATGATTGCCAGCGCGGCGACTAATGATCTTTTCATCTAAAGACTCCCCCGAGTGAATATGTCAATGCAGGCGGCTGCGGTCATCAGCGATAGGACAGGAACCGCGGGGGCTTTGTCAAACGCGTCGATCAGGTATGCACGGGGCTCTCATAGCGCATGGCACCGATGTCATTCCCTTCCGTGTCGAGAAAGCGCACCAACTCCCCGACCGTGGGAATGACTGATTTCGGCATGATTACTGCCCCACCATTTGCCACGACCCGAGCCGCAATAACATCGACGTTCTCGACTGAAAATGTCGCCTCGATGCCGTTGAGTCCGGTTCCCGAGCGGGGGACCAAGCGTTTGTGCATGAGGCCGAGAACCCCGGGGGATTTCTCATCGCCGGTGTGGATCAAGTAGAAGCCCGGCGGTCCCCAGGGCTCGAACACCCATTCAAATACCGCTTCATAAAAAGCGCGAGCGCGTTTTACGTCATCGACATGAATGGAGAACGCGGCGAGATTGTTTGGCATGGGTGGCACGATACTGAGCTTTGCATTGCGCCGCAATCCCGCTATTCTGACATTGTATGTCGCAAAAACGTCGATCAGTCGCCGACGAGGCCTACTGGGTGGTGCGCACCTCAGCCGCTGATTTGAAGGCCGCCACGGTTCTGGCGAATCACACGCATGAATGGCATCAACTGATCTACGTCTCTCGCGGTCTCATGAGCGTCGCCACTGATGCCGGATCCTGGGTGGTACCGGCAACTTGGGCGGTGTGGGTGCCGGCCGGTATCGGTCATGGAATATGCTTCGTCGTGGATAGCGCGTTTCGCACGGCTTATTTTCGGCCCGACTGGACCGATACCTATCCGTCCGGTTGCACGGTGATTTCCGTGTCGGCATTGCTGCGAGAACTCATTTTGCGAACGATTAAGATCGGAAAATTAGACCGACGCCATCGTCTCGAAAATGCCATTGCGGCGCTCATCGTCAGCGAGCTACAGGTCGCGGGTGCCCGCTCGCTCGGTCTCAAGCAGCCAACGGGCGAAGCGATGTGCCGCGCCGCGGCGCTCATGTCGAACCGCGATCAGCGTGCCGCAACGGTCTCTTCGCTCGCCCGCGCAGTGGGAACCGGAACCCGGACATTCGAACGCCAGTTTTTTGCCGAAACCGGCATGACTCCAGGCCGATGGCGGCAGCACCAAGCAATGCTCGCAGGCCTTGAATCACTCGCGGGCGGAGCGGCGATTAAGTCCGTCGCGGCGCAGTCCGGTTACCGGACGGCGAGCGCCTTCATTGCTGCATTTCGCAAAATATTCGGCACCACCCCGGGAAATTACTTCTCCCACTCGGCTTGATCCGCTCAAGACTTGGGAGCAGGACCGCTTGGCTATATTAGTGCGGCCGGGCGCCGCCGCGGTCAAGCGCGATAACGGCCGACTTTAACCAGATACACGATTGCGGATACCCCCGCGCGTCCGGAGACCCCCCGTTTCGCCGGTGGCCCATCGCGTAGGTGCTAAGATCAACGTCCAACAGGGATCAGTCACTCAATGACACTTACCGAGCTGAGTTATATCGTGGCGCTCGCGCAGGAACAGCACTTTGGACGCGCTGCCGAACGCTGTCACGTCAGCCAACCCACGCTCAGCATCGCCGTCAAGAAATTGGAAGACGAGCTGGACGTCACCCTGTTCGAGCGAAGCAAGAATGGCGTCCAAATCACCCCCATGGGCGAACGAATCGTGGGCATGGCAAGCAGCGTGCTCCATCAAGCCGCCGCCATCAAAGATGTCGCCGCCGCGGATAAGGAACAGTTGCAGGGACCATTTCAGCTGGGAACATTGGCGACCATTGGCCCGTATCTTCTGCCGCAATTCATTCCGTTGTTGCAGAAGACGGCCGGTCAGCTCTCGCTCTATGTTGAAGAGGGAACCCAAGAGTCTCTGACCCTGAAGCTGCGCCACGGGGAACTCGATGCCATTCTGGTCACCGCGCCGTTTAGCGAACCCGACGTGGTGACCCAGGCACTGTTCGATGAACCCTTCGTGTTGCTGTTGCCCGCGGATCACCGGCTCGCCGGCAAATCGGCGATCGCCGCCGCCGATCTCGACCCGGCCGAGATTTTGCTGCTGGATGAAGGAGATCGTTTTCGCGATCAAGTTCTGACGGCTTTCCCTCGCTTAAGCCCGCTGCAATCATCGGGGGCAAAAGCGAAGCGCTATTTCAATCGCGGGAGCACGCTGGAAGCGTTGCGTCACCTCGTCGCATCGAAATTGGGGCTGACAATTCTGCCGCAATCCGCCGCGGAGGCGCTGCTGTATGCGCCGAACCTGTTGGTCACACGCCCGTTCGAGAGCCCCGCACCCAAACGCACTTTGATATTGGCGTGGCGTGCAAGCTTTCCCAGGCACAAGGCGATCGACGTGCTGCGCCGTACGATTCAAGCGAGCAGCGCAGGCTTCTGGAACTATAATACCGCACGAAATCAGGACGCCGCCCCCGGTGTCCTGGTGGAAAATCGGAACTGGTAAATGCAGCCTTTATCAAAAATCGTCATCGTCGGCGGCGGCACATCGGGTTGGCTGGCGGCGTCCATGCTTTGCCATCATTTCAAACGCGAGCTGTGCCGGGTTGAACTGATCGAATCCGAAGAGATGGGGTCCATCGCGGTCGGCGAGTCCACGGTACCGCCGTTTGTCGGACTGATTCGGCGGCTCGGCATCGATGAGCGGGAGTTCATTCGCGCCACCGAGGCAACCTACAAGCTCGGCATCCAATTCGTCGGCTGGCATCGGCGCAACCAGAAGTACTTTCATCCCTTCGGCGTCATCGGCCGACCGATTGGAACGCACGATTTTTATCAGTGTTGGCTCAAGGCGCGAGCCCTGGGCGATACCTCTTCGCTCGCGGATTTCTCACCCTGCAATGTGATGGCGGAGAATGGCCGCTTCTTCCCGCCCGCCGAAGCGCGCAACACGCCCATTGGCGGCGCGAACTATGCTCTGCATGTCGACGCCCTGTTGGTCGCCCGCTATCTTCGTCGCTACGCGGAGGCGCGTGGTCTTACGCGCATCGAAGGCAAAGTAACGCAGGTGGCGCAGCGAGAGGACGGCTTCATCCGAAGCGTGACGCTGGCAGATGGCCGGGCGGTACACGGCGATTTCTTCATCGACTGCACGGGTTTCAGGGGAGTTTTGATCGGCCAGACGATGGGCGTCGGTTCGGTGGATTGGTCGAACTATCTGCCGTGCGACCGCGCCATCGTGGCGAAGACGGCCAGCCAAAAGCCTCTCCTTCCTCTCACGCGCGCCACAGCTCAGCCGGCGGGGTGGAGCTGGCAGATACCCTTGCAACATCGCATGGCGCAGGGCTATGTGTACTCGAGCCAATTCTGCAGCGACGCCGCCGCAAAATCGACGCTGATGCGCAGCCTGGGCGGAGTTGCGCTCGACGATCCTCGCATCGTCCCGTTCGCCACAGGACATCGCAAAGAGTTTTGGAGCCGCAATTGTCTCTCGATCGGCCTCGCCTCGGGTTTCGTCGAGCCGCTGGAGGCGACGGCCATCCATATGATCGCCCGGGGGATGGACTTCTTTCTGCGATACTTTCCGGACCGCGATTGCGCCCCCGCGCTAATCCGGGAATACAACCGCCGGATGTTGGCGGACTACGAGGAAATACGCGATTTCATCGTCCTGCATTACAGCGCTACTGCCCGCGACGATTCGCCTTTCTGGGAGTGGTGCCGGAATGTCACGCTACCCGATTCATTGCAGGAGCGGATCGAGCTGTTCAAAGGTCACGGTGCGCTACGGGAAGGCACCGATGACCTGTTTCGCGGAGCCAGCTGGCAATCCGTATTCGAAGGCATGGGCATCAGCCCGAGCGTCTACTGCCGGCGCGTGGAGGGCATGGAATATGCGGAGATCGCCGCCGCCTTGAGCACGGCAAAAGCCGCCATTGCCGGTATGGTGGCGCACCTGCCGACGCACGAGGAATTCCTGCGATCGCAAACCGGCTGAGCGGACCTGCCGGCTGAATCGGCTGAGCGGGACGGTCCAAGCGGGCCGCCTGCCGCGCAATCATAATAGCCAAAATCTATCGCCCCGAGATTGTTCTGCGAGGGGACGCTGCCTATGATGTTGCGCCTTTGCAACCGATGTAGCACCCCTGAATCAGCACGCCTTGAATCGTAGACAAGTATTGCACGGGCTGGCGGCCGCGGCCCTGCCCTTGAGCACGCTGTCCTGCGGAAAAGGATCGACGGGACTCGTCAAGGGCGAACCGTTGGTGATCGGCGGCCTTCCAGTGACCTGCAATCTCACGCTTCCGGTGGCCTGCGTGTCCAAGGCCCGCAGCAACAGCGCCATCGCCGCCGGCCAACCGCGCTTCGAGTACCAGTACAGCAAGTACAGCGGCTGGCCTGAGGTCAAGGAATCCTTGATGGGGGGCCGTATTCAGGCGGCGTACATGCTCGCGCCGTTGGTCATGGATCTGGCGGACAAGAAGATCCCGGTAAAGATTGTCTCGCTTGGGCATCGATCCGGAGCCGTGATCATGGTCAGGACCGATTCGCCGTATCAGACCTTCAGGCAACTCGCCGGTAAGCAGATTGCGATCCCCAGCCGCTTCGCCGTGGATTTCCTGTTTTTGAGAAAGATGCTGACGCGGGAAAATATGACGCCGGACGACGTCCAAATCGTGGAGATGGCGCCCCCCGATATGCCGGCGGCACTGTACGCGAAAGCGATCGATGCGTACTGCACCGGCGAACCCTTCGGCGCCGCTGCGCAGCAGGCCGGCTACGCGCGGCCGCTGCGCATGACCCGCGACGAATGGCGCAACTACATCTGCTGTGTGCTGACCGTTCGCGAGGAGTTGATCCGGGCCAGGCCGGCCATGGTGCAAGACCTGGTCAATCAAATATTGGGTGCGGGCATATGGCTCGATCGACAGCAGCAGAACCGCGACAAGGCCGTCGCGATTGCCGCCGGCCGGGATTTTTTCAATCAAGACCCGAAAATTTTGGAGTTCGTGATGGAGAACCCTAAGGATAGGGTGACCTACGGCGACTTAAGAATGATCCGCGCCGAATTCGATGACCTCATGCAACTGTCGATCGCTGCGGGCACGATCAAGCACCCCATCTCCTACGAGACCTACGTGGATGAGACTTTCGCAAAGAATGCACACCCCGCCGCCATTTCCTTGTAAGCGCTCATGAGCTACGCGACCCGCCCTGTACCGTTGTTTGCCTGCATGCTGTTGTTCATGAGCGCGCATGCGGCCGAATCCGAAGGGCTGAAGGCGGGCGTGTTCAATCCGGCGCGAGAGGCGCCGGATTTTTCCGTTCGCGGCTCCGACGGCTCGACTCTCACTCTCAGCCGCTATCGCGGCAAAGTGGTACTGCTGGGATTTGGTTATACCCACTGCCCCAACGTCTGTCCGGTCACGCTGGCGGTTCTCGCCCAGGCGCATCGGAAGCTCGGACCCTTGGGGGAGCAGGTGCAGGTCATCTACCTTACGGTGGATCCTGAGCGCGACAACGCCGAACGGCTGAAGCAATACCTGGCCGCCTTCGACCCCAGTTTCGTGGGCGGCACCGGCACCGCCGCACAAATGGCCGCCGTGCGGGGAAGCTACGGCGTGACGGCCCAGAAAGTCGGCAGTGGAAGCGACTACGGCGTTGCGCATTCGTCATTTGTCTATCTCATCACGCCTGACGGCAAGCTGCGTGCGTTGATGCCGTTTGGGCACAAGGCGGATGACTACGTCCACGATATTTCCCTGTTGTTGCATTGATCGAGTGGAATAGCGTGCGCCCCATTCACATGCACCCGCGAATTGCCGCGGCCCTGATCATCACGGGCCTGGCTGCGGTTGCCTGGGCGGCGTTCACCCCCGTCACCTTTGCGTCGCGGGAAGAAACCTTCGAAATTCCCAAGGGCACCTGGGCGCGGCGCATGGCGGGGAACAAGGTGGAGATTCTGCCATCGCGGGTTTTTCTCACGGTCGGGATCCGCGACGTATTGTTGCTGAAGAATATGGATGACGTACCGCAGATTTTCGGCCCGACCTTGATGATGCCGGGCCAAAGCTTCCGCCTGCCGTTCGAAGTGGCCAGCAGCTATCAATTTGCCTGCACGGCGCACGCAAGCGGCCAGATGACCGTGGTCGTGGACGAGCAACCGGACACACCGTGGCGGCGCCTGGTGTGGAGAACACGCAGATTTTTCAGGGCCGCCGTTTAAATGAACAAAATCAAAGAAAGTTTGCCCGCGATTGCCGTCATCGCATTTCTGCTGGCGGCGTGGTGGTCGATCGTCGTGGCAACCCGCAGCGTTATTTTCCCGACGCCCTGGCAGGTGGTGACCGGCACGGCCGAGCTGATCAAGGATGGAACCTTGTTCATGCACATCGGTGCGTCACTGATGCGCGTCGGCGTCGGATTTTCGCTGGCGGTGATCGTCGCGGTCCCGCTGGGCCTGTGGCTGGGTTGGGTCAAGGGCGCCTTTTCCACGCTCAATCCGCTGTTTCAGATATTGCGGCCCATCTCGCCGATCGCGTGGATTCCGATCGCGATTTTATGGTTCGGCGTCGGCAATGCCTCGCCGATCTATCTCATCTTCATATCGTCGGTATTTCCGATGATCGTGCAGACGACGGCGGGTGTGCACACCATCGAGCGTCGGTATTTGCGCGCCGCGCAGAATTTCGGCGTGTCGCGCGAAACGCTGTTTCGTCAGGTGGTGATCCCGGCCGTGTTGCCGCAGATTATCGTCGGCATGCGGATCGGTCTGGGCGTGGCCTGGTTGGTGGTCGTCGCCGCTGAAATGATCGCCCTGCGCTCGGGGCTTGGCTATCTCATCATCGATTCCCGCAATGCCGGCAATCGCTATGACCTGGTGATCGCCGGAATGATCATCATCGGATTGATTGGATTGATGCTCGACGGGGTGATGAGGTTGCTCGAGGGGCTGAAATCGGTCCGGTGGCGCTATGCGCGCTAAGATCGAAGTGAACAACATCCGCAAAGGCTTCGCGTCGAACGGCGCTGAGCTGCGCGTCGTCGAGGATGTCAGCCTCACAGTGGGGGACGGCGAGTTCGTCGCCATCGTCGGCCCTTCGGGATGCGGAAAGACGACCTTGATGAACATGGTGGTCGGATTCGAGCAACCGGACTCAGGTTCGATCCTCATCGATGGGCTGCCGCGCGCCGAACCCAATGCCAAGGGCATCCTGATTTCACAGCAGGGTTCGATCTTTCCCTGGCTTACCGTGCAGCAGAATCTGATGTTCGGATTGAATGATCATCCTCAGGCGGACAAGCAGAGGGTCGCCGATCATTATGCGGCCCTGGTCGGATTGAAGGGCTTTGAAGCCAGTTATCCGCACGAGCTTTCCGGCGGGATGCTCAAGCGCGCGGAGCTTGCGCGGGCGTTCGCGGTGAAGCCCGAGATTTTGTACATGGACGAGCCGTTCTCGGCGCTCGACGCCTTGACCAACTTGCGTATGCGAAACGAGCTGCTGCGAATCCTCGAAGAGGAACGGCACACCGTCATGTTGATCACCCATGACGTGGAGGAAGCCATCCATCTTGCCGATCGAATCATGGTGTTGTCGCCGAGACCCACGAGAATTCAGGCGACCTTCACCGTGGACTTGCCGCATCCGCGCAAGCTCACCAGTCCCGAGGTGCAGGAACTGCGCGTTGCAATCCTTCATGAGCTCGGCGTCGATCGGCATGCGGAATGACTACATCGGCATGCGGAAGGTACGCAGGTGCCACATTCCACTCCCTGCCCGCGATGGGAAGATCGTTCGATACCGGCTTTACGGTGAACTTTTGATCTCTTGCGGGCGGTTGCCGGGTTGGTAGTCCGCCTCGACGTTTCCCTCGAGCTGACTTTGGGTGAACAGTACCGGCTTGGTCTTCATCGCCACGAACAGCGGCGTCTGGTCGGCATAGTGGCGCGACTGAGAATCCAGCGTCGCCGAGCCGAACTGGTTGATGCTCTCCGACGATAGCGCGCCCGCCTTGTCCCAGGCGACGAACATGATGAAGGTGTCGCCCGCCGACGCCGTCAAGGTTCCGTCGGCCTGCGCAATACCATACACGGCGCGATAGATGTCCGGGCCGCCGTCGATGGGAAGGTCGATCTTGCCTCGGCGGATACGGTTGAGCTGGCCCCATTCCGGATCGATGCGCCCGAAGTGAGTCTTCAGCGTCGTGATGGCGTGGCGCAAAGCGTCGATTGGCGCAACATCCGGATGACTGTCCGAATGCGCAGCTTCAGTGCCCATCAGCACGGCGAGCGCCGCAGCCCGGCTTTCTTTGTTGGTGCGCCGGTCCCAGCCCTTAAGCAGCGCCTGGGCGGCGCGCAGGTCGCTGTCGGATCCCGGGTCAGCCTTGATCGCCTCGGAGATCCTGCGCATGAAATCCGAGCGCTCGCTGTAGGTAAGATCGAACTTGTAGGCACGGAACGCCTCGGCGCTGATGGCCGGGTCTGCGCCGAACGTCTCCTCGGCACGATAGGCTCGGTTGGTCATGTCGGTCTGGATGCCCATGGTGGGGCTGAAGTCTTCCGGCTTCAGCGCGTCCTCGGCGCCCGTGGCCTGGAACGGCGTGTTGTTGGAGTTGAATACATAGCCTGACTTGGGATTCCAGATCTGGGGCACGCGCTCGAAGGGCAGATAGCCCTGCCAAATCAGATCGGACCGATCGCCGGGCTGAACTTGCGTCCAGTCCCGCCCTTCGGCGCGGATGGGGAACAGGCCGTTGTAGACGTAGCCGATGTTCCCCTTCTCATCGGCGTAGATGTAGTTGATGCTGGGCAGTGCCTGCAGGCGCATGGCTGCCAACCACTCGTCGCGATTGGTCGCCTTGTTGAGGCGATAGTACTGCAGCGACTGGCGGACCTCGTTCATGCCGGCGTAGCGCACGGCGAAGGTTCCATGATCGGTTTTGAGCACCGGTCCCTGCACGGACCACAACAGCGGACGGTGCACGGTCCAGATCAGCGGTCCCCAGATCTTTACCCGAATGGCCGCATCGCCCTTCTCGAAATTCTTCCACTTCCCGTCCAGCCGGTACTGGTCGGGATTGGCGGGATTCACGTCCAAGCGATACACGGTCGACACATTGGGTGCATTCACGGTATTGGCCCAGCCCAAGTGCGCGTTGTGACCGTGCAGCATGAAGGGCGAACCGGGGAAGAAGCCGCCCGCCACATGCCAGCCCTCGCCGGAATCGAGTTCCGCCTCGTACCAGGCGACAAACCCCGTATAGGGTTGGTGCGAATTGACCAGCAGACGCGTGGCGCCGTCCGCTGATTTCGAAGCCGCCACGGCAATGCCGTTCGATCCGATGGGCAAGGATTGGGTGATCGTCATGGCAACCTGAGCCGGCTTTGGCGCGGGCGCCATGATTTTCCCGATCACATGATCCAGACCGTAGAAAAAGGGCGTGCGAAACACGAATCCGGCGGCCACATCCTGGCCCGTCATCGGCAGCAGGCCGCGCTCGACCTTGTCCGGATGCAGGGCCGCGTAATAGTTCACCCCATCGGCATAAGCCTTCAGTACCGCGCGAGCATCGGCCGGCAAAGCCGTGTCGTATTGCGAGGTGACGGTCTCACGCACTTTGAGCAACCGCACCAGATAATCCGTCACCGCCGCCTTGGCACCCCGGACACTGGCCAGTTGACCGCGCGAGATCAGTGCCGCATCCTGAATGGTGGCGAAATCGTCCTCGGAATGCGCGAAGCCCAATCCGAATGCCACGTCCGGATCGGTCGGGCCGCTGATGTGCGGCACGCCGAAGTGATCGCGCTGAATGCGGGCATGGTAGTGCGCCGCTTCGGCAATCAGCGTCGCGCGGTCCGGCGGCGGCGGCTGGCTCAACCGATCGTCCGCGATCACCGCTATCAGGCCGACCAGCACCAATGCCACCAGCGCAGAGGCGCCGATCTTCAGATACCGCATGAGGTTTTCTCCCTTGGCCGGCCGGCGTGCGATTTTTCCAAGGCCCCGGCGATGTGATGCCACAAGCGCCGTCGGAAACAGTGTACGCGAGTTAATTGCCGCATTGCACTACGAATAATCCCCATCGATGGCGCCCTGTGGCTACGCAAATAACGCTAGGATGGCTGGATGAAGACCCAATACGTATTGATGGGCATTTTGCTCATTGGCGGCGCCCTGACTTGCTTTTACATCCTCGCTGAATGCCTGTCTTGGCGGTCGGTGAAGGATGCCGATCACCGAGCGATGCGCGAAATTCGCGAACTGTACAAAAAGATTCATGCGCCGACGAAACCGCTGACGCGGACATTCGTTGCCAGAACCGCCCGCCGGAAGTAAGACCACGGCGCGCCCCGTTTGCAGGCGGCCTGATTGAGCGGCTAGACTCCCACACGATTTCAAGACAGCGGCAAAATGACCTTGACCGACGCGTCCACCGCGGACTTCTCGATATAGCCCACCGCCTTCGGATTGGCGGCAACCGCCTTTTTCACTGCCGCCGAATCGATGAGTTGTTTGGGCGGCACGCCGCGGCCGGTGAACAGTATCCTCGACCAGATGGCCTTGACTTGGGCGGTGTCCCGGCCGGTCATCTTTTTGTAGAACTCCGCGTAAATCGACGAGCCCGCTGCTTGGTCGATCGGGGTCCAGGCACTGTTTCTTGCGAGATAAATATCCTCGATCTGCTCCTTGCTGATCGGACCTGCCGCCGGGTTGGCGATGACGACGATGTCATCCGCGAGCGCAGTGCCGCCGAGCAAGAGCGCCAGAACCAGCACACCGAGAATCACGATCCTATTTGGGAACTCGTGCGGCATGATTCTAGAACAGAAAGTCCATCGTCAAACTGACCACATGGGCTTTGTCGCCGACGCGGGCGCCGGGTTGCAAATTGGCAAATGAAGCGGGGTCGTCCAAGGAGTCGAGCGTGACTTGCTCCAATTGCAGTTTAAAGTCGAGATTGGCGGCGAAATCCCAGCGCACGCCGGCGGCTACGGTGTGTTGATTGCCGAGCGATGCCAAGGTCGAGATGCCGGAGCTCTCCTGATGCATCGAGGAATAAAACGTGTAAGGCGAGAACTGACCGACTCGCAGCCCGCCGCTGACATACCAGGCTAACAGGTCGCCAAAATAGCTGTTGCGAGTGCGATTGCCGTCGAAGCTGACGAACCAAGGACCGGGTTCATAGGCAAACCCCACTCCTTCCATGCGCATTCGCCCCGGAGGATTTTGCGCAGGGTCCGTTTGTTGGAACAGCAGATGCAGGCTCGCGTTGCCGTACTGCAGGGTATCGCTGAGCAAGGCGATGTGTGCACGATTCAACGTGAATTCGAGACCCGGCAAATCCAGCTCCGTGGTCCCCCATTGCAGCTCTATGTTTTGGGAGAGTTCACCAGAGTGCACCCGGTACAGTACATCGACTCCGTCGCTGTGCGTTGCCGTGCTCGCATATGTAATTTCCACGGGCACCCGCACCCAGGGTAGCGAGTAGCCCACATTGCGGGTGTCGGCGTGTTCGTAGGTCGGCAACAGAATACGGCCCAGCCTGACCGAGACATCCGGCGTGAAGTCGTACTTGAGATTGGCCCATTCGACCGTGGGCTTGAAATTCCCGTCCGGGGTATCGCGCGACAACACCTGCACGACCCCGCTGAGTTCGTCCGTCAACGTAAAGTTCGCCTGGGCGCCGAGGTCAGTGTCGGGCGTAGCACTCCAACTGCCGCTGTAGCCGACTCCTCGCGGTTGACTCACCGTGGCGATGAAATCCGCCTGCGTGTAATCCGAATGCACTACGCCCAAGCTGCCGAATCCGTTGAACGTCACGTAGTCGTCCATCGCCGCGTGAGCCGCCGCGCCGAGTGCGCAGAGCGCAATCACGGCGGCGGTGCCCTGGATTTTTCTCTTGATGCTCATGCGGATTTTGATTCTGGTTCAGCGATGCCCGCCGGCAAGCCGGCAAGCAGCAGGACCGCGAACTCGTCGGCCGGGAGCGGCCGGTTCAAATAAAATCCCTGCAGTTCATCGCAGGCGTGATCGCGCAGAAAATCGGCCTGTGCGCGGGTCTCGACTCCCTGGGCAACCACCGTCAGGCTGAGATTCTTGCCCATTGCGATCACCGATTCGGCAAACTCCATGTTTTCCGCGCCGGCGCAAATACCCGCCACCAGAGAGCGATCGATCTTGATGGTGTTGAGCGGGAAGCGCTGCAGGGTGGTCAGCGAAGAATAGCCCGTCCCGAAATCATCGATGGCAATGCCGATTCCCAATCGCTTGAGCCGCGTGAGTACTTGCACCGTCGCCTCAACGTCGCGGATCAACAACCTCTCGCTAATCTCGAACTCGAGCAGCTGCGCATCCATCCCGGTGCTTTCGAGAATCGCGGTGACGTCTTCGATCAAATGCTCATCGAAAAATTGCCGCCCGGTGAGATTTACCGCCATTTTCAATCGCGGCACACCCGCCTTTTGCCACGCCACATTTTGCGCGCACGCGGTCCTAAGGACCCACTTGCCGATCGGCAACATCAGGCTGCTTTCTTCGGCCACGGGGATAAATTGCATGGGCGCGACCAACCCCAGGTCCGGATGTTCCCAGCGTAACAGCGCTTCCATGCCCGTGATTCGCCCGCTGTGCATGTCCCGCTTGGCCTGGTAACGAAGCCTGAATTCCTGCTGCTCGAGGGCGCGCCGCAAACTCGATTCCAGCGTTAAGCGCTCGAGCGAATTGGCATTGAGGCTTTCCGAGTAGAACTGAAAGTTGTTCTTGCCTTCGGACTTCGCTTGATACATGGCTACGTCGGCATTCTTCGTCAGTGTCTGTTCATCCAGCCCGTCCATCGGATAGGCGCTGATGCCGACGCTCGCCGTAACTCGGAATTCGTGTCCGATCAGGGTGAATGGCTTTGCGATCGCCGCCAGTATTTTTTCCGCGATCACCGCGGCATGCTTGACGTCGCCCAACTCGGGAAGGAGCACGACAAACTCGTCTCCTCCCAGGCGCGCCACGGTGTCGCTCTCCCGCACGCAGAGCCTCAGGCGCTTCGCAACATCCTGCAGAAGTTGATCACCCGCTTCATGGCCCAGGGTGTCGTTGATCTGCTTGAAGCGATCGAGGTCGAGAAACGCCACCGCAAGATGGCGGCCATATCGATGGGCTTCGCTCAGGCTCTGGCTCAATAATTTGCTGAACATGCTGCGGTTGGGCAGCCCGGTGAGTCCATCGTGATAGGCCAGGTATTCGACCCGCTCGGCGTGTTCGAGCTTGATCTTGCCCTCGCGCAGACGGCTCTGATTCAGCTGCCAGCTCATGCGCCCCAACAGTACCGTCAGCGCGATGACCAGGAGACTGCCGGCGCCGGCGCGCCACCAGTACGTGCGTGCCTCGCGTTGCGCGGGTGCCAACTGCTCATCGACCGAGAGACCGACGAGAATGGCGAGCGGAAAGCCGAAGAGTTCGCGCGCACTGGTCCAACGCCGCACACCGTCCCAGCGATTGACGGATATGACTGCGTCGGAGTCCGTCGCCGCAACTTTGGCGATCGCGTTACTGTAGTCGAGCGCATCGCCGGCGAACTGCGCGTCGCCGCTGCGCCGTACGCGCACGACACCGTCGGTCCCGACGATCGCGAGCACGCCGTGCTCGCCGAACTTCGCAGTCTCGTAGCCGCTGACGAAGTAGCCGGCTCCCGCCGTCACGATCACCGCACCGTCGAACGAACCATCGGGCGCGTTCAAGCGGCGGCTGAATTGCAGATTGATCTCATCCGCGGACCCTAGGGGCGGCCGGCCCACAAAGAATGCATCGCTCTCGCGCTGCGCACGAAAATAGTCCTCCGCGGCGACACTCGGTTGTGGCAGCGCTGCGGAGCTGTCAATGATCGTCCCGCGCCGATCGGCAATGCTCACGGTGAACAGCAAATCCGGGAGTAGCAGCCCTCTTTCCTTGAGTTCGGCCAGTCTTCCGCGGCCCCCGTCCCTTTCGTGCCAGTACTTGATCAGGTTCAAATTCTGATCGATCTCGCGCAGCGCGCGCACGACCTGGGCCTCGTACGTGCCCAACAGCTCACGATTCGACAGGACAGCCGCGCGTTGCGCGTCAGCGTTTTTCAATTTGACGAGTTCCATGGTTGCCGTCCAGATGACGGTCAGAAGCAGCACGGCAATCGTTGGAAAGAGCACGGTGGGCTCGGCGAACCGGCCCAGCGCGCGGTGGAAGACTTCTTTTGAGCGCACCGGAATACGTCAGTTGTATCGGAGAACACCTGTTTTCGCGCGACGAGGCTCCCGCGGCCGGTGAACGATAACCGCGCTAGGTCATTTCATCGGCGCCGTGAGGCGAGACTTGAGCGCTGGAACCGCATCATGCCGATGTCGCGGTGCACCATAGCGACGAGTCGACGCGGGCGCTCAGTCCGGCAGCGGGTAAACTCCTTGCCCTATCAATAAGGGCATTGATGAATTGTTTGCCGGCCCTTCGCCGCGTAGGTTCGGTATGGGCTTAAGCCTCGATTACCGGTTCTCCGTCTTCCTTTGTAAAGGGACCTTTCTGCGGCAACGGAAGAATCTCCAAGACCAATTCTGACGGTCGGCACAATTTCACACCCCGCCGCGTTACTACGATCGGCCGATTGATGAGGATCGGATGCGCCAGCATCTGGTCGATCAACTGCGCATCGGTCCATTGATCGGACCCAAGCCCCAATTCCTCGTAGGGCGTGCCTTTTTGGCGTAGCAAATCGCGGGGACGGATGCCCATCTGCTTGATCAGCGATTCGAGTGTCGAGCGATCGGGCGGTGTCCTCAGGTATTCAATAACCGTCGGCTCGATACCGGCGTTACGGATCAAGGCCAGCGTGTTGCGGGACGTTCCGCACGAGGGGTTGTGATAGATCGTGACTGGAACAGATTCAAACATTGACCGCCTCCGCTTTCTTTTCTGAAGTTTGCTCGACGGCGCTTTGGGGATCGGATATCGCGCCGGTTGCTGCTTCCCCGGGGAAGAGCAGGCGTGCCGCCGCCAGCGCGGCGAGCGCTCCGACCAATTGCGCCAGAATAAACGCGGGCGCATCGGCGGGTCGAATCCCCGCGAAGGTATTGGTCAGCGAGCGGGCAATCGTGATGGCGGGATTTGCGAATGAAGTTGAAGCCGTGAACCAATAGGCTGCCCCGATCCAGGCAGCGACCATCCACGGCGCATCTTGGGAACGACGGTGCCCCAGGACCACAAGCAGAAGGCCAAAGGTCGCCACGCCTTCCGCGAGCCACTGCGCCGGTCCGGTCCGCACATGCACCGCAGCCTGCCACATGGGCAGCTCAAACATGACATGGGCAAGCAGCGCACCGAAACAGCAGCCGGCGATTTGCACAATCGTGTATAGAGCTGCGTCTGTCCACGCCAGTCTACGGCGCATGGCCTCGATCAAGGAAACAGCCGGATTGAAGTGGGCGCCGCTTATAGGACCCAGCAGCGCGATCAGTGTCGCGAGCACTGCCACGGTCGCACCGGTGTTGGCAAGGAGAGCGACTGCCACGTTCCCACCGCTGAGACGTTCCGCCATGATCCCGGAGCCGACCACGGTTGCGGCAAGGAGCGCTGATCCCAGGCCCTCTGCGATAAGCCGGCGGGATAGGGTTTCAGTGTTCATTGTTGGCCGCAGGGTTCGGCGTGCGGCCAATCGCGTCCAGATGCTCTTTGATCCGCATCTGATTGATGCTCGCGATCGGAAGGCTCAAGAAAAGCTTTATCCGTCTATCCATCGCCTTGAATGCCTGGGCGAATGCAACCTTCTTCTCGATTTCGGTACCTTCAACCCCGGCGGGATCGGGAATACCCCAATGCGCTGTAATCGGCATTCCGGGCCATACCGGGCAGATCTCGCCGGCGGCGTTGTCGCACACCGTGATAATGAAGTCAAAATGCGTGCCGCTCGGCTCAGCAAATTCGTCCCAGCTCTTGCTGTGCAGGCCTTCGACGGGGAAATCTAAGCTCTTCAAAAGATCTAAGGCGAGCGGATTTACCTTACCGTTCGGATGACTGCCGGCACTAAATCCACGGAATTGGCCCTTGCCCAATTTGTTCATGATCGATTCCGCCAAAATGCTGCGCGCCGAGTTACCGGTGCAGAGAAACAGCACCTTGTATGGACGATCGTTCATCCGTTTCTCACGCCGCCTAATTTGGCGGTGCAGCACGCTTTAGCCGCCTTTGGCGCGACCACATCGCTGCCGTAGACCGCGCTCTCACCGGTGGTTAAGAAAGTCTCCCACTCGATGCCCTGTGGGTCATGAATCCAACTCTTCTCGCTCTGCGCATAACAACAAGTGGTCTCGCCTTCTTCGATAACGGGACCCTCCGCCTTTTTGAGCCGTTCGTACACTTCAGCAAGTTCCGTACGGTCCTCGACTTGAATGCCCAAATGATCGACGCCGGACGGTCCGGCACGCCGGCTGATCGCGAAGTTCACGCGAGGATCTTCGAGCATCCATTTGGCGTAATCGTCTTTGGTGACGGTGGGTTCGGCACTGAAAAGTTCTCGATAGAAGCGAATCGAGGCCGGAATGTCTTTGACGCTGACATGCACATGCAGTCGTTTCATTTTGGTCGCCTATATCTACAGTCGTTTGAACATGAATGCGGAGCTTGCTGGACACAAACCCGCAAATTCTCTGGTCGCTCGGATCGCCGCAGGGGCGACGGCGCGGTCAACACGGTGGTAACCATGACGGGCGAAGAATGCCTCCGCCGTGGTTGTGAGTAGATACAGCGTGCCCACTCCTTGATTTCCTGCATGTGTCTCAGCGCGCTCAACGAGTGCCGACCCAAGGCCTCTCGAGCGGAAACTGGGATCGACTACCAGTGAGCGCAGCAATGCCTCGGTTCCGTAAATCTCGAGGCCGACCAGCGCCGAGGGCCTGGCGGCCGGTCCGCAATAGAAAAAGGCAGCCAGTTGTTCATCGGTCAGATCCGAGATCGGAAGATTGGCTGCCGCCAGCAATCCTCTCGCGGCCCCGGGCGCCGGACCTGCACCAATGGTTTGCGCGAGGTTTGTCATGCGACCTTGGCAGCGCGATTCGCGCCCTTCCTCGGGCGAACGGGTTCACACACCTCGGCGCACGAGTCGCCGCTCCCCGCACAGCAATTCTGCGTCAGATAGCCGATGAGTCCGTTCATGACCTCGAAATCCGCGCTATAAATAAGCTGCCGGCTCACTCGCCGCTGCAGGATCAGGCCGGCGCGCTGAAGATTTTGCAGGTGGAAAGTCAACGAGGATGGCAATAGCCCCACCCGATCGCCGATGGCGCCGGCGGGCAGGCCGTCGGGACCTTGCTCGATCAGCAGCCGATAAACCTTCAGTCGATGCTCATGCGCGAGAGCGCTGAGTGCCGCGATCACGACAGGTGTTTTCATACCAATACGTTATTACGAGTATAGTCGTAATGTCAAGCACGACAGTTCAATCGACGAAGCGCAGCAGTCGCCGGCAGTAGCGCCGCAGCTCGATGGGCTGAAACTCACAATTCAAGTTGCCGATGGTGTGAGCGAGAGTTCCATGAAGACGCTATTTCCATTTTCACGGAAAGAGCCGAAGGGTCCACATAATCTAAATCCCACGCTCCCGTACAAGGTTTGAGCGGCCAAAAACGCGGGGTGACGACCCGTCTCCAGATACAGGGCCCGATACCCTCGAGATCGGGCAACGTGAATGATGTGATTCAAAAGTGCTCGACCCGCACCCGCTCTGCGCTGTGCGCTGGGCGTGCGCATGGACTTGATCTCGCCTTGCGTAGCCGAAATCTCTTTGAGGGCCGCGCAGCCCAGAAGCGTTTCACCGTTCCAGGCCGACCAGAAAGAGACATCAGGCGCTTTGAGCTTGCTCGCATCGAAGGCGAAGACCTGATCGGGAGGCGACAACTCATGCATGTTTCGCAAGTGCTCCTCTATGAGAGCGAGAACGGCAGGCCGCGAAAGGTCATCGAACACTATGCTTAACATTTTGAATGAACCTTGCAATCATGCCCGACGCGACGGAGCGGCGGCACCAAATTCTAACGGATGGGACTGTTTTTGAAACGAGGACTTAATGCTGCGGCGTCCAACTTCGGACGGCGAGTTGTCGAACCGCCGACCACCTGGTTCGAAGTCGCACAGATGATTTTGTAGGTTCTTAATTTTCAACCACTTAGCAGGCCCGCCCTCACTCGAAATAGGCACCGTGGCGCATGAAAAGGCATCAAACGCTACGTTTTCGCTACGGTGCCCGAGAGTTGTGACGAACTCTCGACCCAAGGTCCACCTGGTATCCATGCGAGTTTGAGCATCGCGCTGCCCCGCGCAGCGATAATGATCGGCTCGAGGAACGCCGCGATGCGAACCACGACATCGCTCAGCTGCGGAGGCGCCGAGTTCAGGCCACTCTTCCCCAAGAAGCCCTGCCACTGCATTTGTTTCGCAGGTATCGCGGCGAATGCCGGCGTCATCGCAAGTGGAAGAGACTCGGGAATTGGGGTGCGTCGGCGCTCAAAGGTTGCCCGCACGGCGCGGGTAAGAACATCTCCCTCGAAGGGACGATTTTCCGACAGAGCATGAATGTCGAAGAAATCCCGCATCCGGCTGTTTGCTTCACCTAGCATGACCATCGCGTGCAGCTTCTCCGCGATCGCAGTCTCGGGGCGATAGGCCTTCAACCGCGCCCGCGGAAATTCGAGCAGACTTGGATACTCCAGCCATTCCGGTTCTGGGACTACGGCATCACCGATCCCGACATCGACTTGCACGTGAAGGCGGGCATTGCCCAACCGCGCCTGAATAGTGGCGCGCAATCCGCCGTATGCATCCTCCTGACGGATCGGCGCGATACGTATCGATGAGGGCAGATACTGCAATCCGTCGGGCTCGACGTCGATGCTGCAGACATCCGTGAATATTCTCGACAGCGACTCTTGCGATACTTCGCCGAAGCCCAGCAGGTCGGCATCCCGCGTCGGGCGGATCGTCTCGCCGAGCCATACCAACATCAGCAGTGCGCCCTTGAGCACGAAGCGGTCTGCATACTTCGAGCGGGAAAGACGATAGAGGAACCGTTCGGCTGCATATCGCGCGAGTACGACATTCGGATCGATACCGGTCGCCTTGGCGTGCTGAACGAGGCGCACCTGAACCGATACCGGCAGACCCTCTGACGCATCGGTCATGCGGCGAGCGCCTCGAGATAAGGCCGCATCACACGCTCGACTCGGCAGACTCGGGCGTAAAAGTACATCTTATCCATGGTGAACTGCCGCGCCCGCCAGGCCTCGCGCAGAGCCTCAAGAGCCACGTCGAGACCGATTTTGTTGCGGTACTTAAAGGTGTCGGCGATCGTCTTGGCAGCGTTGTACACGCGAACCGTCTCGCCTTCGACGCGGTGAGTCTCGATGCCTTCAGTCAATGCGTCGCCGCCGAAGCGCACAACGTGTAGGCGCGGATACCGCAGCGACGGGCGGCGGCGGCGCCGATCGAGCGCGATCCAAACCTCGTGCGGAAGTTGCGTGCCGATTTGATGAAAGCTCAGCGCCGACAGCAGACAGATCACCGCCTTCGGCGCCGCTGCGGCAACGAGTGCGAGGCCGTGATGCTCCGTCACCGGGGCATTGGGCAGCCGGTAGCGTCCTCGTGCAACACGTTCGAGAGTTCCGGCACGAACGAGTCGACTCAGAGTCTGAGTGTGGATATTCGCTTCTGCGACTTCCCGCCTAGACACCGAGCCATGCCGGCGGGCGAGACGAAGCAGGCGAGTCGAGGAGGTAGCGATTGGCATGTGGCAAAGTGTAGACATTTACAAATAAATGTCAACGTTTCGCCACGTGAAGTAATGCTTAAGGCACGGCACGAAACAACGGCCGCAATCGTGTCTTTTCTCGCCCCGATCATCTGTTTGCCGGTTCATGCGTGTCTTCTATACTGCGATGGTGACGTCAATCATCGCCATAAGACTCCCTGCTGCGCTTGAGAAATTCATAGCTTCGCAAGTACGCGAGGGCCGGTATCGCAGCCGCGAAGCCGCCATCGTCGCCGCGGTCCTGCATCAAAAGCAACGCAGCGAGCAGCTCGCCTGGTTGCGCACCGAAATCCAAAATGGCCTCGACTCGGGACCAGCCGGTGAACTCAATCTTGAAGGGATAATCCGGCGCGGGTGTCGTCGGCTCGCCGCTCGCACTCGCCGGGCGAACAGTTAATGCCGCCTCACGGGCGGCAGGCGG
>CAVRHU010000007.1:0-425133 GCA_963721095.1 uncultured Gammaproteobacteria bacterium | reverse complement strand
CCCAACTGCGGTCAATCGGCGTGCCGAAATGCCTTCAGGAAAGCGGCCCTTCGCGCCCTGCGGTCTGCTTAGGCCGAGGTTTAAGGAACACAGCCCGATTGCAAGGAGTGCACGAATGCCAACGGATATATTCGTCAAGCTTAAAGACGCTTTCGTCACCTGATAATTTCAGACGCGATATGAAACGTCGGCGCTCCATCCTAAAAATTGTCGCGATTTCGGCAGTGTTTGCGGCAGTTTTTCTACCCGTTACCGCGGCTGCGGTATGGCAGGTACTGCATGGCCGTGGTGCCGCCGTCTACACAAACGTCTATGGTTTGGCCATCCATTACACGTCGCTACTGATTATGGTTGCTGCGCTCATTTTGGCCTTGGGGGTCGCATATATCGCGCGTCTCCTCTATTTTCGGCGCTATGGTAAGGTGACCGAGCTTCGAGAGCTCCAACCACAGACGCCATATACCGATCCAGGAGACATTAAGTGAATTCGTTCTACGAATATTTCACGATGCGTCCAGAATCAGTTCGAGCGAATCGCGGGGTGCATTTTCGTTGAGCCAGGGAGGAAGTCGATGATTTGGATAAAGCGCCTTAGTTCGACGCTGACGGAAACCCGCGTCGCTAAGCCTCAGGGTGATGCGCAATGGCTGGCGATGTGAGTCAGGTCGCGCCACTTCGATACGCAGTACTGTTCATGGCGGCCCATCTGGTCGCGTCCGCAATGCTTGCAGGCTTACTTCTGTTTGTTCTGGCGAGGTTTGGAGTTCTCGGCCTGCCCGCATCACACACTCTGGTTCTTATAGGCGTCGCCATTCTGACCATGTGGATTTTCGTGCGGCGTCACAAGCGTTTACCTACCCGTTCTGAATTCAAAGTTTTGTTTGTGACGTGCGCCGTGTACTTGCTTGCTTTCGATGCAGTTCTATCAACCGTCTTGACCCCCGCATACCCTGCCGAGGCTCGACCATACGCGTTAGCGGGACACGTCTTCGCGGCGCTTCTAGATGCCCTCATTCTCTACCTCGCGCTAAAGTTCCCGGTGCGCTGGATTATGCGGGGCTGGATGGAACCCTCTGCCAAGCCGGTGCCAAATGGCGTGGAGCGGCCGTGATGCGTAGCCGGCGCGATATGGGCCGTGCCGCGGGTGTAATTTCGGCTTTTTAAAGTGCCGCAAAGCCGACGTTGGCGACGGTCACCTTGAGGTCCGAGACGGACAACAGCTCCCTTGCCGGTGTCTGACTCAAACCGCAACCGATTCGAGCCCTCAGGGGACCGCTAGGGAGCGCCCTGCTCCCAGGACTTGAGGTTCGCCAGAAGCACCCGCTTCAAACTATCGCGAAGCGTCCCACAGACGCGCATCATTGCCTCAAGGTCGTTGCGCCCAGGGCTGGTCACAAGCTGACTTTGGTTGGCGGCACGGGCAATCTGGTTCAAGTTGCGGCCAATGCTTCCGAGTTCCGCCAACGTGCTCTTGAGGGCCCGCAGTTCCTCTTGTGGGAGCGGCGTAAAAGATCGCAGGTGAGCTCGCGTCAGCACCGATACGTTGCCGGTGGCATCCCTCGTGCGGCCGCACGCTCCCGCAAAAGAATCTGATCATCTGGGCGCAGACGGATCATCAATCGAGCGCCCCTCCGCGCCCGAGCACCAGTTGGTGTCTTCGTGATTATCGGTGCTAAGCCTGCCTTCAGTAGCACCAATTCGACCAGACGCCTGAGCAAGGCCGACTCGCTGAGCAGTTCCTTCTCGGCAAGCGCACGCAGTCGTGCCTTCGTTTCCGATGAAACTCGACCCACGATGAATTGATCTGCTTTCACGTGGGCCACATTGTTCAACAAGAGCAACCTGTTGCCTATCCTGCATCGCGCCTTTTTTCAGCGTAATTCAAACCAAGCCAAACATTTAATCTGGCGCGACTGTGCGAGAGCGTGCCGATCATGACGTAGTCACGGTAAGAGTTTCGCTATTTTCAGCGGAACTCAAGCAAAGCCGGATGTCGTCGGCGGTGCTCCCAAATTCCTGGACTGGCATGCGTGTCAAACCGAGGCTGGCTCCAAGGCTGTTCGGCCAGCCAGCGAATCCAGCCGCCAGAACGTGGCGCGGGTGTGGCCAACGGCCCGCAGGACTTCACCCTGATCCGGGCGAACTGACCCCATGCCACTTGGCTGATATTCTCCCATTCCTCACTCCCAGCCTTCGGACCGATGAAAGATCTTGCCGACCAGTTGACCAACGCCACAAGCCGCACTTTTTCCGCGCTTGGATATGACCCTGCGTATGCCACGGTGAAACTAGCGGATCGGCGAGACCTCGCGGATTTTCAGTGCAACGGCGCGCTTGCGCTCGCGAAGAAGGTCGGCCGCAAGCCCCAGGAGATTGCCGCCGCGGTGGCGCAGGCCTGGACAGCCACGGACATCGCCGACCGTCCCACGGTGGCAGGGCCGGGATTCCTGAACTTTCATCTGACGGCGGGAGCGATGAGCGCCCGCGCACAGCAGATCGCGGACGACCCGCGTGCTGGTGCCGCCGCGGTGAGCGAGAAGCGCCGTGTCGTCGTCGACTATGGCGGGCCGAACGTAGCGAAGCCCATGCACGTCGGTCACCTGCGCGCGTCGATCATCGGCGAGAGCCTCAAGCGCATCTTTCGTTTTCGTGGCGACCTGGTGTGGGGTGACGCGCATTTCGGCGACTGGGGCTTCCAGATGGGGCTTCTCATCACGTCATTCGAAGAAAAGCTGGGCGGGCTCAGTGACAACGCCGCCGTCGACATGCGCCTCGCGGCGCTGACGCTCGAGGATCTTGAGCGCGCGTATCCCGCTGCGGCCGCTCGCGCGAAAGAAGACGAGACATTCCGCAATCGCGCGCGCAAAGCGACCGCACTGCTGCAAGAAGGGGAGGCAACTCATCGCAAGATCTGGCACGCCATGCATGATATCTCGATGGTCGCGCTGAAACGCGAGTTCAGCGCACTCGGCGTCGACTTCGATTTGTGGAACGGCGAGAGCGACGCCGACCCGCTTATCCCCGCAATGATCGAAGAGCTGCGTGCGAAGGGGCTGCTGGAACACAGCCAGGGCGCGCAGGTGCTGCGCGTCGCACAGCCCGGCGATACGCGCGAAATCCCGCCGCTGCTCGTCGTGTCTTCCGAGGGCTCGGCGATGTACGGCACCACGGATCTCGCAACTATCGTGCAGCGTCGCAAGCAGCTCGATTTCGAGCTCGCGCTCTACGTCGTCGATCAGCGGCAGGCCGATCATTTCGAGCAGGTGTTTCGCTCGGCGGTACTCGCAGGCTACGCGCATCCCGGGTCGCTGGAGCACATTGGCTTCGGTACGATGAACGGGCCGGACGGCAAGCCCTTCAAGACGCGCGCCGGCGGCGTGCTGAAGCTCGGCGACCTCATCGGCATGGCGCGCGAAAAGGCGCGCGCACGGTTACGTGAGGCAAAGATAGGCGACGACCTCTCGCCGGAAGACTTCCAAGGTGTGGCGGACCAGGTTGCCATCGCGGCGCTCAAGATCGCGGACCTCATAAATTTCCGCGGCACGTCCTACGTGTTTGACCTCGACCGCTTCATGAGCTTCGAGGGCAAGACCGGGCCGTACCTCCTGTACGCGACGGTGCGCATCAAGTCGGTCCTGCGCAAGGCGCAGGACCAGGGGCTCGCGCTGGGACCGATTAAGATTTCTCATGCCGACGAGCGCGCGCTCGCGCTCGCTCTGGATGCATTCGACACCGCGCTCGCTACGGCGTATGAGCGGCGTGCTCCACATTTTTTAACGGAGCACGCCTTCACGCTGGCACAGAGCTTCTCAGGCTTCTACAACAATTGCCCCATCCTAAAGGAGCCGAGTGCCGAGATTCGCAGCTCTCGGCTGACGCTGGCGGCGGCTACGCTTCGGCAGCTGGAATTGGCTCTTGATTTACTGGGCATCTCCAGTCCCGAGAGGATGTAAAGCGGCGCGACACGAAGGCGCTGCCTGTGGCTCGCAACGTATTATCTTCAACTCCCGATGCCGGGCCGAACCTGAGTTTTAGATTAGATATCATTGTCGATGGGCGTCCTAAGGTTTTGGAGAACAGTTCATATTTTGCGATTGTCGTTTTAGACAGCTAGTTGCAACCGCAAAACCACATTAGATTAGATTGCGAAGATCTCTGGCGCCATGCACTACGCGAACCAACTCAATCCCATTGGGAATTGCGCGATATAGCAGCAGATAATTGCCCACTGGGTGATAACGCAGCTCTTTGGCAATATCTGGCCGCGCAGGGTCCCATGTGCGGATTCTCGGCGAGGAGTTTGTATTTTTCCTCCAGCAAGTCCAGGAGTCGATCGGCCGCTACTGGATCTTCCTGGGCGATAAAATACCAAATCTCCACCAAGTCCTGGTCGGCGAGCGGGGTAATCCGAATGCGCGACATGTCCCTGTCCAGCGACGATTATTTACTTGCGATCCGCCTGAAGGCGCTGGCGACCGCGCTTCTTGATTGCGGCGACCTCGAAATCCTTGCTAGGTCCGCTCCTAATACCCTCGTCCCAAAGCCGGCGAATTTCACTGATCGCGTCGGACCGCGCGGCGCGCCGAGCCTTCCATTCGCGCAACGCTTCTCGAATTACTTCGCTGCTCGATGCGTAGTCGCCGGTTTCCACAGCGTTGCGAACCAACGTTGCCATGTCGGCCGGCAACGCAATGCTGATCTTTTCCACGTTGGCCATAGATGCCTCCTGTCTGGTAGGCAAGAGTAGCAACAAGTCATACTACTGTCACTAACAAGCGCTGCGGCGCCGCAACAAGCATGCCGTTAACATCTGCTTGGGGCGAGTTCCGCTGAAAATAGCGCGAAACCCAAACTGACTTTCTTGCACATCTCGGGGATAATTTCCATGCGTGGCAACTTGTCCCTGAACGGCCGGAACCACAGGTTCGTCAAGGTCGTCGATGATCGAAAACAACTTCGCAGCTCGTTCGCTCCCGGAGCGAACTGAGCTTCTTTCCCAAGCCATCTCGGTTGTTGCCGCGCTTCATTCGCATGCGCGACGCTCCCGTCGTACCTCGGCATGGACAAAAATCGCTTCAATCGCGACGTTCGTCCGCCCCTCGCGGCGATTCCAATCGGCACGCAGGGAATCGCGTTTGACCGTCTTGACCTCGATTCCTGGGCCGACGACTATAAGAGCCGCAACGGGCATCCCGCGGCTCAACCTGAAAGGGAAAAGCTATGGGAAACCAAAGAACGTCGGGTCTCACCAAACGAGGCGGGATCTGGCACATCGATAAGCAGTTCCGAGGAGCACGCGTTTGCGAAAGCACTGGAACAGGCGACATCGGGCAAGCCAAAGAGTATCTCGCGAAGCGCGTAATCGAGCTTCGCGAAACCAGGCTGTATGGCACGCGCGAGCTGCGCTCGTTCCGGTCCGCGGCGACGAAATACCTGCAGGACTACAACCACAAGAAGCGCATCAAGGACGACGCGCTGCAACTGAAACAGCTCGATCCATTTATCGGAAGTTTGGAGCTGAAACAGGTGCACATGGGGAGCTTGCAGGATTTCATCGCGAGGCGGCGGCAGGATGGCGTCAAGACGAAGACCCTCAACATGGCACTCGCGGTCGTGCGCAGGGTCCTGAATCTCGCCTCCTCCGAGTGGATGGATCGACAAGGCAAAACTTGGCTGGAGGCGGCACCGAAGATCAAGCTGTTTCCAGTCAAAGACGCCCGATCGCCCTATCCGCTCACGCGCGAGGAACAGGCGCTTTTGTTTCAAGAGTTGCCTGATCATCTTGCACGCATGGCGCCTTTCAAGGTGAACACGGGATTGCGGGAGAAGGAAGTTTGCAGACTCAAGTGGGACTATGAGGTGAAAGTGCCGGAACTCGACACGTCGGTGTTCATCATTCCTGGCGAGCACATCAAGAATGGCGAGGAACGTCTCGTCGTGCTCAATAGGGTCGCGAAGTCGGTCGTCGAGAGCGTTCGCGGGCTTCATCCGGTCCATGTATTCGTTCGAGCGCACAAGAAAAATGGCGAGCCGCGGCCGATAACCAAGATGAACAACACGGCTTGGAAGGCGGCGCGCGAACGCGCGGCGGATGCGTGGACGAAAGAGCAAGGCGAAGCGGCGCCGGCGGGTTTTCGCCAGCATTCGCGTTCACGATCTGAAACACACCTTCGGGCGGCGGCTGCGCGCGGCGGGTGTGTCGTTCGAGGATCGTCAGGATTTGCTTGGGCATCGCAGTGGTCGCATCACGACGCACTACTCTCAGGCAGAGCTCACGAGCCTGATCGAAGCCTCGGAGAAAGTGTGCGATTCGGAGTCCCGCAAAAGCCCCGCAACCACCTGGCTTCGCCGCAAGACCGGTTAGCGACGGAGGCGCTAACTCGACTGACAAATTAGGATATTTCTGGCGCGCCCGGACGGATTCGAACCGCCGACCACCTGGTTCGAAGGGCGTTTCTTAATTGAGAAGTTATCTTTAAATCAATCGCTTGTAGCGCTTGCCACCTTCATTCATCTATATGGTCAAGTCACATATAGGTCACATCAAATCTGTCCTGAGTCTAGCGTGACGATCAGCTATCCGTTCACTGTAATTCGAACGAGTTGCTCTAGACAGTCAAACGCGGAGTGATTTGTTGGCCATACTTCAGCATTTGCACTGACACTGATTAAGTCATATGACGGATTCTGAACCGCCATATACGTCCTGACCTTCGCTTTGCTTTTCTCCGTCAGGATGGCGGATTGCAAGCGTTCTACTTCGCTCATACAGAAGTCGATGGCGGGCAATCTGTTGTCACCCGCAACGGATTCGAGGAGGGATTCTTCGAGGGCACCTGTCATCCCGCTACCTGGTAACAGAAGTATTGTGGTGGCCGGTTTGCCGTCGCTGCGAACTAGTTCTGCGCCGGAAACTCGCAAGCCGACATTTTTTAGTGAGCTCACTACGCTGTCGAATGATCCCTTGCGATCACTGTCGGCATCCCGAACTACGCCTATAGCCTCAACCGCTTCGAAGTTCGGAAGCTTAGTCAGAAGGCGCAAAAATTGAGGCAGCTTGTCTTTTCCTTTGTACGAAAAATATTGAGCGTCAGGTAAAGCTCTCTTTCGAGCCAGTACTCGCATAAATCGGAACTCATCGTCCCCTTCGACGAGAATTAGGTGCGGACTCGCTATTGTTGGTGCGCTTTCGTCCGCCATCAGCGGATCTCTAGTTTGAATTCCTGCGAGGTCTCAATGTTTTCCTTGTCAAGCACAGTTACTTTCGTCTTATTGTCGACGCGATCAAGGCGATAAAGTGAAATAGGATAGTCTTCCAGGGCCATCAAGGCTTTATGCGCGGCGTAGATACATTCACCACTGTGTGTCGTGCAGAACAACTGGGTGTTATAGACCTCCAGGATCATGTTGATTGCGGTCCATACTTTTTCGAGAATCGAATGGTGCCAACCAATCTCAACCTCGTCGATCAGGACGACGCCCTTCGGAGCGCTAGCAATTAATAGCAGAACGTTGCAAAGACGGTTCACTCCGTCTCCCATCATCGCGAGGGGAATAAATCGTCGATGCGGGATGCCAACGTCGCCGTGAATCATTGCCTTGCCAGCCTCGACCACAACAGACAAACCTTTCAGGCGCGGTTCAATAATTTTTAGAGCGTTAAGTATCACTTCATCCGCGCCTTCGAGCTGCACACGAGCAAATCGCTGGACTTCCTCATCGAGGTTCAGCCTTAAAGCGGCCATTTGTAGTCGCGTCGGCATTGGTGGCGTTGGCGGCGGGGGATCGATCCGCTTTCCGTCCTTGTCGACGATTAAGAAATATTTCTGCGGCTGACCCTTTGGTCGGCGATATTCGAGTTTCAATATTTTCGCGGGTATCTTTGTCGAGAATACCGCCGATCGTTCATACGATAGACGGAGCGATAGCCTTAGACCAGAGATCTCTGCGAGGTTTGTTACATGACTCAATCTCACTTCCCAGCCGCTGTCGCCGTATTTTCCCGACAACTTGATGGTCTGGGTGGAGGAGTAATTTAAGAATACGGAGTCCCACGGGGTATCGTTTTCCCGCTCGACATCTACCATAGCTTGGGTAATCCCCCTGTTCGCGTTGATGACACTCGCGAGTTCGGGGTTATAGGCGCCGCTGTGAAGAAAGATCGCTTCCAACACGGCAGTCTTACCAGTGTTATTTACGCCGGTTATTAAGTTGATGCGCTTGAATCCGTCGAAGACAGCCTCTTCTATTCCTCGGAATCGATGAATCTCGAAACTCTTGTACATCTTCGCACCTGATGGTGGGCTGAGTTTAGTTTGTTGGCTTCGGCGACGAACGCTGAATATATCTTAGCAGTAAGCTAGAAATGGCTACGCGAAAGACGATATCCACCGCGCTACGTCAACGATCACCGCTTGATCGGCGGGAGGTGCCGCGTGCTAGCGATAGCGGGCCGGCAGGCCGGTGTCCACCGGCCGGCGCTCCGGCCCGATGAGCGCGCGGCGCAGGGCCCCGCCGTCAAGCGGCCTAGGGTTACTTAGTACCCCTATTTGAGCTATCATCGTCCTCCCATCGCCCTTCGGGAGCCCACATGGCAAAGCCATCACGCAAAGTGACGATCCCTCCCCTGCCCCCTCAGGTAGCCGTAGCCCAGAGTCAGCGCATGGACGAGGTCGCCCGTAAATTTATCGGCCAATTCGACGAACTTGAAAGCGCAATTGGCATGATGACGCTGGGCCGCCTATTCGGTTGGAAGATACTGGTCCTGATCCATAACAAGCGGACGATCAAGAAATACGAAGAAATACTCGGAATTAAGGTCCGGGAGGAGTTTCCCGATGAAGGACCTCTATTTTACAAGTCTGTGGCGTACGACTTTATCCAGAAAATCGGCGAATTTTGGAAGGGCGTCAGTGGCGATGTCAAGATTCCGGAGAGACGAGCCCTCGACAATTAAGGGGTAACAAATACCCTTGACGAGAGGTCGGCGCGGCACTACTATCAGGGGTAATGAATACCCATGATAGCGATCTATCGATGGTTTCGCGGCAGGAAGTCGCGAGCGGCAGCAGAGCGGCCGCCGCGCCTCCTGCCGCGGGTGCGACGACTAGTAACACAGCACCCGCAAACAGCACACTCAGTCTAGTTGCCGTACTCCTGACGGGAATCGACAGTTTGTACGTTTCGTATCGCGGAACGCTGAATGAGAATTGGGACGCTCGGCTAGCTGAATGTAAACACGCGGCGCAATCGCAAGACACCCAAGAACAACTCCAAGCACAAGTGGAGATCGGCGGTCACCTTTTCGTCGTTCACGACCGCCGCAGCGGGCCATTTGCTTATGTCATCAGCGACAATTGGTTTCGTATTTCAATCGCGCGACCAAAAGCAAAAGCCGTACCCGTTGCATACATCCAAATCAGCAGTGAATCATTGGTCCTGGAAGGCTGCGATGCCGTGTTAGGTGACCTGGAGGTGGTGTTGCACTCGATTGCCATATTGGAGAGCGGGCCAAATGTGAGTCGAGCGGATATCCGTACGGATTTCGTAACAACAGCAAACCTTCGTGACATAGTGCCCGAAGCGTGGGTGACTCGGGCGCGAGACAAGACGCAGCACTTCGTCGGCCGCGAGTTTTCGGGCTGGAGCATCGGCCTTGGTGGAAACGTATCCGCGCGCCTGTACAACAAACTGCTCGAGCTTGAAAAGAGCCGCAAGTGGTACATGCGCGATATTTGGACCGCGCGGGGCTGGGATGGTATCGATCCCGTGATGCGGTTGGAGTTTCAATTGGAGCGTACGGCGCTCGTTGAACTGGGCGTCCGTTCGGTCGGCGAACTTATTTCGCGTCTTCCCGCTCTCTGGTTGTACTGCACGCAGAGGTGGCTTCAGCTGAAAATCCCGAGTGAGACCGAAGCCACGCCGACTCGCTGGCTCGACGCTCCGTTTTGGGGTCACATGGTCTCAGCTTGGGAGAGCCCCCACGGGATTCAGGCAGCGATCCGTTCACGCAAAGAGCGCATCCCTAACGATGAGCGATTCTTTGTACACGGGCTAGGCGGAATTACATCGTTCATGGCCGCGCGCGGAATTACCGATCCGGCGGAGGGATACACCAAGTACATTGCAGCTGCGAGGGAATTTCACTCGGGGCCACACACATCGCTTGGCACCTATGTGAAGGCGAAGGTGCTGGATAAGGGCCGCCGGTACAACACCATCCGTACGCGCATCAAGACAGCGGAAGAACGGCTCCAAGACTCTGATGCGGCGGAGGCTTACCGGCGTGCCAGCGACGGTGATTAAGGGGCCATGCACGCTTGGGCTCATCGAGGCCGCCAAGTTCCTCAGAGTTCATCCCGAGGAACTACGACGCCGGGCCAAGGTCGGGAGCATACCCGGCGCGAAAGTCGGCCGCGCCTGGGTCTTTTTAGCCGACGACCTTGCCTCCTACCTGCGCTCGCTTTATGTTGGTCCCCGGCAAGCGCTGCAAGTGACAACACATAGGGAGGCTCTATGTCACTTAGCAGACGCGGTAGTGTCTGGTGGATCGACTTCGTTACCGCAGGCGGACAGCGAATACGTCAATCTACTGGGACTGCCAATCGAGCCCTCGCGCAGGAACTCCACGACAAGCTGAAGGCTGAATCGTGGCGTATCGCGAAGCTCGGTGAACGACCTCGCCGCGTATGGAACGATGCGGTCGTTCGCTGGCTGAAGGAAGCGAGCCATAAGGCAACGATTGAGGCAGACAAGATGCACTTGCGCTGGCTTGATCGGTTCGCCCGAGGCAAGTATCTGGATGAGATCAGCCGTTCATGGGTCGATCTCGTCCTCGATGCGAGGCTTGCAGAGGGGGTGAGTAATGCGACGGTAAACCGTACGCTTGAGGTGTTGCGAGCTATTCTCAGAAAGTGCGTTCATGAATGGGAATGGCTTGATCGGGCACCGCGAGTGCGAATGTTGAAGGAACCAATTCGTCGAATTCGGTTTCTGACGCAAGCGGAAGCTCGGCGGCTTCTATCGGAATTGCCGGAGCATTTGTCGGCGATGACGGCCTTTAGCCTCTCAACGGGCTTGAGGAAATCCAACGTCACCGGCTTGCATTGGACGCAGATTGATTTGGTGAGGCGATTGGCGTGGATACATCCCGATCAGGCGAAGGCGCGAAAAGCGATTGCTGTACCGCTCAATGCGGAAGCGGTTGTCATCATTCGGCAGCAGACTGGGAAGCATCCGACACACGTGTTTAGCTACTTGGGTAATGTCATCAAACAGGTCAATACGAAAGCTTGGGTGGGGGCGCTTAAACGCGCTGGCATCGAAGATTTTCGGTGGCATGACTTGCGGCACACCTGGGCAAGCTGGCATGTGCAAAACGGTACGCCGCTTCATGCGCTTCAAGAATTAGGTGGGTGGGAGAGCTCCGAGATGGTGCGGCGTTATGCGCATTTCTCGGCGGAGCATTTGGCTCCGTATGCGGATCGACTGTGCGCGCTGAGGGTGGTCGATTGTGGCAATGGCACAATTGCGTCACACCCTGGCAATGAGGCGAGTGAAGCCCCGGCTAACTTGTTGAATTGAAAAGCGCGCCCGGACGGATTCGAACCGCCGACCACCTGGTTCGAAGCCAGGTGCTCTATCCAGCTGAGCTACGGGCGCCCGCGCGCAGTCTAACGTTGCGTGAGCAATTACGAAACCTCGGTTTCATTGGCTCTCAGTTGGGCGCGAGCGACTTACCAGCATGGTTCGGGCCGGCCGCGCCCTTCAGGAAGCGCTGTGTCCACGACTGTACTTGTAAAGTGCGCTTGCCCTGGCTGCTCTAAGTCCGGAAGGGAATCGGGAAATCCGAAATCCACTCCCGACCACAGGGAGCGTATTTCTTGCCAGACAGGACCAAGAAAGGATCCCAACTGCGTTGTGTTAATTGTCATAGCCGCACCTCAGATTTGTATCGTATCCAGGCCAGTAAATTCGTTGAGTTGCGGGGCGGCGGCCGCCCCGCGACCGAACACTAGTGCAGACCGCCGCCGGCGATGATTGACTCTCCGGTGAGCCAAGCAGAATTCTCCGAAGCGAGGAATACCGCAACCGACGCGATATCTTGCGGCTGACCCGTTCTTCCCAGGGGAGTCTGGGCAACCAGGCCTTTCTCAAAATCGGAACCAATGATTCCCGCCGTGTGAGTGCCTTCGGTCTCGACGATGCCGGGATTGACTGAATTCACCCGGATTCTTTTCGGTCCGAGTTCCTTCGACAGTACCCCAGTAATTGCATCGACCGATGCCTTTGTTGCCGTATAAACGGCCGAATTCGCCGGCGCTATGCGGCTGACAGCTGAGCCGATGTTGATAATGCTGCCACCCTCGCTCATGTGCTTCACTGCGGCCTGCGTAGCGAGCAGCACGCCGAGGACATTGATATCAAACATCTTGTGAAAATTCTCCTCAGTAATGGCCTCTATCGGGCCAAACTCATAGACTCCCGAGTTGTTCACGAGAATATCCAGGCGCCCAAAAGTCTTGACCGCGGCATCGATGATGCCTTGCGCCTCGGCAGGTTTCGATACGTTGCCGCGCACTGCAAAGGCCTTTCCGCCGGCCTTTTCAATGTTCGCAACGACGGCGTCCGCTCCAGCCTTGCTGGAGGCATAGTTCACGACCACCGACGCGCCATCTGCCGCGAGAGCCTTGGCAATGGCAGCGCCGATGCCCTTTGATGCGCCGGTTACGACGGCGACTTTTCCTGTGAGATTGTTCATTTGCTGTATCCGTTGATAGTAAGAAAGTGACCTTGAAACGCCGAGCCAGCTAGTTCTGTACTTCGGTAGTTCGTAACTTACGAACTATTGAACTATTTGTCAAGAGCCCCTATAATTTGAACCATGAGACCGCTCTTCCACCCGTCGATCGAGGATGTGACAGTCGAGACCATTCTTCATACGCTGTCGGATCCTGTGCGCGCGGCTATCTACATGAATATCGCCGCTTCCGATTGCCCGCAGGTGTGTTCGAGTTTTTTGCGTGTCAGCGAAAAAGATATCCCTAAGTCGACGCTTTCGCAGCATTTCAAGGCACTGCGCGAGGCCGGCTTGATTCGCGGCGAACGCCGCGGCGTCGAAATGCACAACGTCTCGCGTTGCGACGAGATCAACAAGCGGTTCCCCGGTCTGATTCCGGCGATCATCAATGCTCACAAGGTGCAAGCGTCGTCCAAGGTGCGCTCCAACGCCGCACGAGCCAGGAAACCGGCGCCCGCGGCGGCGCGGATTCGCTAATCGCCTTACTTCTCAGGCGGTAGCCTCCCGCAGCTGCCCTTCCAAAAAAGCCCGAAGCTGAGATTGCGACACGGCACCGACGTTGCGCGCGACCACTTCGCCTTTGTTGAACAGCAGCAGCGTTGGAATGCTTCGAATGTTGAACTTTGCAGCCGACGCGGCGTTTTCATCGACATTCAACTTCGCGATTCGAATCCTTCCTTCATACTCGCCCGCAGCCTCCTCGAGGATGGGCGCAATCATTTTGCAAGGACCACACCATTCGGCCCAGAAATCCACCAGCACCGGGGTATCCGACTTCAGCACGTCGGCCTCGAACGCGGCGTCGGTGGTATGGGTGATTTGACTACTGCTCACGGGACGCTCTCCATAATTTGGAACTCGCGGAGAGAGGACTTATGGGCAACGAGCAAGGATTCAAATTCCAAGATGGCATATGCATAAGCGAAATCCGCATGTAGGACTCTTAATGCCTAGGCACGTCCTCAGGGCTAGCCGAACTCTTATAGCCCGCTACACTCTAAGTGGGGCGTCAAACTGACCCCATAGGTTGCCGGAAAATGCTAATTCGATGCCTTTTAGTGCTGCTGGCCGTTTCACTCGCGCACCCGGCGTCGGCGGGCCCTGCGCCTTTCGACCTGGCGGGGCCGGCCTTGGAGGTCAAGGTGACCCGCGGCAGCGCCACCCTGCCGGCAGCCGAAGTCCCAAATCTCGCGCCCGGCGACCGCGTGTGGATAAAAGTGGATCTGCCTGAGACGCAGTCTGTCCAATACCTCATGGTGGCGGCTTTTTTGAGCGGATCGACCAACCCGCCGCCGGAGAAGTGGTTTTTCGCATGTAAGACATGGACCGGCAAATGCCGCAGCGACGGGCTTGCCGTCGACGTTCCCCAAGGCGCGCAGCAGGTGCTGGTGTTTCTCGCGCCGCATACCGGCGGAGATCTGCGGACCTTGATCGGCGCCGTGCGAGGACGGCCAGGGGCATTCGTGCGAACCTCCCAAGACCTGAATCAAGCAGCGCTCGACCGCTCGCGGCTGGAACGCTTTCTGGCAGCCGTGCGCGTGCTCAATGAGGGCGACCCTTCCAAACTGAAAGAAGCGGCGCCGCTCCTGGCCCGCAGCCTCGCCATCAAGGTGGACGAGAAATGCTTGGACAGGATCCCCGAACTTCAGGCGCCATGTCTCATGCAGGGGCAGGAATCGCTCATTCTGAATGATGGCCATAGCACCTCGATTGTCGAGGCACTGACATCGGGGCCAGGCAGCGACCTGGCAATGGAGGCTAGCTATACCCCGCAGTTAAGCTATGGCTACTACAGCCCTTACATCGCCTCCGTGCTGGACGTTGCACGCATCTTTGAATCGTTTCGGACTGCGCAATATCAATACATTCCTGCTCTTGCTTCATCGCAAGGCGACAAACTTGCGCTGACGCTGAACGCAGCCCCGTCTTTTCATTCTCCCATGTCAGTGATGGTGATAGCGCTGCCGGCGGTCGAGGCGGCGCAACTGCCGCCGCTTCACGCTGTCGATCCCAAGGAAATCTTTTGCGTGCGCCGCTCAACCCTCGTGCTGCCCGTCGATGGCGCCCCGTTGGCCTTTTCCACTCGCTATGCACATGACCTCTCGCTCAATGTGACCGGCAAGGATGGCAAAACCATTGCGCTACCCGCGCAGGCCGACCCGGTGCGCGGCGGCTACGTGGTCGATACCACGGCTCTGGGTAAAGCGGCGCTGGGTGACGGCATTCATGCATCGCTGAAAGGGTATTGGGGCTTTGAACCGTACGAGGGCCCTGTTTTTCACTTGATCAACGTCCACGCGAAAAGCTGGGAACTTGCCGCCGGCGATGAGGCCGCGTTGATCGTCGGGCGCCAGGATACGGTGCACCTTCAAGCGGACAGCGTAAGTTGCGTCGACGCCATCATGCTGAAAGATCCGGGCGGCAAGGAATTGAAGGTGGATTGGAAAACCACGCGGCCCGATGAGGTCGAGATCAAACTGCCGCTTCAAGATTCGACGCCGGGCGCCATGACCCTGCTTGTCCGCCAGTATGGCGACAATCAACCTGATCCCATCTCAATTCATACCTTTGCGGACGCCGGGCGAATGGACGGCTTTTCCATTCACGCCGGAGACATCGTCGGCGTGCTCAAGGGCAATCGCCTCGATGAGGTCGCCAGCCTCACCTTCAAGAACAACGTGTTCGCCCCGGGCGAACTGACCTCCAATCATGGCGTTGACGAGCTGCCGATGGTCGCACAAGATCCGGCGGCGGTGAGCGCCCTGAAACCGGAACACAGCAGTGCCGCGAAGGTAACGCTGAAAGACGGGCGCGTATTTGCGTCAGTCGGCACGGTCGACGCGCCGCGCCCGGCCGTAACGCTCCTGGGAATGAGCGTGCAGCCCTCAGTGTCCAGTCAGGAGAGCAACATCCAGCTGGCCCATCCCAGCGAATTGCCGGAAGACGCCGTACTGACTTTCTCCGTGCGCACACAATCGCCGGCAGCATTTGCGCACGACGAGAACATCGAAGTCACGACCAGCGACGAGTCGTCGAGCGCCACGTTGAATTTCAACAACGGCACGGTGATGCTGGAGAATTCGCAGGTCGCGGTCGCGACTCTTAATCCGGCGAAAGTGTTCGGAGGCGCGGCATTCGGTCCCCTCCAGTTCCGGGTCAACTCCAAAGGCGTCGTCGGGGACTGGCAACCGCTCGCGAACTTGGTCCGCCTGCCGACGCTGAAGGATTTGAAGTGCCCTGCCACGCCTGAGCTCGCCTGCAAGCTATCCGGATCGAATCTCTTTCTGATTGATTCCATCGCCGACGACGCCCAGTTCACGCATCCGGTTAAAGTGCCGGACGGCTTTTTGGGCTCAGCCCTGCCGGTACCTCATCCCAAAGGCGGTTCGCTGTATGTGAAGTTGCGCGACGATCCCTCCGTGGTCAACGCCACCAGCATCACAGCGCAGCAGCTTCCGCCCTCGCCCGACGAAGCTGCGCGCGCAGAGGCGCGCAGTTCCGCCGTGCCGCCGGCAACTCAACCCGAAGGCGGCGCTTCGCAAATACCCTGAATCGCCGCAATGCGCGTCGCGAGAAAGCGCCGTTCAGGTTCGAGTTTCGTGGTGCCCAGCGCTGCGCGATAGGCTTCGCGGGCTTCGTTCACGCGACCGAGTTCCTGCAACAGGCGGCCGCGGGCGGCGTGCAGCAGATGATATTGCGTGACTTGTCCACGGGCGGCGAGCGAATCAATGAGGTCAAGCGCGCGGGCCGGGCCATCCACCATCGAAACGGCGACTGCGTGATTTAATTCGATCACCGGCGTCGGCTGCAGCCGGAGCAGGACTTCATAGAGGCCGACGATCTGCGGCCAGTCGGTCGCTCGGCTCTCCTCCGCCCTCACATGCAGGGCCGCGATGGCCGCTTGGACCGCGTAGGCACTGACGCGTGCGCGAATTGACAATGATTTATCGACCAGCATCAAGCCCTCGGATATCTCCGCGCGATTCCATTGCGAGCGGTCCTGGTTCTCGAGCAACACCACATCGCCGGTGTCCGAGGTCCGCGATGCGCGCCGCGCATCGTGCAAAAGCATCAAGGCCAGCAGGCCCATCACGCCCGCGTGATCCGGCATCAGCGTATCGAGCAGCCTGCCCAAACGAATGGCTTCTTCGCACAGCTCGACATCGATCAATTGCGTGCCCACGGTCGCAGCATATCCTTCGGTAAACACCCCATAGACGACGGCGAGCACTCCCTCGACTCGCTGCTCGAGCACCGCGGGGTCGGGCGTCTCGTAGGGTATGCCTGCGTCGCGGATTTTTTTCTTGGCGCGCACCAGCCGCTGCGCCATCGTCTCCTCGCTGATCAAAAAGGCGCGCGCCACCGCTTGAGTCGACAGGCCGCAGACCTCCCGCAGTGTGAGCGCGATCTGCGCCTCTTCGCCGAGCGCCGGATGACAACAGGTGAATATGAGCCGCAGCCGATCGTCGCCAAAAATCTCCTCATCGGCGGCATCGAGTGCCGCCTCCACACCCGATTCAAGGGCGCCGATCTCGCCGGAGATTTTTGTCCTGAACAAAATATCGCGGCGAATGCGGTCGATGGCCTTGTTGCGGCCCGCGCTGATCAGCCATGCGCGCGGATTGCCGGGCGTGCCGTGTGCGGGCCATTGTTCGAGCGCCGCCGTGAACGCCTCTTGTTGAGCCTCCTCGGCCAGGTCGAAGTCGCCGAGCAGGCGGATCAAGGTCGCCAGGACCCGACCCGCCTCCCGGCGAAAGATTTCTTCTATGACATGGGCCGCAGCACCCTCGCTCATTGCGACGGCGGCGCTCACGCCATCGGCCAGACCGGACGCACTTCGATGCTGCCATATCGGGCGCTCGGAATGCGCGCCGCAATGGCGGTGGCCTCGTCCAGGTTCTTGGCTTCAATCAAATAGTAGCCGCCCAATTGTTCGCGGGTTTCCGCGAACGGCCCGTCCGTGATCGTGGCCTTGCCGTTGCGCACGCGCACGGTTGAGGCCGAAGATACGGGTTTCAGCCGGTCGGCCGCCTTGAAGTTTCCCGTCTGTACGATCGACTTGGTAAAATCTGTAAATTCCCCCGACACTTTTTGAAGCGCGGTTTCGCCCAAGCCCATGAATTCGGCTTCATTGTTATAAATCAGCAATAGATAGTTCATGTGTGATTTCCAGTGTTAAGGCGTAATTCGCCGTGGCTTAGTCGAATGATGCCCGCCAATTTCGACGCCACGGCCAAAAGTATTCGGATAAAAGCCGGTAAATAATGCAATTACACGGGCTGCCGTCGCCACGTCCATCGATCGTTCTCACCCTACGGGGAACTATATGTCTCCAGAATCGCTCAAATAGGTCTGCCAAATCAGAAGCTTACAGGTTGCGGTTGCCGCGCTGGCGGCCTTAAGCCCTTGGCCGTAAGATCCTACTGGCTCCGTTTCCCCTCATATGTCTCGATAACTAGAGGATTCCCGATGAAGGCTTGGATACCCCTTACGCTTGTTTTCGCATTCGGATTCGCCGCCCACGCACAGGCGACCTGTGTTTACCCACAGGCGCCGGCTGCGCCTCCCAACGGCGCGACCGCCAGCCGCGATGAAATGATCGCCGCCAAGCACGATTTCGATCGCTACAACGGCGAAATGAATGTTTATCTCGACTGCCTCAATCTGGAAATGGATGCCAGCCCCAAGGATGTGACCAAGATGACGCCGGATGAGAAGAAAAAGGCGGAGCAGGAACAGAAGGCTCTTGTGCAGAAGCACAATGCGGCCGTGGATGAACTGCAGGCTGTGGTTGGAAAATTCAACGAGCAGTTGAAAATCTTCAAAGCGAAACAAAAGTAATGACTATCGGCGCGGCGGACCGGTCCGCCGCCGATTTTAAACTATGCAGGCTAGTACGCTCATCACCCCGCGTCTGGCCGAAGAGGCCATCTACTCTCGGCTGACGTGTTTGCCCATCGAATCACTGCCGCTCACGCAGTGCGTCGGGGGAACGTTGCGCGAGAATGTTTATGCCGAGCGTGATGCTCCGCCATTCGATCGAGTCTCCATGGATGGAATGGCCGTGGACAGCGACGCATTGCGGCGCGGGCAGCGCCGTTTTCAGATCCAGGGCGTCCAAGGCGCCGGCGCGCCCGCGAGCAAACTCAAGAGCGTGGAGCATGCGATTGAAGTGATGACCGGCGCGATCCTGCCGATCGGGTGCGACAATGTCGTGCCGATCGAGCAGGTCGACGTCAACGACGGATTCGCGTCGCTCAACACGACCGTGGTGAATGCGCCCTATCACAATATTCACCGGCGCGGCGCCGACAGCCGCCAGGGGCAGCTCCTGCTGGAATCCGGAACGCTGTTGCGCGCGCCGGAAATCGCCGTGGCTGCATCTGCAGGCATGGCTCGAGTGAGGGTGAGCAGTCAGCCTGCGATCATGGTGGTGTCGACCGGCGATGAGCTGATCGAGCCGGGCGATCCGATCGCGGACTTTCAAGTACGCCGCTCCAACGCCTATGCAGTGGCCGCCACATTTCGCAGGCGCGGTTTCAGCCGTGTGGGCAACGATCATGTAATCGATGATGAAAACCAGCTGCGCGAACGCCTGGCGTTGCATCTGACGACGCATGAGGTGGTGGTTTTGAGCGGCGGCGTGTCCATGGGCAAGTTCGACCTGGTACCGAAGGCGCTGATGCAGCTGGGCGTGCAAGAAGTCTTCCACAATGTCGCTCAACGGCCGGGCAGGCCCATGTGGTTTGGCATCGGGCCGCAGGGTCAATCGGTATTCGGGTTGCCGGGCAATCCGGTCTCGACCTTGGTGTGCTTGATCCGCTACGTCATTCCGGCGATCGCCGAAGCCATGGGCACCAAACGCGCGCCCGCCGAGCGCCTCGCGCTGGCCAGCCCCGTGACCTTCAAGCACTCGCTCGCGTATTTCTTGCCGGTGACGATTGAGCATGATGATTGGGGCCGCCCGTGGGCGACGCCGCGGCCACCGAACGGATCAGGCGATTTTTTGAGCCTCGCGGGCACCGACGGTTTTGTGGAACTTCCGCCCGGACCCAACACCTATGCCAAAGGGTTCGTTGCCAGCGTGTACCGCTGGTGATCGGTCGGCCATGACCAGCGTTATCCACGACATCCGCGGCGCGCAAAATCCGCTCGATCGCTTGGGGCGTCCGTTGCACGACTTGCGCATTTCGGTCATGGACCGGTGCAATTTCCGCTGCCCGTATTGCATGCCCAAGGAACAGTTCCACGAGCACTATCAATTCCTGAAGTCTCGCGAGCGACTGTCGTTCGATGAGATCGTGCGTCTCGCCAAATTGTTCGCGGGCTTGGGCGTGCGCAAGGTGCGGCTCACCGGCGGGGAACCGTTGCTGCGCGCCAACTTGGCCGATTTGGTCGGCGACTTGACCAGCATTCCTGGGATCGACGACATCGCGTTGACGACCAACGGAGTGCTGCTCGCCAACCATGCGGTCGACCTGCATGCCAATGGCCTGCGCCGCATCACGGTGAGTCTCGACACCCTGGACCGGGAGATCTTTACGCGCCTGAGCGGCGGCTTCGGTGCACTCGATCAGGTGCTCGCCGGTATCGATGCCGCCATCGCCGCGGGGCTGTCGCCGGTGAAAATCAATGCCGTCATCGAGCGCGGCGTCAATGATCATACGGCACTCGATCTCGTCGAACATTTTCGCGGCACTCCCGTGATTGTGCGATTCATCGAATTCATGGATGTCGGCAACCGCAACCACTGGCGGCCCGACATGGTGGTGCCGTCCCGCGAACTCGCGGCGCGCGTCAACGAGCGCTGGCCCATGCACCCCGTGTCGCAGAACTACCGCGGCGAGGTGGCGCAGCGCTGGCGTTTCGATGACGGGCGGGGCGAAGTTGGTTTCATCTCATCGGTGTCGCAGCCGTTTTGTGCGGCCTGCAGCCGCGCCCGCCTCTCCTCCGAGGGCAGGTTCTACACCTGTTTGTTCGCGACGCAGGGAATCGATCTGCGTGCGCCGTTGCGCGCGGGTGCGGACGATGCGGAACTGTTGCGGATCATTCGCGGCGCCTGGATCGGCCGTACCGATCGCTACAGCGAACTGCGCGAGGAGCTACGCCGCGCCGAGCCCGAGAGCAAGAAGATCGAGATGTACTACATCGGCGGCTAGATCCATGACATTTTCTCATTTGGACGCCGATCAGCGCCCTACCATGGTCGATGTCAGCGGCAAGACGGCAACCGATCGCAGCGCCACGGCCGAGGCGCGTGTTCAGTTTCCAGCCGCCGTGGCCGCAGCGCTTCGCAGCAACGGCCTGCGCTCGCCCAAGGGTCCTGTGTTCGACACCGCCATCGTCGCGGGTGTGCTCGGTGCGAAACGCACCCACGAACTCATCCCCTTCTGCCATCCTTTGGGGCTGGAGAGCTGCCGCGTCGTCATCGATTTGGAGGGCGACACAGCGGTTATTCGTTGCACGGTCAGTGTGCATCATAAGACCGGGGTCGAAATGGAGGCGCTCACGGGCGCGAGCATCGCCGCGCTCACTGTGTACGACATGTGCAAGGCGCTGTCGCACGACATCGTCATCGGCGGTGTCCGCTTGCTGGCAAAGCATGGCGGCAAGAGCACCTACGCGGTGGCGCCGTGAGCATCGCCTCGGTTTATGGTCTGGTTCTCGCAGGCGGCGCGAGCAAGCGCATGCACCGCGACAAGGCGGCGCTCGAGTATCAGGGCAAGACCCAATTGGCGCGCGCATTCGAACTCGCCGGCCGGCACGTGCAGACGGTTTTCGTGTCCGTGCGCGCCGATCAATCTTCGGATCCCGCGCGCGCCCAGCGGCCGATGATTGTGGACTTACGGGACTGCCAAGGTCCGATTGGCGGCATTCGCTCGGCGATGGCCGCGCACCCCGCGGCTGCTTGGTTGGTGCTGGCCTGCGATTTGCCGTTTCTCTCCGACGCCGCGATCGAAGAACTCCTGCGCCGGCGCGATCCGGGCGCACTGGCAACGGCGTACAAGAGCGCGCATGACGGCCTGCCCGAGCCGCTCTGTGCCATTTGGGAACCTGCGGCGGCGCGGGTGCTCGCCGAATACCAGACCGCGGGCAACGATTGTCCGCGAAAATTTCTGATTCGACACGGCGCGAATTTGCTCGAGCTTCCCGATCCGCGGGCGCTCGACAATGTCAACACTCCCGAAGAATATTCACAGGCCGTCGCAGCCCTGGAAACTCTGGTTCCCATGCAACTAAAAATTCAGTACTACGCATTGATGCGCGAGCAAGCCGGTCGCTCCGAGGAGACGCTGGAGACCTCGGCCGCAACGCCGGCGGATCTTTATACCGAACTGGCGGCACGCTACGGCTTTACGCTGTCGCGCGAACAGGTGAAGGTGGCGGTCAACAGCGAGTTCAGCGATTGGTCGCGCAAGCTTGCGGCCAATGACGCGGTGGTGTTCATTCCTCCGGTGGCGGGCGGCTGATGAGTTTCCGCTTCACCCAAACGGCCATCGACACCCAGGGTGCAAGGACTGAGCTGCAAGACCCTGCGTGCGGCGGTTACGCCAGTTTCGAAGGCTGGGTTCGCGATCAAAACGAGGGCCAGGATGTCAGTCGATTGGAATACGAAGCTTTTCAAGAGCTGGCGGTGAAAGAAGGCGACCGTATCATCGCGGAAGCGATGCGGCGCTTCCCGGTGAAGCATGCGCTGTGCATCCATCGCGTCGGGTCGTTGAACGTCGGTGACATGGCCGTGTGGGTTGGGGTGAGTTCGGCACACCGTGGCGAAGCCTTCGATGCCTGCCGATTCATCATCGACGAGGTTAAGCATCGTGTGCCCATCTGGAAGAAAGAGCATTACCGCAGTGGCGATTCGGGCTGGGTAAATTGCGAGCGTTGCGCCGCGCAAGAGCGGCATTCCCACGGCGAACATCCTCATCGCGTCGCGCCCGGCCCCCTGGAGCCCGTCTGAGTATTTCCCACGGCATGCAGCCGGACTATTCCCGGCAACTGCTCCTGAAAGAGATCGGCCCTCAGGGCCAGGCGAGGCTTGCTTCTGCCCGCGTCCTCATCGTGGGTCTAGGAGGTCTCGGCAGCCCCATCATGCAGTACTTGGCGGGCGCGGGTGTCGGTCACTTGGGCTTGATCGATGCCGATGTGCTGGATGCCAGCAACTTGCATCGCCAACCGATTTACGAGCTTGCCGACGTCGGCAAGCCGAAGACGGACTTGGCCCGCGACGCGATTGCCGCAATCAACCCGGCAGTTCAAGTCGAAATACATCCCGTTTCATTCAGTGCGGATAACGCGCTGGAATTGATCCGCCGTCATGACATCGTGGTCGACTGCAGCGACAATTTTCGCACTAAGTATTTGATCAATGATGCCGCCGTGCTGGCGCAGAAGCCCGCCGTGTTTGCCAGCGTGTATCAATACGAGGGGCAGCTCCAGGTCTACAAACCGGAGCCGAGCTATGCGTGCCTGCGCTGCCTTTGGCCGGATGCGCTCGCCGATGGCGTGGTCGGCAATTGTGCGGAAGCGGGCGTCTTGGGTCCCGTGCCCGGCGCGTTCGGTACGCTGCAGGCACTGCTCACGCTGAAAATCATTCTGCAGATGGGCGGCCAGCTTGAAGGCGAGCTGTTACTCCTCGACTTCATGAATTTTTCCAGCCTCAAAATCAAAGCCACGCGCCGCGCCGAGTGCCGTGCGCCGTCGTGCGCGCTCATCCGGGATCTAGCGCACGAGGATCGCGACCTGGAAATCCGCTGCGATTCACTGGCCGCAGCCGCGGCGCGTGGATTCGAGGTCATCGACATTCGAAGCGGCGAAGAAGTGGCCGCCCATCCGGCCGGCCCGATCGATGACACGGCTGTTCGGCATATCCCCATGCAGGACCTGCTGGCGAATCCGCGGCTGATCGCCGCCGGCCACCAGGCATTGCTGGTATGCGCCACGGGAAAACGCAGCCGCGCGACCGCGCAGGCGCTGCGCAAGCGAGGCCTTGCGGTACATTCCCTCGCCGGCGGTCTGCAAAACCTGGAGCGCTGAGTGAGATTCGTCAGCAAGCTGCCCGAGGTCGGCACCACGATATTTACCGTGATGTCGCGGCGCGCGGCCGAAGAAAATGCGCTGAACATCGGCCAGGGATTTCCGGACTACGCCATCGACCCGCGCCTCTCCGCGTCGCTGATCGAGGTGATCGGCGAGGGCCGTAATCAGTATGCTCCGATGGAAGGGGTCGTGGATCTGCGCGAGCAGATAGCGAAGAAACTCGAGTTTTGCTATGAGCGCCGTTTTGATGCGCAAACCGAGATTACGATTACGTGCGGGGGCACCGAGGCCCTGTATGACGCCATTCAATCGGTGGTGGGACCCGGCGATGAGGCCATCATTTTCGATCCGGCCTACGATTCCTATGAGCCGGCCGTGCGTCTCGCCGGCGCGCGGTGCGTGCGCATTGCCCTCAAACCCCCGGCATTTCGCTTCGATTGGGACGAGGTTCGCCGCGCCTTGAGCGAGCGCACCCGTCTCATCATCATCAACAGTCCGCAAAATCCGAGCTGTACGGTGGCCACTCGCGAAGACCTCGACGCCCTGGCTGCCTGCACTCGCGATCGGCCCATCACCGTGATATCCGACGAGGTGTACGAGCACGTTTTGTTCGACGGGCGCCGCCATCAATCGGTCTTGATGCACCCGGAGCTGCGCGAGCGCAGCTATGCGGTGTTTTCTTTTGGCAAGACCTTGCATGCCACCGGCTGGAGGATCGGCTATTGCGTGGCGCCGCCCGAGTTGACGCGCGAGCTGCGCAAGGTGCATCAGTTCAACACCTTCAGCATTGTCTCACCGCTGCAGTACGCCATTGCCCGTTATCTGTCGGCCCATCCGGATGCGTGGCAGGGCCTGGCGGCATTTTTTGAGGCCAAGCGCGACCTGTTGGCGGGTCTCCTGCGGGGCTCGGGCCTCGAGCCGCTGCCGGCGGCCGGCACGTATTTTCAGTTGGTGGACTATGGTGCGATCAGCCAGGAAGACGACATGCAATTCGCCGATCGGCTGATCCGCGAAGCGAAAGTCGCCATCATCCCCCTCTCGCCGTTCTATGCCCGGCCGCCGCGGATGACCTTGGTCAGGCTCTGTATCGCCAAACGCGACGACACACTGCGCGCGGCGGCGCAGCGCCTGCGCGCGTTCGCCCAAAATGCCCGCCCGTAGGCGCCGCGCGCCCTGATCTTGGCTAGCGGCCGAAAGTACCGAAGCGCCGCGCCATGGAAGGCAAGCTCTGTCGCTGACGGATGCGCGCCGCGTCCATGAGCATTCGTCCCGCCCAGCGATAGACGTTGTTCTCCTTGACCGTTCGACGCATCAAGCTCATGCGATTGCGCCTCTCGTCGCGCCCCATGTGCATGGCGACTTCCATGGCGTTCGCCGTTTCGGTGACATCGAATGGGTTGATCAACACCGCCTCGGCCAGCTCGCGCGACGCGCCGGCAAAGGTGCTGAGTATGAGCACACCGTCCTCATCGTCGCGCGCCGCGACGAATTCCTTGGCAACGAGATTCATGCCGTCATGCAGGCTGTTGACCAAACAAAAATCCGCGGCGCGGTACAGCTCGTACACACGCAATGGCGGCTGATGCTCATCGATGAGCACAATGGGTCGCCAATCGCCCTGCGCGAACTTCGAATTGATGCGCTCGACTTCCTCGTAGGTATGCTGCTGGAGTGCCTGATAGGCGGGCAGCTGGCCGCGGGACGGCGCCGCAATCTGCAGCAGACTGATATGCCCGCGGTGGCGCGGATTGTTCTCGAGCAGCGTCTCGAGCGCGTGAAAACGTTCGATGATGCCCTTGGTAAAGTCCCAGCGCTCCACGCCCAAGCCGATGGTCACGTCGCTGCCGATCTGATGGCGCTCGCGCACGGCCGCGCGGCAGGCGGCGACATCCGGTAATTGCGCCAGCCAGCGCGGCGGCCACTCAATCGAGATCGGATACGGGGCAACGCGGCAGACGCGGCCCCTCAAGGTCACCGTCATGTGCTCGCGGTCGATTTGGCACTCGAGAAAGCGATCCACGGTGTCGAGGAAGTTCTGACAATGATAGCGGGTGTGAAATCCCAAGATGTCCGCCGACAACATATGCGTCAACATCTCTCGCTTCCAGGGACACACGCCGAAGGTCTCGGCATTGGGCCAGGGGATGTGCCAGAACAGGGCGATCGTTGCGCGCGGAATTTTCTTGCGAACGAGCAGCGGCAGCAGCGCAAAATGAAAATCTTGAATGAGAATGACCGGGGCCTCGGTGCTCGATTCCGCGGCGACAACCTCCGCGAACTTGGCATTGACTTCCTCGTAGGCGCGCCAATCGCTGGCGCGAAACGCGGGCCGGACGTAGGCCAAATGACATAAGGGCCAGAGCCCCTCATTCGAAAAGCCGTAGTAGTAGCCCTGCTCTTGTTCCGCCGTCAGCCAGACCCGGCGCAGCGTGTAGCTCGGATCGTCGGGCGGCACGCGGATCTGATCGTTTCGATCGACGGTCGCCCGATCCGCGCTGCCCGCACCATGCGCCACCCACACGCCGGAGCAGGCGCGCATGACGGGTTCGAGTGCCGTCACCATGCCGCTCGCCGGAACCTGCCAGACGGGTTGATGATTGACATCGAAGTTGTGAATGTAAGGTTCTCGATTCGATACGATGATTACCTGCGCGGAATTCAGCTGACCACGCACCACCTGCTGCAACGCCTGCGGCGTCCAGTTTTCACGGAAATCGATCTCCAGCCGCTGCTGCTCCTCGGCCTCGGCCAACACTTGGCGGACCTGCGACAGGATCGGCAAGGAATAGCGCGGCGACTCGGCGTTGTCCAAAAATCGCTTTCCCCGAATATCGCCGAGCAAGACTTGCACCCAGCGGCGCAATTGCAGCCACGCCACGAGCACGATCAGCAACGCAAGCAGCAGAATCGATATGCCGACAAAGGCCAGCACAAAATCCCGCGCAGTCCGCTGCCGGCGATCCACGAAGCTCAAGTCGTGCAGCATCAGCACGCGAAAGGGTTTGGGCTCCGCCGCGTCGAAGTCGAACCGCGATATCTGCACCGAGCCCGACGGCAGTTGCTTGATCTGCGAGCGCACCGGGCTGGCGCCGGCGGCATCTGATTCGCACGATATGGCGGGCGGCGTGCGCTCGGACTTGAATAGGGTCGAACCATTGGGCCGGCACACCAAGATTGCCAGCAGGCGCTCATCGGCGGCGATCTTGGCAAGATAGACACGCAGTCGCGCCTCGCTGCCGTTTTCAACCAGGTCGGTGATCGGTTCTTCCATGGAATGCATGACGAGTTGCGCGCGCAATTCGACATCGGCGCGAAACCATTCGGCAAGCAGCCGCTGAATGTAGGGCAGACCGAAATACGCAACCACGCATGACGCAAGTGCGACCGGCAGCACGAATCGCAGCATGATCGAGCGAAACATCGCGTCTCCGAATATTCAAATATTAAGCGCAGCGCTGACACAAAATACCGAACTTTGAGCGCACAGTCTTGGCTTTTAATCAATCGGTTTCGTGTAAAACTTACATAACAAATATTTCCCGCAAGGCATTGGCAGCGAGGATCGCGTGAGCTATGGTTTTTTCAGCATGAAACAACCGCCGCCGCCCGCACTCGACTGGTGTTTGTTTTTGGATGTCGACGGAACATTGGTCGAGCTCACCGACACGCCCTCGCAAACCGAAGCCGATCCGGAGATAAAATCGCTGCTGCGCGAAGTCGCGGAGCGTTTGGGGGGCGCCGTCGCGCTGGTGAGCGGGCGAAGAATCGCCACCCTCGACGAACTATTTTCACCATTGAAACTGCCGGCGGCGGGACTGCATGGCGTGGAGCGGCGCAAGGCCGACGGCACCATCCAGGGAGCGAATTTCATCGATTCACAGCTCGATCACGCGCGCGAGAGGATCAAGGCTTTGGTCGACTCCCATCCTGGGACGCTGTTCGAGGACAAGGATCGAACGATTGCCGTGCACTTTCGCATGGCGCCGCAGTTCGAGCAGGTCGTGCGCGACTCGGTGGTCGATATTACAAAATCGTTGGGCAGCAACTATCACATCCAGCCCGGCAAGATGATGTTCGAAATCAAGCCGCGCGGATTCAGCAAGGCCACCGCCATCCAGGCATTCATGAAGGAGTCGCCTTTCAGCGGACGGCGGCCTGTATTCGTCGGAGACGATCTCACCGATCAAGACGGATTTGCGATGGTCGAGGCCCACGGCGGCCTTTCCGTCGCTGTCGCAGATCGCGTGCAAGGTCAATTTTACCTGCCGGACGTGGCGGCGGTTAGAATATGGCTGCGGCAAATCGCCGCTTTGCACGACCCGCATCGCGCATGAGTAGATTTATTCTTGTCAGGCATGGCGAGAGCTCCGGGAATCGCGACCGAATTTACGCGGTTTCGCCGCACGACTTGCCGCTCACTGAATTGGGATATCGACAGGCGCAGCAGGCCGCGCAGCGCATCTCGGAACTGTTCCATCCCCAGCTCGTGGTGACGAGTGCTTATAAGCGCGCGAGCGAGACCGCGCGCATCATCGCGGGCGCATTGGGCCAACCGCTCGAGTTCGAGGCCAGCCTGCATGAGCGGGAATTCGGCGCGCATCGCGGGAAATCGTACGACTCCTTCCTGACCGAGCCGGACTATGACCCGCAGCGTCCCTGGGCGTGGAAGCCCCAGGGCGGCGAGAGCTATGAGGACGTGCAGGCGCGCGTGGGGCCGATCTTGGATCGGCTCGCCGCCGCGCATCCGGCCAAGGATGTGGTCGTGGTGAGCCACGGCGGCGTGATGGCGTGCCTCTGGGCGTATGTCACAGGGAGTTGGCAGGACGCGCACGTTCCACCGAATTGCGGCATCGTGCTGGTCGAGCACACACCGCAAGGCTATGCACAGCCGCGGGTGATTGACGGCCCACAAAGCCAGCCATCGGCCGGCGGCTAGCGCTATCCCGCGACTTTCTCTTCCGAGGAGCTGTCGCCCGCGTCATTGAGCCAGCGATTTAGCGCTTTTTGCAGCTGCTCGCGATCGATGGGCTTGGATAAATAGTCGTCCATGCCGGCCGCTCGGCACTCATTGTCTGCGCCTTTCATGGCGTGCGCGGTGAGCGCGATGATGGGAACATGCTTGCCGTCGGCTTCATACTGACGGATCTTTCGCGTCGTTTCGTAGCCATCCATGACCGGCATCTGGCAATCCATGAGAATCACATGGTAGCGGCCGCTCTGCCAGGCCTCGAACGCCGCCTGCCCGTCGCCCGCAACGTCGACCCGATAGCCCAATTTCTCGAGAATGCGGCAGGCGACTTTCTGATTTACGACGTTGTCTTCGGCCAACAAAATATGGTGCGACTCGCGATGGCGTTGCGAACGCAAGGCGTGGCGCGTCACGATTGGCTGGGTCGCCGTGCGCCAGCCCTCGGCCTGGGTGCCCAGAACCATCATGAGGCAGTCGGTCAGATCGCGATGCGTTACCGGCTTCAACAGATACCCGGCGAAGCCCAGCTCCGAAAACATTCTCCCATCGCCGCGCTGCCCGGAGGATGTCAACAGGATCAGGCGTGCGCCGCGCAGTGCCGGCTCCGCCAAGATGGTCTTGCCCAAGGTGGCGCCGTCGCAGCCGGGCATCTGATGATCGAGCAGCGCAACCTCGAAGGGCCGGCCGGCCTCGGCCGCGTGACGCATCACGCTCAACGCTTCATCCGCGGAACTCGCGCACACCGCTTCCATCCCGCACAACGAGAGTTGGCCCATCAATACTTTGCGATTCGTCATGTTGTCGTCGACGATCATGATGCGCTGGCCGCGCAGCTCCGTCGGCGGCGCCGGCCGCGTCTTGGCGGCATCCTGCGCGACGCCCAAACGCGCGGTAAACCAAAATGTCGACCCCACGCCCTCCTCGCTCGATACGCCGACCTCGCCGCCCATCAACTCCACCAAGCGCTTGACGATGGACAGGCCCAAACCCGTGCCGCCGAATCGACGGGTGGTTGAGGAATCCACTTGCGTGAAGGCCGTGAACAGGGCATCGACGCGGCTCGCGGGAATCCCCATGCCGGTATCGCGGATTTCGCAGCGGATCAGCGTGCCGCGATCGTCTTTTTGCGCAACCTTGCACTCGATCGACACTTCGCCTTTCTGCGTAAATTTGACAGCGTTGCCGCCGAGGTTCAGCAGGACCTGGCGCAGGCGGCCCGCATCGCCGCGGACCAAATCCGGGAGGCTCGGATCGATCAAGGCGATGACCTCGAGGCCCTTGGCATGCGCCTGAATCGCCAGCAAGCGAGCGACGTCTTCGACCGTATCGCGCATGTCCATGTCGAGGACTTCCAGATCGAGCTTGCCGGCCTCGACCTTGGAGAAATCCAGAATGTCATTGATGACCGTTAGCAACGCGGCGGCGCTGTCGCGCACGGTTTGCGCATAATCCAATTGCATGGGATTGAGCGGCGTCTCGAGCAACAGCTCGATCATGCCGATAACCCCGTTCATCGGCGTGCGAATCTCATGGCTCATATTGGCCAGGAACTGACTCTTGGCTTTATTTGCCGCGGCGGCCACTTCCGTCGCCTCGAGCAATGCCAGCGCATATTGCTGGCGCTGCGTGATGTCGCGCTGCGATCCCGACACCGTCATGGGCACCCCGTCCGCATTGCGCTCCAGTGCGCCGCGCACGCGATACCAGCGTCCTTGACCGGCCCCGGTCTTGGCGCGCACCTCGACGTCCACCAGAACGCCGTCTCGAATGGTGCGTTCGATCGCATCACGCAGGCGCGCGGCATCGTCGGCATGCAGAATCTCGAAGAATTTTTGCCGCGAGCCCAGGAATTCCTCTTGTTCGCTGCCGAACATTTCGGCGAAATGCTCCGAGACCCACATCTCGCGGCTCGCCACATCGAGTTCCCATAGGCCGTCGTTGGCGCCGCGGGTTGCGCGCTTCAGCCGGGCATCGGCGGCATGCAATTGTGCCTCGGCGATTTTGCGCTCGGACTCGCGCTTGAAGTTGTCGAGCGCGGAGACGACGTTTCGCCCCATGTGCATCAACAACTCCACGACCTCGTCTTCAAAAGCGTTCTTATCCGCGGAGTGCAGCAGCAGAATCGCCATCGTACGGCCGTACTGCACCAGCGGCAGTGCGGCTCCCGATGCGATGCCGGCCTGCCGCGCCGTTTCGTGCCAGTGCGCGGTACGGACATCGTTTTGGAAGTCGTTGCTGATGCAGGGAGCCTGCGTGCGAAACGCGGTGCCGACCAGTCCCCGGCCCACCGCCGTCGAACCGTCAATCGAGATCTGCACGTCGCGCAGGGTATCGGCGCCATCGCCGGCAATGGCCACGATCCGCGCATCGCCCGAAGTCTCGCGCGGCACGCAGATGCTCGCCGCCTTGAGCCTGCCGCCATGTACTGCCGCTTCAACCACGCGCTGATACAGATCCTCGGGTGAAGAGACCCGCATGATCGCCTCGTTGGTGTCGCTCAGGGCGGCGAACATGCGCGCCAGGCGTTGCGAGGCGAGCTCGGCGCGTTTCCGCTCGGTCACGTCGCGTGAAATCGTGACAATGATCCAGCGGCCATCGATTTGTATGGCTTGGCGGTTCAATTCCACGAAGGTCTTGCGGCCGTCCTTGAGCCGGCCGGTGGACTCGCTTCGGATGGCCTGCGGGCTCGCCGCAATTGCCGCATCGTAGTCGCGGATCAATTCCTCGCGGCCAACTTTGAGCAAATCGAGCGGTCCCATCTTCATCAATTCTTGGTGCGAATAGCCGGTCCGGCTCGACGCAGTGGCCGTGGCGTCCACGAACTTCAGGGTTTCGCGGTCCACCATGTAGATCGAATCGACGCAGCGATCCACGACTGCGCGGAATCGCTGCAGCTCGGCAAGATTCTGCTTGGACGGTTCAGTGACGCTCTCGCGGGTGCGCACGCTTCTCGCGCGCAACACGATGACGGCAAGTGCAGCACCACCCGCGGCAGCCAACAAATAAAACAATAACTCCGGCATTCTTAGGGTCCTAGAGACGCGTCGAGTCCCCTTTGAGGGGTACCCTGAATGCATTCCACCAGCGCCTATCCTTGAAATCTGTGCGGTGCCCGACACATTTACATAAGCGGGCACTGCCGGTCGCCCGCAAGTCTCTGATATGCGAAAGGGTGCGCAGGAACCCCTAGCGTCTGCGGAGGGGCTCAGGGCCTGCTGGGGGCCGGGTCTGCAGGCGCGCTCAGGCTCTCCAAGGCGTCTATTCTCGAACCTGGCCGGCGCCACGCACCAGGTATTTGTAGCTGGTCAATTGCTCGAGGCCCACCGGACCGCGCGCATGAAACTTGTCGGTGCTGATGCCGATCTCGGCGCCCATGCCGAACTCGGCGCCGTCGGCAAATTGCGTGGACGCGTTGTGCAACACGATGGCACTGTCGACCTGGGTTAGAAACTGTTCAGCCGCAGCGGCATTCCCGGAGATGATGCAGTCGGTATGTTGCGAGCCATACCGCCCAATATGGGCGATGGCGGCATCGAGGTCCTCTACTACGCGCACGGCGATGATGGCATCCAGATATTCCGTATACCAATCTTGCTCGTCGGCGGGTTTGACTCGATCATCAATACTGGTGCTCATCGCATCGCCGCGCACCTCGCAGCCGGCGGCGAGCAGCGCCTGCACCAATGGTGCGAGATGTGTCGAAGCGCAGGCCCGATCGATCAGCAGTGTTTCCGCTGAACCGCAAACGCCGGTACGGCGCATTTTCGCATTCAGGACGATGCGTTTCGACATCGCAAGATCCGCATCGCGATGCACGTAGACGTGGCAAACGCCCTCCAGATGCCCGATCACCGGCACCCGCGCTTCTTTCTGCACGCGCGCGACCAGGCTTTTTCCACCGCGCGGCACGATGACATCGATGCTGTCCGTCATGTTGCCAAGCATTTGGCCGACGGCACTGCGATCCGTGGTGGGTATCAATTGAATGCTCGTCGGCGGCAGCCTCGCCGCGACGAGCCCCTGCTGCAGACAATCGTGGATCGCCGCACTCGACCGGGAGCTCTCCGATCCGCCGCGCAGAATCACCGCATTGCCGGACTTGAGGCACAGCGCCCCGGCATCGGCGGTAACATTCGGCCGGCTCTCATAAATAATGCCGATGACGCCCAATGGTACGCTGACCTTTTGTATCTGCATGCCGTTCGGCCGCGACCACTCGGCCAAGCGCACGCCGATGGGATCGCGTGCGGCCGCGATCTCGCGCAGGCCGCGCACCATGGCCTCAACGCGCGCATCGTCGAGACGAAGACGATCCAGCAGTGCCGCCGACAGTCCTGTCCCCGCTTCGCTGAGATCCGCGTCATTGGCGGCCAGAATGTCGGCGCGAGAGTCGTGCAGCGCCGACGCAGCAGCGAGCAAAGCGTGATTCTTTTCTTCGGTCGAGGCAAACGCCAGCTGCTTGGCGGCAACCCTGGCGGCCTTGCCGATGTCTCGCATCAAGCCCTCGATGCTATTCACAGGATTCTGAGCAGCACCAGATCATCACGGTGCACGATTTCATCGCGGCCCCGAAATCCCAGCACCTTCTCGATATCCGCGGACTTGCGGCCGATGATCCGCGCGGCGTCCGCGTCCGAATAGGCGCAGATGCCTCTGCCGATTTCCGTGCCGTCGGGTCCAATGATGCTGACCGTGTCGCCGCGATCGAATCGCCCGAGTGCGCGCGTGACGCCGGCCGGCAGCAGACTCTTGCCGCCCATCAAGGCACGAACCGCGCCATCGTCGACGGCGATGGCGCCCGCGGGCTTCAATGTGCCCGCAATCCATTGCTTGCGGGTGGCCACGGGCGTCGAGGTGGGCACGAACCACGTGCAGCGGACTCCCTCCTCGATCTGCCTCAGGGGACGCTCCGCGGATCCCAAAGAAATGCACAGGAAACATCCGGCACCCACGGCAATCTTCGCTGCGGCGATTTTGGTGTGCATGCCGCCGGATCCCAGGTCGCTGCTCGAGCCGCCGGCCATTGCCTCGATGGCGGGCGTGATCTCCAGCACGCGCGCGATAAAATGTGCATCCGGGTCCGCTTTGGGGTCCGCGGTGTATAGCCCATCAATGTCCGACAACAAGACCAGGCAGTCCGCACCGATCATTTGCGCCACTCGGGCCGCCAACCGGTCATTGTCGCCATAGCGGATCTCCGCCGTCGCCACGGTATCGTTTTCATTGATCACCGGCACTGCGCCCAGCCCCAGCAGGGTGTTGATGGTCCCGCGGGCGTTGAGGTAGCGCCGCCGCTGCTCCGTATCGCCTAAGGTCAAGAGAACTTGCGCCACCGCGATTTCGTGCACATCCAGGATCTCTTTATAAGCATGCGCGAGCCGAATCTGTCCTACAGCCGCCGCGGCCTGGCTCTCTTCCAGCTTGAGCTTTCCCGGACCCAAATTTAGGTGCCGCCTGCCGAGGGCGATGGCGCCGGAGGAGACCAAAATGATTTCCTGACCTCGCTTGCGGAAGGCAGCTATGTCGGCCGCAAGGCTCTCGAGCCAGGCGCGATTCAGCCGGCCCTTGTCGCCATCCACCAACAGGGCAGAACCGACTTTGACCACGACGCGCCGCGCATCGGTCAAGCGACGAGCGGCAACTTTACGGTCTGCAACGGTCATAAGATCACGATATTGCCATTTACTTAGCTGAGGGGCCTCACCTAATATTCGTAGCTCTTAAAGCGAGCCAGTCTTCAAATAAGGATGAACCGTGGGAAGAGAGTACGAGCCGACCGTCGGGCAGTGGTACGACGACTTGGAAAATGACGAAACCTTCCAAGTCCTCAAAGTGGACGAGGACCAGGAAACCATTCACATCCAACACCTCGATGGGGACACCGAAGATCTGGATGTTGACGACTGGGCGGAGCTGGATCTCGAACTGACCGAGGAGCCGGAGGGGTGGTCAGGCTCCAAGGCCGAAAAGGACGACGATGACGACGAGGATGAAGACTGGGACGAGGACGAAGACGAAGATGACGAGGACGACGACGACCTAGATGATGAGGACGAAGAGGACCGCGAAGAGTACTAGAGCCTCTCTCCTAAACGCGTTCCAGCCATCCGTGCACGTCCGGAACTTCACCGCGCTGTATTGCGACCAATTTGGCGCGCAGCGCCTTGGTGACCTCGCCGACATGCCCGGTACCCACCCGGTGCTCGATCCCGGCGTAAATCAGTGTACCCACGCCCGCCAGCACGGCGGCGGTACCTGACAACGCCGCTTCGCCGGTGCGCACCCAGTCGAGCATTTCCAGCACGTCGAATTTCTTCTCGGTCACCGTGTAGCCCATATCGCGGCCCATCGTCAGCAAGGAATCGCGCGTCACACCGTGCAGGAAGGTGGAATCCAAGCTACGGGTCATCAATTCCCCTTCGCGGATCAACATGAAGTTGGCGGCGCCGGTCTCCTGGACTTGGCCCTCGGGGCAAAACAGCACCTGATCGGCCTGATATTGCGCCCGCGCATTCATGATGGGCGCCAACGCCGCGGCGTAATTGCCGCCGGTCTTCACCATGCCCATGTGCTGCGCGGAACGCGTGGTCTGATCGTCGACTAAGATGCGCAACGGCTTCTCACCACCGGCAAAATAGTCCCACACCGGACTGGCAAGAACGACCAGCATCGCCTCGGTGGACGGGGTTGTGGCTCCGCCCAGGTTTGGGCTGGTGCCGAAAATAATGGGGCGCAGGTACAGCGCGCCGGGCGCTTCCGGCACCGCATCGCGGACGCGATTGATCAGCGATCGCACCATGTCGGCCACCTGCACCAAGTCGGGCTGGGGCAACGACAACAAACGGGTGCTTTGCAACAGGCGTTGCATGTGCCGGTCCATGCGAAACACGTGTACGGAGCCATCGGCCTGGCGAAAGGCTTTGAACCCTTCGAAACACGTACTGGCGTAGTGCAGCGTGTGCGCCGCCGGGCTGATTTCGACGGACCCTAAGGGCTTGATCTCGCTCCGGCTCCACTTGCCGTCGCGATACTCAGTGACCGCCATATGCGAAGCGAGGAGGGTTCCGAAGGCAGGACGCTTGGGTTGAGGAGTCATGGGGTTTTCACCGTAGGAATGAAGATGGTTGCCGGATGTTCGAGGCGTTCTTTCAGCGCTTGGATCATCGCCGCGGCGTCATAGCCGTCCACAAAGCGGTGATCGAAAGAGGAGGACAAATTCATGATTCGCCGCACGGCGATCGTGCCCTGATGAACCACGGGACGCTCGACGGCTTTATTCAGACCGATGATGGCCACTTCCGGAGCATTGATGATGGGGGTGGAGGCGATGCCGCCGAGTTTGCCAAGACTGGTAACCGTGATCGTCGATCCGACCAATTCGTCCCGGGTGGCCTTGTTCGAGCGTGCGCGCTCGGCGAGCCGGCGAATTTCTGCGGCGACTTCCCATAGTCCCAGCGCCTGTGCATTCCGCACCACCGGAACCTTCAGCCCATCGGGAGTCTGGGTCGCAATGCCGACGTGCACGGCCCGGTGCCGGATCAAAACCCCGCGCGCCGCGTCGTATAGCACGTTGCATTGCGGAAAGGATTCGATCACACGGGTGAGCGCCATCACCACCAACGGCAGGTAGCTCAGCGAGCCCGCACCCTCCGGGCGCGCCTGGTTCAAGTGCACGCGCAAGGACTCGAGCTCCGTGACATCGACTTCTTCGACATAGGCAAAGTGCGGAATGTTGCGCTTGGCCTCGCTCATGCGCTCCGCGATCAATCGGCGCAAACCAATGACCTTGATTTCCGTCGTGTCGGCCGCATCGGCAGCAGCCGCAGGCGGCGCGGCGGTTGCCAAATCAGCCCGCAAGATCCGTCCGCCGGGCCCAGACCCAGCCACGGTCGTGAGGTCAATGCCCGCCTCGCTCGCTCGGCGCCGATTCGCGGGCGAGGTCATCACGCGGCCTAGGCGCGCCCCAGGGGCGGGCGCGGCCGCGACCCCAGGTTTGCCAAGCGATGCGGCAGCGGGGGCCGGCGCCGCGGCTTTGACAGCCGGCGCCGCAGTCGACGCTACAGCCGGCGCTACAGCCGGCGCGGCCGGAGGCGGCGCCGCAGGTGCGGCAGGCGTTTCGGCCGGTTTCGCGCCCTCGCTCAACTCGAACACAATCAGCGGTGAACCGACGGCCACTTTGTCGCCGGGCGCGCCCGTGACGGACACGACGCGCCCGCTCACCGGCGCCGGTACTTCCACAGCTGCCTTGTCGGTCATCACCTCGACGATGATCTGATCTTCGCTCACCGTATCGCCGGGCTTGGTGTGCCAGGCGACGATCTCGGCATCGACCGTGCCTTCTCCCAAGTCCGGCATCTTGAATGTGAATTGACTCATGCAGGTTCCATGACAGCTTTGAGGGCCGTTTTAAACCGCGCTTGGCCGGGAAAGTATTCCCACTCGAACGCGTGTGGGTAGGGGGTATCCCAGCCTGCCACTCGTTGTATCGGAGCTTCCAGCGTCCAGAAACACTCCTCTTGAACGATCGACAGCAATTCCGCGCCGAAACCGGAGAATCGAGTAGCCTCATGGGCCACGATGCATCGCCCGGTTTTCTTCACCGAAGCAACGATGGTCTCCACATCCAGCGGCACGAGCGAACGAAGGTCGATGATTTCGGCATCGACATTCATCGCCGCGGCTGCGGCAACCGCGACATGCACCATTGTGCCGTAGGTGATGATGCTAACCTCCGCTCCGGCGCGCACGATGTCCGCCTTGCCCAGCGGAACTTTGTAGTACCCCTCGTCCACCTGTCCCTTCGGGTGCGTGCTCCAAGGCACGGCGGGCTTATTCGGATCACCGTCAAATGGTCCGTTGTACAGGCGCTTCGGTTCGAAGAACACCACCGGATCATCGTCCTCGATGCTGGTGATCAACAATCCCTTTGCATCGTACGGATTGGAGGGCATCACGACCTTGATGCCGCTGACGTGGGTGAAGATGGCCTCAGGACTTTGCGAGTGGGTCTGGCCGCCGCGAATTCCTCCGCCGCAGGGCGTTCGAATGGTGACGGGCGCGAAGAAATCGCCCGCGCTACGATAACGAATCCGCGCCAACTCGCTGACAATTTGATCGAAACCCGGATAGATGTAATCCGCGAACTGAATTTCTGCGACTGGCCGGAGGCCATTCACGCTCATGCCGATCGCGGTCGCCACGATCCCGCCCTCGGCAATCGGTGAATCGATGACCCGATGTTCGCCGTACTTGCGCTGCAAGCCCTCGGTCGCACGGAACACGCCGCCGAAATAGCCGATGTCTTCGCCCATCAGGACCACCGCAGGGTCTCTACCCAACATGATGTCCATGGCGGAATTCAGGGCCTGGATCATGTTCATGTTCGCCATGCGTCAGCCCAGTTCCTTGCGCAGCAACGCCTGCTGACGCTGAAGATTCTGCGGCATGTCCTTGAACACGTCCTCGAACATTGTGTCCGGATTCAGTCGGGGCCCTTCGGTCATCGTTCCGAATTTGATCGCGTCCTTCCAGCTCGACGCCACGAGAGCCTCGAGCTCGGCGCTCATGGCCTGGTGCCGCTCTTCCGACCATTCGCCGATCTTGATCAGATGCGCCTTCAGGCGTTGGATGGGATCGCCCAGCGGCCAATGCTCGGCGTCGTCCTTGGCACGATAGCGCGCGGGATCGTCGCTGGTGGAATGGGCGGCGCCGCGGTACGTGACGAGTTCAATCAACGTCGGGCCCGCGCCGGTGCGCGCGCGCTCAGCGGCCCATTGAGTCACGGCATAGACTGCGAGAAAGTCGTTGCCGTCGACCCGAATTCCCGGCATGCCGTATCCGGGGCCGCGCGCCGCAAAGGAGCGCTGTTCGCCGCCGGCATAACCCTGAAACGTCGAGATGGCCCACTGATTATTGACGACATTGAGAATCACCGGCGCCTGATACACGGAAGCGAATAGCAGGGCGTAATGAAAATCCGCCTCGGCGCTGCTGCCCTCGCCGATCCAGGTTGCCGCCAGATTGTCTTCGCCTTTGATCGCCGCCGCCATGGCCCAGCCCACTGCCTGCGGAAATTGCGTCGCGAGATTGCCGGAGATCGAAAAAATGTTGTTCGCGCGCGAGTGGTACATGACCGGCAGTTGCCGCCCTTTGCACATGTCGCGGGTGTTGGACAGGAGCTGCGACATGAGATCTACCAGCGAAATGCCGCGTACGATTTGCGCGCCCTGCTGGCGATACGCGGGAAACAGCATGTCGGAAGGACGCAATGCCATCGCTTGCGCCACTCCCACCGCCTCCTCGCCGAGGGAGCGTATGTAAAAGGAGATTTTGCCGGCGCGCTGCATGCGCTGCATCCGATCGTCATACAGGCGCGTGAGCAGCATGTGCCTGAGGCCCACTTGCAAGTCGCTCGCCTCGAGATGCGGATTCCAGGGACCGACGGCGTCGCTCTGGTCGTCGAGCACGCGCACCAGCTCGACGCTCAAGGAACTCATGTCGCGGGCGCGGGCATTGACTTCGGGTCTCGGAACGGCACCGGCGGGCGACAGTTGAACGTAGCTGAAGTCGGGAGTTTCGCCGGGCCGTGCAGGAACGCGGGGCAGATGCAGGCGCGATTTTTTGGTCATCCCCATAATTTACGTCTCCGTCCCGCTAGATGTTGCATTCATTAGGACGCTGGCTAATAATCCGGTATATACATTCCGAAAATAGGTGTTTTGTGGAACGAAATGACCGCGTAGCCATAGACCGCCTGGATTTGCGACTGCTCGACATTCTACAGAGGCACGGCGCCTTGTCGGTTGCCGAAGTGGCCGCGCAAACGAAATTATCGACGACCACGTGCTGGCGGCGGATTCAGCAGCTCGAACAAAATGGCGTGATCAAGGCGCGCGTCGCACTGCTCGATCGCAACGCTCTCGGCCTCGATGTAACCATCTTTGCACACATCAAACTGGCCACCACAGGACGCGATGCTCTCGCGGAATTCGAAGCGGCGATTCGCGACCGCGCGGAAGTGCTCGAGTGCTATACGCTCACCGGCGAATGGGACTTCCTGCTCAAAATCGTCACCAAGAACATCAAGGCTTTCGAGGCGTTCTATCTTGACTATTTGTCGCGCATTCCCTGCGTGCGATCGGTCAACTCATCGGTGGCTGTCACCGTCATCAAGGAGTCGACCGCACTGCCCTTGGGGACTTGACTATCCGCAGAGCATCGCATCAAGGCAGCAGGATCGTGGACCCTGTAGTCTTGCGGGACTCGAGATTGCGATGCGCCTCGGCTGCATCGCGCAGCGGCAGCCGCTGGCCGATCTGCGGCTGCACCGCGCCCGACGCGACTTTCGCGAATAGATCGGCCGCCCGCAGGGTGAGATCCGCGCGAGTTTTGATGTAGTCGAACAAGGTGGGCCGCGTTGCATACAGCGAACCGCCGGCGGCCAGATCGGAAATTTTGAAGTCGCTGATGGGGCCCGAGGACTGTCCGAAGCAAACGAACAAGCCGCGCGCATGCAGGCATTTCAGCGACCCTCGCCACGTGTCCTTGGCGACTGAATCGTAAACCACATCGCAGCCTTTGCCGCCGGTGATCTCCTTGACGCGCGCCGGGAAATCTTCGGCGCGGTAGTCGATGACATGCGTGTAGCCCGCTGCTTTGGCGGTCGCGGCCTTCTCGGCGGACCCCGCCGTGCCGATGGACGTCGCGCCGATGGATTTCAGCCATTGACCCATAATGAGCCCCACGCCGCCCGCGGCCGCGTGCACCAGCACCGTGTCGCTCGCTTTCACGGCATAGCAGGACGTCAACAGGAATTGCGTTGTCATGCCCTTGAGCATCATCGAAGCCGCAATCTCGAAGTCGATTCCCTCGGGCAATTTCACCAGCCGCTCCGCCGGCACTGCCCGCCGCGTCCGGTACGCGCCGATGGGCAAGGTATAGGCCACGCGATCGCCGGGCTTGAAATCCGTCACGCCCTCACCGACGGCCTCGACGATTCCCGCCGCTTCACCGCCCGGTATCAAGGGCGTCATCGGCCAGGGATAGGCGCCCTTTCGGAAATAGGTATCGATGAAATTGACGCCCACGGCGCGTTGGGCGATCAGGACCTCGCCGCGCGCGGGCGCCGTCGTCTCGACCTCGGTCCACTCCAGCGCTTCCGGACCGCCCGGCGCGCGCACGACGACTGCAAAGTCCGCTGAATTCGTCACAACCACCTCGATTGCTTGGTCTCGATTGCTTTTTTCTTGGTCTCGATTGCTTGGTCTCGATCAGTTCGCCAAAGTTCCGGCATAGCGGCGGATGCGCACAATGGCCTCGCGCAGCGTCGCTTCGTCGGTGGCGAAGCACAGCCTCACGAAGCCACGGGTCGCTTCGCCGAATGCACCGCCATCGAGCACCGATACCCGCTCGGACGTGAATAGTCCGCTCATGAAATCGTAGCCCGACAGACCCGTGCCCTGCACGTCGATCAACGTGAACATGCCGGCGTCTGGAATGGCGCAGCGTATTCCCTTTATGTCCGCAAGTCCCTCGATCAGCATATCTCGCCTCGCGGTGCAGAGTTGCCGAACCCGCACCTCCGGCGCATCCGATCCATTGAGCGCGCTGAGCGCGGCTTCCTGAATGAAGCCGGGCAGGCCGAACAGCATGCACATGGCCAGCGATTCCGCATGCTTCACCAAATCTTTTGGTCCCACCAGCCATCCGGCGCGCAGTCCCGGCAGCGAATGCGACTTCGCCAGGCTGCTGATGGTCACGAGTTGATCGGGCAGACGCGTCGCGAGACTGGGAACGCGTCCGCCGGGTGCAAGTCCCGCATACACCTCATCCGCGACGATCCACAAAGAATGCCGGCGTGCAAGTTCACCGATGACCTCAAGATCGGCCTCGCTCAAGATCACGCCGCTCGGGTTGTTCGGCGTCGCAAAGAACAATGCGCGCGTTCGTGGCGTGATGGCCGCGGCGAGTGCGCGCAAGTCGGGGTGAAAGCCGCCGGCCGCCGGCGCCGGAACCCGCACCAGCTGCGCGCCCGACGCTCTAATGGTTGCGGGATAACTCGGATACAACGGCTCCAGTGCCAGCACCTCATCGCCCGGGCCGGCAACACACAGTGACGCGGCGAAGAGCGCGTTCTGCGCACCCGAAAGAAAAATAACATTGTCGGCGTCGACCGTTTGACCCGTGCGTCGCCGATGAGTTTGCGCAATCGCCTCGCGCAGAGCCGGTCGGCCCGCCGCAGGCGTGTAGCGAACATCCCCGGCGCGCAGCGTTTCGATCGCCCGATCGAGCACGGGTGCCGGCATTTCCAAATCCGGATCGCCGATGCTGAGGACGATCACATCCTCGCCGCGCAGCTGCGCTTCGCGCGCCCGCCCGTGGATGGTCCACGCCGCGATGCTTTCGCCCTTGATTCGATCCACCAGCGGAGAAAATTTCATGACATACTTTACTATGCCATTCACACCCGAACACTCTCTTCGCTGCCGCCGGGATTTTCCCGCACTGAGCCGAAAACCCGAAGGAATGAATCTCGCATATCTCGACGGGCCTGCCGGCAGTCAAGTCCCGCAAACCGTGATCGACGCCTTTGGCGACTTCTACGCAACTTGCAACGTCAATACGCGCGGCAATTTTTGGCCCTCTCAGGAGGTCGATCGGCGCCTGGCCACGGCGCGCGAAGTACTCGCGTCCTTCCTCGGCGCCGAGAGCGGAAACTGCATCTCGTTCGGCCAAAACATGACCACGCTCAACTATGCGCTGAGCGCAGCGATCGGCCACACGTTGAATCCCGGCGACGAAGTGCTCATCACTCAGCTCGATCATGAGGCCAATCGCGGCCCATGGCTGCGGCTGCAAAGAGCGCGGCATGATCGTGCAGGAAGTCCGCTTGCTGCCCACCGGCGTACTCGACCTGGACGATATGGGCGCCAAGATCACGGCGCGCACCAAGGTCTTTGCACTGGGAGCCTCGTCCAATGTCTTGGGCACGGTCAACGACGTGCGGCTGGCGCGCCGGCTGACGAGCGAGGTTGGAGCACTGCTGGTGATCGACGCAGTTCACTACGCTCCGCATTTTTCCATGGATGTAAAAAGTCTCGGCATGGATTTCCTCCTATGCTCGGGCTACAAGTTTTACGGACCGCACGTCGGCGTGCTGTACTCGCGTCCGGGGGCGCTCGATCGGCTGCCCACGGAGCGCTTGAGCGTCCAGGATCCCGCGGCTCCTTACCGCATCGAGACCGGGACGCTGAACCATGCCGCCATCGATGCGCTGCGTGCTGCGGTTGATTACCTCGGCTCCTGGGGTCAGGGCGCGAGCTTGCGCGAGCGCCTGGTAGATGCGATGACCGGCATCGCCGCCTACGAGCACGGACTGGCCAAGTTCTACCACGACTCGGTGCGCGAGATGCGCGGAGTGCGGGTCTGGGGGCCGGATTTCAGTCAGCCATCCCGCGCGCCCACCGTCTCAATCACGCTGGACAAGGCAAGCGCCGCGCAAGCGGCGACAGCACTGGGCAAGGAGGGCATTTGCGTCTGGGACGGCGACTTCTATGCGGCTCGCGCAGTAGAAGTATTGGGCTTGAAGGAACGCGGCGGCGTGCTGCGAACCGGCGTATCGATGTACAGCTCGCGGGACGATCTTGAGCGGCTGTTGGCGGGAATCGCCAGGCTGATCTAACCGCGCGCAGCGAGATGCGTGGCGAGCTGTTCTGCGTGATGGGACAATTCCGCCGCCGCGGTTGCATCGAGATGATCGGCGCGCAACATGGGTCCCAGATAAAAAAGCCGCTCACTCGTGCGGCCGTGCGCATCAACACAGGCCCCAAAACGCGCGGTGCGTAGCCCAAGCCGCAGCGGGTCCGGCGATACCAATCCTAAGGTGCGCAGCGAAGTGATCAACGGGTCCCGCGAACGTTCGATGTTGTAGTTGGGCCCGGTGGCATTGACGATCATGTCCACGGTCAACAGCGCTGTCGCACCGCTGCCGCGAGGACGCCATGTGACGGCCAAACGGCGGCCGTCGGCGGCAATCACATCCTGGATGCGCCCTGCCCGCACATTCAATTTGCCGCTGCGCCGAAGATTCTCCAAACGCTCGGATATTTGCGGCGGCAGCCGGTGCCGGTAAGTATCCCAATGCACCTGTAAATGCCGCACAAAACGCCGCCGCTCGGCGTCGGGCAGGTGCCGCCAAAGGGCGGGCACCAGGCCGCGGATGAAGGTAATCGCCTCGCGCCAATCACCGCCGAGTTTCTCGACTTCGCGCACCAGAGCCGCGGCTCGCGCGCAGCAGATCTTTCAAGGAATGGGCCGATGCAAGCAGGGCCTCGCCGCCGCCCCGCACGGCGCGTCTCTGAAAAACCGTTTGTGTTTTCGGCAGCAGGCCGCGGCGCGAAATCGTGTGCAGGGTGGGCACCCGAGCTGGGTGGCGGCTCAAGACTGATGCCGCGTCCGCCATGGTCAAGCCGTTGCCGACGATGAGAACCGAATGTTCTGCGCCCAATGTGTCGGGCAAATTACGCGGGTCTTGATGGAACGCCGCATGGCCATTCAGCTTTTCCGCCCAGTGCGGCGCCGGCACCGACGGGCTTCCCAGCGCAAGGACCAAGACATCAGCCAGGATCGGTGCCCGGTCTGCAAATTCGGCCGCCAGGGCGGCGCCTGCGCCCGGCGCAATGCCCGTCACTTCGCCGAATACCCGGATTAAGCGCACATGTGGGGGTGCCTCGCGCTCCGCGCGCAGCAATAAATCCTGCAGGTAGTCGCCGTACAGGGAGCGCGGCAGAAAATCCTCGCCGTCCGCATCCGGAATCCGGGCTCGCGCAAAACGCAAAAATTGCATCGGATCTCGCGGATCAGCCGACGAACGGGCCGCAGGCACGTTCAAAAGATACGGAAACCCGTGCGCGGCGTACGCCACGCCGCGGCCCATGGCGTCGCCGCGTTCAATGAGCACGATGTCGGCACGGTCCGCCGGCGGCCGCCGCAGCAGATTGGCGGCAAGCACCGTGCCAGAGAATCCCGCACCGACGATTACGAAGGTTTTTTGCATACTTTGGAAATTCTACCAAGCGAATATGGCTAGAAGGCTGTGCGCGGCGGGTATTCTTCGGCTAACATTTGGCCGGATTCGTGGTCAAATAGCATAATTCATAAGAGCGAGGTGCAACGATGCAACTCAGCAAATTCAGCTATTACTCCGATTTCGTGGTTTATCCGATCACGGTGGTCGCGCTGACGGCCGCAAATTTTAAGCAGTTTACCTGGCATGGAGGCCGGGAATGGCTCGGTGCGTGCTTGGCGGGCCTGGTGCTGTGGACCTTGCTGGAATATGTGCTGCACCGGATAGCCTTGCATCGCATGCCGGTATTCTCCCCCATGCACAGCCTGCACCACGGCGAGCCGCTTGCCCTGATCGGCACACCGTCATGGGTCAGCGTAACGGTCTGGCTCGGCGTGATCCTGTTGCCGTTTTGGTGGTGGGTGGGATTTAACGTGGCCAATGGTCTGACGGTCGGCGTGATGACAGGTTATTGGTGGTATGGCTATGTGCACCATGTGATTCACCACCACGCCCGCAGGTCGTCGTCGGCCTACTTCGCCGAGCTGCGGGCCTGGCACATGCGTCACCATCATTCGCCGAAGCGCGGCAACTTCGGCGTCACCACACATGTGTGGGATTACGTATTCGGCACCGCGATCTCTTCGCAAAGCAAAATCATCGTCTCTTCATGAACGCCGAACTCAGCGCAACAAATCCGATGCGCACCGACGGATTCGAATTCGTCGAGTACGCCGCGCCGGATCCTGAACAGCTGCGCCGGCTGTTCGAGGGCATGGGGTTGCCGGCGGTCGCGCGCCACCGTTCGAAGAACGTAACGCTGCACAATCAGGGCGACATCAATTTCATCATCAATGCGGAACATGACAGCTTTGCCCAACGGTTTGCGCGCGCTCACGGGCCCTGCGCTTGCGCCATGGCTTTTCGCGTCGCGGACGCGCGCCTGGCTTACGCGCGCGCACTGGATTTAGGCGCGAAGCCGGGACCCGTGACCGCGGGTCCCATGGAACTCAATATCCCCTCGATCGAGGGGATCGGCGGGAGCCTGATCTACCTGGTCGATCGATACGGAGATCGCACGATTTACGATGTCGATTTCATACCCGTGATCGATACGGAGCCGCATGTTGCGGCCGGGTTGCTGCGCATCGATCACCTCACGCACAATGTCAGGCGCGGCAACATGAACGTCTGGGCGGGCTTCTACGAGAAGCTGTTCAATTTCAGGGAAATTCGCTACTTCAGCATTGAAGGCAAGGAGACCGGTTTGTTCTCCCGCGCGCTCACCTCGCCCTGCGGCAAGATTCGCATTCCGATCAATGAGAGCCAGGATGACAAGAGCCAGATCGAAGAGTACTTGAACGAGTACAAGGGCGAAGGCATTCAGCACATTGCCTTGGGCACCGACGACATCTACAAAACCGTGGATACCCTGCGCGACCGCGGCGTCGAATTCCAAGAGACGCCGGCAACTTATTACGAAGGGGTCGATGCGCGCGTGATCGGTCATCGCGAGGCCGTGTCCGAGCTTGAGCGCCGCGGCATTCTCATCGACGGCAGCGACACAAGCGGCATTCTGTTGCAAATCTTTACCAAGAACGCGATTGGCCCGATCTTTTTTGAAATCATTCAGCGCAAGGGCAACGAAGGCTTTGGCGAGGGGAATTTCCAAGCGCTGTTTGAATCCATCGAACTCGATCAGAAGCGCCGCGGCGTCCTTTAGACTCTGCTGTCAATAGGAATGAACTCCAAGAACGGGGCCGCTGCCGGGGCGTTGAACTTCGCCTGAGTGCCCATATCTAACTCAACAGGGTCAATTCGACCCGTTGGGGGCCTGCCATGCGGAAATTTATTCTTGCGGCTGCCGCGCTGAGCATAGGTGCGAGCTTTGCGTTGAGTTCGCCGAGCTTTGCGCAAGCCGCTGATCCGACAATACATCAGGTTTATGAAGCTGCCCGCACCGGTCATCTCGACCAGGCGCAGCAAATGATTACTCAAGTGCTGGCCGATCATCCGACCAGCGGCAAAGCACACTTCGTGCAAGCGGATCTGTATGCCAAAGAGGGCAAAACCGCCCTCGCGCGCTCCGAATTGGCCACGGCCGAGCGCCTGAATCCGGGTCTGAGCGATTTCGATGGCTATTCCATTCGAGAATTGAAGTCGCAGCTCGGGCTGGCCCCGCGTTCGACGGGTCCTCAGATTATCTCGCTTCCGGCCCGCTCCACGCCGCATTTCCCCTGGGGAGCCCTCTTGGTCGGCCTCATCGTGGTCGGGCTGCTGATGATGCTGTTTCGCCGCCGCACGCCCTACAGTCAGTACCCGGTCGCCGGTGGGCCCGCCGGGGTCGGTGGCGCACCGACGGGTTATGGGCCGGGCTACGGTCCTGCGCCCATGGGCGGCGGCGGGATCGGTTCCGGGATCGCCGGCGGCCTCGCCTCCGGTTTGGCGGTGGGCGCCGGTGTAGTCGCCGGCGAAGAGCTCGCGCATCACTTCTTGGATGGCGGTCGGCCCAGTGGCGTCATCCCCTCAGCCGACGCGGCCGAACCGGGCTATAGCAACAGCGATATGGGTGGCAACGATTTTGGCGCCAATGATCCCGGATCCTGGGACGACGGTGGTGGCGGCGGCGACTTCGGCGGTGGCGGCGGCGACGATTGGACCTAGCTGCGCGTCAACCCTGCCGCGCGTCAATCCTGGCCGCGCGTCAATCCTACGAGAACTAATTCCCCGTTCGGGCGCCTCTCAAGGGCGCCCTTTTTATTCAATGATGGCGCGACAGCACGGTGGCGACCGCGTCGTGCAGTGCCTTCATGCCGAATGAAATGTCCTGAACCGCGCCGTTGACAAAGAAGGTCGGTGTGGCGCGAATTTGGCTCAAGCGGCCGCTCGCGATGTCCTCGCGGACCTTCTGCAGGTAGATGTGATCGTCCATCTCCGCGACGTAGCGCGTCATATCCAGATTCAGCTCTTTCGCATGTTGCTGCAGGTCCGCGGGCTTCAAATGCGCCTGATTGCGGAATAGCAGATCGTACATCGGCCAGAATTTTCCCTGGGCCGCCGCCGCCTCGGCTGCCTCAGCCGCGAGCAAAGCATGCGGGTGCGCTTCCTCCAAAGGGAAATTTCGGAAAATGAATCGCACTTGATTCGGAAAGCGCTCCATCAGCAGTGACGGCGTGACGGCTGCGACCTTGCAGCTCGGACACTCGAAGTCCCCGTACTCGACCACGGTCACGCGCGCGTGTTCCGGCCCCTGGGAGTGATCGGTGGGTTCCGGGGGAACCGCCAAAGTAACCGGGTGCGCTGTAGTCATGGCTGCCATTCCTCTCTACCTATTTGCCGCTCGCCCGATGCAGCGGCATTTCTATCGGCCGGATCGCCGTCTTGATGACGCTCGATCTGCGCAAGAGTTGCAGTTCGCACTCCCGGCCGATCAGGCTTGCATCGAGCGTGCGCTGCAAACCGTCGATTCCGTTGATGCGCACGCCGTCAAGCGCAACCATGCGATCTCCCGTTTGCACGCCCGCCAGAGCGGCCGGGCTGCCCGCCACGATGTCGGCCACATGGACCGCCGTATTCCCCGGCAGGCTGAAATGCCGCACCACTCGCGTCGCGATCGGCACCGTCGCGCCCGAAACGCCGATGTACGCCCGACGTACCCTACCATGCGCAAACAATTGGCCAATGACCCATTTCGCCGTATTGATTCCAGTGGCGAAACAAATGGCCTGGGCCTGCGGGATCATCGCGGTGTTGACCCCGATTACCCGTCCCTTCGAATCGACCAACGGACCGCCCGAGTTGCCCGGATTGAGAGCAGCGTCGGTTTGAATGACATCGTGCATGAGCCTGCCGGATTTTGCGCGCAAGGTTCGGCCCAACGCCGACACGACGCCCGTCGTCACCGTCTTCGAATAGCCAAGCGGATTTCCGATGGCAATCGCGACCTGACCGACCTTCAGAATCGACGAATCGCCGAACTCCGCATACGGAAGCGCATTGGGATGACCGATGCGCAGCACGGCCAAGTCGGAGTCCGGATCGTTGCCAACGAGATCGGCATTGAATCGTGTGTCGTCATTCAGACGCACGGTGATCTCATCCGAGCCGTCGACCACGTGACTATTCGTGAGCAAATACCCGTCGGGCGTGAACAGAAAGCCCGATCCGCTCGCCCGCTCCGCGCGGCGAGCGCGTGCGCCGGCACGGGTCGGGGCTGTGACTTCGATAAAAGTCACCGCGGGCGCGACTCGCTCGAGCGCGCCGATCACTGCGCCCGAGTAGGCATCGAGCAGCGGCGCATCGTCGACCGGCGCGTTGCTGCCCGCCGATACAGAACCGTCATTTGCAGCCCACTGGGGCCGAAGCATGCTCATCAGCTCAAGATTATTTTCGGTTGCGCGGACAGCCCTTCCACGATGAGCTTGTTTACGCGCCGCACGAAGCTCGCCGGATCCTCCAGCTCACCGCCTTCGGCCAGCATCGCCTGGTCATAGAGCACATGCGCCAAATCCGCGAAGACCTGATCGTCAGCCGTATCCTTCAGCCGCAGGGCGAGAGGGTGCTTGGGATTCAATTCGAGGATCGGCAGCGTCGCAAAAGGATTGGTCTGGCCGGCCTGCTTCAAAATTCGGCCCATCCGCAAGCTCAAGCCGAACTCGCCGGCGATCAATACCGCGGGCGAATCGGTGAGTCGCGCCGATACCTGCGCCTTGGCGATTTTGCCCGTCAACGCCTTGGCAAGGCGGTCCAGGGTCTCCTTGAAAGTGCTTTCCGTGGCTGCCTTTTCCGGCGTTTCGATGGCCGAAGCGACGTCGGCCGCGGCACTCGCGACGTTCGCGAGGGATTTGCCCTCAAACTCGTGCAGATGCCCCGCCACCCACTCATCGATGCGGTCGGTCAGCAATAGAACTTCCATGCCCTGGGCGCGAAAGCCCTCCAGGTGCGGACTGTTGCGGGCTGCCGCCAAAGTGTCGGCCGTGAGGTAATAAATGGCCTTCTGATCGGGCTTCATTCGCGACACATAGGCGTCGAGCGTTACCGTGGGCGCATCGCCGGTCTCCGCAGTCGAATGAAAGCGCAGCAGTTTTGCGATCCGAATCTTGTTGTTCGGATCATCGATGATGCCCTCCTTCAGAACCGCGCCGAACGTTTTCCAAAATTCCGCGTATTCCTCCGGCTTGTTCGCGGCCAGATCCTCCAGCAGATCCAAAGTGCGCTTGACCAGGGCCGCTTTGATTTTCTCGACGGTGCGATTGTTTTGCAGCAGTTCGCGCGACACGTTCAACGGCAGGTCCGACGAATCCACCAGGCCGCGCATGAAGCGCAGGTATGGGGGCAAGAGCTCCGCGGCCTTGTCCATGATGAAGACGCGCTTGACGTAGAGCTGGATGCCGCCTTTCTGCTCGCGGTCGTACAGATCGAACGGCGCATGCTTCGGCAGGTACAGCAGCGAGGTGTATTCGATATTGCCTTCCACTTTGTTGTGCGCCCAAACCCGTGCATCCTCGGCATCGTGGGCGATGTGCTTGTAGAAAGCCTGGTAATCCTCTTCCTTCAATTCCGATTTCGGCCGCGTCCAAAACGCCTTGGCCTGATTCAACGTCTCTTCTTTGTCGCCCGTCTTGAGAACGATCGGGATGCTCAAATGATCGGAGTACTTGCGCACCAACTGACGTAAGCGTGCTTCCTCGAGGAACTCCTTGTCTTCGTCGCGAAGATGCAAAATGACTTCAGTACCGCGGTCGGTTTTCTCGGCCGCTTGAATTTCATATTGACCCTCGCCGTCGGAATCCCAGCGCACGGCGGGTGAATCTGCGCGCTTGGTGAGAACGGTGACTTTGTCCGCCACGATGAAGGCCGAATAGAAACCGACGCCGAACTGACCGATCAGTTGAGCGTCCTTGGCGGAATCCCCGCTCAACGTCTCCAGGAATTTCTTGGTGCCGGAGCGCGCGATGGTGCCCAGGTTGTCGATGATCTCCGCCTCGCTCATGCCGATGCCGTTGTCCTTGATGCTCAAGGTGCCGGCGGTCGTATCCGGGGTCAGCGTGATCTGCAGCGCATCACCCCCCAGGAGCTCAGGCTTGGCGATCGCCTCGAAGCGCAGCTTTTCGCAGGCATCGGAAGCATTCGAGATCAGCTCGCGCAGGAAGATCTCCTTGTGCGAGTACAGGGAGTGGATCACCAAGCGTAGAACCTGCTTGGTTTCGGCTTGGAATTCCTTGATTTGCGCCTTCGGGGCCGACGCCGGTTCGGTTTCTGTCGTCATAGCCTTAACAATTTAGGGTTGGTCTGGGTGAGTTGGGGCCGCCGGCGGATTCTTCAAGCTGGAATCCCTTCTGGCTCTTCGAGCTAGAATCCGGCATGGCGAGCAGCGGCACCCACAAGGCGGTTTGGGCGGCATTGGCCGGCAATTTGCTGGTCTCCGCGGCAAAATTCGTTGCCGCCGCGATGACAGGCTCCGCGGCAATGCTGAGCGAAGCGGTCCATTCGCTGGTCGACACGATCAATGAACTCCTGCTCCTCTATGGCATCGCGCGTTCCAACCGGCCTGCAGATCGCGTGCATCCTCTGGGCTACGCCCGGGAGCTGTATTTTTGGAGTTTTGTCGTGGCATTGTTGATCTTCGCGCTGGGCGCCGGTGTGTCGGCCTATCAGGGTATCCAGCGCCTGCTGCAGCCGCAACCCATCGCAAGACCGCTGGTGATTTACCTGGTACTCGCGGCGTCCTTGATATTCGAAGGCAGTTCCTGGCTCATTGGAGCCCGGGCCTTCAGGCGTTCCAAGCGAAATCTAAGTTGGTGGGAGGCATTTCGCCAGTCGAAAGACCCGCCGGCATTTATTGTGGTTTTCGAAGATTCGGCCGCCGTGTTGGGGATCGTGGTCGCTGGGGCCGGCACGACCGCGGCGATCCTATCGGGTGACAGCCGTTGGGATGGTATCGCGTCCCTGTTGATTGCCATCCTCCTGGCCGGCGTTGCCGCGCTGTTGGCTCAGGAGTCGAAGGCGTTGCTCATCGGCGAGCGCGCCGATCCTGCACTGAGCGATGCCGTCATTCGCATCGCCGCGCGGATGCCCGGTGTCTGCAACGCCAACAGCATCGCCACCGTGCATCTCGCGCCGAACAGCGTGGTGGTCTACTTGAGTCTCGATTTCTTCGACTATATGCGGGCGCCGGACATCGAGCGCGCCGTGCTCCACCTCGAGAAACAGATCCACGCTTCTCACCCGGAGGTGTCCGCGATTTTCGTGAAGCCGCAAAGCGTGCAGGTTGCGCGAGAACGCGAAGACGAGGCGGTCATGTCGCCCGATTTTGTGCTGCGCGAGGACGTGCTGACCGGCGGTTAGCCCGGGCGTTCTGCGCGCGCGTGGCGGGCCTTAAGGCCAGTCCGCACGCGGATCGAATTTGAAATCGTGCTTCATGCGCTCGTAGGCTGCCTTCTCCGCGACACTCTGCGCCGCCGGCGTCACCAGTTTGATGGTGACCATCTGGTCCCCGGCCGGGCTGCCCGGAAGTCCTCGGGCACGCAGCCTAAGCTTCTGGCCGGACTGCGCTCCTGCAGGCACGCTCAGCTCCACAGTGCCTCCCAGCGTCGGGACCGCGACCTTCGCCCCCAATGCAGCTTCCCAAGGCGCCAGGGGCAATTCGATCTGAACGTCCCTGCCGGCCACCCGATAGAGAGGATGCGGCAGCAAGCGAATTCGAAAAATCAGCGACGTCCGCCCGCCAATGCCGGGGATACGCAAGGGCTGTCCGTCGGTGACGCCCGCCGGTATTTGCACATCAACCTGGCGCTGGCGACCGTGCTCGTTGAGCGAAACGCGCCGCTTGGTGCCGGCGAATGCCTCTTCAACTGTGACGTCCAAGTGACCTGCTTCGGATTCGGTTTGCCCGAAGTTACCAGGACCCGCGCCGGCACCCGCGCCCGGGCCCGCGCCGCCGAATAGACTCGAGAAGAAGTCGCTGAATCCATTGAGATCCGAAAATCGCTGGCCGCCCGTGCTGCCAAAGCGCTGCGCCCAGTCAGGCGGCGTCCGAAATTGCTGTCCGTTGCGAAAATCGCGGCCCAACTGGTCATAGGCGGTGCGCTTGTCGCGGTCGCGCAGGACCTCGTAGGCCTCCTGCACCTCCTTGAATTTCGCCTCGGCGTTCTTTTCCTTGCTGACATCCGGGTGGAATTTGCGCGCCAGCTTGCGATAGGCCCGCTTCACCTCATCGGCGTCGGCACCTCGCGTCAGCCCTAGAATTTCGTAGTAATCCCGATATTGCATGCCCTGACTCTGAAAGATTAATGTTCTATTTTACAGTAACTTAGCGGCGCACCGTCCGCACTTCGGCCGATGGGCACATCCAAACGGGCGTCCATCCGAACACTCTAGCTTGAAATTGAAGCTCAACGTCCCGACCATAACGGCAGCCGCGCTACCATATTGCGGCTCTTTTTCCCGAACCGAAGCCCCATGAAGCGTATTTTCCTATTCGTCCTGACCAATCTTGCGGTGCTGGCGCTGCTCAGCCTGGTGCTGTTCATCGTCGAAAATGTCTTCGGCGTGCATTTGATGCAGGGCGGCACGGGCGGTCTGCTGGTATTTGCGGCCATTTTTGGCTTCGGCGGTTCTCTGATTTCGCTGGCCCTGTCCAAATGGACCGCCAAGCGCATGATGGGGGTACGCATCATCGAAAGCCCGCAGTCTGAACTGGAGCGTTGGCTGGTAGGGGCTGTCCGGCGGCTGGCCGATCAATCCCATTTGGGAATGCCGGAGGTCGGCATTTTCGACTCCGAGGAAATGAATGCCTTCGCCACCGGCGCGCGCCGCAATGCGGCGTTGGTAGCGGTGAGCAGCGGTCTGCTGCGCAACATGTCGCGCACGCAGGTCGAGGCGGTACTGGGTCACGAAATCACTCACGTCGCAAACGGTGATATGGTTACCCTCGCCCTTTTGCAAGGCGTGTTAAATACATTCGTGATCTTTCTCGCGCGAATCATCGGCGGCATCGTTGACCGAGCCATACTCCGCAACGACCGGCAGGGGTCTGGTATCGGTTTTTTCCTGACCACGATGCTGGCGCAGTTCGTACTGGGCATTATCGCGAGCGTAATCGTTTGCTGGTATTCGCGGCGGCGCGAGTTCCGCGCGGATCGAGGCGGCGCGGATCTGACCGGTACCGCCAATATGATCGACGCATTGCAAATGCTGAAGCGCAGTCAAGGCGAGCCGATGCCGCAGCAACTGCAGGCTTTTGGCATCAATACGGGCCGTTCGGACGGAATCATGCGGCTGTTTATGACCCATCCGCCGTTGGACGAGCGGATTGCGGCACTGAAAACTTAAGGTTATCCATGACTCCCGAAAATGAAATCGTGATCGAGCCGCCAACCGCTGTACGCGTGGGTCATGAGCTTTCACGGTGGTTCGGCAACAGCGATTTCGCGACGCGCACGCGTGAGCCTGCGCACAAGGAAGCCGGCAGACGCATCGATTGGGCGCGGGTGTTGCCTTTCCTTCTGATGCATGCCATCTGTTTGACGGTGATCTGGGTCGGCTTCAGCTGGGTGGCGTTGGCGGTGACGATCGCGCTGTACGTCGTGCGCATGTTTGCCATCACCGGCTTCTATCATCGCTATTTTTCGCACCGCACCTTCAAAACCTCGCGTGTGGGGCAATTCATTTTCGGCATGTTGGGCGCCTCAGCGGTACAGCGCGGGCCGATCTGGTGGGCGGCACATCATCGACACCATCATGTGCATTCGGACAAGCCTGAAGATGTGCACTCCCCGGTGCAGCACGGCTTTTTCTGGAGCCACATGGGCTGGTTCATGTCGCATAAGCACTTCGCGGCGGATTTATCGCGCGTAAAGGACCTGCTGAAATATCCCGAGCTGCGGTTCCTGGACCGCTTCGATGTCCTGGTTCCGACGGCTTTGGGCGTTGGCGTGTTTTTGCTTGGCGTCCTTTTGAAGCATGTTGCGCCGGGCCTACACACAACGGGATGGCAGATGCTGGTTTGGGGATTCTTTATTTCCACCGTGCTTGTCTACCACGGCACCTACACCATCAATTCGCTGTCGCACGTGTTCGGTCGCCAGCGCTACAAAACCGGCGATGCCAGCCGCAACAATCCCTGGCTGGCCATCATTACTCTCGGTGAGGGCTGGCATAACAATCACCATCATTATCCCGCCTCGGTTCGTCAGGGATTTTATTGGTGGGAATTCGATGTCACTTTCTATCTATTGAAGCTGATGTCGTTTTTCGGCGTGATCTGGGATCTCAAGCCCGTGCCCGCGGCGATCCGCGATGGCGGGGGCAAGCGGATCTGATACCAACAATCGCTCGGGATGGGCGCATCGATGTACCAATGCCGTTGATCAAACCCTTGCGGCGCGTTGCCAATAGCACCGTCCATGCCGCGCCCGCCTAGTTCCGCAACACTCGCGGAACTCAAGGCGGCGGTCGGTCCCGGCAATTCCCTGGACTCGCAAGAAGACCTCGCGCCCTACCTCACGGATTTTCGGGGCCTCTACCGGGGCGCCGCGCCTCTGGTGCTGCGCCCGCGCAGCACGGATGAGGTCGCAAAGATCCTGGCCATTTGCAATCGAGACGATGTCGCGGTGGTGCCGCAGGGCGGCAACACCAGTTACTGCGGCGGCGCGACGCCGGATGAAAGCGGTTCGCAGATCGTCGTCTCCCTGCAGCGTTTGAATCGCATACGCCAGGTGGATGCCGCCAATTATTCCATGATCGTGGAGGTTGGGTGCACGCTGGCGGGCGCGCAAACGGCGGCGCGCGAAGCGAATCGTCTCTTTCCCTTGAGCCTTGGATCGGAAGGAACCGCACAGATCGGCGGCAACCTCTCCACCAATGCCGGCGGTACCGCGGTATTGCGCTACGGCATGATGCGCGACCTCGTCCTCGGACTCGAAGTGGTGTTGGCGGATGGCCGGATCCTCTCCGCGCTCAAGAGCCTGCGCAAAGACAATACCGGCTATGACGTAAAGTCCTTGTTTATCGGAGCCGAAGGAACGCTGGGCATCATTACGGCGGCCTCGCTCAAGCTGTTTCCGATGCCGGCGGACACCGCCACAGCACTGGTGGGGATCGACTCGCCGGGGCAGGCGCTGGACCTGCTCGCGCGGCTGCGCACCGCCGCGGGCGATCAAGTGACCTCGTTCGAGCTGATGCCGCGCATCGCCGTGCAGATGACTGTAAAGCACGTGGCCGGGGTCGCCAATCCCCTGAGCTTCGATAGCGCCTGGTACTTGCTGATCGAACTGAGCTCGCCGAACCCGAATCAAAATCTGACGGCGCTTCTGACTTCGGAACTGGAAGATGCCGCAGCCTCATCCGCCGTCAAGGATGCCATGCTCGCCACGTCGCTGGCGCAGGCGCAGGCCATGTGGAAATTGCGCGAGTCGGTACCGGAGGCACAGCGGCGCCACGGCCCCAGCATCAAACACGACGTCTCGGTGCCGGTCTCCGCCATCCCCGAACTCATCGAACAAGGCCATGCGCTGGCACTCAAGCTCGCCCCCGAAGGGGACGTGGTCTCCTACGGGCACGCGGGCGACGGCAATTTGCATTTCAATCTGAGTCTGAAGGCCGGCGCGGACGCCGCGCAGTTTGCCGGCAGAACGCATGCGCTCGAATTGGCGATGTTCGATCTGGTCGAGAGTCTGGGCGGCAGCATCAGCGCCGAGCACGGCATCGGACGGCTCAAAGCGGAGGAGTTCGCGCGCCGCGCAGACGCGGTTGAGCTCGCCGTCATGCACGCACTTAAAAAAGCGCTCGATCCGAAGGGCATCTTGAATCCGGGCAAGGTCCTGTGCGCAAGCTGACGCTGCCGGTTCGCACGGCACGGTTGAATCTGCGCGAGTTCGTCGCAACGGATTTCGCAGCGGTGCACGCGTACTCATCCGATCCGCGCGTAACGCGCTATCTTTTTTTTGGACCGCGGGACGAGGAGAGCACGGCGGAATATCTTGAGGAGCTGCTCGATTCGCAACGCGAACAACCGCGCACGCGGTTCGAGCTGGCCGTGGAGGAGGTCGCCTCATGCAATCTGATTGGTGCGTGCGACCTGTCCTTGATCGAGAGCAACGTTGTGGACTTAGGTTATATGCTCGCCGCCGAGAAATGGGGCAAGGGATACGCGACCGAAATTGCGCTGGCGCTGGTGGATGCGGCGTTTTTCGATCTGCGGGCGCAGCGGGTGATTTCCACGGTCGATGTCAACAATGCCGCGTCGATCCGCGTGCTGGAGAAAATCGGCATGCGTTGGGAGGCGGTGTACCGCAAGCACCGGCGCGCCAAAAATCGCTGGTGGGACTGTCACCTGTTCACTCTGCCGCGGGAAGTGTGGGAGGCCTCGTCCGCCTCCAGCGCACAGCGCCAAGAGCCTGTCTGAGCATCCCGCCCGGAGTCTGCACCCAGGAGTCTGGCTCCTAGCGCTCGGCGTCGTCCTCGGCCGCCTGCTGGCGCGCGCGCTCCGCGGAGCGCTTCAGCACCTCCTCGCTTGGCATGCCGGTGTTCCGGCTGCTGCGCAAGGCCAGCATTCCGCCGATCAAAACGGCGGCAACGACCACGATGATGATAATGGCTCTGAACGTAACGCTCTCCTTAGGACATCACTCTGATGAGGCCTTCTTGCGCGACGCTTGCCACCAAGCGCCCGTCGCGGGCAAATATACTGCCGCGAGTGAAGCCGCGGGCACCCGAGGCACTCGGGCTGTCCATGGCGTACAGCAACCAATCATCCACCCTCAGGCTGCGATGAAACCACATCGCGTGATCGATGCTGGCGATCACCAACCTGTCGCGGGCCATGGAAAGCGCATGCGGCTTCAGCGCCGTGTCGAGCAATTGAAAGTCGGATGCATAGGCGAGGAGGCAGCGATGCAGCGCCTCGTCGTCCGGAAGCTTATCGACGGCGCGAATCCACACGTACTTGAACGGAGGCCGCTTTTCCGGGTGTGCGAAATTGGGAATTTCGGTGGGTTTGAATTCGAAGGGACGCTTCTGATCCAGTATTTTCAGTAGCGTGGGCGACAGGCCTTCGAGCGAGGCGCGAAACTGCGCAAAATCCGGCAGCGTCTCCGGCATCGGCACATCCGGCATGGGAAACTGATGATCCAAGCCGGCCTCGGGAATTTGGAATGAGGCGGACATGTTGAATATTTGTTGGCCGTTCTGAATGGCGACGACGCGCCGCGTCGCGAAATGCTTGCCGTCCCACGCCCTGTCCACTTCATAGACGATCGGCAGATTGAAATCGCCGCGCCGCAGGAAATAGGCGTGCAGCGAATGCACCTGCCGGTTTTCCACCGTCGCGGTCGCGGCCACCAGCGCCTGCCCCAGCACCTGCCCGCCGAACACTTGTGGACTGCCGATGTCCCGGCTCTGTCCGCGAAACAGGTTGATCTCGAGACGTTCGAGCGTCATGACCCGGATCAAATCTTCGAGCAGCTGATTCATCGATTCAGGAGTCCGTGCCGGCGACGCCCAATCTCTTCTGCATGATCGGACTGGTGGTCGTGTATTGCAAAAACTGGCGCTTTTCGGGAAACAGGTGATGTTGAATTGCAAACGCCGTCAAGGCGGCTTCATGAAACCCGCTCAAGATCAATTTTTTCTTGCCGGGATACGAATTGATGTCGCCGATGGCAAAGATGCCCGGAATGCTGGTCTGAAACTTCTCCGTGTCGACCTTGAGCGCCCGCTTTTCCATTTCCAGGCCCCATTCTGCAATCGGTCCGAGTTTCGGATGCAGGCCAAAGAAGGCGAAAACATGATCGACCGGAATCGTGCGCATCTGTCCATCGGCGGTTTGCACCTCGAGGCCGGTCAATTTTTCTCCGTCTTTGTGGAGGGCGACGGCATTGCCTTGCAAGAATTGCATTTTGCCCGCCGCGACCAAGTCGCGCATGCGGCCAACCGTGGCGGGCGCGGCCCGAAAGTCCGCGCGGCGATGTACCAAGGTCAAGGAGCGCGCCTTGTCGCAAAATGCAACCGTCCAGTCCAATGCCGAGTCCCCGCCTCCGCAAATCACCAGGTCCTGGTTGAAAAAATCGGCCGCCGACCTCACCCGGTAATGAACCGTTTTACCTTCGAATTGCTCGACCCCGGGCAACCCGAGACGCCGGGCCTGGAAGGAACCCACTCCGCCCGCGACGACCACCGCGCCGGCGGTCAGGCGGGTACCGGCGGAGGTCGCAACGTGAAATTTGCCGTTGCCCAGCACGCGCAATTCGGTCACTTCCTGGCCCAGGTGGAACGTGGCTTTGAAGGGCTTGGCCTGCTCGAGCAATCGGTCGATCAGTTCCTGCGCGCCGCAGACCGGCAATGCGGGAATGTCATAAATCGGCTTGTCGGGATAAAGCTCGGTGCATTGGCCGCCGGGCTGGCCCAGGGAATCGATGATGTGGGTGCTGATTCCAAGAAGTCCGAGTTCGAATATCTGAAACAGTCCCACCGGCCCGGCGCCGATGATCACCGTCTCTACGTATTGTTCCGACATACAGTCCCGATTCCTTGTCCTTGAGCAAATCGGCGCGGATTGTAACTTAATGGGCGCCCGGCGGTCGGCCGCCGCTTATACCGGGCCGGCTCCGTATTTCAAAAACTTCAATCCCGTCCCCCAAAAGCAACCAGATTCAAGTGGGACGGTACTTATGTACGAGACGGGTTCCTTCGAACTCGCGCGACTGCCGAGGGAATGGATTCGCGCGCGAGGCTCGTCTCGCGGCAGGTCGGCGCGCGCGACGCCCTCGATTGTCGTGCGCGCCGTAGGTTGTTGTTTTGTAAATGGAAACGGTCTTTAGCTTCAAGGATATTGGGATGATGCACGCACAAGTTACCCCGCATTCTGCCGAGCGCGCCGAGGCGCACGAAGAAATCACCCGCGACTCCACCCGTCCCATCCGTGCTCTGAATCGCGGCCTCGAGGTCTTGACCGAGCTCAACCGCCTCGAGCGGGCGGCCATCAATACGCTCGCCGCGGCCGTGGGCCTGCCGCGCACCACCACCTATCGCATTTTGGAAACGTTGCGCCTCGCCGGTTATGTCGATCGCGACGCGCACGATGACTGCTACCGGCCCACCATCATGGTGCGCGCGCTGTCGGACGGCTTTGACGATGAGGCACTGGTTGCGCATATCGCCAAGCCGCTGCTCGCAAACCTCGGTTCTCAGATCGTATGGCCGGTGGCGATTGCCACGCCCTCGGGCTCGACCATGATGATTCGCGAAACGACCGACCGCCAAAGTCCCCTCGCGCTGGAACAGTACAGCGCCGGCGTGCGAGTGCCCATGCTGGCCTCGGCCGCGGGGCGCGCGTATCTGGCGTTTTGCTCGGCGCAGCAGCGCGATGCGATGCTGGAGTTATTGGCGCGCTCCTCGTTGCCGGAGGACCGCTTGGCGCGCAATCGCATCGAGGTGGAACGGCTGCTGCACGAAACGCGCACTCAGGGATTCGGCATGGCGCACCGCGCGCGGCGCGTCTCGGAAGAAACCAGCTTGGCAGTACCGGTGCGCGCCAAGGATCGCATCCTGGCAACCGTCACGGTACGCTATGCGGCGACCGCCGTGCCTTTGCGGGCAGCAGTGGACCAATTTCTGCCGAAGATGCGCGAGGTCGCGCAGAAGATCGAGGCGCAGTTCATCTGATTACTTGCGCAGCACGTTGCGCACGCCGCCCGAGATCAGCGCGGTGACATCGAGCAGTGCCCCTGCCATCGCCAAACCGTCGGGCGCCGCCAAATATCGCGGACGCCACACCGGGTTGAATTTCTCCTTGAACTTGCGCAGCCCTTCAAAATTGTAAAAGGTTTCACCATAGCGCTGCACGATGCGCCCGAGCTTGTGCCAGGTCGGCGCCAGCGCGTGCTCCTCGAGGCCGGAGAGCGGCGCCATGCCGAGATTGAACCAGCGGAATCCCTGCGATTTGCCCCATAACATGCATTCGATCAGCATGTAGTCCATCACCCCTTTCGGCGCCGCGTCGTTATAGCGCATCAGATCGACCGACAGTTCCGTCGATCCGCCTCGCCATAGGTTGGCAAATGCAACCACCGCTCCCTGATGGCGAACCACGCCCAAATCGAAGTTCGAGAGGTATTGCTCATCGAAAAACCCCAGCGAAAAGCGCTTCTCGACGGCATTCTTGGCCGCAAGCCACGCATCCGACACCGCGCGCAATTCCGGCAGGATCACCGGCACCGCGGCGCGTCCGACGATTTCAAAGGTGGCGCCGTCGCGGTTGGCGCGCCGCTGCGCCTGGCGCAAATCCGCGCGCGCCGCGCCTTCGAGGGAAAAGGATTCGAGCGGCACGCGCGCCTCCTCGCCGAGTTTGCTCAAGGTAAGCCCGAGGTCCACGTACAGCGGCAGGCGTTCCGGGGTGACTTGATAGAAAACGGGCGAGACGGCCATGCCGTCGCATTCTTCCAGGAATTCCCAGGCCAGCTCTTCGCCGAGTTGCGCAGGCCCGATGGGATCGCCCATGGCTACCCAGCTACTGCCCGATGACTGAAACATGATGCAGGCAGTGCGTTCTTTATTGAACAGCAAATTTTTGTCGCCCAGCAATGCAAGATTATCCGTTGTGGTCTGGCCTTTCTCGATCAGTTCCGCAACGCGCCCCAGGTCCGCGCGGGTCGGTGCGGTAAATCGCGGCGGCGCGGGCCGCAATACGCGCCACAGGCCGTAAACCGCGCCGATCATCACGGCGAGCAGCGAGGCACGCAGGCTGCGCGGTGCGGATGCGTGGAAGGCAAATTGCCACCACAGTTCGTTGTCATACGGCAGATGGCGGTAGGCAAACAACACCAGCCATCCCGCCATCAACAGGACGAGGAAAAAGGCGGCAATCCAGGCGGCCGAATAATGCTGCTCGATCAATGAAGCGCGGCGCCGGAAGCGCGACCGCGCCGAGGCCAGCATAATGGCCACCAAGGCCAGAATGGTGGCTTCCTCGTAGTCGAAGCCCTTGAGCAGCGACAACAAGATCCCCGCACAGAGCAACCAAATCGTAATCCACCACGCGGTGTACAAGCGCCGGTACAGGCCATGCGCGATGATGAGCAAGCCCACGCCGACGACGCTGCCGAGCAGATGCGACAGCTCGAGCACGGATAGGGGCACGAAGTTGCGCAACAATGTCAGCCGATTGCCCAAGCCCGGGGTCGCACCCGAAAAGAGCAGTACTGCTCCGGCGAGAAACACCGCAATGGCGATCGCCTGCGGCGTCACGGCGGTGAGGAATGCCCGGACAACGCGCCCCAGGCGCACGACCGGCGCGCGATGTATCCACACCTCGTGCGCCCCGAGCAGCACCAGCGCGATGGCAAACGGCGCGAAATAGTAAATGGCGCGATAGGCGATCAGCGCGCCGAGCAGCCGGTCGGTCGGCACAGACGGCATGAGCAACAGCAGCACGAACTCGAATACGCCGATGCCGCCGGGGACATTGCTGACGGCGCCCGCGGCCAGCGCAATCAAGTAGACGCCGGCAAACGCAAAGAAGCCGATCGCGGCTTCCCGCGGCAACAGCACGTAGAGGACACTGGTCGCGCACAGCATGTCGACGCAACTGATGCCGATTTGCGCGAACGCAACGCGCGGTTTCGGCACGGGAATCACGATTTTGCGAATTTTCAAAGGCGCGTGGCGCGTGCAGACCAGCCACAGATATGCGGCAACCCCTGCCAGCAATATGGCGCCGGCGGTGAGCGCCAACCACGCGTGGACGTGCAGCACGGATCCGGACATTCCGGCGTTCGTCAACAGCGATACGCCGAGCAGTACGCTCGCCCCGAGGAAGAAGGTCAGCGTGCCGAACGCAATGATGGTGGCGATCTGGCCCGCGCTGAGGCCGAGCGCGGTATAGGCGCGATAGCGCACGGCGCCGCCGCTGATCGAATTGAAGCCGACGTTGTGCCCGATGGCATAGCCCATGAAGGATATGAGCGCGACGCGCGGATAGGGCACGCGCGCACCCGCAAAGCGAACGGCGAGCGCATCGTAGAGCGTCAAACAGCTGTACCCGGCGCAGGTGAAGAAAGCCGCGCGCAACAATTTCGTGTTCGAAATGGCCCGGACGCGCTCCAGGATGTCGCTCCAGTGATACTTGCCGAGCAAGTGGTGCAGCCAGAACGCCACCCCGATCAACAGGGCGACGCCCAACAAAGTGCTCCAGACGGAAAGTTTCGGTGCTGTGCTCGAGTGTGCCAAGCGCCGTATCGTATCAGGCCTCCATGGCAACGCCGAAAACTGCTAGGTTATGTCTTTCGAATCGATTTTAAGGGGTAATCCAAAGATGAGTTCCGCCAATGACGGTCGACAGGCAACCATGGACGCGACGCAGGTCTATCGCGAGGAAATATTTACCGATCGCAAAGTCGGCACCATTCGTAGAATGACCCCCGTGACCGCGGACGGCATGGCAGATGCCACGCGGCCCGTGCTTTTTGTAGGACAGGCGCAGGTCATGACGCCGATGGGCGCAATACCCATTAGCTTCGAGCTCGATGCCGTCACACTGGAAGCGGCGGTCGAAAAATTCGGCGCCGCCGCGGAGCAGGCTGTCGAGCAAACCATGCGTGAATTGCAGGATTTGCGCCGTGAACAAGCCTCATCCTTGGTCATCCCCGACGCCGCCGGCGCCGCGCTGCCAAATCCCAGCGATCTGCTGCGGGGAGGACGGCCGCGCCGCTAGCCCGCACTGCTCGCCTTGTCGAGAACCTCCCAACGCGCGTATGCGCTGTCAAGCTCTTCGGCAAGCACTTGCAGGCGCTGCAACGCCTGACTGCCTTGATCTTGTTTGTGTTGGAATATCTTCGGATCGCTGATCAGGGCCGTGAGCTGCACCTGTTCGGCTTCCAGATCCTGGATCTTTGCCGGAAGCCGGGCCAATTCCCGCTGCTCGTTATAGGAAAGTCGCCGCGCCTTGAGCGCATGGGATGTCTTCGTCGCGGCGGAAGCGCCCATCGCAACGGCGCGCACGGGCGCCGCGGCCGCAAAGGCTTCGGAAACGGCCGATCTTCGCTGACGCAGCCAGTCGCTGTACCCGCCGACATACTCGTTGATTTGGCCGGCACCTTCGAACACCAGTGTGCTGGTGACGACATTGTCGAGAAATTCTCGGTCGTGACTTACGAGCAGCAAGGTGCCGGCGTAATCCGCCACCAGCTCCTCGAGCAGTTCCAGCGTTTCGACATCGAGGTCGTTGGTCGGCTCATCCATGATCAAAAGGTTACTGGGCCTGGCGAACAGTCGTGCCAGGAGCAAGCGATTGCGCTCACCGCCCGATAACATGCTCACGGGCGCATTCAACCGCTCGGGCGCAAACAGGAAGTCACGAAGGTAGCCCGATACATGACGCGGCTGGCCATCAATGATCACGGTATCGCCGCTGCCGCGGGTCACATTGTCGGCAATGGATGCGGCCGGGTCGAGTTGCTCGCGCTGTTGATCAAAATAGGCCGGTAAAAGATTGGTGCCGCGCCGGATGGTGCCGGCGGTGGGTTCGAGTTCGCCCACGAGCAGCTTGATCAGGGTCGTCTTTCCGCAGCCGTTGGGTCCAATGATGCCGATGCGATCTTTACGCAAGATACGCGCCGAGAAATCGACCATGAGCGGCGAGACGCCGAAACTCTGCGTGACGTGCTGCGCCTCGAACACCAGCTTGCCGGAGGGCACCGCCTCCTGCGCGCGCAGCTCCACGCTGCCGATTCTCTCGCGCCGCTCGCGGCGCTCGATTCTCAGTTGCTTCAGGGCGCGCACCCTGCCCTCGTTTCGCGTGCGGCGCGCTTCCACTCCCTGCCGGATCCACGCCTCTTCCTGCGCCAGCTTTTTGTCGAACAGCGCCGCATGTTTGGCCTCGACATCGAGTGCGGCGCGCTTCTGCGAGACATAGTCGTCATAACCGCCCGGCCAGATGCGCAACTGCCCCCGATCCAGCTCCACGATTTTGGTGGCCAAACGCCGGACGAAGGCGCGGTCATGGCTGACGAAGAATAAGGCGCCGGCATAGTCCAACATCATGTTCTCGAGCCAGGTTATGGCGTCGACGTCGAGATGATTCGTCGGCTCATCCAGCAGCAATACGTCGGGCGCGGCGATGAGCGCGCGGCCCAGCATGACGCGCCGGCGCCAACCGCCGGATAGCGCACTCATCGGCGCATCTCCCGTGAGCTCCAGGCGCGAGATCACTTGATCGGCCTGCAGTTCGGCCTGCCACTCGTCATCGGCCGTGTTCCGCTGCGCACCGCCCAGGACCACGTCGCGGACCACTGCATCGCTCCCGGAAGATACCTCTTGGGCGAGACTCGCCACCCGTGCTCCCGGCCGCACCCAGACCTCACCGCTGTCGGGCATGAGATTCTTGGAGATGATCTGCAGGAGCGAGGACTTACCCTCGCCATTGCGCCCCAGCAGACAGACGCGCTCGCCTCTGCGCAGCTGCAGATTGACACTGTCCAAAAGTGGTTTCAGTCCGAAGCTGAGCGAGACCTTGTCGAGCCGAACGATGGGCATCGGGTAAGTGTATGCGATGTGAGACTTGGGTCACGAATCCAAATGTGGAATCGCCTACAGCATATTGTGTGCGAACGCACAGCTCCGATCCGACCGGCCGTTTAACCTAAGATCTCAAGCCTACAGCCGTGGGAGCGAAAGGCGTTGGCGCTGCGAACCCGAATTGCCGTGACTTTTCTGCTGCTGCTCGCGGCGGTGCTGGCGGCTGCGTTGGGCGCGGTGCTCGCAACGAACCGCGACAGTGCGGGCCGTGAAGTCCAGCGGCAGCTCGATGTCGGTAGCTTGGTGTTCTCGCGCTTGCTCGAAAGCAATCGCCGGCAGCTGACGCAGGCGGCGCAAGCGGTCTCGGCCGATTATGGATTCCGTGAAGCGGTCGCGGCGCGCGACACCGACACGCTCGCCTCCGCCTTGGAGAATAGCGGCCGGCGCATCGGCGCGGCGATGGTCGTACTCACGACCCTCGACGGCAACGTGATTGCAGCCTCGGGCACGAATCTGCCCGCGGGTGCTTCTTTCCCGATTACCGCGCTTCCAGAGAGCGCAGGCCCGACCGACAGCGGCGCGCGAATGATGGTAAATCAGGGGCGCATCTATCAAATGGTTACGGTCGCGGTTCGCAGCCCGTTGCCGGTGGCCTGGATTGCCATTGGATTCGAGCTCGATGACAAGGCGGCGCGCGAGTTGGCAAATATCACCGGACTTGCCGTAACACTGTCCGTCAACGCGGACGGCCGGTGGAGCGACGTCATCAGCACATTGCCGGACGGCGACAGGCGGACTTCGGATGTGGTCACGCGGCGCATCGAGCTCTCCACCGGCAGCAACACCGAGATCGTCGCAATACTGTCGCGATCGCTGGCCGAAGCGCGCGCGCCATTCGAGCGGCTGACCAAGGTTTTGTACGTCATCGCGGCTGTCAGTCTGGTGGCGTTTGCACTGGCTGCTTTCTGGCTCGCCCGCAACATCACCCGACCCTTGCAGGATCTGACCCGGGTGGTCGATCGCATGCGCGCGGGCACCTATGACGCGCAGCGCAACGTGCAGCGCGGCGATGAGCTCGGGGTGCTAGCCGAGGGTCTGCATCTCATGCAGACGGCAGTGCAAACACGCGACCAGTCCATCCGGCGACTGGCCTACGAGGATGCCTTGACAGGATTGATGAATCGGGCCGCATTCGGGTCGGCCTTGGCCGAAGCACTGCGCGAGGCCGCCGGCGCGCCGATCGGAGTGGCAGTGATCAATCTGCATCGATTCAAGCGCATCAACGAACATCTCGGATACTCGGTCGGCGATGCAGTACTCACCGAGATCGCCGCGCGCATTGCCGCCGTTCCGTCGGTCCGCTCTGCGGTTGCTCGCCTGGCCGCGGATCAATTCGCCGCCTTTACAAGACTCGCCGACCGCGAAGGCCTGCATGCCTGGGGAACCTCGCTGCTTTTGGCGCTCGGCGAGCCGGTGATCGTCGAAGCTCAGCCCATCGACATCAGTGCGACGCTGGGTCTGGTCCTGGCAGCCGAAGGCTCGATCTCGCACGACGAGCTGATGCGTTGCGCGGATTTGGCCTTGGATTGCGCACGGCGCGAGAAGCGCGCTCTGGCGATCTACCAGGAGGCGTTGCAGCCGGCCGCTCGGGACCAGCTCTCGCTGTTGGGAGAGCTGCGCCGTGCCGTCGAGCACGACGAACTGCGCCTGTATTTCCAGCCGAAAATTGAACTGCGCACCGGCCGCGTCGCGGGCGCCGAGGTCCTGCTTCGTTGGCAGCATCCGACACGCGGATTGTTGATGCCGGCGGATTTCATCCCCTTCGCCGAGCAAACCGGCTTCATCCGCTGGTTGACGCGCTGGACGCTAGATCATTCCATGGCGCAGGCGGCGCACTGGCATCGCAACGGCATCGCGCTGAATCTCGCGGTGAACATCAGTTCTGAAGATATCGGCGATGCGCGTTTCGATTCCCGGGTCGCCTCGCTTTTGAGCCGCCACCAGCTGCCTCCCTCGCTCCTCACGCTGGAATTGACCGAGACCGGCTTCATCGAGGATCCGACGCGCGCCTTGAAAATGTTGGAAGCCGTCGCCGCGCTGGGTGTCGGCCTCTCCATCGACGATTTCGGCACCGGCTATTCCTCGCTGAGTCACCTGGCACGCATGCCCGTCGATGAAATGAAAATCGATCGCAGTTTCATCCAGAGTTTCGAGACCGATCCCGAATTCGCCACGGTGGTGCGCTCTGCCATTGAGATGGGGCATGGCCTGGGATTGAAAGTCGTCGCCGAGGGCATCGAGAGCGCGGCCGCCGCCAACCGGCTGCGCGAGTTCGGATGCGATGTCGCGCAGGGCTATTTTTACGCCAAGCCGTTGCCCTTGGAAGCGTTCGTTGCTTGGATGAAAGACAAAACTCGCGTACCCATCGTTGCCGTGCCGATTGCCTTCGCCGTGGACGACGTGACCGATACGGTGAGCCTCGGTACGTTTTAAACCGGTAAACCTTACATTGACCTCGCGGCCGCGGCTCTCACGTCGCTCTCATCGATGCTGCCGGCCATCCCCTTAACTCGCGGTTCACATTGACAATTTTTCGCTGTCACTGATTCCCCCGGCGTGTGCGATCATAGTTGAGCAGTTTGGCACGCGCGTTGCAACAAATTCTGATGGCCTGAACAGTGAATGTTATTGTCGACAAAATGAATCGTGTGAACTTCCTGAGCGACGCCTTGGATGGCTTGGGACGATGGTACGTCGCCGTGCCGCCGTTTCTCATCATCAGCTTCCTCGCGGCGCTGTTCTTCGTCACCGGAGAAGGGCAGGCGCGCCTGCAGGAGGCCGGCGAACGGCTGCAGAAATCCGCGGCTCGCGAGCACAGCATCGATGAGCTGCAAAACTCGCTCGCCCGATCCATCGGCGCGCAGCGCACCTACCTGTTGACCGGCGACCCGCGCTACATCGAGACCTACAACAGGCTGGTGGCGGAAGTCGAGCCGCGGCTGGAGGACTTGAATCGCGCGTATGCAGGTTCCGATGTCAATGTAGGCAGCGTGCGCGACCTGCAAGTATTGATCGGCAAGAGACTTGCCGACCTGTCGATGATTCTCGCCATCCAGAAAACTCAAGGCATGGCCGCGGCAATCGCGCTCGTGAAAACCAGTGTGGGCACGGATACTGGTGCGGTCATCGCCGACAATTTGGATCGACTGCGCGATCGCGAAGGCGTTGAACATCGCGAGGCGGCAGCACATTGGGAAAGCTCCTTGGCGTTGAGCCGCTGGATCACCCTCGTGGGCACCATCATCAACATGCTGCTGGTCGGCGTTGCAACACGGCTGGTGTACCTGGATATCCGGCGCCGCGCGGCGCTGAATGCGGAGCTGCGCGATCAGAAGCTCAAGCTCGAACACGAAGTCGAAGAACGGACTCGCGACCTCGTCGAGCTGTCGACTCATTTGCAAAATGTGTCGGAACGCGAAAAGGCGAGCCTCGCGCGCGAATTGCACGACGAACTCGGCGGATTGCTGGTCGGCGCGCGCATGGATATATCCTGGGCTGAACAGCATCTTACGAAAAACGATCCCGACTTGAAGCTGCGCCTGAATCGCGTGCAGCAAAACCTGGCCGCGGGAGTCGACCTGAAGCGCCGCATCATCGAGGAGTTGCGCCCGACGCTTCTGGACAACGTGGGGCTGTTCGCAGCGCTGCGCTGGCAAATGAAAGAGACCTGCGTTGGGGCCGGTCTCAAGTGCACCGAGTCCTATCCCGACGAGGAGCCGCGCTTCAAGTCCGAGGCGTCCATCGCGTTGTTTCGTATCGCGCAGGAAGCGTTCAGCAACATTTTGAAGCATTCCCGCGCGAAATCCGCCGATATCAGCCTCGACATGGATGAGGAAACGCTGCTGATGCGCATTGCCGATGACGGCATGGGCATGCCGGCAGATCGCTTCATGGCGATCGGCTCGCACGGTCTGGCTTCCATGCGCCATCGAGTCCGTGCCCTGGGGGGACGCTTGGACGTGAGAAGGCCGGCGTCGGGGGGCACCATGCTCATCGTGCAAATTCCCATCGCGAATGCGGTGGCGCAAGTCGGCGAATCCGCGCCGACTTGACTGTGAGGCTCTTCCTCGCAGCACTGACGGCGATGGCTGTGCCGAGCCTGAGCGTCGCAGAGCAACGGCCGGATTGGGCATTTTTTGTACCGGCTGCCGGGCTTAAGGCGCCTCAGCATGCCGCACGCGAGCCACCCGCGTTGGATGTACTCAATCCCCCGGACTGGCATCCCACCGAACACCCGCCGATGCCGGCCGTAGTCGCGCGCGGTTCGCCGCCGCAGAAGGAAGGAGCTGCGCCCATTCTGCCCTGCGCGCTCTGTCACTTGCCGAACGGTCTCGGGCACGTTGAATCGGCCTCGCTGGCGGGACTGCCGGCCGATTACATCATCCGGCAATTCGAAGAATTCCGCAGTGGCGGCCGGCGCATCACGGTGGGCGACGCCCGTGCCCAACAACTTCTTTACACGCTCAAATCGAACTACACCGATGCGCAAGTGCGCGCAGCAGCCGCGTATTACTCCGCGCTTGCGCCGCGTGCATGGATTTCTGTGCGCGAAGCGAAACGGGTCGCCGTATCTGTCGTCGACCCCAATTCGTTGATGCGCACCGCCTTGCACGATCAGCGCACCGAATTGCTCGGCAGCCGAATCGTCGAGTTGCCCGAGGACGAATCCGGCTTGCGCAGGCGCGACGCTCACTCGGGCTTTATTGCCTACGTGCCTGAAGGCAGCCTCGCCCGAGGCAAGATCCTTACAACGACCACGGAATGGGGAGTGCCCTGCACCGCCTGCCACGGCAAAACATTGAACGGGCTCGGCGGCGTACCACCGCTAGCCGGGCGGCCGCCGACCTACCTGGTGCGCCAACTCTGGAATTTTCAAAGCGGCGAGCGGCGCGGCGGCATGTCGGCGCCGATGCAGGCCATCACCGCGCGGCTCCGCGTAGGTGACATGTTGGCGATGGCGGCCTGGTTGGCATCGCTGCCGCCGAATCACAGCGATTAAATTCTGACCGTGCCGTCCGAAATCGCCGCATAGAGCGCAGCATCCACCGGCACATAGCGCTGCGACCGTGCATCATCGAAATACAAGGGATCGGCAACCCGGCTCGGATCGAATCCAGCCTGCATCAGTTCCTGTTTGCGCGGCTTGAAGGTGCCCGTGGCCTGGAGCGTCGAGAGAATTCTCAGAAACACCGGCCGCGCGTAGGGCGGCAGGCGCGAGACGATTTCCGCACGAAACGCGGCGAGATCGAAATCGGCGTTGACCACCAGCGCCGCGGTGCCCGCACGGCCATCGGCGCCCGGCACGCTAACCCCGTAGACCACGCCCTCGACGACACCGCGGCTCGCCGTCAAGGCCGTCAGCACTTCCGCGGTCGAGACGTTTTCGCCTTTCCATCGGTAGGTTTCTCCCACCCGGTCGACGAAGTAGTAAAACCCACGCTCATCGCGGCGCATCAGATCACCCGTGCGATACCACGAATCCCCTGCTTGGAAAACATTGCGCAATACTTTGCGATCGGAGGCTTCCTGATCCGCATAGCCTTCGAATCGGCCGGCGCGCCCGCCGCCCGTCGCGGGCATCAGTCCCACGGCCTCGCCCACTTCGTTCGCGACGCAACGCTCGCAGAACCCTTCGGCGTTGCGCCAGGGTTCCGATGTTTCAACGTCGAAGCGCAGCAGCGCCACGGGCAAGCGGCTCGCCAGGAAGGCCGGTATGCGGCCGATGGCGCCCGGCTGCCCCTCGCAGTTGTAGAGCGAAAAATTGCCTTCGGTGGAGGCGTAATATTCGAGGATCCGGGGAATTTTGAAACGCGATTGGAACGGCAGCCATACTTCCGGCCGCAGCCCATTGCCGCAGGCGATTCTCAGGGAGTGCTCGGTTTCGCCGGGCTGGCGCGGCGTGTTGACCAGATAGCGGCACAGTTCGCCGATGTACTGAAACAGCGTGCAGCGTTCGTCGCGTAGGTCGCGCCAAAAATCCGACGCCGAAAACCGCTGGCGAATCACCACGGCACCGCCATTTACGAGCGTTGCAAACGTGGCCACCACACCACCGACGCTGTGATACAGCGGCAGACAATTGAACATCCGATCCGCAGGCTTGGTGTCCATCATGCCGGCAAACCAATGGCTCCACTGCATCAGCCGATAGTGGCTGACCTTGGCCGCCTTGGGCAAACCGGTCGTGCCCGAGGTATAGATATAGAGCGCCGTGGCATCGATCGGCGGGGATTCGCGCTCGGCAGCCGTCAGCGGTTCGCCGGACTCGGCTAGCAGTTCAGACTCCAACGGCGCGAATCCTAAGCTCGATCCCGCTACCCGGCATGTCAGCGTCGGCGGCAAGCGCGTCCGGATGGCTGCGACGCGCGGCGCAAGATCGGCGCCGACAATCAAATATTTGGGGTCCGCGATTTTGATTGAGTGCGCGAGTACTTCACCGGCCAGCTGTGAATTGACCAGCGCAACGACCACGCCGACACGCGTCAAACCCAGCCATACGGCCAGATACTCGGCGCAGTTGGACATAAGCAGCGCCACGGCATCGCCGCTTTTCAAGTCGTGGCGAATACCCCAGCGAGAATATTGGTTGCAGCGAAGCCCTAATTGCGCGTAGCTCAACGAGGCTTCCGCAGAGACGAGCGCCGGCGCGCCGGCGAACTGTCCCGCCAAGCGCTCGATCAATACCGGGAGCGTGGTGCCCTGCTCGCCGATGGTTGCGGTCTTCGCCAGCGCTCGAAGCCACGCATCGCGGGCGAACCTTGCATCGACCTCACCGGGCTGTGTCGAAATGCTCATTTAACGGTCATCTTGGGAATTGCGAACCTTACCACGACTACCCGCATGGTTCGAGATACACTGGCACATCACTAACTTCGATTCGCGAACATGAAGCGGGAAACAATCGCAATTCACGGAGGCTTCGACTCCGACCCCACGACCAAAGCCGTGGCAGTGCCGATTTATCAAACGGCTGCTTACTCATTCGACAGCGCCGAGCATGGCGCTGCCTTGTTCAACCTGGAAGTTCCGGGATATCGGTACACGCGGATCAGTAATCCGACCACCGATGTTCTCGAGCAGCGGGTCGCCGAACTGGAAGGTGGTGTCGCCGCGCTGAGTGTGGCCTCCGGACAGACGGCGCTTTTCTATGCCTCCATCAACGCATTGGAAGCGGGCCGCAATTTGATCACCGTGCCGCAGCTCTACGGTACGACCTACACCTTGTTCGCGCACATTCTGCCGAAAATGGGGATCAAGGTGCTGTTCGCGAAGTCCGATCGCGCCGCGGATGTCGAAGCGCTCATCGATGACAATACCCGCGCGATATTTTGCGAGACCGTCGGCAATCCGGCCGGCAATGTCTGCGATCTCGAAGCATTGGCCCAAGTCGCCCACCGTCATCGCATGCCGCTGATCGTCGACAATACGGTGGCGACGCCGATGTTGGTGCGGCCTGTCGAGTACGGTGCGGACATCGTGATCCACTCGTTGACGAAATTCATGGGTGGCCACGGCACGACCTTGGGCGGGATCATCGTGGACTGCGGGCGGTTTCCCTGGACGGCCCACGCGGACCGCTATCCCATGTTGACGCAGCCCGATGAGTCGTATCACGGCTTGGTCTATACCGATCACTACGGCGCCTCGGCTTTCATCGGCCGCTGCCGCAGCGTATGCCAGCGCACCATGGGTGCCGTGCTCTCGCCGATGAACGCCTTTCTGCTTTTGCAGGGCATCGAGACAGTGGCGCTGCGCATTGAGCGTCACGTCGAAAATGCGCGCAAGGTCGCCGAGTTCTTGCGCGCCGACCCGCGCGTCGAATCGGTCAACTATGCAGGATTCGCCGACAGTCCCTATCATGCCCTGGTCCAGAAATATCTGGGCGGAAAAGCCTGTTCGCTCATGACGTTTGAAATACGCGGCGGCTTCGAGGCGGGCATGCGTTTCTACAATGCGTTGAACCTGTTCAAACGCCTGGTCAATTTGGGCGACGCGAAATCGCTCGCCTGCCATCCGGCATCGACGACGCACCGGCAAATGTCCGCCGAGGAACAACAGGCTGCGGGAGTCGGGCCCGGCAGTATTCGCTTGAGCGTCGGAATCGAGCACATCGACGACATCCTCGCCGATCTCGATCAAGCTCTCGGCGCCGCGGCTTGAATCGCGAATCCTGGCCGGCCGCGGTTCCGGCGTTATTTCCCAATCCTGAGGAGCGGGAACGGATCAGCAACTGGTTGACGCTCGAGCTCGCGGCGGCGCATCGGCGCGTTCAGGCCGGCCCCGTTGCGCCGACCATCGACATGCCGCAATTCCGCGCCGAGCTCGCCCGATTCGATTTCGAGCAACCGCAGCCGCTCGAAGAGGCCCTGCGCTGGGCCATCGAGCGCCTGGAACACGGTATCGTGCAAATGTCGAACCCGCGCTATTTCGGGCTCTTCAATCCGGGCGCCAATTTCCCCGCGCAATGCGCGGACCGCCTCGCAGGATCGTTCAATCCGCAACTTGCAAGTTCAGCCTCTTCTCCCGTGCCGGTGGCACTGGAGAGTCATGTGATCCGGGCGGTGGCCCGCCGTGCCGCATTCGGCGAGGATGCGACCGGACATTTTGCAACGGGAGGATCCGAAGCGAACTACACGGCACTGATCTGCGCCCTGACCGCCGCCCATTCCCGGTATTCCGCCGACGGCGTACGCGCATTCGGCGGACCTGTGAGGTTCTATACATCCAGGGACTGTCACATCGCGTGGCTGAAAATCGCACATCAAGCCGGCGTCGGGCGCAACGCTCTGCGCCTCGTCGCGACAGACGGCCGCGGCCGAATGGACCCGCAGGCGCTGCTCAAGGCCATTGCCGACGATCGCGCCGCGGGGGCGGTTCCGGTCATGATCGTTGCGACGGCCGGTACCACCGGGGCGGGCATGATCGACCCGTTGCACGCGTGCGCCGACATCGCGAAACAACAGGCGCTGTGGCTGCACGTCGATGCCGCGTGGGGCGGCGCGGTACTGGCGTCGAATCGACTGCGCGGACTGCTCGACGGTATTGGGCGCGCCGACTCGATCACGATCGATGCACACAAATGGCTCGCGACCACCATGGGTTGCGCCATTTTCATTTCGCGGCGCGCCGACCTTTTGTCCGAGGCCTTTCATGCCTCCACCAGTTTCATGCCGTCCAGTATTTCGGGGGTGGACCCCTATTTGAACAGCGTGCAATGGTCGCGGCGCTTCTTGGGCCTGCGTCTTTTTCTGGCGCTGGCGGCGGCCGGCTGGGAGGGCTTGGGCGCCCATGTCGAGCGCGGAGTGGAAGTAATAGAGCGCGTCAAAGAGCGGTTGCTGGCGGTGGGCTGGCGCGTCGCCAACGATTCGCCGCTGGCGGTTCTCGACGCAGTTCCACCGGAAGGCTTGGGCGATGTGCGAGCCTTGGTGCGCAGGGTGGTGGCTTCCGGGCGGGCCTGGGTCGCTCCGACGACCTTCGAAGGTCAGGATGTGGTACGGATCTGCGCGACCAACGGGGAAACCGCCATGGCCGACGTCGATGCGCTGATCGCGGCCCTCAACGAGCCTCCTTAGGCGCGCTGCCCCAGGGTCCGCTCAACCAGGGCCTCGATCGAGCCCAGCGAATGGAAATTCTCCGGTGTGATATCCGCCTGGGCAATGGCGATGTCGAACTCCACTTCAACGGCAAGCATGAGGTTCACCATTTTCAAGGAGCTGATTCCTAGATCGCTCAGCTGAGCGTCCAGTGGAAACGGGTTCGGCATGACGGCCCCTGCTCCCAAAACAGCCCGGACGAGCGAAATCAGCCGTTCGCTCACCCCCTCATTCACCTGCGGATCCACTTTGGATATCTCCCGAAAAAACCAGGGCGGATAATACCTTGTAGCGCAGGATACGGAATACGATGGGGGTTTTACATATGTTTTTAAAATGAGTCGAGCATCACTAAGTAACAATATATTTTCGCCCGAGTCATTGTCCGGTTGCGGCCGTCCCCGCATAATCCGCCGATTACAGGGCCATAGGGCTAATTTCAAATGGCAATCGAGACCCATCGCATACCTGGCACCCGCACCCCCGGCGCACGGCAGAATGACTTGACTGCCCGAGCCCGCGCGGCCGCCGACGTGGCCCGCGCCAACGCGGCAGCGGTCGACGCCGAAGCGCGCTTCCCGAGCGAGGCATTTGCGGAGCTACGCAAGCAACGCCTGCTGGGCATCCAAGTTCCGCAGTCATTGGACGGCGAAGGCGCCACGATCGCCGAAATTGCCGACGTGTGCTACATCCTCGGCCAGTCCTGCTCCTCCACCGGGCTCATCTACGCGATGCACCAGATCAAGATGGCCTGCATCGTGCGCCACTTTAAGAACAATGCCGCCCACGAGCGCATCTTGCGCCGTATCGTCGCCGAGCAATTGCTCATGGCCTCCTCCACCACCGAAGGACAAGCCGGTGGAAATGTTCGCTCCAGCGAAGCGGCCGTTGAGCACGATGGCGCGCACGTCACGCTCGAGCGCAAGGCAACGGTCATTTCCTATGCGGTCGAAGCGGATGGCATCGTCACCACCGCCCGCCGCGCCGCCGATGCCCCGGGCAACGACCAGGTTTTGCTGGTTCTGCTCAAGTCGGACTATACCCTCGAAAGATTGCAGGTATGGGACACCTTGGGGATGCGCGGCACCCATAGCGAGGGCTTCACGCTGCGCGCGCGCGCGGCAGCCGGACAAATCCTGCCCGAACCCTACGAGAGAATTCATGCCCAGACCATGGTGCCCTTTGCGCACATCCTGTGGGGCTCGGTGTGGGCCGGCATCGCCGCCGCCGCGGCCTCCAAGGCGCAAGCGTTCGTGCGGCACGTAGTGCGTCAATCGAACGGCCAGACGCCGCCGGGTGCCGCGCATTTCACGCAGGCGGTGTCGACGTTGCGCACGCTGCGCGGCGTCCTCGCAACGGCCCTGCGCAGCTATGAGTCGATCATGTCGGACGAAAAGGCGATCTCGTCCTTGGAATTTCAGGCGATGATTACCCTGACCAAAGTGCAGGTGTCGGAACTCGCGGTCACCACGGTGCTCACTTCGCTGCGCGCTTGCGGTCTTTCCGGCTATCGCAATGACACCGAATTCACCATCGGCCGCTTGCTGCGCGATGTGCTATCCGCGCCCATCATGATCAGCAACGACCGTATCCTGACAAATCTCGCGACGACTTCATTGATGACGCCGCTGCCGGCCTCGATCAGTGGCTGAGCCCATGCCGCCCGATAGCACCTCCGCCTATCCGTTAGCGCATCTCGCCGATCGGCTGTTCAGGCCGATGGGCGTGGACGGCGTCTATGCGCGCACCGCGCTCTATGTGGATCTGGTTGAGCGGCTCGAAGGGTACATCACCCGGCAGCGCGACCCTCAAGCGGAGATCATGCGCTTCCCGCCGGTGATGAGCCGGACGCAACTGGAGAAATCCGGTTACTTGAAGAGCTTTCCCAATTTGCTGGGATGCGTATGCGCCCTGCACGGCTCTGAAAGCTCGATCCGTGCGGCCGTTGAGCGCTACGATAACGGCGGCGATTGGACCACATCGCTCACATCATCGGATTTGGTGCTCTCGCCTGCCGCTTGCTATCCGGTGTATCCCATCGCGGCGGCTCGCGGCACGTTGCCGCGCGGCGGCCTGCAGTTCGACATCGAGGCCGATGTGTTCCGGCATGAGCCCTCGCTAAGCCTGGATCGGCTGCAATCATTTCGCATGCGCGAATTCGTGCGCATCGGTGCGCCCGACGAGATCGTCGAGTTTCGCGAAAAATGGATGGCCAAAGCGCCCGTGCTGGCCGCCGAGTTGGGCTTGCCGCACACCATCGATGTGGCCAACGATCCGTTCTTCGGTCGAGTGGGTCAAGTGATGGCGGTCAGCCAACGCCAGCAGGCCCTGAAGTTCGAATTATTGATTCCCTATTATCCGAGCGCATCACCCACGGCGTGCATGAGCTTCAACTACCACCGCGAGCACTTCGGCCAGGTGTGGGGCATCCGTGACGACAACGGCGAGTTGGCTCATACCAGCTGCGTCGCGTTCGGCATCGATCGGCTGGCCGTGGCGTTGTTCGCCAATCACGGCCTCGATTTCAAGAAATGGCCGGCGGCGACTCGGCAGGCCTTGGCTCTCTAAGAGCCCGTCTGAATCCAGCAATCCGCGCGCGGATGCCTCTCGACCCACGCGTCAAGCGCTTCCTGAATCTCCTCGCCGCGGGCAATCCGCCCGATGCGCGCAGCGCGACGGTCGAGGAACGCCGCAAGGGCCTCGTCTCCTTGATGGAATTCGGTGGTCCGTCCGCCGCGATCGATCGAGTGGAAAATCGAACGCTGCCCGGCCCGGGCGGTGCGCTGCCGGTCAGGCTCTATTCGCCCTCGAAGGACGACATCCTGCCCGGACTCGTTTATTTTCACGGCGGCGGCTTGGTTGCCGGCAGCCTGGAAACCCATGACGGCATCGCCCGCGCGCTGTGCCGTTCGGGCGGCGTACGAGTGGTGGCGGTAGAATATCGATTGGCGCCCGAGTACCGTTTTCCCGCAGCCTTGGAGGACGCGCAAGCGGCGCTGCGATACGTCAGCGGGCACGCCGCGGATTTCGGTATTGATGCCGCGCGCCTCGGGATTTGCGGAGATTCCGCCGGCGCCACCCTCGCCGCGGCGACGTGCCAGTCGGCGATTCAAGGCGGCGGTCCGCCACTGCTCCTGCAGTTGCTGCTCTGTCCGATACTCGACTACAGCCGAATCACGGCCTCGAAGCGCGACTTATCGAGCGGATATCTGGTGGATCAGGCGACCCTGGACCACGATCTTATGTATTACCTGCCCGAAGGCACGTCGCCTTCCAATCCGCGGGTGTCGCCGCTGCTGGCCGGCGACGTCTCCGGCATGCCGCGGACACTGATTCATACCGCGGAATATGATCCATTGCGCGACGAGGGGCAAAATTATTCCGAGCGCCTGGCGAAAGCCGGCAATGATGTGTCCTACACTTGCCATCCAGGTATGATTCATCTTTTCTACGGTTTAGGAGCCGTCATTCCCTATGCGCGCACGGCATTCGAACAGATCGGCGGCGAAATTCGCGCGGCGCTGGCCCGCGAGCCTGGCAAAATACTCGGACCGGCTCCACACCTTTAGGGAGATATAACGTGTCCGAGCGCATCGTCGCGGAACGAATCATTCAGCAGCTCCACGCCGCACGCGTGGGGGGCGATCTCGCCGGCATGTGCCGCGTTTTTGCCGATGCAGGCCGATACGAAATCTTGGGCGCAAGTGCGGACAAGCCGATCGCGATCCGTGCCCAGACCCTCGCGGAGTTTCGGCCCTGGCTCTCCATGATGGTCAAGGTGTTCCGGCTCAACGATTATCAACTCCTGAGCCTGACGGTCGAAATGCCGCGCGCGGTCGCACATTGGCGCGTTGATATTTTTTCCAAGGTCACGGGCGCGACGGTTCCCACAGAACTCGTCGATGTGGTCGAGATCAGAGCCGATCGGATCGCGGCGTATACCGAATTCTTCGCGCCGCGCTGAGCGCACTCGCGCGATGCCTGAGGAACCGCAGTGGCTGAAAATCGCACGCGAGTTGCGGGCCATTGCTCAGACCGGATTGGCCTTCAGCGCGGATGGCTTCGATCATCAGCGCTACGAACGCCTGCGCGGGTTGGCGGCGCTTTTGATGGCGCAAGGTTCGGCCGCGGAGCAGGAATCCATCCTCGAGCTGCTGCGCCAGGAGAAGGGTTATGCGACGCCGAAAGTGGACGTGCGCGGTGCGGCTTTTGAGGATGGCCGCGTATTGATGGTGCGCGAGATCAGTGACGGCAAATGGACCCTGCCCGGCGGCTGGGCCGACGTCAATCAATCGGCGGGCGAGTGCGTCGTGCGGGAGATTGCCGAGGAATCGGGGTTTGCGGCCCGCGCGTTGAAGCTTGCAGCGGTCTACGACTACCAAAAGAGAAACCCGCCCCGCCATATCGATTCCATCTATAAAATGTTTTTCATCTGTGAGATCGTGGGCGGCGCGGCGCGCGCCAGCGATGAAACCAGTGAAGTGGCGTTTTTCCCGCGGGATGGGCTGCCGCCCCTTTCCATGGGCCGCACCACGGCCGCGCAGATCGATCGCATGTTCCACCACCGCGAGCATCCTGAGCTCGCGACCGACTTCGACTAAACCTCGGCGCTATGTAAACAGTCCTCGCACACGTGAGCATCGAGCGACATTGAAAGACCTCGACATTCGAGCCGGTCAGCACTACAGCGCGGCGCGCATTTGCGCCGCGGTTCGCGCATCGCCGATGCGTTCGGCCGCCTCCGCTCCGCCGAGCAACGCGCCGCGTCTTCCCGGGGCGAGCACGAGCGCGGCACGAAATTCCCGCAGGGCTTGCTGCGGCTGATTTTGTTGCAGCAGAAGTTCGCCGAGTTGCTCGCGCGCCGGAACAATGGGCCCTGGCGTCACCGGCAGCTTTTCGACGGCATCTTCTTCATCGGCCGCTTGCCGCAGCAATCGGGCCGATTCCGCAGCCCCTCCCGCCGCCGCCTGCCGCCACGCCTTCGCTTCCTTCTCGAGCACGTCGACTTGGGCGGCCCAGTACGCGTTTCCGGCCGCCTGCAGTTGCGCCTTGCACGCTTCGATTTGCGCAATGTCGCTCTGGGCGGCCTGCGGCCGGCCGCTGCGCGCACTGGCCAGCGCACGCGCCCAGAAGACGATGGCGGCGACATTCGGAGCGGCGCCCGGGAGCGTCTCCAGATCGGCCGCAGCGCGCCACGCATGACGCTCAATCGCAAGCCGAACCGGCATGGCGGTTGCCGCATAGCCGACCTTCAAATCGTTTCCCGGCGCCGCCAAGGCGTCCATGGTGCGCAAACTCGCGACCACCCGTTCGGCGTTGGAATTCTGTCCCCGCTGCAGATAGGCATAGGTCAAATAGTCCATCGCATGCAGCTCCTCGCCCACATCGCCTTGATCGTGCGCGGCCGCGCGCGCCAACCTGTTGGAAGCGATGGAATCCTCCCAAAGGCCCAGCCTGGTGAAGATATGCGACGGCATGTGCAGCGCGTGGGGCGCCGACGGGGCGATCTTCGAATAGGCGCGCGCGGCCGCGAGGCCCTGCGGCGCGAGCTCCGCGCTGTCGTAGGCGTGAATCAAGTAATGGGCGGCGCCCGGGTGGTCGGGTTGAGATCGGTAAATCGGCTCCAGCAGCGCCGCCGCGCGCTTCTGGTTCGCGTGGGTGGCGTCCTCGGGCGGCGCAGTGGCGATGAGCGACAAGGCATAGAAGGCCTGCGCTTCGCTGTCCTTGGGATTGCTGCGCGCCACCTCGAGCATTGCGTCGGAATAGGCTTTGGCGCGCAACGGCGGCGCCTCATTCGCATCCTTGTAATAGGCCGCGGCAGCCGCGATGAACTGCCGCTCGCGCGGTGTTCCTTGATTCATGGCCAGCGCCTGTTCGCTTTCCGATCGACCGTCGCGCAGCTCCGCGGGAGTGGGCGGACTCCAGAGCTGATGATAGTGGGACATGGCGATGCCCCAATGGGCCATGGCGCAGTTCGGATCCGCGGCGGCGACCTTCCGGAATGCCTCTTCAGAGGCCGTATAGGCAAAGGAATGCAACAACGCGACGGACCGCTCAAAATCGCGCGCGACCCTGGGCGCACAGGATGTTTGGAACGAAACCTTCCCGAGCTTCTCGGGCGGCGGGTGGGAGTGAAACTCCTCGGGCAGGGCGGCGGGAGGAGTGCATAAAACACAGACTCCAAGCCAAGCGGTCTTATAGTTCACGCGATAACGCCTAGGCATACGTGGTCAGGGTCGGGTCGGGATGGGTGTCCAAGTGCGGCAATCCGTTGAAGCTGACCAGATGATGCCGCCGCGGGGTCGTGGCGAACTCCGTGAGTGCGCTGTTGCGGATTCTCAGATTCAATTCAACGGCGGTTGCGGGCGGCGACTTGAGCGTCGCTGCGACGATGGCCGCAATGGGGCCGCCGGAACTCACGATGAGCACATTGCCGTCGGGAAAACGCTGGCGCGCTTCAACCAGCGCCGCGACGGCGCGGTCCTGAAACGCCTGCCAGACAGGCATGCCCTGCGGCTGCGTGCGATCCTCGGCCCACGCCAGCAAGGCGTCGCGCAGCACACGAAAGTGCTCGCGCACCACAAGCGGATCGCGCCTTGCCGCGGCCAACGCGGGTGCGGGGACATTCCCAGTCAGAGCCATCATGATGGCCTCGGGCTTGTACTCATCCAGCCCCGGAAACTCTTCCCGAAGAGTGGGCGCGCCCGGTTCATGACCTTCGAAAATTCCCCGGGCCGTTTCGGTCTGACGCCGCAGCGTGCCGGTGAATACCGCATCAAAGCGAATCTGTCGCCGGCCGAAATAGCCGCCGAGAAGGCGTGCCTGGGCGATGCCTAAATCGGTGAGTCTGTCGTAGTGCTCCGTACCGAAGGCCGCTTGGCCGTGACGTACGAGATAGACGGTTCCCACGCGCGTAAGCTTAAGGGGTTAACGAGACGAAAAAAAGCATCACGCGACTGTAGCATCCGGACTGCTCGCGCTCCACGGCAAATCCAAAGCCACCACGAGGCCGCCGCCCTCGCGATTGGCCAACTGAATGCGCCCGCCATGCGCCTCGGCGATTTCGCGCGCGAGAGCCAGGCCTAATCCGGTGCCGCTGCGTTTGGTGGAATAAAAAGGCAGCAGCGCCTGCGCCAGGACCGTCTGGCTCATTCCGGATCCTCTGTCGCGCACTTCGATGCGCTGGTCCGCCCCGACGCTGACAATGAAGAGCTCGACTTGCGCCGCTGCGCCGCTTGCCTCATGTGCGTTCTTGATCATATTGATCAGCGCCTGCTCGACCTGGACGCGATCGAACCAGCCCGGCCGGCCGGGCAAGGGCTCAATGCAGGTAAAGCTCTGTTGTCCTCGAAGATCCGCGACGAACTGCCGCCAGGGCACGGACTCGGGTCGAGGCGCGGGCAATTTGGCAAACGCGGCATAGCCGCTCACGAATTGGTGCAGGTGCTCGGCGCGCTCCGCAATCGCCGAGAAGACGGTCGGCAGCGCCGTATAATCCCCACGGCGTGCGATCTCGGCCCCTGAGTGTGCGAGCGAGGATAGAGGACCCAAGGAATTGTTGAGCTCGTGGCTCAAGACCCGGATCAACTTTTTCCAAGTTGAGACTTCCTGGCGCGAGAGTTCGCGCGTCAGCCGTTTGAGCAGGTATAAGCGGAAGGTGCGTCCCTGCAGGATAAAGGCCCGCTGCGATAAATGAAAAGTCTCTTCGATGCCGTCGATTTCCGTGGAAAACAGATTGTCGCCCGGCTCCGCCGCCGCGCCTTGCAAGGCGGCCGGAGCTTCGATCAGAGCGTCGCGGAATCGCAGCCCCTGCAGGCTGCGTCCGCCGCTCAACAGGTGTCGGGACGCGATATTCGCGTAGGCGATGCGATCGTTGGCATCGACTAGCACCAACGCGACCGGCGAGTTCTGCATCACTGTATCGAGCAGCAATTCACGCTGCACGAGGTGCGCGCGCTGCTCACGCAGGGCCGCCGCCAATTCATTGTGCGCCGTCATCAGTTCGCCGAGTTCATCGTCGCGATCCGCGACCAGCGACAAGCTGAAATCCCCTTCCCGATAGCTCGCCACGGTGCCCGACAGCGCGCGCAACATCTGTTGGATCGGCCGCATGATCCGCGATGACAGCCAGATCAGGGGCAGCAGCGACGCCGCAAGAATCAACAGCCAACTCAACAAGGGACTGCCGAACCAGCGCGCCACCCAGGCGCTGACCGCTGCCGTGATCGCGACGATGACGATCAACAACAGGGCCAGCTTGGTCTTGAGGCTCAAAGCCGGCCGCTCAAGAGCTGCCGCTCAAGAGCCGCCCGCCGGACGCAGGTTGAACCGCTCCAGCCGGCGGTATAAGGCCTGACGCGACAACCCCAGGCTTTGCGCGGCCCGGCTGATATTGCCGCCCGCTTCCAGTAAAGAAGCCTCCAAGACTTCCTTGCTCAAATTCTCGCTTTCCCGCGGCGGATTGCGAGCCGCGGCGGGCAGATTCAAATCGGCGGCCGCCACCACGCGCTCGCGGGCCAGCAGCTTCGCGCGTTCGATGGAATTGCGCAGCTCGCGCACATTGCCCGGCCAATCGTGAGCCTGCAGCGTCGCGGCGGCGTCTTCGCTCAGCTGCATCCCATCGCCGAGAAAATAACGAGCCAGCGGCAGGATATCCGCAGGCCGGTCCGCCAGCGGCGGCACGGCGATGTCGATCACATTCAGGCGGTAATAGAGATCCTCGCGAAAACGCCCCTCACGGATCAGCGCCGGCAAATCCGCATTCGTGGCGCTCACGATGCGAACTTGCGCGGTGCGCGTTTTGCTCGAGCCCAGCATCTCGAATTGACCGGTCTCGAGCACTCGCAGAAGTTTGACCTGTCCGGCAAGCGGCAGATCGCCGATCTCATCCAAGAACAAGGTGCCGCCGTTCGCCGCCTCGAAGCGTCCGATGCGCGCGCGCGTGGCTCCGGTATAGGCGCCCGCCTCGGCGCCGAACAATTCCGCCTCGATCAGCTCGGCGGGAATGGCGCCGCAATTGACGGCGACAAAGGGACCGGCGCGAAGCGCAGAATTGGCATGCACGATCTGCGCGATGCGCTCCTTACCCGCGCCATTCGGACCGCTGATGAGCACGCGCACGTCGGCGCGCGCCACCCGGCAGGCCAGCTCGACCACGCGTTCCATGGCATCCGAAGCGAATACGATGTCGCAAAGATCGTATTGTTCCGCCAAGCGTTCGCGCCGCCGGCGTTGCTCGTCCTGCAATCGCCGGCGCTCACGGGTGGTCTCCGCCAACTCCAGCAAATTTTCGACGGTTGCCAGCAGCTTGTCGTTGTCCCAGGGCTTGCCGATATAGTCCGCCGCGCCCGCTTTGACGAGTTGCACCGCGGCTTCCAGGTGGGTCCAGGCGGTGAGTAGTACCACGGGCAGATCGGGCTGCGATGCGCGCAGGGCACGAAACAGTGCGGCGCCCTCTTCTCCGGAGGTGGTATCGGCGCTGAAGTTCATATCGGCTATTACGAGATCAACGCGCTCCTGCGTCAGCGCGGCAAGCCCTTTCTGCGGGTTGAAAGCGGTCAGAGTGCGAATATCATGCAGGCCGAACAGGAGCGCGAGCGCCTGGGCGACCGCCGGATTGTCATCGATAACGAGTACCGTACGCATGCGGACATGTTAACGGGTGCGGCGCGGAATCACACCTGACGCGCCTCAGCCGCCGCGCGTCGCCAAGGCCGGGGGAATGGACGCCGCCCGCAGCGCGGGCCATAGCACCGCGAATTGCCCCAGCAGCAGGATGATCAGCGCACCGGCGACGGCGCGGCTGTTGTCCATGCGCACCATTTCAAAGCTGTGCACCATCCACAGGTTCAACGCGATGGCGAACGCAATGCCGGCCACGGAACCTGCCGCTGCGATCATGAAATTCTCGGTTTGAAAATAACGCACGATGGCCTGCCGCGTGGCGCCCAAGGCACGCCGGATCCCGATTTGCTGGCGCCGCTGCGCCACCCAATAACTCGTCAGCCCAATAATTCCGAATGCCGTCACAATGAGCAGCGCAAGGCAAATGCAGGTCAACAGCACGATGAGCCCGTGATCGCCGCGATAGGCATCGGCGCGCACTTGCTGCATCGATTTGCTGTGCAGAATGCGATTTTCATCCAGCGCGTACAGTTTGGCTTCGGCCGCCTTCATCACGGCATCGAGTTCCCCGGGCTGCACGCGAACCATGTAATTGTTGGTCTCGCCGATCAGATGATAGGGAGCGAGCACCGAAAACTCCTCGTACGGGACGAACATGCCGGTGGCGGCCGTCATCGGGCCCTGCAGCCGGTCGACGATGCCGATGATCGGCGCGGGTTTGTCGCTGTCGAAAATGATCATCTTGCCGAGCGCGTTCTCGTTCGGAAAAACCTTCTCAGCGAGCATCTTGGTGACAATGAGGCCGCTGTACGGCGGATCACCCGGCGGCCTCTTGGTCTCGATTTCGGTCGCCGTGTAGTTGCGGCCGGCGATGAGTTTGAGACCCATGGTATTCAACGCGTGCTCATCGCCCATGTAGTTCGCCGTGACCGCGGTTGGCGTCTTTTGATCGGGCGTCAAGGTGACGGTGTCGATCCAGCCTCCGCCCTGCATGGGATACATGTTCGTGGTGAAGGCGTCGACCACGCCCGGCAGTCCACGCAGCGCGGCGACATCCGCGGCGTCGCGCGCGGCGCTGTCGCTCTGATGATCGACGCTCTCGGACGTGACGATAAAGATATTTTCCTCATCGAGACCGGAAGGGCGGCTGCTCCATGCCGTGCGCTGCTCGACCAGCGTGATGGCATTGGCGAGAAACGCAAGCGTCACCGCCATCTGGGTGGCGATGAGCAGCGCGCCGAATTTATTGCGGCGCATAGCTGAGAGTATGGGACGCAATTCCATTTAATTTCTCCTACTGAGCCTTGAGCTGCCAGGCCGGCTGTACATGCGCCGCACGCCAGGTCGGATACAATCCGGCCACCACCGTTGCGCCCACTGCGAGCAGCACGGCGATGGCCGTGTCGGTCAGATCGAGGTGCGCGAGCGCGACAAAGTTCTTGCTCAGCAGCGAGCGTGCCGCCATCAGACCGAGCGCGGTCAGTCCCAGACCCAATATTCCGCCGGCGAGTCCGACCACCCCGGTCTCGATCAGGCACTGCGCGAAGATCGCGGCGCGGCTGGCACCGAGCGCGCGGCGCACGCCGATGTCCCCCACGCGTCCCATGATTTTCGCGAGCATCAGCCCCATGGCATTCATCAAGCACACCAGCAGGAATCCGAACGACACCAGAATCAGGATGCGCACCTCGTTGGGAACTATGTGCCGGTAGCGCAGCCATTCGGTGACATTGCGCAATTGCGTGTGCGGCGGCCAATGAAATCGGCCCAATCGTTGCTGTTCCGCCGCGTAATTATTCAGGTATGCCCGGTACTTGGCCGCATCCGCGGCCGTCGGCAGTTCGACCCAGAACTGCAGCCACACGCATTCGGATCGCAACAGAACGTCATAGGCCGTCCCGCCCTCACCATTGCACTTGATGCTGCCCAAGACTTTCATTTGCTTCTCGATGGCGCGCGTGTAGGGCATGAAGATCTCATCGCTCCTGCCGAACGGCTGAACCTGCAGATCGTAGAAGCGCGGCAGGACCTGCCAGTCGTCAAGCACGCCGATCACGGTGTAGGGTTCGCTGTCCAGGCGCACCGTCTTGCCCACGCTGTTTTGGCCGCCGAATAGGCGATTGTTCATCCCGCTCGTCAACACCACCACCGCGGCGCGATTTGCATCATCGGCCGCGGACCAGGGTCGCCCGTATTTGAAGGGAGCGTCGAACATCGGAAAGAAGTCGGTATACGTGGTTCGCACATTGGCTTTGAACGGCTTTTGTCGCGGATCGTCGGGCCGCACGGACAAAAGGGTCGCGAACATGGCAGCCTGGCGTTTTGCCCCGTGCGCCTGCATGAATGCCGTGACGTCGATATAACTCAGCAGGTCTGGGAGACCGTCGGGAGAATCCTGAGGTGGTCTCTCCGGGGACCAGTTGTCGATCTGCGGCGTATACAGCTCGCTCGACTTCTGCGGAATCGGGTCCCCGGACATGGCGCGAAATATGGTCAATGCCGTCATGCACGCGCCGATGCCGACCGCAATGGCCGCGATCATCAGGCCCGTCAACACCGTATTGCGCTTGAGGCTGCGGATCCCGAGCCGGAAATAGTAGCGAAACATCCTAAGCGCGCCCTGGGTTCAAGCGGCGCGCGTTGCCAAGGCCGGCGGAATCGATGCGGCTTTCAAAGCCGGCCACAGTACGGCGGCTTGTCCCAGCAACATCACGACGACTGCGCCGGCCAGGGCATATCCGGTGTTCAGTCTCTGCATGGAAAATGCGTTCACCATCCACAGGTTCAAGGACACCGCCAAGGCCACCCCGAACGCCGCGCCCGCGCCGGCGATCAAGAAATTCTCGGTCTGGAAGTATTGAATGATGGCATTGCGCGTCGCGCCGAGCGCGCGGCGGATGCCGATTTGACGCCGCCGTTGTGCCACCCAATAGCTGGTCAAGCCCACGATACCGAACGCGGTCACAGCCAACAGCGCCGCGCAGACCACCCCCAGGATCACCACCAGGCCTCTGTCGTCCTTGTAGATCTCCTTGCGCAGCGCCGTCATGGGCCGCGTCTTGCCGATGACCCGCGCACGGCTGATGTCAAAAAGTTTCTTCGGCGCCGATTGAACTATAGCCGCCGCCTGTCCCGGCTTGGCATGTATGACGTACAGGATCGGGTACGGAATCACGAAGCGGAAGGGCACTATGAAAGAATTGTCGTTGAACGTGCTGCCCCACCCGCCCGCCGACACCCACGGCACCTGCAATCGTTCGACCACCCCGACGATAGGCACCTGGCCCTTCGAAAAGTCATCGTAGATGCTCTGACCCACCGCATTCGCATTGGGGAACAGCTTGTCGGCCAGGCCCTTGGTGATGATGATCGCGGCCGGCGTCTTGAGGTCGGTATAGCCGACCTTGTCCGTGACCTCATCCGGATTGAAGTTGCGGCCGGCGATCAATTTCAGTCCCAAACTCGCGATGGCGTGCTCGTCGCCGAAGTACAGGGCGGCCCTCGCCGAGGCGGTCTTCTGATCCGGATGCAGGTTGAGGCCCTCGGTCGAACCGCTGTTGGTCAAGGGAACGGTATTCGTTGCAAACGCATCTTCAACGCCGGGCAAAGATCGCAGCGCCGCCAGGTCCCCCTGCTGACGCGCAGCCTGATCCGGCGGATTTCCCACCCACTGATTGTCGAGCACCACGACATCGGCTTCATCGTCGATGCCGGTCGGCCGATCACTCGAGGCAACTCGCTGCTGAATGATGAACAGGGCATTGCAGAGTATTGCCAGCGTGATGGCCATTTGCACGGCAATCAGAATGGCGCCGACCTTGTTGCGCCGCATGGCTGAAATGATAGGACGAAATTGCATACTGCCTCCTACTGCGCCTTGAGTTGCCACGCCGGTTGAACTTGCGCGGCACGCCACGTGGGATAAAGACCGGCCAGCGTGGTCGCCAACACGGCGAGAACGATCGCGATGGTGATATCCGCGGGACTGAAGTGGGTAAGCCGACCGACTTCTTCGGACAGGAGCGATCTTAGACCCAGAAGACCCAGCGCCGTCAGCGCCAGCCCCAGAAGACCGCCCGCCAGTCCGACCACGCCCGCCTCGATCAGACACTGGCCGAAAATGGCGCGGCGGCTGGCACCCAGCGCGCGGCGCACACCGATGTCGCCGGCGCGGCCCATAATTTTCGCCAACATGAGGCCCATCGCATTGAGCAGACACACCAAGAGAAAGCTGAAGCTGACCAGGACGAGAATTCGAACTTCGGTCGTGACCGCCTTCTGATACACCAGCCACTCGCGCACATCGCGAATCTTCGTGTGCGCCGGCCAGTGAAACCGCCCCAATCGCTGCTGATCCGCGGCATAGTTGTTCAAGAAGCTGCGATACGCCGCAACGTCCGCGGCGGTCGGCAGCTCGGCCCAGAACTGTATCCAGACGCATTCCGAATGCAAGCGTCCTTCCCAGCCGGGCTGGCCAATATCGCCGCTGCAGTTATTGTTGCCCCAACTCGGCATTTGGCCATCGATGGCGCGCGTGAAGGGCACATAGACTTCGGCACCCTCGCCATACTGATCGTTGTTGAGATCGTAAAACGTCGGCGTGGGCTCCCAATGTGCCAGCACACCGACAACGCGGAACTCGTGACCGTCGAGATTGATGCTCTTACCGACCGAATTGCCGCCGCCGAATACCTTGTCATTGAGCTTTTGCGTAATCACGGCAACGTCGGCGTGATTCTTGTCGTCATCCGCGCTCCAGGGGCCGCCCGCCATAAAGGGGGTCAGGAACATGGGGAAGAAATCCCCGTACGTTGCGCGGATCTGCACCTGAAAGGGCAGCACGTCGGGATTGGTCGGCGTCAGAGCCGCACCGGTTTTGTACATCGCCGCCTGACGATGAGCCGCCTTGGCATTCATCAACCCAACCGCATCGATATAACTGATCTGATCCTGAAAGTGCTCTTTGTCGCCCGGCACGATGCTCTTGCTATCGGGACCCCAATTGTCGATTTGCACGGCGAACAACTGACGCGACTTTTGCGGTATGGGGTCATTGTCCATGGCGCGAAATACGGTCAGCGTCGTCATGGAGGCGCCGATACCCACTCCCACCGCCGCAATCATCAGTGTGGTGAGCACAACGTTGCGCTTGAGGCTGCGCAGTGCGAGACGGAGATAGTAGTTGAACACGATAGTCTCCTATGTGTTGGCATTCGCCGCGGCAACCAGGCGGGGTTGGGCGGCCAGATCGACCACCTGCCCATCCACGATATGAACCTCGCGTTGCGCGCGCACGGCCAGTTCTGGATCGTGCGTCACCATGACGATGGTGGCGCCATCGCGATGCAGTTCCTCGAGCAGGTCGAGAACGCCCCGTGCCATTTGCGTATCCAGATTTCCCGTCGGCTCATCCGCCAGCAGCAGCCGCGGAGATCCCGCAAGCGCCCGCGCGATGGCGACGCGCTGCTGCTGCCCGCCGGACAGCTCCGCCGGATAGTGCCGTGAACGTGCCGACAGGCCCACGCGCCCCAATGCTTCCTGGATGCGGCGGCGGCGTTCCGCGGCATTGAAACCGCGATAGCGCAATGGCACATCGATATTGTCCTGCACGTTGAGGTCGGCGATCAGATTGAAAGCTTGAAAGATGAAGCCTATTTTTTCATTGCGCAGCCGCGAGCGCTGGTTGTCGTTCAGGCCGCGCACGTTGGCGCCGTCGAGTTGATACTCGCCGCCGCTGAACTCCTCCAGAAGTCCCGCGATCGTCAGGAAAGTGGTCTTCCCCGAACCCGATGGCCCGGTAACTGCGACGAACTCGCCTTCGCGCACATGGATCGAGAAGTCCCGCAGCGCGTAAGTCTCGACGACTTCGGTACGATACGCCTTGGAAAGGTGAGTCATTTTAAGCATGGTGTGGCCTCTAGGCTTAAGTTGTTCAATCAGTGACTGAGGATGACGCGCTTCGCGCCGTTGAAAGCATCGGTGCCGGAGATGACGACCTGATCGCCCACCGAGAGTCCGTCCAGGATCTCGACTTTGGCGATGCTGGAAGCGCCCAAACGCACCGGCGTACGCTCGGCAATATTGCCGTGAACCACGTAGGCGAAACCGCCACCTTCCTGATCCACAAAGGAACCGCGATCGACCATCAGCACGTTGTCGCGCCGGTCGAGGAAAATGCGAACCGATAGCCGCTGGCTTTGCCGCAGGCCGGCCGGTTTCTCCGCGCCGAAACGTAAGCGAGCCGTAACTTGACCCGCGACGACTTCGGGCGAGACGCCGCTGACCACGCCCTGCCAGTGATGGCCGCCGCCTTCCAAGTCCGCCGTCATGCCCGGGCGCAAGTCGCGCGCCAGACTCTCGGTGACTTTGATCTCGACTTCGAGCGCCGACAGATCGACCACCGTGAGCAACGGCGCATCTTTGGCAACGCTGGCGCGGTCGGCGACTTGCACCTGGCCCACCTGTCCGTCGACCGGTGATCTGACATTCAAGCCGTCAACCTGACGCTGCAGATCGGTCACCATGAATTGCTGGCGATCGAACAACGCCTTCTTGCTGTCGATGTCGAATTGATTTTGCTTCGGCTGCGCATCGTAAGTGCTTTTGGCTTGCTGAAAGGCGAACTGTGCTTTTTCCAAGGCATCCTCCGCCCGGAGCGCCTGCAATTCCGAGTAGGAACCCAGCTCGTAGGCCTTGCGGCTGCGATCGCGTTCGCGCTGCGCCGTCTTTTGATCGACTTCGGCCTGGTTGTACGCGTCGCGCATCTGCAGGAGCGTATGCTCGGCGTTGAGCTTCGATCGCTGCCAATCCAGGCGCAGGCTGTCCAAGGTGGCCTGTTCCTGCGAGAACTTTGCGGTCAGATCCGGGCTGTCGATCACCGCGAGCACCTGGCCCTTCACCACGCTATCGCCGGCGTGCACCTTGAGCGTGATCGTCCCCAAGGAGTCGGCATACAGCGTGGGACTGACCGCGGCGACCACTTGTCCGTCGGCGGAAATATCGCGGATGAAATTGCCCCGCTCCACCGTTGCGATCGATACCCGTGAGCGGTCGACGGAAACTCCGGCGCCGGAATAGCGCATCAAGACCACGATCAAGGCAATGAGCAGGGCGGCGGCGATCGCGCCGGCGATGATGAGCTTGCGATGACGCTGGAGCGGATTTTTCGGTTCGATCACGCGATCCTGCGCGGATGTGTCGCGAAGCATGATGGGTTCCTTTGGGAGTAATCGCATGCTCATGCGGTTTTCTCGATGAGAAGGTTGTCAATGGCAATCAGATCCTGCTCGGTCAATCGGCCGGCCTGTTGCTTCAGGGCAAGTACATTGGTCAGGTAGTCATAGCGCGCCTGGGCGAAAGCGCGCCGCGCCGCGTAGTAGTTGTTTTGCGCGTTCAACAATTCGAATTCGTTGCCGGTGCCGAATTCGACATTGCGCCGCATGGCTTCGACCGCTTGTTCGCCGGAGTCGACCGCACGGTGCGCCGCGCTGATGCGTTGAATTCCGCTGACGATGCCGCGAAAGGCCGCGCGAGTTTGCGTCTCGGTATTGCGTTTGGCCGCCTCATAGTTGGCTTCAGCCTGGCGAAATAGCGCGCGCGACTGTCGCACCGCCGATGCGATGGCGCCGCCGGAGAACAGCGGCCAATTGAACGACACGCCGATGGTATCGAGCGTTTGATTGCCGCCGAGCACCTCATCCTGCGTGATCTTGGATCCGGAGCCGGTCAGCGAAATCGTCGGCAGACCTCGGCCGCGCTGCACCGAGATATCCCGCGATGCCGCTTCCATGCTGAGCTGCGCGGTGCGCACATCAAAATTATCCTGCCGCGCGCTGGCCACCCACTCATCCGCAGTCGCGGGCTCGGGCGACGTCAAAGGAATGTCCTCGCGCAGGGGAGCGACAGTGTCGATGTGCTGTCCGATAATTTGGCTCAAGGCAAGATTGGCATCGTCCAGCGCGTTGCGCGCATCGATGACGGGTTGTTCCGTCGCATCATAAAACGCTTGTGCCTGGTCCACGTCGCTGCGCGGGCCGACGCCGGTCTGCTCACGCGACTTGGCTTGATTCAAGAGCGTGCTGAATGCCTCGCGCTCGGCCACATTGGTGGCCAGCTGATCGGCGGCGGACAGAATACCGAAGTAGGCTTGCGCCACCCGCAGCAAGAGGCTTTGCTGCGCGCCCTGGAAATTCGCCTCCGCCGCGGCGACTTGGAAATTCGCTTCCTTGAGCTGGCTGAACGACTGGAAACTCCAGAGCGTTTGCGACATGTTCACCCCCAGGCTGTGAACCGTGCCGTAACAATGTTGCGTGGTCGCGGTGGAGCTGATCGCGCAATCGGCCGCCGTGCTTCCGAGCGCCGGCCCCGAATCAAATCCAGCCTTTTCGCGAGTGGCAGAGGCATTAGCGGAAATCTGCGGCAGCCACTGCGCAATCGCCTGCGGACGCGCCTCCACCAATGCATCGCGCTGGAAGTGCGCGGCCTGCAGTGTGGTGTCGCGGGTCAGCGCAAGCTCGTAAAACTGCTTCAAATCATTGGCAGCCGAAGTCTGTGCGGCTAAGACCAAGGCCCCCAACGCGAAAGAATAGCGATACATGCCATAGGGCACAGCAAGGCTCATGCCAGCGAGCTTTTGCCAAATAACCCATTGTTTATGCTGAACTTATCTTTTCGTCCAGCCCGTACGGTGTCCGCGGACAGTGTCCGCGGACGGCGCCGGACAGTGCCGCAGCTCGTGACTATCGGTTGACGTCGACGATGATTCGGCCGCGAACTTGGCCTTCCAAAACCGAGCAGGCGCGCTCCAGCGCCTGCGCCAGCGACATCTCCTGCGCAAGCAGTTCCAACTTATTGATCTCGAGATCCCGGCTCAGTCGCCGCCACGCTTCCACTCGGTCGGCACGCGGACGCATGACGCTGTCGATGCCCACCAAGGTAATGCCGCGCAGGATGAAGGGCGCGACAGTCCCGGGGAAATCCATGCCGCCGGCCAAGCCGCAGGCGGCGATCACACCCCCATAACGCAGCGACGCGCAGACGTTCGCCAGGGTGTGGCTGCCCACCACGTCGATCGCCGCAGCCCAGCGCTCCTTGGCCAGCGGTTTGCCTGCTCCGGAATAGGCAGCGCGATCCAGTATCTGCGCGGCGCCCAACTGCTTCAAGAAATCCGATTCTGCCGGCCGACCGGTCATCGCGGCGACTCGAAACCCCAGTTTGGACAGCAAGGCCACCGCAATGCTACCCACGCCGCCGGCCGCGCCGGTCACCAGGACGTCGCCATCGCCCGGCGTTATACCGTGCCTTTCCAAGGCCATGACGCAGAGCATGGCCGTGTATCCGGCGGTACCCACGGCCATCGCCTGTCGCGTCGTGAGCGCTCCCGGCAGCGGGATCAGCCACTCCGCCTTCACGCGCGCACGCTGCGCGAGTCCACCCCAATGCGTCTCTCCCACTCCCCAGCCGTTCAGCACAACCTTGTCGCCGCTCTTATAAGAAGGGTTGCCGGACTCAGCGACCGTGCCGGCAAGATCGATTCCGGGCACCATGGGAAAATGGCGTAGGACCGGGCCCTTGCCGGTGATTGCCAGCGCGTCTTTGTAGTTGAGGGTGGAATACTCGACGCGCACCGTGACATCGCCCGGCGGCAATTGCGACTCATCGAGCTTTTTTATGCTCGCCCGGTATGGTGGAGGGTCGCGCTCGACTAAAATTGCATGAAACATGAGGGCATGAAACAGGACCTACGCTTTGACGTCAATCCGAGAGACCCATGGAACGGAACGGAAAACCGCCCGGGAAGGTCTACTGGATCCCCTATTCCATTTCTAGTATGTGAGTATCCAAATGAACCTTGCACGTTTTCCGAGAATTCGCTTTGCGCATCTGCCGACGCCGCTGGAACACTTGCCGAATTTGAGCAGAGCGCTCAACGGCCCGGAGATATGGATCAAGCGCGACGATTGCACCGGAATGTCCACGGGCGGCAACAAGACGCGCAAGCTCGAGTTCTTGCTCGCCGAAGCCAGACAGCAAGGCGCGGACATCGTTCTGACCCAGGGCGCCACGCAGTCAAATCATGCGCGGCAAACCGCAGCGTGCGCCGCCAAAATGCGTATCGATTGCCACCTACTGCTTGAAGATCGAACCGGCAAAACAGACCACGACTACAACGAAAGCGGCAATGTGCTGCTGGACTACTTGCATGGCGCCAGCGTCGAGCGTTGCGCGGCCAATCCGGACATGAATGGCGAACTGGCCAAAGTCGCCGCCCGATTCTCAAGCGAAGGACGCAAGCCCTACCTCATTCCCGGCGGCGGGTCGAACCCCGTCGGCGCGCTTGGTTACGTGAATGCCGCCATGGAACTCATCGGCCAGGCCAACGACCTCGGGCTGCGCATCGACCATGTGGTGCACGCGACGGGCAGCGCCGGAACCCAGGCGGGCTTGATTGCCGGGCTCGCCGGCATTCGCTCCGGCGTGCCGCTGTTGGGGATCGGGGTGCGCGCCCCGCGCGAACGCCAAGAGGAGAATGTGTTCAAACTCGCCTGCGCCACCGCCGATCTCTGCGGGACACCCGGTGCCGTGCGGCGCGAAGACGTCGTCGCAAACTGCGACTACGTCGGCAAGGGATACGGATTTTCCACCCCGGGCTCCCTCGATGCCATCCAAACGCTCGCGCGGCTCGAAGCGATTCTGCTCGATCCCGTTTACACCGGCAAAGGCATGGCCGGCTTTTTGGATCTGATCCGCCTAGGGTTTTTCAAAAAAGGACAAAACGTCGTATTCATCCATACGGGCGGCAGTGTGGGCCTGTTCGGCTACGTTGACGACTTTGGCTTTGGCCGCTCACGCCAATCCAAAGCGGCCTGAATCGGCGATGCATCGCGTCGTCGGGATCATAGGGGGCATGGGCCCGGAGGCCACTTTGGACCTCATGCGCCGCGTGCTCGCAAAGACGCCGGCGCAGGATGATCCGGATCACATTCACCTGATTGTGGAAAGCAATCCCAAAATCCCTTCGCGCATCGCGCATTTGATCGAGGGCACGGGCGCCGACCCGACGCCCGAGCTGATCCGCATTGCGCGCAACCTCGAACGTGCGGGCGCGGAAGCATTGGCGATTCCCTGCAACACCGCGCACGCCTATGCACATTCCATTCAGCGCGCCGTCAGCATCCCGCTGCTCGATATGGTGCGGCTTACCGTCGATCAAATCGCCGCCTCGCGGCGCGTCGCGCGCGTGGGGCTATTGGCATCTTCAGCCGTGCTCGCCACGGAGCTTTACGCCAAAGCATTCGCGAGCCAGGGTATCGCTGTGGTCCATCCGGCGCGCCAGGACGAAGTGATGTCGCTGATCAAGGCGGTGAAAGGCGGCGAAACGGGACCGCAGATCCAAGCCGCGCTCGCGCGAATCGCGCTCGACCTGGCAAATCACGCGGATGTGTTGCTGATCGGCTGCAGCGAGCTCTCGGTGATCGCCGCCGGGATTACCTCGCCCTTTGTCGATTCACTGGACGTGCAGGCGCAGGCCATCGTGCAATTCGCGACTGCCGCTTGAGCGATCGCCCGCTGCTTGACCGATCGCCCCCTGCTTGACTCGGCCTTAGCCGCCGGCCTTGGCCGGCGCCAGAACCCGCACTTTCTCCTGCAAAATACCCGGGCCGAAATTGCGCGCGCGCTCGAGAAAGGTTTCGGTCACCTCGAAGCCCTTCGGCACCAGCAACGTGCCGACTTGCGTGTACAGATCGTCCATGAACACCATTCCCGGCGTGACCCGGCCGACGGCCACTTCCTTGACCTCGGGTGCGCCCGCCGTGAGACCAACCAGTGATTCAAGATTTTCGAGCAGCTTGTTGTCGAACCGCCCGGATTGGGCGCGCAGGGCCGCAAGCGCGACGCCGGCACTGTGGCCCTGGACAATCTGGGCATCATAGTCGAGCACCAGGCGCAAGACCTCGGCGCCCAGTTTGACCAAGCCTTCGGGCAGCTCGAGTTTGGATTGACGGCTGGCGGCGAGTATTTCCATGACGGGCTCGAGCCGCGGAATCCGGCCGAGCAGTTTCTGCGCCACGGAGGGCGCCCCATCCGCGAGCACCCGCTCTTCGGGCGTCAAACGCTTGCCGTAGTAGAGTTTCTCCACCAGTTCGATCGGCAATGAGATATAGCCGATTTGGGACAGCATGGCCGCCGCCTCGAGCTGCCAAAACCCGGTTTTGCCGAGCGACGCGGCGAGCTCGGTTGCCAGGCGCTTGACCCGGGTGGAGCGGCCGAAGGCCACCGGATTGGTGATCGCGAGGATGTCGACCAGCGCTTTGATGCAACCGATCAAGGTTTCCTGCAGCAATACCTTTTCCGCGATCAGAAGCCGGTGATGCGCCACGCCCGATTCGATGGCGCTGCGCAATTGATCCGGCGGGCAGGGTTTCGTCAGAAAGCGGAAGATCTGTCCTTCATTCACCGCCGAGATTGCGGCGTCGCGCCCCGGCTCGCCCGTCAGCAGAATGCGCGTCGTCTCCGGATACAGTTGCCTGACGTGCTTGAGCAGCGTCGCCCCATCCATGCCCGGCATCCGCATGTCCGAGACGATGACGGCTGGAGCGCCCTTGTCCTTGAGGATTTGCAGAGCGCTGTTCCCGCCATTGGCGGCGAGCACCTGGTAATCGCGGCGCAGATGCACGGCCAAACTGTCCACGACTCGAGGCTCGTCGTCGACACAGAGAATGCTGGGTAGTTCTTCGCGGTTCATGATTGTGCCATAGGGTCAAAAGTTCAAGTTGGCCTAAGTGCGCTCGCCACGCGGGCCTGCGCGGTCTGCCAATCGAAGGGAGCGTTGAGACCGGCGAGATATTCCGCAGTTACAGCGCCGTCCGGCCGGGTCGGGGCCACGATCGCAAACGCGTTGGCAGGATCGATCAGGGCGTGCGACACCGCCAGCGCTCCTACCAGATCGTAGCCATGCGGTGTGACGGCCGTGGGCGTGTGATGCAGGGCCACCGCCTCGACGATGGCATAGGGCAAACCCCATAACCCCAGCAAGTAGGCGCCGATCTCGGCGTGCGTCGCCCCCGTGATCCGCCGCTCACAGTCCACGAGCGACAGACCCTCGGTGCGCGAGAGCGTCAAGGCATTTGCCAGCTCCTTCGGGCACTCTTGGATCAGTATCCAATAGCCGATATCGTGCAGCAGGCCCGCGAGCCAAGCATCATCGGGAGACGCTCGGCCGCCGGCGAGCGCCTTGCAGGCCGCCGCCGCACATTGTGCGTGAATCTGCAGCCGCTCCGGATCCACGTCCGAGAGCCCCTTCGGCGCCTTCCACTGCGAAAATATTTCGGCCGACAAGACCAGGTTGCGCACCGTCGCGAAACCCAAGTAGGTCACGGCGTCCTTGATCCGCACCATCGGCTTGCGCAGCCTGAAGAAGGCCGAATTGGTGATCTGCAGAACTTTGCTGGCGATCGCGGCGTCCGCATTGACGATGTCGCCGATTTCAGCGGCGGTGACGCTGGGTTGCGCGAGCGCTGCCTGCAATAACCCGTAGGTTTTCGGCATTGCCGGCAGTTTGCCGATGCTGCCGACCACTTTGCGCAACGATTCCTGGCCGAGCAATTCCTGCAGATAAAAACAGCGTTCGATGATGTTTTCCAGTTCGCGGCCGTCGCACGGTTTCGCGACGTATTGATGCGCCAAGGAGGTGAGGCGCACCGCCTGCACGGGATCCGAATAGCCGGAAACGATGATGCGCATCGCATTGGGCCAGCGCTGCTTCACCACGGTGAGCAGTTGGCCGCCGTCCATACCTGGCATACGCACGTCCGAGACCACCAGATCGAAATGCTGCTGTTCGAGTGCGGCGATGGCTTCATCGCCGCTCGACACAAATTTCATGTTCCAGTCATGCCGATGTTTGTAGAGGCGCGCCCGCAAGCTGTCGAGCAAATCGCGCTCATCGTCGACGAATAGAATGTCCCTCATGACACCGCCCGTGCGTTGCGGCCTGCGATCGGCAGTCTTATCGTGAATTGCGTTCCCACGCCCACTTCGCTGCTGACGCAGATCTCGCCGCCGTGCTTGTCGACGACGATGGCGTGGCTGATGGCGAGCCCCTGCCCCGTACCTCGTCCGACCTCTTTGGTCGTGAAAAATGGATCATAGAGCTTGGAAAGATTTTCCTTGGGAACACCGCAGCCATTGTCGCTCACGCAGATCACCGCCTCGTCGCCCTCGGCAGCGGCCCGAATGGTGATTTCGCCGCTATCGGCGTCCTTGCCCGAGTCCTTGATGGCGTGTGCCGCGTTGACGATGAGATTTAGGAACACCTGATTGAGCTCGCCGACATTGCAAACCACCTGGGGCAGATCGCCGAACTCGGTGCGCACCTTGGCCACGTACTTGTACTCGTTTGATGCAACCAGCAACGTAGTCTGCAGCGCGTGCAGAAGATCCACGGCGTTTTGTTCGTTCGCATCGGGATGGGCGAACTCCTTCATCGCCTTCACAATGTTGGTCACCCTCTCCACACCGTCGAAGGTCCTGGTGAAGGCTTTGGGAACCTCGGCGCGCAGATACTCGATATCGTATTTCTTTTCAAGCTCCGCGATTTCTCGCTGATAGGCTTCGCGCTGCGCGCCGTCCGGCAACGTCGCCGCGGCGCCATTCATGCTTTGGAACAGCTTGTCGAAGTCCTCAAAGGCGCTGCGCAAAAAATACACGCTGTCGCCCACATATTGAATGGGTGTGTTGATCTCATGGGCGATGCCCGCCGCAAGCCGGCCAACCGATTCCAATTTCTGCGCCAATTGAAGTTCAATCACGATGCGCTCGCGCTCTTTCATTTCGGCCAGCAGCTTGTCCTGAAGTTCCTGCTTCTTGCGCGTTTCGATGCGCTTGGCCGTGATGTCGGCGCCCACGGCCACCGAATGGGTGAAGTGCCCCGCCTTGTCGTATAGCGGCCTGATGGAAACCCCCAGCCAAAACGTGCTGCCGTCCGGCCGTGTGACTTCCTCCTCGAAATGCACTGTTTGGCCGGTCTGCAGCTTCTCCTGTACTTCGGCGGCAAAATTTGGATTGCGTCCCACCCATTGAGTCAACCGGGTGACCGGTTTGCCGAGCAATTCCTCACGGGTGTATCCGTGCGTGTCCGCCACGATCTTGTTGCAATAGACGATGATGGGTGCCGGGTGCTCTTGACGGGCGATGACGAAGAACGAAGGCGTGCCGTCGAGCGCATGGTCGCGCAGCGCGAGTTGCGCGCGCAGCGCCTCGTTCTCAGCGCGCAAGGCATCCGCCGCCGATTCCAGGTCCGAGGAACTGCGCGCCCGCCCGTCGTGGGAGACCGCGTCGATTCTCTGCCCATCTGCCCGTTGGCCCGCGCTCATCGTTGTGTCCTTGCAATAGAGGCGCCGGCCGCCGGCCGCGCGGCGTTGCCGACCCAGTAACCGTTGTGCGGGCGTGCGGCTCCCTGTCGGCTGTTATCGCCTGGAACGCGAAAAACTAAAGTTCGATTCGCATTTCGCCGCGAGCGATCTTTCGAAATGTGAAGCGCGTAACGATGCGCGGCAAAAATTACAAAAACATAGCTAACATCGCCGCTGAAAACAATCTGAGAACGTACTCACAAGTCTGGTGTTTTAAGGTTTGCCCCAATACCGGATGGGTGCAATCTGGGCGCAATCTGCAACGATCGCACGAATGTGATTCAAAGGATGATGAAATCGTGACGGGAACGATCAGACGGAATTGGTTCGTCAGTGCACTGATTGTGTACGGCTGCGCCGCGTCACTCGCGCGCGCAGAGAATGGGGCGCCCAGCATCGGCGAGCTCAAGCAGCTGAATGTCGAAGACCTGATGAATGTGCAGGTAACCTCTGTCACCCGCCATCCTGAAAAACTGCTCGAGGCCGCTTCGGCAATCCAGGTCATTACGCAGGAGGACATCCGGCGATCCGGGGCGACCAGTATTCCTGAAGCGCTCCGCTTGGCCGACAATTTGCAAGTGGCGCAGAAAAATTCGCATGACTGGGCCATCAGCGCGCGCGGTTTCAATACCGCATTGGCGAACAAGCTGCTGGTGATGATCGACGGGCGCACCGTATACACGCCGCTGTATTCCGGCGTCTTCTGGGACGTGCAGGACTACGTGCTCGCGGACATCGATCGCATCGAAGTCATCAGCGGGCCGGGCGGCACTCTCTGGGGCGCCAACGCGGTGAATGGCGTCATCAATATCATCACGAAGAGCGCCAAAGATACTTCCGGCCTCTACGCCCAAGCCGGGGGCGGTTCGAGTCCGCAGGATTTTACCGACGTGCGCTACGGCGGCGCGCTCAACGCCGACACCCAATTTCGCGTCTACGGCAAGTATTTCGACCGCCCCGGCGAAGTTCTCGCCAACGGCGACTCAGCATCAGACTCTTGGCGGCAGGGCCGCGGCGGGTTCCGTATCGATTCGGACGCCTCCGCAATCGATAAATTAACCTTTCAAGGCGATGTCTATGAAGGACACGAAGACGAACAAAGCGGGGGGACTTCAGACTCGAGCGGCGAGAACGTGTTGGGCCGATGGTCGCGCCGTATTTCCGACACCTCGGACTTGGGTCTTCAGTCCTACATTGACCGCACTCATATTTCGAATCCGGCGGCACCCCTCATCATCAACGGGCTGCAATTTGCGGGGCCCGGCATTTTCCAGGACGATCTGACGACGTACGATGTAGATTTCCAGCATCGATTTCGAATCGGGAGCGCCAATGGCATTGTCTGGGGCTGGGGATTTCGCTATTCGCACGATGTGGTGAGCAATGCGCCATCGCTGGCGTTTCTTCCGCCCACGTTGGATCGCGACTTGTACAACATCTTTGCGCAAGATGAGGTTGCGCTGCGGCCCGATTTGTCGCTCACAGTCGGATCCAAGCTCGAGCGCAATGACTACACCGGATTCGAGGTCGAGCCCAACGTGCGCCTGAGTTGGATTCTGGATTCCAAAGAAGCGCTTTGGTCGGCGGTTTCCCGCGCGGTGCGCACCCCGTCCCGCATCGATCAGGATTTCTTCGAGGCGGCGCCCCCGCATTTCGTCCTGTTGGAGGGAGGCTCGCGCTTCGCCTCCGAAGCGGTGGTGGCCTACGAACTCGGTTACCGCGTTCAGCTCGAGCGGCAATTGTCGGCCTCCGTCTCGAGCTTCTTCAATCACTACAACGATATCCGCAGCACGACGATCACACCCACCACAATTCTGCCCTTTTACTTCGCCAACGGCTTGGAGGGGGATACTTACGGCGTGGAGTTCACCAGTAACTATCAGGCGTCGGATAGCTGGTCGCTGCATGCCGGGTACACCCTCTTGAAGGAGCACCTGCACGTAAAACCGGGGCAGATGGACATCAATGATGCCCTCAATGAAACCGCCGATCCTCAGCATCAATTCTCATTGCGCTCCTCACTCAATTTGCCCCGACACACGGAATTCGACACGGCCTTGCGATGGGTCGACACGCTTCACACCAACAACGGGGCGGTGGTTGGAACGGTGCCGAGCTATTTTGAGTTGGACACCCATCTCGCCTGGCACGCTAGCGATCGGCTGGAGTTTGCGCTGGTCGGCCAAAACCTGCTGCACAATCGCCATCCCGAATTTGGCTTCCCAGGCTCGGCGCGTCCCGAGATTGAACGCACCGCGTATGGAAAATTTACATGGCATTATTGAGGGGGAAGCTGCGGCTACTTCTGGTAGCCGGCGCGTGCCTCATGGCCGTGCAGGCCTTGAGTGCCGCCGATGCCCCGACGGAAAATCAGGTGCAAGCCGTTTTCCTGTTCAACTTCTCGCGTTTCGTCGAATGGCCGCCGCAGGCATTCGCCACACCCAACGACCCCTTTGTCATCGGCATCGTGGGAAGCGATCCTTTCGGTGGGAAGCTGGATGAGGCGGTGCGCAACGAGCAGATCAACGGCCATGCGCTCACCGTGCGCCGATACCGCAGCATTTCCGAGGTCAACAATTGCCAAATTCTTTTCATCGACCGCTCGGAAATCGGCCGTCTGGGAGAAATCCTCGCCGCCCTGGACCATCACAGCACCTTGACGGTTTCCCAGGCCGACGGTGCCGCGCAGCGCGGCGTCATGATTCAGTTTGCCAACGAAAATAGCCGAATTCGCCTGCGCATCAACGTGGATTCGGCGCGCGCGGCGGGGCTGACCATCAGCTCCAAGCTGCTGCGTCCTGCCGAGATTATCGGCACCGACGCCAAGGAGCCATGATGAGCAAACCATCCGCGCCCATCCGTCGCACATTGATGAACATGATTTTTCTCGCGAGCGGCGTTGTCTTGCTGGTGACCTCGTCGGCGTTCTGCGCTTATGAGTTCTTGACCTTTCGTTCCTCCAGCATTCAGCAATTGCAGATATTGAGTCGGGCGATTGCCAGCAACAGCACCGCTGCCCTGGCGTTCGAGAATGCGGAAGATGCGACGAGCATTCTGACCGCCCTCAAATCCGATCCGCACATCGTGGCAGCCGCGCTTTATGACAATCGCGGGAAAGTTTTCGCCACCTATCCCGAGGGCCTCGACAAGGACCGGTTGCCGTCAACCATCGGTGCGGGCTTTACCTTTGGCCGCACCGCGCTCATCGGATTTCAACCGGTTGCGGAAGGCGCCAAAAAGCTCGGGGTTCTGTACGTGGAATCCGACCTCAAGGCCATGTACTCGCGTATGGAGCTGTACGGGCTCATTCTCGCCCTCGTCGCTGCGCTCTCCGTGTCGCTCGCCTTTTTGATATCCCGTCGCCTGCAGTACCGGTTGTTGCAGCCGATTCTTGCGTTGGCGGACACCACCCGCGCGGTCGCAGAGCGGCACGACTACACCGTGCGCGCCGCGCCCACGGGTACCTACGAGTTCGACCTGTTCACCGACACCTTCAACCAGATGCTGACTCAGATTCAGGGATCCGAGGGCAAGTTGCAGGCGCAAGTGGCTCGATTGAGTCTCCTGCAGCACATCACTCGCGCCACGGGCGAGCGGCAGGATTTGCCCAGCATCTTCCAAGTCGTGCTGGGAAGCTTGGAGGAAAATCTCCCCATCGACTTCGGATGCTTTTTGCTGCACGACCCCGGCGCCAAATCGCTGGCAGTGGCCGCGCTGGGCAGAAAGGGCAGCCGCTTTGCAGAGAGCCTGAACCTACTGCCGCAGAGTGCCGTGCCCATCGACCCCAATGGCTTGTCGCGCTGTGTGGCCGGCGAATTGGTGTATGAGCCCGATGTTGCGCGGATATCCTTTCCGTTTCCGCAAAGACTGAGCGCCGCAGCGCTGCGCTCCGTGGTGTTTGCACCGCTCATCGTCGAGAGCCAGGTTTTCGGCGTGTTGGTATGTGCGCGTACCGAGGCCGAGGCCTTCAGCAGCGGTGAGTGCGAATTCCTGAAGCAGTTGAGTGAGCACGTCGCGCTCGCGAGTCATCAGGCGCGCCTGTATGGCGCCCTGCAGCAGGCGTACGACGACTTACGGCAAAGCCAGCACACGGTGATGCAGCAGGAGCGATTGCGGGCGCTGGGGCAGATGGCGAGCGGCATCGCGCATGACATCAACAATGCGATTTCCCCGGTTTCGCTATATACCGAATCGCTCCTCGAGCGCGAACCCAATTTGAGCGAGCGTACGCGCAATTATCTGACCACGATTCAACGTGCGATTGAAGATGTGGCAAGGACCGTTGCCCGGATGCGCGAGTTCTACCGGGAACGCGACGCGCAGCTCACGCTCGAACGCGTCGAGATAAATCGCGCCGTGCAGCAGGTGGTCGAGCTGACCAAGCCACGATGGAGCGATCTGCCGCAGGAACGCGGTGCCATGGTGGACCTGCAGACCTATTTGACCGATTCGCTGCCCGACATCATGGGAGCGGAACACGAAATCCGCGATGCACTCACCAATCTGATCTTCAATGCCGTCGATGCAATGCCGTCCGGCGGCACACTCTCGATACGCACACGCAGGGCGACGGTCGCGGACGGCGAGACGCGGGTATTGATCGAAGTGACCGATACCGGCGTCGGGATGGATGAGGACACCCGTCGCCGTTGTTTGGAGCCCTTCTACACCACCAAGGGGGAGCGCGGAACCGGACTGGGACTGGCGATGGTGTATGGCATGATTCAGCGTCACAGCGCCGAACTCGAGATCGATAGCGTGCCCGGCAAAGGCACCACGGTGCGTTTGAATTTCCCGGCATTTACCTCATCGGTCGTCACCGCACCCAAAGTCAGAAGCGCGCCCAAAGTGGGCCGGCGGCTGCGCATCCTGTTGGTCGACGATGACCCTTTATTGATCAAGTCTCTTCAAGACACGCTGCAGGAGGACGGGCATCTCGTCACCGCCACTCATGGCGGCCACGAAGGCATCGAAGCGTTCACCGCCGCCTCGAAACGCGGCGAGCGCTTCGACATTGTGGTCACGGATCTCGGCATGCCCCATATCGACGGCCGAAAGGTCGCGACCTCCGTCAAGGGCGTTTCGCCGACGACCCCGGTGGTCCTGCTTACCGGCTGGGGCCAGCGCCTCATTGCGACGAACGATGCACCTGCGCATGTCGACAAGGTATTGGCAAAACCTCCGCGTTTGCACGAGCTGCGCGCGGCGCTGGCGGAGTTGGTCGCGTGAGCGCGGCGGCCCGATTGCTGATCGTCGACGATGAGGCCGCGCAATTGCGCGCGCTGTGCGACACGTTGCAGCTCGAGGGCTATGTCACGGAAGGGTTCAGCTCCGGAGAACGGGCCCTGGCAGCGTTGAGTCAAGGCGAGTTCGATCTGCTCATGACCGACCTGATGATGCCGGAAATGGATGGCATCACACTGATCGATGCCGCCAAGAAAATCGATCCTGCGATCGGCGCCTTGGTGATGACCGGTCACGGCACCATCGATACCGCCGTGCGGGCGATGCAGGGCGGCGCGCTCGACTATATTCTCAAGCCATTCAAGCTGAACGTCATCTTGCCCGTCATTGCGCGCGCGCTGGATGTGCAGCGACTGCGGCGAGAAAATGCCGAACTGCACCTACGCGAAAAGCAGCGATCGGCCGAATTGGCCGCGGCCTATCACGACCTAGAATCCTTTTCCTACTCGATCTCGCACGATTTGCGCGCACCGCTGCGCTCAATGGACGGCTTCGCGGCCATACTCGAGAACGATTTCGCGGAGCAGCTCGGCGATGAGGGCCGCCGAATCTTGGGAATCATTCGCGGCGGCAGCCAGAAGATGGACGAGCTCATCGTCAGTTTGCTGGAATTCTCCCGAGTCGGCAGGTCGGCGCTGCAATTCGACCGCGTCGACATGACCTTGCTCGCGGATGCCGCCGCCAGCGAGGTTCGAGCGCAATACGTGGGCCCAGAACCGCAGATCGAAATCGCCGAGCTGCCGCCCGTGCAGGCGGACCCCGTTGTCATTCGCCAGGTGTGGTGTAACTTGATCGGCAACGCGCTCAAATACAGCGCGAAGCGCGCCATACCGAAAATCTCGGTCAGCGGCCGCATCGACAACGGCGAAGCCATCTATCAAGTGGAGGACAACGGCGCCGGCTTCGATATGCGCTATGCCGACAAGCTGTTCGGCGTGTTTCAGCGTCTTCATCGGAGCGAGGATTTCTCGGGAACGGGTGTAGGACTCGCCATCGTGCACCGCATCATTGCCCGACACGGGGGTCGCATCTGGGCTAAGGGTTCCCCCGATGCCGGAGCCTGTTTCCAGTTTGCACTTCCGGTGAGAGCGGCCTCATGATCGCCCTAGAATTGCCGATTTACTGATGATGAAGAGCCGATTGAAGCTGGTTGTCGTGGAGGACAGCGTGGCGGATGCCGAGCTGCTGGCCCGGCATTTGGCCAAGGCCGGCCTCGATTGCGCCATCAACCGGGTGCAAACGGAGCCCGAGTTCATCGATGCGCTCCATCGCGATAAACCCGACCTGATACTCTCGGATTTTTCGTTACCCAACTTCAGCGGGCTGCGAGCGCTCGACCTCGCGGTCATCCATGCGCCCGATACACCGTTTATTTATGTCTCGGGCACGATCGGCGAGGAAAGGGCCATCGATGCCCTGCGCCGCGGCGCCACGGACTATGTGCTCAAGAGCAATCTATCGCGGCTCTCCTCCGCCATAGAACGCGCACTACGCGAAGCCAAGCTCAAGGCCGACCGGCGGCATTCAGAGCAGGTTCGCACCGAACAGGGAGAGCGCCTGCGCCGCCTGACGCGAACTTATCGCATGCTCAGCAGCACGAGTTCCGCCATTCTGCGCCTGCATAATCGCGCCGAGCTGCTCGACGAGGTCTGCCGCATTGCCGTTCAGCAGGGCGGCTACCAGCGCAGTGCGATCAGCCTCATGGATTCCTCGACCAAGGTCTTGACCCAGCTGGCCTGCGCCGGGCTCGATTCGCAGCCGCATGATGGCACCGGCCAGATCATGGACCCCTTTGGCCCGCAATCGGATCTGATGGAGCAGGTGCTTCAGAGCGGAACACCGGTGGTCCACAATGATTTGCATCGCGAAGCGCCGAGCGAATCCTTGCGCGAAAGCGCGATCCTGCTCGGCTATCACGCGGTAGCCGCACTGCCGCTGAAAATCGACGGCGCCACCATCGGCGTAATCAGACTCTTCAGCACCGAGCCCGGCGTATTCGACGCCGCCGAGGTCGGCGTGCTGATGGAGCTGACCGCCAATATCAGCTTCGCGCTCCAATATCTTGAAAAAGACGAAGCAGTGCATTTTCTGTCGTACTTCGACAGCTTGACGGGACTGGCGAAGCGGCCGCTGTTCTGCCAGCGGCTCGCGCAGACCCTGGCGAAGGATACGCGTGACGATGCCGGCCGCACCATCCTGGTCTTCGACGTGCAGAAACTCGGCGCCATCAACGATTCGTTCGGCCGCTATGTGGGCGATAGCCTGATTGAAAAAATAGCCGCCCGGCTCAAGCAGACCTATGCCGATTCGGAATGCGTCGGGTATTTCGGCGGCGGCACCTTTGTCATCAGTCTGCCGGATTGCAGCGACGCGTCGGATACCGGACTCATGACGCGCAGCGCCGCCGCTCCGTTGTTTGTCGAGCCTTTCTATATCGACGGACAGGAATTGCGCCCCACCATCCGCTCCGGACTCGCCTTCTTTCCGCATGATGCAAAGACCGCAGACGCACTGGTGCAAAATGCAGAAGCGGCGCTCAAGGCGGCGCGCGAAGACAATGAGAAGTACATGATGTATGGATTGGTCACCCAGCGACCGACGTCACGAAGCTTGGCGCTGGAAGCTCGGCTCACCCGGGCCCTCGATCACGAAGAGTTTCTGCTGCACTATCAGCCGAAGATCGACATCAAGAGCGGCAAGGTCCTGGGCCTCGAAGCGCTGCTGCGCTGGCAGGACTCTGAAGAGGGCATCATCCAACCGGCGATTTTCATTCCGCTGCTCGAGCAATCCGGCGCCATTGTCGACGTCGGGGAATGGATCTTTCTTCAAGCCGTGCGCGATATCAGCCAATGGCACGACGCCGGGCTGCAAAATATACGGGTCGCGGTGAATGTCTCGCCGCTGCAATTGAGGCGCCGGGACTTCGTGGACCGGGTTCTGGCCGGCATCGCGCCCTTGGGCTCCGCGGCCGCCGGCCTCGATATCGAGATTACGGAAAGCATGTTGATGCAGGACTTGGAATTGTCCATCCGCAAGCTCGCCCAGCTTCGCGAGGCGGGACTCGGCGTCGCGATCGATGATTTCGGCACCGGCTATTCCTCGCTGCGCCTGCTTGCAAAGCTGCCGGTAGATACGCTCAAAATCGACAAGTCGTTTGTGCAGAGCATCGTGGATACCCCCAATGTCGCGACGCTCGTCGCCACCATCATCTCGCTGGCGCGGGCTTTCAACATGAAAACCGTCGCCGAGGGTGTCGAGACCGGCGAGCAACTGCAAAAATTGCGGCAGATGAAATGCGATCAGGCGCAAGGCTATCTCTACAGCCGACCGGTACCCGCCGCCGACGTGCCCGCGCTGATCTCTCGGCTGGAGCGTGCACAGTCCACAACAATCCACGCATTTCCCAATCCGGCTGATTCGAGCGGTAGCTTCCTTTCCCAGGTTTTGACGCTAAAATTGTGCGGCGTTGGATGGAATTTGACATGCATTTTCGATTTAAAGCTTTTTCCTTGCACTTACTCTCAAGTGCCACTGTTCTCACGCTTATATTGGGATGCCTCTATTTAGGCTGGTATCGTTGGCCGGGCTGGTACCTGACCGATGTGAAGCAAGTGTTTCTCGTGATGGTATGCGTGGATGTAGTGCTCGGTCCGACGCTGACACTCATCATCGCGAACTACAAGATAAACTCGCGCGCGAGCTCGACGCGCGACATTGGCATTATTGTCGCCGTCCAGCTTTGCCGCATTGACTTATGGTTCGGTTTCACTCTGGAGTGGGCGACCTATGTACTACGCGTTTTCTGAGAATGCGCTGCAGCTTGTTCAAGCCTACGATATCAATGCCGAGAGGCCGATCTCGGGCGCGGCAGAATCCCGCTTTGGCGCCGCATTGGTATAGTTTGACTCGATGGGTATGGGCACCGCTGCCGCAGGACCCTGTGGTGCGCGAAAAATTATTTCCTTCGGCAGTAAGCGGCGGCGATGACGTCATCACGATGCCCAGATATTTCAAGCCTTGGGAAGCATGGTTTGCCGTCGCTTCGGAAACAACTAATAAAGTCGAGAGTGCTCTGTATTTTTCGCTGGGCGGAGAAAAACAGGATCCTAAAGCAAAGATGAAGGCATGCGGGAATGGCCGACCGACCGAGTGGACACGATGACGCCATCACGGGAAGGAGCAGACCGCTTGTTCGCTGTGTTCAATCCTCAACCTAAAAATAACGGCGATGTTTAAGCCAGAATAGAAATTGACGCGCCCTTTGCGCATCCTTCTGGTCACCCTCGCGGTTGGCTTCTAACCATCCATCGCAAGCAATGGAATCACGGCTGGGCGGCGGCCTGCGCGCAGCCGTTGCGAATCCCTGCCGATGTGTCACCAGCGTCTTGAGATGCTTACTTGGTGAGATTTGTGGCACCCGGAAAATTTGCTTCGGCGCTGCGCTCCTCGTCCCTGCGGGACCTCCGTCGCTTACGCTCCGGCGTCCAACTTCGCCTTAGCCAGTTGTCGAACTCGTTTTGTTCTGTCGGGAGTTCGAATTGGCGCCGACCACGGTCAAGCAATTGACGGTTCTCAAGAATCTTGAAAATGGCGCGCCCGGAGAGATTTCGAACTCCTGGCCTCCTGGTTCGTAGTCGCAGAGATGATTTTATAGGTTCTTATTTTTCAACCACTTAGCAGGCCCGCCCTCACTCAAAACAGGCACCGTAGCGCATGAAAATGCATCAAACGCTACGTTTTCGCTACGGTGCCTAGTCTCGCTCCCATAGATACTTTGTGCCTCCCTCGACCAGATGATCGAGCGGGTTTGCATGAATATACAAAATATTGTATAAAGGAGCAGCGATGCTAACTCGCAAACCTGTCGAGTTTCGCGGAAGCTCGCTTGATAATCTACGAGCCTTTTCGGACTCAGCGCGGCACGAAGCAGGTCATCAAATCGATCGGGTACAGCAGGGTTACCAAGCGGACGATTGGAAGCCGATGCCAACTGTCGGCGCTGGTGCACAGGAGATTAGGATTCGGGACGCCGCCGGGGCGTTTCGTGTCGTTTACGTCGCGAAGTTTGCCGATGCGGTTTATGTCCTGCACTGTTTCAGGAAGACCACCCAGAAAACCAGCAAGACGGATCTTGATCTGGCGACCAAACGTTACCGTGAATTGACCAAGGAGCTAGGCAAGTGACCAAAAAGCGATTCGCCAGCGTGTGGGATGCGATTGAGGACACGCCAGAGAAAGCGGAGAACATGAAGCTCCGGTCGTCTCTGATGATTGCATTGAAGGAGCATTTGGCCGGCACTGGTCTTAGTCAGGGGCAAATCGCCAAGCTTTTCGGCGTCACGCAACCCCGCGTCTCCGATTTGATGCGCGGGAAGATCGATGTGTTTGGACTGGATGCGCTTGTGAACATGGCAGCGGCGGCTGGTCTACGCGTCAAGCTAAGCGTTCGAAAAGCGGCTTGAGCCTCTTGCGCCAGGCTATCGGACGAAGCGCTGCCGGGAGGCGCCCTGTGTCCGCCATCGATAAATATTCTGAACATGGCTCGCTACCACGAGGGGGGGAAAGTCTATGACGATCGACATCAAACAGCGTGCACATGAATTGATCGAAGCGTTGCCGGACAATGCGACCTGGCAAGACCTGTTGTACGCGTTTGAGCTCCGCGCCGACGTCGAGGCAGGCCTAGCGGACGCGAAGGCCGGGCGGTTGACTGCCGTTGAGGAGCTACGCCAGGACTACGGCTTGCGCTGATTAGATGACGTGGGCCGGGAGCGGACGCGACTCACCGAGCTACACGGTCGCCTCGCACGGGACCAAGCCCCAGCGCGGCGGCGAAGATCGGTTAATGACCCGATTTACGGGTCGTCGAATTTTCAGAGCGCATCGCCCTAAAGCCGACCAGGTTAACGTTGCGGAAAGCCAAACTCGACAAGTCCAGCCAAATCACTACCATCTGAGTCACTATGACCGCCCCGAACCGAATCGTCATCGACCCTGCCATCTGTCACGGCAAACCCGTCATTCAGGGCACCCGCGTGCCGGTAACGGTCGTTGTGGGTAGCCTGGCCGGCGGCATGACGTTTGAGGATGTACAGCGTGAATATGACGTCACTGCCGACGAGATCCGGGCTGCGCTCCGATTTGTGGGTGAACTGGCCGAGCAGGAGTCGTTTCACCCGTTGCCAGCAGCCTAGCTCGGTATGCGTTTTCTGATTGACGCTAACCTGCCTCGCGCAGCAATCGTCCTGTGTCAAAAATTCGGCATCAGGTTCAGTTCGCGCGCGATATTGGGTTGGCGGGAGCTTCGGATGCACAAATCGCCGAGCGTGCCCGCGAGAGTGGTGCGGCACTTCTCACTCGGGACTTGGATTTCGCTGATGTGCGGCGATATCCGCCGGATCAGTACCCGGGCATTGTTGTTCTGCGTCTGCCGGACACCACTGTTGCCCTAGAAATCGCGCGCGTCCTGGAGCGCTTCCTCATGGAACCCGGATTTCTGGAGCCACTCGCGGGCAGGCTTGCGATTGTCGAAATGGACCGCGTTCGCTTCCGTCCCCCGTTGAGCGCCCGGACTAACTAGGGAAGCTCTGGCGATCCGAAAACAGGCCGGTTTGAGGTGAGGTTTCCAAAATGCGCTATCCCATTGCAATTGAGTCGGGCGATGCCAAACACGCGTACGGAGTCGTGGTGCCTGATTTACCAGGCTGTTTTTCGGCTGGCGATAACTTGGATGAGGCGTTGACCAAGGCGCGGGAGGCCATCCTGCTTCATCTGGATCGTCTACTCGATGACGGTCTATCCTTTCCAAAGCCGTCCACTATCGTAGCTCTGAGCGTCACGGTTTCCGCGATGCCCAACACGATTGCATACGTCGCAAAGAGAAGCGCGCCGTATCTGCCCCCGGATTCCGCATGCAGGCGCGGCATGAAGGTTGCTAGATTCGTCAGCACTAAAGCCTCGCCGATCATTCCCGGTATGGCTAGTAGTAGCAGCGCCGCCGCCCAGTCGGGCGAAGGGATGTGACGCCGCCTCAAGATCGCAATACAAAGGAGGGCAGAAAAGACGGGCGACAGCGCGAAACTGGTCCAATAGTTCAAGCTCGTGGTCTCGAGCACTCGCGGACCCATATATCCATAATAAACGGTGCCGATGATCCAAATAACCAAGCCGAGTACACTCAGATAGACAATATCACGGCTCTTCACGTTATCCCCCTGCGATTATGATGTACCATTTGATACATCACAGAATGTACCATGTGGTACATGCCGACGCAATGGCGATCAAGAAAACTAAAACCAACCAAGAGCAACTTATTGACCGTTGTCTCGCTGCGTTCATCGAAGCAGGCACGCTCGACGTCAGTCTGGACCAATTGGCGATCCGCGCTCGAAAGAGTAAGCGAATGCTGGTCCACTATTTCGGAGGGCGCGAGTCCATCGAAGAAAAAGCCATGAATCGGCTAGAAGAGAATCTGCGCGCACAATTCGCACCCGCTAACTTCCCTGTGGCCACCTCGGCGGAAACGGTTGTGATGGCCCTTTGGGACCTTACAACAGCGCCACAGTCCAGAGGCATACTGCTGCTAACGATGGATCTTTCACGACGCGCGTGGAGTGGATCGGCGCGTGCGCAGGCGTTTTACGCGGAACAACAGCGCCTGTGGGTTCGGCTGCTAATGAATTTCATCAATGACCAGCCCAAGGTCGAAGAGTTGCTGCAATTGTTCCAAGGTGCGGTGCTGGCTTACTTAGTCACTGGAAATCGTGACCCTGGGAAACGTGCCTTAATGGGAATACTCCGAAATCGCAAGTCACGCCAAATTGGTCCGGCGAGGAGTAGCGGCTAACGCGCCTCGATTGCGCAGTGGCGAATGTCTCGTATTGGCCGATTTGGAGCCGCCCAGGGGGGGCTAGCTTGACCCTCCGTGCCAAGACTTAAGATTCGCGAGAAGCACCCGCTTCAGACTATCGCGAAGCGTCCCACAGACCCGGAGCATTGCCGTAAGGTCGTCGCGCCCAGGACTCGTCACTAGCTGGCCTTGGTTGGCGGCACGGGCGATCTGGTTCAAATTGCGGCCGATGCTTCCGAGCTCCACCAAGGTGCGCTTGAGGGCTAGCAGATCCTCCTGCGGGAGTGGCGTCAGCGACCGCAGATGAGCTCGCGTCAGCACCGATACATACGTTGCCGGTGGCATCCCTCGTGCGGCCGCACGCTCCCGCAAGAGAATCTGGTCATCGGGACGCAGACGGATCATCAATCGAGCGCCCCTCCGCGCCCGAGCACGGGTTGGTGAGTCCGTGAGTATCGGCGACAAGCCCGCCTTCAGCAGCACCAATTCAACCAGACGCCTGAGCAACGCCAACTCGCTGAGCAGTTCCTTCTCGGCAAGCGCACGCAGTCGCGCTTTCGTTTCCGATGAAACTCGACCCACGATGAATTGATCTGCTTTCACGTGGGTCCAATTGTTCAACAAGAGCAACCGGTTGCCTATCCTGCATCGCCTTTTTCAGCGTAACTCAAACCAAGCCAAATATTTAATCTAGCGCAACTATCCGGGAGCGTGCCGATGACGACGTAGTCACGGTAAGAGTTCCGCTGAAATCTCCGCGGAACTCACTCCCACGAAAATCTCATCTTCCGTCATAGTCGATACTGGAAAAGCGTCGATGAAATCGCTCGGAACCACACAGCACGATTTGCTTTGAAGCACGAAAATGTCATGCCGACTCGCGCGAACATTTCGCACTTTGAACAAGATTCCCCAAAGCTCTCGGGACAGCTGCCGCTTGATTTCTCGACGCCGGCGCCGAAATCACCGTCGTCTCGTCCAAAGTCTTCCAGTGCCATCCACGAGGTTCCGCTCCCCACCACGCCATCTCGCTATCTCACGCGCCGTGAAGCCGCCGCCTATGTTCGCTGCAGTCTGCGCTTCCTCGACGGCATGGAACCACCCTTCATCCGCAAGGGTCGCTGTAAGGTCTACGACCGCATTGATCTCGATGCTCGGATGCAGCAGGATAAGTGCCGAGGGCGGGCCTGGAAGGAGACTTTATGGCCCGTGAACGTGGACTCTACCGCCGCAAGGACTCGCGGTTCTGGTGGATTGGCCTCGTTCTCCCGGATGGACGCCGCGTATGCCCAAAGCACCGGGTGTATCAACCGCACCGATGCCGAAAGCTACGTCGTCCGCCTGAAGAACGAAGCGATTGAAGCGAAGCAGCAGGGGATCCTTTTCGTTGCAGCAAGCGGTCATGCGATATCTGAGGAGTTCGCGATAAGAGGAGCCTCTCGGATGATAAGGATCATCTGAAAAGCTCGATCCTTATCTCGTCCCTGAAGCTCGATGCGATCGACATGTCGGTTGCAGCCGTTCATTCGCGATCGCAAGGTGAAGATGGTGTCTCGAACGCGACGGTCAATCGCGCACTCGAGGTGGTTCGGCGGATCTTGAATGTCGCGCTCAGGACTGGCGATGGCTCAAAGGGGTGCCGAAGATTCGGATGCTGAAGGAACCCCGGCGGGGCGTGCGGTTTTTAAGACGCGAGGAGGCTGACCGATTGATTGAAGCCTTGCCAGAGCACATGAAGTCGATCGTAGAGTTCGCGCTCTCTACCGGCTGTCGAGCGGGTGAGATCCTGCGGCTCGAATGGAGACGCGTGGATCTAACCCGAAAAGTGGCCTGGCTCGATCACGGTACGACGAAATCGGGCGACGGTCGCGGCATTCCCTTGAATGCGGATGCCGTGGCCGCGCTCGAAGCGACGCGGGGACAGCACCCGCGCTGGTGCTTCACCTTCTCAGGTAAACGCATCCAGCAAAGCTCCACCGCGTGGGGCAAGGCGAAGCAGCGTGCCGGCATCGAGGACTTCCGCTTCCACGACTTGAGGCACACCTGGGCCTCGTGGCACGTGCAGAGCGGCACTTCGTTGCCGGAGCTGATGGAACTAGGCGGATGGAAGTCGTACGAGATGGTGCTGCGCTATGCGCACCTGGCCCCGGAGAAACTCTCCTTCGTGGCCGGACGCATTGAGCGGCAGGCATCGAGGCCCATCGAAGAGGCGCCGCGAGTGAAAAACGTAGCAAAAAACGCTACGTTTTCGCTACGGTCAGTAAATTGAGCGCGCGTAAGTTTTTGATTAATTGGTGCGCCCGGAGAGATTCGAACTCCCGGCCTCCTGGTTCGTAGCCAGGCGCTCTATCCAACTGAGCTACGGGCGCAAGGGGCGCGAATATTACCACAACGATCGCCGATCACCATTCCCACCGTCGGCGCTTGAGATGGACTGGTCGCCTCACGAAATCAACCACATACCGAACCGTCAAAGCTCGATCAACTGCCTCGGGTCCGAGTGCGCCTCGCGCGTACGCATTGAGGAGTATTTGCTCAGCGCTTGGCGCTGCCCGTTGGGTCTGGGTCGCGATCTGGGCCAACGAAAATCTAACCACTGGCGGAGAGGGAGGGATTCGAACCCTCGAAGGGCTTTTGACCCTTACGCCCTTAGCAGGGGCGCGCCTTCGACCACTCGGCCACCTCTCCGGATTAGCCCTGTGTGGCCCTTCGCGGAGCGCGGGATGATACCCGTCCGGAGCAGTCTAGGTAAAGCCGGGGAGCTTGGCGCCCGTTTCAGGCGTCATCGATCATCTTGGCGGGTGTCGCACCCACATTGCCATCATGATCTTGCTCGCGCTTGATGCGCTCGTAGATCTCTTCGCGGTGAACTGCAACGTCCTTGGGTGCATTGACACCAATCCGGACTTGATTGCCCTTCACGCCCAGTACGGTCACCGTAACCTCGTTCCCGATCATCACGGTCTCGCCGACTCGCCTAGTCAATATCAACATAATCCAGCTCCTTGCATACTTGGCACTCGCAGCGGCAGAGATTTACCTTACTGCACATCGCTTCGCGTCAAGCGTTCGTTCGTGAATCGAACGGTGGTTGCTATTCCCACAAGAATTTCTTCAGTCGATAGGACAAGAATACAAGAATACCAAACGCATTTGTTACAACTTCTTGTCAGAATAAAACAATCGTTCAATTAGACAGCCGGCTCCGTACCAGGGGCTCGACTCCCGCGAGCGCGCCGGCCAAATTTTCGGGCTGCGTGCCGCCTGCCTGAGCGAAATCCGCTCGACCGCCGCCGCGCCCTCCGACTTTCGCCGCCACTAACCCCGCAATCTCGCCTGCCTTAATCCGTTCCACTAAGTCCTGTGAAACCCCGGCGACCAATAAAACCTTACCTTCTTCCACACTCGCAAGGACGATCACCGAGGAACCGAGCCTATCCTTGAGTTTGTCCAGGGCATCCCGCAACGACCTGACATCGGCTCCGTCAATTTGAGCAGCCAAAACCTTAATTCCGCCCACATCCTTTGCACTCGAGGCGAGATCGCCGCCGTGCCCGCTCGCCAGTTTGGATTTGAGTTGCTGAACTTCCTTTTCCAGCCTGCGCGATCGCTCGACGAGCTCTCGGACCTTTTCATCCACGTCCTCGCGGCTGCCCCTAAGCATCGCAGCAACATCGCGCAGCACCTGATCGGTGTGGACGACCCATTCATAAGCCCCGCGGCCCGTTAAGGCTTCCACGCGGCGAATTCCGGCGGCAACACCCGATTCACCCGTAATCTTGAACAGACCTATATCGCCAGCCCGTTGGACGTGCGTTCCGCCGCAGAGTTCCATCGAAAAGTCTCCGATCGATAGAACCCGCACATCGCTGTCGTACTTCTCGCCGAACAGCGACATTGCGCCGGCGGCTTTGGCCTCATCCAATGCCATCACGCGCGTCTCAACCGGTGCGTTTTCGCGGATTTCGGAATTGACGAGATCTTCGACACGCCGTAATTCCTCCGGCGACAACGCCTGAGTATGCGAGAAATCGAAGCGCAACCGGTCGGCCGCCACCAGCGAGCCTTTTTGTTCCACATGTTTGCCCAGAATTTTTCGAAGCGCCGCATGCAGCAAGTGCGTCGCGGAATGATTGAGTGCAATCGCCTTGCGACGTTCTTGATCCACGTGCGCACCGATCGCATCACCAATGCGCAGTTCGCCCTTTTCGAGCACACCCACATGGGCAAACGAAGCGCCAATTTTCTGGGTATCGCGGACCACAAAGCGCCCAGTGGCGCCCGACAGGAAGCCGCTATCGCCGATCTGTCCGCCGCTCTCCGCATAGAAAGGGGTGTGGTCCAACACGACTTGGCCTTCTTGCCCGGGCCGCAGAATATCGACCAGTGCGCCGTCGAATATCAGCGACGTGACCTTCGCTGAGTCCGCGACGCGATCGTATCCAGAAAAATCCGTTTTGCCGGATAACTTGATCGTATCGCGAAGATCCGCACCGAACTTACTCGCTGCCCGCGCTCGTCCGCGCTGCGCTTCCATCGCGACGTCGAATGCCGCCTGGTCGATGCTGAGGCCTCTCTCACGCGCGATGTCGGCGGTCAAGTCTGCCGGGAATCCGTAGGTATCATAGAGTTTGAATACGATTTCACCCGGAATCACCGATGACTTGAGTTTCGCCGTTTCCACGTCCAGCAATGCCATGCCGGTCGCCAGAGTTTCCGCAAATCGGGTTTCCTCCTGCGCAAGCACCTCGGCGGCACGTGCTTCGCCGCTCTTCAGTTCTGCGTAGTAAGAGCCCATTTCCTGCACCAAAGGCGAAACAAGCTTATGAAAGAAAGGTTGAGTCTGGCCGAGCTTGTAGCCGTGGCGGATCGCGCGGCGGATGATGCGGCGCAAAACGTAGCCGCGGCCTTCATTCGAGGGCACAACGCCGTCGATAAGCAGAAAAGTGCATGCCCGAATGTGATCGGCAATGACCCGCAGACTCGCGGAGTCCAGATCCGCAGTTCCGGTAACCTCCGCGGAGGCGCGAATCAACGACTTGAACAAGTCGATGTCATAGTTGCTATGGACCCCTTGCATCACGGCCGCGACCCGCTCTAACCCTAAGCCGGTGTCGACCGAGGGTTTTGGCAGAGGCACCAGCACGCCGTCCGATGAACGGTCGTATTGCATGAAAACAAGATTCCAAATCTCGACATAGCGATCGCCGTCTTCCTCCGGCGTTCCCGGAGGTCCGCCGGCTATTTCAGGACCGTGATCGTAAAATACTTCCGAACAGGGACCGCACGGCCCGGTATCGCCCATGGCCCAAAAATTGGACTTCTCGCCCATCCGCGTGCAGCGAGTGGGGTCGACGCCGATTTCCTCGACCCAAATCCGCTCCGCCTCGTCATCTTCTGTATACACGGTGACCCATAACCGATCCTTCGGAATCTCCAACGTGCCGGTGATGTAGTTCCACGCGAAGTGAATCCCCTCACGCTTGAAATAGTCGCCAAAACTGAAGTTTCCCAGCATTTCAAAGAATGTGTGGTGGCGCGCTGTATAGCCGACATTCTCGAGATCGTTATGCTTACCGCCGGCGCGAACGCAGCGCTGAGCGGTTGCGGCACGGGAATAATCACGGATTTCCTTACCGAGAAATAAGTCCTTGAACTGGACCATTCCGGCATTGGTAAATAACAGCGTCGGGTCATTGTGCGGCACGAGCGAACTTGACGGCAGCACCCTGTGGCCATTCTTTCGGAAAAATTCCAGGAAGCTGGCGCGGATCTCCGCGGTTGTCATCGACTTTATTTTTGCGTCGCGTTTCATGGGTCATTCATGTCTGAGTCAAGTTCCACGTCAAAGCCTAAAGCCATTCGTATCTGGGCGCTCGTGAAACCGCGGTAACTCAAGAATCGCGCCTGCGCCTGCCTTTCAACGTAATTCTTGGCCGGTTCCGTGCCAAATTTTTTCTGGCGCGTCTTTTCAATCAGCATGGACCACCCGGGGAAGGCGCCGAGGTATTCCTCAACCAGGGCTCCCTGCAAACCGTGCCTGCGCAGATCGACCCGGATACGAACCGGCCCTTGACCCCTCGCCGCGTGATAGGCCACGAAGTTCTCGAGGTAGCGCCGATCATCGAGTAATTTTTCGCCGCGCAGCGCGTCAAGCAATGGCAGCACGACGGATGCATCGTAACCTTTCTCGAGCAGCTTGAGGCGTAAATCCTCAGCGGAATAGTCGCGCCGGGCCAGCGCATCGAGTGCCGCGACCCGGGCGCCGCGCGAGTCCAGAGGCTCCACAGGCCCGGCCGACCGGGGCATTACGCCTCTTTGATGTCGCCGCCCCGATTCATGGTGGCCTTTTCCGGAATCAGTTTGGCGCGAACCTGCGCCTCGATATCCTTGGCGATCTCGGGGTGCTGCTGCAAAAATACCCGCGCATTGTCCTTGCCCTGCCCTATCCGCTCGCCCTTGTAGCTGTACCAAGAGCCGGACTTCTCCACCATATTATGGAGGACGCCCAATTCAATGAGTTCGCCTTCCTTCGAAATCCCGGTGCCGTACATGATTTCAAATTCGGTTTCCCGAAATGGGGGTGCGACTTTGTTCTTGACGACCTTCACACGGGTCATTGAACCCACCACTTCCTCGCCGTTCTTGATCGCGCCGATACGCCGGATATCCATGCGCACCGAAGAATAAAACTTCAGTGCGTTGCCGCCCGTCGTGGTCTCAGGATTGCCGAACATAACGCCGATTTTCATGCGAATCTGATTGATGAAAATGACAATGGTGTTGGATCGTTTGATATTACCGGTCAGTTTGCGCAGCGCTTGCGACATCAGCCGCGCCTGCAACCCCATGTGCTGATCGCCCATTTCACCTTCAATTTCGGCTTTCGGTGTCAGCGCAGCGACGGAGTCGACGACGACCACGTCGACCGCACCGGATCGCACCAGCATGTCGGTGATCTCGAGCGCCTGTTCGCCGGTGTCCGGCTGAGAGACCAACAGGTCGTTGACCTTTACGCCGAGTTTTTCGGCATACACCGGATCGAGCGCATGCTCTGCATCCACGAAGGCTGCCGTGCCGCCATTGGCTTGCGCCGAGGCAATGATGGCTAGAGTTAGCGTGGTCTTGCCCGAGGATTCCGGGCCGAATATTTCGATTACGCGGCCGCGCGGAATACCGCCGACGCCGAGCGCGATATCGAGACCCAGCGAACCGGTGGGAATCGAATCCACCTCATAGGTCGCGCCGGCATCGCCCAAGCGCATGACCGAGCCTTTGCCGAATTGTTTCTCGATCTGGCTCAGCGCAGCGGCCAGAGCTTTCTTGCGATTCTCTTCCATGGACAGTCCTCAACAATGTGTACCGCTATTATTTCATATTCAGCGCGCGACGCTCATCCGATATGCAACGAATTCGCAGAGATTTCTCAGCGATGCCCCATTTCATCCAGTAGTGACCAGGTATCGAGTACTGTATAAGTCGACTCAACGCCTCTGGTGTCGGAGCGAATCAAACTGAAATCGGTTGCCCGCCACACGACGGGCGACATCGCTTGCGGCACAGGGGCTTGCGTGACCTTCCTCGCGAGCGTTACATGCGCACACAGCCGCTCCCACGGCAATCCGATGGCATCGCTCAGCTGGGTCCAAAGATCGTGCAGTCCGCGAGGCGCCGCACGAGCTGTGGCAACCACGGCCCGCGACTCTCGCCAAAATTCGATCGAATCGCACATGAACGTGAATCCAGGCGCGCGCAAAGATCGCCCGATCTCTTGCAGCACCGCGAGCCTCGGCGCGGACACTTCGCCGACAAAGGCGAGTGTCACATGATAATTTCCGGGATCGATCCGGCGGCAGCCTGCCTCGAGCTTTAGCGCTCGAGCTACATCGTTAAGCTGCCGCCTGCGATCGGCATCCGGCCAGAGTGCGAAAAATAATCGCAATGCAATTCTCGACGATCGCAGCGGATCAGCAGGTCAGCAAGCCCTGCAAGGCCGCGCGCACGCTCTTGCGTCTCACCGACTCGCGGTCGCCTCGAAATCGTCTTGATGCCGTGACGAGGCGAACTGCGCCATCGCAGCGGGTGGCCCAACCCAACCAAACAGTACCCACGGGCTTACTTGGACTACCGCCGCCAGGGCCCGCGATCCCGGTTACCGCCACGGCGACTTCTGCGTTGCTGCGGCGAAGCGCGCCGGCGGCCATGGCGCGGACGGTCGCTTCGCTAACCGCGCCATGGCGCCGTAGGACGGTGCTGGGCACGCCGAGCCGCTGAACTTTGGACTCATTACTGTACGTGACAAACGCTTCGGTGAACCATTCCGAGCTGCCGGCTATATCGGTTAATGCCTTCGCAACCCAGCCGCCGGTGCAGGACTCGGCCGTTGCGGCATGGCGGCGCGCTTGGAGTAAATGTCGGCCGACGCGCTCCGCAAGACGCCTTAAGTCGACATCGCTGTCCTTCATGGTAAGGAGTCTACTGGTTTAGAATTCTGCATGCTTCGTCTACTGTACGCAGCGATGCTTCAAAAATCATGGCAAACCCGCAATCATCACCGCGAGTGTCGGGGCAGGCGTGGTACGTCACGGCGCTTCGCGGCATATCCGGGGAGGACATCATTGATGACATTTGGGGTAACCTGCCTCCCGGCAGATTGGGCAGCCGCCTGACGTTTGGATGGGTGTGGACAATTACCCAGCATCATCGACTTAATGTCGCCGGTCTGCGGCTCAAACTCCGTGTCAACTGCGATAACCGCGGGCGACATGGCCTATTTGCGAGCCTTGTATTCGCTCGACATGGAACAACCGCTTTCTCCGCAGCGAGAGGATATTCAAAACAAAATGGTGCGAGAGTTCCACACGCGATCGCCGAATGATTGAGCCCGAAGAGACGATAAATCACACCCCCATGATGCAGCAGTATCTGCGCATCAAGGCGCAGCATCCGGACGTGCTGCTGTTCTATCGCATGGGTGATTTCTACGAGATGTTCTACGACGATGCGCGCCGCGCCGCGGAACTTCTCGACATCGCCTTGACGCAGCGCGGCGCATCCGCGGGGGCTCCGATCCCCATGGCGGGCGTGCCCGTCGTGACCCTGGATGGCTACTTGGCGAAATTGGTGCGTAAGGGCCAATCGGTCGCGATTTGTGAGCAGCGTGGCGAACCCGGAAAAACCAAAGGCCCCATGGAGCGTGAGGTGGTGCGCATCGTCACACCCGGCACGGTCACTGACGAGGCGCTCCTGGAGGAGCGGCGAGACACCGTTATCGCCAGCGTCTGCGGTCGGGACAGCCGCTATGGCCTGGCGTGGCTCGATTTAGCGGCAGGTCGCTTCAGCGTCATGGAACTCGATAGTCTCACCGCCCTCGAGGCCGAAGTTGAGCGCTTGCGCCCCGCGGAGATACTGGCCCCGGAAGGGGCACAGCCTGCGCTCGCCCGCTCCCCCACCGAAGATCGACCCTGGCGCTCTCGGGCGCCCTGGCACTTCGAGATCGATTCGGCCACCCGCGCGCTGACCGAACAGTTTCGCACCCGCGATCTGGCCGGCTATGGCTGCGCGGACAAACCGCTCGCCATCGCGGCGGCGGGCGCGTTGCTGGCCTATGTGCGCGAAACCCAAAAATCCGCGCTGCCGCATCTGCTGTCGATCACAACCGAAGAGCGAGATGCGGCACTCATCATGGATCCGGCTACGCGGCGCAATCTGGAACTTGATGTCAGCGTTGCCGGAGCCTTCGAACTTACACTCGCGGGTGTATTCGATCGTACGACGACTGCCATGGGCGGTCGACTGCTGCGCCGTTGGCTGCATCGACCGCTGCGGGATCGGGGAGTCTTGCGTGCGCGCTATCACGCGGTCGCGACCTTGATCGATCAAAATCAACCCGCGGCGATCGCCGATGCGTTGGCCGCTATCGGTGATCTGGAACGAGTATTGGCAAGAGTCGCGCTGCGTTCTGCGCGGCCTCGCGACCTGGTGCAGTTTCGTACGGGCCTCGGCGCGTTGCCCTCGCTGCGGGGCATTCTCGTCGCGGCGAACTCGCCGCTGTTGCAGCGGCTCACCGCTGCCATCGACGATCACCACGCGGAGCACTCCTTGCTTCATCGCGCAATCGTCGCGGCTCCTCCCCACTACCTTCGTGAAGGCGGGGTGATTGCGCCAGGGTTCGATCCCGAACTGGATGAACTGCGCGCGCTGGGCAGCAACACCGAGCAATTTCTGATCGATCTCGAACAGCGAGAACGCGAGCGCAGCGGTCTGTCCAGTTTGAAACTCGGCTTCAACCGGATACAGGGATTCTTCATCGAGGTGAACCGCAGTCAGGCCGACAAAGTTCCGCCCGAGTACCTGCGTCGGCAAACCGTCAAATCGGCGGAACGGTTCATCACGCCGGAGTTAAAGTCGTTCGAGGACAAGGTTTTGGGTGCGCGCGAGCGGGCGCAGGCCCGAGAGCGGATGCTCTACGACTCGTTGCTGGATCAACTGTCGGCAAACCTGCCCGCTCTTCAGGGCAGCGCGGCGGCCATCGCGGAAATCGATGTCTTGAGTTGTTTCGCCGAGCGTGCGACGACGCTTCAGTGTACAGAGCCGGAGCTGGTCGATGAGCCTCTGCTGCGGATCGATGGCGGTCGGCATCCGGTGGTCGAGCGCGCAGGACGAGAACCCTTCATCCCCAATGATCTGCGCTTGGACGATTCTCGTCGCATGCTGATCATTACCGGCCCCAACATGGGCGGAAAGAGCACCTACATGCGCCAGACGGCGCTGATCGTGATTCTCGCGCACATCGGCTGTTTCGTCCCGGCGCGGCGCGCGATTCTGGGACCGATGGATCGCATTTTTACACGCATCGGCGCCTCCGATGACCTGGCGGGTGGGCGTTCGACCTTCATGCTGGAAATGACCGAAACGGCGAACATTTTGAACAACGCCACCGATCAGAGCCTGGTGCTCATGGACGAAGTCGGCCGAGGCACCAGCACTTTCGACGGTCTGTCGCTCGCCTGGGCGTGCGCATCATTCATCGCGACGAAAATCCGCGCCTTCACGCTGTTTGCCACCCACTATTTTGAACTCACCAGCCTCGCGAGCGAGGCGCCTTCGGTGGTGAATGTTCATGTCGAGGCGGTTGAGCACGGCGATCAGCTGGTATTCCTGCACAGTGTGAAAGAAGGACCTGCCAATCAAAGCTATGGGCTGCAGGTTGCGGCGCTCGCGGGGATCCCGAAGGCCGTGACGACGCAGGCGCGGCGCTATCTGACCGAACTGGAGCGCGAACGCGACGCGCTGCGCAGCTACAGCTCGCCTCAGGGAGAACTGCCGCTATTCGCGCCGGCGCCCGCGCCGGCTCAATTATCAGCCTCCTTGCAAGCGCTGCGCGCAGCAGACCCCAATACCTTAAGTCCGCGCGACGCATTGGATCTGTTATTCCGTTTGAAGAGCCTGGATCGCGACGAAGCTAACGAATAAAACTTCCGTCGCTCAAGAACGCAGCGGTTTGCCGGGCGACCATCGAAGAAAACGGCAGAGCCGTGTGGCTGATCCTCAAGACCAGGTGCTCCAATATGCCCGGCAGTCGCGTCTCCTCCACGAAGATGGTGCCATCGCTGGGCGCACCGTGTACGCCTACCAGCCTTCCCAAGCCGATTCCCACGCTGCCTGCGATTACGCCGAGTTCGCGCTGCCCCTTCCAACGGCGTTGACGCTCTGTGAGCAATTCCTCGTGCACGCCCTTTCCCAAGATTTTCTTGCCGAATGGCAGACGCGCCAGATTCTGCGCAGCGCGGCTGCCGTTCAGCGGCGAACCCAAGAGCACGATTCGGCCCGGCGGCAGCTGCGCGCCATTGCCGCTGTCGAACAGCTTCAGTATCACCAGGCCGCCCAGGCTATGGCCTACCAGGTGCAGCGTCTCTGCGCGCTGCTGATTTAGGAATTTTCCGAGGGCCCGCGCACTATCGCTGATGTTCGAGGTCACCGACGGGTAGGAGAATGCCCGTGTCTTCGCATTCAACTGCCTGGCCAGCCGTCTGAGCAGGATGCCGGCCTCGTTGCCGCTCAGCCATAGCCCATGCACGTACACAACCAGTGTGCTCATGGCATGAGAACCTACAAGCGCAGCTCGGCAATGACCGCACGGTTCGTGCTGGAAGATGCTTTTTCAAGGGCATCGGCAGCCGATACCCAACAGAACTGCACATGCTCCGCGTCGCTCAAAACCACCGGCACGCGATCCTGCAGCCGCAATGAGAATGCATGTTCGAGATTCCGCGTGATACCGGGCGCATACACTTTGCCGAATGCCGGCAGGATTTCGTACACCTGCGTCCATTGCAGGTTCACCAGCACGCCCTGAGTGATGCCGGTTTCCTCAATCACCTCGCGTCTGGCCGCAGTATCGGCCGGCTCGTCCCATTCGAGACTGCCCGTCACGGATTGCCAAAACCCCGGCGGCCGGCGCCGTTCGAGCAGCAGAAATTCGCCGCCTTCGGTATAGATTACGATCAAGACGGATTCGGGGCGGCGAAATTGCTGCAAGCGTCAGTCGATCTTCGGCGGCGTGCGCACGCGAATGTGCAATTCCCGCAGCTGCGCTTCGCTCACCTCGGTAGGCGCGTCCATCAAGAGATCCGCGGCGGTTTGAGTCTTCGGGAAGGCGATCACATCGCGGATGCTGTCCGCACCGGCCATCAACATCGCCAGCCGGTCGAGACCAAACGCAATGCCGCCGTGCGGCGGAGCACCGAACTTGAGCGCATCGAGCAAAAATCCGAATTTCAATCGAGCCTCCTCCGCCGATATCCCCAACAGGTCGAAGACGGCGGATTGCAATTCCTGATTGTGGATTCTCACCGAGCCGCCGCCAATCTCTGAACCATTCAGAACCATATCGTAGGCCTTGGCGATCGCCTCTCCTGGGTTCGCCGTCAATGCGGCGCTATCCAGGTTCGCTGGGCTGGTAAAAGGATGATGCATGGCCTGCCAACGCTTGGCCTCATTATCCCATTCGAACATCGGGAAATCGACCACCCACAGCGGTCGCCAGCCCGTGGCGACCAACTTTAAATCTTGGCCCACTTTCAATCGCAGCGCACCGAGCGCATCGCTCACGATCTTGCCGCTGTCAGCGCCGAAGAAAATCAAATCGCCGTCCTTGGCCGCGACGCGCTGCATGATGCCGCTGATGGCCGAATCGCTCAGGAACTTCAAGATCGGCGACTGCAAGCCTTCGCGACCTTTGGCAAGCTCGTTGACTTTGATGTACGCGAGCCCCTTGGCGCCGTAGCGCGCCACATGCGCGGTGTAGTCATCGATCTCCTTGCGTGACAGCTTGCCGCCCTGGGGTACGCACAGCGCCGTGACGCGACCGCGCGGATCGGCGGCCGGACCCGCGAACACCTTGAAGTCGCAGCCCTTGACCAGGTCGGCGACATCCACGAGCTCCAAGGGCACGCGCAAATCCGGCTTGTCAGACCCGTAGCGGCGCATCGCTTCCGCATAGCTCATCCGCGGCATCGGGCTGGGCAGTTCAACGTCCAAGACCTGCTTGAACAGATGATGAATCAGCCCTTCCATCAGACCTTGAATCTCCGCCTGATCCAAGAAGGAGGTCTCGATATCGAGCTGAGTAAATTCGGGCTGACGATCGGCGCGCAGATCCTCGTCGCGGAAGCAGCGCACGATCTGATAGTAACGATCGAATCCCGAAATCATCAGCAGCTGTTTGTAGATTTGCGGCGACTGCGGCAACGCAAAGAATTTACCCGCGTGTGTGCGGCTGGGCACCAAATAGTCGCGGGCTCCCTCGGGAGTGGCCTTCGATAACATGGGCGTCTCGATGTCGACGAATCCCGCCTCGTCCAGATAATGGCGCATCGCGCGCGTGATCCGATGGCGCAGCAGCAAACGTTCACGCATCTCCTCGCGGCGTAGGTCCAAATACCGGAACCGCAAGCGGACTTCCTCGCTCACGGTCTCGTCCAACTGGAAGGGTAGTGGCTCCGAGCGATTGAGAATCTCCAATTCCTGGCACAAGACTTCGACCTGTCCGGACTTGAGATTCGCGTTGGCAGTCCCGGGTGGGCGGCCCCGTACCAGGCCGGTCACCTTCAGTACAAACTCGTTGCGCACACGCTCGGCCAAGGCGAACACCTCGGCTTTGTCCGGATCGAATACGATTTGCAGCAGTCCCTCGCGATCGCGCAAGTCGACGAAAATGACGCCGCCGTGGTCGCGACGACGCTGGGCCCAACCGGCTATGGTGACGGACTTTCCGATCGAAGTCTCATCGACTCGGCCGCAATAGTGAGTGCGCATAAACAACAGCAACTAAAAAGGGGAAGCGCGCGATGCTAAGGCCTGAGGCCCGCCCCGGCAAGTGCTTAAAGGGCGGCAACCCAAGGAAGGTACCGATGGCCTCCGTCCCGCTCGGTGCGATTACTGCGATTACCGGTTGCGGTCGGCGGCGCTCCGCCGGCCTGGTTTGCGGGTGGCTCAGCGCCGGCGCTTAACCTTGACGGGTTTGCGTTTGACGCGTGCCGCGTTTCCCGCCCTACGCTTACCCAAAGCCGCTTTCTCGGACGCGCCGCGCGAGGATTGATCCGTCGGCTTGTCGGCCGGCTTATCCGAGGCTTTGGATGACTCCTTGGCGGAGGCGGCATCGGGCTTCGTATCGGCCGCCTTCGCATCCTTGCCGTCTTTGCCATCCTTGCCTTTCTCATCCTTGGCCTTCGCGTCCGTATCCTTCACGTCTTTGGGCGCATCGTCGGGCCGATCCGCCAAATTGCGCTGGTTGTCTTTGTCGCCCTTAAAATCGGTTTCGTACCAGCCGCCGCCTTTGAGCCTGAAGACGGGCGCCGACATCAGATCGGGTCAATTGTGACTTGCCGCAATGCGGGCATTTCTTGAGCGGCGCATCGCTCACCTTCTGCATGGCCTCTAGTTCATGGCCACAACTCTTGCACTGATACTCGTAAAAAGGCATGGAATTCCTCTTCAGGGGACTAGCGCCGCGAAGTATAGCGAACTTAAGTTCCCGACTCGCGGCGCCAAAACTTAGTGCAGGCGTTCCTTTTCGAATACCAACCCATCGCGTTTGATCTTCGCGATGACGCGATCGCCTGCGATGAAATCGCCCTTGAGGATCCGCTGCGCCAACGGATTTTCGATTTGCGATTGAATGGCGCGCTTCAGCGGTCGGGCGCCATAAACCGTATCGAAGCCCGCCTCGCCGATTTTGTCGCGCGCATCATCGTCAAGCCTCAGCGTAATATCGCGCTCCGCCAGACGTTGTCGTAGCCGTCCAAGCTGAATGTCGACGATGGAGCGAATCTGCTCCCGGCCGAGCGAATGGAACACCACGATTTCATCGACGCGATTGATGAATTCGGGCCGGAAATGCTGCGTCACGACCTGCATCACCGCCTCTTTCATCTTGGCGTAATTTGCCTCGCCGGAGAGCTCTTGAATGACCTGAGATCCTAAGTTCGAGGTCATGATCACGACGCAATTGCGGAAATCCACCGTGCGGCCCTGGCCATCGGTCAAGCGCCCATCGTCCAGCACCTGCAACAGGACGTTGAACACGTCCGGATGCGCCTTCTCAATTTCATCCAGCAGAATGACGCAGTAGGGCCGGCGGCGAACCGCTTCGGTCAAATAGCCGCCCTCTTCATACCCCACATAGCCCGGAGGCGCGCCGATCAAGCGGGCGACCGAGTGCTTTTCCATGAATTCCGACATGTCGATGCGGATCAAGGCATCTTCGGTATCGAACATGAACTCGGCCAACGCCTTGCACAGCTCGGTCTTACCGACGCCGGTGGGCCCGAGGAACATGAATGAGCCGCTGGGTCGATTCGGATCCGACAAACCGGCGCGGGTGCGTCGAATCGCGTCCGCCACCGCCTTGACGGCTTCCTCCTGTCCCACGACGCGTTTGCCGAGCACCTCTTCCATTCGCAGCAATTTGTCGCGCTCGCCCTCGAGCATCCGCGATACCGGGATACCGGTCCATTTCGAGACGATTTCCGCGACTTCGGTCTCAGTCACCGAATTTCGCACCAACTGATTGGGTTTATGTTCGACTTCCAGGGCTTTGGCCAATTTCTGCTCGAGCGCGGGGATACGGCCATACTGCAGTTCCGACATGCGCGCCAAATCCTGCGCGCGGCGCGCCGTATCGAGGTCCTGGCGAGCGCGCTCCAATTCCTCCTTGATGTGGGCGGCGCCCTGCACGGTGGCCTTCTCCGCCTTCCAGATCTCTTCGAGGTCCGAATATTCCTTTTCCAAAGCGGCCAAGGTGTCGTTCAGCGTACTCAAGCGCTTGCGTGAGGCCTCATCGCTTTCTTTCTTGAGCGCCTCGCGCTCGATCTTCAGCTGAATGATGCGCCGGTCCAGTTTGTCGAGTGCCTCGGGCTTGGAGTCGATTTCCATGCGGATCAAAGATCCCGGCCTCATCGATAAGATCGATGGCCTTATCGGGCAGTTGGCGATCCGCAATGTAGCGATGCGACAGCGTTGCGGCCGCGACAATGGCCGGGTCCGTGATTTCCACGCCATGATGCACCTCGTAGCGCTCTTTGAGGCCGCGCAAGATCGCGATGGTATCTTCGACCGAAGGCTCATCGACCATGACCTTTTGGAAGCGCCGCTCGAGCGCTGCGTCTTTCTCGATGTATTTGCGATATTCATCGAGCGTGGTGGCGCCCACGCAGTGCAGTTCGCCTCGCGCCAGCGCCGGCTTGAGCATGTTGCCCGCATCCATTGCGCCCTCGGCTTTGCCCGCTCCGACCATGGTGTGCAATTCATCGATGAACAAAATCACCTGGCCTTCCTGTTTCGCCAGGTCGTTGAGAACGGCTTTCAGGCGCTCCTCGAACTCGCCGCGAAATTTCGCACCGGCGATCAACGCGCCCATGTCGAGCGAGAGAATGCGCTTATTGCGCAAGCCCTCGGGTACCTCGTCGTTGATGATGCGCTGGGCCAATCCCTCGACGATCGCGGTCTTGCCCACGCCGGGCTCGCCGATCAGCACGGGATTGTTCTTGGTGCGCCGTTGCAGAACTTGAATCGTGCGGCGAATTTCATCATCGCGCCCAATCACCGGATCAAGTTTGCCTTGAGTCGCACGCTCGGTCAGGTCGATGCTGTACTTCTCCAGCGCCTGGCGATTCTCTTCCGCGCCCGCATCATCGACCTTGGCGCCGCCGCGCACTTCCTCGATGGCCTTTTCCAGATTGGTTCGCGTCGCACCGTTGGCCTTGAGCAGTCGCCCGAGCTCGCCGCGATCTTCGCAGGCCGCCAGCACGAACAACTCACTGGAAATGAACTGGTCGCCGCGCTGCTGCGCCAGCTTGTCGGTGACATTCAGGAGCTTGTTCAGATCGTTGCCGAGCAGGACTTCGCCTCCCGCTCCGTCGACCTGGGCAACCCGATCGAGCGCCGCCGCGAGATCGGAGCGCAACTTCGGCACCTGTACGCCGGCTTTCTCAAGCAACGGCCGCGCGGTGCCGCCTTGTTGATCGAGCAGGGCCGCCATGAGGTGTACAGGCTCGATGTACTGGTTATCGCGGCCAACAGCCAAGGACTGGGCATCCGCCAGTGCCTGCTGGAATTTGGTCGTGAGCTTGTCCATTCGCATAAGTCTGCCTCGAGAAATCACTCGGAATACGTAGTGAGGTGGGGACGGAAAGCCGCTAATTCAACGGTATTTTCACCCTTCGCGCCAGATTAGCGTTGCCTGCCGCCCGGTGATGCCGTCGCGCCGGTGCGAGTAGTAGCGATCGGCCTGAGCAAAGGTGCATTCGCCGCCGCCAAAGACGCGGCGCACCCCAAGCGCGAGCAGTCGCTGCCGGGCGAGCATGTTCAGGTCCGCCATGAACCGTCCCCGGACGTTGAGCTCGAAGGCCGCAGCGGCCTGCGGATCCGCCGCCAAGAAAGCATCCCGAACTTCCGGGCCGACCTCGAAATGCTTGGGTCCGATGGCCGGACCCAGCCAGGCCACCAAGGTTCCGAGAGGCACGTCCATGGCGCGTACGGTGGCCTCGATGACCCCGGCCGCCAAACCACGCCAACCCGCATGGGCTGCCGCCACGGCATCGCCTGACTCGGTGGCAAAGACAAGAGGGAGACAGTCAGCGGTGAGAATCGCGCAGATCTTGGCGACCCCTCGCGCAATCGCGGCATCCGCAGGACCTGGCGGCTCAGGCGAATCCAGGTTAGCGACCCCAGTCCCATGGACCTGAGACAGCCAGGAAGGCTCGCGAGGCAGTCGCACTGACATTTTCAGTCGGCGACGATTCTCGGCGACCGCAGTGGGATCGTCGCCGACGTGATCCCCCAAATTGAAGCACCCATAGGGAACCTTGCTGACGCCGCTGTGGGCATCGCCGCGCAGGGTCGACACGGCGCGCACACCCGGAGGCGCCGGCCAATCCACCTCAAACCAGGCCCTCGTCATCGCGCGCGCTCGAGTTCCGCTGCAGGCGCATCGTCTCGCAGGGCGCGCAACAACTGTGCAAAATCTTCGGGGACTGGGCTTTTCAATGCCACTCGCTTGCCGGTCCGGGGGTGATCGAAGCCCAGGGATGCCGCATGCAAGGCCTGGCGCTTAAAGGCGCGCAGCGTGGTAAGGAGTGTTTGCGCCGCGCCGCGCGGCTGCGCAAAACGACCGCCGTACACCGGATCACCCACAATCGGATACTTCAGATGCGACAGGTGCAGACGTATCTGATGAGTTCGACCGGTTTCGAGTTGTACGGACAAATAGGTGTGCGCGCGAAATCGTTCCAACACCCGATAATGGGTCACGGCGGGCCGGCCGCTCTCGCGCACTGCCATTTTCAGGCGATCCCTGCGATTGCGCCCGATGGGTGCATCGATGGTGCCGCCCCCCGTCATGACGCCGACGCACACCGCCAAATACTCCCGCGACATGCTGCGCGCCATGAGTTGCCGCGACAGAGCGGTTTGCGCCTCGGCGGTACGCGCCACGACGAGCAAGCCGCTGGTGTCCTTATCCAGCCGATGGATGAGCCCGGCGCGCGGCAAGCTCGCCAGCGAGGCGTCCAAACCCAAGAGGGCATTTTGCAACGTATGGTTCGGGTTGCCTGCGCCTGGGTGCACGACCAATCCTGCCGGCTTGTCGATCACCAGCAGGTCGGCATCCTCGTACGCAAGGCGCAGCGCGATGGGTTCCGGTTCGACTAAGGATTGCGGCTTCTCAGCCCTCACCTCGACCCGGACCCGATTCCCGGCCTCGACCAAATCGCGGGGTTTGAGGCGTTGCCGGCCCACCAAAACCGCGCCTTCGTCGATCCACCCCTTGATTCGCGTGCGCGAATGCTGAGGCAGCAGGCGCGCCAGCGCGCTGTCCAGGCGCTGACCGGCCAATTCCGGCGGAATTTCGAGATCGATCACTTGGAACTCTGCACTCATAGGGGACTCGAAGCTACCGTCGGGGCATCGGGTATACTGCCGCGCTTTCGGGCCCAGCCAACCGGGCCGCCTATTGTAAGGAATCGCTTGTGAGACTGCGTGATCTTGTCCAACCGGGCCGCATTTTGGTCCTGGCTTTAGGCGTGGCGATGCTGGCCACGGGCTGCCGCAGCCACCGCGCCTCCGACGCCAAATCCGGGCCGGAGCAGATCTACGCCAAGGCGCAGAAGGCCATCCGAAGTTCCAGCTATGCGGAAGCGGTCAAGCAGCTCGAAGCGCTCCAATCGCGTTTCCCATTCAGCGAGCCCGCTCGCCAGGCACAGCTGGACTTGATTTTCGCCTATTACAAGAATCACGAGGTCGATCCGGCAATCGACGCTGCCGATACGTTCATCCGTGAAAATCCAACCAATCCGCGCGTCGACTACGCCTACTACATGAAAGGGCTGGTCTACTTCGAACGTCAAACGAATTGGCTGGAACGGCGCTTTCGCGTCGACCTATCGCAGCGACCGCCGGTGAACGCCAAAAAATCTTTCGATGCCCTGCAGCAGCTCATCGAGAAGTTTCCGCACAGCCAGTATGTCGGGGACGCTCAACAGCGCATGGTTTTTCTGCGCAACCGCCTGGCCGATTTCGAATTACACGTCGCGCTGTACTACATGCGCCGCGGCGCCTATGTCGGCGCGCTCAACCGTGCCAAGTACTGCGTGGAAAACTATGACGGGGCGCCCGCGGTCAAGGGCTCGATGCGCGTCATCATTGCCGCCTACTACGATCTCAATATGGTAGATCTGGCAAAAAACGCCGAACGAGTCTACGCGGATAATTACCCCGGTCCTTTAAAAAGCCTCGAGCCGAAAAAGCACTGGTATCAGCGCATTTTATAGGCTTCGGTTCAAACGCTAATGCGACTTGTAGCCGCTGGTAATGGGATAGCGCCAATCGCGGCCGAAGGCCCGCCCGCTCACGCGCACGCCCGGTGGCGCCTGGCGCCGCTTGTATTCATTGCGCTTCACTAGATCCAAGATGCGTCCCACGGTGGCTCGATCGAAACCGCGCGCGGCGATTTGATCGACCGACAAGTCCTCTTCGATAAACGCCTCGAGTATCGGGTCGAGAATTTCATACGGCGGCAAGCTGTCGGTGTCCTTCTGATCGAAACGCAGCTCGGCCGAGGGCGGCCGGTCGATGACGCGCGCGGGAATCACCTCGGACTGTGCGTTTCGCCAGCGGCACAAACGATAAACCAATTGCTTGCTGCAGTCCTTGATGGGGGCGAATCCCCCGGCCATGTCGCCGTAAAGAGTGGCATAGCCCACCGCCATTTCGCTTTTATTGCCGGTGGTGAGCAGCATCTTGCCGGTCTTGTTGGAAATGCCCATGAGCAGCACGCCACGGCAGCGCGATTGGATGTTTTCCTCCGCGGTATCCGGTGCGCGCCCCGCGAACTCGTGCTGCAAGGCCGCCAAGGTCGCCTCGAACATGCCTTCGATGGAAATTTCGCTGTGCTTGACGTGCAAATTCTTGGCCTGCAGCGCGGCGTCCTCCTTGCTCATTTGCGAGGTGTAACGCGAGGGCATCGCCACCGAATGGACCCGTTCCGCGCCCAAGGCGTCCACTGCGATAACCAGCGTGAGCGCGGAATCGATGCCGCCTGACAATCCCATGACGACACCCGGAAAGCGGTGCTTGGTGACGTAGTCACGGGTGCCCTGCACCAGCGCACCGTACACGCTCTCCTCCTGACCTTGCAGAGGCGCAAGCTCGGATGGAATGGGGCGAACCGTACCGGAGGCATTGAGTCCAAGATCAACCACATACAGGCCCTCGGTAAAGGCAGGCGCGCGTTGCGTCACAGTACCTTCGGCGTCCATGACAAAGGAATTGCCGTCAAACACCAGCTCATCCTGGCCGCCGATCAAATTGCAGAACACCACGGGGATGCCGGTTTCTTGGATCCGCTGTCGAACGACCTGTTGCTCGCGCATGCTCTGCTTGTCGACCTCATAGGGAGAGGCATTGATGATCAGCAATACCTGCGCCCCCATCTCACGCGCCTGACGCGCGGGCGCCGAATCCCAGGCATCCTCGCAAACCAAGACTCCCGCCCTCATGCCGTTGATCTCGATGATCGTCGGATCCGTACCCGGCGTGAAATAGCGCTTTTCGTCGAAAACCCGATAGTTCGGCAGGCACGCCTTGCGATGGTTGGCCAGCACCTTGCCGTCGCGAATCACAATGGCCGAATTGAAAATCTTGGCCTCCGAGTATTCGGGGTAGCCTGCGATCAGGGTGATCCCGCGCACTTCGTTTTTGAGGCGCTCCAGCGAGCGCGCCACTTGGAGGCGCATGCCCGAATGAAACAGAAGATCTTCGGGGGGATAACCGGATACCGCGAGCTCCGGCACCATGACCACATCCGCTCTATACCGGTCTCTGGCTTCGTTGGCGGCGGTGACGATGCGCGACGTATTGCCGTCGACGTCGCCGACCACCAAATTGAGTTGAGCCATCACACAGCGGACCTGCGGCGTCGGGACCTTCACGACCATTCCCTCATTTGAGCCGCTCGGCGATCGCGGCGCCCATCTCGGCCGGCGAGCGCACCGTCGTGATTCCCGCCGCCTCGAGCGCCTCGAATTTTGCGGCCGCCGTGCCCTTGCCTCCGGCCACGATTGCCCCGGCATGGCCCATTCGCTTGCCGGGCGGCGCGGCAACGCCGGCAATGTAGGCAACCACCGGTTTGCTGACGTACTCGCGGATGAACACTGCGGCCGCCTCTTCGTCGCTGCCGCCGATTTCGCCCACCATCACGATGCCCTCGGTTTGCTCATCGTTCTCGAACAAGCGCAGGACATCGATGAAGTTCATGCCGCGCACCGGGTCCCCGCCTATGCCCACACAGGTGCTCTGACCCAGGCCATTATTCGTGGTTTGGAACACGGCCTCATAGGTGAGGGTTCCGGAACGAGAAACAATGCCCACCCGCCCCTTCTTATGGATGAATCCCGGCATGATGCCGATCTTGCATTCCTCGGGCGTGATAATGCCGGGACAATTCGGACCGATGAGCCGAGTCTTGTAGTCGGCAAGCGTTGCCTTGACGCGCACCATATCATTCACGGGAATGCCCTCGGTGATACAGACGATCAATTCCACGCCGGCGTCCGCGGCCTCCAGGATGGCATCCGCGGCGAAGGGTGCAGGCACGTAGATCATGCTCACCGTCGCGCCTGTTTTGGCGATCGCCTGTTGTGCCGTGTCAAACACCGGCAACCCGAGGTGCGTTTCGCCGCCGCGCCCCGGGGTGACTCCGCCCACCAACTTCGTGCCGTACGCCAGGCATTGCTCGGAGTGGAAGGTGCCCTGTTTACCCGTAAAGCCCTGGCAAATCACTTTGGTATTCCGGTTGACGAGAATGCTCATGACTGAGTCCCCGCCATCCGCACGGCTTTCACGGCGGCATCCGTCAGATCATCCGCGGGCGTGAGCGCGAGACCGCTGCTCGCCAGCATCTGCCGGGCGAGGACGGCGTTCGTCCCTTCGAGCCGCACGATGATCGGCATACTGACGCCAACCTCCTTGACGGCCGCGATTATGCCCTCGGCTATGATGTCGCAGCGGACGATGCCGCCGAAGATATTGATCAGAATCGCGCTGACCTTCGGATTCGAGAGGATGAGCTTAAACGCCGCGGCGACGCGCTCCTTGGTCGCGCCCCCGCCCACATCCAGGAAATTCGCCGGCTTGCCGCCATGCAGTTGAATCAAGTCCATCGTCGCCATGGCAAGCCCGGCGCCGTTCACCATGCAGGCGATATTGCCGTCGAGCGACACATAGTTCAGGTCATGCTCGGCCGCCTTGCGCTCCATGGGATCCTCTTGCGAGGGATCGCGCCACGCGGCCAAATCCTTATGCCGAAACAACGCGTTGTCTTCGATGTTGATTTTGGCATCCAAGGCCCGAAGGTCACCGTCCGCGGTAACAATCAGCGGATTGACCTCGACCAGGCTGGCGTCCTGCTCCAAATACAGTTTGTAAATCGCGTGAGAAATTTTGCCGAACTGCGCGATCTGGGGGCCCTTGAATCCCAATGCGAAGGCCAACTGGCGGCACTGGAAATCCTGCAGCCCCGCCGTGGGATTTACGGTGATGCGGAGAATCTTGTCGGGCGCATGCTCCGCGACCTCTTCAATGTCCATGCCACCGGCGGCAGACGCCACGAAAGCCAATCGTCCCGCATCCCGATTCAACACCAAGCTTAAGTAAATCTCGCGCGAGATCTTGGAGCCGACTTCCACATAGACCAGATTCACCGGCAACCCCGCCGGCCCGGTCTGATGCGTAACCAGCGTGGTTCCGAGCATCGCCTTTGCGGCGGATCGAACCGCCTCCAAGTCCTTGACGATTTTGACGCCGCCCGCTTTGCCCCGGCCGCCCGCGTGAACCTGGGCTTTCACCACCCACAATGATCCGCCAAGAGCCTGGGCGGCCGCCACGGCCGCCTCAGGCGAGTTAGCGACGCGGCCCTCAGGGATGGGGATGGCGTACCTCGCGAACAATTCCTTCGATTGATACTCGTGCAGATTCATGAATTGTCCCTAAGTGCCGATCCGGTCGCGTAAGGCGCGCTATTCTGAATTAAGCTTAAGGGCAGCGCAAAGCAGCGGAGATATAACGAAATTGAATCGCCAATTCGATCGACGAATGGACCACATCGCAGCCGCGACCCCGGAATGGTCTGGCGGGTGCTCGCGGTCCTCAATTTGTATCAGGGTTTTGGTACCCCTGGTTCTGCTCGGTCTGTATTTTTTGGGCGGCGCGCGCGGCTTCGCCGTTTACTCCCGTCAATTATTCTTCGGCGCCACCGTATTTTATTTTTGTTTTGGCCTCGTAAGCGTTGTCTTCGTGCGTCAGCGGCTGGCAAGTGCGCACAGTCCAAACTATCCTGCAGGCGGCGGTCGATATGTTTGTTCTGATTTTGCTCTTGCATACCTGCGGCGGCGTCGCCAGTGGACTCGGGGTATTGTTCTTGGTGCCGGTGGGCGCGTCTGGCATTCCTGCTGCCGCCGCGCAGCGCACTTTTCTTGGCGGCGATCGCCGCCATCGCAATCCTCGTCGACACCATCTGTGCAGCAACTCGGCGGCATCACCGACATCAATTCGTATGCCACCGCGGGATTGCTCGGCGCCGTGCTCTTTGTGACTGCGGCGCCGCATCGTATGCAGCGGGCCATATGCGCGAAAGCGAAGCTTTGGTCCGGCAAAAAGATGTCGATCTCGCGAACCTTGCGGAACTTTCCCAATACATCGTGCAGCATTTGCGTGAAAGCCTTTTGGTCGTGGATGCAGCCGACACAATTCGGCTGATCAACGAGTCGGCGGCGGAAATTCTCGGCGACAATCACGCGGTCCCCGGTGCCTTGGTTGGCGAGGTTTCGCCGCGCCTGCTGTATTCGTTGTCAACGTGGCGGCAGCGCGATCAAAGCAAAGATTCGCCTTCGAGCTTCGTCGCGGCGGACGGCGCGCGCGTTATTCAACCGCATTTTGCGCCGCTGGGCGAAGAGCCCGGTCCCACGTTGATTTTTCTCGAAGACACGAGTCTCATGGCGGAACGTGTCCAGCAAGGCAAGCTCGCGGCGCTCGGCAGGCTTTCGGCCAGTATCGCCCACGAAATCAGCAATCCCGTCGGCGCGATGAGCCATGCCGGCCAGCTTCTTGCCGAAAGCCCGCAGATCGGCCCGGACGAGCGCAGGTTGACCGATATCATTCAAAGCAATTCCGAACGCGTCAGCACCATCATCAACAATGTGCTGCAGCTGTCGCGCCGCGAAGCCACCAAGCCTACCCGGCTGTTGCTCGGCGATTGGCTCGAGGATTTCCTGGAAGAATTCTGCGAGACCATGCAGGTTCGCGAAGCTCAGATCGGTGTTCACGAGAGCGAACGATGATTTGGAAGTGCGATTTGACCCCAGCCATCTTCATCAAGTGGCTTGGAATTTATGCGACAACGCCATGAAGTATGGCGAAGCTATCGACGGCATGAGCTTCGAGATCAAACTCGGTCGCCTGAATCCGAGCAATCGGCCTTACTTGGAAGTCTCGAATCGCGGACCAGGCATCGAGCCGCAATCGGTGGACCGCATTTTCGAGCCGTTTTTTACGGGCCGAAAGGGTGGTACCGGACTTGGGTTGTTTATAGCGCGCGAACTGTGTCAGCTCAATCGCGCGATCCTGCTGTACGAACCGCGGGAGCGGCGGTGGCAGCATCTTTCAGGATTGTTTTTAGCGATCCGCAACGCTGGGAGGAATGACCGCCTTGCCCAAAGCACCAGCGGTCATTCCACCAGACAACGGTGGCCCGAAAAATTTAAACCACCCATCTTTATTCGGAAAGTTTGCACCAATTAACATATTCGGCTCGCCGATTTGATATCTTGGTGCCAAGAAAACACTCTCTTAAATTGGCTTTTCGGCTTGGTAAACCGCAACTTGAGGGCGGGCTTCGAATTATGAAGTTTCAGTGGTTCAACTCGCGCCAAGCCACCGACATCGGTACCGCGCTAGCAAACCAAGTTGCACCTTTTCTAGCGACGGATTCGGCTAGGAAAGGCAACGCTGCCGGCGAAAGGAGATAAAGCACTTGCGGAGTTAATTCGGCGTGGCGCCAACGAAGTCCTCTCGCTTCGACTAAATATCTACAAACGCGCAAAGTTCGCCAATTCCTTCAAATGGGGATTGCTCGATCACGGGGTTGCCCCGACCGCAGCCGATCAGATAACTGAAATCTTTTTGATGCATTTGTCGAGGAAGGAGCCCTATACATTTGCCGGTCAGCCGGCCGCTAAGACGTGCGAGTCGGCGAATGCTGTTAATGTCAAACATCTTTTTGTTCGAGGCAACAAATGGTTTGCGCAAGGCGCATTTGATGAGGCGATTGCTCACTATCAGCAATTAATTGCCATCCGGCCCGATCATGCCGATGGCATTACGAATTTCGGAGCGGCCTTTTGCAAAATAGGGCGTTATAAGGAAGGCGGCCATTTTCTTCGTCACGATTGCGATTCAACCAAATAGTCCCGATGCGCTGAGCAATCTGGGCATTTTGTTCTATGGATGGGCGAACTTGAGGATGCCGAGAATTTATTGCGGCGCGCTCTTAAACTTAAGCCGAGGCACGTAGACGCCCAAATTAATCTTGGCTTGACGTTTGCTCTGCTCGGGCGCTCGCGCGAGGCCAGAGCTCGCTTTCAAAAAGCACTGAAAGTAGTGCCGCAAAGTGCCGAGGCGACATATGGCATCGGTCAAGTCGCCAGATTTGAGGGCCGTTTCGATGAAGCCGAGGCGATGTTCACCCGGGCACTTGAACTCAAGCCGAAAATGCCGGGCCCATTGGCGGCTCTTGCGGGCCTTCGAAATATGCAATCCTCTGATCTGACTTGGCTGAATCGTGCGGAATTGTTGGCAGCGAGCGGCATCGCGCCCTTGGATGAGGCCGACCTGCGTTTTGCACTTGGAAAATATTGCGACGATGTTGGCGACTTCGCGCGAGCCTTTGAGCACTACAAACGCGCGAACGAACTGCAGAAGACCCTGGCGGACCCATACGATCGGAAGGCTCGAACCGGTTTCGTTAACGATTTAAAGCGCGTCTACACTAGAGGAAATCTTTCTGCGCAGGTCGGATCCTCGGATTCCACGAGCCGGTCTTTGTCGTTGGAATGATGCGCTCCGGTACATCTCTGGTCGAACAGATACTCGCATCGCACCTTGCGGCGATTGGGGCAGGTGAACTAGGTTTTTGGAGCGATGCGGTAAGCGCCAGCGAAGCAATCGCGAGGAGTGGCCTGCTGGGCGAATCGGTACTTAAAGAATTGGCCGGGAGTATTTTCGCGTTTTATCCGACAATTCCTCGGATGCACTGCGAGTCGTGGACAAGGCGCCGGTCAATTCGGACTATCTTGGCATCATTCATTCGGCCTTTCCGAATGCCCGCATCATGTATATGCGGCGAAACCCGATCGATACGTGCCTCTCCTGTTATTTTCAGCAGCTGCTGCCATCCCATGGGTTTACCATGGACTTATCTGACCTTGAGCACTACTACCGTGAACACCACCGGCTGATTTCTCACTGGCTATCCGTGCTTCCTAAGGGAACTGTGCTTGAAGTACCGTATGAGGAATTTGTCGCAGGCCATGAGCATGGACGCGCAGGGTTCTGGATTTCCTGGGTTTCGAATGGGACGCTCGGTGCCTGCAATTTCACGACACCAAACGGCAAGTCGCGACTGCCAGTTACTGGCAGGTCCGACAAAAAATATTCCCAAACTCCGTGGAGCGATGGCAAAATTACGAGAAATTCCTGGGGCCGTTACGTGGCCTTACGGCCTTGAATTCGTAAAAGCGACCAGCCGCGAGACGCGAAATCACTCAGAGATGCCTCGCAGCACGAACCTCATCTTGGGCTCGCCGGGGATCGAAATTCGGTGTTCTTCCGGGCCTAGATACCAGTGATCATAGGATCGATCACTGCCGACGTTGACCGCGTTCGGCCAGTTCTTGAAGATCATTTCCGAATCCATTTCAGTTCCGCGACTGGCGAGAAATAAGTCCGGATCCCGCAAGAATGGATCGATCTGAACCATGTCTGCCAGATAGAAGCCATCCCGGGGGTGAACAAAATAGACATTGTTCCCTGGCCTTCTCGGCGGAGCGAGTTGCGCCATGTGCCGAGAGATGAAACCTTCGATCTGATTCATCTGAAATGGACGATCACAGCAAATTCAAGATGGCGGCCGCACCCGCAAAAGAAACACGCCTTTGATTCGGCTCTGGTGTACCGGTCATCGCGCAAGCTGCCAGAATCGGAATGACGCCCCGAGCGAAATGGAAATACCGATTTCCCCACCCGTGACCCTGGTCGAACGTGACGAAGAAATATCCGGCGAAAGTTAGAATCGCCGACGAGGCCAACAGGCGCACGCGCGTGTCTGCGCCGCAACGTACGAACCCTGCGAGCGCAAACACAAACAGGCAGGGGACCGCCCAAAGCCACATTTTAACGAACGACGCCGCGCGCATATTCAGTACTGCCTCGTTGGGCCAGGTAAATACGCCGCTGGCTATGCCGCTGAACCCGGACAAGTCTTGGGCGGCAGATGCAATATCCGCGCGAAAAGCGACCCAGCTCAAACCGAGGACGATCCCAGGCAAATAACCGAGCAACAATGACGGCAAATATCGCCACTGTCCTCGATCGATCATCATGGCCGTCAACCAAGGAATTGCGAACAAGGCGTGCGGCACGGGGTTATGAAGTATCAAGGCCAACGAACCTACGAGGCCCGCGCCAAAAGCACGATACCGACTCGGCCGAAGCAGCAGCGCCGCAAACAATAGATTTGCCGTAAGATGCGCCTGCATAGAATAATACGAAATAGCTTCTGCAACGAACCCGCCGGAGGCAACTGCGAACAGCATTGCCCAACCGGCCGCGCGTTTGTCCTCGGTGATTTGTTGGGTTATCGAATAAATCAGTATCAGCGAAACCCCCGCGAGCAGTGCATTGCACAGCCAATGTGCATGAAGAAATTAAAAGGCGCCAACAGCAAGGCAAATCCAGGCCAAAACTTCTCAATGACCCTGCCTGTTTCGTGCGACGCGATGAGGAATTCGCCGTTGAAGCCCCTCACGACCATCCAATCGACGTAATTCGGTGGCAGTTGCGCGGACAGATGCCCGGACGCGAAAATTTTGGATTGAAATACCGCCGAATATTCGTCCATTGACAGCGGGTAATCGCAATACACCCCTATTGTGCCCGCTGCTAGGAATATCGCGCATATCGAGGCTACCCACAAAGGACGTTCACCTAAAACAGCCACCAGTCTTTGTATAGGTGCCGGCCGATTCCAAAGTGCAGCCAAAAAACAAATCGCCGCTGCAATCCACGCGGTCGATGCGTCAAGCGTCAGAAGAAATCGGAAAATCGGCGAGAAACTCGTGCTCGAAAAGAGAATGCGGTCGAGCATTTGAAAATACGCAAGACATATCACACCAGACAAAATCCCCAGCCATAGGGTGCGTCGACCTATCTCGCGCGTTTCGGTCATAATGCGATGTTTACACAACAGATGCATTAATGCATTCGATGGACAAAGTATTCCGAAGCAATCTCCTCGAGCTGACGTCCGCGCTGATGCTCCTGACGATTTGGCTCGTGGTGCGCGGATATCAGGGTCTTGTCGGCGACGCACAGATCTATGCGTTTCAGGCGCTGGCAAGACTCCACACCGCGCTCTCCACTGACCTTTATCTGCAGGGGTCTTCGCAAGACCACTTCACTGTTTTCTCCCCTTTTTATGCGTCGTTCGTCACGTGGTTTGGCCTGGATCAAGCGGCTCGCCTACTGACCCTGCTTTTTACGATCGTGTTTTTCGTCGCCGCCTGGAACTTAGCGGCGGCGATTACCAATCGCCGTATGGCGTGGTTGGCTGTCCTCTCTCTGATACTTATTTCTGCAGACTATGGTGGCTCCGGGGTATTTCGCTTGTCCGAGCAATACTTGACCGCTCGCCTACCTGCCCAAGCCTTGATCATTGCCGCCTTCGCTCTCCATGCACGCGGAATGCGGAGTGTGGCTCTATTGATCGCAGTGGTGGCGTCGATCATCCATCCCATCATGGCGTTCCCTGGGCTTTTTCTGTTGGCCTGCATTTCGCTGCCATTCAGCATCAGCCTAAGCGGCACGATCTTCGGGTTGGTCTTGGCGCTTGCCATCGCGCTTTTCGCTGCGGCTCTGCCGCCGCTCGCGCACTTATTTGTCGTCATGGATAAAGATTGGTTGGGAGTAGTTACGGAACGCTCCCAATTTCTATTCCCTAAACTTTGGTCGGTGCACGATTGGGACACGAACATACGACCGTTGGCTTATTTGGTTTTCGTTTCGGCAGTCCTTGGGGACGACCGAGTGTACAGATTCTGCGTCTCGGCCATACTGGTCGGCGGCGCGGGATTGGCGGTGGCGCTTATTGCCGATCTTGTTCAACCCGTGGCCATATTGGTGCAGGGCCAGGCATGGCGCTGGGTATGGATAGCCTGCTTGATCAGCGTTCTATTGTTGCCTGCGACGATTTTGCGAGTCTGGAACGATCAAAAATGCCGACAATTCTGTGTGGCGCTGCTTCTGGTCGGCTGGATAGTCCCGGCAGGCGGAACTGCCTGTGTTTTCTTGGCGCTGATTTTGTGGTCGCTGCGAAGACATATCAGCCATCGAGCAATTCCCTATCTTCGATGCATGGCTATGATCATTGGAATCGCGGCAGTGGCTTGGGCAGACATTAGTTACTGGACAGCAATTCCCCAGAGCCCGGCTGCGGGACACCCTGAGTTTGCCTTCAACGAAATTGGAAGCCTCGTTGCGGTGAAAATTTCTGCAGCATCCATTTTTGTATTTCTTTGCTGCTGGCTCCGAGATTCGCGAAGTGTGTGGGCGCCAACTAGCGTTTGCGCAGCCCTATTGGCATTGTTGATGCTTATCATTCCGGCATCGTTCAAACAAGCTCGCCTCGTCAGATCTGAGTCGGGCATCAAAGAGTTTTTGGACTGGCGAGCAGCGATTCCGGAGACGAGTGCTGTGTTTGTTGCACCGACTCGCGATGTTGGTACCTTCGTATGGTTTACTTTGGAGCGCCCGAACTACTTAGCACTCGACCAATCCGCTGGCGTCGTCTTTTCGCGGCAGACTGCTCTGGAAGTCCGGCGCAGATCAGAGGTTTTACTTCCGCTCACCGACCCCACGTGGAAGATTCTGTCCAAGAACCTCAGTGCAGGTAAGCCGGGCAATGCGCCTACCCGGCCGCTTACCCTAGAAACCCTCATGCAGGTCTGCGGGGATCCGCAGCTTGGGTTCGTCATTTCCCCCCAGAATGTTGGATTTGATCCGCTACGGCACGAACACGTTGGCGCATGGAAGGATTGGAATCTCTACGATTGCCCGCGTGCGATCGAGTACCCACTTGAGCGGCTCTACATGACGAGACCCAAAAAGATCGCCGTCATTGCCGGCGCCGGACCTGCCGGATTGACCGCGGCGCTCGAGCTCCTGCGGCGGTCCGATATCACCCCCTCGTGTTCGAAGCCGATGCTCAGGTGGGCGGAATCTCCAAGACCGTCAAATACCGCGGCAATCGCATGGATCTCGGCGGCCACCGATTCTTTTCCAAATCGGACTGGGTCATGCGCTGGTGGCAAGAGATCTTGCCGGTCGCCGCGAAGGCAACACCATCAGCGAGCCCGCTGCGGATCCATTATCAAGGTCAATCGCGCGACTTGACGCCTGAGATTCTAGGCCCGCCTCGCCGGAAGCCGTCATGCTGGTTCGGCGGCGTCTCTCCCGTATCTTCTATCGGCGCCGCTTTTTCGATTATCCGCTTGCGCTGAATGCGCGCACCTTCAAGAATTTGGGCATGTCGGAGGCGTTGCAGATCGGCTTGAGCTACGGGCATCGCAAGCTCTGTACAAGCGATCGCCCGAAATCACCCTGGAAGATTTTCTCATCAATCGATTCGGGACTCGCCTGTATCGCACGTTCTTCAAGGACTATACCGAGAAAGTATGGGGCGTGCCTGCCGTGAGATTTCCGCGGAATGGGGCGCGCAGCGCATCAAAGGCTTGTCGGTCGCAAAGGCGCTTGCGCATGCGCTTGCGAGTCCGTTTCGCAATTCGGCGGACACCGCTCAAAAGCAGCACCGAAACCAGTCTCATCGAGCGATTTCTCTATCCCAAATTCGGACCCGGTCAAATGTGGGAGGAAGTGGCACGGCGAGTGCGGAGCGCGGCGGACAGATCCATCTTCGCCACCGCATAGTCGGGGTCGAGCGCGACGGCGCACACGTCACGGCGGTGAATGTGTTGGACGAAGCCGACAGGATCGGTCCAACGGGTTGCCTTGCGACTATTTCATTTCGACGATGCCGGTCCGCGACCTCATCGCATTCCTTCAACCGCCGGACGATCGCAAAGTCTCGACGGATTGCCGAGCGCCTTCCGTACCGCGACTTCATGACCGTCGGCCTGCTGCTGCGCCGAATGAACTCCGGCAGCACGACCGGCGGCGATCGTCGCAGTCCAACGGCATGCCGCCGGACAATTGGATTTACATCCAAGAGCCGGACGTAAGAATCGGCCGGCTGCAAGTCTTCAACAATTGGAGCCCGGCTTTGGTCGCCGATCCCGGATACGATCTGGCTGGGGCTGGAGTATTTCTGCCGCGAGGGCGATGACCTTTGGTCCATGGACAATGGCCGGTTCATCGACTTTGCGGCCGCCGAGCTGGAGAAAATCGGGCTGATCGATCGCAGAGATGTGATCGACGGCACTTTGGTTCGAGTCCCCAAGGCATACCCCGCCTACTTCGGGACGTATGGCGAGTTCGACACGCTGCGCGCCTACTTGGATCAGTTCTCAAATCTTTATCCCGTCGGCAGAAACGGCATGCATCGGTACAACAATCAAGATCACTCCATGCTGGCGGCCAATGCAGCGCGGTCAGCTCGATGATCAATGGCGGGGGGGGCAAGTCGGATATCTGGCGCATCAATGCCGAGGGTGAGTATCACGAAGAGATTGGTTCGCTCCGAATCCTCGATGATGTGGCGCGACCCGCACACGGCGCGCAGAGTTCTCCGCTAGCGCTACAATAGGCCATGCCAAAACCCGCTGTTCTTATCGTCGATGACGAGCCGGATTTGTGCGAATTGCTGTCTATTACCTTGCAACGCATGGACTTGAACCCGCGTACTGCAAACACCGTGGCCATGGCACAACGCTTGCTTAAAGCGAGCAGTTCGATTTGTGCTTGACCGACATGCAGCTTCCCGATGGCGATGGCTTGGAGCTGGTGCAGTGGATGCAGCAATACTCACCCGAGCGTTCCGGTCGCGGTGATTACCGCGCATGGCAATATGGAGACCGCGGTGCGTGCGCTCAAACTGGGCGCCTTCGATTTTGTCTCGAAGCCCTTGGATCTCGCCGGACTGCGCAAATTAGTGGCCGCCGCTATCAAATTTTCGGGGACTGCGGACAACGATACCAGCGTATTCGGCCCGCGTCTGCTTGGAACGTCGACGGCAATGGAACACTTGCGCGAAATGATCGCGCGCGTCGCGCGCAGCCAGGCACCCGTACATATTTTCGGCGAGTCCGGTACAGGAAAGGAATTGGTCGCAAAGCTCATCCATGAATCCGGCCCGCGTCGTGACGGCGCTTTTGTGCCCGTCAATTGCGGGGCCATTCCGACGGAGCTCATGGAAAGCGAACTATTTGGCCATAAGCGCGGCAGCTTCACCGGCGCGTTTAGCGATAAGAAGGGCCTTATACAATCGGCCGAAGGCGGCACCCTGTTTCTGGATGAAATAGCCGACTTGCCGCTGCACATGCAGGTCAAACTGTTGCGCGTCATTCAGGAAAAATCCGTTCGTCCCATTGGCGAACAACAGGAAGTTGGCATCGACGTGCGGATCCTGTCTGCCACGCACAAGATTCTTTCGCAGTTGGTCGCCGAAGGAAAATTCCGGGAGGACCTGTTCTATCGCGTTAACGTTATCGAGCTACGAGTGCCCTCCTTGCGAGAGCAGCCGGAGGACGTGCCTGAACTTGCAGAAGCGGTGCTGCGACGATTGGGACGACGCATGAAAATCGCCCGCCGGCTGGGCAAAGATGCGTTGGCCGCGCTTCGAGGCATATGCATTTCCCGGCAATGTGCGCGAACTCGAGAACATCTGGAGCGGGCGATTACTTTGAGTACCGGCGGCGAAGTCTGCGCGGCCGATATCCAACTGCGGCCAACCCCCGGCGGCGCCGCTCGAGTCGCGAACGCTCCAAGTGGCGGCAGCGCTGGGCGATCATCTGGAGGATATCGAGCGCGAGGCCATCCTCAAGGCGCTGGAACAGACGCGCTACAACAAAACGGCGGCCGCCAAAGTGTTGGGGATGTCGTTTCGTGCCTTGCGGTATCGGGTCAAGAAACTCGGAATCGAATAGTATTCGCACAAGCGTGCGTCGGCGTTCTAGGACCAGGTATCCACATCGTATGAGTTTGTCGTGGAATTGACGATACTGATGCCTTGCCTGAACGAGGCATTGACGGTTCTGAGATGCATTCAAAAGGCGCAAACTTTTTTGCAGAATAGGGGCATCTTTGGCGAGGTCTTGCTCGCCGACAATGGCTCGACCGATGGTTCGCAGGACTTGGCTCTGGCCGCCGGAGCCCGCGTTATTCAAATTTCTCATCGGGGCTATGGTGCCGCCCTCATTGGCGGCATCGAGTCAGCAAAGGGCCGCTTTGTAATCATGGCTGATGCGGATGATTCGTACGATTTCGCGAACCTGGATGGCTTTCTCAAAGAATTGAGGGGCGGATCTAAATTAGTGATTGGCAATCGTTTCACAGGAAGCATCATGCCCGGCGCTATGCCGGCGCTCCATCGCTATTTTGGGAACCCAGTGCTTTCATTTATCGGTCGAAGGCTCTTCTCATCGCCCGTCGGTGATTTTCATTGCGGATTGCGCGGTTTTGACCGCCAGGCAATTCTTGATTTGAAACTTCGATCGCCAGGAATGGAGTTTGCGAGCGAAATGGTGGTCAAGGCCTCCCTTGCTCAGCTCAGAATCACTGAGGTGCCCGTTGCACTGAATCGCGATGGTCGACAGCGGCGGCCACATTTGCGGCCATGGAGAGATGGATGGCGACACCTTCGCTTCATGTTGATTCGCAGCCCACAGTGGCTTTTCCTATATCCGGGATTGGCACTGGCACTTTTCGGATTGATGGGCGCATCCACCTTAACAAAAGCACCAATTCGCGTTCCCGGGCTACTTACGATGGATATAAATGCACTCCTCTACTTTTCGATCGCGGCAACTGTTGGCGTGCAGCTCACGTTTTTCGGACTGTTCGCGATGGCGTTCGCCAAAAAAATGAGTCTGCAGGTCTCGCGGGGATTCGCCGATCGGCTGTCAGGCTTTGCGTCAAGCGCGGGCGCGATTGTTTTCGGCGTAGCCCTAGTGGCCGCGGGTGCGGCCGGTGCGCTTTATGCAATCCTGAAATGGGGGCATACGTCTTTCGGGGCATTAGTACCGAGCGAAATGATGCGAATCACCATTCCATCGGTTGCAACGTTAGCCATCGGCGCGCAAATCGTATTCGGTGGCTTCTTGCTTGGCTTTATAGAAATTGAGTGACGACTACGCCTCGAACCCGGACGCTTGCTATGCCGACTAAATGGTTGATTGTGCTGATAACCGTAAATGCTGTCGCCGGACAATTGCTGCTCAAGCGCGCGCTCATCGCTTTGGGCGGCCGAGCAGCGCTATCGACGATGCCGAAGTTTTTCTTGGGCGCCGCCACCTCTCCGTGGATATACACGTCCATTGCTGTTCAAGGTTTTGGCTACCTTCTGTGGATGATACTGATATCTCGGGAGAAGCTCGGCGTTGCCACCGCGAGCGTCGGTGCCGGCTTCTATATCCTAATGCCGCTTTGTGCCTGGACTCTCTACGGCGAGTCACTTAGTTATTTGCAGTGGTTCGGTATCGCTTTGCTGACGGCCGGGATAGTTTGCGTGAGCAGCAGCGGTTTAGGCTGACTCGTCCAGGCCATGACACCGGAACAAACGCGGAGCCGCGACGCTCATGGTCACGGTCGAACTAGGATCGCAAGGTTATTCCACCGCGGACCCACCCGGGTCTCGCCCACCAGTGCGCCCGCACCGAAGGTCGATTTCAAATGTTGCCGCATCTCCTCACTTGTCATGTAGCCGACGCGATCTCCTGTGAGCCACCGGTCTGAGGCGTAGCAGAGCCAATGGATTGGAGTGCTGCTAGGCTGCCAATCCTTGAAAATTAAGCTTCCATGCATTGCGAGCGCCGCACGTATCGCATCGAGCAATCCCTGTCTCGAACCGAGCGGAACGTGGTGCAAAACATCACAAAGCACTACGAGATCAAATGGTTCCACTTTCGATTCGGTTAAATCCTGTATTTGGCAGCGAGTGAAACAAACGCCGGCCCGCGGTCCTTGATAAAGCCGCCCGATACGCGAAGTTACGTCGATAGCGGTAATGTGGGCGCCGGGAAACGCCGAACGCAGGCGCTCGGTCACCGCTCCTTCACCACAGCCCACCTCCAAGATTCTGCACGGATGCGGACTCCATCGACGCACTTGTTCGACAAACTCATCGATGTTCAGAAATATCGCGCGATACGCTTCACTAATATGGCGCTCGTACGGGCCGAACAGACTTCGAATTGCGGCGCCGATACCCATGTTCCTAGAAGCGGCCGGCGAGCTTCGCCCTAACGCGCGGCACGACCCGCTCAACTATCCGCGAATCCCGCAAGTACCGCCTGATTCCGACGGGACCCAGCAGCGCGACCCGATACGCAGCTCGAATCAAGCCGCCAGGTTTGAAGACTGACGTCGATGCCAGAGCCGCGTTAACGTCAATCGAAGCGAGTGCAGCGGACTTGAGGCCCTTTGCGCGCGGTCCGATTTTCGAGATGTGGCGGTCGAGAACAGTTTGCATCTGAAGGCGAAAATCCGCTGTATCGCTGCTTCCGGTCACTGTTAGGGCGCCTGCGTGAATGCGAAAACCAACTGTGACTTCATTGTGATAATAGGTCGGAGCACACGCGGTAAGCTTGAGCCATGCATCCCAGTCTGCCGTATACCATAAGTTTTCGTCCAAACCTCCGCAGCTCAACCACGCGTCCCGGCGAAAAATGGGTGCTGGGGCCGCAACAAAGTTTTGAACGAGGAGCCGCTCGATCACGAAAGTAGAGTCAAGTGCGCGCCCGGCGGGCAATGGGCAACGCCAAATCCCCACTGTGCGGCCATCCCTGTCGATGATTGCACTGGCAGCGAAATGCAGAGGCACTTCCGGAGCAGCCTCGATCCATCCCCGAGCCGCGGCAGCACGTCCCGGCAACCAAAGGTCGTCGACGCCGAGCCAGGAAATATGGTCCGATTCGGCCACTTTCACGCCGAAATTTGTTTTCGCATGCCATGTGAGAAGGTCGCGGCGCTCGAATATTCGGATGTGAAGTCGATCCGAATAACGTTGGGCAATGTCCCGGGCGGCAGGCGTGTCACTGCTGTCAACTAACAGAACCTCAATGCCTTCCGCCGCCTCATCCATGATCGATCGCAATGAGTTGTCGATCCATCGCTCGCCGCGATGCGACGGTATCACCACACTAAGCCAAGCCCTGACGGCGGTCGGACCAGAGGTCATGTCGGCGAACTCAGGATTCCCAAGCAAGGCTGCGGGCAATGACAAAAAATGTCATAGAGTGACGCTAGGTGCGCGATGTGGCGCCAGAAGAAGACGCGGCTATGTCAAATGTGCAACCTGCGTTTGACATGAATTTCAGATTTTTCAATGCATTATATCGCAAGTGAGCGGTTGGCATAGCGCTTGCTCTACTCCCTTCACCGGCACAGGCCGTTGTCAGAAACAAAGTTTCCCGTCCATTCATCAGGAGTCAAAATGCTTAAGAAAGTGCAAAAGGGTTTCACGCTCATCGAATTGATGATCGTGGTCGCCATCATCGGTATTTTGGCCGCGATCGCCATCCCGGCCTATCAGGACTACACCATTCGCGCGAAAGTGACGGAAGGTATTGGTCTTGCGGATGCGGCGAAGACCTGCGGTGTCTGAGGCCTACCAGTCGGGTGACATGAACGGCGTAACTCGCTCTGACACGGCAGCTGGCTGCCAGCCAATGACGTCAACGAAGTACGTGACAGTCGATTGCTGTCGCAGCTCTCGGCGGCGTCATCACGGTCACGTATTCAGCCGTTGTGCCTCAGATCTGCGGCTCAAACGTTGACCTTGACGCCTATACGATCGGCGGCAGTGGCATTGCGACTGGGTCTGCGGGCAACATTGACTGGGCGCTGCGCGACCTTGACGCAGCACCAGCTGCGACGCCAACAGCTTGCCGGTCACTGCTCGCCGGCACGCTTTTGGCGCCGTTACACTCCGACGTCTTGCAAGTAATGACGATAGGCTGCTGGCGCTACTGAGCGCCTACTTAAGCAGCACCGGAAGCCCCTCCATCGGAGGGGCTTCTTTTTTTGGGGCATGGCTGCCGGATAGACCCTCAAGAAGGCTCATTTTGCGATCAATGTCACGAGCGGGACAGTCAGCAATGTGCGACTATCCGCGGATGATTTGACAATTGCTCTGCAAGCTACGGATAGTAGACTAGGAGTCGGCATGGGGTTTACTGTAAGTCCATGAATGACAACGCAATAGCGTCGGTTGGCGGCACCAGTCGTGTGGCACTGGGCGGCCTTGCACAGCGGCTGGTCCAAGATGGCCTCTTGGATGAGAACGCCATGCAGGACGCGATTGTCAAAGCAAAGGAAAAGCGCGCCAATCTTGTCACCCACCTGGTATCGATGAATCTGGCGACGGCGCGCGATATTGCCATTTCCGCCTCCAACGAGTTTGGCGTGCCCTTGCTGGATTTGGACGCGGTCGCCATCGATCCGGACGCCGTCCGGGTGGTGAGCGAGAAGCTCATGCAGAAACACCGCGTCTTGCCCTTGATGAAGCGCGGCAAGCGCTGTTCTTGGCTGTCGCCGATCCGACCAATCTGCATGCCCTCGATGAGATCCGCTTCCAGACCTCGATGAGCATCGAGTTCGTGGTCGTCGAGGACAACAAGCTGCAGACTGCGGTCACCAAGGCGATCGATCAGGCCGAAGCGGTCATGCCCAGCCTGACCGACGATGACTTCGACCTTGAAAATCTCGAGGTTACCGGCGGCGACGAGGACCCCAATGCAGATGCGCTTGGGCGCGACGATGTCGAAGACGCCCCGATCGTGCGTTTCGTCAATAAAATCATGCTCGACGCCATCAAAAAAGGCGCCTCCGATATTCACTTCGAGCCCTATGAAAAGCTTTTTCGTATCCGAACGCGCTTGGACGGCGTTCTGAAAGAAGTGGCCGTGCCGCCGGTGCAATTGGCCGTCAAGATTGTGGCCAGACTCAAAGTCATGGCGAGACTCGACATTGCCGAGCGCCGCGTACCGCAAGACGGCCGCATCAAAATGCGGCTTTCCAAGAATCGCGCCATCGATTTCCGTGTCAGCACCTGCCCGACGCTGTTCGGCGAGAAGGTGGTCACCCGTATTCTCGACCCCTCGAGCGCGATGCTGGGCATCGACGCGCTGGGATATGAACCCGTTCCAGCGCGAGCTGTACCTCAAGTATCTGGCGAAGCCGCAAGGGATGATCTTGGTCACCGGCCCTACCGGCAGCGGCAAAACCGTATCGCTGTATACGGGGCTGAATATCCTGAATACCGAAGATACCAATATCTCGACCGCCGAAGACCCGGCCGAAATCAATCTTGCCCGGGATCAATCAGGTCAACGTCAACAACAAAGTCGGGCTCACTTTTGCATCGGCGCTTGCGCGCCTTTCTGCGCCAAGATCCCGACGTCATCATGGTCGGCGAAATCCGTGATTTGGAAACCGCCGAAATCGCCATCAAAGCGGCGCAAACCGGCCACTTGGTGCTTTCCACGCTGCACACCAATGATGCGCCGCAGACCCTAACACGCTTGGTCGACATGGGCGTCAAGCCCTATGCCATCGCCACCTCCGTGAGCCTCATTATCGCGCAGCGTCTGGCACGTAAGCTTTGCAGTAACTGCAAACAACCCATCGATATCCCCGCTGAAGCCGCGAAAAAAGAAGGCTTCGAGCCGGCCGACATCGCAAACGGAATCAGGGTCTTCAGGGCGGTTGGCTGCGGTCAATGCACGGATGGCTACAAGGGCCGTCTGGGGATCTATCAAGTCATGCCGGTCACGGAAACCATCGGCCGCATCATCATGGAAGGCGGCGGCGCCATGAACATCAATGATCAAGCCGCCAAGGACGGCGTTTGGAATCTGCGCCGTTCGGGATTGGAGAAAGTTAAGACCGGTTTGACGAGTTTGGAAGAAGTAAACAGCGTCACCATCGAATAGTGGCTGCTGAGGGACTGATTTATGGCGATATCCGCAACGGCAAGCAAGAAAGAAACCCAGTTTATTTGGGAGGGCAAGGACAAGCGCGGCCACAAAGTGCGCGGTAAGGCCCTTGCTGCCAATGAAGCAGGCGCTGCGCGCCGATTTAAGGCGGCAGGGGTCGCGGCCAACTCGCGTCAAGACCCAAAGCAGAGGTGCGAGGCGGCGGGAAGGTTCAGCCGCAAGATATCGCGGTATTCGCGCGCCAGCTCGCGACCATGATGTCTGCCGGCATTCCCATGGTGCAGGCATTCGAGATCATCGGCAACGGCCATGAAAAACCGGCGATGCAGAAGCTGGTCCTCGATATTAAGAGCCAACATCGAGGGCGGCAGCACGCTGCATGAGTCTCTGGCCAAACATCCGCTCTATTTCGACGATCTTTTCGTGAATTTGGTCGAAGCCGGCGAGCACGCGGGCGCACTCGAAACTTTGCTGGACAAAATTGCGACCTACAAAGAAAAAACCGAAGCGCTGAAGAAGAAAATCAAAAAGGCGCTGTTGTATCCCACCGCTGTCTTGGTTGTTGCCGTTATTGTCATCAGTTATCTTGTTGATTTTTGTAATTCCGCAGTTTGAAGTCACTGTTCAAAGGCTTCGGTGCGGATTTGCCCGCGTTCACGCAAATGGTCGTGAACATGTCGAAGTTCATGCAGCACCAAGGCTGGATGGATGCTCATTGTGGTCGGTGCCGGCGATCTATGCGTTTATTGTATTTTCACAAGCGATCAAGAAATATGCGCTCGCTGCATCGACCGCGTGATGCTGAAATTCCCGATTATCGGACCGATTTGGTCAAAGTCGGCGATCGCGCGTTTCGCCCGAACACTGTCAACCATGTTCGCGGCGGGTGTGCCCTTGGTCGAAGCGATGCAATCAGTCGCCGGCGCCACCGGCAATATTGTCTATGAAGAAGGCACGTCTGCGCATGAAAGACGAGGTTGCAACGGGCCAACGCCTGCAGCGCGCCATGGAAAACACGGGCCTGTTTCCGAACATGGTGGTGCAGATGATCGCTGTCGGCGAGGAATCGGGCTCGCTCGACACGATGTCGGGCAAAGTCGCCGAATTCTACGAAGCAGAAGTCGACAACGCAGTCGACAGTATGTCCAGCCTCATGGAGCCCATGATTATGGCGATCCTCGGCGTCCTGGTCGGCGGCATGGTCATCGCGATGTACCTGCCCATCTTCAAACTCGGCTCAGCGATTTAAGTCGGCTGTCGCGGCTTCAACCGCTATCGTGTTTAGCTCGATGCTGAACGACCTGGTCGCGCTTGTACGTCGAGCGACCCGGCTCGTTCGCCGGGTCGCTGTTCTTGCTGGGCCTTCTCGTCGGCAGCTTTCTCAACGTCGTCATTTACCGCCTTCCCATCATTTTGGAGCGCGAGTGGCGCTCGCAGGCGACCGACGTTGCTGACGTCACCGCTCGGCGCGGAATCGCCGGCCGCAGCCCCGCTCGAGCGCTTCACCTTGAGCACGCCCCGCTCCGCCTGCCCGAAATGCAAAGCGCCCATTACGGCGCTGCAGAACATTCCGGTGCATCAGCTGGCTGGTGCTGCGCGGCCGCTGCGCCTCCTGCAAAGCGAAAATCTCCGCCCGCTATCCGCTGGTAGAACTGGCCACCGGCGTTCTTTCCGCCTGGGTGGCCTGGCATTTCGGCTTTGGCACGCCCGCGGCCTGCGCCCTCCTGGTCACCTGGGCGCTCATTGCACTGACCGGCATCGACATCGATCATCAGCTGCTGCCGGACAACATCACCCTGCCGCTCATGTGGGCGGGCCTGGTGGCCGCCGTTGCCTTCGGTCCGACGTCCCGGGCGCGGCGTTGCCGGTTTCCCCGAAAGATGCCATCATCGGCGCAACGGCGGGCTATGTAAGCCTCTGGCTGGTGTTTCATGCATTCAAGCTCGTTACCGGCAAGGAAGGCATGGGGTATGGAGACTTCAAGCTGTTTGCGGCGCTGGGCGCCTGGCTGGGCTGGAAGGTCCTGCCGCTGGTTATCGTCTTGTCTGCCGCCACCGGCGCCGTGCTGGGGATTCTCATGATCGCATTGCAGGGCCGAGATCGGCGGGCCCCCATGCCCTTTGGGCCTTATTTGGCCGCCGCGGGATGGCTCGCCATGATGTACGGCGATTGCGCTGCTCAACGGCTATCTGCGGCTTGTCGGGTCTTAAGCATTAATCCATGACGCGACCGCTGCGAATCGGCCTCACCGGCGGCATCGCCAGCGGCAAGAGCACGGCAACTCAGCGCTTCGCGGAACTCGGCGTTCCGGTGATCGACGCGGATGTGGCATCCCGAAAGGTCGTTGAGCCCGGCACCCCGGGGCTCGCACAGGTCGTGGAGCGCTTCGGTCGCGCGCGTCCTCGCCGACGGCCGTGCTCGATCGGCGGGCGCTGCGAGACCTGATATTCAACGACTCATCCTTGCGCCAGGCCCTCGATGCCATCCTCCATCCCTTGATCCGCGCCGAGATGGAACGCGAGGCCGCGCAAGCGCAGGCCCCTTACGTGATCATGGCAATACCCTTGCTCGTGGAGGGCGGGAGCGCGGACAAACGCGTTGATCGCGTGCTGGTGGTCGACGCGGACGAAACGCTGCAAATACAGCGTCTGCAAGCGCGCGATGGCAGTTCGGTTGAGCAGGCCCGCGCTGATTCTCGACTCGCAGGCGAGCCGCGCGCGCGCTTGGCCGCGGCGGACGACGTGCTTTTGAACTCCGGAAGCGTCGCGGAACTGCGTCAGGCGGTCGATCGCCTGCATGAGCAATATTTACAGCTTGCGCAAACATCGTCTTCCTCGCGAAATTTAACCTAAATCCAAGGTTTACCCTGAAGCGTAGGTTGGCTCACAATAGGGGCATGAACTCTTACCCTGATATTTCCTCCCAAGCAAGAGCCGGAAGCCGCGCCGGTCGTCTATGAGCAGCCGCTCAACGAGCGCATGCGCACATTTCTGCGGCTCGAATTTCTTTACACCCAAGCCACCTATCACAGCGAGTCGCCCAAGTCCCTGGAGTTCGCGCGCCGCGGTCTCCAGTTTGCTCGAGATCCTCGCCATCACCGCGCGCGGCGACTCGCGCAGCGATGTGCTCAAGGAACTGGAGCGGCAGGTCAACGTCCTCAAGGAATACCAAAGCAAGACGGGCGTCGATCCGGCGCGGCTCAAGTCGCTCATGTCCAACCTGGTCAAGTTGCGCAGTGATTTGTCGTCGATCGGCGGAAACTTCATGGCGCCGCTGCGCGATTCGGAATTCTTGAGCGCGGTGAAACATCGCAGCGCCATCCCCGGCGGCACCTGCGACTTCGATCTGCCGGACTATTCTTATTGGCTCAATCGTCCGGCCGATATACGCGCCGCGGAATTCAACAGCTGGCTGGCGTTGATTCGGCCGTTGTGCGACAGCATCGCCGAATTGCTCTGGCTCACGCGTCAGAACGCCAAGCGCAAATCGGAAGTGGCGGTGGGCGGCATCTTCCAACTGCAGTTCGATCGCGAGAACCCGTGCCAGTTGGTGCGCATCACCCTGCCTTCCGACACCGACCTGTTTCCGGAAATGAGCGGCAATCAACATCGCTGCACCATTCGCTTTTTGAATTGGCTGGATGCCACGGCGCGCCCGGCGCACATCGAAGTGGACGTTCCGTTTCTCTTGACCTGCTGCGCCTAAATCTTGGATTGATCGACTTCGATGGCCACGATTGTGAAATGCCCAACCTGCCGGCGCGATGTGGAATGGTCGTCGGCGTCGGAGTTCAAGCCATTCTGCAGCGATCGCTGCCGGCTCATCGATCTGGGCGCCTGGCTCACCGAACAGCACAAGATTCCCGACGAAGCGGGCACCGCGGAGGATCAATTGCATCCTGACTCCGCCGACTCCGCCGAGGAATCCTGACGCGTGCAATCCGAGTTCTGGCTGGATCGCTGGCGCACTGCGCAGATCGGCTTTCATCAAGCGGCGCCCGATCGTCATCTCAAAGCCTATTGGCCGTTGTTCAAATTGCCGGCAAACAGTGCGGTGTTCGTGCCTCTGTGCGGCAAAAGCCTCGATTTGATGTGGTTGCGCGACCGCAGCCACGCGGTCAAAGGCGTCGAACTCTCGACAGTTGCGTTGGAGTCCTTTGTCATGGAGCACGGCATTCCGGCGCGGCGTCGCGTGATTGAGAATTTCGATGTGTACGAGGCCGACGGGTTCACGCTGTTTTGCGGCGATTTCTTCAAGCTGACGCCGGCACTACCTGGGCAGCGTGTCGGCCGATTTACGATCGCGCGGCGCTGATCTCTTGGGAGCCCGCGGAACGGGAATCCTACGTCCAGCATCTCACCTCGCTAACGACCGCCGGCACGCAAATGCTCCTGATTGCGGTCGAGTTTCCGCCGGAGCAGATGAAAGGGCCGCCCTTCCCGCTGACCGTGCGCGACATCGGGAATCTTTATGCCAGGAATTATTCAATCGAAGAGCTGGGGCGCCATGACATATTGGAACTCGAACCTCGCCTCAAGGCACGCGGGCTGACCGAACTGCGCGAGGTTTGTTATCGGCTGACCCGGCTGTAATACACTTGCGCCTCGCGATGCATCGACGTCTATAACAAGCACACGAATAGGGCTGAAATTCCATGACGGACTCTCGAAACTCGGGCAGATACTTAGCTCCCGCGCTGGTCGCTTGCGCAGTGGCCACCGGGGCCAGCGCGGCGGAACTCACCATCGATCGGCTGTTCGACGCTCCGCCCCTGGCGGGGCCCACGATTGTGGGTCTGAAAATTTCGCCCGACGGTTCGCGCGTGACCTATCTCAAGGGCAAGGCGGATGACAAGGACCGCCTCGATTTGTGGGAATACAACATTCACGATGGCCAAGCCCGCGTGTTGGTGGATTCGAAAGCCCTGGCGCCCAAACAGGAAAAACTGTCGGACGAAGAAATCGGCCGCCGCGAACGGCAAAGAACCGCCGCCCTGTCCGGCATTTTGGAGTACACCTTCGCCCCCGCCGGAGATGCCGTGCTTTTCCCGCTGAACGGCAAGCTGTACTACTGCCAGCTGCCAACCAAGAAACACAAAGCGGTGGTGGAATACATCGACACGCATGGCTTCGCCACCGATGCAACGGTGTCGCCGGCCGGCGGAACGATCGCCTATGTACGCGATCAGAATCTATACGCCTATGACATCGCGGCCAAAACCGAGAAGGCCCTGACCAGCGACGGCGGCGGCGCCATCAAGAACGGCATGGCGGAGTTCATCGCCCAAGAAGAGATGGATCGCAGTACCGGTTATTGGTGGGCACCCGACGGGCGCCACATCGCCTTCGCGCGCGTCGATGAAAGCCCCATCAAAGTAACCGAACGCTTCGAAATCTCCGCCGACAATGTCGCTACGTTTGCGCAGCGCTACCCCACGACCGGCGGACCCAACGTACTGATCAAGCTGGGCGTCATCGACATCCAGAGCGGCGCGGTGACCTGGATGGATTTGGGCACCGATCCCGACATTTATCTTGCGCGCGTGAATTGGCTCCCCGATGGCAAGACGCTGTCCATTCAGCGCGAGAGCCGCAACCAGCGAAAACTGGACCTGCTGTTTTCAAACATTGACACCGGCAAGACGCGGACCGTGCTCACGGAAACCAGCAATACCTGGATCGACCTGAACGATGAGTTGACCTTCCTGAAGAAGTCCCCTGAGTTCATCTGGGCTTCCGCTCGCGACGGCTACACCCACCTGTATCTATACGGCACCGATGGCCATTTGATCCGCCAGCTAACCGCCGGCAACTGGGTCGTCGATGACTTTCGCAAGCGCGCCGTAATGGGCGTCGATGAAAAGACGCGCACGGTGTATTTCTCAGCCACCGAAAAGAGCCCGACCGAACGGCACCTGTATCGCACCTCGCTCGACACGCCGGATCCGCGCCAAGTTCATCGCATCACGCAAGAAGCCGGCGTGCACGCCGTTTCCATGTCGCCGGACGCGCGCTTCTATATCGATAACTTCACGAGCGCAAGCCAACCCCCGCAAGTCAGCCTGCACGCCGCCGATGGAACCCTCAAGTCCTGGCTGCTGGAAAATCGATTGGATGCCACTCACCCGGACGCGCCCTATCTTGCGGACAACTCCATTGCCGAGGTCGGCACGCTCACCGCCGCCGACGGTCAGACGCTCTACTACCAATTATTCAAGCCGCTGCATTTCGATCCGGCCAAGCGCTATCCCGCCATCGTCGATGTCTACGGTGGCCCGGGGGTACAGCGCGTCGTCGACAGCTGGCACGGCAATATATTCACGCAGATTCTGACGCGCGCCGGCTACGTGGTCTTTACGCTCGACAATCGCGGCAGTGCGTTCCGCGGCACTGCATTTCAGAATCCGATCCACGACCGGATGGGCAATGTCGAAGTCGCCGACCAAGTGCAGGGGGCGCGGTGGCTGGGTTCGCAGAGCTTTGTGGATCCCACGCGCATCGGCGTATGGGGCTGGAGTTATGGCGGCTACATGACCCTTAATTTGATGTTCAAAGCTTCCGACGTCTATCACGCCGGCATCGCCGGTGCGCCCGTCACGGATTTCGCGCTGTACGACACCCATTACACCGAACGCTACTTGGACCGCCCGCAGGACAATGCGGCCGGCTACGCCGCCAGTTCGGTGCTGCCTTACGCAAAAGATCTCAAAGGACCGCTGCTGGTGATGCACGGCATGGCCGATGACAACGTGTTGTTTCTCAACAGCACCAAGTTGTTTCGCAGGCTGCAGGACCTCGAGAAGCCCTTTGATGTGATGGTGTATCCGGGCGCCAAGCATGGCCTCATGCGCCAGAACGACGGGCGGCACGGCTACAAAATGATCAAGCGGTTTTTCGACGAGAATCTAAGGCCCTAGCGCGTGGGCTCGCGTGGTGTGAGGTAATCAAGTCAGCTTGCCTTTGGCGGCTTGTGCGCAAGCCGGGCTTGTGCCGAAGCGGCGGATCGGGCGGCACGTCGGGTCATCGCCTCGCGGACATCACTCTCGAGCGCACCCTGATCGGAGGCTGGCGCGGCAAGGTCAGCCAGCGCGCTCGATCTGCCGATCAACCAACCATGACTCACCAAAAAGGGCCATTAAGGCCAAAGTTACAAAAATAGGCTTTTGGAGTAAAATGGACTTCGTGACAAGCGCAGGAGCCGAGAGATGACCAACCCCGTAAAGCCCGTTCCCTTCTTGCCCCTTTGGAAACTGCCACGCACTCGCGCCTCTGACCTTAAAAGGCTCGGGTGGCGCGGGATGATGAATGCCATGCGCGCCCAGGGGCGACTCTTGGTAACCAATCACAATGCGCCCGAGGCAGTAATTATTCCGGTGGCCGAGTATGACGATCTCATGCGCCTCGTGGAGCAAGCGGAGGCTCAGACCGAATCGGTGCTCGCGAACTTGAGGCACAGCTTTGACGAGCGTCTGTCGGCGCTTCAAGGCGAGTCCGCTGCAACTGGTTTGCAATCAACGATCCGTGGTCCCGCCAAATTGGGCGGCAAAGTGAAAGCGGGCTCGGGTTATTAGTGACTTCGGGTTACATGACCCGGCCAGTTCTCTACGTCCTCGCCGGCGTAAACGGCGCAGGCAAGAGTTCCATCGGCGGTCACTTACTGCAACGCGATGGCTTCCCGTGGTTCAACCCCGATACGTTCGCGCGCGAGCTCATGGCCGCAACCGATTGCGATCAGGAAAAGGCGAACGCGTACGCGTGGCAGGAGGGTATGCGCCGCTTGGAAGAAGCGATCACGAACAGCTTGAACCATGCCTTCGAAACGACGTTGGGCGGCAAGTCGGTAACGGCAAAGATTCTGCAGGCAACGAAAACGCATTCTGTCTTGATTTGGTTCTGCGGACTATCTTCCCCGGAATTGCATATCGCGCGCGTCGAGGCGCGCGTTGCTGCGGGCGGCCATCCCATTTCAGAAGAGAAAATCCGCGAGCGCTACAGCTCGGCGCAGATGAACCTGATCAAACTCATGCCGCATGTGGCATACATCAAGGTCCACGATAACAGCGCAGAGGCGGAGGCGGGCACGACCGTGCCGGATCCTATTCTCGTGCTCGAGATGGAAAACGGCCAAGTCACGTTTCCGGCCCCTGATGATCTCAATGCGTTGCAGCGCGCACCGCAGTGGACAAGGTCGATCCTCGAGGCGGCGCTGCGTGGCAAACCGGCGCGTTGACTTGCACCCTTAGGCGCCGATTTCAACCACGCCCGTCGCGCCCAATTCCCACGCCGCCTCAGCCCCGACACCCTTCACATACACAGGTACTGGAATCAGCCCGCATATCGATCGGATTTCCCCATGCGGCAGCTCGTCCCGCAGCACCAAAAAGTCCGCGCCGGCATCGCTCGCCGCCATCGCCTCCGCCAACCCTAAGCACCACACGCCGCGCAGCCGTCCCTCGGCATCGCCGCGCCGCGGCCGGAACGGCCCACCACATAATCCCGCGTCGACGCCTGGGTCAGCCGCTCCGGCAGCCGCAGCGCCGCCACGATCGGCCCATCCGCCGGCAGCAGGTCCGCCGACTTGAGCTCGTCCTGTGTGCACCAACGCAGCGCCTGCCCGTCAAGTCCGCGCGGCTCACCCGAATACGCCCGCACCACCCACATATCGATCAGCACCGCGCCATAGTCGTACACATGTCGCACACGAATCAGAGGTCGAGGTGGGCCCGTCACGGTGATGCCGAGTTCTTCGCGCAGCTCGCGCGCGAGTCCTGAGCGCCGCTCCTCAGCGGGCTCGAGTTTGCCGCCGGGAAACTCCCAGCCTCCGGCCAGATGCTTGCCCGGCGGGCGCTGGGCGATGAGCACGCGGCCCGCGAGGTCCGTCACCGCGGCGGCAACGACATGAGTCGGGGCTTCAAGTGGGCGAGTCAACCGCTCGCTTGCTGCAAGGTGCCGTGACAGTGCTTGTACTTGCGCCCGGATCCACAGGGACAGGGCTCGTTGCGGCCCACTTTGGGCACCGCCCTCACGAAGGGAGTCGGCGCCGGAGCAGGCGCGCGCGGCTCTAATTCCATGACATTCCCGCCGGCACCGCCCGGCGCCTGCGCACCCGACGCGTCCATCCCGGGCGGGGCCTGGATCGGCGACACCGCATCGGCATGTTGCGCTTGCAGGGCACGCGCGAGGCGCTGCTGCCGCTCGAGCTCTTCGCGCTCGATCTCCTCCTGACTGCGCACCTGGATCTTGGAGATCGTGGTAACCGTGTCGAACTTGATGCGATCGAGCATTCCTGAGAACAGTTCAAACGCCTCGCGCTTGTATTCCTGCTTGGGGTTTTTCTGCGCGTAGCTGCGCAGGTAAATGCCCTGGCGCATGTAGTCCATCGCGGCCAGATGTTCGCGCCAATGCTGATCGAGTGTGCGCAGCGTGATTTCCTTCTCGATGTAGCGCATCACCTGCGTGCCCACATTGGCTTCTTTCTGGTTGTAAGCCTCTTCGAGCGCCCGCACGATCTTGCCGCGCAGCACGGAACCGTCTCCGGCCTCCTCTTCCTTCACCCAGTCCAGGATGGGAAGCGCAGGACCGAAATCCTTCTCGACCGCCATCGCGAGTCCCGGTGCATCCCACTGCTCCTCGGGCGCCCCGGCCGGAACGTATTGGTCCACCAACTGCGCGACCACGTCCTCGCGGATGCCCTTGATCGCCTCGGCGACGTCTTCGGCGCCCATGAGGTCGGTGCGCTGCTGATAGATCACGCGTCGCTGATCGTTCGCCACGTCGTCGTATTCCAACAGCTGTTTGCGTGCGTCGAAGTTGTGCTGCTCCACCCGCCGTTGCGCACGCTCGATCTGGCGTGTGAGCATGCCGCTTTCGATCGCCTCGCCGGCCTTCATTCCCACCCGCGTCATGAGCGCCTTCATGCGCGTCGGATCGCCGAAGATGCGCATCAAGTTATCTTCGAGCGACAAGTAGAAGCGGCTCGATCCCGGATCGCCTTGGCGCCCTGAACGGCCGCGCAATTGGTTGTCGATGCGCCGCGATTCGTGGCGCTCCGTGCCGATGATGTGCAGGCCGCCGGCGGCAATCACCTGCTCATGGCGCTTTTGCCAATCGGCCTGGATGCCTTTGAGATCCGCCTCATTCGGATTCACCATGGCATCGATCTGCGTCTGGGTGCTGCCGCCAAGGACGATGTCGGTGCCGCGGCCGGCCATGTTGGTGGCGATGGTGATGGCGCCGGGCCGTCCGGCCTCGGCCACGATGTGCGCCTCGCGCTCGTGCTGCTTGGCGTTCAGCACCTCGTGCGGAATCTTCTCGCTCTGCAACAGCTTCGCGATTCGCTCCGAGGCTTCGATCGACGTGGTGCCCACCAGCACCGGTTGACCGCGCTTCACGCAGTCCTGGATGTCCTCGAGAATGGCGTGGAACTTGTCGTGCTCGGACAGGAACACCAGATCCGACTTGTCTTTGCGGATCATCGGTTTGTGGGTCGGGATCACCACGACTTCCAAGCCGTAAATCTGCTGGAATTCGAACGCTTCCGTGTCCGCCGTTCCGGTCATGCCCGAAAGCTTCGAATACAGCCTGAAATAATTCTGGAAGGTGATGGACGCGACGGTTTGATTTTCCTCGCGCACCTTTACGCCTTCTTTGGCCTCGACCGCCTGGTGCAGGCCATCGGACCAGCGCCTTCCCTGCATGGTTCGGCCCGTGAATTCATCGACGATGATCACCTCGCCCTGGCGCACGATGTACTCCACATCGCGTTTGTACAGGGCGTGCGCGCGCAGCGCCGCGTTCAAGTGATGCATGAGACGAATGTTGGCGGGGTCGTACAAGCTCTCGCCCGGCCGCAGCAGACCGGAAGTCGCAAGCAAGTCCCTCCACGCGCTCGTGGCCGGCCTCCGTCAGGGTGGCCTGCTTCTGCTTCTCGTCGACCCAGAAATCGCCATCGACAGCCAGCTCATAGCGTTTCTCGGCGGAGAGATGGCGCGCTGAGATCCCGGCCACATCGAACAGTTTGCTGCTGCTTTGCTCGTCCGTGGCCATCGCCGGCGGCGCGTCCGGGTCGGCGGCCGTGATATCAATCGTCACGGTTTTGGCGCTGCGATTGCGCCACAGCTCCAACTTCGCCTTGATGGGCGACTTCAGCCGCCTTGATCAGCAGCGACAAAATCTCCTCGCCACTGCGAACATCGGTGCCATTGACGCTCAAGATGACATCGCCGACCTGCAAATCGCCGCGCACCTTCGAGGTATTGATCTGGGTCACCAAGCGCGCCGCGGTCCACGATCTCCTCGCTGGGAGCGCGAGTCAGGCTCGGGATCAGCGCATTGATCTTCAAATACAGTTCGGTGCTCTCTTCCGCGGGCCCGGAAATAATCAGCGGCGTGCGCGCCTCGTCGATCAAAATTGAATCGACCTCATCGACGATGGCGAAGGACAGTTTGCGCTGCACGCGATCCTCGAGCCGGAACGCCAGGTTGTCGCGCAGATAGTCGAAACCGAATTCGTTGTTGGTACCGTAGGTGATATCGCAGGCGTAGGCCGCGCGCTTCTCATCCGGCGACTGCGAGTTCTTGATGACGCCGACTTCCATGCCGAGGAAGCGGTACACCGGGCCCATCCATTCCGAGTCGCGCTGTGCCAGGTATTCATTCACCGTCACGACATGCACGCCGTCGCCGGTGAGCGCATTCAAGTAGGCCGGCAGCGTCGCCATCAGCGTCTTGCCTTCGCCGGTGCGCATCTCGGAGATCTTGCCGGCGTTCAAGGTAATGCCGCCGATCAGCTGCACGTCGAAATGACGCATGCCCAATTTGCGGCGCGAGGCCTCGCGCACCAGCGCAAACGCCTCCGGGATCAGATCATCCAGCGGCGTGCCTGCCGCGAAGCGCGTCTTGAGTTCACGGGTCTTTTCCGGAAATTCCTCATCCTTCAAGGCGCTGACGCTGGCCTCGAGGGCATTGACCGCCGCCACGCTGCGGTTCATCTCTTTGATGAGTCGCTGATTACGGCTGCCAAATATCCGCGTCAGAAGGTTCCACACGCGCGGGGAGTCCTTTTAAGAAAACTGGGTATTGTACGGATAGACCGGAAGACCAGGAAATCGTTTCGACATCGGCCTTTTCAAGGGCCCGCGCCGTTTTTGACGGCTTAACGATCTTCTCCGATGAAGTGCAGCGGGTCGACCTGCGTGCCGTTCTTAAGCACTTCAAAATGCAGGTGCGGACCGGTCGATCGGCCGGTCGAACCCATCAACGCGACATCCTGCCCCTTGCGGACCATGTCGCCCTGCTTCACCAGCAGTTTTTCGTTGTGACAGTAGCGGGTGGACAATCCATTGCCGTGGTTGATTTCCACCATTTCCCCGTAGCCCGCGCGATCGCCTGCGTAGGTGACCAGCCCGGCCGCGACGGACGTGACCCGGGTGCCTTCCGGCCCTGCAAAATCCAATCCCTTGTGCACTGCAGAATATCCGGTGAACGGGTCGGCTCGGCGTCCGAAATACGAGGAGATCCACCCTTCTTGGACCGGCCGGCCTTCCGGATAGACCTGTTTGTTGAGCTCGCGAGTCAAAATGAGGTTCTCGAGCACCCCCAGTTGCTGCTCGCGGCTGGAGAGCTGGGACTGCAGGTCGTCCACCATGGCGGTGAGGTTGGGGATCTGCGCCGGCTGGCCGTCAGCACCGCTCTCGGCGCCTCCCAAGGGCGGTGGATGGCCGAAATCGAACTCCCCGTCGTCCAGATTCGCCATGCGGGTCAAGCGCTTACCGAGGGCGTCCAAGCGAATGACGTTGGCATTCATTTGTCCGACCCGCATCGCCAGGGCGTTCACCTTTTCCTGTAGGACGCGCTTGGTGTCCTCGATCTGCGCCTTCTGATGCAGCAGTTCGGCCGACCAGTTGCCGAGTTGATCGATGGGATTGCCGCCGCTGTGCCGGGCACCCAAACTCACGCCGATGGAGAATGCCGTGCCCACAATGGCCAGCACCAATAGCGCCGCAGCCGACATAATCACGGGATGTCGCAGGTCAAATTGTTTCACTCGGCCCGACTTGCGGCCGACAAAAATGACATTCATACGGATTTTTTCTTCCAAGCCGACGCGATGCTGACACTTAATGGCTTATGTCATCCAGGACTTCGAGATTATGCCCCGGGCACGTGGGTAGACTATGCAGATAAGTGTCTTAAAACAAGGATTTCCGCACGGTTTCTCATTGGTGCATGGCACCTCCGATTATTGTTGAATGCAAAACTCCAAGAGTCTCAGCGAGTTACTGGCAAGTGGTGGCAAGCGGCTTTCACTTCTCAAAGCCAAGGCCGCGGAGCGCGCCAAAATTGTGGAGCAGGTCCGTGCGGCGCTCCCTGCCCGCCTGGCCCAGTCAGTCGCCAGCGCGGGCCTGCGAGCAGGGCCGATTGACCATCGGCGTCGTCGGAGCGGTCTGGGCCTCGCGGCTGCGCTATTCCACCGAGCTCATTCGCAAGCGAGTCGCGAAATCGGCCGGCGAAGAGGTCTTGAGTGTGCGAATCCGGGTGGTGCCCCCACCCGCCTGACTCGGCCAAGCGCGGTCGTCGGCGAGAATGCGCGGCTTGAGCGCCCCAGGGTTTGCAGCTTAAGCGCGCGCGGCGGCGGCCGCGACGTAGGAAATCGGCGCCTCGGCCAGACTTTCGAAAGTCACTTCCTGCCAGGCGCTTTGCCTGGCCATGAGGGCACGCAACAGCTTGTGGTTCAGCGCATGCCCCGATTTGAAGCCGCTGAATTCCCCGATCAAGCTATGCCCCAGCAAGTACAGGTCCCCGATGGCATCGAGAATCTTGTGCTTCACGAATTCATCTTCGTAGCGCAGGCCGTCCTCATTCAAGACCCGGTAGTCGTCGAGCACGATCGCATTGTCCATGTTGCCGCCGAGCGCCAAATTGCGCGCGCGCAGGCTCTCCAATTCGCGCATGAACCCGAAGGTCCGCGCCCGGCTCACCTCGCGCAAAAACGAGGTGGTCGAAAAATCCATCGAAGCAACCTGGGAGTGCTTCTTGAAAGTGGGGTGATTGAATTCGATCTCGAAATTCACTTTGAAGCCGTCATAAGGATCAAAGCGCGCCCACTTGTCGCCGTCGGCAACCTTTAAGCTCTCGAGAATGCGGATGAACCGCTTCGGCGCTTTTTGTTCTTCGATGCCCGCCGATTGCAGCAGGAACACAAAGGGTCCGGCGCTGCCGTCCATGATGGGCACCTCGCCGGCGCTCACTTCCACGAGCGCATTGTCGATCCCCAAGCCCGCCAACGCGGACAGCAGATGTTCGACCGTCGACACGGTGACCTCACCCTGATGCAGGGTGGTATTCATCGAGGTGTCGCTCACGTTTTCAGCGTGGGCCTTGATGTCGACGGGCTTATCGAAATCCGTGCGGCGAAACACAATGCCGGTGTCAGGCGACGCAGGCCGCAAGGTCATGAGAACTTTCTTGCCCGTATGCAACCCGACGCCGGTGGCGCGAATCGAGTTCTTCAGTGTTCTTTGATTCAACATTAAGTGAAACCGGACTATGTTATCTGCCAAAGGTACCACACGCGGCGCCCTACCCTGAACTCCAAAGTCCATTTTGGGTTGACAGGAAGAGCGCTTGCATGCCTAACGTCATTTCTTCACACTTCTCGACAAGACCGGCGCCCGTCGGACTATCTCTCCTACAGGGCGCCAAACTTGGAATGTCTGAACGAGTGGGACCTTAGTCTGCTTGACGCCTTAAAAACGCCGGTATATCCAGCAAATCCTCCGAATCGACCTCAGCACGCAAGCCATCGCCTACCGCGCGTTGCCGCTGCACGGTCGGCTTGTCGAGCATGGCGTAATCGGTCGGCGCCATCGGCGATCGTTGCCGGATCACGCGCATGGTGAGCGGCGGTGCATGAGCCGCGGCTTGAACCGACTGCGGCGCAGGGCGCGCCACGGCCACGGGTTTGCCCAACCCCGTTGCCACCACCGTCACGCGGATCTGGCTGGTCATCTCAGGGTCGATGACCGTACCGACAACCACGGTGGCATCGTCGGAAGCAAACTGCTTGATGACGTTGCCGACTTCTTGGAACTCGCCGATCGACAGGTCCATACCCGCCGTGACATTGACCAAGATGCCCTGAGCGCCGGACAAATTGATGTCCTCGAGCAGCGGGCTCGAAATGGCCGCCTCGGCCGCTTCGCGTGCTCGATCGTCGCCCGACGCCGTGCCCGATCCCATCATCGCCATGCCGGTTTCCGACATCACCGTGCGCACATCGGCAAAATCGACATTGATGAGGCCCGGCCGGGTGATCAATTCCGCGATGCCCTGCACGGCACCTTGCAGCACGGTGTTCGCCGCCTTGAAGGCGTCGAGCAGCGTGGTGGAGCTGCCGAGTACCGACAACAGTTTCTGATTCGGAATGGTGATCAGCGAATCGACATACTTGGACAATTCCAGCATGCCCTGATCGGCGACGCGCGAGCGCTTGTTGCCTTCCATTTCGAACGGCCGGGTCACCACGGCCACGGTCAGAATCCCGAGCTCCTTCGCAACTTGCGCCACCACGGGTGCGGCGCCCGTGCCGGTGCCGCCGCCCATGCCGGCGGTGATGAACAGCATGTCGCAGCCTTCGATCAGCTCGATGATGCGGTCGCGATCTTCCATCGCCGCCTGGCGCCCCACTTCCGGATCGGCGCCCGCGCCCAAACCCTTGGTGATGTTGCAGCCGATCTGCAGCGCCGTGCGCACTTTGGAGTGCTTCAGTGCCTGCGCATCGGTGTTGATGCATATGAAATCCACGCCCTCGAGGCCGGCCTGGACCATGTGCGAGACAGCGTTGCCGCCGCCGCCGCCCACGCCCAGCACCTTGATGACGGCGCTTTGGCTATAAGAATCCATCAGTTCGAACATTCCAGTTCTCCTACGTTAAGTTTTATCAGCTCAATCGAAAATTCGTCGCTCAATCGAAAACTCTTCACTCAAAAATTGCCTTGAAACCAGGCCTTCATTCGCTCCAGCAGACTCTTCATGCCGCCCGCGAGCAGCGGCGCATCCGTGCGTTGCGCATCCATGGTGCTCTTGGCGTAAAGCAACAGACCCACGCCGGTGGCGTGGATCGGATTGCTCACGACTTCCGATAAACCGGTGACGTATTGCGGCACGCCCAATCGAACGGGCATGTGAAAAACTTCTTCGGCAAGCTCGATCGCGCCTTCCATCTTGGCGCTGCCGCCCGTGAGCACGATGCCCGTGGCCACCTGCTCCTCGAGCCCCGCGCGGCGCAGTTCATCGCGAATCAACCCGAACAGTTCCTCGTAGCGGGGTTCGACTATCTCGGCGAGAGTCTGGCGCGCCAGGCGGCGCGGCGGACGATCCCCCACGCTCGGGACTTCGATGGTTTCATCGGGATTCGCGAGCTGCGACAGGGCGCAGGCGTACTTGATCTTGATGTCTTCGGCGTACTGCGTCGGCGTGCGCATGGACACCGCGATGTCATTGGTGATTTGATCGCCGGCGATCGGAATCACCGCGGTATGGCGGATCGCGCCGCCGCCGAACACGGCGATATCCGTGGTGCCGCCGCCGATGTCCACCACGCAAACGCCCAGATCCTTTTCATCCTCGGTGAGCACCGCGTAGCTCGAGGCCAGCTGCTCCAGAACGATGTCATCGACCGACAAGCCGCAGCGCTGCACGCACTTGACGATGTTCTGCGCGGCGCTGTCGGCGCCGGTGACGATGTGCACCTTGGCTTCCAGGCGCACGCCGGACATGCCGATCGGATCGCGGATGCCTTCCTGCGCATCGATGATGTATTCCTGCGGCAGCACGTGCAGGATCTTCTGATCCGCCGGGATCGCCACGGCCTTGGCCGCATCGATCACGCGCTCCACGTCGCCCTGCACCACTTCCTTGTCCTTGATGGCCACGATGCCGTGCGAATTGAGGCTGCGCACGTGACTGCCGGCGATGCCGGCGTACACGGAGTGAATCTCGCAGCCTGCCATCAGTTCGGCCTCTTCCACGGCACGCTGAATGGACTGCACGGTGGACTCGATGTTGACCACCACGCCCTTCTTCAAGCCGCGCGACGGATGGCTGCCGACGCCGATGATTTCCAGCGCACCGTCGGCTTTGACCTCGCCGACGATGGCCACCACCTTGCTGGTGCCGATGTCCAGGCCCACCAATAAATTGCGATCGGAACGCTTTGCCATGTCTTTAAAGGTTTCCTCTAGGCGTCGGCATCGTCGGGATGTTTGGCCGGCACCGAAGCCGGCGTGCCTTGGTTGCGCCAGCCGATGGCAAAGCCGTTGGAGTAGCGCATGTCCACGTAGTTGATTTCGTCCATGCGGTGGGCGATGACTTGCGATGCGGTGTGAATGAAACGGTCGATGCGCTCATCGACGTCGCGCCTTCCCAAGCGCACGGTCACGCCGTTGTCCAAATCCATCTCCCACGCGCCTCGTTCATCGAGGCGCAGCGCCGCGATGCGCATGCCCGCTTCGAGCATCCGTCCCTGCACCTTGAGATAGCGCTGCGCCACCTGCGATTCGCTTCCTTCCGGGCCGCTCAAGCGCGGCAGTTCCGCGGGCACATGCGCCGCGGCTCTCACGAAGAGTTCGCCGCGCGTGTTGAGCAACCCCGACTCGCCCCAGCGCGCCGCCGCGACCTGCTCGGTCACCGTGACCCGCAGGCTGTTCGGCCAGCGCCGTGCAATGCGCGCGTGATCCACCCACGGCAGCGCTTCTACCGCGCGCTGGATTTCCTCGAGATTCGCCGACATGAATCCCTGATTGGCGAAGGGCGCCACGGCTTTTTCTATCTGGCCGGGACTGACGCGCTGGAAGCTGCCGTCGATGGAAATCACCCGCACGGGACGATCGAGCGCCCAGGTCAGCGCGCTCAAAGCCGCCACCAGGGCCAGCACCAACCCGCCGCGCCGCGCGTACACGCGCCAGTCGCGAAGAAACGCCGGCCACTTGAAGCGGTGCTTCTTAGGCGTAGCCTTGTTCTTGAATCGATTCCGATGCATGAGGCGGCCCATCATTTGCGCGTCCTCGAGAAACTGGTTTCCAGCACGCGCCACACCAGCTCCTCGAAGTCGAGGCCGGCCTGGCGCGCGGCCATCGGCACCAGGCTGTGGCTGGTCATGCCCGGGGTGGTGTTGATCTCAATGAAATAGAACTTGTTGCTGGCGCGATCGCGCATGAAGTCGACGCGGCCCCAGCCTAAGCAATCGGTGACTTTGAACGCCGCCAACGCCGCCGCCTGCAATTCCGCTTCGTCTTTTGCGGACAGGCCGCTCGGGCAGAAGTACTGGGTATCGTCGCGGAAATACTTGGCGTCGTAATCGTAAAACTCGGTCGCCGGCAGAATACGGATCGAGGGCAACGCGGCGCCCTGCAGGATCGAAACCGTGTACTCATCGCCGCTGACAAAGGCCTCCGCGAATACCACCGGGTCGATGGCCTGCGCGGCCGCGTAAGCGGTGCTCAATTCGGCTGCGGCTTTGACCTTGGTCATGCCGACGCTCGACCCCTGACTCGCGGGCTTGACCATCATGGGCAGCCCTATGCGCTTCAGTGCCGGCGCAAGATCCGCGGCGCTCGACAACACCGCATACTCCGGCGCCGCATAGCCGGCGCCGACCACCACGCGCTTGGTCTTGAGCTTGTCCATGGTGAGCGCCGAGGCAAGCACGCCGCTGCCCGTGTACGGCACGCCAATCCATTCCAGCGCGCCCTGCATGGTGCCGTCCTCCCCGCCGGGCCCGTGCAGGGCAATCCAGGCCCGCTCGAAGCCCTCGCCGCGCAGCGCTTCGATCGGCCGATCCTGCGGGTCGAACGCGTACGCATCGACGCCGCGGCGCTTCAAAGCCGCCAGCACCGCGTTGCCGCTCAAGAGCGAGATCTCGCGCTCGCTCGAGTCTCCGCCCAGAAGCACGGCGGTTTTGCCGAATTCCCTGGCCGAGCCCGCACGCCGCGTCGGGCTTTCTTTGAGCAGGCTCATGCGCCTGCTCCAACGGGGGCCGGCTGTCCAACGGGGCCCGGTTCTCCGACGATGCGCACTTCCGTATGCAGTTCTATGCCGCTGCGCGCGGCGACCGTCTTCTGCACGTGCAGAATCAGCGCTTCGATGTCGGCGGCCCGTGCCGAACCATGATTGATGATGAAATTGGCGTGCTTCTGCGACACCGACGCATCGCCGATGCGAAAGCCTTTCAGGCCGGCGGCCTCGATCAAGCGCGCTGCGTGATCGCCCGGCGGATTGATGAACACCGAGCCGCAGCTCCACTCGCCGATGGGTTGCGTCTCGCGGCGTTTGTCCAGAAGCTCCTTGATGGCGCCTGTGTTGACGCCCGGCTTGCGCTCGAATTCCAGCCGCGCCCCGATGAACCACTCGTCGTCCGGTCCTTTCACCTGGCGATAGCCGATCTCGTATTCGTCGGGCGTGCGGGTGTGCCGCGTCCCCTTGCGATCGAGCACTTCCACCTCGACCACGTGACGCCAGGTTTCCTCGCCCCACGCGCCCGCGTTCATCGCCAGCGCCCCGCCCAGCGTTCCCGGTATCCCGGCAAAAAACTCCGCGGGCCCCAAGCCCCACTTGACGCATTGCCGCGCGATGCGCGCGCAGGGTACGCCCGCCTCCGCGCGAATCCGCGTCGCGCTGTGCCGCTCGAGCGCACCCAGCGCGCCGTGCGTGGCCACCACGGCGCCGCGCACGCCCCCGTCGCGCACCAGGAGATTGCTGCCCAAGCCCAGCCACAACAACGGCACTTCGGGGGGCAGCTGGCGAACGAAGGATGCGAGATCCATGATGTCCCGCGGCGTAAAGAAGAAATCCGCGGAGCCGCCGGCATGCCAGGAGGTGTGCTTGGCCATGGATACATCGCGCAGCACTCGGGCACTGAACTCCGGCGCCAATTCCAGCAGGTGCTGCGCGCTCATGCGTGCGCTCCCGCCGCAAAGCGGCTCTTCAGATCGAGAGCGACCGCGCCGAGATTGCCGGCGCCCATGGTGAGTACCACGTCGCCGTCGTGCAGTACGGCTCGCAACGAATCGGCCAGTCCGTCCACGCTTTCGACGAATACCGGCTCGACCGCGCCGCGGCTGCGCACCGCGCGGCAGATGGCGCGGCCGTCGGCGCCCGCGATCGGCGCTTCGCCCGCGGCATAGACCTCGGTCACCAACAGCACATCGCATTCGCTCAAGGTGCGGCCGAAGTCATCCAGCAGGTCCCGTGTGCGGGTGTAGCGATGCGGCTGAAACACCAGCACCAGCCGCCGCTCCGGCCACGCCTGGCGCACCGCTTCGAGCGTCGCCGCCACTTCCGTGGGGTGATGGCCGTAATCATCGACGATCAGCGCACGGCCGCCCGCCCATTGAATCTCGCCGAGCTGCTGCAGGCGCCGGTCGATGCCCTGAAAATTCGCCAGGGCCTTGAGGATCGCTTCGTCCGGGATTTCCAGTTCCGTGGCGACTGCGATCGCAGCCAGGGAGTTCAAGACATTGTGCCGGCCCGGCAAATTGATGGTCACGCGGAGCGGCGCACGTCCTTCGCGCAACACCTCGTAGCGCGATTGCAGTCCCAAGCGCTCCACATGAACCGCGCGCACATCCGAAGCATCGCTGAAGCCATAAGTCACGAACGGCCGTCCGACGGCTTCCAAAATGCTCTGCACGTGCGCGTCGTCCGCGCACAGGACGGCGAGGCCATAGAACGGCAGGTTGTGCAGGAAATCGACGAAGCTCTCCTTGAGCCGCGCGAAATCGCCGTCGTGCGTGGCGAGATGATCGTTGTCGATATTGGTGACAATGGCGATCATCGGTTGCAGGTGCAAAAAGGAGGCGTCGCTCTCGTCGGCCTCGGCGACCAGATAGCGGCCCGCTCCCAAGCGCGCGTTGCTGTCGGCGCTCTTCAAGCGCCCACCGATGACAAAGGTGGGATCGAGCCCGGCTTCCGCCAACACGCTCGCCACCAAGCTCGTGGTCGTCGTCTTTCCATGCGTGCCCGCCACGGCAATCGAGTAGCGAAAGCGCATCAGCTCGCCCAGCATTTCCGCGCGCGGCACCACCGGAATGCGCTGGGCCAGCGCCTCGGCGACTTCGGGATTGGCGCGATTGACCGCGCTCGACACCACGACCACGTCCGAGTCGCCCAAGTGCTCGGCGTCGTGGCCGATGAATATCTTCACGCCCAGGCGCGCAAGGCGCTCCGTAACCGCGTTGCGCTTGAGGTCGGAGCCCTGCACTTCGTAGCCCAAGTTCAGCAGCACTTCGGCGATCCCACCCATGCCGCTGCCGCCGATGCCGACCAGGTGAATTCGCTGGATGCGACGCATCCGATCTTCCAAGCGCGTGCGCATCGTCATGCGGCCGCTCCTTCGGCCATGCACAGGTCCGCAAGGCGCGTCGCGGCATCGGTGATGCGCGTGGCGCGCGCGGCCTCCGCCATCTTGAGCAACGCGGCTCGATCCGCGCTCAGCTCCGCGATGACGGCACTCAAGGTATCGGGCGTGAGATCGCGCTCCTGAATGATGCGCGCCGCACCGACGCCCACCATGACGGCGGCATTCTTAGTTTGGTGATCGTCCGTCGCGATGGGAAGCGGCACGAAAATGGCGCCGACACCCGCGGCTTGCAGTTCTGTGACTGTCATGGCGCCCGCACGGCACACGGCCAAGTCCGCCCAGGCGTAGGTCTTCGCCATATCGTCGATGAAGGGCAGCACTTCGGCCTCGACCTTCGCTTCAAGGTAGGCCGCACGGGTTGACTCCAGCCCCCGCTCACCGGACTGGTGCAGGACCTGCGGGCGATCCTCGGGCTTGAGCTTCGCAATCGCCTGCGGCAGTACCGCGTTCAGCCGCTGCGCGCCCTGGCTGCCGCCGAAAATCAGTAAACGCGTACGCGACTGGCGCCCCGCGAAGCGCTGTGCCGGCGGTGCAATCGCCGCAATATCCTCGCGCACCGGATTGCCAATGGTGCTGGCATGGACCCGCGGACCGAAGCTGCCCGGAAATGCCTCCAATACTTGTGTTGCCAGGCGTGCAAGCCAGCGGTTGGTCATGCCGGCGATCGCGTTCTGCTCGTGGATGAGGAGCGGAATGCGCATCAGCCACGCCGCAATGCCGCCAGGTCCGCTGACGTAGCCGCCGGCGCCGAGCACCGAACGCGGCTTCACTCGCCTGAGCACGCGCATGGCCTGCGCCACCGCCTTGGCGATGCGCAGCGGCGCGGCAACCCAAGTCAATGCGCCCTTCCCGCGAATACCCGCCACACGCACCCACTCGATCGGAAAACCCTGCGCCGGCACCAGCCGTGATTCCATGCTGCCGGGTACTCCCAGCCACACCACGGCGACGCCGCGGGCACGCAGCACATTGGCCACCGCCAGGGCCGGGAACACATGCCCGCCGGTGCCGCCGGCCATGATGAGCACCGGACCGCCGCTCATCGGCCGCCTCCCGGGAGGCGCGTGACCGCCGAGCGCGAGCTGCACTTCACCTCGTGGTAGATGCGCAGCAGCACGCCCAGCCACGCCAGGCTCACCAGCAGGCTGCTGCGGCCATAACTCAAGAGCGGCAGCGTTAATCCCTTGGTGGGCAGCACGCCCATGTTGACGCCGATGTTGATGCTGGCCTGAAGGCCGAGCCAGATGCCGAAAGCCGCCGCGAGGTAGGCCTGAAACCGCAAGCCGGCTTGCGCCGCCAGGCGCGAGATGTGAAAGGCGCGCCAGACCAGCGCGACAAACAAGCCAATCACGCCGATCACCCCGACCAGCCCCAACTCTTCGGCCAATACCGCGAATACGAAATCCGTATGCGCTTCGGGCAGATAAAATAATTTCTGCACGCTGCTGCCGAGACCGACGCCGAACAGCGAGCCGCGGCCGATCGCGATCAGCGATTGCGTGAGCTGGAAGCCGCCGTTGAACGGATCGTCGAAGGGGTGCAAGAAGGCCATCAGGCGTTTCAAGCGGTAGGGCGAAGTCAGCGCAAGCAGCGCGAAGGCCAGCACCGCGGTAGAAACCAGCAGCGCCACGTAGCGCAGGCGGGCGCCGGCGATGAACAGCACCGCGAATCCGGTCGCGAACAGCACGGTCGCCGCACCGAAGTCCGGTTCGATCAAGAGCAACACCGCCGTGACCGACAATAGTCCGAAGGGCTTCGCCAGTCCGGGCAACGTGGCTTCGAGTTCGGCGTGCTTGCGCACGCAGTAGCTGCACAGCCAGGTCAGCACCAAGACCTTGGCCAGCTCCGAGACTTGAAAATTCAGCACCCCGATCCGCAGCCAGCGGCGCGCGCCGTTGACTCGCGCGCCCAAGCCGGGAATCAGGACCAGGGCCAGCAACAACAGTCCCAGTAGCAGCAACGCCAGACCATATTTGTCCCACACTCCCGTCGGTATGCGTGTGAGCACCCAGGCCAAGAGCAGACCGGCGGCGCTGAAAATGAATTGCCGTTCGAGGAAATAAAACGGATCGCCCATATCGCGTGCCGCGATCGACATGGAAGCCGAGGTGACCATGATGAGGCCCACCAGCAACAGCGCGGCCACCAACCCCAAGGTGACCGTGTCCCAGGCGAAAGGCATGCGCTCGCGCGCGCGAACCCCGTATGACATGGTGGCGGTGCTCATGACGCCGCACCCGCAAGCGCGCTGACCGCGGCGGCGAACACATCGCCGCGATGGCCGTAGTCGCGAAACATATCGAAGCTTGCACAGGCGGGGGACAGCAGTACGGTATCGCCGGCGTGCGCGACCCGTTGCGCCTCGGCGACCGCCGCCTCCATCGACCGGGCGCTGCGCGTCTCGCATACACCCTTGAGCGCCGCGGCAATGGCCGGCGCGTCCTTGCCGATCAGCACGGCCTCGCGCACCTTGCCTCGAAACACCTCGGCCAGGGGCGTGAAATCCTGGCCCTTGCCCTCGCCCCCGGCGATTACCACCAGGGGACCGGGCATACCGCGAACGGCGGCGATCGTCGCACCCACATTGGTGCCCTTGGAATCGTCGATGTAGCGCACGCCGCCGATATCGGCCACCCAGGATGATCGGTGCGACAGTCCGGGAAAGGATTCGAGCGCCTGCAGCATGGCCGCCGTCGGCAGGCCGACCGCCTCGCCCAAGCTCAAGGCGGCGAGCGCATTGGCGGCATTGTGCATGCCGGAGATTTTCATGCGCGCAATGTCCAGCAGCTTCTCGCCGCGTCGTGCCAGGAAAATCTGCGCGCCGCTGCGGATCAAGGTGAAATCGGCATCGGCGCGCTCAATGGAGAAAGTCAGCGTGCGCGCGCCCGGGCTGCGATAGCGTGTATCGCGCATCGCCATGACCCAGGGATCATCGGCGTTCAACACCACGGTGGCTGCGTTGGCAAAAATACGGCTCTTGGCTTGCGAATACGCCTCGATCGAGGGGTAGCGGTCCAAATGATCAGCCGTGACGTTCAGCACCACGGCGGCTTGCAGCACCAGCGAGGCCGTGGTTTCCAATTGAAAGCTCGACAGTTCGAGCACGTATAAATCCGGTTTGGGCTGCTCGAGCAGATCGAGCGCCGGTTCGCCGAGATTGCCGCCGGCCAGGACCTTTCTTCCCGCAGCGGCCGCCATGCGCGCCACCAGCGTGGTCACGGTGCTCTTGCCATTGGTGCCGGTGATTCCGATCACCGGGGCATGCACTGCGCGCGCGAACAATTCCACATCCCCCAGAACTTCGATACCGCGAGCGCGCGCCGCCCGCGCAATGGGCTCTTCCAGGGAGACACCCGGGGACATCAACACCTGCGAGGCGCCCTCGAGCAGCGATTGATCGAAGCCGCCGAGCCGCAAGTCGACGGCCGCGGTCAGTTCGCCGAGTTCCGCAAGGCCCGGCGGCGCGCGGCGCGAGTCGGTCGCGCTCACGCGATCGCCGCGCTTGATGAGATACCGCACGCACGAGGCGCCGGTTTTGCCCAAGCCGACGACGACACTGTTCATCAGCGGATCTTCAAGGTTGCAAGACCCGCCAACACCAGCACGAAGCTGATGATCCAGAAGCGCACGATGACTTTCGGCTCGGCCCATCCTTTGAGTTCGAAATGATGATGAATCGGGGCCATGCGGAATATCCGTTTGCCCGTAAGCTTGAACGAGGCGACCTGCAGGATTACCGATACGGTCTCGAGCACGAACACGCCGCCCATCACGAACAGCACCAGTTCCTGGCGCACGATGACGGCCATCGTGCCGAGCGAGGCGCCGATCGCGAGTGCGCCCACATCGCCCATGAACACTTGCGCCGGATAGGTGTTGAACCACAGGAATCCCAGTCCCGCACCCACCAGCGTGGCGCTGAAAATGAGCACTTCGCCCACGCCGTTGATGAACGGAATTTGCAAGTAGTGCGCGAAATTGATGTTGCCGGTGGCATAGGCGAAAACACCCAATGCGGCGGCGACCATCACCGCCGGCATGATGGCGAGCCCGTCGAGACCGTCCGTCAAATTCACCGCGTTGCTGCTGCCGACGATGACGCAGTAGGAAAACGCGACGAATGCCAGCGTCGACATGGGCAACGCCACGGCCTTGAAGAAGGGAACGTACAGCGAGGTTTCGGCGCCCGACTGATGCATGGCGTGCAGCGAGAAGGCAATCGCGAGGGCGGCGATCGACTGCGCCAGGTACTTGTAGCGCGGGGCCAAGCCCTTTCGAGTTGCCCACCACGATCTTCAGGTAATCGTCGTAGAAGCCGATCAGGCCGAACGCCAGCGTCGTTCCGAGCAGCACCCAGACGAAGCGGCTGGAGAGGTCCGCCCACAACAGCGTCCCGATACCCATGGCGACCAGAATCAAACCGCCGCCCATGGTGGGCGTGCCTTTCTTTTGCAGATGAGATTGGGGTCCGTCGTTGCGCACCACCTGGCCGATTTGGTAGTGGCTCAGCAGCAAAATCATGCGCGGCCCGATCAACAGCGCCATCAGCAGCGTGGTCACGGCGGCGAGGATTCCGCGCAGCGTCAAGTATTGGAATACGTGAAATCCGCTGTAGAACTTCGCCAGGTATTCGGTGAGAAGCAGCAGCATGCGCTAGCTCGCCCTCATCATCGGATTGGCTTCCGGCGCCGCCGCCGGTGAGCGCCTGCACGACGCGCTCCAAGCGATTGATGCGCGAGCCCTTGATCAGCACCGTCACGCCCGGCGTGAGCTCCGCCTGCAATCGGCGCGTCAGCGAATCGGCATCCGCGAACCATTCGCCCCCCGAGCCGAATGTTTCCACGGCCCTGGAGCTCAAGGGGCCCATCGCGAAGAGGCGCTTGATCCCGCAATCGCGCGCATAGGAACCGATCTGCGCGTGGCTGTCCTGGCTCGATTCGCCGAGCTCCGCCATGTCGCCCAGCACCAGCCACGTCGCGCCGGAAAGCGTCCGCAGCAGCTCCATCGCGGCGCGCACCGAGCTGGGATTGGCGTTGTAGGAATCGTCGATGATCCAGCTGCCGCGCGCTCCGGCCTTGAGCTGCAGCCTGCCTGCGACCGCGCGGAAATCGGCCAAGCCCGAGTGCGATATCCTCGAGCGAGGCACCGGCGGCACTCGCGGCCGCGGCCGCAGCGAGCGCGTTGCCGATGTTATGCGCGCCGCCCGCCTTCAACATGATGGCGCGCTCGCCTACAGGGCGAGATCAAAGTAAATCGGGTGGCGAACTCGCCGCGCTCGATGCCTTGAAAGAGTTTCTTCGCCGTGAAGTCCGCTTGGCGCGTGCACGCCGAAAGTCACGATGCGTTTCGCGCCGGATATGCCGCGCCAATAACCGGCGTAGGCGTCATCCGCGTTGATGATGGCGGTGCCGTCCGCGCCGAGGCAGGACACGGTTTCCCCTTCGCCCTTCGCCACGCCGTCCATATTGCCGAACCCTTCGAGATGTTCGGCACCGGCGTTGGTGATCAAGCCGACAGTGGGCCGCGCAATGCGCATGAGCGCGGCAACATCGCCGATTGCGTTGGCACCCATCTCGATCACGGCGCTGCGATGCGAAGCCTCCAATCGCATGAGCGTCACGGGAACGCCGATGTGGTTGTTGAGATTGCCGTGCGTCGCCATGCAAAGACCCATGCGCGACAAAATCGCGGCCGTCATTTCCTTCGCCGTCGTCTTGCCATTGCTGCCGGCGACCGCGACCACCGGCAGGCTGAAATCGGCGCGCCAGTTCCGGGCCAACTCCTGCAGCGCTTGCAGGGTGTTGGGCACGAGCACTTGCGGCAACACGCCCGGCGTCGCGCGTTCGACCAGCGCACCGATGGCGCCTTGTGCGGCCGCCGCCTGCACAAAAGCCGCGCCGTCGAAATTCGGACCGCGCAGCGCGACGAACAACGCGCCGGGCTTCAATGTGCGGCTGTCGGTGCACACGCAGCCGTACGGACGGTCCTCGCCGATCAGTTCGCCGCCAACGACTCTTGCCGCGTCGCTCAACGTACGCTTCATGCCGCCGCTCCCAAACGCGCAGCGCTTCGCTGCGGTCGCTGAAGGAGCGGCGCGTTTCGCCGTAGATTTGGTAGTCCTCGTGACCCTTGCCCGCGATCAAGACCAGATCGATCGCCTGCGCTTCCTTCAAAGCAGCGGCGATGGCTTCGCCGCGATCGTGAATCACCCGCACGTCGCGGGACTTGATGCCCTGCAGAATGTCCCGGGTGATGGCCTGTGGATCCTCGGAACGCGGATTGTCGTCGGTGACGATGATTTGATCCGCGAGGCTCTCGGCGATGCTGCCCATGATCGGGCGCTTGCCGGGATCGCGGTCTCCGCCGCAGCCAAACACGCACCACAGCGCGCCTGCACAGTGTTCGCGCGCCGCGCTCAAGGCCTTCGCCAGCGCATCGGGCGTGTGCGCATAATCGACCACCACGGTCGGCTTATTGGGAGCGTCGGTCTTGACGACTTCCATGCGCCCCGGCGCCGGCTTGCACTCGGCCAATGCGCTGGCCGCCTCGCTTCAAGGAAAAGCCGAGCGCCAGCAGACAGCCCAAGACCACCAGTGAGTTTTCAGCGTTGAAGCGGCCCATGAGTTGGGTGTCGACGGTGAGCTTGCCGAAGCTGCCGTCCAGGTCGAGCGAAATGCCGCGCACCTCCATTCGCACCTGCGTCGCGTACAGCGCGCGATCGGCCAGCCAGCCTGAATCTCCCGAGCCCACCCGGACCGCGATCAACGAGGCGCTGCCCGCATGCTTTCGGGCCAGTGCGCGGCCGAACTCATCGCCGATGTTGAGTACCATGTGCTTGAGATCGGCCGCTTGAAACAGTTTGGCTTTGGCGGCGCCGTATTCCTGCATGCTGCCGTGATAGTCCAGGTGATCGCGCGTCAGATTGGTGAATGCCGCCAACGTGAAAGCGCACGCCATCCACGCGGCTTTGGTCCAGGGCATGCGAGGACACCTCCATGGCGATTTCGCGCACGCCGGAGCTGCGCAGTTGCGCGAGCGTGCGATGCACCGTGACCGCATCGGGTGTCGTAGCGTGGGTTCCGCCAGCGACTGCAGGACGTCCCCAGCCGATCGTCCCCATGTAGGCCGCGGCAGACCCAACCGCTCCAGGCATTGCGCCAGCAAGTAGGCGCAGGTGGTCTTGCCGTTGGTGCCGGTGATGCCGGTAATCCGCAGTTGCGAGGAAGGCCAATTGAAGAATCGGTCGGCGATGCGTCCGACCAGGGTCTTCAAATTCGGTATCGCGGCGCCGAAGACGCCGGGCGGCAGCATCGGCGCCGTCAAGTCGGCGCTGCGGTTCCCAGAGAACCGCGCTTGCGCCGCGAGCGCCGGCATCCGCGGCGAATTTAAGGCCATGCTCCTTCAGTCCGGGCAATGCGAAGAACAAGCTGCCGGCGCGCACCTGCCGGCTGTCGAGCGTCAAATCCGCGACGCGCGCTTCCGTCGCCGGGAATCTTCGCGATGCCATCGAGCAGCCACATGAGTGCGGCGCTCATGGCGTATCGTTCGCCTGCACCAGCGTCGTCGCCGGCACGTTCTGCAAATCATCCGGGGGAATGTCCAGCAAGCGCAGCGTTCCGGACATGATGCTGGCGAACACCGGCGCAGCAACCGTGCCGCCCTGGGCCAGCGTGCCGACCTCTTGCACGTCCCGGCTCGGCTCGTCGATCACCACCACCGTGGCCAGTTTGGGGCGCGACGCCGGCACCAAGCCGGCAAAGACCGCCATGATCCGGTCGGTGGAATAACCGCCCGGGATGGATTTGAATGCGGTGCCCGTCTTGCCGGACACCCGATAACCGATGAGCGAAGCTCGCGTCGCCGTGCCGCCTTTTTCGACCACCTGCTCCATCAGCTGCACCAGCTCATGCGCGACCTTGGGATCCATGACGCGCTCGCCCGCCACCGGCGCCGTGATCTTCTCGAAGGTGACGGGCCGCTCGATGCCGCCGGCACCGATGGTGGCGTAGGCATGCGCCAACTGCAGCGGTGTCACCGACAGGCCGTAGCCATGCGACATGGTGGCGATGCCGATCGGCCGCCAGTGCGCGTAGTTGCTCAACGTGCCGGCCGACTCGCCGGGAAAGTTGCTTCCGGTCACCTGGCCCAAGCCCAGACCGGTGAAGGTGCTCCAGATTTGTTCGGGCTGCAGCGATAGCGCGATCTTGGCGATCCCGACGTTGCTGGACTTCGCCAGAATGGTCGCCAAATCGATCACGCCGAAGTTGTGTTCGTCCTCCTCGACCTTGTTGCCGACTTTGAAGAATCCGGGCGAGGTGTCCACCACGCTGTCGGGGCGGTACTGCCCGGAGGCCAGCGCGGCGGCCACGATGAAGGGCTTGACGCTCGAGCCGGGCTCGAAAATATCGGTCGCGGCGCGGTTGCGATACAGGCCGGGTTTCAATTGATCGCGATCGTTGGGGTTGTACGAGGGCTGGTTCACCATCGCCAGCACCTCGCCCGTGTCGACGTCGATCACGATCGCCGAGCCGGCGCGTGCGCGGTATTCCTGCATCGCCGCCTTCAGTTCGCGGTACGCCAGATACTGAATGCGCAAATCGATGCTGGTGACGAGATCGCGGCCCGGACGCGGCGCGCGGATGCTTTCGACATTTTCCACGTAGCGGCCGAGAGAATCCTGAATGACGCGTTTCGCGCCGTCTTCGCCGTTCAACAATTGATCGAAGCCCAGCTCCAGTCCTTCCTGGCCCCTGTCATCCACCGTGGTGAATCCGACGACATGCGCCGACACTTCGCCGGCCGGGTAGTAGCGGCGGTATTCGCGCAGCAGGTACACGCCGGGAATGTTCAGTGCCTTGATGCGCGCCGCCTGCTCGGGCGGCATATGGCGCACCAGGTATAGAAATTCGCGGTCGAGGTTGCTGGTGATGCGGCGGGCCAGAGTCTGCTGGTCTTCCTTCAACGCCTTGCTAAGCTTCGGCAATTGGTCGATGTTTTCATCGATTTCCTGGGGATTGACCCAGATGCTGTCCACCGGCGTGCTGATTGCCAGCGGCTCGCCGTTGCGGTCGGTGATCGCGCCGCGGTGTGCGGCGATTTTCACCACGCGCATCGAGCGATCGTCGCCTTGCTTGGCGAGAAAGCCGTGATCGAGCAGTTGCAGCTCGACCGCGCGCGCCGCAAGCCCGATGGCGCCCAGCACCACCAGGCCTAATACCACCGCGGAGCGCCAGCGATAGGAGTTCGCGGAGCGCTGCTCTTCGCCGGAACGCAATTTCACGGCCGGACAATCCTCACATCGCGCATCTGAGGAATGTTCATCTGCAGCTTGGCGTTGGCGACGCGCTCAACGAAGGCATGCGAAGACCAGTAGCTCTGCTCGAGCTGCAGGCGTCCCCACTCCATGTCGAGCGAGTCGCGTTCAGCGTTGAGCTTCTCCAGCCGCACGAACATATCGCGCGCCTTGTGGCGCTCATAAATCACCTGCACGGCAGAGCCTAATACGGCCAACCACAGCAACGGCAGAATGAGCGGCAGCCAGCGGCGATATTTCATGCGGCAATTCCTTGATCGAGACGTTCGGCGACGCGCAGGTGCGCGCTGCGCGAGCGCGGATTGAGGGAGATTTCGTTCTCGTCGGCTTCGACGACCTTGCCGACGAGGCGCAGCTTGGGCTGCGCATGGGCGGGAATATTGGGCAAACCGGCATACATGGGATCGGCCAGCGAGTGGCGGCGCATGAATTGCTTCACCATGCGATCCTCGAGCGAATGGAAACTGATCACCGCCAGCCTGCCGTGCGGCGCCAGGCGCTCGAGCGCCGCGTCGAGCGCAGTCTCGAGTTCCTGGAGCTCGCCGTTGACGTAGATGCGCAGCGCCTGAAAAACGCGGGTTGCCGGATGTTTGTGCCGCTCGGTGCTGCGGGCGACACGCGCGATCATCTCGGCGAGCTGCAGCGTGCGCTCGAAAGGCTTGGCCTCGCGATCGGCGACGATGGCGCGTGCGATGCGCGGCGCCATGGCGCTCCTCGCCGAATTCACGAAAAATGCGGATCAGCTCCTGGAGCGGCGCGCCGTTGACCACGTCCGCGGCGCTCATCCCCTCGCCCGGCGTCATGCGCATGTCGAGGGGCCCGTCCTGCATGAAGCTGAACCCGCGTGCCGCGTCGTCGATCTGCGGCGAGGAAACGCCCAGGTCGAACAATATGCCGTCGAGCTTGAGTCCCGGCCGAACCTGGTCGGCGATGGCCGCGAGCGAGGAGAAGGGTGCGAGGAAAATTGAAAAGCGCGGATCGGTGGAGAAGCGGGCACGGGCCGCCGCGACGGCGTCGGGATCACGATCGAGGCAGATCAATCGGCCGTTCGCGATGAGCTTCTCCAAAATCGCCCCTGCATGTCCGCCTCGGCCGAAAGTGGCATCCATGTAGGTGCCACCCGCCTGAATGTTCAACGCCGTCAGTACCTGGGGTAACAGGACCGCCGTGTGAACCCCCGCAACCTCTTCCACCGCTCTGCGCCGGCTAGAACGACAACGTGTCGAGTTCGGCCGGCAAGTCGGTGGTGCTCTCCGGACTCGCCAGCCATTCGTCGCGTCGCTCGTTCCAGCGCGCCTCATCCCACAATTCGAATCGCATTCCCTGCCCGATCAACATCGCATCGCGCGTCAAACCGCCGAATTCGCGCAAGTTGGCCGGCAGCAGCAAACGTCCGTGTGAATCGAGTTCCAAGTCCGTGGCGTGACCGATCATCAGGCGCTGCAAGCGCCTCACTTGAGGGTTCAAGGTGGGCAGTTTGTTGAGCTTTCGCTCGATGTCTTCCCAGTCCGGCAGCGGGTAGAGCAGCAGGCACTGGTCCTTGTCGACGGTAATGACCAAATTCCCACCGCAACGTTCCTGCAGGCGCTCCCGATAGCGGGTGGGCATCACCAGCCGGCCTTTCACATCGAGCGTTAGTTTGTTGGCACCCCGGAACATTTTTTTATGGGCCCAAAAACCCATTCTCTCCCACAATTTCCCACCGGCCACCACTATAGGGATCGAAGGAGAGCACTGTCAACGCCTTATGGTAAAAAAAACCCGTGCCGACAGTGACTTAGGTCACATTTTGTACAGTCGTGGCGCGCTGCGATTACGGTGCTGAGGGGAATCAATCTCTTAGGAGATTTTTGTAAAAAATTCCGCAACTCTAAAATGTCGCGATCTTCGGGAAAGTTCGGCGATCCTGCTCTTAACGTGCAAATTCTGTCCGAGATCCTACGGCATGCGAGCACTTGCTGGCGCTCACGAGCCGCGCGCTCGATTTGAGTTGGCCGCGTCGGCAGGCCTTCTAAGGCCCCGGGAATTGCGCGCGAGCGCCTTTCTTGTCTTTTGGCCGCGCTTGGTCGGGGCCTTCCTAGGCCCCGGGAAATGTGGCGCGCGAGCGCCTTTCTTGTCTTTTGGCCCGCTCTGGGTCGGGGCCTTCCTAAGGCCCCGGGAAATGTGGCGCGCGAGCGCCTTTCTTTGTCTCTTTGGGCCGCGCTTCTCGGGTCGGGGCCTTCCTAAGGCCCCGGGAAATGTGGCGCGCGAGCGCCTTTCTTTGTCTTTTGGCCCCGCTCTGGGTCGGGGCCTTCCTAAGGCCCCGGGAAATGTGGCGCGCGAGCGCCTAAAAAAGAGTCGGCCGATAAGCCGGGTTCTGTCTTGGACAGTCATTCCTCTGGCATGCGCGTCGCCGCGCAGCTCAAGCGACCTACCCGGAAGCCCATGTGGGCCACATGTAGCGGCGATTAAGCCGCTCGCTTCCCTATTTGGTCTTGCTCCAGGTGGGGTTTGCCGTGCCGTTGGTGTTGCCACCCGCGCGGTGCGCTCTTACCGCACCATTTCACCCTTACCGGCGCCGCTTGCGCGGCACTTAGGCGGTATCTTTCTGTTGCACTTTCCGTAGGCTCGCGCCTCCCAGGCGTTACCTGGCACCGTGCCCTGTGGAGCCCGGACTTTCCTCCATCCTTGCCAGGCAAGGACAGCGACTGTCTGGCCGACTCGGTGTGCACCATACGCAGGTCGGGGCGTTATTGCGAGGCGGATTGCTCTTTGAGGAATAGCGCGCGCTTATAAGCCTCATTGTCGCGTGTACCCGTGATCTGCGCCGCGAGGCGCGCCGCTTGCTTCAAGGGCAACTCGGCCAACAGCGTCGCCAGCACCTTGTCGAGCCGAGATTTGGCCTCTGCATCGGCCACCGCGGACTCGGCTTGCGGGGCGCCGCCGATCAGCAGAACGATTTCGCCACGAGAGAAATCCGCATCGGCGCTGGATTTATCGAGCAATTCGCGCAGCGAGCCGCGGTAAGTCGTCTCGTGCAGCTTGGTCGCTTCGCGCACAACCGCCGCGCCTCGCATTTCGCCGAACGCGGTTACGCAGTCCTCCAGCGTCTCGCGCACGCGGTGCGGCGATTCGTAAATCACCAGCGTGCGCGGCTCTGTCTCCAGCGATTTCAGGCGCTGCCTGCGGGCGGCACCGCGCGCCGGCAGAAATCCTTCGAAGCAAAAGCGATCGGTCGGCAGTGCGCCGATTGACAGCGCTGCAATCGCCGCGCAGGGCCCCGGTATGGCCACAACGTTCATGCCCGTCGCCGCAACCGCGCGCACCAACTCAAACCCGGGATCGCTGATCGCCGGGGTGCCCGCATCGCTGACCAACGCCACGGACTTGCCCTCGCGCAGCAATGCAATCAATTCACCGACTCGCGCGCCCTCGTTGTGATCGTGGAGCGAAAGCTGCGGCGTGTCGATCTCAAAATGCTTGAGCAAAAAACCCGTGTGGCGTGTGTCCTCCGCCGCGATTAGGTCGCAATTTTTCAGCGTCGCGACCGCGCGGGGGCTCAAATCGCTTAAATTGCCGATCGGAGTAGCGACTACATAGAGCGTCCCCGCCGCCGGCAGCCCTGTCGGTGCATTTGTCACTATAATCGGCCTAGATTCAAAGATTCAGGAGCGGAAGGGTATGGCAGTGATCTCTCGGCGTCCACGGCTGGCGCAAATTGCGGTACTTGCGCTGGCTGTGATCGCGGCGGCCTGCAGCCTGATCAAGCCCACGGAAACCACTGTGGACAAGCAGGAGCATGCCGCCCGCCTGTTGCATGACGGCAAGCACGCGGATGCGGCGCGGGTGTATGCCGATCTCGCGCAGCAAGTGCCGGCAGAGAGCGACAACTACGAATTGCTGAGCGCCGAGCAGTGGGTTGCCGCCGGAAATGTTGCCGCGGCCAAGCAAGCGCTTGCGCAGGTTTCACCGGGAACCCGCACCAAACTCGCGACTCCGCGTGCGCTCGTTGCCGCCGAAATTGCCTATGCAGAAAATGACCCGGCTCGCGCCATTCGCGAGCTCGATCAGATTCCGGTGCCGACAGCGCCGGAACAAGCGCAGAACTACTATTGGATTCGCGGCCGCAGCGCGTTTCTCACCGGCCATCCGGTGGAGGGGACGCGCGCGCTCGTTGAGCGCGAGCGGTATATCAGCGATCCTGCGACGCTGCGCGCGAATCGCGATGAGCTGTTGACCCGAGTGCGCACGGCAGCGGAGCGTGGCGCACCGATGAAGGCGCCGCCCAAGACCGATCCAGTCGTCGTGGGCTGGCTGGAATTGGGGCCGGTCGCCGTTGAGGTCGAGCGCAATCCTGCGCGCGCAGCGGCCGCGCTGGACGCTTGGAAGCGGCAATTTCCGCAGCATCCCGCCAACACCAGCGTGCTCACCGCGGCGCAGACGCAGATTGCGGCGGCCACCGAATATCCCAGCCAGATTGCACTGCTGCTGCCGCTGTCGGGCCGCGCCGAAGCGTTTGGCGTCGCGGTACGGGATGGGTTCATCGCGGCCTATCTGCAGCAAAACGCCGCCGGCCGGCCCCAATTGAAGATTTACGATGTGGCCGCTGAATCTGTGGCCAGTGCCTACAATCGCGCCATTGCAGACGGCGCCGGCTTCGTGGTGGGCCCGTTACTCAAGGACGAGGTCGCCGCCGTAGCGCCGGTCACCGGTGGCCGCACGCCGGTGCTCGCGTTGAATTTCCTCGGTGAGACGGTGCCGCCGCCCAAGAATTTTTATCAATTTGCGCTTTTGCCGGAGGATGAGGCGCGCATGGCGGCACGCCGCGTGGTTGCCGATGGACGCCTCAACGGCGTGGCAATCGTGCCCTCGGGCGAATGGGGCACACGCGTTGCTGCGGCGTTCGCCGACGAATTGAAAAGCCTCGGCGGTAATGTGCTCGACAGCGGACGCTATGATCCGGCACAAGTGGATTTCTCCGATGTCATCAAGACGGTCATGCAATTGAAACCCACCAAGGTCGAAAAGGGAGAAAAGCCCGAACCGCCGACGCATCGTTCGGATGCGGCCTTCATCTTCGTGGCTGCAAGCACGGCCGGCACCGCACGCCTCATCCTGCCGCAGCTGAAATACAATTACTCCGGCGACGTGCCCGTGTATTCAACCTCGGACAGCTTCGAGCCGGATCCCAATGCCAACTCGGATATCGACGGCATGTTCTTCCCGGACATGCCATGGATGATTTCCAACGACCCTGCCACCGCGCAGATTCGCGACAGCGTTCGCGCAGCATGGCCGGCTCGCACCGCGCGGCGTGATCGGTACTATGCCTTTGGATTCGACGCGTATCGGTTGGTTCCTGGCCTGCGGTCGGGCAATCCCGCGGCCTCGAGCGACATTGCCGGCGTAACCGGGAAGTTGCATCTCGATCAGCAGAACAAGGTTCGCCGCGATCTTGATTGGGCACAGATCCGAGGCGGAGCGCCCTTTGTCCTGTAAAAGATATTTTCGTCCTTTCGCCGAGAGGTATCGAATGCGCATCAAATTAAACACCGCCGTACTGCTGCTGATCGCGAGTATTTGCCTGGGAATCGCCGCGCCGACACGCGCCGCTGACGCCGACCAATATTTGGGCGTCTGGTCCGGAAGCTGGACCGGTGCCGACGGCTCATCGGGTCATTTTCAACTCAACCTCGAGCGTGGCGGCGACGGCAAACTGGCCGGGTCCATCGCAGTCACTCAGGATGGCGGAGGCGGTTCGGATTACACGTCCAAACTGAAGAATGCAGCGTTCGCGGGCAACCAGTTTACGGCGGCGTACGAGCCGCCCGATGGTCAATCTGAGATTCACATGAAAGGCACTTTCGGCTCGAAGGGCGGCGACGGCGAGTGGACGCTGGGCGCGAAAGATCAACCGTCGAGCCCCGCCGTGGCGTCCGGTACTTGGAAAATCGCCAAGCCCTAATCTGAGCGAAGACGAGGGAAATGCCAGCTGAAGAATAATCGGCGCGGCGGCACGATGCCGCATGAAGCATATGCGCATGCAGCGCGGCGCGGCCGCCGAAGATCTGGCGTTGCAATACCTGCAGGTGCGCGGTCTTAAGATTCTCGCGCGCAATTTACGCTGCAAAGCCGGCGAGCTCGACCTGGTGTGTCTTGAGGACGGGGTGCTCGTCGTCATCGAGGTCCGCCAGCGCTGCAGCGCAAACTTCGGCGGCGCCTTGGGCTCAGTGACCTGGAGCAAGCAGCGCAAGATTATTCGCGCCGCGCATTTTTTTCTGCAGCGAGAAAAGCGTTGGAAAAATCTCTCGATGCGGTTCGACGTGCTGGCGATCGAAGGTTTGCCGGACGGCGCGCATCGCATCGACTGGGTCAAAGACGCTTTTCGCGGCCTCTGAGCTAACTTCCATGAAAGGATCTGACATAGTGCGCATGCTGAGCGAAAAATGCAGTTGCGAATTATTCCGCCTATGTGCCGGATCTTCCAGGTTGCGTTGCAACCGGACAGACCCTTGCTGGCACTGAGCAGGCTATTCGCGACGCCATAAAGTTTCACCTCGATGGGTTGCGTGAAGACGGCACCCCGATCCCTCCTCCGTCGAGCCGCCTCGAGTATGTTGAGGTCGCGGCCTAACAAACCCACGAGCCATCGCGGTTGCGCTTTACTTGACGACCTGCAATTTTGGCCGCTTTGCTGCGGCACTGCTCGGCTTGCCGCTGCCGGGGCTGGCCGGTGGGCTGTCCGTGGGATCTGGATCCGCATCTCCCTCCGGAAATATCATCCCCTGCCCGGTCTCGCGAGCGTAGATTCCGAGGATCGCGCGCACCGGAACTTGCACCGCAAAACCCACGCCGCCAAAACGTGCCTCGAAGCTCACGAAGTCATTGCCCAGCTTCAACATCTGGGTCGCGGAGAAGCTGACGTTGAGAACGATCTTGCCGTCCTTTACGTACTGACGCGGCACAGTGACGCCCTCGGCGGCCGCATCCACCACGATATGCGGTGTCTCGCCGCTGTCGGATATCCACTCATGCAAAGCACGCAGCAGGTACGGGCGCCGTGGCTTCAATGGCGCATCTCCTTTTCCGCATCGGTCAGGCACGCACGGAAGGTGGAGCGGGCAAATATGGAATTCATGTACTTCGTGATCGGCTGCGCCTGCGCCGGGAGCTCGATGCCGTACACGCGCAGACGCCACAAGATGGGCGCAATGCTCGCGTCGACCAGCGAGAACTCATCGCTCAGGAAGAATGGTTTGGCTTTGAAGACCTCGGCGCTCGCGCAGATCGCCTCGCCCAATACCTTGCGGCTGTGTTCCGCGGTCTTGCCGGCCGGGTCGAGTTCGATGTCGTGCGCCAGCGCATACCAGTCGCGTTCCACCCGATACAACGCCACGCGAAATTGCGCCCTCGTCACCGGATCGATGGGCATCAAGGGCGGATGTGGAAAGCGTTCGTCCAGGTACTCGATGATGACGCGAGAGTCATATAGCACCAAATCCCGGTCCACCAGCGTGGGCACGCTGTGGTAGGGGTTAAGATCGATCAGATCTTCGGGCAGCGCCCGAGGATCGACATTGACCAATTCGATGCCAATGCCCTTCTCCGCCAGAACCAAGCGCGTCCGATGGCTCCACGGATCAGCCGGTGCTGAAAATAGGGTCATCACCGAACGACGTGCCACTAACCGGACCTCCTCGCGATTTCAAGGGGACGGCGCCCGCTCAAAGTCAGTGGACGTCCTTCCAATATTCTTTCTTCAGCAAGTACGAGAATACAAAGAACACCAACAAGAACAGCACCACAAAGATGCCCATCGATTCGCGCGTTGACTTGATGGGTTCGGCGGCATAGTCCAAGAAATTGACGATGTCCCGAACGTATTGATCATACTCCTCCGGCTTCATGGATCCCGGGATCATTGGCTCGACGCCCGCCAGGACCATTTTGGCGTTGCCGTTCGGGTCCTTTTCGTTTTTATACGCGGGCTTTTGCAACCCCTGACGGTAGTAAAGGATGTGCGGCATGGCCGTGCCCGGCAGGTACAAATTATTTACCCCCCAAGGCCGTGTCTTGTCGGCATAAAACCCATGCAGATACGAATACAGATAATTGACGCCGCGCTCCCGGGCCATCAGGGTCAAATCCGGGGGCGGCTTACCGAACCAGTCCGCGGAATCCGCGGGCATCGCGGTGGCGATTTCCTCAAACGGCTTGGCTCCCGTGAATATCAAATTACCGGTTAGGTCCGCTTCCGGGATCTTCAGATCCGCGGCCAGACGGTTGTAGCGCAGGTACTTGAGCGAATGGCAACCCGAGCAGTCGTTCATGAAATCTCGCGCACCGCGCTGCAGGGACTCGATGTTCTTGATATCCGTGCCCGCTTCCATCAGCGGAATTTCTCCTTCCTCGGCGAGCGCGGTTCCGGCGCACAGAAGCCCGAAGGCGATCAAAACACTGGCTTTAAGCATGTCCTGTAACCCTTTCCGGCACCGGCTTCACGCGGTCGATCTTCGTGTACCAGGGCATCAGCAAGAAAAATGCGAAATAAATTGCGGTGCAGATCCGCGCCAGAATCGGGTAGATGCCCGACGGCGGCTTCATGCCGCACACGGCCAAGCAGACGAATGCGGCGGAAAACAGCGCCAGCATGATTTTGTAGATCGGGCCTTTGTAGCGGATCGAACGCACCGGCGATCGATCGAGCCAAGGCACGAAAAACAGCACAAAGACCGCGGCGCCCATCACCATGACGCCCCACACCTGGGTGCCGAATGCCGAAGGAATGGCCCGCAGCATCGCGTAGAACGGCGTGAAATACCAAACCGGCGTGATGTCGGGCGGGGTTTGCAGCGGATTCGCCGGCTCGAAATTCGGCGACTCCAAAAACAGGCCGAAGAAATTCGGCGCGAAGAAGATCACGGCCGCAAAGATGATCAAAAATCCTGCCGTGCCCATCAAGTCCTTGACGGTGTAATAGGGGTGGAATGGGATACCGTCCAAGGGATGCCCTTCCTTGTCCTTGTACTTCTTGATGTCGATCCCGTCCGGATTGTTCGAACCCACTTCGTGCAGCGCCATGATGTGCGCGACGACCAGGAAGACCAGCGCCAGAGGCAGCGCCGCCACGTGCAGGGCAAAGAATCGATTCAAGGTAGGGTCCGCGATGTTGTAGTCGCCGCGAATCCATTCAACCAGGGTGCTCCCGATGATCGGCAAACTGCTGAACAATGAGACGATGACCTGGGCGCCCCAGTAGCTCATGTTGCCCCAGGGCAGCACATATCCCATGAACGCCTCGGCCATCAGCAATAAAAAGATCAGGCAGCCGAAGATCCAGACGAGTTCTCGCGGCTTGCGATGCGAGCCGTACAACAACGCGCGGAACATGTGCAGATAAATCACGATGAAGAAAGCGGAGGCGCCGGTCGTGTGCATGTAGCGGATCAGCCAGCCCCACTCCACATCCCGCATGATGTATTCGATGGAGGCGAACGCTTCAGCCGCGGACGGCTTATAGCTCATCGTCAGGAATATCCCCGTCACGATCTGGTTTGCGAGCACCAGAAGCGACAGCGCGCCGAAGAAATACCAAAAATTGAAATTCTTCGGCGCGTAATACTCGGCGGCATGTTCTTTCCACATTTTCGTCAGCGGAAAGCGCTGGTCGATCCAGCCAATGAATCCTTTGCCGGTGCCGGCGGTTTCGGGTGCTGCGGCCATCGCTTACCTCTTGCTCTACGAAACGGGTTTGGAAGCGTCATCGACGCCGATGACGATGCGCGTGTTCGCACCAAATGCATACGGCGGCACGGTCAGGTTCTTCGGCGCCGGCATGCTTTTGAACACGCGGCCCGATAAATCATATTTCGAACCGTGGCAGGGGCAGTAAAAGCCGCCCGGCCAGTTCGCACCGAGATCGGCACCGGCCACTTGGAACGAATCGTTCGGCAAGAAAGCGCCCAACGGCGAGCAACCCAGGTGCGTGCAAACAGCGAGGCCCACCCAGTACTCGGGATTTCGTGCCCGCACCGCGCCCGTCGACTTGATGTATGCCGGCTGCACCGAATCCTCGGATTTCGGATCCGCCAGCAGATCGTCGTGATTGCCCAACTGATCGACCACGGCTTTCACGCGCCGTACCACGAAAACCGCTTGGCCGCGCCATACAACCTTGAGCATCTGGCCCGCTTCGAGTTTCGACGCATCCACGTCCACCGGCGCACCCAAGGCTTTGGCCCGAGCACTGGGCTTCCATGACGCGATGAAAGGCAGGGCCGCAAACGCAGCGCCGATCACGCCGGTGCCGACCGTAGCTGCCGTCAGCAAGCGGCGACGGCTGTGGTCTACGTCTTCACTCATGCGGTCGCCCTCGAAAATAGTTGACAAATCTTCACGCAAACCCCTATGGCGTCAGTGTTTCCCAAAGAATATTGCGAGCGCATTATACACAGTTACGTGGGCACCTCTTAAGGCCAAGAGCCTAAGGCCAACGCGGCTCACGCGGAATACTTTAGACTGGCTCCTGAGGAGCGATATTAATTGCAGAACACGCGCGTCCTCGTGAGTTTTTTGGTCAGGGCGGTCATAGTCGGCCTGGCTGTGGCCTTCCTTGTGGTCTGGTGGAACCCAACGCTGTTGGGCGCGCACAGCGCCGCCGCGCCTACTGCGGCGGGGCCTTCCGCCCCCGCGACAGTGCTCCCCGCCGCGGTGAGCAGCGCGCCCGTGGCGCCCGTGGTCATGCAAAGTTTTGCGGACTCCGTGGCGCGCGCATTGCCGGCCGTCGTCAATATTTATACCGCCCGCGTGGTGCGCGAGCGCACCCAAGCCGCTCCCTTGAATCAATTGTTCGGCGATAACTGGCCAACCTATCGTCAGCGTGTGGAGCGCAGCCTGGGCTCGGGCGTGATCGTCGATGCGATGGGCACCATTGTAACGAATCAGCACGTCATCGCCGGCGCCGACTCGATCAGGGTACAGCTCGCGGACGGACGCATCGCCGACGCGACCATCGTTGGGCAGGACCCCGACACGGACCTGGCCATCCTCGATCTGCAGATCGGCAATCTGCCCATCATGCCGATGGGACGATCCGATACCTTGCGAGTCGGCGATATCGTGCTGGCCATCGGCAACCCCTATGGCGTGGGCCAGACCGTCACGCAGGGCATCGTCAGCGCCACGGGGCGCGGACAATTGGGCCTGGCGACATTTGAAAACTTTATTCAGACCGACGCGGCCATCAATCTCGGCAACTCCGGCGGCGCGCTCATCGATGCACATGGCGATCTGGTCGGCATCAACACAGCCGTGCTCAATCGCGCCTATGGAGGACCTGAGGGGATCGGATTTGCAATCCCCGTCAATCTGGTGCGCGGCGTGGTGGAACAGATTCTCATGAACGGCCACGTGGTGCGCGGTTGGCTGGGATTTGTGCCGCAGGATTTGACCGAAGAGCAGGCGGCACAGGTGGGCACGGCGGGCGGCGGCGTCACCGTGGTCAACATCATGGTCAAGAGCCAGGCGTACGAGGCGGGGGTGCGGCCCGGCGATCTGATCACCGCCTTGGGCGGCGAAGCTGTGCACAACGCGCAGGATTTGGTGGCGCGCGTCTCGGCGCTGAAGCCCGGGGCCGAAGTGGAGCTCGAAGGCCATCATCCCCGGCAAAGCTACAAGCTCAGATTGACCGTACTGGAACGCCCTACTCGGCCCATCCAACCACGTTGAGGTCGCGCTCGAACCTATGGGGTGCGCCGGATTTTCGCCCCCAGCTGCTGGAGTTTTTCCTCGATCGCCGCGTAGCCGCGATCGATGTGATAGATGCGCTCGATATCGGTGCGCCCGTCGGCCACCAGCGCGGCGAGCACCAAGCTTGCGGAGGCGCGCAAATCGGTTGCCATGACCGGTGCAGCAGTCAGCCGTTCGACCCCCTTGATGATCGCGGTGTTGCCCTCCAAGCGGATCTCCGCCCCCATACGCCGCATTTCCAGCATATGCATGAAGCGGTTCTCGAAAATCGTTTCGATGATGGTGCCGACGCCGTTCGCCACGGTATTGAGGGCCGCGAACTGCGCCTGCATGTCGGTGGGGAACGCTGGGTACGGCGCCGTGCGAATGTCGATGGCTGTGGGCCTTTTGCCGCGCATGTCGACCTCGATCCACGAGTCTCCGACCTCCACGCGGGCTCCGGCCTCCTTGAGCTTGTCGATGACGGCATCGACATGGTCCGGCCGTGTATTTTTTACTCGAATGTGGCCGCCGGTGATCGCCCCTGCCACGAGGTACGTGCCTGTCTCAATCCGATCCGGCAGCACTTCGTAGGCAGTTCCATTCAAGCGTTTCACCCCCTCGATGACGATGCGGTCGGTCCCTGCACCCCGGATCTTGGCACCCATGCCAATCAAGAAATTCGCAAGATCAACCACTTCAGGCTCGCGCGCCGCGTTCTCGAGGACCGTCTCGCCCTCGGCCAGGGTCGCGGCCATCATCAGATTCTCCGTGCCCGTGACAGTGACCGTCTCCAGCACCAGGCGCGCGCCCTTCAGTCTCGAGGCACGGGCTTTGATATAGCCGTTCTCGATGTGAATGTCGGCCCCCATGGCCTGCAGTCCGGCCACGTGGATGTTGACCGGACGCGCACCGATCGCACAGCCCCCGGGCAAGGACACATCCGCCGCCCCGAAACGTGCCAACAACGGCCCCAGCACCAAGATGGATGCGCGCATGGTCTTCACGAGTTGATAGGGCGCGAAGTACTCCTTGATGGTCGAGGCGTCGACTTCAATGCGCATCTTCTCATCGATGGTCACCGATACGCCCATGCGCCCGAGCAGCTCGATCATGGTGGTGACGTCCTGCAGATGCGGCACGTTTGAAACCGTCACCGGACCGTCGGCCAGCAGGCAGCCGGCGAGGATGGGCAGCGTCGCATTCTTGGCGCCCGAGATGCGAATCTCGCCCTCGAGCGCGATGCCGCCATGAATTTGTAGTTTATCCACGGCCCTGCCTTGCGTACTCGTCCGGCGTGAATACCTGCAGCGCGAGAGCGTGAATTTCCGTGCCCACGGCCGCGCCGAGCGTTGAATAGACCATTTGATGGCGCTGAATCGGCTTCTTGCCGATAAAAGCGGGCGCGATGACGATGGCCTCGAAGTGCACGTTATCCTCGCTGGTCACCATGGCATGACTGCCGCCCAAACCATCCTCGATCAGTTGCGCTATCTGTTGTGGATTCATGCCGTCTCCTAAAAATTTGCACAAGCTTACCTGTATTATTCGCAGATGAATTCCGACTACACCGACGAGGGCCTCGTCGAGCTCGGCCGGCAGGCGCTAAACGTGGAAATCGACGGTCTGCGCGCACAGTTGCCCCGTCTCGGATCGGATTTTGCACGCGCCTGCCGGATTTGTCTTAACTGTCGGGGCCGCATCGTGGTGACCGGCATGGGCAAATCCGGCCACATTGGCGGCAAGATCGCCGCCACGCTGGCCAGCACCGGTACCCCGGCGTTCTTCGTGCATCCGGGCGAGGCCAGCCACGGCGATGTCGGAATGATCACTCGCGACGATGCCGTGCTGGCCCTGTCGAATTCCGGCGAAACGGTTGAGATTCTGACCATACTGCCGGTAATCAAACGGCTGGGCGTTCCCTTGATCGCCTTTACCGGAAATTCGGACTCCGCATTGGCGCGTATCGCCAGCGTGCATTTGGACATCCGCGTGCCGGCGGAAGCCTGCCCCTTGAACCTCGCACCCACGGCCAGCACCACGGCGGCGCTGGCGGTCGGCGATGCGCTGGCGGTCGCGCTGTTGAAGGCGCGCGGTTTCACGGAACATGACTTCGCGCGTTCGCATCCCGCCGGCGCCCTGGGCCGTCGCCCCCTTCTCTATGTGAAGGACGTGATGCGCACCGGCGAGCAGATACCGATAATTGGAATCGACGCGTCGCTCGCCGAAGGGTTGCGCGAAGTCAGCTCCAAGGGTCTCGGCATGACCGCGATTGTCGATGACTCGAGGCGGGTGATCGGCGTCTTCACGGACGGCGATCTGCGCCGCGCACTCGATCGCGCGGCGGACCTGCGCACCACGCACATGAGTCAGGTGATGAGCAAGGGTCCGAAGTCCGTGCTGCCCTCGACGCTCGCGGCGGAAGCGGTGCACTTGATGGAAACCCACCGCATTACCTCGCTGATTGTGCTCGACGAAGCGGGCGCATTGGTGGGCGCGCTCAACGTGCACGATTTGCTGCGCGCGGGCGTATTTTGAAAGCGCGTGCCGCCACGCCGCTCGCGAAGATCCAGCTGCTGATCTTGGATGTCGATGGCGTTTTGACCGACGGTAGGTTGTATTTCGGGCCCAAAGGAGAGGCGCTCAAGGTGTTTCACGTCCGCGACGGCCACGGCATCAAGTTGCTCCTGTCCGCCGGCGTTCAGGTGGCGGCCTTCAGCGGCCGGCGCTCGGCGGCAGCGGCGGCGCGCCTGCGCGAACTGCGGGTGCCTACCGTGGTCCAAGGGTGCACGGACAAATTGCTGGCACTGCAAACGCTGACCAAGCGTCTCAAGGTCGACCCGTTGAACTGCGCTTGCATCGTCGATGACACACCCGATTTGCCGTTGATGTCGGCCGTCGGGCTCGCGGCGGCGGTTGCGGACGCCCACCCTATCGTCGTGTCGGCCGCACATTGGGTTGCACGCGCGCCGGGAGGCCTGGGCGCCGTGCGTGAGCTGTGCGATGCGATTTTGCGGGCCCGCGCCGCGGGCGGTGCCTAGTGTTGTTTCGCGTCTTTACCGTCCTCGCGGTCGCCGCTCTGGTGATCATCACCTGGATTTGGAGCTCGCCCTCCCATCGCCCAAGAGATTTGGGCGGCGCGAAGCAAACGGATTTGCCCGGCTACTTCTTCAAAAATGCCGTTCTGACCGACTACGATGCCTCAGGCGCACCCAGCATTCGCGTCGAGGCCGAGCGCATCGATCAAATCGATCATGGCAACGAGGTGGCGCTGTACAACGTACGGGTCAATTACGACGCACCGGGCGGCCAGACCTGGGTGCTGTTCGGCGACACGGCCCATGTTCAACCCGGCGGCAAGATCATCGATGTCGCCGGCAATGTGCGACTCCAGGGGGAGAATCCCGGCACCCCGGGGACCGCGGTGGTCCGCACCGACCTGATGAGTTACAACGTTCCCGAAGGTGTCGCCAGCACGAAGAGCGACGTGCGCATCGATTACGGCGGCCACATTCTCACCGCCCGCGGTATGAGCGCGAATTTGAAAGAGCGCACGATGCGCCTAGAATCCAAGGTCAATGGCCGTTTTCTCCCCCGCTAGATTCCTTGCGCTCGGCGCACTGCTCGCGCCGCTCGCCTGCGCGAACGCCGCGCCCGCGACGATCGGGCGCGATCGACAGGCTCCCATATTGCTCGAGGCCCAATCGACCTCGATCGACTTGAAGACCAACAGCGCGGTCTTCACCAAGATCCGCATTTCGGAAGGAGCCATGTCGATCACGGCCGATCAGGGCCAAGCCAGCCAACAGCGCTCCGCGGATATGTATTTCGAAAACAATGTTTGGAATTTCCGCGGCAACGTTAAAATCACCGTCGAACAAGGCCAGCTGTTCTCCGACGATGCGCAGATCACGTTCATCAACAACGAGCTGAGTAAGGCCGTTGTCAACGGCAAGCCCGCTTCATTTGAGCAAACCATGACCAAGAACGGGAAGCCGGCCAAAGGCCACGCCAACACCATCGACTATGATGCGACCAAGCATCTGGTGCGCTTCTTGAAGGACGCGTATTTGACCAACGGGGACCACGAAATGACCGGGCAGGCGCTGAAGTACGACATTGTCGGACAGAAGGTGTTTGCCGAGGAAGCCGAACAGAATTCACAGCGCGTGCGCATCGTCATCACGCCGCCGCCGCCGAAAACGGCCCCGCCCAAAACGCCGCCGCCCAAATCCAATCCATGAGTGTGTTGCGGGCTTTGGAACTCGCCAAGAGCTACAAATCACGGCAGGTGCTGCGGGATTTGTCCCTGGAGGTTGAAAGTGGAGAAGTCGTCGGGCTGTTGGGGCCGAACGGCGCCGGCAAGACCACCGCCTTCTATATGATCGTCGGGCTGACCCGATGCGAGCACGGCGAGATTTTTTTGGACAACAAGGATATCAGCCGGCTGCCCATGCACCGCCGCGCGCAACTGGGATTAGGGTATTTGCCTCAGGAGCCGTCCGTTTTCCGCAAACTGTCGGTCTCCGACAACATCATGGCCATCCTGGAGACCCGGCCGGGCCTCGACGATGCAGGGCGTACCGCACGCCTGAAGGAACTGCTGGGCGAGCTGCACATTGGCCATGTGCGCGACAGTTTGGGAATGAGTCTCTCCGGTGGGGAACGCCGCCGGGTCGAAATCGCCCGGGCCTTGGCGGCCGATCCGCAGTTTATGTTGCTGGATGAGCCGTTTGCGGGTGTCGATCCGCTCTCCGTTGCCGATATACAACGAATAATCAAGCACTTGTCCGACAAAGGCATAGGAGTCCTGATTACGGATCATAATGTGCGGGAGACCTTGGGTATTTGCGCCAGAGCCTATATCGTCAGTCAAGGCAGCGTCCTCGCCTCTGGATCTGCGGACCAGATTCTTGCCAACCCGCAGGTGCGTGAGGTGTACTTGGGCCAGGACTTCAAGCTATAGGTTTTCTTAAGAAATATGTTGAAGCCAAGTCTGCAGCTTCGCATCGGTCAACAACTGACCATGACGCCGCAGTTGCAGCAAGCGATCCGACTGCTGCAGCTTCCGTCGCTCGACTTGCAGGCCCACGTCCGCGAAACCCTCGAGACCAACGTGATGCTCGAGGGCGAGGAAGAGACGGACGCGCCCGATCCGGCGCGCGAGCGCGAAGAGCTGCCGGTTCGGCTCGATGAAAAATATTCTGAATTGGATGGCATCAGCACGCCCGCGGATCAAGAAACCCCGGAAGTGGAGATCGCCGATGAGGCTTGGGGCGAACAGACCAGCGGCCCCTCCGAGCGAAACTATTCGGGCGATGACGATCGCAGCAGCGATTTCAGCGATCAGCACGGCCAAACCCTGCAAGAACAGCTGATCGAACAGTTGGAATTGGCCAAGCTGTCGCCGATCGACATGGCGATCGCCCGCGTCATCTCCGACGCGATCACGGACGATGGGTATCTCGAGGACTCCCTCGAGGACGTGCGCTTGAGCTTGCTGCCGGAGATCGAGGCGGCGCCAGCCGACGTTGAGCGCGTGTTGGGCATCGTTCAGTCGCTGGAGCCCGCCGGCGTTGCCGCGCGCAATCTCGGCGAGTGCATCGCGCTGCAGCTCAAACAATTGGACCCTGAGACGCCGGCGCGGGATGTGGCGATCCGCGTGGCGCTCGAGCATTTGGATTTGGTCGCCAGCCAGCAGCTCGCGCTGTTGCGCCGGCAACTGCGCTGCAGCGAAAGCGATCTAGAAATGGCGCTGGCGCTGGTTCGCTCCTGCCATCCGCGGCCCGGTGCGGCGGTCAATCCGACGCAGGCGCAATACGTCATACCCGACGTCTTCGTGCGCCGTACCGATCATGGTTGGACCGTGGAAATCAACCAAGCCACCGTACCGCGGGTACGTGTCAATCAAAGCTACGCCAATTTGATATCCCGGGCGCCCGATCACGCCATGCTGCGCACCCAGTTGCAGGAAGCGCGCTGGCTCATGCGCAGTTTGGAAATTCGCAATGAAACCTTGGTGAAAGTGGCGCGCTGCATCGTGCAGCGCCAGACGAGTTTTTTCGAAATCGGCGAAGAGGCGATGGAGCCGCTGATCTTGAAGGACGTGGCCGAGGCGGTCGAGATGCACGAGTCGACCATCTCCCGCGTCACCACGGCCAAATACATGCACACGCCGCGCGGCGTGTTCGAGTTCCGTTATTTCTTTTCGAGCCACGTTGAAGCGGCGGACGGCACGGAGATGTCGTCAACCGCCATTCGCGCCAAGATCAAAAAACTGATTTCTCAAGAGAATCCGGAAAATCCGCTGAGCGATGCCAAGTTGGCGGAAATTCTGTCGCAAGAGGGCATACCGGTGGCCAGACGCACGGTTGCCAAGTACCGCGAGGGCATGCAGATCGCGCCGTCGAATGAGCGCAAGAGAGCGGCTGCCCGCGCGTCTTAAAGTGAAAGGAGGAAACATGCAATTGGATCTCAGCGGTCATCATGTGGAAGTCACCGCCGCGCTGCGCGGCTACGTTCTCAAGAAATTCGAGCGAATCTCCCGGCATTTCGAGCAGCTGATTGACGTCCACTGCGTACTCACGGTCGAAAAAATGACTCATAAGGCCGAGGCCACCTTGATGGTGCGCGGAAACAAGATTTACGCGGATGCAACCGAAGAGAACATGTATGCCTCCATTGACGCGCTGGCCGACAAGCTCGACCGCTGCGTCAAGAAGCACAAGGAAAAGAACTGCGACCACCGCGCGGAGGATGTCCTCAAAGCGCGCTAGCGGGTGCATGCGCGACACTCGGGATAGCCCCTCATGTCAATGCGGCTGATTATCGTGAGCGGGCTTTCCGGTTCCGGCAAGAGCGTTGCTCTGCACATGCTGGAAGACATCGATTTCTACTGTGTCGACAACATTCCAGCCGCGCTGCTCAAACCCTTCATTTCCCACACGGTCCGCGGCCAGGGCGATACCTACCCGCGGACCGCGGTGGGCTTGGACGCGCGCAATCGAGCCGGCGAAATCGAAACCATACCGGCTTTGGTCGCCGAGCTGCGCCGCAGCAGCATCGACTGCGAGGTGCTGTACCTGCATGCCGCCGATGAAGTGCTGCTCAAACGCTATGCCGAGACTCGTCGCAAGCATCCTCTGGTTGGCGGCGAGATCGGCTTGCGTGAAGCCATCGCTTTGGAGCGCAAGCTGCTCGAGCCGATCACTTCCGCCGCGGACTGGGTGATCGACACCTCCACCATGAGCGTACACGCGTTGCGTGAACTCATTCGCGAGCGTATCGAACGCCGGCGCGAAGGCCAGCTATCGCTGATGTTCGAGTCTTTCGGTTACAAGCACGGCATTCCGGGCGATGCGGACTTCGTATTTGACGTGCGCAGCTTGCCGAATCCGCATTGGGAAAGCGCCCTGCGCAAATTGAACGGCCGCGATCCGCCCGTCATCGAGTACCTCGCCGGCTTCGCCAGCGTGCGCAGCATGATCGCCGATCTGATCGCATTTCTGGAGAAGCGCTTGAGCGAGTTCTCCCAGGCGAATCGCAGCTACTTGACCATTGCCATCGGTTGCACGGGCGGCCAGCATCGTTCCGTGTATATCGCCGAGCAGCTCGCGGAACACTTCCGCAAATCGCATCCGCAGGTGCTGACGCGGCACGATTCGCTGCAAAAGGCCTAGGCGTGCGTTCGACTGCCAGGTCCGCCGGTCTCCTGGCGCTCATCCTCATGGCGGCCGTCGCAATCGAGCCCAGCGCTGCGCAAGCCTCGGATGACTATGCAGCTCAGGTCCTCGCCGGTATCAGCAATCAGGGGCGAACCCAGCGGCAGCCCTATGTAACGGCGGGCGACAGAACATATCTGATCGGAACCCAGGATGGAAATTTCCCTCCGATGGGCCATCACGTACCGGGCGAGATGGGCGGGTTATGGCTGCCCCCGATCAAACTCATCGACGGATTCCAGGCACGCATTGCCGAGCTGGGAACTAACAAGGAAATTCTGCTGGCAGAAAGCACGGAGATGATCACCTATCCGTATGGAAACCGCTTCCGCTATGGCCGGGTGCTGGACGATCTGGAAGTCGATCGCTTCCAGTTCAGTCCCGATCAGCGGCCGGGTTGGTATGCGGATCATCTCGGAATCCGGGACGCTCAGGACCTCGTTGATTGGCGTGAGAACGACGGAGTTTTCATCGCCCGAGATGCCGACAACCCCTGGTTTTGCGTTTGGGGCGCGGTGCCTCCGGCAAATGCGCAGCGAATCGAGCATTCGGACCCGATCGCGACGGGCGGGTACGGCGTCACGGCCGCGGCCATTTACACGGTCACCGTCGGCCCGCATTCGAGCTCCACGCTGAGCTTCGTTGTCTCGGGCTCAACGACCGGTCAGAGCGATGCGCTGGCCGCCTATGACTATTTGGCCCAGCACCATGTCGCCCTCCTGGCGCAAAAGGTGGCGCACTTTGCCGCGCTCCGTTGTGCTGCAGCCCCACCTCCCCAGCGGCTGGGAGGACATCAGTATCAGTGACCTTCCGATCGGCACGAATCTGGTGTCCTTCTCGCGTACCCGAAGCGGGAGAGGAGTGCTCTACGATATCCAATCCAAAGAGAACGGATGGAGTTTCGTTCTCAAAGAACCCGTTTTGCCGGCCAGCCGGTATTTTCTCAACGGCCGGCCAATCCCTGCTTCGTCGTCCGGCATTCGCATGGAGGGAAGAAAAAACCGCGTGCTGATCACTTCGATGCACTGATGCTCGGCCAGTGATTTTGACCGGCTCGAGATCCCGTCAGGAGGCTAAGGAGAATCTAGGCTCTGTTGCTTTCGTGCCTAGATTCTTCTTAGCCTTCCTGACGCGCCGCCCGAAACTGACGGGCATTCTCCAATTGCAAAAAGTCGCGAATCTCCGCGGAGCGCGCCTTGGCATCCTCGTATCCCATGTCGACCATTTCACGCGTAAAGCCGCGCTCGAACAACAGGTAGCTCAGCAGCAGCGAGTTGGGCGCATTGTGGGCCCCCAAGGCACGCAGCAGCGTCCGCAGGGCGCGCGGCAGTTCATCCACATGGCGCCGCGCAATTTCGTTCACGTCCCGCGTCGGCGTGATCACCAGCGTATCGATCGGCTGCATGCCGGCGCTCTCGTTGTAGCGATTGATGCGCTCGAGGTTGGCGTTCAACGTATCCATGAACAGCGAATCCAGCATGAAGCCGAACATTTGGCTGAAGGTGGGCTCGACCGGCCGCACATGCGGGCGCGGCTCGCGGGGCGCCGGATCGTTGACCCCGATGATCAGAAGACGCGTGGCACCGAGCAGGATCGCCGGGCTCAAGGGCGACGTCTGGCGCATCGCGCCGTCGCCGTAATAGGCGTCATCGAGCAGCACCGGGCGGAATAGAAACGGAATGGCCAAACTCGCCATCAGGTGATCCAGCGTCAAGGTCGCGCGCACGCCCTTGCGATAAACCCGCCTCCACGGCTCCGCGGTGGGCTCTGCCGCAAAGAAGGTCACCGAGTCGGCATCGCCGTAACACGTCGCGCTGATGCCCACCGCATGCAAGTGTGTTTTGTACAGGCTGCGCGGGATGCCGTCGAAGTGCAGATGCGTACGCAGCAGTTCCCACAGCGGCGCATTGTCGAACAGGGAGTGCGGCGGCTGCACCAGCCAGCCGCCCGTGAGAAACGCCAGGAACCAGTGCAGGCCCGACCTCACCATGCTGAGCGCGTCGGCCTTGAATACGTGATGCACCCTGAAATCGCGCCAAACCCTCTCGATGGCATAGATTGAACGCCGGAAATGCGCCGCATCCGATGCGAGTGCAATGGCGCTCACCGCGCCCGCGGAAGTACCGGTGATGATCGGGAAAGGACAGGCCGAGCCGCGCCGCAGCAGTTCTGCGATGCCCTTGAGCACGCCGACCTGATAGGCCGAGCGGGCACCGCCGCCCGTCAACACCAAGCCGAGCTGTCGGGGCTCCGGAATCACGTCAGCGCGTCGATAACATCATCGAGTCCGGCCAGAGTCAGGGGATACATGCGGCCCTCGAGCATATCGCGCGTCATGTCGATGGAGGCGGTCTGACGCCAACGCGACTGCGGTTGCGGATTGATCCAGGCGAACTTCGGATACTGCTTCATCAAGCGTTCGAGCCACACGCTCCCAGGCTCGGGATTCCAGTGCTCCACGCTGCCGCCCGCATGCGTGATTTCATAGGGACTCATCGTGGCATCGCCGACGAGAATCAGCTTGTAGTCCGGTCCATAGGTGCGGATGATCTCAGTCGTGCCGACGTGCTCGTTGAAGCGCCGCCGATTGTCCCTCCATAGCGATTCGTACACGAAGTTGTGAAAGTAATAATGTTCGAGGTGCTTGAACTCGCTGCGCGCGGCGGAGAATAATTCCTCGCAAGTCTTGACGTGATCATCCATCGAGCCGCCGATGTCCAAGAGCAGCAATATCTTGATCACATTTTTGCGCTCGGCCTGCATCTTGATGTCGAGCCAGCCCCCGCAGCGCGCGGTGGCATCGATGGTATCGGCCAACGCCAATTCGTCGGGCACGCCACGCCGTGCAAAGCGGCGCAGGCGCCGCAGCGCGATCTTGATGTTGCGCGTGCCCAGCTCGACCTTGTCGTCGAGATTGGCGAATTCGCGTTTATCCCAGACCTTGACGGCGCTTCGATTTCGCCCGCCCTCCTGGCCGATGCGCACGCCCTCCGGGTTGAAGCCGTAGGCGCCGTACGGTGAGGTTCCCGCCGTGCCGATCCACTTGCTGCCGCCCTGGTGACGCTCCTTCTGCTCCTCCAGGCGCTTCTTGAGCGTTTCCATCAGCTTGTCCCAGCCGCCCAGGGCCTCGATTTCGGCCTTCTCTTCGTCGGTAAATTCGCGCACGGTCAGTTTTTCCAGCCAATCCGGCGGCAACTGCCGCTGCAGCAGCGCGAAGAGATCTTCGATGCCCTTGAAGTGCGCCGCGAAAGCGCGGTCATAGCGGTCGTAGTACTTCTCGTCCTTGACCAGGCAGGTCCGGGCCAAGTAGTAAAAGCGCTCGGCGCTCAAGTCGCCCAAACCGGCCTTGAGGGCCTCGAGCAGAGTCAATAATTCGGTGATGGAGACCGGGACGCCGGTCTTGCGCAGCAGAAAAAAGAACTTAACGAGCATTCCGGCGGTGCAGGAAGACGAGCTGCTCGAACAAGTGCACGTCCTGCTCGTTCTTCAGAAGCGCCCCATACAGCGGCGGAATGAGTTTTTTCGTGTCATCGCTGCGCAGCGCTTCGGGGGATATGTCTTCTGTGACCAGCAGCTTGATCCAATCGAGCAACTCCGAGGTGGTCGGCTTTTTCTTCAGGCCGGGCGTTTCGCGGATTTTGAAGAAGGTCGTCAGCGCCTCGTGCAGCAGCTCGCGTTTGAGATCCGGAAAATGCACATCGACGATTTGGGTCATCGTTGCCGTATCGGGGAAACGGATGTAGTGAAAAAAGCAGCGCCGCAAAAATGCGTCGGGCAATTCCTTTTCGTTGTTGCTGGTAATGACGATGATCGGCCGGTGCTTGGCATGCACCGTCTCGTGAGTCTCATAGACATAAAACTCCATCCGGTCCAGCTCGCGCAGCAGATCGTTCGGAAATTCGATGTCCGCCTTGTCGATTTCATCGATCAGCAGCACCGGCTGCACGTCGCAATCGAAAGCCTCCCACAAATTGCCCTTGAGGATGTAGTTGCGGATGTCCTGCACCTTCGGATCGCCCAGCTGCGAATCGCGCAGCCGCGATACCGCATCATATTCATATAATCCCTGCTGCGCCTTGGTGGTGGATTTGATGTGCCACTCGAAAAATGGCTTGTCCAATGCGCGCGCGATTTCATTCGCCAGCAGCGTTTTTCCCGTCCCCGGCTCGCCCTTGATGAGCAAGGGCCGCGACAGAACCACCGCGGCATTGACCGCGGCCATCAATTCATCGGTCGCGATGTATCGATCGGTGCCGCGAAATTCGTTGGCCATTTTTTTTAGCTACTTTCGGGTGACGCGCAGAATTTGCATGGAGTTGGTGCCGCCGGAGATGCCGCTCAGTTCGCCCTTGGTGAGAATGATGTGATCGTTTTCGAGCACCAATTTCTGCCCCAGCAACAGGCGAAAAATCGAGAAATACACCGCCTCACCGCGATCCTCGACATCGTAGGCGATCGGATAAACGCCGCGATACAAGGTCACGCGCCGGCGCGTGTTCTCATGCCGGGTGAAGGCATAGATGGGAATATCCGAGCGCACCCGCGACATCCACAGCGCCGTCGATCCGGATTCGGTCAGGGCGACGATGGCCTTCACATGCAGGTGATTCGCGGTGTACATGACGGCGGCCGCAATGGCCTCGTCGGTTTGCGCGAAGAATCCGCTCTGGCGCTGCCGCGCGCGCACATGCTCCACTTCGTACTTTTCCGCGCCGACCACGATCTGCGCCATGGATTCCACGACCTTGGCGGGATGCCGCCCGGAAGCCGTTTCCGCGGACAGCATGACGGCATCGGTGCCGTCCATGACGGCATTGGCCACATCGGACACTTCCGCCCGCGTGGGAATCGTGGCGGTAATCATGGACTCCATCATTTGCGTCGCCATGATCACGACTTTGTTCTGGTGCCGGGTTTCCTGAATGATCAGTTTCTGCAGGCCGGCGAGCTCGGCGAAGCCCATTTCAACGCCCAGATCGCCGCGCGCCACCATTACGCCATCGCTGGCTTTGACGACGGCGGCGAGATTCTTGATCGCCTCGGCACGCTCGATTTTCGCGACCAACAAGCCGTGTCCCCCCGCCTGGCGCAGCAAGCCGCGGGCCTCATCCATGTCCGCCGCGTCGCGCGGAAACGAGATCCCCAAGTAATCCACCTTCAGGCGCGCGGCCGTGACGATGTCTTCGCGGTCCTTGTCGGTCAGTGCGCCGGCGGACAGTCCGCCGCCCTGCCGGTTGATGCCCTTGTTGTTGCCGAGCTCGCCGCCGACCAGTACGCGGGTCTTGATGCGCGGGCCGTCGATCCCGACCACCCGCAAACTGATTTGACCGTCGTTCAACAGCAGCACGTCGCCGGCGAACACGTCGGTCGGCAGCTTCTTGTAGGCAATTCCCACCGAATATTCCGTGCCGGCATCGACGGCCAGGGAGGCGTCCAAAATGAACTCGGCGCCGTCTTTAAGTTCGATTTTTCCGGCCGCGAAGCGATCGATGCGGATCTTGGGCCCCTGCAGATCGCCGAGTACCCCGACGTAACGGCCAGCCTGGCGCGCAGCCTCGCGTACCAGTTCGACCCGTCGGGCATGATCGGCAACGACGCCGTGCGAGAAATTCAGCCGCACCACGTCCACTCCGGCGCGCACCATGTCCTCGAGCACCGCCGGGTCGTCCGTGGCGGGCCCCAAGGTCGCGACGATTTTGGTACGCCTGAGACCCGAGGTCATGCCGCGCGCTGCTCGAGAATCTCAACCGCAGGCAGCTTCTTGCCTTCGACGAATTCCAGGAAGGCGCCCCCGCCGGTGGATATGTAGGAAATGCTGTCCTCGATGCCGTATTTCTCGATGGCGGCCAAAGTATCGCCGCCCCCGGCCAGAGAAAAGGCCTTACTGCGGGCAATGGCCGTGGCCAGCGTGCGCGTGCCCTCGCCGAACTGAGCGAATTCGAATACCCCCACGGGTCCATTCCAAAGAATGGTGCCCGCGGAGCCGACCAACGCGGCGATCGCTTCCGCCGAATCCGGGCCGATGTCGAGAATCATGTCCTCGGCCGATACCTGGCGCACGTCCTTGACGTCCGCTTCCGCCTTCGCGGAGAACTCCTTCGCCACCACCACATCCGTCGGCATGGGGATGACGATGCCGCGCTTTTTTGACTGCTCCATCAGCCGTCTGCAGATATCCAGCATATTGGGTTCGTACAGCGATTTGCCGACGTTGAAGCCCAAAGCCGCAAGAAAGGTATTGGTGATGCCGCCGCCGACGATGAGTTGATCCACCTTGCTCAACAAGGACTCCAGCACCGTGAGCTTGGTCGAGACCTTGGAACCGGCGACGATGGCCAACAGCGGCCGCGCGGGTTTCTCGAGCGCGGTCTCCAGCGCCGACAACTCGCTGACCAGCAGCGGGCCTGCGCATACGATCGGCGCGTACTTCGCCACCCCGTGCGTGCTGGCTTCGGCACGATGCGCAGTGCCGAACGCATCCATCACATAGATGTCGCACAGCGCCGCCATGCGCTGCGACAATTCATCGGCATCTTTCTTTTCGCCCTTGTTGAAGCGCACGTTTTCCAGCAGCACGATCTCGCCGGGGCCGACTTCGACGCCGTCGAGCCAGTCCTTCTTGAAGGCCACCGGAATGCCGAGCAGTTGCGCCAGGCGCTTGGCCACCGGCGCCAGGGAAAACTCCTCCGCGTACTTGCCCTCTTCGGGGCGCCCGAGATGCGACATGACCAGCACCCGCGCCTTCGCCGTCAGGGCCGCCTGAATGGTCGGCAGCGCGGCGCGGATGCGCGCATCGCTGCTCACCGATCCGCCTTGAATCGGCACATTCAAATCCTCGCGGATCAGCACCCGCTTGCCGCGCAGATCCAGGCTGGACATTTTGGTGATGTTCAAAGGGAACTCTTACTTGGCCTTCGACCAGGCCAGCGTCGTATCGAGCATGCGGTTGGAAAATCCCCACTCATTGTCATACCACGAGCAAGCTTTCACGAGCGTCCCTTCGATGACCTTGGTCAGCGTCGCATCGTAGGTGGAAGAAGCCGGATCGTGATTGAAGTCCACCGATACCAGCGGTTGGTCGTTGTAGGCCAGAATCCCCTTGAGGGGACCGTTCGCCGCCGCCTTGATGGCATCGTGAATTTCCTGCACGCTGGTTTTGCGCGCTGCGGTAAAGCTCAAGTCCACCAAGGAGACATTGATCGTCGGCACGCGGATCGCAAAGCCGTCGATCTTGCCTTTGAGCTCCGGCAGCACCAGGCCGACGGCCGCCGCGGCACCGGTCTTGGTCGGAATCATCGACATGGTGGCGGAGCGCGCGCGGCGCAGATCCGAATGATACACATCCGTCAGCACCTGATCGTTCGTGTAGGAGTGAATGGTGTTCATCACGCCTGCGACGACGCCGACCTTCTCATGAAGCACCTTCACCAAAGGCGCGAGGCAATTGGTGGTGCAGGAGGCATTCGAAATCACGGTCATGCTGGACTTCAAAATGTCGTGATTCACGCCATAGACGATGGTCGCGTCCACATCCTCGCCGCCCGGCGCGGAAATCACCACCTTTTTGGCGCCGGCGGCGAGATGCGCCGCCGCTTTGGCCTTGCTTGCGAATAAACCGGTGCACTCGAGCACATAATCGACGCCGAGCTCGCCCCAAGGCAATTTGGTCGGATCGCGCTGCGCCACGACGCGGATGCGATCCCCGTTGACCACCATCGAATCGCCCTCGACATGAACCTCGCCGCGAAATCGGCCGTGTGCGGTGTCGAACCGGGTCAGGTGAGCATTCGTATTGGCATCGCCCAAGTCGTTGATGGCCACGATCTTGAGGTTGCCGCCGTGCTTGCCTTCGTATAAGGCGCGCAAAATATTGCGCCCGATCCGCCCGTACCCATTGATGCCAACTTTGATCGCCATCGTGCCCTCATCATGCGCTGCGCGCATTCGTCAACGGGGCCGCAGCGGCCCCGACCTATAGGCGCTCGCTTGCGCGAGCGTTAAAATCTTTCAGACCCGCCTTCCGACCCGCATCAGCTGCCGGCCAGTACCTTCTCGACCGCCTCAATGACCTTCTCGGCGGTAAACCCAAATTTCGGAAACAGCACTTTGGCGGGCGCCGAGGCACCGAAGTGATCGATGCCCAGCACCTGCCCCTTAAGACCCACGTAGCGCCACCAGTCGGTACGCACGCCGGCCTCTACCGCAACGCGACGCGTGACCCCCGCCGGCAGCACGCTTTCCTTGTACGCCGCGTCCTGTGCATCGAACCGGTTGGTGCTCGGCATGGAAACCAGCCGGATCTTACGGCCCTTGGCGTTCATACCGCGCACCGCCTCGGCGGCGATTCCGACCTCGGAACCGGTGGCGATCACGATCGCCTCGGGACCGCCGGACGGCTCGATCAGCGCGTAGGCGCCCCGACTGATATTGCCGATCTGCGCAGGCTCGCGCGCCTGATGGGTGCAAGCCTGGCGCGTCAGCACCAGCAGCGTCGGCCCATCGCGATTATCGAGGGCCACGCCCCAAGCCACCGCAGTCTCCACCGCATCGCAGGGCCGCCACAGATCGATATGTGGGATGACCCGCAGACTTGCAAGCTGCTCGATCGGCTGATGCGTCGGCCCATCCTCTCCCAACCCGATCGAGTCGTGGGTATAGACGAATATCACGCGGATGCGCATCAGGCAGGCCATGCGCACGGCGTTGCGTGCGTAGTCGGAGAAGGTCAGGAACGTGCCGCCATACGGAATGAAACCGCCATGCGCCGTAATCCCGTTCATAACGGCCGACATGCCGAACTCACGCACGCCGTAGTGAATATAGTTTCCGGCGGGCGCGAGCGAGTTCAACGTCACCGAGTCCTTGCGCCAGGTGCCGTTTGAGGGCGTCAAATCCGCCGATCCGCCCAGCAACTCCGGCAACGAGGGACCCATGGCGTTCAGCGCCGCCTGCGAGGATTGGCGGGTGGCGAGGGACTTGCCTTCCGCCTGCGCGCCGTCGGCGAACTTGCGCAGCAATTCATCCAGTCCGGCCGGCAGATCGCCCGCCATGCGCCGCTCCAATTCGGCGGCCAGCTTCGGAAATTCTTTGGCGTAGGCGTCGAAACGGCCCCGCCACTCCCGCTCGGCCGCGGCGCCCTTCTCGCGTCGATCCCACGCCGCACGAATATCGGCGGGAATCTCGAAAGGCGGCGAACTCCAGCCAAGTTCCCTGCGTGCCACCGCAATATCGGCCTCGCCCATCGCCTCGCCGTGCATGGCTTGGGTGCCCTGCTTGGGCGCGCCGAAACCGATCAGAGTCTTCATGCAAATGAATGAAGGCTTGTCGGTGACGGCGCGTGCGGCGGCCAGTGCTGCCGCGACCTCCTCGCTGCTTTGGCCGTCCACGTGCGGGATGACGTGCCAGCCATACGCCTCAAAGCGGTGCGCGGTGTCATCATCGAACCAGCCCACCACCCTGCCGTCGATTGAAATGCCGTTGTCGTCATAAACGGCTATGAGTTTGCCGAGTTGCTGCATCCCAGCGAGGGACGCTGCCTCGTGTGAAATACCTTCCATCATGCAGCCATCGCCCACGAACACATATGTGTGGTGATCGATGATGTTGTGGCCGGGCCGGTTGAAGGTGGCCGCGAGCGAGCGCTCGGCCAGTGCCATTCCGACCGCGTTGGCAAATCCTTGGCCCAACGGCCCCGTGGTGGTCTCGATGCCCAGATCCAGTTCACGCTCCGGATGCCCCGGAGTTTTCGAGCCGAATTGCCGAAAATTCTTGATTTCCTCCATCGACAGGGGATAGCCGGTCAGATGCAGGACCGAGTACAGCATCATCGACGCGTGGCCGTTGGAGAGCACAAATCGGTCGCGGTCAATCCACCTCGGATTGCCCGGATTGAACTTAAGCACGTCTCGCCACAGGACTTCCGCGATGTCCGCCATGCCCATGGGCGCACCCGGATGGCCGGAATTCGCCTTTTGGACCGCATCCATGGAAAGAGCTCGAATGGCGTTTGCAAGGTCGCGGCGGGTAGGCATGGGGAGACTTCTTATTCAGCGAGACAAGCCGCCTATTGTCTCCGATGAGCCCCCTGCCAGCAATGCCGCGTGATATCGGTCGCATTACTCGAGAGAGTTGTCGATTTGCGACGGAACGCGGTCACATAACTGTAGTCTCTTTATGTATAAGGCTCCAGAGCCTGCGTCATGACCCAGTTCACCGTCGCCGCGGCCCTGCTTTGTTACCCTGTATCGGATGCAAATTCTACAACTCACGGACACGCATCTCTACGGCAGCGCAAACGGCAGATTGCGCGGAGTGGAGACCGATTCGAGCTTGCATGCGGCGCTCGATGATGCGCTTTTGCGCCTGCCGAACTACCAGGCGATGCTGGTTACCGGCGATTTGGTTCAGGACGACAAGTCCGGCTATCTGCGGTTTCGCAGCGTTTTCGGCAATCTGAAAAAGCCCGTATTGTGCATTCCCGGCAACCACGATGAGCCGGAGACGATGCGTGCCGAACTGAACGCCGATCCATTCAGGATATGCGGCGCGCACGCCTTCGGCGATTGGACCTTCGTGATGCTCGACAGCTACGATCCAGGCCATGTGGGCGGACGCCTGACGAAGAATGAGCTGGCGCGTTTGGATGCGGCGCTCAAGGGGGCGCCCAAGCACGCCATGGTGTGCCTGCATCATCATCCGATTGCGATGGGCAGCCGCTGGTTGGACAGCGTCGGACTCGCCCAGCCCGAGGATTTTTGGAACGTCATCGATTCGCATACGAATGTACGCGCGGTGGTGTGGGGCCATGTTCACCAAGCGTTCGACGGCAATCGCGGCGCGGTGCGCCTGTTTGCCACACCCTCCACCGGAGCGCAGTTTCTGCCGAAGAGCGATCGCTACGCGGTGGACTCGGCTCCGCCGGCTTATCGCAGTTTCGAATTGCACGCCGATGGACGTATCGACTCCCAGGTGCACTGGGTAGAATCGGGACAATTGCGGCAAACCGCGAGCTAGGAGTTCAGGAGCCGTCATCGGCTCGACCTGTCGATGCGACGATTCTCGAACCGCTGGCGATTGCTGGGACTCGCGCTGTCGTGCGTCGCGCTCTGCGCCTCCGTGCGCGCCGATGGCCCGCTGCACGCCTTGTGGGAATTGCACGGCAAGCACAACACCGTCTATATCCTGGGTTCCATTCACGTATTGCGGCCGAGCGACTATCCGCTCGCGCCCGCGGTGCTGCATGCCTATAGCGATGCCAGTTCGATTGTCATGGAAGTCAATTTGGCGCAGATCGATCCACAGCGCATGCAGACGGAACTGCTCGCGAGCGCGCGGCTGCCGGAAGGCCAGAGTTTGGCGGGCATCATGGGCGAGGTGCGCTACAAGCGTGCGCAAGTCTTGGCCCAGGAAGTGGGCATCGATATCGGCATTTTCGACGCGTTCGCGCCTTGGTTCGCGGCGGAGGCGATATCGCAGCTGCAACTTCAGCAGCTCGGCTTCCAGCCGAAGTCCGGGGTCGAAATGTTCTTCCTGGACCGGGCGCGCGCCGACGGCAAGTCCGTGGCGGGCTTGGAGACCGTGCACGATCAAATCGCTCTGTTCGATGCGCTGTCGATGGACGAGCAAGCCGAGTACTTGGTCTCGAGCCTCGAGGAAGCGCATGACCTGCCGAAGGAAGTCGACGCCATGGTGCATGCCTGGGCCGGCGGCGACACGCAATGGTTCGCGGATCAGCTGAAAACGGAGATCGACCGCGATCCGATGCTATACGACTCGGTGCTCGGGGCGCGCAATCGCAAGTGGGTGCCGAAAATCGAGGCATTGCTCAACGATGACAAGAACTACTTGGTGATCGTCGGCACCGCGCATCTGGTGGGCCAGGGCAGCGTCATCGCGCTGCTGAAAAAAGACGGGATCACGGCCGCCCAGAGGTGAGCGTCAAAACGGCAGCGATCCCAAAGACTGCTAAAGCTAAAACAAGACCTTCGATCGAATCCCTGAGGCTATTGCGCCGCGGACGGAGCACCTGCCCCGCGCGCTGCCCAGGCAGCCCGTCGTGCTTGCATTCGAGCTTGCATTTGCGCTTTCAGCGCGGCGAGCTGCGTTTGCTGCTCCGGCGTCAGCACCTTGAAGATCTGCGCACGCACCGCTTCGCGCTGCGAGATCATCTGCGAGTGCAGCGAACCATTGGCCTGCGTGACTTGCGCCACAACGGTCGGGTAGTTCGCATCCGTCGGCTGCGTTTGACTCAGTTTGAGCGAGTTGGCGCGCATCTCCTGGTGAATGCTCTTCATCTGCGGACCGGCATTCGCCATGATGGTCTTGATGGACGCCTTCTGCTCCGCGCTCAGATTAAGCTTCGACAACATGTGAAAGGCGCCATGGTGGTGGTGATGCCATCCATGCGGGCCGGGCGCGGCCGGCGCCGCGGTTGTCGCTTCATCGGCCGCAGTCGCGATCGAAATGCCCGCGGCGGTTGTTGCCAGAGCTCCGGCCGCCAGGAGAATTCCAGCCAGCAAATTGCGATTCGATTTCATGTACTTGCTCCAATACGGTAAAAAGAGGATACGGCTCTATCCTAGACCGGCATGGTGTAAATATGTGTCAGAGGCAACGCAGGGTTCTGTTAAGAATTGCAAATTCGACCTGCTCAGGGCGCTGCGGCCTCAAGGTGTGCCAGAGTACGCGCTATGACAACTGATCCCACGGCAACTCGCGCGCCCCGCGTGCTGTTGGTCGATGACGACCGCGAGCTGTGTCAAATGCTGTCCGAATACTTGGACGCTGAACATTTCGATGTGAAAAGCGTGCACGACGGCGGCGAGGCTCTGGCGGAACTGCAGGCGGCCGAATTTGAAATCGTGATTCTCGATGTGATGCTGCCCAGCGTCGGCGGACTCGACGTCATGCGCAAGCTGGGCGCCTCCTATTCCACCCCGATCCTGATGCTCACCGCGCGCGGCGACGACGTGGATCGCATCGTCGGGCTGGAACTCGGCGCCGACGACTATCTGAGCAAACCCTTCAATCCGCGTGAATTGGTGGCGCGAATCCGCGCAATTTTGCGCCGCGCCAGCAGCCGCTCGGCGCGCGGCGGCGCTGCCGATGAGCTCAACGTCGGACCCATCATCTTGAACTCGGGAACACGCCAGGTGCACGTCGCGCAAAAGCCCGTCGCTCTCACCGGCGCGGAATTTCGCGTGCTCGAATTGCTCATGCGCTCCGCAGGCCAGGTCATATCGCGCGACGCGATGACCGAACAGGCGCTCGGCCGAAAGCTCGCGGCCTACGATCGCAGCATTGACACGCACATCAGCAATTTGCGCCGCAAGCTCGAGCTCGAGGCCGGCAAGAATCCGGAAATCAAGAACGTTCGCGGCTCGGGATACACGTTGACCTGGAGTTTGTCCGAGCATCCCGGGTGAGCCGTGCATAGCCTTTTCCTGCGAATCTTCCTCCTGTTCCTGCTCGCGATGACGCTCATCGTCGGCAGCAGCATCGCGACCGTCTACACCATCACTTCCCGCGAAAATGAAACCTTCGAATACCAGCGCCGTCCCTCCGTGGCCATCCAGGCGTCGGAAATTCTGGCGCGCGGCGGAGTTGCTGCATTGAAGAGCTGGCTGGAAGGAAGCAAGAATGCGATGGGCGATCGCAATCTTTTCATCATCGGTCCCGACGGCCGGGACATCCTCGGCCGTCGGCTGCCCGAAAGCGCGGCGCGGCGGCTCGAGTTCATCAATCGCGAGCCGGTGCCGGGCAATTTCCGCCCCAGCCGCGCCGCGCCGCAAATTATCGCCCCCGACGGATCGACCTACACCGTCGTGACGACGCCGCGCCGACCCAGCATCTTCGGCGCACTCAGCTTGCCCGCCATCTCACTGACCATTCTCGGAATTGCCCTGGTCGTGAGCGCACTGACCAGTTGGTGGCTGGCCGAGCATCTCACCGCGCCCATCCGCCGCATTCAGGCCGGCGCGCGTGCGCTGGCCTCGGAAAATCTCGACGTGCGGGTGAGCGCGGGACTCGAGGGCCGCAAGGATGAGCTCGCCGTCCTCGCTCGCGATTTCGACGCCATGGCCGACCAGTTGCGGGCGAATCGCAGCGCGACCACCCAGCTATTGCGCGACATATCACACGAGCTGCGCTCGCCGCTGGCCAGAATGCGCGTCGCGCTCGGCCTCGCGCGCCAGCCGCCCGCGGATTTTACGCGTCAACTGGACCGGCTGGAACGCGAGATCGAACGCCTCGATTCGATGATCAGCCAGGTGCTGAAGCTCGCGCGCCTGCACGGCACCGATGCGCTGTTGGAGCGCGAGCGCTTCGAACTCGACGAGGTCATCGAGGAGCTCGTGCGCGATGCCAATTTCGAGGGGGCCGTGAAGAATTGCAAGATTGCGTTGCGAGGCGCGGCGAACAATGCGCTGCTCGGCAGCCGCGAACTGCTGCGCAGCGCGATCGAAAATGTACTGCGCAACGCCGTACGCTATAGCCCGAACGACACGCCGGTGGAGATGCAAATCGCGCGCGCGAGCAGCGGCTTGGAAATTGTCATTCGCGATCACGGACCGGGAGTGCCGGCGGCGGATTTGGAGCGGATCTTCGAGCCTTTCTACCGGGTGGCCGAATCGCGCGATCGCGACAGCGGCGGGGAGGGCATTGGCCTTGCCATCACCTCGCAGGTGATGAAGGCGCATGGCGGCTCCGCCAGGGCCGTCAATGCCAACAGCGGCGGGTTGGAGGTACGACTTAGCTTGCCCGAGACCGCGATCGCCGTCTAAAGTGCTTATGAAGTGAGCCTGTTCCAAGAAGCCTGCAAGTACATTCCGGGCGGCGTCAACTCGCCGGTTCGTGCCTTTCGCGGCGTGGGCGGCGAACCCATTTTCTTCAAAAAGGCCCACGGCGCCCATGTGGTGGCGGAGGATGGGCGCCGTTTCATCGACTTCGTCGGCTCCTGGGGTCCGATGATCCTGGGTCATGCGCACCCGCGGGTCATTGAAGCCGTGCAGCAAGTCGCCGCCGACGGCCTGAGCTTCGGCGCGCCGACGGTGTTGGAGACCCGGCTTGCACGCCGTGTCGTCGAACTCATGCCCTCGATTGAACTGGTGCGCTTCGTCAGTTCCGGCACCGAAGCGACCATGAGCGCCATTCGCCTGGCCCGCGGATTCACCGGACGCGACACCATCGTGAAGTTCGAGGGCTGTTATCACGGCCATTCCGATTCTTTGTTGATCAAGGCCGGCTCCGGCGCGTTGACGCTCGGCGTGCCCACCTCGCCGGGCGTGCCGAAAGCGCTCGCCGGCCACACGGTGACGCTCGACTACAACGACAGCGATCAAGTGCAGCGGGTTTTCCGCCAAATCGGCGGCCAGGTCGCCTGCGTCATCGTCGAGCCCGTGGCCGGCAACATGAATTGCATTCCACCGGCGCCCGACTTTCTGCAGACATTGCGGCGCGAGTGCGACCGGTGCGGCGCGCTGCTGATATTCGACGAAGTCATGACCGGTTTTCGCGTTGCGTTGGGCGGCGCGCAAGCCCTGTACGGCGTGCGCCCGGACTTGACCACCCTCGGGAAAATCATCGGCGGCGGCATGCCGGTCGGCGCATTCGGCGGCCGCCGCGATATCATGGAACGGCTTGCGCCGTTGGGCCCGGTCTACCAGGCAGGAACGCTGTCCGGGAATCCGGTCGCCATGATCGCCGGGCTGACCACACTCGAACTCATCGGCGAACCGGGGTTTCATCAGCGCCTGGGCGCGATGACGGACACCTTGGTGGAAAAATTGTCGACGGCTGCAATGGGCGCGGGAGTCGCGCTGAGCACGAACCACGTCTGCGGCATGTTCGGATTTTTCTTCACGACCGAGCGCCACGTCGACAGCTACAAGAAAGTCATGGCCTGCGACGTCGAACGCTTCAAGCGCTTTTTTCACGGCATGCTGAAAGAAGGCGTGTATTTCGCGCCGTCCGCCTTCGAGGCCGGATTTTTGTCGGCGGCGCATTCGGCCGCGGACATCGAGGCAACCGCTGCGGCAGCCTCTCGAGTGTTCGCAGCGATGCGCGCCGAGGAGCCTGTCCGGGCAGGCGCCTAGTGCGCGCCTTCGCTTGGTTCATCGGCGCCATCGTGCTCGCGGGCGTGATTGGCGCGCTGCTGAGCTATCCCGCCTACGAACTCACATCCACTTTCGCCGGCTGGGCATTTCATCGCGTCGCCAGCCGGGTCGCGATGCTGGTGCTGATCGCCGAGCTCGTGTGGCTGTGCCGTCACTTGAATCTCAGGCGTGCGCGCGATTTCGGCTACGGTTTGCCGTGGCGTAAATTTCTCATAGTCAGCTGCACTTGGGGCGCGATCGGCATCGCCACGGCCGCCGTCGGCGCAGCCTTTCTGCTCGCGACGCACTTGCGCATCGGCGCCCCCGGCTTCGCACCCACCGCGCTGAATTTTGCGCGCATAGTCCTCGTCGCTTTGAGTTCCGGAATCGCGGTCGCATTGATTGAGGAAACCGTGGTGCGCGGGGCGATGCATACGGCGATCGAACGAGAATCGGGGCCGTGGGCCGCGGCCCTGCTTACCGCGACCCTGTACGCCGTCTTGCACTTCTTTGCGAAGTCCCGGATCGCGCCGGAGGATGTCGGCTGGGGCAGCGGCTTCGATCTGTTATTGCGCTCTTTCTCCCCGCTGGCGCAACCTGACTTGGTATTCGATGCTTTTCTTTCCTGGCTGATCGTGGGATTGATCTTGAGTCTTACGCGCGCGCTCACGGGCAACATCGCGGTGGCAATCGGGCTGCACGCCGGTTGGGTCGTCGTGCTGCGCATGCTCCAGGAAGCGACCGAGAGCGGCGTGGCGCCGCGGTTTTCCTTCTGGGTCGGCCGATTCGACGGCCTGCTGGGCTACTGGTTGCTGCCGTGGGGAATCGCGATCGCGATCGCGCTCTGGATCACCCGAGCGCGGTGGTGCCCGTGGGCGCGCTCCGATTCGGCCCCTAGTTTGCCGCGCCCGAAGCGAGCGGACTCAACACGTCCAACCGCTGGACCGGGTCATTGAGTTCCAGACAGAATTGCTTTTCCGAGGCGGCGATCGGCAGAATCTCCGCAAGACGATATCCCACCCAAACCGCGTCATCCAAGTGCATCTCGACGCCCGCATATACCTCACCCAGTTGCGGCAGTACGGTTTTCAGAAGATCGGCCAGGCGCGCATGACGTTCAGGCACGGCGGTCTTGGTTTCAGGCGTCAGGCTTTCGATGCCGGCCAGGTTGAGGCCGTCGGTTTGACGGCTGCGGCTCAAAATCCGGAAGCGCTGTTCACCGACGCAGGACAGTCCGAGGAAGCCATCCGACAATTGATGAAAGTCGACGATCTTCGCCATCGTGCCCACATCGAACGTGTCCGCCGGACCGACCTCGCTGCCCTCGCGGATCAACGCCACCCCAAAGCGCTGATCTTCGCGCATGCAACGTCGGACCATGTCGACGTAGCGGGTTTCAAATATTCGCAGGGGCAACGGACCCTCGGGAAACAGCACGACGTTGAGCGGAAACAGTGCAATTGATTGCGGCGCCGCCATCAGCGCGCCCGCAACGCTGCCAATAACTTGTCGTGCAGACCGCCGAAGCCGCCGTTGCTCATGATCAAAACATGATCGCCCGGGCGTGCCTCGTGGGCCAGCTCTTGCACGAGTTCATCGATGCTCGGCGCCAGACTCACCCGATCTCCCATGCCCGACACCGCGCCCTTCAAGTCCCAGCCCAAGTCTCTGGGCGCAAAGAACCAGCTTTTGTCGGCCATTCCTAACGAAGGCGCCAATTGATCGCGATGCACGCCCAGCTTCATGGTGTTGGAGCGGGGCTCCAGCACGGCGAGAATGCGTTGTGCTCCAACCCGCGCGCGCAGGCCCTTGAGCGTGGTCTCGATGGCGGTCGGATGATGCGCGAAATCATCGTATACCGTGACGCCATCAATCACGCCGCGCACCTCCATGCGCCGTTTGACGCCGCGAAACACATTCAACGCTTCGGCGGCACGTTCCGGCGATATGCCGGCCTGCGAGCCTGCGCCGATTGCCGCCAGCGCATTCAGCACATTGTGCTCGCCGATCAACTCCCACGAGACCTCGGCGACCGCGCGCTCCTTGAAAAACACCTCGAAACGGCTCGCGGCGGAAGTCCTCGCCACTCGCGCAGTCCAGTCGCAGGGCGGCGACCGATCCGTCAAACCAAAGGATTCGCTCGGCGTCCAACAGCCCGCGCTCAAGGTAGCCTTGAGTTCAGGATCATGTCCATTCACGATGAGCCGCCCGGAGCCCGGGACCGTGCGTAACAACTGGTTGAATTGCCGGCGGATCGAGGCCACATCCGGATAAATATCGGCGTGATCATATTCCAGATTATTCAGGATGACCGTACGCGGGCGGTAGTGCACGAATTTGGCGCGCTTGTCGAAAAACGCCGTGTCGTATTCGTCGGCTTCGATCACGAAAAATGGCGCCTTCCCCAAGCGCGCGCTGGATTTGAAATTGCCCGGCACGCCGCCCACCAAGTAGCCGGGCTCGAGACCCGCATGCTCCAAAATCCAGGTGAGCATGGCCGTGGTGGTGGTCTTGCCGTGCGTGCCGGTCACCGCGATCACATGGCGCGCGTGCAACACCTCCTCGGCAAGCCACAGAGGCCCTGAGGTGTAAGGCATGCCGCGGTCGAGCATGGCTTCGATCACCGGCATGCCGCGGCTCAGCGCATTGCCGACCACCACGACATCGGGATTGAGATCCAACTGATCGGCGCCATAGCCTTGCACCAATTCGATGCCGAGCGCCTCCAGCTGCGTGCTCATGGGCGGATAGACATTCTGATCCGAGCCGGTCACGCGAAAGCCGGCTGCCTTGGCAATGGCGGCCACACCGCCCATGAAGGTGCCCGCGATCCCCAGGATATGAATGTGTCGCGTCATGCCTGCGCCAAGAGCCGATGTTCGATCAAATTGTACGAAACCCAGTAACCAAGACTGATGCAGACTCCCAGCAGCAACAACAACAGTGAAGCGGGCAAACACGCCGGCATCCGGCGTTGAAGCGCAATATCTAAGAATGCTTTTGCAAGTAGCAGCATGGTGATTCAGTCATACTTCGCCGTAAATTGTACACGTGGTAAGACAAATGCCTGACGCGATTTGGATCGATCGAAGCGACGCGCTTGAATCGCTGGCTCGCACCTTGGAGTCGCAGCCTGAGATTGGCCTCGACACCGAATTCTTGCGCGAGCGCACGTTTTTTCCAAAATTGTGCCTGTTACAGCTGCGCGCCGCGGGGCAGATTTGGTGCGTGGATACGCTGCGCATCGAGAGCCTCGATGCATTGATGCCGCTCTTGACCGCGCCCAAAGTACGCAAGCTCATCCATGCCGCACGCCAGGACCTCGAGGCCATTTACCTCAACGCCAGGCAAGTGGTCTCGCCGGTATTGGATACACAGATTGCGGCGGCATGCATCGGCATGAAGCCCCAGATCGGCTATGCGGAACTGGTCAAGACTCTGCTCGATATCGGCATCCCCAAGGGACAAACTCGCACCGACTGGTCGAAGCGTCCGCTCACGCCGGCGCAGCTGGAGTATGCGGCGGACGACGTATTGTATTTGGAGACGATCGCGCAAGAACTCAACGCGCGCCTGCAAAAACTCGGGCGGGAACACTGGGTGCGCGAAGACTGCCTCGCACTCGAGGAGCGGCGGCTGTATGAACCCGACCCGGCGCAGGCTTGGGAGCGGCTGCGCGGTATCGGGCAACTCTCACCCGAGCCGCGCGCCCGCGCCAAAGCGGTCGCGGTGTGGCGCGAGAAGCTGGCACGCGAGCGCAACCTGCCGCGCGCCTGGATTCTCTCGGATGCCGCGCTGTTTTCCATTGCGCAGGCCAATCCCGCCACGGCGGCCGCGCTCGACGCGGTGCAGCCCATGAATGAAAAGTTTGCGGCGACGCTGCTCGATGCGCTCGTGCGTTCGTCCACCGGCGATTTGCAGGACTTGGCGCCGGGTCAGGATGCGCGCCCGACCCCCGAACAGAAGGTGCTGCTCGACCGCTTGAGCAAAGTCGTGGATGCGCGCGCCGCCGAACTTCAGGTCAGTGCCGAGGTGCTGGCGCCGCGCGGCGAACTGAAGGTGCTCGCAATGGGCGGGCGCAACACCCACGCACTCACCGGATGGCGATTGCAGGAGATCGGCGCTCGACTGCTCACGGCCATCGGCGAAACGGCGGCGCCCAAAAGCGCGACAATCCCAGGCAGTCTGTCCGAGCGCTCCGCGTAACGGCCCCGTTACCGCGCCGGCTTATCGATAGCCGTCTGGATGTTTTTGAAAACCGTGTTCATGTCGGCATCGGCATCCACCACCCGCAGCAATCCCTCTTCCTGATAGTGCTTGATCAAGGGCTTGGTCTGAGCCTCGTAAACATCGAGCCGCTTGCCGATGACCTCTTCTTTGTCGTCGTCCCGCTGAATCAATCGGTGCTGCTTGTCGCCGCACTTCTCGCTCAACATGCCCGGCGGCGAGGTGTAGATGTTGAACACTTGGTTGCAGGTTTCGCAGATCCTGCGTCCCGTGAGCCGCTTGAACAGGATCTTCAAATCGAGATTCAGCAGCACGACCGCCTGGAGCGGGGTGCCCAGGTCGGCCAGCATTTTTTCGAGCGCCCCGGCTTGAGCGAGATTCCTGGGAAAGCCATCGAGAATGAAGCCATTCACGGCGTCCGGCCGGCTGAGGCGCTCGCGAATCATGCCGAGAACGGTGGCATCGTCCACCAGCTTGCCGGCGTCCATGGCCGCCTTCGCGCGCCGGCCCAATTCGGTGCCCTTGGCGCGCGCCTCGCGCAGCAAATCGCCGGTGGATATCTGAGGTACGCCGTAGGCTTTGACCAGCAGCTGGGACTGCGTGCCTTTGCCGGATCCGGGGGCGCCAAGTAAGACTATTCTCATGCTTTCTTTTGGTAGTAAAAGCGCGCTACCGTACCAGAGGCCGCGCCGATCGGCTATTCTGCGCGGCTTAAATCTTGGGGGGCAGTGTGGCCAAAAAGAACGCGTTTTATGCACAATCGGGCGGCGTCACCGCCGTCATCAATGCCTCCGCCTGCGGTTTGATCGAGACCGCGCGCCGCCACCGCGACAAGATCGGGAATGTCTATGCGGGCAGGCACGGCATCATCGGGGCATTAACCGAGGACATGATCGATGTCGGCAAGGAAAGCCGCGCCGTCATCAGCGCGCTGCGCCATACACCGGGGGGCGCCTTCGGTTCGGCACGCTACAAGCTGGCCGGAATCGACAAAAACCGCGCGCAGTACACGCGGCTGATCGACATATTCCGCGCGCATGATATCGGCTACTTTTTTTATAACGGCGGCAACGATTCCATGGACACGGCGCAGAAGGTGTCCGAGATCGCCGGGCAGATGGGCTATCCCATCGTCTGTATTGGAATACCCAAGACCGTGGACAATGATTTGCCCGTGACCGATTGCTGCCCGGGATTCGGCTCGGTCGCCAAGTACATCGCCGTCTCGACGCGCGAAGCGGCCCTCGATGTCGCGTCCATGGCCCGAACCTCGACCAAGGTCTTTGTGCTCGAAGTGATGGGCCGGCACGCCGGCTGGATCGCCGCGGCGGGCGGTTTGGCCGCGGACAAAGCCGGCGACGCACCGCATATTATTTTGTTTCCCGAAATCGCATTTGACCGCGAAACCTTTTTGCAGAAAGTGAAAACCACGGTGGAGAAGCGCGGTTATTGCGTGATCGTGGTCTCCGAAGGGGTCCAGGATGCCGACGGCAAATTCCTCGCCGAGGCCGGAACCAAGGACGCGTTCGGTCATGCCCAATTAGGCGGCGTGGGACCCGTCGTCGCTCAGATGACGCAGCAGGCCTTTGGCTACAAATTCCATTGGGCGGTCGCGGATTACTTGCAGCGCTCGGCCCGCCACATTGCCTCCAAAGTGGATGTCGACCAGGCGTACGCGGTGGGCAAGGCGGCGGTCGAGCTGGCGCTGAAAGGCCGGAACGCCGTGATGCCGGTGATTGTCAGAAAGTCCTCCAAGCCCTATCGCTGGAGCATCGGCGAAGCCCCCCTATCCGCCATTGCCAATCAAGAGAAAAAGGTGCCGCGCAATTTCATCACCGCCGATGGATTTGGCATCACGGCCGCCTGCCGCCGCTATCTATTGCCCCTGATCGGGGGCGAAGGGTACCCTCCCTATCGCAACGGCTTGCCAGCTTATGTCACATTGAAGGGCGCCGGTGTTCCGAAGCGCCTGCGGACCCCGTTTGTGATATAGTCGCGTCGCTTTTTTTGACGTTAAATTCTTAGATTTCAATAACATAAGGTCGAAGGGAACCCCACATGACTCTTGATAATGCGCTATGGCTTGCGATTGCGGCCGGTGTCGTTGCAATCCTCTACGGCGTCATTTCGGTACGCTGGATTTTGAAGCAGCCGGCCGGCAATGCCCGCATGCAAGAAATCGCGGCGGCCATTCAGGCGGGCGCGCGCGCCTACCTGAACCGCCAGTACTCCACCATCGCGATCGTCGGCGTCATTCTGTTTCTGGCGATCGGTCTCGCGCTCGACTGGGCCACCGCCGGCGGTTTTGCGGTGGGTGCGATCCTGTCCGGATTGGCGGGCTACATCGGCATGTTCATCTCGGTACGCGCCAATGTGCGCACTGCACAGGCGGCGCACCATGGCATCAACGCGGCCCTGAAGGTCGCGTTCCGCGGCGGCGCCATCACCGGCATGTTGGTCGTGGGCTTAGGGTTGCTCGGCGTCGCGGGCTATTACTTTGTCATGCGCGGTGTGCTGGGTGATCCCGATCTCGCATTGCGCTCGCTGGTGGGCCTGGCCTTCGGCGGTTCCCTCATTTCGATTTTCGCACGCTTGGGCGGCGGTATTTTCACCAAGGGCGCGGATGTCGGCGCCGATCTCGTGGGCAAGGTCGAAGCGGGTATTCCCGAAGACGACCCGCGCAATCCCGCGGTCATCGCGGACAACGTCGGCGACAATGTCGGCGACTGCGCCGGGATGGCGGCCGACCTGTTCGAGACCTACGCTGTGACGCTGGTCGCAACCATGCTGCTCGGCGGCCTGGTGATGACCGAATTGGGCACGCGCGCAATTTTATTTCCGCTGGTGCTCGGCGCGATTTCCATCGTCTCTTCCATCATCGGCACCTTCTTCGTGTCCACCCGCGAAGGCGGCAAAATCATGAATGCGCTGTACAAGGGCGTGATCGTGTCGGCGGTGATTTCCGCCATCGCCTTTTACTTCGTCGCGCAAAACATCATGGGCGATCACGCCACGAGAATGTGGCTGTGCACGCTGGTCGGATTGGCGCTGACGGCCGCGATGATTGTGATCACCGAGTACTACACCGCGACCGAGTACAAGCCCGTGCAGCACGTGGCCGCAGCCTCGCAAACCGGCCATGCCACCAACATCATTGCCGGGCTCGGCGTGTCGATGAAAGCCTGCGCACTGCCCGTCATCTCCGTGGCCTTGAGCATCTGGGCTTCGTACCAACTCGAGGGTCTGTATGGCATCGCCATCGCGGCCACCGCGATGCTGTCCATGACCGGCATGATCGTCGCGCTCGATGCGTACGGACCGATCACCGACAATGCCGGCGGTATCGCCGAGATGGCGCACCTGGACAAGAAAGTACGCGATGTCACCGATCCTCTGGATGCAGTGGGTAACACGACCAAGGCCGTGACCAAGGGCTACGCGATCGGCTCGGCGGGCCTGGCGGCACTGGTGCTGTTTGCCGATTACACCCACAAATTAGGCGAAGTATTGGGCCATCCGACGACCTTCGATCTGTCGAATCCCGCGGTGATCATCGGCCTGTTCATCGGTGGGCTCGTGCCGTATCTGTTCGCCGCCATGGCGATGGAAGCGGTGGGCCGCGCCGCCGGCGCCGTCGTCAACGAGGTGCGCCGTCAATTCAAGGAGATCCCGGGAATCATGGAGGGCACGGCCAAGCCCGACTACTCGCGCGCTGTGGACATGCTGACCAAGGCGGCCATCAAGGAAATGATCGTGCCGTCGCTGCTGCCCATTCTGGTACCCATCGTACTGGTCGTCATCATGAATTTCCTGATGGGGCCCGGCTCCGGCATTCAGGCCCTGGGCGGCCTGCTGATCGGTACCATCGTCACGGGTCTGTTCGTCGCCATCTCGATGACGACGGGCGGCGGCGCCTGGGACAATGCCAAGAAGTACATTGAGGAAGGCCACTTCGGCGGCAAGGGATCCGATGCGCACAAGGCGGCGGTGACCGGCGATACGGTCGGCGACCCCTACAAGGACACCGCCGGACCCGCGATCAACCCGTTGATCAAGATCATCAACATCGTCGCGCTGCTGCTGGTGCCTGTCCTCGGCAAGCTGATGTAACTCGGCTCTTCAACCGTTGAGCCTACGGGGTCGCCTCGACCCCGTGAGCAATTGCGCGCAGCGCATGGGAATCTACGCGAAGCGCGTGGGAATACCCCGCATCAAATATCAAAATAAATCGCGTCAGGCTCCGCCGCGCCGTCGCGCGTCGCGACCCGCAGCTCCGGCTCTTTCAAGGAAACGCGCGACCGCGGCGGCACGCTGCGCGTCAAAAACACCGAACCGCCAATGACGCTGCCGGCGCCCACCACCGTCTGTCCGCCGAGCACGGTGGCATTGGCGTAAAGCGTCGAGCCGTCCTCGACGGTGGGATGACGCTTCTTGCCGCGGATGATTTGCCCGCTCGCATCCCGCGGCAGCGACAAGGCTCCCAAGGTGACGCCCTGGTAAATTTTCACGCCGTCGCCGATCTGCGTGGTCTCACCAATGACCACGCCGGTGGCGTGATCGATGAAGAACGCCGCGCCGATGGTCGCGCCGGGATGAATGTCGCAGCCGGTCTTGGAATGCGCCCACTCCGTCATGATTCGCGCCATCATGGGCACGCCCAAATCGTACAGCGCATGCGCAATGCGATAGACGCTGACCGCCAGCACGCCCGGATACGCCAGGATGATCTCGTCCAGATTCAGCGCCGCAGGATCGCCATCGAATGCGGCCTGCACGTCGCGGATCAGCAAGCCGCGGATCTGCGGCAGCCGGTGCAAAAATATCTGCGCCACCTCGTGCGCGCGCGGTGCGCACTCACCGATCTGCGGCAGGACCGCCTCGCGCTCCTGCCCGTAGCACAGGCATTGTTCTATTTGGTGTTCAAGCCTCGGCACCAGGGAAGCCAGCATGTGCTGGACGTGCGAACTCAAGTTGTCCGCATTCAGGTCCTGGCGCCCAAAGTAGCCGGGATACATGAGGTCGAGCACCGAGGTCAGGATCTCGACGATGCCCTCTCGCGAGGGTAGATAACCGTGCGATATACGTCGTCCGCGCTCATCGCCCAAGTAGCTGCCAAGCAACTCTTGCGTGAGGTCGGAAAGGCCGGACGCTTCCGGAATCGTTGTCGGCTTGGCGTTCATCAGGTTCCGCTATGCGACCGCCTGCATCTTTTCGACTTCCTCGAACAGTCCCTCGAACAATGCCCCCGACAAGTAGCGCTCGCCGGCATCGGGCAGAATCACCACAATGGTCTTGCCGTGGTTGGTTGTTTCGCGCGCCAGGCGCAGCGCCGCCGCCATCGCCGCGCCGCAGGATATGCCCGACAAGATGCCCTCCTCTCGCGCCAAACGACGCGCCATGTCGATGGCTTCCTCATTGGTCACCTGTTCGACCCGGTCGACGAGCGACAGGTCCAGGTTGTGCGGGATGAAACCCGCGCCGATGCCTTGGATCTTGTGCGGCGTCGGAGTCAGCGCTTCGCCGGCACGAGTCTGCGAAATGACCGGTGAGTTGGTCGGCTCCACGGCCACCGTCATGATCGGCCTGCCGCGCGTTTTTTTGATGTATCGGGATACGCCGGTCAATGTGCCGCCGGTACCGACGCCGCTGACGAAGATGTCCACCTTGCCCTCGGTGTCGTCCCAGATTTCCGGCCCGGTGGTTTTTTCGTGAATCGCCGGATTGGCCGGATTGTCGAATTGCCGGACCCAGAGATACTTCTTCGGATCGGACGTCGCCAATTCCTCTGCCTTCGCCATGGCGCCGTTCATGCCTTTGGCGCCGGGAGTCAATATGAGCTTCGCTCCCAATGCCGTCACGACCTTGCGTCGCTCCATGGTCATGGTGTCCGGCATCGTGAGCACGCAACCGTAGCCGCGTGCGGCGGCAGCGTACGCCAGCGCAATGCCGGTGTTGCCGCTGGTCGCCTCGACGATCGACATGCCCGGCTTCAACGTGCCGCGCGCTTCGGCGTCCCAGACCATCGCAGCGCCAATGCGGCACTTGACCGAATACGCCGGATTTCGGCCCTCGACCTTGGCAAGAATTGTTGCGCCGCTGCCGGCGTTGAGGCGGTTGATCCGCACCAGCGGAGTTCGGCCAATGGACTGGGTGTTGTCCTCATAGACGGGCATATTGACCTCGGCGCAAATTCTTCAGTTCAGAGGGGCGATTTTCCTCCTATGCGCGGCAGAAATGCCATAGAAGTTTGTTATGAAGGGCTGCCCACGAGTTATAAGGCTCCCGCGAGTACTTAGGTCGACCGATATCACAACACTACGAGCGTGTGTTGAGGCGCGCATGAGGCCACCGGTTGGTGGTGGCTATTCGAGACTCGGGGTCCAGCGCCGTGAGGTTGAGTGTCTGACACGTAATGCCCAGGGGGATGGGGAGCTTCAAGGCACTGCGTCTTTCGTGCCTTGAAGATTCCCATACCCCTAGGCAATGCCTGTTACGTGCTGGGAATCATCGACAACGGTTGCGGCCGCCCCACCATGAAGCCCTGTACGAAATCGATGCCCATGCCCGTCACGGTGTCCAGCGCCCACTGATCCTCGACGTGCTCGGCGACTACGCGGAAATTCAAACTGCGCGAAAGTTCTATCATGGCCGCCACCATGGCTTGGTTCACTGCGTCGCCGGCGAGATTCTTGATGAAGGAGCCGTCGATTTTCAGGTAATCCATCGGCAACGTCTTGAGCGTCGAGAATGAACTCAAGCCGCGGCCGAAATTATCCAAGGCAAACTCGCAGCCCATGCCGTGCAACACGCCGATGAAGCGCTGCGCATGATCCAGATTCGCGACCACGGAGGCTTCGGTGACCTCGAAGCAGATATCGCCGGGATTCGCGCCCGTGTGATCGAAACAGTCGACCACGAATTCCAGGAATTCCGCATCGCCCAGGGTTTGTCCGGCAACGTTGATCGCGACGCTGCGGCCGGGAGGCAACTTCAAGCCGCCGCGCCCGAGCGCGGCCAACACCGCTTGCACCACCCATCGATCCACGTGCGGCATCAAGCGATAGCGCTCGGCCGCACGAATGAATTCCGCCGGCGGCGCTGCCGGTTGCCCTTGCTCACCAGCCAGGCGCACAAAAACCTCGAGTGCAGGACCCCTCATTCCGCCCGCGCGCGCATGCACGATCGGCTGGTAGTACAGCTCAAACTTGTTGTCGCGCAGCGCGCCCTGCAGTTTCAGCAGCCAATGAATCTCGCCGCTGTGGCGCGCGTTCGCTTCCTCACGCGCCGAATAGACGTGGACGTGCAGGCCGCCCTGTTTCTTCGCTACATAGCAGGCGGAATCCGCCGAATTCATGATGTCTTCGATGGTGCCGCTGTCGCGCCCGATCTCGACCAGGCCGATGCTGATGCCGACATTGAAGATCTTGTCGCGCCACACGAAACGATAGTCGTTGACCGAGCGCACGACGTTGTCGGCTATTTGCCGCGCCTTCTCCAGCGGGCAACCGACCAGCAACAGCGCGAATTCATCGCCGCCGATGCGCCCCACCGTGTCCGAATCGCGCACGGTTTCTTTGATGAGCGAGGCGATCTCGCGCAGCATGTTGTCGCCGGCGGTGTGGCCGCAGGTATCGTTGACGACTTTGAAGTGATCCAGGTCGAGGTAGCACAAAGCGTGGCCGGTATCGCCGCTTTGCGCAGAATCCAATGCCTCCTGCAGCCGGTGCTCGAATTCGCGCCGGTTCACAAGTCCGGTGAGCGGATCGTGGCTGGCCTGATAGGTCATCTGCCGGGTCAGTCCGCGCAGTTCGCTGGTGTCGTGCAGCACCAGTACCAGTCCCGACGAGTCCTTGCCCTCGAGCTGCAGCGGCGTGAGGCCGATCTCGACGAATCGCTCACCGCTGCCGTTCGCCGGTACCAGAACCGCGCGCCGGGTGGCGGACATGCGAATACCGCTGCTCAGTGCTTTCTGCACAGGATCGCTGAGCTGCCGGCGGTCGTTTTCATCCACCAACGACGCGACCTCGGCAAAAGTCTTGCCCAAGACCTGGTTTACCTGCTGGCCGAGCAGCAGTTCCGCGGCGTGATTGATGTAATCGATGTGCCCTTCCGCATCCACGGTGATCACGCTCTCGCCCATGGCATCGAGCGTCGCCATGGCGCGCGGCTTCTGCGAGACTTCGGTCGGGATGGCGCCCGGCATCATTTCCAGTGCGGTCAGCAGCAGCGCCGGCTCGCCGGAGCTGTCGATCACGGTGCTGGAGAGTTCCACCCGCGTCACCTGGCCTTGGCGGTCCATGAGCTCGATCTCGTAACGCTCCGCGGCGGATTCTCCCTCCAAGCGCCGCCGCAAATTGTTTTCCACCAGCTCGACATATTCCGGCGCGACGAAATCGGTCAGCGGTCGGCCGACGACGTCGGCTGATTTCATTCCGAGCAGCGACAGAAAGCGTGCATTTGCAAACAAAATGGCCTTGCGATGCACGAGCACGGCATCGTGCACCGTCTCGACCAGGCGTTGAAACAGCTGCTCACGATCCTGCAGCTGCGCGCCCCGGTGCTCGAGATCTTCGAGCAATTTGTTGACGGCGGCACCGAGCTTGCCGAGAGCTCCCGGCTCCGCGCTCGTCGCAATGCGCCCGGCCGCGCCGCCTGCATTGATGAGAAATTGAATTTGGCTCGAGAAATCGTTGACCGCGCGCTCTTGGCGCCGCTTCCATACGAAAAGCGCAACGACGCCCACTATCAGAATAGCCGCGGTGACTAACCACAACGCAAGGGAAGAAAAGATCAACGCTGACCTCAGTAACGACGAGTCTTAGCGACGCTTGAGTAGTTGGGCGCCCTTCATGAGCTGGACACGTCGCGAACCATCGTGATGCAGAGAATAGCGCAAGGGGCTCGCGTAGCCTGTGGAAATTGACCATAATCAGCGGCCTTAATCGCGCGCGAGAAATCATGGATACATTGGCCGCTCGGCAGCAAATGGTGGATCAGCAGATACGCACCTGGGAAGTTCTCGACCCTCGAGTGCTCGATGTCTTCGCCACGGTGCCGCGTGAAGCGTTTGTGCCGCCGGAATACCGTCAACTGGCATTCGCCGACGCGGCGATCCCCATTGGATTCGGCCAATCGATGCTCGCCCCAAAAATACAGGGCCGCATTCTCCAAGCCTTGAGCGTGGCTGCCGCCGACAAGGCGCTCGAGGTCGGCAGCGGCAACGGCTATCTGACCGCCTGTCTGAGTCTCTTGGCGGCCTCGACGCACTCCATCGACATTCACCCGCAGTTTACCGCCGCCGCGAGGGCCAACCTGCGTACCGTGCCGCGCGCGAGCGCGGAATTCGAGACCCGCGACGCGTTTGCGTCCGCCCCCTTGGGCGAGTACGACGCCATCGCCGTGACCGGTTCGCTGCCGGTCTACGATGCACGCTTCGAGCGCTCCTTGCGCCTCGGAGGACGCTTGTTCGCCATCGTCGGTGAAGCGCCGGTGATGGACGCCATCCTGGTCCGGCGGGTCGATACCGCCGAATGGATCCGCGAAAGCCTGTTTGAAACCGTCGTTGACCCGCTGATCAACGCCACGGCCGCGCAAAAGTTCGTCTTTTGAGCATGCCGCAAGAACTGACCCCGCGAGAATTCCTGGATCGGCGCGAAGCCGGCGAGAATATGACCCTGCTCGATGTGCGCGAGGATTGGGAAGTTAAGCTGGCGCCGGTCCCCACGGATACCGTGCACATCCCCATGGGCGAGATTTCCGACCGACTCGGGGAATTGGACCCCAAAAAGGAAACGGTCGTCATCTGCCGCTCCGGCGGCCGCAGCGCCCAAGTGGCGCAATTTCTGGAGCGCCAGGGCTTTGGCAAAGTTTTTAATCTCTCCGGCGGAATTTTGGCCTGGTCCCGGGTTATAGATCCTAGGATTCCGCAGTATTGACCCGTCTCACGTAGGTGATATAGTAGTATATAACACTATACTACCGGCCTCGGGGGACGCCCAAAAATGGGTAATTCATGAAGCGACTTGCGATTGGTTTGGCCTTATACGTCCTGGCAAACGCCGTCCCGGCGGCGGATCTTCTGGCCGTTTATCAGCGGGCCCTGCAAAACGACCCACAGCTGCGGGAGGCTGAGGCCACGCGCCTGGCGGCCCTGGAGGCCAAGCCCCAGGCCCTATCGGCACTTCTGCCGCAGTTGACCGGTAACGGCCACATATCGCGCGAACGCGATGTGGGGTCGATCAACCAGACCGAGACCCTGTCCCTGCCCCCCTGCACCCCCACGACGCCTCCCGGCACGCCCTGCGCCGCACCGGGGGGACCCTCGTCGATTACGGAAGCCTTCCCATTCAGCGGCAAGGTCGACACCACCGTCCATCAATACACCGTCGATCTGAAGCAAAACCTGTTTCGATGGGAGAACTGGGAGGCGCTGAAGCGCGCCGATTCGCAAGTGGCCCAGGCCGAAGCGGACTACCAAGCTGCGCAACAGGACCTGATGGAGCGAGTGGCGCAGGCCTACTTCAATGTGCTCGGCGCACAGGACGATGTCGAGGCGCAGCAAGTCGCGTTGGTTTCGGTCAACCGCCAATTGGCTCAGGCCGAGGCGCGCTACCAAATCGGTCTCATTGCCGTCACCGACGTGGAGGAGGCACGCGCCTCTCACGACAGTACCGCCGCCGCGGTGATCGCCGCCAAGCGCACCTTGGCGTCGACGCAGGAGCTGCTGCGGGAGATCATCGGCGACCCCTTCGATTTCCTCGCACGGCCGGCCGAGCCGTTCGAGATGGCGAATCCGGATCCGATCAGCGAGGACCGCTGGGTCGAGATGGCCCTGCAGCAGAATCTATCGCTGGTGTCGAGCCGGCTGGCCGCCGACATTGCACGCGAAAATGTCTCGATCCAGCGCGGCGGACATTTCCCTTCGCTGGATTTGGTGGGCAGCGCCGGCAAGCTTTCGAACAGCCAGATCGACGTGTATCCCGATGGCAGTCCCGCGGGCGGAACATTCTTGGACGAACGGCAGCGCTCGATCGGTATTCAATTGACCTTCCCGATTTACTCCGGAGGCATGGTCTCTTCCCAGGTGCGCCAGGCGGTTTATCAGCATCGGGCGGCCAAGGAACGTTTAGAGCGGGTTGCACGCCAGACCGAACACGATGCGCGCGACGCCTATCTCGGCGTGCTCTCGGAGATCTCGCGGGTCAAGGCGCTGCATCGGGCGGTAGAGTCCAACCTTACGGCGCTGCGTGCCACCGAGTCGGGCTACGAAGCGGGAACGCGCACGGCAGTGGATGTGCTGCAGTCCCGGCAACAGTGGGTTCAAGCGCAAACCGACTATTCGCACAGCCGCTATGACTACATGCTGAATGTGATCAAGCTGCAGCAGGCCGCCGGCATTTTGTCCGAGCAGAGTTTGCAGCGGATCAATGCACTGCTCAGCGATACCCCGGCTCCGCCGCCGCCGACGGATGTTCCGCCGCCCGCAGCCAAGGCTCAATGATGGCGAGCAACCGCGCCACGCTGCCGCGATTTGCCGCGATGATCTGCTTGCCCATGATGCCCATCCGCTCGCGCGCTGCGGGGTCGGCCAGCAGCCGCTTGAGCGCCGCCGTGAGATCCTGAGCGCCCTTGACCTCGAGGGCCGCGCCGCGCGCCAGCAACAATTGCGCGATTTCCCGGCCGTTGAAGTAGGAGGGTCCCGTCAGTACGGGAAGACCCAGCCCCGCCGGCTCGAGCAGATTGTGGCCGCCGATCGGAACCAAGCTGCCGCCGACAAATGCTGCGTCCGCCGTGGCATACAGCGTCGCCAGTTCTCCAACCGTGTCGACCAGCAACACCGGCGTATCGTTCGGCAGAGGCGACGCTTCAGCACCGCTGATCATGCTGCTGCGGCGTGCGAACTTAACGCCGCGTCGCGCGAGCAATTCGGCGACCGCGGCGAAACGATCTTTGTGTCTCGGCACCAACAACAGCAGCGCATTCGGGGTTGATTCCAGCAGCTTCACATGCGCATCGAGGACCTGTTCCTCCTCGCCTGCGTGCGTACTGCCCGCGATCCAGGCAGGCCGCGTACCGGCGTGGGCGCTGCGCAGCGCATTGCCCGCAGCCTCGATGCCGTCGTTGTACTCGAGGTCGAACTTCACATTGCCCACCACCTGTACTCGTTCGGCAGCGGCGCCGATCGATTCGAACCGCTCCGCATCCTCGGGAGATTGTGCCGCCACCAGCAAGTTCTGGCTGAACACGCCGGCGAACAGGTTTCCGAATCGCCGGTACCTCGACACGGACCTTGAGGAAAGCCGGGCACTCGCCAACAACACCGGAATGCCGCGCCGCTCGCAATCGCGCAGCAGATTCGGCCACAGTTCCGTTTCCATGATGATTGCGGCACGCGGGCGCGTGCGCGATAAAAAGCGCCTGACCGAGCCGGGGGTGTCGTAGGGCAGATAGCGGATGTCGGCATTCCTCTCGAACAGCGCTGCGGCGCGCGCCCGTCCCGCCGGGGTCGCCGTGGTCACCACCAACGGAATTTCTGGAAAGCGCAGGCGCAGCGCCCGCAGCAGAGGCGCGGCAGCCGACATCTCGCCGAGCGAAACCGCGTGCAGCCAGATGCTCCGGCCGGCGAGCGCGCGGCCAAACCCGAGGCGCTCAGGCAGGCCCTGCCAATAGTGACGATCGCTCAAAGCGCGCCACAAAATCGCCGCGTAGGCGAAGGGCACCGCGCATCGGATCAACCAGGAGTAAAGGAAGCGCAACCTCAATCCGCCCGATATCCGGCCATGAGTTCCGCCCAGGATGCCGGCGTGAATCGATCCGCCGGCAGGGCGGCGGCAATTTTTTGCAGCGAGTGCCTGAGCCTTGCCAAATTCTTCGAGGTCCAGGCGCCCGGTACCCGCAGCCGCCCACGGTCGAAATCGACGATGCTGACGGTCCCGGCGACGTCGAGCAAAATGTTGTGCGCGTTCAAATCTGCGTGATCGACGCCGTGGCGGTGCAGGCGCGCGACCGCCGCCCCGACGGCGCGCCAGACCGGCGCTGCCAGCGCTGCGGTCTTCAGTGCCGCGCTCAACGACTGTGTCGGCGCAATGCGCTCCGTAATGAGATCGCAACGGTAGGCCCAACCCTCGCGCCGGTAAAACGCCGCCACCGGCTTCGGCACGGCCAGGCCGTGTTGCGAAAGATCAAAGAGCAGGCGCCATTCGGCAAATGAGCGAACTCGGTCTTCCCCGGACCACCAGTACCGGTCTTGCGAAACCCTCGCCATGAAGCCGCCGCGGCGGTAGTGGCGCAGCACCCACGGGTGCGCGGTCGATCCGACGAACCAGGCCGAGCCGCGGCCGCCGGAAACGGCGGTCAACTCGCCGCGCGCCGCCCAAAAATCAGGGTCGAACAGCGCTTCGGACGCGTCTTGATGCGCATTGCCAAGGCTATGAGGATCAGCCAGCATGACGCCCGTTGCAGTGGCAATGCGTTGGCCGCCCTTTATCATTCTTATGACTACCTTAAGCTTCAAACCGCCGCTGCAACACGTATGCCTGCTGCGTCTCTCGGCGATCGGCGATACCTGCCATGCGCTGGCGGCGCTTCGGGCCTTCCAATCGGCGTGGCCTGAAACGCGGTTTACCTGGATCATCGGCAAAGTCGAAGCCAAGCTGATGAGGGAGATACTTCCGGAAATCGAGTTTATCACCTTCGATAAGGCCGCAACCCTTCGGGAATTATGGCGCCTGCGCGCGCTGCTGCGCGAACGGCGCTTCGGCCTGCTGCTCGACATGCAATTGTCCTTTCGGGCAAGCCTGGTCAGTCGTCTCGTCCATTCTCCGATCAAGCTGGGGTTCGATCGGAAGCGGGCACGCGAGCTGCAATGGCTGTTCACCAACGCGCAAATTGAACCAAAGGTCCGCGAGCATGTGCTGGACTCGTTCATGGGATTCGTCCGCGCCTGCGGCATTGAAGCGAACGCTCCGCACTGGGGCATCTCCCTGCCGCCCGGCTCGCTCGACTATGCGCGTGGCGTGATCGCGGAAGGTTCGCCCACGCTGTTGATCAGTCCCTGTTCGAGCCACCCCGCGCGCAATTGGTCGGCCGAGAGATACGCCGCTCTCGCCGATCATGCCGCCTCGGTGCATCACATGAGCGTCGTGCTGGTGGGGGGACGCAGCTCCGCGGAGGCGCGCATGGGCGCCTTGATCGCCGCCGCGGTGCGCACACCGATCATCAACCAGATCGGCAAGGACACGCTGCCGCAACTGTTGGGCCTCATGTCTCAGGGCACCGCGCTGTTGACGCCCGACTCGGGGCCCGCGCACATGGCGACCATGGTCGGATTACCTGTCTTGGGTCTCTATGCCGCCACCAATCCGCAGCGCGCCGGACCCTACAACAGCCGCCAGTGGTGCGTTGACAAGTACGACGCGGCGGCTCGCAAGTACTTGGGCAAGCCCGCGTCGCAAATCCCCTGGACGACGAAAATCGAACGCCCCGGCGTCATGGACTTGATCGAGGTGGTCGACGCCGCCGACAAACTCGACGCACTCATGCGGTCAGGCAATATTCGCTAAGATGCGCGCATGAGCGAAATCAACGTTCCGGTCTCGCCCGGCGAATTGCTGGATAAGATCACGATCTTGAGGATCAAATCGAGCCGCATGGGCGATGCCCAAAAACTCGCCCATGTACGCATCGAACTCAAGGTGCTCGAGGAGACCTGGGGCGCATCGTCCTATGCGAAGGCCGACATCTCTGCCGATGTGAATGCGCTGCTTCAAGTCAACGAGCGGCTGTGGGTGATCGAGGACGACATCCGCGACAAGGAGCGGGCGCAGGCCTTCGACAGCGAATTCATCCGCCTCGCAAGGGCAGTTTACTTCGAGAACGACGAGCGGGCAGACATCAAGCGGCGCATCAATCTGAAGCTCGGATCGACCATCGTCGAGGAAAAGTCCTACGCGAAATATAAGCCCTGATGGATTGGTGAAACCTTAAGGATCGGTTTCGGACGCGATGTCCGCATGCCCCGGTGCATTCCGATTGAGCGTGTATTCAGCCCCGCAATACGAACACTTGGCCCATCCCGTGGCTTCGATCGCCAGGTAAACTTTGGGATGAGAATTCCATAGCATCATGCCCGGCATGGGACAGCATAACGGCAAATCTCCCATGTCGACGGTGTAGTGATGCAGCGCATTCGGCATGATCAGCCGATGTTTGGAATTGTCTTGTACCATTGCCGACATTGATCATCGCTCCGCTTCAAATACTGTTGCTTGGGCTTCGCTGCGCTCGCAAATCCGCGCGTCCGCAATAAGGCGTCGATTTTGACACGTCACGCTGCCGATTCAAGCGTCGCGTGCCATATCGCGCGCAATCGAGCGCGGGTCTCCCGATACGGCTCCGCCGCCACGATGCGCTCGCCGTCGCCCTCGAGCGATAGGTGATGCAGCACCGTGCGGTAGCTGATGTAGGTGTCTTTCAGCCATAGCGCGGTGGCCTCATCGATCACGCCGACCGCCGCCAAACCTTCGAGCTGCCGAATGTTGTCGGTGTAGGTAAGGAGCTGCGGATGAGCGTGGGCGCCGGCCAACACCCAGTACTGCACGAGGAATTCGATGTCGCCGATCCCGCCCGCGTCTTGCTTGATGTCAAATTCCGCCGGGCCGGAGCGCGATAATTCCTTGCGCATTCGCAGCCGCATCTCCAGCACGTCGTTGCGCAAGGTCTCCCGGCGCACCGCCGAGCACAGCGTGCGGCGCCGCACCGCCTCGAAGGCTGCGCACAGTTTGGCGTCGCCGGCCACCGCGCGTGCACGCAGCAGCGCCTGGTGCTCCCAGGTCCACGCTTCCTTCAGTTGATAGCGCTCGAAGGCATCGATGCCGGTCATCAGAAAGCCGCCCTTGCCGTTGGGACGCAGACGCATGTCGACCTCGTAGAGGCGGCCGGCGGCGGAATGCATCGTGAGCAGGTGCACGGTGCGCTGCCCCAGACGCAAGAAAAAGATGCCGTTGTCGAGCGGCTTCGCGCCGTCAGTCTGCTGGATGCTGCCGGACGAATCGTGCAAAAACACCAGATCCAGATCCGATGCGTAGCCCAATTCCAGGCCGCCGAGCTTGCCGTAACCCGCCACCGCCACCACCACCGGACGCAGGCTCCCCGGATCCTCTCCGCAATAGGGTGTGCCGTATATTTGGGTCATTTGCTGCCAGGCCAGATCCATGCAGCAGGCAACGATGAGTTCGGCGATGTCGGTGAGTCGATCGCTGACACGCATCAGCGGGAGACGCCCGGTCAAATCGGCGAGCGCGACGGTGAAGACGGCCACCTTTTGAAATTGGCGCAACGCTTCGACCTGCCGTTCCGGATCGTCGGCCGGCATTCTTTCCGTGCGTGCCGCCAATTCCAGCGTAAACCCCGCGCGCGTGGGCAATTCATCGAAGGCCTTGGCATCGATCAATTCATCGAGCAGCAACGGAAAGTCGGCGATCTGCCGCGACAGAAACCCGCTGATGGCGCACACCTCGATCAGGCGGTCGAGCGCCGCAGGCTGCTCCTTGAGCAATGCCAGATAGGATGCGCGCGAGCCGATGGCTTCGAGCACCCGCAGCACGCGTTGCACGACGGTGGCAGGAGACGCATGTGCGGCGGCGGCCTTGAGCAGCCGGGCCAAAATGACATACAACCGACGGTGACCGGCCTCATCGAGGCGCCGATAATTCGCTGCCTGCCGATAGGACTCGAGGATGGCGGCAACGGCGGCGATTTCAGCGGGCGGAAAGCCGCCATTGGCGAGTTCCTCTCCAATCTTTGCATCGTCCGAGTCCAACCACGCGACACCGATCTCGGCGTAGCGGCGCTGCGCATCCGGTGTACCGAACAACAATGCATCAAATTGCACGGCCACCTTCTCGAGCGTCGCACTGAGCGCGGCGGCCGTTTCGTCCCAATCCTTGAATCCCATGATCAGGGCGAGGCGCGCGCGATCTTGGTAGTCCTCCGGCAACGTGTGCGTCTGTTGATCGCGCATCATTTGCAACGCATTCTCGGCCTTGCGAAGTCGCAGATACGACTCGGTCAACTCCGCAATCTCATCGGGCGAGATGAGCTTCGAGTCTGCGAGCAGCGGCAGCACCTGCAGCAGAGCGGCAGTTTGCAAGCGCCGATCGCTTCCGCCGCGCACCAGCTGCATGGATTGCACGATGAACTCGATTTCACGAATGCCGCCCTTGCCGAGCTTCAGGTGCTGCTCGAGGTCGCGTCGTCCCACCTCGCGAACGATCAACGCCTTCATGTTGCGCAACGACTCGAATACGCCGAAGTCCAAATATCGCCGATAGACGAACGGACGGACAAATTCTTCGTAGGCGGGCGCATACGCATCGGCGCCGACGATCGCACGCGCCTTGATCCAGGCGTAGCGTTCCCAGTCGCGGCCGTGCTGCTGCAAATAATCCTCGAGCGAAGCCAGGCTCACGACCAAGGGGCCGCTGTCTCCGAAGGGCCGCAGCCGTACATCGACGCGAAACACAAATCCATCCGCGTTGCGCGTGTCGAGCAATCCGATGACTTCCCGTCCCAGGCGATTGAAATACTCCTCGTTGTCGACCACCCGTGGACCACTGGTCTCGCCGCCCTCGGTGAATAGAAATATCAGGTCGATGTCCGAGGAAAAATTGAGCTCACCGCCGCCCAGCTTTCCCATTCCCAAAACGATGAAGGACGACTGTGCCGGGTTCGAGCGCCGCGGCTCGCCGAAGATCGGCAGCAAATGCCGCTCGGCGGCCGCCACCGCCGCGCGGATGGTTGCATCGGCCAGGTTGGACACGTCTTGCAGCGTCTCGGTTACGGCCGCGCTCCCCGCAATATCGCGCCATGCGATGCGCACCATTTCGCGTCGGCGCCACTCGCGCAAGAGAAACAGAGCCCGCTCAACGGATTGCGCGCCGGCGACCGACGTTTCGTAATGAGCATTCGCGCCGTCGCGGCTATCGCCACCGCGACTATTGCCGTCGCCACTATCGCCGTCGCGACTCTCGCCGCCGGGGCTGACGCAACCGTCAAGCGCCGCCGGATCTTGCAACAGCGCCTGGGCGGCGAATTCGCTGGCTGCAATGACGCGCGTCAGTTGTGAACGATACGCATCGGACAAAGAGCGGTAGCGATCCGCGAACTCCGCCCGGGTGCAGGCGCGTTCCCACCAGCGCTCCACGGAGTCACGCAGTTCTTCGGGTACCGACTCGATGAATTCCATGGGCTTCGGAATGAGCGCCGCCGCCTAGCGAATCGCCGTCAGAAAGATGCGTGGGAATGGCAGCAAGACACTGCCATCCGAGAGCGCAGGATAAGCCTTGGCAATCGCGGCCGTGTATCGCTCGAGAAATACGCTGCTTTCAAGGGCATTCAGCGGCGTAAGAAACGGCCGAAGGCCGCTGCCCTTGAACCACTCCACCACGTCAGGTGCTCCGCCGCCCAGAAAATGATAGTACGTGGTCCGCCACAGCTCGATCTTCGAGCAGAGCGGCCGCAACAATTCGTAATACCACGTAGCGCCTGGAAGGGACGCGCGCGCCGCCGAGGACGCCGCAAGTTTGGGTGCCCAGGGTCCGGTGGCGGCGACCTGCCGCATGAGCCGATGGGCAGGCTCATCGAGATTGTCCGGCATCTGCACCGCCAGCGCGCCGTGCGGCGCGAGCTTGGCGGCCAGCGCCGGCAACAGCGTTTCATGATGATCGACCCACTGCAGAACGGCATTCGCCAAAATCACATCGAACGGACCTGAATCCTTGCAGTTTTGCAGATCCTCGACCGCAAAGCTGAGGTGCGGCAGCCGGCGCCGCGCAGCCTCGATCATGTCGCTCGAGCTGTCGATGCCGCGAATGCTTGCCTGCGGATAGCGCGCGGCCAACACCTCGGTGGAATTGCCGGGACCGCACCCTAAATCGATAACCGAGTGCGCGTCGATCGGCGGCAGCGCGGCGAGCAAATCGCGCACGGGCCGCGTGCGTTCATCTTCGAAGGCGACATACTGTTTAGCCGACCAACTCAACGCAATCCCGACAGCCAGGTGATCACGAGACTCTCCAGGGCGATGCGGCGATCCGAGTAGCTATGATCGGTGTCCAGGTGCGCCGTGGTGACCCGGGTACCGCCCTTGGCTTTGATCGCAGCGACCAGCGCATCCGTCTGCGGGGCCAGGTGATCGTTTGCGGTGATTGCCAACACGGGAATCTGCGCCAATCCCGTGGCGGTGCCGGCCACGACGAATTCTTTGGGGTGCGCCGTGATCTCGTCGACCATACTCTCGGCGGTAACCCCGGCGAGGGTTTCCATGTCGTCGGCCATGGCGGCCACCGCCTGCGCACGCGGCCGGCCACCGATCAACCCCATGTCCGCCATGGATATGAGAATGGCGCCGCTCAAGGCGTGATCGCGGGACGCCGTGTGCGCCACAACCCAGCCTCCCATGCTGTGGCCGGCGATGACAATTCGCTTGACATCGATGCCCAATTTCGCAGCATTCGACGAATCCCGCAAATACGCCAGCACGGCATCGGCATCTTGCGGATTTTGCGCGAATCTAAACGAGCCAGGGCTGCCCCAGGATCCCCGATAGTTGAAGGTCACCGCATTCCAACCCGCGCGCCTGACGGCTTGCGCCAAATCGAGGTTCTTCTCGTTTCCCGGCAGACCGTGACAGAGGATCAGTGTGGGATGCGGACCCGCCCCGGCCGGCGAATACAGCAAACCATTGATGAGCAATCCGTGCGTCGGAATGTGCAGCACCGTCATCGCTGCCGGATGCGCGTGGTCCGCGGGAGGGTCGGTGAATATCGCCGGCGGCACGGACTGAGCCAGCACCCCGACGGTGGATGCGGCCAATAGCAGAGTTGAAACGACTACCGAACGCAGGGCTGCGAAGCTGCCGATCATCGAATGCGGTCCTCGGGAATTGTTATCGGGCCATCCTTGGGTCTACTGTACCTCATGAGTGAACATCCGCAGAATCCCAAGGCGGGAATTTACACGGTGGGGCACTCGAATCATTCCGACGAGATCGCTTACGTCAAGGAATAGAAGGAAGGAGAAACAACTTCACCGCGGAAGGGTGCGCCGGATCATGATAGATCGTGTTGTCCGCAGTCTTCATCAATCGGCTCGATCCCAAGGGTTCGCCGGTATTGGGATTGACGTCGAATCGCGGAAAATTGCTGCTGGAAATATCCAGACGAATGCGATGTCCCTTCTTGACCACGTCGGCGGTATCGAATGGCCGGATCACGATGCTGTAGATTTCGCCCGGAACCAGCAGGCGACGCGTCTTGGAATGGTCGCGATAGCTCGCGCGCACGATGCCGTCGGTTAGATTCATATCGAATCCGGCCGGAAAGTCGGCGCTGGGCGGATATACATCGATGAGCTTGGCGGTAAAATCAGTGTCGGTCGCCGTGGAAGCGGCGTACAGCATGACTTCTACAGGTCCTGCCAGCACGGCGTCCTGCTTGAGGATTTCGCTCTCGAACACCAGCACGTCGCTGCGCGCGCGCAGCGGCAGATAGGGGGGACGCGACCCCGGCATGTCGGCGCGTTCGCGCTGATCGTACGCACCATCCTTCAGCCGCTTTGAAACTCCGCCGCCGATCGTAGGCACGGGATGCGTCGGATCGAATTGGAACACCGTCGCGGCCGGCTCCGGCGGGGATGGCGCATGAGTGTTGAGCGATCCGTCCGCATGCAGATAAAAAATCGCCGGGCGCGACTCGGCGGGCGGCCAAACCGACGATTCACGCCATTCGCCGCCGTGATAGAGCCGACCGGCGGAGTCTTTGTGTCCATCACCGGTGCCCATCAAGAAATACCGCACCGGTGCTTGGGTAGACGCCGCGGTCTTGATGCCTTTCAAGGTGTAGTCAAACCATGCCAGATGGAAATTCGTATCGAAATCCTTGATCGCCGCGGAGGCGCCGAAATCCACATCGCCGGCGAACGTAAGGGTATTGCCGTGGTGCGTCCAAGGCCCGATGACCAGCCGCATCGGAGATCTCTTGAGAGCGCCAAGCTTGCGCCAGTTCTCGATCGTTCCGCGCAGGTAAATGTCGTACCAACCGCCCACATGCATCATCGGCACATCGGCCGTCTGGGCATAGAATTTTTCCCATTGCATGCCGAGCGTGTCCCAATGGGCGTCATAGTCCGAGTGGGTCGCCTCATCGAGATAGTAGCCTTCGTAGTTCGGTGCCACGGCCAGCGGACTCAATCCCTTGCGGATCGGCAGAGCCGAATACCATGCATTGACATCCTCCCGGGAGAGCATGCCCTTCGTCACGGGGTCCTTGGCATCCTCCAGCGCTTGAGACCACGCCCACGTCAACTGCCGCCCCATTTCGAACGCACCGTCGTATCTGACGCTGTGATCCCACGCGTTGGACATGCCGCCCATATTCAAAAGCAATGCGCGAAGATGCGGAGGCGCCAGCTTGGCGGCGTCTGCCTGCGTGTGCGCTGCATACGAGGTTCCGTACATGCCCACTTTGCCGTCGCAAAATGGCTGCCTGGCGGCCCACTCGATGGTGTCGTATCCATCGTAGGCATCATACGAATAGTATTTCTCGAACACGCCCTGCGAATGGTGGCGTCCGCGCGTGTCCTGGACCAGGACCACATAGCCATGCTTCGCCAGCGTCTCGGCGATGGCAACTGTGGCGGCTTCTGACTTGTCGTACGGAGTACGGTGCAGAAGCACCGGGAGCCGCTCCGGCGCCACCACGCTGCCGGTGCCCGGTCGATAGATATCCGTCGCCAATAACACGGCATCGCGCGCCGCGACCATGACGTCTGTTTGACGGATCACATCGTCATACACCTTCGAAGGCGCTGCCGCCGCGCGGTTTGCGCAGAACGCGCCGCAAGACAAACCGATCAGAAGAAGCGTGCGAAGCCCGAAAGAAGCACCGGTCATTGCCCCAGGCTACCTTAACTTCCTAAATTCGTCGCGTGGCTGCGGATGTTCGGCAAGAAGTCGTTCGAGCCGCGGCAGCAGCGAATGCGCGGCGTTGCGCAGGGGGCGCGGCGCTGCGCGATAAGATTCGCGCAGTGCGGCGCCGTCAATTTCAATTAGCAGGGCCGCCAGTGTCGCGGCGATGGTCAGATCCTTATCGGCCGAAGCAAGGTCCCTGCCGTGACGGGTGCTGGCGTAAAGCTTGTACCAAATCATGCGCGTGACATCCGGCAGCATGGCGGGAACGCAATGGCCGCCGGCGAGTATCCCGGCATTGCGGCTGCCTTCGAGCAGGTAGTCGTAGAATGGAATCGCCATGGCATGCCATTCGAGCTCGGGCACGAAGACGGTCTCGCCGAAGATCGGGCCCGGAGCGAGAAGCTCGACACGCAGGCCGCCGCCCGGCAACGCGAGTGCGGTCGAGGCCTTTTTCCGGGACGCGCCCGGCGCTGCCGCGAAGGGTAATTGCGTCGCTTGCAGTGTGGCCAGGAACGAAGTCTTGGTGGCAAGCCTGAGAGGCTGCCGGCGGGCCAGTTCCAGCGCTTCCTGTGTTTTCGCGACAGTCGCAATTGCGCCATACTCATTGAGCCAGCTCAAGTAGGCCAGGGTACCGACCACCACCAGGCCTGCCTTGAATGCTCCGCGGTTGTGCAGCTCAACCAGGACGCTGGAGACAAGTTTGTCCGCCACGCGATATCCGAATTTAGACAGCGCGGCGACCTGCTTCGTGGTCCACTCCGAGTGCCCAATTCGGCTCAGCATCGATTCATAGGCGGCTGTATTGCTCACCGTACCCACGAATTGCTCCGAACGTTTGCTGGGAGCCGGGTAGTAGGATCGGTACCAGTACTCATGTCCCGTGCCTGCGCGCTTGACCAGCGTGCCGGGAGATCCGGGAAGCAGCTCAGGGGCACCGCCCGCCCGCTCTTTCACTTCCTTGTAAAGCGCGCGAATAGCGATTTCATGCAGACGGTAAAGCGGACCGTGATTACCCACTATAATCAAATACTAGTGGGTAACGCCGCCGCGGGCAACGCTTGGAAGAACGCTTCGCAACATTAACTGTGGGTGGTCAAATTATTAAACCCGGGCTGCGGCGATGGCACAAAACACCTATAAAAATAGGCATCGCGAAGCGTTTGACCTGCCATCCTAACGGGAGTAGAACTTAACCATCAAATCGTTTCGGTGGCCGCCATGTCAACCAAACTCATGATTTTTATCGCCGCATTATTTGCAGCGGGCCCGGTGCTCGCGGCAGCCGGAGGTAACACCGGCGGAGGCAGCTCAGCGGGCTCGACAACCGCTTCCGCCGGCAGCTCGGGTGCCCACTCCGGCGGTGGCGGCGGTGGTTCAGGCGGCGGCGGCCATATGGGTGGAGGCGGCTCAGGCGCGCATGGCGGAGTGGGCAGTCGCGGCGCGGCGGCGAGTACGCACGGCGCGGGCTTTGCTGGTCACGGCACCTTTGGGGCAAATCACGGCGCCATGCGCGCGAGTGGGATGCATGCCAAAACGACCGCCGGCAAACATCCCGCGGTCGAACACGCCACTTCCAGGCTTGCGGGCACGGATCACCACCATCACCACCATCCCTTCCGCAACGAGCCCCAATACGACGATTCAATTCCTCAATTCTATGGATATTGCAGCCCGGAACGGCCGGAGTTGAATTCGGATTCTTGCTATGGTCCGACCAAGTCCTCGCCTGGAAAAAAGGGGCACTCCTAGACTCTCTTGAGAGCGAGGAGCTTCGTCTGCCGGGAGGTCTTGCTCACCGCAGTTCTAGCGGGTGCTCCGCTGCTAACCGCGCTGGCGGTGCAGACTGAACCGGCAGCGCAGGCTGGACAAGACTCACTCCAAACCGCACCAGCCGACGACAAAAAGATCGCAGATCAATTCACCGCGGCGATCGACAAATTTAATGCCGTCGACCCGCAATCGCCGGACACGCTAAACACCCGCCTCGCCTACGCGAACTTCCTCACCAAGCTCGACGGCGGCGACTGCCGCGCGCATTTGGACGAAGCGCAGAATGAGCTGGGCGCCGCGAAAGACAATCGAGCGCTCGCCCTCCTGCTGCCTGACGCGCTGGCGCATATAGCAGACGTGGAGTATCAACTGCATTCGGCCCGCGCCACGTGCGGCGCCGACGCGAAAGCGCACGATCAGGAGTTGCGTGCAGCACTTGAGTCCGCGCAACGCGCCGTAAATCTGTATCGCGACGCATTTGAACCTGTGTCGATGGTTACCATGCAATTCAACGTCGGCGTTGCGTATCACGAACTCGGCGACACTGCCGCAGCCGTCGCGGCGCTTAAAACGACGCTCGATTTGGACCACGAGTACGGCTTTGCCGACGACGCAGAGGACAACTATCGGTTGCTGCTGCAGTGGAGCAACAAGCCGGCCGGTTCAGAGCAGATCGCGGCGCTGATGAAAGATTTTCCAGAGCGCTCGGTGACGCTGTCCTTCGGTTGGCGCGAGAGTGACGCCTCGCTCACGTGGCAGACCGACGTATCACAGCTGGCCGGCACAGACTTCGTACATTTCCAGGCTTCGAGAAACGCGCAGCGCCAGGTGCGCCGCGGCCTGGCAAGCTGGGTGGTGTCCTACCGGCTCGAGGATCCTCACGTCGAATTCGGCGAGTTGCCCGCCGGCGAGCTGCTGGCATCATCGTTCGCGAGTTCCATCGCTCAATTGCTGGTGCACTTTCATGGCTTTCGCGTCAGCCGTAGAGGCGATTTTGACTGGGGCTACGGCGACTTCAGATTCGAGTCCCGTGCGCGCGCGGATGCCAAATCTTTGACTCGCGATCTCTCGGCTTTGACCTCCGAGGCGAACGACGGCCACTCAACCCAGTTGGGCCGTCGTATCCACACCGCCGTTCGCGAGACGCTATCTACCGATGCGTTGGAGGCACGAGTTGCCGAGGACTACAATCTGGAAACGGGGACTTGGATTGGCGCGACGCTTGATCAAGGCGTTTGGTACGACATGACCGCTGCGCTGTTCGTGCCGATTGCACCGCAGGTTTTTCTGGGCCACGACATACAATTCACCTATTCCCGGGCCGTCCCTTGCGTTGCGGATTCCAGGGAAGCCTCCTGCATCGAGATTCTATTGCACGCGGTGCCCGACCCGGCCATTCTCAAATCAGGCCTCGACGAGCTTGCCCACACGGCGCATCTTGAGCACGGCAAGGCGCCTCGGCTGTGGTCGGTGACCATGATGCGTTTGGTCCTCGATCCGGCGACACTGTGGACCTATAGCCGCGAGACAGAGTGGCACGGCTATTGGTCGAACGGGCTCACGGGACCCGATCAATCGCTGATCGAATCGGAAAAAAGCATCATGTCCATGTCGGCGCCAAATCCTGTTTCAGCTCCGACTCCTTAAAAAAAGAGAGCGGACTTCGTAGTCCGCTCTCTTGACTGTCACCAGCTGCGCGGCCGGTGTTACATGTCCATACCACCCATGCCACCCATGCCGCCGCCCGGGGCGCCATGTGCATGCTCTTCTTCCTTCGGCGACTCGGCAATCATGACTTCCGTAGTGAGCAGCAGACCTGCCACCGAGGCGGCGTTCTGCAGAGCCAGACGCGTCACCTTGGTCGGATCCAAAATGCCCAGTTCGATCATATCGCCGTACTCGCCCGTCTGAGCGTTGTAACCGAAGGTGCCCTTGCCCTCGCGGACTCGGTTCAGAACAACCGCGGCATCTTCGCCCGCATTGGCGACGATTTGACGCAGCGGCTCTTCGATCGCGCGAGCCAGGATCTTGATGCCGGTAGTCTGGTCTTCATTCTTGCCGACCAGCTTCTCGATGGCCTTGAGCGCACGAACCAGCGCAACGCCGCCGCCCGGCACCACGCCCTCTTCGACGGCCGCACGCGTTGCGTGCAGCGCATCTTCGACGCGGGCCTTTTTCTCTTTCATTTCGATTTCGGTCGAAGCACCGACTTTGATCACGGCAACGCCGCCGGAGAGCTTCGCAACGCGCTCCTGCAGTTTTTCCTTGTCATAGTCGGAAGTCGCTTCCTCGATCTGCTGGCGAATGCTCTCGACGCGTGCCTTGATGTCAGAGGCCTTGCCGTTACCGTCGATGATGGTGGTGTTCTCTTTCTCCACCAGAATCTTCTTCGCCTCACCCAGGTCGTTCAAGGTCGCTTTCTCGAGCGACAAGCCGACTTCGTCGGAAATGACGGTGCCGCCGGTGAGGACCGCGATGTCCTGCAGCATGGCCTTGCGGCGATCGCCGAAGCCCGGCGCCTTGACGGCGGCGACTTTGACGATTCCGCGGATGGTGTTGACGACCAACGTGGCGAGCGCCTCGCCTTCCACGTCTTCCGCGACGATCAGCAGCTGACGGCCGCCCTTCGCGATCGCTTCCAGCAAGGGTAGCAACTCGCGAATGTTGGAGATCTTTTTGTCGATCAACAGGATCAGCGGCTTGTCGAGCTCGGCGCTCTGGCTCTGCTGATTATTGATGAAATACGGAGAGAGGTAGCCGCGATCGAACTGCATGCCCTCGACCACTTCGAGCTCGTTCTCGAGGCCCGAACCTTCTTCGACCGTAATCACGCCTTCCTTGCCGACCTTTGCCATCGCGTCCGCGATGGTCTTGCCGATGCTCTCGTCGGAGTTCGCGGAGATCGTACCGACCTGCGCAATCGCCTTCGGATCCTTGCAGGGCTTGGAGAGTTTCTTCAACTCTTCGGTGGCCGCCACGACCGCCTGGTCGATGCCGCGCTTCAGGTCCATCGGGTTGATGCCCGCCGCGACGGCCTTGAGGCCTTCACGGATGATCGCCTGGGCGAGAACGGTGGCGGTAGTGGTGCCATCGCCGGCTTCGTCGGAGGTGTTGGAAGCAACTTCCTTCACCATCTGCGCGCCCATGTTCTCGAACTTGTCCTTCAGCTCGATTTCCTTTGCAACGGAGACACCGTCCTTGGTAACGGTGGGAGCGCCGAAGCTCTTGTCGAGCACGGCATTGCGGCCTTTGGGACCGAGTGTGACCTTGACGGCATTCGCCAAAATATTCACACCCTTGAACATGCGTGCCCGAGCGTCGTCGCTGAAGCGTACGTCTTTAGCTGCCATTTGCTGATACCTCTAATTAAATTTGATTTGCGCGAAGTAAATTCGGACGGGGGCTTACTTGCCTTCCACGATGGCCATGATGTCTTCCTCTCGCATCACAACCAGTTCGTCGCCATCCATCTTCACTTCGGTGCCGCTGTACTTGCCGAACAGAATCTTGTCGCCGACCTTGACGTCGAGCGGGCGAATCTCGCCGTTCTCCAAAATCTTGCCCTTACCAACTGCAATGACTTTGCCGAAAATGGGCTTCTCAGTCGCGGTGTCCGGGATCACGATGCCACCTGGAGACTTACGCTCCTCTTCCTCTCTTTTCACGATCACGCGGTCATGAAGGGGACGAATCTTCATAAGACAAGACTCCTAATGCTTGAGGGTTGACGAAGGGCGGGTGTTGTTAGCACTCTCCCATAGAGGCTGCTAATAATAGCGGCGAATTGTTACGATTCAAGGCCTGGAGTGCTTATTTTTTGTTGTGACGCAACAATGTTAAGGAACTGGCGGAGCATCGCCACGGCCACTAAAGTGCCCTCATGAAGAGATCGTTAGCTGGTATTGGAATTATCCTCCTCGTCGCCTCCGGAACGCTTGTGTTCGCCGGTACGGCCCAGGCCAAACCCTGGTGGATGCGGGGCATTGAGTCGAACGACACGGATTTTCTGCCACCGGATGTCGCCTTTCGGGTCGGCGCCCGGGTCGACGGCCCCGTCGTGAAGGTCCGCTGGGTTATCGCGGATGGCTATTATCTATATCGTTCGAAAATCATCATAAAGGCGGAAAGCCCGGACCTTGCCGTGGGTGTCCCGGAGCTGCCGCCGGGCGAGATCAAAACGGACCCCTATTTGGGCACCCAGCGGGTTTATACCCAGCAGCTGGAAGCAACCGTGCCCTATTCGCGGATCGACGGCGGTGCACACCCACTGCAAATCAAGGTGATCTATCAGGGTTGCGCGGAAGCCGGATTGTGTTATCCCCCGATTACAAAGGTGCTTTTCCCAAGCGTCGGAGCGCCCCCCGCCGTCGCCGCTGAGCGGCCCCAAGCGTTTGAGGGCACAGCGATTCTCGCCGGTGCCGGTGCATTTCTGCTCGCAGGGTTCGTGCTGCGTAAGGGTCGCAAACTCGACATTCCGTCATGAAGAAGACTGCCGGACTGGGTTATTTCGGTGCCGCGTTGGTGGTCCTTGTCGGCGTATGGGCGGGATTGAAGTTCCACTCGGTTCATAGGGTTGATGGGCCGCCCGTCAGCGTACCGGCAGGCGTGGCCAGTGCCCCCGATCCAAAAGAGAATTTCGCGATGGATGCGCCGGCCCACCCGGTGATCCCGTCGAGGTTGCCGGACTTCTCGCTCAACAATTTGTCCGGCAAAGCAACCGCGATCACCTCTTGGAGCGGTAAATCGCTGGTAATCAACTTTTGGGCGACGTGGTGTGCCCCCTGCCGCCGCGAAATACCCCTGCTCAAGACCTTGGCGGGTGACTGGGCCGGACGCGATCTTCAGGTCGTGGGAATTGCCGTGGACGATGCCGACAAGGTCCGGCAATTCGCCGAACAGTTCAAAATCGACTATCCGGTACTTACCGGCGAAGAGGGCGCCATGGAGGCGGCCGCAAAATTCGGCATGGAGTCGCCAGGGCTTCCCTTCACCGTTTTTACGGACCGGCGAGGTGAGGTCGTGGCCCTGTTCGTCGGCGAGTTGCATCGGCCCGAGGCCGAATTCATTCTCTCGGAGGTCCAAAGTCTAAACCAGCAGCGCATTCAACTCCCTGAAGCGAGGCGCGCCATTGCGGATGGTCTGGAGGCCCTGGCCGGGAAAAAGGCCGGATAAGCGCACTAAGGCGACGTTCGCCGCCGAAGCTTGCCTTTTCACTTCAATTTCTGGTTATTATCGCGGACCTTTGTGGCGCAATCGCGCCGGGAATTGACCTGAAGATGGCTCGAATTTTGCTCCTGAATGGCCCTAACTTAAATCTGCTCGGCACGCGAGAACCGGCTATTTATGGCAGCGCCACCCTGCAAGAGATCGAGTCAAAGCTCAAAACGCAGTGCCAAGCCCTGGGTCATGAGCTCAGCACCGCGCAGAGCAATGCCGAGCATGAATTGATTGCGAAGATTCACGCCGTCAAGCGGGACGGCATCGGATTCGTAATCATCAATCCAGGTGCCTTCACGCACACCAGCATTGCGCTGCGCGATGCCTTTCTTTCTGTGGGGGTGCCCTTCATTGAGATTCACTTGAGCAACGTGTTCGCGCGCGAGGCATTCCGACATCACTCTTATTTGTCCGACGTTGCCGTCGGCTGCATCTATGGATTGGGCCCGATTGGCTACGAGCTTGCGCTCCAAGCCGCCGTCGCACGCCTGACCTGACTCTAAAACAATATTCGAAGGGGTTCGCGGATGGATATTCGCAAGGTTAAGAAGTTGATCGAGCTGCTCGAAGAGTCAGGCATCTCGGAACTCGAGATTTCGGAAGGTGAGGAATCGGTGCGCATCAGTCGCCATCCCCGCGTCGGGATGCAGGTAGCGGCACCCCAGGCTGCGCCGGTTATCCATGCGGTGCCGGCCGCCGCTGCAGCACCCGCCATGGCAGCCACCTCGGCCGGCGAACGGGCACCCCGCAATGATGAGCACACCGTCACCTCTCCCATGGTGGGCACGTATTATTCGTCCGCCTCTCCGGGTGCAAAACCCTTCGTGGAAATCGGCAGCGAGATCAAAGTCGGGCAGATTCTGTGCATCATTGAAGCAATGAAGATGATGAACCAAATCGAATCCGACAAGGAAGGTCGAGTCACGGCCATGCTTGCGAAGAACGGCGAGCCGGTCGAATTCGGCCAACCGCTGTTCATCATCGAATAATTTGCGATGATCGAAAAAGTCGTCATCGCGAACCGCGGCGAGATCGCCCTTCGCATCCTGCGAGCGTGCCGCGAACTCGGCATCAAGACCGTGGCGGTGCATTCCACCGCCGATTTCAATACCAAGCACGTGCTGCTGGCGGATGAGACCGTCTGCATAGGCCCGCCGCAATCCGCGCTCTCCTATCTCAATATGCCGGCCATCATCAGCGCAGCCGAGGTCACGGACGCGGTGGCGATTCACCCGGGCTATGGGTTCCTGTCGGAAAACGCCGATTTCGCGGAGCGCGTCGAGAAGAGCGGTTTTATTTTCGTCGGGCCTCGCGCGGAAACCATCCGTCTCATGGGCGACAAAGTCTCCGCCATCAAGGTCATGAAAGCGGCAGGCGTCCCGTGCGTGCCAGGATCAGACGGGCCCTTGGGTAAAGATGCCGACGAGAACTTCCGCATCGCCAAGGACATTGGTTACCCGGTGATCATCAAGGCCTCGGGCGGCGGCGGCGGCCGCGGCATGCGCGTCGTGCACACCGACGCCTCATTGCTGAATGCGATCGGCGTGACGCAGTCCGAGGCGCTGGCGGCCTTCGGCAACGATCAGGTCTATATGGAAAAGTTCCTCGAAAAGCCGCGGCACATCGAATTCCAGGTGTTGGCGGATAACTACGGGAACGTGGTGCATCTTGGCGAGCGCGATTGCTCGATGCAGCGCCGGCACCAGAAGGTGATCGAAGAAGCGCCGGCGCCCGGCCTGACGGCCAAGCAGCGCAAAACCATGGGCGAGCGCTGCGCCAAGGCCGTGCAAGAAGTAGGCTACCGCAATGCCGGCACTTTGGAGTTCTTGTATCAGGACAACGAATTTTATTTCATCGAAATGAACACGCGGGTCCAGGTCGAGCATCCCGTGACGGAGCTGGTCACCGGCATCGACATCGTCAAGGCGCAATTGTTGATCGCGGCGGGTGAACCACTCCCCTATGGACAGAACGACATCGTCATCCGCGGCCACGCCGTGGAATGCCGCATCAACGCCGAGGACCCCAAAAACTTCACCCCGAGTCCCGGTCCGATTCGTCTGTGGCACTCGCCCGGCGGCCCCGGAATCCGCGTCGACAGCCACGTCTATACCGGCTACAACGTACCGCCTTTTTACGATTCCATGATCGGCAAGGTCATCGCCTATGGCGACACCCGCGATACCGCGATCGCGCGCATGCGCAATGCGCTCGCGGAGATGGTGGTTGAAGGCATCAAGACCAACATTCCGCTACATCAGGAGATATTCAATCATTCCGCCTTTAAGCAGGGCGGAACGGACATCCACTATCTCGAGCGACGATTGGGGTTGAAGTAACATCTCTTGAGGATGTTGCATCGATGACATTCTACGAAATCGAATTTCCACTCGCCGCGCTGAGTTCCGACGCGGTCGAGGCCGCTCTGTTCGAAGCCGGCGCCAGCTCCATAACCTTTGTTGATCGCGGCGACGAACCGGTGCTCGAGCCCATGCCGGGCGAGGTGCGGCTTTGGAGCGACACCCTGGTACGCGCCTTGTTTCAAGAGTCCAGCGACGCGGCACTGAATCTGGATCGACTCGCCACCGCGCTGGGGCCGCACGTCACCCAAACCGCGCGTGTGCGTGCCGTTCAAGATCAAGTTTGGGAGCGTGCCTGGCTGGCCGACTGGAAATCTTTGCGCTTTGGACGCCGGCTTTGGGTATGCCCGCGCGCCGCCGAGGCGCCGCAGGATCCGCAGGCCGTCGTCGTGCGGCTGGATCCGGGTCTCGCATTCGGCACCGGCACGCACCCCACCACAGCGCTGTGTTTGCAGATATTGGATTCATTGCCGCTCGCGGGCCGAACCGTGATCGACTATGGCTGCGGCTCCGGCATTCTGGGTGTGGCGGCCTTGAAGCTGGGTGCCGCACACGTCGTTGCCGTGGATCTTGACCCTCAGGCACTCATCGCAACACGCGATAACGCGCTGCGCAACGGCGTCGCCTCGAGCATCGCAATCCAGGGCATCGAAGCTGCACTGCCGCGGGCTTTCTGCGTGGTCGCCAACATTTTGGCGGGGCCATTGATCGAATTGGCGCCCAAACTGACCCTGGCCTGCGAACCTGGCGGCCATTTGCTCCTGTCGGGGTTGCTGAAAACGCAGGCGTATGCGGTAAAGGGCGCGTACGCATCCGGTTTTGATATGGTGCAGCTTATTGAGCGGGATGAGTGGTGCTGCATCCACGCGCGTAGAGTTGCATAACATGTTTACGCAATGTTCAAAATGCGAGACGGTCTTTCGGTTATCCGCGGAGGTGCTGCGCGCGGCGGGCGGTCAGGTGCGCTGCGGCAAATGTGGAGAAGTCTTCAACGCCTTGGCGCATCTCGCGGAAGATTCGAGCGCATTCAGTATCGGTGAAAACTCGATCGACTTGGAAACACGGGCCGACAACATTTTGGAATCGCCCGCCCCGCCGTCCCCGCAGCGCGCACAGCCCGGGTCGGATGACTTCGCTCCGACGGGAGTAGAAATCGCGCGCTTGCAAATTCTTGATTGGAACGAGAACGAACCCTCCGAATCGCCCTTCACCGAACCTCCGGACCCGGAGCCCGAGCAATCGGGTGAAAGCTCGCTGGAATTCACCCTGCCTCCGGGAGAACTCGACCGGATTTTCGTCGAGACCAAACGAGGGGTTCGGGCGCGGATGCCGCCGGAACCGCCGCCTGTGTCCGCGGAGGCTGAGGAGATTGAGGTCTTCAACGCCGCGGATCCGATCACTGTCGTTTCGACTGCCCCTATTTCAAAAGCCGATCCCGTCGCGGCGGCAACCCCCGCCTCCGCCGCGGCAGCAACCCCCGCGCCCACGCCCGCGCCGAGCGGCTTCGAAGTATCGGAAGCGATTCGCCTCGAAATGCTCCAGGGGCTGGAGCCTTCGGCCGATGCCGAGCCCATCGTGGAGCTGCGAAAACCGAAGCGGTCCGTCAGGCGGCGCACCTCACCGTTCGATTCGGGTACGCCGGAATCTGCGCGAGGTTTTATTCCGTGGCTCGCTGCCGCGATTGCTGCCGGGGCGCTGCTCATGGTTCAGATCATTCACCAAAATCGCGAATGGCTCGCGGCGCACGCGCCGCTGGGCGGCTCCCTGCGCACGCTCTACTCCACAATGGGCAGCCCGGTGGCGCCGCCTGCGAATCTGTCCGCTTATCAGCTCCGGCAATGGGGTGTAACCGGCGACCCCGCCGGTGCCGGCACCCTGCGGGTGCGCGCCAGCATCCTCAATACCGCCGCGCAATTGGAGCCCTACCCGCTGCTGCGCGTGACGCTCGCCAACCGCTTCGGCGGCAGTATCGGCACTCGCGACTTCGAACCTTCGGAATACTTGGGCAAGCCCACCGCCAAGCTTCTTGCGCCCGGCGAGCGCGCCGATGCCACCTTGGACATCCTGGACCCCGGGAAAAGCGCTGAAGGATTCGAAATCGACGTGTGCCTGCGCGGCGCCGACAGAAGAGTTTCGTGCGCGAACGATAAAGCGCCTGCTCTGCCTACGCGATGAGCATCAAGATAGGCCCCTATACGTTGCCTTCCAACGTCCTGCTGGCGCCCATGGCCGGCGTCACGGATCGCCCATTTCGAATTCTTTGCCGTCGTTTCGGCGCGGGTCTCGCCGCCTCGGAAATGCTCAGCGCCGACGTGCGGTTGTGGGATACGCCCAAATCGCGCCGCCGCATGGATCATGCCGGGGAGCCCAGTCCGCGCGTGGTGCAGATTGCCGGTTTTGACCCGCGGATGATGGCGGATGCCGCACGGCGCAACGTCGATGCAGGAGCCGAGATCATCGACATCAATATGGGTTGTCCGGCGAAGAAGGTGTGCAATCGGCTGGCGGGCTCCGCACTGCTGCAGGATGAGGAGTTGGTCGCACGCATTTTGCGAAGCGTCGTGGAAGCGGTTTCGGCGCCCGTGACCTTGAAGACTCGAACAGGCTGGGATCCGAATCACAAGAATGGGGCGCGCATCGCAAAAATCGCCGAGGACAGCGGAATAGCGGCGCTCGCGATCCATGGTCGAACCCGTACCGATATGTATCAGGGCGATGCCGAACACGAAACCGTACGCGCCATCAAAGCACAAGTAAAGATTCCCGTATTCGCAAATGGTGATATTGCTTCTCCGCAGCGAGCACGACAAATTCTCGAGGAGACGGGCTGCGACGGGATCATGATCGGCAGAGCGGCCCAGGGCCGGCCATGGATCTTCGACGATGTCAATTTTTTTCTCTCGACGGGAGAAATTCGCGCGGTGCTAGCGCTGGAAAAAGTCCGTGATATTATGCGCGCCCACCTCGAAGACCTGTATGCCTTTTACGGCGATCAAACCGGTGTTCGAGTGGCACGTAAACACTTGAGTTGGTATTTCCGGCAGCATCCCGGACAAGAGGACTTGCGGAATCTTCTCGTTCAAATCGAGACGCCCGAGGAACAACTGTCCACGCTGCTGCAGCATTACGATACGGGTGTGGAGCGCGCTGCTTAAGCGTACATTTGGACAAGAAAAAATCAGCGGGGATTTGAACTTAAGGCCATGGTCGCTAAAAAGAAATCGAAGTCACGTCGAGAAATCGCGGCTGCATTCAATGGACGCGATCTAAAGGTCAATGGCAAGGGTGTGCCATTGCGTTCGCAGGCCGAAGAGGCCTTACAGTGCTATTTCGAAACGTTGAACGGGCATAAACCTGCGCATTTATACGACCTTGTGATGCGTGAAGTGGAAGAGCCTTTGTTCAAAGTCGTGATGGGCCATGTGCAGGGCAATCAAAGCCGTGCGGCAACCATCCTGGGCATCAATCGCGGCACGCTGCGCAAGAAACTCAAAGAGCTCGGCATCAACGAGTAAGCAAGGCTCCTAGTGCTCACGCCCGTACGCCGCGCGTTGCTCAGTGTTTCCGATAAGACCGGCATCGTCGAATTTGCGCGCGAGTTGAAAGAACGCGGCATCGAGCTATTGTCGACCGGCGGTACCGCCAAGCTGTTGACGAGCCACGGGATCCCGGTCAAGGAAGTCGCGGAACACACCGGATTTCCCGAAATTATGGGCGGACGCGTCAAGACCCTGCATCCCAAAATTCACGGCGGCTTGTTGGGCCGCCGCGGTCTCGATGAGGCGGTGATGCGCGAGCACAGTATCGAGCCCATCGACCTATTGGCGGTCAATCTCTACCCATTCGCCGCAACCGTGAACCGACCGAACTGCAGCTATGAGGAAGCTGTTGATAACATCGACATCGGTGGTCCGGCGATGGTGCGCGCCGCGGCAAAAAATCATGACTCCGTCACGGTGGTGGTGGATCCGAACGATTACCGCGAATTGCTGGACGAACTTGCGGCCAATCAGGGCAGCACCAATCTGACCATGCGCCGCAAATTGAGCGCGAAGGCGTTTGCGCATACGGCGCAGTACGACGCCATGGTCTCGGCGTACTTCACCGGCGCCATCGGCGGTGCGGCCCCGACCTTTCCGGACGACTTGAATCTTTCTTTTCGAAAGCACCTCGACTTGCGGTACGGCGAAAATCCGCACCAACAAGCCGCGTTTTATACCGACCCGCGGGCCATCGGCGCGTCCGTCGCCCAAGCAAAACAAATTCAAGGGCGGGAATTGTCCTTCAACAACATCGCCGATGCCGACACGGCGTTGGAATGCGTGCGTCAATTCGACAACCCCGGTTGTGTGATTGTCAAACACGCCAATCCCTGCGGAGCTGCGCGCTGCGGCAGCATCGCAGAGGCCTATGCACTCGCCTACCGCACAGACCCAACCTCCGCCTACGGCGGCATCATCGCATTCAACCGCGAATTGGATGCGGCAACCGCGCGCGCCATCATCGAGCAGCAATTCGTCGAGGTGATCCTGGCGCCGGGCATTTCGGAAGAAGCCGGTGGGGTGCTCGCGGCGCGGGACAATGTGCGCGTGTTGATCACCGGCGATTTGTCGCAGCCGGTAAGACAGTTGCTGGAATACAAGAGCGTGGCCGGCGGCCTGCTGGTCCAAACGCGCGATATCGGGGGCGTCCGGGCGCAGGAACTGCGAACCGTCACACGGCGTCCTCCCACCTTGGCAGAACTCGATGACATGATTTTTGCGTGGCGCGTGGCGAAATATGTCAAATCGAACGCCATCGTTGCCGCCAAGGATAAGGCAACCCTGGGGATTGGCGCCGGGCAGATGAGTCGGGTGATCAGCAGCAAGATCGCGGCGATGAAGGCCAAGGATGTCGGTCTAACGCTGGAATCCGCCGCGGTCGCCTCCGACGCCTTTTTCCCGTTTCGCGACGGCTTGGACGCACTGGCCGAGTTCGGTATCAAAGCTGTGATTCAACCGGGCGGCTCGCGGCGCGACGCCGAAGTGATCGCGGCCGCGGACGAACACGATATCGCCATGGTATTCACCGGGATGCGCCATTTCCGCCACTAAAACCACCGATATGAAAGTGTTGATTGTCGGCGGCGGCGGTCGCGAACACGCGTTGGCGTGGAAATCCGCCGCGTCGCCGCGCGTTCGGCATGTTTACGTTGCGCCCGGCAACGCCGGCACTGCATCCGAACCCAAGGTCAGCAATGTCGGGATCGCCGCGGATGATATTGAAGCGCTGCTTCAATTTGCCATCGCTGAGGACATCGACCTCACCATCGTCGGGCCCGAGGGGCCGCTGGTCGCCGGCATTGTCGACCGCTTCGTCGCAGCCAATCGGCGCTGCTTCGGGCCCTCGCGCAGCGCCGCGCGGCTCGAAGGCTCGAAAGCCTTTAGCAAGGACTTCCTCAACCGTCATCGCATTCCCACTGCAAGCTTTGGCGCATTCACGGCGGCCAATTTCGACGAACGCTACGTACGGGCGCAGCGGCTGCCGCTGGTCGTCAAGGCGGACGGATTGGCCGCCGGCAAAGGCGTCATCATCTGCGACACCCACGACTCGGCCATTGCCGCTGCTCGGGGCATGCTCGGCGGAAGTTTTGGCGCCGCCGGCAACACCATCGTGATTGAGGAGTTCCTGCCCGGCGAGGAAGTAAGCTTCATCGTGGTGGCAAGTGATCAGCAGGTGATTGCGCTGGCGACCTCCCAGGATCACAAGCGCCGCGACGACGGCGATCGGGGGCCAAACACCGGCGGCATGGGGGCTTATTCGCCGGCGCCGATTGTCACGCCGCAACTGCATCAGCGCATCATGCGCGAGGTGATCGAACCCACCTTAAAAGGACTGCGCAGCGACGGCAGCCCCTACCTGGGCTTTCTCTATGCGGGCTTGATGATCGCGCCGGACGGCACGCCCAACGTGTTGGAATTTAATTGTCGATTCGGCGATCCGGAAACGCAGCCGATCTTGATGCGCCTGCAAAGCGACCTGATCGAGTTGTGCGAGTCCGCCCTCGCCGGCACCCTGCAGGCGCATGAGATTCGATGGGACGCGCGTGCAGCGCTCGGTGTGGTCATGGCCGCCGGCGGCTATCCGGATTCTTTTCGCAGAGGGGATCCGATCAGCGGTCTCGAGGCGGCGGCAGCCCTCCCTGGGAAAGTATTTCATGGCGGCACCCGCCGCGAAGGCGCACAGATCGTGACGGCCGGTGGGCGCGTACTCTGTGCGGTCGGCCTAGGTGACAGCATCCAAGATGCGCAGCTCCAGGCATACAATCTCGTGCATGCCATCCACTGGAATCTGGTGCAATACCGGCTCGATATCGGCTATCGCGCCATGAAACGCTAGGAGTCTCGCATGCCACACGTTCGTCCGAGCATCGCCGATAAACGGCGCGCGTTTCATCGCCTGCATCAAGACGGTTGCTTCGTCCTTCCGAACCCGTGGGATGTGGGCAGCGCTCGATATCTGCAAACGCTGGGTTTCAAGGCACTGGCCACCACGAGCTCCGGATTCGCGTGGTCCCATGGACATCGCGATGGGGGAATGTCGCGGGATCGAGTCCTGGATCATCTGACCGAGATGGTCGAAGCCACGGATTTGCCGATCAACGCGGACTTTGAGCACGGATTCGCGCCCGATGCGGCAGGTCTTGCCGAGAGTGTCCGCCTCGCCGTCGAAACCGGTGTGGCGGGCCTGTCGATCGAAGACTCGACCGGGGACCTCTCCAAACCGCTGTTCGATTTCGATACGGCCATCGAGCGAATGCGCGCGGCCCGCAAGGCCATCGATAAGGCCGGCAGCGACACGATGCTCATCGGCCGCGCCGAATGCTTTCTCGTAGGTCGACCCGACATTGCAGAGACGACTGCCAGACTCCAAGGCTACGCCAACGCGGGAGCCGACTGTTTGTACGCGCCCGGAATTCGAACGGTGGAAGAAATCGCCGCGGTCGTTGCGGCGGTCGGGCCGAAACCCGTCAATCTTCTGATCGGCTTCAATGCCGACCTAAGCATGCCCCAAATCGCCGCCCTGGGCGTGCGGCGCGTGAGCGTCGGCGGCGCACTGGCACGGGCTGCTTGGGGCGGATTCATGCGCGCCGCGAAAATGATCATCGAGCAGGGGAAGTTCGATGCGTTCGCCGATGCCGCGTCCGGGAGTGCGCTGAATACGGTATTTCGGGGCAGCTAATCGGGAGACGAGCCATGTGCCCGGCAATCCCGCCGATGCCGCAGCGGCGTTGCATTCGGGCGGTAACTAGCGGGCCGTCTCGCGCCTGACCATCGTCTGCATCAGATGATCCAGTGCCGCGGCCGGTTCGCCGCACTGGCCCGTGTGCACCGGTGAGGTTTGCACGATCGTGCTTCGCGGCGCGACCAGCCAATGAAAACGCTCGCGCGCTGACAGCTTGCCGATCTCGCCCGCCCCTTCTCCGCCGGCGCAAATTGCCGGGATGGTTTGCAGAACGCTTCTAACGAGGCCTAAATCCACGTGCGCGTCGATGGCGAGCAGCGCTTTCTCATCCAGTTCGATGTTCGCCAGCAAAATGCGCTCGACATCGCACGACAGAATGATGCCGGCATTCACGAACTCGCCGCGCTCGACGCGCGGCACCACACGAACCACTGCATAGTCATACGTGCGAAGCGCGTGCACGCAGGGCCTCCTTGACGAAGATGTCCGATGAACCCAGTCTTGTGCTGAAGTACTTCAGATAGGCGGTCCGCTGTTGTGCCCTGCTCTCAAAACCAGGGTCATCGGCAAGCCAGGCATCAGGGATCGAATCGACGATCGCCCCGATTTTGTCGATACCTAAGCGCAACTTCATTGCGGCATCCGTCTCCTCCAGGACGCTCGCATATCTTAACAATACATGATCCTTGATCAGCGGGAATGGTGTCAGCGCGGGCTGGTCGCGCTGATTCCAAGCGTGATGGAAATACAGTGCCGCACCATGGTCGATGAGCCAAAGCCGGCGGTGCCACATCAGCATATTGACATTGCGCGCAGTGCGATCGACATTGCAAACGAATGCATCGAACCACACGACGGCCGAGGCCAGCACTGCATCGGGTTGATACACCAGCGGATCGAAGGTGATTGAGCCGGGCAGATAATCCAAAGCGAGATTTAATCCGCCGCTGGCGCCGATGAGGCTTTGAATTTCCGCATCCGGCTCGGTGCGCGCAAGATCCGGCGGCAGCATAACGAATGCGATCTCGGGGATGGGCAGGCCGGCGAGCCGTCCGATCTCACCCGCCAATAGCTCCGCAATCAGCGCTTTCGGTCCTTGGCCTGCGCCTCGAAACTTGAGCACGTACATGCCGTCGTCGTCGGCCTCGATGATGGCGGGCAGAGACCCGCCCTCGCGCAATGGCGTGACGTAGCGGCTCGCGGTGACGGTTCGAATGCTGGTCGGTCGATCCGTCACGGTCCCTTGAACGGTACCGCCGAGCCCTGCTGCTGGATGGAATTGACGTACTCTTTGCCGGAGAGCTGCGCCTCCTTCAATTCTTCGAGGGTGCTGCAACGAGTGCGCTGGAAATGGGTGCCGATCTCGCCTTCGGCCCGGCAAAATACCATCGTACCGTTGCGGGTGACCGGCTTGAATCCGCGCCCGCGCATCTGCTTGATCTCCGCCTCGGTGGGACCCGTGCTGGCCACCTGAGGCATGTCGGCCTTCGGAGCGCCTTGTACGGCGGTCGGGCCGGGTGCGGATTTAAGATCGCCGGCGCTCGGGGCGGGGCTCGGGGTGGCCTTCGCATCCCCGGCATTGGACGCCGAGCTGGGCGCAGGTGCTTGTGCTGCAGGAGATTGCGCTGCGGAAGGTTGGGCGGTGGACGGTTGCGGCGCCGGTGACGGCGGTTCATCCGCGAGCACAGCAGTACACACGCCGACAGTCATGAGCAGGAAACACGTCGCTATTTTCATGGTTATGGCATCCCGATTGATGCCTGCTTGTATGCCATAGACCCCACAAAGCGTCAAACTTGCGGCTATTCTGAACTCGCCACCTCGATGCGCGCACTGCGCGTGATCTTTGGATCGCTGCTGGAATGATGCGCTCGGAACAGGCGCCCCTTCTCGGCCAAAAGCACGAAACCAAGGCTCGCCAGCCCGCAGCACAAGGAGCCCGCGGCCAGCGGGACGGTGGTGCCGTTGAATTGCTCGCCGATGAGAATTCCCACCAATGCGCCGCTAAAGGTGGAGATGAAGCCCTGCAGCGACGCGGCGATCCCGGCGATCGCGCCCATCGGCTCCATCGCCATGGCGCCGAAATTGGACACCGACAGGCTGAAGGTCGCCATGGTCAACGATTGCAGCACCACGAAGGTCCAGATTTGCTCGAGTCCCAGGACCGCGACGAGGACATGCAGCCCCGTGACGGCGAGAAACATGAGCAGTGCCGTATGCGAAATCAGCCGCATCCCCAAGCGCTCGACAATGCGCGAATTCAGGTACGCGGCCATGCCCATGAAAATGGCGCACAGCGCGAACATGCTCGGCATCAGCTTGGGCCGGTGAAATACCTCGGAGAAGATCTGCGCCACCATGCCGACGTAAGCCATGATGGTTCCGAACAGCACCATCATGGCGAGGGTGTAGAAAATCGAGGCGCGGGTGCCGAGTACGAGTTTGGCTGCGTTCAGCACGTGCGTGCGCGTCAGCGTCATGCGATATTCAGGATGCAGCGTTTCGGGCAGGCGCAAGTATCCCCAAGCCGCCACTGTCGCGGCAAAAACCGCGAACACCACGAATATGTACCGCCATGGCGCAACAACCAGGATCAGCTGTCCCACACTTGGCGCCAGAATCGGCACGGTCAGAAAAACCACGAAGGTCAGGGACATGACCCGCGCCATCTGCCGTCCGGAATACAGATCCCGCACCACTGAGCGCGTCACCGTGACGCAGGCAGCCGCCAAACCATGCACGAAACGCCATGCGAGCAGCGCCGGAAAACTGCCGCTCAAACTGCATAGCAGCGCGGCAACGACGTAGAGAGTCAAACCGCCGAACAGGATCGGCTTGCGTCCGAATCGATCGGAGAGCATGCCCCAGAACAATTGCCCGACGCCCAACCCCGTCATATAGGCGGTGACGATCCACTGACCGTGATTCGCATCGCCGACGTTGAGCGCACTGACGATGGTCGGGAAGGCCGGGAGCATCGCGTCAATGGCGATCGCCTGCGTCGACATGGTCGCCGCCGCCAAGACTACAAACTCAAGAAACCCAATCGAGTGGGCGGCGCGCGTCTCAGCCACGAATTTGAGCTAGCTCTTGGAAATGACGGGCGGACCGCCCGGCGGCGAGCCGGCCGGCGGCTTGCGCGCGATGCTGGTCGCCATGGTCACGATCGAAGCCAGGTCCGTCAGATTCGCGGGGACCACCAGCGTCGTGCCCGTTTGCGCAAGCTTGCCGAACTGCTTCACATATTCTTCGCCGATGCGCAGCTGCATGGCCTCGATGCCGCCACGATCGGACAGCGCGATGCCTACCTGGCGCAGACCTTCCGCCGTCGCCGTGGCGACCGCGAGGATCGCCTGGGCTTGGCCCTCGGCCTCGTTGATTTGCTGCTGCTTGTTGGCCTCGGACTGCTTGATCACGCGTTGCTTGTCGCCTTCCGCCGCGTTGATCTTGGCGTCGCGCTCGCCTTCCGAGGTCAGGATGACCGCGCGCTTTTCGCGCTCGGCGCGCATTTGCTTTTCCATCGCCGATAGCACGTCCTTCGGCGGCGTGATGTTCTTGATCTCATAGCGCAGAACTTTGACGCCCCAGGCTACGGAAGCCTTGTCGAGCTCGCTGACGACGTTGGTATTGATCTGGCCGCGGGCCTCGAAAGTGCGGTCCAGCTCGATCTTGCCGATTTCGCTTCGCAGCGTGGTTTGTGCGAGTTGCGATATCGCAAAACCGTAGTTCGTGATGCCGTAAGAGGCCAGGTGCGGATCCATCACCTGCATGTACAGCACCGCATCCACGCCCACCTGTACATTGTCGCGGGTGATGCAGATCTGTTCGGCAATATCGATGGCGATTTCCTTGAGGCTGTGCTTGTAGGCGATCCGCTCCATGAACGGCACGAGAATATGAAAACCGGCCGACAGGGTACGACTGTACTTCCCCAGGTGTTCGATCACGAAGGCGCTTTGCTGCGGCACCACCACCGCGGTCTTGGCGATCACCACCACGATCAGTATGGCGATGACGATGAAGGCGTAGCCTAGGGTCATACTCACGAGTTATCTCCATGCACTACCAGGGTGAGGCCATTGACCCGATCGATGCGCGCGCGCTCACCGGCTGCGATGGGAGATTTCCCGCCGTTCACCGCGTTCCAGGAACTTCCCCCGAACTCCAGCCGGCAGGTTTCACCGGGCGGCAGCGATGCGGGCAAAACCACGGTTTCGCCGACCGGTCCCTGCTTCATATCGGGCAGTTTGCGGCGCATGCGAGCGTAAATCCGCCGCCGGAACGTCAGCATGGAGAACACGGCCAGGAGCGCAAACAGCAGCCATTGCATCCAAACGGCCGGCAGCAATCCGGCCAAATCCAAGAATCCCACGACGAGCGCGGAGCCGCCGACGAACACCAGATAGAACTGGGCATCGATGAACCCCAACTCGGATCCCAAAAGTACGGCGCCGACCGCAATCCACGCCCACCACTCCATGCCTTAACTCCTGAGAACTAGTGCCACTTCAGCGCTTTATCGCGTCCTAGCGCTTCATCGCATCGAAGAAATCCGCGTTGGTCTTGGTGTCTTTCATTTTGTCGAGCAGGAACTCGATTGCCGCCAGCTCGTCCATCGGATGCAGGAGCTTGCGCAATATCCACATCTTGGACAGCTCCGAAGGCTCGGTGATGAGTTCTTCTTTGCGGGTTCCCGAACGGTTGATATTGATCGAGGGGAACACACGCTTCTCCGAGATGCGCCGGTCCAAATGAATTTCCGAATTGCCCGTGCCTTTGAATTCCTCGAAAATGACATCGTCCATTTTGGAACCGGTGTCGACCAAAGCGGTTGCCAGAATGGTCAGGCTGCCGCCCTCTTCGATGTTTCGCGCCGCGCCAAAGAAGCGCTTCGGCCGCTGCAGGGCGTTCGCATCCACGCCGCCCGTCAACACCTTGCCGGAACTTGGCACCACGGTATTGTAGGCCCGGGCGAGACGCGTGATGGAATCGAGCAGAATGACCACGTCTTTCTTGTGCTCAACCAGACGTTTGGCTTTCTCAATCACCATCTCGGCCACTTGCACGTGCCGGCTGGCAGGTTCGTCGAAAGTCGAGGAAACCACTTCGCCCTTCACCGTGCGCGCCATTTCCGTCACTTCTTCGGGCCGCTCGTCGATGAGCAGCACGATGAGGTACACCTCGGGATGATTGGCCGTAATGGCAGTGGCGATGTTCTGCAGCAGCATCGTCTTGCCGGCCTTCGGCGGCGAGACGATCAATCCGCGCTGGCCCTTGCCGATCGGTGCCACCAAATCAATGGCGCGCGCCGTCAGGTCCTCGGTCGAGCCGTTGCCGCGTTCCAATTTCAGCCGCTCGGTTGGGTGCAGCGGCGTCAAATTCTCGAACAGTACCTTGCCGCGCGAGCTCTCGGGGGAGTCGTAGTTGATTTCGCCGACTTTGAGCAGCGCGAAGTAGCGCTCGCCGTCTTTCGGCGGCCGGATCAAGCCGGAAATGGAATCGCCGGTGCGCAGATTGAAGCGGCGGATCTGGCTCGGGGAGACGTAAATGTCGTCCGGGCCGGCCAGGTAACTCGAATCGGAAGAGCGCAGGAACCCAAAGCCGTCCTGCAGGATTTCCAGCACGCCATCGCCGTAAATATCCTCGCCCTTGCGCGCGTGCGCCTTGAGCACGCCGAATATGATGTCCTGCTTGCGCGAGCGGCCCATATTCTCGAGGCCCATGGTCTCGGCCAGCTTGACCAGATCGCTGATCGGACGCTTTTTCAGCTCCGTCAGATTCATCGAGCTGCGGCTGCGCGCAAGATCGGTCGGCGCAATGATCTCTAGGTCATCGCCGCCCTCCGGCAAATCGCCGTAGTCCTCGTGCATCGGCCGGCCCCCGTTGGAGTTGCCGTTGCGATTGTCGTTGCGTGGTCCACGGTTACGATTGGATCGGCCGCCGCCCCCTTGGCCGCCGCCGCCCTGCTGACCGCCCTGGCCCCCGCGCGATTGATTCCCTAAGTAGCCTCTCACAGGTTGCTGTCCAGAAAAGCGGCCAGCTGCGACTTGGTCACGGCGCCGACTTTTTGGGCCTCGACGGTCCCGTTCTTGAAGAGAATCAGTGTGGGGATGCCGCGGATATTGAATTTGGGGGGGGTGTGAGGATTTTCGTCGATGTTGAGCTTGGCGATGCGAATCTTGTCTTTGTACGTATCGGCAATCTCATCGAGGATCGGCGCGATCATTTTGCAGGGACCGCACCACTCGGCCCAAAAATCCAACAATACGGGCTTGTCGGACTTCAACACGTCCTTGTCGAACGTTGCGTCGCTGGTGTGAACGATACTTGGGTTACTCACTGCGGATACAGCTCCTTTTGGAGATTTAGATGAAGTTAAAACGGGTTATTTTGGGGAAGCCAGAACCCAAAGCATAACCGCGAAGTGACGATGCGCGGCCGTTCGGGCACAATACAGCGGGTTTAGAGTCTTGATTACCTTAAAAGGGTACCGATGATACGGTTGGGGAGCGGATAGACCGGCTCCTGGTTGGCCATATTGTTATCCGGTCCCCATCATTTTGCAAGTTTCTGCAATTCACAAAGCGAAAATGTCAGACGCCCATCTCAGTCAGCTTACTTTTGATTCCTTGACTATCCCCGAATCCGTGAAGCGTGGCATCGCCGAACAAGGCTTTACCCGCGCCACGCCCATTCAAGCACAAACGCTGCCGATCGCCCTTGCGGGCCGCGACGTGGCGGGCCAGGCGCAAACGGGGACCGGCAAGACCGCTGCCTTCCTCATCGCGTTGTTCAATCGCTTGTTGACGGGCCCCGCCGCGGCCAATCGTCCGGTCAATGCGCCGCTCGCCATCGTGATTGCGCCCACGCGCGAACTCGCCGTGCAAATCCATTCCGACGCGCAAGCCATCGGCAAGTACACCGGTTTGAAGCTCGCGATCGTGTTCGGCGGCGTCGATTATGAGAAGCAGCGGCGCATCCTCGAAGACGGAGTCGATGTCCTCATTGGCACACCCGGGCGCATCATCGACTACTTCAAGCAACATGTGTTTGATTTGCGGCACATCCAAGTCGCGGTCCTGGATGAAGCCGATCGTATGTTCGATCTCGGCTTTATCAAGGACATCCGCTTCATATTGCGCCGTATGCCGCATCCGACGCTGCGCCTCACCATGATGTTTTCGGCCACCCTGTCTCATCGGGTCATGGAGCTTGCCTACGAGCACATGAACAATCCGGAGCTCATCCGCATCGAACCGGACAAGATGACCGTTGACCAGGTCACGCAGGTGCTCTACTTCCCTTCGACCGAGGAGAAGATCCCGCTGCTGATGGGCCTACTGCGCCGTATCGATGCGCGCCGCACCATGGTGTTCGTGAACACCAAGCGCGTGGCCGAGGTGCTGGAACGCACGCTGACGGCGAATGGCTTCGTGGCTCAGGCCTTGTCCGGAGACGTGCCGCAGACCAAACGCTTGAAAATGATGCGCGATTTTCACAACGGCGACATCGCCGTGTTGATCGCCACCGACGTGGCTTCGCGCGGCCTGCACATTCCGGACGTCAGCCACGTGTTCAACTTCGATCTGCCCAACGACGCCGAAGACTACGTGCATCGCATCGGACGCACGGCGCGCGCGGGTGCGGCAGGCGATGCCATCAGTTTCGGCTGCGAGGAATACGCCATTTCGCTGCCCGATATCGAGCGCTACATCGGCCATCAAATTCCGCGCGCCGCCATTGAAGCCGTGGATTTGGCGGCCGTTACCGCGCCGCCACCCGCCGTGTGGCGCGAGCGCGCTCCCAGGCAAGGACAATCCCGCGGCGGCGGCCGTTCGGGCGGTAACCGTTCGGGCGGACCGAACCGAGCCGGAGGTGGACGCTCAAGTGGCGGCCCACGCCGCGGCCCGCCTTCGCGCCCATCGCACTCAAATGCTCCGCGGCCCCAAGCTTCCGCTCCTAATTCCGGAAACTCCGCCGGAACCGGCGACGCGCCGGCAAAGGATCCTAACCGGCGCAGACGTCGCCGTGGACGCGGCGGCGGCGGCGGTCCCGCCGGTGGCGCACCGAATCCGGGGGCGGCGGGTTCTTAGGAGCCCAAACCCCTACAGCAATTCGGCAACGCCGTCGATGGCGGCAAAGTCCGCAGTCGCCTGAGGCGGCGCACCGCTATCCGGCCGGCGCACCGCGCGCAAGTGTGCGATACCGTACTCGCGCGCACATTCGAGCACCCTCAGGCTGTCGTCGACGAACAAAGTGCGCTGTTTCGAGAATTCCTCGCGCGCCGCCAACCGCGGCCAAAACGCTTTGTTCTCCTTTGGAGCTGCGAAAGGCTGCGAGGAGTAGCAAGCATCGAAGTACTGCGTCAACGCCACGCCCTCGTCCTTGATGGCAAGCGTCGTGGGATGCGAGTTCGTGACCAGCACGAGGCGCTTGCCGCGGGTGCGCAATTTGCGCAGAAACGCTTCTGCGCCCGGTAAAAATCCCACCCGCGGCAGCGTCTCGCGTTTCAGCGCGGGGATATCAAGATCGAGCTCGCGGGTCCAGTAGTCGATGCAATACCACTGCAAGGTGTGGGCGACGTCTTTGAACTTCGGAGCCAGGCGCCTTTGCGCCTCTGACTCACTGATGCCGTGCGCAGCGGCGTACCGGCTCGGGACAAATGTCAGCCAAAACCAATTGTCGAAGCGTAAGTCCAGTAACGTGCCGTCCATGTCGAGCAGCACGGTATCGACCGATTGCCAGTCGACTGCCGAGGATTCTTCCATGTGCGTATGATACCTCGATGCGAGATCTAGCCCGCCTGGCCCAGGACCTGATGCCCATCGTCGAGCGCGCGAGCGCGGCCATTATGCAAATCTACGATGGTGCGTTCGCAGTGCAACGTAAGGACGACAACTCGCCTTTGACCCTGGCGGACTTGGAATCGCAAACGGTCATCATCGAGGGACTCAAGCGCCTCACGCCGGAGATTCCGATCTTGTCGGAAGAATCGGCGGCGGCGCCCTGGGCGGAACGGCAGACCTGGCCGCAACTATGGGTCGTCGATCCGCTCGACGGCACGCGCGAGTTCGTCAAACGCAACGGTGAATTCACCATCAATATCGCGCTGGTCGTGAAAAACGACCCGGTGCTGGGCGTGGTGTGCGCGCCGGCGCAAAACATCACCTATTGGGGCATCGCGGGCCATGGTGCGTTCAGGCGCGCGCCCGACGCCGCAATATCCCCCATTCACACCGCGCCCCCGCAGCAGCCGCTGCGCGTTCTCGGCAGCCGATCGCATGCCAATCCGGAAATCGCGGCGTACTTGGCGCGCTTGGGTCCGCACGTTGTGAGCGGCATTGGTAGTTCTCTGAAGTTCTGTCTGCTCGCGGAAGGGCGGGCGGAACTCTATGTGCGCTACGGAGCAACCTCGGAGTGGGACACCGCCGCGGGGCAGGCGGTGTTGGAGGCCGCCGGCGGCCACGTCACCCGCATGGACGGCCACCGCTTGCGCTACAACTGCCGCGAGAGCCTGATCAACGGCAACTTTGTCGCTTTCAGCGATCCGAAGGTACTGCCTGCCTGAGCGCTAGCCGTGCCCGACGGGTTCGCACAATTGCAGCGTGGCGTCCAGCAGGGTCGGAATGTCGAACACCACTTCGTCCTCGGCGATGGTTAGTTTGGCGACCCCTGCGGCGGCGATGAGCGCAGCCGGTACGTGGATCTGGTCGCGCCGTTGCGGAGTGGTCCAAGAACTGACCCGGGCGTCGCCAAACGCTCGGTTTAGCGCGCTCCACCGCAGGTGAGCGGCGCGCGCTTGAGGTGTATCGCCGCCCCATTGACGCTGCGCGATGGCAATTGACATATCTCCCGTCGACGACGGTGCACGAGTCATCAAATCGTGCACATAGCGCACCATCTCGTTGGGATCTACCCGCACTGCCAGCGACGGTTGATGATCTTGAGTCATATGCGTGAGGCCTCCTGGAAGCAGTAGTTTGGGGGTTAAGAGCGAAAAACCAAGGGCGGCAGGCGGAAGCGCGAAGGGTTAAGATTCGCGCCATGGATGACAGCTTCATTATGCCCGTTGCCATTGCGGGAGCCCTGGCAGGCGCCTACAAGGTCTGGGAGGTTTCCCTGGATGCTCGAGAGGCTGCAAACCGCATCGCCAAGGACACCTGCTCTCGCGCTGTAGTGCAGTTTTTGGACGGTACGGTTGCCTTCGCCGGCTTCCGCCTGAGCCGCGACTCCCGGGGTAAACGCCGTCTGCTGCGCACTTATACATTTGATTACACGAACGACGGTTTCGAACGCGCGCAGGGGTTCATCGTGCTCGCCGGAAACCGGCTCGAGGCGGTGGGACTTGCCGGCACCCCATGAGTGGCAGCCTCAATATCGACCTTCACACCCATTCGAATTGTTCTGATGGATCGTTGAGTCCCGCAGCGCTGATTGAACGGGCGGCCGCGGCGGGCGTACAGGTTCTGGCCCTCACCGATCACGATACTGTCCAAGGTCTTGATGAGGCGCAGCGCGCAGCCGTCGAGCGGGGCCTAAGATTGGTCCCGGGCGTCGAGATCTCGGCGGCGTGGCGTTCACAGGCGATTCATGTGCTGGGTCTCTGGATCGATCCCGCCTCAGCTGATCTGCGCGGCGTGCTGCATGAACAAGGGGCACTGCGACGGCTGCGCATGCGCAAGATCTGCGAGCGCCTCGAAAAGTTGCGACTTCCCGGCGCGGAATTGCTGGCCACCGTCGAGAGAAATCCCGGACTGCCGACGCGTGCTCACCTCGCGGCGGCCATGGTGGCCGGCGGGTTGGTCGACACCCACGATACGGCCTTCCGAAAATACTTGAACAAGGGGAAAGCCGCGCACATCGCCGCGGCCTGGCCGGCGCTCGAGGCGGTGGTGGGCTGGATTCGCGCCGCCGGCGGTGTCGCCTCTCTCGCGCATCCCGCCCGCTACGCCCTTTCGGCCGGCGCGCGGCGGCATCTGCTCGCCGATTTCGCGGCCGCCGGTGGTACCGCGCTTGAAGTGGTGACGGGCGGCAACGGCGCTCAGCATGTCGATGCTTGCGCAGCACTTGCCGTGAAGCACGGTCTGTTCGGATCCGTGGGTTCTGATTTTCACAACCCGCAGGCTGCCTGGAATCCCTTGGGCCGCTCCCTTAAGCTACCTGATTGCGTCACGCCGGTGTGGCGCAGCTTCGGTCTACAAACGTGAGCGACGAAAAGAACAACGTCAATACCGATTTGTTCAAGAACATCGAGCGCCTGCGCCAGCTGCGCATCGAGCATCGCGATCTCGACGACGTCATTTCCCGACTCAGCATGGACTTCAAAGTGGATGAGCTGCAAATGAAACGACTCAAGCGGCGCAAGCTGATGCTCAAGGATCAAATCGCGAGACTCGAGAGCCAGCTCATACCGGATCTCAACGCATGAACGAGCTTTGGCTGCACCTGCAAGCATTCTTCGAAATTCTCGCCACGCGCAATGTATTGATTGAAATCGGCGTGCTTGCCGTCTGCCTGCTGCTTGGCGGCCTGGTGGGATTGGAATTGAGGCGGCGCAACGAGCGCCAGCCAAATAAGCCGCCGATGGCCTTGTCGTGGCGCTATTTCGGCACTCAGGGCAATGTCGTGGTGACGCCCATCATCGTCATGCTCGTGCTGGTCACGATCGCCAACAGCACTTTGTTGGCGGCGCATTTCGATGTGTCACTGCTCGGCGCCGCGGCACGGCTGATTCTGGCGTATATCGTGGTGCGCAGCGCGGTATTGGTATTTGCCGCAAGCCTGGGCAGCAAATCCTGGATCCAAACCTGGGAGACGCGGGTAGCCCTGCTTATCTGGCTGGCGATTGCCGCGGAATACCTCGGTTGGCTCGATCCCATCATTGCCACGCTGGACAGTCTCGGCGTTGCCGCCGGCAAGAGCCGCATCACGGTCTGGTCGGTGCTGAAGCTGCTGTTCACGCTGACCCTGTTCATGCTGGTCGCCACTTGGATCAGCCGTTGGGTCGAACGGCGAGTCAAGCGTCTCACCAGCGTCGCGGTCTCGACACGAATCGGCATTGCGAAGTTCGCCAACGCGTTTTTGATCGCCTTGAGCATTCTCATCGGCTTGAATGCCGCCGGCGTCGATTTGACCGCACTCACGGTTCTCACCGGCGCCGTGGGCCTGGGCCTGGGCTTCGGTTTGCAATCGATCGCCGCTAATTTCGTCAGCGGGTTCGTACTGCTCATGGATCGTTCGATCAAGCCGGGCGACGTCATCAGTCTCTCGGGACAATCGGGCACCAGCACGGAGAGTTTCGGCTGGGTGCAGGAGCTGCGCGGCCGCTATGTGGTGGTGCGCGATCGCGACGGCGTGGAGATGCTGGTGCCCAACCAGCAGCTCATCTCCAATGCAGTGATCAATTGGAGCTACACCGATCCGCGCATCCGCCTGAAGCTGCCGATCCGTATCAGTTATCGCGACGATCCGGAATTGGCGCTCAAAGTATTGCTGGAGGCATGCGACGGCCAGGCGCGCGTGCTGCGCGAGCCCGCGCCTGTATCGCGGTTGATGCACTTCAGCGACAGCGGCATTGAGCTTGAACTGCGCTTCTGGATTTCCGATCCGCAGGAAGGCGTCAATAATGTTCGCTCGGAAGTCAACCGCGCGATATGGCGCCTGTTCAAGGAGCATCAGATCACCATTCCGATGGCGCAGCGCGAAATCGTCGTGCGCAATGCCCCGTCGGAGCTCGACTGATTGAAGTGCCGATCCAAGTCACACCGCACATCGCCATCCCGGATGAGGAGCTGGAATGGAAGTTCATCCGCGCGTCCGGTCCCGGGGGTCAAAACGTCAATAAAGTCTCGAGCGCGGTGCAGTTGCGCTTCCTTCTGCCGCTCAATTCGAGCGTGCCTGTGGCGGCCAGAAATCGGTTGCGCGCCATGGCGGGACAGAAAATGGTCGACGATGGCAGCATCCTGTTCACGGCGCGCAGCGAGCGCAGCCAGGAGCAGAACCGGCGCGCCGCCGCGGAACGTCTGGCGGCGCTGATCCGCGCCGCCCTCGTTGAGCCGAAGGTGCGCAGGAAGACGCGGCCAACCAAGGGATCCCAGGAACGACGCATCGAATCGAAAAAGCGGCGTGGCGCCACCAAATCGCAGCGCGGCAGGCAGGCCTGGGATTAGGAGACTGTCGCGACCTCACTGGCCCAGAGTCACCTGCAGGATGCTGTGGCGAATTTGTTCCGACAGCACCATCTGCGCATCCGCTGCAACGCCGAGGAGCGGCTCACCGAACATCAGCTTCTTGTCCTCCGACATTTGGATCACATTGCGCCGGATCAGCAGATCGATGAAATTGCGGAACAAACTTTTGTCCACGAATTCCGGCGAATTCAGCCCATACAGCACCGTCATGCGCTGTGCCATCAAGTGGCAGCGCTCCTCCAGCGCCGATGGATGGATGACTGCGCTCCCTGCCTGCAGCAGCAGCGCGATCGCCAGATAGTAACGCTCGAGGGTTTGAATGGTCGCCTGCGCGAGCAGCGACAGGCGGATCGCCTCGGGCGAGGTGGGGGGTGGACGCAGCCACTCGCTTCCATCCGGGTTGCTCTCCAGGAGATTGAGGCGTGCAAACGTCTGGAGCAACGAATCCGTCACCGCGCCGATCTGTGCTTCATCCCAGCGCAGGAACAGTTCCGCGGATATGTACGGATACACGCGCCACACCAGACGTTGAATATCCGCCGTACGCATGCGTGCGTTGCTCACGAAGGCGCACGCGAGGAGCGACGGCATGGCAAATAAATGCAGGATGTTATTGCGGTAGTAGGTCGCCAAAACCGCATTTTCGGCGCTCATGCGCATGATGTCGCCGAGCGGATGCTTCTGGCGCTCCAGCATGCCGAAGCCTTCCGCATAAGCCACGATTTGCCGGCCGCTATCGGGGGTCACGGTGACGAGCGGCGAGTACGGTGCATCGCGCAGCAGCCGTTGATACAGCTCGATTTGGCTCACCAGATCCGCCTCGGGCAGTGCCTGGCGCTGGGTCGCCAAGATCGCCATGGCCACCAAGTTGATCGGCGTGACCGCGGCCGCCGAGTTGATTTCCGTATTGATGCGCACGGCGAGTTCGGCGATCGCGCGGCCGATCCAGTCGGCGCTGGAATCGCCTCCTTCCGCGGGCTGCGAGCGCCAGTGTGGGTTGTGCTTCTGCAGCAGCGCGTCGAGGTCGATGGGCCGGCCCAGATTCACGTGGACTTTGCCGAATTTGCTGCGCAGGACGGAGATAATCGATTTGAACAGAACGAATACGCTCTCCTTTTGTTTCGGCTGCCCCGACAGCTCGCCGATATAGGTCCTGCCCTCCACGATGCGTTCATAGCCGAAATACACCGGCATGAATTTCACGGGCCGTATCGGATCGAGCAGGTAGCTGCGCACCGTCATCGACAGCATCCCGGTGCGCGGGGAAAGCAGACGTCCGGTGCGGCTGCGGCCGCCCTCGATGAAGTACTCGAGCGGATGGCCGCGCGCCATCATGAAGCCGAGGTACCTGGCGAACACCACCGGGTACAGCGCATCGCCCTTGAAGCTGCGCCGCAGAAAGAAGGCGCCGCCTTTGCGCAGAAACCGTCCGATCACCGGCATGTCGAGATTCGCGCCCGCGGCGACGTGCGGTACTGCAAATCCTTTGCGATAGATGATGTACGAGAGCAGCAGGTAATCCATGTGGCTTCGGTGGCAAGGCACATAGATGATTTCAACCCCATCGCCAACACCGCTCAAATTCTCGATGTGCTCGAGTTCCACGCCGTCGTACAACGAATTCCATACACGGGCCAGCGCCATGGCCATGAAAGTGACGAACGCTTGGGAATAATTCGCGGCGATTTCCAGAGCATGCTTGCGCGCCACCAGCAAGGCCGGGCGCCGCTGTATTTGACGCACCTGCATCTCGTTGCGCACCGCCTGGCGCACGGCCTGCGTCTTCAAGACCTGCAGCACCATGGTGCGTCGATGCGAGAGATCCGGGCCGATGCTCGATGCCCGCTGCGCCCGCAGGATCGTTCGCAGCGAGCGCCATACGCGCCGCACACTGCGCGGCTCGCTCAATCCTTCGTCGATGACCTCGCGCAGGCGTATCGGCTCGCCGAAGTACACCAAAGTGTTGCGGCCATTGAATATCACGCTCAAAAATTTTCGAAAGCGCCCGATCAAAATCCAATCCTCGGTAAACGGCAGGCGCCACCAGCTGATTTCCTTGTTGGGCGCACGCCCCCAAAAAATCGCCACCGGCACCAGATCCACGTCAAATTGGGGATACGCCGCTGCCGCGTCGATGAGCTGCACGAGGTACCGCGGGGCGCGCCCGGCATTGCGTCGACTGAAGAGGCTGGGACGCATCAATTCGAAGTACGCACGATCCGCGCGCTTGGCGCCCACCATCAAGCGGCGCGTCGGCCGGGGCAGATTGTGCTCTGCACAGACGCCGTTGAGCACGGCGAAATCCGTGAGGCTCTCGCGTTCCAGCACATAGCATACGGGACGGGGGCGCGCCGCAATGGCCGCAACTGCGTCCTCGGGCTTGATGGTCACGCGCACCCACAGGCCCAAAATCTTGCGCACGCTCCAGCGCCACGCCTCGCCCAAGCCGACAAGAGGGTTCATGGTCGCTTATGGTTCAGGGCGTGGGCGCGCCATGTTCTTGAGCATCGACCGCCTGACGGGTTTTCTCCGCGTTTTCATCCACCGTCTTTTGAACGTCACGGGCCCTATCCAACTGCTGCGTCAGCGGATCGAACACAGTCTTCGGCGGCGGAGGCGGCGGTTGCGATGAGCAACCCGCCGCAAGAATGACCGACAGCGCCACTGTCCAACATTTAACGTAACCCATGGTGCACCCAGGTTTGCCGGCCCTTCGGCGGCTTGAGTGTACAATACCAAGATGTTCCGCTTCGCACTGCTCCTGAGTCTCGCCGGCGTCGCTCAGGCCGGCGTGCCGCCGGTTGACATGGACACCGCGGCGCAGCTCTATCAGGAGGCCGCGATTCGCGAGCAGGTGCGCGCCTCATTGGGCTCGATGCCGTCACATATTCGCAAGCTCTTCCAAGGCAACACATCGACGCCGCTGACCGAATCGCAGCTACAGGCGGTGAATCAGGCCGCGATCCGTGCGTTTCGCATCGATGTCTTCGATGCGCCCGCCCTGAGCGCGTTCGCGGCAAATCTGGACGCCGACACGTTGAAGAAAGCTGAAGCCTTTCTAGTCACGGATACCGGCAAACGGATGGTGGCCGCGGATGTCGCGCTGGCGTCGCTCAGCGACGCGGATGCCGACAAGGTCATGAACGGCGACATCTCCGTTCCCAGCACACCGCAACGCGATGCCTTGGTCGAGAAACTGGAGCGCGCCGAGCACTCTGCCGAGTCCACTGTGCAGATTCTGGTGACCATGGGTACGGCCGTCGCGGCCGGAACCGCGGTCGGGTCGGGGTTGGATCCCGGACCCGTCGAACAACGGGCTCGCAAGTCCGGCGAAGCCAGTCGCCAAACCATGGAAGAAAATATGCGCGAACCTTCGCGGCGCTATCTGGCGTACGGCTATCGAAACTTGGACGACGCGGATTTGAAGCGCGTGTTGTCATTTCTGCAATCGACGGCCGGCAAGCAATACATCGCCGCGTATCTGGCGTCGCTGCAGGCCGGCTTTAACGCCATGGGAAGGCGCTGCGGCGAACAGCTCGGCGAGAGCCTGCGTGAATTGGCAATGGCGCAGCTATCGAGTGAGCGCGCGGAGCAATCGCAGGCGGCTCCGGCCAAGCCCCATCCCTAAAGATCTCGCGGCGCACACGAAAGTCCAGGGACGAGGACCGTTAGTTTGCGGTCAAGAATCTGCGCAGCAGGTAGCAGATCATGCCGATCTGATCTTCCAATCGATGATCGGAATCAAGAATGTGCAGCATCGCGCGATGCTCTTCCGCCCAACGGATGATGTTGTGCACCGGCACGATGGCATCGTGCCAGCCGTGCACGATGGCGGTGGGCGCGGCCACGTTCTGCGGCGTGTGTTCTTCGAAGCCCGGCATGTAGAAGGCCGGTGCCAGCAAAAATAGGCCCGTTGCCCTGAGGGGGTTCGCGGCGGCGGCGGCCACGTGGCCGCCCATGCTGGAACCGACGAGAACGATGGGCCCTTTGATTTCGCGCCCTACGGCCACCAGTGTCTCGACGCGCTTTGCGGGGTCGTCGATACCGCGGTAGTCCACCGATTCCACCCCGCAATCGAGGCTTCGGACCATCGCCGCCATCGCGGTGATTTTGGAGCCCCAGGGGCCGCTTTCCTTGCCGTGCGAAAACACCACGGTATTCACAGTTGGACTCAAGAAACGCCCCCTCGCAGCCGTTACAGACGCATGGCATTCGATGAAGAACAGTCGGTCGCGACGCAGGAAATGCCACGCGCGATCGACTGGCTGCGCGATTGTGCCGATCTTGCCGGCGTGGATCCGAAAAGCCTCGACTCCCTGGCGGCCGTCGCCGTGCACTTCTCGCTGCCGGCCGGCCATTTGCTGTTTGAAGCCGGTTCCGATCCCGACGGAGTATATCTGCTGGCCAGCGGCAGGTTGGGCGTCAAGACGCCGCTCAAGCCCGGTCTGACCGCGGAGATAGAACACGGCGAACTGGTCGGTGAGGCGGGCTGGCTCTTGGAAACACCGCGCAGCGCCACCGTTGTTGCACTGCGAGACAGTGAACTGCTCTTGATCCCGAATGACCAATTGGACCAGATCGCAGCACAGTCCACCCAGTTTTCCCTGGCACTGGCGCGCCTTTGCGCTCGGCGGCTCAGGCACAGCAACCGGCAAGAGTACCGGCCCAAGCGGGCGCACATTTTTGCCGTGGTACCCAACAGCATCGAACTCGACGTGGCCGATTTGGCGACGCGTCTGGTTGATGAACTCAGCAAGACCGGGCGCACTGAACTCGTCTGGGATGCGCGCGCCACCACCCATACCGCGACCTGGTTCAACCACATCGAAGAAGTTAACGACTACGTAGTCTATGTGGCGAATTGGGCCGCCTCAGGATGGACGCGTCAATGTTGCCGCCAAGCCGATGTAATTCTCATGGCGGCATCCGTCGGCGGCCGTGTGATGCCGTGGCCCGCCGGCATCGTCGAGCCGGCCATTGCGCGCGGTGCGCGCGTTGAACTGGCGCTGGTGCACCCGGGCGTCATCGACTCCGGATCGAGCGCCCCCTGGCTGAAAACTCTGCCGGTCACCCTGCACCATCACATCGTCGAACCCGCCGACTTCGAGCGGCTGGCCCGCCTGCTGAGGCGGCGCGGCGTGGGATTGGTCCTCTCGGGGGGTGGCGCGCGAGGGTTTGCGCACTTGGGGATCATCCGTGCGCTGCGCGAGGCCAGAGTACCGATCGATTTTCTGGGCGGCGCCAGTATCGGCGCGATCATCGCCGCCGGCGTGGCGATGGGCTGGAGCGACGAGGAGATGCAGCTGCGCTATCGCAGAAGTTTCGTCCATACCAACCCGGTCAACGACTACACCTTCCCGTTTCTGGCGCTTACGCGCGGCAGGAAAGTATCGCGGCTGCTCGAACGCGAGTATGGCAGCGCACTCATCGAGGACCTGCGCTATCCCTATTTCTGCGTGAGCGCCAATCTCACCACGGGCCGGTTATTCGAACACCGTTCAGGAGCAGTGGCACAGGCGCTGCGCGCATCCGTGGCCATTCCCGGCGTCATGCCGCCGGTGTTTCATGCCGACGGCGTGTTGGTAGATGGCGCCGCCATTAACAACCTACCCGTCGATGTCATGCAGGGCCACGCGCCGGGTTTCGTGATCGGCTGCGATGTCGGTGCCGACCGCAACTTCGGCGAGCGGCGCGTCAATATTTTTGAGGTCTTGATGCACGCCGGCATGATCAACAGCGCCGCCGGCGAACGCGCGCAGCGGGAATTGGCGGATGTGTTGATGAAGCCGCCGCTCACCAACATCGATCTTTTGAATTGGCAGTCATTCGATCGCGCCATCCAGGCCGGGTATGACTATGCACGCATCGCACTCGATGAGCTCCCTGACATACCGCGCATCCTCCCGGCGGCTGCGGGCAGCACTAAAGTCAACTCCGCCGTGGTCGAGTTGGAAAGACGAATTGCAGCGACGCTGCTCGCCGGCTGACGGCGTCGCCGCGCCGGCATGCCCCGCCCCGCTTGGACACCGCCGTCCGGCTAAGAATGTCCGCCGAGACTCCTCGCGAGGCTGTCGACCCACTCGAGTTCCGCAGGGCTGTACTGCGAAAAATTGAGCCGATTGAGGCTCACGGGTTGAATTTTACAGCCCGTGGTCGACTGCGAAATGCGGTAGCAGTGAAACTCGTGTTCACGGCTCGCTGCAAAACCGATCACGAATTGGATCTCACCGCAGGTTGCAGAGGTCTGGACACGCTCGTCGCAAATCACGAAAAAGGCCTCCTCCATCCGCCGCGTCCCGAAGGCACCCGCTTCATGCAAGCCATCGAAAAACGCACGCACTTGCGCCGTCAGATCTTGCGCAACCTCCGCGAGTGAACTCGCGGCGGCAAGCCAGCGTGTACCCTGTTCGATGCTGCTCAAGATGAATAACGCCAGCCGCCGCGCGGGCAAGTAGCGCCAATCGGCGTTGGCCGTATTGCCCGCCGCCAAGGTCCTCAGGCGCATGTTGATGCGCCCGGGGGACCGGACCGACTGGAGTGTATTGACACCCAGGGCCGCCAGACGAATGCGCCGATCCTCGCCCACCAGGCTAGCCGGCCGAAAGCCCGGCCGCAAAACGGGTTCTTCGCGATCCGCAGTCAGCCAAACCGGCGCGCCCTCGTCGTAGCGCGCCAGCATGCCGGCCACCGCGCCGCACGGCGCAAAGGATTCGAAATGTCCCCGCAACTTGTCGTGCGCCAGCAGGCGTGGAAAGTACATCAGCGCGTTTTCATTGGGGAAGTCCCAATCGCGCAAACCGCTTAGCGCATCGTCAGCGGTCTGCCAGCCGGACGGCGGGTCGACGATCAGCAGCGCACGGCGCTCTTTGCAGTAGCGAGCGGCGACCAACAACGCGCTCGGTCCCACGTCCTGATCCCGCGACAAGGGCGGTATGCACAAGAAATTGAAGTATTCGGCCAGGTGCAAAGCGAACAAGCCGGTTTGCTCCACGCTCGAGCCGATGAGATCGTAGTCGGTCAGCGGCGCACCGTCATCGCCATCGGAATTCGAATTCACATAGGCGGTCGCCAGCCCGCTGGCAGGATCAAGTGTGCGATCCGGCCGTTGCGTCGGCACCGCGCCGAGCATACGGACCAGCGCGGAGTGCGCTATCGCGTTCGCGAAGTAGCGCTCGTCGCTCCGTGATACCGACAGGCGATGGAATATCTCCTGGTCATCGACTTGACCGGTGCCCTGTGCACGCACGCGCTGCACGGTAAGATTGAAAATCTCGGTCTCATCCGGCGCGATGTTGTCGAAGTCGACGCTGGCCCGCAAAAACTCGCGGGTGCCGGGCCGAAGTGCCTGCAGCTGCAGCGTTTGCTCACCGGCCTTCAGGGTCAGGGTCGCCGACCGCGCGCCATTCACGACGCGCACAATGAGCGCCTCGCGGCCGCCGTTATCGAAAAATTGCTCGATGGCATAGCCTAAGAGGCTGGGTTGCCAGAGGCCGCCGAACACGTGCTGGAATTCCACGAAACTCTTGATGAATACCGGCCGGTTGACCGGCCCGCGCAAAGTGCGGCCGACGAACGCGGTGCGCGCCGTGGCCAGACGCGAGATGGAATGATCGGGGCCGCGTTCTTCGGCGACCTGTAGCGCTTGTTTGCTGGGAGTCACCAAATTCTAGTCATCAGTGAACTGCGCGAACTGTAACACAACCCCGATCGATTACGCGCTCGAGTGCGCGCCGCGCGCATTCGCCTCGCCGTCGCGCCGCTGCGCTTCTGCGCGCATTTCATCCTCTTCGGCTTTCTTGCGCGCAATTTCTTCGAGCATGATCTTCAGCCACTCGCTCAAGCCGGCCTCGCCGGTCACTCGCTGGTTTCCTCTTTCGGAGACACGATCGCTTCGATTGCCTTGACCGTTTCCGGATGATAGCCAGGCCGCGCCTTGGCAAACACGCGCTTCGCCACTTCCTCACCCGCGGGCGTTTTCATCAACGATTCATACAGCGGCACAATCAGCTTGAGTCGTCCGATGGTCTTCAAATACTCCTCGAGACGCGGAAAGCTGGGCTGATAGTTGTTGGCGATGACCAATTTGAACCAGCTATGTCCGATCTCGGCATTCGGGCTCTTGCTCAATCCGAAGGTCTTGTCGAGGTCGGCCAATTGCGCCGCCGCCAATGTCGGCGGCATGCCGTCGAGAAAATACAGCCACTGCTGCGCCACCCAGTCGGCGCCGAGCTTTTTCGCGGGCAGTTTGCCGGCGAGCCACGCGTCGCGCGCCGCGTCCACCGGTTGAAACAGGTTGGTGACCGGCAGAACCGCGTCCGCCGGCAGACCCGCGGACAAGATCCAGGCATTCACCTCTGCGCGCGTGACGATTCCGGGGAACCGGTCCAGCAAGTTCTCCTGCAGGTAGGCGATGAATTGTTCGCTGTTGACGCTCTTGAATGCGAAATGATCGAAATAGCCGCGCAGGAAGCCGTCGAAGCGTTCGCGGCCGAATTTCGCGTCGAGATAATTCAAAAACAATCGGCCTTTTTCATAGGGAACATTCGTGAAGCCGTCGGCGGGATCGCGGTCGCGCAGGTCGATGGCCAGGATTTGATCGGCAGGCTTGAGTTTCGCAAGATCGGCCCGCAACGATCTGAGCCCCAGCACCGCCTCCATGCCGGCGCGCGGCTCGCCGTATACCGCGCTCATGATGCGGCTTTCCATGTAGTCGGTGAAGCCCTCGTTGAGCCAAAAATCCCGCCAGGTCGCATTGCCCACCAGGTTTCCCGCCCAGGAATGCGCAAGTTCATGCGCGATCACGGAGACCAGGCTCTTGTCGCCCACGATTACGGTGGGCGTGATGAACGAAAGCCTTGGATTTTCCATGCCACCTTCCGGAAAACTCGGCGGCATGACCAAGATGTCGTATCGCGACCACCGATAGGGCCCGAACATCTTCTCGTTGGCCTGGATCATGGACTCGGTATCCGCGAACTCCTTGGCCGCCGCCTTGATCATGGGCTTTTCGGCATACACGCCGGTGCGCGGCCCGGTTTCCTGAAATTCCAGAGCCCCCACCGCCAGCGCAATCAAATAAGACGGCACGGCTTGGGGCATCACAAAAGTGTATGCACCCGCGACCCCGGGTTTGGCCTTCGGGTCATTCTCCGCGCTCATGACGGCACGCAGCCGGTCCTCGGTGTAAATCTTCGCCTTGTAAGGTGCACGTACCTGAGGCGTGTCCTGAAGCGGTATCCAGGTGCGCGCGCCGATGGGCTCCGACTCGGTGTACAGAAACGGCTTGTGGCTGGAGGTTTGTTTTTCCGTCAGCCACTGCAGCGCGGTCGAGGCTTCCGTGGTTTCGTAGTCGATTTTGATGGATTCCGTGCCCTTCTTGGACGGCGGCAGGTCGATCACCAGCGCGCTGCCGAGAATCGGATCCGGCTTTTCCAAATGGAACGGGCGGCTGACCCATATCGTTTGATTCTTGTCGGTCGCGCCCAGGACATCGTTGGCCTTTTGGGTGACATCCAGAATCATCAGGCCCTTGGTGTCGAGTACCAATTGCGTCGAACGCGGATCCAGGCGCTTCAATTCCAGCGTAACTGAACCGGAAATGTTCTTGAATTGAAAATCGACGTGCAGATCCAGGTCCAAATGTGTGGTTCGAAACTGATCCACATTGGCGTAGGTGTGATAATCAAACGCAGGATCGACGGGGCCCGATTCGGTGGCGGTCGCGTAACCACCGAGGCTGCAGGAGATGGCGAGGGTGCCCGCCAACAGTGGACGTGTCATGGGATGCCTGCTGGCGCCTTGTCACGTCCGTTGAGCAGGTCATTGAAGGTCTTTTCGTCCACCAAGAGACCGGACTGGCCGTCCCAGTTGGAACCCTCGGGCAAGGTGTTTTCAACCAGTACGCTTTGGGCGATGACGGCGTCGACCCCGTCATGACCACCCGTCACCGGCACCGGTACGGCGCGCGGCGTGTGCGCCAGATCGCCGACGCGCTGCCAATCGATTTCATCGTCGTGCTGCGCGATCTTGCCGCGCTGTTGAGGGTGCAGCAATTTTGCGAGCAGGCGCTTGCGGTCCTTGGCCCAATTGCGCGAGTCGTCTTCCATGACCGTGTAGGCCTGCATGTACAAGGTGCCGTCGCGCCAGCCGAACAAATAGGGTTGATTGACCACGGTGACCTTGGTGCCGATCGGAATGAGATCGAAAAATACGGCGATGTCTTCCGGATACAGGCGCATGCAGCCGTGGCTGGAACGCATGCCGACGCCGTAGGGCTTGTTGGTTCCATGGATCAGATAGCTCGGCCAGCCCAGACGAAACTCGTACGCGCCCAGCGGATTGTCCGGTCCCGCGGGGACCTTCGCCGGCAGCTGTTCGCCATTCTCCTGGTGTTCTTCCCGCACGGACTTGGGCACCACCCAAACCGGGTCCTTTTGCCGGCTGACGATCTTGGTCGTCCCTTCGGGAGTTTTCCAGCCCACCTTGCCGATGCCGATCGGATGCGTATAGACAGTCTCGGGTTCGCCCTTCTTGTGCGGCGGGTAGTAAAAAATTCGCATGGCGGCGACGTTGACCACAACGCCTTCGTGCGGCGCCGCGGGCAGGATGAACTGCGTGGGGACCACGACCTCGCGCCCCACGCCCGGCAGCCAGGGGTCGACGCCCGGATTTGCCGTGAGGATTTCCTCGTAGCCCACATCGAACCGCCGCGCAATGTCGGGCATCGTGTCATCCTTGCCGATGACGGTCTTCTGCACATAACCGACGATGTCGCTGCCCGGGTCCACATCGAAAAGATGCGTGGCCTTCGGTTTGGGAAGCGTAGGCTGCGGCGGCGGCAAAGCTTTGGCCACGACCGGCGGTTCTTTCGGCACGGGGTGAAACAATGAGCATCCGGCGGCGGCGAGTGCGACAGAAGCCGCGCCGACGGCCATAGGAAGAGCCCTGCGAAACACAGTCATGAAAAGAGCGGACATGGGTTCTATCTACAACAAAGTCGGGCGATCAGGCAATTGATTGGACGGAATCGACCTGCCGGCGGCCTGGGGAAAGTGACGCGCCAGTAGGTTGCCGATGGCATCCACTCCCGCAATCGATCCCACTTCGAAGCGGCCGGCGCGAAAGTGCTCTTCCATGAGACGGCAGACCGCCTCCCACTCCGCGGGACTGACCCGCCCTTGAAAGCCGCGATCGGCGACGATTTCGACCGTGCGGTCGGCGAGCTGAACATAGACCAGGACTCCGTTGTTGCGCTCGGTATCCCAGACCCGCAAATGCGAGAAGACTTCCAGGGCATGGGCGCGTGGCGTGACATCGTTCAAGACATGTCGCGGTGTCAATGCCGTTTCGATTGCGAAGCGAATCTCGCCGGCGTGCGTCATCTCTGCGCGCTTGATGGCCTGCTCGATGGCATCGAGCGTGGCCGGGGGAAATAGCATCCGCGTGCGCCAATGGGTCGCCGTTGTATGCCGAATCAACCGACCGATGCGCATCACCAACTACCCGAGGCGCCGCCGCCGCTGAATCCACCGCCACCGCCGCTGAATCCACCGCCACCGCCGCCGCCGCCGCCGAATCCACCGCCAAAGCCCCCCATGCCGCCCCCCCACCCGCGGCCGGTCGACCACCCGGAGCGCGAACCGCCAGTGAGCAGCGCGAATAGAAAGGCCAGCACGCCGGCGCCGATGCCGATGGGAATCACATGGCTCAAGATCCAGACGATGCCGGCGGTCAGACCACCGGTGGCGACCGATCCGAACAGCCGGCCGAAAATGGCGCGCAGCACGCCGCTCACGACGAATACCACCACCAGGAGCAGCGGCAGCGCATTTCCCAGCCCGCCATGCCGTTCCCATTTCCTGTCAGGCGCCGGCAACGGCTCGCCGTTGACCACCGAAATCATTTGATCGACGCCCGCTTCCACCCCGCCGTCGTAGTCGCCCTGTTTGAAGTGCGGGGTAATGGTCTCTGTAATGATTCGATTCGCAATCGCGTCGGGCAACGCGCCTTCCAATCCCTGTCCCACCTCGATGCGCACCCGGCGGTCGTTCTTCGCCACGAGCAGGATGGCGCCGTCGTCCACGCCCTTGCGGCCGAGCTTCCACGCCTCCGCGACGCGGATCCCGTATTGTTCGATTTCCTCGGGCTGGGTCGTTGGGACGATGAGCACGGCGAGCTGGCTACCCTTCTTGGCCTCGAGGTCGGCGAGCTTGGCCTCGATGCGCGCGACCGCTCCGCCCGACAGGGTGCCGGTCAGGTCGGTGACCCGCGCCGTGAGCGGCGGCACGGCAACCTCTCCGGCGACCTCCGCACTGGCCAGCGCAAAGCCGAACAGCAGTATGAGCCCGGCTCCGAGGCGGGCGACTCGCGTGAGGGCAGCCGGTCCGGGTATTTTAAGCTCCTAGTGTGCGGGTGCAGCCGGCGCCGGCTGAGTGGCTGGCGGGGGCTGAGCAGCCGGCGCGGGCGCGGGTGCCTGGGCCGGCGGCGGCGCGAAGTCCACCGAGGGCGGTTTGGAAATCGCGGCTTCGTTCTCCACGGAAAAATTCGCCTTGGTCTTGTAGCCAAACATCATGGCCGTCAGGTTCGAGGGAAAGGAACGGATCGCCAAATTGTAGGTCTGCACGGCCTGGATGTAGCGATTGCGGGCAACGGTAATGCGGTTCTCCGTGCCTTCGAGCTGCGCCTGCAGATCGCGGAAATTCTGATCGGATTTCAACTGCGGATAATTTTCAGTCACCACCAAAAGCCTGGATAAGGCGCTCGTTAGTTGCGATTGGGCTGCTTGGAACTTGGCCATCGCCGCCGCATCGTTGACCAATTCGGGCGTCGCCTGAATGGACCCGACTTTCGCCCGGGCCTCCGTGACGCCCAATAACACGGTCTGTTCCTGGGCCGCGTAACCCTGGACGGTTTTCACCAGATTGGGGATGAGGTCGGCGCGCCGTTGATATTGATTCAGCACCTCGGACCAGGCCGCTTTGGTCTGTTCATCCGTCGTCTGGATGGTGTTATAGCCGCATCCCGACAAAAACAATCCGGCCACAGCAACCACGGCAAGCGCAAATTTACCCATCTTCCCCTCCTGCCCTTTTCGTTGGGCGTTGGGCGAAGTCTACCACTTGGTAAAAAAAAGCCCCGAGTGTTAGCTCGGGGCATGAGAGGCGGACTTCAATGAAGGGAAGTAAAGCCCGCTAGGGGATCGTTGCCTTCAGTGCAATTGGTGCCACTGCAGGACTTGGATGTCGGTCTCCTCGAGATCAAAACTGCGCGCCAGCATGCGTGCAATTTCTCGGTCGCCTTCTACACCGGCCGCTTGGCCGAGCAACTCGACGACGCCGCGATATTCGTTGTACTCGATGGCGTCTTCCGATTGCGCGATGAAGTGGGTGTAGTATTTAGCGCTCATGGGTGAGAGCTTATGATTCGGACCTGCGGCAATCTGTGAGCAACTGCTCAGTCGGCCGTAGTCCCTCAAGAACCATTTCACGTCCTTGAAACGTCTCATAAAGTTATTGCACCGTGTCAAGATATCGCCCACCCACACCGCCCGGTTCCAAATACATCACTCCGGAAGGTGCCAAGAGGCTGCGAGACGAGCTTGACCAGCTCTGGCACGAGGAACGGCCGCGCGTGACTCAAGCGGTGTCCGAGGCGGCCGCGCAAGGGGATCGCTCCGAGAATGCCGAATACACCTACGGCAAAAAACGCCTGCACGAAATAGACCGCCGCGTGCGCTTCCTGCGCAAACGCCTCGAGGGCATGGCCATCGTGGACCCGGTGTCCAGCGCCGCACGGCGCGACCCTACGCGTGTGTATTTCGGAGCCTGGGTACAGATCGAAACCACCCTCGGCGAACTTCGCTGGCGTCGCATCGTCGGGCCGGACGAATTCGATATGCACGGCAATTACGTCAGCATGGACTCGCCCCTGGGCCGCAGCCTGATGGGCAAGGGCCTGGATGACGAGGTGACCGTGGAATTGCCGGGAGGCGCGGCCACCTTCACGGTGGCCGCCATCAGTTATGCGCTCAAACCACCCGAATGTTCTTGAATTGCCAGGGGTCCGATTGATCGAGGTCTTCGGCGAACAGCTCGCCGCGCTGGTGCAGGGGCGTCCAGTCGGTGTACTGGCCTACGACGGGCCCTAGATAAGGCAGACAAATCTGCAAGGGGCGTTGGTAGTCCATGTCATCCGGTTCAACCACGCCGCGTTTCGGATTCTCCATCGCCCAGATCATGCCGGCGAGCGCCGCCGAGGTGACCTGCAAACTGGTCGCGCTGTTGTAAGGGGCCAAGGCGCGAGCCTCGCCGATGGACAGTTGCGAGCCGTACCAGTAGGCATTCTTCGCGTGTCCCGCGAGCAGTACGCCGAGTTCGTCGATGCCCTCGGTGATCTCCTGCATCATGATCCGCTTGCGATCCTGCAGGTGCCAATTCCGGCCGGCCAATTCGTGCACGGACAACACGGCATTGTCGCTTGGATGATAGGCGTAGTGACTGGTGGGCCGATAAACCACGCGCTCGCCATCCCTCACCGTGTAGTAGTCGGCTAAGGAAATCGCCTCCGAATGGGTGATGAGAAATCCGTGGAAATATCCCGCCGCCGGCGTCCAGGTGCGCACACGGGTGCTCGCCCCCGGCCGATTCAAGTAGATCGCGCAGCGTGAGCCGGCCTTGTGCCGGCCGCCATCAACCGGGAAGTGCTTCTCGTGGGTGCCCCATCCCAATTCCGCCGGCTGCGCACCTTCGCTGACAAAACCATCGACCGACCAGGTATTCACGAATTCGTTTGGCTGCTTGGGTACATTGGCAACCTGGGTGTCGCGCTCGGCGACGTGGATGACTTTGATTCCCAGTGTTTGCGACAGCGCCGCCCAACCGCCGCGGTCTTGCGGAACGCCGGTCTTCACACCCGTGTCCTTCGCGATGTTCAAGAGCGCCTGCTTGACCAGGTGCGACACCAAGCCCGGATTGGCGCCATGCGTGAGGACCGCGGTCGGCGCCTTCTCGTGACCCTTGCGCAGACGCAAGGCTCCTAAGCGCATGGCGTAGTTGCTGCGTGCTTCCACCGGCATGCTGGGATCGGTGTAGCCCCCGGCCCAGGGTTCGATGCAGGTGTCCAGGTACAGGGCACCCCGCTCACGCGCCAATTCGATGAGCGCCACGCTCGAAACATCCACCGACAAATTCAACAGGAAATCGCCCGCGCCAAGCAGCGGTTCCAGAACTTGGGCGTAGTTCTCGGGCGTCAGCGCGGTCTTGACGAATTTCACGCCGAATTCTTTGGCTTCCGAGTTGCCCTTGTCTTCGGCCGTGACGATGGTGACGCGATCCGCCGAAGTGCCGATGTGACGCAAGATCAAAGGCAAGACACCCTGTCCGATGCTGCCGAAACCGACCATGACGATCTTGCCCGCGAATTTCACATGCACTTCGTGTGTGCTCATAACGTCTCTGCCATGTTGTTTTTCCTCGGAGTGATGACTAAGTGTCCCGCCAATGCGGCGGATAGGTACGTTGGTACCCGGGAAGCGACTCGATGCGATGAATCCAGCGCGCCAATGCGGGGTAGTTGCGTTCCATGGGCAGGAAACGCGCGCCGAGTTCAGCCGCGGCGCTGCGATTGAGCGCGCGCCGCAGGATCTGTATCCAGGGGAAAATCACCATGTCGAGCGCGGAATAATTCGCGCCGACGATCCATTCCTCCTTGCTCAAGCGCCCTTCGATAGTGCGGGCCTCGCGCCCGACCAAGTGCATCGCATCCGTCAGATTGTCGATATCCGCGGCGACTTGGTCGGCGAAGATGGCGCTGACGATCTTCTGTACCGAAGGCTCCGCATAGTACTGAAACTCGCAGATGACCCGCATGATCACGCCGGCTTCTTCCGGTGTAAGCCCAAAAATGGGCGGCTGCGGATACTTCAAATCCAGGTAGTAGAGGATGGCGACGGACTCGAATACCACATAATCGCCATCCTTCAAGACGGGCACGCGGCCGCGCGGATTCATCTTCAGCATCTGCGGCGACTGCTGTTCTTGCTTGTCAAAATGCAGCAGCTGCGAGTCATACTGCAGCCCCTTGTGTTCCAGTGCCAGGAGAACCCGCCACGAGAACGGACTGCCGCTGCCCCAATAAAGAGTGAGTGCCATAAGGTGGATTGTAGCGGATGAACCACACCGGGGAGCCTGTCTGAAGACAGACTCCTAACATCGCGCTAAGCTCGATTGGTGACATTTACCACCTTAATCGGCGCCGCGGCGCTACGCGACTTGGTGGGCCAGCCGCACATCGCCGTGATTGATTGCCGCTTTGACCTGATGAATCCCGAGGGTGGTCGCCGCGCCTATCTGGCAGGACACATCCCCGGAGCGCGCTATGCCGATCTCAACAAGGATTTATCCGCCCCGGTGTCCCCGACCTCGGGGCGCCACCCCTTGCCGATCCTGAGCGATTTCGCCGCCACATTGGGCCGCCTTGGGATAGACCGCGCCAGCCAGGTCATTGCATATGACGACAGCGCCGGCGCTTTCGCCGCCAGGCTTTGGTGGATGCTGCGATGGGTGCGCCATCCGGCGGCAGCCGTGTTGGACGGCGGGCTGAAAGCATGGATCGGCGAGGGCGGCGCGTTGCAATCGGGCGAGGAAAAGCCCTTGCCGACGGCGGCGGTCGACCGTTCATCATCGGTGCAAGTCGATACGGCAGCGGTGATCGGGACCGCCGAGATCGCGCAGCGCTTATCGGACCCTGCATTTCTGCTGATCGATGCCCGCGCCACCGAACGCTTTGACGGAACGGTGGAGCCGATCGACGCGGTCGCCGGTCACGTCGCGGGCGCGGTGAGTCATCCCTTCTCGACCAATCTCGGTGCGGACGGGCGCTTCCTGCCGGCGCCTGTCCTGCGCCAGGCTTGGGAAAGGCGACTGGCCGGCCGTAGCCCGGCGCAGGCGGCTGCCATGTGCGGTTCAGGAGTCACCGCCTGCCACAATCTGCTCAGCTTGGAGGTCGCGGGCATGCGCGGCGCGAAACTCTATGCCGGCTCATGGAGCGAATGGATTCGTGATCCGCATCGTCCCATTGCCCGCGGCGCGTAGCCAGGCTCAAGACCGGCTTTAGGCCATTTACATGCAGCCACAATTTGCTATCGTGCGCGCCTCATGAACACGCCTGCGAAAGTGCTCTCCGCCCCGAACCACGCCTGGAAGATTGCCGAGTCGCTGGATCTGTATCAGGTTGAGGCCTGGGGCAAGGGCTACTTTTCCATCAACGCGAACGGGCACGTGGTCATCCGCCCCAATCTCGATGCGAACCGCGAAATCGATCTCTTCGATGTGGTTCAAGGACTCAAGGCCCGCGATCTGCATACGCCGGTGGTGATTCGTTTCTCCGATATTCTGGCGCATCGCCTGCGTCATCTGGCCGATGCGTTCGCAAACGCGATTTCGGAAAATGACTACAAGAATCGCTACGCCGCGGTATTTCCCATCAAGGTGAACCAGCAGCGGCTGGTGGTCGAGGAGGTTTATCGCTACGGCAAGGAGTTTGGATTCGGTCTCGAGGTCGGCTCCAAACCGGAACTGCTCGCGGTCATGTCCATTACCGAAAATGCTCCTGAGCGGCTGGTGGTTTGCAATGGTTTCAAGGATGACAGCTACATCGAAGCGGTCATGATCGCCACGAAACTCGGCCGCACCATCATTCCGGTGGTCGAAAACTACGAGGAGATCTACCTGATCCTAAAGCACGCCGAAAAGTACGGCGTGCGGCCCAAGATCGGCGTGCGCGTCAAGCTGGCGAGCGAAGGCGCGGGACGATGGCGCGAGTCCGCCGGCGAGAAGTCCAAATTCGGATTGTTTATCAGCGAAATTCTGGATCTCTACGCGCTCCTCAAGGAGCGCAATATGCTCGATTGTCTGCAGCTCGTGCACTGCCATCCGGGCAGCCAGCTGCAAGACATCCGTCGGGTGAAAGACGCCATCAACGAACTGGCGCACGTGTACGCGGAGCTCAAGATCATGGGCGCGGGACTGCAGTACATCGATATCGGCGGCGGGCTGGGCGTCGACTACGATGGCAGCGGAACCAACTACGAGTCCTCGATGAACTACACCCTCAACGAATACGCGGGCGATGTGGTGTATCGCATCAAGAGCGTCTGCGACGCGCGCGACGTGCCGCACCCCATGATCGTGAGCGAGTCGGGCCGCGCCATCGCCGCCCATCACAGTTTGTTGGTATTCGATACTTTGGGATCCTCCAAGCTGGATCAATTCAAAGTGTCCGGCCGCCCCGAGGAGGACTACCGGGGAGCCGAGGAGTTGCCCCAACCGGTGCTCGATTTGTTCGATAGCTATCGATCGGTCAACGAACGGAGGCTCGTCGAGTGCTATCACGACGCGCTTCAGGCGCGCGAGCAGGCCCTGCAAATGTTCAACTTGGGCTACCTGAGCCTCGAGTTTCGCGGATTGGCGGAGAGGCTCTACTGGGCGACCTGCGCCAAGATCCGCGACTACTGCCGCAAGCTGGACCGGGTCCCCGAAGAACTCGACAACATCGAGGATATGCTGAGCGATATTTATTTCTGTAATTTTTCCATATTCCAATCGCTGCCGGATAGCTGGGCCATCGGCCAGGTATTTCCCATCATGCCGATTCAGCGCCTGGGCGAGCGGCCGACGCGCAACGCCGTGTTGGCCGACATCACCTGCGATTCGGACGGCAAAATCGACAAGTTCGTGCATCCGCGGCTCACCAAACGCACCTTGGAAGTGCATGAACTGAATCCGGGAGAACCGTACTATCTGGCGGCATTTTTGGTCGGGGCCTATCAGGAAACCCTGGGTGATTTGCATAATCTGTTCGGCGACACCCATGTGGTCCACATCCGGCTGCAGGATGACGGCGGCTGGTGGATCGAAGAAATCGTCAAAGGCGATACGGCCAACAAGGTCCTCGAGTACATGGAGTACGACACCGATGAGCTGTATCCCGGCATTGCCCGCGATTGCGAGCGTGCCGTCCAGGAGGGACGGATGTCCCTGGTTGAGGCGCAGGCGGTCAAGCGCTTTTATGAGAATGAACTCAACGGGTATGCCTATCTCGAGGTCGAATAAGCCGACCTTTCCCAGGGGCTTTGCCCCCGTTTGCCAACAATTATCTCAAAGGGTAGCATCGGCCACTAGGTCGATTCCCTAATTAAAATTAGTGCACGGCCAATGGTACAGACCTCGATGCCGCGACTCGCGCGGGTGTCTGCATGTTGAAACCGCGTGCCGGTGGGATATCCGCAAGACACGCACCAGTCAGTGAGATTAGTTGAATGACGACGATCTACGTTGGCAACCTGCCCTTCACGGCGACCGAAGACGAAGTGCGTGCGATCTTCGAGCGTCACGGCAAAGTCGAATCCGTCAAACTCATAAACGATCGGGAAACCGGACGTCCCCGCGGATTCGCATTCGTCGACATGGCGGCCGGTGAAGCGCAAAACGCCATCCAACAGACCAATGGCTTCCAGATGGGTGGTCGACCGCTGCGCGTGAATGAAGCTCAGGAACGCGCGCCGCGAAAACCCGGTGGCGGCGGTGGTGGTGGTGGCGGCGGGGGTGGCGGTGGTGGAGGCGGCGGCGCACGCCGCTGGTAAACGCCAATGGGTAGCAACAATGCTACCTGGGAGACTGGTCTGACGGGCTCCTAGGCGCTCACCACATTTCTTTGAGTTGTGCGACGACATCGACGGTCGTCGTATCGCCGGCTTTTAGATTTTCAACTCCGATGCTGGTGCGGATCGAAATTTTTTCCAGGGTATCCAAGACCTTGTCGCTCATGAAACGGCTCTTGGCGCCATATACATGGGCGTCGCCATTCTTTGGTTGCTGGGTCACCGCATACTTGAGCGGTGCGCACAGGTGCAATTCGTTGCGCGCGCGGGTCATGGCCACATAGAGCAGGCGGCGTTCTTCCTCGATCATCTCCGCTTTGCCGGTGGAAAATTCCGACGGGAAGTTCCCGTCCGAAACGTTCAGCACATACACGATGTCCCACTCCTGGCCCTTCGCGGAGTGGATCGTCGATAAGATCACGAAGTCCTCGTCCTTCGAGGCGCCCTGCGACTGATCGCTCGACGCCACCGGCGGATCCAAGGTCAGTTCCGTCAGAAACCGCTCGCGGCTGGGCTGCTGCACGGCCAGGGTCTCCAGCTGCTCCAAGTCGCCCATGCGCGTCCAACCCGAGTCGTACAGCCGTTCCAGCTGGGGCTTGTACCAGTCCTTCACCAGGCCGACCTGACCCGCCCACGGCGTGGCCGGATCGGCGAGCTTTTCGAACAGTGCGCAGAAGCGCTTCCATTCCATTTTGACCGGCTGCGGCGCGTCGTAGGCAGCCAGGGCTTTGGCCTCGAATCCGCGCGCCTCGAAATGCTCCAGAGCTTCTTTGGCACTCGCGGGACCGAAGCCGGGATGCAGCTTCAGCACTCTGAATCCCGCCACTGCGTTGCGCGGGTTGTCGGCCCAACGCAGCACAGACATCATGTCTTTCACGTGCGCCGCTTCCAAGAATTTCAGTCCGCCGTATTTTACGAAGGGAATGTTCTTCTTGGCGAGTTCGACCTCCAGCACATCGCTGTGGTGTGAGCTGCGGAACAGAATCGCGTGCCGCTTCAAGGAACCGCCGATCTCGCGCGTATGCAAAATCTTGCCGCAGATGTATTCGGCCTGCGCCTGTGCATCGTCCAACGCGACGTAGAAGGGTTTCTGCGGCGATTGGCGCGTGCCGAGCAGGGTTTTGCGATGCTGGCGGGCGCCGTCGGCCATCAGGGCATTAGCGCAATCCAGTACCTGCTGCGTCGACCGATAATTCTGAGCAAGCACGATGACATCGGCCTTCGGCTTGTAACGATCCGCGAAGCCGAGAATGTTCTCGACCGCCGCGGCCCGGAACGAGTAGATGGCCTGCGCATCATCGCCCACCACCGTGATGCCCTTGCCGTCGGGTTTGAGGGCGTGAACGATGTCGCCCTGCAAGCTGCTGGTGTCCTGGTATTCATCGATCAACACGTGGTCGAAATTTTTGGACAAGCTTTGCGCCAAGGCGGGCGTTTGCATCATCACATGCCAGTACAGCAGCAGATCATCGAAATCCAGGGCGCGATTTTTTTGCTTACGGCCGACATATTCGCGATACAACTTGGTCAGATCCGCTTCCCATTCGAGGCACCAGGGAAATTGTTCCTCCAGGGTTTGCTTCAACGAGAGGCGCGTGTTGACCCGATACGAATAAATCGCGAGACAGGTATCCTTGCGCGGAAAACGCTTCGGTCGGCCGGAGAAGCCCAATTCGGTGCGGATGACATCCATAAGATCGGCGGCATCGGAACGGTCCAGCACGGTGAAATTCGGATCAAGCCCAAGATGCTTGGCATAGAGCCGCAAGATGCGGCTGCCCACCGAATGGAACGTGCCGCCCCAGGTCAACCGCGACACCACGCTGCGATCGCCGCCCTTGCCGCGATCCGACAGCACTTCCGCCACGATGGTCTGCGTGCGCTTGATCATTTCCTGCGCCGCGCGGCGCGTGAACGTCAGCATCATGATGCGCGAAGGGTCGGTGCCGTTCAGAACGAGGTGCGCCGTTCGATGCGCCAGAGTGTTGGTCTTGCCGGTTCCTGCGCCGGCCAATATGAGCAAGGGACCGGCACTCACGCCCTTCTCCGCAACCGCCGTGCCAAATGTCGCGGCGCGGCGCTGAGCGGGATTCAGCGCGTCAAACGCATTTGCCTTCACTTTCATCATGGGCGTGCGATACTGTACGTATATCCAGATTGAGACGCAATATTTAAGTAAACTGCCGGAGAGCATCGCCTGTCAGCCCGCCGTACGCGAGGAGACAGATCACACAGTTGTGCGACTTTGGGCGATGATTCCTCCAATCCTTTGGCTTTTCGGAAGCGATCCATGCAGAAACCTCGGGTTGTGGCCAGTATCCCGGCACACAACGGCCGCGTCATCCAGGTATCGACTGAGCGACTGCGCTACTCGAACGGTCGTGAGTATGACAACGATTACGTGCGCCACCCGGGCGCCGCGGCGGTGGTTGCCATCGACGGGGCGAATCGGGTTTGCGTGGTCCGTCAGTACCGGCATGGTGTCCAAGACTTCTTGTGGGAGATTCCGGCGGGAAAACTCGATGCCGGCGAGCGGCCGGACGTATGTGCGGTGCGGGAACTGAAGGAGGAAACCGGCATCACGGCCGGTCGCTGGACTTCACTGGGACTGTATATTCCGGCGCCGGCCATCTTCACCGAGCTGATCCACCTGTATCTGGCGCGCGATCTTGAAGTGGGTGCGGCCACTCCCGATGCGGACGAGGAGCTGGCCCTGAAGTGGCTGCCGCTCGAACAGGCCATCGGCCACATCCTCAGGGGCGAATGGAACGACGGCAAAACGGCCATGGCATTGTGGCGGGCTCAAAATCAGCTGCAAATGTGACTTTATGCCGTTGCCAAATGTGACTTTGCGCCGCTTTTAGAAGCCTCCGGCTTGACTTAACTCCTGCTTCGCCTAAAAAGGTATCGTGAGCAACGAGAAGTCAAAACCAGCCGCCCAGCCCGCTTCGAGCGAGTCCGAAATACCGTCCTCAAAGAATGAGACCGGCGACAAGTCCACTGGGCGTGTCAAATTCGATGAGCGCGGCAATGCCGTGTGGGAATGGCAGGTGACCACCGGCGCCTTCGCAACGGAGGTCTCGACCCAGCGGCTGCAACGACTCGAGCATCCGGCGTTATCGATTGCCGACGACGCGCCGACGCCTTTCGAGACGGTGCGCTCCAACCCGCTGGGCACGAAAAAGGGCTACGATCCCTATGACAGCGGCCGGCTTGGTAAGAAGTCGGCCCCAGTGAAAAAGGACCTGCGCCGCCTGGGCGAGTCGTTGAAATTGAAAAAGCAGGCTGAATCCAACAAGGATGAAGAGCCTCAGGAATAGGATGATGAGTTTTATCGAGACGCACCCCCGGCGCATCGTCACCGCCCCCCCGCCTACGGATCCAAGTTTGCGCCCCATAATTCTTGACGTGGAATGCGCCGAGAACGAAGAGGTCGTTTGGGTATGGACCGACACGGGCGCGGGCAGCGTGGTCACCGGCTACCAAGTGGTGCCGCGCGCAAGCTAGCGGATTTGATTTCGCCCGGCGAGCGACTCGAGCGAGCATGCGACTCGAGCGAGCCTGCGATTCAAGTGAGCGCGTGGCGCAGCTTGGCGGCGTGCCTCAGGCGATAAAAACTGCGCAATTCACGCACCATCGCCTCGATCTTGGCCGTTCCCCGGTTCACGAAGCGTCGTTCCAAGCGGCGGCAATAACGCGCCGCTAGAGCGTGCGCGGTTCGGTAGCGCTCATATTGGTCGGGCTCCAGTCGCGCATCGAAGCTGACCCGGTCAAACAAGCGCGCATGCACATGCGATGGGTAGGACTCTCCCCCTTGTTGTTCGGCCAGGAGAAAAACGGTCACCGCGTACTTGTCCACCTCGGCCTGCGTTTCGAGCTCCAGCAGCGACACCGGCATGTCCCGCTCCAGCCCATAAGTCGAATACACGAAATGGCTCACGCCTTCGAGCGCCGTGCAGTAGTCCGCCAGATTGCCTTCGGTCAGCTCCTGATGCGGATCCGCCGCCTCCAGGCGGCTCAAGACCTCGGGGTCAAGATACAGAGCCACACCGGCACCATCGGACGACTCCGCGAGGAGCAACTCTTCATCCAGCTCGCGCCGATCATTGCTTGCGGCGCCGATCGCGCGCCGATCCGTGACAAGAAAATCGTACACATCGTACGGCAGGTCGACATCGTACAAGCGTCCCAGCAAGGCCTGCAGGCCGCGTAAAACCACGCCTTCGCTCCTAGTGTTCGCGGCGCGCACCCGCGGCGGCGACCGGCTGCACGCCCAATTGGCGCAGCAATCCATGCGCTCGCGTGCTGCCGGTTTTCATCCACATTTCATACAGGCGCAGGATGTCGGCGTCCGTGTACCGATAGGACATGTCGCTGACTTCATTCAACGCATCGACCAAGCCCTGAAATTTTTTCGCGAGCTGCGCGTAGACGGATGCGACGCAGCGCCCCGACAGAGTCCGCTGCAGTGTATCGGCCAGTGAGCTGTAGGCATTTCCGCCCATGGCGATGTGATAGTCGATGTCGATCAGTTTGCGCGCGAAGCTGCGCGCGAAGAAACCCGCGATAAAGAGTGAAACGTCGCCGAGGCGCTGCAGTCCTCGCTGGCGGGCGCTCGCGCTCGGCGCCTCGAGCGCGTCGGCAAGCATGTTGGCCAGGGGCTTGATGCGCAGGCCGTCCGGGGTTCGCTCGTACAGTGCATCGGCGCGGGAAAACATGGTGAGCAGATTGACGACGTACTGCTCGGCCTGCTCATCGATATCCAGATGCTGGCGCTCGCTCGCGCTGTGAAACGCGTCACGAAAAAATTCACGCAGCGAACTCACTGCAACCACACTGCCTGCCGTCACCGCTTGCATATGGCATCCTCTTTCGGACTGACACCATCCTATCGACTACGCTACGCCGAAGTGAATGCAAAAAGCGCGAACTGGAGTCAGAAAATACCTATATTTATAGGTATTTTTCAATCAGCAGTCGCGTGCGTAGGCTGCCAATGCTCCCGGGCGGAGGGACGGCATTAAACAATATCTTCGAGCGACAAGATGATGCGAGGCGGCGGTGGCAACTGCGCGGGCCAGGATTTCGCATCGCGATTGAGCCACGCCGCTTGCATGCCGGCTTGGGCCGCGCCCATGACGTCGAGATGCGGATCATCTCCGATGTGAAGAACTTGCGCAGCCTCGACTCCGGCTTGCGCGAGCAATCGCGAGAATATGCGGATGTCCGGTTTGGCGGCGCCGGCAGAGATCGCCGTGATGTGGCCCTCGAACCATTGCGCGATTCCACACCGTTTGAGATCGGCATTGCCATTGCTGAGCGCAAACAACCGGTAGCGCGCGCTGAGGCGCTGAAGCGAACTTTCGACCTCATCGTAGAGCTTCACCCGATTGCGCGCTGCATAGAACACTTCGAACGCCTCATCGGCGTGGCTGCCGGGACGGCCTGCGGCCGCGAACATTTCCGACAAGGCGCGATGGCGCAGGAAAGTCATGTCGTGACTGCGTTCGGGAAATTGGGCCGCGATTCGCGCCCGCATCGCGCGCAGCGATTCACGATCCTGCCCGTGCATCATCTGCGGATGATGTTCCTTCAGCCACGCGAACATGGCGGCTTCCGCGGCATGGATGACCGGTTCCACCGCCCACAGCGTATCGTCCAAATCAAAACTCAACACCAGCGGGTCGTTCATTTTTATCCGCGAAATCCGGCTCTGTTAGAATCGTGCCATGAGCACCCTGGTGATCGGCAGCAAGAACTACTCCAGTTGGTCACTGCGGTCCTGGATATTCTTGCGCAAAGCGGCCTTCGAATTCACTGAACAAATCGTTTATTTCGATGCAAGCGGCTATCAGGCGCAGATCGCGGCGGTGTCGCCTTCGCGGCGCGTTCCATTGCTCATCGACGGCGACTTCAAGATTTGGGACTCGCTTGCCATCTGCGAGTATGCCGCCGATAAAACCGGCCGAGGCCTGCCGCGCGAACGCTTGGCCCGCGCGCGGGCGCGCACGGTCGCCGCGGAAATGCATGCGGGCTTCCAGCCGTTGCGCAATGAGTACCCGATGAACGTGCGCGCCACGAATCGGCGTGTGCCGCTCACGCTCGAGTTGCGGGCGGACATTGCACGAATCGATGAGCTCTGGGCCGGCTGCCGCACCGAGTTCGGCCGCGCCGGTAACTGGCTGTTCGGCGATTTCAGCATTGCCGATGCGATGTTCGCGCCCGTGTTGTTTCGCTTTCAGACCTATGGTGCGGACTTGAGTCCCGCATCGCAAACGTACTTGAGTCACGCGCTGCAAGATCCCGACCTGCGCGATTGGCAGGACGCGGCATCGCGGGAGGGCCACCCACTGCTCGAGGTCGACCGGCTCGGCGCCTCGGATACGGTGCGAGTATAGTTTAGAGAGTATCTCCACTAAGAGAGCGAACCATGTCCGTCGAACGCGCAAACCTAGCTTTGAGTCTCATTTGCCTTGCGGGCGCGTCTGCCGCGGCCACCGCCCCTGCGGAGCCGGCGCAACCCTTCTCCGTCCAGGATATGGTTCGCATGGAACGAATCTCGGACGTCGCCGTCGCACCCGACGGCAAGCACGTGGTCTATACCCAGCGCACCACGGATATGGAGTCCAATAAAGGCCGAACCGGCATTTGGATGCTGGATACCGGCAAGCGCGGCGCCACGCCGCTGCGCCTGACCGACGGCGGTCCGAATTCCGGCAGCCCGGAATGGAGCAAGGACGGCAAGTTCATTTACTTTTTGTCCAACCGCAGCGGCACCAACCAAGTCTGGCGGGTGAACTCCAATGGCACAGGCCCTCGCGGCGATACGCCGGTGGCCGACTCGACTCAGGTGACCAATCTGCCGCTCGATGTCGGCAGTTTTCGGCTATCGCCCAAGGAGGATCGGATTCTGGTGAGCGTCGAGGTTTTCTTGGATTGCGCCGACCTGCCTTGCACCAAGCAACGCCTAGATAGCATCGCGCACTCGGCCGCCACCGGGGTCCTGCATAAGCAGCTGTTCGTCAGACACTGGGACACGTGGAGCGACGGCCGGCGTTCGCAAGTTTTCGCCATCGCATTGAGCGACAACGGTGTGGCGCAAGGCGCGCCCGTGAATCTGACCGGCGGCATTGGCGATGTGCCGGGCAAGCCGTTTGGCGGCCGGGAGGACTATGCCTTCAGCCCGGACGGCTCCTCCGTGGCCTTCTCGGTTAAAGCCGGCGCGGGCGAGGCCTGGTCGACCAACTTTGACGTGTATTTGGTCGCGGCCGACGGCAGCGCACTCCCTAAAAATCTCACCGCCGACAACAAGGCCTGGGATGGGCAACCCGCGTTCTCGCCTGACGGGTCGCAACTGGCCTACGTGGCGATGGACCGACCGGGTTTCGAAGCCGATCGATTTCATTTGGTGCTGCTCAACCTGCAGTCGGGCGTGAAACGAGCGCTCACCCAAAATTGGGATCGATCGATCAACAGCTTTGCCTGGTCTCGAGACGGCAAGACCTTGTTCGCGACGGCGGATCATTTGGGTCAGCGCCCGTTGTGGGCGGTCGATGTCGCGACGGGCCGCGCATCCGCCATCACCGGTGCAGGTGAGGTCGAAGGCTTCGGCGTCGGTACCTCAAAGGTGTTCTACACCGCCAGCAGCTTGGGCGCTCCTGCCGATTTGTATTCAGTCGGCTTCAGCGGCGGCAAAACGACTCAATGGACTCACCTGAATCAGGCGCTGATGGAGCAGCGCAAGTTCGGCGAATATCAGCAATTCAGCTTTCCGGGCTGGAACAACGAAAATGTGTTCGGCTATGTGGTCAAGCCGGTGGATTTCAAGCCGGATCGCAAGTATCCGTTGGCGTTTCTGATTCACGGCGGTCCGCAGGGCAGTTTCGGCAACGCCTGGAGCTTCCGCTGGAACCCGCAGGCATTTGCGGGCGCCGGCTACGGCGTGGTGATGATCGATTTTCACGGCTCCACCGGCTACGGCCAGGCATTCACCGATTCCATCAGCGGCGATTGGGGCGGCAAACCGCTCGAGGATTTGAAGCTTGGCTTGAGTGAGGCACTGAGGGCCAATCCGTGGCTCGACGCCGACCGCATGTGCGCGCTGGGCGGCTCCTATGGGGGCTTCATGATCAATTGGATCCTGGGCGCATGGCCGGACGGCTTCAAGTGCTTGGTGAGTCACGACGGTATCTTTGACAACCGCGCCATGTATTACTCGACCGAGGAACTCTGGTTTCCGGAGCACGAGTTCTCCGGTCCCGATTATCAAAATTCAGCGGCGTACATGAAGTTCAACCCCATCGATCTGGTCGCCAAATGGAAGACGCCGACTCTCGTGGTTCACGGTCAGCAGGACTTCCGCGTACCGCTCGCGCAGGGCTTATCGGTGTTTACCGCCCTGCAGCGCCGCGGCATTCCGAGCGAACTGCTGTACTTCCCGAACGAGAACCACTGGGTCTTGAAGCCGGCCGATAGTATCGAGTGGTACGACACCGTGCTGGCGTGGCTCAACCGCTGGACGGCTCCTTAGGCAGCATTGCCGCCCCGCGGCGTTCGACCCCGGCGGGCGTTCGGCCCTGAAGGGCATTCGAGCGTGGGGGCGTTCGAGCCAAGTGTGAGGCTTAGGGTTCCGCCGCGCGCCAGGCCGCAGGATAGTTCTCGCCCAGCTGCATGATCCGATGCAGCAATTCGCCGTACGGCATGCCGGCTTTGAGCGCGGAGGCGGAGAAATCTTCCGCAGCCGAGATGTTCGGGTTCGCATTCGCCTCGAGCACGAACAGTTCTCCGTCGGCCCTCAAGCGAAAATCCATGCGCGCGTAGCCGGTCAAATGCAGAGCGCGAAAAATACGCTTCGACAATTGCTCCAAGCGCGCGACCGTGCCTTCCGGCAGATCTTCGGCGGCTGCCGTGGTGATGCCGTAGCGCTGTTGATACCCGCGATCCCACTTCACCTTGCGCGTGGCGATGGCCGGCAGATTCTCCGGCAGGGAACCGAAGCTCATTTCCCACACCGGCAGCACTTTGAGCCGATCGTTGCCCATGACGCCCACGTATAACTCGCGCCCTTCGATGTATTCCTCCACCAGCGCGTCCGAATGTGTCTGTTCGTGGATGAAGGCGATGCGTTCCGTGAGCTGCTTCGAGTCGCTGACAACGGAGGCCTGCGCGATGCCGAGCGACGCATCTTCCGTGGAAGACTTGACGAACAGCGGGAGACGCAGATTTTTCGGGATCCGGGCCTTCTTGCCGCGCGGGAAAACCATGAACTGCGGTGTCGGCACACGGTGATACGAGAGCAGTTGCTTTGAGAGTACCTTGTCGCGCGACAACAGCATGCCGCGCGGATTGCAGCCCGTGTAGGGCTGGTGCATGAGTTCCAGAAACGCCACAACGTGCTGATCATAAGTCACGATGCCGTCGAACTCCTCCAGCAGGTTGAAAACGATGCTTGGCTTCCACTCGGTGATGGCGCGGCGCAGATCCGAGAGGCTATCGCTCAACCCTAGGGGCATGACTTCGTGGCCGGCTTTCTTCAGATGCGAGATCACATCGTATTCGGTGCGCCATTCTTCGATTTCCTTTTCGGTCGAGCCCTTCAGCGACTCCGGCGGCACCAGTGTGGCATGCACCAGTACCAAAGCGCGCACCCTCTTCATCACAATGCCACCCGCGGCAACTTGCGCTCCTCGTACGACTCGGCCAATCGGGCCACGACCCACACGAGCTGCGATTTGAGCTCGCGCCGCGGTCCGCGTACGTAAAGATCCAACGCCTCGCAGCGCACGATCATCAGGCGCAACACCTGATGCACGAGGTACTCGCTGAACGCTCCAGAGCGCTGAATCTGCTGGCGCAGCGCCGCGCGCATTTCACGCAACACGCTCGCCGCCTTGGGCGAGCCCCTTGTGCGCGGCGCCGTCGTGAATACTTTGAGCAGCAATTCGTCGGCGCCCGAGCGGCGTGGCAGCCGATAGCGCGCGAGTTTGCGCTCGTAGTGTTCGCGCAGTGTGCCGCTCTCTTGCGTCACATCCTCGATGGTGCCGCGATTGCTGATCGGCGGCTTGCGCTCGCCGATTTCCAGAGCCAGCCGATCGATGTACTCAAGCTTCGCGTACGCCGGCCAACCGACATATTCGCGCCGCCACGGTGAATGCGGCTTGAGCCAGACAGCAAAGGTTTCGGCGAAGTCTTCGGTGGGATGCGCCTGGGCATACCAGGCACCCAGATGTTGCACGAAGCGGCGGCTCCCGGGTCGCGGCCGGTAGGTGTCAGGATAGGGCAGCGAGGCGGGTCCGAATGCCTCGCGCCAGGACTTGAGCCGGCGCAGACGGTACGCGGAATCCACAGCGTGGCCCGCCTCATGGCGCAGAATGCGCATGAGCCAGTTGCGATTGCCGCCTTCCACTTCGCGCATGAAGCGACGCTCGAGCCGGATCAGCCGCTTATGGGCAAGATAGAAAGGAATGGCGATGCCGGGAATGCCGTCGGGTGAAAACCACTCCTGAGCGAGCCAGCAATGCGGGCGAAAGCGCATGCCGCGCATCGACAATTCGCGGTAAAGCCGCTCGATGGCGCCCTGCAACTCGCCCGCGATGCGCAGCTTCAAGTCGCAGAACCTCAGGCTCAGCAATTGATCGTCCGACAGCCGCTCCCAGGCAACGGGTCGCGCGCGGGACCGTCGCTTGAGACTCATTTTAGGGAAGCCTCATTTTAAGGAAGCCCCAGCTCGAGTTCTTCCTCGAGCCGCTGCTCCTCGGCATCGCTCATCGGCTCGATTCGGGGTGCCTCGCCGACGCGGCGCCCCTCAAGAGCGGCGAAATCAAACAGCTTGGGGTCGGCGAGCTGCGAGCCGGACACATTGCAGATGCTGGAAAAAATCGCTTCGATGCGGCCGGGAAATTCCTGCTCCCATTTGAGCAGCATGTTCTTCACCGTCTTGCGCTGCATGTTCGGCTGCGAACCGCATAAGGTGCAAGGAATGATGGGAAACGCCCGCGCGGTCGCATATCGGGCGATCAATTTTTCCGGGACGTAGCACAGCGGCCGGATCACGATGTGGCGTCGATCCTCGCTGAGCAGTTTCGGCGGCATGGCTTTCAATTTGCCGCCGAAAAACATGTTCAGGAACAGCGTCTCGACGATGTCGTCGCGATGGTGCCCGAGGGCGATCTTGGTGATGCCGTTTTCCGCGGCGTATCGATACAGCGCGCCGCGCCGCAACCGCGAGCACAGGCCGCACATGGTCTTGCCTTCGGGAATGACGCGTTTGACCACCGCATAGGTGTTCTGCTCGATGATCCGATAGCGCACGCCGAGGTTTTGCAGATAGTCGGGCAGCACTTCGACCGGGAAGCCCGGTTGTTTCTGATCGAGATTCACGGCGGTGATCTCAAAGCTTACCGGCGCGCTGCGCTGCAGGCTCAAAAGAGTGTCGAGCAGCGTATAGGAATCCTTGCCGCCCGATAAACACACCATCACATGATCGCCGTGCGCGATCATGGAGTAATCGGCGATGGCTTTGCCGACCGAACCGCGCAGTTGTGCCTGCAGTTTTTTGAAGGTGTTGCTCACAGGCAATTTATCGCCCGCAGGCAACGGATGGCTCTCGGGCAAAGGATCGCTGACTGGCATGGGATCGCTCTCGGGCAACACGCTCACGGAACTTCCAGATACTTGGCTTCCAGGTACCGAAGGTACGCAGCAGCGGTCAGCGGCTTGCCGGTGGCTTGCTTGATGAGTTCCTGCACCGGCAGACGCGCGCCGATGCCATGTACGTTGTCGCGCAGCCACTCCATCACGCCGCTGAACTGGCCGGTGGCGATTTCCTCGTCGAGCAACGGGCGCGCCGCGCGCATGGCCTCGTTGAGCTGGCCGGCGATGACCGCCCCCAAGGCGTAGGAGGGAAAGTAGCCGAAGTGACCGACTGCCCAGTGGATGTCTTGCAGGCAACCTTCGACGTCATTGGGCGGACGAATGTTCAGGCGCTGTTCGAGGTTGGCATTCCACGCTTCCGGCAGATCGGCCACCGGCAAGGAGCCCTCGAGCATTTTCTTTTCCAAGTCGTAGCGCAGCATGATGTGCACCGGATAGGTCAGTTCATCGGCATCCATGCGGATGCAGCTGCGGCGCACCCGGATCAACAAGCGGTACAGGTTGCCTTCCGCCCATTCCGGCCCGCCGACCTGCAAATATTTTTCCAGCAGCGGCCTTAAGTACGTGACGAAGGCGCGGCTGCGGCACAGATTCATTTCAAACAGGAGCGACTGGCTCTCTTCGAGCGCCAGCCCGCGATCGCGGCCAACCGGCTGATCGCGCCATTTGAGCGGCAGACCCAAGTCGTACATCGCATGACCGGTTTCGTGCACTGCGCCCAGCAGTCCCGAGAATGGATCGATGGAATCGAATCGTGTGGTGACCCGGATGTCGCCCGGAACGCCTTCGGTGAAGGGATGCTCGCTCTCATCGAGCCGCCCCCGATCGAACGGGAATCCCAGAGCCTTGAGCACCTCGACGGCAAGCGAGCGTTGCCGCGAGGCGCTGAATTTGCCGGCCAGTGGCGTGGGTGCATGCGCCGCCTGAACTTCAATGGCCTGGTTGATGAGGCCGGGGAGCTTTCGCGACAGCGCCTTGAAAATGGTGTCGATGTCGGCGGCCGAGATACCAGGAGTGAAGCCGTCGACCAGGGCGTCGTATGGCGCCAGACCGCGCGCCTGGCCTAGCAGTGCGGCCTTATCGCGCACCAGATGGACCACCTCTTCCAGATGCGGCGCAAGCAACTTGAAGTCGTTGGCTTTCTTGGCCTCCACCCAAAATACTTCAGCGCGCGCCGTCGCCTTGGCGAGACGCGAAATCAATGACGGCGGAGTGGCAATGGCGTGGTCGCGCTGCCGGCGCATCTCGCGCAAATTTGCGAGGGGCCAATCCTCCATTTGCGAGGCCCCCGCCTCCGCTCGCTCGAGCAGCCGTGCCACTTTCGGCGTCGTCAGTAAGGCGTGATGCTCGGTCTCCAGCGCTGCCAACTGCTCGCCGCGGACATCGGCACTGCCGCGCGGCATCATCACCGCGGCGTCCCAGCGCAGCAACGAGAGCGCGCCGCGAAAAGCATGCAGGCGGCGAAACTCTTGTTCCAGCTGTTCGTAAGGCGAGGCGGCCATGAGACCCTTGCAGCGGCAATCGACTCGCCGCGCTGTTGTTTAACGGCGCAGTTTACCAGACCCGCCGGATCCTACGATCGGGCGAATTGGCCGAAAAATCACATTATTTCAATGACTTACTGACCGAGCGGTAGTTTCAAACTGCCGGTTTGATGAAACGGCAGATTTCTCAGAAAGGGCAGATCGATGCTGGCAGCGCCGGTCAGGTCATAGTCGATGGAGTCCGCGTGCTGATTGGCCCGATCGGCAAGTTTGAGCAGGGCCAGGGCGAGATTGGCGGTTATCGTCAGATCGAATTCGGATTCACCGAGCGCCGGAACCACGACAGCCCGGTCGCTGGTGCCGCTGGCGATCTGCTCCCCGCCGACGTTCAATTCCGCATGCAGCCCGCGCACCGGCAGCGGGCGGTCGTTCGGATTCTGAATATTGAGCTTGACGGCGAAATTCTGCTGCAGGAGATTGCCGCCGCGCAGCTGAATGCTGGTTACACTGATGTTGGGCCGGTTGAATTTGGGCGCCAGCAGCGAACAGGCCCCGAGACAAAGACACAACGCGAAAATTTGCAGCGGCCGTGGCAACATGCGGGAAATGATACCGATTTTCGCGCGGCTCGCTTTGGCTTTGACGTTGATTTCGCCCTGGGCAGCAGGAGAACCGGGAGGCGCGGCCGAAAGGCCACGCGCGACTGCTAAGGCTCCGGTTGCCTGCCTCAGCTCGGGCGACGGTTACTTGCGCGCGAAAATCGCCGGCGCCGTCGATGCGAATCTGGATTGGCCCAACAGCGGCACGCGCTGCGAGGGAGAGTCTCGCGACAAACCACCGGGTGTGCGATTGAGTTTTCAGCGCGCCGCAGGAGGCAACCCCAATCTGCTGTTGGTATTCGGCTTGAGCGGGGTTACACGGGGTCAGCCGGGGCACGCGGTCAAAGCGAACTTGACCGTCATCGTTCAAGGCACCAGCCGCATTTACGGCACGCTCGGCGACTCCCGCTGCACCGTGGATTCCTTGAGCCAACGTCCCTTGGATGCCGCCGGTGCCTACCGCGTCGAGGCGCGCGGTTTCTGCACGCAGCCGGCGCACGCGGTGCGCGGCAAAGGCGATGTGCTCGTCAGCACTTTCGAATTTGCCGGGCCCGTCAACTTCACCACGGAAAAAATCTGATGCAACTTCAAGCCGGAAAATTTCTTGCGGCGCGCACATTGTTGGCGGCTGGATTCTTGTTGGCGACGAGCGCGGCGATGGGGCAGAGTCCGGCGCCGGAACCCCTGTCGGCGTTTCCGCAAAGCTTGCTCGCGATTCGCACCGGTTCGGGCAAGGTGATTAATTTCAAGATCTGGGAAGCCGATAACCCGAGGCGCGAAGAGCAGGGAATGATGTTCATTCGTTCCATGGATGAGCACACCGGCATGCTGTTCATGTTTCCGGAAAACCAACCGGTGCGCATGTGGATGAAGAACACCTTCGTGTCTCTCGATCTTTTGTTTCTGAATGCGCGCGGCAAAATCGATTACATCGCCGCGGATGCCACGCCTGAGTCCGAGGCCATTATCGGGCCTGAAACGCCGGAGTTCGCGGTGCTGGAATTGAAGGGCGGCGCCTGCGAGCACTTCGGCATTAAAGTCGGCGATGTGGTTTTGCACAAGAACTTCAAGAAAAAATAAGCACCTCCCTTAGGGCCCCTCAGGGCAGCACTACGTAAGGTAGGACGATTCGCCTACATACAAGTTGCAGGTTGTAGCGGATAAACAACGCTCAATCAGTGGACTTAGCTGCCGAGTTTTTCGCGGCGTTGCGTCCACGCAATCAGTTGAGGAGAGCAGCGTTTATGAAGCGAGAGATTTTGGGCGCCACGATCGCCGCGGCGTGCATCGCGAGCGGATCGGCTCTGGCCGACGGTTACGATGATACCGGCGCCGTCTATATCAGTCCGATGGCGAACTACACGTTCCTGGACAAGAATCGACTTTCCAACAGCGGTGCCGGATATCAAGTCGCGCTGGGATACAACTTCGCGCCGAATTTCGCCGCGGAACTCGATCTCAGTCCGAACGCCTTCAAGATCCCCGGCACCGGCGCGAGCGAGAAGCTGAACGCGCTGTCGATCGATATGTTGTACAAATTTCTGCCGGTCTCTTCCCTGGTCCGGCCGTACGCTTTGTTGGGTGGCGGACGCATGACCGACGAGGTGGGCGGCCATGGTCCCAACAACGATCAATGGCTGGTCGAGGCAGGCGGCGGCGCGCTGATCGGCTTGGGTGATCAAACAGGCCCCACGCGCGTACAACTCAGAACCGAGGCCAAGTATCGCAAGGAATTTATTTCCAACGCACTGTACATTCCGAACAATCCCGGCGACGTGGTTTTGTCGGTGGGGCTCAATTTCATGTTCGGTGCGCCGACCCCGCCGCCGATGCCGAAAGCCGCTCCGCCGGTTCAAGAGCCGCCGCCCGCCACCCCCGCCTCCCCCTCCCCCGCCGCCGGCGCCGCTCGATAGCGATGGTGATGGTGTGCCGGATTCGATCGACCAATGTCCCAACACGCCCAAAGGGGACCGGGTCGACGCAGTCGGCTGCACGATCAAGGATGAGATCAAACTCGAGCGTGTGCACTTTGCGACTGACCGCTGGGAGCCGCTGCCGGATTCGATTCCCAGCTTGGACTACGGGGTCGCCACATTGAAGAAATATCCGCAGATGATCATTGAGGTTCGAGGCCACACCGACAGCACCGGCAGCAAGCAGCACAATCAGGTGCTGTCGCAACGCCGCGCCGAGAGTGTGATGCAATATCTCAAAGAGCATGGCGTCACCAACTCCATGACCGCCAAAGGCTACGGCGAGGAATTGCCCATCGCCTCCAACACCACCGCTGATGGCCGTCAGCAGAATCGGCGCGTGGCGCTGAGGATCGTCGGCGGACCGTAGGCGTGCGATAAAAGATTTCCGGTTTGGTTGTCAAACCCCGGCCCCGAGTTCGCTCGGGGTTTTTTTTGCAGATCGCCGGGCGCACCGGCGGGCGTGCAAGGAGCGGTGCGAGGGGCTGCGCAAAAGAGTCGCGCAAAAAAACGGCGGGCTTGAAGCCCGCCGTCTCATCATCGAGAAAAGCCCGTCGCTTAGAACTGCATGGTGAGCTGGGCGAACATGAATCGGCCCAACGAGTCGTACACCTGCGGGAAGGTGTTGCCGTTGCCCGCAACGTCCCGGCAAGTTGGATCCGCCGATGATCGGCGGATCCTTGTCGAATACGTTGTTGACGCCAACGCGGAAGGTCATCTTGTCCATCAACTTGACCGCGGCGCTCAGATCCAAGTAGTTGTATGCCTTGATTGCCGCGTCCGTGCTGGAGATGCCGCCGTTCGCGACCGTGCGCCGGGGCTCCGATCAGGTTTGGCTTGGGGCTCAACGCATCGAGCTTCATGGCCGAGAAGTAGCGCCATGCCGCGGTGAGGTCGAGCCCCTGCCAGGGCGTCGACCACGTCGTGCGCAACGTATGGCGCCAACGGAAGATCGGATCGGCGGCTGGCGGCACCGGAACTGCAGGTATCTCCGTAAAGTCCGGCGCAATTGTAGTCCGTGCTCGGTTGACGCGATCGGCGTCACGATGTACTCATCGATATAAGTGCCGATGAGGTTCGTGCGAATCTTGCCCGCCGGGCCGATATCGAACCCGTAGGACAGCGTCGACGTCGATGCCGCGGGTTTCGAGTTTGCCGATGTTAGCGAGTGCGTCGTTGACGTAACCATTCTTCGACAGCCACAAGGAGTCGTTGGCATCGCGATGGATATCGTTGCAGAAATTGCCGCTGTTGATGCATTGCAGCAGTATCGTGTCGGCGCCAATCGCCGTGATGACGTTCTCGATCTTGATATCGAAGTAGTCGACCTGCAGCCGCAGGTTCGGCACGAACGACGGCGTCCAGCCGATACCGAACGAGGAGGTCAACGCCGTCTCCGGCTGCAATGCCGGATTGCCGCCGAGCAATCCGTTGTATTGATTGGCCGTGTTCGGCGTTACCGTGCCGTATTGCACCCGCAGGCACCCCGGCTGCGACGCATTGCGCCAGCGTCATGCCCTTAGCGGCGAGCTGCGCCGCCGTGCCCGCGCAGGGATCCTCGTTGCCGTCCAGCGCCACCGACTTGCGGCGTGAACAACTCGATGACATTTGGCGCACGAACCGCGCGCTGAAAGCTGCCGCGCAATCGCATATCCGAAATGGGCGACCATTCGACACCGAATTTATAGGTGTTGGTCTTGAAGCCCAAGTTGTAATCGGAATAGCGATAGCCGGCTTCCAGGGCCAGGGATTGCGCCAGGAATTTATCGTCGATCAACGGCAGGCGCGCTTCGACGAAGGCCTCGCGAGAAATGATGCCGCCGGCGGTCAGCGGCGTGTCGCCGCCCGAACCCGCCAAATCGCCGACTGGAATTCCTCGTCGGGATTGGTCTTTTACCGTGACATCGCGCCATTCGAGCGCCGAAGTTGACTTTCAAGCCCGAGGCTGCGGTCGGCAATTGCACGCCGTACTTGCCCAGATCGCCGGTGATGTTGGCGTTCCCATCATTTGATGATTTGTCCGGTCAACTGCCCGGGGACCTCCAAGTACGCCAACGCCGCCGGCGTGACTTGACCCGAGCGAGAAAATGTTGTAAGGCACGCACGGCGGCTCCGCTGATTGAACATTCCGGCCACCGATTCGGGCCGTTGGCAAACGCCGGACCGTGATCACATTGAACGCATTGTCGATCTTCGCGGTGGAGAAATAGTTCTGCGCCTACTCGATCAAATTCACGATGCTGTTTTGCCAGCTGACATCGTAATCCCAGCCGTCGACGATCTTGCCCTTGACGCCGAGCACCACGTGCCAGTCGATGTGCTCGATATCATGCACGCGCCCGCCGCCTTCGACGTTGCGCCGACCGATGAACAGATTCGTGGTCTCCCCAACCGTGCTGCCGCCGCACCAAGTGGATAGTTCTTGCGACGACAGGAAGGGATTCGCGCAGTTGACATTGAATGTCGAGAAGAACGCGCCCGAGGAGGCGATCTGCGCGAGCGACTTATCGTTCATGTACATCGTGTTGGCGTATACCGTCGCGTGATCATTGAAATCGTAGTGCAAGAACGCACCGGCGGTATAGCGCTCATCCGGGCGCTGGAAGAAATTGAGCGGGCCGAAGTTATAAGCATCGGCTCCCGTATAGGGAATCAGCGTTCCGTTGGGGCCAATGGTGTTGTTGCTCGCGCGGCCCGATGCCGGCTCCGATGGTGGCGAATCGGCCGGGGAACGCCGGTCGATGATCCGCCGCAGGAGAACTTGCCGGAGTTCGTGGTCGCGTAGCCAGAATTCAAGGTGCAGGCGCTGTAGGAATACTTCGACTTGCAGCACCGCATTCACATTGCGGTACGTGGCGTAGAAGGTGGCGTTGCCCTTGCCGTCTTCCGAATTGATACCGGCGATGAAAGCGAGCGATTTCTGCGCGCCGGGATTGACGGTGTGGGCGCCTCTGGAAGCCGTGGCCGCGATCGCATCCTCGACGCCTTCGGTATTGGTGTTGGTGTGATTGTAAACGCCGGCATCGGCGACTATCTTCACGCCCTCGAAGTGATCGTTCAGCTTGAAGTTCACGACGCCGCCGACGGCATCCGCGCCGTAGGTCGAAGAGGCGCCGCCGGTCAGCACTTCGATGCTGTCGATCAATTCCACCGGAATCATGTTGATGTCGGAGGCCGCGCCGGTACCCGAATGGTCGCCGGGTCCCAAGCGATTACCGTTGACCAGAACCAGCGTGCGCTTGGGGCCCAGGCCGCGCAAATCGACGGTCGCGGTGCCGTTTGCGCCATTGGAAATGTTCGAACCCTGCGAGGCGAATACCTGCGGCAGCTCGTTTAAGAGATCTTCAACGCGCGTCACGCCGGTTGTCTGGATATCGAGCGCCGAGACGAAGGTAACCGGGCTGATTGACACCTGATTCGGCACCGAGATGCGCGAACCGGTCACCACCACTTCTTGCAATGCGGTGTCGGTGTTCGCGGCGGCCGGCGCGTTTGCGCGTTCGCAACACCGAAGGACGCAGCCAGTGAGCCGCCGGTCAGTGCCAGGCGCACCGCCACTCGAATTCGAGGATTCCCCAGATTGTTATTTAGCATTGCGTGGCTCTCCGGTTAGCGATTGTTCCAAAAATTACAGTTGCGATGCGCGATCGCGAGAGCATTCCGCGGAATCCAGCGGAAGCATATGCATGCCGCGACCAACATCTCGGGTTTGCGGCGTTCGCACATCGACACTCGACTCTGGTTTCCCCGGACGTTTGCCATCTCTGGATTTAGCATCGATGCCGGAAATATAACATCGTGTCCGAGAAGCACAAGAATCGGTTTAGCGCTGACTCCTGTGGCCTTGACGCAACAAAAGGGTATGGACTGGACGCCGCGGCTCAGCCCCCGCATGATTGCGCCTTGAATTTCTTACCTGGATAACCATGAGCACCCCGTCCCTTCCCGATTTCAACAGGGAATCGGCGCACTTATGGCGCGGGGCGATCTCGGACGGCCGCGGCGGCGGCGGCGCGGATGCCGGACAGCATGGCCCGCGGATCGGACCGGCTGGCTCCTGGGCAGCATCGCGGCACTGCTCGCGGACAACAAGGAAGCCGCTCTGGCCCTGGTCGAGGAGCGTCTCGCAACGTACCCGACGATGTGCAATGCCTGCTGCAGAAGGCCGAATGCCTGCTGGCGCTCGGTCGCCGTGCCGAAGCGCTGTCCAGCGCCACGAGCGGCCCTGCAGGCGACAGCGGGGCCGCCGCCCTTGGATGCCGTCGGTGACTTTCTGGTGTACGCCGGCGAGCATTCCCGCGGCGCTCGAGATCTATGACCGCGCGGTGGAGGCCGACCCCAAAGCCTTGCGATCATCGCCAAGCGCGCCGAGATGCACCGATTTCTCGGCAACTTCGATTTGGCCGCGCGCGACCATGAGGCGGTCTTAGCACGATCGCCCCGGTATCCCGACGCCCTGGGGGACTGGTGGAGCTACGCGACCAGTCGGCGGAGCGCAACTCGATTGCGGCCATGGAAGCGCTTGGCGGCCGCGCCCACAGGATCGGCGGACATCACGATACTGCATTTCGGGCTGGCGAAGTCCGACGAGGACCTGGGCGACCACGCCGCAAGCTGGCGACATCTGACGCCGGCAACGCACTGAGCGGCGCGGGATCGCTACGATACTGCTCACGACCGTGGGTCATCGACGCATTATCGCCGGATTTCCCGACGTCTGGAACCCGTGACAGCCGAGACCACGGGCGAGCGGCCCATCTTCATCGTCGGTCTGCCGCGCACCGGCACGACCCTGGTCGACGCATCCTGGGCAGCCACTCCCAGGTGCACTCGGCCGGAGAGCTGACTGCGCTTTCCGAAGCGATTGGCGCGGCGGCCGAGCAGTGCTGGACAGGTCTGTCGGAGGGCCGGCTCGGATTCGCCGCAGCGCTGGGCGATCTCGACGGCGCGGCAATCGCGGGGGAGTATCTGGCGCGAGCGCGGGCTCGGCGCGGCGACGGCCCAGATTTTCCGACAAGCAGACCGCCAACTTTCTCTATTGCCCGCTGATTCTGCGCGCCTTTCCGAATGCGCGCATCGTGCACCTGACCCGGCATCCGCTCGCGGCCTGCCACGCGATCTTCAGGACCCGCTTCGACGGCAGTTACCTTCGCCTACGACCTGGCGGATCGGCGAATTCTACGTGGACTATCGTCACCTGATGGCGCACTGGCACAGTATCTGCCGGGCCGCATCCTGGACGTGGCCTACGAGGATGTGGTGACGCAGCTGAGGCGACGACGCGGCGGCTGCTCGCCCGTCGATCTGCCTTTCGAGGCCACATGTCTCGAATTCCACCGAATCCGGCGCCCGTCAAGACAGAAAGCTCGGTGCAGGTACGCCAGCCCCTCTACGGTTCCTCGCTGCACCGGTGGCGGGCTACGCGGCAGGGCTCGCACCGCTGCGGGCGCGACTCGAGGCTGCGGGAATCGAGCTCGGAGCCCACCGCGAGCCCGGCTCAATGCAGCCGTGAGACCTTGAAGCCGCGCGCGGATTTCGGCTGCATCCAATAGGATCCGGCCAGAGGGCCGCGGGAAATCGTCACCCCACCTCCGAGTTTGGCCAGCAACTCGCCCTGCGGCTCCAATTGGATTCCAGACCTGCGAATTGTCGAGCGTGAACGCCACCCGGCCATTTCCGCCGCCGTCATCATGCGCACGATGTGCGCCTCGATTTTCGCGGTTGGCGTCGGCAGCGCGCGTTCCCGCGGCCACCTCCTGCTGCGCGACGGGGGTGCGGCTCGGGCAGCCGAATTGCTGTTGAGGATCGAGCACCGGAGCCGGATCCGCGGTGCCGGAGCGGGGGCCGCGCGGTTTGGCGGACCCGCCGGCCCAGGTGATACCGCCGCTTTTTTAGCGGCCGCGGCGGGTGAGACTGCCTCCGCGAATGAGCGAGCCTAGCAGCGGCCGGGGCGGGCTTTGGTCTGCCGGCAAGCGCCGCCGCCGCACGGTCGAAGCAAGCGAGGCGCGCCCCTGGGTCCGTCAGCTCGCGGCACGCGAGCGGTCCGACACGGGGCCCCCAGGCATGCGCGGCGTGCACCATGAGGACGAGCAGGGCCGCCGCCGAGGACCCCCCACAGCCCGCGCTCGAGGTCCAGGAGCCCAGAGCCGCCGCATCACCCGCTTCCACCGGCCGCGCCGGCCTCGGCCGCGTTGTACTCCGCCAGCGCCACCGTGGCGTCGCGCACGAGGTCACGCTCGAGCGGCGTGAGCTGCGGGTTCCAGACATCGAATATCAGGATCGCCCGCTCCGCATCCGAATCGTTCCAGGCCTCGTGCTCGATGCTGTCATCGAACACCCAGGCGTTTCCGGTCCGCCACTCGCGGATCTCGCCGCCCACCCGGAAGGCGCAGCCGGGCGGCACGATCAGCGGCAGATGCACGGTGAGCCGGACGTTGGTGATGCCGGTGTGCGGCGGAATGCGGGTCCGCGCCTCCAGGCATGGAGAAGAAGGCGGTCGGGCCCCGGCCGGGGATGTCCACCTGCGGGAGTTGTGCCAGCACGGCGGCGGTGCGCGGACAGCGCGCGACATGCATGGGCTCCGGCGGCCCTGATTCCAGAGGAAATACGCGCCCCAGCGGCGCGAATGATTGAGCTCTCGCCATTGATTGAGCGGCAGACCCTCGTTGTAGGCGATGTAGGTTGGATCCCGGAGTGGTCGGCGGTCAGCGCGACGAGCAATTCGTCGCGGATCGAATCGGTGGCGGCCTCCACGGCAGGAGCCAGGGAAAGAGATCGCGGTGGAACAATCGTAGTTTATCAGGAAGGGAAACAACATGGAGGTGGGCTCGGGCACATAGATGCGGCGGCGGCCGAGGATGCGGTCCAGGCAGCGCTCAAAGCGTATTTGCTCGGCCCCCGGCCGCGCGCGCGCGGGCCGAGGCGCCTGTCGAGCACTGCGGCGAGCGTGGTCGCATTTTCGCGTACCCTCTTTTCGGCGTGCTGAACGTGCGCCTCGATCAGCGCGCGGCAAGCCGGTACCGGGGTCAGGGTCTGGAGCGCATGGCCGTACACGGCGGCGGCGACGCGGCTTGCGCATGAGATCTAGGGAGCGCGCCTTTCTGCAGGAGGGCCACGAGGTGGGTGGGGTTCACGGCGAGCGCGCGTTCAAGGGCGTTGAGCTCCGCATCGGCGTCCCAGCGTGCGCAGCGCCGCCGCCAGGCTCAGCCAGAACGGCAAATGGCGCGGCGCCGGGCGACAGCTGCTCCAGGACCCCCCGCGCCGCCGCCGGGTCGCCGGAGCGAGATGCGGCGCGCCCGCTCGTGAAGCCCTATTCCCGTGCGGGCCGCCTCTGCCGTTGGCGTCATCGGTAGAGTATACAATCCGCCTCATGCCCGCGCCCAAATTCGTCAACATGTTTGCCGTGCCGTTCGCATTCGCCCGTACCCCGCGCACGCGCGGCTCAACGCGGCTTTGAAGCGCCTGCTCTTCGGACTGGAAAAAAGCGGCCGGCCGCCAATCCGCGGCCGCTGACCCAGCGCAATACGGCGGTGTTCGAGAGCCACTTCAACCTGTTCCGCGACGCCGACCCGGCCATGCAGGAGTTGAAGGATTTCTGCTGGGATCAGCTGCTCACGTCATCGGCCAGCTTAACAGCTACGACCTGCCGACACTCAAGCGGCTGCAGATCTACAACGACTGCTGGTTCCACGTCACCCGGCGCGGCGGCTTTTTCGGGCTCACAATCATCCGAACGCTTCCTGGAGCGGGGTGTACTGCGTCGATCCGGGACGGCACGACCCGGCAAGCCGGACAGCGGCGTGCTGAGCTTCGTCAATCCGATGATCATGACCTCCATGCACGTGGATGCCGGGATCGCCAATGCAGCTGCCCTATCGGCAATCAGATTGCCAGCTTGCGCTTGGCCGCGGGCGAACTGGTGATATTCCCGTCCTGGGTACTGCACGACGTGAAGCCCTTCGAGGGCGAGGGCGAACGCATCACCATCGCTTTTAACTGCTGGTTTAACCTTCCATGAGCTCTCGCATGCCGCTTTCACGGATCGTAGTAGAAGCGCTTCACCCACGGTTCGAGCAGCGGCAGCACCGGCAGCAGCTCCGCCTGATAACGGCGCCACTGTCCGAGTCCTTCGGTATTGAGCCCGCGCACCAGTTGCGCGGTACTCGGCGTCAGCACCGCGCGCGTTTGGGTGCGCAACGCGAAATCCCCCATCGCCGGGACCCACTCGAGGCCCAAGATATGCGCAAATGCGCTTCATCTCGCGCATGAATTCGGTCACGACATCCTCGTGCCGCACCAGGCACATATCGAGCTTGAGCGCGGTCGTCAGGCAGACCGCGAGCGGCCATGACCGCATCGTAGTAGCGCGCCGCGCCCTGCAAAGACAACATCTCGTAAATCGGCGCACTCATCTGAAACCGATGGCGAAAGCAACTCAACACCACATCGCGCGGGTCTCGGCAGGCGAACAGGATTTTGGCGTGCGGGAACAGCCGCGCGATCAGCGGCAACTTCAGGGTATTGAGCGGGTGCTTGTCGACGAATACCTTGCCGGCCATGTCGATCCCGGCTTTCGCGACCAGCTGCCAGTATGCGGCTCGCAGCCGCTCGAGCGGGGCCGCGCCCGCGCTCATTAGCCGGTCCAGGCCCGACGGTCCCCGCATGAATTCGCGCACGCCCTCGAGGAGCAATTCGTTCTCCTCCAGGCTCACCACATCCGGATGTCCCTCGAGCACCACTTCGAGCAGCGTCGTTCCCGACCTCGGAAAGCCGAGCAGAAAGACGTGATTCGCCGGCTCCCGCGGGCCGGCGCGGGGAGCCTCGGCCGACGCGGCGGCGTGCATGGGCTCTGTGGCCAGGGCAGACTGCGGCGGCAGCCGCGCGAAGTAGTGGATCAAGGCACGTGCGTACTCGAGTGCGCTGGGACCTTCTGAAAAGCGCGCCGCGTAGACCCGCTGCAATTGCAGATTGCAAGAGGAATAAGCCTCGAAGGCTTCGTCCGGCAAACTCTTCGCGTCCAGCACGTCGCCCAGGATCCCGGTTGCATACGCCCGTTCGACCGGCGCGAGGCGGCTATCGGTGAGCAGCGCGCGCAGCCGCACTTCCGCGCGGTTGACCTGGCGCTCGCCCAATTCGGCTGAGGCCAGACTCATCACCGCGTCCGGAAAACCGGGCAACGCGGCCAGCGCCTTTTCCGCTAGCTCCCGTGCCTCGCGGTGTGCTCCGCGACTGATGGCAATGCGGGCGAGACCGGCGAGCGCGATGCCGTGATTCGGATCCAATTCGAGCGTGCGCCGGTAGCTTGCCTCGGCATTGCCGACGGCACCGAGCGCGAATGAAGCGTTGCCGCGGCTCGCATGCGCGAACGGCAGAGCAGGGTTCATGGCGAGAATCGCGTCGAATTGCGCCAGCGCCTCCTCGGGGCGGTCGAGCCGTAGCAGGCACAGGCCCAGCGCATTGCGCGAGCCCAGATCGCCGGGGGCCATCGCGACCGCGCGTTGCAGAAGCTGTTCCGCTCCCGCCACGCGGCCTTGCATCTCGAGATCGAGAGCCGCGACATTGAACAACAGCGGATGCTCGAGGCCATCCGCGAGCGCCGCCTGCGCCATGGCGGCCGCTTCTTCATGCGCGCCGCGCTGCGCGGCTGACTGAACCGCGCTGAGCGTTGCATGATCGGCCTTGGGATCTCGAGCCCCGCCTTCGCTCACGAGCCGCCTTCGTGATAGGAGCCCGTGCCGTAAAATTCACCCACATCGGCGCTCACCTGGCTCACCAACTCGCGTTCTGCAATGCTCAGGTGAGGACTCCAGATGTCGAGAATCAGCACGGCCCGCGGTACGTCGCTGTCGTTCCAGGCTTCGTGTTCGAACGTGTCGTCGAACACGAATGCCTTACCCGGCCGCCACTCGCGGCTTTCCGCGCCGACCCGAAATTGGCAACCCGGAGGGATGATCATCGGCAAATGCACGATGAGACGTGTATTGGAGACGCCGGAGTGCGGGGGAATGCGAGTCTTGGCATCGAGAATGGAGAAGACCGCGGTCGGGCTGCAGCCCGGCACTTCGCATCGAGGCCAGGCCTCGAGCGCCTTGACGGTGCGTGGGAAGCGCGCGATGTGATCCGGTATGGCAACCCCTTCCTGCCACAGATAGTAAACGCCCCAGCGACGCGATTGATTGAGCTCGCGCCACTGATCGAGCGGCATTCCGGTGGGAATATCCACGTAGGGCCGCAGTACGGCGGGGCCCTCCTGAAGCAAGTTGACGAGCTCCGCGCGGATGTCATCGGTTGCGGCTTCAATGGAGTCCAACCAGGGGAAATCGCTGCGCTCGTAGAACTCGAGCGCCGGCAGGCGCGGAAAATACATGAAGGTCGGCTGCGGGCGGTACACCGGCTTCTTGCGAAGCAGCGTCTCCAGGCAGCGGTCGAAACGTTGCAGCGACTCGGTTTGATGGCGCTCTCGCAGCGGCTTGAGGCGCGATTCGAGAAATTCTTCGAGTTCTTTGTCGTTGGCCGCGACAAATTGGAAGGCGTATTGGAAAATCGGCCGAAGCGACTGCGGCGGCAGGGCGCCGGAAGGAACGCTCTGCAATACGTGGCGGTAGGTCATGGCCGCGGCGCGCCGTTGGCCCTGCAGCTCCTGCAATGAAGCTTTTTGCAGCAGTGCGCGCAGGTTGCGCGGCTCGAGCGCGAGTACTTTGTCGATCGCCGCCATTTCTTCGTCGGCTCGCTTGAGGCCGCGCAGGGCGGCGGCCAAATTCAGCCAGATCGATGCTTGAGAATTTTCCTCGCTGACGGCCTGCTTGAGCAGCGTATACGCGCCCGCGGCATCGCCGCTCAGCAGCAACCGCCTCGCCGTCTCGTTCAGAACCAAGGGATGCCGTGGCGCTTCAGCCTCGGCCTGACGGATCAAGCGATCCGCCTCCTGAACGCGGCCGCTTGCCGAAGCCTGTGCGGCGGTCTCAATCAGGTGCCGGATGCGCCGATCGTCGTTCTGGCCAATCATTTCATCACCGCGACCACATGCGGTGCAGATTTGAAAAGACGTAATCGAGCTGGGTGCGGGTGCGCCACTCCATCTTGGAGGCCTCATAGGCGCGCACTTCGCCGAGGGAGTACAGCAAATCGCGTTGCATCGGATCGGGGATCTGGCTTTCGATGAACGTGATCATCACCAGCCGTGACCCGGAGCGGACCGGTTCCACTTGATGCACGTTGGTGGATGAATAGAACACCGCCGAACCCGCCTTTCCCTTGATATGGACGATTTCCGAGCCCAGGTAAATGACCAGCTCGCCGCCTTCGTAATCGCTGGGATTTGAAATGAACATGGTGCATGACACATCGGATCTAAGCGGCTGCGGGCCCAGCGGCATGAACGCCGCATCGATGTGCGCTCCATACTTCATGCCCACGTCGTAGCGGGCCAGCGACGGCACCGCCATGCGCTGTGGGAAGGCAAAATCCCGGGATTGCTCATTGCGTTGCAACGCTGCCAAAGCGATTGCCGATGCTTTCTGTGCGGTCGGATCGGCAGTATCCCCAATCACGTTGTCCTTGGTGTGATTGTGCGGATTGGAGCGGCGGCCCTCGACGAATTTTGCCTGGCGGGCAAGGTCGGCAATTTCTTGCACCTCTGCCGGCGTCAGATAGTTGTCAATTTGAAGGAACATCGTTTTTCCTGCCATTTTATCGCGATGAGCGGCCAAGTATAAACGCGGACTCGCGAAAGAACCGGGGTGGTGCGAAACTGCTTGAAATGGATGACATTGCGGAGAAATTAGGCCGCTCCCCTGAGCTGTTTCCTTTTGCGCTGGACCTGCCCGGCGACAGTGTGGCATTCATTCGTTTGAGCAGATCCGAGTATGAAGGCGCGAGCTTTCTCGACGCCCGTTTGGCCAATGCGCAAACTGTCAGCCGCGCGATGCCGTGGCCGCAGGTGGCGGCGGCGATCGATGCGGCCCAACTCGCCGAGCGCTGTGGATACATTTTCCACATCGGTCATGTGGGCTCCACGTTGCTGTCACGGCTCATCGGTTCGCATACCGGCATATTCTCTTTGCGCGAGCCGGCGCTGCTGCGCACTTTCGCGCAGCTCGAGGGTCGCGAAGCCCCTATTCGGTCCTGGTGCCCCAAAGATCTTGAAGTGCGGTTGACGGGGTGCGTGAAACTCTTGTCTCGAACCTTCGAAACACAGCAGCTTCCCCTGATCAAGGCGACCAGTTTTGTGTCTGAACTCGCCGCCAGCCTCCTGTCGCGCGCCTCGCAACCGAAAGCCGTCATGATGTTCGTCTCGCCGGAGAGCTATCTGGCGACCATCCTGGGCGGCCCGAATTCGCGGCAGGAAGCACAAATACTCGCGCCGAGCCGCTTGCAGCGCCTTGAGCGGCGCATCGGCGCCCGGGTGTGGAACCTTGCGTCGCTCAGTGAAGGCGAAGTCCTGGCGCTGTCCTGGGCGTGCGAAATGTCGGCGCTGGTGCAGGCTGCGAGTTCCGGCGGCGGCCGGGTTCTTTGGGTCGATTTCGATCAGTTTCTGGCAAATCCCGCATCGCTTCTCGCGGCAGTGCTTGGCCACTTGGGTATTGAGGCGACCAGCATCCCTGAGGTGCGCGCGATCGTCGAGGGACCGGAAATGCACCGCTACTCCAAGGCTCCGGAGCACGGCTATGACGCCGCGTTGCGCCGCGATGTGTTAAATACGGCTCGCGCCTTGCACCGCGCTGAAATCAGGCGGGGACTCGCCTGGCTTGACCGCGCAGCGGAGCAATTCGCCGTGGTGCGCGAAGCGACACGCCATGTCTGATAACGCCAGCTGATGCACTTCGACTATGATATGGCCTTCGCGCGCGCGGGAGAGTGCAGTGACAAATTCAAAGGTTGCCTTTCTAGTGATTGCCGCCTTCGCGTCCTCTGCTTCGTGGGCGGCGCAACAACGGGCGCCGCCGGAGTCCCCGCCAGCGAGCACGCCGGCCGCTCCAGCAGCGGCGTCGACCAACTCGGCGAACGAAGCCGACGAAACCGCGGCGCTGATCGCAAGGGCCAATGCGGCCGCCGCCGCGAACGCCAACGCGCGGGCGGCCAGTATGTCAACCCGGACCCTGACCCAGGCCGAAGCCTCCCGGGACGCGCGCAAGAAAGCCAACGAGTTTGGCTTCCGTGCCGAGGTTTATAACGGCAATACGCTGTTCTGCAAGCACGACGCCGCTATCGGCAGCCGGATACCCTTGGTGCGCTGTATGAGCGCACAGGAATTCGATGAATACGCGACGCAGATGAAAATTGCGCGTGACTCGCTGGAGAACAACCTCGAGACCCAATGCCAGGGCAAATTCAACTGTGGGGGTATGAAGATGGGGCAGACTGGGAATGCCAGCAACTAGGAAAGATTGGCCGCTTCGCCCCTCATGCGGAGGTATTCCGTAATGGTGTTGAAACTCAGTTGCGGGGCCGGCGTGAGAATCGCAAACTTTCTGATGGTGCCGATGTGTGTCCTGGCGTCTGTTGCTTGCGCGCCGGGCTACGCGGACGAACCGGCGTCAAAGGAGACTCCGGCGGTACAGAGCGCCAGCGCACCCGTCAGTGCATCCGGGAAGCCGGCACCTGCTGCGGCTCCCTCACCGCCGACGGCATCCGCGACACCGGCAGTCGCGCCGCCACCGCCGGTGGATCGCAAAAAGGCGCTGCAGTTCGGCTTTCGCCCAGGAGTCGTAAACGGTATCCCGGTATTTTGCAAGGAGGTGCCCATTGAGGGCACACGATTTACAAACAAGCGCTGCGTGCGAGAAGACCAGTTCCCGGCATACCTCACGCAGCTGCAAATCGCGCGGGATGCGGCGGTCAAGAGCGGCTGTTATGGCGCCGATTATTGCGGCAACGTTGATAGCATGTCCGGCAAGTCCCGTATGAGCATGGGGACCAACCGATAACAAGGATAAGGGAGTCATGAGTTTAAAAATTCTCCCTCTGATACTGGCGGCTATATTGGCGACCGCCGGCGGTATCGCCTTTGCGCAGCAAACCACAGACCCGGCGAAAGCGGCGGCCGCCGCGGACGCAACGCCCGCCAGTAGTTCGGATTCGACCGATGCGGACGCTGCGGCTACGGCCGCGGCGAAAGTGGGCGGTCGCCGCGGAAGGCAAGGCGGTCGACAGTAAAGCGTTCACGAAAAAGGCGATTTTGGCCGGGTGGCGCCCGGAGGTTCGCAATGGCGTAACGGTGTATTGCCGGGAAGAACCCATTGTGGGATCTCGATTCACAAAGAAAATGTGCGGGAGTCAAGTGCAGGTAGCCACTATCATGGAGCAGCAGGAATTCGAGCGCGATCAGTAGAAGCAGCGCGGTTGCGGCGGAAACTGCGGCTCAAAATAGGGTCGATTCAGCCGGGCGCCTAAGATGGTTTTCGAGCCGCCGGCGCGATCGGATGCAGCCCACCCCAACATTAAGAAACCGTCATTTATGGCGCATTGTTCGGTACCCGCCGGTGCGCGCTGTCGCCGGATTGAAACAGGCATCAGCTTAGATAATCGGGTAATAATGGGTACGTTGGCCGGGTCTTTTACATGAGCAGCAATTCCGCTGCGTTCTAAAACTATTGAAGGAATCAGAAAATGCAGATCAATAAACTGTCGAGCGCCGCCATGGCTGCCGCTGCCGCCATGCTGTTCACCTCCGCAATCAGCACCACTGCCGTCGCAGCGGATGCCGCCACCGTGAAGTGTACGGGCGTCAATTCCTGCAAGGGGACCTCCGAGTGCAAGTCCGCAAAGAACAGCTGCAAGGGTATGAACAGCTGCAAGGGTCAGGGCTTCGTGTCCATGACCAAGGAAGCTTGCGCCGCTGCGAAGGCGAAGGCGAAGAGCTAAGAGCTTAAGTGTTTTGGGGGCCGGGCTTCACCGCCCGGCCCTATCTCGATGAAAATTTCCGGCTTCGGCCTTGGCCTGCGAACTCCCCACTATGAGGCCATCCTAAACGAGCCCCATGCGATCGATTGGCTCGAAGTCATCACCGAAAACTATCTGGTCCCGGGCGGCAAGCCGCTTAGATATCTCGAGCGTATCCGCGAGCGTTTTCCATTGGTGATGCACGGCGTCTCGCTCTCGATCGGCAGCACCGATCCGATTGATCTCGATTATTTGCGCGCGGTGCGCAGCCTGGCCGCGCGCATCGAACCGCACTGGATCTCCGATCATCTGTGCTGGACCGGCGTCGAAGGACGCAATTTGCACGATCTGCTGCCGCTGCCCTACACCGAAGAGGCCCTGGCCGCGGTGGTCGAACGCGTCGGTCAGGTGCAAGATGCCTTGGGCCGGCAGATTCTCTTGGAAAATGTCTCCAGCTATCTCAGTTTTCACGCGGACGAGATGAGCGAGTGGGAATTCTTGCGCGAGGTCGCCTCGCGCGCGGACTGCAGCATCTTGCTCGACATCAACAACATCTACGTCAGCAGCGTCAATCACGGCTTCGATCCGATAAAGTATCTGCAGGCGATGCCGAAATCGCGCGTGCGCCAGTTCCATCTGGCCGGGCACAGCAATATGGGCGGCCACTTGATCGATACGCACGACCATCCCATCGTCGAGCCGGTCTGGGATTTATACCGTCAAGCGCTCACGATCTTTGGCGAGGTACCGACCATGATCGAACGCGACGACAATATTCCTGAATTAGGCGAGTTGGTTGCGGAACTCGGCGTGGCACGGGAACTCGCTGCGAGCCTGTCTGAGTGTTCCGCGTGGCCGGCTTGAACAGCCAGAAAATTCCGCTGCGCGAGCTGCAGGTGCACATGCAGCGACATCTGTTGGGCGAGGAAAGCGCCGTCACCGCGGCCATCGTCGATGCCCCGCCGCTGCCGGCGGCGGATCGATTGGCGATATATCGCAATGCCTATCAGGTGCGCCTCGTCGATGCCCTGCATGAAACCTATCCCGTTCTACACGGGCTGCTGGGCGATGAGGCCTGGGTCGAATTGGGTTACGCCTACGTCGCGGCGCACCCCTCGGTGTTCCGCTCGATTCGCTGGTACGGACGCGAATTGGCGGATTTCCTCGCTGTCGCAAGCCCCTATAGCGAGGCGCCGATTCTCTCGGAAGTCGCGCTGCTCGAATGGACGCTGGCCGAGGTGTTCGATGCGCCCGATGCCCCGTCCCTGCCGCGCTCCGCGCTGTCCGGCATCGAGCCTGCGGCGTGGGGCGCGCTCACGCTCATGTTTCACCCCTCGCTCAAGCGTCTGGCGTTCAGTTGGAACACGGCCGTCGTTTGGAAGGCGATGAGTCAAGACGAGACGCCGCCGAGACCGGAAATCGGACCTGCGCCGGTGCCGTGGCTGCTGTGGCGGCAAGATTTACAGAATTATTTTCGATCGATGAACGCCGTGGAGTCGGCGGCCCTCGATGCGGCACTGGGCGGCCGCAACTTCGCACAATTGTGCGATGACTTGGGCGCCTTGCTGCCGCAAGAAGAAATCCCCGCCGCCGCTGCCGGCTTGTTGGGGGCTTGGGCCGACAGCGGAATCATCGTCAAGGTCGGCAGTTCGAGCAGCGCAGCCTGACAGCAGCCTGCTGATCTTTTTTTGCAGGCTGCACATGCGGCGTTTGACTAGTAGTCGTACTTTCCACCGCGTTCGAGCGCGCGCTTATAAGCGTCACGAGCATGGATCCGCTCGAGAAAAGCGATTGCTTTCGGACGGGTGGTGTCAAGCCCGGCCCGTTGCACGGCGATTTCCAAAGGAAAGCTCATCTGCACATCAGCGGCCGTGAATTGTTCCCCGGCAAACCAGGTGTGTGCGCCGAGCTCCCCCTCAATGAAATCAAAATGTCGCTTCAAGTTCGGCGCAATGTAGGCATGGGTTACAGTCGCGGCGATGCGCCGGGCAATCGCACTGATTGGCCAAGGCGTGGGATTCGTGGCAACGCGATCAAATACCAATTTCAGCAGCAGGGGCGTCATGGCCGAGCCTTCCGCATAGTGCAGCCAGTAGGTATAGCGCAGACGCTGCGCCGTGCCTGCGGGAGGCATCAGGCGTCCGTCTCCGTACTTGAACACCAGATATTCGATGATCGCGCCGGACTCCGCGACCGTGACATCGCCATCAACAATTACCGGTGATTTTCCCAGGGGATGAATCGCCAGCAGGGACGGCGGCGCCAGCATGGTCTTGGGGTCCCGCTCGTAGCGCTTCACTTCATAAGGAATCCCAAGCTCCTCGAGCAACCACAACACCCGCTGCGAGCGCGAGTTATTAAGATGGTGGACCACGATCATCTGGTGATTGTAGCCCGAGGTTTTATAGCGCGCCCTAAGAATTACCAGGTGCGAACCAATCGGGTTTGGAGAGTAGAAACTCGGGCATCGCTTCGCATCGCGCGGCCAACGCATTCAAGGCGGGGTACACCACGACGTCTCGATTGATCCCCAAAGCATCGCTTAAATATGTATAGACGCAGGCGGCAGTCACATCGGCCTGCGTGATTCGATTGCCGATCAGCCAATCTTCGCCGCGCACCTGGCAATGCCGGTTCAATTCCCCCAGGGCGGCGTGCGTTTGGGTATGGCAGCGTTCGACCCATGGACGGTAGCGTTTCCCGGGCGGACGAAATGCAGTTTCGTAAACCTGCATTGCGCCCTTCTCCGCGCCGCCGAGGGCCGTGGCGATGATACGCTGGGCATCGCGCCGAAACTCGCCGGAGCGGGGCAGCAACGCACGTTCGGGACCGGCCGCTTCATCAAGGAAATCCAAGATTGCCGCAGAATCGATCAACGTATCGCCGTCCGGCTGCACGAGTGCGGGAACCCGGCCGAGTGGGTTGAACTGCCGAATCAGCTCGAAATCCTTGCCCACAGACCAGTTGCGGTGCTCAAAAGGCATTCTCAGCAGATTCATGCTGACCGCAACTCGCCGCACGAACGGCGAATCGAACATGCCGATGAGTATCATCAGTGACCGCCCTTAACACGCAAACCAGCCGCGGAAAGAGCCTGCGCCAGCTCGCCCTCAATGCGCGCAGCTTCACTGCGCTTGATGTATTGCAGATGCATAGTCGGTCCCGTGAGCACTTCGATGCCCCGTTTCAGTACACTCCCCGCCGCACGTATCCCTGCCTTGTGCTGATCGAAGCGCTGCGCCGGGCTGTATTTGCTCATGCCGACGTAAACGCCGTACGAACCATCGCGATCGCTAAAATCCAACAGCACCAAGTAGATATTCGATCGCCCCTTGGCCGAGGACTCAAACCTCAACGAGGTGTCGTAGACCATGGGCAGCCAGTCGATGTAGCGCATCGGCAGCCAATCCGGGATGGAAGCCGCCGCTCTTGCCCATAGCTGTTCGAGCGCAGCCTCAATGTTAGTAGACATTGCACCGCGCATCCATAGCTCATGAATGCAATGAGCGCCGCTCAAGCCGTCGGCGTCGGCGAATGCGCGCTTCAGCCGCAGGGCGATTTCGCGCTGCGCCAGTTCCTTGAACGGCCGGGCGGCGGGCGTGGTTTTGGCGTCGATGCGCAATCTTTGCGCATTATAGAGGAGGCTCGGGCTGCCCGGATTTCAAGGATTTCGCCGTGCGTCTCCGTCCATCCAGCGGATCTCCCCCCGGCACGGTTCGAGCAAGGTTGGCAGGATTGAGACAAAACTCTGCGTTCGAAGCAACGCGAATGCGCGAATCTGCGCTTCGGGAAATGCTTCGCGGACGCGGGCCGCGGCTGCCAGCAAGGTCCGACCGCGCGAAATCACATCATCGATGATCACTACGCTCGCCGGGCGAACTTTTGGCGGCGCAAGTCGAAACGAATCGTAGTGCCGCGCGACGCTGGGCCGTGCGCCTTTGGCGGATGTCGCGGATTTGCGTACCGCTGAAATTCGGTGCAGTCCGGGCCACGTTTCGGCACCTACGCCTTCCTGAACGAGCGCCTGCGCAAGCTCCGCGGCGGCCCAAGCGCCTCCCACCTTGGGCGCGCTACGGGGTACCGGCACGAGCAGGTCGCCGGAGAGAAAAAAGCCGGCGAGAACCGAGGCCGACTGCGTTTGCTCACGTACACGCACAGCGTACCTGACCATGAAGCGCGCATCCCCTTGCTTGAGCAGCGCGCACAGCAGCCGCGATCGAGCACAAATCGCGGCCTCGCCGGCCGGTGAATAGACATAACAAGACGCGAAAGCGACGCGGTCGATCATAGCGAGAAATCGAGGCCGCGTGCGGGCCTTGCTGAATCGGGACCGAGCTCGTATTGCTTCCGCTCCTGCGCCTGCTCCTGCGCCTGCTCCTGCTCCTGGCCATGCTTCGGCCTCTGTACCTGCTCCGGCGTTTGCGTCTGCTGCCGCAGCGCCCGCGCCACTGGTCCATACTGAGCCGCCCATCTGAGCGCAGCCTCCTTTGCGAGTTCATCGGAGCTTTTTTGAGGGCCCAGTGCCTGCCGATACTCAGCCCACCTGAGGGCAGCTCGCCTTGCTCCATCGTCGATGGTTCTTGACCGCACCTCCTTCTGCGCCACCTGAGGCAGAGCCGAGCCTTGCGCCGGTTGCTTTGCTACGTTTCGGAGGGTGTCCTGAGGCGTCCGCGGGAGGCTCCGCTTTTGAGAGGTTCCTTTTGCCAAGTCTCGAGAGCCTTTTGGCTGCGGCTCTCTGTGCGCCTGCAAAGACCGAAACCAGCTCTGCACAGCCTCCTTCACCTTGTCCTTGAGACTCTTCGTCCCGGCGAGGCGTTGCTCATGTTGTGCCGAGCGACGAAGGCGAGCCTGGACCCTTGCTTCGTACTCCGCTCGGATCCGCTCGGCTACTACGCTGCGATATCCGCGCCGTTCCATTTCGAATGCCGCATGCGGGATGTGCGGCCTGGGTTCGCGGTCGATGCCCTGCGCCTTCAGCGTGCGATGATCGATTCGCTGGTTGATGTGCTCTTTTTCCAGGGCCGAATTGGCCGCCAAAGCCCAACGTTCGCGTACGTGCAGTAGCTCGCCCACGGCTCGCCCGAGGCCGGCCTGACGCCGGTGGGTATCGCTCCATTCGAGGGCGGTTTTCGCGCCCAGTCCTTCGCGGGTCACCTCGCGCGTGGTTGCGAGCAGATGGGCGTGAAAATTGCGCGGGTCGCTGCCCGGATAGTCGCGCGGCGCATGAAGCGCGATATCCAGCGCAAACTGATAACGCTCGACCAGTTCGCGGGAAAATCCCGCGACCAAGTTGATGCGTCCTTGCGCCGAAAGCTCCGCGGGCAATGCGATCAGATACTCGCGCGCCACGCGAGCATCGCTTCGCACTTCAGCCCGTTCAGCGGTATTCCATAAGTTGCCGCGGTCCGTCGCCCACGACATATCGGCGGCCGCGAATTGATTTGGCAGCATGATTTCCTTGTGTAGGACATCCTGACGGCCGGAATGATCGTAGGTTCTCCCGGACCTCTCGTCGTGGATTCGCTCGCCGGAGCGGTAGGCGGCCGCGCTAACGGCACTGCTGCCGGACGAACGACCGAAGGTCGTCAAGTTGAGAAAGTAGATGGCCATTTTCTCTCAACGCATGCGCATCGAGGCAAAGAATTCCGGCTCCAATGCGTAACCGGCCGCGAGCGCGCTGAGGGGCTCCTCCACGAGGGTCAGCAAAATCGCCTGCGCTTCGAGGGCGTCGCCCGGCATGAAGGCGCCGGGCTCGCAGTGCAACTCATCGTCGCCGAACATCCTTGCGCAATGCGGACAATGATTAGCCCAAGTGCGCTGTGCCGAATCGGCATCGCAGGCTTGACGGAATCCCGCGCAACGCTCGAGCAGGAGTTGGCTTATCGCTTGCGGCAGACTTTCGATAAAAAAAATGAAGGCATTGGCGTCGACCTTCTGCCACTCGCCCTCCTCCAGCGTTTCATGATTTCGCGGCAGCGCCAACGCGATAACGCGGCAAAGCCGGCTGCATTGCGGGCATCGCGCCTGCATTTCTGCGACCATATAACTGGATGAGCGAATGTTGGCTTCGGGCAATTGCATGGCTAGCACCCCGTGAGGTTGACCTTCCACCAAGTTGCGGAAGATGCGGCCTTGAAATACCCGCACAGGTCGGGCAGCTGTTCGAGCTCGGAGGCGAGGACCGCGGTTTCTGTGACATGATGATTGGTGACGCTGCGCGAGCGGCGCATTCCGCGGCTGAAGAATGCAGATTCACGATCTCTCCCGCGTGAAATCTGTTCTCTCAATACCTCCCGCTCACCGATCAGCCTCGAGGCAAAGTGCGAGGTTCCACCGTTTTCGCTCGCCGAACAGCGCAAAATGAGGGTGTTTCCACAATTCTCTACCAGCGTTTGGGCCTCAGCGCCGTAGGTGGCACTCACCTGCGAAATCGCCTGAAATCCCAGGACGCAGCGGCATCCAAATTTTCGCAGCCGCGCCAGTGCATCTTTCAAGCCGGAAATTGCACCCAGCGCATCGAGTTCGTCGACGACAAACCATAACTTCTGATCGCTTCCTTGGGGCCGGCTCATCGCCTCGAATATGGCAAGATGCATCCAGGCAGCGATCATCGATCGCAATGCGGCGATTTGACCGGCGCGATAGGGAATGAACAAAAGGCTCGAATGGTTCCGATTCTTGACCCATTCGCGCACGGAAAAAGCTGCCCCGCGCTGGTTCTGCACGTGCTCGTATGCGGCCATTGCGGAGCCGGCCACCGCGCGAATCGATCCGAACATTCTGGCATTGTCAGGATCGAGAAAGGGCTGCGCGGGAGTTCCCGCCACGGCATTTCGAACTTCGTCCGCCGAGGCGATCATCAGCAATCGCCACAGATCCCGGGTGTTGGCGGCGCCGGAAAAGCAGCAGCGGCGAATAATTGCCGCCAAAAACGTGCGGGCGTAGCCGCGCCATTCCCGTGCGGAAGCGTCATCGCAATTTGGGATCAATCCGTTCGCCAACTGATCGACGTCGAAGCTGTTCTCAATTTCCGCAAACAGATCCCACTTCACCGATCGCGCTTCGAAGGGATTGAGAACGATGTCGCCCCGGTACCGATCGTAGAAATGTTCCAAGTAGCCGGCGTCCGGATCGGCAAACACGGCCCGATCGCCGCGCGCTATCGCAGACCCCATTAATTCTCGAATCGCCGTGGTCTTTCCCGTACCGGTGCTGCCGATCAGCTTAAAATGCTTCACTTCATCGTTCGGCGGGATGACAACGCCGGCCAGCGTCAGCAATTCCGGGCGGGCCCTCTTGCGGCGCGCGCTGCGGCGCTGCATCGGCGTCCCATCGGCGATCAAGACGCCGCGCTTGTGAAACTTGCGGCCGGCTTGGCGCGTGCCGCGCGCAATCAGGCGCCCGCCCAACGCGACAGTCAAGGTAAGCACTGCCGTCAACACCACTGGATTCATAAAAATCAGTACCCCTCAATCACAAGGAAGTCGGCCTTTTCGCCATACGGGGGCGCCTTGCGGTCCACGCGGACACAGAGCCGCCGCGCCTCCCCACAGCGTCGCCAGTCGATACGGCCACCTTGCTGTTCAAGCTTTTCGAGGTTTGCCGCGAGTTCATCGCGTCGCGCACGCAGGGAGGCGATTTCGGCCGCCGTGGGCAACGCCCAGCGTCCGAAGCCGCTTACGCCTCCGATACAGAGAACAGCGGCCGCGAGACTCCATGCGGCCCCGCGCAATTTGCCGGCGCCCCGGATCTTCTGAAGCGCCCGGCTCGCGAGCGTGGCTTCTGTTGTCAGTGCCCGCAATTCCTCCACGAGCGTGCGTCGAATTTCCTCGCGAACCACACCGTCAAGATCTTGCGTGTGCGCTCGCAGCTTCTCCAACTGGGTTTCCACCAATCTTTGGTGAACCTGCGCGCTTTCCATGAGCAGGCCCACTTTCATGGTCGCATCGTCTAACGTAACGCTGCGGTCAGTCATGCGCGTACATCATCCTCGTTTGCGCTCCGGCTGATACCAGACTTCCTTGATGAATCGCTCGTGACGCTCGACGCCGAACTGAATGACCACATCGACCAGCAGATAGAGCAGACTCTTGATATCGCTGCGCGCCAGCTCCCGCCCTCCTTGATTTTGTTTGATCAACAGCATCAATTGCTCGAACGCCAGTTCAGCGCTGGTTGCGTGCACACTGGTGATCGATCCCGGATGTCCGGAATTGACATTGCGTAGGTAATCGAACGCCTCTTCGGCGCGCAATTCCGCCAGCAAGATCCGGTCCGGCCTCATCCGCAAGCAGGATTCCAACAGCTGCTTGGGCGTGACGCGCGCTACTCCCTGATCGTCTTTGGAATAAAACAGGCGCACGTGATTCGGATGCCGATCCAGTACCAGTTCCTTTGCGTCCTCGATAGTCACGAGTCTCTCGTCGCTCGGGATCTCGCGAATCAACGCTTTGGTCCATGTGGTTTTGCCGGAGCCCGTCGGCCCGGAGACAACGATGTTTTTGCGGCTGCGCACTGCGAGTCGCATAAAGGCCTCGAAATCGCAGCGCTGCAGCAGTGCCAGAAGTTCTTGTTCGACCGCATCGAGCAGTTTCCCCGCCGGCTTGGCACGTCGAAAAATCCCGCGGCCCGCCAGTTCCTCGATACTCCAGACCTTTTCTGCGGGCCGGCGGATGGCGATGGCCACGCACCCGGGGGTAGTTGCGGGCGGCATGACGATTTGCACGCGCTCCCCCGTCGGAAGCGATGCCGACAACAACGGCGAGGTCGAATCGATCCGCTGCTGGCTGGCATTGGCGATCAACTTTGCCAAGCGGTTGCACCAGTCAAAATCGGCGAACGCCAGGCGTTCGCGGCGCCAACCGGCCGAAGTTTCCACGAACGCCTCGTGCGGCTGATTGATGCACAGTTCCATGACATCCTCGGCCAAATACGGCCGCAACGCGCGCAGTGTCAATGCGAGCGCCGATGTCTCGCAGGCCGGATTAGCGGCCGGCAGCGCGGGACTTGAGTTCATAGACGGACCGGAAGTCCAAATCGCGCGCGACAAGTACTTGTATCCTGTCGCCCTGATGTTTCACCACAGTGGGCGGGATGTTGATCGTGCCTTTCAGTACCTCGGTCATGACATCCTGGGTCGAGGAAGGATTCACGATGACCGTGCCGTTGTTGCCGCGGCTGGACTGAACCGCTGCTTGGATGGCACCGTCGATCACCGAGACCAACACCGCGGCGCCAAAGCGCTCCCAGAAATGACGATCGACGCTTCCCGGGAGGCCTGAGCGCCCCAATTCATCGGCTCCCGGCGAGGCCAGCGGCACCACCACGCCGCTTGGCGTGCGAGCCTCGTTCCACAGGACAAAGACTCGCGCGGAGCCTTGCTGTACTTGGCCGCGGGTCTCGCCAACAAGCTTGGTGCCCCGTTCCAACAAAACGACTTCTCCATCAACGCCGAAAGTGTCGGTTGACGTGACGCAGGTGGTCATGCCGGGCAAAGTGGAATCAATGGCTGTCTCCAAAGTGCAGTCGAGAAACGCGCCCTTGGGGAGCAGTAGCCGCTGTGTCGGCAGCACCTGGGCACTCACCGCGGTCGTGACGCTGGGCCGCAGCAGAGCGCTCAACTCTCCGGGCTCCTGCGCCGCGGCGGGCTGCAATGTGGCGGCGGCCGGTGCCATTTGCACGGAGCTCTGCGAGAAGACGGCTCCCGAAAGCTGGCGTTCCAGCGTGAGTTGCGCCGGTGTTTTTGCCGGCGTTGCACCGTAGGCAGTGACGCTGGGTGCGGCCTCGAGGGGAACCTCGCGCAGCGGTGTGGTCAATGTAGCAGCCGCCTGCGGTGCCGGATCTTGCGGCGGGGGCTTTTCTGCCACCGGAGGATTGATCCTACCCAAGCTTGGCAAAGGCAAGTCCCCGCCCTGCGCCCGCTTCGCTGATGATGCCTGGACATTCGCCCGGGCGCGGCTTTGACGCGTCATCGCGTTGGCGTAGTACCAGGTGAGCATTCCCAGACCGAGAACGCTCATCAAGCCGATCGCGAGAAGATTACTGATGCGTGACTGCACCGAAGGCGCGCGAGTCAGCATCGAACTGTCACGCTCGCCGCGAACCGCAGTGTCTTCGGATTCCTGATGGTTCATGGAACGCGCCCTCCCTGAAGCCGGCGTTCGACCTCCGGGGCCACCGTGCCGGATTCCAGTCTGTTGCCGCCGCCCGCATACCCGCGATTGACGACACAGCCGGTAAGACTTCCGCGGCGGAGGATAAAGCGCTGTGCCACCCGATGAATGACGACATCACCTGCATCGACGCTGAAGTTCAAGAGCGACTCCGAGTCGTCGGCATTGCGGAGGAAAATCGCGGGTAATTCGGCATTCGCCGCGAAACTCAAACGCGTGTGGACTCCGTCATCCGACGCGCCGATCGGCCGGAGGGAAGGTTCCCCACAATACCAGTAGTCGATGTTATGAGGCCGATGGCTCGACGCATTGTCGAGCTGTGAGTCCAGCTGTTTTGCCGCTGCCTCAGCATCGCGCTTGGCCGGCATCTCTGCATAAGTGAATCGCAGTGAATAGATGATGTCGTCATCATTCGGTCGTTGCGCCGTGGCCACATAGTCGAAGTGATAGTGGCGGCGCGTCGTCAGTACCGTCAGATTGGTCGCGACTTTCGGCGCCTTCGGCTTGAGAAATAGATGATTTTCCTGGCCGACGAACGACAGGCCTTCCATATCGCCGGCGCCCAAGCCCACGAAAGTCTCGCCTGACTCGAATTCCAGATCGATCTGATAGCCGACCAAGCCGCGCAACTTGTAAACCTCAGCGCCGTCGTACGCGGCGACTCGAATGCGAGTATCGACGCCGCCTTTCGCGGGCGTCGTTTCGGCCCATGCCCCTGCGTTCTGGACGAGCGCCGTCAGCGCGAGCACCAGTAGCGGACCCATCTTAAGAGACGCCTGTTCATTCATCGGACGGCCTCGCTAATGACTTCGGGTTCCGGGCGAAAATCGAGAATCTTGAAGCCCAGCGGATTCCAGCGGCGCGTCTTCGGATCCTTTGCCGCTTCGCCGTAGGCGTATTGAACGGTTGCGACCCAGTGGGTAAAGGTTTCCTCAGCACCGGGCCCCTGGCGAGCCGCTTTGAGATAGCGCACCTGCGCGAGGTCCGACAATCCACTCGCGCGCGTGAAGAAACTCACGGAGTTGACCTGCACACGCACGCTGCTGCCATCCTTGTGCAAGTTCAACGGCGAATTTGGATTGCTCGAGGTCCACAGGGCATACCACGCCTGGTTGCGCTGTGCGGAATGAAAGGCGCCGCACTCCTCATAGTCGCTTTCGGCGGTGGAGAAATTGAAGCGCTCGCACACGGTTACGTAGTGAGTCAAAAAATATCGAGTGACCGCTTCCTCGGGCGTCGCGCGGCCAGGCAGCACCGGCACCACATCGACAATACCCGTACTGCCGTCAACCCGCACCAGGTACGGCACGACCTCCTTCAAGGGCATGAGCAGGAGCAGTGCCGCTGCACCGGCAACAGCGCAAAACCATCCGGCGGCCGCGACCCGCCAGGCAATCCGGCTATTGCGCCGAAACTGCGCGGCGCGGTCCGCGTCCCAGCTTTCCGCCGCCTCAAAATAGGCCTGCGCCTCTGGCGCAGCCGTCACGGCGCAGTTCCGGAGCCGGCAACGGGCTGCTTCGCCGCCGGTGCATTGATGGGCTGAAGATGTTTGTCGCATCGCACCGGCGGTGATGAACACGCGCAAAGCGCGAGCGTGAACAAGATAACCAAACGCATCTCGCTCTCCATGGTGGATTGACCTATCGATTCCAGTTACGCCAACCACGTGCCAGCGTTTGCAGGCCCACACTGGTTCGAGCGGCGACCGCGCGCATCGCCCGCCCGCCGTCCTGAGCGGCAATACCAACGCCGTTTGCCGCAAGATGCGCGGCCATACCAAGGGCCGGAACCGCCATGCCCGTGGTCTTTCTCGCCGCCCAGGACAGACCGCGATCAGCCACACCGAAGGAATTGAGCGAGCCTCCGCCGGCCAAGCCGGCAGCAACGGGCATTACCTGGCGCAGCACCAGAAACACCAGCAACGCAATCAACACCATATTCAACGCATCCACTGTCAAAATTGCCGTGCCTCTGGCAGCGGTTTGCGCCGCATAGGATTGAACTATTCGAAGCAGCAACGCGGCCACCATGACCGTGAGCACGGTAATGAGTGCGTAATTGGCCAACTGGGCAATCCATGCGGCAAAGAATCGACGAGTTGCTCCGAAAAACAGCGCTGCAATGAATAGCGGCCCCAACGCCAGAAGGACGGCGAGTGCAATGCTCGAGAGTGCGATCAAGAACATGGCGTAGACGCAGAGCGTACCGACCAGGCACCAGACGACGGCACCGGCCAGATAAAAACCAAAATCCCCCGATAGCAGGCCGCCTTTGTCCCAAAGATTGCCCGCGACCGTCCCGCCGCTGTTCCAAATCGCATCAATGGTCCCGACGGGATCTCCGGCGCCGACCACGGCAGCGGCGAGTTGTGACGGTGCGTTGTAAAAGGTATCCACAATTACCGTGTTGTAGAGCCAAAGTCGCAGACCGACGCCGAGGATCAGCGCAATCATGGCGATACGCTTGAGGCCTGCTTCGAATGGCTCGGTAATCTTCCCCGTGAGGTGCAGATAGCCCCACGCCATCACATAAATGGTCGCCAGCGTGAGCACCGCCGGTTCCAAAGCGCCGGCGAGGCGCGAGGTATTGTCGCCGATGTAGGCGGCAAGTTGGCCGTTCAGCCATGCCCAAAATGTTGCAAAAAATCCCATTGCGGCTCACGGGGCGGGTTGAAAACGAGCGGCGAAGCTGCCGTGCTCATCGATGACCTGCTCTCTGCCTAGCTGGCGCATCGACAATTCCTGTGCTTGAGTCGCCTGATTGAGGATCTGGACCTTGGTTTGCTCGTTTTGCAGCATGCCGAGTTCCGCGCTGACCCGGGCCTGGAGATCCAAAATGCCCTTCTGATCGCTGGCCGAAGAGATTGCCGCAATCAGAGTCTGAATGGCCGCGAAGCGACTGCTGGCGTTCGACAAGGCCTGATGCGACAGCGCCTGCTGCATGGCGCTCCACTGGCGTGAATTTTGAATGAGTTGCTGAGCGCCCGGCGACAAAGTTGCCAGGCGTTGCGGGGACAGCACGGTATTCGCCGCAACGATGCTCTGCACTTCGGCGGACAGAGCGCTGAACCCTCCCGATCCTTGAAGCGCGCCCGTGACCTGGGTCCAGTTCGAGGGTAGGTAGTTGCGCACCGTTCCACCGAGCAGTTGCTCCATGCCCCGATCGCCCGTCATGGTTTGCAGAGCCTGCTCCGCCTGAAGCAACTGGGCTTTTGCCGTCTGTAGCTGCTGCGCGGTCGTTTGTACTTCTTGAATGAGCTGTACGATGGCTGGCGCGTCGACAACCGCCCATTGTGCCCACGCCGCCGGCGCGACCGCGAATGAAGCGATGATGCAGGCGCCAAGCAATCGAATCTTAAGACATCGCATGGGATTCTCCTGTCATTGAGTGTGTTTCGGCAAGAAACTGCGGCAGCCATGCTTTGGGGTCCGCGCCGTTTGCGGAAATGATCCGCCGCATGCACTGCACGTGACGAGCGCGGCCGGAAATCACAGCCAACTCGCCGTCAAAACCTTTCAAGTCGAGCTGACACACCACGCTGTGATGCGCCTGTTTGATCAAAAAGGAGCGCGAACCGGGTTCCAATTGTTCTTTGATCAATCTGAATTCACGCTCCGTAAGACCGAAGCCTTGCGTGTACTCCGCGAGATCGGCATCGGCGTTCGGGAAAAAGACTTTGGTCGGCGTTTGCTCCACCAAGGTGCGGCTGATTGGGCTGTCCAGCACGTCGCTCGGACTCTGCGTCGCGAGACACATCACGGCGTTGAGTTTGCGCCACGTTTTTGGACCGTCTTTGGCGAAATTTTCGAAGGCCCGATCCGCGAGCAAGCGCCAAAATTCATCCATCCAGCAGACGAATCTGCGCCCATCGAGGAGCTGGCGCACCAGGTGGAACAAGTACAACGTAATGGGCGCACGAGTCAGGCTATGATCGAGAAATTCGGTCACGTCGAAGCCGATCAATGCCGCTCCCGATAATCGCGCCACCACACTGTCGCGTGCATTGTCGAATACCCAAGCGTAGTCGCCGCGGCGCGATTCGCACCAGCGCGCGAGCCTCGCATGCAGGCCCTCGGGATCGGTCGGATCGAGGAATTCCACCAGACGCGAAAGGCGTCGCGCTGCCGGCTCGAGCGACAACGTGCCGCGCAGCGCTTGATCCAAGTCGGCCGCCCGGCGCACTGCGTGCGATTCCGGCGTTGGTCCAGAATCTCCCTTCGCCAGCTCGCGCAGCCAAACTTTGAGGAATTCAATGTTCGAAGCCGTGGTCGGCAACTGCAGCGGGTTGAAGCCCGTTGCGGCTCCATTCTTCAGCGGCAGATAATCGCCTCCGAGCGCCCGCACGAGAATCTCTAGTCCGCAATCCTTGTCGAAAATCACCTGCGTGGCTCCCTGTCGGCTCAGCATGGCAATGAGGAACCCGATGAATACGGTTTTTCCGGATCCGGTGGGTCCGCAGATGAGTGTGTGGCCGGTATCCTTGCGGCTACCGCCGTCGGGGTCGGTTGGATCACTGGCGTGCAAAGAGAAGTAATAGGGTGAACGTGCGCTGGTGACAAACAGGCTGAGCGCATCCCCCCAATGATTGGCGTGCGCACGCCCTACGGGATAGTTGTGAAACGGTGCCATTGCGGCGAAGTTTCGAGAGGTAATCGGCGCCTTGCGCGGCCGAAAAGGAAAATTTCCAGGTAGCTGAGCCCAAAAGGCGGCCTCCAGAGCCAAATCTTCGCGCGCCACCAACATTCCGGTGTCGGCAAGACAGCTGCGCGCCAGCGCGATGGCATCATTCAGCGGCTTGAGCCGAGTGCTGCCGCCCTCCTCGCTTTTGCCTGCGGCATTGGCGACGTCGGCAATGATCTGCAACGAGAAATGATGGTCACCCATGACGAATTCATTGCTCGTGAGCGCATCGAGCGCGTTTTTGAGTTCGGCGGCCTGTGTCACCGCGAAGTCGCCGGCATTCAACATTCGGTTGAATTGACGCTGCAGCAAGGCTTGGCCGGACGATTTGGCCAGGAACGCAAAGGATTGTGTCGCAACGAATGCGAATGGGGCAGCCAGCAGCCGGTTGTACATACCGACCGCGCTCGGCGTCGGATACTCTTTGATGCCGAGCATCCCGCCTACCCGGGTACCGCAAGGCAGGCGGTATTCGATTGCCTCGGTGCCAAACAGCAGGCGCGAAGTTGCCAACGCCCGATTCACAGGCCCAAACGGCAGCGGCATGCGTTGCCACTCGCCGTTGACGAGGAATGCAAGGTACTCGAGCAGCGACGAGCAAGAAACATCCCCTGCGCGGTAGACGCCGAGCGGCTCAAGATCGTAGCGGGCCAAGGAAGCCCGCAACGTCTGGCCCAACTTCTCGCAAGCATCGAGCGCATCGAGCAGCGCCATTTTCGAGCCCGTACGCTGCGCCCGCACCAGCGCTTTCGATAGCAGGCCGGTCGCCACTCCGGCCGTCGGCCGATGCACGATCGCCAGGTAGACCTCGTTGAGCATGAGTGTCTCGTTGGCGAGACGATGATGGTATTTCTCATGCAGTCCGTCGGCGAAGGTCCCGGTAGTCTGAGGGCTCGGGGGCGGCGCCGCATCGATTCGGGCGCGATGACGGATGATGTGGGTCCACAGCGCCACATTCGGGCCGGCGACATTTCGCCACAGTACATTCAAGCGCTCGTGCCAATTGTTGAGCTCATCATCATCGCTGCTCTCGAAGCTTGCACCGCCGATGCGAAACGCCTGGATGTAGTCGCCAAACTCCGTGCGGACTATCGAGGGCGCCACGTGAGCAACATAAGGAATCCGTTCCGCAGCGCTGATTTCGCGATGCAAAATGGCAGGACGATGCAATGAACCCATGACTAGCCGCGCCGGTCGCGCCGCCCGCGGCGGTTCGGGAGGTCGATTACCAACGGACTGTAGCTGCTTGCCTTCCACACTCGTAGATTGGCGAATAGCGCCGGCAATCGGGTGCGTCCCCACAGGAGCACGAGATCGAAGAACCGCGCGTCTCGGGCACAGAGCAGCATGCACACCCCGTGAATCGGCGCGCACAGCAGCAGTGTCAGCAGATTTTTCGAAAGAAGAAATGCCTCCATCGTGAAAACCATGTTGAAAAGCAGCGCGGAGTAAGTGACACCCCAGCGCATTGAGGGCCGGGTTGCGCCGACGAAGATCGGATCGGCCGTGAGGCCTGCGTTGCGTGCGTTCATGCGCGTGCCCTAGACCCCAAACATTCCGCGAACCCAGGTTACGATCTGCGGCGCTCCGAAGCCGATGGCGATTCCCAGAATCGCGCCCAAACACCACCCCCACGACATGCGATTTGCCATCGCCATGCCGCCCAGCACCATCACGAGAATGATCGCAACCGGCGTCAACCACGCCAAAATGTTTGTCTGTAGAGAACTTGCACCGGTCATGAACGGCGAGGCTTGCGCCATCGCCAGATCGGGCGCGCAGATCATCGCAAGAAACACCGCAGCGAGCCCGGCAGCCAGCGCCGAGTGCGGGAGTCCGCGAGTTGCAAGCTCGCGAGGCGGGAGCTGCAGCATATTAAATCTCCGTCTCCAGCGCGCCGATTTCATTTTCGCCCCGCCGCGAAGCCAGCTCTTCACGTTTCGCGCGACCGGGAGCGCCGAATCGAAAACTATGCACGACGAAGGAGTGATCGTATTGCTTCTCACCCTCCCGGTCAGTCCAGTTGTTGGCACGAATCTGCGCTTGGACAATGAGCTGATCGCCTTTGCGCGCGTTTTTCGCGATGGTTTCCCCGAGACTCTCGAATGCCGTGAACCAGAGACTGGTGATCACCTCGCGCGCGTTGCCGCGCTCGTCTTTGCCCGCGTAGTCGTTGCCGACCAAGCAAAATCGGGCGTAACTGGTATCGCCTTTGATGGCGTGCTCCGGGTCCTTGGCGAGGTTGCCCACGGCTATGAGGGTGAAGCTGTTCATGCTGACTCCTTTAGAGTGTGTGTTGCGCGCCGATAGAATCTCGTCGCGTGGCGATAGTCTCTTAGGAGCAGCCGCAAACTAGAATTGAATTAACTGCCGAGTTTGCAAAGATTCTGGTGGTGCACGAGATGGCTCGCGCCCACTCATTCCAAGTCACGCGCAATTTTGCCGCCGATTGCCCAGAAACCGGCGGCGCGTATGATGAGGGAGCGTGATTCGGCTCTCGGCCAAATGAGGACTATATGAAGTATCTGATCGCGCTGCTGTGCGCTTCCCTGTCCGTACCAGCGTTCTCACAATCCCCTGCCGTATTTCGCGCCGACGCTCAGCACAGCGGCATCTACCGGCAACCGGGAGTTCCCCTGCTGCACGGGATCAAGTGGAAATTCAAAACGGATGCGGCCGTCATTTCCACGCCCGCCGTGATCGACGGCACCGCGTACTTCGGCAGCAACGACCATTACGTGTATGCCGTGAATATTGCCGACGGCGTGCAACGCTGGAAATTCAAGACCGGCAGCCGCGTCACTTCGTCTCCCGCGGTCTATGATGGCCGCGTATTTTTTGCCAGCTACGATGGCAATGTCTATGCGCTTGATGCCAAGTCCGGAGAGCAGCGCTGGAGATTTGCATCCGAAGGCGAGCGACGCTTTACCGGCAGGCATCTCCACGGCTCGGATCCCGCGGGCGAATCGATGCCCGATCCGTTCGACTTCTATCTATCCTCGCCCACCATCGATGCGGGGACCGTGTATATCGGCAGCGGCGATGGCAATGTCTATGCGCTCGACGCGGCTTCCGGCAAGGTGCGCTGGAAATTTCATACCGGCGATGTCGTGCACGCATCCCCGGCAATTGCGAACGGCCTGGTGTACATCGGCAGCTGGGATTCCTATTTTTACGCGATCGACGCCCGCTCGGGGCAGCAGCGTTGGCGCTTCAAAACGGGCGACGACCATGAGATTGCCAATCAGGTCGGCATCCAGTCCTCGGCACTGATCGCCGACGGCATCGTCTATTTCGGTTGCCGCGATTCAAATCTGTATGCACTCGATGCATTGAGCGGTGCCAAGCGATGGGCGTATCCCAACAAGGGCTCATGGGTGATTTCAACACCCATTGCAAAAGACGGAACGCTGTATTTCGCCACCTCGGATTCAGCTCTTTTCAATGCGGTGGATGCCAAGACGGGGGTGCTCAAATATTCTTTGAGCTTCCATCACTGGCCCATGTTTTCCTCGCCGGCGATCGCCGCCGGCAGTCTTTATATCGGCTCGCACGCCGGCACGTTGGTGGCAATCGATCTCGATAAGCACGCAGTTGCCTGGACGTTCAGCACCGACGGCGCGAATCGCAATGCGGGCGCACTGACAAAGAAAGACGGTGATCCCAACTACGGCGCCGCATTTAGCGATAGCTTCTATGACGACCTGGTCATGGGTGTGTGGAAAATGCTCAGTGTGGGCGCGGTTTTATCTTCCCCCGTGATCGAGCGCGACGTGATTTATTTTGGCAGCACCGACGGCAACGTTTACGCGATCAGCTAGCGACGGTGCGCGCCGGTGGAAAACGGGTTCGAAGGTGCTCCGCGATCAATCAATCACCGGCTTGGCTGCCATTCGGGCAGGCCTGCGCGCCAGAACACGAAGGCGATGATGTCCGCTTGAAGCTCATCGCCCTGGGTCTTGGTCGATCCGATCCCGTGCCCGGCGTCGGCGTCGATGCGCAGCAGCACCGGTTTCGCCGTGCCGGAGGTCTGCAGCGCGGCGGCCAACTTGGCCGGTTCCCAAGGCGCCACGCGAGGATCGTTGAGCCCCGTGGTTATCATCACCGCGGGGTACTGCGTCCCTTTCTTGATGTGCTGGATGGTGTCCATGTCATAGAGGTTGGCAACGCCCTGTGCGGTGGTGATCGAACCGAACTCAGGTATGTTTGCAGGTCCGCCGGCCGTAAATTCCGAGCGCAGCGGGTTCGCCGCGGGAACCAAATCGAGCACGCCCGCGAACAAATCCGGCCGTTCCGTCATCGCGCGCCCCATCGTGATGCCGCCCGCCGACCCACCCAGAATGAACAATTTGGCCGGTGTGGTCGTGCCGCGCGCGATCAGATATTCGCTGCAGGCGATGAGATCGCCCCAGGTGTTGTGCTTATTCGCATCCTTGCCGCCCAGGCGCCACTGCTCGCCCAACTCGCCGCCGCCGCGAACGTGGCAGACGCCATAGGTGATGCCCTGGCGCATCGCCGTCGCGCGACGAACGCTGAAGTTTGCGACCTCGGAAATGCCGTAGGAACCGTACGCTTCGATAATGGTGATTTGCGCACCCTTGGCGCTCTTCGGCTGCACCAGCGACAACGGCACGAGGGTTCCATCAGCGGCCTTGGCCTGCAGATCGCTGAGCGAGTAGTCTGGCGTCGCGAAATCGCCGTGCGCGCCGATCTTCAGCTCACCGAAGGCTTTATTCGCGGGTTGGTAGACGAACTCTTTCGGAGGTGTGGTAAAGCTCGAAATATCGAGCGTGACTCCCACCGTTCTTGGATCTGCGAAGGCTTCGTCGATGTGGCCCCGGAAAGGCAATGAAACTTCCTCAATGGAAGTCGATCCCGCCGGAATGCGCAGCAACTGCGAGTAGGCGCCATGGCGCGCGAGCACATACAGCGCATCCGCCGCGGCATGGATTCCTTCAATCACACGATCCGACTGTGCCGGTATCAATGTCGTTGCGGAGCTGAGAGGCTGGCCCGCATGCACCGCGAGAACTTTGAAGGTCGGTGCGTCTTTGTGCGACAACAGAAATATCTCGGGCCCGCGCATGTCGACGCTGGTGACGTCGTCGTCGCGCGTGAGGAACTTGGTCCATACAACCTTGGGGTCGTTCACGCGCGCAGCCGGGGCCAGCCACATGGCGAGCTCATTCTGTACGCCGTTGATCGACAGCGCCGCCGCCACCGGGGACCCGACGCTGATTGCGATCGCGGGCGCCTCGACCGGCGTCAATGCCGGCCCGTGGCCCAACGAGGCGCCCAAGACGGGCACCGGTTCGGCTTTCAGATCCCATGCATCCGCCGTGGCATTCAGATATTTGCTGCTCGCCGGCGCGTTGGCGGGGATCTTCTGCAGGCGTATGAAGTACAGCAACTTGGAATCGTCGCTCCACGAGGTCGCGCCAAATTGCGCGCGATCGATGGGGCCGCCAATTTTGGCGCCGCTTGCCGCGTCGTATACCGTGATGGATGCATCCTCGGAGCCTCCTTCCGAAATGCCGACCGCTACCTTGTTGCCATCCGGCGAGGCGAGGAAATAATTGATTGCATAGGGCTTGCCGCCATTCGCAGCACGCAAGGCAGCGACGTCGACGAGCTTTCGAATTCCCGCGCCATCGGACACCATGAGATCGAAATTGTCCGAACCCGGTGCGCGTTCCTCGTAGATCCCGCGGCTCCCGAAATGCACATACCCCTGGATCAATCCGAAGCTCGCGGAGAATTTTTCAACGTCTGTTTTGAGACGCGCGAGCGGCTTGATGCTGTCGAGAACCGAGCGCGTGTACGCACCCTGGGATTTCATCCATTCAATGGTGGCGGGATCGAGCGCTTCCATGTAGCGGTAGTTGTCGGTGATCTTGCGGCCGAAGAGAGTCTCGACGACCGGCTTCACCGGCGCGGCTGCCGGCTTTTTAGCGGCGGCAGCTTTAGGTTCCACGACCGCTTTAGGTTCCGCAGCCGGATTGCTATCGGCGGACCACGCCAAGGATCCCAACAGCAGCCCTGCCGCAATCAAGGCAAATTTCGCGTCGCGCATCGCATGGAGTCCTGAGGTCGAATCGGGTTTGCGATTCTACGGAGCATCCCAGACTTCGGCAAACAGGCGCGCAAAGTTGGCGCCCAACAATTTGTCGATGCGGGTGTTGGGCCACCCGCGACTCGCCAGATCGTTCGCCAATCGAGCGAAGCGCAGCGGATCGTTATATTCCGGCACGACGGTGAGCACATCCGCATTCTCGCCGGGAGCGCCGTATCCGGCTTTCTTGCGCGCCTCGACGTCCTTGCGAAAGTACGCTCGGTAGGCAGCGGTGAGCGGAACGCCGGAAATCGATCCGTCGGTACCCAAACCGACGTGATCCTCACCGCAAACATTCACGGCATGCTCGATATGCCGGATCAGGTCTTCGGCATGCGGCTGACCCGATTCGCGCAAAAATGGCATGAAGTATATGCCGACGACGCCGCCGCGATCGGCCAATGCGCGCAATTCAGAATCGCGGGTATTGCGGGGCAGATCGACGAGCGCGCGGCAGGCTGTGTGGGTGATCGCCACGGAAACTTTCGAAGCCGCAATACCCTCTGCGATGGTACTCGGTCCTGCGTGGCTCAGATCGAGCAGCAATTTGAGCCGATTCATCTCGGCGACGAAGTCGTAGCCCAATTTGCTCAAGCCGCCGTCGGCCTTCTCGATACAGCCGTCGCCCATTAGGTTGCGGATATTGTAGGTGGGCTGGCAGATGCGCACGCCGAGATCCTTGAATACCGCCAGATTCTCGAGGTCCCCCTCGAGCATGGTTGTATCTTGACAGCCATAGACGATTCCGAGGCGCTTGCCGGACTTGGCTGCCTGAATATCAGCGCCCTTCAAAATTTTCATCAGCGCATCCGGATGCAGCAGCAATTCGTGCTCCATTGCCGCGAGGTTTTTGACGGCAGCCATGAACCGATTGGGCCCGTTGCCGACTTCGTTGATCGTGAAATTGATGACGGTCACCCCGGACTCTCGCCCATCCGCCAGCGCGCGCGCCGACAACGGCGCATCGGGAGATGCGTCGGGATTGAATTCGCCAAGACCGCCCAGGGCATCGATTACGATCGCCCGATCGTAGCGGGAACGCGGGTACGTCCCGCTTGCCGGGGCGGCGGTGCGGGCCGTAACTGCCGCGCGTGTAGGGCCTGCCGCGATCGACTTGACGAGGCCCGCGGCTGCGGCGCCCATGAGAAGTTGCCGTCGATTGATCATTGCTGTTCCCCGGTGGGTTCAGGCGCCCCGCCCTGCTCCATGTGAACCTTGAATCCGGGCGCCCAACCATCTTTGGACTTGAATTCGGTGACGACATCGTAAGCGGTTGCGCCGTTGCGTTGCCAGCGGCTGCGATACACGACAGTTTTGCCGTTTTCCACGAAACTGGTGTCGGGAAAGAGCAGGCCCTCGTTGTCGATGTCCACCGGCCCGCGGCTAAAACCCCCGTCGCTTTCGATATAGAGATACTCCAATTGTTTGGCCGCGGAATTCCAAAAATAGATCGACTCCCCAAGCGCATCCGGCTTGCCTTGCGAGCGCACGGTATGGCGATCGCGCAAAAATTTGCCGTCATAAACCCAGGTGAAGCAGTGCTCGTCGGTTCCCCCTCCCGGGAACGCTCCCTTCCAGCAGTGATCGGCGAGGTAGGCGAGCGGCTGGTAGGCGGCATCGGGGTGCGCGATCGCGAAGGTCGGAGCGAGCAGAAGCAAGAAGAATGGTTTATGCATGGTTTTTCTCCCGTGTCTTTTTGGTTTGAGATTGAACCCGTTGGGTGCGCGGCGCGGACCTGCCCGGCCGCTCGAAGCATTTGAAATACTGCCGCAACTGCCGAACCGCGGCGTCGAAGTAGTCGATGTCGCGAAAGGTGCGCGCCTGCATGACGCCGCCTTCCATGACCGCGAGCACGAATTGCGCCAATTCGCGCGGCTGATGCTCCTTGGTCAATTGAGCCTTCGCCTGCAACAGGCATTGCTCAACGGCATCAATCCAGGCGCTGAAATTCTTCGCCAGCCGCTCGCGCACCGCCGGATCCGGCTCATGCAGCTCCAGCGCCAGACTGCCGATCGGACAACCGTAGAGGCAATCGGTATCGAGCAGCGATTTTCGATAGCGCGCGAGCAGTGCGAAGACCCGCTCGATCGGATCGTCCACGTCCGCCCACGTGGGCTCGAGCAACATGGGGTGAATGTCTTCGTGGTACAGATCGAGCACCGCGGCCAGCAGATCGCTCTTGCCGGGAAAGAAATAGTAGAGGCTCCCGCTGTTGACCTTGGCGGTCTGCAGGACATCCGCAATGCTGGTGGAGTTGTAGCCCTTCTCCCAGAAGAGCTGCATGGCCGCGAGTACCAAGCGGGTCCTGGTATCCGCCGCTTGGTCTTTATTGATCATTCAACTAAGCTACACCGGGTGGCTGAACGGGTCAATCCAAGGACGGGTTTTAGTCGGTCTTCACGTACTGCGCTTTGCCGTCGCCGAATGACCAGTCCTCGGGAGCGACCGGCCGGTCCGACTCCGGAACACTGGCGGCTTCGATCAGCGAATGATGTACTTCGTCCGCCACCGTCTGACGGTATTGCGCGGACTTCCCAACTCGAAAAGCAATTCGTACCAGCGGCATGCGATGAGTTCCCGATGTTTATTGGGGGGCCTTAAGATTATAGTGTGTGATCCGCGACCCAATACATCTGTGGCGTCAAGAACATCGACATCGCCAAGGGACAACCATGAAATCTAACACCCGGCTTTCCTCGAATTCGTTGCGTACTCAATCGTTGCTTACGGTCATGACAGCGGCGGCCCTGACGTCGGGCGTTTCGGCCGCCTCGGCCGAGCAAGCGCGCCCGTCCAAACACTACATCCTTCCCGCAACGACCGAAAACGTGCAATGGGGCTGGTACGACATCACTGAGAAACCCAAGCTCACCATGAAATCGGGCGACACGGTCTCCATCGAGACTCTTTCGCACTCACTGGGGCAGATCAAGCCGGGGGTGGAAATGCCCGAGATCGTGAGGTTGCGCAAGGCCAATCCGGGCGGCGGACCGCACTCGATCACAGGACCGATTTACGTCGAGGGCGCGGAACCCGGCGACACGCTCGAGATTCATATCTTGAAAATCGTGCCCAAGGCGGACGGCTTCAATTTCAACGTGCCCGGAAAGGACTTCCCCACCGTCGGGCAATTGGCATCCGAATTTCCGGAAGGTTTCGTACGCTATTTCAAGCTCGATCTGGCCAAGATGCAGGCGCAGTTCAAGCCGGGAATCGTCGTTGATTTGAAGCCCTTTCCCGGAACGTTCGCCGTCGGCGTCGACCCCAATGAACCGGACGCGAAAGCCGGCCCGCCGATTCACGATTCGAAGGGCCGCACGAGCACGCTGCGTCCCTGGAAGAACGGCTCCAACATGGATGTGAACGAACTTCAGGCGGGCGCGACGATGTACTTCCCCGTGTTCCAGAAAGGGGGCCTGATCTGGACCGGCGACTCGCACTGCCGCCAGGGCAACGGCGAGGTCAACCTGACCGCGCTGGAATGTTCCTACAAGGAAATCGAAATCAAGCCCATCGTGCGCAAGGATATGAAAACCGACTGGCCCTGGGCGGAGACGAAAACCGACTGGATATTCATGGGCTTTGATGAAGACCTGAATCAGGCGATGAAAATCGCCGTCGACCAGACGGTCAATTGGCTGTCGAAACAAACCATCGTGCCGATGAGCCGCGAGGAGGCTTACTCTCTCACCTCCATCGTTGGCGATTGCCGCGTTTCGCAGGTGGTCGACATCCGCAAAGGCGTTCACTGCATGATCCCGAAAGCCGTGTTCGTGAACTACAAGCCGGGCGCGCGCTAGGCGCCCTCCATGAGGTGAATCGACCCAGGGAGCCGCAATATCGGCGAGGAGCGCCACGAGCCCTGGCCTTTAGTACAGAATCGAGGGTAAATAAGCACCGGCAGGTTCGTTGTACAGGCCGGTGGTCATCAACGTCATTTGAAACACCAGCTTCAGTTCGCAATTCAGGCACCACTCGAAAACCTCATGGTTACGAGTCGGCAACAGAAATCCCGGGCCTGGAAAATCCGTTGCCGCGCCAATCAGCGCCTTCAAATCTTGATTCGTGCGAGCCACGGTGTGAGCAAGGAATCCGATCGCCGTCGCGTATCCCGTGATCCCTTTTAAGTGAACGACCACGGTCGCCGTGCTCGCGCGAATGGCGTCGCGCAACTCGAGTTCCCGGTCAAAGCCGTGAACGTCGCGGCACAGCTTGTTGCATCCTTCAATATCGCGCTCCTCAGCCGGCCGGACATCGTAGCCGGCAAACTTGGCATTGGGGCTGGGTCCCTGCAACAGCGACAGCGGTTCGCGGGTGACAAACCCGAGCTTCGTGTACAGACAAAGCGAACGATTGTGGTAGCCCGCTTGTACAAGGCGGACCCCGGCGGCTTTTTTTGCCGCCGCCCTGTCGAGGGCTGCCCGCATCAGGCGTCTACCGACAGTGTTATTTTGCAGATCCGGAGCAACAGAGATCGGACCTATACCAAAAATAATCGAGCGTTCATCCATGAAGTTGCTGCCGACAATCGCCCCGCCCTCTTCCGCGACTACGCCGTAGAATCCCGGATCGCCAATCAACATCGCGGCGAGACCCGCCGCGACCTCGGGCGAGGGAAAGTCTTTTGGAAAATTGTGTTTTTCCGCAAGACTGGCGAAAGCGTCATAAAGAATGCGACCGCAACTCTGCGCATCGCCTTTGTCTGCGTCGCGAATATTCATAGTCGATTCCCCTGATCGAAGGGCCCGTAGCCGCGAGGCCTCAGCGCGGTATTCTAGACTGCGGTGATTAATGCCGGAAGCGTTGCACGAGTTCGTTCATCCGCCGACCGCGACGAGCCGCTTCGCCAGCGCATGCTTCCAGTGGCCTGATTTGAAGCGCCAGATGAGCATGGAACCCTTGAGCATGTAGTCGCCGATGATGGAGCTGTACACCAACACCACCGGCAGGTGAAACGCGGCGAACGTGGCCGCCAGCGCACAGCGTACGCCGATCAATCCCAAGAAGGAGGTCATGAGCGGGAAACGGGTGTCGCCGGCGCCGCGCAAGGAGCCGCCGATGGCCATGTCGACGCCCAACAGGGGCAGCATGGCCCCCATGATGTAGGTGAATTCGGTCGTGCGTTGCACGGCGATCTCATCCGATCCCAAGAAAAAGCGCGCGAGGCCGGAGGCGTTGATCACAATGAGGAAGCCGATCAAGGACATCGCGCCGACAGCCATACTGCAGGCCCGCCAACCACTGCGTGCCGCGCCTTCCACGTCTCCGGCACCGAGATGCTGGCCCACCAGAGTCGCGCCCGCGATGGAAAAGCCGCTCCCCACCACCATGGCGGCATTCAGCATGTTCACGCCGACGTTGTAGGCGGCGAATGCCTCGGTGCCGTAGTAGTGGCCAATGAGCGACATGAACAGGAAGAAGCCGAACTGCAGCACGAGCTGCTCCAAGGCGACGGGGTAGCCGATGTGCAGCAGCCGCTGGTAGCGTGCCCTTTTGAAAATGTCGCCGGGGAAGAACTTAATGGTCAATTTTTGGCGCATCCAGAGAATCACGAGCACTGCACCGCAGAGAACGAATGACAGTCCCGACGCAAACGGCGCGCCGGCGGCACCCATGCGCGGCGCGCCCCAGTTTCCCAATATGAAGGCATACAGCAGCGGAAGATTGATGATGTTGACCGCCAGACCGAACAACAGCGGCGTCCAGGCGTTGCCGGCCGCGCGCAGGGCGCTCGACAGAATGATGTCGATGGCAAATCCAATGATGAAGGCCGCGAGCCAAAATACGTTGCGCGCGGCGAGCTGCGCCGAGTGCTCGTCCAGGCCGAATACTTCGGCGATCTGGTGCGAAAACAGCATGCCGAAAATCATGAGCACGAGGCCGACCAGACCGCCGAACATGAGCGATGCGGAGGTGATGCGGCTGGCCTCCTCGCGCTGGCCCGCACCCCAGGAACGCGCGACCAGAGCGGTCGTTCCAACGCCGATGGCCATCAACAAGGCTTGGAGCGCGAAAAAGACACGCTGCCCTGCTCCCACCGCTGCGACGGCCGGCGCACCCATGCTGCCGACGAATTTGGTCTGCACCATCGCGACCATCGAGAACATCAGGTTGGATGCGATCGAAGGCACGGCCAGCTGCCATATGGTGGGGCGCGTGTAGTCGGGCGCCTCCGATTCATCCGCGATTGGCATCGGTGGCTGGGTCAGACTTTCAAGACGGCAGGCTTTCTGATCCATAGCGTCAGCAAGAGATAATAAAAAACACCGATGAGAATCCAGGCTAGTCCAAGAATTTTGGCCGCGCGATCCATTTCGTACAGCACATACACGATGATCGACACGCCAATCAACGGAAAGACCAGATGCCGAAGCCAATCGCCGCTGCGCTGCCGGATCAAGTAGTGATTGATGACGGACAGGTGCAGCAAGACAAATCCCGTGAGCGCACCGAAATTGACGATCAAGGTCAGATCGTCGACCCGGCTGGCAAACAGCAATCCCACCAGCAGTGAAATGACGGCGACCAGCAGCGTGCTTACATAGGGCGTCTTGTAGCGTGGGTGCACCTTGGCCAGGATCGCCGGCAATTTGCCGTCGCGCGCCATCGCGAACAGAATGCGCGACACCGCGGCCTGCGCAGCCATCGCATTGGCGATAGCCGAAGCGATCACGATGGCGAGAATGGTAATTAGGCGCAGCCAGGTGCCGCCGGCGCGCTGCGTGATTTCATAGAAGGCCGTCTCCGGCGAGCTGAAGTGCATGCCGGCGCTCAAGTCGGTCGCGATCCAGGTCTGCAGCATGAAGAGCACGCCGACCAGCAGGAGAGCGAGCACCGTCGCGCGCCCCACCGCATTCTTGCCCGCGCGATTTTCTTCCGAGAGCGTCGAGATGCCGTCAAATCCAAGAAAGGACAACACGGCAATCGACGTCGCGCCGGCTACCGTGGCTAAGGAAAAGACATGCGCATCGTAGATGGGCTTGAGCGTCAGTTTGCCGGCACCCATGCCGCCGTAGAGCGCGGCCAGTCCGACCACCACGAACAACGCCAGCACGACGAGCTCCATGATCAGCATGTAGCGGTTCACCTTTGCGGTGAACTCGATGCCGATGAAATTCACCGCGGCGTTGAATGATATGAATAGCGCGAGCCAAACCCAGGCAGGCACGCCCGGAAACACCGGCCGCAGCGCCACGGCGCTGAACAAGTACAGAAGCGACGGCACGAGAATGTAGTCGAGCAGAATCAGCCAGCCGGAAAAGAAGCCGGCAATTTCATGCAGACCGCGCTGCGCGTAGGTGTATACGGAGCCCGCCAGCGGGAAGGCGCGCGACATGGCGGCGTAGCTCAAGGCGGTGAAGAACATGCCGATGAGCCCGACGAGATACGCCAGCGGCACCATGCCCTTGGCGTCGTTGTACACGAAGCCGAACACCGAGTACGGTGCGATCGGCACCATGAAAATCAATCCGTAGATGACCAGATCCTTGGTCGTGAGCGCGCGGTGCAGTTGATCCTTGTATCCGAATTCTTCAATCGACAAGCGCGCGGGCTCCTTTTGTTGCGCAGTCTATCTCATGAACCGACGGGTGGCGGACCAGGATTCGAGTCGCGCAACGGCGCAAAGATTCCGTAGAATGCAAAATTGAGGTCCCGCCGATGAACCCGCCCGCACATCGACACACGATCCACCAGCGACATCATGGCTGGGATCGCAGCATCGCCGCCGTGACGCGCATCGCACCGGGCGATTCCTTGGAATTCGATGTGGTCGATGCTTCCGGCGGGCAACTGACCGCAACCTCGACCGTTGCCGATGTGGGCCGCATGGACTTCGGCAAAATCAACCCCGTGACGGGCCCGGTGTTCATCGACGGCGCCGAACCGGGCGACATTCTGAAGGTGACGCTGCTCTCGTTCGCCCCGTCGGGCTGGGGTTGGACCGCCAACATCCCGGGTTTTGGCCTGCTGGCGGACGATTTCAAGGAACCTGCGCTGCATATCTGGCGCTACGACGCAAAGACGCTTGCGCCGGCGCTGTTCGGCCGCTGGGGCAAGGTCCCGCTGAAGCCTTTTACCGGAACCATTGGACTGGCTCTCGCGGAGCCCGGTCTGCACAGCATCGTCCCGCCCCGGCGCGTGGGCGGCAATATGGACGTGCGCGACATCGCACAGGGCACCGAATTGTTTCTGCCCGTGGAGGTCCCGGGGGCCCTGTTCTCAGTCGGTGATACGCACGCGGCACAGGGCGATGGCGAGGTGTGCGGCACCGCGGTTGAAAGCCCCATGCGCGTGGCGTTGCGCTTCGATCTGATCAAGCAGACGCCCTTGAGCTTCCCACGCTTCAGAACTTCAGGGCCGGTCACGAGGCATCTCGACACGTTGGGGTATGAGGTCGCAACCGGGATCGGCCCCGATCTCATGGAAGCGGCGCGCGCGGCCGTCCGCTCCATGGTGGATTGGCTTACACGCGAGCGCGGCATGCCGGCGATCGATGCCTACATGCTGTGTAGCGTCTGCGGGGACTTAAGGATCAGTGAAATCGTCGATCTGCCGAACTGGACGGTATCGTTCTACTTTCCCCGCATAGTATTCGATTAAATCGCTTGCTGCCGGTCGCGGCCCTGCCATTCCGCGTGAGATTTAACCGCTCGCGAAACCACTTTGACGGCGTCGCCAAAGAAGACCCATAGGCCTCGACTCGGCAAACGCAGGGCCCGGGTTGGTCCTTGGCCGCCGGTCTGGGGTACTGGCTCGATGCGCTCGACTTCGCTACTGCGATTTCGCGGCGTAAATCGTTTGCCCCGCCCGTAGGGTGAGGCGCACACGAGCGAATGCCGTCACGTCTTTCGCAGGATCGTCGTCCAATACGACCAGATCCGCGTCCATGCCGGGCGCCAACCGGCCCTTGTGCGCCAAATACCCAAAACGCTTCGCAGGAGCGGTGGTAAGAGTCTGTAAGTATCTGGCGCCAATCGAGCGCACGTCCCAGTTGCCGGTATTCCTCGGTCGTGTCGTAGGCATCGGTGTAGCCGACATCCGTGCCGAACAAGATCTGGCCGCCGGCTTTCGAATAGGCGCTGACTTGCTGCACGCCTGCATCCAAATCGTCCTTCAGCTCCTGGGGCGGCTCGCCGAACTTCTTCGCTTCCACCTCGAACAAGGTCAAGGTCGGAATCAATGCCATGTGGTGGGCCAAAATTCGGGCGGTCAGGTCGGCAGGCCACGGGCCCGTCATCGGCGTGGTGTGCGCGAGAATATCGACGCCGCTGTCAATCGATACGTTCAGCCCGGCAAGATTGGAGGGATGCGCAAATACCGGTTTGCCCTCGGCGTGCGCAGCTTCGACCAGAGCCCGCGCCTGGTCCAGCGGCATGGGCAGAACGCCGATCTTGCCGCCGACGATCGCGCCTGCAAAGAGCTTCACACCATCCGCGCCCTCGTGGATTTGCCGATGCGCTCGCGCGACGGCGTCGCTCAGATTGCCGATCTCCTCGTCCGGAAAGCCGTTGTCCCGCATGAATTGCTTTACATAGATGGGCGTGCCGCCCTTCGGATAGAAGGGATCGCCGACGGTCAGAATGCTCGGTCCCGTCACCCGCCCAGCCGTGATGCGCCTACGGATTTCTTCGGTGTTGGTGAGCAGGGATGCAACATCGAATACCGTGGTGAATCCCCATCGGCTCAGCATCTGCGTGAGCTCTTGGGTGAGCTGCGCATCTGAGTGCTTCGCGGCGTTGAGCAGCGGCGGTGTCATCAAATGCACATGGCTATTCCAGAAGCCAGCCGTCACGGTGGCGCCATGCAAATCGATGCGCGCGGCATCGCCGGGTACTTGCACTGCACCTTGGTTCGCAAGCGCGATGATCCGGCCTTCATGGATGAGAATGGTGCCCTCGGCGATGGGCGCCGCGTCCGGCGCAGCGTAGATGCGGGCATGCGTCAGCGCCAAATCCGCGGCGTTGGCGGTGCCGGTCATGGCGATACCGAGGGCGCTCAGGCCAACGCCGAGCGCGGCGGCGAAAATCGCGGCGTACTGAATGCGGTACTTGCGCGAAATCAGTATCAGTCGTGTACGAATGAGTCTTTGCCTCAAGGAAGATACGCCCGGCGTCATCGAACCAAGTCTAGGGCAAGGACAGCGGCTTCACACGCTTCTTCGATACACCACGAAGCCCGAACGCTCGGCCACCTGGTCGTACAGGCGCATCGCAACCGCATTGGTTTCGTGCGTCTGCCAATAAACGCGAGGCGAGCCGGCGGCTCGGGCCTGCGCGTAGACCGCTTCGATCAGCGCCCGGCCGACGCCTTGACCGCGCACGGTAATTGCGGTGAAAAGATCCGCGAGATAACAGGTCGGCGGAATTTGAATCGTGCTGCGATGATAGAGAAAATGTGCGAGGCCGACGAGCCCGCCCGAAGCCTCGGCCACCAGCGCATGCATGGGCTCGTTCACATCGAAAAAACGCGCCCAGGTCATTTGTGTGACGTTCGGGGGCAGTGCGGTCTCGCCCGCTCGGCCATAGAATGCGTTGTAGCCGTCCCAAAGGGGCTGCCACTGGGGAAAATCGGCGCGCTGTACGGCGCGTACTCGGACAGGTTCGGTCATTCGAGTATTATGAACGAACCGATGATCTCTCCCGCTGAAATTCGTTCCGCCTATAAGATCATCGCGCCGCATATCCGCCGCACTCCCGTCATCGAGGTGGACGGCGCCGATTTCGGCATCGCCGCGGCGCCGCTCGCACTGAAATTGGAATTGCTGCAGCATGCGGGTTCGTTCAAGGCGCGCGGCGCCTTCACCAGCTTGTTGACGCGAAAGGTCCCATCGGCCGGCGTGGTCGCAGCTTCGGGCGGAAATCATGGCGCGGCGGTGGCGTTTGCGGCCATGAAGCTCAAGGTGCCCGCCAAAATATTTGTTCCCAGCATCGCTTCCCCGGCAAAGATTCAGCAGATCACTGAATACGGCGCGCAGCTGGTGATCGGGGGTGAGCGCTACGCCGATGCGCTGGCCGCGAGCGAAGCATGGGTTGCGGCCTCAGGAGCGATGCCCATTCATGCCTTCGATCAGCACGAGACCATGCTCGGCCAGGGCACCGTCGGTTTGGAATTCGACGATCAGGCTCCGATCACGACGCTGCTGGTCGCGGTGGGCGGCGGCGGCCTCATTGCCGGCCTCGCGGCGTGGTATGCAGGCCGAATCAAAATCATCGCGGTCGAGCCGGAAAAGGCGCCGACGCTTCACGAGGCACTGAAGGCCGGCCGGCCGGTCGATGCCGAGGCGGGAGGGGTTGCCGCGGAGTCACTCGCGCCGCGACGGGTGGGGGTACTCACGTTTGCCGTAATTCAGCGCTACATCGACCAAAGCGTATTGGTTTCGGACGAAGCCATTCTCGATGCGCAGCGGCGATTGTGGACTACGTTGCGCGTCGTCGCGGAGCCGGGCGGCGCTGCGGCACTCGCGGCTCTCACCTCGCGCCGCTATGTTCCGGATCCTAAGGAACGCGTCGGCGTGCTGATCTGCGGCGGCAACACGGCGGCCGTGAATTTCAAGCCGCACTAAATCGTTGCGTCTCGGCGCCGAACTGGACGTTGGCACGCAGGGGCCACGGCCACTGGGCGCCAACAACCGGCTCATCAGATTCATCAGAAATCAGCCGTCAGATAGCCGAAGAATGCCCGTGGTTGGTATTGGCTGAAGACGGGACTGTTGAAGGCCAGGTTCCAAAAATACACATTGGTGAGGTTCTGGACTTGAACACGAAGAGTCGCCGGGGCGCCGAGTATCTTGAATCGATATCGACCGCCCAGCGCCACCATCGTCGCAGCAGGACCTTGCGCCACGTCATCGATGCTCGCCGGGTAGGATCCGAAATGAGTGATTGCGACATCGGCGGAAAAGGCCGGTCGCTGCGAAAACTTGTAATTGGCGTTGATGCTGGTCAAAAAGCGGGCTTGGTTCAAGGCGAAGGGACCGACGCCCTCTGCCTGAAGGTTCGGTCCGAGGGTCTTCACTTCCCCGAGCAGCATCGCGGCTGTGACGTTGAGATTTTTCGTGACCGCTCCGGACGCGGAAAATTCAAAGCCGTCGGCGCGCTGTCGTCCGAGTTCCCGGTCGACGTTGGTGGTGTCGAGATTGAAATAGGGCTTGTCGATTTCGAAGATACCCGCGATGAGTTTCACTTGCGGGGTGAGTAAAAATCTCAGGCCGGCGTCCGCCTGCCAGGTGCGGGCATCGGGAAGGATGGCGCCGCGATTCACGGCGCTGCTCGCAGCAATTCCGGAATCCTCGAGACCTTGCGTATAGCCCGCATAGGCGGTGGCGCGCTCGGTCAATGCCAAAGCCGCCGTTCCGTAGGCGCGCAGTGGGCGATCGGTCAGCCGCGCCTCCGGAAGGCCCGGGGAGGTCACGTCTTTGGTGTAGTTTTCTTGCTGGATTCCGAATGCAAAGTCCCCGCGCCCCTGCCACTGCGCCCGGTAGGCTATCCCTGCGCTCCACAGCTCGGTGCGGTCATGGGTTCGCGAAGAGTAGGCGAATGCGGGCTGCGGTACCTGCACACCCTGATCGATCAGGGCTGGACCCAGGTCAATGACATCGGAACCGCCGTAAAGCGCCTGGGTGTCGCGGCCGCGCGCCAGAATCGCCACGTTCTGATGCCATGAATCCGATTCGAAATGGCCCGTGAGCCGAACCTCGCCGGAGGTCGATGAGCTCTTTTGGTCCGGATTGCCGACCATGAATTGCTCCGCCGAGCCGTTCGGAAGGGTATTCAGGTACAGGTCCGTGTAACTGATCGGATTGTCAGCGATTGATCGAAATGTGCCCGCAGCCAACGACCAATCGCGGCTGAGTTGCGCAATGATGATTCCGCCGTAGTTCTCTGCGAGGCTTTTTCCTTCGGCCCAATTCTGACCGTAATACCCGCGCGGCGTTTCCGGCGGCAGGTAGTCGCCGGCCGTGAGGATGAACGGCAATGTTTTGGCGTGAGTGGTTTGCGTCCAGTCGACGATGGCGCGAACGGTCAGCTGATCGTTCGGCTTCCACTGCGGCGTCGCTCCCACGTTGACGAGCGTCGATGTATATCCGGGATTGGGGCTGCCAAATGGAGTTTGCGTACTGACCTGATAGCTTAGCCCCATGGGCAGTTGCAGCTCGGCGGAGACGAGAGGCAAATTGCCGTCGACGCTGATGCCGTGCGCTTGAAAGGGCCCCGCGCTGGCGACGACCGTGGCGCTCGGCGTGCCGTCTCCCACGTGTCTCAAATTATAGTCCACGATGCCGGTGGGCGCGGGAAAGGCATAGCCGATTTCGCTGACACCGATGCGAATGGTCGAGCCTTCGACCACACGATTGGACAGCGCTCCTTGTTGGTCGAAATACAAGCCATCGATGCGCACATTCCCGGCGGCCTGAGGATTGAAGCCGCGGACGAAACCCGGTCCATAGAGACCGATGCTCTCCAAGCCGAGCGTCAGTCCAAAGCCGTCGTTGGCCGAGGCTACCGGATCATCGGACGCGTGTTGTGCACGGGCAGTACTGACGCACGAAGCGGCCAGCACCAGGGCGCAGGCAATCGAGCATGAATCGGGTCGTGGCATTGTTGTCGCAATCTCAAAAGATCGGTCGCAGAAATCTCGGACTGCAGTGTAGGTGCGGCGATCCCTGCTACCCAGACCGCTTATTGCATCGGGATGGCGATTCGTTGCATCGCGTGCGCCGGCGTAGATACCTTGGCGTAAAGTGACGGCCATGAAGGCTCACACTGGCGTGCGCTCGAATCGCTGGCTCTGGATAACGGGGATCTGGTGCGCGGGAGCGCTATTCGACGCGAGTCAAACGGTTCTCTTCATGCATTCGTTGGGCAAGCAGCACACCGGGCTGATCTTTGGCACTGAGCTGCTGTCGTGGTTGCCGTGGATGCTGGCCACTCCGTACGTCATCTATTTGGCGCGGCGATATCCGATATTTCCCGACGTGAGCCTGCGAACGGCCGCCGTACACATCGCTGCTTTCGCCATCATCGGCTTGGCGGCCGACGCCTGGTTCTCGATGCTGCAGATGTTCTTCAATCCATGGGACTATCCTCAACAACCGTCCTTCATGGACGCGTGGCGCTCCTCGCTTCTCTTCCAAATTCTGACTTTCCTGATCATGTACGGCCTGATATTGACCTTTACCTATGCATTGGACGCGCGCGAGAGGATGGCGCGTCAGATGACCGAGACGGCGCGTCTGAGCGAGGAGCTTTCGAAATCGCAACTTGCGGCGTTGCGCCAACAGATCGAGCCGCACTTTATGTTCAACACGCTGCATTCCATCACCGGTCTGGTGCGCGATTCGAAGAACGATGCCGCGGTCAGTATGATCGTGGGGTTGAGTGAGTTTCTGCGCCGCGCCTTGGAAGACTCGCATCGATCGCAGGTGACGCTGGCGGAGGAAGTTGAGTATCTGCAGCGCTATCTTGAGATTCAAAAGGTTCGCTTTGGAGAACGCCTTCAGGTGAGCATCGACATTCCGGAGGAACTGCTGCGCGCACAGGTTCCCAACCTGCTGCTGCAGCCGTTGGTTGAAAATGCGATAAAGCATGGCATTGCGAAACGCTCCGCCGGCGGAAGCGTGCGCATTGCGGGAACGCGCCGCGACGGCAATCTGTGCCTCAGGATTTACAATGATGGCGCCGACTCGCCGACCGACTGGCAGGCGGCGCGCACCGGCGTCGGCATCAGCAATCTGCGCACGCGCTTGCAGATCCTGCACGGTGAAGAATCCGCACTGCAACTTCAGCACGCCGATGCGGGCGGGGTGGAAGCCGTGGTGACGCTGCCCTTGAAGGAGGCGTAAATGGCCTCGGTGGTCCCGCGAACGGCACCTATCCAGGCTCTGGTGGTCGACGACGAGGCCTGGGCGCGGCGCAACCTGACCGTGCTGCTGCGCCGTGATCCGGACATTGGAACTATCGTGGAATGCGGATCTGGGGCGGAAGCCATCGAAGAAATTCGAAAATCGAAACCCGACCTCGTGTTTCTCGACGTGCAAATGCCCGGCTGCGGGGGCTTTGACGTGCTCGAATTGTTGGGCAGCGACCTACCCTCAACCATCATCTTCGTCACAGCCTACGATGAGTACGCGCTGCGGGCATTCGAGGCGGGCGCGCTCGATTACTTGCTGAAACCCTTCGACGACGCGCGCTTCAATCGAACTTTGATTCGGGCCAAGGACAAGCTGGCGCACTATCCTTCGCAGCGCTCAGTGGAACGGCTGGTAGTCAAGAACCGGGGCGAGGTACTGTTCCTGAACGTGGGCGACGTCGACTGGATCGAGGCCGCGGGGTGCTACGCTTGCCTGCATGCGGGAAGCGCGACTCACGTTATGCGCCGGACGCTGTCAGAACTCGAGAAGGACCTGGGAGAGGAAAAATTTATCCGCATTCACCGCTCGATCATCGTCAGTCTTGATCGGGTTCGCGCGCTGGAATTGCAGAACGGCGGCGAGTACGCGGTCGTCCTGAAATCGAAGGTGCGGCTGCGGTTGAGCCGGCGTTATCGCAAGCGGCTGCAGGATCGCATGGCGGCCCTGCCATTGGGTGCTGGATAGTCGTCGGCAGGATTTCGATCAGGCGCAAGGTCTTGCGCTGCCCAATTATGGCGACGCAGCGCGGAATCGGGATTCGTGGGGGCCGTGGGCCGCTCGGTCCTGTTTGCGGCCCCGATCGGCAATCATTTTGAGCATTCGGCCGCGCGCGGCGGCGATTTTACTAAGCCTCTCTTCATCGGTAAAATGCATACTACAAAAGTCCAATAGCTTGCAATCGATCAAGCGGCCCTAATAATCGGATAATTGATGCGGTGAGATCAGTCGAAGGGTGAGGGGCAATGGGTTTTGATGTTGCACTGATCGCGCTCATCGTGGGCGGACTTGTTCTTTCAGGCGCCTACGTGCGAGCGGAATATGTCGCTTGGCGCAAGCACGGCGCCGCGCAGCGGCGCAGAGAGGCGGCACTGCGTGAATTGCACGCCGCGAGCTTGTCCGAACAACGCGACGCGCTGCTCCCGAGTGTCTTGAAGCTGCAAGGATTCGGTGACACCGAAGCGGCTAATCCGGACACGGCGAGTGATCCGGCGTCCGCGCGCCGCGCCTCGGGACTGCGCATCCCCAGCGGCTTTCCGCTGGGTGAACGGCGCAAGCGCGCGAGACAGCGCGCGGCTCACTGAAGCAGCCGCTATTCTCCCGTGACGCCGAGGCTGCGAGATAAAAATTTCGCGGTGGCTTCGTCCGCTCGGATCCAGGAAGCGTGCCGCAGGAATCCGTGGATCTCGTTCGGCAGCACCAGTTCCTCGAAAGGTAGATTTCGCTCCTCGAGGCGCCGCGCAAGATCGACCGTCTGCTGAAACCGGACGTTGCGATCGTCATCTCCTTGGATCAGGAGCACCGGCGACTTCCAGCCGTCGATCGCGGAATCGGGCGATGACTCCCAGGCGACCTCGAGGGCTTTGTCGTGATCGCCCTTCTCGTAACGTGTCCCAGGCGCGCCGAACCTGTCCATGAGGCGCGACCAGTCGTGCACGCCGTGCAGATCGACGCCGGCTTTGAAGATGTCGGAATTGCGGGCCAGCGCCAACGCGGTGAGATAGCCGCCGTAAGACCCACCCCAGACACCGATGCGTGCGCCGTCGACGCTGGCGAGCGACTGCAGGAAGTGCGCGCCTGCCACGACGTCCTGGTACTCGCTGGCGCCCGCGAAGCCGGCATGCTCGGGATGATGAAACGCGAGGCCGTAGCCGATGCCGAGTCGATAGTTGACCGACAGCACGACGAAACCATGCGCCGACAAATACTGATTCACCGCGTAGGCGTTGCTGTAGTAGTCCATGTAGCTCCAGCCGAGCAGCATTTGCCGCGGCGGGCCGCCGTGCAGGAATATCACCGCAGGTTTTCGCGCGCCGGATCTCGCGCCGCTTCGATCGAACAGCTGCCCGTGAACAAGCGTTCCGTCAGCGGCTTTGAAAGTGACTTGCTTGGGCGCAATCAGCTGTGCGGCAGGAAACTCCTTGCTGGTCGCCGCAGTCAGCGCAGCGCGGTGCGAGCCGTCGAGGTTGGAAATGGCCACCGTCGGTGGCTGCTGCGCCGTCGCGGCGACATACGCGATGCGATCGGCCGCTGCCGAAACGGGCGTCCACTCCAGCGACTCGCCGGAAGTCAGTGCCACCGAGCCGGAACGATCGACAGGTACACGGAAAAGATGGCGGCGATCGTCGTCGCCGGACGTACTGCCGGTGTTGGCATCGTAAATCATGAAGCGCTGGTCGCGGCTTTCGGCGATATGCTCGACCATGAAGTTGCCCGGCGTGAGCAGGACGGGTGTACCGCCCGCCGCACTGACGGAATACAAATGCGGCCAATCATCCAAATATGCGAGGAAAACCAGGCGATTGCCGCTCGCCCAATGAAGGTTTGCCTCACCCGCAACATCGGGGAAGGATCCGGCCAGGGTATTGGGGCTCTTCCACACCGCGTGTCCGGTGCCGTCGCTTGCCGAGGCAACCCAGATTGACCAGGGACGCGGCACTCGAGTCAGGATCGGGCGCGGCGGCCCGCCGTCGCCGGCGCGGCGCGTGTAGGCGATCTTTGTTCCGTCAGAGGACCAAATGGGCGACTCGTCTTTGTTGGTTGATGGCGTGAGATACGTGAGCGGTGTGCCCTTCGAGGTGTAAATACCGATGAAGGAGTGATCGCCGCGATTGGAGACAAATGCCAGCCGGCTGCCATCCGGGGACCAGCTCAGATCGCTGTCCTTGCCGCGGTCGAAGAACAGGCGTTCGGGTTTGCCGCCGTCGAGCGAGGCGAGCCAAACATGATCATCCTTGAGGTAGGCGATTTGGCCGCGGGCCGACATGACCGGCGCATCGCCATCATCGATTTTCACCGCGGCACCACCGTTGGCGGGAAGGGCCCAGATCGCAGTGACCTGCTGTTCCGGGGAGGAACTGGGATCGGGCGACAAGTTTCCTTCCGCAGGCCAGTTGGCGTCATGATCGCCGCCGCGTACGAACACGAGGCGCGAGCCGTCCGGCGAAAAAGTCAGCTGCGTGAGCTCCTGCCCGTCGTCGTCGTGATATTGAGTCGCCTGGCTCGGCGTGAAGTTCGCCCCGCGCGCGATCCAAATGTTGCGCACGCCGTCGAGATTGCACACCCACGCGATCGCATCGCCGTGTTCCGCCGCCGCCAGCTCCAGCGCATAGGGATAGTGCAGCACTTGCTCCATGGAAAACTCTGAGCGCGCGCTCGCGTGACCGGACAGCGATCCGAGCGCAGTGAGCGCCAATGTGCCGGCGAAGTACCGAAGATTGCTCATGAAGTTGCCTTTCGCGACTCTTAGGGATTGCGATACTAACGCCACGGGCGGCCGGCGGCACTCCTTAAGTAACGGATCAGATCAGCCATTGGAACGCGGCAAGCTGCCGCGCAAAGGAAATCACCGACAAATGCTGTTGGGTCTGCATGTCGAAAAGATAGGCGACGCCGCCGATGATGAAGCCATTCATCATGAGTGCAATCGCGAGTGCGGCGAATTTGGAAGAAATTGAGGTTTTCATGCTCGTCTCCTAAAGGGTTTCGTCTTCAGCGGGATTCAAAGTCCCCGCATACGACAAAGCAAGAGGCGTGCCAGACTCGCACAATGCGTTAATTGGCTATTTCTAAAGGATTTATTTTTGAGGACGCGCCGCCTCAAGGCCGCGGACAGTGTCCGCGGACAATGCGGACAGCGGGCGGACGACCGGAGGTCTTTAGGGAGCCTCGGCCGTTTACGAGCTAGTGTTCGAGGGGACGACTCGGGGGCTTCAGGGCCTCAGGCTTGGTGGAGCGCCGGCGACGTGCCACCAACTCATCGGTGATTTCGATGATGGCGTGCTTCCCGGTCGCTCCGACATCCTTGCGCGCTTCGACCCGCTGGTCGGCGAAACGCTCGCGTTCGGCGAGGCTGACGCGTTTGATGCTGGGCTTGTCCCAGTAGCCGGCCAGGTAACTTGCAACCGCGACTGCGCCGATTTCCTCGCGGAAGAACCCCAGGCGCAGAGCGTGAACCACGCGGCCCTGGTCCAGGCCTGCTACGGAATAGAGGCGATACTCTCTGAAGATGTCGAGGTTCGGGACGGCGTCGGGATCAAAGGCGTGATCGGCAAGCGCGAGCTGAATGACGTACCAGCGCGATGCTTCATGGTCCTCGATTTCCATCGGCGTCAAGGCACGAATGGTTTGCGTGGATTCCAGACTCTCCAACGGTTCGTCGAGCTTCTTCACTTCCCGTGGAGCGGGAACCGGAGCTGTCGCGACCACGACATGCTGCAACGATGTGAGCCGGGTCGCCAGGGGCTTGGTGAGCGCCTCCCGAAACTTAGGCCACGGCTTGCGCGTGGGCGCGATTGACTGGGTCAGAACAGGCGCCGGCTTCGCGGGCTCGATCGGCGCGGCGCTCTTCGGTGCCGGGGTCTTCGCAGGTGGCGGCATGGGCTGCTTCGGCGGCGGCGCAAGCGTTTTCTTGGGCGGCGGCGCCAAATTTTGCTTCGGCAACGCTTCTTGCTTCGGCGCTGCCGCTTCTTGCTTCGGTGGTGCGACTTCTTGCTTCGGCGCTGTCGCTTCTTGCTTCGATGACGTTTCCGGCTTCGACGCCTGCACACTCTCGGGATGTGGCGGGGCTTTGACCGGAGCCGCTGCAGCAGCTGTGACCGTGGGCGCGTGCGCCGCGGGAGCGACTGCGGGCTGTGCCGGGAGCGGCGCCTTGAGCTTGGCTGCGACCGAGTCGGACGGAACGCGCGCTGCAAGACCTGCGCGTTTCGCCGAAGCATTCTTGGACGAATGAGCTTTCTTCGGCGCGACCACCTCAGTGAGAACGGGCGCGACGCTGGCAATGGAGAATGGCGGCGCGAGTTTCAGCTCAAACGGCTCCGGTGCCGGGACAGGCGCCGTGGCCTGTTTCGCGACCGGCACCATAGGTGCGGGCGCCGGCTTTTGCAGGGTCGGCAACGGAACATCCAATTCCGGCAGTTCCCATTGTGCGGCGGCCACGGCCACCGTTGACGTCTCTTTCTTGATTGCGGGCGCGATTGCGGCCGGCGGGGATGCCGCGCGCGCGGCGCTCGGCGGCATGCTTGGCGGCACAACCAACTCGGGTGTCGGCCACGCGATGTCGATGGAAATTTCCGGGACTTCCGCTTTGACGCTGGGGGCGCTTCGCGTGGCAGGCGCCTTATGCGGCGCTGCCTTCTGCGTGGCTTTTTCGGCCGCGGCAACCGCGGCTTCGAGTGCGAGTACGGGTGCGGGCTGCTGCGCAGCGATCTTCTGCGAGACGGATTTTTCGATCACCAGATCCGCAGGTTTCGTCGCCTTGGACCGGTTCTCGGCTTTGGCCTGCATGCCGCTGATGACGCGCAAATCGGAGGCACTCGCGGTGGCGGTCAGCGCGCCCGGATAGGTATCGCGAACTTCCGCAAGAATGGCATCGGCTTCGTCTTCGGAAGTAAACGGCCCAAGCCGCAAGCGATAGCGCGTTCTCCCGTCCTCGGTCACCTGGATTTGATAGACATGCGCCTCGAGCGGGCTATGGGTGAACGCTTTGGTGGGCACACTGATCGGCGCCGTCGAAACACTGAGATTGATGACGAAAGGTCCGTCGCCGCCAAGCCGCGGCGCTTCTTGCACCGGTTGAAACAGGTCCTCGATGCTGAGATGCCAGATCTCACCTGCCATTGGGGCATTTATCGGCGTTGCCATAAATCCTTTCCGAGGAACGGTACGGGTGCTCAAGATATTGACGAAGTGAGCAGAATGAAAGCGTGATCAGCGTCTCTCGGTTGCGACACGCGCACTGTTTATGTCAAGGACTAGGCGCAACATAAGCGAATCTTGCCGACAGCAGGCGCGTGAAGCAGCCTTTTGAAAAGGAATAAGTTGCGTGCCGGCGCACATTGAGCAATAAGTAAAAAATAAGTCTACAATCGCGTCGCGCTAATCCCGCTTGAGGCATCTCGATGCTCGATCCCGATCGCATCACGACCAAAGCACTCCGCCTCCTGCTCGTATTCGCTTCCATATTCGGCGTCGCCGCCATCGGCATCTCGCTGCACCGCTTCGGCGGGACCTTGACGCTTTCCTATTTGCCGAGCGGCATCGCCGTTGCGGTGACTTATCGATTCGGACGGCGCGTTTGGCCGGCTGTCTTCCTGGCGGGGTTTGCCATCCAACTCTTGGTTCCGGTGCCGCTGCCGGCGTGCATCGGCGTGGGCATCGGGCTCGCGAGCGGCGCGTGGGCCTCTGCGTGGCTGCTGGAACGCAGTGGCTTTGACCCGGAATTTTCGCGCGCGAAGGACGTGCCGCTGTTCGTCCTGAGCATCGCCGCGGGCATGCTGCTGGCGCCGCTCTTCAGCCTCCCCGGATACTACCTGGCGGGATTGAAGGACTTCGCCACCGACTTGAGTCACTGGCTGCGCTGGTGGGGAAACGCCACCGCGGGCGCACTGCTCTTGGGCCCCATCTTGATGGCCTGCAACCGCAACAGTTTCGAACGCTTCACGGCACACTGGCCCGAGGGCGGCGTGTGGCTGATCGGACTGTTGGTGTGTAGCGTTTCGATCATGCTGGCGCCGGGAGCGCTCGGCCGGCCGCTGATCGTGGTGTTCGCGTTCGTGCTCGTGGTGGTCGCGGCGATGCGCTTCGGACTGGTGCTCTCGGCCGGCGCTTCGTTCGTGATTTCGACCATGACCGCGATCAGCGCGGCATTCGGCGTCGGCGCGTTCGGCGAGTTCAATCAATTGCAGGGCATCGTGACGATCTGGTCGTTCATTGCGTCCTTGTCGGGCTTGAGCATCATCATCACGGCGCTGCTCGGCGAACGCGATGCCGCGGGCAACGAGGCGCTGCGCGCCGACCAGCGCTACGCGCAGATTTTCAACGGCAGTCCGCAGCCGCTGTGGGTGCATGCCCGGGACTCGTTGAGATTTCTTCTGGTCAATGACGCCGCCGTCCGCCAATACGGCTGGAGCCGGGATGAGCTGTTGTCGCGCAGCGTCGAGATCCTGTCGGCCGGCCCGGCGCAGCCGGTGCTGCCGCCGGTCCACGATGCATTCGTGACCGCCCATTTGCCGCTGGAACCGTTTGAAACCCAGCATCGCACCCAGGACGGACGGCAGCTGGAGGTCGAGGTCTGGACGCAGTCGATCGACTGTGGCGGGCAGGCCGGCGAGCTGGTATTTGCCATCGACGTGACGGAGCGGCGCGCATTCGGACAGGCGCTCATGGAGGCCATCGGCGGCGAGCAGCGGCGCATCGCGCAGGAAATGCATGACGGGCTGGGACAGGAACTTACAGGTCTAGCCCTCTCGGTGCGCGCGCTTGCGAACCGGGCGCAGAAGGAACGGGACGCGATTTCAGTGGACCTGGACCAACTTGCCTTGCTGGCGACCAGCTGCATCCAAGATGCACACCGCATCGTGCAGGGCCTTTCGCCGCTGACCAACGCGGACGGCAACCTCGACGGCGCGCTAGAGCTGCTGGCACAACGCAGTTCGTTGAGCGGCACGCGGGTGAAGTTTCGCAGCCAGCACGAGGCGCCGCCGGTGGTGGATTTGAAGATGCGCAATCATCTGTACCGAATAGCGCAGGAAGCGGTGCAGAACGCGCTGAAGCATTCCGGCGCGAAAAACATCGACATCGAGCTGTGGTCGCGCCCGGGCGATCTGCGGCTGTCCGTGATCGATGACGGCCAAGGCTTGGCGAGCGAACTTGAGAAGCGCTCAGGGTTGGGAATGCGAACGATGCGTTATCGAGCCAGTGCAATCGGCGGCAGACTCAGCATCACGCGCGGCGCCAATGGCGGTAATTCGGTGGTGTGCGACGTGCCGATCAAGTCGGTGTTCTTTGCCACCGCGTAAGCACACGGCTGCGGGGCCGCGTCGAAAAGGACCGGGGACGTTGTGCATCCCCGGCTTTTTTGGCGGCAAGGTGCCGCAGAATGCAATAATCGGTCGTTTAGAACTTGCTAAAAGATCCCACCGCTACGACCACTCGAGAAGCTCCCACCGATAGCCGTTTTCATTGTAGGGTTGCATGATGGTCGAATCGGCGACGTAGTAACTTCCGCGGCTTTCGCGCGCGACCCACCGGCCCACTTCGGGTGCGAACCATAACGTTTCCCGCCTCACCGAGTCGGTGCGTGAAAAATCGGTGGCCGTAAACTTGATCTCGTTGGTAAAGCGCAGCGCCTTGAATCGGCCGGCAGGCACGGTAACCGCCTCCCAGGCTTGCGCTTTCATGGTCTGATCCCACGGAAGAGAACCTTGGTCGGCGGGTGTTTTGTACCGGGTAGCGATGTGACTCTGCCAGCCTGGCTCCAATTGCGCCGGCCAAAGAGGAATCGGCATTTCGTATACCTGGACTTCGCCCCAATGCGGATCCACTACCACCATGCCCCAGGGATCCTGTATCTCGCTCGGCAGTTCCCCGCTGTGGGCCTGCGGTTCCGCAATATACTTGCGCAATAGGTCGGCGCCCCATCCGCTTGGCGGTGGGCGCTCTTTGCCTGCCGATTTGTAGCTCGAATTTATCTCAACAGAACTATTGACGGTGGCAACCCGGTCCACTTGTTCGTCGACGACCCTTTTGGTGTAAAGGTTATGCTTGGAATAGCGCCACGTTTGACCGGCGACAGGCTGGCGAACATTCTGCGCGTTTTGCGGCGCTCCGTCGGCCGCCGGCTGTCCCATCGCGCATCCCGCCGACAATGCCGCAGATGACAACAAGAAAAACCTTCGTGTCACGTGAGCCATAAGTCTTTCCCCAACATTCTCCGACGCGCCGATTATACGACCGCGGAGGCAAACGAAAATTCCTCAGTCAGGCGCATTTCAGCCGCCGGGCTCAAGGACCCGGGGTGACGCACCCCAGATCCTCAAGCCCTCGCGATTTTCAACTTCCGGCTCAGAACTTGTAATTCACCCCTACCGAAATTGCCTTGGGTTTGCAGCCACCCCAGGTCGTATTGCCTGCGCTGGTGTAATCGATGATCTGCGTGGTGGTACCGTCATGACAGTCGGTCTTGATGCCATGGCCGCCGGCACCCAGATCGTAGTGCGCATTGCCGTCATTGATGGTTTCCGCCAGGTCGGCATACCAGTACAAGTTCTTGTCCATGTGGTGCTTGTACGCCAAACTGAACATGTTGGCTTCGTTGTCCGTGTTGTTCGGATTGTAGTTATGCTGTCCGGCAGGATCGCCCGGCGTCTTTCCCGCATGTGCCCAGCCTAGGTTGATGTTGTCCTTCGGACCGAGCGCCTGGGTGAAGGCCAGCCAGGTGCCATTGCGCTGCCGCTCGTTCTGAAATTCCAGCGCCTCGGGAAGCTTGCGCGTCATGCGTTCGAAAATAGCATCCACCGTCAAGCCAAAATCGAAGACATATTGGCCACCGACATGAAATGCCGCCTCGTCGGCGATGTCGTTCTGGAACTCAGGCGTCGCGTTGACGCAGTAATACGTCGAGGCGCTAGGCGCTGTGGTGCAGGAACCTGTTGCGCCATAAGCCGTCGCCACCTGGTCGTACAGGCCCCAATTCAGATACTGCGTCAAGGGCCCGCCGCCGCCCGCCGCCGGATCGCCTTCATTGAACATGTTGGCATACCCGGGCGCATTGGACCCAATGCCGTCGCTGTTGCGGTTGACATGCTTGTGCAGTTCGTAGGCGGCCATCAGGTACAGATGCTCGGTCTCGAACTTCAAGTCCACGCTGTACGCATTGTCGAAACCGCCGTCGTCGCAGCTAAGCAGCAGGTTGCCGCTGCCGGGTACGTTGCCGCCGCTGCAATTGGACGATCCGCCCGCCAGGTTCAAGTTGGCGTCGGCCGTGCGGTTTTGCCCCGGCGAGAAGAACAAGTCAAAGCTGACCGGGCCGTATTTCGGCGATTCATACCAGATCGAGTGATCCATCGCGGTGACGAATTCGACTCGGTTGTCGCCACCGGTATTGCTCATGATGGTATTCATAGAGCCAACCATGCCGGCGAAGGGGTCGAGGCGCCGGGATGAATTGCCGTACGGCGATGTGCCATGACCGATCTTCAGCGCGCCCCAAGTCGGGCTGGCGAATCCGAGATAGGTCGTGCCTGAACCGATTCCGCCCCTCGTGCCGGCCGTCTGCGCCGTATAGCTCGTCGTCACGCCCGGCGAGTCGGTCAATCCGACATTCGCTTCGATCTGGATGACGAACTTCGTATCATCCCAGCCAGGGATCGCGTGGCTACCCCGCCAGCCGAGTGTGGCCCCATTGGTGGAAATCGACGGTTGCCAACCGACGGGTCCGTAGGGCGTACCCTTCACTCCGGTTTGGGCATAGACGCCATTGACCGGGGCTCCGGCATAGTGATACGCGGTCATGCCATCCATGCCCTTGGTGCTTCCATCGAAGGATGCGTCCAAGGTGCCATAGAAACCCTTGAGGAAGGCGTCGAACTTCGGCTCTGAAGGCGCTTCCTTCTTCGCGACGGCCGGCGGCGGCACGTACTGCGGCGGCGGCGGCACATACGCCGGTGGCGGCGGCGCCGCTTGCTGCCTCGACAGCGCCTCGACTTGCTTCTGCAATGCGTCCATACGCTGCATCATTTGCCGCATTTGTTCTTTGAGCGCCTTATTTTCCTGCGCATCGTCGGCCAAGGCACTGCCTTGGACGAAGAAATTAGCGGCGCATGCTGCCAGCGCAATCAGCATAGGCCTAGCTAGTCTTAGATTTAACATCTTGTGATCCTCATGAAGGTCGTTTTATCGAATCGATGATCTCAGGAACCCCACCACTGTTCGGGAACGCGGAGGTGAGCGATTGAAAATCCAAAAACGCGGCTGCGCTTTGAATTGACTTCATTCATTACCCCCATTAAGAGCAGACGGAGTGACACACCGCTTCAGTTAGTTTTCGTGGTATACCATATATGATTGGCTTTGCGAAACAAAGTGTTTTCTTTGCAACAGCCGACGGTTAACCCTTGAAAACCGCACCTGACCCCGGGGGTCGTGCGGCGGCGCGATAGGCTCAAGATTCGTAGGCCGCACGGCTCTTGGCAAAATGCCGGGCGCGCATCGGCTTCAACACGAAAAGCGCCAGCAGGGCCGCCAGGACGTTGAATGTCACTGCGAGCATGAACACCGCGTTCCAGCCATGCGACCTCATGAGGATGGCTGAGAACGGCACCAACAGTGTGCCGGCACCCTTGGCGGTGTACAGCATGCCGTTGTTGGCTGCCGCATACTTCCCACCGAATGTATCGCCCTGGGTGGCGGGAAACAGACTGTATATCGAGCCGTACATGCTGATGTACAGCGGCGTGACCAGCACATAGAGCACCGGGTTGGTCCCCGATTGGCTCAACGTGAAGAGGGCCGCCGCACCCACCAGAAAGGCCAGCGCCATGGTGTATTCACGACCGATTTGGTCGGATAGCCAGCCGCAAACGGGCCGGCCGATGCCATCGAAGATCCGGTTCAAAAAGAGCGCAAACGCCAACGCGGGCATGGCCATGCCGAACAGCTCTACCGGAACCTTGCCGACCTTGAATTCCTCGGAAATAGGGGCCATCGACGCCAGCGTGGTCAGCCCGCCGAAGGCGACCAGCACCATCATCAGGTACATCACGTAGAACACGGGGCTCTGCAGCACTTCCGTGGGGGTGTAGCCGTGCGCCGTTTGATTGGGCTTCACTACGGCCGTCTCGATCGCCGGCGGTGGCGCGAACAGCAGCCACGACATCACAAAGACGATGCCGCCTTGGATGAGTCCGAACGCCAAGAATGCGTGCTCGTAGCCGGACGTTGCGATCATGGTTTTGATCGGTCCGACGGTAATCGCGGCGCCCGCACCGAATCCGGACGCGGTGATGCCGACCGCGAGTCCGCGTCTGCCGGGGAACCATTTGAGCGCGTTGCCGACGCATGTTCCGTAGACACAACCGGTGCCGATGCCGCCGAGCGCGGCGGCGAAGTACAGCAGCGGCAACGAACTCGCGACCGAATTGAGCACCCAGGCCAGCCCGACCAGGATGCCGCCGATCATCACGACGACGCGCGGCCCGTGGCGATCGACCATGTAACCGGGAACCCATATCAGCCAGGTCTCGAGGGTTACGAAGAGCGTGAAGGCGACCTGGATGGCAGCGCGCCCCCAGTGATACTTCGCTTCAATCGGATTGACGAATAAATTCCAGCCGTACTGCAGATTGGCCACCGCGGCCATGCAGATGAGGCCGATGACCAGCTGCACCCACGGATTCGCAAACGGCGACTGCGAGCCGGAATTTTTCGTGTCGTTGGCGGCCAATGTAATTCTCCCTCAAAGCTGCGCCGTACTCTGCCCAGCAGGGTTGGGGGAAGTCAAGGACCGAGGTCGCGGTACAAAACGTTGCGCCAAAGCCGGCAAGACAAATAGATTCAGCAGGGTCGAGGAGAACAGGCCGCCGAGCACCGCGATCGCCATCGGTCCTTCAATTTCCTGACCCGGCTGGTTGATGCCGAAGGCCAGAGGCGCAAGGCCCAGCGCAGTGACCGCAGCGGTCATCAATATGGGCACGAAGCGTTCGTTCGCTCCACGCAGCACCAGATCGGTGTTCCACGCTGCGCCTTCAACTTCGACCAGATGTTCGTAGTGGGCCAATTGCAGGATGGCGTTTCGCGCACTGATGCCGAAGACGGTGATCAGTCCCATCACCGAGCCCAAGGAAATGCCGATGCCCGTCAGCGCAATCACCATGACGCTGCCGATCAAGCTAAAAGGCAAATTGGCCAGGACCAACCAACTGTTGGCGCGCCAATGAAAGGACACGAACAAGATCATCACGATCAGGCCGAGCGCCAGGGTGGAGTACAGAATCAGCTCGAACCGGGTTTGCGCCTCGGCTTCCGCGGCGCCGGTGAATCCGATGAATACGCCTCGCGGCAACACCACCGAGCGCGCAATGTCCTGCTGTGCTTGCTGCACGACGTGCTGCAGTGACCCGTTGCCGACATTGAAGGTGACGCTGATGCGCCGTTGGCCGCCGTCGTGTTCGATGCTATAGCGGTCCTGGGTGACGGCGATGCGGGCAATCTGCGAAAGCGGCACCGGCCCCGTGGGACTGGCGATCATCAATCGCGCCAACTGCGCCGGCTGATGCCGCAATTCATCGGGCAGGAGCAGCACCACATCGACGGTGCGCGTTGCACGGAAAGTCTGGCCCACCACGGAGCCGGCGTACGCCGTATTGATGGTATCGAGCACGTCCTGTGCCTTGAGACCGACGGCCGCCATCGCCTGCGGCTGAAGTTCGATGCCGATCTCCGGCGTCCCGCCCTGGCGCTTGAATTGCAAATCGACGATGCCCGGAACCTTGCCGAGCACCCGCACGATGTCGTTGCCGGCCGTATCGAGCGCGTCCAAATCTTCGCCGAATACCTTGACGGCCACCTGCGCCGTCTCGCCGCTCAAGCTCTCGCTGATGCGATCGCCGAGGAAGGTGACGACCTCGGTCTGCAAGCCGGGGTAGTCGGCGAGAATTTTGCGCAGCTGCTCTTCGGCATCGTGCTGGTCCACTTTGGCGTCCGCCTTGAGCTCCACATGAAATTCACTGCGATGCGGTCCCCAGGTATCCTCGCCCAATTCCGCCCTGCCGACTTGCTGCTCGATGCTTTGCACATAGGGCAGCGCCAAAACTTCGGCGCTGACTCTCTTGCCCATCTCGAGCATGGTCTCCAATGAGGTGCCGGCGGCGGAACTCGTCACCTGCATGACGAAGTGCCCCTCGCGAAAATCCGGCATGAACGTGCCGCCGAGAAAAGGCAGCGCGACGATGGCCGCAATGACCAAGCCGATCAGGATCACGGCCACCACGGCGAAGTGAGCGGACACGCGATGCACCGCGGAGCGCTGCCAGGACTTGAGCCGCACCAGCCACGCCGCTTCCGCACGCGCATCATGCCGCCGCAGCAACAGCGCACACAGCGCCGGCGTGGAGGTCAGCGCGACCAGAAGCGAAGCCAGCACCGCAAAAATGAACGCCAACGCCAAGGGTCCGACGAAGTGACCCTGCACGCTGGAGGTGAACAGCACGGGCAAAAACACCGCGACGACCACGGCGGTGGCATAGATGACCGGACCCCGAACTTCGAGCGATGCCTCCCGCAGCACGTCCAACCGCGGTTTCGGTTCCGGGAGCGTTCGATTTTCGCGCAATCGGCGCAGGATATTTTCGATTCCAATGATGGCATCGTCGACCAGCACGCCCAATGCCACGGCAAAACCGCCGAGCGTCATCGTGTTCAGGGTGAAACCCATGCGATCGAGCACCGCGACCGCGGCCAGCAGCGACAGAGGGATGGCGGTAAACGCGATGAGCGCTGCGCGCACGTCGCGCAGAAACAGATACAACACGGCCAGAATGAGGATGGCCGCGATCAGCAGCGAATGTTCAAGGTTGCCGAGCGCGCGCTCAATGAAATTGGCCGGGCGATGCAGCCCGGGATACAGGATGATTCCCTGAGACTTCAACGTCGGCGCCAATTCGTTCAGCGCCTTTTCGACCGCCAAGGTCGCGGTCAGGGTGTTCGCGCCATACTGGCTCGCGAGCGACATCAGAACGCCCGGCTTGCCCATGATTAGTGCATCGCCGAATTTGAGGGCCGGTGCGATCTTCACTTGCGCGAGTTCGTGCAGGAGAATGGGCGTGCCATTGCGTTCCGTCACGACCGCCTCGCTCAAGGCATCGATGTCGGGCTGCGGAGTGGGCGTCTTGATGAGGACGCGCTGGCCGGTCAAGTCGATGAAGCCCGCGCCGCGTATCGGCAGCGCGGCGTGCGCGGCATCGCCCACTTCCGCCAGGGTGATGCCGAAGCTCGCCAGTTTGGCCATGTCAGGCTGAATCTGAATTTGGCGCACCTCGCCGCCGAACACGATGACGTGCGCGACGCCGGGGACAGCGAGCAAGCGCGGCTTGATGACCCAATCCGCCGTATCGCGGAGCGTATAGGCATCGACTTTGTCGGACAGCAGTCCGATTTTCAGAAGGTCCATGGTGCTCGACACCAGGGGCGAGAGTTTCGGGGTCCCGACACCGGCGGGCAGGCTGCTGCCGAGTTCCGAGAGCCGCTCGGAAATCCCCTGGCGGGCGATATGAACGTCGATGCCATCGATGAAGGTGATGGTCACTACCGAGAGCCCCGGAATCGATTCGGAGCGCAGCGTCGCAAGACCGGGTGCGCCGTTGACGGCATTCTCGACCTGCTTGGTGACCAGCTCTTCAACTTGTTGCGGGGCGAATCCCGGTGCCTCGGTCTGGATGTCGACCTGCGAGGGCACGAATTCCGGAAACACATCCAAAGGCGAATGCATCGCGCCCCAGCAACCGAGGATGAGCGCGAACAGTGTTAAAACCGTCACGGCGCCGAAGTGGCGAACGCAAAGACTGACGATGGCGCGCATTAGGATTGAATACTCAGACAGGTTTCTCGGTCGGGTCCGTGCAAGTTGTCCGTGCTAGTCGGCATCCGCGCCGGAATTCGATTCCTGCGCGAGAAGCTGGGCCGCGCCTCGGGTTACCACCTTGTCGCCCGCCTTCACGCCCTCGGTCTCGACATAGCCATTGTCAAAGGGCTTTGCGGCGTCGATTTCCGTTCGCACGAACGTGCCGGGATTGGCCTCGATGTAGCACCAATACTTCCCGTCGCTAATGACCGCCGCGTCGCCGGGGACCAGGACCGCCGGGTGGGGTGCACCAATCGGCGCCCAGGCGATGACTCGTTCGCCCTCGCCCAACTCGCCGGCACGCAGTATCGAAAAGAAGCTGCGCCCGGGCACGGTCGCATCCGCGGGCGCGGGCCAAAGCGAACTCAATTTCCAGCGCTTTGCGCCTGCGCCGGCGCCCAACCGCGACGCGCTCAAGGTTTTGGGCACATCACCCGGCAAACCGCCCAGAGGAAAGGTCACGCGTACCAATTGCTCGCTGCCGTCGGCGAGTGCCTGCAGCAGATTTGCATTGCCGCCGCCGCTCCAGGGCGGCTTTTGTCCGAAGGATGCGGAGAGCCGCTGATGCGCCAAATTCAGGGCTGCCGTATCGACGGCAACCTGACGCGCGTTGGCTTCTTCCACGTCGGCCGACATCGCGCCGGCAGTACCCGACAGGCGTTGCGTCCTCGCCAGCGCCGCGCGGCTCTGTTTCTCGGCGGCTTGTGCCGTGCGCAGTTCCGCCACCGCTTGCGCAATGGCCTCGTGCGGGATGACCGTGCCGTATCCGGCGGTTTCTTCCGTATAGTCGACCGTCTTGAGCGCTTCGGTCTGCAGGCCGATCTTCTCGATCTGCTGCGGCGTCAAGTTCACGCCCTCGCCCGTATCCTTGTCTTTGTCCTTGCCGTCCGCCGCGTGCGCCGCGCCGGCTGGTTTCTCGTCAGCGTTTCCCTTGGCCACAGGCGCGCTTTTGTGGCAGGCGCTCAAGGCCGCGAGAGCAACACAGAGAATCCAGATTTTCTTGTTCATAAGTCCTTGGCCTTCAGTGTGGGCGCTTGCCAGCCTCCGCCGAGGGCTTTGTAGAGCGCTACAAAAGCTTCAAAGCGCGCAAACCGATACTGGCTGAACTGATCGCGCGCCGCATACAGGGTGCGCTGCGCCTCGAGTACGGCGAGAAAATCGCCGGAGCCGGCCTTGTATCTTAAGCTCGCTCCATCGAACGCGCGCTCGCTTTGCGCGACGTTCTCCTCCTGCAGCGCCCGCGCATCTTGGAGACGGCCGACCGACGACAATGCATTCTCCACATCCCCCAACGCGGAAAGGATCGCGGCTTTGTACGCCGCCACTAATTCATCATCTTTGGCCTGCGCTTCGGCCCGCACCGCTTGCAGACGGCCGTGATCGAAAATGCTCTGGGTCAGCGAGGCGCCGAGATTGAGCGTCGGACCCGCGCCGCTCAAGCTGAGCACCGCCGCATTCAAAGCGGGATTTTGCACGCCGCCGCTGGCGGTGAGGGTCAGCGAGGGAAATAAAGCGGCGCGGGCTACGACCAGGTCGGCGTTCGCAGCCTTGAGATTCGCCTCGGCCATGAAAATGTCGGGCCGCCGCGTGAGCAGCTCCGCGGGCAAACCGGAGCCGATGGTCGGCTCGAGAAGCGAATCGAGACTGCGGCTTTCCACGGAAAATTCTTCCGGCGCGCGGCCCAGCAACAGCGCCAGTGCGGCCAGCGCTTCAGCCTCCTGACGCTTCAGATCCGGGATGACGAGGCCTGCGGTCGCCAGCGCCGCTTTTTGAGAAGCCAATTCCACCGGGTTCGACAAGCCGACGTCGAATCGCGCCTGAATGATGTCGAGCAACTTCTGCGCCGCGTTCAAATTCGAGGTGGCGATCGCCAGGCGTTCGCGCAACGACAACACTTGGAAATAGGCATTGGCCACACCGGCCTGCGCCGTGAGCGCCACCGTATCCCGATCGGCTCGCGAAGCATCCGCGAGACGGCTGGCGGAACGCGCGGCCGCGCGGTTCTTGCCCCAAAAATCGACCTCGTAGCTCGCCGACAGCAGCACGGCCCAATCGGTTTCATGCGCACTGCCGTTGACCGAGTGGCCCGCCAAATAGTTGCCGTTGCCGCCGGCATCGACACTCGGAAGAATTGCGGCGCCCGCCTGTCGTGCACGCGCGTCGGCTTGCGCGACGCGCGCACGCGCCGCGCTCAAGTCGAGATTGTCGATCGAGGCCTGTTCGATCAAAGCGCTCAGTTCAGCACTGCCGAATTGCCGGTACCAATCCTTGCCAGGCAACGATCCTTCGGCCGAGAGGGTGGGCGCCGCGAAGGCGGTTGGCAGAGCCGGGGGGGCCTGCTCCGGCTCATGCAGCGCGCAGCCGACGGCGAGCAGACCCATCGCGCACGATCCGAAGCGAACGCAAAACTGCCTCATGCAGGGTGCATTACAGGGCCGTGAGAATGACGCCGCCCGCAATCAATATAGAGCCGATGCCGACTTTCCAAGTGAGCCTTTCTCCCAGCAACAGTACCGCGAACAAAACGACGAGCACCACGCTGAACTTGTCGATGGGCGCCACCCGCGACGCGGGTGCCATCTGCAGCGCGCGAAAATAGCAGATCCACGAGAGGCCCGTCGCAATGCCAGACAGCAGCAGGTAGATCATACCTTTGTAGGGCAAAGTTGCGGGGGCCTGCCATTCATGGCGCGCGGACACGAGCAGAGCGCTCACCGCCACGATCACGAGGGTCCGATAGAAAGTGGCTAGGTCGGAGTTGATGTCGGACACGCCGACCTTGCCGAAAATGGCTGTCAGCGCCGCGAAAAATGCGGAGCCGAGCGCGAAGAATCGCCAGTCGATGCTCATGCGGCGACTATGCACTCACCGGATGCGGCGTCGCAACTTAAGATCCCAAGCGATGGGCACGCCGGCGACGTGCCCATCGCAACTGGGTCGAGGTGCTATCGCAAATCTGTGCCCGGCGTGAACGCGACTCCGCGAAGAACTTCGGCAAAGTCCGCGGTGTGCAAGGTGAGGAATCTCGCCTGGCTCGCGCCGGCGGCATCGAGATTTGCAACCGCATCGCGAATGGCGACCAGACGATTCGGATCCGCTCCGGTATCACCGTTGCCGCTGATGGTCGAGGTGATGGCCCAGATCGTCGCCACGCCATCGCGCCCGACTCGCCCGGTGATATTGCGCAAGCCGTCGGTTGCCGGCGCCCACGGCAAGCCGGTGCCGGGATTGGTGCCCGACGGGTAGCCGCGGACGTTGTAGGCCTGCCCCAAATTCAAGCCGTTGGTGAGCGTGTAGGCCAGTGCCCATGCGCCCGTGGCGCTATTGAACACCCACTTTTGCAAACCGGCGGTGGTTTGCGCGGCGGCGTGAGTGTACAAATCCGACCCGCCGGTGTAGCCGTCGCCTTCGTCGGCCACATACAGAGTCTTCGCGTCGGCGAACCAGATGCCAAACGGAAAGGCGGTTACCGTCGCCGACTTGTTCGGTATCTGAGGGAAGCCGGCGAGGATGCACAGATTGTTCGGCAAGCCGGCGCTCTGCAGGTTTGCCGCCGTATACGTCAGCGGTGCCGTCGGTAGCTTCGCGCCCGACGCCGGCAAGCCCACGCCCTTCGGACACGCACCACCCGTCGTGTCGAGAAAGTAAACCGTGTTCACCCCGTTGCTGCCGCTGCCCTTGGTGAAATAGAGCACGTCGTTGAAAATCGTCAGGCCGCGGAAGTTGTCGTCCTTGCCGATCTTGTCCGCCTTCCCGCCCAACTCGGTGACTGAGAAGCTGGCCACGGGTGTCGGCACCCCGGGGGCTTGTGCCGCGAGGGGCGCGCTCGCAGGAATCAGGACCTGCGCCCCGGCACCCAGGATGATGCCGTTCGGTTGCGGGTTGGCACCATTGCCGGCGTTGCCGACGGTATAGATCAGGTCCACGCCGCGGGAATCACTCTGAATCGCCGCCCGGCCATTGTTGCCGCTGTAGGCATTGGTCTCCGTGAATCGGAAGACGCCATCGGCATCCACCTGCGCCACCGCACGCGCGTATTCGGTGCCGACCGGATTGGTGGGATCCACCGCTCCCGGCGTGTTGGAATTGGAGACATCCAGGGTGTTGACCGGCGCGACGTAACCCATGAAAGTGATGAAGCGCCCGTCGTTCGATAGGTTGAGCGCGATTTCGGATTTCGAGCTGAAGCTCGTGACCAGATGATCCGCGTTCGATCCGCGCCGCGTCGGCTCGGCGGGCACCGGCAGCGTGTCGATCACCCAACCGAAGGGCGTCATTTCGTCGAGGAAAATCTTCGAGGTGATGCCGAAGCTGCCGTCGTAAAGATCGTTGTTCCACACGGTGGGATAGGTACCGTCATTCGGTGCGCCGCTCGGCGCGCCGCAGCCCCCGGTCGTCGCCGCACAATTGGGCGGCAACACGGTGCCCACCACGACGTTGCCGGCTCGATTGTCATAGACGCTGCGGCTCACGACCAGGTTGCCGGGTATGAAGAAGTGCCGGGGCCCATGCCCGGGCCCAGGCTCGAAATGGCCGTCGCGATCGAACGCACCGTCCGTATCCGCGGCGGCGACACCGCTGATTGCGGCCGCCACGGCCGCGCCAATGAGAAGTGATTTCATGAATGATCCTCAGAATGGAGAAATGCTGTTATCGACCTGGCCTTTGAAGAGGAAGGGCAACGGCGCAATCTGTTCCTTGCGCACCGCTTCCAACTCATCCGGATCGAGTCCCAGGGCCTTGATGATGGTGGGTGCCACCTGTTGGTTGCTCACCGCGCTCTTGACCACCGAGCGACCGAGCTCGGGGAACGCCACCAGCAATGCGGTGTGGACGTCATCCTCGTTGAAGCCGCCGTGCTCGGCGATCTTGGAACCACCGGTGAAGATCACGCCCGTATTCACCTTGAGGATGATGTCCGGTGTGCGCGGGTCGGCGCCCGGATTGTTGAACTTGTTGCGCAAGGATTGGCCGGCGAATATTTCTTGGATGCCGAGCGCCTGCTGATTCCCGGGGTTGCTCAAATTGGCAACCACCGCCGGGGCCAGCGAGGGATCGGTCAGCCAAATCAGCGACCCGTCGTCGGAAATATCGAACGCATCCGCCGTGCCGATGGTCGCGGCGGGCTGGCCGCCGCCAATGCCGCGCCGCTTGCTGAGGTCGATCGGCGATTGGCCATGCTTGGCGCTGATGACGATCAGCGTCGAGTCAAACAGTCTCTGCGCCTTCAGTTCGCTCACGAAGCGGCCGATCGATTGGTCAATGAAGTCCAGCTCGCCCGCCAGCCCCTGCCCCGGCGCCCCCAGCACGTTGGTATAACCGCCCTTGACGCCGGTCACCGGATCGGTGGCCAGTTTTTCTCCCACGCTGACGGCCTGGAAATTGGTGCCGAATAGCGCCGGTACGCCGACCTTGTGCGCGCGATCGTGGGTGAAGCCGTCGATTTGATTGAGTACCGCTTGCACATGCAGCGAGTCGTAGCACTTGATGTCGTCAAAGCTATTCGTCCAGCCATCGTCGGGAGTCGGATCGGCAAATGGAACCGGCGAGCAACCGGCAAACTGCGGCAACGCGACCGGAATCGAATTGATTTCCGGACCCCAGAAGTCATCGACGCCTTTGCCGCTCGGGCCGTTGGTCCATTCGTAGGAAGGATGCTTGTCGGTCCACGCGGTGCGTCCGCCACCCGCTTTCACCACTTCGAAAATCGTATTCACGCGCAGGTATTCGTGCGGCAGGATGGTCTTACAGCCCTTGTCCGGATTGCGCACCAGAAATTTCGGATTCAGGCCGCCGCCGCCGTCGAGTCTGGTGAGGTCCATATCGACGGCTTCATCCCAAGCGACGTTGGTGCCGATTTGCCCGGGACAGACGCCGCCGGGATTTCCCAATCCGTCGGTCTGCACCGGCGGCGACAGCGCGCGATTGTAGGTGTCGTCATACCAGAGACCGGTGGTCACCGGCGAGCCGCCCGTGACGAGCGATGCGAGGCCGGGAAAAGAATCCGAAGGGCTCGAGGTGGAATTGTTCGTGTATGTGACGCCATGCCGGCTGAGTTCCGCGAGCGCCGAGTCCGGATGGGTCGCAATGAAATTCGACAGATCGAGCGCATGCATTCCATCCACGCTGATGAGCAGCACGTGTCTGACCTGGTGGGTGTCGAGCGTGGCGTCCGCGGCTGCGGCGACGCCTGCGCCGAACGCGAGCGTAGCGGCGGCCGTTGCGCAAAGAATTGATCGGATCATCGGAGTATCCCCTAATTGCCATTGAATTGAGCGAAGCCATTGGCGGCGTCGAGGGCGTTTAGGTTAGATTCGCAATGTGACAGTTACGCGAATGCCATGCGGTGCTGCACGCAATTTCTGATTTATTTTTGGCAGGATTTTTCAATTGCCTCGCGCATGGTGTAGGCTTTGTCCTACAAAGTTGGCGAGGCTTAAGGAGCTACTCATGATATCGACGCGAACGGTCCTGCGGCTCTGGCTGAGCATGAGCCTTGGCGCGGGACTCACGACAGCTGTTATGGCCGACGCGGCCGGCACGGCGAAGTTCGAAGTGCTGCAGCAATGGAAACTCGGCGGCGCCGGAGGCTGGGATTACCTGATCGCCGACTCCGCAAAGAAACGCTTGTTCCTCAGCCGCGCGACCCGCGTCGATGTGGTGAGCATGGAGTCAGGCAAGCTGATCGGATCGATTCCCGACACGCAAGGCGTTCACGGTATCGCTCTGGCTCCGACGCTCAATCGCGGCTTCACCAGCAACGGCCGCGCGAACACCGTGACGGTGTTCGATCTCGACACGCTGAAGGTGATTCAGGAAGCCAAGGTCTCGGGACGAAATCCCGATGCGATCCTATATGAGCCCTCGGGCAAACACGTGTTCACCTTCAACGGCGCGTCGAAGGACGTGACGGTGCTCGATGCGTCGAGCCTCGCGGTCGTCGCCACCATCCCCGTGCCGGACAAGCCCGAATTCGCGGTGCAGGACGGCCGGGGGCGGATCTTCGTCAATATCGAAAGCGACCCCGGACAAATGGTGGTCATCGATACGCAAAAGCTTGCCGTCAAGAGCACCTGGCCGCTGCCGGGGTGCAACAGCCCCTCAGGATTAGCCATCGACAGCGCGCATCGGCGCTTGTTCTCCGTCTGCGACGGCAAGGTGATGGCGGTCACCAATGCGGTCAGCGGGAAACAGGCCGCACTCGTGCCCATCGGCGAACATCCGGACGCCGCGGGATACAACAAGAAACGCGGTTTGGCATTCAGCTCCAACGGCGAGGGAACCCTGTCGGTGGTCCATGAGGACTCACCGGATAGCTACACGGTGGTGCAAACCCTCGCCACCCAGCGCGGCGCGCGCACCATGGCCCTCGACGAGGCCACCGGCAATGTGTATCTGGTCACCGCGGATTTTGGACCGGCGCCGCCGGCGACTGCGGAGCAGCCTCATCCGCGGCCCGCGCTGATCCCGGATTCATTCGTCGTGCTGGTGGTCGGGGAGCGCTGAGTACTTAGGTCGCAATTGCCCGTTTGAGCGCTTGGCACTGCGCCGCCCCCAGTGCGTGGAGGGTGAGCAGTGCGAACACGCCGTACGCCAAATAGTCGCGAAGATTTTCCGGCGGCGGCAGGATTGCGGGGTGCGCCGCGCCGAAGTCGCCGCTGTTCCAAAACAGCGCGGCGATGCGCACGATCTGGCTCACGCCGAACAAGAGATACAGGAGCAGATAGACCTGGCGCGACAGCCGGCGGCAGAGCTCATGGACGGCTGCGGCGGCGAGCGGCGGACCCGCGAGGTTCGCGTGGCCAAATTTCGCCACCACCAACAGCCAGAGCAGGGCGCCGAAAATTGCGTGAAGATTGATGCCCGACGGGATGAGCGCACCGGGCCACGAGTCCTGCAGCAGGCCCGCCATTCCCACTGCGCAGAGCGGCAGCGTCAGCCAAAGGCTGCGGGCACCCGCCGCGAGAGTGCTCGACTGGACAATCTTGATCGCGGCCACATGCCACCGCCTTGCCAAGCGAATGAGCCTTCAACTTTGTACTACAAAGTACACTGGACATACAATGCATGCAAGGCGCCATGATTCTTGCCGATTGTTGCAGCGCGCGAGCCTATTTGCACTTCTTGACAGTGCCGCGCATTTGCTTTGCAATCCCAAGTGACGAGGCCTTTTTTTGCGTTCGAATCGCGGGAATTCACTGCATGACAGAATTGCGACAGGCGCTGGACGACATCAACGCCATTCGAAGCCAGGTCGCACGCGGAACGCAGTTTCGCGGCTACGGTCCTTTGTCCGTGGCGTCGAGCGGTATCCTCGCGCTGCTGGTCGCGGCCGCTCAGAGCCACTGGGCGCAAAGTTCGGAACACGATCTGCGGCTATTCCTGGCGGTCTGGATATCGACGGCGGCGGTTGCCGTGGCGCTGGCGGCTTTTGAAACGGTGTTTCGCGTGCGGCGAGTTCACTCGGGGCTTGCGCTGGAGATGATGCAGGCGGCCGTGGAACAGTTTTTGCCCTGCGTTGTCGTAGGAATACTGCTGACCGTCGTTTTGATGCGGGTTGCGCCGCAAGACTCGTGGATGCTGCCGGGCCTGTGGGCCGTGCTCTTCAGCCTGGGGGTATTCGCATCGTGCCGTTTTCTACCACGGCAAATGTTCGCTGTCGGGGCCTGGTATCTGGCGGCCGGGCTGGTCTCTTTGTTGATTGCCGCCGGGCATCATGCGTTGCTGCCATGGGCCATGGGAGTATCGTTCGGAGTCGGGCAGTTGCTCGTCGCAGCTGTATTACATTTTGGATTCGAGGACACCATTGAAGAGAGTTAACCGAAAAGCACAGTCTGTTTCGCCTTTTGCGTACGATGGCTTGAATCGCGTCATTCACGAGCGCGCGCGCCTGGGCGTTCTGACCTGTCTGCTCACGCATCCGAGAGGGCTGCCCTTCCCGGAAATGAAAAAGCTCTGCGCGCTGACGGACGGCAATCTGAACCGTCATCTTCAGGTTCTGCAGGAGGCCAACTTGGTCAGTCTCGCCAAGGGTCCGGACCGGGATCGGCCGCAGACTTTCTACAGAATCACGGCGCTGGGGCGCAGGCGTTACCTCGACTACCTCGCGGTCTTGGAGCAGGTGATTCTTGACGGCGCCGCGGCCACCAAGGATCCGCTCCCGGAGCGCGGTCTGTAGCGGAAACGGACGATCCGCGACCCAACCTAGAAGGATGTCTATTTAAATGCCGCTGGATGCGCGTCACGTTTTGATATGGTGCGGGTACGCCTTCGCGTTCGCTTCCATGGTCTACAGTCTGATCACGGCGTTCGCGACGCGAAGAACCTTCGCGCCCGCTCGCGCCAGCCACGAAGCATTTCCGCCGGTGACGATCTTGAAGCCCCTCTTCGGCGCGCAACCCGAGACTTATGAGTGTCTGCGCTCTTTTTGCGAGCAGTCTTATCCCCAGTTTCAGGTGATATTCGGCATCTGCAATCCGCAAGACCCCGCGGTCGCCGTAGTCCACCGGCTGCAAAGAGAGTTCCCCGACCTCGATTTGGTGCTGGCAGCGGATCGCAAAGAGCACGGCAGCAACCGCAAGGTGAATAATCTCATCAATATGATGGCTTGCGCGCGCCATGACTACCTGGTCATTTCGGACAGCGATGTGAAGGTCGATCCCGACTATCTCGCCAGCCTCATTCCGCCGCTTCTCGACACCGAGGTTGGCATCGTGACCTGCGGCTACCGCGGCATCCCCCGGCCGGGAATCTGGTCTTTGCTGGGATCGATGTACATCAATGGGTGGTTCATGCCGTCGGTGCGGGTCTCGGCGCTCATGGGCTTCCGTTCATTCGCGTTCGGCGCCACCATCGGGATCCGGCGCGACACTTTGGACAAGATTGGCGGCTTCAACGCGATATCGAACCAGTTGGCGGACGACTACCGCTTGGGCGAGCTGACGCGCCAGATGGGTCTTCGGACCGTGTTGTCCGACGTGGAGGTCGACACATTCGTCGGGGACTCCACCGCCGCGGATCTGGTCGCGCATGAACTGCGCTGGCGGCGCACGATCCGCAACTTGAGTCCTTACGGATACGGGTTTTCCGTGGTCACGCTCGGTCTGCCCGTCACCGCACTGCAGCTGCTGCTCACGCAGGGTGCCGCGCCGGCCGCGGCGATTTTTTCCACGACCGCTCTGGCGAGCACGCTGATTCACTTCAACGCGCGCCGTCCGGGTGCGCCGATGAGCGTGCTGTTGCTGGTGCCGTTTCGCGATCTGCTGCACTTCGGCCTTTTTATCTGGAGTTTCGCCACGCGCCGCGTGCAATGGGGCGACGATCACTATGAGGTGAGCCGAGACGGCGACGTTCAGCCAATTGAGGGTTGATGCAACGGCATTTGATCATCACCGCTGATGATTTTGGTCTGCACGAAAGCGTCAATGAAGCCGTGGAGCAGGCGAGCCGCGGCGGGATCCTCACGGCAGCGAGCTTGATGGTCGCCGGACCGGCGGCGGCCGATGCGGTACGACGGGCCCGACGCCTGCCAAATCTTCGCGTCGGTTTGCACATCGTCCTGGCGGATGGATTGGCTTCGCTGCCGCCTCAACAAATCCCCGGCATCGCAGATGCACACGGGCGCATGGGCGAGGAGATGTTTTTCCGCGGGGTACGATATTTCGCGAGCGCGGCCGTTCGCAGGCAGCTGGAAGCGGAGATCCGCGCACAGTTCCAAGCCTTTGCGCGCACCGGGCTGCCCCTTGACCACATCAACGCACACAAGCATTTTCATTTGCATCCCACGATACTCGGCATTTTGATTCGCACCGCGCGCGAGTTCGGCGCGCGCGCCATGCGCGTACCTCATGAGCCATTCTGGTTCGCGTCCCGCGGCGGTGGCTGGGATGCCGCCGCCGCGGCGCACTGCTCACACCCTGGCTCATGCTCATGCGGCATCGCCTGCGCGTCGCGGGCATATTTCACAGCGACTGGGTGTTCGGAATCGCGAAAAGCGGTTCGATGGATGAAGAGCAGTTGCTGGCGATCCTGGCGCGGCTGCCGCGCGGCGTGACGGAAATTTACCTGCATCCGGCTGTCGATTCGGGCGCCGCCGTCTCACCGTCCATGCGCGCGTACCGGCATGCGGATGAACTCGCCGCGCTCAAGAGTCCGCGGGTGCGGGAGGCCATCGAGTCCTTGAATATTCGGCGCGGCGGCTACGGCGACATCTTGCTCAGCATCGGCCGCTCGCTCGCCTGAGATTCACCCGCCCCGCCGTATACTGTAGAGCATGATTTCCGCCATTCGACTGCCTGGTGCATTGCAGCGGTATCTCAACGGCACGGTGGATGCATTGCTCGGCGGGGAGTCCGGACGCCAGAACAATTTCGCGCAGCCGGTGCGTGAAGAAGCGCTGCTGCCGGCGGATTCCGTATCGTGGCGCGTGCTGAAAAATCCCATCGCGCTGTTTGTGGGTGGCACCGCGGCCGTCATTCTCGAACTCGCGGAGCCCGCCGTGCGTGCGGGTGTCTGGGAGCATTCCTCCTTTCGTAAGGATCCCCTCAACCGTCTCAAGCGCACGGGACTGGCGGCAATGATCAGCGTATACGGCGCGCGCAGCGTGGCCGAACCCATGATCGCGCGCGTCGTACGCATGCACGCAATGGTTCAGGGCACGACTGCCGCGGGTATCCGCTATTCGGCCAACGACCCGCGCCTGCTCACCTGGGTTCATGCCACGGCCGCATTTGGCTTCGCCGCTGCTTACCACCAATACGTGCAGCCGCTCGGCCTGCCGAATTGGGATGAGTACTACCGCGAGGGCGCGCCCGTCTCACGCCTGTACGGGGCGGTCGATACGCCGCAATCGGTCGCGGAAATGCAGGCGCTGTTCGAGTCGACGCATTCCAGGCTGGCTCTCTCGCCGGTGATTTTCGAGTTCCTGCAAATTATGCGGGACATCCCCGCCTTCCCGGGACCGCTGCGTTGGATGCAGCCGATGCTGCTGCGCGCGGCAGTGGAATTGGTGCCCGACGGTGTGCGAACCGCCTTGGGTCTGTCCGACGTTCATGGACTGCGTCGCCACGAGCGTCGGTTGGTGAAATGGGCCGGTGCCTGTGCGGATCGGATCGTGTTGCCGTCGAGCCCTGCAGTCCAATCCTGTCTGCGCCTCGGATTGCCGATGAATTATCTTTATGCCTGAGTGCTAGGCACTGTGAATTTGATTTGGCCCGTATTGCCTATGGCCTTTCAGGCTCGACGGTCAAGCTCACGGTGCTGGACGTTGAGTTACGAGTGACTGCCATCTGTCGAGTGACTTTATGCACACACTCATGTCACGGAAAATCAGCTGTCGTCCGCCTGTAGCGCCAGCTTCGTGATGTTGGTTGGCTCGAGTACTTGCGTGGGTGAGCGCTAACCAACCGCTTAAATTCACGGAGCCGCGGCACTAACGCGTGCCGACGTAAAAGCTGATCGAAATGATGAGCAGCACCAATGCGGCGATGGCGCCGTACCGGTAGTCGCCCGCGCGCAAGAAGAAAATCAGCATGGTTGCGACGCGCAGCGCCGGAAGCAATATTAAAAGTGCGATACCAGCGGTCGCGATGCCCATACCCAAAGTGCCCCACGCGACGCTAAGCGCAAGTCCCACGCCGATCAACCCTGAGGCGGCCAGCGTCCCATACTGCAGCAGCCTCCCCAGGAGGGTTTCCAATGAGTCGGGCAATGCGGCCGCCGCTTTCACCCTGGCCCGATGAGCGTTATGCCGAAAGCGGCCAGCAGCATTTGCAGCGCAAGGATCCGGAGGATGGCGACGAACATCAGCCGCAGTCGTTGGGCGGCCATGTTCATGAGTATTCGCGCGCCGAGCACAGCCCCGACAACGGACCCCAAGGCGACCGGCGCCGCCACCGCGGTGACGATTTCGCCGCGCGCGAAATACGCGGCGGCACTGGCGGCCGCGGTCACCCCGATCATGAAATTGGAAGTTGCCGAGGAGACCTTGATGGGCAGCCGCAGCGCGGTGTCCATGGCCGGAATTTTCAGCACGCCGCTGCCGATGCCGAGCAGGGCCGAAATCAGTCCGGCGCCATACATCAGTGTCATCCCCAACGGCAGGCGCTGCACGGATGACGAATCAACCCGATCCTTGCGCCGCGCCAGCATTTGCTGGGCGGACAGCAACAGAATCATCGCGAAGAACAGAAACAGGTAATGGGTCGGGATCCACCCGGCCAACAACACCCCGCACAGCGCGCCGGACGTGGTGGCGGTTTCCAGCAAAATCGCCAACCGGATGTTGGTCAGCCGCTCCTTCAAAAACGGCGCTGCGCTTCCGCAGGAACAGGCGATCACCGAGACGAGGCTTGCGCCGATGGCGGTGTGAATATCGATGCGGCCGAACATCGTCAAAATGGGCACGATAAAAATCCCGCTGGCCATTCCCAGGACGCCGCCGAGCATGCTGGTGCCGAGCGCCACCGCGAACAGCCACAGTTCCAGACCCATTTGCACCGGTCTTATGCTCGCGCGCTCGATTGGCGGGCACGGCGCGCGCAAGCGCGTGACAAAGCGGATGTGATCGCCGCGGTAATACAGTCGTTCGTAATCCACCGGCCGATGATTGCCGGAAAACGTGGTGCGCTCGATCAAGAAAATCGGGCTGCCCGCCTCCATTCCCAGTGCGCGCGCCACCGTGCCATGCGACGCGACGGCCGCGAGCCGATACTCCGCCTCGAGCAACGGCGTGGCGTATTTCTGCTCCAGCAACGAAAAGATGGGTTGATTCTCCAGATCATCAGCCATGATCTTCTCCCCGAGTTCCTGCGGCAGATAGGTTTCATCGAAGGACAGCGGGATTCCGTCGGCCAGACGAACGCGCTGAATGCGCGCCACCGCGGCGCCGCGCTGCAGCGAAAGCTGACGCGCCACGGTTTCACTCGCGGCCACGAGGCGTCGATCCAATACGCGTGCAGACGCCTCGCGCCCTAGCGCCTGCATATCCTCGACGAAGCCCGTGAGTTCGGTGAGTTCCTGTGTGATGGCCGGCTGCGTGACGAAAGTGCCCTTGCCGCGTCGGATCTCGACCACGCCGCGTGCGATCAAGCTCTGGATTGCGGTGCGAATTGTCGTGCGGCTGACCCCGAAACGCTCCACCAGATGCTCCTCGGCGGTCAATCTCGTTCCCGGGCGTAGAACGCGCTCCGCAATGCTCTTGAGAAGCGCCTCCTCCACTTGGGCGTGCAGCGGGAGGCGCGAGACAGGGTCGATCTCCATATCGATATAGTGACATCATGATGTCGTAATGTCGATGAAGATTAACCATTTGCAGGGCCGCCATGCGAGGCGATTGGGCATAAACTAAAGTAGTCGGGTCTGAATTCGGACACTTACAGGGAGTGAACAATGGCGCCGATGTTCAACATCGTCATGCGAATCGTCAGCAGCTTGATCGGCGTAGCCATGATTTTGATGGGGACCGTGTGGATGCTGCAGGGCCTCAATCTGGCGTTTCGAGTCGGCTTCATGGTGGGCAATTATCACTGGACCATCTATGGCGCCATCCTCGCATTGGTCGGCGTCGCACAAGTGGTTTGGAGCAATATTCGGCAAAAAATCTGAAACGCTGCTCAGGGCACGCGAGGGGCGCCAAGACCGTTATTCAGTCAGCGGATGGCCCTTGGGCAGCTGATGCGCGTACCAGGTTGCGAGCCGGTGGCGAATGGTCTTCTCGCTGACCTGGTCCTCCGGCATCGGCGCGATCACTTTGTCATGCACCAGCAAGCGATACACGTACAGCGCTTTGAGGCTCGCCGAATCGGTGGCCTCGAATTCGACCGCCTTGCGCCCTTCGGCATATTGAACCCCGGCCAGCAACGCGGCCTTGAACAACTCTGATTCATGCTTCAGCTTTTTCATCTCACTAGTCCACGCCTTTCCACAAGTTAGGAGGATCATGCGCGAATCCTCAGCGGCTGGGCGATAAGTGAATCGACTCCTCGGCGTCGCTGTCGACCGCGGCACGGGTGAATCTCAAGGGCGCGTAGGAGCCCTGCGCCCACATCGGGAACAGATCGCGATAGTGCGCGCTCATTGGATCCTCTGACTGTCCGGGCGAGTTCATCGCGACCGAATTGTCCCAGGCACCCACGTCCATGACAAGGCGCACAGAAGCGCCGCCGATCACCGAGAAATCGCTCGGGCGATAAGCCTGCGCGCGCGGCGTCGACGCCGAACCCGGCGTTTCCAACGGGCCCACCGTCATTTGTGCGCGCAATTCAGAATCCGCCAGGACGGCGACCGCCGGCTCGAAGGTCGCGCGATGCAGCCGGCCCCAAGTCCAGGTTGTCATGTCAGGTCCCAGGCGCTGAGTGAGTTCGGCCACGGCGCCTTGCAGGCTCTCCAATAAAATGGCGTCGCGAGCCGCCTTGGGATCCGCGCCCAGCGCGCCATCGGGATGTTCGAGATATTCGATCACCGCCTGCAGTTGCCCGTTGTCGATCAAGCGCGCCACTTGCGGCGCGGCCTTCGCAACCGTCGCTTTGCCGAGGTGCTTGGTCGCCCAAACCTCGTAGATCGCGGCCGCGACGCTGTCGGTGCTCTCCTCGTGATTCCACGCCAAAAGCCGTGCCAACGCCCGCGACAGCGCGAGATTCTGCGACAGCGCAGGGTTTTGCGAGGGGGTGACATTCTGCGAAGACAATGAGGCGAGCAGCGCCACCGCGCGCCGCGACTGCGTGCTGAGCACGTCGGTTTGAATCGCCATCGAATCGGCGAGCGTCAATTTCGTCTTTGCGCTCAGCAATTCATTGATGCGATCGACGCGCGAGCGATCGCCCCACTCGAACCCAATTCGATTCTGCTCATTGGGATAACCTGGCGGCAGGTTCATCTCATTGGCGGATGCGAAAAACCCTTCGGCCGGATTGAACTTCGAGGGCAGCACGTCGTCGCCTTGAAAGCCGGCCCACTCGTAGCGACCATCGCCCGGCACCGGCAGGAGGCCGTCCCAATTTTTACGTATCGGCGCGCGGCCCGTCGCGGCCCAGCCGATGTTCCCGCGCACGTCGGCGTAGACAAGATTTTCCGGAGGCGCGCCCCAGGCGTTGGCGGCCGCCTTGAACTGGTCCCAATTTTTTGCCTGAAGCAGGCGCAAGGAGCCCACATAACCCGCGAGGCCGGGCTCGTTCCACACCGTGCGCATGGCGAAGGCCCGATGATTCGCCGCATCCACTTTAAGCACCGGGCCATGCCGCGTGTAGCGCAATTCGACTTCGCGCGCTGGGCCGCCTTTCACCTCGATGCTTTCGCGCACGAGCTGCATTTTCGTCCACCCGGATTGGTAGCGATAGCTGTCGGGGTCGCTCTTCTTCAGTTCATAGACGTAAAGATCTTCTTGATCGACCGAAAAGATCGTAAGGCCAAACGCAATGTTGTCGTTGTGTCCGAGGGAAATTCCGGGCAGCGCCGGCTCACCGGCGCCGATGACGTTGAGACCCGGCGCATTCAAGGCCACGATGTAGCGCAGCGACGGCGTACCGAGCGCTCGGTGTGGATCGTTGGCGAGAATCGGCCGTCCCGTTTCGGTGCGCGACGGCGCGATCGTCCAGTTATTCGAGCCCTCCATCGATTGCGCCTCGAGGGCGGCCGCCAGCTGCCGCTGCGCGGAAAGCTCGGCGTGCTGCGCCGTTTTGCCCAGCGCGCTGAAGTCCACTTGCTTGGTTCCCAACAGGTAATCCTTGAGCACATCCTCAGGCACATCGCAGGGATTGAGGCCCGCCGGCACCGTGACTTTGTGGCCCGGCGGTTCGATCTCACGGCGCAACGCGTCCTCTTTCAGTCCGCCCGCACACGCGACGTGAGCGCGCGCGACCTCGGATGCGACGTTGGAGACGAGCGCGTGACTGCGGATGCGCAACACATCCTCGGGCCGCCATGCGTCGGGCTGGCTGTCGGTGAGTTTGAATTCGATCGGCAGCGGCCGCACGCCACTGCGCACCTGCGCGACATAGGCGTTCACGCCCTCGACGAAGGCCGTGACCCATTGACGCGTGTCCGGCGCATAGGCGGCCCACTCCTTCTGCATGTCGCCGCGATAAAGGAACAGGCGCGCCGCGCGGTCCTGGTCCACGTAGGCGGGGCCAAAGGACTTCGCCAGCAATCCCAGGCCGCGCTTGCGCCATAAATCGATCTGCCAGAGGCGGTCGCGTGCGGCGTTATAGCCTTGGAGGAAGAAGGCATCGTGAATATTCGCCGCGAAGATATGCGCGATGCCCCAGTGATCGATCACGACGTCGGCCGGAGCGCCAAGGCCAGCGACGTCCCAATGCCGTTCAGGGACAGCGCTTGAGGTCGCGGCCTGCGTGCACAGCGTCCACATCATGGCGAAGGACGCCCACCTCAGATGTTTCATGCCAACCGCCCGGATTGTGTAACGATGCCCGTTGCTATGGCAGATATTGTTTTGGCAGCGGAGCCGCCGCAGATTCGGCCTGCCACATGATGCCCATCACCCGCCAGCCGTCGGCTTCCTTGATTGCTTGAATGCTGTTGATGCCGCGCGCCACTTGTTTGCCGTCGCTCTTCAGTGCGTAGGTACTCCATAAATTCGCGATGTTGCCGTAGTGCTCGATCTTGAACTTTAGCTGCTTCTCTTCGAGCTGGTCATGGCCGCGCGCTTTGACGCGGCTGATCCAATCGTCCAAGGTCAGAATGGTATGGCTGGGCGTCCCATCCTTGCCGATTGAAACAACGATCAGTCGCGCTTCGGGCATCATCAGGGCCTTCATGCAGGCGCGATCCTTGTCCGCAGGTCCGGTAATCGCTGCATCGATCGCGGCGGGGACGCCCTTAGGCTCTTTGGGCAGCGCACAGGCGGCATCCGGCGCCTGCGCCATCGCACCCCCGGCGAGGCCGGATAAAATCAAGGCCGATACGACGGTCCGAAACATTTTTTTTCTCCCCGGCATGAGTCTGGCCAGCGATCATAGCACCGGCCTCGACGCCGTTGCCTGAACCGGCGGCTAAGTGCATTCTGGAACTGATGGCAGATCGATGCGTTTTTTGTGCGATTGCCCAAGGCCGCGAGTCGGCCAGCATAGTCTGCGAAAATGACCTGGCATTCGCGGCCGTCGATTTACGGCAGTTTCACCCGGGCCACACGCTGGCTATTCCACGACAGCATTTTCATGATGTGCGTGAGCTCGACGAGGCGACCGGCGCGGCGCTCATGGCCATGGTGTCTCGTGTCACTCGTGCAGTGGGCCGGGCCTTTCCAAATCAGGGCTTGAGCGTTTGGCACTCCATTGGCGAAGCGGCGTTCCAGGAGGTTCCACACTTGCACATTCACGTCCATCCACGCCTCGTGGGCGACGACGTTTTGCGCGTTTACCCGCAACTGCCCGGCAATACAGAGCGCTCAACGCTGGATGCGTATGCGGCGATTCTGCGTTCGCATCTCGAATGAAGGCGCGTTAAATCCGGCCATTCATGAGATCTGCAGGTGTGCAAGGGAATTCGCGCCGTGCGTTTGATCGTCTGCAGCACCACGCTCGATTGCATGTCGCGCACATTGGGAACGCGGATGAGTTTCTTCAGTACTACGTTGCTCAGCGCTTCGAGGTCCTTGCCATACACTTCCAAGATGAAGTCGTAGCTGCCGGTCATGGCCAGGCACTTGGTGACCTCATCCATGCGCTCGATTTCGCGCTCGAAGCGCGCCACCGTCTCGTCGGTGTGTTCGGTCAACTTGACTTGCACGATGGCGAGCACCGCCAGTCCGACGCGTGCCGGATTGAGCACGGCCGCGTAACCTTCAATCGCGCCGTCCGCTTCCAACGCCTTGATGCGCCGCGCGCAGGGAGTGGGCGACAGGCCGATCGATTCGGCGAGGTCTACCACAGACAACCGCCCGTCGCGCTGCAGTGCGTCGAGTATTTTCGCGTCAAAACGATCGAGCTTCATGTTTCACCCACCATCTTTAATGTTCTTGGTGATTATCACTAATATTTTGCCATTTATGTGGTCTTTTTGGCGATTTTTATCGACCTGACTGGATTAGTCTCAAGGCGATGGTTGCGAATCCCAAACATGTGCCGCGGGCGCCCGAAGCCGACGCGATCGACTGGCGCCGCGTCCTGCGTCATGTGGCGATCTCGCGCGCGCTCGATGATCTTGAAGAATCCACGCTCCTCAAGGAGCGCAAAGTTCTGTATCAATTTTCCGCCCGCGGACACGATGTCACCCAAGTGCTGCTGAGTTCGCAGCTGACCGGCGCTCAAGACGGCGTCGGCGGCTACTACCGTTCGCGGCCGCTGCTGCTGGGTCTCGGGCTGCCGGTCGAAGAGGCGTTGGCATCGACCATGATGCGCGCCGGCGGCATGAGCGATGGACGCGACATCGGCGTCGTGTTCAACCTGCCGCGCAAAGTCGGGCCCTGCGTGCTGCCGGTGTGCGGCGGCGTCGGCGCGCAATACACGCCCGCGGTCGGATGGGCACAGGCGCTGCGCTATCGCTTGACCCAGCTCGGCGAGCAGTCGTGCCGCGGCAGCATTGCCGTCGCGCACGGCGGCGAAGCGTCGACGGCCACCAATGGATTCTGGGCCGCGCTCAATATCGTGACCACCGAGCGACTGCCGTTTCTCTTCTTCATTGAAGACAATGGCTATGGAATTTCCGTGAGTTCGCAGCAGCAAACCCCGGGAGGCAACATTGCCCGGAATCTGGCGAGCTTTCGTGGCCTGCGGGTGCTCGAGGGCGACGGATCCGATCCCCTCGCGGCCGCGGCACTGATCAAAGACGCCGTCGGCGGCGTGAGAGCCGGCGAGGGACCTGCGCTCATCCGGCTGTTGGTGCCCCGCCTGTCCGGTCACTCCGGCCAGGACACCCAGACCTACAAGTCCCCCGAGGAAATCGCCGCCGAAAAAGCTCGCGATCCGTTCACCAAACTGCACGAGCAGCTGGTCCCCCATGCCCTCTCGCAGGCCGATTGGGATCTGGAGGTCTCCGATGCCCGCGCTCTGGTCGCGCGCACGCTGATCGATGTCGAGCGGCGCGCGGCGCCCGACCCGAAGCGTATTCAGCGCCATGTGTTTTCCGAAACACGCGCGGACGGTTCTCTTGATTTGCAGCAGCAAGGCGGGCTGCGCAGCGCCGGCTTCGAGCCTGCGGCGGGCAGCGAGCGCGCCGAGCCGCAGGGCCCGCGCATCAACCTGGTCACCGCGGTACGCCGAACGCTCGAGCACGAGCTGACGATCAATCCGCGCATGTTGGTTTTCGGCGAAGACGTGGGCCGCAAGGGTGGCGTGCATGCGGCGACGCTGGGGCTGCAAGAACGCTTCGGCGTGGACCGGGTGTTCGACACCAGTCTCTCGGAGGAAGGCATCATCGGCCGCGCGGTCGGCATGGCGGCCGCGGGACTCATGCCGGTCCCGGAAATTCAATTCCGCAAGTACGCCGATCCTGCCGCCGAGCAGTTGAATGACTGCGGCACGATGCGTTGGCGAACCATCAATCGTTTTGCGGCGCCCATGGTGGTGCGCATTCCCGGCGGATTCTTCAAATGCGGGGATCCCTGGCACAGCCAGTCGAACGAAGTGCAATGGTTGCATGGTCTCGGCTGGCGGCTCGCCATGCCCTCGAACGCGCAGGATGCGGTGGGATTGCTGCGCAGCGCCCTGCGCGGCAACGATCCGACCATATTCTTCGAGCATCGCTCGCTGCTCGATGGCGGTTGGGCGCGGCGCCCCTACCCGGGCGACGAATTCGTCGTACCCTTCGGTAAAGCCAGTCTGTTGCGCGAAGGCACGGAGCTCACCGTGGTCACATGGGGCGCGATGGTGGAACGCTGCGAGCAGGCGATCGAGGCCAGCGCCCGCTCTGCGGACCTGCTCGACCTACGCACGCTGTCGCCGTGGGATCGTGCGGCGACGCTGGCCTCGGTGCGCAAGACAAGGCGCTGCCTCATTGTGCATGAGGACACGATGACCGCCGGATTCGGTGCGGAAATCGCGGCGGTGCTCGCCAAAGAAGCGTTCTTCGATCTCGATGCGCCCATCGAGCGTCTGGCCATGCCGGATGTTCCGAGTCCGCACAATCCCTTATTGCTCGACGCCGTGCTGCCCAGCATCGAGACGATCGCACGCGTCATCACCGAGCTCTTCGAAATCTGATGAACGGCATCCAAGACGTGCTGGCCCCGCCGAACGAGGAGGGAACGCGGGCGACGATTCTCAGGTGGTGCAAGGCCGTCGGTGACAGCGTCGTCAAGGACGAGCCGCTCTTGGAGTTGGAAACGGACAAGGTCACCGTCGAGATTGCCGCGCCGGCCAGCGGCACGTTGATCGAAGTTCTGAAACCCGAAAGCGCTGAAGTCAGCCCGGATGAGGTGCTGGCGCGGTTGAAGTTGCCGGCCGAAGCGGCGCAACCTGCACAATCCAAGGCACCGGCTGCCGCGGCGGCAAGCTCGCACGGGGCACCGAATGCCCGCCCGGATTCCGAATTGCTGAGTCCGTCCGTGAGAAGGCTGCTGCACCAGCATGGCATCGCCCCGGGCACCATTGACGGCACGGGCCGCAACGGCCGTGTCACCGCGCAGGACGTGACGCGGCACGTCTCGCATGGGGCGCGCACCGTTCCGGCCGCGGAGCTCTCCCCTGCCGCGAAGATACCTTCCGGTGAGGCGAATACGCTCATTCCGCACACCGCCATGCGGCGGCGCGTCGCCGAACACATGGTGCGAAGCTTGAGCGACGCGCCTCACGTGACGACATTGTTCGAAGCGGACTTGAGCCGTGTGCTGAAGCACCGCGCCTTGCACGCCAAGAGTTATGAGTCGCGCGGTGCGCGGCTCACACTGACCGTCTACTTCATCAGCGCCTGTGTGCGGGCGCTGCGGGCGCACCGGGAAGTCAACGCGACATTCCGCGCAGACGCGATGGAATTGCATTCGGATGTGAACATCGGCGTCGGCACCGCGTTGGGCGACAAGGGGTTGATCGTCCCGGTCATTCACCGCGCGCAAGAGCTGAGCCTGTTTGAAATCGCGCAGCGTCTACAGCACGCCGTGGAAGCGGCACGCGCCGGCAAGCTCTCGCCTCAAGACGTGCGCGGGGGCACTTTCACCATCTCGAATCACGGCGTCGGCGGCAGCCTGCTGGCCGCGCCCATTGTCATCAACCAGCCGCAAGTGGCGATTCTGGGGGTCGGCAAGGTGCAACGCCGTGTTTGCGTCATTGACGCAAAGGACGGCGAATCGATTTCTGTGCGTTCAATGTGCTATCTCACACTGACCATCGATCATCGGGCACTGGACGCCTTCCAGGCGAACGCCTTTCTAAGTCTCGTCGTCGAGACGCTGGAGCAGTGGCCCGATACCGCCGAAGCGCTGCATGACTGATGCGTCCGCGGCCGGCAGCGCCCCGCTGAGGCGAACCGCGACGCGCGACAGATAGGCTTCCGACGGGCCGAAGACCCGCGCATAAATGTCGCGGCAGAGCTTCGCAGCCTGCGCGCCGGGCCAATTGAGCCGCAGCAACTGTGCGGGCAGCAGCGGATCGCGCAGATGCAGGCGGCGGTACTCGTGGATCAGCAGCGTGCGCACCAGAAAGCCATCCAGCGGCTCGACGTCGGGATGACGCTTGAGATCCGCTCGCACGCTGGCGAAACGCTCAACGAAGCGTTGGTAGCGCAGGCCTAGATCTTCCAGGTCCCAGCCCAATTCGACCAGGCGCTGCGGGGCGTCCCCGCCGGCAAGCGACGCATCGAAGGCGACAACTCTGGAGAGCAGTCCGACGGCGCCACGCTGCGCGCGCAAGGCCTGCGAATCCAATTCCGGGTGCGCGAACACGTTGGCGGAAATCTCGCCAAAGCCGCGCCACACCAATTCCTCGCGAATCTCACTTCGTTCGGCAGCCCGCATCGACGGTACGACGATCAGCGTCCAGCGGCCGGACCACTCCGTGTCGGGTTCGCTGTAAATGCGCTTGGTTGCCTCCTCGAATCGGGCGCGACCATTCTTCGACAGGTGATATTCACTGAGCTTGCCCGAGCGGCGTCCCTCGAGCCAGTCGTCGTGCGCCAGCCGCGCAGTCGCGGTGCGCACCAGGCGCTCGTTCAGCCCGAAAGGAGCCGCGAGCTCGATCAAGCTGCCCAGGGCGATGGTGCCGCCCCGCGGCATGATTGAATCGCCGAACAGCGTCACTATGAGCGAACCACCGCGTAGCGGGCGTTGGCGGCGGAATCGGGCCACCAGGATGGCGGCAGCGGTGAGTATGGCGGGCGTGGTTTTTGGCATGCGCAAGCCCTTTCCGAGGGCTTGCTCTTTATGACACATAATTCTTTGCCATTCTACATTTTTTGTATCACAATGATTCATTGGCCGAGTTTCGGAGATTGGCATGTACACGCAAGCCTTGGATGCGCAGAGCGCGGAGACCGCGGTGCAACTGGATGAAGGCGCGCTGGAGCAGCGCTTTCTCGCGCGCGTCGATGCAGAAGAGAAGATAGAGCCCAAGGACTGGATGCCGGCTCGCTACCGCAATACCCTGATTCGACAGATTTCTCAACACGCGCATTCGGAAATCGTCGGCATGCTGCCGGAGGGAAACTGGATCACGCGTGCGCCGAGTCTGAAGCGCAAGTCGATTTTGATTGCCAAGGTTCAGGATGAGGGCGGGCACGGCGCGTATCTCTACAGCGCCGCCGAGACACTCGGCGTCAGCCGCGATCAACTGGTCGAACAATTGCTCTCGGGCAAGGCCAAGTATTCGAGCATCTTCAACTATCCGACGCCGACCTGGGCCGATGTGGGCGCCATCGGCTGGCTGGTCGACGGCGCAGCAATCATGAATCAGATTCCCCTGTGCCGTTGCTCATACGGACCTTACGCGCGCGCCATGGTGCGGGTGTGCCGCGAGGAAAGTTTCCATCAGCGCCAAGGCTACGATCTGATGCTGCACCTGGCGCAAGGCAGCGCCGATCAGAAGCGCATGGCGCAGGAGGCGTTGAATCGCTGGTGGTGGCCGGCGCTTATGATGTTCGGTCCCTCGGATGCGAATTCGACGCACACCGGCGAGTCGCAGCGCTGGAAAATCAAACGCTTTTCGAATGACGAGCTGCGCCAGAAGTTCGTCGATTTCACGGTGCCGCAGGCTAAATTTCTCGGTCTCACCGTGCCTGACCCGCTGCTGCGCTGGAATGAAGCCAAACAACAGCACGAGTTCGGCCCCATCGACTGGAGCGAGTTCGACCAGGTTCTCAAGGGCAACGGTCCCTGCAATGCGGAGCGTATCGCGGCGCGCCGCAATGCGCATGCGGCGGGGGCCTGGGTTCGCGAGGCTGCGAGCGCCTATGCGGCGAAGCACAGCGCCGCGACCGGCGGCAAGACCGCCGGCGCAACGCCCACCGTTGCTACGGCGAATCAATACGGCGCCGCACCCTAAGGAGCATGAGTATGGAAGATAAGCACCAATGGCCGCTTTACGAAGTGTTCGTCCGCGCCCGCGGCGGGCTCGATCATAAACACGTGGGCAGCTTGCATGCCTCGGATGCGCGCATGGCCATTGATCATGCACGCGATTTATATACGCGCCGCCAGGAAGGCGTGAGCATTTGGGTGGTGCCCTCGAACGCTATCGTCGCCTCCGATCCCAGGGAGACCGATTCCTTGTTCGAACCGGCTCGCGACAAAATCTACCGGCATCCCACGTTCTACGAAATTCCCGACGAGGTCAAAACCTTATGAGCGGCCCTTCGCCCACGGTCGACGCGGATGCGTTGTTCCGCTATGTGCTGCGCCTCGGCGATTTGAGCTTGGTGCTGGGACAGCGTTTGGGTGAGTGGGTGGGCCATTCTCCCGCGCTGGAAGAGGACTTGGGACTCGCCAATATTGCGCTCGACTTGATCGGACAAGCGCGGCTCTTGCTCACCTACGCAGGTGAGATTGAGGCCCTCGGCCGCGACGAGGACAAGCTCGCCTATCTACGTGAGCAGGGAGCGTATTTCAACGCGATTCTCGCGGAGCAACCGAACGGCGATTTTGGCCAGACCATGGTACGGCAGGTGCTGATCGACGCTTTTCAGCTCGAACTCTACGAGCGCCTGGCGGCATCGCGCGATGAACGCCTGGCCGGGATTGCCGCCAAGTCGGTGAAGGAAGTTCGCTACCATCTTCGATACAGCAGCGACTGGCTGGTGCGCCTCGGCGACGGAACCGCGGAAAGCCACGCGCGCGTGCAGACCTCGCTTGAATTACTGTGGCCATACACCGTCGAGCTGTTCGCCGCAGACGATTTGGATACGCTGATGGCCGAGAGCGGCATCGGGCCGGACTTATCCCAAGTTCATGCGGCGTGGAGCGCGCGCATCGATGCCCTCTTAAGCCAGGCGACCTTGAAGCGCCCCGCGGATCGTCCGCATGCCTGGCATGGCAAGCGCGGCCAGCACAGCGAGCATCTGGGCTATATCCTGGCTGAGATGCAGTATCTGCAGCGCACCTATCCGGACGCGCGCTGGTGAGTTTCATGGCTTTAGCAAACGAGCGAGCGGCGACGCGCAGCGCCGCTGCCGATAAACCGGCTCCAGATGCCGCGGCGCGGGTGGCGGCGGCCTGGGAACTGCTTGCTTCCGTGGAGGATCCTGAAATTCCCGCCCTGAGCATCGTCGACCTGGGACTCGTGCGGTTCGTCGAGGTGAAAGCTAAGGGCGAGCTTGAAGTGGGGTTGTCGCCAACCTATGTGGGCTGTCCGGCAACGGAGGTGATTCGGCGCTCGGTGCAGGATGCGCTGCGCCAGGGCGATGTGGGCGATTTCAAGGTGACCCCCGTGCTCTCGCCGGCGTGGAGCAGCGATTGGATCAGCGCGGACGGCCGGCGCAAGCTGCTCGAGTACGGCATCGTGCCGCCGGATCGAGGCGTGTCGAACATGCGCGACGTGCTGCGTGGGTCGCGTCCGCTAGCCTGTCCTCGCTGCCGCTCGCTCGACACCGAAATGGTGAGCGAGTTCGGTTCTACGCCCTGCAAGGCCCTGCACCGCTGCCGCGCCTGTCTCGAACCCTTCGAATACTTCAAGTGCATTTGACATGGCGGCCTTGAGTTTCCATCCGCTGAGGGTGAGCGCCGTGGAGCGCGCCGCCGAGGACGCGACCTGCGTGACGGTGGAAATCCCTCCGGCGCTGCGCGAAACCTTTGCGCATCATGCCGGCCAGTACGTCACGGTGCGCCGGACCATCAACGATCGCGACGAACGCCGTACTTATTCGATTGTCACGGCGCCGGGCGGCAGCGCGCTCAAGCTGGGGATACGCAAGCAAACCGGAGGCCTCGTGTCGGGGGATCTGGCCGCGAATTTGCGTCCCGGCGACCTGCTCGATGTCGGCACGCCGATGGGGCGGTTTCGTACGACGATCGATCCTGCGCGCCGGTTTTCGTATGTGGCGTTGGCGGCCGGCAGCGGCATCACACCGGTTCTATCGCTCGCGACGGACATCCTGGCGCGGGAGCCGCGCAGCCGCTTCACGCTGATTTACGGCAATCGCAGCATTTCGCGCACTATGTTTCTGGAGGAAACGCTGGCGCTGAAGAATCGCTACATGGACCGGCTGTCGCTGCACTTTGTGATGAGCCGCGAGCCGCAGCATACCGAACTCTTGAATGGGCGCATCGACGCCAACAAGGTCGCCGAGCTGGCCCAGCACCTGCCGGAAATCGCCGCCGCTGATGAGTACTTGATTTGCGGTCCCGGTGACATGGTCGACGAGGTGCGAACTGCCGTCAAGGCGTTGAACGGCGATGCTCCCATCCGCTTCGAGCGCTTCGTCACTGCGAACTCACGGCCGCTGGAGATTCTGACCAAAGAAGTCGAGCCCGCGCCGCAAGAAGCGTTGGCGACCATTACGGTGACCATGGACGGCCGGCGGCGCAGCTTCCCGATGTCGCCGGGCGATCCGTCGGTGCTGGATGCGGCGGAACGGGCCGGACTCGAGCTGCCCTTCTCCTGCCGTTCCGGGATCTGCGCGACCTGCCGCGCTAGAATTACCGCGGGCGCCGCGCTCATGACGCATAACATTGCGTTGGAGCGCTGGGAGACCGACGCGGGCTTCGTGCTGTGTTGCCAGGCGCGGCCGACCACGCCCACACTCGAAATCAGCTACGACCAGAAATAGTGATCGACGACCAAGCGATAGATCCAAACGCCCGTGATCCAATAAGCCGAGGGGAACCCATGTCATACGAGACGATTTTGTTTGAGGTGGACAGCGGCGTCGCTCGTCTGACATTGAACCGGCCCGACAAGCTCAACAGTTTCAACGTGCAAATGCATGGTGAGGTTCGCCGGGCGCTTGCGAGCATCCCGCAGAGCGGCGCGCGCGTGCTGGTGCTCACCGGCGCAGGCCGCGGCTTTTGCGCAGGACAGGATTTGGGCGATCGCGCGGTGGTGCCCGGTTCGCAAGGAGTCGATCTCGGCGAATCGCTGGAAAACCGCTACAACCCGCTGGTGCTTGCCTTACGGAATTTGGAGATGCCGGTCATTGCGGCGGTCAATGGTGTCGCCGCCGGTGCGGGCGCCAACATTGCGCTGGCCTGCGATATCGTCATCGCGGGACGCAGTGCGAATTTCGTGCAGGCGTTCTCCAAACTCGGATTGATCCCCGATTCCGGCGGTACCTGGTTCTTGCCACGCCTCGTCGGCGATGCGCGTGCCATGGGATTGACCTTGCTGGGCAACAAGCTGCCCGCTGAGCAAGCGGCGGCCTGGGGATTGATCTGGCAATGTGTCGAGGACGCAGAGCTTGCCGCCACGGTCGATGCCATGGCGCGGCAATTTGCGGTGGCGCCCACCCGCGGGCTCGCTGCAACCAAGAATGCTCTGCGGCGCAGCTGGCAGAATTCTTTGCAGGGTCAGCTGGAACTCGAGCGCGATATGCAACGTGAGCTGGGTCGCTCGAGTGATTATGCCGAAGGCGTCGCGGCGTTCACCGAGAAGCGCTCGCCGCGCTTCACCGGCCGCTAGCGTGTCACGCGCCGCCAACGTGTCGCCCGGCGCCCCGGATTCGGCCGACGCCCCCGCCGTCGCGCGCTCCGCGGTTCAAGCCATGTATCGCTCCGATTGCGCCTCGCAGAATTTAGGTCTTGAAATCCTCGACGTGGCGCCGGGCTGTGTGCGTGTCTCGATGATCGTGCGGCAGGAGATGATCAATGGGCACGGCCTGTGCCACGGCGGATTCATTTTTACGCTGGCGGATAGCGCCTTTGCCTTTGCCTGCAACTCCCATGGCGAGTCCATGGTCGCGGCAGGCGCGAGCATCGAATTTCTCAAGCCGACGCCGGCCGGCGAACGCCTGACCGCGCTGGCGACTGAAGTCTCACGCGGCGCCCGTCATGGCGTTTACGATGTGTGCATCACGAACGGTTCGGGCGAGACCGTCGCGCTTTTCCGCGGACGCTGCGCGCGCCTGCGCTCGCCCTTACCCAACGGAATCAGTTCATGAGTCTACAAAGTTATGTGTGCGGGCGCTGGCAAAGCGGCGAGGGTCAAGGCGTTGCGATGCGCGATGCCACGACGGGCGAGCTGATCGCCATGGCGTCCTCCGGCGGCATCGATTTCGCGAAGGTGTTAGAGCACGCACGCGGCGTGGGCGGTCCGGCGCTGCGCGCCATGACCTTCCATCAACGCGCCACGATGCTACGGGCACTCGCCAAAAAGCTCTCCGAGCTCAAAGAAGAGTTCTACGCCCTCTCCTACCGCACCGGTGCGACCAAGAACGATGCGCTGATCGATATCGACGGTGGAATCGGCACGGTGTTTGCCTTCGCCGGCAAGGGTTCGCGAGAGCTGCCGAACTCCCATGTGTATGTGGACGGCGATGTCGAAGGGTTGTCGAAGGGCGGCACCTTCGTCGGCCAGCATTTGTATGTGTCGCGCGAAGGTGCGGCGGTCCACATCAATGCCTTCAATTTTCCGGTGTGGGGCATGCTCGAGAAACTGGCACCGACCTTGCTCGCCGGGATGCCGGCCATCGTCAAACCGGCTACCGCGACCGCGTACCTCACTGAACTGGTGGTACGGCGCATCGTAGACTCGAAAATCTTGCCGGAGGGAGCGCTGCAGCTGGTGTGCGGAAGTCTGGGGGACCTGTTCCAGCACCTGAATTGCCAGGACACCGTGTCCTTCACCGGATCGGCGCACACCGCGGGGCATCTGCGTACGCACTCTTCCATCGTGCGTCATGCGGTGCCCTTCATCGCTGAAACCGATTCGCTCAATTCCAGCATCCTCGGGGTCGATGCGAAGCCGGGCACGGCGGAATTCGATCTCTTCATCAAAGAGGTCGTGCGCGAGATGACGGTGAAAACCGGGCAAAAATGCACCGCCATTCGCAAGGCCTTGGTGCCCGCCGCGGCGAGCGGCGAGGTGGTGGCGGCACTGCAGGCGGCGCTGCAAAAAATCGTGATCGGCGACCCGCGTGCCGAGGGCGTACGCATGGGCCCCCTGGTGAGCCAGGAACAGCGCATCGATGTCTTGGAGCGCGTGGAGGAGTTGCATCGCGAGGCGGAACTGGTGGCCGGCGACATAGGCCGCTTCGAGGTGAAGGATGCGGACCGCGAGCGGGGCGCCTTCGTGCCGCCGCTGCTTCTGCTCTGCAACGACCCCCAGGGCGCGCGCGCAGTCCATGAAGTGGAGGCCTTCGGGCCCGTGGCCACGGTGCTGCCATACAAAGATACGACGGAAGCGATTGCCCTCGCGCGGCGCAGCGCCGGCAGTCTCGCCGCCTCGGTGTTTACCGGCGATGATGGCCTCGCCGCTCAAATCGTGCTGGGATTGGCCCCTTACCACGGCCGGATCCTGGTGGTGAATCAGACCTGCGCCAAGGAATCGACGGGACACGGTTCTCCGCTCGCACCGCTGATTCACGGCGGCCCTGGTCGCGCCGGCGGTGGCGAGGAAATGGGCGGCATTCGCGGCGTGCTGCATTACATGCAGCGCACGGCGGTGCAGGGCTCGCCCGATGCCATCACGGCCATCAGCGGGCGATGGGTCCGGGGCAGCCGCCAGCTCGATCCGAAGCGCCACCCGTTTCGCATTCCGTTCAATGAACTGAAGTTGGGCGACACGCTCAAGTCTGCGGAACGCGAAGTGACGGTGGAAGACATCGAAGAATTCGCGGCGCTGAGCGGCGATAATTTTTACGCACATATGAGTGATACGGAAGCAGCACGCAATCCTCTCTTCGGCGGCCGCGTTGCGCACGGCTATTTTTTGATCTCGGCGGCGGCTGGCCTGTTCGTCGATCCTGCGTACGGCCCCGTACTGGGCAATTACGGACTCGACGAGCTGCGCTTCGTGAAGCCGGTGAAACCCGGCGATCGGATCAAGGTCCGACTGACCTGCGCGCGCAAGAGCCTGCGCGCCGACAAAGGATGGGGCGAGGTGGCGTGGGACACCGAAATCACCAACCAGAACGGCGAGACCGTGGCTTCGTACCTTGTGCTGACCATGGTCAGCATCCATGCGGTGCCGGATTCGGTTACCGGGAGTTGACGGTGGCCAATGACCCAGGGAGCTGACGTGCCCATCGATCTTGAGCGCTATGCGGCGGAATTTCCGAGCCTGCAATTTTTGAGCGGGGATCCGGGGATTTTAGAAATCGTGATGTCGAACCGCGCCCGCTTGAATGCGGCCACCGAGGAGATGCACCGAGATCTGGCGCAGGTTTGGCGCAGCATTGACATCGATGAGGCGGTGCGCGTGGTGGTGATCCGCGGCGACGGCGCGAATTTTTCTTCGGGCGGTGATTTCGACATGATCGATCGCATGATCGAGGATGAGGCGACGCTGCTCCGGGTGTGGAAGGAAGCGAGCGATTTGGTTTACAACCTCATCAATTGTTCCAAACCGGTGGTCTCGGCGATCCGCGGCAGCGCGGTGGGCGCGGGACTGGCCATCGCCCTGCTCGCGGATGTGTCGGTGGCTGCGGATAACGCGCGAATTCTCGACGGGCATACCAAACTCGGCGTCGCGGCCGGCGATCATGCCGTCATTATCTGGCCGTTGCTATGTGGGCTGGCCAAGGCGCGCTATCACTTGCTGACCAACAAATCCTTGTCGGGCGCTGAGGCTGAGCGCATCGGCTTGGTTTCGGTGGTCGCGCCTGATGCGAAGGTGATCGAAACGGCCTTCGAGATTGCCCGCACGTTAAGCGCCGGCAGCGCCACGGCGATGCGCTGGACCAAGCATGCGCTCAACAACTGGCTGCGCCTGGCGGGACCGAGCTTCGACACGTCGCTCGCCCTTGAATTCTTGGGCTTCAGATTGAAGGATGTGCGCGAGGGCATCGCCGCGGCACGCGCCAAGCGCCGGCCGAGCTTCGACGCACCGAAAGAGAACTGACAGGCGTGACCGGCGCGATAGGTGTTCAAGCCATGGCGGCCGCCGAGCCGATTTTGGGCGCGAGCCGCGCGGTGCTGGAGAGCTTGCAGCTCGAGCGTCTGCAGGCAACGCTGCGTCATGCTTACGCGAACAACGCAAATTACCGGAGAAAGTTCGATGCGGCCGGGGTGCGCACGGAGGACCTGCGCACGCTCAAGGACCTCACCCGGTTTCCGTTTACCACCAAGGCCGATTTGAGAGACGCCTACCCGTTCGGTTTCTTCTGTGTGCCCATGGAGCGGGTGGCGCGAATTCATGCCTCCTCCGGCACGACCGGCAAGGCCACGGTCGTGGGCTACACCCAGAACGATCTCAAGATTTGGAGCGATCTGGTGGCGCGCTCGATCCGGGCGGCGGGCGGACGCGCGGGAATGAAAGTGCATATCGCCTATGGGTATGGTTTGTTTACCGGCGGGTTGGGAGCGCACTACGGCGCCGAGGCGGCGGGATGCACGGTGATTCCCATGTCGGGCGGACAGACCGAACGCCAAGTGCAATTGATCCGCGATTTTGCGCCGCAGATCATCATGGTGACGCCGAGCTACATGCTGGCCATTCTGGATGAGTTCAGGCGCCAGGGCGTCGATCCGCGTTCGACCAATCTCAAGGTGGGCATCTTCGGCGCGGAACCGTGGGGTGAAGGCATGCGCGCGGAAATCGAAAGCGCGTTCCGCATCGATGCCTGCGACATCTACGGCCTGTCGGAGGTGATGGGTCCGGGCGTCGCGCAAGAGTTCGCGGCTGTCAAGGATGGGCCGACGATCTGGGAGGATCACTTTCTGCCGGAGATCGTGGACCCGGGCACGGGCGAGCGGCTGGCGGACGGCGAGGAAGGTGAATTGGTGTTCACGTCGCTCACCAAGGAGGCCATGCCGGTGATTCGCTACCGCACGCGGGACTTGACGCGGCTGCTGCCGGGAAGCGTCACCGCGATGCGGCGCATGGCAAAGATCAGCGGCCGGTCCGATGACATGCTCATCATCCGCGGCGTCAATGTGTTCCCCTCGCAAATCGAGGAGCTGATATTGCGCTGTGCGGGCTTGGCGCCGCACTACGAGATTGAGATCACACGGCCAGATCGGCTCGATGAAATTCGCATCGTGGTGGAGGCGCGCGCTGAACTGAGTCCTGTGGCCAAGACGGCGGAGGCCGCGCTGTTGGCCGCAAAGCTCAAGGATCTCATCGGCATTTCGGCGCAGGTCCACATTGCCGCGTGCGGTTCGCTGCCGCGCTCGGCGGGCAAGGCGGTGCACGTGCGCGATCGGCGTTAGCGCTGCGGAGGAATGGAGTACGTGCCCACCGCGTGTGCGACCATATCTTCGCCGCGATCCGAGTACAGCGCCACCTCGCCGACGACCAAGATTCGCCCGACCTTGATCAACTTGCACACGCCGACGATGGGATTGCGGGGCGAAGGCTTGCGCAAGAAGTTGATGTTCAAGTTCGTGGTCACGGCGAGCGGCACCAAGCCGATCGTGGCGAGTGTGGCGACGTACAGCGCCACATCGGCGACGGCCATGAGCAGGGGCCCCGACACCGTGCCGCCCGGACGCAATTGCGCAGGTCCGACCGGATGGGACACCGTTGCGGAGCGATCGCCGACCTCCTCAACCACGCATTGACTCTGCGGAAATTCGCGCGCCAGAAATTCGATGATGTCCTTCTTGGTCGGCATGCAGGTCCTCGCGATACGATGTGCCGAGCCGCGACTGAAGCGCCGCCGACTGGATATCGCACTCGATTATAGGTATTTTCTGGGGACCCGCTGGAAATTCCGGCGATCAGCCGTGGTGAGACATGCCCGAATTCAAGGCGCTTGAAGTACCGAAGCGAGTTGCGTTGCTCCTGTTCATCGGCGCGAGTGCCGCCGCCGCTCCTCCGGCCTCATCGCCGATCGACGTCGCGCAGGCGAAAGCGGCATTTGCGGAGGCGGAGGCAGTTTCCAATAAGGAGGGTGGCCGGTTGTGGGGTAAGAAACTCTACGGGGCCCTGTTCTTCGTCGATCCGGAAACCCGAGCCGCCGTTGCGAATGAAGGGGATCCGGACGGCGTTCTGCATGCTGCGGATGGTGTGTACGTCGGCACGCTGCCGAAAGACGTCATCGTCGCGAACGCGCCGGTCGAATGGGAGGGTAAGCGTTGGACGATGCTCATGTGGCCCATACTTCCGGCCGATTCGATCGACAGACGAGTGATTTTCGCTCACGAGCTCTTCCATCGCATTCAGCCGGGCTTGGGTCTCATGGCACCAGATTCACCCAACCTGCAGCTCGATACGGTGGAAGGCCGGCTGTGGCTGCAACTCGAGTGGCGCGCACTCGCCGCCGCTCTCATCGAACGCGGGTCCGCGGCGCAAACCGAGGCCATCCGCGATGCGCTCGCTTTCCGCAGTCATCGCCACGAGCAATTTCCCGGATCCGCTCAGACTGAAGCGAGCCTCGAGATCGCCGAAGGAATTCCCGAATATACCGGCACGATGGCGGGCGAACCGGACCGAGATGCCGCGCGCTGGCGCGCGATCGGGAAGCTCAGCAATCCGGATCAGAGCATCACCTTCGTACGCTCATTCGCCTATACGTCGGGGCCGCCTTACGGCTTGCTGCTCGATGAGCGCCTGCCCGGATGGCGTCGGAAACTCTCTGTGAAATCCGATCTCAGCGCGCTTCTGGCCTCGACGCTATCGGCGCACGCGTCTGTATCCGCCGAGGCGCGCGCACCTCTCTATGGCGCCGCGGCCATTCGCATTGCTGAAACCGAGCGCGCCCAAAAACTGGAGGCGACGAAAGCGCGCTACCGCGCCCGCCTCGTTGAGGGACCCACACTGTTATTGCCGGGCGGGCGAAAATTTGCCTTCAGCTTCAACCCGAGTGCGCTCGTTTCGTTGGGGGGCACCAATACGGTCTATCCCACGTTTCATGCAACCGCCGAATGGGGCACGCTCGACGTGACCGATGGCGTACTGGTGCCCACGGATTTCAGTGGAGCGACGGTGGCGGCGCCCAAGGACATTCAAGGTCCGCATATCGAAGGCCCGGGCTGGACGCTCGATCTCGCTCCGGGGTGGAGCGTGGTGCCGGGAGCAAGAGCGGGTAGCTACACGGTCGCGAAGAGGTGAAGCGGGAGCCGACCGCAAGCCAAGACGATGCCAGCTGCAATATGCCGCGAGGTCGCCCAGGTCGCCGGTCGGCAGGCGTTTAATGCTTGTTCGAGTTCGCGCGATAGTTGGCGGTTTCTACGCTGATGCGAGATTGCAATACTCGTGCGCGCGCCAAATCAGTCTTGCCGGCCAAAGTATCGGTGAGCGCCGCATCGAAACCGTAGTCCTCGCTTCTATCCGGATATCCGATCCAAGCCAACCTCCCTCTTGCGTCGACGATACCGGCCGTGGGCAGGCCCATCGAACCGCCTGCGCTGATCCAGGCTTCCGACATCGGCATCTTGATCAGATCTTGCATGGCGACCGTGTACGCCATTTCTTTGCCGTGCCTTTTCATGAAGTTGTAAATCGTGTCGGCCGTCCCTCTGGGCCCTTCGGCGTTGACGCTGATAATGGTCAGCTTGTCGGCGTACTGCTTCTGCAACGCGCTCAGGTGTGGAATGGCTTTGAGGCAGGGCGGGCACCAGGTCGCCCAGAACTCAACCACATATACACGGCCCGGTTCGTACTTCGTGACGGGAGTGCCCTGCAGCCAGGTCAGCTCGGCCAACGCAGGTGCGGTGTCGCCAATTTTGAGAGTGGGACTCGATGATAGAGGACCAGCCCAACACGCCGAAACGAATGCGAGGCCGATCGAGAAGCTCAGCACCAGCGATTTTTTCAATTAAAGCCCCTTAGATTTTAGCGCATCGACCAACGCTTGCTCGAAGGCGCTCACCGCCGCGCGGTTGCCATCCGCCCGCGTCGCGGCCCGGCGCATCGTCTCACGTTGCGCGGCCCGTTGGCCGCTATCGCGAGACTCTTGTGCGCGAAGCGCGGCGAAGTGCACATACTGGTCGGCCGAAGAAGCGATGCCATCCGTGATGCCGATCTGCCGCAGCAGGCCGGCCGCGAGACGTTGACGCAAAAATTCGCCCTCCCAGGTGACGATGGGAATTCCGCGATGAACGGCTTGCCAGGCCGTTGTGTAGCCGGAAAAAGCCGGGCAGTCCAAGAACACATCCATCTCGTCCAAAAAACCCGCGAATTGGTCCCGCGACTGCCAGGGCATCACGCGCAGGTGAGCGTCGGGATCGAGCCCTTCGGCGCAAAAGGCTGCCGCCAACCGATCGCGCAGCTTCGTGGTCGCCCAGTGCAGCTTTTTGGGCGTGGCAAGCCAGAATTCACTCGGGCCGGCGGCCCTGGCAATTCGCGTCAACAGAAGATCGTGCGTGGGATCGAACTTGATGGGCTGCTGACACAGTGCGAAGCGAACGCAATCGGCTCGCCGGGCGGGGCTGTCCCAGGGCTGAGCTTGAACGGGCTGCAGCTGAATGGGTGCCAAGTCGGTGCACACTCCGGTGCCGGGCAAAAGGATGAGCGTTTCGCGGTAATGACGTTCAGCGCTCGGCCCTTCCAGAAGCTCGCCGGATACGAACAAATCGATGCTGGGTAATCCGGTGGTCGCAGGATGCCCCCAACCGGCCACCTGCAGCGGCGCCAAGCGCAAAGCCGCGAGCGCACAGGTGGCTGGATCCATGCCGACTTCCGGATAGAACATTACGTCGGGTTGATCCTGAGCGACTTCACCGAGCCATCCTCGCGTCGATCGAGGGCCTTGCACGAAGCGATCGACGCGGCCTCTTGCCCAGCTCGTTTCATCATCGGTCATCGAGCCGGTGTGATACAGAACGACTTCGAAGCGCCGCCGGTCCAGATGAGCCACGATTCCGCGCAATACCACATCCCACACCGGGTGCTGCCGCACCTGGCCGCTCACGATGACGATGCGAATGCGCGCTCGCGCCGGCCGGGCGGTCCTGGCGTGTACGATTCCGGATTGCCAGTAAGCCTCAGCCTCGGCGCAGATCAAGTCGCCGTAGCGCGATAGCACGGCCGTGACATCGACCGGCCGATACGCCAAATAAAACGGCTGGCTGACGCCCACCGACTTGCCGAGCTTCCCGGGATTGGCGCTGCTCCAAGCCGTCAGCTCGTCCAGGGAGCGCGCGAAATTGTCCGCGGCGCCGATGCTATCGGCAACGGTGTCGGCAAACACGGGGATCATCGCGGTCGCCAAGCCCAATCGGGCCTCCGTGTTGTCGCGATCGAGCACAAGCGATCGCTCGTAAGCGGCGACGGCTTCGGCCGACTGGCCTTGTTCTCTGAGTGCATTGCCGAGGTTGTTGTACGCTTCCGCGTACGCGGGCTTGCAAGTTATTGCCCGCCGATAGGAGGTTGCCGCCGCATCGACATCGCCCTGCTCCAGAAGAACGAGGCCGAGGTTGTTGTGGGCCTCGGCGTAATCGGGCTTGTGAGTCAGCGCCCGTTCATGGGAAGCAGCCGCCTCCAGATACTTGCCCTGAGCCATTAGCACATTGCCCAAGTTGCTGTGCGCTTCAGCGTAGTTCGGCCGGTAGCGAAGTGCCCGCCCGTAGCAGGCCACCGCTTCCTCCAGCTTGCCCTGCGCCTGCAGAGTGTTGCCGAGGTTGCCGTGCGCCTCGGCGTAATCCGGCTTTAGGCTCAACGCGCGCTGATAAGAGGCCGCCGCCTCCTCCAGGCGGCCCTGCATCTGCAGCACCAGCGCCAGATTGAAATGCGCTCCCACGTGATTCGGATTCTGCCCCAACACCGCCGCGTAAGAGACCGCCGCTTCCCGCAGCTTGCCCTGTGCCTTGAGCGCGTTGCCTAGGTTGTTATGGAACGCCGGAACCCGGCCATTCTCCGCGATGGCTCTGCCAATCAGATCCACCGCCATGTCGTTGTTTCCAAGTTGATGCGCGAGTACGCCCAGCAAATGCAGGGCATCGGCATGGCGCGGATCGGCCTGGAGAATCTGCCGGTAAAGCCGCTCCGCTTCATTCAGCCGTCCGGCCTGATGATGCCCCATGGCGGCCGTGAAAAGTTGCTGATTGCCCGGTGATGCTTGTTGCCCCAAGTCTCCTCCTTTGTTGACGCGGCCCGCAGGTCCCGCACGTGCCGCGCCGGCGCGCCAAAATAACTTATCTTGGCAACGCTGTGTAACCTCGCGGCTTTTTTGGCGGAAAGGCTTTCAGGGTACAGCGCTTTTTGCCGCACTTGGAACATCGCATGCGCCTGGCTACGTCCTCGAGCCGTGCATCCCAGCCGCATAAGCGGCCCAGTGTATGCGGTTCAGCCTTGCGTTCATGTCCGCACTGCGCGCAGTTCATCACCAAGGTGTATTGACCGAACTCGTCGCTCAATTTGTCGATGTGAAAACCGGAGGACATGCTGCGGATTGTTGCCGCGCGGGCCGGGTTGCGTCCATCCAGTTCTGAGCCGCTGCGGATACTGTATAGACGCTGCTGAGAATCCTCCGCCTTATGCGCATTGTTGCGCAAGCCAGACGGTGCGATGAGCGCATGCAGGATCTCTCGCTGTGTGCGCCACTACAGAAAATCCATTCTCTGAGAGCAACGACCGATATTCCGATTCCGCCAAGCTGGCGTGATAAAGCAGGTCGCCTTCGTAGCTGCCAATCGCTTCGCCGTGTTCCGTGCCGCTGGTGAAAAGAAGAAACGCTCCGGGCGCCGAGTGCTGTCTAAAAACCGGGAACATTCTGCGCTGATCATCGTGCTCGAGATGAAAAAAGCTATCCCAGGCGATGAGGCCGTGGAATGTGCATCCGAGAGAGATCTTGCGCATGTCTCCGACAAGCCACTCGCCTGCCGGAAATCGCTCACGACAAAGCGATATCATGGTCTCGGAGGTGTCGAGACCCATCACTTTGAAACCATGCTCGATCAAATATTTCGCGACCGGCACGCCGCCTCCGCAGCCGAGATCGAGAATTGAAGCCGCCGCAGGCATACCGGGGCAAAAACGGGCAAGCCAGGTCACTTCGGTCATGGGTTCACGCTGGCGGGCGGCGTCCCAATGCCGAGCGTGCCGTTCATAGAGGTCAATAATCGTATTCGCTAACTGGGTCATGGCGACGCACCTCAGAAAATGCGCATCTCCAATCTGTTGCCGCGGTTGGTTCGTAGACAGGCATTGTTCGTTATGACAAACAGCCGTGGACGGCAGAATCGTGAAATTGGCGCGAATGCTTTCATGTTACTTTGAGCACAGTCCTCCAGAGAGGAGAGAATCATGACCATCCGCCCTTCCCTTGCCTTATGCCTCATGGCTGCGATATTGGCCAGTTGCAATGGATCAGAGGGCTGCCCTAAATGCGCCCCGACCACTACCGTCAATTTGATGGGCAGTGTCAGCGGCTTGGTTGGCTTCAGGCTGGCACTGCAGAACGGCGCGACGCCCTTAAGCATACCTCTCAACGGCGCAGACGCGAACGGCAGCCAGACATTCGGCACGATCAATGCGAATACTGTCTACAACATCACCGTCAAGACTCAACCGACCAGTCCCGCGCAGACTTGTGCCGTGGCGAACGGCATGGGGACGAGCGGCTCCACCAATGTGACCAATATCGCGGTGACCTGCACGACCAACCCGCCACACTTTTTATATGTGGTAAATCGCGGCTCGGGCGACGTATCTGGTTTTAGCATCGATCCCGCGTCAGGCAACTTGACACCGATCGCCGGCTCGCCGTTTGCCGTCGGTAGTAATCCCGTAGCGATCGCGGTGGATCCCACCGGCACCTATGCCGTCGTCGTCAATCAGCTGAGCGCGAGTGTTTCGGCCTTCACGATCAACCGTACGACCGGCGCCCTAGCGGCGGCCGCCGTGCCGATCGGCACCGGATCGAGTCCGACGTCGGTGGCCATTGATCCATCGAGTTCTTATGTGTACGTCGTGGGGGGCGGCAACAGCGGCACAATTTCGGTGTACGCCATCACCGCAGGGACCGGCGTACTCACCGCGGTCGCGGGATCGCTCACTGCGAGCGGCCGATCACCTTCCGCCGTGACCGTGGATCCGTTGGGCGAGTTTCTCTATGTGGCCAATTCGTTGGACGGCACCGTGTCGGCGTTTTCGATTTCCTCCGCCAACGGCATGCTCACTTCCGCCGCCAACTCACCCTTCCCCTGCGGCGCGAGTCCGAAAGCCCTGGCATTCGACCCCACAGGCAGCAATTTGTATGTGGCGAATTCCGCGGCGAACACGTTGACCGGCATCAATGGCCTCCCGCCGACTGCGAGCGCGCCGGCGGGCAACATCAGCGGCTCGCCGTATCCTACCGGGACCACGCCTAATTCAATCGCAGTTGATCCAATCGCGAACAACGTTTATGTCGCCGATCAGGGCGCGAATGCCATCTCGGGTTTCACCATCGGCGGTGCCGCGGGTACGCTCATCGCAATACCCGGAACGCCGTTCGCCGCCGGGTCGCAGCCGGCGGCGGTGGCGGTCGATCCCACGGGGTTATTTACCTATGCCGTGAACTCGAACTCCAACAACCTGACGGCGTACGCAATCGATCCGAGTTCCGGAGCGCTGAGGCCGCTCGGCACCTCGCCGTTCGCCACGGGATTGATCCCCGTGGCGTTGGCAATCAGCGACTGACGACAGAGAGAAATATAGCTTGCCGTGAGCGTACAAATGCGGGTACTTTGCAGTACAAAGTATGCTCACCGCGCCTCCTACAAGCCGAGCCGCTCGCGGCCGATCGATCGCAATCCTGCTCCTCAGCTGCGTTTTTCTGCTGCTGTCGGCCGCACCCATGTACGCGCGAGCTGGCGACGGCTTCCTCGGCATTGATCACGAGCTGGATCTCGATCAACGCGGCATCTGGGCGCGCAAATATCAAGTCGGCCTGGAATTTGGCGTGATCGCGACCGAGATCGGCGGCAGCCTGTTGCTCGGGAACGACGACGAACTGGGCCACACACTGTGGCAAACGGTCGATGCGACGGCCATCTCCTCTGTTGCCGCGGAGGCGCTTAAATTTAGCTTCAGCCGTGCGCGTCCCAATCAGGGCAATAATCCGAACCAATGGTTCAAGGGAAGCTGCTGCGACAGCTTTCCCAGCGGTGAGGTGACGCTGCAGGCCAGCTTCGTCACGCCCTTCATCGCGAATTACGCGCGCGACTATCCATGGGTGTGGTCGCTGGAGTTGCTGCCCGCCTATGATGCGCTGGCGCGGTTGAAGAGCCAGGAGCACTGGCAGACCGATGTGATCGCCGGATGGGTGCTCGGATCCGCCGTCGGCTACTGGGCCACGACGCGCAGCACTCCGCTCTCGGTGCAAATTTTGCCGCGCGGGCTTTCGGTCGGCTTTTACAAGAGATTTTGAGGCGGCGGCGAACGATTCATTTGCGCAGCGCCCTTTATTCTTTGAACTGCGGATGCGCGAGAATCGCCTCGCGCCACGAATCATCCAGCTCACTGCTGCCAAAAGGAACTTGCGCATCGCTTCGCGCCCACTTCGCCAGCCAGTCCTGACCCAACAACTCTCGGCCGTGCGCCGCGGCCGCAGCGCGTGCCGACAGGCCGATGGTGGTCTCGCCCTTCGGACCGGTGGCACGCCCCTTGGCAACATAGAAGCCCGCCGCCAGCATCGCGGCCCGAACGCTGGTGGAATAGGTGTAGGTGTAGAGCTCGGTAGCCCGATCGTTGCAAACGATCGCCAGTTCGCGAAATGCCGTCAAGGACCAGAGCGCGCTGTCAGTCTTGTATGAGAAAGGATCGAAGAAAATGATATCCGGCGGCGGCGCCTCGAATTTGCGCACCGCGAAGTCACCGTGGAACAACAGCCATTCAATCGGCGCGGTAGTGCTGTTCCAGCGGCTGTCGCGAAGCAACGCCCGCGGCGCCGCGTGGCGCAGATGCCTGAACCATCCGGGGTGATCCAGCGCGAGCTTGAGTGAATCCAAGTCATTTTCGAAGCTCACGAGTTTCAGCGGTCGCACCGCCGCAGGTCCTGAATTCTCGACGGCCATGATCGCGGCCATGGCATTGGCCGCGGCGCCGAGCCCCGCATCCCAGATGACCAACGGCGCTGCGTGGGCCTCCTGCATCCGCGCCGACATGCGCGATTGCTCCACGTACAAGGATTGAGCCTCCAGCGAGGGCTCGGTGCCAAGGTGCATGACTTCGCCGGAAATGGTATCGCGAATGTAGCCTATCTCATCCTTCACGATCACTTCGAATCGCCCGCGCTTGCGCTTGCGTTCGCGCAACACCGCCTTGGTCACATGACGGGCAGGTTTGCCATAGCTGTCGCGCGCGTCGAGCACGTCGCGCTGCGCACGATAGAAATTCAGCCAGGTGCCGGCAAGAATGTGTTCGCGCATGGTGCGCATCAATTGCAGGTAGAAATGAATGTTGTGCAGGCTCAGGAGCTGCCATCCCGTGGTTTCATGCACGCGCTGCAGGTGAAACAGATAGGCAATCGAGTAGGTCTTGCAGGTGTAGCAGCGGCAGGCGGGGTCGATAGGGCCTTCCATGCCGCGATACGCTGCGCGGCGCAGATCGCGCCTGCCCAAACTCGTGAAAGCCACGCCCTGCTTCGCGAGCGAAGTCGGGAGAATGCAGTCGAACATATCGACGCCGCGGTGCACGGCCTCGAGCAAATCGCGTGTGGTTCCCACACCCATCAGGTAGCGCGGGCTGTGCGGCGGCAGCAACTCGGTGACGGTGGCGGTGCAGTCTTCGCGCTGGGCGCTGCTCTCCCCCACTGCAAGACCGCCGATTGCATAGCCGTCGAAGGGCATTTGGGCAATGGTCTGCGCACTTTCGGTCCGCAGGTCCGCATAGCTTGCTCCCTGGACGATCCCGAACAGGGCCTGGGGCGAATCGCCGCGGGCCACCAGGCTGCGCTTGGCCCAGCGATGCGTCAGCTGCATGGCACTGAGGGCCTGCGCGTGTTCCACCGTCGAGGGCACACAGTGGTCGAGCGCCATCATAATGTCGGCGCCGATGATTTTCTGCGCCTCGATGCTGCGCTCCGGACTCAAACGAATCAGTGCGTTGTCGGTGTAGCTGGTGAACTCCGCGTATTCCTCGCAAAGCGTGCGGCTGCCGGGCAGCGAGAAGATCTGATAGCCGCCGGAATCGGTCAGCACCGCTCGAGGCCAGTTCATGAATCCATGAATGCCGCCGAATTTCTGGAAGATCTCAAGACCGGGACGCAACAATAGATGGTAGGTATTGGCCAGCAACACCTGCGCGCCGCTTTCCAAAAGGTCTTCGCGGCGCTGCGAGCGGACCGCCGCGTGCGTGCCCACGGGCATGAAAGTGGGGGTGAGCACCTCGTGGTGCTGCGTGGTGAAGCGCGCCGCACGAGCGCGCGAATCCTCGGCAGTGGCCTCGAGCGTGAAGTGCAGCCGCCCCGCGGCGGCGCCGATCACTTTACCGCAAGCTTCGCGGATGACACCACGCTTTTGACATGGTCGAACTCGGGCCTCGTGGACTGCGAGCCGTTGTCAGTGATCTTCAGCAACTCGGCGTAGAAGCGCTGTGCTTGGGGCACATCTCCCGCCTGTTCGGCCGCCTTGCCGGCGTTGAAAAGGCCATTGAAGCGATTCGGGCTCAAAGTGAGCGCCTTTTTGTATTCGACCAACGCGTCCTGTGGGCGGCCCTGCTCGAGCAGGATGTCGGCGAGCATTTCGCGCGCGGGAATATCGACCTCGCCCTGGCCCACTTTGTCTTGAAGATCCGCGGCTTCGCGCATCTGCTTGAGCGCATCGGCCGCGTTGTTTTCGGCGAACGCGATCCACGCCAGCATCTCGCCGCGTTGGATGCGCGCACCGGTGGAATCGGCAAAGTAGGCATGCCTGCCCTGCTTGATCTTCGCCATCAACGCGTCATAGGCCTTTAGGTCCGCTTGCGCCTGCTGCGCCTCATGCAGATGACCCGCTGCCACGGTGCGCGCCCAATAGGTCAGGGTCTGAGACTCCGGGGGCGCGCCCGCCACGGCCTGTTGAGCGGCGGCGGCTTTCCAATCGCGCAATTCCAGGTCGTAGAAGATCGGCAGCTTGGTACGGTAATAAGGGAACATGCCGGTCATATAGTGTTCGCCCATGTCCGACATGGTCTCGAAGTGTGCGATCGCGGCGGCGGAATCGTTGAGCACCGCTTTGGCCCGAGCTTCTTGACCGCTCTGCAGGTAGGCGTACACCAAGAAATCGTCCGAGTGGAACTGATCCATTGCGCCGGATTGCTTCCTGCTTTCGGCGGCGTGCGATGCAGCGACCGAGGCGACGTTGGCATCGATGTCGTCCTGCCACATCCCCAAACGCGCAAAGATGTGACCGGGCATGTGGACCGCGTGCGGCGCGGAGGCGGCGATCTCGCCATAGTGTTTGGCGGCCGCAAGTCCGTCCCGCGCAAGAGCCGGCGTATCGCAGGCATGAATGATGTAGTGCACGACGCCGGGATGATCGGGATATTGCGCGAACAGCGGCGTCAGCACCGCCATCGCCTTGCGGTTAAGCGTCAAGCTGTCATCGTTGGGTGCCTGCGAAGCCAAGAGCGCCAGCGCGTAGAACGCGCCGGCATCGGTATCTTTGGGATAGTTCTGATGGAGCTTGCCCATAGCGGCGGCGTAGGTCTCGACGCGCGCCTGATAATTCTGCGGGCCGGGCTTATAAAAATCGCCCAAGGCCGCCACGTACCCTCGTTCGCGCGCAGTCTTCGCCGGATGCGCCAGCGCCGCTTGCATTTCCCGCCAGCCCTTGGCAACCGTGTCATCGGACGGCCTGTCCCATATTTGGTGATACAGGCTCATCGCGACGCCCCAGTGCGCCATCGCGCAGGAAGGATCCGTCTTGGCGATCTCTTCGAATTGTCGCTGCGCCTCTTGATACCAAAAGTCGTGCAGCAGCGCGACCCCGCGCACGAACGATGCACGAACTGCAGGGGCGCACGACACTGCGAAGGAAACCGTTCCCAGGCGCTCCGTGCCGGCCTGTACCGCCGGGGGCGACGCAGCGAACGCAGCTGGGAGCGCCAGCGCGGGCAATGACGCCGGCAACGCCAGAAAGGATGCGAGCAGCAAAAAATGTGTTTTCATGAGGCGGATTGTAAAACATGGCTTGCCGGGATATCAGAAAAAGTGCAGCTGGAGCGCGGCTGTGCCGGAACCACGGTTGCGTCCAGGGCCGCGGGCGGCTCTAGCGGCTTCTGTTGCAAACGCAATCGTGAGTCGCGGTTCTAGTAGCGCAAAGGGCGTATTTCATGGGTAGTTACGGCGATCCGGCTCCCCAAAACATCGTCTCTGCGTCGCATATACTGCGCTCAATGGCACGACCATCTGTACCTTCGGCGGCGCGGTCTGGGATTCACACAGACAAAGGTCGCGGATGCGCTGCACGAGATTTAGGTCATCCCTCAAAAGCCGACTCCCTTTTTCTTCGGTAGCTTGATGTTGAGAAACTCGGCAGCGGACATCGGCTTGAAGCGGCCGTTCGCGGTCCGCGATAAGCTGATAGGCAAATGGATTCCGGGGGTGCGCCACGTATCGAACCGTCTTCTGGGAGGCGGAGAGCCCTTCGGCAAAGGTGGCTGAATCGGATAAATTTCGCTGTTCTGGCGTTAATCGTGCGTCGCATTTGCTTTCTGCCGGAATCGCACTTAATTTGCTCTTTAGTACACGAAGCAGGTACGAGAACAACGCAATGCGGCAGTCATTATTTGGATCCTGGTTTTCGACGCGGCACGGAGCTCTTGTCTTGGCGTTGTGTGTGGCGGGCTTTGGCGCTCGAGCCGATGAGAAGGCTGGGAAGACACCATTTGACGGTGTTTGGCAGACCACGCTGTCTTGCGAGAATTCGCACGGCGCGTTGGGCTATTCCTTCCGCTTTGCATCTACGGTCAAGAATGGCACGCTGCACGGTGAGAAAGGCACTGCACACGAAGCCGGCTGGCTTTCAATCGACGGTACTTTAACTTTTGACGGTGCGGCGGATCTTTACGTCGACGGACTGGTCGGTGCCTCTGCGGCGGCCGTTGGGCAGCGGCCGGCGGGCACGCAATACGGCTATCACGTTGCCGCGCGATTTACTCCTGACCGAGGCGAAGGTCATCGCGTCGAAGGTCGGCCTTGTACTGTGATCTTCACGCGCGAGAAGTGATGCCGAGATTCTGGTCGATCGTCGAGTCGCCGGAAGTGCGTTAGCAATCTTGCGTCATAAAGACGCAGGACCGTCGTAACAAACAATCCAAGGTGGTACCCGGCGGCGATTCTGAGTTTCGATTTTGTGTGTGGATGGAAACCGAAATAAGGATCGGGAATCGTCGTGAGGCGACTCGCGGCCACTGGACTAAACCGCTCGCGCGGTAGGGAGGGCTTCGGTTGGCGTAGGTGGATGGCTGATCTCTGGGGTTCTGTTTCGTATGTTGCGAACTGAGGCATTCCGCCTCGTTTGCAACCGGAGCAGAGCCATGAACGATTCCACCCGAGAGATTTCGCCGCTGCGTCAACGCATGCTGGAGGATATGCGGCTGCGCAAGCTCGCACCCCAGACCCAGGCCTCATACGTGCGCAGTGTTCGGCGCTTGGCGGGGTATCTACGCCGACCACCGGACACCGCCACGGTCGAGGATCTGCGCAACTTCCAACTGCACTTGGTCGATCGTGGTACCTCGCCGATCACACTCAACGCGACCATCACAGGATTGAAGTTCTTCTTCGACGTCACGCTCGATCGTAGCGAGTTGATGGCGAAGATGAAGCCGGTGTTTGTGCCGCGGACATTGCCGGTGGTGTTGAGCCGGGAGAAAGTCACCTCGCTGATCGCCGCGGCCAAGAACCTGAAGCACCAGACTGCGCTCTCAGTTGCCTATGGCGCAGGGCTTCGCGCCAACGAAGTCGCGACTCTGAAGGTCGGAGACGTTGATAGCAAGCGCATGACGCTGCGGATCCAGCAAGGCAAGCGCGGTAAGGATCGCTATGCCATGCTCTCGCCGGTCATGCTCGATCGGCTGCGCACTTGGTGGCGGGTGGCAAAAGCTCAAGGCAAGATGCTCGAGGGCGGATGCTCTTCCCGGGCTTGAACCCCGTCGAGCCCTTAAGCATGCGACAGCTGAACCGCGCGGTGCATGAGGCCGCTCTCGCAGCGCGCATCGACAAGCGCGTCTCGATGCACACGTTGAGGCACAGCTCGCCACGCACCTACTTGAGCAGAAGGTGGATATTCGTGTTATCCAGGTGCTGCTCGGCCACAAGAAGCTTGAGACGACATCTCTTTACACCCACGTGCTACCGAGATCCTGCGCCAGGCGATCGGTCCACTGGAGCCCGGACCAAGCCCCGCAGCGTAGCTGCGCGTGGAACGCCCCATCCTGGAGGTCGCGGATATTTTCCGCGCCCACGGGCCGGCGTGGCGGCGGCGCACTGAGCGGGGACACTTAAGTCTCGGCTCAGCTGAAGGTCATGTCGGCTATCGAGCAGTGCCGCAGCATCGCGCTTGGCGGCCATGCGCTGCGCTGCTCGGCGTGCGCGCAAGCGCAGATCGCTTATAACTCGTGCCGCAACCGGCACTGCCCGAAGTGCCAGGGCAGCGCTGCGCAGCGTTGGCTCCAAGCTCGGCAGGCAGACCTCTTGCCCGTGGAGTATTACCACGTGGTCTTCACCTTGCCGGCGCCGCTCAGCGCCATGGCCTATACCAACAAGGAGCTCATTTATGGATCTGCCGTTCGATATCGCCGCTGAGACCTTGCGCACGATCGCCGCCGATCCGAAGCACCTGGGTGCGCGTATCGGCGCGACCTTGGTGCTGCACACCTGGGGCTCGGCCCTGACGCATCATCCGCGTGTGCACGGCATCGTACCTGGTGGTGGGCTTGCGCTGGATGCCGATCGCTGGGTTTCCTGCAAACCGGGCTTCTTCCTCCCAGTGCGCGTGCTCTCGCGCCTGTTCCGGCGTCGCTTCCTCGAAGAACTACATAACCCGCATCGCCGGGACAACTCAAGTTCTTCGGCGAGCACATCGATCGGTCCGACGCCGAGGCCTTCGCCGACTGGCTTACCCCCCTGCGTCAGTGCGAGTGGGTGGTCTATGCGAAGCGCCCGTTCGCAGGTCCCGAGCCGGTGCTCGCTTATCTGTCACGCTACACGCATCGGGTGG
>CAVRHU010000006.1:0-162921 GCA_963721095.1 uncultured Gammaproteobacteria bacterium | reverse complement strand
CAGTGCTGCCGGTCGTCAGCGTCGGCTCTAAGGCATTAGAACCGAACCGGTTCTAGAGACGTTCAACCGAATCCCACCGTCATATACCCCACGAAAGTTACGAACGCGAGGACCAAACCGCAGAGCAGCGTCGCCGTCACGAGCTTGAGCAGCATGACTGACTTGCGGAAACGAATTGCAATCGCCAGCAGAACGGCTACTGCAACGGCGGAAAGATATAAAGAGAGGTCGAGCGCTTTGTATAGCGCGGATTCAGTCAGATGCTGTCTGACAAGGAGAATTAGGATCGCCCATCCTACCAAGCAGCAAATTGGGACAAGCGCCATGCAAAAATATGCGCGATGACTCGTGCGCAGCGCCACCTTATTTGCCATCTCCGGGATCAGTATATGGCGTCTGCTCGCGTATCGCGCTCGCCTCGCCGTACCGCCAAAGGTGGATCACTCGCGCGACGTAGGCGACGCCCAAGATCAAAACCACAGCAGTCGCAAGAATGAGGACCGACGTATGATGGATCGACAATCCGTAAACATTTAAGTAAGACTCCGCACCCCGGCCATGAAGTACCTTCCATATCGAGATCGTCAAGGTCGGGATAAAAACCACCACCACAACAATCGGAGCTACGACGGTCTTAAAAACGGAGCGCGGACGAGTCATTTTGCGCCTAACCACTCGATAGGCGACGAAAAACGTCGTATCAGCACGACAGCTTCATTTAATTGCATTGTGCTCTCCTTGCAATCTGGCTGCGTTCCGTAAATGCCGGGATAAGCTTACCGCATACGACAAATGGCCGCTTCCAGGCGATGAATTCGTGAGGCCCAGTGCCCGCCTTTGTTAAGGGTTGCCCGATATCTGCCCGTCATCGCCGAGCATGCGATACCCCTTGAGGTGTGAGGGCAGACGTCGGGCAAGCCCCAAGGGAGGAAACCGCGGGAACGTGCTGATGAGATCAGCAGCGGCAATGAGCTATGGGGATTTGAACGAAGGCAGTGAGGTCGGTCGTGTCGATCGGGGTGATCAGCGCGACGGGGATGCCGCTGCGGCGTGAAGGAATTGGGCGCGAGATGCGGGCATTTGCCGAGGCGGCATGCAAGAACCAAGTTGGGAGGCGGCATTGACTATGGGAGTTTGTGCCAACGTCACAGAGTGAAACGGCGGCAGGCAATTTAGGTGAGCGTTGAGTGCTCATGAGGGCCTCGCAGAGGCCGGTGGCCCGCGGATGTGCTGGGCACGGGCGAAGGTCTGGATCACGAGCATCGGGGCGCCGCAGTGTCGGCACACGAAGGTAGGCTTGGGGGCGCGGGTTGCACCATCGCCGGAGCGCATCAGTGGTTAGCGGTGGCGCCGGATGATGCAGAAGATCGCGAGCAGTGGCGATGTGGGTCTTGCGGCTGGCGTTGGCCAGTAAGCCGTAGTGACGGATGCGGTGAAAGCCTACGGGCAGCACATGCAGCAGGAAGCGACGCATGAACTCCTCGGTCATCAACGTCATGGTTTTGTGGCGCGTGCTGCCTTGAGCACGGTAGTCCTTCCAGCGGAAGGTCACGCCGCGATCATCGCAGGCGAGAAGCCGGCAGTTGGAGATCGCCACCCGATGCGTGTAGCGTGACAGATAAGCGAGCACCGCCTCGGGACCTGCGAACGGGCGCTTGGCATAAACCACCCACTCGCACTGACGCAGCGGGCTAAGCCAGTCGGCGAAGGCATCGGCGTCGGACAAATCCATGTGCTCGCCGAAGAACTTCAGTTGCCCCTGGCGATGCGCGTTCTGCAGCTCTTCGAGGAAGCGACGCCGGAACAGGCGCGAGAGCACGCGCACTGAGAGGAAGAATCCAGGCTTGCAGGGAACCCAGCGATCGGCATCGAGCGCAAGGCCGCCGCCGGGTACGATGCCGTGCACATGCGGATGATGAGTCAATGCCGAGCCCCAGGTGTGCAGCACCAGGGTCACGCCGATGCGGGCACCCAAATGCTTCGGATCGGCGGCGATCGTGCGCAGCGTCTCAGCGGCGATGTCGAACAGCAGTCCATAAATAATCTCCTTGTTGGTATAGGCGATGGCGCTGATGGGCGCCGGCAAAGTGAACACCACGTGGTAATACTCCACGGGCAACAGATCCGCCTGCCGTGCTTCGAGCCAGCGCTGTGCGGCGCTGCTCTGGCACTTCGGGCAGTGCCGGTTGCGGCAGGAGTTATAAGCGATCTGCGCTTGCGCGCACGACGAGCAGCGCAGCGCGTGGCCGCCGAGCGCGATGCTGCGGCACTGTTCGATGGCCGACATGACCTTCAGCTGACCGAGGCTTAGGTGGCCCAGTTGCTGTTGCGCGCAAAGTCGGCCCGTGGGCGCGGAAAATATCCGCGACCTCCAGGACGGGGCGTTCCACGCGCAGCTACGCTGCGGGGCTTGGTCCGGGCTCCAGTGGACCGATCACCTGGCGCAGGATCTCGGTAGCAACGTGGGTGTAAAGAGATGTCGTCTCAAGCTTCTTGTGGCCGAGCAGCACCTGGATAACACGAATATCCACCTTCTGCTCAAGTAGGTGCGTGGCGAAGCTGTGCCTCAACGTGTGCATCGAGACGTGCTTGTCGATGCGCGCTGCGAGAGCGGCCTCATGCACCGCGCGGTTCAGCTGTCGGGTGCTTAAGGGCTCGACGGGGTTCAAGCCCGGGAACAGCCAGCCACCCTCGAGCATCTTGCCTTGAGCTTTTGCCACCCGCCACCAAGTGCGCAGCCGATCGAGCATGACCGGCGAGAGCATGGCATAGCGATCCTTACCGCCCTTGCCTTGCTGGATCCGCAGCGTCATGCGCTTGCTATCAACGTCTCCGACCTTCAGAGTCACGACTTCGTTGGCGCGAAGCCCTGCGCCATAGGCAACTGACAGCGCAGTCTGGTGCTTCAGGTTCTTGGCCGCGGCGATCAGCGAGGTGACTTCCTCCCGGCTCAACACCACCGGCAATGTCCGCGGCACAAACACCGGCTTCATCTTCGCCATCAACTCGCTACGATCGAGCGTGACGTCGAAGAAGAACTTCAATCCTGTGATGGTCGCGTTGAGTGTGATCGGCGAGGTACCATGATCGACCAAGTGCAGTTGGAAGTTGCGCAGATCCTCGACCGTGGCGGTATCCGGTGGTCGGCGTAGATACCCCGCCAAGCGCCGAACACTCGCACGTATGACCGCCTGGGTCTGGGGTGCGAGCTTGCGCAGCCGCATATCCTCCAGCATGCGTTGACGCAGCGGCGAAATCTCTCGGGTGGAATCGTTCATGGCTCTGCTCCGGTTGCAATACGAGGCGGAATGCCTCACTTCGCAACTTACGAAACAGAACCCTCGTGATCAGCCTCCCCTACGCCTAACCGAAGCCATCCCTACCGCGCGAGCGGTTTAGTCCTTTGGCCGAAGGCTGCCTGTCATGATTCCAGGATTGCGACGTTCGTTGAATCCTCCGAGCCGAAATCCTTTTGGAAGCTCCGGTGAGCAGGCAACTAGACCTTGACGATCTTTAGGATGCGCTTTAGAGCGGTGAAATCAGAGGGATTACGTGTATAGAGCGGCAATCCATTTGCCGCGGCCGTCGAGGCGATGAGCAAGTCCGCGAGGCGTGCCCTGCTAGATTGTCCGGCTGCCCGCGCGGCAGCAAAGACCCTACCATACATACGTGCCGAATCCGCATCGAAAGGCAATGGATCCCAGGTGGCCGTCGCCCACTGCAAACGATCCTGGCGTCGAGCGCGCTCGTCCTTATTTTCGGTTGCATGTGGACCGGCAGCGAGTTCGGCAAGCGTTACTGCAGTAATTGCGGATTCATCAGGAAGCTGATCAGCAATGATCTGGTCGTGATCGATCAGAACCGATGTGTCCAGAACCCCGCGACTCGCCTCAGTCATAAGGGCGAGGATCAACTACGGCATCGAGATCCGCACGGAATTGCGCGGCATCAATCCTGGCGGCTTTTCCTGCTACATCCGCGATGGTCGCGCGAGGCACGAAGCGACGTCGCTTAATTGGTCGCAGTTCTCCGACCGGCGTGCCGTTTCGGCTCACGATGATCGTTCGCCCAGCCTCCACCTCACGGAGCACTGCGGCGGATTGATTGCGAAGCTCTCGCTGAGTGATGGTGCGAATTTTCATGAATCGAACTGTAGCACACTGTAGCACATTGTAGCAACTACGCCGATCGATGCGTGGCCGGAGACCTTGGACAGAAAGGCCCCAGGACAACTCACCCAAGCCTAAATCGATCGCGACTTGGGGAGGATTTGGGAATCTGCGTCGATTTCCGGCGAGTTTGGTTGTCTCAGATTGTCTTAGGTTGTCCTGGCATTCGCACCCAGCATCGCACGCGGAATTACGAAACGCCCAATAATTTCGGCGTCGTCCGGTTGGCAAGCAACTGGGCCAAGTGGCGCGACCGGGGTTAGGAGCGGACTTCCGGTATCGGCTAGGAGCGAGCAGTCGGCCTCAGAAATCTCTAACGAGAAAGCGGCCGTTCCCCTTACGGCTTATTTCGTAGAAATTGTCGCCGGGGCTTCTGATAACTACATCATGGGCCAACACAGTCTTTGATCCTCATGAACCTGATCGATACGCCGTGGGCGTCGTTCCCATGACTCGGCGAAAAGAATGATTGAAGGTCGACAAGTCGCCAAACCCATGATCGAGCGCGATACGAGCAATTGGCCCTTTGGTGGCGCGCAGTGCCGTCGCAGCCGCACGAAGGCGGCGGCCCAGAATATATTGGTGCGGCGTCATGCCACTCGCATGACTGAAGGTTCGAAGAAAATGGTACTTGCTCATGGCAACGTGCGCGGCCAACTCGGCCAGGTTCAGCTCGCACTCTAATCGGGCATCGATATACTCAAATACAGCCGCCATCCGTCGGGTCGCCGCCGGTGCCGGCCTCCGCGGTGGTGTGTGGTTCGTTCCCACCGCGCGCGCTACAGTCCCGACGGCAATGAGAACCGTTTCCTCGAGGGCAAGTTGCGATTGCGATGAGGCGGCCTGCTGAAGAGAAACCGAGATCGACGCCAGATCGGCGATGGCGGGTAGCATAGCGGCGCGAAATTGGCAGCGATTCGACCCCGATGAGCCCGAGGCGATCTCCGCGAACATTTCGCAGTCGATATGCAGGGCCACGCATCGATCACCGTGGCTGTGTTCATGCCCGCACTCATAGCAGGCGCCGGCATTTCCCAGTAGAAACGCGCCGGGGTAGAGCAACCCCTCGCCCGTGGTAGTGCGATAGCGGAACGTTCCCGCCGTCACGAGCGCCACCGATACACAATTGTGCCGCTCTTCGAAGGGCTGATCGTGAGGTCCGGCCGTACACACATATTCTGTGAGCGACCACTGCCGTTGATGCGCAATAGCGCGGAGCCGGGGTGGACCGTTGGGTACTTGGGGTTTTGGCGTACGCTGTTTGAAAGATCGGAATCCCATTGAGCAATTTTCCCCAAGCCAGCAGTGATTGCCAAGCCATATGATCTTGAGCGTGGGCGGGCGCTTACCGCGTCAAGAGTCACGGAGTCTGTAGCATCGATATGTTGAACCACATTTCCATCGGTGTCTCATCACTACCCGCCGCAAAGGCCTTTTATGACGCCACGCTGTCGGCGCTCGGCTACCGGTGTCTGAGCGAAGATGCCGGGTCTCTAGGGTATGGGAGCAAAACGGTCGAGTTTTGGGTGCTGAAATCCGGGAAGCCGGTACCGGATGAGACCGGTTCCGGATTGCACATCTGTTTTGCGGCGCCATCCACGGAAAGCGTGAATCGCTTTCACGGCGCCGGGCTCAGGCATGGCGGTCGTGACCACGGCAAACCCGGTCCGCGTCCCGATTATGGGCCTGACTACTTTGCAGCCTTCCTCACGGACCCCGACGGCTACCGAGTCGAAGCCTACTGCTGCGCGAAATCTTAAGCCCGCCGCGCGCTGGGCGGCCGACAACAACAATGTTGGAGAATTCGATTCATGACTTCGATTGCCGTAGAAATCGTTACCGAAGCATCCCCCTCGGTGGTATGGGACGCGATTCAAGATATTGGCGCATTGCACACGCGCCTCGTGCCGGGATTTGTAATTGCAACTGAGCTGGTGCCCGGAGGCAGACGGGTTACCTTCGGAAACGGCATGGTAGTTGTTGAGCCTATCGTGTCTCTAAACGAAGATCTGCGCCGGTTGGTGTGGACAGCACAAGGGGGCCCGACCGGCCTGCTTCATTACAATGCAGCTGTGCAGGTATTTGCGCGGGAGGTGGGCGGAAGCCGCGTCATTTGGATGGCGGATGTTCTACCAGACGTCGCAGCACCCCCGATTGCCGCCATGATGAAAGAAGGTGCCGTTGCGATGAGCGCCGCGCTTGCGCGCCTTGAAGCGGTCGCAGTCCACTAAGGTGAGATTGCCGAACGACTTGAGCGCCGCATCCGCCTTGGTCGGCTGGCCGGTTTTCTCGTAGGTCACGCCGGCATAGCATATGTAATTGGGGTTTCCGGTCGCAACCACGGCAGGTAACGGCCAATGATTTCAGCAGGCCGTAAGTATTGGGCCGATAGCCGAGGCTGGTGTCGAGCGGGTTACGTTCTGTTATCTCGGTGTACCCAGCAACTCTAATTCACGGCAACGCCCAGCGTGGCGGCTAGTGCGTGAAGTCGCTTGTCCTTGGTCCACAACTGACATCCCTCAATCGCCGCAGCCGCGAGCAAGTGGGCATCTACATAACCAATGCCACGACCGTATAGCTCTTGCGCCCGTATGAAGCTCAAGACTTCGTCATGTTCGGCCACCGTCACCAAGCGTAGTTGTTGGAGGAGTTCAAGTGTCGCATCGCGGTTCGAGAAATTTCCGCAAGCAAGTTCACCAACCACGAATGGATGCATTACAACGATGCTACGACGAAGACGCTCCGCAAGTTCAGGAAGGCCTTCGCGAAAGAAGTCGATCCAGACTGATGTGTCGGCGAGAATCATCTAGCTGCCCCCGCACGCCTCCTCGGCACGGACTCGAGCTTGGGCTGAGTGCCACCTAGCTTGGCGAGTCGTGCGGCGCTTTCTCGCTCGATGAGTGCTTTGAGTCCTTCGTGAAGCACTGTCGAACGATCAAGGCCCCCGGTCAGCTTGACTGCTTTTGCTAGTAAGTCGTCGTCCAGCGTAACCGTTGTGCGCATGGGAACCCTCCAGCTAAACTGCATCAATAATAGCACCATTTGAGCCGAAAAATGAAGCGATAAAATCGGCTGATTATGCAGAAATAGATGCGGAAGTCCGTTGTCCTACGTTGTCTCTCATGGCACGAAAATTCGCACGTCAATCGCACGCGGGCTTCTCTGAATCGAGAAACATCGTCTTTTGTAGGCTTTGTCCACTTTTACTTCGGCGAGTTGGGCTAGTATTACTTCGGCGCTAACACCTGCCGACCTCAGGTAAACTAACGGCGCCATTGGACGAGTCCAGGGAATACACACTGGACTTCCCAGGATTCAGTGGACACGTCGGCGTCTTCGCCCGGCTCTTTCGAATTCCTCAGGACTCACTCCGCCCAAATGACTATGGCGGCGCGTTGGATTGTAGAATGATTCAATGTAGTTCGATATTTCGGTCTTCGCAAGCTCACGAGTTCTGTAGATCTTCTTTCTTGATGCATTCCTTCTTGAGGCTGCTGAAAAATGATTCCGCGACTGCGTTGTCCCAGCAGTTTCCTCGACGGCTCATGCTCGGTTCAAGATGATTTGTTTTGCAGAACCTCCGCCAATCGTCGCTGCCATATTGCGATCCCTGGTCGGAATGAATAACCGCTCCGCGTGGTCGACGCCGACGTACGGACATCAACACTGCGTCGAGGACGAGCTCGCGGGCAATTGTCGGTCGCGTCGCCCACCCGACGATCTTTCTGGAAAACAAATCCATGACCACGGCGAGGTAGAGCCAACCTTCCCACGTGCGAATGTACGTAATATCCGTCACCCAAGCCTTGTTTGGGCTCGCGACGTCGAACTTGCGCTGAAGAACGTTTGGGATCAGCTCGGAGGGCTTGGATGCGGCGCTGTGCCGGATTCGATATCCTCGAACCGCTCGGATTTTATTTACGCGCATAAGCCGCATCACTCGGTGCTTGCTGCAGGTCTCTCCCGCCTCCCGAAGGTCGAGGAACACCCTCGGGGCTCCGTAGATACCGTGGCTTGCTGTGTACGAGGCGCGGATCATCCTGAGGAGCCTAACGTCCTCAAGGGCCCTCTGACAGACCGGCTCTTGCATCCAGGCGTAGTAACCGCTCGGCGCCACCTCAAGCACCCGGCACATCGTTCGAACGTCAAATTGCCTACGGTGCGCCTTTATGAATTCGTAGGTCTGACGGATTTTCCCGGTACTCGCTTTCGTACGCATCGGCATTCCTCCATGCCGGTAACGCCGTTAGTTTCTCGCGTCCACAAAAAGCTGGGAAGTCCACACTCAAATCTGATTGAATACCACCGGTCTTCACGTGCTGTCGGAAATCTCTAGAGTGGCCTAAGGTGCGAAGAGGGATTGGAAGGCAAACGGAGCTGTTGTCTCAGGCAATTCTACGTTGCCCCTCATAACGTGAAAATTCACACGCTAATCACACTTGGCATTCGCCATCGCACCAAACAGCTTTGTTTTAGAGGCTGGTAAGAGCCGTCCGTTTGGGTTCGATTCCCATCGCCTGCTCCATTTTGTTTGCCTGTGTGTCCCTCGTTGCCCTGGAACGGGTTAGGGTCATTGAGGAAAGCCAGACATTTTTGGCCTAATCATTTTCTGTGAGCGGCGGCTTCAGCAATGCGTGGGCCGCTCTTCGAGTTATTAAGCACAAACGGGCCCGGTAAACTTCTCACGGCGTCTGCTGCCCAAGAACGTGCTTCAGGGGTGTTGGTGGAACGGCTGCAACATCTGGGAGGTGGAGAGCCCTCCGGCAAAGGTAGCTGAATCGGATAAATTTCGCTGTTCTGGCGTCCCGTTCCGGCAAGCCATGTCGTTGCGCCTTGAGCCAAACTCTAAATTCATCATTGGCGCAGAGGATAGCGAGTATGTCAGGCTGCGATTGGGAGTTTGCCTCGGGAATCGCCGCAGTAGCATTCACAACCTGCGCCGACTCGTTTAGCCACGAGGGCGCTGCTGGATCCATATATTGCATCGTCGTATCAGCGGGACATTGTGCATCGGTGTAAGTGATGCTGCCATCTGGGCCAGTACATTTATAAATGGCCGCTGAACTTAGCGATGGGATCAGGAAGAGAGTTAGAAACGCAGTTGCACGAGTAATCCTTCTCAGGGGCCAGGATGTCAGCATTCCGTGGCCGCTTTCACGAGGGCGATGTTGTAACTTTGGTTTGCGCAGCTGATCTTCGATAAACATAAATGCATCTGTACTAAAACTGCACGTCGGCCTAAGTGAGGATAATCTCCGAGTGCGCGCCTAAAACAGCCCCTGCTTTCCGCAATCACTATAGGAAGCGTCCTATGCAGCCCGCTGCGACTGCAATTGCATGGCCGTGCAATTGACGTGATTTGAAATGTCGGTGAACTCGACCGCAGCAATCGGCCTGTCAACTGCGGACAGCTGGCTCATAGTATTCAACGTGTGTTAGCAGCCGCTCGGCGGTGCGTTAAGCTAGTAACCGCACTGGTCAATTCGAGCCAAAAGGGTATGAGTGAATGTTTCCGCGGCTTTCGACTACCTGGTTACGGTGTCAAATACCGATGAAAAGAATCCTTAGATTTTGGTTCTGCACACTGGGAATCTCGGGTGCTTTGGCTTCTCCACCGCAGCAGGTGAGTCCAAGGCTGGTATCCGCTGTCACGGCTGCGCATTGGAAATCAGGCGAACTCCAAGGAGCGTATCGCGTCCTGGTATTCAGTACGGATTTGACCACTTTACATCGTCGGTGGTAGTGGAATGGATTGCCGGTCCCTCGTCCGAGGGGGAGGCTCGGATTGTCCATTCCAGAAGTCTGCTCGACCACTGTCTCTTCAGCGTCGATACACCCAAACTTACCCGAATACAACTGGTGCGCGCGTCACAATCATGGGCGAGCTGACTGCTTCCCCGGCAAAAAGTTGACCTACAAATTCGAGCTCAGCCAAGACGGGCAATCAACGGGCATTAGCAAGTTCTGACGTCGACAGAAGATATGGTGGAGGGCCTCATATCGAGCGAGCACGGATCGCGTCCTCTCCCCTCTGTCAAATCCGAAGTGCGCAAAGCTGACTTATATCAGTGGCAGCAGTGGGTCGATACCAAGGAGTTGACCTCATCGGTGTGCAGTCGACAGAGTTGGATGCCATGAAACCGATGAGCCACATGCATTGGATTGTGACGATGGCGTTATTTCTGTCGCTGATCGGCTGCGGCGGTCCGAAGTTTCCGCCGCCTGCGGGATAGGTTGATGCTTGCTACGGCGGTTACCACAACGACAATCGCCAGACGGCGCACGACCTCGCTGTCTTCGATACAAGAATGAGGCTGGATTGGGTGCACATGATCGAGGTAAGCCTGTGCAGCCCCAAGGGGCTATCTATATGAGCTGACAATCGATTGTATGCCGATCCGATGCCTTCAATGTTTGTCCCGGGCCTTCGACTGAACCCGCCGTTAAGGTCTCGCACCCCGGCTCTCCCGAGAAAGAGGTAGTGTCGCTCGAGACACTTTTGGCGCGGAAATTAACGGGAAGCCCATCACCACCTTTGAGCGATTGGATAGCCGCGCGAAGTCCGGATCCCTCTTGAGCCACGCATAGTCGCGCCAGCCGCGCGCAGCGGCGAATCTCAGCAGCGAGGCCGCCTGCGCTTCATCATCGCGCAGCGCCGCCATGGCCGCGAGCAGGTAGTCGTAGCCCACCGGATTGACGCCGCGGGCGCGATCGGCGGCCAGAATATTTTGCGCACGCTCGAGATCCCTCCGGGCATGCGCATCATTGCCGATCATCCGATAGGCGCAGGCCATATCGACGAACGCGGCCCGGCCGCCGAGGATCTCGATCTCATCGCGGGGCGCCCGTTCGCCCATGCGCGCCTCCATGTTCGAGTCCTCGTACAGGCGCACCGCCGCTTTGGCGTTGCCGTGCCACAGCAGCATTTTTGCCTGCGCCAGCACCCGCCAGGGATTGTCAGGGGTGCTCGTCGCCGCGAAGGCCGCGAGCGGATTCACGTCGCCGTCGGACAATGCCGCCACCATGACGCGTGCCGCCCATAGCGAGGGCTCGGTCGCGTCAAGCCCATCGCCGCGCACGATGGCGGCCAGCGCCTCGTCGTAACTGCCCGTCTCGGCTAGGAGCATGGCGTATTGCGCGTAGAGTGCGGCGTATTCCGCGCCGAGATCGATCGCCTTGCGGTACGCCTGCGCGGCGTCGTCGAGCTTGCCTTGCTGCGCCTCCACATGCGCAAACGCCCACTGCAGATTGGCCGTGTGGGTTTGGTCGGCGCCAATGGCGCTCGACAATACCTGTTCCGCAGCGTCGAATTTGCCCTCCGAGTCCTCTACCAAGCCGAGGTTCAGTGCCGCGATCGTAGAATCGGGATCCAGATCGTAAGCACGTTGCAGCACGGATGCCGCGCGCCGCACTTCACCCTGTGCCAGGAATACCCGTCCCAACCACACGTAAGCTTGACCGTAGCTGGGACGCAGGGAGGTTGCCTGGCGCAGCGCATCGGCCGCCTCCTCGTAGTGGCGGTTGTAGAGCGCCACGAGACCGCGCACGGCCAGCAATTCTGGCGCGCCGGGATCGAGCTGTTGTGCCCGCGCCAGTGACGGCTCGGCTGCGGCCGTGGCCTCGCAGGGCTGCGGCCACCGAAGTCCACTCGCAACATATCCGTGACCGCGAGCGCGACCCACGCCCCGGCGAACTGCGCATCGATCTTGGTCGCTTGTTCGAAATAGTCGTGCGCCTGCTGGAAGCCGCCCGGCGTATTCTGCATGGAGTAGTAGCGTCCCTGCAGATACAACCGATAGGCCTCCGTCCGCGGCAGGTGCGCGGCCGAGTCCTGGCCGCGCGGAAACCTCACGTGCAGCGCCTGGGCAATGTCGTCGGCCAGCTGCCCGGTCAGGGCGGGCATGTCGTTGAAGGTGGCGCGATACACCTTCTGAAAGATCACCCCGCCGGTTGTGGCATTCACCAGCTTCAGCCTCGCCTCGACGTCGTTCCCCGCCGTATCGACGTTTCCCTCAAGCACCGCGTCGACCGCCCATTTGCGCGCCATGTCGGCATAGCTTTCATGAGTAATTTGAGTGCGCAGCGCCGTACGGCGGCCGATGACACGTAAGTTCTGCACCGCGCCCAACTGATCGCGAAGGTCATCCGATAGGGTGCTTCCGAGATCGATGCCATCGACGCCCGAGCCGGTTGTTGCGAACGGCAGGATCAGGAAGCTCTGCACGGCGTCCGGCGGTTGGCGCCCGTATTGCTGCATCGAAATGCTATAAGATGCTGCCAAGCCGGTAAGGCGGCGGCCGCCAGCCACGCGGCGCGCCGCGTTCTAATCGGCCTTGGTAGCGGCACTTCATCGGTCCTGGACTCTCGAGGACTGGTCCGAGAGGAAGACATCAATGATCGGCTCGATAGCCGCTACCGCCTGGAAGATCTCGATTCTCTCGCCCGATGGTTGCGACTTGCGGGCGAGATAGATGGACCGCGAGATGACATCGTCCGTCACCATCGTTCCGCGCCAAACGTCCTTGATGATGGCATCGCGGCTCACCACCTGACCGGGCGAAGCTGCCAGATAGACCAACAGATCCATCACTCGAGGTTCAAGGCGCAGCGTGCCGGCCAGCGACTCGACCCGGCCTTGCTGCGGCCATATGGTTTTCGAGCCCAAACGAAAGCCGTTGAGAAGCATCGAGCGGCTCATGGGCTCACTGCCGGCACCTTGTTGAGAGGGCGAATCCATGTCGCGAAGTTTTCCTCATGTTTCCATCATGACCAGCGCCGGGGCTATTTCTATAGTGCCGTGGCACGTCGCATCGAGTCCATAGCGGCGCGCATTAACTTCTTGGCGCGAATCGTTCTTGAACATTTACCAATAATCGATGCTGCCCTTTGCCCATGACACCGACGCGGTGCGCTGGCGACAGCGTTGAGCACGTGTATCGCATTCGACCAGGCATTCGGCGCACTGGAAGCAGTCCCGCCCGCGATGCGCATTTCCACTCCATACCCAGACGTTTGAGCGAGGTCATCATGGTATTCAGGCAATTCCTACGCGGTCGTTTCAGTCAAAGTGCCCCCGCCCAGCCCGCGTTCTTGCTGGCCCAGATCCTGCTCGTGCTCGCCGGGGGGCTGGTGTTCTATGGCTGCAACAACAGCGAGACCGCTGCACTGAACGTATCGGGGACCGTGACCGGCTTGGCAGCGGGCACCCACGTCACCTTGAGTGACTCCGTGGCCCAAGACTCGGTCACAACAGGCAATGGCTCATTCGTCTTTCCCTATATTGATCAGAGCAACAATTATGCGGTGACCGTCACCGCGCAACCCTCCGGGGGCAATATTTGCGTCGTGACCAATGGCAGCGGTACGGCGCAATCGGGCACACCGACCAATATCGCCGTGACCTGCGGACCGGGCAGCACCGTCGGGGCACGGTGTCGGTCTCGCCACCGGCGCCTCGCTCTCGCTCTTGGATAACAACGGTGATGACTTGCCGCTCAGCGCCAATGGCGCCTTTGTATTTCCGACGGCGTTGGTGGCGGGCAATCCCTACGCCGTGACCGTCAATCAACAGCCCGCCAACCAGCACTGCGTCGTGACCAATGGCACCGGAACCGCCAGCTCGACCGATGTCACCAACGTGGCAGTAACCTGCGGCTCGGACACCTACAACATCACCGTCGCGGTGAGCAGCCCGGGCGGCAACGCGACCCTGACCGTCCTGTTGAATGGCACGGACCAAATTAGCCTCGCGGCCAACGGCACCGCAAATTTCAACACGGCGATCCCCTACGCGCGCCTTACTCGATGGACGTAACGCCGCACGCAGCCTCAGCAGCGAGTCGATGGGAACGGGCGCAATCAATGACGCTTCACAGTTTGGATGCCGCGCCTACATGGCTGCATCAGATCTTCCAGCGGATGTGTAGACGCTGGAACTTGATACGGCGATGCCATGGCGCTATGGCGAATGGCACGTTCACCTTCGACGGGACCGCCGCCAACAACGCCGCGTATGCCGTTACCGTGAGCACACAGCCGACCGCCAAAGCTGCTCGGTGTCGAATGGCAGCGGCACCGTGCAGGGCGCCTCGGTCTCGAACGTGTCGGTCGATTGCACCTCTAGTCTGTTCAATGTTGGCGTGACCGTGACGGGACTCACTTCAGGCAACACCGGCTTGACCCTCGCGGACAACGGAACCGATGTCCTGGCGGTGAGCACGAACGGCAGTTTCAATTTCAACACGGCGATTGCGACCGGCGGTACTTATGCCGTGACCATCACCACGCAGCCTTCCGGGGCGACCTGCGCACTCGGCAGCAACGCGACCGGCACGATTGCCTCGGCCGCGGTGACCGTCGCGGTGACCTGCACGGTAAACTCATCGCCGACGCTGACTTCGCTCGCGGTGACGCCCCCGAGCCCCTCGGTGGCAGTCGGCGCCTCGCAGCAGTTCACAGCAACCGCCACCTATTCCGATGCCTCGACTGCAAACGTCACCAACCACATCCTCGTCGTACGCCATGCCGGCAGATCTGCCACTGTCAGCACTCCAGGCGGTCTCGCAACCGGCGTCACGGCCGGCGGTCCGATCACCGTCACGGCCTCGTTCACCCAAGCCGGCACGACGGTTACCGCCACCGCGCAGCTCACTGTGACGGCAGCCAACGCCAATTGCCCCGCAGCGCCCTACACGAACCCGACCTTCTGCGGCACGCTGACTGCGCTTGCCGACATAGGACCAAATTACAATGGCACGTTCGGCTTCGCCTTGGCCAGTGGCGGCCAGGTCACCAATTGCAGTGTGACCTTCGTGCCGCCGGGCGGCGGTCAGTCGATCGCCACAGCCTGCACTGGAACCTGGTCGGGAACTACCGTCACTTTCTCAACGGCTCCCAGCAGGTGACCTTCACGGGCACGATCAGCGCCAACAGCGGGAGCAGCGCCAACAGCGTGAGCGGCACCCTGTTTTCTAGTGATTTCGGTCCGGACGGGTCGGACTTGGACGGCCAATTCAGTGGTCCCCAGCAGTGAGGGCCGCATGCTGCCCTTCATTCACTTAGGTCAGATCACCTTTGCGCTGTACGGCCTATGCGTGGCACTCGGCTGCGTAGTCGCCTATCAACTGTCGGTCGCCAACGCGCGCCGCCTGCATTCGCCGGCGTCGGCCGGCCGGATGCTCGCGAGCTTGTTCATCATCGTCGTCTGGGGCGGTCTGTGCTCGAAGTTGTATATGGTGGTCTGTTATCCCGAGCAGTTCCTGCACCATCCGGCGGACTTCCTGAGTCAGAACGGCTTTGTGTTCTATGGCGCGGCCATCGGCGTGGCCGCAATTTTTCCGCTGCTCGCGCGCCTCAATCGCGTCTCCACGCTGTGCCTGATGGATCTCGCGGCGCCCGGTATTGCGCTGGGCTACGGTATCGGTCGCTTGGGGTGCTTCTTCTCCGGCGATGGCGACTATGGGATCCCGACCGACCTGCCCTGGGGCATGAGTTTTCCGCACGGTCTTGAACCCACTACGGTGCCGGTGCATCCGACGCCGCTGTATGAATTTGCCGGGGCCGCTTTGATCGCCGCTTATCTGTGGCGCCGCGGCGCGCGTGGTGGTCCGGCTGGTCTGGTGGCCGCTCACTACTTCATCTGGACAGCTCTCGCGCGATTCAGTGTCGAATTCATCAAGCGCAATCCAGTGGTCGCTTTGGGTCTTGGCAATGCGCAGTGGGTGGCGCTTATTTCCGCTGTCACGGGTATCTGCATGTGGTGGGTGCTTCGACCACGCAAGCCCAATGCGCCGCTGGCGTTCAGCGCAGACACCGCGCGCTGAGAAAGGGCGTTTCTCACCGGTCCAGGCTGCGCGGCCCTGCTAGGAAACGAACATCTCAATGATTCCATCCCGGTGCCGGACTCTGCCACCCTGCTATCGGGCGGCGCGGAAGTCTGGACCGGTCGATGGCACCCTCCCCAATCTCACGAATTGCATACTTTTTCTAACGACAATTCCAGCCAGAAATCACCGCGATCGCTACGGCCATACTAAATTCAGCCGTCCCCTATGCGAGACGTAAGGATGGCTGGGATAACGACACCGAGCAATGGACAGAGCTAGCGGAATTGCCGCTCGCAAGCATTCGATGCCCGACCCCGATTCTGCAGGGGACGGCGGACCAAAATGTTCCTCCAGCTCAGGCCGAATTGGCTCACTCGCAGATCGCTGGTTCAAAACTAGTTACACTGCCCGGCGCGGATCACTGGATGTTGATTACAAAGCACAAAGAGCTTGATGGCCTCTCCCACGCTTTTTGGTCGTTGGAAGGACAGCGCCTGCGGATTTTCGGATTGCCTCATTACAGCTCGCAATCGACAGATGGAATGTCGCGCTACGGCTGCCTTTGATGGCAAAGCGGCTCGGCTGCCCGGTACGGTATCGCTCTAATGGCAGGGTGATGCGTCTCGCGAAAGTTGAATTGTCGCCGATCGGCCAAAAGGTGCGGTTTCCGATAAGGTAACGCTTATGTTTCGCATTCTATCGCGGCGGCTCTGTCGCCCAATTAGCAATTCGACCGGGATGATCCAACTCAACTGCGCCGCCCTAGGCTTGTTCGTGCTGACGACATCGTCGTCTGCAAATGCCGGCAGCGAATTCTCCTATGACCGACAGCTAGCAGTTGAGCTCGCGATCTCGTACACCAAGTCAGAGTTTCGTAGATCTCCGAAGATCGCGCTACCCGGCGTCGACTATAAACACCCGAAGACCATAACCGTCATCGACAAGTCAAAGCGTAGGCTCGTCTTTGTCAGCTTTTCGTCCTCGAAACCGAGCGAGTCATCCTCCGGCGCGTGGGGGGTGATTGCAGTGTTTCAACTATGTAAGGAACCGAAGACCCTAAGGATGATCGATCTTTACACTGTTGATCCTATCGAGTCGGAACGATTGGCTGATGCCCGGGGCGATGGGGCGGTATTTGTACATCTTCCTGATGTATGTCCAAGCTTAGGGGAATGACCCACGCAGGCGTGCTCTCGTGGAATTACTTTCAAATAGCGGAGAAACGGCCATCGCCGGGCGATGAAGAGCTGCAAGCGGTGCACAGTCTATGCGCATGAAATTGCGATCCGCAATCAGTGCTCAAAACGGTCGAAAACGTTCGATCTAAGGTCCGCTGAAGTTCGCGAGGGAGCTGCTAACCAGGAATCCGATGCCCGCGGTTCCGGAACGTTGACGAGGGAAGCAGGTGGACTAAATAGCGCAATTTTCTGGTGGCTCCCTTATCAACATAAGCCTTCGTGTGACGGAGATGTGTTGTCGTTTGTAAGCGTGTGGACGCGCGCAGGTCCCAGTTGCCCTCCTCGCGGGCATCACAGCTTACATGCTTCTCGAGACCGGCAAGCCCGCCTCGCAAGCGCAGTCCTTATCCGGTAACCTCAACCTGACGACTCGGGGAACAAATGCTTGACGCAATCGGCCATGTCGCACTCACGGTAAAAGATCCGAGCAGAACGAGCACGCTCTTCAAGGACTTGTTCGGCGCAGTAGTTTTGGTGCGCAAAGATGGCGACGGCCATGAGGAGACCTTCGTAAGGCTGGGTCGAACCTGGGTTGTTCTGGTCCAGGCGGAAGTGGAGCGTCCCAGAACCGGCGATCACATCGCTTTCTCGGTATCAAAATCCACGCTTCTGGAAATTGCAGAAAAACTCAAGAAGATGAACGCGGAGTTCTTTCTTGCCAGATCAGATACTGCGCTTTATTTCTTCGACTACGACAATCATGTCTTCGAGCTGGACACGACGAACCTGGACCACGAGTTGGGAACGCTTTAATGCGGACCTAAGGCCGCATCCGCGCCGCCCAGCGATACAACAGAAACACCGTCAGCGCGAACACGCCGCTGCCGATCCATACCGCGGCGTTATCGGCAAATTCATCGCCGACCAACGCCAAGGGAAAATCTTTGCCTGAGAAGGCGACGAACGCCGCGATGATCACGCCCACCAGGCCCTCGCCCACGATCATGCCCGAGGCTAAAAGCACCCCGAGCTGCTTGGTTGCCTCGGGCTTGGAGGCGCGCTCCGCGCGCCGATCGAAGTACCATCCGACGATGGACCCGACGACAACCATTAGTGTGCTCTGGGTCGGCAAGTAGATTCCCAAGCCCACGGCCAGCGGCGATAGGTGCGCCTTGGTGGTAAAGCGGCGCAGGCTTTCGTCGGTAACGATCGCGAGCACGCCGACCAGCGCACCGATGCCGATCAAGCTCCAATCGACGTTGTGCTGAATGACTCCCTGCGCCAGTGCGGAGATCAGGCCGGCCTGCGGCGCCGGCAACGGGTGCTCGTGGTGCGGGCCGGGGGCACCGGCGAACCCATAGGCATGGTTGAGCAGATCGAGGATCGGCGGAATGATCGCGGCGCCTGCGACGACACCGATGACCAGCGCGACCTGCTGTTTCCACGGCGTGGCATCGACAAGTTGGCCAGTCTTAAGATCCTGAAGGTTATTGTTCGCGATGGCGGCCACGGTGAAAACCACGGCGGTGACGAACAGCGCGTAGGCCACCAGCGCGGTACCGCTATCGGCGGGTAGGCCGGAGCGAATGCCCGGCACCAGAAGGAGCGCGGCCCCGATTACCACCAGGATGCCGATGCCCGACAGCGGACTGTTCGAGGAGCCAATGAGTCCGGCCATGTAGCCGCACACCGCCGACACAAAAAAGCTCATCAGAGCGATGTAAACCAGCGAGCTGACCACCATCAAAAACATATGGTTGCCGAGACCGCTGCCGGCGGAGAAGTTGGCGATCAGAAAGCCGATCGGCACCATGCAGACCAACGAAACTAGCGCGACATAGCCGATCGGGATGTCTTGCTCGGTGCGCGGAAGCAGGGCGGCGTTCCCGGCGGCGCGCGCGCGCGAAGCCGCCATGGCAGAACGCAAGCCTGCGATCACCGGTTTGACCAGCTTCGCCAGCGTCCACACTGCCGCCACGCCGATGGTGCCCGCGCCGACGAAGCGGACTTGATGGCTCCAGGTGTGCTGGGCCAACTGTGCGATGGGCTCAGCGCTGGTCGCGAGCGCCGAGAAGTGCGGTACGCCCCAGGCCCAGCCGATCAGCGCACCCACGAGCATCGCCATCCCGACCCACAGGCCTATTAAATGGCCGACGGCGAAGAGTGCGAAGGACAGGAAGAAATCGAAGCCGGTCACGCCGCCTCTTGTTCCGCCTGCGCTGAGTGCGCCCACGCGGAAGTAGTGCACAACGTCGCTGGCGAAGATGCGTGTAGCCACGATGCACGCAAAAGCCGCTGACACGATCGCGCCCCAAACCACGGCCGCCAAGCCGGCGCGGCTGTCCTCGACGGCCGCGGCGTCAGCGTTTTCGCCGCCGCCGACCTTGAGCACTTCGGCGCAGGCGACTCCTTCCGGATAGGGCAAATCGGACTGCGTCACCAGTGCGCGCCGCAGCGGAATCGAATACATCACGCCCAGGATTCCGCCCAGCGCGCAGATTGCGCAGGAAACCCAGTAGGGAAATCCGGTCCACCAGCCGATCATTACCATACCGGGCAGCACGAAAATGACTGAGGAGAGGGTGCCGGCCGCCGAGGCGACGGTCTGCACGATGTTGTTCTCTTGGACGGTCATGCCCTTGAAGCCGCGCAGCACCGCCATCGAGATAACCGCAGCCGGGATCGAGGTCGCAAATGTGAGCCCCGCCCGCAGTCCGAAGTAGACATTGGCCGCCGTGAAAACCACGGTGATGAGGACGCCGAGAACCAGACCGCGCAGCGTCAGTTCGACGCGTGGCGTGGTAACCGGAAGTGTGGGCCTGAGAGGGCTGCTCATATATCGTCCCCTTGCAGTTCTTGTCTTTATATCCCCGCCGCGCCACGAGGCACGCGAACAGATGCCCTTCATACCGCAGATGGCGCCGAATCGCCATCATTGCCCACGCCGTGAACGGCGACACCGCCCCGATGACTCAGCGGCCGGGGAGGGGTTCCTGACTCGGTTTTCTAGTGAGCCTTGAACTGCGTCAGCATATTGCCTTCGATCTCGTCTCTCGAAAGCGATGGGCCCAATCCGGTGTTTTTACAATAAAGCGCCTTCAAAAACGCCAAATCACCGGCAGTTACCCCGGTAGGCATCGTGCCGCCGCTCGACGACATTAAGTCAAGAATGCTCGGCAGCGGATCGCAACGATCCGGTGATTGCACCACCGACAGGGTTTACAGCGGAGCGTCAATAGAATCTCGGCATGAGTCCGACGGCAGATGGGACGTTCCGGCGCAGCGATACAATTGGGGTTCTCCAGACTCGTTGAGGGGGAACCGCGTGGCACTCGTCATTTTTCTAAGGGGTGTTAACGTCGGCGGTCACCGTTCTTTCCGGCCGACCCAGCTTGCGCAAGCGCTGAGCCACTTAGGCGCCGTCAACATTGGTGCGGCGGGCACGCTGGTGATATGGCAGCCAATGACCCAGGCTGAGGCACGCGCCGAGGTGTCAAACGAACTTCCCTTTGTCGCTGAGATCGTTGTCTGCCAGGGCCGCGACATTTTGCGTCTCTTGTCGAAAGACCCCTTCGAGGGACAGGCGCTGCGAGCCGGTGTCGTCCGCTTCGTCAGCGTACTGTCCCGGCGCCCCCGCTTGAGGCCATCGACGCCCGTGCAGTTTCCGCCCCGCGGCCCGTGGCTGATGAAGATTCTCACCAGGCGAAAGCGATTCGTCATCGGAACCTACCGGCGCCATATGAAGGTCATCGGATATCTCGGGGCACTGGACCGGCTCTACGGAGTTCCTGTGACCACTCGCAATTGGAATACCATCGCCGCGATCGCCAGGGTGCTGCGAAGCGGCCCCTCCGATTGAATGGCGGCAAGGGCACCTGCATGCTGTGGGAATCCTCTTTCCCGGAACTCGGCAGCGCGCCTGTCCGCTTTCCTCTCACTGGGCCGTAGTCATGCGCTGACAACCGGCCATAACGTTCTGATCGGCAGGTGATTGTTCGCGAATTTTTCGGGGGGAACTTCGATCCGCCCGTGATGGGTCCAAAGAAGCATTAGCCTAACCGGAGCTCGGCATGCGCAAAGCCCATAATTCGATGACGGTGATTCGTCTGGTCGTGCTCACCGTCACAGCGGCTGCCGCGGGTTGCGCATCCAAGCACGATACGCGCGGACCGTTTGTGACATCGGCGCCTTTCAGCAAAACGATTCCCGGTTCTGGCGATACGGTGTGTTGGAGCGTCAAGCGCGCGCTGCTCGGCCAAGGGTACATGTTGGAGCGATCCAGCGAGAGCGGTGTATTGACCGGTACGCGTGATGCTCAGCCCGAGAAGAAGGTCAATGTCACGGTGCGTCTGCAGACCACTTGTGCAGACAATCGCAACGGCACGAGCATCGTCTTCGTCACGGCAGAACGGGAAGTCAGCAGGCTTCAGAAAATGAAGCAGTCCACGAGCGCGGGAATCGGTCCTGCGACGGTCACGCTGCCGGCGGGCTCGGCAAAGGTTCTTGGGGTCGTCCGGCGGGAAACAATTGACGATCCAAATTTCTACAACAGCTTTTTTGCTCTGGTCGAAGGGTTCGTCGCGCAAGAAGGGCAACTAGGGCGATCACACGCGGAACAACACGCGGAAATTTCCAGACAAGGCGACCAGAGCAACTAGTGTGACGAGCGGACGCCCATCCGCAATCGTCGACCGCATTTCAGCCAAGAGAGAGGAGGTATTATGCACCGCAAGGCGCTAATTGCATTTGCCATTGGATCAGTCGTCGGCATGGCACTGCCGGGGGCGTACGCCGCAGACCAACAGTCCACTCCCGCACCGAACCAGGATGGTCAGCAGCAGGCGGCGGCTGCAACAGAAGGGGCTTACCGTAGAGCCGCTCCGCAGCCCGCAAACCCGGATGCGCGCGCGACAGTAGAAACGGCGCGCCGAGACTCGACCCGCGCCAACCGAGGCGACGATGCCGAGGATCAACGCGATACATTCCGTGATCAACGCGACATCAGGGCGGACCGTGCCGATATTTCAAAGGACAAGTCGGGCATTCGATCGGATCAAAAGGACATACGGGCGGATCGTCAAGACATTCAGACCGATCGCAGGGACATTGCGCAGGATCGATCGGATGTTCGGGCTGACCAGAGGGACCTGCGTCACGACTACGCCGAGCAGCGGCAAGGTGTGAATGAGCACGCCGACATTGCGCGTGACAAGGCCGACATCCGGTCGGACCGGCGGGACATACAGACCGATCACCGGGACGTACTGGCTGACCGCAAAGACATCGCGCAAGACCACACCAACATGCGCACGGATCAGCGCGACATCCGCTCGGACCGCCAAGACTTACGAGCCGACTTGCGAGCTGACCGCGCTCAGGACTTTCGGGCAGATCGAGACCAGGACCTGAGGGCAGATCGCGGCAACATGCGCAACGATTGGCATACTGATGTCGGCGGCGCGAAACCGCGGTTGACGGCGACGTCATTGGCGAACAATGCCGCCGAGAATAACAAGAAGGTGCAAAGCACGCAGAGTGTGCACAAGGCCTGGTATCACTTCTGGTAGATGAGTTGATGTGAGTTCGCCTGCACGGAGCACAACGTTCCGTGCAGGCCTCGTTTCCGGGCACATCATCGAAACTCGCTCTGCCTGATGTTGTCGGCCTTCTCGCCGGATCTTCGGATGGCAGGACTCACCGGCGGATCTGAACCATGTCGTAATAATTATTCCTCAAGCGCCGACGCGTCGACTACTATTTGGGCCGTGGAGACCGTATGAAGCCGATCACCGTCCTCGATCGTCGCGAAGCAATCAAATTGCTCGGTGCCGGCGCGGCCGCTCTTCGATGGGGCGCCGCGGCTTCCGCCGTTGGCGGGATCGCCGGGCCGCCCTTCGTGACGAGTGACGTCGCACGACTTCGTCGGCTCATCATGTGTCCTCCGGATCCGGATATGTTCGCGCCCCTGAGCACGAGCGACGACGTGCTGCCCATGCCGGTCTCCGTCGGGCAAGCCGAGGTTGACGAGCACGCGGAACTGATGCGCCATATTCGCGCGAGTGGCGCGGACATCTTGACGATTCCCGACTTGCTGGATTCTGCAATCGCGGCGGCACGTTCGCATGGAGCCTTAGAAACATGGCTGCGTGGCACACACCCCAAACTTGCGGCCGATCCGCACGCCGTGACTGCCAAAATGCTTCTCGGGCGCGACCCCGCGACTCAATACCGCACGTGGCCCGACGGCACCTATCGGCACATCGTCGACAGCATCAATTCGTTCATATTCAGCCGCGATACGGCCGTGACGCTGCCAACGGGTGTCGTCCTGCTGGATGTGGGTTCCGCTCAACGGGTTCGTGAACAGGTCCTGTTGCGTTTCATCTTTGACTGGGCACCGCAGCTTGCGCGTTACCCGGTGATCTTCGATGCCCGGCAGGAAGGAATGTTGGCCGAAGGCGGCGATTTCCAGCTCGTCGATGAACACACATTGTTCCTGGGCGTCGGCAACCGCACCGATCCGCGCATGGCGCCCCTGCTCGCACGACGCCTGCAAATGGATGTAGTGGCAGTGCAGACGCGAAAGGTCGAGTTCTTGCGGCCGATGGGGAAGAGGCTCGGCCTGCGATCAGCTTTTTTGCACCTGGACAGCTACTTCACGCATGTGGCGGACAAACACGTGCTGACGGTGCCCTGGTTCTTGGAGGCCGCGCAAGTCGGTAAGGATCCTTACACGCTATATCTCAAGGGAATGGCGGCGGACGGGTCGGTCAGCGATGACGATCTGAAGGCAGCACAAGAATTCATGAGGGATTTAGGGGTGGTGCGGCTGTTTCGCGCCGGCTCCGCCGAAGAAGACACCAGCGTCGCAGAGATGAAGCTCGTCGACTACGTACGCAGCCGCGGCTACACCGTGCATTTCGTCGGCGGCGATGTGCCCGCGTCGGACCCGATCCGGCATCTGTTCCAGACCGTATTGCCCGAACATGAACATCAGGGTGCGAATGTCGTCGCAACCTCACCGGGACACGTTATCGCGTACGAGGGCGCCGCCCAGACGCAAGCCGCCTTGAAGCGCGCGGGCATCCAGGTGACGACGTTTTCAGGACGGGAACTCTGGCCGAGGGACGGTGGCCCGCACTGCCTCACCATGCCGCTTGAGAGGGGCTGATCCCGCCTCCGGTATGGTGCAATCGCACATCAGATCGCGCGGGCGGAGTCGGTTCTTTCTTTTCCCATCGGCTGTGCTGAGTTTTGCTCTTGCGTTGCCGACCGAGCCGGCCGATGCAACCGGCTTCGAATTGCCGGCTGACGGCTCTGCCGTGGTTGGCGCCGACACCACGATCACCTCCCATTACCAAGATACGCTCCTCGATTTCGCCCGGCGTTATAGCTTGGGATACGATGAAATCATCCGCGCGAATGCGGGCGTCGACATGTGGTTGCCCGGTGAGGGAACTCAAATTTTCCTGGCCGGCAAGCGCATTTTGCCGCCAGGACCGCGTGAGGGCATAGTCGTCAATCTTCCGGAACATCGGTTGTACTACTATCCCAAAGCGACACAGAATGGAAAGCGAGTGGTCATCACTTACCCGGTCAGTATCGGCAAGTTGGGCCGCACCACCCCGCTGGGGCAAACCCGCGTGATCGGTAAAATCAAACATCCCTCGTGGTATCCGCCGGCATCAATCCGCAAAGAGCATGCCGAGGCGGGCGATCCATTGCCGGGTGTAGTGGGACCCGGGCCGGACAATCCACTGGGCGACTATAAGATCCGGCTTGGATTTGGCGATGGCACCTATGAAATCCACGGCACCAACAATCCCACGGCAGTGGGCCTGGCCATCACGCATGGCTGCATTCGGATGTACCCGGAAGACGTGGCTGCATTGTTTGCCCAGCTGCCCGTTGGCACATCGGTTCGTCTCATCAACGTTCCGGTTAAGGTCGCATGGATCAATGGCGAGCTGCTGCTCGAGGCCCATCCACCCGTCAACGCGCAGGGTGAGAGTTTCGAGCCGGATGTCGATCAATTCTCCGATCTACTGCGAACCGCGGTGGGCGACACGACCGTTGCGATCAACTGGGACTACGCTCGGGAAGTATTGCGGAAAGCCAATGGTGTAATCGCCACGGTTGGGCTCGAGGCCAACGATCCGTCGAAGCGCTAGCCTCAGTGTCCTGCGATCACGAGCAGCACCATTCGAACGATCATGAGGCCCCCGGCGACGACAAGATATCCGCGAAGAACAATCAGCCACGTGCGATCGAGCACCGTCAAGCGCGCCGGCGGCAACTGATTGAGCGGCGGCATTCGCCACGTTGCCCGATCGGCCGCCGTAAACTGGGGGGTGTCCTCGGCTTTCGGGGTACCCCGCGAGTCGATGAAGCGCGCGCCCACGCTCAAGGCCAGTGCGAGTGCACTGCCGCCGATCAAAATGGCGAGGATGTGCGCACCGGAGATTTCCGGAAACAAAACCGCAGTGGTCAGGATGACGGATAGCATCACGAGAATCGCGATGACGATGCTCGTGAACACATTGACAGGCCGGGTGTTGGCCCACGGGCCCAACACGGCTTTGTCATTGCAGAGCAGCAGCAAAAACACCGTGGCGCTCGGCAGCAAAACGCCGGCCAGCGTCTGAACCGCGTTGGTAAGCAGCCCGAGCGGTGCGCCCGGCGTCAAGACGACCGCGGCCGAGATCACGATGAGCGCAAAGTACACCGCGTAAAAGCCCTTCGCGTCGCTCATCTTGCGATGCAAAGAGTGGCGCAGCGATAAAACGTCGCCGATGGCGTATGCCGTCGAGAGGGATACGGCGGCGGCGCCGATGATACAGGCATCGATTAAGGCCACCGCGAAAAACACGCCCGCGGTGCGACCGAGGTGCAGACCGATGCCGGTCGCGACTGCACCGGCGTCCTTGAAATGACCAAACTGAGGCGTGCCTTCAAAGGCGACGGCAGTAAAGGCCATCATGGCCACGGCGCCAATGATGATGAGGCCGATTCCAATCCAAAGATCAATCCTCTCGTAGGGAATGAAGCGCGGCGTGATTCTTTTGTCGATCACATAGCTTTGCTGGAAAAACAACTGCCAGGGCGCCACGGTGGTGCCGACGATCGCGATGATCAACAGCATGACCTCGGCGATGGGCGCATTTTTCGGGAAGCTCGGAATGAACATGTCGTGGGCCATCTGCGGCACCGGGGGGTTCGACATCACCAACACGGGTACCAGGAGCAAGCTTCCGAACACCAGCACCAAGGCAAAGCGCTCGAACTTGCGCAGATCTCCGGTACTCACCGAGGCCATGATGACGAGGGCGGAAATGCCTATGCCCCAGAATTTGGGCACGCCCAAATAGTCAAAGGCCAACGTCAGGCCGATGAACTCTGTAACGATGGTGAGCCCGTTCAGGATGAAAAGATCGATGACGCTAAAGGCGCCCCAAAACCGGCCGAAGCGTTCCAGGATGAGTCGCGCATGCCCGACGCCCGTCACCGCGCCAAGCCGAAGCACCATGTCTTGATTGACGTAGAGCACCGGAATGAGCAGCAGAAGCGTCCACACCAGCGTCGTGCCATAGTTTTGCGCAGCCTGCGTGTATGTGCCGAACGCTCCGGCATCATTGTCGCCCACCATGACGATGACCCCGGGACCCAAGATCGCGAGCAGCGTCTTGATGCGCGACCATCCGGTTCGCGGTCCCGTATCGTGCATGAAGATGGTGCCAAAACCTCCGCGAATGTCGCCGACGTGCTCGGAGTCGAGCTGCGCACCGGACGATCCGGGCTGCTTCTCTGCGTCCGGTGCATCGATCGCGGCTTTCTCCGTTAAACTCATCACGTCATTTCCTTGAGCATATATGGCTAGAATTGCGCGTGGATCCGCACCGCGACAATCGACACAGGACCGCGATCGCTGTTATAGGCCGGATTTCTGGCCCACTGATAATCGAGACTCAGCTGCGCGTGCGAGAAGACATCCAGTCGATAGTAGGTTTCCGCAATCTGTTCCGGCCGCGGGTGTGGAAGCTTGCCATCGCCCACCAAAATCCCGAGGCCGCCCGCGTTTAAGTACTGTTCTCGCTCGGCGGAAATTCCATCGACCATGACTGCCACACCGATGGTGTCGTCTGCCCGCTGCCACGCCGATCCTTTGATCGAAAGGCCAGCCGACGCGGTGCGATCGATGTCGGAAAACTCATAGGTCTCAACATTGCCTGCAGCCTTTCCAATTCGCGCGAATAGGCCCAAGCCAGAGCTGAGTTGTTGTTCCACGTCGAGACTCGCTCCCAAGCGGCTTCGATACTGGCGAACCGAAACGATATCGACCGCTTCTCCGGTTGCTTGAGCGTGTTGTACCGCCTCATCGAGAAGGCCCATGCGTCCCCGGCTATCGAACACCGTGACCAGCAGCCGTCCGGGGTGGCTTGCTATCTCAAAACGCTTCTCGACTTCCTCGACCAGCTGAAACTCGTGACCGCCAGGATCTAGCTGCGGACTGTTGGGCACATCGGAAAGATCGAACCAACCGCTGCGCAAAGTCCAAGAATCGTGATACCACTCCGCGGCGGCCCCGACGGTATACCCCCAGGCATCGGCGGCATAATCGAAGGTGCCGGCGTCCACCGCAGCCCAATTGAGAAAGTCGTTGCGCGGATCGTGGGCGTACTGATTGGTATCGAAAACGTCCGTCACCGAGAATTTCCCGACCGTAAACACCCAGCGGTTTGCACTGCGCGAACCGCCGAGTTGCAACAAGTCGGCATCCACCGCCTCCAAATCATCGTCCGCATTGACGGTTTGACGGACGAACGCACGCGGCAACCGCAGATAGGGCTGATTCTTGCCGATTTTGTACGCCTCGCCGCTCGGAAAGCCCGCAAGGCCTACCGTATCGTCGAGGCCAAAGCCTTGGTCGAGTTCGGGAGAGACCCACATTTCCGCATCCCGCCAAAGGCGCGTGCCCAAATACAGTGTCGCATCCGTGGTCTCGCGACCCTGGCTCGGCGTGAGGCTGTTGCGTCCGGCATAGGGCGCCGAAAACGCATTGGTGTCCTGCTCCACGTAGGTGAATTGCCCGTGCACCGCCCACTGTTCATTTCCGTCGGTCCGCGCCGCGGCTGCCTCCGTTTCATTCGCAGCCATACAGGGCGACATCTGCGCCAACATCATCGCGACGAAGGCCGCCCGCGCCGGATTTTTGATCGAATCTCGTGCCAAAGCGTCCGAGGCTGGGTTGAATGTCGCCATGGTTCGCTCTTCAAACGATGAACCCGACGGCGAGCAGCAGCGAGAATGCAACGACCGCCAGCATCCACAGCGCGCAGAAAATTTCCTGGCCTCGGCGGATTGCACTCGCCAAGACCTGCCGCCCCACGGCTGGGGGATGACGATAAACGTGATTGGAAATCGCGGCCATCCAAAGTGCTCCTCAGCGTGCTCAAGCGGATTTGCTTAAGCCCGGAAGCGATGATGGCAACAGATCAGCGGTTCAAGGCACCGCTTCCGCTACTAATATCTCCGCCGAGCTCTCCCGCCACTCTCCACGGAACGCCGGAGCGCGCCGTCGATAGGGTGGGGACGGTAGGTGGTGGGTCCATAAGGTCAGTAAAATCCAGAAAAATATAGATAAATTCCGGCGCTATCCAATGATACCTGTCGGACGATACCCTACGGGGGTATAGTTGGGCAAGAGGTATTTGAGCCATGGGTCACGTTGCGAAAGAAAAGATGAAGCTGAAGAATCGCGTGAAGCGATTGCGCGGCCAGATTGAAGCCATTGAGCGCGCGCTGGATGCGGATGACGAATGCGCGGACGTTTTACAGCAGGCCACTGCCTGCCGCGGCGCTCTCGACGGTTTCATCGCCGAGGTGATCGAAGATCATATTCGCGAGCACATGGTCGACCCGCGTGCCGGACGGGAGGCGCCTCAAGCGGTGGCGGCTGAAGAACTCATTGAAATCGTCCACCAATACTTAAAGAGGTGAAGCCGGATCTGATGTCGAGCAACTGAAAGCGGTTAGTGGCGCGACAGCAGGCCACTGACGCGAACGAGTTCAATATTCAAGCCATCGAAAAATTGCTGGAATCCGCGACGGCGCATCACCGCGCCGGCGAATTCGCCGAGGCGCGCCTTGAATACCGGCAAGTGCTCGCGCAAGCCCCACGGCACTCCCTGGCGCTGTATCGCAGCGGCCTTCTGGAATTGCAAGACGGACACCCGGACGCGGCGATCGTTTTGGTCGAGCAGGCCATCGCGGCCGATGCCAATGACCCGCGCTATCTGTTCGTGCTGGGCCAGGCGCGCCAGGCACTTCGCCGCTGGGACACGGCACTCGAGGCCTATGAAGCGGCCCTGAAAATTAGGCCGGATTTCCTCGATGCCTGGAACAACCTCGGCATCTGCCGGCAGCGGCGCGGACAATTTCCGCAGGCCGTTGCGGCCTACCGCCAGGTACTTGCGCTTGAATCCCAAAACGCCGGCGTCATGGCCAATCTAGGCACGGTGCTGCGGGAAATGGGTGAACTCACCGAAGCCATCGAACTCCTGCGCGCCGCAGCCGATCTCGAACCCGCCATCGCTTCGCACAGGATCAATCTCGGCATCGCCTATTGGAACCAAGGAAATTTTTCGGAGGCGGAGCGCACGTTGAACGAGGCGCTGGCGCGCGCACCAAACGACGCCGACGCCGCATTCAATCTCGGCAACGCTTTGCATGGGCTTGGCCGGCAGCGGGAAGCCATTGAGCGCTACCGGCAGGCGATAGGCATTCGGCCTGCGTACACCGACGCTCTCATCAACCTAGGCAATGTCCATACCGAACTTGGCGAGTTCGCCTCCGGGATCGAGGCCTACGACGCTGCGCTTCGCCTCCAACCCGATTCGGTCGTCGCGTTGAATAACGCCGCCTGTCTCATGCGGCTGCTCGGGCACATCGACGCTGCCGAGACTGCGCTGCGCCGCGCGCTGCAGCTCGATCCTGGCAATGCGGCGCTGCACGACACCCTCGGCAACGTCTGCAAGGACGCGGGCGAGCTTGACGAGGCGATCGCAAGCTTCCGCCGATCCCTCGAACTTGACCCCGGCTCCGCGGCCACGCATAGCAATCTCGCGTATACGCTCAGTTTTCAAGAGTCGGAGGCCGGCCCGGTTCTCGAGGAATGCCGGCGCTGGAACGCCCGTTTCGCCACCGGGTCATCCGCGTGTGCACATGAGCCGGACAGAGGCGGGCGGGCGCGTGGCGAGGCGGACCGTCGGCTGAAAATCGGCTATGTCTCGCCGGATTTCCGCGACCACTGTCAAAGTCTGTTCACGGTTCCGCTGTTGTCGCGCCACGATCATGCCGCGTTTGAAATCTTCTGCTACGCCAGCGTCAAGCGTCCCGACGAACTCACGCGCCGCATTGCAGGCTACGCCGATGTCTGGCGCGATGTGCGGCCGCTCAGCGATGAAGCTCTCTGCCGGCTCATTCGCGAGGATGGCATCGATATTCTGGTCGATTTGACCATGCACATGGCGGGAGGCCGTCCGCTGCTGTTCGCGCGTAAGCCGGCGCCCATCCAAATCGCCTGGCTCGCCTACCCGGGAACGACCGGCATCGGCGCCATGGATTATCGGCTCAGCGATCCGCGGCTGGATCCCGATGGGTTCGATGCCCACTACAGCGAATGCACGCTCAGGCTCCCCGATTCATTTTGGTGCTACGACCCGCTCGCCGATCGTCCGGAGGTCAATGAGTTGCCGGCCATTGAGCGCGGCTTCCTGACTCTCGGATGCCTGAATAATCCCTGCAAGCTGACTGACCACACCTTGCGCCTCTGGGCCGGCGTGATGCGCGCATTGCCCGACGCGCGGCTCTTAACGCTGGCGCCGCCCGGCCGGCATCGCGAGCACTTGTCGCAGCGGCTGGACGCGCATGGCATCGCGGCCGAACGCGTGGAGTTTCTTCCCTTTCAGCCGCGCGGCGAATATTTGCGCGCATACCATGATATCGATCTCGGGCTCGATACATTTCCCTACAATGGCCACACCACCAGCCTGGATTCGCTGTGGATGGGGGTGCCCGTCGTGACCCGAGTGGGCCGCACCAGCGTCGGTCGCGGCGGCCTCAGCCAGCTATTTCAAATGGACCTGCTCGAGCTTGCCGCCGAATCCGACGAAGCGTTCGTCAGCATCGCGGCTGCGCTCGGCCGCGATCTCGCTCGGCTCGCGGCGTTGCGCGCGGATCTGCGAACCCGCCTCACGCGCTCCGCACTCATGGACGCTTCGCGCTTCGCCCGCCACGTCGAACGCGTGTATCGCGATGCGTGGCGGACTCACTGCGCGAGAATTTGACTCACGACTTGGCGGGTGGCGTTTCGGGATTTTTGCTCGACTTCTTGCAATTCTTCATGAATTCGTGGCGCGCATCGCCGCGCTCCATCTTCTTATCATCCGCCTGTTTCTTACAGGCGGCCCAGGCGGGATTGTTGTGCCGTCCGCCCGGAGCGGGCGTTGCCGGTGGCGGGGAGCAAGGTTTGCAGGGAGCTTGGCTGCGCTGCGATTTAACCGAACGAGGTGTGAAATAGCGCACATGCCGTCAATTTATTCGGCAAACGCAGCCTTTTTATGCGGATCGGTCTTCAGTCTTATGGTCACTAACCGGGTAGGCTCCGGTGTCAAATGGACCCCAATCTGCACCCATGACCCGACAACGGCGCCATCCGATAGAGGACTCCCAGGAGCCGGACGACCTGTTTCGCTCCATCAAATCGAAGCTCGCGCAGCGCGACCAGCGCGGCGAGGCGGACAACATTACCGTCGATTTGTATCCGATCGCGGAAGACTCAATCCCTGATCTCGCCGTACCGGTGGTGCGAAATCCCGCGAGCACCGACCTCAATGTGGGCGACGTCTTGCGTGGCCGGTATGTGATTGAGAGCCAATTGGCGAGCGGCGGCATGGGCACCGTGTACAAGGCGCTCGATCAATCGCGCAGCGAACACACCGAAGCGGACGCCTATGTAGCCATCAAAGTGCTGCACGAGAAAACCCGGACGCGATCGGACATCCTGGCCAAGCTGCGGCGCGAATTTTATTGCGCACAGGCGCTGTCGCACCGCAGCGTCGTCAAGGTGTTCGAGCTGGATTTGCATCAATTTCCATTTTTCACCATGGAATTGATCGACGGCGAAAGTCTGCCGGGCTTGATGCAGAAATTTCATCCCCTGCCGCTGCCACGCACCTACGCGTGTGCCGTCATCCGCGAGGTCGGCGAGGGTCTTGCCCATGCGCACGATCGGCGCGTGTTTCACGGCGACATCAAGCCGCAAAACGTCATGGTCACGAATTTTGGAGAGGTGCGCATCCTTGATTGGGGCACGTCCGGTGAATCCGCAGCGCTCACCCCGGCGTACGCGTCGTGCGAATTGCTGGAGGGTCGCGAGGCCGATCCGCGCGACGATCTTTTTTCACTCGCCTGCCTGGCCTATGAGTTGCTGGCCGGCGAACATCCGTTTCAGCATCGACGCGCCACCGAAGCGCGCACGCTGAAAATCGCGCCTTCCCGACCTCCCGGCCTCTCGGGCCGGCAATGGCGGGCGCTCACGCGAGGTCTTGCCTGGGATCGGGCCGATCGTCCGGCATCGCTGCGCGATTGGTTGGCCGACTTGGATTTAGGAAGCGGGCCGTTGGGACCCATCCCGCGGCCAGAGAATGCGAAACCGTCGCTTCTGAGCAGAAGCAGCGTCCCTCCGGTGCTCATTGCGCTGCTCGCGGTCACGCTGGTCGGCGCCGTGACCTGGGCTGTGCTGAGCCGCCCGAAGCCCGCACCGGCGCCGGTTACCGCTTCCGAAACGGAAGCCGAGCCGCCGGTCGTCATCGACACCACGCCCGCCGATGCCGACATCGATGATGCGCCGCCCACCCCGACGCCGGCGCCAAAGACCAACCTCAAGGCGCAAAACATCGCGGCCCGCCCGGTCGACAAGACCGAGAGAATAGGCATGGTCGCCACTTCCTATTCGCTTCGAGGCAGCGAGAAATTCGCCGAGATCCGCGTGCATCGCTCGACGGGATCGAAGGCCACGACCAGCTTCGAGTGGTGGACCGAGCCCGCCTCCGCCCTCGCGGGTACTGATTTTGTGCCGCAAGCGCCGGCCACGGTCTTTTTCCCGGCGGGCGTGCGCACGGTGAGTCTGTTCATCAAGCTTCTGCCCAATACGGCTCGCAAGCGAACTGCGCTATTCTATGTCGTCCTCGGCAACACCAGCGGCGGCAGTGCATTGAGCAGCGCATCCAAGGCATCGATATCGCTTCATCCGTGAGGCCGAAGACGCCGCGTTACGGAGCGGCGCGTGCCATCTCGAAACTAGGCTTAGGCTCTCGCACACAGGCGGCGCAATGGGTGAGAGACGGGCGGGTTCGCGTCAACGGCCGCGTGGTGACAGACCCGGAATTCCCCGTGAGCTCTGGCCGTGATCGCCTTACCGTGGAGGGGCTGGAAGGCTCGCGGCCGCGCATGGTCATCATGCTCAACAAGCCGCGGGGCTTGGTCACGACCGCGCGCGACGAGCAGGGCCGCGATACAGTCTATGGTTGTCTCGCAGGATCCGACCTCCCGTGGCTTGCACCGGTGGGAAGACTCGACAAAGCCAGCGAAGGTCTTTTGTTATTCAGCAACGACCCGGCATGGGCCGCTCGCGTGACCCACCCCGTCACCGGGCCCGACAAGACCTACCATGTGCAGATCGATCGCATAGCCGACGGCGCACTGTTGGCAAGTCTCAATCGCGGTGCCCAAATCGATGGCGAACCGCTCCGTGCCAAGATCATTCGTTCTCTGCGCAGCGGTCAAAAGAACAGCTGGCTTGAAATCACCCTCGATGAAGGACGAAACCGGCAGATCCGCCGGTTGCTGAGCGCCTTCGACATTGCCGTATTGCGCTTGATCCGAGTGGGCATCGGCGAACTTGAATTGGGTCAACTTCCCAAGGGCGGTTGGCGCGTCGTGACCGAACGCGAGATCGAGTCCCTGGCGCGGTCGACACCCTGACGCGCCAATGGCGGTCACCCGCAAATCACGAGTCGCCTACTTGTCGGCGCTGTCCGCTGTCGCCGGTGTCGCGGCATCGGTGGGCAACTCCGCCTCGAGTCCCACGGTGGCGATGACACCGTCGGCTTTTTGCAGCACTTCGCGAGCGTAGTCCCAATTGATCGCGACGGTGGTGTCGCCGACGGCTGCTTTCAGGAGGTCTGAAAATTGATCGATGTTGGGTTCGAAACTTTGGCCCTGTGCGTCGACGGGTGGATGCGCCTCGAGCAGCAGTTCGCCATCAACCCATGCGACCTTCACCGGTTCGTTGATCAGGCGCACCGGCGTGCCGACAGGAATAAGCGGGAATAGCTGCGCCACATCGTCCGGATACATGCGAATGCAGCCGTGCGTAACCGCGAGCCCAACGGCGATCGGATTGTTGGTGCCGTGAATGAGGTAGGTGCCGTTTCCCGCCGCGAGGCGCATCGCGTAAGCGCCGAGAGGATTGTCAGGGCCGGGCCCGACCTTCGCCGGCAGTGGATCGCCGGCTTCCGCATGCTCCTTGCGCACGGACTCGGGCGGGAACCAAATCGGATTTTTCTCTTTTTGTATCACATGGGTGATGCCGAGCGGCGTGCGCCAGTCCATCTTGCCGATGCTGACCGGATAGGTGATGACCTCGATCGGGCCGCCGCGCTTGGGCTTCGGATAATAATAAAGCCGATGTTCGGGAAGATTGACGACGATTCCCTCGTGCGGGCCCGGCGGGAGAATGTGCCGGCCCGGCACCACCAGCATTTTCCCCGCTCCCGGCAGCCAGGGATCGACCTTCGGATTGACCCGGATCAGTTCCTCCGAACCCAGACTGTAAGCTCGTGCCAGATCGTAAAGCGTGTCCTCATAGACCGTCATGATGGTCTGGTCATCGCCGACCACCATGTCATCGGGTTTCGACAGGGTATAGGTCGTCGCGTGCGCGCAGGGCAGGGCACCGAGTAAGGCGAGCACGAGCACGCCTTGGCGCGCCCTACCGAGGAGACGGCCAGAGCCGCAAGGGCCGAAGTTCATGGTTTCCACCGTATAAGCCTAGCATGCTTAAGTTTGACTCACGGTATCCTGGCATTAGGTTTTATTTAGGAGTGGGCGATGGTCAAGTCAAGATTAGGCATGGGCCTGACACTGGGTGCCTTGATGCTGCTTGCGTCGCGCGTGCACGCGCAGACGAACCCGGATTGGACCACGGCGGCGCACTAGTTGCTGTCTCAACGATCTTCTCTGAGCCATTTGCTCTTGGTTATTTCTCCTTCGCCGGGCCCTTTCTTTTTGCCACTGCCTGCCGCAGGACGAATTCGATCTGGGCATTCACGCTGCGCAAATCATCCGCTGCCCATTTCTCGACTTCTTTCCACAGATCGGGAGAAATCCTGAGCAGAAAGGGTTTGCGCAGTTCCGAAGGCACGTCAGGTGTAAAGCGTGCCGGTATTGATCACGGGCGATGCGTCTGAATTTCCGCACAGGACCACGAGAAGGTTACTGACCATCGCGGCCTTGCGCTCATCGTCGAGCTTCACGACGTTCTTTTGATCCAGCTCGTCCAACGCCATATGCACCATGCTGACGGCATTTTGCACAATGATCTTGCGCGCGGCGATGATCGCCTCTGCCTGCTGCCGCCGCAGCATGACCGGCGCGATTTCCGGCGCATAGGCGAGATGCGTGAGGCGGGCTTCCTCGACAATGACGCCGGCCTTCAGCAGCCGAACCTGCAACTCCTCCTTCAGAGCGAGCGCAACTTCATCGGCGCCGCCGCGCAATGTGATCTCGTGCTCCTCGCCTTGGTCATACGCATAGCGGCTCGCGATGCTGCGGATGGCCGACTCGCTCTGGATCTCGACATAGCTCGTGTAGTCCTCCACGTCGAACACCGCCTGAGCAGTATTTTCGACCCGCCATACCACCACTGCCGCGATCTCGACCGGATTGCCGCGCTTATCATTCACTTTGATGGCGTCGCTGCTGAAATTGTGCGCGCGCAGCGACAATTTGGTCGAAAGCCATTGCAGGCCCAGTCCGCCGACGCGCCGTCGTCCGGTGCGATTACGCTGATCGCCTTCGCCCGCACCGCCGTCCTTTTGCAAATTGATCCCGCGACTGCGCGAGTAGAACGGATTTGCCCAGTGAAATCCGCTGCGGCGCACGGTGCCCTTGTAGGCGCCGAACAGAATGAGCACCCGGGCCTGATTCGGCTGCAGCGTGAAGTAGCCGCCGACCATCAGGACCCCGAGCAGGGCGCATAGGGCGCCGAGCACTCGCAGGGGACCGCCCTCGAGCGCGCCTAGGCTGGTCAGATACGCCCCGCCAAGGAGCAGGGCTACGTTGAGGATCAACATCCCCCAGCCACTGAAGGTGGCGACGATGCGTTCCGACGCGGCGGACGGGGTTGTCTGGGCAGGCATGATTTCGCTCCCGGCGTTGATATTGGAGTGATATCATAATGAAATCTACGGCGGTGTCAATCGGCCCCCGTTTCGGCGGCTTCGCGGGCGGCGAATTGGCGGCAAAACGTGTAATGTCATGACCGATCAGGGACATGGGAGCCGCGCAATGGCATCAGTTTCGAACCTTCTGCGTTTCTCGACCGCGGCGGCTTTGTTGTCCACAGCCGCCTTGGCGCCGGCGCAGGTCCCCGCAGCCCTCAAGCCCTATGTGAGCGAGGACTCACCCTCCCTCGTGCTCATGCACGTGCGCGTAATCGACGGCACCGGCGCGGCAGCCGTGGAAGATCAGCGCATCGACATCGAGGCCGGCAAGATCACGCGCGTGCAAAGCGCAAAACTTCGAAATGCCTTTGCGCCGAATGCGAAAGTTTTGGATCTCAGCGGCAGGACCGTCATTCCGGGTCTGGTCGGCATGCACGAACATCTGTTTTATACCGGGCCCGAGCGCGGCAAAGATGGCCTGCCATTCTGGATCGAGATGATCGACAGCGGACCTCGCCTGTATCTGGCCGGTGGCGTGACCACCGCGCGCACGGCCGGCAGCATGGAGCCGTACACCGACCTCTCCTTGAAAAAGATCATCGACGCGGGCGACAAGCCCGGTCCCAAGCTGCGCATCACGGGACCCTATATCGGCGATCTTTTAGGTATTGCGCCGCAACTGCACACCTTGAATGGTCCCGAGGACGCCGGGCGCACCGTTGATTACTGGGCGGCGGAGGGCGTCACCTCGTTCAAGGCCTACATGGGCATCAAGCCCGAGGAGTTGAAGGTTGCGGTCGAGCACGCGCACGCCAAGGGATTGAAAATCACCGGACATCTCTGCGCCGTGGGCTTCACCGAAGCCGCGGAACTGGGCATCGACAATCTGGAGCACGGCATCATCGTGGATACCGAGTTCCTGCCCAGCAAGAAGCGCGGCGTGTGTCCTGCCAAGGAAGCGGCGGAAGATTTTGCGAAGAATGTCGACATCGAGTCCGCCCCCGTGCAAGCGATGATTCGTACCCTGGTCGCCCATCATGTCGCCGTGACGTCCACGCTCGCGGTGTTCGAAATCGGCGTGCCGAACCATCCGTCGATGCGCAAGATGCTGCGCGTCAAGGACGCGCTCAGCCCGCAAGGCTGGGCGACTTACCTGCAAGTTCGCAGCACCATCGCGGAGGAGAATAGTCCCCTGAGAGCCGCTGCTCTGAAGAAGGAGATGCAGTTCGAGCGCGACTTCGTGAAGGCGGGTGGCCTGCTGATGGCCGGGTGCGATCCCACCTCGTTCGGCGGCGTATTGCCCGGCTACGGCGATCAGCGCGGACTCGAGCTCTTGGTCGAGGCGGGATTCACGCCGCTCGAGGCGATTCATATCGCCACTCAGAATGGCGCAACCTATTTGGGCGAGAGCGATCAAATCGGTTCGATCGCCGCCGGCAAGGCCGCCGATCTCGTGGTCATTTCCGGCAATCCCGCGCAAAACATCGAGGACATCGAGAATGTTCAGCTCGTGTTCAAAGATGGCGTCGGGTTCGACCCGCAAAAACTGGCCCAGTCCGTGCAAGGCCTGGTCGGTCTACGCTAGCGTCGGCCGCTTCGGGCCCAACCGTGTTGCCCCTTCCCGAGCCATTGCTCGCTGCGGATGAGCCGCCGGCCTTCCAAGAATTTCAGATCGACGGCGGATCGGATTTCATCATCGTTGCCGATCATGCCAGCGCGCGCATTCCGCGCCGCCTCGAGAATCTGGGATTGCCTGACTCGGAGTTGCAGCGGCATATCGCCTGGGACATCGGCGCATTGAGCGTGGCACGGCGCGTGGCGCAGGAGCTGGACGCACCGCTGCTGGCGCAGAGTTATTCCCGGCTGGTGATCGACTGCAACCGCGATCCCAAGGTCGCGACCTCGATCCCCCGCGTCAGCGAGCTGCGGGAGATTCCCGGCAATATCGGCTTGAGCGCTCAAGATATAGACGCGCGCCGCCGGGAGATTTTCGATCCCTATCATCGGCGCATTCGCGACTTGTTGGACCACAGGCAGGCGATCGCTCGCCGCGCGATACTGGTGGCGCAGCACACCATGACCGATGTTTACAAAGCCGAGCCGCGCAAGATGCACGCCGCCGTGCTCTACAATCGCGACCGCCGCTTCGCCGGCGCGGTGCTGCGGATGTTGCGCAGGGAGCGGGATCTGATCATCGCCGACAATGAACCGTACTTCGTCAGCGACGAAACCGACTACACCATTCCGCATCACGCCGAGGCACGCTCGCTGCTGCATGTTGAAATTGAGATCCGCCAGGACCTCGTTAAGGACGAGACGGGTCAGTCGGAATGGGCAACGCGCATCGTCCGCGCGCTCCAAGACGCAGAGCGCGAGTTTGACGCCGGCGCTCCGCGGAGCGCGTAATGATCGCGGAGCGAGAGCCAATCGCGGAGTGAGCCCTTGATGAATGCCCCCTCGTTGTTTATCTCTCATGGTGCGCCGACCTTCGCGCTCGAACCTGGGTTATTGGGGCCGAAACTCAACCAGCTTGGAGCCCGCTTGCCGGACCTGGCTGCGGTTGCCGTCGTCTCGGCTCACTGGCAAACCGTGGGCGTCCAGGTGATGCACGGGGCTGCTCCCGAGACCCTGCATGACTTCGGCGGATTTCCCCCCGCGCTGTACCGCCTGCAATATCCCGCGCGCGGCGCGCCGCGTCTCGCGTCGGACACCGTGGCGCTGCTCAAAACGGCGGGGATCGAGGCGTCTCTGGATGACCGCCGCGGCTACGATCATGGGGCGTGGGTACCGTTGCTGTACCTGCTTCCCCGCGCGCAAGTCCCCGTCTATCAAGTTTCCATGCCCTTTGATCTGGATGCAGCGGGCGCGTTGCAACTGGGGCTGGCTCTCAAGCCCTTGCGTCAACGAGGAGTCCTGGTCATGGGCTCCGGCAGCCTCACCCATAATCTGCGCGAGATCGGACTGGCAGATCCGAAGGCCACGATGTACGCCGCGGAATTCGCGGCGTGGATCCGGACGCACGTTGAAAGCAGGGATCTGCAGGCTCTCGAGGACTACCGGCGTCGCGCGCCGCACGCAGCGCGGGCCCATCCGACGGAAGAACATTTTCTGCCTTTGCTCGTTGCGCTAGGCGCCGGGAGCGACGCGGACGCGGTAACGGTCCTCGATGGCGGAATGACCTATGGCGTGCTGTCGATGGACTCCTACGTGTTTGAAAACCGCCAGGCGGGGGCCCGGCTGCAGAATATTCCCGCTGTCTGACACGGCTTTGCGCCCCTGTTCCGCTGCTGACTGCATGCCTCATGCATCATCATGATTGCCCATCAACTACAAAAGTGAATGTGCAATGTCGCTGATTACGCGCTGCAGCAATCCTGGCATGGTTTCCATTGCGGCCCTCTTTGCAGTGGCGACCGGGGGACTCACGGCGCATGCCGCTGCCGCCAGCTCCACTGCGGTTACGCCGGCTTTGCGCGAACCCGCCGCGCCGGACTTAGCGCCAAGACGCTCATCGCAACGAATCTCTCCGAAAGTAAAAGCGCCGATCGATCGGTCCGGCAAAAAACGCGTCGGTAAGGCGTCCTTCTACGCCCATATGTTTGCGGGCCGAAAAATGGCCGATGGCAAAAAAATGGATCCGCAGCATGACAACGCGGCGAGCAGGACCCTGCCGCTCGGGACCACGGCCAAAGTGACCAACCTTGAGACCGGAAAAAGTGCGTTCGTCACCATCCAAGATCGCGGACCCTACGTCGATGGCCGGATCGTCGATCTGTCACCCGCAACAGCGCGGGAAATCGGTCTCAGTCACCGCCAGGGCATCACGCGAGTGGAAGTCTCTCCTCTTGCGGTGCCGTTGCCCGATGGCCGGGTCAAATTAGGCGCGGCTGGCCAGGCGACCTTGGCGCGAAATGAGCATGCGCCGCGGCTGTTCCCGCCCGTCGGCTGGTAGGGATTTCGCCCGAGATCTCGCCAACGTTAGGATGGCGCCATCGGTCTCGCCAAGATGACGAAGGCCGCGTGCGAGAGCAGGAATAGCGGCAGCACCCGCACGTAAGGGCGGTAATTCAGGTGATTGCGCCGGTCGAACAGAATCAGCGCGATCAGAACGGCATCCAATACCGCATTCGACGCCAGACCCGAGGTGTATCGGGACACCTCGAACCAGTAGCCCAACACCCGCGCGATGCCGGCCGGGGCCACGACGAGGGCCACGGCGATCATGTAGCGCATGTGAACCGGAATGTTGCGACGGTTCACGACCGCGAGCAGGTAGAATATTGCCAACAGCAGAAGTTGCGCCGCATCGGAAAAAATCGAACGCAGCGCCGATGCCACCGAGAGCGTCCGCACGAACGCCTCGTCATATTCTTTGAGTACGACGCCGACGCACGAGGCCACCAACAGCGGCATCAGAAAGTAGGTGAGCTTGCCCAAAGTCTTATGGACACCTCGACGCTTGTAGCGGATCAGCAGCGGCTGGGCGACCAGCAGTGCGACAAGACTCATCAACAGGATCGCGTGGACCTGCACCAGCGGCGTGATGCTGGGATCGAAATGGGGAATCAGAGCGAAATAAGGCTTATAGAACCCGGCGACGACCAAGGCCGCGAGAATGAGCAAAAAATAGCCGAGGTTTTTGTATTGTCGTTCCATGGCCCCGAGCTCAATTTTGAGGTCTAAGCTGCGGGTGTTTCGCCCCGCATAACCTGTAAGAACCGAGTCCGCTCGATGTTCCCGCCACTCAAGACGATGGCCACGCGCTTTCCGGTCATTTTTTGCCGATCCTTCCACAATGCCGCCAGCGGCGCAGCCCCGGCGCCCTCGGCGACCTGGTGGGTGTCGTCAAAATACATTCTCATGGCTTCGGCTATTTCATCCTCGCTCACTTGCGTGAAACGCGAGACGCCGGAGCTGATGCTTGCGACCGCCTGCTCATTGGGTTCCCGGGTCGCCAAGCCGTCGGCGAAGGTATTGGCTGAGGGGTAGGGAACCGGTTTGCCGGCCGCAAAGGACAGCGCCGTGGCGGGCGCCTTGTCAGGCCCGACGCCTACGATTTCGGTTGTAAGCCCCAAAAGGTCGCGAACTGCAATCAGTCCGCAAATACCCGATCCCATGCCGACGCCGACGTACACGGCATCCAATGGATCCGCGCCGCGAAATAATTCGAGTGCATAGCTGGCCACGCCGACGACCAGGTCGCGATGAAACGACGGCACGAAATGCAGGCCTTGGATCGCCGCCACGCGAAAAGCCTCGTGCCTCGCCTCGTCGAAGTCTTTGCCGAACTCGACCAGGCTCGCGCCGAAAGTCGCGATCGCCGTATTCTGATCGGGGGAATTGCCCTTGGGCACATAGATGGTGGCCGGCACTCCGGCGCGCGCCGCGGCGAATGCAATGGATTGTCCATGATTGCCGCGCGTCGCGCTGATCACGCCCGGAGTGCCTGGCTGAGAGCGGCACAACCGGTCCAGATAGACGATGCCGCCCCGAACCTTGAACGCGCCGGTCGGGGTGTGATTTTCATGCTTCACGAAGACATTGCAGCCGAGACGCTTCTTGAGCTTCGGCCACGCATAGAGCGGCGTGGGAGGCATCACGCGATGGACGAGCGCCGCGGCGCTTTCCAACTCTTGCAACTCGAAACTCATCGGATCCATGAGGCCTCTTGACTAGCGGCAGCAGCCGCGCTGCTGTTGAATGGGCGGGCATGCAACCGTGCCGTAGGAACAGAATACACAGCAATCTCCGGCTTTGGGCCGCAGCAAGGATTTGCAGTGAGTGCACTCGTAGAAGAATTGGCAGGCATCGGTCGGCATCGTCTCCTCGCGCTGCTGGCCGCAGTTCGGGCAGGTGACAATTGACTGCAGTATGACTTCGCTCACGTTTTTGCGAACCCCACGCATGAAAGACGTTGCTAGACTACATCGGCTGAAGTTCCAAGACCTGTCATTTGTAGGACATTTTTGTTGGAGGCGCAGTGCACCCTGATCGGCTACTCTTGAATTTGACCGCCGCCTTCGCATCTCTCTTGATCGGCGCCTCGCCGGTTATGGGCGGCGCATCCCTTACCAACGACCTAGAGCCGCAGACACCTGCTGCATTTTTGCCGGGAGGCATGTTGGGGATCCAGCTGGGAGGTTCGTGGCAACGGAGCAAGCAAAATCCCTCGCTGCGTGAATTGAATTGCCAGGCGGTCAAGGATGCGAGTGACTTCGACGAGGTGTGCTTCTTCAAGGCGTCAGCCACCAGCCGCGTGGGCGGCGCTCAGATCCACGACGGATTCATCGTGGGCAAGGACGGACAGGTCGTTCTGGTCGGAACCGGCATCAGTATAAAAGATGCCGACGATCCGTTGGCTGAGTCGGTGGTCCAGACTTTTCAATCGCAGATCAACTCCGCATTTCAGCACACCGGCGATAATGTCCTATTCGTCAAGCTGCCGGCCAGGCACCTGTCCGCCGACGAGCTGGCCGGCTATTCGAAAAAGGCTCCTGTGCTCTTGCTGCAGCTCGAAACCAAGACCAACGAACTTGCCGTGCTGTATGGTTATCTCGCTCCAGTCAATGAATTCGGGTCGCTGACCGCCGACTAGCGCACCCACCGGCGACCAGCGCCCCCACCGGCAACCAGCGCCGCTCGCTTCCTTTCTAAAAATATCGGAACATCGCGTGCAGAACGCTATGAGTCCCCTTTTTTTCGTTGCCGGCGCCGGCCTGATCGCTGGAATGATGAACGCGCTCGCCGGCGGCGGGTCATTCGTCACGTTGCCGGCGTTGATTGCCGCCGGCGTGCCCTCGGTTAGCGCGAACACCACCAGCACGGTCGCCCTGTATCCCGGGCAGCTCACGAGCAGTTGGGCCTACCGCGACGGTTTGGGTCCCATCGACCCCGTTCCGCTGCGAGCACTCGTGATCGTCACGTTCATTGGCGGCGCAATCGGCGCGGTATTGCTCCTGCGCACACCGGTCAAGACCTTCGATGTGGTCTTGCCCTGGCTGATGGCGATCGCCACGGTCGCCCTCGCCTTGGGCAGCCGGCTCGGCGAAATACTGCGGCGTCGCTGGCGGATTGGAGCGACCGCGGTGCTGGGTGTGCAATTCGGCCTCGGGATATACGGCGGCTATTTCGGCGGCGGTGTGGGAATCATGATGATGGCCGTGTGGAGTTTGCTCAGCGATCGCACCTTGAAGAGCTTCAATGCGCCGCGCACCTTGATGGTAAGCGCCGCCAACGCCATCGCCGTACTGATCTTTGTGGCAGCCCGGGCGGTGTATTGGCGCGAAGCGCTGGTCATGATCGTCACCGCGATGCTTGGGGCTTATCTTGGGTCGCGCATCGGCCGCCGCGCGCCGGCCGGCGTGGTTCGTGTGGCGACCGTGGTGTTGTCGATTGGCATTACCCTGGCATTTTTCGTGCGCGCCTATTTAAGGTAGCGTCCAATTTAAGGTAGCGTCCAATTTAAGGTAGCGTCCAATTTAAGGTAGCGTCCAATTTAAGGTGGCCACATCGCCTTCATTCACACTCGCGAAGGAGCGTGGCACATGCATCGAATGTTTACAGCCGCAGCGCCGCTGGAAAACGGCGCCCCCGCCGAGCAGTTTGCCTATGAGTTCAAGGGAGACACGATGCAAGTGCAATGATAAGTCGTTCGCGGCGGAGCCATGAAGGTGGGCGATACGCTCGCCTGCAGCCGCCGCAAGGGTTAGCGCAAAACCCTAGCTCATTGGGCCAGCGAAGTTACGATCCGGGAGCCCAACGCGTCTGCGGATGTCTTCGAATTGCGGGTCGCCGCGTCGCTCATCCCACCTTGGCTCGATTGCGAGGAAGGTCAATCGAACATCGCGCTCCGCTACTGCTTCCGCCAACGCGCTATTCACTTTTGCTTTTTCGCCCATGCCCAATGATATGAGTGCCCGATGTATGGGCGGCACGTAGTGGCTTCGGGCTCGCATCTCCAGTTCTCGCAGCACCCGCCGAGCCTGTGCAGTCTTGCCTGAATTGCCCAATGTATAGCCACGCATACCCGTCGATTCAGTATTGCCGTGCGAATAGCGGTGGGCGGCGGAGAATTGCTCGAGGGCCTGCTTGAGTTGCTTGCGCACCCCATATATTTTTCCGAGCACGATCCGGGCAACCCAGAAGCGCGGAGCTCGCGATAGGACTGGTTCCAGCATGGCTGCCGCCTCATCGTAGCGTCGCGCGTTGTACAGAAAATGGGCCTGGTGGGTGTTCAGAATCCGGGAAAGCGGATCAAGCACGAGGGCCTCGCGGATGCCCGCCAGAGCCTCTGCATGCCGCGCAAGGTTGGAATACAAGTGGGCCCGAAACATTATTGCACCCGGATCATTGGGGTTGAGCTTGCCTGCGAGACGAAACTCCCGCTCCGCCGCATCCCAGTTCCAATCGAACCAGAAACTGACGATGCCGCGAGCAATGTGTCCTTGTGGCAATTTTTCATCGAGCGCCACGGCATTGTCGCTGGCCTCACGGGCCAGCGGGAAGGTATCACTGGGACGGGAATCGCTGGTTATCGCCTGTATCGCGTAGCAGGTCGCCAAGCCTGCCCACGCCGGTGCGTACGCCGAATCGCTCGTCAGCGCCTTTTCGAAATGACGAATGGCTTGCTTGATTGAGGGAGAAGTGCGCTGCTCCCAAAGAAAGCGGCCGCGCAAATACAGATCGTATACAGGCGGATCCACTTCAGGTCGCGGCGTGGGAGCTGCCACGAGCTTCAATCTGATTGCCTCCGCCACGCGTTTGGCCACGTCTGATTGCACGCGCAAAATGTGCACCAATGGCTTCTCGTAGGTTTCCGCCCAGACATGTGTTTGATCGCTGACGCGAATCAACTGCAACGTGATGCGGACGCGGCCGCGTTCGTGCCGAGCGCTGCCTTCGATCACATAGTCCACCCCGAGTTCCGCGCCGATTTGCGCGATACTTTTGCGCGTCCCTTTATAGGCCATCACGGATGTGCGGGCGATCACGCCTAGCTCCAGAGGTGAAAACCGTCCAAATTCAGCGATGAGCTCCTCGGTGAGGCCATCGCTGAAATAATCTTGATGCGGACGGCCGCTCACATTGTCCAACGGCAAAACCGCCATCATCAGCCGAGAGGACGCATCGCTTGGGTCTGATGTGTTGGGTCGCGCGACGCGGGCGCTGGCCGGTGCGATGAAGCGATAGCCCTTGCGCGCGATGGTTTCGATGAAACGCGGCCGCGCAAGGTCCTCCCCCAAGGCCCGGCGCAGCTTCCTCACCGCTGTATAAAGCGATGCCTGCACTTCAATGACGATGCCTTTGCGCCAAATTGCTTCGAAGGCTTCCTGGTAAGTCACGAGCTGACCGGCCCGCGCCGCCAGTAAAAACAGAAGCTCGGTGGGTATGCGGCCCAATTTGAGTCGCTGGCCGCGGTATTGGATTGCGAAATTGGCAGGGTCCAATTCCAAGTCGCCAAACTGTAGGGGACTTGGGCGCATGGTTTGCTTGCAGCTCCTAGGGACTGGCTTCGAGTCTACCTTCTAACAGAAATCATTCAGAAATGATTCAGGGGTGTTCAAGGACTTGGCGCTTCGCCTTCGCCTACGCTGCTCCGAAGCAACCAGAAGGGTTGGCGGGATCTAACGAAGAAGACATTACATACCGACGAAGGAACTGAATATGAACATCAGCCGCTTAAATTGGACGATTTCAGCCATGGCGCTTGGGCTTGCTCTGGCTGCAGCCTCGGGGGCGCAAGCATCCGAGGATCGATGTTCGAATGAAACGCTGCATGGCGACTACGCCTTCACCATCAACGGGCAGGTATTCCCGCCTGGGAAACCGGTGATCACACGTGACGGTGTCGCCAGAACGCATTTTGACGGGAATGGCGTGCTCAGACAGGTCGACTTCGTCATGCAGTTTCCGGATATGACTGGAGACTCATCACCAGTGCTAAATGGCGATGAACCGGATAGCGTGACTTCCTTCAATGTCGGCGAGAGGGGTACTTATACGGTTTTCCCAGATTGCACCGGGGAAATGACGATAAATTTTCCGCCGATAGGCTCCGGCGGAGCCATTGTCAAAGGAAGATTCGTACTCAGCGACGGCGGGCGCACCATTCATACGACCATATACTTCGCGCAACCGCCGGGAGCAGCCGGCCCAGCCCCAGCGCTCATTCACAGCGAAGGACACAAGATCGACCCCACCTTCCCGCGCTGAATGCTCATGCTGCGCGCCCGATCTGGTTCGGGCGCGCATCGATGACATCGGCGAACAACCCCTTCGCTTGTTCTCAATCCAGTACCAGAACTTTCGAGAGGCGAAGCGCCGGGAGAAGTCTAATGAGCAGCTTTGGGGACTGCGTGCACCAAGGTGTACATGGCAAATTGGGACCACCCTCCACCTGTCTTCTGCGACTCGATGAGCAATGACCAGGTATCGGTATTGGGGTCATACACGAAGGTGTCTTTGAAAAGCCCGTCGGCGTACGGAAATTGGATGACCAACGTTTTTCCTTGGCGTTTGCCGCTGGCCACTACTCGCGCGCCGGCGGCCCCAAATTGGTCCAGCCAATGACCGATGTAGTCGTCCGCATGAGTGTCATAGCCTAAAAACAAATCTGCCTCGTACGTCGGCACGTCGGCGGCATCGATCATGTACAAGCGTAGAAATCCGCCGTGAAGCACGCGCTGACCCCGAGCGTGGTACTTCACGGATTTTCCGAGCAGCGTCCCGGCCATGTCCCAGTCCCCTTGAAGCCCGTCGAGGTAGGCATTGTCCGGCGATCGCGCATCTTTCGCAAAGACCGGACGCTGCGCGCCCATCGTGAGCAACAGGATGCAGGCCCAAAGGATCCCTCGGCGCCTATTCGGCGATTGTGCAGCAGTCATTTATGCGCTTCCCTAAGTAGTCGATCAGGGCGATGCAGGCAGCCCACTCACCTCGCTGTTTAATAATACAATCAAGCCCTGTGCCGCGTTCCGTCCGATAACCAAAATACTTGGAGAACTCCGCCGTGCAACCCACTCTATTTTCTCGCCGAGCGCTGGCCTTTACGCTGGCCACGCTGCCGGCCGCCCTCGTAAGCGCGGCCGAAACGCTGGCGCCGAAGAGCAAGAATTCCGCCGCTGCAGACGGGCTCTCTCACGATGCGGAGGCGATCCGCCAGGAAGTCACCCTCGATGCCAGCCCGCAGCGGGTCTATCAAGCGCTGACCAGCACGCAGGACTTCGACAGGATTACGCGCTTGAGCGATGGCGCGGTCCTGCTCAATGCAGCGGGGGCAAAGCCCACGTCGATCAGCGCCGAAGTCGGCGGCCCCTTCACCCTGTTCGGCGGCTATGTCACCGGGCGGCATGTGGAAATGCTGCCCGGCGAACGGTTGGTGCAAGCCTGGCGTGCGGGAAGCTGGAAGCCCGGCGCGTTCTCGATCGTGGTTTTTTACCTAGCCGCGGAGGGCGGCAAAACAAAGCTCAACTTCGAGCACCGCGGTTTTCCGGATGGCAATGGCGTCTCGCTAGCCCATGGTTGGCATGCGCACTATTGGGAGCCGCTGGGGAAATTTTTGGCGCACGCATGAGAATCGGCCGCCTAGAAGCGGCCCGCGTCCACGTCCAGAATGAATTTTGTGAGGCCGGCCATGTACACCTGCTGATCATCGTAAAGGGCGAGATGGCTGCCGTTGGGGCAGTAGAGATAGCGTCCCTTTTTGACGTCCTTGGCGATTTTCTCCATCTGCGCCGGCTCCATGGTGTCGTAGCGGGCACCGATGGCAAGCGTGGGCACGGTGATCTTGGGCAGATCCGCGGTGCGATCCCAGTTTTCGAGCTTGCCGCTCGCTCCCATTTCACTCGGCCCCTGCATGGGGATGTAAATTTTCTTGTTGATCTTGGCAAAAGCGCGCAGCACCGGATCGGGCCACTGATCCTGCGGCATGCGCAGGATGTGATCGACGTAGAAATTCGGAATTAGCAGTTCTTCATAACGCGGATCATCGTATCGGCCCTTGGCCTCGAGCTGCTTGATTTCAGCCAGCGCCTTCTGATTCATGGTGGGCATGAGCACGTTGCTGGCGTAGCGGTTGTACGCCGGAATGCTCGGAACCATGTTGGAAATGACCAGGGCTTTTAAATTCTGCTGATACTTGAGCGCGTACTCCAGCGCGAGGATGCCGCCCCAGGATTGTCCGTAGAGATAGAAATTACTCTTGTCGAGTTTGAGTGCTTTGCGAACCTGCTCCACTTCATCGACGAAGCGAGGCAACTCCCACAGCGTGGGCTCATCCGGTTGGTCGCTGTAAGCCGAACCCAACTGGTCGTAGTAGTAGTACTCGATCCCGGCCTTCGGAAAGTAGCTGTCGAAGGCCTCGAAATACTCATGCGTGGCGCCAGGGCCGCCGTGGAGCAGCAGGACCTTAATTCGAGGGTTGTTGCCCACCCGCTTGGTCCACACGCGAAACGCGCCTTTGGGTGTCTGAATGGTGATCATTTTTACGCCGCCCGAAAGCACGTCGTCGCGGCCGGTGGAATCGAAGTACGCGGCCGGTGCCGCCCCGGCAGGCGCTATCATGAGCGCGAGCAGCGACGCGGCAATTGCGGGAACGAGGCTGACGATTTTTGGCATTTTAGTTTTCCCTGGTTCATCGAACGAGCCTAACTTAAGCGTGGAAGAGGTGGCAAATGAAAGACCTGATCATCGCGGTCGCTGCGAGTTGTGGAGTGGCCGCAGCCACGGCGGCCGGCGCCGCGCCCGTCGAGTCGCCCATCGAAGCGCCGGGTCCCGATGGGCCGTTGAAGGGAACGCTCCTGTCGGCGGGCGGTGCCCGCGGCCCTGTCGTTCTCATCATCCCCGGATCCGGACCCACCGATCGCGATGGCAACAGCCCACTCGGCGTTTCGGCCGCTTCTTATCGTTTGTTGGCCGAAGGGCTGGCGGTGCATGGCGTAACGACGGTGCGTATCGACAAGCGCGGCATGTTCGGCAGCGCTGCGGCCACTGCGGATGCCAACGCAGTGACCATTCCCGACTATGTGGCCGATGTACAAACGTGGACCCGCGTGATACGCGAGCGCACCGAAGAGTCCTGCGTCTGGCTGCTCGGCCATAGCGAGGGGGGACTGGTCGCCATGGCGGCCGCCAAAAATCCAGACGTGTGCGGCCTTCTGCTGGTCTGCGCGCCCGGCAGGCCCCTGGGCGAAATCTTGCGCGAACAGCTGAAGGCCAATCCTGCGAATGCACCGGTGCTCGCCGAGGCGTTGCCCGCGATCGATGCGCTGGAAGCCGGCAAGCGCATCGACACGTCGGCCATGAATCCGGTGCTTCTGCCGCTGTTCCGACCCGCAGTGCAGGGATTTCTGATCAGCGCCTTCGCGTACGACCCCGCCAAATTGCTCGCAGGGTATAAAAAGCCGGTTCTGATTCTCCAGGGCCAACGCGACCTTCAAGTACGCGAGGCGGATGCCCAAGCCCTCAAGCTGGCCGACCCCAAGGCCACGCTGGTCCTGTTGCCCGACGTGAATCATGTGCTCAAGTCCGTCATATCGGACGACATGCGCGCGAATTTTGCGACGTACGGCAATCCGAGCCTGCCGCTGGCTCCCGGCGTCGTCCAGTCGATCAGCGATTTTCTAAAGGGCCATACGAAGTAATCAGGAATGATACTGGCGGCTGCAGGTCATGACAGCACGCGTCATCGCGCGCAATTTTCAAGGCCCTTCCCGGAGCCGGGCGATCGTGCGCTCGGCGATGGCGACCATGCGCGCATCGTCGACGAGTCCTGAACTTAGGAGAACAACCGCCAGCAGCAGTGCCCACCCGCGTGCCCGTCGCCACGTTGCCTCGGAAACCGTGCGGCAGGCCGCGATCGCTCGGCGGCGGCTCTCCAGCTGGGGCAGAAGCATCCATATGGCGGCAAGATCGCTGGCGCAATCGCCCTGAGCCAAGTCGCCCCAGTCGATGACGCCCGTCAGGCGACCACCGGCGATGAGCACATTGCGCGGGTGCAGATCGCCGTGAATCCAGGTTGGCGCCGTGTCGTTCGCCGCCGCCAAGGCGTCGCTCCACAAGGCATGAACGCGTCGGTCGAGAATGGCCGTCTTGCCGTCGAGCTTCGCCAGCCGATCGGCAAATACATGCGCGCGTTCGCGCAGCGGCACGCCACGGTAAGGATTGCGTGGAGCGTCGGCGGGAGCCGGCCTGTGCAGCGCCTCGAAAAAAGCGGCGAGCCGCTCGCCCTGATTCGAATCCGGCATCGAGATATCTGCCGTTTCGCCCTCGATCCACGGCGTCACGCTCCACGCCCAAGGATACTGAAATTGCGCAACGCCGATGCGCACGGGTGCGGGGATCGCAAGGGGCAAAAGACCTTTGAGACGCGGCAGCCAGCGCTGCTCATTCAGGATCAGCTGCGCCGCGAGCTGCCGGCGCGGAAAGCGCAGGGCGAGCGAGTCCCCGAGGCGCAGCAGGTGATTATCCCAGCCGGAAGCAACCGGGACTATGGATAGATCGGCAAGATCGGGATGCTGGGCGGCCAGCATCCGTCGCGCCTGGTGTGCATCGATTTCAATTTCTGCGGCGGGTGTACCCATCGCCCCATCATTGCGGTCGGGGTCGCGAAATGCGGTTCTGCTGCCATATGGACTTGATGGATTGCCCCAAATTGGATGGCACCGCCATGCCGCTGGGCGGCACTGAACATGCGTCGGTCGATTGATAGCTGAGTGCCGACGCGAGCAGCCCTTCGCTGCTGTCGCCCAAGGTGTGGGTGAAGTCATCCGCCACGGAACAGCCCGGCACCAGCACTCCCTCCGTCGCCACCGTGTTTTGCGGCGTAAATCCGTCGGGGTAGTTGCCGAAACCCTGTGCGTTGATTCCCTGAAACTGAATCGAGAAGTACGTCACGCCGCAATTATCGGCGGGATAGAAACCGTACGGTTTGCCGCAGGTCGTCGAACCAATCTCGATCACCTGAATATTCACGCCGCGAAGACTGTTGATGATCGATTCGCTGGCGGAGCAGGTGCTCGCAGTGGTGAGCACGAACACTCGCGCGAGATTCAGGCTCGGCAGCGGCTGGCCGGCGGTTGTCGAAAATCCCTGCGTGGTGGAGTGAAACCCGACGGGTACGATGGCGGTGCCGGTCACCGGATCGGTGGTGGGATGCTTGCTGTTGAACTGAGTCAGCTCAAAGGTTTGTCCGGTGGTCGGCCCGGGGCCGGCGATCATGTACGCGACTTCACTCGCGATGTCCAAGTACCCGCCGCCGTTGTAGCGGATGTCCAAGACCAGGTCGTGCACGCCGGCGCTTTGCAATTGCGAAAATGCCGCCACCAGTTCGCTCTCGGCGGTCGCCAGATGATCGTTGAACAACATGTAGCCAACCAAGTTGCCGTTCGGCGCCGTGAGGGTGTGAACGTTTTGCACCGGCGTGGAAGTCACGTTGGCAGACACCATGGTGATCGTGCGCGGGACGGTGGCGCCCTCATCGAGGACGGTAAAGGTGTGCGACTCGCCGACGGTTTGCGGACTCAGTCCCGCATTGAGGGTATTGACGCCGGCCTGATCCGTGGCATTGACCAGATCGACGCCATCGATGCTCAGCAGCTTCGCGCCGCGCGCGAGACTTGCCGGCGGCGTCGCGGCGGGCGATCCGGGCTCGGTGTAGGCGACGACCACATCACGCGGCGGCGTCGCCGCCAGGATGACGAAATTCGCACCGTAGCCTGCCTGCACGCCGGCCTGCGACAGTTGTTCCCAAACCGTGGTGGGATAGGTGAAGTGGAATCGATCCTTCGGTTTGCCGGAGGGCGTCGTTTCGGTCGTCATGAGGACGTTGAAATAAGCGGCATCGGTCGTGAAATTTGCCGGATTTTGGTCGGTCACTTCGTCGAACCACAAATACAAATCGTTGGTCCAGGACCGCAGCCAGTTCAACTCATCGAGCTGTGTGCCCTGGACGTCGGGGTAGGGTTTCTGTGTGGCCGGGTCGATGCCGGTTCGAGGTGTCACGCACATTTCTGCGAACGTCGACTCGGGCGCGAATTGACCTTGTACCCAGCCCGTGGGGGTGGGGGGAGGGGGGCTGGCGGCCCCTGTACCGCCACCGCCGCCGCAGGCGGTCAAAATTGTCGCGACTAAAGGCAACACCATCCGTCGTGCAGCCAGGCGCAGATGCATCATATGGAACATCCCTATTTCGTTGTTCGTGCCGCCTGCGCATAGTGCAGAACGTGCCGGCAAGTCGCAACCGTATAGGACGGATCCTATAGCGATTTGCTGCATTTGCCGGTTATGTCAAGGTTTCGCCGAGGGCACACTGCGCCGAACCGCTCTAAGCGGTCATCGACGAGGTGCAATCCGTGGATATCGAGGACCGGTTAAAAAGACTCCAATCATTGTTCACCTATGCCCTGAGCGGCGCGGTCGCTGCCAAGGCGCGTTATCTCGCCTTGCGGGGGGATCTCGGTGCGACGCCCGCGGCGGCCGCGCGCGCCAAAATGGCCTGGCAACAGCTCGAGGCCCGTAAGACCGCGATTATTTCGCGCATGGTGGCCCTGGAAGAGCTGGAACAGCTGGAACGCTGGAAGCTACCGAAAACTCAGAGACGTCGGAGCGAGAGGTCGCACGAGAGTACGCCGCCTGAGATCCGGCACTGCGCCGCCGGAGATTCCGGCGCAGACCGCGGCGCGCGAGCCCAGGCCGGCACTCTTACCGGCGAGGGGCGCAGCGCCTTAGTTCTTGTCGCCGCTTTCCGCCATGTACGCTGGTGACAAAGTCCCTTTGGCGGTCGCGATGGGCAGCAAGGTCGGATAGAACTGCACGAACGTATTGTCCACCGCCGCATGGGCGGCGTGACACGAATAGCAATCGGCGGTGCGCGGAATCATCTTGGCGGTCTTGCCGGTGTCGAATCCGAAGAAGCCCCATCCCTGTAAATGCGCGTTGTCCTTCACATGAACTTCCCTACCCATGACTTCGGTGTCCTGGAAGTTGCCGCTCTTGTTGATGGAGCCCTTGTCCATCGCGCCGCGGACTTCGAGCACCAACATGGTTTTGTCGGGCCAGGTGCCCGTTGCCAGGAACGCCTTGTAGGCACCGGGCTCGACAAACACGTTGTCGAACATATGGTGGCCCATCGCCATGGGTCTGTACGCCATGTCGAATCCAGTACTCAAGTACACCCATTCCCGATAATTCTCCGGGAGCGTCAACTGGCCATCCTCGGTGTAGACCGGATTGCGGACCGAATCGGTCGAATCGCTCCGCGCGATGGAGCTAAGAAGGGCTAGAGCTGCGGCAGCGAAGATTTTGGTGTTCATGGCGTGAGTATGGGCGTCGGGTTTGCGAGGCACTAGCTCGCTCGCTGCAGCCAACCGATGATTCGCTGCATCCTTGCGCCAGCCACTCTGCGGTGGAGTAGCATTCTCCCCGCATGGAAACCGCCGCGCGACCCAATTCACACAACTGGTTCTGGATTGCCTCGCTGTGGGCGGGCCTCGCCATTGTGGATGCCACACACAACGTATTCGCCATGCACCACGAGGGCATGCATCACGTGTGGATGAAGGTGTTCTTCGTCCTGACATTCGACTGGCTGCCTTGGGCGCTGGTCACGCCCTGGGTAATTTCGCTGGCGCGCCGCCATCCGCCGGCTTGGAAGTCGCCGCGGACATGGCTGCTGCACGTGTGCGTGATTGTCGCCATCGACGTCGTCGCATCCGCCTGGGGCTCGGCGCTCGAAATCGTCTTTCAGCCGTGGCTGCCGGATTTCGAATCGCAGCCTTTCATGGTCACCTGGCCACTGAAAATCTACGGCAGCATCCTGCCGGCGCTCATCTTGTATGCGCTCATTCTCGCGATTACCTACGTGCTCGATGGAAAAGCGCGCGCAGCCGCGCAACAGACCGACACGGCGCGCCTCAATGAGCAATTGTCCTACGCGCAGTTGAATGCCTTGCAACGACAAGTCGAACCGCATTTCATTTTCAACGCGCTCAATTCAATTTCCGGCTTGGTGCGCGAGCAGAAGAACGACGCCGCGGTGAGCATGATCGTCGCGCTCAGCGATTTCATAAGAAGGGTCGCGGTCAGTGCCAACGATCCGCAGGCAGAGCTCGCGCAGGAAGTGGAGTTTCTCCAAAAATATTTGCAAATTCAGGAAGCGCGCTTCGCAGGCCGGCTCAAGGTGCAGATGCAAATACCCGACGAGCTGCGCAAGGCGCAGGTTCCGAGCCTCATCCTGCAGCCGCTCGTCGAGAACGCGATCAAACACGGCATCGCGCAACGTGTCATCGGCGGCGAAGTGCGCGTTGCTGCCGCACGCGCCAACGGTGAGCTGCATTTGAGCGTCTATAATGACGGTCCACTGCTCGACCGGGATGGAAGTGCAATCAAGGACGGTATCGGCCTGTCGAACCTGCGCACTCGCCTGAAGCTGCTGTATGGCAGCGATTGTGATCTGCGGCTTGAAAACTACGGCATCACGGGAGTGCAGGTCTCCCTGGCGTTGCCGTACCGCGAAGCGTGAGCCGGTGACGGAGCGCTCGGCGAAGACCCGCGACCGCGCCAAGATCCGCGCGTTGCTGGTCGATGATGAGCCGCTGGCGCGCAGCAATCTGAAGTTTCTGCTGCGCCGGGATCCCGAGGTGGAGTCGATCGCGGAAGCGGGCTCGGGCGCCGAGGCGGTCGCCTCTATTCGCAGCATGCGCCCGGATCTGGTGTTTCTCGATGTGCAGATGCCGGAGTGCGGCGGATTCGACGTGGTGGAGATTCTCAAGACGGACGGCGTCCTGCCGGTCATCGTCTTCGTCACGGCCTACGATGAGTACGCGCTGCATGCCTTCGATGCCGGCGCGCTCGACTATCTGCTCAAACCCGTCGATGAGCCGCGCTTTGCCTTGGCACTCACGCGTGCCAAGGAGCGACTGGCCTCGCGCGAGCAGTCAGTGGGTGGCGCGCAAGTCGTCCTCGCGGCGGAGGAGGCCCGGCTGAGCGTGCGCAGCGCCGGGCACGAGGTATATGTGCGGATTCCCGACATCGATTGGGTGGAAGCGGCGGATTACTACGTGTGTTTGCACGTGGGCCCGAAGTCGCATCTGCTGCGGCGGAGCATGGCGGAACTGGAGCGGGATCTGGATCCACACCTGTTTTGCCGCATCCATCGCTCGACCATCGTCAACCTGCGCCGGGTGCGCGCGCTGCAGATCGACAGCGCGGGCGAATACGAAGTGCTGCTCGAGGGCGGCCAAAAACTGCGCTTGAGCCGCCGCTTCCGCAAGGATCTGCAGTCGCGCATGCGGGAATTAGGCGGAACGCTTCAAGTCTAGAACGCAGCCGGATAGGCGCCGCCGTCCAACAGAACGTTCTGGCCGGTCATGTATCCGGCGTGCACGCTGCAGAGGAAGGCGCACATCTGGCCGAACTCGGCCGGCGTACCAAATCGCTTGGCGGGAATGTTCGCCATGGAACGAGCCGCGGCCTCCGCGTCGCTCACCTGATTGCGCTCGGCGGCGAGACTCAGGTTGTTGCGCAGGCGCTGGGTGTCGAAGCTGCCGGGCAACAGGTTGTTGATGGTGACGTTCTTATCGGCGACGCCGCGGGCGACGCCCGCCAGAAACGCGGTGAGACCGGCACGCGCACCGCTCGACAGGTCAAGACCGACGATCGGCATTTTGACGCTGTAGGAGGTGATGTTGACGATTCTGCCGAAGCCGCGGCCCACCATCGGATCGATGACTTTTTGGATGAGCTCGATGGGAGTCACCATGTTCATGGTCACGCCGCTCAAGATCGCCTGCCGGTCCAGCTCGCGGAAATTTTTCACCGGCGGTCCGCCGTTGTTGTTGATCAGGATATCGGGCGTAGGGCAGGCGTGGAGCAGCGCCGCCTGGCCTGCGGCAGTGGAGACATCCGCGAGCACGGGCGTCACGGAAACGTTCCAGGCTGCACGGATTTCCTCGGCCGTTTGTTCGAGCAGCGCCCGATTTCGTCCGTTGATGACGAGCGCCACCCCCGCCTCGGCGAGTGCCAGGGCGCAGCCCTTGCCCAAGCCCTGGCTCGACGCACAGACGATGGCGGTTCGGCCGCGGATTCCCAGATCCATAATCACTCCGATAAGGGGTTGTAACGACACAGGACTTGCAATGAAGGCGCAGGGATCGTATAGCCGTAGGCGGTTGCCGTGCAACCGCGTTCAAGGAGGGTCTGTTACGAACGAGAGAAATTCAAGCGGACCGCGCATCGCGTCCGTGACCTCGCCGGAGCTGCTCGCGGTCCTCGAGGAGCTGAAGCTGCGCGAGCCCATCTTTCATCATCCGGAGTTCGGCACGACGCGCTGGGACTACGAGGCCATGACCGATCCGGAGTTCTGGGAGGTGGGCGCGTCGGGCCGGCGCTATAGCCGGGAGTTCGTCCTGGAAACGCTGGAGAACCGGGCGCCCGACCCGGATGAAGCCCAGTGGCTGACGCGCGAGTTCCAATGCAGGGAGATCGCCGCGGACAACTACCTGATCACCTACACTCTGCATCAGGGAAAGCGCGTCACTCGGCGCGCCACGCTCTGGCGCCGGACGATGAGCGGCTGGAAGATTCTGTATCATCAAGGCACCATCGTCGAGCCGCAGACCTAGTCGCACTCGAACTATTCATGCTGACGCTGCAGAATATATATAAGACGTTCGAAGGCAGGCTGGTGCTGACCGACATCAACCTCGATGTCCCCAAGGGCGCGACGCATGCACTGATCGGGTCGAGCGGTTCGGGAAAAACGACCCTGTTGCGAATCACCCTGGGATTGATTCCCTTCGATCGGGGCTACGTCAAAATCAACGATCAGGCCCTGCTGTCGTTCAGCCCCGTCGAGTGGGCGGATCGGATCGGCTACGTCCCGCAGGATGGAGGCCTTTTCCCGCACATCAGCGGCTTTGAAAACGTGTGCTTGATTGCGAAGTTGCGGGGATGGAATAAACAGAGGATCGAGGCGCGCGTCGAAGAATTGCGCAAGCTCGTCGGCCTCGAAGCGCCGACGCTGGGGCGTTTCCCCTTCGAGTTGAGCGGCGGTCAGCAGCAACGCGTGGCCATCATGCGCGCGGCCATGATGGACCCGGCCGTGATGCTGCTCGATGAGCCCATGGCGGCGCTCGATCCGCTCATTCGGCGCAGTCTGCAGCAAGAATTGAAATCCATTTTTCAGCGCTTGGGCAAAACCGTGCTCTTGGTGACCCACGATCTCGGCGAAGCGGTGTTCCTCGCCGAACAAATCACGTTGCTGCATGAAGGACGAAACATTCAGACCGGGACGTATCGCGATTTGTTGCTGAACCCCGCCGATCCTTTCGTGACGGCTTTCATCAATGCGCAGCGCACCTTGCCGGACGCGGCGGAAGTCGCATGAGGCGGGGCGAGCTGCGCGGCAGAAGCCGGCTGGGGCCACGCGCTCGCCGAGATGGCCTCGCCGCGGCCGGGGGACTGCTGCTGGCGGCGGGATTGCTACTGGCGGCGGGTTTGATGGTGGTGGCGTTCAGCTTGCTGCCGGCGCCGGTGTTCGCGGCGGATGGGATCGTCGTGGGTTCGAAGGCGTTCACAGAAGGCTACGTGCTTGGGGAAATTGCGGCGCAAACCATCGAGTCGGCGACGAATGTGCCGGTGACGCGCAAGTTGGGCATGGGCAGCACCGGAATCGTGTTTGAGGCGCTCAAAAGCGGCGCGATCGATGTGTATTCGGACTACACCGGAACTCTGGCGGAAGCGATCCTGAAGCAGCCGGACCTGAAATCCGTCGAGGACATTCGGCGGGCGCTTTTGAAGATGGATCTGCTGATGTCGGAACCCTTGGGGTTCGACGACACCTATGCATTGGCAGTGAAAGAATCCTTCGCGCGGGAGAACGGCCTCGACTCCATCAGCGACCTGGCAAAAATTGAGGGACGCATTCGCGCCGCGTTCAGCTACGAATTCATGGATCGCCAGGATGGCTTTCAGGGGATGGTGGCGGCCTATCACCTGCACCTGCCGCCGCAGCGGATCAATCGCATGGAGCACAGCCTCACTTTCCAGGCGATCGACGATGGCGCGGTGAACCTGATCGATCTGTATTCCACCGACGCCAAGATCGAGAAATCCAAACTGCGGGTGCTCAAGGATGACCGGGGCTACTTTCCCGTGTATCAGGCGGTGTGGGTGGCGCGCCGCGCCTTTACCGAACAGCACCCGCGCGCCTGGGCTGCGCTTGTAAAATTGCAGGGGGCGATCAGTGCGCCGGCCATGATCGACATGAACGCGCAGGCCGACATTCAGCATGTGAGCTTCGCCAAAATTGCCGCCCAATTCCTGGGTTCGGAAGCTCCGCGCTCGCAATCCTTGAAGAGCAATATTCTGCAGCGCACGCGTGAACATCTGTGGCTGGTCGGCGTTTCGCTCCTATTCTCGGTCGTAATCGGCATTCCGCTGGGGCTGATCGCCGTACGCTTCCACGCCGCGGGCCAGGGCATTCTCATTGCGAGCGCACTCATTCAAACCGTACCCTCGCTCGCGTTGCTGTGCTTTTTGATACCGCTGTTCGGCGTCGGGATGCGACCGGCCCTGGCGGCGCTTTGCATGTACAGCCTGTTGCCGGTGGTGCTCAATACGTTCACCGGAATTCGCGGCGTCGATCCGAAGCACGTGGAAAATGCGCAAGCCTTCGGGATGACCCGCAGGCAGGTGCTGCTGCGGATTGTGCTGCCGCTGGCGAGTCCGACCATCCTCGCGGGAATCAAAACGGCGATGATCGTGAGCATTGGCACCGCCACGCTTGCGGCCCTGGTAGGGGCGGGCGGCTACGGCGCGCCGATCGTGTCGGGGCTCGCGCTGAATGATGTGCCCACAATTCTTACCGGGGCGATTCCGGCAGCGCTGATGGCGCTCATCGCCTATGGGCTGTTCGAGCTTCTCGGGCTTGCCTTGATTCCTGCCGGGCTGCGCAAGCAGGCCTGAGCGAAACACGCCTTAGCGAAACACGCCTTACGTTAAATCGAGCCGAGCGACCCCGGCAAATCGAGCGAGCGAGGCGTTTAAACGTCGAAATCCCTGGTTTGTTGCGCCCTGGATGCGAAACGGAACTGCAATGTAAATAATAATGATTCGTGTTAGCATTAGACCGTACGCCATTTTAGGGAACGAAGAAATGCTTGCACGCCACCCCTCTGAGGCTGTCAGTGCCGCCGGCCTTGCCGTCGGAGCGCTCATTTCCGCCAACGCGCAGGCCGACACCGGTGCACCGGCCGCCGAGGACAAGCTGCAAAGCATCGAAGTGACCGGTTCGGCGATCCACACGTCCCAGGACATTTCACAGTCGACCAGTACCGTCGGTCAGAAGGAACTGGTGGAACAAAATCTGAGTCTGGTGCAGGACGCGCTGCGCAATGTTCCCGGCATCACGCTGAATTCGGGCGAGGGCGGCGCGCACGGCGACTCGGTCAACTTGCGCGGGCTGTCGATTCCCGACAGCTTCTTCTTGGACGGCGTGCGCGACATCGGCCAGTACCAGCGCGATACATTCAACAGCGATTCGGTCGCCGTGCTGTTAGGTCCTGCTTCGGCGGTGTTCGGCCGTGGTTCTACCTCGGGCGTCATCAACAGCATCAGCAAGCAGCCGATGCTGACGCCGTACGCGGCGATCAGTATGTCCGGCGGGCAGGCGGATTATTTCCGCGGCACGGGCGATTTCAATCTGCCCTTGAGCGCAACCGCCGCGGCACGGGTCACGTTGATGGACCAAAGCAACGGCGTGGTCGATCGCGATCAAGTGCATTATCACCGCTACGGCGTCGCTCCTACTTTGAGTTTAGGCATCGATACGCCGACGCGCCTCACGTTCGGCTACTTCAAGGAGGAGGAGAACAATCTGCCCGACTACGGCATTCCGTTCATCGACGGGGCGCCGGCGCATGTGGAGCGCAGCAACTACTATTCGCTTGCCAATTACGACCGCACGCGTACCAACACCGATATCGGCACCATTCGCCTCGAGCAGGACCTCTCGGACCGCCTCACGTTGAGCGACAGCCTGCGCTACGCCAATTACGGCTTCGAATATTTGTTGACAGGTCCTTTCTTGGGCAACGATTTCGTCGAGCCGCCGCCGCCGGGCACGCCATATTCCGAAATCGCGATCTCCCGCGATCAGCCGAGCAGTGCCGGCACCACGAGCTTGGTCGTAAACCGCACCGATGTGACTGCGAAATTCGATAGGGGCGGCTTCGCCAACATACTCACGGGTGGTGTGGAATTGAGCAAGGAGCAGTCCAATGTAAACCGTTTTCAAAACGGATTGGACGATATTCCCGCGACGCCGCTGCTCAATCCTGCGCCTTTCTTTTATCCGCCCACGCCGCTTGCCATTTATTCGAACCCGAAGGGCCGGGGAAGCGATGTGAGTCTGTACGCGCTCGATGGCATTGCCCTGGGCGCGAATTGGGATGTGGACCTGGGGCTGCGCTGGGATCGCTTCAAATCGAGTTTCAGCGAGGTGTTCTCGGGCACGGGATTCGAACGCACCGACACGTTCGTGAGCCCGCGCGTGGCGGTCATCTACAAGCCGGACGCGGCGCAGAGCTACTATTTGTCCTACGGCACTTCGCAGAATCCGGTGATCGAGTATTTGATCGTGGCGCCCTCCGACGAGAGCTTGTCGCCCGAAAAGAACAACACACTGGAACTCGGGGGCAAGATCAAGATCTTCGACAACGCGGCGCAGCTGACGGGTGCGCTGTTCGACACGCGCGTTTATAACGCACGCATTTCGGATCCGGACGATCCGACGGTGCAGCAGATGCCCTTCGATCAGCATGTGCAGGGGCTGGAACTCGGCATCAATGGCTATGTCACGGACATCTGGGAGGTGAGTGCGAACTACACGCACCTGATCGACAAGATTACGGCCAGCAGCGATCCATTGGCGCAAGGCAAGTACGCCCCCAACACGCCACATGATGCGCTGAATTTTTGGACCACCCTTGAACCCGCGCCCGCCTGGGTCTTGGGCGCAGGCTTCACCGGCGTGAGCCATCGCTACGCGGATACGGAAAACACCGCCGGGGTGCCTGGGTACGTCGTGTTCAACGCGATGGCTGCGTACTCGGTCAATCAACATTTCAAGCTGCAGTTGAACTTGAACAACGTCACGGACAAGCTGTACTTCACCAGCGTTTATTACGTCGATGTGGCTGAGAATCACGCGTTGCCCGCGGCGGGGCGCGTAGCGATCGGCAGCGCGAGCTATCGCTTCTAGGCGAGGCCGCGCGATGAGCAGCGTATCGATCAGATCGATCCTGGGTCAGATGAGCGCACCGCGGCTCGAGGCGCTGTTTGGACAGGATGCGCGGCGTGCGGCGGACTGGGTATTCGTCGCCGCGGTTGAAGGGCTGCCGCAGGCGCAGGTGTGCTACGGGCGGATGCTGCTCGAAGGGACCGGCGTGACGAAAGATCCTGCTCAGGCACTCAAGTGGTTTCGGCGCGCGGCGTTGAACGAGGATGCCGACGCCATGAACATGGTCGGCCGCTGCCTCGATAACGGCTGGGGCAGCGCGGAAGACGCCGCGGGCGCCGCGCAGCACTTCCAGCGTGCTGCGGATTTGGGGCACGCCTGGGCGCAGTACAACCTCGGCCATATGTACCTGGACGGCCGCGGCGTCGCGCGCGATCGAATTCTCGCCTATCTCTACTATCTAAAGGCCGCTGAGCAGCAGCATGAGCGTGCGATGAACCTCGTCGGGCGATGCTGCGAGGAAGGTTGGGGTACGCCGCACGATGTGGGCGCTGCGGCCAACTGGTACCGGCGCTCGGCGGAGGCCGGCTACTTTCGCGGACAATACAACTGGGCGAGCCTGCTCTTGAAGGCCGGGCGTTTCGAGGAGTCTGCGGCGTGGTTCGAACGCGCCGCAGCCGGTGGCACGGCCGCGATGCGCCGGGCGGTGGCCGAACTGATTGCTCGGGCCGGTGCACCGCGCGCGCTGCAGAATCTCGCCGCGCGCCTCAAAGCGGGAAACTTAGATTGCGGCGGCGGCGCCATTCCGGCGACCGGTCGTTGAGGCGCGGGAGCTGCAGATGTTCCTGCGCATTGCCAAAATATTGAGCGAGGAGCAGCTGGCCACGGTGCGCGCGTCGCTCAGCGGCGAGACGGCGCCGTGGGTGGATGGGCGCATGACCGCCGGATATCAAGGCGCGCCGGTGAAGCACAATGAACAGCTCCATGAAGCGAGCCCCCTGGCGCGCGAGCTGGGCAATTTTGTCCTGACGCAGCTCGAGCGCAACGCGCTGTTCATCAGTGCGGTTTTGCCCAACAAAGTTTATCCGCCGATGTTCAATCGCTATCGCGAGGGAATGCACTTCGGCACGCATGTCGATGGGTCGGTGCGCATGATCCCCTTGAGTCCCCAAAAAATGCGCACCGACCTGTCGGCGACCTTGTTTCTCGCCGAGCCTCAAGACTATGACGGCGGCGAGCTGGTGGTGGAGGGTGACTTCGGCACCCAGAGCGCGAAATTCGCGGCGGGGGATCTGATCGTCTACTCCTCGTGCCTCAGACATCGCGTGAATGCCATCACGCGTGGGGAGCGCTTGGCGGGCGTGTTTTGGATACAGAGCCTGATCCGGGAAGACGAGCGGCGTGCGCAGCTGTTCGAACTTGACGGCGCCATTCAGCGCCTGACGCAGACGGGGGCTGATCCGGAATCGCTGGTGCGCCTAACCGCTCACTATCACGGGTTGCTGAAGGCCTGGACAGAAATCTGAACGCGATGAGGAGCGGCGCGGAACTCGATAGCAAGCCTTAGGTCCAACCTCACCGGAGTCTTAGAAAACGAAGGGATGCGCTTAAGGCCACGCGGTGAAGCGGAGAGATGCGGGTGAAATAGACAGATGGCGCGTCGCCGTGTTCGTTGCGGTAGTCGCCCTGCATGTTCTCGTGGGGCTGCTGCTTTTCGCGACCGGCACCATTCGAGTGGGGCGCCCGCCCGCCGTTGAAGCGCCGCTCGCGCTCGTTTGGCTTTCTCTGAAAAGTCCCGCGCGACTCCCGGTCGCTGCGGCAGCCTCAATTCCCACGCACACTCCGAAGCGAAAGGAGGCCTTGCCTGAAATTCAGCGGCAACCCGAGGCCGCGACACTCGAGCCGAGCAACGCAATCACGCTGCCGCTCGACTTGAGCGCCGATGCCGACGCGGCTGCGCGCCGCGAGGCGCAAAAGGAGGGGAAAGAAAGACGGTGGCGAAATCTCGCCGGCCCTTCGGAATCGCAGCTGCAGTGGTGGAGAAATAACGCTCCCGGGGTGCGCGATTCTCATCAGGGCGGCGACGAGGAGCGCGCGGAGGGGGGCGAGCTCATCGCCTGGATGAACAGCAAGTGCTTTTATACGACCCATGGGCTTACCACATTGGGTTTGCCGCAAATGGGTACGGTCTGCAAGGATCCACCCAAGCCGGAGACGGATCTTTTCAAGGACATGCGCAAGAAACTGGATGACGGTGCGAAGGGGCCCGCTCCGTAAGCGGCGCGAACTTCAGTCGCGCCGAAGTATTTCTTGTATAAGTCTAGACTGGCGCGCGGGCGAATCCCAGGGTCACAAGCGAGCGCCACGGGAAATTGAAACCATGTTACGCAAACAGATATTCGTCGCAATCGGAGTGATGACGGCAGTCGTCACGTTGCTGGCCGTGTGGCTGCGCCTCGCGGATCTGCACCTACCGTTGCCCGAGGGCGACGATCCCGCCTCGCGGCTCGCATTCGTGGCGCACTGGTTGCTGTTGCCGGGCCTGGCTCTGTTCGCCGGAATTGTCGTGGTGGCCAATCAGCGATTTTTCGTGGCCGACGCCATCGACGGTGCGCGCACCCCGCAAAGCCGGCTGATCGAAATCACGCTGCGCTACAATCTAAATACGCTCGAGCAGACGGTGCTCGCCGCGATTGCCTGGGCGGGATTGGCGCTGGCGCTGCCGCATGAGAAGTTGATGCTGATTCCGGCGATGGCCGTCTTTTTCGTTGTCGGCCGTGCGTTGTTCTGGATCGGCTATCTCATCGCGCCCGTTGCACGGGCACTGGGTCTGGGCTTGAGTGCCTATCCCACCTTTGCCGCGCTCATCTGGCTCGCCGGGCGAATGTTCCTGTCGAAGTGAAAGCATTTTCGGTAAGTCGGAGCCGACCGCCACGCCGTGCACGAGGAGCCGGCGCGAAATGCGGGCCCCACGGTCGGGTGAATGCGTTATTCTTGTAACGACCTTGCTCCTTGGCGAATGAACACCCAGGAATGAGGTCGAGACTCTTCGAACGAGGCAAGCCAAAATAACAACAATCGCTCTCGGCAGATTTCCAGCACGCGCACGCTCCGACCGGAACGCATTTCTTCTTTTCACGGTGATGGTCTGGGTCGCCGTGCTGTCGGGCTTTGGAACCGACACCTTCAATCATGTGAGCAAGTTCGGGCTCGACTACCCGTTGATCGTCCACTTTCACGCGGTTGCCTTCGTTGGTTGGCTGGCGCTGTTCACGGTGCAGGTGGCGCTGATTCGACAAGGGCGTCCGGACATCCATCGTCGCTTGGGGCTCGCAGGCGTAGTGCTTGCCGCGCTCATGGTGGTGCTCGGTCCGGCAACCGCATTGGTCGTCGATGCGCATCGATTTGCCGCCACCGGCCAGACGCCGGAATTCTTGGCCGTTCAACTCACCGACATTCTTGCGTTCTCGGGTCTGACAGGTGCGGGACTGCTGCTGCGCGCGCGCTCGGCCGCGCATAAGCGCCTGATGTTGCTCGGACTGATTTACATCAGCGATGCGGGCTTTGCGAGGCTCTTGAACGGCGCAATGGCCGCCCCCTTCGCGCTGGGAGACTGGGGCAACCTTTATCTGGGGAGCGATCTGCTGTTGCTGGGGCTCGGCGTCTACGATTTGGCGACGCGTCGAACATTGCATCCAGCATATGTCGCCGGTGCGGTGTGGATGCTCGCGCTTCAATTCACTGCATTGCGACTGCTGGGCAACCCAATCTGGAAGGCTTTGTCTTTGCATCTGATCGGCCACTAATGCCGATCCTCTGAGCCGCGGCCCGCGACTAGGTGTCGAAGCCCGGCGGTCTTTCGGCCGCCACGCCGAACGATCGCTCCAGGGCCAGCCCGAGGCGTCCGATGGTGCCTTCGTCGAAAAGGCGGCCGATCAGCGTAACGCCGTGAGGTACGCGTCGCGGTGGATTGAATTTAGGCAAGGGATGCGCGGGATCCGGTGCCCAGTCGCTGCGGGCCTCGGAGACTTCGACGAAGCCGGCACGCAGCGTGAGCGAGGGATGTCCGGTGGCGTTGGTGATGACCAGTATTTCGTCTTGCAGTGAGGGCACCAGCAGTACATCGACCTCGGAAAAGACTCGCGCCATTTCCAGCGCGACCTTGCGCCTGAGTCGATCGCCTTGAACAAAATCCACCGCGGAGAGGAATCTGGATTGCCGGAAGATGTTTGGCCACGCATCGGGGACCTGCATCTTCAACTGATTCACGCCGCCGCTCAAGGTAAGTTCTTCGAAAGCCGCGGCGCCTTCCGCGAATAGGATCACGTTGAGCGAGTCATACGGCCAGTCGGGAATCGTCACCTCGGTCAAAGTCGCGCCCAGCTTGCGCAGGGCGTCGAGCGCTGCGCGGTCCACCGGGGTGGCCTGCTTCATCCACTGCGGAAAATAGCCGACGCGCAGTCCGGTGACCGGCGCATTCGCGTCATAGTCCAATGTACTCGCTACGGAAGCGACGTCCGCTTTGTCGGGGCCCGAGATGGCATGCAGGACCAACAGCGTGTCTTCGACGTTGCGCGCCATCGGCCCCAACTTATCGAGCGACCAGCATAGAGTCATCGCGCCGGTGCGCGCCACGCGGCCATAGGTCGGCCGCAGCCCCGCGACCCCGCAGCGCATGCTCGGCGCCACGATGCTGCCGCCGGTCTCGCTTCCCACGGCAAAAGCGACCAGACCCGCGGCCGTGGCCGCACCCGGACCGGCGCTGGATCCGGAGGAGCCTTCCTCGAGCAGCCAGGGATTCATGGTCTGTCCGCCGAACCAAATATCGTTGAGGGCCAACGCTCCCAAGCTCAGCTTGGCCACGAGTACGGCGCCGGCTTCATGAAGGCGGTGAACTACGGCGGCATCTTTGTCGGGTTTACGATTCTTGAAGGGTTCGGCGCCGTAGGTGGTTGCGATGCCGGCGGTATCGAGGAGATCTTTCGCTCCCCAGGGGATGCCATGCAGAGCGCCGCGATACTTTCCGGCAGCAATCTCAGCGTCCGCGGCTTTGGCCTGCTTGAGCGCCAGCTCACGCGTCAGCGTGATGACGCACCGAAGTTTGGGATCGTAGCGCTCCAAGCGCGAGAGATAGATCTGAGTGAGTCGCAGTGAGGAGAGCTGGCGCGTCTCGATCCAGCGCGACAGCTGTGCCACGGATGCGAAAGCGATGTCGGCATCGTGAGCCGGCAGCGGCCGCTCCGCGATCCGGCTGGGGACAAAGAGGTTTCGACCGAGCCCGGTCTTTTGCGCGATTTGATCGGGCTGCCAGCGGGTCGCCGGCGCCAGCGAAGCTTCCAACTGGATTTTTTTAGGCCCTGTTCTACGCTCATACAAGGGAGCCATGGCCTCACGCCAACTGCCGGCAGCCTCACGCGCTTCCTGAGCGGTCAATTGGATCTGCATCAATTTCTCGGCTTCTAGAAAGGTGGCGGCAGAAACTTCGGGCCCCACCGGAGCAGAAGTGGCGAATGCCGAGGGCGCGCCGGGGGGCGGCGTGCCCGCCGGTGTTGGGCTTTGCGCCACGGCGGCTTCGCGGCCGAGGGCGGCGCCGACAACGCCCAAGGAGGCGTGGGTGAGGAAACGTCTGCGTGAGTTTTTCAAAGCATCTCCCGATTGGCGTTCATTTTGAGTCGAAGACGATTTGGCAGAATGCATCGGTACCCGATACGCTCTGAAGGTTACTACGACCACCCAAGCGCGAGGCCGATGGACGAGCAACTTTCTCAGTGGCGGGAGGATACACCCGGGGTCGCCGGCCGCGTGCATTTGAACAACGCGGGCGCGGCCCTCATGCCCAAGCCGGTCCTGGGTGCGATTACAAACCATCTGCAGCGTGAGTTCCTGCAAGGCGGCTACGAGGCGGAGGCTGAAGCGGCGGCGTCGATCTGCAATGTGTACGCGTCGGTCGGCAGCCTGCTCGGCTGCGCGCCGCGCAATGTGGCCGTTGTTGAAAACGCCACGGTGGCTTTTTTTCAGGCGCTTTCAAGTTTCGATTTTCAGCCCGGCGACGTCATTGTCACGACGCGAAACGACTATATTTCAAATCAATTGGCTTATCTTTCTCTCGCGCGCCGCCATGGTGTGGTCGTGCAGCGCGCGGCGGACCTCCCGAGCGGCGGCGCCGATCCGGATTCGGTGCGCGAACTGCTGCGCAATCCGCGGGTGCGGTTGCTGGCGGTTACCTGGATTCCGACGAATTCCGGCCTGATTCAAGCGGTCGAGGCCTTCGGCGAGGCCGCTGCGGCAGCTGGCGTCCCGTACCTGATCGATGCCTGCCAGGCCGTTGGGCTGCTGCCGATCGATGTCGCTCGATTGCGCTGCGATTTTCTGGCCGCGACGGCGCGAAAATATTTGCGCGGACCGCGCGGCATCGGATTTTTGTACGTCGCAGATCGAGTCATCGAACGCGGCCAACATCCACTGTACATCGACATGCGCGGCGCAAGCTGGAGCACGCAAAATTCCTTTGAGCTTGCCGCCGACGCACGGCGCTTCGAAAACTGGGAGTTCTCCGTCGCACTTGTGCTCGGTCTCGGCGAGGCGGCTCGGTATGCCGGTCAAGTCGGTGTGCTTCGCGGCGGCGGAAGGGCGCGCGAACTGGCGGCCGAAATCCGAGCGGCGCTGGCTGATCGACCGGGCCTTCGTGTGCTCGATCGCGGCGCGGATTTGGGGGCGATCGTGACGGTGGAAATTCGCGGTTGGCACGCATCGGAGGTGGTCAAGGAGTTGCGCACCCGCGGCATCAATACCTCCGCGGCGCTACGTGAGGATGCGGTGATTGACATGGCCGAAAAGCAGGCCGTTTCCGCGCTGCGCATTTCGCCGCACTACTACAACAGCGAAGCTGAAATCGACACGGTGTGCGAGGCGTTGCAATCACGCTGCATTTGATCTCAAGTCTTTCAGACGCCGCATGCAGATCAGCAGCACGCTGAGCACGGCGGCGAACACGACGACCTCAACGGACGTCGTTGACAAGGTAGCGGGATAAATGTAAAGTTTCCTTGTCTTTTAGGAAAGGTAACATGTCATGCCGCTATGCAAAAGAGGCTTCAGCCGGCTACAACGGCGAACGACCGGCTTACTGAGCGGGTGCATCAGCTTGCTGGTCCTGATTTCTGTGTTGAAGCGCGAGCTCATCGACGAATCTGTCGCAACGGATACGTGGCGGTACGTCTTTGCCGTCCTGCCGGCGATTCCGATCGGTCTGATGATGATTGTGGCCGGCCGCTATATCGCGCGCGAGACGGATGAGTATGTCCGCATGGTTGTGATGCAGGCACTTCTTTGGTCGTTCGGCGTGACGCTCGTGACGCTGGTCGTGTTGGGCGGCCTCAGCGCTTACATGCCGCAGCTCGGCCAACTGTTGCCGTTGGCCGGCATTGATCTGTTCGTCGTTGTCGCAGCCGTCGCGATCCGAATTCAGCTACGAAGCGTTCAATGAAAAACCGTCTGCGCGTTCTGCGCGCGGAACGCGATTGGAGCCAAGCGGACTTGGCCCAAAAGCTCAACATATCCAGACAAAGCGTGAATGCGATTGAGACCGGCCGGTACGATCCCAGTTTGCCGCTTGCATTCCAACTGGCTCGCCTGTTTGACTGCTCTATCGAGTCTATTTTCTTGGAGGATGTGCGGGGCTGAGGAACTTGGAATTCAGAGAGCGAACTACGGATTGGAGTGGACGAAGTGAAATATGTGTTGGCGAGTTTGCTGCTGTTCGGAGAATTGCTCGCAGGCGAGTCGTTCGCGGCAGTGGGCTTTCAGCAGGTCACGATACCCGATCGCGACGGCAAGTCGATGCAGGCTGGTATTTGGTACCCCAGCAACACGCGACCTGCGGCCCATCCGCTTGGAATGTTCGCGCAAGACGTGGCGCTGGATGCTCCGATCGCGGGCCAAGGGTTGCCGCTGATTTTGATCTCGCACGGCACGGGTGGATCGTTGTCCAGCCACATCGACACGGCCAACGCGTTGGCCCGCGCGGGTTTCGTGGTGCTGGCGGTGACGCATATCGGCGATAACACTCAAGATCAACGCTATGCCGGAAATCGAATTGATCTGCTCGACCGACCTCGGCAGATCAAGGCGGCGCTTGATTGGGCGCTGTCGTCGTGGCCGGGCAGCTTGAACTTGAATGCCCGGCGTGTCGGGCTGTTTGGCTTTTCGCTCGGCGGATTTACCGGCTTGGTTTTGGTCGGCGGTACACCGGAGATCGCGCGGATGGCGCAGCTCTGCGAGTCCACGCCGGGCGCGCCTGAGTGCGCGTTCATCAAAAGGGCGCGCGGCGATCAATTGAGTCCCAGCACGGAAGCGCCTCGCTGGATTCATGATGAGCGCATCAAGGCGGCGGTCATCGCGGCACCCGCGGCGAGTTATTTATTCGGTCCTGGTGACCTACGCGAGGTCAGCGTGCCGATTCAACTGTGGCACGCGCAAAACGATAGCCAGGCGCCGGATGCTTGGAACGGCGCAGTGGTCCGCGATAATCTCAAGGTGCATCCGGAATCGCACCTCGTGCAAGGCGCCGATCACTTCGCGTTTCTGGCGCCCTGCAGCGATGCCTTGGCCGCAGCCGCGCCGCAAATTTGCCAGGATCCGATGGGCTTCGATCGCGCCGCCTTTCATCGCGCCTTCAATCAGTCCGTGGCGGACTTCTTCACCACCAAGCTGCGCGACCGCTAGCTTTGCGGCTGACGTTCGTTAGGGAGACCTGCCTACAGAAAGCTTCGGCCTGATTGGGCACCATGACGACGTGGTGCCGCGGCGCAGTGGTGTTGCGGCCCCATGGCGCCGTGACCTCGTAGTTGCGGCGATGCGAAGACCGCGAAAACCCCTTTGTCGGAGAGCCCTGTCTATGAAAGGCATATTCAGTCCCGTTGATAACGTGCGTGAACCTCCGTTGCCTCCGCGAGGCGAGGATATTCACGAACCCCCGCTGCCCTCGAACGATGGTTCCAAGGATGAATTGCCCGGCGAGGACGAGAATATTGACCCTGAAGAGGGAGGCGGCCCGGTGCCGCGGCGCTTGAGCGGGGAAGATCAGGGTCCCGGTGCCACGGGACCGGATGAAATTCCCGAAAATGAAAGATCCCGCCCGGAGCCACGACCATGAGCGCGCAGGACGCCGGCGACCCGCGAACCAAGTATCCGCAACCTCCCTTCCCCGAGCAGCACCAACCATGGCCGGGCCTGGCGTCGAAGATGCAGCCCCGTCCCGATCACGGCGAGAAAACTTATCGCGGCTCGGGCCGGCTCAAAGGACGAAAAGCACTCATCACGGGCGGCGACTCCGGCATGGGCCGCGCGGCGGCGATCGCCTTTGCGCGCGAGGGCGCCGATGTCGCCATCAATTACCATCCGGATGAGCAGGCGGATGCGGACGAGGTGATTGCGCTGATCCGCGAGGCGGGCCAGAAGGGAGTGGCAATTCCGGGCGACATTCGCGATGAGTCTTTTTGCGAGTCCTTGGTCGCCCAGGCAATCAAAGCACTCGGCGGCCTGGATATTTTGGTCAGCAACGCTGGAAGGCAGCAGGCGAATAAGTCGATTCTCGATATTTCCACCGAGCAGTTCGATTGGACCATGAAGACCAATATTTACGCGCCGTTTTGGATTATCAAGGCGGCGTTGCCGTCACTCCCGGCGGGGTCATGCATTATCGCAACAGCGTCCGAGCAAGCCTACGATCCGAGTCCGGAACTCTACGACTATGCGCAGACGAAAGCAGCAACGATGAACTTCGTCAAATCGCTCTCCAAGCAGCTGGCCTCCAAGGGAATTCGCGTGAACGGCGTGGCGCCGGGGCCGGTATGGACGCCGCTGCAGGTGAGCGGCGGTGCGTTTCCCGAGAAGCAGCGAAAGTTCGGGAGTCAAACGCTGTTGGGACGGGCGGGGATGCCGGCCGAGCTCGCCGGGATCTACGTGCAGCTTGCGGACAATCAGGCCAGTTTTGCGACGGGTCAAATCTATGGGTCGTCGGGCGGCGGCGGACAGCCTTAGAGAAACATAATCAAGAGCTGTTGCACGTCCGCTCATACGCATCGCACCGTGCGCAGGCGCTCTCAATCTTGATATGATCCGGCGCTACGGCGGGGGCTGTTCACTTCGAACCAATATAAAGACTCCGCGCCGGGCTCACATCGCAGACACGCCGACTGACACTTTGGGCGGGTTTGGGTGCCAGGGAGAGTTGCGTGAAGGATGCCATACGATCGAGCAGCGCCGGGACTGCGGTTGACAGCTGGCGCTGCCGCTGCCGTGCGCGATCTGCGCGAAGAGCGGCGATGGGCCGGCGAAGTACTGCGTCGCGGGGTTTTCGAATTACTGTACCTCGGCTCAATCTTCGTGATTCTGGTCGGGGGCCTGTTGTGCTTGTATCAACTGCTGACGCGCCGACCGGCGCTGCAAACCGGACTCGTCCTCATGGGCATAGTCGGCATGAGTGTATTTGCCTATCACTTCGCCCGGTGGGGCGCGGGTGAAGCCATGTCGCGCCAAGTGGAAAAGTTGACGGCCTGGCTGATCGCCACGCTCGGCATCGCGTTGGTGTGTGCCGCAATTTGTTTTGCCGGCACTTTCGGGGCACTGCGGTGGTTTAGTGCGCCGGGCGCCGCAAGCTGGATCATCGGCGGCGCGGCGGGTCTGTGCGGCTTCGTCTATATGCTGGCGGGTGAAGGCAGCGAGTTCAGCGCGTGCCTGGCGTACCCCGCAGCGGCAAGCCAAAAAGAGCGCGCGGACGAAAGTATTGCGTAAGGCCGCGCCTGCCTTCTTGAGCGAGGCTATTTCCAGATCCAAATCATCGGTCATTAGATAGAATTCATGCATGTCGTTCTCGTCGGACGGATGAACGGCAATTTCCGAAGGCGGAAGCCTGAAGGTCAGCCAGCCGTTGTGAACGTCGACGTATTTGAACTTCAATACATTCTTGATGAATTGCCTGTCCGCGTCGGCATCCTTCGAATAAAGGATGACATGTCCGCCGTTGATCATATCGGCTCCTGATGATTTGCGCGTTTTATAACAGGTAGTGTCTCGGTTTGAAATATCCGACACGAAGATCGTTTCCAACCTCGACGTCGGCTTAAACTATCCTGAAGAACCTGGGTTGGAGGTTTTGTAGCATGGCAAAGCTCGTGTATGGACTGCACCAGTCCCTGGATGGCTACGTTGATCACATGAAAATCGGCCCGCCCGATCCCGCGCTCGCTCGTCACTTCATGGAGCATGCGCGCGGCCTGGCGGGCGCGGTGTACGGTCGCCGCATGTACGAGATCATGCGTTATTGGGACGATGATCTTGCGGATTGGGACGCGCAGGACCGCGACTTCGCGGCGCTGTGGCGGAGCCAGCGGAAGTGGGTTGTGTCGCGCTCGTTGAAGTCGGTCGGACCCAACGCCACACTCATCGAGGATGACTTCGAGACGGTGATCCGCAGGCTGAAGGCTCAGTTGGAAGGGGAGATCGACGTAGCCGGACCAAACCTGGCAGGGAGTCTGACCAACCTGGGTCTGATTGATGAGTATCGACTCTACATCCATCCCATCGTGCTCGGGTCTGGCCAGCCGTTCTTCGCCGGCCCGCGGCCGCGGCTCCGCTTTGTGGCGAGCGAGCGCATTGGCGGGGATGTAATCAGGTTGACGTACGTTCCTGCTTAATCGCGCGGCTCGCCCGACGAACTGCGCCGACTCGACAGGTCCGCTTAGGCGCGTGTATCGGGTCGCGCCAAAGGCTCTGACGCAGTCGCGTCAGTGGTTGGACCTTCACATGGACGCTCAGCGCTAGGGAATTATGTTTTTACTGCGTCACGGCCAAAGCTACTTTAACTTACATTTCACACCTACCCGGATCGACCCGGGAATAGAAGATCCGGAGTTGACGGAGTTGGGCGCGTCGCCCAGGCGAATGCCGCGGCGGCGCAACTGGCGGCAGTTTCGTTGACGCGCATCATCATTTCGCCTTACATGCGCGCGCTGCAAACAGCGGAGCCGATACTGAAGATTCACCCGGTGCGCGTCGACATCATGCATGAGGTGCGCGAACGGGCGGCGTTTGTCTGCGATGTCGGCAGTCACCCTCAGCTGTTGGCGAGTCGATTTCCGCACCATGATTTCAAACATTTACCTTCGGCCTGGTGGTCGAAACCCGTGGAGACATTGGAGGCAACTACGCTGAGGGCGGACACTTTTCGAGCTCTGATGGCGGCGCGGGAGGACGCCAAAACCACACTGTTGGTCAGTCACTGGGCGTTCATTTTGGCCTTGACCGGCAAATCCTTAAGCAATGGCGACATCTTGGAATATGATCCGATGAGCGGAAAGCCAACGCAGATCGACTGGGAATCGTAAGCAGGACCTGGGGGCGCGCGGAAATGCGACAAACGCCCGTCTCGGCGCACGCCGGCCACGCTGGTCGCTACGGAAATGAGGAGTAGACGTGAGTGACGTAAAATCTCCTGAAGAAGCGGCTGCGTGGCATCGCAGGTTCGCTGCCGCGAGTAATAACCGAGCCTGGGATCTCTCCGTGCAAGCTCGCAGCGCCGCGGAGGACGAAGAAATGCTTCAAGCCGCGCACGCCTCGGCTTGGCACTGGGTGAAAGTCGGAACCGAGCTCAACCGGATGCGCGCGACCATGCTTCTGGCGGAGGTCCACGCGCTGCTGGGCTTCGGCAAGCCGGCGCTGCGTTATGCGGAGGAAATGCGGGAGTACTTCTTGAGGGTTGGAGCACCCGACTGGGAAACGGCGTTTGTTCATGTCGTTCACGCGCACGCCGCGTCCGCGGCCGGCGCGGCTGCCGCACACCGCGTCTCGTATGAGTCGGCTGTCGCAGCCATCCAAGCGGTTTCGAACGAAGAAGAACGCCGCATCGTGGCCAGCACATTCAGTCATGTGCCAAAACCGTGACGGCGGCGAGCCAATCCTCGAGCGGAGTTAGGAGCCAGCGACTACGTCGCCGCTGGACCTGACAAGGGGATACTGTGATCTGTCGTATTTGGCATGGTCGTACGACCCGCCCCAAGGCGGATGCATATTCGCGCTTTCTTAAGGAGCGGGCGATCCCTGACTATCGATCAGTTCCAGGCAACCTGAGCGTTGAGGTCATGCGCCGGGACGAGGGTGCCGTCACGCACTTTCTCGCTGTCACGCATTGGGACTCGGAGGAGAGCATTCGAGCCTTCGCCGGCGAGGATCTGCTCAAGGCCAAGTACTACCCGGAAGACAAAGAGTTTCTCCTGGAGTTCGAACCGCAGGTCCAGCATTACTTCGTCACTGCCGGTGCGAACGACGTTTAGCGTCAAGTCGAAGAGCCTGGCCTTAGCTTTGCGTTAAAAGTAATGACTCTTCGGAAGCTGGGGCGGATTGTTCTGCATGCCGCGGGAATCGGTTGGCGTGAGTATCGACCTTGAGCAGCGCCAGAGATCTTCGCAACTGCTCGCGCTCAGTGAAGGTCGCGGTCCAGTAGCGATCGTGACATTTACAATAAAGGCGCAGGCTCTTGCCGGAGAGTAAGCCGCTGGCGATTACCGCAATCGGCATTTCAGACACCGACTCGAGTGCACAGTCGGGGCAGGTCACGGAAAATTTAAGGGTGGGTTCTCGCATGTCGCTCCTTGGCAGATCGGATGCATAAACTATAACTGCGTTCGAAGGCACTCGGCATTAGGAAAATGTAAAGAAGTGAAAGTTCCAAACTTACAAATGCCTAATCTTGCGGCCGCCGCACCGGAGTGGAGCGGTGGGCGATGAGCGTCGCCCCTCTGTGGGGCGTCCGGCGTCCTCACAGGTCTCGCAGCGCGATGTAATCGGTGAGACCCTGAGCGCTCAAGACTACAAAAGGATGACCGGGCCAAATCCGATGATTTAACTTACGGCGTCCTACTGTGAGGCAGGCATCTCAATGCGCACAAGTGACTGTCTCCGATTACCGTCATGTTGTGGCACTGTTGTCATCGATGGTAGAGCGCAAAATCTTAAGCACTAGGTGAGAAATAATTTGGTGCGCGTAATAACAAATCGTTTGCTGCATAAGTCGATCAGCGGGATGAAGTCATGATCGCTTTTCTGAAAGCGCTGTTTGGCAAGAGTTCGGGCCAGCGGCCCGCAAAGCCATCGATGCGAATCGCTAATTCCAAGCGGCCGAACAGCAGCGGCGATTTCCGTGCTGTCGAGATCGCGCCCGGCGCGATGTGCTGTATGGCGGCAAAGCAGGCCATGGGCAGATCATATCTCCTGCGCGCGGCACCGCGCCTGCCGCTAATGGGTTGTACGGCGCCGACCAATTGTTCGTGTCGGTACTTTAAGAATGCCGACCGCCGTGACAGCGACCGGCGCCTGTTCGGGGCGACAGAAACGGGGCGCTGGTTTGCGGGTATGGAAAGCCGCAAGATAGAAGGGCGGCGATCGGCGGACACGTGAGCCGCGGAACGCGCTTGAAACTCTCGCAGCATCGGGCGTGATCTTCGCCGCGCGCTCCGGTGTAATATCGAAGGCGCACGACCATATTCCCAAGAATATCGGGTCAAGGTGAGACGTCTGGCAATGGGTCGAGCGCTTGCCGGCGAGTTCATTGCCAAATATGCGAAGCCGGCATCGGAGCAACCTCATCGTTAGATACTGACCATGCGCAGACGGCCAGGAAATCCGGAGCAAGTGACAAGACCACAAGTAGGAGTGGGGGTCGTCATCGTGCGCGGCGGCAAGGTGTTGTTAGGCCTGCGCCGGGGCTCGCACGGAGCAAGTGCGTGGGCGCTTCCAGGCGGGCACCTCGAGTGGGGCGAAACGGTTGAGAGTTGTGCTCGCCGCGAAGTCCTAGAGGAAACGGGATTGGATCTTAGTGTTGTGCGTCCAGCTCCGTACACAAATGATGTTATGGCCGAGGAGGGCAAGCACTACGTCACCTGTTTTGTGGAGGCGGCTGCCTTGGCCGGTGAGGCGGAAGTTTTGGAACCGGCCAAGTGCGAGCGCTGGGCTTGGTTCGCCTGGTCGGAAATGCCGGAGATGCTGTTTCAACCGTTGAAGACATTGGTTGAGAGTGGATATGTGCCGCATGAATGTATGTCAAGACGGTGACATAACACCAAAACGTCTTGACGTAAACTCGTGGTTTGCACAATCCAGACAACAAGCAAGCGACCCGCTTTTGGTGCGCGAGAGGCTCCGTCAGATGGCCGGAGTGGGCATTCCTACTCCATGCCGATCGCGTGGGTGGGCCACAAACGACGGGCTTGCGTATGTCCTGCAAAATCGACCGGCATTTCTTGCGTTGAAATAGGCAATCGAGTGACGATCGGTCCGAGGCGGGGGTGCAGTTTAACGAGATTGATCTGGGGTCATCCTATGAGTAAGTGGGCGCCGATAACACTGGCGCGTTGCACCGGGCGGGTGGAGAAACGCATGGTGAACGTCATGCGTTCACATCGGTCCGTTGCGGCCGATGATGAGTGGATTCGGTAGCGCGGGTAGTCCATCGAACAGACGAAGGAGGATGCATGCATTATTTCCTTTTCTACGAATTCGTCCCTGACTACGTCACACGTCGCGCGCCATTTCGAACGGCGCACCTGTTGGCAGCCTGGAAGTCGCAGGAGCGAGGGGAACTGATCCTCGCCGGTGCTTATGCCGATCCGGTGGACGGCGCTGCATTGTTGTTCCGATGTGACTCAAAAGCCGTGCCGGAGCGTTTTGTGGCATCGGATCCCTACGTGATCGGAGGCCTGGTTACCCGATGGCATATTCGCGAGTGGTCGACGGTCGTAGGGAAGGAAGCGACATCACCCCTGAGGCCTTGAGGGACTGAGGCTTAGCCTCACAGAGGACCCGTAAGCATCATGAGGAACCTGAAGGAGGGCGGCGATGATTCACCGTGATCGGCTCACCGCGAATCTGGAAGGCGGCTTTGTCGTCTTTCTCATTGGCATGAGAATCAATCGGCCACTGCTCATCCACAAGTGGTGGCCGGTGGTAGTGGCGATGCCGCGGATGTTGAATGAGCTCCATCGGCAGCCGGAGCGAGGATTCCTTCATGCTGAAATGTGGTTTTCGCGCACGATCATCCTGCTGCAGTATTGGCGCTCGACCGAACACTTAATGGCCTACGCCAAATCGAAAGAGGCTGCGCACTTGCCGGCTTGGCAGGCTTTCAATAAGGCGGTCGGTACCAACGGATCGGTGGGGATTTGGCACGAGACGTACAAAATAGCGCCGGGCGGCTACGAAAATGTGTATGTCAACATGCCGCCGTTTGGATTAGGACGCGCCGGCAGGCTGCAAGAGGCGAAAGGAGACCTGAAATCCGCCGCCGATCGGCTGCGTGCGAATGTGAACTAAGTGAGCATCGAGCGAAGTGTTCGGCGCGCCGCTTTGGGGGACGAGCCAATTCTGCGCGAGCTTCGGCTGCAGGCGCTGAGTGACTCGCCCGTTGCATTTGGCTCAACCTATGAAAGAGAACTCGCGCGATCGGCAGCGGAATGGGAGCGCTGGTTGTCGCCGGGTGCCATTTTTTTCTTGGAAGATGCAGCAGGCGCGCGCGGCATGGTCGCGGGCGTACCCGATGAGATCGATGCTGCAGTCGTTCACCTCATGGCCATGTGGGTGAGCCCCGCGCTGCGGGGTTCGGGAGCTGGAGATGCCCTGGTGGCAGCGGTTCTCGCGTGGGCTAATTCGCAAGGCGCCGCATCGGTACGGCTGCAGGTGATCCTAGGGAATGACCGTGCACGACATTTCTATGAGCGCAACGGCTTTCGTTACACGGGGCGGGAGCAGATTCGCCAGCGCGACGGTATGATCGAACTGCAAATGGAGCGGCTAGTGGGACCCGGCAATTGATGGATTGAGAAGTGAATCACAAACGACATGAGCGTTTGCGGCGTGGGCTGTGAACTTATGACAGGATGCAGCAAGGGATCGAGTCATGTAATCCAGGTCAAGGATTGAGCTCTGTGAAAAAATCGATGCTCAAGCGAGCGACGCGAGTTGCCATCATGGCGGTCACGCTCTGCGCGGCGTTGGGCTGCAATTTCACTGAGGATAAAGCGGAAGCGCAACAACTGGCGGAGCAATATTTCGCGAAAATGCAGGCGGGCGATGTCGAGGGCGCTCTTTCGCTCTATTCCGCCCGATTTTACGCGGTTACGCCGCGTGCGGACTGGCGGGCCTTTCTTGAGAACCAACGCACCCGATGCGGTACGCCTAAGACGCATTCGCTCACCACCTGGAATGTGTTCAATTCGATCGGAACGAACGCGGGATCCACGACAACGCTGGTGTACGACGTGCAGTATTCAAGCTGCCAAGTGGCCGAGAAGATGACTTTCTTCAAGCCTTCGGGCGGGACTGTTCAGATTCAAGGACACTTCATGCAGCCGAAGGCGGGGACACCGAGCGACAAGCTCGAGTCGCAGGCGACGCTGAAAACCTAAGTTGCAGGCGATGTTAAAAGCCTAAGCGCGCGCCTGCTCGACGCCTTCGTCGCGCTGCGGCCCAGCTCGTCCGAGCCGCGGCAATTAGTCGTTCGTGATTTCAAATTCGAGCGTGATCCCGAGGTCGCCGAAGATGCGACTTAATTGCGGCGGCAGGCTAAAGGTATTCACGGCGGCGGGGGACAGTGTCACGAGCAGTCCGATTTCGCCCCCCGCGGAGCGAACTGCCTGTAGCCACGCGGCATGGGCTTTATTAAAGCGTCCCGCGCACATGCTGAGCGCCCCCGTGAGATTTCGAGCAATGGCTGCGTCGATATGCTCTTGAATGATCGCTAGGTTGAGCTGTTCCGCAAAGGGTGGATTGCCGATCCACGAAGCAGGATTTAGACGAGCCAGCCAATACGATTCGGCGTGAACTGCAGCCGGCACGAGCCCGCTTTTCGACTGGCGTGGCTGGCCGGCCCGGAAAGAATGCTCGGGCTTGATGCCGAGCTCTTTTGAAATGTCCGCGGGATCCATGGATGGATGCTTGATCCGCAGGGACAATTGAAAAGGGGGTTGCTGCAGAGTTGCGAGTTTGGGGGCTGCCATGAGCGGACTTCCGTGCGTGGGTTGGTGACTCGTGACCCTTAAGTATAGCCAAAGCGCGAATTGCCGACAGCGGGGACCTGATTTCTGGGATATTGCGTTGCGGGCGCGGCCGGTAGGACATCCGCCGGCAGAACGCAGGGCCCCTTAACAGTAGAGTCCGTGAAGCGACGGATAGCGGGGAGTTCGATTTGACCGACAATTCAGCCAGCACTGCCAACCTGTCTGCGGACCCCGCCGTCGTACCGGCGGTCGCCGACACCGCAGGACGCAACCGACTGGTCATCAATCTCCTCCTGGTTGCCACATTCGTCGTCATTCTCAACGAGACGCTCATGGCAGTGGCGATCCCACGGCTCATGCGCGACCTCAATGTCACGGCCGGTGCCGTGCAATGGTTGACTACGGCGTTTCTGCTCACCGTATCGGTGGTCATTCCCGTCACGGGGTTTCTTCTGCAGCGGATGAACACGCGGCCGATCTTTGTCTGCGCGATGTCGTTGTTCACGCTGGGTACGCTGGTTGCGACGCTGGCTCCGAATCTTCAGGTGCTGATTCTCGCCCGCATCATTCAGGCATCCGGGACCGCGATCATGGTGCCGCTGCTGATGACCACGGTCATGACGCTGGCACCGCCCGAAACTCGCGGCAAGACCATGGGCTTCATATCCACGGTCATCTCCGTGGCGCCGGCGATCGGTCCGACGATTTCGGGTGTCATTCTCAACTATCTCAGTTGGCGCTGGATGTTCTTGCTGGTGCTGCCCATTTCGATCGGGGCGCTGATACTGGGCGCCCGCCGCATCCAGAACGTGACGACGCCGCGGCATGCGCCGCTCGATGGAATCTCGGTCATCCTCTCGGCTGTGGCATTCGGCGGCATCGTCTACGGACTCAGTCATATCGGCGCCGCGGCCGGACCGGGAACGCTTCCAGCCGGAATTTTCAGCGCGGTCGGCGCGGTGTTCCTGGCGGTGTTTATCTTCCGGCAGATCTCGCTTCAGGCAAGAGGCAATCCACTGCTCGACCTGCGGACCTTCGAGTCGCGTAATTTCACGGTGTCGGTGCTGCTCATGGCGAGCCTGATGATGGCGCTGTTCGGCACCATTATCTTGCTGCCGATCTACCTGCAGAATGTGCTGCGACTCAGTACCCTGCAAACCGGATTGCTGTTGTTGCCGGGAGGCCTGCTGATGGGCTTGCTGGGTCCCCACGTCGGCCGCTTGTACGATAAAGCCGGGCCCATCAGGCTGATGGTTCCCGGCGTCATCGTCGTGAGTGCCGTGCTGTGGGCGATGACGCTGCTGAGTCCGACCACTTGGGTGGGCAATATCCTCGCCGGTCACATGGTGATGAGTGTCGGTTTCGCGTTCCTGTTCACGCCGCTCTTTACCACCAGCTTGTCATCGGTGAAGCCGAGCCTTTACTCGCACGGCAGCGCCGTCATCGGCACCCTGCAGCAGGTTGCCGGCGCGGCCGGTGTGGCGCTGTTCGTGGCTTTGATGTCGGCACGGGCGACGGCGCTCACGGCAAATGGGGTCGGACCCCTAGAGGCGCTGTCGGGCGGCGTGCGGGCGGGCTTTCTCTGCGGCGCCATCATCTCGCTCTTTGCCGTAGGCTGCGTTTTTTTCGTGCGCCGGCCCCCGCTACAGTCCGGCGCGGGTCATTGAATGAAACTCTTTGATATCCTCGGCCGCTATTTTTGGCTGTTGTGCTTGGCCCTTTCCGCCGTTAACTATGCGATCGGCATGCGTTCCTTGGCTTCGATGGATTCTTCGGACCCACGTGCGAGCGCGGGCGCAGTCGCCTTGCGACGCTGGTTCGTCATCGTCTCGGATATACCGTGGGTTGTGATGGGATGGGCGATCCTCGTCGGCGGAGTGCCCAATGTTTGGTATTTCTTCAGGCCGCAGGATCGCAATCCTTATGTCCTGGCCTGGTTTGCAAGCACTTTTGCCATCGCGGTCGGGTTTGCCTTCTGGGTATTTATTCTCGGGGGCGCGGAGAAAGTCGCGCTGCTGCAGCCGGTCGAATTCAAATGGTATCGGGCGGGATTGCGGGGAACAACGCGAGGAACGGTTGAACTGACCCCAACCCGGGTGAAGCTCTTCGCGGCAATAGCTCCACTTTGGATCGTGGCGTGGACCTGGTGGGTTTCGTCCATGGACGTTGCATTACCTCACATATGAGGGATTCGTGATGTTCTAACGGCCGGGCGCCCGTAGGCCCCGCGCCCTGGTTATAGTGACATCGAGGCTAAAACAGGGAGGTGGCCGATAGTGAGATCGCAAACGAGCCGCTCGAGGCTGTGGGTGATTGCCTTGCTGTTGAGCGTCATTGGAACCGGCCGTGCCGCGGTGCCCGACGCGGATCAGCTCGAGGAAATTACCGTCACGGTGCAGAAGCGCGCGGAATTGTCCCAAGATGTCCCGCTGACCGTCCATACCGTATCGGCAGATGAGATGTCGCAAGCGGGTGTACGGAACCTGTTTCAAATCGCCGACTACGTCCCCGGAATGGTTTTCTCGCGTGCGCCCGATGATGGAATGGCGCTGACCTTCCGCGGCATCGGCTCGCCGGCGAGATCGCAGGCGTTCGAGGAGTCGATCGGACTGTTCATGGACGGCATGTTCTTGGCCAAGGCGCGTCTTTACGCCAGCGCTTTCTTCGATTTAGACCGGGCCGAATTGATCAAAGGAACTGACAGCACGCTGCTCGGCAAAAACACCAGCCTCGGCGCAATCAGCCTGGTCACGCGACAGCCCGGCGCAGAGTACGGCGCCGATGTGAACGTGGCGCACGAATTCGTTGATGGCGGAGAAACCTACGATCTGGGGTTTGATTTGCCGTTCACCCCCGTGTTCGCCGTACGGGAAGCCATCCATTACAACGATACGTCGGGGTGGGTCAAGAATACGGCCACCGGCAGATCCGTGCCCATCGATGACGACTTCGCGTCCCGCACGACGGCTGTTTTACATCCGTGGGAGACCTTCAGCGTCTCCGGATCGTATCAGCACAGCGACAACAAGCGTCTCGGTACTCCGTACCAAATCGTCGATCCGAATCTCGACCCGATCTACGGTGAAGGCGTGCTGAACGACAGAGAGGATGTGTTTACGAGTCTTACCAAGACGGGTGAAACAACCCACATCAGCGAAGTCAATTTCTACAACCTGAAACTCCAGTGGGACTTGGGCCAGTACTCGCTCGTATCCCAGACCTCACGTATCGACTACAACCTGGACTACGATGATGACTTCGATTTTTCACCCGAGCCCTGGACCGATTTCATTCGATTGGAGAACTACCAGCAGTTTACCCAGGAACTTCGGCTCGCCTCGCCGACAGGCCAATCCGTGGAGTACATCGTCGGTGCCTTCTTTTTTCACAGCGACTGGCACTCGATCGAACACCAGGACTGGGGCGTACCGAATTGGCCGCCGGGAACGCCCATCGCGGGGCAACTATTCAACGGTCCGTTCACCAATGACTTCAATGAAAGAACGGATTCGAAATCCGGATTCGCGTCCGCCACCTGGCACTTCACCGATCGATGGCGTTTGACCACGGGTCTGCGCTACTCGGATGAACGCAAGGACACGCTGTTCGGCCGCACCAATGCCGCGCCGCTGACGATCTGGAACACGCTCGCCAATCCGCCATTCCCGGCCACGGCGCTGCCCTTCTCGGATTCCTTCCTGGACGGCAATGCTAACTTGCAGTTCTCTCCGTCCAGCACCGAGATGCTGTACCTCGCCTATGGACACGGTACCAAGACGGGGGGATATGTTGAAACGAACACCAATGCCTACCCGGTGTTCGCCGACCCCGCTGTCGATGCGCTCATCAAATCCGAAGTGGCACAAACGGTCGAGGCCGGCATCAAATCCACCCTGTTCAATCACAGCGTGCGCATCAACGCGTCGATATTTCACACAGCCATCGCCAATTTCCAGGACACGCTATTCACCGGCGCGGTGGCGGGTTTTATCACCGAGAACCTGCCGGCGCGGACGAAAGGATTCGAGATCGAAACGGCGTGGCAAGTCAACCGGGAGTTGCGTTTCTCAGGAGCCGTCACTTACTCGGATGCCACCGAAACAAGGATCGCGGAGGATGCCGTGTTGGTCCCGACCATCACTTGTCACGTGTGCCGCGCCACGCAATCGCCCACGTGGAATGGCACGGCGGGGGCGGACTATCTACGGTCCATCACAGGCTCCCTCAATCTCACGGCCATGGCGCACTTTCGTTATCGCGGATCGATGTATAACCAGGAGGGAAACTCGTTCCCCTCCGCCCCTTACCGACCTGTGGATCTGTCCTTGGGTGTGGCGGACGGCAGCGGTCACTGGAGTGTGTCCGCACTGGCCAAGAATATTAATAATAGTTTGAGTGAAGACTTCGCGAGCCCGTCGGTCGCTCCCAACTTTGCCGGTTTGGCGTCGCCGGCCCCGTTGCGCACGATTTGGGTGATTGCCGCTTTGCATCTGAGGTAGTGCGGCGGAAATTCGAATGCCGCCGACCGCGCCCCCGCCGCCAGCGTGCGCGCCGCGTGTCGGCCGCGCGAAGCACTTGATCCGGCCATCCGCTCGGACTTGAGTGGCCGGATCAAGGCTCCTCGATCACTCCTCAGTTAGTCGCCTGTTGAGTGCAGGTGACCTGCGTGTTCCAGTCGGCGAAGCTGCCCACGGGATTTTCTTGCCAGGCCCAGACGTGCAATTCGTAAAACGCCGGCAGACCGTAACGATTCGGCGCCGCAACGTAGTTCATCAATTGGCCGTCCAATGCGGGAGTCGCGGTGCTGCCCGGTGGAATCTGACTCTGCCAAACGCTGGCGAGGATTATGAATTCCGTGCCGACCAGGCGAAAGGCGCCGTTCGGCAGCGGTTCATAGATCAGCGCTTCTGGTTCGGTCGCATTCAGCGTTCCGGCGGTGATGCGGGAGCCCAATACAAAGTGCACCCCCATCGCGCCGAAATCCGGTCCGCTGACGCAGGGTGTGGCCTGCGTGAAGCCGGCGGCGAGTGCGGCGTTGATGTCTCTGAATTGGGCTGTGGCGTTGTGAACCTTGGTCACGAGCGGCGAATTATGATCGACGCCGCTCATGTCCATGGCGTGCGGCGGGGGATCTCCCGCCAAAGCAACGAATGGAACGGATAGAGACAACAAAGCTGGTATCAAGCGGGCTGAAATGTTCATCGAAAAACTCCCTGATGGTTTGGCTGAATGGCTATGGACAAAAAGCTCTATTTGTAAAAGTACGGGTCGAGGACACGAACCTCGGTGATATGCGTGATAGGCAACTGGCTGCGAAGGGCGGCGCGCCGCACGGCCTCAGGCGTCGGTGCGTCGTAAAGACAGAACGTGTGTTTGCGATCGGGAGTGACGTAAGAGTGCAGCCAGGTGACGCCGTCTTCCGCGTTGCTGGCGATGACATTGCGACATAATTGGGCGCCGCTTTCGTCGAGCGGGATATGAAGGCCTTCTGGGAACTCTCGTTCGATCAAATAGCGCGACATTTGAACTCTCCTTGCAAACCCAGTGCGGAAATCATCGTTTGCCGGAGAGAACGGCGAATCAGAAGATCTACCCAATTTAGACGGGTCGGCTACCCACATTGCCGACGCAGCGAAATTCGCAGGCCGGCTCTCTTTGCGTCCCCGGCGAGGATCGGTTACAACTCGTCCTCAATAACCGCTGGAGACTGCATTTTCGATGGAGTTACTCGAGCGCAACAAATGCATGGCCGAGCTGACTGACTGGCTGCGGCACGCGATCGAAGGCAGGGGATGCATTGCACTGCTCGGCGCCGAGGCCGGACTCGGCAAGACTGCGCTATTGCATGAATTCGCCAAGGCCCCTCTCGGCATACGCGTATTGTGGGGCGGCTGTGATGCGCTGTTCGCACCGCGTCCGTTGGGACCGCTATACGACATTGCACGTCAGACCCAGGGTGAGCTGCTGACCGCCATTTACAGCAACGCCGACCGCGAAGTCATTTTCGCCGCGGCGCTGAATGAACTCGAGCGTACGCAGACCCTCGTCGTCTTCGAGGACATGCATTGGGCGGACGAGGCTACACTTGACCTGCTCAAGTATCTTGGCCGCCGCATTCAGCGCGTCCGCGCGATGCTCGTCGTCAGTTATCGCGACGATGAAGTTGGGCCGCGACATCCATTGCGATTCGTCATCGGGGACTTGCCGCGCGCCGGCACGCACAGAATGGCGCTGGCACCCCTGTCGGAGGCGGCGGTCGCTCAGTTGGCGCGGCAGGCCGGCCAATCACCGGCGGGTTTGCACCGCATAACGGGCGGCAATCCGTTCTTCGTCACCGAAGCGTTGGCCGCCGTGGCCGACAAGGTGCCGATCAATGTGCGCGATGCGGTTTTGGCACGCGCCATGCGTCTCACGCCGGACGCCCGCAAAATCGCGGAGCTGGCGTGCGTTGTTCCCGGGAGGACGGAGTCCTGGCTGCTGGAGCAAGCCGATGAAGCCGCCATCGAAGGCTGCACCAGCATCGGTATGGTGCGATCGGATGACGGTGCGCTGAGCTTTCGGCACGAACTTGCACGGCGCGCATTCGAAGATTCTTTATCGCAATCCCACCGGCAGCTGTTGCACGCGAAGGTTTTCGCCGGGCTCGCCGCAAGGCCGCACATCCCCGCAGCACGCCTCGCCCATCACGCGGCCGGAGCGCGTAACGCAGCGGCCGTCTTGCAATTCGCGCCACTGGCGGCCATGCAGGCGGCATCGGTCGGCGCACATCGCGAGGCGGTCGCGCTGTATGAAGTGGCGCTGCCATACGCGCAAGACATCGCGCCGGATGAGCGCGCGCGCCTGAGCGAACGATTGTCGTACGAATGTTATTTGACCGGTCAGCATGAGCGGTCCATTGAAGCGCGCCGCGCGGAGCTGGAAATCTTGCGTGCGTCGGGCGCGCGCATGCGCGAGGGAGATGCATTGCAATGGCTGTCCCGCTTGAGTTGGTTTATGGAGCGGCGCGCTGACGCGAACCGGTATGCTGCCGAGGCAGTGGCGACGCTCGAGTCGCTGCCGCCCAGTCCCGAATTGGCACGGGCATATAACACGTGTGCGCAACTGGACATGGAGTGTCACGAGTTGGAATCCGGCATTCGCTGGGCGCAGCGTGCCATTGCCCTGGCGGGGCCGAGTGCGGAGAACGAAATTCTCTGCGATGCCTTGGGTAACTTGGGTACGATCCGTCTCATTGCCGGCGATGCTGCAGGGTGGGCCGATCTCGAGCGGGCTTTGCGGATCGCGCTCGACGGTAAGCTTCAGGAGCAGGTGGCGAGTGCCTATACCGATTTGTCCGCGATGGCCGTTTCCTGGCGGCGATACGACAAGGCGTCGCAGTGGTTCAGCGAAGGGCTGGCGTACTGCGAAAAGCACGATCTGGACGGGCTGCGGCGTTACATGCTCATGTATCGCGCACGCAAAAATTTCGAGCAAGGCGACTGGCCGGCGGCGAGCGAGGATGCAGAGGCGGTGCTGCGCGATCCCTTGGCCACGCCGGTTACGCGTATTCCCGCGCTGCGCACGCTCGGCCACATCCGAATTCGGCGCGGCGATCCGCAGGCGGAGGCGGCACTCGAAGAGGCATGGGCGCTCGGCGGTGCCGTCCAGGAGTTGCAGCGTATCGGCACACTGGCTGCGATCCGCGCCGAGGCGGCGTGGCTCGCCGGCGATCGCGAGGGCGTTTTGAAAGCGGTCGGGGCCGCGTATGAACTGGTGTGTCAGAGGCCCGATCCGCGCATGAAGGGAGAACTCGCCAGCTGGCTGTGGCGGGTGGGCGCTCTTGATAAACAACCGACGGATATCGCCGAGCCCTATGCGCAAGAACTCTCCGGCGACTGGCGCGCCGCGGCATTGGCATGGAAGAGTCTCGGCTGCCCTTATGAGCACGCCTGCCTTTTGGCCTGGCACGGCGTCGAAACGGAGCAGCGGGAGGCGCTGGGCATTCTCGAACGGCTCGGCGCGGCCCCCGCTGCACAGGCCCTGCGGAAACGAATGCGCGCAGAGGGTGTTCGCGCGGTTCCGCGCGGCTCGAGAGTGTCAACCCGCAGCAACCGGCTCGGGTTGACGCGTCGCGAGGCAGAGATCCTGACCCTGGTGTCCCAAGGCATGCGCAATTCCGCCATCGCCAAGCGCCTGTTCGTTTCCACCCGGACCGTGGATCGTCATGTATCGGCGATCCTGTCAAAGCTCGGTGTGCAATCCCGCGGCGAAGCGGTCGCCATGGTCAGCAGGACGCCCGGCGCCTGATTGATGATCGGGCCTTGAGTCCCAATATTAGGGCTGCCAAACGTCTCACCCCTTAGAACCTATGAATGCCGCCGCCGAGCCGAAGAGCTAGACTACGGAGCCGGCCGGTCGGGTGCAGGGAGCCTCTCAATGAGCCAGAAAAATCGTCAGTTCGTACTCGATCAATTACCCAAGGGAAAACTCGGCACCGAGCATTTCCGCCTCACGGAAGCACCTATTCCATCGCCCGGCGAAGGTGAGGTGCTATTGCGCACGCGCTATGTGTCCTTGGACGCGGCGAACCGGGCATGGATGCTGGGCCCGACCTATCGCGCCGCACTGAAGGCCGGCGACGTGATGGCCGGCGGCGCGCTGGCGGAAGTGATTGAAAGCCGCAGCAGCGCTTTGAAGCCCAAGGATTTGGTTTTCGGCGACACCGGTTGGCGTGAGTACGCAGTGGTGCCGGCGACGGCGATGATGAAGGTGATGCCGCGCGAGCCGCTCAGCCACGCGGTGAGCGTCTATGGTATCGCCGGGCTGACCGCCTATTTTGGTCTGCTGGAGTGCGGGCGGCCGAAAGCGGGGGAGACGGTGGTGGTTTCCGCGGCCGCGGGCTCCGTCGGCTCATTCGTAGGACAGATCGCACGCATCAAGGGCTGCCGCGTCGTCGGCATCGCCGGCGGTGCCGAAAAATGCGCCCTGCTGACCTCGCAGTTGGGATTCAATGCGGCGGTCGATTACAAGCGCTTCGCCGGAAAGCCCATGGAATTTTATCAGGCACTGCAGGCGGCGTGCGGCGGTGGCATCGATGTGTATTTCGACAATGTCGGGGGCGAGACATTGGATGCGTGCCTATTCGGTATGAAGGAGCACGGACGCATCGCGGCTTGCGGCGCGGTGTCGCGTTATGACGGGGCGCCGCCCTATGGCGTTCAGGGCACACCGATGATTGTCTCCAAGCGCATTACCGTGCGCGGATTCATTGTCACCGATTTTTTCAGCCAGGCAGCGAAGGCGCTGTCGGATCTGGAGGGATGGGTCCGCAACGGTCAGATCAAGGTGCTCGAGGACATTGTCGACGGATTCGAGAACCTGCCGGCGGCCCTGATTGGACTGCTCGCCGGCGATAATATCGGCAAGCGGATGGTCAAAGTCGTGTAGTACGCCGCGCCCACGGAATGCGGGCGATGCGCCACGCCGCGCAAGAGACGCGAGACTTGGCTTGCTGCGAGGAGATGATCGACTACGAGGGGATGAAAACATGAGCAACGAGAAACCTGGAGCAGGGCAGACAGCGCTGGTAACCGGTGCCTCAATGGGAATCGGCGTGGATCTGGCCGAATGCTTCGCGAAGGATGGTTACGATCTGATCCTGGCCGCCCGCAGTACCACGGCGCTGCAAGAGGTCGCCGACCGGCTCTCCAAAGCCTATGCGGTCCAAGCGAACGTATTTACCGTCGACTTGGCCGACCGAGGCGGCGGAACGCGCCTGGCCGATGCAATCAAGGCGGCGGGACTTGAAGTCGACGTGCTCGTCAATAATGCCGGATTCGGTAAAGCGGGACCCTTCGCCGGCTCGAATATCGAGTTGCAAGTGGGCATGATCGACCTGAACGACCGCGCGCTGGTGGAGCTGACGCACATTTACTGGGCGCAGATGCTCGCTCGAAAGCGCGGCGGCATTTTGAATGTCGCCTCCATGGCCGCCTTCGTGCCCGGACCTTTCATGGCGATCTACTATGCATCCAAGGCATTTGTCCTGTCGTTCTCCGAAGCGCTGTGGGAGGAGGCGCGCGATACGGGCGTGCATGTGACCTGTCTGTGCCCGGGTGCGACCAAGAGCGAATTTCGCGCGCGTGCGGGAACGGGCGCGACCCGATTCGGCCAGACCGCGGTGGTCATGGACTCCATGCCGGTGGCGCAGGCGGGCTACCGGGGGTTTCGTGAAAATCAACGCGTCGTGATTACCGGGAAGGGAAATCATCGCACCGCGAAGATGGTTCCATTCCTGCCCCGCACGATGGTTTTGAAGATGGTGAGAAACCTGCAAAGCCCCGCGACGCCGTAGGGCAAGATGGCACGAACCCGCAAGATCGTCCTGTGGACCGCGGTCGCCGCTCTATTGTTGGTCGGCTCCGGCGTCGTTCTTCCGATATTCCTATCGGAAGGCCACGCCGATTATGCGCGCGTTGTCTCCATCAAAGAGATCCCCGATTACCAAGACGCCGCGTTGCTGAAGAAAGCCTGGGCGCTGCCCGTCGCAGCCTCCTACCAAGCCGATATCGAGTTTCAGCGCAATGGCAGCGTCTGTGGGCCCACGAGTCTCGCCGATGTTCTGCACTCGCTCAAAAAACCGGGAAACCAAGAAAGCGTGTTGCAAGGCTCGGGCTTCTCCACCGTCATGGGATACCTGCCCGAGGGCCTTACGCTCGATCAGCTCGCAGATATCGCGAGGCAGAAGCTGCAACGAAAAGTCACGGTGCTTCGCGGCTTGGATTTGGCCGCCTTCCGCGAGCAATTGAGGCACGTGAATGATCCCGTTCGCCGCTATGTCATCAATTTCTCCCGCGGTCCATTGTTCGGGACCGGAGGCGGCCATCACTCGCCGCTCGCGGCATATCTAGACAAAGAAGACCTGGTCCTCGTGCTCGACGTCAACAAAAACTACGGCCCGTGGCTGGTCAAGTCGGATCGACTGTACGAGGCGATGAACACCGTCGATACCACCGCGCACAAGAAGCGCGGGTTGCTGCTGATCGAGTGATTCACCATCGACGACAAGTTATAGGGAATGATCATGTCTGATCCGTTGAACTTCGCCGCGCGCATCGGCGCGCCAGCCCAGCACGCGGTTGCAACCGGCGATATCCCCGGCGTGGTGTGCCTCATTTGGCGTCGAGGCGAGTTGCTCTACATGGACTCGGCGGGCTTGCGCGATGTCGAGGCGCGACTGCCGGTAGAGCGCAATACGATCTTTCGCATCGCGTCCATGAGCAAGCCGGTGACAACCGCAGCCGCGATGATTTTGTTGGAGCGCGGCGTCTGGCGGCTGGAGGATCCCATCACGAAGTGGGCGCCGGAGTTCGGCGCGATGCAGGTGTTGCGCCGGCCTGATGGTCCGTTGCAGGACACCTATCCGGTGCCGCGCGCCATCACCATCGAGGACTTGATGACCCACCGCTCGGGTCTTGCGTATAGCTTCACCGCGCGCGGCCCGCTCGCGCAGGCGCTGGAGCAGAGGTTCGGCCTCGAAATTGACAGCGCGCGCACGCCGGATGAATGGATGAAAACGCTGGCGTCGCTGCCCTTGAGCTATGCGCCGGGCGAGCGCTTCCTTTACAGCTACGCCACGGATCTGCTCGGCGTCATCGTCGGCCGCGCGACGGGCTTGGGTACGCGGGCGGCGATGCGGCAACTGCTGTTCGAGCCCTTGGGCATGGCCGACACCGATTTTTGGATTCCACCGGAAAAGCGCGATCGTGCCGCGGTACTCTACCGCTCGCCCGCGCTCGGCAATTTCGTAAGGCTTGATCTGCCGGGCTTCACGGATCCGGTGCCGCCCTCCTTCTGCGCCGGTGGACAAGGGTTGGTCTCGACGGCGAATGACTATCTGGTCCTCGCGCGCATGCTGCTCCAGGGCGGAGAGGTCGGGGGTACACGCGTGCTTTCCGAGGCATCGGTGCGATCAATGACCACCAATCGTTTGACGCCGGCGCAGCGGCGAAATCTGCAATTCAGCATCCCGTTCTTCATGGGTCAGGGGTTCGGCCTGGGGCTGGCAGTCACCGACGATCCCAAAAGAAACACGTGGATGGGAGGGGGAGGTGTGGGCGCATTTGGCTGGCCCGGACTTTTCGGCGGTTGGTGGCAGGCCGACCCGACGCAACAATCGGTGATGGTGTGGCTGCAGCAAACGATGCCCCAGGCGATTCCCGGGAGCGGCGGGAAAGGAGATTCGCGCGTCGCCGAGACATTGCTGCGCTGGGTGTTTTCCTCGCCGCGGCTGCTGGCGATGATGAACGGCATGGCCCAGCGTTCGGGCAGGGCCCCGCGCATGCCGGGAACCGCGGCCCTGCAGAATTTTCAGAAAGAAGCCTACGCCGCCCTGAGGTCCTAGCCGCTCGACGCGGTACTTCGATAAATGGGATATTTCGGAATGACGCGGTTCGTCATTCTCGCGGTGGCTGAATTGGAATCAACCCGGCAAACTTCACCAGCTCGACCAGCCGCTCCGGGTTCACCGGCTTCTGCAGATAGTCATGCACCTTCAGATTCTCATCGTCGAAAAACCGCTTATCCATCACAAACGAGCTGAGTATCACGACCACGATGTCCATCGTGGCACTGTCCTGCCGCAATCTCTGGAGAAATTCGATTCCTCCCACTCGCGGCATTTTAAGATCGAGCAAAATCAGCTTTGGCAGGGCCTGATCGCGGTCGGAGAACCGGCCCTTGCGAAAAATGAAGTCAAGCGCTTCATCTCCATCGGACAGGCGCAATATTTTTTGCGTCACGCCCGCTCCGCGGAAAGCGCGCACCGTCAGTTCGGCATCTGAAATGTTGTCTTCAACGAGGAGGATGTCGACCCGATCCCACTTGTCCATGGCAGCTTTGGTGATCAGGCCTTTGCTCCGCGAAGCTGCCATAACAAGAAGGCATAGGTGTCGGCCGCTTCGCGGTCCTGCTGCGCGCGAGTGGAACCGATGCCATGACCTGCGTCGTAATCGACGCGCAGCAAAACAGGCTTTCCGGACGACGTCGCGGCCTGCAGCCGCGCGGCCATTTTGGCCACATGAAACGGTGCGACACGGGGATCGGTGACACCGGTAGTCAGCAGCACGGCAGGATATGCGGTACCGTCTTTTACCGCTTGATAGCTGTCGATCATCTTGAGCGCCTTGTAGCCGGCGGGATCGGAGATGGCGCCCCATTCGGGTTCTTCGCCGTAGCCGTTTTGCTCGACCACATATCGCAGCGGATTCGACCAGCCGACGCCGTCGATCACCGCGGCAAAGAGATCGGGGCGCTCGGTCAGCGCTCGTCCGACGGTGATGCCGCCGGCGGAGCGGCCGCCGATGGCGAGGTGCTTCGAGGATGTATATTTCTTGGCGATGAGCTCTTCGCAGACTGCGATGAGATCGCGCCAGGTGTTAGGCTTGTTGGCAAGCTGTCCCGCCTTGTGCCACTCGCGGCCGTATTCGCCGCCGCCGCGCACATTGGCATAACCTACGATGGCGCCGGCATCCACCAATGCGAGTGTGCGACCGGCAAAGGTCGGCGTGTAGGCGGCCAGTCCGTACGAACCGTAGGCGGAAATCCACGTGGGATTGCTGCCGTCCCGCTTCATCCCTTTGCGATAAATCAGCGTGTAGGGAATCTTGACACCGTCTTTCGCCGTGGCGAAGAAGCGCCTGGCTTCGTAAGCGGCCACATCGATGGCAGGTTTGGGCGTGATGCCGGTATCGCTCAGATGACCGGCGAGATCCACCGACCAAATGCCCGCGGGCGTGAGCCAGCCTTGATACGCCAACAAGGCGCCGTCTTCATTGGGTACCGTGAACACGGCGCCGATGGTGCCGTCGAAGGGCAGCGCGATGTCGGCGAGCTTGCCGTCGTGACCCAAGCGCTGCAAGCGGCTGATGCCGCCGTCCATGATTCTCAAATAGATGCCGTCACGCGCGCGCGACGTGTTTTCAATCACGAGCGACGGGTGCTGCGGGACGACGACGCTGCCGTTCGCGATGCTGGGCGCCGCCGCGGAGGTCTTGACGATGCGCCCGCGCGGCGAGCCTTTGTTGACCAGCAAATACAAATCGTTGCCGTCGAGCTCGAGATCGGTGACCTCGTCATCGAAGCCGGCGAATGAATGCCATTTGGCCTTGCCGGCAATGGCATCGCTGAGCGGTGCGATGAAGAACCGGCCCTCGGGTCTGACGTCGCCGAGTTGCAGGATCGCGTAACGCGCACCGGGGAACGTGGCGATAGAGGGGGACTGGATCTTCTCGTACTCCACGCCGGCGACCAGGCCTCGCTTCATCAATATCGGATCGGACTTGGGTTCGGTGCCCAATTTGTGGAAGCGCGCCTGGGCGTCCAGGTAGCGCTCCGGTGTGCCCACCACACCGGTGAGCTGCGTATAGAAAAATCCGCTGCCATCGTCGAGCCATTGCGGATTGGCGCCCTCGGTGTTCGGAATGGTCTCGGGGAGATTCTTGCCGTCGGCGACGGTGAGTATGTGCAGCAGCGAGTCTTCGCTGCCGTCCTTCGACAGGCCGTAGACGACGTACTTGCCGTCGGGCGATGCGCGCCACCAGTCGAGCGACACATGACTCTTGGCGCTGCTCTGCGCGGTGGGATCGACCAGCACGCGACTTGGGCCGTCGAGGCCTTGACGTACGAACAGCTTGAAGTTGTCGGCACCCAACGGGCGTTGCTGGATGAACGTCATTCCGCCGGCGCGCTGCACGCGGGCGGTCGCCACGGCCTCGCCGGAAAGTTGTTCAATGCGCTTGAGCAGGGCCGCACGGCCGGGTAGGGCATCGATGATGGCGCGCGTGTGGTCGTTCTGTCCCTTCAGGAACGGCAGCCAGTCCGGGTCCTTGCTGTTTTCCATCCAGCGATAAGGGTCGCTCAAGGTTTCGCCGAAGTAGGTGTCTTTCACCACTTCAACCCGGGCGACGGGTGCCGCCGGGACCGCAGGTTTCGAGGATGTGTGAGCGGCCGCGGTGAGCTTCATCGGCAGGAGCGATAGCGATAAAGCGCTGCCGGAACCCAAGAGAAAAGTGCGACGGTCGAGTTCATTCATGTTGTGCGACTCTCTATATGGACACTTGCCGAGGCGATTGTGACCGGTTGCCGCCCGCGTTGCAAAGCTGCGCCAGGTGAGGACGAGCATGCGCCTGTCAGGTCCATTAACGTCCTGTTTCCAGAGCAGTAGACCCATCATGTCGATACAACTACCATTGCATTTATGGGGATGTTAACGGTCGGGCTCACCACAGACGAAGAGCGCCTGCTCAGCCGGCGATCGCGTGGCGCGGGCATGAGAAAGGCGACGTTCGTGAGGCAGCTCATACGAGAAGGGCCGTTTGTAACCGGCGCTGATGTCGTGAAGGGTGCCGACCGCCGCTTGGATGATGCGCGGCTGCGAATTTCTCGCAAATGTAACATTGCCTGCTCTTTTAAGCGCCTCGGCACCGGCTACGAGGATCACTGGCGGAAGTGGGTTCGGGGAGAAGCGTTCTTGCGCTCGCGGAAGTGTGCCAATTGAGTGCAAAACTCATACTGTTCGTCGAAGACCATGCATTGTTGCGAGCTATGCTGGTTGAAATGCTGCTGAGACTCGGCTATTCGGTGCGTGCCGTGGCGACGGCGGATGAGGCTCTAATTTTGATGTCTGAGGGCCTGCGGCCCGCCGTGGTCTTCACCGATATCCGCACGCCGGGACGGCATAGCGGCGTTGATCTGGCGCGCTGGGTCCGTAAGGAATTTCCAGCGACCCCGGTGCTCTTGCAGACCTGCTACGCGCGGCTATACACCGATGAATTTCCCATTCTGAATAAACCGTACAGCGACCTTCAGCTGAGTGAGGCAATACAGAGCCTGTTGGCGCCAGTGCCGGCATGACTTCAGTCTCTCAACGGCGACTGCGAAGATAGGAATCAATGACGTTAAGCGAAGATACGGGAAAGGCGCGCGAAGCGGCCGCCGCGCCGTCCGCCGCAAATGTATTCATTAGCTATGCCAGCTGCGACAAGGCTCTGGCGGACGCAGTGGTTCGGTCCCTCGAGCGCTGCGATCTTCGTTGTTGGATCGCGCCGCGGGACATGGTCGCGGGCGAATTTTATGCCGATGCCCTTGTGCGTGCGATCGACGCTGCGCCTGTTTTGGTCGTCGTACTGACTGCGAGCGCTGCCGCCTCCCCCCATGTCATGCGCGAGGTCGAAAGAGCGGCCTCTAAGCGCCACCCACTGATTTCTCTCAGAGTGGATCGCGCGCCGTTGCCGCCGGGCCTGCAATACTTCTTAAATAGCGCTCATTGGCTCGACGCAGGCGCGGGGAGTCTCGCGGAAAGCACGATTTCAGCGCTGGTTGAGGCTGTGCGAAGATCGCTCGCCGCTCCTTCGAGCTTTGCAGATGCGCGTTCAACCATTGAGGCAGCGCCTGAGGCGCCCCGAGCGACACTGAGCAGGCGAGCCATTGCACTTGCGATCGGCCTGCCACTTCTAGGGCTAATCGTTGTGGTCGGCGCAATGTGGTGGGCGAGACAGGACGCGGGCAATCGACAGATGCTCAACGCGCGAGCCAGCCCGGGATCTGTGGCGTCAGTGAACACGCTGGCTCCCGCGGCTCATTCAATCGCCGTGTTGCCGTTTGTCAATATGAGCGGCGATCCGAAGGAAGACTACTTTTCCGACGGCATCAGCGAAGAACTTCTGGATTCGCTGTCACGATTTAACGATCTGCAAGTCGCCGCGCGTACCTCGTCGTTCTCTTTCAAAGGACAAAATGTCGATATCGCGACGATAGCGCGCAAGTTGAATGTGGGAACAGTTTTGGAGGGCAGTGTGCGCCGTGCGGGCGAGAGAGTGCGCATCACGGCTGAGCTCATCAACGCAGCGACCGGCTTTCAACTGTGGTCACAGACTTACGATCGGCAATTCAGCGACATACTTCAAGTTCAGACCGAGGTGGCAACCGCAGTCGCGAAGCAACTTGAAGTGCGTATCCTGGGTAACGAGAAAGCCAAAATTGAACTGGGTGGAACCGAAAGCGCGAAAGCCTACGATGCTTTCCTTCGAGGGCAGCAATTGTATTACGGAGCGGACTTGCGCGAGTCCGCCTATCGAGCCGCATTGGCGGCTTTCGATGAGGCGATTGCTATCGATGCTCAATACGCATTGGCTTACGCGCGACGGGCAAGTACGTTGATGCGCATTTACGACGTCGCAAACGATTCCGCGACGCGCGCCGCGCTTAGTGAGGAAGCTCGCGCCGCAGCGCAGCGCGCAGTTTTGTTAGCGCCACAACTCGGGGAGGCACACCTGGCACTGGCCGTCACGCTCGAGTTCGGGATGCGTGAATACGTCACGATGAATCGGGAGTATCGTCTCGCGTTGGCTTTGGCGCCGGGCAGCGCCTGGGTTCAAAGCACTTTCAGCGTCTTTGCGCGCCAAATGGGCGATAACGATGAGGCATTGCGAGCCGGCCGTCGCGCGTTGCGGCTCGATCCGGAAAATCTGCAATCGTATATTCGACTGGCCGACGTACTGGTCAGCGTGCGCGAGTTTCCCGAGGCTCTAGCGACCTTGCGCGCAGCGCAGCGGTTCAAGCCCAACTCGCACTGGATCGGCGGCTCCATAGCATACGCGATACTCTCATCCGGTCAGAATCAGCAAGCAAAGCAACTTTGCGAAAGAACAACGACGCCCTTAGATGAAGATGATAGGCATTCCTGTTTGGCATTGGCACTGTACGCGCTGGGTGAAAGAGATGCTGCCAAAAATGAGCTGGAGGCATTCAAGGCTTTAGACGGGGACAGCGCGGCGTTCTCGTACGCGGCCATTTATTCACAATGGGGAGACAAGGCGGCCGCGTTGAAATGGCTGACAAAGGCTGAAGAGCTCAAGGATCCCGGCATGCTCGATGTTCTTGTGAATTGGATGCTCGATCCAATTCGACAAGAACCGGAATTCAAGGCGCTGCTGAAGAAAATGAATTTGCCGCTTTGAGGAAGGAGCGGCGGCCCGAATTCGGAGCGCGGCCGGCCGGTAGCTGGTTCAGCTCGGGGAAATCAACGTCCACGCAAGAATTAAGAGGGAACGAAAACGGGGGGGCCGGAGGAGTGATCACGCTGGCGCGAAAGGCAATGCAAGGGGTCTGCGTCGCAGCAATCGTGCTTTGAAACCAATTCGCTCTGACGTGTGTTATGGGTACTCGTGGCTCATAACGCGAGCGGGGGTGTACTTTGACCAGAAAGTCTGTCGTTCTTGCCATCGTCTTAAGCGTCGGAATTGGGCTCTTTCATCAAGCACGATCGCAGAACTCGGCGCTGCCACTGCAGTTGGAGATGCGCGTTCCTTTTGAGCCCACGGTTTTCCCTAGCCTTGGGCACACCTATTTGGCGTATGAGCTGTATTTGACGAACTTCAGCAGCGAGCCACTTACCTTGAGCCGCATTGAAGTGCTGGACGCGGATGCGGAGGTCCTGAAACCCGTTGCAACGTTCGAAGGGGCGCGACTCGGTGAACTGCTGCAGCCTCTGGGCGCGCAGGCAAATGGACACAGTCGTCAGATCGTGGGCGGCGGCACTGTTGCTGTGTTCATGTGGGTGCCCTTCGGGCCCGGTGCGCAAGTGGCGAAGCAATTGCGTCATCGAGTGGTAACTGCTGACAATGCTTTGGAAGGTGCGGTGATCGGGACTCAGCACACGGAGCTTAAGGAGCTTGGCAGCCCTGTGCAGGGTTCCGATTGGCTGGCATCCGATGCGCCGAGTAATGATGCGGAGAACCATCATCGGCGTGGAGTATTCGTCTATGACGGACGGGCATTGATTTCGAGGCGGTACGCAATCGATTGGACGCAGACGAGAAATGGCACGACATTCTCCGGTGATGCGCGCGACAAGCGCGCCTATTACGCCTATGGCAAGCCGGTGCTCGCGGTGGCTGATGCCACCGTGGTGACGGCAAGAGACGGCCTTCCTGATAATGTGCCTGGCCACAACGAAAACTTTCACGCGGCGGTGCCGATCACCATGAACACGGTGACGGGGAATACAATTACGCTCAGTCTCGGAGGCGGTCAATTCGCCTATTACTGCCACCTGCAACCGGGCAGCCTGCGCGTCAAGGTCGGTGAGCGGGTAAAGCATGGACAGGTCATGGCACTGATCGGCTCTTCAGGAGATGCACGCGAGCCGCATTTGCACTTTGAGATCACCAATTCGCCTAAAGCCTTGGCGGGCGAGGGGTTGCCTTATCTCATCGATCACTATCGCGTTAAATCGGGAGACGGTTGGCAGAGTCGGAGGCGGGAGTTGCCGTTGAAGGACATGGTGATTGATTTCGGAGAGTAGTTCCACGGGAAGCCCCTGGGAGAATCAGTCGAGATAGCTATTCGAGGAGGAAGAAGCATGATCACACGACGGGTGTTTCTGGATGCAGCGGTGGCAGGTGCTGCGGGCTTGGCCATCAGTTCGACGGCGAAAAGCTACGCGCGGATCATCGGCTCCAACAACCGGCTTAACTTCGCCGTCATCGGCCTGAACGGTCGCGGCTACGCGCACCTCTCATCCTTGAAGGCGAACAAGGCGAACGCGCGCATCTCGCATGTGTGCGATGTGGAGAGCGACATCCTGAAGAGGTTCGTCACCGTCGTGCAGACCGAGATGGGCGAGGCTCCGGCAACCGAGAAAGACTTCCGCAACCTGCTCACGCGAGGAGAAATCGACGCGATCAGTATCGCAACGCCTGACCACTGGCACGCGCCGATGGCCATCGCGGGCGTTCAGGCGGGCAAGCATGTGTACGTCGAAAAGCCCTGCAGCCACAATCCCGCTGAGGGCGTCATGCTGATCGAGGCGCAGAAGAGAACGGGTAAGCTGGTGCAGATGGGCTCGCAGCAGCGCTCCTCGCCGCACACCATCGAGATCGTGGACAAGATCCACAACGGCTTGATCGGCCGCGCTTACTTCGCAAAGGCCTGGTACAGCAACGTGCGCAAGTCGATTGGCATAGGCAAAGAAGTCCCCGTGCCGCCGCAGTTGGACTGGGATCTCTTCCAGGGGCCCGCACCACGCCAGGCCTACAAGGACAACGTACAACCTTACAACTGGCACTGGTTCAAGACTTGGGGCACAGGGGAATCGCTCAACAATGGCACGCACGAAGTGGACGTCTGCCGCTGGGCATTGGGCTTGGGATTTCCCAACAGCGTTGCCGCCATTGCCGGGCGCTATCAGTTCAAGGACGACTGGCAGTTCTACGACACCATGAGCACGAGCTTCGCCTACGACGACGCGATGATTGCCTGGGAAGGGAAGTCCTGCAACGGCATGAAGTACTACGGTCGCGATCGCGGCGCGGCGATCGTCGGAACCAGCGGCACGGTAGTCGTCGATCGCGACGGCTACGAGATCTACGACTTGAAGGGCAAGATGACCGGAGAGTTCAGGGTAGGTAACCAGACCAGCTCGACGGACCTGGTCGGGCGCGACTCGATGACCGACTCGCACTTCGCAAACTTTATCGCCGGCATCCAGAAGGGCGAAAAGCTGAGACAACCCATCGCACAGGGCAACGTCGCCGTGACCATGTTGCAACTCTCGAACATCGCGTGGCAGACGAAACGTGAACTGCACCTGGACAACAAGGACGGCAAAGTGCTGAACGATCCGGACGCCATGACGTTCTGGGACCGCACTTACGAAAAGGGCTGGGCTCCGCATGTGTAAGGCCGGCCCCGTTGCCAGCGCATGAGCCACAATCCGTACAGCTTTTAAGAGTACGCATGAAACGAGATGTTTCGCGGCGACAATTTCTTAGAATCGGTGCCATGGCTGGTGTTGCCATGGCCACGCCGCTCAGGCTTTCCGCGGCTGCCTTGAAGTCGCCAGCCGCGGGCAAAGCCTCACCCATCAAGCTCGGCCTCGCCAGTTATACGTTTCGCAACTTCAGCCGCGCGGAGATGATCGGCTCTATGAAGCAACTCGGCATCTCGGGGCTGAACGCGAAGGATGTCAAAGACCATCTTCCAACCGATCCATCGCTGGAAGCGCAGGCCATCGCCGACTACAGCGCAGCCGACATCCAACTTCACGCTGCGGGCGCCATCTATTTCTTGAAGGATGAGGACGATGACATCCGCGCCAAATTCGAGTATTGCAAGCGGGCCGGCGTCGCCGTCATCGTCGCCGGAGATCCCACGCCCGCGAGTCTTCCGCGGGTAGAGAAGTTCGTCAGGGAGTACGACATCCGGATCGCAATCCACAACCATGGTCCGGAGGACAAGCTGTGGCAGTCGCCGCTCGACATCCTGAAGCTGATCAAAAACATGGACCCACGAATCGGCTGCTGCATCGATGTAGGCCATACCGCGCGCGCCGGCACGGACGTCGTCGAGGCCATCCATGCAGTCGGACCGCGCCTCTTCAACATGCATATGAAGGATCTGGCCGACTTGAAGGTCAAGGAGAGCCAGGTTGCGGTGGGCGAGGGTAAGATGCCGGTCCGTGCCATCTTTGAAGCGCTCATCGCCAACCAGTACGCAGGCTTTGTCGACCTTGAGTACGAGATTCACGCCGACGATCCGATGCCCGGTGTAGAGAGCAGCTTCGCCTACATGCGCGGCGTCCTTGCGGGCATGGGGTATGCAAAAGGGGAATGATGCGCTGACCGCTGCAACCGACAAGGCACGAGGGACGAGGAAAAGGAGATCGAGCAGATGAGGCAGCTATCCCGACGGGAGTTCGTTGGCGGCACGGTTGGCGCATCCGCAGCGTTGTTGTTGGACCTGCGGGCATTCGCCGCGGACGCGAAGTTCAAGGTCGGTGTCATCTCCGACGAGATCTCCCAGGACTTCGATCACGCCTGCCACGTCATCTCGAAGGACTTCGGCCTTCACTGGGTCGAACTGCGCGAGATCTGGGGCAAGAACCTGCAAGTCATCTCTGATGCACAGATCGCGGAGGCGCAGAAGATCCTCGCCAAGTATGGTCTCCGGGTGACCGACATCGCCAGTCCGCTCTTCAAGGTGAACTGGCCCGGCGCGCCCGTCTCCCAGTACGGCACAAAGGAGGACATGCACGGCGCCGACGAGGCCGGCTTCAAGCATCAGAATGAAGTGCTGGAGCGCGCGATCTCCCTCGCCAAACAATTCAAGACGAATAAAGTGCGCTGTTTCGACTTCTGGCGCATCGACGATTGCAAGCCCTACCGCGCCGCTATCAACGACAAGCTGCGGCAGGCCGCCGAATACGCCGTCGCGCGGAACATCATGCTCGTGCTCGAAAATGAGTACGCCTGCAACACCGCGACGGGACGAGAAGCCGCCGCAACCCTCGCCGGCGTCGCCTCGCGCAATCTTTCGCTCAACTGGGACCCGGGCAATGCCGTCATGCGCGGCGAACTCGATGCCTATCCCGGCGGCTGGGACGCTCTGCCCAAAGAGCGCATCCACCACTGCCACGTGAAGAACGCCATCAAGGACAGCACAGGTAAGACGCAGTGGTCGCCTGTCGATAAGGGCTACATCGATTGGACCGCCCAGTTCCGCGCATTCGCGAGAATTGGCTACTCCGATGCGGTCAGTCTCGAAACGCACTGGAAGGGCGGCGGCACGCCCGAAGAATCCACCCGTATCAGTTGGGCCGGCATGAAGAGCGCTCTCGAGCACGCCAACATGGCTTGAGTACTGGCGAACTGCTCATCGCCATGACTTTCGCCGATATGAAGGGGACTGGGACGGGCCCGGAGCATAGAGCCGCTGGATGCGACTGCAGGGGGAACTCACCGACAAGTTTTTTGCTTCTCCGGAACTTTCCGCAGAGATCGTTGCCAACGATTTAAAGCCGCTCACGCTCATTCCGAGCCGGAGTCGGACTCACCGAGAAACCCGAAGGAGGATTCATGAAAGCACGAATCGATTTGATGCGAGGCAATACGAAGATGGTGCAATCCCTGCTGACCATGCAGGGCTTCGTCGAGGCGGGTGGTCTCGATGCAAAACTCCTCTATCTTGTGCAGATGCGCGCTTCGCAGATCAACGGCTGCGCGTATTGTCTCGATATGCACAGCAAAGACGCGCGCGCGGCAGGGGAAACGGAGCAAAGGCTGTACGGTCTTGAGGCATGGCGCGAAACACCCTACTACAATGAGCGCGAGCGGGCGGCGCTGGAGTGGACCGAAGCGGTGACACTGGTGGCGGCGACGCGCGTTCCGGACGCGGTGTACGAACTCGTGCGTGCGCAGTTCTCCGAGGAAGAGATCAAGACCCTGACACTGGCCGTGGCGATGATCAACATGTGGAATCGCCTGAATGTCGCGCTGCGCACAGTTCCGGGCGACTATAAGCCAGGCATGTTTCGCGAGTTGAGACGCGTTCAGGCCTGAGTGAGGAGAGGCGGGTCATTGCTTCACACCAAGGCGCGCAGTTGCTCTGCAGTGCGCCTTCCATCGCTTATTCCTGGTGCGTGCCCACTATTGACGTGATGAAGGTGGATTTCGCTTCGGTAGGCGCTGCGATCGTCCTTGTAGCTTTCAGCGAGTGATCGTTTGAGTGCGACGTACCTGTCGCGTAGAACTTTGCTCCCGCGTAGGGCTTCGCGAAAGGCCAAATGGCGTGTTAGCTCGTTTGCGCCGGCGGTTAGCATATAGAGGTGATGACGCGGCAGCTCCGCGGGTGAGCGAAAGGCCTCGCGGCCGGTGACGCCGAGATCGCCTTCGTGGGTATAGCCCATGGCGCCAAGGAGTCGCATGGCTTCAGGGAGATCGGCGGGCGATGCCAGGATCACGTCAAGATCGATGATGGGCTTGGCGGCGAGGCCGGGAACGGCGGTGCTGCCAATGTGCTCGACGGTGACCGGGAGAGTGCCGAGAGCGGCCTGAATTCTCGCGGACAATTTGGAGAAAGTGCGCGGCCAGGCGGGGTCGTAGTCTTGAATCACCAACAATTCGTCGGTTCTCATTTCACGTGCTTAGCGATTGGGAAAACGGTCTGGTTGGTGACGGGACTGCCGTGCTCGACATTCGCCACGCCGAAACTCTTCTCGAAACAGTGTTTCCGTGCCCGCACTACTGCTACTCATCGTGGCGTAGTTAGCCAGAGAGAAATAAGAATCATTCTAATCCAATTCTTATCTTGTTCTAATGTTTGAGGATGCATCGCGCGCTCCGGCATTTCCGCTGGTTCTCGCTTGAGAGTATTGTTATGCGTAAGTGCCATTGCCGACGCGGTGGCTGTGAATGGCAGATGCGGACAAGCGGCGGGAGGCAACCATGGAACGCTTATTCGATCGTAAACTGGGGAAGGCAGGGCTGGGATTAATCGCGTTTTTGGTAATGACGGGGTGGCTCGCAGCCGCGCCCCGGTCGGACACCTCGATGGGAGCGGCTGCCGCCCTGGATACCCAGGCGCAGACCTCACCGCCAGCGAATGCAAGCGCATCGCCAGTTACTTACGATGCAAGCGTTACGGCCGCGAAAGCTCCCACCGATGAGGAGTTGGCAGGAGACAGCCTCTCTCAATTCGTCGCGCATCACGCCACCGTCCACTATTTCAATTCTGGCGTGACCGGCAGCCTGGCGAGCTGGCGCGGCGGCGAGCAGAGTATTTGCCCGCTAACGAAGGGGCTCAGTCCTGAACAAGACGCTTATGTGACGGCGAGAATCCGCGCGCTGGCCGCGTACGTTGGCGCGCCGGCGCAGCCGGGTCCGCAATGTGAATTCAACGTGACAATTCAGTTCACGAACAACCCCGAAAAGGAGATGGATGACGTCTTTAAATGGGCGACCGTTTATTTTGGTAACCGGTATTCGGGAGGGACGAAGGATCTGATTAAATTTAGAAGCGGCTATGCGATTCAGGGCTGGTACTTGCTGGGTGGCGGCTTTAACACCAAGCTGGCATTGGCGCACCTTGACGTATGGCCTATGTGGCCGCAGATCACCCCGCATTACGCTGCAAATGGCCCTATTGGGACGCATATTGGCGGTGGAAATACCAACGGAATAGGCGCCGTGATCCTGGTGGTGGACACAACGAAAGTCATCGACTACAGGATCGGGGCGATTGCTGACTCCTTGGCGATGTTGAGCTTGTCGGTGACGCAATCGCCGGATCACTGCGATCCGCTGCCGAGCATTCTGGACCTCATGTCATCGAGCTGCAGTATGCGGGAAGCGCCTACTGGAATAACGGCGGGAGACTTGGCGTTCTTGAAGGCGCTTTATTACAAAAACGCATCGCCGACCAGATCTCAAATCCAGGACAATATGGTGCGTCAGTTCGGGCTTCGGTAGCCGCTAAAAAACAGATCCAATGCGCTCTCCCGTGCAGTTGATGCACTCCGATTATGCCGGGCTTGAGAAAATCCTTGTGTCGTGTTCTTCGCCATAACTGCTCCCGGCTCCTCTCGGGCGCAGTGTATGACTCATCACACAAAAATCCAGACGCCCCCAGCAGTTATCTGGCGACAAAAATCGTAGTTATAGCTTCGGATTTCGAGTTCGTCGACTATGCGCTTCACGCCCGAAATTTTCCTCGTGAGCCGAATAGCCCGGCGCAGATCCCAGTCATCCCAGACCATCCCCTGCAATGTTGCGACACCATTCTTTACCGTGATCGTGATGTGTCCGTCGTCAAGGTAAGGGTCATCGTGCAAAGCGGCCTCTACACGCTGGGCCAGCTCCGAGTCAGGTATACGCTCGAGGAGTCGCTTTCCCGTCACGAGGATGGATTCAAGAGGCTCTGCTGATTGCGCGCGCACCGGGTCGGGAACATCTGGGCTCAGCGCCAATGCCATCCCCCCGGCTACCAAGCCAAGCAATACAAAGCATCGAGCGCGTCCAATTCGACTTCTACGCCTAGGGTTATTCATTGGACTTGCCCTCCAACTGTAGTATGCACAGGTACGACTCGATCATATGGAAAGTCTACGGCCCAGCCTCATGCGCGCCACTCGCCAAAAAAAAGTGGCGGAGAGGGTGGGATCACTGCGGTCGAACCGCTGAGTTCGTCCACACATGACGCCGGCTACCTTCCCTTGGGTACTCGTCGCTACGCTGCCCCGCTCCAATGATCTAAGCGTGCCTCAAGGCCGCGCCGCCAGGATCTCGTCGAGACGGGCGGGTTCGGCGCTGTCGCGCTCGAGATGCGGGTAGCGCAGTCCATCGTGATAGTCCAGGTTTGCGACCAGGTAGCGATCGCCGATTTTGACGATGAGCTCGATCGGCGCCTTTGTGCCGTGCGCCGCGCGGATCGCGTCCTTGAGGACATCGGCGTCGTAGGCGATGCCGTTGATCGCGAGAATCTGCGCGCCTTCGGTGAGCTTGGCTTTGAAAGCCGGGCTGTCCCAGATGACTTGCGAGAGCATGCCGTCCTTGCTGCCGTCCTTGGCGTCGATCTCGATGCCGATGGAGTTGAGTAGGTCGATGTGCTTGTGCTGCTCTTCGGTTGCGGCCTGGTAGTCGCTCGGCTTGTCGGTGTACACCAGCTTGTAGCCGCCGCGATGAAAGCCGTCCTCGGGCACGGCTCGGTCGATGCTATCCAAGCGCTCGCGCAGGAAGCTGGCCCAGTCGTTGGGCTCGACGGCATTGAGGGCTTTGACCACATCGTCAAATGTGTAGGTCACGACGGCGAAACTTCCGTCGTTGATGCCGAAAAAGGCGCGGGCGAAATCATCCAGCGAGCGGGCGCCCTTGGAGTGTTCGCGGATCCAGGTGTCGGCATCAAGCCAGATCAGGCCCGCTTCTTCGTAATAGTCCTCGAAGCGTTGCCAGTCGCCCCACGACTGCGGCCGGCGCGGATTGATGATTTCATCGTTGGTGGTGTCTTGCAGCGGCCGCCATTGGCGACCCTTTTGCACTTCGTAGTGTGCGGCAGTGATGGCGAACTGATCGAGAGCCTGTTGACGCGTGCGTAGACCCGAACGAGCAGCCAGCACCTGGCCCCAGTACTGGGTTTGCCCCTCATAGACCCAGAGCAGGCTGTCCTGCATGGGGACGTTGTAGTTCGGGGTCCACAGATCCGCGGGGCGGCGGAACTTGCCGTTCCACGAATGCGTGAATTCGTGCGGCAGCAGATCGCGGGCGAAGGCTTCCTTGTCCCACTTGGTGAAAGAATCAGGATCGCTGCCATCTTCGCTCGATTGATGATGCTCGAGACCGTTCTGTTGAATCTGATCGCTCAACGAGTACAGGAAATCGTAGTGATTGTAGTGATGGGACCCGTAGAGCTTGTAGGCCTGCTTTACCAGGTTGCGGTAGGCCTCGAGGTGCTCGGGCTTCACGGCAAGATTTTCGGGGCGGTCGGCGAACAGGTCCATGTGCACCGGCACCGCGGCGCCGGGATCGAGATCAAGCTTGGAGGCGTACCGGCCCGCGTACACCGGACTGTCGACGAGCGTTTCCAGCGTGGTGCGCTTGAATTGCGTCTGCGCGTGATCGCTCGAGGCGGTCTCGAGGGCGGAAGCGAACTGCCAGTCGGCGGGCAAAGTCAGGCGGACCTGCACCGGAATCTGGCGTGCGAAGTAGCCGGCCGGGTACAACACCAGTTCGTTCCATTCAATCATCAGCAGGTCGCGGCTCGTTTCCACGGCACCGACCTTGGGACTGGTGGGCGCAAGATAATCGAAGTCGATATCGACCGCGTGGGTGCCGGGCTTCAACGTCAAGCGAAACGCGAACACATCGGCCGGGTCGCGCTTCCAGGTCACCGGCGCGCCGTTGGCGCTGATGCGGATGCCGCTGAGACGATCAAGCGTCCCTTCGGGCGCGTGGGTGCCGGGCAACCATTTGGGATACAACAGCACGGTATCGGGGCCGACGCCGTTCAAGGTTTCATGAACGCGCACGATGCGATGACCGGTGTCGGTGGCATCGACCTTGAGCTCAATCTCGCCGGCGTATGGGCGATCCTTCGGCGGGGCGATGGGCGTGATGGGCGCGATCGCGGTCGGGCCGGCAGTCACCGGGGCCGCTTGGGATGCGGCAGCGACCAGGAATCCGACGGTGCCCAAGAACGCGGCGGCGACCAGGGATGCGGCGGCGATCAGGGATGCGGCGGCGACACGGCTTGATCGCGGGCGGGGCAAAAAGTGATTTTGTGGGCGGCGGTGCTCATGAGATCCTCTTTGTTGTTAGCCTGCGCATCATAGCAAAGAGAGGTTCGCGTAAAGCGCATGCCTGAACTGCCGGACATCGCCGCGTATTTGAGCGCTCTGCAAGAACGCATTGTGGGTCAAACCCTGACGCGGGTGCGCCTTAACAGTCCCTTTTTGCTGCGCACGGCCGCACCTCCGCTCTCCGAAGCGGAGGGCCGTCAGGTCGCGGAGTTGCGCAGGGTCGGCAAGCGCATAAGCATCGGCCTCGACAATGATTTGTGGCTGGTGCTGCACTTGATGATCGCCGGGCGGCTGCACTGGCGCGCCGTCGGCGCGAAGCTTGCGGGCCGCAATAGTTTGGCCGCGTTCGATTTTCCCGACGGCTCCTTGGTGCTCACCGAGGCGGGCACGAAGCGGCGGGCGTCGCTGCATGTCGTGAGGGGCGAGGAGGGCCTGGGGTCGATCGATCCTGGCGGCATTGAAGTGTTCGACAGCGAACTCAAGGAGTTCATGGCCGCGATGACGGCGGAGAACCGCACGCTCAAGCGGGCCCTGACCGACCCTCGAATCTTGAGCGGCATCGGCAATGCCTATTCGGATGAGATATTGCACGCGGCGCAGCTCTCACCGATCACCTTGACTTCGAAATTATCGACAGCGGACTGGGAGCGGCTGTTCAGGGCGACGCGAGAGACATTGCGGATGTGGATGGAGCGGCTGGCGGCCGAGGCAGCGAAGGGGTTTCCGGAAAAGGTGACCGCATTTCGTAAAGACATGGCGGTGCACGGGCGCTATGGACTGCCCTGCCCGCGCTGTGGTGAGCCGGTGCAACGCATCCGCTACGCTGACAACGAAACCAACTATTGCGCCAAGTGTCAGACCGGCGGCCGCGTGCTCGCGGATCGAGCGTTGTCAAAGCTGCTCGGCGCCGACTGGCCGCGGACCTTGGATGAGTTGGAGACGCTGAAGCGGCGCTGAGCGCACTGTGGAGAATTTTGCCTACCATCGGCACCTCCGTATCGAACTCTACGCGGCAAGAAGCGTCGAAGAGCGATGACGGCGCCGTCGATGGTTGGAGAAAGGATCTATTCGAAGATCATTTCGCAGTACCACTGTTCCAGCCGGAGGCGCCTGGGCGAATGGTTTATTTTAAGGGAGCGTTATGAAAGTTACTGAGTCCCTCCTCGAGTGCGGCATCGTCGCGGCGGTTGCCTGGCTCTCGCTGTCGTGTGCAGCGAGCGCGGTGCGTGCAATGGAGTTGCAACCGCGAGAATTCGCGGTGGATAACCTGTCGGCAATGGCACCGGCTTTTTCGCCGGACGGAAAATATGTTCTGTTCGGTAAAAACGTGGGGAAGGGGATTTTCATCTTCATGTCCGAGAGAGCGGGCGGCAAGTGGGGGCCGGCGAAAGTGGCGCCGTTTTCGGGAACCTATCGCGACCTTGAGCCGACATTCGCGCCGAACGGGAAATACCTGATCTTCGCATCGAACCGGCCATTGCAAGCGGGCGGAAAACTGGCGGATGGCAACTATAACGGACAGTTACATCCGGAGAGCGGCGGACATCTGTGGAAGGTCGAGCGCCATGGCGATCAGTGGGGAGAGCCTGAACCGCTTCCCGGCAGCATCAACGAGAGCGATTCAGTCTTCAGTCCCAGCGTCACCGGCGATGGGAGCCTCTATTTCATGCGTCCGGTCAACGCGGGCGAGAAATTTCACTTGTTTCGCGCACAGATGAAGAACGGGGCGTATCTTGCGCCCGAGCGAGTTGCGTTCAGCAACCTGGATGCCTTCGGCGATTATGATCCGGCGGTCTCGAAGGATGATCAGTTTCTGATTTTCTCCTCGCCGCGGCCGCCGGCGCCCGCAAAGACAACCGATCTTTTCATCGTTTATCGGAAACACGGCGGGTGGTCGGAACCGATCGATCTTCGCACCAGTCTCGGACCCGACGTGTACGGCGTGGAGGCGCGGCTCGACCCACGCGGAAAAACCCTGTACTTCATCAACGGCCGCAAGTTGCCCGGCGATTCGGGGAGCGACGAGCAAAAGCGGGTCATCCATTCGTGGGCGGTTTCCCTGCCCGCGCGCAAAGGCGGATTAACCTAGGTAAGTAAATGGTGCGACGCTCCCGGATCCATGGTACGTCCGACAGTGATCGCTGACACGGGCTCGGGCGCTTCGCACGTGAGAACGCGTCATACACCGAGGCCGGTGCCACGCAGTTTGGTTCATTGTGGTCATCCGCTCATCAACGAGCCTTACCAACCAAACTGGAGAGTAGACGAATGGAAACAAATTACATTTCACGCGACACCTACGGCATGTACAAGAACGTGGGATCGGGTCCAGGACCCGCGCTCATGGGCGCCGATACGCTGATCGGCAACGATGTGTACAACGCGGCAAACGAAAGCTTGGGCACGATCAAGGAACTCATGATCGATATGAGTTCCGGGAAAATCAACTACGCGGTCCTGTCTTTCGGCGGCTTCTTAGGAATGGGCGATCGACTGTTCGCAGTTCCCTGGGCGGCGCTCAAACTGGATACGGTGAATAAGCGCTTTACGCTCAGTGTCTCGAAAGAGCAGCTGAAGAACGCGCCAGGGTTTGACAAGGATCACTGGCCGGCCATGGCCGACAGCACCTGGGTAACGGATGTGCACAATTTTTACGGCATCAAGTCCACGGGTCGATATCAATAGTCGATTCGTTGCACCACGAGAGCCGGCGGCATCGCCGGCCTTTTTTACGGATGAGCGCGGCGGCCGCGTATCAGTGTCGTTTCGTGGACGGAGGGTTGATTGCCAGCTTTGCCTGAGGAGGTCAGAAGCAGCGATGCGAGGCGGTCGGGCAGCATCGCGATGACCGATAGAACCTGTTCCGCCGGTACGGGGCGCGCGAGCAAAAATCCCTGCAGGTAAATGGGAGAGAGGCCCGAGACCAAAGCGAGTTGCTCCAGGCATTCGATGCCCTCGGCGGTGATTTCCAATCCGATGTCGTGACACAGCCCGACGAGAGCTCGCGCAATGGCCGCTGAACGAGGGCTGGTGTGCACGCTCGCAATCAGGGCGCGATCGAGCTTGACGCGGGTCAGCGGCAGCTGCTCGAGCGAGGCCAGCGAGGAGTAGCCGATGCCAAAATCATCGAGTGCAATGGTCACGCCGCGGCTGCGCAATTGACGCAAGACTTCGATGGTCGCCGCACCGGTTTGCAGGACGTTTTCCGTGAGCTCGATCTCGATGCAACGCGCGGGCAGCCGGTGCTCCTCGAGCAATCCGGTCACGCGGTCGATGAAGCGGGCGTCGAGCAGCTGGCGCGAGGAGAGGTTGATGGCGACGCGCGCTTCCGGCCACGCGCCATGATGCCAATGAGCCGCCGTTTCGATGGAGGTTCGCAGGACCCAGTCGCTGATATCCAAAATGAGCCCCGACTCCTCGGCGATGGCCAGAAACTCGCCAGGCGGGACGTATCGTCCATCCGGCAAGCGCCAACGCAACAAGGCTTCGACCAGGCGCGTGTTCAAAGTGGCGGCATCGACCTCGGGCTGGAACACGAGTTCGAATTCTTGCCGCTCCAAGGCATAGCGAAGTCCCTGCTCGATGGTGAACTTGGCGGAAGCCGCTTCCAGTAGCGCGGGGTTGAAGACGACCAATTGGCTGCGTCCGAGGGCCTTCGCGCGGAACAGGGCGGCGTCCGCGGCGCGCAACAGCGCTTCGGCATCGCTGCCGTGATCCGGATACATGCTGGCGCCGACGCTGATGCTGATCATGAGATACCGCCCATCGACGGCGATCGGCGCATGAAACGCGCGCACCAATTCCTCTCCCAATGAATGCACCGCCGCCACGTCCTTGACGCCGTCATACACAACGGTGAACTCATCGCCGCCGAGACGCGCCGCGAAACCCGCACCGTTCGTGGTCGCCAGCAATCTCGCGGAGATCGCGCTCAGCATACGATCGCCGAAGGCGTGACCCAGGCTGTCGTTGATGTTCTTGAAATTGTCGAGATCCACGAAGAAGACTCCGACATACGACTGGCTGGCGGCGGCCCTCGTGACCGCCGCCTTCAGGCGCGCGAATAACTGGCGCCGGTTGGGCAGCAGCGTGAGCGGATCGTGTTCGGCCATATGGCGCAGCTCATGCGTGCGCAGCTTGACCCTTGCTTCCAGCTGCTCCTGGTAATTGCGCGCCGCCGCCTTGGCATCGGCCAATTGTTCCGCCATTTGATTGAAGGAGATGGCCAGATCGTCGAGTTCCCGAATGCCGCCGCGCTTCACACGGGCGCCGGTTTCCCCCGCGGCGATCTTGAGTGTCGCCGACCGGATCCGGCGCACCGGTCCAAGCACGCTCATGACCGTACGAATCGATACCCACAGCAATATCGCAACCACCGCGGCGCTCAGCCAAAAAATTAGCCCGAACCGGGTCGGTTTCTGATCCGACATGGTAGTGGTCTCTGTTGCGTGCTCGCGGCTCTGCGGCGAGACGGCGTTGGCTGCCACGGCATCGCTGCCCAGGGAGGGGCTTCGCGGCAAGGGCGGTGCGACGCTTTGCGGCGAGGGAGCTGCGGCAAGTTCGTGCGCTTGGACGCTCCTGGGCGAGGCGGTGCTGGCTGCCAGCGCGATCAGATTCTGAGACGTTTTGGTCAGGTGCGCTTCGCCGTCGCGGCGCCTGGCGTCCATGAAGATCAGGCGGTCCTGCGTATCACCGAGGAGTGCCAGATCGGCGCGCCACTGCTTGAACCAGGCTTCGCCCTGTGACCGGGTCAAGGCGGCTTGATTCATCGCGAGACTCGCCGCAAGCACCGTTTCGCTTCGGTTCACCGGGCCCAACATATCGTGGTCATACAAACCCGCGGCGGGCAGGCTGGCGAACTCGCGGCGGATTTCATCGAGGCTCGAGTTCAGGTCAACCAGCGTCTTGCGCGCGATGACACGGCCGAAGATTTTCCAGGACCCCGCTAGGGAGGCTTTGGTACGTGCATCCAGCGCGTCGAAGCGCTTCCAATATTCTCTGAGAACGCCGCGCCGTTCGTCAGCGGCGCGCACCAACTCGAGCCCCGAAGCGCGTAGTTCCGTAATGCGCAGCAGAAGCCTCTCCCGCGAGTCGGCGGGCGCCGTCGAGCTGTAGAGCTCCATTTCGCGTTGCAACTCGCGACCGGCGTTGCCGAGCTGGCTGTCACTGTCGTCGTTGTGGATGTCCATGCGCGTGCGTACGGCATCGACGAAGCGTTCGATTCCGCCCGGCAGGGATTTGGCGCTGACTGATTCAGGCGGCGCCGTTGAATCGGACGGCAGACGGGTATGCGCTGCACCGGGCGCGGGCGCGAGTGCGTGCATGGGCGACGTTGACGTCTCCACCGTGACGATCCGCGTGGTGCGGACGACGGATATCTCGCGCTCGATCAGCAGGTTTGCTGCGATCGCCAAGACGACGACGGCGGTAAATGCGACGCCAAGGTGTGCGCCAATGCCCCATCGCCAATGTCGCGAGAACGCGCGCGATCGCACGGGATTGATAGGTGACTCCCAGGCCTTCCGATGCGCTGCATCATACTGAGGCGTAGGGTAAAAACTGCGACGGGACACTAGGAAGTAGGCCAAAATCAGGCTGTTATGCGCGCCGCCGGGCTGCGGGCGCCGAGTCAGTTAACGTAAGTTAGGGGCGACTCAGGAATTCCCGGCCGGCAGCACTCAAGATAACTTTGCCGGTCCCCGACTCATGGGCAACCAAGCCATCGATGCAAGCGTCTTCCCAAATCGACAGCCGCGGACAGGAGGTGCGCCAGGTCTCCATGACCTCGGCGTAATCGCGCGGCCGCGCGGCGATCCATTCGAGCATTTGGCGCGTGAGGGCTTGCGTCGCGATAGTCATGACTGCCGAGAGTTATTTTACGCGCGGCGCAAGTCTTGTGACACCGCCAAATTCGGCGGTCTGTAGCGGCAGGAAAATTGGAAAAGAAGACGACGGTTAGACCCGCTGCTGCAATTATGTAATCTGCCGAGGCGCCTGTGAAAACACCCGTTCAAGGGTTAAGCTGTCCGCCAATAACATGGCTCCGCGCAGAGCAAAAACACTCCAGGCTCGGAAGCCAGGCATCGAAGGGGATTAGCATGCAATCGACACGTATGTGGGGGATGGCCGCTTTCGCAACGGCCGTAATGGCAAGCGCATCGGCGGCGCCAGTGTTGGCCCGCGGCGCACCTGCGGCGATCGATATCGGCGCTGCCGAAAATGTCGCCGGCCAAGCGCACATGTCGGTCACCGTGGCGCTCAAATTGCGCAATACCGATCAAATTGAATCACTGCTGCAGTCGATTTACACGGCCGGGAGTCCGGGCTACCGGCAATTCTTGAGTTCGCAAGAATTTGCCGCGAAGTTCGCGCCCACCGCGGACACAATCGCCAAAGTGACGCAACATTTTCAGAAGGCTGGATTGCAAGTCGCGCAAGTCACCGGAACCCACCTGAGCGTCTCGGGCAGCGCGGCTGCGATGCAGGCGGAGTTCGGCGTGCAGTTGCATGCATTCCAGGTCGCGCCGACGGCGACCAATGCAGGCTTCATCTTCCACGCGCCCATCGGTGCGCCGCAGATCGCGGCCGAGATCGCCGACGCTGTGCAAAGCGTGGATGGGCTCGACAACCGGCCGCACTTTCGGCCGCATCTATCGCGCTCGGCGGCGCTGCGAAACGGGAATTTCGCCCTGATCCCGCCGGCCCCCACGCCCGATGCGGCCAATGCACCGGGGTCGTTCACCGTGCTCGACTTTGCCAAGCACTACGACGTGAACCCGCTGTATCACAACGGAGTCGACGGCAAGGGGGTGACCATCGGCATCGTGACGCTCGCCTCCTTTACTGCAAGCGATGCGTTCGCGTATTGGCAGGCGCTGGGCTTGACCGTCAAGGCCAACCGAATTCACGAAGTGCAGATCGACGGCGGATCGGGCCTGGTGAGCGATGCGGGTGGCTCGTTGGAAACCACGCTCGACGTCGAACAGTCGGGCGGCATTTCGCCCGGCTCGCAAATGTTCGTGTACGAGGCGCCGAACACCAATCAGGGATTCATCGACGCATTCGCGAAAGCCATCGACAGCAACAAGGCGGACACGATTTCCTGCAGCTGGGGCGAGTGGGAATTCTTCGACCTGGCCGCGCAGGGCAATGTCGTGACAGATCCGGTCACGGGACGCCAGACAAGCTCGCTGCAAGCAGAGAACGACTTGTTCGTGCAAGCGGCATTGCAGGGGCAGAGCATGTACGTCAGCGCCGGCGACTCCGGCGCGTATGACGCGACCGAATTCTTTTTTCCGCCGTCCTGGCCGCCGCCCGTGAATTCCGAGGTTCTCTCGGTGGATGATCCGGCGGCGCAAAAGTGGGTCACGACCATGGGCGGCACCACCTTGGCCGGACCGCAGACCTTCGCGATCACCAAGAAAAAGAATCTCACCATCAACATCCCGACGGAGCAGACCTGGGGCTGGGATTACCTGATCCCACTCTGCAATGCCTTGTCTTTGGATCCGATCAGTTGCCAGATTTACCCGGGCGGCGGCGGCGGCGGAGTCAGTGCTTTTGTCGACCTGCCATTTTACCAGTACGGCATCCCGGGAATTAAGACCACGGCCTTCGGACAGACGCAGCTCGACTATTCGCAGACGCCGCCTGCGTTCGTCACGACTCTCGCGGGAGGTTTCAGCGGCCGCAACGTGCCGGATATTTCGCTGAACTCCGATCCCGATACCGGCTATCAGGTGTACTACACCGACGATCAAAATCAATTCACGATCCAGACCGGCTGGGGCGGAACGAGTTTTGCGGCCCCCCAGTTCAATGGGGTGACGGCGTTGCTCGATCAGGCGTTGGGACGCCGGGTCGGACTGCTGAACTTCGCGCTGTACGACTTGGTTCGTTTCGGCGTGGCTTATCAGGGCAACGATGCGCCGCTGAAGGACATCAAGGACGGCGACAATTGGCACTACAACGCTCATGCGGGTTATGACCAGGCGACGGGGCTCGGCATTCCCGACGTGTCAAATCTCTTGAAGGCATTGCGCTAGGACCGCGGCGGCGGGTCCTTCCCGCCGCACCTAGTTTCGCGCGTCCTTTTGTGGATGCTTCAGCCGGGCGCGGCAGTTGAAAACCACCGCGGGCCCTGATCAATCTCCCAGCGTCGAGCCGCCATCGGCGACGATGAGTTGGCCGGTGACGAAGCTGGCCGCTTGTGAAGCGAGAAACACCGCGACACCTGCGATGTCGATGGGTTGGCCGATTCGCCGCAGCGGGGCGCGCTCTTCCACATTCTTCAAAAGGACGGGATTTGACCACAGCGCCTTGGCAAAGTCTGTTTTGACCAGACCCGGCGCAATGGCGTTCACGCGAATGCCCTTGGGCCCCAATTCCAGCGCGAGGTTTCGCGCGAGCTGTGCCTCCGCGGCTTTGGAAATGCCGTAAGCACCCAGCACGCTGGTGGCCCGGAAGGCACCAATGCTGGAGATGAGCTGGATATTGCCCGATCCGCGCTCCACCATATGCGGCGCCACGAGCTTGGCCAGCCACCAGCTGCTTTTCACATTATTGATCAGGGTTTTGTCCCAGGCATCGTCATCCAACTTCATGAGCGAGCCATAAAATGGATTGACGGCCGCGTTACACACCAGAATGTCGATTCGCCCTAGTTGTTCCAAGACGGCTTTCACCAGTCCTTCGACCTCCTCCTTGCGTCCGATATTGCAAGCAACGGAGATGGCCTCGCCGCCGCGAGCGCGGATGGCATCGCGCACCTGATCGCAAGCCTCCAGCTTGCGCGATGAAATGACGACCTTGGCGCCGGCCGCGGACATCTCTTCGGCGATCGATCTGCCGATACCGCGCGAAGATCCTGTGATGAGGGCGACCTGGCCGGAAAGATCGAAAAGTGGATTGCTCATCGGTTTGCCTCTGTCATGTGGTCGAGCTTAAGTTCCGGTGCCGTCGGAGAGCTGAAGCTTGGTGAGCAACGCGCTGTAGCGGGCGTCTTCCTTCAGATTGCTGAGGAGCGGATCCCAGGCAATGCCGTTGAGGCCGCTGTCGCGCTGCTCGAAGGCGCGCTCGAGCCACTCGAAGGCCTTGTCTTTGTCGCCGCGCCACGCGTAGACATCGGCGACCTGGTAGGCCATGTCGCGGGCATTCTTGTCGATCAGCTCCTTGAGGGCGGTCTCCGATTGTTTCTCGTGACCGCCGGCGTGTTCAACCATGGCGACGCCCATGCGCCGATTTCCTTCGGCGGCTTGCTTTTGGAACTCGGACTGCGCTTCAGCCAGGCGGCCCTGCAGCAGGTCCAACTGGCCCAAGGCGAAATGGAACGAGTCATTGGTGGGAATGATGGCGAGCGCGCGCTCGATGGAGGCTCGCGCGGCGGGGTAGTCGTGGGTCACCGTCTGCAGCAGGCCGACGTTGCACCAGGCGTAGCCGCTCAAGGGATCCAGGTCGATGGCCCTTTTCATGGCGGTGATCGCCTGGGGAATCTTGCCGAACGCGGCGATCTGCGCGCCGTACAGGCTTTGCACGGCGCTTTCGCCGGGCGCGAGAGCGAGCGCCGTTTCGCTGTCGGCGCGTGCGCCGGCGAAATCCAAGGTTTCGAGCCGGAACAGGGCCCGCGCGCGATAGGCGTCGACGAACTGCGGCGCGAGCTGCAACGCCTTTTCCGCCGCTTCGCGGGCGAGCGCGTAGCGCGCGGCGTCCTGCGTGGAGTTGGCGATCGCGGTCTCGGTGAAGGAAAGGCCGGCATAGGCGGCGGCGTAGTTCGGATCGAACGCGATGGCCTGCCGATATGCGACAGCGGCGCGTTCGATGTCCTCCAGATTGCCCCGCCGGCCGAACTGGCGCGCGAGCAGGAATTGGTTGTACGCGTCGGGACTGTCGCTGCGATGCGGATCGGTGCCCGCGGCCAGCAGTTTGAGTTTCAACGAGGCGACGACCGCGGCCGCGATGTCGTCCTGTACTTGAAAAATGTCCTTCACGTCGCGATCGTAAGACTGCGACCAGAGATGCACACCGTCGGAGATGCGGATCAGCTGCGCGGTGACCCGCACCGTATTGCCGGCACGGCGCACACTGCCCTCGAGCACGTGCGCAACCCTCAAGGTGCGGGCGATGTCCTGCAGCGACGGGTCCTGAGTCCTGAAATGAAACGAAGAAGTCCTGGCGATGACCTGCAAATCCTGAATTTGCGCGAGCAGGGTGATGAGTTCCTCGGACAGCCCGTCGGAAAAGTAGCCTTGGTCCTTTTTTTCGCTCATGTCCAGAAACGGAAGCACCGCGATGGATTTCTCGTTGATTGGCCGGCTGACCACAACCGATTGCGCATCATCGGTCGCTTGAATGACGCGCCGGTCGACCTCGTAGCCGGCCATGGCGAGCACCAAAACGGCAGCAGTGGTGCCGACCGCGACAACCGCGCGATTACGGCGTAAGAATTTTCCGAACCGGTAGCCCAAGCGCGGCGCCTGTGCGGAGATCGGCTTGCCGTCCAGATATCGCTGCACGTCGTCCGCCATGGCGGCGGCGGAGGCGTAGCGCTGCTGCGGTTCCTTCTCGAGCGATTTGAGCACGATGCGATCGATGTCGCCGCGCAGTTGTCGCGTGAGTTGCTCGTGCGTGACGCCGCGCGCGCCCCACGCTTCCTGCACGATCTGCGTGCTGGGCTTGCGCACTTCGGCGGCGGCGATGGCGTGTTCGAGGATGGCGCGCGACGCGCCGGCGTTGAGGCGATAAGGGCGGTCGCCGGTGAGCAGCTCGAACAGCACGACACCGAGCGAGTAAATATCGCTCTTGGCGGTGACGGGCTCGCCGCGGATCAACTCGGGGCTGGAGTACATAGGCGTGAGCGCGTGGCCGTACACGGTGGTGAGCGGCGTCTTGCCGGCGACTTCGCCGTCGTCCAGCAGCGTCGCCACGCCGAAGTCGAGCAGCTGCGCCTGCCCGGACTTGGTGACGAGAATGTTCGAGGGCTTCAGATCGCGGTGGATGACCTGGCGCTCGTGCGCGTACTGCACGGCCTCGAGCACTTGCAGGAACAAACGCAGGCGCGCGCGGATGTCGAGCCGCTGCGCATCACACCAGTCCGTGAGCAGCTCGCCCTGCACATACTCCATCGACAGGTAGGGCAGCCCGTCGGGATCGATGCCGGCGTCGTACAGGCGCGCGATATGCGGATGCTCGAGGCCGGCGAGAATGTTGCGCTCGCGGAAGAAGCGCTGTTCGAGATCGTGGCGCACGCGCGTCATCGACGGCAGCTTCAGCGCCACCTCGCGAATGAAGGCGCCGTCGGCGCGCTTCGCCAGCCACACCTCGGCCATGCCGCCGGCGCCCAACAGGCGTATCAGTTCGTAGGGGCCGACACGGTCGCCGGGCTGAAGCCCGGTAGGCTCGACGCGACCGGCTTGCTCATCGGCGGTTTCCAGGAAGGTGGCGAAATTCTTTCCATCCGGAGACACGTGGAACTCCGGCAGCAGCGCCTGGCGCAGAGGAGCAAAGAGGTCCTGGTATTCCCCCGGGAGCGTATCGAGCCAGCGACGACGCCCCGCGTCATCCAAGGGCAGCGCCTCGTCGAGCAAACGGCTCATCACGGCGATTTGGGAGGCGCTTAGCCGCATTCGTATCCTTAAGGAACTCGCGGTCGTGGGTTCTCCCGAATTGTCGCATGCCGGTGTGACTTAGGCGGCAGCCCCGGCAGCCCCGGCAGCCGCGGCGGTCGGGCGGCTTGGTGCGGCGCGCTTTTCTTGGGGTTAGGGGCTCGACAGGCGAGCGCGAGGGTTAGCGACCCGGAGCGTCTGCTATCAGCCGTGGGTCCGCGTCGCCCTGAACCGGGGCACGTGCGGGTCCGCCTCGGGCGACAGTGTCTCCAGCCATAGGCGTTCTTGGACGAGGATTTGCAGGCGCCCTATACAACCTAACCCGAAATGGGCGATAAACCCGCCACCGACAGACTCACGGGGTGCTGACTTTGGCGCGTTCGAAAGCGTTTCAGGAACTGTTTCTGCCTTCCCGCGGCCGCAAGCAACGCGCCAAAAGCGGCGCGCTGCCCGAGGACAACCCGGCGTTTCAAGAGATTTGGGCCGTGGTGGGCGCGATCCCGCGAGGCTCGGTGTCAACGTACGGCGCGGTGGCGAGGGCGGCGGGACTGCCGGGGAGGGCGCGCCTGGCGGGGCGGGCGCTGCGCGAGTCGCCGAAGGAAATGAAACTGCCGTGGCACCGGGTGGTGGGTGCGGGCGGGAAGATCGTTTTCCCGCCGACCTCCGTGCACCACCGCGAACAGGCGCGGCGCCTGCGGGCAGAGGGCGTCGCGGTCAAGGCCGGAAGGATCAGCCGCGAGGCGCTGGTGGATTTGGCGTCGTTCTAGACTAGGCCGCGCCTGTGGTCGAATCGACAGCGGCCCGTTCGTCGTATCTTCATCTAAGGCCCAGGAGAGTGACTTATGCGGAAGAATCCCAAGACCCCTACCATTACCGCCTTTGAACAGTCGCCCGACCGCGGCCGGGGATTGGCGCGCGACATGCGCGTGCGCTGGGCGCTTGAAGAGGTGGGCCAGCCTTACGAGGTTCGTCTGGTGTCGTTCGCGGCGATGAAGGAGGCGGCGCATCGAGCGCTGAGTCCTTTCGGACAGATTCCGACCTATGAAGAAGGCGATCTTGTTCTCTTCGAATCGGGGTCGATCGTGTTCCATATCGCGGAAAGCCGCGCGGGACTCTTTCCGGACGATGCGAATGCCCGGGCGCGCGCGATCACCTGGATGTTTGCGGCGGTCAACTCCGTTGAACCGCCGATCCTCGATTTCTCGATCGCCAAGCTGATGGAGGGCGACAAGCCCTGGGCCAAGGAGCGCATGCCTCTCGTCCAGGATCGGCTCCGGGCCCGATTAAGCGAACTTTCCAATCGCCTCGGGCGTTCCGACTGGCTCGACGGCGCCTTCAGCGCCGGGGACCTGATGATGGCGGCCGTGTTGCTCCGGTTGAAACCCTCGGGAATGATCGAAGAGTTTCCGGGCCTCTCCGCTTATGTTGCACGCGCCGAAGCACGGCCGGCCTACAAGCGTGCCTTCGCGGCGCAGCTGGCGGTCTTCACCGGCAAGCAGCCGACGAAATGATGAGCGTGCTATCTAGCCCTGCGTAGTTCTAGGTCGTTGAAACCGCGGGCGGACATGCGCATTGCCAACATTGACCCCTTGGGTGAAATCGCCATTTCACTTTTGCGCGACGCCGCGGTTGAGATCCGTGCTCTGTACGCGCACCATTCCGAGCAACCGATGCCTGCGCCTACGAATGATCCGTTGGGGATTCGCGATCTTTACATAGCCGCATTTCAGAGCGGCACACCCGCGGGTTGTGGCGCGCTACGCGAGTTCGATCGCACTACCGCGGAAGTGCGGCGTATGTACGTTCGTCCGGAGCATCGGCGTAAGCAAGTGGGCCACGCCATCTTGGCGCACTTGATCGCCAGTGCGCGGCAGCTAGGCTACGAGCGCCTTATTCTCGAGACGGGGAATAGGCAGGCGCCCGCAATTTCATTTTACGAGAATCGTGGGTTTAGACCGATCTCGCCCTTTGGTGAGCATGTCAGCGACGGGACCAGTCTTTGCTATGAGTTACAAATTGAAAGTGCCGGCCAATGGCCGCCGACGGTGTGACAATCAAGCCCGTATGTCCATTCAACAGCAAGGAGAGGCCATGCAAGCGATACCGATCGGGGCCACGGGTTCATTCAGTCTTGTGGTCAGGCCCGAGCATCTGGCCAGCCGCTTCAAAGACATGACGTTGCCTCCGATATTGGCCACGCCGGTGATGATCATGATCATGGAGAACGCGGCTCTCAATGCGATCAAGCCCTATCTGGACGCCGGCGAAAGCGCGCTCGGCACGCGCGTCGACGTGCGGCATCTGGCGGCGACGCCGGCTGGGCAACGCGTTACAGGTGAAGCGAAAGTGACCCGCGTTGATGGGCGGCGGATTGAGTTTTCAGTTCGTGCAAGCGACGAGAGCGAGGAGATTGGAGTGGGCACGCACGAGCGCGTAGTGATATTACTGTCAAAGTTATCGGAACGATTGAAGGCAAAATTCGGCTGAGCGGCACCGCGCTTGAACAGTCATCGTGTCCAAGACGATGCTCAGGCATCCGATGATAGCAATCCAGATGAAATTCATCTCACAAAAAAGTCCACGTCACTCCAAGTGAGACGAGATTCGGATTTCCCCCTGCGGCATTGAAGCGTTCGTACTCCGCACGCACCGCCCACGCGCCCAATTTGAATTGCGTTCCGGCGCCGGCGGCGAATCTCGTGTCTGTGCGGTTCAAACCAAATAGCGCACAGTTGGGATCCGTCGTCGTGCACGCTCCAGCGCCGAGTCTGACCCCATTCGCCGTACTCTGGAGTCGAGCGAGGCCTGCTTTCACAAATACGTCGACCACGGGCACGGGTAAGTAGAGCACTGCAAAGGCGTCGGCGCCTTTCTCAGAGACGTTTGCGTTCGAGGGGAAGCCGTTGAATCTGCCCCTCGGATGGCCAAAATCGATGTAGGACAGTTCAGCGCCTACTAGCGAGATCGGCCGAATTCCTGCAATCACTTTAAAAGCTGAATGGTTTTCTTTGAACTCACCGATGCTCGGAACATTGGCTTCCACCTGCGCCTGTCCGATGGCACCGCCGACATACAGACCGAGAAGCTCCTCGGCGTGTGCGTTTGGCGGGACGGCCATACTCAAGACAAGGATGGTTGCTGCGACAGATGTGAAATGGCGTGTGGTAAAAATGGTAATGGAACACTTCCTGTGGCGGGGGTTCTCTCTTGGCAAGGCCGCGGAAAATCATATCAGCCGACCGCGACCAGCAACGGGCCTTGGAGAAGTATAGGGATATCACTTTGTTAAACAAAGTGTCGCCATCTCAGTACATTTTTGCAGGGCGCGCTCAAATTTTTGGTCGCCTTCGGGCCAAGACCGGCCCGGCACGGGCGGTTAAAGCGACCCATAATGTATCGGTCCAGATTTCAGGAGCCCGAAGGTGGAGTCTCGTCGTTCTGCTTTTTGATGCTATTCCACACCGCGATGTCCCAAGCGTTGTGAATGCCGACGATCATGAGGAGCATGATCGCGGCGGCGACGCCGTACGGACATTGTTTTGGCCTGCTCGAAAAGAGAAACGCCGTGGCGAGCAGCACGCAAAAGCACAGCGCAGGCAAGATGACATTCCAGAGCCAATCTTCGAACACGGGCGTGTATTCGCCCTTCAGACGGTGAATGCCGGTGGCGATCGCTGCGACGTAGATCAGCCCGGCGAAACCCACCAACCCTAGGCCGATAGTCAAGCTCGTGACCGTGTGTCGCGGCATGCTCAAGTACGCCGCCAAAGCGAGCACGAGGCCGAAGTGCACGATCGTCGGCGTTACAAAAGCCTTCACGGCCACGTGTTTTACGCGGTGGGCGTCGGCGGCCAGCGAGATGACAACGAAAGTTAGACCGGTGAGTCCGCCGGCGGCGCCGCCGGCGATCACGTAGAAATTATCCCACCCGGCGAGAAGTGATGACTCCATTGATCAGCCACTCATGTGAATGCGACGAATTCTTCGCTTGCCGTTTTCGCGGGCGAGCGGCCGGGCCAGACGGATCGCGTCAGCTCCGCCCACAGCGCCGAATAGATTTGCGCTGCTGCACTTTTCGGGGCAAAGGCGGGTATCGGCGCCCGGCGCAGCGTCATGCGTTCGATCTCGCTGGAGTAGGGCACTTCGGTGGCGAGCAGCACCGGAAATTGCTCGCGCGTCGCCGCAATGATTTCATGGTGGAGGGACTTGCGGCGATCGACCATCGAAAAGAATGGCAGCAGAATCAAGTCCGTCCAGCCCCTGCTCGCAACGAAGTCCTGCAACTGCACCAACATGCGCACCGACAGCGGTGTGGGCAGCAGCGGTACGACAATCGCATCCGCAGCGCGCAGCACGTTCTCCGACAGGAGCGAGATGCCGGGCGCGCAATCGAGAAACAGGACCGCGTAGACTTCTCGCAACGACCGGCTCATCTTGAGAAGCCGCTCGGTGGGATTTTTTTGCTCCGCGAGATGCACATCAAAATTTCGATAGGAGAAATCCGCCGGCAGAAGATCCAGGTCCGTATATCCCGTCGAGAGGATCAGTTCAGGCAGGTGACGCTTGCCGTTCAACAGTTTCTTTGGACTCGCTCGTTCCAAAGGATCGCCTCTCAAGGTGTAGGTCGCGGCACCCTGTGGGTCCAAATCCCACAGCAGCGTGGGGCCGCAGCTGGCGGCGCACAAATAAGATAGATTCACGGCAGTCGTGGTCTTGCCCACCCCGCCTTTGATGTTGGTGACGGCAATTATTTTCATCGGGCACGAAGGCCGCGCAATAGCCGCGGTGTTGCAAGCCATTTGAGCACGGCATTGCCGGATCGAGCTCGGCCATCAAACGCCAGGCACGCGACCGCATTTTTCTTCAGTTCGACCGGCAATGGGCGTCGATCCTTTAACAGGCAGGCCGAGAGTAGCGCCGACAGATCGGGTTGATGACCGACGAGAGCAATCCGCTGGCTGCGATCTTTGGCCAAGAGAGTCAGCACTGCAGCCGCGTTCTCCCCCGGAGTCAGTTCGCGCGCGACTTCGGCTCGCGGCCATCCGGCGACCTCGGTCAGAATTTGTGCCGTCTGCCTGGCACGAATGAGCGGACTGGTCAGCAGGCGATCGGGGGCTTTACAGAATTCCTTGAGTCCGGCCGCCGCTTTGTGCGACCGCCTTACACCCACGGGCGATAGGGGCCTCGAGGCATCGTCCGCCCAACGATCGCGATCGCGCTCGAAAGCCACCGCGTGTCGGATGATGAGCAACTCCATCGCTTCATGACGCCGCAGCCGGCGCCTCAGTTGCGGTCGACTTGTGGAACTTGTTCCGCAGCTTCTTCCACTTTTGCCGCACCTTTCGATAGCCCGTCGCGCAGCGTTTCCGAGCCTGGCGGGCTGCACCCCAATGGCGCTCCGCGAGCCGCCCCATCAAGAACAAGGTTTCGGCCGGAATGCCTTTTGGCTTCGCGGCGGCGAGAACGTTTAGGCGTTGAACCGCCACAGCGGCGTCCTGTTGCACACCGAGGTTCTCCTGCCAGCGACGCAGCGCGCGGACCATGTCGACGGCCGCTTTCCCATAGAGCGCCGCCACCGCTTCCAGTGCGTAACGCATCTTTTTTACCTGGCCGCGAACTTCGTGATACTCCGTGGCGGTAGAATCCGCGCCGAGGCGGTCTGCGCGCTTGCGTAACTTGCGGAATCTTTTCCGTATCAAGCCGGGGGAAGCGTGCGGCGCCAAGTCCGTTGCAGTGACCTCGGGTGCAACAACGGGCGCGTCCAACAGCGCCGCCAATTCCTGCAGATTTTTCCGTACCCAGACCGAGTCGAGAACGCTCAACATCTGCGCTCGCGCCCGGCCCCGCTCCGACATGAAGTGCTCTTTGAGGGGTTCCAGGGCCGCCCGATCAGCCTTCGGCAACTTGCGGTTGAACGCTTGCAGCTCGATCAAAGCGACGTCGAGGTCGCGGGCGCGGCCCAATGCGCTCAACACGCCTTTGAACGTCGCGCGAATCCCCAGCAATGCGGGTGGCAGATAGGCCCGAAACTGACGCAACGTGGCATCCAGTCGGCGGCCGGCGACTCGCAGATCGTGTAGCTCTTCAGGATCATCGCCCAATCTGGCGCCGGGCTCGTGCAGATGCCAGGCAGCCAAGTAGTGCCTCAGGTTCGCCAGGGCAAGCTCGACCATTGTCATGGAAGCATCTATGTTCGTCGGGATGAATTCCGGCGGGGGCGGCGCCAATCCGACTGACTTGAGTCCGAGCGAATACTTCGTATCGGATGCGGCCTCGAGTGCACAGTTGCTTCGAAGGGTTTTCACCAAGGATCGCAGAGGCGCGTGCGTTTCGGTGAGGGCTTCGACCTCGACCCGAAGCATACTTGCCCGGGGTTCACCGTGCGGGCGGGAGATGACGGTCTCATCGAGGGCAATCTCGCCCAGTTGCCGCTGTTCGTCGCTCTTGCGGACTGCAAATCGCTGACGCGACGTCCGCAATTCGAACAACGGCAGTAACGTGCGCGCGCCGCTTACGGCGCATACCCGTGTTCCGACCGGGCCGGCCGATTCTTGGATCGCGTCACTGTTGGGACTATTGAGCGTTTCGGTCAACTCGCGCCGGTCCGCGACCTCCGTGCTGGCGGAATGCAGCGATTTGAGCGTGGCTTCCGTGGTTCCCGATTCGGAGCGGACGCGCAGGGCGAAGCCCGCACGATGTATTCGCCAGTCGTCCGTGTCCAAATAGGTGTCGAAGATCTCCTGTGTGGTGCGCGGTTCGAGAATGAGCCCATCGATCGTAGCGTGATCGCTCAACCAGCGCCGAACCGAACTCAGGTCGTTACAGGCGAGCTGCCATTCCACTTCGCGCCCGTCCTTGTGAGGCTTCGTAGGGGGCGCGGAAGCGGTGTTGGGTAGCATGGGTAGCGCAGTCTACCGGCTATGACGCCGCGACTTAAGAGCAATTTTGCGGGGGCAGACCTTACCCCTGGCGGGCCCGAAGATACTCCATCGCCCTCAAGGTTTCGGCTCGCAATTGGAGTTCCAGCTTGGCCACATCCTCGGCGACCCCCGCGCGCGCCGCGGATTCGAGTCGTGCGGCGGCTTCACTGGCGAGGCCCGCGCACATGTTGGCGCTTGACCCTTTGAGCGAGTGCGCCGCGCGGCCAAGCGCCGCCATGTCGCCGCGCTCCAGAGCGTCCCGGATATCCTTGAGCACCGAATCGCCCGATTCGATGAAGAGTTGCACGAGTTCGCCGGCAAAATCGCGATCATTGTCGGCGGTAAGCATGAGGCGTTCCCAGTCGACGGGCGCAATCGGGGTTTCGAGCTCATCGGGCTTGAGTTCGCGGCTCTCGGCGAGGGCGGCGGCTGGACCGGCGGTGGCGGATGGGAGATAGCGGTTCACGACTTCGCTGAGGCGCTCGCGATCGATCGGCTTGGTCAGATAGTCGTCCATACCGGCTTCGCGGCAGAGTTGCTCCGTGCCCTTCATGGCATCGGCGGTCAGCGCAATGATCGGAACTCGATTCGCACGCGTCTCGCGCGAGCGAATCTCGCGGGCAGCCTGGTAGCCATCCATGACCGGCATCTGGCAGTCCATCAGGATCAGGTCGAATATTCCGGACGCCCAAGCCGCCACCGCTTCTTCGCCATTGTTGGCGACATCGACGCTGAGCCCCAGCCGTTGCAGCGCGCCGAGGGCGACTTTCTGGTTGACGCGATTGTCGTCCGCCAACAGTACGTGTCCGGTGATCGCGGAGCTAGCCTTGGGGGCGGCGAGTACAATGCTCTGTGTGCTGCCGTGCCACTGCGCCGCCTGCGGGGACATGACGCGGCACAGGGTCTCGTGTAGTTCTCGATTGGAAACGGGCTTGATGAGGTAAGCGGAAAATCCCAGGGCCGCGATCTCGCCGCCGGCGCGAATCGCCTGGGCCGAGGTGAGCAGTACGAGGCGCATCGACTGGAAGCGGCCGTCGGCCGAGATTCGGCGCGCCAATTCCAGGCCGTCGAAGTCCGGCATCATGTGATCCAGTATCGCGAGATCGAAACCTTGGTGCCCATCGACCGCCTCGGTGAGTTCCTTGAGCGCTGCTGCGGCGGAATCGACGCTGCGCGTTTCGATGCCGAAGCGCGCGAGCTGCAGGCGCAGTACCTTCCGGCTCGTCGCATTGTCATCGACGATGAGCGCCCGGCGAGTACTCAGTAGCTCTAGATCCAGGTCTTGATTAACCGGCTGACGGTTGGATCTACCGAAGCGAGCGGTGAACCAGAAAGTCGAACCTGCACCCTCCCGGCTGTCGACGCCGGCCTCCCCTTGCATCAGTTCAACCAGACGACGCACGATGGACAGCCCGAGGCCGGTACCGCCGAAGTGTCGAGTGGTTGAGGCATCGATCTGCGAGAACGGCTGAAACAGCGCTCCCACGCGATGCGCGGGGATGCCGATCCCGGTGTCGCTGACTTCGCAGCGGATCGCGCAACCGTGCGGACCGCTGCCGGCCAGCCGCATGCTGATCGAGATCTCGCCGCTGCCGGTGAACTTGATGGCGTTGGCGCCGAGATTCAGCAGGATCTGGCGCAGCCGGCCGGGATCGCCGATGACGTACGGCGGGAGCAAGGGATCGATGTTCGTAATCAGTTCGAGCTTCTTGGCGTGCGCCTGGACGGAGAGCAGATGCGCCACGTCATCGACAATGGCGCACAAATCCATGTCGATCTGCTCCAGATCGACCTTGCCGGCCTCGATCTTGGAGAAATCGAGGATGTCGTTGATGATGGTCAAAAGACCGCCGGCGCTGGCGCGGATGGTTTCGGTGTAATCGCGCTGGGTTCGATCCAAACGCGTATCGAGCAGCAGCTCCGACATCCCGATCACGCCGTTCATCGGCGTGCGAATTTCATGGCTCATGTTGGCGAGGAACTGGGATTTCGCCACCACCGCGAGTTCCGCGCGATCTTTTGCCTGAAGCAGATCGGTGTTCGCGCGCTCGAGGTCGCGGGTCCGCAGCGCGACTTGCTGCGACAGCGCCGCCGCCAACCTTCGCAAGTGGCCGACGCGCAGCCGGTAGAGCGCCACGGCCGCTGCGACGATGCTCAAGAGAGCCAGCAGCCGAAACCACCACGTTTGATAAAAGGGCGGTTCCAGCCTGAAGTGAAGCTCGGCGCCATGGGTGCTCATGACGCCGTCATTGTTCGCGGCAGTGACTTCAAAGGTATAGCTGCCGGGCGGCAGGTGCGTGTAGTAGGCGGTGCGCCGGTTGCCGGCGTCGATCCATCCTTTGTCGAATCCGTCGAGGCGGTACTTGAAGCGCGTGCGCTCGGGCACGAGCAAACTCGAGGCCGTGTACTGAAATTCCCACTTTTCTTGCCCGGGCTGCACGTCAATCTCGCCGTTCAGGCTCAAGGGCGCGCCATCGACGATCAGTTGCTCGATGTGCACGATGGGCGGCACGGAGTTGAACTGAATGTGCTCGGGATCGACTCTCACGATGCCGTGGATGCTTGGGAACCAGAGCATGCCATCCGGCGTTTGGCAGCCGGCCGAGGTGTTGCCGCCGGCGAATTCTGCGCTGCGCAGGCCGTCCGCGAGGCCGTACATCTTGAAATCCGGGTCTATCTTGGCGCCATCGACCAGCGCGTCCAAGTCGGCGCGCTGCACGGTCATCAATCCTTTGTTGGTCGTCAGCCAAAGCCGGTGCGACTTGTCTTCCAAGACCTGAAGAATGGTTTCGCGCAGCTGGCCGCCGAAGATCGCCAATGAGATCATCTTGCCGCCGCGCCACTCTGCCAATCCGTCCGTCGTGCCGACCCAAATGGTGCCGCGCTCATCCTCATGAATGGCGGTGACCCAATCGCTGGGTAAGCCGTCGGCCGCGCCGAAGTGTTGCGTGCCGCCGGGCGCGATGATGTAAATGCCGCGCGTCTCGGTGCCGACCCAAAGCCGCCCGCGGGTGTCCTCATAAATCAGGTGCACTGCGCTTCGGTCCGAGCCTGGCAGCAGGGACTGCTGCGAGCTGACCCTTCCACGATCGATGAGATCGAGACCTTGGTTGTTGCCGACCCAGATTCTTCCCTGCCGATCCTCGATCATCGCCATGATGGAGTTTCCGGCAAGCCCGACCGATTGATCGAACACGGTGATCCCGCGATGATCCATTCGATAGGCGCCCGCACCCTGGGTGCCGACCCACAGGGCGTGCGCCCGATCCTCGACAATCGCGCGCACTCGAACGTGCTCCTGAGCTTTCGGGGCGGCGATGTGCTGAAATGATCCGTCGAGATATGCGCTGAGGCCGCCCTCCGACCCCACCCACACTCCACCAGAGCTGCGCGGCGCGATGGTCCAGGTCAAATTACCTTGCAAGCCTTCGGGCTCGCCGGCGGAAACAAATTTGCTGTCGCGCAGTCGCAGCAGTCCCTCGCCGTAACTGCCGACCCAGAGACTGCCTTCGTCGTCTTCGAGCAGTGCGCGCAACTCGCTCGACCCAAACTGATTGGTGCTGAGCACGCTGAAATTTCCATCGCGCAAACGCACCAGGCCGCCATGGGTCGCAATCCACAGATTCCCATCGCGATCGGTCGTCAGGGCTCGGACGATGGAACCCAAACGTCCGGCTGCGGCCGCCACGCTAAAGTGGCCTTGCGTGTAGCGGTACAGCGATCCGTTATCGGTTCCCAACCAAACCGTGCCCTGCGGATCTTGATGCAGGACCGTAATTTGTTCGGCGCCCGCTCCGCCGAAGTTTAGGGTCTCGAAGCGGCGGCCATCGAATCGCTGCGATCCACCGGCCGTGCCGATCCACAAAATGCCGTCGCGATCTTCCAGCAGCGCACGAATGCGGTTGTCCGGCAGCCCGTTGGTCGCGTCGAACGAGACGGTGGCTGCGGCACCGATGCCGAACAGACCGTTCTCGGTGCCGATCCAAATGCGGCCCTGCTTCCCCTGCGCGACGGCGCGTACGTAGGCATGGGCGAGCGCCGGCACGACACTCAAGGATTCGAAACGGCCGTTTGCATAGAGCGCAACGCCGGCGCGGGTGCCGATCCATAGGCGGCCGCCGGCATCCAGATACAGCACGGAGATGTGCTTGTCGGGAATGGCCGGCTCATTGGCGTGATCGAATACGACGAAGCGCACGCCGTCGAATCGCGCAAGGCCTTCCTGTGTGCCCACCCACAAATAGCCGTCGGGAGTGCGCGCAATGGCCTGGGCGGAACTTTGCGGCAAGCCTTGCGGGATTTGCCAGTTGTCGAGGACGTACTGGCTCAGCTTCAACTTCGGATCCAAGGCGTGCGCCGAGAGACTCACCATAATCAGGAGCGCGGCGGCCGCCGAGATGCGCAAGGCTCGTGGGATCGGGAGCGTGGTTGGGCGCTCCGAGTGGCTGCTAATCCTCGACATCACTACCTCGAGACTTAAACGGGGCACAAACTGATTGGGACTGCCCACGATTTGTTCACGAATCTCAATCAGTCCGCAAAAGCCTGCTAAGTCCCTCAACGAGTTATCGTCTCGGGAAGCCTGAACTTAAGGCTGAAGGAGTCGATTTTGGGACGTGGTAATCGAGCGGGGGCCCGCCGGTCACGGCTTAGAAAAATTCCGGGAACGCGGTCCGCAGTTGCTTTTCTATCTCGGTGATCCGCAGCAGCATGGAGTGCTGGGAATTGACTCGACGCGCGGCATCCCAACATGCCCAGGCCTTGTCCATTTGGTACGTTTGATAGTAGTAGCCGCCGAGGTCCTTCCAGGCGCCCAACAGATAGGGGTTCGCCCTAAGCGCCGCCAACAGATGTTCGGATCCGGCCTTCCCATCGCGCGGAAGCAGGATATTGCCGGCAAAAACATCCAGCATGTATGCCGCACTTCCCGACTGCTTCTTGAGTTCGGCCAAAGCCTGCAGCGCGCTTTGCACCCCTGCTTCGTCCCGCGGCTGCAGATTCGCCGAGAGCGAGCGGGCGGCAGCGTCTTTCAGGATGGCGTCGCGGTGCTGCGCGAGCCAGGGCGTGAGGCTCGCGCCATCGCCACTCATGATCAAGAGCGCCATATTGGAAAGTTCGGCGTCGATGACCGGCCCTTGCGCGATCGCCGCGTCGCGCGCCTTGATCGTAGCCTCCGTACGCTCGGCCAGTTTCGCAGCGGCATCGGGGCCAAGCAGTGCGAGCGTGTTGTAGGGTTCTCCATTCGGGGCTGCGCGCGTGAGACCTTCGAGCGAATACGGCGCATCGGCGCCGCCGCCGATGGCCTTCAAGGTTATTTCGCGCGTCTCGGTCCCCATGTTGGTGAGCACGAAGGCGACTTTTTGCGGTACGCCGTTCAGCGATTTAAGTGCCGCATAGACTTGAGGGTGCCCTCCGGCGTAGTAGCGCAAAAAGCGCCAGTATTCCGCTTGGTAAGCGGGCGGCAGCTCCTGAGTTTTCTCGCTGACAGTCACGAGCGTGTGAGGTCCCAAGAAAAATTCCCGGTTGACGCCGGCGCGGCGCTGCTCAATGAGGGTGTTGCCCTTCGGGTTGGACAGGGAGAACAGCTGTTCCGTCAAGGCCGGTTCCATCGGGTTGACGGCAACTTTTCCTGCCTGAAGCGCCGAGCCCAACATGAGCCGGTTTTGAAACTCCATCGCGCGAAAACCGATATCCGAATACAGCGAGTCATCCGTATAGGTCGCACTTGCGAGAGCGACGCGAAGAATTCGCAGTTGTTCAAAATCATAAATCGTCCGCGTGCCCTTACCTTCCGTGATCAAGTACTGATGCCCCAGGGTGACGATGAGAGGAAAGGTTTCATCGCTCGGTTGCACTGGCTTGCCGGCACTCATCATGGCAACGGCAGGCTGCTTGCGACTCGTCACGGTCAGCTCAAGTACCGGATGGGCCGCGAGCGGCAGCGCCATCAGTGCAAACAGGGCAGAGAAGATCAAGCGCACCGGTAATCGTTTTCGCTGTCTTCTCATCATCCACCTCCCTGTTCGATTATGCCGGCGCCAAAAGCGTTCCTCGCGGAACTTTCCGCAGGCGCGCGGTTCGCAGTACTTCTGAAGGGAGCATAACATTCGCGTTCAGAACTAGAATGAACTGATGCCAAAGCACCATGACCACGCGTCGCCAAGCAAGGCTGCTCGTGACCCTATTGGCGGTCCTGGGGGCGCACCTCGCCGTGGTTTGGCTGTTGGTGTCATCACCGCAACGCTTGGTTAGAGGAAAGTCGGGAAGTTTTCAATTGGTTTGGATCAGGCGGACGCCGCCCGAGGCCAACCCTGATCGCGGGACGACGAGGCAGAGACCTGCAAATATTGCTTCGCATCGGCGCGATCGCACCGTCGAACCACCGTCGATTGCCCCGCCGCCGCGCAGCGATGAAGAGAGCACCGCCATTTCTCCCGCGCCCGATTGGGGCGAAGAACTCAAGCGGGCCGCGAAAGATACGCTCGGCAAAGAATTGGAGCGCAAGAAGCACGAATTTGATTTTGCGCACGCTTATCCGAGGCAAGTGAATAAGCCGCCGCAGCTCGCCTGGGACTACGCCGCCACCCACCGTATCGAAGCGATGCCCCAGGGCGGCACGGTGATTCATCTTGGCGAGAATTGCGTGCTCCTGATTGTCCCGCTGCCATTCGTTTTCTGCTCGATTGGAAAGCATCCGGCCAACGGCGATCTTTTTGAGCATATGCACGATCGATAAAAAAGGTATCCGTCGCAAGGTTTGGGTCCGCGCCGTGGAATTGATTGTCATGACATACGGCGTCGACACAGCGGTTCGTTCCGATCACTCGCGACGCATTGGCGACGCCGTCGAAGGCGCGCTGTCCGACATCATTCTCCCTGGCACCGAGCAGCAGGTCCGATTGGCGGCGGCTTAGGGGGCGGCGGTGGAGGCGCGGGTCTCGGTGCAGGATTCAGACATGATGAAGAGGATGAGCATCACGAGTAAGTCATGACACGCATCGTGCGGTCACGCGGCTCCATGGCGGTTGTAAAAAATCTCATATATCTCTGAGCCGGAATTGCTTCGCCTGACATATGTTAACTCGACTACAGGGTGGTCGCTCGTCGCTCGCGAAACTTTTCCCCCCGCCCGCTGCGGCTGCAGTATTCTCCGAACTCGAGCTGCGATATCACGTGCCGAGGCACCGGATATTGCTTCCAGCTGCAAAAGATTTCAAAAATAATTAGGGGTGTTCGGACATGCAAATTCTCAAAGGAAGTGTCGTCCGTGCGGCGACGTTGCGCAAATGGATGCGTCATCTTCAAGTATTGACCGGCGCGGCGCTGATAACGGCGCTCGTCGCGGCTCCCATGGACGCGTTCTCACAGCAAAGCAATGCGAGCCGCTTCAAGGCGCTGCCTCGCAGCGGACCGATCAACGGCAAGAAGCCGTTGTCGCTGCGCTCGCAAGAAAGCGTCAAGGTCGTCGTCGTCATGAGCACGGCTTCCGTGGCGGAAGTGCGCGCAACGACGGCGGATCACACGATCAGCCAAGCCGATCATGATGCGATTCAAACACAAGTTCTGAAGCAGCACGCGACGCTCGAGCCGAGCATCGCGTCGCTCGGCGGCAAGGTGCTCGCCCACTATCACGATGCGCTGAACGGCATGAAGGTCGAAATCGCGCGCGGCCAGATCGCGGACCTCGCCAACTTGCCGGGCGTGGTGCAAGTGGTCGATGTGCCGAAGTACAAATTAAAGAACGTGGTCAGCGTGCCCTACATCGGCGCGCCGGAAGTGTGGCAGGGCGTGCCCGGCTATCGAGGTGAAAAGGTCAAGATTGCCATTATCGACACCGGCATCGATTATACGCATGCCAACTTCGGCGGTCCCGGTACGGTGGCTGCGTTCACCCAGGCCGCTGCCACCAGCACGCAACCTGCCGATCCCACCATGTTCGGCCCCAACGCGCCAAAGGTGAAAGGCGGGACGGATTTGGTTGGCGATGATTACGATGCGGATGTCGCCGGCAGCGTGCCGGTGCCGGATCCCAATCCTCTCGACTGCAACGGCCATGGCAGCCATGTCTCGGGAACGGCGGCGGGGTTTGGCGTCACGAACGACGGCAAGACCTATCAAGGTCCGTACGATGAGGCAGCCTATTCCGCCGGCTTCGGTATCGGCCCCGGCGTCGCGCCGAAAGCTGATCTTTACATGGTTCGCGTCTTCGGCTGCACCGGTTCCACCGATGTGGTCACCGACGCAATCGATTGGGCCGTGCACAACAACATGGACGTCATCAGCATGTCCTTGGGCAGTATCTATGGCTCGCGCCTGAGTTCCGATGCAATTGCCTCCGACAACGCCGCAAAGGCGGGCATCATCGTCGTTGCCGCGGCGGGTAACGCGGGTCCCGCTCCGTACGTGACGGGGGATCCATCCACCGGGACGCGAGTTATCAGCGTCGCTGCGAACAATGCCCGGGCCTTCTTGGTGAACGGCCGGAAGATCGCATTCGCCTCGGGCGCCAGCGTGAACGGCGTCGAAGCCAACAACGTGGCGCTGCCCAACGGCAGTGTGGGGGCCGAGATCTTAAAGAACGGCAATGCCCTGAGCTTGGGCTGCAATGCAACCGACTATCCTGCCGGCGGAGTTGCCGGTGCGGCGGTCATTCTGTCGCGCGGCACCTGCTCCTTTGATCAGAAGACCGCGAATGCAACGGCGGCCGGGGCATCTGCGATCGGCGTGGTGAATAACGCCGCGGGCTTTTTTAACCCGTTGCTCACCAATCCAACCATTCCTTTCATTGAGCTGCAAATCAGCGACACCCCAACTTTCTTGGCGCAGCCGCAGCCCACGACCGCCACGTTGACGGCGGCGAATGTGCCGGACGCGACGTTCCAGCTCGCGGCAGCGTTTAGCTCGGGTGGCCCGCGCACCGACGACGGCGCGTTGAAACCCAACATTACCGCTCCCGGCGTGAATGTGTTCTCCACCGACATCGGCACCGGCACCGGCGGTACTTACGACTCCGGCACCTCGATGGCGACCCCGCATGTCGCCGGCGTCGCCGCGCTGACGGTGCAGGCACACAAGAACTGGCATGAACCGGGCTTGCGCGCTGCTGTCGTGGAAACGGCCTCGCCCGCGAAGTTGCCGGACTATGCGCCGCGCATCGAAGGTTCTGGTTTGGTGCAACCGGTCGGTGCCGTCGCGACGCAAGTCACCGCGCATGCCGATCAAGACGACAAACTCGGCCTGCTGTCGTTCGGCATCGCCGAGCTGACCAAGAACTTCAAGGATGAACGCGACATCGTGCTGCGCAACCACGATAAGTTCCCGGCGACGTTTACGGCGACCGCGACTTCGTCGGCCGGTGTGCCGCATACGGTCGATCTTTCCCGGTCGAGCGTTTCAGTGCGCGGCCACGACGAGAACACTTTGCGCGTGAACCTGTCGGTGCCGGCCGGTAGTGCCGGTGCGACGCATGATGCCTCCAACAATATGCTGTTCAACGACGCGTCCGGTGTGATTTCGCTGCAACCTGATTCGGGGTCGAACGGCGGCGTCGCGTTGAGCCTGCCGTACTTTCTCGTGACTCATGCGCGATCGACGGTGGATGCGACGCTACGCGACGGCAAGAATCCGAGTGTGCGACTCACCAACAAGCAGGGCGTCATTGCCGGCAACGGTGATTTTTACACCTGGGGATTGTCCAACAAGGAGACCAAGGCCATTTCCGCCGGGTTTGACCCGCGCGCGATGGGCGTGCAGTCAAATCTCATTTCTTCGACGGACAGCGTCCTGGTATTCGCCATCAACACCTACGGGCGGTTCTCGAATGCAGCCCAGGGGGAATTCGACATCTATATCGATGTCGATGGCGATGGCGTTTATGACTACGTATTGTTCTCAGGAGATACGGGTGTCATCGAGGGTCTGGGCGAAGCGACCGGTCAACTCGCGACATTCCTGGTTAATCTCAAGACCGGGACCGAGATCGTGGAGTTTCTGGGCGATGCGCCCTATGACGGCTCGACCATCGAGTTGCCGGTGTTGGCCTCGGATCTGGGCATTTCGCCGACGAATCCGCGCTTCACCTACACGATGAATGCGTTCGACAACATCGGCGGCGAAGTGGATCTTACGGGTACTGCGTCTTTCAATGCCTTCACGCCGGCGCTTTCCAATGCCCTGTTCGTCCCCGTCGGGCCGAACTTGACGGTGGATGTCCCCGTGAGCATCGACAAGGCAGAGTTTATGAAAACCCCCGCACTGGGCTTCATGGTGGTTACGGAAGACAACGTGTCTGGCGTCAGCCAGGCGAACCTGCTGAAAGTAACTCAGTAAAACGAGCTACGAGCCGCGCCGGAGTCTACGACTTCGGCGCGGCTTTTCACGCGCGACTTTTCAGGCGCGGGGCTAGCCGCATCAGGGCACGATCTCTTTTAGCACAGCGCCAATCTCGGCGTGCAGGACGAGATCGGCACTGCCATCGATGTCGGTCGGCTCACGGTTGATGATGGCGAGCGCGGCACCGCTCGCCTTTGCGATTATCGGTAGCGTCGCGGCAGGATGGACCACCAGCGACGAGCCGAGCACGATGAACAGGTCGCACTCACGCGAAGCAGTGTCGGCGCGGCGCATCGCTTCGACGGGCATCGGCTGACCGAACGAGATCGTCGCGCTTTTGACGATGCCGCCGCACGCTCGGCAGGTCGGCAGCGTGCCTTGCTCGAGAAACAGGTCGCGCAAGTCCGCAAGCTCGTGTCGCAGCCCGCAGATGAGACACGTGGCATAGCCGGCATTGCCATGAAGTTCGATCACCTGACGTGCGGGCACGCCCGCATCCTGGTGCAGATTGTCCACATTTTGCGTAATCACATGGCAGACCTTGCCGGTGCCGACCAGACGCGCAATGGCGAAATGGCCTTCATTCGGTTTGGCGCCTACCCAGCCGGCCGTCCCGGAAAACGTGCGCCGCCAAGCCTCGCGCCGCGCATCGTCGTCGTGCATGAATGAGTCGAAGCCGATCGGTTTCATCCGGCTCCAGACGCCGCCCGGGCTGCGGAAATCCGGAATTCCAGATTCAGTCGACATGCCGGCGCCGGTGAAAACGACGGTTCGCGCAGAATCGGCAAGCAGTGCCGAAAGGCGGGGAATTGCGGACACGGCGGCGTTATGTGGTGAGTCAAGAACGCGGTGCAAATCGATTCCGTTAATAACTTTAAATTAGTTGATAGCCGGGATGGAGGCCTTCAGCACTTCGAGTCTCTTTACTCACCCTCCAAGACAACCGCCGTTCTGCGGGCCGATTTTTTGCTGATGGGAAGGATTTGTTGATATTCGGACGAGTCCAGGCACCGATTCGCGGTTTCAACATCCGGAAATCTGACCAGCACCAATCGGGTGGGCGACCAGAGATCGGTCTCGCGCAGCGTCATGCGCCCACCTCTGGCCAGATATACGCCTCCGAATTTTTCAATCAACGGCCGGGCCTTCGATTTGTATTGTTCATACAAATCGGCGTTGTCCAGTAAGGTGTCTACGATGAGATAGGCGGCCATGCACGACTCCGAGCAATTCGATTGTAGATTGCGGTAGCCTAGCGTAGGCAGCGGGTGCCCGCCATCGCCTGCCGCACGCATGGCGGGATCCACGCCATTTTGCGGTATGTATAGACGACTGGAGCGTCTATCAAGCCGCTCCATTTGGGAGCCGGCATGGAATTAGCCTTCGCCAAAATGAAAGCGAAAACTCACAGCCTGCTAGCCGCGGCGTTGTGGCAAGTGCTGCTCTTGATCGCGATTAGCTACGGCATAGCCTACATTGTTCCCGCTTGCTTCAATCTTGCTTCACGACAGGCCGGCGAAGAGCCGCGCACGGGCATCTTACCCAGAGGCGCAGGCGCCGGGCTTGATGCCAAACTCGTTTGCGCATCGGCTGAGCCGCAGCTGTCGGAGCGTTCCACATGCAATTCGCTCATCCATGCCGATCCTCGTTCCTCCGCGAAATGATGAGGGAGTTAGAGCCGCGTTAGGGCTTCAATGTTGCCGCGATGCTGCGTACTTCGTCCGGCGTGTGCTCGCCCGCAAGCGGCGTTCCCGGCATCAAGTATTTGCCCATGTCGAGCCCGCCGACCACGACAGGTACAAACCCTGCCTCTCGAACGAGGGGTGAAGCCACTTCGATGGCCTTCTTGTCACCTGCCATCGGCATGCCTATCTTCCCTGGATTTTCGTGCGCGCTCGCCATGCGCGCTGCGCCTACTGCATTGAACGCGCGAACGATGAGTACACCTGGAAGCAAGTGCGCATCGAAGAGTCCGGCGCCTTCGTCGCGTGCTTGACTGGCGATCTCACCGTCGCGCTGCGGGAAAGGATTGCTCGCATTGATGACCACTTTTCCCTTGAGAGAGGTTCCGACGCTCTTAACAAGCTCGGGAAAGGCGCTGTAGGGAACCGCCAAGAGGACCACCTGCCCGAACGCAGCGGCCTCTTGCGGTGTACCCGCGCGCGCATTTGCGCCGATTTCGGCGGCGAGCTTCTTGTCGTTGTCGAGATTGCGCGAGGAGAACATCACCTCATTTCCAGCCTTGGCCCAAACGCCGCCTAGGGCGCTGCCAACATGCCCGGATCCGATGATGCCGATTCTTATTTTCGGGTTGTCGGCTGCGCTGACCTTGCGTGCCGCGATTGGCAGCACGCCGAGGGCGACTGCCGCACCGGTGGCCTTGAGCATATCCCTGCGACTAAAACTCCGATTGCAGTACATTTTAGAATCTCCAAAGCGGGAGCTGCCCGTACGTGATGCTAAAGATATCCCTTTTTACTTCCCTGTCCAGGCTCGAGTGATCAAGGCTAGACTCATCGGTATGGACCGGCGCCGCTCTCTGTTCATACTCGCACTATGGCTTGCGGCTCCGTCCGCGGCGACGGCCGCCGCCCTCGAGGACATCCAACTCGAAGTCAGCCATGAGCCTTGCGAGGGCATGGGCGCCAACGACAAGAGCGTCGTCGTCTACGCCGCCAACTTAAACTCGACCCGGACGATCGACGCCAACTTCAAATACGACACTAATCCGGCCAAACAACATTTCATTTTGTTCGACGCCGATCTCAATCCCATCACGGATCGCTTTCCGAAATTTCAGCTGCGTCGCTTGAGCCCGGGCGAATCCGCAAGAATAGGATGTTCCTCCACGTATCGCGCAGCCCTGCAACCCCCAGGTCCCCTCAGCATTCCCATCGTCATTTCCAAGCAGAGTGCCGCATACGTCGAGGCGACCGCCGCCGAAGCACCGACGGAGAGCGCACGCTCGTTCGCGGCGTTTCTACTGCAAGGCGGGGTCAATGCGTGTCCGTCAGGCGCGAAGCCGCCTGGTCTGTTCTACCTGGTCAATCTGCATCCCTATGCACGGCTATCTGCGTCGCTGAATCTGTTCGACGAACATGGCGCGCGGATCGGCGTGCTGAATCCCGCTGTCTCACCCTCGGGTGTCGCGCGCCTAGGCTGCAGCAATGGTTCGAAGAACCCAGGTCCCATCGTCAGCGCGACCCTTGAATTGCCGGTACGAGCGCCCGATCACCGCGAGACACCACCCAGCGAAGCGCCGCTGGCTTCGCTGCCCCTCGGCGCTATTTTGCGCACACAAAATGTTTGCGCTGGCTCCCTCATGCCAGGCTGGATCAAAATCAACGACACCTGGAATCCCACGGTCTGCGGCAAGCCGGCGACCGTCACTTACAATGTCTGGACCCTGCAGCAATTGAGCGACCAGCCCGTGGGCGCCGTCATTCACGCCTGCAAGGGAGCGGTTCCTCCAGGCTGGGCTCTGGTCGGCACCGCATGGAACCCTACCGTGTGCGGACATCCCGCCTCGAATCAATCCAACGTCATGGTGATCAAGCGACTGGACTAGGCTCGAACTGTCTTTTCGGGAGACTAGCGGTTGCGGGTGGCTGCGACCGAACGGCCCCTCAACTCACCGTCGTAAAGGGCAGGGAGCCTAAGAGTTCCGAGAGTCCGTTCCAGGCGACCTGGATGCCGATGCAAAAGAGCAGGAACGCGGAGAGGCGCACGACGATGGTCGTCCCCGTCACGCCGATCCACTTGGCGAGGTAGGCGGAATTTCGATAGAACCCGTAGATCAGCACCGAGAGAAGCAGGGTCGCCGCCAGCGTTTCGATGAAAAAGAGCAACGACGATGCGTGGAAGCCGCTGGGTCGGCCGGCGCCGAGGGAAATCGCGACCGAAATCGTGCCAGGACCGGTAGTCAGAGGCATGGTGAGCGGGTAAAAGGCGAGGCGGCTCGGCGCGACATCGATGGATTTAGGTTCGGGCGTTTCCGTGCGGCGCTGCTCGGTCACATCGGGGGCATTGAGCATGCGCCACCCGGCGGCGGCGACGATGATGCCGCCCGCGACGCGCAGCACCGGCAGGGAGACGCCGAAGAAGCCCAGCACGTAGGCGCCGATGTACAGCGACGCGGCGACGATGATGAAGGCATAGATCGCCACCCAACGCGCGGTCGCGGCCCGCTCCTTGTGTTCCAGTTCGCGCGTCGCGCCGAAGAAGATGAACGCGCCTGATAACGGATTGACGATGGAAAAGAGGGCGGTGAAGGCCAGGAGGAAAGTCGAAAAAGAAAAGTCAGCCATGTGAAGGCGATTCTAATGTGCGGTGGGTTGTGTCGTCGAAGCTTCCGCGGCCGTAGCGGCCGTAGCGGGCGGTGGGGCCGACGCTTGCGCGCCCGTCGCAGGTTGCGTCGCTTTAAGAACGGTCTGCACCAGCCGCTGCGAGGTGTAGCCGGCGGCGTAGGGCGTCAACCCTAAGCGCACGATCACCAACTGGCGCGACTTGATGATGCAGACGCTCTGGCCGTCGTGGCCCGACATCCAGAAGGTATCCGGGGGAATGCCGAATGCGGCATCCGGATTCACGCCGGGCGTCACCGCATCCGATCCCCACAACCAGGTTTGGCCCATGCCGTACTGGCCGCGAGAGGCTTCCACCGGCGTCGCCATCATGGTGACGTAGCCCGGCGGGAGCAATTCTTCTCCCTGCCAGACGCCGTCTTGCAGCAGGAACAGGCCATAGCGAGCCCAGTCGCGCGCGGTGGCATACATATAAGAAGAGCCCACCAGGGTACCGCGTTCGTCCGGCTCGATGGTCGCGGTGCTGATCCCGACAGGGTTGAAGAGCCGGGCTTTGATGAAGGTAGCGAGGTCCTGCTGCGGCAACGGTTGGCCGGGCGCCAGCGCATCCTGGGCGATGCGCGACAGAATGACCGCCGTGCCGCTGGAATAGAGCCACTCCTCGCCCGGTGAATGCGCCAGGGGTTGTGAGCGCGCGAACCCCGCCATGTCGGGTTGCAGATACAACATGCCGGTGACGTCCGATACGGCACCGTACGCCTCGTTCCATTGCAGGCCACTCGACATCGCGAGCAGGTCCTCGAGGCGAATCTTTTCGCGTCCGTCGGTGCCCGGCCAGAATCCGGCTTGAGTGAGGGACAGCTTGCCATCCTTGATGAGCAGGCCGATGACGCCGGCCATCACGGTCTTGGTCATGGACCAGCCCAGCAAGGGCGTCTCGGGCGCAAAGCCGGGGGCGTAATACTCGCCGACGATGCGGCCATGATCGACCACGACGATGGCGCGCGCGCCCGGCCCCGCGAGCGCCGGCTCTTGGATGAGCGTATCGAGGGACTTCGTCGTCTCGACGGCGGCGCCCTCCGGCCAGGGAGCGGAGGCAAAGGGCGCAGGCGGCGGTGGGCGGTCGATGCGTGACGACGCATTGAGTTCAGCCGGCGCGAGTGCGTCGAGCTTGCCGTCCGACATGACGGTGCAGCCCCTGTTCAGGCGGTATTGCGCCAGGCCATCGCCGACCAGACCTAAAAATCCCGCGCGCACGATGCCGCGGGCGCGATCGACCTTGACGCGCATGAGCTTGAGAATCGAGATGCCCGGCGCCTGCACATCGACGCGCAGCACCTCCTCGGGATCGCGCCGGGCGAGGAACACATTGGAGCAGACAATCTTGGCGGAGTAGTTCGCGCCCACGCGCAACAGCGCCGGGGGCTTCAGCCACAAGAGCAGGGCGAGCGCAACGACGAGCAGCGCCAGGACGCCCACAATCCTTCGCAGTATTTTCATGCGTCTACCAGTTCAGTTCGGCCATGAGCGCCGCGTACGTGTTGATGCCATCCCAGAGATTTTGCAGTCTTAGATTCTCATTCGCGGCGTGCTGGTTGTTGTCGTGATTGACGATGGGCAGGCAAATGATCGGCGCGCTGAACACATCGGCAAACATGTACAGCGGCACGCTGCCGCCGGCCATCGGCAGCACCACCACCGGTGCGCCGGCGGCTTGCGTCGCGGCGGCGATCACCGCTTTGGCGGCGGGCGAGGACATGTCGGAGCGCAGGGCCGGGTAGCCGTTATCCCACGCCAGTTTGATAATGCGCGCGTGGCCCAAGCGTGTCGCGAGGTCAGGATCCTCCGTGACGATGGTCCAGCCGCGAGCGGTCAGGAAGTGTTCGACGGCTGCGCGCACCGCGGCGGGGATCTGGTCCGGCACCAGGCGAAAGTCCAAGGAGATGAGGGCGGTGGTCGGGATGGCATTCGCCGCGGCGTCGCCGACCTGGCCGGCGCGAATGCCGCGGATGTTGAACGCGGGCCGCATGAGGCTCGCGGGCAGCTCTTCGCTGCCTTCGGTGCGGCCGATGCCGAATTCCTTTTTCAAGGCATCGCCCACCGGCGGCAGATTTTTGAGCGCGGCCTGTTCGGCGGCTGTGATGGCCCGTACGCCGTCGTTGAAGCCGGGGATCAGGATGCGGCCGTCGTCGTCGCGCATTTGGGCGAGCAGATTCGCGGCCATGGCAGCCGGATTCGGCACCCAGTTGCCGTAGTGGCCGTCGTGCAGCGCATGCAGCGGTCCGTAGATCGTGGCCTCGAGCTGCATGACGCCGCGTGCGCCGAAGTACACCAGCGGCCGGCGAGTCTGATGCACGGGGCCATCGCCAATGAGGATCAAATCCGCGTTCAGAAGCTTTTGGTTCTCATGCAGTGCGTGGCTCAAGTGCGTGGAGCCGGCCTCTTCCTCGCCTTCCCACAGCACCTTGATGTTGACCGAGGGCACATGGTGCGTCGCCTTGAGCGCATCGAACGCGGACAAAAATGCCGCGATCGACGCCTTGTCGTCGCTCACGGCGCGACCGTACAAACGCCACTCCGGATCGAACGGCGGTTTGGCCTTTTTCCAATCGATCTCGCGAGGGGCGCCGCTCTGCGCGTCCGCGCGCATCACCGGAATAAAGGGATCCGAACTCCATTGCGCGGGCGTCACGGGCTGACCATCGTAATGGGCGTAGAAGAGCACCGTGCGTGAGGCCTTCGGCGCCATAAGTAATCCGAATACTGCGGGCGGCGAATTGGCGCCGGTGGACAACAAGGAAACGTTGAAGCCGCGCGCCTTGAGCGCCGCTTCGAGCGCATGCGCGGTGGCGGAGAGGCCGGCAGGATCCGCCGCGATGCTCTTCAAGCGCGTGAGATCGTCGATCTGTCCGACAATGTCGGCTTCATGCGCAAGCCGATACTGCTCAACCTGGGTGCGCAGGTCGGCGGCAGGACTTGGCAATGCCAGGAGGATCGATGCGACACAGGCGATGCGAATGATAAGCGGCACTATTGGTTTCCCTTTGGACGCGCGCGGCTGTCTCAAGTATCTTAACAAGATAAGGCGCAGGACGAGGCCTTTGCGTGGGAAAGGTGAGGGATGAAAAATCTAAGGTATTTAGGTTTCGCCTTGAGTATTGCAATCGGGAGCTGCGTAGCGATAGCCGCGCGCGCGACACCCGCCGACTTGCAGTTCAACCAGGTCGTGGATGATTTCGTCTTCGGCAGTCTGGCGCTGTCGCCGGTGACGGCCACGGCCGTCGGCTATCACAAACATCGCGGCGAGTGGCTCGAAGACCAACTGGATGATTTCAGCGCCGCGGGCATCAAGGCGCAGATCAAGCTGCAGCATGATATCGAGGCGCGCATCGATAAACTCGACGAGAAGGCGCTGACCCAAGAGCAGCGTGCCGACATCGAGGTCATGCAAAATGCCATTGCGGCGACGCGGCTCGACATCGAGGAGGTGCAGAGCTACCGGCACAACCCGACCATCTATGTCGAGCTCGTCGGCAATGCGCTGTACAACCCCTATGTCTTGCACTATGCGCCTTCCGAGGAGCGCTTCCAGCACATCATCGAGCGCCTGGTCCGGATTCCGAATTTGGTGCGCCAGGCCGAGGCGAACTTGAACGACTCGCCGGAGATTTGGAACAAGGTGGCGCACGAGGAGAACATCGGCAACATAGAACTCATCGAGGGCGTGCTGCATACCAATTGCCCGAAGGCGTTGGCGCACGAGTACACGCAGGCCGCCGCGCCGGCGCTCATTGCGCTGCGCGCCTTCAACGATTTCCTCGACGGCACGCTGGCGAAGAAAACCTCCGATTGGCGCTTGGGCAAGGTTTCCTACGCCAAGAAGTTCAGTTATGTGCTGGCGACGGGCAAGACTCCGGATGAATTGCTGAAAGAGGCGGAGGCGGAATTGCGACAGACGCGCGAGGAGATGGTGCAGCTCGCCGCGCCCAAGACCGTCGAGCAGGCGCTGGCCGACGTGGCGCTCCAGCACGCGACTCCGCACACCTACATAGCCGAGGCCAAGCAGACGCTGGCGGCCGCGACCGCCTTCGTGAAGGAGAAGGACCTGGTGAGCCTGCCGCCGAACTCGAATTTGCAGGTGATCGAGACGCCGATGTTCATGCGCGGCGTTTATGGGGTTGGGGGCTTCGATCAAGCGCCGCCGCTGGAACCTAAATTGGGCGCATTTTATTGGATCACGCCGATTTCGGACTCCTTGCCGCAGTCGCGCATCGATTCGAAGCTGCGCGAGTACAACGATTCGGGACTCGCGCACCTCACGGTGCACGAGGCGATGCCGGGCCACTATGTGCAGGCGGAATATGCGAATGAGGTGCAGCCGCGCTCGCGGCGCCTGCTGCGCAGCATCTATGGCAACGGTCCGTATGTGGAAGGCTGGGCGGTATACGCGCAGCAGCTGATGGCAGACGAAGGCTTTTTGAACGACACGCCGGGCTACCGCTTGACGCTGGCGAAGCAGAAGCTGCGCGTCCTCGCGAACACCATCTTGGACGTGCGGCTGCAGACGATGGGAATGAGCGATGAAGAGGCGCTCGATCTGATGACCCAGAGCACGTATCAAGAAATGGAAGAGGCCACCGCCAAGCTGCAGCGCGCCAAGCTGACATCTTGTCAACTGCCAACCTACTACGCCGGATACAAGGGGTGGCTCGCAGTGCGCGATCACTTTCGGGCCACGCACGGCGAGGCGATGTCCTTGAAGCGGTTTAACGAGGCGGCGCTGCGCGAGGGCGCGGTGCCGCTGCCGGTGCTCGATGAGCTATTAAATTAGCGCGCGTTAAGTCCATTAACTTAAGGCGCTTTGACTTATCCAATCCGCCGCCGCAAACAGCCGGCCGTTCGCGCAATTCCCCGCGCTTTAAGCAAAATAAAATGTCGCCGCGAAGTTACGTCGGGTTTTGCCGACATGTTTTGGCGCATGTCGCGCCCGTACCATGACGGCATCGAAATTCACTGTTAGGTGGGAAGCGTGACCAGTCTTACTTATGCCGCCGAGGCTGCTTCGAGCAAAACGTTGGAGGCGTTGGCTCAGGTCATTCGAGCGCTGGCGCCGGAAGTATCCGGGGTCTCGTTCCATGATTTCGCGGCGGATACGCTGTGGATGTCCGAGGATTTCATCCTGCCGGAAGACTATCAATTGGTGGAAGACTCGCTCTCGAGCGATTCCGGCGGCAATCTCGATGTTTCCTATGCACCGCGCGAGGACGGCAATTATTCTCTCGCCATTCCGGTGCGCGATGCGCAAGGCTCGGTGAACGGCGCGGTGCGCTTGAGCATCGATGCCTCGATCAAGGACACCCGCACCGATGAATCGCTGGAGCAGAAGCTCGCGCCGGTGTTCGTGTGCCTGTCCGCGGAATTCGAACGGCGCCAAGGGTTTCCGCTGCTGATCAGCGAGGACACCGTGGAAGGCGCGCAGATCGAGAATGCGCTGCACGCGGAGCGCTTTGAATTGTTTCTGCAGCCGATCTGCTCGCTGCACGACAATGTGAGTCTGGCGCATTTTGAAGTGCTGCTGCGGCTGCGCACGGCGAACGGCAGCTTGATCGAACCGAAAGAATTTCTGGCGCGCGCCGCGCAGCAACGGCTCATGCCGAACATCGATCGCTGGGTGGTGCGCACGCTGCTGGTGTGGCTGACCGCCAACCGCAAGCTGTGGGCGCGCGTGCCCTCGGTGTTCTCCATCAATTTATCGTCGCAGTCGATGACCGACGATGGTTTCGTGAGCTTCGTCGAAGCTTGCGTCAAGAAGAGCGGGCTGCCGCCGCAGGCGTTGTGCTTCGACATCACGGAGCGATTCGCCGCCTCCGGCAGCATCAGCGTGGCCGAGTCCATGAAGCGGCTGGAGGCGTTAGGTTGCGAGGTCGCGCTGGATGATTTCGGCGCCAACCCGCCTGCCTACGGCTATCTTCGATCCGTCCCCGCGCACTATTTCAAAATCGACAGCTCCCTAGTCGAGGCGGCGCCGACCGACCGCGTCGCGCGGGCGATGATTTCCGCGATCGTGCGCATGGCCAGCGATCTTGGCGTGCAGACCGTGGCCGAATCGGTGGAGTCGGACATGGAACTGCAGGCGGTCCGCTCCTTAGGGGTTGACTACGCGCAGGGGTATCTGTTGGGGAAACCCAAATCCCTCACCGGCTATGATTTCGCCACGGGCCAGATCAACTGAGGCGCTTTAGAATCACCATACGCGGACGCGATCGTCCGGCTTGAGGTAGAGCGTCTCGCCCCGCTTGACGTCGAACGCTGCGTACCAGGCGTCCAGATTTCTCACCGTATACGAGCGGTACTTCGCCGGCGCGTGACCGTCGGTGATGACCTGTGCGCGCAGCGCGGCATCGCGCACCTTGCCGCGCCAGCTTTGCGCGAAACTCAAAAAGAACAGCTGATCGGCAGTGAATCCGGATACCGGGGGCGGCGGTGCGCTCTGCGCCAGGCGATAGGCGTCGTAGGCGGCGTTCAATCCTGCGACATCGGCGATGTTCTCGCTCAGGGTTTGCTCACCGTTGAGGTGCAGGTCCGGAAACGGTTGATAGGTGTCGAACTGGGCCGCGAGACGCGCGCCCGATGCACGGAAGTGTGCGAAATCGTCAGGCTGCCACCAGTTCCGCAGGCGGCCATGCGCATCGAAGAGCGCACCCTGATCATCGAAACTGTGGCTGATCTCATGACCTATGGTGGCGCCGACGGCGCCGTAGTTCATGGCGAGCGGCGCGTCAGGATCGAAAAACGGCGGCTGCAGTCTCGCGGCCGGGAAATTCAGGGCATTCATCGCGGGCAGGTTCACGGCATTGACCAATTGCGCGTTCATCACCCATTCGGAGCGGTCCACCGGCTTGCCTAACTTGGCGAGCCGGGCCCGATAAGCGAAAAGATCGGCGCGCGAAAAGTTGCCGAAGGCATCGCCGCGGGTGATTTTCAAGTCCTCGTAGGAGCGCCAGTGGTCCGGATACCCGATGCCGATCTTCAAGGCTTTGAGCTTGGCCTTGGCGACCAACTTGGTCTGCGGCGCCATCCAATCGAGCCGATCGATGCGCGCCGCGAAGGCCACCAAGAGGTTGTGCACCAGGCCTTCGACGCGTTTTTTCTGCTCAGGCGAAAAATATTTGGCCACGTAGAGCTTGCCGACCGCATCGCCGAGATAGGTGTCGCAGGCCGCGACCGCGCGCTTCCAGCGCGGGCTCAATTCCGGCGTGCCTTTAAGCACATGCTCATAAAACGCAAAATGCTCATCGACGAAGCGTTTGGGCAAATAGGGCGCGGCATCCTCGAGCGCATGAAACTTCAAATAATCCTTCCAGGTGTCGAGGGATTCGCTCGCGACAAGCTTGGAGAGACCGATGAGCGCGCTCGGCTGCCAGACGACGAAGTCGTTCTGTCCGCCTAAGCCGGCGGCGGAGAAGAAGGCGCGCCAGTCCATATCCGGCGCCTGGGCGTAAAATTGCGCGCGGGTCCAATGGTTGTTGCCGGCCTCGATTTTTTCCGAAGCCACCCGCGTCCAGTGCACCTCCGCCATGCGCCGCTCGAGTTCGAAGATATTCTTCGCGCGTGTCTCGGGCATGTCGATACCGGCGTCTTTGAGAACCGCGGCGATATGCGCCTGGTACTGTGGTCGGATAGCGGCCATTGCAGCTGTGGTGCCGACGTAGTATTCGCGGTCCGGCATGCCTAATCCGCCCTGCAGGATGAAGGGCAGGTAGCGTTCGGGATCATTGAGATCCTGCGCCACCCACAGCCCGAAGAGGTGCGGCGTGTGCAAGTTGGTGTTGTTCAAGATGTCCACATCGGCGCGCACGGTTTCGCCCAAGGCGGCCGCAAGTTCGTTGCGGCTGAAAATGTCGTCGATGCGCTTGAACGCCGGCTCCATGACTTTGATCCCGGCGGATTCGATCGCGGCCTCATCCATGAAGCCGGCATAGAAGTCGCCGATCTGCTGGGCCTCGCCGGCCCGAGGGGGGTTCGCGGCGGCGGCCTTCAACAAATCATTCACGCGCTGGGCGGTGAGCTCGGCCAATATGGCCGAGCTGCCATAGCTGCTGCGATCGGCGGGAATTTCCGTGGTTTTGATCCAGCCGCCGTTGGCGTAGGCGTAGAAATCCTCGCCCGGGACAACTTTCGTATCCATGCCGGCGAGATCCGGACCGTGCACCTGTGCCAAGGCGACACCGGTCAGAAGGAGCAGGCCTACGGTCAAAATTCTCGGCATGGGCTCACCAGTTGGGGTTGGGAAGTTCGCTGAATACTTCCTGCAGCGCGAATCCCCAGCGTTCGCGGATCATCTTGAAGTATTCATTGTCCAAATCGATGCTGATGTGCGTCGACAGCTGGAATTCGTCGCGCTTGATGATGCACAGGTCCAACGGCGGTCCCACGGTCAGATTCGAGCGGATGCTTGCGTCCATGGACACCAGCGCACACTTGACGGCTTGGCCCAGGCTGCTGCTGCGGGTAATGACCCGGTCGATGATGGGCTTGCCGTATTTCGACTCACCAATTTGAAAATAGGGCGTCTCGATCGAGGATTCGATGAAATTGCCGGCGGAGTAGATGTGAAACAGGCGCGGCTCCTCGCCCTTGATCTGGCCCCCCAAAATGAAGGTGCCGTTGAACTCGTAGCCATGCTCGCGCAGGTCATCGCCATCGCGCTCATGGATCTCGCGCAGCGCATCGCCGACCACGCGGGCGGCATTGAACATGTTGCCGGCACTCAAGAGGCGGGTCTTGGGCTGAGGGTCGTCCGGCGCCTCGAGCAAATTGATCACTGCCTGGGTGATACCGAGGTTTCCGGCCGACATCAGCACCAACACGCGGTCGTGAGCGTGCTGGAAAGTGGCCATTTTACGAAAGGTATTGATCTGATCGACGCCGGCGTTGGTGCGCGAATCCGACAACATCACAAGACCGGTGTCGACGAGCAAACCCACGCAGTAAGTCATCTGCAAATTGTACCTTACTGCCGCGGTCCACCGCGCAGGGCCGCGACATGAGTGAGCAAGATATTCATTTGGGCGCCAGGGGCCCCAAGTGATCCTCGAGCGCTGCAGCCGTGGGCAAGAGCGGGTCAGCCGCAAAACGGTCGGCAAAATCCGAGAGCAGAATTCGCGCCAGCCTCGAGGCGCCGCCGCCGCGGGCGGCCAACTGGGCGATGCTCAAGGTATCGGCCGCCGACTTGGGCCGAAAGTTAGGATCCCGCTCCAGGCGTCGGGTCACCACATCCAGCGCTTCCCCGCTGCGCTTCAGCGTCAGAAGCCGTGCGACCTGCTCTTCGGTCAGGCGGGTGACGTAGCGCGGATCGTCCCAGCTCGCGGTGCGCTCGCACAGCCAGCGGTAGTCCTCCGGCGCGTTGCCGCGGCTGCACAGCCACGCTTCGAGCATCTTGAAGCTTTGGATATGCGCGCCGGCGCGCATCAGGCCGTAGGCGTCATGCACAACCTTGTCGCTCTCGCGCTGGATCTGCTTTTCCTCCAGTGCGGCGGTGCGTTCGGGACTGACCCAGGTCTCGATATTGAGCTCGTGGCGGCGCTCGTAGAGCGCACCCCCTAAGAAACTGAATGCCGAGAGCACGGCAAACATACCGATGGCGAGTTCCACCGGCAGCCACAGATCGAAGAGCGCCAACAGCCTCAAAACGAATACGTAGACAAAAATCACCAGCAGAACCGCGCCGTACAACATTCCCAATCCACGCACTAAACTGAACCAATGGAGCGGATTTGCAGCTTTCAACAGGTTGCTCTCCAGCCCTAGAATCGCGACCGACGCCGGGAGAAAAAACAGACAGAGGCCGGCAAGGGCGACGGCGGCGGCGGTGCCGAAATGTTGGCAAGTCAGGTACACCCCGAAGCCGATGAGTCCGAGTATCAGCACCTGACCCAAGGGGCGCTGCTCATTGACCGGATTCACCATTTCAATGTCGAGGGTGGGCGGCTCATCGAACCCGCGCACCGTGTGATCAAACAGGATGTAGGCGTATTTGAAGAACCAAGAGATGACGAGCAAGGCCAGGGGAATGCCGACCAGCCTCGCTTGGGCCGCCATGACGAGCAGGAAGGCAAAAACCACGATGACCGCGGCCGCCCCGCCGCGTGCGGGTCGGAAGAGATGATGCAGCAGTTTCAAATGCCGTATGTGCTCTACAAAGTAACAACTGATTTTGGATTAAGGTACGCTGCCCAAAAATCGTTCGCGCAATGTCGCGCGACAGAGGAATGACTCTCCCTTTCTTGCAAATCTCAATGTGTTGACATGGAGAGCATTTTTGATGTCAATCGATCTAGTGGATTGGGTCGGACACCTTGCACGTACGGTTTGACTAATCTTTTTGAGACAAAAAAGTACAATGGCAAAATAGGGTAGTCCCTTAGCATTACCCGTTCTGCTGCTTCGAGAATTAGCCTTCTCGTTTCCGGATCGGAGGTGCGAGCTGCTTCGTCGAGCAGAGCATCAAAGGTATGACTGGCATACCCCGAATCATTGTTTGGGGAATTTTCACGAAACGTGTCCAAAAAGTTACTCGCGTCATTGAAGTCGGCAGTCCAGCCAAGGCGAGCTACCTCCCATCTTGATTTATCGTGCCGCGATTGTAAGAAGACTCGGTACTCTTCTTCAGTAAGTTCGGTTTCAATTCCAAGCGATTCTCTCCACATTGCCGCTACCAGGATCGCGGTTTGTCTTATCGCGACATTAGCGTTAAAGAGCAGTCGAATGCGAAACGGCTTCGCAGGCGAATAACCTGCCTCGGCATACAGCCGCTTAGCTTCCGCGATTCGATCTGCATCGCCCAAATCAGCCCATTGCCACTTTTGTGGGTTGTAATTCCAAATTCCGGGAGGCACGAATCCATAAGCTGGTGGCTGACCAAAACCTTGAGCGGCAGCAATTTTCCTTCGGTCAATGGCCATTGCCAGCGCCTTTCTGAGTTGGAGATTCGAGGCAAGGATAGGCTCTGATAGGTTGATTCCAAAATAGGCAGTTGCGAGAAAAGGGGCTACGACAAGTTCCTTTGAATGCTCTGCGTGAATCCATGATAGCGCGTTGGCAGGTACGACGTCCGTGATATCAATCTGACCTGCGCGGTACTGAGCTAGTTGCGAATTTTGGTCAGGGGCAATCTCGTAACGCACTTTGGCGATACGTACGTTTTCGCGATCCCAATAGTTTGGATCTTTCACCAACTCAACCGATGTACCCGGTCGCCATCGGGTGAGGACGTAGGGTCCGTTGGAGACCCACGATGCCGGTGAGTGAGATTGTGCGCTCGCTTCTGAATAGACTGGGAAAGTCGCTGAGTGTGTGAGTATTTGCGGCAAATAAGGCGCAGGCCGCTCAAGTTTTACCACGAGCACATCATCGCTTGGAGCGTATACGCCCAGCTTACTTGGAGCTAGCTTACCGGCGATTATCATAGGTGCTTCGGCGATAAGACGGAGGTCGTCTGAAACGGGAGAGCCGCGCGCAGGATCCACAACCCGCCTCCATGCGAATACAAATTCTTGCGCGCGAACGGGCTGGCCGTTTGACCAGCGCGCATTATTTCTCAGACGAAAAGTGTATTCGGTACCTGACGGATCGACGGCCCACGACGATGCCACTCCCGGCAGTATTTGTCCGCTAGCCGACTCAATCGTAAGTCCTTCATAAAGATCCTGGAGAAGTTGAAACGAAAAGTTGTCGGCGGCAACGGCCGGGTCCAGGGAACTGGGCTCCCCGGCTAAGCCGCGTCGCAAAACCTCTGAAGAGTCTGCGTTGTTTGGCGAGCCTCCACAGCTGCATAAGCCAACAAGCAAGCAAACAATTAGGACTAGTCGGGCTGCGTGAGTCGCGTGTAGGTTGTGCTGCATCTGATCAAGTCTTCGGAAGTTAGCCTCAATACGTCTGGACGAGGCTACCAGTGACCTCAGCGCCCCACAGTGCGGCAATTCCCAGGCCTCTAAATTAGGGCTAAAGCGCAAATCAGGATAGGTCGGGTCCCTACTATCAGATTCTGACGAACGCCTGTGCCTAACAGACCTGGCTATGGTGCGCTGCACCAACAGTGCAAAAGTGTGAATTACAACAACAAAACAGTTGTAATATGTTCAGCAATGACGCAATCTGTTAAGGAGAATCTGCTCGCTGCTTTTAGGTATCTGTTGAAGCCATTGGTGCGAATGGCGGTCAAGAACGCGGTCGCTTTTCCCGAGTTCAGCGAAGTCTTAAAGCAAGCGTACGTCGATGTGGCGAGAAAACAATTTGAGGCTTCGGGCAAAGACCCGACGGTAGAGGGGATTTCATTGATCGCGAATATTGAAATGAATGAAATTCGCGACATTTTGGGGTCGAGCGCAGGCACGAAGTTTGGTGTCGCAGCGCAGGAATCCAATCCGTTGCCGACGGTGCTAGCTGCGTGGCACACCGATGTGAATTATACGGGTCCTTACGGAGTTCTTCGCGATCTGGAGTTTTCGCGGAATGCGGGTGAGAAGACTGGTGCGACGTTTTCGGAATTGACCGCGACATACTGCCCGGGGATTTCGCCACGGGCTCTTTTAGATGAGTTGATCCGAACGGGATGCGTTCAGGATGTTGGGAATGGCTTTTATCGTGCCGTAAAGCGATTTTACATCCCAGATCCGTTGAGCACCGAGAGCGTTTTGTGGTTTGCGCGTGTCGTCCACAACGTATGCGAAACACTAGAAGTAAATTTTCGCGCTGAATCGATTGGAGGCAATGGACTTGTAGAAAGAACCGTTTATACAGTTCACGGAATCACGAAAAAGGATCTCAAGGATTTCGACAAGTACATTCGAACGAGAGGTCAAATATTTGCCGATGACATAGACAACTGGTTATCGGAGCGGGACAAAGAAGGTTGCGAAGACAGCATCAAGACGGGCGTCGGGATCTATCACTACATAGTGAACGAGGACGACGAACGCGCATTAGCAAAAGAATTGCCAAACTGAAGGGATTACATATGGACATTAGTTTCGGAAGACCCATACGAGGGATCGCAATACCTGCGTGCGTAATTGTTAGTCTGCTAGGGGCGAGCACCGTATATGCCGGCCACGGTTCCGTAATACGGCCCGCGGCGCAGATCGGATCAAACGGGATATTTCGCCCGAGCGCGCAAATTGGTTCTAATGGGCTGTTTCGCCCGAGCGCGCAGATCGGATCCAATGGTCTCCTTCGTCCCAGTGCGCAAATAGGCTCAAACGGCTTATTTCGCCCGAGCGCGCAAATTGGATCTAACGGCATCTCTAGGCCCAATGCGCAGACTTTTCTACCCATGCCAAGAGGCATGAGTGCGGTTGCGCGTCCCGATGCGCAAATTGGATCCAACGGACTAGTTCGCCCGGATGCACAAATTGGCTCAAACGCTCTCTCGCGTCCCGATGCACAGATCGGTTCGAATGCCATCGCTCGTCCTGATGCGCAAATTGGATCCAACGGACTAGTTCGTCCCGATGCACAAATTGGCTCAAACGCCCTCTCGCGTCCCGATGCGCAAATCGGTTCGAATGCCGTAGCTCGTCCGGATGCGCAAATTGGATCCAACGGACTAGTTCGTCCCGATGCACAAATTGGCTCAAATGCCCTCTCGCGTCCCGATGCACAGATCGGTTCGAATGCCATAGCTCGTCCTGATGCGCAAATTGGATCCAACGGACTAGTTCGCCCGGATGCACAAATTGGCTCAAACGCTCTCTCGCGTCCCGATGCGCAGATCGGTTCGAATGCCATAGCTCGTCCCGATGCGCAAATTGGATCCAACGGACTAGTTCGTCCCGATGCACAAATTGGCTCAAACGCCCTCTCGCGTCCCGATGCACAGATCGGTTCGAATGCCATAGCTCGTCCCGATGCGCAGATCGGTTCCAACGGAGTCGCGCGGCCAGCCGCACAGATTGGTTCCAATGTGTTGATGCGTCCTGACGCGCCCAATAGCGTCATGCGGCCCGGAAGACTCAGCGCTACCGAGTAATTCGGTCGTCAGCGGCCGGCGAATCTAGTTATAAATGGAAGCTTGCTTTGAGCGCTCGAAGCAAGCTTCCGGTTTACCACACTCGGCCATTACATGGCCTGTGCAATCAACTAAGCTTTGCCTTTCGCCGGCTTTGCCAAGCGAGTCCACGCAAATATATGGACGCTCATTTCTCCAGAACCTTTATGTCTCGAACGTTTCCGACGTAACCCCTCAATGTCGCCATCTACGGACTCAATGTATGCCGAGCCGCGCTTCTTGATATCACGAAGTATGGGAGAAATTGTTCTTAGATTCACTTCAGGAACATGACAATTTCTTTCCAGTAGAAGCACGGTCCTTTTTCTGTTTGGGGCGGTATTTCTATGTAACGTATCTAAATACCTTTCAATCATTAGAGCGGCGCGCAAGACCGCGAAATCTGGAAGCACGAATTCGCGTCTCCGGGCCACAAAGTTACCTAGAGAATTGACTCCGACGCATTGAGATTTTCGCATCATCTCAATCGCGAATGCTGGAGATATCGAAACGCGAGCTGCTCGCACCAGTGAATAGACGGACCTAGGACCGGGTTTGATAGATAGTGGGATCGGCAGGCAGTCATCATCCAAGAACCTTGATGCTGAAAACCACGTCGACATAACAATACCCATGTCTTCGTATGCTCGCGCCAGCGTTCTGTACTGTCGAACCTTGTCTGCTCTGCGCGGGCTGTAAAATTGGCGCACCGAATTGAGGATCAGCTGTTTGGAAATGTCATTTGCATCTAGAAACCACATCGTGGCGGCGATCAGCGCATTTGCGCCTTGGCGCTTAACGATCTCCGAATTGAAAGAACCTGTGTTTTTCATCTATCGACTCCGTCGCAGTGCGTGCCTCAATGTTTGCTCACCCGTCAGAACGCCTTGATTTGACGATTTGTCGCTGCAGATTTTTCCGACGACCTGTATCCTCAGGAGGGCGCCGAGGTCTTGCGGTCGCAATCTCGTCCTCGAAATAGTAAACGGTAACACCCACTCGACATTGAGTTGTCTGCATTATGCTTGATGCCCTGCGTTTGCTCTGCGAACGAGACAAAAGCGATGTTGCGCCGTCTATGAATGCCGATCCCTGTTCAGCTATTTGACGGCGAACAAGAGGGACTGCTCCAATATCCACTTCGCCGAGAAACGCGGTTCCCTCGAACAGTGGCATCGAAGTCGTGCGCAGGTTGTTCTTTAGAGTGCCCAGCAGGTCGGCCGTCCGCTCTCCAATATTGGCGATTGCACCGATAGTCATTCCTTTGAATATGGGAATTCTGGACTTCACCTTCACACGCTGTTCAGGGAGAATCTCCACCGCGCTTATTTGCACAAGCTGATCTAGCATGGCGCGTACTGGGATGCCTCCACTATGAACAGCGACGAGCTTTTCGAAAGTCCTCCGTTTACCGAATATGCGCAGAACGGCGGGATCACCGCTGGCGGCAAGGAATCGCCGATCGTCATGCCAAGCAGCCAGCACCTTTCTGGCTGGGTGCTGTTGGCCACGCGAGCTATAAGAAGGCTCAGTTGCCTCAAGGATTCTCGCTATTTCAGCCCGTGCTAGGCCAGTTAATATCGCAACCCGGGAGTTGCTTTTGCGGCCACTCTCTTGGGCAATACGCGCGGCTGCGGACCGTACGGCACGGTCTCTGACCAAATGACTAAATTCCTGAACCGTTATTCCCGCATCGAACATCAGATCGATAAGCGGGTCCACCACGCGCCTAAGTGCTGTGATGGTGGTCTCCTTGAAAGGATCTTCCGATTGCGCCTTATTCAGGCTCTTCATGATTGCCCGCGCCATTAGATGTCAACATCTGTGTAAAATACCATGCACAAAGCCTAGAGACGTGACCTACGATATTCTCGAGATAGTTGAATGAGGTGGCGCATCTTAGCAATTGACTTGGTTGCCCCTTTTAATGCAACCGGCATATCTAGGGTATCGGGCGATAAATTCGCGGTTCTCTTATGGCGCACCCCCTAATCTGCTGGCGATGTGGCGCGTCTCTCGCGACACTCAGCCTCCCGCTACTTCGCCGCGATGTTTGCAAAGCCTGCAACGCTGAATTGCACGTATGCAAGCTGTGTGTCGAGTACGACACGTCATATGCCAAGCATTGCAAGGAGCCGACCGCAGAAGAGGTTCGCAAAAAAGACGAGGCAAATTTTTGCGATCACTTCAAGCCGAAGGCCGGCGCCTATATCGCAAAGAATGAAGCAGAAATCGCCAAGTCGAAATCGACCTTGGATGACCTATTTAGAAAGTGACTTCTTTTTGTCTTCTGATTCTGCAAAGCCTGCAACGCTGAATTGCACGTATGCAAGCTGTGTGTCGAGTACGACACGTCATATGCCAAGCATTGCAAGGAGCCGACCGCAGAAGAGGTTCGCAAAAAAGACGAGGCAAATTTTTGCGATCACTTCAAGCCGAAGGCCGGCGCCTATATCGCAAAGAATGAAGCAGAAATCGCCAAGTCGAAATCGACCTTGGATGACCTATTTAGAAAGTGACTTCTTTTTTGTCTTCTTCAGTTTTTTCGCGCTCTCCGCGATGCGCCACAAATACAACGCCGCTACCGATCGATGCGGCTGCCATTTCTCGGAATGTTTCAAGAGTTGCTTGGGGGTCGGTAGGGCTCGCTTGCGATACAGGACCTGAAATCCTTTGCGCACGCCGTAGTCGGTCACCGGCATTACATCGGGTCGACACAGCGTAAAAAGCATCAGCATATCGACGGTCCAAGTGCCGACGCCGCGTGCCTCGGTCAGCTGGGCATAAATATCCGCGTCCGACATCTCTGCGATCAGCGCGGTGCTCGGGATCTTCCCCTCGTTCACCCTGACGCAGATATCTTTCATCGCCAAGGCCTTGCTGCGCGACAATCCCGCGGCGCGCAATTCTGCTTCGCTCATTTCTACTAGGCGTTTGGAGCACAGGATGCCACCCGCAAACAAGCCACTGACGCGAGCCCAAATAGCCCGCGCCGCGGCGCCGGCAAGTTGTTGATGGGCGATGCTTTCGAGCAGCGCGACATAGGTCTCACGAACCGGCGGCGTGGGCAACTCGAGCGTGCCGATGCGATCGATCCACTCGATGAACCGCGGATCGCTCTTGCGAAGATGCCTGATGGCAGGTGTTGTCATGTCAGGATTTTAGTCCGAGCCCGCGCCGTTTCGTCGCACCCTTGAATGGGCTAGATTATTCTCTGGATTCATCAGATAACATTGCAAAGATCGGCCCGCGGCACCGAATTTACATTTTTACACACAACGCAATTAAAATTAGGGGATTCCCGCATATTCATCCCCCGGGGATACGCTCACATTAGGTTGAGCGTATAACGGTATGGTCGATTGATATATTAGAGTGAGCCCGGAGTTCCAAAGGATGGCGTCGTCTCCGGATTTTTTACGCCTCGCGTCTAATGCAACGCGGGCGCTGGCCGACACGGCCCTGGACAGTCTGCGAGCCGGCGTGCTCGTGGTTGATGGCCGGCATAAGCTTTTGCCGGTGGTTCTCGCGAATACAGCCGCGCGACAGTGTCTGTCTCAACCCGATCCCGCGGCGCTAATCGAAGCGCCGCTCACTCGTTATCTTGGCAGCAGCTCCGCCGCCCAGATCACCCCGATTATCGCCTCTCTTTCGGACACGCAGGCGCACTCAAGTCGGGTCTTAATCTGGCGATTCAGCGTGGGCGAAAAGTCTGCACGCACAGAATTCAAGCCCTTAACCTCAGCCCCCGGTCAGCATCTGGTGATGCTGACCTTTACGCCGCCGACGCCTCAACCGGACTTAGAAACTGCCGTTGATCAGTTGCCCTATGACGTGCTGATCCTGGACACGGATTTTAAGGTCACCTATGCCAACGCCGGGGCGGTACGCTCGGCCGGCCAAGTCCCCGGCGGCGCGGTGGGTTGCTCCGCGCTGATGCTGACACCCACCCTGCTGCTGAAGCCAGAGGTGTTTGAGCACGCCCTCCAAGGTCAGTCCTATCACGACGAATCGCTTGTGTTCGAGGAGGCCAATCGTCCCGCGCGCCGATTCGAGATCGACGTGCAGCCCCTCAAAGGCCCATCCGGAATCGTCGGTCTGGCGATCTTGTCTCTCGAAGTGACTGAACGACGCGCGAGCCACCGTGCGCAAGGTATCGGTGAACGGCGCCTTTTGGCCCTGACAGAGCATGCACAGGACATCATCTCGATCGCAGCGGCTGATGGCCGTCTGAAATATATCAGTGCCGGATTGCAAAATTCGCTCGGCTTTACCGCCGAGGAACGCGAGTCGCATTTCGCATTCGAACTCGCGCATCCCGATGATCGCGACGATATGCTCGCCAAGTATCGGCAATTGGTGGCCGGCGAGATCAAAGGCTTCTCGCGCGAGTTTCGCACGCGCCACAAGGACGGTTCCTATCGGTGGTTGGAATCCCGTTGTGTCTCGGCGCTCGCCAATCCCTTGATCGACGGTGTCGTAATCAATTCGCGCGACATCACCGAGCGCAAACAGGCGGAATTTCGCCTGGCGCAACGCGAGGAAGTCTTCCGCCTAGCCGCGGACGCAGTCGCGGGCATCATTTCCGAGTGGGACATTACCAAAGGAACGGTGCATCGATCACAGGGCGTCCAGGAAGTGTTGGGTGTGGCTCCGGAAGATCTTGAACCTTCCGTGGAAGCCTGGCTGGAACGGATCCATCCGCGCGATTTTGGCGCGGCGAAGAAGGCGATCAGCGCGGCACTTATCAACGGCCGCGGCTGGGCGACGACGTACCGCGTTCGCGACGCGAAGGGCCGCTACAAATCCATGCTGGATCGCGCCTTGATCCAGCGCAACGCTGCGGGCGATCCGGTGCGGGTCATCGGCTGTTGCCTGGACGTTTCCGAAATCAAGCGATTGACCGACATCCTCGAGGAAACGCAGCGCATTGCCAGCATCGGCGGCTGGGAATACAGCTACGCGACCCAGGAGCTCACTTGGACCGACGAGATGTATCGCATCTTCGGCGCCAAGCGTGGGGAATTTGAGCTGACCTGGGATTTCATGCTGGCGCAGTGCGTGCCGGATTCGAGAGAGCTGTTTCGCAAGGCCCGCGTCAAAGTCGAGGCGGGCGTTGGGCACATCGATCTGGAACTTGAAATCAACACCCTTAAAAATCAACGAATCTGGGTGAGAGTGATCGGGCACCTGGAGATGTTGGGCGATCGTCCGTTTCGCGCGTATGGGTCCGTGCAAAACATTCAAGCCAAGAAGCTGGCGCAAATCGCGCTCGAGAACAGCACAGGATGGCTGAAATTATCGATGACCATGGCGAACATGCACGCGTGGCGCTGGGATCGGGCCCAAAACTCATTCGAATTCGCCAACCTCGAGGACCCGGAGATCCACCTTCCGAGCGTGTTTCCGGATATGCAGACGCTGCTGGCGCGCGTCCATCCCAAGGATCAGAGCGCCGTCAAACGCGCCATTGACAGTGCTTTTGCGGGTCAGGTCGAGGTGCGGCAGGAATTTGAATTGCTCGGCAATGATGGCCGCTATCGCTCCTATGCGACGACGGCCAGACCGCTGTTTGACGGCAGCACGCCGCGCGGTCTGGTGGGTGTCATCCAAGACGTTACGGCGCGCCGGGATTCGGAACGGCGCCTGCGGCGCTCCGAGGAGTTGCTGCGGGCGACGACGAGCAATACCGCAGACACGCTCCTTCTGCTCGATACGGCGATGCGGGTCCGCTTCGTCAATAATTCGGTCAACGGTCTCACGCCCGAGCAAATCATCGGCCGGGAGATCGATACGTTGCTGCCCGCGGCCGCCCGCGCGGGCGTACTGCAAAAGCTCGGAAACATCCTGGAGTCCGGCGAGACCGCGACGTTCGAATTTGAATCCTTCGAAGGCGGCCAAGCGCAGTATTTCGAAAATCGCGCGATGCTGGTGCGCGACGACGGTGTTGCGACCGGCATTTCGATTTCGATGCGCGACATCACCGAGCGCAAGCGCCTCGAGCAGGAAATTCTGGATGTCTCCGGTCGGGAGCGTCAGAGCATCGGCCGCGATTTGCACGATGGCTTAGGCCAAGAACTCACCGGCGTCGCGCTTATGTTGCGGGGCTTGTCGGGCCGCATTCAACAGCGCTGTCCCGACGTGGTTGACAACGTGAACGAAATCATCGGACATCTGAATCAATCCATCGAGACGGCCCGCTCTTTGGCGCGCGGACTCTTGCCCGTGCGAAACGAAACGGGCGGCTTGAGCGCAGCGCTGCGAGCGCTCGCCGCGCGTAGCCGCGATCTTTATGGACTCGAAGTGACATTCCGCGCCGAGGTGTGCGCAGGCTTCACGCTGACGGAAACCGATGCGAGCCATCTGTATCGCATCACCCAAGAAGCCCTGACCAATGCGTCGCGGCATGGACATGCGAGTTTGGTGGACATCTCGCTAGTCGCCGAGGAAAACCGCTTCACGTTGCGCATAACCGACAACGGTGTGGGATTTGTTCGCACTGCACCATCCGGCCCCGGAATGGGCCTCAAGATCATGAAATACCGCGCTGACATGATCGGTGCAAAGTTCGAAATCGCGGCGGACAAGCCGTGCGGTACGGTGATTACCGTCGCGGGGTAGTCAGCCATGAAGCTTACGATACAATGTGATCATGCTATTTCAGGAGAAGGCCATCATGGCAGCCAGCAGCGCATGGATTCGATCGTCGATGTCTCCCAGCGGCCCTAATACCGGCAAGCGCCGTGTGCGGCGCGTCTTGATCGTCGACGATCACCCGATTGTGCGCCAGGGACTGCGGCGCATCATGGAGAACGAAGAGGACCTAATCGTCTGTGGCGAAGCAGAAACGGCGCGCGATGCGCGCATCGCCATCAAAGAGCTCACCCCCGACGTGATGATCGCCGATATCAGTTTGAAGCAGAGCGATGGGATCGAGTTAGTGCGCGACGTGCGCGCCCACCACCCGCAGTTGCCGATTTTGGTGCTCTCCATGCACGACGAAACCATTTATGCCGAACGCATGCTATCCGCCGGCGCCAATGGTTACATCATGAAGCAGGCTGCCAGCGAGCAGTTTCTGGTCTCGTTGCGCCGCGTGCTGGATGGCGGCATCTATGTTTCCGAGGCTGTCGGCAACAACATGATTCAGAAGTTCGCCGCCGGCGGCTCGTATATCTCCGCAAATCCGATTGATCGGTTGAGTAATCGGGAATTGCAGATTCTGCATATGATTGGCAAGGGCATGAGCACGCGCGAGACCGCGGAGTCGCTGAATTTGAGCATCAAGACGGTTGAATCGCATCGGCAGCGCATCAAGCGCAAGCTCAACCTCACCACCGGCACACAGCTGGTGCAGTATGCGGTGAACTGGTTTACGGGGCGCGAGGGCTCACGCGGTTTGCCGGCATCGAGCGAGAGTCAGAACAACTAGCCGCGCATTGCGTGTGCGGAGCGCGACTTCGTCGCGTGACGATTTGCCTCGTGATGCAAATTCGATCTCTCTCTCCGAGGAATCCCACGACGTTGGCGCTTATTCTCCGCCGCGCCGGGCCTTTTTTCTCAAAACAATAGAATCGGCGGAACACAATCGACATAACGCATGAGCTTAGACTATCGTGATAATTACGGTTATCGTAATTAGAACATTTTTGATT
>CAVRHU010000005.1:0-21048 GCA_963721095.1 uncultured Gammaproteobacteria bacterium | reverse complement strand
CGCCGCCGACCCGAATAGCATCTTATGCGGCCCCGATCGTCTGGTCGTAGAGCACGACCAGGTAAGACTACTGTCCCGCGGCAAGATTGACGAGATTGCGATTGCGCGTGCCTGCGCCTTTGGGCGTCATTTCGGGCTTCATTGGATGTGGGATCTATGGCCTTTGCAACCGAGCCGCCGCCGCCACCCAGTCCGAGACCACCCGCCGCGACGGCGGCGACCCCGCCAGCCACCTCCGATGCGGCTTCAATCCCTGATGCGGAAAGCCACGGCAGCGGATAAGGCAAATAGTGCCGCGGCCACGGCGAAAAAATGGCTGCCAAGACGTGCGATACGGGCGAGAGCATTCTGCGGTCGACGGCCAATGGTCAGGATCTCGTGAACTCGATGCAGCGCGTTAATGACCAGCAACGGCTACGTCTGCGGATCCTCGTGGATTTTATCCATCCCGTGCAGGTTCTCGCCGGCGCATTCCTTTCGCGCGCCGGCGCTTATACTTGGCGTCGGGTAAAGGACTGAAAGGGAAAACGATGTTCCTTCAAATTGAAAACTACCTCACGCCGGCGGAAGTGCAGGAGATAGCCGAATTGGCGCGCCAGGCAAAATTCATCGAGGGCAGGCGCTCCAACCCGCACAACCACACCAAGGACAACGTCATCGGCGATCCCGGCGACCCGACGGCCCAGAAGGCCTCGCAGATTGCGCTCGTGGCCCTACAGCGCAACGAGCAGTCGCGAAATTTCGCCTTTCCGCAGCGCATGGCAGTGCCCTCGCTCGCCAGGTACGACGTCGGCATGAAATATGGCGCACACATCGACGCCGCGTTCCTGCCCTTGGGTCCTCAGCCGCTGCGATCGGACGTCTCCTGCACGATGTTCATCTCAAACCCCGCCGAGTACGAGGGAGGCGAACTCATCATCTATCTGGGCTCGGAGATCGTGCACATCAAAGGCAACGCCGGTTCGGCCGTCTTCTATGCCTCAACCCATGTTCATCAGGTGGAGCCGGTGCGATCGGGATCGCGCCTGGTCATGATTACCTTCATCGAGAGCCAAATCCCCGACCCGCTGCAACGGGACATGCTCTATTCGCTGAACGAGGTACGGGCGTTGGAAGCAGCCAAAATGGATTGGCGCACCCGAACGCAGCTTGAGTACGTGTTCGCAAACCTGCATCGCATGTGGTCGCGGTAGCGACGCGTTGAGGCGCGCCATGGCACGCAACCCCGAGGCCGATCACGCGACCTTGACCGCAGTCCACGCGGCAGCGAGACGCGGCGCGCATACGGAAGCCGCGGCGTTGGCGCAGCAGGCGCTGGCGGACGGGCTCGAGCACCCGTTGCTCTTGAATTTGGCGGCGCTCAATCTCGATTTGCAGGGCCGCTTGTCTGAGGCGGAGCGGCTGTTGCAGCGTGCCGTCGTCATCGGTCCCAACGACTTCAGTTCGCGCAACGCGCTGGGGCTGTGCCTACTGCGGCTCGACCGGCCCGCCGAAGCATTGGCGCAATTCGACGCGCTGTTGCGCTTGGATTCCTCCTTGCCTTTTGCTCATACGAGCCGCGGCAATGCCTTGTTCGCGCTCGGGGCCATCGAAGAGGCGGAGAGGTGCTTTATGCGCGCGGTCGAAATTGATGCCAATCAGGGTGTGGCGCTGGCGGGCCTGGCGCGCATCGCCAGCAGCCGCGGCGCGCACGCCGATGCTAGGGCGTGGGCGGAAAAATCACTGGCGGCGCTGCCGGGTTATTCCGATGCCGTGTTGACCCTGGCCGCGGCGGAACTCGGCGAGCGCAACCCCGGCCGCGCCGAGGCGCGGCTGCGCGCGCTGCTGAAGGAGCCCCGGCTGGCGCCGCTGGAGCGCGCTTACGCGACCGGCGTGCTCGGTGACACGCTCGATGCCCAGAGCGCTCCCGCGGAGGCCTTTGCCGCCTTCGCCTCATGCAATCGGCAGCTGCGCGATGTCTACGCTGCGCAATTCTCCGCAGGCCAAAGCGCGTTCGAATATGCACGCTCCTTGACGCAATTCTGCGAGGGCGCCGCGCGGGATTGGCGGGCTGCCGAGCCCGCCGCGGAGAATCCCAAGGGCGGCGCGCGACACGTGTTTTTGCTGGGTTTCCCGCGCTCAGGGACGACCCTGCTCGAGGTCGTGCTCGAGGGCCACCCCGATGTGGTGAGCCTCGAAGAACATGAGCTGCTGATTGATTCCGTGCGCGAATTCATGCGTCGCCCTTCGGACCTGGCGCGCCTCATGCAGGCGGATGCCGCGGCACTGGGGCCGCTGCGCGCAGCATACTGGCGCCGGGCGGCCGATGCCGGCATCGATGTGTCCGGCAAGATGTTCGTGGACAAGCACCCGCTCAATACTCTGAAACTGCCGCTGATTGCGCGCTTGTTTCCGCACGCCAAGATCTTGTTCGCCTGCCGAGATCCGCGCGACATCGTGTTGAGCTGCTTTCGTCACCGATTTCAAATGAGCGCGCCGATCTACGAGCTGCTGACGCTCGAGGGTGCCGCGCGCTACTACGATGTCGTCATGCGGCTGGCCGTATGCCTCACCGGCGCGCTCAAGCTCGATATGTGCCTGGTGCGGCACGAGGATGTCGTGACTGAATTCATGCGCGAGATGCGGCGCATCTGCGCGTACTTGGGGTTGGAGTGGGTGGAGGCGATGGGCGATTTTGCCAAGCGCACCAACTCACGCACAGTGCTGACGCCGAGCACCGCCCAATTGGTACGAGGTTTGAGTACCGAAGGGATTGGCCACTGGCGCCGTTATCAAGCCCAGTTGGCACCCGTGCTCCCGCAGCTCGATCCCTGGGTGAAGCGCTTCTACTACGACGCGTGACGAGTCTTCAGCCGGGATTTGACAATTTGAACCAGCAATTGAAAGCGACGGTAATGCGCTCGCCCTCGCCCTCGTAGGGCTTCACATCGTGCAGCACCCAGGACGGAAACAAGATCAGCGCCCCGGGTGCCGGACTGAAGGTGGTAATGTGGTTGCCGAACGGCGTCTGAAGTTTGGCATTCCCCGCGTCGACGTGCATGAGGTTCATGAGCATCGGATTGACGAAGCTCAAGACCCCGCTGCTGCTTTTGTCCGGATCATGCCGTCCCGGATCGACGCAATACACCCCGCTCCAAGAAGCGTTCGGGTGATTGTGCAGCCCGAAGAAACCGCCGCGGCGAGTGATGTGGAACCAGCAGTCGTTAAAGATCTCCAGGCGTTTGATGGTTGCGACGTCGTAGCCGTTCAGCTGGCCAACAAGACTGAATAGTTGGTCCCAGCAGAACGCCTTCAATTCCTGAATGGCCGGATCGCTCTCGCGAAACAGATTGAAGTGGCTTTCGAATACGGGTTTGTTGCGCTCGGTAAGAGGCCCCGGGTTCGCCGCGGAACCGCTTCTCTCCATCGAGAACAGTACGCGTTTCAGCGCCTCATTGAGCGCCACGTGCCCAGGATACGCGCCGAAGCCGAACGGCACGGCGAACATGTTGACGAGTTTGGGCGCGGGCATGCCTATAATTGTAGCGCTATACTCTTCTGAGAATGCCAACTGAATCCGCGCGCGACGCAAACGAGCTGCACGAGCGGGCTCGCCGCCTGCTCGTCGCTGGCGAACCCTCGGCGGCAAGTGCCCTGCTCGAACAGGTTGTCGTCATGGCGCCGCGAAACCTGACCTTTTGGCTGAGTCTGGCCGCGGCGCAGCGCGCGCTCAAGAGCCCTGAAGCCGAGCTTGATGCGCTGGAGCGCGCGCTGGCCCTCGATCCCACGCATCTGGTGGTCTTGCTGCAGAAAGGGGCACTGCTCGATCTCGTGGGAAAGCCGCGCTCGGCCGCGGTGGTGTATGGACACGCCTTGCAGACCCTCGTCCCCGGTACGCCCTTGCCGCCGCCTTTGCAGGCGCATGTTCAGCATGCGGAGAAGCGCGTGCGGGAAAACGGGGTGGCGTTGAGCGCGATAATCGATGAACGGCTCGTCTCGATGCGGCAAGCCAAAGGGGCCGATGAGCAGCGGCGCTTTGACCGCTGCCTCGACCGGCTCCTCGGCCGCCGGCGCATTTACACCCCGGAGCCCGCCTTCATGCTGTTTCCCTTCTTGAGGAATTACGAATTCTTCGCGCGTTCGGCCTCGCCGTGGATCGCGGAACTCGAATCGGCCACCGAATCGATCCGCGACGAATTGTTGGGGGTGCTCGCCGACGACAAGGAAGGCCTTGAGCCCTACATTGCCTTCGCCGACGGGTTGCCGCTGCGGCAGTGGCAGGATCTCAATCATTCGCGCTGCTGGAGCGCCTACTTCCTCTTCAATCAAGGACGGCGCGAAGAGACGCACCTGGCACGCTGCCCGCGCACTGCCGCGATGCTTCAAAAAATGCCGCAAGTGGACATCGCAGGGCGGGGGCCCACGGCCTTTTTCTCGATACTCGATGCCCGCACCAAGATTCCGCCGCACACCGGCACCACCAACACGCGGGTCACCGTGCACCTCCCGCTGATTGTGCCCCCCGGCTGTCGCTTCCGCGTCGGGGGCGAAACCCGTGAGTGGCAGGTCGGCACTGCTTGGCTCTTCGACGATACCATTGAGCACGAAGCCTGGAACGATTCGGATGCACCGCGCGCGATTCTGATTTTTGACGTGTGGAATCCGGAGCTCACGCAGCTCGAGTGCGATCTTGTCCGCGAAACCACGATTGCGATGTCGAACTACGTAGAAGCGGAAGGTTCGGTCCCCGGAGTGGTGCTTTGAGGGGTTTGATCAAGCCGAGCGCCGTGTGCTCGGTGGTGTTCGCGGCGCCATGGTGGGCGGCGGCCGCTCCGCTGGCCGATCCACTGGCCGGCCTGTTAGCCTGCCGCGAGCTACCCGACGCCGCAGCCAGGCTCGCGTGTTTCGATCGCGAAACGGCGGCGCTGGCGCGCGGGCACGGAGCGTCCGTTGCCGCGGCACCAATCATGACCCCAGCCACGAGCCCTGGAGCTGCGACCAGATCCCCGGCGACGCCGAACGCTCCACCCCTGACGCCCGAGCAAAAATTCGGCCTGTCCCCCAGCGCCATTGCGGCGAAAGAGGACGCTGCGTCAACGAAAGCGCCTCAAGAAGCGAAGCTGCAGGCCCGCATCACGGCATTGGCGCTCATCGGCGATGGCCGCGCGCTCTTTACATTGGATAATTCCCAGGTCTGGCAGCAACTGGAAGCGAATGGCACCGACGTGATGGCGAAACTCGGCGATGCCGTGACGATATCGCGCGGCATGCTCGGCTCTTATTGGCTGCAGATGAGGACGGGCCGTGGCTGTAAGGTGACGCGGCTGCGCTGACGGTTCGCGCGCCGTGCGCCTTACCGCGAAGGCGCCCTTACCGCGAAGGCAATGAGTCGATTGGAATGCCCGCGGCCTCGAGACGCTTGCGCAAGGGCGCAAGTTCCAAAGCATAGTTTTGCCACTGATGCAGCGAAGAATCGTAGAGCGGCTGCCGAACTTGAACCGAGCTCGCCGTCATGGCGGCCGTAGGGTTGCGGTGAAACTCGAGGCAAGCTTCTTCGAATGGCAGGCCTACGAAATCCAGGAGCCGCCGCGTCGAGGGCTCGATCGCTTTGACCACATCCTCATACGCCACGTCCAGAATCCGACCCGGCAGAACGGTGTGCCAATGTGCCATGAGGCGCCGATAGTCGACGTAAAAGTCGCCGAGATCATTCAAGTCGTTGCCAAAGGGGAAGGTACCCCAGAAGCGGGTCTTGTAGATCGCATAACAGGCGGCGAGCGGATGTCGCGTCAGATGCACGATGCGCGCCTTGGGGAAGGCGCGCAGTATCAGCGCGCAATGGAAGAAATTCGCGGTTTGCTTGTCTGAGAATCGTGGCCGATCGCCGCGCCGCGCGCGCACCCGCGCCAGGTATTCGCGGGCGATCAGCGCACCGTCGAGTTGCCCGAGCGCGCCGGCATAGTCCAACCAGGTCCCAGGCAAGTCTGGCGTTTGGGTCTCGACCGCAACGCGAATGGCTTCGGACAGCGCCTGCAATTCGCCGGCGGAATGAATCTGCGAGTGGCTGCCCAGGATGCGCTCCACCAGCGTCGTGCCGGTGCGAGGCAGCCCGACGATGAATATCGGCTGCTCGCCCGTGATATCGCAGCTCGAAGGTTCAACGCTTGGAAAACCCGTAGCAATCCGTTCCATGACCGCGCGCTCGTGCGCCGGATCGTACGGGTAGCGGGCGCGTTGCAGGCGATTGGCGGCGCTCAAGTGCCGCCAGCTTGCCGCATACTCGCCCAAGTCTTCGTACGACTTCGCAAGGCCGTAATGCAGCACCGAGATATCCTCGGCGCCGGCAGGCGCCGCTACGAGTGCCTCCTCCATGGCAGCAATCGAATTGCGATCGGCCGATTCGTGGCGCAGTCCCGCCAATCCTTTCAAGGCCTCCGCATCCCCGGGCGCGATCGCGAGCACCGCCTGATAATCGAGCGCCGAAAGCTCGAAGTTGCCGAGAAAGCGCCGCACCTCCGCGCGTTTTGCCAACAAAGAGGCATTTTTCGGCGCGATGGCCACGGCCTGATCGTAGATCTCGAGTGCGCGCGCGTGCTCCGCGGAATACACGAAAAAAGTGCCGACCGCATCTAGCGCATCAGGATCGCCGCTCGCCAGCGAAAATGCGAATTCCGCCGCCTGTAAAGCCTCGGCGCGGCGGCCGAGCGCCAGCAAGCATTCGGCCCTTTGCAGCGCGCATTGCATGTCCTTCGGCTCGATGACGAGACGCTCCTCCACGAGCGCCAAAGCAGTTTCCTTCTTGTCCGCGAACAGCGCCGCGATGCTGCCGAGCAGCCATCCCGCCGAATCGGCGGGCCACGCCGCTCGGCACTCCGCTGCCCCCGCCGCGGCGGCAGCCCAGTCGCCGCGCGCCATGCGCGCGCCGATCTCATATTGGAAGGCGTTGACAGAGGGCGAGCTCATGGTCGCTTGGACCGCGCATGCTTATGTCATTTTGCATCATTGACGACTTCTCGTATATTGTGCCCTAAAACCAATTCAAGAAATTCCGAGAGGTATTGATATGAGTCCTACAAAAGTATTATTGACCACCTTATGCATGGCTATGGGTGCTCTTGCCTTTGCAGCCGACCCGACACCGCCGGCCACGACGTCGGCCACGCCGCCGGGCGGCACGGATACGGCGTCAGCCGCTGCGGCGGACAAAGCAAAGAGCGCTGCGACCAACGCGAAAACGACTGCACCGGGCGGCATCACGCCCGATCAGGCTAAAACGCTTCGATCGTCGGGCTACAGGGCGAGCGTACAAAAAGACGGCCAAGTGCTTTACTGCCGCTCCGAACCCAAACCGTACAGCTTGCTCGAGACCAAGGTGTGCGGCAAACCGGATGATATTTTGCTGTCGATCACCAATAATAAGGAACAGGTCAGGCAAATGCAGCGCACCAATCACTAGCGCCGAAATGTTGGCCTAAGCGTGTCGGTAGGGTAGACGGCTTAGCGCAATGGCCCGTCCGATCACGGGCCATTCCTTTGCGGCGCGATCGAGCCAAACCAATCCGCGATGAATCTCCGGTGCATGCAAGGCGCGCGCTTCCTTCAATACTCGGAGGCGCAGAGTCGCGTCGTAGGCGTACTCGGGCGCCTTGGAATAGCGGCGCATATCAGGCCCCTCTAGAATCGCCTGCGTCTCAGCGGCGGTAGCGTCGATGTCGAAATGGCGCAAGATGTCCAGCAAGGACGTGGGGTGAATCAGAAACTGATCGAAATCGACGGGCAGCATGCGCTCGGCGCTTGACTCAGCCGCTTGCGCCAACGCAGACATTTCGCATGCCCAAGCCAGAGCCAAGGTTTCGCCCTCGCTGAGTTGTTCAGCACGCCAGGGCTCGGACCCAACGCGCCGTTGCAGCCGCTGCAGTCGGCCCGGCATCAGCGCTTTCGCTTCCTGCCGCGAATTCGGGCCGCCGAGGATCGTCGCGATATAGCTCTCCGGCGAGACAAACATCATGATCGCTTTGGGCGACGAGGCGCGTGACAGAAGTGACTCGCTCAGTTCGGATACGAAGCTGGAGGCCTTGACCACGGCAAGCTCCCTGTCCTCGAACGTGCGCGAGAAAAGCTGAAGCGTGCAGGTCAATCGCGCCTCGAAGCCATCGCCGCCCCACGCGGTCGGCGCCTGTCCGGGCTCGTTCTTGAGGTGCGCGAAACCGCGCAACAGCAGCGGCTCGCGCAAAGAGAACGCGCACGAATGGGCACCGATGAGCCTCGAGAGCAGGGTGGAACCGACGTGCCCAATGTGGAAGATGAACCCCAAATGTTCTTTCAATTGTGCGGCATCGATGGCTCGAGCGATCTCCGCCCACGGCAGAGAGCGCGCACGGGTTTGGGGATTCAATACTCGAGGGTCGAGAAAGCTCGCTTTCTCATAATCAGCCTTTGACAGATGGATGAAGGATACGCTGTCGCTCGCCAGATCCATCGAGTAGGGGAATAGCTGCGGCGAGCGTGCCACCGATTGCTGCAAATCGTTCATGGCCTCGAGTTTCGCACCGGCGCGCCGCTTTCGCGAGGCGCCGTTTATACTGGGACACTCATGGCTGAACAGGCAAACCCAAGAGAATCCCATCAAGCGCTGCTCGGCGAAGCGCTGTTGCTCGATCGTCAGGGCCGAATTTCCGAAGCGATCGCCGCCTATGAGCGCGTGCTCCAGAGCTGGCCCGCTCTGCCCGATTGCTGGTACAACTTGGCGGTACTGCAACGCAGACGACGACAATTTTCGGCGGCGTTGAACTCGTATCAGCAAGCGCTCGATCGCGGTGTCAAGAAGCCCGAAGAGGTGCATCTGAATCGCGGCGTGATCTATAGCGATTGCTTGCGTCAGGATGAGGCCGCGGAGCGTGAACTAAAAGCCGCTCTGACCCACAATCCCAACTATATTCCGGCGCTGTTCAACCTTGCCAATCTTCACGAAGACTATGGCCGGCGGCACATGGCAGCGCGGGTCTATCAACGCCTCCTCGCTCTGGACCCGAATTCGGCGCGCGCACTCGCGCGTTACGCGGGACTCAGGTCCTATGAGAATTTGCACGATCCTTTGATCGAGCAGCTGCGCCAAGGGCTCACGCGCACCGACATCACCTTGGCGGAACGCGCCAGCCTCGAATTCGCGCTCGGTCGAGCCTTGGATGACTGTCAAGCCTATCCGGAAGCTTTCGAGATGTATTCGGCGGCTAACACCCATAGTCGCCAAAGCGCCGCGCCCGGCACGGGGGTCTATGACCGCAGGCTCGCGGAGCGATACACCGAGCGCCTGATCGCGGCATTCCCCGCCGCGTTGGCGGATGGTGCAAAGCAGGGCGCGGCCGCCAGCGCCACCGCCGACATCAACGCGCAAGCGCTACCGCGCCCGATATTTATTTGCGGAATGTATCGTTCGGGCTCGACGTTGACGGAGCAACTGCTCGCCGGCCATCCGCTGCTCGCCGCCGGCGGCGAACTGGACTTCCTGCCGAACGCGGTTGAGCTCGACTTGGCGCCCTTTCCGGAGTCGATCGGAGCCGTCCTTCCGTCGCGGCTCAAAACTCTAGCCGCGGAGTATCGACAAAATCTGGGCGGCATGTTTCCCGCGGCCGCTTATGTCACCGACAAACGACCGGAAAATTACCTCAATATCGGCTTGATCAAGCTGCTTTTTCCCGATGCCAAGATTGTGCACACGACGCGCAATGCGCTCGACAACTGCCTGTCCATCTATTTTCTGCACCTGGACCAGCGCATGAGCTATGCATTGAATCTCATGGATATCGGGCACCACTATCGGCAGTATTTGCGCTTGATGAGGCACTGGAAGACGCTGTATGGCGCCGATATTCTCGACGTTGACTACGATACGCTGGTCCGAGAGCCCAAACCTGTGGTCGAGGAACTGCTGTCGTTCGCCGGACTGGATTGGCACGAACGCTGTCTCACCGTCTCGCCGGGGCGCTCCGTGAAAACTGCCAGCGTTTGGCAGGTGAGAGAACCCCTCTATCAGCGATCATCGGGCCGGGCGCGCCACTATGAGAAAGAACTCGCTGAGCTGCGAAACTATCTGGAGAGCGGCGCGAATTGATTTGCTTGCCCTCCCAGCCATAGGGCGCACAACATCTCAAGCAGAATGTGACAGCGAATTTGTATCGTATGTGGGCTAGGTAGGCACCTGGGTGCGGTTGTTGCGTCATAGCAACAGTCTTTTCCGCAAAACAAAGTGACGTTTTTTTGATCCGTGCCGCCTTGTTGGGTGTTGCGGTGACTTTGCAGCCGTAGTGGTCGCACTGGACTCCTCAAATAGCATTGCATTGGCCCCCAAATATCTCACCTAGATTTGGTCCGGAAACGCGGATTTGCACCACCAGCCGGCAATTTTCCATCCGATGCGACTTGGCAACACCCTGGCGCCGTGTTGTAATCGGTCCATAACTCGACGTGGCATTCGGAGACGATGCCTGCGGATCGCCCGGCCACGGCAAGATAGGAATGAGTCGCTTAACTCGGGAGGAATGAAAATGGGAAAGAATCGGATTTTGCAGCACGCGGTTCACGCCGCACTCGCTGCAGCCGCGGCGAGTGCAGTTGCTCCGGCCGCTTACGCGCAAACAGCGCCGGCCGTCGCGGCCGCTCCGGCCGGGTCAGAGCTCCAAGAAGTGGTTGTAACCGGCACGCGCATTCAAAGCGCGAATCTCATATCGGCGAGCCCGGTTACCACGATCACGAATGTGGACATTCAAGCGTCGGGTCTGACCCGCGTTGAAGACCTGCTCAACAATTTACCGCAGGTATTTGCCGCCCAGGGCGCCAACATGTCCAACGGCTCGACCGGCACGGCAACCGTCGATTTGCATGCCCTCGGTGCAAATCGCACCTTGGTGCTGGTCGACGGCATGCGGCTCGCCCCCGGCGTTCCGGGCGGTTCCAGCGCTGCCGACCTCAACATGATCCCAGCCGAACTTATCGAGCGGGTCGAAGTGCTGACCGGCGGTGCTTCTTCGACTTACGGCGCGGATGCCGTCTCAGGTGTCGTGAACTTCATCATGAACACCCATTACGAAGGCGTGAAACTCGACGCGCAGTTGGGCGATTACAACCACAGCAATCACGAGTCTCTTTATCAAGGTATTGAGTCTGCAGCCGGTCAACCCGCCCCGAGCGGCACGGTGAATTCCGGACAACAGAAGGATCTGTCATTCATCGCCGGTTCGAATTTCGCGGACGGCGCGGGCAATGCAACCGTTTACGCGACCTATGACAGGTATAACTCGAACCTCGGAAAGCAATTCGACTACGGCGCTTGCAGCCTCGGGTTTGTCGCGGGCAAGGCAGCATGCTCAGGATCGGGCACGGATAAGGGTGGAACCTTCCTCGCCTACAGCTCGACCGGTCGAATCCTTGATAACACCGTTGATCCGACCACCGGTACCTTCCGCCCGGTTGTGGCGAGTGACCATTTCAATTTCGGCGCCCTGAATTATTACCAACGCCCCACCGAGCGTTGGACTGCCGGCTTCTTCCTCCATTACGACGTGAACGAGCACACGAGCGTGTACAGCGACTTCATGTTCATGAGGAACAACACGACGGCGGGCATCGCGCCGGGCGGCGACTTCGCCAACAACACACTTTCGCTGAATTGCGGCGCGGTCGGGGCGGGGCTGCCCGGCAACCCGCTGATCACGGCGCAGGAGCGAGGCATTCTTTGCGCTCCAGCATTGCTGGCGGCACAGGGTCAGCCGGCCGGCGGTTCTCTGTCGTACTACCTCGAACGACGAAACGTCGAAGGCGGCCAGCGGCTAAGCGACGATACCAACTTGGACTTCCGCCAAGTGATCGGCGTCAAGGGCGATTTCTTGGACGCATGGAAGTACAACGCCTACGCTCAGGTCGGTATCACGGACGCGACCGCGCTAGGTCTGAATAATTTCTCGGTGACAAAACTGGCCTTCGCCGAAAATCCCGTCATGGGCCCGAACGGTACCCCCATTTGCGCACCTCCCGCACCGGCGGGCTGCGTGCCCTACAACCCGTGGGTGCCGGGCGGCGTGACTGCCGCGCAGCTCAATTATCTGGAGATTCCGAATTTGACGCAGGGAACCGACCGGGAGTATGTCATGCATGCCGACGTGACCGGTGATCTTGGCAAGTACGGTATTCAGACACCCTGGGCGAAGAGCGGCCTGCAGGTCAATGCGGGCACCGAGTATCGTTCGGAAAGCACCAGTTTCAACCCCGACGAAGAAAACATATCGGACGATATCGCGGGCGGTGCGGGTGCGGTGCTGCCGATCGCCGGCAATTTCCACGTTTGGGAAGGCTTCACTGAATTCAACATGCCGATCTTGGACGGCGTGCCGTTCGCCGAGCAGTTGTCCCTCAACGGCGGTTTCCGGTATTCGAAGTACACCCTGGGCTTCAGCACCAATACCTACAAGTTTGGTGCCGAATGGGCGCCCATCCATGACGTCCGTTTCCGGGCCAGCTTCAACCAAGCTGTACGCGCACCCAACATTGGCGAGCTCTTTGCCGCCCAGACCGTAGGACCGGGTGGCAGCGTCGATCCGTGTTGGGGCCCGACGCCATCGTTGACCGAGGCGCAATGCGCGCGTACGGGGGTCACGGCGGCGCAATACGGAAACTTAGGGGTGAATCCGGCCAGTCAGTTCAACGTCCAGACGGGCGGCAATCCGAATCTCAGTCCTGAGAAGGCACACACTTGGTCGTACGGCGTCGTATTCCAGCCAACCTTCCTGCCGGCTTTCTCGGCAACGGTTGACTATTACGACATCAGAATCACCGGCGCGATCGAGGCACAAAATGGCGTAGCGGTCATCAATAATTGCGGGGTGACCGGCAATCCGGCGGCTTGCGACCTGATCCACCGTAATGCCAACGGTTCTCTGTGGCTGACCAATGATGGATTCGTCACCACTCTGTCGGAGAACACCGGGTTGCTGGAGGATAAGGGTGTAGACATCAATCTCCACTACAGCTGGAATTTGGATTCGATGGGCAGGTTGATCTTTAACTTCCAGGGCACGGATACCCTCTCCAACACCACCCAGCCGAACACAGATGTGCCGGATCCCACTTCGGGTGGGGTGGTGGCGGGACCGTCGTATAACTGCGCGGGCTTCGAAGGTGTGACCTGCGGCAGCCCGTTGCCCCATTGGCGCCACGTTTTCAGCGCCGACTGGGTGACTCCGTGGCAGGGTTTCGATCTGCATGCTCAGTGGCGCTTTATCGGTGCTACCAAAGTTGATGCATCGAGTGGGGACTCGCTGTTGTCTTCACCCGGAACGGTATTCCCGGGCTACGACCATGTCCCGACCTACAGCTACCTCGACCTTTCTGCCTCGGTGGCGATCAATTCGAGCGTCTCGGTTCGCGTCGGCGCCAACAACGTGCTGGACAAGGACCCGCCGGTGATTCTGTCGGCGAACTGCCCGGTAGGCGCCTGCAACAACAACACGTGGGTGCAGACGTACGATCCGACCGGTCGCTTCTTGTATCTGCATCTGGAGGCGAAGTTCTAAACGCATCGATCAAAACGCAAGTTTTGACACTCGGACGGCGGGCCCTAAAAGCCCGCCGTTTTTTTATGGTGCGCCGCCCGGCATGGCGCACCTATAAGGTGCAGAGCGCGTCTCCTCCCCGATGGGATATGCGTGTTGGGAGTGCAGTTTGATGTTCGTCGGGTGGTTGTTCGGCGCCGGTTGCATTTAAATTGAATCAACGGGCATCGAGCGGGTCATGGAAAATAGAGACCTTGCGAAAGAGTTAAGTCATGAACGAAGTAGTTAGCCGGCGTTTTTTTGTCGCAGGATTGACTGCACTGTCGGCCATTTCTTTCATCGACCAGGGGCCGGCTGCCACCTTGTCTGGGCCAAAGCAAAGCAGCGACGTGTCGATCGAGAATTTCTCGCCGGCCGGCAAAAGCCAAGGCGTCGTGCGGGTTGCAAAGATCGTGAAGACCGACGCCGAATGGCGTGCGCAGCTCTCGCCGCTCGCGTACCGGGTGGCGCGCCAGGCGGACACCGAAGTCCCCTTTAGCGGTGAATATGACCACTATGGTGCCGATGGCCTTTACCACTGCGTTTGTTGCGACACAGTGTTATACGACTCGAGGACTAAATTCGATTCGCACACCGGATGGCCGAGCTTCTGGGAGCCGATTTCCAGGAGGAATATCATCGAGAGCACCGACAAAAGTCTCGGGATGCAGCGCCAGGCAATCTCCTGCCGTCGCTGCGATGCTCATTTGGGCCATGTATTCGATGATGGCCCGAGGCCCACGGGTTTGCGTTATTGCATGAACTCGGTGGCGCTGCACTTTGCGGCCCGCGAGTAGGGCCAGGGGTGAGATATGTCATTTTGGAAAACAGGAACTCCGCGACTCACGGCGCTGCTGGGTGTGTGGGTCTGGGGGGCTCTTCTGGGGCATTCACCGTCGTTCGGAGCCGAGGTGCCGGTGATCATCCCACCGCCTGCCGTGGACAATCCAAGGGCCGCGGGGCCCATGCAGACTGCGGTATTGGCGGGGGGGTGTTTTTGGGGCGTGCAAGGGGTGTTCGAGCACGTGCGGGGTGTGCGGAAGGCAATTGCCGGTTACGCGGGCGGTGAAAGATCAACGGCTGATTATACGAGGGTCAGCACCGGGAGTACTGGGCACGCCGAATCGGTCAAGATAATCTTCGACCCGGCGAGGATTTCGTACGGCCAGATATTACAAATCGCATTTTCGGTGGTGTACGACCCCACTCAGCTGAATCGACAGGGTCCCGATGTCGGCACGCAATATCGTTCCGTGATTTTCTACGCCGACGACGATCAGAAGCGCATAGCCCAGGCGTACATCGCCCAATTGGATCAGGCCCATGTATTTGCGAGATCGATAGTTACCCAGGTGGATCCGCTCAAAGGGTTCTATGAGGCCGAGGGTTATCATCAGGACTATTTGATACACAATCCATCCAACCTCTACATCGCCACGTATGACGTACCCAAGGTCGAAAATTTCAAGCGTACGTTTCCGGAGCTGTATAGCGGCCAACCGGTATTGGCGCACAATTAGCGCTGGCTGGGACCCGTTGCGGTTCGCCTGAGCGCTGCGCCGATGACTTTCCCGTAACGGGATTCCTGCACGAAGCTGATTACGCGCAGATTGCCAGGGTCCACGCCGGCTTTCACGGGCACACGGAAATCTTGGCTGAACTTACCGCCCGGTGTCAGCGCACCCAACTTGACGAGTTCGAGCAGGACGGCCACATGCGTGAGTGTCTGGCCGCGATTTTCCCCGCGCAGCACCTTCGACTCGAAATGATCCAGGGCCAGCCCGAGAAAGACGTCGCTCTTGCGTACTCGTGCATTGCCGTCGGCGGTTACGTTGCCGCTCAGGAAGGCCGGCGTGCCGGGTTCTATCTTGAGCGAGTCGATACTCACCGGAATCTTTGGGGAGGCCGCAGCATCCGTCAGCACTTGCGCGATCTTTGGCCGCTCGCTCAAGCGCATCTCTGAAGTGCCATCGACGATGAACTGCGGCGTGTAGGGCTCGGAGCGCCCAAGGGCACGCTCGTAACCGCGCTGACGCTCGGTGAACGACGCTGAGGAGAATGGGTCGCGCCAACCCTGGTTATCCCAGTAATCGACATGCTCGCCAAGCGTGATCAGCTGAGCTCCGGGAACCGGCTGAGACTCATCCAATATCCGAAGAAAGGCATCGGCGGGAGGACAAGAGGAACACCCTTCCGCCGTGAATAGCTCGATGAGCACGGGCGATGCAGACTGTTGCGCACCGGTCGCCGACGCAATTCCGCCGCTCACCGCGGAGAGCGTCGCGAGGAGGATCATCACGGCTTTTATCGTGCTACTGGGCATCTTGAACACCTTGAGCTTCGAATTGATTTTCGCATGACTGCGTCAGCGTACTCCAGAACCCCGATCTCCAGCACAGCGAAAAAAGCCAATCGCAACTGGACTCCTCAAATAACTGCGAAGTGGTTGGGACGGAAATACCGCTATCTGCGAAGTGCTTGCGGCACTGCATGGAGCGGACTCATGGGCCGCTCTTTATCTTGGTGCGCCCGGCAGGGCGCACTGCTTCTAGTTGATGCGGCGTACCCTGTGGCTATATTTTGCCGGAGTCAGCAAGAGGAACGAACCGAGCGTGCCGTGTTTGACGATGACCGAATCGCCGATGGACAGCAGCGGATCCGGGGCATCCTGATATTCCCAGATCTGGCCGTTGTCGAGCGTGACCTGCGGGCGAAGATTTGGCGAACGGCCGAAGGCGGCGACTTTTGCGGTGACGGTTTTGATACCAGCAGGAGAGCGGGCGGCCATTTGCAGCTTGCTCCGGCCGAAATCTTCCTCGGTGGGGGCAGCTGCCGGTACGGGTGCAGCCTCAACAGGCGTGGCGGGTGCAGGTACGGGTGCAGCCGCAACAGGCGCGGCGGGTGCAGGCACGGGTGCAGCGAGCGAGGGCCGTGCCTTCGGCACAGGAACACGGCCGGCGAGCTTGTCATAGCAGGCGACACGGTCGGCGTCGCTCGAAATGGCGCTGCACGGCGCCAGCGCTTTGTGCAGGTCGATATCCTCGGCAAGCGCGCCGCGTGCGCAGGCAGCCAAAATCGCCGTGCTCAGCACCAGGCGTTTTGTATGTGTCGTAGTCATGGCGAGACCTCCGTCGGCAGTTGATAGTAGCTGCCCACCACTTCCGTGGCGGCCCGCACCATGTCGCGTTCTGCTTCGCTCAAGAATGGGTTCCAAATATCGAAAATCAGAATGGCGCGGGGTGCGTCTGAGTTGTTCCATACCTCATGCTCGATAGTGTCGTCGAACAACCAGGCTTTTCCAACTTCGAACTCGCGCGTGGCGCCGCCGACGCGAAAGCTGCAATCCGGCGGAACGATCAGCGGTAAATGCACCGTTATCCGAGTATTGGTGACGCCCGTATGCGGTGGAATTTTCGTCCTCGGATCGAGGATTGAAAAAAATACCGTCGGTGCCCGGCCCGCCACTTCGCAACGCGGGATATGCGCGAGCGCCGCCATGGTCCGCGGGCAGCGCGCGATGTGCGCCGGCTCTGGCGTGCCTTGGTTCCATAGGAAGTACGCGCTCCAGCGGCGTGAATGATTCAGCTCCTTCCACTGATCGATGGGTGCTCCGGCTGGGTAGTCAATGTAGGGCTGCAAGCCAGACCGATCGGCGATCAGAACATTGGTCAGCTCAGTTCGTATGTCGTCGGTGGCCGCCTCGACCGCATCAAGCCACGGGAAATCGTCGCGCTCGAAGAATTCCAATGCGGGGATTTCCGGAAAGTACATGAAGGTGGGTCGGGGAAAATAGGCCGAGCGCCGACCGCTGAGCAGCTCCAGGCACTTGTCTACCCTCGGTTGCGTCTTGCCGCCGTGGCGCTCCCGGATGCCGGCCAGCCTTTCCTCAATGGCCGCGCCGAGCGCTGCTTGATCTGCGGCGACGGCATCCTTCGCGTGTTTGAGCAGCTCCTGGAAGTTCGGCGGCGCGACCGCATTCGGGGGTAGGCTCAGCAGCGCATGTTGGTAGGCGCGCGCAGCGTTGCGGGCATCGCCCAGATCTTCGAATAGCCTGGCTTTCTGCAGCAGCGACGCAAGATGGCGCGGCTCGATGCTCAGAGCGCGCTCCAGTGCTTCTCGCTCCTCTTCACGCCGGCCGAGCATTCGCAAGCTGCCGGCAAGATTCGACCACAGCTGTGCATGGCTCGGGTCGGTCTGGGCAGCACGGCTGAAAAGCGAGTACGCCTTTTCGTATTCGTTGCGGCTCATCATGAGCACCCCCAATTCATTGAGCACAGCGGGATGGCCGGGCGCGCGCTCCGCCACCCCCACCAGCAGCTGCTCGGATTCGACGCTGCGGCCCGCGACCGATGCCTCCCGATAGGCCTGCAGTGCGCGGGCGATAGTGGCCTCGTCCAACGCCACAGGATTGGGCTGACTCATAGTTCTCCTCGAAGGCCGGACTGCCGGCGAAAGTTACGATTCTACCCGGGGCGCGTGGCGCTAGATTGACAAATGCGCCGGGGTCCCCGCATCGTTGGAACATGGCTTCGACTGCGGACGTGAATTTAAAACTGATGTCGGCGTCCGCATTGCTGGATACGGACCCGGCTGCCGCGGCCCGGGCAGCCGGCGAGATTCTTAAGTATAATCCGGACAACACGGCGGCGAGTTTGCTGCTCGCCACCGCCGCCCGCAAGGTGGGAGATGTAGCGCTCGCAGTCGAGGTGCTGGGAGCGTTGGTGCGCTCGCGGCCGGCGGCAGGCCTGATCCGCCTGGAACTGGCGTGCGCCTACCGCGAGGCAGGACGCGCGGCCGAATCGGTGGCCGCGTTGCGCGAAGCGCTTTCCATCGAACCGGAATTGGCGCAGGGTTGGCACGAACTTTCCTCCCAGCTCGCCGCCGCCGGCGATGAACACGGCGCCGACGTGGCCTACCAGCGCTACGCCGAGCTGGCACCCCAGCCCTGGCAGCTCGCCGAGCCGGGGGCGGCGCTCGCTGGCAATCGGGTTGCCGCCGCCGAGGCGATGCTGCGGCGGATCCTGCGCGATGCGCCTCAGGATGTGGCAGCGATGCGCATGCTCGCCGATGCACTCGCGCGGCGAGAAGCCTATGTGGAAGCCGAGGGGGTATTGCGCCAGGCGATCGACCTAGCGCCCGGCTGCTCCGCAGCCCGCCATGATCTCGCGCGTCTATTCCTGAAGCAGCAGAAGCCGGCTGATATGTTGCCTTTGGTGGAGCGCTTGTTGCGGCTCGATCCGAAGAATCGGCTCTACCGGGACCTGTTGGCGTCGGCGCTCAGCATAACCGGCCAGTTCGCACAGGCTCTAGAGACCTTGAGAGCGCTCACCGCCGAGCCGAATGCCGGCTACGCAGAGTGGCTCAACTATGGCCACGAGCTCAACGCGGCCGGACGCTCGCAGGAGGCCATTGCCGCATATCGCACAGCTATTGCCCTCGACCCTGCCCGGGGCGACACCTATTGGAGCCTGGCAAACCTCAAGACGTTTCATTTCGATGCGGCCGAAATCGACGCGATGCGCTCGGCGTTGCAGCGCGAAGATCTCAAGCCCAATGATCGCGTGGATCTCGAATTCGCTCTCGGCAAAGCGCTCGAGGACCAGCGCCGTTTCGCGGAATCCTTCGAACACTATGCGGCCGGCAATGCACTTCGTCGCCTGAGGGTCAATTACGATGCCGGTAAGTTCTCGTTGCATGTGCGGCGCTCGAAGGAAATCTGCACCCCGCAGTTCTTCGCGGAACGCACGCATTTCGGCTCGCAGGCTTCGGACCCGATTTTCATCGTCGGGCTGCCGCGCGCCGGCTCCACGTTGCTGGAACAGATACTGGCGAGCCACTCGCAGGTCGAAGGCACACGCGAGCTGGCGGAGATGCCCGCGATTGCCCGCGGATTGGCGACGAAGAATGGCGAGGCGGATGAGAGCCGGTTTTTCGAGGCACTGTGCTCCCTGGATGCCGCGCGAGTCGGGGCGCTGGCGGACCGCTATCTCACGGAGACGAGGATCTACCGCCGCGGCGGGGCGCCGCGATTCATCGACAAGATGCCGAACAATTTCCTGCACATCAGCCTGATCCACCTAATGTTTCCGCGCGCCGCGATCATCGATGCGCGCCGCCATCCGATCGGGAGTTGTTTCTCCGCCTTCAAGCAGCATTTCGCATCGGGACAACTTTTCACCTATGACCAGATGGACTTGGCGCGCTTCTACGGCGATTACGTCGAGTTGATGGCGCACTATGATGCGGTGCTGCCGGGCCGGATTCATCGTGCCTACTACGAGCGCGTGGTCGCGGACCTGCCCGGGGAAGTGCGCCGCTTGCTGGAATACTGTCAGTTGCCGTTCGAGGATCAGTGCCTGCGCTTCTATGAGACTCGCCGTGTTGTCCAAACAGCGAGCGCCGAACAGGTGCGCCAACCGATCTTCGCGCAAGCTGTGGATCAATGGCGCAATTTCGAGCCCTGGCTTGGACCCTTGAAGCAAGCTCTCGGGAACTTGGTCGAGCGTTACCCGGAAGCCTAAACGAAATGATGTTTCGACCGCCGGGCTGCGCGTCTTCGAGAATCGCCGCGGCGTTCAGACGGCGCGTGCGGAGCAGGAAAGAAAGCCGATTTTTCCGAAGCTGTCGATCGATGGTTTCATTTCGAGCCGTGGCTCGCCCCGCTGAAGGGGGCATTGGGCGACTTGGCGTTTCGCAGGTGAATTTCAAATAGCTTCGGCCAATTCTTTCCCGTCACGAACAGGCGATCGTTCTTTGCATCATAGGCAATGCCATTGAGCACGTCGGTCTGACCCGGAACGATATCCGCCGGTTTGAGCAATCCCGACAGGTTGATCAAGCCGACCACGTCGCCGCTGGTCGGGTCGATTCGAAGGATCCAATTCGTTTGCCAAACATTGGCAAAGATCTCCCCCTTTACCCATTCCAATTCGTTGACCTTTTGTACCGGATTGCCGTTGAGCGTAACGCGGATGCGGCCGGTTTCGCTCAATGTGACCGGATCCAAAAACCGCAGCTCCGAGGTGCCATCGCTCATGATGATGCGCTTGTCGTCGCGCGTCAGCGCCCAGCCTTCGCCGGCGTAGTGAAATTGGCCCTTCAGCTTGAGACTGTCGAGGTTGAAAATAAATCCCACATGAGATTTCCACGTGAGGCTAATCAGGGTTCGGCCCCAGTTCACGATGCCTTCGCCGAAGTATTTCGCGGGGATATCGATTTTCTGCAGTACTTCACCCGTCTCGAGCCGCACCTTGCGGATGCTCGAGTGCTTCTCGAGACCGGTGCTCTCGTACAGATAGCCGTTCAAATAAAAAAGTCCCTCCGTGAAGGCTTGCGGGTCATGGGGATAGGAATGGACCACGTCAACGTCGTAAATCGGCACCTCCGCGACTGCCGCGGGAGCGCAAGCGAGGATGCACAATAGCGGCGTGATGCGAATTCCCATGCGATGTCCTTCGATCAGCTCGCCGACGTCTCGTATGTCACG
>CAVRHU010000004.1:0-544013 GCA_963721095.1 uncultured Gammaproteobacteria bacterium | reverse complement strand
TTCTCAAAATCCGGCATAACAGACACGCAACGGCAACAGCCGGGAGTCCACAAGTTGCGCGGGCACCTTGATAAAATCACACTTCACTGGTCCGCCACTGAGCCCCGGCAGGTCAACGGCGAAGATCAACTTCTGACTGCGGGTGAGGTTAAGGTGAGGCGCGGAGCAGCGTCGGCGCGCTGGCTCCAAAGCAAAGGAAAGTTGAGGGCCGTCTCGTTGGCCGCGTCGATTATTGGCGCAAGATCAAGAAACCGGCCGCACCAGCGGTCAATCATCTGGCCGATGAGGATTGGAGCGGCAGGCGAGGGCACCGCATTCATGTCGTTTGATGACACTATTTTCTGGAAGTTTCAGAGGTGGAATTCGGAATAGTGCAACGTGCAATATCATATGGTTCAACGACCGCCTTCGTTGACAAGTCAAGAACCCTAGCCGATGGTTTGCCACGCGGACGCACTCGCTTGGTCACTATCACAGTCGGTGGCAGATCAGGGACCCTCGTACCAGTGGGATACGAGGCTTCCCGCTTGCGATCACTATTTGCTCCTCGATATCGCGTGGACAGAGGAGCGGACCCGATTAACTTGTTGTCTATTTCCAGGTAGTCACGCGCTCTATGCTGCATCGTGAAGCGGTGTTCGAAGGTCGCTCGGACCTTCGCTCGATCCAACCTTGCGACCCGCGCCACGACTGCGGTCGCCTGATCGACGGTTTCCACAACAAAGCCCGAAATGTCGTTTTCCACCACTTCAGGTACTGAGCCGCACCTGAAGCCAATCACCGGCGTCCCGCACGCCATCGCCTCGATCATGACGAGGCCAAATGGCTCCGGCCAATCGACAGGAAATACCAGCGCTGTTGCCTGACCGAGGAAATCAGCTTTTTCATGCTCAGCGATCTCACCGAGATATTCGACGTTCGCGTTGGCCTTTACCATTGGGTGAATTTTTTGATCCCAATACGCTTGATCGACGCGGTCCACTTTGGCCGCGATCTTGAGTGGCACGCCAGCTTTCACGGCGATTTCGATTGCCCGGTCGGGCCGTTTTTCTGGGGCGATGCGGCCAAGAAAGGCGAGATAACCACCGGACGCCTTCGGCCGAAACGGCAGAATATCGCAAGGTAACCCGTGGTGAATGGTTCCGATCCAATTTGCCGAGCACAGGTATTTGCGCTGATCACTGGAGACCGCGACCAGGGGCAGCTCTCGAAAGAGATGATAGAACGGGACGACATGAGGCAAATCGAGTCGACCGTGAAGGGTGGTTACCGTGCGCCAAGCAAAGTCCTGCACCAAGGGACCGTGCAAAAAATCGATGTGAAAATGCAGAATATCAAATTCGTCTGCCCTTCGTCGCACTTCTTCAAGCATGATTACGTGGTACGGTAACGGGTCCGAGAAGATCGGGTTTAGGCGAAGAGCCATATCACAGCAACGCACCAACTTCGCTGCTGTCTTCGAATCGCCGCTGGCGAACAACGTGACGTCGTGGCCTTGGCGCACCAATTCTTCAGTCAGGTAGGAAACCACCCGCTCAGTGCCACCATAGTATTTGGGTGGCACGCTCTCGTAGAGCGGAGCGATCTGGGCAATCTTCATCGGCGAGACTCCATCGAACGAATACACGGAGTGCAGACCTCCGCCCGGCCAGGGCCGCAAAGCCTGTGAAAACTTGTTATCTGTACTCGGCGGAATTTCCGTTGTCGAGGATTGCGCGCAAAAATCAATCCAAATTCGCTTGTTCGGGAGTGTTGATCGACCCTAGCCCGCAAGGTACAAGCACGAGCGGGCTGGGTAGGAGGATCAGCCCCATGGAGATAGAAAGCACCACGTTCGGCACCATCACGATGGGCGGGAAGACCTACGAGCATGACGTGGTCGTCCGCCTCTCGGGCGAAGTCGTGAACCGCAAGAAAAAACTGTCCAAGAAGTACTACGGCACCTCGCATATCCTGTCGAAAGACGAGGCGAAGTTTGTGTTCGAGAAAGGGTGCGAAGAGCTGATTGTTGCTTCGGGCCAAATTGGCAATGTGCGTCTATCGCCAGAAGCCGAAGCCTATTTCGCGAAAAAGAACTGTAAGGTTCTATTGGAGCCGACCCCCGAGGCCATCCATCTGTTCAACAAATCCGCGGCAAAGAAGATTGGTCTTTTTCACGTAACCTGTTGAAAAATTTCACATTGCCGGTGATGGCCGCGGGGTCCATGACAGGGCGGACAGTTAGTCAGGATGGATGCTGCTGGCACTCGCGGCAGTCCGACGCAGGTGTTCTGCTCCGAACGCGACGACCCGCAAGAACGTCCAGCACACCTGCGCTACACTTAACTTGCGCAGGATTGGTTCAAGGATTTCTGGCGCTGAAAGCGGAAAGGTCAACTCTTTGGGGCGAACCAACCCGAAATCTGTAAAGAACAATCGTGTGATTAACTCGATGGCAGAGCAAGCGTTCTGCATGTCCGTTCTGCGGCGCATCGCAGACCTAAGGTCGGACATCCCGCTAGTTCGGAGAGGTGCCATAACCTTCATAACGATCACGTGAGCTCCGACACAGCTACTGTTGCGGCAACGCACGAGGACCTAAGCTCTCCTCGGAGATGCCGGGGCGGTTCAAAACTCGAGGAGGGGACGCGGTTCAAACTCGAAGGAGGGAACGATGATTGATAACGCATTATCTCGGCGAGCCATCCTCGCGCTGGCCGGACTGGCCTGCATCGGCGTGGTCGGATCGGCGACAGCCGCGACGGTTTCATTCAAGGTGCCGCTCAACGGCGCGGAGCAGGTACCGCCAGTGACCACGCCGGGCAAAGGAAGCGCCGACCTGACATGGAATCCGAGCACCCGCGTCGTCACCTGGGACATCACCGACAGTGGTCTGACGGGCCCGGTCACCATGGCGCATTTCCACAGTGGCGAGGAAGGAAAGAATGGACCGGTGGTAATCTGGCTCACCAAGAAAGGCACTGAGGCGACGGGCGCGATCAAGGGCGAAGAAACGTTAACCCCGGATCAGGCAAAGCAGTTCGAGGCTGGCGACTGGTACATCAACGTGCACACCAAGGACCATCCGGCCGGCGAGATCCGTGGACAGGTGAAGCCTCCGAAAAGCTGACAAGAACGGCAGCTTGCCTAGAGGAAGTTGGCCAGGGCAGCGGCCGTCAAAGTGCCGCAGCCGAGGAACAATAACGCGCGTAGCGCGCCGGCTTGCGCGGGAGGGCGCACACCCAGAGGGAGCATCTTGCATCCGGTAATCATCGGCAGCAGCAAATTCTGGCGCTTGGCCGCCCAATATAATACGACCGCCAAAACGTGCAGTGTCACTGCCACCAACAGCGCCTGCCAGAAGACGTCGTGCAGCGTGCTGATGAAATTGGCCACCGGCGCCGGCGCGAGTTCAGTGAACGGACCGACGTCGGCAATGTCGTTGTTGATGTAGATGCCGGTCAGTGTCTCGGCGAGCAGAAGCGCCAGCAAAAGCAGTACCATCCAGCCGCCGGCCGGATTGTGGCCAACCTGATGGTCGGGTTCGCGCCGGAGCAGCTGCGCGAGATAGCCCGCGGCCCTGCGCGGTGCGGCGAGGAACCGCGCGAACCGCGCGGTCTCGCTGCCAAAAAATCCCCAGAGGAGCCTGAAGACCACGAGCGCGAGCAGCGCGTAGCCAGCATAGGCGTGCCAGTCCATCCAATTAAGCCGCCAAGTTGCATACGCCGCAGCGACCAATATCACCGTGAGCCAATGGAACAGACGTGTCGGCACGTCCCAAACAACTATCTTTTGCATTACCCTATCCACTTCGCGGGCGGAGTTGCCACGCACGATGTAGCCATGTCAGGGTGAGCGCGGGACGCAAGACATGCAATTGTCGAACGAGCGGCCTCCTCAGCATCCCTTATAGCGGACTCGGTATTCACCACATTGGTGGGATCGACGAGCAGTCCAACACGCGCTGCTCCTGGCACCAACGCGTGCACCGGCCGAGGGCCTGTCTCGGAAGTAGAAGACTGCGAAGTAGAACACTGCGGACAAAACCAGCGTGCGCAAGCGCAGCATATCTGTCCATCGAAGATCTGAGCATGATGTACCGTGGTTATAGTCGGAGGGCAGCCAATACACGGCCGCTTCCGGGCGTTGGCAGTAGACCCGAGGCAAACAAGAACCGAGGGTGCCAAGGCTAAATAGGCTAGCCGAGAACCGCGCATGATTTCATCCTTTGCGTTAGGAGGACGATTGCTCGATATGCGCACAAGCCGAACGGATTTGGGCGGTTCAGCTAACGCGTGGCGCGCCCCTATCCGTCCTTTTGCGATGCCGGTGATGGAGCTCGGGCGATCGGGGCGATCGATGATCATGATGCTGCGGCCGCTGCGCCGGCGGCGCTGGTCAGCAATCAGCTGCCGGGGCATCGACAACAGATCGGAAAATCTGCAGCACTGACAGCGGTCAGCGTTAACCATGGTCGCTGTGGTCACGCGCACGCGCGAGGGGCGCGCCGATTTCAGGAGCTCTGCAGACCGACCTGCTCGAGCCGCCTGGGCGGCGCTGCGGCAACTGGCCGCCCGATGGTGAGGCCGGCGGCACCGTCGCCACTTCTTTTTAGTTTTCCATCGGGCCTTGCCGGACCTGCAGCGCATGAAACGTAAGCCAGATCAAGCCCTTGGACATCGGGAAGTGTTTTTGTTTCTTACTAGCGGAATTCTTGTTGGCCGATTCCGGTTCGGGGCGACGATGGAGCTCGGGCGATCGGGGCGATCGATGATCATGATGCTGCGGCCGCTGCGCCGGCGGCGCTGGTCAGCAATCAGCTACCGGGTCATCGACAACAGATCGGAAAATCTGCAGCGCTGACAGTGGTCGGTCCGCGGCGTGCTCTCTCTCCGACATTTCCGGCTGGCGAGATGGTGCACTTTATCCCTTGGCGGGTGGTGGCCGAATCCCTTGGCGGGTGGTGGCCGAGGAATCCGGCGCGGCGCATTTTGGCTTGGGCGGCGCGCTGCTGCTCGACCTGCCCGGGCCGGCGGGCGATCAGCGAACGACGATGAGGTCGCTGCTGCGGCCGCTGTGGAGCTAGTCAACGCGGCGTTCGATCAGGGCTGTCGGCGCCTGGCCACAGCTGACCGCGATCGCCATTGTCAACCGTCTTGGGGAGCGCCATCTCCGAACAGTTTCGGCAAGAAGCAGCATTTCGAAATCGCGGAAACAGGGAGATTTTCCACGAAAAACAGGGAGGCGATTAAGCACGAACCGGGCAATCGCCGACAGGGATCAGGGACTTGGATAATTTCTCCAAAAAAATAACAGAGAGAAACAGGGAGGAAACAGGGGAGACCTAAGTCTTTGGAAAGAGAAACGAGGGGACGTCCGGCTGCTCCGCCCGAACCTGCCGACGAGGTCGACGTCGACAACAGCCCGATCGCCAAAGCCGCAGCACTGATCGCTTCCCTGTTTTCTCTCTGATATTTGCTTTTGGAGAAATTATCCAAGTCCCTGATCCCTGTCGGCGATTGCCCGGTTCGTGCTTAATCGCCTCCTTGTTTTTCTTGGAAAATCTCCCTGTTTCCGGAGGTTGCCAACATAATTCTGTTGTCGGAAATATCATGAGCGAAGCAAATCAATCGAGCGGGTCTCCGAGCGAGATCGCTCGGGAGCCGGAGGCGATCACCTTCGCGGAATTTCTGCGGGGTCGAGCATCTGCCGCAGGCGTTACGCCACCGGACGTCCTAAGACCCGCGGGAGGTCGCAATGCCGCAACCGTCACCGGCTCAAGTATGGGAGCGTCGCCGCCGGCGGCGGCAGTTTTTCGCCTGGATCGTGACCGTCCTCCTGCTGGCGGCGCTCGTCTACGGCTGGCTCTGGGTATATGGGGTGCTGTGACCGCTCCATTTTTTGGCTCTAACCAAATCGGACGGCGTTGTTGGCAAAGCAGCAGTTATAATCTGACGTCTCCCGACCGCCCGAAGGTGTCGTTGCAGTGAGGCGCACATGAGCGCGGAATATTTCGAGGAACAACGTCGACAGTTGATTGCTGCGATCAGGGCGAACACAGACCAGGTCGCCGCCCAAATCGGCAAGGCCGCGCTGGACAAGCGAGTCCTCGGTGCAATGGCCAAGGGTCCCACGGCACGAGTTTGTGCCGGTCGAGGCCCAGCCATACGCATACCTGAACATGCCGCTGCCGATCGGCTTCGATAAGACGATCTCGCAGCCGCTCATGGTTGCGGTAATGACGGACCTGCTCGAGCTCAAATCTGACGACGTGGTTCTCGAAATCGGCACTGGCCTCGGCTATCAGGCCGCAGTGCTCGCCGAGCTGGCCGGCAGGGTATACAGCGTCGAAATCATCGACGAACTGGCACAACGGGCAGTGCTGAAACGACAGGGCTACACCAACATCGAAGTCCGCGTCGGGAACGGCTATTCCGGCTGGCCCGAGCACGCCCCGTTCGACAAGGTGATCGTCACAGCGGCGCCCGACCTGATTCCACCTCCCCTGATCAACCAGCTCAAGGCCGGCGGAAAGGATGGTGATCCCAGTCGGCCTGCCCAACGCCCAGCAGCTTGTCGTGGCCGAGAAGGACTTGAACGGCAGGGTCAAGACGAAGGAAATTATGCGGGTAATGTTTTCGTTACTCGAGGAATCCGACCAGCCTGCATTCCGGGCGTCTTGATCAAGATGATCGCCGACTCCCGGACGACAAAGTTGCAAGGTACGCCACATGAGACGATTTGCAGCTTAAAAATGTCGGTTTATGAAGGGGCGGTCTCAACCGGTCGATGCAACACGGGGCCAGTTGGCAATAAATAACGATGACGGCTTGCCAAACGCTCGCCCAAACGCTTTCAGTGAGTCCCTCCGCAACCAGCTATCCCACAACGTGATTTTCTCTGCCGGCCTCGTACCACCCCGAAATCACTGACTCATCGGCCTATAATTGATCTTTTCCCTCTAAGATAAAGTGTTGCGTCGACCGGTTGAGATCACCAGGCGAGAGCTTGCATTCGCCCTGATGTAGCGCCTGGAACATTGTTGTAACCAGGGCGGGCCTTCGCACAAACTCGTCAGGGCGCTGCCAGATGAGCGCGTGATCGGCACCATCGACAATGACAAATTGAGAACCGTTGTTCCGGGATGACGACGAAGTCCTTGGGGCGCCTAATCGGACACGACTTCCCAATCGTCGCAGGAGCTACAATGAGGTTTTTGCGACCCATCACCAGGCGGTTGCGAGCCGGTCTCGGCGAAGCCCACCCCCCGAGCTTGGCCATCGCCGCCCGCGATCTATAAAAATAAGCGTCGGCGCCGCCCAAAGCGTGGCCCCCATTCGCCGCGCCGCTCAACTCCCACCCCCCAATGGATAAATAGCACCAACGCGCCAGCCTGAAATCCCAGAGCGAGAAACACGGCAGCGATGACTCACTCACGGGGCCACGACTACGGTAGGACTTCGGCCTGTGACCCCTGTCTGATTGCTATAGTGCCACTTTAGAGGAAACACGGTCAATTTTGAAAGGCCTGCCAGAACGCGCGAGCGAGTGAATAAAGCAGCAGCTCCGGGAGTAACCGCATGAACGGCAAATATATCGACCTCTCGAAACAATTGCTCGAGGAACGCGAGACCTACGTAAAGTACCGTGAGGAAGCTGTGCGCTTGTCCGCCGGTATCATCGATAGCGAGTTGAGAGCCGTCACGGTGGAGCGTATCCAAGGCACTGGATGCAGTCATTGCCAGTGTCGACCAGGCGTTGAAAATAACGCGACGCTGATGCGAGCGCCTCGATGCCATAGTCGGTGAAAGCTGGCACTCCATCATCACCGACCCCATAGACGCGGAGACAGCTATCCTCGGCGAACATGTCTACTTGGAGTTGCCACAGCCATTCCTGATCCTCGCCGAGCATTTCGGCGACGTAGTTGATGGTAAAGACATGTGAGATGGCAGCCATCGTCGTCAGGCTGCCTGACTGGTGGGTACCAAAAGAGGTCGCCAGCGCGGCCCGAAGGTGCCAAGAAAGGACCGTCTCCTTCGCCTCTGCGATTAGCTCGCGATGTCCGGCTACATACTCTTCAGCCGCCAATGTGATCTTACGAGCCGCAAAGTTGGCCAGCTTTTGCCCTCGCGCTTGGATCGCGCGCTTGACGGCATTCTTGGCCGCTTGCATCGCGAGGACCCTGACTGCGACGGTCATCGTGCGGCGCTGGGCATGGTTTGGCGCTGGGGTTTGCTATAGGCTGGGAGTAGCCTCGTCCATCTGATGCTCCAATTGATTGGATGGGGCCAGGGCTGGCGGTATATGCGACATCGCCGCCAGCCCGCCTTTCAGCACAGCGGTATTATCAGATCACAGCTATTGTGTGAAGGTAAATCACGCACAGCGCCGTTGTTTGTTATTTGTTTGCTCGCTCGGCGTCGCGCCGTGTTTGTTTGCTCGTCGCGCAGCGCGAGGCCATTTCTAAAAATCACCACTCGCGGCTACCCCCACCCCCAAAATTGCCTTCGCTGGTCCGCGCATTGGCCCTGCGCGCAATATGTTTAGAACGATGGAGCCATACCCGGCGTGGCCGCCAGCGCGGTTAACGTTAAGCCTCCGCTGCTGAGGCATCGCTGGGACGGTCGGTTTATAATATTTTCATGGGAGAAGGCAGAATTGCGCGAACTGAAATGCATCGGCTCGGGCCATGCCTGGCCGCATTGCGTGACCTGGCGAAATCGAATGATCCTCATCGCCATGTCTTGATTGAAAGACATATCGATGAATATCTGAAAGCAGATCCTTTTAGTCTTGCCCACGCGCTTGAACGACTTCGCAGAGCTATTCACTACGAAGAGGTTGAAGGCCGCGAAGGCGAAGATTGGAGCATCGCGAGCCCCCTACGGCGGCGCGGAGGCGCGGGCGGCCTTCGGCAGCCACCGCCTAGCTCGGCCGCGATGGAGCTCCGCCGCCGGCACCATCGGCGGCCAGCGCCGTCCGACCTCGGTGCCGTCGACTCGGTCGCGCTGCTGAACCTAAAAAATGAAACCGCGATCTGGAATCGGCGCCTCGCGCCTCGCGCGCGCGCGAGGGTGCCGAGAATGGTTGACGCGGGGCAATTCCTGAGCGCGCACAGCAGCGTGACCCAAAGTGGTGGCGCGGGGGCACGGGCGGCCAGCCGCAGCCTCGGCGTCGCTCGGCCATCGCCGATCCATAAAAACTAAATCGCCCGCGCCGGTCGGCTGCCACCGCCAATGGATAAAGAGCACCACTGCGCCAGCCGGAAATCCACGCCGCTGCCATCGGTTGCACTGCTATATATCGGCACCCGCGTTCATTCTAGGCGCTGCTGCGCTCGCCTCGTTCGCAGCGGGCCTCACACACTTCGGGCCGCATTCGCTCAACAACATCATCGGGCTTTCGCTAGGTGTCGCTCTGCTGTCATTCCTGCCGGAATTGATCTGGCGAAAATACTTTTGATTTAACTGCAGCAGCTGCGCTGCTCCTGGATTGGCGGACAGGCCGCCGAGCCGTAGGAACAAAACACGCAGCAGTCGCCTACACCGCGCTCAGGACTTCGCCATGGCGCGCCACCCAACTTGCTTGGTTCTGGTTTGCATGGAGTGTAGCCTACACCGTGTATCGGGGTACGGAGTCAAACCATGAGTGAGGCAAAGCTCACAATCAGTCACATTGCCCGCGCGGCCGGCGTGCACATTGAGACTGTGCGGTACTATCAGCGGCGCGGGCTCGTGAGTTTACCGCCGAAACGCGCCCGCGGTTTTCGCTATTACACCCTGGAGACCGCAAGTCGGGTGCGCTTCATCAAGCGGGCGCAAGCTCTCGGAATGTCGCTGAGGGAAGTGCAGCGTTTATTGAAGCTCGACGCCAAGGGGGCGTGCAAGGAGAACCGTTCGCTTGCGGTCGCGAAACTAGCGCTCGTTGAACAGAAACTATCGGAGTTAGCCAAGCTTCGCGACGTGCTGAGCGGCTTGGTGGCGGCGTGCGATGAGCCTCATGGTGCGATCTGTCCGATCATTGAGCGATTGGAAGGTGATCGTGAGTAATAGGGCGATTCGTCTCCGGTTTGGCGAATAGACGCAGGCGAGGTCAAAGAATGGTTGAGTGATTGCGTTCAACCAGGAACTTTTCATGGATCCTTTCTTGATTTCCACTGGCTCGGTTGCCATCGGTGAACTCGGCGACAAGACCCAGCTGTTGTCCCTGATTCTCGCCACGCGTTTGCGCAAGCCGGCTCCGATTATTGTGGGCATTTTTGTCGCAACGCTCGTCAACCACCTGATCGCTTGTTCAGTCGGTGAGTGGGTCGGAAAGCTGCTTACGCCCGCAGTCCTGCGCTGGGTACTTGGCATCTCCTTCCTGGCAGTGGCCGCGTGGGCTTTGATCCCGGACAAAATGGACGATGAGCTGAAGACCCGGAGCCACTACGGGATCTTCGTCTTGACCATGGTGACGTTCTTTCTGGCTGAAATGGGCGATAAGACGCAGATCATTGCCCTGGCCCTCGCCGCGAAGTATGACGCGCTGGTTGCCGTCGTTGCCGGAACCACCCTCGGCATGATGCTCGTGAACGTGCCGACCGTTCTGTTTGCCGAACGCGCCACCAAGTGGGTTCCGCTCAAGCTGGTTCGAATCGCCGCCGCAATTACCTACGCCATTCTGGGTGCGTTGACGCTGAGTGGATATTCACGCCTCGGGGTGTAATGCGTCCGAGATTTCGCCTCAATTGACCGGCGCCGCGACCAAAATCTCAAATCCGTTGGGTCCCGTCACGGGGACATAGAGGCGGTGGCTGTGTATCAGCGCGTGGCGGGCCTTCAGGCGGTCTTGTGCCCGGCCAAGAGAACGGCTTCGCGCGTCAGTTCATGGTCTGCGCCAAGCCCATTTGTGAGACAGCGCGCGGCGCGCTCGAGTAGAGGTTGAGCTTCGGTGGTGCGGCCCTGCGCGATTTCAGCCTTGGCGAGAAGAAGGAGCGCCTCGCCGACGTCGGCGCTGGTGTCAGGTCCGCGAGCCACCGTTTCGGCCAAATTCAGCTCTTCGCGCGCAAAATTCTCCGCATCCGCGGGTCGGCCCAGTCCCAGCGCTGCTTTCGCGGCGAGCTCAAAAGAGGCTCGTGCCTCGCGATTCTTGCCTTTCAGCGCGCCGACGGCAGCGAGCGCCGATTTGGCGCTGTCAAGAGCGGCGGCGGCGTCGCCGCGGTGCAACTGCACCAGTCCGCGAAGCGTGTCCGATAGGCCCCGATAGCGCGGATCCATGGCCGATTCGCCCGTGCCGATGGTGCTCGTCATTTCCTTCAGCGCGGACTCGGCTTCGGGCATCTGTCCCAGATGCAAATAACCGGTGCACGCCGTGCGCAGCGCGAAGACCAGCCACCGCGAGTTGCCGGCGCTTCGCGCCCGATCGCCCGCGACGCGGGCCTGGTCGATTCCTTCTTGCAATCGTCCGAGCCTCACCAGCAGCGATGCGGCATTGACCACCATGGAAAGGGGCTCCGGCGCGTCGCCGTCAATCGCATGCCAGCGGTTGCGGACATTTTCCGTGACCGCCAACGATTCGCGAAACTCGCCCATGTTGAAAAGGACGGCAGACTCATTCTGAAGCGCGATAACCCGGGCGCCGGTGCCGCCGCGACCGTACTGTTCATGAGTCGCGCCTATGAGCTTTGCCATGGCGAGCGCTTGACTGAGCCGCGCCGTGTCATTGTAAACGCCGCCCAGATCATTGAGCACCGACGTATAGGCAAGCCGGTACGTTTGGCCCGACTCTTCGAGCAAGCGCCGCGCACCCACGAGGATCTGTTCCGCGGCGGCGGTGTTGCCCATTCGAAGCTCGAGCTCGGCGTCGGCCCGGCGGCAACGGACCTGCAAGTCCACCGATGGCGAGTCGAGTTGTGCGATGAGCTCCTTCGTTTCAACCAGCCGCTGCGAGGCGCTGGACGTCACGCCCGCGCTGGTCTCAGCGTACGCGGCCGCGCACTGCGCAAGTGCCATCAATTCTGGATCGTGGGCATCCCGGCCAAGCGTATAGGCGCGCGTGTCCAACGCGACGGCCTTAGTGGTGTAAGTCTGGCCACGGTACTCATCGGCGAGCTCAAGCAACATGCGCCCGGCAAAGCGGGGGTCGTCGCGATACTGAAGCTCGAGCATCCGGGCGCCCAATTCAATGCGAGCGGTAGGTGAGAGCGACGCCTGACTCGTACCGGCATCGGACTGGAGCAGAAAATCTAAAAACTCATTCGCAGACTCGGCATGACGTGCCTCAAACTGCGCAGCGTCCCGCTGACGATCAGCTTCGAGCTTCTGCAGAAATGTCGTGATGGTCGCTGCGCACAGCAGCAATGCGGTGAGCACGCCCGATAAAACACCGCCGCGATGCCGCCGCACGAACTTCGTCAATCGATAGGTCGCCGTATCGGCGCAGGCCTTGACGGGTTCGTGGGCCAAATATCGTTTCAGATCGTCCGCGAATGCGCTCACCGAGGTGTAACGCTCTGCGGGATCCTTCTTCAAGGCCTTGCCTAGAATGTTGTCGAGATCGCCCTGCAGCAAGCGGCGCCAAGGGCTCGGCATACCGGTGATGGTCGATGCGCGCGGTGCGTCCTCCGTGAGGATCGCGTGAATGAGTTGCGCGCTGGTCCCGGACTCGCCAAGGATGGGGGGGCGACCCGTGAGGAGTAGGTAGAGCACCAAGCCGAGCGAATAGATATCTGTGGCCGTGGTGACGGCTTTTCCCAGCAATTGTTCGGGAGCGGCAAATTGCGGTGTCAGAGCGCTGCCGCCCGATTTCGTCAGGGCGGCCGCCCCGGTGACGTCGTTGAGCAGTTTGGCGATGCCGAAGTCGAGCAGCTTGACCGAGCCGTTGCGCGTCACAAAGATGTTGGTCGGTTTGATGTCCCGGTGAACGATCAGGTGGCTGTGAGCGTGAGCCACCGCCGCGAGAACTCCGAGGAATAGTTCGACGCGCGCCTCGACGCTGAGGTGCTTGGCGGCGCAGTAGGCGTCGATCGGTTCGCCCTCGACGTATTCCAGTACCAGATAGGGGTGAGTTTCCTCCAGGAGGCCGGCGTCAATGAGACGCGCGATGTTTGGATGATCGAGCCGCCCGAGCATTTGGCCTTCACTACGAAAGCGCTGCTCGCCCTGAAGCCCGATCCAACTTAAGTGCAAAAATTTGATGGCAACAGTCGTTTCGAACCGATCGTCCACGCGTCGGGCACGCCAAACGCTGCCCATGCCGCCTCGTCCCACTTCTGCTTCGATGACATAAGGGCCGACGTGGCGTCCGATCAGGGTCGCGCCGGCGATCTGCTCGTGAGACAGGATCGGTTCGGCGAGGAACTCGGCGTAACCGCTGCGCTGGCGCTGGGAAAGCGCGTCAGCTACTGCGGCAGCGAGCTCGGGACTGCGCTGCGCGAGCGCAGCCAACCAAGCCGGGCGGTCCGCCTCGGGCAGATCGAGCGCTTGATCAAGGTACTGGCTGAATGGGCGCCATTGATCCGGCGGCACTGTCACCATTTGTTATCCCTTTGAAGGTCGCGGACCGATCCCACCCGTATTAACCAGAAATCGGATTTGCGGGTTGGACTAGGACACGGCCCCTTCTCATTTCAAACTTACGCCCTTGGCCGTATTGATCTCAAGCACTGCTTCGACGAGTTGCGGATGCCAATGGCCCAGCCTAAAGCGGCCTCGCGTTGGGCCATTTTAACGTCATTAACCTTAGACAGAACAGTAAATTACGTGATCCCGCCGCGCAGTGTCGTAGTGCCGGGCCGCGCGCACTCCACTGCCGGCAGGATACGAGAACTCGCAAAAGCAGGAAATAGCGGCAAGCGATGCGCGTTATCGGCGAGGCACGGTACCCGCGGCAGTTTGGCTAACCGTCACGACATCCCCGCTCGCCTGAGTGTCTCCGGCCGCGTAGCCCGTGCGAGCTGCGTCGAAGGCTGCCTTGCTCTTCCACACCGATTCGCTCCAGTCGTTGCCGATTCGCGCAAACAGTTCCTGCGCGGTCGAGGGATCTCCGCCGTGCAGGGCGAGGAAGGCCATGACGTTGAGTTGGTGATTTGTCAACCCGTACAACGATTCGATCGCCGCGAAGCCGCGCTGCACACGCGGCCACGACAGCGCGGGAGCCTGAGTCCTTTTGCAGCAGTTAATCGCGGCAGCGATCTGAAAATACACCGCGTCGCCCTCGGCGCCGCCGATTCGATCGGCGACTTCAGCGGCGTATTGCTCGGTATCGCCGGATTTGCCGTACCACTTCGGCAACAGATAGTTCGACTCCGACAGCGCGAAATACTGATAGCCGGGCTCGTGAGCCAGCGCCCGTTCGGCCAGCGCATCGAATTCCACGCGCTGCCATTGTTGATCCAGGGCGACGCCCTGCATCTCCAAGTACCAGTGGGGAGAATTTTCCGCCAGCACAGCGGACTGCTCGAGCGTAGAGCGTGCCGCTTGAACCCGATCCTTAAACAGCGCCCAGGCTTCCGGTGTCACGGTATTGGAATATCCGTGGCCGCGGGCCTTCCAGGCAAAGCGCAAGTAGGTTTGCGCCACCGCGATGCGCGGGGTGGGGGAGGTGGGGGAGCTTTGCGCCCACAGTTCGAGTTTCGCGATGTGCGCCTTCCAGGCCGCATCGGTCGCTGTTGCGGAACCCGGCGAGCTCAAGGTGCCGAAGAAAACATGCAGGCGCCAGGCGCCACCCCTGAAGCGGCTGCGCTGCTGTTGCAGCTGTTGGGCAAGCGCGTCCAAATCGTTGTAGCGGCGGGAATTGAACAGCCCGAGCACGCTTACGCGAAAATCCCGCACATCCGTGTCGGACAGATCCGGGCTGTCGGGCATGGCTGCAGGGCCTGTGAGCTCATCCGCCGCCGCAGGCGTGCGGGCGGCCGCCAATATCAATATCGCAGCGATAACGGCGTTGATGGACCAGCACTGAATGAGTTTCATCAGACACCCCACGTCCCTGCGCGTTGGACACAGCATAATATCGACCCAATCCAAAGTCATCGCCCGGGACCGTCTCGCGAGCAAAGATTTGCAAAGCATGATCTTTCGCGGCAAGAGATTAATATATGGGGCGGCGCACAACTCGGAAGCTACAGGATCACGCATGAAAAAGTCATTCCGCACCGGGTATTTGTTGATGTTCGGATTTATCTTCCTCACCGCTGCGGTCGGTGTGAAGGCCGAAGACAAGACCAATTGGTCTTCCCTTGATCAATATATCAACTCGTCTATGAACGACTGGAAGGTGCCGGGTGCGTCGGTTGCGATCGTCCGCGATGGCGCCGTCGTCTACATGAAGGGTTTCGGGGTCCGCGATATCCGCACCCAGCAGCCGGTTACGGTCGACACGCTGTTTGACATCGGATCCTGCACGAAAGCATTCACAGCGGCTGCGGTTGCCATGCTGGTGGATGAGGGGAAGATGCAGTGGGACGGAAAAGTGAATACGTACATTCCATTCTTCCACCTGCGCGACCCGCTCGCCGACGAAAGCGTCACCCTTCGAGACCTGCTGACGCACCGCACGGGCGTGCCGGGAGCAGACCTGCTCTGGTACCTCAATCCGCGCGCCCCGCGTGAAGAGCTGATTCGAAAGCTCGCCTACATTCCGCCGAATGCGGGGTTTCGCGCAAAATTCGAATACCAAAATCTCATGTACGTCGCTGCCGGCTATGCCGTCGGACAGGTGGCGCACACCACCTGGGACGAGTTTACGCAGTCGCGTTTGTTTGCGCCGCTCGGAATGACGGGGTCGGACACCAGTGCGATCGAAGCCCAAAAATCTTCCGACCATGCCACGCCGCATGAAGAGAAACCCGACGGTTCGGTGAAGGCCATTCCGTGGCGCAATATTGATAGTGTGGGACCGGCGGGTTCGATTAATTCGAGCGCGCGGGACATGGCCAAATGGATTGCGTTTCAGCTTGGCGACGGCACCTACCAAGGCAAGCGGCTGATATCGGCGGAAAACATGCACGAGATGCACGCGCCTCAGATGCTGCTTTCGCTCGACGGAGAAATTCCAAAGGTCTTTTTCCCCGACTCGATGCAACTGAGTTACGGCTTGGGTTGGTTTGTGCAGGACTATCGTGGGCACCAATTGATCCTTCATGCGGGAGATATCGATGGGTTTGCGACGATGGTCGTGTTGATACCGGAGATTCGCACCGGCTATTTCGCCGTGATCAATATGGGCAGCTTATACCGGCAGGTACTGAGTTATCAGATCGCCGACCGTTTGCTGCATTTGCCGGATGCGGGGTGGAGCGAGCGATTCAAGAAAATGCACGTGGAATTGCTGGCGCAGGAAAAGGGCGGTGAGGCGTGGCAGTCGAAACGCGTGCCCGGCACCCACCCCTCGCGAGATCTTTCCGCCTACACAGGGAAGTATGAAAATTCCGCCTATGGCGACGCGGAAGTCGGATTTGAGAATGGCAAGCTTGTGCTGCATCTGCAGTCCGTCGACTCGGATCTCGAACACTTTCAGTACGATACATTCATCGCGAAATTCCGGCGTCCAACGCGGCTGACTTTCAACCTGGACGCAGACGGAAAAGTATCGGAATTTGCGGTGGCGGGAATCTCGTTCAAGCGATCCGCAGCGGCGCCCGTCAAATAGATTGCGGCAGCGTCTGCCTCGCTACATCTTCGGCTGCAGCAGATCCCACAGATTGCCATAGAGGTCTTTGAACACGGCGACGGTACCGAAGGGTTCGTCCTTCGGTTCTTTGACGAACACGACGCCTTTGGACCTGTACAGACGAAAGTCTCGCCAAAAATCGTCGGTGTAAAGGAACAAGAACACACGCCCACCGGTCTGATTGCCGACTCTCGAGGACTGATTCTCTCCCGCGGCTCGCGCCAGCAATAAATGCGAGGACGTCGAACCGGTCGGAGCAACGACCACCCAGCGTTTTTGTTGTGCAGGAATCGGGGTGTCTTCAACGAGTCGGAAGCCCAGGATTCCGGTGTAAAAGTCCAGGGCCTCGTCGTAGTCACGCACTACGATTGAGACCAGGCCGAGAGATTGAGTCATGATGTCCAGCCTGGAGCTATGTTCGATTTAAGAGCCGACGCAACTGTTGTCCCACGGCAGGCCACTCAGTCTCCAAAATGGAGAAGCGCATGGAATTGCGCGCTGTATTGTCCGCGGCGATCCGATGTGCCCGTAGAATACCTTCGAATTTCCCACCGATGCGCTCGATCGCCGCGGCTGAGCGCGTGTTACGTGCATCCGTGTGCAGGCAGACGCGGAGCGCCTGCCACACCTCGAACGCATGTGTCAGCATGAGAAGCTTGATCTCGGTGTTGACGACCGTCCGAATTGCCGATCGAGTCAGCCAAGTGTAGCCGATCTCACACGCGTCGATGACGTGCCCGCCATAGCGCGGATGATTTTTAGGCCACGACCATCGCTCCAGATTCCAGAATCGTGTCGAGCCGATGACCCGATTGTCGGCGATCCGGACGATCGCGAATGGCACGGATCTTCGGGCCTCGCGCGAGATCACCGCCGCGCCGATGTAGTCGTTGACTTCTCGATCGCCCTGCGGCACGGGACTCCATTGATAGAGCGAAGGATCAGCTGCCGCGGCGGCCACCAAATCGTCGGCATGCCGAGGATTCAAGGGTTCGAGACGGGTCTGCGTTCCGATCAGCGTGAGAGTGAGTGCTTCCATTGTTTCCATTGTCCAACAAGTGACCCTACTTCGATTGGTTGCCGGTTGCCCGCGTCAGCTGCGCGATAAAGTTGGTTTCCCAGGTCTTGCCGCCATCATCTGAAAAGGCTTGTTCAAACTTATGCGAATCGTGACCGATGTCCGACCAGATAGCGCGAACCAGGATGGTTCTGTTATTGAAGGTATCCTGACCGAAGAACTCCCCGCGCCCGCTTTTGAACGCACCGATTAGGGGGCTGCCGAGCGTGCCATCCCTGCTCGAGGCAAATGTTTGGCTCCATTGGTGAGCCTGCGGGTTATACAGGAACAAGGTCAGGCCTTGCATATGGCCCGTTGGCCCGTCCGCCTCGATCTCTTCCAGGTGGGCGCGCCCGTTCCAAATCTTCCGCTCGGTCTTGGTACCTTCCATTGTGATCCAGGTCGTCGAGCCGCTGAGCGGCTTTTGTAGGCGTGTAATGTGGGTCTTCCACGACCCCACGGTAAAGTCAAAATCGTGCTGACCATCTCGTGGCGCAGATTCGCTCGGCGGCGCTGCGCTCGGAGCGGGTGATTGCGCTTTGGCTGCAATCGGAGAGAAGACAAGAATGCTCCCCATCAACATCAGGCTGACCGATTCGCGAGTTATGTTTCTCATGAGTATCTCCAAAGAAGTTTCCAACTGCGGTCAGACTATTCCAAGAAGGAAGTGCCCAGAAGGGCCACTCCGGGGAAATTTCCTTGGGCCACTTGGGGCTGCGCGATGACGGTGCTGCGCGCGCCAATGGAAGAAATCAATGGCGCGCCATCCGAGTGATCATTTCCGAAGAAATGACGCGGATTTTCCACTGTGATCGTGCGAATTGCCTGCTCACTCACACCAAGTTTCTTTAAGTAAGGGATGATCCAGCGGGTGTTGAAAAGCATTCCGTCGGGATTTCGTTTTTCCAGAACTTCCATGGCCCCGGTACCGGCTATCGAGATGCCAAAGTACCAATCATTGGAAAGGAACAATTGTTTGACGTAGCCCGCGTCTATGAGACTCTTGACTGATTGTGCACGCTGTTGCCATGACAGGGCCTTTGCGTTTGCTTCGATCACCTCGTGAGTTCCCCAGGTCATATGATCCATGCCGATGGCGTATCCGCTTTTGACGAGACCTGTGAGATAGCCCATATCATCGCTGTCGTCACAATGCCCCAGGCAAACCATGGCGGGGTTCAAGCCTTCATTTTCGAAGATATCGGCCTGCTTTTCGCCGATGCGGTCGGCGGCATAGGTGTGTGTCGTGACCGGGATTCCGGTGGCCTTACTCACCCGTGCTGCGGCTCTCAAAGCCCTTTCCAGGAACGGCGTCACTCCCTCATGGTCGGTCGCCACTTTGATGACTCCCGGTTTGATGCCCGTGCCCTCAATGCCGCGCTCGATTTCCAGAACAAAGAATTCGGTGAGTTCTTCCGTGACTTCGCAGGTTGTCTTTGGAGGCAGGATTTGACGCCGTAGCGGTGCGCGTAATGGCCGCCGCAACGCTCACGCCAACTATTTGTGACAAGAATTCTCGACGGCTCTTCAGCATGGATTCTCCGAAGTTCTCAATCGGGTGACGCATTGCGAGATGCAATTTTTTCATATGTCGCCGATTTCGGTCAGTGTTATTTCGCCTACGTATGCGCGAAACTCAGATTCTTGGTCCGCAATCGTATGGACCCGGCGCAGCTCTCGTCTCATCCAGCCGCGAATAAAGACTGAGTCTCGATTGTCTATTCTCTTTACTTGAACTTTAGTGAGGGGTACATGATGGACAATTCCACGATTTCATTTCCCGTCACATGCCCGTGTTGCGGTCAGGAGTATCTGATGGTGTCGAACCGCCATTTAATTGTGCGCACGCTCGCCACGCAGCGGCGTCTGAGGCTCACTTCCGTTTGCGCGCACCACCGCGTGATGTGGGTCGCGAACGAGATCGAGCGAGATCAAATCCGAGAATATGCGGAAACGCTGCATTTCTTAATCCGCAGACAATCGCGGCCTCATTACGTCTGAACGTACATTTCGTTCGGTCGCTTGCGGGTAAGCCGGCGGTGCCGATTGGAAGCAATGCACAACCCGGTGGCATCGTAAAGTGACGTGTCATAAGATTCGAATCTCGTCCGTGGTTTGAGGCAGGGGAGGCTTCTTATGGCGATCAAACGTTCATCAAAGGGCAAGGGCACGCCATCGCACAAGCCGGTGGCGTCAGCTCCGCTGCGCCACGTCGACGTTAGGGCGGCGCAACAAATGGTGCAGGGCGAGGTCTACGCAGGCTGGCTGTGCAAAAACCGATCTTGCGGTCAAGTTATTGCGATTGCGGCATCGGCGGCTGGCGGTAAAGCGTTGACCGAGTTCGACGATCAATTGACCGCGATCAAATGCCCGCATTGCGCGGATGAAAATTTGTACCGCTGGAGCACACGCAGCGAGCACAACTACGCCCTCAAGAGTGCGTCGACCTAGGTTGAGCTCGAGGCTCACTCATTCGTCCCGGGAAAAGTGCGGATATCGCCTGCCCGGCCGGCAAATAGGTTAACGAGTGTTAATGCGCCGGAAATCTTTTCGCGTGCCGATTGAGCGGATCATGCAGTTTGGGATGATCACTCACGCAGTAATGAGCGGGCCGGGGTAACAATCATGCGGCACCGATTTTCGTGGCAACTTTCAGCTCTGCTCCTCGTCGCAACGACGGCGAGCGCCCTGGTCAATCCCAACCAGAGTAATCAGTCACCCAGCAACCCACCCGCAGATAGCACAACTCAGCCCGCCACCGGTGCAGATACGGCAACACCCGCAACGAACCCCCCTTCAGTTACCGTTACCGGCAAAGTACCGGGAAGCGAGCAACCGCTGCCCAAGCTTGCGCCGGATCAATTTACAGACTGCTATTCGATAAATCGCACGGCAGGTCCCGAGACCTTGGACTGGATCTCAATGGAGACCTGCGCAGCTCAGCTCGCCCGGGACAAACGTATCGTGGTTGAGAAGTGCCTCAATCACGACGGGAAGAATGCGCCTCCGATGGTCATTCAGGCATGCACCGAGTCGCTGGACCACAAAATATTCGACGGCCGCTATCGCTTTTACATTTTCGCGAACAGGGCCGAGGCCTATATTGCCCAGGGCGACAGGCGGCGTGCGCTTGACGATTACAATCAAGCCGTAAAACTGGCACCCAAGAACGCAAAGCTTTACTACAACCGCGGGGTTTTCTACGCGGCGCAACCTGACAAAAACGCGGCCTTGCGCGACTTCGACACCGCCTTGAGCATCGATCCAAAACTGGTCTCCGCGCTGCGTCAGCGCGCGATAATCTACCTGAATCAAAAGAACTACAGCAGCGCGCTCGTCGATTTTTCAGAAGCTGTCCGGCTGGAGCCGGGGACCGCTGCCCTGTGGAGCGAGCGAGGTTATGTGAATCTGCTTCTTCATGACTATGAAAATGCCGTAACAGACGAGGCCGAAGCGATCCGACTCGATCCGAAATTGGCTCGAGCCTATTTCCTTCGGGGTGCCGCCTTTGGAGATCTTGGCAACTCGCCCAGTGCGGTGAGCGACATTGTGACCGCGGTCGGCCTCGATCCTTCGCTGGATCATTACGTCTCGACCAAGGGTAAGACAGCTTCGATTGCGCTGCCGCCTTTGTGAAGTCGAGTCCATCCAGTAGTCCGCGCGGCAAATTGCTTTATAGATCATCGCATCATGTACAGCCGGCGCTTGTGGGTGAAGGGCGGTAAGTACGACTTTATCTGCGGGCGGGAACCTTCACGTTCAGGCCAAAGCGATTGCGAAGAAACACGGCATCGCGCGTCAAACGCCGCGGGTCAGCGTCAAGATCAAACGAACCGGACTCGCGAAGCGGCCCGTGGGGCGACGGATCGACAAGCAGGCGTAGATGGATCAACATGGTTCCGTCATGATGGCAGCGGCTGTCGACTCGAGAAGAACAGGACAATTGAGGGGTGGGGGATGGGCAGAAGAACGCTCGGAGTATGGTGTGCATTGGCGGCGACTCTCGCTAATCTCGCATGGGCAGATCAGCCGGCGAGCGATGCTGAGCACGAAAGTAACTTTCGATTCCGCTTCGTAGGGCCGAAAGTGGGCAATCGCATCGCTGCGGTAGCTGGGGTTCCGGGCGATCCGAGCGTGTATTATGCCGGCGCCGCCTCGGGCGGAGTGTGGAAGTCGATGGACGGCGGAAATCGCTGGGCCCCAATTTTCGACAAGCAACCGGTCGCCGCGATCGGTGCTCTCGCAGTCGCACCCTCGGAGCCAAACACGGTGTGGGCAGGCACCGGGGAGGCCTGGGTGATTCGCGACAGCGATGTCATGGGCAACGGAATTTACAAGTCGACGGACGGCGGCAATACGTGGCGCAATATGGGGCTGCCCGAGTCCGGCAGAATCGGTCGAATCATTATTCACCCGTCCAATCCGGATATCGTTTTCGCCTGCGTGCTAGGACGGGCGACCGGGCCGCAACAAGAGCGCGGCGTCTATCGTACGATCGACGGCGGGCAGCATTGGGAACGAGTGCTGTTCGGGGGCGAGAACGTCGGTTGCTCGGGATTATCTTTGGATGCACACGATCCACACACCCTGATTGCCGGCATGTGGCAGCTGGAAATGCACACTTGGGGCGAGTTCAGCGGCGGGCCTGACAGCGCGATGTATATTTCGCACGACGGGGGAACGAAGTGGACGCGTCTCAATGCCGAGGGGCTGCCGCATGCGCCTGTGGGAAAGATCGACGTTGCGATTGCACCTACGAATTCGAATCGCATCTATGCCCTCATGCAAACCAAAGACCAAGGATCGATGTGGCGATCCGATGATGCGGGGGAGCATTGGAAGGCCGTCAATTCCCAGCGAGCGTTGATTGGGCGTGCCGGTTACTACACGCGCCTTGCAGTATCGACGGGCCGTGACAACGAAGTCTATGTCGCCAACAGTTCCTTTCATCAGTCGTTGGACTCCGGCGAGAGTTTTCACGAAGTCCGCTGGGGCGGTGATACTCATGACATCTGGGTCGATCCGAAGAATCCTGATCGCTTCGTGATTACGGACGACGCCGGGATGATTATCACCACGGTGCACGGACGCGGTTTTCATCGCGTCACCCTGCCCATCGGCCAGATGTACCACGTGGCAGTGGACGATCAGATTCCATACTATTTTTACAGCAACATGCAGGACGACGGGAACCTGCGCGGCCCGAGTGTGCCTTTTGATTCCGGGGAAGCCGGCTGGGATCGCCACATGGGGGGATGCGAGTCGGGCTTCACGGTTCCCGATATCGCGGACCCAAAAATCGTATGGGCCACCTGCTACGGCGACGCTGTGACGCGGTGGGATGCCCGCAATAAGGAGTCTCACTCGGTCAGTCCTTGGAAGCACACCCTCGATTCGCCCCCGAACGATCTCAAATATCGCTGCCATTGGACTGCGCCGCTGGCGGTGGATCCCTTCGATCACAATACGGTGTATTACGGCTGCCAAATGATTTTCAGGACCACGAACGCAGGTCAGAGTTGGGCGGTGATCAGCCCGGATCTGAGCACACAAGATCCTGCGCACATTGTCCCATCAGGGGGAATCGTGGGCGACAATCTCGGTCAATTCTATGGTGAGGTGGTATTTGCAATCGCCCCCTCGAAGATCCAGAAGGGGCTCATCTGGGCTGGAACCAACGACGGCCAACTGTGGTACACGCAAGATGCGGCAGCACACTGGATCAATGTCACGCGTCATCTGAGCGGGCTTCCCGCGGGCGGGACGATTACCAGCATCGCGCCGTCGAGCTTCGATCCGGCGACGGCCTACGTCAGCGTGGATCTGCATCTGGAGGACAACCGCGAGCCGTTCATTTATAAGACGACGGATTTCGGCAGTACTTGGAAACGAATCAATGGCAACTTGCCGAAGCACGCACTGTCGTATGTTCGCAGCGTCACGGACGATCCCAATTGTGCCGGGCTGCTGTTTGCCGGTACGGGAAACGGTCTTTATTACTCGATGGATGACGGCGGGCACTGGGCGGCACTGCAGACCGGATTGCCCGCCGCGCCGGTGACGTGGGTGGTGGTGCAGCCCCGGTTTCATGATTTGGTGTTATCGACTTACGGTCGCGGCCTGTTCATTCTCGACGACATCACACCCCTCGAACAGATGGTCAGGCATCGCCCGGATGCGCCGGTTGTTTTGTTTGAACCGCGGCCCTCATATCGATTCGTGCGGGGGGCGCAAGCGATGCTGAATTTTTCGCTGAAGGCAGCCCCGAAGAATCCCGTCGAACTCGAAATTCTCGATTCCAACGGACGTGTGGTGCGGGAGCTCGAAAAGAAGGAATCGAAGGATCTTGTGGTGGGCATCAATCGCGTGACGTGGGATATGCGCTATGACTCGCCGCGGGTGATTGCCCTGCGCACCGTGGCCCCCGACAATTCACACATCTGGGAAGAGCCGCGTTTCCGCGATGCCGACTCGCGGCCCATCACGCACTGGGGATCCAAACCCGGCGAAGCGGGCCCGATCGCCGCCGCGGGCAGCTATTCGGTACGTCTGACGGTCGATGGGCAGGCCTATACGCAACCGCTCACAGTCTTGAGCGACCCGAATGCGCCGGGAACCAGCGCGGATATTGAGCTTTCAGTGAAGACGCTGCTTCAGATACGGGACGATATCAGCCGCGTTTCCGATACCGTCAATCAAATCGAATGGCAGCGCAAGCAAATTGAGGTGGTGGAGACGATGCTTCGGCCAGCCAAAAAGCAGGATAAGCCGAAACCGCCGGTCGCAGAAGAGGGCGATGAAGAGGACACGGAACCTGCTGCAGCGCCTCCCGCCGTATTGAGCGATGCGCAGGAGCAGCAGAAGAAGCAGTTGCTGACGACGGCCGAAGATCTCGATAAAAAGCTGCAAAGCGTCGAGTCGCGGCTGGTCTCACAGGCATTACGCGACAGCGATGATAAGTATTTCATCGAGCCTTATGGCATTTATCTCGATCTCATATGGCTGAATGCCGAGGTTGGAACGGGCGGCGGTGATGTCGCGGGAAGCGCGGATTTCGCGCCGACGGAAACGCAATTGGAGCTGTTGCGGACGTACGAATCAGCGGCGGCGAACGTCGATTCCGACTACCAGAAAATCCTGCAGAACGATTTTCCGCTTTTTTCTCAAATGCTGCAGCGGGCGAAATTGGCACCGTTGGTGGGAGGAGCCGGCAACTAAGTCGGCGGAGCCGAATTTTGTTGGACAATTAACCGGCTTTGGGGACCGCCTGGCAGACTCAGATCGCGTTGTAGACAACGTCGGGAGCGGGTTGAGCCAGCACGACGGTCACCAAGTATGATACGAAGCCCATGATCGACCCGTAGACGACCATCGCGTAGCGCCCGGTCAGCAAAGGCGCGCCGTAAGCGCCGTTGCTGTCGGTCGTGGCCGTGGCGCAGCCCGATCCGGTTGCTGCGGGCACGCAGACGCCGATGGTGCCATTGCTTGAGACTTCGTAGGCCGTGAGAGTCGCATTGTCGACGAATGCATCGTCTACCACGCCGCTGATTGACGTGACTACCTGTGGGGGAGGCGGAGGCGGGGTGACGGGCGCCGTACTGGAATCGTTTGACGAGCATGCGGCGAGGCATAGCGCCAGCGCGGCACCGGCCACGTAGCGACGTCGCCGCATTCGAGGCGCACGTGCGGATGCTGGTTGAAAGGCCGACGTTCTCACCCTGTGCTGCATACTCATTGTTCGCTCCCTATATCCCCGCGCCGGGGTCGTTCCCGGCTGTCGATGGCCACATCCTGCACATCCGCCTCAGAATTGGACCGAGAGCAAGACGGGCCGCTATCGAGGAATACGTATTCGAGGAGACAAACCCGACATGGGGCGGCGAATAATTTGCCGCGGGCACCTATGACGCAGGTGCTGGCGCTCATTTTCGTCGTGATGTAGGCCCGGAACAGCAACAGCGATATCGTTGATCAATTCGTCGGCGGGACTCATCAGATGCAGGCTTCAGTCGGATGTTGCAAGGAGACACCCGCCGGGAAGGGATTTCTGAATTCCGCTTGCTACAGATACCCCCAAAAATACCCCTCTCTAATGCTACCGCTTTACGTACTCGATCAGCAGGCAAGCTTCTAAAATGTCATCGTGCGCATCGATGATGTTCTGCTCATCGATATCTTCGAGCCGATGAACCAGAAGGCGCAAATCCGGCAAGACTTCCCGGTGATTTGTACCGCTCGATTTAGTGAGCATATCCAGAGCCGTTTTCAGGTCCGTCAGTGCGATCTTGGTTTCACTGTTGTATGAACTGATTTCAGGACTGTCGAAAACGCGCTGCAGTCGGCCAATTGCAATTCGTATCAGGTCGGCTGCTTGGCTGCGCTTTTCCTCATCTGTGTTACACCTAGGCATGCCTGCTCACCTTGCGGCCCGATGATGGCATTCCGCGCTGCACCGCGGTGCCAGATTGTGTCGAAATATTAACACCGGGATGGAATGCATGGACTCGCAAAATGACATTCTGGGGTTCGAGTCCCACGTCAATGCGAACAAGCGAGACTCGCCCTTGAGCAACATATTGCCTTGAACGGTTGCCAGCAGGCCTACTGCACGGGATAACACTCCCATCCCCTTCCAAAAGGTGGCTGCTACCGGACGCTGTCGGATCTCTGGCCGCGGAACGTGATCCAAGCTTTCGCTATGAGTTTACATGCGAAATATTAGGAGTAATTTTAAAAGCAATGCTCTATGGATCACGGTCCCAGCGATTGCAAAAAGAGGGCGACGTCGTTCATCTCTTCGACTTTGAGTCCTTGAGCAACTCCGTGCATGATCGCGACATCTCGCAAATTACTCTGAAACGAACGCAACTGCTTGGTCAGATAGGTCACGTGCTGCCCCGCTAATCTGGGAAGACGTCCGTTCCCTCGGCCTTGGCGCCATGACAGGCCGCACACGCCGGTATACCTTCCGCTGTATTGCCGTGCAAATACAAGTCCTTGCCGCGGTCGATCGCGGCGCCGGCGACTTTGGCGCCGGCATGGCGGGGCTGACGACTAAAATAGTCGGCGATTGCGGCGATCGTCGCATCATCCAGATTCGCCGTCATTCCCCACATGTATCCCAAAGCGTCGGGGTCGCCGCGCTTTTGATCCTTGAACGCATGCATTTGTGCTGCCAGATAACTCGCGTGCTGGCCGGCAAGCACGGGAAACTTCGGCGAGATGCTTTGCCCATGCGGCCCATGGCAGTTTGCGCAAGTGCCGATAGCGATTCGCTTTACGGCGATGGCATCACTCGCAGCGACGCCTGCGTATCTAGGGACTGCGACCGGTACAGATATGGGTGCCCGACGTGCGCGCGCGTTCATTCGTTGCCGCAGCACGCAAGCAGTCCAAGGCGGTAGCAGCTCGCGAGCGCGCAAGGATGGATCAACAATTTCTCGACGCCGTTACGGAGGCGCCCCTTCTAAAAGGTGGCTGCTGACGGACGTTGTCGGATGACAATGGCACTTTCGATCCCAAGAACTCTGCTCTCTGAAGCGGACTTTCGATCAGACGCGATCCTCGATTACAGTCGCGCAACGCGTGATAGAGCAGGGTTGCGAGTAACGCCCGATCGCGCAGGCTAGGCGATTTGCGCTAGGTCGCTTGGTCGGTCTCGGCTAACGCCTGTTGGATCAAGCTGTCGGCGACCCCCTTACGCTTGAGACTCGCAATCAATCGGGGCACGGACCCTTCGTCCAAGCGTGCGAGGTCTATGCGCAATCCCTTGCCGATGTAGGCGCGAATCAGCGGCTGATATCCTGCAAAGCCCAGGGTTGGCTTGACAGTGTACGTACGTTGCAAGTGAAGTTTCGGATTTCGGGTTGCTTCCGATTCTTCGCGCATCAATGACTATCAGGGCATGGCTACCGTATCAATTCTTCGAGTGAATGGCCGGTATCTGGAGGAGCATCGGCGCTTCCCGGACGTTGTCGGGTGCCAATAGATGTCAATTCGGTTGCACTTGTGGTCAGCGCTTCTACGGCAGGTATCCCTTGTGGGCCGCGGCCGGATTGACGCCGCCTACACGCTGGCTTGCGGCTAAGCCGCTGTAGAGCCGCGTCCGGGTTTCTTTGTTGGGCGTGTAATCGTGTCGCCCTTTCTCGTCTTCTCACGTCCACCGCGACTCAAGTCGCGAATTAATTGCGCTCCCGCCTTTGGATCGGCGGCCGCGACCTGATCGGCAAACCATTTGGCTGTCCGCATCTGAGCCAGCTTCTCGGCGATCGCGACATTGATCAATTGATTCACCGCGACCCCTTCCAGATCTGACAGAGACCTCAACTCCTCTAGCAACGAGGGTTGTAGTCTCAAAGCAAAGTTACTCGCGCGCATGTTCATTACCTCAATCGCCGCACTGCCGCTGCCGGCGTCACGACCTCGATTTGAAAAGTTCTAGAGGCTTCTACGAAATCATCCTGATTGAAAGTCACTAACATATCGGCTCGCCCGTTCATCGCCAAATCCAAAACGTGTTCGTCTTCTGCGTCTGCCAATACGGGGCGCCAAAGAAAATGGATGGGCACCGGTTCCGCTACCACAGTGAGTGCCGCGATGACGTCTCTAGCCTCCGCAGCGCTTAGCCTCATGGCTGTCAGGTGCACGGGCCGAGTCAGCACCGCTTCGTACTCCAGCCCAAAGCGGTGGAAGCCAGCAGGACAAAGCGTTCATCGAGCGCCCCTATCAGTAGCACACGCGAAGCCCCGCGCTCGCTGCGAAATGCGGCAACCAACACGTCCGTGTCCAATACGATGCGCATGTCCAATAATATGATATTGTGGGCGATATTACAAAACTTGGAGCTGCGACGGGTATCGGGCGCACCCGCGCGAAGAAACAGTGGGCTCCGGGCCACGATCCTTTGCGCTGTACCCTACCCCCACGCCGGACTAGCACCTCGGGTGAACATCTGTAAGCTGCCCCCTCGAGACCCGGTGGCCCCTCTCGATGCGATTCCGAGGTGCTTCGAGGTACTTATTGAAGATTGGATCAGTCGTCGCTGACTGACGGTACTGGCGGAGAGATTATGGTGGTAGTGAGGGACCCCGCATACATATGGGTCCCAACGATCTCGATGGATGCATTCCCATGACATCGGATTTATCGCAGCTGGGTTTTCTCCTCTTTGTCTCGGCGTTGGTCGCAATGCTGACGCGCCGGCTGCACGTGCCTTACACGGTCGGGCTGGTCCTCGCCGGGATGGCGCTTTACTTCTCTCACGTGTACATCAAATGGCATCTCACCAAGGACTTAATATTTTCGGTATTCCTGCCTCCACTGGTCTTCGAAGCGGCGCTGTTCATTCATTGGCGAGACTTCAAGAAGGAGCTGCCTGTCGTCACGCTTCTCGCAACGGCGGGTGTGGTGGTCGCGGCGGCAGTGACGGCATTCGGGATGCATTACGGGTTAGCTTGGGATTGGGGCAGTGCGGTCATTTTTGGAGTGCTGATCTCGGCCACCGATCCGGTATCGGTCATCGCGACCTTCAAGGAGTCCAAGGCGCATGGACGCATGCGGATGTTGATCGAATCGGAGAGTCTACTGAACGATGGCACCGCGGCGGTGGCCTTTGTGGCTGTGCTTGGAGTCCTCGCGGGCGGTCATGAGACCGTTTACTCGATCGGCGGGGCGTTGATCGTCACGATTGTCGGGGGCATTCTTATTGGGGGGATCATCGCATATCTATTCATGCTGTTGGCGGGCCGTACGCCAGATTATTTGGTGGAAATCACGTTTACCACGCTGGTGGCATATGGTTCTTTTTTTGTGGCCGAACACTTCCGATGTTCGGGCGTGTTGGCCGCGCTGACCGCGGGCTTGGTCGTTGGCAACTTTCGCTCATCTGGTTCCATTTCGGCGGCCGGCCGGCATGCCTTGGGCCCGTTCTGGGAGTATGTGGCGTTTGTGGCCAATTCGCTGATCTTTCTCCTGATTGGGGCGCAAGAGGCACAGCAACATTTCAAAGGCCTGTTGGTACCGGTGTTGCTTGCTATTGGATTGGTAACGCTTGGGCGCGCGGCTGCCGTCTATCCGCTCTGCGCTGTATTTGTCCGTACTCGATTCAAGGTGGACATGCGCCATCAGCACGTACTTTTCTGGGGCGGACTGCGAGGGGCCTTGGCGCTTGCGCTTTCCCTATCGTTGCCCGAGGATCTGCCTCAGCGCGACGTCATCGTCGTGATTACGTTTGCTGTCGTAGCGTTCTCAGTGTTCGTGCAAGGATTGACGATCACCCCGCTGCTGCGCCGACTAAGGCAGATCAAGTAAGGCAGTGCATGTGGGTAGTCGCACAGCCTATCAATTTGGAATTTATTTAAATATCACTCGCACGTGGGGTCGCGACAAATAGAGAAGGATCGTACCAGCGACCACGACGCCGATACCTCCCACTAGGAAATTGCCGAGAAAAATCTGTCCCACATCGCTTAGGCCATTGAAAAGGAAAATGGCGACAGCCAGCCACCGCCCCCACACTCTGTGGCGAAAGCAGCCGATGCTTGCCGACACCATGACAATCGCGAGCGCCAAAAACGAGGGACCGAGCCACATATGATACGGCATGAGCAGCGAGCGTCGCGCGGGATAGAGCTGCCAAACGAGCTCAAGCTTTGATCCCGGCCATGTGAGAGCCATTCCAACGCCAACTAGAATGCATGTCGCGACGGCAAAAAAAATCGCGACAAGTTCTACGCCCAATGATTTTCTTGCAAACATGAGGTCACACCACCAGAATGCCGACATCAATCCTCGATGTATATAACCTAGATTTGCCCAGACTGGCCGCTTAATTCCAAGGCTCGCACGGATAACGTCAATGAAATTCAAGGCGCCCGATCCACAGGGCTTCCATCACGGCTCCGCTGATGGAAAGTGAGGAAAGCCGCCAACTGCCGCTGGCGCAGCTCGCGTTGTTGGCTCTTGGACTGGGCGTCGTTACTGGCCTAGGCGCCGTGCTGTTTCGCGATTTGATCGGCCTTATTCACAATCTTTTCTTTGCCGGTCGCGCATTGCTTCACTACGATGCGAATGTCTTCACGGCGCCCGCGCCATGGGGCGCGTGGGTGATCTTGGTACCCGTGCTGGGCGCTATTGGTGTCACGTTTCTGGTAAGTAATTTTGCCCCGGAAGCCAAAGGGCATGGCGTACCCGAAGTTATGGATGCGATTTTCCACAAGGGCGGGGTCATCCGCCCGGTTGTGGCTTTGGTCAAATCCTTGGCATCAGCTTTAGCTATCGGCAGCGGCTCATCGGTTGGCCGGGAAGGACCTATTATCCAGATCGGATCTGCTCTCGGTTCGACTCTGGGGCAGATCGTTCGCATGCCTTCAGGCCAGCGAATTGCCCTGGTCGCCGCGGGCGCCGGCGCCGGGATCGCCGCCACCTTCAACACGCCCATTGGCGGGGTGATGTTTGCCATCGAGTTGATGATGCCGGAGGTGAGCGTCGAGACTTTCCTTCCGGTCGCCATCGCCACTGGAACTGCCACGTTTGTCGGTCGCTGGTTCTTCGGCGATACACCGGCCTTTCATGTACCGCCGCTTCAGGCGATGGCGGTCGATTCAAATGCGTTCATCGTGCTGATCCTCTTTGGGGTGCTCGGCGCCCTGAGCGGAGCAGCGGCCGCGGGTTTCATCAAAACGCTGCACCTAGCTGAGGATATGTTCGAGAAGATCAAGTCGCGCTATTTGCGGCACATGTTCGGGATGCTGATCGTCGGCGTGCTCATGTATGCACTGCTGCGGGCGTTCGGTCAGTACTACGTGGATGGCGTCGGTTATGCAACGGTGCAGGCGGTTTTGGCCGGACAGATCTCGACCTTTTGGTTGCTGGCGCTCCTGGGCCTCTGCAAAGCGTTTGCGACATCGATCAGCCTGGGATCCGGCTCATCCGGCGGTATCTTCTCGCCCTCGTTGTATATGGGCGCTGCTCTCGGCGGCTCGTTTGCCGCGCTTTGGAATATGGCAGGTCTGCCGATTCAGTTAAGCATTCCGGCGTTCGCGATCGTAGGCATGGGCGCGATGGTGGGCGGGGGCACCGGTGCGGTCATGACGGCCGTCGCGATGATATTCGAAATGACGCTCGACTACAGCATCGTGATGCCGATGATCGTGGCTGTCGCGATGAGCATCGGCGTGCGTCGCGTCCTTTCCCACGAGACCATCTACACCTTAAAACTGGTACGCCGCGGACGCGCTATTCCCAAGGCGCGCCACGCGAACATGTTTCTCGTGCGCTCGGCCCGTGAAGTCATGGATGCCGATATCCAGGTTCTCCCGGCAGAAGGAAGTTTCGATGAATATTTGCGGCAACCGGGACATGCCGGTCGACTGCGCTATGTCGTGGTCACGGACAAAGGCCATCTGTTCGGTGTGATTCGCGTAAACACGGGACTGCGACGAGGTTTGGAAGGCGCAAATACCGGCATCACTCTAGGCGATGTTGCCAATCGAAACTTCACCGTGGTACGCGAAGACGAGACTGCTTTCGATGTCATCCGCCGCATGTGGCGGCGCAAGGCGATCATGGCAGTGGTAGTGCGGGGCCGCGGAGTACCTCGCGGCAGCGACGTTGCGGGCGTGATCACCAAGGAACACGTGGCGGACTCCGTTGCCGACAGCGTAAAGGCTTACCCGGAGTAGGAAAATCGTTACCGTTGCGGCATATTTGCCGGGGAGAACGGCTATTAAATTTAGGGCCGATGGTCCGCGCGGCCTCAAAGGTGGAATTCGGCTTCCTTCCCATGAGCGGAAAAAGCCATCGTCACCAAGTCAGCCGGGAGGTATCCTAAATCGATGCTTGTCCCGTTCGGACAGAATCTTTACGTGGCGGATGGACCGATCGTATCGTTCTTCGGAATTCCGTACCCAACCCGCATGGCGGCCGCTCGACTCTCAAGCGGTCAAGTCTGGATCTGGTCCCCGATTGCCTTGACGAAAGAGTTGGCTGCGGCAGTAGAGGCCCTCGGACCCGTCGGCCACATTGTGTCGCCGAACAAACTCCATCACCTTTTTCTGCCCGAGTGGAAGGAGCGCTGGCCCAATGCGCGGCTTTACGCTCCTCCAGGTCTAGCCCGGAAAAAGAAGCCGCTTCAATTCGATGCGGAGCTTGATGATCGTCCGGATGATGCGTGGCTGACAGACATCGATCAAGCGGTCTTTCGCGGTTCGTTTGCCCTGGTGGAAGTGGTGTTCTTTCACCGCGCATCGCGCACTGCAATCCTCGGCGACCTCATTCAACGGTTTCCTGAGAGTTCGGCCACGGGTTTCAAGGGCTTGATGATGCGGCTCGGTCATATAGTTGGGCCACATGGCAGCACGCCCGGCGATTGGCGTCTGAGCTTCCTGTTCCGGGAGCCTGCTCGTGCTGCCCGAAGAAGGGTGCTTGACTGGAAGCCGGAGCGACTCCTGATCGCACACGGGGACTGCGCTACCACGGGGGCATCTGAGATCATCGCGGCGGCACTCAGCTGGATCTGACGCCCCAGATCAAAGGTGCCGTCGGCATCTCTGAAACCAGGGAGTTCCACAAGCAGCCCTTGATCGCCGAGTCCGCTCGGACGGCAGTCGCGTCATCGGTAGTGCCTTCGATAACACCAGGTCAATCCAAAACTTGGTGAAATAAAATTGTTGAAATAAGATCAAAATATAGATATAATAATTTGATTTTGTTAGTATTTATGTGGTTCCCCGGGGCGGATTCGAAATCAGCGAGAAAACGTCGAGAATTCCAGCTTTTTTTAATTCCAACGTCGCGGGATACCCCCAATAGTATCCCCACCAAAAGGTGGCTGCGGCCGGACGTTGTCGGATGACAGTACATTTCCATCCACTTGCGCTACTCACGCAGCTTTTAGCAGGAAATCCACATGGATGGCGTCATAAGGAAATACAACGCCACCCTCAGCAGCCTTTTCCAACATACCCGCCCGGAGCAGAACATGAATATCGCTGTGAACCGCGCGGACGTCGCGTTCCGCCCGACGGGCTATCTCGCGAATAGCCATCGATCCGTGGCCAGCCATCAGCTTAAGAAGCGCCCAGCGTTTGGGCGTCAGCGTCTTCCAAAGAAGATCTTCAGACGCGAATGAAATGCGCGCACCTTGTTTCTTCCCGCGGAATGCGGCGGAAGCACGTCGCTGGGTGTCGACAAGAGAAGCCACACTGATAGTGACGGTGTTCATTTTCGCTTTCTCCGCTTGTTCACCGCAGCCCAGAAATCAGCTTGTAGTGTTTCGAGGTTGCTGAATATATAGGGTGCCTCAATCTCATTCACATGCCTGTGATCGCCTTTGCCGGCCTCGTTGTCGAAGCGAAGCACACAACGTTGATTCGCGATGTAGGCCAATCGGTACTTGAAGGTATGCCTGCTATCCGGAAGCGGTTTTGGAAGCTTCCAGATCACAATCTCTACGAATGCGCGACGGCTCAAAATGAGCCGTTCACGCATAAGTAGCTCGGCCTTCATGTTGCTTATGCTAGCAACAGTAAATCGATGTTGTCAACAAAAGCAACAGGTACTGAATTTAACGACCGGTGCTCCGGGCAAGGTCTTCTACGAGCGACGGCGCGAGCGGCAGGCAGCTGACGGCCTATTCTGTTGAAAAACTCCATCCGGTGATTTGACCGGAAAATTAAAAGGCATTAAAAAGGCCGAAATTTCAATTAGCCGAAGGACCAGCGGCTTCCTACGATCTCCGCTCTCAATTGCTCTATGTATGCCAGCGTGCGTGTTTATGCCTGGTTTTCAGCGACAGAATGATTCGTCCGCAATATTGTCAGTGCGCAGGAAATTAGTTTTTCAACAGAATAGGCCAATAGCGGTACTTCGTCACATAAGAATACATGGCAGGAAGCGGCCGTTCGCGGCCAACGGTAAGCTGACGCATCATGCTTCGCGCTCAAGACCACATTCCGTCGCCCAACCAGTAGTTAGAGCCCAATGAACCCCTTCACGCTTGGTCTTCCAGTGTTCCTAGCTGGCGTATTTTTCGGCTACATACTGCGTGAGTTTTCAGTTGGCAGGCTCACTGCATTAGAGCTAGGAACTCTGGATGTCAACATGCGCCCTGTGAGGCTGCGCTATCTTATCTCGATGGTCGTAACATTTGCGGTGTTCGCCGCGCTTCGCTTTTCATTACCGAAAATAATGAATTTCTGGTTCCTTCTTTTTCTCTCCCTGTGCGCGATCGAAACGGTAGGATTCGAGCTTTATGGTTGGGGCAGATTCATTGTCGGCAAATTTCCCCGAGCATTTATTGCCCCGTATGCCGCGTCCAGAATTCTTACCATCTCGGGTATTTTGGCCCTCATTGTGGCAATGGCTGCAACGGTATTGGAATGAAGCCCATAGTTACCGGCTCTGACAATCGGTTGGATCGATCGCGGGCCGCGTCTTCGTTGGGAAGTCACATGGCGCACATGCTGTTTCAGTACAACACCCGGCGAATGATGATTTGCGTGATGGCGATCATTCTCGTCAGCGTCGCCTCAACCGCATACGCCGAGAAAAAGGCGATTCCACCAAAACCCGAAGACTTGATTGGAGTTTGGATTGGCTTCGACGATGACGAGTTGGTTTTCTCGCGCCTCGATCTACGATCTGATTTCACCGGGTTTTTGGCACGCTTGTCTCCCCGCGACGCGATATTGCATGACTACGGGGCGTATGCTTATCGGGTCACAAAATGGACGGTTGACGACTGGAATTTCATTATCAGTCTTACAGCGGCGACTCCCAACGCCGAGTCGATTCAAATTCGAGGCCGTTACAACGGATTTTCCTTGCGTTTGGAGATAAGCGGCACAAACGGCCTTTGGAAGCGAAACGTTATCCTCAATCGTGAGGTACGCGAGACTGCTGCAAACAGGGAGACCAGAGAAAAGATCCAGGAGTTAGAGAAGCGGAGACCTTAGCGCGTCAAAGTGCAGTACAAGTGTCGCTTGGACGCTAGGATAAAGTAGGCATGGAGTAAAGGCATGCAACACGCGGCGATTGAGAAGCGCCTCAGACGCATAAGAATGGCTTTGGGCGCGTTGGGATGCCTATTCGTATTTGCTGCCTTTTTTGGCTCCATGTCTAGGCTCGATGACATGAATTTAAGTGCTGAAGCAAGAATTGCGATTTTCTCCTGGACAGACTTAAGACAGCGCCTTTATCTAGGCGGCGCGTTGTTCGCTTTCTTAGCCGTTTTTGTAATTTCGGTCTGGCCCCGGCGGCGGCGCAGGGAGAAATGAAGTTGGCCGCAAGTGAATTCGCGCAATCAGGTGAATCTAGACTTCCGAAAAGCGGCCGATCGCGAACGGCTCAAAGGGGTCTATTCTGTTGAAAAACTCCATCCGGTGATTTGACCGGAAAATTAAAAGGCATTAAAAAGGCCGAAATTTCAATTAGCCGAAGGACCAGCGGCTTCCTACGATCTCCGCTCTCAATTGCTCTATGTATGCCAGCGTGCGTGTTTATGCCTGGTTTTCAGCGACAGAATGATTCGTCCGCAATATTGTCAGTGCGCAGGAAATTAGTTTTTCAACAGAATAGGTCGACTCCGGAAGTTTCGTTGACGGTCAGAAAAATCACGAGACCGCGAAGCGAAAACATCGAGCACGCCCTGGCCGCCTGGGCGACCGGATCGCATGCGAGAATTGTAAATCGCCACCGGCATCTATTAGCCGCCGAGTGCGTCCACGAGCAGCCGTCGATACTGGGGGATACATTTGGGGGTATCGACACCGAGTGCTAAATAAAGTAATTGTGAAAACAGTTACTTAACGCGAAAGTTTGGGACGAGGCGTCGGATTCGAAATGGCTACAGTTTGTAGCGGCTGCGTCTCTTGATGTAGACTCGCCAAAAATAACATAAACGATTGATTAATATCGATAATTGGCTCCCCGGGACGGATTCGAAATCAACAACAAAACGCCGAGAATTCCAGTGTTTTCGCAATTCCCCTTGTGCGGATACCCCCAAAAACACCCCCTCTAAAAGGTGGCTGCTGCCGGACATTGTCGGATGTTAGTGCATGTCCATCTGATTTCTTATGTCAGGCAGCCTTTAGCAGGAAATCTACATGGATGGCATCACAAGGAATTACAACGCCACCTTCCGCAGCTTTCTCCAATACGCCTGCCCGCAGCAAAACATGTTCGTCGCCGTGGACAGCGCGGACGTCGCGTTTAGCCCGACGTGCAATCTCGCGAATCGCCATCGGCCCCTCGTCAGCCATGAGCCTGAGGAGCGCCGACCGTTTTGGCGTCGTCTTCCAAAGAAGATCTTCAGAGGTGAATGAGATGCGCGCGCACCTTGTTTTTTCCCGCGGAATGCGGCTGAAGTACGTCGCTCGGTGTCGACAAGCGAAGCCACGCCGATAGTGACGGTGTTCATTTTCGCTTTCTCCGCTTGTTCACCGCAGCCCGGAAATCCGCCTGTAGCGTTTTGAGGTGGCAGAACATATAAGGTGCCTCAATCGCATCCATATGCCTGTGATCGCCTTTGCCAGCCCATTGTCGAAGCGAAGCACACAACGTTGATCCGCGATGTAGGCCAAACGGTACTTGAAGGTGTGTCTGCTATCGTGAAGCGGTTTGGAAAGCTACCAAATCACGATCTCTACGAAGGCGCGACGGCTTAAAATGAGCCGTTCACGCATAAGTAGCTCGGCCTTCATGTTGCTGTTGTCAACAAAAGCAGCAGGTGCGGAATTTACGATCTGTGTTTCGGGTGAGGCCTCTATCGCAGTGATGATCCTCTTCACCACCTTGTTTGCTGCTCAAATCGGAACCATCGTGATGGGCGGTATCGCGAGTTTTAGCGGCGGAGCTCATATGTTTGCCTTTCGCTAAGTAGAACGCGCAGGCCCGGCACTCAGGTTCGACGAACCGAGACACGGCGACGCGCCGCGCTTGGGCGCTCCTCAGTGGGTGTCCATGGCTTGCCGGTGCGTAGCTCTATGTATTCCCGTATTAAGCGCCGCAAGACCTGCGAAGGTGTCAGATCTTCTTGCGCACACAGCCGCTCAAACAGTTCCTTCTTGCGTGGGTCAACCAAAATGGTAAGCCGAGCGGTGCGATCTTCCGTAGTCAAATTGAACTCACATTAGGTGACAGGTCAATATGCATAAGATTATAATAGAACACACATGAGCGCAAATGGCAGCCTTCGGTTTCTCGATGTGGTATTAGCCATTTCACGACCATGAGAACCGGCGCCTGATGAGCTTTGGTTCCACCTCGCCATTGACGCTCTGTGGACTGCTGCTCGCGGCATGGTGCGTAGTTGGGCTCGCGGGGATGGTGCGACCCTTAAGTCTCGCATTCGTGGGGAGGACGCTCTTTCCGTTGGGCGCCCTTGTCGGCGCCGCGCTGGCAGTTGTTGCCGCAACAAGTCTTAGCCGTGTCACCGAACAGCTCGTATTGCCCATCGGGTTGCCCGACTTGCCTGTTCACTTGCGCCTCGATGGACTCTCGGGCGTATTTTTAGTGCTCCTCGGCGGCGCCTCTGCCGGAATTTCGATTTTTGCGGCAGGCTACTTCCGGCAGGGCGAAGGCACGGCGCCGGGACTTCTTTGCGTGCAATACCACTTATTTCTCGCCAGCATGGGCTTCGTGTTGCTCGCCGATGACGCGTATGCATTCATGTTGGCGTGGGAAACCATGGCTCTGTCGTCGTATTTTTTGGTCACCACCCAGCACCGCATTCCCGAAATTCGCAAGGCCGGATTTCTCTACCTGCTGATGGCCCACTTGGGCGCAATCGCGATTCTCTTGAGCTTTGGCATCCTTCAGGGCGGCAGCTGGCATTTCACTTTTGATGCGATGCGTAGCGCGCACCTGAGTACAAATTGGGCGACGGTTGCTTTCTGTCTTGCGCTGATCGGATTTGGCGCCAAGGCGGGCATTGTGCCCCTGCATGTATGGTTGCCGGAAGCACACCCCGCCGCGCCGTCGCCCGTCTCGGCTTTGATGAGCGGCGTCATGCTTGAGACGGCGTTGTACGGAATGATTCGGATCAGTTTTGACCTTTTAGGCCAGCCGCCCCTATGGTGGTGGGGTTTGTTGCCGTTGTCTCTCGGGCTCTTTAGCGCGCTGTATGGCGTCGTTTTTGCAGCCGCACAAACTGACATGAAGCGTCTGCTGGCCTACTCCTCCATTGAGAACGTTGGGATCATGTTTACCGGGCTAGGGCTCGCGATGGTGTTCGCGGGCGTGGGGATGCGGGCCGCGGCGGCGCTCACGTTGATTGCCGTCATGTACCATGCGCTCAATCATGCATTCATGAAAAGCCTGCTATTTCTGGGCACGGGTGCAGTATTGCACGCAACCGGGGAACGCAATCTAGGGCGCCTGGGCGGTCTAATCCATCGCATGCCCTGGGTGGCGTGGTTGACGCTCATCGGCGCGCTGGCCATTGCTGGATTGCCGCCCTTGAATGGATTCGTGTCGGAATGGTTGCTACTGCAATCCTTCCTTTTCTCGTACAAGGTGCCGCACGCATTCATCAACATGCTGCTGCCGCTGGGCGCTGCGTTGCTGGCACTTGCCGCGGCACTCGCGGGCTACGTCATGGTCAAATTCTTTGGCGTGATCTTTCTCGGACAGCCGAGGGAATCCACCCTGCGACAGGCCCACGACGCTGGATTTGCAGAGCGCCTTGGACTTGCATGGCTTGCGCTCGGCTGCATACTGCTAGGATTCTTCCCGACGACTGTCATTTCCTTGTTCAGCATCGTCACTCAGCAACTGGGGTTGGGCGAATTACCGTCGAGCGATGCACCCTGGTGGCTACTCGTGCCGATTCCCGAACGAGAGTCCTCTTACGCGCCCCTGGTGTTCTTTGCAGTGATTCTGGTCGTGGTGGCGTTGGCTATCCTCAGCGTTCGTATCTTCTATCATCAGCGCGTGCGTAAAGGGGCTGCTTGGGACTGTGGATTTGGGGGGCTCACGAGTCGCATGCAAGACACGGCGGAGGGATTCGGTCAGCCGATTCGCCACCTGTTCCAACCACTCTTCTTTCTCATTCGCGAGCTGCCGCGCCCCTTCGACGCAAAGCCTAAGTATCGCTTGGAGATTGGCGATCGCATCTGGCGAGCTCTGTATGAGCCCTTGGGTCCGCTCGTTCGGCGAGTCGCGGATAAGGTCGCTTGGCTGCAGCAAGGTCGCATCGCGACTTACTTGCTCTACAGTTTCGTCACACTCGTGGTCTTGCTGGCGCTCATGCTATGAAGGTATTCGACTGGGCAGTCCAATTGATGGGAATTATCTTAGCACTGGCCGCCGCACCGGTGTTTCTCGGCTGGGTGAATCAGTGCCGAGCTTGGCTACAGAATCGGTCTGCCCCGAGCATTCTGCAGCCCTACCGCGGTATCCGAAAGCTATTCCACAAAGAGGCGGTGATCGCGCAGAACGCCTCGCAACTATTCCGGCTTGCGCCGTACGTGGTCTTTGGCGCGATGGTGACAGCCGCAGCCGTCATACCCTCGGTTGCAACGCGCTTACCCATCACGCGAGCCGCGGACGCGATCGCGCTGGTCGGACTTCTGGCGACGGCGCGCGTGTTCTCGTCCTTGGCGGCGATGGACATCGGGACTGCCTTCGGTACGCTCGGTGCGCGCCGCGAAATGATGATCGGATTCCTCGCGGAGCCCGCACTGCTGGTGGTTATCTTCGTCGTTTCCCTGACCAGCGCCACCACGGCGTTGCCGATTATTGTCGAGCGCCTCTCGGCGCAGACCTTCACACTTAATCCGAGTCTCGCCTTTACCGCGGTCGCATTCACGATGGTGCTGCTGGCCGAAAATGCGCGTATCCCGGTTGACAACCCCGCTACGCATCTTGAATTGACCATGATTCACGAAGCGTTGCTGCTGGAATATTCCGCACGTCACCTCGCGCTCATGGAATGGGCCGCGGCGTTGAAGCTCTTCAATTATGCGTGCATCGGCTTTGCAGTATTCATTCCCTGGGGCATCGCGACCAGCGGCGCGCCGTCGGGGTTGGTCCTGTCGGTGGTGTTGCTCAGCGCAAAGCTCGCCGTTGCGGGCGCGGCGTTGGCGTTCATCGAGACCGTATCGGCGAAACTGCGCGTCTTTCGCGCACCGGAGTTTCTGGCAACGGCGTTTCTGTTTGCAGTGCTCGGACTGTTAGTGCGATTGTTGTTGGGAGCATGACTATGAATGCGCTGTCGTGGGATCTTCAACTGCTGAACACACTCGCCGCGCTCTTGCTGCTGCTTTCTTTCGCCATGCTCTCGCAGCGGCGCATCGTCTCCCTGGTCAATTTGCTCGCGATGCAAGGAGCTTTGTTGTTTGTCGCGACCTTATTGCTTGCTTGGCGGACCGGCGATCATAACTTGTACTTGTCCGCGCTATTGACCCTAGGGCTTAAGGTGATTTTCCTGCCATGGCTACTGCATCGTCTCATCCGGCGCTTGGGTGTTTACTGGGACACTGAACCGCTACTCAACATCACTGGGACCATGCTGGTGGGCGTACTGGTCGTCATTTTTTCATTCGGTTTAGCCCAACCGATTTCGGCGCTGGCGAGCACCGCCACGCGCAATTCCATCGGCATCGCCGTGGCAGTGATCCTCATTGCGTTCCTCACCATGATCACGCGCCGAAAAGCGATGTCGCAAGTGGTCGGATTCCTATCGATGGAGAACGGGTTGTTCTTCGGCGCGATGAGTGCCACTTACGGCATGCCGATGGTCGTTGAGCTGGGAGTTGCGCTCGATGTTTTAGTGGCGATGCTGGTTCTTGGCGTATTTTTCTTTCAGATCAGGGAACAATTCGACAGTCTCGACCTGAAGAACTTCGAAACTCTGAAGGAGGATCAATAAGGTGGAGTTCATCGTTCTTCTGGGCACGCCGCTGCTGGGCGCCCTGACCTTAAGCATATTAGGCGGCCGGCGCTGGGCACCGGAGGCCAACGTAGTCTTTTCATTGGTCACGTTCTTCGCTGCCTGTGCGCTCACGGCAAGAGTTGTTGCGCATGGCAACCTGTCGGTCGGACGCGAGCAATTCTTCATCGACGCCTTTAACGTTTTTCTGGTGACGCTGACTTCATTCGTCGGCCTGACCACTTCATTGTTCTCGCGCCCCTATATGCGCATAGAGGCAGAGCACGGGCGGGTAACGGCTGGTCAGCTACGCCTGTATCACAGCATGTACCAGATGTTCATAGCAACCATGCTGGTTGCTTTGACAACCAACAATATGGGGCTCCTGTGGGTGGCGATGGAGGCTGCAACCCTATCGACCGTGCTGCTGGTGACACTCTATCGAAGCCCTGCGAGCCTCGAAGCTGGCTGGAAGTATTTCATTCTCTGCGGCGTGGGCATTTCCCAGGCCCTGTTCGGCACCATCCTCATGTACTTCGCGGCCGAAAAGGTCTTAGGCTCAGAGGGCGTCAGTGCGCTGCTTTGGACGCATCTTAATTCGGTCAAGGCTCAACTGGAACCCTCAGTTCTCGGCTTGGCATTCGTTTTTCTGCTCGTCGGATACGGGACCAAGGTAGGCCTTGCACCGCTGCACAATTGGTTGCCGGATGCGCATGCTGAAGGCCCGACACCTATTTCCGCGGTTTTATCGGGACTGCTGCTCAATGTGGCGATGTACGCCGTCGTGCGCTGCAAAGTGCTCGTCGAGGGCTCGCTGAAATCGGCCTTGCCGGGCCGTATGCTGATGGGTTTTGGCTTGTTGTCGGTGGTGCTCGCGGCGTTTTTCCTGTGGCGACAACGCGATGTAAAGCGCCTTTTCGCCTATTCCTCGATCGAACATATGGGGATCGTTGCTTTCGCGTTTGGAATGGGCGGCCCCGTGGCCAACTTCGCTGCACTCTTGCATATGACGGTGCATTCACTCACCAAATCGTCCATTTTCTTTGCCGTGGGACACGCGACGCAGAAGGCGGGCTCACAGCTCATGGACAACATTCGCGGACTCATCACCTTGAGCCCCACGGTGGGTTGGGGATTGATGATGGGCAGTCTCGCCATTCTCGGCACGCCGCCTTTCGGCGTATTCGCGAGTGAATTTCTTATTTTGACGACCGCCATGAAGCAGCAACCCTGGGCGACACCTATATTGTTGTTGGCGCTCGGTGTGGCTTTCGCGGCAATCTTTGGTCGTGTTCAATCGATGGTATTTGGAGATACCGCAGCCAAACGTTTGCCACATCCGCCCGCGCTCGTACCCGTGTTTGTCCACCTCGGTTTGGTGCTGTTGCTGGGGTTCTTCATTCCGCCTTATCTCGCAGACTGGTATCGCGCTGCGGCGCGCCTGATCGGCGGAGAATGAGATGGCTCTGCAACGATGGTTCCAACAGGCGGCTCAGAACTCCGAGTCAAACGGAGGGAGTGTGATCGCGGGCGCGCCAAAAGTTCTTGGGCTCATGGTCTCACGCGACGAATGGCAACAAGCCGCCGAACACGTGGCGACCGGAGGAGGTCGATTGCAGTCTCTTTGGGCAAGTCGCGATCGAGACGGCCGTGACAGAGTCCGAGTCGCGTATACGGCTGACCAGGGCGTGCTCGTGCTGAGCTTGGCGGTACCGGAAGGGGAGGCCAATTACCCAGGGATCGAGCAATGGTTTCCAAGTGCAAGCCGCATGCAGCGCGCCGTGGCGGATCTGTCAGGATTACGCTCCACTGATCCGGATACGCGCCCGTGGTTACGTCATTCAGCTTGGCCAGAGAGCTTTCATCCGCTGATTGATGCGCACACGCCGCGATCTCCCTCGACACCGGTTGCTGATACGTACGCATTCATTCCGGTGGAGGGGGACGGCGTGCATGAAATTCCGGTCGGGCCTGTGCATGCGGGTATCATCGAACCTGGCCACTTTCGCTTTTCGGTGGTCGGCGAGAAGGTGCTTCGGCTCGAGGAGCGCCTAGGCTATGTCCACAAGGGCATTGAACGGCGCTTCACTGAATTCTCGCTGCTTCAAGGTCACGGATTGGCGGCCCGCATCTCGGGCGACTCCGCCGTCGCCTTTTCGTGGGCTTATTGCCAAGCGCTGGAAGGTATGGCAGCCGCGCGATTACCCCATCGAACGGCCTGGTTGAGGGCTCTCGCGCTAGAGCTGGAGCGGCTGGCCAACCACTTAGGGGATCTTGGCGCGATTGCGAACGATGCGGGCTTTTCCTTCGGGCTCAGCCAGTTCTCGCGGCTCAAGGAGCAGCTGTTGCGCGCAACCGAGCAAGCACTCGGACAGCGCTATCTCATGGATTTCGTTGTACCGGGCGGCACGCGTGTGGACCTTTCATCCGCCGGAGTACGCTTGCTTGATGACTCGATCGTATCGATTGCTCCGGAGGTCAAAGCACTGCGTGCAATCTACGACGATCACGCCGGTTTGCGCGACCGGTTTGTCGGAGCGGGTGTCGTCACGCCGACTCTGGCCGCGCAATTAGGCTTGACCGGATTGGCAGGACGCGCGAGCGGACAGGCCTTTGACCTGCGCTGCGATCTACCCTGCGAGCCGTATAGTCACCTCGCGCTGAAAAAGATCGGGCAAACTGAAGGCGATGTGGCAGCGCGCGTGGCCGTTCGCTTCGATGAAGTGACCGAATCTGCGCGTCTCGTGCAGCAGCTCCTGTGGGAGCTGCCTGCGGGGCCAAATCAAGTGACAATTTCAGTACCCGATGAAGGTGCACAAGGTGTCGGAATGATCGAGGGATGGCGCGGCGCGGTCTTTCTCGCACTGGAAGCAGGCATGGATGGAATGATCCGACGATGTCACCCGCAAGATCCATCATGGCAGAACTGGCCGGTGATTGAACATGCCGTCATTGACAACATCGTGCCGGATTTTCCGCTGATCAATAAGTCTTTCAACCTGTCCTACAGCGGACACGATTTATAACCATGCTGAAAACGCTCAACAGAATCTGTCGCACAGGGATCATCACCGAGCCTTCTCCGCCGAGTGACGAGTCACTGCGTATCGTTGGCGCGCTTCAATCCCGGATTCTTGAAGTCCTCGGTCGGGCCCTCTGCATTCGAGCAATTGATGCTGGATCGTGTAACGGTTGCGAGTTGGAGATTCATGCGCTTAATAATCCTCTCTACAATATCGAAGGCCTTGGCATTCGGTTTGTCGCAAGCCCGCGCCACGCCGACTTACTATTGGTGACGGGGCCGGTGACCAGAAATATGGAGGTGGCGCTGCAGCGCACTTACGCCGCGACGCCGGACCCGAAGCTAGTCGTTGCAATCGGTGATTGCGGTTGCACCGGCGGAATATACGGCGAGAACTATGCGACGTGCGGTCGCGTCTCCACAGTAATCCCGGTCGATGTGGCGGTGCCCGGATGCCCGCCAAGTCCCCGGCATATCCTCAGTGGCATTTTGACGGCGATTACCAAAGCGGCGCCTTAAGACCTTAAGTTTGCGGCAAAGTGTGTAATCTAAATCTGATGCAGCACGAAATGTGCTCATCGAAGCTTTTAATTGAAATGCTTTAATCCGGTGTTGTGCTGCGGGGTTCTATCCGATGCGAGCAGACTGAGAATCTGTCGCTGCTGGAGAGTTAAGATGCAGGGCATGCCCAGTAGGCGAAAGGGCGAACGGGTCTTGCTGCTCGATCCTGAAACGGATAGGGCAACCAAGCTCGCTGCGCAACTGGAGCTGATTGGATTTCCGACTCGCGCAGAGAGCACTGGGGTGGGGGCTCTGGCAGCGATCAAGGACGCCTACTTCGCTACGTTGATCGTGATTGCTGACCTCAACGACAAAGATTGTCTTGACTGGCTCGATGATCTGCGGCGCGCTGCCACACGAGCCTGGATGATCGTTATCGCCCCTCACTGCGATACGAAGACTTGCAACCTCATTTACCGCCACGGCGGGGATGCCTGTCTCACTGCGCCGGCATCGATAGATGACTTGACTACGCGACTAACCGCATTTCAGTCACGTGCTAGACCTCTTTATTAACCCTCATGCGCTATTCTCACTTTAGAGAGTAAGAAGGGCGATTCGAGATACGAGCGGAAATGGACGGGCTGCGAGGTGGCGTCTGCACCGTCGATGCCCCCGAGTCCCGCGCAGAACCGTGCAATATTTCGGGTCGACGGTGCATCCGTTTCACTGTCATTCCTTGTTACGTTTCAGCTGTTGCTGCCACGCGTCCAGATACTCGGCGACGGCTTTGAACCCCTCCATTTCACGGAAGAGTAGCGCGAGCGGCGTGCGACCTAAGAAAGGAGTAACTACCTTAAGTGTTCGAAACCACGGCGCCATATCGCGCGGATCGCTCACACACATCGCCAGAGTTCGGTCGATTTGGATGACCGCACGCACACGCGCCAATTCCTGCAGAGTTAATTGAGGATCGACGTCGTGAAGACAATGCAACCACCGCTCGGAGGATGCACCAAGCAGCGCCCGCCGCTCAGCGAGGGAGAGGTGCCAACGCTCGGTGGCTTTGAAGAAGGCGTCAAGTTCTGTCCGCATGATACAGTTCTCGTCTGCAATGGAGGCAATTGCTACAGTCCCTGTGCAGTGCCACGGACTATCGCCAAACTCTCACGCGCAAACGGCTTCTGATTGTTCAATTCGATGTTATTCGGTGCAGGCCCCTATTTTGCAGCCGCCATAATCGCGCGGCCGTGTCTCGACATTGGGTCAGGATAAGCGGGTATTCACGCGAAGCCGCCTCGCGCGAGAGACAATTTCGCGCTCGCATCATTGTGCGGAGCTCCCACCGCCTGTTGGGCGGCGCGACTCGAATGGCTCGTACGCGGGCGTATCGAAGGTCTTTTCTGGAGCCGCCTTAACCATCTCGTTTGGCTAGTGCGCGTCATTGACCACAGATTCGAGCTTTCGCTTGGCAGCGGGCTTTACAGACAGGCGCAATGAGCCTTCATTGTGAGACGAAACCGTTGCAATCGGTCCTTGCGTTAGCCGCTCTGACATGATGACCATTACCGCAAGACTTAAGACCGTAGCCGCGGCAGGCAATGCATTCGCCTTAGCGGATCGCAACGATGCATAGCGCGCGATATCCTCGACCGCGGAGCGCACCGCCGAAGAACGTGAGCCTAGACCAGTCGAATTCTCGTGTAGTGCGGTCATGAAACCAGTTGCCCAAGCGGCGCCCGCGAAATAACGGCCGGACAGATAGGGCGCGTCACAATCCAAGGCAAAGGTGCGGGTTGCCGGGGAGGCGGCAAGGCGGCGTTCGAGTTCTTGAAACAAGCCAATTACCAGGGCAATAAAACGGTTATACGCGGAGGGCTGCGCGATTTTCGCGGCCACTTTCCAGCCGCGGATCCCCCAAATCCGAGGAAGCCAAGCGCCGGGGGCAAGCTCGATGGGCCATACGAGGAACGCAACCAGATAGCCCTCCAGCATCGCTGTAACCATATGGTCGGCAGGCCAACCCGGTTCCGCAAGCCATGCATCCAGCGCGGCGAAATGTTGGCCTGTAAAGGGTAGCGGACCCACTGTGTATAGGTCGGGCGGCAGAAACAACGGCGCCGCATAGGCGTAACGTGCGCCACGACGCGCTTTGGGCTTCATCTTTTCACCTTCACATAAATCGATTGGCGCGTTCTGAAAGGCGGCATCGAGCCTAAAGAGAACGCGTAGGAAAATTTGCCGCGCCCGGCTGCGCACGGGCCGGCACCGCACTCAAGCGCCGCGCCAAGTCCGATACTGTAAAGGGCACATCCATCGCGGCATCACCGCCGAGTTGGCGAACCACCTCACGAGCGTGACCTAGAGTCGGATCCGAAATGACAATCAGCCATGCTTCAGGGTCGGCGACTCGAATCTGATGCAGACAATGACGCATTTGCGAGTTCGCCAAGTCAGCAATGACGACAATCGCAGAAAATTGTTTGCCGCCGGCGCTTGAGATCGCCGCGTCGCCGTCGGGCGCCACATAGGTCGAAAATCCTGCATGCCTCAGCTGGGTTGCCAAGATGGCCGCTGCGACTGGGTCCGGATCGAACAGCAACATCGGTGACTTCATGATGGCTTCAGCCGGGAACGAAGTAGCGGAAACTTGCCGTGAAAACGCAAGGCAAGCAGCTCTTGCTTGAGCGCAAATGAAGGAGGCAGACGGTTGCCGAATGTCGCGAGCCAATCGCCGTGCGCCGAAATCTCGGCCGCCCACGTTTCGCTATCAACTCGCGTGAGTGCCGCAAATGTGGAAGCGGAAAACGGCGAACCGGCCCAATCGATATCCTGAAAGCGCGGCGACCAGCCGAGTGATTGAGGCGTATCAACGTACCACCGCTGACCATCTGCGCGCAGATGCGGTCATATTCTTCCAGCGATCCATCAGCCCAATAAACCGCATCCGGTTGGGTCAAATTGGCGATCTCTGCAACCCACTCTTTAAGTTGGCGATGATGCTCAAAACCAGGCGCATTCACGGTCTTGACGGTAAAAGACTTGAAATCCACTTTGTTCGTAGCGAAGGTCTGCCCAAGGACACGGCCATCGCTCGTGGGGGATGAATTCGACCGATTGCTATTTGAGGACATGGTGCGCCCCGCTGATCCATCGATTTGCGATGTCATTCAGGTGTTGAATCAATGTCGGAAAAAACAGCCCGAATCTGTCTTCAATTCGCTTGGCGTTGCGCACGGCTATTTTGACGCGCTGCGGGTCGTGCAACGTCCGACTGGCGAAGACCACCAGGTTGCTGCAGCCGCCCCGAATGGCGACAACGACCACGGACTCTCCAAAGACTTGCCGAATAGTTGCGATGTGACGCTTCGCTTCGGCGCTCTCTGCGACGAGGTTCATCACAAAGACACCGTTTGTGCCTAGGCTGCGTTTCGCATTTTGTAGGAACGATTTTTTGACGACTGCATTCGCGATGCCCTTGTGATCGTATGCGTCGACTAGAATCGCACTGGCTCGCTCGTTTCGATCGACCATTTGAGCAATGTGATCAGCACCGTCTGCCTGAATGATTCTTAGTCGTTCATCATCCGGAGGGACGAAGAATTGTGATCGCAACGCAAGTACGTCAGGATCAATCTCGACGGCCGTGATCTGCGTAGTGGGCAAATGCCGGTGGCAATATTTAACCAAAGAACCACCGCCGAGCCCAATGATCAGAACGCGTTCGGGGCGTGGCTGGAATGCCAAGAAGCCCATCATCTTACGGGTGTATTCGTTCACCAAGACGTAGGGATCATCAAGGCGCATCTCGCTTTGAGTGCATCCATCGAGTGCGAAGCACAGCGATCGAAATTCCAATTCTTCGATCAAAAAGGCTTTGGTGTAACTGCCATTCTTTAGGCCGTTGAACAACGTCTCGCGCGGCGTACCCGCAGGCTCGCTGAATTTAAACACTGTGTGCCGATCGTTGGTGAGGCCTCCGAGAACGAGCAAGCTAGTAATCCGCTTATTCAATGTTATTCACTCTTGCCTATGCGAATCGCGGTGCCAATCGCCGATCACGTTGACATCCCGCTCGATGTTGCGACGTACGATCAAGTTCCGATGAAGAGCAGTGATAGGCGCCGGCGCCGCAAGAGATGGCAAATCTCATGGCGACACCACAAGAGCGACCCGCGCAGTTGTGTGACCACCAACCAGCCGCTTGCGCTTCGAGCAACGCAATCATTGGGCGTATTCCGACTGCACTATAAGCCCTCAAATATCGTCCTACAGTAACCCTTTAAACATGGTTTATCAATGTAAAAGAATGTATAATGATGTGTAGAACATGATAACGGCACCTCAACTCCGTGCGGCGCGCGCGCTACTAGGCATCGACCAGGCCACCCTGGCAAGACGCTCAGGGTTGTCCCTGCCAACCATTCAAAGAATGGAAACTAGCGGCGGGTTGATTCGGGGGAATGTCGATTCATTGGTGAAGGTGGTACAGGCCCTTGAAGACATGGGCGTCGAGCTAATTGGTGAGGGCAACACCAGCGCGGTTGGCGGACGCGGTGTGCGGTTGCGCGAGCGTGAAGCCCGCACTATGGTGCGAGAGCAGAAGCTGGGTACCGTCCAGCCTGCAATAGGATGAAACGTATTGGCCCACCAACGCGGCTACGTTGATATGGGAGAGCCCAAGTGTTGATTCTAACGAGGCGAGTAGGTGAGACCATTAGAATCGGCAATGACGTTGATGTTACGGTAATGAGCGTCAACGGCGCACAAGTGCGTATCGGTATTCCGGCGCCGAAGGAAGTCCCTGTGCATCGCGAAGAGGTCTTCAAGCGCTTGGAGCAGGAACATTCAGTAGTGCCTTGAAGTAGTCTCGCGCTCATGAATCGACCTGGAAGCCATCGTAGGCCCACGGGTCCGGATCTTGCTCCAAATGATCGCCTTGGCTAAAAAATAGAGGTCGGAAACGCAAAAGAAGAAGAATTATGCGCAAGATATTTGTTGTTCCACCAATCTCAAGCGATTTGTCGGTAAGCTCATGTGTACGAGGACCTGGAGCGCCATACAATTTGTGGGTCTGACGTCGGATGCGCCCGACTATGAATCTTTCACAATTACGCACAGTCCTATGTACGCCAAGTTCAAGGCGTGTGGATCGCAGGTGCTGGAGGCAGCGCAACTCATTGAGGGCAGACTCGAAGTGCTCTTATGCCATCCTCTTGTCGGTACCGCGCAGCAGCGTGAGCACCTCTTTCGATCGCTTGCGCTGGACCTGGGATCCGGCTCCATCTTTCCGAAGTACTTGATGCTGCGCAAAGCGTTCGAACCCCCCGGTAGAGTCTGGTAGCGGGCGGCGTCAGCGACAACGTCGGCTGGTCCGGCGTGAGTGGCATCGCGATCATGCTGCTGGTCGGGTTCGTCAAGAATGCGCGTGCAAAGAAATAACCTATGCTAGCGCGCTGGTTAATATGAAACCGAATCACGCAGAAAACGCGGTAAATTGCTGCATTTGCGGTTTCTGCTGATATCAGATCTTAGGATTAGTTTGAGGAATACTGCTCTGTGGATCACGGTCCCAGCGATTGCAAAAAGATGGCGACTTCGTTCATCTCTTCGACTTTGAGCCCTTGAGCAACGCCGTGCATGATCGCGACATCCCGCAAATTACTCTGAAACGAGCGCAGCTGCTTGGTCAGATAAGTCACGTGCTGCCCCGCTAATCGCGGGAAGGCATCCGTTCCCTCGGCATTGGCTCCATGACAGGCCGCACACGCCGGGATACCTTCTGCGGTATTGCCGTGCAAATACAAGTCCTTGCCGCGATCGATCGCAGCAGCGGCGACTTTGGGGCCAGCATGGCGGGGCTGACGGCTGAAATAGTCGGCAAGAGCTGCAATCGTGGCGTCATCGAGATTCGCCGTCATTCCCCACATATATCCCAAGGCGTCGGGGTCGCCGCGCTTCTGGTCTTTGAACGCATGCATTTGTGCTGCCAGATAACTCGCGTGCTGACCCGCGAGCACGGGGAACTTCGGCGAGATGCTTTGCCCGTGTGGTCCGTGGCAGTTGGCGCACGTGCCGATGGCGATTCGCTTTGCGGCGATAGCATCACTCGCATCGACGCCTTCCGAATATGCGGCCGCGATGTTCAAGGAACACGCCACAATCAGTGTTAAGTAACGGTACATAACGCTCTCCCGGTTAGAACACAAGCCATAGCAGCACGTAGGCGGTGTTGTTGTCGGAGGCACTGCGTCCGAACCCGTCGTAGTTGGCGCCGCCACCGTTGAACTTGGTGTAGCCCGTGTATTGAGCTGAAATCTTGGTATTCAGCCACGGCAGGTAGTTGAACTCGGCGATCCACCCCTTGGTGTTTGGACTGCCATTGGCGCTGGTAGCGACGCCAGGCGCTCCGCCGGCTGAATACAGTAGGCTGTCGACGCTGCCGGTGGTTGAGAACAGACTCAAAGTGCCTCCGTACTTGCGGCGGTAGTAGTAGTTGGCATTGAAGCGCACCGTCGTAAGATCATTGTTCGGGTTCGCACTGGCTCCGGCGGCAAAACTCGCATCCAACAGCATGGCCTCATGGATGCGCGTGCCGCTTAAGGAAAAGAGGTGTTCGTCCGCGATAAATTGATATTGGAAGTCTTCGGCTACATCGCGGAATCTATTGACCGGACCGTTCAGCGGTGCCGGCGCGGCCGATGAGCCTCCGCCCGGAAAAAGTTGGAATGTAGCGCCGTATACGCCCGCCTCGATCGAATGCCGAGACCATTGATACTCGTAGGCCACGCGAAAGTAGGGCGCTGTATTCTTGATGACATTGGAGACCGTGCCATCAAGGGGTCCGGCCGCGCCGGTGATAGGGTTGGTCACTCCTTGCTTTGCCGAACGGTAAATACCCAGTTCCGCGTACCACGCTTCATTCAACATCGCATAGGCCGTAATGCCAGCGACATCCTGCGCCAAAGCGCCGTCAATCTGGGTGGCGGCCAATGGTGAAACCCCGGCATTGGTGCTGGCGTAGGGAAAGCCGAATGCCGGCGTGCTGTTCCAGAGATCCTGCACCGTCGGGTTATTGTTGAGCGTCAGCCCATAGATGAGGCTGTTGTCTTCGCCAAACACCATGCTATTTGAAAATCGCAAGTCGGTGTTGTCGATGCCGATGGTTCCCGCATCATTGGAATAGGTCAGCTGCATAAATGCTCCGATATGCGGGGCAATTTTGCCGGCGTAAAATAGGCTCAGCTGTTGTGGGAACCCGGCGGTGCCGCTTTGCGAGCGTGAATTCGCATCCGTTCCGTCGGGCAGGGGCTTGGCCAATTGGGTCTCAGACACCTGGATCATCGCTGAAATCGGCGGTAGGCCGGACAGATCCAGCATCTCTTCCTTTTTCGCTGTGATGCCTCGAACCTGGCGCAAATTGTCGAGCGTGTAACCATTGGCTTTGAACATGCGGCCGAAGTGATTCAGTTCCGGATAAACGGTATGACAAGCCTCGCACGTCATGCCGGTCTGCCGCGCAAAGCTTGGTACCGCCTGTGCACAAGGTGCCAGCAATGCGCCGAGTAATACCAGGAATCCAAGCGGTCTTAGGTGGCTCATCGCGTCCTGCTCCTTTGTGGTACACACTGAGAACCTATCGACGATGCATTTTTCGCGATATTGGGAGTTCTACGCAGCCATTGCGGGGTGTACGTACGAATGCGCGGGCGGCGATTGCTTATAAACGGCGTTAGGGCGGCGCTACAGCGCGCCGTGTACGCAACGGTGGGGACGTCTCGATGGGCACCGGAGAGACGGCAATGGGCATTACGCCGTAAAGGCCACGGGCGAGGATGGCCGATCCCAGTTAAGGAGATCAGGAAGGGCACGCTTGCTTTTAGTTGGGATCGTCCTCTTTTGGCTCGGTCAGCATCTTTACCGCTTCCGCCTGCAGCGCCTTGTACGATTGCTCCCATGCGTCGGCGTGCGGTCGAGCGAGCACCAGGCGCCGAACGATGGATTCCAGTAGTTTGTTGCGCGCCTGCAAGCAATTGAAATCGCTGGCCAGAACCAATGCGACTTTCTTATCTTGGCAAATTCCAATACATACGCCGTCGACATCAATCTTTCCGCAACCGATGCATTGCCAGCCCTGAAACACTTCAACCATAAGCTTGATCAGACCCTTTGAAAGTTGCCCCTTCGAAAAGCGGCAGCGCATTTACTGTTACGGCGGCACTCTAAACAGAGCACCGACCGCCGTGGTGATCCCCATCGCGAATGCGCCCCATATAAGAACGCGCGACGCGCCGCGAATGATTGGAGCACGACCCAACTGGGCCGCGAGCGCTCCTAGCGCAGCGAGAAAGAACAACGACGCCACGGCAATGACGAGGCGCGCCTCCTGCGGAAACAAAATGTCCGCTATCAAGGGAAGGATTCCACCCAACGCAAAGCTGAGCGAAGATGCCAAGGCGGCTTGCAGCGGCCGAGCTGTTAGCGCATCCGTAATGCCGATATCATCCCGCGCATGTGCACCGAGGGCGTCGTGAGCCATGAGCTGCTGCGAGACTTGGGCGGCGAGTTCCGGATCCAATCCTCGTTGAATATAGATGTCGCGAAGTTCCGCCCCCTCGGCTGCAGCGTCATGCTGAATTGCTTTTTGTTCAATATCGAGATCAGCGCGTTCGGTATCGGCCTGCGAGCTCACGGAGACAAACTCGCCTGCCGCCATTGACGCCGCCCCGGCGACGATCCCGGCGATACCCGCTGCGAGGATGCCAGATGGAGTCGTGCGCATCGCAGCGACGCCGAGCATAAGACCGGAGATAGACAGCACCCCGTCGTTCGCACCTAGTACGCCCGCCCGAAGCCAGCCGGATCGATGAGTTCGATGGACGTGCATTGCCACGCTCAATAATCTCGGGGTGGGCCCATCAGCCGCGCGTCTACCTCATTCTCGGCCGTCAGCCAGTCTTGCAACTCATGACCCGGAGAAAAACCGCGATGCATTGCGATGAAGTACGCCGCCTCGGCTATGCACGCGTTGCGCTCTTCCGGAGTATTTGGCGTCCTATACGTTTGCATGCAAAGAGGGCCGGCGGGCAAAATCGTGGACTGCAATAGATTGCGAGGTGCCGTGAGTGCCGCAATGCGCTCGAGCATCTCGATTGTGTGTTGTGCGCGAACTTCACGAGTGCCCATGGTCTTCTCCTGTGCAATTCATTGGATAGATATGAACGATATCCCGCAAGGAACACGGATGGTATGCGGGGAAATGCGCTGGAAAGTACGCGTTTCCCATCAATTGGGAATCAAGAGCGGAGGATTTTCGCATCACCTGCCGTCAGGCCAACGCTCACATTCACCCGCTTCAACGCCAGGGTGCTGACGCGAGTCGTCGCATCACGCTGCGGATTGTACGTATAGGCAGTCGGCGTTGCTTGAGTAACATTGCCGGCAACTACGGTTTGTCAATCGTCGAGAGATTATCGCCGGACGAACGCGAAAGGAGTCGAGGATGACACAGAGTCTCGCAACGCAGCTTACTATCGCCACCGCGATGGCTGCGTTAACTGTAGTTATGCATCTTATCGGTCTGAGCGTTTTGATCGCTGCTACCAACCGTCATTCAACCCGCCTGCAAACTGAACGGCATCTTGTACTGCAGATGCTTGTTTTGGTCGGAGTCTCCTTCGGCTTGTTCATTCTGCACAGCGTTGAGATTTGGAGCTATGCAGTGCTGTATCACTGGGTGGGGGCGATTCGCTCGTTCGAAGATGCACTTTATTTCTCGACCGCCACCTATGCGACTATTGGTGACGGCGATCTGACGTTGTCAAAGACCTGGCGGGTCCTGGGGGCGATTGAGGGCGCCAACGGCGTCATCTTGCTAGGGTGGTCGACAGCGTTCTTTATTTCCATTGTCGCGCGGATTCGCGCCCTTGAGCATGATTGGTCGGGCGCGTTCGGGCATAGTCCATCGCCAAGGGTTCGACGGGACATAAAATAGCGCCGAGTGGCGCGCTGCATGGGCGCGGCCACGGGTGATCATCGATCGCGGCCAATCAATCACTGCAAGATGCGGTATGTAGAATGGCGTTGCTATGCGTGGGATGGAACGATTTCTGAAGTCAATCAAAAATAAGCTCTCGGCTCCTGATCCAGTAGCTAGCAGATCGTCTCTAAAGTTCTTTCTGTTGGTATTTGCGCTGACGACCCCGTTTTGGGTAATCGGGGCCGTGACGGGATTTCAGCTGCTGCCGGGTCTCCCTGTGGCTGCGCTGGCGGCCGTCTGCCCGGTCTTGGCGGCAATCATTCTTGTCTATCAAGAGAGCAAGCTAGCAGGCGTGAAGGCGCTGCTGATGAGATCTTTCGACTACAAGCGACTGGCCACAAAAATGCGGTTTGTACCGATCTTTTTTTTGTTGCCAGCCGTTGCGGCGTTGTCATTCATTGTTGGGCGCGCGATGGGAGTGCCGATCCCCGCGCCGCACATCGCTATTGCCGCGACACTCGAGCTGCTGGCGATGTTCTTTGTAGCCGCCTTGGGAGAGGAACTGGGATGGTCCGGATACGCCATCGATCTCTTGCAGAAACGTTGGCACACGCGTTTGGCCGCTCTCCTGCTTGGAATGGTATGGGCCGCTTGGCACATTCCGTCTTTGTTACAGACTCATCGAGCCCTGAACTGGATTGCATGGTGGTGCGTCGGCACCGTAGCGCTGCGTGTTGTGATGGTTTGGCTCTACAACAACACAGGTAACAGTGTGTTCGCCGCGGCGCTCTTTCACGCAATATCGAACGTGTGCTGGCAGTCGTTTCCGATCCACGGCTCGTATTTTGATCCACGCACTAACGGGTTGATCATGTTCAGCGTAGCCGCAGTGGTCAGTGCCGTGCATCGACCCGCCGACAAGGCGCGGCTGAGCTCGTAACGCACGCGCACCGAAATCGACCACGGAAACTGTGGTCTGCATCCGCTCCAATACGCGTTTGCCTCGCTCCTTTGGGGGGATTGGTCCCAAAGATCCAAGGAATCGGGCGCGGTAGAGTCTTGGTGTCGCAACTATCTGAGCGGAGGTTCGCTATGTCGCCGAACTTTTCCACCGTCCGAAACGGTCTTGAGTCAGCCGTGTTCGATTCAGTTCTGTGCAACGCGGCGCGGCATCCCTCCGTCGCCGCCGACGATGAACTCATCACCGATGTGACATGCATCGCGCCCTGAATGATTTGCCGGTCAGTATCTTCGCAGCGGCGATGCCCGGCTCGTGAGTCGGTCAATGCATCATAAAGATCGGAGTCTCCGCCTGCGCAAGGAGCGCTCGCGTCACGCCGCCAAAAATCATCTCCTGCAGCGGTCGGTGACTGTAGCCTCCGACCACCAAGATCTCTGGATTCAAATCCGAAGCACTTTGTAGCAAGACCTGCGAGGCGCTCTTGGGCGTGCCCGTCAGATAGCGGGCCTCGGAACATATGCCATGCCAGCTGAGTTGGGCGGCCACCCTATCGAGATCAGGATGTGTTGCGCTGTGCGGTTCCCCGACATTGACGAGCACCACGCGCTGAGCACACTTTATCAATGGGAGCGCCGCCGTCAGTGCGCGCGCGGCAGACGGCGTCTCTTGCCACGCGATCACAATCGTGCCGGAGCACTGTGCGGGGCGCGATTCCGGGGCAATGAGGATGGGGCGACCACTGCCGAGGAGCAGCCTTTCGATTAAATAGTAGGGCATCAAGTCCTCATGCGCGGGACGAGCGAGCACCAGTAGGTCGCTATGCCGAGCATGGTTCAGCAGCCGTGATTCCGCCTGGTCGGTCTCCTCAATAATCTCTGCGGTGACGGTGGTCGTGACACCGGGGCTCTCGCAAAGCGAAATGCCCTCGATGGCGCAAAATGCCTTGGCCTGTTCGATCGCCGTTTCAGAGCGCTCTGCCTGGTCTTGCTCCAGGGCGTGCAGGGCCGAATTGATCGCGGGTCCCACGCAGTATTCGACATGACGCGTTCGAATGGCCGCCTCGCAAGCCGAGAGCCGGACGTGAAAGAACTTAAGGTGCGCCGCCAAGGGGCGCGCGACCGACAACGCGGCGGAAAACACCCGTGCGTCGGTATCGCTGCCGCTAATCGGAACCAGGATGGTTTTAATCATGGGTTTCTCCACGTACATACGTAAGGGGCTTGCGATCCATGATCAGCGCGATTGCCCAAATATTCGATACGGGATTCCGCTCACGGCATTGCGGGTGTTCCGGTTCATCCCGGCTGACCCATCTGTTCGCATGAGGATAGCGGACTCGCCGTATGCTCCTCTTGCGCTAAACAAGATTCCGAATTGTCTACACGGCGCTACAGTCAGCGCGCACACATATTTGTCGGGCCGCATTACTCTGCAGAGGTGATCGGTGCGGCGACGCCCGAAAGGGCTGGATGGCTGATGAGCTTGGCATGCAACGCAGAAATGCCCACGTGAAAGAACAGGAAAATCAGAAGACTTCCACCCACCACCGGTAATACTCGACTGGGGCTCTGGACGAACATGTAAAGGAACAAGCACAAGGCACCGGCTTCAACTCCGGCTGAGAGGGCCGCGGTTGCAAGGACATCCCGCCAATTCGCTTTCCAGAGAGGCCAAGTCAAGTTCATGAGAGGCGGTGAGATGCTACGCATGGGACCTCGAAAAGGGAGTCTGAGAGAAATTCCAGGATTTTAGGATAACGGCAGCGCACGCAGCTGAAAATACGCTATGGACGACTTGCGCTAGGGGATTACCCTTAGATTTCCTGATACTCGTGTGCCCTACAACGATAGAGCGCGTGTTTGTTGGTGATGCCGAGGCGTCTCAGCCAGATCGACACGTCGAGGGGTCTCGCTATGCGCGAACAATCGAAACTAAGGATCAAATGGAAGCATCATGGCGCATGCGCCTCGACTTGTAAGTACTTGCCACTCGAGCTTGTAGCCTCAAGCGTCTCCGACGTTATTCGATGCTGCTGAGTTCAGATATGGCAGCGAGAAGCGCGTGAGTATCCACGGGCTTGCTTAAGAAACGACAACGCGCAATTGAGGTTTTTACCACGCGCATCATCGACTGCAGATCTCCGCTCAAGAGAATGGCTGGCACTTCCCATTGATGTTGCGCGCGGACCTGCTGCAAAACGTCGAAACCGGTCAGCGCGCCATTGAGATGATAGTCCGAGATAAGCAAGTCGCCCGGCTTCAGATTGGCAAGCAATTCTTCGGCATCGCCAATGCTCGCGGCGCTGTGGGTCTCGTATCCCTCCAGGGTCAGAAACAGCTCCGTGGCGGCTCGAACGGCATCGTTGTCCTCGAGCAGAACGAGGCGGGTCGATGTGGCATGCCGTGCTGCGACGAGCGGGTGGGGGTCCTCAACTAGGGGCGCGTCGGAGCCGACCTGGTCAAGGGGAATTCGGACGCGAACTTGCGTGCCCTTGCCAACCTCCGAGGAGACGGCAACTGAATAGCTCAGAAGGCGAGACACTTCACGCACGATGGCGAGACCCAAGCCGACGCCAGATCGTTGCGTGCCGGACTGGTCGACTTGGTAATACTCATCAAAAATGCGTTCCAATTTGTCGCCGGGAATGCCGCAGCCGGAATCCTCAATGCTGAGCAGGAGTCCATCCGAATCTGATGTCTCGATGACTTTCACAAATCCCTTCTCAGTGTACTTAAGCGCGTTGCCGATAACGTTCTGCAGCAGTTGATTTAGGAGCATCCGATCGCCGGTCACGACTTTCGAAGTCTCAGGAAACTCCAGGCGTACGTCCTTCGCCAGCGCCACGGGCTCATATTCGCGCTTCAGATCGCCATAGAGTGAGATCAAGTTGATGGGGGCTAAGTGCGGCTCGATCGCACCGGACTCCAGGCGCGTAATATCGAGCAACGCATTGATCATTCGACCGGCACTGTCGATGGCTGACTCCTGACGGCGCAATAGCTCATGTTGCTCGCCCGTCTCCGGCGTGAGTGTCAGCAAAGATGCGTTAAGGAGACGGATGGTTTGCAGCGGCTGTCGCAGGTCATGGCTCGCCGTGGCGAGGAAGCGAGTTTTGGCCATATTGGCGCGGTCTGCCTCCTCGCGCGCAGCGACCAGGGCATCGTTGGCAGCACGGCGCTCCGTCATATCTCGAATTGCTGCGGCGACAAAGGTCTTGTCCGCCTCATGAATCGGGGCTAGGCGAATGCCGGCGGGAAATTCGGTCCCATCGGCGCGCCGCGCAAACAGATCAATGATGCGCGCGCCCATTTCGCGCGACGTGGGGTCGCGAAGAAAACCCGCCACGTGGGCGCCGTGGCGAAAACGAAAGCGCTCCGGCACGAGCATATCGATGTTTTGACCGACGAGTTGCTCTCGGGAATAGCCGAACAGGGCGCGCGAGGTGGCATTGGCAAAGAGAATCACGCCATCGAAGTCCACCACAATGAGGGCATCCGGAGAGAATTGCAGCAGCTGCTGCGAAATGGAGGCGATTTTGTCCATATCCGAAGGCGCGGGATGTCCTGAGCGGCGTACCATAATAAGCCTATCACGAGCAGCGCAAGCTGCTCCCTCGGCCGGTGGCTTGTAGGGGGAAGGCGCATATCCCTTCGGGAATCCGACAGTGATTAAGCCTATGAAATCGGGCAAACTTCTGAAAAGCCCTGCCAGGAATGCGACTTGCAAACTTCCTAAAGCCTCCAGGTGGAATTTGGACGAACTTAAAGGCGATTCGATGGGGTCTGACGGTATCCTCAACCGACTCATGGAGCTCTCTCGCACCGCGGCGTTGGCAGAGATGGCAAGCGGCATTGCGCATGAGCTTAACCAACCGCTTGGCGCGATCGCGACCTTCGGTGAAGCAGGCGATCGACTCCTAAACCGCCCAGAACCACTCGTCCCGCGCGCCCGCGAGGTCTTTCAGCATATCTCCGCAGAAGCGAGGAACGCTGGGGAGGGGATTCGCCGGATTCGACGCCTGTTCGATCACGCGCAGCCGACGCGTAGCGACTGTCAGATGTCGGAACTCGTCGGGGAGCTGGTGCCGGCATTGCAGGCAATGGCGCGAGCGGCGGATGTTTCCCTCAAAGTAGACGCCCAATCCCCCTTGCCGCAGGTCAATGTGGACCGTCTAAGGATTCAGCTTGTGCTTTTTTCTCTGGTGCAGAATGCCATTGAGGCCAGTTCCCAGGCGGACAAGGCCCAAGTTCTCATCGAGGTACGAGCGGATCGCTACGCCGTCGAGACCAGCATCATCGATTCCGGGGCGGGGGTGCGGGCGGAGTTCGCCGAGAAGCTGTTCCGGCCGTTCTTTACGACCAAGTCGGGCGGTACCGGGTTGGGACTAGCATCAAGTCGTGCAAGCATCGAGGCTCACGAGGGCAACATCGGGTTTGACAAGGTCAACCCAAGCGGCAGCCGGTTCTGGTTTCGTCTACCGATCGCCTCGTCTTGAGGACTTCACCATGGCTAAACCCGAAGTTGCCGTAAGCGCAGCCACCGTCTATATCGTGGATGACGACGATGGCATGCGTCGCGCCCTGAGCCTGCTGCTCAATACGGTCGGGTATAAGACTGCAGCCTTCGCGAGTCCTAAGGAGTTCTTGGATAAATTCAAGGCGGACGCGGCGGGCTGCCTAGTGCTCGATATTCGCATGCCGGGCATGAGTGGACTCGAAGTGCAGCAGCATCTGAATCGTATGGGCTCAATGTTGCCGGTAATTTTCGTCACCGGACACGGCGATGTGCCGATGGCGGTCCAAGCCATGAAAGAGGGTGCCTTTGAATTCGTGCAGAAGCCCTTCCGAGATCAGGACTTGCTCGACCGAATCAACCATGCTTTGAAACAAGATCAAGAGAACCGAAACACCTTGGCGCGCCGCGCCGATGTGTCGCAACACTTCGAATCACTCACGCCGCGGGAGAAGCAAGTGATGGCCTTGGTGGTTGATGGCGCTGCCAACAAAGTCATTGCTATCGATTTGGGCTTGAGCGAGCGAACCGTGGAAATTCACCGTGCGAAAGTCATGGAAAAAATGGGCGCCCGGTCCGTCGCCCATTTGGTGAAACTGCAAATGAGCATGTCAAACGAAGGGAACTGAACCGCAATGGTCCACGGGAATCTACGTATTTAAACGACCGCCGGGCGAGCCGATACTAAGCCTATCGTTTCAAATGGATTTCGCCCATGAGTTCGCCAGTGACTTTGACTTTCCGCCATTTGCCCCGATCAGGAGCGCTGGAGGCCTCGGCGCGGGACGTCGGCGGCCGCCTGCAGCGGCTCAACGACCGCATGACCGCATGCCATATCGTACTCGAGGGTGTCCCCGAGACAGCGGGCGGCGTCCCGTTTCGGGTCAAGATTCACGTGAGCGTGCCCGGAGCGCAGATCCATGCCGAAAGCGCGCGACAAGCTGATGCTGGGCCAGCTACCAGTCATAGCCCGCTGCGTTCGGCTTATGAGAACGCAAAGCGCCAGCTGGAAAAACTAAAGCCATCTCGCGGCGGCGCGGATCTCGCGTCTTGACTCGTCTCGCGTCGCTGCCAAGAGCCAAGCGTGCCGACCCAAAAAACTCCGAACAGGTCAGTTGCGCACTTAAAGGCCGTCACGCTAAAGGTCGCCTTGCGGCGGTTGCAACGACGTCTTGAGTTTAAACTCGCGACGCTCAAGCGGCGCGTCACCCCCGACACCGTTCACGAGGCACGTACCGCAGCGCGTCGTCTGCGCTCCCTGTTACATGGGTTTCGCACGCAGTTATCCCCATCGTCGGCGCATCGATACCACTATTGCCTCAAGCGCGTGACGGGAGAATTGGGCACCCTGCGCGACGCCGATGTTGCGTGGCAAAATATCGCGGAGCTGGTGAAGAGGGCACACGGAAGGCAGCGCGATGCGCTTGGCACGTTGAGCTCCGGTTTCCATCAGCAGCGCGAACGGCTGGCACGCAGGCTGCAAGCTAAAATGGCCAGGTCTGCGTGGTCGGCCGATGTACGGACACTTAAGGCAGCCGCCGTAGATCCGGCCCTTATTCTCCCGTCTAATCCGCCAATCGCTGCTGTCACATCCTCGCTCCTGGCACATCGTCGCCGACGGATGCGGGCGCGACTACGAAATGCCAGAGGCTCTGAACATGCTCTGCATCGACTGCGGATCAAAGTCAAGCGCCTGCGCTACTTCTTGCAGGAAAGCGCGAGGTTCGGTGCTGGTCTGGTGAGTGCACGAGAAGTGCGACTGCTCAAAGGGCTCCAGGATAGCCTCGGTCAGCTTCATGACCTGGTGGTACTGAGGGATCTGTCGAAATACGGCGCGACGTCTCGCGTTGCGCGAAAGACCCTTCGCAAGCAGTGTGACACTCGATGGAAGCGGTTACGGGGAAATTACGACGAATCGCGAGTCGCGTTGCTTCACTTGTGGGACACGGTGGATCCACCAAGCCTTAAATAGATAATCCGCAACCCAACGCACTTTCAATCCAACCAATGAGTTTCAGGAGCATTGCGGGGCATCTGACGTGCGCCAAGTTTGGGATGACCCACGATAATGGGCGCAACGGCAAGGCAGTTGACCGACAGATGCAGAACGTCCTTGCCCTGTGGCGTGTTGAGGAAGCTTTGCGCAAAGCCAATCCAACACGACCCAAGTGCCATCGCGTGGGCTTTCAGCATAAGATTTTGCGCCGCGAGCGCACAATCTTCGATCGCCCAGGGCGCCGTCTCGCGTGCTGAGATCACGATCAACGCTGGCGCGTGATAGAAAATGTTGAAATTGGCGTCGTTCAGCATCGCGTGGAGCTGGTCGCTTTCTTTGCTCGGCTCGGCTGTGGCTAGTAAATAGCGCTTTGCTTCGTGAGATAAGTGAAGCAAGTCACTCTGATTGCGGACCACGGTAAAAACCCACGGCTGTCGGTTCATCGCGCTTGGCGCCTGCACTGCAGCTTGAATCAGTTGCTCGATGAGAATTGGATCAACGACCGCGTGCGTGAATGCGCGCACCGATCGACGGCCGGTGATCGCTTCCTCAAGTTCCATGGATAAGGTGCCGGTTTAGAGTCACTAGCGCAGTTCCAGTCGATTTTCTATCTGCCCGACGCCAGGGATCATCCAAGCAGCTGCAAGGGCATCAGATTGCTCCTGCCAGGAATGTACTCGGCCACTTAGGGTGATGGTGGAATTGATGACCTGCACATGGATCTGCTCCGCCTCCTGCAAGGAAATTCGTTTGAGGGCCTCTTCGATCCGCTGTTTGACATCCGCTGCCTTGATGCTTGAGGAGACAAGGATATCGTTCGTCACGTGTCGCACGCCTGACAGGCTGCGAACCGAGCGTTCGGCGGCTACTTTCTGAAAGCCCCACATCACCTTGCCGCTTAAGGTCACGCAGCCTTGGTGGACGATAGGGGTAATGGCCGAGGAGGCGTTAGCAATATTCCAACGCAGCACGCTTGCGGCGGCCTCCGCAATTTCCGTGTCCGAGCGAATTCCCGTCGAAGGCAGCTTCACCTCAACCTCATTGGCGATCGCGCGAACGCCGCTCACCCGCTTGGCAATGTCCTCGGCCGCCCAGCGTCCCGTTAGGTGCGTCACTTCACCGGTTAGCGTTACGATGCCGTCGCTAACGATAACGCCTATTTTGCGGTCATCGATGCTCGGGTCCCATTGCAGCTCTGCTTCCACATCGCGGCGAATGTCGGTGTCAGATCTTTTCATATGAATTCCTAGCGCCATTGCAGCGGCTGATTCGCATGTTGCTACGTCCAGGGAAAGCTGACCATCCGGGTTACCCGAAGCCAGGTTGCGATCAATGCGTAGCGTTGCGGCATTCCCGTATTTTCCGGATCTGATCCGCAGCGCAAGCTGATGTCACACCGTGAAATTGTGTGACGTACTGCTAAAAACCGCCGAATCGTATTTTCATGACTCGCAAGTTTTACCTGCACGCCTACTTCTGGAGAGATGCCATGACGAATAGGACCGGTATTTGGATCGATCATCGCAAAGCCGTGATCGTGACTGTCCTCGACGACGGCGAACAGATCGACACCATATCCTCGAATATCGAGAAACACCCAGAACGCACCGGAGATTCACCGCTGAAGGGTCGCTACGAGGCACATCAGGTGCCGGCGGACGATAAACGGCAACGCGCGTTGACCGGACACATGAATGCATTCTACGACATCGTCATCGGCAAGATCGCGACTGCCGACGCAATGTTCATTTTCGGCCCTGGTGAAGCCAAAGGGGAATTGAAGCGTCGCCTCGAACATCAGCGGCTTGGATCACGGGTGAGTGCTCTGGAGACGTCTGACAAACTCACGGATCGCCAGATCAGTGCCAAGGTTCGCCAATACTTCAGCGCCGGGTGAGCGCTCATCAGTTGTCCCACGGAAGCGCGCGGCGTCCACGCCAAGCGATGCCCGATACGAATGGTCCAAAAGGAATACGCGCCGCGACTTTTTACTTGAATGCGGATTCCAGCGCTTGAATCCCAACCCTGGGGCCCACGAGGCAGCCTTGACACGCTCATTGAATGCGGGGACTTCCAGATGAGGGCTAATCGATCACGAATCATTCACCGCGGCAGGCCATCGCCAATTGCGTATTTGCGGATTATCGACTCCCTCCGCATGCGCGTAGGCTAAATGCTCAATGATTTGATCTTTCAGCCGATCCTTGACGTGAGCCGCGGTTTCTTGCAGCTGAGGAACGCGGTCGATCACATCGATGGCGAGATTGTAACGGTCGATTTGATTAATAATCGCCAATTCCAGGGGCGTGTTGATATTGCCTTTCTCCTTGTAGCCACGCACATGGAAATTGGCATGATTGGTTCGACGATAGGCGAGTTTGTGAACGAGGGAGGCGTAGCTGTGGAAATTGAAGATCACCGGTTTATCTTTCGTGAACAGGCAATCGAAATCTCGATCGGAGAGGCCATGCGGATGCTCCCGCTCTGGCATCAGGCGAAATAGATCGACGACGTTCACGAAACGCATCTTCAGCGCCGGGAAGTGCTGCTTCAGGATGGCAACCGCTGCCAACGCCTCCATGGTGGGAACATCGCCGGCGCAAGCCAAAACCACATCCGGCTCCTCGTTTCCATCTGTGCTCGCCCAGTCCCAGACCCCGACGCCTTTGTTGCAGTGCGTTATGGCTGCATCCATATTGAGCAGCGTCAAATGCGGCTGTTTATCCGCGACAATCACGTTGAAGTAGTCCTTGGAGCGCAAGCAGTGGTCGGCGACGCTCAACAGGCAATTCGCATCCGGCGGCAGATAAATCCGAACGACATCCGGACTCTTGTTAGTCACCACATCCAGAAAGCCGGGATCCTGATGAGTAAACCCGTTGTGATCTTGGCGCCAGACTAGTGAGGTGATCAACAAATTGATGGACGAAATGGGCGCGCGCCATTCGACCGAATTTTTGGACTTCTCCAACCATTTGGCATGCTGATTGAACATCGAGTCAATCACGTGCACAAAGGATTCGTAGGTCGAAAAGAAGCCATGGCGGCCTGTGAGCACATAACCTTCAAACCACCCCTCAAGAGTATGTTCGCTGAGCATTTCCATGACTCGTCCATCCACGGCGATTTCCGTGCCATCGGCATCCTCGGACCGATACTCGGCGACCCAGGTCTTCTTCGATGCGTCGAAGATGCCATCGAGTTTATTCGACGCGGTTTCGTCGGGACCAAAGACGCGAAATGTGCTCATATTACGGCGCATGACCTCGGCCAGGAATGTCGCCAACGTGGCGGTGGGGGAGATGTAGTGCTTGCCAGGACTTAGGACTGCCACCGCGTAGTCTTTAAAATCGGGCAAATTCAGCGGGGTTCGAATCAGCCCGCCATTCGCGTGAGGATTAGCGCTGATGCGACGCGGTCCCTGCGGAGCCAATTGCTGCAGCTCCGATTGCAGCTTCCCTGAATGGTCAAATAGCTCTTCAGGCTTGTAGCTTCTCATCCAATCTTCGAGAATTTTAAGGCTCGCCGGGTTGGTGACCGGATCGAGCACCGGCACCTGATGCGCGCGCCAAAAATCCTCGACCTTGTGACCGTTCACAAACTTAGGTCCGGTCCAGCCTTTGGGAGAGCGCAGGACGATCATGGGCCACGCTGGCCGTTCGAAGCGCCCGGTGGCGCGGGCCTTGGCTTGGATATCACGGATGTCGAGCACGCATTTCTCCACCGTGGTCGCCATGGCTCGATGCATGGTGTCCGGATCGCTGCCCTCGACGAAGTGAGGGGTGTAGCCGAGCCCGAGAAACAGATGCTCAAGTTCATTGCGTGAAATGCGCGCAAGGATGGTGGGGTTGGCGATTTTGTAGCCGTTCAGGTGCAGCACAGGGAGCACTGCGCCGTCGCGAATGGGGTTTAAGAATTTATTTGAGTGCCACGCAGTGGCAAGCGGACCCGTCTCCGCCTCGCCATCGCCCACCATGCAAGCGACGATCAAATCCGGATTGTCGAAGGCTGCGCCGTACGCGTGGGAGAGGCTATATCCTAGCTCGCCGCCTTCGTGGATCGAGCCGGGTGTTTCTGGCGTACAGTGGCTTCCGATGCCACCGGGGAAGGAGAACTGGCGGAAGAAGCGCAGCATGCCGGCCGCATCTTGGCTGCATTCGGGGTAGAGTTCGGAGTAATAGCCCTCCAGGTAGCTATTCGCCAGCGTGGCCGGCGCGCCGTGTCCCGGCCCAGAGACGTACAACAGGTTCAAATCGTGCTTGCGGATAACGCGGTTAAGATGCAGCCAGGTAAAGGATTGACCAGGATCCGAGCCCCAGTGCCCCAGAAGCCGAGCTTTGATGTGTTCGGGGGCGAGCGGCTCTCGTAGCAGCGGATTCGCCCGCAAGTAAATCATTCCCACGGCAAGATAATTCGCGGCCCGCCAATAGGCGTTGAGTGCGCGAAGTTCCTCGCTACACTGGGCTTGCGATTCGGGATTCATGAGAGGCTCCGCTTAGGATCGCCACAGCGAAGTGCGGCTTGATATTGCATCTTGCGAGATGCTTCGCTCGTCGGCCATCCGTAATTGCCGAAGTCGCTATTGACGATCATGTGGCGTCCCGCAGTCGATTGGGTGAAAGTGCGGATAGCAGCGCTCGTCAAAGGCGCTTAAAAATATGCGTGCGCGGGCATCAGCGGCCCGAGCCCGGTACTTCCATTCGAGGCAATCTTTATGCGCGCGATGGTGCTCACATCCCCCCGGACAGCTCTTGAATGGACGGAGCTTCCCGATCGAAATCTGGGCCCGGGTGAGATCCGTGTAAAGGTGCATGCCTGCGGGGTGTGCCGCACGGATCTGCACGTGATCGACGGTGAACTGGCCAATCCCAAACTGCCTTTGATTCCGGGGCATGAAGTAGTGGGGCGAATTGACGCGGTGGGCGCCGATGTAGCCTTGGGGCTCAACATTGGCGATCGGGTGGGTATCCCCTGGCTCGCACACACCTGTGGGGTCTGCAGCTACTGCATTCACGGACACGAGAATCTTTGCGATGATCCACAATTCACCGGGTACACCCGTGACGGCGGATTCGCAACCTCAGTCATCGCGAATGCCCGCTATGTCTTTCCCCTACCCGATGGTTACACCGACGAGGCGCTCGCGCCGCTGTTGTGCGCCGGCCTCATCGGCTGGCGGGCTCTGGTGCGCGCGGGAAGCGCGCGGCACGTCGGCTTGTATGGATTTGGCGCCGCGGCTCACTTGATGGCGCAAGTCGCTCAATGGCAGGGGCGTACGATTTATGCGTTGACTCGGCCGGGAGATACCTCAACTCAAGCGTTTGCGCGATCGCTGGGTGCGGCTTGGGCGGGTGATTCCACCGAATTGCCACCGCGCGCGCTGGATGCGGCAATCATCTTCGCCCCGGATGGAGCGTTGATCCCAAAAGCATTGCGCGCCGTACGTAAGGGCGGCCGCGTCGTCTGCGCCGGTATTCACATGAGCGCGATCCCGAGCTTTTCGTATGACCTTCTATGGGAAGAGCGGGAAATCGTGTCGGTGGCGAATCTCACGCGCCAAGATGGTATCGATTTCCTAAGTTCCGTCCCAAATTGGCATATCGCCACCCACACGACTCCGTATCCCATGCAGCGCGCCAATGAAGCCCTCGGCGACCTTCGTGCCGGACGATTCGATGGTGCCGCCGTGCTCATACCCCCTTGAGCACTAGCAAAGCCCACGAAGACATTTTTGAACGTTTCCGGGAACTCGCGATTCCGGTCGCATCGCTTCGAAATCTCTCGGGGCAAGAAGCGACTACAGCGGCGGAGCGGCGGAATCGTCATTCACGCCATGCAGGGAAGAAAGATAGGCGGCAATGACAATCATGGTGTGATCATCCACCTGATGTGCCGCGATCCGAATTGTCGGGCTCGAAGAGCCGAGTCGTCTCAGGCGATTGACGAGATACGCATCGTGTTGAGCTCGAAGCGCCGGAATGGTTCCGGCCGGGTTGCCGCGCGCATCTAGGGCGTGGCAGGCCGCGCATTGCGCCACGTAAGCCTTCTCTCCTTCGGCATGAAAGCGTGGATCACCCTCGGCGAAACGTTGCGCGGGAAGATGGGACAAGTAGGCTGCTAGATCGTCCGCGGATTGAAGCGGTCTCGTGGAGGCGTGGTTGAACGCCCAGCGCATGGGTGTGCTGTGTCGCTGGTCGCTTGAAAAATTCTCAATTTGTTCGCGCAGGTATTCGAAACGCTGGCCGGCAAGCGCCGGTACGGAAGCAAACGCATCCCCGGTGCCCTGTTGCGCGTGACAGGCGACGCATTCGCGCTGATAAAGCGCCTTGCCGCGCGTTTGGGCGAGCGGAACAGCTCGGACGGTCGGAGTCGATTCGCAACTCGCGAGTCCCGCAGCAATCGATGCAACGAGGGGTAGAACGGCAGAGAATCCCGCCAACCGTTTCATGAGTTCTTTCCGTTGCGAACCGGATGAGGATTGAAGTCTCGTCGTTGAAGACGGGATTGCCTATACGCGTTTCCCCCTAAGGCTTCGGGAACTACGGATAGCGAGCATTCATGATCCGCCCAACAATAGTGGACGCTAACAGTCAATTGAAATACTTTAAGGAGTCACCTATGAAGACCGATGCAAATATTCGTGATGACGTGGAGAACGAACTGCGCTGGGATCCGAGCCTCGATGAAAAGGGCATTCTCATCAAGGTCGAAGACGGTGTTGTCAGCCTGCAAGGTTCGGTACCGCATTTTTCCGACCGTTGGACCGCGGAGCAGGTTACAAAGAGGGTCGCCGGCGTGCGGGCGATCGCCAATGATATTGAGGTAAAGCTTCCCAATTCCGGCGAGCGATTGGACTCGGATATCGCGGCCGCCGCTGCGAATGCTCTCAAATGGCATTTCGCACTCGAATCGAGTGGAATTCAGGTGGTCGTCAAACAAGGCTGGGTCACCCTGTCCGGTCGCGTGTCATACGGCTATCAGAAGATCATCGCGGAGGAGGCGGTGCGCTACTTACTCGGTGTAAAGGGCGTCTTAAATGACATCGAAGTGCGGTCCGATGTCAAAGCAAAGGACGTTAAGCAGAAAATCCAAAGCGCCTTTGAGCGCCTGGCTTCCCTGGATGCGAAGGACATCAAGGTCAATGTGGATGATTCGGCCGTCATTCTTCACGGGACGGTTCATTCTTGGAGGGAAAAGGACGACGCGGCCGTCGCCGCCTGGGCGGCGCCCGGCGTGACGAGAGTCGAAAACAAGCTCCAGGTGCAATTCTGAGAATAATGTTCCATGCGCGTCGCGGGAGTGATCGAAATGATCATTCTCGCGACGGTCATTTAGCTGCCGCTTGGGCACAGTTCTAACTGTTTCAAATCAGAAGCCGCTGTCGGTAACTAAGCGCTCATCAGATGGCGGACCCCTCAAGATACAAACCGGTGGCAACTCAGGCTAGGTAGTTACCCCAACCCGGACGCGGAGATTCCGGATTTTGGCCGAAACGAAATCGATGCAGGATGTAACTCAACAGAAGGAGCCTCCGCCATGACGAACGAAATTGCTCTCATCAATGATCGCTGGGTCACAATACGGCCGATTCGATCGACCGACGCTGCAATGGAAATGGATTTCGTTCGAAAGCTTTCCGCCGAGACGAAACACTACCGCTTTCTTTGCGCGCTCAATGAGTTGACACCCGCCGAGGCGAGCCGACTGTGTGAGGTCGACGGTCCCCATAACATGGCATTTGTCGCCACCGTTGAGGAAGAGGGACGTGAAATTGAGATCGGAGTGTGCCGCTATGCTCTCGGCGACAAGGCGGACGTTCGCGAAACGGCGATCACGGTCGCGGATGAATGGCAGCACACAGAGCTTGCAAAGCTGCTCATGAAGCATCTCTTAGCGTCCGCACAGCAATACGGCATTCGACGGTTGTACACAACAGAGTTTGCGGATAATCAGACGATGCGTAGGTTTGCACAGGATTTTGGTATGGCTTCTGAGCGAGATCCCGGCGACGCTACCCAGGTCGTCTATTCCCTGGCGGTGTAGGTTTAGGCCGCGTCTATGCAACGCTTATATTCGCGCCGCCGACTACAACTACTTCGGGTCTTGCTGACCCTGGCAATCTCCGCAGTCGCGCATGCCTCGCCTGTAAGCGCCGATGGACAGCGGCTCTATGCGCCTTGTGTGGTGTGCCACCAACCCAACGCTTGGGGCTCGCCGGACGGAGCCATCCCAAACCTTGCAGGTCAACAAAAGCGATACTTGGAAAGGCAGCTGGCCGTATTCCGGTCTGGGGCACGCCTGGATACCGCAATGCAGATCATTGCCGCACATAAGACGTTTGATGATCAACACAATATCGCCGCGGTCGCAGACTATCTTTCGCGGCTGCAAGCGAACCCTAAGCCGGTGGAAGGATCGGGAGAGCACCTGCGTCTCGGTCAGGAGATTTACTCGCACATCTGCGCAGCGTGTCACGGCGATGATGGCAGGGGAGCGCCGGCCAACCGAGTGCCGCGCATCGCCGGACAGCACTATCCGTATCTGCAGCGTCAGATCGAGGCGGCCGCAAGCTTACACAAGGACCTTGCGCCCCCCGAAATGACCAGCGCGCTTCGCGGCATGGGCCTCCAAGAAAAGGACGCCCTCGCTGACTACATCTCGCGTCTCGGTCAATCCGAAGGGCTACTAGATTCCAACCGCCCCGCTGGCGTCAGGAAATAGGCAATCACCAGAAAGGCATTGTCGGAGAAATTCATGTATTCACAAATCTTAGTTCCCGTCGACGGCAGCACGGCCTCGACGTGCGGTTTGCGGGAAGCGATCAAAATCGCCAAGTCGCAGGGCAGCAAGCTACGACTCCTTCACATCGTGAAGGCACCGCTGCTCGAGTATGATTTCACCGCCGGGTATAGCAGCAAAGATGCCATCGTATCGCTTACCGCGTCTGGGAAGAGGATTCTCGGCAAAGCGGAAAGCATTGCTCGACAAGAGGGCTTTGCTCCCGAGTGCGTTATGTTTGAGTCTGTCGTCGGACCGGCTGCGGATGTGATCCTCGATCAGGCGAAAAAATGGCCCGCGAGCCTTATCGTCATGGGTTGTCATGCGAATGGCGGACCTGTCCGCGTCGGATGCGACACCGCGGAAGTTCTCGCACAAGCTCAAGTCCCGGTACTTTTGGTACGCGCGGAGGCGAATTCGCCTGAAGCATCTGAATACCGGTCTCTGGACTACGCGGCTGTCGCTTGAGGGTTGGGCCATACGCAAATCGAGCGCGCGACTTGATTTTAAGGATCGACGCCACCGATTTGGGATTCGACTGAATCTAGCTCACTTGCGAGTCCACGGCCTGGATTCGTTTGTGGACTTCCTCCGGGTGAACCTCAACATCCTTCGGTGCGCTAATTCCGATCCGCACTTGTGCCCTTGACGCCGAGCACCGTGATCGTACCGTCATTGCCGATCATCAAAGTCTCGCTTATTCGCCTCGTCAGAATAAACGCATGCCCAACGATCGTGGTCACTCACACCGCGGCTTTGGACAACGAACTGAGAGGGGTGACGACGAGAACATCGCATGGCAGCGACTCCAGCACGGATGATGCCGTACTGCCCACAAACATACGATGCCAACGCCCATGCAGCGAGGCCCCGATGGTAATGACGTCGGCGTGATTTTCCACGACCGATTCCGGCAAACGGCGCTCGGGTGTTCCCATTTCGATGTGCAGACGGCCGCGCGTTACGCCAAAGGCGCTCGCGGATGCTTCGATTTGACTGCGCTCATACGAATCCTCGACTTCAAGCTCGGTCGCCAGTTCGGGACCCACATTTCGGGCACGTGCGAGGGCGACCGGAACGTAGGTGTGTACCACTTGCAAATCGCCCTTCAAGCCCCCAGCCAGTGCGGCGGCACAATGCAAAATTTGGCGATCCAATTCCGGCGGACATGCGCTTGCGCTTTTGGCGCCAAGCGCAGCCATGATGGTTGGCTGAGCGGCCCACTTTTTGGTCTTCGTGAACAAAACCGGAACCGGGCAACGATGTGCCAAATACCAATCCGTGTTTCGCAGTAAGGTCCGCTTTGCCAGAGAGTGGTGGTGTGTATCCTTAACGATGAGATCCGCAGGCTCTTCGCAAAGGTAGGAGAGGAGCGAGTCGTGTAATGACTTGCCATAAATGGTTCGTCCTTTGACCTTAATCCCGTCCGCGCGCAGTGGCGCAGCCAAGTGATCAAGCTGAACGAAGAACTCGGTGCTGTTTGGAGTCCGCCGGCGCGAGCTCAATCGGATTAAATCATTCTCGTGCGCAGTCTCGATGTCGCAGATGAGCAATTCGACCGAGGCATTGAGACGTCGTGCCAGAATCGAAGCTTTGTCGACCGCCGCTTGCGACACGCCTGCCATTGGATCGACCACCACAATTATGTGTCTAATTCGGTTTGCAGTTGTTTCCATGATGGCCACATGACCCCCCGTGATGCGCATTGCGATGAATAGTGTGCCGTTCTCATGACTTCGCAAATAAGGGGATGCGCGTAGCCAAACTCGGTCGCTACCGAGTTGTGCAATTGATTTCGCTCTATTCTCGCGTGAGGGCTCTCGATTGAGTCTAACGCGCGTCTCTGGGTTGTTTACCCCGACGTCGTGGCGCTTCGCGACAGTCCGTAGTCGAAGCATCTGCATCCGTAGTATTCCGGATACCACGCATTTCGTGGCCGCTCAATACTCTGGCATCGACGTTGGCGGCCAGCAGCGAATAGGCATCGCAAAACGCGCAATCGTCGGTGCACGATGTACACCCAAGGGGAACGACCATGTCCGCCGTCCGTCGAATTGTGGTAGCGATCAAGGATCTTGACGGAAAACACCTGCCCGCAGTGCTCAAGGCAGCACAGCTTGCAAGGGTCTACGGCGCGCCATTGGAACTCTTTCACGGATTAACGGCGCCTCTTTACACCGACGCGATCGCGTTGAGTCAACAGGGATTGGGCTCCTTAGAGCAGGACGTGCGGCAGAGCGCACTTCGTCGGCTGGAGGGGATCGCCGATCAGCTAAGAACGCACAGTATCAAAGTGACCGTCTGTGCCGAATGGGACTACCCCAGCCACGAGGCGATTATCCGGCGCGCGCTGGTCACTAAGGCGGATCTGATCGTAGCTTCACTCCAACCGGGACGACATCGCTTGCCCTGGCTATTACGATTGACGGATTGGGAATTGGTGCGATTAAGTCCCGTGCCTGTGCTGCTGGTCAAGAGCTCTCACCCCTATCGGCATCCCGTTGTGCTGGCGGCAATCGATCCAGGCCATGCGCATGCGAAACCTTTGAAACTTGATCAGACCATTCTGAAGATTGGCAAGACACTGTCGACAGCGCTTCGAGGAACCCTGCACGCGGTCCATGCGTATGCTCGCTTCCCCATGGGTACCTATCCTGAAGGAATGTCGGGACAAGCGGTACAGGGGCTGGCTGAGGAAGCCGAGCACTTGGCTATGCTGCGCTTCCAGCGAGCGCTAAAACCGATGCGAATCGCGCGCGCTCGTCAATTTCTCATCGCGCGCCAGCCGATTGCCGCGATTGAAGAGGCGGCTCGCAAGAGTCGAAGCGCGATTGTGGTAATGGGCGCTATTTCGCGTTCCGGATATAAGCGACTGCTAATCGGCAACACCGCGGAACGGATATTGGACGAACTAAGCTGCGACATCCTAGTCGTGAAGCCGGAAGGGTTTAGGAGTCGAGTGTCGCAATCGACACGCGGCGCACGCCTGCGCATCGCGGTACCGACGGGCGCGTTGGGCTATGGATTTGGTAGCTACTGAGCATGGCATCTCTCATCTAGCGGAAATGAACTGAACGGGCGATTGCGACGGCGGTGGCGCGCATGTACCGAGCCGTAGCGACCCAGTCTCCGGTCACCGTAGCGCGGCTAGTCCGCTACGGGTAACCCCTCATATCGTCGGGCGCGCATTCCAAGATACTTACCCCGTAGGACAATCAAGTCATTCGGAGGTGGTCATCGTGACAACAAAGTGCAGTACCCGCGGCGTCCGCATCATCGCGGCGATGACAGTGCTTCTTAGTCTTCAATGTGCTGACGCTTCTGCCTCCGAAGATGCCGTAGATCGAGCCACCCAAAAGGCACTCACGCTCGATGCTCATACGGATCGCGGCGGTGAACTGTTTTCCCAGTATTGCGCTCGCTGCCACGGTTTCAAAGCCCAAGGCAATTCGAGCCGAGCAATCCCCGCCTTAGCCTCCCAACGTTTCAACTACCTGGTGCGGCAGCTGGCCAATTTCGCCGGCCTGGAACGCGATAGCAATACGATGCACGCAGTCTTGTCGCAGATCGACCTGCGGGGGCCGCAGGCCTGGGTGGACATTGCCGCCTTTCTGAACAAGGCGCCCGTCGTCGCTCGTACCCAACACGGGGAGGGGAACTACCTGACACTTGGTAGCGCAATTGTTCATGAGCAGTGCGCCAGTTGTCACAGCGCCGATGGACACGGTAGCGCGGATGGATTTGTGCCATCGCTTCGCAATCAACACTACAGCTATTTAGTTGGGCAGATGCACAAGTTGGCCGCCTGGCGCCGGCACAACGTGGATGAAGATCTGGTGCGATTTTTACGCGCCTTTGACGATGAGGAAATGAGCGCGACGGCAGACTACCTGTCGCGCCTTCGAGGGCCGGGAGCGGTTCACAAGGTCATGCGCGGCGACGGCGTCGTGGTTGATTAATTTATTCGGCCAGAAACGGACGGAGAATCCGCGGTGAATCGCATTTGTAATATTTGAATGGTCGTGAACCCTCTAATGCTGCAGCAACCTGCCGTTGAGAAAGCGGCAGTACCGGCCAAAAGGTTTGGCGCGAGTGCCGAGTTACTGATATGCGACACGGAGTCATCTCGTGAAATCCTAGCATGTCACCGCGCGCCACCAAGGTGGCCGCGTGTCGCGAAAATTCTGAGAATAGCTGGGAATTGCCACGGAGTAGCGCCTTCGCGGAAATAGTTAATACATGTTCTGATTGTAGTAACTCGGGTCATGCGTCACTTCCTCACCAATCCAGTCGGGCCGTCCAAAGATGCACTCCGCACTTGGAATTTCGATTTCCGCGAGCACGAGACCCGCTCGTGGCGATTGGAACTCATCGACCGTCCAACGGAAGCCAAAGCAGGTCAGCGAATAGCGTGTCTTGTGAATCAAAGGCGGCAGGCACATTTCCTTTAGCAACTCGCTGGCATCCGCATACGGGATTGCAAACTCGAACTCCTTGCGAACCGCGCCGTTGCGAATTCCCTTGATCGTAATGAATCCCTTCTCATCGAGGGTGCGCACTCTGACGACGCGCTTCTCATCACGGCTCAGGTAGCCCTGAGCTATGTCGACGCGTTCGCCTGAAGAGCGCCAGGCACCGCCCTTCACCAGAAATTTACGCTCAATTTCCGTGCCCATATTGCCTACCGATCGCCACGCATATCAGTTAGCGACACCGGGAAGTAACGTGCTGTTAATGGCAGCGGATTCGTGCGGCAGCCGCGGGCGCAGCGTCACCCAGTCTCCGGACGCTAATCCCGCCGCGTCGCCCTCATCTGCATCGAGATGGAGTTCCAGCTGATAATCGGCCGATACGCACACCGGCACACCTCGAAACAGTAATCGTCGGGCATCAGATTCGCTAACCACGTCAATGCAATCCTGATCTTCGAGTCCAAGGCGATCCGCATCCTTAGGACCCATGTGAATATGGGGCAGCGCACGGATGACGCCGAATTCGAGCCGTAGCTCCGTCCTCGGTCCCTTAATGAGAATACCCGGTGTCCCTTCAATATCACCCGGCGTGCGTTTGGGCGCGTCGATACCCAACTTCACGGTGTCGGTTCGCGATAATTCCACTTGATTTGCCTGCCGAGGCGGCCCGATGACGCGGACATTGGTTGTTTGGCCGTTCGGGCCGATCAGCAATACCGACTCCACAGCCGCGAATTGAGTGAGCCCCAGACGGCACTGCTCATGAAGGCGGTAGCGATCGCAGAACAATTGTTCGATGGCACAGGGCGTGAGGTGCACGTGCGACGGGGAGACGGCGACCGGCACACGGATCGAGGAGTTCGTTACTTGTTCGCGTATAACGTGGTTCATTTGGTGATTCGCCTATGTGGACCCGGTTCACATCGTGCGCGTTCTTCGTTAATAGAGAAATACGCGTAAGTGCGGATTGGCATAGGTGTGAATTGAAAGAACACTTCACTCTGCTCCGGCAAGGTGATGCCGGATAGGTGCAAAGCGATCAATCGGCCGGCGTCTAATCGATTGTGCTACCAGGGACTTGGGCATCGCGCCAACGCCGACCGATAACTGCCTGCACCAGGATTGCGAGTGCGCCGTTGATGAATAACGCCTCACGAACTCCGAGTAAGCTCACGGACAATCCGGTTGCCAGGCTCCCCAACGCAATGCTGCCACGCATCGCGAGCATGTAAAGGCTAACTGCTTGGCCTCGCAGTTCCGTGCTGGCGGCCGACTGAACGATCGTATTGGTTGACGTATTGGTAATGCTCATCGAAATTCCCGCCAAAATCAGCAGGGCAACCAGAGACCAAAACCACGGAACCAGCGCCGCCGCCACAAGGCTCGCGCCGAAGCTCGCCGCGAACCAAGAACTTATTCGACGTCTGTCGAGAGTGGGGGAGATAGCTAGCAGCGCCGCGGCCCCGATCAATCCCCCGAGACCAAAAGCGCTCACGCTTAAGCTAAATTGTCCCGCATCGCCGTGAAAAGCGTTCTTGACAAGCACTGGACAGAAGGTCAGCAATGGGCCGCACAGCAGGCCCGAGAAGAATGTCGTCAGTAGCGCATTGCGCAAGTGCGGCATGCGAACAATGACGCCGATACCTGCATAGGGGTGTCGCAGATCGAATTGATCGGAGCGCGAGTGTGCGGTTTTGCCGCGCGGGAGAATCAAGAGCGCCACTCCAATGAAAGGGACATACGATGCGGCGCTCACGATGAAACAGCCAATGGCACCGACAGTTGCCATCAATACGCCAGCCAACACCGGTCCGATAATGCGCGAGATGTTGAACTGCGTAGAGTTCAACGCGAGCCCCACGCCAATCTGCTTGCGCTCGACGATCGAGGGAACAATGGATGAGAAAGAGGGCATCGACAGGGCATCGGTTATCCCGACGATGAGCGAAAGCGCAATGATCATCCAAGGTTGCGCTGCGTGCGCCATCAACAAGCCAACGATGATCACGGGGCACAGCATTTGTGCTGATTGAAACCAACTGATGACATGCCGACGATCGGCACGGTCCGCCAAAATACCGCCGACGAGCGTCAGCACCCACACGGGCGCACTCATGGCAAAGGAATCGAGCCCCACCAAAAACGAGGAGGCGCCGAGACTCAGCAACAGCCACGGCTGCGCGACCTGCTGCGCCCAGGTTCCAATATTCGAGAGTAGACTTGCGAACCAAAACGAGCCAAAGCGGCGCGTCCACAACAGGGCCATGGATTCGCGCAAGGCGGCGTTTGACAGGGGGTCTGTGGGATTCAAGTGCTCATTAGTCTAGTTCGAGCTCGATGCCTCTCGGTTTGCATCGCGCAAGCTCTCTGAAATACCGCATTGCCAAACTCGCCACTAGATTCCTGATTACGCGAACGGGACTGAGGAGCAAAAGATCGGATGCTTGGCAGCGCAGCTAGGTGGCCCCGATGGCAACGCCTGGCTGGTCTTTCGTTGATACCGAGCGCGACGGACCGAGCATCATCGCTTATGTCCGAAGGCTCGGCATCGGGGGTCACTCACCTAGATAGGTGACATGTACATACGTGCCCAGCCGCACATTGTAAGCGAGATACCAACCGACATGATCGGGATCGTCATAGATCACGATGTCATCGCTATCCCACAACCAGTCGGCACAGTAGGCGAAATCGAAAGCGGCAACCGAGAAAAAGAACGCGCCGACCCCAAATCGATGGTAGTCACCGCCGTGTAGCCGCCACACATGGCCTGATCCGATGGAGCCGGGAAAATGACCATGTTCCCAAGGATGATCGAGGTGATAGTGCGGATCATTGCGGCCCGTGTCGTGACCGATCCATCGATCGCCGTTGGGATGCACGTGAGGCGCTGTGGGATGTCCCGGCCGATCGCTTACGCCCGAGGGGGCATGCGGGTGACCCGAACTAGCGGGCGGACCGTGCGCCGGTATGTGCCCACCCCCGACGGCAGGCCCGGCATGGCCGCCGCCGCTTGGATGTTGAGCCAATGCGCCGAAGGAAATTAGCAAGCTGACTGCGACAAGTCCCGGGAGTATTTTCATAATTGCTCTTGCGTTAGACTGACGACGAATCCCGATGATACGCCGGTGTTGTGGAAATACGCTCAATGGATCTTCGTTCCCGCTTGAGCTCATGACTTGCCTCTCGGGGTAGCAGCGGCAACTTCTCGCGGCTCGACGTTCCACCACCCGCCGCCGAGGGCGGCAAATAGCGCTACCGTATCCTGGTAGCGGACGGCGTTCGCTTGGATGTCGGCGATTGTGGCCTGATGGTATTGGGCGTCGGCATTCAGGACGTCAAGGTAGGTGGCAAGCCCCGCTTGGTAGTTGGCTTGAATCAGTCGCAGCGCTTGCTCTGCGGCCGCGAGCGATTCATCTTCGGCGAGCTGGGTTTGCGCATCATGATCGAGCGCGCGCAAGGAGTCGGCGACCTGTTCAAAAGCACCCAATACCGTTTGACGATATAACGCCATCGCCTGGCGATAGTTGTCGAGCGCTGCTTTGCGTTTGAACCAGAGTGTTCCACCCTCGAATAGCGGTGCGGTGAGATCGGCGCCGACGCTCCATGCTTTACCTTGGGCTGGAAATAGACTGGTGGCCGAATTGCTGGCAGCCTCAAGACCTCCGCTCAAGGTCACGTTTGGGAGAAGTGCGGCGGTGGTCACACCAATGTTGGCGCTGGCAGCGTGCGCTGTGGCCTCCGCGGCAAGAATGTCCGGTCGTTGACGAACGAGGGCGGACGGCAGACTGACGGGCAGGTCGGCGGGTAAAGCGAGATCTGTCAGAGTTACATAGGGTGCCTTCCACTCTGCGGGGACATGACCGGTCAAAGCGGTCAACAGATGAGCGCTCTGAGTGGACTTCTGTTCGAGTTGCGGAACGGTCGCTTCGTAAGCCGCAAGCTGACTGCGCAAACTCAATACGGTCGAATACGTTACGGTCCCCGCTCGCGACTGCACTTCGGCGAGGTGAACTTGCTCCCTCTGGAGTTCTATCAGCTGCCGAGTGGCCTCGACCTCGGCGCGATAGGCGGCTCGCGCGATCACGGTGTTGACGATATTGCTCGTCAGCGCGAGATAAGCTGCTTGTTCGTTGGCGTGGGCTACTTCCACCTGCGCGTGCAGACTTTCAATGAGACGCCGCTGACCGCCGAAGATATCCAAGGCATAACTGACACTGGTGGATAATGTAAACAGATTGAAGATAGTTCCGGGTGATTTTTGCCCGATATTGGCGGAGGTATATCGCTCGCGGGTAGCGCCCGCGTCGGCGTCAACGGACGGGTAAAAAATGCCGTATCCGCTGCGCAAGTTATCCTGGCTCGATTGGAGGCTCGCCTGGGCCGCTTCGAGGCTGGGGTTATTGACGATCGCCTCGGCGATGACCGCGTCGAGCGCGGACGAGTGGAACAGGTGCCACCAGTCCGGAGCGACGGAGTTTCCCATTTCGAAACGCTGCGCGCTGCCATTGACGGAGACCGTCTCAGTGGTTTGCTTGCCGTTCGAATACTGAGTCACCGGCGGGGCTTCGGGGCGATGAAAGTTCGGCCCCACAGCACAGCCAGCCACGAGAACAAGGACGCAGATGTCGACGAATGCGAATTGAGATCTCCGCGACGCGGATCGGCGCATAACGGAGGACGCTCTACTGCGCGCTGACATAGACATCCACCAATTGTCCTGGATAGAGGTTGAGAGTTTTGGTGCTGCCAAAGTGGAAAATGATCGGCAGCACGCGTAAGTCGACTCGTTCTTGGCGTGCATCAGAGAGTTCGATCTTGGGCGACACATAGGGTTGAATGCGAGTAAATGTCAGCGGCACATGCGTATCGGTTCCGCGGACGAACATCTCGGCGTTGATCTTGGAGCCCTCGGGCAGGCGGTGAATCAAAATCTCATCGACATACACCCGCACTTGCAGATGGTCATCCGGCGTGCTCATCACGATGAGCGGATTAAGGCCGCCGGTGTAGGAGTCGTAGGCGCCTTGCGCCGAGACATAGCTGCCGACGGCCGCTTGAATGGAGCGCACCACGCCATCGATGGGGGCCCTGATGGTGTATTTGGCGAGCAAAGCCGCCGAGGCCGAATAGGCCTTAGATAGGGCGGCAGTTTGCTTCTCCTGATTGCGGATGTCGTACTTCCAGGCGCCAGCCCTGGTGAGGCTGTATTGCTTCTGGACGACTTCGAGGTTTGTGGCCGCTATCTTTTCCGCATTCCTGGCGTTGTCCAGTGCATCACGGCTCACGGATTTCGCTTCGATGGCGTAAGACTGCTCCTGTTTGGCGAGCTGATCTTGCGCATTCTTGAGAGTGGCTTGCGCATTTTCCACCTGCGCGGTGGCTACGGCCAGATTTTCCCGTCGCGGCTCCGCTTTGAGCTCCTCCAGCATGGCACGGGCGGCTTCCGCCTGCGATTGCAGCTGTTCGGCGGTGGCACGCTGCACGGAGTCATCAATGCTGAGCAGCAGATCGCCCTTATGAACCTTCGCCCCTTCGGCCACCAGCACTTGCGTGATCGGTCCCGCGACCTCTGGATAGATATTGACATTCTCGCCTTGCGCCTGCTCGCTTTCGATGATGCCGTTGGCGTAAATTCCTTTCGTGAACGGATTGGCCGCGGGGTTGTAGGCCGGCGGCAGGGCCTTTGGTTGCTGGCTTGCCATGATCGCGCTGATGAATGCAAACAACAGCCCGATTCCGGAGACAATGAATATCGCTTTACTGCGCATTCAGGTTCTCCACATTGGCCCGTTCGATTTGCATCATCTTGCCGTCCTCCATCTTCACGATACGATCCGAAAATTCGTAGATACGGCTGTCGTGAGTCACGATAACGATGCAGCGCTCATCGTTAAGAATGTGTTCGCGCACGAACCTCACGATATTCCGACCGGTATCGCCGTCGAGTGATGCCGTTGGCTCATCAAGGATCAAAATGTCTGGACGACTAACGATCGCCCTGGCGATCGCGACGCGTTGTTGCTCGCCGCCGCTGAGTTTTACCGGCGGCAATTGCGCGCGGTCCTTCAAGCCAACAATTTCGAGATCTACCTCAGCCTCTTTGAGGGCCTCGTCCCAGTTGCGCTTTTGTAGAATCAGCGGGATTGCCACGTTCTCCGCGGTCGTCAGGCGCGGAAAGAGGTGGAAGTCCTGGAACACGAAGCCGATCTTGTGCAATCGAAATTCCGCGAGTGCATCCGTGCCAAGACTCCAAATCTCGGACCCCTCAATGTTCACGGAACCGCTATTTGGGCGCAAAATGCCGGAGATCATGCTGAGCATCGTTGTTTTGCCGCTTCCGGAGGGACCAACGACATAAAGAATCTCTCCGAGGTAGGCCTCGAAACTCACATCCTTGACAGCATGGGTCTTTGCCTCCCCCTCGCCAAACCATTTATTGAGACCCACTGCCTGAATTGCGATTTTCGCCATGATTAGCCTCGGAAGATATCGAAGGGCTCAATTCTTAAGACCTTGCGGACACCGACGTAGCTAGAAATCGCGGCGATCACGACCACCATGATGAAGGCCAACCCCAGGTTCGAGAAGGTGATGATGGCGGCATAGTCGGGCAAATTGAGCCGCGCCAGCCAGATGATGATCGCGCAGAGGCCCACACCCATTCCATATCCGGTGAGCGACACGAAAGTCGCCTGAAACAGGATCATCAGAATGAGTTCGCGCCCTTTGGCCCCGATGGCTTTTAGCGCACCGAACTTCTCGAGGTTTTCGATTACGAACGTGTAAAAAGTCTGACCTGAAATGGACAATCCGATGATGAAGCTGATCACCGTCATGATGAGCATGTTGGTTCCAATGCCGGTCTGAAATTTGTAGAAGTTGGAGATCTTTTGAACGAATTCCTCCTTCGTGAGCGCAAGATATCCCGCGGCCGCGACTTGTTGCTTAATCGAGGCGATGTCTGCCCGGGACTTTGGTTCGACTAGTAAGTAGGAAATGGTGAAGCGCGTGCTTGGAATGTACTGAAGGGCGCGGTTATAGGTCGTGTAGAGTGTCGGCACACCGAACAATCCGCTCGATGCAACGTGCGCAATCCCGACAATCACGCCGCGGTGGTCATTCAGCTCGAACTCGGCACCGACTTTCGGGCTCTCGAGCTTATAAAATTCAGAATCCTTGACCGCGATAAAGGCGTTGTCGGCGTAGATATCCTCGATGTTACCCCCGTCGAGCGTCGGCCGGCCAAATAGACTGGTGTCATCGAGCCCGATGATGTTGGCGGCCTGATAGGCACCATCCGGCAACTTCAAGAGTGCCGCACCAGAATAGAGCGGTACGGCGTACTTAACGCCTGGGATGCTCCTGACCTCGTCTAGGACGTAGTCAGGCAGCGGAATGGTATTCGCTACCGTTTGGATCGCCGGATCCATCACCCAGATCGAGGCACCGATATTAATGACCGTGGCGGATGAGCGCGTCAGAATGCCTGCGAAGAGGGAGGTCATCTCGATCATCAAAAAAACGGCAAAGGTAATGCCAACGAGAAGAGCCGCGTACTTTGCCCGGTCGTTGATCAAAAGCTTGTAGGCGATATGCAATATGCCGCTCATCAGATCGCAAATCCTTATCGTTAAAGGAAACACCTTGCCTCGCATGGCGCTGCCGAACAATGAGGGCATCCCGAATTGCCACGTGATTACCCGCAATTGCTTGCGGCAGCTTCTATCCGCACATACGCAATAGCCGTAGCGCGATGCGGCAACACCGAGCAGTCAAACGGGACCGCCGGTGATTTAATTGCGCCTGGCAAATCACCTTTGTCGGCCACTCGGTTGCAGACCGGGGTCTCATCAGCATAAGCAACGGAGGGGTAAATCATGTACGGCAGAATATTGGTCCCGGTCGATGGAAGCGAAACCTCCACGCGCGGACTTCATGAAGCGATTACGATCGCGAAGGTCCAAGGCAGTCAGTTACTTCTGGTTCACGTCGTCAATGAGTACATTCTTGACATGACCTATAGCGCGGGATTTTTCCCGCAGAATTTGATCGATTCGTTGGTTAAGACCGGCAGGGCGGCTTTGGATGCCGGTGAGTCGGCCGCTAAGAAGGAAGGCGTCAAGGTGGATTCGATATTAATTGAATCAATCGGTGGAGCGGCCGCGGATCTCATCTTGGCCGAGGCCAAGAAATGGAAGCCTGACCTTATCGTCATGGGAACACATGGACGGCGCGGTCTCGCCCGTGTCGCCTTAGGTAGCGATGCGGAGAACGTGGTGCGCGCCGCGACTGTGCCCGTACTGTTGGTTCGCGGCCCGGCACAGGGCAAAAAGGAGACTGTGGTGACGCTGATTCAGGCGTCGGCTGCCTAGGTTCTCCCGACGGCGCGGCGCCCCGGTCGCAGGGTTTTCGCACTTGGGGCCGCCAGGAACGGCGGCCCCAAGTATTTCGCGTTAACGATTCGGGTTTAGTGAGGCGTTAGCGTGCATCATGCAGCAGTTGCACCACGAACGTGACATTTGGGCAGATCCCGCTAGGCGTTTCATGAAAACCTGTTCCCCATCTGCCTCCTCTCGATTCATCGCATGTTGACGCTCTGGGATCCTCGTGCAACCAGTCTCATGGTTGCCCTCGCGGTCGGATTGCTCATCGGTCTCGATCGCGAGAAGCATAAAAGTGCTGGTTCTTCATCGAATGCAGCGGGGGTGCGCACATTTACGCTTGTCGCCCTGCTTGGCGCGATGTCCGCGCTTCTGCATTCTGATGTACTACTTGCGGTAGCAGGGGCAGGCGTGGTCATTCTGAGTATTGTCGCTTATCGTGCCAATCAAGTTCAGTACCCGGGTCTCACGACGGAGTGTGCTTTACTCGCCACCTTTGCCATCGGATACATGAGCGTTGGGCAAATTGAGCTCGCCGCGGCGCTCGGCGTGATCGTGACGTTGCTGATTAGTTCGAAATCGAAGCTGCATCGATTCGCGATTTCACAACTGTCCGAACAGGAATTGCATGATGCCACGCTGCTGGCGGGCGCCGCGCTCATAGTATTACCCTTATTGCCCGACCGGGCGATTGATACTTTCGGCGTCGTCAATTTACGCGTGATATGGCGCCTGACCATTCTGATGTTGAGCATCAACGCCCTAGGGTATCTTGCTCGTCGTACGCTAGGCACTCAAGTCGGATTGGCGGTGGCGGGATTTTGTGGTGGTTTCGTCTCGAGTATCCTGACTATTGCCGCCATTGGCCGACAAACGCGTGCAAACCCCGCGCTGTTGCGCAGCGCTGTCGCCGGTGCCTCCTTTTCCTCGATCGCCACCGCAATTGAACTGATAATCGTTATTGTTATCACCAACCAAAAGCTACTGCCGTATCTTTGGCCCGGCATTCTCGCCATGGGCGTCGTAGCGACGGTCTACGGGCTGGCATTCGCGCTATCAGTGAAAGGCATCCACGTGCCAGCGGAAACCTGACTCCGGGCGCGCCTTTGAGCTCAAATTCGCTTTTTTATTTGCAACCGCCTTCGCCACCATGTCTCTATTCGCCGCGCTGCTGCAAACGATTATCGGTCCGTCGGGTGCGCAGGTCACCGTTGCGCTCGGAGGATTGATCGATACGCACGCGGCCACCGCGGCGGCGGGTCGACTGGCGGCCTCCGGCTTGAATTGGGTCCGGCAGCGTTTGCGGCCATTGCTGGCGATCGCGGTGAATATTCTCGTGAAGGCCGCTGTCGCACTCACCATGGGGGGTCGGTCCTTCGCGCTTCGGCTCTGTCCCAGTCACTTAGCAATGATCATTGCACTGTGGTTGCCGTGGCTGTTTTTGCGCTAGGCTGATAGTTGGCTGCGGCTTCTCTGGACCTCATGCCGCCGGCACGGCGAGACTTAAGGACGCCAGACGATCCTTGATGGCGATAAAGGCCTTATGACACGCCTCGGGTGTTGTCGTTGTATCCAACGTGATCGCGCGCCTGCACTCAGAGGCGCTGAGGGGCTGAAGAATGCTCAGCTGCTCCGTGAGCACCGTCAGGTCAGCATCCGATGGATCAATCCGTTGCCGTGCCCGCTGCTCGACGCGCTGAGTGAGAACAGGAAGCTCGGCCTCACACGCCAAGATAACAAAGTGAAATCCGCCTACTGCAGCCAAATCCGCGAACAAGCGGCGATCCTCACCATGGAGAAATGCGGCGTCGACGATGGTATTAAAGCCGCCCTTTAAGCAATGGTCCGCGCATTCGAGTAAGCGCGCGTACGTACGATGGCTCATAGCTGGCGTGTATAATCCTTCTTCAAATCCGGTAGTCTCCAGCGACGATGAAGAAACGCCACTGAGCCGTTTGCGCTCGGCATCAGACCGAATTCGGATCGCTCCCAGCTGGGGTATAAGCCTTTCACTCATCCATGACTTTCCAGAGCCCGAAACACCATGCATGATGAACAGCGTCGGCACGGGTTGATTTACGAATACGCTGGCAGTCTTTATCCGCATCTGTAGTCGTTTTTGAAAATCCTCGCGATGCGTAAGATCGTTCTCCGCTCCCAAGCAATCGACCATGGCGCGGACCAAGGAGCGGTACACAGAGTAGAACGCCAAATGCCGAACGCCATCGTAGTCACCGGTGCGCTCGAGATAGGCGTTTAGAAACGCGCAGGCCAGGTCCTGACGCTCGTGCGCCATCAGATCCATCACTAAGAACGCGACGTCATTCATGACGTCGATCCAGCGAAGCTTGGGATCAAACTCCAACCCATCAAAGGGTATCAATTGCCCGCGCCAACGAACGATATTGCGGGCGTGTAAATCGCCATGGCATTCGCGAATGGCACCGCATTGCTCGCGCAGACGCAATTGAGTCAGAGAATCATGCAGATAATCGTGAGTCCAGTCCACGAGCAGACCCATCTCGGGCAGGGGTGTCTCCGCGTCGAGGTGTGAGAGTAGAGTGGCGAGATTGCCGAGTACGGTATCGTGCAGATCCGTCGTATGTGTGAATTCCTTGTCGCATGTGGCCTTTGGCGCGCTTTCGTGAAAACGTGCCAATCGTCTGCCAAGGTCCACGAATTCGTGCTCGTCCAGCATGTCGCCTTCGAGCAGCACCGACAATTCCTGTGAGGCATCGAATTGTCGCATGCGCACGGCGTATTCCACGATGGGGCCGTGACCGCCGATGCGCAACCCCCCCGCTTCGCGCGTGATCGTCACTACGTCGATATATAGATCAAGTGCGAGACGTCGATTGAGCCGCAGCTCTTCCTCGCACAAGAAGCGCCTAGTCTCAAGGGTTGAAGCATCGACGAAATCCAGATGCACGTTCTTTTTAACTTTGTAGGCGTACAAGCCGGTGAGAATGACCCACGAGATATGCGTCTCGCGGACCTGGAAGCGGCTGACGGGGTGTGCAAACGCGGCCGGTGTCAGCAAATCTTTCGGTCTGAACTGACACGGCGAGAGTTTGAAAGGTGACTCCACCGGGTTTCGATCTAACATTGTTGCCACTCCAAAGTTGGGCCACCGAGCTTTAGCGACAGCCTACACAAGGTAGGAACCCTTAGGCATTCGCGGATGCCCTCATGCAGTAGGGAATATCCGTGAGTCTCTCGGCATAAGATCGGCCTCAATATCGCGCTCGGCTCGCATTCACGCGGACCCTGGCTGCGCCTTCCTGAGCGTTGGGGCGCGCTCGTGTGGCGGCGGATCGCGCCACTGGCATCACGGTTACCTAAGCAGCCGGCGCTGCGCGCACTCACTCTCGCGATGTTAATGTGGCTGGTTGCCATGTGGCCTGGTGTACTCGGTGCTTCTGGCCCGCGGCGTTCGCCGGGAGTGCCTGGGCTGGCGGCGCCAAGATGATTGCATTCGGTTTGGGGACCCTGCCCGCCATGCTGGGATTGAGCTACGCGAGCGGCCGCTTCGCGCCGCCGCGCACCACCCGTTTGTTGGGATCGGTCATCGTCGCCTGCGGTCTGTGGACGGCATCAAGCCGATCGCCATCCTCTCCGGGGCTCATCAACACGCGCATATGGTGCGGGCCAACGAGCGCATTGGGGCCCTAACACCGTCACGCTCAGTGGTGTGGGGCGATCCATGATCGCGGTCCTTCACTCCGATTAAGCGGAAGTACTTATGGTTGCTTCTCGAACCTTGAGGCAATGTGAAGGCGCTGAAGGAATCCACTCCAAGGACCCTGCCGTGAGCGATTCGACCACCGTGCAATTTGATGCGGAGATGATGGCGCGCTACGGCCAGGCGGGCCCACGCTATACCTCATATCCTACCGCCCTGCAATTCAAGGGCGAAATTGCGGCGCGAGACTACATCCTGGCCGCCACACAGAGCGATCAGGCGCTCAAGCGCCAGCCACTGTCGGTCTACGTGCACGTTCCCTTTTGTCTCAGCCCGTGTTTCTACTGCGGATGCACTCGAGTCATCACGCGCGATGCGGCGCGGGCGGAAAAATATCTGCACTCTCTTGAGCGAGAGATCGCAATGCGCGGCCGGCATTTTGATCCGCGTCGACCGGTTGAGCAACTGCATTTGGGCGGCGGCACGCCGACCTTTCTGCCGAAGCCATTGCTGAGCAAGTTGATGGAGGAACTGGCGCAGCAATTTCAGTTAATTGATTCTCCCGGGCGCGACTATTCGATTGAAATCGATCCGCGCACCGTGGCTCGCGGCACGCTGGAGCTGCTCAAAGAGCTTGGGTTCAATCGCGTAAGCTTAGGTGTCCAGGATTTCGATCCGGCCGTGCAACGCGCGGTCAATCGCGATCAGCCGGCGAAACTCGTGGAAGGCATCTACACGGCCGCACGAGAGTTGGGTTTTCAATCGATCAATTTTGACCTGATCTATGGGCTGCCGCTGCAGACGCGGGAGTCCTTTAACACGACGCTCGAGCGGGTGATTGCGTTGCGGCCCGATCGTCTCGCCGTCTATGGCTACGCTCACATGCCGCAATTGTTCAAGGCGCAGGGAAAAATTCGCCCGGAGCAACTACCGGATGGGCCGATGCGCATGGGCCTGCTGCAATTGGCGATCGAGCGGCTGTGCGCTGCGGGTTATGTGTACATCGGATTGGATCATTTCGCGTTGCCGTCCGACAGTTTGGCTCGGGCAAAACAGTTGGGAAGTCTGCATCGGAGCTTTCAAGGCTATACCACGCACGCCAATCGAGACTTGGTGAGCTTTGGCGTGAGTGCCATCGGGCGTGTGGGGGGTCTCTATGTGCAAAACCATAAGAATCTGAAAGACTACGAGGCGGCGATCGAGCGCGGCGTGCTGCCCTCCCAGCGCGGTACGCTGATGGATGAGGACGACTGTATCCGCGCCGATGTCATCCAGCAGATCATGTGCCACGGCTTCATTCAGCCTCACGTGATTGAGTCTCGTTACGGCATGGTGTTTCGCGAATACTTCGCGCGAGAACTGCGGCAACTCGCGATTCTGGAACGAGACGGCCTGATCCAAATCGGTACGGAGGGTGTGCGGCTGACGCCGGCGGGAAGGCTTCTAATGCGGGTTGTGGCGATGACTTTTGACGCCTACCTACAGCAAGCATCGCCTGAGCCGGCAATGTCACGGGTGGTGTGAAGGGCCGCAACCCGTAAAGTCCTACGTAGAAGCCGCGCTATCCAAGCATGCCGTCCTCGCGTACTGTTTCATCGCTGACCGGGTCACCACTATTTGAATCTACTACGGAAAGGAAGACATGATGCAATTCAGACTCTCGCGCCGCTCGTTGCTTACCGGCAGCCTCGCTTTTGGCGCGACGGCACCCATCTTAAGCTTGTGGTCAGACGCTGCAAAAGCCGCGGCGCCACCGACGCTCGATCCGAATGATCCCACTGCCAAGGCGCTGGGATTTGTGAGTGACGCAAAAAGCGTTGACGCTGCCGCGAATCCCACCTTCAAGCCGACGCAAAAGTGCGCGACCTGTGCGCAGTATCAGGGCAAGGCGAGCGATCCCTTTGCTCCCTGCGCTATTTTTGCGGGTAAGAGCGTGCCAGCGGCGGGTTGGTGCAAGGTGTGGGCGCTTAAGCCCGGTAGCTAACGCTGGTAGCGGGCGAGGCGATAACGCCTAGTACGGCGCCCGATCGGCGCCTTCACGACCGGTGAGGGCGGCGGGCTTTTTGATCTATCGGCGGTGCGACGACGCGCCGACAACTGCAGTTGTTCTTTTTCAGCGCGCGCGGGAAGCGCGCGCGTTTCGGGTCGATTGCAGCTTCATCAGTCGCTGGGCTTACCAGAGTTCCACCGCGAAAGCACAATCTCGACTAAGCCGGGGATTAACAGCAACGAGACCATGATGAGGACCACCGATGTGGCGCGGTGCTCATTCCAAAACGCAAGCAACAAAGAGGGTGACCCCAAGGTCATCACCGCGCAGAAAGCGATGAAGAGGGCCAGGCAAATCAAGTTGATGGCGATGACGCGCGTCAACTGATGACCTAACGGGTGTCGAGAAGTCTCCGTCATGATATTTCCAGAGTCCACGCAAGGAGGGTTTGCAAACATGAGAATCTTCATGACGCTATTTCTACCGGTCCTTAACCTGCGTGAACATACGGAGTTGTACGCAGCCGACTGTGGCTCATTCGAGAAACCGGGAATTTGAGGCGACGGGCGTCGCAGAATTGCTAGGGACGCGCGGGCGGTCAGATCAGCCGGACAGTCTTGAAAACAGACCTCGAGGATCATGCGTCACGGCGACACTGATGATAAAGCCGTACACCAGCACAGCGGCAATGAAACAGGCAATTCGTTGTCGCCGGGTCTTGCCCCGGCGCAAAGCCCATATCCCCAGAAAGATATAAATCACCAGTAGCGCCACCTTTACCGTAAGCCATGCTTGGCGCAGCGGGTACTGGCGGATGATGACGGTCAGCAAGATGGCGGCAGTCAATAGTGCCGAGTCGATCACATAGGAGCTGCGAGCGAGAAATTTGGTGTTTGCGTGCACCGAGTTACCCATCATGAGAAAGCCCCGAGACACAAATAGGCTGCCTGACAGGGCAACGCAAGCGATATGCAGCCATTTGATATCTTCGTAATAGAGTGCGAGCACGAGAACTCCTTAGCCTGGCGCCGTGCGGCACACCAGCTGGTGGTACCATTTCTTTAACCAAGAATAAGACAACAGCTATCCCGGGTCTTCGGATATTGAAATCTCGTGGACTTTCAGACCCGACGCAGCCTCGCTAGCGCTGGGGCGCACGCCCACTGCGCCTTGTCACGGGAGTGTAGGTGGAATCCACGAGACCCTTATCCCCACAGGGTCAGTACCATACGCGAATGACTTTCAATCTGTTTGCCTACGGATTTCGCTCGCAGTTCTTGCTGGCAGGGCTTGCCGCCATGGTCTTGGTCCCGCTGTGGGCCTTAAGCTTCGTCTGGGGAATCGACATTGGTACTAATTGGCCGCCGACGCTCTGGCACGCGCATGAAATGCTATTTGGGTTTATCGTCTGTGCGATCGCGGGTTTTATGCTTACCGCGGTTCCCAGTTGGACCGGACAGAAGGGCTTCGCTGGGGCTCCTCTAATAGCACTGGCGATCACGTGGCTTGCCGCACGAATACTGATCGGCACCTCCCGCGCCTGGCCGCCGTGGTTGCCCGCGATCGTCGATCTTGCATTTCTGCCGATGCTCGCACTCTTGGTGATGATCCCGCTGATTCGTTCGCGCAATCGCAACACGCCGCTATTGGCCGTGCTCGCGGCTCTCTGGCTGACGAATTTGGTCTTCCACGTTGGATTGATGCATCACGACGCGCCACTCGCACACAAGGCCATCATTGCCGGCATCGATATCACGCTCCTGCTGATTACCGTGATCGGTGGCCGAATCGTACCTGCCTTTACGACTTCAGCACTTCGGCAACGGGGAATCGAAATCACGTTACGCTCCAGTACGGTGCTCACGGTTGCATCGATCGCGGTCATGCTCTGCGTCATCGTCGGCGATATCCTCTGGCCTGACAGCCATCTTGCCGGCTGGATTGCCGCGGTCGCGGCAGTCATCCAGACGCTTAAATTCTCGCAATGGCGGCCCTTGCTCACGGCACATCAGCCGATCGTGTGGATTTTGCATCTTGCCTATGTCTGGCTCCCGATTGGCTTCGCGCTGAAAGCCGCGGCGCTCCTTGGCGGCTACGCGTTCGCTGCCTTTTGGCTGCATGCCCTCACCATCGGAGCGGTGACGACCATGATCACGGCCGTAATGACACGGGCATCGCTCGGGCACACCGGGCGGCCGCTTCGCGTGCATTCGATTACGACGCTGGCTTACATACTGCTCACGGTGGCGACCCTGATTCGCGTGTTTGGATTGCTGGTGCCGGGCGTGAGTTATCCCACGGTTATCGCGCTCGCCGCCCTTTTTTGGACCGCATCATTTGCGCTGTTTGTTGGCTTCTACAGTCCCATCCTTTTGGGACCGCGCCTCGACGGCAAACCAGGTTAATCGGGAGAAAATGTCAATGACCTTGAAACTATGGATTCCAATATTGATTGTCGGCGCACTCAGCAGCGTGACGGCAAGCGCGTGGGCAGCCGAAAGCAAGGCAGCAGGCAGCGACACGGCGGATTCCCTCGGCGCGCCCATCCACGCCATCCTTACCTCACCCCCGAATGTGCCGCCGCCGACTCACCGCACGCGACCCGCCAAGGTCATCGTGGAACTCGAAGTGCGCGAGATCGAGAAGGAAATCTCCGAAGGTGTTCGCTACACGTTTTGGACCTTTGGTGGCACCACGCCCGGGAGCTTCATCCGGGTGCGCGAGGGTGACACCGTGGAGTTTCATTTAAAAAATCATCCCGACAACAAAATGCCCCACAACATTGATCTGCACGGCGTGGTAGGTGCCGGCGGTGGCGCGGCGTCGAGTTTCACGGCTCCTGGACACGAATCGCAGTTCACCTTCAAGGCGCTGCACCAGGGTATTTACGTGTATCACTGCGCTACCTCACCCGTAGGTATGCACATTGGTAACGGCATGTACGGACTGATGCTGGTCGAGCCGCCCGAAGGCCTGACGCCATGTTGACCATGAGTACTACATCATGCAGGGCGACTTTTATACCGTCGGCAAATATCGCGAAAAGGGCCTGCAAGCGTTCGATATGCAAAAAGCGATCGACGAGCGGCCCACCTACGTGTTGTTCAACGGCAGCGAGGGTGCGTTGGTGGGTGACAACGCTTTGACGGCCAAAGTGGGCGAGCGAGTGCGGCTCTTCATCGGCAATGGCGGACCGAATCTGGTGTCCTCCTTTCATATGATCGGGGAAATCTTTGACAAGGTCTGGTTCGAGGGCGGCACGCGCTATCAGGAAGACGTTCAGACGACACTCATACCATCGGGCGGCGCGGCGATTGCGGAGTTTCACACCGTGGTTCCCGGCAGCTTCGTCATGGTGGATCACTCGATCTTTCGGGCCTTCAACAAAGGCGCACTGGCTATTTTGAAGGTCGATGGCCCGGAGGATAAGGCCGTGTATTCCGGCAAGGAGGTCGATTCGGTGTATCTCGGTGACAAGGCACAGAGTCTTGCGGCGGTGGGCAAAGCGGAAACCGCGACTGAGCATGGCACCTTGACGGTGGAGCAGCAGGTGAAGGCGGGTGCAGCGTTGTTCAATGGGACCTGCTCGGTCTGCCATCAGGCGAGCGGGCAGGGCATCGAAAACGTATTTCCACCCTTGGCGGGTTCGGATCTGTTGGCAAAGACCCCGAAGCGCGCCGTCGTGATTGCGCTCAACGGCCTGACCGGGCCCGTCGTCGTCAACGGCAAGACCTATAACTCGGTGATGCCGCCCATGAGTCAACTGAACGATGACGAGATCGCCAATATACTCACTTTCGTGACCCACTCTTGGGGCAACAGCGGCATCGAACCTTACTCTGCCGCGGAAGTGGCCGTCGCGCGCAAGGATACGGTCCGCCCGCCCGGCGCCGCTAAGTAAGCAATGAAAGTCCTGATCACGCTGGCGATGCTCGTCTGCGCAACGGCCGCCGCCGACGAGACGGTGCCGATTCCGGGCGCAGAGTTTCTATCTGTATTGCCAACCGGCGGCACCGACAAGGTGACTCACGTGGCTGCCTTTAAAATGGATCGCACGCCTGTCACCAACGGCGAGTTCCTGGACTTTGTTCGTCGTCATCCCGAATGGCAGCGCAACCGCGTTCCCAAGTTATTCGCGGACCGCGATTATTTGTCCCACTGGCAAGGGTCCGATCGGCTTGGTGGGCAGGTTGGCGCGCAGCAGCCCGTTACACGCGTCAGCTGGTTTGCGGCGCGCGCCTACTGCGAAGCGGCCGGGCGGCGCCTGCCCACGTGGTCCGAATGGGAGTTGGTCGCGGCAGCCGATGAAACCGCATCCGATGCGCGCCACGATCAAGCCTGGCGTGAGCGCATCTTAAGCTGGTATGCGAAGCCGGCGGGGCAGCCGCTCGCCGATGTTGGTTTAGGCGCGAAGAATTTCTACGGCTTGAACGATGTTCACGGGCTCGTCTGGGAATGGGTCGAGGATTTCAACGCCTTGCTCGTGAGCAGCGATAGCCGTGATCAATCGGATCCGGACCGGCTCAAATTTTGCGGGGCCGGGGCGATCAGTTTGACCGACCGCGACAATTTTGCGGTGCTGATGCGTGTGGCGTTCCTAAGTGCCCTCAGTGCGAATTCCACTGCCAGGAGTCTGGGATTTCGCTGCGCCGCGGAGCCTGCGACATGACCCGTCGGAGTCTTGCGTCCCTGACCGGCGCGGCACTCTGTTTCGCGGCGGCACTTGCGCTGGGCGGGACCGCCGATCGCCAACTCGCAGAGGCGACGACATCCCATTCACTCAGGCCTTTGCCAGGGGACTCGCTGTATCAGCTCCCCATCACCTTGACGACGGCCAGTGGTACATCTTTGAAACTATCGGAGCTGCGGGGCAGGCCTGCCCTCATCACCATGTTTTACGGTCAATGTAGCAGTGTTTGTCCGCTGCTAACCCTGCAGCTGCAACGGATCACGCAGCACTTATCGCGTTCTGAGCAATTGAAACTACGCGTCTTGATGGTCTCTTTCGACAGCGCGCGCGACACCCCGGAATCGCTCAGCGCTTTTGCGCAGGAGCATCACATCGAAGGAAACAATTGGATCATCGCCCGGACCTCGGCGGCTGATGTTCGCGCGCTGGCGGTGGCCTTAGGTATTCAGTATCGGGAGCTTCCCGATCACTCCTTCAATCACTCGACTCTCATTTCGCTCGCGGACCGTGACGGGGTAATTCAGGATAAAACCACTGATCTGAGCGACGTTGACGGTGACTTCGTGGCGGCCATCCACAACCAAATCAAATCCGTGTCAGCCACGCCCTGATGCCCGGAACACTTTGATGATTGCGCTACTGCAGGCAAAGGCCGACAGTTTTGTGGGGTAGAGCCCAAATTCGGCCCAATCTGTTGGCCGGTTAGTGGTCGGCATCGTCGCGCTGCCGCTCGCCACGGCGTTTGCGATCCGCGATCCCGTGCTGAGCGGTAATGATCGATCGGGTCTGCAGGACTGATAAGCCCTATTGGTGACCGTCGTCGTTTGCCCGAATCAGCCTTTGCAAGTACGACACGATCTGCTCTCGTTCCTTCCTGAGCGGCAGAAAGAACGCTTCGTGAACCGCCGCCAATCGAGAAATGGTTTCAAAGGCGACTTCGCGTCCGCGCGGGGTCAGCCGAATCTGCTGGGTGCGGGTGTCCTGCTTTGAGGTGTTGCGCACGATGAGCCGCTTTGCCTCCAGTGATCGCAGCGCTTGAGATGCCGTCATCCGGTCCACCTTCGTGGCTTTCGACAGTATCGACTGCGTTACCTCGACGCCCTCCTCGGTGAAGCGCAACGCATTTGCCAGGAGCACGCCCTGTGTGGGAGGCAACCGGAGATCCTGCAGTCCCAACGTTAGGTGCTGTTGCCAGAGCTTCGATACCTGCCATAGGAGGAACCCGGCTATCGTTTCGGTTTCTTCGCCCAGTCTCAGCTTGATTGCGTTTTTCATAGATCGCATGTATACATACAATCATAAGAGAAGGCCATACGCCTAAACAATCCGGGAATGACGTTTGAACATTCTCTTCTGGCTTGTCGCTATCGCCGTCATCGTCCACGGAATAATCGCGGGCGTGAGTTTCGACGTAGCAATGGTAAAACTGCCGACGCGCAAGCGGGTCGGGGTCGTCGCGTACGCCCAATTTGCGCGCGGCAACGACATGGGCAATGGCATCGTGGTGTATCCAACGATTGCGATTCTGGCGCTTTTGTTGATCATCGCTACAACGTTTGCTGCTTACTCCGTGCACGGACCGCGGGCCATTATGCTGCCACTTCTCTGTGCGTGTGTGGGGACCGTGGCGCACTTTGCATGTACTGCGAAGGCAGCGCCGAACATGTTGAGCCTGAGAAGCGCGCCGGATGATGAGGCGCTGCTGACGCGGAAACTCGACGCGTTCGCGAAATGGCACGCGTATCGGGCGTTGTTTCAATTCTTTACCTTTGTCGTCCTGGTCTGGGCGTTGGTGGAGGTTTGCGAAGCCGCATAGGCGTTAGACGGAGCAAATTTGCTATCAATCCGTGAGGCAAGTCGTATGAAGAACCAAGTGTTCGCAACATGGTTTCGAGTGATAACAGTCATCCTGATCTTGTTCGGGATGTTTTTCATTTTCTTCGGGCTACGAATGTTCTCCGAAACGATAGCTCTGGTACCGCGTCAAGTATTGCTTCCATGGGAAAGCGCTCTTGTACGGGGCAATCATGGTCGGCTGGGGTGTGACGCTTCTCTTCGTAGGCCGCTATGCGTTTCAACGGAAAGACGGTGGGCTCAAGAAAGCTTTACTCGGCGGTCTTGCGGCCTGGATCGGTCTGGAAGCCTTGGCCTCGGCATGGTTTGGCGTCTGGTTCAATGTTGGAGTCGATGTCGCAGTACTGGCGCTCTTTGCCGTACCTCTGTCCCGCACAGATAGCACGTAAGGCTTCGCAAGAGTTCAGTACGAGCAGTTCTCGTGCCATCTTGATTGACGCCCGCTTGAACCATGATGGTCAGCTCCCGTATCTACGCGCTCGTGTGCGCGAGTGGAGATCTGCTGCTCAGTGCTTTGATCGCCGCACTCGTCGATGACATTGGGGGTATCTACCGCGGGGGTATGTATTCTGTATAGAGACAGATACCCCCAAAGATACCCCCAGCACCACTTCGCTGGAAAACTCGTGCACAACAGAATCATAGACCTACGTTCGCGACGTTTCGGCGCCACGGGCCAAAATCGAACCGCGGCCCGGACTCTGGATTCGAATTGGCAAACGAAGGCTCAATTGCATACGCGAGGATGGCGTAGTAAATTCACAAGAAAGAACCGTAACTTATTGTTTTTATGGCTCCCCGGGACGGATTCGAACCGCCGACCAACGGATTAACAGTCCGTCGCTCTACCACTGAGCTACCGGGGAATCGGAAGAGGCGCGGGATTGTCGGGAAGCCGCGCTTGTAAGTCAAGAAATCAGCGCCCAATCAGGCCACTTGCCCCCATCGCTTCGTGTGTCGCATTCGCGTTCGCACCGCGCTCCCTTAGGCGCGTTTCGCGACTGCGGGAGATACCGCGAGCCGGATACGGCTCAGTGCCTCCTTGAGAGTATCCATGCTGCAGGCGAACGAGATACGCATGTGATTGGGTGCGCCGAAGCCGGATCCGGGAACCACGGCCACCAAGGCATTTGCCAGCAGGTACTCCGCGAACTCGTTGTCATCTTTGATGCCCAGCGAGCGCATCGCGCCTTCGACATTGGCGAAGGCATAGAACGTTCCGGCGCCCGGCAAGCAGGATATGCCCGGAATGGCATTCAAACCGGCCACCACAAAATCATGCCGCGCCTTGAAGGCTTTGTTCATCTCGCCCACGCAGGTCTGGTCGCCATTGAGCGCCGCCGCAGAGGCGCGCTGCGAAATGCTCGAGGCATTGGAAGTGGATTGGCCCTGGACGGTGGACATTGCCGCAACAATCTCCTTCGGGCCGCCGCAATAGCCGATTCTCCAGCCGGTCATGGCGTAGGCCTTCGACACGCCATTGATGGTGATGGTGCGCTCATAAAGATGCGGATTGGCCTGGGCAAAGCTGGTGAACGGCTCCGCTGCCCAGTAAATGTGCTCGTACATCTCGTCCGAGGCGATGACGATTTGTGGATGCCTGGCGAGCACCGTTCCCAGAGCCTGCAGCTCTGCTTTCGTATAAGCCGCCCCGGTCGGATTGCTCGGACTATTGATGATGAAAAGCTTGGTGCGAGGCGTGATCGCCTCCGCCAGTTGCGCGGCGGTGATTTTGTAGCCCTGCGAAGGGCCGGCATACACGCTGACCGGTAGGCCATCCGCGAGCAGCGCCATGTCGGGATACGAAACCCAGTAAGGAGCCGGAATCACGCATTCATCACCCGGATCGAGCAGGGCGGCGCAGGCGTTGAAGCAGGTCTGCTTGGCCCCGGAGGAGACCAGGACCTGATTGCGGTCATAGGTGAGACCGTTGTCCCGTTTGAACTTGGCAATGATGGCGTCCTTCAATTCTGCCGTGCCATCGACCGCGGTATAACGCGTGATGCCCTTGCGAATAGCCTCGATGCCCGCATCTGAGATATGGGCGGGTGTGTCGAAATCCGGTTCGCCCGCCGCCAATCCGATGACGTCTTTACCCTCCGCTTTGAGTTTCGCGGCGCGGGCGGTCATGGCGAGGGTCGGAGAGGGCTTAACCTTTTGAACGCGCTTGGAAAGGGATACGGGCAAGGGGGAATTCCTATGTTAAATGGGGTCGGTTTTCAGTGTACGAAAAAAGGCCCATCCATGCCAGGCAACTTCGGGTCTCCGGCGTGTGACATATAACCCTGCGGAACGCGTACCGGTGCACTGCGGTATGCCGCGAATGCCTCGAAACCTTGCAACGTGAGAGAATAGGCTGCCATGACTTTCGAACTCTTTTCGGATTACCTGCCTGCAGGCGATCAGCCGCAGGCAATTGAAAAGCTCGTCGATGGCTTGGGCAGCGGTTTGGCGCACCAGACCCTTTTGGGGGTGACCGGATCGGGCAAAACCTTCACCATCGCCAACGTCATTCAGCAGGTGCAGCGACCCACGCTGGTGCTGGCGCATAACAAGACGCTCGCCGCCCAGCTTTATGGTGAATTCAAGATTTTCTTTCCGAAGAATTCGGTCGAGTACTTCGTTTCCTACTATGACTACTACCAGCCGGAAGCCTACGTTCCCGCCTCGGATACCTTCATTGAAAAGGATGCCTCGATCAACGAGCACATCGAGCAGATGCGCTTGTCGGCGACCAAGGCGCTCTTGGAGCGGCCCGATTCCATCATCGTCGCGACCGTGTCGGCCATTTACGGCTTGGGCGATCCGAACGCCTACTTGAGCATGGTATTGCACATGTCGCGAGGCGACATTCTCGATCAGCGCAAGTTGCTGCGGCGCCTGGCCGACATGCAGTACACCCGCAACGAAATTGACCTGCAGCAGGGCACCTACCGGGTGCGCGGCGATGTTATCGATATTTTTCCGGCGGAATCCGAGCGCGAGGCGGTGCGGGTGGAATTGTTCGACGATCGGGTCGAAGCCTTGAGTCTTTTTGACCCGCTCACCGGTGAAGTGATGCGCAAGGTGCCGCGCCTTACCGTATATCCCTCATCGCATTATGTGACGCCCAAGGAGAGAGTGCATTCGGCAGTCGATCAAATTCGCGATGAACTGCGCACGCGTTTGCTCGAGTTGAACGCGGCCGGCAAGCTGGTCGAAGCACAGCGGCTGCAGCAACGCACGCTGTTCGACCTGGAAATGATGCACGAGGTCGGTTATTGCGCGGGCATCGAGAATTACTCTCGGTACCTGTCCGGTCGCGCTGCCGGCGAACCGCCGCCCTGTCTGTTCGATTATCTGCCGAAAGATGCCTTGATGGTCATCGACGAAAGCCACCAGACCATTCCGCAGCTTGGCGCCATGTACAAGGGTGATCGCTCTCGCAAGGAAACGCTGGTCGAATACGGCTTTCGGTTGCCCTCGGCGCTGGACAATCGGCCTTTGCGATTCGAGGAGTTCGAGCACTTGGCGCCGCAGGCGATCTATGTGTCGGCGACCCCAGCGGCCTACGAGAAGCGTGTTTCCGCCCAGGTCATCGAGCAAGTCGTGCGCCCAACGGGGCTGACCGATCCGGCGGTGGAGATCCGGCCGGTGCGCGCCCAGGTGGATGATCTGTTGTCGGAGATCCGCATCCGTGCACGCGCCAACGAGCGCGTCTTGGTGACGACCCTGACCAAGCGCATGGCGGAGGATCTGACCGAATACTTGAGCGAGCACGGCGTCAGGGTGCGCTATCTGCACGCCGATATCGAGACTGTGGAGCGCTCGGAAATCATTCGCGATCTGCGCTTGGGCAAGTTCGACGTGATCGTCGGCATCAATTTGTTGCGGGAAGGTCTCGACATGCCCGAGGTCTCTTTGGTGGCCATCCTGGATGCCGACAAAGAAGGATTCCTGCGCTCGGAGGGTTCGCTGATCCAGACCATCGGGCGCGCGGCGCGCAACCTTGCCGGCAAGGCGATCTTGTACGCGGACGTGCGCACCGGCTCGATCGAACGCGCCATCGCCGAGACGGACCGGCGCCGCAATAAGCAGGTTCAGTACAACATCGACCATGGCATAACGCCGCGCACCATTGTCAAAGCGGTTGCCGACGTCATGGAAGGCGCGCGCGACGTGCATGACGGCGAGCGCTACGGTTCGAGCAGCGACGTCGCCCTGTTGGCGCCGGAGCAGGCGGTGAAGCGCATCAAGAAGCTCGAAATTGAAATGACCAAGTTGGCGCGCAATCTCGAGTTCGAACAGGCCGCGCGAGTGCGCGATGAAATCCAAAAGCTGCGGGCTTCGGCATTCGGCTTGCCGAGCAGTCGGGCAGGGTAGGCACCAATGGCAGTGGAAAACAATCAGCCCCAAGAGATGGACCTCGATAAAACCGACAAGCTGCCGATTCTCGAGGGCGTGATATTCGATGAGGATGTGGCGGACGATGCGGTGCGCATGGATCGTGCGTCTGCGCCGAGCGGCAACGAATTCGTTCGCCCTTCCGCCATTGATCTGCCGTCTCTCGCCGAGAGCGTGCGCAGTGTCGAGGAGCGCATCGCGCGCCAGAATGCCGAATTCGAAGCGCTGACTCGGGCCTACGAACGTGCCCGCGACGCCGAAAGCACGGCCTTGGCCCGCGCCGGCACCGTGGAGCGGGACCTGGCGGCCACCCGAGCCGCCTTGGAGGCGGAGCAGGTCCGTTCTCGCGACCTTGAAAAATCATCGATCGCGCAGGGTGTGGCGATGGAGGCTGCGCGCCTGAAGGCCGAGGAGACGGCGCGGGAATCGGAGCGGCATCAGTCCGAGGCAAGGGCTTTGCGCGAATCGCTGGCCGCCCGCGACGCCACGATCGTTCAAGTGCTGCATGCCATGAGCGAGCGAGATGCGCAGCTCTCGTCATTGCAATCCGAGCACGCCAGGATTCTGCCCGCCCTCGAAGCGCGTACCAAGAGCGGCACGCAACTGGAAGACGATCTGAGCGCCGTGCGCACGCAGCTCCATGCCGTGTCTGCGGATCTTAAGGCGAGCCAAGCGCAGGCGGCTGAGCTCGGCGCCCAGGCCAAACGCAACGAGGCGGAAATTCGCGCGGCGCGTGCTGACCTGGCGGTCACGAAGACCCATGCAAGCTCTTACCTGGAATTGCTGCGAACTCGGGATTGGCGCAGCAATTTCCAGCAGAATCTGTTTCGCGACATGGACGCGAAGGTGGGCGCGGCGGACGCAGCTCGCGAGACGCTCAAAGCCGAGCGCGACCAGGCTCTGGCTCGATTAGCCGAATCCGAGGCCTTGCTTTCCGCGCACGGCGCCAGGATCGAGCAGCTGCAAAGTTCGGCAGCCGCGCAGGCAGGCTCGATCGCTGAACATGCGAAACGATTGCAACAAGCCGACCAGGAGCGCAGCGGGTGGACAACCAAGCTCTCCGGACTGGAAGCCGAACGGGCGCGCCTGCAGGTCGAACTGACGACTCACGATCAGGCGCTCACGGAGGCGCAGGCGAGCGCAGACCACGCACTGCAACGCGTAGCACAACTGCAGTCCGAGCACGCTGCAAAAATTGCCGAGCTCGAAGCCGATGCTGAGGCGCGCGAGCAGGAAATGACGGTGCTCATGGCGCATCTCAAAGAAGCACGGCGTCCAATCGAGACCATCGAAAACGACGTCAAGCGCTTGAAAGAGGATCTGGGCCTGAGGACTTTGGCCCTCACCGATCTGACTGAGGAAGCGGACAAGTTGCGTGCGGCGCTGGAGCGGACACGCGGTCAGCTCGAGGAGCGCGAATTTCTGATTCGGCGCTTGGAGCGCAGCGAAAGTAACAACGCCAATGTGCTCGGCCGAATTCAGACCAGCATGGAAAGACTCGGATCGTCGGTGGCGCCGAGCGCGAGCGGAGCGCCGGCTCTGGAATGGTCGCCCGAGCTGATCCGAATCGACGGCGATCGCAGCATCACCCATACGCTGGGCCGCCGCACGCGTATCGGGCGCGCACCGGGTTGCGAGTTGCACATCGACTCCTCATCCGTCAGCCGTCACCATGCCCTCATTCTGGCCGGAACGCGCGAGGCCATCATTGAAGATCTGAACAGCACCAACGGCGTGATCTTGAATGGACGCAAGGTGACCCGGCAGGTTCTAAACGATGGCGACATCGTCACGATCGGCGAGATTCAATTCAGGTACGTGGCAAAACCGGCGCAACCGCCCGTTAAAGGGTGATTTTCGATCCGTAAAGCGAGTTTTGCTTTATCGGCGCCTGCGAATCCGGTATCTTTCGCGCCCCAAAGGCGTTTGCGCGCTTAGCTCAGCGGTAGAGCATCACCTTGACATGGTGGGGGTCAGTGGTTCGATCCCACTAGCGCGCACCATCCCTTATTTCGGAGGGATGCCGCTCCCCTTTGTTAAGATGTTTGTTCTATGCCAGCGATTACTCTTCCCGACGGTAGCCAAAAGCACTTCGATAAGCCGATTTCCGTGGCCGAGGTGGCCGCCAGCATTGGTCCGGGGCTGGCCAAGGCGGCGCTCGCCGGCAAGGTGAATGGCACGCTGGTCGATACCTCGGCGTGCATCGATCAGGATGCCACTTTGAGCATCGTCACCGACAAGGATCCGGAGGGGCTGGAGATCATTCGCCACTCCACCGCGCATTTGTTGGCAAATGCGGTGCAGGAGCTCTTTCCCGACGCGCAGGTCACCATCGGCCCGGTGATCGAAAACGGCTTTTACTATGATTTCGCCTACAAGCGGCCGTTCTCCACCGAAGATCTGGCGTCGATCGAAAAACGCATGGCCGAGATCTCCGCCAAGGATTTGAAAGTGCACCGTCGGGTCCTGCCGCGCGACGAAGCCGTCGCGCATTTCAAGAAAATCGGCGAGCACTACAAAGCTGAAATCATCGCGGCGATTCCACCCGGGGAATCGATCAGCCTGTATGGCCAGGGCCCCTGGGAGGACCTGTGCCGCGGACCGCATGTGCCCAGTACCGGCAAGCTCAAAGCCTTCAAATTGATGAAGGTGGCCGGCGCCTATTGGCGCGGGGATTCTCGCAACGAAATGTTGCAGCGGATTTATGGCACTGCTTGGGCCAACGAAAAGCAGCTCAAAGAATACCTGACCCGCCTGGATGAGGCGGAGAAGCGCGATCACAGGCGCATCGGCAAGGAGCTGGACCTCTTCCACTTGCAGGAAGAGGCGCCGGGCGCGGTGTTCTGGCACCCCAAGGGGTGGGCGCTGTTTCAACAGTTGATTGCCTACATGCGCCAGCGCCAAAACGAAGCCGGCTATCAAGAGGTCAACACCCCGCAGGTGATGGACCGTGAGCTGTGGGTCAAATCAGGGCACATCGAGACTTTCGGGGAGAACATGTTTTTCACGCAGACGCCCGATGAGCGGGTGTTTGCGCTGAAGCCCATGAATTGCCCGGGCCATATCCAGGTGTTCAAACAGGGATTGCGCAGCTACCGCGAACTGCCGCTGCGCTTCGCCGAGTTTGGCGCGGTGAATCGCTATGAGCCCTCGGGCGCATTGCACGGCCTGATGCGCGTTCGCTCATTTACTCAAGATGACGCGCATGTCTTCTGCACGCCGGAGCAAATCACGGCCGAGTCGGTCAAGATCACGGACTTGATCCTGGGCATTTATCGGGACTTCGGCTTCACCGACGTTCGCATCAAGTTCTCTGACCGGCCCGCAAGGCGGGTCGGCTCGGATGAGATATGGGATCAGGCGGAAGCCGCCTTGCGGCACGCCTCATCGGCCGCCGGGATCGAGACGACGCTGAACTCCGGCGAGGGGGCCTTCTACGGACCCAAGCTGGAGTTTGTTCTCCGGGATGCCATCGGGCGCGACTGGCAGTGCGGCACCCTGCAGGTGGATTTCAACCTGCCGACGCGCCTCGGCGCGACCTATATTGGCGAGGACAGCCACAAGCACACTCCGGTCATGCTGCACCGGGCTATGTTCGGCTCGCTGGAGCGTTTTATCGGGATTTTGCTCGAGCACCACGCGGGCAAACTGCCCACCTGGCTGGCCCCCGTACAGGCCGTGGTGATGGGAATTACCAACAGCCAGGACAAATATTGTCTAGAAGTGTCGGAAAACCTGAAAAATCAGGGGCTTCGGGTCGAAACGGACTTGAGGTATGAGAAGGTAGGCTTTAAAATCCGCGAGCACACAATTAAGCGTGTTCCTTTTCTTCTAGTCGCGGGTGAGCGGGAAGTTGAGGGACGCACCCTGGCCGTTCGCACGCGCGGTGGCAAAGATCTAGGTAGTTTGGAGCTCGGGGAGCTCACCACCTTGCTTTGCGACGAAGTCGCGAGCCGCGGCCGTCTTGTTTTGGAGGATCGTGTATCGCAACGTCGAAGCGGGTAAGGCGCAATGAGGAGATCTCCGCACCATCGGTGCGAGTGATCGCAGCCGATGGAAGCCAAGCAGGGGTAATGACACGCGCGGAAGCGCTGCAGATGGCCCTCTCGCAAACTCTGGACCTCGTCGAGGTCTCGCCGATGGCGGAGCCGCCGGTGGTACGAGTCATGGATTTCGGCAAATTCTTGTTTGAACAAAACAAGAAAGCGCACGCGGCGAAACGCAAGCAGAAGCAGATCCAAGTTAAGGAAGTAAAGTTTCGTCCCGGGACGGAAGAGGCGGACTACCAGGTCAAACTGCGTAGCATCATTCGCTTCCTGACCGAGGGTGATAAGGCCAAGGTGACGTTGCGTTACCGCGGCCGTGAGCTCGTGCATCAAGACATCGGTCGCCGGCTGCTCGCGCGGATATCTGAAGACCTCGCACCGTATTCGGTCGTGGAGCAGACCCCGCTGATGGAAGGCAAACAGATGGTCATGGTGTTCGGGCCCAAAAAGAAGTGAGCGGCGGACCTTAAAAATTCGCCACCCCGCCTGTAGCGGCGTCCTTGGATTCAGGGGCGCTTGTGAGCAGGGCTATAAATTAGGAGTCGATCAATGCCCAAGTTGAAAACTAAGCGGGCTGCGGCGAAGCGTTTTCGCAAAACAGCGAATGGCTTCAAGCGCGGTCAGTCCCACCGTCGTCATATCCTGACGAAAAAACCCAGCAAGCGTAAGCGCCAGCTGCGCCGCGAGATGCATGTCAGCGAATCTGACGTCAAGCGCATCAAGCAATGTTTGCCGAACGCCTAAAGTCAGGAGATAGAACATGGCACGAGTAAAACGCGGTGTCGTCGCAGGACGGCGGCACAAGAAAATTCTCAAGAAAGCGAAAGGCTACTTCAATGCCCGACGCAAGGTATTTCGCACGGCCAAGCAGGCGGTCATCAAGGCCGGCCAGTATGCCTATCGCGGCCGGCGCGAGAAGAAGCGTGAGTACCGGGCATTGTGGATCACGCGCATCAACGCGGCATCGCGGCTTTGCGGCATGACCTACAGCACGCTCATCGACGGGCTGAACAAGGCAGGTCTCGCCATCGACCGCAAGGTGCTTGCGGATCTGGCGATGCATGACATGCCGGCCTTTACAGCAATCGCAGAAAAAGCCAAAGCCAGCCTCGCGGCGTAAGCTCGTGGGCGCAGCCGAAACCTTGTCAGCGCTTGTCAACCAAGCGCTCGCTGACGTCGACGCGTCGACGGACTTGGCGAAACTCGACGAAGTGCGGGTGCGCCTGCTCGGCAAGAAGGGACTGCTCACCGAGCAGCTCAAAGGCTTAGGTGCGTTGTCCGCCTCGGAACGTCCCGCGGCGGGCCAACGCATCAACGATGCCAAGGCGGCGATTCACGCGGCGCTCGAGATGCATCGGATTCGTCTCGAACAGTCTGCGATGGAGCGCGAGCTGGCCAAGGGGAGGATCGATGTCAGCCTGCCGGGCCGCGGCCAGGAGCCGGGCAGTCTGCACCCGGTCACGCGCACGCGATTGCGCATTGAAAAAATCTTCGGGCAGGCGGGCTTTGAGGTGCTGACGGGGCCGGAGGTGGAAGATGACTTCCACAATTTCGAGGCCCTGAATATCCCGAAGAATCATCCGGCGCGGGCGATGCACGACACCTTCTATTTTCCGGACGGCAGGCTGCTGCGCACGCACACCTCGCCGGTGCAAATCCGCACCATGCGCTCGCGTACGCCGCCGCTCGCCATCATCGCGCCGGGCCGCGTGTACCGAATCGATTCGGACATCACCCACACGCCCATGTTTCATCAAGTCGAAGGCATGGTGATCGGCGAGAACATCAGCTTCGCCAACTTGAAGGCGATGTTGCACACTTTTGTCGAAAGATTTTTCGAGCGGCCCTTGAGGATGCGCCTGCGGCCATCCTATTTTCCTTTCACCGAGCCGTCGGCGGAAGCCGACATCGAATGCGTGTTCTGCGACGGCAACGGTTGCCGTGTTTGCAAGCAAACCGGATGGCTCGAGATCCTCGGCTGCGGGATGATTCATCCCAATGTCTTGGACGCCTCCGGTATCGATAACGAGCAATGGCAGGGCTATGCATTCGGCATGGGCATCGACCGTGTCGCCATGCTGCGCTATGGCGTCGATGATTTGCGGTTGTTCTTCGAGAACGATCTGCAGTTCCTGAAACAATTTCCGTAAAGGAACGCCGCCCGTGAAAGTCACCTATCGCTGGTTGCAGGAATTTACGCCGATCACCGCATCGCCGGCGGAGCTGGCCGCACAGCTGACCATGGCCGGCCTCGAGGTGGAATCGATCAGCTCCGTGGCACCGCCTTTCACGGGCGTCGTGGTCGGCGAGGTGTTGGAGGCGCGGCGGCATCCGGACGCCGAGAAGCTATCGCTGTGCCAGGTCACCACGGACGGCACGAATCGATTGCAAATCGTCTGCGGTGCGAAAAATGTCCGCGCGGGCCTGAAAGTGGCCGTGGCGCGGGTCGGCGCGCAACTGCCAAACGATGTGGTCATCAAACTCGCGACGCTGCGCGGCCAGGAATCGCATGGCATGCTGTGTTCGGCCGGGGAGCTGGGGCTGGGCGATGAACACGAGGGCATCATGGAGCTGGAGGGCGCGCTGGCGCTGAATAAGGACGTGCGCGAAGCCCTGGATCTGGAAGATTTCGTCCTCGAGGTGAACGCGACGCCGAATCGCGGCGACTGCATGAGTGTCTTCGGCATCGCGCGCGACTACGCCGCGGCGAGCGCGCGCCGTCACCTCAAATTCCAAGGCAAGCCCATTGCCGCGAGCCAACCGGCGGTATTCCCCGTGTCGCTGGAATCACCGGCCTGTCCTCTGCTCGCCGCACGGGTCATTCGCGGCGTGCGGCAAAATGCGCAATCGCCTGCGTGGCTGCGCGAGCGCTTGCGCCGGGTTGGAATCAACAGCATTTCAGCCGTCGTCGACGTGACCAATTACGTCATGACGGAACTGGGCCAGCCGCTGCATGCCTATGATCTTGCCAAACTGAGCAAGGGAATCGTGGTGCGCGCCGCAAAGCCCCAAGAGCGCATCACTTTGCTGGATGATAAAGAATATGAGCTCGATCCCGACTTCTTGGTCATCGCGGATGCCAGCGGGGCCATCGGTCTGGCCGGCATCATGGGCGGCCGGCGCACGGCGATCTCCGATTCGACGACCGATGTGTGTTTTGAGTCGGCCCATTTCACGCCCGATTCCATCGCGGGACGCGCGCGGCGCTTGGGGCTCTTCACGGACGCCGCGCAGCGTTTTGAGCGCGGCGTCGATCCTAACCTGACGACCATCGCCATTGAGCGTGCCACTCAATTGCTGCTCGAATGTGCCGGCGGCGCCCCCGGCCCGACGCAGGTCAGTCGTCTCGAGAACGGGCCATTGCTCGATGATCATTGGGTGACCTTGCGCCGCGACCGGGTGACGCGATTGCTGGGCGCACCCGTGCCCGATAACGAGGTGCACGCCGTCATCAGTGCGATCAGCGAGCGTGTCGAAGCCATGTCCGGCGGCTGGCGAGTGCGCAAGCCCCCGCATCGCTTCGATATCCGCATTGAAGCGGACCTGATCGAGGAAGTGGCGCGCCTACGGGGATTCGACAAGATCGAGGAGCTTCATGCGACCGCGCCGCAGATCGCCGGCGCCGCGACCGAGACGAAGGTTTCGAACGATCGTTTGGTGTACGCCATGGCCGATCGCGGCTATCGCGAGATGATCAGCTACGCCTTCGTCGACCCGACGCTCCAGCAACAGCTTTTCCCGAACGTTCCGGCCTTGAAACTGGCCAATCCGATTTCCGCAGACTTGAGCGAGATGCGAGTCTCGCTGTGGCCGGGACTCGTGCATAGCTGCCGCGAAAATTTACGGCGGCAGCAGTCAAGAGTGCGCTTGTTTGAAATCGGCAGTAGATTTAGCGTCTCGCCGGAGTCGGAGAGCCACGCGCTCGATGAAATCGAATCGCTCGCGGGAATCGCGACAGGTTCGCGATGGCCGCAGCAGTGGGGCAGCGCAACCGAGCAAGTGGATTTTTACGACGTGAAGTCCGATGTGATGGATTTGCTGATGCTGACCGGCGATGCATCGAGCGTGCGATTTGAACCCGATTCGCTGCCGGTACTTCGTCCCGGTCGCAGTGCGCGAATCTATCGCAACGCAGCGCCAATAGGCTGGGTGGGGGAGATGCATCCGCAGATCGTCAAAGCCCTCAATTTTGCAACGACTGCATTTTTGTTTGAATTAGATATTAAATCAGCATTCATATGTAAACATATGAAATATCAAAAGATATCAAAGTTCCCCAGCGTGCGACGAGATCTGGCGATCGTCGTGGATGAAAGCGTCCCTCTCGCAGTTTTGCAGGAAAATGTTACTGTTAGCGCGTCGGGTCTATTAAGCGAGTTGCGGGTGTTCGATGTCTATCGGGGCCCCAGCATAGAAACTGGACGAAAAAGTGTCGCTTTAGGCTTGATTTTACAGGACTCTTCCCGCACTCTTACTGACGTTGATGCAGATGCCGTGGTGACCGCAGTGGCTGCCCGGTTACGGGATGTATTGAGCGCCACAATAAGAGATCAATAAGCATGGCAGCCCTAACGAAGGCAGAAATGGCCGAGGCCCTATTCGATCAATTGGGGCTCAACAAGCGCGAGGCGCGAGAACTCGTCGATCTGTTTTTCGAGGAGATCCGTGCGGCGCTATCCTCGGGCGAACAAGTAAAGCTTTCGGGTTTTGGAAACTTCGATTTGCGGGACAAGAATCGCCGTCCCGGGCGCAATCCGAAAACCGGCGAAGAAATTCCGATCAGCGCCCGTCGCGTAGTCACATTTCGTCCTGGTCAGAAACTAAAGGCGCGCGTCGAGGCATATGCTGGAACCAAGCAACAATAGCGATCTGCCGCCGATTCCGGGGAAGCGCTACTTCACCATCGGCGAAGTGAGCGACCTCTGCGGCGTGAAGCCGCATGTGCTTCGCTATTGGGAGCAGGAATTCCCGCAGCTCAAACCGGTGAAGCGGCGCGGCAATCGGCGTTACTACCAGCGCCAAGACGTCTTGATCATCCGGCAGATTCGCAGTCTGCTCTACGAGCAGGGCTTTACCATCGGCGGAGCCCGCAATCGACTGACGGGTGACGATGCTCAGGTGGATCTCAATCAGAGCCAGCAGCTGATCCATCAGATGCGCTTGGAGCTCGAGGAATTGATCAAGATTCTGCGCCGCTGATGCGCCGCGGCTGAAGGGCCGCGCGATTCAAAGTCTTTGGTGCCCCAATTGGGCTATCATTCGTCTCCGGTCGGGGCGTGGCGCAGCCTGGTAGCGCACTTGCATGGGGTGCAAGGGGTCGCAAGTTCGAATCTTGTCGCCCCGACCAATATTTCTCGAAAAGCCGAGAATTCCCGTGTCAGGAATTGCTGACAGCTGGTCGGCAAATCCCGCAAAGCATCGGCTGCTATCCTCGTTGCAGTTAACGGCTCGAGGAGTCGCCGGCATTGCCTTTCGTCTCTCGTGTACCCGCTCGACTTAGCCTCATCCTGCTGGTTTCGATGGCGCTGGGCGGCTGTGCCGGCCAACCGCCCGGTGCCAATTATCCCAAGCACGAGTCCGTAGCACTCGCGCAAACCGAGCAGAGCAGCCTCGGCAGTCATTTTGTACGCGCCGCGCGCGAGCACCCGGGCGATTCAGGGTTTCGCATTCTCAATGTCGGCGCCGATGGATTTCGGGCGCGCGCTCAATTGATCGATGCCGCGCAGCGCACGCTCGACCTGCAATATTATATTTTCCGCGGCGACGAAACCGGACGCATGCTGACCGATCATCTGGCGCAGGCGGCGGACCGGGGCGTGCGTATCCGCATACTCATCGACGATGGCGACTCACTTGCCGGCGATGAACAGGTCCTGCGGCTGCTGAAGCATCATTCGGTCGAGTTGCGGATTTTCAATCCCGCCCGGTACCGCGGCCATGTCAAGTTCGTCAGGCGCCTGGAGTTCGTGTTGAACAAGGGGCGCTTGGACTATCGAATGCATGACAAGCTGCTGGTGGCTGACAATGCGGCGGCGCTCATCGGCGGCCGCAACATCGGCAATCAATATTTTCAAGTTGATCCGGACTCGCAGTTTGCGGACGACGATGTCTTCGCGGTTGGTCAGGTTGTTCCGGAACTTTCGCGCGTCTTCGATGAATTCTGGAATAGCGATCTGGCCATTCCAGCCGAAGCGCTGGGCCGGCCGCACCGCGAAGCGCCGGCACCCAAACCGTTGGCGGGTGGAATCGACTACGCGGCATTGCTTGCCAACGGCGAACCCTTTTCCGGGATCCTGTCGGGCGAACTGCCTTTGTCGTGGGCGCCGGCCCAGTTGGTCTACGACAGTCCCGACAAGAAGCGTGTGCTCAGCGGCGCGATTCCCGGCGCATTGATCGTACCCGAAGTCGAAAAGTCGATTCGGGCGGTCCAGTCCGAAATGCTGCTCGTGACCCCCTATATGGTTCCGACCGCGGATGAGCTGCAGGCGCTCAAGGATCTGCGTCAACGCGACGTCAGGGTCCGCGTTCTCACCAATTCTCTGGAGTCATGTCCGGAAATCTCCGCACAATCGGGATACGACAAATATCGCGTGCCCCTGCTCCAGAGCGGCGTGGAACTGTATGAGGTCCGCGCGCTCCTGGGCAGCACTCGGGGCAGCGGTCAGAGCGCCAAAGTATCGCGCTACGGCAATTATGCCTTGCACGGCAAGCTGTATGTTTTCGATCGCAAGAAACTATTTATTGGTTCGATGAATTTCGATCAACGCTCGCAGCGGATCAATACCGAAATCGGTCTGATCATCGGCAGCCCGGATCTGGCGCAGCGGACGGCGCTGCGCTTCGAGGCCATGGTCAAGCCGGAAAATTGCTACACGCTGGCGCTAAGCCCTTCCGGCGCCTCCGGCAAATCGCGCCTGACCTGGCGCACCGAAGAGAACGGGCGCGTGGTCGACTACATGCGGGAACCCGGGCGCAGCGGCTGGCAAAGGCTTCAGGCGGGGCTTTTGGCACTTCTGCCCCTGGGGCGCGAGCTATGAGGGCGGTACCGGCTCTGGTGCTGGGATGGGCGTTGGTGGCTCAATGGTCGATGGCGCACGCCGCGCCACCGCCAATCGCCTCGACGGAGATCAATTATCTGCTCGATTTTGTCGACCGCTCGGGCTGCAAATTTTATCGCAACGGCACTTGGTACGATTCACACCGCGCGCAGTCGCATCTGCGTGATAAATACGATTATCTGGCCGCCCGAGGCCGGATCAAGAGCGCCGAGGATTTCATTGATCAAGCCGCAACGCAGAGCAGCGTGAGCGGCGAAGCCTACCAAATCCAATGCGAAGCGGGTCCTGCGCTGCCCAGCAATATTTGGTTGCGAACGGCGCTGAGCAATTATCGTTCATCCAGGGAACATCCGCCGCCACCCCCTTAGGTTGTCCTGCGGCGCATGTTAAGATCAGGCCCTGCGCCGACATCAATTTTGAGGACGTTGACGATGAAAACCTTGTTCCTGCATCCACCTTCATTCGACGGCTTTGACGGCGGCGCCGGCGCGCGCTACCAGATGAAGCGTGAAGTGCGCTCGTTCTGGTATCCCACCTGGCTTGCGCAGCCGGCGGCGTTGGTCGAAGGGTCGAAGTTGATCGATGCACCGCCTCATGACCTGAGCTTCGAGGACATCGTGCCGGAACTGAAAAACCGCGAGCTGGTGGTCATGCACACCTCCACGCCGTCCTTCAAAGCCGATGTCAAGACCGCGGAGATGATCAAGGCGATCAATCCTGCGGTAAAAATTGGATTCATCGGCGCCAAGGTCGCGGTCGAACCGGAGAAGAGTTTGATCGCCGGACACGCCGTCGATTTCGTTGCGCGCAATGAGTTCGATTTCACCATCAAGGAAGTGGCGGACGGTGTGGACTGGAGCGCGATCAAAGGCCTCTCCTATCGCAACGCGGACGGTGTCATCGTCCACAATGAGGACCGGGCGGTTCTGGAAAACATGGATTCCCTGCCCTGGGTGACCCCCGTATACAAGCGCGATCTTAACGTCGAGAAGTATTTCGGCGGATACTTGAAGCACCCCTACATCTCGTTCTACACCGGTCGCGGCTGCAAATCGCGCTGCACCTTTTGCCTCTGGCCGCAGACCGTGGGCGGGCATCGCTATCGAGTGCGCTCGGTCGAAAACGTCGTCGAGGAAATGAAGTGGGCGAAGGCCGCTTTCCCGCAAGTGAAGGAATTCTTTTTCGACGACGACACCTTGACCGATAACTTGCCGCGTGTCGAAGCGCTGGCCAAGGAACTCGGAAAACTCGGCGTCACCTGGTCGTGCAATGCCAAAGCCAACGTGCCGCGAAAAACGTTGGAAGTCATGAAAGCCAATGGCTTGCGTCTGCTTCTGGTCGGCTACGAATCCGGCAACCAGCAGATCTTGATCAATATCAAAAAGGGAATGCGGGTGGATTTTGCGCGCCGCTTCACCAAGGATTGCCACGAGTTGGGAATCGTCATCCACGGCACTTTCATTCTCGGTTTGCCGGGCGAGACCAAGGAAACGATCCAGCAGACGCTGGATTTTGCCAAGGAGATCAATCCGCACACGATTCAGGTGTCGCTCGCCGCCCCATATCCGGGGACCTTTCTGTACCGGCAGGCAAAGGAAAACGGCTGGCTCTACAACGAAGAAATCGATCTTCTGACCCAGGAGGGAACGCAGATCGCGCCGCTGAACTATCCGCACCTGAGCCACACCGAAATCTTCAAGTCGGTCGAGGATTTCTACAAGAAATTCTATTTCAGACCTTCCAAGATCGCATCGATCGTGGCTGAAATGATCGCGAGTCCGGAAATGATGAAGCGCCGGTTGCGCGAAGGAGTGGAGTTCTTCCACTTTCTGCGGTCGCGGCACGACGCTGCGTAACTCGGGATTTCGGGCGTGAATTCTTCCGGCGCAATGACCGATTCCGGCCAGGAAAACCTGACGCTGAGGCCGATCCGCCGCGGCAGCGAGGCGCACAAGACACTTTTTTGCCGCACGCTGCTCGACACCTTCAATCCCTACGAGCCGACCGTGATCGATTGGCCCTCGCTCGACCATGAGGCGCGCGATCGGCTGGTCGCGCTGCCGATTTGGGACATCGCAGTGCAGACCGAAGGCCGGGCGCGGCTCAATGTTGCCGCCTATGCCGCGACCACCGCCGATCCACTGCTGCGCGCCGCAATCGAGCTCAATGCCTTTGAAGAGGGCCGCCACAAACACGTGCTCTCGAATCTGGTCGCCGCGTATGGCATCTCGCTGGCAACGGAGCCCGAGTACGCGGTGCGCGGCGATCCTGAATGGGCTTTCATGGTGACAGGTTACAGCGAGTGCATCGACAGCTTTTTCGCATTTGGATTGTTTGCGACCGCGAAGCCCTCCGGTTTTTTCCCGGCGGAGCTGGTCGACACGTTCGAGCCGGTCATTCATGAAGAAGCACGCCACATCCTGTTTTTCGTCAATTGGGCCGCCTGGCACCGCAGGACGATGCCGTTTTGGCGCCGTCCATGGTTTGAACTCAAGGTACTGGCGGTTTGGCTCTTCCTGATCCGGGAGCGCTTCGGCATCGCGCGCGACGTGGGCAGCCGGGTCCAGGACAATAATTTCACCGTGACGGGCGCCAAGGCTGTCGGCGATGACATCGACGTTGCCGAACTGCTCGATATCTGTCTGGCGGAAAACGAGCGTCGTATGGGTGCCTACGATCCGCGCTTGTTGCGGCCGTTCGCGGTGCCGGCCTTGGCGAAAATTGCACGCCGATTCATGCGATCGATCTCAAAGCCCAAGACCCGCGTTTAAGGTCGGCATGAAATTGCGCATCGTTCTCATCGCGGCTCTCGGCGCCGCCCTGGCCGTGTACCTGGTTGCGTTCGTCGGCATTGGCGCGGTCTTTTCGGCCGCCGCTGCGTTGGGCTGGGGTGGTTTCGCGATTCTCTGCCTGTATACGCTGGCGCTGTTTCTCGTGCTCGGGGCGGCTTGGAGTGTGCTATTGCCGGGCGCGGGCCACAGCCTGTGGGTGTTCGTCTGGGCGCGCATGGTGCGAGATGCGGCCACCGAGGTATTGCCCTTCTCGCAGCTGGGCGGCGTCATTTTCGGCGTGCGGGCGGCGATCATCCAGGGCGTCGCGGCTGCCGTCGCCTTTGCATCGACGGCAGTCGATGTGACGGCCGAGCTAATGGCGCAAATAGTCTTCGTGGCCCTGGGACTTCTCATTTTGAGCGTGCGAGCACCGCATAGCTCATTCGCTGCCTCGCTGAGCGCTGGGCTTGGCATCGGCTTGGCCGTCGCGGTTGTCGTTTGTGGCGCGTTTCTGTTGCTACAGCGGCGCAGTCTGTGGCTGACCGGCAAGTTGGCCACGCGTGTGCTGCGCGGCGCAGGTGCGGCGAGCGCCGCCGTCGCCGCCACCTTCAGCGAAATTCACCAATCTCCGCTGCGCATCGGTTTGTCCTCGACTCTGCACCTCATCGGATGGGTCGCAAGCGCTATCGGGACGTGGATCGCGTTTCGCTTGATTGGCGTGCACGTCGGCCTGTTGCCCGTCATAGCGATCGAGAGCCTGGTCTGTGCGGCGCGCAGCCTCGCCGTGTTCGTTCCCAATGCGCTCGGCGTCCAGGAAGCGGCCTACGCGGTACTCGCGCCCCTCTTCGGGATCGGAGCGGAGTTCGGGCTGGCCGTGTCGCTGCTCAAGCGGGCTCGCGACATTGCCCTGGGCGTGCCCATTTTGTTGATCTGGCATGCGGCAGAAGGTCAGCGGGCTCTCGCGAAATCGCCCAGGTTATAATTTGATCCCGGAGGCGGCCGCGTGCTGCGGATTGAATAAATGAGCGAACAACCCACCCTAGAAGGGTCGATTGCACAGTCGGCATATGCGGGCCGCAGCGCGCAAATGTTTCCGCGCCTGACGCCGCTGCAAATCGCGCGCCTGAGCGCGCATGCCCGCAAGGTCGGAATTCAAAAAAATCAGATTCTCGCGGAGCCGGGCGATCACCCGCCCGTCTATGTGGTGCTGTCGGGCAGTATCGAGATCATTCAACCCACGTTGTCCGGCGAAACGCTGATCGTGGTTCATGCGCCGGGAAGTTTTTCCGGCGATGTCGGCACCTTGCGCGCCATCAGTTCAGTGGTGCGCATGCGGGTTCGCGAAGCCGGCGAGGCCCTGGCGATCGACGACGCACATTTGCGCACCATCGTACAAACCGACTCGGAGCTGAGCGAGCTATTCATGCGTGCCTTCATTTTGCGGCGCGTCGCACTCATGACTTCCCAAGCCAGCGATGTGGTGCTGCTCGGTTCCACGCACTCGGCCGGTACGTTGAGGTTGCAGCAGTTTCTGACGCGCAACAGCTACCCGTTCGTCAACCTCGATATCGATACCGATACCTCGGTGCGCGACCTGCTCGAGCGATTTCACGTGACCGTCGCGGACCTGCCGGTGGTCGTGTGCCGCGGTTCGATCGTGCTCAAGAATCCCAACAACGAGGAAGTCGCCGCCAATCTCGGCATGAACCAGCAGATCGACGACGATCGAATTCGCGATGTCATCGTGGTCGGCGCCGGTCCTGCCGGCTTGGCTGCCGGGGTCTACGCAGCCTCGGAAGGGCTCGATGTCCTGGTGCTCGAGACAGGAACGCCCGGGGGTCAGGCGGGATCGAGCTCCAAAATTGAAAACTATCTGGGCTTTCCCACGGGTATCTCCGGTCTGGCACTCGCCGCACGCGCCCTCATTCAGGCGCAGAAATTCGGCGCCGAAGTCCGAACCGCCTATCCCGTGATGCACCTGCGCTGCGATCAGCGGCCCTATGCGATCGAGTTCGCCAGTGGCGGCGCCGCGCGCGCACGCAGCATTATCATTGCGACGGGGGCGGAATACCGGCAGCTGTCGCTCGATAACGCCCCGCGTTTTCTCGGCACCGGCATTTACTACGCCGCCACCAGCACCGAAGCGCGCCGCTGTGGATCGGGCGAGGCGATCGTGGTCGGCGGCGGCAACTCGGCGGGTCAGGCGGCCGTATTTTTGGCCGGCGGCTGCAAGATGGTCCATTTACTGGTTCGATCCTCCGGTTTGGCCGACACGATGTCGCAATACTTGATTCGGCGCATCGATGAGACGCCCAACATTACCTTGCATTCGCGCACCGAAATCACCTCGCTGGAAGGCGAGGGTCAATTGAGTCGCGTGACCTGGAAAACCGAGGACAAAGTTGCGGAGACGCATGACATCGGCCATGTCTTCCTCATGATGGGTGCGCTGCCCTGCACCGGCTGGCTGAATTCCTGTATCGCCCTCAATGACAAGGGCTTCGTGCGCACGGGTTCGGATTTGCGCGCCGCGGATTTGCCGGCCGCGAAATGGCCGAAGGCGCGCCAACCGGAGTTCTTTGAATCCAGTATTCCCGGAATTTTCGCGGTGGGCGATGTTCGCTGCGGCAGTGTGAAGCGTGTCGCGGCCGCGGTCGGGGAGGGCTCGGCGTGCATACAGCAAGTGCATCGAGTTCTGCACGAATGAGCGGGCGCAGTGGCTAAAGCTGCGCGGCCCTTTCGGGTCGGCAGGAACCGGTCAGCAGGTGAGCGACTCCCAGCAAATTGCCGCGCAGCCGCCCGCGCCGATCGATCTGACCCTGCCGCCCCGCTGCCTTGGCGCCATTGACCACGATCGCCCTCAAAATGTGGACCGATGTTTCGCGCAACGACATCGTCATCTTCTTATGGAGATGCCAGGCATTCACGACCTGGGAGTAGCCGTATTTTTTGCCCGAGACGCGTCCGCCTTGAAGCCCCAGGTGCACACCGATCAGCAAATTGCATTGCACGAGATCGCCATTTTTCGCGGCTCTACGCGAGAAATCCTTGTCCTCGAGCCATCCATAGAGAACCAGTCTTTCGTCGAACTGCAGACCCGCGATGGCGGACAGTCTGAACGCCATGTTGCAGCCGTACAGATCCGGAACTCGCGACACGACGATGGGGTCCGGTACCCGGGGCGCAATCAGACGACGGGCCTCTTGCCAGGAAATCGGTCCGCCTTTTACGCCGTCACGCACGACGATGCCATTGGCGCCCGCGACCTTCGGTTCGCGGAAGAAAATCGCCGCGCACTGTTCGAGCCAACTCTCGGCAGGGGCGAAGTCATCGTCGAAGAAAGCGGCGACCTCCGCCCGGCCGGCAATCTGCGCCAATCCTCTATTGCGTTGTGCCGTCAAACCGGGCGGTCCGTAGACACATTCAACATTCAGTGCCGTGGGCACCGGCAGATGCACGTCGTCGGCTTCAGTTGCAGAAATTACAACCACCGTGGGCGCGCGAGATTGGCGCTCCAGCAATTGCAGTAATTCCGCAAGCGCTTGCGGCCGCGCCTTCGTGGCAATGATCACCGCGATGCGCAGGTCCACGGCGGGCTGCAAACTTTTCAATACAGAGTTCATTCTGAGACTCTACCTGATCGCGCCACCGCAGATGCTGAAACGGATTTGTTGCGGATGTTTGATGGCGCGCAGCAAGACGTCGTCATCTTGTATGCTATTGCATCCTGCACATCGCAGCCTGGGCCACAAGTCGTCTCATGAGTACCGCTAGCATTCGCACCGTTCGTATCTATCACAATAATCTTTGGGCTAGATACAAGGGCGCGATATTTACACAAGTGTATGCGAACAGCGACCGCAACGGGGTGTCCACGTTCTTTGTGCAAGTGGGCGAGACGTCCGTTGATCGCAAGGGTTTAGGCGGCGCGGATCGCTCTTATCACAAGTATCCCTACAAGCTCTTGTTCAAGGGATCGTACGACCAAGTTCCTACCTACAAGATCATTGCATCGCTATCGGCCGATCTGATCATGAATCCCACTGATTTGGTTGTGCTGCCGGGCTATCATCGGCCCGAGTATTGGATGATGCTGCTGATATGCATGTTGCGGCGGCGCAGGCGCGCCGTGTTCTGCGATTCCACCGCATTTGATCGCAAGAAGAGCCCGTTGAAAGAAAAGGCGAAGGCGATGTTTTTTCGCCGCTGCGACGGTGTGTTTTGCTATGGGAGCCGCAGCAAGCAATATGTCGCGGGCTATGGGATCGATCCCGACAAGATCTACGATGGATGTCAATCGGCCGCACTGGCGCATGGCTACGAGGCTTCCGCCATACGCGAGTACTACGCCAGCAACCGGTTTCCCGCCGATTGCGTCTCGAGATTTCTCTACATCGGACGCTTGGCGGAGGAAAAGGGACTGTTCGATTTGCTCGATGCCTTTGCCCGAGTCCGTCAACAGCTGCCCGCGGCGAGGCTCGACTTGGTGGGATCGGGCGTGCTCGAACAAGATCTCAGGCAGCGCGCGGCGCAACTTGGGATCGATTCAAGCGTGACGTTTCTTGGCACAAAAAGCCCTCAAGACATCGGGCAGCTGCTGATGAATAGCGCGGCAATGATTCTCCCGAGTCTGCGCGAGCCATGGGGTCTGGTGGTCAACGAAGCGCTCAGTTTCGGTTGCCCCGTGGTTGTAAGCGACATCTGCGGCTGCGTACCGGAACTGGTGCTCGATGGCGTCACCGGTTATTCATTCCGCGCTGGCGATGTGGCCGCCTTGGCGGAAGCCATGTTGAATGCGCAGCTGCTATCGAATAATCGAGCCGCCGTTGCGCTCCGGTGTTTGGATGTGATTGCAAAATTTACACCGGAGAACGCCGCAGCGGAAATTCTGCGCGGCTGCGTTGATATTTTGAACAGCGAGTGACTTCGGCGGGTCGCCAGCGTATTTTGTAGACAGCAACGTTGTTACAATCGCGGCGAATTCGGCTCTTGCAAAGGGATGGACGTGGAATCCAAATTTCCGAGAATATTGGAAGGCGCTCATTTACGGACCGATGCTCGCTATTATGGCGACGACATCCCTTTTGGCGATCACAAAATTGCTTTCGTCGCGAAATATTGTCGAGACAAAGACGTGCTCGATCTCGGCTGCGTGCAGCACGATCCGCTGTCCTACCAAAGCCGTTTCTGGCTGCATAAGGCGATCGCCGCAGTTGCGAAGAGTGTCGTCGGTGCGGACCTGCACGAGGAGGGGGTGCAAACCCTGAAGGCCAAGGGTTTCCATGTAGTCGCCGCGGATGCGCAGCACTTCGATCTGGGACGTACGTTTGATGTCATTGTGGCCGGGGACATTATTGAGCACCTCGGCGACCTCAATGGCTTCCTAGAGAGCTGCAAGCGGCACCTGCGGCCGGATGGCCGCCTACTCGTTTCCACGCCTAACCCTTGGTATTGGCGCAATACAATCAAAGCCGCGTTGCATACCGAGGTTTACAACAACCCCGAGCATGTCTGCTGGATCTGTCCGCGGACGCTGCGCCAACTAGTTGCGCGGCATGGAATGGAATTGGGAGAGATCCGTTTTGGATCGCGCTATTTGCGCGATCGCTTGATGCCCCTACCTAGGGGATGGAAGCACACCAGTTATCACGCGGAGCTGTTTTTAGGGCGCTGATTGGTGTGCAGCGGCGGGGTGCGTCTGCCTTCGCGGGCATTCAAAAATGAAACCATTTGAAACGGCAATATTTGCCCTGTAGGCTCGTTGATCATATGCCGAATCCTCCGTTCACGAACGCTTCTACGCCGCCGGATCAGCGTCCCTTGGCGACGGTCGTGATCGTTAACTATAACTACGAGCGTTTCATTGCAGCCGCGATCGACAGCGCCCTCGAGCAATCTTACCAACCGTTGGAAGTGATCGTCGTCGATGACGGCTCTACGGATGGCTCCCGCAATGTCATTGCTACGTACAGAGAACGCGTTCGCGTGGTCCTCCAGGAGAATGGCGGTCAAGGCGCTGCCTACAATGCGGGCTGGCTGGCGGCACGCGGCGCGTTTGTACTTTTTCTCGACTCCGACGATGTGCTTGCAAAAGACGCAATGCAGAAAGTTGTCGGCGCATTCGAACGCTCCAAAGCCGTCAAGGTGCAATTCTATCTTCGGCAGGTTGACCGGGACTTGAAGCCGCTTGGCTATCTGTTGCCCAGTTATGACTTCTCGAGTATGGATCCGCGCAAGCAGATCGCCGCCTATGGCTACTACGTGAGTCCGCCGGCAAGCGGCAACGCATACCGCAAGAGCTTTCTTGACGAAATCATGCCGATTGCGGACGTGGAGCTATATCGCCAGGCTACCGACGGTTATACAACCGGACTGGCAGGGATGGCCGGGGAAATTGTATCCATCCCGGAAATCTTAGGCTTTTATCGCGTTCACGGCGACAACTTCGGCGGCGAGGGCGGCGTGAAAACCGTCAAGCAGCTGCATCATATGTTCATGCGCGACGTCAAGCGCGAGAGCTCCCAGCATGCGTTCGACGATCATTTCAATTTTCATTTCCCCGAAGATAGCTCTCGCTATTGCCCCGGACACACGAAGCTGCGTTTGTTGTCGCGCCGCATGCTTCCCAATGATCATCCCATAAAGACGGACCGGGTTGGGGGTCTGTTGATCTGCGGTCTGCTGTCAGCGGTGCGGTTCCCGCATCTCAAGCCGCATCAGCGCCTCGTGGTGGGCATGGGGTTCCTGGCACTGGGATTGATGCCTCGCTTCGTATTGCGCAGGTATTTTGCAGCGATCGTATCACCGCAGAAGCGCAACAGGAGTCAGTCGGCCAGCCTGCTTTTGGACGTAGCAAGCACACCCGCGACGACGGGAAAGCAGCCACCATGAGAATACCGACATAAAAGGAAACGCACCGGGGACTCCCTGCTCGCGGCGATCGAGATGCAGGGAGCCGCGCCTACGAGACCGGTGCTTTCCGCCAAACAAGCCGGTGCAGAACGTCGAATACTTCCGTGATCACGCGCCGCTCGATCAAATAGACCATCGCGGTGAAAATTCCGATTGCCGCCGCGGTGCGCAACGCCGCTAGCAACGCGGCATGCCAGTCGGAGGTCAGCACGTCGTGCAGGTCGAAATAGAGCAGTGCGGCGGCCGGCAGCCAAAAGGGAAAAAATGCGCGGGCGGCAAATGGGACAACGTCACGCGGCCCGCCACCCAGAGTGCGAACCGCAAAGGAAAAGTCCACCATTCCGCTGCAGAGTCGTTGCGCGGCGACGGCAATCGAGGCGCCCTGAAGGTCAGCCACATACGCCCCTATCAGCGCCGCGAGCATCATGGTGCACGAGTCAAAAACGAGCAGGCCTGTCCGCAGCCGCCACTTGCCGAAGGAATCGAGCGTCACCGCGCCGATCGGGGAGAGCATCCGCATCGGCAGCGTGAAAGAAATAGCGACCGCCGTCACGATGGCCGTGTCCCATTTCCCATGCCACACGAAATGCATAAGCCACGGCGCAAAACCGACGACGCCGAGGCAGAGCACGCTGCACGCAAAGTGGATTACCGCGCTGGAACGCAAAAACGCGCGCCGCAGCGCCTCCTGGTTCTGCTTCATCGCCGTGAAAATTGGGAATAACGTGCTGCCGATGCCTTGCGCCAAAAGCTGCCCGATATTGGCGGTCAGCTGAAAGCCAAAATAGTAATAGCCGAGGGATTCCGGACTGATCGCGCGCCCCAGCACGAAATAATCACCTTGCTGCGCAATGCCGGTCAGAAAGGCTGTCACGATCAACCATTTCACGTGCCCTAGGAGTGACCAGAACTTGCTCGATGACAGGCCAAAAGAAGCGCGGAGGGTCGGCGTAATTCGGCCGTTGAGGAAATATCGCAGGATCGTCGCGGCGACCAATCCGATACCGATGCTGTAGTACCTCGCACCCAGGTAGGCCGACGCGACGACGATGACGGCTTGCGCGGCGGCCACGTAAAAGTCGATGACGCATAATTCTCGAAAGCGCAAATCGATGCTGAGCTTGGCGAACTGGATGGAGATCAATGAGGCAAAGGGCACCGAGAGCGCGGATAGCCCGATTACATAGAACAACTCCGGATTGCGGTAGAACCGGCCGAAGACCAATCCGAGAACGATCATCGCAAGCGCCCCGATCACGCCCATGTACAGCGAGAAATCGGTGTAATCCTTGACGAGGACTTGATAGTGATCTTGCCTCTGAATGAGGATTTTTGACGCACCGGCGTTTTGCAGGCCGGCAACAAATGTCAGCGCCACGGACACCACCGCAAAAACACTGTAGTCGCGGGCGCTCAGGAAAAATCCCAAAGCGACCTGCATGAGGAACAGCGTCGCCTTGGTAAAAAGCACGGACAGCGACATCCACATCATTCCCGAGGTCGCCGAGGCGCCGAAGGACTTCGTCTTGCTCATGTTGTCGCCGCGGCGGCGGAGGCTGTCATGCGAATAGTGCCCTGGTCTTCTTCAGGAGCCGCCGGGGTGCCCACCAATAGTCGTGGCGCCCGGCAAAAGACAGCCGGAGAATGTCTGCCTCTTTCTCATACCATGGCGAATAGGGATGGCCGCCCCGGAAAAACCAGGGCTTGCGCGATCCGGTGGCATGCAACACCATGGTGTCGGCCGGTATCGGATAGCCTTTGAAATGCTCCAAAATGAAGTTCCACCGGCTCGGCAGGTAATCGATGTTGCCGTAGAACGCCACGTTGATCGCATCTTGGTCCAGAAAGAGCGCATTTGCCGCGATTTGAGCGACCACTTCTCTTGCTCGCTTCAGAGCGGCGGCGAGAGCCGCTCTGTCGCTGCCGTCGAATACGAGGAATCCCGAATTAAGATATCTCGTGACGTGGGGTGGCGAGACATCGCGCGAAATCGGCGTCAGCTCTGCCTCCACGGCGTGCAGCAGCGCCGGCTTTGCAAGGCTCTGCACCACCGTGAAGATGTCCCCGAGCACGATCATATCGAGATCGAGATAAATCACGAAGTCGCTGGGATCTTCGACCAGCTCAAAGTAGTACAAGCGGAACAGAATTTCCGGAATGAAGTGGGCTTTGAACCGGTGCGCACGGCATTGCTCGAGAATCGCCGTTGCGATCATGACGGGGCGCAGAAGAATCCTTTCTCCATACGTCTCCCGCAATCTATACATGATCTTGTCGGCTGCGCGCTGATATTCGGGGCGCATTAACAGATCGACGACAATCGGGCGCGAGGCATGCCGGGCGAGGGAACTCAATAAGCTGAGGCAGCCGAGCGAGTAGCTTGGTTCAAAAACGACGAAAAACCTGATGGCAGGGTTGGGATTCATGTTCGGATCGAAGCGGACTAGGTTTCCGCGCGGCTTAGCTCAAGTCAGGAATTCGCCGTGAAGTACGCCGCTATGCGTTTGCGCATGTCGTCCGCAAGCGCATCGACATAGGGCTCGTGCATCATGCCGATGTGAGTGCCGACAATTTCGACGATCTCCGCTTGATGGGCAAATTGCTTCCAGATTCGTCCGATTTGCGGCTGATATAGCAGAGGTTTTACGGTCGCCTCATACACCACCACGTTCCCCGAGTAGCCTTTTGGCGCGTATGCGAACAATGCCTGAAATAGGCGATTGACAAACGATCGATGGACGGGCTGATACCGGGAGACATCCATAATCCCCTCGATGGCGTACCCACCCCCAAGTTTCTGGCCCCGCTTCAAACCGATCGCTCTCTTGCCGATCGCGGTCGCATTGCTGGTGACACTCCACAGCAATGACCGGAGGGTCCGGTGTCTCATCAGGTCGCCGTGACTCAGCCAGCCGCGCACATTGCGGATGAGTTCCAGCCAATAGCGCAGCGTCCAGCGGGAAAATGCGGCCCCCGTATTCTCCGGTACGCCATCGATGACCAGCAACGGGCCCACCTCCCGTCCCTGGCTCCGCAGCGCATCGGCCATGGCGAGCGCGATGACCGCCCCAACACAATAACCGCCCAGCAGCAGAGGCCCCTCGGGCTGAAATTTGTTCAGTGCGTCAGCGTAGAAGTCCGCCAGCGCTTCGACTGAACTGCCGAATTCCGCATTTGGCATCTGGACCGGCGGTGCCTGGATACCGTAGAAGCGTATCGACGGCTCGAGACACCGCGCCAAGTCGAGAAAATCCGTGCCGGCGACTCCCGACGCGGAATGGACGCAATAGAAGGCGGCGCGGGGCGCACCCGGCCCGAGAGCACAATCGTTGATCGGCACGATCACACGCTCCGACTTGCGCGAGGCGTGCGCGAACAAGGCGCTGGTATTGCGCGGAATGATGCTGCTCAGCGGCGTGCTCATGGACGAGTCTGGGGGCGACCGGGGCGGCGAGTGAGGTCCCAAAGATTGCATTTTATTGTGACATATTCTGGCGATCTACGGCTTGGAAGCGTCGCTCCTCCACGCCTTATGAACCAAACCTCACCAATATTGATAGCTAACGTGCCGTGCCGCAACTTTCCCTTCAAAGTGCCGGCGCTTACCAATCGCCGTTGCTATTTATACCGAACAAACTTTATGGCGGCGCCTGCAAGTGCTGTAGGACGATTTGAAGTGCATGGAGCGGACTCCGCCGACACGCGACCGGCGGCGTCGCATGTTAGCTTTTAGGAGGTGATGGCAACAGAAACTTCAATCACGGTCGGGACATCCTCCGAAAATATGGTATCGAACCCAATTCAATCGAGTTGGATTCTGGACGGAAAGCCGCATGCCCGGGCAAGGTTGCTATCGAGCAGCGCCGACGGAACGGCGAGCACCTATTTTTGGGATTGTACGGCCGGCCGATTCAACTGGTTCTACAGTTTCGACGAGACGCTGCACATCCTGGAGGGTGAGGTCACGCTGAAGTACCCCTCGGGCGCCTTACATCGGGTGACGGCCGGCGACACCGTATTCTTTCCGGCAGGGTCCAGCGCCGAGTGGACAGTCGATAACTATGTCCGAAAACTGGCCTTCTGCCGCACTCCGTTGCCCCATTATTTGATGGTGGCCCGCAGCTGGGTGCGCCGTCTGAAGGGCGCGGTCCGAGGCGGGCCCAACCCTGAGGGCGGCACCGGCTTGCTCTAGAGGGAGCAGACGCCCGATTTCGAGGCGCTCCCGCTCCAGTACGTCAGATCTTGGACGCCGCTCGGCAGGCCGGATGGGCCATAGATCTGGACGCCGCCCGTCAACGAGACGACATCGCTTCCGCTGCGTGACAGCGTGAATACCGGAGTCCCCGGCTGCGACGGCACCTTGAAGGAGACAATGCCGGCCGCCGCATTCTGCGTGAACGTCTTTCCGCCGATCGTGATATTCAGCACGCCCGGACTGGTCAAGAACGCCAGCAGTTCGATGTCGTTTTCCGCAGTGCCTGTCGCAATGCCGGCAATTTGGCTTTGCTTGGGAGCTGCTGCCGTCGTACTCTCCCGGCGGTAGAAATAGTACAGCACATCGTGTGAAATCTGGGGCTGCTGGCCGGTTAGGAACCACGCTGCGTAGAAGCCATTGAGATTGTAATATCCGGTGCCGATCGTTCGCTGCAGAGTTGCATCGGTAAAAGGCGCGATCTGGCCGCTTTCCGAGAAATCATTCCAGGTCACGAGTTGGACCCAATCCGAATCGCCCTGTATCGAACTCGTCCATGCGTCCCTAAACGCGCTGCTGTTTCCTGCTTCCCAATAGAGAAAATCCTTTGGGCGGAACTGCTGCGGATCGACCGGCATCATTGAAATCTTATTGTCGGTCTTGTGAATGGCGCTGGCTTCGCTTTGCATCGCCTGCGCCGCCGGGACCGTGGCCGCGCCCCAATCGCCGTAGCCATATGAAAAGGCGGCGAACGCGCCGGGGGTGCTGGGCCAAGCCAAGAACGTCGGCACAAAGGCGACTTGGATGCCCTGGGAGTTCAAGTTCGCGATCACGGACTGCCACCATCCGGCGGAATTCAGGGCCGCGTCGAATGCCGAAATCACCAGCCGTCCATCGCTCAGTTTGTATGCAGCCGGGCTGGCCGCGGCCGCAGTGATGATTTGCACCACGCTGCTGGTGTTGCTGCCGAGCGTCGTGAGGTCGGGCATGACCACGATCTTGAACCGCGGATCGACGGCATGGGCGGCAGCCAGCATGAGATGTAGCGCGCTGCTGCTGTCGGTAGCGTCGGAAGCCGACATCGAGTCAAAGGTGAATCCGGTGATGCCGCGCGCTATGGCTGCGCGCACTTCGCTCTCCATATTGAGCTGCTGCCAATTCGTGCTGGTGCTGGGAGCGACTGGCAACGGTCGTTGGCGCAAGTAACCGCCTTGCTTTTGCCACTTACCGGATTCGCCGCCAGCGTTCAGGTACTGACTGTTGTAGTAATCGTTCGCGGGCGCGGCGTTGTCGATCGAGAGCGGGAAGGGATAGAAATAGTGCGCAAAAACTCTTTTTGTCGAATTGAATAACGTATTCGCCGCGGGCAATTGCGCGGGCAAGCAGGGATCGGCAGCGGCCGCGGTGGCGGCCGCTGGAGGCGGTGCAGGTGACGGAGCGGGCGCGGGTGCCGGCGCGGGTACTGGAGCGGGAGCGGGCACTTGCGCCGGCGGCGCTGCCGACGCGGGGGTGGGTGAGTCGCTGTTGGAAGAGCTGCTGGAACCGCAGCCCGTCATTGCGCAGATGAATAAAAATCCGACTGGAGCAAATGCGCGGCGCGCGTTCCACCGATATCCCATAGCCACCCTTTTCCGAGTTCCTCGTGATACACACGGAAGGTGAGCGGCTATCGCATGAGCTGACACGGACAGCCTCGGTGCTGTCCCCGGCAACCCCGCTATCTGTCACTCACAGACCGGAAGCTTTGCGTCACCGGCTTGCGCCGGGTATGCCCTTGAACGAATCGAAGTAAATCATGGGAAATGAATTCGAGCATCGTGTCGTAACCCACAGACACGCGAAGAAATTGCATCCGAAAAACTGTGACGCAATTCCGTCGTGCCGAACGCGTGACGGTGCGTTGAGCGCAACGTTGTAACTCGCGATTATTCTGCGGAAAAACACGCTATCTGCTTGCGGCTCGAGCGCGCGCGGCAGCTGTCGCGAGCTGCTCGCATTACGCATCGAAAAAAATGCGGCGTGTCAAGTTTTGTTTTTGAGTGCCGGTGTGTCCTGATCCGCCGCTCAACACCGTTGAACAACACGACTGAAGTCCGCCGAACAATGCCGCTCAAGTTCCCGCTCCGTGCCGCTCGAGATCAGGCTCACCACCGGCACTTGTTGTCGTCAATCAGCGACCCAAAAGCCTCGCTCAGCTCAATCGCGCGTGTCAGACCAGAGCTTACGCGGACGAGGGTGGATGTCTGGCATCTTTATTTCCCTATGTCTGGCGAACTACGGCCTTGAAGGATCCGCTGGGGGCGGAAAAGGGACCGTGCAGATGCGAATATTGATTTACAGCGCCAATTTTGCACCTGAGCCGACAGGTATCGGCAAATATTCAGGGGAAATGGCCTCCTGGCTCGTGGACCACGGCCATGAAGTTCGCGTCGTCTGTGCCCCGCCGTACTATCCGGCGTGGGAGCTCGAGAAGAAATATCGCTGGCCGCTCTACCGGCGCGAGCAGTGGCAGGGTGTCGACATATGGCGCGCGCCGCTTTGGGTGCCAAAATCGCCGAACGGACTTACGCGCATCGTGCATCTTTTGTCATTTGCCATAACCTCATTTCCCGTGATGATGAGGCAGGTCGCGTGGCGGCCGAACGTGGTTCTGACGGTAGCTCCTGCCTTCGTGTGCGCCCCCGCGGGCTTGCTCACCGCCTGGCTCAGCAGTGCCAGGCGCTGGCTGCATCTTCAGGACTTTGAAGTTGACGTCGCCTTTAGCATGGGGGTGTTGAAGGGCAGACTGCTTCAGCGAATCGTCGTGCGGATGGAAAGCCTGCTATTGCGCCGATTCGACACGGTTTCCACGATATCCCGGCGGATGATTCAGCGCCTTTTGTCCAAGGGCGTTCCGGCCGGCAAGGCTCGATACTTTCCGAACTGGGTCGATCTCTCCCGGGTCAAGCCGGCGAAGAACGAGAGTTATCGCGCGAAACTGAGCCTCCCCCAAGACGTGGTTGTGGTGCTGTTCTCCGGGAGTCTGGCCGGTAAACAGGGACTGATGGTGATTCCGGAGGCGGCGCGGCTTCTCTCGTCCCGTTCCGACATCATGTTTGTGGTATGCGGCGATGGCGTGATCAAGCCTCAAATCGAATCCGCGGCCGCGGACTTGACGAATGTGCGTTTCCTGCCGTTGCAGCCCTCCGAGTGCGTGCCGGATCTGCTGGGCATGGCCGACATTCACTTGTTGCCGCAAAGTCCCGACGCGGCAGATCTGGTGCTGCCCTCGAAACTGAGCGGCATGCTCGCCAGCGGGCGCCCGGTCATTGCGACATGCCGCCCGGGGACGGAAATCGCTGAGATTGTTTCGAGGTGCGGCGTGGTGGTCGCGCCGGAGAATGGTGCGGAACTCGCGCGCGCCGTCGCCGGCCTGGCGGACGATCCCGAGGCTCGAGCGCAGCTCGGTCGGCGCGCACGCCGCTTCGCGGAGGAGAACTTCGAGCGCGATTCGGTTTTGAACACGGCTTTTGCAAAAGATGAACAGGGAGGCGGACTAGCCGCGGTGCCAAATGATGCCACCGTGTGATCGAGCGTGAAAGACGCCGGATGCCGGGAATTTTGAGTACACCATGATCGGTTTTACCGTAACGAAGAAGCAACAACCATGAGCGCCGAGCGCACCGCCGAAAGATCCCGCCCCCAAAATTCGCAAGGCTTTCGCCGCTGGGGAAGCCTGTGGGTACTTTTGGGAATCTGCGTTTTAGGGTTCGCCGCGGCTCCCGCTCGTGCGCAGCCTGAGTATTTGCTGACTTCGGGCGACATCCTTAAAATCAGCGTATTCAAGAATCCGGATTTGAGCTTGGATGTCCGGGTGTCAGAGTCGGGCTCGATAGGCTATCCGCTCATCGGCGCCGTACCCGTCAAGGGGCTTACGCTCCCCGCTGCCGAGGCCAAGATTGCGCAGATGCTCCGGGACGGGGGCTTCGTGGTTAATCCGCAAGTCAACATCCTGCTGACCGAGGGGTTCGGGAACCTGGTATCCGTGATCGGCGAGGTGAACAAAGCCGGCCGCTACTCAACCGACGCGGCAGGCGGGCACGTCTCGGGAATGTTGGCCGCGGCCGGCGGGATCTCTCCGACTGGAGGGGAAGTGGTTTCGATCTCCGGCACGCGCAATGGCAAACCGTTTCGGCGCGACGTGGATATCGTCAAAATGTCATCGAGCGGTAATTCAGCCGACGACATCGAACTCTATGGCGGTGATACCGTCTACGTGGGCCGGGCTCCCATGTTCTACATTTACGGGCAGGTGCAAAAGCCGGGCCAATATCGGCTCGAGCGCAACATGACGGTGATTCAAGCGCTTGCCGAGGGCGGCGGCCTCACCGGCAAGGGTACGCAGCGAGGCATCGTTCGCCACCGGCGCGATGCCAGCGGAAAAGTGAAGGAAGAAGGCGTTTCCCTGGATACGGATGTTCAGGACATGGATGTGATTTACGTCAAAGAGAGTTTATTTTGATGGCATTGAATTCGCCTAACTGCCGCCACGGAGGCTGCGCGTTGCTATGAGCTTCAATCAATTTATGGTGATTCTGCGGGCCCGCTGGCTGATCGCCGTGAGCGTTTTTTTGATCGTCGTTGTCCTCGTAGGGTTCGCGAGCATCATCTGGCCGAAACAATATTCGGCGACCGCTTCGATCGTCGTCGACAGCAAGAGCGATCCGGTCACGGCCAATGGCCAGGCGACGGCGGGCGGCCAGCCACAGGCCACCTACGTCGATACGGAAGCCGACATCATCGCCAGCGAACGGGTGGCGCAGCGGGTGGTGAAAACGCTGAAGCTCGACCAGCAGCCCGAGGCCAGGAAGCTTTGGGCCAAGGGACCGAACGACGACATCAGCGTCACCATCGCGGACCTGCTGCTGAAGAGGAAGCTCCAGGTTGCGCCTGCGCACGACAGCCCGACGCATGCCAGCAACGTGATCGATATATCGGTGCAGTGGTCGGACCCGGTGACCGCAGCCGCGCTGGCAAATGGTTTCGCGCAGGCGGCGATCGAAACGAACATCGAGTTGAAAGTGGAGCCCGCCAAGCAATACGCCAGCTGGTTCGAGCAGCGCTCACGCGCGCTGCGGGCGGACCTGGAAGCAAAGCAGAAGCGGCTGTCCGATTTTCAAGCCAAGAATGGCATCGTCGCCACCGACGACAAGCTGGACGTCGAGAATGCGCGCCTCGCCGAGCTTTCGACTGAGTTGGTCAATATCCAGGGCATGCGGCAAGACGCCCAATCGCGCCAGCGCCAAGTGGGTGCCGATATCAGTACGCTGCCGGAGGTCCTGCAAAGCCCCGTGATTCAATCCCTCAAAGCCGCGCTGGCTCAGGCGGAGGCCAAGCGGCCTGATTTGGCCGCGAACCTCGGCAAGAACCATCCGGATTATCAGGCCTTGGAGGGAGAGATCGCCAATTTGAAGAGCCGCATCGCGCAGGAGAGCGCCAACATTGCGGCATCCCTCGGTTCGACGACGCAGGCGAGTTTGCGCCGCGAAAACGACGTGCGCCAAGCGCTCGAGGCGCAAAAAAAGAAGGTCCTCGAGATGAAATACCAGCACGATCAGGCTGCGGTATTTTTAAGCGACGTGACCTCCGCGCAGCGCGACTTGGATGAGGTCACGCAGCGGCTCGCGCAAAGCAATCTGGAGAGCCTGACGCAGCAAACCAATGTCGTGCAACTGAGTACCGCGTCGGTACCGAAGGACGCGTCCAGTCCGAAGCTCGTCATCAATTTGATTCTGGCGATTTTCCTTGGCGGCGTGCTGGGCATCGGTTCGGCGCTGGCGATCGAAATGCGCAACCGCCGCATACGCGAAGATGAGGACATCGTGGAGGTTCTCGGTGTGCCGCTGCTCGGCAAAATCGGTTTCGTTCAAGTGCGAGCCAGCAATGCCCGACTGCCGCGGGCCGTTCCCGGTAGGCTCGAACCATCGGTCATTTGATTCGCATCATTCGCAATAGAGTCCAAAAATGAATAAAGTTGCTGAAAGGCCAGTAAAGCGTAGAGATGCTCCGCCGGATAGGGGCCGCGCGATCGGCGCGATTCTCGTGGAGCAGGGCCGGCTCTCGGCACAGGATCTGGACGAGATCCAGCGTTTCGCCAATTCACATGGCGTCCGCTTTGGGGAGGCTGCGCTGCAGCTGAAGCGCATCACCGAGCACGACATCGAGTCGGCGCTTGCCCAACAATACAACTACCCGGTTTTGGCGCGGGGCGGTGAAGGCGGCGTCGCCGACGATGTCATTGCCGCTCATCAGCCGCAAAGCGATTCCGTTGAACCGCTGCGCGCCCTGCGCAGCCAATTGATCCTGCGCTGGTACAACAACGCGGTGAGAAAGGTCCTCGCGGTGACGAGCGCGGAGCGCGGCGAAGGCCGCAGCTGGCTCGCGGCCAATTTGGCCACCATGTTTGCGCAACTCGGCGAGCGCACGTTGCTCATCGATGCCGATATGCGCCATCCTCGGCAACATCGGCTGTTCAACTTGGACAATTCCGTAGGGCTATCGTCGCTGCTGACGGGCCGGGCCGGTGGGGAAATCGCGCGCCGCATTCATCCGCAGCTTCGTCTGTACGTGCTTCCGGCAGGAATCATCCCGCCGAACCCGCAAGAGTTGCTGGCGCGCCCGGCGTTCGAGGTGATCCTCGATCATTTTGCCGCGCAATTCAGCCTCGTGATCATCGATTCGCCCGCGGTGTCCGAGACCGCGGATGCACAGATTCTCGCCGCCACGGCCGGAAATGCCCTGATGGTCGCGCGCCGCAATCATACGCGGCAGTCGAACTTGGTCGCGGCCATGGAGATCTTGACCGACAGCGGCGTGAACGTCGTCGGCAGCGTCATCAACGAGCATTGAGGGGTCTAGATCGGTTGCTTGCGAGCCGCCCGCGCGGCTCTCTCGGCACACAATGAAGAAAAAAGCGCCAATCAACTTCTTTAGCTTGCGGGTGCAGATCGCATTGGCGATCGTGCTGGTCGAAATCCTGTTCATCGACAAATTGGCGTCCGCGGGAATCGAATTCGTTCTGTCCAGCGTCATCGTGACGGTGGCTCTGCTGATTCAGCTGCGGTTCGGGATCCGTCAGGCTTCGGCCGCGCCGGCGGACATCGTTGTTTTCGTCTTCAATTGGATGTTTCTGGATCTCGCGCCAAAGGTGCAATTGATCGCCATGCCGCGCCAGCTCATCAACACCTCGACGGTGACGCTGGACGGAGTCGCGCTCACGAATCTGGTCTGCGCGCTTTTCATGATTGCCTTTACTCTGTTCTACGTATTTTTGAACCGGCGCGAGCAAAGCCGTCCGGACAGCGCGGCAGCGGCGGAGGCACCGCGGGAATTTTCGGCAGGCGCGATCGCAGTCGCCGTGTTTGTCTGCGTGCTCGTGGTGGCAATAGCGGCGCCCCGTGTATACGCGCAGGTGGAGAATTCCGTGGCGGCGACCCCCGCGTCGCTGATCATGAACAGATTTTTGCTGTTTCTGCCATCCGCGACTTTGTTGATTCTGCTGAATGAGACGGTGCGCTCGGGCCGAAAACTTCTCTTCAGCCGCGTCTGTGTGCTGTTGTTGTTGTTCACTCTGGTGGTCATCACAGAGAACACTTTCACGGAAAAGCGCAACGCCCTTGGGCCGATTTACATCGCGTTGCTGTTGGTGACTCTGCCGAAATGGTTTGCAGCGGGTTCGCGAAAGCTGCTCTTGCTGGTCGGCAGCATGGTCGTGGTATTTCCGGCGATTTCGATTTTTACGCATAACCACGGTCAGACGATCAGCGGCCTGTCGCTGCAGCAATTCACCGATCAAATCGCGGATCACTATTTCTCGATCAACTACGATTCGTGGGCCAACATCTACACGGCCGTGGAAATCGTGAAAGTGCATGGCATGCAATGGGGCCATCAGTTGCTGGGTTCCCTGCTATTTTTCGTTCCCAGCTCGATTTGGGGCGGCAAGCCGCTGGCGACGGGAATATTTCTCGCCGACTACCTGATCAGGAACTACAGCATGTGGTTCACCAATCTGTCGGCGCCGTTGGTCGCCGAAGGATACCTGGACTTCGGACCCGGCGGGGTGGTTGCCTACGCGGCCGCCACGGCGTGGTTCGTGGTTCTACTGAATAGGATTGCTGAAAGGGGTACCAAGTGGATTGCGCTTCCCATGGCGATTTACACCTCGGTGTTCCTGATGATTGTGTTGCGCGGCTCGCTGATGATCGCGATGGGATTCGCCGTGGGCGCATTGTTGTCGTTTCTGTTTGCTTACGGGCTGTTATCGGTGAGATGGGGCGCCCGCAGGCAGGTCGGGCGACGGCGCCACGCCATCCACGGCGTGACGCAATGACCCGCTACGTGTCATTCGTCGGGCCGCTGCCGCCCCCGGTGAACGGATTCTCGAACGTCTGCGCCATGATGCTGGAGCGCATACGCACCAAAATGCAAGTGGATGTTTTCGATCGTGCGCCCCGCATGCGGGCGCGCCTCTTTGGGGTGCTGCAGCAGCTTGCGCGGCCCGCAAGATACCTGGCGACCTGTATCGGACGCAGAGACGCGGTGCTATACGTTGCGCTTTCCGGCGGCCGGGGTCAGTGGCTCGACCTGGCCTACCTGCTCATCGGCAAACTGTTTCGGCGGCGAATCTATCTTCATCATCACAGTTTCATCTACATCAATTCTCCCACGCGGCTGAATCGCTGGTTGTTTGCCCTGGTTCGCAATGACGCCCATATCGTTTTGAGCGTCAGGATGGGGGCGGCGCTGACGCGCATCTACGGCCTGAGTCCGAACCTGGTCAAGGTGGTGTCGAACGCCGCTTTCTATGATGCGGGCGAGGAGCTGCGGCTGCCCGGAGAGAAGGCGGCGCCATTGCAGGTTGGGTTTTTGTCGAACATCACGTTTGAAAAAGGCATCGTTGAATTCTTCAGCATCTTGCGCAAATTGCGGCAGGACGGGGTCGAATATCGGGCGCACATCGCGGGGCCGTGCGCCCCTGAGGCTCGCGAGGAATTGGACCGGCAGATGCGCACCGTGGAGCACGTGGAGTACGTGGGACCGCTGTACGGGGCGCAAAAAGAGCGATTTTACCAGCAGTTGGACGTATTTCTATTTCCGACCAACTACGCGAACGAAGCGGAGCCGCTGGTGATTTACGAGGCGATGCGCCACGGCGTGCATGTCATCGCGTGCGACAGGGGGTCGATTGCCGAGATGCTGGGCAACGGCGCCGGACTGGCCGTTGCCCGCGATGAGATCGTCGAGAGCGCCGCCGCGCGGCTCGCGCAATTCAACGATGACCGGGCCGCATTGGCGGACGCCAAGCGCAGATCGCTGCAGCAGGCCAACAGCGTGCGCAGCGCGAGCCAGGTGGCGTTGGAGAACCTATTGGACTGCATGCAAAACAACTATGAACCCGTGAGGCTATCGTGAACAGCCATACTCGCCGGATTTTGTTTGGGGTGGCCACGACGGCGTGGGCGTCGGTGTCGAGCGGCGGTGCAATCGAATATCGCGATGCGCTGGACATCGCCGTCGCGCCGGTCGATGAGACGGCCGCGGTGCAGCGCACCGACCGGCTGAGCCTGTATGTCGGCGACAACTATACGTACGACGACAACATCTATCGACTCCCGAACAACGTCGACCTCGCGACATTGCCGCAGATCGGTGCCAACCCAAGCCGCCACGACTCGATCGACAGTGCGATCGCCGGCCTGGACGGCGAATGGCTTAGCGGAGCGAGGCAGAGCGTCGATGTGGATCTGAGCGCGGACTACAACCGATTCTTGCGCAATACGGACTTGAGCAACGTATCGACCCAGGATGGCGCCGCATGGAACTGGGGCTTGGGCGACTCGCTGTCGGGAAAGGTTGGCGCTGATTACGCGAGATTGTTTGGCGGGTTCGCCAATACACAGGTGTACTCGCGCGACATGGTCAATAAGACCGACTACTACGCATCGCTGCGCTATCAGGTGGGTCCGCGTTGGGGGATATTCGGCGGCGTGCTCGGATCGAATTACTCGGTGACGGCTCCGCAAGCCACCTACAATAATTCCACCTCCAAGAGCGTCGACGGCGGCTTCGACTTCACCACGGAGCGGAACCGAATCGGTTTCGATTATCGCTACAACGACTCGCGTGCACCGAACAGCGCGCTCTTGAACGGCGTGCTGTTCGATCCGGATTTTCGCGAGGACCGGGCGCGCGTGCTTTTCAGGTACGCACTGTCGGAAAAAACCATCCTCGACGCGAGCGCCGGCTATCTTAAGCGCGAGTACCCGAGCACTGCCATCGGCAGCTTTTCGGGGGAAATATGGCGCGTCGCACTGCAATGGCAGCCAACGCCGAAGACGCAGCTGCTGGTGGGTGCGTGGCAGCAGCTCGATGCAGACCTCACGTCGCAGACCGACTATTTCGTGGACAAGGGGGAGAGTCTGACGCCGCAGTGGGTGGCATCGGAAAAACTAACCTTTTCAGCCACGATTTCGCATGATACGCAAAACTACATCGGCTCGAACCCTGTCGGTCCCATCCCGATCGATTTCGTTGCGCAGGCGCGGCATGACACGCTGACCGGCGAAACGGGCAATCTGGTGTACACGCCCATTCAGGCAATTACGCTCACCTTTTCAGTGGGCCACGTGAAGCGGGGTTCCAACATCTCGGCATTCGAGTACAACGATCTTCAGGGCACCGTAAATATCGTCTATAAATTCTTTCGCTTCGGACAAACCACATGATCTTCAGCGCGGGTGGATGGCGCGGGCAGGGGAGCCGACACACACCATCATTTGCGGAAGATCGCTGAATACCGAGCTTCGCGAGCCCACCACCGTGCCTTTGCCGACCGTGACACCGGGCGCGACGAATACATCGGCGGCCAGCCAGACTTCATCTTCAATGACGATGGGGAATGCCTGAATATCAAAGCCCCGAGCCCGATAGTCATGGGTGCCCGCGCATAGATAGCTTTTTTGCGATACCACGACATTGTTGCCGATCGTAATTTCCGCAAAACAGTAGAGCACGGCATGATCGCCGACCCAGGAATAATCGCCGATTTTCAGCTTCCAGGGATAAGGCACGGTGACACTCGGGCGAACGATGACCCCTTTGCCGATTTGCGCGCCGAACAATCGCAACAGCCAGCGCCGAAACCCGTACATCACCTGGGGCGAACCGCGGAACAGGGTGGCCTGAACGAACCACCAGAGTTGTACCACCAGGCCCGACCGGCCGCGGAAGTCCGGGGGCAGCTTGAAGGTTTTCAGATCTTGCACTACGGGCACGCTAGAGCCTGCACGTTCCGGATTTGGAAGCGCTGCCGCTCCAATATGTCATATCGATGACGCCCGAGGGCAGGCCACCTTGGCCGAATACCGGAATGGGTCCGGGAAATGTGAACACCTCCGAGCCGTCGCGTGAGAGTGTGAATAGAGGTGTGCCCGGTGCCGTGGGAACCTTGAACGAGGTCATCCCCGCCGGTGCGTTCAAGGTCGACGTATGGCCGCCTATGGAGATTTTGAGCTCCCCCGGGGTGGTGAGGAAGGCCAGCAGTTCGATATCGTCCTCCGGCGAGCTGTTGACGATCTTGTTCGGACGGGACTGCGCTGGGGCGGCAGCGTCGGTCGGTTCGCGGCGATAGAAAAAGTAAAGCACATCGTGCGTAATCGGCGGCGCGGTCCCCGTCAAGAACCACACCGCAAAATAGCCGTTCAAATCGTAAAACCCCGTACCGATGTCGGTGCGCAGGGTGGCGTCCGTGTAGGGCTCGATTTCGCTCGATTCGGAAAAATCGCTCCACGTGACCAACTGTACCCAGTCGGCACCGCCGTCGATCGCGCTTCTCCATGAGTTGCGGAAAGCCCCGCTATTGCCGGCTTCCCAATAAATGGAGTCTTTGGGGCGGTACTGCTGCGGGTCGACCGGCATCATGAATATCTTTCCATACTGGCTGTGCGCAATCTGCGCATCACCCTTTACGGCGTCCGAAGCTGAGGCGGTGGCCGTGCCCCAATCGCTGAGCCCGTAGCTCAGGGCTGCAAAATCCGCCGCATGGGCCTTCCATCCGAGAAAAGTGGGAACGAAGGCGATGGCTATGCCCCGCGCCTTGAGCTGTGCCATCACCCCAGCCCACCAGTCGGTCGAATTCACGCTGGCATTGAAAGCGGAGACCACCAGCCGTCCGTCACTGAGTCGATAGGCGGCCGGGCTGCGCGCTGCAACGGCGATGCTGTCGATGACCGCCGCCGCATTCGACTTCAGCGCGGAGATGTCCGGCATGACGAGAATTTTGAAGCGCGGATCGACGCTTTGAGCGGCATCTAGGAGCATTTGCAGGCGCGCGTCGCTGTTGGCCGACAGCACGTCGAATGTAAACCCGCTGATGCCGCGTGCCATGGCCATCCGCACCTCGTGCTGGATATTCAATAATTGCCACTTATCGCGCGGGCCGGCGGCGACCGGCAGCGGGCGCTGTCGCAAAAAACCACCATAAGCCGACCACTTGCCGGATTCGCCAGCCTTATTCAGGTAGTTCACGTTGTAGTAATCGTCTGACGCTGACTTGTTCTCCACGGACAATGGAAATGGATAAAAATAGTGGGCGAAGACTTTTTTTGACGAGCCGAAAAGCCCGTCGGTAACGGGCATGGTAAACGGCAAACAAGGATCGTCCGGCGCGGCGCCGGGAGTTTGATGCAGCGGTGCGGCAATGCCTTTTGGAAGCAAGCAGACCGCGGCAAGCAGGACTAAAGCAGGTATGGCGGTAGTTTGTCGCAGCATATGGTCAATCTCTCTAACGTCCGAAGCAAGCTTACAACATCGTCGCGGTGCGGCTATCATATTGCGTACAACGCGCGGCTTTTATGTATGTCGGCTTGGATCGAATGTCGTCAGGAAGCAAATCTTTGGAACAGCCGCTAACTGCCGAACAGATCGATGAGTTTTCCCGCCTGGGATTTCTCGTCATCGCGAAACCGCAAATTCCGGAGGCGGAACTCGAGTGGTGCCGCGATATTTTGATGCGCATGATTCTCGGCGGAGAACGGCGCAGCGAAGGCAGGAATTTGGATCTCACGGCGACGGATGGTGCCGGCGACATGACTTCGCCGAGTTTGTTGCAACCTTCGATGTATGCAACGGAACTGCGCAAGCTTTCCTATCGCAAAACCGCGCTTGCCACGGCCCGCCAATTGTTGGGTCCCACCGCGGAATTTGCCGGCGATCATGCGATATTCAAGCCGAGCCATCGTGGACATCCGACTCCCTGGCACCAGGACGAAGCATTTCGAGAACCGGGCTTTGACTATAACGAGCTGAGCATCTGGATCGCGATCACTGAGAGCACGGCGGATAACGGCGCCATGGCGTACATTCCCGGATCGCACCGTCTGGGACTGCTGCCGCATCGTTTGCATGGCGGCGCGAAAGGCGCAAATACGATTGAGTGCTACGACGGATTCGACTCGAAGACCGCAGCGGTTCGGCCGATTCCCGCGGGCGCGATGATCATCCATCACGGGCTCACGATCCACGGAGCGTTCGGCAACAAAACAGCCTCATCCCGGCTTGCCTACATTCTGCAGTACACGACGCCAGTCAAGATGAGCAAACGTATCCGTGAATCGCCGTGGCTCAAGGATTTACGCAGTGACAATCTTCAACAACGCAGGAGCTACTTGCTGCGCGGCGGAATATTTCCCGAACTGCTGCGCATCCTGCGCTCTGACCGGCATTCGCATCGCCACTTCCTCTCCTTTTTCTGGCGCCGGCGGGTCAATCGGCTGCGCAATATCTTTAAAACCTAGGAGATGGAAAACTTCGAGGCACAAAGGCGCAGTGCCCCGAAGTTTTCCCTTCCTAACGCAGCCGCAATCGTTCGCCATATCCGGTCAATTCCAGATAACCGCGACCCACCGGGCTGCCCTTCTCAAAGGCCCGGACCGCGCCTTCCCAGTAAATGGCGCCGGTCGATAGCCGCGTATCATTCTCTTGATCATCGAAGAGCGGCATTAACGTCAGTTGCTTGCCGTCCGCGCGCACGGTCCATTCCACCGGATACACAATGCCGGTGCGCGGCGAGGTCCAGCGCCTACGTGCGCGAAATTCCACATCTCCCGGCTGGAGAATTTGCGTGACGCCGGCGCCGCTGCGAAACGTGCCGCCCGCCCAACGGGGTTTGCCCGCAAGTCCGCGAATCTGAAATGCCATCAATGCGCCGCCGTCCTGCAGATTGATGCCGATCCAATCCCATCCGGAGGCTTCTGCGTCCAGGTACTCGCTGGACCACTCGTGGTCGAACCACGCTTCGCCGGTCACGCGGCTCGATCGTCCTTTGCGGGAGACCGTCCCCGCAACTTTCAGGTGCGGCAGGCTGTAGTAATAGCTCGCCGCCTGCGGCTGTGGCCCCTTGCGGCTGACGCCGTCTTCTCCATTGATGAGCGGCGCCTGCGTTTCCGACAACGCGAGGTCGAATGAAAAATCCTCGGCGGCGATCTTCGCGATGTAGGCATGCGCCGTGTACTGCAGCGACCATCGGTCGATCCAAACGTGAGTGTCGCCTTCCGCGGCGCCGGCCAGGCCCAATACGGCGCGGCGAATTCTTTGATCCTGCCACAGCGTGCCGCGATTGGGATCGCTCAGCGCGCAATGAGCGATGATGATTTGCCGCGGCGTAAAGTCGCTCGGATTGCCGGCCGCGATGTCAGGTTTGGTGCGGAAGAAGGTTATTTGGAACCCGAGTGGCCCGCCGTCCTCGGTCGTAAGCCAGCCCGTGACATACCACCACTCGGTACGAAACTGCGGATGGCTGCCAAGATCGTCGGGAAATCTCAATGGGCGTCCGGTTTCGACGGGCGCATACGCGGTGTCGGCCGCGGCCGTCCAGAAGAGGCTGAGCGCGAGAAGAATGAGCGCCTTGCTCACCAGTCCTCTCGAACGGCGCGCACCGCGTCTTGACTGAGCGCGGCGCGGCCGCTGATGACGGCGGTGACGGCCGCGGCACCGATCAATCCGAGGCTGAGGAGCACCAGTTGCCCTGCCGGCACATTGAGATCAATGCTCCAATTGAACGATTGTCGGTTGATGACGTAAACCAGCACTAGACTCAACGCAAGCCCGAGCACCAACCCGTAGATGACGCCGAAGATACTGGTCAGTATGCCCTCGTCGGCCAACATGCCGATGATCTGTCTGCGCAACATGCCGAGGTGTCTCAGCATGCCGAATTCGGCGCGGCGGGCGAGGGCGGTCGAGCTGGCGGCAAAGCTCACGCCGGTAAGTCCGATGATGACGGCGATCACCTCGAGCGCATAGGTAATGGCAAAAGCCCGATCGAAAATCTGCAGCGATTTTTCGTGCAGGGCTGCGGTGGTGGTGAGCTCCACGGCGTCGCCATTGCTCAACCGCGAGCGTAGCTGCTTTTCCACCCGGGCCGCCTCGGCGCCCGGCTCAAGCCATATTGAGCCTTCGTTGGCGGCCCTGTCGCCGGTATCCGCCTGATAGGCTCGCCTTGAGATCACGATCGAGCCGGACAGGCGCGCATAGTCGCGCCAAACGCCGGCGACGGTGAAAGGCTGCATGCGCCCGGCCAACGGCAGCGCGATGGTATCGCCGACCTTGTAGCCGTAGAGATCCTGGAGTGCTTCCGAGATCCAGGCGCGGTTCTCCGCGTGTGTCTCGCCGCTCTGTATCAGCGGTAATTCCGCGGCAGTTTGGGTTTCCGTTGCGCCCCGTGCGATCAGCGTCACGGGAGCGCGCTTCGGGTCGAGCAGCAGCAGCCGGGTTCTGCGAAATTCGATCCGCGATACGCCCGGGATTGCGGCGAGCAGGCTCTGATCGGCGCTTGACCAAAATGCCGTGTCGTTGCCGAAGGGTTCGCGCAGTTGCAGGTCTGCCGGCAGGAGTTTGCCAAGCCAGTGGTCGAACGAGACGCGGAATGAATGGATCATAATGGCCATCGCCACCATGAGGCTGAAACTCACAATGATCGACGCCAGGCTGAGGGCCGAGAGGCCGACGTTTTCCCGCAGTTGTGCGACCGCGGTGTCGAGCACAATGCGGCGCGTGCGCGGTGCAAGCCCCAGCCCTTTCAACGTGATGACCGGTACCAGCAGCACCGCGCCCAGCAGCAGCGCGGCGATCGCCACGTAGCCGAAAATCGGCAAGCCCCTGATGGGCGGAAGCCACGCCAGCGCCGCACCGAGCAGGAGCAAAGTCGCGCCGGTGCGCCAACTGAGCTGAGCTACGATTTGATAGTCTCCATCGCCGCCTTTCAACGCCCGGGCGGGCGGCTGGCGTGCGGCGTTGCGGGCCGGCACCCATGCCCCCATCCCGGCCACGGCGATTCCAATCGCGAAGAATGCCAACAGCTGCCACGGAGCAGCTCGAAGCGATGCGCCGACTGCGCGCAACTGCCCGTTGCCGAGATCGGCGGTGAGAAATTTCAATATTGCGGCCGCGATCAGTACCCCGAGCATCACGCCCAGCAGCGACCCCACGAAGCCGAGGGTCAATCCCTCGCCGAGCAAGGCGCGGCGCAACTGCCCCTGCGTGGCGCCGAGAGCGCGCAGCAATGCGAGCGATCGGCGTCGGCGCAGGACGGAGAGGGATTGCGTGGAGAAAACCAAGAAAGCACCGGTGAACAGGGCCACCAGCGCCAGCATGTTGAGATTCACGCGATAGGCACGGGTCACGCTGACCGCTCGATCGCGCTCGACCTGAGGTGCGATGGCGAGAACGCCCGGCGGCAGAGTTTTCCCAAGTTCGCGCCGCAATGCTTCCACGTCCGTGCCCGGAGCCAAGCGCACGTCGATGCGATTCAAGCGGCCGACCGCATTGAAAGCCCATTGCGCCGAGGCGATATCCATCAACCCCAGCGGTTGCGGGTACGCCGCTTCCGGCAAGATGCCAAGCACCCGCAGCGTTTTCGCGGAACTTCCGACCGTGACCTGCAGCGCATCGCCGCGGCGCAGCCTCAGCGCCTGGGCGGCGGCGCTACTCAAGTAAATGCTGTCCGGGGCAAAGAGTTGGAACACGCGATCGCCGATATCGCCGATGAGGGTGGGCTGCAAAGCTGCCGCCTGGAAAGGATCGAGGCCCAACACTTTGAGCGTGTCGTTACGTCCGGTAAGCGCAACATCGAGTTCCAACACCGGGCTCAACGCACTGACTGCGGGGTTGTGTGCCAAATCCACGAACTCTTGCTCCGAGAAGCCTTCACGGGGACCGCGAATGACGATGTCGGCTTCGCCGACCATTCGCTTGGTGGCCAATCCGAACTCATTGAGCGCGGAGGTGTTCACCAGATAAACGGAAGCACCGAGCGCTACGCCGAGGGCGAGAGCCAGCATGGTGACGAGAAATCGCATCGGCTGCTCACGCAGTTGGGCCAGGAGCAGTACCCGCCACAGTCTGAATGAGCCGTTCGCGTTCACCGTGCGGGTTCCAAGGCGTGCAATCCGTGCGCATCGAGCACGAGAATGCGATCGGCGGTGTCCGCGGCCATTCTTGAATGCGTGATGAGAATACCTGCACCGGCGTTCGCTTTGACTTGGGTGCGGAGCAGGGAAAGTATCTGCGTCGCGCTGGCCGTGTCGAGATTTCCAGTCGGCTCGTCCGCCAGCACCAAGCGGGGCCGGTGTACCAGAGCGCGAGCGATTGCCACGCGCTGAATTTCGCCACCCGAGAGTTCACGCGCATGACGCTGGGCCAGCGCAGCGATTCCCACCGCGCGCAGCATGTCGCGGGCGCGTTCGCCACGCTGCGGTTCGCCTATCCCCAGAAGGTCGAGCGGCAATGCGACATTCTGCTCGACCGAGAGATACGGCAGCACATGAAAGGCCTGGAAGACAAAGCCGATGGCGCGGCGCCGCAGGAGTGTGACCCCGTCATCGCTCAAGCCGGCGAGGTCGATTCCCTCGATCAGCACGCGCCCGCTATCGGTTCGATCGAGTCCGGCCAGCAGATTGAGCAGCGTCGATTTACCGACGCCGGATTCGCCCATCACGGCAAGGTATTCGCCCGCGCGAACCGACAACTCGACGCCTTCGAAAATCGGCGGCCGATCTCTCGAGAAGCGTTTGCTCAAGCTCTCGAGCCGAACAATCGATTCGGTCACTTAGCGGCCGGTCCGATGCAGACGCGGATCAGACAGGCTCATTAAGGCCCGCCGGCCTTAAGCGGCGTCGACTCCAATGACCGCTTTGACCTCCAAGAAATCGCGCAATCCGAACTCGCCCCATTCGCGGCCGTTGCCCGACATCTTGAAGCCGCCAAATGGCGTATTCATGTTGCCCGACGCGCCGTTCAAGGTGACTTGCCCGGCGCGGATCTGTGCGCCGATGCGCCGCGCGTGCAAATTGTCCTTGGACCATACATAGGCGGCGAGACCATACGGTGTGTCATTCGCGATCCGTACCGCCTGTTCTTCACTGTCGTAGGGCAGGATGCAAAGCACAGGTCCGAAGATCTCTTCGCGCGCGATCGTCATGTCATTGCGCACGTTGGAAAATATGGTCGGTTTGACGTAGTAGCCTTTGGTCAATCCGTCAGGACGTCCTGAGCCGCCGATGACCACTTTGGCGCCCTCGGCGATACCTTTTGCAATGTAGCCTTCAACCCGCTCGAATTGCAGTTTCGAAACCACCGGACCCAGGTTGGTTTTCTCAGAAGCAGGGTCGCCGGTGATCACCGATTCGGTGACGCGCTTCGCGATCGCCTCGACTTCGGCCAATTTCGCGGCGGGCACCAGCATGCGCGTGGGCGCATTGCAGGACTGCCCGGAATTCTGGAACACATGCAGCACGCTCTTCGTCACCGCACGCTCGAAGTCCGCATCATCGAGCAGCACATTGGGCGACTTACCGCCGAGTTCTTGGTGCACGCGCTTGACCGACGCGGCCGCATTCCGGGCGACCTCGGAGCCGGCGCGCGTGGATCCGGTAAAGGAGACCATGTCGACTTCACGATGCGAGGAGAGCGGCGCGCCGACGCCGTTGCCATCGCCGTTGATGAGGTTGAATACGCCCGCCGGAACGCCCGCCTCGTGCATTACCTTGGCCCAGATGATGGCGCTGAACGGCGAATACTCGGAGGGCTTGAGAACCATGGTGCATCCGGCCGCGAGCGCCGGCACGACCTTGGCGGCCACTTGATTCATGGGCCAGTTCCACGGTGTGATCAAGGCGCAGACGCCGACCGGTTCCTGGACCAGGCGCACGGTGCCGCGCATTTCCTCGAACTTGAAGTTTTTCAGCACATCGATCATGGCGCTGATGTGGCCGACGCCGATGCCGGTCTGCGAGGTCCTCGAGAGGGTGATGGGCGCGCCCATTTCAATGGAAATGGCCTGCGCAATTTCGTCGTAGTGCGCCTTGTAGGCGGCAAGCATCCGTTCCAGAAGCGCCAGGCGCTCCGCCGGCGTGCTGTGCGAGTAACTCTCGAAGGCGCGGCGCGCCGCCATCACGGCGCGATCCACATCTTTGCTGCTTCCCATCGATATGACCCCCGCAACCTCTTCCGTGGCCGGGTTGATGACTTTCAGCTCCTTGGGCTCGATTGGATCCACCCAGGCGCCATCGATATAGAACTGCCGATTGTCATATGTCATTGCAAAACCCCTTCGAATCGCTGTTACTTCCCGCCCCCGCATTCTACCTGCTGAAAGAGGCTTTCACAGGGTGATTGACCGCCCATGGCGCGGTTTTACGGCCATGGTTCGCATTTTGGTCCCGGCAGAGTTGTTAGGCTTGTCTTTATGAGAATTATCAGTCCACTTCTTCTGCCGGCGGCCTTGGCTGGCTTTCTGGGCCTGGCCTGCAGCGTAGCTTCAGCCGCTTCGCTGGAATGGAATCCGGTTCGTAATCATCCGGTCGAGATTGGGCCGGAGGCAAGCCGCGTGGTGGTGGGCTTCCGGGCGACGCCCGCCAATTCGATCGTCAAGCAAATCAAGTCGCGCACGAAGGCTCAGATTGTCCGCCTCGTGCAGGCGCAGACCTCGCGCGCGGACCTCATCTCGCTGCTGCAGCGAACGGGCATCACCATGGCCGGTTCACGCCAGTTCGCGCCGAGCCTGCATGTCGTCTTTCTTCGCGAAACTTTGTACGGCGCAGACGTCACGGCCGCGCTCGATAAGTTGCGCGCAGACCCTGCCGTGGAGTTTGCGGACGTCGATGCTCGACGCTATCCGCACGCACTGCCGAACGATCCCTTGTTCGTAGCGACGGCGACGGCCAGCGGCCAATGGTACATGCTTACCCCCAGCGCCGCGACGCCCACCAGCGATGCCGCAGCCACCGACGCCGTTTCCGCGTGGGGCATCACGCAAGGCAGTTCCGGGACGGTGATCGCGGATGTCGACAGCGGAATTCGATTCGATCATCCCGACCTACTGAGAGCCGGCTTTGGCGGTCGCTTGTTGCCCGGCTACGATTTCGTCGGCCAGGACCTCAATGCTACCAACAGCGCGCCGCTGGGTTCGTTCTTGGTTGCCAACGACGGCGACGGCTGGGACCCCGACCCATCGGATCCGGGCGATTGGATCGACAGTACGGATTTGAAGAATACGACGGTCTTCCCCGGCAAAAACTGCAGCGTTGAGAACAGTTCTTGGCATGGCACACGGGTGATGGGCGTGCTCGGCGCGCTCACCAACAATGACACCGGTATCGCGGGCATGACTTGGAATCCCTACCTGCTGCCGGTGCGCGCGCTCGGAAAGTGCGGCGGCTTGGACTCGGACATCATCGCGGGAATCATGTGGTCCGTCGGCATGACGGTGTTCGATGAATCAGGCAATGCCATCCCGGAAAATCCGTACCCCGCGGACATCATCAACTTGAGTCTGGGCGGATCCGGCGGCAGCTGTCCCTCCGATTATCAAAGCCTCGTGACACAACTCACGAGCATGGGAGTTCTGGTGGTTGCCTCGGCCGGCAACGAAAGCGGACCCGTCGATATACCCGGAAACTGCCCCGGTGTCCTGGCGGTTGCCGGACTGCGAAATGTCGGCACAAAAGTGGGCTACAGCAGCTTGGGACCGGAGGTCGGGATTGGCGCGCCTGCCGGGAATTGCGTCAACGTTACCGCAGGCAGTCCCTGCCTGCGCTCCATTGACACGACCGTCAACGAAGGTCTGACCGGCCCTTCAACCAACGGCTATACCGACCAGACCAACACGAATTTAGGAACCAGCTTCTCGGCACCCATTGTCTCCGGCATCGCGGCGCTGATGCGCTCCGTGAATGCCAATCTCACGCCGCCGCAACTGATTGCGCGCATCAAGGGCAGCGCGACTCCGTTCCCGCAGCCCTCGGGTTTGGCGCAGTGCGTGGCCGGTTCCAGCTCGAGTGTGGAATGTGCCTGCACCACCGGTACGTGCGGGGCCGGCATGGTCAATGCGTTCAGCGCCGTGAAAGCTGCGCTGAATCCCATATCGGCGGTGAAGATCCCCGCGGGCTTTATCGGCGGAAGCGCAACCTTTGACGCCAGCGGCAGCGCCGCCGCCTGCGGCGCGACGATTGCGAGCTATGCATGGTCGAAGACCGGTGCGGTCACCATCAATTCAGGCGCGGCGAGCGCCCAAGTGAATATCACGGCCACGGGCACGGGAACCCTCAATCTCGTGGTCACCGATTCCGCCGGCAATACCGATACGTCGGTGGTGCATATCAGCGCGAGCAGCGCGAGCACCAGCGCGCCATCTTCTGCCGGCACGAGCGCAAGTGCCTGCATCAGCCCCATGACCGTGACGCCGGCAGCGCCCACGGTCAGCGCGGCCTTTTCGCCGGCTACCGTTGCGGCAAATGTGCCCGCCGTGCTGGTGATCACTTTCGACAATACCAATGGTTTTGCACTGACCCAGTCCGGAATCACAGTTTCCTTGCCGGCCGATCTGGCCTTGGGCCAGCAGGCTCCGGCGAGCACCTGCGGCGGTGCCGCGCTCACCCTGAGCAGTACGAGCGGCAGCGTCACGCTATCCGGCGCGAATATTCCAGCCAACGGTAGCTGTGATGTTTCCTTTGGTGTGACGGGCGCAACGGCGGGCACTTACTCGGCCAGCATCCCCACCAATGCTCTCGTGACGGGTCCGGCGGGCAGCAATGCCGCACCGGCGTCCGCGACGCTGACCGTGACCGCGGCCAGCAGCAGTCCGACGGGCGTCGCCGGGAGCAGCGGCGGGGGCGGCGGCGGCGGTGCCATCGATTGGATGGACATCCTGCTGGTTGCCGGTGTTCTGCTCATCGTTCGAGGGCATGCGGCGAAGCGATGACGCTATAATCCGCGGCATGACTCATTCGAACGAGCGGCGAGCCAGCATTCAAGCCGTAAAAATCCATCGTGACGCGCGCGGCACGTTATTCGAGCCCCTGACGGACGCAGAGCTGCACGCGCAGAAGAACGTACACGTGGTACTTACCCAACCCAACGAGGTACGCGGCAATCACGTGCATCGGACAGCGGTGGAAACCACCACGGTGGTGGGACCTTGCCGCGTGCGGCTCAAGGAGGAAGGGGAAATCAAGGACATCGACGTGGCGGCCGGGGACATCCTGCGGCTGACGATCCCACCCGGCGTTGTGCACGCGTTCCGCAATACCGGCAGTTCTGCCATGGTGTTGGTGTCATTCAGCACCAACTTGCATGATCCCGACGGGGCCGATACGCAGCGCGAGCAGATACTTTAGATTCCCGGCAGGGCAGCCATTGCGGGCCATCTCCTTTAAAAACACCGCCCTCTTCAAGCGGGGGATTTGGCTCACCGCGATTGCGCTGATTCTCTTTGTCGGTGCGCCGTCCGTGCTGAACGGAGAGTTATGGAGAAATCCTCTGCCGAGCGCGATTGCCATCGGGATTCTCTGTGCGGCAGTGATCTTTTTCTTTAGGAACACGCAGATTCACCGGCTGGCCGACGAGGTGCTCGATTGCGGCGACCGTCTCACGGTTCGCCGCGGACGAATCGAGGAGACGATTCCCCTTTCGCACGTCTCGGCCGCCGAGATTTCCAGCAGCGGCGGATTCCACCGCATCACATTGCGTCTCAAGCAACGCTCCAAAGCGTTCGGCGATCGAATCGAATTTTTGCCCCAGGCCAGTCTGTGGTCGAACCTTGCCGCGCTCAAAAGTCTGGCGCAAGATCTCAGCGAGCGCGCTCACGGCCGATAAGTATGAATGCAATGCGCGCGCGCCGGCGACAGGGCGGTACCCGTCATGATGACGTTCCAGTTTCTCCTTGCGGAACCTCGAGTTCATAGCCCCGCTTGAAATCGCGAATGTGCTTTTCCATCCACTCTTTCGCTTGTTCGCTCTTTTTGAGCTTGATGGCTTCAATGATCTTGCTTTGCGCGGCCTGAATTCGCGCGCGCGCCTGCGGCACGCGATCGATCAGCTGAGTCAGGGTCGGCACCAGCAGCATGTTGAGCGGCGCTTGCGACAGCGCCAACACTTGATTGCCGCTGGCAGCGGCGACCGCGGTGAAAAAATCCACGACGGCTGAAACCGCACCTGCGGTATCGGTGATGTCGCGCTTGAAGCGCGCGCTCGCGCGCGTCAGCCCCGTCAGCTGCGCGGCAGTGCGCCGTGCGGCGGCGTATTGGGCGGCGGCAGGCTCGATGGCCATCATGGCCTCCCACAGCTCCATGAAAGTCACATCATGCAAGGCCAAAGCGCGGCTCACGCCGGAACTGACGCGGCGCGGTTCGGGGCGCGTGACACGCAGCCGCTTCTCGCCGCGCTCTCGTCCCAGCAGTCCGTGCACCTCCAGTTCGCGTATGGCTTCTCGAATCGTCGAGCGGTTGACGCCGAACTGACGTGCGAGGTCGGTTTCAGAGGGCAGGGCATCGCCGGTGCGCAATTTTCTTTCCACGATGCGCTGTTCGATCAGGTTGGCGATCTGCCGGTAGGCCGGATGGTCATCGAGCGGCGCGAACAAATCGCTCATCAGCCCTCTCCGAACAACTCGCGCCCGATCAGCATGCGGCGAATCTCCGAAGTGCCTGCGCCAATTTCGTAGAGCTTGGCATCGCGCAGCAGCCGTCCGGTCGGGTAGTCGTTGATATAGCCGTTGCCGCCCAGCAGTTGAATGGCATCGAGAGAGGCTTGGGTCGCGGCTTCCGCGCAGAACAAAATGCACGCGGCCGCATCTTTGCGGGTGTAGTCGCCGCGATCGCAGGCCGATGCCACCATGTACGCATAGCTGCGACAGGCGTTCAGCGAGGCATACATGTCCGCAAGTTTGCCTTGCACGAGCTCAAAGGTGCCGATCGCCTGGCCGAATTGCTTGCGTTCGCGCACATAGGGAACCGCCACATCGAGCGCCGCGGCCATGATGCCGAGCGGTCCGCCGGACAGCACCACGCGTTCGTAGTCCAGCCCGCGCATCAGCACGTTGACGCCGTGATTTTCCGTACCCAGCATATTGGCCGCGGGCACCTCGCAGCGGTCGAACACGAGTTCGCTGGTGCTCGAGCCGCGCATGCCGAGCTTGTCGAGCTTTTGCGCCGGCGTGAACCCTTCGAAACCCTTTTCAATGATGAAGGCGCTGATCCCGCGTGAGTTCGCTTCGGGCGCGGTCTTGGCGTACACCACGAGCACATCGGCTTCGGGCCCGTTGGTAATCCACATTTTGCGGCCGTCGAGCACGAAATGATCACCGTGGCGGATGGCCTTGAGCTGCATCGAGACCACATCCGAACCGGCACCCGGCTCGGACATGGCGAGAGCGCCCACATGCTCTCCGCTGATGAGCTTCGGCAGGTAGCGCTTTTTTTGCGCCTCTGAGCCGTTCAGCGCGAGCTGGTTCACGCACAGATTGGAATGCGCCCCGTAGCTCAAGCCCACCGCGCCCGAGGCTCTCGATATCTCTTCCATCGCCACGGTGTGCGCGAGATACCCCAAACCGGCGCCGCCGTCGGCTTCGCTGACGGTGAGGCCCAAGAGGCCGAGTTCGCCGGCTTCGCGCCACAGATCACGCGGGAATTCGTTGCTGCGGTCGATTTCCTGCGCACGCGGCGCGATGCGCTCCTCCGCGAAGCGACGCACTTGATCGCGGACGGTGTCGATCACCTCGCCCAGGCCGAAGGTGAATTCTCGATATGCGGAATTGGCCATTCTTGCCGGCCCCCATTGTCATCGGACCAAGATCGTTGGATAATCGGACTGTCCGACAATTCTGCCACGCCCGGGGCAACAAAGCCAATGGCCAAAATAGCTTCGCAACTCGACACCCGCTCGCAGGACTTCGCCGACAACCGCGCCGCAATGCAGGGGCTGGTCGATGATCTGCGCAGCACGCTGCAACGCAATGCTGCCGGCGGTAGCCAGGCGGCGCGCGACAAGCACACGAAGGCTGGGAAGCTGCTCGCGCGCGAGCGCATCGCCGCCCTGCTGGATCCAGGCTCACCTTTCCTCGAACTGTCGGCGCTGGCGGCGCAAGGCGTGTACGGCGAGGACCTGCCGGGCGCGGGGCTCGTGACCGGAGTCGGCCAGGTATCCTCCCGCCAATGCATGATCGTGGCCAACGATCCCACGGTAAAAGGCGGGACCTACTATCCGCTCACCGTCAAGAAGCACTTAAGAGCACAGGAGATTGCGGCGGACAACGCGTTGCCCTGCATCTACCTGGTCGAGAGCGGCGGCGCCTTCCTGCCGAAACAGGACGAGGTGTTTCCAGACCGGGATCATTTCGGCCGCATCTTTTTCAATCAGGCGCGACTCTCCGCGCAAGGCATCGCGCAGATCGCCGTGGTCCACGGCTCGTGCACCGCCGGCGGTGCATATGTTCCGGCCATGTCCGATCACGCCATCATCGTGCGCAACCAGGGCCGGGTCTTCCTGGGCGGTCCGCCGTTGGTGCGCGCGGCGACCGGCGAGGAGATCGACGCGGAGTCCTTGGGCGGCGCGGACGTTCACTGTCGCCGCTCGGGCGTCACCGACTACTATGCGGAGAATGATACGCACGCGCTGGCGTTCGCCCGCCGCGCGGTTGCGCGGTTGCGCGCTCCCGAGCTGCGTGCCGCGCACACCAGTTCTCCGGTGAGCGGCCGCGACAATCCCTTCGATCCCACGGAATTGTACGGCGTCATTCCGCAGAATTCGCGCAAGCCCTACGACGTGCACGAGCTCATCGCACGCATTGTCGACGGCGGGTGGTTCGATGAATTCAAAGCGCTCTATGGCGCCACACTGGTGTGCGGCTTTGCCGATATTCACGGCATGACCGTGGGGATATTGGCGAATAACGGCATCTTGTTCTCCGAGAGCGCCTTGAAGGGTACTCATTTCATCGAGTTATGCTGCCGCGAGGGCATCCCGCTGGTCTTCCTGCAGAACATCGCAGGCTTCATGGTGGGGCAGGCGGCCGAGGCCGGCGGCATTGCGAAGGACGGCGCGAAACTGGTGACCGCCGTGGCCTGCGCCGCGGTGCCGAAATACACGATCGTCATCGGCGGCAGTTTTGGCGCGGGCAATTACGCGATGTGCGGCCGGGCGTACGGCCCGCGCTTCCTGTTCCAGTGGCCCAATGCGCGCACCTCGGTCATGGGAGGCGAGCAGGCGGCCAGCGTCTTGGCGACCATCAAGCGCGAAGCCCTGGAGCGCAGCGGCGCGAGCTTCAGCGACGCCGATGAGGAAAAGCTCAAAGCGCCTATTCGCGAGCAATTCGAGCGCCAGGGACATCCCTATTACGCCTCGGCCCGGCTATGGGACGATGGGGTGATCGATCCGCTCGACACCCGCCAAGTCTTAGGGCTGGCGCTGGCGTTGACCCGCGTTCAGGAAACCGCTGCCACACGCTTCGGCGTGTTTCGAATGTGAGATAGCCCATGATCCGACGCCTCTTGGTCGCCAATCGCGGCGAAATCGTTTGCCGCATTGCGCGCACCGCGCGCCGCCTGGGCGTGACGACGATTGCCGTGTATTCCGATGCGGACCGAAACGCTCAACACGTGCGCATCGCCGACGAGGCCTATCACCTGGGCGCAGCGCCCGCCGCGGAGAGCTATCTCAACATCGGCAAACTCATCGCGCTGGCGCAGCGCGTCGGTGCCGATGCCATTCACCCCGGCTATGGATTTCTTTCCGAGAATGCCGGCTTCGCGCAGGCCTGCGCCGATGCAGGCCTGATCTTCGTGGGCCCTCCCGCGGCGGCGATCAAGGCCATGGGATCGAAGAGCGCATCCAAGGCTGCGATGGCGGCGGTGGGTGTGCCGGTGGCGCCCGGCTATCACGGCAGCGAACAGTCGCTCCAGCGCCTCACCGAAGAAGCCGTGCGGGTGGGATTCCCGCTCATCATCAAGGCCAGCGCCGGAGGCGGCGGCAAGGGCATGCAGGTCGTCAACTCCGCCGCCGAGGTGGCCGCCGCGGTTGAATCGGCGCAACGGCTGGCGCGCACTGCCTTTGGCGACGATCGGCTGTTGATGGAGCGCTACTTTCCCCAAGCGCGTCACGTGGAAGTGCAGATTTTTGCGGACTCCCATGGGCAGACCATCAGCCTATTCGACCGCGATTGCTCGGTGCAGCGCCGGCATCAGAAGATCATCGAAGAAGCGCCGGCTCCGGGCTTGCGCGACGAGGTGCGCGCGGCGATGGCGCAGTCTGCGGTCAAGTCGGCGCAAGCCGTGGGCTACATCGGCGCGGGCACGGTCGAATTCTTGGTCGACGATGCCCAGAACTTCTATTTCATGGAAATGAATACCCGATTGCAGGTGGAACATCCGGTGACGGAATTGATCACCGGCATCGATCTGGTCGAATGGCAATTGCGCATAGCTCAAGGCGAGCGGTTACCCGCGACACAAGGCATCAACCGTGGCGGATTTGCCATCGAGGCGCGTTTGTATGCTGAAGACCCGTCGCACGACTATTTGCCCGGTGTGGGACGCATCGCGCACCTGCGGTGGGCGCAGGCCTCGCCCGGCCTGCGCCAGGATACCGGGGTCGAAGAGGGCGACGAAGTCTCGAGCTACTACGATCCGATGCTCGGAAAAATCATCGCGTGGGGAGAGTCGCGCGCCGGGGCCATCGATCGATTGCGGCGCGCCTTGGGCGAAATCGAGATCGTCGGAGTGGCGACCAACCGTGCGCTGCTGTCCAGCGTGCTCGGCGACGGGGAGTTTCGCCGCGGGGCGGTGGCCACAAATTTCTTGAGCGTTCGCCGCGAACATCTGCGCTTCGCCGAAGAGGAGCCTGCCGCCGTCGACATGGCCCTCGCGGCGGCGTGGTGTGCCGCGCGCCGCATCGACGGCAATGCGCTTTGGCAGGACACTCGCGGCTGGCGGTTGGCAGGTCCGGCAAGCACCGCGTGGCAGTTCGGAGATCTCGTGGCCAGCGTCGAATCAGCGGCGCCGGATCTGTACACCGCGCAGATTGCAGGTCAGCAGTTCAGCTTGCGGATCCTCGCGCGCGATGCCGCCTCGTTGCATGCCGAATGCAACGGCGAGATCGTCAGGGTAAACCTATTCGATGCCGCGCCGGCGTTGCACCTTTTCGTCAACGGCCGGCACACGGTCCTGAATCTCGTGAGCACCGACGATGCCTTGCAGGTGATGGGGACCGCGGAACAGGGCTCGCTGCTGACGCCGCTGCCGGGCACAGTCGTCGCGGTCCACGTCGCCGCCGGCCAGAGCGTTGCGCGCGGCGCGCCGCTGATCACCGTCGAAGCGATGAAAATGGAACATACTCTAACCGCACCGTATGACGGTGTCGTTTCTCGAATCGCTTTCGGGCTGGCGGATCGAGTTCAGGCCGGCGCCGTGTTGGTGGAACTCACGCCGTCGTAGGGCGTGACTTTAGGCGACCTGGGCGGCTTCGGCGGTCACTTCGACCGCCGGCAAAGTGACTTTGAAGCGTGTCTCCCGGCCCAGAATGCTGGCCAATGCGATCTTGCCGCCGGCCTCGTGCACATAGCGCCGTACCAGCGACATGCCGCTGCCATGCTTGGCGTCCCCCGGCGCATCCGGCATGGTGGTAAATCCGGACTTGAAAATTAATTTGATCGCTTGCCGGTCCCGCAGCTGTTGCGCCTCTTCGGCGCTCAGCAACCCCTTGGTGATGGCGACTTCACGGACCTTGTCCGGATCCAAGCCGCGCCCATCGTCTTGAAACAACAATTCGAAGCCGTTGCCCGCACTGGACTTGAACTCCAAATGCAGCTTGGCATTGGCGGCCTTGCCCGCCTGCTCGCGCTCTGTCGCGCTTTCAACGCCGTGAACCACGGCATTGCGAATCAGTTGGATGGCGACATTTTTCACCGTCGCTTGGTAGCGCGGCGGCACCAGATCCAGTCCGCTGCATTCCAGCACGACCGTCTTCCCATTTTCTTGCGCCATCAGGTCGGTGAGCGAGGTCAAAGTGCTTTCCAGGCTGCCGACGGCGGCCATGCGCTGCGCGGGGGGCGACGCGGCCTGCGCCAGCTCCGCGAAGAACTTGGGCGACTCGATCACTTGAGTACCGTTTTCGGTAATGCGCGCTTCCGGCGCGGCGGTCTCGGTTTCCCGGGAGGAACCGGCCTGCGAAGTCAGTGTGCGCAGCAGCGCAAATTGTCCGTACAGCGAATCAAGCTTGACGGCGAGGGGCAGAAAGTCGCCGCCGCTCAAGGTCTCGCGGCTGCGCAATTCCTGCAGCGCGTCCTCGAACTCGCGTGCCGCGCTTTGCAGTCCGCTCAACTTGAGCGCGGCAGCGTCGCGGCGAATCCGATCGACCTCTTCCAAGGTCTCCTCGAGCTTGTGGCGAAAGGCGCCCGCTTCGCGCGCAGGCTTCTTCAGGACGCCGTTGATCGTCTTCATCGAGGCGTCGGTTCTCTGCAGGAAGGAGCCGAAGCGCGTGCCGCCGGCCTGCAGCACACCGCGGAGAATTTCGCCTTGCGTGAGCACATGGATGCGCAGGTCTTCCAATTCCCGCAGCTCTTGAACGCGCGACGTGATGTCGGTAACCCGTACCATCCAGAAGCGCGGCTCGAGCGGCATATCGACGCTTGAGAATTCGAACGAGTAGTGAGCGGCAGCATGGCTGCCGTCGGCATTCGTCAATTTCACCTCCACGTCCTGCAGAGGATTGCCCGCATCGGTGTCGCCGCGCGACGGGTCGAGCAAGCGAGTCATGTAGGTCCGCACGACGCTCAAGGTCTTGGCGGATACCAACGGAGCGATCAGCTTCTCAACGGTCAAATTGGCAAAGTCCTGGCGCCGAAACAAAGCGCCCAAGGACGCGGAAACCTGGGGTTGAACCTTGCCCTTCGAATCCATCAGAAAAAGTCCGATGACGCTGGTCTTCAGAATGGCGTCCGTCAGCCGATTGCTCGCGTTGATGAGTTCCTGTTTTTCGCGCTCGTGGCGTTTAACGGAGATGAACATAGCCCCCACAGGGTGCCAAAGCCCGCGCGAGCGGGGCATGATGGGTTTCACAGCCTCAAGTAGGCGATTTACTTAATGTCCGCCGTCGCGGCGGCCTGTGACGCGCGTCACGGGTTCAGCGACCGGACTGGACGGCAGGGACTAGGCGACCGCGGCTATCGGCCCCAAGTCGGCGAGCAATTCATCGGCGGATGCATAGCGCGCGCTTTGTTGCTTCGCCATCAGGCGATCGAGCAGAGGCTGCTGCATGGAGGTGGCCTCGGGCAGCATCGGGACCGGCGAGCTGGTGTGCTGCGACATGATGGCGACGGCGCTGCGCCCACCATAAGGTCTCTGTCCGGTCAGCATTTCGTAGAACATGACCCCCAAGCTGTACAGGTCGGTGCGCACGTCGACGCGTTGGCCCTGCGCCTGCTCCGGGCTGATGTAGTACGGAGAACCGAGTACCTGGCCGACGCCGGTGTTGCCGATTTCATCGAGCGAGCGGCGCGCCAAACCGAAATCGATGAGCACGGGGGAATTGTCCTCGCGCAGCATGACATTCGCGGGCTTCAAGTCGCGGTGCAATATTCCGAATACATGGATGACGCGCAATGCTTCGGCAATGGCGCGCAGGTAGTACAGGCTCTCGTCCACGCTCAGCGGATTGCGCAAACGATCCCGCAGATCGCCGCAAGGGAAATATTCCATTGCCAGGTACAAGTGACCGGTAAGGGAGCCGAAATCATGGATCTCGGCGATGGCGCGATGGGTGATGCTGGAAATGATTTCATACTCGCGCTGAAATCGCTCGGCATCGCCCATTTCCCGCTCGGACTCGCCGCGCGTCATCACCTTGAGCACGACGTTTCTGCGCAACCGTTCGCTGCGTGCCAGGTACACGGAGGAAAAATTGCTGGTCGCAATTTCTTTCACGATCGAATAACCGGGTACTTCGATGATGGTCGAATTCTCGCTCTGCGCCATCATGGCGGCGGCCTGCGCAGCCAAGCGCCGCTTGGCGCACGCCTCTCCCACCGCGGTGAGCAGCTGATCCCGGGTAATTTGTGCCAGCGGCAGGTAATCCTTCGCACCACCCTTGAGCGCGCGAACAGCCGATATTTCATTGCCGTTGTCGGCCAGCAAAATGCAGTACAGCGCAGGCTGCATCCGCAGCAGCTGCGTCATGGTGTTAAGGGCTGCGCCGGCCAGCGCTTCATTGGCAAAATCGGTCTGAAGAATTACGGCGTCGGGGATGCGTTCGCTGATGAGGCGGCTCAACGGCGCCGATTCGCCGGCGCGCAGCGTCGTTACCTGCGCACTTGGCCAGTGGCTGGTCACATGGTGTGTCAGCCATTGCACACGTTTGGTGTCGCCGCCCACCACAACCAGTATTGGACCCAAGTCTGACATGCCGATTAGGGTAGTGGGTGTTGCCCTCCGATTACCCATGGGGAATTCACATTTCGGGGCCCCAGGGCGCGAATACCTTGAAAATTACCCCGTTTAGCCTGGAAAATTGCAACCTAGACCCCCAGGTCGGGGTCAGTTAATTCAATGCGGAATCATTCTTGGCCTTAAGGACGTATTTCCATGGGAAGCATTAGAACCTGGTCCCTTGCCGCGATTGCCGGCGTCTTTGTGATGGTGGTCGCTCATCAGCGCTCGCATGCGAATGCCGGACCGGCCATGTCGGCCGCACCGGCGGTCGTGGCGGCGGCTCCGGCGGGCTCGAGCGCCGCGCGTGTGACCGGACTGCCGGATTTTTCAGGCTTGGTCGCCGAAGCCGGCGGCGCCGTGGTGAATGTCAGCGTCACGGAAAAGCCGCAAAAGATCTCGCCGCTCAACGGGCAGGGCGACGGCGATGATCCGTTGTCGCAATTTTTCCGCCGTTTCCAACAGCCCGGACCCGAGCGGGCGCCCCCCAGCAAAGGCGTTGGGTCCGGATTCATCGTGAGCTCCGACGGCTACGTCCTCACCAATGCGCACGTGGTTTCGGACGCATCGGAAGTGATCGTAACGCTCACCGACCGGCGTGAATTTACCGCCAAGGTGATCGGCATCGACAAAGCCAGCGATGTGGCATTGATCAAGATCGCCGCGACCGGTTTGCCGACGGTGCGCTTCGGCGACCCGTCCAAATTGCGCCCGGGCCAATGGGCCATCGCCATCGGTTCGCCATTCGGCTTTGACAACAGCGTCACCGCGGGCGTGATAAGCGCGCTCGGCCGACCCCTGAACGATGGCGGCAACAGCAGTTACGTCACCTTCATTCAAACCGACGCGGCCGTGAACCCTGGGAATTCGGGCGGCCCGCTGTTCAACATCGATGGCGAAGTGATCGGCATCAATTCTCAGATTTACAGCCGCACGGGCGGCTACATGGGGGTGTCGTTCGCCATCCCGATCGATCTGGCCCTGAACGTCAAAGAGCAGCTGCAGAAGAACGGCAAGGTGGTTCGCAGCCGTATCGGCGTCTCGGTGCAGGATATCCGTCAGCAGCTCGCCCTGTCCTTCGGTTTGAGCACGCCGCACGGCGCCCTGATCAGCAAGGTGGAACCCGGCGGTCCGGGCGAGAAGGCGGGCCTGAAAGCCGGCGATGTCATCACCAGCGTCAATGGGCGCAACATCGATCATGACTGGGATCTACCGGCCATCATTTCGCAACTGCCGCCGGGCAGCCAGGCTCACCTTGGGATTTGGCACGATCGCAAAGCCACCGAGGTGACGGTAAAAACCGTATTGCTCGAGGACTCTCCGGCCCAAGTCGCGCGTACCTCAAGCGACGATGGCGGCGGCAAGCTCGGGCTCGTGTTGCGATCGCTGCAACCGAGCGAACAGCAGGAATTGCACACCAAGGGTAAATTGTTGGTCGAAGATGTCAGTGGGCCGGCACTGGCGGCCGGTCTGCAGCCCGGAGATGTCGTGTTGGGCGTTAATGGCGTCGGGGTCGCCACGCTGGTGGACCTGAAGCGCGAGATCGCCCGGGCGGGACATAACGTCGCCTTGCTGGTGCAGCGCGAAGACGCACAGATCTACTACCCGATCGATCTCGGATAATGGGATTCGTTGTACTTAAGCCCAAGGTTCAGGCCTAATCGCGGCGTGCAAAGCGCCGCCCCCCTATTTCAGAGCAGTGCTCGAGCCGCCGGCGTAAAGCCGGCGACCTTTCTGCCGACCTCGCGTTCAGAGATGGCGGCACTCGGCTGGGAACAGTGCGACATCATCATCGTGACGGGCGATGCGTACGTGGATCATCCCAGTTTCGGGATGGCCATCATCGGGCGCGTTTTGGAGGCGCAGGGATTCAAAGTCGGGATCATCGCGCAGCCGAATTGGCATAGCACAGAAGACTTCCAGGTGCTGGGCGAGCCGCGCCTGTTCTTTGGCGTGACGGGCGGCAACATGGATTCAATGGTCAATCGCTACACCTCGGATCGCCGGGTGCGAAGCGATGACGCGTACACGCCCTCGGGGGCCGGCGGCAAACGTCCGGACCGCTGCGTCATTGTGTATTCGCAGCGGCTGCGTGAAGCCTACAAGCAAGTACCCATCGTGGTCGGCGGTATTGAAGCGAGCCTGCGCCGGATCGCGCATTTTGATTACTGGGCGGAGCAGGTGCGCCGTTCGGTCCTGGTCGATGCCAAGGCGGATCTGCTGGTCTATGGTAATGCCGAGCGGCAGATCGGCGAAATCGCGCGCCGCCTCAATGAGGGGGCCTGCATCGGCGAGATCACCGATTTGCGCGGCACGGCATACTTGCGCCGCGGCATGCCGGGCGGCTGGGTGGAAATCGATTCGAGCGAACTGGACACGCCGGGTCCGTTGGCTCCGCCGATCGATCCTTACGCCAGCGAAGCGGAGCGCAAGGCCGCGCTGCAGCCTGGGAACCCCAGGGCGGCGCCGGAGCCGGCGAACGCGCCCGCGCCCGCGCCGGCCGAGAAAGTCGTGAAGTTCTACCGCAAGGTACCGAACGCGCAGCGTGAGCGCAGCGTTATCCGCATGCCGTCTTTCGAGCAGGTCAGCCGGGATCCGGTGCTGTATGCGCACGCCTCGCGTATTTTGCACATGGAATCGAACCCGGGAAACGCGCGTGCCTTGGTGCAGCGGCACGGCACGCAGGAGCTATGGCTCAATCCGCCGCCCATTCCCTTGAGCACGGCGGACATGGATGCCATTTACGAGTTGCCCTACGCGCGACGTCCGCATCCTTCCTATGGCGATGCCAAGATTCCGGCCTATCACATGATTCGATTCTCCGTGGCCATCCAGCGCGGCTGCTTCGGCGGCTGCACGTTCTGTTCGATCACCGAACATGAAGGCAGGATTATCCAGAGCCGCTCCGAAGAGTCCGTCATCCGTGAGATTGAACACATCCGCGACGATGTGAAGGGATTCACCGGAGTCATTTCGGACTTGGGAGGACCCACGGCGAACATGTACCGCTTGCATTGCAAGAGCCCGAGTATCGAGTCCGCGTGCCGACGGCCATCGTGCGTCTTTCCGGGCATCTGCCCCAACCTCAATACTGATCACGCGCCGCTGATCCATTTATATCGGCGCGCTCGCGCGCTGAAAGGCATCAAGAAAGTGTTGATCGCTTCAGGGGTTCGCTACGATCTGGCGATCGAATCTCCTGAGTACGTCAAGGAATTGGCGACGCATCATACCGGCGGCTATTTGAAAATTGCTCCGGAGGCGATTGGCGAAGGGCCCTTGTCCAAGATGATGAAGCCCGGCGTGGGCAGCTACTATCGCTTCAAGGAACTGTTCGACAAATACTCCAAGGAGGCGGGCAAGGAGCAGTATTTGATCCCGTATTTTATCGCCGCGCACCCGGGTACGCGCGATGCGGACATGCTCGAGCTGGCGTTGTGGCTGAAGAAGAATGGATTTCGCGCCGATCAAGTGCAGGCTTTTTTGCCCTCGCCCATGGCGACGGCGACCGCGATGTACCACTCCTCGAGGAATCCGCTGAAGAAGATCAGCCGCGTCAGCGAGGAGGTGGTGATACCGAAAGGCATCAAGGTGCGCCGCCTGCACAAGGCGTTTCTGCGCTACCACGATCCGGAAAACTGGCCGTTGCTGCGCGACGCCTTGAAGCGAATGGGACGAGCGGACTTGATCGGCAACGGCAAGCAGCATCTGATTCCCGCATATCAGCCCGTGGGCGCAAGGGTAGCGACCTCGGCGCGCCCGTTTCGCACGCAACACACCGGACTGCCGAAATCCGGCCGTTCCGGCGGCAACTCCCGTCGAGGTAGAGCGTAAAACGCGAACGGAATCGCTTGCTAGCGTCCCGTTGGTACGTTTACAGTTCTGTGCGGTTAGGAGCCTGTCCTCGCGGCTTGCCGCCGCATTTCATCAAACCGCTTTAGGAGCGAATACGCCTTAAGAGCCTTAAGGCGCGTGTGCAGAATGACCAAGTGGGTGGTACATAAATTCGGAGGTTCGAGCGTTGCGGATGCCGCATGCTTTCGGCGTGTTGCCGAAATTGTCGAAGCCTCATCGAATCCCCACGAAGCCATCGTGCTCTCGGCTTGCCGCGGCGTGACCGACGCCCTGCTGGAACTGGTGGCACTGGCGGAGCAACCCCACAAGGAATTCGGTCCGGCGATTCGCGCCCTGAAGGCGCGGCATTTGGACCTGGCCGCCGAGCTGATTTCAAAGTCCGCCTTCGAGAACTACAAGGCGCAGTTCGAGCGGGATTGCCTGGACATTGCTGGCATGCTGCAGACCGTGCGCCTGATCCGCTCATCGACCTACTCGATGCGCGATGTGATCGCCGGTTTCGGCGAGCTATGGTCGACCCGCCTGTTCGCGCCGTTCCTGCGTGAGCGCGCCCGCATCAAGGGCGACATCCTGTGGATCGATGCACGCGAAGTCATCATTATCGAATGGGGATCACTCGGTCCCGCCGTGCAATGGCCGGTCAGCGAAGCCAATATCAAGAAGCTGGTCCCGCCGGACTTTTCGGGAAGGCTCATCGTCACCGGTTTCGTCGCCACGACCACCAAAGGCAAGCAGACGACGTTGGGCCGCAACGGCAGCGATTTTTCAGGGTCGATCTTCGGCGCACTGCTCGACGCCGCCGAAATCATCATCTGGACCGACGTGGACGGCGTGTTGTCGGCCGATCCGCGCCTGGTGCCAAACGCCCAGGTCATCGATCAGCTCTCGTACAACGAGGCAATGGAACTCGCGTATTTCGGCGCCAAGGTCATTCATCCTCAGACCATGGCGCCGGCCGTATCGCGCGACATTCCGATCTTCATCCGCAACACGTTCGCGCCGCACAAGCGCGGCACGCTGATTTGCGCAAATCCGGTCTCGGCGCTGACCGTGAAGGGCATCACCAGCATCGATCCGGTTGCGCTGGTGAATCTTGAAGGGGCTGGGATGATCGGCGTGCCGGGCACGGCGCATCGCTTGTTCGGCGTGCTGCGCGACTCCGGTATCTCCGTCATCCTCATTTCGCAGGCCAGCTCCGAACACTCGATTTGTTTCGCGATCCCCGAAGCGCAGTCGGTCCGCGCGGAAGAAGCGGTGCGTCGCGCTTTCGATGTTGAATTGCGCGGCGGCCAGATTCAGCACGTCGACGTGGCGCTTGGCATGAGCATTTTGGCGGTAGTGGGCGACGGCATGGCCGGCGCGCATGGCGTCGCCGCCAAGGTTTTCAATTCGCTGGGCGATGCCGCGATCAGCGTGCGGGCGATTGCGCAGGGTGCTTCCGAGCGAAATATCTCGGTGGTCGTCGACGGCAAGAGTGCGGCGCGGGCGCTGCGCGCGGTGCATGCCGCCTTTTATCTGTCCCCGAATACACTGTCGATCGGCTTGATCGGTCCCGGCACCGTTGGGCGTGTGCTGTTGGCGCAGATCGCGACGCAAATCGACCGCTTGCGGGAGTTGAATCTGGATTTGCGGGTTCGAGGCATCGCGAGCTCGAAACGCATGCTGCTGGAGGAAAGCAGCGTGGAGCTGACCCGCTGGTCAACACGTATGGCCGAAGCCGGCGAGCCTTTGAATCTGGAAAAATTCATCAACCACATTCAGGCGGATTATGTGCCGCACACGGTGGTGATCGACTGCACGGCGAGCGCCGAGGTGGCCGAGCAGTATCGGGACTGGTTGGCGCGCGGTATCCACATCGTGACGCCGAACAAAAAGGCGAACAGCGGCACGCTGCCTTACTATCGCTCCTTACAGGATGCGAAACGGGACGCCGGTACGCACTACCTGTATGAGGCCACGGTGGGTGCGGGTTTGCCGATCATCCAAACGTTACGTGATTTGCGCGGTACCGGCGATGACATCGTTCAGATCGAGGGCATCTTCTCCGGAACCCTGGCGTATCTGTTCAATGTGTTCGACGGCAGCGAATCGTTTTCCTCGATTGTCCGCGCCGCCAAGGCCAAGGGCTACACCGAGCCGGATCCGCGAGACGATCTGTCCGGCGTCGATGTCGCGCGCAAGCTCATCATTCTCGGTCGCGAAATGGGGCTCACCTTGGAAATCGCCGATGTTCAGGTGGAGGGTCTGGTGCCCGACGCGCTCACCCGGTGCAGCGTTGAGGAATTCATGGCGCGCCTGCCGGAATCGGATGCCGCCATGGCGGCCGCGTTGGCCGATGCGCGCGGGAAAAATCAGGTTCTGCGCTATGTCGGGCGCATCGATGCCGCCGGCAAGGCCACCGTGGGTCTCATGCGTTTGGAGTCCAAACATGCCTTTGCGAACATTGCGCTGACCGACAATGTGGTGCGTTTTGCGACGCGCCGCTACTGCGACAATCCTTTGATCGTGCAGGGCCCGGGAGCGGGACCTGAGGTGACTGCGGCGGGGGTATTTTCCGACCTGTTGCGCCTGTCCGCCTATCTTGGCGCGCATATTTAGCAGCGAGGATCTGTGTTAACCGACGTCACTGCCTTCGCCCCCGCCACGGTTGCCAATGTCGGCATCGGCTTCGACATTTTGGGCCATGCGGTCGATGAGGTGGGCGATCGGGTGCGGATCCGGCGCATCGAGGACAATGAAGTTCGAATCCGTTCGATCACCGGTATTGCGGGGGAGTTGCCGGTCGAGCCAAAGCACAATACCGCGGGACGTGCGGTGCAGGCGATGCACGACGCGTTGGCGCCGGGCTTTGGATTTGAATTGGATATCGATAAAGGCATTCCATTGGGCTCAGGCATGGGCGGCTCGGCGGCTTCCGCGGTGGCGGCGGTAGTCGCGGCCAACGCACTGCTGCACGCCCCCGCACCCCAGATTCAGCTGCTCAAGTTCGCCATGGAGGGCGAGATTGTCGCCAGCGGCTCGGCGCACATCGACAACATCGCTCCCTGCCTGTACGGCGGTTTGACGCTGACGGTAGGCATCGACAATCCCCGCGTGAAGCAGATTCCGGTGCCGCGCGGACTGCGCTGCGTGTTGGTGCATCCGCACATGTATCTGGGGACGCGTGAGGCGCGCGCCATTCTCAATATCAATGTCAGCCGGTCGGATTTCGTATGGCAAAGCGCCAATCTTGCCGGTTTCATCAGCGGCTGCTACTCGAACGATTTGGAAATGATCCGCGAGTCCTTCAATGACGTCATCATCGAACCGCAGCGCCATTCGCTGATCCCCGGCTTCAAGGATGTTCAGCGCGCGGCCATGTCAGCCGGTGCGCTCGGCTGCTCCATTTCCGGCGCGGGGCCGGCGATTTTCGCCTGGTCCGCCATTCAGCATGCCGAGGCGGTGCGCGGCGCCATGGTCGCCGCTTTTGCCGCGCATCAGTTGCAGTCGGATTCCTGGGTATCCCTCATGCAGAACTATGGCGCTCGAGTGGTAAAGGCCTGATGTCCGAAATGAGGTTTGCGAGCTCGCGCGGCGCCGCGCCGCAGGTGAGCTTGAGTCAGGCGTTGGCGCAAGGTCTTGCGCCGGATGGCGGACTATACGTTCCTTGCCAGATGCCGACGATCGATGTGCAAAGCTTACCTGCACATGCCACGGTTCCCGAGATCGCGCGATGCGGTCTCGCCGGATTCTTCGCCGCAGACGGTTTGCGCGACGAGCTGGCCGCGATTGCGGACGCCGCGCTGAATTTTCCCGCTCCTGCAACGCCGGTGACGGGCGCCCGCGATCCGCTCTATGTCCTCGAGCTCTATCACGGCCCGACCGCGGCATTCAAGGACTTTGGGGCGCGATTCCTGGCGGAGTGCCAGCAGCGGCTTCAATCAGCCGCCGCCGCGAAGCCGCTGACCGTGCTGGTCGCGACCTCGGGGGATACCGGAGGGGCGGTCGCGGCGGCCTTTTATCGCCGGCCGTGGGCGAGGGTGGTGATTCTCTATCCCAGTGGATTGGTGAGCCCGCGCCAGGAGCACCAGTTAACCTGTTGGGGCGAAAATGTTTTGTCGCTGCGTGTCGACGGGACCTTCGACAAGTGTCAAGAATTGGTCAAGAAAGCATTTCGCGATCCGCTTTTGAGCCGCACGCATCGCTTCAGCTCGGCCAACAGCATCAATATCGGCCGCTTGCTGCCGCAAATGGTCTATTACATCGCATCCAGTCTCAAAATCGCGGCGAGTACCGGGAAAAAGCCGTCCTACATCATTCCCGCGGGGAACCTGGGCAATGCCTGCGCCGCGCTGTGGGCCCGCGCCATGGGATTTCCGCTGGCGCGCATCATCCTGGCGCATAACCTGAACCGCACGGTTCCGGACTTCCTGGCGACAGGGCAGTGGCAACCCAGGCCGAGCATCGCAACGCTCGCCTCGGCCATGGACGTAGGCGATCCCAGCAACATGGAGCGCATTCGCGCGCTGTATCCGACCTGGGCGACAATGCGCGAACATGTGAGCGCACAGAGCGTCGATGACGCTACAATTCGCTCTCGTATCGGAGGGGACTTCATGCAATACGGACGCGAATGGTGCCCGCACACCGCGACCGCCGCGGAAGTCTACAGCCGCTTGAGCGCGGAGGATAAGCGCGATCAACCCTGGGTTGTGGTCGCAACCGCGCATCCTGCGAAGTTCAGTGAAATTGTGGAGCCGATCATTGGCAGACCGATTGTTGTCCCTGAGAGTCTCGCCGATCTGCTGCGCCAGCCCGAGCACCGTGCGGATATGCCGCCAACCCTCGAGGCATTGAGCGCGGCGCTTGAATGAGCAATATCCATATCGAACCGCAGTGGATTGGGCTCGGCGCGGCGATCTTGTTGCTGGGCGCACTGGCGTTTTTTGGTCTGCGCGCCTATGCCCGCCGAGCGCGGCGAAAATCGCTCCTGGCAAGGCTGGAGCGGGTGGCGTCGGCCGCCGCCCACCAGGTGCTGGTTCCCGACGGCATGGGCGGTTTCATTCACATTGATCATTTGCTGCTGACTCCGCGCGGAATTTTGGTACTCGATACGCGCCGCGTTGCGGGGCTGATCTTCGGCGGCGATCAAATGAGCGATTGGACCGTGATGGGGCGCGGGCATCGTTATACATTCGATAATCCTCAGCCGGCACTGTACGACCGCATCGCGGCCGTGAAAGCGCTCGTTGGCGATGTGCCGGTCGAGGGTCGATTATTGTTTTCAAACGTTGGAAAATTCACCAAGGGAATACCGAAGTGGGTCGTGATGCTCGATGGCATCGAAGTGGAATTTCCCATCGTCGAGCGCGGCAATTCGAGCTTCGCTCCCTCCGAACAATACCAAGAGGCCTGGAACCGGCTCGCCGCACAGTTGCAGCCCAGCCCGCACCTCTTTACGAATCTGTAAGGGCGAATAGCATGACAGCGTTGCGCGTGGTGGCCGCGCCGATCGTTTCCAGTGCTTCGCCCCGCAGAGTCGCAACCGTTGTCGCAATATGCGGGAGATAGGCGGGTTCGTTGCGCCGCGACTTAGGCTTGGGATCCAGGTCTCGCGGCAGCAGGTACGGCGCATCGGTCTCGATCAGCAGCTTATCGAGCGGGATGCGGGGGACGCTGCGACGAAGCTCGTGCCCCCGGCGCTCATCGCAAGCCCAGCCCGTGATACCGATGTAGAGGCCGAGCGCCAGGTAGGCCTCCAATTCCGCCTCACCGCCGGTAAAGCAGTGTGCAACGCCGCCGAGCAGAGTGCCGGCGAAATCCCGCAAGATGGCGACAAAATCCTCATGCGCATCGCGCTGATGCAGAAATACCGGCTTGCCGACCCGGGTGGCGATCTCGAGCTGCGCGATGAAGGCTTGTCGTTGAGCGTCCGGCGGCGAGAGATTGCGGAAATAATCGAGCCCGCACTCACCGACGGCGACCACCTGCGGAAGGCGCAGGAGAGCGGTCAATTCTTCGGGTTGCGAGCCGGAAAAGGATTGCGCATGATGCGGATGCACGCCGGCCGTGCTCCAGAGGCGCGCCGGCTGTCGATCGGCAAGCGCCGCCGCCTGATGCGAACTCGCCATATCCGCGCCGGTGACAATCTGGCGGCGCACGCCGGCCTGCAATGCACGCGCCATGACCGCGTCACGGTCTGCCGCAAAACTGTCATGCGTAAGGTTCGATCCTATATCGATCAAGTCCAGACCCAAGATTCGAGACCTCGTTGTGATATCTTCGGCCGTCATTGTAAGCACGAGTTTTAGATGCTGATCAGAAACATTTTGTTGGCCCTCCTGCTCCTGATCGCGTTGAGGGTCCCGGCCCAGGAAGGCGGCGACACTCAGGCGCAGATCGACTACGCCTATCAGACGGAAGACGGCAACCGGTTGTCGAACCTCATCCAAAACCTGACGAACCGGGTCAAGGACAATTCCGCGGATATTTCGTTGCGTTATCACCTGGCGCATGCCCAGTACCGCTTCGGACAGTTATCGGGGGAACACCATGCGCGTGCGGCCGCGGCGGCGTTTTCGGATTGCATCGACGAACTCAAGCCCGCGATCGATAAAGATGTTAAATCGGCGGAGAGCATGGTGCTGCAGTCGGCCTGTTATTCCGGGCTGGCCGACTTGAAATCGCTGGAGGCGGTATTGCTGCGCTCGCGCGCCGCGGACCGCCTCAATTCCGCGCTCAAGCTGCAGCCGCGCAATCCGCGCGCGCTGCTGCTGACGGCGATGCAGGACTTGCGGCATGCGAAACCCGGCTCGCCCGAAGGCCAACGCGGCTTTGCTGAGCTGCGTTCGGCGGCGGAATTGTTCGAGCAGTCATCGGCAACTCGCGACGATGCACCGGGTTGGGGACACGCCGAGGCCTATCTGGCGCTGGGTCGGGAATTGCAAATCCGCGGCGATCATTTGGGCGCACGCAACTGGATTGAGAAGGCCCTGATCGCGGCGCCGGATTTCAAGACGGCGCAACGGCAGCTTGCGTTATTGTCCAAGCCTTGAGGACCGCGCGGAGACTTTAAGGACGATTCCGGGTCTGCAGCGATGCGGTCCGTTGCGTGCCTAACCTGGTATCATTCGAAGCGATGAAGCCACAAGGCACGCAGCTCTCCCTGTTCGAGACGCGCAGTTCCAACGACCCATTTGCGGTCCGCGTCAGCCCGCGTGCGCGCCGCCTCACGGCACGCGTTCACGTCGGCGGCCGCGTCGAAATCGTCGTGCCGGTTGGAGTCAATGCCCACGCGGTGCGCGATTTTGTCCAGCGCTTCACGCCCTGGATCAACCGCAAAGTGGCCGCGATGCGCTGTTTCGCAGCGCCCGCTGAACCGGTGCCGCCATCGATCGAGTTTGGATTGACGGGCGAATACCTCGACGTGCAATGGCGTCCCGGCGCGTTGCGCAGAATTGAGCAGCACAGCGGCCGTGTCATCGTGCAAGCCCCCGACGATTCAGCCGCCAGGGCCTTGCTGCAGGGGTGGCTGAGAACTGCCGCCCAGGAGAGGCTGGTGCCGCAATTGCTGCAGCTGGCCGCGGAGCTCAAGTATTCGGTCTCGCGCGTCAGCATTCGCTGCCAGCGGACCCGGTGGGGAAGTTGTTCCACGCGCGGCACCGTCAGCCTCAACTGCTCGCTGGTGTTTCTGCGCCCGGATGTGGTGCGCTACTTGTTCATCCACGAGTTGGCACATACCAAGCACATGAATCACTCCGCGAATTTTTGGCGCCTGGTGGAGAAGCTCGAACCCGACTACCGGCGCCTGGACCGCGAGCTGCTGGCCGGTTGGCGTACCGTTCCCGCCTGGGTGTTCAAGAACTGATGAACGAATCGCCGCCGCGGGTCAAACCCTTCGTGGACCTGAGCGACGAGGAGGTCCACTGGGACCTGCGCGAAGCTTTAAGTTACTCGCAATACCTCAATCTCGACAAATTGCTCGATGCGCAGCATCCCTTGTCGTATCAGCACGATGAGATGCTGTTCATCATCATTCATCAGGTGTCCGAATTGTGGATGAAGCTCTGCCTGCACGAGCTCGGCGCGACGGTCGATTGCGTGCGGCGGGACGATCTGGGCCCGACCTTCAAGATGTTGGCGCGAGTTTCGACCATCCAGCAGCAGTTGCTGCAGTCATGGGATGTGCTGGCGACCATCACCCCGCACGATTATTCGGCGTTTCGCAACACCCTCGGAAAATCCTCCGGTTTTCAGTCGCCTCAGTACCGGTTGCTGGAATTTCTGATCGGCAACAAGAACGCCGATTTGATCAAGGTGTTCCGCAATGATCCTCCGATGTTCGAGACGCTCGAACGGGCTTTGCGGGCGCCGAGCCTGTACGACGAGGTATTGCGGCTTTTGAGCCGGCGCGGACTGGACGTGCCGCCGGAGGCCATCGATCGCGATTTCACGCAACCCTATCAAGCCAGCAAGCAAGTTGCCGCGGCGTGGCTCAGCGTCTACCACAACTCCGTGAAGGAATGGGATTTGTACGAATTGGCGGAGCGGCTGGTCGATCTGGACTATAAGTTTCAGCTGTGGCGCTTTGCACATGTGAAAACGGTGGAGCGCATCATCGGTTACAAGCGCGGCACCGGCGGCACAGGCGGTGTGTCCTACCTGACCAAGGCCCTGGAACTCAAGTTCTTTCCGGAACTTTGGACCATTCGCACCGCCATGTAGCTGAAAAAGTGTGAGCAACATTCAAGATCAATTGCAGAACGTCAATGTCGCCTCCAGCGATCTTTTGGCGACGCCGGAAGAGGTCAAACGGCGTCTGCCCCTGACGACCAAGGCCGCGGACACCGTACTGAAGTCGCGCGAGGCGGTCAGGGCTATTTTGGAACGCCGTGATCCGCGTTTGTTCGTCGTGGTCGGGCCCTGTTCAATTCACGACGTCGCCGCCGCGCGCGAATACGCGGGGCGCCTCAAGGCCTTGGCCGAGCGCGTCAGTTCCACGCTGCTGTTGATCATGCGCGTGTACTTCGAGAAGCCGCGTACCACGGTCGGTTGGAAGGGCTTGATCAACGATCCGGATCTGGATGATTCCTTCCACATCGAGAAAGGCATATTGCTCGCGCGGGAATTGTTGCTGTACGTGGCAGAGCTGGGTCTGCCCGCCGGTACCGAGGCGCTCGATCCGATCATGCCGCAATATTTGTCGGAATTGATCACCTGGACGGCCATCGGTGCCCGCACGACCGAGTCGCAAACGCACCGTGAAATGGCGAGCGGATTGTCGACGCCGGTGGGATTCAAGAACGGCACGGATGGCGCGCTGGCGGCGTCCATCAATGCGCTGCAATCGGTACGGCGTCCGCATCATTTCCTCGGAATCACTCAGCAAGGCCAGTCAGCCGTGTTTCGCACGACCGGAAACCGGCACGCACACATCGTGCTGCGCGGCGGCGGCGGCCGCGTCAACTACGACGCCGTGAGCATTGCGGTGGCCGAACGCGAACTCAAGTCGGCGGGATTGGCAGCCACGATCGTCGTGGATTGCAGTCACGGCAATTCGAACAAGGACGCGGACCTGCAGCCCTTGGTGGCCGAGAATTGCGTAACGCAGATCGTGGACGGCAATCGCTCCATTGTCGGGCTGATGCTCGAAAGCCACCTCAAGGCCGGCAGCCAAGCTATTCCGAAGGATTTGAGCAAGCTCGAATACGGTATGTCGATCACCGACCCCTGCATCGACTGGCCGACGACGGAAAGTCTGTTGCTCAAGATGCACAGGGCGCTCGAGGGCACGCGCCGGTAGCACTCGGAGTGCGACTTCGATCGATTGTTGACGGCAATCGATCAAATGCACAGTGCGAGTGATCTAGTTCCAATAAGACACGCCGACATTCCATTTTGCGGCCAAGCGCCGCGCCGCGCCGTTTCCATTGACCAGCAACGCGCGATCGGCCTGCCGCAAATGGTCAAGATCGGAGGCGGAGTTGCCGTAGGCGATCACAGGTGAGCCGGGATACTGCTCGCGCAGCCACGCGAGGCAGCGGAGTTTTTCCTCGCCGCGGCGGTTGGGCGTTTTCAGGCGGCCGTCGAGGCGGTCACCTTGCCATTCAATCTCGGTGCAGACGGTGCGCTCGAAGCCGAGCAGCTGGCCGATGCGCGGAACGTAGAGATCCGGGCTTGCCGACAGCAATACCAGATGGTCGCCCGCGGCTCGGTGTGCCTCCACAACCGCCAGGGCGACAGGCCGAAACTGCTGTTTGGGTTTGAGCTGTGCGACAAAAATCTGCGCCCAAGCGTCGAGCACTGATCGAGATTCGCCGCGCATCAGCATGCGAATGACCCGTTCTTTGAGCGCGCCGCGGTCACGGTCCTGCCAATAGCGAAAGAGTGCCGGGGGCAAGCGCCAAAACTTAAGCGCTCGATGCGGCCTCTGGCGCACGAATCCCAGCATGAAGGGCAGGAACGTATCGCGCCACGTCAACGTGCCGTCCAAATCGAAAAGGGCTATCCAGGGCTTTGCCATGCCGCGATTGTCCGATTGATTGGACAGATATTATCCTTTAAAAACAGTTATATATAAGATGTATATCGAATTAAAATCACTTACTTTCGGGCGACCCCGCCCACCGACTCAACGGTGTCGCCCACCATTATGACCTCACTTCACGCAAGAGACTCGCCACTGCAGGATCGAGATGCCCTCGCGACCGCGAGGAAACAATTAGAATGTCATGTTGCGTTTGAACGGTGGGCCGAGGGATGTTGGACAGGATCAAGAAGATTTCGCGCACGACGCTCTGGGTGAGCTTCGCCGTCTTGGCGTTGGGAAGTGGAGCGGTTCAAGCGGCGGCGAATAAGTCACCGCTGGCGGCTGCTTTGGTCCCAGGCTCCGCGGGCTTCTCGCACATCCGATCCCTCGGCGGCATCGATGAATACCGGCTCGACAGCAACGGCCTGACCGTGCTGCTGGTGCCGGATCATTCCGCGCCCGTCGTGACCTTCGAGGTCACGTATCAGGTCGGGTCGCGCAATGAGGTGACCGGCACGACCGGCGCCACGCACATCTTGGAACACATGATGTTCAAAGGCAGCGACGCTTTCAACGACGCCAAGGGCAACAGCGTCAAGCAAATGCTCGAGCGGGTGGGAGGGGAGTTCAATGCGAGCACCTCCTTCGATCGCACGAATTACTTCGCCACCATCGGCCGCGACAGCCTCGAGGGCTACATCGCGATCGAGGCCGATCGCATGCGCCATCTTTGGCTGCACGAAACCGACCGGCAATCGGAGATGACCGTCGTTCGCAATGAATACGAGCGTGGCAAAAACGATCCTGAGAACGTGCTGATGGAGGAGGTCATGGAGGCCGCCTACGTGGCGCTGCCATATCACCATCCGACCATCGGCTGGAAGAGCGATATTGAGCGCGTGCCAATCGCCAAATTGCGCCAGTTCTACGATACCTTCTATTGGCCGAACAATGCGACCCTCACTTTGGTCGGCGATATCGATACCGATGCAGTACTGGGCCTGATCAAGAAGTACTACGGCGTCTACCCCCATTCACCGGCGCCGATTCCAGCGATCTACACCGAGGAGCCGGCGCAGAGCGGCGAGCGACGAGTCGTCGTCAAGCGCCCGGGCGAGTTGGGCGCGGTCATCATCGCCCACAAGGTTCCGAACGGCAGAGACGCCGATCAGGCGGCGCTCGAGATGCTGGATGCAATTTTGAGTTCCGGAAAAAATGCGCGTCTTTATCGCTCGCTCGTCGATCAAGGATTGGCATTGAGCGCAGGCGCAGGGACCGAGGTGCTTCACGACCTGTCGTTGCATACCATGTACGCGGCACTGACTCCGGGAACCACGCACGAACAGATCGAAAAGGCGCTGGTTGAGGAATTGAACAAGATCAAGACGAACGGGGTCACGCCGGCCGAGGTTGCCAGCGTCAAACAGCAGTACATTGCCGAGGATGCGTACAAGCGCGACGGCACCGCCGCCATCGCCAGCGAACTCAGCGAGTGGATCGGCATCGGCGACTGGACCTTGTACGTAACCTTTCCGCAAAAAGTTCAGCAGGTCACGCCGGCGGATGTGCAGCGCGTCGCAAAGCAGTATTTCGCTGAGGATCAGAGCACGATTGGCTGGTTCGTGCCCGTGGCGCCAAAAACGGAGAAGGGACGTGATTAGACTTTCTGCATTGATGGCGCTCTTGGCAATTGCGGCACCGGCGGCGGCCAACATGGCGGATCAAGCGCATCGATCCAAGGTCGATGGAATCGATCTGATCACTTACCGCAGCAATGTCAAAGATGTGGTCGTCGTCATCGCCGTGTTGCCCGCGGGCGATGCCACGGCGGAATCGGGCAACATCGCGATTCCCACCCTGTCCGGCATGATGCTCGACCGCGGCACCAAGTCACTCGACAAGTTTTCGATCTCCGAGAAATTGGAAAACGTCGGCGCCGAGATAAGCTTCTCGGTCGGCGTGCAATCGCTGGAGATCCGCGCGAAATGTCTGCGCAAAGATCTGCCGTTGATCATCGATACGATGGCGGCGGAATTGCGCACGCCCGCGCTGCTGGTGGGTGAGTTCAACAAAGCCAAGGAACAGTTCGTCGGTGAACTCGAGGCTTCCGTGCAGGACAGCAGCGCTCTGGCGTCCGAGGCCTTTGGGCGGGCGGTATTTCCCGCAGGCCATCCGAATCGGCCGCATACCTTGAATGAGTACATCACGGCGGCGAAGCGTGCGAACCTCGACGAGATCAAGGCGTTCCAAGCGAAATATTATGGGCCGGCGCACATGACCGTGGTGGTCGTCGGTGATGTCAACGATGGGGATACGCAAGCCGACATCACCAAGGCATTTTCCGGCTGGTCGGGCGGCCAAGATTACCTTCGCACCGCGAAGCCGGCTGCGCCCACAGCGGCGAATGAGATCACGGTGCCACTCGCGGACAAACCCAGCGTGAACGTGCTGCTCGGCCAGGCCAGCGGGCTTCGCTATGGCGATCCAGATAGCCTGCCGCTTCGCATCGGGACGGCGATCCTGGGACGCGGTTTTACGGGCAGGCTCATGAGCACGGTCCGCGACAAAGAAGGCCTGACCTACAACATCGGCGCGAGCATGGGCGACGACAGCATCGTGGATGGCGTGTGGGAAGTTTCCGCGAGTTTTGCCCCGGCACTGTTAGGCAAGGGCGTGGAGTCGACTCGCCGCGAGATCAACAAGTGGTGGAAGGATGGAATCACCGACCAGGAATTGGCGTCGCGTAAACAGGGCGTGATCGGCGGCTATTTCGTCAGCTTGTCGACGACTCTGGGTTTGGCGGAGACGATTCTCGCAAATGCGCAGCGAGGGTTGGATCCAAGCTGGCTCGACGACTATCCCAAAGCCGTGAAGGCACTGACCCGCGATCAGGTCAACGTCGCCATCAGAACTCATATCAATCCGAACGCCATGGTGCTGGTTGAGGCCGGCAGCGTCCCGGCTGCCGCAAAGTAGCCCTCCGGCACCGTGAAATTGAGCGGCTCACTACGCCGCTTTACCCGGTGCGGCGAGCTGCCTTAATACGTACTGCAGAATCCCGCCGTGCTGGAAGTAGTCGAGCTCCTTCGGCGTATCGATGCGCAGGCGGGTCTCGAACTCGACGATCTTGCCGGCGTCCGATTTGGCGATGACTTTGACGGTTTTCGCCGCGCCGCGGTTCAAGCCAACGATCTCAAAGGATTCCTTGCCGTCGAGACCCAGGGTTTGCCCATTCTGACCGTCTTTGAACTGCAGCGGCAGCACACCCATGCCGATCAGATTGGAGCGGTGGATGCGCTCGAAACTCTCCGCGATCACCGCCTTCACGCCCAAAAGCATCGTGCCCTTGGCAGCCCAATCGCGCGAGCTGCCTGTGCCGTACTCCTTGCCCGCGAGAATCACCAGCGGCGTGTTGGCCGCCTTGTATTTCATCGCCGCATCGAATATCGACATCTGCTCGCCGCCGGGCATGAACAGCGTGACGCCCCCTTCGGTACCGGGCGCGAGCAGGTTGCGCAAGCGGATATTGGCGAAAGTGCCACGCATCATGACTTCGTGATTGCCGCGACGCGCGCCATAGGAGTTGAAATCCGCCGCTTGTACGCCCTGGGCCATCAGGTATTTGGCGGCCGGGCTGGATTTCGCGATGTTGCCGGCCGGTGAAATGTGATCTGTGGTGACCGAATCGCCAAGCATCGCGAGCGCTCTTGCGCCCTTGATGTCGACCAGCGGTGCCGGCGTCATCGTCATGCCTTCGAAGTAGGGCGGATTCTTTACGTAAGTGGATTTTCCATCCCAGGAGTAGATCTTTCCTGCCGGGGTCTTGATCGCGGCCCAGTTGGCATCGCCCAAAAACACATTGGCATAACCCTTCTTGAACATAGCCGGGTCGACCGATGCGCCGACCGCGGCGGCGACATCCTTCGTGCTCGGCCAGATGTCTCGGAGATGGACGGGCTTGCCATCTTTGCCGGTGCCCAAGGGCTCGGTCGTGATATCGATATTCAGACTGCCGGCGAGCGCATAAGCGACCACCAACGGCGGTGATGCCAAAAAATTCATCTTGATCTCCGGATGCACGCGGCCTTCAAAGTTACGATTGCCCGAAAGCACCGAGCACGCCACGACATCACCCGCTTTCACCGCTTCGGAGATTTCGGGCTTTAAAGGGCCGGAGTTACCGATGCAACTAGTACATCCGTAGCCCACGGTATAAAAGCCGAGTTGCTCCAAGTCGTGCAGTAAGTTTGCCTTGATCAAATAGTCGGTAACCACGCGAGAGCCCGGCGCCAGTGAAGTCTTTACCCAGGGTTTGACGCTGAGGCCAGCTTTAACCGCGTTGCGCGCCAGCAGTCCCGCCGCCACCATTACCGCGGGATTCGAGGTATTGGTGCAGCTGGTGATGGCCGCGATGAGAACGGCGCCATCCTTGACCTCGAAACTCACATCGCCCACTTTGGCAGGTGCGCTCCCGGTCGCCTGGGGATTTTTCTGCGCACGCTCCTCGGCCATTTTCTTGACGCTGCTCTGATAGACGCTCTTGGCGCTTGTGAGGGGAACGCGGTCTTGCGGACGTTTCGGACCGGCGAGTGAGGGTACGACCGTCGATAAGTCCAATTCGACCACATCGGTATAGTCCGCCGCCGGCGCGCCGTCGATTCGCCATAAACCCTGAGTCTTCGCGTAGGTCTCCACCAACGCGATTTGCTCAGTCGATCGGCCGGTCAACTGCAGATAGCGGATGGTCTCCTCGTCGATCGGAAAGATTGCGCAGGTGGAACCGAACTCCGGCGACATGTTGGCGATGGTTGCCCGGTCGGCGAGCGGCAACCCTTTCAGGCCGTCGCCGAAGAATTCGACGAACTTGTCGACCACGCCTTTCTTGCGCAGCATCTCGGTCACGGTAAGAACCAGATCGGTCGCCGTCGTGCCTGGCGGCAGTGCACCCACGAGCTTGAAACCGATGACTTGAGGAATCAGCATGGTCACGGGTTGTCCCAGCATGGCCGCTTCGGCCTCGATGCCGCCGACGCCCCAACCCAGGACGCCCAGTCCGTTGACCATGGTGGTGTGCGAGTCCGTACCGACCAGGGTGTCCGGATAGGCGGATTTCTTCGCGCCCGACTCGTCGGAGAAAATTACGCGCGCGAGCCGTTCGATATTGACCTGGTGCACGATGCCGGTGTTCGGCGGCACCACCTTGAAATTGCTGAAAGCGGTTTGGCCCCAGCGCAGGAACATATAGCGTTCGCCGTTGCGCTTGAACTCAATTTCGTTGTTGTGCTGCAGTGAATTGGCGGCGCCGTATTCGTCCACCTGCACCGAGTGATCGATGACCAGCTCGGCAGGCGCAAGCGGATTGACTTTCTGCGGATCGCCGCCGAGCTTCACAATGGCCTCGCGCATGGCGGCCAGATCGACGATGCAGGGCACGCCGGTGAAATCCTGCATGATGACGCGCGCGGGCGTAAAGGCGATCTCATGGCTGGGCAGAGCCTTCGGCTGCCACTTGAGCAGCGCCTCGATATCGCCCTTCGTCACGTTGACCCCGTCCTCGAATCGCAGCAGATTCTCCAGCAGAATCTTCAGCGAAAAGGGCAGGCGGTCCACGTTCAGCGACTTGAGTGCCGCGAGACTCAAAATGTCGTATTGCTGCGCGCCCACTTTGAGCGTCGATCGCGCCTTGAAGCTGTCCGTCATGACCCCTCCGCCGAAAAAAGAGAATTATAAGTGATTCCTCCGGCTGCGGGCGCCAGCTCGGAGTTGAAGCGGCTCGCAATGATGCCGCCGCCGAGGCAGCGCTCGCCGCGGTAGAACACCGCGTATTGGCCCGGTGTGACCGCGCGCGCGGGGCGATCCAGTTCGACGTGCCAGCCGTCATCGCCGCTCGCACGTAGCACGCAGCCCAAATCGTTCTGCCGATAGCGCGTCTTCACCGCGCACGCGGTCTGCCCCACGGCTTCGTCGGGATTGATCCAATGCATCTGTTCGACGTCGAATGAATCCGACAGGAGCAAGGGATGATTCTGATCCTGAACCACGATGAGAGTGTTGCGCGCCATGATCTTGTCCGCGACGTACCAGGGCGCTGCGGCGGCGCCGGCGCGTCCCCCGATTTTCAGGCCGGAGCGCTGGCCGAGCGTGTACAGAGCGAGACCCGCGTGTTCGCCGAGGACTCGCCCATCCGCGGTTTCGATGGGTCCGGGATCGGTGCGAAGATGCCGGCTCAAGAACTCTTGAAACGGGCGTTCGCCGATGAAACAGATGCCGGTGCTGTCCGGCTTGTCATGTACCGGCAAGCCGGCCGCATGCGCCATGGCGCGAACCCGCGCCTTCTGCAGTCCTCCGAGAGGGAAGAGCGCCCTGGACAGCGCGGAAACCGCCACGCTATGGAGGAAATAGCTCTGATCTTTGCCCTTGTCAGCCGCCTTCAGCAGTTCAGGATAGGGGCGGCCGTGGCGAATCTGCGCATAGTGCCCGGTGGCGATCCAGTCGGCTCCCAGGCGTTGCATGTATTCCAGGCATATCCCGAATTTGATCTCTCGATTACAAAGAACATCCGGATTTGGCGTGCGGCCCGCCGCGTACTCGCGCAGGAATAAATTGAATACGCGATCGCGATATTGATCCGCGAAGCTGACGCGGTGCAGTGCGATACCCAGGATTTCGCAAACGCGCCGGGCGTCTTGGTAATCCGCCGCTGCCGTACAGTAGGCATCGTCATCGTCCCAATTGGACATGAACAGGCCTTGTACCGAATACCCCGCATCGCGCAGGAGCAGGGCCGCCATGGCGGAATCGACGCCGCCGGACATGCCGACGATGACAGTGCCTTCGGAAGGAGAAGTTGGTAGGGGCTTCGGCATCCGCCCATTATACGGGCAATGCGCCGGCCGACGGGCTACATGAGCATTTGCCGCATTTGCGATTCTTGCATGCTCGTTTGCCACACTTCATCGAAGAAGTTCAAGTAGCGGCGCACGACGGCGGGATCATTCATATCGGAGATGCCATCCCAACGATCCGCCTGCAGGCGGTACACGAGCGCTTTGTCGTCGGCGATGATGAAGGCACCGGCGGATGCTGGATATTCCGGGCTCATCGCGCGCAGGTCGATACAGCTGGTCAAGCGGCGAGCCAGGGCGAGAAAGCGATTGTTGTCCACCATCGCGCGCGAAGGGTCGGCCAGCAATACCCTGACCTTGGCGTACGAGCGGGCCAACACCAGCCGTTTGATCGCTTCGAGGAAGGGTTCCTCGCCGTAGATCAACGGTTCCAAATCTTGCGTGAAAATTGACAGCAGGCGCTGCGCGGATTTGGCGACTTTCAAGCTGGCGTCGCGAACCTCGGGCATCGTGCTCAAAATCGTGCGGGTGCCCGAACCCATGGAAACGTCGCCGCCGGGCGCGGATATTTTACCCGGCGCCGCCGGTTTTGAGCGTTCTTCTGTGTTACCCGCCATAAGCTTGACCCGACCCCGCGTACTTAAGCCTGATAGTACCGTTTGCGTCGGGGAGCGCCGTGCCAACTGCGTCACGTTTCAAGCAACCCTGAAGCGATTCCGGCCGGCTTCTAGGGCAGGTTGTCCCGCAGCGCCAACCTCGGCGCCAAGCCTACATAAGTCGCGGGCGTCAGTGCCATCAGGCGTGCCCTTTCCTCGGGCGGCAAGCCCAAGGAGGCGATGAATTCGCGCATGGCATGCTGATCCACCGGGCGACCGCGCGTGAAGGTTTTGAGCTTATCGTAGGCGTCCGGAATGCCATGGGCGCGCATCACGGTTTGCACCGCTTCGCCCAATACCTCCCATGCGCGATTGAGGTCATCGGCCACCCGCGCTTGGTCCAAATCGATCTTCTCGAGCCCCGCCGCAAGGGACCTGAAACTGAGCACGGCATGACCGATCGCGACACCGACATTGCGCAGTACCGTCGAATCGGTCAGGTCGCGCTGCAAGCGCGAGACAGGAAGCTTGTCGGCGAAGTGGCCCAAGAGCGCATTGGCCAAGCCTAGATTACCCTCCGCATTTTCGAAATCGATGGGATTGACCTTGTGCGGCATGGTCGATGAGCCGACTTCACCGGCAACCGGGCGCTGCTTGAAATAGCCGATCGAAATATAGCTCCACATATCGCGCGCAAAATCCAACAGCACGGTGTTCGCGCGCATCAATGCATGGCAATACTCCGCGATCCAATCGTGCGGCTCGATTTGTGTCGTATGACGGTTCGATTGCAGTCCGAGCGATGCGACGAACGCCGCGCTGAATTCCGGCCAATCCACCCGCGGCAGCGCAGCCGCGTGCGCATTGAAATTGCCGACGGCCCCGTTCATCTTGCCGAGGATGGCCACGCGCTCAATTTCGTTGCGTTGCCGCTCGAGGCGGGCGGCAACGTTGGCGAGCTCTTTTCCCACGGTGGTCGGCGTGGCCGTCTGCCCGTGCGTGCGCGCCAGCATGCCGATATCGGCGTAGCGTTTCGCGAGCATATCCAGCGTGGACCCCAGGTTTTTCAGCGACGGCAGCAACAAAGTCTCGCGGGCGCTCTTGAGCATCAGGGCGTAAGCGAGATTGTTGATATCCTCCGAAGTGCAGCCAAAGTGCATCCACTCCAGTTCAGGTGGCGTCGCACCGCGCGCCTGCAGTTCAGCGCGCAGCCAATATTCCACCGCCTTGACATCGTGGTTGGTCCGCGCCTCGATCCGCTTGATGGCGGCCACATCGGTTGACTGTGGATTGCTCGCGAGCGTCGTGAGCAGTTCGCGCGCGGCGGCCGGAAGATTTGCCAGTGCGGGGGCCGCGGGACCCGACGCCAGCGCGAGAAACCAGGCGCACTCGACGCGCACCCGTTCGCGCATGAGGCCGGCTTCACTGAATATGCGGCGCACTTCAGTAAGTTTGCCGGCATAGCGGCCATCGAGCGGAGACAGAGCGTCTGACAAGGAAGTGGACATCGGAGCGCCGGCAGCTAAAGTGTAGAATAGGCGATTCTACCGTAAACAACCCCCGGAGCCTGTCTGAGTATTCAGGCTCCCAATCCTGCGGAGTATGGCGCGATGACAGCTACCACCCGCGTCGAGCGCGACAGCCTGGGATCGCTCGATGTGCCTGCCGAGGCCTTGTGGGGCGCCCAGACACAGCGCGCCATACAGAATTTTCCGGCCAGCGGCCTGCGCATGCCGCGTGCGTTCATCGAGGCGCTCGCGCTCATCAAACATGCCGCGGCCGGCGCCAATGCCGAGCTGGGCGATCTTTCCGCGCCCATGGCCGCAGCCATCCAGGACGCCGCGCTCAAAGTCGCAGCGGGCGCCTATGACGATCAGTTTCCGGTCGACGTATTTCAGACCGGTTCCGGCACCAGCAGCAACATGAATGCCAATGAAGTGATTGCCACGCTGGCTTCCCGCGAGCTCGGCGCCGCAGTACATCCCAATGACCAAGTGAACATGAGCCAAAGCAGCAATGACGTGGTGCCGACGGCGATCCATGTCTCCGCCGCACTGCTGCTGCACCGGGATTTGCAGCCCGCGCTCAAGCGCTTGCAGGAGGTACTGAGGGTGCGCGGCGCGGAGCTTGACGGCATCGTCAAGACCGGACGCACGCATTTGATGGATGCCATGCCCATTACGCTGGCTCAGGAACTCGGCGGATGGCAGTCGCAGATATCGGCCTGCGAAGCGCGGCTGACGGCGGTGACCCCGCGGCTGCATGCGTTGGCGCAGGGCGGTACGGCGGTGGGCACCGGAATCAATGCAAGACCGCAATTCGGGCCTGCGTTTTCGCGCCATTTGGCCAAGCGCACCGGAATTGCATTTCGGCCGGCCGAGAATTATTTCGCCGCACTGGCGGGCCAGGATACGGCCGTGGAGCTCTCGGGCCAGCTCAAGGTCTTGAGCGTCAGCTTGATGAAAATTGCGAATGATTTGCGCTGGATGAACAGCGGTCCCCTGGCAGGATTGGCGGAAATCGCACTGCCGGCGCTGCAGCCGGGCAGCAGCATCATGCCGGGCAAGGTCAATCCCGTGGTGGCTGAAGCCGTGACCATGATCGCTGCGCAGGTCATCGGCAACGATGCAACGATCACGATCGCCGGGCAATCGGGTAATTTCCAGCTGAATATCATGCTGCCGGTGATTGCCTACGATCTGCTCCAGAGCATCGAGCTTCTGGCGATCGGCTGCCGCAATCTCGCGGATCATGCGATCGCCGGATTTGGCGTGAACCGTGAACGGATCGACGATGCGCTCGCGCGCAATCCCATTCTGGTGACGGCGCTCAATCCCATCATCGGCTACGAGAAAGGCGCCGCGATTGCGAAAAAAGCCTATCGCGAAGGGCGGCCCATTTTGGATGTCGCCGTGGAAATGACCGACTTGAACCGCGACGAGCTGCGGCGCCTGTTGGATCCAAAATCCCTCACCGAGGGAGGCATCAAGGGTGCGGGTAGCTGAATTTGGCGATGGACTCCCTCTATACCAAAGATCATATCCGCGCTGCGCTCGATCAGGCCCCTTCAACGCCTGAGGAAGACATGCATTGGCTCAAGTCAGCGCCGCCCGAGGTTGCCGCACGGGTGCGCGAGACATTGCCGACGCGCCGCACGCCGGCCGCGGTGCTCATCCCGCTCGTCGATCGCAGTACCGGTATGACGGTGTTGCTGACGAAGCGCGCGAGCACGCTCAAGGACCATGCCGGCCAGATCAGTTTTCCGGGCGGACGCATCGAGCCGCAGGATGCCGATGCCTGGCATGCCGCATTGCGCGAGAGCTTCGAAGAAATCGGACTGAGTGGCGAATTGGTGGAATTTGCCGGCTATTTGCCGGATCACGTGGTGATCTCGGGTTTTCGTGTAACGCCGGTGGTGGGCTTTGTCGATCCTCGCTATCAACTCAAAATAGCCGCCGCCGAAGTGCACGATGTTTTCGAAGTTCCGCTCGACTACATACTGAATGCCGCCAACCACAAATCGCGTCAGCGCAAGCTTGGCGAGTTGACGATCGATATTCACGACATACCCTACGGCGAGCGCAACATCTGGGGCGCCACGGCCGGGATGTTGATGACCTTGAGAAGCCGGCTGCTGCAGGACCAAGCGCGGACTGCGCGCTCGACATGAGCACTCGCATGAGCGAACTGCTGGCGATCATGGCGCGCCTGCGCGCGGCCGACGGCTGTCCATGGGATCGGCAACAAACCTTCGCGAGCATCGCGCCCTATACCATCGAGGAAGCCTACGAAGTGGCTGATGCCATAGAACGCAGCGACTTCGGCAGCCTCAAGGACGAACTCGGAGACCTGCTGTTCCAGGTGGTGTTTCATTCGCAGATGGCGAGCGAATCCGGTGAGTTTGATTTCGAGGCGGTCGCAGGCGCGATTTGCGACAAGCTCACGCGGCGCCACCCTCACGTGTTCGGTGATGCCGCGCCCCTGAGCATCGTGGAGCAATCCTCCGCCTGGGAGGCAATCAAGGCTGAGGAGCGCAGGGCCGAGGAGGGCGGTGGCGCCGACGTCTCGGCCCTGCACGGTGTGCCGAATGCAATGCCGGCGCTGCTTCGCGCCTACAAGCTGAGTAAACGCGCCGCGCGCGTTGGATTTGACTTTGAGCACGCCGGCCAGTGCGCCGACAAGGTGGACGAGGAATTGGCCGAAGTGCGCGCAGCCGCAGGCAACGGCGGCAGCGCCTCGGCGGAGATTTTCGAGGAAGTCGGCGATCTGCTGTTCGCGGCCGCCAATCTCGCGCGCAAACTGGAGGTTGACGCCGAGGCCGCTTTGCGTGCCGCCAACGCAAAATTTGAGCGCCGCTTTCGCGGCATGGAGTCGCTGGCGGCGGAGCGCGGGCAGGTATTTTCCGAATTGGATCTCGCGGCCCAAGAGGATCTTTGGCAAGCCGTCAAGCGTGGCGAGTGACCGATGATCGACGATGACAGCGCGGCCCGGCGGGAGGCCGCACGCGCAGCGCCCCAATTGCAGTTCAAGCGCGATCCCGAATTGCCCATTACGTCGCGGCGCGAGGCGATCCTGGAGGCGCTGGCGCATCGGCAAGTGCTCATCGTGGCCGGCGATACGGGGTCCGGCAAGAGCACTCAGCTGCCGCAATACTGTCTCGAACTGGGTCGTGGCATCGCAGGACTGATCGCCCATACGCAGCCGCGGCGCCTTGCGGCACGCGCACTGGCCGCACGCGTGGCGGAGGAATTGGGTCAGCCGGTTGGCCGCAGTGTGGGCTTTCGCGTCCGTTTCGCGGACCAGGTGTCGGACGCGACGCGCTTGGTGCTCATGACCGACGGACTGCTGCTGGCTGAATTGGCTTCCGATCCGCTGCTGCGTCGCTACGACACCGTCATCGTTGACGAGGCCCACGAGCGCACCCTCAATGTCGATTTGTTGCTGGGCGTGCTCAAGCGGCTCCTGCCGCGCCGGCCGGAGCTGAAACTCATCGTGACGTCGGCGACACTCGATGTCGAACGCGTGTCGCGGTTCTTCGGCGACGCGCCAATCGTCACGGTGAGCGGCCGCAGCTATCCCATCGAAGTCCGCTATCGGCAATCCGAAGAAGAAGATGAAGACCCCGATCTGCCGCAGGCGGTGCTGGCGGCCCATCAGGAAATCGCCACTGAGCCGGGAGAGATTGGCAGCGGCGACATCCTGGTATTTCTGCCGGGCGAGCGCGAAATTCGCGATGTCGGCGAACTGCTGGAGCGCGAGCTCGGAGCGCGCGTCGAGGTATTGAGCCTGTATTCGCGGCTGTCGTGGGAGCAGCAGAGCAGGATTTTTCAGCGCGGATCGAGACAGCGAATCGTCTTGTCGACCAACGTGGCCGAGACATCGATCACGGTGCCCGGCATCCGCGCGGTCATCGATTCCGGGTTGGCACGCATCAGCCGCTACAGTCTGCGCAACCGGCTGCAACGCCTGCCGATCGAAGCCGTATCTCGTGCCAGCGCCGACCAGCGTAAAGGCCGCTGCGGCCGTCTCGGCGCCGGCTTGTGCATGCGTCTGTACAGTCAAAAGGATTTTGAGCAACGCACGGCCTTCACGGAGCCCGAGGTCCTGCGCACCAACCTTGCGGCACTGCTGCTGCGGCTCGCGGCCGACGGATTGGGTGAGGCGGAGGATTTCCCCTTTCTCGATGCGCCCGATTCGCGCGCACTGAATGACGGGTATCGCCTGTTGCAGGAGCTGCAAGCGCTCGACGACGATCGCCGTATCACGCGCCGCGGCCGGGCCATGGCGCGGCTGCCGCTCGATCCGCGCTTGAGCAGAGCGCTGCTCGAGAGCAAGCGCTTTCACGCAGAAAGCGAACTGCTGGCCATCGTGTCAGGCTTGAGCGTGCCGGATGTTCGCATCGGCGACGGTCCGCCGGAAGGCGCGGCTTTCGAAGATACGAAGTCGGAATTCTCAGCGCTGCTCAAACTGTGGCGCGCCTATCGCACGGCCCGTGCCGGTCCCCGGCGCGAATTGCGCCGCTGGTGCAAAGAGCATCATTTATCCATGCTGCGCCTGTCCGAATGGGATGACGTCTATGGCCAGGTGGCCGATCGGGCGCGTGAGCTCGGGCTGGTGGCGCAAGGCGCAAAGGCGAGTTACGCCGGTGTGCACCGCTCGTTACTTGCCGGCTTCTGTACCATGGTGGGAACGCGAGGCGAGGACGGCATGTACCTCGGGACCCGCGGCGTACATTTCCATGTTTTCCCCGGCTCGCCGCTCGCCCGACGGCGCCCTCGCTGGGTCATGGCAGCCAGTATCGTTGAAACCTCGCGTGTATTCGCGCGGCGCATTGCCGAAGTCGAGCCCATGTGGATCGAATCCGCCGCGACGCATCTCGCAAAGCGCGAATATCTGGAACCGGACTGGGACGACGCGCGCGAGCAAGTCGTGGCGCGGGAGCGCATCAGCTTTCTTGGCCTGATCTTGAGCGCCGGGCGCGTCGTGAATTATGGGCCCATCGCACCCGAGGAATCGCGCCTCATATTCGCGCGCGAGGCTTTGGTGTATCAGCGGCTCAAGCAGCGGCCGGACTGGCTGCGGGCGAACGACACCGCGGTGCGCGAGGCACAGCAGATGGAGGAGCGGCTGAGGACGCGCGATTTGGTACGCTCGGCGGAATCCTTCGTCGAATTTTACGATACCCGCCTGCCGCGCCAGGTCTCGAGCGCGGCGACCTTGGAGCATTTCAACCGGCACCTCTCGCCGTGGCAGCGCGAGGCACTCACGCTCACCCCGGAACTCATCTTCGCGCGTCTTCCGCAAGACGAGGCGCTGGCTCAATTTCCCGAGAATACCTGCGTCGATGCCTTGACCGTGCCCGTCGAATACCACTTCGCTCCCGGAGAATCTCAGGATGGCGCCAATCTCAAGGTGCCCCTGCTGGCATTGCCTTCTTTGACGCGCACGGCGATCGATGCGGCGATTCCGGGTTTGGCAGCGCCGCGCATTGAGGCGCTGCTGCGCTCGCTGCCAAAGGATGCGCGACGCAGCCTGATACCGGTGGCCGCGACCGCCGCCGCATTTCTCGCCGACCCGCTAGGCTCGACCGCCGACGCAGCGCATTTGAAGACATGGCTCAAGGAGCGCCGAGGCCTTGCCGAAGCGCTGCTGCGCTTCGAAGCATCAGCCGTGCCGGCGCATTTGACGCCGCAACTAACCGTCACCCTAGACGGCCGGGAAATCGCGCGCGGCACCGATCTGCCACGGCTGCGGCGCGAATGTGCGGTCGCAGGACGCCTCGAACTCGAGCGCCATGCACGCGCTGCCTACGGACTGATCGGTCATTGGCGCCGCTTCGAGCTCGATGAGCTGCCCGAGCGGGTGCCTCTGACATTGCCGCAGGGCGCCGTCGCCGTGTATCCCGCGCTGGAAAAGTGCGAGTCAGGATTGCAAGTGCGATACGAATGGTCCGCCGAGGAAGCCGGGCGGGCCTGGCGGGACGGATCGGTGCGTCTGGCTCGGGTGATGCTGGAGCGCCAGGCGCGAGATCTGGCCAAATCCGTCGGCGGTTCCGTCTCGCTGCTGCTGATGGCAAGCCCGTACCTTGGCAGCGATGATCTCACCGACGCTCTGTTGCAGCTGACTTTTCGCGGGGCGTGTTTTGCGGAGGCGGACGCGCCGCGCAGCAAGACGGAGTTCGAGGCCGCCGTCGATATGGGAAGGGATCGTCTCTACCCGTGCCTGGAGCAGATGAGCGGCATGATCCAAACCTGGCTCAAGGAGGCAGCCGAGGTACGGCAGGTACTCGAGGACGCGCGCGTGCGCCTGCAGGCCGAGCCGGCCGAGGAGACTCGCCGGCACCTTCAGCGGCTGCTGGATTTCGCCACGATCAATACCGCGTCGCTCGACTGGCTGCGCCAATTGCCGCGCTATCTAAAGGCAGAGCAGCGGCGCTGGCAGCGCAACACGGTGCGCGGCGGAGAATCCAAGCACATCGCGGCGGAACTCAAGCGCTGGTCGGACCGGTATGAGGAATTGGAGCAGCGCATGGCCGCGGAGTTGCGCTGGACGCCGCAGCTTCCCGAATTGCGCTTCTGGATCGAAGAATATCGGGTGTCGCTCTACGCGCAAGAGTTAAAGACGTTCGGCGCAATTTCCGCAGCACGTTTGGAGCAGCGTGCTGCTGCGATCGACGCCTGGCTGAACCGCTAGCCCAAGGAGTGAATTCCTAGACGTCGAAGCGTATGCCCTGCGCAAGCGCCATCTTGCCGCTCCAATTGATGGTATTGGTCTGACGCCGCATATACGCCTTCCAGGAGTCGGAACCCGCCTCGCGTCCGCCGCCGGTGTCCTTTTCGCCGCCGAATGCACCGCCAATTTCCGCACCCGAAGTGCCCAAATTCACATTCGCAATGCCGCAGTCGCTGCCATCCGCCGACAAGAACCGCTCGGTCGACTGCAAATTGTCGGAGAAAATCGCCGAGGAGAGACCGTAGTCCACCGAGTTTTGGAGCGCCAACGCTTCCTCGAGCGTTTCGAAGCTCATCAGGTACAGAATCGGCGCGAAAGTTTCGGTGCGTACCACCGCCATTCCGGCGTGGGCGCGAATAATGCTCGGTTCGACGAAATTCCCAGGACCCGGCAGCACGTTCCCGCCGCACAACACTTCTCCTCCCTCCGTCTTGGCCGCGGCGATGGCCGCGGAATAGCGCGCGACCGCGCCGGCATCGATCAACGGACCCATGAGCGTGCCTTGCTCGAGCGGGTCACCGATTTTTACCTGGGCGTAGGCGGAGCGCAGGCGCCGTTCAAGTTCAGCCGCGCGCGAGCGATGCACCAGTACTCGTCGCGTCGTGGTGCAGCGCTGGCCGGCGGTTCCCACCGCGCCGAAGACAATCGCCGGCACGGCCAGATCCAAATTGGCGTGTTCATCCACGATCAGGGCATTGTTTCCCCCGAGTTCCAGGAGGCTTTTGCCGAGACGTTGCGCCACGCGCACGCCGATCTGTCTGCCGACATGCGTGGATCCCGTAAAAGACACCAGTGCGACTCGACGGTCGTCGACAAAGCGGCCGGCAAGTTCGGTGCCCGCATCGATGAACACTTGAAATATCGCAGGCAGCTCGAGCCGCTGCAGCACGCGATTACAGATGTGTTGCACGGCCAGTGCGCACAGCGAGGTCTTGGGTGAGGGTTTCCAAACGGTTGCATTGCCGCTGATGGCGGCCAGGAACGCATTCCAAGCCCAAACCGCCACGGGAAAATTGAACGCGGAGATCACGCCGATGACGCCCAGCGGGTGCCACTGTTCATACATGCGATGCTGCGCGCGTTCCGAGTGCATGGTATTGCCGTAGAGCATGCGCGCTTGTCCGACCGCAAAATCGGCGATGTCGATCATCTCCTGCACTTCACCGTCGCCCTCAGCCTTGATCTTGCCGTTTTCCATCGACACCAAGCTGCCGAGCGCATCTTTGAAAGTCCGCAGCTCCTCGCCGACTTGCCGCACGGCTTCGCCGCGTTTCGGGGCCGGCACACGGCGCCAAGCAGCCGCGGCAGTGAGCGCCGAATTCATGACCCTTTCGTAATCGGCCAGTGTGGCGCCGCGCACTTGTGCCAGGCGTTGCCCGGTCGCCGGGTTGATCGATTCGATCAGCGGGCCGCCGCTGTCGGTGCTCCAGCCGTGGTTGCCCGACCATACCCCAGGGTTGATGTCCCGAAGTCCCAAGGTTTCCAGCGGCTTGCCGTGCTTCATAGTTCAATTCTCGATTTACAACGGTCAAAAGTGAGGGCCCGCATTTTGACTTGGGTTGGTCTACAACGCTAGCATCGTTGCCATGTCGACTACTCCGGCCTTGACTAATTGGCATCCCGCGACCTGGCAATCGCGGCCGGCCGCGCAGCAGCCGAAGTACGCCGATGCGGCCGCGCTCGAGCGCGCCGTCGCCGCTTTGAGCCGGCTGCCGCCCCTGGTCGTCTCCTGGGAGATCGAGGCATTGACCGCCAAGCTGGCGCAGGCGCAGCGTGGCGAGCAATTCCTGCTTCAGGGCGGTGATTGCGCTGAAAGCTTCGAGGATTGCGAGTCGGACAACATCGCGCGGCGTCTCAAGATTCTGCTGCAAATGAGCCTGGTGCTGCTGCAAGGCTTGAAGAAGCCGATTATCCGCGTCGGCAGATTTGCCGGCCAATATGCCAAGCCCCGCTCCGCGGATACCGAGACTCGCGAGGGACTGACTCTGCCGACGTATCGGGGCGACAACGTCAATCGGCCGGGTTTTAGCGCGGCGGAACGCGAACCGGATCCGGAATTGTTGCTGCGCGGCTATGAGCGCGCATCCTTGACCCTGAACTTCGCACGAGCGCTGATCGACGGCGGCTTCGCCGATCTACATCATCCGGAATACTGGGACTTGGGATTTTTCAGACACGCGCCACTGCGTGAGGCGTACCAGCAGATCGTCGATTCGATTGCCGAATCGATGGACTTTTTCGAGTCCATGAGCGGGCAGCGAGTGCATGCGGCGAGCCGGGTCGATTTTTACACCAGCCATGAGGGCCTGCACCTCTACTCGGAGCAGGCGCAGACGCGTTACATTGAGCGCCAGAAGCGCTGGTATAACCTTTCGACGCATATGCCGTGGATTGGCATGCGCACGGCCAATATCGACGGCGCGCACGTCGAGTATTTTCGGGGAATCTCCAATCCGATTGGCGTGAAGGTCGGCGCGTCGATGACTGCGCAGTGGCTGCAGGAGCTGATCCAGGTACTCAATCCGCAAAATCAGCCCGGCCGTCTCACCTTTGTGCATCGCTTCGGCATCAAGGATATTGAACAGCGGCTGCCCGACATGATCCGCGCGGTTCGCGCCACCGGCTCGCAGGTCCTCTGGGTGTGCGATCCCATGCATGGAAATACCGAGACCACCGCAGGCGGCATCAAGACTCGGCGCTTCGACAATATTTTGAGCGAGGTCGAGGCCGCATTTCGAATTCACAATGAAGAAGGTTCGAAGCTGGGCGGCGTTCACATCGAGCTGACCGGCGAAGACGTGACGGAGTGCGTCGGCGGAGCTCGAGGCCTGACCGAGAGCGATCTGGCGCGGGCTTACAAATCGCAGGTGGATCCGCGCCTGAACGCAGAACAAGCGTTGGAACTCGCCATGCTAATTGCGCGCCGCGCCGGCGCAAGCCGGATGCTCAAGACACGGCCGGCAAGCTAGTTCGCGGCGGCCCCTCATGACCATCAGCCAATTCCTCAAGGCACCCCTGGAAGGGAAGACCTCGCTGTCGCGGGTGTTCTGGCTGTATGGCGTCGTCGGCTCATTGCTGTACGGGGCGCTCGAGTTTTTCTTGAATCCCGAGAATCTGCTTGTCATGCGCCTCTACACGATAGGCGGCCTGATCTACACGGTTTACGCCATCGTCGGCACGTATCGATGCGCAGACAATTGCAAGACCCGGTGGGTGGCGCAGTCAGCGCGAATCGGCGCGATCATCTCCTTGCTGCTGCTGCCGCTGCTGACGTATCTCGATCTCAACGGCAGCCTGAGCATTGCGAGTTTAATGGGAGGGCAGCTGCCTGAGTGAGACCGGCTCGGGGCTCGAACTGGATCACGCCTTCATCGGTTGCACGGCCGGGGCTCCGGAAGGTGAGGCGCTGCTGCGCTTGGGTTTTGTCGAAGGATCTCCCAACACTCATCCGGGACAGGGCACCGCCAATCGTCGATTCTTCTTTGAAAATTTCATGCTGGAGCTGGTGTGGGTGGCAGATCCGGCGGAAGCGCAGAGCGAAAGTACGCGCCGCACGCGCCTCTGGGAGAGGTGCCAAACTCGAGACGGGCAGGTCAGTCCCTTTGGAATCATTTTTCGTTCGACCAGTACGCCGCCGAAGCCGGCGCCTTTTACCACTTGGTCTTACACCCCGGTCTACTTGCCACCGGGACTTGCCATGCACATTGCCGACGGGACGACACTGAACGAGCCGGACCTATTCTATTTGCCGTTCTTGAGAAGCGGTACCGCGCGCAGGTCCGAGCCCGTATCGCATGCGCTACCGATCCGGCGGATTCGGGGATTGTCGGTGGGGCTGCGCGGCCGAAGCGCGTTATCGCCGCCATCGCGTTGCGCGCAAGAGCACGGCCTGGTGAATTATTTCGAAGCCCCTCAGCCAATGCTGGAGATTTTGTTTGCGGGACCGGCCGGCATGCGATTCGACCTGTGTCCCGAGTTGCCGCTGGTGTTTCGCAGTGTTGAGGGTGCGGTGCCTTGGAATCCCGCCGGTTCAAGTCCGTAGATAGCTTGCACCGTTGACGTCGATGACGCACCCGGTCATGGCCGCCGGCGCATCGAGCGCGCAGTACACCGCCGCATTCGCGATTTCGTCGGTACGATTCACCCGGCCCAGGGGGTGTTGCGCCAGAATTGCCGATCCTTCAGGACCTTCGAGATGGCTCGTGGCCATTTCGGTTTCCACCCACCCCGGCGCGACGCAGTAAAGGTACACGGCCTCCGGAGCGAGCGCTTTTGCCAGGGATTGCGATAGCGCATTGAGCCCCGCCTTGCTGGCCGCGTAGGCGGGCGCGTCCGGCTCGCCGCGGAACGCACCGCGGGAAGAGATGTTGACGATGCGCCCGCGCCCGAAATCGGTTGTCAGCGGTTGGCGGCGAGCGGCCATGCTTTGTGCGGCCAGCAGCGACAGATTCGCCGGCGCGACGAGATTGGTCGCGAGGGTCTGTAGCCACGCCGACTGCCAAGACTCGTACGTGGTCTTCAGAGGAGGGTGGAAAATATAGAGCCCGGCATTGTTGACGAGGATGTCGATGGCGCCGAGAGAATCGGTGACCCGATGCCAGAGCAGACTCGCCTCCCTCGGATCGGACAGATCCGCATCAAAGCTCGCATGTCCCGCGCCGGGAAGACTTGCCAGGCTCGCCGCGGCAGCCTCGCGATTGTTGCGATAGTGAACCGCAATCCTCACGCCGCGCTGCGCGAGCTGCAGAGCGATGATGCGGCCGATTCCGCGCGATGCGCCGGTTACCAGCGCGACCTTCTTGGCGTCAGCGGGCGACGTCTTGCACCATCGCGGTTTTGATCGCAGCGATCTGGGCTCTGTCGGTGATGCGTGTCGCGTACACCGCCTTGAGAAAGGATTCGTCCCATGCCGTCAGCCCGGGCGGCGCCTTCTTTGGGTCCGCAAAGAGATTCAGGATGCTCGGTGCATCGCCGACATTCGGTTGCCAGCGCAGTTGCACGAGTCCGACCATGGCAACATAGGCGGCCACTTGTGCGAAAGTCACATCCTTCATACGTCGTGTGTCGATGATCGCGATGACCGAGGACAACGCCCGATAGCTGTTGATTTCCATGCGGGTCGCCCGGGCGCTCAGGTCTTCGCGGGCGTCCATCGTATTTCCCATCGGGGTGCCGTCTAGATTGTATTTTTGGGTGTTGGGCCAAACGTGCACCGGACTGGCCGCGAAAAATTCACGAATCGTCGCTCCGCCTTGATCGGCTTCATCGCCAAACATCCGAACGTCTCGCTTGCTCAAGGCCTTGATCACGCCGTCGGGATCCGCGGTTGCGACGACGTAGAAGTTGCCCTTGCAATTATCGGGGGCCAGTGGCGCGCCCGCTGCCGCCGCGATTTTCGAAACGCGCGAAAGGATGTACTCGCCGTCGGATTTCGACATGCCCGCGACCAGCGGACAAAGTGGAATCTGCAATTGCCAGCGGGCCAGCGACTCGTCGCCCGGTTTGAGTGCCACGGCATTGACGAAGGAATCAACCTCGCGCTCGACGGTTGCGCGGTCCCTTTGGCCGACGACGGTGGTCGAGTCGACGGCTTTAGGCGCGTCGGAGGCGGGGGGCGTACCTGCCGCAGCGACGCCGAGGAAAGAGATTGCCATCGCCATCGCGATGCTCAATTGCGGCCGCCTTTCGCGGCCCTGGTTTGCGGTTTCAGCCATAGCTCCTCCCTGTGAATAGACTCCCAACATTCAGTGTCACCGTCAAGGAGCGACTTGCGGCACGCTCATTTGGGCACGAGCCCATCAACCATCGTGGTTTTGATTTCAGCCAGCTGCTGCCGGTCAGTCTGCTCGGTGTGGTACAGCGCCTTGAGAAAGGCCTCATCCCAGGTGCTCAAGCCGGGCGGGCGGTCGTTCTCGGGGCGCGAGAACAAATGCAGAATCGAGGGCCCATCGGCGACATCCGCATCGTCGCGGATTTCCGCAAGTGCGAGCATTCCGATGTAGGAGGCCAGCTGTCCAAAATTGATACCGCGCGCCCGCGGGCCGTCCACCATGATCAACGCGGAGGCCAGGTCACGAGTTGTGCCGAATACAATGCGCGTTGCAAACGGCACAGCGGTCGTACGCCCCTCCATGTTGCCGAGCGGCATCCCATCTTCGTTGTACAACTCCGCGTTGTACCAAACCCGGATTGGGCTGTTTGAATTCAGAAACTTGCGAATCTTGACTCCGCCCTGGCTGGGCTCATCGCCAAACATCCAAACGTCGCGCTTGTTCCAGGCCTTCAGCAGTGCGTCAGGATTCGCGCTGACGACGATATATAAGTTCGGTTTGCAATGTTCAGCTGCCAAAGGCGCGCCGGCTGCCGCGGCTATTTTTGAAATCCGCGACAAAACGTATTCGCCGTCCTCACGCGGAAGGCCTGCCACAAGCGGGCAGATGGGAACGACCTTTTGCCAGCGTGCGAGCGATGAATCGTACGGTTTTACGGCAATCTGCTGAACGAATGATTTCACCTGGCGCTCAAGCGCCTCGCGGTGCCGCGCGGCTTCAACGGTAATGGTGTCGATGTGAGGTGCAGGAGCCGTTGTCGTTTGTGCAGTCGCGGCTGCACTGTAGATGAGCAATGTGGGGGCAAGCAGGCTGCCCAACACTTCGCAGCCGGTGACGCGCAAGCGCTCTAGTATCGGCGCACCGGCGCCGGGCTGCGATGAGAGGGCGGAGCGGGCGGTCGATGGAATTGCATCGGGCGCCTGCGAGGTACGACGCCCACGACCATGTAGGCGTTTCCGCCGGTATCCGCCGCGTATTGATCCGAGTCGTCGGCGGACGCGCTCTGATCGGGATAGCCGGCGGCATAGCGCGCCTGAGAACCATAAGCGCGCACGTAATCGATTGCCGGGGTGGGACGCATGGTGTTGATGGGACCAACGTCCAGCAGAGTCGACTTGTCGCCGCAGGGGTTGTTGGAAAAAGTTTTCACCCCATTTGTCGTACATTGCCAGATCTGTCCGCTCGGTACTTTCGGTTCGGCCGCGACTTGCGCCTGGGACGGTGCGGACTCGGGCGCTGCATTCGGCTCATCCGTGGGCGAAGACACTGGCGAAGCCGTGGATGTCGGCGCAGCAGGAGTCTGCGCGGAAGCGGGCAGCGACGCGGCGACAAGCTGTGGCCGCGAGGTCGGCACGTCTCGATGGATCGAAACTGCCGCGTAGGCAGCTGCGATGGCCACCGCCGATAGGCTGCCCAGAATCCAAGGGAGCAAATCGCGTTCCTTTTTCATCGCCTGATTATCCTCCGGGGCGCAACAAGATGGCATGAATATCCGCAAAGTTTGACGCACGTTCGACCGACGGCCGGTTTCGGCGGTAAAATCTATATTAATCTTGTAAATAATTGTTTTATATAAACATATATCTAAATTAGCGTGCCCGTGCTGGCAGGGGTTCTACATAAGACGGCGCCGCCGACGCAGGATCGAGCTCATGCTAAATTGTGCTGATGGCAACTCTTCTTAGCCCGGTCTCGAGCCCGACCTTGCCGGCGCCCGTGCCGCGTCAGCGTCGTTTGTCCTTCCTCGAGTTTGTCCGGGCGCTGCGCCATAGTGCGATCGATTCCTTCGCGCAAGAAGCCTACGAGCTCGACATTCTCGAGCGAAAAGTATTCGGACGCAGTTTGTTCGTGATCAACGATCTCGCCGCAATCAAGCATGTGTTGATCGACAACGCGGCGAATTATCAGAAGACGGAAATCACGCGTCGAATTCTGGAACCGGGCCTCGGCAAAGGGCTGATCACCTCGGAGGGAGAAACCTGGCGACAGCATCGTCGCGCCATGTCGCCGGCCTTCGATCATCGCAGCATTGCTGCCTACACGCCCGTTATGACCGGTGCCGCTGAGGAACTGCTGGCGGAATGGGGCACGGTTTCCGATGGGACAGCGGTCGAAGTCCAGGCAGCCATGATGCATGTGACGCTCAACATCATCTCGCGCACCATGTTCTCGAGCGACTCCGATGACATCGTCACAATCATGGGGCGCAGCGCCGGCCGTTATCAAGCAGAAATGCGGCCGAATATCATGGATATGCTGGGCTGGCCGCGATGGCTTGCGAGCCTGCCGCGACGCGGAGTCGCGCAGCGCACGCTGGGCGAGTTCGATCGGGTGATCGATCGACTCATCGACGAGCGCACACGCGATCCTGGAAACTATCCCAAGGACTTGCTCGCGAGATTGATCGCGGCGCGCGATGAAAGCGGCGGCGGTATGAGCGCGCAAGAGGTGCGCGACCATGTGATCACGATCTTCCTGGCCGGTCATGAAACGACCGCCATGGCGATGACTTGGACCTGGTTTCTCCTGTCTCAGCATCCTGAAGTGGAGTCGAAATTACATGCCGAACTCGATTCGGTACTCGGCGGCCGCGCTCCCACGCATGAGGATTTGAGCAAGCTGACCTATACCCGGATGGTGGTGGAAGAATCGATGCGGATTTATCCACCGGTGCATACCATTGCGAGGCAGGCGATCGGTGATGACATGCTGATTAACCGGCATATTCCGAAGGGCTCGGCGATCATGATCGCTCCCTGGGTGCTTCACAGACATATCAAGTTGTGGGAGCAACCCGGCCGATTCGATCCCGAGCGCTTTTCGCCTGAACGGTCCGCCGCCCGACCGCGCTTCTCCTACCTGCCGTTTGGCGGCGGCAAGCGTATTTGCATCGGTGCCGCATTCGCGCTCGCCGAAGCCACCGTTTTGCTCGCCACCCTGGCGCAGCGCTACAGCCTGCGGGTGGTACCAGGCCATTTGGTGGAACCGCAGGGCCTCATTACCCTTCGCGCCCGCTATGGCATGAAAATGCTGCTGACCCCGCGGACGGCCTGACTCTCGCGCCGACAGGGACGGCACATCCGGGTTACGATCAGATGAAGCAAATCGGTTTGCGCGAACTTCATATAAAATATTTTATAATTCAGTAACTTAGCGATTTTCACTCGATTGAGCTCCCCTGACGGGCTGCAGTTTTTAAAAAGCCGGCTTGCCCCGCTGACGGCAGGTGTTATTCTGCGTCGGGAACCTTCCCCGCGGCTAAGCCTTTGGGCGCCCAAAGACGCTTAAGTTTGAGACGCCTACGCAATATTGGCGGCCGCGAGGGATCTTTTCCCCAATGCGGGGGTCTGACATGGTTCTCAAGCCTTCTGGCCAGGTTCAGTTGCGCTCGGGTTAGTCCAAAGTCCAAGCGCGATCGATGGCGGGCTACGCGGTGATCTGCGTAGCCCGTTTTTTATTGTGCTCAGCCTGTGATACACCTTCCCTCGCATGAACTCGATTTTTGACGTTGATTGCAGGCGCTGCCCGCGACTTGCCGCATTTCTGGATGCCGTCCAAGCCGAGGAACCGAACTACTACTGCCGCCCGGTCCCGCCATTCGGCGATCCGAGTGCGCGCCTGGTTCTCGTTGGCTTGGCGCCCGGGATGCATGGCGCCAACCGAACGGGACGACCCTTTACAGGCGATCACGCCGGCATACTGTTGTACCGCACGCTGTACAAATTTGGGCTGGCCAGCGCTGCTGAATCGACAGCCGCCGATGATGGCCTGCAACTGATCGACGCGCGAATCACAAACTCGGTCAAGTGCCTGCCGCCGGCCAACAAACCGCTCCCCGCCGAGGTCAAGCAGTGCAACGCCTACCTGCAAGCCGAACTCAGGCAAAGTCCAGATGCACGCGTGATCCTGGCACTGGGCGCGATCGCGCATGCGGCCGTGCTGCGGGCGCAGGGCCTGCCACCAGCCAAATTTCGTTTTGCGCATGGGGCACTCCATGAAATAGGCGAGGGCCGGCTGTTGCTTGATTCGTATCATTGCAGCCGCTACAACACGCAGACGCGGCGGCTCACCACACAAATGTTTGAGGCAATTGTCGAAAAGGCTCGAGAGCTCGCGCGGATTGAGCGCAGAACGCCATGAACGCGGTGTCAGAGCAATTCGACGCCAAGGTTTTCGTCGACAGCCTGCCCGGCCGCCCCGGTGTCTACCGCATGCTCGATGTCGACGGGCAGATTCTCTACGTCGGCAAGGCACGCAACCTCAAGAGCCGCGTCGCATCGTATTTTCAGCCCAGCAATGTACAGCCAAAAGTACAGGCACTGATCGCCAAGACTGCCAATATGGAGGTGACGATCACCAACTCCGATACCGAAGCGCTGCTGCTCGAATACAATTTGATCAAGAAGCATCGACCGCGCTTCAACGTGGTGTTGCGAGATGACAAAAGCTTCCCGTACTTGCACCTGGAGACCCAGCACGAATTTCCGCGTTTGAATTTCTACCGAGGTTCACGCAAGGAGCCCGGGAAATATTTCGGGCCCTATCCGTCGGCCGGCGCGGTCCGCGACACGCTGCAGCAGCTGCAGAAGCTGTTTCGCATCCGCAATTGCGACGATACCTACTTTGCAAATCGCTCCCGGCCCTGTCTGCAGTACCAGATTCAACGCTGCACGGCGCCCTGTGTGGGTTTGGTCTCGAAAGAGCACTACGCGCGCGATGTGAGCGCTGCAATCAAGGTGCTGGAAGGGCGCAACGATGAGGTCGGCGAAGAGTTGGGAAAACGCATGGACGCGGCCGCCGAGCGTTTGGATTTCGAGGAAGCGGCGCTGCTGCGCGATCAACTGGCGAAGCTCAAGGTCATACAGGCCCAACAAATCGTGACTGCCGGCGCGGATCATGATGCGGATGTCATCGCGATTGCCGCCGCGAATGGCGAGTATTGCGTGGCCCTGATGTTTGTGCGGGCGGGCCGTAGTCTGGGCAGCACCACGTTTTTCCCAAAAGCGCCCTTTGCCGAAATGCCGGAAGTCCTTTCGGCATTCGTCATGCAATACTATTTGGAACGCGACGCCCCCGCGGAGATCATCGTGGAGCAGGACTTCGACGAGATGCAGTTGCTGGAGACGACCTTGTCGCAGCGCTTGCCGCACAAGGTGCGCATTTGCAGCTCGGTTCGCGGCATCCGGGCGCGCTGGCTGGAGATGATGCATAACAACGCGGAGCAAGCGCTGACCATGCGACGCCTGGCGCGTGCCGGCATCGAGTCAAGCCTCGAGGACCTGCGCGAGGCATTTGATCTGGAGGAGGCGCCCAATCGTCTGGAATGCTTCGACATCAGCCACACAGGGGGCACCGACACGGTTGCGTCCTGCGTCGTGTTTGGTGTCGAAGGCCCGCTGAAGAACGACTACCGGCGTTTCAACATCAGCGGTATCCAGCCCGGCGATGATTATGCGGCGATGTATCAAGCGCTGACGCGGCGTTACAAGCGGGTACGTGACGGCGAAATTGCGAAGCCCGACATATTGCTGATCGATGGCGGCAAGGGACAGCTGGCCGAAGCTGCCAAGGTTCTCGATGAACTCGGCGTCGGCGGAATAACCCTGATCGGCGTCGCCAAGGGTGTTGACCGGAGGGCGGGGCAGGAACAGTTGTTCTTGGTGGGCCAGGACACCCCCACGATACTGCCGCCGGATTCGCGCGCATTGCACCTGATCCAGCGCGTGCGCGACGAAGCGCATCGCTTCGCGATTGCGGGACACCGTAAAAAGCGCGCCAAACGGCACAACCAGTCGATTCTCGAAACCATTCCGGGCTTGGGTCCCGTGAAGCGGCGCGAGTTGCTGAAGCAATTCGGCGGCCTCCAGGGGATACTGCGTGCCGGCATCGATGATTTCATCCAAATTCGCGGCCTCGGGCGGGAACTCGCCCAGGTGATCTATGAACACCTCCATCCCGGGCGATAACCCCAGATCGCATTTCAATCTGCCCAACACGCTGACGTGGTTGCGCATTTTGATGATCCCGGGCGTGGTGATTTTGTACTACCTGCCGTTTTGGTGGGCGCATCCGGCAGCCGGCATCGGCTTCGCGCTGGCCGGCATCACCGATACGCTGGATGGCTATTTCGCTCGCAAGCTCGGACTGACTTCACGCCTCGGCGCGTTCTTGGATCCGGTCGCCGACAAGCTGATCGTCGCCGCGGCGCTGGTGCTCATCGTCAGCGGAGATTCGCGTTGGTTTGTCGTGATCATGGCCATCGTGATCATCGGCCGCGAAATCGCCGTGTCCGCGCTGCGCGAATGGATGGCGGAGATCGGCGCGCGCGGCCGCATCAAAGTGTCGCAACTGGCAAAGTACAAGACCATCATGCAGATCACCGGCCTATCGATGATGCTCTTCCATCATCGGTTGTTCGGCATTGCGATTTACAAGCTCGGGGTGGTTTTGACCGCCATCGCGGCCGTATTGACGCTGTGGTCGATGATTCTATATCTGCGCCTGGCATGGCCGGCGCTGCGAGACAGTTCAAGATTGTAGCGGCGGGCATGCTACCTGTGCGATGCTCGCGGGGCCATGCACCTTGGGAAATTGCCGTCTGGCTCAAGGCCTTAGCGTCACATTGCGCGCAGTTTTCCTTGACTCTCAGCGGCACGGCCCTACAATTGCGCCTCTGTTTAAGGCGGGAATAGCTCAGTTGGTAGAGCGCAACCTTGCCAAGGTTGAGGTCGCGAGTTCGAGCCTCGTTTCCCGCTCCAAGTCCTTCGCAATTCGGCCGATCAGTGGGACGGCTTTATACGATTCCAATTCGTTGGTAAGGCGCGCGCGCGGACGCCGTTGGTGTCGCAGTTTTCCTCGACGCTTCTTACCTCGCGCTTCATGTACGGATTCGGCAAAGAGACGGATTGAGCCATGCCGCGGATGATGTAAACTTGAGGATAGAACCCCGGCGCACCCGGGGTTTGCTGTTTTGGGCTAAGTGGCAGAGTGGTCATGCAGCGGCCTGCAAAGCCGTGTACGCCGGTTCGATTCCGACCTTAGCCTCCAACATTTTATGCGGCGGCGGGAACGGGTAGAATCTCGGCCATGTCCGAGGAACCCTCAAATTTGGCGACGCTGCGCGCGGCAAATCCCGCCAGCGCGGTCGACCTGCGCCGGATTGGCGCTCATCCGGATCAATGGTATCCATTGGCGTGGTCGGACGAGCTCAAGCCGGGTAAGACCTTGGGCAGGCGCTTTGCAGGCGATCCCATCGTTTTATACCGCGGCAGCAGCGGCAGGGTCTTCGCCTTGGAAGATCGTTGCGCCCATCGCCAGGTTCCCCTGCATCTGGGCGTGGTCAGCGGCGATGACCTGAAGTGCCACTATCACGGCTGGGTCTACAACTGTACCGGCAAGTGCGTCAATGTGCCCTACCTCGGGCCGGAGCGGCTGCCGACGGGCGTGCGAGGCTACCCGGCGCGCGAAATCGACGGCCTGATTTTTGTTTTCCCGGGCGATCCGGCTCTCGCCGATAGTCGCGCACCGTCGGTTTTGGGCTCATCGCAGCGCAAGGACTACAAGACCCGGCGCTTGAACCGCGAAGTTGCCTGTCACTACACCTTCATGCACGAAAACCTGTTCGACATGAATCATCAGTTCATGCATCGCAAGCAGATGGGATCGATCCGAGCCCGCTGCCTGGGACGCAATCATGGCGAGAATTGGGCCGAAGTCGAATACAGTTTCAGCCGTACCGAGGGCAAATCCTCCGTCGGTGAGCAGGTCATCGTTGATTTGATGCGCAAGCGCGGCGAGGCCAAAAAGGATTTTTCCGACCATATGCGCATTCGCACCGACTATCCGACGCAAAGCCTGAAAGTCTGGGTGGGGCGCGACATCAAGCAATCCGACGATCCGGTCTTGGATGTGTGGCTGGGCTACACACCGCTCGATGCCGAGCAGCGAACCAATCGCACCTACGGATATCTTTCCGTCAAGAAGCCGGGTTTTCCGGGAATCATTCATGTCGTCTGGCCATTCGTGACCTGGTTTACCGAGAATATTTTCCGCGAGGACAAGGACATCGTTGAACACGAGCAGCGGGCCTACGATGCGCAAGGCGCGGATTGGAACAACGAAGTCTTCCCGCCGATCCGGGATCTGCGCAGCGTTCTGGCACGCTGCGGCGTTCCGATGAAATAGCGCTCGGGGCTCCGCGCCCGCCTTCTCGAGTTCCAGCGAAGGCCGCCGGTCAGCGTCCCCGCCGCCCCATTTCACTTTGATGACAAACCATAATCTGGCGTAAAATAAGGCCTACGCGATGTCCTTATGCTGAACACAGAACCCGCACCCCATCCGGTCCCGTCGGCGAGACTCCCGTGGGACGCTCGATTGGCCCGCCGTTTGGTTGCGCCTCTGATCCACAGCCGGGTGACGCCTAACCATTTGACCACCTTGCGTCTGGTGGTTGGACTCGCGGCTGCGGCGGCCTTCGTTCCGGGCCGTTACGGCTGGTCGAATATCGCCGCATTGCTGCTGATTTTGTCGAATTTTCTCGACCATACGGATGGCGAGTTGGCTCGCATGAGCGGGAAAACCAGCCGAATCGGCCATCTTTACGACTTGGCGAGCGATGCCGCGGTGACGATTCTGCTGTTCGTGGCGATCGGCGTCGGCGTCGCGGCGAAGCCCGGTGGCGAGCGCATTCTTCCGCCCGCGGTGTTGGGTCTGGCCGCAGGTTCTGCGATCGCGCTGATCTTTTATCTGCGCATGCGTATCGAGGAATTGCTGGGCAAGGCCGCGACTAAGCAGGCTTCGCTCGGCGGTTTTGAAACGGAAGACGTGCTGTACTTGCTTCCCTTGGTGACGCTCAGCAATGCGCTGGTTCCCATGCTGGTCGCCGCGTCGATTTGCGCGCCGTTGTATGCCATCTGGGTGGTAATCGACTATCAACGGGTGCTGCGCCGAGATCGCCGCATGGCGACTGGGGTCGCCGGATAAGCGTGGCGGCGACCGGAACCGGAGCGGAGCCGGCCTTAGCGTCACGATTGGAATCCCTCGATACCCAGGGACTGCGCGGCGAGTATCTGCGGCAAGGCTTCTTCGTGTACGTCGAGAGTTTTCTGCCGGCCGACATCACGGCGCGGTTGATCGATGCGGTAGCCGCCGTCGGCGGATCGGTGAATCGCAACTACCTACCCGGTCATAAGCAAGGCGGCAGCGTTGGCCGGCATGCCATCGACACACGAGCTCCGTTCATTGCCGAGCTCTATCGTTCCCCCGCACTCAGACGATGGCTGGATGAACTGACTGGGGAGCGCCTGCAACTTTCGCCTCCCGGTGATCCGCATGCCTACGCGCTGTATTTTTATACGCGTGCCGGCGATCACATCGGCTGGCACTACGACACCTCCTACTATGCGGGCAAGCGCTACACCTTGCTGTTCGGTTTGATCGACGACTCGTCTTGCCGACTGGACTACGAATTGCACACCCGTGAGAAGGGCGCATCGGTCGTGTCCGCATCGATGAAGATTCCGGCCGGAGGCCTGGTGCTTTTCGACGGAGACGCTTTGCGACACCGCATCAGTCCTTCACGCGAGGGTGAAAAACGAATCTCCTTGACCTTTGAATACGTGACTGACCCGCGCATGCATCCCTGGTGGCGCCTCATCTCCAATATGAAAGACGCCTTTGCGTATTTCGGCTTTCGGCAGGTGTTCCATCGTTTTCTGGGCCGCGGCTGATGACGCGGACGGCGAGCTGGTTGTTGAGCCTCGGCGTGCTGCTTTTCGTGGGCGTGCTGCTGTCGCAGGACTTGCCCGCGATACTGGCGGCACTGGGGCATGCCGGCTGGGGACTGCTCCTGGTGGCACTGTTTCACGTGCTGCCGCTGGTCATTGATGCGGCGGCGATTTGCGTGCTGATCGAACGTGGGTTGGACCGCAGTCCGCTGCGCGATTCCCTGCTGGCGCGTTGGATCGGCGAATCCGCCAACAGTCTGATGCCGGCGGGCCAGCTCGGCGGTCCGGTATTGATGGCCCGCCATTTGGCGCATCGCGGGCTGCCCATGGAAGAAGCGGCCGCCGCGATCACCGTCAGTACAACCCTGCAGACCTTCGCGCAAATTGCGTTTGCCATGTTGGGAGTCGTCGCGCTGGGAACGCAAGCGACTCTTTTTTCACCGGCCGCGCTGCGGAGCGCGGCGCTGCTTGCCAGCGCTTTTTTGGCGATTCAAGTGGGCGGGTTTTATCTGATTCAGCGCCGCGGGCTTTTTAGTAAACTGATGAACGCGGTGCGGCGATTTTCCCGCAAGCGGGATTGGTCGCGATGGGTTGTGCAAGCGCAGGCGATTGATCTGGCGGTGCAGAGCACGTATCGACGCAACGGACCTGTGACCGCGAGTTTTGTCTTAAGCTTGGTGGGTTGGATTGTCGGTACCGGCGAGGTTTTCTTGATCGCACGGTTCCTCGGCACGCCCGTCAGCTGGCGTGCCGCGTTCGTGCTCGAAAGCCTGGGGCAAGCCATTCGCGGTGCAGGCTTCGCCATTCCCGGCGCCTTGGGCGTGCAGGAGGGCGGATATCTGCTGCTCGCGCCGCTCGCCGGACTCGCGCCCAATGCGGCGTTGGCACTATCGCTGGCGAAGCGCGCGCGCGAATTGTTGCTGGGCTTGCCTGGCTTGCTGTACCTGCGCTTCGTTACTCACGACGCCGCCGGCGCTGCCGGTGCGGCTCGGCCTTAAGCTGGATTGACGGAAGGATTTTAATGCGCGCGATCATATTGGCGGCGGGGCGAGGCATTCGTCTGCAACAACCCGAAGACAGCCAGCTGCCGAAATGCCTGCTGCCTTTCGACGGCATGACGCTGCTGGAGCGGCATTTGCGCATGCTGAAGAACGTAGGCGTCACGGAGGTGGTCCTGGCCCTGGGCTTCCGCCACGAACTGGTTCGAGCTGAGCTCGACCGGCTCGGCTGGATGCCGCGCCCAGACATCGTGCTCAACATGAGATTCGAACTGGGCAGCGTGCTTACGGTGCACACCATCGCGGATGCGCTGACGCGCGGGGGCGATGTGCTCCTGATGGATGCGGATGTTTTGTACGATGAGCGCATTCTGGGGGCCTTGGTGGCCGGTGCCGGTCCGGTGAACCGCTTGCTGATTGATCGCGATTTCGAAGCCGGCGATGAACCGGTCAAGCTCTGCGTGCAGGACGGCGTGCCCGTCGAGTTGCGCAAACAGTTGGCAGCTGATTTAAGATTCGACACGATCGGCGAGTCGGTCGGCTTTTTCCGTTTCGAGCAGGCTGGAGCGCGTCGAGTTGCTGCGCTGGTCGCGGGCTACGTCGATTCGGGGCGCGCCCACATGCCGCACGAGGAAGCCGTGCGCGACTTCCTCAAAGAGAGAAGCCACCCGGTCGAAGTGGCCGATGTCACAGGATTTCCATGGATCGAAATCGATTTTCCCATAGATGTTGTGCGCGCAACTCAAGAGGTATTGCCGCAACTTCAGACTTTATCGAGAGGTAGCCTATGAATGCGTCGATACACTCGCCCGTAGGGGAGGCTCGCAAGAGCGCCAGGACCGCCCAGCAAACGCGCAGCGCCAAACTGCGTCAGATGCTGCAGAGCGCGGAGCTGGAATTTCTCATGGAGGCACACAACGGCTTGTCCGCGCGCATCGTGCGCGAGGCAGGCTTCAAGGGCATTTGGGCCTCGGGTCTGACGATATCGGCGCAATTTGGCGTGCGCGACAACAATGAAGCCAGCTGGACGCAGGTTGTCGACACGCTGGAGTTCATGGCCGATGCCGGCGATTTGCCCATCTTGCTCGACGGCGATACCGGGTACGGCAATTTCAACAACATGCGCCGGCTGGTTCGCAAGCTCGAGCAGCGCGGGATCGCGGGCGTCTGCATCGAAGATAAGCAGTTTCCAAAGACGAATAGTTTTTTGAATGGAGAGCGTCAACCGCTTGCCGATATCGAAGAATTCGTCGGCAAGATAGCCGCCGGCAAGGATACCCAGCAGGACGCGAATTTTTCGATCGTCGCCCGCGTCGAGGCGCTGATCGCCGGTTGGGGTATGGAGGAGGCGCTGCGCCGCGCCGAGGCCTACCGTCTGGCCGGTGCGGATGCCATCCTCATTCACAGCAAGTTGTCGAAACCGGACGAGATCGTCGCGTTCGCCAAGGAATGGGCGCGCCGCGCGCCCTTGGTCATCGTGCCGACCCGCTATTACAGCACGCCGACCGAGGTTTTCCGTCAGGCCGGCATCAGCACCGTCATTTGGGCGAATCATCTGCTGCGCGCGGCGGCTTCGGCCATGCAGAGCGTCGCCAAGGAAATCTTCGACAGCCAGACGCTGGTGAACGTTGAAGACCGCATTGTTTCGGTGAACGAGATCTTTCGTCTGCAGGATGCGGATGAGTATTCGGCGGCGGAGCGGATTTATTTGTCCAATGCCGGGGCGCCGCGCGCGGCGGTGGTGTTGGCGGCAACTCGTGGGCGCGGGTTGGAGGCGATGACGGCGGAGCGCCCAAAGGTGATGCTGCCCATCGCAGGAAAGGCTCTGCTGCGCTGGTTGGTCGACGGCTTCAAAAAGGAGAACATCAACGATATCACGGTGGTCGGCGGATATCGGGCCGACGCCATCGATACGACCGGAATCAAGCTCGTGGTGAATGAGCGCTACGCGACCAGCGGCGAATTGAGTTCGCTGGCCTGCGCGATCGGATCGCTGGATTCGGATGCCGTGATCTCCTACGGCGACCTGCTGTTTCGCAGTTATGTGCTGCGTGATCTCGTCGAGTCCAAGGCGGACTTCTCGGTGGTGGTGGACTCGCTGATGACGGGGAGCAGTAATCACACCGTGCGCGACTTTGCCTATTGTTCGCGCGGCGATGATCGCGGGTTGTTCGGCACGCCGGTCCTGTTGGAGCGGGTGACCGGCGCAGCGGATGCGGAACGGGCCCCGCATGGACGATGGATCGGCCTGCTCAATGTGAGCCGTGCGGGTTTGGCGAAACTGAAGGAAACCATGAAAGTGCTGGCCGCCGAAAGCCGCTTCGAGGCCCTGGACATGCCGGCGCTGCTCAATACCCTGATTGCGGGGGGCTCCAAAATCGAAGTTCTCTATGTGCACGGGCATTGGCGCGGGGTGAACGATTTGGACGACTTGCGTCAGGCCGTGGACTTCGCACACGCCCAGGGGCCCTTGGCTCGATGATTCCGGCACGGGATTTCGTCGAGGCCGCCCGGCAGCGGGGATTTCGCTGGTATGCGGGCGTACCCTGTTCCTTTCTCACGCCCTTCATCGACTACGTCCTCCAAGATCATTCCTTGCACTACGTGTCGATGGCGAACGAAGGCGATGCCGTGGCATTCATTGCCGGCGTGGCGCTCGCAGGCGATGCCAAAGCGCCTCACGGGCGCGGCGTATCCATGATGCAAAACTCGGGACTGGGAAATGCCGTCAGTCCGCTCACGTCGCTCACTTGGACCTTTCGCCTGCCGCAATTGTTGATTGTCACGTGGCGCGCACAGCCCGGGATCGCCGATGAACCGCAGCATGCATTGATGGGTCCGATCACGCCGGCCATGCTGGAGACCATGCAAATACCATGGGAGTTGTTTCCCACCGAGAGCGAGCAGATCGGACCTGCGCTTGACCGCGCCGTCGCGCACATGGATCAAGTCGGGCGTCCTTACGCGCTCATCATGCAGAAGGGCAGCGTAGCAAGCGCCCAGCCGCTGAAACCCGGCACTGGCGCCATCGGCAGGCGATCTCATGCCACCGCGGCGAACGCGGCGCCTCTCGCTCCGGCGCCTTTCGCCACATCGTCGATCGACACGGCGCTCCATCCGGCGCCCCGCGATCCGGCCTCGCACAATCCGGCGGTGCGCGATCCGGCGATGACTGTGCGCCCCTCGCGGCAAGATGCCCTGCGCGCCGTGGTGGCGGGGACTGCCCCGGACTCGACCGTGCTTTTGGCGAGCACGGGCTATTGCGGCCGCGAACTGTACGCGATTGACGATCGGCCCAATCATCTCTACATGGTCGGATCGATGGGATGTGTCCTACCCTTGGCGCTGGGGTTGGCGCTCGCGCGCAAAGATCTGCGCGTGATCGCGCTGGATGGCGACGGTGCTGCCCTGATGCGCCTGAGCGCCTTCGCAACGGTGGGCGCCTACGCGCCACCCAATCTTTGGCATCTGCTGCTGGATAACGGTGTTCACGACTCGACCGGCGGCCAGGCGACGGTATCGCCGCTGGTTTCTTTTGCGGGCGTGGCGGCGGCGTGCGGTTATGCCTCGGCCCTTGAAACGGACGATCTCGCTCGGATCTCGAGTTGGTTGGCGGAACGGCCCGAGAATGGCGCACGCTTCGCGAGGCTTTTCATCCGCAGCGGCACGCCCGCTGACCTTCCGCGTCCCTCGGTCACGCCGGTGGATGTGAAAACGCGCCTGATGCAGCACATCGGCGCGCCTCGCGGAGTGCACTGATGCTTCTGCTGAATCCTGGGCCCGTCTCGTTAAGCGAACGAGTGAGGGGCAGCCTGCTGCAGCCGGATCTGTGTCATCGGGAAAGCGAGTTCTTCGATTTGCAGGACGAGGCCCGCGGTCGCTTGCTCGCGACCTACTCGTTGGATCCTGCGCAGTGGACCGCCGTGCTCATGACGGCTTCGGGCACCGCCGCGGTCGAAAGCATGGTTGCGTCATTGGTGCCATCGACTGGGCGGCTGTTGATCGTCGAGAATGGCGTTTACGGCGAACGCATCGCCCTCATTTGTGCGCAGTATGGAATTGCGCACGAGCGGGCCGTGGGCGATTGGATGCGCCCGCTGGACTTCAACGCGATCGGAGCGCAGCTCTCGTCGCCGAAGGATTGCGCTTTTACGCACGTTGCCATCGTCCATCACGAAACCACGACGGGCCGGCTGAATGAGCTTCGCGCGTTGGCCACGCTGTGCCGTGAACGCGGCGCGGCGATGTTGGTCGACGCGGTGAGCAGCTTTGGCGCCGAGCCCATTGATTTCAGCGAACCGGCCTTGTCCGCGGTCGCCGCCACCGCGAATAAATGTTTGCACGGCGTCCCGGGAGCCGCGTTTGTGGTCGTGCGCCGCAAGGATTTGCAAAAAGCCGCCAGCAGAACTTACTACCTGGATCTCGGCCGCCTGGCGCGCTTGCAGGACGAACGTAATACACCGTTCACGCCGGCCGTGCATGCTTATTACGCGCTGGTCGAGGCCTTGCGCGAATACGAGGAGCAGGGCGGCAGGCCCGCTCGATACGCTCGTTACGCAGCCCTGGCGGAACGTGTTCGATCCGGCCTCGCCGCGCTCGGCGTTGCCGCTGCCGTGCCCGCAGCCGAATCATCGGTGGTATTGCGGGCATACAAGCTGCCTGCGGGATTGTCATACGCTCAATTGCACGATGCATTGAAAGCCGATGGTTTCGTCATCTATGCGGGACAAGGTAACCTGTCAAAGACGCTGTTCAGAATTTCTACCATGGGCGAAGTGACATCGCCTGACATCGAGCGTCTGTTGCAGTGTTTCGCGCGTCTGCTCAAGTGAAGATCTTGCTCATTGCAGCCGTCGCGGCGATTTCGCTGGCGTCACCCTGCTGGGCGGAAATCCCGCCCGGAGACCCTGGGTCCGACGCGCCCCCGGGTCCTCTGCCGGTGCCGGCGCCCCCGAGCCCCCCCAAACCGGGATGGACAAAATGGTTCAATCCGGAGACCGCGCCGTTCATACCGGTGCCTGAGATCGCGCAGGATCCCAACAGCGGCTTGACCCTCGGATTGATTCCGACCTGGGTCACCACCGATGAGAATCACAATGTCAGCCGCATTGTCGCCCCCGACGTGATTTACAACCCTAACTTCGGGGTTGGCGTGCACGGCCGTGTCTTTGCGTACTCTTCAGGCGACGAACAGTGGTCGGTCGTCGCGGGAATCAAGCAAAGAGTCGAGCGCGAGTTTGACGGCGAGTACGAAATCGGCCGCTTGCGCGAGGGCCTGTGGTCGATCAATTACAGTTTGGTGTACGACCGCGACGGCACCACGCGTTTCTACGGGATCGGTAACGGCACACATGAAAGGGATCAAACCAATTATACCGACCAGCAAGAGTACGGCCAGGTGCAAGTCGGACTGAACTTCAATCACTCCTGGCAGCTGCTCTATACGCTGCGCTTGCAGTCGGTCGATGTGCTGCCGGGAACCTTGAACGATGTGCCCTCGATCAATACGCGCTTTCCTCAAGTGCTCGGTACAAACAAAGAATTTCTGAATCGCATCTCTTTGGTGTACGACAGCCGCGATGACTTGTCGGTGCCCACCCGCGGCATGAAGTGGGTGCTGTATGTCGGCGCCTCCGCGAAAAACGGTCTGGTGAATGACTCCTCCTACAGCGAAGTGGGCATCGACGGGCGGGGACTCTGGCCGGTCGCACCCGATACCGTGCTCGCCGCGCACATGTCGCTGCGCTATTTACCGACCGTCAACGACATACCCTTCTGGGCTCTCAGCAACATCGGCGGGGGTGAGAGTGTGATCGGCGGGGAGCAGCCGCTGCGCGGCTTCGGCGCCGGACGATTTTACGATCGCGATTCCTTCTCAACGACCGTGGAGCTGCGCCACAAGGTATTTTCATTCGACGCGGTTACGACGCTACTCGATATCGAGGTCGCGCCTTTCGTCGACGTCGGCCGCGTGTTCTCCAACACCACGACCAATCCGCTCGAGCATATTCATGAAGTGGTCGGGGTCGGCTTTCGTGGCATCGCGCGCCCCTATGTCGTCGGGTATGTCGATGTCGGCTACGGCACCGAAGGCGCCGCGGTTTTCACGGGTCTCAACTATCCCTTTTGACGCTCGTCCGGGGGAGGTACTGCGGCGCTTTCTCCGGCCTTGCGCGGCTGCTGCTCGACGATTTCATACCAGATTGCGTTCAGCACGGCGAAAGACAATGCCAGCCCGGTTCCGAGAATCCAGCTGAAATACCACATCAGTAGCCCCCGTGCTTGTGCATGTTCTCGAGCGTTATGGGTCCCCGCAAAACCCTGAATACCCAGCCTGTGTACGCCAAGATGATCGGCAGAAAGACGATTACGGCAACCAGCATGAGCAACAGCGTCTTGGCGCTGCTGGAAGAGTCCCACACCGTCAGGCTCTGGCTGGGAGAGGTCGAGGAGGGCAGTAAAAATGGGAACAATGCAAATCCGCCGGTCAGGACGGTGCCGCCTTGAACAAAAACGCTCGCCAGGAACGCTGCGCCGGCATGGTGGGCGCGCAGTGCCAGGTACGCACCCACGGCGCCCGCCACAGCGCACGCCGGCGCGGCCCACATCAAGGGCCACAGGCGAAAATTATTCATCCAGGCACCCGTTACAATGGCGACGGCTTTGCGAGTCGGATCGGATGGTCCGGCATGATCGAGCACGCTGGTCAGTTCATATCCGCCGAGCGACGAGTACACCCAGACACCTGCGCCAAGAAACGCCGCCAGATAAATCGCTGCGGCCGCGCGGCCGAGCCGGCGTGCGCGAGTGGCCATGGGTTCCCCTACTTTGAGGGCGGCATAGGCATTGCCGTGCAGGATGAACATGGAGAGGCTGATGAGTCCTCCGAGCAATGCGAAGGGATGTAACAGGCTGAAAAAGCTGCCCGTCACGACCGGACGCTGCAGGCTGTCAAAATGAAAAGGCACGCCAAGAAAGAGATTGGCAAAGGCTATACCCAGCAGCAGCGAGGGGAGGGCGCCGCCAAGAGTGAGCGCGATATCCCACGCGCTTCGCCAGCGCGCGTCGGTCAATTTATCGCGATACGTGAAACCCACCGGACGGAGAATCAGCGCGACCAGCACCAGGAACATCGCCAGATACAATCCCGAAAACGAAGTCGCATATAAGATCGGCCATGCCGCGAACGCCGACCCGCCGCCGAGCACGAACCAAACTTGATTGCCTTCCCAAACCGGCTCGACTGAGGAGAGCAGCGCTCGGCGCTCGGCATCGGTGCGCCCGAGAAACGTGAAACTTGCGCCGAGGCCCAAATCGAAACCATCCATGATCGCGAATCCAATCAGCAGCACGCCAAGGATCAACCACCAAATCACCCGCAAGGTTTCGTAGCTCATCGCGGGGCGCTCATGGTGAATAACCCAGTCCGTCGGGTCCGCGCCGTATTGTGCGCACCAGAAGAAAGACATCCACGACGGCCAAAGCGGAGTAGAAAATCACGAAACCGGCCAGAGACAACCAGACATTGCCCACCGAAGTGCGCGACACGCCGAGGAAGGTGGGAAGCACCCCGTCGACCGCCCAGGGCTGTCTGCCGTACTCGGCGACGATCCAGCCCAGTTCGATGGCAATCCACGGCAGGGGAAGGCTGTAGACGGCGAGTTTGAGGAAATTAGGATGCCGGTCGAATCGGTGACGCGTCGCCAGATAAAATGCGGCGGCGAACAGGGCGATAAAATACAGACCGAGTCCCACCATGAGCCGGAAGCACCAAAACAACACCGGCACATTCGGCACGGTGGACCAGGCGGCGTCGTCGATTTGCTGCGGCGTAGCCGCGCCAGGTTTGTCGGTGAAGCGCAGCAGCAGCAGCCCATAGCCCAAGTCGGCCTGATGCGTTTCAAATTGCCGCAGGACTTGCGGATTGGGCGGCTCCGATGCGCGCAACATCTGCAACGCGGAGTAGGCCTCGATGCCGGAGACGATGTGCGCACGCGCCCGTGCCACGAGTTCGTCGATGCCCAACACCGGCTGATCGATGGAGCGTGTGGCAATCAGTCCCAACAACCAGGGTATTTTCACTTCGGCATAAGTTTTGCGGGCTGCGACGTCAGGAAGCCCGAACACGGTAAAGCTCGCCGGCGGCTTTGCGGTTTGCCACTCCGCTTCGATGGCGGCAATTTTCATCTTTTGATCTTCGCCGTCCAGATAACCCGATTCGTCTCCCAGGACGACCACCGAGATCGAGCACGCCAGACCGAAGCTTGCCGCGACCGCCATGGACCGTTTGGCGATCGCCACATTCCGACCTCGCAGCAAGTACCAGGCGCTGATGGATAGGACAAAGACCGAGCCCATTACGTAGCCCGCGGCGATGGTGTGCACGAACTTTGCCTGCGCTACGGGATTGAACAGGACCTCGCTGAACGAAGACAACTCCATGCGCATCGTGTGGTAGTTGAAGTGCGCACCGACCGGATGTTGCATCCAGCCGTTCGCGATCAATATCCACAGCGCCGATAGGCTCGATCCCAATGCCACCAGCGCCGTGACGATCAGGTGTCCGATCTGCGAAAGCTTGTCCCAGCCAAAAAAGAACAGACCCACGAACGTGGATTCCAAGAAAAACGCAACCAGGCCTTCCAGGGCGAGCGGCGTGCCAAAAATGTCTCCGACGTAGTGAGAGTAGTAAGCCCAGTTGGTGCCGAATTGGAATTCCATGGTGATGCCGGTCGCAACACCCATGGCAAAATTGATGCCGAACAGCACGCCCCAGAACTTGGTCATCCGTTTCCAAATATCCCGGCCCGTCATGACGTACACCGACTCCATGATCACGAGCATCATGGAAAGTCCCAGCGTCAGCGGCACAAACAGAAAATGGTAGAGCGCGGTGAGCGCGAATTGCAGACGAGAGAGCGTGACGACGTCAAGATCGATCATCAGCCGCGCACTCTAAAGAAGAGCCACCATAGAAGTATGAGTCCCAACAGCTTCACCACCAGGGCCCAGGTGAGTTTGACCCTCAGGTCGCGCCGCCAATCCTCGATCATTCCTTAGGATAGCGCATCGGCGAGCGGCGAACGCGCTCGGGTGAAGGAATGGCGCGAGTGGTGCATAATTGGTGCCATGGCCGACAATCGCTCTTCGCCCCTGCGCCCGGCAGGTTCCATTCTCGTCACCCGCGTGCGCAATCCGCCGCGAATACGCACCGCGAGCGTCACGGTGCTGTTCGCCGATCTGCGCGGCTACACCGGCATGGTGGAGCGGCTGCCGGCGGCACAGGTTGTCCCGCTGCTCGACGAATTCGTGCGCGTGCTCGGCGGTGCCGCCACTAAATTTGGCGGCGAGGTCTATCACGTGGCGGGCGATGGGATCATGGCCGGCTTCGGTGTGAATTCCGAGAGCAATGGCGGCGCCTCTCAGGCGCTGAGCGCGGGTCATGCCATGTTGGAAGGATTCGCGCAAGTAGCCGAACGCTGGCGCAGCGACCTGTCGATCGATGCGGGGATCGGAATCGGGCTGCACCTGGGCGAGGTGGCTTTTGGAGTGCTGGGTCCGCCGAAGCGCAAAGTCACGACCCTGGTGGGCGATACCGTCAATGTCGCCGCGAGACTTTGCAGCCGGGCCCGCGCCGGCGAAGTGCTGTTTTCTTGCACGGTCGCCGCGGCCTTGAGCGTCTCGTCGGAATCCCAAGGCGCTTCCGCGCCCAACTCATTTCTGCAATTGCCGCAGTTCGAATTGCGCGGCCGCCGCGGACCGATCGATATCTGGTGCGTGCCGGCCCTCGAGCGGATGGCGCTATAGAATCAAGGCTGGTGCCCCGAGCCGGGGTCGAACCGGCATGACCTTTCGGTCAACGGATTTTCGTACCTGCTACGGCTTTCGCCGCCGCGCCAACGCGCGTTTGGGGTCTGGAGTGCGCCACGACCATGAGAGTTCCGGTAGAACTGCTTTTAGGTCCCCGCCGTCCACTCTCTACACCTGCCGGCTGCCTCAAGGCAGTCGGATTGGCTCGGCATCGCCTCGGGATATTCCGGGGGTTCGCCGACTTTGACGGGATTCAAGCAGAGCGTTTCCGCGCCTGCCGCTCAATTTTTATAAGTCCGTTGCGTCTACCAATTTCGCCATCGGGGCAAGCAGGCGAGTGTACCTGGGAACGGCTGTTGACGGCGAGATCTCAAAGAGCGGCTCTAGGACCGTAATGGGTCCCAGAGCCGCCAACTTCCACCTAGCGAGCTTACTTCTACTTGTCGAGCTTGGTTATCTTCGAACCTTCCAGGGAGACATCACCGATCAAACCCTTTTCGCCGAAGACGAAGCCGAGGATGGGCCGTTGCAGCGTCTTGCTGTCATATTCGCCGCCAGCACCCTTGGACAACACGGCAACGTTCGTATCCGCGCCGATCGTCCAGCCATGGCTATTCATGAATTTATCCAGCGAATCCTGCGTCATGAATAGAATGACTTCCTTGCGCTTTGCCAAGCCGAGCGTCAGACCCACCGAGGCCGACGAGACGCTGTAATAGGCAACATCTTTGCCGTCGATACGCAGCGCGCCTTCGCCGAATTCGCCGGCCACGCCCACGCCACCTTTGGTGATTCGTGGGAATACCAGAACCCCCTTGGCACGCGCGACTAAGTCTTTGTTTTGCGGATTGAGTTCATAAAACTGATGCATCGCGACGTGCACGCGCTCATTGATCTCGGCGCTCGTTGCGCCGAACGAGACTGCGCTCATGAGCAAAGCAGCGACCGCTAAACCCGATGCCGCGAATATTTTACGTTTCATAAATCTTTCCTAATTGTTGGATTAACGCAGGTTAGTCTAAAATGTCAGGACGGCGCGGCGCTACGCTACCGCGGCGCATAATGAAGTAGGCGGTTGCTTACGCTTCACGCCTTTTCAGCTGACATATCAATCGTTTGCCACACACGCGCCGAATAGCACGAGGCATTTAGCCGGCCGCTATTCGTGCGGCTTGCGGCCGAAGTGGTACGTGAGCGACGCCTTGGCCACGCTGTTGGCCTCGATGGTCGCGAGCATCATCGGCGAGGTGGCATCAGGGGGCACCTCCAGCGTGGCGACTTTCAGCGCATAGACGGTCATCACGTAGCCATGCGGCTCGTCTGCGGGAGGCGGGCAGGAACCGCTGTATCCCACGACGCGAAATCCATTGCGGATCTGCGCGGCTCCGGTCGGCAATTTCGAGCCGTCATTCTTCCCGGCATTGCGGCTCAAGGAGGTGGTGCTCGCTGGAATGTTCACCATGAGCCAATGCCAGAAGCCGCGTCCCTGCATGGCATCCGGATCGAACAAGGCGACTGCATAGCTCTTCGTGGCCGGCGGAGCGCCGCTCCATTGGAGTGCCGGCGATTGGTTTCCGCCGGTGCAGCCAAATCCGCTGAAGACGAAATCCTGCGCCAGGGGTTTGTCCGGTCCGATGTCGTTGCTCGTCAATTGAAAATACGCGGCGGACGCCGGATAAATCGCGGCGGCTGCCAGGAACGCCGCAAATGCTATCAGTGCGCGATGAGTTCTCATGTTTGGATCCTCTCGGGGGGACGATAGCAAAGCTCCCGATAAACTGCATGTCGACGGACGATCGAGTAATATATCTGCAGACGTGAATAGAGGAACCCTTGTCGCGCTGCTGCCAGTCAGCTGGCTGAACCGATTCTCGCTGTCGCCCACCGATCTGCTGCGCGATCGCACCTACCGCAGACTTTGGACCTCAATCTTGATTTCCTCTTTTGGCGGCCAGGTGACGCTGCTCGCCATTCCGCTGACCGCCGCCGTGTTGATGCACGCGAAGCCGACGCAAATGGGGCTGCTGACCGCCATGGAGATTTTTCCGTTCGCGCTCTTCTCGCTGCCGACCGGGGTAGTGCTCGATCGGATCAGAAAGCTGCCGGTGTATATTTTCGGCGAGTTGTCCATCGCTTTTGGAGTCGCGACCGTACCGATTGCCTGGTGGCTCGGCTGGCTTTCGATGCCATGGCTCTATTTCGTGGCGTTCATCATCGGCGCGGTCAACACGACCGCCGGCAGCGCGGCCCAAATCGTATTGACGCAAATAGTGCCGCGTCCGCGTCTGGTGGAGGCGCACGCCAAGAACGCATTGGCCTCCGCCACCGCCGACGTTACCGGACCGGCCGCTGCCGGTGCACTGATCAAATTGACGGGCGCCCCGATCGCGCTCCTGGCAAACGCCTGTCTGCTGCTGACATCGGCATTCATTCTTCGCGGCGTGCCGGTGAAGGAAACGCCGAGCAAAGTTAATCCGCCGTTTTGGGCCGCCATGCGCGAAGGTTTGCAATTCGTGCGAGGCCATAAGCTTCTGGTCACCATGGCCTCCTGCGTCGGTACTTGGCAGATGTGCAGTCAGTGCGCCACCGTGGTGCAAATCCTGTTTGCCATCCATCAGCTCGGGCTGTCGGAGCGCGGCGTGGGATTCAGCTATGTCGCCCTTGGGGTGGGCACGGTGTTTGCGAGCGCAAATGGGCATCGTGTGGTCAGGCGGCTCGGGCCCGGTCCAACCTTTGTGGTCGGATTTGCCATTTCCGGCGCCGGCTGGCTGATGCTGGCGGTCGCGCCGGCCAATTCCCTGGGCGTTTTCGCTTACGCCACCATGCTGTTGATGTACGGTGTGGGCGCGATATTCATTTTCATCAATTTCCTCTCTCTGCGTCAGTCGGTCACGCCGGCCCCGATGCTCGGCCGCATGACCAGCACCATGCGCTGGCTCATTCTGCTGCCCGCCGGACCCGGTGCGCTTCTCGGCGGCTGGTTGGGCGAGCATGTTGGGCTGCGCGTGGCGCTGGGTTTTTCGGGAGTCATTGCGTTGCTACTGGCGTGCGTTGCCTGGCGGCTACCCGTGATCCGCAGCGTGAAAACATTACCAACTCTTAAGGCTGAGGCGGTTACGCCATATTCTTCCGATTCTCAATGACTTAACGATTGAGGATGCGCGGCCGAATGCGGTAACCTCCTACATACGCGGCCCAAGGGTCAACGGAACATATCCCGGTGCCGTTTAGGCACTAAGTTTGGTTGCATTGTGGCCGAACGACATCAAAGAAGGAGTAATGAATGAAAGCTTCTCGTAAGGCGTTATTGCTGGGTTTATGCATGGCTGCGAGTGCCGTGGCAGTGCCGACGATTGCATCCGCCGGGGTCTCCGTTGACATCGATATCGCGCCGCCGCCACTCCGCGTTGAAACGGTGCCGCCGCCGCGCGTGGGCTTTGTTTGGGCGCCGGGATATTGGGATTACCGGGGCCATGATCACGTGTGGGTCGCGGGCCGCTGGGTTCACGAGCGCAGGGGATATCATTGGGTTTCGGATCGTTGGGAACAACGCGGACCGCATTGGCACCACGAGCCGGGGCATTGGGAGCGTTAAGTTTCCGATTGAACGGCTGACAGAATTGCGGCGCGGACTCGAAAGAGACGCGCCGCAATTTTTTTATTAAAGTAGTTTCGATGAGCGCCAAGAATGGACTGCGAGTCGGCCTGATCTCAGACACGCACGGCCTGTTGAGACGCGAAGCGCGCGCGTTCGCCGGGGGTTGCGACTACATAATCCATGGCGGTGACATCGGCTCAGCCGCGATTCTCGATGAGCTTTCGGCTTTGGCGCCGCTGATTGCGGTCAAGGGCAACAATGATCGGCAAGCTTGGGCCGCTCATTTGCCGGAGACTGAGATGATCCGGGTGGGTGGCGTGTTCATGTACGTCATCCACGACCTTTCGAAACTCGATATCGATCCGCATGCCGCGGGCGCGCAGGTGATCGTGTCGGGTCACTCGCACAAACCGCTGATTGAACTTCGAGACGGCATTTTGTACGTCAACCCGGGAAGTTGCGGTCCCAGGCGTTTCAAACTACCCCTGTCGGTGGGCGAGATCTGTGTCGAGGGCACGAAGGTTCGCGCGCGCACGGTCGAATTGGTCGAGCAGTGAAGTAGCCGGAGAAAATCATCCGGGGAAAATCATGCTGCCGCTTCGCCCACCTCGTGAATACTGGGCGCCGCCGCCTTAGTAGCCAGGCTCCGTGACGCCTTTGCCGGGTGTGATGAAGCGGTAAACCAACGCGCCGATTGCACCGCCGAGTAACGGTGCCACCCAGAAGAGCCAGAGCTGCGACAGAGCCCAGCCTTGAACAAATACCGCAGGGCCCGTGCTGCGCGCGGGATTTACCGACGTATTGGTCACCGGAATGCTGATCAAATGGATCAAAGTCAGGGTGAGGCCGATCGCCAGGGGCGCGAAGCCCACGGGTGCCTTCTTGTCGGTCGCGCCCATGATGACGAACAGGAATATCGCCGTCATGATGATTTCGCATACCAAACCGGCGGCCAGGCTGTAATGGCCCGGCGAGTGATCGCCATAACCATTGGCGGCTAGACCGCCAGCCAGCGGGTCTGCGCCATTGCCGCCCGCGATAAACACCAAAATACCGGCCGCCACGATGCCCCCCAGGACCTGCACGACCCAGTAGGGCAGCATCTCCTTGGCCGGATGGCGTCCGCCTAGGACCAGGCCAAAGGTCACGGCCGGGTTCAGATGACAACCGGAAACATCGCCGATGGCGTAGGCCATGGCAACGATGGTAAGACCGAACGCCAGAGCCACCCCCAAGAGGCCAATGCCGACGTGCGGAAATCCGGCGGCGAGTACTGCGCTTCCGCAGCCTCCGAGAACCAGCCAAAACGTTCCGATGAACTCCGCGGCAAGCTTCCTGGTCAAGGGCATAACTGACTCCTGTCTTTATTAGTGTTTTTTCGGCCGTGCCGCCTTGCTAAGGCGTGTCTGCGGGAAAAATACCAGAAACGGCCGCCGCATTAAACCTTAACGCTGGGGTCCGGCACTCACTCGTCATAACTGTGCTCATGCGCCAGGCGTCGTCCCGGCACGGGCCAGTCGCACGAGTTGTGCTCGCCTGCGGAGAAATGATGCTCTCGATCTTGGTTTGCCATTCTTATTTTTTGCGGCTGGACCAAAAGCAAGTCGCGCGCGCCAAGCCCTATCCGCCGCTGGCAACGCTACAAGTTGTTTCCTTGCTGCGGGAAGCTGGTCACCAAGTATCGTTTTTCGACGCCATGCTGGCCGACGGGATTGAGGAATATCATCAGTTGCTTGCGTCGGAACAGCCACAGCTGGTGCTCTTCTACGAGGACAATTTCAATTTTCTGAGCAAAATGTGCCTGGCCACGATGCGCCGGGCCGCTTGCGACATGATTGGAGCGGCACGATCTACCAAGGCAAGAGTGATAGCGGCCGGCCCGGATGTCAGCGATGCGCCCGGACCTTACCTTCGCGCGGGCGCCGATTTGGCGATGGTGGGGGAAGGGCTTTCCATGCTCCTCGAGTTGCTGCCGAGACTGGATGCACAGTTCGACATTGAGAACGAAGAGCTGGTTCGCGGGCTATCCGGTATTGCCTCGCTCAGCGACGGGAAACTCGTCAAGGCCAGCGGCACCAAGGGGTTGGCTCTCGCCAAGGACGCTGGTCTCGCCGCCTGGGATCTCGTGGACATCGATCGGTATCGCTCGGTATGGACGAAGGCCCATGGCTATTTCAGCCTGAACATGGCCGCATCCCGAGGATGCTCTTTTCGCTGCACGTGGTGTTCCAAACCCATATGGGGAAATCAATATCTCCAGCGCAGTCCGCTGGAAGTTGCGGCGGAAATGGCACACCTCAAGCGCACGTTCAATCCGGATCACATTTGGTTTGCGGACGACATCTTCGGCTTTCGCGTGGACTGGGTTAGCCAGTTTGCTTCAGCGACGCGTGCGGCTGGTGCGCAAATTCCATTCACCATCCAAACCCGGGCGGACCTGATCAGCGAGCGCATGGCGCTGGCGCTGGCGGAGGCAGGGTGCCAAGAGGCCTGGATTGGCGCCGAGAGCGGCAGTCAGAAGATTCTGGACTCCATGAACAAGGGCACAACCGTGAGGGAAATTCTCACTGCCCGTGAACGCCTGAAATCGGTGGGAATTCGTGTGGGATTTTTCATCCAACTGGGATACATCGATGAGCAATTCGAGGACATTCTCGCAACCCGGGATCTGCTGGCGTGCGCACGGCCCGACGAGATCGGGGTGAGTGTGTCGTATCCGTTGCCCGGCACGAAATTTTACGAGCTCGTCAAAGCGCAGATGCGTGCCAAGACGCACTGGCACGAGAGCAACGACTTGGACATGATGTTTCAGGGCACCTATACCTCGGATTTTTATCGAGCGGTGCGCAACCTGCTGCATGATCAGATCGCGTTGCAAACCGCGGATGCGCCGCTGCTTCCCGAGCACGACAGGGCATCCGATGCGATTGAGCAGCGCTGGCAGGAGTTATTGAGGAACGAACTGAAATACCGCTCCTCTGGTCAAAAGTCTGCGGCGATAGCCTAGCCGAAAATGCGCGTAAAGCTACCCAGAGCGGCGGTCCCTTCCCCTCGTGAACTGCATTCGACGCTGTGCAGAGTCACTGAAAGGTTGGCGCGCGAACTCGCGAGTCCGGGCCAGATCGCCCCCCAGTGGTCTGACTACGAGTGGACGATCGCGCGCGCTGTGGCTGCCATGCATGGAATTTCTCCCTTACTGTCTCGCTTGTTGCCGTGGCAGGGGCCGAGCACATGGGCGATGTTTCTGAAGGAGCAAAGAGCCCATACGCGGGCCAGGCATCTGCGAATTCAGGAGCTCCTGCAGTCCATAGATGGGAAGTTGCGCGACGCCGGTTTGGCCGCGACGGCATTGAAGGGAGCAGCCCTCCACCAAATGGGCTTGTATGAGGCGGGCGACAGGCCGATGGCCGATGTAGACCTGCTCGTGCGGCCGGGCGATGTACAGAGGACTGCGGCACTGCTGTCATCCCTGGGATTTCGACAGTCGGCTGAAACTTGGAAGGAGCGAGAATTTACGCCGGTCGATTGTGCCATGGCAGCTGAAATGGGCGAACACGCTGCCAATAGCTTGAAAATCGAACTACACGAACGAATCTGCGAGAAACTGCCTTGGTACGTGACCGATGTATCGGAAGCCGTTTTCCCCGCGAGGCCAACTGCGGGCCTGAATGGTTATCCCTCGAGTGCCTCCCTGATGCGCCACCTGCTGCTGCACGCCGCCGGTTCGATGGTGTTTCAAAGCCTGCGCATTCTGCAACTGCACGACATCGCACTGCTGGCACGGCGGATGAGCGATGCGGATTGGAAGAAAATTATCGCATCAAGCGCCACACATGGGCAGCTATCGTGGGCCTATCCGCCGCTCGAATTGACGTCGCGATATTACGAAGCCGTGATTCCCGCGAGTGTGCTCGCGACATTAAAGCAAGGTTGCGGATTGGTATGGCGGGCTCTAGGAGCCAAGAAATCGCTCATCGACGTTTCGTACTCGTACATTTGGGTGAAGGCCTTCCCCGGCATAGAGTGGTCTCGATCGATCGGTGAATTCGTGTACTTTGCGGCAAGCCGAGTGCGCCCAGATGCGACGCATCTCGCCAAACGCGAACACCTCGCGGCCAGTCAAACTTGGGCCAAGCGGGCCGAATGGTCTAGCCTGTCTCAGAGCGCACGCGTGCTCCGCTGGCTATGTTCGCGCCAGACCCGCCCGGTGACGATGCACGCCATAGCCGCAGCGTTTGCGCACGTGCGATGACTGAAGTCGACGAGCGCAGTGCCACGCGATATGCCAGCCTATTGGGCGACACCGCGGCGCGCGACTATTCGAGAAAATTGTCGAACTTCAATGCGTTTGCCGAACCCGAACTGCGGAGACTGATCCGGGGATTGGGCCTGAAATCGGGCATGCATGTTCTGGACGCCGGGTGCGGAACAGGCGCCGCCTCAAATTGGCTGCTCGGCGAGGTCGCTCCTGCGGGTCGCGTTGCAGGCATCGATCTGGCCGCGGCACATGTTGCCGCGGCGAGGCTGCAGGCATCGCCGGAGATCCAACTATACGAGGCGAATCTATTCGATAATCTGTTCGAACCGGCAAGTTTCGATCTTATTTGGTGCGTCAACACAATCAATCACGTGAGCGACCCGGTAGCCGCAGTGATCCATCTCGCGACGCTCCTGCGCGTTCGAGGTCGCGTAGCGATCGGGCAAAGTTCATTTCTTCCAGACATGTATTTCGCCTGGGACACTAGGCTCGAGCGAGTTGTCAACGACGCGGTGCGGCGCTACTACCACGATCGATACCACCTCAATGAGCACGATCTCGAAGATGTGAGGGCATTGGTTGGCATTCTGCGGCGGGCCAACCTCCAAAATGTTGCCGTGCGCACGGTCGTGATCGAACGCATCGCGCCGCTGGATGCAGCCAGCGAATCGTATCTTCTGGAGACGATTTTTCGCGACACCTGGGGCGAACGGATTCGATCCTACTTATCGACCGACGATTGGGCAGAACTCTCCGAGCTATGCGAATCGCAGCGTGCAAACTACGCATTGCGGCGTCCGGATTTTCATTTTTTGCAGACGTTCACCCTGGCCGTGGGCGAGGTCGGCTAGGCTTTCAGAATCGATCGTAGAGCTTCCACTGTCTGATGGGGATGTCGTCCTCTGCGGGCCTCGAAGAGTGCAAGCTGGGAAATTTTCTCTTTAAAGGGTCGCCATGGCGGGAGGCTGGCGCCGTAGCCTTGCATGGCGGCCATTCGGGCTGTTGCGGTGGCTTTGGTGAGCGGTCGTAGGATGCGACCCGCAGAGGCGAGTTGTGGGCTCAAAAAGGCGATGCCAATGATTTTTAACGGTTTCTGCGCGAGGTGAACTTGTTTGTCGCGTAAATCCACCTCCAATTTTTTGACGCCGCTGCGGCGGCTAATGATCGGGGACCGCCGGATTAGCAAGCTCAGGGGCGAGCCTTCGAGCCAGCGCAAGGATTCGGCGCGAACGTGGATGAAATTTGCGATCCCTGTTGCCGTCATTGACTTCGGCGCCACGAACACGCTGTCTTCCGAGAGAAAGTCGAATCCATTCAATAGACAGTGTAGAGCTACCGTAGTCTTGCCCGCGCCGGTGAGTCCCATCAGCAAGATGCCGTGTCCATTTAGGCCCACGCAGGCTGCATGCAAAGGCACCAAGCGCTGGGCGCGCGATGCAAGTGTAAATACAGCAAATTCGATCAGTTCGTAACGAACGTGATACGGGAAGTGCAGCATCGAACGTGATACAGAAACGAGCGCTTCCCGCCTCTCGGGAGATAGCACCACGAAGGTTGACGAGTCCGTGGCGCTCCCGAGAATTCCGCCGCCTTCAATCATCGAGATCACGGGCGGATGTGATCGTCCGCGTATTGGATGTCCGCGCGATTCCGAAACAGCCGCTTTGGGCGTTAACCGGAGTCGGATGCGAAAACGCGGAGGTCGGGATGAAAATCGATGATTCGGCAACCTGGCATAGGCAGTGTCCACCAGGCGCAGCAGCTCAAGGCTATTGCTTTCAAAGTCAAATCGGCCTCCTAAAAGGTGCAGTCTCCGATGGAACGCGGCGATAGACCTCTCCCCGAATGGATCGGATTCGATGTCGGGCATCAGTCGCAAGTTCTTGGTGCTCATCAGGGTTGGTACCCTACTGCCTGTAATAAGGTGGCGTCCACGTCTATTAGGTCCACGGGACATGAAAAAATCGTCTGAGTCACCGGCGCGGTGCGAAGGGACGCCGGTGCCGCAGCTGCTCGAAACCCAGGCCGCCTTCGACAGCGTCGCGGCGGATTATGATGGACCGCGCGGCAACAACGAATTGATTCAGGACATGCGCACCGAGATGTGGCGCTGGCTGGATGCGGTGTTTTCGCCTGGCAATCAATTGTTGGATCTGGGGTGCGGCACGGGGCTGGACGCGGTGCGCTTAGCTCAATTGGGTTATCGCGTAATGGCCACGGACTGGTCGCCGCTGATGATCCAAAGAACCTTGGACCGTGCGGCCGCATGCCACGTCGCCGATCGGCTGCGTGCCGTACGGGTCGGTGCGCATGAATTGGCGAACCTGGAGGAATCGGGGGGTTTCGATGGCGCCTATTCAAACCTGGGTCCGCTCAATTGCGTTCCCGATCTCGCTGGCGTGGCGCGCGAATGCGCGCGGCTGCTCAAGCCGGGCGGAACATTAGTGTTCACGGTGATAGGACGATTTTGTCCGTGGGAGATTGCGCATTACGCCCGGCGCGCACGCTGGGCGAGGGCGGCAGTGCGCTTCGCGCGCGGTGCTGTGCCGGTGGGCATGAACAATCATACGATTTGGACTCGCTACTACACGCCTCGCGAGTTCTATCGGCGATTCAGCCCGCAGTTCTCATTGGAGCACTTTCGCGGTCTTTGCGTGTTTGCACCGCCCCCATACCTCACCTGGGTTCGCGAAAGGCATCCTCGTCTACACGGAGCGCTTTGGCGACTGGATCGACAGGTATCCGGTTGGCCTTTGATTCGGGGGATGGGCGACCATTTCTTGATCGTGATGAAAAAAAGATAGTGCCGAAGACTCGTACATCAAGCTGACTCGACGCAATGCTTTTCAATAGCTACGCATTTATTCTGGAGTTCCTGCCGCTCACGCTGGCGATATTCTTCTTTGTCGGCCGGCTGAATCGAGCCTGGGCCGCGGCGTGGCTGGCGTTGGCGTCGATTGCGTTCTACGGCTATTGGTCGCCGAAGTACATCCCCCTTCTTTTGGGGTCGGTGGCCTTCAACTTCCTCGCTGGCAGGGCGATCGCGAAGCGCGCCGGTAGTACTCGGGGCCGCTGGATACTCATCGCATCCGTGACCGCAAATCTCATTCTGTTGGGATTCTACAAATATTCAGATTTCTTTGCCTCGTTTGCAAACGAGGTCGCCAAGACCCATTTGCCTCTGTTGCACATCCTCCTGCCGCTCGGCATTTCCTTTTTTACTTTCACGCAGATAGCCTTTCTCGCGGATGCCGCCAAGGGGCTTGTCCAGGAATATCGCTTCGTCCACTACCTGCTGTTCGTCAGTTATTTTCCTCACTTGGTTGCCGGCCCCATCCTTCACCATGCGGAGATGATGCCGCAATTCGCTTCGGCCGCTCCATACCGTTTCGCGGCACGAAACTTCGGAGTTGGGCTGACGGTGTTTACGATCGGATTGGCAAAGAAGGTGCTGATCGCCGACCCCTTCGGGGACGTGGTCTCGCCAATCTTTGTGGCCGCCCACGCCGGTGTGCCGATCCGGCTGGTGGCGGCGTGGGTGGGCGTGTTGGCGTTCACATGCCAACTTTACTTCGATTTTTCGGGTTACTCGGATATGGCGATCGGAATTTCTAAATTATTCGGCATTGACCTGCCGATAAATTTCGCCTCGCCGTACAAGTCCGTCAGCATTATCGAGTTTTGGCAGCGTTGGCATATGACCCTGTCGCGATTCTTGCGCGACTACCTCTATTTTCCGCTGGGAGGCAACCGAAAGGGGAAACTACGGCGTTACGTGAATCTCATGACGACAATGGTGCTGGGCGGCTTGTGGCACGGTGCAAACTACACCTTCGTCGTTTGGGGTGGGCTGCATGGCTGCTATTTGATGATCAATCATGCGTGGCGTTCTATATTTCCGCAGAGGCAGCATCCTTTTTATCTGGGGTCTCTGGTTTCGGGTACGGTGACGTTTTTGGCTGTCTCCGTTGCGTGGACATTCTTCCGAGCCGAAGATCTTCCCAGCGCATTCAATCTTTTGAGGGGCATCGGCGGCTTAAATGGAATCGCAATACACGAAGGGGCGAGCACGTTTTGGCAAGGATTCGCACACGCGTTCCCGCGGACGGCGCTCGTCCCCGAAGGAGCCTTCCAGCATTTGCAAGTGCCGTGGAGCCGCGTCGCCTTGGCGGCACGGTTCTTCGGCGCTGCAGTTTTGCTATGGGCTACGCCCAATACCCAGAAAATCGCGCAGCGCGTTGATGCAGCCGGCGCCGCTCTGACGCCACTTTCACGATTCTACCGCTATGCGGTTCCCGGCGTGGCTGGGATTCTTCTTGTAGCGACGCTATCGCGGATGCAGAAAGTGTCCGCCTTTATTTATTTTCAATTCTGATGGGCGCGTACTTGCGAACGTTCGTGTTGGCAGCCGCGGCCGCGGCCGTGTGTCTGATATCGGCCAATATGGTTGTCGACCCTTATGGGATTCTTCACGCTGCGGTCGGTCAGCGGACGTTTCAGCCGAACTCACGTATCCACAAGCTCGAGTTTCTAGCACGCCACTGCGTTGATTACGACGCTTATTTTGTCGGAGATTCGCGCGCGCAGATTTTAACGGGGCAGGATCTGAAGAACGCCGGCGGGCGCCGTTTTTACAATATGGCAGCGCCGAGAGACGAGGTCACGTCGATCGTGCCTCGATTGAAATTCATCATAGGCGCAGGTTGTCACATTTCGACGATCATTGCCGGAGAGTCTATCGATATCGCCTCAGACGGGAAAGACGCCAGTTTGTTGAATGCCGAAAGTACCTTGATTAGCGGAGCGAGCCGGTCGGCCACTTTCGGAAAGTTCTTCTTCTCTTCTCAGCCATTGATAGATTATTTTGGACAAATGCTCTTTGGTTCTCCGTATCATTTCTTGTACTACCCGGACGGTCACGTTGAATATCTGTGGCGGATGAAGAGTCCTGCGGACCTCTTGGGCTCGGCTTGCCGGCCGCCGCGACTATCTGAGGTAGAAAAGCGCCTATTATTCTTGAAGTTGCCGGCCTATCGTGAACTTGCAGATCTCTCAGTTCAACATAACTTTAAGGCGATCGTCTGGATCACTCCATTCAATAATTGGAAGCAGCATGCATTCGACGACCCGGAGGTGCAGCGCTTTTTTTCGCAGTTACGGTCTATTCCGCATCTTTCCGTAGTCGACGCCGACAGGAGTTCCCCCATGCTGGGAGATTTCACGTTATGGACGGACTGCTTGCATTTTCGACCGCCGGTATTCGATGAACTGGTCGCGCCGCCCATTCTAAGACTCCTTGAGCCATGATTTCCATCCGCGAATTGAATGATGAACTGTCAGGTCATGTTGCGCAGGCGTTCATGAGAGACTGAGCCTTGGAAGTCGCCGTTCAGGTGAGCTATCAGCTTGCGAACCACCTCGTCCGCGGCTTCGGCCTGCATTTTGTGCGATCCGCCGGCGATGTGCGAAGTGAGGAACACGTTTCCAAGACGGCGCAGCGGGTGCGAGGCGGGTAGCGGCTCTTCTTCATATGTATCAAGGCAGGCAAATATGTCGCCTTGTCTTAGGCGTTGAATCAGCGCGTTGGGTTCAATCAGCGCGCCGCGCGCCACATTAATGAGCACCGTCCCTGGGCGCAGCTGCGCAAGCTCCGGTGACCCAAAGGAATGCCGCGTGCGCGGGGAAAGTCCGCGATGCAAAGACACGATTTCGGCGCCTAGTACTGTTGATAGGCTGACCGGAGCGGCTCCGCACGCGGCGATCTCGCTCGGCGTGCCGTGTTCCGAATATACCAGGACGCGAGCCTTGGCCTGCGCAAGCTTGAGCGCGAAGGCGCGCGCGTTTGCACCCCAACCAATAATTCCGACGACCGCTCCGTTTAAGTCACGCGCGGCGCTGACCGTCGAACTGGGGGCGCGCTTGCGCATTGGCGAATGTTTCCAAAGCTTCGCGGCAACCGTTTCAAGTCGGAATGATCTGAGCGCCGGACGCGAGGCGCGCGCCAAGCGATGCAGACGGCGCCTAAAACCCGTCATACCGGGATCAGTTCCCCATCCGCCCGCCCGCATCGCGTTGTTCGAGCCGAAGGCACCTCGACGGCCGAGGATGGCGAGACCTAGAGCAAATTCCGCGACGCTCTCTGCATAGGCTTCGCTGGCGTTCACCAGTGAGACACCGCGTGCTAACCAAGTTTCAGGGTTATGACGCGCTACGGACAGACCGATGATGCCGATGACGCCAAGATTCGGAATCTTGGCCAAGATATCCGGATCTAGCGGCGGGCCGCTGCCAACGATTGCTGCCCGAATATCCGGCCGGATTTCGTGCGACCGCGTCACGTGCTCGAGCGCGACGAGCGGGAATTGAGGCAGGAGGCGCGCCAATGCAACCTGATGTGCCGTGCAACTGGATACCAGGATGGAAGCTCGCGTCGAGGCTTGCGGCGCCGAACCGTCATTCGCCTTTGGGATCTCGACTCGCCCACTAAATCCGCTTTCGATCAGCTCCGCCAAAAATAGCGACGGGGCAATCGCGCAAATACTATGCAGGGGTGGCTTACCGCTGCGAATGCCTTCTAGAAAAGCGCCGTGCTCAGCGGCGATTCCATCTCCGATCGATGCAATCGGCGTGCGCGTGGAAACACCGTCCTTTTGGACCGTGAATGAATCTTCGTCGACGGTAAACGTCTCAGCGACGCCATGAAACACATATTCTTCGCGTCGCGCGCCGGCGTTGTTGTTGCATAGAAAAACGCCTTGTGCCCCATTGGGCCAGTTCATGACGGCCGAATAGTTGCCGGATGCCGACAATCCTGCATCGTCTGAGATCGCCGTAAGTTGCGATGGAAGACCTTCCATCGCAAATACGAGGGCGTCGAGCGCGTGAATGCCATTGGCGCTCAGCCAGCTGCGCGCGCCAAAGGGCGGGGGCTTCCCCTGTTCCGGCTTGTGGAATACCACTTCCGCTGAACGCCAACCGACCCCCCCGTTGCGGGAACGGACAGCGGCAAGGGATTTGTAAAATCGTCTATTGAGCCCGCCTGCGGCGATGAGTCCGCGCGCTGCCGCCATTTCGCACAGCGCCATGGCTTCCTGGTAACTGGGAGCAATTGGCTTCTCGACAAACAGGTGCTTGCCATTTTGCAACGCTGCGGAGCCGTATTCATAGTGCAGTTGAGCACTGCCGAATATGTACACGGCGTCGATATCGGCACGTTTTAGAGCGCGGCTGGCATCCCCGCACACTTCGCGAAATGCGAATCGACGTAGGCCCAGTTGCGCGCGTTGGTCGTCAATATCGCAAACAACCGCAAGTTCAATATGGCCGGCGTCTCGTAAGTCAGCCAGCACCGGGAGATGCATGGCAACAGCGGCTGGACCGGCTCCGATGACTAGTACGCGTACCGGGCGCAATGGAATCATTCCGGAACTATCGCATTGTTTCGCTGCATCGACGTGGTTTGTAGCCTACCACGACTCTGGACAACCACGCTGCGGCCTTCGCGAATCGGAACTTGGGCTGTGCGGAATGACCGCCGTGCGACTATCATTTCGATCAAATGAAGATCGCGAAGCCACAGGACCTGAAGAAAGCGCTGCAGAATGCGCGGCAGGCATTTTGGCGCAACTGCACGAAGCCGATCGCAGACGCCCCTGTCCTCATTCCGGGACAGTTCCAAACTTACAGCCACACACTGCCCGATCGCTACCCATGGCTGTTTCAGTTTGCCGCCGAGTCGCTGGCGGAATCCTCAGACGTGCATCTTTTGTCCTTTGGATGTTCGCGCGGCGACGAGGTATTCGCGCTGCGCAAATACTTTCCCACGGCTGTAATCAAAGGCATCGACATTGATCCTCGCAACATTGCGTATTGTGAGTCGCGCATCCTGCGACAATTGCCGCGGCGGGTGTCGTTTGCGAACGCGAGGAGCGTCGAATGTGAAGCAGACGCATCGTACGACGCAATTTTTTGTCTGGCGGTGCTGTGTCGCGGCGACTTGACGGCAACCAACGCGCAATCTAGCGCACCCAGCTTTTTATTCGAACACTTCGAGGCCATCGTCGCGGACCTTGCTCGCTGCGTGAAGCCTGGCGGCTTGCTGTTCCTACTCACAACGAATTTCCGCTTCTGCGATACCGCAACCGCTGCGCACTTCGATACAGTATTGGAGGCTGCGCCGGCGCAGCTGGCCGCCGATGTGTTATTCGATTCCTCGAATGAGCTGATGGCGGGTGTCCGCTATCCAGCGGTGGGTTTCCGCAAGCGTTGCGCTTCCGATCCAATGTCCGCGTGCGGCTAACTGCCGATGGAGATCACCTATCATCGCAGGTATTTGACGCTTGTCGATGAAATTGAACGGCGATTTCCCGTGATCCGCTGGAAGCGCGGCGACTTGGAGATATGGCCGCTGGCGCGAATGGAACTCTATCTGGATATGTACTGGGCGAATGCGGGCCGCCAGCGCCCAGAACGGCACCCTTTTCGCGTTCGGTCTCTAGCTCGAATTGCGAGGCCGCTGCGAAACGTGTGGCGGAGCCGGCGCGACCTTGCTCATTTCGTAGTTCGTCCGAAGCCGGCTTATGCCATGTTTCTCGGCGACGGTGTGTCGCTCGATTTTGTAAACGGCAGCTGGCGCGACCGATTCAGCGAACCGTTGATTGCTGCGCTTGAAAGGCGCGGCCTGACTTCCTTCGTGATGCAGAGGGGAGATTTTAGCCGATTGCCGTGGTGCCGCCGGACGTTTGCAGCCAATCTTATCGCCGGCCGGGGCTATCGGCCGAACGAAGAGCCGGCGAATCCTGTCGAATTGCCGGAACTCAAAGAAGTAGTCGGATTTCTCGAGGCCGCCGGCGTTCATTCAGCGTCACTTGAACGTGACTACCTCACACGCATGGCGAACGTGGCTGCCGCAACTGCGACGGAGTTTGAGCGAGTGATGCACATCGTTAAGCCGACGCTGGCCTTTGTGGTGACCTACTACGCCGACCTCGGTCACGCTTTTCTGCTCGCCTGCCGGCGCCAAGGAATACTGTCGATAGATCTGCAGCATTGCGCTCAGGAGGGCGCACATAAGGCCTACGGTTGGTCGGCGGTGCCGAAAACCGGGTATGCATCGTTGCCGGCGGTCTTTTGGAATTGGAGCGAGACCGACGCGGCGGCGATACGGGAATGGACACGCAGGCTCGAGCGCCCATGGCACCGTAGCCTGCATGGCGGTCACACGCAGCTGGCGTCTTTCTCGGGCGACCTTGACTCATCGGCCACGGCCTGGGACAGGCAATTTGAGTCCATCGGTGCCGGCGCGATCTATGAACGGGAAGTCTTGGTGGCTCTTCAGCCAATCAGCGGTCATCGTGCGCAGTGGGAGGCTCTCGCCGAACAGATCAAGACCGCGCCGGTGGTCTGGCGTTGGTGGATTCGGCGACATCCGGCGTCGACCCCACGTCAGGATGAGGAATACATGAGTTTGCTGTCTCTTCGCATGGGCAATGTTGTGCAAGAACAAGCCTCGATGCTGCCGCTGCCTGCTTTGCTGCGGCACATGAGCATACTCCTGTCGCTTACGTCTGGTTCTGCAGCCGAGGCTGCGGAATTCGGCGTTCCGGCGATTTTTTTACTGGATGATGCGCGCGGACCCTTCGCCGGTATCATCGATAGAGGCCTTGCCGAGGTCGTGCCGGTAAGCGCAATTGCCGACGTGATCGCGCGCGCGCCGAAATTGCCGGCAAGACCGCCGGCCAAGCGCACGCCGGATTTCAATACAACGCTGGACGAATTGGCTGGGATCGCAGCGGACTATCGAGAACTCTGCGCGACTCGCGAGTGATGTATGCCCAGCGTATCGATCATTATCCCAACTTTTAATCGCACGAAATTTCTTACGCTAGCAGTTCAATCCGTTTTCAATCAGACCTACCCCGACTGGGAGTTGATTATCGCGGATGACGGCTCTGACGACGAGACGCAAGGATTCTTGCGAGGCATTGAGAGTCCGACCTCGCGAATAGTGTGGCTACCACATTCCGGCAATCCATCCCTGGTCCGCAACGCGGCGGCGACGGCGGCCTCCGGCCGCTATCTTGCCTTTCTCGATTCCGACGATGAATGGGCGCCGCAGAAACTCGAAAGGCAATTGGCAGCACTGCGCGATCGACCGCAGTGCCGCTGGAGTTATACGGCCTGCAGGCACATTGACGAAAGCGGCCGGTTGATACCGAAAAAACGTCCGGCGCCTCCGGCGCCGGACGGCTGGATATTCCAACAGCTTCTTACTCTGCAGATTGGCATTGCCATGCCAACCGTGGTCACTGAGCGGAGTTTGTTTGCGGAAGCAGGCGGCTTTGATGAACATCAGCTATTCGGGGAGTTCCATGATCTTTGCCTCCGCCTGGCCCTGAGGGGTGAAGTAGTGGTCGTGCGAGAACCGCTTTGTTCAGTGCGAGTCCACCAGGAACATTACAGCAGCGATTGCACCGCCAACTGCGCAGGATGGCTTCGGTTGTATCAAAAAATGGCGGCGACGACGGAGGATCCAGAACTACGCGCGCACTGTGTGCGCATGCAGGCGGACGAGTCCTTAAATCTTGCGCGGGCGCACGCAGACAAGGGCGAATATCGCGCCGCCTGGGCCACGATCGGACAGGCGCTGTCCTTTTCTTGGCGCTTTCCGCGCTGGTGGTGGGCGGCACTCAGAGGAGTCGCCCGCCAGGTTATCCAAAATACGGTAGCGACGGCATTGCGTGCCGGGCGTTTCCGCAAATGATCGCTCGAATCACTGCGCCCAAGGTCACCGTAATCACTCCATGCTTGAACAGCGCGCGCTACATCTGCGAGGCGATTGAGAGCGTGGCCGAGCAGGGCTATGCGAACCTTGAACACATTGTGGCGGACGGCGGCTCGACCGATGGAACACTCGAGCTCTTGAGCCGCTACCCGAAATTGAAAGTTCTGAAGGGACCGGATGGAGGTGTCTACAGCGCGCTCAACAACGCGCTTGCAGCAGCCCACGGGGAGATCATCGGAATCCTGAATTCCGATGATTGCTATGCCCACGACGCGCTTTTGACCGCCAGCGACTATTTTCAGGAGAACGGCGTCATGGCGCTGGGCGGCGATGCCATATCTTTTCGCGGCGTGTCGAGCGCCGCGGAAGACGCGGTCGCGCGATTTAGCGGTGCTGGAGAGGATTTGCTCTATCACGCCACGCTAGGTAATCCTTCTTTTAACGCATGGTTTTTTCGGAAGACAGTATTTGGGCAGATTGGTGTTTTCGACGCGTCATACAAGGTGGCGGGGGACCGCGAGTTCATGCTGAGATTGGCCTGCAGCGGACTGCGTTGCCGGCAGATACCGGAGCTGGTCTATCGATATCGGATCCATCCTGGTTCGATGACGTTTGGCGGCAACGAGGAAATATGGGAGGTCATCGTGCGCGAGCATAATAGAATGACGGCCGACTATCTGCGCCAGCCGACGTTATCGAAGCGCGCGCGGAGTCTCATAACGCAAACCCGGACCCGGGAGACACTGCAGTTGGCAATGCGCTGTACTCGCCAGCGGCGCTGGAAACAGGTGGTTTTCTACGCCAAAGAGGGGACGCGATACGATGCAGTTTGGCCGCTGCGCTTCGCTAGACGGATGCTGGCGGCGCTTGGTGCGCGCCTCGCACTCTTCAGCTAATGGGGTTGCAATGGGGCTGTTGCGATTGATCTTGGCTCTCTCCGTATTGAATATCCACGCGAAGATAATTGAATGGCATGCGATGGAGGGGGATACAGCGGTTCAATTGTTCTTTATCATCTCCGGGTTTTACATGGCCATGGTGCTAAACGAGAAATATCTGCCGGCAAAAGCTTCGAATCTTGATTTTTGGAAGAGCCGCGCATTGAGAATTTTTCCGGCGTACTACTTCGTCTTGCTGGCAACGCTGATCGCCGGCGGCGTTCTGCTCGTTGTCGGTGCAGTTTCAATCCCGCCGTTCGATGCGTGGCGCGAAATGCTTGAGGCGGGGACCGGCCGGGTGCAATCGATATCGCTCGGAATCGCGCAAGCGCTGCTTTTGGGGCTGGACGTTTCGAGTTTCACTGCGCTTGGAGCGCACGGCGAAGTCGGCTTCACCGCCAATGCCTGGCTAGCCAACTTTCCAATTTGGCGCTCTTTGTTCGTGCCCCAGGCCTGGACGCTTTCTCTGGAATTGTATTTCTATTTGCTCGCGCCCTTTTTGGTTCGCCGCGGGTATGCGGTTCTTGTTTGGACTCTTGTTGCGAGTTTTTTGCTTCGCGTTCTGGCGGCAGTACTACTTGGCTACCGGACGGATCCGTGGTCATACCGATTTTTTCCGTTTGAATTGCAGTTTTTCCTTGCCGGTGCAATTGCCTATCGCCTGGGCGGCCTCCAGGGGCAACCCGGAACGCCCCGCACCTTCACCATCAGATGCCTCGTAGCGATCTTGGTGTTCTGTGCCGGGGTGATCGGCCGCTTTGGGGTGCCGGGCCAATCGTCTTTCGTTGCCCCCGCGTTGCTTGCATCGCTTTTTTTGGGCATCAGCAGGCTGTTCGAATTTACCCAGCACAATCGAATCGACAGGTTGTTTGGTGAACTCTCCTACCCGCTTTACGTATGCCACGTCCTGGTCATTTGGATTGCGGCGGCGATTTTTCAGCGAGACGCGGGCTGGAACCGGGTTGTCGTTCCGCTTTTCTCGATTTGCATGGCAGGATTGATTTATTCTTATATCGACAGACCAGTCGATAGAATGCGGCATCGCCGGTTTAGCGCTCTTCCGCGAACTGTCTGATGACTCCAACTCTCGAATATGGGTAACTTTCTGGCTTCTTGGGGTACTCACCAGTCGGGCACAGCGTCTCAAGTTCTTCATGGCTGTTGAGGTTCACGACTTCTGAAATATGCGCAAGGCGTCCAAAAGTGCACAGGTCATCAGGCGAATCTCGCGGCGCGCGCGTGCGTTTATGCGCCCGGCTAGGGTGCCGAAACTGGTGGCCCTATTGGCAACGCGAGACGAAGACTGGGTGCTTGGACTATCGCTTCGCGTCAGCCTGTCTTATTGCAACGCGGTGGTGGTGACCGATCATGGCTCAACAGATCGAACTGCGCAGATCGTTTGCGATGCTCAGGCTGAGTTCCCCAATTGTCTGATCGATGTGCGTCGCGTCGAGAATGGCGAATGGAGGGAGGCTGATGTTCGTCAGGAGATGCTGGAGCGCGGTAGGCGCCTCGGTGCAACGCATTTCGTGATCGTGGATGCGGACGAGGTTCCGACGGGAAACCTGCTGCCGCAATTGCGTTCTCTGGCCCTCGGCGCGGATTCGGGATGGTGCGCGACTCTGCCGATGATCGCGCCGTATCACTCACCGGCGGTGTACCGTTGGGACGGGCCGTGGGGAGAACAAAGCGCCATTCCCTGGGCATTCGGCGATTCGGCGGAGTTGTCCTGGAAATCCTCAAATACTTATCAATTGCACCGGCGTTCTCCCAGTAACGCGAACGATCAAGGTCTTTTGGTTTCGGGGAAAGGGCGCGGCGGTTTGTTTCACTTGCAGTTCATAAGCAAGAACCGTCTGCAAAGCAAAGCGGCCTGGTACAAGATGATCGAAACGGTGAGCTATCCCGGTAAGCGAACTGCAGCCGATCTGAATCAGATGTACGATTGGACCCTGCGTGAAGAATCGACGGCAAGGATTTATGTCGTTCCGCAGACCTGGTGGGCGCCTTATCAGGAGCGAGGCTGGTTGCAGTACCTCGAACCCGAAGCTCGAGCCTGGCAATTTCACGAGGTGCGCAAACTTGCAGCCCAGCATGGCCGCGAGCGCTTCTCCGGCCTCGAACTCTACGGAATAGTCTAGAAAGCTGCCATCTTTCCGACCCGAGGCGCCGGATAGCAAACCAAGCCGGGTGCTTCAACATTCATGCGGGCCTACTGAACATGCACTAGCCGCTTAAAGCTGTCGGAGTCCCCGAGCAATTCGGCATAAGTTCCGGCGTGCTGGATTCTTCCGCAATCGATCTCGAAAATGAAATCGCAGGCGCGCACGGTGCTGAGGCGATGGGCAATTAGAATTATCGTGTATCGTCCGCGCAGCCTCATGATCGTCGATACGAGCTCGTGTTCCGTCAATCCATCCAAAGCATTGGTTGCTTCGTCAAGTATCAAGACGGTCGCGCTCGTATAAAGCGCGCGTGCAATTCCGAGCCTCTGTCGCTGGCCGCCGCTCAGCCTGACGCCGCGCTCGCCGATGATGTGATCGTAACTGCCGGGCAGCGTGCCCACGAAGTCATCCAGCTGAGCGAGACGCGCCGCCATCTCAAGCCGGGGTCGGTCGATCGCGTCAGGTAAAATGCCAAGAGCGATATTTTGCGCGATGCTTGTGTCCAAGAGAAAAATGGCCTGAGGCACGTAGGCGATGCGAGACTGCCACGATGCCAGGTTAGAACCATCGAGAGTGATGCCATCCACTTCGATGTGCCCGCTGTCCGGCAAAAGGAGTCCCGCGATTAAATCGACCAGGGTCGTTTTTCCCGAACCATTGGCGCCGACAACGCCGACCGCCGAGCGCGCCGGAATTTTCAGCGTGACACGATCCACCGGCGCCGTACGTGTCGGCTCGTAGCGGAAGGAAACTCCGCAAAGACAAATATCTCGTTGAGGACAGTTCAGCCAGGAAAGGTCGACACCCGGATTGGGCTTCTTGCGGGCGCGCGCCAGCCGTAGGTCCGGAGCAATCGCCGCAAATCCCGCTTGTTCCGAGCGAATTCTCACAAGGGACGCAAATGCTTGCTGCAGAATGGGTAGCAGCCGATACGCCGCAAATCCAACAAATGTCAGTTGTCCGAGGCGCGGGCCGATGCCATGTTCGCGATCGCCCGCGAGAAGCGCGATGAGAACCAGGGCTCCCACTGTGACGCATTCCATGAAGTACTTCGGACTCTGATGGATGACTCGACCATTCGCTGCGGCGCGTGCAAGAGCGACGCTGGTCGTCGCGAATTTATCGCGAAAAAAGCATTGAATGCGCAGAACAAGTATTTCCTTGATAGCGCCGAAACTTTCGCTGATTGTCCTGGCCTGCTCAATAAGCAAATGCGACTGAATCTCGCCTGACTTGGACAACCAATCTCGAACCGCAAGATAGATGAGAGCATATCCTCCCGCCAGCGAGACGATTATCAAGGCACCCACGGCGGGATTGAGCAGCAAAATGGACAGAATAATGAGTGTCCCGGTGACGATGTTTGTCATCAGAGGGAGGGCGCTTTGCAACACGTCGTTAGTTACCCTGTTGGTCTCATGAATTATGTTGTTGCAAAGAACCGCACTGTTTGTCTTCGTATGAAAAATATAGGAACGATTCAGGTATTCGTCCAGCAGCACAGACTGCATATCGGCGCTGATTCGATAGGACAGCCGCGTCATCAGGAAAGACCCGGCGATATTGATCATATTGGCCACAAATACCGCTGCCATGAATGCCAGTCCCAGGACGATTTCGAAACTGCGAATGCTCGAGAAGCCGAAATTTCTAAAAAGCCACTTCAACTGCTCCGAGTGATCGATCAGTTGAGGGTCGCCCAACACAGAAAAAAATGGACCGATCGATGCGATTCCGATTACGGTTGAAAACGCCATCAGAACTGACAGCGCTTGCGTCCACAGTACCCAGCGCCTTTGCGGCGGCGTGAGCACGCTCCAAATGTCCAGCAGTAAACTCATAGCCCCGACACCCGCGGGTCCCACAATTTGATGAAGCGCTTGGAGAAATCCAATTCCCAGGGCCGCTCGTAACGTTGAAAGCGATAGCGCCAAGAAGCCAGAGCGCGCAAGGCGGACTTGCCCCAATAGGGCGATCGCACGTCCGTGATTGTCGGGAACCGGCAGCCCAAGACAGTGGTGAAGTTGCGAATTCGGCGACGCATGCGCTCATTCAGCCAGGGCACGTCGGTGTGGCACCAATAAGAGATCCATTTAGGCTCCGCCCAGCCGTCAGCCGTCGTTGGGAAAATCAATGGCGACCCATCGCCGTCACGCAGATTGGCGACGGCGCGCTCGACATGCGGATTCGAGCTCCCCGGGGAGGGCGGCAGCGGGGCGTACACGTACAGCATGATTTCGGTTTTGGGGTGAATTCGCTTGACGTGACGGATGAAGTCGAACGTTCGCTCCGTTTCGCCTTCCGGATCGTGGGGCGGCGCCAGCATGAATGAGAGTTCCGGAATGACGCCATTACTGCGGCATTTTTCAATCGCCGCCAAAGTCTGATGCGTGCTCGTTCCCTTGCGCACATCATGCAACAGCCAATCGCTTGGCGATTCCGCGCCGATATACGCCATGCGCAGGCGGCTCTTGCGCACCAAGGCCCAGGAGGATTCCGACAAATTGAGCAACGCGTCCGATCGCGCGAAACACCACCATGGCAGCTGATATTTTGCGAGCACTTCGAGCAACGGCGCCGTGTCCTGTTCACGGTCAAAGAAATTGTGATCGAAAAATTGCACGGCATCGACGCCCAGCTGATTGGTGAGAAAGCGCAGGTCACCATCCAGCCGCGCGGCAGCGGGCAGGGCGGTTTTGCCGCGAAACATAGAAGCGACGCCGCAGAAGGTACAACGGAATCGGCAACCGAGAGCGGCCTGGTAGCCGGTCGTCCGGCGTCCTAAAAAGGTCTTTGCCAGATAGTTGCGCGGATCTCCGGCGCGCTCGTAAGGCAGGATTCGCGTCAGCGCCGCCGGGGAGAACGCGCGATTTTTGTTATGCACGACCTGACCGTTCGAGCGCCAGGACAGACCGGCGATCGTGGCGAGGTCGGCGCCGGTAAAGATCGCGTCCAAAACGTCACGCAATGTGTCTTCACCCTGTCCGCGGATGGCATAGTCCAGGTATGGCGTGTTTAGGGCAGGCTCCGCGCAAATACTCGGAAAATGACCGCCCCAGATGATGGGAGTCGCCGGAAAGCGTGCCCGGATTTCGCGCGACACGTGAATGGCGCTGCGCAGCTGCGGGCCGCCCATGACGCTGATCCCGACCGCTTTGACTGCACCGCCGGCCAGCGTTTTCAAAGTCGTCGAGACGAAATCGCGATCGATATTGCCGTCAATGATGCTCGAGGTATAGCTGCCGTCCAGCGCGGCGGAAAGGTTCAGGACGGCGAGGGGAAAGCGCGCGCTGCGCCGCGACGTGATCGTCGGATTGATCAACAGCACCTGCTTGAGCGCCGTCATGACAATTTCTGCTCCGGCACGAGCCAGCGCGTAAAGAGCATTTCGACCGGCCAGCGATAGTTGTCCTTGCCGCAGCGATATCGAGCGACCCGCTGCAGGAAGCGCTTGCTGCGAGATACTCGTTTCCAAGCGAGCTCGTGGAAAAATTTGAAGCGCTCGATGAGCTCAAATTTCTCAGAGGAGACCCACGGCCCCGGTTCACCGGCCACATAGTCGAACTGCGCCCACGCCTCCAGCGTTTCCGGCAAGCTGAAGCCGCGCGCAACGGCCTCGATTACCAGCGCGCTGCCGGGATAGGGCTTAAAATAATAGATCGGGGTCAGGAAGTCCGGACTCATCGAGCGCAGCCGCTTGGCGCAATCCAAAGTGGCTTGAATATGCGCGTCGGTTTCGTCCGGGAAGCCAACGATGAAGGGAAAATGCCCGGCGATGCCGAACTTCATCATCTTTTCTGCAACTTCGTACACCTGTTCGATCTTGATGTCCTTGCGGATGCGTTTGAGAACCTCGTTGGAGCCGGACTCGACACCGACCAATAGGCGGCGCAGACCCGATTGTCTGCATCGCACCCAGACATGCTCGGGGAGCCTGATTCCTTGATCCGCCCGCATGGTTGCCGCCCAGGTTATTTTCATGCCGGACTCGACGATCCGGTCCGCCATCGCCTCCACGCGGGCAGCCTTGGTGAAGAAGGTCTCATCTTGAAAATTCACGTCGTCGAATTGATACCGATCCCAAAGTTCCTTCAACCGCAGGGCCATGCGCACCGGTTCGAGTCCCACCCACTTGCGTCCGTAGACGAAGGGGTCCGAGCAGAAAGCGCAGCGAAAGTTACAACCCTGCGACGAGATGAAATCGAGCTGGCGTTTGCCCTTGAGTTCGAAGTAGCGCTCGACCGGAATCAACCCGTAGTCATGCGCGCGAAATTTGTCGACCTGCGCCAGGTCTCGCGCCGGATTCTCGTGAATTGAACCGTCCGGCAGCCTGATCGTGCAGCCTGCGCAACCCGCCAGAGACTGCCCGTCTTTGAGTCTCTGCACGATCTCGGCAAAGGTCTCCTCTCCCTGTCCACGCACCGTGACGTCAACGGACGGCTCGAGCAGGCATTCCTTTGCAAACATGGACGGGTGCCAACCGCCCCAAACCACCGGGATATCCGCACGAGCTCGCTTGGCCGCCCGCGAAATCTGGAGAGCATCGGAAATCGGAGCACCCGTCAGCACGGTCACGCCGAGACAAAGCGCACCGGCAAGATGCGACCGCACGGTATTTTCGGCGTCAGGGTCGAGCCTGGCGTCGATCGTTATCACTTCGTAGACTTCGGGGTCGAGTTCGGATCCGATTGCCAGCAACGCAAGCGGCATCGTGAAAAACACCGCCTGTGGATTGTAGAGCACCACCTTGTGCCGCTTCGCGCTCACGCAGCTCTCCCAGTCAGGCGCGCCATCTCCATTCCCGGTTCACTCAAAGTGGCGCAGGCGAGCAGTCTGGAAAGACTTCCATCGAGCATCTTGGGTACACCGTCGACCACCACGCGAGCCCACTCAGCACCTGCGGCCGCGGGCATGGCGCATTCGGCATCGCCATAGCGTGCGATGCCGTCGATCATCACGAGCCTAACCGCCGATCGGGCGGCGTCCCGAAGGCTCGTCCCGGCGGGAAGCACCAACAGATCCGCGCGCAGCCCCGGTCGCAGAGCCCCTCTATCGGGAAGACGTAGGAGCTTCGCACTCACTTCGGTCACCAGGCCTTCGAGGGCATCCTCATCCATTGCACTTAGGTCCGCGGCGACCCGCATTTCATCGAGCAAGTCCCGAGCCCCGCTCAGGCGCGAGTCGGTTCCTAGCGCAACACGACGCTTCGATACGAGGTCGGCGACCTGCGCCGTCTTGCCGAACAAGCGCATATTGGAGGACGGACACCATATAAGCGCGCTTCCGGCGGCCTCAAGGCGAGCGCGCTGCGCCTGATCAAGCGCAATACCATGGACCAGCAAGGTGTTTGGCTTCAGGCAGCCGAGCGCTTCGAGACGTTCGAACTCATTCGCGGCTTCTTGATCTTGACCTTCGGCGGCGTGCACGATCCACGGCCATGCCGCGGGGGTCGCGCGATACGATTCGACCACGGACCGCTCGCCGTCAATGTACAGCGAGTGGGACCATCCGTAGTCGCGCACGACCGAAATCGGATACCCGGCCGTCGTCAGGAATGGGTACAGAGGATCGTGTTGGGCGACGGTGGTGACGCCGCTCAAGAGATTTTTGAGGCCGCCGAAGAGCAATCGTTCGTCTCGAGCCACGGAGGCGCCGGCTTCAAAGTGCGAATCGGTGCGCCGCCGCGCGTCGACTTCTGCAATCCAGTCGCGCGCATGTCGATAAAACTTCGGGGTTTCATGCTCGGGCAGACGATTCAGCTGCAAATGATCGTGAGCATTGATGAGCCCGGGCAACAACCGGTCGCCCTCAAGATCGAGCACCGCGTCCGCGGGCTCCGGATCGACATCAAGTGCCGCAATGCGCGCTCCGCAGACACGCAGGCTGCCGATCCTGCCGCCGGAGAATTGCGCATTCATAAAAGTGATGTTCATTTGCGCGCTCGCACCACGAGTACGATCGGTAGGCCATCCCAATTCCGATAAAAATCGTTGCTTTTGGCGAACGGCTCGCACAACTCGTTGCCCACGCGCACCTCGTGCAGGGTTTCAATGCTCAGCCCTGCGGACCTTGCCGCGTCGACTTGCATGCTCACGGGATACTGCGCGTGGGGCACGGAGCGGGTTTGGTCGTCGATGTCTTTGAACGACCGAGTCAGGCCGGCGCGAGCCGCATCCGGATGGAAGTCCGAATACAGCAAGGTACCGCCCTTGCGGAGCACCCTGGCAATCTCTGCCATCCAAGAGGACACATCCGCGGCGTGGCCCAGCGCCAGGCCGGAAATCACCACATCAAACGTGTCGGCCGCAAAGGGCAGCTGCATCATGCTGGCGCATACCCGGTTGCCGTTGGGAACCTGCATCAGCATGGGCATGCAGAAATCCAGGGCGATCAGCTCCGCGGCCCCGGCATCGGCCAGCAATCGCGAGTATCGGCCGGTACCGCAGGCGAGATCGAGAACGCGCCGGCCCGCAACTTCGGGCCAGTACAGCAGCATGGCTTGCTGCTCAGCTCGCATCAGCGGATTGTGCGCGATAGGCGGGTATAGAGGTGCCCAACGTTGATAAGCGTCCCGCGTTTCAGCAGCGACGTTCATCAAAGTATCGAGCTCGCGAGATTGTTTGTATCCCGCCACATCGAACACACGCAGGTCTTGCATTCGGTCCGCTTGCCGGCGCGGATTGTGGCGCGCAACGCTCTCATGCGCTCGCCGTTCAGAGCACCCGATAAGTCCTCCGGCCCCGGGCCGCCATCCCGCAGCGTCGCCTCCGCCGGCCCGGTGATAAAAAAACAGGGCTGAACGCGACCCGTCGCGCCCACGACCGCGGAAAATTCCGGCGCATTGCAGCGAACCAAAGGATACGAAGCCTCCCCATGCAGGGCGCTGAAGTACTGTAGGAGACGCCGCAACTTCGCAGGACTTTCCGCGATGAAACCCGACGAGAACTCCGCGGCACATTCGCGCTCGATGGCGCCGAGCAAGTCACCGAGCAGGGGCAGCTCTTGGGGGAGCAGGGCCAAATCGCTCGCGAAGCCCTCCGTGCGCCCAAAGGCGTGTGGATTCGCCACATCGACGGCGAGGAAGGAAACCTGGCGAGCGCCGAGATCCTTCGCGAGCGACACAAAGCCTGGTAGTTGCCTAAAGTTCGCGCGCTGCACCGTGACTCGAATGCCGGGGGCGACCCCTTGGGTCGCGGCCGCACGGATGCCGTCGCAGACATTGTCGAACGCGTCGAGGCCGCGAATCGCCTGGTAGGTCTTCCGATCGATGCCATCCAAGGAAACGGTGATGGCATCGAAAACTTTTGCGGCGCGCGCCGCGTGCTTCGCCAAGGACAGGCCCGAGGTCAGCAGCCAGATTTTCATGCCTGCATCGCGCAGCGCATTCGCGATCCGTTCCCAGTCGGGGTTGAGCAGGGGCTCGCCGCCGGACAAGAGCACCACGCGGGCGCGCAACTTCGCAAGGGTGGGGAGCAGGCGCTGCACGGCTTGGAAGCTCATGTCGGCGCGGCCATGACGCCAGTAGTCGCAGGTGACGCAGCGCGAGTTGCAGCGCTCGGTCAGATACAGGGTCACCAGGGGCAAGCGATGCAGGCGCGCGCTCAAGCTCTGATCATCCATCAACGCGTATGCCGACAATCGATCCTCCAGTCCCGTTCTTGTAGCCAAAAGTTCTCTGGTGAGTGCCGCTGCGCGGTCGTTTGGTTGGCTTGCAGTGCCGGAATCTGCGACCGGCGTACCGCCCCAAAAGGCGTTCTAATCGTCAAAAGTGAATGAATAGGTGGTTTCAACCCCTTGATTTCGCTAAGCTCCAGCCTCCATGAATATGTCCAACGCCCTGTGCGTCGAAAAGGTCCATGTCTGGCGTGGCGATCGGCACGTACTGAAAGGTGTCAGCGTTCAAGTCCAGCCTCAGGAGCTGTTGCACATTTCCGGGCCGAACGGCACCGGTAAGACCACCTTGCTGCGGGTGGTGAGCGGCCTGTTGCGCCCAGAGCAGGGGTCGGTTACTTGGCTGGGGCAATCGATCGACGTCATTAGAACGGATTACCAGGCCACCCTGGCCTACGCCTCCCACGAGCCGGCCCTCAAGGCCGACCTGACGGCTCTCGAAAACCTGCGCTTTGCGGTGGGCTTGAAGCGCCGCGTGACGGTGGATGAGTTGCGTGCCGCCTTGGCGCGGACCGGGGTGGCCGCCTGCGCCGATCTACCCGCCCGTGTGTTGTCCGCCGGCCAGCGTCGCCGGGTCGCCATGGCGCGGGTCTTGGCGATGCGCGCCTCGCTCTGGCTGCTGGATGAGCCTTTGACCAACCTGGATTCGGCCGGCTCGGAATTGATCTCGGAGCTCTTGCAGACGCACGTCGCCGGCGGCGGCTTGGCCATGGTGGTCGCCCATCATGAACTGCAGGTCCGCTGTACTGTCAGGCATATGGAGCTCAATTCATGATGGTCGGCGCCTGGGAGGCGTTTTGGCTGATCGTGCAGCGTGAGTTGCGTCTCAGTTTCCGGCGGCCGGAGCAACTATTGCAACCCTTGGTGTTCTTCCTCATCGTCACCACGCTATTCCCGTTGGGGTTGAGCCTGCAGCTGTCGCTGCTGCGAGACATCGCGCCGGGGGTGTTGTGGGTGGCGGCGCTGCTATCGGCGCTGCTGTCGCTGGATTTCCTGTTCAAAAGCGACGCCGATGACGGCACATTGGAGCAATTGGCCTTAAGCGGGCACGGTCTGACCATCATTGTGGCGGCCAAAACCCTCGCGCATTGGCTGGTGACGGGCCTTGCCTTGGTAGTGGTTTCGCCGATTGTGGGAACTGCGCTTGGCATTCCCACAGACGCATTTGCGACAATGCTGTTGAGTCTGGCACTGGGCACTCTGACCTTGAGTTGGTTGGGGGCCATCGGTGCGGGCTTAACGATCGGTCTGCGCCGCGGCAATGTGCTGTTCTCGCTGATCGTTTTGCCGCTGGCCATGCCTTTGCTGATTTTTGGCGCCGGCGCGACCGACCGGGCGATTTCGGGTACGAGTGCCGCGGGTGCCTTGTATTTATTGGCGGCGCTATGCGTGTTCACGTGCACCTTGGCGCCGTTTGCGGCGGCTGCGGCGTTGCGCATTACTTTGGAGTAACGGCTGAAGAATCATGTGGACCTGGTTTTATAAACTCGCTTCTCCGCCCTATGTCTACGGGGCCGCGGCGTCGCTCATGCCCTGGTTCTTAAGTCTGGCGGCCGTGACCATCGGCTATGGCCTGATCGGGGGCTTGGTTTTCGCGCCGCCCGACTATCAACAGGGCGATGCGTTTCGAATCATTTACGTCCACGTGCCGAGTGCAATCCTGTCCGTGACGGTCTACACCATCATGGCTGTGGCGAGCGCGGTTGCGCTCATCTGGCGCATCAAGGTCGGTCATGCCGTGGCGGCGGCCTCCGCGCCGATCGGCGCGTCGCTCACGTTGCTTGCCTTGGTAACCGGCTCGTTGTGGGGCAAGCCGATGTGGGGCACCTACTGGGCCTGGGATCCGCGCCTCACATCCGAACTGATTTTGTTGTTTTTGTACGTGGGCGTGATGTCCCTGCGCCCGGCTTTTGAGGATCCGGCGCGCGGCGATCGCGCGGCGGCGCTGCTTGCGGTGGTTGGCGTGGTCAATGTGCCCATCGTGCACTTCTCGGTCGTGTGGTGGAACTCCCTGCATCAGGGATCCACGCTTGTTACACTAGACGGCCCGAAGATGGCGGACAGCATGCTCTGGCCACTGCTGTCGATGTTGTTGGGTTTCACATTGTTCTATGGCGCCGTGCTGTGCATCCGGGTGCAAGGCGAGGTCCTCATTCGCGAGCGCCAGTCAGCCTGGGTGCGGGAGGCGATCAAATCATGAGCGGCGGCGGTTTTTGGCACATGGGCGGCTATGCGCGCTATGTCTGGCCGTGCATCGGCTTCGCCTGCGTGGTGCTGGTGTGGAACCTGTGGTCGGCACGGCGCTATCTCGCCGCCGCCAAGACCCGGGCCGCGCGGGCGCTCGCCATGGCCGCGAGTGAGGCGCCATGACACCGCGCCGCAAACGCCTGTTCGTGGTGCTCGGCATCTTGGGCGGCGTGGCTGCCTCGGTGTCGCTTGCGGTGATGGCATCGCGCGAGAACATCATGTTTTATTTCGATCCCAGTCAGGTGGTCGAGGGCAAGGCGCCGCTCGCCAAACGTTTTCGCATCGGCGGGATGGTCGTGAAGGGCAGCGTGGAGCGCAAGCCCGGAGATTTGCAGGTGCGCTTTGTGCTCACGGACTTTGCTCACCAGGTTCCCGTCGAATACACCGGCGTGTTGCCGGATTTATTTCGCGAAGGCCAGGGCATCATCGCGCATGGCACGATGAATTCGAGCGGCGAGTTCGTCGCCGATGAAGTGCTCGCCAAGCACGACGAGAAGTACATGCCGCCGGAAGTCGCGGCGTCGCTCAAGAACAAGCCGGGCGCAGGCGCTACTGCGCACGGTCCCGGCACTTAGGGAAGGACATCTCATGGCAGCCGAATTAGGAATCTTCGCCCTCATTCTCGCCTTCCTGCTGAGCATTTCGCAGGCGTTTTTCGGCTTGGTCGGCGCCTGGAGGGCCAAGCCTGCGTGGATGGCGGTGTCGCGGCCGGCGGTGACGGGGCAGTTTGTATTCGTTGCCATGGCATTCGCCTGCCTGGTGTATTGCTTCGTCAACGATGATTTTTCGGTGCTGTATGTCGCGCGCAATTCCAATTCGCAATTGCCGCTGTTCTACCGGGTCGCGGCGCTGTGGGGCGCGCACGAAGGTTCCTTGCTGCTGTGGATTTTGATTCTCTCGATCTGGAGCGTCGCGGTGGCGGCTTTCAGCCGCGCGCTGCCGTTGACTTTTTCCAGCCGTGTGCTCGGCGTCATGGGCCTCATCAGTTCAGGCTTCATGCTCTTCACCTTGTGGACTTCGAGTCCTTTCCTGCGCTTGACTCCCACGCCGCAAGATGGCGCCGACTTGAATCCGGTGCTCCAGGATTTCGCGCTCGCAATTCATCCGCCCATGCTCTACATGGGCTATGTCGGATTTTCGGTGGCCTTCGCCTTCGCCTGCGCGGCCATGCTGGAAGGGCGGCTCGATCAGACCTGGGCCAAGTGGACCCGGCCCTGGACGATTTTTGCCTGGATGTTTCAGACCATCGGCATTGCGCTCGGCAGCTGGTGGGCCTACTACGAATTGGGCTGGGGCGGTTGGTGGTTTTGGGACCCGGTGGAAAACGCCTCGTTCATGCCCTGGCTCGTGGGCACGGCGCTGATCCATTCCTTGAGCGTCACCGAGAAGCGCGGCATCTTCAAGAGCTGGACGCTGCTGCTCGCGATCTTCGCTTTCTCATTGAGTCTGGTCGGTACTTTTCTGGTGCGCTCCGGCGTGCTGGTGTCGGTGCATTCTTTCGCCACCGATCCGACGCGCGGCCTCTACATTCTGGCATTCCTGGTGCTGACCATCGGCGGTTCGTTGACCTTGTATGCGTGGCGGGCGCCGAAGCTGTACGCACCCGGCGGATTTGAATTGTTCTCGCGCGAGTTCTTCCTGCTGGTCAACAACGTGATTCTGGTGAGCGTCGCCGCGCTCGTGCTCTGGGGCACCTTGTCGCCACTGCTGTACGAACTGCTCGGGATCGGCAAGATATCGGTGGGACCGCCGGTTTTCGCGCTGATGTTCTTGGTTCCGATGTTTCCGCTCATGGTGTTTCTGGCGATCGGCATGCACTCGGCCTGGCGCCGCGGCAAGCTCACCGTGACTGCCAAGCCGCTGTGGTGGCTCGCCGGCGCCGCGGTGCTGTTATCGGTCGCGATCCAAGGTTTGTTGTTCAAACAGTTTCACCCGGTGGGCCTCATCGGTTTCAGCTTCGGCTTCTGGATTATATTCTCCGCCGCGCTCGAGCCCCTGCGGCGCCTGCGCCAGAAGCAAACGCTGACCGCAGCGCTCGTGGGGATGTCGATCGCGCACTTGGGCGTGGGCATGTTCGCGATCGGTGCCAGCGGCGTCGAGAGCTACAAAATCGAGAAAGACGTGGCTCTAAAGCCCGGCGGCAGTTTTTCGATCGCGGGCTATAATTTTAAATTCGTGAATGCCGTCAATGTGCGCGGGCCCAACTACGATGCCGTCCAGGGCACGATCGAAGTGACCCGCGGCGGCAAGCCGGTGACGGTGCTGCTGCCGCAAAAGCGCCACTTCTGGGTGCAGCAAACCAGCAACAGCAAGGCGGCGATTTCGGTGGGCTGGGGGCGCGACCTATTTGTCGCCATGGGCGATCCACTGGGCGCGAATGCCTGGAGCATGCGCATTCAATACAAGCCCCTGGTGCGCTACATCTGGTTGGGCGCAATCGTCATGGCGCTCGGCGGATTGATTGCCGCGACCGATCGCCGCTATCGAGTGAAGCTGCCGGCGGTTGCGCAAGAAACCGCAGCGCCGCCCAATCCTCGACCGGAACTGGGTTCCGCCTGATGTGGAAGTTCCTGCTGCCATTTGCGGCGTTCGTCGCGTTAGTGGTGTTGTTCGCGTTCGGCCTCAACCCGAATCGCGACATCCATGCGTTGCCCTCGCCGCTGATCGGCAAAGCCGCACCGGATTTCAATCTCACGGACGTGCTTGATCCCTCCAAAACGGTGAGCAATGCGGCGCTCAAGGGCCAGGTCTACGTGCTCAATGTCTGGGCCACCTGGTGCGTCGCCTGCCGCGAAGAACAGGAGGAGTTGCTGGCAATCGCACGCCAGCATGTCGTACCCCTCATCGGGCTCGACTACCGGGACGATCACGACAAGGCAAAGCTGTGGCTCACGCAGCTCGGCAACCCTTACACGGCGGTGCCGTTCGATGGCGATGGCCGAACGGCGATCAATTGGGGCGTCTACGGCGCGCCGGAAACCTACCTGGTGGATACCCACGGGAGAATCATCTACAAGTTCATCTCGCCGATGACCGAAGAGGTGTGGGAAAAAGAATTTCTACCGCGCATCGCTGCCGCCCGGAGCGGCGCATGATCCGCGCGGAGCGACGCACGATCTGCGCGGAGCGGCGCACGATCCGTCCGGGGCAGGGCACGATTGCGGTTCGCGCGCGGCTGCTGACTCTCCTGCTCCTCGGATCATCGATGATGCTATGGGCCGCGTCATCGGCCGCGGAGCAGGCGCCGCCTACCGCGCAACCGGCGCCGCCCACCGCGCAACCGGCGCCGCCTACCGCGCAACCGGCGCCGCCTACCGCGCAACCGGCGCCGCCGATGACGCAACAAGCGCCTGCGGCGCTGGACGATCACGGTCAGCTGCGCGACTCGATGCTGCAGACTCGGTTTGAGCGGATTACCAAGGAACTCCGCTGCCTGGTATGTCAGAACGAATCGATCGCCGATTCGACGGTGGATCTTGCGGCGGATCTTCGGCGGCAGGTCCGCGAGATGCTTATCGCCGGCAAGAGCGATGATGCGATCTATAAATTCATGACCGACCGGTACGGCGAGTTCGTACGTTTCGCACCGCCCTTGACCCCGAAGACCGCGCTCATCTGGGGGGCGCCGTTTTTTATGCTGCTGCTGGGCGCCTTCATCATTTACCGCGTCGTACGCCAACGCTCGCGCATGCCGCTGGACGAATGAGCGCCTTTCTCATCGTCGCAGCTCTCATGGCTGCGATTGCCGCGGCCATTGTCGCGGTACCGCTGCTGCGCGATAAGCGGAGCCGCATCATCGGTGCGCTGGCTGCTTGCTTGGTCGCGGGTGCGGCTGCGGCTTTGTATCCGCTGTGGTCGAATTGGGATTGGCACGTGCCGCCCCCGGCAGAGCAGGCTATGCCCGCGCCGGACGTGCTCGCCATGGTGAAGAAGCTCGAGCAGCACATGCGCGATGATCCCAACGACATTGCGGGCTGGCTGATGCTCGGGCGTTCATACCTGGCATTGCAGCGCATGGACGATGCCGTGAATGCGTATGATCGCGCGCATCGACTGAGCGGCAACAGCACCGAAGCCGCGCTGGGTCTCGGCGAGGCGATCAGTCTGCGCGCCGGCGGCCAGATCTCGCCGGAAGCGTCGAAGCTGTTTGAAGACGCGCTGAAATTGGAACCGAACAATCCGAAAGCGCTGCTCTACGGCGGATTTGCGGCGGCAACTCGGGGAGATCGCGCCCTGGCGCGCAGCCGTTGGCAGGCGCTGAAGGATCTGCATCCGCCGGCGCAAATCGAGCAAATGTTGGATGCACGCATCGCGGCTCTGGGTCCTGGCGAGGAATCGGGGACGAACGCGTCGCCTGCGGGGACGAGCGCGAGTCCTCAGGGGTCGGCAGCAGCACAGGTCACTGTCAATATACGCATAGCGCCTGCGCTAAAAGCGCGCTTGAAACCGGAGACGCCCTTGTTCGTATTCGCTCGTGAGCCCGATAGCCGTGGGCCGCCTCTGGCAGCCAAACGGCTGACGAGCGATGCCATCGGTACGCAGGTGCAATTGTCCGCTGCCGATTCGATGATGCCGGGCCGCGTGCTTGCGGCGGGCCAGAGAGTTTCAATCACCGCGCGGGTATCGTTCAGCGGTCGGCCGATTCCCAGTGCAGGCGACCTGTACGGTGAGCTGTCCTACGATGTCGGTCATGATGGTGCGCTCGACTTGCTGATCGACCGGGTTCAAGAGTAGCGGCCGGTGAGCGTCGTCAAAGGCTTCATTGCGGGCCGCCAAATCACCCGAGATTGCCGAAATTTGACGATTTTCGAGGGAACCAATGAGGTCTTGAGACTGTATATAGTCCTGTCGGGCCTGAAGGGCCTGGACAAGGCCTTGGGCGAGATGGAGGCGACGGTTGACATCATCCCCGGCAGCCCCATTAAAGGATTCGGGATGCCAACCGACTATGCGGGGAGGCGCCTGATCCAGGCGGCTCCGGTTGGGCGCGCCAAAATATTTAACGTCCATGCCGCAACTTTTCACTGAGCCCGCGGGTATTTACGCATGGCTCACAACATACGGCGCGCGCAGCGTAATGAGGACGAAGAGATGAACATGTCAGCCGGGTTCATCTTGGACAAAGGAAGTTATCCCTGGGATGTGGTGTCATGAGCAGCATTTTGTTTGATCAACAATCTGGAACAGCCGCGCCCCCCAAGGTGCTCAATCGGCGCTTGATCGCGTGGTCGGTCGGCGGCGTGCTGATTGCGATCGTCGCGGCATTGGTTGCATGGCGCATCACGCATGCGCTGACGGCCAAGCCGGACACTGCCGTGTCCGCCATCCCAACGGTATCGGTGACGGAGGTGGGCGTGAGCGAGGTGCCCTCCACGGTCAGCATCATCGGCACGATTGCCGCGCGCTACGACATGCCCATCGGGGTTGAAGGCGACGGCGGCCGTGTCACAGCCGTGTACGTCGAGGCGGGCGATCATGTGAAACAAGGCCAGGTGCTGGCTCACTTGGACAATTCGGTGCTGGAGCCGCAGGTTGCCAATCTGCAGGCGGCGCTGGACCAAGCACACGCCGATGCAGACTTGGCTGATGCCGAGTATCAGCGCGCTCGTGCGGTAGGATCTTCCGGCGCGTTGTCAGCCGAAGAGACGCAACGCCGGAAGTCGGCCGCGGTGACTGCGGCCGCTCACGTCAAAGTGGCCGCGGCAATGCTGGAAGAGGGCAAGGCTCGCTTGGCGCGAGCCGACGTGCGCGCACCGGCCAATGGCATCATTCTCACCCGCACCGTGGAAGTGGGTCAGACGGCCATGCCCGGCGGCGAGGCCTTGTTTCGCCTATCCAAGGATGATGAGACCGAGTTGCGCGGCCAGGTCGCCGAACAGGATTTGCCGCTGCTCAAGGTGGGACAGCTGGTGGACGTGAAGCTCACCGGTATGTCGAAGGTTTATCAAGGCCGCATTCGCCTGCTCGGCGCGGTCATCGATCCTGCGACGCGTCTCGGCACCGCCAAGGTCGCACTCACTCCCGACCCGAATCTGCGCCCCGGCGCGTTTGCGCGGGCCGAGGTGACGGTCAGCAACGCCGAACGATCGGTGTTGCCGCAAACTGCGGTGCTGAGCGACGACAAAGGCAACTACGTGCTCATTGTGAATGCACAGGGCAAGGTTGAACGCCGCTCCATCCACGTCTCCGGCATGGTGCCGAGCGGAGTGACCATTTCGGGCGGCCTCGATCCCAAGGACCAGGTCGTGACGAGCGCCGGCGCTTTCTTGCAGGAGGGCGAAACAGTCAGGCCGCTTCTGATTTCTGCCGCCAAGTCATGAAGAACATTTCTGCCTGGGCCATTAAGCACCCGGTAACCCCGATCGTGCTGTTCGTGGTGCTATTCTTCATGGGCACCGTCTCGTTCATCCGGTTGCCGATCAACCTGAATCCGGATGTGTCCTTCCCCGCGGTCAACGTCAACATCTCGCAGCCCGGCGCAGCGCCGACCGAGATGGAGGTGCAGATCGCTCAAAAGGTGGAGGGCTCGATTGCCAGCATCGGCAATATTCACCACCAGCAAACCTACATTTCCGAAGGAAATGTGTTGATCGTCATCGAATTCAACATCGGTACGCCCATCGATCGGGCCGTCACCGATGTTCGCGACGCCATCGCGAGAGTTCGCGCCGATTTGCCCCAGGGCATTCTCGAACCTCAGGTGCAGCGTCAAGACAATGACGGGGGGACCTTTGCGATTTATGCGGTGACGACCACCGACATGACGCCGGAGCAATTGAGCTGGAGCATCGACAACACCATTGCGAAACGACTGGTGGGGGTCAAGGGCATTTCGCAGGTGCAGCGCATCGGCGGGTTCGATCGCGAAATTCGCGTTGAACTAGACCCGGCCAGACTCCAGGCACTTGGGCTGACTGCCGTGGAGGTCAACGAGCAACTGCGGCAATTGAACCTGGATGCGCCCGGCGGACGCGCGCAGGTGGGCGGGGGCGAGCAGTCCATCCGCGTGCTCGGCGGCGCCAAAACGGCCGAAGCGCTCGGCGATACGCTCATCATTACTCCGGGAAATAAATCAGTACGTCTGAACGACATCGCCGACGTGCACGATGGCGTCGCCGAAACACGCAGTCTCGCGCGCTGGAACGGCCGGCCCGCGACTGCATTCTCCTTGTACAAGGCCAAAGGGGTCTCGGACGTCGCCACTGCGGAAGGCGTCGCCAAAGAACTGGCCAAGATCCAGAAAGACAATCCGTCGCTGCATATTCAGCAGATTTTTACGACCGTCGATCACACCATCAAAACCTACCACTCGGCCCTGGAGGCGCTCATCGAGGGTTCGATTTTAGCAGTCACCGTGGTGTGGTTTTTCCTGCGCAATTGGCGCGCCACCCTGATTTCGGCACTGGCCATTCCCCTGTCCGCGATTCCCACCTTTGCCTTCATGCAAATGATGGGCTTTACGCTCAACGAGATCACCTTGTTGTCCTTGTCGCTGGTGGCGGGTGTGCTGGTCGACGATGCCATCGTCGAGATTGAAAATATCGTGCGCCACATGCGCATGGGGAAGAGCGGGTTCCGCGCCGCCATGGAGGCGGCGGACGAAATCGGTCTCGCGGTGGTCGCCACCTCCTTCACCATCATCGCCGTGTTCTTGCCGGTGAGTTTCATGGGCGGGATCAGCGGTCAGTTCTTCAAACAATTCGGTCTCACCGTGGCCGCGGCCGTGTTCATCTCCTTGCTGGTGGCGCGCATGATCACGCCGGTGCTTGCGGCCTATGGTCTCAATCGCGATGCGATCCCGCACCGCGACGACGGACCGATCATGTCCACCTATGTCAGTGTTCTGAAGTGGTGCGTTGCGCATCGATGGAAAACCATCGGCTTCGGCACATTGTTCTTCGCGCTTTCGGTCGGCGGCGGAATGATGCTGCCTCAGGCGTTCGTGCCGCCCGAGGATTTTTCAACCTCGATCGTCAATATCGAACTGCCGCCGGGCGGCAAACTCGAGGACACGGCGCGCCTGTCGGGCGCGGTCACCGCGATCATGCGCAAGCAGCCGGAAGTCACCGACGTGGTCGAATTCGTCGGTACGGATTCCGCCGATGTGCGGCAGGGGGAAGTGTTCGTCAGCATGGTACCCCGCAGCAAGCGCAAGGCCAGCGCCAAGGAAATCGAACAGCGCGTCATGCCGTTGCTCAATCAGATTCCGGACGGGCATGTCAGTTTCCAGAATTTTGGCTTTGGCGGCGGCCGGGACGTCACATTGTATTTGGTGGGCGATGATCCCAAGCTCACTGAAATCACCGGGCACAAGCTGCTCGACGAAATGCGGGGACTCAAGGAAATTCGTTCGCCGCGGATCAACGGCGATTTGCCGCGGCCGGAAATTGTCGTGCATCCGCGCTTGGATCTGGCCGCGCAACTCGGCGTCAGCGTGCAAAGCATCAGCGAGACCATTCGGATCGCGACGATGGGCGATCTGCCGCAAAACGGTGCGAAATTTGCATTGAGCGACCGCACGATCCCGATCCGGGTCAGCTTGCCGGAGCGATCCCGCAGCGACCTGACCACGCTCGAGAATCTGCCCGTCCCGACGAGTTCCGGCGCCAGCGTGCCTCTCAAGTCCGTCGCGGACTTGAGTTTCGGACAGGGACCGTCCTCCGTGCGGCGCTATAACCAAAGCCGGCGCCTGTACCTCGACGCGGACCTTGCGCCGGGCGTGCAGCTGAGCGAGGCGACCAAGAAGATCTATGCGCTGCCAACCTTGAAAAATTTGCCGACCGGTGTGCGCTTGGTCGAGACCGGGGATACCGAGTTCCAGAAGGAACTCGTTGCGAACTTCATCATCGCGATCGTGGCCGGCGTCCTGATGGTGCTGGCGGTGTTGGTGTTGCTGTTCGCTCGCGTGTTTCAACCCATTACCATTCTTTCCGCTTTGCCGCTGTCCTTGGGTGGCGCCTTCCTCGCGTTGTTTTTGACCAATACGCCGATCTCGCTGCCCGTCATGATCGGGGTGCTGATGCTCATGGGCATCGTGGCGAAGAATTCCATTTTGCTGGTCGATATGGCGATTGAAGAGATGCGCGCCGGCAAGACGCGCCTCCAGGCCATCGTCGAGGCGGGACATAAACGCGCGCGGCCCATTGTCATGACGACGGTGGCGATGGTGGCGGGCATGATTCCGGTCGCCACCGGTCTCGGTGAAGCCAGCGATTTCAGGCAGCCCATGGCCATTGCGGTGATCGGCGGTCTCATCACCTCGACCCTGTTGACCCTGGTGATCGTGCCTGCGGTTTTCACTTTCTTTGATGATATCGAGCGCTGGGCCGCACCGAAGGCGATCAAAATATTGGCCGGTGCGCCGACCCAGGACGTGGGCGGCGCTCCATTAACGGCCAAGCAGGCGAAAGAGTAGAGATTCGCCAAAAATCCGGACTCCGCTGCCTGGTGGCAGCCCTGTTCGGCGTGGCCGGCGCGCTCGCCGTCATGACTGTGCACTCCACGCCGCTCAGCGCCGCGAACGCGGCCCGTTTGCGCGGCTGCACGGCGGCCGGCTCACGCGGTCCGCCGCGCGTGCCTCTGTCCTATAGCATGCCGCTGCAGCAGGCCGCGCAGCGCTACTCTCACGGCGCCTCACTGCAAAGTGCCATCGCGGGCGGGGGCTATCTCGCGGCGCAGTCCGCCGCGGTTCATCTTTCCGGACCCACCGATGACGCACAGATCGAACGCATGCTGGTCGCGCGCGATTGCGGCACCTTGGTCGACCCGCAAATGCGGGACTTCGGTGCCGAGCGCCGCGGCCGCGATCTCTGGATGCTATTCGCGGCACCCGTGGCGCTCCCGGCCCGCGGCGACGCCGCTTCCGTGAGCCGCGTCGTACTGGATCTTGTCAATGCGGCCCGCGCTGCAGGGCGGCGCTGCGGCGGCAAGTCCTTTCCACCCGCGCGTCCTCTCGCACTCGATCCTGCCCTGACCCGTGCGGCGCTGGAACACTCGCGCGACATGGCCGAACATGACGCCTTCGATCATCGCGGCCACGACGGCAGTACGCCCGCGGTGCGCGTAGAGCGTGCCGGTTTCCGCCCTCACCGGATAGTGGGCGAAAACATCGCTGCCGGCGCTCTGACACCGAATCAGGTGGTGGAGGGATGGCTCGCGAGTGCGGGACACTGCGAGAACATCATGGAGGCCCGCTTCACCTTGATGGGGATCGCTTATGCCGAGAATTTACACACGGCTTCTGCGGTATTTTGGACTCAGGATTTCGCCGCGCATTAATAGCGAGCACGAAACGGACTTCAGAACTGTGATCTTGACCGGGCATGTCCCAGGGGCCTTGCCTGCCGGACGGTCTAGTTCACGGTGCTGGAGGCGAGTTTCGAATGGCTATCGCGAGCGCGAGTTCATGCGCACTTGTGAGATGCAATGACATCTGTGAACGGCTGGTAGCGCCGCGCAGTGATGTTGATCGGCTCGAGTAATCACCGGGGCGGGAGAGACGGCTCAAGGCACTGCTGATTTTGTGCCTTGAGGCGTTTCTCCCTCCGTGGTGAGCGCTACAGCAACCGGTCAAAATCACGGCGCCGCACTGCTAGTCCATGACTGCTTGGGCGTCCTCGGTCACCGCGTGGCGCGGCGGGCGGATCAGCAGCAGCAGCGGCGTCACAAGTAGCGTCAAGAACAGCATGAGCCAAAAATCGTCGATGTAGGCAATCATGGCGGCTTGTTGGGTAACAGCGCCTTCGAGCAACGCCGCGCCGGCCGGAGCATGCACACCCAGGATCGCCGACACGGCCGGATTGTGCCAGGCGGGGCTGCCTGTCGTTACGCGCGCCGCCAACGAGGAGTGCGCGATAACCGTGTTGCGGATCAACAGTGTTTGCACCATAGATATTCCGATGCTGCTGCCGATGTTGCGGACCAGGCTGTAAATGGAGGTCCCTTGCGCGCGCATCTCGGGACTCAAAGTCGCAAATGTCGCCGCGCTCAAGGGCACGAATACCAGGCCCGTGCCGAAGCCTTGAATGACACCGGGCCAAATGATGTCGCTTTGCGACAGATCCAATGAGTAGCCGGCCATTTGCCACAGCGCAAAGGCGCTGATCAAAAATCCAACCAACAAGGTCAGACGCAGGTCCACCTTGCCGATGATCCGCCCCGCGATCAGCATCGCCAACATGGTGCCGATACCGGACGGCGCGGTGACCAGTCCGGTCGTCGCGACCGGATAGCCGAGCAGATTCTCGAGCATGGTCGGAATCAGCGCGCGCGTCGCATACAGCACGAGACCCACGATGAATATGAACAGTAATCCGGTGACGTAGTTTTGATTCTTGAGAAGACGGTAATCGAGAAAGGATTGTTTCGCCGGTGTCATGGCGGTGTGCGCCACGAAGTAGGTCGCCGCCACGAAGGCCACGATGGCCTCGATCCAGGCCTCGGTGGAGGAAAACCAATCGTTCTGCTGACCGCGATCGAGCAGCAATTGCAGCGATCCGAGGGCGAGACTCAAGGTAGCAAACCCAAAGAAATCAAAGGGCGCGTGTCTGCCGCCCGGGTCCGGCCGGATGTACCTCCACATGCCGTAGAAGGCGATGATGCCGATGGGTACGTTGATGAAGAAAACCCAACGCCAGTCATAGCTGTCGGTGAGCCAGCCGCCCAAGGTGGGGCCCAGGATCGGCCCGACCATGACTCCCATGCCCCACACAGCCATGGCCTGCCCCTGCTTCTCGCGGGGATTGATTTGCATGAGCACCACTTGCGCCAGGGGCACTAAGGCCGCGCCGAAGACTCCCTGCAGAAGACGCGCGGCGACGATCTGCGCCAGCGAGTTCGACATTCCGCACAGCGCGGAGGCGACGGTGAAACCGATGATCGAGGCCATGAAAATATTTTTCTGGCCGAAGCGATCGCACATCCAGCCGGTGACCGGCGTCGCAATGGCTGAGGCGATGATGTAGGAAGTCAATACCCAGGCGATCTGGTCTTGCGAGGCGGAGAGGGTGCCTTGCATGTGGGGCAGGGCCACGTTCGCGATCGTGCTGTCGAGCGTCTGCATGATCGTCGCCAGCATGATCGATAGCGTGATCATCGGCCGGTTGAGCGGACGGTTCATGTCTGCTTGTCGATGATTCCTTGCAGCCCCTCGAGGAGTTCAGTGGCGATGAGCAGTTTCTTTTGATCGGTGTTCGCGAGCAGGTCTCTGCGCAGCGCCACCGCTTCAGCCTTCACCTTTTCATAGATCTTGATTCCCGCCGGAGTCAGCACGACGCGCTTCACTCGACGATCGGTGGTCGATGCTTCGCGATTGACCAAGCCCGCCTTCACCAGGCGATCGATCATGGCGACCATCGTGGCGCCCTCGACGCCCAGTTTGTCCGCCAGTTCCGACTGCGACAGCGGGGAACGCGCCTTTGCGGCGATGGCGATCGTCATCCAACTAGCCTGGCTGACGCCCAGATACTTCAGTTTGCGATCCACCGCTTGGCGCCATGAGCGTGAGGTACTGTGCAAGGCATCGCTGAATCGCTCTTCCAAATCGCTCATTGAAAGATCTCTAATTGTTAGCTATCTAAGTAATATATCACAAGCCGAATCACGAGTCGATTCGGCAGTATCTGGAGCGTTAGGCCCTGAGCCAGGTTACGGTGGCGATGCCGGCGAAGGTCATCAGCAGCGAACCGATCAGGTGCGCGCCCACCGCGCCCAGCGCCAGCATCGTGCGGCCCGACTGCATCAGTAAGACGACCTCCGCCGAGAAGGTCGAGAAAGTGGTGAGGCCGCCGCAAAAGCCGGTGGTGATGAACAGCCGCCACTCAGGTGCAAAGCTGGGGTAGGTCGTAAAGAACGCGATTGCCATACCGATGATGTAGCAGCCGATCAGATTGGCGGCCAGGGTGCCGGGCGGGATGGCGGGGAAATAGCGGTTCAAAAATATCGCCAGATACCAGCGAAACAAGCATCCCAGCGCGCCTCCCACGGCCACGGCAATGAGAGACCTCCAGATTGTCACTCGCGAGAACTCCTAAACCAGTAAAACATAGGCACCCCCAACAACAGAAGCGCAGCGCCCCAGAGGACCGCTTCCGCGCCTGCGCCAACGATTGCCCAGAGAGAATAAGCGGTCGCCAAGATGCCGACAATGGCTAAGGGCACTTCGGTCCTGCGGGCCGCCCCTAATTTTTTTGTCCATTGCAGGCGCAACACCGCCAACGAACAGAGTGCATATAACACCAGGCAGGCGGTGGTCGAAAGCAAAATCATGAACGTGAAGATGCTGACCATGGACTTCTGGTAGTTCGCCAGGATCAGCAGCGTCGCCAGCGCGCTGCCGATGCACAGCCCGAACCCCGGCGTGTTGTGCTTGGATTCGCGCGCAAAAATTCGCGGAAACTCGCCGCGAATCGCCATGGCGCGAGGCAACTCACCTTGCAGCAGGATCCAACCGTTCAGCGCGCCGAACGCGCTGATGGACGCGAAAACGGCCACGAGTTTTCCGGCGCCACTACCCCAGAACTGCGTCGCCAGATCCACGAATGGTGCATTGGAGTGCGCGAGCGTGGCCGAAGGTACCAGCAGTAGAACCGTCGTACATGCGACCGCGCAGATCAGCGCCGTGATGACCGTGCCGAACAGTGTCGCAATCGGTATGGTGCGCCCCGGACTCGCTACTTTGTCGGCCGGTATGGTGGCCGACTCCAGTCCGAGCAACGCCCATAGGGTCAGGGTCGCCGCGGCGGTCACGCCGCCGAAGGAAAGCGGAATGTGCAGCGCCGGAACCGCACTCCGCGAACGAAGCGAAATCAGACCGAGCGCCGCGACTGCCAGCAGCGGCAGAAGCTTTAATATGGTCGTAACGCCCTGTACCCAGCCGGAAGCCTTGATCCCATACCAATTCACAAAAGTGAGCAGCCACAGCAACAGCAAGGTCGCAAAGGCCGATGCGCCCGGTTTTTCAGTGATCCACGGCAGCAAGGGGCTGGCGTAACTGACCGCGGCCGTGGCGATGGAAACGTTGCCGACCCAAATCGAAATCCAGTAGCCCCAGGCCACGACGAAAGCGAGCAACGGACCAAACGCGACGTGCACATACGCGTAAGGACCGCCGGCTTGCGGAAACGCGCGGCTCAGGCGGGCAAAGACGATGGCGAGTGCTATCGCGCCGCTCGCCGTGAAGCCCCAGGCGACAATACTATTGACTCCGAACGGAGCGAGCGCGGCGGGAAGCAAGAATACGCCCGAGCCGATTGAGTTCCCCACCACAAGTGCCACACACATCCAAAATCCGAGGAGTGTGCGTGGTGAATTCATGTGCCGACACTATAGCCAGCTTGACGATAAGCGTCATGCATTTGACATTAATGAGGAACTCGGGTGCTTCCCTGCAATCTGATGCGCTACCGTCCTACAGATATCGTGGCGGTAAAGCTTGAGAATAGCTGTCGTCGCCCCGATGGAGGGGTTCTCCGGTTGCAGACCGGAGTTCTGAGGGGCAGGGAAGAAGGGGCAAAATAATGATCGACGCCGAAGTATTGCGGCTGCGAAAGTTGCGAAACGTGGCATTGCGCGCGCGCGCGTTGGCCAAGAATCTAGATTCCGATTCCGCTGAAGGGCAAACGGTCTTCACAAAAAGCGCCGTCGCTTGTTGGACGATCGCGCGGATCGCTTCCGGGCGGCTGCGAGCACACCCATACTTGAGCTATCAACAGGATCCCAGCCCGCTGCGCATTCTGGCGGATGGAGTGACCGCGTCGCTCGCCGCCTTGAATGCACGGCGGCAGAATCGCCGCGTCTTTGTCTGTGCGCAGCAATTGCAAGCAGTTGTGCGCGAGGTCGATGATGTGCGCGCACTGACTTGGTCGCCGGAATTGAGCGATGCCCTGGGACGCATGCAAATTCAGATGCGCCGGCTGGCGAATGAACTGCATCTGTGCGCACTCGACGAGCACGGCGTCGCTGCGATGCCGCGCGTCAAGGTCATGGCACGTGCTGAAGCGACGGACTCGCTGCAGGAGATGACGGCGGACAACGCATGGCCCTATTTGGCCATCTAGACATCCGTGGCATCCCTGGCACTCCTGGCGTCCGTGGTGTCCACGGGTGACCAGAGCGTCCCGAGGCGCTGTTGACACCTGTCTGACCACGCGCGTCTCCTAATCCTACAAAAAGCGTCGCGCTGCGCCGATCCTTGGCAGCGCCATGGCAGCCGCATGATTCGCTCGCAGTGCGAACCGAGGAGCGAGCCCATGCGTAGCGAAAATATTCCCAATCCGCCCAGCCCGGAACGGCCCCCCTTGGCGCCGCACGATCCGCCGGAACCCGCCCCGCAAGCAGCCGCGTGGCGCCGCGCGCTGCGCGTCATCGGCCACACTCCGCCGAAAGAATATCGAATGGGGCGCACCTCGATCGTGAAAACTACTTTTCACAAAGGATAAAAGCGCGAAGGATAAAAACCATGGAAAAGAAAAAGTCGATTGCCGTTGAAATCGCGTTGCAAACTCATGTTCTAAAGACCTGTCCCGCCCACCAGCAGATTTACTTCGACGACGACGCAGACGCCGCCGGCGCATTTGCGTTGGCCATCGAATTGGTCCGCAAGCACAAGCCCTATGTCGAGGAATTTCACGACGAGCACGAGCTGATGGATCTTCTCAGCGACACACTGGGGGCAACGCCGCCGTTTTGCCCCGACTGCCAAGGCGCGCTAGCTTGCCTGCCTGATCGCGGCCGCTTGGCTCAGGGTGCGCTCGAGATCCGGTAAGTCGTACGGTTTTGGCAGCATCAGCACGGTCGGCTGCTTCTCGCCCAGCAGCAGCTCGACGTTGAGGGCGCCGTATCCGGAAGCAATGACGACCGGAAGATTCGGGTAATTCTTGATCAGCGATTTGGCGAGTTCCAGTCCCGACATGCCCGGCAATCGAATGTCCGTCATGACCGCATCGAAGTACTCGTTCTTGAGCCGGACGATGGCCATTTCCGCTTCCGCGACCGCCACCACCTGATGCCCCAGCTCATGCAGATATTCAACCGTGATGCAGCTGACCTCGTCGCTGTCCTCAACCAATAAAATGTTCATGGGACTCGGAGGGTAGCATAGACCCCACCCTCGCTGTATTTGGCGCTCCGGCGGATGTCGCGCGTTTCCAAAATGAGTTTGCACGACGACACATTGATTCCGAGTCGAAGCATGTAGATCGAAGCGCGGGCGGCGCGAGCAAGCGTTCCCGCCGAACGCTTACGATCCAATCGCAGTTCGCGGGATCGGCGTGGATCAGTCGGCCGGGTTTCGCACTATGTAAACTCGCAATGCTGCGCCGTCGTTTAGAACATAACACCGCGCAAAGTGGCTGTTTTTCCCTTGTTTTGAGACCTGCGGCATGCATTTTTCGTCGTGGGGTATGTAAAGTTCCGACCGCGACAACGTGGAGAACTAACATGATCGAAATGGTATCTCGATGGGGCAACAGCGCCTTGATGATCACATTTCTGCTCATCACCTACGCGGTAGTCATTACTCTGCGCTAGTTGAGCAGCTCGTTAGGCGCGTTTTTCCAATTCACCGGACTGAGGCGCATTGAGGCTGACCTCTTCGGCAACGACTCGTTTGGATTTCCACAGCACCATGCTGTAGTAGCAAACGTAGTAACCCATCAAGACGAAATACAGCCCGAGGGTCAGTGGACTCTGCAGCATGCCCGCGGGAGCAAATCCTTGAGCGGCCGATTCGGCGGGCGCCGCGTGGGCGTGCACATTACCGGACACTTGAATCAATCGGTAAACCAATCGTCCGAGAAACAGGAAAGACACCGCGATGCCGGTGTAGGTGTGCGGCACGTAATACAGTTGACCTGAAACGCGCAGAAATCGCGTGCGCGCCGCGCCCCACAGGGCCAGCGCCACTCCCGCCACGACGCCGGCCAGGACCGCGGAGGTGAAGGCGAATGATCGAAGCGTCGCCGGCAGCAATAGACATCCGATGACGAGCAGCAAGACTATGCGCACCTGCATGCGCACCGGACGCAACGGCTGCTGACCGAAGCTGCGGCGAAAGCGCCGGTAGATCACGAAGAGCACCAGTACCGCCGCCAAAAACGGGCCGATTTGCGAAAAATCGAAGTTCATTTGGCCGATACTACTACACCCATGAGCAACGCAGCTTTAGCGGCGCAAGCGAGCGGCCAATTGACCCGCGGTGTCGGGGCTTGGGGTGCCGTTGCGGTGAATGTGGCCAACATGATCGGCACCGGTGTCTTTCTCAAGACCCGCGTGATGACCTGCAATGTCGGCAGCGCCAAGATGGTGTTGGTGGTGTGGGTGGCCGCGGGATTGTTGGCGCTCGCAGGTTCGTTCTCCTATTCAGAGATCGCCGCCATGATGCCGGAGGCGGGCGGCGATTACGTCTATCTGCGGCGTGCGTACGGTAGAGCGGTCGGTTTCCTGTACGGCTGGATGACATTTGCCGTTGCCAAGGCCGGATCGCAGGCGGCATTGGCGGTGGGGCTCGCGATCTTCATGAATGTTGCGCTCGGCGGGGCGTTGGAACATTGGCAGATCGGTACGAGCCTCTTTGGACACCACCTGGGGATCAGCGGTTTGACCCTGGTGGCGCTCACCACGATCTGGACGGTCGCGCTGATCAATTGCGCCTCCGTCACGGCGGGAGGCCGTACCGCGCTGGGTCTGACGATCGCCAAGGTCGCGCTGATCTTAAGTGTCGCCATCAGCGCATTCATATTCGCCCCTGGCGATTGGTCGCATTTCAGCGGCTCGGGGTTGGCAGGGAGCTGCGAAGGAGTGGCCGCGAGCGCGCGCGGCGGATACGCCGGCTTCGGGGCCGCCATGCTGGGGGCGCTGTGGGCCTACGATGGATGGAACAATGTCGCGCCCTTATCGGGTGAAATCCGCAATCCGCAGCGCAATCTGCCGCGTGCCTTCATCGGCGGAATGCTGGTGGTCGCCTCTCTGTATGTGTTCGTCAATGTCGCCTATTACTACGCCATGTCGCCGCTCGAGATTGCGAGCGTGCCGACGACTTCATCGGTGGCGACCGAAGTCTTGAAACGCTTTTTGGGGCCGATCGCCGTCTCGATGACCGCAGTCGCCTTGATGGTGTCCTCGTTCGGTTCATTGCACGCCAGCGCGCTGGCCAACTCCCGCGTTCCTTATGCGATGGCTCGCGACGGTCTGTTCTTTCGCGCCCTCGCGCATCTCTCGCCGCGTTCCAACGTTCCCGCCAGGGCCATTGTTGCGCAAGCCGCATGGGGCAGCGTACTCGCACTGTCAGGCTCGTACGATGCGCTCACCGACTCGGTCATCTTTGCGTCGTGGCTTTTTTACGGTCTGAGCACCGGATCCCTATTTGTCTTTCGCAGAACCATGCCCGATGCGCCCAGGCCTTATCGCGCGCTCGGGTATCCAGTGGTGCCTGTTATCTTTCTCGTGGTTACCGCCGCGCTGTTGATCAACACCTTCGTCGCAGCGCCTAACGAGGCCATCCGCGGCGTCATAGTGCTGCTGGCGGGATTGCCGCTTTATTGGTACTGGTCGCGCAAGAACCCTCCCACCGCGCCCGCGTCCTAGCCCTTGGAACCTCCGCCTTCGCCGGGCAGGTCGAATACCAGCACTTCCGCTTCCTTCCCGTGCTGTAGACGCAGTTGGCTGCCGCGAGAGATTTGCAGCGCATCGCCTGCGCTGAGTGCAACGCCATTGGCTTCTATCGCGCCGCGCGCCACCTGCACATAGAGCCGACGGCCGGTTTCCACGGTCAGATCGGCTGTCTCGGCGCCGTCGAAGAGTCCTGCGTAAAGGCGCGCGTCTTGATGGATCAATAGCGATCCTTGCGCACGATCCGGCGAGACGATGAGCCGAAGACGCCCGCGCTTCTCTGCGGCCGCAAAGCGCTTCTCTTCGTAGCTTGGCGCGATATTGGTTTGGTTGGGCTGAATCCAGATCTGCAAAAAATGCGTGCCCTCGGTCGGCGACGGATTGAATTCGCTGTGCCGCACGCCGCTGCCGGCGCTCATGCGCTGCACATCTCCCGGCCTGATTGTCGATCCATTCCCCATGGAGTCTTTGTGAGCCAGTTCGCCGGAGAGAACGTAACTGATGATCTCCATGTCGCGATGCCCGTGAGTGCCGAAGCCGGCCCCGGCTTGAACGCGATCCTCGTTGATCACGCGCAATGGACCGAACTCCACGTGCTTCGGGTCATAGTAATCGGCAAATGAAAACGTATGGTAGGACTTGAGCCAACCGTGGTCCGCAAATCCTCTTTCCTGGCTGCGCCTGACTTCGTTCATGAAAATCTCCTTCAGGACACAATAGGCCCGAATCGGGGAATTAAAAGGCCGACCAACATCGGAGTCGTCGACCAAAAAATAAGCCGATCGGTAGGACGCACCCTACAGGGGGTGAGGCGCCGGCCCGACTGTCTCGCCGGAGACCTCAGATTACAGTCGCTTCACCATGCTCGAGGGAGAGTCATAATGTCGATAGGCACCATTCTGCTGATTATTCTCGTCCTGCTGTTGATCGGAGCGCTTCCTACTTGGCCGTACAGCAATAGCTGGGGCTACTATCCCAGCGGCGGCCTGGGCTTGGTCCTCATCGTACTGCTGGTTCTGGTGGTGACCGGCCGCTTGTGAGCCGCGAGTCGTGCGCCGGCACATTTTGATGGGGGTGCCCCTGTCTTTTGCCTGGGTGCTATGCGCTGCATCGGGCGAGATATCGAGTCCGTGCAGCGCGCCTCACGCTTCATCGCGCGCAGCGCCCACGAGTTTCGATTTTTTGGTCCTCGCCAGCATCGCCGATTCAGCCCATCCGCTCTCGATGACGAGCTATCGCCGCTAGAACGATACTGGCCGCGGGAGCAGGGCGGCGAGGGACGGATAGCAGCGGCTAGAAGTAGCCGTGCAGCTCGAAGAACGTCACCTGCTGATTCTGCTCATTGTTCTGTGGAATCCCGAAATAATGGCGATAGCCGGCACGCACCTGCAAGAACGACAGCGGCGTGTACTCGTACACCAGACTATAGCGAGTCTGCTGATTGTTGCGCACCGCGCGATCCGGATCGGAATATTCCGCGGTCAGCTTGAGATTGTGGCCCTTATGAATGCGCCAATCGCCTTCCAGCAACCCCGCGGCAATCGTTCGTTCCAAGCTGTCGTCATGAATGATGTCGCCCTCGGCCAGCCAGGCGATGGGTCCGGTCTTTAATCCGGCAAACAGGCCCCCGACTCGCCGATCCCCGGCGCTTGACTGGGTCGAGTAGCCGGCGATGCCGACCCGCCAGATCGGCTTGGTGTAGACCACCTGTGAGGTGACTTGGTAGCCGGATCCCGTGGTCGCGTTGCTGGCGCCGTTGGTGAGATCGAATTCTGCCGACCAGGCGGAATGCTCGTAGCCCAACTCCACGCCTTTGTCGGGCGTGGTCATGCTGATGCCGGTGTCTTCACGCACGAATGCGGTCTGGTCCTGCAGCCGCCAGCCGAAGGGCAGGTAAAATTGACCCCCCTTGATATAAAAGCCGTCCGTTGTGTTGCCGTAGCGCACGTACGCTTCTTCGTTCTGCGAACCGTTCGGCGCGACCTGTTCATCGACATATATTCCGAGGCGGTTGGGAATAATGGTGAGATCGGCATATACGCGGAATTGCTCGAGAGAAAAGGATTGCTGGCTGGGCGAATTCGGCGCCGTATCTCGGCTCCAATCCGTCCGCAAATCGCCGCCCACGCGCAGTCGATCGGTAATCTTACCGTTCCAGGAATCGAGCGTATTGTCCACGGTCTCGGCCGGCAGGAGCACTTTGGCGTAAGTCAATCCAAAGTCGTTGCGCAGGCCTCCGCCGGTCGGATTGACGTGACAGACATTGCATTTATAGCCTTCCTCGACGGCCAAGTACGGTTCAGCGGCGGCGGGCGTCGCTCGCCATAAGGCGACGAGCGTGAGCATCAGTGCGGCAAGCAAAGGGCGCTGATTCATGGCTGGGCCTCAATGTCGAATCTGGAAATCATGGCGTCGCCGCGTTCGTCCGGCGCACCGAGCGTCACTTGCTGGCCGCCAATGTCGCTGATCTGACTCGACGAGATTGCGTCCATGACGAGGCGGTAGTGGCCGGCCGAGAGAGGCCGGGCGGGCCAGATCATGAGCGCGCGGGGATTGTCGCTCGAGATTGAAATGCGCGCGGGGATCTGTTCAATTACGGCGGGCTCTGCGGCGGGTGCCAGTTTCTCGAAATGCGCGCTATGCGTCGGGAGTTGGCTCGCGTCAAGCTCATGATTGAAGGCAATCATGACCTGCGGCGGAGCAAGCTTCATCGACTCGCGCTCCGGCACGATGGATGTGACTGCGAATGGGGCGCTCGCGGCCGCGCTGGTTGCGCCCGCGGGCGGCGCGCCATTGGTGATCCACTGCTGAATGAAAGCGATCGTACTCGGCGGCAGACACGGTTGCGTCGACGGACATCCGAAGGGCATTTGCGCACCAACAGCGGCGGTGCCTTGTAATTTCTGAATGATGTAGCTGTTGGCAGGATCGCCGGGTTTGACCCGCAGCAGCGAAGGCACTTCCGTGCTTGGCACGCCGACCAATAAATTGTAGCTGTCAGCCGCGTCGAGACGCAGGCCCTCGGGCGCGCTGGCGCCCGCGTGGCACACGGAACAAATCGGTGTGAAGATATTTTCCTGCAGCGATTCGAAATCGGCCGAGAGGGGCGGCGGCCCGCTGCCGCCCGGCACCAGCGGCTGACCGTTCGCATCCAGGCCTTCGCCGTTGCCCGCGCATGCAGCGAGCAAGGCTAGGCTGAGCAGAACGTAAAATCCGCCCGCCAGACCGCAGGCGGCGGTGGCAATGCTTTTCATGAATGGTCCCAAGAACTGCCGGTACGGCCGTCTATTTGCCAGGTAAGTGCCCAAGCTACGGAGAAAGGTTTAATCTGCTGTGCTTTGACTCGGCGAGGTTTTTCCAAGGATGCGATGCTTGAGGCACGCTTCGACGGTTGTGGAATAGTGCGTCTACGCGCAGCGTTTGTATTGCTTGCCGGGTTGGGATGTGTAGCGACGCAAACGCGCGCGGCCGACGACTGGGGCGGCTCCGTCGCGCTGACGAGCGACTATTTCGTCCGCGGCATATCGCGCACCAGCGGCAATGCGGCGTTGCAATTGGATTTTCATTATTCGAACCCCAATGGATTCGTGGCGGGTGCATTCGCATCGAACACGCAGATCGATCGCCACGAGCCGATGGACTACGAACTCAGCGGCTTCCTGGGATTCGCGTGGAGCCTCGATGAGGCATGGCGCGCGCGGATTCTGGCGAGCCATTACGCCTACCCCTGGAACCGCGCGGGCTCGCACTACAACTATGATGAACTGGATTTCGATGTTTCCTACCAGAGCTGGCTGCACTTTGACCTGGGGTATTCACCCAATTCGCCCCGATTTTTGGGATTTCCCTACCCGGGACTCATCGGGGTGACCGAGAAATCCGTCGAGCTGAGCGCTCAACGGCAAATCCTCGGCAAACTGTCCCTCACTGCCGGCATGGGCTATAGCTTTCTGGACGGGCCGGATTCGGGCGGTTATGTGTACTGGAGCGGGGGGGCGGCCTACGATTTTAGATCCTTGACCCTGGCGCTCGCTTATGTCGATACCTCGGCGGGAGCTAAGGCATTGTTTTATAATGCCGCAGCGACCGGACAATGGACGGGGACCGTCATTTGGCGCTTCTAAAGCACCCCAAGCGTGCAACCCTTCGGGATGTGTCCGGTACTTACAAGCATGTCCGATTTCGTTGAGGATTTGCGTTCATGACGCTGCCTGCCAAAAACTCACCCAAAGAGCGCGACAGCGCCCTGTTGGTGGCCGTGGCGGCAGGCGATCGGCGTGCCCTGGAGGAGCTGTATCTCGGCTATCACCGGCGCCTGGCGCGTTTCCTGTCGCGCTTTACGCCGCGTTATGAAAATGTCGAAGAAATCATCAACGACACCTTCATGGTGGTTTGGCAGAGTGCCAAGGATTTTCGCAACGCATCGCAAGTGTCCACCTGGATCATCGGCATCGCGTACCGAACCGCGTTGAAGTCGTTTCGACGCCAGAAAAACCATGCCGGGGCGCGCAGCCTCGAGGACTATCCCGAGCAGACGGTCGATCCTACCTTCGATGCCGAAGTGCATGATTGGTTGCAGCACGGCTTGAGCCGCTTGCCGATTGAACAGCGGCTGACGTTGGAACTCGCTTATCACATGGGTCACTCTTTGGAGGAAATCGCAGCGATCACCGACTGCCCGGTGGGCACGGTAAAGGCGCGCATGTTTCACGCGCGCGAGAAATTGCGTCTCTATCTGCCTACTTTGAGCGGCGGACCATCCGGCGTATCGGCGAGAGTCGGATGACGCAAAACCGGATCGAAAATTCCGCGGAGCATCATGAGCTCTCCGTGCTTCTCCCCTGGTATGTCAATGAGACGCTCGAGGAGCATGATCGCGGGCGCGTTGAGGCGCACCTCGAAGTTTGTGCAAGCTGTCGTGATGACCTGGTAGCGCAGCAGCGCATCTGCGCGGCGATCAAAGCCCAGCCTGCCGTCGATTACATGCCCATCGCTTCGCTCAAACGTTTACAGGCTCGACTTGACGCACAGGCCGAAATCGCCCCGACGCTTGCAGCGCCGCAGCAACCCATGCACCGGATGCCATGGCGCGGCTGGATGGCGGCTTCGATTGCCGTCATGGCGGTGGCTGTTGCGCTGTTGGCTGCCGACCGCTGGGCGCAGGTAGAGGCGCGCCTGACTCAACCAAAGTATCGCACCGTGACCACCTCGGCGCCGCGGCCCGAGGGCGAAGTGATTCGCGCGGTTTTTTCGCCCACCATTACGTTGGTGGAATTGCAGACCATGCTCGATGAGGCGCAGCTTCGGATCGTCTCCGGCCCGACGGAGGCAGGCGTGTATTCGCTGGCGTCCAATTCCACTCTCCCGGTGCGCGAGTCTCTTGCGATGCTGCGCCGTCATTCGGCCGTTCGATTCGCTGAAGGAACCTTGCTGGAGCCTGATTCAGGCCATTCGCCATGATCCGCTGGCCATTGATCGGCGCCCTAATTGCCATGGCGAGCGCCTGCAGCAGTGCGCCCGTGCGCATCGATTCCCGTGCGCTCGGCGATCAAGTGTCGCTGTCTGCGGACCACTACATTATCGTCGCGGTGGACAATGTGCCCGCCGCCTATGTCGCGCGCGCCGGCAGTACGCCGCGCGGCTATGACGCGGTGGCGGACTACGGTGCGACCGCCCGTGCGCGCGAAACCCTTCATGCCGTGGAACGTCAGTACGGATTGCGGGAGGTCAATGCGTGGCCGATTGGGCCGCTGCAAATCGATTGCGCCGTACTGCAGATCCCCACAGGCGCCGATCGCAATCAGTTGCTCGCCGTCCTGTCGAAGGACCGGCGCGTAAAGCTGACGCAACCCCTGCAGACCTTTGCCACGCGTACCACGGACTACAACGACCCCTACATCGGTTTGCAACGCGGCTTTCAGCAGATGGACGTCGCGGACGCGCATCCCTGGTCGCGGGGCGAAGGTGTCAAGATTGCGATCATCGACACGGGCGTCGATATACAGCATCCAGATTTGCGCGCCAGCATTGCCACCGCCGTCAACTTCGTGGATGCGGATGACGTGCAGTTTCAGCGCGACCGGCATGGCACTGAAATGGCAGGTGTTATCGCCGCCGTCGCCAACAATCGCGAGGGCATCGTCGGAGTCGCGCCGAACGCGCGGCTCTTGATATTCAAAGCGTGTTGGCAGGCGCATTCCAACGAAGACGCCGCTCGCTGCAATTCATTTACGCTGGCGCGCGCGCTCGCGGCGGCATTTGACGCGCACGCTCAAGTGGTCAATTTGAGTTTGGCCGGTCCCGATGATCCCTTGCTCGCCGATTTGATTCGGGAAGGACAGCACCGCGGCGTGCTGTTTGTGGGAGCGGCGCCGGATACCGCCGGACCGCGAGCCGGCCTGCTGCATCAGGCGGGCGTCATCGAAGTCGCCAGCGCTGAGTCCCATTCAACCATCGACTCGGTGCTGTATGCGCCGGGACGCGAAATCCTCACCTTGCTTCCCGGCGGTCACTACGACTTCGCTTCGGGTGCCTCGATTGCAACGGCGCAGGTCAGCGGGGTGGTCGCGCTCATGTTGGCCAAGGATCCCGGCCTGTCCGCGGCTTCGGCGTACCGCCTGTTGCGCGACACCAGTTCTTCGCTGCAGACCGCGGACGGCGGCGTCAGGGGCGTCGATGCCTGCGCGGCGGTGGTGACCCTCGCAGGCCAGGGCACCTGCCATATCAGCGAAGGCAGCAGTACCAGCGGTGACGAGAACGTCAATCGGGTTGCACAGCATTGATGGCCGGTAGCATCGGCATTGTGATTTTGAACGGCTGAAGGTCTCCTGTCCTCTTACACCGTGAGATTGAGATTGACCGTCCAGCATGGAAAGCCCTCTGGGATCTCCGGGCCCGGTCAATTTCACAGTGCCGAAGTCTAGTGTGCCTGCGGCCGTTTCAATAACTCGCCGCGATCCACGGAGCGCACGTTCAGGTGTAGTTGCGTCGCGCCTCGCATCGCCGTGAGAGGCACTCGGGTGCCGGCCGGCCCCACCGCCCAGACCCGCCGATAAAAATCCGGGAGTGTGCCGACTTCGTGATGCGCCACCTCGCTGATGACGTCTCCCTCGCGAATATCGGCGATTTGCGCAGGTCCGCCGTCCACGACGCCCGTGACGTACACCTTCCCGGCCAACTCGACTGCGTACACCCCGAGCCAGGGTCGCGGCTGGCGATCCACCCGGCCCGTGGACTTCAGGCTCTGCAGGATGGGTTTTAGCAAGTCGATGGGCAGGAACATATTGGCATTGATCTCCTCGCCGGCGATGACCTCGCGCACCAACAACGATCCCAATCCCACCAGGCCGCCGTGATCATCGATCAATGCTGCGCCCGACCAATGCGGGTGAGCGGGTGCCGTGAATATCGCCTCCTCGAGCAGATATTCCCACGCGCCGGCAAATTCGCGCCGCGCCAACACGCGTGCGGATTGCGGCGAACCGAACTCCTTCGCGCTCAACACATGGACTTCGCTGCCGGCGCGCAACTCCGCCGACGAGCCGAACGAAACGGCCGGCGCATTCAAATTTTGCAGGGGCAGCACCAAGCCGAATCCTGTCACTTGATCATACGCGAGCGGGTGTGCCGCAATTTCACGGCCGGCGGCGGTTGTGAGCCATACATCCTTGGCCTCGGTCATCAAATAACCGATGGTCAGGACCAAACCCGAGGAATCGATGATCACGCCGTTGCCGGTGCGCTGCGATCCCAAAATCCCGGCAGTGAAGGCGTCCTCCGGAATGTCGGCGCGCAATTTGGTCACCGATTGGTTGATTTTTTCTAAATCGAGTTCCATTGCTTTGGTCCGCCGCTGAACACATTACATTACTGCAAAATTTGCAATCGCGATCAGGCTCGCCAATCCGGAATTGAGAATCGTTCGCAATAATTGCTCAGCACAGAACTACGAATTAGGGAAAAATGTCTCATTCCTTTTCACTTCATAGAGGCGCTCTCATGCAACGCAAGATCTCACGTCGATCCCTCGTCAAGAGTGGACTCATCGCCGGCGCATTGCTGCCGTCGCTCAGTCTCCTATCCGCAAATGCTGCCGCAGCGTCATTACCGGCGCTCGATCCCAATGACCCGACCGCCAAGGCGCTCGGCTTCACAACCGATGCCTCCAAGGTTGACAGCAAGACTCATCCAACGTTCAAACCGGGCCAAAAATGCGGAACTTGCGCGCAATTCCAGGGCAAGTCCGGCGACGCGACCGGTGCGTGCACGATTTTTGCGGGTAAGAGCGTGCCGCAAGGCGGCTGGTGTCAGGTTTGGGCCCAAAAGGGCTGATAAGTTGAGTTGTTCCGACCGATCTCACGGAACCAGCTTTCGGATCGAGTCAAACTTTGGGGATGTGGCGGCATCCCATCCTCAAAGTCTTGCTCGTTTCCTACATCCTTTGGGGTGCGTGGCATTGGAATGCTACTCGGGCGGTTCGCGCGCCGGACGGGGTGCTTGCTGAGCAGGAGCCGCAACAGACGAATATTCCGGACGGCGAGAAAGTGAAAATGGGCCACTGGACTCTCACGGTGCGCGCCACCTATCAGTTGAAAGCGCGAGTGCTGTCGCGCGAGTCTTACCATTTTGACGCCATGTCCGATTTGGTACCGGAAGATCTGGCCCTGGGTTGGGGCCCCATGTCCGACAACAGCGTGTTGCGGACCATTGAGATTTCGCAGTCAAATCGTTTTTACTATTGGCGGGCCAGCGCCGCGACTCGTCTTGCGCGCGAGACCATTATTTCGCATAGCGCCAATACGCACGTCATTCCGCAGACGCCGGCGATCGCCAGAGTCTTATCACGATTGCGTCCCGGCGAAGTAGTCGTCCTGAGCGGGGAACTCGTCGATGCGGTCCGCGACGACGGACGATGGATCAAGACTTCAATGGTGCGCACCGATACGGGTGCGGGCGCCTGCGAGGTCATGCTGGTGACCGACGTTACAACTTGAGCAACCACTCGCGCAGGGCGAGAGCCGCCGCTCCCGGGCGCTCGAGCGGCGCCATGTGGCCGGCGCCATGGATCTCGAACAGCGTCGCATGCGGAATCCTGCGGCGAATGCTCTGCTGCTGAGAGACCGGCGACCAGGCGTCATCGCTGCCGCTTAGCAACAGCGTGGGAACGGCAATGCTCGGCAGCAGTGACAGCACCTCCGGCCGGTTCAGCATGGCACTGACCTGGCCGGCGTACTCCTCGGCCGTGAAACGCTGAATCATCGCACGAAGCCGCGGCATCAATTCAGCCGCGCGCGCGGTGTCGCTGCCCATCATGGGCGGCAGCCACTCAGCCGCCAACGCCGACATGCCCTGCTCTTGAGCGACTCGCAAGAAGCGGCTGCGGCTCTGGGGTTCGCCGTCGCGCACCGTGTGCACGCCGGTGTTGAGCAGGGCAAGACCCGAAACCCGCGCGGGCGCCGCGCGCACGATTTCCAGTGCCACCCGGCCGCCCATGGAGTGTCCCGCCACGGCAAATCGCTCCGGCGCGATCTTGAGCACATGCTGCGCCATGGCCGGTATGGAGGAGAAGCCGCGGAAGGACACGATCCGGGTTTCGGCGACGCCGGCGAGGCGCTGCGGAATATCGGTCCAAAAGGTCTCGTCGCACAGAAGACCCGATAAAAGCGCCACGGAGTGCTGCATAATCGGCGCGATTATGCCACGCGACATTTCGCAAGCCATACGCGACGCCTGCCTCTGGCTGCCGGAGTCCGAGGAGTTCACTTCTCACGGGTCGCCGAATTTCAGGGTTCGCGGGAAAACGTTCGCAACGTACGTCGTCAATCACCACGGCGACGGACGCGTGGCGCTGTGGCTCAATGTGCCCGCCGGCAGTCAGGAACTGCACGTCGAGGCTGAGCCTCGGCATTTTTTTGTTCCACCGTATGTCGGGCCGCGCGGCTGGCTGGGCATCAATTTGGATCGCGGGATCGATTGGCACAGAGTTGTGCGGCTGGTGCGCGAGGCCTACGAAAAAGTCGCGCCCAACGATGTGCGGGCGAGAACCGGCAGCACGCCGACGATCAAGCCGCCGGCCAAGGCGCTGTCCGCGAGCGAGATCGATCCTTTTAAATCGGCTCGCGCGCAGTCAGTCTTATCGAAACTGCGCAAGATCTGCTTGAGCTATCCCGAATCCAGCGAGGGCAGTCAGTTCGGGCATCCTGTTTGGATTGCCGGAAAGAGGACCTTTGCCATCGCGCGCTATGCCGGAAAACGGTTGACGCTGTGTTTTTGGGTCGGAGTGGATCAACAGGGCCTGCTGACGGCGGATCCACGCTACGAAATTCCCGCGTACTTTGGCCACAATGGTTGGATTGCATTGGACGTCACAAAGGAATGCGACTGGCACGAGGTGAAAGGACTGGCATTGCAAAGCTATCGTCATTTTGCCCTCAAGCGCATGCTGCAAAACCTCCAGCACGGCTAACAGCTAAAGGCGAGCGCGGGCATCCACTGCCAAGCACAGCGCACCCAGCACACCGGCGCGATTCCCCAGCGCCGGCGGCACAATATAGTTCTCAATACTGGCAAGAATTTCGCGCCGATCGATATAACCCCCGAGCCAGTGCAGCGTGCGCCCCCGCACGAGGGGAAACAGACGTTCGGTCATGACACCGCCGCCCAGAATGATTTTCTGCGGCGAAACGGTCAGCACCAACTGCGCGCAGAGCTGACCGAGATAGTCGGCCTCGATCTGCCATTGCGCATGCGCGGCATCGAGATGCTGAAGCTCGCTGCCGGTCCGCGCCACAATGGCTGGACCTGAGGCCAGCCCCTCCAGGCAGTCGCCGTGAAAAGGGCAGACTCCCTTGAAACTCGGGTCGAGCTCGTGGCGTCGCGGGTGAATGTGCCCGATCTCCGGATGCATGAGGCCATGCAGCGGCGCACCCTCGGTCAGCACCCCGCCGCCGATGCCTGTTCCCACCGTGACATATACGAGATTGAGGGCCCCCGCGCCCGCACCCCAGCGATGTTCCGCGAGCGCGGCCGCATTGACGTCGGTGTCGAACCCGACGGGGCAGGAAAATTCGCGGGCGAGCCTGGCGGCGACATCGGTGTCGCTCCAGTCCGCTTTGGGCGTTTTCCCGATGAAGCCATAGCGGGCTGACTGCGGGTCCAGAACTATCGGACCGAAGCAGGCCACGCCCAGCGCGCTCAAGGACGAATCGGCGCGGCCTGCCTTGAAGAAATCGCGAACCCTTGCGAGGGTCGATTCAGGATCCGCCGTGGCAAAGCGCGACTCAGCGTGGAGCGCGCCGCTCTCATCTCCGAGTGCGCAGACGAATTTCGTACCGCCGGCTTCGACGGCACCGAACAAGCGAGGGGCGTGCATCTATACCTCGGAAACCGGGTTGGATGGAGCATAACGTACTGGAGCGGCTATAATACAAATCCCAAAGCTTGCGCGAGCCGACCCATGAATGTTCCGAGCGCCTCATCGCGCGCGATGATCGAGCGCCTGATCGCGTTCAAGACGGTGTCGCGCGATTCCAATCTCGGACTGATTGAATGGGTGCGCGATTACCTGCGGGGATTCGGCGCAAAAACGCGTCTCACGCATGACGCCTCCGCCAAAAAGGCCAATTTATTTGCGACCTTGGGAGATTCGGCAAAGCCGGGCCTGATTCTGTCGGGTCACACCGATGTGGTGCCCGTCGACGGCCAGGATTGGGATACCGATCCCTTCGCGGCCAGCGAGCGCGAGGGCAAGCTGTACGCGCGTGGCTCCGCCGACATGAAGGGATTTATCGGCATCATTCTGGCGCAGGCGCCCAAGTTTGTAGCGGCTCTCAATGAACGGCGGCTCGATGCGCCGCTGCACTACGCCTTGAGCTATGACGAGGAGGTGGGATGCCTCGGCGTGCGCGGCTTGATTGCCGATCTCGAGGAGCAGGGGATCCGGCCGGCTGGCTGCGTGGTGGGCGAGCCGACCTCGATGCAACCCATCATCGCGCACAAGGGGACCCACCGGTTCCGTTGCGCCGTGCATGGCCGAGAGGCGCACTCGAGCTACGTCACGCGCGGCGTGAACGCGATCGAATACGCGGCGCGTCTGGTGGTGTTCATACGTCAGCTCGCCGACCGTCTCGCACAGCTCGAGCAGCGCGATTACGGCTTTACCGTGCCGTACTCGACGCTCTCCACCGGATTGATCCAAGGCGGCATCGCGGCCAATGTCGTGCCGAAAGACTGCGTGTTTCAATTCGACATGCGAACGCTGCCGCAGGCCAAACCCGATGCGCTTTTTCAAGAGATTCGCCGCTACGCGGAAGCGCTGGCGGCGGAAATGCGTAGCATAGATGCGAGCTCCGGGATCGATTTGCAATGGGTGAGCCAAACCGTGGGACTTGCAGCTTCGGAGAGCGACGCGATCGTGCAATGGGCCATGAAGCTGTCGAGGAATCCCACGGTCGGAAAGGTCTCTTACGGTACGGAAGCAGGACTTTTCCAAAAGATGGGCGTGCCGACCGTGATTTGCGGACCTGGGGATATCGCCGAGGCACATCGTCCCAATGAATTTGTCGCGTTGGATCAACTCGCGCAGTGCGAGAGTTTCATGGATCGGATTCTGGAAACCGGTTACGCGCAGGCGTAAATCCCCGCTCAAGCGAAGAGGTAGCCCTCCGCAAAAGCTGCGCAGTGGCTGGAGCCTGCGACGTAGCGCTCATGCACGGCGCAGATGCCGTCGTCGCAGCGAACCGCAGCGTAGGCCGAGCTCAAAGACGACAGGCCGGGCAGCGCCGCCTCCAAGTGCGGTGGTTGGTTCTGAAAGTGCTTGCACTCTCGGCAAGCCGGTGAATCCGGCAGCCTCATAATCCGAGCCGGTTCCAAAACCCGCTGAACACCTGGGTCGACAACACGAAGCCCAGGATCACATTGACGACCACGCCGATGCTGAAGGCATAGAAAGGCCGCGCACCGACAGAGGCGAACTCCCGCAGCCGCGTGGTGAGCCCGATGCTCAAGAAGGCAAATGTGAACGCCCAGGTGCGAAACGCCTGCAGTGGCGCTACCAGTGCGGGTACGACATCCTTTTTGTAGGTGCCATAGTCAAAGCCGCGGGTGACCAATGTCAGAATGGCGGATGCGAGGATGAAACCGAGTACGAATTTTGGAAATCGATTCCAAATCTCGGCGGCGCTCGCTTTGCTCTGCACGCCGGTGCGTTCCCAACGCGTGGTTGCAATCAAGGAGAGTACAAAGGCCCAAACGCCGATCCAGACATCGCGTCCGATGACTTTCATGAGTGTGAAAGCGCTCACCGCGGCATCCGGGCTGCCGGCAATTCCCGGCACACTGCCGGCATAGCCGCCATAGGTCTGCGCCGCCGCCAGTCCCGCGGCATCCGCAAATTCCGACGTGCCGATCCATGCGCCGGCAACCCCGGTCGACAAGCCCAATGCTCGTGCCGCCAGCGGCAGCACGAAGATCATGACGATGGCCCAAACCACCACCAGCGAGATGGCGACGGAGACTTCTTCTTTTTTCGCGCCCACGGCGCCGCCGACGGCGATCGCGCCCGAGACTCCGCACACAGCACCGCCCGTGCCCAGCGTCGCCGCCAAACGTCGATCGAGCCCGAGGCCAAGCGCGGCCGCATAAATCACGCCGAAGGTCGCGAGCGAAACGATCGCCGCCTGTGCAATTGCCACGGGTCCGGCCCAGGCGATGAGCGTCAGCGGCAGGCCGGCGCCCAAAAGCACAATGCCGGTCTTGATGTAGAACTCCACCCGCATGCCAGGTTCGAGCCAGCGGGGCACGCCCAGCGTATTGGAAAGCAACAATCCCACCCCGAGCGCGACCAGCGGCGGTTCCAAATTGTAATGAGCCGCCTGATCCCACTGCCCCAGAAAATAGATGCTGCCCGTGGCGAGATAGACCAGCAGGAACGCCGGCAAAAACCGGCTGATTTTGATGCCGAGCGCAGCCGCACCTATGCCGAATGCCGCCGCCCACAGCACGAAAAGCGCCGCGTATTGCACGCCATGCGCTTTCAATTGTAGCGTCACATCGGACAGGTGGCTCCATTTCTGAGGCGCCACGGCGATCCACTTGATGCTGCTGCCGCCTGCAAAAAGCGCCAGGGCCACGCGCGATCAGACCGAGTCCAATCCAGATGGCCCACCAATCTTCCTTGCGGAGCAACTCGCTCCAGGGCGAGCGCAGCTTAAGCGCTTGACGATTAACAGCGTGCGCGAATTCGGCCATACGGGCTCCAGCTAGCGATGTGCAACGCTAGCCTTTGCCCTTCAGCGCGTCGAATAGTTAGATGGCATATCCAAGTTACGCGCGGTTATGACGGAAGAAAGGGGGGCGGTTGCCCCCCTTTTGACGGAATCTCAATCGCCGCTGCGGCCGATATCGGTTCCCTTGTGATAATCAGGATAGGGCGGGATCGGCGACACCGGGACAGGATGCTCCTTCAGCTGCTGCATCACGACCGCCACGGCACGCTCCAACTGAGCGTCATGTCCCGCGGCCACGTCTTTCGGAAATTCTTCCACCATCACATCCGGTGGAATCCCGTGACCCTCGACCTCCCATTCCCCGTTGAGACCGTAGATTGCATAACGCGGTGCGGTCACGAAGCCGCCATCGATGAGAGTTGGATAACCACCGATGCCCACCAAGCCTCCCCACGTGCGCGTGCCCACCAGGGTACCGAGCGATGCCTTGCGGAAGTACCACGGCATGGCGTCGCCGCCCGATCCTGCGGACTGGTTGATGAGCATTGCCTTGGGACCGAAAATCGCACCCTGCGGATCGTGGACCGGTTTGCCGTCGCGCTCGATGGCATTGCTCAAATGCTTTTGGCTCAGGACCGTGACGATATAGTCGGCCAAGAATCCGCCTTGGTTGAAACGTTCGTCGAGAATGAGGCCCTGCTTGTCCAACTGCGCATAGAAATAGCGGTTGAAATTCGTATATCCCGCGCCCGCGGTGTTCGGCATATATACGTACGCTATTTTTCCGCCCGAAAGTTCATCCACCTTGCGGCGGTTGCCATTGATCCAGTCAAGATTGCGCAACCCGTATTCCGAAGCGGTCGGAACGACCGTGACATCGCGTGCACCGCTGCCATCGGGACTCTTGCCGACACGCAATACCGTTTGTTTGCCGGCCGTGCCGTCAAAGAAGCTGTCGATGTTATCGGTCGCGTGCAGTTCACGGCCATTGACCGCCAACAGATAGTCGCCCTCCACCACATTGATGCCGGGCAAGGTCAAAGGCGCCGTCAGCGACGGAGTCCAATTCTCGCCGTTGTAAATCTTGGCGAATCGATAGCGGTTGTGATCGATCGTGTAGTCGGCTCCGAGCAGCCCAGGCTTCGGTGCGTTCGAGGGCGAGCGCGGCCCGTTGACGAACATATGGCCCACCTGAACCTCGCCCAGCATTTCGTCGCAGAGATAGGTGAATTCATCGCGCGAGGCCAAGTTCTCCAGATAGGGGCGGTATTTCGCTTCGATCTTCGCAATATCCAAACCGTGCGTGTGCGGGTCGTAGAGAAAATCCCGCTGCAGACGCCAGGTTTCATGGTACATCTGCGTCCAGGAGCTGCGCGGATCGAGCATGGCCATCATGCCGTGATTGTTCACGGGCTTGCCCGGATTGGCGTCGGGTGAACCCGGCTTCAGTTCTGCCGTCGGCGCGAGAAACCAATTGTCGCGCCGCTGGTAGAACAATTTCTCGCCGTTGAAGGAGACGCCGAAGCTCGTCAGCCCGCTCAAAATCTCTTCGGTCTGTCGCTTCTCCGTGGTGAAACGCCACAGTGCGCGAATCGGCAATCCGTCATCTTCCGCCGAACGGCCGACCGGGGGTCCCTCGGCAAGAAACAACACGCCGGTCTTGCCCACCGCCAACTCGACGTAGTTGCGCGAGGGGATCGGGAGCGACAAAATCCGATTGCCGATGTCGGCCAGATCGATCACCGTGGGCTTCGGCTTCGCATCGGCCTTTTTCTTCTCGTCCTTTTTGCCGTCTTTCTTTTCGCCTTTTTTGACATCGGCCTTGTCGCCGTCGCTCGCCTGATCGGTCTCCTCGTCGGACTTGTCGGCCTTCTTCGCGTCTTCATCCTTCTTCTTGTTTTCATCATCGCTTTCGGGGGCAATCGGCGAGGCGCCGTTGCGCGCCAGGACCACGACGTAGACGCCCGCGTTGATGGTGCGATCCAAAGATGACAGATCGATGCCGGCATCCGACGGACCGTTGTCGGTCGACGCCGTGAAGTACAAGTACTTGCCGTTCGGGTCGAACATCGGATGCAACGCGTTGCTCATACCGTCGGTGATCTGCGTCGCGGTATGCGAGGCCAGCGAGTACACGAATATGGCGTGCAGTTCGCTTTCCAAATCGCGGCTGTACGCAATCCATTGCGAATCAGGCGACCAAGTCAGCTCGGTCGTTGTGCCGAATCCGCCGCGCAACCCAGTGTCGATCTTCACAGGCTTGCCGCCTGCGACGTCCACATACCAAATCCGCAGATGCTTGTCGGTGTAGGCGATCCGTTTGGAGTCCGGCGACCAATGCGGTGCATAGAAAAAAGACGGATTGGGGCCCAAGTCGATCACTTTGGGTGGTGACAAGCCGTCCTGGTCGCGAATGTACAGCTGATACTCGCCCGATGCGTCGCTGAAATAGGCAATGGATTTGCCATCCGGCGACCAGGACGGATCGCGTTCCGCGCTACCCGGCGTATTGGTCAGATTGCGGATGTCGCCTTTCTCCGCGGGGAGCGTGAAAATGTCGCCGCGCGCTTCGGCCACGACGCGCACGCCGCTGGGCGATACCGCGATATTCTCGACCGCCGAGGCTGGGACGCCCCCAAGATGCGGTTGCAAAGCGGGAAGTTCACCGTGGATCGACACCGAGACCGCGTGATCCTGACGCGAACTTGGATCGTAAAGATGCAGCGATCCAAACTGCTCATACACCAGCCCGCCAGGACCCGCGCCGACGGTTTTCAGATCCAGGCCGTGGTTGTCGAGGACTTGCTGAACTTGTTTGGTCTTGGTGTCGTAATCGAACAGGGAAACCGAGCCGTTACGATCGGACAAGAAATACACCGTACTGCCAACCCAAACGGGGCTTGAGTCGTTGGAATTCTCGCGCGGTATCTTTTCGAGATCGAGCGTCTTCATGTTGACCAGCCATATTTGCTTGGTCTGGCCGCCGCGATAGTGTTTCCAGGCAGGCTGCCACTGGCGCACCGGCACGTACGCCAGCGTACTGCCGTCGCTCGAGAGGCTGCCCCAATCGACGCTGGGCAGAGGCAGAACCTCCGCGGGTCCGACGCCGTCCGCGCGAATCTTGAACAGCCGTGGGAAAACCGACTTGCTGGCACGCCCGGAGGTGAACAGGACGTCCTTGCCGTCCGGTGTCCATCCGGTGACGAGGCTGCCGGTCGGGTCCCAGGTGAGGCGATGCGGCACGCCGCCCTCGCTGCTCACGACATAGACGTCGGTATTTCCGTGTTCTCGCGCCGAATAGGCTACCTGCGAACCATCGGGTGAGAAATACGGGCCCTCGCTCACCGCACCGACCGAGGTCAAGCGCCTGGCTTCGCCGCCTTGGCGGGACACGGTCCAAATGTCGCCGCCATAGAGAAACGCAATCCGGTCTTGGCTCAAAGAAGGGTTGCGAAGCAGCAACGGCGCCGCGCTTGCCGCCGCGCAAAGAACCAGACTGGCGATGAGACTCCAAGCGGCGCTAACCAATACGCGCGAATTCATGTGCACCTCTTAATATTAGAAATGAGACAAACTGTACAGAAACTATACATCACGTTGCCTAGCCGTTCACGGAGCGCATTCCGGTTTCGTCATAGCGCTCGCCCGCGGCCACGCCGCTCGGCGCGACCTCGGCGATGCGCTCAAGATCCGCGGCGCCCAGATCGATACTCGCGGCATTCAAGTTTTCGGCAAGCCGAGTTGCGTTGGTGGTGCCTGGAATCGGCACGATGTGCGGGCCTTGCGCCAGGAGCCACGCGAGGGCGAGCTGCGCGGGGGTGCAGTGCTTCTCCTTGGCGATCTGCTCGACGCGATCGACGACGGCCAGATTCTTTGCGAAGTTCGCGCCCTGAAACCGCGGCGAATGGCGCCGGTAATCCTTGGCATCCAGATCCTCGATACTGCGGTAGCGGCCGGTGAGAAAGCCGCGTCCCAATGGGCTGTACGGGACAAAGCCGATGCCGAGCTCCTCGCAGACTTGCAGTACACCGTCTTCCGGATCGCGGCTCCAGAGCGAATACTCGGATTGCACCGCAGTGATCGGATGGACCTTGTGGGCTTTGCGGATCGTCGCCACGCTCGGTTCGGACAGGCCGATGCCGCCGACTTTGCCGGCTTTGAGCAACTCGGCCATCGCGCCCACGGTCTCTTCGATCGGCGTGCTGCGGTCCACGCGATGTTGATAGTAAAGATCGATGCGTTCCACGTTCAGCCGTTTCAGCGATTCTTCGCAGGAGGACCGAACGTAGTCGGGTTTGCCGCTGATTCCGCGCATTTTGGGATTCACCGGATCGCGCTGGATGCCGAACTTCGTGGCGACGAACACCTGGCCGCGCCGCCCGGCAATGGCTTTGCCGACGAGAATCTCGTTGGCGTAGGGTCCGTACATGTCGGCGGTGTCGAGAAAAGTCAGGCCGCGCGCCAGGGCACTGTGAATGACGGCAATGGCGTCAGTTTCGGTCGCGGCATCGGAAGCATAGAACTCGGAGAATCCCATACAGCCCAAGCCAATGGCAGAAACTTGCGGACCGTTGCGGCCCAGTTTGCGCAGCTTCATCGGTGTTCCCCTTGATCGATCGCGAGCCATTGAACGAGCCCACTATCATAGCTTGACGCGTCATGAAGGGCGGGGCATTCTCCGCGACGTCAAGACTTAGCTCCTCGCTGTCCGAATAAAAGGATGAAGCATGCGTCTGCAGAAAATCACCGTTGCTGTTCGCGATGCTGGCGGGCGTTTGGGCGGCGGGGCATTGGGCCATCGCCGTGGCAGCGGATGGCGATCTGTACGTCGGCACCTGGAAAGGCACGTGGGAGGGCGCGGGTGCGGGCGGCCGCTTTCGACCTGACTTTCGCCAAGGGGGGCGACGGCAAGCTTGCCGCCAGCGTTTCGGTCGGCATCGGATATGCGGCGATTACAACGCGAAGTTCAGCACCGTGACGGTCACCGGCGAGAAACTGGAGGGCGCGTATGACTATCCGCCCGATCCGCAGGGAGAAGTGATCATCACCGGATCGTTCGACGCCAAGAATGCGACCGGTACCTGGTCCTTGGGCGCGAAAGGGCAAGCCGGGCGGCCAGGCGATCGCGGGCACCTGGAAAGTCACCAAGCAATAAGCCGGCCCGACAGATGCCAGTAGCGTCAGCGTCGTGATGTTGATCGGCGCGAGGCCTCGTCAGGAAGGGCGAGAAGACCAAGGCACTGCTGCCCTCGTGCCTTGAGTCTTCTCCCTCGCGCGGACGATTCGACGAAAAACGAATCACGCCGTCATCCAGCGAGCCGAATTTGAGGCTCAACACGTCCTTCACGTAGTTCTGGTGCAGCTTCCAGGGCGTTTTGGAGCCTTGCTTCGGCAGTTTATCGGCGGCACGCAGAATGTACCCGGAGTTGAGGTTCAACCAGGGCTCCGGCTTGATGCTGGGGTCATCGTTCTGCGGCACGCAAACCTTGTATCCCTTCGCCTGCATGTGATTGAGGACGCGGCAAATGTAGTCGCAGGTCAATTCGGCCTTCAGCGTCCAGGACGCATTGGTGTAGCCGAACGTCGAGGCCAGATTCGGGATCCCGCCATACATCGTGCCCTTGTAGTTGAGCGTCTTGGCCGGATCGATGTGACGGCCATCGACGCTGATTTGAATGTTGCCGAGCGCAACGAGATTCAAACCGGTGGCGGTGACGATGATATCGCCCTGCAGTTCCTTGCCGCTGCGCAACTTGATGCCCTGCTCGGTGAAGGTGTCGATTTCATCGGTGACGACCGACGCCTTGCCGGCTTTGATCGATTCGAACAAATCTCCATCGGGGACCAGGCACATGCGCTGATCCCAGGGGTTGTAGCGCGGGGTGAAATGCGTATGCGATGTCATAGTCCGCACCCAAGGCTCCTTGCGCGCGATCGAGAATCCATTTCTTCACCCGCTCCGGACTGCGCTTGCAAAGGCCAAAGAAATAAATTCCGAACAAAATGTTTCGCCAGCGCACCAGATTGTAAGCCAGCATGGCGGGCAGATGCCGCCGCAAAAAATTGGCGAGCGCGTCTTGTTCCGGACGCGCGACCACATAGGTCGGCGAACGCTGCAGCATGGTCACGTGGGCGGCGGTTCTTGCCATCGCCGGCACCAAGGTGACCGCGGTCGCGCCGCTGCCGATCACGATGACGCGCTTATCCGCATAGGCCAAGTCTTCGGGCCATTTTTGCGGATGCACCAGTTGCCCGGCAAAGCGTTGGCTGCCGGGGAAGGCCGGCGTATAACCCTCCACGTAGCTGTAGTAGCCGCTGCAAACGAAAAGAAACTCGCAGGTGAAGCACGCCACCTGCTGATCGGGGCCGCATTCGGCTTCGACCGTCCACACGGCGTCCTGGGACGACCACGAGGCGCGTTTGACCAGATGATGGAATCGGATGTTTTTGTCGACCCCATAATCCTTCGCGGTCTCATTGATGTAATTCAGGATCGAATCGCCATCGGCAATCGCCTTGCCTTCGACCCAGGGCCGAAACGAATAGCCGAGCGTGAACATATCCGAGTCCGATCGTATTCCCGGATACCGGAACAAATCCCAGGTGCCGCCGATTCGGGCGCGCCCCTCCAGGACCGCGTAGGTTTTTTTGGGACAGTGCGTGGTCAAACTGCAGGCGGCGCCGATGCCGGACAAGCCGCCGCCCACGATCAGCACATCGAAATGGTTGCTCGACACTTAAGAATTCTCCATCGCATCAAACGCTCACGCGGCGGTGCGGGCGCCAACTCTTTCGGCAAACGCGCTCACGGTGGCGAAAGCGTCCCGAGCTTCCGGCAACAACGTCACAAACACCGGCCAAACGTGCGGCAGCCGATCACGCACGACCAATTCAACTTTGACGCCGGCTGCCGATGCGCGTTCCGCCAAACGCAGCGTGTCGTCACGCAAGATCTCGTGGCGGCTGGCGAACAGTAGCATGGGCGGCAATCCTGCGAGGTTTGCATACAGCGGCGAGGCGCGCGGATCACGGGCATCGGCGCCGGCAAGGTACATCGCGGCGGCCTCGCGGACGCCGCGCGGCGTGAACATGGCGCAACTCTTTGCATTGCTTTCCACCGATGCGCCGCTCACCGCGAGGTCTGAATAGGGCGAGAAGGCAACGATGGCTTTGGGCAGCTTCAGGCCGGCGTCCCGAACTCCGACCGCAGTCGCGATCGCCAGCCCGGCCCCGGCCGAGTCCCCCGCCAACACGATATTGGCCGCGGGGTGGCGGGTGAGCAGCCACTGATAAGCCTGGGCGGCGTCCTCCACAGCGGCTGGGAAGGGGTGCTCGGGCGCCAATCGGTAATCCAGCCCGTAGGCGGGGGCGTGGAAGGCTTTGGCCATCGCGATGATGACCTGCCGATGTGTCTTCGGCGAACCGAACAAATACCCCCCGCCATGAAGATACAGCACGATGACGGAGGGGTGATCGGATGAGTTGCGCGGAACATCCGCCACATCGAATTCCAAACCTTGATCGTTGCGCAGGCTCTCGACGCAATAGCCGGCCGGGACCGCCAGGGCGCTGCGAGGTGGGTTTTTGCCCATGGCGCGCAGGCGTTCCAGATTGAGGGGCTTCTTCCCGTGCCGCTTCATGGTGAGGCGAAAAAACCCATTCAAAAGCATGGCTTGCCAGCTCAGCATTCGTCCCCTCCCTCAAGGCCCCCGCTCGAAAAGAATTATGCACCAGGGAGCGAAGAAAGCGCGAAACGGGTATCGAAATCGCAGATATACCTGGGAATCGCGTCTCTCTAAATCGGGTACGTATCAAATACTCTGGGCGCTGATCGATCGCGATGTTGGGGTACTCGCACCATTTTGCATAACGCGAATGCCCTGAAAGGAGCGCACCTATGACCGCAAAGACTAGCGGGAATAAGCCCAAATCGTCGGCTCGAGACGCCGTAGCCGTGCGCTCGGCCAGCCAATGGCATGCCGTTGCCGTGAAACCCAAAGGCGAGTGCTGCGAGGCAGTTCAGGCACGGCGTGGCACCCGATTCTTGTCCTGCGAGGCACCCCGGTTGCCCTTACCGGAATGCAATACTTCGGATACTTGCACCTGTGTGTACAAGCATCATGCGGACCGGCGCGCCCAACCCCGGCGCCAGGACGAAAAGGACGGACTACGCCGCAGCGGCAAGGTCGAACAAGAGCGCCGCCTGTCTCGCGATCGACGCCAGACGGATTAGCGGATATCAAAACAAGTCTTTAGCGCTGCACCCTGGGCAGCCCCTCCGTTCGTATTCCTACCAAGGCTCGAGGGATGACCCCTTTAAGGGCTCAAATAGGAGATCCGACCATGAAGATGCGAGTGCTGTTGATTGCGCTGAGCTGCCTTTTATTGCCGGAATTGGGGACGGCGCAAGACGCACGGCTCAAGTTGCCCGAATTCCGATCTCTGGCAGCCAAGGCCACCGAGTCGGTCAACATCAGCCTAAGCCCATGGCTGCTGCACATGGCCGGCTCCTTCATCGACGACAAGGATGAGGATAGCGTCGCCACCAAGCATCTGCTCGCCGGCATCAAATCGATTGAAGTACGCAGCTACCAGTTCGCGAGCGACAATGCCTATTCTTCCGCGGATATTGACTCGGTACGAAGCCAATTGGCCGGCTGGAGTCAAATCATGCAGGTTCATCAGCGTGAAAAGAGCCAAGATGTGGACATGTACGTGTTGATCGAGAACAACGTCACCAAGGGGTTTGCGCTGATTGCCAGTGAACCGCGGGAATTTACGATCATCAACATTGTCGGATCCATCCGTGTGGAGGACTTGCCCAAACTGCAGAGTCACCTGCACTTGCCGAAAATCGCGGATTCGCAAATTAATTTGCTGATGTAGCAGCCGCTCGCTTGAATGAGGATTCCACGGACCCTTTGGATGAGCAGCTTGGGAAAGCGCGCCGCGGCGAGCGCGGCGCGCTCACCCTGCTAGTCCAGGCGCACCAACGGTCGGTCTACAGTTTGGCGTTGCGCATGCTGGGTACGCGGGATCTTGCGGAAGACCTGACCCAGGAAGTGTTCATGCAAATGAACGGCAACTTGAGCGCGATTGACTCGAATAGGCACCTGGGCTTTTGGCTGCGCCGGGTGACGACGAATCGGGCGATCGATCAATTGCGCCGGCGTACCCGGGTGCAGATGAGTTCCTTGGACGAAGAAGCGCAGCTCTTCAGCACCGAGGAGGCGTCCGATCCGCTGCTGCAACGGCACCTGCGGGCTTTGCTGGCGGACTTGAGTGCGCCGGCGCGCGCCGTGTTGTTGCTGCGCTATCAAGAAGACTTGGATCCCGTGGAGATTGCGCAAGCGCTGGATATGCCATTGAACACGGTGAAGAGCCATTTGAAACGATCGCTGGAGAGCATGCGGGAAAAATCCGTCGCCATCCAACCCCAGCGCTGCGAGGATAGGTCCTATGAGTGACGATATTGAATTTCGAATGCGCGCGGCTTTGCGCGCGGTCGCCCCCCGGGAGGAATTCTCTCAAAAGCTGGTGGCGAAGGTGACGAGCCAGCAGGCGCCGGCGCGCAAATCCGCCCACGCCGCGCCGCGCTTGCGCCCTCTGGCGTGGTGGTTTTCCGCCAGCTTGGCGGCGTCAGTGATTCTGGCCGTCGGCGTGCATCAGCATTTGGAGCAGCAAAGAATGCAGCAAAGCGGCCTTGAGGCGCGCCGCGAAGTCCTGGAGGCGCTGCGGGTCACGAGCCAGAAACTGAACCTGGCCTATGAAGCGGTGAAGAGCCAGTCCACGACGCTGACTGACGAAGGAAATTCCGTATGAGACTGCGCGGATCATGGCTACTTCTCGCGATCCTAGTACCCGCGCTCGGCCTCGCGGCGCCAAACCCCAAGCTCTCCATTCCAAACTTCAGTGCACTGGCGCAGAAGGCGACGGAGTCGGTGACCATTACCTTGGATCCGGGACTGCTGGGATTGGCGGCGAAGTTTCTCGACAGCAGCGATCCGCAAGACGCGGCGACCATGCAGGTGCTCAAGGGGCTGCAGGGCATCTATGTGCGCAGCTATACCTTCGACAAGGATTCTGCCTATCAGCAGGCCGATATCGATGCGGTGAGAAGTCAGTTGTCGGCGCCGGGCTGGAATCGGCTGGTGCAAACGCATAGCCGCAAGACGCACGCGGACGTCGATATCTACATCATGCTCGACCACAACCAGGCGATCGGTCTTGCCCTCATTGCCAGCGAGCCGCGGCAATTTACGATCGTGAACATTGTGGGAGCGATAGACCTGGATAAGCTGCATAAGCTCGAAGGCCAATTCGGCGTGCCCAAGCTCGATATTGACCCGTCGAAGGCTGCCTCAGCCCCGGCTCCGCAAAAATAGAGCACCGATGGATTCGGGCACCGACTGATCGAAGTTCAGCGGCCCTTGATTCCCGTCGCAATTGGATTGTTCGAGGCCAGATCTTTGGGCTGCTGCAAGCGCTCTTTGCATACGCGCATCGCTTCATTGTAGGACAGGCTGCGATCCGCGGACATTCGTTTGCTCATGCACTCATGGAGCTGCTGTTTTGCAATGACGGCCGAACTCTCAGGGCGGGCGGCGAGCGTCTGGGCACCCAGGATCAAACTGCCGCAGGCGATCGCCTTCAAGAACTTCTTCACGATGTTGCCCTCATTGCCTTTGGGAGCTTGATCGCGCCGTACGCCGACGGCAAGGGCGCAGAGTCGCCATTGAATGTCAGGGTTGCACCGACATCCCTTGGCGATCGATTCGAACGGTTCTCAGTGCCGCGCCGGCCACATGCGAGCCAGCAGCCCATCGCGCAAAATGAACTGATGCCAAAGGGCGGCCAGTGCATGGAGGCCCGCAAGAGCGAAAATCGCGTACGCCAGGTATTGGTGTAGATCTTCGGTCGGATGAAAGATGGCGCGGTTCGACTTGATCCCAAGGTCGATTTTGAACAAGCCGAAATCAAAGACGCGACCGTGATACACGAACGTGATGATTCCGACGATGGGCGTGATCAAGAGCAGGGCATACAGACCGTAGTGCACCACTGCCGACGTTCGGCGCGAGAATTCTCCGACGCTATCCATGAGCGGCGGCGGCCGATGCCGGCGGCGCCACCAGAACCGTGCCATCAAGGTGAACCACAACAGAAGTCCCAGCAGCGCATGGATGTTGATCCAGAAGCCCTGGGTTTGCTTCGGCCAGGAATCGTGCAGGAGGCCCAACGTCCCGACGCACACAACCAAGAAGAACATGAGCCAGTGAAATGCGATGGCACCGCCGTTGTAGCGGGCGAGAGTGTTGGAGCCTTGTGCTGAATTCATTGCGCGACGATACACTGTGTGGCTGTCGGAGCGGGTCATATTGTACCTATGTATAACATTAAGTAATATGTATAAATATATAATAATATTACATAAAGTAACAAAGGAGTGGTCATGAAAATTGCGGGAGCAGGGGCGGTGGTCACAGGCGGAGCCTCTGGCATCGGCCGGGCGATAGCGCAGGCTTTGGCAGAAAAGGGCGGACGCGTCGCCATTTTTGATCTCAATGAGGCCGCCGGGCAGGACATGGCCAGAGACTTAGGTGCCGGCGCGCTGTTCCAAAAGGTCAACGTCGCCGAGGAGAGTTCCATTGTCTCCGCCATAAAGACCACCATGGGTGCATTCGGCGCGATTCACATTTGCGTCAATTGCGCGGGGATTGGCAGTGCGCACAAAACCTTTGGCAAGGATGGCCCCTTCCCGCTGGCGGCATGGAACAAAACCATCGCCGTCAATTTGACGGGCACCTTCAATGTCGCGCGGTTGTGCGCAGAACAGATGGCGAAGAATCAACCGCTGGACTCAAACGGAGCTCGCGGGGTGATCGTGAATATCGCGTCGGTCGCGGCTTACGACGGGCAGATCGGACAGGTTGCCTACGGCGCCAGCAAGGCCGGGGTGGTGGGCATGACCCTGCCCATGGCGCGCGATTTGTCGGGCATCGGGATCCGCGTCAATACCATCGCGCCTGGATTGATTGAGACGCCGCTGCTGGGATCGTTGCCCACGGAGGTGCTGGACGCGCTCGCCAAATCGGTGCTGTATCCAAAAAGACTGGGTAAGCCGGGGGAGATTGCGCAATTGGCAATGGCGATCGTCGAGAACGATTACATCAACGGTGAATGTATTCGCGTCGACGGCGGTATTCGGATGCAACCGCGTTAGCCGCGGCACGGCGCGCTCAAGATCCAGGCGCCCCCGCCCGGATCTTGAGCATCAAACAAGGTCGTGCGATCAGCGGCAATGATCGTCGCGTTCGCCGCAGTCGTGCCAGCCGTTCTCGTGCCAGTAGCGGTGGTGATCGCGATCGTAGTAGCCCTCATGGTAGCCCGGTCCCGCAACCACGCAGGCGGATGAGAGGCCGATGAGGCCCAGCAGGATCGCTCCCCGAAGGATTCTTTGAATATTTGTCATGTTTTCTCCAGATTGAAGGCTCCATCATACCCGCCGCGCCGCAGGGCCACCGTCGGCGGCCTCCCGCCATTGCTGTCAGCGATGGGCTACAGTGCTCAAGGATCCTGAGGGTTCGCCGATAAACTGCGGATAGCTCCCACGAGATCTGCAGAGCCATGCCGACACGTCTGCGCAGAGATTTCGCCGCGACACTCGTGGCAGTGCAACTGCTCGTGTTCGCGCCGCCGCTCTGCGCCGATACCAGCAATCTAACCGGTCTGCCCGCGTATCCTAATCTGAGCAGCGCTGTGATGGACGGCACCTTCAAGACCGACACGCTCGGGCACTGGTGCATGCGCTTTTGGGCGGATACCGGGGATTCGCTGACGACCGTCGAGGCCTGGTACCGCAAGACACTTATCGGCTCGAGCGAAATCGACCTCTCTCATGATAAAACCTATAAGAATGTCCGCGGCCTCGTCGGCGTTAAAATCGTCGTCGGCATCGACTATGTGGTCGTCTACAAAACTTCCAGCCAAGCGCCGACCTCCATCGACTTATACCGCTGCAGCCCGCTTAGATAGCGCAGGCGCATGGGCGGCGCTCCGCTTTTGTGTAAGCTTACGCGGGGAACCCTCAGCCGGAGATCACATGCCATACACGTCGCTGGTCGCGCCGTTGCTCTGCTCGTTCGCCTTGGCGGCGAGCGCACAGAACCTCGATTCCTTGGTAGCCCCGCAACTGCCGGGGCTGGTCAACATTTATAAAGACATTCATTCGCATCCCGAACTGTCGCACCATGAAGCGCGTACGGCGGGGATTCTCGCTGCGGAACTGCGCAAAGCGGGATATACCGTGACTGAGAGAGTCGGCAAGTATCCGGACGGATCTTCGGCCTACGGAGTAGTCGCGATTCTCGAGAACGGCGCGGGACCCAGAGTCTTGATTCGCACCGACATGGATGCGTTGCCCATCGTCGAGCAAACCCAGGTGCCCTACGCAAGCCGCGTGACTGCCAAAAATGCGGCCGGCCAGGAAGTCGGCGTGATGCACGCGTGCGGACACGATGTGCACGTCACCACGATGATCGGCACTGCGCGCGCGTTGGCGGCGATGCGATCGCAGTGGCACGGCACACTGATGTTGATTGGACAGCCTTCCGAAGAGACCATCGACGGCTCCAAAGCGATGCTGGCCGATCATCTCTATGAGCGGTTCGGCAAACCCGATTTCGCCGTGGCGCTGCACGATACCAATCAGCTTGCCGCGGGCACCGTCGCGTTGGTCAGCGGTGCCGCCCAAGCCGGATCCACATCGATTGACGTCACCTTGCGCGGCATAGGCGGGCATGGCGCGCACCCGCAGACGGCCAAGGATCCGGTGGTCATGGCGGGAGAGTTCATCGTGCAGCTGCAAACCATCGTCAGCCGCGCCGAGGATCCGAGCGATCCCGCGGTGGTCACCGTCGGCACCATTCACGGCGGCACCAAGCGCAACATCATCCCCGATGAGGTCAAGTTGGAAATCACGGCGCGCGCCTTCAGCGACCGGGCGCGCCAGATCATCGTTGATGGCGTCCGGCGCATCGCCGCCGGCGTGGCGCTGTCCGCCGGGGTTCCCGAGAATCTTGCGCCCATCGTCAGCGTGCTCGAGAACGAATCGGCGCCCGTGATGTATAACGATCCTGCTCTGACCGCAAGGGCCAAGGCCGCCCTGGTCGGCTCACTGGGCGCGCAGAATGTACTGACCTCCACGCCAGTCATGGAGAGCGAAGATTTCGGTAATTTTGGTCTCGAGGGACATCAGATACCGGCGTTGATGTTCGGTTTGGGCGCGATGGACGCGGGCAAATTGGCTTCCGCCCGGGCGGCCGGCAAATCATTGCCGGGGCCGCACAACGCCTTATTTCAACCTGTTCCCGAACCGACTTTGCGCGCCGGTGTGACGGCCATGTCGTCGGTGGCGATCGCGCTCCTTCAACAACAGTGACGGGTTGCCTTTTGGCGAGAGGTTGCCTTTTGGCGAGAGGCCGCCTTTCAGCGGGAGGCTCTCTTTCAGCCGAAACCACGCCGAAATGAAAAGGCCGCCTCGGTTGAGGCGGCCTATGAAGCATCGGATTGCGCTCGTTCTAATTAGCGGAACTGGAATGCGACACGACCGTAAACGAATCGTCCCCGCGGATCGCCGTACGACAAGTCGTAACCGCCGACGAAATTGTTCGCCGATGCGGCATAGTTGGCATACGGCGGGGCCGTGTCGGCGATGTTGATTACGCCGCCGGTGAAGGTCCACGCCTTGTTCAGGTGATAGGACGCCTGCAGGTCCAAAGTATCATAAGCGCTCACAAAGCGAGTCGCTCCCGTGATGTTCCCGGCGGAGTCGTGATACCGCTTTTGGTAGTGTTCTATGAGCGATGCATCCCAGTCACCGATGCTGTAAACGAACGAAGCGGTATGGCGCCAGCGGGAAATGACCCCGGGCTCGGTGCTCACGCCCTTGTCGATTTCGTCCGTCCAGCTTCCGTTCGGATTCTGTTCGTCAAATTTGTAGAAATAAGTGCCGTCGAGCAACAGGGTGATGCGGCCGTAATTACCGATGTCGAAGGCGTATTTGAAATCAACATCGGTGCCGCTGAGGCTCGTTTTGAACAGATTCGCGTTGGTCTGGCTGATGAACACGATATTGCCATTGGCATCGCGCTGGATCAGGCTGGCGAACTGCGTCGCGGAAGCGGCATTTTGCAAAATGACCGACACCGGAAGTCCACCGACGACAATCGTATTCTTCAGGTAGATCCAGAAGCTATCGAAGCCGATGGTGAAGTTTCTCGTGGGTTCAAACACCGTGCCGACGGTGATGGTGGTCGACTTTTCCGGTTTCAGGTTGGGGTTGCCGCCCGTCACGGTGGTGAACTGGAAGCTGCACGCCGGATTGTTCGGATCGAAGGTCGGGCACTTGATCGGGTCACGCGTACCGTTCGAGGTGACGCTGGTGGCCTGCGCTGCATACAAATCGGTCAGTGACGGTGCGCGGAAACCGGAACCCACCGATGTGCGCAACAACCACCAATCGACTGGCTGGAATTTCAACGAACCCTTGGGGTTCACGGTGCTGCCCACATTCTGGTAATGGTCATAGCGAACCGCGGCGTCGGCGTCCAGGGAGTGCACAATCGGCATGTTCACTTCAAGGTATCCCGACTCAACACTTCGTGCCGCATTTTCCGGCAGCTGGTTGCCGCCCTCGCCGGTGATATCGCCGGTTTGGATCGGTCCGGAAGGATTGTAGATGAAGGTCTCGCGGCGCACTTCTGCACCCACGGCGGCACTGAACGGTCCACCCGGCAGATCAAACAGAGCTCGGCTCGCATGGCCGGACAGGCTGGTGAGCGAGGTCGTGGAGCTCCAGTCCTGACCGACGAACTCCGCGGCCTTGGCCTCCGCGAGTGCGGCCGGGTCGGTGGTCGGTCCAAAGGGATTGATCACGCCGGTGTCCAAGAGCGGCATAATTTCGGAATACAGCGGGAAACCGGACTTCAAATCTTCCTTCACCTTAACCTGGCTGTAGAGGATCGAGGTGTCGAAGTCCCAACCCGCCAGGTTGCCTTTCCAACCGCCCACGGCTCGGGTGGTGTCCGCCGTGTCGTCCTCCAATCGAGGGCCATTGGCAAAGTCGCGATAGATCAAGTTCAACGGCAGTCCCGCCATGCCATTGGCCGCGGCGAAAGCAGTCGGATAGTACGGGCTGCTCGGCGGCAACAGGAACGCCGCGGCGGTCGGTGTAATCGCCGGATTGTGATAGGTCGGATATTGCGTCGCCAGCAAATTGGCCTGATACGCAAGAAACGGATTGCCGGCCAGCAGCGGGTTTTGATATGAGAGCGGCACCGGCTGCACCTGCGTGAGCGTTTCGACCTGCGCGAAGCTCAATTGCCCGTACAACTGAGTCGTGTCGGTGAGCTGGAAATGCGCATTCAACAAGCCGTTACCCTTTTTGACGTCGGGCTGCACCGAATCGAATGGCGAGTTGTCAAAGCGGCACTGGGCCGGAAAGTTCACGTCATTGAGCGATGGCGCGCACGCTCCCACTGCGGGGTTGATCGTGGTCGGTTGGCCGGCGGTTTTTGGGAATACCGCGATATTGGCCGGAAAGGCAAAAGAGGAGGTGACGTCGTTGCCGTATTGCGGAGTGTAACGAGTCGCGAAGGAGCGTGTATCACCGAGGATTTCTTGCGTATGGTCGAAACTTAGTCCCAAGGTGATGTTATAGCGGTCGGTCTTCAGATCACCGATGCCGCCGAAGAAGTTGCCTTGCTGCTCGGTGCCGCCGCCGGATCGGGTCGGTGCACCGCCATAGACGTTGGCATCAACGCCCTGAAAATCGTCGCGCAAAATAAAGTTCACCACGCCTGCGATGGCGTCGCTGCCGTAGATCGCGGAAGCCCCGTCTTTTAAGATTTCCACCCGCTCGATGGCCGCGATCGGTATGGCGCTGATGTCGACCGAATTGCCGGCGGTGCCCGTCGATCCGCCGCCATAAGGCGCGGAACGCAAACCGTTGATGAGGACCAGGGTTCGCGCCGAGGTCAGGCCGCGCAGCGATATGGTGGAGATCGATCCTGTTTGAAAGCCGGTGGCTTGCGCCTGCACCGTGTTGCCGGAACTGCTCGCGGAACTGATGTAGCGGAAGAGATCTTCCGCGGAAGTCGCACCGGTTCTTGCGATATCGTCCGCTCTCAGTACCGTCACGGGCAGGGCACTTTCAGCATCCAGACCCTTGATCGAAGTACCGGTCACCACAATCTCGGTGAGATCTGGGTTGGGTCCGCTCAAAGCGGAAGTGACGGCTGGCGCGCTGGGGTTTTGAACTGCCGGTGTCTGCGCGACGGTTGTAGCGCTCTGCGCAAGTCGGATTTCCTGGCCCGAGGGGGCCATCGCGGCCGCGAGCACCGGATCATTTACTTTTTGAAAATCGCTGCGTGCGGCGGCCTTGCGCTCCGCCGGCCCGGTGATGACCACCGTGCCGCCGTCGACAACGTCATAGCGAAGGGTCGTGTCCTTGAGCAGAATCGCCAGCGCGCTGCCGGCGTTGTACTTGCCGACGACGCCGCGGGATTGCTTGCCCTCGGCCAGCTGGCCGGGAACCGTCACTTGAATATCCGATTGAGCGGAGAATTTCAGCAGCGCAGAGGAGAGCTGTTGCGGTGCGATATCAAACTGTCTCTGCTGGGAAAGATCAATCGCCGCGAGACTCGGCGCTGTACCGGCGACTGATACGCCGAGGACCATAAGCAGCGCAGCCGCGCCGCGCACCAGTTGTTCGACGACTCTCTTTGCAATCATTGGCTTCCCCTTACGCGGCTCGATATCCGCTTGTTAGGTGATAAGACGAATGAGAATCCGAATACGGGAATGCATTCTGACGCTTTTATTAAAAAATTTCTCGCTGTTGCGCCAAGAGCACAGGCGCCCGTCATGATGCGCGGACCCCGGGGCGGCAGTGGTTACCGAGATGTGGCTCGAAGGCTACAAAAGCCGTCAAATTATCCATGCAGTGGTTGATTGCGTGGTCAAATAGCCGGGTGGGGAGAAATGAGAAGGGCGCGGCGCCGAACCCAGCGAGCTGGGGCGGGTGCATTCCCGTTTTCCGCCCCTCATTCGTCTAAGCTAGAGGAACTAGAAAAACCCCTCATGGTGATGTCAGTGAGTGTGCCGCCGCCCAACCCTCAGCAGGTGGCTGACCCTGTCGCTAACGGCGAGGAATCGCGCGCGAGCGTGGTCGAACGGCTATTTCGCGAACACAATGAAGCCTTGATTCGTTTTTTGCGCGGTCGGGTGGGTTCTCACAATGAGGCGCTTGAAGTTGCTCAAGAAGCTTATGTCCGGCTCTTGAGCCTGGATCAGCCGGGCGCCATCAGTTACCTGCGCGCTTTTCTCTTCAAGACCGCCGCCAACATCGCCATTGATCGGGGCAGACGGCATCAAAACTTCGACAAGGTCGCCGGCCGCCAGCTCTTCACCGAATTGACCGAAAACCGCACGCCGGAACGACAACTCTCCGGCGAGCAAACACTGCGCCAACTGGGCGCTCTCATCGACAACATGCCGCCAAAGTGCCGGGAGTCCTTCGTCATGAATCAAATCCAAGGACTGGATGTCGCAACCATCGCACGCCGGCTTGGCATTACGGACAGCATGGTGCGCAAATACGTCGTCAGGGCTTTGCTCCACTGCCGCGCTCACATGGACCTTGAACGCCATGTCTGATCAACTCACGCCGATTTCGAGCGAAATCGAAAACGACCCCCTGCAACTCAAGGCCGCCGACTGGCTGGTCCGGCTGCAGAGCACCGAGATATCGCTCGAGGAAACGCTCGCGTGGCAGGCGTGGATTCACCAGAACCCGGCCAACGCCGAGGCCTTTGCGCGCATGGAAGAGATTTCGCAGGCGTTACGCGATCTTCCGGCGCCCGCAGCCCTGCCGGCGGCCCTGTTGGCGCGCGATCGCTATGACGCATCCGTTCCCATCGGGGGCTGGAAACCGCGTCGCGCGCAGCGCTGGCCATGGGCTACGCTGGCGGTCGCCGCTTCCTTTGCGCTCATCGCCCTCATCTTCGCCTACCGAAGGTGCCCGCCGGAGCGAGCGCGTACGAAACCGCGATCGGCGAGAATCGCAGCGTGACCCTGGCCGACGGTTCGATCGTCTCCCTCGGCGGCGACACGCGCATCGAGGTGGCACTGTCGGACAAAGTACGCGCCATCGATCTTAGCCGGGGAGAAGCGCTCTTCAAGGTCGCGAAAGACTCGGCGCGTCCGTTCAAAGTGCGAGCCGGCGATGCAACCATCATCGCGGTGGGTACGGAATTCAATGTAGAGCGAGACAGCGACCGAGCGGTCGTCTCCGTCACCGAGGGCCGCGTCGAGGTCAATCCGGTCGCGGGCCTGCTGCCGGTGTCCTTGCTGCAAGAATTCAAGCCCAAGCTGCGCAGCGTGCGCGTGAGCGCGGGTCAACAAACCACCGCGGGCCGCGCAGGCATCGAAGAACCCACGAAAATGGAAGATCCTGCCACGGGATGGCAGATCGGGCATCTGGCGTTTCACTTGCAACCGCTGCGCTATGTGTTGGAGGATGTGAATCGCTATGCTCGCAAACCCATTGTGTTGGAAACCGAAAGCATGGGCGCACTGGTCATCACGGGCACGGTAGAACGCGAAAATATCGGCGGATGGGTCAAGAGCTTGGAACACGCCTTCGATCTTCAGGCCACGGAAGAAGCCGACCAAATCGTCCTTCGCGCGCGCTGAGAAACTCATGACGATTCGTGCAGCGGGACTCGGCGGATGCCGGCGCAATTGCGCAGCTGCACACCCGAAGCTGGCAGACGCGCCTACCGTGGAATTCTCAGCGACGATTTCCTGCAAGGCCCGCTGCCCGAGAATCGCCGTGTGCTGTGGCATGGCCGCCTTGCTGAGCCGGATCGAGCCGACCAGATTGTGCTTGGTGGACGAGCAAGAAGGAGCGATTCGCGGTTTCGCGTGCGCGTATCTGGAGGCGGATCCTGAGTGGGGTTGTTTGTTGGACAACTTGCATGTGGTTCCCGATCTCAAAGGGAAGGGCCTGGGACGGCAGCTCATGACGGCCGTGGCGCAGCAGGTATGGCGCTCCAATCCTTCCGGCCGCTTGCATCTATGCGCATACGAGCAAAATTCGGGGCGCGCCGGTTCTATGAGCGGCTGGGCGGGGCCGTCACCCTGCGCCACGCCGAGCTCGCGCCCGACGGAACGCAAGTGAACGCCGTTCGCTATTGCTGGTCAGAGCTGTCCGGGCTTGCCGGACCACGCAACTAGCGCGCGGCGCGGCAAAATCGATTTCGAGTACGAACGATTTACAACCAAATAAAAGCAGGGGTGTTATGCAGCAGCGCGGACTCGTACTTCAGGTATTGGGCGTCTTATTGTTAATGCAGTGCGGCACCGTTAACGCCGCGGATGAGCCGGATACGCGGCTGCTGCGCCAACCCGCCGTATCAAAAGATCATCTGGCCTTCGTCTATGGCGGCGATATTTGGATCAGCGATCGCGACGGCCACCACCCGATCAGAATTACCGCGCATCCCGCGTCCGAGTTTGCACCGCACTTTTCGCCCGACGGGCGCTGGATCGCGTTCTCGGCCAACTACGATAACAACACCGATGTGTATGTCGTGCCCACCGAGGGCGGCCAACCTCGCCGTCTAACCTGGCATCCGGCGGCGGATGTGGTGACCGGATGGAGCCCGGACGGCAAGAGGGTGTTGTTCACTTCCAATCGCGAAATCGCCAACAGCCGCAGCGGCCAGCTTTATGAGGTGGCGCTCACCGGGGGCTATGAAAGGAAAGTCATGAAGGCTGTCGCGGTCGAGGGGGTCGTGGTCCTCCGACGGCAAGCGCCTGGCCTATCGCCCTTACATCATGGCCTACTCCGGGGTCAGCGGTTGGCGCCAGCATCGCGGCGGCGACACCCCGCCGATCTGGATCATCGATCTCAGCCGGCAATCAGTTGGAAAAAATCCCGCACGTGAATGCCTCGGACAGCGATCCGATGTGGATTGGCGAGGATATTGCCTTTATTTCCGACCGCAACGACGGCGCCGCGAACCTGTACCTCTATGACGCGCACACGCATGCGGTGCGGCAGCTTACGCATGAAACTGTGTGGGACGTGCGCAACGCCGGCGCGTATGAGCACACCATCGTGTACGAGGCCGGCGGTCAGTTGAAAACGCTCGATGTGACCGAGCGGCGAAGTTCAGCCGCTGGCGATCCATCTGGAGTTGCAGTCCCTGCAGGCGCGGCCGCAGTGGAAGAACGCCGCCAAGAACATCACTTCCGCGCATCTGTCCCCATCAGGTAAGCGGGTGCTGGTCACCGCGCGCGGTGATGTCTTCAGTGTGCCGGTCAAAGACGGCTCGGTTCGCAATCTGACTGCAACTTCCGGGGTGCGCGAATCCGATGCGCTTTGGAGCAAGGACGGTCAGCATGTCGCTTATTTGAGCGACGATGGCGGTACGCAGGCGCTGCTGACTCGCGATGCCGCGGGTCTGGAGAAGCCCGTACGGCACGCGCTCGGCAAGATGGGCTACTTTACGTTGCTCGGCTTGGTCGCCGGATGGCCGCCGCGCTGTGTTTCGAAGACAATCATCTGCATCTTTACGCGATCGACCTCACGACCGATGCGGTCGCGCTCGATCGATTCGACGCCTCGCCGGCTCAATTTTCACGTGGATTTCTCGCCCGACAGCCAGTGGCTCGCCTATACCGTGATCGGCGAGAACTATTTTACGCAAGTACGGCTGCATAGTTTCGCCGCCGCCGAAAAATATCGACCTGACCGACGTCTTCGTGCAAACCGATACGCCGGTTTTCGGCAGCAACGATCTGCTTTATTTCACCGCATCCATCGACGCCGGCCCGACCCGCGTGTCGCTCGATATGTCGACGCAAGAGCGTCCGCTGCGCATGCGCCATGTATGCGGCGGTGCTTTCCGCCGCCGGGCATTCGCCCCTGCCGCCGAAGAGCGGAGATGAGGACGCGAAGGGCGACAAGACCCTCGACAAGGATAAGGACAAAGATAAGGACAAAGATAAGGATTCGGACCAGGATTCGGGTAAGGCGGGGGCGAAAGCCAAGAAAGGGCGGCGAGGACAATAAAGCTGACGAACCGGTCAAACCCACGCGCGTCGATGTGGCCGGGCTGTCGCAACGATTTGTGCCCATCCCCGTCGCGGAACGCAACTATGAGCGTCTCGTCGTCGGCGCCGATGGCGCGCTGTTCTACCTTGCCCGACGGCAGCCCGGCTCAATCCTCGAACCTCCCGGTCCCAACGGCAATGCCGACGCGGATCTTTATCGGTTCAATTTTGAGGAACGCGAGGAGAAGCTGCTCAAATCCCATCTTGTCGACTTCTCGGCCAGCGCCGACCGGAAAGAAGCTGCTCTTCACACTGGGCGAAGCCAAGCTGGAAGTTGCGGACGCCAACGAGAAGCTCGACTCGAAACCCGTCGATTTGAGCAACGTGCAGGATGCTCATCGATCCGCGTCAGGAGTGGCGGCAGATCTTCGATGAAGCGTGGCGCATGGAGCAGCAGTATTTCTACGACCCCAAGATGCATGGGCTGCCTTGGGCCGCCATCCGCGCGCGCTATGAGCCGCTGCTGCCGTTCGTGCAGCGTCGCGAAGACCTGAGCGAGCTGTTGGTGGAAATGATCGGCGAAATGCAGGTGGGGCATAACCGCACCGGCGGCGGCGACGTTTATTCGGCGACACCCACCGGCACCGGCTCTATTGGGCGCCGACTTCATGGTCGAGAACAACCAATATCGAATTCAAAAGATCTATCATGGCGATCGGTGGAATCCGTTCATCGTCGCGCCGCTCGCGACTGCCGGAGTCGACGTCGAAGAAGGCGATGCGATACTGGCGATCAACGGACATCCGTTGGACGGATCGGTGAACATTTTCTCGCTGCTCGAAGGCACGGCGGGCAAACAGGTGTCCTCTGACCGTGAGCCGCGCAGGTCAAATCGGCTCCGCACACCGCGGTGGTCATTCCCATCGCGAATGAGGCGGCGCTGCGCCAATGGAATTGGGTCGAAGCCAATCGCGAATACGTGGAGCGCAAGAGCGGCGGTAAAGTGGCGTATGTGTACCTGCCCGATACGGCCGGCGATGGTTACACGTTTTTCAACCGCATGTTCTTTGCCCAGGTCGATAAGCCGGCGATCATCGTCGACGATCGCCGCAACAGCGGCGGCCAAGCCGCCAACTATGTCTTGGAGGTCCTGAACCGCAAGTATCTTTCGGGATGGAAGGACCGTGACGCCTTGGTATTCAACACGCCGGCCGGCGCCATCTACGGACCCAAAGCCATGTTAATCGATCAGGATGCAGGATCCGGCGGCGATTTTCTGCCCTACGGCTTCAAAAGACTTGGCCTCGGCAAACTCATCGGCACGCGCACCTGGGGCGGATTGATCGGGATATCCGCCAATCCGTCGCTGATTGATGGTGGATTTCTCACGGTGCCGTTCTTCCGCGTCTTTACTCCGGAAGGCGAGTGGCGCGTCGAGAATGAAGGCGTGGCGCCGGATGTCGAGGTGCCCTTGGATCCCCTCGCGGTCAATGCCGGCAATGACGTGCAGCTGGATGCGGCGATCGCCGAGGTGTTGCAGCAGCTGAAAAATGCGCCGGAAATTCCGCGCAAGACGGCGCCGCCCATTCCGGTACAAGTAGGCAAGTAGCGATGCAGGGCGAGGAACAATTTATGAGAATGGAGCTCAGCGGGCCTGATGTAGTCATGTGCGCGCGGGCGGGCTGCCGCTTTCGGCGTTTGGCCAAGGCTCGCACGTGGCGACACTTGCGGAGTCCTTGAGCCGCACGAGCATTCGCGCACCCGCTATCTCGCCCGACGCACGCTCGATCGCCTACCTGCAGCGCGAGACCAATTGGAAGGACGATGAATTTGTCTGGCAGCTATGGCGGGCCGATGTCGGCAGCGGCAAGACAGTGCAGCTGACTCGAGGAAAGAAGTCCGTCGGTGCGGCGGCCTGGTCCCCCGACGGACGGTGGCTCGCCTTTGTGACCGAGCGGGAGGCGAACGTCATCGAACCGCTATGCGGCAGTCGAAAAAGATCTCGCTTCCAAAGAGAGTACCGCTTCAAAAGACGGCGGCAAGAGCGCCACGGATGCGGCCAAGCCGGCGGCAAAGCAGATTTGGCTGATCGCCCCCGATGGCGGCGAAGCGTGGCCCCTCACGAAATCCGAGACCGATGTCGATGAGTTTCAATGGTCGAAGGATGGCAAACGGATTGTCTTTACCGCCGCAGAACCTGCGAACAAAGCCGTCAAGGCGCGTCGAGAGCGCTACAGCTCCTACGACGTCGTCGAGAAGGATTTCGAACAACATCAGTTGTGGTGGGTCGATGCCGAAGCCGCGATCAAGGTCCTGCAGCCGCAAACCGCGCAGCAACTCACCTCCGATCCCACATTGAGCATCAAATCGTTCGCGATTTCCCCGCAGTCGACCGCATAGCCTTCAGTGCGGGCCACAATCCGCTGTTGGCGTTCATCAAGGATGAAGATATCTATTTGATGGATCTGCCGCGGACCGGATCCGCCGCCGGGGCCGTGTCGAAAATTGTCGCCCTACCAGGCCCGGACAGCTCGCCGATGTTTTCCTTGGACGGCAAGCAACTTGCCTTCGTGAGCAGCCTCGGCCAGCCGAATTTCTTCTATGCCAATCGGCACATCGCATTGGTCGATCTTGCCGCCGTGCTGAAGCGGCCCGCCGTCAGCGCCGCGGACGTTCGCGATCTGACCCGAAGTTTCGATGAGGATCCGAATGCGATCGCCTGGGTGCCGAGCGGGCTGTATTTCGACGCCACCCAGAAGATGACGGCAAAACTGTTCCGTCTGGACCCATCGACCTGGCAGATCCAACCTGTTTCTGCGGATGATCGTCTGATCATCAATGAGGCGACGGTGACGCCCGATGGCGATGCCATTGCTTTCACGGCCGACGATGCGACCCATCTGACCGAACTTTATTTCTCGAGCGCGAAGGCGTTTGCGCCGAAGAAACTTACTGACCTGACCGCCCAGGTCAGCAGTTGGAAGCTCGGCAGCGTGGAGGTGGTCTCCTGGAAGAGCAAGGACGGCACCGTCATTGAAGGGGTTCTGCACAAGCCCGCGGACTATGATCCCAGGCGCAAGTACCCGCTGCTGGTCAAAATCCATGGCGGCCCCACGGGCGTATCGCAGCCCCGGTTTTTGCCGAATGACTATGCGTATCCGGTGCAAGCTTTTCTGGAAAAGGGCGCTTTGATCCTCGAGCCCAATTATCGTGGCAGCGCCGGCTATGGCGCCAAATTCCGCGCACTCAATGTGCGTAACTTGGGCGTCGGCGACATGTGGGACGTCATGAGCGGCGTAGATTCCTTGATCGCCAAAGGCCTGGTGATCCCAACAAGTTGGCCTCGATGGGCTGGTCACAGGGCGGTTATATCTCCGCCTTTCTCACGACGCACACGGATCGATTCAAGGCCATTTCCGTGGGCGCGGGCATCAGCGATTGGACCACCTACTACGTCAGCACCGATATCACGCCCTTTACGCTGCAATATTTGGGAGCGACTCCCTGGGATGATCCGCAGATCTACGCCAAGACCTCGCCGATCACCACCATTCGCCAGGCGAAAACTCCGACACTGATTCAGCAGGGCAGCGCGGACCATCGAGTACCCGTGCCGGACTCTTTTGAGCTCTATCGAGGATTGCTGGACCAGCACGTCGATTCGCGATTGATTCTGTACACCGGATTTGGCCACGGTATCGACAAACCCAAATCGGCGCTGGCGCTGTTGCAGGCGAACCTCGACTGGTTCAGTCATTTTATTTGGAACGAGCCAATTCCCAAGGATTCTGCGCTCTATGGCAGCAGCGAACTGGAAGAGGCGCATTGATGCCGCCGGGAGTTATTGAGGAAAGAGGGGAGCTCATTTCAGCTGACCCTGACCGGCAATTTGCTGAAACCGCGCACGAAAGCCGAGCGCACGCTGACCGGCTCGCCGACCACCTCGATACGTTGGAAACGCAGCAAAATCTCCTCCCATAAAATCTTGAGCTGCAGTTCGGCCAACCGATTGCCGACGCAACGGTGTATCCCGAAGCCAAATGACAGATGCTGACGAGGGCGTTCGCGGTCGACGATGAAGCGATCCGGATCGCGAATCGCGCTCGCATCTCGATTGCCCGACAAGTACCACATCGCGAGCTTGTCGCCCTTCTTGATTTGCTTGCCGCCGAGCTCGGTGTCGGCCATGGCGGTGCGCCGCATATAAGCCAACGGTGTCTGCCAGCGGATGATCTCGGAGACCATGCCTTCAATCAGCGCGGGATTCGCGCGCAGCTTGGCCATTTCCTCCGGAAAATCATTCATTGCCAGCAGGCCGCCGGTCATCGAGTTTCGTGTCGTGTCGTTGCCGCCAACGATCAGCAGCACGAGATTGCCCATGTATTCGAGCGGGCCCATGTTGCGGGTCGCCGGGCCGTGCGCCAACATCGAGATCAGGTCGGAGCGGGGCGCTTCATTGACACGCTCATTCCATAAGCGCGTGAAGTACTCCAACATCTTGCGTAATTCAGCCATGCGAACTTCGGGCTCGGGCGCGTCGGGGTTGGTCAGCTTGTTGGAGGTGGAGATGTCCGACCAATAAGTGAGAAGCCGCCGGTCGTGTAATGGAAAATCGAACAACGTCGCCAACATGTAGGTCGTCAGCTCGATCGACACTTTGTCCACCCAGTCGAATGTCTCGTCGCGCGGCAGGCTATCCAGCACTTTGGCAGTGCGCTGGCGAATCAGATCACGCCAATTGTTGAGATTGGCCGGCGCCACGATTGGGCTCACCGCCTTGCGCTGCTCGTCGTGCTTCGGCGGGTCCATCGCGATGAACATTTTCAACTTCTGCTCATCATCATCGGGAAAGTCCATCAGCGTAATTCCTCTCTCGGAGGAATACAGTTCGTGATGGCTGTCGACATGCATGATGTCTTGATAGCGAGTGACGGACCAATAGGTGTCTATTCCGGGTATGGGGCTGTGCGAGCGGTGTACCGGGTCGTCGCGCCGCAGCCGCTCGAACACATACCCCACGGTATCGTCCACAAATCCTTGCGGATCCGCAGGATCGATCTGATCGAGAGCAAGCTCAAATGCTCGGGCGCGCGCCTCGTCTCCGCGCGCAGGGAGAGGATGGAGTGCGTTCATGCCGTCTCTCCTTTCAATGCTGTGATTCCGGCGTAGCCACGGTCAGACCATCCAAGCTGGCGTCAATGTCGATCTGGCATGCCAATCGCGAGTTGTCCCGCAATCCAGCTACCAGATTCAACATATCCGCTTCGCAGGCGGTGCGCACCCCAACCCGATCCGCCCAGACCGGATCGATATAGACATGACAAGTGGCGCACGCGCAATTGCCGCCGCAATCACCGTCGATGCCAACGACTCGATTATCCGTGGCCGCGCGCATCAGCGTCGTTCCCGGCGCCACCTCAACGGTGCGGTGTTGTCCCTCGTGAGATATAAATGTAATTCTTGGCATATCAATAGCTTATGTATTATATCTCGATTAGAAATCGCTTCGTCCCCGCAAGCGACAGCCAAATCTCGCACGCCTGGCAGGGAAATCAAAGAGTTTTAGGGAAGAGTGCGAGCCGGCCGCGAAGATTTTTGTCAGAAGCCACCTTCGGGTATCCCGAGAAGCATTGCGGGCGTGATCCGCGTTCACCGGGTTCGCTTGCACTGAAGGTGGCAGCCAACGCGCGGAAGCTGTGGGGTCGGGCCGCTCAGCAACTCAAGGATCTGATCCCACCGGAAGAACTTTTTCTTCGCGAGGCACGGCGGATTCGAATCGAAAACAGTGCTGTCCCATTACTCTGAGGTCGAGCCTATTTACGCCGACGATCGTAGAGCCGTGTGGAATTTATCGGGCAGACAGTGCGCGTCATGCGCGATTCACAACACTGATTCAGGCGGCCGTTGATGATTGACGAGGCATCGCGAGCCCCGCTTCATTGACTCGCCTCGCTGGAATGCACAGAGAAGTTTGCTCGCTTCGCTTTGTAGAATTTACTGTCTTTTTGTAAAAACGCATCAGCGCGTCGAAAGAATGTTTTCAATGCGTCAAACATGGCAATCTGGCAGGAGATTTCCGGCTGATCGGCGAAACAAGAAGGTCATTCGCCTCTGAATGAATTGACGTGGCACAGCTGTTCCATCCGCGGTTCGGTTTTTTTGTCAAGCTGTGCACGCTCGGCGCCATACTGGCGGCGATCATTTGCATCTTAAGTTGGCGCGCGGTGACGGCCAATCCCGCCGGCGCGGGCGAGGCGCTCGAACAGCCGGTGCCCTTCAGTCACAAGCACCACGTCGGCGATGCCGGCATTGATTGCCGCTATTGCCATACGGCGGTGGAAAAATCAGCGTTTGCGGGCATTCCCGCCGTCTCGACCTGCATGACGTGTCATTCGCAGCTCTACACGGATCAAGCCGCGCTCAGCCCGCTCATCGAGGCTTCGCGCGGCGAGACAATCCTGCGCTGGCAGCGACTGCACAAACTGCCGGACTTTGTTTATTTCAACCATGGCATTCACATCGCCAAAGGTGTCGGCTGCGCCACCTGTCACGGCGCGGTCGACGAAATGGCGCTGACCGCGCGCGTCGCGCCGCTCACCATGCAGTGGTGTCTGGACTGTCATCGCAATCCAGCGCCCTATCTGCGGCCACGGGATGCCGTGTTCGATCCGAAGTGGGCGAGCAGCATTCACGATAAGCCGGGCGCGCAGTTGTTGGTCGACTACGATATCGATACCCGGCGCCTCACGGACTGCTCCATATGTCATCGCTGACGGGGGCGGCGTGTTTCGACTGGCACGGTGCGCGTTCGCGAATGGCACAAGCGCGAGGACCGGTGTTTTGGCGCAGCTTGGAGGAGTTGGCCGACAACGAAGGGTTTCTGCAATGGTTGCGCACGGAGCGGCCGCAACTTGCCGATGCGTTGTTGCTTGATCGGCGCGGCTTCCTCAAGTTCATGGCCGCTTCGCTCGCTTTGGCGGGAGTCAGTGGGTGCGGCCACCCGCCTCAAGGTCAAATTGTTCCCTACGTACACGCGCCGCCGGGCCAGGTCGACGGCCTGCCGCGGTACTTTGCCACGCTATTGCTGCGCGATGGTATTGCGCAGGGAGTTCTCGTCGAAAGCCAGATGGGGCGCCCGACCAAAGTTGAAGGCAATCCGCAGCATCCGGCGAGTCTCGGCGCCACGGATATCTTCGCGCAGGCGGCGGTTCTGCAACTCTGGGACCCGGACCGCTCGCAAACCGTCGTGCACGGAAATGACACGGCCACCTGGGATGATGTGGATGCGGTCATGGCGGCCCTGCGCGAACGCCACCTGCTTGATCACGGTGCCGGATTTCGCGTTCTGACAAATGCGACGAGTTCTCCGACCTTGATTGCCCAGCTCGAGACGTTGCTGCGAAAATACCCGCGGGCGCACTGGCATGTGCATCGGCCCAAAGGCGAGGACAATGCCGCCGCCGGCGCCGTTTTGGCGCTCGGCGCGCCGCTGCTCACGCGCCTGCATCTGGATCGGGCGAAGATCATCCTCTCGCTGGACGCCGACTTTCTCGGCGACTCCGCCGCGAGCGTGCGATACGCGCGCGACTATACGGCCGGCCGATTCGCGGACGGCGATGCGGCCGCCGCCAGCCGCCTCTATGTCGTGGAATCCAGCCCGTCGATGACAGGCAGTATGGCCGATCACCACCTGGCGTTGGAGAGCCGGGGCATCGAAGCGTTCGCCCGCGCGCTCGCAGGCCGGCTCGGTGTCGCACCCGAAAGCGGCGGCCCGCAGGACACGCAGCATTCGAAGTGGCTCGATGCGCTCACCGATGATTTGCACGCAAACCGGGGGACTTCGCTGGTGGTGGTCGGTCAGGCGCAGCCCGCCTGGCTGCATGCATTGGGGCATGTCTTGAACAATGCGCTGGGCAATATCGGAGTCACGCTCGATTATGCCGAACGGGCGGATCGTACGACCTCGAGCCAAGATCCCGGCGGCTTGGCCGAACTTGCCGCTGCGATGCGCGCGGGTGCCGTCGAGACATTGCTCATCCTCGACAGCAATCCCGCATACAACGCGCCCGGCGATTTGCAGTTTGCCGAAGCCCTGCACCACGTCGCGCATGTGGTGCATCTGGGGCTGTACCGCGATGAGACCGGCATCCTTGCCGAGTGGCATTTACCCATGACGCACTCATTGGAGGCATGGTCGGATGCGCGCGCATATGACGGCACGGCCGGCATTGCGCAGCCGCTGTTGGCGCCCTTGTACGCCGGGCGATCCGCCCATGAGGTGCTGGCGATGCTGCTGGGCGACGATGTGCGGGAGGGCCGGGCGCTCGTGCGGCGTCAGTGGCAGGAGCGATTGCCGGACGAGAGGTCGTGGAGCAATGCGCTGCAGTCCGGGATGATCGTCGATACACGCACGGCCTCGCAGCGCCGTCGCCGTCAGCGCCGAGTTTCTCGCCCGGCCGGCGCGCGCGCTACCGCCCGCGTCCGGCGGCGAGACCCCCCTCGAATTGTTGATTCGCCCGGATCCGACGATCGGTGACGGCGAGTGGTCGAACAATGGTTGGCTGCAGGAATTGCCCAAGCCCCTGACTCAGTTGACCTGGGAGAACGTTGCCCTGATCAGCCCCGGTTTGGCGGAGCAACGCAGCCTCGCCAACGGCGATGTGGTCGAACTTAGGATCGCTGAGCGCGCGGTGCTCGCGCCCATTTGGATCATGCCGGGACAGGCTTTGTACAGCGTGACCATTCATTTGGGTTACGGACGCCGCGCTTCGGGCCGGGTGGGCAATCACATCGGATTCGATGCCTATCGAATGCGCACATCGTCTGATTCTTGGGGCGCGCAGGGACTGACGCTGCGAAAAACCGGCGCCCATTCGGCGCTGGCGGGTACCCAGCATCATTTCAACATGGAAGGCCGCGATTTAGTGCGCGTTCAAACGCTGACCCGCTATTCTGCAGGATCAGGTATCAACCGGCAGCGGCGAGAAGAATCCGCCGGCCCCGACACTCTATCCAGACTTTCCGGCCGGCGAATATGCCTGGGGCATGTCGATCGATCTTAACGCCTGCATTGGCTGCAAGGCCTGCACCATCGCCTGTCAGGCGGAAAATAACATTCCGGTGGTCGGCAAGGACCAGGTGCTGCGCGGGCGTGAGATGCATTGGATCCGCGTCGATCGCTACTACGAAGGAAGCCCCGACAACCCGCTGGCCTATTCGCAACCCGTGCCCTGCATGATGTGCGAGCACGCTCCCTGCGAGGTCGTCTGCCCGGTCGGGCGCGACCGTCCACGACGATGAGGGCCTGAATGTGCAGGTCTACAATCGCTGCGTTGGAACGCGCTTCTGCTCGAATAACTGCCCCTATAAAGTACGCCGCTTCAACTTTTTGCAATACCAGGACGAAACGACCGAATCGCTGGCGGCGCAGCGCAATCCGGAGGTGACGGTTCGACGCCGCGGCGTCATGGAAAAGTGCACCTATTGCATTCAGCGCATCGAGACCGCGCACATCGAGGCCGACAAGGCGAAACGACGCATCGCGGACGGTGAAATACTCACGGCGTGTCAGGCCGTATGCCCGACGCAAGCCATCCGCTTCGGCAATGTCGCCGATCCACAGACACAGGTGGCGAGAGCGAAGAACTCCACGCGCAACTACAGCTTGCTCGAAGAGCTCAACACGCGGCCACGCACGAGCTATCTGGCGCGCCTGCGCAATCCCCATCCCGGGCTCGGAGATTCGGCATGAGCACGCCGCTTCTGGCACCGGATCAGGACTTTGGTTCCATTTCTGCCCGAGTCAGCGACATTGCCCTCACGCGGCGCTTTGGCCGAGCGTGGCGCTGGGGCATGGCGGCCGCACTGGCGTTGACGCTGCTGCTGGCCTACGGCATCGCCGCTATTGCTGCATGAGGGCGTCGGCATCTGGGGCATCAACATGCCGGTCGCGTGGGCATTCGCCATCGGCAACTACGTATGGTGGATCGGCATCGGCATGGGAGGCACGTTCATCTCCGGCGCGTTGTATCTCGCCGGCAAGGAATGGCGCAATTCGATCAATCGCTACGCGGAAGCGATGACGGTATTTGCCGTTTCGGTGTCCGGCATTTTTCCGATCCTGCATCTTGGGCGCCCCTGGTTTTTCTACTGGCTATTTCCCTACCCCGACATCATGAATGTCTGGCCTCAATGGCGCAGCTCCCTGGAATGGGATTTCTACGCCATCCTGGCGTATCTCTCAGTATCGATCCTTTATTGGTACGTCGGGCATGATTCCGGATTTGGCCACGATGCGGGATCGCGCGCCCACCCTGCGCAAAGGCGCGCTTTTACGGCTTTCTGGCCTTGGGCTGGCAGGGTGAAGCGCGCCAATGGCGCCGATTTCAGACCTTGAGCTTGTTGCTCGCGGGTCTGGCGGTTCCGCTGGTGTTTTCCGTACACAGCATGGTGGCACTGGATTTCTCCGAGGGCGTGCTGCCCGGTTGGCACTCGAGCATTTTCCCGCCGTTCTTCGTCGCCGGCGCGCTGTTCTCCGGTTTCGCGATGGTGCTGGTGCTGGGCATTCCCATGCGTCGCGCGCTCGGCTTGCAGGCGTACATCACCGGCCGCCATTTGGACAATCTTGCCAAGGTGATGCTGGCGGTGGGACTGGTGGTGGACTACAGCTACCTGACGGAAATATTCATGGCCTTCTACAGCATGGATCGCTATGAAATCGCCGTGACGCTGCATCGCATGCAAGGAGCCGTATGCGTGGATCTTCTGGGGCACGATTTTTTGCAACGTGCTCGCAATTCAGTTTCTCTGGTCCGCCCGCTGCCGGCGCAGTCCGGCGGCACTGTTTGTGATCTCGCTTCTGGTGCTGATCGGTATGTGGCTCGAACGCTTCATGCTCATCGTGACCAGCCTGTATCAGGACTTCGTACCGTCGAGTTGGGGCATGTTCTATCCGACGTTTTGGGATATTGCGTTTCTTGCTGGCTCCATCGGCCTGTTTTTTCTTTTATTCCTGCTGTTTGTGCGCCTCCTGCCGGTGGTGTCCATGTTCGAGCTGCGCAAACTGGTGCGAACTCGAGACGCGGCCTCATGAAGACCACGCGCACGGCTGGGCTCATTGCCGAATTTTCGACCGCAGCACAGCTGCTCAACGCTGCGCTGGGCGCGCGTGACGCCGGCCTCGGTGTGAATATCCAGGCCTATTCGCCTTGCCCGGTCGAAGGGCTCGACGCCGTTTTGGAGGTGGGGCAGGGGCGGGTGGCTTTGTTCACGCTGCTGGGGGGACTCGGCGGCGGTCTCGCAACCTTTGCATTGGAATGTTATTCGGCGGTTTACGACTATCCGATCAACGTCGGCGGACGGCCGCTGTTGAGCTGGCCGGCATTTCTGCCGCCCGCGCTGGAGATGACTTTGGCGGGTGCGGCCGTGTGCGGCATTGCTGCGATGTTGATTGAGGGCCGGCTGCCGCGCCTGTACCACCCGCTATTCGATGTCAAAGGATTCGAACGGAGCAGCAGCGACCGGTTTTTCCTGCTGCTGAGCGCGTCCGAGCCAACGTTCAAGGCGCGCGCGGTGCGCGATTTCCTGGAGGCCTTGTCGCCGCTTTCGGTCGCCGAGGCAGTACCATGAAACCGCGCAATCGATCGGCGCTCTGTCGCCTCGCCGGCTGCGCACATCTCCTGGGGGCCGCCGCCGCGTGTCTTGCCGCGCTGTCCGGATGCGAGAAGGGCCTGCACCAGATGTACGATCAGGCCAAGTACAAACCGTTGACGCCGACACAGCTGTTCGGGGACGGCAATTCCTCGCGGCCGCAGGTACCAGGCAGCGTGCCTTACTCCGGCGGCGCATTGGCAGAAAGCAGCAGCGGCCGCAACGCCCGGTTACCGGCAGAGGCGGTGTCGGGAGCATCGGGCGCCAATCCGTTGCCCATCAGCGAAACTCTTTTGAAGCGCGGGCGCGAGCAATTCGATATCTTTTGCGCGCCGTGCCACAGCCGCGCCGGCGATGGCGATGGCATGGTCGCGCGCCGCGGCTTTCCGCACGCCGCCGAGCTACCACATTGCGCGCCTGCGCGACGCACCGGACAGCCATTTCTATGCGGTAATCAGCGAAGGCTACGGTGTGATGTATCCCTATGCCGACCGCATCGCGCCCGATGATCGATGGGCCATCGTCGCCTATATCAGGGCGCTGCAGCTCAGCCAGCATGCGCCGGCGACGAGCCTCGACGCGCATGACCGGGCGCGACTCGACGGGCACTGTGCCATGAGCGCCGCGCACCGCCGGGAAACACGGTCGCTTGATTTCGCTTACTCATTGGCGCTCTGGCACTGCTGGCGTGCCTTGGCTCGGGCGCTACGCCGTGCGCCAGGCCTGCTCTCGTATCTGTTCGCGTTTGTCTTCTTCACCGGATTGTCCATCGGCAGTTTGGCGTTGGCCATGGTGCCGCCCTTGACCGGAGGCGAATGGGGGCGGATCGCGCGCCCGCAACTCCAGGCCGCCATCCGAATGCTGCCACTGCAGGCGCTATTCTCATTGCCGCTCCTGATCGGAGTTCGCGTGATCTATCCCTGGGCGGATCCGCTGGTGCTCGCGCAGGATGCGCAGCTTCGGGCACAGTCCTGGTATCTCGATCCGACCTTTTTCATCGTCCGCAGCGTCATCTATTTCGGTGTGTGGTTCTCGCTGGGCGCGAGTTTCGGTCGACGCGCCGGTCACCCGCGAACGATTGAGCCGGATCGCGGCGCCCGGATTGATTGCCTACGGCATCACGGCGACATTGGCTTCCATCGATTGGATCATGTCGCTGTTTCCGCACTGGCATTCGACCATCTTCGGCCTGTTGGCGGCGGTGGGATGGGTTCTCGCGTCGGCGGCCCTGGCGACCATCGTTGCCCTGTACGCGATGCCGCGCAACGCGAAGATACAGCCCGGACTCACGGGCTTGGCCAATCTGCTGCTGGCGCTGGTACTCGCCTGGGCCTACCTGGCTTTCATGCAATATTTGACGGTCTGGATCGCCGACCTTCCGGCCGAGACCAGCTGGTACATCCCGCGCACCCTGACCAGCTGGCGATACTGGGCATGGCTTCTCATCGCCTTCCACTTTGCGGTGCCGTTTTTCATCCTGCTTTCGCGCCGCGCCAAGCAGAGTCGCCCATTTTTGCTGCTCGCCGCCTCGTGCTGCTGTTCGCGAGCCTGGCTGACGCGTTGTGGCTCGTGATTCCGGGTTTCCGGCCCGAAGGTCTGGCGCTGCGCTGGACCGACTTGTTCGCGCCTGTCGGCATGGGTGCGCTGTGGGGCTGCTTTTATCTTCGGCCAACTTCGCGGGCGGGCCCATGCCTAAATCACCGGCACAGCTGCGCGGCCACGAACCGGCGCTGATCGCCGTGGCGCCGATCCTCAAAATCGCCGGGGCGACTGTTCGCCGCCGTCGTACTCATTGCCGCGGGGCTGTATCTCTTCCTGCGTTTGGAGGTGATGCCGCATCAAGTTCAAGTCGCGGCTGAGACAGGCTCAGTGCCGCCCCCGCCGCGTCTTCAAGTGCATGCCCCCGACGACCTTCGCGCACTGCGTCTGCAGAAGCAGGCCTTGCTCGACAACTACCAATGGCTTGATCCGGATCACACCGTCGCCCGAGTGCCCATCGAGCGTGCGATGCAGCTCTACGTGCAGCAGAATGCAGGCGCGGCTCAGCGCGGCGCGGAGGCACGATGAGGTGGCACACCGTCCAGAGCGGCGCCCTGTTGCTGGCCGCCGCACTGTTCGCATATGGCGCCGCCTCGCCCGCGGGCGCGTTTCGGGCTCCCGCGGATCTCGCCTCGAAAATCGGATTCGACCAGGAACTGGGCGCGCAGGTGCCGGTGCAAGTTTTGCTGCAAGATGTTCACGGCGCTGCCGTGCCTCTGCGCACGCTCTTAGGAGGCAAGCCCGCCATTCTGGTGCCGGTCTATTACCGTTGCAAGAATCTTTGCGACGCCGTGCGCGCCGGTATTGCGCAGCGCGGTTGCGGCCAGCGGCTTGAATCCGGCAGCGGATTTCAGCGTGCTGCTGTTGAGTTTTGACCCGCGCGAGGGCCCGCCCGACGCGGACGCCGCTCAGCATGAGGATGCGGCGGCGAATCGCAGCGCCGGAATTCAGCACTGGCATTATTTGACCGGCACCGCGGCCGCCATCGATGCGGTCATGAGGAGCATCGGATTCCGCTACTTTTTTGACGCGCGCAACGGGCAGTATGCCCACGGCGCCGGCGCGGTCATTCTCAGCCCGCAAGGCAAGACCGTGCAGTACTTATTCGGCGTGCAATTTTCCGCGCAAACGTTGCGTCTGGCGCTGGTGAATGCGGTTCAGGGCCGCATCGGCAACGTCTTCGATCAATTCATCCTGTTTTGCTGCGACTACGATGCGTCCACCGGCCGCTACTCGCTCGCGATCCAAACCGTGATGAGGGCGCTGGGCGTGCTCACGGCGCTGCTTCTCGGCGTGATGATTTTTGTGCTGCGGCGCGCCGAATCGAGAAGGCCGCCGTGAGCCACGACAGTCACCTGCTGGCCACCGCCTCGAGCATCGCACCGCAGGTAGATCTGTTGTTTTGGTTCATGGTTGGGATGTGCGCCGTCGTGGCGCTGGGAGTCGTCATTGCCGTGGTCTACTTTGCGGCGCGCTATCGCCACGGCAGCCATGCGAATCGGGCCGGCAGCGCCTCCCAAAGCGTTCGCATCGAGCTGACGTGGACGTTGATCCCCTTGGCGCTATTCGTCGCGGTATTCGCCTGGAGCTTGCGAATCTTCGTCCGCATGCATACGGCACCCGATAACGCGCAAACCGTCTACGTGGTTGCAAAGCAATGGATGTGGAAAGTGCAATACGCCGGCGGCCAGCGAGAAATCAACACCCTGCATGTGCCCTCTGGGTGAACCCATCCGCTTGACCATGACGTCGGAGGATGTGATCCACAGTTTTTACGTTCCCGCTTTTCGCGTCAAGCAGGACGTGCTGCCCGGGCGCTATACCCAGTTGTGGTTTACCGCTACCCAGTTGGGTGATTTCCCGCTCTTTTGCGCGGAATATTGCGGCCTCGATCACGCAAAGATGGGCGGCAGCATCGTGGTCATGCGTCCGGCGGACTTTGCGCGCTGGCTCGATGCGCATCCCGGCCCGCGATCGTTGGCGGCGGCCGGGGCGGCACTGTTCCGCGCCCATGGCTGCGGCGGCTGCCATGGCGCCGAATCCACCGTTCACGCGCCGGACTTGGTGAACCTGTACGGACGCCCAGTGCAGTTGTCCGACGGCAGCACGGTCATCGCCGATGACAGCTATTTGCGGGACTCCATCGTGCTGCCAAACAAGCAAATCGTGGCCGGTTATGCGCCGCTGATGCCTTCCTTCGCGCAGCAGTTATCCGAGGAGGATCTCCTGGCCCTGATCGCCTATCTGAAAACGCGAGAGCATCCATGAGCACGATTGACGCATCGGCAGCGGCCCCAAATTACGAGCAAAGTTTTTATGCGGGGCGATATGAGCCTGCGCGCATGGCTCACGACCCGCGATCATAAGCGCATCGCGATTCTGTACGCCCTGGCGATTACCTTCTTTTTCTTTCTTGGGGGCGTCGCCGCGACCTTGATTCGCATGAACCTGATTGAACCTACCGGATCGCTGCTCACGGCCGAGACGTACAACAAGACTTTCACCTTTCACGGCGTCGTGATGGTGTGGTTCTTCCTCATTCCTTCGATTCCCGCAACGCTGGGCAATTTTCTATTGCCGCTGATGATCGGCGCGCGCGACGTCGCATTTCCGCGCCTGAATCTTGCGAGTTGGTACCTCTATGTCGTCGGCGGACTCTTTACGGTCGCTGCGCTGATCTTGGGCGGGGTGGATACGGGCTGGACCTTTTACACGCCTTTTTCGACCATGTTCTCCAATACCAACGTGATGCTCGTGATCGCCGGGGTGTTCATCACCGGATTCTCCTCGATTTTTACCGGGCTGAATTTCATTGTGACCATCCACTCGTTGCGCATAGCGGGCATGAGCTGGTTCCGGCTGCCGCTGTTCGTTTGGGCGATGTACGGCGTGAGCATCGTCATGGTGCTGGCAACGCCCGTGCTGGCCATGACGCTCGCGTTGATCGGACTAGAGCGCCTCGCGCACGTCGGTATCTTCGATCCATCGCTCGGCGGCGATCCGCTGCTGTTCCAACACCTGTTCTGGTTCTATTCCCATCCCGCCGTGTACATCATGATCCTGCCGGCAATGGGCGTGGTCAGCGAGATCATTCCCTGCTTCGCGCGGCGCCGGGTATTCGGCTATCGCTTCATGGTCTATTCGATTCTCGCCATCACGGTGATCGGCTTCATGGTGTGGGGCCATCACATGTTCGTATCCGGACAGTCGATGTATGCCAGCATCGTGTTTTCCATTTTGAGCTTCATCGTCGCCGTCCCCTCGGCCATCAAAGTCTTCAATTGGACCGCAACGCTGCACAAGGGCGACATCACCTTCGAGGCTCCCATGCTTTATGCCTTGGGATTCATCGGATTGTTCATGCTCGGCGGACTCACCGGGCTGATATTGGCGGCGCCGGCGCTCGACGTGCCGCTGACCGATACTTACTTTGTGGTGGCGCATTTTCACTACGTCATGGTCGGCGGATCGGTGATGGCGTATCTCGGGGGCATTCATTACTGGTGGCCGAAAATCACGGGCAAGATGTATTCCGAGGCCTGGGCCCGCGCCGCGGCGATACTCATGTTTTTCGGCTTCAATTTGACCTTCTTTCCGCAGTACATTCTGGGCTATGAGGGTATGCCGCGGCGCTACCATTCCTATTTGCCGGACTTCCAAATCCTCAACGTATTGTCCTCGGCCGGAGCCTCGCTATTGGCACTGGCCTACCTCATGCCGGTGGCCTACTTGCTGGCATCGCTGCGTTCGGGCCGGGCGGCGGGGGATAATCCTTGGAATGCCAGCGGCCTGGAGTGGCAAACGAGTTCTCCTCCGCCGAAAGACAACTTTGCGCGGGCGCCGACGGTACACGAAGCATATGCCTACCATGAGTTGCCGCCGTGAGTGCCGTCGAAGCCGGAATTGGCGGCAATGCCTCTCATTTGCAAGACCAGTTCGACGAGGCCGTTCAGCAGCGCGAAGCCGCCACGCTGGGCATGTGGATCTTCCTATCCACGGAAATTCTTTTTTTTGGCGTGCTCTTCGCGGGCTACACCGTCATGCGAGTGCTGCATCCACTGGGCTTCGCCATCGCCAGCCGCCAGACTGACATGCTTCTTGGGACGGTGGAAACCGCCGTGCTTCTGACGAGCAGCAGTTTGATCGCTTTGGGCGTCCGCGCGGTCAAACTCAATCAGCTGCGCGCGGCGGCGTGGCTCATGGCGGGGACGGCGTGTCTCGGTCTCGCATTTCTCGTCATGCATGGATTTGAGTACCACAAGGAGTACACCGAGCACTTGATTCCGGGGATCGACTTTTACCGCAGCGGGCCGGAGTCGTCCGCGGTCGAACTATTTTTCTTTCTTTACTATTGCATCACCGGGTTTCATTCGCTGCACGTCGCCGTCGGCGTCATCCTGATTGCGGTGCTCGCTGTGCGCGTGTCGCGCCAGGTTTACGGTTCGCAGCGCTACACCACGCCGGAACTGACCGCACTTTATTGGCACTTGGTGGATATAGTATGGATATTCGTCTACCCGCTCATCTATCTGGTGGGGCGCGCCGGATGAGCGCCTCACCGCAGGTGACGCCCGTGCGGCACTATCTGTGGACGCTGGCGGCGTTGCTGACGTTGTTGACGCTGTCGGCGGGCAGCGCGCTGCTCAAGTTAGGAGCGCTGAATTCCGTTTTGAACATCGCCATCTCCATCACCAAGACGCTGCTCGTGATGGCCATTTTCATGCATGAAACCCACGCGCGGCGGCTGACACGAATGATCTCCGCCGTCGGCTTCGTTTGGTTGGCAATTCTGATCGGCTTGACGTTGAGCGACTTTCTCACTCGCACGAAAATACCGGCACCTTGGTAGCGTTCGAGCGGCGCAGAATATCGCTCAGGTGGTGTAGTCCCAACCCATCCTGACCATGGTTCTGACGCAATTGGCCGGAAGGTAGCCGTTCCACTCCAAAATATTGTGCACCGAGCGCTTCGCGTCGGCAGCGCGAAGCGGAACATGGATCAACGCCTTGTCGTGAGGATGACGCCGATCATGCTGAGGTCTTGCGGGCGCGTGGACTTTTGTCTCTGCTTTCATAACCAGGCTTCCTTACTCGAAATAAAGAACATGGCTGCGAGGATTGGCTAATCCGTTTATAGGAACTATTGCAGTGCGACGTCAAGAGCGTTTGTATGGACAAACTCCGACAAACGAAGCCGGCCGATTCCTACGCGCCTAAATTCAGATCGGGGGTGGCGCGAGCCCGTCCTGCAAAGCAGTTCGGCGCGCCTGCGCGTTTTGGAGAATGACGCGGCGTCGATGATGATCAACAACCGCCCACTCCTTGATCTCGTCCAACGAACGATAGCAACCGAGGCAGGTCCAGTTATCATCCAGACAGCAATTACTGATGCAGGGGGATTGAGGGGAGCTATCGATATCACTCATGGCAGCGCTCAATTTCAGTCACCCCCATTGAAGCACGGCTGCGGCGGCCCGTTCCCGGCATTGCATCACAGGCGACTCAATCGGGGTGATGAGGCACGGCCGCCAGGAATCCGTGTTGGCGCAACCACTCAATCATGACCCCAGGGTATCCGCCGGTCAGCCTCTCCGGCGAACTTGGCTCGCCGTTGAATCCGGTCGCGGACACCTTCAACGTATGACCTGCATCGCGGTAGATCCGTATCGTGAGATCGCGCATCGCCCCACGGCTGAAATCGGCCCGGAACCGCGCCGGAGCATGGGCAACGTCGACGTTTCGATCCAGAGCGCCGAACAGGGCGAGCGTGGGCGTGCGAACCTTTTCCAGTGTTTCGGTTGGATCGAAGAGCAACTCGCGCTGCATCCCCGCGGCGGCTGCCGCAGGCGGCGGAAAGCCGAGAGTCGGCGGGTAAAAATACGGCAAGTAGGCGTCCTTGAACCAGGGCTTCGCACTCGCTGTCTGGTAAAGCGCGCGCGCGGTGTCCCAGGAGACCTTACCCGCAAGCGCGCCGAGCAATGCGCGCCAGGTGTCGGTGGCCGCAGCGAGGTCCTGCGCATCGTAATTCTTGTGTCGCATCTGCTGCGCGAGCGTGTAATAGATATTCTCTTCAATGCTTTCCGCGGGCCCGCTCTTCAGAATCATGAATTTGAGCGGGCGATGTGTGGCCACGATTGGCGCGGTCCATCCGCCGTTGCTAAAGCCCCATACCCCCATCTCGGCCGCATCGACGTGCAGGTTGGTGGAGTAGGCGTCGTAGACGGCTTCCACGTCGGCAGCCCGTTGCACGGGCCCGTTTTCTTGCCAGTTGCCGCTGGATTTTCCGGTCCCGCGTTGGTCGTAACTGATGACGTTGACGCCGTTGAGAACGAAGTACGGGATCAAAAACCCCATTTCGCGCGTCTGCGGGTCATTACCGTGAATCAGCACGATGGTCGTGCGCTTGCTCGCGCCGCTGGAATAAAGTGAAACGCCGAGCGGGCCGCCGGGTGCATCGATGAGAGCCGCGTCCTCGCGAATGAGCTTGAGCGGCTTCAATGACGAATCGGCGGGTAAATCGCCCGTATGCTGCGTAGCGGGATCGAAATAGTCATTGATGGCAGGGTCGGGCGGCGACGAATCTTCTACACCAACATAAATAGAATGGCCTGCAGCGTCGCGATAGAGTCCCGGGCTTAAGGTTCCCGCCCAGACAAGGCTTGGCGCAAGCATCAAGAATGCGACTCCGAGAGCGAATTCAATTTTCACTGACTCTCCTTTGAGTTGAAACTGTCCAATGTCATCGGCTGCCTACCTTTCGCAATCAGCAGACTGCCCAGGGCGCGAAGGTCCTCGGGCGAATCGTCGAGCGTCATGACGGGGCTTCCGGCGAGCGTTCCCGCTTTGCTCGCGAAGGCACAAGCGCCATAGGGAATCAACAGTTCCGTGTGGCTCATCAGTCCCGCGTACAAGAGGATCTGGCCGGGCCGGGGGTGCGCCGTTGCATTCTCGGGCGGCAGATGCGGCGAGCCGATCATGGGCAGCCAAGCGGCCTCGCCGCTCCAGCACGCGTGCTGCAGAGCTCCCTTGACCGGGAATTGTTCGATGAGCCATGCGGCCGCCGCCGGCGCAGTCTCGTAGTCGAGGGTGCCGGCGAATTCGAAGGGCCCGGCAGTCAACAAAACCCGGGAGTTGCGTACCATGAGAAAGAGGATAGTCCCGTGGGTCGGCGCACGCCCTGTACAGTTGTGCAGATACCGGGCAGTACACTTTCCCGAGGCAAGATGACCCTGCAAAAGACCCTGGTCGACGAGAGCATCGAATGGGTGATGCGCCGCATTCACGGCCAGATCTTTGCGGCGGGAACGCGACTTCCCTCGATCCGCGCGCTGGCGCGTCAAAGGGGCGTCTCACCGTTCACGATCTCGGAGGCCTACGGGCGCCTGGTTGCGGTGGGCATTCTGGAGGCTCGCAAGGGGTCAGGTTATTACCCGCGCTCCGGTCAATCCAAGCGTGCGGATTCGAGCGCCAGGGGATCGGACAAAATCGATCTTTCCTGGCTCTTGCATCACATGCTGTCGGGCAGCGGTGCCCGCGGTCCCGGTTTGGGCGTTCTTCCCGCGGATTGGCTGAGTGGCATTGAAATCGGTGCGGCCCTGCGTTCGCTCGGACGCCAAGGCCGGTGGCTGGATACCGGACGACCCAGTGGTTTCGAACCGTTGAGAGGGCTGATTCAACGTCGCCTCGCAGACCTGGATATTCTGGTAGCGCCGGAACAGATAATTCTGACCACCGGCATCACGCATGCCTTGAATCTGGTGCTGCGCGCGCTGGTTCGCCCTGGAGACACGGTCCTTACATCGGACCCCAGCTGGTTCGGCGCATTGGGTATGCTCAGCGAGCATGGGGCTCGCATCGTCGGAATACCGATCGGTGCAGGCGGACTTGACGTCGATCTTCTCGAACGAGCAGTCCTCAAGGAGCGCCCGCGGCTTCTGATTGTCAGTTCCATCGCGCATAACCCGACCGGCCTGTCGTTGCCGGTTGACGCCGTTCAGCGCATCTTGAATCTCGCCGCCCAACATGACTTCTGGATATTCGAGGACGATGTGTATGCCGATCTCTGCACGACACCGGTCAGACGGCTTGCGGCGCAAGGCGGGTTGTCGCGCGTCATCTACGCGAACAGTTTTTCCAAAACTCTGGCTGCCAATATTCGGGTGGGTTTCATGGCCTGCGAAACCCCGATTGCGCAACGGCTGTCGGAGGTAAAACTGTTGGCCGGATTCACCACCCCGGAACTCAATGAAAGGCTCGTGCACAAGCTCCTGGTCGAGGGGCACTACACGAGCCATGCGGCCCGATTGCGCAAGCGGCTCACCGTGCAGCGCGCGCGCATGCGCCGCTTCCTGGCAACCGAGGGTGTTGAGGTGCTGGGTGCAAGCGGAGACGGTCTGTTCTTTTGGACCAACGTGCAGGCCGACACCAATGTTTTGGCGGAAGATCTGCAGCGGGCACGGATTGTTGCTGGCTCCCGGCAGTCTTTTTTCACCGCGCCAGCAGGCGAGCACATGGATGCGCATCAATACAACCGCTTCCCTGGACGACCTCCATGCGATTCTCGCGCGGCGCCGGCACGTGAATCGGACGGTTCGCTGAGCCGCTTTTCTGGAAACGATGACGTTAAGAATTCCTTAACCGTCGATCAAATTGTCCGTTTGTTGACTCTCGGTGGGGAGCGCACTCTGTTGACTGTCCGATCAGTTCTACCAGAGGAGTGAACACACATGAGCAGCATCTACTTGAGCAAAGTCGCGCAGGGTCTTTTGGCGGTCGCCGTCACAGGCGCTACGGTGCTGGTACTTCAGTTTGCGATGGTGGCATAGCGCAATGAGCGGTGCCTTAGGAAAACGACGAAAAATGCCGCGACCAGTGTCGAATCGGCGCGGCGTTTTTCGTCTTATGTACATCAGCCATAGTTAAGTGAGACACAACGTGATCCCCTCTCTGCTTAGATCGATCATCAATGGTGGCTTGTCACGGATCTCGCGCTCTGTGGAGCGATTGCCGCTCGGTGGGCGTGCACTTCGCGATTGGGCGCCCGTTGTGTTCGCAAGGCTCAAGGAATTTGGACCCTACGCTCTGATGGAACTGCTCTTGCCGGGCGGCTCCGTGTTGGCGCTCACCGTGTGGTTCTATCGGCGACGGAGAAAGGCTGCCTAGGCGAATGCGTCCAGCAACGACCCCAGCATCTTATTCTCCGTGCTTATGACGTTTGCTCCGGCTTCAGTCAGAACGAGGGCTTGATTCAAGTCCACCAAGGCGCCGGTGACATTGGGGCTGTCCGGATTGGCAATCTGCTGAGCGTCTTGCGTGAGCTTCTGGGTTCCCGCACCAATTGCAGCGAGACCGCTTTGTGCAGCCGGCGGGTCTACCGCGGGGAAGATATCGCTGATCGGGCTCATCGCCGGGTTATCGGCGATTCAAGCGATATCTTGAGTTTTTGATGGATTTGACAGATTCCGAGATCGGATGCCTCCGGCGGCTGGTCTTGTGAGACGGGTTTCCGATACAGGAACCGAACATGGACCGGCAGGGAGCGATTGAGTGCCGCATTCGGGGACGCATGGGGCAACGCGGCGCGGGAGGGGGGCCCCGGTGGACCCTTGAACTGCGCCTCCGGCCGGATTCGGTACAGTTCGCGCAGGCGCAACTCGCTTCCGCGTTCGGCAATGCGGTATTTGCGCTGCGTCGCGTATTGATCTCGCAGATAGGCGATGGTCAGCCCCATGCCGCCCAGGATGATGAAGAACAAGATGTCGTCAGCGCCCATCGTCATGATCCCCCGTGAGTTCCGAGTCAAACCGGTTTGCGCACCGTACGACCGCCGCCGACTTCGTGCATGAGGATTCCATGCGGATCGCTGATTGTTTCCTGAGGGAGCGTTGATAAATCTCTGAGGACCTGTTCTAAAGCTGTGTGGCGCGCCGCAAAGTGGTAATGTCTGGCAGCGGGCGGGGGCGCATCAGGAAAATATTCAGTGCAGCTATGCGAGCTGTCGTAATCATGGTCCGGGCGATGGCGTGGCTCTGCATCGCGGTCGGCCTGGCTGCCACGCCCGCGAGGGCGGCCGACCCGCAACAAATCATGACCGATCTTTCGGCGAGCCTATTTGCCGCTCTCGAAAAAGAACCTCTTGCGGCGCGGCAAAATGCCAACAAGGTTCGCCCGCTGCTTGATGCGCTGCTGGCACCGCATTTCGACGCGGAATGCGCCGCGCGCCTGGTGCTGGGGATGCATTGGAGCACAGCCTCGCCGGATCAGCGCCGGCAATTTGCATTGGCACTTTACCAACGATTGCTTCGCACTTACGCCGATGCGGTCACCGACTGGACCCCGGATCGATTCAAACTGCTACCGGTGCTCGCAGACCCGGCGGCACTGCGGGTTACCGTACACACCCTGATCACGAATTCTCGCGGCGAGATAGTGCCGGTCGATTTTCGGATGCATGTGGTCCAGGATGACTGGAAGATTTTCGATGTCGTCGTGGACGGCGTCTCCTACGTGCGGAATTACCATGACGACACCGACGCGGAAGTTGCCCAGAAGGGACTCGATGCCACGATCGCTCGGCTGCAAAGAATCGATGCCGCCGGCATCGAGCGCGCTTCGCCTTCCGATGCGCTGAGAGCGCATTAGGATGTCAACGGCCCCTTGGGTTGATGCCGGGTTCGTGTTGGCGAACTGGGAAATCCGCCCCCGACACGGAACCGTGCTGCGACGAGATCAGTCGCCGGCGGAAGCCGTCCGGGTTGAGCCCCGGGTTATGGCGGTCCTTACCTGCCTCGCGCGCCACGTCGGTGAGGTCGTAACCCGCGATGAGTTCAGCGCAGAGGTGTGGGGCGGCCGCGTGGTCTCGGACGAAGCCTTGTCGCGCTGCATCTCGGTTTTGCGGCAGGTCTTTGGCGACGATTCGCGCGAACCACGCTTCATCCGTACCATTGCCAGGATCGGTTACACGCTGGTGCCGACGCCTGCGCCGCTCACGCCCGGTGAGCAGGTCGCTGCCGGTTACTCACAAGCGCAGCCGAACACGGCGCCGCCCGAAACAGCGGCGAGCGCCCGCATCACGCCACCTGCACCCGCCAATCGACGACCGGCGCTGCGCTGGGCCGGAACCAGAGCCGGTCGCTTGACGCTTGCGACCGGTTTTCTCGCGTTCATCGGGGTGGCGGTGACTGTGTACCTCTGGCGCACGTCGCGCACAGAGCATGCATTCTCCGCCGTTGCGCCTCCCGCGACTCGCCTCCTGGTTCTGCCTTTCGACACGCGCGGCGCGAGCGGCTATGGCCGGCAGGTCGGCGTGGAACTGGCCGATGAAATCGGCGATACACTCTCGCATGTGCCGCGGTTGAAAATAACAGGCGCCACATCGTCCGACATTCTCGGAGCAGCCCATACGGATGCGGTTGAAGCGGGCCGCAGGCTCGGCGTCGACGCCGTTCTCAACGGCGAAGTTGCGGAGCGGCCCGGGGGATTGCGTGTAACCATTCGACTTACCTCATCTCGAGATGCGCGGGTGCTTTGGTCACGGGTTTACGATCGTCAGGCAGCCGACATTTTTGCCGCAGAAGGCAGCATCTCGGCCGCGGTCGTGCGCGAACTGACGAGGCAATTCAACGGCAACGCGGTTCCAGCCGGCGAGCGCGCGGCGGCGGATTCGCAGGATGTCGAGGCCTACCAGTTGTATCTGCGGGGCGCGCACCAGGTGCGGCTGCGGGGCGAGGACTCCCTACGCCGCGCAGTGGAGCTGTTTTCTGCTGCGGCGCGTCGCGATCCGACTTATGCGCGGGCTCAGGTCGGACTGGCCACGGCCTACGAACTGCTGCCGAGCTATTCCTATGAGGATCCGGCGGAAATGTATGCGCTGGCTGAAAAAGCATTGGACAGCGCCGACCGGCTCGCGCAAAACCGATCAGAAAGCGCGGGGCCCCGCGGCTATCTGGATTTCGAGCGCGGCAAATGGATCGACTCGGAAACGGCATTCCGAAGCGCCATCGTTGCTGATCCTGACAATCCCGAAGTGCGGCAGTGGTATTCACAGCTACTGGGTGCCGTCGGTCGCACCGAAGCCGCCTGGGCACAGGCGCGACTGGCGCAGGAAATCGATCCGCTGGCCCCCGTCGTTGCGGACCGGCTGAGCGTTCTGGATTTGTGGCTGGGCCGCGATACGGAAGCCGCCAGCGACGCGGCGCTGGCTCGCGAACTGGGCCTGGATGAGGTCGCGGTTCCGGAGACCAAAATTCTCTTGAAAATCCACCAGCATGACGATGCGGGTGCCTCCGACGATCTGAGGGCGCTGCAGCGGTCTCTGCATCGTTCGGACGCGTGGATTGGCCCGGTCATGGATGCCTATCGCCATCCTGAGAAGCGTCCCGCGGCATTCCAGCTTCTCGATCGAACGCTGGCCTCCGGCGACATTTCGGTGCGTATCTACTTCGGGTTAATGGTGCTGCTCGAATCTCCTGTGCGTGCGTTGCGCGGGTTCGCGGCATTGCCGGACAACGCCGGCAACTACCTGGAAATGCTGTTTTCGGCCGACGCGGCCGCCGTGCGGCGCGATCCCGCCTTCGGGGCATTCCTCGTAAAGAATGGCGTCGAGGCGTATTGGGACCGATTCGGCTGGCCGAGCGCCTGTCGGCGCGAAAGCGCACAGATCGTGTGCCACTGATGAACACCGTCAATGCCGCACTCGATGCGGGTTCGGCAAAACCGCGGCGCATTGAAGCGGTCGATGTCGTTCGCGGGCTGATCATCGCTTTGATGGCGCTGGATCACGTTCGCGATTTCTTTGGCGACCAAGCAGCGCAGCCAACCGATCTTGCCAGCACGACGGTGGCACTGTTCTTCACGCGTTGGGTCACTCACATCTGCGCGCCCACTTTTTTTTTGCTGAGTGGCGTCAGCGCCAGACTGACGCTCGGACGCATGTCAAAGCCGGCGCTATCGCGCTTCTTGCTGAGCCGCGGCGCCTGGTTGATCTTCCTTGAATTGGTGGTGATGCGTTTCGCCCTGCAGTTCAATGTCGATTACCACGTCACCATCATCACAGTTCTGTGGGGGCTGGGATGGGCGATGATGGTATTGGCCGGGTTGCTTTGGCTCCCGTCGTGGCTCATAGCGGGACTTGCGGTAATTCTCATCGCCGGGCACAACGCGCTTGATGGCATCGACGCCGCGAGTTTCGGCGCCTGGCAGCCGCTGTGGTCGTTTCTGCACCAACCCGGAATTCTTTTTCGCACCACCCATTCGGTGGTGGTTGTCTCCTATGTATTGATCCCGTGGGTCGGCGTTACCGCGCTCGGCTATGTCCTCGGACAAATCTACCAAGACGATGACGCGCGTCGCAGGCGCCGATTGTTAGGTCTTGGCCTGGGCCTGACGATAGGGTTTGTCCTGTTGCGTTGGCTCAATGTTTATGGCGACCCGACTCCGTGGACGACCCAAAAGTCCGTGGTGTGGACAGTCATTTCATTTGTGAACACCAACAAATACCCGCCATCGCTGCTATTCCTGCTAATGACCTTGGGGCCGGCGCTGCTGTTGCTCGGCGCCTTCGAAGCCGGTGTGCCGCGACTGCTTCGGCCGGCGTTGGTCTTGGGCAAGGTGCCGCTGTTTTTCTACGTCTTGCACTTTTACCTGATTCATTTGCTCGCGACTGCCGCGAGCTTCCTGCGCTTTGGCGAAGTTGCCAACACCTTTGAATCGCCCGACCTGGCTCATTTCCCCTTTACTGAGCCGCCGGGATGGGGCGCACCTGTTAGCGTCATCGATTTGCTATGGATCGCAGTCCTCGTGCTCATGTTCCCGCTGTGTTATTGGTACGCGAAGCTGAAAGGCCGGCGCCGGGACTGGTGGCTCAGTTATCTCTGACAGTGGAGCACGGGCGTATCGCGGCGATGCCCGCCTTGGGCATCGCCGAAACCTCAGCCGGTTCGCCGGCGACGACAATCTCGCGTGCTTCGCCGCAGCCGGAAGGCAGCCTTGCTAATCAGCCCGTGGCAGCACCAAGGCTCAAGGACACTTGGAGGAGATCATCTTGACCGCTGTCACCTTCATCGTGTGCGTCTTGTCCTTTCCGGGGACCGCGACGCCGGTGATCTCGACCTTGTGACCGAGGTGGGGAGCGAGGTTCGCCGTGCTCTCCGCGATAACCACCTCTTTCGGTCCTTTCTCCAAATTCGTGAGCTTAAAGGTTCCGGCATCATCTCCCTTTGCCAAACACCCGGTCATGCTGTGCTCTGCAGGCGCGCCTTGGGCATCGGCACGAACGGTGAAACCGACCAGACAGGCAGCAAATGTCAATGAGGACAAGGAAAGCTTTCATGTGAGACCTCCGGTTTAACTGCATTTCCCTATATTCGAACCTTTTTAACGGAAAATCCAGACCGCCGAAGGCATCCGATGCCCATTGGTCGGCCAGCGCCATGCGCCGCAGTGACGTCAGCATTGAACCCTGATAATGTGCCGCCGACGCTCGGGGAAGGGCGCGGTAAACCGCGCGTTGTGAAATTCTCTCAAATGACAGTCATGAAGACGTGGGGGTTCAAGATGAATCGCAAGATGTTAGGTTTCCTGTCGCTCATGCTCGCGACGACATCCAGTTTCGCTGCATTGAAGCAAGGCGACACCGCACCTGATTTCAAAACGCAGGCTTCGCTCGCGGGGAAAGAATTTACCTACTCGCTGCGCGATGCGTTGAAGAAGGGTCCGGTCGTGGTGTATTTCTATCCCGCCGCATTTACCGGCGGCTGCAATCTACAAGCGCACACCTTTGCCGAGGATCACGATAAGTTTGCGGCCGCAGGCGCCTCGGTCATCGGCGTTTCGCTTGACAGTATTTCGCGCTTGAATGATTTCTCATCCGATCCGAAATATTGTGCCGGCAAGTTACCGGTGGCCTCGGATGAGAAGGGTGAAATCGCAAAGTCCTACGATATCAAAGTCGTGGATACCTACAACGGACAGCCGGTTGCCAAAATGAAGGATTCCCGGGGCAATGAGGTCGGCCATAGCATGGCGGAACGCACCACCTTCGTGGTCGCGTCCGACAACAAGATTGTTGCGACGATTGGCGGAGTCGCAGGCGATGCGAACGCCGAGCAGGCACTTGCCGTCGTTCAGCAAATGGCGGGGAAAAAGACTGCGAAGAACTAAAGTCAGCTTAGGGTTCGGAAGACCCGGGCGCGAGTTTGGACGCTCGGGTCTTTAGATTTAAGTTCGATCTATTGCTTTTCGGATTGTGCCGCGGCCTTCGCATCGGCCTTGGCTGCCGTGTAGTCCGCTTCCGCTTGATCCTTGCACTTCGTTCTGCGCATCACCGCTTGCCGATTCGCAGTTGGCCAGTGCAATCTTGCGGTCGCCATCCGCTTTGGCGATGGCGAGATTGTAAGCATCCTTGGCGGCGGCATTGTTGAATGCAACGAGTTTGTCGTCGACCTTGCCGGCGGCGCCATTCAAGTCTTTCGCCGCCGAATCTTCGCTCTTGGCGACTTCGTTTGCCGCTTTCTGCTCGGCTTTTGCCGTGTCCTTATTGACGGTCTCAGGCGATTTGGCATTGTTGCAAGCCGCGACGCACAGGGTCAGGAGTATCGCCACCGGTATATTTAATCGCATAACTGTCCTTGCATTGGTTTGGCGCGCACAACTCGGCGCGATTGGATTGGCGTGAGAATTGAATCCCGTGATGTTTTATCCGCGGAGTACCCTGGCCTCTCCGACTCATCCAAAAGTATGCCCTTACTCTACCGACGCCAAGCCCGGGACACCCCGAGAGCCGGTCGGATTGCGCCTACGCGAGGGACGAAGTTAGTCGGAAATTGCAAGCAGCCGGCGCGCGCGAGCGTGAGATACTTAGTTCATCGTCCCGGGCGAACATCTGAGTTATCGGGTTGGGTTGGTTTAATCGACAAATTATCGACCACACGCCTTCCGCCCGCGGCCTTGGCGGCGGTTTTCTTTGCCCGGAGCAAATCCCAATCGTCCGACACAAATCCTCGCAGGACAATATTGCCATGCTCGACCGATACGCTGACGTGCGCGGCGTAAAGATAGGGATTTGCCTCGAGGGCTGCCTGAACGCTCTCGGCGAGCTGCGCATCGGCCGCTGCGACCGGTGCCAGGTGTGTCGCCTCGGACTGTCGCGGTACGTCGGCGCAGCCTGCCGATCCCAAGGTTGCCGCCAGGATCAGAGCGCCAACGACTAATCTGTTCTGAGGAGTTTGCATGAGAGGCCGTCTATTCATCATACGATCTTATATGTCGCGACCGTACCGATGGCAAATCGCCTTCGCGGGTGCCCCCAGCGTGGGCAGAACGTGTATTGCCACGCACAGTCGGTTTTCATGGCCAAGAACCAGCCGCCGCCCGTTCCGAAATATCTCGCGGGTCTCGAACCGCCGCCCATCTGAATTCCGGTCCAAGGATTGGCAATCGCCGAACTCTTGGCCGTTTCTTGCGCGCTAGGTCGAGGTCGACGTGAGCGAAATCCCGCGTGCTAAAATGTTTGATGCGCTCAAATTTCGTACTCAGCCTGTTAATGGCCATCCCCGTCCCGGCGCTTGCCGCGGCGGGGTTCCATGATTTCAAGACGATAGCCATCGCGCCGGACGGCCGCCACGTCGCGTCGATCGAAACGTCGGATGATGGCAGCGATAGCGATGCGCCTGCCTTGCTGATGATTCGGGATCTCGCCGGTGGGGCGGTGACGGTGCCGCTGCCGTGCAACGCCGGACCGAACTGCAAAGTGGATTCGCCTGCGTGGAGTTCGAAGGGCCAACTCGCGTTCCTGGTGTCGCGGCCCAAGGACGGAACGGCGGAGATCGATGCCGTGGACGTTGAGGGCCGCTCCATGCGCCGCCTCCTCAATTTCAACGGAACCTTGGATCAATTGCGTTATGGGCCGGGCGACCGGCTGGCCGTGTTGGCAACGGCACAGGCGCACAAAATGGTGGGACGCGCCGAAGCCGGTGCGCCGTTGGTGGGAGACATCGGCGCCGATCCGGATGAACAGCGGATCGCAGTCGTCGATGGCGGCGCCCTTCAATTTTTTTCGCCCGCGAATCTCTACGTCTATGAGTACGATTTCCTTCCTGACGTCGGGTTCGTGGGCACGGCGGCAACCGGAGACGGCGACAGCCAGTGGTGGGTGGCCAAGTTGTATGTATTCGAGCAGTCTCAAGCTCGCGCAGTGTTTACACCAGGCCCGCGTGTACAGCTCGCCGCCCCTGCGGTGTCGCCTGATGGGAAAAGTGTCGCGTTCATCGGCGGCTGGATGAGCGATTTTGGTGCCACAGGGGGCGACGCGTACCTGCTGCGCATCGATCAGCCGGGTACCGAACCCAAAAACCTCACTGCCGGATCGCATGCAACGGTGACGGCCTTGGATTGGCGCTGCGGGAAGGGACTGACGGGGATGATGCTCGCGGGCGATACCGTATCGATCGCGAGACTCGATACCGCCGGAGCGAAGCCCATCTGGTCGGGACAGGAGTCGCTCACCGGTGGCATGGGTACCGGACTTTCCTGTGGACCGCACGCCGTCGCCGCCGTGAGTTCAAGTTTTACGGCGCCGCCGGAGATCGTGGTGGGTACTCTGGGTCATTGGCATCCGGTCACGCACGAAAATGCAGCGATCGGCGCAGCGTCATTCAGTGCGCGCTCGGTGACGTGGCGCAATGAGGGATTCGATATCCAGGGCTGGCTGTTACAGCCGACGGGTGGCGAACCTGGAGCAAAACGGCCATTGGTGGTCTTGGTGCATGGTGGTCCCGAAGCGGCATCCACCAGTAAGTATTTGCCCTCTTTCAGCCAAGCGCGTGTGTTGTTGGAAGCCGGATTGGATGTCTTCGAACCGAATTACCGCGGTAGTTTCGGGCAAGGCGAGGCCTTTGCCGCCGCCAGCATCCAAGATTTGGGCGGCGGCGACTGGCGCGATGTGCTCACGGGCTTGGATGCCGCGGAACACACGGCACCGATCGACGATGCCCGGGTGGGAATCATGGGCGGCTCTTACGGGGGCTACATGGCCATGTGGGGCATTACACAGACGCATAGATTTCGCGCTGCCGTCTCGCATGCCGGCGTTTCGGACTGGCTCTCGATCGAGGGCGAGGCGCCGCAGGCAGGATCGGATCAGGTGAACTTTGGCGGATCGGTCTACGATGATCCGATGCCGTATCTGAAGGCCTCACCGATCATGCATATGCGCGGCGTCAATACGCCTATGCTGATCACGGTCGGCGAGCGCGATCTCGAATGCCCGATGCCGCAAAGTGAAGAGTTCTACACGGCACTCGGGGCGTTGGGGGTGCCGGTGGAGTTTCACGTGTACCCGGGGGAGGGCCACCATCTGCAGAAGGCTGCGGATCGGGCGGACTTCCGCAGGCGCAGCGTCGCCTGGTTTCAGCGCTGGTTTGCTGCGACGAACCGCTGATGGCAAAGAAAGCAGACGGTAGTGACATCGTGATCCGAATGCGGCCGCGCCGTGGTAAGGCGGGTCTTGTCCTGCTGATCGTCTTGGGGATCATCCTCTTCGGAAGCAACACGGTGGCGTCCTACTACGTCGATGCCCTGTGGTTCGCTTCGCTGGGCTATGCATCGGTCTTCTGGACCCGGCTCACCTTTCAGGGCGCGACGTTCGCGGCATTTACTCTGCTCACTTTTGTGGTGATTTATGGAGTGTTCCGGGCGCTGAAGCCGGATCGCCTCGCTGCCGCCGTGGGGAACACGATTCTCGTCAACCGGCGCCCCGTGGCGCTGCCGGTCGAACGCTTCCTCAACCTCATCGGCATCGGCGTCTCGGCGGCTATCGCGATCGTCACGGGCATGAGTATGACGGCACGCTGGATGACCCTGGCACTGTACTGGCAGGCGCCGCGACACGCGACGATGACTGACCCCATATTCGGACGATCGCTGGATTTTTACTTCTTCACCCTGCCGGCCTGGCAACTCATTGCCGGTTGGCTGCTCATGCTGGCTGTGTTCGCGTGCGCGACTGCCGCGTTGTTCTTGGTGATGGCCGGAGGCGCGCGTTCGCTCAAGGAACGCCCCGACGCCGCGGATCAGGCGAGACTCTGGCGCAGCCTGTCGTTCTGCGTTGCGGCGATTCTCCTGACGCTCGGCGTGCGGGTGTACCTGGGGCGCTTCGACCGGTTGTTCCAGAGCGGCACTATTTTCTCAGGAGTCACCTACACCGACGCTCATGTCAGTTTGACCGGCATGCTGATCGTTTGCGCCGCGTTTGTCGCAGGCGCTGTCGTGGCGGCGGCGTGCGCGCTGTTCTCGCTCCCGCGGCGCTGGCTGTTCGGGTCGGTCGTTCCGGCCGTCTTTATCTACATCATCGTTGGCGTCGTAGGCTGGTACGTCAGTAGCTTCATCGTGCAACCAAACCAACTGGTGCGAGAGCGGCCGTTCATCGCGCACAACATTGAAATGACGCGCCGGGCATACGCACTCGACCGGATTGAGACTCACGCGTTTCCCGCAGAAACCGGCATCGACGCGGTGGAGCCGGCCAAAAATCAGACGACACTCGAGAACATCAGACTGTGGGACTGGCGGGCGTTGCAGGATACGTTGCGCCAGATTCAGGAAATCCGGACCTACTACGACTTTCCGGACATCGATATCGACCGGTACGAAATCAATGGTTCCGTCCGGCAGATGATGCTCGCCACGCGCGAACTCAATGTCGAGAAGCTGCCGCAGAGCAGCCGCAACTGGATTAACGAGAAACTGATCTATACCCATGGATACGGCGTGACCATGAACCCGGTGAATGGCTTCACTCCCGAAGGCCTGCCGACGCTCGTGCTCAGCAACATGCCGGTTCAGAGCACCATTCCGGGCCTTAACGTGAGCCGTCCGGAGATCTATTTCGGCGAAGTTACCAACACCGACGTCTATGTAAAAACGCGGCAGAAGGAATTCGACTACCCACAAGGCGATGCCAACAGCCTGACCTCCTACCAGGGTACGGGCGGTGTTCAGCTGGGCGGGTGGTTTCGGCGCATGCTGATTGCGCTCGATCGCGGCGATATCACGAAACTGCCGTTCAGCGACGACGTGAATTCCGAGAGTCGATTGTTGATGCGCCGCAGGTTGAGCGACCGCGTGCACGAATTGGCACCGTTTCTGACCCTCGACGCAGATCCCTACGTCGTGGTGGGCGAGGATGGTCGAATCCGCTGGCTGATGGATGCCTTCACGACGTCCGACGGCTACCCCTACGCGCGCCGTTATACGCTCGGGCGTGAGCGCATGAACTACATCCGCAACAGCGTCAAGGTCCTGATCGATGCATACAGCGGCGAGACGACGTTCTACGTGTTCGACACGCAGGATCCGATCATTGCCGCCTATCGGGCCCTGTTTCCCAAGCTGTTCATTGACGGGTCAGCCATGCCGGCAGCGGTGCGCAAGCATGTGCGTTATCCAGAACTGCTGTTGAACGTTCAGGCTGCGGTCTACGGTCTTTACCACATGACCAATCCCGATGTCTTTTATAACCGCGAGGATCTCTGGAGCGTCGCCTCCGAAACCAATCAGCGTCAACAGGTCATGGAACCGAACTTCGTACTGATGACGCTGCCCGGCGAACAAGCCACCGAATTCATCGCGATCCTCCCCTTCACGCCGGCCAATCGCAATAACCTGATCGGCTGGATCGCCGGCCGCAGTGATGGCGAGCACTACGGCGAAGCGGTGGTCTACGACTTTCCCAAGACCAAGCTGATCGACGGACCCCTGCAGATCGAAGCGCGCATCGACCAAAACGCGCAGCTGTCGGGCCAGCTGACCTTGTGGAACCAGCAAGGCTCGCATGTGCGCCGCGGGGCTCTGATCGTCATCCCCGTTGGCCGTGCGCTGCTGTATGCGGAGCCCATTTACCTGCAGGCCGAGCGCAGTCCCATGCCTGAGTTGCGGTTGGTCGTGCTCGCGGTGCAGGATCGTCTCGCCTACGGTCCGACGTTCGAATCTGCGATGGCGGCCCTGTTTGGGTCGGCCCCCTCAACGCTCAGCGCGCAAGGCCTTTCCGCTTCCTCGGCACCGTCGGCGCGGCCGACATCCGCAGGCGCAGAATCGGGCGATATCAACGCTTTGATTACCGAGGCGGCTCAGAACTTTAACGATTACCAGCAGCTCACCGCCGCTGGAAAACTCGCCGAGGCAGGTGAGAAATTGGAAGCGCTGAAGCGAGTACTGGAGCAACTTCAGACCCGCCGGCGGTGATTTAAGGGACTACGATCACTCGATAAGTTCCCAGCGGTAGGCGCTTTCGTCGCAACCCACCGGCCCACTTCAGGCGCGAACCAGATCGTTTCGCGTCTCACGACCCGGGGCCGGTTCGTTCGTCGGTCACATTTTGCAGCGAACAATTATCCATCAATTGCTTGAAAACCTCCGCTAATCGGCAACTTATGAGACGCTCGGGGAACAAACCTGATTGTGGAGATGGCTTTTAGCTAAATCGGATCTACCATGAGCATTTGGGAGACCAGGTCATGACATCGTTTCGAGTTATGAAAGCTGCCTTTGCCCTCGTCATTTGCGCAGTTGGAGCGACAGGGTTTGCAAGCGAACAGCCCGCTGCCCAATCAGATCCGGGCGCGTGGCAGAAACACGTCTACCATTTTCAATACTTCGGCTTCACCTCAACCTATTCGTGCGATGGCCTTGCCAGCAAGCTCAGAGTCCTTCTGATTGCGGCAGGTGCACGTGCGGACGCAAAATCGACCTCGGAGTCTTGTGTTCGCGGATTCGGAACACCGGACAAGTTGGCGCGCGCCCGCCTCACGTTCTACACGCTTGCACCGGTCGGGAATCGCGAGGCTGCGAGCTCACCCGTCGATGGGGTATGGCGTCCGGTCATCATCGCGGATCGCTCGCCCCGCGACGTCGCCCTGGGCGACTGCGAACTGATAGAGCAATTTCGAGACAAGGTGTTGCCGATGTTCACAACGCGCAAGATCGACAATCGGATAACCTGTGTTCCGAATCAGGTGTTGGGTTCCGTGATTAATCTGAAATTCGAGGTCTTCGAAGAGTTGCCGGAAGCAAACAAGAAATAACGCGGGTGAAAATCTCGATGCCCGCGCACGTTCGACGCTAGCGCGCGTCGGAAAGCCGTTACAATTCCAGCCAAGACAGAGTGGAATCACTGGAAGCAGCTTTCAGGGAGTAGGGCATGAGAATAAAAACGGCGACGGCGTTGGGGGCGGCTGCCATCGTGGTCGGCCAGCCGATAGCGGGTCAGCCCACCGCCGCCGACTACGAGCACGCCATTGGTCTGCGCAGCTCATGGTCCGGTCTGACTGAAAACGTCGCCGAGCCGGCGCAATGGATCGAAGGAACGCATCGCTTCGTCTACCGTAAAACGGTACCCGGCGGATTCGAGTTCGTGATCATGGACGCAGAGACCCAACAAAAGCAGCCGGCATTCGATCATGAGCGCGTGGCCACGGCATTGAGTACGGCAACCGGCAAGCCTTCCGCGGCACTGCACTTGCCCTTCACCGAGCCATTTACCCGCGTCGAGATCGGCGACGGCGGGCGAACGCTGACGGCAATACTCGAAGAGGCATCCTGGAAATGCTCATTGACCGACTATGTCTGTTCACGGCTGCCGCCGCATGGCGGGCATCAGCCTCGCGGCTTCGAGACGGTGCGTGACCCGAAAGTCCCTGCGGACAATTCTCCTAAGAAGTCGCCGGATGGTCAGTGGTTGGCATTTGTTCAGAATTGGAACATTGCCGTGCGCGCCTCCGCGGGCGGAGCGCCGATCTTGCTGAGCTCCGATGGCTCGGAAGGTGAATTCTACGACCCGGAATCCATCGCCTGGTCGCCGGACTCCAAGAAGCTCGCCGCGTACCGCGTTCGGCCTGGCTTTCCTCGCATGGTTACCCGGGTGATCTCTTCGCCCCCCGATCAGGTTCAGCCGAAGTTGGCAGTACAACTCTATCCGAAGCCCGGCGACGCCGTGGACGTCGATCGACCGGTGATCTTTCACATCGACACCAAGACCCAATTGCAGGTGCCATTCGACCAGTTCCCCAATCCGTTCACCATGTCGCCGTTCACGTGGCACAAGGACAGCCGCTCGGTCACCTTCGAATACGATCAGCGCGGACATCAGGCATATGAGCTGTTCGAAGTCGATGCCGATACGGCTGCGACGCGCATCGTGGCGGCGGATCGCAGCACGACCTTCATCAACGTAGGGCGGCGTTTTGCGCACGACGTCGGGGGCAACGGTCGCGAGATTATTTGGATGTCCGAACGCGATGGCTGGAATCATCTCTATTTATATGACGGCCGCACGGGGCGCGTGAAAAATCAGATCACGCGCGGGGAATGGGTGGTTCGCGAGGTCGCCAAGGTCGATGACGACAAACGCCAGATCTGGTTCGCCGCCAGCGGCATGCGCAAGGATGAGGACCCGTATTTTCAGCACTACTATCGCATCGATTTCGACGGCACGCATTTGACGCCGCTCACGACGGCACGCGCCTATCACGACGTGAGCTTCTCTTCCGACATGAAATACTATGTCGATAACTATTCGCGCATCGACATGCCGAACATCGCGGAGCTGCATCGCACCGATGACGGCACGTTGATTGCTGAAGTGGAGCGGGGCGATATCGCCAAACTCTTGGCTGCGGGCTTCAAGGCGCCCGAGGTGTTCGTCGCCAAGGGCCGCGACGGAAAAACCGACATCTGGGGCATCATAGTCAAGCCTCAGAATTTTGATCCGGCCCAGAAATATCCGGTTATCGAGAACATCTACGCCGGACCGCACGCCTCCTTCGTGCCGAAGACGTTCTGGCCCTTCGGACCGCACTCCGGCGGCGACAAGGTCCTCGGCATGCAGTCCCTGGCAGACATGGGTTTCATCGTGGTGCAAATCGACGGCATGGGCACGCTCAACCGCTCAAAGGCCTTTCACGATGTCGCCTGGAAAAATCTCGGGGACGCCGGACTTCCCGATCGGATTCTCTGGCACAAGGCGGCTGCCGCAAAATATCCGTACTATGACATCAGCCGCGTCGGAATCTACGGTGCTTCAGCGGGCGGTCAGAATGCCTTGAGTGCGCTCGAGTTTCATCCGGAATTCTACAAAGTGGCGGTCGCTTATGCCGGTTGTTACGACAACCGCATGGACAAGATCGATTGGAATGAGCAGTGGATGGGGTGGCCGGTCGATGGCAGCTACGCGAAGTCATCCGGGGTCGACAACGCAAAGAATCTCAAGGGACATATTCTGTTGGTAGTCGGCGAGCTTGATATGAACGTCGATCCGGCCTCGACCATGCAAGTGGTGAATGCCCTGATCAAGGCACGCAAGGATTTCGACCTTCTGGTCGTGCCCAATGAGGGCCACGGTGTGTTTCGCTCCACCGGCGATGTGGATTACGGGCTGCGGCGTCAGTACGATTTTTTTGTGCGGCACTTGCGGCAAGAGCCGACGCCTGATTGGAACGCGAAGCAGTAGTCATGACAGTTGCGCGCCAAGTGCCGGCGCGGGGGCTTCGGCGCGATGACTTGGCGGCTGCTCCCATTTCATCCTGCGCCCTATAGACCGCGTTTGCATTCGTTGTGAAGATTCCAGGCGCATGCCACTCAAAAAAATAGTCTCCGGCGGCCAGACCGGCGTAGACCGCGCAGCGCTCGACGCGGCGCTCGCGGCGCATTTCTCCTGCGGTGGTTGGGTGACGTGGGACCGACTGGCTGAGGATGGAGTCATCGCCGATCGGTATCCGCTGACACCTTTGCCAAAAGGCGGCTATCGGCAACGGACGCGTCTCAATGTCGCGGACAGTAATGGCACGGCGATCCTGTTCAGTGAGATCTTGAAAGGTGGCAGCCGGCTTACACGGAATCTGTGTGCTTTGGAGAAGAAGCCTTACATTTTGGTTCGGGCGCAAGAGACAACCGATCCGGCCGAGGCTGCAGCCGCGATTCTGAAGTTCATCGAAGATCATCAAATTGAGGTGTTGAACGTTTCGGGACCTCGCGCGAGCGGTTGGGCCGATGGATACCGCTTTTCGCTGGACGTCATCAGTTGTGTAATTGCGAGCAGCATTTCGCGAGGTTCAGGCGTTGGCGCACGCGTTGGCGAAAGGCCCGGAAGCGTCTCGGAGCCCGTCCGTTAACGAGCGGATGCGCAGCGAGCCAATCGCAACGACGAGCCTCACGGCGACATGGAGTGCATTTAGGGCATGAGAATCCTGGTCACGGGCAGTGCCGGACACCTGGGCGAAGCGCTCATGCGAACGCTGCAGACTTCCGAGCATGAGGCCATGGGACTGGATATCAAGAGTTCGGCATACACGCATCGACGGGGCTCAATTACGGATCGCAGTTTTGTGAAAGACTGCCTTGTGGGCGCGGATGTGGTTTTGAATTGCGCGACGCTCCACAAGCCCCATATTGCAAGCCACGTCCGGCAAGCCTTGATGTCAATGTCACCGGCACGCTGAATCTACTCGAGGAAGCTGCGGCAGCGGGCGTTGGTTCGTTTGTTCTTACGAGTACCACCAGTGTCTATGGGCACGCGCTTTCGCCGCCGGCAGGAGAGCCGGCCGCATGGATCACCGAGCAGACGGTGCCATGCCTAAGAATATTTACGGAATTACGAAGCTTGTCGCCGAGAACTTATGCGAGCTATTCGCGCGGGACCGGGGTCTGCCGAGCATCGTGTTGCGAACGGGCCGGTTTTTCCCGGAACAGGACGACGACGAAACGGCGCGGCTAAGTTACGACAGCACCAACTTGAAGGTGAACGAATTCTTGTATCGGCGCGCTGATATAGCCGACGTGGCCCATGCGCATCTTCGATTGATCGAGTCTATGTGAACGAGCAGGCCAGATCCGAGCTGGGGTGGAAGCCGCTATACGACTTCCACAGTATCCTCGAAGGATTGAAACAATCGAGCGAGTCTCGCAGCCCCCTGGCCATCGCGGTGGGTTCAAAGGGCTACCAATTGTGATGCGTTCATCAATTCAATCGGCAAAATGCCGCCAATCGGTGTATGGACGAGTTGTCGCTGCTATATTGGCCGGAACGCTCGCAGTCAAAGGATAGCAACATGCAGCGGTTTGCAATTATGCTCGCGGCGTTCACGCTCGCGCACGCCGCGTTATCGGTGGCCGGCGACAAGACCAGCGATACCGCCGCTAAGCCGAGTTCTTTCATTCCACATCCTCATAGCAATAGCCACGTGTACGGCGCGCCGATTCAGCCGGCGATCGTCGGGCATTCAAAGACTTCCCACCATAAGCACTCGCCGAAAAAGTCTGCGCCGAGAACCGCACACCGCAATCCGCAGTAGGTGTTCGCTGAAGGATGAAGATTCCGGAGGTGCTCGCGTCGAAGAGTTTCGTGCACACGCATGGCTTTGCCAAAGCCGATCGAGTGGGGTACTGCCGATTATGTTCTGCGTGCCCGTGGAAGTTCCGGCACAGAAAAAATATCGTCTGTTAATCAACAATATACAATTGTTTAATAGATATTACATGAGGTGATCGTGCGCCCCCGTTTTCGCAGCGTCGCAGGATCTGAGGCATCGCACGCCGTTGAAGTGGATGTCACCGACCATTGCCCCGGAGGCGCCAAACCCGACAATCAGCACTTGCATTACCAAATATCTTTGATTATAAATTTGTGATCACAAATCACAGGATGTACCGATGTCCGTTCGAGCCAGTCTTGGGTTAGCGCGCATTGCCCGTGAGACCGTCCAGGAGCGCGTCTATTGCGCGCTGCGGGACCAACTGATGCGCGGCGGCTTCGAACCGGGGCAGAAACTGAAAATTGCCGAACTCGCGGCAGCGTTTGGCACCAGCGCCATGCCGGTTCGCGATGCCCTGAACCGTCTGACTGTGGAGAGAGCGCTGGAAACCTTGCCCAGCCGGACCGTGCGTGTACCGGCTCTGTCAAAAAGCGCGTTGCAGGACCTGCGGGAAACGAGGTTTGCGATCGAGGGACTGGCGATATCGCGTGCGGCGTCGAACATGACCGATGAATCGCTGGCGACGCTTCAGCGGCTGATCGTCGCTCAAAGCGAAACGGATGAGGAGCATGTCTCCGAGGAGAGCGCGGAACAGAACCGCGCCTTTCACTTCGCGATCTATCGGCAATCTGGGTCCACGGTTTTATTGCCGATCATCGAGAGCCTGTGGCTTCAGTTTGGGCCCTATCTGCGCGAAGCGTCAGAGCGGTTTGACGGCGGGGAGGGGCGCGGAACGAACTTTCACCTCGAGATGCTCGCTGCGTTGTCGCGCGGGGACGCCGTTGGGGCGCGCGGGGCGCTAGAAGCCGACATTGGCCGTGCTTTCGATCTGGTGATGAGTGATGAGTCGCTCTGGCAGCGACGGGATGGAGTCGCGTGACGGTGACACCCAACGAATCGCAAGACCCTGAAGGGTTCGAACTCTACGATCTGCGCGTCGAAGTGACAGGACCGCCTGGCCGAACGATCTATTGTGGTGCCCGCTTGGGTGACTATTTCGAGCTGCACGGCGAAATGCTGAAGCTTCCGCCAGGCCAGGGATTTTCAATCTATTCATTGGCTGCATTGTTGCCCATACTGCCCGCCAAACAGCGCATGAGTGATCCGAATGATTGGATGTCCACGGATGCCGAGGTCGCCTGCCCCGATCCGAATTGCCCGACGCGCTTTCGGATCACACGCACCGGCCGCCGCCAGTTTACACACTCGCAGGTAACTGCGACTTCTTCCGGGCGCGAGAATCCGAAGTGATTCCCCGGATTTCCCTTTCGGGCGATTACACGATTTCGCGGATCATCAAAGGTGGCTGGCACCTCGCCGGCGATCACGGGGACATCGATCCAAAACAAGCGCGACAGGACATGGCGACGTTCGTCGATGCTGGGATCACCACCTTCGATTGTGCGGATATCTACACCGGTGTCGAGCGCCTGATCGGCGATTTCCGGCGCTCTTACCCTGCGCATGCGAAGCAGGTTCAGATTCATACCAAGTTCGTTCCTGACCTCTCCGATTTGCGCTCGGTCGATCGTGCGCAGGTGGAGGCCATTATCGATCGCTCCTTGGCGCGACTCGGGCAGGAGCGACTCGATCTGGTGCAATTTCATTGGTGGGATTTCGCGATTCCGCGCTACGTCGAGACGGCCCTCGAACTCGACCGGCTGCGCCGCGGCGGCAAGATCGCCCGCATTGGAGTCACGAATTTCGACACGCCGCGGCTGAAGGAACTCGTCGATGCCGGCATACCGATCACATCGCACCAGGTTCAATACTCATTGTTGGATGATCGTCCAAATCACGGCATGGTGGCCTATTGTCGGGCTCAGGACATCGCATTGCTGTGCTATGGAACGGTTTGCGGCGGCTTTCTTTCCGAGCGGTGGCTGGGTAAGCCCGCTCCCGCGGCGGATCTGGCGAACCGCTCACTCGCCAAGTACAAGCTGATTATCGAAGACTTCGGCGGGTGGCGACTGTTCCAAGAACTACTGGAAGTGCTGAGACGCGTCGCGGCGGCTCATGGTACCGATATCGCTTCGGTGGCGACACGGGTGATGCTGGACCGCGACCAAGTTGCGGCGGCGATTGTCGGCGCCGTGAATACGTCGCACCTTCAGGCGCACGCGCAGATCGGGGGGCTTCGCCTTCATCCCGACGAACTGGCTTCGATTGCAAACGTCCTTGGCCGGCGGCGCGGCCCGTCGGGCGACGTATACGAATTGGAGCGCGATCGCTCGGGCGCGCATGGTCGAATCATGAGGTACGAGTTGAATGCGTTGCCGGAGCAGCGCGTTGCCGATCAGCAGTGATAAGAACATTGGGAATTGAAGGTCCCACAGTTTCAGTGAAACGTAATTGACCGATCAAAAAAAGGGGGGGGATATGAGGAAGCAATACTGCATCAAGCGAGCGCTCGCCGCTTTGGGATGTTGCGCGGCATTGACCGGCACGGTGTGGGCGCAGACCGCGCCGCCCAGCCAGGAATTGCAAGAAATCGTTGTCACCGCGGAAAAGCGTGACTCGACGGTGCAAAAGACGCCGATCAGCATGACCGCGATCAGCGGAGCGGATCTCCAAGCGCAAGGGTTGTCGGACATGGCGTCGGTCGCCCAACAAGTGCCGGGCATCTCCTTCAAGACATCGGGCCCCGGGCAGACTGAGTACGAAATGCGGGGACTGACCTCCACCGGCGGCGAGTCCCCGACGGTCGGCTTCTATCTGGACGACGCGATACTCACGCCCGCTGCCATGGCGCAGAACGGCAAGACGGTGATCGATCCGAGCCTCTTCGATTTGAACCGCGTCGAGGTGCTTCGCGGACCGCAGGGCACGCTGTACGGCGCGGGATCGATGGGCGGCACGATCAAACTCGTGACCAACCAACCCGACCCGAAGGCCTTCGCCGCCAATGTCGAGGTCATCGGCTCTGACACAACCAACGGCGGCGGCTTCAATCACACCGAGAACGTGATGTTGAACATCCCGTTGATGCAGGATGTGGTCGCGTTGCGCCTGGTCGGCACGGACAAATACATCGATGGGTGGATCGACCGGAAAGTCGTGAGTCCGTTTCCTCCCGAAGTCAACGGCAGTACTGCACGCGGCGACGTTGCCGGCGCGCCCGTTACGCAAGATTTTCAACATTCGAACACGGAACACTTGCAAGCCGGGCGCGCGACGCTATTGATCCAGCCCAGCGATCCTTTGAGCATCACGCTCGGCTTCATGCATCAATCGCTCACCCAGGATGGGCCGAACACGATCGACAACCCGCCGCTGACGGAAACTCATTATCAGCCTTTCGACGTATCGGAGCCCTTCGCGGATAAGTTCGATCTGTACACATTGACGGGCAAGTACAGCTTTGATTCCTTCCAGCTGGTGTCGGCCTCGGCCTACTGGGATCGTCAGCAGAATCAAACCCAGGACATTTCCGAGGCGATGCAGGATTACATCGGCGGCTTTTTCGGTCCGTCGGCCGCGTTTCCCTATTCATCGACGGCGACCGTGACGGAAGGCGGCGCTACATTCTTTGGACTCGGCGCGGGATCAATCACCGAGGACGACTACACGCGTCAGTTCAGCGAGGAGCTGCGGCTTGCCTCGACCGGCAGCGGTCCGTTGCAGTGGCTGGTGGGCGGCTACTACAGCAGCTTTGGCGCGACCTCGCATGTGTTCTCGTTTTATCCCGACACCAATGATGGCTTTAATGCAGATTTTGGCACGACGAATCTAGCCGACAACCATCGCAAGGTCGACATCGACCAGTACGCGGCATTCGGCGAGGTGTCCTACCTGCTGCCGAATAACTTGAAGGCGAGCCTGGGCGCGCGCTACTACCAGTATCACAGCAATTCGGTGACCAGCGTCAGCGGTGTCTCCGCCAACGGCACCAGCAACCCATTGTTCGGGCTAGCGCAAAATTCAGGCGTGACTCCGAAGCTGGACCTCGCCTACATTCCTGACGACAACACCACCCTCTATGGCACGGTGTCCAAGGGTTTCCGTCCGGGCGGCCCGAACTCGCCGATCCCTGTCCCACCTTGTGCATCGGCGGCTCCGACTCAGTTCGGTCCGGACAGCGTCTGGAATTATGAACTGGGCGAGAAAATGCGATTCCTCAACTCGCGTGTCTCGATCAACGGCGACGTCTATTATGAAGACTGGACGAACGTGCAGCAGGAAGTGGCTCCGGCGTGCGGCTTCAAGTTCACCGCCAATGCAGGCAAGGCACGGGTCTACGGAGCCGAGCTGGAAATCGCCGTGCTGGTGTCGAATTTCGTACTGACACAGAACTTCGGATATACCAACGCCACGAACTCGACCACTCTGCCGGCCGCCGGTGTCGTGGCGGGACAGCGCCTGCTGGACGTGCCGGAAGTGACCGCCAACACCAGCGTGAATTACAAGCAGCCCCTGCTGAATGATATGAACTTCGTCGCGCGCCTTACCAACAGCTACGTGAGTTCGATCCAAGACATCACCTTCGCACGCAATACGCTGCCGGCTTACGATCTGGTCAACTTCCGTTTGGGTGTGGAGTCGGGTCGCTGGTCTGCCCTGTTGTTCGCGGACAATCTGACCAACAAGATGGCGCTGTTGAGCGATACCGGCGCTCTGTCGGCGAACATCTCCATTTTGAACCGGATCGCCACGAACCAGCCGAGAACGATTGGTGTTGATTTGAACGTCAAGTTCTGAAGCTTCGGCGTGGCCGCCTATCCCAGTCGTCCCTACGCTTGGACCGTCGTTGCAATTTTGATTGCAACGGCGGTCTTGTCGTACACCGATCGGCAAGTGTTGAGTCTTTTGGTCGATCCCATTCGCGGCGATCTGGGTATCAGCGATACCCAGATCAGCCTGCTCTTGGGGACTGCGTTCGCCGTGATCTATGGAGTCGCCGGTATACCTCTCGGGCTTCTGGCCGACCGTATTTCGCGGCGCAACCTCATCTTCTGCGGCGTATCAGTCTGGAGTGTGGGAACGATCGCCTGCGGTTTTTCGCACAATTTTCTCGAGATTTTTGCGAGCCGCATTCTGGTCGGCCTGGGGGAGGCCGCACTTTCCCCGGCCGCCATTTCGCTGATCAGCGATTATTTTCCACCCTCGCGACGGGGTACGGCGGTTGGATTCTTCCTCAGCGGCATTGCGATGGGAAGCGGCGTCGCCATTCTGATCGGCGGCGGCGTTCTGCACGCCATCGAATTGGGCGCGCTTGCCGCCACACCCGTGGCCAGCTACGCGCCGTGGCGAATGGTACTGCTCGTAATCGGCGGCCCCGGGCTCTTGTGGGCCGTGGTAATTTTGCTCATTCGCGAGCCGGTTCGGCAAACTGTGGAAGGCGAGTTGGCCACCCCCCGCGCAGCAGACGGCAGTACCTGGCGCACTACGCCCTGGGCCCGCGTCCTGCCGGTCTACATCGTATTGGCAGCGGCTTCGTTCGTCGACAATGCCGTGGGAGCTTGGGCACCGACCCTGCTCATCAGGGACTTCGGCAAAGATGCGGCGCAGGTCGGCGTCGAATTGGGTTTGCTTTTGACGGTCGGCTTCGGCGGGGGCGTGCTCATCGGCGGCGCCCTCGCGGATCGCGCCGGGGCGCGGGGCGGATGGCCGCGCAAGCTGCGGGTATGTTTGTATTCAGGGCTGTTGATATTGCCGGCCTCGCTGCTCATGAACTCGCCGGCATTCAACTTCGTCCTGACCGGTGTGCCGCTGTATTTTGCCTTGTCGGGCATCGTGACCGCGGTAGGTTTTTCCGCGATTCTCGATGTGGTACCGAATCGTTCGCGCGGGCTTGCGATGTCCATGAGTTTCTTTCTAAACGTGGCGCTTGGCGCCGGGCTCGGTCCGACCGCGGTGGCGGTGGCGGCTGCGCACCTATTCGCGGCGAAGGCGGGGCTGGGGCCACCGATTGTCTTGACCGTGGCAACAGGATATCTAATTGCACTTGCCGCAATCTGCGCGGCGCTGTCGAATTCCCGCGCGCGCAGCACCGTCACGACATAAGGTACGATGCCCGCAGTGAGCATGAGGTGCGAATGAGCAGCAGGGCAGAAGAATTCGAGCATTGGATTCGAACGTCCTTTGTTCAGATGAATACCGAACTCGAAAACTTATATTTTGCGAAGGAGGACCGCGCGCAAGTGATCGGCTGCGGAGACCCGATCAAGGCCTCGTTGCGCGATGAGGGTCATACACATGTTGTCGCATTGCTCGCCGAGGGCAACACGGGAGAGGGATTCGACAGCGCCTACGGAGTGCTTGGCAGCGTGGGTCTGTATCTCGGCGCGTTGCGGCGCCACGAATTGACCAATCCGGCGCGAGAGGAGCGCTCGCCGTTCCCCGAGGCCTCCTCGCTTGCGCTGCACGTCGGCGCATCTTTGGGCATGGCGCCGAGATTCTCGACCGGACACCTGGCGACTCACAATAGGGCGCGCGCCGGCGTTCGCAAGAGCTTTACCTCACTGCCGGACGAGTTTCTGTTCATTGACGAGAACACGCGCGGAATTCTCTCGTTGCAGCGCGCGGCGGATGCGCTCGCGAGCATCGTACATCTTGGAGTCTCCAGTCCCGTGGCGGATGTGATGTTCGATGCCGCGAAGCAGGCGCTGCGGGATGTGATTCGATTCAACGACAGATTGATAAGGCAATTGGATGTCGACCGGTTTTTTTATTCGGTGCGGCCTTACTACAAGCCTTACCGCGTCGGACGACAGGAATATCGCGGTGCAAATGCCGGGGATTTTTCCGGCATCAACGAAATCGACCTGCTTTTGGGACTGTGCCGCGCCAACGATCCGTATTACGCACAGCTTCTGGTCGACAAAATGCTGTTCATGCTGCCGTCCGATCAAGCGCGGCTACGCGACTGTATGACGCGGACGAGCCTGCTGGACGAGTTGCTGTCTTTGATCGATGACTACAAACACGCGGGCTGGTTTCAGCTGAATGCCCGCGCCTACCTAGAAGTCTGCGACCTGTTCGGGCAGGCGGCGGCGCAGCACCACGATGGTTTGGTGAAACGGTTCATCGAGGCGCCCGCGTCCACTCTGAGCGAGCAAAGCTTGGAGGGGATCACCGCCAGCGGACCCCCGCTGCCGGTCCTGCTGCGCTCGCTCGAAACGCTGCGGGATCTGCGGCTGGCTGCCGATCGCGGCGATATCGCCACGCGGCATGCCGATCTCGCCAGGCTTCGCCGCGCCGTCCGATAAGAGACCAGGCATGTCCGACCGTTTTGATCCCAATTGCCGCGATCGCCGGCGGCGATCCAGGCCGGCGCGTATCGCATACGTAAGTGGATCATTTGACGCCGCGGTGCTTAACTGCGATTCGAACCCGCGTGTCGATGCGCTTCAATCCAAGGCGCAAGAGAAAATTGCTGGATACCGGACTTGCCGGTGAAATAGATCGTGCGCGCATCGGGCGCGAGGTGCGCACCCCAGGGAAGGTCCTTATTGATGGTGTCTCCAAGATCGATTGGCAGGCCCCAATGATCCCCCTCGCGGAAAGCAATGCACAATCGCCCCAATCCCCCCTTCACCTTGCCGGAATCAAACACGATGAACGATTGATCGGGCGCAACGGCCGGATCATGAATGGACTCTTTGGGATCGCCGAGAGTCACAAATTCGGGCGCGAGATATGAGCCGTGATGGTAGTGCGATCGCCAAAGATGCATGGATTTCTCGGCGGCATCCCAGCGCATGAAATAGAGCGTCGCGTCGGCGGCCAGACTCGCGAAATCGATGAACACATCAATGTTGATGGTGGGGCCGAGCCAGACCGGATCACCCCAGTGATCTCCTTTGCGTTCAACCCGCCAGATATTCGAGCCCGGTCCCGGTCCACCGGCAAAGTAGCTTTGCACCAGCGGTTTGCCGCCAGCACTCACGGGCCGATCTGAATTGAACAGCAAAAAGCTGCCGTCTGGAGCCACTACCGGATCCTGGTCAAACCATCGGCCCGAGAAGCTTGCCGGCTGTGGCGAAGACCAATGTCCATTGATGCGGTGTGAAATCAAGATGGTCTTGTGCGGCCCGTCGCTGCGATCAAAGAAAACGGTGTGGCCGTCCGGGGTAAACGCGAGTGTATCGTCACTATCCTGATTGACGATGCCGCCCAAGGTCATCGGTGCCGCAGCAACTGGAATGATCTGCGCTGCGGCTACCCGCAAGGCGGTAAAACAAACGCAGCTCGCGGCAACCAAGTACGATCGACGGGTCATACGGTGGACCTCACAAAAAAACTTGCGCGCAATTAAATCCTCATCGGCGCCATTCATCAGTATCGCATAGGTTGCGTTTTGGACCGAACTCAGGGCTTCGGCAGAGCTCGGGGCGCTCCGCTACAATGATTGCCGCACGTGAAAATCCTGATTTTGTCGAAATGACTGACACCACCCCGAACGATACCGCAGTGGGCAACGATGTATGCGTCAGCTACGCCTCGCAAGATGCGGCCGTCGCAGGCGTCTTAGTTGAGAATCTCGAGCGGCACGCGATCAAATGCTGGATCGCACCTCGCGATATCACGCCAGGATCGCAGTACGATGAGATCGCGGCGGCAATTGGCGGCACGAAAGTGTTTGTACTGGTGCTTTCGGAACAGGCGCTTGCGTCGCCGCATGTAGGACGGCAGACCGAGCGGGCCGCGTCACAAGGACGGCGAATCATCGTGCTGCGAACGGATGCGGCGCCCCTGACTCGCTCGTTTGAGTATTTTTTGAGCGAATCGCAGTGGATAGATGTGGCGGCCTTAGGCATGCCGGCGGCATTGACCAAACTTACGCAAGCCGTGAGACAACGCCTGGCACCCGCGTCTTGGACCAGTCCAGGATTGGGCAGTGATGGCGGTAATCCGTCCGAGCGTCAACGTCGACCCAGTTATCTGACGATTAAGCGCGTCATCGTCGCCACGATATTTCTGCTCGCCGCTGCCGTGGTAGTCGGCGTCGTGATTCGCTACTGGCCCGCGAAGCAGGCCGGTTCGCAGACATCGGCGGTCGCCCCAATCGCCGGCAAGTAGATCGCGGTGCTGCCATTCGTCGATGCGCGTGAAAAGAAGGCTCAGGAATGCTTGGCGGACGGCATGGCGGAGGAAATCATCGATCTACTGGGGCAGGTTGCGGGACTCAAGGTGATCAGCCAGGATGGATCCCGGCGGGCCATTAGAGTTACACATCGATGAAAATCATCAAGACATATTCAGTCGTTCGCTCGTGAAAGTGAGTTCCAGGCGAGGCCTGCTGCGGCCAGATCCTCAAGTGCGAGGCCCACCGACTTAAATACGGTGACGGCGCCTTCCGAGGTGCGAAGGGGCGCGCGGCCGGCGCACAGATCGAATAGATCGCCGCGAATTGCTGATCGGCTGATGACGCCTCGCTCGATGGGATCGACGATGTCGCCCGCTTCTCGAACAGCCGAGGCCAACATATCGACGTAGATCTCCGCCGAGCGGATCACGTCGTCATCGGCTTCACGCATGGATGGCGTGAAACCTCCAATCAAATCGACGTGCGTGCCGGGGCGGACGCTGCGTCCCGGCAGGATGGGTTTGAAGGCTGCGGTAACCGTCGAGACTATATCGGCACGCGAGAGCGCGAGGTCCAAGGAGTCGGCCACCTGCGCATTCAGGTCGAGCTCGTCGCAGATGCGACGGCAAAGCGCTGATGCCCGCGCGGAATTTCGACCCCAAATTAGGACTTGCTCGATCGGGCGGACAGTCGCGTGGGCTGAAACGACTTCGAAGGCGAGGCGTCCGGTTCCCATCACTAAGAGACACCGGCTCGCCGCACGCGACAGAAATCTCGATGCCAGCGCCGAAACGGCGGCGGTTCGCCGCGCGGTCAGTTCTTGGGCGTCGATGAGCGATAGGACCTCGCCAGTGCCGGCGGATGCAAGCATGTACATTCCATGCACCGTCGGTTTGCCAATGTCCGAATTACCCGGGAAGACTTGCACGACCTTCACGCCTAGAAACCCTTTCAACTGCCATGCAGGCATGATGATCAGCGATCCGGCACCGCCGAGGTCAAAATGCATGCGTTCAGGCGCGTCGCAGGGTTCACGAAATGCACTCTGGAGGGCATCGATGAGCCTTGGCCACGGAGTGAGCGTGCGCAAGCGTTCAGCATCGATCAGTACGGACATAAGCCCTTTACCATCCCGAAAAGCGCTGCCATGCGCCGGTCACTTCATCGGCTTCATTCAATACGTGATAGCGATCGAACTGCGCGGCGGTGGCGCAGGCGTGGTTCGGTAATATGCGGACACGCGAACCGGCGGCAAGATTGGGCAGGCTCCCGGTCGATCCGGATCTCAGCGAGACGATTCCATGTTCCTGATTGACTCGCGTGACGATGAGGCCGGGGTAAGGCGCGCCGGCGATATCGCAGACCACTCCATAACCTTGGTCGAGAGCTTGGTTTGCAGTACCGCGATCCTGCGACAGCGCCGTCCAACCGGCGTCGATGAGGATCCAGCCTTTTTCGCGCTGATGCCCAATGACCGTGGCCAGAACCGTCATTGCAATGTCGTCGAGGGTACAGACACCAAGGCCGGCCATGACCAGATCAAAGAATACAAATACGCCTGCTCGCACTTCTGTCACGCCGGAGAGATCGGCTGCAAAGTGCGCGGTCGGGGTCGAACCGACACTGACCACGGCGCAAGGAAGGCCCGCACGGCCCAGCGCCAGTGCTGCGCTCAGAGCCGCCGAGCGTTCCGCTTCGGCGGCTGCGCGGTGCGCAGCCGCACCTGCTTGACTGTAAGAGCCGCCCGAGTGGGTCATGACGCCGCGCAGCTCCGCGCCCCCCTTAATAAGGGTAGATCCGATATCGATTATACGTGGGTCGTCTGGGCGAAGACCGGCGCGATGACCGTCCGGATCGATCTCAATCAACACAGGAATGCGCATTCCCGTGCGCTTGCACGCGGCCACGACCGCGTGCGACTGATCCTGGCTGTCCAGCACGACGGAGAGATCGATGCCTCGATCGCGGAGCGCGACAACCCTGGGAATCTTATCGAGGGCGATACCCACCGCGTAAAGCAAATCGCGCACACCGGCGGCCGCGAACTGTTCCGCCTCTCGAAGGGTCGAGACGGTCGCAGGACCTGCGGCACTGGGCATCACCAGCCGTGCCACTTCGACGCACTTCGACGTCGCAAGCGCTGTGATGCTTGCCGCCCGGTCCTCAGTGGCGCACGGCAATGCTGGAAACCGCTATGGGAAGTGCAAAAACTCGGCTATGACTCATGGACATGCTCGGGGCGCTGCCGACGAAGTGTACGCTAAGTCTGGCGTGCGGTTTTGTCGGCGCCGCGGCTGTCGGTGCGAGCGCGCTCTTACGACAGAAGCGGATGCGACGGGCGCGCCTAAGGCAGCAGGATCGCGTACCATAACGGCCTCGATTTTCTGACATGAACATGAAGGGATGAAGATGCTGAAGAACTCCTTGCTTGCGATGATGCTCGCGTGTGGCTTGCTGGTCGCGCCCACAACATTCGCCAAAGACGCCGAACCTGCCAAGGCGCCCGACGCTGCAAAGGGTGCCGACAAGGCGGATAAGCCGCACAAGGATGACGAAATCAACCTGCCGCCATTTCCCGCCGACAAGACCGTCCGCCAATCGTTGACGCTCGATGGCCGCGAACTCAAATATGACGCCACGGTCGGCTCGCTCCCGGTGCTTGACGAGAAGGGTAAGACCATCGCCAGTGTCATGTTCACCGCCTACACCGTGCCGGGAGCCAACCGCCCCGTGACTTTTGCGCTGAACGGTGGCCCGGGCGCCGCGTCCGTGTATCTGAACCTCGGCGCTATCGGCCCCAAACGCGTGCAATTCGGTGCGGAGGGCGACAGTCCATCGGATCCGGCGACTCCCGTCGATAATCCGGGCACCTGGCTCAGCTTTACGGACCTGGTATTCATCGACCCGGTGGGGACCGGCTTCAGCTATTCGCAGGTACCCGAGGATGAAGCGAAGAAGCGCTTCTATAACCCGAAGTCAGACGTCGAATATCTGTCGCGCATTATCTTCGACTGGTTGGTCAAGAATGAACGCCTGACCTCCCGCAAGTACTTGGTCGGCGAGAGCTACGGTGGGTTTCGCGGCCCGCGCATCACGCACTACCTGCAGACCCGCCTCGGAGTAGCCATGAACGGCGAGGTGCTCGTGTCACCTTTCCTAGATCCTGCCGCTTCGAACAACCGCGATCTTTCGCCGCTTCCCTGGATGTTGACGCTGCCAAGCATCGCGGCAGCGAATCTTGAGCGCCAGGGTAAGCTGACCGACGCCGCCATGGCGGCTGTCGTTGAGTACACCCGCACCGAGTATGTGCAGGACCTGCTGAAGGGCCGCGCCGATGCGCAGGCGGTTGAACGAATCGTCAAACGCGTTACGGAGCTGTCGGGGCTCGATCCAAATTTCGTGCGTCGCTCCGGCGGCCGCCTCGAGACGCAGGCTTACTTGCGCGAGGTCTATCGCTCCGAGGGAAAACTCGGCAGCCGCTACGATTCCAATGTGACGGCTTACGACCCGTTCCCGTTTGCCCCGGCGCAGGAGACCAACGACCCAATCCTCGACAGCATCATCGCGCCGACCACCACGGCGATGGTGGATTTCGTTACGCGCACCGTCGGGTGGAAATACAGCGGCCGCTACAACGCTTTGAGCTACGAAGTCAACAACCTATGGACGGACTCGCCGGACAAGGAGAAGCAAGCCAACGGCCTTGAGCACGGTTCGGCCAAGGAATTGCGCGAGTCCGTCGCGATCGATCCAAAGATGCGCGTGCTGATCGTGCACGGCTGGGATGATCTTTCATGCCCCTTCATGGCCTCGGTCCTGATCGTCGACCAAATGCCCATCATGGGCAATTCGGACCGCGTGCAGGTGAGGGAATATCCCGGAGGCCACATGTTCTACAGCCGCCCGCAGAGCCAGGCTCTACTGAAGAGCGACGTCATGAAGATGTACGCCGCCCACTAGGCGTGGGCCCGATCCGCAGCGGCGCAGTAATTCGTCGTTCGTTTCCTTCTGCGATCCCGACGGTAACACCTGGCTGCTGCAGGAGGTGAGCGCACGATTGCCGGGCCGAATAGACACGGAAGTCGCGACCTTCAGCTCCGCGACGCCACTCGCGGCCGCCCTGCGCCGCGCCGAGGCGGCGCATGGCGAACACGAGAAGCGAACAGGTCAGAAGGATGCAAATTGGCCGGATTGGTACGCACAGTACAGTGTCAGCGAGCAATCCAAGATGCCGCTGCCGCGTTGATCCGGGCGAGGAGATGGTGGTGAAGGAGGGAGTTGAACCCTCGACCCCGGCGTTATGAATGCCGTGCTCTAACCAACTGAGCTACTTCACCAAGAGGCGCGAATTCTTGGGGAGCCAAGGCCCGGTGTCAACCGGTGGTAACAATAATAACAAAAATCAATAGCTTATGAGAAATAGGACAAAACTGAATGATCGAGGCTGGGGCGCATTAAGCCTCGGTGGAAGGAACCGTCCACCCGGGCGGAGGCGGCCCGTGCGGCGCAACGGCACGTGCAACCGGGAATGCTATGCTGCCAATGTGTGGCTCAGCGCGAGGTACACATGAAGGGCGATCAGCTTTCACGACGGGACGCATTAATTTTATGCGGCGGATTGGGTGCGAGCTTCTTGATGCCGAAGGCAAGAGCGGTCGATGCGCAGAAGCCGATCTTGGTGCGCCCCATTCCGCACGGCCATGGTGAAACCCTGCCGGTGATCGGCGTCGGCACGGCCGGCGTCTTCAATCTGGGAACCAGCGCCCAGGAGCGGACTGGTCCGACCGACGTCATCCGCGCGCTCGTGGCGGGTGGAGGCAGTGTGGTCGACACCGCACCTTCCTATGGCGACGCCGAAAGCGTCATTGGCGCCATTTTGAGCGAAACAAAATTGCGCCCGCGTGTCTTCATCGCCACCAAACTTGAAGACTACCGTCGGGGTGGCGAGGCCGCCGAAGCACGAGAGTCTTTGCAGCGCCTGAAAACCGACAAAGTCGACGCACTGCAGCTCCACAATGTGCGCGACCCGGGCCAGGATATGGGCGGCCTGAATGCGCTGAAAGCACAAGGCCTGTGTCGCTATACGGGCATTACTACCACCTACAAAGGCGCTTATGCCGCCGCCGAAGCGATCCTCAAACGGGGCAAGCCCGATTTTTTGGAGATCGACTATGCGATTGATAACCGCGACGCCGAGGAGCGGCTTCTGCCGACGGCCGCGGACGTCGGCGCCGGCGTGCTGGTCGCACTTCCCTTCGGACGTGGGAAGCTTTTTCGCAAGGCCTTGGGCAGCCGGTTGCCGGGTTGGGCGGCCGATTTCGACTGCACAACCTGGGGCCAGTTTTTTCTAAAATTCATTCTCTCGCATCCCGCCGTGACGGCTGCCATACCAGGTACCGACAAGCCCGAGCACATGATCGACAATCTCGGCGCAGGACGCGGGCGGCTGCCGGATGTCAAAGAGCGCGTACGCATGGCGGAGTATGTCGCGACGCTCGGTTGAGACCAGATCATGACCATGATGACTCCTAGCGGACCTTCCCGAGTGCTGCGGCAAATCGCCGGCGTCGAGCAGCACGAGATCCAGGTTTCCCTTACCGCGTTCGTCTACTTTTTCCTGCTCATGACCAGTTATTTCATACTGCGTCCTTTGCGCGACACGATGGGCACGGTCTACGGCGTTGCGCATCTGCAGGAACTCTTTACCGGCACGTTTTTGTTGAGCCTCCTCGTCGCGCCGATATTTGCCGGCCTTGCCTCCCGCATTCGCCTCGCGAGTTTCCTCCCCTGGGTCTACGGCTTTATCGCCATTACGCTGGTCGTCTTTTATTTCCTGTTTCGCTCCGTCAGCAATGATCACTGGATCGCGGCGGCTTTCTACATTTGGGTCTCGACTTTCAATCTACTGACGATCTCGGTGTTTTGGAGCCTGATGGCCGACATCTTTTCCAGCGATCAAGCGAAACGCTTGTTTGGCTTTATTGCGGCGGGCGGCACCGTAGGCACGATCTGCGCCCCTGCGTTCACCGTGCTATTCGTCCGGGCGCTGGGTACCAACAATCTGCTGCTGATTTCGGCGGCCGGGTTTGCTATTACGGCGTTCTTGGTGCGTCTCATGGAAAGAGAAAAGCGCCGACTCGCGGCGGTGGATTCGGACGCGCAGAAGACCTCGCTCGATCACCGGCTCGGCGGCAATCCATTCGACGGCTTCCTGTTGCTGTTCAGGTCACGCTACCTATTGATGATCGCGCTGTTCCTGCTGCTCATGACCTGGATCTCGACCGTAATCTATTTTCAGCTCGGCGATTTGATCAGCAAGGCTTTCGTCTCGCGTGTCGCCCGCACTCAAGCCTACGCAAGTATTGACCTGGCAACGAATTCCATCGCGGTATTGATCCAACTGTTCGGGACCGGTCGTTTCGTGCGGCGATTCGGCGTGACGACGGGCTTGCTGCTCAATCCGCTCATCATGGTCGTGGCGTTCCTGGCGGTAATCTTCTCGCCTGTGCTCATCGTGCTCGCCTCGATCCAGGTGGTGCGCCGCTTTGCCGAATATGCCATCGCCAAGCCGAGTCGCGACATGCTGTTCACGGCGGTGGATCAGCAGGCCAAATACAAGGCGAAGAATGTCATTGACACGGTCGTCTACCGCTTCGGCGATCTGACCTCCTCCTGGCTGAGCGCGGCCGTGCTGCCCTATGGCGTTGCCGGACTCGCGGTCTTCGGAGTCGTGATTTCGGCCGTCTGGTTTCCGATCGCCTATCTCCTCGGCAGGTATTTTGAACGCGCGCAGGCGGATAACGCCGTTGTTGCCGCGCGCGCGGCCGGATCAACGCCGTAATTCATCTGTTTTTCGCTGCCTCGTGCAACGCGTTGACGAACGCAGTTCTGGCGGCACCATACTCGCGACTGGTGGCCGCCGGCCATGCTGAATTAATGACAATGACCAAGCGATCGTCCTTGAACGTGGTGATCGATTGGCCGAAGATGCCGACCGCTTCGTAACTACCATTTTCCCGAATCCACCAGAAATAGCCGTAGCCACCCGCACCGTTGTCAATCTCTTTGGCGGTGGCCTGCGGCACCCACCAGGAAGGGACTATCTGTCGACCTTGAGCCTGACCGCCGTCCAAGATGAATTGTCCGACCCGTCCGTAGTCGCGCAGCGTCATCGAAATGCAGCAGCCCCCACGTTCTTGCTTTCCGGATGGGTCCACCATCCACACCGCATCCTGCTCCATGCCGTAGGGGATCCAGACTTTCTCGGAAAGATATTGCGAGAGCGGTTCGCCGACGGCATTGGACACCAGGATGCCCACCATGTCCGTCTCGCCTGTATCGTAATGCCACTTTGTTCCCGGCTCGGCGGCGCGCGGCAAATGACGCATGTAACTCACCAACGGATCCATTCCGGGCTCACTGGCAGTAAAGCCTGCCTGCGCCACGTCTGACTTCGGATCCGTGTAATCCTCGTTCCACTTCACCCCCGAGCTCATCATCAGCAATTCCTTTACGGTGACGCCATCGTAGGCTGAGCCTTTGAGCTCGGGCACATAGTCAGTGACCAGGGCATCCGGGCCCTTGATCTTGCCATCTTGAATGGCGGCGCCGACGAGGGTGGAGGTCAAGGATTTGGCGACCGAGAAAGAGGTCCAGCGATCTTTGGGCGTGCGGTTGAGGCCATAGCGCTCCAACACGATCTTGCCGTCCTTTAAGACCAGGACCCCGGAGGTTCGATTCGCGCTCATATAGTCGGCGACCGTCCATTGACGACCCGCATACGTCCAGCTCGGTGACAGCTGTTTGGAGGCTTTGGGCAACGGGTGCACCCGGGGACCGTGCTTGACTGTGGTGACCTTGTAGATCTTTTCGATGCTTCGATAGCCGGTGCTCTGTTGTTCGGGCGTCCAGAACAGGAGGCTGGGCGTATCGGGTTTTAGCGCGACTTGGGCAGAGACGGGCAGGGCAAACAGTGCAGAACAAAGCGCGAGCGCGAGTTTTGAGTTTTTCATTGATCGTTTGGCCAGCGTGAAAAAGAAGCGTCCGATTATAGACCCTGGCATCGTCCTGCTGAAAAAATGGAGGGCTGTCGTCATTTGGCGCCCGATTCCGATATACACAATGTCGGGCGATCCGCTGGAACAACGTTTCATTAAAACTCATCACCACAGGTATCAGGAGTCGGCAATGAGGCAGCTATTCAATCACCTGCCGCGGGGCGGTCAGGTTACAGTCAAATTGGTTCTTCCGAATCCACATCGGCATCCCATCCGGTCGGCACTATTTTCAGTTTTTCTCCTCGGCATCATGGCGTTTGGCATGGCCTCGCGCTCGCATGCCGGCGTAACCCAGATCAACATCACCTGCGTGCAGTCGCCGACTTTTGGAGGCGCGAGCTTCGGTTCGGTGGGCCAGTACGAACTCATTCAGGGCACCTTTACGGGTGAGGTGGATCCTTCCAGTCCGCAGAATGCAGTGATCGTCGACATAAAGAATGCGCCGAGAAATGCCAAGGGGATGGTGAGCTATTCGGCCGACTTCCAGATTCTTCGGCCGGTCAAGCTTTCGCAAGGAAATCACCGTGTCATCTTTGACCTTCCGAACCGGGGAGGCGCAACCGCGCTGAGCACGTTCAACAACGGTACCGGTAACGACAGATCGTGGTGCACCTCGGGACTTCCGGCGAAGTTCACCGTGGGTAACGGGTTTCTGATGAACGAGGGGTTTACGGTGGTCGACACGGCATGGGACATCACCGTTACGCCCAGCGGCAGCACCAGTTCGCCATCCTTCGGCGTGAGCTTTCCGGTGGCGACCAAACGCGATGGCGCGGTCATCACCGGTCCTTCGACCGAGGAATTTGATATCGACTTTACGGCGACGGCTGCCACCGAGGCGTTGCACTATGCAGCGGCGAGCTCAGATCAATCCAAGGCAACTCTCACGGTGCGCGAAAATTACGGCGATACACCGATCGCGATCCCAGCGACAGGATGGCAGTACACCGACCCGACCTTGACCGCAATCAAGCTAACCAATGGCCTGGTGTTTGGGGGACCTGGTACCTACAGTCCCACCGCACTTTATGAATTTACGTACATCGCCAAAAATCCACTGGTTGCCGGGCTTGGTTTTGCGTCGCTGCGCGATTTTGCAACCTTTCTGCGCGCCGCGAAGACCGACGATGGCGGTGTCGCCAACCCGTTGGCCGGCGACGTGCAAGCCATCTACACGACGTGTGTGTCCCAACCTTGCCGCACCACCCACGATTTCCTGCTGCTCGGATTCAATCAAGCGGAGTTATCGCACGCGCGGGGCAAGGACGATAGGAGCGATGACCGCTCCTGGCGGCGCGACCAGCGGGTGTTCGACGGGATGATCAATTGGATCGGTGGCGGGGATGGCGTGTACATGAACTACCGCTTCGCCCAGCCAACCCGTACCTCGCGACAGCACATCGCTCGCTGGTATCCGGAGTTCCAGTTTCCGTGGGCGAACCAGGCGCTCTATGACCCTGCCACGGGTCAGTACCGGGGACGTCTGGATGAGTGCTTGAGGACCGACACCTGCCCGAAGATCTTCGAGCTGAACTCGGAGAATGAGTACTACGCGAAGGGCGGCTCAATGCTCACGACGGACACGGAAGGCCATGATCTTGATCTAAATGTGACTCCCAATGTTCGCTACTATCAATTGGCCAGCGTGCCGCACGGCGCCGGCACGGCGGCCGGAATCTGCCGCCAGCCGCAAAATCCACTAACTGCCAGCACGACCTTGCGCGCGCTCACCGTCGACATGGACGAATGGGTAAGTTCTGGACGGCTGCCGCCAAAGAATCGGGTACCGACGCGCGCCAGTGGGACTTTGGTCCCTTCCTTGCCGCAGGCAGGCATGGGTTTTCCGAACATCCCCGGTGTCTTTTACAACGGCATCTTGCACACGGGTGATCTGTTTGATTTTGGGCCCAGATTCCACGAAGGGATCCTGGACGTTCAGCCCCCGGTCCTGATGGGCACTCCATACCGGGTCTTCGTGCCCAAGGCCGACGCCGATGGAAACGACATCGCCGGAATCCGCTTGCCGGATATTTCGGTACCGCTGGCGACCTACACGGGGTATGCATATCGGGCACCGGTCGCAGGTGATCCGGTGCCGATGGTCGACGGGTGCGACGCGTCGGGACAACGCATCCCGTTCTCGGAGACCCAAGCGCAGCGGGTCGCAGCCGGGGATCCTCGTTTATCGATCCAAGAACGCTATCCGGACCACGCAAGCTATGTGAAGCGAGTCACCACGGCCGCACAGCAGCTACAGGCTGAACGCTTGATGCTGGAGATGGATGTGCAGGCGTATATCGCGGCGGCGCAAGCAGCGAGCGTTCCCTAGAAAGAGGCAAAGGCCGAGACACGGATGTCTCGGCCGCGAACGCACGAAGAGGCCCGCCTAAGCCGGCTTAGTGGTCCTGTTTTGGGGAGACCGAAATGCGGCCATTCAAATTGTCATAGGCCACGACATGATCGAAAAAAGCCTCAATTCCGCTATTTGTGAGCGGTGCTTTGTTGGTGGGCTGCACTTTGATTCGGTTCGCAAATGCGGTGCCGGCGGTGATAGTGGTGGCTGCTCGTGTCGCGCCCGGCGGTGCGAAGCCAATCTGCGTACCGGGGGTCACGATCCCGTTCTGCTGCGGAATGGCGGCCGGATCGGAGTCGCGGATCCAAGGCACACCGTTACCCGTGTCGAAGGAAATTCCGAGACAGGACCCCGTGGCCGCCCCGTTGACGAAAAGACACGCCTGCCCCATCTGCCATTTCACACCGGTGCGCATACCCGGCGAGAGTGGAAATTGCGCGGCATCGGATATTGCCGTGTCCGCTAGCACCAACCTTCCGCCGCCGCGGGTCAGTTCGATGCGGTAAGACTGCGAGATGCCGAGAAGCGGATTCGGCACAGGCATCGGTCCGGTTATTCCCGCACCGAACACGCCGTAGACGCCGCCGTGCGCCTTCGGACTGTTCAAATTCGGAAGTTTGCAGCCCGGGTTGTTGGGTGTGCACGATGCTGATGTTAGGTAGGCGACCGGCACCGCCGTGGGCGTGGTGAAGCCCAGGAAATGCAGTACGGCATTGCAGATCACGCCGCTGTAAGTCACCCGTCCTGGATTGCCAACGGTAAAACTCACCGGTATCGCCGTACACTCCACGCCGCTGCCGGGTGCATCGAGCCGGGCCGCGGCAAACACATGCAGTCCGGTCGATCCGGTATCAAACGCGATGGGCAATCGCTGCAGATTGCCAAATCCGATGCTCACGTCCGCTTTATAGGTGTTGACGTGCGGAAGCTGCCGCACGGTCAGCGGGATCGAGATCTCCTTTTGAGCCGGCTCGGCTGCGGCGGCGGAAGCCGCGCAGACCATCAAGACCCAGACACCACGAGGCACCGTACTGCATCGCATTTTTTGGACCCACCTATTTTGTTGCGATCCGATCGTTGATGAAAGCTTGTTCGTTCAGGAACGTTCGAGGCTTGCCGGCGTTGACTCGACTCTATGACTGAGGCACCGCGCGATGACTTTTGGCCGCAAAACGGTCTGCAACTGACTTGCCACCAGCGGCTTTCTGCAGGTTTCCTTTTTTTCGGCGGCGCAAGTGAGAAGGATTTGACAGGGTGAGCTTCGGCCCAAGAATCGCTTGCAAGAGTTCTGTGACACGTTCTGGGCGAAAAGGCTCGCTGGTCATCAAGCGCCGATAGAAAAGAAGCCCGAGCAGTGCCGAAGCGGCAATTTCGGAGTTGAGGTGGGCAGGGAAATCACCTGCGGCGACGCCTTCAGCGATGACCGCCGTGAGAGGTTTGCGGGCTTCGCGTTGAAACCGATGATGAAACCTCCTCAAGCGCGGATCGCGCTCGGCACCGTCGATAAGAGCCGGCATGCAGGCGGAGAAGATCGATTTGGCAACCATATCGGACACGTGCTGCAGGATGCGTTCCAGCCGCTCGCGCGGCGAACCGGTCGCGATGTCGGGCGCCTGCTGTTGATGAAACGTCTCAAAGGCATCAGCGATCAGGGTGAGCTTATCTCGCCAGTACCGATAGATCGTGGATTTGGCCACGCCGGAACGCGCGGCAACCGATTCAATGGTAAACCCGCCGTAGCCGGCTTCGGCCAGTTCGTCGAGTGAGGCACGAAGAACCCTTCGACGAGAGTGCTCGATCCGAGGATCTTCCAGCCGATTCATGCGTCGGGCTTGAGGCGCGCCTCCGCGACGAGCGGCTGAAATAGTTCGATGGGATTGCCGGATGGGTCCTCAAGGAGGATCTGCTTACCGCCGACGCCGGTAACGATGTCATTGCGAAAGTGGGCCCCGGCCTTGCGAAGCGCGTCGACCCGCTCGGTGAGATCTAAGATTTCAATCGCGAAGCGATTCCAGCCACCAGGTTTCGGTTTCGTGCCGTCCGGCATGGACTGGCCGCCGCCACCCGCAGCATTTGGCGCGCTCAATACCAGACGTAAACCGCCGCGTGACAGCATAGCGAAGGCGGGGGCAGGATGCATTTCGAGCTTAAAGTCCAGTTGCTTGGTATAAAACTCGATCGACGTGTCTACATTATCAACGATGTAGCGGACTTGAACCGTGGCCACATTAGGCTCCTTCCTTAGAATCGGTAGTAAAACGTAAGCGTTTTCCAGTGAAACGTCAACGTTGCACTGCACGCTGGCGAGTTGCACAATCGGAGGGCGTAAATGAGGGGCCATGCAGCGGTTTTCCTTGCTGATTGGGGCGCCCGCCGCGCAGGTCAAACAGGTGTAACTTATGCAATCGGTTTCAGCTTTCGGATCATTCTCTGATGCGTAATTATGACGTTGTGGTTGTTGGGCTGGGCGCAATGGGCAGCAGCGCGTTGTATGCACTTGCGCAGCGGGGTTGCAAGGTCATCGGGATTGATCGGTTTGAACCGGGACATCATCTCGGATCTTCGTTCGGCGAGAGCCGGATAATACGCATGGCTTACTACGAAGACCCGGTGTATGTCCCTTTATTGCGATTGGCCTACAAGGCCTGGGAACGTCTGGAGAGCCTCACAGGCGAGCATATTTTAACGATCACCGGAATACTTGAAGCGGGGATCGAAGCGGCGGCACTGGTGGAGGGGTCACTGCGCTCGGCGCGAGAGCACGATATTCCTCATGAGGTTCTCCTCCCCGCGCAGGTGAACAAACGCTTTCCCGCCTTTTCGATCCCACCCGCTTGGAAGTGTCTCTTCCAGCCGGACGCCGGCATTCTGCAGCCCGAGAAGGCCATCAAATTGTTCGTGACGTCGGCGAGCAAACTCGGTGCGACCGTTGCGTTGGGCACGCGAGTTGAGAGGGTGCTGCCGGTGGGTGACCACGTTGAAGTTCATCTCGAGTCCGGGGAGACAATTGACGCGCGTTCCGCAGTGGTCGCTGTCGGTCCGTGGATTCAAGAACTCGTTCCCGAGCTTGGTGGCAAGTTGAAACTGACACGTCAGCCATTGATGTGGTTTGAACCCAGCGAGCCGACTTTGGTGCGGCCTGCGTCCATGCCCGTATTCTTCTTCCAGACTCCGGACGATCTCATCTACGGCTTTCCTGACTTTCGCGGCAGCGGCGTCAAGGCCGCATCCCATCGATCCGGCGGCGAACTGGCGACCGCGGATGAGCTTCGGCCTCATGTTTCCGACCATGAGAAGGCATACCTCACACGCATGATGAGCAGGTACGCACCGGCCGCTGCGGGCCCTGTCCGGCAGACACATGTATGCATCTACACTCGCAGCAGCGACGAGCATTTCGTATTGGGTCTACACCCAAGCGCTTCCCAGATTGTTCTTGCCTCGCCGTGTTCAGGTCACGGTTTCAAATTTGCGAGTATCTTCGGAGAGATTCTCGCCGACCTCGCAATGACGAAGGCCACCGACAAGCCGATCGACTTCTTTCGACCCGGTCGTCTCATCGGGTGAAACAGCCGCCCCCCGGCAGAATCCGGGAACATTCTGTGGCGTCATAGGTCAACGGCTTCAAGTGCGGACAAATCATGCGCGCGGCGCTTCGCCGCTGAGACTGCAGCTTGGGGCCGTTTCGGTCGATGCGATCCGGCGCCACGGCGATACGCTGCTGATCTGGCGGCGTGGAAAATGGTCGCCCGCGTAACCACCCTCGACGCCCGCTGTGCGAGAGAGAGCGTAGTCCATCGGAACTCTGAGGTAAAATGCGCGCCTCGACACCCCGGGGCCTAACAATGATTCGAACGATTCTCGCTTCGTTGCTTCTTAGCTTTTCGGTTGCCGCCTCATCGGAAGCGAAGCTTCTCGAGCATATTCCGCTCGAGTGGCGACCGACGTCGGAGCTGCGGCTCGGTACCACCCAGATGACAGCATCGTCCGTCACGATCGCAACCTTCACCGACGACCGTGATAACAAGGAGGCCATCGGTGAGAATCGAGAGGACAGCGAACCGAAGCCAGTGACCACCACCGACGATGTGGGCACCTTCGTCAGCACGCACATGCGAGAATTGTTCAGTCAGGCGGGAATCAAGACCGTCGATAGCGGAGCCGAGGTCACCATTCATGGGGAGGTGAAGAAGTTCTTCGTCCGCGAGGAGAATACTTACAAATCCGACGTGGCAGTACAGCTCACCTTGACCGATCGAAACGGAAAAACTTTGTGGCACGGTCTCGCCTCAGGTGCGGCCACGCGATTCGGGCGCTCTTACAAGGCGGAGAACTACTACGAGGTTCTATCGGACGCGGTGGTCAACACAGTGAGTTCCATGTTGCAGGCCGCCGAGTTTCAGAAGGCCCTATCGGGCCATGCAAGCGGCGACTAAGGAAAGATCGACTGATATCGGTTGAGCAGACGGCGAAGACCTGCGTCTCTCTCTGTCAGCGTTGATGCGTGCGCACCGCAGGTGCGCTTCGAAGCGGAAGCAACTTTTCCGCGGTTTCGGGGTTATGTACAGCATAAGGCCGGCCGCTGCGTAGCCAATCAATCCCAAGGATCCGTGCATGAAATCCCGTGTGAAAGGAAGCCGCGTGTCGGCAGTATTGTTTTCATTTTTGCTAAGCGCGGGCATGGCCTCTGCGGCGCAGGTGCACATCGATTCGGGTGCCCTCCAGGGTCTGGAGATGAATGGTCTTTCTGTATACAAAGGCGTCCCCTACGCGGCGCCGCCCCTGAATGACCTGCGCTGGCGAGAGCCTCAACCGCTGAAATCCTGGAAGGGCGTGCGCAAGGCCACGGCATTCGCTCCTGCGTGCCTGCAAACCGGCGTGTCTATGCCGGGAGAAACGCCGCCCACCGTCAGCGAAGACTGTCTTTACCTGAACCTCTGGACACCCGCACGAAAGGCGAACGAGCGGCTGCCCGTGATCGTGTGGATTCATGGTGGCGGCTACAGCACCGGCTCTGCCTCGATGCCGTTGTATTGGGGCGATAAGATCGCTCAAAAAGGCGTCATCCTCGTCAGCATTGCCTATCGCCTTGGGCCGTTGGGCTGGCTCGCGCATCCGGAGTTAACACGCGAGTCAGCGCATCGCTCCTCCGGAAATTATGGTTTGATGGATCAACTCGCTGCGTTGCGTTGGGTGCAACGGAATATCGAGGCCTTCGGCGGCGATCCAACGCGGGTGACCATTGCCGGTCAGTCCGCGGGCGCGATGGCGGTGAGCGAACTCATGGCTTCGCCGCGCGCCAAAGGCTTGTTTCAGCGCGCAATTGCCGAGAGTGGCGGCCTGTTCGAACCGATACAAATGGCGCCGGACTACCTGCTCGCGAACGCGGAGGCGGTGGGAGAGAAGTATCTTGCTTCCCTCGGAGTCAGCTCCATCGCTCAAATGCGCAAACTTCCCGCGTCCGATTTACTTCGTGGCAATGCCGCCAGTATTACGCATCCCGTCATCGAACCCGACGTGTTGCCGTTGAGTCCTTATGAGGTCTTCGCCTCCGGACGGCAGAACGACGTCCCCGTACTTATTGGATCAAATACTGAGGAAGCACGTTCACTGATCGATGGGTCCAAGGTGAAAGCCGCGACCTTCGCCGCGGACCTAACCGCGGCATTCGGGCCGTTGCCGCCGGCGCTCGTTGCCGCCTATCCTTACTCGACCGATGCCGAGGCACGTCAAGCGCGTCTGGATCTCGAGCGCGACCTCCGTTTTGGTTGGGACATGTGGGCATGGGCAAGACTGCAGGCAAAGCCGGGGCACAATCGAGTGTTCTATTATTCTTTTCAGCAGCGGCCCCCGTTTCCCAGTGGCTCGGTCTACGCAGGCTGGGGCGCAAGTCACTACGCCGAGCTGTGGTATGTGTTCGATCATCTCGATCAAGATGCGTGGCAGTGGACCCGCGGTGACCGCAACCTCGCCGCCGAGATGTCCGGCTATTGGGTCAATTTTGCGAAGTCCGGCGACCCGAACGGCCCAGGCCTACCCACATGGCCGGCGTTCGATAATGCCCAACCGCAAGTACAGTATCTTGCAGATCCGATCACGAGCGATGGCGTGTGGGCCATCGGCAAGCTCAGGATACTGGATGGCGTTTATTCGCAAGTGCGCGGCAAGCCGTTTGGCACACCCTGATGGAGTAGTCGATCAATCGTCGGATTTAACACGCAAGTATCACGCGACAGGACGTGACGCAATATCTGAATCTGCTGGAGGCGGTCATCCTTGTCGCGCTGGGAATCGGCTGCCTCAACCGCTCGCGAATACCGTGCTACCAGAGTCGCTATCTGCTATGGTCGGTTCGTCTGCCGTGATTACGGGGGAAATGAAACGATGGGTGGCACGGGGATAGGGCGCATTTTTTTGCGCAAGTCAGTCGAGCAAATCCAAGCCGAGCACCGTCGGGGGGAGCTCAAACGCTCACTCGGCGCCCTTAACCTGATGCTGCTTGGGGTTGGCTGCATCATCGGTGCAGGCATTTTTGTCCTCACGGGCCGCGCCGCGGCACAATTTGCCGGTCCCGCGGTCATGGTTTCATTTGTGATAACCGGGCTGCTCTGCGCCTTTGTTGCGCTCTGTTATGCGGAGCTTGCCTCGGCACTTCCCGTTTCGGGCTCCGCGTATTCATATACCTATGCCTCGATGGGCGAGGGACCCGCGTGGATCATGGGCCTGCTCCTTTTGCTCGAATACGGCCTCGCCGCATCGACCGTCGCCGTCAGCTGGTCGGGATATTTCGTGAGCTTGATGCGCGACCTGGGCGTGGCTATCCCCACGGCCCTCACGGCTGCGCCCGGGGTACGGGTCATGGATGGAGCGGGCCACGTGATCGCTACCGGAATCGTAAATCTTCCGGCGATCGCGATCGTCGCCCTGGTTACCTTGGTCTTGATTCGGGGCGTCTCGGAGTCCGCCGCGGTCAACAACGTTATCGTCATTATCAAAGTCTCGATCGTGCTCGCCTTTATTGCTATTGGCTCGCGATATGTGCACCCAAGCAATTGGATTCCGCTGGTCCCCGCACAAATCCCAGCACCGGCACCGGGTACTTCCATGGGAATTTGGGCCCAGATTGGTCGAGCGCTGGTTGCCGTGGTCACCGGCGACAATTCCACCAAATACGGCCTGGTGGGGGTAATCCACGGCGCCGCTGTAATTTTCTTTGCGTATCTGGGTTTCGAGGCGGTGTCCACGGCCGGTGCGGAATCGCGCAACCCCGGCAAGGACATGCCGATCGGAATTCTGGGTGCTTTGACGATCTGCACCGTGCTCTACATCGCGACTTGCGCCGTTCTCGTCGGAATCGTTCCCTACGGACTATTGGACGTTCCGGCGCCTCTTGCCCTGGCGGCCGATCACATGGGTCTTCGCTGGTTCGCCCTCGTCGTGAAGATCGGTGCCATCGCGGGGCTCACGAGCGTCATGCTGGTGCTGCTTTATGGCCAAACCCGCATTTTCTACACCGTATCCAGGGACGGGTTGTTGCCGAAATCCTTGTCCTATGTCCATAAGAAATTTAGGACGCCGTGGATCAACACCATCATCGTGGGCTGCGCCGCGATGTGCGCGGCCGGCTTTATGTCGCTTGACACGTTGGGCGACGTCACGAACGTCGGTTCGCTGACGGCCTTCGCTTTGGTCTGCATCACGGTCATCTATTTACGCATCAGTGAACCCGGCTTGGCTCGACCGTTCAAGACCCCTTTGTACCCGCTGACACCGGTGCTTGGGGCCGGTATGTGCGTGCTCTTGCTCATGAGTTTGATGGCCACGGCGACCACCCGGCACTTCTTTCTGATTTATCTCGCGGTGGGAATTGTAATTTATTTCGTCTACGGCATCCGAATGTCGACGCTGGGCCGCGGGATGGCGAATATCGGCGGCGACGCCCGGGAACCTGCCGTCGGCGATTAGCTTTTTCGGCTCTGCCGCGAGCGGGCGAAGGCGGGGGTCTCATCCTCCGCCCGATCGTCGACATGAATGCGTCGTAGGCGGTTCATGACCGACTCTGGCTCATCGACAAAATCCATCAGCTCAAGATCCGCAGCCGTGATCATGCCGTACTTGAGCAGGGCCTCGAAATTGATAATCTCCCTCCAATAATCGCTGCCGTACAGCAAGATCGGGATCGTGCGATCCAACTTCTTGGTCTGTGCCAGCGTGATGATCTCCGACAGCTCATCGAGGGTGCCGAAACCACCCGGGAAAACCACCAGTGCCCGGGCCAAGTGCGCGAACCACAGCTTTCGCATGAAGAAATAATTGAAATCAAAACTCAATTCGGGCGTTACATAGGGATTTTGACGCCGCTCGTACGGGAGGCTGATGTTCAGGCCAATACTCACTCCGCCGGCGTCTTGAGCACCTCGATTGGCCGCCTCCATGATCCCGCCGCCCCCGCCCGAGCACACAACGAATCGACGGTTGAATTGATCGAGCGTCGCCGCCCATTCGGTAATCCGTCTCGAAACTTCCCGAGCCTCATTGTAATAGCGCACCATCGAGCCCTGTTCCGTGATCCGCGCAGAGCCAAAAAATACGACGGTGTCTTTGACATGCAGATGCGCGAGCTTCCTCATCGGCTCCAGATATTCCGCGAGAATACGTCGGGGCCGATCGGGGCCCTGATCCAAAAATATCTCGTCCAGGACGGCCAGGGGCGCGGGTATTTCGGTTGGCGATGTCATGTGCTATTTGACCATGCCGGCCAAGCAGCAACAATCCGTCGCGGCGATACCGCTGCGAAAAAGCACTCATAAGAAAATCGGACGGTGGAAATATTGCCCAGCCGACAAATAACTCAGTTTGTGCCCTGCTCGCTCTGCGCACGCCGAAGCCGGCGCTGAACTTTCCTTTCCTGCTCCAGCGCAAAGTAAGCTTTTTGTTGCTCCCCGGTGAGGAGTGCGTTGATTCTTCTATCGCTGTCTTCGTTGATGCCGCGCACTTGTACCTGTTTTTGCCGTACAAATAGTATGGAAGAGGCCCAGATTTCTTGAACCTTCCGCCGTCGTTCCATGATGATCGGCAATATTTTTGACTTCTGATCTTCGCTCAGGGAGAGGCGCTTGGCGAGTACGTTCAAAACGTCGTTGGCGCTGCGTCCGACAGGTGCTGCTTCGGATGGAGTAGGAGGGCGCTCTTGCAATTCCGCTTGGCCTGCGAATGCCACCGAGCCGGTCATCAGGATCAGCAATGACAATATCCGCTTCATCCGCTTCTCCGAACGGCCCCGCGCCTGCAGAGCCGCACAATACTCTATTCCATTCACGGCAATGTACAACAGGTGGCTTGGATTTGCGGGCCTACAAGTCGTAAGAGCACTTGCGTCACTTGCAAAGCGTATTTGGGCGGGCCCTGATTCCCGATTTGTTGGATAATGTCCTGCGAACATGGGGTGAAATATGTACCGAATGCTATGGCTGAATTTGATTGCACTGGCTCCGCTCAGCTGCGGTGCCCTCGAGGTCTACGACCATTTTCCGGACGCCATCCATGCAAATGAGCGCTACGTTATCTACTCGCATGGATTTATCGTGGAAGGCGACGATACCAAGCCTATTTCCCCGCAATACGGCCAATACGATTTTCCCGCGATCAAGGAAGCGATTTTCAATAATGGCGGCTTCAATCTCATTGCCTATCAGCGGCCAAAAAGCCTGGATGATTCGTATGTCGAAACACTGAAATCGTGGGTGAAGCGACTGATGGACGGCGGCGTCAAGGCATCGAGCATTACGCTGGTGGGATTTTCTCGGGGCGCGTATCTGACGGCGTTGGCATCCAATGACTTGGTCGATGTCGGGGTGAACACGGCATTACTGGCGATTTGCGAAAAAGGGGACGTCTCGGGAGCCCCGGGACTCGCCTTGGGTGGGAATCTCTTGTCGATCTACGAGAAGTCCGACTCACTGGGGAGCTGCAAGAAACTGGCGGCACGCAGTCATCTAACCTCATTTAAAGAGATCGAGATCTCGACGGGCAAGAAGCATGGAGCATTCTTTCAGCCGCGCGCGGAGTGGGTGGCGCCGCTCAAGACTTGGATCGCCAAAACCAACCACTGAAGATGTTTTATCCTACCCGTGGAGTGAGAGGCACGGTGATGCGCGGCTCATTATTGTGGGACCGCATTCGTTATCATAACGTAGGTTCTACACCAGCGGAATTTACAGCAATGAAGAAGCTTCTCAGTTTGGCACTGATCATGTGGGGCGGCGCGGCGAGTGCGCAAAACGCCGTGGCAACGCAAGATCAAGGGCAGGCCCGGCAACTAGGCATATTGGTGGGCGGGACGGCCACGCAGTACGATCTTTGCGCCAAGAAGGGCTTTCTTGCCAAGAGCGATCCGAGCGCTGAGGAGACCGCGAAATCGTTTTTCGAAAAGATGCGCGCCGACGGCGGTCCCGATCGATCCACCTTTGTGCAGGAGGGATGGGACATGATGAAGAAGGAAATCTCCGCACACGAATCGTTCTATACCCAAGAAAAGTGCACCGGCGTAGGCAAGCAGTGGGCGAGAATCACGGCGACGATGCGCAAAAAGTAGCGCTCGAGGATAAGCGCGTATTGCGGGGTGCCGGGGAATCTCGTCAAGGGCCGCCGGTATTCACATTGATTCCCGGGAGAGCTGGGCGCGCCGTCATACAGATATTAGATTATAAGAATATCGCTAAGCATTGATTATTCTATCTTATATACCTCGAAAGAGGCATCGGGACGGCCGTCGCTATAGCGCCAGCATAAATTGCGGCACGGGTCGCCCGGCGGCCTTGAGCCACTCAGCCATGGCTGCAACCACGGTGCGCACCGGGGCTCTCTGTGTCATGCGATTCCGCCACTCGAGTAGGCGGGGAGTTGCAGCGGTGATGGGGACCCCGTGACGTTCGCCAAACAGCGCGGCCATGTAAAAAGCGATGTCGGCGTAGGAGTAGTCGCCTGCTAACCAGGTGCCGGACCCGAGAATTCGTTCGATTTCTTCGTAGTAGCCGGCAGCCGCGGCGACGCTTGCTTGCGCGGCAAAATCATTCGCGCGATCTTTCGTGGTCATCAAGCGAATAATGTGCGGGAAGTACATTTCGTCCGATTGATGCTCGAGCCGCCGGGCGAGGGCGCGGTCCGATATCTCTGCCGGCCAGAGCGGGGGACGGGGCTGCAGGTCCTCCAGATATTCGAAAATTTGGGTTGAATCGAAGATTTCGACATTTCCGTGCGTCAGCACGGGGACTTGTGCCTTTGGGTTGATGCGCAGCACTTCGGGATGCTTGGGAAAATATCCTTGAGTTGACGTGTAGGGGACCATCACCAGTTCAAAGTCGAGCGCTTTCTCAAGCGCGGCGATCTGCACCTTCGCGCCGAACATGCTCAAGGGGCCGGAGTAGAGCGTCATCCGTTGCGAGTTCATGGTCCGCCTTTGCGCATTAGGGAAACGTAGCAGTCTTTGATCTGTATGCCCCATGAGACTACGCTCGAAAGCTGTCAGAGGATGTCAGCATTGTTCATGATGGGCCGGTGATTCGCGCAATCTCAACGCGCGTGGCATCTCTCGGGGATGACCATAGCCTCATTGCGCGAGCGGAGAAGCTTGCGCTTTTCGTTTCGCCTTGTCAGTCTGTGATGATCTTGGGCAGGGGGAAAGCAATGCGCCGACTGTTACTCGCACCACTGTTTGCCGCAATCGCGACCGCCGCGGTCGCCGCGCCGATATCAAAGGAGCGGTTGAGCACACCGCCCGCCGGTGCGCGTCACTACACGATCAGTTCGACGGCCGGCAAGCATGGCGATGTTTGGTCGTGGACCCGGCCCGACGGACGCGTGGTGTACCGCATGTCAATGTCCCTGCGGGGTTGGGTGACTGAGGAGGATGAAGTTGTGACCTTGGGCAGCGACCGCCGGCCTACTGCCATCGCCATCCGCGGCTACACCGATCAGGGTGATGCCACGGAAGATTTCAGCGTCGACGGCGCGGGGGTTGCGCACTGGAAAACCCTGGTCGATTCCGGCTCCGAGGCGTTCGCCAGCAAACGCTACAATACCTACGGTGGGGCCTGGCTTGCCGGTGAGCTGGATGTTGAGGCGCTGGTCGCCGCCGGTGATAAGGGAATCGACTTACTCCCGACTGGTCATGCCAGCATCACTTTCGGTCAGTCCGTTAAGATCGATGGCCCGAAGGGGCCCAAGACAGTCAAGCTGGCCTTCCTTCGAGGCTATGGTTTTTCGCCGTCCCCCGTTTGGCTCGACAGCGACAATCATTTTTTTGGCAATGCAGGTGTGATTTCCCTGCTGCCGGAAGGGTATGAAGGGAGTGGACCTAAGCTCAAGACTTTGCAGGATCAGGCGACAGCCGAGATGGTGCGCGGCATCGCGCATCAGTTTCTGAGCCCTGCCAATCGAACTCCGACGCTGGTCGATCATGTATTGATGTTCGACTCGGTCGCGGGGCGGTACCTGCACGACCGTGCCGTGTTGATTGCCGACGGCAAGGTCGCTGCCGTGGGCCCGGCGGGATCAATCAAGGCTCCGCCCAACGCCGTCGTGATCGATGGGCGCGGCAAGACCCTGGCGCCCGGCTTATGGGACTCGCATCAGCATGTTGGGGACGATTGGAATCTGCTCCAAAACGTCGCAACCGGTATGACGAATTATCGAAGTCCCGGCACGACGATCGAGGACGCGTTGAGCATCTACAAGCGTCGCGCCGCCGGCGACCTGCTCGCGCCCGACGGAAAAATCTCCGTGATCATCGATCGCAAGGACCCCCTGGCCGCGCAAGGAGCGCTCACGGTCTCCTCGGCGGAAGAGGCAATCGCTGCCGTCGATAAGATCAAGGCTGCCGGGTTATGGGGCGTCAAGTTCTATACATCGATGAACCCGGCCTGGATCGCTCCGGCCGCCGCCGAGGCACATAAACTCGGCCTGCATGTGCACGGCCACGTGCCCGCCGGTATGCGACCGCTCGACGCGGTGCGGGCCGGCTATGACGAGGTGACGCACATCAACTTCATCCTGATGCAGGCGATGCCGCAAGATGTGGTGGACAAATCCAATACCGCTGCGCGGCTGGAGGGCCCTGCCAGATACGGCAAGGACGTCGATCTCGATTCCCCCGCGATGAAGGCTTTTTATGCGGAGCTCTCGAGGCGACAGACCATCATCGATCCGACGTTGACGGTATGGGAGCCGCTGATGACCTCCGACGGCAGCGCCATCTCGCCGGAGTATGCGCCGTTTGCAAAGATTGCACCTCCGTCAGTCGTCCGTAATTGGAAGATCGCCGGCTATCCGCTGTCCCAAGGTCTCACGCGCGATGACTATCGGCGAAGCTTCGTCAAGATGGTGCAGCTCGTGGGAAAGCTCCATCAGGCCGGTGTGCGGATCGTCGCAGGCACTGACGGCTACGGACTCGAGCTGGTGCGGGAACTGGAGCTTTACACCCAAGCGGGCTTAAGCAACGCGGAAGCATTGCAGACCGCCACCATCATTCCGGCACGCATGACCGGCATGGCCGATCGCACCGGATCGATCGCGCCTGGAAAGACCGCAGACATCATCCTGGTGGAGGGGGACGTGTCCAAGGACCTCACCAACCTTCGGCATGTGGATACGGTGTTCTTGGACGGGTATCGACTGGGGGGAGAGGCGCTGCGCGAAGCGAGCGGCCTGAATGGAATGCCGAAATGATCGGAGCGCCATTTCGGATGACTTCAAGGATTTTTCATCTATGCCTGCGAATAAAGAGTGATGATCATTGATGGAAGGCGACAATGAGGCATGAATGAATAGACGAGACGTTCTGGGCAGTTCGCTGGCGCTCCTCGCGTCACCGGTGCTCGCCCAACGAGCGCCCTTCCGCGCTTTGGCGGACTATGAACGTGGCAGCGGCGGGCACATTGGTGTCTATGCGAAGAATCTCAAGACGGGCGCGGAATTGATCTGGCGGGCTCATGAGCGCTTCCTCATGTGCAGCTCCTTCAAGGCATCACTTGCGGCCTGCATCCTCGCCCGCGTCGATCGCGGCGAGGCCCGCATGGACGAGATGATCGCCTATCGCCCCGCAGACCTTATGGATTGGGCTCCCGTTGCGAAGCAGAACTTGGACAAGGGCGCCATGTCGGTGGCTGACATGTGCGCGGCCGCGGTTGAGCTCAGCGATAACACGTGTGCCAACGCTTTGCTGGCGCGATTCGGCGGCCCGCCCGCTCTCACGGCTTTTTGGCGATCCCTGGGCGATACGGTCAGCCGTCTGGATCACAATGAACCGCAGTTGAACCGCACACCTCCGGGCGATCCGCACGACACCACCACGCCGGCCGCGATGAGTGCCGACCTGCAAAAACTCGTTCTCGGAAAGGTGCTCTCGCCAAGCTCGCGCGAACTCCTTACTGGCTGGATGCTGGGTTGCAAGACTGGGGACAACCGATTGCGTGCCGGGCTGCCGGCAGGCTGGCGCATCGCCGACAAGACCGGCAACAATGGCAAGGATGCCTCCATCGACATCGCCGTGACTTGGTCGTTGCGCGGCGAGCCGGTGGTGGTTTGCGCATACACGCGGGGTGGTGCGCCGACGTCTCGCCAGATCGATGAGATCTTTGCGCAAATCGGGCGCCATGTGGGTACGCATCTCGCCGCCTGATTCGTCCCAGCGGAAGAGGGTCCGGACGACGGCGAATCTTACTTCCTGTCGATCTGGATATTTTCTTTGTTGCCGCTATGCGAAACCGAGACCATGATGCCGATGCCAATCAGGATCGCGACCCCGATGAGTACCCAGGCGGTGCCGATCCTTTGCAGCATTCCCAGCTTCCAAAGTGCCGCCATGACTCCGCCAATCACGACGATGAAACCTACGAGATACATGCCTGCCCATTTCATAGCCCAGCTCCCGATGTAACTTAATCTTGCTCTGTTGGTATCGATGCCGTCGAGGAACGCCTGCCCATTTGATGCCCATATCGGCGACATATCCATCGGTGCATCAGCCGTCGGTTTGTCAGCGAACCGGAAGTGGGCTTTGCGGGCGGCCCAAACGGGGACTCGTTTCGGTTTCAGCGTTGCATCTTGCGAACTCCGTCAAGACCTTTGGGAGCCTCTTACGGTTAACTGGCCCTATGACCCCGATGAGCGCCGTTCTGAGAATCAAGGCCGAGTTAGCCTTGACCGAAGCATCCGGTAAATTGCTGGAACAACGCGGTTCGCTATACACATCTCCCGAGACAAGACGTTATGCGGACACTGTCTCGGTGGTGCGCAAAGAACTCGATAAGCTTGTGGCGATACTGGCTGACGACACCAGCAAGAAACACTGGAACGTGGCTGCGCGTGTGGCGAAGTGTGCGGACTACCTCGCGCAGATACCGAACCCGGACGTGCAAGATGCTCGTCTCGACATGGTTGCAGCGCATAAGGTATTGCAGGACGTGCAGGAAATAACGATTTGAACGTCAATTGCTGCTTGTCGATCCGCTTTACCTGTTTCGCCTATTACGCGCTCGGGAATCTTGAAGGCGCACGCGCCTCCTGCGAAACGCAGCGAGACTTTTTGGGGAATCAATGGTGCCTGGCAGTTACGTATGACAAGCTCGGCCGGCATGCAGATGCGGACGCAGAGATCTCGAAATTGAAAGGATCCTATGGCGATGTCATGGCCTACCAGTACGCCGCGTTTTACGCGCAGCGCGGCGACAATCCTAAGGCCCTCGAATGGCTGGAGACCGCGCTACGACTTCGTGATGCGGGTCTGGAGGCTCTGAAAACCGACATCCTCAGGGATCCGTAGCGGAAAGAGCCCCGGTTTGACGCGGTGATGCGGGAGTTAAAATTTCCGTGAATCGTTGCTCGTAGTCCGGATCAGCGGAACGCGAAGCCGCATCACTGCGGGTTGCTTAGCGAGATAGAAAACAAGAGAACCCGGACTTCGCAGGACCTTATTGTACCGATACCACGCGATCGTCGCGCGGCCGCGATGTCGTCGCGAGCGTCGTAAGCGCGGCAATTGTTGCGAGACCATGCAGCAGCAACGGGAGTAGAAAAAGATCGTCAACCACTCCCAATACCGGAATTGCAAAATTAAAGGGCTCCAGGGCGAAGAAGCCCAGGGCGAGTACTGCCGGTAGCAACCAAATTGGACGGTCCGGGTGTCGCAGCGCTCGCCACACCAGACTCAGATCGCTGCGGCTCATGCGCCATAGTCTGAATAGCCTACGCATAATGTCCTCGCTTTGACTCGCCTAAGGAAGTTCGACTCACGGCATTGAAAGTCGTTCAGCGTAACTCGCCATTTGCTTCCCTGGGACTGGATCTCCCCGTAACTTGATCCGTGGATCGAGTGTATGCATCTGATGCGTACCTAACCAATGATAGCGCAACGAAAAGCTGCCCACGAATGGATGCTGCAGTGCAGTTCAACTTCGAATATTTGGCTTTCGAGCAACGAGAATGGCGGGCAGCGGCACGGTTTCCGGTTCTTACTATTGAACTAACCATACAAGGGCCGAGAGCGGCCTCGCTAAGAAGGATAGCGCTATGACAAAACAACTATTGATCGGCGCGATTGCGACCATCTCGATGTGCGCGATTTGTACCACGGCGTTCGCCGACGACTTCCCGGCAGGAAGTTATCACGCGCAAGACCTGTCCATTGTCTTCGATGGGAAGGGTAAGTTTGAAGTAACCCAAGGCGGAACGATCGAGGTTTCCGGCACCTATATTGTTCAGCAAGGCCGTGTGGAGCTCACTGACGTCCGAGGGCCATGGGCATGTACCAAGTCTGGACAAACAAAGGGTACCTACGTCTGGTCGTGGAATGGCACCGCACTTACCTTCATCAAAGTGACCGACAGCTGCGAGGACCGGTCTAATACGTTGGTTCCCGTGAGTTGGCAATTGCGCAAGTAACTGGCGCAGATCAACTGCCGCCCCCAACGTTGGGGACGGATCAGGGGCCGCGATTCAGCCGCCACGGGAGCGGGCGCGAGTACTGCGCCCGAGATTGCGGTCACGCTCAATAGATTCGGGTGTGGGCAACATTGACTCGAGCCTGGATCTCTAAGGTCCTTCGCTGACACCGGGAGGGTGGTGCAGGGCATCGTAGGCAGCAATATCTGCAGCCGAAACATTCTCGGCCTTCCAAACCATCGCGCGATGAATGCGGTTCCAGCCGCTCGGGTGGTCGAAGAAGATTACTTCTTCGAGGGCTCCCGGCTGCATCTTTCGGTACTCGGCCAGATGCAGTGCCGCCTGCGCGGCGCCGTCCGGTTGCCTTGCCGCGTTGAGACCGAAAGCGTCCGCCTCGGCCTCCATCGATCTAGTGATCGTATTGAACACCGGTGTCAGCGCGAACGCGTAGACCGAGAACAGCGCGACCAGTAAGGGCAACCCCGCGACGTCGCCGACCTCGCGAAATCCCCATCGTTCGCCGAACTTATTGGTGACCCGTTTGAAGCTCCAAGACATGAAGGCAAAGCCAATGACAATGAGGACACCGATTGCCAGTACGCCTTTGTACACGTGATTGAGCACGTAGTGCCCCATCTCATGACCCAGCACGGCTTGCACTTCTTCCGGAGAAGCTCGATTCATGAGATTGTCGTTCAGACTGATCTGCGCCGAACCAGCGATGCCGCTGACATGTGCGCTCATTTTGGTGGTCTGCTTGGAAGCATCGAATTCGTAGACCTGCTTGACTGGAATTCCATTGGCGCGTGCCAAGGAGAGAATGCGTGCCTTCAGCGGGCTCTCGGCCAGCGGGTAGAATTTGTTGAATACCGGTTCCAAGTAGGTCGGGCCGATGGCTATCTGAAAAATTAGGAAGAGAATCGCGACGGCGGAGCCCCACAGCGACCATGTTTTGGGCAGTTTGCGAATGACGGCGTAGATCGCGACTGCCGCGAGCGCCCCGAAGATCAGGCTTATGACCAAGTCCTTGGCCTGATCTCCCAGCCAATCCCCGAGTCCCTGGTTGGACATACCGTATTGGCGCTCGCGGAAAAATCCTTCGTAGGCTGCCCAAGGCAAGGTCACGAGCGTCGTGAGGAGAAAATACTGAATGGCATAGAGAGCCGTCTGTGCCCAGCGGAATCGCGTCAGGCGCGCGGCCACGTCTCGCATACGCACTGAGAATCGCGAAGCCAGGAGCGCCCATGCGACAAGAAGTCCAAGAAGAAAGTCCCAGAGCATCAGCCAATAGCCGCCTTCGAAATAGGCGTCGGAGCGAGCGCGAGCAGCCGGCGTCATTGTCGCGAGATATGCGGCGGTTGCTGCATCCGCATCAAAATGTCTAGAAACTGCCACGCTCGAGGGAGCGTCCGCGGCACTGGCGGACTGCAATGAACCAAGGGATGCGAGCGCGATGAGCGCAAGGGCGGCTACGCCTAAAATGATTCCGCGGATCATAAAAGTTTCACTCCCACTGCTGTCTCGAACTCAATAGTACTCGATCGGCATTGTGGAACTTCCGGTTTTGGTCGATTGCGCAGAGATTGGCGTTCCAGGAATTGAGAATTCGCGGAAGAGGCGCCCGTGGACGGCGGGTAGCTGGCCCCGTTGAGTTGAGGCGCAGCTAGATTCCACTGAGATTCGTAGCTGCTCGGATGGTCGAGTATGATGGCGCCCAGAGGCTGGCGCGACCCTCGCGCGGGTCCCTACGGTAATCAGAAGGTCACCTGGGAGGGATGAAATTCATGTTGGCAACAGCAGGCACCTTGTTGAGCGCGGCGGTGACCATAGTCGCCGTACTTCTGGGACTGTACACGATGATGCTGGTGGGACGCATGCGCGGGAAGCACGGCGTGCAGGCCCCGGCGGTGACCGGCGCGCCCGAATTCGAGCGCGCGTTCCGAGTGCAGATGAATACTCTCGAGCAGTTCGTGCTATTTCTTCCGCTGCTCTGGCTTGCAACGATTTATCCAGTCCTGTCCGGATACCTGGCCCCGGGTTTGGGCCTGGTCTGGCTCATCGGGCGCGTCTTGTATGCCAAAGGCTACATGGCGGAGGCGCCCAGGCGCAGTTCGGGTTTTCTTATTGCTGGAGTCGCGTTACTCGGACTGCTGGTGCTCTCGACTGTCGGAATCGTTCATGCGTGGCTGCTGACCCGACCAATCTGAATGCCGGCGTGCTCGCAAGCAAGATCTCCGGTGATGGGGCGCAAGTGGCTTCTTGCTGCCTGCGCCGCGTAAGCGGTGCGAGCGCCAAGACCAGCGCGAGCAGCGGATGTGAAGTAGCGCACAGTCAGCAATGACAGCGAGTCGGACACTGTCGCATGTTCAAAAACCACAGGGAGAGTGATCATGTTTAGGACTATTGCGCGACCGCCGGCGTTGCTCGGAATGATCGCTTTAGCTGGCTGCGCAACGGTTATTCACGGTACCCGGCAGGACGTTGGGATCTCAAGCACGCCAAGTGGCGCATCCGTTTCGATCGATAATGTTCAGTCAGGCACGACGCCCGTCTTTGCAAAGCTTCGGCGCAAGGAAAATCACGTCGTCCGAATTTCCCTTCCCGGGTATCAGCCCACTGACCTGACGCTGACGAGCAGTGTCAGCGGCTGGGTTTGGGGCAATATCGCGATCGGTGGACTCATTGGGCTTGCGGTCGACGCAATCAGCGGAGGCATGTACAAACTTTCTCCAGAACAGCTGTCTGCCGCGCTCGGTGCAACGACCGCGAGGGTGAAAAAGGGCTCAGATTGCATTTACGTTGTCGTTGTTCTCAAGCCAGGAGCGGACTGGGTCAAGGTCGCGCAGCTAGAAACTCGATGGGACATGATGATCAACCTGCGACAGGAGCAGGAGCTGCGCCCCATCAGTGATTGCCGTAGACTTCAGTCGGCCATCCCATCGAAGGCTTGTTGGTGAAATTGACTTCGTGTACGCGCGTCAAATTAATCGGACGAGTTTGTCCCGGTTTCCTTGCTCTGGGTGCAGTCGCCGGCTGCTCCACCATCGAAGTGGGACTGGGTCTGCGAACGCGCCTGGACAAAGTCCCCGTCACAGGTGTGTCTGCAACTCTCTCGCCTGATCCGGGGTTGGCCCCCGGAAAACCCAGCACCTGATCATTACAGCCACGACAAGCGACGCCAAACAATTGGTCACGGTTGGGGCGGGTCACGGCAACGTGCTTTTTGGTAGTTTTGCCTTTGCTGCGACCACGGTAACGGTCAGCAAAAAAGGGGTGGTGTCTTTGCAACCACAAAGTTTCAGGGCAAACGCGGCGCGTGACGGGCTCGAGAGCGCTTTAGAAACGAACCAGGTCAACCTTGGCGTTGATCTTCTGACACGGCTGCGTCGCAATCCCGCAGCGAGACGCCCGTTTCCAGTGCATTTTTAAGACACGGGTCGCAGTTTGTTGGGTACGGACCGCATTAAGTTATGAATCATCAGGTCCTATTGATGGTGTGCGAAGTCGAATCAGCCTATGGGAATCGTATATCCGAAAGAAGCGATTGCACGCCGCTGGGAAGGAGCGCTCCAGGCGAGACTACGTCGCGCGCCATTGGAAGCCTTTTTGCGTGGGCAATCACTGGCGCCCGCGCCGGCCGGTGCATGCCGAGACTCCGACAACCTGGTTCGAGCGACCGTGTTGATCATCCAAGCAGGGCTCGATCTTTACTTGACTCGCGAGCAGGGCCTTACGTTCAGTCATCGCCCGGTCGTCGGGCACGTGGCTTGTTTGGTCAGTGTCGCCTTGGCGCAGCAGATCTTTGAGCCGGAACTGTGGCGAAGCGCCGCGCAGATCAGCACGTCGAGATGCTTAGGCCCCTATATCGGACTCGATGCCGCATCGCTAATGGCCGCAGCGGTGGCGCGACGATTCCACAAGGAGATCGCAATCGGGGTCTCCCCGTTGGATTGGCGGATATCGAAGAGCGCCACCGAAGCCGTGAGTTCCAATAAACCCAGCGCATTGGCGAGTGCCGCATGGAATATTGCGGCTCGCCTGAATGCGGAAACATCGGTAGCACTCCTCACAGCTCCGCTGCGAGAATCGCAGCCGGGATAGTTGGCGCCCCGTACGTGCAACTTCATTACCGAAGGGATTTTTCGTAGCGCCACACCCTAAGCGGGAAAGTGCCGCCGGGTATTTCTACATCGTCCGTCACTGTTCCGATCCTTGACCAGCCACACTTTTCATAGAATCTGGCCGCGCGGTCGTTGCCAATTGCGCAGGCGAGCCAGGCGGTAGGTACATCTCTTTCGAGAAGCCGCTTTTCAGCATCCGCCATCAGAATTGCGGCAATCCCGGAACCTCTCGCGTTTGAGGAAACATAAAATTGATACAGCTCGGCACCCTTCAGAAGGTAAAAGGCGATCGGCGCTCCTGCTACCCCGGCCACGCGCACGCCGCTTGGAGCCGCTAGGAGTCTTTGCTCAAAAGCCGGCAACGTACGCACCTTGGCAAGTTCCGCCGGCACGATATGAGCATGGGCATCTTGCCAGCCATCCAACCAGAGCCTTGCCAGTTGTCCGATTTCCGAGACTTCTGCGTCTCTAATCGGGTATGTCTCCATGAGATTGGGATGGATGATGGCTTAGTTTACTTGGACGAAGGGGAGGGACGATCTCACCAGGCACCAATCCCTTCACCGGGAGTTTACAGAGGAAGAGGGGAGACTCGCATAAATTTGGAAGCCCGATAGCCCACCATATAGCGCAACATGTGCGGAGCGTAAGAGAAGGCGGCCGCAAGGAAGAACGGTTGTCAGGTTATGCGAGTATATAACTGATTTATATTAGTATTTAATTAAACTATTTCGATAAAACGTAGCTCGAGGCAAGCCATTTAGAATGGCCTATTCATGACCCCTTGTGCCTGTACGCTTCGATAAATCTTAGGAAGGAACCTTAAAAAATGAACTCGAGATCCCGGCCGCAAATGCTCCGCACAATCCAGCGCGCAAGGCCTTTAGTACTCACACTGATTTGCCTTGTCTGCACGACCGCTTGCAATCGAAATAGCAACCTTGCAGAGCGCCCTGCGCTAATGGCCTCTCAGGTCGAGCATCTACAAGTTGCGCAAGGCAGCACCTTGAGTCGCGAACACAGCGTGTCGATTGAGGTTTCGGAATCGGATCTTCGTTCCGGTTTTCAGAGCCTGATAGATCGCTGCACGGCGGATGCCGCGAATCATTGCGCGATTCTTCAGTCCGACGTCTCGAGCGGCCAATATACCGCCGGCCTCATCAAACTACGCATTGATCCCAACGCTGTGGAAGATCTGATTGGATTCGCCACCCGTTTGGGTAAACTCGAGCACCGCTCAACTCAAGTGGAAGATTTGGCGGATGCGATTCAAGACACGCAGTCGCGAATTGAAATGTTGACGGCATACCGCAAACAGCTGCTCGAGTTGCAGACCAAGGCGGGAACCAACATTGACGCAGCCATCAAGGTGGCATCTGAATTATCGACGGTGCAGACGAGTCTCGAGAAAGCGAACGGACAAGCCGCGTATCAGGCGAAGCGAACGACCACGGACATCGTCACGATCCATTTGTCGGTCACGGCACAGAAGGCCTTCTGGCGGCCGATTCGCGTGGCTGCGCGGGACTTCTTTGGCAACTTGTCGGAAGGTATTTCTCAGGCCATCACGGCGGTTGCGTATATTCTGCCGTGGCTGTTGGTCGTGATACCGGGACTCTATCTGCTGCGGTTTTTGTGGAGGCGACGCGGGCGGTAGCAGCAACGCGACCCGCGCGGCGCGAATTGATCCCGATTTACTTCCAAAACACTATGTGTCCCGCATCACCGTTAAGAAGCAGCTGAATCTTGCCAAGCGTGGTGCTTTGTTTGGCGCCGGATCGGCGCAGACGCAGGTCGACTTGCTGAATGCCGGTTCGTGCGCGTGCCGGGACAACCACGAGGCCTAACTCCGGTTACTTTCCACCACGTCTGTGCGGATGTCGGCAATCTCGTCGACCGTCTTGCGATACACGTTGCGGGTGTTGGCGCGGGTGTAGGTTCACATTGAGATCGCTGCGTTGGATATGGCGCAGGATGACACGCAGTGCTGGGATGGCCTTGGTTTGCGAGCCTTTGACGGGGACTCGAGTGCGTACGCGCTGCAACGGGGCGAACAGCGTTTTGAGTGCGGCAACGTGCCTCCCGGGGCATCCAGTACTTCCCACCCCAGGGCCTGCATCCGCCGATCCAGGGCGCGGGCCGCCGAACGGCGAGCAGCTCGTCGGGTGCGATGCGGGCGCCGGAGCCCGGCAGAATTGCGGCGGCGAAGTGCGCTAGATCTTGCGGCGTGGAGCGAAGGCCGCCGGCGGCGTTGAAGATGCCAAGTGGCGGTATGGGCTTGAGGGCCGCGTCGTGGCCCTCCGCCAGACGTGGCCCCATCGCCGCCGTCGGATGGAACGTCGTATCGTGAAGACCCATGGGTTTGATCACCCGTGATCCTTCCTGACTTTTGGTTTTGGTCGCTTGTGCGTCTTGGTTACAGGTGGTGTTCTAGCATTTCGAATCACCATGTCATTCAGCATCGAGTTCAAGTGCGAAGGTCAGCGCGGCGACCGCCTCCCGCATTTTGCGCGAAGTCAGGTGAGCAATGCGATTGCCGATTTGGGATTTAGGTACGGTCTGTAGATTGTCGAAGTTTGCAGCACAGGTTTTCGGCAAACCGTCGGCCTCAGTTAGCACGACCTCTGTGGGTATGCTGCGGATTGTGGAGGTGATGGGTGCAATGGTCACGGAGTTTAAGATGCCGATTGCCGAGTCTCGCGTCAGTATCAGCACCGGCCGTTTCTTGTCTGGGGTTTTGAAAGAATACCAACACACGTCACCGCGTCTCACGCGGCGCCCCAATCTTGCTCATCCGCCCAGAGATCAAATTCGCGGGGAACTACGGGTTTGTCGGCATAGCCTGCGGCATGCTGTGCTTCTTTTTCGCGGACCAAGGTGCGTCGAATCTCCTCTTCCAGAGCGACGCGGATAAATGCGGAGCGGGTGGTGCGTCGGCTGCGCGTCACTTTGTCGACGAGCTTGAGCAGCTTCTCATCAATAGTCATTTGGATAGTTTTCATAGCTATACGGATGTTGATGATTATGTTGATAATAACGCATAGCTAGATCAACATCAATGAAATCCGTGGATTCAAAGGAATACAAGGCATTCCCGTTCCTACGGACCGTCGCAGTGCGGGCATTGGGATAGCCGAATCAGCCTGCAAACTGCTTGTTCGGACAGGGCGTTTTGCCTCGTGGGCTCATGCGAATGGTTTCAAGCAGTTTGGCAGTCGCGGAGCGGTTGGCGGATTGGGCAGGGATGGCGCACGGGGCGTTTTCGAAGAACACCATTCGTGCCTGGAAGGCTGATTGGGACGTTTTTACCGAAAGTTGTCGGACCTATCGCGTGGAGTCGTTGACGGCTGCGGCTAAAACGGTGCGGGCGTTTGTGTTTGAGTGTTTGGGGAAGGGGAAGAAGCCGGCGACGGTGCGGCGCTATGTGTCGACCATTGGGCGGGCGCATCGCGCATCGGGGATTTTGGATCCGACGGCGTCTGAAGAGGTGAGGTTGGCGTTGAAGGAGATGGGAAGGAATGTGCTGGGTAGGCAAAAACAGGCGCGGGAATTGATCTGGGAAGAGATCGAAGTGTTCCTATCGATTGAGCCGAGAAACTTGCGAAGACATTCGAGATCGAGCGTTTGGCGGTGGCTTACGACACAATGTGCCGCAGAGAAGAATTGGTTTCGTTGAGGGTAGAGGATCTTGCGGAAGCGGGGGATGGGCAGGATCTCTATTAATAAGAAGGTCGAAGACGGATACCACGGGGGAGGGGGCAACAGCGTATTTGTCGCCGCTGACGATGAGGCTAGTCTCTCATGGATCAAGCAAGGGGGAATCAAGGAGGGGTGGTGTCGACGGTATTCAGGAAAGTGGGTCAATGGATAGGGCTTGAGAAGAAAGAGTGGGAAAGGATTTCCGGGCATTCCGCAAGGGTTGGGGCGGCTCAGGATTTGCTAGCGTTGAACATAAGCCTCGCGTCCGTAATGCAGGCTGGACGATGGAAAGATACGAGAATGCCAATGCGCTATGCGGAGCGGGTACTGGCGACGCGAGGCGGGATGGCACAAGCGGCGCAGGATCAGGGAAAACTGTGATTGGCGCGCATTGCCACACGGAAGTGGCAACGGAATCGAAAGTGCGCGGACTGAGATTCCGGAAGGCGAGTCGGGCTCGCGCGCCTGACTCGCCGTGCCGGGCGAGGGCAGGGACAGCCCGAACGGCCCGGCCGACGAAGGGTATATTCAAGCCGGAAGATGGCGAAACACGCGCATGCCGATGCGATACGGTGAGAAAGTCTTGGCCTCGCGCGGCGCCATGGCGCGCGCGGCCAAGAGCCAGGGGCGAGCCTGAATGCCGGCTTGGCACAGGGAAGTGGCAACGGACGCGGTCCGGAAGCCGAATCTGACGGAAATCGATGAAAACACCAGGGGCTCCATGGCCAATCAGAAAGCCGTCCGGCCGCTTGAGGTTTGGTTGAGCACTCTCTTTATCGCCGATTGCTTCGTGTGCATCATGGGGGGGCCTGTGTCTAGGCCTAGCTTTGGAATTCGCAGATAATGCAACTGAATGATCTACTGACGGATTTCCTGCAGGCAATCGATGGATCGAATGATTTCAAGGAATCCAAGGCCAATGATCGACTCAGGCGCAGCGCGAGAGTCGGATGAACCGCCATAAGTAGAGAACATCTGGAACACTTGCTGCCAAGAGAAGATTGAATGATTGCCCGATATTGTTTTTCGCTAACGGTCCTCGGGGTATTGACCTTGCTCGACTTTGCTATGCCCGGGGTGGGTCAGGTCATCAAGAATCTGCCGAGCCCCGAAGCAATCGCGAATGCCGATCACTTCAAACCACCTAGGCTTACTGCTTACGCATCACGACTCGCCACTCAACCGGATATGACGGGAGCTTGGGCGGCGATGGCGCCGAAGGGATCTGGGCAGGGACCGACGTTCGATCCCGCCAATACCGTTTATCCGCCGCAGCGGCCGGTCGGCGAGGCGGCGTTCGGACCATTACCCGGAACTTATATCAAGGACATCCCTTACAACGCGGAGTACCAGAAGAAGTATCTGCAGCTAATCCAAGAGACCACCGAGGGTAAGTCACGCGATAATTTCGCGGCCTGCTTCCCTTTCGGAGTACCTCGCATGATCGGGGACTCGCCTGTAGCGATCGAAATCCTTCAAACGCCCGACATTATGCTTTGGTATGCAAATTACGGCCGCACGAACCGGCGAATCTTTCTCGATGGGCGCCCGCATTCCATCGAGGGCGATCCATCGACGGGAGGGCTCGGGCCGAGTTATTCGGGGCACTCGACCGGCTATTGGGAGGGCAACACCCTGGTAGCCGATACTGTCAACATGATCGGCGGCTATTTCGACGAAACGCCCGCACCTTTCAGCGATCAGCTGCATATGGTCGAGCGCATCCGCCTGATCGACGCGGATACGCTCGAAGATCGGATGACTTTCACCGATTCGGTAACGATGCTTTCACCTTGGCACGTGACGCGCTATTTCCGGCGCGTCAAACAGACGGGGCCGGATTCAAAAAAGGTGGCCAGAAACTATCTCACTCTGGGTGATCGGCCGTGTATCCCGAACGTGAGAATGGATGAAAACGGATTCCAAATCGCGATCTTGCCTCAAGAGCTCGACGCTGCGCCGTCCGGCACTCAAAACCCTGGGCGGCATCCGTGAGAAGCGCAGATCATCATATGTCATCGCAGGAGAGAGTTTCTCTGAAACGGCTCGGTCTCATGCTCAGCGTATTTACGGCTGCTCTATTCAACTCGGCAGTCTTTGCGCACCATTCTTTCGCGATGTTCGATTCGCAAAGCGTCGTGGTGTTGCGCGGCACAATGATCAAGTTCTCCTACCTTAATCCGCATTCGTGGATTTCCGTGATGGGCGCAGTCGGCAGTGGCAGTGAGGGCGTACGCTATGATATCGAGGCCACCTCACCTTCGAGCTTAAAATCCATCGGCATTCAAGCCGATACCTTAAAACCGGGTGAGAACGTTACCATTGCTTTTCATCCGCTGCGCGATGGTCGGCGAGGCGGATCGCTGGTGTTCGTCGTGACGCCGGACGGCATAGCGCACGGTGCGAAGCCCGGCGATTTGGGCTTTGATTTGGCAACTTTGAAACCCGCGCCTCAATAAGCCTCGTCGTAGGGCGGAGATGCTGGCTGCTGGCGCATCAGGTGTGTGAGGCGAGAAGAGCGCATTGTAGGTTGAGCCGGGGGAACACACGTTTCGTGAGGCCGGCATTAAGCGCATTCCCGACCCCGGCACTGTCATCCAAGTTTCGCTCGTTGGCTGTACGGAGCAATCGCGCCTCTACCGGCTTTCCGGAACTAATCAGTCAACGATGCGTCGAAAGCTGCGCTGAATCGGCAGAAGGGAGATCTTGGATGGGCTGGTCGATATCGGCTCTCATGGTCTCATCTGCCGCGGTCATTCTGGAGTCCAGCGCGCCGGCTTACGGCGCGACACAACGCTCACCGCAGCGTTATTGGACAGATTGCTGCATCACGCTCACGTGATGCCGATAAAAGGAGAGAGCTACAGACTCAAAGATAAGCGCAAGGCAGGTCTGCTGGAACCGAAAAGCGCGCCTGCCGAGAAGGTGTGGTGGGTCAAAAGTAAATCGGCAATCTACATCCAAAGTGGGTCATGACTCAGTCGGCGTTGACAGTATCGACCGCACCGGTGAGGCTGAGCGACGACATGGATCGCAATACGGCAATACGAAACGCGGCATTTGCGCATGTCAGGCGCTTGACTGAGCTTAGAGATTCTTTGACCGCTAAGAATTTGGCGGCGGGGTTTCAATTTGAGGGCATGCGGATACCGGTGATTAATCCGCAGCGCGGTATTTTTAAGCCGATGCAGATGCAGTTATTGCTGTCGATCGAGACGGTGTTTCCGAAGCCCGGCGGACGGGTTTGGTACGACGATCAGCGGGAAGTGCACCAACAGATTTTCGCGGGTGTGGACACCATTAGTTACGCGTTCATGGGGACTGATCCCGATGCGGCGGATGAATCATCGCGGGGCGCGCCAAGGCGACACACTCCGTTAGGCCTCTGTGCTCATTTATAAATAGAGTACCCGATGAGGAACACTAAGCCCTGCGTCGCGGCTTGCGCCAGTAGTGACGCGAACAGTCCCTTGATGGCAGACGAGAATCGGCGCCCCGGGAGAAACTGATACATTCCGTAGGCGAGGTACAGTGGTCCGATCGCCAGGGATACATAGAAGAGTCGCGTCAATAGTACGGTGTCGGAGCGCAAAACATACCATACCGGGATCACGACGAGCGCGTAGAACAGCGTATGCAAACCCGCACTGTACGAAGTAAGCACGAGGTACTCTGCATAGTTGAAAGGTTCGCGAATTCCTATGAGGCGGCAGGCGGCAGCCAGCAGCGGCACTTCGACGAACAACAACAGATTGATATGCTGTTGCAAGAAAGATGCCAGCCCATTGGGAGCGTCGGTGGTGACGGCTTGAAAACCGGAAATGGCAATGACGGCCGATGTAAACGCGACGGTCACTACCAGAAATGCGAAAGGCCCGAAGTAGCGCTTACGCTTGCCTGCAACGTAATCCCGCGCCACCACACCCGGTCGAATTAATAGTTGCCAAATCAGCGACAGCGCGCTGCGATCGACATGCGCCAGGGCGTGGACAAACTCGGCTCCAATTTCATGCAGTGTCAGGCGCGGCGTGGGCGCCTTTTGCCCGCAATTGGCGCAATAATTTTGACCGGGCACGATTGCAGTACTGCAATTTGCGCAGGGCTCGTGAGGAAGGGTTTCTGTGTCCATACAAACTTGTGCTTAGAAGTTTAGCCAAATGAGTTGGGGCGTGTGAGAGAGAATCCGCGGATTTCACGGCCACCTAGGGTTAGGTCCTACACTGGAGGATATTGCCAGTCTCGCCTGAAGAATACTGTGAACGAGGGAGTCAGTCGCGCGCTGCGCGACCCATGCACCAGGGATCGGGCTCCATAATCACCGGAGCGCCCACTTGATTGGGCGGGCACTCGCTGCGCCCCCATTTAGAGGTAAAGTCGGGTTGCGGGAAAAAGGAGGATGGAGAGTGGACTCGCGACGCATGCATTTCGGTTCTTGCCTGTGTGGGGCTGTGCACTTCGAGGTGGAGGGGGACTTTCAACGGTTCTATCTTTGTCACTGCGGACACTGTCGCAAAGACTCAGGGTCTGCACACGCCGCCAACTTGTTTGCGTCCGGGGCAAACTTAAGATGGGTCAGTGGGAAGGATAAGATCACGTGCTTCACCTTGCCATCGACGCGACACAGTAAATGCTTTTGCTCGACTTGCGGGTCGGCACTTCCTAGCGTGGAGCTGGAAGGTGGATGGCTGGTCGTTCCCGCCGGGAGCCTGGATAGCGATGTCACGCTCAAACCCGATGCGCACATCTTCGGGTCGCACAGAGCGAGCTGGGACAATGACTTTAGGGAGATCCCGGTGATGGAAGGGGCGCCTTAAATCGGGCGGCAAAAGGGTCGTTCAGAATTGCTAACATTCGTTACATCGGATGGAGGACAGGATGTTCCCGACGTTGAGTGCGAACTTGCTGCTCGCGATTATCGCCACTGGCGTACCCGGTTTCGCAAATACCGCAGCACCTCCGTTGACGGATTTCGATACTGTTCAGTGGTCGTTAGATCGGCTCGGGGTGAGGCAAACTATCCTCCACGTGCCGAGCGCGTATGGCACCGGAAGTCCAATAGCTCGCAAATTCGCGACCGCTGTGGAGACGAAGCATCGCAAGTTCAGCGATCAAGCGTTCCGAATACTGCTGATTCACGCAATGTGGCCAGACCTCGCGCCTATGAGCCCCGACTGGCATGAATTCAATGAGCACCGAAATCCAAACGCGATGGTCGCCACGGTCAGTTCGGGGGCGATTCAGGGGAAAGGAAACCAAGGATCAGACAGGTTGCAGGATCGGTTTCGCCAAGAGACTTATACGGCGGGGATTCCTCTTTGTTTCGGAAACGACCCGTCGAGAACTTGTTATCGACGAAATGCGCCCGACGTTAAATCATCACAATATGGTCTGGAGCGAGTTGGCGTTGATTTCAACAAATATCCCGCCCTCCCTGAGGTGGATCGATCAGCGCTTGACGCCCGAGACGTCTACTTTTTGCGTGGACCTACAGGAGTGGTGTCAACGCTAATTGTCTGCACCGCTGAAGAGGCAAAGACCGCAGCAGACGGCCCACCGTACATGGGCGTTGCAGACTGCGAGCAAAAATTCGTTGCAAAGAAACTCAATGCGTTTGTTGAGATCCAGTATCCTCGCCCATTATTGAAAAATTGGTCGAAGATTCAGACGCGATGGATTAGCTTGCTAGACTCGTTTGTGGCCGGGGAAACTGAAAGACATCAGTCGGCTAACAGGTAGTTATGCCGGCGATGGTCCAGTTGGCCAGCCTGATAGGCGACGTTAGCCACAGTCAGCCGTGGTCGATTCGCGACACAGTCCCGAATTATTCTCGGCGGCAAAAGGACTTCGACAATGGTAACGAAAACCATAACGCCGCAAGTTAGTGGTAGGGACGCAAAGATCGCCAAGATCGACGGCCCAGCAGGGCGATTCAACGTCGCAGCATTGCTGATAGACGGTCGCGGTAGGGACGATTGACACGTGACGGTGCCAACCGCCCCCCGCACAGATCCCAGCGGGCGGAGTTACCGCACTGGGCTCTTATCTCGGGTTCTGACAGCAAAGCGCTGCTGCGGCCAAGGATGAACAATGCGAGCACGAGGAAGCCACTGTTGCGCGAGTCGATCCATTCGCGCCCAGTTGAAGCGGCGGCGCTGGCTTCGGCGCCGAAGCGACTTGAACCAGCGATGCGTAACCTCCCACCGGAACACGTCGAGCGCCTCGATGTTGGTCGGCACGCCGTAATACGCGTAATGTCCGCGCAGCACAGCACCTAGCCATTTGCCTTGCGAGACGATCGGTTCATGCAGACGACGGCGCAGTTCGTGAGTGATCTCATGAACCTTCGCCGTCAACCGCGAACGTATCGTATGACGTAGCAGCAGGAACAACCCACTTTTCGAGCGTCCGCAACAATGCGTCAGCCCGAGGAAGTTGAAGGTCTGCGGTGCACCGGATTCACCCTTTTCCTTCCGCTGAGCGGCGGCAAACCGCCCGAACCGAAGAAGCTGGGTTTTGTCCGGATGCAGTTCCAGGCGGAACTTCGCGAGTCTTTCGCGAAGGTGCCCAAGGAACCGCTTTGCATCGAAGGCACGTTGGAAGCCGAGCACGAAGTCGTCAGCGTATCGCACGATGATGATGTCACCGAGCGCACGCCGCCGTCTCCACTGCTGCACCCACAGATCAAGCGCATAATGCAAACAGATGTTGGCTAGCAACGGCGATACCGTCGCCCCTTGCGGGGAGCCCACATCCGTTGACGTGCGTTTGCCCTGTTCCATGACCCCCGCTTTCAACCATTTCTGGATGAGCCGCAGGACCCTCCGATCCGCAATGCGGTGCTCGATAAACTTGATCAGCCAGCCGTGGTCGATAGTATCGAAGAACCCACGGATGTCCGCATCGAGCACCCAGTTCACCTTCTTGCCCGTAATTCCAACCGCCAACGCATCGAGTGCATCATGCGCTCCACGTCCTGGCCGGAAGCCGTATGAGAAGCCGAGGAAGTCACTCTCGTAGATCGCATTCATCACCGATACCACAGCGCTCTGCAGGATCTTATCCTCCAAAGCTGCGATACCCAAAGGCCGCTGCCGGCCATCTGATTTGGGGATGTACACTCTCCGCGAGGGTTTTGCCCGGTACGCTCCGCGATGCACTCTGGCATGGAGCGCCCGAAGGTTGTCCTCCAGTTGCTCGCCATAGTGCTGCCACGTAACGCCGTCGACTCCCGCTGCGGCATGCTTCTTCGAAGTAAAGTACGCCTCGCGCAGCCGATCTACGTCCACATGGTGCAGCAGCGCCGTGAACCGTTTCTTCTTATCTGCCTTTGCAGCTTCGCGTACACGTTCAAGCGCACTTGGCGCATCGATCCGGCTCTGTGTCCGGGACGCGTTTTGCTTGCCCGTGTTCCCCTTGATCGGGCCCCTTCCCTCCACAACCTCCGCGGCCATTCCTTCGGCTTTGTTCGGCTGCTTCGTTGGTACTACGGACCCGTCCGACTTCCCATCGACGTGCATCCCCGGGGTACGGCGATTAGCCTTTCCGGAGCGGCCTGATGCACCATCTGCAGCAGACATCTATGGGATCTCCCGGTTCTCGCGCAAGAAGGTTCCACACATGTGTCGGGTCTGCGACCGCGCAGGGCTAGACAGAGACTTGCGATGACGCCTCTGACGTATGTTGCCTTCCGCTTCGCTTAACAGCGTCGGCGCCCTAGATAACCTGATTTCGCGGCTCAATACCGAACCTGTGTGTGCCCCTGTCAACACTTCACGTCCAGCCTTACGGCTGCCCGCGCATGACTCGGGGTCATCGTGGATCGCTACTCCTTCGATGTAAGACTCTTTCATTCTCTCCTTCTCGCCGGTTTATCCCGGCGTACTAAGCGTCCGGTCATGACCGCATTGACGACGTAGTTCGATATCACGTAGTGGAATCTCCCGATCTGCGGCGGGCGGGAGCTGGGGGAAATTCAACATGTTTTATGTGGTACTGAATTGCGTAGGAATCGTATCGGTCTGTCTGTTTCACCAAATCTGCGATCGAATCGATCGAGATTAGAATCGTTTTCCCGTCGACGACGATCTGCGGTAGTGGGCTTCGCTCGTCGGGGCCGTACTTGAATAGGAGAGTGCGTCTCGGATTTCCACTCGTTGAAGCGAATACATTGTGAGATACATCGTTACCAAAGGTGTCGCACGCGGTTTCGACGACGGTGAAGTCGATTCCAGAGCTGTCGTGTAGCACCTGCTTGGTTGAATCGATGCAGGGATGCATTAATCCGACTGCGAATCGGCCGGGCGGGGTCATGCTGAGCAAAATGACTAAGCACACCGCAAAGGCAATCCATGAAAGGGTGCGGATCGAGAATAACCCGGGGTGCAGACGCATATCTCAGGCGGCTAATGGCAGGGTGCAAAGAATCGGAGCCACACTCCATGGGAGTAAAGCCTCGATCCGATTAATCGGATGTTCTGCGATGCGCTCGAGCACGTATCTCAGATAGGGTTCCGGATCGAGCTCATTCAGTTTGGCTGTACCGATCAGGCTATAGATCGCCGCAGCACGCTCTCCGCCACAATCGGCGCCGGCGAAGAGATAGTTTTTCCTGCCCAGAGCAACCGCGCGCAAAGCCCGTTCCGCAGCATTGTTGTCGATCTCGATGCTCCCGTCATCGCAATACGGGTAAGCGCCTTCCAGCGCGCGAGCGCGTAATGGATGGCTCCGGCGAGGTCTGACTTCTTCGGTAGTTTTATCACCGTAGCGATGAGCCACCGATGGAGCTCGGTGAGCTTCGGTCCGGCGCGTGCCCTGCGGATCTGTCGACGAATCTCGGGCGATTGGCCGCGGATCTCTGCCTCGATGCCGTAGAGTTCACCGATGCGGGTGAGCGCTTCGCTAGCAATGGGCGAGTCGGTGGCCACCTGGATATCGTAGAACTTTCTGCGCGAGTGCGCCCAACAGGCTGCCTCTTTGATCGGGTGATCGGGATCCTGGTCGTTGTAGAGACGATCAAATCCCGCATAGCCATCGGCCTGCAGGATGCCGACGAAGTCCCGCAAATGCCTGCGCGGGTGCTCACCCTTGCGATCCGGGGAGTAGGCGAACCAAACCGCCGGCGAATCGGTGCTGGCCGCTGGTCGATCGTCGCGCACGTAGCTCCACAGGCGCCCCTGTCGCGTCGTTCCGCGGCCAGGACAAAGCACCGGCACCGGCGTATCGTCGCCATGGATCTTGTGGGCATTGAAGACGTAATCTCTGATCGCGGTCACGAGGGGATCGAGGAGCGCGCTTGCCGCACCCACCCAGTCGGCGAGCGTTGAGCGATCGAGATCAATCCCATCTCGCTGATAGATCTGACTCTGCCGGTACAATGGCAAGTGATCGCAATACTTCGATACGAGGACATGGGCGAGTAGCCCTGGACCGGCGAGACCCCGCGCGATCGGTCGCGAAGGCGCCTCTGCTTGCACGATCGTCTGGCACTTTGGGCATGAGAGCTTCGGTCGAACATGGCGGATCACCTTGAAGTGAGTCGGCACGTACTCGAGTACCTCGGAGACGTCCTCACATGCGCCGAAGCTTCGAGAGCTCGAGCTTCAGTTGTTCGATCAGCAGCTTATTGGAGAGGAGCCGGGCGCGCTGCTCGAGGACGATCTGTTTTAAGATCTCCACATCATCGGGCAGCTCACTCATCCCTTCCATGAGCGATAATCATACCTGATAAAGATCTTCGATGCACGATAAAATACCTATAAAACAAGGCCTTTTATCACACAGCGACGCATACCATCCATCGCGGCGCCCCTGTGCGGGCGCTGCCGCGGTTCTCGCGTTCTGATTAAATGTCAGAACGCAGACGCAACGACTGTGCACGAACGCACAGGCTGGACTCCGCGAAGACAGGATGGCAGAGCAAGAGGGCGCGGCGTCGCCCGAACAGCCCGGCCGGCGAAGAACGTGGAAAGATACAGGAATGCCGACGCGCTACGCAGAGCGTGGGGGGAGCGCGCGGTGCTGACGCCTTGTGGACTGGTCTCCATGTTCTCGCAGGCTCCTTGGGACAAGTTCGTTGGAGGAAGGGACGAAACCGTGCGTTGCCTATGTTCCGCCGCGAAAATAGATGCTCAAATTGATATGACGGCCACCGGCCGAAGTTGGGTAAGCATATAAACAACCATGACTCCGCGTTTGCGCGATAAATAGGGTTGCGTAACCGAGGAGCGCGGAGTGGATGCGACGAAACGATCGAATGAGTGGAATAGATGCGTCATTTCAACCGGGGTCAGAAAATGATGAGAGTCTTCCTGCTCGCGGTGCTCCTCTACGTCACTAGTGGATTTGCCTACTCGGCTGTTCCGGACGCTGGCCCCAAAAGCAGTCCGACCGTTTCGCCATTTCCACTACAGCTCGAAATGCGCGCGCCGTTCGCGCCGACCGCATTTCAGAGTGCGGGCCATAGGTATGTTGCGTACGAGCTGTACCTGACGAATTTATCCGCTAATTCTATGAAACTTCAACGCATAGACGTGCTCGATGATCAAGAACCGTCTGCAACTCCACTTGCCTCTTATGAGGACAAACAACTTGGGGCGCTTTTGCAGTCTGTTGGCGCCCAGGCGCCCGACGTTAGCGAATTGAGTGGCGGCGCGACGGCTGTTGCCTTTATGTGGGTGCCCATCGACGGGCATGCACGGATACCCGCGCGCCTGCGCCATCGTGTTGTAACTAGCACTTCCAAGATCGAAGGTGCCGTCGTCGATACTCACCACAACGATCTGCAATTGCTCGCTCCCCCTGTGAGAGGGGCGGGATGGTTAGCGTCGGATGGCCCGAGCAATGATCCCAGTAATCATCACCGCCGCGGAATACTTGCGATCAACGGACAAGTGACCATCTCGCGTCGGTACGCCATCGACTGGATGATCCAGAAGGAGGATTCAATTCTTTCGGGCGATCCGCAGGATCTTCGCTCCTATTACTCGTACGACCAGCCTGTATTCGCGGTCGCGGACGCGACGGTAGAGGAGGCCCGCGATGGCATTCCCAACAACACTCCGGGATCACCTGAAACCTTCCATCATGCCGTGCCCATAACAATAGACACCGTCGGCGGTAACACGATCGTGCTGAATCTTGGCGCCGGCCAATACGCTTGGTACTTCCATCTCGCGCCCGGCAGTATCCGCGTCAAGATTGGTGAACGTGTGCGGCGCGGCCAGCTTCTGGCGCGCATCGGCTGTTCTGGGGATCCACCCATACCGCATTTACATTTCGAAGTGACGACATCACCGACGTTATTGGCAGGCGAGGGACTACCCTATCTGATCGACCACTACCGCGTCAGGAATAAGGACAAGGTATGGGAGAATCGTAAAGGCGAGCTCCCTTTAAACGGCATGGTCGTGGATTTTGGACAAAGCAGCGAGAACGGCAATTGATGAATGCGAGCGGTCGACGGGATCCCCCTTCTTCACGAGCACCGTCTCGCCGGCGTAGAGGTCTCGAAGATCAACATCATAGGTGCAATGCGGGGCGTTGAGGTTAGGCGTCGAGTTCAGCGTCAGTCGGAGCGGCCGCCACGTCGAGCGCGGCCTTCGCGTTCCACGGCAACAAGGCTTTCGTTGCTCAGCTATCTTGGCCTTGGGAAATTCCTCAAACAGATGGCACAAGTAGGCGTAGGGCTCGATGCCGTTGGCGCGGCAGGTCATTACGATCGAGTACAGATTGGCGCTGGCTTTGGCGCCGAGTTGGCTGTCCACGAAAAGCCACGAACGCCTCCAACGGCAAATTGGACTGCAGCCGGTTTTCCGGACACTGAGTTAAGATGGCCTAAAGGTGGTGTCCACCAAACCGGGCGGTCCAAAGAAGCCTAACCCACTTTGCTCCACACGATATCCCAGCTCTCGCGCCGTTCGACAAAGCCGGTGACTCTGCCCGTCGCGTCGTACTGGAAGATCTTGCGGATGCGTGGGTCGCCCTTGATGAAGAACACGTCGCGTGTCTCGGCATTCCACTCTGAGGGGACCTTGCCGGCGCGTCCGCCCTTCAGCTTTCCGTCAGCTAGTGTAATCGTGTAGATTGGCGCGGAATCCTTGAGTTTGTAGGTCCCCGCGAATTTCTGCAGATCGGTGGTCGGCAGCACGATCGACGGCGGGTCGGTCTTTTCCGCCAGAACCTGTCCCTCAATCTGCCTCCAGCCGTCGGCGCGCTTCTTCCATACCGTGCTCAGCAGATAGCTCGCGTGGATCGTCTGTCCGTAATAGCGCTCAATCTCGTGCTGGCGGAAGAGCGCGACCGCGGTTTCGCCGTCCTCGTGATAGGAGAGAAGTTCAACCTTTATCTCTCCGCCGAGACCTCGCGGCAGCGGATGGACTTCCTTGACCATCGCGTTTTTGTCTTTGTAGCTGTCGTCCTCTTCGGCGTAGATGACATCGGGGTCGAGATACTTGTCCCACACGGCGGAAGTGCCGTTTGTGATTGCGTCGGATAATTGCTGCTCATATTGCGTGATCTTCACGCGCTCATCGGCCAGCGCAGGCGCGGCGAGGGCCGTGAGTATTGCTACTATGAGGTTTCTCTTTGCCTCTGCGCGTGCGACGCTCAAGAGCCGGCGAAGTCGTTGTTCAATGCTCACAGTAGTCGCTTCTCCATGTGAATAGGCTGTCGGTCTGAGTGGTGCGGGAAACATGCGTCAATATAGCGCAGCTAAGGGTGCAGTTAGGATGACTGAAGGCTTCTTTCCCGGGATCTGGAACATTCTGCACGACGGAGTGATCGTCGCGGTTGACGGTACATTGCCCGGTGATCTGCGCATCGATGTAGAGATCGGCTACTTCCGAAAGCGCATTCCCGACCCCGGCACTTTGATTCAGGTTCGACAGATAGGTGGAGAAGGCGGACGCCGGAAGCCGGGTGCGGCCCAGCCGGCTCGGCGCTGCCGCGCCAAGAAAGAGGTCTCCAGGGAAGGAGTTGTCGACGGTGCCGTTATTCGAGCGCTAATTGCCACAGGGAGGTGGCAACGGACGGCAGTCCGGAAGGGTGAGGTGGACACACCGAACGCCGGACTATGGATAGTCCGGCAGGGCCGCAGCGGAGCAGGGACACCGTAGCGTTGCGGTTAGAGTCGCGCCTGCTACGCGCGTCTCTAACTCGTCGTGCGGGGCGAGGGCATGGGTGAGCAGCATGTCTGCGACTACATGGATGGACTGGCTGGACCGCAGCGAACCAGGGATGGTGAAGCGTCGCGGCCGAACGGCCCCGCCGACGAAGAAATATCATTGCAGCTTCATGCCGGGAGACCACCCGCTCTTTGCCAGGAACGCTTTTGGATCGGTCATCTCTATGATTTCGCGCAGGGCGCGGCGCTTCTCGCCAGCGTGCTGATAGTAGGATTTGACGATGCGATAGCCGACCCAGTAGCCCAAGTCACCTTGCTTGTCATAGCTTGAGTTGTCCAGCCATTTGGCAAGATCGGTGTTGTCTTCATCCGTAAGAAATGCGCTCTCGATCTCCTTTTCATGTCCCTGTGTTGCTGACCGCATCTGCGGGCTGGTAACTTCGGCGGGCTGACCGGTAAGCAGCTCCGCACCGAGTTCTGCGGCTCCTTCGAGGAGGGACCTCTCGAGCAAAGTGGGATGCTCATCATCACTGAGCGCCGCGGCCTGCTGTACGTGGATATATTCGTGGGCAATGACGCGTACAAATCTGTCCTCGACATTGGGATCCATCCACTTCACCGCGCACAGTGCCTCGAGACCGATCTGCAGACCGGTGACGGGGCTACCTACGCCTACGGGCTTACCGCGACCCACGGCGATGGTCACCGGCGGGAACCGTGCTTCCGGATACAGATGGCCTAATTTTTGCAGCGCGACCTGCACGCGCTGCCGCACGCGCGGGAGCACGGCCATGCATTGCCTGGCATCCGAATAGATCTCGGGGTGCTTGGCGATGTTGTCCGCGATCCTTGTCCCAGTGACATCGCGCACCTTGGCGAGGTTGTGCAAGCCGTCGGAACCCGGATCGAGGTAGTCGTGCTGAAGTTGATCGGCGCTCGGGTGTCCACTGGTGCCGTCGTACAGCTTATAGAATGCACCCACGTCCTCGATATGAATAACGGGACTGTCTTGTAAGTGCGCCGCGAAGGACGCGGAGCTAACACCGAAAATCGCGCCAAGACTGAACGCGTTCACTATGACTCTCGCGCGATCATGTTTCATGTTTGTATCTCCGGAAGACTCTTGGAGGGTACTAAATGATAGGCCGGGTTGGCTAGCCAGGCGCCTCTGCTACGAACAGCCAACAACATGAATAGTACTGCGTGTGTGTATGTTAGCGGCGTAACATTCGCCCACTATGGATTCAGGGTGATGTAACGGTGACCTTTAGAACCGGCTCATAGAAAGGCTTAAGTATGGCAAATGCGGACCGAGGAAAGAGCGTGTCAAAAGTCGCGATGAAGGCATTGATATTTGCTCTTGGTGTCGTCACAGCACTTGGCGGCAATGGCGTCCGTGCGGACACGTGGCAACCTTCTCCGGGTCACACGCAAGTGCCGATCTGGCGGGGCGCGGTACCCGATGTGATACCTAACCCGAAACCGGAATCTGTTGGTCCGCCCGCAGGACGTGAATGGTGGCCCAGGGCTAACGATGTCAGCCGACCGACCATGACGGTGTATGCGGCCAAGGGCCGCAACACCGGTGCGGCTGCGGTGGTGTTTCCGGGCGGGGGTTACCAATTCCTGGCCATGGATTTGGAAGGCACGGAGATCTGCGACTGGTTGACTTCGCGCGGCGTCACTTGCGTATTGCTGAAGTACCGCGTGCCGGGCTCGGGTCCGTGGTGGGACGAGGAGAACAAACGACGCGTCTACCCGAAGGTGCAGACGGCGCTCGAGGACGCGCAGCGCACCTTGGGGCTGGTGCGCCAACACGCGGCGTAGTGGCACGTCGATCCGCACAAAGTCGGTGTGATCGGCTTTTCTGCCGGCGGGCACTTGGTCGCCGCGGTCAGCACGCACTTCTCACAGCGGACGTACCGGCCCGTGGATGCCGCCGACGATTTAAGCTGCCGACCTGACTTTGCCATTCTCGTCTATCCCGGCCACCTGTGGGCGCACGAGGATGAGGACCACGCCACACGCGACGAGACGGATTTGAAACTTCGCGCGGATATACCGGTACGCGCCGACTCGCCACCCACCTTCTTACTCCAAGCCGAGGACGACACCGTGGACGGCGTGGAGCAGTCGTTGGCCTATTATGTCGCGCTACAGAAAGCCGGCGTCCCCACCGAAATGCACCTATACGCGCACGGCGGACATGCGTTTGGGCTGCGGCCGAGCCAGTTGCCGATCGCGCAGTGGCCAAAGTTGGTCGAGACGTGGCTCAAGACGATTGGGATGATTTCGGAGTAGTTATCTCCCCCAGTCGTTACAATGACCCGTAGCATTCATACCAAGCGGAGACGAAGGGGCATTGTAGATGTTGATTCTGACGAGAAAGATCGGGGAAAGCTTGATGATTGGTGAGGAGGTCACCGTCACGGTGATGGACGTCAAAGGCAATCAGGTCAGGATTGGCATAGCTGCGCCAAAAGATGTGGCCGTACATAGAGAGGAAATCTATGATCGGGTGCAGGCGGAGAAGGCGCAGCAGATAAAGTAGTCGCATTAAGAGCACACGCGATGCGTTCTCGGACCCTCGGTATGGTTTGCTAGCGGTTCGGTTGACGATCAAGCGGCCATTTTCCGGACGCGTCACTCGACGGCAGCCGCGCGACGCCAATAGTCGCCGGGGCGAATGATTGGCATGCGTTGAAACTCTTGAATATCGAGAAGGTCGCGGTCGACGGAGATCAGTAGGGCGCATTCGCCAGCGACGGCGGTTCCCAGCACTGGGACGTCGGTAGAATCTCGGCAAATGTCCGGCGGCAGAGCGGCGGGTAACACAACGATGGCAACGCGACGCAGGAAGGCAGTGATTTGCTGCACGTCGCGTGCGGGAAACAGGAACTTATCCTTAAGGTTGCGGGTGAGCTCCTCGATAATAAAATCGGAGATCACCAGCTCGTGATGTAGCAGGATATCTTCGAGGAGTTCGGCGCAGACGCCGGCGCGGCTGATGTGTGCCGCGATGAGCACCGAAGAATCAAGAGCGATTCTCACTTCTTCTTGAGCGCGTCGAACACTTCTTCGTCGGTATTGAATCCGCCGGCCTGAGCGCGAGCGACCATCTTGGTCCGCAGGGTGCGAAATTCCGCGACGCGCAAATAGCGCTTCAACGCCTCGCGCGCGAGATCACTTTTGGAGATGCCGAGTGCGGCGCTCTGGCGCTCCAGGGCTCTATCTAGATCGTCCGGGACACGAAGGGTTAAAGTGGGCATGTATTACAATGTACTACAGATTGGATTAGACCGCTAGCTCGAACTGCCGGGCCCAGACGAACGATTTGCGTTGCAGTCAACCTTCCGCCATCCTTGCGTCAGGATGACCCCGATGAGGATGGATAAGACCAATTACAACATTCTCCGCATTATCCGTCTCGTCGAGACTTTAGTTGACCGACTTAAGTAAAGCCGTGTTCTTGAGCTACGCGTCGCAGGATGCGGCTGCCGCGGAGCTGCTGTGTCAGGCGTTGCGCGCGGCGGGCGTTGTGGTGTGGTTTGACCGTAGCGAGCTGCGGGGCGGGGATGCTTGTAGGTGGCTTTCGTCGCCGCTCGCGGAATCGCGGCGCCGGTTCGGACGCCGGCGAGTTAGGCGCGCGAGCCCAACTCGCCTTTGCCAAATCAAATGCGGCAGTAAGACATGGTTGGCGGTGCCTTGACCGAGACAGGCAAGGCGGTATTCCTCAGCTACGCGTCCCAGGACGCGAAGGCTGCCGAAACCATATGCGAGGCACTGCAATCCGCTGGGATTGAGGTGTGGTTTGACCGTAGCGAGCTTCGGGGCGGGGATGCGTGGGATACCTCGATCCGCAAGCAGATCAAGGCGTGTGCGCTGTTTATCCCGGTCATTTCCCACAACACGCATGATCGGGTTGAGGGGTATTTTCGGCTGGAGTGGAAACTGGGGGTTGATCGCTCTCACCTGATCTCGGCCGATCAGGCATTCCTCTTGCCAGTCGTGATCGACGATACGCGGGATGATGATGAGCGGGTGCCGGAGCGGTTTCGGGAGGTGCAGTGGTCGCGCTTGCCGGGCGGAGTCGGATCCGCGGCCTTTGTTGAGCGCGTCCGACGGTTGCTGTCGGGGGAGCAGTTACAGGAGCCGAGCAAGAACGCCTCGCCGGCGGCTCGCGGAACCGCTGCGTCGGCGGCCCGAAGGCCCGTCTTGCCGTGGTGGCAATCGAAGGCGGTGCTGTTTGGGGGGATCGCGGTAGTTGTCCTTGCCTTAGGGTACCTTGCGGCAAATCGATTCGGGCCCTCGACGCATCCGGCGGAGGGTGTAGCGGTGGTGCCGGCGCCGAGCGCTCCGGCCGGCGCGGCCGCATTTAATCCGCCGCCGCACTCGATCGCGGTGCTGCCGTTCGTGAATTTAAGCGGGGATAAGGATCAGGAGTACTTCTCGGACGGGCTCACCGAGGAGCTGCTCAACTCGCTGGCGGAGATCGACGGGTTGCAGGTCGCGGCGCGCACCTCGGCGTTCTCCTTCAAGGGGCAGGACAACGATATCGGCACCATCGCGCGCAAACTGAACGTGGGTGCGGTGCTCGAAGGCAGTGTGCGACGCTCCGCGCACACCGTCCGCATCACCGCGCAGTTGATCAATGCAGCCACGGGATTTCACCTGTGGTCCAAGACCTATGATCGGGACTTAGGCGATGTGCTGAAACTGCAGACCGAGATTGCCACTGCCGTCGCGGGGGCACTGAAGGTCACGCTGTTGGGCGATACCTCAGCGAAAATTGAGCTCGGCGGGACGCGCAATCCGGCTGCCTTCGATGCGTATTTGCGGGGCGCCAAGGCGTATAGCTCGAGACGCGACATGAAAGACCTCCCCGCGGCGATTGCCGCGTACACGGAAGCAATTCACCTGGATCCGCAGTATGCGCTCGCCTTCGCGGCCCGATCGAGCACCCATTCCGGCTACGCCCAAGAAGCGGTGACGGGGGCAAAGGAGGAATTTGATAAGGCGCAAGCGGATGCTCGCCAGGCACTCAAGCTGGCGCCAGATCTGGCCCAGGCCCACCTGGCGCTGGCGATGGCTTCGGAAACTGGAACCCTTGACTTCATGCAGGCTAGCAAGGAATACGAACGCGCCCTCGCGCTCGCGCCGGGCAATGCCCAAGTTTTGCGAGAAAGCGGCAGCTTTGCCGCTCTCATGGGGCGCTTCGATGTGGGCCTTGAAGCCACCCGCCGCGCGCTCGTGCTCGACCCACTTGCTCGAGCCAGCCATGGCTTGCTCGGCCGAGCGCTGTATGCGGCGCGCCGCTTTGAGGAGGCGGTTGTGGCTTTTTCAGATGTCATCAGCCTCGATCCCGGCTTCAAGTCGGCTTACGCGGAACGCGGGCTTGCCTTTTACGGGCTCGGAGATCTTGAGAGAGCGCGCACTTCGTGCGAGATGAAGCCGGACCATTGGGCAAGTCAACAATGCCTCGCCGTGGTCTACGGCAAGCTTGGGCGCCATACAGACGCGGAGGCCGAGCTTGCGAAACTAAAAGCCCTCGGCGATGGCGCGGCGTACCAGTACGCCACGATCTATGCGCAGTGGGGCAATCCGGCGAAGGCACTCGAATGGCTCGAGACGGCATTGCGACTTCGTGATCCGGGCCTGTCGTCTCTGAAGACTGATCCGCTGATGGACCCGATACGAGAAGAGCCGAGATTTAAGGCGATACTGAAGGAGTTGAAGTTTCCGTAGCGGATCCTTACTTATTTCCCAGGACGCCGTGAAGGGCGCGGATCGTTACTTGTTGTCCGGGACGCCGTAAATCCGTCCATGGAGGCTTCGGGAAAAACATCCATGTTTTTCACGCCCCGGAAAACAAGCAAGCGATCCGCTTAAGGTGCGCGCGACGATACTAGACAGTCGGGCATTGCGACGGCGCTTTCTAAACAAAAAGAGGGACCCCGGAGGGTCCCAAAAGACTACTGATATAGTCGATTACTTTGAGCGATCGTCGTTCGGGTCGGGAGGCAGAACGACTAACCTCCCGTCCACCGGGAACGCCTTGAGTTCGATATTGAATCCTTCACCTTCCTTATGCGGAAAGGCTGCGCCGATTCGCGTCCATTTCTTTTGGGTTTTCCCACTGGACTCATATTCCTCAACTGTGAAAACGTTGAGGTAGGTGGGTGCCGTTGCTTCTGCGGGTGCAGTGGTTCTGGCGGTTTGTTGATTGCGATTGTTCATTTCATGACTCCTAGTTTGATGTTTGGACCTTCATCGCCCGAACTGTTCGAGCGATGGGAGGGTGAAACGGCGAGCGTAATAGCGGTGGGTGTCAATGGGACGTGGAATAAATAGTCCCTTCATCTAGATTTGTTCAGACGGAGCGCAAGATATTGCCGTCAGGCTAATGCGATCCGGATGGAGCGAGGAATAACTAGGCCATTTCTCCACCGAAGCGAGACAAATAGATCATGGACGGTTTATGCCGCGAAAGCTCATTGCAAAGACCAGTCAGTAAGAATAGAAAACGGGTCTGCCCCAACGCGCGCCGCCGATGACGTCCTGACTGAAGCTCGTAAAGTTAGAGGCGGATGAAGAAGGGCAAACAGAAATAAGAAGGAGTAAAGACAATCGGAATCAAGCCGATCAGCCGCAGGCGATGCGCATTGCTACAGGAAGTAGCAACGGACTCGAACGCGCTTTGGCGGAGAGTCCGGAAGGCGGACCAGAGTCACGCATCTGGGCCGCCGATGCTGGGCGAGGGAATGGAAGCCCGAACAGCCCAGCCGACGGAGAACGGCGATGCCGAAAATGGCCGAACCTAAAGATTGGATAGCCGGAGATGAGAAGAAAGGACCAAACACTCTATATATAAGGAGTAAGGACAAGCGCAGTTAGGCAGGTCAAGCCAAAGAGAGACGCCCGCCGACGGGCTCGCTCTATCGCGCCAGGAAAAGAGGCCGTCAGGGAAGGAATTGCGTTCAGGGAATCGAGACTCGGGCGCAGATTGCTACAAGGATGTAGCTACGGACGACAGTCCGTGAGGCGACTCAGAGTCGCGCCTCTGAGTCGCCGTCGTCGAGCGAGCACAGGGATGTGCGAATGGCTCGACCAAACGAATAATACCCGGGCGACAAAGAACGTGTCCCGTAAACACGGTACAAGCCATTGCTCCCCCTTGATAGACGGTGCGTAATCGGCGCGGAAAACAACGCGCCGATCCCACATCGGTCGTAACAATTCAGGGAGAGAACATAATGCGAATCTTTGCTGCCCTCGGTATGTCAGCAGTGCTAGCGGGCAGATCGTGGCAAATTTTTCGAGCGGCAAAGCGCGCTCGAGCTTTACGCTGACAGCATCACGTGAAGATGACATGAAGCAGGCAATTTTCTTGCGGTCATGGCTGTGGCTGGCGCTTTTGATCGCAGGCTGCTCGGGCCATCACGGCGGTTCGGACAGCGGCTCCAGCTCGACACCCCCGCCGCCCGCCACCGTCGCCAAAGTGATGGTGAGCCCGAGCTCGCTGCTATTACAACCCGGCGGCACGGCACAGATCTCAGCCACGGCGCTCGATGCCAATGGCGCCACCATCAGTGGCGTCAGCGTCAATTGGTCTGTAAGTAACCAAGCCGTCAGCGTCGATGCCAACGGCAAAGTGACCGCCGGAGGTTCGGTGGATTCTGCGGTCATCACGGCCACCATAAACTCGGTGAGTTCGGCGCCTGTGTCGGCACTCGTGGCCAGCCTCAATCCGGGCACGCAGCTCATCTCGAACGATCAGGTGGTGAGCGATCCGGCGCTCATCGACACGACACAGGAGCCCGGCGTGGGTTCGCAGCTCAAAATGACGCTGTCCGGCGCGGCCCCTGCCGTCGGTACAGTGATCGTCTCAGCGGGCGACAAATCCATCATCGGCCAGGTCGTCAGCACGGCTGCGAACGGCGCGAACTCCGATGTGGTGTTTCAGGTCATGGCGCTCGCCGATGTCTTTTCCGGACTCAAGCTCACACAAACGTATTCCAAGGACGAACTCAAGCAGAACTTCGACGTGCAGCCCGCGCAGACCATTGCTCGCACCGACGGCGGACGAGAATACGTCTTCGACCTGGACACGACGGCAGCGATGTCGTCGTCCGTGCGACGCGCCGCAGCCGTTGAGCGCGGCGCGAACGCAGGCGGCAAGTCGGCCCGCCCCGCCGAGACCGTCGGAAGCGTCAAGTGGTCGATCGGACCCTTCAAGTGCTCGGCCACCGCGGATCTGTCCAATTCACTGACATTCAAAAACGTCCAGACGCACGTGGTCGACAAGATGGGTCCAGTGACGCTCAACGTATCGGTCAGTCAGGGCAGTTTTGATGTCAATGTGAGCTCCCAAGGCTCAATGCAGCTTTTCGTCGACGGCGAACTGCACTTCAGCGAAAACTTGAACGGTTCCGCATCCTGCGATGCGCGCCTGTTTGAATATCTGGTGCCGGTGCCACCCGTGGTGGCCCTGTTGTTCGTGCCGGTAGTACCGGTGGTTGGCATGCGCGCCAACGTCAACGGCACGCTGACGGTGGGCGATGTGGTCATCGGCTTGAAGAGTCAGGTCGAACAACCGATGACCATGGGCTTCAGCATCACCCGCGACGGCACCTTCACCAACACGTCCTCGCTCGACGGCGATGCGACCACGCAGTTCGACTGGACGCTGAATCAATCCAATGCCGGAGATCTGGTCCGCTTCAGCGGAGATGCGAAGGCGGGCTTGTACGTGGATGTGTCGTTCACCAACGCAGTGCTCGGGCTGTATTCCCTGTTCAAGGCCGACTATGACCCGATCAAATCGCTGATCGATGCATTCGGCGGATTTCACGCCACCCTCGGGATCGCCTCCGTCAATGCACAGGTGCAGGATCAGACGGTACCGGCCGGATATGCACTCACGCTGCTCACCGAGATCAAACCGGGAGAATTCATCAGCAGCTTCGTCAGCTTTCTGTCCAGCGTCCTGAAGATTGCCAGTATCCAGCTGCCCGACCTCAAGTTCGAGCCGACTATTTTCTCCCAGCCCCAGGGCACGGCTCACACCTCACTGCGTCGCTTCGCCGCCGGTGACGCGGTGCAATTTCAGGTCACCTTGACGCCTGACAGCGTCGATCCCAGTTTCTTGGGCGCGCCAATTGTGCCTTACAACGTCAAACAGGTGGAGATCTGGCGCAAGACCTCGCCGGGTCAATCGGAAATGGTGGGGATGGACGTCGGCGTTCCGGGCCCCGCTGGAGGCCCGGGCAAGAACGTCTTCACCGTACTGTGGAATGCCGATGGCGCCGGTTCGACCGCCAACAGTCTGTCCGCCACCGATGCCGCCAATTTCTATGCCGTGGTGGTGCCGAACTTCGGCGAGGATTTCGGCTTTCGCGTTGGCCCGGCGCTCGGCTGGCTTGGAGTCGTGCAGTCGGGGGGACCAAAAAACGAAGAAGGCCGGCGCGTCGTCGTGGATCCCGACGGCAATCTCATTATCGCCAGCATCTCCGGCGACAGCCTGAACACCAATCCGCCTCTGATTGTACAGGGTGCCTACGCGGTGCAGATCCTCAAGATCGACCCGAATTCCGAAACGGTACTCTGGGCTCGCAGCATCGACGGACCTGGAGATGAACAGATCTGGGGCATGACGGTCGATGGGCAAGGCAATATCTTCCTCGCCGGCACCGCGGTCAACTCGCCTTTGACGGCTGACAACATCGGCGCTCAAGGCTTTAGCGGCTGGGCCGCCAGCTTCTCCAAAGATGGCAATCAGCTGTGGCTCCAGCAATGGCAGGACAGCTACTACAGCACGGCCGAGAGCATCGCACTCGGACCGAACCGCGAGTTGTACGTGCTCGGAGTCGAATCAGCGGCGAGTGGCAACGTCGGCGGGGACATCTTCAGCACTGCTTGCAATAACGTCGAAAGCGCCACTGGCGAATCTACTGAAGACTGCGGCGACATCACGTTGCGGCGTCTCGATCCCAACACGGGCGTCGTCCTCTGGACCGCAATGGATGCCCGCGCTGGCTGGCAGATCGCCCGCGGCATGACGGTGGACAGCGGCGGCAATATCTACACCGCGGCGCAAAGCGGCGCGAGCACGGAGACGCAGAACACCGGCGTTGTCTCAGCGGATGGCTACGATGAGTTCGTCGGCAGCTATCGCGAAACGCTGGCGAACGGCAACTGGAATGCGCACATGGGTGCGGCCTTCACCATGTGGACCAGCGACGGACAGGTGGCCTGGCGAAGCAACGTCAAGCTGCCGCACACCACAGATGAAAGCGGCAACGATGTGTATTCCGACGAAAACCCGCAAGGCATCATCGCCAGCGGCGGTGCCCTATGGTGCATGGTCATCACCACCGGCGGCTTCGCAGATCTCGCGCCAAATGCGGGCGGCAGCGACAGTGTGCTTCTCCGCATTGACCCGCAAAGCGGGGAAGCTACACCATCTCAAGTATTCGCAACGCCAGGGGATGATTTTTTGGCGCTGTTCGGCCCGACCGCGAACGGTGATGTGCTGGTCGCAGGTGAAACCAACGGTTCGCTATTCGCGCCGAATGCTGGTGGCACCGATGCCGTGGCCATGCGCTTGGGACCCGACGGCTCGATCCGCTGGAAGCTTCAGTTCGGCGGACCCGGCAATGACAACGGCATCGGCGCGGCCGCAGGCGCCGACGGCAATGTATTTGTCACCGGTTATACCGATGGCCTGATGCCCGCGAGTTTGAGCGGCCTGCCCCCGGGCGTGCAACTCAATCAGCCCGCGGGCGGCGAAGATCTTTTCATCGCCAAGCTGAGCGCAGCCCTTGGCACCATTCAGTCAATTCACCCGACGGCGCCTTGAAGGAGTAGGGAGTATGTTGGTTGAGGTTCACCGAGGATTTGCCGGGCGCGGATTGCTGATGTTTTTGACCTTGCTCGCGCTGGTTGCCTGTCATGACGACTCGTCGGCGCCGCCCGTGACGGTTGCGCCCGCCATCAGCGCCCAGCCCTCTGACCAGACCGTCACGGCAGGTCAGTCGGCAACTTTCACGGTCACCGCCTCAGGCACGGCGCCATTGTCATTCCAGTGGCGGCGCGATGGTGCCGACGTCGCGGGGGCTACGGCGAGCACTTACGCCTTGAATTCGACGAGCACATCCGACTCGGGCGCGAAGTTCGCCGTGGTCGTCAGCAACTCCGCTGGTACGATCACCAGCAGCGCGGCGATGCTGACCGTCACCGCACCCGCCAACCTACTCGGCGCTGCGGGAGGCAAGGTGAGCAGCGATGATCAGAGATTGTCCATCAGCATCGCGGCCGGTGCGCTCAACGGCGATACCACCTTCAAGATCACACCGATGTCGAGCATCACCGGCCTGGTCAGTACCTATGTGCTGATAAGCGGTACCGCCTACGACATCAGCTGGAGCGGCGCGGGTTTCGCGGCCGAGGCGGATGCAAGCTTGAGCATTCTCAATCCTGTCACGGGACAGACACAGGCGCTTAAATTCACGCAGGGCGCCAAGCCGCAGGATGCAACCGGCCAAGTGGTCTCAGTGGTCCAATGCGACGACTCCTCGCATATCTACGCCACCTCGACGGACCCGGACGCTTCGGATTATTCAGATTCCCGGGTAGTCATGTGCATGCCCACCGGTACCGGCGTAGGACTCGCCAAGCCCGCGCCGGGCGAAGCTCCCGGCATCAGCACCCAGCCCGCTGATGCCAGCGTCGTTGTGGGCGACACGGCAATCTTCTTCGTGACGGCAGACGGTGCGCCGACGCTCAAGTACCAATGGCGCCGCAACGACCAGAACATCCCGAATGCGACTGCAGCCGCCTATTCCTTCGTCGTAGCCGCCGGCGACAATGCCGTCAAATTCTCGGTAGTGGTGTCCAACGACTTCGGCAGCGTCACCAGCAGTGAAGCCACCCTCACCGTGGGACCGCCATCGCCGCCGGCGGCGCCGCAGTGGCAACCGGCGGCGATCATCAGCGGTGCAACCTTCAGCGTCGGCAACGATCTGCCGCAGATCGGACAGCTATTCGACACGAGTGTCGTGGCCTGGAACAACAACGGCCTGCTGGATAGCAACTATGCCGCCAACAACGTCAGCGTGCACTCCTTCCTGCACCCGATTCGCAGTCGGCCCATGGTGTTATCGGGCCCCAGTCTGAGTGTCGGCTACCTCGTGTTTGTCGATGATGACGGTACAAGCTCCTGTAACGCATTTTCCGGTAATCGACTGAGCGCGATCGCCATCGGCTTCAGTCTCGAGTCCGGCTCGTACGCGCCCTCCACTCCGTTTACGCTCTATCAATCGCCAGATTGCATTATAAGCTTTGCGGCGGGCCTCATGCCGGACGCCACGGACGGCATCGTCGGTGTGACCTTTGCCGTCCAGGAATCGCAGTCCGGCGTCATTCAGATGGGATTGGGAGGAGCGAAGCCTCCCGGTTCGGTCCAGGCAGCGCAGTCAGGCGCTTGGCAGCCGGTCACGTCGGCGATCACGCCATTGATCACATCGAGCAATTGCTCCGGAGCGTCGATCTCGAGCGACAGCATCAAAGCGATCTTTCAAGCGCAAGTTGTCGGAGATACCGAGCCGACCTACGCCACGCTGGCGTTTTTGTCGACCACGAGTGCCGGCGCCTTCGTGTGCGCGGCTGTTCAATCGAGCAGCGGGTGGTCGCTGGCGAACGCTATCATCAACAATGCGCAGGATTCCGAACCGGTGGTCGCAGTCGATGGCGCGGGCAACTCGCTGGTGGTGGCGAGCGCCATCATAGATCCGAGCGCCAGCACCTTGATGTACGCGATGACCGCGGCTTATTTGCCGACCGGCGGTTCGAACTGGCAAGTCACTCCGTTGGATTCGAGCGGCGGCCTTGCGCTACCGTCGGCCGCATTCGACGCTTACGGCAATGCCTTCATCGTCTGGCGCCCTGCATTGCCGAGCGGCCCCACCGCGGTCTATGCGACACGCCTTACACTCATCGGCACTTTTGAGCCCATACAGACCTTGTCGTCAAACATGGTCAGCCAGACTAAATTTCCGCGCATCTGTGTCGATCCGAGCGGCAGTGCCATGGCGATATTCGAAGAGAATCTTGCCTCGGACAATATCTTTGCAGTGGTTAGCAGGCTTTGGAGCCATGGCGCATGGAGCGCCATCGCCGAAGTGCAGTCGGACAGCAATGACGCACGCTTTGCGGAGTGTCCGCGCAATGCCGGTTTCTTTGTGAACGGCATCCCCTCGCTTGGCGTCACTTGGCTGGAAACCAACCCGAACGATGCGACCGAGAACCAAGTCGTGATGACCACGATAAGACCTGCGCAATAGGTGAATGTCGCTCAAAGACACGCCGAGGATGGGCCGAGAGCCGTTGCTTTGAATCTTTGCGAGTCACACCAATGAAGCGAAGCTGCGAATTCGGCGTAAGCTTTGCGCACTTAGGCGCCCTGTTCGCCGCAGTCGTCCTGACGGCATGCTCAGGGCATTCATCCCCCGGGTCCGACGGCCTCGGGAGTGACAAGTAATCCCGCCACGGTTGGGGTCCATCCGTCCCAAAGCACGAACAGCGCGGTGGCTGCGGCGGTGGCCGCAGGCAGGATCACCGCGGAGCAGGGTTTGGTCAACGATCAACCTACCTTTGCGCAAGGCAACGACAATGGACAAACCGCGACGGTATTTCGAGGCTGGATATTTCAACCAGATCCCAATGCCACGAGCGTGACGTTCACGGCCTTGGGAACCATCAACAGCCTGGTGTCTGGCGCCGATGCGAGAGGGCGCCACGGCCAGCCAGCCGACCTCCATGACCAGGGTTGGCGATCAGCCAGCGAAACCAACGCCGGGCACCTATGCGAACGGGATTTGCGCGGAACTTTTCCTTTAATCAAAATCGCTAAGACGCTCCCTAATTCTTCTCTCGATGACACTCGACAATCATGAATTCCTTCCAGGTCGCTCTGTCATCAGATTTGTCACCGCGCCACGTGATGGTCAGCGCGGTGCATGCGGCCAGCCATACCGCGAATCTAGCATCGAATGGCCGTACTTCCATGCGGATTTCACGCGAGGGGTCCGATTTGGAACGGACGTGGCCGAGTTATGGAATACATGCTGAGACATCTAGAGTGCGATGCCCCAGCATGCTAGGAAATTACGGCACCAGGCAACCTGATTGGTCCACGCCTGCGACCACGCATCCGCCGGTGATGTAATTCTTCGACTGCGTGCAAACCTTCGCGCTATTGGTAAACGTATTGGTCGCATTCAGACTCGGGCCGAAGGAGACGGACTGCCACACGGAATCGATGGCGAAATTTCCGGCGTTGTTGCGGAACGTGCCGTTAGTCACCAGACCCGCCGGCGGCGCATACTGAAGGTCGTTGCCATCGCCCACGAGCAATGCCGCGGTGTGGCGATACGGTGAATGCGTGGTCGGATCGACGGGTCCGCAGCTTAAGGGTCCGACGCCGGCATCGCCGCCCGCGTACTCGATGATCACATTATTCAATTGTGAGCCGACACTGGTTATCAGCCACAGACCGGCCCAATCGCCCGGTGCGGGAGTCGGCAGCACCGCCGAGGTCAAGAGAACCGGCGCGTCTGTCGTGCCGTTGATGATGAGTGCCGCGTTTTTGTCCGGCGATTGACCGATGTCGCCAAAGGCGACCAGGGTCGGCGCCGTCGAGGCGCGTTCGAACTTCAACGTCACGCCTTTATTCAAGGTCAGAGTCACGTTGGGAACGAAAGTGGGTGCGAGTCCGCCGACATGGACCGAGTCGGTCTTGAAATGAATCGGCACGTTGGTGCTAATGGTCAGGTTATCGAAGATGTTCGCGTTCTCGACCACTAAGATATCGCGGCCGCTACTGTCGCCGAAGGCATTGGGGGGTATGGAACCCAGCGCCATTGCCGGTGCATCGATGATGTCAGCAGGGGCGCCAGCGCCACCTTGAACGAGCAAACCGTTCGAATCGCTGGTAAAGGCAGCATCGCTCAAGTAAATGCCGGGACCCGCAGTATTGGTGACGATGGCATTGGTAACTTTGAGCACCGGATCGGGCAGGGTGCTCGCTCCCGCCATCGCGATGACGGCGTTACGTTGCGCGCCTCCCACGCTGCCGCCGCCCGAGATCACGGCGTAATCCAACTCGATCAATGAATTCGGGTTGAAACCGCGCAATCTGCCCCAGGGCTGCGTGGCGTCCATGGCGGTGAAGACGATCACGCCGGTCGTGACGTCATCACCGGCTGCGAGCAGCTTGGCGGTACTGGCGCCTGATGCCGCGCCTTGCACGGTGATGCCGACGCTCGCGTTCAACTTGACGATGGCGCATTTTTGGATCGTCACCGTGGCCGGCGCGAGAATGCTGATCGAGTTCGGAATCAGATGCACCGTGCCGGCGCCGGCCCAGGTTTCACTCGCAGTAATGTTGTTGGCATGCGTAACGACCGTGCCGTTTTCCGTGACCCCGCATACAAACGAAGCGACGGCGGTGCAGGCCACCGCGACATTCGTGACCGGGGCGGCGCCCACGGCTCCTGATCCGCTCGTGACAGTGCAGGTCAGCCCTGCTGGCTGAGTTTTCACGGTGACGCTGTACGGCGCGCCGCTCGCGACCCCGGTCGCGAAGGTAAAGCTGGTGCTGGTGGCCGACACCGTCAGATCGTCGGCGGCGTTGTTCTGAAGCACGAGCCCGGAGGCCGTCAAGCCGGTAATGCTGCCGCCCACCGTGTAGCTAGTCGTGGTGCAGGTGACCACAACATTCGTGATATTCGAGCTCACCACCGTACCGGTGGCCGCCGTCACGGCGCAGGTCTGAGTTGGCGCGGTCGGCTGGGTCTTGACCGTAACCTGGTAGTTTGCGCCGCTGGCAATGGGCGTCGAGAACGTGAAGGTGCTGCTGCCCGCCGCAACGGCGAGGTCGTTGCCGGCGTTGTCCTGCAATACCAGCCCCGAGCCGGTCAGTCCGGTCGCGCGGCCGCCGATGCTGTAAGTATTGGTGGTACAGGTCACCGCAACATTCGTGATGTTCGCGCTGCCAATCGTTCCTGTGGGATTGGTCACGATGCAGGTTTGCGTCGGTGACAGCGGCTGAGTCTTGACCGTCACATCGAACGCGGCGCCGCTGGCGAGCCCAGTCGCGAAGGTAAAGTTGCCGCTGGCGGCGATTGACAGATTGTCGCCGCCGTTGTTTTGCAGTACCAGGCCGCTGCCCGCCAGTCCGCTCGCGGATCCTCCGAGGGTGAACGTTTGCGGCGGCGGTGGGACGGGCAGCTTCGGCACGATGCCGCCATTGCAGGCGGCGATAGTCATCATGCAGAGAAGCCCAAGCCCTCGCGCGAGACTCGCGGTCATTGTTTTCATTTGAGTTCCCGATCGCGCGGTAATGCGCTGCGCGCGATTAGGCTGCGGCCGTCATTGAATGGCAATACCGTGTCCCGTGAAGACGGTACACCGATCGCAGCGATTCCTATCTTGCTTCGGCCACTCGGATGGCAATGGGAAGCAGCAATCGGACCGTTGTGCCGCTGCCCGGCCGCGACTCGATGACGACGCTGCCATTCAAGCTCGCGGCGCGCTGCGCGAGATGACGCAGGCCGCGGCCGGTCGGCGCGGTGGCTGTGTCGAAGCCGCGGCCATTGTCCGTTATGCACACTTCGATAAAGAGTCCGCTGCAGCGTGCTGAGATACACAAGCGCGTCGCGTGCGCGTGCTTCAGGACATTGGTGAGCACCTCCTGGACGATGCGCATGAGCTGCAGGGCTTGTGGCGGACCCAGCCAACTGAGCGCCGGCAGGTCCTGCATATCCCACTCCAGTGCAATCCCCGCGAGTTCCAAGCGCTTTCCCAGCCGGAAACGCAGCGTCGCCAGCACTGAGGTCAAGTCGCCGTCCAGCGGTTCGAGCGAGTCGATGACCGCCCTTAGGTCATCGACGCTATCTAACAACAGGCTCTTAAGCTCGGTGGCGTCGACATTGCCCTGCTCGAGCATGGCAAGCGAGGTCGTCAGCGCGGATCCTAAGCCATCGTGCATGTCGTGCATGAGCCGATGACGTTCCGCGGTCAAGGTTTGCGCCCGCTCGAGTTCGAGCAAGCGTGCATGATGAGCCTGCAATTCGCGTTCGCGTTCACTGAGGCGCCGCGCCAGACTGCTGCTCAACAGGTCGTAGTCATTGATGGCACGCACGTAGCGGCGCTGCACGGCAAACAGGAAGGAACCGAATAACAGCATGCTGCAATAAGGCAGCAAGTAAATCCCTTCTTGATCGATTCGTTGCGCGACCAGCCCCACATCGTGCGCCCCGGCGACGATGGTGACGGCCAAGGCAGCGGCGATGAGGCGCAGTTCGAGGCTGCCGCCGTGAATCGCGACCCAACCGATGCGTGCTGCCACCAACGCCGCTACGAGGAGATTGGTGCCTTGATAATACGTACCGACATTTTCATTCAGCGGGACGATGGGCAGCGCGAGAAAAGTCATGATGAACACGAACGGCGGCATGAGCAGCGCAATGACGTGCGAAAAGCGCTTGTCGAGCTGCAATACGAATAAATACATCAGCCACATGACCCAGGCGATCGAGGGGCCCGCCACGGCCGAATACCAGGAATTGAGGACGGGGTCGTCGCGCCGCGGCAGTACGTACTGCAAATTGCAGACGCACCAGGCAATACAAGATAGCGCTAGGAAGAGGTGCGTACGTTCGGCGCGCCGCGACCACCAAAAGAGCAGAAAGAAGACGCCCATCGCCAACAGCATGACGCTGCACGCCACGGGCATGATGAACTGCAAAAACTCTCTAATCGCAAGGCGCTGCGCGAGCGCCGGTGCGGGACCTACGCTGAGGCGCGCCAGTGCATGACCGAGTTGTGGCTCGTAGGCGATTCCTACCGCGATGACGAGCTGATCGCCCGGATGAAAATGGGCGCTGTCGAGGCGCACCGCCAAGGGGCGATTCCATGTCATGCGCCAGTCGTCGAGGTTATCCGCAACGACTTGATCGTTGACGCGTGCAGCCCACGCGACACCCAAGACTCTGGGACTGTAGATCATGAGCTGATCGTCGGTTTTCCAACCCGCGGGAACCGCGTAGCGAACGCGGTACCAGGCTCGTGCCATATGTCCCACGCTGGAGCGCGTCAATTGGATGCCCTCGGCGGCAGATCGATACGGGAGTGAGACGGTGTGACTGCAATCCGGTGTTGGTGCGGACGACAGCAGGTGATTGAGGCCTTCTTGACTGAATGGGGTGTCGACGGGCGGCTCCGTGCACAGGCTCGCGCGGTCGAAGCGGGTTGCCGGAATCGCGGTATTGACGGGCACCGACAAGACGATAGATCAAAATGATGAGGAGTGCCGCCCCGGTCACCGCCAAGAGGCGGTTCATCATCCGCGACACACTAGTCATCAACCAAACCCAGTTTGCGTCCCTCATAGACAGCGGCGGTCTTGGAGTGTACGTGCAGCTTGCGATAGATGCGTTTGACGTAGGTTTCGACCGTGTGCCGCGACAACTTCAGCAGCCCGGCGATTTCGTCATAGCTGTAGCCTTTGGCGCTCATCGACAACACCGCCTGTTCCTGGGTCGATAGGGTCGGCGCGTCGGCGTCGGCATCGGGCTGGGCGGTGAATCGCGTCAACAGGCGGCGCGCAATGGTGGGGCTAATCGGGCTGCCGCCGGCGACGAGCGAACGAATCTGTGCAGCGATATCCTGGGGACTGCTGCCTTTCAAGAGATAGCCGGTGGCGCCGGCCTCGATACAATCCAGCACCAGCTGTTCCTCGGCGAACACCGTGATCACCATGACATTGCAGTGGGGCGACTGTTTGGCGGCGTGACGAATGAGCTCGAGACCTGAGCCGCTGGGCAAGCCGATGTCCACCAGTAATACCTCGGGTTGCACGGCGTCCAGCAAGCGCAGGCCCTCAGGTAGGTCATCCGCTTCACCCACCAATTTCAAGTCCGGCGCGGCGCGAATCGCCTGCGCCAATGAGGCTCGCAGACGTAAGTCATCTTCGACGATGAGCACCGAATGGGACATGACCCGCAGAGTCTAAGGCATCCTTCGCCGCTCAATCAGGGCAATTGGAGTCGCGTGTACCGTGAATACGGGACAAGGGATTGCTACCCAATCAGCGGCCCTGCCTAATCCTCATAGAAACAGCGCCGGCAGATCGCGCGCGCGCAAAAAAGGGAGCGGACATCATGCGAAGTATTGCTGCCTTGTACCTGATTGCCTGGGTGGGGGTGTTTTCACCACGAACACAGGCGGCGGGGCTGCCGTTGGTCATCAGTGCCACGGTGGATTACACGCATAGCACTTTGACGATCAACGGTCAGAATTTCGGCAGCTCTCCGGCCGTCACTCTGGATGCCCTTGCCTTCTCCACGCAAAGTTCCGCTAGCAGTCAGATCGTGGCGAATTTTCCGAGCGGCAAAGCGCCGTCGAGCTTTACGCCGGGAACTTACTTTTTGACGGTGACGTTCAAGAATCAGCTGCCCACCATCTTTGGCGTGGACATTGGTGCGAATGGCGCGCCCGGGCCGGCTGGTGCTGCGGGTCCGCCCGGAGTTCAAGGGGCAACAGGACCGGCTGGGCCCGCGGGGCCGCAAGGAGTGCCGGGGCCGTTCGGTCCGGCGGGAGCGACGGGTGCAACGGGTGCGCAAGGTTTGCAAGGGGTTGCGGGACCGGCAGGACCTCAAGGGTTGCAGGGAGCAACTGGTGCGACCGGTGCAGTGGGACCTGCCGGTACCGCCATGATTTCATGTACGACCGAAGGGGACACATTGGTCATTCACCTGGGAGTTTGGACGTGTAGATCATCGCTCCCTCGCTATACGGACAATGGTGACGGAACAGTCACGGACAATCAGACGGGTCTGATGTGGCAGCAAATGATTTCCAGGTTTGATCCGCGCTGCCCTGATCAAAACGGGAACTCTGATGGACATGCGAATGATATCCGGTGTCAATTAAACACTTTTAGCTGGAATGCCGCTGCGGGTGAGAATCCGTTTGCCTCGGACGGCACACTTTTTACGGACTTTTTGAAGACATTGAATACCAGCCCCTGCTTCGCGAGCCACTGCGATTGGCGAGTACCGAGGCTGGAGGAATTTCAGGGCATTCTTCTGGCGCCGTATCCGTGCGCTGTAGCTGACCCTTGTTTAGATGAGATATTAGGACCAATCACGCCCAGCTTCTATTGGACCAGCAAGATTTCGGATGACGTTCCAGGGCAGTTAGTTTTCTCTCCCAGTGATGGCACCGTTACAGTCCTAACCTGGGAAGACCTCGCATACGCAATTGCTGTTCGGACACGTTAATACCAGTGTCCAGTCTTGTTTGACATGAGTTATAGCGCGCCATGATGGACGCTCGGCAAGCTTGGCGAAATGATTGCACCATCGACCCTAGGGCAGGCGCGTCTGCATAACAGACTGCCGCTGATCATCATGGTCGCGACCGTGATCGCAGTCGCCGTAACTGGCATGGCTTGGTATCAGGCGAGCGTGCAGTTGGGTGACCTGCGTGTGAGCCAACTAAGGACGATTGCTGAATTGCTCAAGGAAGAGCAAGAACTCATTGGAGCGTTGCGACCCGATCCTACGGATGAGAAGCATTCGGGGGTCTTGGGGTCATATCTGGCTGAGATTCGCGCCGACGGCGTTGTGAAGCATGCCGATATTAAGCAGCGGCTGGACCGGCTCGCTGAGAATAATAGCGAGATTCTTGCGCTGCTCAATGTGTACACGCCTTATGCGAAGACAGCAGCATTTAGCGCGGAGGCAAATAAGTTTCAGCGCTACGCGATCGCTTGGCGGGATCGCTGGAATTCGGTGATGGAGCTGTTCATGGCTGGTGGGAACTACCCGGCGGCGGAGGTGCCGTTTCCAAAGGAATTCTTGAGCGCGGTGCAGGCGGAGATGGAGGCGGTGAAGTAGCGACTTGCTACAGGGATGTGGCAACGGATCGAAGCGCGCTTCGCGCGAGAGCCGTAAGGCGAGTTGGAGTCGCGCCTCTGGGCTGCCGATGCCGGGCGAGCACATGGGTGAGCAACACTGTTGCGAACGCCCGGACAGGAGTCCGGGCTGGAACGCAGCGAAGCAGGATGCGACAGCGTAAGTGTTGCGAACGGCCCGGCCAACGGAGAACAGCGATGCCGATGATGGCCGAACCAAAAGCTTAGGTAGACGGACAAGAGGAAAAGGGCAAACAGTCAAACAGTCTATATAAGGAGTAGGAACAGGCGCAACCGGCACAGGGCGATGCCAAAGAGGGATGCGGCAGAGCGGAGTGTTGCCCAGCCGCTTGGCGCCGTCGCGCCAATAGACTGCTATCAGGCGAGGCTTTGGCAGCTGTCGGCTACCTCCACCACAGGGAGCTATCGAATACAGCGCTAGTTCCGAGCTTTTGCTAAGATATCTGCTGCCTTCTGATAAACATTGGTGACGCCTGTGTCGGTCCCTGGATAAAACTCGCGCCTTGAGGGAGATCTCTCTTTAGGCACTGGATGAGTTGACTCAGCGCGATAAGCGCGGGGTTTAGGTTTGTTCGCGCGTTTTACCCGCGAACGCCAAACAATCAGGAACCAATCATGTCCTCCTACCTCGATCCTTATGGTTTGCTTGCGCACATCGGTTTCAATTCCTTTGTGGCTCAGGCACGCGAGTCGCTTGCAGATGTGCAGGGCGTCCTCGCTCGCGTCATCAATATTTCTCGTTCCAACAGTGTGATTCATACCGGCGCTGAATCATATGAGGCGCGCGTCATCCCTCCACTGGCCCGAACCGCCCCCATGGTCGTCGGCGACTGGGTCGTCGCCACTTCAGACGCGAATGGTGACTGGTGGATCAACAACCGTTTGACGCCCTATTCCGAAATCCATCGCATTGAACCTTCGGGTGGTCGTCAAGTACTCGTTACCAACATCGACAGCGCGTTCCTGGTGATGGGACTCGACGGCGATTTCAATTTGCGACGACTCGAGCGATACATCGCCTTGGCGAGGTCAGCCGGCGCGCTGCCGGTCGTGGTGCTAACCAAGGCCGATCTATGTGCGGACGTGGACATTCGACTGGATTTGTTGTCGGAGCGATTGCCCGCTGGCATCGAGCGGTATGCGGTAAATGCGACTGACCCGAACACACTCAATTGCCTGGCGCCCTATGTCGAGCTGGGTCAGACCGCGGTGCTGCTGGGTTCTTCAGGCACCGGCAAGTCGACGCTGACCAATACCTTGACGAGCGGAGTCGCTCAAACTACCGGCGCGGTGCGCTCCTCCGACAGTCGCGGCCGGCACACGACCACAGGTCGTCACGTTCGCCAGATTCCGGGGGGAGGGTGTCTTATCGACACGCCAGGCCTGCGCGGCCTGCGACTCGACATCGACCAGGCCTCGCTTGACGATGCGTTCGAGGACGTTTTGAAGCTTGCCGCCGAGTGTCGATTCCGTGATTGTCAGCACCGCGCCGAGCCGGGGTGCGCAGTGCGCGACGGCGTGCCAGCCGATCGCCTCGCCAACTATCATAAGTTGTGTCGCGAGGTCTCCCGAGACCGTGCCGACCCGCTGACACGACAACGAGCGAAGAAGGAGATCAAATCGCTCATGAGGGCGGTGCGTGCAATGCAGAAGCAACGTCGAAGATAACATGCGGCTGCGACCGGAACACCGGTCATACAGGTCCTGCGCGGCGAACTTGCCGGTGCCCTGCGAAGGCAGGGTGAGCCGCATGCCCGCGACTACACGGAGGTACGGGCAGTCCGCAGCGAAGCAGACGCGCGTAGCAGACGCGCGTAGCAGGATGCGAAGCATCGCGGAACCGAACGGCTCGACCAGACGAAGAATGCTCGGCCGACAAAAAAGCTTCTAGCTGAGCCACTGATGAGCAACGACTGCCTTCGCGAAAGCAATCGCTGACAGGTTCGGCTGAGCCTGCAGCACGAAGAGATATCCGAGGGCACCCATGACAAGACCGTTCATCAATAGGGCGGCTGCAAAGGCGGCGAGTTTGGAAGAGAGGGTGTTCATGTGTTTGCCCGAGTAATTGTCATTGCTGCTTGCTTGGAAAACACGCCAACAGCTCTACGAGTTGCACATTCCAAAAGGAAAAATGGAGTTTAGAAAGTCGTTTTCATCGGAGGAGAATCTGCACTGGAGATTCAATGGCTTAGGGCGTGTGTTTCGCCATAAGTTAGGTAGGCCGCCCCACGCCGGCGAAGCATTTCGGACGCACGTTTGGGTATGCGCAAAACAGCCTCTCGGATATTCTCTCGCTTGCAGGGTGAATTCAAGGGACGGGCATGGCGGCTGATCAAGAGTACCTCTCGCAGACGGAAGACACGCCATCGCGTCATCGGCTGGTCTATATCGACAACATCCGTTGGACGATGATCATTTTGGTGCTCAGCATGCACGCCAGCGATACCTATAGTCCCTTCGGCAATTGGTATTTCACGGACCGCGGAGCGGCGGGGATCGGCACCGTCCTCACCTTCGGCATCTATCAAAGCTTCCTGCAGGCCTTTTTTATGGCGCTGTTCTTTTTAATTTCAGGGTACTTCGCCGCACCATCACTCGATCGCAAGGGCCGCGCTCGTTTCGTCAAGGATCGGATCATTCGGCTGGGACTGCCAACGTTGCTTTATATGCTGATGATAGGACCGCTAACGCAGTACTTTCTATCGCACACTTGGGGTGCGGGCGGCTTTGTCCATCAATGGTTCGTACATCTGCGGGACGGGGAGTGGTTGTCAAACTCCGGCCCCATGTGGTTTTGTGCAGCGCTGCTGGTTTTCTCGATTGTCTATGCCTGGCTGTCCGCTAAGGTCCCTGTGAGCCGGAGGAGCAATCCGCAATTGCCTGGCAACGTGGCAATCATAACCTTCATCCTGCTGATGGCGGCCGCAACTTTTGTCACGCGCATCTGGCTGCCGCAAGGCACATCGATCCTCAACATGCATCCCGGCGATTTTCCGCAATACATTTTGATGTTTGCGGCCGGCGTGCGGGCCTATCGCGGCCGCTGGCTGGATTTGGTGCCGGTTAGGTTCGCGCTGCGATGGTCTGTATTTGCCTTAAGCTGTTCGGTGCTGTTATTGATGGTGTTGCTCATTATGCGTTATGTGCTGCACGACGAGATCAGCTCAGAGGGCGGGGTGAGCGGCGTCGGTGCCATTCGAGCTTTATGGGAGGCCTTGGTTTGCATCGGAATGAGTTTCGGCCTCATTACTCTCTACCGACGCTTTTTTGATCGGCAGGGCGCAACTGCGCGATTTCTTTCCGATAATGCTTTTGCGGTTTATCTCTTCCACCCGCCGGTACTGATTGCGCTGGCTATTGCCTTGCGCAGCTTCACGGCGCCGCCATTACTGAAAGCCGTTCTCCTAACTGTTTTCTCAGCGATCGCGACCTACACGGTCTCAGCCCTGGTGTTCCGCAATATCCCGCTTCTGCGCCGAATCCTTTAGACCGCCCCGCCGAAAGCCCATTGCAAGGATCGCCACGTACTATTACAACAATGGATCCGACCCGATACGCGCTGCCAATGATGTCCCCGATGGATGCGCGTAACGAGAGAGGCCGATGAAGAGAAGCAGACATATATAAAGAAGCAGTAAAGGCGATCGGAAGCGATATGAGGCTGAGCGAATTGCAATGGCGGTTACGCGCCCAGGCCTAAGTAAACAAACCGCCAATGACAGAGAGTACGAAGGCGGCGGGCAGTGTGAACAGGGTTATGCGCACCAGTAACGGTTGTTGGGTGGCGTACTCGGTTCCAGGAAAGGCTTTGTCTTCGGCGTCCATCGCGCGCCGTGCCGGCGGGATCAATAGGTAGATCGCATAGTTGATCAGAACCATCGCCAGCACCATTGTGGCCAAGAGCAAAGGAAAATAGACAAAGAAAGGAGCGATGGAGGCGGGCCATATCAACTCCTCCAATAAAGGCTTGTGCTCGTGGCGCGCGGCTGCAGCGAGGAATCGCGCCAACTTCAGGCCCTCCCACCACAGAACGAGCCAGAGCGGCAAGATCAGAAGGAGCAAGAGATTCCAGGGACTCTTGCGTCGAGAGGAGCGCATTTGCGCATTACCCAGGAATTGTCCGCTCTTCAGCTCATCGAGCGTTCCGCCAAGCGTTCCGTATTTGCGCTTCCGTGGCATTTGCTTGAATCCGTTTGTTTTCCTCGTTTGTTTCGCAAGTATAGGAGAATTGCGACAGGATGTCGCAACGGGAGCGAGGGCCGTGAGGAGGCCCGAAAAAGCCTGGCCGACGAAGAAGACGCAGAACTAGCTGAGCCACTGATGCGTAACGACTGCCTTCGCGAAAGCAATCGCTGACATGTTCGGCTGAGCCTGCAGCACGAAGAGATATCCGAGGGCGCCCATGACAAGACCGTTCATCAATAGGGCGGCTGCAAAGGCAGTGAGTTTGGAAGAGAGGGTGTTCATGTGTGCTCCATAGAAAGAGGAAGTCATTGTCGATAGTGGAATTGTGAGCACGATCCTGCGGGCGCTCACGCGATATTCGGCGAATGATCCGCAATTCCCGGTGAATGACCGGTCGCTGTTCACCGGGATGCTGAGTAGTCTCTGCCCTGTTGAGATTGTCGGCCACGCAAGACGACTCACGAAGTAGGGGCTTGCACCGCGCGTCCTTGGATAGGACGACGTAGAGGCCGATCGCCAGCGCTGTCGCTACTTGTATAAGAATCATCGGCCCCTCTCCTATCGCGGTTCTTTCTCAGCAGAATTCAGAGTTAGAGAGCTTCGCAGCGGATTGCGTTTAAAGCGAAGAATCTGGGGTAGGCGGGAGTTTCCCGGGGGCGAGCGGGAGGAGCGGAGATCATGCTATTTGAAAGCAATGACGACACGCTCAAACCACGGATTGCAGCTTTTGCCCGCTTGTTCGCCGGGCGGCCGGTTTTGGATACAATGGTGCGACACGGACAGCTGGGCTCAAATCATGGATGGTGTCACCTGGTCTTTTCTGGCTCTCATCGTCTTCTTCCTGCTGTTCGGTGTGGTGGCACTGCCACTGATTGAGATCAGAAGATCAAGTCAGTGCCCCAACTGCCGAACTCCGATGTCCGTGTCCGTTCCGCATTGCGGGCGAGGATGAGACAGCGACGCAGAGTAGTGGGGACGGCAAATTGAGGTTTGTACTCGCGTTGCTCGGCGCCGCGGTGCTCTCAGGCCTAGTCGGCTGTCCGGGGATGGGACCTAAGGCGAATGCGAAGTTCCAGGCCTCGGTCGCGAAGAAGGTCACGGTGGGGATGCCGTTTGTGACGGCGATCGAACACTTGGTCAAAGCGGGTTTCTCTTGTGACGATCGCGTCAGGGCGCCAGCGGTGAGTTGCGAGCGTGACCGAATGAGCTTACTGCCGTATACGTGCATCCAACGAGTCATTCTGCAGACTGATGCCGAACGAAGAACAATTGTGGAAGTTAACCCGAGGCCGATCGGGTGTGCGGGCCTGTAGGGTGTTGGTGACTGCTAGGGAGTGACAATGAAAAAATGGGCAAAGGAGAGTCTTGTTGGCTTGATTACCTCCGGTTTGCTGCCTTTCGCGTCCGTAGCTACGCTTGTAGCGGCGTAGAACGTCCGCGCGCGGTACGTTATGCCCGCCTTGTTTGACACGAGCCGCTATGCGACGGAGTGCGAGCTGAGGGGAAGGGAGGCGAATGTAGTTGATTTCAATTGAGAACCCCTGCGTCTTCCAGTCCTTCATTCTTTTGGCGTAGAGCAGACCACTCAATGTGCTTTCAAATGCGAAATCCGCTTTCGCCGCGGCTAAACGGTCGAGTTCGCGCAGCACCACGCGGCCTGCAGTGACAGCTGCAAGCTCCGGACGCAGTGGTGAAATGCCGCCGGCAATGAGATCCACATTGACGAAGTGGATGAGTCGAGCGATCGCCGGAAGATAGTCGCGTGCAAAGGTTGTCTTGCCGGCCCCGTTGGGGCCGCCGATGACGATGCAACGGGGTTTTCGGCGCTTCCGAGCCATTGCAGAAGTGTAGCTCAGATAAGGCCTCGTTCTGCCATGCTCAGGGTATCGCCGCCCGCAACTATCACATGATCTAGAATGCGGATGTCGACAAGATCCAATGCGTGTTTCAAGCGTTGCGTAATTAGTTCGTCCGCCTGTGACGGTTCGGCGACGCCACTCGGATGTGGATGGGCGAGGATGACGGCGGCGGCGTTCTGTTTCAAGGCTTCCTTGACGACCTCACGCGGGTGAACGGTCGCGCCATCGATCGTACCTCGAAACATCTCTTTATAGCTGATGAGCCGATGACGTTTGTCGAGAAAGAGTACAGCGAAGACTTCGTGTTCCAGGTTCCCTAGCTTGAGGGCAAGATAGTCGCGAGTCGCTTTGGGACTGGCTAGGCTAGTACCGCGACGGACACGTAGGGTCATTTGTTGGCAGGCTGCATTCAGGATTTCCTCGAAAGAGGCCTCTCGCATACCGGTCGCGGTGTTTTCGTCGTTGGTGTAAAGAATAGTGTTGCTCATGTTCGTCTCCGTCAGGGCGGAATTGCCCGGTGACGGCGACGGCCACGTCGCAGCGCAGCGGTCAAGGCTCGGCGCAGCCGTCAGGCTAAGCCGACTCGCGGAGTAGCGCAGCGAGGGTGGCCGCAAAGTATTCGTTGATAGAGGCCACCCGAGTGAGCAACGCACGGCCTTGACCGCGAGAACGACGTGGTAGGATCAAAGGAACCAGGGCAGTTTGTTCTTATTTCTTTTGCGACCGGACATCGCAACGGATCTACCTGCCTCAAACAGTCGAGAGAGACTAGCGCTGTTTTCGGTAGTCCACGCGCAACATGAGCTTGGTGTCATCGTTCACTTGTTTTGCAAGCATCGCGAGATTCATCAGGATGCTCCCGCGTACCTGCGTGCGGCCGTTGGCTTTCATCGCTTTGGGGTTGGGTTTCCCATACATGCTGTTCCACTGGGTAGCCATTTCAGCTGCGCTCTCAGGGGTCAGAGCGGCGAGCAGTTCGCATAAGTCCGTCGAACACTCGTAGAGGACAGTCGTCTTGGGCGATCGAAAACTTAAGCCAGCTATGCGCTTAACGTGGGCGCTCGGAGCGCTTTCCATTGTCCCCGTGAGGAATCGCCAACAATTTATCAAAAACGAGGCGTCCAAGTGGGGGCTGCTGAATTGCGGCACATCGGAGGCTATTCCTTGTTTGAGCGCTATCGTGTCGACTGGCGCTTCAGCGAGAAATGCCGTTCCGTAGCAGGTGATGCGAGGGGATGCCGATGTCTTTGGAGTCGCCATTTGCATTGATCTTGGCAAAATGGCGGTGGGAATTCTAGTTAAAGGGTGAGAAGGTCTGAGACCCTAGGTCGTACGGATCGCGCTCAGTCAGAATCAGTAGTCGGCGATAGCCCTGTCGCTCGAGAAAGACAAACCCGAATCGGGGAGTGCTTTCCGGTTGCCAGCCTTCTTCGGTGAATCGTCGCAAGGTTGTCGTCATGGACTTTGCCAAGTCGCAGCAGGGTTCCAAGCGTCTACATTCGATGATTTTCCATTGCAGGTCGAAGACAACCAAATATCGTGGAGTCTTCGCGGTTGCATAGACGTCGTGGTGGCAGCGCATCGCGGAAGTTTCGCCAACTGAAGGTGAGGCGTCTATTCAGTAGCTTCAGAGATCAGGTACTGTATAGAATCGGGCCGGGGAACACTTTTCCGCAAGGATGCGGCAACGGACGCGGAGGAATTGCAGTCCACGCAGTTGGTTAGTGCCGACGAGAGGCAGGGCATGCGAAGAATATCGATTCTTCGAGTCACGCCTGCTACGCGCGTCTGCTACGCTCGTTTTGACTCGCCGTGCCAGGCGCGGAAGAGTTGCAGTTGTTGCTGGCGGTGAGTGCCGACGAGAGGCCGGCACTGCTACGACCGTCGTCTCTGGTCCGCCCGAACGGCGTGGCCAGACGGAGAACTATGTTTTTGAGCAAGGAAAGCCGGCAGAGCGCACGCGTCATTTGGCGCGTGCTCAATTTCCCGCTGTACGACGGTAATTGCAGCCCCACCGCTAGGCGACTTTTGGAGGTCGGCGATGTGGATGGCGCAATTACAGAATGGCAACGCCTCGCCGACTTGGGATCCGGGCGGGCTCGGTGTGTCCTTGCGCTTGTATTACTGGCCGGTACACCGTCCAGAGAGCCGGATGTTGAGGAAGCGCGGCGTCTGGCGTCGTCCGCCTTAAGTGGGGAAAAGGGATACGCGAATTATGTGCTTGGCTGTATTGCCCTTAAAGAAAAGGAGGCTTCACGCTCCTTACATTTTTTGGGTGAGTCGTATAAAACTGGCTTCCTGCCGGCAGCGACCGTCCTAGCATCGTTAACACTCGCAACCCGCAACCCGTCCGAGAAGAGCCGGATCCTCGCGAGAAATATTTTGCGTAAAGCGGCGAGCGCTGGGCATCGGCCGGCGCAGCTTGCGCTCTGTAGCTTTTATCTGCGGGGGAGGTTTGGATTTGCGAGGCGGCTTTTAGGTTTGAGTATGTTTCCGTTGGCGATGATCAAGTACATTCTGTCGGCGAAGTACCGAGGTTTCTCCATCGATTCCTTCCAATATTTCATTCGTCCAAGGTTCCCGCTCGTTGCGGAAACCTCGAAGTTGGCCTTAGCAAGGGAGTCGCATCGTCGCCAGAGATACTTAAACGCACTACGCATTGCGCAGATCGCTCTGGGCATTTTGGCGGCGGTTGTGGTGGTTTCTCAGTCGGCCAATCACCGCTATTCGAGGATCGCTGCCGGGGTGGCTGCAGTATGGCCCTACGCCGTGTCCTATTTTTTTGTGTCGGAGACAGTCGCGCGCCGCCTTGTTTCTCTGGCGGTCTATATTTTTCTCTTGGCGCTTGTCACTACGTTTGCTTGCGATGCGTATGCTGGACAATTATTTGAGATGCGCTGGAGCGCGTGGATGTACGGGGCGATTTCTGTGGTACAAGCCATGCTGCTCGTGTTTGCCGGTGGCATCTGTCTGGCCGCCGCAGAGCGCGTGGAACCAACAGGCGAGGCGGTTCCCTTTTACCGACGCCCAATAGCTTTGGCTCACTGCATCCTAGGACTCACAGCCGCCGGATCCGTGTTTATGCGACCGGCGCATCGGGATCTCTATTATTTGGGTCATTATGGCTTTAACGTCGCGGGAGCGGCACTGGTGACACTGTTGCCTTACGTCGCGATGGGCTTGTTCTCGTGGCGACTGGTGACGAGCAATGTATGGAGACCGTGGGCTTACGTCAGCGTCTTGAGTCTAGGCACCGCGCTCGCGGTAATCAACAACAGCGGCGTCTTTGAGGTGCAGCCTGGATTGTGGGGCGTTGCGTTCGTTGTGATGGTTCAGTTTATTGGCTTTGGAATGGTGGCCGAGTGGGCGCTGGATGAGGACCGATGGTAGGGCCGATGGGAAGGTCGAGCGCTCGGAGCCGTCCGGGTATTAAGAAGATCATCGCTGCGCTGCGACGCCGGGTTGCGCAGGGCGATGCGTCCGCGATGTGGGATTTAGGGACGTGGCTGCGGGATGGCTTTCAGGATAGGAAGGGGCGAAGCGTCCTGCGAAGCAATCCGGCGTATGCGTTTCGTTTATTCAAGCGCGCTGCGAGCAGGCAGTACGAGCCGGCGTTCTCGTCTCTGGGTTATGCGTACGACACCGGGCTGGGAACCAGGCGGAACAAGAGCCAAGCCGTGCATTGGTACACCCGCGCGTATCGGAGCGGTGCAAGTATCGGCGCTGCGAACCTGGCAACGATCTATCGGGACGCCGGAGATTCGCGCCGCGCCTTTGGTTGGTGGATGCGCGCTGCGGGATTGAGTGATGGCGATGCCATGGGCGACGCGGGATATTGCTCTCAGTACGGCATAGGCGTGCGCAAAACTGTTGCGTCGGCCCGGCGGCTATATCGACGCGCGATTGCAGCGCGGGATATTTCGATGTGGGGCAGGGAGGAAGCCTTGTATCAGTTGGCTCTAACGTACGTGGATGCCCGCAAGCCGCGGCTGGCGTTGCCGTTCTTGCGGCGCGCTGCTCGGGATCGGGATTATCCGGAGGCTGAGGCGGTTTTGACGCAGATAAGATTGAAGCAGGACATAAGACCTTGTCGGTGCCGGCGATTCATAACTAAACGTTTGCGCGGGCATGCGAAGTGCGTGGTGCATCCACAAGGGACTATGGGCCAAAGCAAAGGGTCACCTTAATGGAATCTATCGATATTGTGACACTGTTTAGGCCTGTAGGCCCAAAGGAACTGGAGTTGATCAAGGCTTCCGGTTTTAGGGCATTCCCGCCACGCTTACCGGATCAGCCGATTTTCTATCCGGTCACCAATCATGCGTACGCGACGCAGATTGCGCGGGAGTGGAATGTGAAGGCGAGCGGGGCAGGGTTCGTTACTCGCTTTGGAGTAAGAGCGGACTATTTGTCACGATTCCCTGTTCAAACAGTGGGCGGGGCCATACATACGGAGTATTGGGTTCCAGCAGAGCAACTCGTGGAGTTCAATACAAACATCGTGGGACTCATCGAGGTGATTGAGGAATTCGTTAAAACCTGACCGAAGTCGCTCGGCCCGTATAGCGACCTGCGATTGCGGCTTTTACCTTTTTGACTGTCACGTCGTACAATCGCTCTTATGATCAAGGCTGCTTATATCGTCCTTGCGTTAGGTCTAGCGGCGGCAAGTTATGGCGCGGAACCTATATTGGACAATCACCGCGTGACGGTTTGGGATACAACTGGTTCACTGCCTCCGGCGCAGCACGATTTCGTTGCTGTATCTCTGTCGCACAAAGGCAGTGCCGTTTTAGGCCATAAAGGTGAGGTCGCGGGTAAGGCCGGCACCCGGACCGTCGTCATTGAGCTTAAAGACCATCCGCTTTCACCGATCGCGAATACCAGCGGCTATCCGCTTGCCTTTCCGAGAGCGAACGCCAAGAAATTACTGGAAAACGACAAAGTGGTGGTATGGGACAATGTTTGGCACAGGGGCAAGCCAACCCCCATGCATTTTCATGACAAGGATGCATTGGTGGTGTACGAAGCCACTGGCGCATTGCGGTCCACTTCTGCGGACGGCAAACAAGTAGTTGGCGACTACACATTTGGTCAAATCAGATTCAGCCCTCGCGATCACACTCATACTGAAGTGCTGGTAAGTGGCCAGGGGCACGCGGTCATTCTGGAATTGAAATAGGCGCGCCTCATCAGCGCAAGCCGAAATGGTCTTGCGTAGCGTCGAAGCCGAACAGCCCGGCCCTCGAGGCCAGGCTTCAGTCCAACTTGCCAAGCCTTCCGACCACAACACTTCCTTTGGGACGGTGAGGCAACGCTGTGCTTTCAGCCCTTTATTATAAGAGTGATGCAAGGGATCCCATGTTTTTGAGCAAGGAAAGCCATTACTGCGGTAAATAGTCGTTGGGCTCGACCAATTTGAATCCGGGGGTCTCGGTCACACACTGGCGCAAGAGGAAAGCGTGACCGGAACCAAAGAAAATCACGACCCGGTCTTCAGGCTTTACGAGCTGCAGCAAATTGGCGCAGATGAGGAAGTTCCGGTGATACCAAGAGGCGGTCAGGTCAGCGCCTGGCTGGTCGCCGCCCAGTCCGATGCGAAGCATGTTGCGGTAAAACGCGTTGTCGTTCGTGAGCCGCGCCGGATCGTTCAAGAATCGAAGGTCCGCAGAAATACCCTTTTGCGACAACAGGCGGGCTTGCTCATCGACGTTACGCTGAATCGCCGCGTTCATATCGTCGAGAAGCCTGGAGAAGCCGCGCGTCTCGGCGAAGTTCTTCAGCCGCTCGTAAGGGAAGTCACCATCGGCATCTAGACTGTAAACTTCCGCGCCGGTCGTTTTGGCCAAGCGAAATCCCAACTGCACCACTTCGTTACGTGACGGCGGCAGGGTGCCGGCGAGGTATTGCTTGTAACGCTCAGTCACCAGGTCCGGCGGCCATTCCACCCCGACCTTGGTTGGCTTGAAGCGCGCCAACGCGTCCGTAAGTGCCGCGATTTCGCGTTGCCGCTTCGGCTCAAGGACATCGTCCGCCTTGAGGTTATGGAGGTCGTGACCAGGATTGGACATGTGGAACACGCCGACTACCATCACTTCAATTGGCTTCGCAGACGGTTCCGTCGCCAGCGCGACCATCGGCAGTAAGCAGAAGAGCAGTGGCACAAATAATGGGAGCAGAGAGGCAATTCGCGAGACCAGCGTGCAGCGAAACACCTTGTTCATTACATTCCTTTCGCATCTAAGACATTCATGCACTATACGTTCTCACGGCTGGTGCAGGGTGCAGAGACGCCGTGACAGACGATTTTAATGTGAAAAACCGCTGACCCGAAGGCCGGCGGCCGAGGGTCGTCGGGTGCCGCTGCGGTACCTGCGTAAGCATCGTACCAACGATTCGGGAGTTCGGTCGAAGTCCTCACCATGGTTTCTATCGGCAAAACAGGCTTTCAGGCGCGTGCTCATTTGTCCGACGCGGGGTAGGAAGCGCTCAATTTCCGCCTCCAGCGTTGTGGCGAGCCGGACAATCATTACTGAATCAGTCCGATCGTGCGCAACAATGGCAGCTGGCTTTTTTGATGTTCCAATGCATCTGATAAAGCCTTGTCGGCTTCGGCACGGCGGCCTAGCTTGCGCAGGGCAAAGGCCCGGGCAATCTCGCGATGACTGAGACTTTCGGAATTTCCGTGACCGTAATTCACGTATTCCAGGAGTGCGAGGGCTTCCTGCACACGATCGGTGTCAGCCAGCAGCATCGCTCGAGTGGAACGATAGGCAAGTACGCACGGATACTTTGTATACACCATTGCCGTTAGGGCATCCGCTCGCGACAGCGATTTTGCGCGCAGCGGCCGGTTGAAGTCGCGAAGCCACAGGGCAACGGCAGTATTGTTTGCTGCGGCTGCCTGAAGCGGCGAGCCCAGCGTTTCGGTGTCGATGAGTGGCTCAATGGTTGAGCGCGCTGACTCGTAGTCGCCCAGATGGACCTGGCATGCGGAAAGAAGGATGGTCAGCCCCGCATTGCCGGGCGAGCGTTCGAGTGCAATGATGCATATTTGTCTTGCGGTTTCATAATCGCCATCATTGTAGGTCGTCAAAATTGCGCCGGCGTCTCCCATCGCCAGACCTTCGGCAAGCTCGTCGGCATTTCGAAATGGGATTTGCAACAATTGCATGCCGTCCGTCGGGTAAAGACGTCCGGCACGGGTGCTTTGGCTGGGCCACAAATTTGCCGCGGCCATGAAGGCGTTGTGCGCGATCCAAAGTAGGGTGATGTTGCTGTCGACTACTTTCCCGAGCGCGTTCCAAAAGAGAATCGCGGCAGCCATGAGACATAGATTCGTTACAGGCCCCATTAGTGTAGTAAGCCAAATCCGTGCACGAATGAACCGGGCGGGGCGGCCGCCCAGTTGCGTCAATCCCATTGAGGGCCATGCATAGAGGCGGACGGGTAGTCCTAGTAGTTTGCCCGCCCACCATAGTTGGCCCCTCCCCAAGATCATCACGCTGACCTTGAGCCCCACCGCTTTCGCGGCGAAAGCGTGCCCCATTTCGTGGAGCACTATGATTAGCAACTCAATTACACCCGAAGCAAGGAGGAGGCCGAGGAAGCCAACCTGATCAGTCCCACGAGTAGCAACCAGGTAACCGGCTGGGACGGCAATCGACACAATCCAGATTACGAAGTGGCGCCATGTTTCTTTGACGCTATGTGGCTCATTGCAGGTGATGCACGTTCCGTGCAGCCGATACGCGCCGTCCGTGGCAATTGCGGCAAAACAGGTAGTTTCCGGCGACTCGATGCCGCAGACCTTGCAGCGATAGAGGACTTCGGCTGTCGTCGCCAATGGCGCTGCGCTCTGGTCCGGGCTATCCATGGCTCCAGGTTCTTTTTCCGAGATAACCAAAGAGTTTACAGCGGAGAAGCGGATTCGCGCTAATTTCAATATTGATGAACTTAAAGAGCCGGAGAGTGAGCCACTATGTGGCTCGTGCAATATGATATCATTGCTATCATTATCGCGTTGCGCTATAATTTGGACAATTCAACCATTTTGGAGGGTTCAGTCATGGCGCAATTGATTGTGCGGGATCTGCCATCTGAATTGGTTTTGGCGCTGAAGCGCCGGGCGGCGAAGCGCAATCGAAGTGCGGAGCAGGAACATCGGGAGATTTTGAAGGCGGCGCTCACAGGAACGAAGCGGCGACCGCTGGCGGCAGTGCTCGCGGCGATTCCCAATGTCGGTGAGGATAGTGACTTTCGGCGCGAGCAAAGCGATCGCAGGTAGCTCATGTATCTCGTTGATACCGATGTGATCAGCGAAATGCGCAAAGGCGAGAAAACCAATTCTGGAGTGCGGGCGTTCTTCGAAGGTGCGAGTCGTGAGGGCGTGGATGTCTATTTGTCGGTGGTGACAATCGGTGAGCTGCGACAAGGAGTCGAGCGTATACGGCACCGCGGCGATGGGGAACAGGCCGATCTCTTGGAGCGTTGGCTCAAGCAAGTGTCGAGGGCTTACGCGGATGCGATCTTGCCGATTGACGAGGAGACCGCGCATGTGTGGGGACGTTTAAGGGTTCCAAATCCGGAGAATCCATTGGATAAGCAGATCGCGGCCACTGCGCTCATTCACGATTTGACGGTGGTGACGCGAAATACGGAGCATTTCGCGTCCACGGGTGTACGACTTAAAAATCCGTTTGTGTGACAGTCATACCGTCATTGACGCTGGGTTTGGGGCTTGGAGCCTAAATCCATCAGCATGCGACTTAACAGGTAGACGCGAGGAACAATGCTCGACAAATCGGCGTGATCGTCGACGCCATGGGCGCCGCCTCCCATTATCGCCACACCATCGATGGAAGGCGTGCCGGTTTCCGCGGCGAATGCAACGTCGGCTGATGAGCCAACGGGAACTTCCGCCAGTTTCAGACCCATTTCTGCATATAGCTTTCTCGCCCGCGTAAGCAGGGCCTCGGTCGACGCGGAAGGCGGCCAAGGAGGAAAGAGCCTCGACATAGACGCCTTCACCTGGATCTCAGGGACGATAGTCTCGCTGGCCAACTTCGAAAGACCCTTCTCCACGCGGTCGAATTCCTCCGGGGTGAATGCTCGAACGTCCGCTTTGATAAGCGCATGGTCAGGAATGACGTTGGTCGCATTCCCTCCTTGGATCATCGTGACATTGACTGACGTCTGCTTTGTAGAATCCGCGAGAGAGCCCATTTGAAGAGCTTGATGGGAAGCCTCGAGGATGGCGTTGCGGCCTTTTTCTGGTTCCAATCCTGCATGGGCCGCGCGCCCAATTATTTCCACGGTGATAACCGCCGATCCCTTACGGGCGACTTCGAGGCCGTCGGGCGGCACGCCGCGTTCTAAGTTAATGACAGCGTCGCTCTCCTTCGCCTTCGCGCGGATCAGGTCGCGCGTGCCGACGGAGCCGGTTTCCTCGTTCGAGTTAAGTAGCAGAGTGATCCCGGCGTAGTCGCGAAATTTAAGCTGATGCAGGACGCGTAGCGCACAGACGGCGCTGACGATTCCCGTCTTGTCGTCACCGGCACCTGGACGATGCCATGGTCGCCGACCACCTTGTAGGGACGTTGTGCGACCGTGCCCTTAGGAAAAACGGTGTCCATATGGGCGATGAGCAGAATACGGCCCTTGCCCCTGCCGGTCAGGGTAGCGACGAGATTGTCGGCAACACCGGGCACGGTAGCCGGCGCACTTTCGACTTTGGCGCCGAGGTTTTCGAGTTCAACTTTTAAGATCGCTCCTACAGCGGCCACGCCTGCGACATCGCCGGTGCCGGAATCAATCTGCACCAGTTGCTGCAGGAGATCACGTGCCTTCGGCTCGCATGAGTTGACGGCGGCTAGAACCTTGGGATCTGGTTTTGCGTAAGACGGCGAGATCAAGCTGAAAGTCAGAATGCCGAGGAGAGCAGGAATGACCCCTGAAACTTGAGTCAGTTTGCGCGTGAAACACATCTTGCGCCCCTAGAGCTCTAAGTCCGCACGCAGGCGGCATGAGCGATTGTTTGATGTAGAAGGAATTCCTTTCCGCTGCAAAGAATACACTTACTACAGCCCGAAGTTTGGAAAATGCGTGGAGCCCGCGAGGCCTGAGACAGGGGGGCGGTGGCTCCGGCAGGGGATCCGCCAATTAAGGGAATGGAAGTTTGCTTTCGTGCGGCAAAAGGGAGATTCGTGTCACCGAAGATGAGGCTCAATCCTGGCAGATTGGGGCATCCAAAAGATCTCGGAGACAAAGGAATGTCCGCTCAATCACCACTGAAAGCCAAGCCATTACGGCTTCCAGGCGAATCTGTCGATGATGAGATCGTTCACCTGCGCGAAAACGCGTTGCTGGATCATCTGTTTGCTGCGGGATGCGTCTTGCTGCTCGCGTTTATGGAGTGGTTCGGCTATCTGACCCATTCAGGGCGGCATCCATGGGCTTTCACTGTCCTGGCAGTGGCGACCCTGGCCTATGTTGCCCCTCGAATTTGGCGGCTGAGAAAGAAGATTAAGAATTTGAAGCTGGGACGTGACGGCGAAAGAATTGTGGCCGAGCAGCTGGAGTGCTTGCGCAAATTGGGTGCTTATTTGTTTCACGATGTGCCAGGAGAGGGATTCAACCTCGATCACGTTGTCATTTGTACGCATGGCATCTATGCGATCGAGACGAAGACTCGGACCAAGCCGTCGCCGAAGGCGAGAGTGGTCGTTGAGGGAAATACTCTCACGGTCGCTGGATATGAACCCGATCGCAATCCGATCGAGCAAGTCAGTGCAGCCGCATGTTGGCTGGAAAAGCGACTGCAGGCGTCCACGGGTAAGCGTTTCTTTGTCCGAGGCGTGGTGGTCTTTCCGAGCTGGTATGTTGAGCAGCGCGGCTCGAGAGGTGATGTTTGGGTGCTGGAGCCTAAGGCGCTACCGGCATTTATCGAGAATGCGCCGGCAATGATTCCGGCGTCGGATGTAACCCTAGCCGCCGATCATCTGTCGCGGTATGTAAGGAGTGAGGCGGAGAAAGCGGCATAGCCAGTGGAGCGCCATTGCCACAGGGTGAGCAACACTGTGGCGAACGCTCAAACATTGAAGTTTGGGCCCAGCCGGGTGGGCTGGTCCGCGAGCGAAGCGAGTCTGCTACGCGCGTCTGCTACGCGCGTCTGCTACACGCGTATGATTCGCCGGTGCCAGGCGAGTGCAGGGGTGATAGCGGCCCGCACGGCCCGACCGACTAAGAAAGGAACAGCATTACTTCGTCGCGGGCGGGCAAATCAGCGGAATCGTGTCGCGCTTATTTCGTCTATATATTCGAAAATCGGACTGGTCGATGGTAACGACACTGTGATGGGGATGCAGCTCGCTCATTCTTATCAAACATAGGTCGGTCAAGTCCGGTTCTCGATCGGCAAAGCGTTTCGCCAGGGCGTCGAGTTGTGCCAAGTGTTCGTTACAATCGAAGGCCAGGGTGATGAGGCCAGTGCGGATCATTGCCAGGCTGAGTGAAACGCTTTGAAGGTGGAAGGCAGTCTCCGCGAGCACCGCTTCACATGTCAACAGGGGCTCTGTGATGCCTTCAGCAACTGCCAGTGCCCAATCGCGAAACTTGTCTTTGCGATTTGCGAAGACAACCAGAAATCCCGTGTCGGCGATGCCAATCAAGCGCGCTTGAATGCTTTGCGTTGTGACAGATCCTTCGGACCATCAACCGTCCCGGCCAAAGCCATGAACGCCCGGCTGGGTGCGCCGTTGCGGGCCCTTTCGAGATGGTCCTTGATGATTTGGCTCGCGCAGTTCTCCTCGCGAGCCGAAACCACAAATGCAAGGAGCCGTTTGACGCGGCCAATCCGAATCATGGTGCTTGGCGATATGTTGCCGAGCATCGGATTGGCGATCTCAAACCAAAGGGCGGTCTTTTGAGCGTCGCCGTTGAAAAATTCTGCCACGAGGTTTGCGATGTTTGCGATCTCGCGCAGTCTCTCTGCCACGGGCTCAGGAATGTGTGCGTCGAAGCGCACAGAGGATTTCGCTACTTGAGAAATCTTCCCTAGGTCCGTCTTGCTGAGCTTTGCTATGTCCGCGATGCGCTTGTAATCAGGATTGCCGTCGCGAAAGAGGTTTAGGAGGTCCGGTGCAATATGACTGACGATCGAGGGCCGAGCGGTGCGAAGTGATTCAGCGGGAGAATTCATAAGCACAGTAGTACCACGGTCTTACCATGATTTTACCAAGGCCATTAGTCACGGTTCATCGGCAGTGGCAGTCGGTGATGAGGATCAGTTCACAAGGATAGTGCAAGGGTTTGCTCAATGGCCCGGGGGCCGAGTCGCCGCACCACCGAACAGATTCTCGATGCTGCGAGCCGATTGCAGCATCCCAATGACTTGACGGCCAAGCACGCAAGCGACATGGCCAAAGCTCCCGAGAGAGCCATGCAGCTGATGCGCGATAGGCCGGATTTACGTGTGCCACCAGAGATACGCGTGCCACCGGATCTTGAGGCAGCATTCGGTGGGAGTTTTCGCGCGTTGGGCCTGGAAGAGATGCTTGCGGCAACCGCGCAAGAAGGGGGACCGCAACTTGGAGAGTGGCCCACCGAGCCGATGGGCGCGCCGCGGTTGTCCGTTGCAGTCGAAACACATGAACAAACGTTTCACGACGTCGACGCTGTGCCTCGCGGGCACGTCCGGCCCATTAGTGCCGGCTGCGCTTTCAGTCGCAAGGCCACTTCTGCGGCGCGAAATCATCTTCAGTTGCGCATTGCGAAAGTTCTAGAACTATACCCACGCAATGTGTATGCCGGTCCCTCGTGAAAGCCATGCGTAGATCGAGTGCTGAACGAACGAGATTTGGGGGTATGTGAAGCGGTGCCGGCCGCGGGTGCTTAGCGAGACTCTTTCGCGCGAAGTCGATGAGCAATCTGCTTCTTCCGATTGCCGCAGATTTGCATGCTGCACCATCGACGCGAGCGGCCCCGCGTATGGTCGGCAAACAGCAGCGTACAGGTGCGGCCCTCACAGGCTTTCACGTTTCGTAGGTCTTCCTCGGCGAGCAGCCGCGCCAGTGCTTCAGCAATCGGGAGAAGGAGCGCTGCTGGAGAGCGCCAGCGCCGCGTTCTTTGAAACTCAATAGTCCGTCGGTTCTTTTGTGCCACCAATTGACCGAATCCCTCGTCGCGCGAGAGCAAACGATTCAGTGGCTCGAGATCCTGAGGCTCCAGGGTCTTCAGGGGCTTGCCTTGGTGTTCACGGATAAAATTCCTGAACCATTCGCGCAGCCGGCGGGCGTGCGCTGCTACGCGATCGATTTCCCCCGGCTTCGCTTGTTTTCGCATCGCATTAAGGACGTCGAGGGGCACCAGATGGGCTTGCTCCAACCACGCCAGCAACCCCTCGCCATCGCCAATCGAGTCAATCGCGGTATTGACCGGGGTCGCGACGGAGTTCAAAAAATCCAGCGCGGGCGAATCGGCGATGAATATGGCTGGAGGCTTTGGAGACATGGCAACTCCCCCTACGCGCTGCACCATAACCGTCTTAATTGTATTTGACAAGTTACGGCCGCTTGCATAACCTGCATAAATGGTCCGAGACGGTTACGGATTGAATCGATCATGAGGAGCGACTGGCAATGGCCGGAAATGGTGTGAGTGTCGTCCTTGCCCACGGGGCTTGGGGCGGATGGGTCGAGCTGGAGCAAGGTGATTGGCGCGCTGCAAACGAAGGGTGTCACCGCGATTGCGGCGCCTTTGCAGCTCACTTCGGTGTCGGATGACGTGCGCGCGCTCGATGGGGCGTCGGAGCGGGTTCAGGGGGAGCTCGTGCTCGTCGGTAGCACGTATGGCGGCGCGGTCATCGGAGCGATGCGAAATCCGCGCGTGAAATCGCTGGTCTATGTGGCGGCGCTTGCACCGACGCGAGGCGAGAGGGTCGCCGAGGTTTTTAAGCGAGCAGCGCCGCACCAGCAGGCGCCAAAACTGGTGCCCGATAGCCATGGGCTGCTGTGGTTACCTTCGGACGCGTTCGCTGCGGCGTTTGCTCAAGACGCAAGCAAAGACGAGCAGGAGTTGCTCGCCGCTGTACAAGGGCCGATTGCTCCGGCCTGTATCACCGTCCCCGTCGAACGACCGCTGTGGGAGGAGCGCCCTAGCAAGTTTCTCATTGCCGAACGGGATCGGATGATCGCTCGGGAGACGCAGGAGTCCATGGCCGGTCGCATGAAGGCTCGAGTGCGCTCGCATGCCGTGGACCATGTGCCGCTCGTCAGCGCGCCGGACGTGGTGGTGGAACTCATTCTTGATGCAGTCGAGGCGTAAGGCAAGAGCCGTAAGACCGATTGCCGCTTGTCACACACTAAAGCCGACGAGGAAATCCCTATGCCATCCAAAATATCGTGCCGTAACAGTCGACGCTCTGAAGGTCTTTTATCGAGAGGCCGGGGCGTCCGGAAATCCGAAGCTGCTCTTGCTTCATGGTTTCCCGAGCGCCAGTCATATGTTCCGAGATTTGATTCCGCTGCTCTCCGATCGCTTCCACATCGTTGCGCCCGACTTGCCCGGTTTCGGTCAGTCGGATATGCCGCCACGAAGTCAGTTCAAATACTCCTTTGAGAACATCGCGCGCGTCATCGACCGCTTTACCGAAGTCATAGGATTCGACCGATTCGCGGTGTATGTGTTTGATTATGGCGCCCCGACTGGTTTCCGATTGGCGGCGTGGCATCCGGAACGGATTACCGCGATCATTTCGCAGAACGGTAATGCCTATCAGGAGGGCTTAAGCGAGGGTTGGAATCCCATCCGCACTTATTGGGGGGACCCGTCAGCGGCCAATCGGAACGCGCTGCGTACTTTCCTCGCTCCTGAGACGACACGCTGGCAGTACACCCATGGGGTGCCCGATTCAGCCAGCGTTTCGCCGGACGGCATGTCGCTCGATAACTTCTATCTGGCACGTCCCGGTGCGGATGAGGTACAGCTGGATCTTTTTGGCGACTACCAAAGCAACATTGCGCTGTACCCGGCATTCCAAGATTACTTTCGCCAGCACAAGCCGCGTTTTCTTGGCGTGTGGGGCAAACACGATCCATTCTTTCTACCCGCCGGCGCGAATGCATTTAAACGCGACATTCCGCAAGCGGACATTCGTTTTTTCGATACCGGGCACTTCGCGTTGGAAACGCACGCTGAGCCCATCGCGCTGGCCATAGGTGAATTTCTGTCGCGCTAGTAGTTGGAGTCTGGACTGGACTGCAAGGAGAGATATTAAATGACAAGCTCGGTAGCCATTGTGACGGGTGCCAGCCAGGGAATAGGCCGTGCAACCGCTGTGCGACTGGCACGGGATTTCGGTTCCGTGGTGCTCGTGGCACGTAATCGCGAGGAATTGGAGCAGACGGCGGCCGCCGTCACTGCCGCGCATGCGACCCCGCTCATCATGGATGTTGATTTGTCGGAACGTTCAACGGCAAAGGCGGTCGTCGATCGCACATTGTCGAGCTTCGGGCGAATAGACGCACTGGTCAACATTGCCGGCGCCGTACCGCAAATTGATCTGTTTGAAATGACGGACGAGCAGTGGGATGCAGGACTCGCGCTCAAGCTGCATGGTGCTCGGCGATTGACGATTGACGCGTGGCAGGCGTTGAAGGAGGCCAAAGGTTCCGTGGTGTTGATGTCGGGCAATTCGGCGCTGTTTCCCAAAGCGCCTTATGCCGCGGTCGGCACCATTAACGCCGCGATCGTCGCCCTGGCGAAGGCGTTCTCCGATCGTGGGATCACCGATGGAGTGCAGGTCAACAGCGTGTTACCGGGTCCGGTGATGACGGGACGGCGTCGTTCCTATTTGGAGCATTGGGCCTCGATTCACCACATGACGGTGGAAGAGGCCACGGAGAAATTTCCCAAGGACGCGGGCATTGCCCGCTACGGGAAGCCCGAGGAGATTGCCGAACTGATTGCCTTTCTCGTATCGCCAGCTGCCCGGTGGATGACGGGTTCGACGCTGCGCATGGACGGAGGGGAAGTTAAGTCGGTGTGATCGAGGCTAGGCGGTAAGTGCCGGGAACCGGCAAGCTGCCGCGGATCTTGGATTTCATCACGCCTGCACCATAAATAGTGTGCGACGGTAGGCTGTGTTGCCGGGTTTCCTGCCGTTTAATGGGCTGAATTGGTCTTAAGACACAGGGAGAGTGCTATGACTTTAACAAGGACTTGCAGCCGACTATTCGCCTAGCGAATCAGCCTCCATGCTTTCTCACGGACAAGTCCGCATTCTTTCAATTCTGGTCGTGTTTGCCATTAACGGCTATGTGATCTGGCATTTGCGGCGAGTGCATTCCCGCCGCCCCGCCATTACAACGGAATCCGTTGAAACATCCGAATTCGGTCAGGGAACGCTGGTCGTATCCAGATGCTTAGTGGCCGCTCTCATTGGGATATTTGGTGTCGGGTTATCGATCGACGGTAGCTTGATTGACGCCCCAAGCTCCGCGACTGCCTTGTGCGTTAGGTTGCTGATGGTATGTTCGTTGATGGGACTGAGCTGGTACCTGCTCGGCGTGCTGATGCGATCGTCCAAGCGTTCTCTTTCTTTTGACGGTGAGGGTCTGTGGCGCACGCAGCTTGGAAGGGAACAAGGCCTGGTCCGATGGCACGATATTTATGGTGTGAAAGAGGGCAGATCCGCCCTTGCGCTTTTTGATCAGGCCGGTCAAATGATGCTCAAGGTAGAATATGAACGCAGAAGCTACTTCAGAATCCGCGGTCGGATCATGGAAGGGATGGCGTTCCAACCACCGGAGCTGCCAGTGGATGTGAGTTTGCTCGGGGCCAAGGTCTCGGGATTGGTTCGGCTGGCGTTCGCTTGTGCGGCGCTGTTTTGCCTGGGTTTCGCCGTCCTCTTAAGCTCCTCGCCTCATTCCCACATCTTGGTACCCTTGTTCCTTTGCGGCGCAGTCGTGTGCAGCCTCCTAGCTTGGCCGCGCCTCAGGGCGATTATCGCAGCAGACGGCCTCATGATCCGGGGCCGGGCGTATCTCTATGCGGACATGAGGTCGATCGATGCATCATTTATGAATGTCACTCCTGGTCAGTACTCGCCGAGACTGATAATCGACATGGTTGGGGGGCAGCCGCTCTTGATCCTAACCAGAGGTTTGGCAATCGACTCACTGAGTTTGCAACGCACGTTGCTGTGGGCGAGGGAGAGGGCAAGCGATCAGGGTGGACAATAAATGTTGATTGGATCTGGAACCATTCGTGTTTTGCGACGTACGGTGTGCGCTCTCCTTTGTGCTGCACCTTTAACGGGCTGCACCTCACACTTGCCCAGCGAACCCATCACTGTTCCGTTCAGTTTGGCGGAGAAGGGGTTTTCGATAACGACGGATTTCGCAGCTGTTGAGCGGGTGTATCTATATCTATTTTCTCTCGATTTGGTGCTGGAGAAAAACGACGAAGAACAATTTCAGCGAGTAGCCAAGTTATGGGGCGGACCGTCGAGCTTCAATAGAGAGACCTCAGAGTTCAAGCCGATGGGCATTCCCATTCCGCTGCGACTGACTGTCAGTCGTGTCGTGAACGAGAGAGAAGAAATCGTTTATGACCAGTCGTTTTCGCAACTTGCGAGTTGGTCCGGTTCAAGAACTCAGCTGAGCAAGCTCATTACCTACATAAAGCTTACGCCCGGTCATTACAGAGTGCACTTGATCGCGCTCGAGTCGGTACCGGAGCTGGCGACCACAAAGGTCAATTTGAGGATATTGATTGAAAGGAAATAGCCGCCTGGGGTTGGCGCGGTCGGTGCTGGTGTGAAAATGTTGAATGCTCGGACTGGCGACGCTAACGCAGTTTTCGGTAGTCCACTCGCAATAGGAGCTTGATCTCACTGACCTTCGCTTGTCTCGCAAGCACTGCGAGATTCTTGAGAAGAACACCCGAAGGGCAACCGTCGGGCGGCTCCGAGCAAGGCGAGGAGTGAGGCGCGAAGCGCCGAATACTGCGCAGCTTTGCGGGGAAGCGTTGCGGACACGGACAACCCGGCCAGACGAAGGAGTACAGTCACAACGATGTCGCGTAGCTTGGGCAATCTCCATTTATGTCTGGCTGCGATGGTTGAAAGGTGGGAATATAATTGGAGCGTCGCAAAAATGATCCATGGAGATAGTCAATGAGAAATGGAATAGGTTTCGCGCTGGCGCTCATCCTTGCGCAATTATCAATTCCAGCGAATGGGACGTGCTCTATCTCTGGCTCGTACGCGTTCGTTGCTCAGGGGCTTGGGTCCAACGGAGCAGAAAAGCTCAAGAGTAATGTCGCGATGGCTGGGATATTCGTTTTCGGCCCCAGCCATTCGGTCACTGCGTCGCGTGGCGCGTCCCCGGTTCCAGCTGGAACGGTGCAAGGTACCGTCACGCGCTCTTTTACATTGATTGGTGACGGTGTGCTTCAAGGTGAATTCTCCGGGTCCAAGCTCACACCGGACCCTGGCACGATCGGTACCTATACGTACGGTGAAAATGGCGCTTGCAGCGCCAAACTGGCGTTTCCCAATACCCCATTGGGAACTGAGACCTATACGATCTACATTACTGATCCAGGCGATACGATTTACTTCGTGAACACAACAAACGGAGTCTCGCTGACGGGGCGCATGGATCGACGATAGTGTACGACGGGGAAAATAACCACGAGGTTTGTTCGCCGGTGATGCTCGAGACTCAAGATGGTCTTTCGCGAGCGGAATACCTTCGGTTTAGGGCGCCGTATTTGCCGGCGCTTCGGAAGATCATCTTTGTGTTGGAGTCGCCGCCAAAATCCGGGCTTTACTTTATACAATCCCGAGGGGCGGGTGTCCGAGCCGCTATTTAGCGCGATGATGCGGCAGGCTCGCAGATAATGGCAATGGCGATACGTTTATCGACAGGATCGTGAGGAGGGGCTTGTTAAGTTATTGAGCTGGATAGCACAACCAGGCTCAGCAATATTGGCGGGGTGGCCATATCTTTGAGGCGCGACAGCAACTTCAATGAAACCCGAAGATCTATCAGTCAGGTAATTCCATCGATTTAACATAATATACATTATGCGAAGGGATGGCATGTTTGGGCCTGTTGCGTTTCTAGACGTTTCCACCAGTTATTCACCACAACAGCCTAGGGCCTGAATGGTAGGTTTAGCCGTTGCATCAATCCAAGCATGCTGGCTTGCTCCAACAGATCTACAACCCGTTGGTTCCCGTTGCTCTTCATGGTCCGTTACTCACGGATCAATCGGGACTGCCGAGATATTGGTCAACAATCTGGTCAGTGGTTTCGTCCGGCCAGCTTGCGGCGTCGACGCACACAAAGAAACTGCGCTACATAGATGATCTTTACTCGCACGCCGATCGCCTGCGCGGTAAGCACGCTCTGGACGACGCCTTAGCAAGCCTGAACGAAGCGACTTTGGCCGAGATTCTCGAATCCTGGTTTGTGTCGATTCGAAACCGGTCGACCGCAACCCGGTCAGATGAGAAGCGTTGGCAGACCGGTCTCGCGTTTGTTACCTCTACGGTCACCTGGCTCTCCACGAGCGGCACATCGAACGATCGGCTCCAGAGGATCGAACAGCGAATTCATCGGCTCTCAACGCTTTACAATCAGCTGCACGTCCACAAAAACGCCCAGGCCGAAATCATTCGTTCACTGCCGGCGACTACGGTCGAATGGCTCTATCAGACACTGGACCCGGCATCGGCTGACAATCCGTTTAAACGCGTAAGAAAACGCTGGTGTGTGTTCGTCGCCTTCGTGTTGATGCTACATCAAGGTCTCCGGCGTGGCGAGATGCTACTCCTGCCGGTGGACGTGATCAAAAGCGAGTACGACAACAAACAGCAAAGAATGCGGCACTGGCTATCTGTACGCGAAAACAAGTACGCGGAATCTGATCCAGATCCTCGATATTCGAGGCCCCAGATCAAGACGGTCCATTCACTCCGCCAGGTTCCGGTGAGCGAGTTAACGGCGACATTAGTGCAATCTTACGCCGAGAATTATCGGGGTCGACCGAACCATTCGTTCCTGCTAAACGCCCAGTCGAATAGGCCGCTTTCCACTGAATCATTGACGAGCGCGTTCAAGCAAATCTCAGGCTCGATGCCCCCGCGCGTGTTGAACGATTTAAGGCAGCGTACAGGCAAGGAATCAATCTCGCCACAGGATCTGCGGCACACCTCCGCCGTCGTCCGGCTTCATCAATTGCTCGAAAAGGGCGATTCGATGGACGAGGCCCTTCAAAAGCTGCGAACCTTTTTTGGCTGGTCAAAAAACTCACAAATGCCGCTGCGGTATGCCCGCGCGGTTTTCGAGGATCGACTGGCGGGTGTCTGGAACAATGCGTTCGACGATCGCGTCACCTTACTTCGCTCCCTTTCTCGAGAACGTTAGTATGAACCGGTCTGCCACAACCTTTGAGCCGATCAGCCAGACTGCTGGCGCCGATGATCCCGTCGATCACGTGATCGCGCGTTTACCCCCGCTTCCCTCCGTAATTCGTTACTACGATGAATTCGACGATACGGCCCGCTCTATTCCCAACCCGACCGACACCAACAAGTTTGAGATGTGGATAAATGGAACTCGGACCCACATCAATTTCGGCCGGCTTGAAAAGCGCGGCGACGGTAATCTACTAAAGCACTTATTCACTTTTTTGCTCACTCAGGATCTCAGTATTCAGGGGATAAACGGATACATTCAGGCGCTCAGCAGGCTTACCCATGAGGATATAACTCAAATTGTCACGGCTGGTCCCACTCTGATTGGTACGGTGTGGGCTCGGTTACGTGCGCAGAATTTACACCACCTCGCCTACCCCGGCGTCAAAGGAATTCTTCGACTGTTGTGCCATCACAGGCTAAATGGTTGGTCGAATGACTTTGGTGCTTATCTGACCTCGAACCTGCCCCTGCCGGGTGGCGATAAGTATGCATCCGTACGCACGGGCACTGCTTTTCTTTCAATCGACGAGGAAGCCGCTGTCGTTCGGTACTTGGACGAGATGGCGTCGTCGATTACGAGCGGCAGCGTCGCCATACCACCGGCTCAATTGGCGGACGCCTGCATGTTGCTGTGTGCATTTCAATTTGCAATGCGCCCGGTTCAAATCGCGAAGTTGACTGTACGTAGTATGCGAGTCTGGAAAGGTGCCGATGATGATCGGCCAGCCGTGCATTTGACCTTCCATATGGCGAAACAGAAAAGCAGCGCGACGAGACGGCCACTTACGCGAAGAATAAAACAGGAGTGGGCACCACTCTTCTTGGCATTGCAGGCGGCGCGTCAACCGCAATGCGGAGACGGCTCCGACCGCCTATTCCAGGTTGCATCGAGTAAGGAGGCGCAAGAACGTCTTGCGAGGCTACTGAAGTCACTGACTGGTGCCAATCACGTCGCAACTGATCTTCGCCATGCAGCTGCGCAACGGCTTGTCGACGCGGGCGCCAACCACGAGGAGCTCGCGGAGTTCATGGGCCACTCCGACGTCAGAACCGGTTTGGTGTACTACGAAGCATCATCCACACAGGCTGAGCGGGTCAACAAGGCGCTCGGCCTGTCGACGATCTATCGAGCGGTCGCGAAGATCGCCCATGATCGCTTCATATCATCGGAAGAACTGACTCGCCTCAAAGAGGATCAGCAGATTGCCGGCGTTCCCCACGGCATGCCCATTTCCGGAATCGGCGGTTGCACGTCCGGCCAACCTGCCTGCCCCTACAACCCGATCACGTCCTGCTACGGTTGCAGGAAGTTTATGCCGGTTCAAGACAAGGCAGTACACGAGCGAGTTCTGGGCGACTTTCGAAGTGTGGTGACCTTGTTTCAACAATCGTCGCGCGGTGACGCCAATTCGCCTGCCTATTTACAGCTGCAACGTACGATAAACGACGTGAAAGTTGTCATCGAGGAACTCGAGGGCGGTAACCGATGAACCCGCACTACTCAGCTTTCATCGACTTGGGTAAGGCTCTTGCGGCCGAGCGGGCTCTGCAATGGGAAATCCCCCTCAACACGGACGGCACCGCAGCCGATGGTGTCGGGTGGAATCTCACAGCGGCCGCCAAGGCGATGTCCCCGCCAAATCACTATTTACGCGACTTCACGCCTGACTCGAAAGCATCGGCATTTCTGAAACACGAGTCGCCCGATTCGGCTGACGGCAACCTCCGTCGCAGCGCCCTCTCCCCATCCTGGCAGGATTTGATGAAGGCCGCCGCCGCGGAACAACTGTTCTTTCGGCGAAACTCGGTACTTCATGTGGTCGGCCAAGTCTTGCGTCCGTTGCGCGTGCTCGCCACTTGTACCGTAAGTGAGCCCTGGCAATTGAACGCCGATGACATTCGATCTTCGATCCGCGTAAGCGCAGCGATACAGCCATCCGGGAAATTGCGGGACTTAATCATTGGCATCGTCAAAACCGTGTTCGATGCGCACCACTTGACCGACGCGGGCCCGCTATACGCATCGCTTGGTGACCGGCAGCAATATGTGAACGCGCGTGCGCGGGCGAAATACACAGTGTCGAAGGAAGCGTTGCGCGAGGGACTGAGAGACAGAAAGCGGGAGGAACGATTGCCCGAACGGCGCGCGTTCTGGGAACTGATCCGCATTGTCATGACGCAGGATCCGCGCACCTTTGTCGACGAAATCAGGTTCGCAGCAATAAGAACAATGATCGTAACCGGGTTTCGTATTGGCGAAGCCGCGCTCCTTCCTTTGGATTGGAAACGGGAGCGCAATTACTTTGACGCGAAAGGAAAACCCGCAGGTCTCTCCGGAGGTATATCAACTTCAGTAATGATCCGTCATTTTGCAGAGAAGCAGCAGTCTGATGAGTCTGACAGCAATATATTGGTTGAAGGAGCTCAACCGATTCCGGAACTGTTTCTGGATATCATCAAACGGACGCTCGATCGGGCCACGAGTTTGACCGGCCCACTGCGGAAGACTCATAAGCTTCAATGCGAAACAGGTCGTCTTTTACCCTGGTACAACGCCGATGAACTAATACCGATTCCGGACGTGTACATTCACCTGACGGGCAATCCGATGTGGACCTCGAAATCCCACGAAAACTTGACCCAACAGTATCGCAAGACGTTCGATCCCACACTCTTGCAAGAATTGTACGAAAGCCAGTGGAAACACTATAGACGTGGCAATGCCCGACTGGCCGCCGGTCTGTACGTCTTCCTGAATAGGCTTCAGCGGCTCATGCGAAACGATAAGATTCCCCTTCGCTTCCGTAGTGCGAGCGGGCGCGTGATCGCTCCGACAGACCGAATGGACTGGGGAGGCGCTTACCTGCGGGTGAGCGAACTAGAAGCGTATATCGCAACTGGAACGCCCTCCAAAGTCTCCGACATGCGGCCGATTCCTACGGCTTCCGGCTCGATTCAGCCGTGGGAATTTATGTTTATCCACCCCAAGCGATCACTTATTGAGGAGCGCAATGGTGGAATCTGCGATGTCAATCGTTTCATTGCCGTGGGTCGGCCTGATTCGTCATTTATTGGTTTGTCAATTGGCGCCCAAGAACTTGGCGAGACAATCTTCGCAAAATATGGCGAGACGAACGCTGATCGCGCACTTAACCTGGAATCGCATTCGCTGAGGCACCTGCAGAATACTGAGCTATTCAGGCTAGGCGTCGCGGACACAATCATATCTAAGCGCTTCAATCGACGTAGTGTCGCACAGAGCTACGAGTACGATCATCGGAGCCTGGCGGAAGACCTTGAGCAAGTTGAGCTGTCCCCGGAAATTGAAATTCAGCTCGGAACCAAAGCTGCGACGGTTGCGAAGATGATCAAAACCGGCAAGGCGAACGGTCCCATTGTTGAAACCTTTAAGAAGATTCAGTCGACCGATGGAGATGAGGCCGCATACGAATATCTGCGCGTGGAAGCCGATGGCTTCCACGCGACCCCCTATGGTCACTGTCTAAATAGTTTTACCGTGGATCCGTGCCCGAAGCATTTGGAGTGCTTCTCCGGCTGTAGGCATCTTTCGGCAACCAATCTCCCAGAGAATCGCGAGCACCTCATTCGATTGGAGGGCAGGCTGCAAGGTGCGTTGGAGACCATCAAGGCGCGGACATCCCCCAGCGTTGGCTGGAAGAACCAGCTGGCGCATGCTGAAGTGCGGCTTACGGGTGTGCGAAAGCTACTTGCAACGGAGCGAGGAACGCAGCCATTTCCAGATGGGCCTGATCTATCGATTCCGAGCCCCTCCGGGGTTCTCGATGGCTAAGGGAAATTCGCTCGCCCCTTCCGATGAGAGCAAAATGCGCGATATCCTCGAAATGCTACTGGAACAGGATGATAACATCACCGCGCGCGCCGTAGCTCGGTTGCATCCGACCATTAGGTCTGCGTCTTCAATCACGCGAAGTGAAGCGCGCAGCGCCCTACTCTCGGAATACCAGAGCCGCCAGAACGAGTATCGTCGCTGGCGCGGTCGAGTTGCAAAACAATCGGGAATTCAAATCGCCACGACGATGGCAGACAAGGACATCAGGATCGCCGATCTCGAATCCCAAGTCGAACTTCTGGCCGCCTCGCATCTCGCTATGCTAAGAGTGGTTGGTGAACTCGGCGGGTTCGGTAAATGGGCCGCGTTCTACGACCAGTCTCGAGAGGCGAGACAACGATTGGAAAGACTTGGCGCTACCCCCTCATTTCCTGCTGTAGATTCAGGTGCGGCTTGGGGCACGAGGTGAATCTTGCGCCGCGGGCCAATGGCATTTGGGATTCGTGTCGCGCAAGCGGGCGACGCGTTAGGTTTTGTGACGTTTGACTCTCTATCTTTGTCAAATTGTATTTACGATTAACCAATGAAACAGGGATTGTTGAAGCTTTTGGCCGACTGCGCTTGCCCTGCCCAAAGGGCATTTGTCGCAAGCCCTCAAAAGAATCGGAGACGATCCGCGGCGCCTACGCTTTTACCAATGCGGCCTTCACCAGCAACCGCTATGGATATTTCTTTGCCGACAGGGGCCCCAGGTAGAATGGCCGTTAGCATGGAGGCTCGCTGAGATGACCAACAACGGCTCGACACGGATGAAAGAGAACGGTCAGGGCGCTAGGAAAACACACCGGATTCTCGCGCTTTTTATTATCGTTGCAGGACTCGCGGCAGGCGGGACTGCTGTGTTCCTCAGGAATCAAGCCAAAGCCATTGCCAGTAATTCCGCGACGATCGTGCCATCTAAACCTATGCAAGGATGTCTAGTTCTACTGTCGGGCACCGTGGGAACTAATTTTCACATACCGTGGGGAATGGCCGCGGACGGATCTGGCGATTTGATCGTTTCAGACTCATCCAATAACATGATACGAAAAATCTCTAGCAACGGTAGTGTATCGACGATCGCTGGAAACGGTGCCGAGGGGCTTACAAATGGACCGGCAAGGACCGCCTCTTTCCGACAGCCAATTGGTGTGGCGGCGGGCCTTCACGGAGAAATATATGTCGCGGATACTGCCAACCACGTAATTCGTAAAATCGATGCCGGCATTGTCACTACTTTCGCTGGTAGTGGTGAGTTCGCTGTCCGGGATGGCGATGCAACACACGCGAGCTTCGAATTCCCTACGGGAATTGCGATCGATCATCACGGCAACCTTCTAGTCTCCGACTCTCGAAGTGAGACGGTGAGGATGATATCTCAAAGCGGTACAGTGACGACGATCGCAGGTTCAGGCGAGCCGGGGTTTATCGATGGCTTAGGTAAGTCGGCAAAATTCAGCTCTCCTGGCGGCATCGCGATAGCTCCAGACGGGTCCATCTATGTCGCCGATGAAGAGAACAACGCGATTAGAAAAATTTCTCCAATCGGCGAGGTGACTACCTTCGCGGGTAACGGAAAGAAAGGAAATGCAGACGGTGTCGGGTCAGAAGCGACGTTCAACTACCCAATCGACTTGGCGCTCGATAGCGTAGGCAATGTCTTCGTCCTAGATCAAAGAAACCGCTTAATCCGCAAAATCTCCCCGGCCGGAGTTGTAACAAAATTCGCCACCACCTCACCCAGTGAATACGAGTTCGTCTACGGCATTACAAGCGATAAAAACGACAATCTATACGTGTCGTACAACAGCGGAATCGTCCGCAAGGTATCAATCACCGGCAAATTCATGGCCATCGCAGGGCCCGGTCAGTCGGGCTTGGTAGACGGTCCGGTTGGCGTTTCTCGTTTGGCTCAACCTTCCGGCCTCGCAACCGACCGCAGCGGCAACGTATATGTGGCCGACTTTGGAAACAAAGTTATAAGAAAGGTCTTTCCAGATGGGCGAACAGTGATCTTTGCCGGCTCAGGAAAAATGGGACACGAGGATGGGATTGCTTCCGAGGCCACTTTTTCGAGCCCGACGGCTTTGACCGTCGATAGCAAGGGCAATGTGTATGTGAGCGACGGGGTCGTCGTCAGGAAGGTCTCTCCCGAGGGAGCCGTCACAACTGTCGCCGGTCAAGCAAAGTTCGGTCCGCTTGGCCACAATAATACCGTAGATGGCCCGGCTCTCGAGGCGCGGTTCTCTGGACTTGGGGGTCTCGCAGTCGATAAAAGCGACAACGTGTACGTCGCCGATTCTCTGGGAGCACGTATTCGTAAGATATCAACGAACGGATTTGTCACGCCGGTGGCGGGCGGGAAGCGGTTTTCACTTTTCGGTCCGTTTGGGTACGACGATGGCGATGCCAACTCCGCAACGTTTCATGATCCACAGGGAATTGCTGTGGATGCTTCTGGCAACATTTATGTTGCCGATGTGTCGAACAATGCGATTAGAAAAATATCGCCCGATGGAAACGTTTCCACCTTGGCGGGAGGCAAGGCGGCGTACGCCGCAATTAGAGACAAGGGGCCAATCGAGGGCAGGGATCCCGGCGGGTTCGCGGATGGTCAAGGCAGTAACGCCCAATTCCGCGGGCCAATCGCGCTGGTAGTGGATATGCAAGGAAATCTGCTAGTTGCGGATGCGGGAAATCGCGCCATCCGACGTGTTACCCCCACGGGGTATGTTTCGACAGTTGCCGGAACTACCCTCGGAACCGAGACTGTGTTGGGGGAACTTCCGACAGCGATTGCGCGCCCGTCCGGGGTGGCGCTCCTGCCAGAGGGACAACTCGTGATATCTGTCCCCGAAGCCCTTGTAAGAACCGTCGGAAAGGCACAGTGCGCTGCTACGCCCTAGCACTTACCCCCGCAAGACGTCGGCACAGGATCTTCAAGAAACTGGCGGCGATTGTTTCGAGGCACTGATTTTCGCGTATGCGCGCAACAAAGCTGAACAGAGCACCTGACGGAGTGGTCGTCTAATGTTGCGAGCACAACCGATTCTCCACGCAACAAACTGAGCCATTGCGTCTTCGCAACAGCTTTTCCGTAACAACGACCTAGATTGACCTTAATGGCGCAACGAAAGCTGACTATTCCCACACTCTGCGCGCTCGCAACAGGACGCCCTACCTGCCAAGACTGCGAAGTTACAGGGTAGGGGCTGAGTTGAAACGTCCGCTTTCCGCCAGATAGAAATGTCCCCTCCGGTTGCCGTTGTCGACCCGATCGCCCACGCAAAAGTCCCGCTCACCCCACGTTCTTTGTGCCCGACGGGATTCGCTGCGAGGCTCATCGCCAGCTCAATCAAGACAGCACCCAAACTGGGAGTACCTCTATGATCTTGCAAATCGTAACAGCCCTCGCAATTGGCATCTACGTTGTCCTATCTAAGGATTCGGTTACTCAATCCCTGACTAATCGTGATCCGCGTCGAGCGCGAAAAATACCCGTGTGAAGCTTTATTTGCGCCGCAAGTTACAATGAGCCCGCATCTGTAACTTCTACGCCGCCGTTGCTGACAGCCCCGTGTGGGGTCGACTTGAGGGTAACAGAGTGACTCTCTACCGTTGGATCATCTCAGCAGTGTGGCTGCTGTTTGTTGTCTACTGGGCCCTCGCCGCCGTCAGCGCGAAGCGTAACGTCAGCAGGCGCCGCTGGGGCGTCGAGCTCGGTTTCCGTGTGGTGCTGATCTTGATTGTAGTCGCACTGTTGCAGTTTCGATCGTTTCGACAGTTTCTCGGAGAGATTCAGCGCTCCGTGAATCACTCCGCTGTACTCGGCTGGACCGGGGCCGCGCTGTGCGTACTGGGATTCGGCTTAAGCATTTACGCAAGGAGGCACATCGGGCGCAATTGGGGCATGCCCATGTCCCGCAAGGAGCAGCCCGAGCTGGTGACCAGCGGGCCCTATTCACGCATTCGTCATCCGATCTATACGGGCCTGATTGTGGCGATGCTCGGTTCTGCGATTGCCGTAAGCATTGTCTGGGCGCTGGTGCTGGTCGTAGTCGGCGCCTACTTCGTCTATAGCGCTCGACGCGAGGAAGCCATGATGCTGCAGCAATTCCACGAGCAGTATGCCGCCTACATGGCACGAACCGGAATGTTCCTACCGAAGGCACGCAAATGAGATTCGGCCGCAAAACTTATCGCGGGCATCCAATGAACCACATGGCACTCTTTTTATGGGGACTGGCGTTGCTACCGCCTGTGGTTCACGCGGATCGAACGACTGTACCTGCATGCGTGGAGGCGCTTGAACAGCTAACAACGCTCCAGACTGTAGCACCCGTATACAAGCTTACGACCGGTCAGCAACGACATTACATAGATGACGCAGACCGTCCGGCAGAAATCGCTCGTCTAAAGGCAATCGCCGCAGGTTCCTGCAGCGCGAAGCAAAAAACCAAGCTGCACGAGGAATCCGAAGCTAAACAACTACATCTCGTGCGCTCGCCAGAGTGCATGCAAGATCGCGATCGACTGGCGATGATGGAAAGGGAAAATGCACGCACGCCGGAAGATGATCTTGCAAGGACGCGCCAGCGAGTTCTGGCGCGATGTCCCGATGTCGACCTTTCCCAGGTGTGGCTCATTGAATGGATTCCGCTCCCCAGCGGGTGAGTTGACGGGCATGAATTGACAGGGGAGTTGCCGGAAAAGCATGACGGGGATACGAATGCCGGGTGTATACGAACAGGTGGTGCTCATGAATAAGTGGCTCGGCGTGACTCTCGCGTGCGTGCTTCTAGGTGTTCCACATATCACTGTGGCCGGGGCCCCGTCCGGTCCCTACCTGCGCGCGCAAACGTCTTTGGGATTCAATCCTAAGACAAAGTGTCCAGATTTGCAGATTGCAGATGACGGAACCATCGCAACAATTGGTTTCTGGGTCCCAAGCAGTGGCATCCCGTCAAAGATCTCCATCAAGTCATCCTCGGGTTCGAATGCGCTGGATTCCGCCGCAATCGCTTGCGTCTCCAAGCTTCGCTTCGCGGCCGCAACCCAGGTGGGCGATGGTGCGCCGATCGACTCGTGGCAGCAGATTGCCTTCAGTTGGGCCAATCCAGGCAGTGCCGATGAAAGGCGAGCGACTGCCACCGAACCCATCGCGGGAGCGCCGGCCAATGCGAGACAGGATGAGTTCCCTGGCCACGCTGGAAGCGTGATGGTGCATGCTTGCGTCGATAAAACAGGACGACTCGAAGGAGACCCGACGATCATCCACTCCTCGGGAGTGACGTCTTTGGATCAGGCCGCAGTCAGAATCGCAGCGTCCGGCGTCGCTGACTACCGACCGGACACCTCCGCGAACGGACCGCCCGTGTCTGGCTGCGTGCAGCTCGTGGTCAAGTTCGAAATGAACTAATGTGGTCGCCGAAGTCGAAGCTCGCATCCGTCCCCTCCTCTGCTGGATGCGGCTCTTAGCTCGCGCCACCAGTTTGCAGCCGCGTATTAGTACCGCCGAACCCGATTTCGTTTTTGTCGATATCCCGAGCGATCTTCTCCCAGACAACCGCGTAAAGTGCCTCCTCGCCGCTCACGGGGTCAGCAATGCGCGTCGAGAGAGTGAGCGTGTTGCCGCTCACCTGAAAGTGCCGAATTTGATCCGTGCCAGACCAGGATTGGTTCCACGAAATGTCGACGTGGTGGATGAGCTTGTCGGCAGTCAGCGAGTAGGTGCCTGCGTATGCAAACATGGTGTCATAGAGCGCTATCTTTTGATTGTCCGGCTGAGGCACACCGTCTGAGACGACCCGCCCAGCTGCAGCCGCTATGACCTGCATGCGGCCATCGGCCGAATAACTGAGGTAGCCCGTTGGGCTCTCTCCGTAGGGAGTGAGCCGCTCGCCCTCCGACGTCGTTACGACGTAGGCCTTCAACTTCCATGTGCCGAGCGCGGGGTTCACATTCAATTTCAGTCTCCGTTCAAACCGCCACCCGCCATTTAAGCTCCAGCGACAGCTCAATCCTCTCATCCTGCGCTAAATATCGCGATAGCGGAGCGCATACCGCGTCAGCGCAATCCGAAGCGCCGAGACCATCATCAGGGCCCTGTTACGTTTTGATTACGTCGAACCAGATCCTGGACAAATTGCCCAACCGCATTGGGATCACGCAGAATATAAACAGCCGCAGTATTCTCGGGGGCCGAAATGGTTTTCATAAGGAATGGACGGCTGCGGTAACGGTAACGCAATAACCAAAGCCAAAAATCCATACGCTCCCGCGATCGGCGCAGGGTTCGGTATACGCATCGCGCAATCGAGAAATCCAAGAAGATGATTGTATCCGCCTGCCGAAGGCGCACCTCGATAGCATCATAGGGTCCGAGGTCCCCGTCCATGATCCATGCGCTCTCGCTGGCGAGGCTCTGTTGCAGTTCCACCCATCGATCTCGCCGCATCTCAACCAGGCCCGGCTGCCAAAACAATTTGTCCAGCTCGACGACGGGTAGTCCGGTGATCTCAGCGATCTGGCGCGCGAGTGTAGATTTGCCGGATGCTCCCGGCCCAATAATCACGACGCGCTTCATAAGCATCAGTCTTGTCGATCACCGGGTCAGATATCCGACCACTAGTCGCGTGGCCTGCTCAACGAGCGCGTTCACCTCCTCCACAGAGGTCATCTTGCGGTGTAAAACCGCCGTGTGTGTCAGCGCTTCAATCGATGTGACGCACACAAAGGCCGCGAGCTCCAGGTCCGCAACGCTAATCTCATCCCGACGACTCTTCAGATAATTCTCGAAGAGCACGAAATATTGTCGGTTGAAGAATTCCACATTTTCGAGCCTCCCGACGCGTGGTATTTGCTCCGTGAGCACCCGATGCAATTTTGGATCGAATCGATGCGCCTTGACCGCCACGGAAACGAGCCTGCGCACCGCCTCCTCCAACGATAGATTTAGAGCTTCTGCCAGCTCGCTACGAACCGCCTGCATGACGTGCCGGTTGTGCCGATCAATGAGCGCCGCAACCAGTGCCTCCTTACTGGGAAAGTACTGGTAGAGCGAGCCGATACTCACGCCGGCCAGTTCCGCGACGCGGTTGGTGCTTGCCTTGTCGAACCCCTCCCTGACCAAAATGCGAGCGGTCGCTTCCAGAATTGCGTCGACCGTGAGTCTTGATCGCTCTTGTGAGGCGGTTTTCCGTGGATTTGTGCGGACTGCAGTGGCCATGAGGCTCGTCGGGGAATGCGAGTGTCAAAAGCGAGTGATCGCTCGTATTCTGTCCCACATCGAAATCGCAAACAAGGCCTGACCCAAAATGAGGACGGATCTATGACCGGTATTTTGCGAAACCTGTTCCGCTACAAGGCTTGGGCGAACGATGAGCTATTGACGGCCCTGAGTAACTTGGGCGGCAGATTCCCAGTTACAGACTTGGCGATTAAGGCCCTGACCCACACCTATGTTGTCGACCGGATCTTTGCCGCGCACCTCGAGGGAAGGGAACATGGCTTTACTTCCGCCAACTTGAGCCAATTACCCACCCTGCACGATCTATCTGCTGAGATGAGGAAAACGGATCGGGAATATGTCGACTACGTGTCGAAGCTTGATCATGCGCAATTGCTTGAGCAGATCGACTTCGCGTTTACGGACGGTGCGCCGGGGCGCATGTCGCGCGAGGAAATGCTCATGCACGTGCTCACCCACGGGGTGGGTCACCGGGGACAAGTCAGTGCGCTCATGGTGCTCAATTCTCTGACCCCGGCCAGCGATGGCTTCACGACCTACCTGCATCAGGCAGAGGGCGCGACGCGACGGCGGACCGCGGCGTGAAGCCGATGCGCGCCGCCAGTCGCGACTACCTCCCCGCCTTGGGCAAGGACTTCTTACTGCCGTTCTTTGATCCATTGGGATGCGCGATGCCGGATTCAATGACCCCCGGAACATGCTTCGGATAGCCTAATTGCCGGATTAATAGTGGAGCTTTACCGAGATACCGTTTGAGTTCCCTGGAAACTTATTCACGATCCGCCCCCACTGACATGCAGTCCCTGCAGAAATTGAAGCTCGAGCCTGGTTTCGCCGTCGCCATCGCCGCCGGTCCAACGAACCGTCAGGCTCTGTGGATTCGGCACCATGGGGAAGAAAAAACTGCCGGCGCGTGTTTCGCCGGCACCCAGTATCAGTGGCAGCTGAATTCGGCGTCGATCGAACTCCTTCCTAATCACTGATTTGTTATGCATGTTAATGCCGAAAACCGTCGCACCGACCACCGGCAGCGTGACGGCAGTTAGCGCAGCGGCCGTGGCCGCGCTGATACCGGCAGTCGCGGCGACCGTGGGTTCCGCAGCGCTCGCGATGACTCTTGGAGCAGCCATGCGGGAAAAAGAAATGCCCGCATCGCGATAGCGTCTTTCCAAGCTTTTGCTTTCCCGCTCGAGCGCCCAAGGATCGCTGCCGGCGGGTCGCGCCGCACCTGCGTAATCAGCCAACGTAGCGGAAACGATGGTCAGTGCCGTGTGCCCTTTGTTGTGCAGGACCACGACGTATTCGTCCCAAAAGGCTTCACGCTTCCACGAGCCGGGAGCGCCGTCACTGATTTCCGCATACAGCGTGCCGTCCAGCGGCGAAGTCGGAAACTGCGCATTGAGGGGCTGTATTGGCGGCGTGTGCTTGCTGGCGCGTTCGTATTTCGGCGACACACAGGCACCCTGGCTTAGGATAGCCGCTAACAACAGCGAGGCCGCGCTCCAAAAAAGAACGCCATGATTTTGGTTTGCGCTTCTCATAGGAGGGTGACAGCGGCCTTTGCGTGGGAACGACGTCCATTAGGCTCGCATTGTTGAGCTCAAAAAAGAGTCGGCGTTCCGTTCGAACCGGACAAGACATAGTCTCACCGTCTCGCAAGAAATCCCCTACGATCGGTCGTTTCCAGTCACGCCGGTCCCAACAGCAAGTAAAGATCCGCGCCCTGCAACTAACACGGGCCTCGCTGTGTTCTAGAGGTAGGGAGCGATCAAACGCAATTTCGACGGGAGACTCACATGAATGCCCTCACTTCCAAGCTCAGCGCCCTTGCCGCCTCGCTGATCATGAACAGCTTGATCATGGGGGCAGTCGGATTTCTATTCGCTATTCAGACGCACGCGCATCTGTCGTGATCTCAGTCAATCGGTCAGTCGCTGAGATGCCCTTGAGCGCCGGCCCTTCCAGCTTATAGACCCTAGCGGTTCCCTCTTTGGGGCCCTCCGGGCCCCCTCTTTTTTGTCGCTCAGGCCTCGCGGACTTCCGCGTCCATCGAGCGCGCCAGCGCCACCTTTGGATCGAGCATCGGAACGCGCGAGCAATGCCTGGGACATTGCTAGAATTGCGGACATCGAAAGGGAGGACGATGTTATGCGGCCTAGAAACCGGATGATTCTTATCTTCTGCCTCGTGGCAACAAGCAGGGCCGCATTCTCCGCTGATGCGATTGACTTGAACGACCCCGAGCGCAAGCAGGCATTCCAGCTATATCATCAACATAACATGCCTGAGGCCGCGGACCTCCTTGAGAAGGTCGTTGCCAAAGATCCGACGGACGTCGCCGCGCAAGAAGCCTTGGGTATCGCGCTGCTGAGTCGCGCAGAAACCCAGATTGCTGATGAAAACGCTCGAGCGGATCGCCTGAGTGCCCGCCGGGCACTTCTTCGTGCCAAGGAACTGGGAGACACCTCGGATCTCAGCAGGATTCTCCTCGCCCAAATTTCCGAGACGGGTGAACGCACCCAACTCTCGGCGAACCCGGAAGTCGATGCTGCGTTGAAGGCTGGCGAGGCGGCCTTCGCCAAAGGAGCCTGGAAGGAAGCCATCGAGGCGTACACAGCAGCGTGGGATCTTGAGCATAACTGGGCGGCCGCTTTGTACCTCGGCGATACTTATTATTCTCTGAAAGAGATGGAGCGCGCAGGCGAATGGTTTGCCAAGGCGATCGAGTTGCAGCCTGATCGTGAGCAAGCGTATCGATACTGGGGGGACGCGCTCCTGACGAGCGGAAAGCTGAAGGAAGCGCGCTCAAAGTACATCGAGGGCGTTGTCGCCGATCCCTACAACCCTGCGTCAATGGCAGGGCTGCGCAAGTGGTTGACCGAGAACAAACTCACCTTGAATAACATTTCCATCACGCTGCCACAGGGGCCCTCAATTGATAAAGATGGCAAGACCAGCATCCACATCGATGCGTCCATGCTGGCAAACCCGGACACCGGCGCCGCCTGGCTTGGGTATTCGGCGATGCGTGCAGCCTTTCGAAAGGACCAGTACCCCAAAGTATTTCCTGAAGCCAAGACTTATCGACATTCGCTGGCGGAGGAGCAATACGCGCTGTCAAGTGTCGTTTTCATTTATCGCGAGACCTCGGCAAAGAAAACAAAGGGCAAAGACCCGTCTCTGGAACTACTCGCGAAGCTCAACGATGAAGAGTTACTGCCGCCGTTCGTGCTTTTGACGCATGCGGATGCGGGTATCGCCGAGGACTACAATGCCTACCGTGAAGCCCACCGCGACAAGCTCATCGATTTTGTCGACCGCTACTTGGTACCCCCGGCGCCGTAAAGTTTGAATTGCGGCCTAATCAGCAACGGGATCGGGGCGGTCGCTGTGCGCCGCACCGGAATCTGCCAGCGGCACAATGTCGTGGAACTTGCTGTAGTCAACGTGGATGCTGCCGTCCGGTGCTTCTGTGAGAATGTCCGTAAAAGTTGAGTTCCAACGTATATCCGCGCTCGAATATTCGCCCCTCGCCATCAACGTCTGACCGGTATTTTCATCGGTGCCGCTCAAACTGAGGACGAAGGCCGTTTTGGAAATTGCCAGCGATTCCGCGGTTTCGGAATGCAAGGGACTTGCATCATCTATGACATGCATGATGGTCCAGCCGAGAGCGAACATGGGATGTTGGGAGCGAAGCAGTGGCAAATCCACGATGCGGCGGAGGTGATAACCCTCCTCCGTCGTTTCGTCGCGCAGCATGCGCAAGCGCGCGGACGCGTCCTGGACTACGTTCTGCCGCTCATTCGCGGCACGGAATAGCAAGGTCGGTTTGCCGGCAATCGGTCTCACGACGCCATTTTTGGTGAACAGAAAGCGCGCTCGAGGACGGGAAAATCGGGCGAACATCAGGCCGGTGATCAGGGCCAATGACATAAGACCGACGAAAATCTCGATCATGGCGACCAGGTGGCCATAGAACGTATCGGGATGCATCTCCCCGTAACCCACGGTCGCGAGCGTTTCTACGCTAAAGAAAAAATCGCCTGCGAATCCAGGAGGATTCAAGTTGGCGATACAGCCCGGGGCCAGGTAGTAAAGAAAGCCAAAGAGCAGGTCAAAGACGATAAAAAAGGTAGCGAGCGTGGCAAACAGACGAGGCCAACTCACCGTCATGAAATGATGAAACAAGTCCTGGAATATGGGCGTCACGATCCCTTCCGTGACAATTTCGCGCTTGCCCAATTTCACGACCCTGCGGCCCGCAGGCTTATGCGCGGCAGGACTTGGGTGCGAATGCTGTGGATTCTTCAATCGATGTTTGGACGCGCTCATGAGACAGATCTTAGGCGACAACTTTCCAGGCACGCGCACCCTGGCCTTGCCGGACTATTCAGTCCGGCATTGGCCGACAGGCGTTTCACCCTACCCTCGCGTCCAGTCTAGTCTGCCTTCACTTTGGCTTCTTAAACCGGTACAGGAACTGGTCGGTGTGACCGCGGACCGACGGATCGAATACATTTTTGGTGTGATCGTCAGCCTTGTTGGCAAGAATGGAGCTCTCGCCATCGAACTTGAAGCCGGCTGCCAACACATCGGATTTCACCCGCGCAGGATCGATCCGGTGCAATGTATCGGTTGCGCTGATCCCGGAGCCCGCGACCGCCGCGTGATCCAAAATGACATAGACGCCGCCGGGCTTCAGAGCGGTAAAAACCGCCTTGTTGAACGCGGGTACATCCGCCGGTCCCATGAACTTGTCGTACAGATCATGATAATTCTGCCGGATGAATACCACATCGAGTCCTGACGGCAATGGCGATGCGACCGGGTCTGCGCTGACGATGACATTGGGCGATTGGCTCGCGAGCGCTTTCATGCGCGTCAGCGCCTCAGGGTAGCCCTTGACGACTTCGGCCGTTTCGACCGCGTACACTTTTCCGGTGGGCCCGACTGCCTGTGCAAGCGATCCGGTCAGGCGTCCACCGACGATATCAGCGACGTGATCTCCCTTTTTGAGCCCGATAAACTTCACAACCTCCGGCACCTTCCATGCAGGATCGATCGTGGGTGCGGCGGTTTGCGAAAATGCGCTCATTCCGGCGCTGACTGAGATAGCCAACGCCAAAGACAACCCCAGCTTTCGCATGTTCTAGTTCCTTCTTGGTAGTTTCAAAGCGTGAAACCCGGCATAGGTACAAGTCATACCGCCTGCACCCGTGCCAGTAAGAAGCCATCATACCCCTTGCTACCGACCGTCTGTACGACGGTAGCCGCGAGTCGCGGTTCGGTCCCAATCCAGGCCATCATACGTCTTACACCCTGCGCCGCCTCGTCAGGCCTCGGCGACATCACCGAGCCCTCACGTACAACATTATCGACCACGATCAACGTGCCGATCCGGGAGAGTTCCAACGCTGCCTGCACATAGGCAAGGTTGTTTGCCTTGTCCGCGTCGATGAAGCACAAATCAAACGGGGCGGTGCTGTCGGCGCAAAAGCGCATCAGGGTCTTTAGTGCAGGTCCGACGTGCATCTCCACGCATCCCGCAACCCCGGCATTCACAAAGTTCTTTTTCGCGACCTCGGCATGGTGCGGATTGAGTTCGAGCGTCACGACTCGGCCGCCCGGCGATAACGCCCGCGCCAGCCACAAAGTGCTGTAGCCCCCAAGCGTCCCTACTTCCAATATCCTTTGGGCGCTTTGGGCCAATGCAAGCAGATAGAGCAACTTACCCTGCGCCGCCGAGACCTGAATCGGCGGCAGTCCCGCCTTGATGCTGGACTCGATGGCCGCATCGAGCTTGACGTCATGAGCGTTAAGCTCGGTATCAAAATATGATTCGACGGCACACCAGGTTTCTTCAGTCACGCGCGCTCCGGGTGACGCTGCGAACGAATTCGGCAACTTCTTTGACGACCGGTGTGCGCCAGCGGGCCAGGAGCGCGAAAGGCGCAATCGTGTCGTCATGTCCGCGATGTGGAAACAGATGCATCTCAACCCGCACATGCGCCCGCAGCAGCGCATCGCGCAATTCGATGCTCTCTCGGGGGAGGACTTCCCGGTCGGCAAGTCCGTGCAACAGCAGCGTGGGCGGCGCGTGCGAATCTACAAATCGAATCGGCTGCCAGTCTTTGTCGGTGAAAGGCGCCGCAAAGGCCGCTCGCAACGCATCTGAGTCGGGAACCAAGGCATAGGGACCGGAGAGCCCGACGAGACCCACGATGTCTGCAGATTGTGCCCCGAATCCTTCCATAAAGGCATGGTTGAAAGCCAGAAAGGCAGCGGTGTGTCCGCCGGCCGAATGCCCCATCAGCACTATTCGTTTCGGGTCGCCGCCAAATTCTTGGATGTGCTGCTCGACCCAGGCAACGGCGCGTGCGCCATCTTCATCAAAGAGGGGAAACGCAACCTGTGGATACAATCGATAGTCCGGCACTACCGCCACGAATCCGAGCTTTGCCAGCGCAGCCCCGACGAAACGATAGTTCGACTTGCTGCCTTCCTGCCACGAACCGCCGTACCAAAAGATCACCACGGGCTGGTTCACCGCGTGGCCAGGCAGATACACGTCCAGCTTCTGCCGGGGATCCGCTCCATAGGCGAAATTCGCCTGCCGGTCAACATGACTGAACGCAGTGGGTGCATTTGCCGCGAAGAATGTGAGGCTGGTACAGCCGGACACGCACGCCAGGATTAACGCCGCGCTAAAAATTGCCGGAGGAAGGCGATATCCTGACATAGGAGTTCTGTCTTACCATCTAATCTAAGTATTTGCACGCCGTGCTTCGCCTCCTCATGACCTCTTGGAGCGGCAAATCAGCGAGGCTCACGAGAGGCCATGTCGCACTGCGGGTTTCTCAAATCGTAGTTCGATCACACTTTTGGCGAGTTCGCTCACGTAATGTCCGGCCATGTGTCAGCGCTACGCACTCCCCGATCAGGGCACGGTCGAGCGGGAATTTATGCCGTCGAAGGCTTGGTGGCGCTTTGCCGCCAGCTACAACGTGACGGCAAAACAATACGTGCCCGCGATTCGTTGGCACGCCGGACAATCCGAGGCCGTGATGATGCGCTGGGGGCTCATACCCTCATCCGCCGAAGGGCGGGCGGGTGAATCGCCGCTCACGGCCGACGAAAGTGAGCTCATGGCGTCCCCCCTATTCCGCAGCCCGTGGCTCGAAGGCCAGCGCTGCATCGTGCCGGTATCCGGATTTTACGCGTGGCAACTCACCAATCGACGCTACCGTCAGCCCTACTTCGTTCATTTGTTAAACCGCTCGGTGTTTGGTATCGCGGCAATCTGGGATCGATCCATCGCCGAAGACGACGATGTCATCGAAAGCTGCGCGCTGGTGTGCGTGCCGCCGAATGAGCTGATCGTGCGTATCGCCAACACCGACGGCCGCATGCCGGCCATTTTGCGGCGCAAGGACTATCAATCGTGGTTGCAAGGCACTCCAGTGACGGCCAAGGCAGCTTTGCATCCCTACAATAAGAGCGCCATGCAAGCCTACCCCGTCAGTCCACGCATCAATTCCATCGATCCCAACGATCCTAGCCTCATTCAGCCGGCGGAAATCGTTGTTTAGTGCACCGGTGGCGAGTTACGCTTGTGATTCTGGTAATCACACTAACTGGGAGTTTGCATGGGAACGACCGTCTCCTATCTTCGACCGGACGGAAAGCAAGTAGAAGGTTACTTAGCCGAATCTCAAGGCGCCGCCAAGGCTGCAGGGATTGTGGTGATCCAGGAATGGTGGGGGCTAAACGATCAGATCCGCGGCGTCGCGGATCGATTGGCCGCCGCCGGCTACCGCGCGCTCGTGCCGGATCTGTTCCGGGGTAAGTCCACCGTCGAGGCGGAGGAAGCGCATCATTTGATGACGGGTTTGAACTTCGCCGACGCCGCGTCTCAAGATATTCGCGGAGCCGTGCAATTCTTGAAGAGAAATGGCGCGAAGGTTGGCGTGAGCGGTTTTTGCATGGGCGGCGCGCTGACGCTGCTTGCGCTGAGCATGACGCCGGAACTCGATGCCGGCGTCGTTTGGTACGGCTGTCCGCCCTTGGAATACATCGATGCGACCAAAATCAAGGCGCCTCTGCAGGGACATTGGGCCATACAGGATGAGTTTTTCAAGATCGCTTTGATCGATCAACTTGAGGAGAAGCTGCGAGCTGCCAAGGTCGGATATGACTTTCATCGCTATCTTGCGCACCACGCATTTGCCAACGAGACCGCGATCGGGCCGCACCGGATTCCACAGACTCAATACGATGCCGCCTGGTCTGAGCAGGCCTGGGACCGGACTTTTAGGTTTCTAGGCCGTTCTTTGGGTTGAATCATCCATGCTTCTTTACGTCGATTCCAATTTTGCGAGCCCGTATGCCTTGGTGGCATTCGTCAGCCTGATCGAGAAAGGCTTGGACTTCGAGCTCAAGCCGCTGGAGCTATTCGCCAATGCTCAACGCGAGGCGAAGTTCGCATCCATCTCGATCACGAGCCGCGTCCCAACGCTGGTGCATGACCAGTTCACCTTGTCCGAATCCTCGGCGATTTGCGAGTACATCGATGAGACCTTTGCCGGCACGCCGCTTTATCCGTCTGACTCGCGCGACCGGGCGCGGGCGCGCCAGATTCAAGCGTGGGTGCGCAGCGATCTCATGCCGATCCGAGTGGAGCGCCCGACTTTCGTGGTGTTCTGCGGCGCCAAGAAACCCCCTCTATCGGCCCAAGCAACGGAGGCCGCTCAGAAACTGTATGCAGCCTCACTTCAGTTGCTCGAAGGCCGCACCGAGTCGCTATTCGGGCAATGGTCGATTGCAGACGTGGATCTTGCGATGATGTTGCAGCGATTGGTCGCACACGGCGAAACCGTACCTCAGCGGCTCGTGGACTACGCCAACCGTCAATGGCTTCGGCCGAGCGTTCAACGCTGGATCCATCACCCGCGCCCTCCCCTGACCGAGTACTGATGTGCAGCTTTATGTGAAACAAGGGTGCCCGGCCCGCTGAATCGACGAGACCTTGACATATTGCCCATATGGGCGTGACCGGCGCGGACGACGCCTCCGGATATCTTGAGCAAAATACGCGTTGATGCCCGGCAGCAATGATGCACTCGTCAGGGCATCGATGATGCAGAAAAGTCGCACGCACGGATGCGTGCGCGCATACTCAATACGCGCAGGCCCTTTTTTGCGCCGCCTTTTTTTTGGCGCAGCGTCCGCCCCCTTCCTGGTGGCCATCTCACCGGCCTTCTTTGAATGTCACCCAGGAAAGGACCAGGCCCTCCTTTCTCGGATCCTCGCTCTCGCTGCCGCGCACCGTTACAAATTGATCTGCCGAGATGGGGATCGCATCGCTGAAGGTGGAAGAGACGAATTTCGAATCGAAAGAATGCAAGGTATAGGCCTTGGCGTCCTGAGAGATCCAGGCCACGGCGGCGTTGGGCCGCCGCCCGAATAGCGCGATTGAGCCGTCGCCAAGCACGTAGCCGCAGCCCGCCAAGGCATCGAAGTTCACAATCGACTTCGGCGGCCGAACGTCCCGCAGGTGCTCATCGAGCGTATAAAGGGTTGCAGCTCCCGCGTGATAGACAATAACCGAATCCTGGCGCGAATCCGCGGTCGAGCGTAGTTTTACAATGAACTCGCCTGCCATCACTCGCTTTGCAAGCGTCTCGCCCTTGTCATTGGTCCTCATGATCCGAAGGCTGTCGTTCGAATCCCACGCGGTAAAAACAAAACTTGGTCCCGAATCACCCATCTTCTCGGACGGCACGTTGTCCACGAAGGTCTGCCGCTGCTTCACCCCATTGCCGTCGAGTTCCACCAACCAGATGTAGCCATGCGTGCCGTCGTTCGCATTCCCGAGCAGGAGTATTCGGTCCTGCACGCGGAAGCATTGATAAAAGTTGGAATGAATAAAATGGGGATCATCGTTCGGCACCTGCATGCGCCGTTCAACGACACCGCCGGTGCCATCGAGTATGACCAACAGGCTCTGTGTGTGTCCGTCTTTATATTTACCGCCGCACAGTAAGGTATTGCCGTTCGCCAAGGATACGACACCATGAAATTCGGATTGCGGACCCGATTGACGGCCGGTATCGATGCTGCCGTCGATCGGATCGACGAATTGCCAGCGAATAGTCCCGAGGCGGTCTGTTGCGGCCGCCCACCCCGTGGGTCCGAAGCCGGTGACGACAAAGCCGCCATCCCGCGTTTGCGCGATTGCATCCACATGGGGCTTGAGGCCGGTAATCAATATTTCCCGATCGACGATGATGGACTTACCGTGACCGCCGCAGGATGCCAGCGCGATGGCGGCGGCGGCACCCATGCCAAGACGCCATGGCGATCGCGGTTTGCAGATGCTCCGGATACAACCTCCCTCTTCGGATCGGGATTCTACGGCGATATCTTCGCACCTTTATCTTAGATCAAGGCCTCGTTTCAGACTCCATCCGACATCTCTTGGCGCAATTGCCTGACAAAACACCAGACCCGGGCGCAATAGGATCATCTGTGATGACTGAAAGACCACCGCGCTCCTTCGACCCGCCGCAAGAGCCGGAGTGGCATCGCAGGATTGCCGAGGCAGCTTACTGCCTGGCCCAAAAGCGCGGATTTTTGGGAACGCATGCCCTTGATGATTGGCTCGCGGCGGAGCAACAGGTGAGACAGGAAATATCACCCATCGTGGATTCCGAGGTGCACATGAACAAGCCCACGGCCGATCGCCCAGACCACCCCGGCCCGTTGAAAAGCGACCAAACTAAGCGGCAGCGCCAAAGTGCTTCACGCTTCGAGAAGTTTGCGGCAACGCAAGCGGCTGGCGACGGAATTGAGGGCGACGTCCTCAAACCCGGCAAGAGCACTGACGAAAAACTTGGCGCCAATATGGCGGATCGCAAATAACCATGGCCGAACAACCCGAATCCAGCGATCTCGTGAGCGTCGATGCCACGATCGACGCCATCGCACGCGAAGCCCTGTCCGAAGCGCGACGCATCGAAGAAGCCCAAAGGTATCGCCACAACCCGGGTCCGGTGGGGCCGCCTCGATCTGGGCAGGTCTTGACGGCCGAGAGTTTGCCCTTGCAAACTTGAGATTCGAGTTGAGGCGCAGTCCATGTCCAGCGTTTTGCATCTCTTGTCCTCTCACGCGAGCCGGCCGCGAAAAACCATCGAACGACTTCTCGATGAGTGCGGTGTCCGCATCCACGCCGGAGTAAGCCGTCCCGTACGGGCGCGACGCCTTTAGCGCCCAAGCTCGATTTGTCGTGTCATAGCCGGATATGGCTAGTATCGCGAGCGGCCTGAGACTATTCTGACGCCTGTGGAAGCAGTCTCCGGCCTGACTCGGGACGTACTTGATCGAGCACGCCGCAGCCGCGATGCCCGTTTTGACGGTCGCTTCTTCATTGCGGTTCGATCGACGCGGATTTATTGCCGCCCGATATGTCCTTCGCGATTCTCGAACGATTCGAATGTCCGCTACTTCTCGACGGCGGAGGAAGCCGCGGAAGCCGGCTATCGCCCCTGCTTACGTTGCCGCCCTGAGGCGGCGCCGGGGTCTCCCGCATGGACGGGTACTTCCGCTGTCGTGCAACGAGCGCTCAGGCTCATTCAGGATGGCGTCCTGGATCAATCCTCATTAGGCGAACTCGCCAATCGGCTCGGCATTGGGACTCGCCACCTCAATCGACTGTTCGCCCAACACGTCGGCGCCTCGCCGGCGACGGTCGCGCAGACGCGCCGACTGCACTTCGCGAAGCGTCTATTGGATGAGACTCTTCTGCCCATCACGGATATCGCGCACGCGTCCGGATTCCGAAGCATCCGCCGCTTCAACGACGCCTTTCGAACAACCTATCGAAAGTCCCCGAGAGAACTTCGCAAAGGAAAGCGCGCCGGAAGCGAAAAGAGCGAGGGTGCCGAAATTTCGCTTCGGCTCAGCTTCCGGCCCCCCTACGACTGGGGCCACATGCGAGCATTTCTGGCGGCTAACGCGATCCCCGGCGTCGAATCCGTCACAGCCGAGCGTTATTTGCGGGCGGCACTCACGCCGAGCGGGTATGCGCTGCTACAGATTCGACCGGTGGCCCACGCACATGCGCTGCAGGTAAAGATCCAAGGGGCCATGCCAGCGGAGTTGCCGATGCTCCTGGCCTCAGTTCGGCGAATGTTCGATCTCGCAGCCGATCCAGGGCGCATCGCAGCGGCGATGCACAATGAACCGCTTCTGCTGCCCCTGCTGAGTCGACGACCGGGCTTGAGAATTCCCGGCGCCTGGGATGCCTTCGAGTGCAGTGTGTGTGCAATTTTAGGACAGCGCGGCAACGCGGCCTCGCGTGGCCTCCTTCTACGATTGATCGAACGGATTGGCCGGCCGATCGATGCCCCGGGCAGCGGGGTCCGTTATCTCTTCCCCACTGCGGCGGTACTTGCCGATACCAATCTGCACGAGTTGGGACTTACCAGTTCCCGTTGCGAGGCGTTGCGCCAGTTGGCGCGACGCGTGTGCGATAAGCGCATCCGATTCGACGCACCCAGTGCGGAAATCAGCCGGATGCTGTGTGCGTTGCCGGGGGTGGGCCGCTGGACCGCGGGTTATGTAGAGCTGCGGGGCTTGGGTGAGCCCGATGCATTTCCGTCTGGAGATCTGATATTGCGTCGCCTGGCTTCAACTGCTGACAAACCCCTGACGGCCCTGGCGCTCGAGGAGCGGGCCGAATGTTGGCGCCCGTTTCGAGGCTATGCGGTCTTTCACCTGTGGGCTTCCCAGGAAACTTAAGCGCACCGACCGACATCGTGCGATGTCCTGATACAGCCGGTTTGCGCGAATCCTCGGGGGTAATGTCGTCGCGTGGGATAAACAATTCAGGGCGGAGCAGCACTGCCGGAACTCGAGTAGAGCGCAGGCCTGCTCCGTCAGAGGAGAATCCGATGCGTCCGATTTCGCAAGTTCTATTGGCGATTGCCAGCTGCATTGCTGTTACATATACGTGCGCCGCAGATCCACCGGCTCCGCTGGCGTACCGCATAACCCTGCTCAGCGACCCGAATACCGGCGCCAATCACAATGCCGTCGGCAATAGCATCAATGATGCCGGCGTCGTTGCAGGCAGTTACACGCTGACCAATGGCGCCATTCACGCGAGCCTCTGGGCATTCGGACAATTGGTGGACATGAAGACCCTTGGCACGGGAACAGGCCTCAGCAGCCGGGTGCAATGGCCGGTCAAGAATATTCTGGGGCTCGTTTCCGGCATTTCACTCACCGACGCGATGGATCCCAACAAGGAAGGTTGGAGTTGCGGAGCGTTCCTGCCCAATCCTAATTTCAATGTTTGTCTGGGATTTGTCTGGGATCCCATCACCCAAAAGATGCGGGCTCTGCCCACGCTCGGAGGTACCAATGGCTTTGCAACCGGCACCAACAACTTTGGTGAGACGGTCGGTTGGGCGGAGAATACGGTGCACGATTCAACCTGCGTCGCACCTCAAGTCTTTCAGTTCAAGCCGGTCGTCTGGGGTCCGCGCCGAGACCAGGTCCGCGCGCTGCCGCTTGTTGGCACGGACGGATCGGGCGCCGCCACGGCACTCAATGATCGGGGACAAATCGTCGGCATCTCCGGCGATTGCGAGTTTGCGGTGGGGTTTAACTCGGCGCGGCATGCAATATTGTGGGAGCATGGCATTGCGATCGAAATGATCAACCCCTTCGGGCCTCTCGCTCCCTGGTGGAATACCCCGATGATGATCAACGAGCGGGGCGATGTGGTCGGATTTGCCGGAGTCCCGAACGATCCGGACGGTTTGCTCACCCCACCCTTCCGCTGGAGCAAGAAAGAGGGATGGCATTGGATTCCGATGCTGAAAGGCGATGTCGCGGGTACGGCGTCCAGCATCAACAATCAGGGAATCATTGTGGGTTATTCCAACGATCCCAACGGGAACACCCATCCCTGGGTCCGCGTCAATGGCGTGACCCGAAACCTCAATGATCTCATCGAACCCGGTTCGCCTGTCAGCGTGCCTCTGTTTCTCGCCTTCGATGTCAATGATCGGGGAGAGATTACCGGCACGACGACGACCTTTCAGACCTTCCTTGCAACGCCGGTCTGGAAACATTGAGGTCGCGCCTGGCGGGTCAGGGAAGCGGCGCTTCCCTCGCCCCCTCCTTGATCCGCCATATTCTGAGAATTCGCCATGCGCGGCGCGCGCCGCGGCACTCTCCATGAATTGATTATGGTTTTACGCCGCCGCGCGCTGAACGCGCGGAGCAAAGCGCCACAACCTCTGAGTCAGGTAGATGAACAGGACCGCGGCGAATGCCGCGTTGGCGCATTCGCTGCGTGACAAGCCCACGCCATAGGGAAACCAGATTCCCGGCACACCGAGTTCGTTGAGCTCTCGAGCAAAAATACTGACCGACCCCGTGAGGATCGCCAGGTACGCTAGCCACCGGCCTCTGGGGGAGAATCCAAGCCACATCACAACCAGAAGCAGCAGCAAGAAACCGATCCGGGTCGCCTTGATGACGACCGCAAAAGCGCCGATCAGCGCGGGGGACAATTCGGGCAACAGCAGCGGTGTGCTGAGCGGCCGGGCAATCAGATACATGACCGTGAGCCCCGCGCAGACGTAGCCCATCCAACGCAAACTTTGCAGACTCAATGCCGCGCGCCACGCCATGATCCAGGTTCCGAGCAGCAGCCCGTCAATGATGGTGACTCGCCATACGACGAAGTCTTTGAGCGACTCGAAATGCGCCATCCAAAAGAGCGGCTGATTGAACCATGCCGCTCCCAAAAGAATCAGCGCTGCCGCGATCCAGACATTGAAATGATCCTTGCGATCGAATGGCAACATGCTCAGGGCCATGGCGGCGAGGACGAGAAGAAACACGGGCTCGGCCGCATCCACCGCAAAGGCTTCGGCTTTTTCGAGCCATTGCAGCCGATAGTGGTCTCGGACGCCTCCCTCGGTCCCGAGAACAGGCGCGATATGAATACCGCCACCATCGGGCGCGGTGGCCGCCGAAGTGCCCTTCAGCAGCGCCACGCGGAAAGCGATGACTGTAGTCCATTCGCGGCCATTCGCGACCCATAGGTCCCGCGGCAGAGCGAATAGGCGCGGCTGTATCGCCATGACGCCCGGAGGCGTGCGGGAAAAATCGCCGATGCCGCCGAGGAGACGGCCGCCGACATACAGCTGATACGCGTTGTCCACCAGTGCCGGTCCGGCCAGCCAGAGCTTGTCGGCTTCCGGATCCGCGACTCGAACCGTCATTCGATACCAGGCGAAGCCCGCATAGCCGCGATGGCCGTGCGCAGCCCACCCTGCAGCGTAGTTCGTGAGGCCGCCATCGCCATCATGCGCCCCCGGCTTGGGCGTCAGGTCGATGGTTTCCCAGGACGAATCGTTGAAGCTTGGCTCCGCCCACCGCGGATCATCTCCTAGTTGCAACTTCCAGGGGCCATTGAGCGCGACTGCCGCGTGCCCGAAGGTTAAAACTGCTTCTTCGGCTTTCGCGGCCGAAGAGAATTGGCAGAGCGCGATCGCAATGCCCGCGAGACTCAGCACGCGCAGCGTTGATCTTGAGCGGCCATTGCAATCGTTCGGGCGATTTGGCTGTGACTTCTGATCGCTGCGCCGCATTCGCATTATGGGGTTACCGGCTAAAACCTGTTTGCCGGTATACTCGCGCGATAATGCAGAGTCAAGCTTGAGGATCAGAGCACTTCAACCGCGGCCGATCGCCGACGTGCGCCTCGACGGCGGCCGGCTGTGCCTGAACTTCGTCAATACGATTCACGATCGCCATACATCCGTGTTGGAGGACTACATCAGCACGCCGAAGCGTTTTCTGCAGTGGAGTTTGCGCGCGGGGGCGATCGATCCGTCTAGCCGCTCGCGAAAATTGCAACGCATTGCACCGTCGGCCGGCGCCGATGTGCGGCGACTGAGAGACCGTCTCCATGCTCTGTTTTCGGCGTTGATTGACGGGACTCCGGTTCCGAGGAATTCCGTTCGAGAACTCGATAAATGGGTGCATTGCGCGTGGCGCCGACTGAGCGTTGATCCCGGTGCCAAAGGTTGGTTGCGGCCAATCAGGTTGAGTCCAGCACACCACGAGCCGCTCGGGGCGATCGCCTTATCCGTGCTTGAACTTCTTACTTCCGACCTCACCCGCTTGAGGCGTTGCCAGGCGCCGGACGCCTGTGGTTGGCTTTTTTATGACGACACCAAGAACGGTAGTCGGCGCTGGTGCTCGATGAGCCATTGCGGCGTTTTCTTCAAGATGCGCCGATATAGAACTCGGACCCGCCTGTAGGAGTTTATCGACAGCCGGTCGCGCAGTCGGCCTACTTCGAAGCCTCCGATGGACGGCGAGCATACGCCGACTCATGATGATCGACCGTCGTAGCGTTCTTACCGGCGCAGCCTCCTCTCTCGCTCTATCAATCTTGAGTTTGCCGCTTCGTGGATTCGCCGCCGTCTCGGCACTGAAGCTCGGAAAGCCACAGCCATTCTCATTCAAGGGTCTCGTCAATGAGATGAAGCAGCGGTCCGCGACCGCATATGTACCCGACAATTCGTTGCCTCAGGGCGTGCTGGACCGAATCGGTTACGATGAACACGGCAAGCTCAAGTTTGACACCAGCAATGCCCTGTTCCGCGATGGTCCCGGCCAATATCCGGTCACCTTCTTCGCGCTCGGCAAGTACTTCCGCACCCCGGTTCATATGTTCGTGCTGTCCGCCTCAGGGGAGGCCGCGACCGCCAGCGAGATCCTCTACGACTCCGCCTATTTCAACATGCCAGCGAACAGTCCCGCACGCGAGCTGCCTAAGGACGCGGGATTCGCGGGGTTTCGAATACAGGAAAGCCGGCTGGGCGATGTTCGCAACCTCGACTGGCACAGCAATGACTGGGCAGCTTTCCTGGGCGCCTCCTATTTCCGCGGCATCGGCGAACTGGGCCAGTATGGGCTGTCCGCGCGCGGCATCGCGATCGATGTGTCTACGCCCGGCCGGCGGGAAGAATTTCCCGACTTCACCCACTTCTACTTCGAGCCCCCGGCCGACGGGACCAACCAGATGGTGGTCTATGCGGCGCTGGATGGTCCCAGTCTGAGCGGCGCCTATCGATTCGTGCTGCAACGGAACAACGGCGTCGTGATGGAAGTCGACGCGCGCTTATTTCCACGCCGGGACATCAGTCAACTCGGCATCGCGCCCATGAGCTCGATGTTCTGGTTCTCCGAGACCATAAAGCCGACTGCCATCGATTGGCGGCCGGAAGTGCATGACTCGGATGGCCTTGCACAGTGGACGGGCGCCGGCGAATACATCTGGCGACCGTTGAATAACCCTGACGCTCCTTCGGTCTCCACGTTTGACGACAAGACGCCGCGCGGCTTCGGCCTGCTACAACGCGACCGGAACTTCGACCATTACCTCGACGGCGTCCGCTACGATCGCCGCCCGAGCCTGTGGGTCGAGCCGCTGCACGATTGGGGCGAAGGCGCGGTCCAGCTGGTCGAACTGCCAACTGCCGACGAAACAGAAGACAACATCGTCGCGATGTGGGTGCCCAAACAGCCGGTGAGGATGGGTTCCAGCCTGCGCTATCGCTATCGCCTGCAATGGTGCGCGAGCGAACCCCACGAGACGGACCTCGCGCGTTGTGTGGCAACGCGTCTCGGCCGCGGCGGCGAGCCGGGCAAGGTACGCCCCAAGGGCGTGCACAAATTCGTGGTGGAATTCCTCGGGGGTCCGCTCGCAGCGCTGCCATTCGGTGTCAAGCCCAAACCCATACTCTGGTCGTCGTCGGGCACCTTCTCCTATATTTTCACTGAAGCGGTACCCGATGGCGTGCCGGGACATTGGCGCGCGCAATTCGACTTCACCGGTTCTGGTCCCAAGGTCGTCGACATGCGGCTGTACCTCAAGAACGGCGAGCAGACGCTATCCGAGACTTGGCTGTATCAGTTCCATATCGTGTGAGCCGGAACGGCCGATCACCTCAGCTGGGCACCCGCATGTAAAATTTCCGGCCCACGATGAGGCCGAAATGGCAAATTTAAATTTCAAAAGAGCCACCCCGCCCATTCGCAAGTAATATATCAGCGCATGAAACCCGCAACTCTCCCCCGGAACGAACTCGAGATCGGCGACCTGTCTCATGTCGAGACAGAAATCGAGTTATTGGCGCGCGAAACCCAGATGCCGCTCGAACTCGTCGCAAGAGTCTATACGCGTGAGCGTGCGAAGCTGGAGGGGTCTGCCCGCATCAAGACCTATGTTCCCGTGTTGATCCATCGCCACGTCAAACGATTGCTGCAGGAACAAGACCGCGCCTAGGACCTGCAAAATGGCGCATTGTGCTCGCTGACGCCATCGTAGTTGTCCATTTATTCATCGTCCTATTCGTGTTGCTCGGCGTGCCGCTCATTTACTGGGGCGCCGCGCGGCACTGGACTTGGGTTAGAAGTTGGCGCTGGCGATTGCTCCATCTCATCGCCATTGCCGTGATCGCGGCTGAGTCGCTCTTGGGCATTGCCTGCCCCTTGACGGTTTGGGAAGATCGGCTCCGCGGGGAGCAGATCTTCACGGGCTTTATCGAGCGCTGGGTCGATCGCATCCTCTTTTACGACGCGCCCACTTGGGTGTTTACCGCGGGTTATCTCGCCTTCGCTGCGCTGGTCGCCATCACCTGGGTGGCAGTGCCGCCGACTCGAGCGCCGCGCCGGCAGTGACGGCGTCGCGAGCATATAAGTTATTATAAATCAATTATTTATATATCTATCAAAGAAAACACATGAATCAGACGCAACCGCTTAACCCTGAGGGTTCGGTCCGCGACCGACAAATTGTCTCGGCGCGCGTCATCGTTACCTGTCCGGGTCGAAACTTCGTCACGCTCAAAGTTGAAACCCGCTCGGGAGTGTATGGGCTGGGCGATGCGACGTTGAATGGCCGCGAGCTGGCGGTCGCCGGCTACCTGCAAGAGCATGTCGTGCCGAACCTGATCGGCCGCGACGCGGGACAGATCGAAGACACCTGGCAATTCTTGTATCGAGGCGCCTACTGGCGCCGGGGTCCTGTGACCATGACGGCGATCGCCGCAGTGGATGTCGCGCTGTGGGACATCCTTGGAAAGCTGGCGAGGCTGCCTCTGTACCAAATGCTCGGCGGTCGCTCGCGAGTGGGGGCGCTCGTCTACGGCCATGCCAACGGCGAAAGCCTTGCGCAGACCAGCGACGAGGTGGGCCGGTACATTGACATGGGCTATCTGGCCGTGCGCGCCCAATCCGGAGTGCCGGGGCTGCACAACGCCTACGGGGTCTCGAGCGAAAAGTTCGGATACGAGCCGGCGGAAAGCGCCCGACCGCTCGAGACAGTGTGGTCGACGCCGCAATACCTGCGCACCGTACCCGAACTGTTCGCACAGCTGCGCTCGGATCACGGCCCGCAAGTCGAACTGTTGCACGATGTGCATCACCGTTTGACGCCCATCGAAGCGGCGCGCCTGGCGCGCGATCTTGAGCCGTTTCGCTTATTCTGGCTCGAGGACGCGACGCCGGCGGAAAACCAGGCGAATTTCGAGTTGATCCGCCGCCATTCAGTCACGCCGCTCGCGGTGGGCGAAGTGTTCAACTCCATCTGGGATTGCAAGCACCTCATCGAAGCGCGTTTGATCGATTTCATTCGGACGACGATTGTTCACGCCGGCGGCATCACCCACGTGCGGCGGATCGCCGACTTTGCGGCGCTGCATAGCGTGCGCACGGGCTTTCACGGTGCGACCGATCTTTCCCCGGTATGCATGGGGGCAGCGCTTCACTTCGACGCGTGGGTTCCGAATTTCGGCATCCAAGAATACATGCATCACTGCGCCGAAACGCTCGCGGTGTTTCCGCATGACTATGTATTTCGCGCCGGACGATTGTTTTGCGGTGAGAGTCCCGGACATGGCGTGGACATCGACGAGACGCTGGCCGCACGCTATCCGTACTCGCCGAAACAGCTGCCCATCGCGCGGTTGCAAGACGGCACCATGTGGGATTGGTAGCGATAGCGGGTCGATACCTTTTCTCCCCGTCGCTATTGGGGTTGCCAATCGCACAGAAGCTTCATTTCGCCGTCTTTAATGGTATCCGCGGGGACGTGGTGCCACGCGGTTGATGAAATCAGCTTGGCGTCCGCGACCCAGTGCGTTCCGTCTTCGTAGTAGTCCGTCCGCGCGTCCAATTTGACTCTCTCCTGCGCGCAGTCGAATTGCCAGTGGTCCATCGCATAGTTCACCCACTTGCCCTGCCACTTTTCGGTGTGCGGCGGAAAAACGTGCTTTTCCCAAACCGAACGCAGATCTTCGCTGCCCCGGAAGCTCGACGTTTTTACAAAGTATGCTCCCGCCGGGCTATCGAGCGCCGTGACGGCCACCCAATTGCCGGCCCCTTTTTTACCATCTTCTTCGCGCGGCGAGATCACCGGCGATCGGGAAGCGGCTGACTCGGTAATCAGCAGGGTTTGGCGCTCATTATCAATCGACCAAGATTTGAGCCGCGATAGAAAGCTCTGTCCCAGCAATAATAATCCCCCGGAATCGCCGACCGACGCGATGACATCGCGCACTTCCAATTTACCGACTCGCAAAGAGCGGATGCGAAAGCGTTGCGAGACCTCCCCCGATCCGTCCGCCAGTTTGTACATCCGCTTGTCGAGAAGGTCCTGACGCGACACGACGCCATTGCGACTGAGAGTCGAAAATAAGCTCGCGGGAATGGAAACGTCCGTCGCGCCGCTATCAATGGTGAAATTAAGCGAAACTCTGCCGTTGATGATGGCAGGCACCTGCAGCGTGCCATGCGCGTAAATCAAAGGTACCGACTCCGCGGACGCAGCGCTGCAGCAAAGCAGCATCGCCACGGCCGCAATCGATAGCCCGGTCACTTTGGCTTGCATGTACATCGACACGGCGCCGGTTTTCCCGTCATGGCGGTCGGTACGCCCGGAAGTCTCAAGGATTTTCGTACGCCAAGCGATCCATCATTTCAGCGAATCGGCCCCAGTGAATTCGCTTCGCGGACTGACGGCGCGCGCCGGCCCAAAACAGCGATCCGCGTCCGATCTGCAGCTCCCCGAGCTTCAGATCCTTGCGATAGATCTGCAGTGTCAGCGCGGACTTCGCCTTCGCGAGCGTCGCGTTGGAGATTTCAGCCTTCACTTCATAGGCGTGCGGCAGCGATTTGGCGGCACGTTTTCGCTTGATTCTTGGCATAAGTACCCCGTCCGATTACACCTCTGGCCTTGAACTCCACCGTCATTTCAGCATTGTACGCGCCGAAAACGAAGCGTCCCTTGATGCCTCAGGAAGTAATGCGTCACTTGCGCCCGGCTCGCGATCCGCTCATTTTCGGCCTCGAGTCGCCGAGCGGCGCTTTTGCGCCGATCTGAAGTATTCGCAGGGCATGGGTGCGGGACAGCCGTCCGTCGCACCCGTCAGAACTTTGTCATGGATGTGTTCGCTTCGGGAGACGCCCAATCCAGGCGGTTGGCCGCCTCCGGCCACGACATCTACGCCGTTTCGGCACCCCTCATTGTGGAGGCCTGTATGCGCGTGCTCTCGCAAAAGCGATGTAAAGCGGGTGCCTTCGCGCCGGCGGAGCTGTTTGATCCCGCGGATTTTCTGTCAGCGCTCAGCCCGCACATCTGTGTGCAATCGATCAGCGCGCCGCGTCCGATGTGAGACGCTGAGGGCGATCGTGTCGTTTTGCCGGCTGCCCTAGCGCACTAATCTTTGACGCCGGGCATGCTGCGACTTTAAATGGCGCAATCGTCGAATCTCTTCGGCACCCAATCGCCCAAATTTGTTGTGCCACGCGTAAATGGCCGCCTCGCTGACGTTATGCTTCACGGCGACATCGTTAACCGAAGTGCTGCGCGCTTCGCGCAGGATTTCCACAATCTGACTTTCAGTATAGTCAGGCGCTTTCTTCATGGTAGCTCTCGCGCCGCTCCCGCCAAATAACGTCCGTCATGATGCGTTGCCCGGACAAGCCGATGAGGACACTGATTATTTCAACGCAAATCGCCGCGCGTCCAGCCCACCTTCCGACTGTTTTTGGATACCACTGTCCAAGAAAGCGACGCGTGCGCGCGATGCTCGGGTAGACTCAATCCACAAACCTCAGTCGGAAACTCTACTATGGACCAAGCACAACTGATTCAGGCAGCCGCGAGCATTGCAGGCGGCATGGCCGCCGCGCACTACGACCGGTTCAGCGGGCTCGTCGCCTCTCGAATCACGGAAATTGCGGAAACCGCCGTGAAGATCGCCAAGGCCATTGAGATCGAAGCGCGCAAGCTGCCCTAGCATTTTAAGTGTAGGCAATATCCTACGAATGCTTGGTACTTTGCCCCCCTTCATCTCCTACGAAATCAGTCTGCTAGGCTCGCCGAATGTTGCCCGAGTTGCCGGAAAAAAATCAGGATTACCGGCGAGAAGCGCGGGTCATTCGAGCCAAAGCGCGGCAACTACGTGATGCCGAAGCGCGAAGCCAACTCCTGTTGATCGCTTCGCTCTACGAAAAATTGGCGAATCTCACCGATATCCTCAGCCCCTCCCTACACACCCTGCTCTCCGATGATTCGCGCAGAGACCCGACAGAAGGCGCCGACGCCGTGTAGGAACAGACGCCGCTGCAGACGCGGCGAACGGCGCTGGAGATGCTCGACACGACCTGAAAGAATTCGTTCTGGTGTGTCAGAAGGGAATCATCCAATAATGACCGAGACGAAACATAACAATCACCGTCAAGTTTTGGACGAAACCGCATCATCGATTAAAAAATTGGTTCTGGATCTGGAAAATAGAGAACTGGAAGGGCGGCCCGTGACGGCGGGCGAGATCAAGGCGATCGCGAGCCGACTGCAGGTCCACGTCGAGGATCTGCTCGCAGCATCGCGCGGCCTGCGAAATGAGAAGTACGAGACGTAACGGGCAATCTAGGGCATCTTGCGGATTCCCACGCCAGCCACTTTCCCGTCAGCCGCCATCACAATCCTCCAGTCGATCACCCCGCCCTCGAATTTGATCTCATAAATGTCGGCACCGCCGGGCCCAACGCCTTTGAATGTCCGTGATTGCACGGCGCCGAGGCCGCCGATCAGACCGTCGGTGACCGAGGCGTATTGACGGGCGAGCACCGCGAACTCCGGGGTAAATTGCGCATAGTCCACCGCCTTGTGCTGCATTTGCTCGACGAGTCTTCGCGTGGCGGCTTCGCTGCCGGGGGCCGCTATTTGATCTTTGAACCGCTTCGCCAGCGCGTCTTCCAATTGCTTGGCTTCCATATCCGTGATGCGGTTGGCGGTCAGATCACGCCCGCCTTGGTGAAGCACCAATGAGGTGGCGTGGCCCTGCGCATCCACCTGGAATGTGATTTGCGCATCGACAATTTTGTAGAAAAACTGCCGCTCTTCCTTGGGGTAAATCGCGGCGCGCGGCTGCCCGGTCAATTCGGCATAAAGCTGGTCGCCGTCTCGCGTAATGGTGACCACCGACGTGGGACCCAGTTTGTAGCGGCCCAGGTAACCCTCCAAGACGTTGCCGCTGACCGCACTTTCTCGCGGCGAACCCTCGGGTACTTCCAGCGGGAATCGCCCATCGAGCAGGTGTAATCCGATGTCATCGGTGCCGGCGGCGGTCGAAGCATTGGAGAGAGCGACAATGCCCACGCCGGTGCGCGGTGAGTAGCCGATGAAGGTGCGATATCCGCCGGTGCCGCCGTTCTTCCAAATGATCTCGCCGCCGCCGCGGGAGTCAACGACCCAACCCAGCGCAGTGTCCATGAAAGCCTGCCCCGTGGGCCGCTTCACCGACAACAGCGCCTTGAACGCGGGCGCTAGATTCGTATGCGAATAGCCCATCGCTGCCGCCAGGAATTTCAACATGTCATTCGTGCTCGAACGCAACGCACCAGCTCCCGCGAGCGACGTCAGATCCCAGCGCGACACGGTCACGAGATCGGCGCTGTGGCCGGCCGCAAATCGCTGCTCCATCTCGGGCGTCAGCGTGATGCGTGTGCTTTTCATGCCGAGCGGTTCGCAGATGTGCGACTCGACCAACGTTTCGTAGTCGCTGCCGTTGCGGCGTGCCAGCCCCAGTCCCAGCAATCCAAAGCCGAGATTCGAGTAGACGAACTTCACCCCAATGTCGCGCGGCAACTCATAAGAGGATAGAAAGGCAAGGAGCTGATCTTCGGTGTAGTCAACGTAGGGATTTGCAGGGTCCTTGGGATTGAAATTCGAGGGCATCCGCGGCAATCCGGAGGTGTGTGTGGCCAGGTCCACCAGGGTGATTTGCTTGCCGTTGCGCTGAGGGATCTTCGCCGTTGCGGGCAGGTATTTTGAAATCGGGTCATCGAGCTTGACTTCTCCCCGCTGCGCCATGTCGGTGAGCAGCAGCGCAGTGAAGACCTTGGTTATGGATCCAATCTCGAAGATCGTGTCCCCGTCGAGCGGGCGATTGTCACCCTTTTCAAGGTGGCCGTAGGAAACGACGTGCCGCCCTTTGGCATCAATGACGCCGACAACAATTCCCACACCTTGTTTCTCGTTGTCGATTCGATTGACGAGAATCTGGTGAATTTCCGCATCCGAGGGCGCAGCGCCAGCTCCGGCCGCGTGTGCGGACCCGATAAGGAACGACGCCGCGCAGAGCAGAATACCGATGCGACAACGGAGCATTTGTATCCCCTATTCCGATGTACCGACACCGCAATGTTACGTCATCCATGGGCTAGTTGCAGATACTCGAGGAAGCCCTGACAATCGGATTCAAGGGGCGAGAACACAAGAACTCATAAGGATGGGGACCGTGACTTTCAGGCTGAGCGCTGTGACGATGTTGGCGACCCTACTCGCGCTCACGGCCGCCGCTCCTGCTGCGTTTGCACAGATTCCCTCCTGGGGTATCGATGCCTTTAAAGCACCCGCGGATCCGCGCTGGAGCGCGATCGCCGTGCAAGACGTGGAGGCAGCGTATCGCTTGCTTCGGGACAATCATCCCGGCGCCGCGCCGGAACTACACGACATCGTCTTTCAGCAAGCCTTGGCCAGTGCGCACACTCGGGCGCTGGAGCGCGCCCACACCGTGACCTCCTATCCTGGCTACCTGTTCGTGCTCGCCGGCTTTGCCACCGACATGGGCGACAAGCACATCTGGAGCCGTCCAACTTTCGTGCTCAATCTGCCCCGCTGGGCCGGGATCATCGTCAGCAAGCGAGGCACCGCCTGGATTGTCAGCGACACCGAGGGCGATCAGGGCGCGCTGCTCGGCGCCTCCCTGTTGAGCTGCGACGGTGAGGCGGTAGAGGATCTGGCAGGCAAAAACATCGGCGGCTTCCATGCAGTCTGGAGCGTCGGTGCGCAGCAGATCCAGAACGCGCCTTGGCTGCTGATCGATGAGGGCAACCCTTTCATCACGCGTCCCAAGTCATGCCTATTCGAATCCCACGCCCAACGCCGCTCCGTGACCCTGGACTGGGTGCGGATCAAGCGCGAGAACTTGCTGCCCCGAATAAAGAAGGCGATCGGCGCAGGCGCCGCGGGATTTGGGGTGCGACAGGTCGGCCAGGGATATTGGATCGCCCTTCAAGACTTGCAGAGCGATCGGGCCCGTGCGGTGGTGAAAGCGGTTGAGGAGCAAAAAGCCGCGCTGCGAGAAGCACCGTATGTGGTGCTGGACTTGCGCGGCAACGGCGGCGGCTCTTCGGTCATGGGGCGACAGATCGCGACCTCCCTTCTCGGTGCGGCCGCAGTCGACGCACGCTTGAGTCCGATTTCCGACAACTGCGGCGGCCCCGACGGCGCGTGGCGGGCTTCGGAAGGCAACATCAAACAATTGGAATTTCTCCAGACCACCGCGCTTGTTGAGCGCGGCGGCGCCGAACTCCAAGCGATGGTTGAGGACACGCTTCGCAACGCCCGCGACGCCCGTGCTCGGGGCAAGGATTTTTCCGGCTCCCTCACCTGCCCGGTCGCGCCGACCAAGCCGCCTTTCACGGCGCAGCCGCCATCGCTGCTGAAGGGACGTTTGATTCTTTTGACGGACAACCTCTGTTTCAGTTCCTGCCTGGCGGTTACGGACGATTTTCGCACTCTCGGCGCTTTCCATGTCGGTCAAACGACCGATGCCGCTACTCACTTCGTCGATGTGCGCGAACAATACCTGCCCTCCGGTTATTCAATGTTCTCCACTCTGCAATCCGTGGACCCCGGCAGCCCGCGTCAGGTCGGACCCTTCGAGCCCGTGCTGACTTACAATGGAGAGATTGCCGACACGGCCGCCGTTGAAGCTTGGGTTATTGCAACCGCCGTGCCCGCTTCGCTGAAATAGCTCGGGCCGCGCGGACCGCACCTATCTGCATGAGTTTCGCGAGAGAAAAGCGGTTTCCGGTGGGCCGAGAGATTTCGCTGGCGGAACTCGAGCGTGATCCCTATCCCGCGTTTGAGCGCCTGCGGGACCGCGAGCCGATCTCGTGGATTGCAGTCCTGAAGATGTGGTACGTCGTGGACTTCGAGGACGTACGTACGGCACTGCTCGACACTTCCCGACTCACCACGGACTCCCCGCAATCGACCATTGCCGACACCTTTGGCGCGAATATATTGACGACGGAGGGCGCAACGCATGAGCGTTACCGCCAAGCGCTGCGGCAATCATTCACGCCAACCTTCGTCCGCGACCATTTGGAGGCGGCCATTGAGGCGGCCGCCGCAGCGCTGATCGAGGAATTCGCGGGTCAGGGTCAGGCGGAAATACGCTCGGTATTTGCCAGTCGGCTGCCGATTCGAGTCATGCTTCTGGTCTGCGGCCTGCCGGCGGCGATTGAACCGCAAATGCGCCGCTGGTACGACAGCTTTGAGGCTGCGCTGGCGAATTTTACCGGCGATCCTGCGATCCGCGGACATGCAAGGCGCAGTGTCGCCGAATTCCATGGGCTGTTGGATGCCGCGATCCATTCGTCGACGGCGGCGGACAGCAATTCCCTGCTCGCCCGATTGGTTCATTCCCCGGCAGAGATACGGCTCAGCAACGATGAAATCAAGCGCAATCTCTCCATCGTTTTCTTCGGCGGCATTTCAACGGTCGAGGCGCTGTTGCTCAACAGCCTCTGGGCGCTATTCGAACATCCGGATGTTTTGCGACGGGTACAAGCCGATCTCGCGCTGCTGCCTCAGCTCATCGAAGAGACGATGCGCTGGCTGAGCCCGGTGCAATCCGCCACTCGCCACGTTCTTGCACCGTTTGTGTGGCGAGGCGTCGAATTCACGTCCCACGACACGGTGAATTGCATGCTGGGGGCTGCCAATCGCGACCCTTCGGTCTTTGCAAATCCGGGCCTATTTGATTTGGATCGCGCCAACAGCCGGCGGCACCTGGGCTTCGCTACGGGTGCGCATGCCTGTCTTGGATCCCATCTCGCCAAGGCCGAAGTACGCCTCGGACTGCAGGCTCTCCTCGGCAGGCTGCGCAACTTGCGATTGGAACGAGCGCAGAGCGTGCCTCCCAGCGGCTATGAATTTCGCCAGTCCCGCAAATTGACCCTCCGGTGGGACAGCGACGCGTAGTGCCGCCGCCGGGGGCTCTTTAGTGAGCCGATAGTTTGGCGTCAAGGAAGTCCGCGGTGGCGTGATAGGCGCGCAGCCAACTCTCGTGGCGCAGAAAGCCATGGATTTCGTCGGGAAAGATGAGCTCTTGGTGCGGGGTCCCCTGCCGATTCAACGCCTCCACCAGCCGCATGGTTTCCGAGAAGGCCACGTTACGATCGTCGTCGCCGTGAATCAGCAGCACGGGAGATCGCCAGGTCGACACTGCACTGATTGGTGAGGCCGCAAGCGCCGTGGCCAGATCAGCCTGCGTGACATCAAGCGCGTAATACTCATGCCCGCCCCGCTCTGCGAGACTCCAAGCGTGCCAATCGTGCACCCCGTGCAGATCGACACCGGCCGCGAACAGGTCCGAATTGCGAGAAAGCCCCAACGCCGTCATATAGCCGCCATAGCTGCCGCCCCACAGACCAATGCGTGCCGCGTCCACATCCGGTCTTGCGCGCAAGTACGCCGCGGCCGACAGCAAGTCGTTGTACTCGCTCGCGCCGGCGGAGCCGTAGTGTTCCGCTTCCCGGTAGTCAAGACCATAGCCGATTCCCGATCGATAGTTGAGAGCCAGTACGACGAAGCCCTGGCTCGCCAGATACTGATTGAGGCCGTAGGCATTGCTGTAGTAATCCATGTAGTGCCAGCCGGCCAGCATTTGCCGGATGGGGCCTCCGTGCATGAACACCACCGCCGGATGTCGAACCGCAGCACCGCCTCCGGGCGGCAGGAATACCTGACCATGAGCCGCGACGCCGGCACGCAGCGGCAGAACGACCGATTCCGGCGTCACCAGCGACGCCGGGAAATCTTTGGGAATGCCGTCGCGAACCAAGTCGACCATCTTGTTGCCCTCGAGAACCGCCATGCGCAGCGGCAGCTTCGCATCTGAGTGCAGGAATCCGATCGACCCGTCGGAGGTGATCGCGGGCATGGTCTCGATACCGGTACCGCTGGTCAACACGGCGAGTGAACCGCCCGGGAAGGTCAGCCGCCACAAATGCCGGCGGTCGATATCGCCGGAGTTGCCGGCGTAGATGATCGCGCTGCCATTGGACGCCGCCGCGGCGTACTCGATCTCGAAATTTCCGGGTGTCAGAAGTTGCGCTTTGCCGCCGCCGACCGGCACCGCATACAAGTGCAGCCAACCATCGTTCTCCGCCGGAAACACCAGCCGATCTCCTGCCGTCCAGAATAACTGCGCGTCCGAACTCAAGGGGTGAAACACACTGCCCTCGCCGCGAGGAGCCCGATACACCTCGTGCGCAGACCACTCGCCCGAAGCAGCAGCCACACGGATAGCCCAGGGTTGTCCCGTGCGGTGCGGACTGATACCCACTTCATCGTGGCTCCACGGCAGCCGCAGAAATGCGAGCCGTGAGCCGTCGGGCGACCATCTCGGTTCCAAATCCAGAGCGGCGCCGGGATCGATCCAGCGCACGGTCTGCAGCTTGAATGAATAGACGCCAATAAAACTATGATCGCCGCGGCTGCTGACGAATGCCAGGAGACTGCCGTCCGGCGAGAAGCGCATCGAGTCAAGGCTGCCGCGCGCTTTGAAAAGCTGCGACGGCTTGGCATCGGCCTGAAGTGTCACAGTCCATATTTCGCCTTTGCGCAGGAACAGCACCCGCTCACCGTCCGGCGAAGCGAGCGGCGCGTGTCCTTCGGCCAGCTTCACGGGCTTACCGCCCTTGAAGTCGGCCCAGTAGATGTCCTGCTCTACGCCGGCGGTGAGGTGCGCCGGATTCGGAGCGGGCTTGTCGGGGTCCTCGAAATCTCCGCCCCGAACGAATAACACGCCGTCATGCCGAGGCACAAAGGCGAGATCCGCCATGTCCTGACCGTCATCGTCGGCAAAGGCGGTGAGGAGTCGCGCGTCATATCCGGCGCCCGACGAGCGATGCGTGGCGAGCCACACATTGCGCCGGCCGGTGTCGTTACTCACCCAGGCAAAATGATTGCCGTCGGCCGAGGCCACCAGGTCCGAAGGAAACGGCGCGCTTATAATCTGCTCAATCGTGAAAGCCCCTCGAGCAGAAGCGTTGTCACGATTGGGCGCGGCCGCCGTGAATCGTATCGACAGCAATACGACGCCGAGCACGCAAAGACAACGATTCAAAAGACTTATTTTCATGGGAGCCTCAATATTCGGGCGCGGGCCGCAACACCTCGCGGCAACCTGTGTTCAAGCGTGGTGCGCAAATCTATTTCTTCTCGGTTTCCGTCAAGGATTTGAGCCGCTCTTTGTCAATTTTCAATACAACGCCGGCATTTCGATCCGCGACTTCGCTGACCCGGTACTCGGCGGCAGTCCCCAACAACTCGGCAATTTCAGCCGGTAGGAGTTTATACTCCTCGGCGATCCACCCCGCCATGTTCGCCGTTGCGCTCTTAAAAGCGTCGTCAATCGATCCGCCCAGTCCCATCGCCATGATGTGAGTTGAGGATTCCACTCTCGGTCCTGGCGTCCGATGGTCTGGAATAAGATCGACGGTAAAATCGACGTCGAGTGAGGTCTCGAGCGCATTGCCGTTTAGCTCACCATCTCCCTGCGCCGCATGCCCATCACCCAGATATAAAAGAGCTCCCGGCACCGATACCGGCAGGTAAATCGTCGCGCCCTCGACGACCTCGTTGAAATCCATGTTGCCGCCGTAGCCGCCGGAATCTCCGGTGGGCGGTGCGCCGCGTGCCGGCGCGGGTGCCGTCGCGATGCAGCCCAACATCGGATGGATCGGAACCGTGTAAGCCGCCATGTGAGCACCGGGCTTTTCCAACGACGCCAGGCCCTGCGCAATATCCAGGTGCCACAACACCGTCTTGCCGCCGTCTTTCATTTTTACAGAAAGATAATTATCCGTTCCGCGGCCGACGACGCCATCATCGCTGATCGCGTAATCGCGATTGAGCCGCAGGCGATTCAGATGAATTACCAGCGTGTCTCCCGGCATCGCCGACTCAACATAGAAGGGCCCCGTCTGAGGATTGCCGCCCAAGACTCGCCGATGGCCGTTTTGATCGGTACCCCCGGCATCCACGGTCGTGGTATGGACCGAGTCGCCCGGATTAATGGACAACACCGGCTTATTCGATGCGGAGAACTGCCGGTAGAAAACCGACGGCACGAAATCATGGTGCGTGGGCGTTCGGTGCTCGGGGTGTATGAGTATCGCTGTAAAGGAGTAGCGGTCCGCATGAGACTGATCCGCTTGGTCCGACTCGACCACCGTCCCCGATAACACACCGCTTTTGAGCGTCGCGTCCACCTTCGAGGTACCGCCGGAGTCATCTTTTGCAACGAAGTGAATCGCGTTGCCATCGAGGGAGCCCTCGAATTTGTCACCATAGAATCGACCCGTGATCCCCCGCCCCTGCTGCTCAATATCCAATCGACCATACAGCGGCGTCCCGTGAAGGTCCGCGGTCACCAGCCAATGCCCGTGAAAAGCGTCAGGCGCATTCGCAGCCTCTCCTGTCATGAGCGACATCGCTGCGATAAGGCCGACCAGTGCTGCAGTTGATATGAGCTTCATTTTCACCTTTCTCCCGGAAAGCTCAGACGATTCGCCCGGCGCGCGCCACGTCGCGCGCGTGAACGGCAACTATTTGATCATTTTGCGATCTTTCAGTATCGCCACGATCTTCTCCATAGGCAGGGCCTCGACGGTATGCCCATTGCCCGTCATCGTCGTGGCCTTGAACATGGAGTTGTAGACGGCCTCTTCGGTCGCCTCGATCGCGGCGAGAAAAAGCGGCGAGATCGAATCGTTGGTCACGAGTTCGACGTTGCGCGTGAGCGCCTTGTCGCGGGTATGCTCCCGCACTTGCGCTGCGGTCGAAAACGCGATTGCGTAGTCGCCGCTGCCATTCGACGCTGAACTCCCGGTGCGCGCAACACCAAGCCACGCCCTCGCGCCGAGCCGCTTTAAATTGCGCGCCTCCAGCGGCGCGTCCGTGGCAACGACAATCATGCATGAGCCGTCCGCTTTGTCCTTGACGCTCCGAGCCTGACTGATTTCCTGACGCAGATAATATTGACCGAGTATTTCGCCGACCGGAGCGCCGGCGATGTTGAGAACACCGCCGAAATTCGTCTGCACCAGCACCCCGACGGTGTAGCCACCCAGACCGGCCGGCAGGCGTCGCGACGCAGTACCGATGCCGCCCTTCCAGCCGAAGGCCACCGTTCCCGTACCCGCGCCGACATCCCCCTCTTCAACGGACCCGCCCTTTGCGTTTCTGATGGCGGCGAACACATCCTCGGGCGAAATGTGGCGGCCGCGGATGTCGCTAAGATATCCATCGTTCGTTTCGCCGATCACCGGATTGATCGACAATACGTCCTCGTTGCCGGGTAGCGCCAGCATGTAGCTGATCAACGCATCCGCCACGCGCGGCACACTGGTGGTCGAGGTGAGCAGAATGGGTGTTTCGATGTCGCCCATTTCATCGACCTGCGTGGAACCGGTCAACTTTCCAAAACCATTTCCGACAAAAATTCCCGCCGGCACTTTCTCGCGATAGAGATTGCCGGCATGGGGCAGAATTGCAGTCACCCCGGTGCGAATGTTGTCGCCGCGAATGATCGTCGTGGATCCCACGGCGACACCTGCGACATCGGTAATCGCATCGAGCGGCCCCGTCGGCAGAATCCCGACTTTCAATCCGATATCGGACACGCGCGGGCGCACCGGCGGCGGATTGGCGTGGGCTACGGCGAATGCGGTCGCCAAAAGGACCGTAGAAACGGCCAGCAATTTCTTGGTCATGCCCTAGCATACTATTGTTCACCGGAAGCCTCTATTCTGTGGCTGTCAAAACGCGCTTGCGGTATAACCCAGCTGCAAGTATCGCCGCATCGAGTCCACGCCATGAAGGGACACCCATGAAAAAACCCATTATGCAGTCCCTGTGTTTGGCCTTGGTCCCCGTGATTTGTCTTGCGCAGACAGTCGCGTCGACCCCGAGCTTCACCGCCATTCGCGCGGGTAAATTCATCGATGTGCAAACCGGGAAGACACTGACGAATCAAATGATCCTGATTCACGGCAACAAAATCGAAGCAGTGGGCGCCAACATCAAACTTCCCGACGGTGTCGCCGTCATCGATCTGTCCAACATGACGGTGCTCCCGGGACTGGTTGACTGTCATACCCACCTGGCCGATTTACATGATTCCGATCCTTTGATTTCCTTGCGCATGAGTGCGGTCGAGATCGCTTATGCCGCCATCCCGAATGCGAGCGCCACCCTGCTCGCCGGCTTTACGACGGTACGCGACGTCGGGGTCTATCGTGCGTTCAACGATGTCGCCATGCGCGATGCCATTGCCAAAGGAATCATCATCGGTCCGCGTATGTATGTTGCCGGCGCCTACGTGACCATTAGCGAGGGTGCGGGCGCCATGACCGGGCTCGCGCAAGACATCGAGCTGCCGTTGAATCTTCGCTACGGCATTGCCAATGGGCCGTGGGAGGTGCGCCGCGTTGTGCGCGAACTCGCACATCTGGGCGCCGATCACATCAAGATTTTGACCACCGGCGCCGTGCTCACGCACGGCAGCAACGCGAAGTCCATCGAATTCACCCCGGAAGAAATCAAAGCGGCCGTGGAAGAAGCCGCGAATTTCGGCCTTCGGGTCGAGGCGCACGCACACGATGCGGAGGGTATCAAGAACGCCATCCGCGCCGGCGTCGCGTCAGTTGAGCATGCCACCCTCATCGATGATGAGGGAATTGCACTGGCGAAACAACACGGCACCTATCTTGACATGGATATCTACGACGAGGAATGTATCCAATCGGATCCCACGGAACCCCCCGATTTCCTGGCGCACGACGCAGGCTTGGGGGAGGCACAGCGTCGCAACTTTACCAAAGCCGTGCGCGCCGGCGTGAAGATGTCTTTTGGCACCGATGCCGGCGTTTGCCCGCATGGAATCAATGCCCGGCAATTTGCTTTCATGGTCCGCTACGGAATGACCCCGATGCAGGCCATTCAAGCGGCGACGGTCAATGCGGCGGACCTCATCGGTCATTCCGAACTCTTTGGATCGATCACTCCGGGTAAATCCGCCGACATTATCGCCGTGAAAGGCGATCCCATCGCCGATATCCGTGAGCTCGAGCATGTTCGATTCGTGATGAAAGAAGGAAAGGTTTACAAGCAGGAGCCTTAAGCGGCTCGCGACCCTGGAACGGGCGGAAGATCAACGAAAAAAATTGTCGCATCTGCTCGGCTCACCGGCAACTTCACATTAATTTGAATGCCGCCTGGATCGCGGCTACTTGCGCCCGCCTGCAAGGGCCGCGGTGACGCCGAGACCGATGAACACGCTCCCCGTGACATAGCGTTCCCAGCTCAAAAAGCGACGCTGGCGCTTGGCCCAGGAGGCGGCCGTGCCGGCCACCAACGCGTACAGACCATCGCTCGCAAAACCCATCAGCGTGAACAGCAGACCCAGGAAAGCAACCTGCATCGGGATAGCGCCGCGTGCCGGATCGACGAATTGGGGCAAAAAAGCCAGGAAAAATAGCGCCGTTTTCGGATTCAATAGATTGACGATAAAACCGTCCCGATAGAGTTTCCCCAGACTTCGCGCCGGCAACCTGACCGGCAAGGACGCCGCCTCGGTTCGTTTCAGAATTCGCCGCACACCCATGTAGACCAAATAGGCAGCGCCCGCATACTTCACCAGTCCGAATGCCAATGCCGAGGAAGCCAGCAGGGCCGACAGCCCCAGGGTCGAGGCCAGCACATGCACCAGCGTCCCTGTGGTAATGCCAAACACGGACGCCACACCGGCGACGCGCCCTTGCTCAATGCTGCGCGCGACGATATAGAGAACCGCGGGACCAGGTGTCAGCAATAGCAGCGTTGCCGCCACGGCAAACACGCCGATCGATGTGGCACTGGGAATGACCATGGGCATGCAAGGAAGCTCCGTCGGTATGAATCCGCTGTATCTATCGACCTCCCACCCTATCGTATACTTGGAGGCTTGACTCCGGCAAAGACGAGGCGCTGGGATGACAAAACTTTGCACACGAATAGGTTTGATGGCACTTCGAACGAGCGAGGCGCCCGCAGCGGCGCGTACAATGACTCCTTCGCGAAATGTGTTTCGGACCGTTCCGGCCAACAGGATAATAACAATGCACGCCAAGAAACTCGCACTCATTGCCATGGGCGTTTTGAGCGGGGCCCTCGTACGCGCAGACCCGGCGATGGACGATGTCTTCGCCCATCACGAGCAGCAATGGATCACCAAACCGGAGTTCACGAGCCCGCTGGTGGATCATTTGCCGGTCTCGACCACGGTTCCATCACCGCGCGACGTACTGGGAGACGACATCGGTGCACCGCGTGTGCTGCATTACTACGCCGACATTCTGAAATATTACCGGGCGCTGGCGGAAAAATCGCCGCGCGTGAAAATCATTCCGACCGGAAAGACTGAAGAGGGGCGTGAAACTGTCATTGTACTGATTTCTTCCGATGAAAATATCCGCAACCTAGATGCCAACCGGCAAAACCTGGCGAAGCTCGCCGACCCTCGCTCCATCAGCGAGGCGCAGGCACACGAAATCATCTTGCAAACCAAACCGATGTACGTCGTGTTGGGCGGCCTGCATAGCTCTGAGACGGGTCCGCCGGAGATGCTCATGGAGCTGGCTTACCGGCTCGCGGTCGAGGACAGTCCGGTGATCAACGGGATTCGCGCGAATGTGATCGTCGCGATCAATCCGGCGACCGATCCTGATGGCCGGGACCGCTACACCGACTGGTATTACCGCAACAAGATCGACGACACCGATGACCTGTCGCCGGTTCATAACGTCCCCTACTGGGGCAAGTACATCTATCACGACAACAATCGGGACATCAATTTCACGGGTTTGAGCCCGCGCAATCTGCTTGCCTTCTATCTTCAGTGGCATCCGCCGATCATGCATGACCTGCATGAGTCGGAGCCCTTTCTCTACACCTTCAGCGGGCAGGCGCCGCAAAATTCCATGCTCGATCCGATCCTCTACGGCGAGATGCCGTGGTTCGCAAATTTCGAGGTGGCGCAACTCACCAAATACGGCTTGCCCGGCGTCTGGACACACGACTTCGTCGACATGTGGTCGCCCGGCTACGTGGCGTTCATGTCGTCTAACCACAATGGGCTGGTGAGGATGTACGAGACCTTTGGCAACGGCGGCGCAACCACCATGTTGCGACACATTAAGCCCGTTCCTGGGGCCTCGGACAGTCTTCACCCCAATGATCAGACGACGCGCGAATGGTTCCGGCCATCGCCGCCTTATGACACCGTGCAATGGTCGATGCGCGACAACACCAACTATATGGAAACCGCACTGCTCACGGGGTTGCAACAGACCTCGATGTTTCCCCAGGCGGTGCTCGAGAATTTCTACAAGAAAAGCCGCGACGCCGTCAGCGAGGGCCAGACGCGCTCACCTTACGCCTTTATAGTTCCCGGCGGTCAGTCCGACATGACCCGCGCCGCCACCGTGATCAATCTGTTGCGCCTGCAGGGCATCGAGATTGGCCGGTCAACGGGGACGGTTAAAATCAAGGAAGGCAGCTATCCGGCCGGTTCCTTCGTCGTCAAACTCAATCAGCCCTATGGGCCGCTGGCGAAGACTCTGCTCAGCAAGCAGGTTTTCCCGGATACCAAACTCAAAACCTACGACGATGCTGCCTGGACGATGGGCATGATGAGCCATGTTGAGGTGGTGCAGAGTGAGGATAAAACCGCGCTCGACATTCCGGTCGAGTCGCTCGATCACTACGAGCCGCAAGGCTCGATCGATGGGCCGTCCGCACCTGCCTACGCCGTGCTCGACTTTGGCTCCAACAATTTCGCGACGCTGCGCAATCGGCTGCACGGGGTTTCCATTCAGATCGCAGAGCAGTCATTTACGTCCAACAGTCGCACCATCCCGGCCGGCTCATTCATCGTCAATGGCAGTGCTTACCAGAAACTCAAAGCGGCCGTGATTCCGCTGGGTCTTACGGCGGTCGCCCTACATGACAAGCCCAGCGTGCATACGCATGAGGCGGAGACACCTCGTGTTGCGATCTACAGCACCTGGGGCAGCACCCAGAATGTCGGCTGGGTACGCTATGCCTTTGACCAGTTTGAAACGCCCTATCAACTGATCTTCAAGGAACAAGTGCAAGCTGGAAAACTGCACGCCAAGTACGACGTGATCATTATTCCGAGTCAAGGACGCACCGCCAAGGATGTGGTGTACGACATCCCCGTGTATGGACAACCGCTCCCCTACACCAAGACGGCGCGCTATAAATTCTTAGGCGACTATGGTTCCTCACCCGATATCCGCGGCGGCATGGGCCTCGCCGGTTTGGACGAGTTGCGCAAGTTCGTCAGCCAGGGCGGCACGCTGATTACCCTGGGCGAGTCGAGCGCAGTGCCGGCCGAGTTTGGTCTGACGCCCGATATCAATGTGCATCGACCGTCGTCGGCCTTTTACGCGCCCGGCCCGATTGTCGCCGCCACTGTCTTAAAACCCGCCAATCCGATCTTTTACGGCTACTCGGATCATTCGATCTCGGTGCGATGGGCCAGTACCGCGCTGCTCTCCGTGCCCTTGCGCGACAAGAAAACCGTCTTGATGGAATTTCCCGGCGGCGAAAAGAACGTTCTCAGCGGCTTCATGAATGGTGCGGACGAGATCAAAGACCGGCCCGCCATCGTGCTATCGCCGCTCGATTCCGGGCAGGTGCTGATGTTTGCCACCAATCCCGTTTATCGGTGGCAGAACTTCGGTGAATTCCGCATGCTCTACAACGCGCTTTTCAGCTATAAGAATTTGCGCATCGGCTTGGACGAGCCCAGTGTTCCGGCCGCCGGCGGCGGCGGCGGCGGCGGCGGCGCGAAGGAGACTCACAGCTAGTCGGGTTCGCGGCGCAACCCATCGTAGCCTTCGAGAAAAAGGCTGACCACCTTGCGCGCCCACAATTCCAGCTCCGCGGCGCTCATCGGTGTTCCAAATCCGAGCGCGCGCCGTTGCGGCAGCGTCACCACCATATAAATGAACTGATCGGCGGCGAAGCGCTGATCCTCGATTCCGATCTTGCCGTCAGGGTGTTCCCGGGCGAGCAGGCCCGCGATCAGATCCGTGGCTTCGTTCTGACGGCCTTCGGTTTCAACGGCCAAGGCCAACTCCGGAAAGCGGCTGGATTCCCCGGTCACCAGTCGATGCAATGCCAGGGCTTGGGGCGACAGCGCGGCCTTGAGGATCAGGCCCGCGAGACGCTGCAATATCTGGGGCAGGCTCGCGCCAGCCAGCAAGGGCACATCCGCCGGGGGGCGGATCTGTTCGATGATGTAATGAACCACGGCGGTGAATAGCACCGCCTTATCCTCGAATCGATCATAGAAGGTGCGCTTCGAGATTCCCGCGCGAGCCGCAACCGCTTCGATCGATGTCGATCCGTAGCCTTGCTCTAAAAACAGCTCCGTCGCGGCTTGAAGAATCCTTTGCCGCAGCTTGAGCGCGTCCGCCCGCGGCGGGCGGCCGCCCTTCCTCACTGCCTTGACGTGCTTGGCGGAAGCTTTCTTACCGGCGCGGATACGAGTTGCCACGCGACGGATAATACCCGCGAGCGTAGTAATTCGGGCGCGGCCCGTAAAACCCGCGCGGGGCGTAGGTCACGCGCGGCGCATAGTATCCCCGATACGGCGCGTAGTACGGGCGCGGCGCCGCGTACACAACCGGCGGCGAATAGCCGTAGGCCGGACCTGCATATCCTTGCGCCGGATACGGCGCCGCCGATTCGCTCAGGCCCGCGACCACCGTGGATGCAACCACCAGCGGCAATGTCGCCAGAGCGACGGCCGCACCGAGCAGCCCATGTCCTAAACCAAAGGGATGAAAGGGTCGAAATCCATGACCGTTGGCCATCGCGGGTGCCATCGGCAGAAGCGCGATCGCTGCCGCGGCGGCAACCCCGAAAATAGCCTGTTTAAGTTTCACCATGGCTCGCTCCTCATGAGGAATGATCGAAGCCTGCACAGTATCGCGATCCGTAATGCAACGCAACCGTACCGTTCCATAATAGCCACTGATCTTGGCACCGTGCGATGGCACCCACGCCGGGAGAACCAGCCTCCCGGACGGCGAGAACCGCTATTCTGACCGCGGTTACGAACCGTCTGGTTGTGCAATGCGCTCGCGCTGGCAAAATCGATGGGTTCGAAGTGCCTTCCCATCCGCACGCAACAGGTGAGAGATAAATGGATACCAAACTGCGCCCCTCGGTAAGACCGGTACTGATTTCCGACTTAAGACCGACCCAAATGACCGTTGGCTTGGGAGAAGTGGCGCAGCGCCGAAGTCATTGGCGTCAGCAGCGCGGTAAAAAGGCCGCGCGATTTCTGGGCAAACATATGATTCCCGTCATATTGGGTCCCGGCGGCCACCATTACCTCATCGATAACCATCACCTTGCCCGGGCCCTCTACGACGAGGGTGTCAAAAGCGTGCTGACCCTGGCCATCGCCGACTTGCGCAAGCTCGAAACCGCCGCCTTCTGGTTCGTCATGGACAATCGGGGCTGGTTGCACCCCTTTGACGAGCGCGGCCGCCGCTGCACTCACAGTGACCTGCCGAGTTCCGTCAAGGATCTGCGCGACGATCCCTTCCGCACCCTGGCCGGCGAGTTGAGGCGCGCGGGCGGATTCGCCAAGGAGACGATCCCTTTCACGGAATTCTTATGGGCTGACTTTCTACGCCGCCGAATGAAGCGCAAGCTCGTTCAAAAGAACTTCCGCCGCGCCCTCAAGGAAGCCTTGGCGCTGGCCAAGACCGATGTGGCCGACTACCTTCCCGGCTGGTGTGGGCCGGTCACCGATACCGATGGCCTCGCCGGTAAGCACCGAAAATAGCACAGCGAATTCTTAGAGCTGGTCTCGTCCCGTGATGATGCGGCCGACCAGCCCGTAGTCGATGGCCTCCTGGGCGGAGAGCCAATGGTCTCGATCGATATCCTTCAATACCACCTCGAGCGGTTTACCCGTTTCGCGCGCGATCAGCTCGGCGATGCGCTGGCGCGCCCGCAGGATTTCCTGAGCTTGAATGGCGATGTCGGCGGCATTGCCACCGATGCCGCCGCTCGGCTGATGAATCAAGAATCGCGTATTCGGCAAACAGAAGCGGCGCTCACGAGGCGCCGCCAGATAAACGTGGGTCGCGGCGCTGCCCACCCATCCACTGCCGATCATTCGCACCGGGGCGCGGATGAATCGAATCAGGTCATGAATGGTATCGCCGGATTCGAGGTGCCCGCCCGGCGAGGAAACGATGACGTCGATGGATTCGGCCGAATCGGCGTCCAGCGCGATCAAGCGCCGGGCCGCTTCGGCCGCGCTCGCATCCGTGATGGTGCCGAAGATGAGCACGGTGCGCGATTTGAAGGCTTTTTCCTCCAAGAATGCGCTTCTCGGGTCAATCGGCGCGGCGGGCGGTGGGGTGATTTCCATGACTTGTCCTCCTTAAGTCTTATTTAACGAACAGGCCCGTCGGTTTGTGACAGATGTCCCCAAACGGCCGCTGCTGTGGCACAGTTTCGGTATGGCTATCGATCGACAGAGATTACTCAGCGCCGCACGGCGGCTGCTGCCGCTGCGTGCGGATGCCGAGGACGCCGTGCATGACACCGTCGTTCGCGCCCTGTCCACGTTTCCCGATTGGCTGGGATCCCAGCCCGCCTGGCTGCACAGCGTGCTGCGCAACATTGCCATCGACCGGCTGCGCCGCAAACAGTTGGAATCGGCGCACACCCCTGCCGCCTTAGTGCCCGAAGAATCGTCGGAACACTTAATTGAGATCCGCTCCGAATGCGAGGCGGCACTTCATCATTTGTTAAGCCGCGTCAGCTTCGCGGAAGCCGCGGTCATTCTGCTGCGTGACGTGTTCGAATTTGACTACCCTGAGATTGCCCGCCTGCTCCGCAAGAGCGAGGCCGCATCCCGGCAATTCCTGCATCGAGCACGAGCACGCGCCCGGGACAAGGGTCCACAGGCGGATATCGAGGAACTTTATGTGGGATTGTGTTGGCAAGCCATCGAGGCTCGCGATCCCGCACTTTTAGCGGACATGCTGCAATTGACGATAGCCCGCGCGCAGCCGGCTGCCATCAACGTTGGGAAACATCGTGGCGCTCGAAGTACCTCGATGCTGGTGCAGGTCGGCGGCCGCTATGCGATCGCGCTGGTGCTGGACGGCGTCGTTCTGTGCATGGTGCCCGTCGGCACCCAGGCAACCCTGGCGGGCGAAGCGGCATAGACCGGCCAGGCTCCGCATGCTGTTCGTCAAGAAACTCCGCGAGCTCATCAAGAGCGGCGAAGTCACGGCCAGCGTGCGGATTTGGCAGGCACCCCGTGTCAGGGCCGGCGGAAAGTATCGGCTGGACCAAGGTCATATTGAAGTGACCTCGGTTCGCGAGATTACTTGGGAAGATCTCGACGATCGCCTGGCGAAAGACACCGGGTTTAAGAACTTGGTCGATCTGATGAAAACGGCGAAGCATGGCCGCGGATCGCATATCTACTACGTCCGCTTTGAATATCGTCAAGGATCCGCACCCGGTTCCACTCGAGTGCGAACGACAACGCAGATCGCTCGCCGCGCTAGAGACAGTTGAGGTTGTACTTAAGAAGCGCGCCCATCTTGTGGGCCGAATCTTATCGGGAAGACTTCCAGGCTAAGTTTTGTCAAGAAAGCGCTGCTGCGATCTACACCAAAGAGTCTTGTACTGCGCTCACAAAGGAATACAGTACTCACTGGCGCCGCGGAGCGCGAGGCTGTTTACGTACCGAGCGGTAGTCCCCCTGCCTCTCCAGCGACCGTTTCGCCTCCGCGGATGCCACCACCCCGCCATCGCCTCGGATCGCGACATTGACTCCGTCCGTTGCGACATCCTGCCTGCCGTTCTTACATATTACATCGCGACTTGCGGCCCTCGTCATGTGTCTCACGTTTGTCTTTGCGCCTCGACACGACGGGTGCAATGCTGGCCGCACGGTTCGGTTCATTGCACTTGCAGGGAAAAATCTCACCTATGTACGGGAAGCTCAAAATATTGCTGGGTCTGTGTCTAATTTCGATTGCACCTTCGGCGTTTGCGCAATACACCATGGGCCTGACCAGTGTGGGCAACGGCACGGTGGCGAACGGTGTTTACGTCAGCCCGTACCAGGGGACAATTACCGGCAATGGCATGACCTATTCGGGCTACGTGATTTGCGACGATTTTTATACCGATTCGTATCTGAATGCCCCATGGTCGGCCTCGATGACAAGCGCCGGCGCCTTGGACGGCAGCGAGAAATTTCCGGGCGTTGAAACATTCGACGGGACTAGTTATTCCGCGCAGCAAGCCTATGACGCAGCCGGTTGGCTCGCGAACGGGTTGTTGAATAATCTCAGCGACCCCAACAGCCAGGTCAATTACGCGTTTGCCATCTGGAACGTCTTCGATGGTCAACAAGCTGATCCCAACGGCGGCGCATTGGCACTGGAAAGCGCTGCGTTTGCAGCTGTCAACAACGGCTACGTCGCAACGAACGTCAGCGTTTATACACCGAGGCCGCTCAACGCGAGCCAAGAATTCCTGGTTGTCTCTCCGCCCATGACAGCGCCGGAAATCGACCCGGCATCCATCGCCAGCGGATTGACGCTGTTGCTCGGCGGCTTGGCCGTCCTCCGCGGGCGGCGCAAGCCTGCCCGTTAGTCGGGAGCCGTGCACGCGTCCGGATGATGAAGCCGGGCGGCACTCCGCGAAGCGGCGCCTCTCCCTAACCCGTCTTTATTTCCGCGATAGCCTCTTGATGGGCGCATCAACCGATCCGTAGATATCGGCGCTGGGACTTAAGCCCCGCGCGATCTTGTTCCAAAGTTCCAGCGCCGCCTGCGATCCCCCCGCCCTCTCCGAGCGCTTCCGCCAGGGCAAGGTCTGTAAGGCAGCCGGGGCCTCACTCGCTCACGCATCTCATGCTACTGTCCAATGCGCCGACTCTCACCTGGGGGCCTCCATGAAGCTAAGTGCACTCCTTTTCATTCCGGCGTTCTGCGCGAGCGTCTGCGCGTCCGCTGCTCCGCAGTCCGGGCAATTCGATCTTGAGAAAACCAAGAAAGTGATGACGGCGCTGATCGAGGAGAAAATGAAAGAGCGCGGCGTGCCATCGGTATCGATTGCACTGGTCCGGGGCGATTTGATCGTGTGGAAAGCTGCCTTCGGCTATGCCAATGTTCGGACCAAGACCCCTGCGACAACCGATACGCTTTACAGCACCGGATCGACCTTCAAGTCCGCCACCGCCACCGCCCTCATGCAGCTCGAGGAACAGGGCAAGTTCAAGCTTGACGAGCCGGTCAACAAATACTTGGGCGACGTCCAAGTGCAGGACCGCCTCCAGGCCGAAAAGCCAGTCACTTTCCGGGACATGCTGTCGCATTGGTCCGGCCTGATCGCGGGAGCAAACACCAAACCGCTATGGGGCCGCGAACTTCCCAAGTCGCTCGAGAAAATGGTTGCCGGGCTCTACTCGATCCGGCCGCCGGAAACGAAGTGGGAGTACAACAACTACGGCTACGGGATGGCGGGACTCCTGATCGAGAAGATCTCCGGTCAGGAGTACGAGAAGTACATGGTGGAGCACGTACTCGTCCCCCTCGGCGTCACGACGCCTCACCCGGTATACCCTTCGCCGGAGATGGTGGAGGTGATGGCGCTACCGTACGAACCCGGCGGACCGAACGGGAAGCCCAAGCCGGTCGAACAAGTTCATTTCGATGTCTATCCCGCCGGCGATATCTACCTCACTGCCGAGGACATGGCGCGATTCTTGGCGATGCATTTGAACGGCGGAATGTTCCGCGGCAAACGGATCTTATCGGAAGCCTCAGTGAACACGATGCACGAACCGCAGTTCGGCGGCACATACGCCTTCGGCTTCGGGGTTCGCAAAGACCCTAACGGCCACACGATCATTAGTCACAGCGGCGGCATCCCCGGTCAGAGTTCCTACATGGCCGGCGATCTCGATGCGAAGGTGGGCGTGTACTTCATGTCGAACTCCGGGGCGCCGCCGATGATCGGCGAGGTGGCGCTCAAGCTCCTTCGCGGCGAGACTTACACGCCGCCGGCGGAGCCCAAGATCGTCTCAGTCGATCCCAGCGTGCTGGACCGCTACGTGGGTGTGTATGAGTTTAGTCCGGACGTGGTTTTCACGGTCAGTCGCGACGGAAACAAGCTGATGATGCAACAGGGAGAGGCGCCGAAGAAGAACGAACTCGCAGCCACATCCTCGACGGCGTTTGTGGTGAAGGGAGAGGACTATACCGTCACCTTTGTCGCGGACCCGTCCGGGGCGATCAGCAAGATTCAATTGGACACCGGGAGCGATAAGCTCGATCTGAAGCGAAAGTAGGCAAAATCCAATTGGCCTCGCACGCGTTGCCAACCCGTCCGGATCAGAGCTGGCCGTTCGAGAGTTGTGATTGGCATCCTTCTGCGCCGTGTCACCCTGGCCAGTTGCGGATAATCAACCCGAAGTCTAAGGTTTTGTATGAGAATACAAGAGAAAATCAAAAAGTATATTGCCAGCCAACCTGAACCGAAACGCGGTGACATGCAAGCGTTGCACGCGCTGATTCTTCAAATTTTACCCGCATGTAAATTGTGGTTCCTGGATGGCAAGAACAGTGAAAACAAAACCGTTTCTAATCCAAATATTGGATATGGAATTCACACCCTAAAGTATGCCGATGGAAAAACAAGAGAGTTCTATCAAATTGGCATGAGTGCAAACAAAACCGGAATCTCTGTCTATATTCTTGGTATCACCGACAAGACATACTTAGCCCGTGCGTATGGGAAAAAGCTCGGCAAGGCGACCGTGAGCGGGTATTGCATTAGATTCAAAACTCTCGCAGATGTAAACGTTGACGCGCTTCATGGGGCAATACGTCATGGGGCAAAAGCTGCGTCCCCCGAATTACGCGGCGGCAGGACTTAGAGTCTTGCCCCGGACGGAAGGGTTGGACATGACGAAGTCTTCAGTGGAATGACGATGATCCTAACGCTCAAAGGCGCACAACAGCAGATTTGTGTGGATCCGTTCCTCCTCCATAAGTGAAAGGTCTGTTGGAATAACTGAAGGCAATCGGGAGACAAGGATGCGACACCTATCACTGACTCATGCTTGGGACCTTCGCTGTTGGATTGGCGCTCTCGCTGGCTGCGCAGTCCGCCGAACAGCCCCCCGCCCGTGTGATCAGATTATCCATCTCTGCAAACAGGCTGGCTTCGTAGAAGGTGACTACAAAAAGGGCTACGGACTATGGCTCGACTGCATCGATCCCATCATGCGCGGAACCAAGCAACCGGCGATCGCGGACAAGCCGTTACCGCAGATTTCCCCAGAGCTGATTGAAGCCTGCCGGCAAAAAGACCCGAATTTCGGACGACGCAGAGGTCCACTGCCCAAGGGAGGGTAGTATTCTTCGTCTCGCCGAGTGTTCGAAGCGGACTGCGGCGCAGCGACGGGCAAATTGTCACCTGAAGCAACCTCGGGCGGCTGATAATCGAGCCACGCGATTCTTAGCGATGCCAGTACTATCGCGATCACCGCGCACGGGCCGGGTGATCACCGCATTCCCATAGTGCCTTCCGATACGGCCGTGGCGGATGAAGTCGGCCATCAAGTGGAAGTAGTCTGGCGCGAAGCGCGTCGAGACCCGCTCACCCCTCGCATTCAATTCATACTCCGTCATGCCGTGCTCGGCACCCGGATAGACTGCCAGCGTATACATCCTGCCCTGCGCGATCAGTGATTTGATGCGCTTTGCCGTTTCGGCACTGGGCGCTTCCAGATCGTCACTTCCGAGCACCCACAGTTGCGGGGTCGTCGAGGCGCGCAAAGTCGGCATCGGCTCATAATGGAATGGCGTTGTACGAACGAAACTGAACTCATGAGCAATCGCGTTCTCGATCTGCTCCCGATCGAGCGGCATGACGACGAATATGAAATCGCCATGCACATCCTTGTACCAAGTCTCGGACTTGTATTTCTGGCGCAGAGCGTCGAATGTTTCGTAACCTTCCTTGCCGCCCGTCTCGACCACGTGCTCACCGGCGCGCGCCAGTTCCAGCGCCTTGACAGTATCTGCGGCCGAGTGATGATGGAAATACATGTCCAGCGCGACACTTTCCTGATCCTCTTCCAACACGGTGACTGCCAGACCGAAACTCACGATCGCGAAATCCACAGGTGCGCGGTTTGCCGCCAGCGGTACCACCCACCCGCCTTCACTGCCGCCCTGATAGCCGATGCGTCCTAGCCGCGCGCCGGCGAGCCGCTTGGCTTCCTTCATTGCCGCGATGGCGTCATCCGCGAGGACATTGAAATCCTGGGTGTAGGTACCGCCCGATACGCCGGTACCCCGCTTGTCATAGACGAACGCGGCAATGCCCTGCGCCGGGAACATTCGCTGCAAGGCATAAGAGTCAAGAGCGGAATCCTGCTCTGAACCATGCACCAGCACCACGACCGGTATCTTCCCGCTGCCTTCCGGCATTATCAGACGCCCGACCAACTTCACGCCGTTGCTCTCGAAAACCGTGTCGCTCACGTCGAAGGCGATGCGCCTGCCTGGTTCGTTTCCAAAGGCTATCGCGCCCTTGCCGCAGTCTGAAAACAAAACGGTTTTGCCGTCGGGACGGCCTGTCCATCCAAAGGTGCTGGTCCATGTGCCATTCGCCTGGTGGTGAAGTTGTCCTGTCTCGCCCGCAAACGTCCGCCAGCGCAGCGTGTTGACCTCCGACGGTGCGACATCGACGGATCCGCCGTCGCTTAAGCGATACGAACCGACATGACAGTCCGTCTTTACATCGGCTCCTGCGCGAACCGAATGCAATAGTAAAAACCCAAAAAATGCGAAGGTGGCGCGTACTTTCATGCGCGTGGTTTTCCTCGAGACAACGATCAGGAGACACTAGCCGGTCTTCGAGCATTTAGCTTGAACGGATTTGCGTCAGCGGGAAGTCTGGGCCGCGGACCTCCATGCGCTTGGCGGATATCCCGTCAAGGAGCGCACGCTCCGGCTCAAATGTGCCAGGTCCGAAAAGCCAAAGTCGTGCGCAATCGTCGTCAACGTTCGAGACGATCGCAGGATTTCAAGCCATGCCCGCCGTGCACGTGCCTCCAGTCGAAATTGTTTGGGCGACACGCCGAATTCGCGCTGAAATCCACGCGACAAAGCCTCAGGTCGCATACCCGCCTCGTCGGCCCAATGGCTGAGCGACAGGGATGGAACGCACTGAAGATCGGACGCCAACCTGCCCGTCCAATGCTGCAAAGGTGCTTTTACCGTCTGGAGATTCTCCGCGAGAGCGGCCATGGAATCGCGAGGATCCCGTTCGGCCAGTCGCGCAAGGGAGTCAGGATCAGCAATACAGAAATGCCCTTCAATCCAATTATCCATCCAGGGGAGACGAAGAATCTGAACCGCCCGCGTGCAGCGCGAGCGATTGGCGTGGCAGTCGAAACTCCTGTGGAAAAGCACGTGTCCCGGCTCGACTTCCGCGCGCCCCGCAAAACCGGCTTCTACAAAGGAGCCGGCCAGGACCACGCTTGCATAAGCTTCCAAATGACGGTGGCGGGTGGGAGCGCTGCCCTGGGGAAATGTCTCGAGCCCAATCTCAGCTGATCTGTACTTATGCTGCTCCTGCATGCCCTTAAGTGTAGAGGAGAATCGCCCTTCTAAGTTAATGCACCGTCTCGAGCTTGGCCGATTTCATTAAACTCAAAAGCTCGTCATCAAGGAGCTTGCGATTGATCTGCTCTGTTCTCTGCCCTTCGTAGTTAGCGGCAACTGCGTAAATCACAATCGAGACTTTTCGCTGTGGATCAACCCAGCACGCAAAATAACCGTCCAATCTCACATCGTGAAACGAATCGACTCCGGTTGGCCATGAAGACTTGGGTGGCATTCCGATCAGAGTTGCGAGTGGCCCGGTCGGATGAGCACTGAGATCGCTATGGCTTTGCATGGTTCCGTGCCAAAGCGGAAGGCTACGGCCGTCGATGGTGATGCTTCCAGCGCGAATCGCTGGAGACGGATCGGCGATCGGGCTGGGGTCCCCCATTACCGATAGCCACGAACGTTGATCGAGCGCAGTTACTTGCCATGCCAAGGATTCCAAGTCTATAGGTAGTGAGCCGTCCCTCGCTTTGATCACATATCCGCCAACCCAGGCTTGATAGTAGGGCGAGATTGGATTCGAGCGCTCGCTGTAGTGCTTGAGCCAGGTTCGCGGTTTCGCGAACATGTAGTAGTTAACGCCATTCGCCTTTATTGGCTCCCATATGTCGTTCATTTGATTCTTCATCGGTGTAATCCACACGGGTCGTTGCTTCGCAAAGACAATCGCTACTGTATCGGCCTGCTCCTGAGCCACCAGCTTAGGATCGTGGTTCAGGGCAATCCTCGCGACATTCAGCAGCAGGGTGGTTCGCGCCGCATATCCCACGCCCGCCAGGATAACTAAGCATGCCAGGACAGCTGCAGTCCATTTGAGCCAGGGCTTGGGAAATGAGACGCCAATCCTGGGAGTGAAGAGTTCGTGCCTTGGCAAGGAAACATCCTATGTAAATCAGGCCGAGCTTATCAGCTCAGGGCCTCGAGGAATGCATACCCTTTCATCCACTCGGGGCGCTCGCGGCGCCGTGACATTTAGCGTATCAATGTCGTTGCCTTTATGAACTTCAATATGCCGTCGCCGGCCATGATCGGGTCCGCCGCGGCCCCGGGCGGCAGCATCGCTTCGACGCGATTTTGTATCTCGTCAAAATGCATCCGGCCTCACCCTCGCTCGGCACCGGCCCGGTAGACGCCAAACTCGCCGGTCCGAAGTCCACTCCTTCACTGTGCAGTTTCTCCGCAAAGTGAACCGTCCGGATGTCGCCGGCTCCGCCGATTGCATGAGCTTTCTGGCGACTAGCGACAGTCATTCACCGGGAATTGCGGATCATTCGCCGAATATCGCGTGAGAACCCGCAGGATCGCGCTCAAGATTCCGCCATCGACGATGACTTCCAATTGCTTAGGAGACACTCATGGACACCCTCTCTTCCAAACTCACCGCCTTTGCAGCCGCTCTCGCCATGAACGGCTTGGTCTTGGGCGCCCTCGGATATCTCTTCGCGCTGCAGTCTCACCCGAACATGTCGGCAATCGCTTTTGCCAAGGCAGTCGTTGCGCATCAGGGGCTCAGCTAGTCTTCTTCGTCGGCGGGGTATTCTCCGCCTCGCCGGGCCGTTCGGACGCCGAGGGCCTTATATTCTCCGCCGGCGCGAAGGAAGAGATTTATCGTTCGCTATTCTGCGGCAAGTTCAGCTTACGCAGAAATGCTTTGAAGCCGGCGGTGTGACGAATGGGTGCGAAAAGCGGATAGTAGCCCACTTCATTGACGGCGGGATTGTGCTCCGCGTACGACTTCTCGAGCCATTCGAGCGCTTTGGACTCCTCCTTTCGCCATGCATAAATCTCCGCGATGTCGAGCGATCCCAGCGGCTGATTCAACTCAATCGCCTGTTGCAACGCGGCTTGCGAAGCCGCCCTGTTGCCGAGCGAATATTCAATCAGGGCAGTCGCACAGGCGCGCCGCGGCGCATCTTGGATCGCAGCGATCCGCCCATGGGCTGCATCGAAGTGGCCATCCAATAATTCAACCAGCGCTAGCATCTCGCTGAAATCCACCATAACAGGGACGCCAACTGCGGCCTGGTGCAGCGCCTCCCTCGCGCCGCTCAGTTGTCCGTCTGCCATCAGAAAATCCGTGAGTCGTTCCCAGGTAATGCTGGACAGGGGATCGGAGGCAGCCGCTTTCCTGACTACTATGATCGCCTCAGGAAGACGACCCAGGGTCGCCAGCAACTGAGCGTAGTGGCGTTGCTGATCGACGTCGTTTGGATCGAGCCGCATGCCCTCGGCATAGTCGGCTTGCGCGCCGGTCCAATCCCATTGGTACAGATATCTTAGATACCCGCGCGATTGATAACCGTCCGCAAGATCTGGCGCCAAGGCAATCGCGCGATCCGCATCAAGGAAGGCGGTGTTGATTGTGGCTTCATCGTGAGCTGATAACGCGGGGTAGTACTCCGCCAGCGCCAATGCCGCATACGCCGCCGCGTAGTTGGGATCGAAATGGATCGCCCGTCGGAAGGCGACCGCTGCCTGAAAGTCCGTTTCGTCAGTGGCCTTCTGGTAGAGGTTTCGACCAATCAAGTATTGATTGTAGGCATCCGCACTTCGGGTTGTGCGCGAAGTTGTCGCGCTCGACCTGGGTGTCAATCGGACTTGCAGCGCCGAGACTACAGCGTTAGATACTTCATCTTGGACGGCGAAGACGTCCTTCAGCTCGCGATCGTAGGTTTCGGACCAGATATGCTCGCCGTCTGCAGTTCGGATCAACTGCGCCGTGATACGCAATCGATCACCCGACTTGCGTACACTGCCCTCGAGAATATTAGCAACGTTCAACTTTGCGGCAATTGCCGGAATGTCATCGGATTTGCCTTTGAAGGAGAACGAGGAAGTTCTGGCAGTCACGTACAAATCAGGCGTCTTTGCCAACAAGTCGAGGAGTTCCTCCGAGAGGCCGTCCGAAAAGTACTCCTGATCCCTCTTCTCGCTCAGATCCAGAAACGGCAGCACTGCGATCGAGTGCGCCGGCGGGTTGAAGACTGGGGCTCTCGCTGCGGATCTCTGAACCGCGATCGAGGGCGCGCCGGCATCTTGCCGGCCGCGAGCTGATGACCAGAGCCAGTTCCCTAGCAAACCCAGCGCGACAATTACCACGAGCATCACGGCAATGGGCCGCCACCGTGCCACGACGGGTTTCTCAGCCGGCGCTAAAATCCCGGGAGTGACCCCCGAGCCATCCTGCTCCCCCGACAGCAGCCGCTGTACATGTGCGACGAAGGCCTGCGTACATTGACCGGCCGGTAAACGCGTCCACTGCACCTCGCGAAACCGGTCCGGGACATGGGCGTTCGACTGCGGCGTCGCGTCGATGACCACGGGCAGTAAAAACGGCTTTTCCGCGGCCATCAAATGCGAGCGGTCCACCGCCAGTTTCCATTCCAGCCGGAAGTAGCCTTCGAGCCTTGCAGCGGTGTTCGCTGAAATAATGGGAACGAATAGAACGCAGTCGCGGATCTGTTGACGAATTCGGAGGTCCCAGGTGTCTCCTCCCCGCAGCTCGCTTTGGTCCAACCAGACCTCGATGCCGGCCGCTCGTAGACTCTCGCATATCCTTTGGGCACCCTCAGCATCCTGTGAGGCGTAGCTCAAAAACACTGCGCGCGACGCTTCTGCCACCAACGGGTCACCCCTTGAGCGAGAGGTCTTTCCACAGCCTCCCTAAGCGACAGCTTAACGCAAATGATCCGATTTGACGGAGCCCGCCGCACATACAAGCGCGCGCTTCTGGGACGACCGACTATCTCGAATAGTAGTGCCTGTCCGACCCATCCATCTCGCCGCTCAACATGCAGCAGCGCTTAAAATCTGCGGCCGGATCCGCAAGGGCACGGATCATTGCGACCGAGTTTCTCGACGAGTTCTTTGGTACCGCCCACGACGCGATTGCCGCGCTTAACATGAGTCTCGGACGGGAAGCCGACCACGCGATCCTCAGGAACAATGCCTAGACATGCCAATCTAGATTATGTCGTTAACCAACCCGATCGATCCCCGGCGTTGGCGCAAAGCACGTTGCTGTCCAGCGGCCGGAGGGCTGACAACTTGGGTATGCGGCCGGTCCAAATTGGGTATTCCCTTTGATTCGCAGGTCCGTCGAGCGAACTAGGATCTTAGTCCAACGGGGTTGAATTTTAGAGTTCCTAACGGGGTTGGCACGGCCCCGTTTCAAATACTGACAATAACGCCCGCTGGGGAGATCGCATGTCCATTCGTATTTGGTTCGCAGTCCTGGCGCTCGCTATATCGAGCACAGGCACGCCGGCAGTTCTGACTCAGACGCAGCTCGAACAACTCGGGAACGGCGCCAGCGCCAACGTCATTGTGATCATGCGCGATCAACTGCCTTCCGTGGCGCCCACGCGCACAGCGTTTGCTGCTCGAGCGGCCGCCCTGTCCGCCTCGCATGGTTCGGTAATGGCCGAACTGCAGCGCGCCGGCGCGACGAAGATCCGCGAGTTCAGCACGATCAATGCCATCGCCACAACGATACCCAAGTCAGAGCTCAGAGCGCTGGTCGCGGATTCGGCGGTACAGGCGGTGATTGAAGACGCAGCCATCCGCAGAAATCATGCTTTTCAACAGCCGATGGGCGCGCCTGCCGCCAAAAATGCACCCTCTTCTGCAAATAATTTGTGCAATACGCTGGAGCCGCAGGCACTGCAGCTCACCAACACGGCCTTTTTGGACGCCACGACCCCGCAGGCGCAATTACTACGGGATGGCAACGGCGATCTTGTTACGGGTAAGGGCGTCAAGGTTGCGGTGATCTTCAATGACGGTTTGGATACTACTATTCCTGCCTTTACCCGACCCGACGGCTCGAGCGTCTTCATCGACTATCAGAATTTCTCCGGCGATCCGGCCGGAACACCCATGTTTGGAACCGAAGCGTTCCTAGATGCAGCCTCGGTCGCGGCGCAGGATCAACCGAACGGCGAACTGCTGAGATTCGACATCAGCCAGTTCGTGCATAACGCGTACCCGTTACCCATGACTTGCAATATCCAAATCCGCGGCATGGCGCCGGGCGCGGCACTCATTGGTGTACAACTCGCCACCATGGGCGCCAACGCCACCGTCTCGGACGCCATACGAGGAATCGAGTACGCCGTGAAGGCCGGTGCGGACATTATTGACGAAACATTTGGCAGCGCTCTGTATCCCGATACCAACAACGACCCTATTTCGCTTGCGAATTCGGCAGCGGTTGCGGCCGGTGTAACCGTGGTGTTCGCTTCGGGCGATGGCGGTCCGAATTCGATTGCCTTAACGCCCCCAGAGGTCATTGCTGTCGGCGCGTCTACTTCCTATCGTGCTTATGCGCAAATTCACTATGCCGCTTTTCCACTCTCGAGCGGCGGCTATCTGAACGACAACATTTCCTCTTTCAGCTCGGGTGGATTTACCCAGACCGGCGCTCGCACCTTGGACGTGGTGGCGCCAGGAGATATTGGTTGGTCGTTGTGCGGCACCAATTCGCTGTTTGTAGGTTGCTTCGGCGCCCCAGTTCAAACGGTCGGCGGTACGAGCGAATCGGCGCCGCTTACCGCCGGGGAAGCTGCTCTCGTCATTCAGGCCTATCGCAGCACACACCGCGGTGCGACACCTTCCCCCGCTATCGTCAAACAGATCATCATGAGCAGCGCCACGGATTTGGGCGCGCCGGCCTCTGAGCAGGGCGCTGGACGGATCAATAGTTTGGCGGCCGTCAACGCGGCACTGTCAATTGAGGGCAGTTCGGGCGCGAGGCCGGCAGGACATGGACAGGGCCTGCTTTACAGCCCGACCAGCGCAGAAATTACCGACCTGCCTGGTGCGAACCAAGCCCGCTCTTTCGTGATTACCAATAGCGGCACGGTCTCGCAACGCGTGGTGCCGGAGTTTCAGATACTGGGCGCGCCCTTCGCCGGCGCCAACCTGACTTTGCAATTGGATCCCGCCAGCGACGCCACCTACCTCAATTCCGATGGACAACTTGAACCGTATATCGAAAAGAAATTCTATGTGCCCGCGGGTTCGCAACACCTCGATGCTGCCGTCGCTTGGCAGAATTCCTATATTGCCGTGACCCCATACGTGGAACTCGCCTTGCTCGACCCTTCAGGACGACTGGCCGCCGACTCCGTTCCGCTGGGGGGAAGCGGATATGGCCATGTAGATGTCGTTCACCCCGCAACCGGATATTGGACCGCAATAATTTGGACCACTCCGGCCGAGGACACTCTCAGTTATACGGGACCCGTGAAGTTCACCTGGAATGTCGAATGCTTCGAGAGTGCCGGCTCGGTAAACCCGGCTAGTTTCGACCTGGCGCCCGGTGCCAGCCGAACTGTCACCCTACAATTGCGCATGCCCTCGCAACCCGGCGACAGCGCCGGGGCAATCCGCTTCGGCCAGTCTGAAAACTCGAACGGCATCATTTCCGCCGAAATCCCGCTGACCATGCGCACGTTGGTCCCAATGACTGCTTCTGGCGGCGCTTTTGCCGGAACGCTGACCGGTGGTAACGGCCAAAACAATGGCGCTCCGACGCAAACGTTTGCATTTGACGTGCCGGCTGGGGTGCGCGACATGACCCTAGCGCTCAAGTTTTCCGACAACGCCTATCTCTTGGAAGGCCTTCTGATCGATCCGCAAGGTATGGAGTTGAGCGTCCAAGGGAACCTAGACCCTTCGGGCAACCCACAAGCCGCGTTACAACTCTCCCACTTCAACCCCCAACCAGGACGATGGCGATTCGTCTTGGTGCAAAACCTCATTTCATCGGGCAACCAGACTTCTGAACCGTATAGCGCACGTATTGGCTTCAACACCGCGCTGGTGACAGCAACCGGCATGCCGAACGACCCGAACATTCAGCTCTCGGTCAGCGCCAAGCCGGTGAGCATTCCAGTCACGATCACAAACAGGGGTCCCGTGACGCAGGCTTATTTCGCCGACGCGCGGCTCAATTCACAAGTCGCCACCACGCTGCCAGTAAACTACGCGTGCACGCCGGGTTTGCTCCCCGGAGCCTGCTTGCAGGTCGTCGTGCCAACCGAGGTCAGTGATATCCAATTCTTCGCCCAATCGCCCGACCCTATCGACCTGATTGCGCTTAATTATGCCGGCTACGAGATTGCCGGCACAGAATCGCCGGAGCTTGTTGCAAGGAAGATCTCTGACGATACGATCGTCGCGAGCTTGAGAGTGCCCGAGGTCCCGTATGGATACTGGGACGCATTCCCCTCGAACATCGGTCCCTATGGAGCAGGTGGCGCACCCACGATACCGGTGAACACGACCGCAATCGTAACTATGCAGCCGTTCGATCCAAACGTTTCAGCCGACAGCGGCGATTTCTGGGCAGACCAGGTGCTTTTGACCAATACCTACAACCCCTTGATCTTGGCGCCCGGTCAATCAGGGACCATCAATCTCACGATCACACCGGATCCGAGCCAGATCGGCAAGTCGATCTCCGGCTTTATCTATATTGACACTTATAATGAATTTGCCTTGACGGGCGACGAGGTTCTACGAATGCCATACCGCTACACCATTTCCCAATAATCTCTCGTGCGGCCTGCCGAACTTGGTTGGAAGCGGCCTTCAATTCGGAAGAGACCGTCGCCCTGTCCTGGCAGACCTTGCTCGCCTTCCTTCGTATTTCCACCAATTCTCGCGCGACCAAAAAGCCCTTGCAGAGCACTGAGGCCTGCGAGATCCTCAGCAGTTGGTTATATCAGGTCAATGTCGGCGTGATCGGATCAGGTGAGCGATTCTGGGAGCTTTTGCAGCATCAAATGCGTGAAGCCCAGGTCACAGGCCCGCTCGTGACGGACGCCGCGCTGGCTGCACTCGCCCTCGAGCACGGCGCAACATTGTGTTCCGTTGACAAGGATTTTCGTCGCTTTCGCGGCCTCAAGCTAATCGATCCGACCGATCGGAGCGCACAAAGATAACAGCGGCGGTCACGAGCGGCTCGCCGGTCAAGCGAGCTTTTCGCTCGCCTCATTTGAAGTTCAGCTTCAGATGATGATCAAGAACTATCGTTATGCGACTGAGCGGCGTGGACGTATGATCTCAAGCATCATGCAGAGCATCAGCTTTGCGCGCGTACTCCCGCGGCTCATGGACAGAAGCATCATGCCTCAAAGCCGAAGAAGGATTGCCAGCGGCGCGTCCATCGTCGCACCTCTGCTTGCCTTAGGTCTGTGGCTCCTCGCGCCGCGAGTACCCGCGGCCGCTTCGCCACCGGCCGCGAGCGCAGAGCATAACGGCCAAAATGATTTCGACTTTCTCTTCGGGCGCTGGAAGGTGCACTTGAGGCGCAAGGTGCCAGGAACCGACCGCTGGAGGGATTCCGACGGCTACGGGAACTATCGCAAAATCTGGGGTGGTCGCGCCAATATCAACGAGTTTTTCAGCGAGAGCCCGAACGAGCACCTAGAAGGACTGACGCTGCGAACCTACAACCCGGTAACGCACTTATGGAGTGTGTATTGGGCGAACAGTCGCGATGGAATCCTGTCGAGCGCGCAAGTCGGCAAGTTTAATCATGGCCAGGGCGAGTTCTATGCGCAGGACAACTCCGACGGCAACGGCACCCTGGTGCGCTACGTCTGGTCCAAGATCACACCGGCTTCGGCGCATTTCGAGCAGGCGTTTTCGGAGGACGGCGGCAAGAGCTGGGAGGTCAACTGGATCTCGGACATGATGCGCATCGGCGATGCTGAGAAGCCGACCTCGTCGGGCGCCGGAGCTGTGGGTGAGCAACCTAGGTCAACGCGACTTCGAGGGGCTGTTGGGGCGCTGGAGTTTTTACTTGAAGGTACGAGTGAAGCCTGGCTCAACTCAATGGATCGATTACACCGGGCCCGGCGAGTGCATTCCGCTCTGGCACGGCCGCGCCCAGCTCGACACAATCAACCTAGAGGGTCCCAAGCACATCGAGGGTCTCACGGTACGGCTCTTCAATCCCAAAACGCACGAGTGGCGCCTGTATTGGGCCAACAGCAAGGATGGACTTATCGTGGTGCCGCAAATCGGACAGTTCAAGGCGGGCCATGGCGAGTTCTACGCGCAGAACCAAGACGGCGATGACAAAACCTACCTGAATAAATTCGACTGGTCAGCGATGAACAACAAGCCACATTTCGAGCAGTCGGCCTCATACGACGGCGGCAAGACCTGGGAAATCAGCTGGATCTCGGACCAGACCCGCGTCAATTGAACTCTTGCCTCGTCGATTTACGAAACTGCGGATAGCGCCGCTTTATCCTGATGAGGAGCCGCCGCTTTCGGACGATCCCAATCGTAGCTCGCCAAAGCGATCTTGCCGTCTCCCGCCAGCAAGATTCGCCATCGGCTGGTGCCGCGCTCGCAATGCACGTCGTACTGGTCGGCACCCGCGCTGTCCACGCCGCGAAACTCGATCGATCGAAAAGCGCCGAGGTATTCTGTGAGGGGTCGTAACAGGGCCAATTGCTTTCCGATGAGCTGTCCCATCTGGAAACTCATGGCTTCATAAGGAGGACTGCCCGTTTGGATGCCCTCGACCAAACGACGCAGCGCCGCCGCGCTATCGGGAAGCGCCTGTTGGCCTCGAACGCGCTCGCTCAGTTTGACCATCAGCTGCTCTGCAGTCGTTGCATCGATGCGCGGGAAAGTAAATTCAACACCCTGTGTACGCATTCGGATGCCACTGCCAGTGCCCTGCGGATCGCGCAGAAACGTGTATTGAAAGAATCCCGCCCCGTGAGTCGGATAGAACTCCGTTTCGCTCGTCGGATGAAGCGCGACGGTATCTTCACCCGGAACCGGCGCGTCGATGAATAGCCGTTGTCCGTCGCGCCATATTTTGATCACTCCATACTCACCGCGCCGGTAAAAACCGGCGTAGCGGTCCAGCACGGCCGGTTCAACGCTCACCCATGCGACATCATCATGGCCGGAGGTTTTGCTCGGCTGAGTCCTTTCAAAGCTTCTGATCAGGTTGCACAGCTCGTCGGCGGAGAGGGAAAGATTCGTGTTCAGGCGATTGAGCGCCGCCTCCACGATCGCCCAGCCTCGCTCAGCGTCCGCTCGTCTGCGCTTCCAGGTGTCCAGCTGCATCGCCAGCACTTGCTGCAAGGTTGGCTCACCCGCGCTGTTGCAGGTCACCTCCCGGATTTGCGCGAGGCTCAAGCCTGCGCTCTTTAATAAGGTGATCGTGTTCAGCTTCATCAGGTCGTGAGGGCCATATTGCCGCCATCCCCCGGCGCTTCGCCGAGGTGTAAGGAGTCCGAACTCCTCATAAACCCGCAGCGCACGCACAGTCAGGCCGGTTCGCGAAGCGCACTCAGCCGCACTCAAGAATTCCGATGGTTCACCACTTTCCATACCTACCCCTCGACTGCGCACTTTAAGGTATGACGCAACGTCCGGTGCAAGAATGGATTATCCGGCGATTTTACGGGTAGCTATCGGGGCGCCCGGATCGAAGCAAGATAGGGTCCCCCTTCCGCGATTTCTCGCGGAGGGGGATTGCGTGCTGAAAAGAGCGACCGAAGTGATGCGTTTTATCGAGTCATCACCGGTTGGCCGGTCCGTGGCAGGCGCCCTCGCCCTTGTCGGTGTAAGACCCGGTCGGCGCTACCGCCGGCCATTGGCCGTTGTTCACGGGACCCTGCAGTGCCGACTGGAAGTGCCACCGATAGCCATTCTGATCGAGCGTCAGGGCCATCACGCCCCAATAGTCCCCGGTTGCCGCCACGAGATTCTCTGCATTGAAGTTCGTGTTGCCGCTCGGATCCTCCAGGTTTGTTTCACCGGAACCGCTCGTCACAGCGGTTGTGACGACAGGATCGAGCGTCTCGCCCCCGGTGCCCACGATGAATTCCGTGAGGCCTCGGTGGGGATCGAAATTGCCGGAGGGATTAAGAGGCCGGTAGCGGGCGTAGAGGTGGTCGTGACCATTGAGCACCAAGTCAGCTCTATGTTCGTAGAGCAATTGCCAAAAGGCCTTAGCGGCAATGCCCTCGGGGCTGATGCCATTCGTGGCGCTGAACGTGGGCTGATGCCAGTACGCGAGCGTACACGCGGCGTGGTTCTCTTCGAGATCCTTTTGCAGCCATGCCAGTTGGGCGGCAAACCACGGACCCGCGCTTGAACAGCCGCCCGGCTGCGTCGAACACTCGATGTTGAGAGAGATCAGGTGCCAGGAGCCGAGATTGTACGAGTACCACCCTTCTCCGACTCCGGATCCGTTCTGTCCTCCGTTCACTCCCAACTCGAAGTGACCTGCCTGTCCGTTCGCCCGCGGAATGGGTTGGGGACTTAAGGCAGTTGCGGGGGTTGAGCCCGGACCGCACGCGGGGTTCGAGGGGCACGGATCCGTGATCGTCGTCATCTGCGGCTTACCCTGATTGGCATCAGCATTGGTGTCGATCAGGAAGCCGTTGAAGTAGGAGAAGTAGCCGTAGCCGGCGACGCCGGTCTCGCCATGCTCATCATAAAACTCGTGGTTGCCGGGCGCCGGCCGGCTGATCATTTTAAAAGCGCCATACGTCAAGTCGTACGAGTTCTCAAAGTCCGAGTATCGGCCCACCTGGTATTGCAGATCCCCGAGGAGCGCGACCGCGTCTGGCTTCATGGCCTCAATCTGATTCGCAGTGGCCTCCTGGGATTGGTACAAAGAGGTGCTGGTGTAGGGCGCCTTGGGGTCGGTGCAGGTTTCTTTCAAAGACTCACCACCCGCCTCCTCGCCGGGTTGGCAGGAGATGTCACCCACCACCGCCAGCACAGGGGACGAGCGCTGCGGAGTGTTGTACGGCCACGGAGTATCGTGCGGCGGCGAATTGTTGCCATGGTTTTCATTCTCTGCCTGTGCCCCAACTACAAATACGAATACCGAGACGGCCGCTCCCACGAGCACTGCCGCTCGGAGCCTTTCCCCGTGCGTCTTCATGTGATTCCTCCGGCGCTTAAGCTTGGTATGAACAAGACACACCATCCCATCGCTTCGTTGTTTCGTTTCCGTGTCCAATATATGAACAAGTTGTGACAGGGTTTTTTCGCAGCGATGAAACCGCAAGGAGATAAGTTTCGGCTTTCCAATCGCGAAACGCCGATTTGCACGCGATGCTCAGGCGTAGCGAAATAGCGCCTTGAAGCCAAAGTCCATGTGATGCTGGATATGGCAGTGAAACAGCGAGAGGCCTGGCTGATCAGCGACCAGATCCACCGTGGCGCGGCCGAAGGCGGGAACAATCACCGTATCCTTCATGATTCCGGCCGTGGGCTTGCCGTTGAGTTCGACCAGCTCGAACACATGCCGGTGCATGTGCAGGGGGTGAGAATCGTCGCTGCGATTGTGAAACACCAGCCGATAGCGGTGTCCCCGCCGCAACACGAATTCCCGCTCGTGCGGATATTCCTTGCCGTTGACCAGCCAGTGATTGAACCCATGCGGGCCGCCCGGCACTTTTTCAAACACCATGTCAATGGTTTCATCGGGCAACGGATGCGGCGCGGATGTGCCGAACAGGGTGTAGTCCCAGCGAGCCTTCGCAGGCGCAATCCACTGCGCACGCGGCTGTGCCTGATTGGCGTACTCCACCACGATGCCCATGCCGGATTGCCGGGCGGCATCGCGCAGCTCGCCGAGAACCCAAACGCCCGGCAGATTCATCTCCACGATTGCATCCACGCGCTCACCCGGGGCGATCTCAATCACATCGACGGTCTGAGGCGTGGGCACAGGATTGCCGTCGAGCGCAATCACCTGAAAATGGTGACCGAATAATCCAATGCGGTGAATCTGTGAGGCGCTGGCGTTGAGCAGATGCATCAAGACGCGCTCGCCTGAACGCACGCGCAGCGGTTCGCCCGCACCCAGCATTTTGTCGTTGATCGAGTAAAGAGGAGCACCGACCTCGAGTCCGTTGGGACGCAGATCTTGGGTGGCGGGCTTTTCAGGCATCGGGTCCTCAGGATCCGCCGCCATATCGTCCTGATCCAGGTTGGTCAGATAGGGCTGCCACTCGCGCAGCGCTAGAAACACCTCTTGGTCGTAGCGTCCGGGGTTATGTGCAGGATCGATCATTAGGAAGCCGAACTGGCCGGTGTAGGAGCCGCGATGCAGATCCAGCATGGCCTCGGTGTGCGAGTGGTACCAGCGCGAACCGGCCGGCGTGGCTACGAATTGATAGCGCCGGCGCCCATGGGGCGGTACCGGCGATGTCCCCTCCTCCTCCGCTCCATCAACCTCGGAGGGAACGAACAAACCGTGCCAATGCACATATTCCGGAACATCCGTGTCGTTAACAACCTCGACGGCAATGTGTTGGCCGTCTCGCACCCGCAGTAACGGGCCGGGGATCTTGTCGTTGTAGCCGATGGTGCTGATCACGACGTGGGGAGCCAGCTCGACAAGCATCGGCGCGATTCGCAGCATGAAATCCGCCGCGCTCGCCGCAGCTTCCGGGCCGGACATCGAATGGGCGAGCAAACCCGGCCCCGACGCCGGCGTCCCCGCAATCGCCGGCCGCAGCTTGCCTGCCCCCGTTGCGATCAGGGTGGCCAATCCCAGTCGTACAAAATCCCTTCGGCTCAAGCGGCCTTACCCGGTTGCCAATGCCACGAACGCCTCGTGATTTTTCATTGATTTGTATTTGGGTTCCACGTCCGACGATGCATTCCTGGGAAGTTGAGCAGCGAGATCGACACGGGACAGGATAGCCTATCGGCCACGTTTTTCACCAAGGGCGCTTATCTTGATCGAAAGATCAAACACTCCGGGCGGCGCGGAGCCACAGCTTCATCGCTGCCGCGATTGGGCTGCTATCGCGCTATTTTTTTGTCAACCTCTCCACCAAAGCGGATAGACGCCCCACCGCGCTCGCGAGCACCGCATGGTTGTGATAGTCCCGAGAGTGCAAAATTTTGCCCATGTGCACCCGGGTCACTGTAATGTTCGACACCCGAAACGCCTGCCCAGTCGTTGTTACCAGGCCGTCGTAATCCCATTCCGCAATGACAACCTCCGGATCCGTCGTCGCATGCACGACCATGTTTCGTGCCTGCAGCTGCATCGAGTACGCTGCAACCGCGGCAAAGTATTTTTGATCGCCTCGATACCCTCCAACCTGAATGGCGCGGGCAATGCAAACGGGTACTCCACGACGGCCTCGTCACATACTCAAGGCAGACGGACCAGGTAGGGCGCGAGCACGCCTTCGATCCATTTCATGAATGCGCGGACTCGGCGCGACAGGTTGCGCCGATGTGCGACGACCAGAGAGACATCGAGCGGCTCGTGCTGAAACTCAGGTAGAACCTCTACCAACGCTCCACTCTCCAAATAACGGCCAATCCCCAACAGGGGCGCCTGAATCAGGCCAAGGCCGGCGATACCGGCAGCTTCGTAGGTCTGCGCGCTGTTGACGTGCAGCGCACCTCGCAACTGAAGCCGCGCATACCCGTCGCCGCGCGGATACTCCCATCCACGCGGTTTTGCGCCGAGCGTCCTGGCGAAATGAACTGCCCGATGTTTCTGCAAATCTTCCAACGATCGAGGGGTCCCATGGCGCGCCAGGTACGCAGGACTGGCGGCGTTGATCATGCGTAACTTACCCAATGGGCGGGCAATCAACGTTTCGTCCCCGATGGAACCCAGGCGCAATACGCAGTCAAACCCCTCTTGAATCAGATCAACTTGGCGATCCGTACTCGACAACTCCAGCTCCAACTCGGGATGACTCGCCATGAAGGCCGGCAACGCCGGCACGATCGTGGTGCGCGCCAGCTCGCTCGGTAGATCCACCCGTAAGCGCCCGCGAAGTGCCGTTCGATCGCTGGCGAACATGGAGTGCAGATTATCGACGTCTGCAAGCAGATCGCGGGCACGTGCATGGAATGCCCGGCCGTCTTCCGTCAACTGCACACTTCGCGTCGTGCGGTGCAGAAGCCTGACACCGACATCTTCTTCCAGTTTCCGGACCGCCATTGAGGCCCTTCCCTTCTGAATCCCCAGGCTATCGGCTGCGTGGGTGAAGCTCCCCATTTCCGCTACGGTGATGAAGATGCGGATAGGTTCGAGATTCTGCATTTTCTTAGCCTCGATTGTTCACCGCACAGAGAACAGTGAGTTCAGTTCCTCGGTGTTTATCACACCTAAGCGCCGCAGTAAGCTTTCGACATTGAGATACCCCCATCGGAGAGTGCCATGTCCGAAACGATGAACTTGCAGCCTGAAACCATGACCTCGCGTCGCGCCCTGTGGGCCGGACGGATCATGAGCGCGATCGTCGTCATCGCTCTGCTGGTAGACGGCACTATTCAGCTTTTCGCGCCGGCACAGATCGCGAGCATGTTGCGGGAAACCGGGTTCGCGATGGACCTGACCCATGTCGTGGGTCCGATCATACTCGCCTGCGCCATCCTTTACGCCATCCCGGCCACCGCCGTCCTCGGCGCGATCCTGGTGACGGGTTTTTTGGGAGGTGCGATCTGTGCGCACCTCCGCATCGGCGAATTGGGATCGCCGCCGGAAATCATTTCCTTGCTTCTTGGCGCGATGACGTGGGGCGGCCTCTACGCACGCGATCGCCGAATCCGGGCCATTCTGCCGCTCATTCATTAAATCAATTGGGGCAGTGCTCTTCAACATCAGGAGACAATGTATGTTTTTAGTTATGGGAATCACAGGAAAAGTAGGTGGCGCAACGGCACAACATTTGCTGGCGCACGGCCACGCGGTACGCGCGCTGGTCCGCAATCGCCAGAAGGCGTCAGGCTGGGCGGACCAGGGCGTGGAACTGGTGGACGGCGATTGGAATGACTCCGCCGCCATCAAGCGGGCGCTCGAGGGCGTCGAAGGCGCGTTTGTCATGCTGCCGGCGGTCTGGGCCCCCTCGCCCGACTACACAGAAGCAAAGAGCGTGATTGCGAACTATGCCGAGGCGCTCACCATGGCAGCGCCGCCGCGGGTGGTGGCGCTTTCGTCGATGGGTGCGAACAGGCGCAGCGGGCTGGGAATGATCACGGCCTTGTCGCTTCTGGAGCAAGGTTTTCGCGACCTGATATCGCCGATTGCGTTTGTGCGCGCCGGGGGATTCTTCGAGAATTTCCTTTACGGCCTGCAGGTCGCCCAAGGCGGCACGCTCCCTGTCTTTTACAACCCGACCAATCGCAAATCGACCATGGTCGCGACGAGCGACATCGGCGCCGAAGTGGCGAGGCTGCTGACCGGGCCTGCGTGGTCAGGGCGGCGCATCGTCGAGCTGGGTTCGATGATCACCGCGGATGAAATCGCGGAGCAATTGGGTGAAGTCCTGCATCTCGACGTGGAGGCCTTTGCAGTCCCGCGTGTCGGGTGGGCGGCAGCGTTCGAGAAATTCGGCATCCCGAAGGGTCACACCGGACCTGCCGAAGAAATGTTTGAGGCCGTGAATGCCGGATGGATGGACCTCGGGGTCGAGGGCACGGAGCATGTGGCGGGTACGACGTCCGCGCACGACGTCTTCGCGTCGGCGCAGAAGGCTGTGGCGGCCTGAGCTGATCATCGGCTTCTATCGCGGCGAAGACCCGATCTTCGCCGCGCGCCCCCGACTATTGTTCGTCCTCCGTTTCTCTGACGGTGATGCTCGAGCAATAGCATTCCGGTTCACTGCCCGGCCAAATCGATTTCCCGTCGAGACTCACGCCGTTTTCTAAAATGTATTTTCGGCCATGAAGGCCCCGGTGACTACGAATCGCACAGCGCTTCTCGGTATGCCACACCGCTTCCCGAATGCCGGTTTCCGTTCGCGCTGCATTCTCCATCACCGCGTGCGCCATTTTGCATTGGGACTGCGCAACCCGCTTCGCCCGATCCGGCGTGAATCCAAACTGCTCGGACAACTCGCGCGCCAGGCCCGACGTGTCGAACCCCCTCATCACGCGATTCCAAATCAGGGCGTACGCCTCGCGGCCGTACTGAGACGGCAAGCGCTCAATCAGCGCAACCTTCTCCGCGATGACCGCCTTGTAAGCATCGATCGCCGCCGGTGTTGGCATAAACGGTCTCGCCAACCCCACTTTTCGCAGCGTCGCCTCGAAGTACGGGCGCGATGAATCCGCGCCCGAGACGAGCATCCGAGCCGATCGGGCGTACTGACCCAACCTCTTCTTAAGATCCATGAGACTTCCTCCGTGCCTTTTGCTTGAGGCAGGCTAGTCTTCGGGCTGTCCGTACCTTGAACGCGGTGACGAGGCGTACAACGGACGAACGCAAGGCGATTCATTAAGTCGGCCGGGTCGGCCAGGCTAGTGACCAGCCTGCGTATCGGTCAAGGTTGCCGGCCGCAGCGTTTCGGTATTCTTGAGCACGACCGTGGCCGCGTATTGGGTCCCGTCCAATTCAAAACTCACGTGGCGTTTCGCCGGATAACTCGTGAATAACAACATGCCGCACTCTACATCCCTGACATCAAAGCGGGTCTTGAGCAGTTCGATCTCGCTTATCTTGCACGGGGCGTGTTCGGAGGCGCGCAGAACGGCGATAACCGCCTGGTATCGCTGCGGATGCTGTTGTTCGAGTAGATTTAAAGCACCGGGTTGGTCGAGGTCGATCCGTGGCACATCGTGCGCGAATGCGAATGAGCAGATTATCAATAACGTGGGAGCAAACACGATGCTGCGCATGGGGCTTAAACTCCAATGCTAACCGTACGCAAATTTAACGCCCGGTAAGCGGCTTCAGTCAACTCCGCATCGCAACAGGAGAGAGCCCCAATCTACGGCTTGTCGATCTCACCGACCTTCAGAAGCGCAATTTCGTCTGCTGAAATGGGCTGAAAAGTATCCATGATTGACGTGTCCGACGGCAGCGCGATTCCGAGTAGACACCCAGGGCGAGTACAACGCCCTCTTTCCTAATCCGTGGTATTCACGACGGCAATGGCCGCGGGCGTGGTCCCATTGGCGATCGTGACTGGGGTGCATGGCGCGTTACAGGCCTTGGCCACCTGATAAACCTTGCCCCCGTACGTGGTCCAATACAAGTTGATCGCGTTTACGCCGATTGCGTAGGGGGTGCCGCCCACGAACAACGTTTGCGGGTTGCCTCCTGACAGTGTCATTCGGTTGACAGCACCGTTGTTCCCGGCGTTCACCCAATATACATTGTTTCCATCGACCGTGATTCCCGCCGGATTGGCAAACACGATGGCACCTTGCGCAAGCACCGTCGTGTCTCCGCCTCCAATGGGAGTTTGATTCACGGTTCGATTCAAGCTATCGGTCCAATAGACATTCGTTGCATCGACCGCGATCCCCCAGGGCAGTGCCAATGAAGTCTGTGTGGTGCCCGACCATAATGTGCGCGGCGCCGAATTGATACATCCGGTCTTCGGACAACTCATCACCGTCCCTCGTCCGGGGTCGGTCCAATAGACCGTCGTGGAATCGACCACAATGTTGAGCGGATCCATTTGGTCGACCGCAATGGTGGTGAGTTTCCCATCGAGAATAGACAGTGATTTGATGGTACCGTCGCCCGTGTTGGTCCAGAAAACGTTGCCGCCGAGGGGATCGACCGCAATTCCGAGCGGACTTGCAAGGCCGCTGATCAGGACCTTCGGTACCCCACCACTGATCGCGACCGAATTGATGGTGCCGTCTCCGGGATTTGCCCAATACACCGTGGAACCGAAAGCGGCGATGCCCACGGGCCCGCGTTGATTGGTCGCCAGCGTCGTTGAGGGTCCGGATCCTACGTATCGACTGATGGTTCCCTTGCCGAAGTCACTCCAAAAGACGCTCGGCACGGAGGTGCATCCCCCAAGAATGAGCCCGAGCAGCACGAGGCATGTTTTAGGATCTCGTTTGAGAGTCAGCATAGATTTGGCTCCAAGAGCGAAGGGATCGCTCTCATGGGACGAAAGGCTCGCTGGTGAACGGAATCGTGGGACTCTGCCAATAGACGGTGAGCTCCGGCGGGTCCCGGATCGGGTCGAGGTCGAACAGCGTGTCATTCTCGTGAGCGGTCACAATGACGGCGCTCGCGCAGTCGGTCTCGGTACTCCCAGATTGAGTGTTACCACACGCGTTGCCGGACGCATTGCTCACCGCCTGCATCCAAGCCGCTAAAATCGGCACGCGCAGGCCGATCCAGCCGCCAAATTGGGGGCCCTCCATATTCTGTATGATCATCTGGCTGTGGAATCCGTAAGTGCCGCGTATGCCCTTGAAAAGATCAAACCACGGTGTAAGGTTCGGGCCCACGGGCGGTGCTCCATCGGCTGGATCGGGAGACGGAATGATCAGACAGCCGCGCCACTCGATGTACGCAGTCAATCCATTATTGCCGTTGTAAGCACCGAAGCCGCGAGTCGACTTTAAACTAATAATGTCCGCCCAATTCTGCAGACCGGCAATGCTGAACTTGTTTCCATGTCCATTGACCGCAGCGAAATGAACACGATCGACGAACAGCGCGCTGTAATTCTCATAGTGCGGCCCGTTCTGCCACATCCACACATCGTTGAACTGAAATTGCCGCAAGAACATCGAATAGTTTGACGGCACAGTGAAAAGATTCAGGCCGATGGATTGGCCATCGCGGACGTTCTGCCAGAACCACCACGGGTCCAACGCCCATCCGTTGTAATCGAGGCGATTGAAATACAACCCGAATAGGATGGTCGGGTCCGGCTCATCCGACTTGGCTGCGTTAACCGGGGCCATGTTCGCCAGAGTTCCTTGCGGCCAGGGCGCCATGGGCGTATTCAAGCTGATCGGTTCAGGCGTCTGCGCAGCAGCCGCGATGATGATTCGGTGTGTCTCGGGCGCCGCCTTCTCATTGTTGATGTGTACCAAAAACTCGTACGCCGGCTGAACGTAGCGCAATCCCTGCTCGTAGTAGATCAGTCGTGCCGAATCGACACTCACCGTGGATTGCTCACGGCGCAGGCTCCTGAGTGTCATTGCGAGTTCCTGCCGAACGGCATCAGCCGGTTTGAATTGCACCGCCATGCCCGTCGCCTCGATAGGGCGAATGGTCGACGACAGCCCGACGATCCCCTTGGCCGCAACACTGATTGAAAGCGTGGAGCTAGGCCCGACGACCGGCATGCCGCCAATTTCGGCCGCGTAGGAGACGCTTTGCATAACGCGTACCGGTTTGGTCGGCGCGCCGGTTCGACGCGCGATGCTGCGGTTGAGGCTCGTGATGCCTTGCACCCGCAGCTTTGATACGTCCATCGGTAGGAGTTGCGAAGCGCGAATCCAGGCCAGGGCTCGCCGCGCCGCCTCCTGCGCCGGGGGAGCTTCGTCGAGCTGACTTCTGAGATCAGGGAACCATTGAATTGATCCGGTCTCGCGCACGGTGACTATTCGTGGAATGTTGTCACGATCGACATAGATCATGACGGGCTGCGCCTGCGCGACGCTTGCTGTTGGATGATGAGCTAGGCCTAAGTTGGCCGACTTGACAAGGCGCTCCAGGGCTTGCGGTTCCTCAACGGGTTTCCCGAGTTCGTAGAAAAAATGCGTGCCGGCTGGCGACGCCGGAATTTTCGCATTGAGTTGACCATCAGACAAATTCTGCGCCGTCGATGTGATCGGAACACCCATTGCGCAGACCAGAACGACGACCAGTCTCTGACTAATCTTCACGGTCACCTCTGCTGATTGAACATTCTCCTAAACATCAAAACCCAAAATCGCGCTCAAACCCGCCATTGCCGGTCCTGGATTTAAGGTCGCTACGGATTCGCTGGCTTCGCGCGTCCGCGCGGCCGCAATGCGGAGGCTAAGTCCCCTGGGTCGATCGCTTACCGCAAGTGCTTAGCGGCGATCAGCTTACCTTAGCGCCGACAAATCACTGCGTGATCAGCGGTTCGCCGGATCCTTTGAGCTGGGAATTGACTTGCGCCAGGTCGTGATCAAGCAGTGTCTGCCAGTCGGTGAGTGTGCCGGTCAGCATGCGCGAGAGTGTCGCGAAGGAAGCCCGCACATCCGGCCCTGGGTCGGCGTCGGCGCCGTCGGCGGCCTCTTCAAGCTTATCGAGATCGGCTGCGAGAGATCGCAGGCTGTCGGTGCGCAGCGGTGGGGTGTTGCGCAACTGCGAGTGCGGCGAAACACCCGAAACGCTCGAAGCCTTCGCTCTCAGCTGCACCATGTCCTCGTGTGGCGCCGATGAATCAGCCAGCCGCGATTCGAGAGCATCCAGTAAACGAGTCGCCTGCTCCAATGCGCTCGCTACACGCGCCGAGGCCCGCTCGATCCGTTGCGTCAGCATAAATTCGCGCAGCAACGCAGCCTGCGAGATGGTTACGCGCGGATCCTCCTTGACTTCGAGCGGTTGGCGCAAAGTCTTTCCTCCAACGTTCAGCTGCACCTCGTATCGCCCGGGGGGTGCCCAAGCTCCGTGCGGCGCCGGCCGCTTCGCCCTGACCGGCTCCGCGCTCGGGTAGCGCAGATCCCAGACGAAACGATGCATCCCCGGCTGGCCGGAGAGCAGCATTTGCGGCGGCACCCAGTCGGCGGCGAACTCGAGCTTGGACGGGTCGGGAGTCATCTTGAGGTCCGTGCTGCTGAAGCGGCGCACGAGGTCATTATGTGCGTCGCGGATTGTCAGCGTCACTGGACCGTCAACCGCTGCCGGCAGCGCATAGTCGATCACAGCACCGTCGGGAGGGTTCACCGCCAAGGGCTCATCCTTGGGCATGGGCGTACCCGTAAATTTGGACGGGCGCACACGGATGGCAGTCGCCGGTTTGAACAGTACGGTCTCATTCGGTTGGATCGTGCCCATCTGCCGCAGCGCCGATACGTCGTCCATGATCCAGAAGCCACGGCCGTGCGTGGCAATCACCAGATCATCGCCGTGCACATCGATGTCGCGCACCGAGGTCATCGGTAGATTTCGTTGCAGCGGCTGCCAATGCGCACCGTCGTCCAGCGACATGAATATGCCGCGCTCGGTGCCGGCGTACAGCAGTCCCCTCGCCGCCGGGTCCTCACGAATGACATTGACGAAACTGTCGCGCGGAATGCCCGCATCGATTCGCTGCCACTCCTTGCCGCCGTCCTGTGTCCGATAGAGGTAGGGCTCATCGTCGTCCAAGCGGTGTCGGTCGACGGCCAGATAGGCCACCGCAGGATCGAAATGCGAGAGCTCGATGCCCGCCACTTTCGACCACGGAGTGAGCGCCTGAGGGGTGACCTCCCGCCAGTGGGCACCCGCATCGTCGGAGCGCCAAACCAGTCCATCATCGGTCCCGACCCAGAGAGCCGTTTCGGAAAGTGTGGAGGGCGCAATCGTGTAAATCACCCCTCGGCGCTTGCCGACGTGATCATCGTCGGCAGCCGTGGGAGCGTCGAGATTCGAGGGAATACCCGCATCCGGACGCGTCAAGTCCGGACTTATCGGCGCCCAGTGATCGCCGCCGTCGAGTGTTCGGTAGAGGCGCTGGTCGGCGAAGTACAGTGCTCTTTTGCCGCGGCGGGAGAATGCGAGTGGCAGGGTCCAGGCACCGCGATGATGGATTTCGGGGTAAGCGAGTGTTGGATCGACACTGCGCGTCTGGCCGGTGCGCGTGTCGAGCTTGTCGACATGCTCACCGTAGACGATGTTCGGGTGGTCCGGATCCGGCGCGATCATGCCGCTCTCCCCTCCCACGCTCATCTCGCGAAACTGCTGCATGGTGATGCCGTCGATGCTGTCGGTCCGGCTCGGCAGAGCCACCGCACCGGAGTCCTGCTGGGCGCCATAGACCCAATACGGAAAGCGATTGTCCGTGCTGACGTGATAAATCTGTGCGGTCGGCTGGTTGTACCAGCTGCTCCAGGTCGTGCCGCCATCGAGCGTGATCAGAGCGCCCTGGTCGACACCGAGAATCTGGCGCTCCGAATCGGTCGGGTCGATCCACAGAGCGTGAAAATCATCGCCGGTCGGGTCACCCTTCAGCGCGACGAAGTTCTTGCCGCCGTCCTCCGAGCGCAGCACGATCGTGTTCATCACGTAGAGACGCTCGGCGTTCTTCGGATCCACCGTTAGGCCGCAGAAGTACCAGCCGCGATTGAAGATGCGCGAGTCGGCCGATACATGATTCCAATGCACGCCGCCATCGTCGGATCGATACAGGCCACCCTCCCCTCGCGGGGCATCGACCAGTGCATACAGCAGTTCCGGCTGACTCGGCGCCACGGCGAGTCCGATGCGTCCCGGGTGCGCCGGGAAGCCGTTGCCAACGACGGGACTCCAGTGATCACCCCCATCATGGGAGACATAGAGACCGCTGCCAGGACCGCTCGACGGTGGATAGACGCTCCACGGCGGGCGCCTCGTCTGCCACAGCGCCGCGTAAACGGTATCCGGCGCGCCGGGTTTGAACGCAAGGTCGATGGCTCCGGTGTCCGGATTCTGGAACAGGACCTTGCTCCAGTGCGCGCCGCCATCCTTCGAACGGAACACGCCACGCTCGGCATTCGGGCCATAGGCATGTCCCAGCGCGGCGACGAAGACCACCTCGGGATTGCGCGGATCGACCAGAATGCGGCCGATCTGCCGGGTGTCGGGAAGTCCGAGAAATGTCCAGTGTTTACCCGCATCGACGGATTTGTACAGGCCCGCACCGTGTGCGATGTCGGAACGCATGTCCGCCTCCCCGGTGCCCACGTAGAGAGTGGCCGGCGCGGACGGTGCCACCGTTATCGCGCCGATCGAAGCCGCCGGCTCGTTGTCGAAAATCGGCTGCCAGGTCCGGCCGGCGTCTTCGGTTGACCACACGCCGCCGTCCACGCCGCCGAAATAGAAATGCCGGCTATCCCCGGCAATTCCCGTCACGGCGAGCACCCGACCGCCGCGAAAGGGTCCGACGAGGCGCCACTGCAGCGCCGACAGCATCGAGGAATCGACCGCCGCATGAGCGCCCATCGCACACAGCGCACTCATGACACCCAGCCAAGTCGAAAGAATCAAACTGACTGCGTGGCGCAACGGTCATCTCCTATTTTTTGAGCCGATTACTCTGTGACAGCGCGATTATGCGGATCGCATTCCAATCATCGCCGATCCGATCGTCACCCGAATGCATATCAAGCGGCAGCCGCCATTTGTTGAAGAAGTTTGCACAAACATTGTTTCATATAATCAATGGGTTATTCAACTTTGTTCGCAGCCAATCAAAGCAAAATTCCGGCATGACGATCATCGTAGGATGAGGTTCGCGCCAACTCTGGCAGACTCGATCTGTAGTGCCTCGTGTTCACCAGTTCAAATCCGTGAGCAGCCCTGCGTACACCTCGATCCCATCCCATAGATTTCCGAGCCGCAGATTCTCGTTCTGCGCATGCTGGTTGTCGTCGTAGTTGGCAATGCTCACGCCGGCCATCGGTACGTGAAGTAGATTCACGATGTCAGCCATACCGGAGCTTGCGCCGACGATCGGCAGCTCGATCGGTGGATACCCAACCGTGCGGCCGATCGAGGCGACCACCGCCTTGGAAGCCGGCAAGTCGAGGGCTGTTTTGGTGGCGATCGAGCCACCCGCATCCCAGACCACCTTGACAATCTTGGCGTGCGAGACGCGAGACTGGAGGTCCGGCTCGTCGCGCACAATGAACCAGCCTTGCTGGTTAAGAAAGTCTTCGAGCAGCGCGCGGGTGTGGCCAGGCGTTTCACCCGGGGCGAGGCGAAAGTCAATTGAAGCGCTCGCCTGGGTCGCAATGGCATTCGCCGCTGCTGGTCCCTCGTCACCCACATGGATCGCGCGCACATTCAAGGTCGGCTCCAAATACCCGTCGGCCAGACGTGCGGGACCGATGTTGCGCCCCAGGCCCAGCGCGTGTTTCAGTGGCTCTTCGACCGGTGGCATTGCTGCGAGCGCCGCTTTGTCCGCAGCCGAAACCGGAGCGACGTCGTCGTAAAAGTGCGGGATGAGGATATGACCGTCGTCGTCGCGAAGGCTGGCGATGAGCGTGGCGATCATCACCGAGGGACTCGGCGCCCAGCTTCCGTAATGGCCGTCGTGCAGCGGTTTGGTCGGCCCATAGACCGTCAGGGTAAGACTCGCAATGCCGCGGTTGCCGAAGTTGACCATCTGCTTGCCGCTCTGATGCATCGGCCCGTCGCCCATGATCAATAGATCCCCCTTCAGCACATCAAGATTCTTAGCAACGAGCGCCGCGAAATGCGGCGAGCCCTGCTCCTCTTCGCCCTCGTAAAGCAGCTTGATATTCACGCTCGGCTTGACTTGGGCTGCTTCGAGCGCATCGAGTGCCGAGAGCATGGCCTGAATCGAGCCTTTATCGTCACCGGCTGAGCGAGCAAAGAGCCGCCAGTCCGGATTGAGCGGGCCGGTCGAATTTTGCCAGTCAACCGGCTTGGCCTCCGGAAGCGCCGTGCGCATCGATGGCTGAAAGGGACTGCCGATCCAGCCCTTCTGGCCAATGGGCTGACCGTCATAATGAGCGTAGAAAATCACTGTACGCTTCGCACCCGGGATCTTCATCTGCGCGAACACTGAAGGTGGCGTACCTGGTTCTGCCCTCAACTGGCGAGTCTGGAAACCTCGCGCCTTTAGCTGACTTTCGATGTAGGCCGCGTTCTTCTCGACGTCCGTCACATTGGTTGCAACATTGGGCATCGACAGCAACGCGACGAAATCCGCGACGATCGCTTTCTCGTGGGTTTTGCGCCAGAGCCGCACGGCATCGCGCGAACTCGCTGCGTGCGCAGATGCGACCGCCAATGAACAGATCGCAGCTGTACAGCTCAGGAGAGTGCCGTATCGCATGGTCGTTTTCTCCGTATTCCTCGTGGACGCCCGCAACGCCAAAAACCCAAATCACCTGCTCTCCGTCCGAGTGGCGTATTCTACGTCGGGTCCCGACTTACTGACATCTCGTTCCCCTCCAAACTCCGGAGGAATCGACTCACGCTAGGAGATCGCCATGAGCGCGCGTTGGCTTCCGACGGGATTCCACACGATCACACCAAACATCATCGTCGATGATGCTGAGCAAGCGGTAGCCTTCTTCAAACACGTTTTTGGCGCCGCCGAGACCTATCGCCTGATGATGTCGAACGGAAAGATCGCTCATTGCGAGATGAAGCTCGGAGACTCAATCTTCAATCTGGGCTCCTCAATGGAGGGTTGGCCCGCACACGGCCTCGTCGCGCAGATCTACGTCGAAGATTCGGACGCCTTATTCGACCGTGCAGTGCACGCCGGTGCGACAGTCATCATGCCGATGACGGATATGTTTTTCGGTTCGCGCGAGGGCCGCGTCGCCGATCCCTTCGGCAATGTATGGACTATTGCAACTCTGCTAGAGCAGCTTTCCCCCGCGGAGATGCAACGTCGGATGCAAGCCGAAGGCTACTAGGGATTATTCTTCGTCCGGCCGGGCTGTTCGTTCCGCTGACGCGCCGCTTTCCCTGCTCCGCTGCGGTCCAGTCAGTGGCGCGCCAGCACCGAGCCCGCGGCGGCCGCCCCATACCGAGCATCCCGCTTTGTTTTTTGTCTTCCACCCCCGTCCACCCCACTATTCTGTTTTGGCGCTGAGCAACCACTGAAGTGCAGCGCCCTCATCTCTGAACACCGCGACGGCAACACCACGGTTACGAGCGACGTTTTCAAAAATATAGTCAATCGCCTCGATCCGTGCCACGACGGCCATTTTCAAGCGTGGATCAGCGCCACGCGCGAGCTCTACAGCCGCCTCGAATTTCTCAAAGGCACCCACAGGATCTGACATGGCGGTCGCGTCGCAGAGCACGCGCCAAATTTCGCGCGATTTCGTTTCACCGATTATCGTGCCGGCCGCGCGCAGCAGATTCGCGTAAGTACCCGGCCCCTTTAAGGTAAAGCGCAGGACGCCACCTTCCTCGATAATGTCGATGTCAAACGTATTCATATGTTTCTCGTCGGCCGGGCGATTCGGGACGCCCGCGCCTCGCGAACGCCTAATCGACGATTACGGATCGACCCGCATTGAATGAGGGTGAATGACGCTGCCGCAGGTCACTCATCGCCACCGCCGCCCTTGGGCCGTCGCATCGCGAATTTCGTTTCCGGCGTCGAGACGAAATACTCCTGGTAGCCCGCACGTGCAATCGGTCGCATTGCCGCCGTGTCCAACAACCCATCCTTTATAAATCGCTCGTCGATGTGAATGCCGACAACTTGGCCGAACACCACGTACCTGTCGATAGGCATCTTGTCGACATTCTTGAGAGCCACCGTTTGCAGCCACTTGCATTCCAGCGCGCAGGGCGATGCTTGGACTCGCGGAGGCATTACCAGATTCGACCGCGCGGGCTCAAGACCCGTCTCCATCATTTCATTGACACCGCGGGGAAAGGGTCCCGAAGTGGAATTCATCTGATTGCGCAGTTCCCAGGTTGCAAGATTGCAGACGAATTCCCCAGTCTCTTCGACAAAGGTCAGCGAGTCTTTGCGCCCCTCCGACGAGAAAATCACAATGGGCGGATCATCCGATACGCCATTGAAAAACGAATACGGGGCAAGATTGATTTCGCCCTTGGCGCTGCGGGAGGAGATCCACCCGATCGGCCGTGGGGCGACGATGGCCTTGAACGGATCGTGCCGCAGGCCATGATTCCTCTTGCGGGGTTCGTAAAACAAGTGCGATCTCCGTCAGGTGCAATGAGGTATTACAAAATCAACGGTGGCGGCTCGGGTCGCAAGAGACTCGCTGGCCATCCCTCTAGCTCGCGTCATTTCCAGCGACTGATCATGCGTGCTGAGCGGCTTCAACCCCGGATCCTAACGCGATATCCACATCCTTGGTCTCTCGAAGCAACAGACCCCCAACCACCACGGTCATAACGGCAACGAGCACCGGATACCACAACCCACCGTAGATATTCCCGGTTGCGGCCGCGACCGCCGTAGCCAGCAGGGGAAGCATGCCGCCGAAGACACCGGCACCGATGTGATAGGGCATCGAGATCGACGTATAGCGGATCCTTGTCGGGAATAGCTCCACGAGAAACGCGGCAATGGGCCCGTACACCATGGCGGCGTAGAGCATCATGGCGAGCAAAATCAGTTCGGTCATCACCCAGTTGATTTTCGAATTATCCGCAGGTTTCGGTACGATTTTGCCGTTCCTATCGCGCTCCAAATTAGGATATCCCGCATCGACGAAAGCCCCGTTCCATCGGCTGGCATCGAAGCCTTCAATTGTTACTGCCCCAATCTTCAGGTTGACGTTGCTCCCCAGGCCCTGCGTATCCTCCGTCTTGAATGGCACGCCAAGCTTCGTGACCAAATCGCGCGCACGATCGCAGCCCGAGAATTGAGTGAAGGCGGTGACAAAAACGTGCAGCTGGCAGGTGGAACCTTCGGCATAAACAATCACGGGCTCACGCGTCGAGAAGGCTTCAAGGTCCGGGTTTGCGTAGTGCGTAAGGGCGCCGAACAGGGGAAAGAAGCTCAGCGCGGCGATCAAACACCCTGCCAGGATAATTTTGAGGCGGCCGATTCGGTCCGAGAGCCCACCGACGAGGACGAATAGAGGCATGCCAATGAGGAGCGCGACCAGGACCAAAAGGTAGGCCGGCAAATAGCCCACTTTGAGCGTGATGGTCAGAAAAAACAGCGCATAGAATTGGCCGGTGTACCACACCACTCCCATGCCCGCTGTCGCCCCCAAAGTGGCCAGCAGGACGTACTTGTTGTTCGGGTAGCGAACGAAACTGTCGGTCAACGGCGATTTGGACCCTCTCCCTTCATTTTTCATCGCGAGAAAGACGGGCGATTCACTCAACTTAAGCCGGATATATAGGGAAAACACCAACAAGATGACCGACGCAATGAACGGTATCCGCCAGCCCCACTCCGCAAATGCTTTGGGATCCATCAGCTCGCGGCAGCCAATGATGACGACCAGGGCAAGTGCCAATCCTCCCGTCGCCGTGGTCTGAATCCAACTTGTGGCATAACCACGCTCACCGGCACGCGCATGTTCACCCACATAGGTTGCCGCTCCGCCGTACTCGCCTCCGACGGCAAGTCCCTGCAGCAGTCTTAAGGTGACCAGTAGAACCGGCGCCAACCAACCAATCTTTGAGTAGGTTGGCAATAAACCCACCAGAAAAGTGGATGTACCCATCACGATGATCGTGACGAGGAACGTGTATTTGCGACCAACCAGGTCGCCGATGCGACCAAATATCAGCGCGCCAAACGGACGCACCACAAAGCCCGCCGCATAGGTGGCGAAAGCCGCCAGCAGCGCGGCGGTGTCGTGTCCGGCCGGAAAGAACAGTGACGCGAAAAAAGGTGCCAGCACGGCGTAGAGATAGAAATCGTACCACTCGAACACCGTGCCAATTGACGAGGCGAAGATGACGAATCTCTCCGCGCTGCTCATCCCAGTGCCACGAATCCAGGCGCGAGTCGTACTACTCATGGGCAAGCTCCCTTTGGTCTATTTATTTTGAGCAACTTCCCTGTTCTAAAACCTTTACCGCAACAGGCAATATAGACCGATTTATGGATCTGAGCAGCATTCTTCATCGGCACTACAAGACGGGTGCTCGGTGTAAAATCCCGCTGGCGCGAGTGATTGAATGAACTCTTCTCACAGGCACGATCAAAATGCGACTTTTATTGCTGATAACGATGGCGGCGGCACTTTTGGGTTGCGCGACAAGCCGGCTCTCAAATGACCTGAGGGCCTACGTCGGCCGTGATATTCACGAGCTATACGCACGTCTGGGAAATCCCACCGGAGAGCGCGAGACGACCGGCGATCGCGTGTACGTCTGGTCGGTGAGCAGCGAAGGGGTGATGCCCAAAGGCACAGGCGAGGGCACCCTGACGGTGCAACACGAATGCACGTTGGAGGTCACGATCAACGCCGAGAATGTCATCCGCACCTACCATGTCGAGGGCAGCGACGCCGGATGCGCGGCTTTCCGCCGTCACGCGAGCCGCTGAGCCGAGTCTTCGCTTGTCGCCGCAGTCCACGTGCTGACGCACTAGCGCGCCCTTATGTCGCATTTCGCCTTTCAATTCTTCGCACTCTTGCTAGCGGCGATTCTGTTTGCCTCATGGCAGCGGCAAAACCGGCCCGGGACAGCACCAGTTCGGAACGGCTTCCACGTCGTCCGATGGCCGCTCATGCTCCAGCTCGTGAACGGCGTATTCTTCATTGTTATCCTGGTCATGAGCGCGCATCTACAATGGGCGACCGATGAAAGTGTGCCATTTCCAATGTGGGTCCTCGTTATTATTGTGTTGGCGCTGTCCAGCTTCGGAGCTTTCACTTGGCGTGCTCGCATCGAATACAACGAAACGGCCGTCATTGCCTTTCCAATGATCGGCAGGCCCCGGAATTTCGCATTCGGCGACTTTACGCGCGCCGGACCCGTCAATTGGCGGGGTCACCAATTTTCGACGGAGACTGGGGATAAGATTTACGTGAATTCATATCAAACCGGCGGTCCCGCACTGATTGAACTGCTTCAACGGCAGAAGACAGATCGAATATACGGTGATACTCAGTAGCGGCACCGAGCTTAAGCCGGCGAGAAACTATCGATTTGCGGCGGGCGGAGCCGATGGACCAAACGCCTTGACTGTACGCCCAGGCAAAGGCGCTTGCTTCGCCGAGATGAGCGGGCGTAACGTTTGCGCCGTTGGAGATGGAGAACACATGGCAAGCGCTCCCAGACTCGAAACCCACGAAAAGCGACTTAATCCGCGCACCATCATGGTCGATCCGCTGACGCCCGTCGTCGGCGCCGAGATCGGCGGCATTGACCTCTCGAAACCGATTTCCCTTGAGCAGCTAAAGGACATTCGTGCTGCGTTCAACGCCTATCATGTGCTTGTATTCCGCGACCAGGTCTTGACACCCGAGGAACACAAACGCTTTGGCCGCCTGTTTGGCACGCTGCACGTCCATCCCTACAACGCCGAAAAAGCCAAAGCGGGCGGTGCCGCGGACCCGGAGATCTATGTGGTGAAGGCGGATCAATCATCACGCTACGTCTCGGGCGAAGTTTGGCACAGCGACGTGACGTGCGACGCCGAGCCGCCCATGGGCTCGATGCTCTACATCACCAAGACGCCGGAGATCGGCGGTGGTGACACGTGTTTCATCAGCGCGATCCGCGCCTACGACGCGTTGTCTCCGGTGATGCAGGAATTTCTCAAGAGTCTCACCGCCCTGCACGAAGGCTCGAAGCTTTATGCCGGCGAACACGGCAACGCGCCGCCGCCCGGCGGATGGCCGAAGGCAACGCATCCTGTGGTCATGCGCCATCCCGACAACGGAAAGCAGGTGCTCTTCGTCAATCGCGGTTTCACGACGCGCATCAATGAACTCTCGGCCGAGGAAAGCGACGCGCTGCTCGAATTCCTCTGCCGGCACCTCGAAAGCCATGTCGAGTTTCAGTGCCGCGTACGCTGGTATCCCAATACGCTGACTTTTTGGGACAATCGCGCAGTTCAGCATCACTCCGTGTGGGACTATTCTCCCTATTCGCGCTACGGGCAGCGTGTCTCGATCCTCGGCACACAGCCCAAAGGGTAACGCGCGACGCGAAAGGTCTTTGGACCGAAGACTTCGCCAAATGAAAGAGCGCCGCAAAAAGAGGCGAGCCTAGGTGGCATCAGAAGTGCAACGGGATTGATGGCTTTGAACACGGCGCGTTGCTCTAAAGTTCGGATATGCAGTGCGGCATACAATCTTGATCTGCCGCTCATTGGAGGTCGCTGACCAGATTGCCGTTTCGGCTGCTCGCTAGGCCAATTCCGCGGCTAAACCCTGGGGCGGCGCTTTAGGGGGTCAGCGCTCACCGACATCGCCACATGCCGAATTGCGTGTTCGGCTCTCATTTCCGACATAACAATTATCTCAAAACCGGCCTCTTTGCGTGATATCCCAAGGATGGCGGCCTTGTCCTACGAGTCGCTGCGCCTTTGCCGCTACCGAACCATATACATGAGCCCCATCCTGGCCAAAGCCAAAAGGAGATCGCAATGAAGAATGACACCCAGATTCGGCAGGAGGTTATCGCCGAGCTCGAACAGGATGAGACTCTGCCAGTCGGCTCGATAGGCGTCGAGGTGCATCACGGCGTTGTTAAACTCGCCGGCCACAACGGTGACGCCGAAATAAAACAGCGCGCCGTGCGAGGTGTTCGCCGCGTCGATGGCGTGACCGGTATCATTCTGAACATGGGTAGCGGTATCGAGCGGCGTTAGAATTTTCTTCGTCGGCCGTGCTTTCGGACGAGACAAACCATGGCACGGCCCCGAGGCGCGCCAGACTCGCGTTTCGGATCAGCAGGGAAACGCGACGAGGTAGTAATGGCACCAGCGATGCCGGGCATCCCAGTTCCCGCAACTTAATTCTCCGACGTGCACGCCAAGGACGACGTGGCCGGGGCCTTCTATGAACACTTCACGTTTGAGGCGAGCCCAAGCGCGTATCATTTGTTGCTCATCATGAAGGACTTAATGGCGATCATCGCAGAATGAGGTTTCCGCGCCATGGGGAGGAAGGGAGTTTGACACTAAAATCGCTGTGTCTCGCGGTCTCCCTGACGTTTTCGATTAATGCCTTGAGTAAAGAGCCGCTCGCGGCCGTCGAGAGAATCAGCTTTAGTTCGTTCAGGCCTGACGGTTGGGACATCTGGCTTCTTGCACCGAATACGCCACCGCAACGTCTGACCGATAACCCGGCTCTTGACTATGACCCCGCGTGGTCCCCGGACGGTCGCTATATCGTTTTCACGTCCGAGCGATCCGGCGTGCCGGATCTGTTCGTGATGGATACATTGAAGAAGGCGCCGGAGCGGCCGCTGGTTATTGGTCATGGTATGAAAGATCAAGCCGCCCTTTCGCCAGACGGCCGTACCCTGATCTTTGTTTCGACCCGCGACGGTAAGGCTGATCTGTACACGCTTCCGTTCGATCCCACGCGCACGATGAACGTCGCACAGGCCCGCCGGCTGACTCGCGGCAACGGCGCCAACCTGCGTCCGACTTTCTCTCCCGACAGCAGACGCATCGTCTTCACTAGCACCCGCGATGCAGTTGAACACGGCGACAAGCGGTTTCCCTTCGCTATTCAGACGTCGGGCAATCTGTACGCGATGGAGCTAGCGTCGCGTGAAGTAGTCCGTCTCACCCACACCGATGGCTGGGACGGTTCTGCGATTTACTCTCCTGACGGGAAGCTGATCTACTTCTACTCGGATCGCACCGAACACGAGCCACGCCTCTACTCGATGAATCCAGATGGCTCGGACCCGCGTCCGATGGGTCCCGCGCAACGGGCAATCAGTCCCGCCCTACTCGCAGACGGACGTGTCGCGTTTGAGACTTGGGACGTAGGCGATGACGGGCAACCCACCAACTGGCAGCTTCGGACGCTATCGGGAAACTCATTCTCCGAAATAGCGATGGGTTCGAACGACCTTTATTGCCACAGGCCGGTGCCGCAGCCCAAAGGGCAAGGCATTCTCTGCCATGGATTGACCCGGGCCTCTTATGATGCGGGGAAGCACCCTCAAACATTCCCTGGACCCGCGATCGCATCCGGCTATCCTCAAAGTCGTGCACTTGATGGACGATCTGTCGCGCTTTATGCCATCCGGAATGCCTTTTCCGCTCCTCCCAATCCAATAGCAGATGAGTTCGCATTTCGCACCAGTGCGAGCGCGGCGGAAGCGATCTCTTCCACCGGAGCCGTCTTGAGGCCACTGCTGAATCTTGATAGTGAATCCCTGCACGCGGATCGTCGCGCCATCATGGGCATGGTTTGGTCGCCCGATGGCCAATTCTTGGCCTTTGCGGTGAAGCGATTTCGCAGTACGGCCGCTCAGGGAGAAATCTGGCGGGTACGCGCCGATGGTTCAGGTGCAACCGCAATGACGGGCGCCGACGTCGCCGCGGCGGGCATGCCGGACTTTGGAGCCGGCGGGAATAAGATCGTGTTTGCCGCCAAGGTGGGCAATGTGACCAATATCATGATGATGAACGCCGACGGAAGCGGCATCAGGAATCTCACGCATAGCTCGGAGCGCGAGAATTTTCCGACGCTGTCACCCGACGGCAAAATGCTTGCTTACGCCTCAGACCGTGAGGGTTTGCTCGATGCATCCACGGGCGAGCGACGTATGGCGTTGTACCTCGCCACGCTGACCGCCGAGGGATCGTTACGAGATGTGCGCAGATTCACTGATCCCAACACTCAATCTGGTCACCCCCGATTTTCGCCGGACGGCCGCTGGCTGGTTTATACATCCGGTGTAAGCGGCGTTAACGACGAACAACCGCTGCTCTCATCGCTAATGTTCTCGCCGCAGCCATATGGGGAGATTTGGGCCTATCGGATTTCCGATGGAGTCCACGTACGATTGACGGATGACAAATGGGAGGACGGCGCTCCTTTCTGGGCACCGGCATTGGCTCGGGCGTCTCGCAATACCAACTGAACTCCGACCTAGACACGCGGACTTTTCGTCCGAGTGTCGGGGTCATTTTGGAGTGCCGCACGACCGCCTATGACATGGATTCTATTTAAAATAGCGGCCATGGAGGGAATTGAAGATGGCCATTCCTGCGAGCACGGGCACGGCTCGGTCGACGTAGTCGTACACGATAACCTCTCGCTTTCCATCGTGATCACGATGCAGACGACCGACGTATTGCGCCAGTGTCCCGGTCCATGAAATTGGCATGACGAGAAACAGCGTGTCGAGGCGCGAATCGTCAAATCCTTCCCCAATCAGGCCATAGGCTGCTTGGGGTGTTAGACGGGGAAGTGAGCCGAGAAAGGCCCATTGATCGCGGTAAGGAAGTAGGTTGGTGTCCACGAAGACGCTATTGCCGTAGTCTCGCGCATTGTCGCTGAAGGGGCACCGCGACCAAATTGCCGAATCCACCCTTCGGCAAGTTGTCCTGGCTTGGAAACATTCGGTCGTAAGATGCAAATCCCAATTCCGGCCGACGCTCCAGCGTTTCGGTCAACAAGACGGCGCCCAACTGTCGTGCGTCTCTGGCCGAAATCGGTTGCGAAAAGAAGATCCAGACATGACCACCCTCACCAGAACGGGATCGCTCGAGCGCAGCAGGCACGGAACTCAGACGGCATGTCTCTATTTGCTCATCCATGTCTGCCGGATTAGCCCTTAAGTTGACTAGCATCCCACCTTGCTTAAGCGCTGCTAATTACGATCGATGGTGATTCGATGGCCATCGGACCGTCGTCTACGATTGCGAATGCTCGAAGCAGACTCGACCGAGATGCGCCCGGCACGATTCGAAGCACGCTTTCGCTTGCGGATCCGAATCTCGATGTCGCTACCCATCCCCGTTAGAAACGTCATTAATCGCTCGACTGAAAAACCATCCAGCTTGTAGTTCTGCAACGCGGAGACCTTCGGTTGATTGATGCGTAAAAGTTCAGCGACGGCGAATTGAGATAGACTGCGCGCTTCTATCTGTTGATTGATCGCCACGGCTAATTGCACTTTCGTAGTGAGTTCCACCGCGTCCGGTAACCCTAGATCGACTAGGGCGTTGCCGCTACCTCCGTCGACTCGCTCTATTTTATTTGCGCGTTTTGCCATATCTCACCTCGTAATCTACTTGAGCAGCCTTCAATCGCTGCTCGACCAACGCGACATCGGTTTTTGCCGTGCGAATTCCGCTCGGAGATTTCTTTTGAAAGCAATGCAGCACATAGATGGCTTCTTCAAAACGAACCACATAAACCGCGCGAAATGTATTGGTCGCAAAGTTACTCACAATCTCAAGCACTCCAGGACCCAAACCCTTCCAAGGTTTGGCGTTGGGGTGCTTTGACCCGAACTGCGCAACGCTCAATGCAATGCCGATCTCATGAACCACGGGCCCTGGCATGTCGAGCAAATCGCGCTTTGACGACCCTACCCAGTGAAGTGGCTTTTCAGCCGGCGCCAAACGCGAACGCATTTCTTATTATCCCTGTTTTGGGATATTTTGCCTACCGCGACATCCGAGAGAGCATACAACTAATTTACACTTTTATAATACAATCAATGACTTAGACAGGGATGGAATTGAACAATACTCGGAGAGGCTATTAATTACGGACTTTTTGAAAGACCGAAAACCGAGTTACCCGCACTGCTACCCACAGCTGATTTTGCGGGAAACGGCCACTGAACCCCGGACACTCAGTTAGTTTTTCAGCCTTATTTTAGCGTTCTATTTCCCATCGTTATTCGGGGTCCTCGGCATCTGCGCCCCACTTCCCGAGTTGCACGGTTCTTAGGTTCGACAGGGTCTTTATTAGCCGCTCTATCTAGACAATGATCCTTTACTAACACAGAATCTTGGTAAAGAATGCCTTCCTAGAAGATCTGATATGCGCACCACTGGCAAAACAATAAAGAGGACCGTTGCGGGCGAGGCCATCGCTACCTTTGTCCCCTACCCGCTTCCGCCTCGTGACCCACCACTGAGCGTGGGTGGAGAACTTGCCGCGACGCTCGTCCGCTCAGAGCATGCGCTTGCGCGTCTCGAGGTAGCTGGCGAGATGGTGCCTTCGCTCGACTGGTTTATCTACGCCTTTGTGCGCAAAGAGGCCGTCATCTCCTCCCAGATTGAAGGTACACAGGCCACACTCATAGACCTTCTCGAGTTCGAAGCGGAACAGGCTACCAGAGTTGCCGTGGAGGACGTACATGAGGTCTGCAACTATCTCGACGCCATCAAATATGCACGATCGCAAATCAGGGGCTCTCGCGGACTGCCGATCTCCATTCGTTTACTGAATGAGGCTCATCGTCGTCTGATGCGCGGAGTCCGCGGGGCCAATAAACAGCCGGGCGAAATTCGCCGCAGTCAGAACTGGATTGGCGGCACACGCCCGGGCAACGCCGTATTGGTTCCCGCACCATCCGAGGAGTTGCCAGCGCTCTTGGCGGACCTTGAGAAGTATTTTCATGCGGAAGGTGGGTTGCCGCCGCTGATTCGCATCGGGTTGGCGCATGTTCAGTTTGAGACCATTCACCCCTACCTCGATGGCAATGGCCGTATCGGTCGGCTACTCATTACGCTGCTGCTCGAGCATTGGAAGCTGTTGTCCTCGCCGCTCCTCTATCTAAGTCTCTTCTTTAAGCGCCACCGGGCAGAGTATTACCGACTGCTTGGTGAAGTGCGAAGAACCGGCGACTGGGAAGCCTGGATGGGCTTTTTTCTGGAAGGCGTCGAGACGACCGCGAACGAGGCCGTCATTGCTGCTCGCGAGGTATTCGCGCTTGTCACCGAGGATCGACAACGCCTACTGGTCGCGCGAGGCGCCTCGGTTATGGCCGTACGACTAATGGACCAGTTGCCGACCCATCCTGTCGTCACCATTCCTTCTGTCGTCAAATTACTCAAGACGACAAAGCCAACCGCCGGCAAGGCCGTTCACATCCTTGAGGACTTGGGCGTGCTCACCGAGACAACAGGCAAGCGGCGCGACCGGACCTTCGTGTACGCGGGTTACCTTGATAAGCTGCGCGTCGGAACTGAGGTCGACGTCTGATAAGGTGACAAAGCTAGTCTGCTGCCCGAGCTTGGTTCGCAGCGAGGTTAGTACGACTCGTGAGCTTTCGGACTCATAGGTTACTGGTTCCAAGGCAGGGAGGGAATTGAAGCCCCAACACGCGCATTTTTCAGCCGCTGCCGGAGTTTATAGGGGCTTATTAATCAATCACTTCCAGCGCTTGCCATCCCGCTTTCCAGGCACACCAAGGCACAATCCTGGCACAGCCAATCTGAGTTGGTCACATTCCTGGTACAGGACCAACGAAGCCGAATCTTGTGCGATCTTGTCCGTACATTGTACGGGTGCTATAGTAAGCTCATCTAGAGGCGAAGGATCAATAAAATGCGCAGTTCCACGAAACGCCGAGAGGACCGCCTCGAGGTTCGCTTGACACCCAAGGCGAAGTCGATCCTGAAGCGCGCGGCTTCGGTCGAACGCAAGACCGTCAGTGCTTTCATTCTCGATAAGGGCTTGTCGGCAGCCGCCGAGACGCTTGCAGATCGGCGCGAGTTCTCACTGAGCGCCAAGCAGTATGACGCCTTTGTCGCCGCGCTCGACGCGTCGCCGAAATCCCGCACGCGCCTTGAAAAGCTTCTCAGAACGCCCAGCGTTCTAGAGTGAGCGAACTCGGCGCGATCGAGAAGCTGCGCCGCGAGCACCTGCTCGACCGCTTTGATTGCGGCAAGGAAGATTTGAATCGCTTCCTGATACGCCAGGCATGGAATAACCAGCAGGCGCACAGCGCACAGACCTATGTCCTCGCAAAAGACCTGCGCGTCCTCGGTTACTACAGTCTTGCGGCCGGATCCGTATCCCATGACGAGGCGACCGAGCGGGTCAAGAAAGGACTGGCGCGGCATCCCATACCGGTGATCCTGCTGGCGCGGCTTGCGGTGGATGTGTCGATCCACGGTAAAGGCGTCGGGTCGGCGCTGCTGAAGGATGCGTTGCTACGGACCGCGCAAGCGGCCGAAACCATCGGCGCCAGGGCGCTTCTCGTGCACGCCAAGGATAACGAATCCAGGGCGTTCTATGAACACTTCAATTTTGAATCAAGCCCTAGCGACCCGTACCATTTATTGCTCATCATGAAGGACCTATTGACGATCGAGGATGAGGGTTCATAGAGTGAAAGAAGCAGCGGCAGCCGTGTCGTTCAACTCAGCTGACGCTGATTGAGTCCGCAGCGTGCCGAGAACCATTACGGAGGCCGACTGGAAGTTGTTGAGGCGCATACATCCACTCGCACTCGAACGCTACTGCGAACGCACACTTGCCGAGGTCGAGCGCGTGACCCACAACAGTGCACAGAGCGCGCATCAGCGCTACCTCGAAATCTTCAAGATCATCGAACAGCGCGATCGAGAAATGGCAAGTATATTCAATGATCCAAAGCGTTCGAATGCTCTGACGATGCTGGCGCGGATTCGCGCTGCTGGAATGTTCACCGAGGATGAATTTTCCCGTTTGAGTCCTGAAACGCGCAGTGACGTTGAGTTACTGCTTGGCGCCCGCTGAGTCTTCGGAATGGCCGCACGTTCGCGATTCTCTACTTCCACCGTCTTCGGCTCAGAAGGCTCAGTCCCTTGGCTGGCCGCGCAAGGTCCCTTGTACTACAGCCCCGAGGAGCCACCGGCAACGGATTATTTTTTCCAATACAGCTGGATTCTACCCGGAATTTTGGACTCAAAGGTCAACCTGCGCGAGCACCGTTACTTCGGCTGTCGCAGCAAAAGCAACGCGCTCTCTCTCTTCGACTTCTGGGAAGACATCCGCGAGGGGCTTGAGCCGCTCGGCAACGATGCTCTGAGCTTGGCCTTCCGCACATTGAACATATGAGTCGGATCACTGTGGATAACATAGCCGCTGCGATTCGCAAGGTTCGCGGAATGAGCGTGAAGGAGAAGGAAGCGTTTGCCGACGAGATCTATCTGCACCAACCACATTTGCTGGCTTCCTGCCTGGTTCAGTCGAGGCTCGGCGTTGAGCCCGCCGCCGTCGAGTTCCTGCTGAACATCTTGTTCGTGTGCTATCAGTCCATGAAAGAATCAGGTTTGCACTGGTCTGTCATTACAGAGGACGAACAAGAGCGCCAGATGCAACGGTGGATCGGAGCAGTACAGTTCTCCGAACACGCCGCAAGGTTCGTCGCGGACGGCGCTGGAGAGCAATACGTCACTCAACATCCAGAGCAACCGCTGCTGGCATTTGTCGTGGATGAGACGAACCGGTGGCTGCGCGCGATTTCCGAGCGCAACGCGGAGGCGGAGTCCGACAAGTTCGTTATGATGACATCCATGAACTTGGTGAACTGCATCGCGGGTGTTCATGTCTCGTCCGCCGTCCATGGGTAATACCTGGATCGTCGACGTGCGCCACTACCTCGACCAGTCGGGTGCATTGGCTGACATGCCTACCCCAGCTAGACGACTCGCCGAGTACTTCGTCAGCATCGTCGTCGATGCCACGGCCAATCTTGATGACGAGCCCAGCGTGCACTGTCGCCGACGTCCGGGACGGCGCCCTTGCACCGGCATCATCATGTCGCATCCCAGCGCCGATGAACTGGAGCGGATTCATTGGCGCTGCCCCGTTTGCCACGACAACGGATTCATCAACGGTCGGCAGGACACGCTGTGGGACGGGTTCGCCGTAAACGAGAATGCTCATTAAGCGACGCCTACTACGCGCTCGCCTGATTGCTCACTGCTCAGTCGACGCTCGGATATTTCGTCCGAGTGTCGGGTTGATTTTGAAGGATTCAGCAAGCCCATAAGTAACGGATTTTGTTGACAATAGTGG
>CAVRHU010000003.1:0-404588 GCA_963721095.1 uncultured Gammaproteobacteria bacterium | reverse complement strand
CGGCGAATGTCAGATCTAAAGGTGGCTGTCCGGCGTCTAAAGTTGATGTCCGGCGGATCAGTTCGCAACCGGAAAGGGGGCGCACGCCAACCGGATAAGTTCACCCTCATCCTCCCCGGAACGCGAACAGCTGTACCCTTCTGTGGGTGTCAGCGCGTTCGCTGATGCCCCTGACCTGGAGACGGAACAAAGTCCAATATACTAGACTTATCCGGTGATAATCCAATATACTGGACCCATGAACTTGCAAACCATTGGCCATCTCATCGCGGAGCGGCGGCGTGCCAAAGGTCTGACGCTCATCCAACTAGCCGCTCAAGCGGCGGTCGGCCGCTCAACCTTAGCGGCCCTCGAGGCCGGCAAGCTACCCGAACTCGGGCTTGAACGAGTAGCGCGGCTCTGTGCCGCCGTGGATCTCGTGCTCGAGGCTCGGCCACTGGAACTCAAGCGACCCTTGATGGCGCATCGGCATCTCTCAGAGGTAGCCGGCCGCGAGCTCACCAAGGCAGCTATCGATGACATCGTCACCCGGGGCACTATTAGTACCTGGCGCAAACTCCTTCAAGCGATGAACGCCGATAAGACCGGTCGCATAGCCCGTCGAGTGACTGACGTGGCTCAGGCTCTGGGTAAGCGTGACCCGAAAGCCCGAGCCTTTGCCGCACTATTGCGTAAGCTCTCAGGCAAACCGCGCGACGCAGCTGCCGAGTGACCAAGAAAACGGAAATCCCCGACTGGGAAACCCTCCTCGCGCATGCCGCGCTGCTGCAGGCGAAAATACCCGCGGCCATCCTAGTGGGAGGCACGGCCGCGGCCGTGCACGCCGGCCATCGCATTTCCTTTGATCATGATCACGTGGTCAAAGACCTGGCAAAGAACTACGACGCGGCCATTCGCGCCCTGGAATCCATCGCCGGCTGGCACACGCACCGTCGTGTAAAGGGCAAAATGGTGCTGGGGAATGTCAACAAGATCGCTGCCGGACTGCGCAACCAGCGACGCTCTGCGCCGCTCGAAACGACGGAGGTCGTTGTGCGGGATGGGCGCCGCCTTCGACTGCCAACGATTGAGGAGACGCTGCGCATCAAGACCTTTCTCGTGGTTGATCGCAATGCCACCCGAGACTATCTCGACGTTGCGGCGCTTTCCCACCATATCGGCCTGACAAAAAGCGCGGCAGCGCTCGAGCGCATGAACGAACTCTATGCCGAGTTTAAGGACGAGGCCGGCGACCTGCTCACCGCCGTCGTCGTCAAGCTATCACTGCCCGATCCCTATGATCTCACCGATATTGATCTGTCGGAATACAAAGGCATCGTTGCGCCTTGGAATAACTGGCGTGCCGTTCAGGCGCAATGCGCGTCTCTCGCCGCAGCGTTGTTGGCGTCGCCCCGCCTGTAGATGTCTCTGTTGTCAATATCATCATCCCGCAAGGGCTACAGACATGGAATGGAACTTATGAGTCGACCAGCGAAAGACACCGGCGAGGCCCCACGGGAACGTCCTTGGCAGATCATGCTCACCGGTCCCAGTCTCGAGCAAGTCGATGCGGCTACGCGCCAGGCGCTTGAGCGGATTCTCGAACTCCTTACCGAGGTTGGTGGATTGGTGGTGCAAACGACCGCCGGCGATGTCAGTGTGACCCGTGATTTTCCGAGCGACTACACGATCCAAGTCGATTGGCTTCTCAAGGAAATCTTCGAGAACAACCCCGCGGTGACTGGGATCAAATTTTTAGGTTCAGAGAATCCGCGCACGGCGACACCCGATGATCCGCATTGGTCGGCCCACGGTAAAGCGTACGCGAGCATCGACGAGGCCGCGGCACGAGGGGAACTGACACCCGCCGCGGCGATAGCGGCCTACCGGCGGCTTGCCAAATCTTAGAGAATCAAATCACCAACGTGCGGCATAACCGTCGGCGTGAAAATGGAAGATCAATGCGGCGAGGTCGCGGCGCGCTGCAGCCCGCTGAAAACGCGCGGCATCAGCGCGCTTGTCGTCGAGCCTTCACCTGCACGATGGCTTCCTGGCGAATCTCACTCCAATCGGCCGGAGTCAATTCCGTTTCCGCGCTCTGCAGCCCCTCGAGGAGCAGCGTTTCTAGACGCTCTTCGGCCTTCCGCTTCTCATCGGCGCGAATGAGCTCGCGCACGTACTCGCTGGCACTGCTATAGCGCCCGGCCGCGATCTGTCCAGCGACGAATTCCTTGAGCGATTCCGGCAGGGAAATGTTCAGGCTCTGCATCGAAGGCCTCCAGAACTCCTTTTTCTGCCATAAAATAGCAAGAACTGCGATTACGGGCCAATTGGCCTGCGTTGGACCGCCTTCTATCGATGCAACCCCGCGAAATCCGCCGCAGGCTCACTGCGAGAGAGATTTCCAGGGCAGGGCAGGACATCTCAATCGTCTGCGAGCCCCAGCCGTTCTCGGACTCGGCGCAGGGTGACTGGATCCACAGGGGGTTTCATACGGCGCGCACCGCGCTCTGCCTCGATGACGAGCGCGATGACTTTCTCGCGGCCGTCTGGATCGCGTACTGCCTCGAGCGGCGTTTGCCCGTTTAGCGCTGGAATCTTCTCGGTCACCCAGCTTTCGAAGTGCTCAGCCATCATCTGTTGCACGCGGGCCTGCACCTCAGGGTGCTGCGCGAGCGGGTCGGATTCCGATTCCGCCTCCCGGACTGAAGTCGCTGGCTCGGCGCGCTTGCGCTCGGTCAACATTTTTTCGACCGACTGGATGCGGTCAGCGCGAAGCCGCGCCTCACCTCCCAGGCGCTCCTCGACCAGGGTCTTGAATTCGTGCGCCCGGCCCGCCGAATTGACTTCGGCTACCAGTCGCCGTCCCTTGATCTCGATGTGGCCGACGATCGTGGAGGGCCAATCCTTGTGCAATTGATTGCCAGCCTTGGTCCAGTTGAATTCCACGCTTTTGAAGTCGCCGCGCGCCGTACGCTTCGTGGCGGAGATGATCTCCTCCTCGGACCGGCCTGAATCGAGCGACTTGAGCGCATCGAGCACTTTCTCGGGAGACTCGACGTCGAACACGAGGCGGTGCATCTCCAGCGGCTCACCATCGGTGTTGTGAAGTTTCGGAACTTCAGGATGCAGCACCTTGTCCATGATATCGAGGTAACGCTCGATGAGCTCGAGGTCCCAGTCACAAAGGGTTTCGACGGTGAAACGGGGCGCGCCGCGCAGCAGTTCCTTGCGAAAATCGATGAGTTCCATCTTGTAGATCGGCGGGATAAAGTAAAGAGAGGCGGCCTCGAGTATGGTGATGCCCTCCGCCGTGACCAGCTGCCCGAATACGATATCGCCCGGTTGCATCCCCTGCGTTGCTGACCGTTCGAGGACTTTCGCGTTCCTCGCCCGTGAAAAGATCACGGGCCTGAAACCCGTGTCCGGGATCGCAGCGCAGAATCTCGTGGAAACTAAAAGGGGCCTTAAGGCATGACCCCAGGTATCGTCGTATCACCGGGTCCAGCCGTGCACCCCTGCGTTCGAGAAAAAGCGCGGTCGGACAGCGTTCGTGAAGCGCGGTGTCCGCCACCTCGGTGCTGTAGGGATCCGGCGATCCAGCGATGAAAGAACCACGGCATGAAGACCTGGATGTGCGGGGTCTCGGGATCAAAAGGGTCCTCCGCGCCGGAGAATTCTTCCCAGGCTTCTTCAAGTGCGCCGGGACCGTACGTTTCGGCCACGAAAGGGAGCAACGTGCTCGCCATGGCAAATTCGTCCAGCGCACGCGCACCCGCCGCCAGGCGAGCGCTTCTGATGAGTCGGAGGAGCTGATCGCCGCGCGCAGACAACAGTGTTTGTACTTCTTGCCGCTTCCGCAGAGACAAGGATTATTTCGACCTGGAGTCATGTCCGGTCACGATGCGAAGAAATGCACGCCGTGTACTTTGCTGCGGGTGATGGTTGGCGGAGGCGTGTTTTCGCTGCGTGAGCGATTACAAATTTATCAGACATGATCGCATGGTCGCCAATCACGGTGGACTAAGCAACTGCTCGCGGGTTGAGATAAATTACGGGGCGGGCGACTTCGCAATGCCAGCTTTTGCGTCTTGGGGTATTATTACCAAAGAGAGTCGAGTCGCTGCTGTTGGTTACCGACGCGGCCGTCGTCTCGTAGCAAGAGCAACGATCAAAGCTAATGGCTGCACGAAAAGTCCGTCACAATATCCGGGTCGCGCGCGTCACGGCCCGCGCCCAACAGGTCTTCGCTGGACAACCCGCGTATGCCGCGGCTTGGCTGCGCGAGCCCAAGTCCTCGTTGGGTGATCGCACGCCGTTGCAATTGCTTGCCACCGAGTCCGGGGCCCTCGTTGTCGAGGAGCAGTTGGCCGAGATCGAACACGGCATGTTTGGCTAAGGTGATTGTCTGGCGATTCTCAAGGCGGAAGAGTATCTTCGTTTGGGCTGATACTTGGGTTCAACAGGGTGGGCAATTTTCTAGGTCGCCCCTCGCGCTCACTAAGCAAGAAAATCCTCCTCTGCCGTACGCACGATAAGGCTCCGCTTAGCGGCAGCTATCAACTTCGAATCGTCGAGCGGACGCTCGACCGATCGAATTCTCTCAGGTGCGACTTTCCAAGCGCGCGTATCGCTCGAGTCATTGCGGCAACGAATCGTTTGCGATAACCCGTTAGACGCACCGCGGCAAGAGCACCAAGTTGGCCGCTTCCTCGGCATCTTTGAGGAGCGTCCTGCGCGGCGTGCCCATCTGCGCACGCATCGTCAGTCCACGCGCCAAATCCGTGACTTGGATCGCGCGCACGGCTACCGGAAAGTCAGATGAGATTTCTCCCGCGCTGATCGCGTCCCGGAAACGGCGCTCCACCAGCGCCGCGCCGCCCGCAACAGCGTTCTGCAGGAATTTTCGAACCTCGGCGTCGTCCACAAGCGGCGCGACGCACATCATAAGGCAGCCCGGGGCAGAACCTTTTTCGGTCGCACTTTCAACGGCGTATCTCAGAAAGCCCGCGATCGAGTCGCGAATCGTCCCCGGCGAGAGAAGTGCTTTGGCTGCCAGAGCGCCCTTTCTTTCTGCATACGCCTTGAGGGCACGCAGGAATATCGCCCGCTTGTCTCCAAAGATGGCATACAGGCTCGGGCGTCCCACACCCATCCCGGCGACGAGATCGTCGATCGTCACTCCGTCGTAGCCCTTCGCCCGAAACACCTGAGTCGCCTTTTGCAGCGCCCCCGTCTCGTCGAAGCTGCGCGGTCGACCCCGCGGGTTGGCGGTATTTCGTATCATTTAGTTCAAAACTCCTTGCCGTGGGTTATTCGATCTATTATTGTACGGAACAGTTCGAAATAGGCAAGCTGGCCCTGGCCTAGCGGGGCCTTACAACTCGGCCTTCAACCTTTACCACGGAACCGCCTATGGAACATTCGACCGCTCTCATCACCGGCGCCACCTCCGGGCTTGGGTTTGCGGCAGCCCGCACTCTTGCCGCAGAGGGCTGGCGCGAGATCATCGTCACCGGCCGCAGACTGGCCCAGGTCAAGGAAACGGCCGCTCAACTCGCGGCTGAGACGAAGAAACCGGTTTTCTCGCCGTTGGAGCTGGATTTGGACACGCCGGCCAGCGTTCAACGCGCCCTCGCCGAGCTGGTCAAGCGAGGTAAGCCGATTGATTTCCTGCTGCTCAATGCGGGGCTGGTTCCATTCAAGAAGCGCGCGCTCACTGCGGCGGGCGTCGAGGCGTCTCAGGCCCCGCTGATCGGCCATCATCAACTCACCGTCGGATTGCTTCGCGCCAACCTGCTGAGCCCCAACACGCGGATCGTTATCGCCGGTGCGGAGCCAGCCCGAGGGGGTGTCCCCATGTTCAAGTACACCGACCTGCCTGCCTTCGCGGCCAAATACCACCAGGGTGACCGAACCGCCGCTGTGGAAGCCCTGATTCACAACGGGCCGAACGTGAAGTACGTGCCCAACAATGCGTATGCGGACGCCAAGCTCATTATCGCTTGGTGGGTCGCGGCGCTGGCGCGCCGGCTACCCTCCGGCATGGCCGTGTACGCTGTCTCGCCCGGTGGGGCGACCGCGACCAACGTAGTGCGAAGCGCTGGCCCGTTATTGAAGTATCTGTTTATCCCAATCGTGAACCTCATTCCCGGCATGAATCAGACGCCGGAGACCGCGGCGCGTCGGTACCTCCAGGCGTCGGAGTTCGGAACCGACGTCTCAGGGCAATTCTTCGCCTCGGCTCAAGGGAAGTTCTCAGGCCCAATTGAGGCGCAGCGCCACCCACACCTCCACGATCGCGCCAGCCAGGAAGCCGCGTGGCAGGCCGTCGTCAAGGTCTCCGGCGTCGACTTGTCTTAGTCAGCATCCTTAAGCGCGGTGTCTGATAAGCACCGGTCGTGGCGAAATGGTTGCAGTAATCCGAATCATCGGGCCATCGCGGACCTACACGATTCCCCACGGGTCTCGCTCTATTCTGAAATAAATAGTTCGAAATTGTCTTGACCCCGATCGGCGTGACTATTATCGTACTAAACAGTTCGAAATCATCAAAGCGACCCTAACCTCGCGAGGAAAGTGCATATGGAACGGTACAAAGATAAAAAGGTGGTCATTATCGGCGGCACGAGCGGCATGGGCCTCGCGACGGCGAAGATGCTCCTCGATGGGGGTGCACGTGTTCTGGTGACGGGTCGCTCGAAGGCCGGCCTGGAATCGGCGGAGACAGAGCTCGGAAAGGGCGCCCTCGTGGTTTCGAGCGACGCGCGCTCGTTGACGGACATCGACGCTCTCGCCTCTCGCATAAAGGCCGAGTTCGACACCTTCGACCTGCTCTTCGTCAACGCGGGGTTCAGCATCCGAGCGCTTCTCGAGAGCATCACCGAGGCTGTTTACGACGAGATGTTCAACTTGAACGCGAAGGGACCGCTTTTCGCGGTGCAGAAGCTCGCGCCGCTGATCAACCGGGGAGGCTCTATCGTCTTCACCACCTCGATCGCCAACGTCAAGGGAATGCCCGGCAATGCCGCATACGGAGCGGCCAAGGCCGCGGTGCGATCATTCGCTCGAACGCTCGCCACCGAGTTGCTTCCTCGCGAGATTCGCGTCAACGCGGTGACGCCCGGTCCCATTGATACGCCGATCCTCGGCAAAGTGTTTACCGGTAAAGGCGAGGCCGACCAGATCAGGGAGAAGATGACCGGCATGGTTCCCATGAAGCGCTTCGGGACTTCAGAAGAGATCGCCAAGGCCGTCCTCTTCCTCGCGTTCGACGCGACCTTCACGACGGGCGCCGAATTTCCGGTCGATGGGGGTTGGTCGCAACTTTAGAAGGCAATGCATTGGAGCATTACAGGCGCACACAGGAGGGTTGAGATGGCTGAATCATTGGCTAAGCGTTGGCGGCAATTCTGGCAGACAATTGTGGTGACCATGGACGCCGATCCGCACGAGGACGTCCACTCGCGGCTGAGGCGGCTAGAAGAGGCGGTTTTCCATGCGTCGGCACCGCGAGAGCCCGTGGTTCGGGGACCGTCGGTGAGTGCAACGGAATGACGACTTAGAAGAGATGGACTCCACTGACGTAATGTTTGGCATTATCCTTTTTGGATTTGTGCTCTCGGGCATGACCGCTCGAGCGGAGTATCGAGGACTTAAGCGCGGACGCAAACCGTCAGAGAAAAGCCGCCTTCTTACGGTTGCCCCGCCGAGCCTATCACCGGCTCTTGAGGATACACGAGCCACAAAGCCACCATCGGAGCCCCGCCGCCCACGACGAGCATTTGATGCGGTTCGAACGTGACGACTTCAGGCTCAAAAAAAGCCCAGCCTTTCAAAATCTACGAGGTCCAATAAAACAATTCGAAAGCAAGCTCAATTGGATCGTCAGTTTGAATTGTGACTTGTGTAGCTCCACGTCAGGTGGATGTGTCGAAGTCAGGCGGCCAATGACGAGGTGTTGAAGACTCCCGCAGTCATTACTCGTGATAAGGCGGGCGTTATCGCATGTACGAGCTGGATTTCGCCTCGCCCAAGAAGCTCTATGTCTCAACCTTCGCCTCGGTCTTTACGACGCGAGGGGATCATACAAACCGCGGTTCGTGTGATCCGCATGCGCGTCACTCCGGTCGCGAGCCTTTGGAGAGGTCATTTTGAGCAAACTATCTCCAGCGGAACGTGCCCTCAGTGCTTTTCCGCACTCCAGATAATGCGGCCTGCTCGAATGGTGGTGCGTACTCGAGCAAAGGCAGTCGCATTTCCTGCAGGATCTTGATCCAATAGCACAAGATCCGCGTCCATGCCCTTGTCGATCCGTCCCTTGCGTGCAGCGTATCCAAAGCGTTTGGCAGGCGCTGTGGTGAGGGAGCGCAAGATGTCTCGCCACGACAGGGCAGCGGACATCAAGCGGTACTCTTCGGTGGTGTCGAATGCATCGGTGTATCCGACGTCGGTGCCGAAGAGAATCTGGCCGCCCGCAGCGGCGTAGTCTCTTACCTCGGTGGTCACCGTGCTCAAGACCCGCGCAAGATCCTCGGGGCGCTCGCCGCTTCTTTTTGCCTCTACCTCATAAAGAGTCATGGTTGGAATGAGTCCCATGTGGTGTTCGAGCATTCTTGGCATTAGTCCGCTCGACCACTCCGCCGGCAACGCGCCATGAGTCCCCTCCATGGGATGGGCGAGAATATCCACCCCCGACTCAATCGCGACGTTTGCGCCGGCGAAATTGGTGGGATGGGCGAAGGCTGGTTTGCCGCGCCGATGCGCTTGGTCGACGGCCGCTTTTGCAATGTCGGTTCGCATGATCAGAACGCCCGTTTCTCCGCCGACGATGGCGCCTGAGAAGACTTTCACGCCATCCGTGCCGCGCTCGAGTTGTCGCGCCGCGCGAGCAGCCGCTGCTTGCGGCGTGGCAACTTCTTCATTCGCAAAACCGTGAGATTTCAGAAAATCGCGTACATAAATGGGGGTGCCATGTTCCGGAAAGAACGGATCGCCCACGGTAAGTATGTTCGGACCAAGAATCTCGCCGGCGTTGATGCGGCGACGCAGAGCCAGCGTCGCGTCGGTTGAGGAAGCCAAATCAAAAACGCTGGTAAAGCCCCAGCGGGTGAGCATGGCCTCAAGATCACTATTGAGCGCCGCGGCTGGGGCGGTCGCGGCATGCAATTCGGCCTCCGACATGAAGTGGATATGGCTATTCCAAAATCCGGCTGTTAAGACCTCACCGCGCGCGTCGAGCACACGGATGCCAGGCGGGAGCGGGGTGTCGGCGCGCGATCCGGCGCGCACGATGCGACCGTCCCTGATGAGAACCACGCTGTCCTCGATCGCCTCGGCATCGGGCGAAACGTACATCCGGGCCCCCACGATGGCGAGTGCCGGCGCTGTCCGGGACGGCAGATCTCGAGCAACGAGCAACGTGCTGCCAGTCAACGAAAGCGCGACAGCGAGAAACCCGTAGGCAAGGCAATTCCAGATCCATTTCGAGGACTTATGCATCGCAGTCATTCGATTCTCCGGTCAAGGGCCACAAGTAAGACTCAAGGGCGGCGACTTTGGTTTGAACAAAAGAGCTGCCAGCCGAGTTCGAGTTGAGGGTAGTCATGTAGATCATCGTTCGGCCGCGGATGGTTGTCGATCATCAGGGAATCGCGACTCGCGAGCTTCCGACGCGATTAACCTCCGAACCTCCTCCATGACGGAATCGCGCCCCGCAAAATAGGCAGCGGAAGTCTCGGGCACGCGGATCGTCGGAGAGAGATCACCGGCTGCCACGCCATGGAAGTACTGTACCCAATAACAGACTCGCAGCTGCGCAAGCGAGCAGCCGTTCGACCAGTCCTGAAGGTAACGCGCATAGCTGATGGCAATGTGGGAATTTGGCAAGGTGGCGCGACCCCCATCAGACCAAAACCGGCCGCTATCAGCCATGTCCTCGCCAATAAGAAGCGTACGCGCCCCGCCGTAATACTTCAGCCGTGCCGCGCTAATAATTGCGGCTGAAAAGGTATTGGGTCCAATCAGCACGAACACCTTGCCGTCCGGGCCGACCGCGGATGGAAGCTGGCGTGAGAAAGAAAACAGCAGGTTGGAGTTGCCGCCAGGACTCGCCCTTAAGTCTACGACGACATGGGAAATTTTCTCGCTCCTGACTGCCTCGACGGTGGAGCGCGCGAACTCCGGCAGACTGACGCTGCCGAGGTTGCGAATGCGTCGCAGCTGCACGTACATAAGATCCGTTCCCAGCCGAGCGCTCCAGTAGGGATCATCGGGCCTGCGCAGGTAAAGCGAGGTCGATTTCCCGTCGAGTGCGTGCTCGAAGGTGTTCTGATCTGCAGGCTCGCGCACGGGGCTCAGGTCCCGTGTCGGCCAGCGGTTCTCGTCGGCCGAATTCGACGAGGGCCTTGCGGTCGCATCCACGTTAAATTCCGACTGTGTGCACCGCGATTGTGCGACAGCAATTCTTGCGCTGTCCGGCGGGGAGCTCGGATCCAACTTGTGTAAAGCGGCGGGTGCAACCAGTATGTTCACGGAAAGCAGTTTCGCAAACTGGTCCGTGCCGCCAATGAGGGGGCGCAGAAGCTGCAGCAGGTCTTCCGGGCTGCGGCCGTTCAGTGCGGTGAGGCGCGCGCCCAGCGCGCAGTTGAGAACCGGCGCGGCCCGGATGACGAACAAACCGTCGGCGAACCAAGCGAAGCGAAGAGGCAGGGTAGAAAGATTGCGTCCGTAGGCGACGCCCTGCGCGTTGCTGTGGCCGTTACCGGCGAGCGCCATTGCGTGAGCGACGCCGACTTCGAATGCGGCATCGTTCATCTTCCCCGCGCGAAGTTTAAGCCGCGCAAGATCATTCGACAGTGCATCTCGTTGCTTGCCGGCGAAGCTGCGATCCAACGCGGCGATGGTACTGAGATAGGCGATGTCCTGGCGCTGCGCCTCGGCGCGGTCGGGCGCAATCGGAGACATCACCGGAGCGGGGAGCTCGGGAGCGGGGGTCTCGGGCGCGAGCGAGCGGATGATGAAAAGCACCGCGAGGGCGCCTGCGAGTCCAGGCATCAGCGCGACTTTGAGCGGCGGCTGCATTCAAACGCTCTGTTGCTCTCGCGTCAACACGACGTCCTCTCGCGCCCAGAGCATGAACAAAGCTGAGACGCCGGCAAACCCCGCAAGAGTGAGGAAGAACTGCACCGGTGAGATCTGCGACCAAAGGCGGCCAATCTGTCCGGCCGCGAAATTGCCCACGAAGATGGTCAAGAACCAGCCGGCCACAACGCTCGCGGCAAATCTCGGCGGCGCGAGCCTGCTATACAATCCCAGGCCGATCGGCAGCACGTGCAACTCGGCGATGGTGTAGAGCACCAGGAACGGGATGACCCAGAGCACACCGACGCTTTGCGCTCGGGCCGATGCCAGCGTCACCACGCCAGCCAGCAACAGGTATCCCGCGCAGAGAATCAGCGCTCCGCCGGCCATCTTCGCGACGGCGCTTGGCTCCCGGTTCTGGCTGCCGAGCCGCTTCCAACGCGAGATCAACACCGGCGTCAGCAGAAAAACCAGCAGCGGATTGAACAACTGGAACCAGGTCATCGGTATGGTGACGGCGCCGATCGAGCGATCGACACCGGATTCCACCCAGATCGCGAAGGTGTTGCCGAGCTGCTCGTACGCCAGTATGAACAGCACGGCGCCGATCGTAACTGCGGCGAGCTGCGCGCAGCGCCTTGCCGAGAACAGGGGTGCGTGTGACCCTTGAGAGGGGCTTTCCTTGCGCTCTGCGGCTTGAATCTCGCGCGGCAGATAGCGCAGACCAAAGAGATAGACACCCAAGCCGACCAGCATGCCGGCACCGGCAACCATGAAGCCGTAGTTCCAGCCGAAGAGTTCTCCGATCGTCCCGCAGCCGAGCGGCGCGAGCACCGCGCCAAGATTTTTACCGGCATAAAAAATGCTGTACGCGGAATCGCGGCGCGGATCGTCGGGCGGATAAAGATCCTGAATCTGACTGGCGAGGCACGGCTTGTAGAAGCCATTGCCTATTGCCAGCACCGTTAGCGCAACGAATAACAGGCGCGGCGATGTCATCAGGAATTGGCCGAGCGCCATCAAAGCGCCGCCGATGAGCACGGATCTGCGCCGCCCCAGCCAGCGATCGGCGATCAGGCCGCCCGCCAAGGGCGTCAGAAACACAAACGCAATATACGTACCGTAGACGGACGAGGCCCGCGGCTGGCTGAACAGCAGTTGCGTGGTCAGGTAGTAAACGAGCAGCGTGCGCATGCCCTGCATCGAGAATACTTCCCACATCTCCACGGCGCAGACCACGGCCATGCCGCGCGGCTGGCCGAACCAATCCTGCGAACGGGTCTGGAACATCTGCAACGTGCTAATCGTCCTCGCCGCCATTGCCAATCGGTTCGGATACCTTCATGGTCGCATAACGACGCGCAAGCTCTTGCATCATTGTGTCCAGGCGCTGGCGCGAGTAGTAGCTTCCCGCCACGACGACAGCAGCGATGCGCCGCGTGTTGGCGACATCCGCGAGCGGGTCGGCGTCCAGCAGCAGCAGGTCGGCTTCTTTTCCAGTCTCGATTGTGCCCCGCTTAAGCTGCACGCCGAGGAACTCAGCAGGCAAGCGAGTCGCGCTTTCGAGGACCTGCCGATTGCTGAGGCCGGCGTGCGCCAACGCGTCCAGCTCATCATGCAGTGAGAACCCGTACACGATGCCCGGGACGCTGGCATCCGTGCCTGCGAGGATCGGAACACCGTCAGCCGCAAAGGTCCGCACCAGCCGATCGTTGAATGCGACCATACGCTCGAACAGCAGCACACGTTCGGGAGTTGCGCGCTGCACATACTGGTTATGGTGCAGCCATTGTGCGACGAGTGCCGGATACATGTATTTGAGATGAGGGTTGGCAGCGACCACCGAAGCGTCTCGAGTCTGGCTCGCAATCCATTGCATCGTCGTGAGCGTGGCGGTGAGCCAGATTTTATGCCGCACCGCCAGCGCGGCAAAGCGCTCCAGGTCGTTGCCGGAGAGCGTTGCATCGGACAGATCGGTGGCTTGTTTCGCATACTCCTCGGCATGTGCGACCATCGCGAGGCCATCGAACAGGACAGCCTCGGCATTACCGCGGGCCGCATTGGGCAGATGTCCGACGACGCGTATCCCTTCGCGTTGGCCCTCATCAAGAATGGCCGCGTAGACGGGCAGATTCAACCGGCTGTAGACCTTGATGAAATCATACCCGGCGGCGTGAATGTCCTGAACCGCGCGACGGGCTTCCTGCGGCGTCGTCGCCTCGCGCGCGACCGCACCCCAGACTGCGGGCGAGCCGTCGATCTCGCCTGCCGTGGCATAGTGGGGCCCCAAGACTGCTCCGCGCTTAATCTCGTCGCGCTGCTCGAGTGATTCCGGTAGCGAGGACATGTCCAGAATCTGCGTCACGCCGTTTGCGATGAAGGGCAGCATCAAGTCCCGTGTCAGCATTGCTCCGGGCGGAATGTTCTGATGGCGTATCCGCGCCAAGCCGCGATTCACGACGTGCACGTGCATATCGGCCAGCCCGGGCATGAGCCACTTGTCCCGACCCGAGATTCGCCGCATCCCATGAGGAACGCTCGCGGTCTGCGCCGAAGCAAGCGCTACGATCATGCCGCCGCGGACCACGACGCTGACATCGTGCAGACTTGCGCCGTTCGCCGTCATCGGCAGTACGTTGACGTGCTCGATGACGAACCCGGTTTTGTCTTGCGTCTGCGGCGCGGTCGCAGCGCAGCTCAACGCCGGTAGCAGCAGCAGCGCACGGCCGGCTCGCCGTATATTAAATAGAGTCATTGCGATCACCTTTTTCTGACCGTCGGTGATCATACCGCGCAGGAACCGCGGCGCCGCCTGACGCTAAAACTTCACGCCGAAATTTACCCCGAAGGTGAGCGGGCGAGCCCTGTCGGCGCTCTGCTCGATGACGATGGGAGTCGTATAGCCGCGATCGTTGAGCAGGTTTTGTGCGAAGATCCCCAGCCGCAGGTTGTCGCTCCAATCTATTCCGGTAGCGAAGTTCAGCATGTGTATGACATTCGACTCGCTAAAATACCAGGGCCCGATACTGCGGTTCCGGAACGTGGATTCGCCCTGAATCTGGTAGTCCAACCGGGCAAAGGTACTTCTTCCGAGCCATTTGAAATCCCGCTCCACGGACGCGACGCCCTGGTACTTCGGGGTGAAGTCCAGATTGTCGCCGACGTTATAAGCCGATGAGCCTGGAACCAGGTCGATGCTGGTGAAGTAGGTGTCCAGATAATCGCCATTCAGCGAAAGGGTCCATTCGTCTGCCACGCGCCATTGGACTTGGGCCTCTATGCCCTTGATGACCGCATTGCCGGCGTTTTGAAAGATGTCTTCTTGAATCGCGAGCGGATTAAGTCCGGTAATGACGTAGTTCTTATAGTTGCTATAAAAAATATCGGTATCGATGCTGAGCCGATGATCGAGTAAAGACAGCTTGGTTCCCAATTCGTAGGTCCATACGAATTCCGGCTGAAAGGGCGGGTACCCCAAAGCATTGTTGAAGCCGCCGCTGCGAAAGCCCTTTGCCGCGCTGGCGTAAATGTTGGCCTGGTCATTGAGCTTGAAGACTGCGTAGAACCGAGGATCGCTTGACTGGAACGAGCCGGACTGAGTTGCCCGGTGCGTGCGCACGAGTTGCTCGTCATCATGGTAGAACCTTGCACCGACCCCTAAGGTCAAACGATCCCAAAACGTGTAGCTCGTATCGCCATAAATCGACCACGACTTCGAAACAGGTCCAAAGGCATGCGAGAAATCGCCGGCGCCCACCGGCGGCAAAATCATTCCGGGTGTCGGGATGCCAAAATAGCCGTCATCATCGTAGTTCGTGTAGGAGAATCTCCGGTAGTAGACTCCGGTCGTATACTGCCACGGGCCGGATGAGTTGCTGCTCAGCCGCAGCTCATCATTGAGCCCATTCTCAGTTTGAAGCTTCCATGCGTCATAGGACACTTCCGGCGGCGTGGTCGCAGGCGGCCCGTCGAAATAGAAATCATTGCCGATGTTGGTCGCGTAGCTGTTCTGGTAGAAATACGTGGTGGAACTTGTCAGGGTCGCGAATCCGAGGTCGTATTTAATCTTCAAATTCTCGAGATCGAACTTTTCGGTGGTCTGGTTCTGCAGGGGAATATCTAAAGGAAATGTGAAATTGCCGTTGGCATCTTCGCCCAAATCGGGCACCCCGGTGGTGCGATGAAATTCCTTGGTGAGCTGTATCGAGAGCGGTTCAATCGGCTGCCATAAGAGTTCCGCTCTGACGTCCGTGGTGTCCTGATAGTTGATGTCCTTCAGCATCGCGGCCGGCTGATCCATCCAGCCGCCATCGTGATTGAACTGCCCTGCGATGCGTAGACCCAGTTTGTCCGTCACCAGCGGCAGGTTGACCACGCTCTGCACCCTTTGACTCGGAGCTCCGTCCACCGTCCACATGGAAGCGACGTCCGCCTGCATCTGGAAGGCGTTGAGTACCGGGCTGTTGGTGATAAAGCGCACCGTTCCTCCCATTGAGCCATCGCCGTAAAGCGTTCCCTGAGGCCCGCGCAATACTTCCACGCGCTGCAGGTCATAGGTACCCAGGTTGAGTTGCGCCGATCCGGTGGAGGTCACGTCCGCGTCGTCCAGATACACTCCCACCAGGGAGCCGTAGTCTTGGGCGGAGAGGTTGCCGACGCCGCGTAATGTGATGCGCCGCTGAGTACCGTCATCCTGAACGACCAAGCCAGGGACCACGAGCCCCAGGTCATCGACACTCGTTATGTTTTGCTTGCGCAGCTCATCGGAGCCGATTGCAATGATGCTTATCGGAACATTCTGAATGAGCTCGGTACGTTTTTGCGCGGTGACGACGATCTGTTGAAGCTGGCCCTCGTCCGACCCATTGGATACGGCGCCGGAGTCAGTTTGTGAAAGCGCGGCTGTGCCTTGCACGCCTTGTGCCGCCGCCGCCGCATCATTCGCCGCCGCTGCGTCATTTGCGGCCGACACGCCGACTACCGAAAGACAAACCGCCAGCGCCACGAGATCGATACGCATGACATGCTCCCCAAGTTATATTTATGAAGTCGTGCAGTCGCGGCACTATGATGCCGCCGCAGCGACGCTGCGATGAGGCGTTGCAGCCATGAGCCGCGATTGGCTATTGCGTCGTTCAGCTCGCTTTCGGTCGAATCGTGCATCGGGGCCGCCCTAGAGTAGCGCATAGACCCCGCTTTTCGCGCCTCCCATGAGCCTTAAACTCAACTTCGAACGCATGCACACGCGCATCGGCGCTCTTGCCGCAATCAATCGCCTCGAGGATGGGTCCTGCTGCCGTCTCGCATTAACGGACGCTGATGCGCAGGGGCGCCAATTGGCGATCGAGTGGATGCGCGGCGCCGGTCTCAATGTCATGATCGATGCCGTTGGCAATATATTGGGTATCGGCGCCGGCGAGGGCGCTCCGGTTATGACCGGGTCGCACATCGATACGGTCGCAACCGGCGGCGAGCTGGATGGCGTACTCGGAGTCATTGCCGGCATTGAAGTCATGCAAACCCTGCATGAGCGCGGCATCCGCACCAAAAAGCCGATGGCCGTCGCCATCTTCACCAACGAAGAAGGGGTGCGGTTTCAGCCCGACATGATGGGATCGCTGGTGTTTGCCGGCGGACTCGGCGTGCAGGAGGCATTATCGAGCAAGGCGCTCGACGGCATCTCGGTTGGCGAAGAACTGCGACGCCTCGGTTTTGCCGGCAATCAGCCCTGCGGCACGCCGCGCCCTTGCGCGTTCCTGGAGTTGCACATCGAGCAGGGCCCGATCCTCGATCGCCATGCGCAGGTGCTCGGAGTCGTGACCGACCTGCAGGGGATTTCCTGGCGGGAGCTCATCATCGAGGGAGTATCGAATCATGCCGGCACGACGCCGATGAGCATGCGGCACGATGCGGGCTATTGCGCGGCGCGGATCGCCACCGAAATGCGCGATGTCGCGCGCCGCATGGGCAACTCACAGGTGGCGACGGTCGGATCGATCCGCCTGCTGCCCAATCTGATCAATGTCATTGCTCGGCGCGCGATTATGTCGGTCGATCTGCGCAATACCAGCGAGTCACGGCTGCGCGAAGCGGAGCATTCGCTCGATGCGATCATCACCGAATTGCAGCTAACCGAGGGCGTGCGCATCACTTCGAAACAATTGGCGAGAACCGAACCGGTGGTGTTCGACGAAGACGTGATCGCAGCGATCACCGGCGTTGCGGGCGATCTTGGCTTGCCGATCCGGCGGATGACTTCCGGGGCGGGTCACGATGCACAGATGATGGCGCGCATCTGTCCGACCGCCATGATTTTTGTCCCAAGCCGGGGCGGCATCAGTCACAACCATCAGGAGTACACCGCGCCGCGCGATCTTGAAATTGGCGCAACCGTGCTGCTTCAGACCATGCTGCGGCTTACGGCGTAGCGCTAGTGGTTTCGCCCGTGGTCTCGCCTCATAACCTCTCGAGCGCGCTTAAAGTTTGCGCAAATTCCGGCTCGTCGAGAAGCGGATCTACTCGCAAGCGGATGTGGCCCGCGGACTCACACAGCGCATGAGGGACGCCGACGCGAGCGAACCGACTCTGCAGCGAAGCCAGGGAAGCGCCTTGCGGTGCAAGAACCCGAATGATTGGCGAGTGCAAATCGCCCGCGGTGCCGAGGTTGCGCCGGGCGAGAACCGCACAAATTTGCGCGCGGCGGGCGATCAGCGCGGCCGCGAGTCGCTGGTAACCTGCACGCCCCAGCATTTTTGTGACTGCCCAAGCCGCTGCGATTGGCCAAAACGGTCGATCGCTGGCGAGGGACTCGATGCAATCGGGCGGCGCCTGCGTGGTAGCGAAGCACAATGCCGACAGGCTGTATGGGGCATAGCCGAACTTGTGCAGGTCGAGGGCGACGGAAGATGCCCCCGGGGGGAGCGCCGCAAGGCCGGCAGAGGGCGGCAGAAATGGCAGCAGAAACCCGCCGATGCAGGCATCAACATGAAAGCTCACCTGCCTTTCGTGGGCAAGAGCGCCGATTTCGTTAAGCGGATCCCAAACTCCGGACTCCCAGTTGGGGGCAGAGGCTACGATGGCAAACACCTGCTCCGTGAGCAGATCGCGCAGTGAGCCGGCGCTGACGCGCCTCTCCTTATCTACCGCCGCCGTTTCGAGAGCGACCTCGAGCAAGGCGGCGCACTTGTGCACGCTCATATGCAGAGTTTCGGGCCCCAGCAGCTTGCGCCGCTGCGCCGGTGCGGCGCGGCGCGCCGCAAACAGCGCAAGCAGGTTGCTCTCGCTGCCCGAGCCGGTCAGAAAACAATGTGCATCGGGAATGCTTAGGACTTCGAGCACGGTCTGTTTGAGATCTGCCTCGATGCTGCTGGTGAAGGAATCGCTGCCGGCGCGCACGCCCACGAATCTCATGGCGACCGGAGCGGCGATATCTCGCGGCTTTGGGGAAGCGGCGAGCGCTGCGACAGCGCTCACCTTAAGTTCTCGCAGAATTCGCGCCGGCTCTACACCTTGGCTTGGAAAGCCGCTTAAGGCTAGGTCTTGCAAGCGATCTCGCCTAAGGGGTCTGCGCCGGATCGAATATGTCCACTTCGAGGCCGCGCTTGATCGTCTGGAAAGAGACAATACTCTCGACGCGGTGCAAGCCGAGGCCCGCGGACATCATCTGTTGTGAAATGACGTTGTAGGTATCGAGATCGCGAACCACGAAAATCAGGAAATAGTCGAAGTCACCCGCTATGTGCCAGCATCCCTGTACAGTCTTCTCCTTCTTTGCCCAGCGCCTGAAAGCTTCCTGCAAATTCGGCCGGTTGCTTTCGAACTTGACCCGGGTAAGCACCGTCAATGCCAAGCCGACTTTAATCGGATTGACCACGGCGGTGATCTTTTCGATGACCCGCTCCTGCTTCAGGCGGGTAAGGCGACGGGTGACAGCCGAAGGTGACAGGTTCACCGTGTTGGCAATGTTTTCAGCAGAGAGTTGCGCGCTCTCCTGCATGATTTGCAGTATCTGCCGATCGACGCTGTCGAGAGTCATCAAACACCACCTTCGCCCGAATGAGAATGGAGCCTCGTGCAGCTTAGAATTACCTTAAATGCGCGGCCCGCGCAAACTAGCGATATCAACCCAACTGAAAACACTCGCGGAGACATCGATGCACTCTATGGAAGAGCAACTTACCTCGCTGCCGACCCCCTGCCTGCTGGTCGATGCGAAGCGCATGGAGCACAACATATTCCGGGCGCGGTCCGGGCTCGAGGTCCTTGGGGTCCCGCTTCGTCCGCACGTCAAGACGGCGAAATGCCTGCCCATCATCCGGCGCATGATGGGTGACGCGTGGGGCCCGGCGACCGTCTCGACGCTCAAAGAAGCCGAAGTGCTGGCAGACGCCGGTGTTCGCGACATTCTCTACGCGGTGGGGATTGCCCCCGGAAAACTCGATCGTGTGCGCCGACTGCGTGACGCCGGTGTGGATCTCGCCGTGACCCTCGACACGCTCGAACAGGCCGACGCGGTGTGCAAGGCATCGCAAGGCGCGCCGATTCCGGTCCTGATCGAAATCGACAGCGATGGTCATCGCGCCGGCCTTAGGCCCGATGATCCACTCCTCACGAAAATTGCACGCGCGCTGCAAGGGGGCGGGGCGATCATGCGCGGCGTGATGACTCACGCGGGCGGCTCGTACGATCATCCGGGACCGGAGGCACTGGCGCGAATGGCGGAGCAGGAACGCGCGGCAGCGGTTGCCGCCGCGGCGGCAATTCGCTCGGTCGGAGTGGCTTGCCCCGCGGTCAGTGTTGGCTCGACGCCCACCGCGCTGTTCGCGCGCGACCTTTCGGGCACTACCGAGGTGCGAATCGGTGTCTTCGTGTTCTTCGATCTGGTCATGCATTCGCTGGGAGTGTGCGCGCTCGATGAAATCGCCTTGAGCGTACTGGCGACCGTCATCGGTCACCAACGCGACAAAGGCTGGCTGCTCACCGACTCGGGCTGGATGGCGATGTCGTCGGATCGCGGCTCGCCACGCAATCAGGAAACAAGCTTCGGGCTGGTGTGCGACTTGAGCGGCAGGCCGTACCCGGATCTAATCCTGGCAGCGCTCAACCAGGAACACGGCATCGCGCGCTTGCGCGCCAATTCCACCGGCGCGCTCCCGGATTTGCCCGTCGGCACCAAAGTCAGAATCCTACCGAATCACGCCTGCGCCACCGCCACTGCGTTTGACGAGTACGTCATGCTGAACACGCCGTCGGGCTTGCTCGAACGCTGGCCTCGATTCAGAGGCTGGTAAGCCTGCGTAGTCAACGATGCGCCGACGGCTAGCGCGGCGCGCTTATCGTGCGCGCACGAGCGCATGCACGCGCATTTCGGCAATTCGGCACATGCTACGCTGACTCTCTCGTATGACCCCGGACGCTTACCGACGACTGGAAGTCGCAGATATCGCAGAACTCACGCGTACGGGTCTGGTGAGCGCCGACGAAGTTCTCGATGCTGCGCTCGAGGTACTCGCTGCGGAAAACCCAAAATTCAACGCAGTGGTATCGGTTTACGCGGAGCTCGGCCGCAGACAAATCGAGGCGGGCCTGCCGCGCGGCATTCTGCACGGGGTCCCGGTACTCCTCAAGGATCTGTCCAGCGCCTGCGCCGGGACACAGACGACCTTCGGTAGCGCCCTGTTTCGCGACGCGCCTTCCTGGCAAGCCGATTGCGCGCTGGTGCGGCGCTTGAAGGAAGCAGGCGCCGTCATCTTCGGGCGCAGCAACTGCGCGGAGTTTGGGCTGGGATTGTGGACCGAGCCGGATGCGTATGGGCCGACACGCAATCCCAGAGCGCCGCAGCGATCGGCCGGCGGCTCCAGCGGCGGCGCGGCCGCCGCCGTCGCCAGCGGCATGACTCCTCTCGCGCTCGGCACGGACGGATGTGGGTCGCTGCGAGTCCCAGCCTCCCACTGCGGCCTGTTCGCGCTGAAGCCGAGTCGCGGCCGGATTTCTTTCGCCCCGGAAGCCGGAGAGAGTTGGTCTGGGATGACTGCGCACGGCGCCCTCACGCGCTGTGTGCGCAGCACGGCTCTATTTCTCGACGCTGCCTGTGGACCGGAGCCTGGGGATCCTTACATCGCGACCCCAAGCGTCACATCCTTCGTCAACGCCGCGAGTGCACCGCCGCGCCGGCTACGCATCGGAATCCTCGATCACGGCCCGCATGGCGCGTGCCGGGTCGACTCCGATTGCGCGCAAGCGGTGCATGCGGCCGCCAGCGTGTGCGAGCGGCATGGCCACGAGATCGAGATCAGGCATGCAACGCTGGACGTCGAAGCGCTGATACCGCATCTGGCAGTGCTGTGGGGTGCGCAGCTATGGCTGCTGGTCGAGCCGCAATATCGCGAGACGGGCCGCGTTGCCGATGGCAGCGGAATGGAGATCTCGTCGTGGCAACTCGCGCAGGCGGGTCGCTCGTTCGCCGCCGACGATCACCTCGGCGCCATTCGATACCTGCACTTGGCGGCGCGGCAATTCGCGCGCGACATGCACGGGCTGGACGTTCTATTGACGCCGGTTGCGGCCTCTCCTCCGGAGAAGTTAGGCAGCCACCACAACGACGTCACTGCCACGGAGCACATCAGCCAGTTGCTGCTCGACTTCCCTTTCACGATTTGGGCCAATCTGGCCGGAGCGCCGGCGATATCCGCGCCCCTGTGGCGCAGTCGCGAAGGGTTGCCGGTTGGAGTCCAGGCGATCGCATCGCCGGGCAACGATGCGACGCTCATCAGTCTTGCGGCGCAGTGGGAAGCGAGCTCACTCTGGCAACGCGGCGAGAGCGGCCCCTGAAAACTCTTAAGCGGGATTCAAGGGCCCACCAAGCTGCGGAAAATCTCCGGATCGGTCGCGCCCTCGGTGCCAATCAATAGGACGCTCGAGGAGCTATCGAGCCGCAGGAGCGCCCGCGCCCCGTCGGACGCATCGTTCACCACGGCCAAGAAACCGGCAAGGCCGGCCACCCCCGATTCCCCAGCAACAATGGACGCTTGCCCCGGCGCGCCTCGATACAGCAAGCGCATGCATTCAACCGCTGCACTATCCTCCACGGTCAGAAAGAATTCCGCGCCATGGGATAGGATGGGCCACGCAACACGCGAGACCTCACCGCAGGAAAGGCCCGCCATCAGGGTTTGCAGGTCTCCTTGCGCCGGCGTCGGCCGCCCGCACGCCGCGGACTGATAAAGACAGTCGGCGCGTCGTGGCTCGACGATGAAGAATATCGGCGTCTGACTTTCACCCCATGTCTCCCACAGGTAAGCAATAACGGCAGCAGCCAACCCGCCGACGCCACCCTGCAGGAAGACGTGAGTCGGAAATTCCTCGCCGAGCGCGCGTAGCTGCACGAGCGTCTCAATGACCAAGGTGGCGTAGCCGTGCATGATCAATCGCGGCGTTCGCTCGGTTGGATCGTCCGCTGTATCGGATACCAGGCACCAACCGTGGGCCTCGCAGGCTTTGCGTGCCGCGCGAACCGAGTCATCGTAGTTTCCGGCGGTGCGGATTACCGACGCCCCCAGATCGATGATCGCGCGCTCGCGACCGCGGCTCACTCCCTCGTGAAGAAAAATGCTGCAACCGCATCCAAACAGCTTGGCGCCCGCGGCAACCGACCGACCGTGGTTACCATCACTGGCACAGGCAACGACAATGTCGCCGCTCATGTCCCGGTAAGCGCCGTTCATCAGCTCTCGCGCGTCAACACGCCGCTGCAAATCTTGGCTCAGCCGGTACTGCAGCAGCCGTGCGACGGCGTAAGCGCCGCCAAGGGCCTTGAAGCTCCCGAGCTCAAAGCGGGAGGCCTCGTTTTTGTAGAATACGCGACGAACGCCGCCGCGCATGGCCGTGTCTGGCAGATTCAGCAGCGGCGTAGGCGCGTAGCCGGGCCAGCGGCGTATCTCCTCGAAGGCGCATTGGGCTTCGGCGACAGACAGAACATCGGCAAAGGGATAGGGGCCGCGCGCGGCGGCGGCGACATTTCGATAGAGGGAGAATGTCCAGTCAGTCGACATTGCGGCTCCGAGGAATAAGCGCCGCACAGCCTAACCACTCGCGGCTGCGCCGCCAGCAGATATCGACGGCGCGCACGCACTGTTTGTGCAAATGAAGGAGCAAGATAGACGCATTCGCGCGCCGTAAGCAGCGACCATGAGTACCAGCAATGAAAGCGAGCAAAAGCGCAACTCTGCTCTTTCCAGCGGTAGTCCTGACAGCCGGCTTCATCGGCGGCCAAGGCGCAGGCGGGCAAGCCGCAAGCGGGGATTCCGCACCCGGCAGGGCCGCTGTTGCTCCTGCGCAGGTGGACGCGATCTTTGCCGACTGGAACCGGACCGATTCGCCGGGCTGCGCGCTGACTGTGATGCACGGCGGAGCAATCGTCTACGAGCACGGCTATGGAATGGCCGACCTCGAGCATGATGCGACCATCCGCGGCAACACACCGTTTCACGTCGCCTCGATCTCCAAGCAATTCACGGCCGCAGCAATCGTGTTACTGGCCCAAGAAGGCAAGCTGTCGCTCGAGGATGAAATTCACAAATACTTGCCGGAGCTCGGCGACCTCGGCGCCCCCATCACCATCCGCCAGCTCCTGCATCACACGAGTGGCTTGCGCGACCAATGGGAGCTACTGCAGCTGGCAGGATACCGCTACTCACTCGACTTGATCACCAACCAGGATGTGATGAGCCTGGTGGAGCGCCAAAGGCAGTTGAACTTTCCTCCGGGGTCGAGATTTCTCTATTCCAATACCGGCTTCACCTTGCTCGGCCAAATTGTGGAGCGCGTGTCCGGCCAGTCGCTGCGCGAATTCACGACGAGTCATATTTTCGCGCCTCTTGGAATGAGCCATACGCACTTTCGTGACGATCACGCCGAGGTCATACGAGGCGAAGCGCTCGGATACGAAAAGAACGCCGCCGGCACGTTGCGGCTCGCGGTCACGAACTTCGACACGGTCGGCGCGACCAGCTTGTATACGACGGTCGAAGACCTGGCGCGTTGGGACGAGAACTTTTATAAGCCCATTGTTGGCGGCCCGAGTTTCACCCAGATCATGACCCAAACGGACAAACTGAGCACCGGCGAGAGCAACCACTACGCGCTGGGCCTGGAACTTGGCCAGTATCGCGGGTTGCCCATCGTCGAGCATGGTGGCTCGGATGCCGGCTATCGCGCCGATATCCTGCGCTTTCCCACACAACACTTTTCCGTAGCGACTCTCTGCAATACGCCGACACGGCCCGAACCTGACGTTCTCAGCCGCAAGGTGGCCGACCTGTACCTGGCGGCGCACTTCACCGAGAAGCCGGCCGAGCCTTTTGCAGCGACGACAAGCGCCGCCGCCCCGGCGCTCGAGCTCTCCGGGCGAAGCGGCACTTACATGTCGCGGGATTTGGGGGTGATGACGCAGATCGAGGCCGCACGGGGTGTCCTGCAATACCTGGTGCACGGTCGCATGCGGCCGCTGGCAGCGTACGGACCGGGACTGTACCGATTTGCGGATTCGACCGATCAAGTCAGGTTCGAACCAGCCGATGCGCAAGCGAAGCGCATGATCGTTACAGGCGAAGGAGCGCCCGCGCAGATCTGGGATCGCATGGCTATGCCCTCATCGCCCCCAGTTGCGCTGCGCGATTTTGTGGGCAAGTATTACAGCCCGGAACTCGACGTGGTCTATGAGATCGAGCTAGCAAATGGAATGCTGCACCTGAGCAGACCGCGACATCTTGACGATGGGCTACTACCCATTGGCGGTGATTTGTTTGGTGATCCGTCTTTGCCAGGGCGCTGGATGAGCACGCTTAAGTTCACGCGCGACGCCGCTCGCCGAGTCTCAGGCCTGACAGTGACGGTGGCAAGAAGCCACAACCTGAGCTTCGTGCGACAGGGCTCGAAGTGCAATGCCGACGCTGAGACGGTGTGCCTCATGGGGAGGCGATGATGACGATGAACGGGCCGACCGGGGCGAGCACCGCGCTACGCACCGCCACACGGCAGTTCCTGGTGTGGTTCGCAGTACTGATCGTCATCACCGGGGGATGCGTCATCTGGTTGCGCCACGACCACGTGAATATATTCGAAGGCTTCGCCTGGCAGGAACGGCCGATAGGCTATTCTCCGTTGCTTGCAGCGCTCGTCACCATCGTTCTGTGGCGCGGCCAACGCGCCCGCCAGTTGGGCGCAAGCCTGATCCATTGGCGCGTCGGTGCGCGTTGGTACCTCCTGGTCATTGTGTTCCCGTTGTTGTTGCTGCTCGCATCCCATCTCATCGTCGACCTCATACAGGGCGCGCCGTTACACTGGCCCGCAACCCAGTGGCTGGCGGTGTTCGGTCATCTCGGCGGCCTATTTTCAGGTTCCTTCGGCGAGGAGCCCGGTTGGCGCGGCTTTGCGCTGCCGTTGCTGCAAAAACGGCTTGGTGTCTTGAAGGCAAGCATCATCCTCGGCCTCATCTGGGGTATCTGGCACTTGAATGCGGAATTGACCACGGCTCACCCGCTGGCGACATTTCTGGAGGGGGCGCCCAAGGCAATCATAAGAATGGTGGCAACCGCCGTCCTGTATGGCTGGCTGTTTGAAAAGACCGGCGGCAGCCTGCCGGTGGTCATGCTGGCGCACGCCGGGCATAACATTGCGGTCGATGTGATGCCCTTCTACGGCTTCGACACGGAAGGCGGGGTATCGCTCTGGGTGATTTCGGGGCTGTACGCGCTGGCGGCATTGCCGGTGGGATGGATGCTGTGGCGGGACGACCGTAGACGCGCGAGCACCTGACGCATAGTTTGGACGTGCCATGGAATTCATTGCGAATTCAAACGCCGAATCGCTGATCAGCGAAGCATCGGCCTATCGGGCGGTGCATGCCGCCCTGCGTGCTGCAGCCGAGGGCTCAGCGGCGTTGCCCCCGGTCCTTATCACCCCTGGCTTTCGGCCTGACGAATCCTTCTCCGTCAAATGCGGCTCGTGTCCCGCCTCGCATCTCATAGGGTTCAAGGTGGGCGGTTACTGGCCCCGAAATGCCGAAAAAGGCGCGTCGCGCCACAGCACCTCGATCGTGCTCATCGATCCTGACACGGGACAATTCGCTGCTATGATTCGCGGCGATCGGCTCAATGGCTTTCGTACCGCGGCGTCCGATGCGGTCGCGACCGACGCTCTCGCCCGGCAGGATGCGTCAACCCTGTCGGTATTTGGCTCGGGACATCAGGCTGAGTTTGAAGTGCGCGCAATCTGCCGGATCAGGAAAATCCGACGCATACTGCTCTGTTCTCGCAACAAGGAAAGCGCCGCAGTGCTGCGGTCGCGCCTCGCGCCGCACGCCGAGTCGGTTGAGCTGGCGGATCCGATGGCCGCGTGCAGCCAAGCGGATATTCTGATCACGGTCACGCCGTCTCGTGAAGCGCTGTTCGAGAATTCGTGGATACTAGCGGGAACCCACATCTCCGCCATGGGCGCCGATAGAAAGGGCAAACGCGAGCTGCCGCCGGAACTGCTCAGACGCTCGAGCCTGTTCGCGGATCACAGGGATCAGTCCTTGGAAATAGGCGAGTTCCAACAGGTCCGCGACGCGCTGCTCGCGGGCGAGATGGTAATCGAGAATATCGGCGATGTTCTGAGCGCAAAGGCAGCCGGCCGCCAGTCCAGCGAAGAGATCACCGTTTACGACAGCTCGGGCTTGGCCTTGCAGGATCTATACGTTGCAGCCGAAGTTCTGCGCCTGGCGCGGGAAGCGGGACTGGTGCAGCAGATTCACGACACGCCCCAGCGCCGGGCGACATGAAGCTGCGCAATCGCGCCTTTTTGATTATGCCGTTGCGAGCGCGCCGGCGTGGGCCGGGCGTTTTCGCGTCAGAGTGCTTTTGCCAAACAATGATTCGGCCAATTCGACCGCGAGTACGGCAGTCTGGTTGCGAACATCGAACGCCGGATTTAATTCCATAATATCCACTGAAGCAACGCAGCCAGTATCCGCAATCATCTCCATGCACAACTGTGCTTCGCGGTACGACAAGCCGCCGGCCACCGTGGTGCCCACCCCCGGGGCGATTTCCGGATCGAGAAAATCGACATCGAAACTGACATGCAGATGAGTATCGGCTTCCATGCCCTGCAAAGCCAACTTCATGGTTTCGCGCACGCCCATTTCGTCGATGCAGCGCATGTCGAACACTTCGATTTGTTGTTGCTGCAGAAAGCGCTTCTCGCCGGGATCGACGCTACGAATACCGATCTGCCGCACGCAACTCGCGGATATCGCCGGCGTCACGCCGCCGATCTGCAGTAGCTCCTGTGGGCCGAAGCCACACAGGCAAGAAAGAGGCATGCCATGCAAACTTCCGCTCGGCGATAAGTCGCGGGTATTGAAGTCGGCATGCGCGTCCAGCCAAAGCACGCGTAAACGCCGCTGTTGGTTGCGGCAGTGGCGAGCGACCGCCGAGATTGAGCCGATGCTTAAACAGTGATCGCCGCCGAGCAAGATGGGTAAGCGTTGCGCAGTCAGTTCCCGATAAACGGCCGCATGCACTTCGTGATTCCAGGCGGCGACCTGCGCCAAGTTGCGATAACCGTCAATCTTCAAGAGCCCAGGGTTGGCAGGCCCGCTGAGGTTGCCGCAATCCAGCACCTGAAGTCCGCAATCCGCCAAACGCGCTTCGATTCCGGCAACGCGCAGCGCTTCGGGTCCCATGGAAGCGCCGCGGTCGCTGGCCCCGATGTCTGTGGGCGCGCCGATGAGGCTGATTGCGCGGGTTGGCACCGGCTTCATGCGTAGCGACGTTGGCCGCTGCGCACACTGGCGTTCGCCATGCAGCCAAACAGATCCTTTGGGTCCGCCATTTCGGGAATGAGATCGATTCGCTGGCCCCCGTCGGGGTATTCGGCATTCAGTTTTTGCAGGAAACGCAGCGATGAAAAGTCGCTGAGCGCGAATCCCACCGAATCGAAAATCGTGACCTCGCCATCGTTCAGTCGACCCGGGCCATGATTCAATAAGACCTGCGCGAGTTCGCTCACCGATACGGCGCCCCCGAGTTGTTGTATTTCCCCCTCGATCCGGGCCTGCGGCTCGAACTCCACCACGATGCGCGCCGCGGGTGAGCGCAGAATATCCGGATGCAATTCCGTCTTGCCAGGACAGTCTCCCCCAACAGCATTCAAATGCATGCCAGGTTCAACCATCGACGGCGTCAGGATCGTTGCGTTGCGCTTGTCGGCGGTCAGCGTGGTTACTATATCGGCGCCTCGCGCGGCCTCGGCGGTGCTGCCGCAACGAATGAGCGAAAGATTGGGCAGCTGCAACCTGGTTAAATTGCGAATCAGCTTGGTCGTTGCCTCAGAGTCGGTATCGTAAAGCCGCACTTCACGAATGCCGATCATTCCGTAAAACGCGATGACTTGGAACTCACTTTGTGCGCCGTTGCCGATCAAAGCCATGACGCGGCTCGAGGGCCGCGCCATCCGACTGGCCGCGAGAGCCGAGACAGCCGCGGTGCGCAGAGCCGTCACGAAAGTCATTTCTGAAAGAAGCAGAGGATAGCCGGTCGCGACGTCCGCGAGTACACCGAACGCCGTGACGGTCAGCAAACGCTTCGCAGTATTTTCCGGGTGTCCGTTGACGTACTTGAATGAGTAGAGGCGCCCATCCGTGATGGGCATGAGTTCGATCACGCCGGTCGGGGAGTGACTGGCATGCCGCGCCGACTTCTCAAATTCGTCCCATCGGCGGTAATCCGACGCGATTTCGCCGGACAGCTCCTCGATGCAACGGCCAACACCGATTCGCGCGACGAGCGCGCGCAGGCGCTCAGTTCCAATGTAATTGACCATGATTTCTCCACCTGCTGAGTGCCAGTCTCACCGAGAAATGAGATCAACGGCTAGCCAGAAGATTGCGCGATTAGCGCTAGAAATTGTGCAAATAGTCACGTTAAACTGGCATTCTGCCCAGTCCGCAAGCTGCGGGCGCCCTGCGAGTGAGAGAGCTCATGGATTCGACCGATCGGAAATTGCTGTCCATGCTGCGCATCGACGCGCGAATCCCGGTGGCGACGTTGGCCAAGAGTCTGAAGCTCGCTCGCGGCACCGTGCAGAATCGGCTCGCACGAATGGAGGCAGAAGGCACCATAGTTGGCTACACCGTTAAACTAAAATCGCCGGTGGAAGAGCAGGCGGTTCGCGCCTTGATGACCGTTGCGGTGGAAGGCAACCGAACCGATGAGGTGCTCAAATCACTGCGCGGCGATCCCGCCGTTTGCGGACTTCATACCACGAACGGCCGCTGGGACATCGTGGCAGAGCTGCGCGCGGACAATCTCGAATCGGTTGACCGTGTCTTGAGTCGAATACGTCTCATCGACGGAATTTCGAGCACTGAAACGAGTCTTTTATTGTCGACGCATAAATTCTGAGTCTAGGGATTGCGGAAATCAGTGCCACGCTGACGCGGAGGAAGCGCCGGCTTCGCCATCAGCAGTACGGGTCTCGCCGTCCAGAAGGAAATTTGGTCTCTCATCCACGCAAGCCCAGCGTATATTCCAAGAGATTGCGCACTGCATGAGTTGAGCGACCGTCGCGATGCGGCGGCGGTGGCAACCAATCAGGTTACGACGGCCGCTACTACGATCCGATCGGCCGCACCTTCTACGTGCGGGGTGACGTGAAGTTCTAAAGGGCCGCCCAGCCGGGTGCATGCATACTCGCGCAGGGCGATCGAAGCCAAGGGCGCCGCGTTGGAACTCCAACGCGGCGCCCAAGTAGTTATATGGCCAGTAAAGTCTCGCGTCTGAACCCGCCGGCCCGTGATTCGGGACGTTCTTCCAATGTTCTTCATCGTGTGCTTCTGGTGGACGATCATCCGATGGTGCGGCACGGCCTGCGTCACGTGCTTGAAAGTGAAAAGGGCTTTGCGGTGATAGGCGAAGCCGAAACCGCCGACGAGGCCCATTCGGCTATCGAGCATTTAAATCCTGATGCGGTGATCACTGAGCTGCAATTGCGAGGCAGCGATGGGGCGCATTCCACAATGGCGGCCGGAACAATCACAGGCTCACTGAAGGGTCCGATCGCGACACCGACGTGCTGCACGGCCAAAGACGAAAAGCGCCACGTTCAACACCATCAGCAATCCGAGGGCAATTCTCATACCGCCTCCGCTCCCTACTTCTTGCGGTACCGTGTTATTTGGCGAAGTCCTCGGGCCCAAAGACCTGTCGTATCTCGATGGTGTCACCTTCGGCCGCCGGGCAGCGCTGCGCCCATTTCACCACTTCTTCCTTGGAGGGGGCCTCTACCAGCCAGTAACCGCCCAATACTTCTTTCGTTTCGATGAACGGTCCGTCGGTCACTGAGGGTTTGCCCTTGCCGAACGACACGCGCGCACCCATCGCCTGCGGATGCAGGCCGTTGAGTGAGTCAATTTTGAACACTTTGCCCAATTCCTCGTTGTATCGCCTCATCTCGTCCACCGCCTTCGGATCCGGCGTAAAGCCGGGCGCCGGTTTGCGGCCTTGGTAAACAGCGGGAATCATCAGCATCATGAATTTCACGGGTTTCTCCTTTTGATCAGTCTTCACTAACAACGATTGAGACGGCCGCAAATCGACACTGAGCCCCTTAAATTACTGAATCTCACCGCTACGCAGGTCATTAACGGGCTTCCTGGTCGAACAGGTAGTGCAAATTGCCGCCTTTCTGGTGTGGTCCTAAGAACGTAATAGTCACCTTGCGACTGGAACAGATTTGACATTTCAAACGCTCGCGGATTTTTACCAAGGGGAAGTCTGCGCCGAGATGCGAACGTAGTTTAGATAAGCTCAAGCGTGCGGTGTGCAAACAAGACTGGCACGAGCAGCCATAATAGTAGTCATCGGTCACGTCTTTGAGCAAAGCAGTTTCTAGTCGCGCGTAGTCCACGCGAGAAATGTACAGCCGACGAGTTGTGGATTGCTGGTGTATAAGTCGTACAGTATTAAGAGCACTTGGATACTGTACGAAATGTTCTTACCTGGGAGCTAGACTCGATGCGGATCGAATATGGATGGCGTCGCGCCTTGATGGTTACCGGCGTTTGGTTGGTTGGCTCGTCGGCCATGGTGGCGCACATTGCGAGGGCGGCTGTGCCAGCGGATTTGGCGTACCGCAACGGTTATGTCTACACCGTCGATGCGAAAGATAGCGTGCAGCAAGCGCTGGCCGTCCTCAAGGGGCGGATCGTGTACGTCGGGGATGACGCCGGCATCGGTGCCTACATCGGCGAGCAGACTCACATAGTTGATTTGCACGGCCGCATGTTGATGCCTGGACTCGTCGATGGCCACATGCATCCCATGATGGGGGGCGCAAGCTTGCTCAAATGCAATTTGCAGTACGAGCGCCTCACCCTCGAGCAAATGCAAGCTCGCATTCAGGCTTGCCTCGATCAGACGCGCAACCGTGAGCCTGATGCCTGGCTGGAGGTCGTGAATTGGTTTCAAGAGGCAATGCTTCCAGCCGGTACGCTGCCCACGCATGCGGTGTTGGACGCGCTGAAGACCCGTAGGCCTATTTTTGTGAAGTCGTCTTTCGGCCATTCGGGGTTGGTCAACAGCCGAGCGATTCAAATGGCTGGGATCGCCAAAGGCACACAAGACCCGCCGCACGGCCACATTGTCCGTGATTCGGCTGGTGTGCCCAGCGGTGTTTTGGATGATGCGGCCCAGCGGTTGGTCGATCACCTGATCCCGCCCGCATCCCTCAAGGATAATGTGCGGGCGGTTAGGGCTGCGCTCGATGCCGCGCGCAAGCAGGGGATCACCAGCTTCTTGGACGCGAAGGCGACCGAAGCGACGCTGGCCGCATTTGCGAGGGTTGAGCATCAAGGCGGATTAACGGCGCGCGCGCATTTCGCGGTGCTGGTTGAGCCGGCGGAGGGCGCCGATCCTCAAAAGGTCGTCTCGCGTTTGATGAAGCTGCGGCAGCGTTATGACGAAGGCCCGGTGGCGGTCAGGCCCGCGATGAGCGTGCGCAATATGAAACTGTTTTTGGATGGGGTCATCAGCGCACCGGCCCTGACCGGGGCCATGCTGGAACCTTACTGGCTGCCGTCGGGTGCATCGGCGAATGCCGTCTGGAACCCGAGCAACAACCGTGGTCCTGCAGTTTACTTCGCCGCGCCCGTACTCAAGGCATTGCTCATCGAAGTGTCACGGGCAGGGTTCGAAGCGCATATGCATGCGGACGGAGATCGCGCCGTCCGCGAAGGCCTCGACGCGGTGGCGGACCTGCGCAGCGCATTGCCGGGTCGCGACATTCGCATTGGCATTGCCCACGACGAGATCGTGGATCCGGCTGATTTTCCGCGCTTCAAGCAGCTCAACGTCATTCCCGTTTTGTCATTTCAGTGGGAGAAGCGAGCGCCCGATACCGTGGATAACCTAGAGAAATATCTGGGACCCAACCGCTACAAGCGGGTCGAACCGGCCGGATTTCTTGCCGATGCCGGTGCGCGTATCGCTTATGGCAGCGATTGGCCGGTCGATCCTCTGGATGAGTGGTTGGCATTGAAAGTGGGCATCACACGAACCGACGTCCCCACGGCGGCCGCGGAGTACCTAGAACGGCTGGGAGAGGACAAAGGTTTGAGCCGCCGGCAGGTACTGCGGGCGATCACCATCAATTCATCTTATGAACTCCATCAGGATGCAGACACGGGTTCGCTCGAACCCGGCAAATTGGCCGACCTCATTGTGCTCGATCGCAACGTGATGAAGATCCCGGTGGATCAGATCGCGGGCACCCAGGTCATGGAAACGGTGGTGGGTGGGCGGATCGTCTATTCCGCCTCGAAGAAAGGGCAAGCGATCCATTTGTGATGAGCGTTCCGGCGCACCTCGGGGCGTGGTCGTCGAGCGAGGGCAGGGTGAGTCCGGGCGTAGTCCACGCGCGGAATGTCGGCGGACCAGAAGTGGACGGCTGGGGTATAAGTCATCCAGTATTTGAGTGCGCCAAGAGCTATACCAGCAAGCTCCCGGCGTTGTCCGGCCGGCTTGCGATCTCTTAAGGACAACGGATAACTCCTATGGCAACGACTCGTAAGGCGCCAATCGTCACGGTGACGGTGATGCTGATTCTTTCTTCGGTTGTCAAGGCCAATGACTGTCGATATCCGACGCTTACACATGAACATCGAGACGTTGTCACGATTCAAGCGCTGGAGGTCGAGTGGACCCGCGCCTATTTGCGCGGGGATACCGACTTCGAAGAATGCTTACTCACTCCAGATTTCACGGAAATAATGCGTAACGGCGATATCAAAGACCTATCCGCTGAGCTGGCGCTAGCCGCCAAGAACAAGGCCAAGCCGCTACCGCTCGGAGATTTGCCCAGCAGCCAGGTGCTGCTGCACGGCAATGTCGCCGTGGCGTACGGGCGCTCCACCGGCGCGCGAGCAATGAGATACGCGGATTATTATGTTTGGGAAAATTCACATTGGCGGGTTTATTTTGCGCAACAAACAGAGATTGCGACAAATTCGCCTGCTGATTAGAAGCTGCCAGGGGCGACTGCTGATCCTAGACAGTGACGCGTTGCCGACATGGCTGATCCGCGAGTTCCCGGCTAAGATAGATCTCTGTGCCTGGATGGGCCGGTCTAACTAGGAGTTGCCATGCGCCTAAGTGTCAGTATCGCTGCACTCACCCTTCTTGCGATGTCCACTTCGCCTCAAGCGAGCATTGTCGCCGGCCACGACTATACCGTGCTCGACGCCGTGCAGCGGGAGCAGAATAACGGGAAGATCGATGTGGTTGAATTCTTCTCGTGGGGCTGCGCGCATTGCTATGAGTTTTATCCGAAGCTGGCGCGCTGGCTCGCAACGCTTCCGAAGGATACGAGTTTCAAGCGAGTTCCGGTGGGTTTAGGACATCCGGAGTGGCAGGCGTTGGCAAGGGCTTATTACGCCTTGCAGGCCACGGGCGATGTGGATCGCTTGGATGCGTTAGTTTTCGAGGATATCCATAAAAATCATGTGTGGCTGTACGATGAACCGAGCATCACGGCGTGGGTCGGCAAGCATGGCGTCGACGTGGCGAAATTCACTGCGGCGTTTCGCTCGTTCGGTGTCATTACTTCGACGGGCCAGGCGGAGCAGAAGGCAATCGACTACCGAATCTCGGGTGTCCCGACGTTGGCGATTGACGGGAAGTACTCGGTGAGTGATAGCCAAGAGAAAATGCTGACGACATCGACACAGCTCATCGCGATGGAACGGACGGCGGGCACGAAGTCAGGGAAGTAGAGCTCGAAGAATGCGACGCCGCAAGGCGCTTCGGTGCGTCAGGTTCTAACAGTCGGCTCGCGTCGCCGTCACATCTCGCACGCAACCGGCGAAATGCGTGGGATGGCCAGCATCGTTGCGCTGCGCCGAGCCGCGCATATGCCACCACTCGATCTGGCCGCTCGCGAGCCGCACTTCAAATTCGGCATCCAGCGGGGACTGCTCTTCGAGATGCGCGCGCAGCTTGCGCAACAAATCGCTCCAGGTCTCGGCTGACATGAGGGCGCGCAAGTCGGCAAAAACAGGGCGCCGCGCCGCCTCGCTCCATTGCAAACGCGGGCAAAACCAGTCGCTGAACCACGCGGAACCATTCAGGAGATCCAACTCCCAAAATCCATCCCCGCTGGCCTGCATGGCGCGGGCGCCGGGCACGGGTGACTTGCCGCGATAGGGACGCGAATCGCACATTCCCTGCTATCGGTGGGCTATGCTGGGCTCTGAATGCCGGGACCTGTGCCCCAGTCGCGATTACGGTGTGATTCAGGCATTCGCCTAGCGCCAATGAGCGGCAGTGCCGAGAATTGCAACAAGGTTGTCGCACATGATTAAGTCATGAAGAGTTGCGCCGATAGCGTCTATATAGCATTAGAAGCTCAAGGCATGCGGGGTTGAAGAACAGTGTCTGAGACGGAATCTGTGACGCCGATCACAGTCGAGGCATCACCGGCGATTTTGCTCGCCGAAGATGACCCGGTCACACGCATGCTCATGACCCGCTTTCTTAAGAACGCGGGCTACGAGGTCGACGCCGTCGCCAATGGCTCCGAGGCGCTCGACAAAATGACCAAGCGCTACTACCCCATGCTGGTCACCGATTGGGAAATGCCGGAAATGGACGGCATCGCCTTGTGCAATGCAGTGCGCAACATGCAGCTCGACGGCTATGTCTACGCGCTGCTCTTGACGGCGCGCGACGCCAAGGAACACATCATTGCGGGGCTCGAAGCCGGCGCCGATGACTATCTGGTCAAACCGGTGCACGAGGCCGAACTCATCGCGCGCCTGAATGCCGGACGCCGAATTCTGGCGCTCGAACACTCTCTGCGCGTCGCCAACCAGCGCAACCGCATCCTGTCGATCACCGATGCCCTCACGGGGGCCTACAACCGTCGCTACCTGATGGAGCAGTTGCCGCGCGAGTTCGAGCGTTGCCGCCGCTACGCCTTCCCCTTATCGGTGCTCATGTGCGATCTCGATCATTTCAAACAGGTCAACGACCAGCGCGGCCACGCAGCGGGCGATGACGTGTTGCAGCAGTTTGCCTGCCGTGCACAGAAGTTCATCCGCAGCAACAGCGATTGGATCGCGCGCTATGGCGGTGAGGAATTCTTGATCGTGCTGCCGGAAACCACGCATGCCGGCGCCGTCCTGGTCGCGGAAAAGATCCGCCAATTGGTGGCCTCCTCGCCGTTTGCCACGCGCGCCGGCGACACGGCCGTGACGGCGAGTTTCGGCATTGCCTCGACCGGCCCCAGCGGGCCGGACCTGTCGCTCAAGGTGGAGACGCTGATCCGCGCCGCCGACGAAAGCCTCTACAAGAGCAAGCTGGCGGGGCGCAATTGCTCGACGGGACAGGAACTCAACGTGGACCTGCCGCTGGCCGCGCACGGTTAGCTGGCTATCAGCCGACCCGGCGCAGTTCGGCGTTGACCGCCGCGAGCTTTTCCGAAAGTTCTGTCACCAAGCCGTCGATGGCCGGAAGGGCGTTCTCGCGCACGGCGTTCTCGAGGCTGGACGCCGCCTGACTGAGTTCCCGCGCATGAATGTTGGCGCTCGCGCCTTTGAGCGAATGCGCGCGCTTGCGCACCGTATCGAAGTCGCTGGCCTTCAGTGCCGCGATGATCTCCGCCAGGCACTGATCGCCGCTGCTGACGAATGTCTCCGCGAGTTCGCGCTCGAATTCCGCATCGCCGCCGGTGAGTTCCTTCAGCGCATTGCGATCGATCGCCGGGCTGGCAGTCGGCGCCTTCAAGAAACGACTCAAGGCCTCGATCACTTGGGCGACCTCGATCGGTTTGCCCAGGTGTGCGTCCATGCCGGCGGCCACGCATTTTTCTCGATCCTCGCTCATGACATTCGCGGTGAGCGCGATGATGGGCAGGCGTTTGGCGCCGCGGCTTAGCTCCAGCTCGCGAATCCGCCGGGTCGCGGTGAATCCGTCCATCACCGGCATCTGACAGTCCATCAGCACGGCATCGAAGTTCGATGCGGCAATACGCTCCAGGGCCTCGGCGCCGTTGTTCGCAATGGTCACCTCCGCCGCCAGATTCTGCAGCGTGCGCTGGGCGACGCGCTGATTGACCGGGTTGTCCTCGACCAAGAGGATCTTGTTGCCGCGAAAGGTCGGCAGGGACTGTGGCGAGGATTTGGTGCTGGGCGCGTGCGGTGTCTTGCCGGTCAGGACCTGATCCACCAGATTCGACAGGAGCGCGGCGCGAATCGGTTTGAGACCGATGGCATCCGGATGGTATTCGCGATCCACGGTGTCATGCTCAGCGCCGAATAAGGACATTAAAATCAGCGGCTGTCGCGCGTGGCGGACATCCGTGCGCATCGCCTTCAAAAGATCCAAGCCGCCGCGTATCGGCATCAATTCATCCGCCAACACCAGATCGAACGGCTCTTGGGCCAATCGCTGCAGCGCCTCATCCACGCCGCCGACGGCCACCGTGGAGTACTGATACAGACTCAGTTTCGAGGCCAGGCTGTCGCGCGCGGCGGGAATATCGTCGACGATTAAAATCCGTCGACCCAAGCCGATCGGCTTGCGCGCCGGCTGCTCCTTCACGACGTCAAGCTCGACGCGCACCCAAAAGGTCGAGCCGTTGCCCACCTCGCTGCGCACGCCGACTTCGCCGCCCATGAGTTCTGCCAAGCGTTTGACGATGGACAACCCGAGGCCCGTGCCGCCGTAATGGCGCGTGGTCGACGAGTCGACCTGCGAGAATGACTTGAACAACCGGTCGATGCGGTCGGCCGGAATTCCAATCCCGGTGTCGGTGACTTCGATGGTCAGCGAAGCGCGCTCGTTCGACGGCGAGGCATTGGCCACCCGGACGCTGATGTGGCCTTCGTGCGTGAATTTAACCGCATTTCCCAGCAAATTGAGCACGACTTGGCGCAAGCGCACGGGATCCGCGCGCACCATCACGGGCACCGCGGCCTCGATGGTGACGATGAGTTCGATGCCCTTGGCAGCGGTTTGCAGCGCGGTGGCGGCGACCGCCTCGTACAGCATGTGGATGAGGTCGAACTCGACATTTTCGAGCTCCAGCCGGTCCGCTTCGATTTTCGACAGATCCAGCACACCGTTGATCAAGGAGAGCAACGCCTTGGCGCTGCCGCGAATGATGTCCAGGTACTCGCGCTGCGTGCTGTCCAAGGAGGTTTCGCCGAGGATTTGCGACATGCCGAGCACGCCGTTCATGGGCGTACGGATCTCGTGGCTCAGGTTGGCAAGAAAGCTGCTTTTCGCCCGGTTCGCGGCCTCCGCCGCGAGCTTGGCATCGAGCGACGCCTGCTCGGCGAGTTTGCGGTCGGTGACGAGTTGCATCGCACCGGCCAAGCGCAACGGCGTGCCGTCGGCGGCGCGTTCGGCCTGGCCGCGCGCGCGCATCCATTCGTAGTGCCCCGCCTTGTGGCGCACCCGAAATTCCAAATCGTAGACGGCGCGATGCTCGAGATGATTGTCGAGCGCCAGCGCAACGCGTTCCCGGTCTTCCGGGTGAATCAAGTTCGCGAACTGCTCGTGCGAGGACCCCAATTCCTCGGGACTGTAGCCCAAGATTTCGCCGAAGCGCAGTCCGTACCAGGAAACGTTAGTCAGCAGATCGATTTCCCACAGGCCGTCCTGGGTGCCGCGCAGGGCCCGTTCCAAACGAATTTCCACCGAGCCCAACGCGGCCTTGGTGCGCTTCAAGTCGCTGATGTCGATCAGGGCGCCGGTGATGCGCTCAACCTCGTTGTTGGGTCCGCGCGTGACTTTCGCTTTTTCCCCGAGCCAGCGCTCGACGCCGCTGTCGAGCAGCACCCGATATTCGCAGCGATAGTACGGTTCTGCGGGTGTGGTCTCCAAGGGTGCGCTGCGCACGCGCGCAAAATCGTCCGGGTGAACCCGGGACAAGGTGCGGTTGAGATCATCGAGCGAGTGGGCGGGCGCAATGCCCAACAGCTCGCGGAAGTTGTCGGAGCAGATGCGGGTGTTGCGCCGAAAGTCGAAATCGAAGGTGGCGACGCCGGCCGCGGTCTGCGCGATGTTCAGCGACTCGGTAGCGTACTGGAGTTTGTCCTCCAACTCCTTGCGCTCGGTGATGTCGGTGATGGTGCCGATGGCCCGCGAATCGTGACCCTCGCCCCCCAAGAGCACCTGCCCGCGGCCGGCCAGCCAGCGAATCTCGCCGCTGGCGGTTAGTGTGCGATATTCGGTCTCATAGCCGCTGCCGGTGGCCACCGCATTGCTCAGGGCGTGCACCACGCCCTCCAGATCCTGCGGGTGGATGGAGGCGAGCCACTCCTCGCGTGTCAGGGACATGTCGCGGCATTCCAGGCCGATGAGCTCGAAGAACAGCGACGTTCCCTTGATGATCCCGGTCACCAGGTTCAGTTCGAAGACGCCAAAGCCGCCGGCGGATTGCGCAAACTCCAGAAACTCGGCCGAACGGCGGCCCGCCGACTCGACTTCGGCGGGAGGCGGGGCGTCGCTCGCCGGAACCGAAGGCTGCATGTCGGTACGTCGGCGCAATTTATTGAGTAATTTGTTCTGTGTCGACCAGCTTCGCATGCGGTTTCCGTACCCGGGTGGGCCCTTGGCCCATCATCTTAAGGGTATCGGCGGACGGGGTCAGCGCTTGAGCTATGATCGACCTCTCAATCCCGAGTGAAAGCCATGCGAAACTTACGGTTATGGGGGATTTTGGTCGGGGGAATCGTGGCGCTGTTGTGCGCCGTGCTCCTCGGTGTGTGGCTGTTCGTCAACCCCAACGCCTACAAGGGCAAAATCGTCGCGGCCGTCAAAGAATCCACCGGACGGGAGCTCAAACTCACGGGTGATATCAAGCTCTCGGTGATCCCCTGGGTGGCCCTGGAATTGGGGCCCGCCAGTCTCGGCAATCCGCCGGGCTTCAGCGATGAGCCGTTTCTGAGCTTCCGCCACGCCAGCGTGCACGTGCGTTTGTGGCCGCTGATTCTGAAGCACCTGGAAATCGCTCGCGTGGAAGTCGACGGACTGGATTTACGCTTGCGCAAGAATGCAGCAGGCCGCGGCAATTGGCAGGGAGCCGAACCCGGCGAGCCGGCAAAAGAGGACCTGGATCACACCGGTGGTGCAGTCAGCCTGTCATCGCTCGCCAACATCCGTATCGTCGATGGCCGCGTGACCGGCGAAGGGATTACGGTCGAGAAGCTCAATCTGCAGACCGGGTCGCTCGCCTCGGATCGGCACATTCCCGTCAACCTGACCTTCGACGCCAGCCGCGCGCCCTCGGGTGAACAGCTCTCGCTGAACGCCAAGTTCGACTTGAGCCAGGAGGCGCCGCAGAAACCGCTGCGATTCAGCGCCGTCAATGTGAGCGGCACGCTCGCGCGTCCGGGTGATCGCCGTCCGGCGCACTGGGATCTGGACGCCCCGGCCATTGACCTCAGTCTCACGGAGCAGACTCTCGCCGCCCCGGCGTTCAACTTGAGCTATTCGGGCGCGCACCTCACGGGAAGTGCACAGGCCCGCCAAATCATCGGTGATCTGAGCGTGTCGGGCTCGGCGAGCTTGGCACCGGTGGTGCTGAAAGAGATTGAACCGCGGCTGGGATTCGCACTACCCAAGACGCGGGACCCGAAGGCGCTGTCGCAGCTTTCCGCAACCACGGAATTCGCCTACGACTCGAAGTCTTGGGCGCTCACGCATTTGCAATTGCGCTTGGACGACACGCAGATTCAAGGCGATCTTAAAATGCTCGCCGGCGACACGCCGGCGCTGCAATTCAATCTTGCAGTCGATCAGATCGATCTCGACCGGTATCGCGCCCCTGAAAGCGCCGTGGCCGCGCCGGCACCGTCGTCGGCCACGCCTTCATCGCAACCGGCGAAGACGTGGGATGCGAGCGGCACCCTGAGCCTCAAGTCCGCCAAGTTCGCGCACCTGGATCTCTCCGACGTGCACGTCAGCGTCGCCGGCAAAGACAAGCTCCTGCATCTGTCGCCCATCGACGCGCTCATCGACGGCGGCCACCTGACCGGCGAGGCCACCGTCGACGATCGAAGCGCGAATCCTGAGATGAGTCTCGAGGCGCATGCGACGGGGATCGACATGGCGCGCCTGCTCGCGAACACCGCCGGGAAAGGGCGCCTGTCGGGACGCGCGACGCTCGATCTGAAAGCAACGGCGCGGGGCGCGAGCAGCGACGCCGTCGAAAGAACGCTGAACGGACATCTCGATGCGGATCTGGCGGACGGTGCGCTGGAAGGTATCGATGTCGGATATGAGATCAGCGTGGCGCAAGCCTTGATCGACAAATCGTCCGCACCGCCTCGGGCCAGCGTCGGACGCACGCCGTTTCAGACCTTCAAGCTGTCCTCACAGATCACCAACGGTGTCGCCGAGACGCACGACCTGACCATCGTGTCGCAAGCGCTGAAAGTGACAGGGCAGGGGAGCGCCAACCTCGCGACCAAGGGCATCAATTTCAAACTCGTGGCGAGCGTCATCACCGCGGCCCGAAATACGGACATCCCGCTCAATGTCACCGGCACGTATGTGGCGCCCACGGTGAGGCCCGACGTCGAAGGGCTGGCGAAAGATCAGTTGAAGCAAAAACTGCAGGACGTGTTGAAAAAGAACGGCCTGGAGGGGCTGTTCAAAAAATGAGTTCGGCCGGCGAAACCTTCGCCCAACAGCTGCTTCAGTGGTTCCGCGCGCACGGCCGGCACACCTTGCCCTGGCAAGTCGATCCTACGCCCTATCGGGTATGGATTTCGGAGGTGATGCTGCAGCAGACACAGGTAGCGACCGTGATCCCATACTACGAACGCTTCATCGCGCGGTTTCCGAGTATCGAGGCCCTGGCCGCGGCGCCGCTCGATGAGGTGCTGCATCTGTGGACGGGATTGGGCTATTACGCCCGCGCGCGCAACCTCTGCGCCTGCGCGAAAGTGCTGACCGCACAACACGGAGGCGTCTTTCCGCGCGAGTTGGAAGAGGTGATGGCATTGCCCGGCATCGGCCGTTCGACGGCGGGCGCCATTCTGGCGCTGTCGCGCGGTGCGCGTCATCCCATTCTCGACGGCAATGCCAAGCGCGTCTTGGCGCGTGTATTTGGGTTTGCCGGAGATCCCGGATCGGCGCCCGTGCTTGCGGCGTTGTGGAGCCAAGCGGATGCCTGTACACCGCGCGAGGACATCGCGGCCTACACTCAGGCGATCATGGATCTGGGTGCGACGCTGTGCACCCGCACACGGCCGGCCTGCTCGCGGTGTCCCATGAATACCCACTGCGTCGCCGCGCTCGATGGACGCCAACAGGAATTGCCGGGCAGGAAATTGAAGCGGACTCGCCCCTCGCGCGAGGCAACGCTGTTGATTGCGCAAACCGGCGGCCGCGGTTCAATCGCGGTCTTGCTGGAACGGCGGCCGGAATCGGGTCTGTGGGGCGGTCTTTGGTCCCCGCCGCAATTTGCGAACGACAGCGATGCCTTGGCGTGGTGCGCCCGAGAAATCGGCGTGGCCCACGCCGAGGCGCTCCCGCCGATCGATCACGCCTTCACGCATTTTGATTTACGGCTGAAACCGCTTCTGGTGCGAGGCGGTGGGAAGCATGAGGTGCGCGAGGGGGGTAATCGGCTTTGGTACGAACTCGATTCTCCGCCGCGCGTCGGCTTGCCTCAGCCCATTAGGCAACTGTTCGAGCGCCTGCGAACGGGAACCGCATAGGTTAAGATTCCGGCCATGGCACGCAAGGTTCAATGTGTATTCTTAAAGCGCGAGGCGGACGGCCTCGATTATCTGCCGTACCCCGGCGAACTCGGCAAAAGAATTTACGATCACATTTCCAAGGAAGCGTGGGCCCAATGGGTCGCGCACCAGACGATGCTGATCAACGAAAATCGCCTCACGCCGATCGAACCCAAGGCGCGGGCATTCCTCGTTGCGGAAATGGAGAAGTTCCTGTTCGGCAGCGGCTCGGAAAAGCCGAAGGACTTCGTGCCCAAGTAGCCGGCGGCCTAGTACCCGACCGCCGCAATGGACAGATGCGTGGCGGCGTAGACCGCGAAGCCCAGGACGGCGCTCGCGGCGAGCCCCGCCACCAAGGCAATCGTCTTGCCGCGGCTGAAGCGGCGTTTTTGTAGCGCAGCCACCTGATCGATGGGGACCGAGTCGCGCCTGCCCTGAATGATGCCCGCCTCAATCGTCGTCACCGCGAATCGGTGCGGCTTGTCGTCCGTGGTGACGATGAGCACACGATCCCCGGCTTTCAGCAGCTGACCGGAGTCAATCTTCTCGCGTAATTCTGTGGGCGTACCCGCGACCGGCTTGAGCGTCGTGCATCCGGCACAAACCATCAGCGCTGCAAGTGCGAAGAAGGTTCGCATGCCGGCTAATCGCTAATCGCGATCGAGGCGGGCTCTTTCCCCGTCACAAACGGTGAGCTACCGATCGACGAGAGCGCGCCGCTCGCACCGTCAAGCGCATAAACCGAAACGTTGTCCGATCCGGTATTGACGACGTAAGCAAACGATCCGGTCGGATCGACGGCCACCGATGAGGGCTCCAGGCCCGCGCTAAACGGCGAGGCGGGAAGCGCAGCCAATGCGCCGCCGCTGAGTATCTGAAATCCTGTAATCGTGTTAGAGCCTTGATCGGCGACGTAAATGAAACGACCGAGCGGATCCATGGCGACCGAATACGGCGTGCTGCCCGTTGGATAAGGGGAGTCGGCAATTTCGATCACCGTACCCGAGCCGACACCGGCCAAACTCGAAAGGGAATTCGATCCGCTATTCGCGACGTAGACGAATTGGGCCAGGACGTTGGTGACCGTGGCCTGCGGACTGAGGCCCGTCGCAAAGGGTGAGCCGGATGCAAAGTTGGGCCCACCGGATTCCATGTAAAAGACTGAGAAGGTTCCGTCTGTTTTGTTGGTCACGAAGACCGCACCTAATGGATCAACGGCAACGGAGGACGGCGAGTTGCCCACGGCAATGGGCGACCCGGCAACGGCGGTCAGTGCCCCGCTCGCGGCCGTGATCGCGTACGCCGAAACCGAGGCTGCGCCACCATTGGCCACGTACACGAATGAACTCGAGGGATCGACGGCGACCGAGGTGGGCGACAGGCCCGTCGCATAGGGCGAGCCGTTGATCTCGGTTAACGCCCCGCTGTTTCGATCGATGCTGAATGCCGATAGCGTCGCATCCGTCTGATTCACGACGTAGGCGAAGTGACCGGTCTGATCAACCGCCGCGGCAACGGGCAATTTTCCGGCGGCGAAGGGCGAGCCCGCGATCACCGCCAGCGTGCCGGTGGCAGGATTGATCGAATAGGCAGAGATGTCATTCGAGCCTCGATTGACCACGTAGACGAAGCGCGGCGGATTCGTGGTGCAGGTCACGGCGATATTGGTGACATCCGCATTGCCGGCGGTGCCGGACCCGTTGGTAATGACGCAGGTTTGCGCCGGATTGGTTGGCTGCGATTGGATGGTCAGGGCGTACGTGCTGTTGAAGAATGCGCCGCCGAAATTGACCTGGGTGCCATTGGACGCAGGACCGCTGAATCCGGACGAGTATTCCGACCCATTCATCAGCACCAGTCCGGTCCCGACCAGCCCGCTCAAGGTTCCCTGGAGATAGACCGAAACACAATTCTCGGTCAGGCAGCCACCCCCGCCACCGGAATGACAGCTTGTCATGATGCCCAAGGTCATGAGCGCGGCCAGCACTCTGACCGGCGCGGCGATTCGGATCCGATGGGAACTCATGGCTGCTGCCTCTTGGGATTCTCTGGTCATGCACTGTTATTTCTTTGGGCTGGGTGGAATGTTAAGTCTGCCCGAAGCTCAGCACCTGATTTCTTCCTGAGGAATGATTGATGAATTCGTAACGAGGTTGTTGGTCTACCCGCTCCACGCCTTCGGAGCGCTGCTTCGAGCAGGGCCGCCTCCTAGGCGGTGCGGCGGAGTCGATCGGAAGGTGCAGTGGATAGGCGCTCGAAAAAGCGCGCAATTCCTCGCCCGCCGCGCGGTCCGCCTCTGGTGAGTACACCAGTCGCGCAGAGGGGTCCGTCCCGACTGAAGGATTGTAGAAAGCGTGGTGCGTCCGGCCGTAAATCACAACGCGAAAGTCATTGCCCGCACGATCCATTTCATTGATCAGGTCTTGAACCACGGCCAGAGGACAGACGACGTCCATCGAGCCATGCAGTGCCAGCACCGGGGCCGCGATTTTCGGCGAATTTCCGGGCTCTGCCGTTTTCAGCAAGGCGGAACACAGCACGATGCCCGCGAGCGGCGCGCCGCTGCGGCCAAAGCACATGCCGCTCTCGGCGCTGAGCGGCCCGGCTCGACTTCTCGCGCGATGGCAGTCGAGTTCCCAGGTGCCGTGAAGGCTTGTGAGTGACGCGGCTCCAATGTCGCGTACTCCTGCTTGGCCCGGTTGAGTATCGGAATTTGGGCGTCGGCGTCTTTCCACAGCGCGAAGAAATCTTGGTACGCCGCTTTCGCTCTCGAACGGTCACCGGCCATCGCATATGCACGGCCCAGCTCAAGATGTGCCAGGGCGCCGGTCACGAAGTTGATGACAATGCCGGAATGGTCCAATAATTTCTGAAATTCGCCGGCCGCAGCGCTCGCGTCGTGCGCCAGCAGGTACGCTTGGCCGCGCACATAGGCGGGATACAGATAGTTGATGAAGGTACCCGCGCCGCCGAGTTCATACGGCCCGGCAGCTTGCAAGCGTTCGAGCGCCCGAGCGAAATCGCCCGTATTGAGATCGACGCTGCCATCGAGGGCCGGCAGCCAGTAGCGCCGCATCAGCACATCGGTCGGATAGAGCTGCAGCAGTTCGGCGGACAAGGTTTTCGCGCGACGATTCTCGCCGGCGCGAGCGAGCGTGAAGGCGGCGATCAGCTTGACGTCCCGTCCTGCAGAGAGCGCCAACGCCGAATCGACCTCTTGTTCAGCGAGTGCAACATTGCCGACCTCGGCCGATCTCAACGCTGCATTGACCAGCCACAGCGCCGCGGTTTCTTTGGAGCCGGCGCGAACCGCCGAGTCCACGGCTCGGTGCGTGAAGTCCTGCGCCTTGGCCAGCCGTCCCGCGTAGGCCTCGGTATCGGACTGCATGGACAGCAGCGCATCTTCATCCCCCGGCTTGGCCGAAGCCCAGGACAGTTGCTGCTCCATTTGCGCGATATCGCCGCGCAGAAAGGCCAGCCAGTAGCGGTTCTGGTGCAGATATCGACCGTCCAGCTTGGCGGCCGCGGCCTCATCGAGCATGGCGCCCGCCGCGTCGAATCGATTCAGGCTAAGATCCATGCCGACGACATTGGTATAGCTGATGACACTCGGCATCAAGTGCAGCGCCTGGCTGTATTCGGCGAGAGACCGGTCCAACTGCCCCATGGCGGCGTAGTCGTTGCCCAAGTTGTTGTAAGGCACGAAATCGCGCGGATACTTTGCCTGCCATTGTTCGTAGGTCTGGATTTCCTTCTCGAGGTCTCCCGTCGCGAGCAAATAAATCCCGGCAATTTTCAGTTTCTCGCGCTCGCCGACCCGATCGCGCAACCGGTAAGCCTTGTTGGCAAAGTCCAACGCCTGCGACGGTTGTCGGATATTGCCGTAGATGGCCGTAAGTTCCGCATAGGGCAAGGGGAACTTCGGGTCGAGCTCGATGGCGCGCTTCAGATACGCAATGCTCGGCGTATCGCCCTGGTTGCGCCGGACCGTGATGCCGATGCGGTAGTTTTTGAGCGCTTCCAGCGAAGACGTCGTGACCTCGATGGGAACGGCGAACTGTCGCACCGACGAGGGGGATTCACCCAGCATCGAACGCAGGTGGCGCGAGGTCTGGCTCAATACTTTCAAGACCGCTGCGTTGCTCGCGACCTCGCTCCGTTCGTTGACCCAAGTGTTGCCGCTGCGACAGTCGACCGCGCTCAGTTCAAGGAGGTAACGGCTGCGTTGCTTTGCGAGCGAGCCACCGAGTATGAGCTTGCTGCCCGCGCGCAGGCATAAATCCCGACCCACATCCGGCGTGATGAGGTCATTCGCGGACCGACCCGTGGCCCGCAGCGCTTCGCCGACCTTCCGGTCGGAAAGAATATTCAGAAATGGCGATTGTTCGAGTTCGAGCGCCAGGGCTTCCTGGAGAGCATCGTCAAAAGCGGGATCTCCGGTTTTATTCTCGAACTCGGCGAGTAGCACCGTGTCCTTGTCCGTGAGCAGCGGCCCTGCAGCAGGGTTTTGAGATGTCGTTGATCCTGGATGCGCGCCCGCCGCGTTCGCTTTCGCAGGCACGGCTGCGGTGCGTAGCGCCATGAGCAACGCAACGACCATCAAAAGCAGAAAGAGCCGCGGCCGCGTGGATGGGGCGCAAGTGTCAGGTAAATCGAGCGCCGCCGGCACAGTCATGCAATTTGTCCTATGCGATCTTGCGCTGAAAATATAAGTGAGGTACCGGCCCGCTGATAGAGCCACTTTCGACCGATGCAACGGGACCACTTCGGATCCGGATGCGATTCCAGGGATCCTGCGAGAAGCGCGGGCCGCTGCGCTCAGTGCTTATTCTTAGACGCTTCGGGCGCCAGCGTGTCGATGATCTTGCCCTGTGCGTCGAGAAACTCGATGGCGCCAAAGCCTTCTTTGGTGACGGTCAACCGCAGGCGCGGGCGATCCTGCTTGTCGGCCAGAGCGATGGCCGGAGAACCGTCGGCGGCAACAGTCATCATAATCCGGGCGGCTCCGGCTGCAGGCACGATATGTCCGCGCAGCGCCGGATCGTGCACGATGGGCGCGCGCTCATTGATCCGGAAGCTGACAGATCCATCCGGGCTGATGCGCCAACCGATCGCGTCGTTGTTGACGTGATCTTCGGCCGCCACAATCGCAGAGCCTGCGATGTCGGCGACTCCAAAGCCACCCCGTTCGGTGCCATCCTTATCGTAGATCACAAGGCCGGAGACCGGAAACACGCGTTTGTATTGGATGCCGTCGATGATGGGTTGTGGAGTAGGCGCGCCGAGCGTCAGTCGAATCGTGCCGTTTTCGTCCACCACGTCCAGTCGCCGGACTGTGAATCGCTCTTGATCGACCTTCGCGGCTTTGGTCTCGGGCTGCCAGTTGGCGACTGCTTGCTTTATGGTATCGATGGATGAGCGCGAGTCTCCCACCGCAGTTACGCTCACGAGCATTGACACGATGATCACGCCGCCAATCGCCTTTCCGTCGAATCGAATTGACATGTGAGGGACCTCCTTGTTCTCGGCATTTTCGATCGATCGCCGCCGCATCGTCAACTCGTTGGCAACAAGTGACCAAGGTAAGCAGGGCGCTATTTTTGTGACGCGGGAACGGCGGTGGAGATCACCCACCCCTCCAAGGCATGCGTATCGGCAATGTCGCCGTTGTAGACCAGGTCCGGCTCGAACGGACCGATTTGATACGGGCTGCCGGGATCGATGGCCTGCAGCGTGGAGAAGAGCGAATAGCCGGACGGGAGATATTCTTCGCGAACCTCGAGATAGTGAGTCGCGGCATCGGTCGTTTGGCCGATATGAAAAGCATCCAGGTTCAGAAAATCTTCTGTGACCAGTAAGCAGGAGCTGAAGCACAGGCTGTCGGTCAACAACAGAAATCGCGCATGCATCAAGGAGGGTGGCTCAACCGCGGGAACAGGCCTGTCGAGCGCTTCGGGGCAATTGATCTCGCCTGAAAATGCCTTGTGATGAGCGAGCGCCGTGCGCATGTTGAGAAGCTGCTTCTCGCCCAAGGCCTTGGCCTCCGGCGGCATGCGCACGGCGTCCGAGTGCAAGAGAAACTCAAGATTATGAAGATTGCCCTCGGATACTCGCCACGCCGGCCCACCACAGCCTGAGCCGCTGTCGGGGTCGAGGCGCGCCCGGACGAAGTCGGGACCGAACAAGGAGGTGGCGATCTGACGGCCGAAGAGCGAAGAACCGCCGCCGTTGCCGCGCAGATCCAGCACCACGAAGGGCGCCGCGCGTAGCACATCCTTCTGAGCCTCAACCTCCTTGACCACAGCGGCGGTTCGCTCATCTTTGAGGCTCTGCAGCGCGATCCAGTAGCCGCGGCCGACCCGACGGACGCCGAAACCGGCCGCGCCGCCGCCGATCGCGGCCTGAAGCCGCGGCAACAGGGTTTCGCGTTTGACGCGCATCCACTCCAATTTGAGTGTTTGCCGCTGACCGTCCCGCTCAAAGAGGCATGCAATGGGTCGTTTGAAGAAGGGGTTGCCTTCATCGATGAGCAGCCAGGGCGCACTTTGCACCTGCTGGGCCCCCACGTTCCAGTCGGCGCGAAATCCGCCCAGAGTTTTGCGGGCCAACGCATCCATCTCTTCGCCGTCGCAGCTGATGAGCGTCGCGCCACGCAGTGTGGCCCGGGCATCGTCAGTGTCACTGACAATCCAGGCATTGCCGCGCTTGCTGGGAATGATTCCGGCCCAGCGCGGGAGATTGACCAGAAGCGTCGGACGGCTCCAAATGTGTTTATCGCCCATGCCGGTCGCGAACCCTGCGAGGACCGCGGTGTAGCCCTGGTACGACTCCACCGTGCGGGCGCGCTCGAGCGCGAGCGCGTGAGCGCTGTCCAGGCGTTCCTGAAAGGCGATATCGTGGAGTTGCGCGGCGCCGCCGGGGTGGTTGTCGCGCAGCAGCTTATATGCCGCTTCGAGATCGGTCCGCGTGATCTCACTCCATCGGGAGTCGGGCGGTGCGTGAAACTCGTCCACACCCCAGGAGGGAATCTGTGCCGTGGCCGGGGCAATGCCCCCCAGCAGCGCGCAAATCACGGTTACGAGGCGTGCGGTCTCACGGATCGTGTGCGGCATTCTCATGACCCGCATTACCGTCTCAACATCGCATTGATATCGCGATAGCCGACCGCCTGCTGCGCAAAGGTAAAGGTGCCGTGTTCGCGCATTTCCCGGGCGGCGCGTAGAAATTCGCCGAGCGCGGCGCGCGACAGCGCACTGCCGACGCTGACGCGTTTGACGCCGATGGCCGAGAGCTCGGCCAGGCTCAATTGAACGCCTTGCAGACCCATCACCACATTCACGGGACGATCCACGGATTTGACCAGGGTGGCGATGTCCTCTTTGCTCACGATACCCGGAGCATAAAGCACGTCGGCGCCCGCCGCTTGATAGGCCTGCAATCGCCTGATCGTGTCGCCCAAATCGGCGCGGCCGGCCAGGTAATTTTCCGCGCGCGCGGTGAGGGTGAAGGCAAAGGGGAAATCGCGCACGACTTCGGCGGCCGCTCGAACGCGCTCGGTCGCCAGGCCGATCTCATAGATGGGCCGCCCGGGCTGGCGGGACATGTCTTCGATGGAGCCGCCCACGAGTCCCGCAGCGGCCGCGAGCCGGAAGGTCTCTGCGACGCTTTCCGGAAAGTCCCCAAAGCCATTCTCGAGATCCGCGCTGACGGGAAGTTCGGTGGCCGAGGCAATCGCGGCGACGTGCATCATCATGCCGGTGCGCGTAACGGTATTGTCCGGCTGCCCCATCGAGAACGAATAGCCGGCGCTGGTCGTGGCCAACGCCTCGAAGCCGAGTTGCGCCAGCAGGCGCGCCGTACCGGCATCCCAGGGATTCGGGATGATGAAGGCTCCGTCGCGCGCATGCAGCGCGGCGAAGAGTTGTCCTTTTTCAGCTTGGGTCACCGGCGGCACGGTCGAATCCTCCACGTTCCTTGCGGCGCGAGGTGCGTGCCGCGTTCAACGCTCGCGTCGCCGCTACCGACTTTCTTTGACGATGCGAGCATTGAGCGGCTGCACGGCCCGCACGTCGCGCGGATACAGCTTGGCGAAGGCCTTGACTTGCGCGGCCGAAACGTCCATCGGAGTCTTCAGAATATACCAGGCGATGCCTTCGGTGCAGGGCGGCGCCGTGACCGAACCCATGTAGGTGTAATAACCCAAGGTCGCCGGCAGCAGGCCTCCGGGATTGATCATGACGCCGGGGATCTCCTCTTCGGCATGCGAATAGTCGGCCAGCACCCTGCTCTCGGTCATGGGCATGTGGTCCCAGACTTGTTGAATGGTCGCGTTAGGTTTGCCCTCCTTCAAGAGCACCGCGACGCCGATCACCTTGCCGTCGGCGGAGCGGTACATGAGATGCGCGACCATGGCCGAGGCGTTGCCATGAATGGTCTCCTCGCTTGGACGGTGAAAGTGAAATTGGATCAGCTGATAGCGCGTCTCGCCCACCCACAGGAAATTGCCGGTGCCGGGCGCGTCGTGATAATTCACGCGGATCGTATACCCGTTGTTCTGCAGACCCTTGAGCGGGCCGCTTTTGGATTCGAATCGTAAGGCGGGAAGATCGGCCTTCTCGGGATTGGAGATATCCACCGGCGATTGCTCCTTGCCATCGCAGGCCGCGTAGGCCGGATCCAATTCAGTCCAATGTTCCGGCCCTTTTGGCCCGGCGTATTCCCAGCGTGTCTTCCACTGCGCATTCGAGGCGGCGGGCAACAGCATCGCCACCATCAACAACGAGCTCACAGTCAGTCCGACATGTCGCACATTCATTGCATGCTTCGCATATTTCACGGTCGTTTCTCGGTTCTCATATAAGAGTGTTGTCCATCGTGATCGTAAGCGTCCGGCCTTGAGAACACTTCGATGGCGGTGCAAGTGTGAACGCAGGACGGGATCGCGCGTCGGGAACGGCCTCTCCAAGTGGTCACATCAGTTTTGCTAAAAGTGGTCATTGAATGAAACCACTTTCGCTCCCTACCATGGCCGCCTTCAACCTGAGCGATGGATTCACTGATCAGCATGTCGTATCCGGAAGCAATGTGAGCGCGCCAAAATCTGTTTGGACGGGCCTGTTGGCGCTGAGTTTGGGCCTGGTCTTGGATTCGCGTGCGGGATTTGGCAACGAAACTCAGGGCGTCGCGCCGGCATCTGCTATCCCAACCGCGCAGCGCGCAGGCCAGCGCGCAGGCCAGCGCGATGGCCAGCACGACTTTGATTTCGAGATCGGGACCTGGAAAACCCGATTACGGCGACTGCTTCACCCACTTACGGGGTCAACGACCTGGGTCGAGTATGTGGGGACGACCACGGTGCGCAAGGTGTGGAACGGCCGCGCCAATCTCGTCGAGCTTACCGTCAGTGGGCCTGCGGGGCACATCGAGGCACTGTCGCTGCGTCTCTATAACCCTGAGGCTCATCAATGGAGCCTCAATTTCTCCAACAGCGCCGCCGGCGCGATGACCACGCCCTCGGTGGGAGAGTTCAAAAATGGTCGCGGGGAGTTCATCGACCAGGAGACTTTGGGGGCGCGAGCGATCCTGGTGCGATTTGTCATTTCCGACATCAAACCCAACAGCTGCCATTTCGAGCAAGCGTTCTCCGAGGATGGTGGCAAGAGCTGGGAAGTGAATTGGATCGCGGACGATACGCGCGCCTCCGGCGTTGCCGGTGCGGCAGGAACATGAACCGCTGCGCCGCGCGACCGCCGATCGCCTGACGCCGCGCATGTCACGCGGCCGCTCGCGCTTACTCTGGCTTCTGGCGCTGGTGATCTTCTCAATCCTCACGGCTCACGCCGAAGAGGCGCCGGCACTGCGTCAATCACTCGACGATGCGTGGTGGACCGGTCCCTTGCTTGCAGCCTCGCCGTCGACCTTGCCGCAAGGGCATGTGCTGATCGAGCCCTATGTGTTTGACTCCATCGTCGATGGAGAATTCGATCGCACCGGCGCGAGGCATTCCGCGGCAAGACAGGATGACTACGGCTCGCTCACCTATATTCTCTACGGGCTGACCGATTCCACCACGGTTGGGCTGATTCCGAAGTTTGGGTTCACCCGTGAAAGCCAGGGACCCAGCAGCTCCAAGATCGGCATCGGCGATCTCACGCTACAGGCCAACTTCAGACTGTCGCGCTTCCTGGACGACGGATGGTTGCCGGCGCTGTCCTTGGTGCTCGGCGAAACCCTGCCGACGGGACGCTATGATCGTCTCGACGAGCATCCCAACGACGGCTTCGGCGCCGGGGCCTACACGACCACCGTATCGATTTTCTCCCAGTATTACTTGTGGATGCCGAACGGCCGCATTCTGCGCACGCGCTTGGATATCTCGCAGTCTTGGTCCAGCGGCGTCGACATCGAAGGGACGAGCGTCTATGGAACGACGCAGGGTTTTCGCGGGCACGCGGGCCCTGGAGACTCACTGACGGTCGATTCGGCCTGGGAGTACAGCATGACGCACAATTGGGTGGCGGCGATCGATGTCAGCTACCTCAACAGCGGCTCGACACGCCTTGCCGGCAAGTACCCGCCGCTCAGCGGCGCAGCGGCGCTCAGCAGCGGATTGACACCGGCCAGCGTTCAGACCGAGTCAGGCTCGAGTAGGTCGTTCAGCGCCGCGCCGGCCATCGAATATAACTGGACCAGCACGGTGGGCATCATCATCGGCGCCAAATGGGTGTTCGTCGGCCGAAACACCGGCGCCTCCATCACCCCGGTGGCGGCAGTCAATCTGGTGTTCTGAACCGTCGCGACCAGGCGTGCCGGGTTCGCGAGGAGTGGAAACGACGTGTGGTCAGGCATTGGCGAGTAACGCCGACCCATGGGCGAGGCCAAATTGAGATTTCACCCAATTGACGAAGTGACTGTCGGCGGATTCGGGAGTCCAGAGTAACCAGTAGCTGTTCGGACCGACGACGGCGCGGGGAAAGGGCGCGATCAGCGTGCCTTGTGCGAGCAGGTCCGCGAAGAGAACCGGCGACAGCAGCGCCGCTCCAATGCCTTGCACCGCGGCCTGCGCTTCGAGATCGTAGTTGGGAAAGCGGGTTGCAACGAAGCGCGGTTTGGCTCCGGGAACGCCGGCAAGCTTGAACCACTCCGCCCAACTGGCGTCCGGTATCAAAGGCAATGTGAGCAGACCGCGGGCCGTCAGACGCTTGCCGGCTGGAATCAGCTTCGGATGAAGAATCGCGGTTCGCTGCTCCGATAAGATCTTGGCCGATTGGTACCCCGGCCATGGAGCGGTTCCGCTGCGCACCGCCACATCGAAGGCTCCCGGAGCCAGCAGATCCTGCGTCGCGTCCAGGGCGATCGCGTCGGCGCCGGGCAGCGCGTGATACGCAGTCAGCCGGGGCAGCAGCCAACGTGCGGCGAAGGTCGGCGCGCAGGTGACGCGCAGGGGCTGGCGAATACGCCGGAAATCATCCACCGCTGTGTTGATGAGCGCCAAGGCGTGCTCGACCCGCTGGCCGAGCGCTTTGGCTCGGGCGGTGGTGGTCAATCTGGGTCCATGACGCCGGAATAGTTTCGCGCCCAGCCGCTCCTCGAGCGCACGCATTCGCTGGCTGACGGCAGTCGGCGTGATGCGCAGTTCGGCGGCAGCCTTGGAAAAATTGCCGTGGCGAACGCAGGCGCTCAAGACGCGCAGCGAATCGAGCGAGGGCGGGGTCTTTCTCATATCAATTTGAAGTTTACCTTCAAATGAGATTCAAAACTTCTCGCTATGGCGAGCGTTTTCCGCGGCATAGACTTGATCCAAGCGAAGGAGGATCGAGTCAATGAAGAGCGCGGCGATTTCCCAGAGCAGCGTCCTGCTGGCGGCGGTTTTCCTGACCGGTATGGGCATCAGTTTGGCTGCCCTCGGCGCGGATGCGTCGAATCGCCGGCTGCCCCCGGGGTTTTCGACGTCCGTTAAGGGCGGCAAGCATGATTTCGACTATCTGGTCGGCGCGTGGACGACCCGACAGAAACGCCTAAAGGCGCTCGCCGTGGGCAGCAGCGAGTGGGTCGAGGCGCCCGCCAATCGGCACTGCGCCCTGCCTTATTTGAGCGGCCAGGCAATCGTGGAGCAAAGCCAATTTCCCAACAAGGATCCGGCGGGACTCTTTGTCTACGCCTTCAGCCCGACCCAACAGCAGTGGTCAATCCGCTGGATGAATGGCAAGACCGGGGAGTTCGATTCGCCCTATGTCGGCGGCTTTCAGGGCGCGCGGGGGGAGTTCTACGGGGATGACGACTATAACGGCCGACCGATCAAGGTACGCGTCATTTGGACCAATCCCGATCCTAACCATGCTCGATGGGAACAGTCGTTCTCATTCGATGATAAGACCTGGGAGCTCAACTGGATCAGCGATTTCACTCGCGCCGATCCCGCCGTGATCTGCCCCAAAATTTAATGCCTGCCCGCCGGCGCGCATGGGGTCGCTGAAGGAGTCGAGTATGCAATCGAAAAGTTATGGCGCTGTGACCGTGAAGATGACCGCCGCGCTCGTATCGATGCTGTTTGCGCTGAGCCTACAAGCGGCGCCGGCATTGAGGGACGGTTCTCATGATTTCGATTTTCTGATTGGCAATTGGAAAGCGCACGTTCGAGTGCTGCCGGATCGTCTCAACGGCTCGAGCGCCTGGGTGGAGTACGACGGGATTTCGAACCACAAGAAGCTGCTCGACAGCAACGCGAATTTCGAAGAGTTCGACGCCTACAGCGCGCAGCTGAAGAAGCGCAACAAGGGCCAGACCCTGCGGCTTTACAATCCCGAAACCCATCAGTGGTCGATCTACTTGGTCGACGTGGATAAGGGAACGTTGGACCTGCCGCCGGTCATCGGCCAATTCACGGGCAATCGCGGCGAGTTCTACAACCAAGACACCTACAAGGGCCGAGCGATCTACGTGCGTTATGTGTGGCTCAATATCTCACCGACGTCCGCCCGAATGGAACAGTCGTGGTCGGCGGACGGCGGAACAACCTGGGAGGTGAACTGGATCTGCGAACTGTCGCGATAGTCCGACTCGGCGCTATAATCAAGGCATCGCGGCATAGGGAGGTGGCGCAGGAGTTCCGACGCGAACGGCTACATTTTTGAAAGGCGCCGCCGATGGCCTGTCTCGGCAATCACCCTCTTAAGTCCCTTCATGCATCGCCGCGGCATGCCTGGTGCATGCGCGTCGGCGCGGCGGCGGCTTTGCTGCTCGGTGGCATCGCTTTGTCGCTCGCGGCAGGCACTGAACCGAGAGATGCGGCAAGGGCGATATCCGGCACCGTGACCAGCGCGCATGGCGCGGAAGCCGGCGTCTGGGTCATTGCGGAGACGCAGGACTTCAAAACGCGCTTCGCCAAAATCGTCGTCACCGATGAGGCCGGCCGCTACCTGATTCCGGAACTGCCGCCGGCGAAGTATCGCGTCTGGGTGCGCGGCTATGGGCTCATCGACTCGCCGGGCGCCGCTGCGGCGCCGGGACAGCATGTCAACGTTACGGTGAGGGTCGCTCCCGACGCAGCGACGGCGGCAAAAACCTATCCCGCGGCCTATTGGTACGCGATGATGAAAATTCCCGAGGAGGCGCAAGTCGCGAAAGTGACGGGCGGCCGCAATGGGTATTTGATGTGGATGAAGAACATGGGCTGCGTCGGCTGTCATCAGCTGGGGAATTTGGCGACGCGCACCATCCCGAAATCGCTGGGAACATTCAAATCCTCGGAAGAAGCCTGGCTGCGCCGCGTGCAGTCAGGTCAAGCCGGGGTGTCGATGATCAACATCGTACAAGGCACGCTGGCGGGGATTCCCATTCATTATCTCGCGGATTGGTCGGATCGCATCGCCGCCGGCGAACTGCCCGCGTCGGCACCCGAGCGTCCCAGCGGCATGGAGCGCAATATCGTCGCCACGGTGCGCGATTGGTCGGACGACAAAGCCTACTTGCACGATTTGTCGGGAACAGATCGGCGCAATCCCACGGTGAATGGCCACGGCTTGATTTACGGCTCTCCGGAACTGAGCACGGATAATTTTCCGATTCTGGACCCTGCGCATAATGTCGCAACGACGTTCAAGGCGAGCGTACGCGATGCGGATACGCCGACGACACACGACGACCCGGTTCTTGCGCCTTCACCCTATTGGGGCGAAGAGCGAATCTGGGATAGCCGCGCGATCGCGCACAATCCGATGCTCGATCAATCAGGGCGCGTGTGGTACACCGCGCGAATTCGCGCGGCGAAAAATCCGGCGTATTGCAAGAAGGGATCGACTCTTGCGTCCGCTCAGGCTTTTCCGATCGACTCCAGCGATCGGCAACTCGCAGTGTATGAGCCCAAGAGCGGCAAATATACTTTCGTCGACACCTGCTACAGCACACACCATCTGCAGTTTTCGGAGGATGTGAACAATACCCTGTGGACCAGCGGCGGCCGCGAGGTCGTGGGATGGCTCGACGCTAAGAAATTCCTTCTCACCGGCGATGCTGCCGCCTCCCAAGGATGGGCGCCCTTTGTGCTCGATACCAACGGCAACGGCAAGCTGGATTCCTGGACCGAACCCGGTCAACCGGCGGACCCGACCAAGGATGAGCGTCTGGCGGCCAGTTTTTACGCCGTCATGCCCAATCCGGCCGATGGCAGCGTCTGGGGGACGGTGGCATTCCGGTATCCTGGCGCCGTGCTTCGATTCGACCCGCGCACCCGCTTGAGCGAAATCTACAATGTGCCGCCGCCTGGATTTGGGGTGCGCGGCGGCGACATCGACCGCAACGGTGTGGTGTGGGTTTCGTTGGCTAGCGGTCATTTGGGCGAGTTTGACCGGCGCAAATGCAAGGCTCCGCTCAATGGTCCGAAGGCGACCGGCGATCACTGCCCGGAAGGCTGGACTTTCCATCGGTTGCCTGGCCCGGGTTTTGTGAACGTGCCGCAAATGAGCGTCGAATCGAGCTACTACACGTGGGTGGATCAGCACAATACTTTAGGCTTTGGCGCCAACGTGCCGATTGCCACCGGCAATTTGTTTGACGGCGTGCATGCGCTCGTCAACGACAAATTCGTGACGCTGCGCATTCCCTATCCGTTGGGCTTTTACGCCAAAGGCCTCGAAGGCCGCATCGATGATGCTGCCGCGGGCTGGAAGGGGCGGGGCATCTGGATCACGAGCGGCGATCGAACTCCCTGGCACAAGGAAGGGGGTAAGGGCACCAAGCCCCTGATCGTTCACTTTCAAGTTCGCCCCACGCCGTTGGCGGACTGACAGGTACGCGCAAGACAAACCTCGCCGCGACGACTCGTGTAAAAAGGCAACCGCCCGCCGCCGCCCGAAGGCGGCGGCGCGGCGTCCTCATCGTCAACTCGCGTTCGCCTCGTCCTTGCGGAAAGTAGCTTCTTTGGCGTCGGACACCTCGACCCACTTGGTGTTGGGCGCCGCTTCGGCCGCATAGTTGTCGTGCCAGTTCCACCACTTGTAGGGCGGCGTCTGTGGATATCCCGCCGGCGAATCCTCCCACGTCTCCTGACGCCCGAGCGCCGTCATATCGAGGTAGCTCCAGACGGTGCCCATCGCTTCGTCACCGCGTTCGTTGATAAGGTAGGTGCGGAACACGCGCTCGCCGTCGCGGATGAAGGCATTGTGGCCGTGCCATTCATCGACGCCGAAGTCCTTATCGAAGCTGTCGGTGAGGGTGTACCAGGGCATCTTCCAGCCCATGCGCGCCTTCAGACGCGCGATGTCCGCCTGAGGTGCGCGGGAGACGTACGCGAGCGTGGTGTCACGCGCGTTCAGATGGGACAGGTGGCTCACTTGATCGGCGCCCAAGGAGCAACCGCGGCACGCGTGTTCGGGCCAGCCGAATACTCCAGGCTCGAAGAAGGCCCGATAGACAATGAGTTGGCGGCGACCCTCAAATAGGTCAAGCAGGCTCACCTTGCCGTTCGGGCCGTCGAACTGATACTGATTCTCGACCGCCATCCAGGGCATCTGCCGGCGTTCCGCAGCCAGGGCGTCGCGAGAGCGCATCACCGCCTTTTCCTTCAGGAGGAGCTGCTGCCGCGCAGCGTCCCATTCCTGCTGCGACACGATCGGGGGTTTCCTCATGGCGAGCTGCGGTCGTTCCTGTCGCTCCTTCCCGTTGCTGGTTGGCATGTTAGTTCTCCTGCGTATTCTGAAATTGGCCGAGACGACCCGCTCGAAAGAATTTTCTAACCTTGGCGATGCACGTCGCCAGAAATCCTCCGGCGGAGCCGGCGCCGGCGACCATTGCGGCGGTTGTTGCGATGCATGCAGGGCACATAGGTGGGTCCTCCTAGAATTTCAATTTTTCCACGCCTGACGACGTGGGCGTGTAGGAATACTAGTGCGGGCTGCCGCCACCCGGTGAGTAACATGTATGTCGGGATAATTCACGTGGCTTCATCGTGCACCGGATGTCTTCGGGTCGCGACAGGTTGGGCGTTGGATGGGATTGGCTTAAAAATAGCCCCATGACAGCCAAAGTACCGAGCGTCTCGGCAGCCGATTCCAATTCCTCGGAGTTTCATATGGATATGAGCTACCAGTTGAGCACCGTCAGCCGAATGGTGGCCCTAAAGAGAATCGTCTCCGGTGGGCAGACGGGCGTGGATCGGGGTGCGCTGGACGCGGCCTTGGGCGTGGATTTCCCCTGCGGCGGGTGGGTGCCGGGAGATCGGATGGCGGAGGATGGCGTGATTTCCGACCGATACCCCCTGACGACGCTGCCAAACGGAAATTATCGGCAGCGTACGCGGTTGAATGTGGTGGACAGTGACGGTACCGCCATTTTTTATGATGGGTTCTTGAGCGATGGCACTCGCCTCACGAGCGATCTGTGCAAACTCGTGGATCGGCCCTGCATTCTCATCAGTGCGCGCGAAATGCCGGATCCGAATGCGGCGGCAGCAGCGGTGTTGAAGTTCATCGAGGACCACCACATTGAAACGCTCAATGTCGCGGGCCCGCGAGCGAGCGGCTGGATTGACGGGCATGCCTTTGCGCAGAGTGTCATCGGGCATGTAATAGCGAGTCTGGCGAACCGCGCCTGCGCGAACAACGTGGAATGAAAGAATACGAACGCTGATTCGCTCCTCCGCTTGCGCAGCGAGCTGAATGACAAGCAGCATCGTTGGACGATGCGATAACATCCCTTTGAGAGCGCAGCCGCGCGCCGACAAATCCTTCTTGCCGTTCGAGGAGCACTTGAACATTGACCGCTATTTCGCTGTTGGGCATTCCTCACGACGACAACTCCTCTTTCATGAAGGGTGCTTCGGAGGCGCCCCCGCTCATCCGCCGCGAGTTTCCGACTGCTATAGCGGTTGGAGCGAGACCGGGTTTGATGTGTGTGCCTCGGGCCGCCTGATCGATCATGGCGATATCCAGTTCGACGGGCTTGCCGATGCGTGGGATATCATCGAGCGCGAAGTGGCGCATGTCATGGATTCCGGTGATCCATTGATTTGCCTCGGCGGTGATCATGCCATCACACATCCCATTCTGCGTGCGGTACGTCGCCGTTACAGCCGTTTGACGATCCTGCATATCGATGCGCATGCCGATATCTACGAAGCGTATCAGGGCAATCGGAGATCCCACGCCTCGCCGTTCGCACGTATCATGGAGGAGCGCCTGGCGGATCGACTCATCCAGGTGGGACTGCGTACGATCAATGACGAGCATCGCAACCAGTTCAAAAGATTCGGCGTCGAGATTGTCGAGGCCGGCCGCTGTGCTCAACCTCCTTCCCTTAATCTGCAGACGCCCCTCTATGTTTCCATCGATATCGACGCATTGGATCCGGCCTACGCGCCCGGCGTATCGCATCGGGAGCCGGGCGGCTTATCCACCCGGCAAGTGATCGATTGGATCCACAGGATCGATCAACGGATCGTCGCCGCCGATATTGTCGAGTACAACCCCCGTTGCGACATTTCCAACATGACCGCGACCGTGGCCGCAAAGCTCGCCAAAGAAGTTGCCGGAATGATGATGAAGCTGAGCTGACAAGACCCTGGAGCACGAGCACTTATCTGGGGCGGGGATTTCGCGGGTCGTGCGTATCAGTAAGATTTTGCGCCGCACGACAATTCTAAAAGAGTGGAGAGGGGATTGACGCTTTTGGTCCAGGAGCTCCAGTAATCGTTGAACGGAGTCGGAAATGCGAATTGAGCCCTTTGAGCGCCACCAGCTTGATGCCCTTATAGGGCTTTCGATTCGCGCTTGGGCGCCAGTTTTTGAGGGGATAGAGAAGGTCATGGACTCGGATGTGTACCTGATGCTTCATCCCGATTGGCGCGTGAGCCAAACCCGGGCAGTCGAGGAGGTGTGCACCGCGCAGAACGCTAATGTGTGGGTTGCGATCGAAGAGGACTCCGTCGTCGGTTTTGTATCAGTGAAACTCCATTCGGCCGTGCTCGCAGAGATCTATATGATTGCAGTCGATCCCGCCTGTCAGCGTCGCGGGTTTGGTACTGCGCTTGTCAATTTCGCCGTTGATTGGATGAGAGAGAACAAGGTATCGGTGGCGATGATCGACACCGGAGGCGATCCCGGCCATGCGCCGGCACGTCGCGCCTACGAACGATCGGGTTTCAGGCAGTTGCCGATTGCACGGTACCTCCGGAAATTGTAGTCCGCTTCACACAGCCCGAAACATCGGCTGCAAAGCCGGGGGAGGTTCATCGATGATATCGGCGATACCCTGATCGATGCGCTTCTGGCAATCTTGCCGCAAGGTAGGGTTAAAATACTCGAGGACGGTGCCAGCATATAACCCCCTCCGTCAGTCCCGAGAGTTCAATGACACTGGTATGCCTCAATCCCGATTACCTGATCGAGGTTGACGCGATCGCGATCCTTGGCGAGGACGCGGGGCCGCGGCCCAGCAGTTCTTCGCTATGAAACCCAACAAGATATCGCTCAGAGAATACGCGGACTCGGATCTGGAGCGGCTGGTGAGTTTGGCCAATAACGAGAACGTATCCCGATACTTGGTGTACACATTTCCGCATCCCTACACGGTTAAGGATGCCGAATGGTGGATCGCAACCGGATCAAAACACAACGGGGCGATGACTCGCGTAATTGAATACGACGGGGTTTTTGTCGGCAGCGTCGGTATCACCCCTCGGGGTGGATGGCGGGATCATGTGGCAGAAATCGGCTATTGGGTGGCTGAAAATTATTGGGGTAAAGACATCGCAACGGAAGCCTTGCGGAAAATGACAGATTACGGTTTCAGCCGTGGGAACATTCGAAAGCTGATTGCTCCGGTACTCGCTCCGAACCTTGCCTCGGTGAGAGTGCTGGAGAAATGCGGCTATCAGCGCGAGGGTGTCTTGAAAGCCGAAGTGCAGAAGGGTGGCGTCTTCTTCGACATTCACCGTTTCGCACGGCACCGGGATCAAATTTAGATGACAAGCGCCGCCCAGACTCGGCCCGATCGACCGAAGGCTTAATCGCAAGCAGGATGGGCCGCTAATCTCGAGCGCTAAACCTGGTGAATTTGTAGGCCGCGCGGGTCCCCTCGCAGTCGAATGCCCGGGACTGGGTGCCAGAAACCTGACATGCTCTGTCAGGTATACCCCCTATACTGACTCTGACAGAGCATGAGCATCATCCACATTCACTCAAACTGAGGAAGGAATCCATCGTGAAAAGGTATCTCCGCATAATTGCGCTTGCCCTGCTCAGCATTGGTTTGGGCGCAACGCAAGTCTCGGCGCAATCGTCGTCGGCGGCGGAACAGACGAATCCAGACAATGCGATCCCCGGACTACATGATTTCGACTTCTTGTTCGGTCGCTGGCAAGTGCATCATCGCAAACTCAAAAAGCGCCTCGTTGACAATCATGACTGGGTGGAATTCGAGGGGACCCTCTTCAGCCAACCGCTCATGGGCGGTTACGCCAATGTTGACGACGATGTGTTCGATGTCCCGGGCGGCGCCTATCGCGGCGTGGCACCCCGGTCATTTGACGCCAAAACGCATCTGTGGTCGATCTGGTGGATGGACAGTCGAATGCCGACCGCACCGATGGATCCGCCCGTGCGAGGGAGCTTCCACAACGGCGTCGGCACCTTCTATGCCGACGACACTGAGAATGGCAAGGCAATTCGCATCAGATTCATCTGGTCCAGGATTACGCCGACGTCGTGCCATTGGGAGCAGGCATATTCGCCCGATGGCGGCAAGACGTGGGAAATCAATTGGGTACAGGACCTCAAACGAGTGCAATAGTCGGGCCGCCTAGTGCCCTTGGGGCTTGAGTGGCGTCGCCACTTTCTATTGCGCGCATTGCAAGAGCTGAGTGTTTACGAGGCCGCATGGCTTCGATCAGTTCGTTAATCTGCGACCCACAATGCTGGGCGAGATATCTTGGTTCGTGCCTAAGATCGCGTCGTGAGAGACTAAAATCCTGCGGCGACTCTTGCCGACAGATAAGCTTCGATAACGCCAAGCGATCGGGGGAGTAATGACGACTCGAAAAATATTTTGCGGTGCGTTTTGCGCGACTCTCGTGCTCGCCGGGGTGGCGCGCGCGGCTCCCATGAGCTGCGAGGCACTCGGGAAGCTTTCGCTGCCGCAAACCACGATTTCGTTGGCGCAGTCCATGGCAATCGACACATTCACGCCGCCGGTGCCGGATTGGGCCAAGGGGTTCATGCATCCAAAGCCGGTGCCCGCGGCCTTCTGCCGCGTGGTCGGGCACTTGCATCCGACCGGCGATTCCGACATCAAGTTCGAGGTGTGGCTGCCGGCTTCCGGCTGGAGCGGGCGTTACGAGTCGGTCGGCAACGGCGGTTTCGCCGGCTTCATCCGCTATGACTCCATGGTCAATCCCTTGCTCGGGGGTTCGGTGGTGGCCTCGACTGACGATGGTCACGATGCACCCGCCATCGGGCCGACCGCAGCCGACTGGGCGCTCGGGCATCGGGAGAAGATCGTCGATTACGGTTACCGCGCCGTGCATCTCACGGCCGTGGCCGCGAAGGCCATCGCCAGAGCCCTCTACGGACGCGCGCCGTTGCATTCCTACTTCGTCGGCTGCTCCAAGGGTGGTCAGGAAGGCTACATGGAGTCGCAGCGTTATCCCGAGGATTTCGACGGCATCATCAGCGGGGCGGCGGCGAACGACTGGGTGAACCTGTTCACCAGCTTCGTCTGGAATGAGAGCGTCAATCTCGCCAGCCAGGAAAGCTATCTGACCCTCGATGATTTCAAGAAAATTCACCGGGTCGTGACGGATACCTGCGCCCAGGCCGGCGATGCCGAGCACGGGTTCTTGAGCGATCCTCTTCAGTGCAAGGTAAAGGGAGAGAAACTGAAGTTAACGACTGGGAAACTGCACACCTATGAATCGATCCACCAGGGACCGAAGGATCACGCCGGCCGGCAGGAGTTTGCCGGTGAGCCTTATGGCAGCGAGCTGAATTGGAGCGGTGTCGTCAGTACGGCAAACTTCGAGGCGGCTCAAACCGATGCGCAAATGAGCATGTATGGCGGGAATTTCTTCCGCAACTTTGTCTACCAGGATCGCAATTGGAGCTTTAAAGATCTCAATCTCGACAAGACACTGAACGATGCGCGCGAAATCGGCAAGATCATGAACGCCACCGATGTGAGCTTCAAAGGATTCAATGAGCGCGGCGGCAAATTTATTGCTTTTGCCGGGCTGGCGGATTCCATCGTCACGCCTTTGAGTTCAGTGCATTACTACCAGTCCGTGGTGGCCGCGCAGGACAAGCAACCGGCGGCGTCGTTGGCAAAGACACAGGAATTTTACCGGCTGTTTCTGGCGCCCGGAGTCGGCCATTGTGGCGGCGGACCGGGTCCCAACGAATTCGGTCAGGCGGGAGGTGCCGGTGATGCCGAGCACGACATGGTGGTCGCGCTCGAGCGCTGGGTGGAAGAGGGCGTGGCGCCCACACGCATCATCGCCACCAAGTACAACGGCGACGATAAGACCAAGGGTGTGTCCATGACACGGCCGCTGTGCCCCTTCCCGCAAGTGGCCAGGTACAAAGGCTCCGGCGACGTTGCCGACGCCAAGAGTTTTGCGTGCGGCAGCTGAGCAACGCATTCCTGCGTCGCTGAATCTCATCCTTAGGGGTCAATGGTTATCGTAACAGGAGGTGTCTATGAGCCGACGGGCAATTATTGGCGTTTTGGGGGGCTATCTTTGGGCGTTATCGGGAGGGGCGGTTGGCGGTGAGGTCCCGGTCCGAGGACAAGAGACAGTGCAGTGGATGATCGCGCAAGAGAGGGCCTGGGCGGAACAATCCTGTGGCAAACCTTGGGTCCTGTCAGAGTTGCTCGCCACGGATTTCCACGGTACGTCGCCGAAAGGTACTCGTTACGATAGGCCTACCGAAGTGCCGACGTACGATCCAGCGACATTCCACAGTGATTGCCGCCTCCTCGATGCGGACGTCAGATTCTTTGGCGACAGTGTCGCGGTTGTGTATGGTTCGGAATCCAGCGTTGCCGTCCTGCCGGACTCCAAGCACGAGCGGCGCTGCTTGGTGTGGACCGACACGTGGCTCAAGCGCCAAGGAAGGTGGCAGATAATTGCGGTTCAGGATGCGCGCATCGATTGTCCTGCAACGTGACACCTCACTGCGCATTGCAGCGGACCCTTTCAAGAGACTGCGCATGTTCAGCGCGCGGCGGGGACGCGTCTACCGTGCCCACGGTGCCAGTGGATCCGCAATACAATCGGTTCGGGCGATCGCGAGGTTCGGGTTAGGGCGTGAGCTTCAATATGCTTCAATGGCAGTGTACGAACATCAAACAGGGAGGTTTGATCGCTTCCTTGTTCCTCATTGGTCTGGGTTGTCTATCCGTGTGGGTGTGCTTCAGCAAAAAAATAAAGCGACGGCGCTTGTATTCTCCTCGGAATGAGCTTGTTCCCTTGTCTGGCATTCAGAGGTTCATCATGTTGCTGGTGGGGCTGGATGCCTTGTACATGGGCTTGAAACTGCTGGTTTGCCAATAGCGCGCGGCGACCAGGGCCCTTGTCCGTGCCCTTCGCCGTTAGGATCAGCGTGACACAGTTTCATCGGGAGGATAGCGCCCGCTGCGCTCCTTCGGAGTGCTGAAATGAGCCGATTGTTGTGTACTGTGACCTGCTCGACAGCTCAGTTCCACCCCAGATAGGAAACTCGTTGCCGCGGAACTTTGCTCCGCTGGAGGCGGAGAGATCAATGCGACAATTCCGTCAAGCCGCCGAACCTCGTCGAATCTCGATTACCCTGATCTTAGTTGGACTGCTTTGCGGATGCTCGTCCGGCAGGCCGCCGGCGCTGATGGTTCAGCTCTGCCTTCAGGACGACCAGGGAGTCTCGAATTTCCTGAGTCTGATGCAGTCCCTCGCGGCCTCGGAGCATATGAACTTTGTAGATTCTAGCGCCGACACGCAAGAGAAGCTCAAAGTCATCCATGCCAAGTACGCCAAGCTTGCCACGCCATCTTCGGTCATCAATGTGGACATCGAAACTGGCGATGGTCTCGTCGTTACCGCGGACAACATAGACCTGCCGACTTATCAGGTATCAGTGGATTTCACCGGTTACTTGTCACCGAATGACAAGCAGCGATTCATCGACATTCTCATTCCTCAGCTGCGTGCGCAGTGGCAAGTGGATACCGTGCCGGCCGGCATCCGTCCGTTTCCCATGAAATCATGTCCGGGTCAAATCTGAAGAGTTAACATGGGTACGACCTACCCTTGGATTCTCTTGCGCCTTGGAGTAGTCGAAAAGCGCGCGTTGCCAGATCTTATCGAGCGTGCGTGGCGCTTGGTGGCATCGAAGACTTTAATCAAGAAGCAAGACGACCGACGGCTTTCATGAGTCAGCACGGCCGACGCCTGGCAGTAAGGACAGCACGAACGGTCCGGCCGACGGAGTTCGGCACGCGCTGATCCCAATGCTGCTAGAGTGGGTTTTAACAACGATTTGATCGCGTGGACGGCGCGGCGAATCCTGCGCACCATCCGATCGACTGGGGCAAGGGTCAATGTCAGACGAAACGCGTGCTTTAGGTCTCAATACCGCCATGACTCGACGGGACTTCGTCGGCGCCACGCTGATTGGATCCGGCGCTCTTTTGCTGGGCGCGCCGCCTCCGTCGCGTGCGCAGGGTCTTGGCGCCGACTTCAACGGATATGCTGGCATCGGCGACTATGCGCGTTCTAACGGCAATATCGCCTCGGTGGTCAACGCTGCGCATGGTATCCGTGATGGGCTCTACGAGGCCAAGATTGACGCGGCGGCCGCAGTGGACGAGACCTATGACCTCATCGTCGTTGGCGGCGGCTTTTCGGGAATCATTGCCGCTTACGAATTTCACAAGGCGCGTCCCAACGCACGGTGCTTGGTGTTGGACAACCATCCGATCTTTGGGGGTGAGGCCAAGCAGAATCAAATGCTCGTCGACGGCGTGATGCTCACGGGGCCTCAAGGGTCCAACGGAACGGTCATACCGCGCAGGGACAACACCTATTCCCACGTCGAGAAGCTCTGGGATGATGTCGGTCTGCCCAGAAGCTACGATTTCGCCGATCCCACCGGCGGGGGCGCACGCTTGAAATATGCGGCCGATCACTACGAACCCATGTATTGGGCCGAAGACTCGGTGTCGCTCGGCTACTTCTTCGATACGCCCTTTGCAGAGCGGCGCGCGTGGGTGGTCAATCCCTGGTCGGACAATCTGCGGCGTGCGCCCTTGCCCGAGGCAGTGCGCGATAGCTGGCTGAAATGGAAGCATGCCGCCAAGCTCAGACATGGGGATGAGGCAGCGACCGACCGATGGCTCGACTCGATGTCCTACGGCGACCTCATCGTCAAGGAATTGGGCCTTTCGAAGGATGTGTTTCGGCTGTCGGATCCCCTCGTGGCTACCGCCGATTATGGCGTGAGTTCGGATGCAATATCCGCCTACGGGGCAAAGCTCCTGGGGCTCCCGGGTACTGAAGAAATCGCAGACTACAAAGCCAAGTTCAGCGGCGCTCTGGGTTCTGCGAAGCCTAAGATCACAGACGATGCGTTTTCCTTCCCCGGCGGCAATGCCGCGATCTTGCGGCATATCGTCAAAGCGCTGATTCCCGATGCCATCACGGGCACTCGCTCCTTCAAGGACTTACTCTACGCGCCCATCAATTTCGCAGCGCTTGATCGACCCCAGGAACATACACGTATTCGCCTCAACGCCACGGCGGTTGCTGTTCGACACGATGGTGCGCCGGAGTCATCCAGTAAGGTACACGTGACTTACGCGATCGACGGTCAGTTAAAGCGTGTCAGTGGCAAGGCGGTCGTTGTTTCATCGGGCGGTTGGGTCACGAGACACATTGTGCGGGATATGCCGCCCGCATACGTCAATGCCTATGCCCAGTTTCACCACGGTTCGATTCTCGTGGTCAATGTGGCGGTTCGAAATTGGCGCCCCTTTGCAAAATTGGGTATCAGCTGCGCGCACTGGTTCGACGGATTTGGCTTTTTCGTCAATGTTCGACAGCCCCTGGTTGTCGATGGCGTGCCGGTACCGCTGGATCCCGAGAGACCTGCCATGCTTACGATGTATGTGGGTTTCCCAGAGACCGGCGTACCCATCGACGTTCAAACCGCATCTGCCCGCGGCATGCTTTTTAGTACCACCTATGCGGACTTCGAGCTCAAGATCCGCAGGCAATTGCAGCACATGTTTGGCGATGCGGGATTCGATGCGAAACGGGATATTGCCGGGATCATTATCAACCGTTGGGGCCATGCTTATATATCGCCGCAACCGGGGTTCTATTTTGGCGGCCCAGATCGGCCGGCGCCCCTTGAAGTAATTCGTAAGCCGTACGGGCGCATCGCATTCGGGCACAGTGAACTATCAGGCCGACAGAGTTGGGGAAGGGCCGCGCAAGAAGCGCAGCGGGCTGTCAAGCAAATAATCGAGATGTCCTAGCTCCGATGACCGCGGACAAAACTTTCCGCGCTCTCGCTGCCCTGCTTCGCGCGGCGAGATCCGGGAGGCCGACCTGAGTCGCGCCTCTGTTACGGGAGTCACATCTTTTGCTAAGCTCGAATTTTTGCTGCGAGTTCCTGGCGCTCATGTTCTTTGAGGTCCCAATGCCAGTCGTGGCACTCCGCATATGCCGGGATGGGCGTACCTTTATCGAGGGACTCTTTGATTTGGGTGACACTTAGTGCGCAAGTCCACTCCGTGTCGCAGATCGGGCATTTGACGAGAAATTTGAGGAGGCGTTCGGTCATGGAGTGGGTTCTCTAGGCTGCTTTCGGCCTGAGCTTAATACCGGGCGCCGGATTTTGCGTCGGTGCAATTAAGATAGTCAGTTTGTAGAAGCATCCAGGTGGCTTGGGCGTCGAATTTCGGGTCGAGCGGCGTGGGAGGCGCCTGATTGGAGAGGGCGCTCTGCAGGACGCCCAATCCGTGATTCACCATGTAGGCGGGAAAGTATGTTGGCGGGCCGACCTTCTGGACCTGTTCGCACAAGGCAGCATGGACTCAAGGATTGTACCGATCCAACCAGGAACCGACCTCGTCGAGCACATCGCGGCGCTGCTCGGCTACCCTCGGAAAATGCGGTGAGCCGGGATAGGTCACCATGCGCACGGTCTTACCGCGTTCCTTGAGCAGAGCATAGAACTCATGACCCTGGAAGGTCGGAACGCGTACATCGGCGCTGCCATGCAGGATCAGTAGTGGCGTGGTCACCTTGTCGGCGAACATCACCGCCGAGAATTTCAGCATGGGGCTCGGGTCCTTTTCCTGCAAGCGTGCATCGAAGTCGGTCTGCCAGGTGTCGCTGGTGGGAATGAAACTCAGCCAGTCCGTGATGCCCGCGCCTTCGATCGCCGCTTTGTAGCGGTGCGTCTGCGTGACGGTCCAAGAGGTCATGAACCCGCCGGCGCTCCAACCGAACATGGCCAGCCGCGCGGGGTCCGCCCACCCCTGCGCAATGGCGAAGTCAGTGGCGCTGTCGACGTCGCGGTAAGCCCGATCGCCAAAATGCTGGTAAATGGCCGCCAAGTGCGCGGCGCCGTAACCGGTAGAGCCGCGATATTCAGGCTGCAGGACCACATAATTCTTACCAGCGATATATTTCGCCATGGGGTCCAGCGCGAGTTCGTCGTTTGCCTCCGGTCCGCCGTGCGGGAATACCAAGAAAGCATAGTGCTTGCCGCTGCTGTAGCCGGGCGGGAACGTGGCGATTCCTTCTAATTTGACACCTTCCTTCGAAGTCCAGTGAACGACTTTTGTCTCGCCCAGATTGATATCAGCGAGCTGCGCGTCGCCCTCGGAGGTGATCTTCTGCAACTGTCCATCTTTCAAAACGGCGACGTTGCCGGAGTGAGAAGGATCGCCAACGCCCACGGCCATGACATCCGGGGCATCCGGGAAGGGGTTTGCCGCAGGCATGCCAGTCGTGACGCCGTTCGGCCAGCGCAACATTGGCGTGAGCTTGCCATCGGCGAAGCTATCGATCTCGCTGCGCACGCCGCGATGTACTTCGACCAGGACGGCACCGTGATGGTTTCTCACGGTCATGGCGGTAGCGGCATCAAGATCGGGCGTTCGGTCCACCGGCGCACCGCCGGAGAGGCCTACGGTCCACACGTGTTCCGCTGTCAGGGTCGGTGCCTTCGTCGAGGCAAACACCAACTCCGTTTCATCCGGAGACCAAGCCACGCCTGCCGTGATCGTGGGCACATCGGCGATCTGATGCGATCCGTCCGCGCCGCAGACATGTAGCACGGAGCGCGCTTCGTGATTGCCGAGCTTAGGCGGCTGCGTCACTACCGCCAGCCGACGCGAGTCCTTCGACCAGGCAAAGTCGCTGATGGTGCGCAGGTCCGGACACCACCACGCCCCGCCGTTGGAATGGATATCGAAGACATACAGGCTTGCCTCGTCGTTCTCGACGACGTTGTGCTGATCGTGCGTATCCTTTGCGCGGGGATCCGAGAGCACGGCGATCTTCGCGCCATCGGGTGAAATGGCTGCCCCTCGGCTGCCGCGCGGCAGCGTGAAGATTACAGTGGGCTTACCGGGAATGACCGGCACGATGGCGAGCTGGGTCTGATCGTCGATGCGAAATTCGCCGAACAGTGCCCCGTCCCGGGTGTAGCCGGAGGGTGTGAATTTCTCCGGCAAATCAAGCTTCAGAGCATCACCGCCAGTCGCCGCGACCGTATGCCATTCGTCCTTGGCAGCACCTTTGTCGCCGAAGAAGCGCACATCGAACAGAATGGCCTTGCCGTCGGGGGATATCGCCACCGGCATGGCCGACCGCAACGATGTGAAGTCGCTGCTGGCGAAGGGCCGCTTGTCGGCGGCAAGCAGCGGCGCTGCCCCGAGGCTGCAAAAAACGAAGGCGCCTGCGATCCGCAGCGGCCAGTGACTTGCCTGCATGTCTGATCCTCTCCCCAGCGTTAAGGCAGATGATATCGTACGCGGGTCAATTCTGCTTCGCGGGCGCCCTCGGGAGATCAGCGGATCTACGGGTACCTTTCTTGCGCCAGCCCCAAGCCAGACATGTCATTTGGCGTTGACAGCGGTGAGAGTGTTTATTTCCTCCGATCCCCGCCGGGGATTTGCTTGTACTCACAATGCACTTGCGCAATCATATGGGCTATTGCCATGCGCCAAGGACGATGCGTAAATGGCCCTCTGCTTCCTTGATTATTCTTCCCGCTGCGACGTCGCTTACAAGGAAGTAGTGCTGCTCGCTAGAGGCTCTCTATGATGGAGCATCTTCAGGGTCTTACACACGGAACGTCGGGGCTGGGAATCGAGTATGTGATCGTCCTGTTCGCGATGGTGGCAGGTCTTGCCCAGGCGCGCGCCGCCATTTTCAGATATCTTCTCGCGCCGCTGCTGGCCGCGCCGCTGTTGTTGCTCGCAGCGCTGTGTGCCTCGTTGCTTGCCGCGGCGCTGCATTCAGTGGGCTTGAGCGGGGGATGGACTCAGCTCCTAATGGCGTTATTGGTTTCTATGGCTGTTGGTTTTGGCGGCGGGCGAATTCTTGCTCTTTGGACGAGCGATCGAGAACCGAAGCATCGACGCGGCGCGCTCGTCTCCAAAGTGCCTTCAAACGAAATCAACGAGGTGCGCGCTGCGGCTTCCATCACGCTGGCGGGCATATCGGTACCACTAGCTGATGAGACCAAGCATTTTAAAATCATCGGCACAACGGGAACCGGGAAAAGCACGGCGATCCGCGAGATCTTGAACGCCGCGCTGTTGCGAGGCGATCGGCTGGTCATCGCCGATCCGGACGGAGGGTATCTCAATCGCTACTACGACCCGAATCGCGGAGACGTGATTCTCAATCCCTTCGACCCGGACGCACGCAAATGGGACCTTTTTGGCGAAATTACCGAGGACTACGACATCGATGCGTTGGCGCGGGCTTTGATTCCGGATTCGGGTGAGGACGACCGGGTCTGGAGCGAGTACGCGCGCACCCTGTTTACCGAGATAATCCGGCAGCTGAGAGAGTGTGATTCCCGCGACGATCGAGAACTCTCGCGTCTTTTGAATAAGGCCGACGATGACGAGCTGCGCGACATGCTGGAAAACACCCCCGCGGCGCGTTTTTTCAAGCAGGGCAATGAGAAAATGCTTGCCGGCACTCAGGCAACCTTGGCCTCGGCCGTGCGCGTGTTTGCATACACGACGCAGCACGAGGCGCCGATGCTATCGGTGCGGGCCTGGGTACGCGAAGGGCGCGCAGGATCGGACGGCGGCCACGGCGGAGTGTTGTTTCTGACATATAAGGCGGTCGAAATCGCGGCGCTCCGCCGGCTCATTTCAGCCTGGATGCGTCTTGGCATCTTCGAGGCTATGAATTGCAACGAAGGCGATCAGCGTCTGTGGTTTATTGTCGATGAGCTTGACGCGCTGGGAGAAATCGACGGCCTCAAGGATGCGCTGGCACGCCTGAGAAAATTCGGCGGCCGCTGCGTTCTGGGATTTCAATCCATCGCTCAAGTTTCGGGGCTCTACGGCAAGGGTACCGCCGAGACCATTGTGGAGAATTGCGGCAACACGTTGATCTTGCGCAGCTCGGCCAGCGAACGTGGCGGCACATCGGAATTTGCCTCCAGGCTCATCGGTCAGCGCGAAGTGTTGCACACGACCGTAGCGGTCTCGCGTCGCTCCGGAGAGTGGCGTTCGGCTACTTCCAAGAGTGAACAGCTCAGGATTGAGCCGGCGGTCTTGGCCTCGGAGATCGAGCGTTTGCCGGATCTTACCGGGTATCTGAAAATAGCCTCGATCCCCGACTGGCGGATGGTGTCCCTGAAGCCTGACACAAGCGTGCCTGGCGCCCGTGCCCAGCAGGTCCGCGGGACCGCCCCTCGAATCCTAGGCACATGACGCTGGAGAGTTAACGTGAATGGTTGCTTTAGCGAGAGTTACGCAGAAGCTCGAGAGAAGTTTTTGGGTGCGGCGCGCGAGGTCGGCGCCGATGTGAGTTCGTTTTCACTTGGCGTTCGAGGTCCTGACGGGGGCGAGCTCGCCACCGACGTGGCGTGGTTGGGCGCGCCTGGGGCATCGCGAGTACTCGCTACGGCCTCCGGGGTTCACGGCGTCGAAGGTTTCTTTGGCTCGGCCACGCAGATTGAGTGGCTGCGGCGTGCGAAGGGCATCTCCTTACCGAAAGACACCGCGGTCCTGCATGTGCATGCGATCAATCCTTATGGATTCGCACACTTAAGGCGGACCAATGAGGAGAACATCGACATCAATCGAAACTGGATTAATTTCGCTCAGGCGCTGCCTCAAAACGCGCCCTATGAAGAGCTGTCTGCCGATCTTTGCCCCGCCGACTGGTCGGCGGAGTCTCAGGCGGCAACAGGCTCACGGCTCAATGCGTGGATTGGGCGCCACGGTTTCGCGGCGTTTCAACAAGCGGTGTCCGGCGGCCAGTGGTCACATTCGCAAGGGCTCTTTTACGGCGGCGCGGCGCCCAGTTGGTCGCGAAAGACGCTGACGCACATCATCGAGTCGAGACTTAAGTCCGCGGCACGGGTGTGCTTCATCGACTTTCATACCGGATTGGGGCCCTATGGCTACGCGGAGCCCATTGTGGGGCTTCCCGCCGCAGATGCTGGATTTGCGCGTACGCGCGCTTGGATTGGAGCCGGTGCGAAATCCCTCTACGGCGATGGATCCGTCTCAGCGGAAATCAAAGGCGAAAGCTTGAGCGTGTTGCCCACACTCCTGCCGGGTGCGGTGGTCGATGCGATCGGGCTCGAATGTGGTATTCGCCCCATCAATGAAGTGGCGCTGGCGCTGAGGGCCGATGCGTGGTTGCACGCTCACGGCGATCTCGGTTCACCCGTTGCAAAGTCCATCAAATCGATGATCCGCGCCGCGTTTCACTCGGACGATCCTCTGTGGCAGGGTATGGCACTAGGTCAGGGTTTGGCAGCGTGCCAGGCCGCGTTGGCCGGAATGACTGCTTTCTCCAATTGAGAATGCGCACACGTAATCAGAACTTACGCCTCGAAGAACGCGGCTCTCAGGGGCGAAAGTGACACGACCGACCCACGATACTGAACGGGATTGGCTGGGCCTCGACGCGCGCATTAGCCGGCGCGACTTTTTGAACGGCAGTCTTGTCGCCGCCGGCAGCATGCTGACGGTACCGGCAGGCTCCGCTGCGGATACCTTCACCGGATATGGTGGGGTGGGCGATTATGCTCGGGCCAATGGGAACACTTGGCCGGTGGTGCAGGCGGCGCACAAGCTGCGCGACGGCGGTTACAGCGAAGCCGCCATGTCCGCCGCCCAGGATGCCGGGCGGTTTGACTTGGTGGTGGTGGGCGGCGGCATTGCAGGCCTTTGCGCGGCACACCGTTTCCGGCAACTGCGCGGTGCAAGCACCCGTATCTTGATTCTCGAGAACCACGCCATGCCGGGCGGAGAGGCCAGGCAGAACGAATTCGACGTCGACGGGATACGCCTGCAAGGTCCGCAGGGATCAAACGACTTTGGCCTTCCAGGTAAGCGCAGTGATTCGCTTACCGATTCCTTCTTCGAGGAGTTTGGTCTGCCGCGTGAGTACCAATGGCAGCGCTGGGACGACGCGCTCAAACCGCTGCGTTTTGCACGCGACAATTATTCGAACATGGATGGCTTTCAGGAATCGCAGGTTGACGTGGGCTACTTCTTCGATCGGGCGCAAGGTGCCGACAAACCGCACTGGCGCCGCAACATCTGGTCGTCCGCGCTCAAGGACACGCCCTACTCCGACGCGGCACGGCGCGATCTGTTGCGCTGGCGTGCCGATCACGGTGCGATCAGCGAGGCGCAGAATCGCTATCTCGATACCCTCACCTACCGTGATTATTTGGAGAAAGTGCGCGGCTACGACCCCGCTGTCACGCGCATGGTCGAGCCCATTGTCGGCCTGCTGGCGGGGGTTAGCACCGATGCGGCCTGCGCGCGGCTGGGTCGACAGTTGGTGCAAGACACAAGCCGGCCCATGGCGCTGTCGTTCCCCGGCGGCAATTCCCCCTTCCCGCGCGCGCTGCTGCGAGCATTGTTGCCGGCAGTGCTGCCGGGCCGAGATTTCGACACGCTGCTGTGGGGAAAGCTCGACTTCCGCGCCCTCGACAGCACCACTGGAAGCGTGCGTATGCGACTCGAAGCCACCGCCTTGCGCGTGCGGCATTCGGGCGGCGATGGCGAGGTCGCAGTGGTCTACGAGCGCGGCGGCCGGCTGTTTAACGTGCGTGGCGCGCAGGCCGTCATGGCGAGCGGCGGCTGGGTCAACAAGCACCTGCTCGTGGACATGCCGGAGGATTTGCGCAACGCATACCAACAGTTCAGCTATGCACCGGCGCTCATCGTCAACGTCGCGCTGCGTCAGTGGCGCTTTCTGTACGATCTCAATATTACGGCGTGCCGCTGGTTCGATGACGCGGACGGAATCGGCTACTGCTGCAACCTGCGTCAAAACATGGTGACCGCTGAGCACGCCCCGCCACTGCATCCGGACAAACCCGCCGTGCTGAGCTTTTACTTGGGATTACCGGTGCCAGGCTTGCCGGCGGCGACACAAGGCATGGCGGCACGGGCGCGCCTCATGAATACCACCTACGCAGACTTCGAAGTCCTCATCCGCCGGCAGATGCTACGGCTGTTCGGTGCATCGGGCTTCAATCCCAAACGCGACATTGCCGCCATTGTGCTCAACCGCTGGGGCCACGCACGCCTGGTAGAACCGCCGGGTTTTCATTACGGCCTCGACGGCAAGCCCAGTCCCCTGGAACGCGTGCGCCAGGGCTACGGACGCGTCAGCATCGGCCACTCAGAGTTGAATGGCGCGCAACACTGGGGCTCGGCCCTTGAGTATGGCCGAAAAGCCGGCGAGCGAGCGGCGGCGTCGGCCTGACCTGGCCGTGCCTGCAACCGAACCGGACCGCTCGCCCTCGCAAAGGTCCCGCTTGTCCCAGCTCCGTTGTGTCAGGGAAAATTCGCTGCGAAGCTCTCGCGCAACGCAAATTTGCGCTCTTCAACGCCAATCATGTGAGGGAACAGTGTGAATCGAAGAAAACTGATTAGAGCAGCATTAAGCCTTCCGTTGCTGGCGGGGAGTTGGTCGCAGGCGCTTGCGTTTGCCGAACCCAAAGCAGGCAACGCGCGCCGCCGCCGATCGCGCTTGCGGCCTTCCGATCCGGCGTGGCCGAGCAAGGCGAGCTGGGCAAAGCTGAAGGAGGAGGTGGGAGGCAATCTGCTCGCAGTGCACGCGCTTTTTGCAGCATGCGTGGAGCAGCCGAACGGCGCGGACTGCCTCGATGCGCTAAAAAATATCCACAATCCCTTCTACCTCGGCGATCAACCGGGCGGAACGCAGGTCTGCGGCTGGTTCGACGCCTGGACACCCGCGCCCAGCGCCTATGCGGTCAAAGCCCGGACCGCCGCGGATGTGGCCGCAGCAGTGAACTTTGCACGCGACAACAATCTTCGGCTCGTGGTCAAGGGCACGGGCCATTCCTATCTGGGGACATCCAACGCACCGGACTCGCTGCTGGTGTGGACGCGCGGCATGAATGCAGTAACGCTGCACGATTCCTTTGTCGGACAGGGCTGCGAGGGCAAAGTTGCGCCGGTACCGGCGGTTACGGCGGAAGCGGGTTGCGTATGGATCGATCTCTACACCGCCGTGACCACCAATGCCGGCCGCTACGTGCAAGGCGGCGGCTGCACCGATGTCGGCGTGGCGGGGCTGGTACAAAGCGGCGGGTTCGGCAGTTTCTCGAGAGGTTTCGGTACGGCTGCTTCGGGGTTATTGGAGGCGGAAATCGTCACCGCGGACGGCGCGATACGCATCGCGAACGCCTGCACAAATCCCGATCTTTTTTGGGCGCTCAAAGGTGGCGGAGGCGGAAGCTGGGGCGCGGTCACGAAGGTCACCCTTCGAACACATGATCTGCCGCAGTTCATGGGTTTTGCCTGGGGCAGCGTCAAAGCCCGATCCGACGAAGCCTTCCGTAAATTGATCGCGCGGTTTATCGGCTTTTATACGGACAATCTTCTGGGCCCCGTTTGGGGTGAGCAGGTGATTTTCGCGCCCGATAACACCTTCGAGATTTCCATGTCCAATCTTGGGCTCGATAGCAAGTCAGCGCGGGCGGCGTGGGAGCCTTTCTTCGAGTGGATCGCGGCATCGCCCGACGACTATGCGATCACCGATGCGTTCGGCGCGATGGGGCGCGACGCGCGCCGCGTGTGGGAAGTCCAAGGCAACCTGGCGATGAATCTCGACTCACGCCCGGGCGCGCCCAAGCACCATGGGTGGTGGAAGGGCGACCAAGCGCAGGTCGGCATGTATCTCAACGGTTACGACTCGCTGTGGCTGCCGGAACGGCTTCTGCATGAAGAGAAGGGCCAACGACTCAGCGAGGCCCTGTTCGCCGCCACCCGCCACAAGAAAATCTACTTGCACATCAATAAGGGACTCGCCGGCGCGACGCCTGAGGCAGTCGCCGCAACTCTGAATACGGCAACCAATCCTGCGGTGACGGAAGCTTTTGCGCTGGCCATCATCGCCGACGGACAGAAGAGCGCCTATCCGGGAGAGCCTGGCGGCGCCGTTGATCGCGAGGCCGCCCGCAAGGATGCGCACGCCATCGATCTCGCCGCGGCGGAGTTGCGCAAGATCGCGCCGGACGCCGGCTCCTATGTGTCGGAGAGCAATTTCTTCAACCGCAACTGGAAGCAGGACTACTGGGGAAAGAATTATTCGAGGCTGCAAGTGATCAAAGCGAAGTACGATCCAGATGGACTGTTCTTCGTGCATCACGGCATCGGCAGCGAGGAGTGGAGCGCCGACGGATTTACGCCGCGATAGTTTCGCCCTGGCGGGCAATGTAACCGACGAGGGTGCGGCTATTTCCACCCCATGCTGGTGCAGGTTTTTGTGATCGTCTGACCGCCGGCAATCGTGAGTGAAATGCTCTGGCAGACGAGCGCTCCGGCGGCGACCGAGACCGAATACGTCCCCGGGGCGACGACAAAAGTGGCGTTGGTGGAATTCTGCATCGGACTGTTATTGATGGTCACCTTGGCGCCGGTCGGCTCGGACAATATGACCAGCTTTCCCGACTGCGGCGGCATTTGCGCCGATGCTGCGAGGGGTAGCGTTCCGATGGCGGCGAGCAGTATCCATCGCAGGGGGTGTTGGCGCTTCATGTGGTGCTCTCCCGATTGAAATCGTGTACGGCGTAGTCGGCGAAGAAAAAGGTGCCCGCCAGCAAACTGTAGAACTGCGCACGGCTGAAAAACATATAGAGGCGATTGTAGGGGCTGAAGGTTTCGTTGCTGATCATCCCCAAGAGATTCAGGTGGCTGACGTAGCCGAAATACAGCGACAGCACGGCGCCGATCGCGCCTAAGAATGCGGCCCACATATGCCGCGGCCCGAATCCGCCGCTCACCTTTCTTCCCATCATCAGACCAAGCGCCCCCAGCAGGGCCGTTGCCAGCGTGGTCAGGAGTCCATTGGTATCGGTCATTACCGACATGGACATCTTCTGCCAATCGTTCGGCTTGTCAGGAACGCCGGCTGACTCTGAAATAATGGGGCTGTGATACACCAGGTCGTACATGTGTACTTGAAGTCCCCACACCGCAGCGACCAGCAATACAACCGCGACGTAAAACCAGATTCTCCCGAGTACCCGCTTTCCTTTAGGCGCCGGCATAACGATCCCTCCTTCAAACTCTGGGTGATGCTTGATTCATCAGCCGTCCCTCGGACAGCCAAATCGTCTCGTGCGATGAGTCCTCATGCAAATGCGTGCCGATAAATTCTGCGTACTGCTGCCACGCCGCCGAATCCCGGTAACGGCACGCGGCCAGGAGCTTCGACAGCGACGACACGTGGCTGCCGCGTTCGGAAAGTTGGTGCTGCAACAGTCGCGCGACATCGTTTTCCGACTCGCAGGCGGCCCCGTAGCACGCCGAGCTTAAGCCCCCGGCCATCCCCTGCGAGGACAGCACATCGCGCGCGAGCGCTGCATCGCCTACGGCGATGGCAGAGGATCCTTCCGCCCACTGCACCGAGACCGGGAAGGCGCGGCCCGAATGCAAGGTTTCCAAAGAGGGCAATCCTTCCAGGAGCCACCCGGCCCCGGCTACGCAGATCGCGGCTTCGATGGCCTTGGGCGAGGCGCCCAAGGCCGCACCGCGGCCCGCGACCCACAGAGCGTCGACATCATTCGAGCCCACGCGATAGACATAGCCATTCGGCAGCGCGGCGATTCTGAATTCGCGCATCTCCGTGGGCGCCGGCACGGTGCGCCAAAAAGGCCGCGCTACCCATGGTTTGGGAGCCGTGACGCGTCGAACCGCGGTGACCGCGGCGCGCCCGGTCGCGTCGATCAAGCGCCGCGCCGACCATTCGGCGCCGAACCATTCGAGCTTTCCCTGCGAGGGCGCACGCGGATCGATGACAATGGCAAGTTGGGGCGTTCGCGAGGCTAACCTCAAGAGTTCGGATTCAAGCTTCGCCTTGTCGATGTGCGCCATGGCTCGGCCGCGGCGCATTTCGGGATCGGCGCATTCCCAGGCGGCGTGTTGAATTTCGTACAGGCGATCCACGCCAATGCGCCGCGGATGCACCCCATAATCGATGAGCAGGCTCAAGATCGGTGCGGGCACCGTCTCTATCCGAGGGACGTCGCTCGTTTCCGCAGGCGCGCGCAGAATCAACACGGTGGCGGATTTTCGCGCGCTGCAGAGCGCCGCGACGATACCGACGGCCCCAGCGCCGAGAACAGCCGAGTCGTATCGAGTCGCGTTCACGGCGGCGGAGGAGGAATGGGACTAAATCGCGGATCCTTGACGGCATCGAAGGCAATCAGATATCCCTGCGCGCAGATTCGGGCGATGACCTTCTGCATCTCGTCGGGCAGCACCATGAGGTTGCGCGCCTTGTTGACCTGTTCGCCGCCTTCCGGGAATCCGACGGCGTACCCTGAGTACAAATCCTTCAGCAGGTCCTTATAAAGTCCCTGCAACGCTTGGTGGTCTTGATTCCCCCTGGGCGGAACGGTCATGTGCCTGCGGCGCAGGTACTGCGCTTCTTGATGGGGGCGCAGCCACTCGCGAATGAATTGGAATGTCTCGAAGTGATCTTCACCCTCCGCCATGACCGTGCGAATCGCATGCTGCTGATCGGCCGTGCCCAGAACGTTCAACGTGGCGAGAATTTGCGAATACAGTCCGTCCACGGAAGAGGAGGGCTTTTCGATGTCGATAAAGGCGTTGATGGCCGCGCGGTCCGCCTGGCTGATCAGAAGCGGCCTGAACTTGCCCGGTTCGAGGCCGGGAAGCTCGGCGGCGATTTGCAGCGCGGGCCTGAAATGCTCATCGGGATGCATGCTGCGCAACACGTCGTTGACCGCGCGAAGGTGGCGCATCTCGATGATGGAGATGCGCATCAGTTCGGAGTGCGCGGCCGTCACGTTCCGACGCAGCGCGCCGGTCAAGTCCTGCGCACTGCGCAGCGAGAAAGCGGCGGCGAGATATTCGTGGATCACGCCAAGTTCAACCCCGGCGGCGTAGCGCAACTGCGCGAGCAACTGGGTCTTGTTGGCGAAAGGGTGCGAAGACAGTTCCCCGGGCACGTACGGTCGCTCGAGTTCGCGGCCGCCCAACACAAAATTCAACTCCTGCCAGCGTTGGTTGATGGCGTAGTGGTCCATCTCGACAGGTGTGGGATCGCTCGCGGTGGCGCGCGCCGGCGGCTTGTCGAGCGAGCGGTCCGAACGCTCCCAGGGCACGGCGGAATTCCATTTGGGATCCGCCTTGACATCCGCAGGCAACGGCGGCTTGACGATGTCGGGATGATTGGAGGCCCAGTAAAAGCAGCCGCAATCCCGAAAATCGTGCGTCCAGGGACTGCACAAGGACTGCGTCATTTCACCGGGCATGAACGCCGCCGCGAGCGCGCCCTGATCATCGAGATAGCGAGCCCGCCGGCCCACCAGGTGATGCGGTTCATTGGAATGCGCCGCGCGCACGGTGAGCGAGAGCTTGGAGCCTTCGGGCAGCAGGCGAATGGTCGTCCAGGCATCGGGCGGGGGCTTGCGCGTGCCGGCGGTCACCGGACCCAGCTCCGCGATCACCAGGCGCCAGTTTTTTCCCAGCGGGCCCAAGTCGCCGTGCAGCACATCCACATGCCAGGTCTGGCCGCTGCGCAAGGACGCGTCGATGCGCTTGAGCACCGGCAGCGACCGCTTGGACAGGTACCCCGACTTGACCGCCGCGGGCGCGGCGGCAAGATCCACTGCGACCACGCTGATCTCATTGAGCGTCACATCCACTTCCAGGCAGGGAAAGAAGCGCCGCTCCAAGTTGCGCAGATCGCACTCCAGGCCCGGAAAGCAATTGCCGATGCCGGATTCGAGCCGCGTGGAAATGGGGTTGCCGGCCACAATCCGAGTCCCCGCCTTGGGATCCTGCCCCTTGCGCAGCGCCGCCACATTGCGCGGCAACAGTTTCACCACGGGCGCATCCATCATGACACTCTCCCAAAGTAGGCCGGTCGCGCGGCACTGAGTTCGCAATATGCACGCAGGCAAAAATCCAGCCACTCGCGGATGAAATCGCAGCTGCTCGAAGTTCGCGATGCGGCTTCCTGATGGCAGCCGCCGGAACACAAATACCGTGCCCAGCATTGCTGACAGTCGATTTGCGCATGCACGTGGCGCTTTCGCAAAAATTGTTCGCGCCGGCGGGCATCGAGGCCGCCCGCATCGCCCAATCGGTAGTCCTCTTCGCCGATGGCGCGGTGGCAGGCATACAATTTCCCGTCGGCGGCCACGGAAAAATATCCGCCGCCCGCGCCGCAGGCGAAGGGTGAGGCTGCGCCGTGATGCAACTGCTTCAATGCGATGTTCAAATTGCTGAGGCGGATCGCGCCGCCGTGGCGCGCCCGTTCAAGCTCCCCCGTCGAGATCGCCATCAGGCCGGCGAGGTAGCCGCGCCAATGCTCGTCGGCGAACGTGTTGGCGCCGCGCACGACGCGCAGCGGCGATAAGCCGACCTCGGCAAATCCCAGCGCGAGAATGTCGGAAAAGCGCTCGCTCAAATCCGACTCCTCGGCAAGCACCGTGGCCCGGGCGGCGATCTTGCATTTCCCAGGATCGACGAGCAGTGGCGACACCCGTTCACGCAGCAACTCGAAGCTTCCTCGAGCACCGCTCGCGAGCGGCCGGTGCGCATCTTGTATCGCGGCCCCGCCATCGATGCTGATCGTGACGGCGAAGGCATGATCGCGCAGCAGACGCAGGTCGCTGTCGCGCAGCAAGGTGCCGTTGGTCGTGACTGAGAACCGCACGTCGCGCCGATGCGCCTGGCCTAAGCGCTGTGCATGGTGAACGGTCTTATGAATGAGCCGCCGGTTGACGAAGGGCTCGCCGCCCAGGAATCCAATGGTCACGGGGCCCTGCGGGTCGGAGCCGGCGATGAGATTCTCCACCGCCTGGCGCGCAACCTCCCAGGACATCGCCGAGGCTTGCGCACCGCCGAACCCGCCGCGCGAGGCGTAGCAATAGGAGCAGCCCAAATTGCAGCTGGAGCTCACGTTGAGCGAGAGGCTTTGCGGCGCGGGCAGCGGCACACGGCTCAAGGGCACCTCGCCGGTGCCGGGCGTCGACAAAGCCGTCATCAGTCCCAAGGCATCATGATCGTGGCGATCGATGCGCCGGCCGAAATCCTCATCGAGGTCGTAGATTCTCGAAAACGGCACCACCAAAACATGCTCGCCCAGCGCCGAGCGGAAGCGGTGAAAGGGCGGCGCCGAAGGCGCCGGAATGTCCCGTGATGTAGCCGCGCTGTCGTGTGAAGCAGCCGCGCTCATGGCTTGCCGGCGGCGACTCGTTGCGCACGCGCCAGCACCTCATCGCGGCGTGCCTTGGCGCGCTGCGCGAATTTGGTGGGTTTCGGCTTCTGACCCGCCGGCCGGGATTCCTGTTCGTCCACCCAGCTCATGAGCAGGTCGTACTGCCAGGCCGACAGCGTGAGCGGTTCGGCATTCGAGTTGCGCATGAAGGGCGGCATGCGCATGGTCGACACATCGGTGTTCTCGCCCGGATGGATATCGAAAGGCCGGCGCACGAGTTCCTTGATGCGCCCCCGGTGCGCTTCGATGAATTCCCGCAGCCCGGAAAGATCGGACAACTCGCGATGGCGGCTGACCGCACGTTGACTTAGAGGGAGCGGCACGTCGCGATTGGGGGCCTCGATGGGCTGCTCATCCTTCTTTTTCTTGCGCAGCATATCGCGGCCGCCCAGGGCTCGCGACGGATCGGGCACGCGATCGAATTTCACCGGGTGCGCCGCGCGATCCTTGCCGGAGAGTTGTGCCGCGCCGATGCTGCGGTAGTAATCGACATTGAACAAGGTCGTGGTTTCAAACACGCGCTCGAACAGGTCTTGGATCCAAGTGTCTCGCTCCGCTTCCGACATGTCATTCGTGCGGGCTTCGGACCCGCCGCCCCGATCATTCAGTTCGTCGGCCAACGAGAGAAACGGCCGGCGATCGGGCGCGAAGTCCGGCGGTCCGACGAAGGCATGCGCGCTGGCGGTGAGCGGCGTGCCATCCGACGGCGTGAGATGCAGCTCGAAGCGCACCTCGCAGGTGTCGTCGATCACGCCGAGCGAGGTATCGGCCCCGACGTCGGCGCCGTCGTAGGTGTCGTCGGGCTCCACCAAGCCCACGTCCGTGGCCCCGGACCAGCCGGCGAAAGGGTTTAAAAAGGCGCGGGTTTTTTCGACCGGGATGGCGTGGCTGCCGCGGGGCGTTTGGGAAGCCTTGGCTGCAGCAGGGACGCCGTACACGAGGCCCTGCGCCGGGGTGAGTCGGAACCGTAAGCGTTCCACGTCCACGGCGGCCGCACGCACATCGCTCGGCGGCAGCGGCGCGCGGCTCCTTAGAATTTGCACAAAGCCCAAAGGAATTGGCCGATCCGTCGGGATCATCGGTTGCGACACGCCATTCGGGCTGCTGGCCCAGAGCGCGACCGGCAGGTGCACATCCGCGCGTACCACGACCGGCGGAAACGTGCCGTACCGCAAGTTGACATTGCCGGTGCGCCGCGCCACCTTGAAATTCTTGGCGTCAATTTTCAGCGACAGGTCCGCAACGCTGGCACCGGCTTGCGCCAGCAGCGCCGGCGTCAATGGTCTTTCGGTCCAGGTCTTGCGTGAACTCCCGGGGCTGCCGATGCGCGCCCAGATTTCAAAGAACGGACACACGGGTCGAATCAGGGCGCCGTCGCGAAAGGTGAGTTGCGTCGGCAGATACGGCTCGACCGTGCCGTCTTGCTGCACACTCAAGGACCAGTCGGGCACGATGCTCGTGCTTTCATCGCTGCGCGGCGCGGGAGGCGGTATCCAGCTGTACGCATCTTGCGGAATGGAACTGCCGCCCAATCTCGCAATCGCCAGCGGCGGGTCGATGAACAATTCGTGGATGATGGTTTTCATAGCTTGCGTGCCGCGTCGAATCCCGTCATGACTGCGCCCTCCATAAAGCCCTGCCAGTCCGCCAGATGTTCTCCCGCGAAGTGCACATGCTCGTGGGGCGCTTGCAACCGCGGCCGAACCGAGAACCATTGTCCTGGTCGATAAAACGCGTACGCACCACCGAGAGGCTCTGCGCGTTGCCAAGATTGGCTGACCATTCCCAGCGGCTTGATGCGCTGCGGATTTTTCGGCGCCGTCACCGCGATCATGTCATCGGTGAGCCAGTTCATCACCGCTTTGCTGTCGGGCTCCGCCGCGACATCGTCGGCCTTATCGCCGACGGCGTAACTACACAGGATTCCTTCTTCGCCGGGCTGTCGCATGGTGCTGTCGAAACAGAAATCCGATACCCGTGTCGTAAAAGTCGAGAAGCCGGCGCGGGGAGAACCGCCCCAGAATCGCGTGTTGTAAAGCACCGCCGTCTTGACGATGCGCGCGTACTGCAGTTGCTCGGCCGCCTGACTTTGCGCAGTGGGGAGTTGCGGACGCCATACGATGCCGTTCAGGGCGTGGGCCGGCACGGCGCAAATGCAGCGGTGCGCCCGCAGCAGTTCGCGTGTGCCCGCGATCTTGATTTGCACTTCGCGGCGCGACTGGCGTACTTCCAAGACCTGCGCACCAGGCTGAACATCGCCGCCGTTTTCTCGAATGTCCGCCACCAGGGCATTCACCAGGCAATCGTTGCCGCCCTTCACCTTGAAGTCCATTTCATCGGTGGGGTCGCTCAAGATATATTCGGAGGCGGCGGAGTAGGCCGACGTCATGCGAATGGTTTCGCCGAAGTCGGTGCTGTCCATCAAGTCGCGCACCAGCAGTTCGGCTTCGCTGAAGCCTAGGTTGACTTTGAGATGAGTCCACCAGTCCAACAGATCAAGCTTTTGCTTGCGCGCGTCGCCGTACCGCTTGAAGTCGCGGGCAAAGCGGTCGAACCGCTTCTTGGCCTCGGCCGAGAACGGCCAGGCGCCCGGGCGAAAAATCTTGACCCCGTGCGGCGAGCCGGTCCAGAAGGAAAATGCATATTGATGCGGGATCAGCTTGACGCCCAACGTGTCGCAGAGACGCTTGATGGTGCCGTGATTGTCGCCGATCCACTCGCCGCCCAACTCGCACACCAAGGGTGATCCGGGAAAGCGATGGGAGAATACGCGGCCGCCGGCCCGATCCCGCGCCTCGAGCACGGTGACGGACCAGCGCCGGCGCGAAAGATAATGCGCTGCAGCGAGTCCGGCGAGTCCCGCGCCGATGATGATGCAAGTTCGGGAGCGACGCTTCGATTTGGCATCCGTGCTGCGCAAGAACGACTCCCTTCCATCCACCTCTGGCTTGGCTTGCAGGGCAACATTGCACTCGGCTTGCGCGAATTGCAAGTTGACCGCGGCAATTTGGCGCGAGAGACTGCGGGCAAGCCGCCGATACTGTTCGATCACGCCACAAGGAGGTCACGATGGGCACCAAGCACGGTCAAGCGATGAGGGGCATGGAGGCTGCCGGCAAGAGCGACCAAACGTTCAAGTCGTTCAAGACCTTCAAGAGTTTCGATGGCATTTTCGGCGCGCGCTTCGGCCGCCTGTTTCCCAAGTCGACCGCGGGGCAATTCAAGCATGACGCCCTGGTCAAGCTGGCGAACCATATGGTTTCCCCGTTCGACCCGCCTAAGGATGGACCGGACGACGAAGAGAGCGGCATACCGGCCCTGTACACCTACTTCGGCCAGTTCATCGATCATGACATCACCTTCGATCCCACCGCCAGTTTTCAAAAGCACAAGGATCCCAACGCGACCGAAGATTTCCGCACGCCGGCATTCGACTTGGACAACGTGTATGGGCGAGGACCGGGAGATCAGCCGTACCTGTACCAGGATGACGGGATTTCGTTCCTTCTGGGGGATCCCATCACGCAAGGCAGCAACGACGGTGCACGGGATTTGCCGCGCAACGTGCGCGGGCGGGCGCTCATCGGCGATCCGCGCAACGATGAGAATTCCATCGTCTCGCAGCTGCAGGGCCTGTTCTTAAGATTTCACAATCGTCTGGCGCACGATGCGCTGAAGAAGGGACAGAAACCGGTCTTTGAGCACATCCAGAATCAGGTGCGCAAGACCTACCAGTATCTGGTGATCAACGATTTTCTGCCGAGAATCGTGAGTGCCGCCGTGCTGGACAAGTACCGCACCAATGGCCGCTTCGATCAGGCGAAGCTCAAAGTGTTCAAGGGATTCGAGATTCCGTTCATGCCGGTGGAATTTTCGGTCGCGGCTTACCGCCTGGGCCATTCCATGGTGCGTCCCGGCTATCGATTGAACGACACGGTGCTGGTGCCGATTTTCCCCGTGCCCGTGGACGTCAACCCCGGCTTTCCGGAGGGGTTGACGGGGTTTCGCCGGCTGATTTCCGATTGGGCCATCGATTGGGGCCGATTCATCGACATCGACGTTCGGGATTACGGCTCCGCCGACGACGCGGACAAGAATCCGATCGCGAGCACGCCGGCAAACTTCAGGCGTCTGCAATTTGCGTATCGCATCGATACGGCTCTGGTCACACCGCTGAGACACCTGCCGCCCGCGGTGGCGTCCAACCCCGCGTCGCTGGCTTTGAGAAATTTGGAGCGCGGCGTTGAATTCGGGTTGCCCACCGGTCAGGAGATGGCCAAGCTGTTGCACCTGCCCGCCAACGAGGTTCTATCGGACGACAAAATCCTGATCGGGCAGGGCGTGAAGAACCCGCCCAAGGGCTCCTTGAAGCCCATCACCGAAACGGATCCGAGCTTCGCGGGAAACTGTCCGCTGTGGACCTACATCTTGGCCGAGGGGATTCAGCACCAAGCGCTGGTGGAAATTCCGGTCAAGCAGGTGCAACAGATCACCACGCCGCAACTGGGACCTGTGGGCGGCGCGATCGTCGCAGAGGTCTTTCTCGGCCTGATGTTCGCCGACAAGGAATCCTATCTGAGCACCCAGCATCATGACCCACATTGGACGCCGAATGGAGAGAAGGAATATCGGTTGAAGGACTTCGTGAAGTTCGCGCTGGAGTTCAAGCCGCCCGCGCCCTGAGCGACAAATTGCGCCGAAGTTGAAGCCGCGGGCGCCCGGCGTTCGGCGAGTTGCGATAGTATTGGCTTTGGGGTTTGGGCCAGAGAAATAGAATGAAGCGCTCAACTTACGTCCAGTTGATTTTGTTGGGCTCCGCGATGGGCTTATATGCCTGCGATGAGATCAGCGAGGATCTTAAGCAGCAGCGATACGCCTCGCTCGATGAGTGCCGAAGAGACTGGGGAGATCCGGCCGATTGCCGGCAGGCCCCCGTCGTGACCGGGCAGCCGTTCCCCTATTACGGACCGCGTTACTACTGGGATCAAAATCTGTCGCGGCCGATTGCGGTCAATCCGGACGGCACGACGCGCGCCATCGCCAACGCCCATATCACGCGCACCGGGTCTGTCTCAGGCGTAACGACTCATGTCGGCAGTTTCTCCCGGGGCGGCTTTGGTTCTTCAGGGCACGGTTTTGGTGGACACGGCTGATGCAGCGACAGGTCGTCACCCCTCGGGAGGACTTTGAGCGGAAACTGGAAGCGCAGGGGCTTTCCTTTCATGCGCGCGACAGCTACTGGAAGGAAGATGCCTGCTATCAGTTCGACCTGAAGCAAGTTGAGACAGTGGAGGCGGCCACCAACGAACTTCACCACCTGTGCGTCGCGGCGCTGGAACATGCGATCGGCACCGAGCGCTTGGGCCAACTGGCCATTCCGCAAGCCTTTTGGGATCCCATTGCGGCCTCTTTGAAACGCGGCGAGTTCTCCTTGTATGGGCGCTTCGATTTGTCCTATGACGGAATCGGCGACCCGAAAATGTTGGAATACAACGCCGACACCCCGACCTCACTGCTCGAATCCGCAGTGTGTCAGTGGTATTGGCTGCGGGATCAATTCCCGTCCGCCGATCAATTCAACTCGATCCACGAACGACTGGTGGCGCGCTGGCGGCAATTGCCGGGGAGCAACGCGATCCATCTGGCAAGTCTCGACGGCAACGAAGAGGACTGGGCCTGTACCACCTATCTCATCGACACGGTGGCGCAAGCCGGCCGCGAAGCGGGACACATTCCCATCGAGGATATCGGGTGGGACCCGTCGCGCGGCACCTTTGTGGATACGCAAGGCCAGGCGATTGAGCAGTTGTTCAAGCTGTATCCCTGGGAATGGATGATGCGGGAAGATTTTGGGGCGCACATTGCTGCGAGCAGTACCCAGTTCATCGAACCCCTCTGGAAGGCCGGTCTGTCTTGCAAGGGGCTGCTGCCCATCCTCTGGGACCTGTTTCCCGGGCACCCGAATTTGCTGCCGGCTTACTTCGAGCCGGGACGCTTGAGTTCCTACGCCAAAAAACCTCTCTACTCGAGAGAGGGCGCCAACATCGAATTGTTTTCGAACAATGCATGTCTCGACAAGGCCGATGGACCTTATGGCGAGCAAGGATACGTTTACCAAGCTTTGCAAATGCTTCCCGCGTTCGACGGTCACTATGCCGTGGTCGGCTCGTGGGTGATCGACGGTCAGAGCGCGGGTATGTGCATCCGCGAAGACTCATCTCCCATCACTTCCAATACCAGTAGCTTCGTCCCTCACTATTTCATCAATTAGGGTCTCATATGCTCAACGCCATTATCGCCTTTGCCGAATATCTCGCTACCTCGGTCGCGCTGCTGGTCGTGTTTGTCTACATCTACGCGCGGGCGACTCCGTACAAAGAATTCGCACTCATCGCGCACGACAATATTGCCGTGGCTGTCACCTTTGCCGGCGCCGTCATCGGCTTCACCCTGCCGATGGTGTCTGCGATCTACTTTACCCACTCGCTCATTGAGATGATGGTCTGGGCAGCCATAACCTGTGTCGTGCAGCTGGCGGTACTGGTGGCGCTTCGCAGTCAGGCGAAGCGGATTGAGGAGGGACATGTGTGCTCGGCCATCATGGTCGCCACGTTCTCGGTGGCCATCGGGCTGCTCAACGCCGTGAGCATCAGCAACTAGGAGATGTTGGCCGACGCTAAAGAAGGGTAAGCGCTCAGCGGCCGTGTGCGGCGCTGACACACATGCCGATGCGCGGCCATGCTGAAACGAGCGGGCGGCTTAGCGCGAGACGAGCGCGTCCATGTCTTCTTGCATTTGGCGCTTGTATTCATCGGACCACGCCGCGCCTGACTTCTGGTTTAACTTGGCCGGCGGCTTGGGAGGCGGCGCGGAGGGACTCGCTTGCACTGATTTCCTGGGACCCGCCTTGAGTTTCAGCGTTGAGCGCGGAGCACTGGGTTTTGACTCATGCATATATAAGAAAGGATCGCTCCCTGATTGATGAGGACCTCATTCTATCCCAACGGCGTGAAAGTCCAATTACAGAATACCGGGCCGACCCAAGCATCCCCCGATCACGCCAAGGATGCCCGAAAGCACTGTCGTCCGAGGCCTACATCCGTGGCGCGGATCTGCGTGTAGATTCAAGCGTTCCTATGCCCCATAAAACGCAAACCTTGACGCTCGCGGCCATGAGCCTGGGATACGGCGTGGTGCAGCTCGACGTCACCATCGTAAATACGGCGTTGACCACGATTGGCTCCGGACTGCACGCGGACGTCGCCGCGCTGCAGTGGGTGGTGAATGCGTATACGATCGGTTTGGCCGCGTTCATTTTGACGGCAGGTGCGCTCGGCGATCGGATCGGTGCCAAGCGCGTCTTCATCGCGGGATTTGCACTCTTTACCTTGGCGTCGGTCGGGTGCGCGCTGGCGCCGAACTTGGGCGTGCTCATCGCAGCGCGCGGTGTTCAGGGCGTCGGTGCTGCGGTCCTGGTTCCGAACTCTCTGGCGCTGTTGAATCACACCTATACCGAGACCGATGCGCGGGGCCGCGCCGTCGGGCTCTGGGCCGCGGGAGCCAGTCTCGCGCTGACGGCGGGCCCACTCGCCGGAGGTTTGCTCATCCAGATGAGCGGCTGGCGCGCGATCTTTCTAGTCAACTTGCCGATTGGGGTCCTTGGACTGCTGTTGACGTGGCGCTACATCGAAGAGACGCCTCCCAAGCGTAATCGGCAATTGGACCTGCCCGGACAGGCGGCGGCGATGCTCACATTGGGACTTCTCGCGGCCAGCATCATCGAAGGCGGCAAACTGGGCTGGCGCAATGGCTTCGTCGAGACGGCCGCCGCGCTGGCGGTGCTCTGCGGCGCCGCCTTCATTTTTCAAGAGCGGCGCTACGCGCAACCGATGCTGCCGCTCGAACTCTTTTCGCAGCGGCCTTTTTGGCTGTCGGCCGTCGTCGGCCTGTGGGTCAATATTGCGTTCTATGGGTTGATCTTTGTATTGAGTCTCTTCTTTCAGAAGCAAAACGGGCTGTCGCCGCTGCAGACCGGTCTCGCGTTCGTGCCCATGATGGCGGTGGTGCTGCCATTCAATATCCTGGGGCCGCGATTGAGCGAACGGTTCGGCCCATCGGTCGTCATCGCTTTAGGCTCCGCGATCGCGGCAGCAGGGGCTGCGGGTCTTTTCATCATTGGTAAACGAACACCTTACCTGCAACTGTGCGCTCAGCTCCTGGCGCTCGGTGCGGGACTGGGACTTCTGGTGCCGCCGTTGACCTCTATGCTGCTCGGGAGCGTGGACAAAGCGCGCTCGGGCGTCGCATCGGGGGTGCTGAATTCCGCGCGGCAAACCGGCAGCGTGATCGGGGTCGCGTTGTTCGGCACGCTGATCGCGACGGACGCGACCTTCCTGGTGGGCCTGAGGATTGCCCTGGGATTGGCGGTGGGTTTGCTGCTGGCATCGGCGGCGATTGCGGTGGGAGCGGGGACTCAACGTAAGGCGATGACTTAATGTCGATGGGCTTGAAATCATGCCTCTACAAGTGGACGAACATGGGTCGGGCCCAAATCGATCACGGCGTGCCGGCCATAGTCGCGGCGCCAGCAAGACCGGGCAGCAGCTTTCAAATTTGTCTTAGCTCAGGCTAGGTCTGACATGGGATGGCGTTTTCGACCACAACCTGACGTTCCGCTGCCGAATCTGCCCACTCTAAACCCGCCGTCACGGCATCGCATGTTCGGCAGTAGAATGCTCTCAATTGTTATGCAGCACACCAAGGCGCGAAATTGGAGTGCCGATGTCACCAGTTAGAAAGTCAGCTTGGCTTATCCGTGGAACGTTATTGATCATTGTGGCATCGACCGTTGCCGGTTGTGCCTCTACGCCGTCGGCCAATTCCAGTGCCGAAAAAGCCACTACCTCCCAAGAAATTGATGGTTCGAAAAATCCGAGTCCGCCGGAGCCCAATTTGTGGAACATCCTGCGGAACACAATGGCGGACCTTCATGACGCGGAAATTCCCATCGACTACTTCTTTTTGTTCCGGGTGCCCGTGTACATTCGGACTGAACCATGAACCTAGGGGCGGAGAGCTCGTCGTCTAGCCCTGTGACCTGTGACACTGAAAATGAATTGAAGCGACAACAGAGCCGCGACAGACCCGAAGATGCCTTTGATTCCGCAGCAGACAACAGCTTCTGTTAAATACTTGCGAGCGAGAACGGCCCGCAGCAGGCTTAACAAATTTCGATGTTTCCTCAACCGGCAAAAATCTAATCCGAACAACAGGCTAGCCATCCGGACCGTTGTCCTTGTTCATCGTCCGACTGGCGTCTCGTTTGGTCTGTGCCATACTCTGCTGAAGATATGATCTAGGCAGACTCGCGCTCGTCGCGGTTACTCCTAGCATAAAGGGATGCATGCTATGGATTCTCATGCCCGCGAGCAGGCCTTTGGCCAATATCTATTAGGTCGCTCCCTCCTGCAGGAAGCGCTGCTGCGACAAGCGCAAGACGTATCCGCCGACACTCGTGACCCACTCGTTCGCAGCCTGGCCAAACTCGGGTTCATGCCCGAGGTGCGTCTTGCGGATGCGCTCTCCGAGTTCTCAGAGTTTCCTCGAGCTTCTCAGCCCCTGACGCTGTCCGAATCGCTAAGTGGTCTGTCAGTGGAATTTCTCAAATTCCACGGCATCGCGCCTTTGTCGATCACCGAGCAGGAAATCACCGTTGCAGTGAGCAACCCCCTGGACGATGCAGGCATCCGAGGCGTCGAATTTGCCACGACGCGACGCGCCAAGCCTGTGGTCGCCACCTTGAGCGAGGTCGACTCTGCATTTGCAATGACTTTTGGAGAGTCGGCCGATTCAAACATGCTCGATGAAACGGATTCGGACGGTTCTATTGAAGCACTGCGCGATCTGGCGAGCGATGCCCCGGCGATTCGACTGGTTCAGCGTCTCATCACCCTGGCAGTCGATCGGAAAGCATCCGATATTCACATCGAACCCATTGAAACAGCCGTCAAAGTGCGCTTCCGCCTGGACGGCGTGCTCCAAGATATCGAAACACTGTCGTCGAGCTATGCGAGCCCCATCGTATCGCGTATCAAGGTCATGGCGCGTCTGAACATTGCGGAGCGGCGCCTGCCGCAAGACGGGCGCCTGAACATTACCGTGAATGGCAAGGGAATAGATTTTCGCGTGGCCACCTCGCCGACGCTTCATGGCGAAAGTCTGGTGCTTAGAATTCTCGATCGCCAAGAAGTGGAACTCGATTTCGCGCGACTCGGGTTCGATGCCACCCTCACCGCGATCATGCGCGCCGCGCTCCAAAAGCCCTACGGGATTGTGCTCTCGACCGGACCCACCGGCAGCGGCAAGACCACGACACTCTATACGGCACTGAAGGAGCTCAATCAGCCGGAGCGCAAGATCCTCACCGTGGAAGACCCCATAGAGTATCGGCTGGGGGGCGTGAATCAAACCCAGATCAAACCCCAGATCGGCTACACCTTTGCAAGTGCACTGCGCGCTTTTCTTCGCCAGGACCCCGACGTGCTGATGGTAGGGGAGATTCGCGATCGGGAAACCGCCGAGGTGGCCATCCAGGCAGCCCTCACCGGACACTTGCTGTTGTCGACACTTCACACGAATACCGCCGCAGCGGCAGTCACCCGACTGCTCGACATGGGAATTGATGACTTCTTGCTGACCTCGACGCTCAATCTGGTGATCGGGCAACGTCTGGTGAGAAGGCTTTGCGCTTCATGCCGCGATCCCTACGAACCCACCGCCGAAGTGATCGATCGTTTCAAACTTGAAATAGCGGGCCGCGGACGCCCAATTCTCTATCACACCGTGGGGTGTGCAGCATGCGGCGGCCTGGGCTATGCGGGCAGAACCGGACTGCTGGAATTGCTCGAACTCGCAGAACCGGTTCGACGCGCCATCTTAGCTCGCGCAGATGCCGGGGCCATCGAAAGGGAAGCTACCGCGCTGGGCATGCGCACCATGTTTATGCACGGCCTTGAGTTAGCCCGAAAAGGAGATACGACCCTGGAGGAAGTATTGCGCGTGACTCGCGCAAGCGAATAGCTCATGGAGTTCTTTTACAAAGCCATCGACAGAATGGGTGACTTGCACAAGGGCACATTACGCGCGGCTTCGCCGGCGGCCGCGGCCACGGAACTTTCCCGCATGCAGATGGTGCCCGTTGATCTGCGTGTGGCGAGTGACAGAGTCCCAAAATGGCTCGCGCGCCCGTTTCCTTTTCGGAGCCGCCTATCGACCGGAGACGTCGTTACCCTGACGCAGGGACTGGCGTCGCTGCTCAAAGCAGGCCTGGTACTCGATCGTGCGCTGCATATCATCGGGGCCACCAGTGAGAGACGCGGAATTCGACGCTTGTGCGTCGATCTCGAGCGGCGTGTTCGCGCGGGATCCAGTTTTGCGGACGCTTTAAACGAGCATCGAGGTTTGTTTCCTCCCTACTACATTCCGATGGCGAGCGCCGGCGAACTGGGTGGATCGCTACCGGAAGGATTGGAACGCTTGGGAGCATTTGTCGAGCGCGCGGCAGCCATCCGTGAGCGCATCATCAGTTCCCTAATTTATCCGGCGATGCTCGCCGGTATGATTTTCGTCACCATGGTTCTAGTCCTCACGGTAGTTCTGCCGCGCTTCAGAACGTTGTTTCAAGAATCGCAGGCGCAACTGCCCTGGGCCACTCGCGGCGTGCTCGCTCTTGGTGATTTTGTGAGCGCCTACGGATGGTTTTGCGGGGCCGCCCTCGCCATCGGCGCGATTCTCATCTACCGCGCCTGGCAGCATCCGATTCTCGGGGCGCGGATCGCTCTTCGCGTATTGAAGGCTCGATGGACCTTCGGCCTGATCGCCAAGACCCAGACCAGCCGCTTCCTGCGCACGATCGGCACGCTGTCAAGAAGTGGCGTGCCCTTGCCCCAGGCCACGAGCGTCGCGCTAGGCATGCTGCAAAATCGTGCGCTCCTCGCTGCAGCACGCCACGTGCATACGCGCCTCAAGGAAGGTTTGAATCTCTCGTTGCTCTTGGACCGCGGCGAGGTATTCCCCAAAGCCGCGGTGCAGCTCGCTCGAGTGGGCGAAGAAACCGGTCGATTGGATGATTTACTCATTGAGGCTGCCGATACGCTTGATCGTGAGTCGCAAGGCACAATCGATCGGCTGCTAAGCGTTTTGGTGCCCAGCATTACGATTGTCATGGGGGCCATTGTCGCGGCACTCATTGCCTCGGTTCTGGTCGGGATCTTGAGTCTCAACGACTTGGCGTTTTGACATGAAACCCCGCAGCAACTTACTGGGATTCACGCTGTTGGAACTCATGGTGGTTTCTGCTGATTTTGGCATTGCTAGCCAGCATCGCCGCGCCGCAAGTCATGAAGCATTTGTCGAAAGCGAAATCAGAGACCGCCAAAATCCAAGTCGATGCACTCACTGCAGCGGTCAGTTATTTTCAGATCGACACGGGACGGCTTCCGACCAACGAAGAGGGTCTCAAAGTACTCATCCAAGCACCGACGAATGAGCCGAAGTGGGATGGACCGTATGTGCAGAAGCAAGACAGCCTCATAGACCCCTGGGGAAATCCCTATCTATATAAGCACCCCGGAAAACATCGCGACGTCGATATTTACTCCTTGGGGTCAGACGGCAAAGAAGGCGGTGAAGGAGATGCCCGTGACATCGGCAATTGGTAGTCGAGGCTTTACGTTGCTCGAACTGCTGGTGGTCCTGGCGATCATGGTGCTCCTGGCGGGAGCGTGGCCATTCGCCGCCCCGCGGCTCTTTCCCAGACAGCAGCTTCGCAACGAAGCACAGAAATTGCTCGCTGCACTGCGAAGCACTCGCATGACCGCGCGACTCAGCGGTGCTTCGCAAACAGTTGATTTACTGCGAGGCGGAACCGGTTATCAGAGCGGTGCGGAAACGCATCAATTGCCCACCGGCGTCATCGCGCGAATGCACACTGACGCCATCCCACCGCGCTTGGGCGTGATGTTTTTCTCCGACGGCTCCTCCACCGGCGGCATAATCGATCTTCAGCTCCCCAATCGTACAGCCAGCATTGAGATCGGGAAGATCACCGGCCGCGCGGAGCTCATTGAATGACCACGCGGCGTCCTTCTGCAGGTTTCACACTGATTGAAATGGTCATCGCGTTTGCGATATTGGGACTCTCCTTGAGTGCCTTGTATGCGACTTTTCAAAGCGCGCTGCTTCGCACCGGTCACGATGCGCACTTAAACGAGGCGACGCTCATCGCACGCTCACTTCTGGCCCGGGCTGGAACCGAATGGCCGCTGATTGACGGGTCTTCGCAGGGTGAGTGGAGCGAGTACGCCTACGAACTCAGCGAGCACAAGAACGTCGCGCCGGCGGACGAAGTTCCGTACACCGTGCCGACGGTCCAGGTGACCGTCACAGTGAGTTGGCCTGAATTCGCAGGCAAACGATCATTCTCACTATCGACCTTGAAGCTGCAGCCGTGGGTGGCCCCATGATGCCGCGCGCCGAGCAACGCGGATTTACCTTGATCGAGATCCTGGTGGCGCTCGCCTTGATGGGCTTGATCGCGGTCATTCTCATCACCTCTTTGCAAATTGGCGGCCATACCTGGCAGAGAGTCACGCGCGCTGTGTCCGGCACTGATGATATCGCGCAAGCCCAGGAAATTCTGAGGCTTCGCTTGGGCGCTCTCTATCCTGACAACCGATCGACCGGCGACATCCGTCAGCCGCTGTTTCTGACCAGTAACGGCGCGTCATTGGAGTTTTTCGGTGAGGCACCCGAGGCGACCGTAGACGGAATCTTGCGGTACGAAGTCGGCGTATCGGCCGCTTCCAGGTCGCTGGAAATCCGATCTTGGTCAGACAAAGAAGGCGGATCCGGCCATCAAAGCGCTGAAACGTTGCTGCCACGCGTGGCGTCCCTGGCGGTTCAATTCTGGTTGAAACCCGAGGCGACCCCGGGTCGATGGGTGGATCATTGGGATTCCAACAAGCTGCCAAAGCTAATTCGGATCGATGTCGCATTTGGAGTCAACGACAAGCGACGTTGGCCACCACTCTACATCGAACCGCGCATCGATACCCCCGCCAACTGCGTGTTTTGACGTCGTAAGTCGTCGCTGTCGGAGCGGCGCGTGAAACTCAACGTCGACGGGTTACTGCAACTGATCTCACGATTCTTAAGATGGTGGGCGGCAGAGCTACGGGCATCGGGTAATGATCTAATCGACGTTCTCGTACCGAGCCGCAGGCGGATATTAAACGTCTACTGGGGCGCGGCTCGCCTGTTGATTCTTGATGAGAACTCTCCCGAACCGAAAGTCATTCTGGAGATCCCCGGAATCAACACCAGTACCAGCGAGTGGCCAGAACCCATACCCGCGGCGCTGTTAGCTGCATTGCAAAAAAGCAATCGAGTTCGTTTAGTCGTCTGCCCTGGCAAGGCTTTCGTGCGGCGGGTCGAAGTCCCCCTCGCGGTGCTGCCCCATCTTGACAGTGCAATTGTGCTTCAATTGCCCAAACTCCTACCCCTCGATGCCAAAGATTTGTTGACGGACTTTGAGGTTGCCGCTGGCGGCACAATTGACGATGCCGCCAGCATCGATCTTGCAGCGCTGAAAAAAGCCGACGTCACTCCGCTTATCGATCGCCTGCGGGCTTGGGGGCTGCACGTTGTTTCGACTCATCTGGGCGAGCCGCTAGCGTCTGCGTGGCGTTTTCGGTTTGCAGCCGATGGCTTATTCGGCCACAAGCTCAAATTACAACGATCGGATCTCATCTTGGTCGGCGTTGCCGCAACCCTCGGGCTCGCCTGTGCCTCCGTGGCCGCGACCCAAGCCTACCGCGGCAAGATTTCTTTGGAGCATGCAAAGGCGATCACCCGGGCCCCCGCGGCGGCCGCTTTGGCACATCGTCAGGAGCTGCTGGCGCGCCTCGAGCCCTTGACGGCACTGGCGGAATTCGAGGCCGCGCCGTCGGCGACAGCCTTATTGGCTGAGGTGACCATGCTGGTTCCTCAAAGTACGTGGCTCACGACGCTCGAGCTTCAACACAGTCATGTGCGAATCGTCGGAGTCTCCCCGAATTCCGGCGCTGTCGTGAAACTCATCTCAAGTTCGCATCTGCTCAATGATGTCGCCTTAAGATCCTCCATGTCGCTCGGCATCGGCACCGGCCTTGATCGTTTCGAACTCACGGCTGAACTAAAGGGGGCGCGGTGATTCGCATTTTGTCCCCCCTTCAGCAGCGGTGCATCGCGATTGCGCTGCTGGGGGTTGCACTCGCACTATTGTGGCTCGGGCTTATCGATCCCGTCGCGAGTTATTTTCGCCACAACGCCGATCAGCGCGGTGCGGACCTCAATGCTTTGAGTCGCGACCGTTCGTTGGTGTCTTCACGACAGAAGCATCGAAGCAACTCTGGCCGCCCTTAAAGCCAGTCCTCGCTGGTCCCGCTTCTACGACACTCAGAAGGCCGACAAGGTTGTGTTGCAATTGCAATCAGACTTACGTGAAGTCTTCAAAGCGCCCAACAACCCGACCTCTATGACGGCGGTACCGGTCGTGGTCGAAGGACCGCTGACGCTGTTGCCACGAAGGTGACGCTATCGCTCACCATTGATCAACTGACCGAGTCACTGGCCCGATTGCATTCGCATGCCCAACTGTTGCGCATCGAGAATCTGATGATTCAGGCGCCCAACTACCAGCCCGCGGACACGAATCCAACGCTATCCATTCAAGCGGAAATGTCGGTTTCATGATTTCATCGGCGCGGTCACACGTGATCTTCGAGCACCGCTGGCGATCCTCAACCGTGCTGCTGACATTGTTTTGCGGTGGCTTACCGTGCTCCTGGTTGTGATTGCATGCTGGGGCCAAGATCGAGCGCGCCAACCCGAACATCTGGCAACGCGACATTTCGCTGAGCCGGATGTGTCGGTGCTCAGCGCCGAGGCGGCGCCAATGTTGACCTGGCTGCCGTGCGCGATAACGCCGTGTTCTATACACATCGCATGTTCTTTCAACCCCCGCCGCCGGGGCAGAGTATTGCCGTGCCGGACTATGATTTTGCCGGGACCATGAGCTTACCCCAGGGAAAGAGGTTGGCCTTCGTCAAGAAAAAGTCCGACAAAAGCAATCGTACGGTCCATGTCGGCGATGACTTCGATGGCTGGCGCGTAGAGAGCATCGATGCGCAGCGAGTAGTCCTCATGAGGGATGCCCAGAAAATCGAATTAAAAGCAGCGAGCGAGTCAACGGTATCCGGATTGGTCCACGGCACTGTTACGCCCTATGTGGCTCAGTCTGGAATGCGAACGACCGGCGGTGGCACGGCTGTGCTCCCCCCACCTCAAGCGGTCAGCCATGCGCCGCGAACCTTCCAGCCACCACCGCCACGAAATTGAGAGAGCATCATTGAAGACGCGCATCTCACGAATCGTCTCTGTTTTGACCATGCTGATGCTCGCGGCGTGCCGAGCCCGCGCCGGTGCGCGTGCCGACCCCAGGACACACGACGGTGCCAGCATCAACTGCGGAGTCAAGTTCCAACGCCATCCAACTTCCGGATACGGCACCCAGCACGGTTTCCCGTCCTAACAACATTTATCCGGGCACGGGCATTCTCACCGGAGCGCCGGGCACTCGTGAGCCATCGGAGCCGCGGCCCAATGCCAAAGACGGTATCCAGCTTAGCTTTACCGACGTCGACATCAATCAGGTGGTCGCTTCGGTGCTCGGTGAAGCCTTGGGCTTGAATTATTCAATCGATCCATCCGTGAAAGGCACCATGTCATTGCGTTCGAGTCGAGCCTTGAGCGCCGAGGAGCTGCTACCCGCACTCGAAGCGGCGCTGCGAGTTCAGGACCTGGCCTTGGTTCAAGTCAACGGCACGTACCATGTAGTTCCCGTGAAAGACGCGCCGCGACGGGTGACTTCCATCAATCTGCCGACGGATCGCACCCAGGCAGGGTTTTCCATCCAGATCGTGCCCTTGCAATTTACCAGTCCCACAGAGATGGAAAAAATCCTGCAGCCATTCGCCCCGCCGGGCGGTCTCATGAAGGTTGATGAAGCACGCAACTTGCTTCTACTGGCAGGAAGCAGTCAAGAACTGAGCACTATGCTCGATGTGGTCAAGACCTTTGATGTGGATTGGCTGGCCGGAATGTCCTATGGGTTTTTTAATCTTAACTACGTAGATGCAAAGACGGCGGTGACGGAACTTGCTGAAATCTTCGCGGACCCGAAGAGCCCGCTTGCGGGCGTTGTGCAATTGGTTCCCATCACTCGGCTGAACACGATACTCGTAATCACACCGCATCAGGAATACCTGAAGGCAGTGGAGACTTGGGTCAAGCGGCTGGATGTTGGCGGAACCTCGGCGGTTCGACGCATTTACGTCTACGACGTACAAAATGGACGGGCGCGGACTTGGCCAAATCCTTAAACAAAATTCTGTCTCTGCCCACAACCGAGGACGATCTAACTCAGCAAAGGCGCAACGGACTGTCGAGCAATAATGGTTCAGCCTCAGGATTTAGCTTTAACTCGGGCGTGAACGCCAGTCTCGCCCCGGGCATTATCCCCTCGACCGCTCCCGGCGCGGGATCAAACGCCGCCAATAATCTCTATCCGCCTTTGCTTGGCTCCTCGGCAGGTCAACTGGGTCTCGGTCAAAATACTCCGAAGCAAGGGGATCTTCGAATCGTCGCCAACAACGACAGCAATTCGCTGTTCGTGCTCGCGACACCCGCCGAATTCAGCGTCATCGAGGCGGCACTGCTGCGCTTGGATGCCCCAGCCGACAAGTGCTCATCGAGGCATCCTTGGCGGAAGTCACGCTGAACAACGAGCTCCGCTACGGTATTCAGTGGAACTACAACGGCAAGAAGGGGCCGATTACTTTGAGTGATGCTGCCACGGGCGCCGTCTCGCAAAGCTTTCCGGGCTTTCCTATCTTTTTACGGGTAGCACCAATATTAGCGCGGTACTGAACGCGCTGGAAACCGTCACGACGGTACGGGTCATTTCCTCGCCTAAGTTGGTAACCCTCAACAATCATGAAGCACAGCTGCAGGTCGGCGATGAGGTCCCCATCGCCACGCAGTCTGCCGTCAGTGTGGTCAATCCCGACGCTCCCATCGTCAACTCGGTGCAAATGCAGGATACCGGCGTGATCTTGAGCGTCACCCCGCAGGTCAATCAAAACGGACTGGTAGAAATGGACATCACCCAAGAAGTGAGTAACTCTGTCCCCACGACCACCTCTGGGATCGACTGACCCACCATTCAACAACGCAAGCTCTCGACCACCGTGGTTGTGAAGAACGGCGACACCATCGCCTTAGGGGGGCTGATTTACGGAGAGCAAATCGAAGACCAAATCCGGCGTGCCCTATCTTATATAAAATCCCTTTCCTCGGCGCGTTGTTCCGTGACACCGACAAAACTGACGGGCGCGGACTTCCGTTCTGTAAGTATCACCGATGCACCGGTGGGAGATTTCCCCACGACTAGCACGCAGATTGACCCTGCTGGAGCAACCACAACGATAAATTCTTCGCTGACAGGATTTCGATATCTCCTCACCAACGTCTTCACCGCGGATAATAGTGCGAGTCCTGCACTCGCCTATACGTACGACTCTTTAAATCGCGCAGAAACTGCTGAGGATGCAGAAGCGTTGCGCAACAGCACTCCGGGCCCCTATCAATTCTTTATTGGCGAAGGAGCTCGTGCCGATCGAATTGATCCCGCAGGTGGAAACTACACTGCGGTGTATGACATCTACCATCGAGCGGTGCAATATTACGATGAGTTGGGACATGAAACGACGGTTTCGCACGACGGCCGCGGCCGAGTCACGAGTTACACCTATCCTGAACTAAACCAGCAGGTGTTTGCTTATGATGATCACAACAACACGACGAGCCTGACGAGGATCGCCAAGCCGGGCTCTTCCCTAACGTTCCCGGCTATCCAGGCCGTGTGGAATCAGACTTGGAATAAGCCTTCGAGCATTACTGACGCCCTCGGGTGTCTCACCACATTCAACTACTATCCATCGGGCTCCGGCACGTCGCTATTGCAGAATGCCACTCGTTGCAAACCAGATCCCACGCAGGCGAATCCGGTTCTCACCCCTTTACCTACAATTCGCTCGGTCAAAAGCTGACCGCCACGGATCCAACCTCAATCTGGTCGTCTCGAATTCTTACGATACTGCGGCCAATGGTGGAAATTTACTCACAACCACGCTTGATCCCACCACAGCTGATCCTAGTGGCATCAACGCCGTAACTTCTTACGCCTATGATCCGAATGGCAATAATACGTCCGTGACGGACCCGCGACTCAATGTGACCGAATATCATATGATGCTGCGAGGTGAACAACAGTCACCTTGCACCACAACGGAGGTCTGACGGCTTGTCTTATCGCAGCCGAAAAGACAATTTATGACGTTGAGCAGGCTACTGCAGGAACAAGACGGTGCGACAGTCTTTTCGACATCACCGTGCACGACTGTAACGACTTGGCAAGCGCTAAAGACGACAACATATACGGACAACAGCAAGATTTTGACCGAAAAGGATGGTGCTGGAGACACGACAGCGTACGGCTATGATCCAATGGATCGGCCCACACTCGTAACTGATCCGGACAACCGGCGCGTCGGTACTGTTTACGATTTAGCTGGGCAGACTCTTTGCACATGGCGGGGCTGGGATTCAACAACGGCGCCTAGTACTTGCTCGGGATGGGTTCCCACTAGCTACAACGGCACGGGTAAATTTCTCTATGGCGCCTACGCATACTCGCCGAATGGCAAGCAGACCAGCATCACGGATGCCAATAACAATTTAACTGGCATGACGTATGACGGAGTGGATCGACTGATCATGCTCTCGTTCCCTCTTCCCACCATTGGATCTCTGGCCGCCAGTACAACCGACTTCGAGTCGTACACTTACGACGCGAATGACAATCGCAAGTCGGTCCGAAAGCGCGATGGTCAAGTGATCAACTACAATTTTGACAGTCTCAATCGGCAAGTAACGAAGATTCTGCCGGGCACGACGACTGCGGATGTCTGGTCGACCTACGATCTTGCCGGTCGACCATTGACCGATTACTTCGGCAGCTCGACCACGCCGACCACAAGCGGTGTTGCTTACGCTTACGACACTGCAAAACGCCTTACCAGCGAGGCGCAATTCGGTCGCCCGATGTCATACCAATACGACCTATCAAGCAATAGAATTCGCGTGACTTGGCCGGATACGAATTATATTAATTACGACTTTGATGCCCTAAACCGCGAATACCAAATTCGCGAGAATGGCGCGACAACCGGCGCCGGTGTTTTGGCGGTTTATCAATATGACAATCTGTCGAGAAAGATGTCCCTTACACGTGGCAATGGCACAAGCACCACCTTCACCGGGTACGATTTGGCATCCCGTCTAGGCACGCTTGCACATAATGTTGCCGGAACTGCTCAGGATATTTCTCTGACATTTCAATACACCTTAGCGAGTCAACTTCTAACGCGATCCAGTAACAATGCCCTGTATGACTGGCTCCCAGCTGTCGCCAACACTGCCTACGTACCCGACGGTCTCAATCGGTACGCCACCGTCGGTGGTACCGCATACGCCTACGATGCCCGCGGAAACTTGACATCGGACGGTACCGACACCTACACATACGATGTTGAGAACCGCCTGTTGACTGCGTCTGCACCGACGGCCGTAACACTGTCTTACGACCCGCTGGGACGTTTGCAACAAACGATGGTCGCAACCACGCCGACACAATATCTCTACGACGGACCTACTCTGGTCGCAGAATACAACGGATCAGGCAGCGTCCTTCGTCGTTACGTTCACGGCCCCGGTACTGACGATCCCATTGTCTGGTACGAAGGGTCCACTCTTGCCACTCGCAATCACCTGCACGCAGACGAGCGAGGATCCGTAATAGCGACGACGGACAATACCGGTGCTGCAACGGTTTATACGTATGGCCCTTATGGTGAGCCAAATCCCAGTTGGACCGGATCTCGGTTTCGCTATACCGGCCAGACTGCGATTCCCGAGGCGCATTTATATTACTACAAGGCAAGGGTCTACTCGCCATTGTTAGGGAGGTTCTTGCAGACGGATCCAATTGGAACCAATGACGATTTGAATTTATATGCATACGTCATATTTTATTTATAATTTTATTTTACTTTACTCTATTACACTTATAATTATTATACTAATAATACTACTTATAACTTTCATATCACAAATAATCACATTATTATAAATATCTCTTTCCTTACTCCAAATTTAATATCAATAACTCAATCTAATACTAATACTTCTAAACATTCTTACTACAAATCAACACCACATACAAAATCTAACACTTCTATTCAACAATCTATTACTAATAATCTAACACCAACTTCAAATAATAAACTTACTTCTAAAACAAATACACTCAACTCAACTACTCCTTACTATAACCTTATATTACTCTCCAAAAATATAACTCTCATCTACTATAATCCCAAAATTCTTATCATCAACTATAAAGCTAAAAACTAATATATAAATACTTAATTATTAAATATTACTCAACTTAATCACAATCTCCATTTTATTTACTTCTTACTCTATTCTATAAATAACTTCCTTCACTCAATAAACTATAAATAAACTATCAAACAAACTCTTCCAATACTAATAACTTATATCTATAACTCTTAAATACAACAAAAACAAAAAAACATCTATAAAACAAAATAACAATTTTATACACTATATAATAATACTAAACAACATCTTTTACCTCATTTTCCCCAACTTTATAACTTCTTCTATAAATTCCCCCATCTACCTAAAGTTCTCCTTAAAAGCTATAATTACCACCTTTCTCATAACCTTTTTACTACCATATTTAAATTAAATCTATACCACTATCTCTTCCCTATTAATCACTATACCCCCTTATCCTTATTAATTAAGTTACAACACTCAACGCTACTAATATTTCAATTTCTTCTACTCTTTTAACTTACAAACCATACCATTCTTAACATTCTCTTACTTATTCATTACAACGCTAACACTTTTCAAAACTATTTTTTAAACACTATCCAATATAAAATCTCTTAATAACATTAATCATACTTAAATGTCCATACTCATTACGCAACAATACCCTCAACGCTTTCTCCTCCACAATCTTTATACATATACCTACAATAATCCTACCTATAAAATAAACTCTACCTATCTTAAAAAAGAAAACAACTAAATTACTAATACTATAACCACGTAAACTAATCATCCTATTCAAAAAGCTACACTAGTGATAACGTTCATAAAAAACCCTAAACCAATACACGCCAGAGAAAACCAAGTCACCCTCTACTCTCAAAAAACAATAAAAAAAACTACACTATAAATCGTAACCAAAAAACTATACAAACCACAACCAAAACATAACTCACATAAAAGCGAAAACCATAAAAAAGCACCAAATAATCCAAAGAATTTCAACCCCCAGCCACACTACTAGCATATACAAAAGCACATTAACAACGTGACTTCAAGAGATAAGTGAACTCTATCTAGCACGTTAAAAACAAGCTCTAGCGCAGCCGAGCACTCATTGCTGTGCTAGGAGCGATTATAGACCTTCGGAAGAATCCTAATATGAGCCCTATTGAATTTTTGTATCAGGCATCCGGCGCGTATGATCTTGGCGTCGAATCTAGTCAATCGCCGCCGCCAACGCCGGTCATTTCGCCGCAGTCATAATTTAGCGCCTGTCATCGCACGAGGTGAATCTTTGGTCAATATTTCAATTTCTGTTGATGGGTGAAATCAAGTGAATAAACTTGGATATCAACGCATCTCGGAGATTGTCGGAGAAGACGAGGAGGATACCGCTCTATTGCGCAAAATGGCGACGGATGCTTGTGACTATTTAAGTTCATTTGCCTGGTGCCCGCGAATCAAGGAAATGTATCTTGCTTATGGTGTAGGTCGAGTTGTTGCGATCTTCTTCGTTGAGTTTTCGGAAAAAATACGTGGCACGGATGACAAACTGTGGATAGTGGTCGGAGACTTGCCGAACGCGTACTTAGTAGTTGAGCCCAGCGACAATCCTGCTGACGCTCTTACTCGATACTGCGAATTGATGGAGGATTGGATTTCAGCGGTCCAAACAACTGGCGATCTCCGAAATGTGTTTCCGGTGACGGCTGCCCCAACTCGCGAAAATGCAGAAAATTTGAGGAGCAGGATAGAATTCTTGAAGAAAGAACTTATCTCAAAAATGAGTAAATCCGAAAATCTGCTTTCTTCTAAAGGTTATCATTGACCTTAGCCCAGATTGCAGACCGGTCGGGACGGACCGTCGCCAACTCCCAACACCAAGCCTGTCAACATATATACATATACAGGCAATGATCCGACGGACAAGACGGATGCGAGTGGCAATTGCACTGGGTCGAACATTGAGAACAATGACGGCACATGCGCCAGCACGGGAGGCAATACCACGGGTACGAATGGGGCGCTAGAGGGAGCTCAGTATGCGCGGGCCGTTGAACAATGGGGGCAACGAGCGGCCGCCATATCCCCGGCGGTGGCAGCGGTGGCGGGTGTAATAGTTAAAGATCTGCAAAAACATCTTGACTCTATTGAGGAAGTGAATGCAAAGCTTGCTCACTGGCAAGCAATAGGAGTAGCTGGTGAAGCGGTAGCTGAGACAGAACTTCGCGAACAAGGCTGGAATATTCGGGCGACCCATCTTTTTGTGTCGACCGCGTTAGGCCTTCGAATCACGGATCTTGTTGCAAATGGTGGACCGAATGGCAGAGGTGATACAGGATTCGAAGTGAAGGTCAACAACTCACCCTACACGTTGAAGCAGCAAATGAAAGATGCAAGTATCGCAACTAAAGGCGGAGCCGTTCAAAGTCGTACTTCTGCAAATTTCCCTTACGGATCGAAAGTTCAGTACCCAACAGGCGTGATATTCGTGTTTGATGAAATAGAATGACACGGTCGCATTCTGCGAGAGAGATACTAGCGGCGCTCACAAGCTCACTGAATCAGCGGGGTTGGATATTTCAGCGGGTTCTCAAGTCCCGCAAACTGTATGCCAAGAACAGTGTCGTAACTCCTTACTTTTATTGCGAGGCAGCTCATCGGGTTTCCGGGGGGACTTTCTACGCGTTGGATGGCGCCGTTGGGGTCATTCATCGCGGATTTGAAGAAGCGTGGATGCAGAGTACCGCGAGCGAAGGCACAGAAAATGTTTTCGCTACGGCTTCACATATCGCTAATTATCGTGCCATTCGGCCCGCATCCTTCATTCGGCCTGACAGGATTAAAGAAGATGTGAGCAAATTTGTAGATGCGTTGGTTCCACTCTTAGAACGCATGCCTAAAACCGAGGATGAACTCGTCGTAGTGTTTTGCAAGGACGAGCTTTGCGGAGAAAAGCTTAAAAAGGGATTTTCTGGCACCCCCAATGAAATGAAATTCGTTAGCTTTTCAGAGTTTGTGAATCATCTCCCGATCCCGCAACATAAGAATTAGTAGAGCGACGACGCGGCCGCACTCTTACACTGAAGGTCGGCGAGGCTGGCGCATCCGTGTGCGGGCGCGCTTGAAGGGGATGATCCACGAGGATTCGCGCAATCTGGAGAAGTCCGTATCGTTTCTGCGCAGCCTGTGGCTCGCCATGGAGCATGTGGACTTAGGGACCGAAGGGGTTGCTTATTTCCCTGATGCCGTGGAAGTGGCCGGCGATCTGGTGCAGCGGTCGATCGGGGATCTGTGGGATCTGTACGATGGGCGGATACCGGACCCTTGATGGGGAGGCTAAAAGTCGAGCGGTAGTGGCTCGGGCCCGGAATCGGCTCTTGGGGTTGGTATGGGAGTGTCACACCCGACGCCCTCTTGCGATGACAGCCAACGGCTGCGTCGCCTTTCTTTGCACGACAACGAGGAAGTTCGGCAGCCGAACTTTGTGGCGATGTCATTTGCTGGTTTGCTGCGTGCATGCGTGAATCACATAGCTGGCATTTTGGGTCTAGATTTTGTGATGGCAGGATAGGCTAGCGCCAGCAATCTGGTCCAAGTTGGGCCATCGGGCTTTGCGCAGTTGCTACGACTTCTTGGTGAGATCAGCGGTGAATCCGATGGGCCGGCGCTTCGGCACCGGCGGGTGCATGAGCTGGCGAATGGCCGAGAGGATGGCGGCGATGGCTTCATCGTGGGTGGTGAGCTTTTTATCGAGCCGGGTCTCGAGCTGCGCGAAGCGGCGGGCGAGCTCCTTGTTCGAGGCGAGCATCTCGCGCAGCTGCACGAAGGCGCGCACCACGTAGACGCTCATCTCGACGGCACGCGGGCTGTTGAGGATGGTGGCGGCCATGATGGCGCCGTGCTCGGTGAAGGCATAGGGAAGATAGCGCCGCCCACCACGACCTTGGGGCGGTGCGTTTGAGGTCGCAATTTGCGACCTCAAAGCCGCTGCCTCCTGGGCTGTTAACTGGAACATGAAATCGGCTGGAAAACGCTTGGCGTTGCGGCGAACCTGCTCGTTGAAGCGCTTGGTGGTTACCCCGTAGAGGGCGGCAAGCTCGGTATCGAGCAGCACGCGATGGCCGCGCAGGACGAGGATGGCGCGGGTGATGTCCTCGGTCGGGACTGGAGCTTTAACACTTGCCACGGTGGTGTCAGCGGCCCGCCTGACTGAGTACGCCTTCGAGCATTTGCATGACGAAGCGCTGCTGAGTTTTAGGCAGTTGCTGGATGCGCTCGATCTGCTGTTGCAGCTTCGGTGATGGTCCCCGCTTCGCGGCCCTGGGCTCTTCGCCGACGAGTTCTTCGAGAGAGACGCCCAATAGTTTTGCGATGACCGGGAGCGCGGAGACCGGCATGCGCCGCCGCCCGACCTCATACGCATTGACGGTTTGCTGGGAGACGTTCAGGGACTCGGCGAACTGTACTTGGGTGATGCCTTGGGTCTTTCTGAGTTCGGCGATGCGCGCGCCGAGGCGCTCGAAAAAGGCTCGTTCGTCTTTGCTGATGGCCACCGTGTCGTTCTCGTGAAGCAGGAACTGTCCGTCGTCAGCAAAGTCAATTCGTGGCGTGCGAGGTTCCAATGAAGCGTTGGCGGGCGCTTGCCCGCCAACAATCTCATATCGGGATGGTTCGCGTTTCCTACCGACGGTAGAAGTGGCGATTCCAGCCATAGGCCCAGCGGCCATAGCCACGGCGCCAACCGTAAGGTGCGTGTGCGTAGTACGGCGCATCGAATCCCGGCGCGAAGGCGAAAGGTTCGACGACGATTCGCGGCACAACGACTCGTGGCACAACCACCTCCGCTCTGACGTAGGGATTGGCGTTGGCGGTTGTGGCGCAAGCGATGCCGCTCACTCCGAGAACTGCGGTGAATGCAACGGCGGCTAGCTTGTTCATGATGGCGCTCCTCGAGAGAATTTTGAATCTACACGAGGTACAACGGGCAGGCAGGAGCAACCGTTGACTGAACTCACGACGCGCTTTCATCGAAAGCGGCTCGAAACGCCTCAGTTCCAATTACGATTTGTTAACACGCTGCGCGGGCGAAGGCATTCGCGGTGCGCCGCCTCGTAGTTCCGGTCGAAGAACCACGCGGTCGGCTCAAGCATGCCGCTCGCCGACCGGACCCGTATGCGAGCGAGGCCTTCAAGTCCCGAGCGCCATACTAAAAGAAGAAATTGGCGCGCGGGATCCCACCGCGCAACGCGAGCGCTAGATCGCGAAGACGACCAACGCGGCGGTGAGCAGCGCCATGGCCAAAAGAAGGGTGTTGTGGCTCCAACGAGTAATAGTCGCAAACATGTCAAAAACTCCTGTTCTCAATCCAAAGGCAGGTCCGCACAATTCAGCGGTACGCGCCTGAAGATGGGGGCGCATCCTGACATTTCCAGCCCTAAAAAGAGCGCACCAAGTCGCAAAAAACGCATCTTTTACGCGGAAAACCCCTCTGAAAGGCGATTTTGCGAAGGCGGTTCGAGAGGCCGTTCGGGGGGCGAAACCAGCCTCAAAACGGGGCCAATTTCTTCGACTTTCCAGCCGCCTCGATTGGCGCCCGGGTTTGCGGTAGGCTTGAGCGCATGAGTGCAACCCCAGGAGGGATGGGCGAGCTGCAGGCGTTCTTGAACGCGCACCCTCGGCGACTCTATCGCCAAGGCTTGGGTTCAATCCCCATCAAGGCGATTCGCGCCAGCTCGAGGCCCGCGCGCAGCGAGTCCCGTCCCGAACTTCTCGAAGAACTGGTCGCCTCGATCAAGGCCACAGGCCTCATTCAACCCCTCATCGTGCGGCCGGTACCTGGCTTCCCGCATCAGTTCGAAGTGGTGGCGGGCGAGCGTCGCCTCAAGGCCGCGCAGCTCGCGGGACTCTCCGACGTTCCGGCGATCATCCGCGACTTCAACGATCAGGAGGCGCTGGCGATCTCACTGATCGAAAACATCCAACGCGAGGAGCTGAGTCCGGCGGACGAGGCGCGCGCGCTTCACCGGTTGATCGAGGAGTTTGCGCTCACCCATGAGCAGGTCGCGCACGCGATTGGCCGCTCGCGCGCCGCGGTGAGTAACCTGCTGCGGTTGCTCGACTTGCCCGCCGAAGTCACCACCATGCTCGAGACCCAGACGATCAGCATGGGACACGCGCGTGCCTTGCTCGGACTGGCCGACGACGCGGAACGCGTGCGCGTCGCTCAGCTGATTGCCACGCGGCAGTGGAGCGTACGCGACACCGAATCCCACGTTCGCAAGGCGACGCAAGCGCCGGTGGAGCGCACCCCAGCGCCTCCCTTGCTCGCCGTCATCAGTGAAGTGCTGCGCGCCTCAGGGCTTCGCGTGGAATTGCATCAACGCACCAACGGCACGGGCAAGATCGTGATCGAGTTCGACGATGCCGGCGCGCGCGATGCGGCGCTCGAGCGGCTCCGCACGCTCGAGCCTTGAGGCAGCGGCCGGCCACGAATTTTCGCGCGAATTCCCACCGCTGCCGAAAGCCGCGACTCCACGAGCACTCAATTCTGCCGTATTGATATGTTATAGAAGGGCCGTATCCCTTCGGAGAGTCGGTCATGGCCAAAGTGGCGCGCGGAGTCGGTCCCAGTTTCCCCCAAGTCGTGGTGCTCATGGGCGCAACCGGCGACTTGGCGAAGCGCAAACTATTGCCTGGCTTGTTCCATCTGGCGAGTGTCGGATTCATCCCCGGCTGCAGGATTATCGGCGTGTCGCTGGAGAATTTGGATTCGGATGCATTTCGTCAACTCGCACGGCAAGCGGTCAATGAATTCTCGACCCGAAAAGTCATCGATGCGGACTGGGATATCTTTTCTCAAAATTTGAGCTATGTGCCGCTGACCGCGGGACCCGCGGCCCTGAAGGCGGCGGTCGCGGAAGCCGAGCGTTCGTTGGGCCAGGAGAGCCGCCGGCTGCACTACATGAGCATTCCGCCGAGCTCGGCGCTCGCAGCCGTCAAGCTGCTCGGCGAGGCCGACATCGTCGATCGCTCGCGCGTCATCATGGAAAAGCCCTTCGGCACGGATCTGAGCAGCGCGGTGCTGCTGAATGAAAAGCTGCACGAGGTGTTCAGGGAAGACCAAATCTTTCGCATCGATCACTTTCTTGGCAAGGAGCCCGCGCAGAACATTCTGGCGTTCCGCTTTGCCAACGGCCTGTTCGAGCCGATCTGGAATCGCAATTTCGTTTCCCACGTGCAAATCGACGTCCCCGAAACTTTAGGCCTGGGCAAGCGCTCCGGCTTCTACGAAGCTACCGGCGCGTATCGGGACATGGTGGTCACGCACTTGTTTCAGATCCTGGGCTTCATGGCCATGGAGCCGCCTACCGCGCTCGAGCCCGCGCCCATCAGCGAAGAAAAGAACAAAGTGTTTCGCAGCATGCTGCCGATAAAACCGGAAGACGTGGTCCGGGGCCAGTACATCGGCTATCGATCGGAAGAGGGCGTCGCCGCGGACTCGGACACCGAGACCTTCATCGCACTCAAATGCACCATCGATAACTGGCGCTGGGCCGGCGTGCCGTTTTTCCTGCGTACCGGTAAACGCCTCGCCGAGGGTCAGCGAATCATTTCGATCGCTTTTCGCGAACCGCCCAAAAGCATGTTCCCGGTGGGATCAGGAATCGGTGAGCAGGGGCCCGACCATTTGACCTTCGATCTGGCCGATGCGGCAAAACTGTCGCTGTCGTTCTACGGTAAGCGTCCCGGTCCCGGGATGCGCCTGGACAAACTCAGCCTGCAGTTCGCCATGCATAACACCGACCACATCGGCGATGTGCTCGAAGCTTACGAACGCTTGATCTTGGATGCCATGCGCGGCGATCGGACCCTCTTCACCACAGCCGACGGTATCGAACGACTCTGGGAAGTCTCCTCCGCGTTGCTCGAAGCGCCGCCGCCGGTTCGCAGCTACGCCCCGGGATCCTGGGGGCCGAATGCCATTCATCAGCTCATCGCGCCCTTCGCCTGGAGGCTGCCGTTCGAGCGCGCCTGGCGGGATCCGGACGGGACGGCGAGCTGAGGGAGCGGCGCGTCGCCGCGAAGTCTTGCAGCCTGTGGAACTTACCCGTCGAATGCTAGGTCTTCTGTTTGCCCGCAAAAGCCCGCCTCGTGTTCGGACTGTCTTGGAGTACGAAATGACGTATTTAGCCTCTCGGCGCTCGACTGTGAGGACCGTGATCTTCAGTCTCGCGGCACTGGCCGGCGCCGCCGCTTTCGCCGGCGCGCCCAAGGCGCCCGCCACGGCGTCAAAAACTCCAGGTGCCGCACCCAAGACCGCGGCAGGAGCGGCAAAGGCGGCGACGGTCTTGCAACCCGTGCGCAGCATCGAGGGTGTCAGCGAATACCGGCTGACGAACGGCCTGCAGGTCCTGCTCTATCCCGATCAGTCGAGTAGCACGGTCAGCATCAATGTCACCTACAAAGTCGGATCTCGCCATGAAAGCTACGGCGAGACCGGCATGGCGCACCTGCTCGAGCACATGAATTTCAAGGGCACGCCGACGCATCCTAAGATCACGGACGAACTGGCCAGCCGCGGCGCGCGGGCGAATGCGACCACGGCTTACGATCGGACCAACTATTTCGAAACGTTGCCCGCGACACCGGCGAATTTGGAATGGGCATTGGGCATGGAAGCGGATCGCATGACCCACTCTCTGATCGCCAAGAAGGACCTCGACAGCGAGATGACGGTGGTGCGCAACGAGTTCGAAACGGGCGAGAACAGTCCCGGCAATGTGTTGCGCGAGCGCGTGCTGGAAACGGCCTATTTGTGGCACAACTACGGCCACCCGACCATCGGCGCGCGCGCGGATATCGAGGGCGTGCCCATCGAGCGCCTGCAGAAGTTCTACCACACCTACTATCAGCCGGATAATGCCGCCTTGATCGTCACCGGGAAGTTCGACCCGAAGACGACGCTGGCCTATATAGAAAAGGTGTTCGGCGTCATCCCGAAGCCGACGCGCATTCTGCCGAATCTCTACACGGCGGAGCCGACCCAGGATGGCATGCGCGAAGTCACGTTGCGCCGCTCCGGGAGCGAGCAGGTGCTCGATGAGGCTTTTCACGTGCCGGCGGATGCGCATCCCGACAGCGTGTCGTTGAGCTTGTTGACCTCGCTACTGAACGAAAGGCCGGCGGGGCTGCTCTACAAGCGTTTGGTGGAGACCAAGCTCGCGGTGTCCGCATCGGTGTACGTGGAGGCCATGTACGATCCGGGATTCTTGATGATTACAGTGACCTTGCCGAAGGGCGGCGATTTGGAGGCGGTCCGCCGTGAGTTGGACGCCATACTGCAAACCGTTCGCAGCCAGGATTTCTCGCAAGACGAACTCGAACGCGTCCGCAACGATCAGCTCAATGGCTATGAGAGGCTCTTGAACTCATCGCCGGACATGGCAAGCAACTTGAGCGAGAATGTCGCCGTGGGCGATTGGCGCCTGCTGTTTTGGGATCGCGACCTCTTAAAGAAAGTCACCGTTGCGGACGTCAAGCGCGTCGCCGACACTTATCTCATCGATTCGAACCTCACGGTCGGGATGTTCATTCCGGACGAGAAGCCGTTGCGCGCGGTGATCACCCCCGCGCCGAAACCGGACGCATTGCTCGCCGGCTATACGGGCCAGGCGGCAGTCGCCGAGGGCGAACACTTTGACGCGACGCCCCAAAATATCGAGGCGCGCGTCAAGCGCGGCATGGCAGGCTCGATCAAAACAGCCTATCTCCTGAAGAAGACCAAGGGCGATCGCGTCAGCGGCGTCATCGATCTGCATTTCGGCAGCCTCGAGTCGCTGGAGAACAAGGCCGAAATCGGTCAATTTACCGCGGCGCTGCTGATGCGCGGCACGCAGGCGCACACGCGGCAACAGATCGAAGACGAACTCACCCGGCTGAAGACGATTCTAAGAATCAACGGCGGCCCAGCGGGGGTGTCGGCCGGCTTCGAAACCCCGAAAGCCAATCTGAATGAGACACTGAAGCTCATTGCTGAGGTGTTGCAGAAGCCCGCGTTTCCGGCCGCCGATTTGGACGAGCTGAAGCGCGGAGCTTTGGCACGCATCGAGAACTCGCGCACTGATCCTCAGGCCATTGCGAGTCATGCCATGCGACGCTCGCTCTCGCCTTACCCGGCAGGAGATTTCCGCTACGTGCCGACGCTCGATGAGAATGTCGCCGCCGTCAATGCGGTTTCGATCGGCGATATCCAGTCTTTTTACAAACAATTCTACGGCGCAAGCCATGGCGAAGCCGCCTTCGTCGGCGACTTTGACGCTGCCGACGCAACCAACGAACTCACCGAGCTCTACGCCGGCTGGAAAAGTCCAAGTCCGTTCGAGCGAGCGGCGGCGGTCTATCGAGCCACGGCGAACGACACCAAGGTATTTGCAACACCGGACAAGGCCAATGCCATTTATTTCCTCGGAGGGCTTTTGAAAGTTCGCGACGACGATCCACAATATCCCGCGCTGGAAGTCGGCAATCAAATCTTGGGCGGAGGGATGAATTCGCGGCTCACGACCCGCATCCGCCAGAACGATGGACTCAGCTATGGAGTGGGGTCGCAGGTGCATGCGGATGCGCTTGATCCGGTCGGATCCTTCACCGTCTTCGCCACCAGCGCCCCGCAAAATACCGCGAAGGTTGAAAGCGATGCCAAGGAAGAATTGGCCAAGGTCATCGCGACCGGTTTCACGCCCGAAGAGATTGCCGCGGCCAAGTCCGGGCTGCTATCGCAGATGAACCTGAATCGGTCCGCGGATGCGGCGCTTGCGCGAGATCTGGCCGCCCATTTGTACTGGAACCGCGACTTTACGTGGGACGCCAATTTCGAGAAGGCCATCGGCGCTGCCACCCCGGATGCAATCCACAAGGCCATGCAGGAATTCGTTGTCCCCGATCACTTTGTGACGGTGAAGGCCGGGGACTTCAAATAGGGCGAGGCTTCTAGAGCTGCCTTGACAATTGTTGCCCAGGCATCTATATTGCGCGATGGCGGGAATTCATGATGAACGACATCTACGATGCGAAGTCGCTGGATATCCAGAACAGCCTGGCACCGCTGGTCGGGCAAGTGCGCATGGCGCTTCTCAAAGGCGTCGATCAAGAGTTCCTGCTCGACGAAGACTTGGCGGCTCTCGAAGTCACCGGAGCGCAGTTTGTCATCCTGGCGAATTTGCTCAAGGGCGAACCGAAGTCGGCGTGCGAGTTGTGCCGAACCCTGGATTACGATCGCGGCGCCATGAGCCGGATGATCGATCGGCTCGAGAACAAGAAATTGCTGCGACGGGTGGCGCTTGCGCATACGCGGCGCGAACAGTCGCTCGAGGTAACGGCTGCGGGAAAGGCGGCCTTTCCGAAGATGCAGGCCTGCCTCGCAAAGGTCTTGAATCGGTTGTTGAACGGCGTGACCAAGGCACAGGTCCGCGAAGTGGAACGGACGTTGAAACAAATGCTGGCGAATAGTTAGCGTTTTTTTTGAGTTGATTGTTGCCCAGGCATGTGTTGCAGAGGCATATGTTGCTGAGGCAGCTGAGGGCGAGGAGAAGGGTATGAATGCAAAATTGGAATCGGTGGCCGCGAGGGCGGCAAATGGCTGGCAGCGCGCCGGCTCGAAGTTCGACTTCGAAGTGTTTGCGATGCCGGGCGGCAGTGTGATTGCGCCTGCGCTGTGGGTTTGTTCCATGGTGGTCAGCGCACTGAAGCGATCAACGCAGGATCCAACGGTCTCCGCGCCGGCTGTGCCCGCCGCGCTGGATGTCGCCGGCGTGCCGCGCGCGGCCGTCGAGAAGGAACGCGCGCGCTGTGCGAGAGCTCAGGAACCGGCGCCGGGCCTGCACTGCGACTGGTCGGGGTGCCATTGCGCATGAGCATCAGCGACGCGTTTATGTTTTTGGTGATTCTCGCCGGCTTCGGTCTGGGGATCGCTTACTTTGGGGTTGGATTCAGCACTCGTCGCACGAAGCGCGAGGACTAATGTGAATTGGAAAGACACCTGGCGCAATCAGTATGGACTTCGGCTGCGGCTGCCTTTTGATACCTCGCGCGCATCGGCTCATACAATTTTGATATTTCTGTACTGGCCCGCGAAATGGTCAATCCCCGCGTAAGTTAATGATTTAATGACCAATTATGGTCAGTTGACAACGCGGCGCGTCGGAGGATAATGCCTGCCAAAGCAGTAATTGCCGAGGCATTCAATGTCCAAGCAGCATTATCAGGTCGGATCCTACAAGGCGCAGCTGAGCGTCGGGTACCTGGTGAAACGGGCGCATTCCTTGATGCTCGACATCATGGAGCCGGTGATCGAGCAGCGCGGATTCAGCTTCGTGCAGTACATCGTGATGTCCTCGCTGCGCGACGGCATCGCGGTAAATCCGAAGGCCATCTGCTCGCAATATCGGCACGACAGCGGCGCGCTTACGCGCGTCATCGACCAGCTCGCCGAGCGCGGCTTGTTGGAGCGCGTGCGCCGCGATCGCGATCGGCGCAAGGTGGAATTGCAGCTGACGCCGGCGGGCCGCGAGACCATTGAATCGCTCATTCCCTTGGTGATCGACAAGCTCAACGAGGTCTTGGCCGACTTCACCAAGACCGAAGTGCAGGAATTGCTGCGCTTGCTGGTCAAGCTCAATACCACGTTGCAAGAGCACATCGATCCGAGCATCGCAACGACCGAAGCCTAAAACCATGTCAATCAAAAGCACCGTACTACTATTAGGCGTCCTCTTGAGCGGATGCGTGCTGCCGCCCAAGGAAGCTTCGCACCCGGCGGCGCTCGCCAACACTCGAGTGGGCCTCACGGGCGCACCGGTGGAACCGGTTCCTGACGCTTGGTGGAAATCCTTCGAGGATCCGCAGCTCGATCGCCTGATCCGTGCCGGGCTTGCGGACAGTCCGACGCTGGCACAGGCGCAGGCCCGCGTGGCTGATGCGCTAGCCCGTTCGCAGATCGCTCAATCCAAGCTGCTGCCCTCGGCGAGCTTGGACGCCAGTGCGCTGTATCAGCGCGCGCCGCAGAACTATCTCATTCCGCCGCCGCTGGCGGGCCACACCTTTTGGATGGGCCAGGCGGGCGCGACCCTCGAGTGGGACCTGGATTTCTTTGGGAAGCAGGCCAATGCGGTGCATAGCGCGCAGGCGCTGAGCCACTCCGCGGAACTGGATGTCGAGAATGCGAAGCTCATGCTCGGCACGGCGATCGCACAGGCCTACGTCGAGCTGTATCGCGAAGACGCCCTGGCCGACATCGCCGAGCGCTCGGCGGCGCAGCGCGAAAACATCGTCGCCATCACGCGAAGGCGCGTGGCCGCGGGGGTCGACACCCAGCTCGAATTGCGGGAAGCCGAAGGTCAACTGCCCCAGGCGCACGTGGCGCGCGATGAAGCGCAGGCCGCGGCGGAGCTGGCCGTGCACCAACTGGCCGCGCTGACGGGGCAGGGCGCTGATGCCTACGCTACGATCAAACGGCCGGCGCTGAATCTCGATGCGGCCCTGCCGGTGCCCACCGCGCTGCCCATCAACCTGCTCGCGCGCCGACCGGACGTGCTCTCCGCGCGCGCAGGGCTGGAGGCAGCCGATTCGCAGCGCCTCTCCGATCGCGCCGCCTTTTATCCCGACATCAATTTAAAGGCGCTCGCCGGCATCGGCGCGTTTGGTTTGAACAACCTGGTGCAGTGGAGCGCGCGCGGGGCCGGTGCGGGCCCCCTGATCTCGCTGCCGCTGTTCGATGGCGGGCGACTGCGCGCGCAGTACAAGAGCAGCGAGGCGCGGTTGGACCAAGCGATCGACAGCTACAACGACACGGTGCTGCGCGCCGTCCAGCAAACGGCGGATCAGCTCACCCGCATCGATGCCCTGGCGCGTGAGCGAGTCGAACAGCAGCAAACATTGGCGGCCAACGAGGCTGCCTACAAGCTCGCCGAGGAGCGCTACCGCGCGGGCCTGGCCAGTTATCTCTCCGTTCTCAATGCCGAAACCCAAGTACTCACCGCGCGCCAAACGATGGTAGACATCGTCGCGAATCAAGCCGTGGCGCGGGTGATGCTGCTCACCGCCATCGGCGGCAGCTTCGACGCGCGTGCATTGAGCGCCGCAACGACACCGGCACCGACTTCCGATCAAGTTTTGACGCGGGTAACACCATGAACACCAACGACTCCAAAGAGATCTCTCCTTCGACCGCCGCGTCCGCGACGCCATCCGTCACCTGGCCTGCGGGAACGTCGGCCCCGGCGCCTGCCGCGAGTGCGACCAGTCCCAATCGTGCGCGGCGCTTCGGCCTGTTCGGTCTGGCGACCGTCGTACTGCTGTGCGCTTTGGGCTACGGCGGGTACTGGTTCTTCGACGGGCGCTATTTCGAGAGCACCGATGATGGCTACGTGAATGGCGATGTGGTGCAGGTGACGAGTGAAGTTCCCGGCACGGTGCTGGCGCTCAATGTGGACGACACCCAACTTGTCGAGGCCGGGCAGCCGCTGCTGCAGCTCGATCCGGCGGACGCGAAAATCGCCGAGGAGAACGCCGAGGCGGATCTCGCGCGCGCGGTGCGCCAAGTGCGCGGCCTGTTCGCGCAAGGTCAGGAATTGCGGGCGCAGATCGCGCAGCGCGAACAGGCGGAACGCACCGCTGATGATGATTTGCAGCGCCGCGGCAGCCTGATCGCGGATGGCGCAATTTCCGCCGAAGAGCTCTCGCATGCGCGCGATGCGGTGACCACGACGCGCGCCAATGTCGCGGCGGCCCGCGAGCAATTGAGCCAAACCGTGGCGCAGATCGACGGCACCACCATTGCCGATCATCCGCAAGTGTTGGCGGCGGCTGCCGCCGTGCGCAATGCCGCGCTCGCCCTGCATCGCACCGAGCTCACCTCGCCGGTGAGCGGCGTCATCGCCAAACGCTCCGTGGAGGTCGGCCAGCGGGTCGCTGCCGGCGCGCCCCTGATGGCCGTGGTGCCGCTCGAGAATGTGTGGGTCGATGCAAACTTCAAGGAAGTGCAGCTCGAGCGCATGCGCACGGGCCAGCCGGTCACGGTGCGCACCGACTTGTACGGGCATCAGGTCACCTATCACGGGCGCGTGGCGGGCATCGCCGCCGGCAGCGGCAACGCCTTTGCGCTGTTGCCTTCGCAGAATGCCTCCGGCAATTGGATCAAGATCGTGCAACGCGTGCCGGTGCGCATCCTCCTCGATCCCAATGAACTGAAGGCGCATCCCTTGCGCGTCGGACTTTCGACCACAGTGCGCGTCGACTTGCACAACACATCGGGCCCGCTGATGTCGACCGCCGTGCGCAATGTGCCGCTGCCCAAACAGGCGAGCGCGGGCGATGATCCGGGCGTCGATACCCTGATCGCCTCCATCATCGCGAACAATGCGGGGCCGCACGCCGAAGAGCGGGCACGGCTCAGCCGCAACAAGCCGCGGGCGAGCGATGGCAGTGCCAAAGTAGGTAGTGCCAATGTAGGCAGCGCCAATGTAGGCAGCCCCAGCGAGGGTGCGCCGAGCGCAAGGGCGCTGATGTTGGCCGAACGTCCGTGAGCGCGAACGCCGCCACGCTTGGCGCCGCGCCGGCGCTGATCGGCGGACGCAAGGCCATCACCGCGGTGGCGCTGGCATTGGGGACCTTTATGCAGGTCCTCGATACCTCCATCGCGAACGTATCCATCCCCACCATTGCCGGCAACTTAGGCGTCAGCGTCGATCAGGGAACCTGGGTGATCACCTCCTTCGCGGTGGCGAACGGCGTCTCGGTGCCCCTGACCGGATGGCTCATGCAGCGCTTCGGCGTGGTGCGCACCTTCGTGGTGTCGGTGGTGCTCTTTACGATCGCTTCTCTATTGTGCGGACTCGCCTGGAGCCTCCCCTCGCTGATCGCGTTTCGCGTGTTGCAGGGTGCGGTCTCCGGACCGATGATTCCCGGCAGCCAGGCGCTGCTCATCAATGTGTTCGGCCCCAACAAGCGCACCACGGCGTTGACCATCTGGTCCATCACCACGCTGGTGGCTCCGATCGCCGGTCCGCTGCTCGGCGGCTATATTTCCGACAACTACATCTGGCCGTGGATTTTCCTCATCAACGTGCCGGTCGGCGTCTTCTGCGCCTGGATGTGCTGGAATAACCTGCAGTCGCAGGAGACTCCGACGCGCAAAATCCCCATCGACCGCATCGGCCTCGCGCTTCTGTTCGTGTGGGTGGGCGCGTTGCAAATCATGCTCGACAAGGGCAAGGATCTGGACTGGTTCCACTCGGTGTTCATCGTTGCGCTGCTCGTCGTCACGGTAGTGGGCTTCGCCGCCTGGCTCATCTGGGAACTGACCGAACATCATCCCATCGTGGACTTGAGTCTGTTTAAGTCGCGAAGCTTCGCGCTCGGCACGCTCGCCATGTGTTTAGGCTATGCCGTATTCTTCGGCAATATCGTGCTCATGCCGCTATGGCTGCAGAGCAATCTCGGCTACACCGCCACCTGGGCGGGCCTCGTGTCCGCTCCCAGTGGCATCACCGCCATTCTCACCTCGATGCTCATGGGCCAGCTGATGCGCCGCTTCGATCCGCGCATGATCGCGGCCAGCTCGTTCGCTTTGTTTGCGTTTTCCTACTTCATGCGCGCGCAATTGACGGCGGACTCGAGCTACTGGGTCTTCATGGCCCCGCAGTTGGTGCAGGGCCTGGCGATGGGCATGTTCTTCGTGGCGATGCTCGCGGTGTCGTTCGATGGCTTGCCGCCGCAGAAGGTACCCTCGGCCTCCGGCCTGTCGAATTTTCTGCGCATCACGGCGGCCGGTTTCGCCACCTCGCTCATCACCACTTTCTGGGACCGGCGCGAGGCGCTGCATCAGTCGCAGCTGGCGGATGTGGTGACTCAGTATTCGCCGGCCTACCAAGAGGTGCTGACCCGGATGCATCAGTTCGGGTTGACCGATCAACTGGCCGCGGGCGCCATGACGCAGACCATGATCGGGCAAAGTTATCTCTTGTCCTCCCTCGACCTGTTCTATGCTTCGGCATGGCTCAGCGTGTTGATGATACCTCTGTGCTTCCTGGTGCGACGGCCCTCCACCGGCGGCGCTCCGACGGTGGCCGCCGAGTAGAGTCATGAGTTTCGACTGGCGCGCGGGCTATCCTTCGGTTCGATTGCCGGTGTTCGCGCGCAACGTCGTGGCCACCTCTCATCCGCTGGCTGCCCAGGCCGGCCTGTCGCTGCTGCAACGGGGCGGCAATGCGGTGGACGCCGCCATCGGCGCGGCGGCCGCGATGACTATTCTGGAGCCTTGCAGCAACGGCTTGGGTTCCGACGCCTTTTGCATTCTGTGGGACGGCCAGAAGTTGCACGGACTCAATGCCTCGGGCCGTGCGCCGGCTGCGTGGACGGTCGATTATTTTCGCAAGAAATATGGCGCGGATCCGCTGCAGCCGCCGGTGCGTGGCTGGGATTCGGTGACGGTGCCCGGCGCGGTGGCCGGCTGGGTCGAGCTGTCGCGCCGATTCGGCAAGCTTCAGTTTGCCGAACTGCTTGCACCGGCGATCGACATCGCCGAACGGGGCTTTGCGGTACCCGTGGTGGTGCAAGACAAATGGGCGGCCGCCGTGCCGGATCTACTAAGTCAGCCCGGCTTTGCCGACACCTTCATGCCGGGCGGGCGCACGCCTCTGGTCGGCGAGCGTTTCGCATTCCCGGGCGCGGCTCGCGCGCTGACGCGGATCGCCGTGACTCAGGGCACGGCTCTTTACGGCGGCGAAATCGCGGCGGCCGCGGCAGCGCATGCGGCCCAACATGGCGGCTCGATGCGCGTTTCGGACTTCGAAGCCTATTCGCCGGAATGGGTCGAGCCCATCGGCATGGATGTTTATGGTCATCGGCTGCACCAGATTCCGCCGAACGGTCAGGGGATCGCCGCGCTCATCGCCCTTGGGATCTTGCAGCAGGTCGATGTGGCGGCGCATGCCGTGGACGGCGCCGCGGCGCTGCATTTGCAAATCGAGGCGATGAAGCTGGGGTTCGCCGACACCTATGCGCATGTGGCCGATCCGATCGCCATGCGCCTGACGGTTGAGGAGATGCTCGACCCTCAGTATCTCAAAAAGCGCGCCGCGCTCATCGATCCCAATCGCGCGCAAGTTTTCGGCGAGGGTCATGGCAGTCAGGGCGGCACCATCTATCTCACCGCGGCGGACGAGCGCGGCATGATGGTGAGCTTCATCCAAAGCAACTACATGGGCTTCGGCTCAGGCATCGTGGTGCCGCAATGGGGCCTGTCGCTGCAAAATCGCGGGCACGCGTTCTCGCTCGATCCCGCGAGTGCCAACTGCGTCGCGCCACGCAAGCGCCCATTTCATACCATCATTCCCGGCTTCCTCACGAAGGAGGGGCTGCCGCAAATGAGCTTCGGCGTGATGGGCGCCAATATGCAGCCGCAGGGTCATTTGCAGACCTTGGTGCGCATACTGCTGTATCGCCAGTCGCCGCAGGCTGCCTGCGATGCGCCGCGTTGGCGCTTCAATCAAGGTCTGTCGATCAATGTCGAGGCGACGATGCCGAGCGCCACGACGCTCGGCCTGCGGGAGCTCGGTCATGAAATCGAAGTCCTTCACGACAGCTATCAGGATTTCGGCGCCGGTCAGTTCATCTGGCGCTTGGGCGATCCGGCAGTCGAAGGCTATGTCGCTGCGAGTGATTCGCGCCGCGACGGGCAGGCAGCGGGCTACTGATTCGGCGGACCTGCTTCCCGCAGAACCGCCTTCCTTCGCGATCCACCGTGCGCGCGGCGAGGAAAACCCCTCTCGCCGCGCGCACCCTTCCACTCATTCCTATTTTGGAAAGCTGAAGAAATCAAACAAGTCGCCCAATGCCGGGGAATTGGTCGGCACGTAGGGATCGCTCGTGTTGGTCCTGGGATTCGGGAAATTGTCCCGGCTACGATGAGTAATCGGTTCCAAGCTCCAATTGCGCTCGATGAATTTCACGATGGACACATGGTCGGTGTACTCGTGCGAAATGTGGCCCGGCTTCAAGAACGGTCCCACCACGAGCAGCGGGATTCGGGTGCCGTCACCGAAGAAATCCACCGGCTGCACATACCCGGAGTCGTAGTAGCCGCCGCCTTCATCGAAGGTGATGAAGATGACGGTGTCCTTCGCATAGGGCGATGCCTCAACCTGATCGACGATCTTCTTGACGAAGCCTTCGAACAGATTCAGTTTCGATGAGGCCGGGTGTCCGTCCGTGTAGCCGCTGGGCTTCACGATGGATACCGCGGGCAGCTGGTTATTCGCAATGTCCGTATACAGATTCACCGAGTCCTGGATGTGGGCGGCGACCTGCTCCGGATGCGACATGATCGAGGTGTCGTATTGGAACGGGTTGCAGATGTTGCAGTACTCATCCGCGTTCGCGCCGTTCGTCCCGTAGTTCAACTGGTACGGGTCATCGACATAATTGTTCCACTGATCGCCATAGTACTTCCACGAGATATGGTGATCGTTCAGGCTGTCGCCGATGCTGCGGGTCGAGGAGGGCGGAATCGTGAAGGGCGTATTGGACGGATTTTGATCGACAGACGCATTCTTGCCGTTGCCGAAATAGCCCGGGTTGTAATTGTTGAGCAGGTAGTAGTGACCCTTTTCGCAGCGCGGATCGATCGGCCGCGACAGCGAGGACAGATACTTCACGATTTCCTTGACGCCCGGCTGTGTCGTATCGGAACAATCGCTGTAGGATCCTCCGCCCGACACTGGCGATACGGGGAACGGCGGCGGGAATCCGGCGTTGAAGCTGTTGCCGTAGCCGTCTTGCACGTACCAATTGTTGGTGCCGGGCGCCGGATCCGGATTTTCGATCTCGGTGACCACGCCCTCATCGGGATTGGCGGTGCCGTCGAATTTCTTGGTGAAGACTTTCACATTTTCCGGCGGCGCGGCGGGCCTGCCGTTGGAGTCGCTGAACCACAGCATATCGGCGTGCCCGAACATGATGTGATTGGCGCCGGTGCCGCCGTCCACGGACTGATGGAAGTTGTCGCTCATCGCGTAGTTGTCGGCGAGGCTCTTGAAATACGGGGCATCGCCTTGTTGCACGTTATAAAAGCCCAGGGCCGTCGATCCTTCGCCCGTGGTGGTCGCTTTCGGCGTACCCGGCAAATAGTTGGTGGTGAAGCACGGCACTGTGTCGCCGTCGCTCGAGCACAGCGGCGCTTGTGTCGCGCCGTTGGTCCCGGCGCCGACCGTCACTTCCACCCAGGAAAACAAATGCGCATTGCAGCCGGAGGGGTTGTCGCGTGTTGCGCGTTCAGCGCTGCAGTTGAGCTGCTGCCACATTTGATAGAAGCGGTGTACCGGACTCGCCGCATAGGCGTTGTAGTCGAAAGTGCTGGCGTTGGTTAATTGAAACGGACCCGCCGGGAGCGCCTCGACATGGCTGATGCGTTGATCGGGAGTCTTGCTCGACTGCAGCGTCCCGCCGCTCACCAGCGCCTGGTAGTAAGACTGGTCGGGCAAACCGCTCTCGGTCTGCAGAGCGCAATCGAGCGGCGACAGCGGCTGTGAGGGCGGATCTACGTTGCAGGGGTTGCTGCCTGAAAAGAAGCCATTGGCACCGCTCGGGCCGCCGACCAAGGGCGCGGGCAACTGGTTCTGGGGAAACTCCTGCTTCGGGGGATTGAGGAGAAAGGTGTCCGTATCGGTGGCAGCCAGTTGGCGCGCCTTGTCGAAATGCGGACCTGGGATGGCGTTCTTTTTAGCGTCCAGGCTGATGATGCCCTCGGACAAAAGGTTGCGGACTGTTTGGCCGCCCTTCGGAACGTACGTGGCGAACACATGATCGAAACTGCGATTTTCTCCGATGATCACGATCACATGTTTGATCGGGGTATTGGTTTGGCTGTCGCCGTAATGGGTCTGCGCCGCTTGGACGAGCGTCGCGCCAAAAGACAATTGCGTCAGAGCAATTGCGGTGAGGCCGACTCGCAGCCCGGCCATGGTACGAAAATGATCTCTCATGAAGTTATCCCCTTCTCTAGGTTGCTGGCGCGACGATCCGCAGGTTTTTTACGAGCGCTTAAGGTCAATGGCGCATTGGCCGCTTTTATAAGCGCGGCTTGTTGCAGGGATGTGATCGTTGCGTGAACCTCGGCCCTGCTATTTTCGCGCGCGCATGCGTGTCAGAAATTGTAGGAAAAAACCGACGCCGCGCGACTACTTGTCGACGCGAACTGTTCCCATCATTCCGCCGTCCTCGTGCTCGAGCAGGTGACAGTGGTAGACCAAGGTGCCGACGGTATTCGGATCGCGAAAGTCCATGCGCAATCTCACGCTGGGGTATTGAAGGGCTCTGCCGTTGTAGTAGGGCACATTCACAGTGTCGCGCAGGAAGGGCTCGTTGACCGCCAAGCCGTCATAGCCCACCAAGATGAAATGTAGTTGATGGATGTGAAATGCGTGCAGTTCGCTGGATCGATTCTCGATGATCCAATCCTCCACATCGCCCAGCCTGACCACGATATTCGGTTGGGTCGCAGCCGGATCAAACGCGCGCGGCTCCTCGCCGTCGACGGTCAGAAAGAAGTCGGTCGCGCTATTGGGATTCTTCGGATCGCGAAGATGTTCAGAAAAGTAGAGCTTGCGAACGCGCACCGGTTGAACGTCTCCAAGCCAAGGCCGCGCGCCTGACCCGGCTTGCGCTGCTGGGTGCGAGGGCGCGGCGTGCGATGCGGAGGCATGCGGTGGTGCGCGCGTGCTGGTGGTGCGGCCGCGAGAATTGACTGCGGTTCGGGCGCATTCTCGGCGGGGACAATGAGCGCCAGCGCACGATTGGGGTCGTTTTCGCCGCCCTGGCCGGTATCGACGGTGCGCGTGACAAGAAGTCCCGACTCGCCCAACGCCGGACCTTCCACGATGAACTCCACTCTTCCGCCGGGAGGCACGCCGATGTGATCGCGGGGTTCGATTGCGTTGTCCGGATTGCCGTTGGCGTTCAAGGGAACGCCATCCAATGCCACGATCCCCAAGGGTTGGGGTTTGCGATTGAACAGGACCGCCAGATTCAAATAGGTGATCGCTGAGGCATTTAAAACGCGCCACAGCTGATGCTCGCGAGGACGGATCGATATGACCGCCGGTGGATAGTCGGGGTAGGGGACCGGCACATAGTTGATCGATAAATCCTTGGCGGGTTTGCCGAAGCCGGTGCCGTTGTTTGCTGCATCGCCGTCGCGATCGATGAGCATCTTCGGGACTACCGGCTCGGAGCTTGCCGGCGGGGCGTCGGGATTCAGCAAGTTTTGGTCCCGAATCACCAGCACCCGTTCCGGCAGTCCCGCCGTCTCCGGATTCGCTTGCTCGATGCCCTCGACGATCAGCGCGCCCGAAGCGCCGCCCAGAACTTGCGCCGTGCTGAATCCGTGGATGTGCGGGTGATACCAATACAGACCCGGCGGCTCGTTGGCCGGAATGCGAAATCGGTATTCGAACGGCGCATCGCCCTCTCGGATCGATGTTTTGAGCACCTCGTCCTGATGACAGAGCGCCGGAATTGTCAGTCCGTGAAAATGCAGGTTGGTGGCGCTCAGTTCCATCGCGCCGCTTGCACAGGCGCTCGCCGTCGTTGCACGGGCGGAACCCGCGGCGCTTACGGTACTCGCCGCGGGCGCCGGATGAGCGTGGGCCGAGCCGCCGGTTTCAATAGTCAGCTCATTCTTAAGGTGCAGGATGAGCAAGTCCCCGGGGTGCAATCGCAATGTCGGTGCCTGGGCACCGCTGCCCAATACGTAACAAAACCGCCAAGAACCATCGGTTTCGCGCTGGCTTCGAAAGTGCAAATCGACCTGCAAGGTCCCGTTTTCGCTGCGCAGATCCTCGGGTTCAGGTACGACAGCGCCCGCAGCGGGCCGGGGACAAACTTCGGGCGCCGCTGCAGCCCCAGCACCAGCCGGCCCGGCGAGGGCGACCATCCCTGAAACGAAGACGCAGAACAAAATAAAGTCGACGGGGCGCTTGGGCATGATCGGTTACCGGGATGGGGCGGGCTTAGGCGTGCCCGAAGCGCTGGCAGCAGGTTTAGGCTAGAGCCGGATCATTGCCAATTTGTTACACGCATACTGGAGGAGCCTGGGGGCCGCCAGGCCGACTTTTGAGCCGGAATCGGGAAGCGAGCTAGAATCGGCACGGGATTGACCGGCCTTGCGAAGAATCAAGGGAGGTTCCAAATGAAGTCCAATTACGTACGTCATTTCGCGATCGTCTGTATTTGCATCTCCGCCGCGCTTGGGACGAAGACCGCCGCCGCTCAGTCAGTGGCCCCATGCAGCTTGCTGACATCGGCACAGGTCAGCGCCGCAGTCGGTGTGAGCGTCGGTGCCGCACAGCCGATCGCCAATACGGGTTGCTCCTGGACTGCGCCCCACATGATTGTCACCGTGTCGCTCTGGGATGGGAGCAAGTGGGAGAGGATGAAGACACCGGTGCCGGGCATGAATCGGACCTCCGTTTCGGGCCTCGGTGATGATGCCTTCTATACGACCCTCGGTCCTGCATCCGGCAAGCAGATGGCAACGCTGAGCGTGAAGAAAGGCGGCACCGCCTATCTGATCAAGGTCTATGGTCCGACTTTGACGGAACAGATGTCCATGGAAAAGACCCTTGCCGGCGATGTCATGGCAAATTTATAGCGCGGCCAAGGTAATAACGAGACGATTATGATCTGGCGTGCACGCCTTGCGGTGCGCCGTAGCGCACGATGTTGCCGACGATCTCCTCGAATACCAACTCGACCTGGTAGCGCGCGCGGACGTCAAGCTTTATTTGCTCGGCGTCGAGCGCGCCGCGCAGCTGTAGCCGGCGCGCAGCCGCCCCGCAGATAAGGGCTCATTCCCGAATTGTGTAGGTTTTGTGACAGCGCGCAAATCGGACCTCGGTCGCACTTTTCGCAGCCATTTGCAGCGCGGCACGCGCAGAGCGTGAGCAAGTGCTCAAACACTTCAGATTAGGGGGTTTACTGTCTCGTAATAGTTTAGAGGGCGCATTCTATGCTGCTGAAGACACGACCTGCTCCCAAGATTTCCGAGGCACGGAAGTCCGGTCCCGAGACCGGCAAAGCGGTCAAGAAGGAGGCCTGGCACTCGGTGTCCATCATTCGAGGACGCCAAGCTTGTGCGGCGGTTGTACAGCTGAATGGACAAAAGTGGCTGTCGGCGCAGGCGCCGCAGTTACCCATCAAAGGCTGCGACAAGCAATGCGAGTGCCGCTACCGGCATCACGCCGATCGACGATCGGCCGACCGTAGAGAAACCAGCGGACTGGTCTCCGCGCCGCCAAAGGACGGTGAACGTCGCACGGGCCAAATTGACAGGCGCAGAAAGGACGAGCCTTAGCCGCGCCGGCCGCGAATCTGTTCCTAGAGCGTTGGCGGTCATCCAACTGTCATGAGACCGCCAATTATGCGGTCGCGGCCCCTCTCTCCCAGTAGGATTCGACCACCAGAATGTCATTGATAAGGCTTTGCCGGCAGATTTCGCCCTGATCCCCGTATTGGCGCCAGAGCCGTTGACTGAACCAGATATTGAGCCAACCGCGAATCGTCACCAATTTGTCACGTGGCCCGTTCCACGGAGCCGCGTGTTGAAGCATGCTGACGATTCCCATCGCTTCCTGGAGTGCGAGATCGCTTTTTGCAGGCCCGCTCGCAATGACTTCGCGAAGCTGATCACAGAGCTCTTTGACCTCTGCGAATTGCATGTGTTCGGAGACCTCCTGCCAACCGCGCCACGAGATCCCTTAGAGGATCTCACACCACCGCGACTATCTCGCCACCCTTTTAGTTTAAACCTAACCAAGTCCAATAAGTTCCCTCCTTACATTGGGGGAAGAGCTCTTTCCCGCTGAGTTGAGTGCAGAATCCGCGATCTCTTGCACCACGTCTGCCGCGGATCGCTCCGCGCGTCTTCCGCCGCAGGACTTCCGTCACAGTTTCCCGAACGGCGCTGGACGCTATAAATCAATATATGTAGACTTATGGCATGGATCGAAACAGACGCAGTTCGGCGCACACCCTCGCCTTGTTTGCCGCGCTCGGTAAACGGCCGCAAGCATGGCAGTACGGTTACCAGTTGTCCCAGCTGACGGCGCTGAAATCCGGAACGCTGTACCCTATCCTGATACGCCTGTGTGACCGAGGTTTGCTGGATTCAAAATGGCAGCCCTCGCCGCGACCTGGACGGCCGCCGCGCCACATGTATCGGTTGACCGCCTCCGGCGCGGCATTTGCGCGCAATGAGCTGCGGCGCGATTCCGCCGAGCCAACGTTGGGGCAGCCTGCGGGGCGATACGCGTGAAAACTCTTCATGCCATCACACAGCGTACGGCTCGCCGCTTGATCAAGCATGCAGCCACGGTTGCACCCGGTGAGCGCGCCGAATGGGCGCAGGCGATGACCAACGAGTTGGACTATTTGTCTCCCGATCTGTCCGCCGTTGGCTGGGCACTCGGGTGTCTATGGGCTTGTTACGCAGAAAGGATACGCGCCATGGTCCGCTCATTGGATTCTCTGCCGCGCTGGGTTTTGGTCGTCGAGATGGTGGTGTGTTTCCTGCCTCTCAGCTGGCTCTTTTCAGCCGTGGTGCAAAGGGGGCTTCACGGCGGATTTACTTCTCCAGAAGCTCTGCTCTACGGCTCCGCCACCATCCTGGGACCGCTGGGTTTCGCCGCTGCGGTCCGATCGATCGTCTCTAAATCTCGCGCGATGAACCGCGCAACGATCACGGCGCTTTGCGTGCTGGCCGCATGGACCCTTGCCGCCTATTCGGCGCAGCTGCTGACTTTCGGTCACAGTCATTTCTCGGAATGGTGGCGGGAGTTCGTACTGATCGCGGTGCTGCCCACACTCGCGGTGCTTCACGTGGTCTTTATCAATTCGCACCGGCGCGGATCGCTCGTAGCCGCGTGAGGCCTTGATCACGGCTGCTGACCGGTCGCTCCCCGCGCTTCGACATAGACCCAGGATTGCGCGCCGGACTTGAGCGTCACGAGGACCCGTGTGTACTCGGCCACCTCATAGCGATCCGCGGCGGCGAGTTCTTGCGCCGTAATTTCAAACACTACACCGCTCACCTCGTCCTCGGCGTTGGCGAGTTTGGCGATCATGTGCTGCGACTTACCGCTCAACGCCACCACCGCAGCATCCTTGATGGCGATAGGCACAAGCCTGTAGCCCGGCAGGAAGTCCGCGCGCCCCGACAGCAGTCGCCCGAAATTGGCGAGCTGCACCGCGCTGTCGCGCAGAGTCCCATAAGAGAACAGCCGCACGACATCTTGCTTCGATTCGCTCACGGAAAAATAGTAGCGTAAAGCGCGCGCTGTGTGCCGTTAATTGGTATTGTTCGGCAACATGCGAGAAAAAGGCGCAGCCGCGCCGGCGCCGGATTCGCAGCTCACCTTCTCAGCTGAAACCGCACTCCAATCGGGTAGCAGGAATTCACCGGCAGCCCGTCCTCGGTCGTCGCGCGATAATGCCCGGATCCCGCACGCGCCAACTTAAGTGCCGCCACATCGAGCCGCTCGAAGCCGCTGCTGTTCTTTGTGGTGGGGTCGGAGGTCAGTCGGCCTCTCGTATCGACGCAGACTTGGACGTTGCTCACGCCCTGTTCTTCGAGTCGAATCGATTGCGGGGGGTAGAAGTCTGCCGTTTCCGGAAACCCGGCGGCGGGTCCCCCTGACAGTCGCTGAACAACATGGGGTGGCTTGTAGGGTGGCACGGGCGGCGGATTGTCCGGAGGATTGACCTGATCAACTTTGCCGTACACGTCGCTCGGCGTGTCGATATCGATATTGAGCGGGGGCGGCGGTTGCACCAGGGGTTTAGGCACCGTAATCGTCCAGTCCTTCTCCGACGCCGGCAGTGCGACGGGAATTTTCTCCGGGGGAACCGAGTCGACTTGGTGGTTCTGCAAGTCGGGTGGAAGCACCGGGCGGTGCGTTTGCGCAAGGCTCGTGATCAGCCCGAAAAAAAGCGCCGCGTGAAGTCCCGCGATCAGGAAAAGGGTCGCGGAGCGCAGCGAGAAGTAGCTGAAGTTTCGCTCGATGAGACTGATAATCCCGCCCGCGGGCGCCGCCGCACTCGCGACCGCGGCTCTATTGCGCGGGTAATCATTGGCAATCACCAGGGTCGCCCAACAACATCCAATCGCGAAGCGCAGTCTCGACAGAACCGCGGATCGGGACTCCAAATCCGCGAGCCACTCCTCTTCTAATCTTGGGCCCAAGTCCTCTGGCGCTCGATGCGCGGCTTGATGAATCAACCACTGAGTCAAGCCGCTCGACCTGGGGCGCGTAGATTGCGCGTTACGCTGGCTCATGCGAGTACTCCTCGATTGAAGCTTGCGAACACCTCACCGGCATGTCTTAAGCCCGCTGAAGTCAGCCGATACAGCCGACGACGCGGCCTTCCAGCGCTCGAGGGATCGATCGATTCCCACTGGCTGACGAACCATCCCGCCGATTCCAGTCGAAGCAGGATCGGGTACAAGGTCCCCGACGCAATACCGCAGCGCTGGTGCACTTCCGCACCGGACAACTGCTGCATCGGGTTCTCCAGGAAGATTTCCAACACCCGCAACGTCTGCAGCGACATCCGAACTCGACTGTCCCGCTTACCCATAGTAGTAACTCTACATAGGGTATAAAATAAAAGCAAGCGGCAATCAGCGAGAGGGGCAGCCGGGGCAAAGCTCACCGAATTATGTCAAGGAGAGAATCATGGCCATGACGGCAGGCGGCAACGCGGGACAGTGCTATTGCGAGATCAACATGACGCCCTTGATCGACGTGATGTTGGTTTTGCTGATTATTTTCATCATCACGCTTCCGAGTCAGACGGACGCGATCAAAATCGACAATCCACTGCCGCATCCCCGGGAGCCGCTGCCGCCGCCGGACCTCATCAACTTGCAGATCGACTTCGACGGCACGCTCTTATGGAACCGGACCGCTGTGGATCGTGCGACGCTGCAGAGCTACATCAGCGCGGAAGCCAAGAAGTCACCTCAGCCGGAAGTGCACATCACGGTGGACAAGTTCGCCAACTATCAAACGGTCGCGCAGACCCTGGCCGATTTGCAGCGGCTCGGCTTGCAAAAGATAGGCTTCGTCAATAACGATTTCTAGTCGAGTCAGGCGAGGGCGCTGATGGAAACGAAGTATCCATCAGGATCCCGCACGGAGAACTCCCGCGTTTGCGTGCTCGGGTTGACGTGAGGCTCCTCATCGAGCCGGGAGACCAAAGAGCGCGCCCTCTTCAGCGCCATGTCAAAATCATCGACGCGAAAAAACAGGAGCAGCCCGTTCCCGGGTGGTACTTTGTCAGGGCTCATCAAGGATGGATGCTCATGCGCGCCCCACTCGTGCAGACATAGCAAGACGCATCCATCCGAGTCGCAAATCTGACCCCAGTCGTCATGACTCGGAGCGGTTGCGGTCTGCCCAAAGAGCGATTGATACCACTTAAAGCTTCGAGGAACGTCTTTGACTCCGATGATGGTCCAAATGCGCTTCATGGCTCACTTCCCGTCGAAGACACTCAAAATAAACATCCAATATTGAAGGTGCTGGCAATTCAATACAATACAAAGGTGGCTCGTCATGACACGCGATGACTTTCGCGGCTCACTGACGGCTTCTCAGCCGCCATCGGAACTTACGCCGGCGCTCGCCGGCTTGTGGTGGGACGCCAGGGGCGATTGGCAGCGACCCGGGATCAAGCAGGAACATAGGTTAACCTGATCACGTCCCCGGCAATTCGATCGCTGGCGACAAAGCGCAGCGGCGGCCGAGGCCCGGCAAAGAAAGGCTTGCCGTGACCCACCACGATGGGGTGCAGGTACAGCCGATACTCGTCGATCAGACCGAGGTCGGTCAGGCTCTGCGCCAACTCGGGTCCGGCAACATCAATCTCCCCCGCGAGCTGAGCTTTCAACCCGCGTATTGCCGCCTCAAGGTCGTTCCCGACAAGCGTGGCGTTGGGACCGACCGACTTCAACGAGCGCGACACGACCCACTTCGGTTGCCTGCGCCACACAGCCGCAAATTCGTGTTCCTCTGCATCCCAATCAGATTGATCTTCATCCCAGTAGCGCATGACCTCGTACATCCGGCGCCCGTACACGATGCCTGTCAAGCCGCGCACTAGCTCAATGTAATGGCGGAAGAGCTCGGGACTTGGCGAAAAATTCGTATGTTCGACGTAGCCGTCCAAGGACAGGTTCAATCCATACACGAGCTTGGCCATGTTTCCTCCCCCTCTGCGGTCACTCGTCGAGATATTTCCATGTGTCGGCGCCGTCGAGATGGCGCACGCGCGCTGCCGCTAAAACGTCGGGCGGCATCAGTCGAGCGTTCACGCCCATGCGATCGGCGGGCCGGCCCGCGGCCGCCCAGTGCGTGACGCAGCCGCAGCTCTGGCAACGATGGAACTCAATGGACTTTTCGCCCCACAGGTAGCGTTCCGTCGCGCGGCCCGTCGCAATCATGCGCACCTGCGCGGGAGCGTAGTAAGCCCACAACACGCCATAGCGCCGGCAGATGGAGCAATTGCAGTCGGTCACCACTTGCGGCGCGCTTAGGATTTCCAGTTTCACCGCGCCGCAATGGCAAGACGCTTCGATCATGATTCACTGCCGGCTAACACGGGACGCTAGCTTACCGCAGACCGGGATTGCCGGTCGTCGGTACGAGCCGTCACTTAGTGTCCCATAAACTGCCCGGCAACCCCTTTCCTGCACCACTGCAGTTCCAGAGGTTCGGGTCGCTTCGGCACCGATCAAGGCAGAGGCGAATCTCGCAATCGCAAATTTCAGAAAGCCGCCTCGCAGCACGGATACGGCCGACAAAATGTGACCAGGGTCCATGCGCTCTGCATGCCGCCGGATCAATATTATTGCGATTCCCGCATAGTCCGAATTCCAGCCTCGGCAATGAACGCGAAATCCTCCTGCCGCCGATTGATGCTTCGCGAGTCGAACGCGATGCGAACCGTTCCTCGAACGGCCGCCCGCGTCTTGAGTTTTTTTGTCCTGAGTTTCGCCCTGTCGGCCTGCGGCCCTCGCAATGCCAGTACCGGCGCTGGCGCTGAACACACCGCAAGTCGGCCTGCCCAGCTCAAATGCGGAAGCACCACCTATAACTTGAGCGCCGATAAGATCGATGCAGAGATCAACGAGTCATGCGATCGTCTGAACAGATCGTACAAAATGCATCAATCGACGCGCGACCGGACTCGCTTCATTTGCCACAATCCCAAGGGCCACATTGTGATGAGCGTATTGGTGCCCGATGCCTTGCTTCCTGATTATGACAAGAGCTGTCAAGAATTCGCGGCCGCCGATCAACCCTTCGAGAACGGCTCCGCCGACCGGCAAAGTCATTTTGATGCACTCAAGAAATTACAAACCGAAACCAATCAATTCACACGGCAAACCGTCGATGAAGCCAATGCCATTTGGCGTCAGAATCGGGCGGATCAGGCCCTGCTCAATAAGCTGATCAAGGAACGCAGTGGAACGATAGAAATAGCGGACTGAAACCGCGTGTTTCGGTGCCGAGGCCAAAGACTCTGATATGCAAGCCCGCTAAGTCTTCATGCCGTTTCACAAAGCCTCGCAGTGGGTTTGCGCCATGCTCCGGGTGTTTTCAGGGTCAATGAGTTGATGGCATGCGTCATATGCGCTTGGTCGGCGTAGCCGTACTGCGAGGCTAAGTAGGCGAGCGAAATCCGGGTGCTGACGATCTCCGCCCATGTCTTGCGCGCACGGGCGTCGGCTCGAAAGCGGACCGGCGTCGCACCGTAGGTGCGCTTGAAGCCGCGCGATAGCGTTTCGCGGCGCAGGCCGCGTGCCGACGCCCAATCACCGAGATCATCAACGCTGCCGTGAGCGAGATCCCACGCGAGCCGGTCCTCCCAGTCGACGAATTCGGCTTTACGGACGGCCACGGACTCTGCGAGATACTCGAGCACATCCCGTGTCCCGTCCTGCGCTGAACGCAAGAGGGCACTTAAGTTCGGTACCGATCCGAACCAGCCTATGGCGCCTGTGTGAAGGCCAAGATGCAAATTAAGGACTCGCGCGCCGCTTCGTCCCGCTCGGTTGAAATGCGCTTGAAACGGCGGATGATAGATAACGTCGCCTTCCGCGACGTGAAGGCGGCCGCTGTCGCTAAATTCCAGATAGCTCCCGCCCAAAACGATCGCGAGATATCCAAAAGAATGCAAGTGATAGGGAATGGCCGTGCCTCCATCGATCAATTCCCGGGTCTGAGAGGGGTGCATCGCCAATCCGCTGGTCAGTTTTCATTAGCATAGGCCCGTGTCTTGGAGCGGGCAAGCACGCCCCGCGAGCCTGACCACCCCGTGCGCGCGGCCGCGCGGCTGCGTCATGCCGGTCGTGGGATCTGCCGCCGCAGTGCAGACTCGCTTTGATGCTGCAAGAGTATCCGAAAGATGAGTCCGTGCGTGATCAGCAAGAGCGGCACCACGAATGCCGGCAAATAGTAGGCGGCACCGAGTTGGCCCGGCACGAGCGCCGCATTGTTGGCCTGATAGAACGCATTCAAGATATCAACTGATCCCCAGAGATTGAAGATCCATACCGCAACAATGCCAACCCGGCTGCGCAGCATCGCCAGCGAGAGCAACGCGAGCAGCATGGCAACAAGGTCTCCATAGGCGGCGGAATGCGCGAAGGCGGAGGGCAGATTGGGCGACACGACCCCCGGGATCAGGAATGCCAAGCCGATGAATCGGAAGCTGTGCAAGACGAGAAGAGGGCGCAACGCGTCTGGCCGCTCGAGGAGGCGGAGTCGTGGCCAGAGGTATTGCTTCGCGACGATCGCCCAGGCGATGAACGCGAATCCGATGCTTACGAAAAAGTAGAGTTGCGGTGGCATGATCTTCTCTCCTGTGGTTTCGCCATGACTCGAGCGCAATCGCTCTCGACGATCATTTGGTACCCGGCAGTACCAAGCACGAGCTAGTGTGGTACCATGCGGTACCATCTGTCAAGGGAGAGGATGATGAGGAGGGTGCCGCCGCCAAACGAGGGTCCGGCGCTGGACGACGAAGCCGCGGTGCGCCGGCGCATCCTCGATGCGGCCTTCGCGGCATTCATGCAGCGCGGCTATGCGGCGACAAGCACGCTGGAGATCGCCACCAGCGCGCGGGTTTCGAAACGCGAACTGTATGCGCTGGTGGGAAACAAGCAGGCGATGCTGATCGCCTGCATCCGTGCGCGCGCCGAGCGATTCCAGGTGCCCGACGCCTTTCCGGTACCCCAGGACCGCGCCACTCTCGCACAGGTTCTGGCTTCTTTCGCAACGCGGCTCGTCCGCGAAATAACCGATCCCACGGTAATTGCGGTGTTCCGGCTGGCCATTGCCGAGGCACTCCAAGCGCCCGAGGTCGCGCAGGCGCTCGACTCCATTGGACGCGAGGCGAGTCGCGCCGCTTTGCGGCAAATCATGGCTCAGGCCCAAACGTCCGGACTCCTCAAGGGTCACCCTGCGGAACTGGCCGAACAGTTCGGCGGCCTGCTATGGGGCAATTTGATGATCAGCCTGCTGCTCGGTGTCGCCAAGCGCCCCAATTCACGCGAGCTCGCCGCCCGTGCTCGCGACGCCACGACGGCGTTTCTTCAGCTGAATACGCCGATGGATTAATATGGGCAGAATATTCCGCGAAGGTGACCCATGACCAAGCTCCGTGTTCTCAGCGTCAGCGTTTCACTGGACGGCTATGCGGCCGGCCCCAACCAAAGTCTCGGTCATCCCCTCGGAGTCGGAGGCAAGGCGTTGCACGAGTGGCTATTCGCTACCCGGACGTTCCAGGTGATCCACGGAAGGGAAGGCGGCGTCACGGGCGTGGACGACGATTTTGCAGCGCGCGGATTTGCCGATATCGGTGCCTGGATCATCGGCCGCAATATGTTCGGGCCCATCCGCGGAGAATGGCACGACGAGCAGTGGAAAGGCTGGTGGGGCGACAACCCACCCTATCACGTGCCGGTTTTCGTGTTGAGCCATTACCCGCGCAAATCGATCACGATGGCGGGGGGGACGACATTTCATTTCGTCACGGACGGCATCCAGGCTGCGCTGAAACGGGCTCAGGAATCCGCCAAGGGGAGAGATGTTCGCTTGGGCGGTGGCGTCGCGACCATTCAGCAGTACCTTCGCGCTCGCCTCATCGACGAGATGCACTTGGCGATTGTTCCGATCCTGCTCGGCTCGGGTGAGCAGCTATTCGCCGGCCTGGACTCGGTGGCGCTCGGCTATGCTTGCAGCGAGCACCGTGCGACAGCGAATGCCACACATGTAGTGCTCACGCGAAAGACGTGATATTCGGCTGGACGGTCCCTCCAACAGGCGCCGTTCATTCCCGCGCGAGCACGTAGCGCAAATCCTTGGGCGACCACCTACCTTGCAGCGGCGTCGCGGCACACGAGTAGTCCGCTGCAACGTTCGTCGTCGCGACCTTGAGTGCATCTCTGCACTGCTCCAGGCTCGGATATGCGGCCACAGTCTGGGTCCCACCTGCGTGTAACTGCGCCACCAGAACGAATAGCATGGACTTCATTATGATCCCCTATGTTGTCCTCACCCGGGTGGGGCCATTGGATACATCCGCAGACCCCCTGAGCGCGTCGATCAACTCACCAAAATAGCGATTGCTAGCCGCGCCGTTTCCGTAGCGGGGCCCGAGCTGGCTGGATCTCGGCCGCAATTCGAGACATATGGAGCCGCCACCCGCGACCAGGCGACAAAGAGAATGGAGATGATGTCCATCTCATCGTTGGTCCGTTACTGCTGCGCTGCATACAGCACCCCATCTCGACGGAATGTTCCTTGCGCCATGCTCCCGGGATGTGTGATCTGCGGCAAGTCTCACGCTGCGAAATTACGTCGTCCGTCGCAGGTCAAAAAACGTTATGTCATTCGTCGCCCGTCATGGGCGGAAACTCGGTGTGTCGCAATGCTTTAACGCCAGGGGCAGCCGCTCGCTGAATCCTCGGTGGGCGCGCAGATCATTCCTTGCGCGTCTTTGATCGCTCCATCATGACTGACGGCAATAAGCCATTCGGACGCAACATGAGTCACGAGCGCAAAGATGATCGATGCGTGAACGACCACAATGGCTGCCAACGTGCTTCCGCGTGCCATGTATTCGCGTTTCAAATCGCGATCCATGTGGAAATGGCCTCCACCGGTGAGTGGGCAGAAAACTAACGCGCGACGATTACTTCACGCCGGTCGCTCGCGCCGCGGCAACACCCAGAATCGGCCCCATTTCGGACCCCGAATCCTCCCGATGGAGACTCGGCGCATAGAGGCTCGAGATGGTCCCGTCCAAATACAACGCCTCCCGGCAATGCAGTGCATCGCGAAAGAAACCGGCGAACTCATAAAATGTCACCGGCGAATCGCTGATGGCGAAGACGGCGGTATCGGGAGAGGGTGCGCAAACACCGTTTCGGATCTTGCGCCAGGTTGAAGTCGGACTCATGACGGCGGATGTCGTGATTTCCCCGTTGTGAACCAACATTGGCCCTGATTGCGTCGCGAGCGAAGGCTTGGGGTGCTCGGTGGCGTACTCGTCCGTCGTGATCACGCGAGCCGCGCCTCCCTCGATCAGGAAGACGCCGTTGGGCTGCTGCGAGAAATTGCCGGAGCCGACGTGACGATTCAAAGGCACGAACTCGCGTCCCCCCGCAACGAAGAGACCGACCGGCGAGTAATTGGGTTGGTACATCCCGGCGTTGACGGCAAAGATCAATTGCCGGCCCTTGGCCTGCAGCGCATCGCGTAGCGCGGAAAATTCGCGAAAGGGGCGGCCCGCGTCATCCCGCCAGAATAATTCCAACTGCTCGGCCTTGAGGTTCACCTGGCAGGCGGTGAACACCCGGTCGCCCGCCGTCTTGGCGCCGCATTCAACGGCGTGCGACACGCCGCTTAAGAGCAGCAGTGCGCCGGTGAGGACCAGGCGCGCTCTGTGTGTCACGGCTCCCATCCGATACCCTCAATCCCCCGCGCCGGCCTTGTCAATCGCAGTTTTGATGAACTGCACGAGCCGGCGCCGCGCATCGAATCCGTGCCAGGGCTCCGTGCTCGGGAATCCATACATATTCATGCCCAAGGGACCGTGATTGTCGCGAGGATATTGCAGCAACTGCACCGCCACGCCCTGCTGGCGCAACGCCCGATACATCTCCAGGCTTTGGCCGAGCGGGTCCGTGGTATCGCCTTCACCTTGGATGAGCATGAACGGCGTCTTGGCATGGGCGACATAGGCGAGGGGACTCTGCCGCCAGGCATCTTTGCTGTGCTCCCATGGCTTGCCGTAGAACCAGCGGTCATACCAAGACTCATCCTCCGTACCGTATTCACTTTGCTGATCGATGACCGGTGCTGCGCTGATGATGGCCTTGAAGCGGTCGGTTTTCCCCTCGACGAACGCCGCCATTTCGCCGCCGTAGCTGTAACCCATCAACGCCAGCTTATTCCGATCGATGGGATACGCCGCGACGACGGCATCCACCCCCGTCATGATGTCTTTCAGGTCGCTGCCGCCCAAGTCGTTCTTATTCGCGGCGGCAAACGACGCACCGTAGCCCGTGCTGCCGCGCGGATTGGTCATCAACATGGCCCATCCCTGCGCCAATAAATGCGCGGTCATGGGTGAAAATGAATCGACGAAGGCACCGGTCGGGCCGCCATGTACTTCGACGATCAACGGAACCTTGCCAGCCGCGGCTTGAGCGGGAAGATAAAGAATCCCCTCGATGTCGAGGCCTTCGTTCTTCCACCGAACCGCGTGCACCGTCGGGGTTTCCCACTTGCCCGGCAGCAACGCCGGTGTATCGAGCCCTCGCGCCGCCTGCCCCGGTTGCGACGCCAAGTAGAGCGCGGGCGCTTGCGTCCCGCTTTCACCCAGCCAGGCGCACGCAACATGTCTCGCGCTGCATTGCAGTCCACGCACCACGGGATGATCGAAGCGCAGTTCTTCCGTCTTGCCGCCGTCGATGCGCAGATATCCCCGGTGGAATCCCCGCTGAACGGATTGATACACCGCCGGACCTACGGCCAAGGGATCTTCATTGCCCAGCGACCCGCCAAAGTCCGCCGTCACATCGCGTATCGTTCGATCATCGAGATTCAAAACGAAGAGTTCATCATATCCGGGCGGCGTATCCGGCTTCGCCTGAGCGCGGAAGAAAAAGCGCGAGCCGTCCTCGGACCACGCACCGCCGCGAATGGTCGCCGGCAGTTCTTTGAGTTGCGTAGGATGAGTGGGATTCGCAGGATCGACGAGCCAGGCAGTCGTCGCCGGGCCGAGATCTCCCGCATGGTTGCTGCCCTCACTGAGCGCCATGAGACGGTCGCTCTTTTTTGTCCAGGCGACCTTTGCGACATCGGATGCAACGGCCACCGCCGTCAATTTGCCGGATTCTGCGTCGAGCAGGTAAAGCCGCTCGCCGTGCTTGTCATGGTCGACCCACAGCGCGTCGGCTTTTTCGTCCTTTTGCTTTTTTTCGCCGGGCGTCTGTGGATCTCGAGCGATGATCGCGATCGTGTGGCCATCCGGTGCCGGTTCATAGTGGTCGACATCCAAAGGTATCGGGTCTTTCGGCACCGGCGGATCGCTCGGCTTGCGCGGAGGAATGGCGTCGGGCTCTTGGGAATCATCCACCAGCGGAGCTATCTTGATCTCGTAGGCATGCGCTTCACCGCCCGACATGGGTAAGCGAAACAGCTGTTCGTGCTCCGTGCGTTTCGCGAGAAACACGATGCTGCCGCCATCTCCCAGCCAGCGCCCGTTGTGCTCGCCGAATTTATCCGCCGTCGGCGAAAAAGTCAGTTGGCGCGCCGTGTTGCTGCCGACATCCAGGAGCCAAAGATGTTGATGGCCGCCGTCCGCCGTCGCGTCCGTCACCCGGATGAGCACTCGAGTGCCGTCGGGCGAAACCTGGGGCTCGGCGATGGATCGCACATGTCGCAAATCCTCGTTGGAAGGAACGCCGGCGTCCGCCGCGTGCGCCTCAACGCTTGCGGCGCCGACGAGAAGCGCCATGATCAGATGAGTAAACGGTCGGCGGTCAAGACGCGCTGCTAGCATATTCTTCACTTCCCGTTGCGAACCGGTTCCGCGGGCTTCACGTAAGTATCGAGCCAGCGATTCATTTCCCACAACATGTGCGACAAGCTCTCGTGAGCCTCGTAGCCGTGAGCTTCGAGCGGCAAAAAGACCAGGCGAACCGTGGCGCCATGTCCCTTGAGCGCCACATAAAAGCGTTCTGACTGAACTGGAAACGTGCCTTGATTGTCGTCCGCTTCGCCGTGAATGAGCAGGATGGGTGTCTTGATCTTGTCGGCATAACTGAATGGTGACATTTTGTAATAAAGATCCGGCGCTTCCCAATACGTGCGCTCCTCCGCCTGGAATCCAAAGGGCGTGAGCGTGCGGTTGTAAGCGCCGCTGCGCGCGATGCCGGCACGAAACATGTCGCTGTGAGCGAGCAGATTTGCCGTCATGAATGCGCCATAGCTATGTCCCATCACGGCCACGCGCTTCACGTCCACCACGCCGAGCGCCGCGCCGGCGTCGATTGCCGCCTTCGCTCCGGCGACGAGTTGTTCGACATACGTGTCGTTAGGCTGCGCGTTGCCTTCGCCCACAATCGGAATGCTGGCATTCTCCAACACCGCATAGCCCGTTTGCGTCAGAAACACCGGCGAGTTCCATCTAATCCGCGGGAAGCGAAATGGCGAACCGCTCACTTGACCGGCCGCCGCGCGGGTCTTGAATTCCGACGGGTAGGCTTCCATCAAGGTCGGCAAGGGCCCCTGCGATTTGTCGTATCCGGCGGGAAGCCACAGCGTTGCCGTCAATTCCAACCCGTCCGCGCGCTGGTATTTCAGCAATTGCTTGGTCGGCAACTTTATGCCGGCATACGGGGAGGGGAAGTCGGTCACCTGCTTCATCGGTTCCGGCGCGCCCGAACGCTGCGCCGACGGGGCGACAAAGTAGTTGGGTGAGACGATCTGGCTTTCCTGCTGCACCAGAATTCGGTCATGCGCCAAGAGCCACAGCGGTTCTTCATACATCTGCTTGGCCGATCGCCAGATGATCTGCTCCGAGCCGCCGCGCACCGGCATCACGCCGACAAACGGCAGGTCGCCTTCCGGCGTGGCTCCCGGCGAGAAAAAGTAGATACCCTTGCCGTCGCGAGTCAGCTGCAGAGCCGGTTTACCTCGAGCATCGATTTGCGATACCGGCCGGCCCGGGCTGTGATAGCGATCTTGCGACGATCCTGCGTACAGCGTCGTCCCGCTGCCGCCGCTCGTACTCGGGTCGAAAGCAACGAACGCGATCTGCCGATCCGACCAGCGCCATTCGGTGGCGAGCGCCAGATGCTCGTTGGCCCACTCGACGCTGCGTACCCGCATCGGCGAGTTCAATAACACCTCGCCGGGTCCATCGAAGGGCGCCGCCAATTTCATGAGCCGGTCGCGGACCGGCGCCGCGGCCTTCGGATCGCCGCCGTCCCGCGCTTCGATCCATACCAGCGTGGCCGGCGCGTCGCTTCGCCACGCGTAGTCGCGCGGGCCCGCTTGAACCGCATCGAAGGCAATCGGAATGGCGTCCAACAAGGGTTGATCCGACAAGTCCTTGACCGCTCCGGTCTTGAGCGTCACCACCGACACCTTCGCGGGAAAATGTTCCACGGGCAAGGCATAGCTGAAGGGCCGATGCACGGCTTCAACCAACGCAAAGCGCCCGTCGGGAGAGGGTTGCGCTTCCACGATCAAACCTTTGACCGGCAGCGTCAGAGAAGCCCCATCGAGCGACACGACGGCGAGATCCGAAGTGGCGTAGAACGAAAAGATCGCCTCGTCCGTCGGGGTTTTCAGCAAGTCCTCATAGGTACGCGCCGGTGTCACCTTGCCCAGATTCTCCGATACGTCCGGCCCTGCCGGGACCTCACTGGCGACGGGCGCTGCTCCCCGCGCCGCAGGCACCACTTTGCACAGCAACGCCCGCGAATCGCTGAGCCACTCGCACGGGTTGCCGAGTACGGCATTGAGCTTGACCGACCCCACGCGATGCGCCGAAAGCTTCGCCACATCCACGGTCCACAGATGAAGTCCCGCGGCCTCCTTTTGCACGAAGGCAACATGCTTGGAATCGGGCGACCACGCGAGATGAGTCGCCTTGAGCATGGCGGGTAATCCCGCGATCGGCTGCTGTGCGCCGCCGGCAACAGGTTGCAGCCACAGCTTCACCATCGTCACCTCGCGGCTCGGTCCATTGGTCGCCGGATTAAAGCGGATTCCCGCCAGGCGATAGCGCGGTTGCGCGACTTCGGCAATGCTCGGGAACGATTGCAGTTGCTCCACCAGCAACAGTGAACTGTCCGGTGAGGGCTTGACCAACGGAGTCAACGGCGCATCGAGCAGTTCCTCGATGGCGGCAGGCGGCTTCTGATACGTCAACGCCGTCTGAGCCTGCGTTCCACTTGCGAGTCCGGACAATAGCAACGCACTCGCCACGAGAATTTTCATTCATTGCTCCCTACATGTCTGCTTGCGCAACCCGCCGCAAAGAATAGGCGCACTCGCTACAAAGTGCCGCAGCAATTTTGCAGGCGACACGGATTTGCGCATCGCCCGGAATTCATGCTAGTGCGGTACCTCGATCCAGAACGGCTTGGCTGCATCGACCGGAGTCGTCGTCACCGGGCCCTCGCCGGTGATTTGAACCACGACGGGCTCGGCGCCGCCCGAGCCATCCCAATGAACCCCTTTGGCCGGATGCAGCATGACGCTTCCCGGTTTTAACGAAACGGCCCGAGCCAGATCAAAGGTATCGCCCGTGCCCGTCACCCAAGTCCCTTCGAGAACGGTCACGTAGCGCGCGGTGGAATGCCAGTGCGGACGATCCATGATGTGCGGTGGAAACTTCACACGGATCACATATATCCCGGCCGTGGCCGGATCCCCGAGCAGGACCGCCTGCAGTGCGCCATGCGCATTGGGAATTTCCTCCCAATGCATTTGCGCAGGCGTGATGCGCACAAATCCCGAACTGTCCTGCGGTGTGGCCGCTCCAACAGCCGTAACCGCGCCCGCGACGATCAGTGCTGCAACCGAGCGGACGATCGCTCCTTCTACTACGCAAATGGAAAGTCTTTTCATGGTGTCCCCCGGCGCCCGAAGTGTGACGGATTTCCTCATGGCGAGATGCCGCCGATGACTTTGCACGGGACTGCGATCCACCCCTGAGTTCCGCATCGCGAAGTTTGGCTAAGGTAGCCGCATCGCCAATCCCGTGACTATTCGAGCATATGTCAACTTGCCGTTTATTGTCGCCCTGGGTGCTTTTATTCGGGCTGATTGCGTCAGGCGCCGCATCAGGCGACTCGGCCTTTCGCGCCGATACCATTCTCATCGTCAAGCACGAACGCAAACTCTACTTACTGCGCGATAACGCACCGCTGCGCAGCTACCGAATCGCGCTCGGACTGAGTCCCACCGGGGCCAAAGAACACGAATGGGACTTCCGCACCCCCGAAGGCACTTATGTCATCGATTTCCGCCAGGAGCACAGCCATTACTTCAAGGCACTGCACATCTCCTACCCCAGCGTTGCGGATCTAAAGCGCTCGGCCGCGCAGCATCAACGGGTGGGCGGCGATATCTTCATCCACGGTGAGCCGAATCAACCCACCAAGCCGCTCTCTTACTATAAAACTCGGGATTGGACCAACGGCTGCATTGCTCTGTCCGACGAGGATTTGCAGGATGTCTGGAATCTCACCGCCGGCCAGACTCGGGTTCAGATCGTTCCCTAGAAATTGCCGGGACCGACGCCGCGACGACCCACGCAGCTCCGATCAGGGCCAAGTTGACCGCGTTTTCTCCCCAGGCGAAATGATTGTGGGGGAGGGTGATGAAGACTCGGGGGATATGCACCAGGAGGGTGAATACGATGAACATCGCGGTGAGCAACATGGCGGCCGGACGTGCCCAGACGCCGACTATGAGCGCGATGCCGGCCAGAACATGTCCCGCACCCGTCGCATACGCCCAAAAGGTTTGGTTCGGCGGCAACCACGCCGGAACATAGCTGACCGTGTTGGCCAGGTAGTAGTGATGAGCCAAGCCAAAGTAAATGAGACAGATGCCAAAAATGATACGGGCGATTCGGGATAGTCGCTCGGCGATTGCCGGCGTGACTCGGCCGTAGAACATGCAAATGATGAACGCCGCGGCGGCGAGCGCCGAATTCTCGAGAACTCCATACCAGGCGCCGAAATCGCTGGCGTGCGCGAAACCGCGAGGAACGTCAAAGAACAGGATCGCCACGCAATACGGCACGAAGAGCACCACCGCACTGTAGAACATGGCGCGCCGCCATTGCATGGCCAACCCTGCCACCAAGGGCAGCACCGCGACTGCATATCCCAAGGGGGTCGGCCCGGCATAGCCCTTCGCGGCCGGCTGCCACACCACCGCGAAATCTCCCCAGACCAGGCCGGTCAAGCCCAGTGCGACCGCCCCCAGCCCGTACATTCGAACACTGACAGGCCGCGAAAATATCCCGTCCCAAATACGTGCCATTCGTTTCCCATCCCAGCGAGAAGCCCGCGATCCTAGCCAAGACGCGGCAGCAAGAGAAGTTCCACTTGGCAGCTATTTGGTGGATCCACTTGAGGCGCGCTGCCGTAGCCCCGCGGAACCGGGCAATTTAGGCTTTCTTCTCACGCTCGAATATCGCGATCATCCGGTCGGACTGGCCGAAGCTCGCTCCGGCGGGCGCGAGGATTTGATGCAGCCGCCAGCCCTTGTCGCCTTCTGTGTTCAGGACCTTGGCGATATCGGGCGTACCTGGCTTCAGAACGCCGAAGCGGAATGGCATTTCAACCGACTTGTACTCGTACTGGGTCACGGATGGTTTCTCCACATATTCCAGGCCCCGACGCAATCGATAGCTCGTCTGGCCGACAGTTTAGCGCCATCTCGACGGCAGCACCCGTCAGCAGCCATCAGGACCCGTCAGTACCCGGCAACATTCGTCAGCACCGGCACCCTGGCGCAGTCCGTTGTTAGAATGCTTCGATAGCAACGAACAGGCGTCGCGCGCCCGCGCGCGGCCGATCCTTAAAAGGAGGGGTGATTCCTTGATCGATTCCGTGGCCATGCCTCATATGTTTCCCATGATTCGAGGCGGCGGCCTCTTTATATTCGTGATGGGAGTCGGCGTGATCCTGGGCGCTCTGTGGTCCCGCCGGCGAATGACGATGCTGATTGCGGGCGGCGCGGGTGCGACCCTGGCGATCATTCTCACCGCCGATGTGTTGGCCCGCCCGCTCGGTGCGCCGACCCGGCTGCAGTTCTGGGCGCTGGCTGCGGCCATCGCGCTGGAAATTGTGCTCATTCGCGTCGTGGTCGCGCGCTACAAGCGGGCCGGGGAGCGGCCGTTTCTCCTCGCGATACTCTTCGTCGTCGGCCTGCACTTTCTGCCGATGGCGCTCACCTTCGGTCCCCTGTGCGCGGTGCTCGGTCTCTGCGCGATGGCGAATGCCGGCATCGCGTTCAGGTCTTCGCGCGATATCTCGGTGAATCGCGTTTGGCTCATCGACGGCGCGCTGAAGATGGGCTTCGGCGCCCTCATGTTTGCCGTAAGCGCGTAACGTACCAAGAGCTCAGGTCCCCAAGGTCAGCGGCCCAAGCCCTCGCACGTGACGTAGGTTGATCCGCTCACCGAGCCCACGAACGCTGAAATGGTCGCGTGGCCATCGGAGTACGAGTGAGGCGCTTTGCAGCTCACCAGTCCCGCGGATACCGTGGCGACGCTCGGGGTGCTCGAAGTCCAAGTTGCCGTTGCGGTGACATTCTTGGTCGCACCGGAGGCGAAGGTGCCGGTCGCGGTCAGCTGAATCTTGCCGCCCGCGGGAATTTCACACTCCTTGGATGGCGTGATCTTGATGTACTTCAACTGCGGCGCCTGGCAGGTCACGCCGATCGACGCGCTGATGCCGCCGCTCGCGGCGGTGATCGTCGAGGAGCCGTTCATGGTCGCGCCGGCGTTGCAGGTCACGAGGCCGGCGGCCGACACCGTGGCGACGCTCGCAACGCTGGAGCTCCACTGCGCCGTGTTCGTCAAAGATTGCGCGGGTCCCGAGGAGAAGTTGCCGGTGGCGGCGAGTTGCGCGGTGCCGCCGGTCGGGAGAGTCAGCTGCGTGGGCGCAATCGTGATGGACTGGAGCACCGGAGGCAAGCAGGTAAGCGTGGTCGAGCCGCTGGTCGTGCCTGTTGCCGTGGCACCGCTTGCCGAAATGATCGCGGATCCGCCGACCGATGCGCTGGCGCTGCAACTGACCAGTCCCGCCGAGACTGCGGCCACGTTTGGCGCGCTGGAGACCCACGTGGCTGAGGAGGTCTGATCCTTCATGGAGCCGTCGGTGTAAGTTCCGGTCGCCGTCAATTGCGTCGTGGCGCCGGCCGCCACCTGCGGCGCCGCAGGCATTACGTTGATCGATGCGAGCGCTATCACCTTCACCATCGCCTGCGTGAAGCTCGTGATGCTGTTGCCCGCGGCCGCCGAGCACATGAGTTGCACGGAGTAAGTCCCCAGCGTCGTCAGCGTTCCGGTCGCAACGGAACCTGAGCCGCCCACGTTCGCGGGCGTCAGAAAAGTTCCGTCGCTCGCCGAGATCGTGCATTGCGTGGGCGGAAACGCCAGCGGGTACGCCGCGGCGGCAGGACCCCAGGTCAGCGTTGCGCCGGCAGCACTGGTGGAGCTGATGGTCACCGTTGCCGGTGTCGGTGTGAGCGTGACGCAGGGCGGCACATTGTTCGTCGGCCATTCGGCATTCGGTGGCTGCGATAGAAAGAAGAGATCAATGGGCAAGAATAGGTTCGCCAGACGCCCGTCGATGTCGCCGGCCGGGTTGGGATTGCCGGGTGGGGCTGCTCCCGAGAACAGGGGCAAATTTGCGCGCACATAGGCATCGCCGGAAGCCAGCGAGTTCATCGCGCAGCTGAAGCCATTCGATGCCGATTCGGCGACGCCGCCATTGAAGAAGGTTTGCGCCTGATTGACGTAGCCCTGAACGGTTGCCGCGACATTGGGATCGATCTGCGTGTTTGCGGCACTGATGGTGCTGGTCAGGTTGGTGAACTTGTCCGTGACGAAGCCGGGCAGGCCGGCGGCCATGCCGCTCGGTGCGCTGTTGAGCCCCAGGCCATAGGCCATCATGGACAAAATGTGGCTGTGGCCGCCGCCGCTGTCGCAGAACCCGGAGAGATCCATGAAGTAGTTGCTGCCCGGCGCAGGACCGCCTTCGGGGATGGCTCCCTCGATCGAGGGCAGGTCGGCGCGCGGCGCCCAGGCGAAAACCTCCAGCTGCGGGCAGGTCAGGTTCAAGGGCCCCGGCAGCGGAATGTTGGGATCGACCGTGTGCTCAAAGAAAGTATTGTTGGCATTCTGATCCACCGTCTTCGCGGTGCTCTTCACGACCACGAATCCGGCACCCGTGGGTCCGGAATGGCCGCACATCGTTCCCGGCAGTACGGTGCTGGGGAAGCCGGGGCAGTAATTCGCGACATCCAAATTGCCGCCGGCACAACTCCAGGTGGTGCCGACAACCGTGACGCGCGGGTCGGATTTCACGACACAGCTTTCTTCGAGCAGCGGTGCCGTGGTCGGAACGCCGCCGCTGCCCGTGCCCGATAGCTGCGTGGTCAGCTCGGGGCCCAAAGGCGCACAGGCACTGGGTGCGACGCACGCCGTCACGGGTACCGAGCCCGAATTGCTGGTGGCGAGGCCCTGCGGATCTTTGTTGCCCGTGCTCAATGAGGCCAGCGGCAGATTCGCACCGCTCGCAGGTGGGGTGCCGAGTTGCAGGATCTTGCCGCGGCCCGGTGTGAACTGCGATACGAAGGCGTAGGTCAGGGTTGAGTACGTGCCCACTTTGATGCGTTCTAATCCAACTCCTAAGCCGCTGGCGAAATCCGCGGCCATCGCGCCGCTGCCGGAATCGAAACGCATGATCCGACCGCCCAATGTCGAGAGCAGCAAGCTCACACCGTGGGTTGCATCCGCGGGCCAGATATCCATGCCGATCGGCAATGTGCCGCGCAGCAGCGCGGGGCCGATCGCGGTGGACGTCGGACTATTGAGCGGTTTGCCCGGATTCGCGAGCACACCTTGAATCGCCGCCTGCGAATAGACCATCACGCGCGCATTGAAAATATCGTTGGACAGCACCAGCACATCGCCGACATTCCAGGCGGGCGCTGCCGCGCCGACGGGAGTCGCTGCGGTCGTGGCGACCAAGACTTCCGTGACGATGCCGCAGCTGTTGTCGATCAAGATCGGCGCGCCGTACGCGCCGGTGGTTGCATTGAAGGGCAGCACCCAGAGCGACGGCGACAAGTCGAAGGGCACGCCTTCGGAAATCACATAAACATTGCCGGCGACGTCCGACGACAGGCCTATCGGATACCGAGGACCCGAACCCGGATGCGACCACGTGAAGATTGGGGTTGAGACTGCGTAGCTGGCGGGGCCCGGGCCCGGATAACGCAGGATGCGGCCGTGTTCGGCGTCGGCCACGATCAGGTCCATCGCGCTGGTGACGGAGTTGGGCACGCGCGCGACCGCGAAAAAACTGCCCTGTGCGCCCGCATCGGTATTGAGCACCGAGCTCCCGGTGATCAACGCGCCGGTATTGGCCGGCGTGTTCGGCGTGACAGTCACGTTGTAAAGCGCATTGCCGTTGGCGTTCACCGCTGTCAGGCCAAACTGCTCCACCGGCACCGTCTGTGCGTGCAGCGAAGCGCAAGCCAGCAACGCGGCGGCTCCGGCCGCAAGCTGAGTGATGGCGGGATGACGCGCAGGCGACAACGCGCGTAAGAACGTCTTCGCGGAGTGGAAATCCATCGCTATCCCCTTGGTTTTTGTTTCTTTGGGGTCGCGCTGTGCGTCTACCCCATTTTGAAGTGACGCTTACGCTAACACATTGATCGCTGCGGATGCAGCCGCGCGTTTCGGATTATGTTACGGCGTCGCCGCATTCTGTCGCGCGGCGTCGGCAACTTGCAGCTTTTCGCGCCGGTGCAGGGTGTCGAGGTAGCGCTGCGCCAGGCTTCGATAGACCAACTGCACCTCGGTATCTTTGGCCAGGATGGCGTAACCATGAGCGAGAGGTTTTTCGGCCTCCGAGTAGCGGCCGAGCCCCGTCAGCGCCGCGCCTTCCGCGCATTCGGCGAGTGCAGTGCGCCAGTGATTGGGCGACAGCGCCGTCGTATAGATGCTCTTGGCGTTGCGCGCGAAATCCAAAGCCTCGGTGTATTTCTTTTGATCCACCCGCAGGATGGAGAGAGCGATCAGACTCGAGGCGATGTCCGGATGCTGGGCGTTGAGCAGCCGGCGCCGCATGGCCAGTCCCTCTTCGAGGTAGACGTCGGCCTCCGTGTCCTCGCCGCCCATCGTCAGCCAGGAACCGATGCCGTTCAAAACCCGGGCGGTCTCCGGATGATCCGGCGGGTAGGCCTTGCGATAAATCCCCAGCACTTCGCGCATGTTCGCGAGGGCCTCGCGAGTCTCGCCGCGGTCGTACTGCAGCGAGGCCAGGTTGAGCAACGTGCGTCCGACATCCGGGTGGTTGGGGCCCTGCAGCTCGCGCCGCATCTCGAGCGACTGTACGTAGAGCTTCTCCGCACCGGCAAGATCGCCCTTGTCCTGTATTGTCATGGCGACATTTTCAAGCCCGTTGGCAATTTCCGGATGCTTGTCGCCCAGCAGCTTTCGGTTCATCGCGAGTGACTCGCGGTAAAACTTCTCGGCCTCGCCCGAATCGCCTTTTTCGTAGAGCAGCAGGCCCATGTCATTGAGCGCTTCGGCAAGATCCGGATGCGGTTCATTGCCGCGAAGCGCGCGCTGCATGGCCACGGCCCGCTCCATCAGTGGGATTGCGGCATTGAGATCGCCGCGATCGTCGACCGTTCTGGCCAGATCCTTCAGCGTTCGCGCGACCGCCGGATCCGACTCGCCATACAACGCCTTCTGCCGCTCCAGGGCCTCGCGCAAATTCTCCTCGGCGTCCGCATAGCGCCCTTGCGTGGCGAGCAACGTGCCCAGTCCGTAGCGCGAGTTCGCCAGTTTTTCCTGATTTTGCCGGTCGCGTGGGTGGGCCGATTCGATGCGGATCGCTTCGCGGTACGCCTTCTCGCCCGCCGCGTAGTCGGCTTGAAGCGCCATCAGGTCCCCCTGATGACTCAATGAATCCGACAGATCCAAAGGATCGATACCCTGCAGGCGGCGCCGTTTCGCCACAGCCCCGTCGATCAAGGGCCGCGCCTGCGCATAGAGACCGAGGCCCATGTAAACCGTCCCGACGGTATCCATTAGCGTGGCCTGAATGGCCGGCTCCGCCGCCAACTCGCTCTCGATGCGCACCGCGCCCTTGTCGAGCATCTCGCGCGCGGTCACCGTGCTGCCGCGCGCTTCGCTGGGGTCGAAGACCTTGAACAGATCGACGAGGAACCGAGTCGCCTCTTTGGAGGTGCGGGCCTCCGACTCGGCGCGCAAGGTCTCGCGCTGAGCGGCGGCCCGCTGCACCAGGGCATAGGCGGCGAGGCCGGTGGTGAGAACCATGCCGGCCGCGGCCGCGCATGAAAAGGTGAACAGGCGCGCGTTGCGGCGCTGCTGCTCGCGGCGTCGCAAGGTGTCGTATCCGACGCCGAGCAGGCCCGAGATCAGTTTGAGCTTGGCGTTGTTCTTGCCGTCCTTGCCCGGACGCGCATCCGCTGCGATCGGCTCGGTGCGCGCGGCGCTTAAATTGCCATCGCTGCCCAATCGATAGCGCAGCGCCGGCGGGAAGCACTCTTCCGCCTCGCGTCCCGGCATGTCGCTGGCATTCGGTTCGCCATCGACGATGATGCAGAAAATCCGGTCTTCGCGTCCCAGGCGCTTGAACGCCAGGATCTCCTCGTTCACCCACTTCGACGCGGCTGATTGCGGCGAGCAGATGATGATCTGGGCGGCGGACCCTTGAAGCGCGGCATTGATCAAGACGCCAAGATCGGTGGCGCTGGGCAGCTCGTCGCGGTCCTTGAAAATTGGCGCCAGCCGCTTCGGCACTTCGCCGTGAGCGGTTGATGTGCCGATCAAGGATTTCGGCGGCCGGTATCGCTCGAGGGACCTGTGCAACCACGACGCCCAAGCTGCATCCCGGTGGCTGTAGCTGATAAAGGCGCGGTATTGGGTCGGATCCACTCTTCGTCCTGGGTGGCTGACTGAGGGTCGAAGGCCGCAGGGATTGGCTGCCTGCGCTTCAGTTTACTGAAGACGGGGGGTGCCCGCTACAATGGGGCCAATCCACGTCCAGAGAAGAAAACTGTGAAGATCCGTACTGCGCTGCTCGCGACAACCGCCGTCGCATTTGCCATGGCAACGGCCGCGAGCGCGGGTCCCGGCGGGGGCGGCGGCAAGGGCGTGCATACCCCGCGCACGGAAGGGGCGGACCTGGCGCCGAATGCGGGCCGTGATGCGATCCGGCAAGTGGTTCAGAATCAGTGCCTGCCGAATTGGCAGAAGCGCCATGAGCCCTCGCCCTGCGAGCGCATCTGGCTCTCGAGCCCACGGCCGGACAGCCCGGGCTACGCGGTGCTCGAGGACCGCAAGGGAGGCGCGCACTATTTATTGATTCCGCTGCAGACCTTTTCCGGCACCGAAAGCGGCGAGCTCTTGGATCCGGACTTGCCGAACTATTTTGCCGAGGCCTGGAATGCGCGCGATCTCTTGGACGCGTATGTGGGCCACGCGGTGCCGCGTACCGCGGTGGGGCTTGCGCTCAATACGGCACGGGCGCGCGACCAGGATCAGTTCCACATACATATAGAGTGCCTCCGGCCGGAGGTGGCCGAGGCGCTGCATGCCGCCAGCTCTCAATTTACGAGCAAGTGGTCGCCCGTGACGGTCATCGGCTCGACCTATCAGGCCATGCGCATTACCGTTCCCAATCTCGAGACGACGCGGGTTTTCGATCTGGTGGCGCAACTCAGCCCGGATGCGAAGCACCACCTCGAAAACTACACCGTGCTCATCGCCGGCATGCAGTACTCGGACGGCGCCGGTTTCGTGATACTCACAGGCACCGGGCCCACCGCCGAATGGCTCTTGGATCCGGGCTGTACCGTCGCCGGCGGCGGTGGCTGAGGCGCGTCGGTTACGCACATTGCGCTCAATGTCCTTGCGGCGGTCCTGATCCTCACGGGTTTGGCGGGCGCGGTCGTTCCGCTGCTGCCCGGCATCCCGTTGATTTTCGGCGGCATCTGGCTTGCCGCGGGGCTGGATCATTATCAGCATGTGGGATCGGGATGGCTGATCGGCATCGGAATCATCGCCGCCGTCGGCCTGGTTTTGGACCTGACCGCGGCCGCCTTGGGCGCCAAGGGAGTCGGCGCGAGTGCCCAAGCCATCTCGGGCGCCCTCATCGGCACGCTCGTCGGTTTGTTCTTTGGGATTCCCGGGCTGATTTTCGGGCCTTTTCTCGGCGCGTTGGCGGGCGAATTTTCCGCCGGAGGCAGTATGCTGCGATCGACGCATGTCGGCATCGCGGCATGGATCGGTTTGATCTTCGGCACCCTGATCAAGCTCGCCACCTCCATCATGATGGTGGTGCTGTTCGCAGCGGCGTGGTGGTGGAATCGGCAGGCCGGTTGACGACTCGCAGAGCCGACATATCGTAGGAGGTGGAATCATGCAAATGCAGTTGAACGTCAACGGGCACACTCGGCCGGTCGAGGTCGAGGCGGATGCACCGCTGCTTTGGGTGATCCGAGACGAACTCAATCTCACCGGCACGAAGTTCGGATGCGGCGTGGGCGCCTGCGGCGCGTGCACCGTCCACGTGAACGGCAAGCCGATGCGCAGTTGCGTGCTGCCGGTTTCCGCGGTGGCCGACGCAAAGATCACGACGATCGAAGGGATCGGCGCGGGGGCCCTGAGCGCCGTACAAGCCGCATGGATTTCGCATCAGGTGCCGCAATGCGGCTACTGCCAGTCGGGATTCATCATGGCGGTGAGCGCCTTATTGGCCAGCAATCCCGCGCCCACGGAAGAGGAACTCGGGACGGTTGTGACCAACATCTGCCGCTGCGGCACGTACACGCGGATGCGCGCCGCCGTCAGTTCGTTGGCCGCCGCGCGCAGCCACCTCAGCCACCGCAGTCACGTCGCCCACGGCGGCCGAAGGGGTCCGAAAGTGATTTCCCGAAGAAAGGTCCTGCTCGGCGGAGCGGCGGCAGCGGGGACGCTGATCGTCGGTTACGCTCTGTGGCCGAGCGGCAAACTTAGGGCTGCCAACCGGCTCGCCGCCAAGTCGGGCGAACGGTTTCTCGCCTATTGGATCAAGATTGCGGACGACGACATCGTCACGGTCGTGATTCCCCACTGCGACATGGGCACGGGCATCTTCACCGCGTTGCTGCAAATGGCGGCTGAGGAACTCGGTGCGGATTGGAACAAGACGCGAGCCGAAACCGCGCCGCCGGATCCGCTGTTTGCCAACGGTGCGCTGGTGGAAGGATTTGCGCTGGGTCAGGCCGGCATGAGCCGCGATACCTTTCCTGCATTTTTGCAAGGATCGGTGTTCGCCGCGGGCACCCGACTGGCGCAATTCATGGATATCCAAGTCACGGGCGGCTCCTCGGCGGTGCGCATGACCGGCGTCAACGGCGTGAGAATTGCCGCGGCTGCGGCACGCGAAATGCTCGTTGCCGCGGCTGCGGACCGGTTGAAGGCGCCGCTCAATGCGTTTCACACCGAAGGCGGGCGCGTCATCCACCAGCCTTCCGGTCAGAGCTTTCGATTCGGCGAGCTCGCCGCGGCGGCATCGCGCTACAGCCCATCGCCGCATCCGAAGCTCAAACTGAAGTCGCAGTACACCTTGGTCGGCAAGCCGGTTCCCCGCATCGACATTCCCGCCAAGGTCAACGGCACGACTCAGTACGGCATGGATGTTCAACTGCCGGGGCTGCATTATGCGGCCATCAAGATCTCGCCGATTTTCGGCGGCAAACTCGTTTCGGTGAATGAAGCGAGCATTGCCGGCAACCCAGGAATCAAGAAGGTCATCAAGCTGGATGATGCCGTGGTGGTGGTCGCCGACCGCTTCTGGCGCGCGCAACGAGCGGCGGATGTACTGGAGACGGTTTTCAGCGATGCCGGCAATTCAGCAGTCTCTTCAAACAGCATCCGTCAGCGCCACCTGCAGGCGTTAAATCAAGAACAGATCAAACACGAGCACTCAGTGGGCGCGGGCGCCAAGGCACTGCAAGATCAAGCGGTGCTCGAGCGCGTCTATCACGTGCCTTATCTTGCGCACGCCGCGATGGAGCCGGTGAACGCGACGGCGCAGTACAACGCGAGTGGTAGGCTCGAAGTGTGGGCTGGCACCCAGGATGGACTGGGAGCGCGCGCATTCTGCGCAAAAACAGCCAAGTTGCATCTCGACAAGGTGACCTTTCACCTTATGCCGAGCGGCGGCGCGTTCGGACGGCGCTTGCCGGGCCTATGGAATTTTTTGGCCTACGCGGTGCAAGCCGCCATGGCGCTCCCGGGTACTCCGGTGAAACTCATTTTCACGCGGGAGCAGGACCTCCGACACGACTACTACCGTCCGAATGTCAGCAGCCGCTTTAAGGCGGCGCTGAACAAAGACGGCACTCCGGCAGCGTGGGTCAACGAATACACCAGCGACGGTGGTTCCAACGACGAAGCGCACATAGTTTACGAGGTGCCCAATCAGGGCTATGGCGCGGTTAAAGTGGTGACTCCCGTGCCCGTTGGCCCCTGGCGCAGCGTGGAATCCTCCTGGCACGGATTCTTCATTGAATCGTTCGTCGACGAATTGGCGCACGAGGCCAAGCGCGATCCGCTCGAATATCGCCGTGCGCTGCTGACACGCAAGCCGCGTCACCTCGCGGCGCTTCAGTTGGCTGCCGAGAAGGCCGGCTGGGACGCGCCGCTCGCGCCCGCGGCACCACCGGTCCCCGGTGCGCCCCTCGCGGCGCGGCGATCGCGCGGCATTGCCATGGTGGAATCCTTTGGGACCATCGTGGTCCACGTCGCGGAGGTGGAAGTTTCGGAAGACGGTGATGTGAAAGTGCATCGGATCACTTGCGCCGTGGATTGCGGTATGGCGGTCAACCCCGATGGCCTCAAGGCGCAAATCGAAGGCGCCATTGTGTTTGGCCTGAGTGCCGTGCTCTACGGCGAAATCACGCTGGCCGGCGGCGCGGTCGAACAACAAAATTTCCCGAATTATCCGGTGGTGCGCTTGGCCGATTGCCCGGCCATCGAGGTGCACATCATCGAGAGCGATGCGCCGCTGGGCGGCGGCGGCGAGCCGGGGACGCCGCCGGTTGCGCCGGCGATCACCAATGCCATCTTTGCCGCCACGGGTGTCCGAATCCGCGAACTGCCCATCAATAGGCAAGCTCTCAAGAAAGGCGCTTGAGCGATTTGTTCGCTGGGAGCGCTGTAGCGGTCGGACGGGCAGGCTCCTGCGGCGCCGCAGCGCGCAAAAATATATTGCCCCCGTGTCGAAATGAGCACGCTCCGGTCGTCTTTACTAGGAGAGCAAGGAGACTTCCAATGTGTCCAGAATGTGCAACTTCGGCCGCCCTGACGGCGGCGGCCGCGACAACCACGGCGACCGCGATAGGGACGCTCGGCGTTGATGCAGCCCGGCTGTTCATCGCGCGCTGGGAATCACTCAAGGAGTGGTTCTTCCGAAACCTGGCAGCCGGAATGAGGTGCTTAAGATGACCGATGAAACAAACGGCCCGCACATTGGCTCGCGCGAGGAGTGGCGTACGGCGCGGATCGCGCTCCTGGAAAAGGAGAAGGCGCTGACGGCGATGAAGGACGCATTGGCGGCTGAGCGGCGCGCGCTGCCATGGGTGCGCATCGAGAAGAACTATGTGTTCGACGGCCCGTCCGGTCCGGTAACGCTCTCAGAGCTATTCGCCGGACGCAGCCAGCTTTTCATCAAGCATTTCATGATGGGGCCCGGGCAGTCGCAACAATGCGTGGGTTGCTCATTGGAAGTGGATCATTTGGCCGGGATCCGTGTGCATCTGGAGCATCACGATGTCGCCTATGCGGTGGTGGCGAGGGCGCCAATCGAAGAAATCGAGCGCCTGAAGCGCACCATGGGCTGGGATTTCACCTGGGTGTCATCCTATCGCAATGAATTCAATTTTGACTTCAACGTGTCGTTTACCGATGCGGAAATTGCGCTGGGCCGGGGGCTCTACAACTTCCGCGAGGTCGACGTGAACCCCGCGATCATCGATTTTTCGGGCAACAGTGTGTTTGTCAAAAATGATGCGGGCGAGATCTTTCACACCTATTCAACCTACGGCCGCGGCGGCGAGCAGTTCTTGGGGATCTATTCCTATCTCGACGTCACCCCCAAGGGCCGTGCCGAGAACGGGCCCTATCATTCCTTGCCTGATTGGGTGCGGCCTCACAATATGTACGGACGGGGCGGCACCGTTTCGGGCTTCGGCCGGTATCACGCAGCGGATTGCGGCTGTGCGGCGCATGTTTGAGCGGCTAGAGGAGGGTTGAGGTGAAAATATACTGGATCAAGGCGCAGGCCCCCCGAAGGGTCCTGGCGCTCATCAAACATCTGGGCATCGCGGCGGACTTTTTTCGAAGTCGACCTGATGGCCGGTGGGCTGAAGGTGCCGGAGTTCGCCGCGATCAATCCCAACAAGAAAGTACCCGTACTCGTGGACGGCGATCAGGTGCTATGGGAATCCTCAGCCATCATGGCGCATCTCTGCATCAAGGCAGGGTCGGACATGTGGCCGGCGCGCAATCCCGCCGAGCAAGTCGAGGTGCTGCGCTGGCTGTCGTGGAATGACTGTCATTGGTCCCCGGCCGTGGGACCCTTTTATTTCGAGCACGTGGTCAAGTCGACCTTCGGGATGGGACCCCCGGATCGGGAGTTGCTGAAGACCAGCACGCCCAACCTGCTCAAGTTTGCCGGCGTGTTGGACGCGCACTTGAGCGGCCGTACCTATGCCGCGTGCGGGCGGCTGACCATCGCCGACTTCCAGCTCGCCTCGATGGCGAACTATTGGCAAGAATCGGAAATGCCGTTCGAATCGCACACCAACATCGCGCGCTGGCTCGATGGTCTGAAGCGAATTCCCGCCTGGGCGGACCCCTGGCCTGTGAAGAAAGCGGCGCTGGCATCCGCGGCGGGTTGAGCACGAATTCATTTTTTTAACTGGAGTGAACGATGAAAAATTTCATGGCGGTCTTTTTGGGTGCGCCGGGTTCGGCGAAATTCGCCGAGTTCATGGCGATGGAAGAGAGCAAGCGCAAGAAGCTCGAGCAGCAGGGCATCAAGGCGTGGGGCGACTGGATGCAAAAACACAGCGCCGTGATCGTCGATACGGGAGGGCCGTTGGGTAAAACCAAGAAAGCCTCCGCGCAGGGCGTGTCGGATACCAAGAACAATCTGTCAGGCTTCGTGGTCATCAAAGCCGATTCGCACCAGGCGGCGGCCAAGATGTTCGAAAATCATCCGCATTTCTCCATTTTCCCCGGTGACTCGGTCGAAATCATGGAAGTGCTGCCGATCCCGGGTCAGCCGCAAAGCTGACCGCACTCGCGTGCGGGCCTGGCTCAGGCCCGCACGAATGACCGGCGCCGCGGCGCGAAAGCGCGTGCCATCGCTGCGCACGTTAGCCTTTGAGCTTCGGCATTTGTGCACTGACGGCAGTCAAATTGAGCTAGCATTCCTCATGCTTCGCCGATTCGTCCTTGCCACGATCGCTTGCGTCCTCGCCAATGCGGCTGCGGCCGCCGCACCGGCGGCCGGCCCGGCCGCTCCTCAATCGAGCTTCAACACGACGCAAGTGTCCGTCTTGAGCGCGAGCGAAGTCGTGCAGATCTTGGACCAGACCAGCGAGTGGTATCGCGCACTGGGGCTGCCGCAACAAAATTCCCTTCAACCCAGCGAGGTGTTGATTCTCTACGCCAATCGGCAGATTGCCGATAAAGTGGTCGAGCTGGTGATTGAACTCGCGCGAGCGGATGCGGAATTGCTGAGCAGCGAGGCCACCGCCGCGCAAGCGATCACCGACAAATCCGCCGTCGCTTCGCTCGATCAGCAGCGCGAGCAGCTCGCATCACAGCGTCAGTCGATTCAACAGGAAATTGCCGCCGATCGGCAGAAGGCCGGCGGCGCAGGCCGCGCAGGCAAGGAGTGGGAAGGAAAATTGTCGGAACTGCAGGGAGAACTCGCGATGAATGCGGCGCGCGCGAACCTCCTCGACACCATGGGTGAGTTCACCAATCAGCGCGATCCCAAGAGTGCCGACGCCGAGGCGCTCAAGGCTCACATCGACGCGATTGCCGCGAGCATCCCCGTGGGCGATGGCGTGCCGGCGCCGGCGACCACTACATCCGCCGCCGCGACCGGTTCCGCCGCGAGCCATTCCACCGCGGCGCCTGCATCGTCGAATACCGGCGTCGAAAAATCAAACGTTCGCGATGGCCTATGGGACCTTGCGAAAAATGTCTTTGATCTTCGAACGAAAATCCAAACGATCGAGGTGATTGACGGACGCTCCAAGGATTTGGCGGCTCTATTTCACAAATACAGCGAGGCGCCGCGGGCACGATTGCAATCCTACGCTGCCAACAGCGATTCGCTGGCCACCGCGGCGGACGTCGCGAACGGCGCCGCCCTGCAAAGATTGCGGGCCGAGTTCGATACCCTGGCGTGGCTGTTCAAGCAGACCTCCTCGATCTTGTTGCCGTTGAGCAAGGAAGCGGTGCTGCTGGAGCAGTACCGGCACAATCTTGCGAGCTGGCGCGACACAACTCGCCGCCAGTACCACGACGCCTGGCAGGTGCTGGCGACGCGTCTCGGCATCTTGATCGGTTTGCTGGCGGCGGTCTTCGTACTCGCGGAAGTTTGGCGCCGCGCCGTATTGCGCTATGTGCACGAGCCGCGGCGCCGCTACCAGTTCCTGTTGGTGCGCACCATCTTGATGTGGGCGGTCATCGTCGCCATCGTGGGCTTGAGTTTTGTCACGCAGATCAGCAGTTTCGCAACCTTCGCCGGACTCATCACCGCCGGCGTTGCCGTCGCGATGCAAAGCGTGCTGGTGTCGATCGTCGGCTATTTCTTTCTCATCGGGAAGTACGGCATCCGCGTCGGCGATCGGGTGCAAATCGGCAATGTGGTCGGCGAAGTCATGGATCTGGGATTGGTGCGGATGCATCTGATGGAATTTCATGACCAGGGCCCCCTGGGTCCCACGGGCCGCGTGGTGGCGTTTCCCAATTTGATTGTCTTTCAGGCAACCGGCGGACTGTTCAAGCAACTTCCGGGCGTCGATTTGTCGTGGCATGAAATCACGGTGCCGTTACCGGAGGTCAGCGATTACGCCGCCCTGAAGCAGCGTCTGTTGGAAGCGGTGAAGGCCGTGACCCAGGAGTATCGTGGCGAGATCGAGCGTCAGAACAAGGAGATTCGGCAAATGTCATTGTCGGGGGGTGGCGGCGATGCCGAGGTGCACGTACAAATGCACATCGTTGATGGTCACATGCAAGCCCAGATCGGCTATCCCGTTCATTCGCAACAGGCAGCCGACATCGATGAGCGGGTCTCGCAGGCCGTGCTCGCGGTTTTGAACGCCGCCAAATAACAACGAGGGAGAAAGTTTTCCGATGAGCGTCGAACAAATCGCGGCCGCGTTGATCGCCGCCCTTGCCGTTACGCCGTTGCTGGCGGACACAACCGTGATCCATGCGGGCCACTTGATTGCGGAGCCGGGCAAGCCCGCATCCTCCAACCAGTCCATCATCATAGAGAACGGCAAGATCGTTGCCATCAAGGACGGCTTCGTGGCGGGCGACACGACGATCGAGCTCAAGGACTCATGGGTCATGCCGGGGCTGATCGACATGCATACCCATGTGAGCGGGATTGAAAAGCTGGACGAACCGGTTGGCGGACAGATCGCGCTCTTCTATATGTCGCGACCGGCCGAGGCCGTGCTCAATACATTGCCGCGCGCCAATGCGCTCTTGATGAACGGGTTCACCACGATCAGGAATCTGGGTGATCCGACCTTGACGACGTATGCGCTGCGGGATGCGATCAACAAAGGCATCGTGCCCGGGCCGCGTATGTTCGTCAGCGAAGTGCAAATCTCGGTCGCGGGCGGCGATTTCGACTCCTCGAGCTGGGATGTGCGCAGCGACGTGGAAAAGTTTGTCACCAACCGCGGCAATTGCTCCGGCGTGGTCGAGTGCATCAAGGTGGTTCGCGAAGAAGTTCATCGCGGCGCGGACGTGGTCAAGTTTCGGCAAGCAGGTCTGCCGGCGGAGGATCCCAAAGTGGCGATGGTGGAATCGCCCGAAGAAATCAAGGCCATCATCGACACGGCGCATCAACTCAATCGCAGAGTGGCGGTGCATGTGGTCGGCTCGCCGGCCTTTCTTCATGCAGTCATCGAAGCCGGCGCGGATACTATCGAGCACGGGCCCTTGGACAATGCGGCGATCGCGATGATGAAGAAGCGCGGTACCGCGTATACGCCCACGCTGCTCGCCGGCAAGCTCATCGATTATCGCTTCCAAGAAGGCGTGCAAGGGGTTGGCAAGGCCTATCGTGCCGGCGTGCCGATCATTTTCGGCACCGATTTGGGGATTTTCGGACCTGAGCGCAGTCATGAAGAATTTGCGCTGCTCGCCTCGGCCGGCATGCCGCCGGCGCAGGTGCTGCGCAGCGCGACGGTCAACGCCGCCGCCGCGCTCGGCGAGTTGGGAGAGGGTCTGGGCTCGATCGCGCCCGGCAAAACGGCGGACGTGATTGCCATGCATGCGGATCCGTTGACGCACATCGATCAACTGGCCGAGCCTGGCAAAGTTTCATTCGTGATGAAGGAAGGCAAAGTATTCAAGGACGAGCGTTGAGCGCTCCATGATCGTCCATCTCCTCGACGGCACGTACGAGCTGTTTCGGCACTTCTACGGGTTGCGCCGTTTCACGAAGGGCAAGGACCGGCCGATGGGCGCGGTGGTGGGCGTGCTCAATGGGGTCCTGCAAATGATCGAGGAAGGGGCGAGCTACTTGGGCGTCGCCACCGATCATGTCATCGAGTCTTTCCGTAATGAGTTGTGGGATGGCTATAAAACCGGCGAGGGTATCGAGCCTGCGCTGCGTACGCAGTTTCAGCCGCTGGAGGATGCGGTGACGGCGCTCGGTGTGGTGCTGTGGCCCATGGTTGAACTCGAAGCGGACGATGCGTTGGCCTCCGCCGCGGCACTGGCCGCCAAGAATCGCGATGTGCAAAAGGTTTGCATTTGGACGCCGGATAAAGACCTGGCGCAATGCGTACGCGGCGATCGCATCGTTCAGGTGGATCGCAAAAGTCACGTGATCCGCGATGCCGAGGCGGTTCGCGCGAAATTCGGCGTCGCCCCTGAGAGGATTCCCGACTATCTGGCGCTGGTGGGCGATGCGTCGGATGGATATCCCGGGATCGCGGGCATCGGCTCCAAGGGTGCGGCGGGACTGATCGATCGCTTCGGGCGCATCGAAGATTTTCCGCCGGAGATTTTAGGAGACCGTAAACCGCAGGCACTGCTCTTCAAAAAGCTGGCGACGCTGCGCGATGATGCGCCGCTGTTCAAAGAGGTCGATGTTTTGAGGTGGCGGGGCGCCGGTCAGGACTTCACCGCACTCGCAGCAAAGCTTGGCGATCCTCGCTTGGTCGAGCGCGCCGAAAAGGCGTTGCACTCACCCAAGATGTCGGAATCCCATTCACCCACGGCGCTGGCCCTGAAGAAAAAGTCGACCAAAGCCGCGAAGGAGCCGCGCAAACCGGCTTAAGGGTTCGCGTTAGGGGTTTCCCTGCATCCCCAGCTCTTTGACGTGCCGCCTCACGCGAAACACTATGCACCGGTTGCTATAGTCCTATACGGAAAAATTATATTGACAATTCTCTGTGCAGGCTTAGTCTGAGTTCATTACGACATCCACTGTGCGGAGGTAACGGACCTACCTGCGCAGATCCGGACTCTCGTATTGCTTCATCACAAAGAATTGGGGATCTCGCATGAAACTTACCCTGAGCGCCGCGCTCTTGGCCGCGGCTTGCCTATTGGTCCAACCTTCCTTCGCGCAGAATTCCGGTGTGAACGCATCATCGGACACGCTGGCGGAAATTGTCGTCACCGCGACCAAGCGCACCGAGCGTTTGCAGGACGTGCCGGTGAGCATCACCGCCGAAACGGGTGTTGAACTCGAGCATCGCGGCGCGACGCAGTTGCAGGACATCATCAATACGACGCCCGGTCTTAACAATCCCGGTTCGGGCGGCGGCAATTCCACCAACCTCACCATTCGGGGCGTGACCACCGGTACCGACTTGGGACTGAAGCAGTCGACCGTGGCGTTGTTGTACGACGACATGCCGATCGATCCGGTTGGGCAGGGCGGCGGCGCGAGCAACTTGCGCGTCGTCGACATCGAACGGGTCGAGGTGCTGCGCGGCCCTCAAGGCACGCTTTTCGGTTCGGGTTCGCTGGCAGGCGCGCTGCGCTACATCACGAACAAGCCGGATCTCTCGCAGTTCAGCGGGTCGGCCGAAATTACCGGCGCGGATACTGAAACCGGTGCCGCCTCGTATTCCGGCACCGTGATGATCAATGCGCCGATCATTCAGAATGAACTCGGCATGCGTCTGGTCGCCTACGACTATGATGATGGCGGTTGGATTGACGATTTGCGCACCGGCCAAAAGGACGCGAATCCGACCAAGACGGATGGTGCGCGCCTGGAGATTGCCGCCAAGCCGAACGATCAGTTCTTGGCGAACCTCACACTGACCTACCAAGATTCGAAAGATTACAACGGCACCGATGCCGGGAGCTTGGATGTCAAGCCGCCGGGCACCGGATTTTCCGGCCAGGTCTCGGACGGCATCAATGACTACATCGTGGAGCTCAAGAGCACGATCGCGGCATTGAACCTGCAGTACGACTTCGACAACGTCACGTTCACCTCGGTATCCACCTATCACGATCGCCGATCAAACACCTACGGTGTCGATACCTATTTCGTGCCTTTGACCTCCTTGATAGCCACCGGCGGCGCGAACATCGTGCAGGGCCTCGACAACATTGAATTCGGTATCGACGGAAATATCTACACGCAGGAGTTGCGTCTGGCCTCGCGCAACGAGGGAAATTTCAAATGGACCACCGGCGCCTTTTTTCTGCATGCGAGCACGGGCGGTTCGCAGGAAGACCATTCCCCGGCCATCGTGCCGGTGATCGGCAGCGATAACATCGTCGACCTGATCTATCATTTCGGTCAGCAGGAAATCGCGGCATTCAGCGAAGCGACCTACACCATCGCCAATCAGTGGGACTTGACCGGCGGCCTTCGCGTGTCGCATTACATGGTCTCCGCCCAGATCAACACCGGCGGCTACGTTCCGGTGTTCAGCATCCTGCCGTCCGCGTATACGCATACCGACTTCCATGACTCCGGAACGCCGGTCGATCCGCGAGTCTCGCTGGCCTATCGCGCGAACCCGGATCTCACCTTGTATACGCAGGTGTCCCGCGGTTACCGCGTCGGCGGCGTGAATCTCACGTCCGAAGTGGGCGGTCGCGACACTCCGCCGAGCTACGCGCCCGACAGTCTGTGGAACTACGAGATCGGCGCCAAAGGCCGTGCGTTCGACGGCCGGCTCACCTACAGCACGGACATCTACTACATCGACTGGTCGAATATTCAAATCAACCTTCAGACCGAACTGGGCAATTACACCGGCAACGCGAGCGCCGCGAGAAACTACGGCGTCGAGTTTCAGGTCGATGCCAAGCCGATTTCCTGGCTGCAGGTGGGCGCGGCTTTCCAGCTGAGCAAGAATGAGATTGCAAAAAACGATCCGACCATCAGCCGGCCGGCAACAGGACTTACGGGTGTGAACGACGGCGATGTGCTGCCCGCGGCTCCCGAAGGCCAGGCGTCAACCTACGCTGAAGTTGACTTTCCGGTGGCGAGCTTCCAAGGCTACGTGCGTGCAACCGCATCGTACCTCGGCGATGAGTGGACCGACTTCGAGCATAACGGCACGAAATTCGGCGGCTTCGCCAGCGAGAACTTACGCGCCGGCGTCAATTTCGGTTCCTACGAAGTCGTGGGGTTCATCAATAATTTGAGCAATTCCCAGGGCTCTACCGGCGCGTTGGACCTCTCAACCGCAGGGCCGGTGATCATCAACAGCCAGGAATTGTTCCGCATTCGGCCGCGGACGGTCGGTGTGACGCTGCGAGCAAAATTCTAAGTACAGGCGGGGGAGTGCGCATGAATTTCAATTCACGACTGAGTGGGCTCGGCATATCGTTGCTGGTATTGGCGGGTTCGTTGCACGCGGCACCCGTGCTCAAGGGGCCACCCGCGCGCGCGTTGACCGATCCGAAAAGCTTGAGCTCGCCCGTGCTCGAGGGCGCGGCCCCGGTGCCGATTGCGGATCTCTTTTACGTGCGCAGCAGTCTCGATGCCGTTTGGAGCCAGGACTCCAAAGGGTTCATCGTCTCGACCAATCTCACCGGTCGCTTCAATCTGTGGAGCGTGGCGGCGGGCGGGGCGTTCCCAACGCAGCTGACGCAGTCCGACGATCGTCAGATGGGAATCGCGACCTCGCCGGACGGCAAATGGGTGGTGTTTGAATCGGATCGCGGCGGCGCGGAAATCTATGATCTGTACGCGGTTCCCGCGGCCGGCGGCGCCGTCGTCAATCTCACGCACAGCGACGATGTCTCCGAGACCGGCGCGGTATTCTCGCGCGACAGCCGCCTGATCGCATTTGATCACCGGCTCAAAACCGGCGCCTCGAACAATGTGGCCGTCATGGACTTGGCCACCCACACCGTGCGCGTGCTCACCCACGAGGCGCTGCCGACGATGCAGTGGAACGTGGTCGCATTCTCTCCCGACGGGCGGTTCATCATCGCCAATCGCGCCAACGTCGAGAGAACCCACGGCTCCATCTGGCGCGTCGAGGTTGCGACCGGCGCGGCGACGCCCGCGCTCGCGAGCGGTGAGGCGGGCCTGAATACGGCCAGCGATATTTCGCCCGATGGGCGATGGTTGGCGCTGACCACGGAGACCGCGGCGGGTTCTTTGCAGGCCGCGGTGTACGACACCACCACGCAGAAACTGACGTTGGTCAGGCCCGACGTGTGGGAGCAGAAGTCCGGCCGCTTCGCTCCCGATGGACAGTCGCTGCTCATGATCAGCAATGTGGATGGCCGCGACGTGATTTATTCGTATGACTTGCGCAGCAGCAGCGCCGAGGCGCTGCCATTGCCGGCAGGCGTCAATTCCGACTACTCCGGCAAGCTGCCTGCGTTCTCGCCCGACGGTAGCCGCATTCTGTTTCCGCATCAGTCCGGCAACATGCCGCTCGACTATTGGATCTTTGAGCGCTCCAGCGGCAAAGCGGCGCCGGTCACGCGATTCGCGTTGGCGAGCATCGATCCGGAGAAGTTGCCGAAAACCCAGATCGTTCACTACCGCAGCGCCGACGGGACCGTTATCAGCGCCGTCGTCTGGATGCCGTTCAACTTGTCACGCAACGGCCATGCGCCCGCCGTGGCGCTGCCGCACGGCGGCCCGACGGGGCAGACCATGGATGATTTCGATCGCACGGCGGTTGCACTGGCTTCGCGCGGCTATGTCGTGATGGCCGCGAATCCCCGCGGCTCCACCGGTTATGGCCGCGCCTTCACGGCCGCGAACCATCGCGATTTGGGCGGCGGCGATCTGACCGACTATGTGGCGGGCGCGAAATTTTTGGTGGATACGGGCTACGTCGATGCGCGCCGAGTCGGCATCACCGGCGTTTCCTACGGCGGCTACATGACGATGATGGCGATTTCAAAAACGCCTGAGGTGTGGGCCGCCGGTGTCGAGATCTGCGGCATCACCGATTGGTTCTCGATGTACGAGCGCGGATCGCCCGTGCTCCGGCAATATCAGATGGGCCTGCTCGGCGATCCTGTGAAGGACAAGTCGGTGTACGAGGCGTCGAGCCCATTGACGTTTTTAGGACAGGTCAAAGCGCCCTTGCTGGCGCTGGCCGGAGCCAACGATATCCGCGTGCCGGCATACGAGGCCGAGAAAGTCGCGGCGGTCCTGTCGAAAGCCGGCAAAACTGTGGATCTCAAGGTATACCCCGGCGAAGGCCACGGCTTCTTTAAGCGCGAGGATCAAATTGACGCGCTCGAGCGCACGGTCGCCTGGTTCGATCGCTACATGGGCGGCGACAGCGGCGCGAGCCGGTAGCCGTGCCCGTTCGCGCCATCCCTTGCTGTCTGTTGGCGTTCAATCTAGCTGCGGCGCACTACGCCGCGAGTCGGGCGGCGAGCGAGGCTGGCCCAGCCGCAAGACCGCCCGCGAGCGCGCCCGCGCCGGCCGCCAAGATCATTGTTCATGCCGGGCATCTGATCGCCGATCCCGGCAAGCCTTCGCTCGAGCAGCAGTCAATCGTTATTGAGAACGGCAAGATTACCGCCATCGTCGACGGGTTCGTGGATGGCGGACACATCGTCGATCTGTCGCAAGCCTGGGTGATGCCCGGGTTGATCGACATGCACACGCATGTGACGGTCACGATGGATATCGATTCCGACACACCCTTGGCGGATTTCATGCCCGCTTTTATCGGACGGCCCGCGGCGCGCGTGCTGGCGAGTGAAGGCCGCGCCAACAGCATCATGCATAACGGCTTCACCACGATCCGCAATCTCGGCGATCCGGCGAGCGTGACCTACGATTTGCGCGACGCCATCAACGCCGGCATGATCGATGGTCCGCGCATCATTGCCTCCGAGCCCATGTTCGGCGTACCAGGTGGGGACTACGATGCGCACAATTTCGGCGAGCGCGAGGACCTGGAGCCGTTGTTCAAGAGCCGCGGCACCTGTTCGGGAGCGACGGATTGCGAGCGGGTGGTGCGCGAGGAAGTTCGGCGCGGCGCGGGTGTGATCAAACTGCGGCTGGCCGCGCAGACGCTGCTCGACCCGAAGAGCGGGCCGATGGAAACTCCGGCGGAGATCAATGCCATCATTTCAACCGCGCATCGCTTGAACCGCCGTGTGGCCACCCATTCGGCGGGATCATCGGCCGCCAATCAGATGGCGATCGAGGCGGGGACCGATACGATGGAGCACGGACCTTTGAGCGACTTGAATGTCGCGACCATGGTGAAACGCGGGACTGCGTATGTTCCAACCTTGCTGACCGCGAAATTGGCCACCGAAAATCCCAAGATCGGCGTGTCGGTCGAGTATTACCTGCAGGCGAAAGCCAGCGTCACCAAAGCCTACAAGGCGCACGTACCGATTCTGTTCGGCACGGATTTGCCCATCACGCCGATCGCACGCGAGTGGGAGGAGTTTCTCGCGCTACAAGATGCGGGACTCAGCACCGCCGATGTGCTCAAGAGCGCGACGGTCAACGCGGCCGCCGGACTCGGCATGGCCGATACCCTCGGCAGCATCGAGCCCGGCAAACTCGCCGACCTGATTGCCCTTGCCCATGATCCTCGCGTCGACCTGCACGAAATGGGCAAGGTCATTTTCGTCATGAAGGGCGGCAAGACCGTGCGGGATGATTTGACCCTCAGTGCGCGGCATTAGCCGCAAGATCGGAGGGGTCCAATACCCGACCGCTAAGTATCGCTTTCGCAATCCCCGCGTAAGCGTCGATCGTCTGTGTCGGATCCTGCCCGCAGCAGCAGTAAATTGGCACAGATGTCTCGTCGATTGCCGTGCTTGGTTGTTTACTTCGTCAATACGCTATATTTTTCCTGAATTGACTACGACGGGCCGCCGGGAGGTGCCGCATCGAATGACATCTCTGCCGGCCGATCTCAAGAAACGTCGCAATGCCGAGCGCGCAACGCTGATCGCGCGGCGTCTTGCGGCGCCCGCCGCCGACCACGCGCGCTGGAGTGCGCTGATCGAGGCTTCGCTGCGGGGAGGCTTCAGCGGGCTGGAAGGAATGATTGTGGGCTTCTATTGGCCCTTCCAGGGTGAATTTGATCCGCGGCCATTCATCACTGATCTGCGGAGGCACGGGGCTCGCACGGTGCTGCCCGCGGTGGCGGCCAAGAACCTACCACTTGAATTCCGCGAGTGGTGGCCCGAGGTGGCCATGACCCGTGGCGTATACGACCTTCCCGTTCCCGACGGTACCCCCGTGCTCACTCCCGATGCCCTGCTCATTCCAGCGCTCGGCGTCGGCTCGCAGGGCGATAGGCTCGGCTATGGCGGCGGGTATTTCGATCGCACGCTCGCCGCGCTCCACCCGAAACCTCTTGCAGTAGGAATTGCTTTCGAGCTGTCGCGAATCGCGACCATCGTGCCCCAACCGCACGATGTGTTCATGGACTTCATTGTCACCGAGGCCGGGATTGAGGCTGCGGTGGCGGGTGGCCTCATGAAACTCAGCGCCGAAGACTGCCGGGCGCGCGTTGCCGCGCTTGCCGCGGAGCGTGGACTGCCACGGGCTGCGCAGGCGAGTTAGATACAATAAGGTATGCCCGGCCGAGCGGGACCAACAGCAGGTGAATGCAGTGCGTTCAGACATCGAAATTGCGCAAGCGGCAACTCTCAAGCCAATCAGCGAGATCGCAGCCCGGCTCAGCATCCCCGAGGATGCGCTTGACCCGTACGGCCGCCACAAGGCGAAGATTTCGCTCGACTTCATCGACAGCCTGAAAGATCGCAGGAACGGCAAGCTGATTCTGGTTTCGGCGATCAGCCCAACGCCGGCTGGCGAGGGCAAGACGACGACCACGGTGGGCCTCGGCGATGCGCTCAATCGCATCGGCAAGAAGGCGGTGATCTGTCTACGCGAGCCGAGTTTAGGACCCGTATTCGGCATGAAGGGCGGAGCCGCCGGTGGCGGCATGGCGCAGGTCGTGCCGATGGAAGACATCAATCTGCATTTCACGGGCGACTTCAATGCCATTGCGCTCGCCAACAACTTGTTGGCGGCCTTACTCGACAACCACATCCATCACGGCAACGAGATTGGCATTGACGTGCGGCGCATCACCTGGAAGCGCGTGATGGACATGAACGATCGAGCGTTGCGCGACATCACGGCCGCGCTCGGCGGTCCCGGCAACGGCTACCCTCGGCAGGACGGCTTCGACATCGTGGTGGCCTCCGAGGTCATGGCCATCTTCTGCCTCGCCACCAGTCTTCAGGACCTCAAGCACCGCCTCGGCAACATCGTCGTCGGCTACACGCGCGATCACAAACCGGTGCGAGCGCGCGATCTGAAGGCCGCGGGCGCAATGACGGTTCTCTTGCGGGAGGCGCTGAAGCCGAATCTGGTGCAGACGCTCGAGAACAACCCGGCTTTCATCCATGGCGGCCCGTTCGCGAACATTGCACACGGCTGCAACTCGGTGCTGGCGACGCAGACGGCGCTCAAGCTGGCCGACTACGTCGTGACCGAGGCCGGATTCGGCGCTGACTTGGGCGCGGAGAAGTTCATCGACATCAAGTGCCGCAAGTCGGGACTGACGCCGGCGGTGGTGGTTCTGGTCGCGACCATCCGTGCGCTCAAATACCATGGCGGCTGCGATCTCAAGGAGGTCAATAAGGAGAACCTGGCGGCGCTCGAGAAGGGCATCGCCAACCTGGAGCGGCACGTGAACAATGTGCATCACCACTACGGGCTCCCCTGCGTGGTGGCGGTAAATCATTTCACATTCGACACCGAGGCCGAGTTCACACTGCTGCACTCGAAGCTTTCGCACCTCCAGGTGCCGGTGATCTCGGCCCGACATTGGGCCGAGGGCGGCGCCGGAGCCGAGTCGGTTGCGCGCACCGTGGTCGAACTTGCCGAGAGGCGGCAAGCGGAGTTTCGTTTTGTCTACGACGACGCACTGCCACTGTGGGAGAAGATGCTGGCGATCGCGACCAAAATTTACGGTGCCGCTGAGATCACCGCCGACAGCAAGGTGCGCAAGGAGATCAAGCAGCTGCAGGAAGGCGGCTACGGACACTACCCCGTGTGCGTCGCCAAGACCCAGTACTCCTTCTCGACCGATGCGCAGCTGCGGGGAGCCCCGTCCGGTCACGCCGTCAACATCCGCGAGGTTCGGCTCGCGGCGGGCGCCGAGTTTGTCGTCATGGTGTGCGGCGACGTCATGACCATGCCCGGTCTGCCTAAAGTGCCGTCGTCGGAGCGCATCGATATCGACGAAAAAGGCCGCATCGTAGGGCTGTTCTAGTATCGCAAGCGCACTGCGCTTGAATGCCGCCGATCGTGCCCGGCAATCGAGGATGGTGTCGGTTTGCTATGAGGTCGATGCGATGACTCACAACATCAACGATGAGCTCATTCTTGCGGCACGCTTGCTGCTCGCGACACTATTTCTGATTTTTGGATGGAGAAAATTCCGGGACTACTCGGGCACGGTCAGCCAAATTGCACAGCTGGGCGCTCCGATGCCGAGACTGGCGGCTGCCATCGGGCACGGCGGTTGCGCCATCCGTTCGCTCGTTAAGGTACCGTAAGCGAGTGCTTAATTCCGCCCCGTCCCTGACAAGACCGAGATGACGTGCTTTTCGCCCGGCGTCACATAAGTATTCTCTCGATAGGCGACAGTGTCGCCCACTCTCACTTCCAGGACGTGAGTACCCGGTGCGACCTCCACTTCTTGGGGCTGCTTCGCGATCTCCTTCGCTTGTCCGGCTTGCACGCCGTCGATGAATACCAAGGAACCCACGGGCGCACCCACGACGACCAATTCGGTCGGATCAGGCACGTGGGGTTTACGATGAAACCAGCTACAGCCCGAAACGCACAGCAACAAGATAATAAGGAGTGATTTCAAAGGAGTACCTTGGCCCGGCGGAAACGATGAGCCTACCACGGGGTGCAGGTCCTCGATAAGTGAAGGGCGCCACGCTTTTGCCGGAAACCGTTGGGCTGCGGACAATCTTCTGAGGAATTCCGTTTGGTATCCTAGGCATTCCGTGGCGCATGATTCGCGTGCAATCCTGGTTGCCGCGGACACTGTTCGAGGGCTGGCAAATGCACCTTGATGACTCACACGAATCATTTGCTGTTCATGGCGAACGCGAATCCGACATGAAGGGCCCGCATTCCGGCCTGCGGGCGCTGCTGTGCGCACTGCTCTGCACCTTGAGCTGCTCCTGCGGAGGAGGAGGGGGCGGCAGCAGCGCGATGCCTCCGCCACCACCGCCGCCGTCACCCACCACCGATTCACTTATGGCCGTCACCAATGCCACGGCCGGCACCATCGATCTTTTTACGATTGCCACGGCGACGGGGGTCCCATCACCCGTCGCCGGCAGCCCGATCACCGACGGAACGACGCCCGCGGCCATCGCGATCGATCCCCTCAAGCGGTTTCTGTATGTCGTCAGCAGCTCGGGAGAGATCAGAGGGTATGCGATCGACCCGTCAACCCTGAATCTGACCGCCGTCGCCGGCGGTCCGTTTTCGACCGCGGCGGCGTCCGTCGGAATTGCCGTGGATCCGGGCGGAAAATTTGTCTTGACGGCCAATGGCAGCGGAAACAGCGTCTCGGTCTTCAGCATCGGTTCGAGCGGCACGCTGACCGAAGTGACCGGCAGTCCGTACGCGGCAGGATCGAATACCGGCGCGATCGCGATCGCGGCAGGTCACTTTGTCTACGCGGCAAATACCACCGGCAGCAGCGTGTCCGCCTACACCTTGAACACGACCAGCGGCGCTCTGACGCCCGTGACGGGCAGCCCGTTTGCCACCCCGGGGCGGCCCAATGGTTTGGTGGTTGATCCCGCAGGTACGCATCTCTACACATCCGAATCTCAGCCGAACCAGATGTCCGGCTTTTCCATCGATGGCACGACGGGCGCGCTCAGCACAATTGCCGGCAGCCCATTCGCGGCCAGCTTTGCGATCAAGACGCCGGTGGTGGACGCGGCGGGCCAGCGGCTGCATGTCGCCAACGGCAGCGCCGTGGATTGCTTTTTAGTGAATCCGCAAACGGCCGGGTTATCGGAACTTGGCGTCTCCGCGACGAACGGACAGTCCTCCATCGCGCTGGCGCTCGATGGCCCGGACAATTTCTTATACGTGCTCGACAATCTCGCCAATCAGATCGAAGTCTTTTCGATCGACACGAGCAACGGTGCGTTGACGCTGATCAGCGGAAGTCCCTTCACGCTGTTTGCCGGCGCCAGCAAACAAAGCCTCGGCCCGAACGCCATCGCCGTACAACACTGACCGCGCCCGCGCCGGCCCGCACCTCACGCGGCACTCAGTTTACAGGAATAACTGGTAGCGCTACCATAACGGCCATGGCGCTTACGAGTTCGAATGGCGCACAAAAATAAGAGGGACACCGTGCCGATGCCGGCTCGGGAAACCATCGATTGACCGGTCGCGACTGAGACGTTTTTGGGGATACCAATGAAGACGACACACCGCAAACTGACGCGCGGATTTCTGCTTGCCTGCGCCGTAACAATGTTGAGTTCCTGCGGAGGCGGGGCGGGGGGAGGGGGCGGAGGCGCCAGCCCTCCACCGACGATGAGCTTCGCACTGTCTACGACCGCGGTGAACTTCAAAGCTGCAGGACCTTATGCTGCGTCTCCGGCCACCCAGTCGGTCACGGGTACGGTGAGCGGCGTGACCTCCGGAACTGTCTACTTCAAAGTTGTTGCAAACAACGCCATCGCGAATAGCGCGAATGGGCTCTTCACCGTCGCCAACCTGGTTCTCAGCGGGAACTCGGGCCAGGCGGACGTGATACCCGCGGTACCCTCGAGCATTGGTGCCGGTAGTTTCGCCGGATCGATCGCCGTGACCGCCTGTCTCAATGATCCGAGCTGTGCGACAGGCCAGCTCACCGGAAGCCCGCAAACGATTAGCGTCAATTACGACATCGCGTCCGGCGTAGACGGGAATACCGTGACTCCCCGCGTGGTAACCGCCAACACGCCGGGGACGGTCATCCTGCGGGGTACCGGGTTCACCGGCGCGACCGCCGTCAGTTTCGGCTCGGTGGCCGCGACGTCAGTGACTGTCGTGAGTGATTCGCAAATCAACGCTTCCTATCCGGCAATGTCTGCCGGTACGTATCCGGTGGCGATAGCGGCCAACGGCAACTACTCTGCCTCGCTGATCGCCGTCGCGCCGCCTGCGTTTACCGCCGCGGCAATTCCCTACCCCACGGATTTCACGTCGAATTTCCAAGAACTGCCCAGACTCGAATACGACGCAGAGCGTTCGGCGCTGTACCTGTTGATTCCGGGTGGCGTTTCCAGCAACGCGACGCTGCTGCGCTATGCCTTCGACGGAAGTGCTTGGGGACCCGCGACGGAACTTTCCATGGCCGGCTTGGTGCAGGTTCATCTGTCACCCGATGGAACCCATCTGCTGGCGCTGATTGCTCCGGACGGCGCGCACACGAGCATGGCTGTCCTCGATCCGGTCACATTGGCGCAAGAAAACATCACCACGGTGGCCAATCCATTCACGGTCGATGCCGCGTGCGGCTTCGCGCTCGCCAATGACGGCAACGCCTTCGTGAGCAACTCAGACAGCTTTGGTTTCGCGTTCGGAGCGTTCAGCGGCGTATTCACCCCGCTCTCCGATGGTGGAGGCTGCGACCCGGTTGCGAGCGGAAACGGGGCTATCGTCGCGATGACTGTTTCGAGATTCGATGCCTCGAGTGAAATGATTTTGCATCCAGGTCCGCAGACCGACACAGGCGCCTCCGGCGACTTCGCAGGCGACAAATGGGTTTACTCTGGGCAGGTGCAAACTCAGACCGGCCAATTATTAGGTTATGCGAATGGCCTGTACGGCCAGGTCATCAATTCGGGCGGCACGCGGCTCTACGGCGTCACGCCGGATCCTGTTTCTTCCCAGCCAACCCTGGTGACCGTCGATCTCACCGCGACGCCGATTGTGAACCCGGACCCTGTGTTTCCCCAAATCGGCACGCCCATAACGCTCCCGGGCTGTGCGTTGGGAAGCTGCCCTCAGGTGTTCTATACCCTGGCAATCACGCCGGACGGTGCCACCGTGTTCGTCGCGGCCCCGACTTACTTCGTCGTTCAACCGATATCTCCGTGAGTCAGAACTGCATCAATTCTTCAGTGCTGCCGGGTTTTTCGACTGGCTCTATCCCACGCTGACCGTGGCTGAGATGCAGATCATCGTTGAGGAAGCCCACCCACACTAACTCCCTGTCGCACGGCGCATTTGAGACTCTCAAGCGAGCAACTGTAAAATCGGCCGCTGACTAGGGACCCCTTTCCGACAGCCACTCGGCCTTCCCTCCTACGTCGCGGCCTTTGCCCCGCATGCCATAGTTTGGCCAGGCAAATACAAGAGGTTGGATCATGGGCATTAACAAAGATCAAGTTGAAGGCCGGGTCAAGGAAGCAGCGGGCAAAGTACAGGAAGTGACCGGCAAAGCGGTCGGCAGCCTGTCTGAGCAAGCGAAAGGCATGGCGAATCAGGTCGCCGGAAAAACGCAGGCAAAGTTCGGCGATGCAAAAGAGACCGTGAAGGACAACTATAAGGACGAGAAAGCCCGGCAGGATGCGCAGCGCAAAGAAGCGGATCGACGCCCGTAGGAGATTCCGCATCCCTGATCGGGTGCCGACTACATTGTTCGAGAGCCGGTAAGCGCACATCGTTTCGTCAGGCGAGCGCCGCGGCAACTGCGGCGTCAGCGGAGGTGCTATATGAATGGACGACATTCAGCATGCGTAATCCGAAATTCGGCAGTGCTTATTGCACTGTGTCTGGTGATCTCGGCGCCGGTGTTTGCCGGCGACTTGAGTTCTCCAGCGTATACGCCGCGGCAAATGGCCCATTGCGTGATGAAGCGCGTCCGGGCAAACACCGCAGAGACGTTCCGGTTCGCCTTCAAGGCGTGCAAGACGGAGTTCGAAGCGGTGCGCTCCGATCGCCCGCCCGATGCGGCGGTCACCGCCGCGGCGCTGCCTGAGAAGCCAAAACAATAGCGAGCGGCATCACGTCTCTTGAGGCGCGGTGATAAGGCGCGGTGACCAGGCGCGGTGACCATCATGCGACGGTGTTTCGCAGGATCACTTCGCGGTACCAGTCCGCGCTCTGCTTGCGGCTGCGTTTTTGCGTCTTGAAGTCGACGTAGTGAATGCCGAAGCGTTTGCCGTAGCCGTCGGCCCATTCGAAGTTGTCGAGCAGGCTCCACAAAAAATAGCCCTTGATCGGATAGCCTTCCGCGGCGGCACGCTGCAAATGCGTTAAATAGTTACGCAGAAACATCACCCGGTCCGTGTCCTCGACGCGCCCGTCGGCGCTGCGAAAATCCTCCGAGGAGCAGCCATTCTCCGTGATGTAGATGGCGTGCGATTTCCACAAATCGTTCGTGTGGCGGATCGCCCAGTAAATCACCTCGGGCCCGATGAACAGCCACGGCGAGGCCATGTGCGGAAAAGAGGAGGGCCGTCGCGCGACTGCGTAGCCCGACTCACCCGGGTCGGCGCGGGCATACTCGGGCTGGTAGACATTGAGGCCGACGAAATCCACCGGGCTGCCGATGATCTTAAGGTCATCGCCCTGCACCTTGGGCGCGTTGGCTCCTTCGCGCTTCAGGTAGCCATCGGTGTACTTGCCCTCCATGACGGCGGTGAGGAAGGGCGCGTTCTCTTCCCGGAAGGCCCGCTTGGCCGCTTCGATGTGCTCGGCGCTTTCGATCACCGGCACATAAACCTTCGGATTCTCGGCCAAGCCCACCTGAGTGCCGCTCGCTGCATGGGCACGAATGGCTTGGACGCCGAGGCCGTGCGCCAGCAGGCCGTGGTGACGGATTTGGTTGACCTGCGCGGCAGGAAGCTTGAGGCCCGGCGCGAACTGACCGATTTGATAGCTCAAGTCGGTGAAGCACACGACCTCATTGGTCGTCATGAAATGACGCACGCGATCCGAAAGCTTTTGCGCGACGTAAGCTGCATAGTCGGCAAAGGCCTTCGGGGTGTCGCGCGACTGCCAACCGCCGGCAAGCGCCTGGGGCAGGTCCCAGTGAAACAAGGTGACGTAGGGCTCGATGCCGTTCTTGAGCAACTCATCGATGAGCCGCTGATAGTAGGCGAGACCTGGTTCATTCGGCTTGCCGCGTCCCTGCGGAAAAATGCGCGACCAGGAAATCGAAAAACGATAGGCCTTCGCACCCAAATCCTTGAGCAGTTTCACGTCTTCTTTGTAGAGGTGATACGAGTCATCGGCGACATCGCCGGTCTCGCCGTGATGAGTCTTGCCCGGCGTGTGTGAAAAGACGTCCCAATTGGACGGGCCGCGTCCATCCACGGTCACTGCGCCTTCAATTTGATAGGCGCTGGTGGCACAGCCCCACAGGAAATTCGACGGGAAGGACAGTGGTCGCGGCGCGGGTGTGGACGTGGGGGTTGACGTAGCCGTGGGCCCAGACGGCGGCGGTTGGCCGAGTGCGAGCGACAGCGGCACGCCGCTCATCGCGCCGGCGGCGCCGATCGTCTTGGCAAACTCGCGGCGCGTAAACCGTCTACTCATGTGTTCGTCCCTTGGGTCGTCACAAATACTTGTATTTCACCGCATGGTAGCGCTAACATCAGCTTTTAGGAAGCGTTGCCGGTTTGCGTCCTTCGATCCCCCTCGAAGGTTTCCGGCAACGCTTCCGCTTAAATTCGCTTCCCGCGTTGACTACTGAATCGCGATCTCAAACGGTCCGGCCGGCAGACCCGATCGATCCGAGAGATTGCAGACCGGCGCATCGCCCCAGCAAAAGCGCACGCGCTTGAGGGTCTGAATCGCGCTCGCATCCAACACGACTCGATCGGGTTGCAATGTCGCGTCGACGAAGCGGCAGCTGCTTTGCTCGGTCCCGCACAATTCGAATGCGATCGGGCGATTGGAGCTGTACGCCGTCAGCGCGCCCTCCACGGCGTCGAAACTCACCACCACGTGGGCGCCGTCGCGCGTCGCGGTACGCGGTACGGGACCGGAAGCGGTCAGCGTTTCACCATAGATCAAATGCCGCGCCGCCCGCGCCAGGCGTACGCCCACCGATTGTTTGTCGGGCGGATGAAGCTGACGCGGATCGCCCACATCGATGGTCACGGCCAGCGCGGCATGCGCGTCATTGAGCACGGCGCGCCGCTGTGCCTCGCGCAGATTCGCCCAATCGGACGCGCTGGGGGCGGTGGGAATCGTGCCAAAATTGGGCAGCTCGACGATGAGGTAGGGCAAATGGGGTCCGAACTGGCGGCGCCAGTCGCCCATCAGCTCCGCAAGCAGAGCCTGATACTGTTCGGCTTCACCGGCGTTGGATTCTCCTTGATACCAGAGCACGCCGCGCAGACCAAAGGATCCCAACGGCGCAATCATGGCGTTGTAAATGCTCGCGAGGCCGCCCACTGATTCCCAAGGTGCACGCGGCGGAAATCCCATGCTCTCCGGCACGAACTGGTAGCGCCATTGACCGCCCAAGGGCACCGACGCGCCGGCGGCGAATCGCAGCATCATGTGCTCGGGCGGCCCATACATGCCGGCGGCACAACAACTGCTCGATACATTCACGACGATGCTGTTGTCGCCGGCGCGCAGCGTCCCGGGCGGCAACTCATACGGCCTTTCGGTGCCATAGCCGAAGGAATTCCCGATGGGTTTCCCGTTCACCCAGGTCTCATCGACTTTGTCGATGCCGCCGAGCATCAAGGTCGCCGCGCCCGCAGCTTGTGCTGGCGTCAGCGTGACATTGCGGCGAAACCACACCAGGCCGTCGTGCCGGGCAAGCTCCGGCACACCCCAGGTTTTCCAATCGCGCATCGGCAGCGGAACCTCGCGCCAATCGGCGCCCGACTCCGCCCACGGCGTCGAGCCGGTGTGAGCGTGCCACCACTTCTCCCAGATCTCGCCCAGGCGATCGTTTCCCGCCTTTGGATCTCGCGCATATAGACGCAGCAGATCGAGCGCCGAATCGAATCCGCCCACCTTGCGCAGGCCCTGCTCACTGATCCACGGCTCGATACGCGAGCCGCTCCAGGACGACTGGATCAGGCCGAGCGGCACCGGTACGGATTTTTGCAGCTCGCGCGCGAAGTAATAGCACGCGGCCGAAAAATCCCCGATGGTGTTCGGGCCGGCGGCCGCCCAGGCAACCGGCGCTTGAAAGTGCGCCAAAGCTTGAGGCGAGGTGGCATGCGCCACCGTCAACAGGCGGATCCGATCGTTGGTGGATGCCGCAATTTCGTTGGGCGCGTTCTCGCTGCGCGTCACCGGCAACTCCATGTTCGACTGCCCGGAACACAAAAACACATCGCCCACCAGAATGTCGCTCACGACCTGTTTCGCACCGGACTGGCTGCGCGCGGTGAGCACATACGGTCCGCCGGCACGCATCGCCGGCAGCAGCGCATGCCAGTGACCGGCCGCATCCGCGCGCGCCTCAACCGTCCTGGTGTCGATGGAAACGCTGACGCGTTCGCCGGCGCTGGAATCACCCCACACCGGAATCGGCTGGTCGCGTTGTAAAACCGCGCGGTCCTGGAAAATTTCATGCAGCAACGGCGCCACGAACGGCGGCGGGCGCGACGGCGGGTCGGCGAGAACTGCCGGCGGTGTGATGATCAACAGCCAAACCAGGGCGCGCGGTTTAATTTTCATGTCGGCTCGTAAGGCTTAAAGGTCGGCTCATAGGGGATAGGCTCACGGGGTTTATGGTCGGCTCAATGGCGAAAGGGCGCGGCGGTCCAACCAGGATTGCCGGGCGCGTACGGCGTGGAAATCGCTTCGTACTCCGCCAGGGTGTGCTCCGGGGGTGCATAGCCCCTGGGCAGCGGACGTTTCGATATGCTCTGGAAGTAGGCAACGCAGGCATCGCGCCACCAGCGCGCTTCCTTCTCTTGAATGCCGAGAAAGGCGGCGGTTTCCGCGTACCGCTCCGCGTCCACGTATGGCGCAAGCGTCGCCCAGGTGCGGCGCATTTCCCGAACATAGTCGACGCCGCGCGTGTAATGCATCACGAGTTCATCCCACAGGGTGCGACCGGAAGGCATGGAGGTGTCCCAACTCAGATGATGAAACCACAGCAAATACTTTTCCGGCGTGGTCTTTGGATCGTTGAGTTCGGCGGCGAGCGGCGGCGCGTATTGCGACACCGCGTTGCTGCCGCCCGTGGTGCGATCCACACCGATGCCGTCGGCATCCGCGCGATGGTAGTAGGGCGGCATCGTGTCGCTGCGCGCGCCGTTGCCGCCTTGCCACGGCCCAGGTCCGTAATGATGGCCTGCGGCCATCAGGTGCGCCAAACCGAGCGGCGTCATGTAATCCACCGCGGCTTCGCGCGAACCCATCATCATCGCGACCGTCGGTGTGACGAAGCGGCTGTCGTTCGAGAAGGTCATGCGCACCCACTCCTCGGCGATCGCGCGCGAGGAAAGTTCCGGATTCCAGGCGAGGCGTCCAAAGACGTACCAGTTGGCTTGATCGAACTGCGAGCCGGTCCAGTTGCGCATCGCGCCGATATTCGACACCCCCGCCATGCCGTCGATCGCCTTGGCGACCGTCGAGCCCGCGCCCGTGCGATGCGTGTCGAAGCGCAGCACTTCCTCGTAGAGCGGACCCAAGTAGACCAGGTGAGTGGCGAAGCCCAAGTATTCCTTCGTGATTTGCACCTCGAGCATCATGGGCGTCTTCGGCATGGCGCCGAACAGCGGATGGGCGGGCTCGCGCGGCTGAAAGTCGATGGGCCCGTTCTTCACTTGCAGCAGCACGTTCGACGCGAATTTTCCGTCGAGCGGCAGGAACTCATCATAGGCCTGGCGTGCCCGATCCTGATCTTGGTGTGAGGAATACACGAACGCGCGCCACATCACGATGCCGCCGTGCGGCGCGAGCGCGGCGGCCAACATATTGGCGCCATCGGCATGCGAGCGGCCGTAATCCTGCGGACCTGGCTGGCCTTCCGAGTTGGCCTTGACGAGAAAGCCGCCGAAATCGGGAATGATTCGGTAGATCTCATCCACTTTATTACGCCACCAGGTCCGCACCGCTTCATCAAGCGGATCCGCACTTTTCAAACCGCCGATCTCGATGGGCGCGGTGAATCGCGCCGACAAATAAATCTTGACCCCGTAGGGGCGAAACGCGCGAGCGAGTGCCGCCGCCTTCTCCAGGTACTGCGGCGTCAGGCTGATGGCATCCGCATTGACATTGTTGAGCACCGCGCCGTTGACGCCGATGGACGCACAGGCTCGCGCGTAGTCGGTATAGCGCGGCCCAAGATAGCCCGGAAGAGTTTGCCATTTCCATATCGAGCCACCGGCGTAGCCGCGCTCGATGGTGCCGTCCAAATTGTCCCAGTGATTCAGAAAGCGATGCGCGATGCGCGGCGACTCGCGCAAATCGAGAGCGCCCAGCGGCTGGCGCGTTTGCATCAGGCGCAGAAAATTAAAAACGCCATACAGCACACCGATATCCGTGTTGGCGGCGATGAGCGTGGCACGATGGCCGTAAAGCCGAACGCTGCGAATCCAATAGCCCTCGCGCCCCAACGCCGTAAGATCCACGAGTGGCACGCCGAGATCCGCGCCGCCGCAGGGCGTACGCAGCACAATCGCGCCGTCGCGCGTGACCCGGCCGGTCATGGCGGGGGTGACGGACAACAGGCCCTCCACGCCGCGCCGCAACTCCTGCGCCGCGACGGTCACGTCCGGCGCGGCCACCATTTCGGCGGCGAAGCTGCGATAGCGCGCGGCCCAGGGCGCCTCGATGGGGCGATAACGCAGCCACAGATCGTACCCGTCCTCGCCGTGCGCGCTGGCCGCGAAGACCAGCAAACACACAAAGCACCTGACGGCGAATCCTGGTAGCGCTATCATAGTAGACAACTTTAACCCTTGGGCCGCATGCCCGCATCATAAGGCCATATTGTGATTTTGGATCCACCGCTAACCGAAACGCTCACCCTGACTCGGGGCGCCGCCCGCTGCGACCTCTTGCCGCATGTGGGCGGCAGCATCGGTTCCTGGTCAGTGAGCGGCCAGGAGATGCTGCGCGCGGCGAGCGAATCCGCCGTTGCGGCGCGCGATCCCTACGCCACCGCCGGATTTCCGCTGGTGCCCTACTCGAATCGCATCGGGCACGGCTTCTTCGAGTGGGACGGCGAACTCAAGACCCTGGCGCGAAATTTCCCGCCGGAGCCGCATGCGATTCACGGAATAGGATTCGAGCGGCCCTGGCAGGTGCAGGCGCGCGATGGCGATTCGGCGGTGCTTCGCCTGAACCATCGCCCGGACGCGGGGTGGCCCTGGGCTTTCGAGGCGCGTCAATACATCACACTCACCGAAGAGCTGCTGATTCTGGAATTCGAGGCCGTGAACTTGGAGCCGAAGCCCGTACCGCTGGCGTTTGGGTTTCATCCGTACTTTCCGCGCGACGGCGCACGCCTGACCTTTCACGCGCAAGGTGTGTGGAAAGTGGGCGATGACGGCCTGCCGAGCGAGCAGGTTTTGCCCACCGGTCCTTTCGACTTTTCCAAAGGCTCGGCGGTCGAGAGCCTGGATATCGATCACTGCTTCACGGGTTGGAACGGCGTTGCCATTATCTCGTGGCCGGACAAGCTGCAGGGCCTCGGAATCACCGCATCGCGGGAGCTCTCGAGCGCGGTGGTCTACATTCGGCGCGAACTCGACGCCTTCTGCTTCGAGCCGGTGCCTCACATCAACGATGCGCTCAATCGCAGCGATCGAGAAACGGCGATGCCGATAATTGCACCCGGCGAGAGTTTCGAGGCGAGCATTCGCTTTCGCGCGATCCGCCGTTAGGGGCTGAACGCGCAGCGCTCGCCACTCCCGCGCTCAACGGCTCGGCGGCGGACCGTCCGAGTCGCGGCGCACCAGCGTAAAGTCGAGCAGGGCATGTTTGACTTCTTCGTCCCGTCCCTCGCGCCGCGCCTTGATCTTCTTGAGCAGGAGCAGCATCGCGGATCTGGCCATGTCGGCGATCGGCTGGCGGATGGTGGTCAGTTCGGGCCAGATCGAACGCGAAAATTCCGTGTCGTCAAATCCGCAGACCGTGAGTCCCTTGGGTACATCCAGATGGTGGCTGTGCGCAACGGCTACGGTGGCCGCGCCCATGTCATCGTTGCTGGCGAAAATCGCGGTCGGCGGCTTGGCCAGGCTCAGCAGTTGATCGGCCGCCTTCAGTCCCGACCGATAGGTAAACAGCCCCTGGCGAATCAGCGAATTGTCGATGGCGATATCCGCCTCCGCCAGAGCCGCCTTGTAGCCGGCGAGGCGCTGCGCGCTCGCGGTCTGATCCGGATTGCCGATGATGAAGCCGATGCGCGTATGGCCGAGCGACAGGATATGGCGGGTCATGGCGACTGCGGCGGCGTGATCGTCGATCCGAACCGCCAATAACCCGGCGCGGGGACTCGCGCTGGCGACGGCCACCGCCAGCGCATCGGCCTTCATCAGCACCGCATGAGTGCGCTTCGAGTCGCACAACGGCGGCGGTAGAATGACGCCGTCGACGCCGGTCGCGAGCAGCTCGCGCACCACATCGTCCTCGTGCGCATCGACGTCGCACTTCTCCACCACCAATTGCACGTGACTCAGGCGCGCCTGCTCGAGGCTTCCGACCAGGAATTCGCTCAAGAATGCCGCGCTCGGATTACTGTAGAGCAGGCCGATGCGAACTTGTTCGGCGCCGGCCAGGGTGCGCGCCGCGAGGTTGGGTGAATACTTGAGCTTGGCAATGGCGGCTTGGACCGCCTCGCGCGTCTCCTGGCGCACGTTGTCCTCGCCGTTGATGACACGCGAGACCGTCATCGGCGCAAAACCTGCATACGCGGCAACGTCCGCGATCGTCGGTGCACCCTGTTTGCGATGCTTGGGTTTCCGATCGTGGCGGGCGGCAATGCGTTTTCTGGCTGATCTAATCGTCATTCGAGGCGTCAGCTTATACTGAGTTTGAGTCTATTTGACTCCGGTCGGGGTTGGAAAAGCAAATGATTGACAAAGCCAAATGGAATCGCTCATGGTAGCGCTATCAAAAATGCCATTGGCCTTGGGGGGAACCTCGATGAAAGCAGCGGTCACGCGGCTCGCCGCTCTGGGCGCCGGCATGGTCTTCGCAAGCGGCACGCTTGCTGCTAGCCGGGGGTCTGCGCCGGCCGGCGCCGGCAATCCGATCTACAAGAATTCCGCCGCGAGCGTCGAGGCACGGGTGGAGGACCTGCTGGGGCGCATGACCCTGGAGGAGAAGGTCGCGCAGATGCAGAGCATCTGGGAGGACAAGCGCGATGTCTTCGATGCGAAACTCGAGCTCGATCCGAAAAAGATGCAACAAAAGTTCCCGGACGGCATCGGCCAGTTCGCGCGGCCCTCGGACGCCGCCGGACCCGTGTCGCCGCGACTGATGCCCGGCCGCGATGTGCGCGGCACGATTCGGCTCGTGAACGCCCTGCAGCACTACGCGATCGAGCATACGCGTCTCGGCATTCCCATCATGTTCCACGAAGAAGGCCTGCATGGTTATGTCGCCGTGGGCGCCACCAGTTTTCCGCAGGCCATCGCGTTGGCGTCGAGTTGGGATCCGGCGCTGGTGCGCGCGGTCAATGTCGTGACGGCGCGCGAAATGCGCGCGCGAGGCGTGTCCGAAGGGCTCACCCCGGTGGTAGATGTGGCGCGCGATCCGCGCTGGGGCCGGATCGAGGAAACCTTTGGCGAGGATCCCTATCTGGTCGGCGAACTGGGTGTCGCGGCGGTCGAAGGCTTGCAGGGCGAGGGCAAAGCCGTAGGATTGGGGCCCGGCAAAGTGTTCGCCACGCTGAAACATCTCACCGGCCACGGCCAGCCGGAAAGCGGCACCAATGTCGGACCGGCGCCTTACTCAGAACGCACTTTGCGGGAATTTTTCTTCCCGCCGTTCGAGAAGATCATCGACCGCACCGGCGTGAGCGCCGTCATGCCGTCCTACAACGAGATCGACGGCGTGCCGAGCACGGCGAATGTGTGGCTGCTGCAAAAAGTGCTGCGGGGCGAGTGGGGATTTAGGGGCGCGGTGGTGAGCGACTACTACGCCATCGAGGACCTGCAAAGACTGCACCACATTGCCGCGACGCCCGAGGAAGCCGCACGCCTGGCGCTGAAGGCGGGCGTGGATATCGATTTACCGAGCCCCGGAGCCTACGCCACGCTGACACAACAGGTTCGCGACGGCAAGGTGCCGATGTCGAGCATCGACACGGCCGTGCGCCGCTTGCTCACGCTGAAATTCCGCGCCGGCCTGTTCGAGCACCCCTTCGCCGATGCCGAGCAGGCGGTGGCGGTCACGAACAATGCAGACGCCCGCGCGCTGGCCTTGAAGGCCGCGCAACGCACCATCGTGCTGCTCAAGAACGACGGCACCCTACCGCTCACGCTGCCGCCCGCGACGACGCCGGCTGCAAAAGCGCCGGTGATTGCGGTGATCGGCCCGAACGCCGCGGTGGCGCGGCTCGGCGGCTACTCGAGCCAGCCACGGGTGACGGTGTCGATACTCGATGGAATCCGCGCCAAGGTCGGCGCACGTGCCAAGGTTGTGTTTGCGCAGGGCGTGAAAATTACCGTCAACGACGATTGGTGGGCGGACGAGGTGCAGCTCGCCGATCCGAAGGAAAATCATCGCCTCATTGGGGAGGCGGTGGCGACAGCGCGCGGCGCCGACCAGATCATTCTCGCCATCGGCGATACCGAACAAACCAGCCGCGAAGGCTGGGCCCCGACCCACTTGGGCGATCGGGACAGCCTCGATCTCGTGGGCCAGCAGCAGGACCTGTTTGATGCACTACGCGCCCTCGGCAAGCCCATCGTCGTGGTGCTGATCAATGGCCGACCCGCCTCGACAGTGACCATCGCACAGCAGGCGAACGCGCTCATCGAAGGCTGGTACTTGGGCGAGCAGGGCGGCAATGCCATGGCGGATGTGTTGTTCGGCGATGTGAATCCCGGCGGCAAATTGCCGGTCACGATTCCGCGCAGCGTCGGCCAGCTGCCGATGTTCTACGATTTCAAGCCCTCGGCCCACCGCGGCTACCTGTTCGATACCACCGCGCCGCTGTTTCCTTTCGGCTACGGGCTGAGCTACACCACGTTCGACATCGGCGCGCCGCACTTGTCGAGCGATCACATCGGCATCGACGGCTCCGTGACGGTGAGCGTGCCGGTGCGCAATACCGGAAGCCGTGCAGGCGATGAAACGGTGCAGCTCTACGTGCACCAATTGGTCGGCTCGGTCACTCGTCCCGTGAAGGAATTGAAGGCCTTTGAGCGCGTCAGCATCGCGGCGGGCGAAAGCAAAACCGTGACCTTCACACTCACCCCCGAAACCTTCCGCATGTGGAACATCGATATGCAGCGGGTGGTCGAGCCTGGCGCCTTCGAGGTGATGGTGGGACCTAATTCCGTGGACTTGAAGACCACGCTGCTGCACATCGGCTCATGACGGAGTTCCCGCGATCGCTGCGGTCTCACGGATTCATTTTTCTTGCCGTGCTTTGCCTACGATTTGCTCACTCGAGGCCGCATTCATCGGCCCAGCACCGTGAGATTGAGCGTCCAGCATGAAAGGCCTCGGGGATAGGAAGGCTTCAAGGCCCTGATCTTTTGTGCCTTGAAGTCTTCCTATCCGCGCGGCCATGCGTGCTGCTTTATTTCACGGTGCCGAGGTCTATCACACCGTGTAGCGGCTCACCAAGTTCTCTAGGTATTCCTGGCGGCCGGATTTCGGGACCGGCGCGACATTGTCGGCGACCGCGGCATCCGATATCGCAGCCAGTGTGCTGCGGCCCTCTAAAATGTTGCGTGCGGCAATGGTGTGCCAGCCGGCGTAGCGCTGCTCGACGAAGGCGGCCATTTCGCCGCCTTCGAGCATGGCAGCGGCGCCCAAGAGCCCCCGCGCGAGAATGTCGGCGGCACCGATGTGTCCGTAAAAGAGATCGACCGGGTCGATGCTCTGGCGGCGCACCTTGGCGTCGAAGTTGTTGCCACCGGTGGTAAAGCCGCCGCCCTTGAGCACGTAGTACAGGGCGAGGGTGATCTCGCGCAGGTCGTTCGGAAACTGATCGGTGTCCCAGCCGTTCTGCGGATCGCCGCGGTTCATGTCGATGGAGCCGAAGATGCCGTAATCGATCGCCATGGCGATCTCGTGCTCGAAGCTGTGGCCGGAGAGCGTCGCGTGGTTCGATTCGATATTGACCTTGACCTCTTTCTCGCAGCCCGTGGTGCAGCAGGAAACCGTAAATCGTATCCACGTCGAAATCGTATTGATGCTTGGTCGGTTCGTGGGGCTTGGGCTCGATCAGGATCGCGCCCTTGAAGCCGATCTTGTGCTTGTGTTCCACCACCATGGAAATGAACCGGCCGAGCTGATTTTTTTCTTGCCGCAGGTTGGTGTTGAGCAGCGTGTCGTAGCCCTCGCGTCCGCCCCATAGCACGTAGTTCTCGCCGCCCAGGCGCTGCGTCGCCTCGAGGCAGTGGCGCACTTGCGTGGCGGCGAAACGAAACACGTCCGGATCGGGATTCGTGGCACCGCCCGCCATGTACCGGGGATGACTGAAGAGGTTCGCAGTGCCCCAGAGCAGCTTGATCCCGGTCATCGCCATTTTGGCCTGAATTTTATCGACGATGGTATGCAGGTTGGAGACGTGTTCGCGAATGTTGTGGGCCTGGGCCATGACATCGACGTCGTGAAAGCAGAAGTAGGGCAGTCCCAATCGCGACAGGAATTCGAACGCTTCGTCGAGCTTGTGATCGGCGGCGGCCTGATTCAGCGGACCGCCGTGCCAGGGACGGTTGAAACTGCCGGCGCCGAAAATATCGGTTCCTTCCCAGTTGAAGGTGTGCCAGTAGCACACCGCCATGCGCAGGTGCTGCTCCATGGTCTTGCCGGCGATGACGCGCTTCTTGTCGTAATAGCGATACGCCAGCGGATTTTGGGATTGCGGTCCTTCGAATTGGATCGGGGCGATGTCGCCGAAATATGAGCGCTTCAAGGGCGTGTCTCCGAAAATAAACTCTTGAGGTTTTGGTAGAGGGCGCGATAACGGCGCAACGATTCCGAATAAAGATCGGCGAGCCGCTCGTCAGGCTCGGCCACGTGCAAAATCGGCGGCGGCGTGCAGATGTCCTCAATGCTGGATTTCTCCTTGCCCATGCGTGCGAGCCGCGCCGCGCCATAGGCGGGCCCCACCGCGCCGCTGTCGCGGTAGGTCAAGGGCCGGCGCAGCACCGAGCTCAAGATCTTGCCCCAGTACGGCGAGCGGGCGCCGCCGCCGATCACCGAGATCGAGTCGATCTGGGCGCCGCTCGCGAGCAGCGCATCCATGCCGTCGCGAAAAGCGAATGCGACGCCTTCCAGCACCGCTTGCGCGATGTGCGCAGGGGAAGTCTCTTGAGTCAGCCCGAAGAGCACGCCTTGCGCGTTCGGATCATTGTGCGGCGTGCGCTCGCCCGAGAGGTAGGGCAGGAATATTTCCGCATTGCTCGGCTTGCTGCGCGCTTCGGCGGCCGCGAACAGCGCGCTCGCCGAGCCCAATCCGCACAGGCGCGCCGCCCAGTCGACGCAGCTCGCCGCGCTCAAGATTACCGACATCTGGTGCCAATGCTTCGGTACGGCGTGGCAGAAGGTGTGAACGCCGCCTTCCGGGTTCGGCCGATAGCCATCGTTGGCGAGAAACAGCACCCCGGAGGTGCCGAGCGACAAGAACGCATCGCCCCCGCGCACCACGCCCACGCCGATCGCACCGGCGGCATTGTCGCCCCCGCCGGCGATGACCGGCACGCGCGCCATGCCCCAGGCCTCGGCGATTTCCGCGCGCAGCTCGCCGGTGATTTCATTGCCTTCCGAGAGCGAGGGCATGTGCGATTCATCGAGGCCGGTGGCGATCAGCATCGCCGGTGACCATCGCCGCTGTGCAACATCGAGCCACAGGGTTCCGGCGCTGTCCGACATGTCGGAGGCCGTCTCGCCGGTCATGCGCAGCCGTACGTAATCCTTCGGCAGCAGAACCAACGCGGTCTCCGCGAAGATCTTCGGCTCGTGCCGCCGCACCCACAGCAGTTTCGGTGCGGTGAAACCCGGCATCGCGCGATTGCCGGTGATGGTCGTCATGTCCGGCACTGCGGCTTCGAGCTCCGCGCATTGTTCGGCGCTGCGGCCGTCATTCCACAAAATGGCGGGGCGCAGGGCCCGCTGTTGTTTATTGAGCAGCGTGGCGCCATGCATTTGGCCGGTGAGCCCAATAGCGCGAACGGCCTTGCGCGCCGGCAGCCGCAAACCGCTGACCGCGTTGTTGGCGGCGGACCACCAATCGGCGGGGTTCTGTTCCGACCACAAGGCCTGAGGCCGCGAGACAGTGAGCGCTGAGCTGGCCTGATCGACTACACTGCCTGTGTCGTCAACCACAGCTGCCTTCACCGCCGAGGTGCCTATGTCGATGCCGAGATACATCAGTCGAAGCGCCAGCCCTTAGGAAATAATTTCTGATTGGAATATACGGTAGCGCTATCATTCTATGCCGGTTTTGGGTGATAGCACCAACAAAAGAAAGCAAATCAGGGCGGGTGCGAGCTTAAGCCCGCGGGAGAAGTGACATTGAGCGATCATCACGCCTCGGCTATAAACATGCCGCTGATTGCGGCCATCGTCGGCGTCGCCACCATCGGCGGCTTCATGTTCGGCTACGACAGCGGCGTCATCAACGGCACCCAGGAAGGCCTCAAGAGCACCTTTAACCTGAGCGAGGCCTGGCTCGGCATCACCGTGAGCGCCTTGCTGCCGGGTTGTGCGGTCGGCGCTTTTGTTGCAGGGCGTTCGGCGGATCGCTTCGGCCGCCGGCGGGTAATGTTGGCGGCGGCGATGTTGTTCATCTTGAGCGCGCTCGCCTCGGGCGCGGCGGCCTCCGCGGTCATGATGATCGTGGCGCGATTCGCGGCCGGGGTGGGCGTCGGCGCCGCGAGCGTGCTGTCGCCGGCCTACATCAGCGAGGTGACGCCGGCGAGCATGCGCGGGCGTTTGTCCAGCGTGCAGCAAATCATGATCATCGCCGGACTCACCGGCGCATTCCTCGGCAACTATTTTTTGGCACATGTCGCCGGCCGCTCCACCGAGATCCTTTGGCTGGGATTTGCCGCGTGGCGCTGGATGTTCTGGATGCAGGTCATCCCCGCGAGCATCTTCCTGTTTACGCTGTTGCTCATCCCTGAAAGTCCGCGCTATCTGGTGGCGCGCGGCCGGCAAGAGGACGCGTTGGGAGTGCTGACGCGTTTGTTCGGCGCCACCGCGGCGGCGACCAAAGCCCTGGAAATCAGGGGTTCGCTCGCGGCGGACCATATTCCGCGCCTCTCCGATCTCATCGACCGCTCCACCGGCCGATGGCGCCGCATCGTCTGGGTCGGCATCGGACTTGCGACCTTCCAGCAGCTCGTGGGCATCAACGTGGTGTTCTATTACGGGGCGGTGCTGTGGCAGGCGGTGGGATTCAGCGAGGCGGATTCCCTCAAGATCAATATTTTGAGCGGCACGCTGTCGATTGCAGCCTGTTTGCTCGCCATCTTCCTGATCGACCGCATCGGCCGGAAACCCCTGCTCATGATCGGCTCGATCGGCATGGCCATTACCCTGGCGGCCCTGACAATTGCGTTCGCGACCGGGAACTTAAGCGGCGGCACGCTACACCTGGCGCCCACGGTGGGCCGGGTGGCCCTGGTCAGTGCCAATCTCTATGTGGTTTTCTTCAATTTGAGCTGGGGCCCGGTCATGTGGGTGATGCTGGGGGAGATGTTTCCCAATCAGATCCGCGGCTCGGGGCTGGCGGTCAGCGGTGCGGCGCAATGGAGCGCGAATTTCTTGATCAGCGTGAGCTTTCCCGTGCTCGCGAAATATATCGGTCTGCCCATCACCTACGGCTTTTACACCGCCTGCGCATTCATTTCGATCCTCTTCGTCATAAAGATGGTGCATGAGACCCGCGGCCGGGAACTCGAGGACATGATCGGGTAGTCCCGCACGACCGGCGCGAACCTAAGCGAAGCAGCGAAGCTGCAAACCTGCGAGCCGGTGCGTGGCGCCGGCGCAACCGCGGCCGGCCCTAACCCAAGCGGCTTTCCCAAGCGAGTTTTCTGATATATGTCACCCGATTGGTAGCGCAACCACAAAATGATTGCCAAAGGCAAAAAATCGTGTTTAAGATGGTAGCGCAACCATTAAAGCGTAGTGCGGACCGATAGCGCTAACGACAAATAGATCGAGCCTGGGGAGATTTTAATGAGCCGAAAGACACGGCGGAATGCGTCTAAGAACGAAGTCCAAAACCTGACCTTGCGCGCGGCAATCCGCCGCTTGAGTTGCGCTCGGATGGGTTTATCCGGTTTGGCGCTGGGGTCGATGGCCTTGAGCGGCCACGTGTACGCAGCGGCCGGGGATGCGAACTCGACCGACACCGACCTCAACGAAATTGTGGTGACCGGCATTCGTGCCTCGTTGCAACAGAGCCTCGATATCAAGCGCGACTCCAGCGGCATCGTCGACGCCATTTCCGCCGAGGACATCGGCAAATTCCCCGATTCGAACCTCGCTGCCGCCATGGAACGAGTTCCCGGCGTCACGGTGACCCGTTCGGCGACGTCGCTCACCGGCACCGGCGGGTCCTCGACCACCGGCGATCCGACGCAAATCACCGTGCGCGGCTTCGGTCCGCAGTTCAACGAAACCCTGTACGACGGCCGCCAGGTGCCGACCGCGATCGGCAATGTCACCCGTGGCTTTGACTTCGGATCTATCGGCTCCGAATTCGTCAGCCAGGTGGACGTGTTGAAGACCCCCGACGCCACCCTCTCGAGCGGTGCGATCGGCGCGACCATCAATATCAAGTACCCGAAGCCCTTCGATCATCCCGGAATGCAACTGGCGGGCTCGCTCTCGGGAACCGATTCGACCGGCGATAACAAGATCACGCCGAACGGCAGTCTCCTGTTCAGCGACACCTTCGCAGATGATCGCTTCGGGGTCTTGGCCGACGTTGGCTATTCGGACACCAAGGTGCGCGCCAATCACATCAACATTCAAGGTTGGGAAGGCGGCAACCCAGCCGCGGGCGGTGGTTTGGTACCCTGTCAATTGAAAGGGCAGACCTGCGCCGTTGCGCCGGGCTCGGCCGGCAGTCCGCCCCCGAGCATCAATGATTGGTTCATCCAGGACTACGGCATCTATCAGGAGCACAACGACGATAAGCGCGTCGGCGGTCGGTTCGTGCTGCAGGCCAAGCCGGTGGACGGCTTGGAAATGACGCTGGACGACAACTACGCCAAGGAAACTTTGGTTCAAATACAGCAGGGTTTCAGCGCCTGGTTCAACAACACCGGTTTGACGGATGTGGTTCAGGCGCCCGACGGCACCGTAACCAGTTTCACGCAGCCGGGTACGCCCACCGATTTTCAGGCACAAATCAACCAGTCGGTGACCACGACCAACACCCTGGGGTTCAACGTGAAGTGGGATGCGACGGCGCATACCTCGTACATGTTCGACGCCTACAACGCCGTTGCCAAACTCAATCCCGGCAACCAAGCCGGTATCGACGCGGATGTTGGCTATGGGAACGGCCCGAACGCCACCTCGCTCGGCATTGTCGTTCCCGGCGGCAACAACCTGCCCTATCCGACCGGCTTTGGGCCGGCCGGCGTTGCGGCGGACTTCGCCAATCCGGCATTCATCGGTTCGCACGTGCTGGTCGAGTCTTACAACCAGAATACCGACACGATCAACCAGTTGAAGCTGGAAGGCAGCTGGCACGATGATCAGCTGAAATTCAAATACGGTGTGCAGTTCACCCGCGATGCGGAGACGCTGCGCTCATTTACCGACCTGCCGTACACCTGGCAGATGTACGCCGGCTACGGCCCGCCGCCGGTAGGCTCCGGCGGCGTCGCGCCGATACCGGCGAACCTTATATCCGGCACTTTCAGCACCGGCTCGGGCTTCATCAACGGCTGGGGCAACGGTGCCCTTCTGCCGCCGAATATCATTGCGGCCAACGGCTACGCGATCCTGAACTACCTGCAGGGTTTGAATGGCGCGGGGCAGAATACCACTGCGTGCAGCAACCTGGCCGGCGCCACGCCCTGCACCGGCAAGTACATCATGTACCAGAATCTCGGCGGCTCGCAGGACGTGACCGAGAGTACGGTGTCGCCGTACTTGAGCATGGCGTTGAACGAAAAGGTCGAGGACATGCCGCTGAAGATCAACTTCGGGGCGCGCCTCGAGTCCACGCACGTGATCTCCGCCGGCATCTCAAGTCTGCCGGTGGGTCAGCTGACCATCGTGCCGACCGACCATACGGCCTATTCGTTTACCCCCAGCCCGCCGACTCCGATCAGCACCGAGAGCAACTACCGCTATCTGTTGCCGAACCTGGATCTGGGCTTGTATGTGATGGATAACCTCAAGCTGCGCTTCGATGCCTCGCGTACCTTGACCCGTGCGCCGTTGGGCGATCTGACCCCGGATCTCAACGTCCCGGCAGGTCAGCGCGTGGGAAGCCTGACGGCTACAGGTGGCAATCCGACCTTGCTGCCGTATCTGTCCGACAATTTGGATTTGGGAGCGGAGTGGTACTACGCGCAGAACTCCTATGTCTCGGCTGATGCCTTCGTCAAGGAAGTGACCAACTTCGTCGTCGGCGGCACCATCACCCAGCAGATCAATGGCGTGACGCTGCCCGGCGGCGCGCCGGCGATCTTCAGCGTCACCTCGCAAGTCAACGGGCCCTCGGCAGAGGTGCGCGGCATCGAATTGGCGTGGCAGTACACCATCGGCGATACCGGCTTCGGCTTCCAGACCAATGCCACGTTCGTCGGTACCAACAAGCCCTACGATGCCAACAATCTCAGTCAATCTGAATTCGCGGTGACCGGTTTGGCCAATTCTTACAACTTCATCCCGTTCTACGACAAGTACGGGTTCCAGGCGCGAGTTGCGATCAATCACCAAGCGGCGTTCCTGAATAGTTTCGGTCAAATTCAGAACGGCTCGCAGTTCGGCATCGAACCCACATTCGTGAATGCCACCACGTATGTCGACTTCAGCACCAGCTACCAGATCAACAGGCACTTCAGCGTTTATTTCACGGCGCTGAACCTCACCGATCAGATCTATAGCACCCACGGCCGCTTCTCAGAGCAGGTCCTGGATGTGGTCGACACAGGGCGGCAATTCACGCTGGGAATTCACGCGAAGTTGTAGGGATCGGCTCGAAGGTGAGGGCTGATCAGAGGGCCTGCTGATGTAGAGGGCCGCCTTGCGCAGGCGGCCCTCTTTGCAACTCGCAATTACGGCGGGCCTATTTTCCTCAAAGTCGCAGCGCTTGCGCTAAGCTGTTGAACGCAATGACCGAACTCCCTATCCGCAGCATCGCCATCGTGGGCGGCGGCACCGCGGGCTGGATGACAGCCGTGAGCCTCGCGAAATTCTTCAAAGCGTCGAATGTGCGCGTACGCCTGATCGAGTCCGAGCAAATCGGCACCATCGGTGTCGGCGAGGCGACGATCCCGCCGATCATGCATTTCATACGCGCCGCAGGGATCGACGAGAACGACCTGGTCCGCAAGACCCAATCGACCTTCAAATTGGGCATCGAGTTCAAGGACTGGACGCGGGTTGGGCATCGCTACATCCATCCCTTCGGACACACCGGCTTCGACGTGGGGCCTGTCGCTTTCTCGGCTTACTGGCTCAAAGCCTTTCGCGAGGGAAATGCGAGCCGGCTCGACGAATACTCGCTGGAAGCGACGGCGGCTTACGCGGCGAAATTCATGCGGCCGGTGCAGGCCGCCAATTCACCGTTGGAAAAAATCACCTACGCCTTGCACTTCGACGCCTCACTGTTTGCGCGATACCTGCGCACCATCGCCGAAGCCGGCGGCGTAGAGCGGACGGAAGGCAAGGTCCAAGCGGTGGCGCTGCAATCGGACAGCGGTTTCATCCGCGCCCTCACGCTGGAGAGCGGTGAACAGGTCGAAGCCGATCTTTACATCGATTGCTCCGGGTTTCGCGGCGTATTGATCGAGGGGGCCTTGCACACCGGATACGAGCATTGGAATCATTGGCTGCCCTGCGATCGGGCCGTCGCGGTGCCGTGCCAACGAACCGACGCGCTGTCTTCTTATACCCGGGTGGCAGCGAAGACCGCGGGATGGCAGTGGCGCATCCCCTTGCAGCACCGCATCGGCAACGGTTATGTTTACGGCAGCAACTTCATCGGCGATGAACTGGCGCGAGACGAGCTTTTGTCGAGCATCGAAGGGAAGGCGTTCGCCGAACCGCTCAAGCTGCAATTTACCACCGGTCGTCGCAAGCTGTTCTGGAACAAGAATTGCGTGGCCATCGGTCTGTCGGCCGGCTTCCTGGAGCCGCTGGAATCCACCAGCATCCATTTCATCCAGCGCGGCATCGCGCTGCTGCTGAGCTACTTTCCGGATCGCAATTTCAACAGCGCGGAAATCGATCGCTACAACAAGATCGTCACGAGCGAATACGAGCGCGTTCGGGACTTTTTGGTGCTGCACTACTCGACGACCGAGCGCGACGAAGAAATTTGGCGCTATTGCCGCAACAGCAAGCAGCCCGACAGCCTGAAGGAAAGGATCGAATTGTTCCAAAGCTTCGGGCGCCTGATTCGTGAAGACAACGAGCTTTTTCCGATGCAGAGCTGGCTGTACGTGATGGTCGGCCAAAACATCATGCCGCAACACGACGACCCGCTGGTCGGCATACTGGATCCGCGCCAGCTTATGGATAATCTAAGCAACATCCGCAGCGTCGTGCGGCAATGCGCCGCGGCCATGCCGAAGCATGAGGACTTCATCAGCCAAAACTGTGCAGCGTCGGTCCCGGCCGTGGGATAATTTGCGCATGACTCAACCCGTTCAAAAAGTCGTCATCGTCGGCGGCGGCACCGCCGGATGGCTGACCGCCGGCATTATTGCTGCGCGTCATCAGGGGCGCATGAAGGCGGGTTTCTCGGTCACGCTGATCGAGTCGCCCAATGTTCCCATCATCGGCGTGGGTGAGGGCACCTGGCCGACTCTGCGCGCGACCCTGGAAAAGATGGGCGTGTCGGAAACGGACCTGTTTCGCCACAGCGATGCGGCTTTCAAGCAGGGTGCGAAATTCGCCCGCTGGACCACCGGCGCCGATGATGATCGTTACTATCATCCCCTGATGCTGCCGCAGGGCTTCACGCAGCTGAATCTGGCGCCGCATTGGTTGCACGATACGCAGGGCAGGACCTTCAGCGAATCGGTTTGTCCTCAGGAGCAGCTTTGCGAGGACGGGCTTGCGCCGAAAATGATCACCACGCCCGAATACAAGGCCGTCGCCAACTACGCCTATCATCTGGACGCCGGCAAGTTCGCGCCCTTCCTGCAGAGGCATTGCACCGAGAAACTGGGGGTGCGCCATGTACCGGCCGATGTGGTGAGCGTGAATCAAAGCGAATCGGGCGACATCACCAGCGTGGTGACGAAACAAGCGGGCGAGATCGGAGGCGACCTGTTCGTCGACTGCAGCGGATTCTCCTCGCTGCTGCTCGGCAAGACCTTGAACGTGGGCTTCAAGGACTGCACCGACGTGTTGTTTTGCGATACCGCGCTGGCGCTGCAAATACCCTACGAAACGCCGGATGCGCCGATGGCCTCGCATACCATTTCGACCGCGCAGGCGGCGGGTTGGATTTGGGATATCGGATTGCCGACGCGCCGCGGTACCGGGTATGTATATTCGAGCCGCCATAGCAGCGAGGAAGAGGCGCGCGAGACACTGCTGCGCTACGTCGGCCCCGAGCACAAGGACAAGGTGGCGCGCAAAATCCCTATTCGCTCAGGACATCGGGAGACCTTCTGGAAGAACAATTGCGTTGCCGTCGGCCTCTCCGCGGGCTTTCTGGAGCCGCTCGAATCCTCGGCCATTGTGCTGATCGAACTGTCGGCAAAATTGATTGCGGAGCAGATGCCCGCCAACCGGGAAGTCATGAGCATCGTGGCGGCGCGCTTCAACGATGTGAATCACTATCGCTGGGGGCGCATCATCGACTTCCTCAAATTGCACTACGTGCTCACCCAAAGGAAAGAGCCCTTCTGGCGCGATAATCTCGACCCTCAGTCGATCCCGGACCGGTTGAAGAACCTATTGCATCTGTGGAAATACCAGTCGCCGTGGTTTTTCGACGAGTTCGACCGTCTCGAGGAAGTGTTTCCCGCCGCGAGCTATCAATATGTCCTGTACGGCATGGGATTTAAGACCGAGGTGGGGCCCATGGATAACGCCGATACCGAATCGACGGCGACGCGGCTGCTGCGCGAAAATTCTGCCATGACCAAGAAGCTGCGGTCGCAGTTGCCCAAGAATCGGGAATTGCTGCGCAAGATCCACGAGCACGGGCTGCAGCGCATTTAAATGACGCACATCGTGGTTCTCAACGACCTCGTCCACCGCACCGTGCGCGTTCAAGCCGAGGCGGCGGCGAAATTCGGCGACAATCAGCGCTTCGTGCAAGTGGTGGTAACGGAATTTTCACTGCTGGTCACGCACTATCCGATTCTGTTTTCGAAGGACGCCGACACAGGCGCTTTCTTTTGCGGCGCCATGCTCGGGATCGATGAAGGGGAGAACCTTTTCTTGAAGGAGGGCGGGGCGGGCCACGAGGGTTATCGGCCCCTCAATCTGCAGCGTGCGCCATTCTTTGTCTCCGGCGACGATTTGGCCATCGATTTGGATCACCCACGCGTCGGCGCCGACACCGGCCACGCCTTGTTCAATGACCGGGGCGAGCCGACGCCGTATCTGGAAAGCATCAAGGTGGCTTTTCAGCAATTGAAACCCGGTATCGAAATGACCAAGCGATTCATCGAGACGTTGTTGAAACTGAATCTGCTGGAACCGATCGACATCGTTCTGGGATTTGACGACGGGTCAAAGCGAAACCTCGCGGACCTGTATACGGTCAACCAGGAAGTCTTGAGAATGCTGCCGGACGCTTCGATCGTCGAATTGTTTCGGCGCGGCTACCTACAATTGATTTATCTGCTGATCGCCTCGCTGAAGCAGATTCCCGTGTTGGCGAAAAAGAAGAACGACCGGTTCCTTGCCGCCTGACTGCGCGGTTGAGCATTCCGCATGCCTGAGAGCCCGCGCAGCATTGATACCTCGGACCTGAAGAGTCCCGAGCAATTTCTGCGCGAGGTGGTGGCACCGTGCGTGCCGGTGGTGTTGCGCGGGTTGGTGAAAGATTGGCCCATCGTCGCGGCGGGCAGGCTCTCGCCGACGGCGGTGCGGGATCACCTTCGGCCGCTGGATGCCGGCGGTGAGATCGAAGCGTTTTTCGGTGCGCCCGCGATTGCCGGGAAGTATTTCTATACCGAAGATTTGAAGGGCTTCAACTTCGAACGGCGGCGCATGAAATTCGCCGCGGCGCTCGAATCCATTGTGGCGTCCGTGGGCGTACCGGATGCACCGTCGATTTACGTGGGATCGGTTACGACCAGCGATTTCCTGCCGCGCTTCGCCGCGTTGAATCCGATGCCGTTGTTGAATCCCGCCGTCGGCCCGCGAGTGTGGGTGGGCCACGCCGCGAATGTCTCTTCGCATTACGACACCGTGGATAACTTGGCGTGCGTCGCGGTCGGAAGGCGGCGCTTCTCGCTGTTCGCGCCGCAATCGATCGACAAACTCTACGTGGGGCCGATCGACAACACCATGGCCGGACAACCCGTCAGCCTGGCAGCCTCCTCAGCGCCCGATAAGAATAGGTTTCCTCTGTTTGAAGAGATCAAAGATCAGGCGCTCATCGTGGATCTCGAGCCCGGCGATGCACTGTATTTGCCCAAGCTCTGGTGGCATAAGGTCGAATCGACCGCGCCCTTCAATGTGCTGGTGAATTATTGGTGGGATGCGTTTCGCTTGGGTCCCGATGCGCCCTACACCAGCATGCTGCTCTCCATGATCACGATTGCCGAGCGGCCGGCGGCCGAGCGGCAGGCGTGGAAGGCTTTTTTCGATCATTATGTGTTTCGCAGTCACGGACACCCGTTGGCGCATCTGCCGCCCGAGCAGCACGGCTTGCTCGGCGCGCTGAAGGAAAACTACGGCAAGGTTCGCGCTCGTGTGATGCATTTGCTGCGCGGGGGCTAGGGCGGGGTGGCTTTTTCGGGGAGCCGCGCGCGCCGACTCACCAAGGACTTTGGTTCTCGTCGGTAAGCCCGGTAGACTCGAGCCCTTCAACGGCTCGAGCAACGGGATAGCAGAAATGACCGCCATAGCCAAGACCTACGCGGGACTGCGTCGCCTGCCACCACAGATCGGTGTCGCGCTGTCCTTCAGTCTCCTGATCGGCGCCCATTTGGCGGCAGCGGCGCCCACAGCGGCAGGGGCTGCGCCGACAGCGACAGCGAGCGTGCCCGCACCCTCCAAGGTCAAATCGGGCACGCCTGTCCCCGCGGACAAAAGGATCGACGCGCTTTTCAAGGACTGGGACAAGCCGAACTCCCCGGGCGCTTCAGTTGCCGTCATACAGCACGGCAAACTCGTTTTTGCCAAAGGGTATGGAATCGCCAATCTCGAATATGGCATCCCAATCAAACCCGGTACGATCTTCCACGTCGCCTCGGTGTCCAAGCAGTTCACCGCGATGGCCATCGTCCTTCTCGAGCTCGATGGCAAGCTTTCCATCGACGACGACGTTCACAAATACTTGCCCGAACTACCGGATTACGGCAGCAAGATCACGCTGCGCAATCTCTTGCAGCACACCAGCGGCATTCGCGACCAATGGCAGACCCTCGCGCTTGCGGGTTGGAATATCGAGGATGTCATCACCCAAGACCAAGCACTACGGTTGATCTTTCGCCAAAAGGAATTGAACTTCCCACCCGGATCCCGTTACCTGTATTCCAATTCGGGATTCACGCTGCTCGCTGAAATCGTGACACGCGTGTCTGGAATGCCATTCCCGCAATTTTGCGCCGAGCGCATTTTCACGCCGCTGCATATGACCCACACGCATTTCCATCAGGACCTCACGCAATTGGTGCCGGGGCGTGCCTATTCCTACACCAATAAAGCCGGCGGATTCGCGTATGTGCCGCTCAACTACGCCATCGTCGGCGCCACGAGCTTGTTCACCACGGCGGGCGATCTTGCGTTGTGGCTCGACAACTTTCGCGACCCCAGGTTGGGCGGAGCGGCGGCGATCGCGCGAATGCAAGAGGAGGGCGTTCTAAAAGACGGTGCGAAAATCCACTACGGGCTGGGCATCAGTCTCGAACCTTATCGCGGACTCAAGGCCCTTTCGCACGACGGTGGCGATGCAGGCTATCGCAGCGAAGTCATCTGGTTTCCTGAGCAGGAACTCGGCGTCGCCGTGGCGAGCAATTTGGGGAGTTTCAATCCCAGTAGGCTGGCAAAGGCCGTGGCCGAGGTTTACATCGGCGACAAAATGGCGCCGCAGGCGGGTAAACCGAATAGAGCCGAACCCAAGTACGTGACGACGGACGCTCAACAACTTCAAGAGTTCGCCGGTGTCTATGAGCTTCCCAAAATTGACGAGACTTTTACTATCGTTGCGAAGGACGGAAAGCTGTGGGCAGCGGGCGGCCTCGAGCTTGAATTGCGCGCGATAGATCACTATCGCTTCTACTGCAAGGAACTGGAAGCGGACATCCGATTTTCGCCGCAGGAGCATGGCGGGATGCACGTCGAAATTGCCCAGCCCGGCGCCATCAATGAAGGCGAGCGAGTGCCGGCGGCACTGGGCGCGACAGACCTTCTGCCATACACCGGCGTGTATTGGAGCGACGAGTTGGAGACCCAGTACACCTTTTTCGTGCGCGACGGCGCGCTTTTCGCGCGTCACGCTCGTCATGGCGAAATGGCACTCACGGCAACGGCGAAGGATCAGTTTTCCACCGTGTGGTGGTTCGCTTCTCGTGTCAAGTTCAACAGAGATGCGGCCGGCAACGTCAGCTCCGTGACGTTCGGTGGAAGCAGGGTTACCGGCATCGTGTTCACGCGAAAACCCGGTCAAACCATCCAGGAGGCTGATCGACCCCATGCGGAGATACATTGAGCTACCGCGGCCTGGACACCGGGCCAATCGCGAGTGCTGAAGGAAGTTGATGTTCAAGATCTTCGCGGTTCTACTCGTCGCCGGCGCATTGAACAGCGCATAGACGGCTGGGGGACAAATCGAGATCGGAAAGAAAGAAAAGGTTTTCGGGGACGAGATCTTGCGCAAGAAACATCAAGCGGCGCGCGTCAACTTGGTCTATTCTTTTTGAATATGTCGCCGCACCTTGAATTTTTGTTTCACGTCCGCGATATCAATCGCCGCTTGAACGCTGGCGTTTCGCTCGAAATGGCGGCCGAGCGCGCCCGGCGCTCGCGATTTCACTTCCATCGCATGTTTCATCGTCTGGCGGGTGAGACGCTTAAGCATTACACGCTGCGATTGCGATTGGAACGTGCTGCTGCGAGGCTCGTCGCAGGTGAGGACTCGGTACTCAACATTGCTCTCGGCCATGGATTCGCCAGTCACGAGGTCTTCACGCGTGCCTTTCGTCGGCACTTCGGAACCGTGCCCACGCAGTATCGCTCGCGGGCAGCGGCGTCGTCGACGAAGTCGCGGCGCCTGAGGCATATCGAACTGACTCAGGCAATCGGGTCATGCATTCGCTTCTTTCACTATCCCATCCAGCCAATCCGTCAAGCCAAGCAGTCTCGTCAAACAGCGGAAAATCAACCATGCCGATCTTAAGCATCACTCGCAAGGAAATTGAGCCCCAGCGGATTTTGTTCATCCGCCGACGCATCGCTCCCGCTGAAAGGCAGGCGGCGCTCGGCGAGTGCTTCGGGAAACTATTCTCTTACGGCGCCAAAGCGGGCTTGCCTATTGCCGGTTGGCCGCTGTGCCGTTACATCAACTCGGGACCCGGCCTGTTGACGATCGAGCCCGCCATGCCGTTGGCCTCGCCGGCGAACGGAGAGGGGGAGATTCAGTCGGGCGTCTTGCCGGGAGGCCCTGTTGCATCGGGCGTTCATGCAGGACCCTACGAAGGACTGGGAGAGACCAACGCAGCCATCGAGCGTTGGATCGAATCGAATGGCTTTAATGTAGACGGCGCGCCTTGGGAACAGTATGTGACCGACCCAGCCGCGTACCCAAATCCGGCCGATTGGCGCACGGACGTGTATTGGCCGCTGGCCAAGTAACGGGTCATGTGAATCTCCCGTCATGCTTCGCAAACACCTAATCTCTGGTCAATCGGGCGCCGAACCGGGTTTCCACTGGCGCGGCGCCGAGGTCACGCGACTCGAAGGTTTTACGGACGCCGTGTTCGCGCTCGCCGTCACGTTGTTGGTCGTATCGCTCGAAGTCCCGAAGACGCTTCCGGAACTCCTGGTCGCCATGCGCGGCTTCCTGGCCTTTGGCGTGTGTTTCGCTCTGCTTGCGAATGTTTGGTACCAACACTATCGGTTCTTCCGCCGCTACGCACTCGAGACCCCTTGGGTGGTGTTTCTCAATTGCGTCTTGCTGTTCTTCGTCCTGTTTTATGTTTACCCGCTCAAGTTTCTCTTCACGGCGATCTTCAATAGCGCCGAAATTTCGGCATCGGAGATGCGGACGCTCTTCACGATCTGGAGCCTGGGCTACGCGGCCGTGTTTGCCGTTTTCACTCTGCTGTATCTGCATGCCTGGCGCATTCGTGCACAGCTGACGCTGACCCCGTTGGAAACGCTGCGCACTGAGGTGAGCTTGGTGGACCACCTTGCCATGGTCATCGTTGCTCTGCTCTCGACGGCGCTCGCGCGCACCATGCCCGAGCGTTTCATCGGGTTCGCTGGCTATATTTACTTCGTCGTTCCATTGTATTTCACATTCGCGCATTCGATCGCCGGCCGGAAAGAACAACAGCTGCAATGAGGGGCTTGCCGGTTTCCATACCGGCTTCACTCTCTGTATGCTCCGGATTCCGCAGCTGTCGCTGCCAACGGGATGCCAACGATGATTCGCTTGCTCGCGCGATATTTGTCCGCGTTCCTCAAGTTTGCTAGCGCACTGCTGCTGGCCGCCGCTCCCGTTGCCGTGATGGCGGCTGCCCCGCCGGAACAATCGCAGGCACGGCGCATCGACAGTGCCGCCGACTATGTGGTGCTGCCGCCGCGCGAGCGTGTTGAGCCTGAGAATCGCATCTTGACGGAGCGATTGGAACACCTGCTGCCGGCGCTGATGAGCGAAGTGGGATTGGACATGTGGGTGGTCATCAACCGTGAGTATGCCGAGGACCCGGTGTATTTTACGCTCGTCCCGCAGCCGAGTTTTGCGGCGCGGCGCACGACCATGCTGGTATTCAGTCGAGCGGCCGACGGCACCGTGGAGCGCCTCGCGGTTAATCGCTATCCGCTCGGCGCACCGTACAAGTCCGCCTGGTCGGGCGGCGATCTCGATGCGCAATGGAAGGCGCTCGGCGCTTTGATTGCCGGACGCGATCCCAAGCGGATCGGCATCAATGTCTCGCGCAACTGGGCCGCGGCGGACGGACTGACTCACGCCTTGCACGAGCGGCTGATCGAGGTGCTGCCGCAAGGCTATGCCAATCGTCTCGTACCCGCCGAAGCGCTGGTCATTCGTTGGATCGAAACACGTACGCCGACCGAGCAGGTCCTCTATCCGCACATCAACAGTATTGCCCGCGGCGTCATCGCCGAGGCGTTCAGCGGGCGCGTGATCACACCCGGAGTCACAACCACCGACGATGTCGCCTGGTACATCCGAGAACGATTCGAGTCGCTGGGGCTTCGGCCCTGGTTCATGCCGACGGTGGATCGACAGCGGGCCGGACAGCCTTGTCCCGTCGGCGCTTCGGGCGGGCATTGCGGCGATGAGGGGCGGATTGACGCCGGCGATGTTCTGCACACCGATGTCGGGTTTTGCTACCTCAAACTATGTACCGACACTCAGGAGATGGGCTACGTGCTCAAGGCCGGCGAAGAGGGCGTGCCGGCGGGGCTCAAGGCAGCGCTGGCCAGCGGTAATCGCTGGCAGGACATCTTGACCGGTTCGTTCCAGGAGGGGCGTTCCGGCAATGAAATCCTCGCGGCCACGATCAAGGGCTGTGCGGCGGCGAACCTTGCCTGCAGTACGTACAGTCATCCGCTGGGATTCTTCGGGCACTCTCTGGGACCGACCATCGGCATGTGGGACAACCAGGGTCCGACACCGGGAACGGGCGACTACCCGCTGCATCGGGACACGGTCTATGCGATCGAGGGCAACGTTGCCGTGTCGCTTTCGGAGTGGGGAGGACAGCGTGTGCAGATCATGCTGGAGCAGGGCGCGCTGTTCGACGGCAAGAGCGTGCGCTATCTGGCCGGGCGTCAGACCGAGTGGCACCTTATTCGCTAGTTCAAGGGGAATAACCAATGACTGGGATGAAATCGTCCGGCCGCCGGCTGAGAGCACCGCTTTTGATTGTCCGCGCCACGCTCCTGCTGGCGGCGGCTTGGGTCATGCAGCCCGCCGCTGCGCAGATGGCGCCGCCGCCGGCAGTCCTGTTGGACGACCCCATTCCCCATCGGACGGAAGGCGTTGGTCCATTCAATCGTCTCATCCTCCGAGGCGCCTACATGATTGACGGCACTGGGGCGCCTGCACGGGGACCCATGGATCTGGTCGTTGAAGGAGACCGAATCAAGGAAATCAAGTTGGTCGGCGCGCCGGGCCGGATCGAGGCGAAGCGGCGACCCGAGAAGGGCGACCACGAAATCGACTTGTCCGGCTACTACATCATGCCGGGGTTCATCGACACCCACGTCCACACGCTGTCGCTCAACCATCTGCAGAAGACCCCGACCGACTACATCCTGAAACTGTGGCTCATCAACGGCATCACCTCGGTGCGCGACCTCGGCCAGACCTTTCACCAGCCCGACTGGCTCCTCGACATCAAGAGACGCAGCGAGCGCAACGAGATCACGGCGCCACGCATCGATGTCTATCCGTTCTTCGCCAACCTGCCGCATCCGTTCTCAACCGTCGAGGAAGCCAAGGCGCGTATCCGCGATTTCAAAAAGCAGGGCGTGGATGGCGTCAAGTTCTTGGCGACACCGACGAATCTCACCGTTGCGGGGATCGAGGAGGCGCGTCGGGTGGGACTGCGCACCACCATCCACAACGATCAGCTTCAGGTTTCGGAGGGCAACGCCGTTTTTCTCGCCGAACACGGATTGCAGGGCATGGAGCACTGGTACGGGCTCCCCGAATCCATGTTCGAGGACCGCTCCATCCAACATTATTCGAACAACTACATCTATGACGATGAGCAGGACCGCTTCGGTGAGGCGGGCACGCTGTGGGCGCAAGCGGCCCCGCCGGGCTCCAAGAAGTGGGAGGAGGTCATGGACACGCTTCTCAAGCGGCAGTTCGTCATCACACCGACCTTTGTGGCATATCTCGCCAGCCGCGACCTGTGGCGCGTCATCCGCGCTCCCTGGCAGGACGAGTACACGTTACCGGCCCTGTGGGACTACTGGCGACCCAATCCGCTGAACCACGGTTCCTTCTGGTTCGACTGGACCACTGAGCGTGAGATGGCCTGGCGCGAGAACTACCGCATCTGGATGCAATTCATCAACGAGTACAAGAACCGCGGCGGCCTGGTGCCGGCCGGGGACGACGCCGGCTTTCTGTACAACCTGCCGGGGTTTGGCTTCATCCAGGAGCTGGAACTCTTGCGCGAGGCGGGTTTCACACCGCTGGAAGTCATTCGTGCGGCCACGCAGAGCGGCGCGCGAGCCTTGGGGCATGAGGATCAGGTCGGCATGCTGAAGCTCGGCATGAAGGCGGACATCATTGCCATCAAGGGCAATCCTTTGGCCAATCTGAAACTGCTATATCCCACCGGCACGATCCGCTTGAATGAGCAGACGCAGCGCACCGAACGCGTGGGTGGTATTGATTACATCATCAAAGACGGCATCGTCTATGACGGTCGGCAGTTGCGCGACGAAGTGAAGGCAATGGTGGCGAAACAGAAGGCCGAGCGCCACATTGGACCGGGAGTCATGCCGGTGGTTGACCAATGAGCCGGACGGCGGCCATTATTTTTTCATAGGCGTGGAATGGCGTCGTTAGCACCCTATCTCGACCGCCCTGTCTGGGCCTCGCTGACGTATGCGCCACACCTCGCAGAAGGCGGCGATCTCGCGAAGCGATTCCGTCGCGACGTCAACTTGTTCGCCTCGGCGAGTGATGAGAGCGTTTCCAGTCTCGCGGCGCTGCGTGGACTGGTTCTTCAAGGCGAGTCGATCTTGGTGCTGCAGGTCCCGGCAATCAGCGTGCCGGGCGGTCTGTTTGCCGCGCGCTCAGCCCAAGGTGTGCAGATGCTCGCGAGGCGTCCCATTGCGCCGCAAGACGGCGTCCACACCATCATTGAGCTCGATGACGCCGATGCGCCGGAAATGCTCGAGTTGGCGCGGCTGACTGAACCGGGTCCCTTCCTGCCACGCACACATACCATGGGACGATTCGTCGGCATCCGCATCGACGGGCGTCTGGCCGCGATGGCAGGCGAGCGGATGCGCTTCCCCGGCTTCACGGAAGTTAGCGGCGTGTGCACGCATCCCGACTTCCGCGGAAAAGGCTTGGCCAGAAGACTTTCATCAGTCGTCGCGAACGCCATCCAGCAACGCGGCGAACAGCCATTCCTTCATGCTTGGACGACCAACCATGCGGCGATCGCACTGTATGAGAACCTCGGCTTTGAGCTAAGGGCCGCGGTGCAGGTCGCCGTATTGCAGCCGGTTTGAGGAACCGATCGACCTAATTGCATCTTTCAGCGGAGTAAAAAGCCCGCCGATAGCGGATCGTTCGGATCGAACCAGAATTCATTGCGGCCGGTGATATGCGCCGTGCCGCTGACTTCCGGAATGATCGCCCGATGGGGCCCAAAGGCCGTTTCCGAGAGAGCTTGGACAGTCATCGTGCTGCCGATAATACTTTCGATCGTAATCTTCTCATTCAATCCGAGTTCGCCCTTCGCGTAATGAAGTGCGGCACGCGCGCTGACCCCGGAACCGGTCGCGGAGCGATCCACCTCTCCATCGGCGAAGACGCAGACATTGCGGCTGTGGTGGGTCATCTCTCGAGCCCGATCGGTGAAAATCGTCCCGTACAGAAAGCTCAAGTCCGGCTCGAAGGGGTGCTCGATGCGCCTGTCTTTCATAATGGCGTACTTGATGTTCCGTCCCGTCTGAATGAGCTTGGCATAGTCGGAAGCATCTAAACGCAAGCCCAGAGAGACCGCATCAACGACCGCATAGAATGCACCCCCATATGCGATATCGAACTTCACGTCGCCAACGCCAGGGACTTGAAGGGTTTGATCACGCTGATATAAGAATGAGGGAACATTACGAAAATGCGCTCGAACCACTTGACCGCTCTCGATCGTCGCGTTCGCCTCGATCCTACCCGCCGGAACATTGAATGAGACGCTGGATCCTGGCACCCGATTCGATTCGATGGCGAGTTTGGTCAGGGCAATAATGGCATGACCACACATCGTGCTATAGCCTTCGTTGTGCAAGAAAAACACGTCGAAGTCGGCATCCCGGGATGCGCTGATGACGGCACCGTACATATCGGCGTGACCGCGAGGTTCGAACATCAAGCCGGTGCGCAGAAAATCGTAGTGCTCCCGAAAATAGCGCCGCTTCTCGAGGACGGTCATGCCTTGAATTTCCGGTAAGCCCCCCGTGATTACTCGCAGCGGCTCGCCGCCCGTGTGCATATCGATGGTCGTGATGACAGTCCAGGTCGCCGGCGCCCGCCAATTCCAATCACACACAGGCAACTTCACGATCGTGATCTCACATACTGAGCTTCTCGAATGCAGCAACCTCTCCGGTCTTGAGCTCGCGCCATCGAGCCAAGGCCGCCTCTGCCTCGCTCTTCAGGTCGGTGAACATGGCCTCGTCCTGCGCAGTCGGCGCCGCATCGCCCGAACCCACGAGCGACCCCAAAGCCGCCAGCATGTTGTTTAGACGTACCGGATAGTTGAGTGCGTCCTCCGAGGCGTGCGAGCGCGGCTGTATCAAGATCTCCTCAACGTCGGTCATCTTGCGGTCGAGAGCATCGCCGGCGGCCGCGACCTTGGCCGCTTGCGATCCGGCGGACGCCTTCTTTGCCGCCAAGATCTTGACGCGGGTGGCGCGGATGTCGAGCACCGCGTCATGCACCTCAGTCAGCAGGGCGTTGATCGCACTATGTAGAGCGAACTGCTTGGCCAGTTGGTCGGGAGTCGCCGTGCCGCGTGGATCCGGTACGATCTCGAGCGGCTGAGTCTGGCTCTTTCCATCGACAGTCAGCCTGACCTGGTAGTGGCCCGGCAGTACCTTGGGACCCGCCACGCTGCCTGCCCACAAGGGCGCGTTCTTGATGGCGCGCGCCTTGTCTGTGCGCAGATCCCAAGCAAAAGTGTTGAGGCCGGCGAAATGCGGCGGTTTGATGGGCTTGGAGCCACGTCCCCCCTCTTCCTCCTCTTCCGGCTCAGCCTTGGCCTCGTCCTCACCGGGACTCTTGGCATCTTCGGATTCCGGGAAGTGACGGATCAGCTTGCCGCTCGCATCGAGAATATCGAGACTGACGCGCTGATCGAGCGGGTCAGGCTTGTCCTTCTCTTTATCCTTGTCCTTCTTGTCGGAATCTTTGTCGGCATCCTTGGCAGGTCGCGGTTTGCCGATCTGCGACGACAAGGTGTAGTTGATCACCGCACCGGCCGGCGGATTCGAACCGCCGAAATAGCGCAGCTGGCCGCCGCCGAAGACCGTGTGATTGGCGAGCGCCGGTTTGAACAGATGTGCCGTCTCTGCCGGAATCGTGGGTGCCCACTGCCGCACGGGTGACAAATCGTCGATGATCCAAAAGGCGCGACCGTGTGTGGCGACGGCCAGGGCATTGCCGTGCACCACGAGGTCATGCACGGGCACCACCGGTAGATTCAATTGCAGGCTTTGCCAGTGAGCACCGTCGTCATACGACATCATGATGCCGCTCTCCGTGCCGGCATAAAGCAGGCCCGACCGAGCCGGGTCACGCCTGATGACGTGCAGATACGCATCCGGTGCCAGCCCCTCGGTAATGGCAGTCCAGCTCTTGCCATAGTCTTCGGTGCGGAATGCATATGGCTTGAAATCATCGAGCCGATGACGGTCGGCGGCAACATAGGCGACCGCCGGATTGTCGGGATCCGGCTCGATCATTTGGACGGTGGCGAAATCGGGCATGCCCTTGGGCGTCACATTGCCCCAGTGGGCTCCGCCATCCTGAGTCAGATGCACCAGGCCGTCGTCGCTCCCTACCCAAATCAAATCCTTGGTTTTGGGCGATTCGGCAATGGCGAAAATGGTGTCGTAAATCTCGACGCTGGTATTGTCCTTGGTCAGCGGACCGCCTGAAGAACGCTGCTTGGATTTATCGTTGCGGGTCAGGTCGGGCGAGATCACCGTCCAGCTGCGGCCCTGGTCGAGTGAGCGGAACAGCACCTGGGCTGCAAAGTAGAGGGCATGCGGCTCGAATTTCGAGATCATGATCGGCGCCGTCCATTGGAACCGATACTTCAGATTATCCGCAGCCCAGCCCATGGAATTGCGCGGCCACGGCGTGATCTGGGTGTTTTGGCCGGTACGCCGATCGTGGCGGGTGATCTCGGCGTCGTAGCCTCCGCCATAGACGATATTGGCGTCTGTGGGATCGGGAATGATGAAGCCGCTCTCGCCGCCGCCGACCGGATCCCAATCCTCGATGCCGACTCCGCCTGAGCGCCCGGCTGTCGCGATGGAAATACTGGAATTGTCCTGCTGGTCGCCGTAGAGGCGGAATGGAAATTCGTTGTCGGCGGCGATGTGATAAAACTGCGCGGTCGGCTGGTTCATCTCCGAGGTCCACGTCTCGCCGCCATCGACGGAGACACTGGCGCCGCCGTCATTGCCTTCGATCATGCGCTTAGGATTGGTCGGGTCGATCCACAGTTCGTGATTGTCGCCATGTTGGGTCTTCACCGTCTTGAAACTTTTGCCGCCATCGACCGAACGGTAGAGCGAGGTGTTGAGTACATAGACGGTATTCGCATCCTTGGGATCGGCGAAGACCGTATTGAAATACCAGGCCCGCTGTTTGATGCTGTTCTTGTCGCTGATGAGCGTCCAGGTCTCGCCGCCGTCATTGGTGCGAAAAAGACCGCCTTTCTTGGCTTCGATCATCGCATAGACCACTTTGGAGTCCGGAGTCGGAGCAACATTGATGCGGCCCAGAATGCCCTCCGGCAATCCGCCGCCGCTCAACCGCCGCCAATGCTCGCCGCCGTCGAAAGACTTGTAGAGGCCGCTGCCCGGTCCGCCGCTCTCCATGATCCAAGGCTTGCGATAGGCCTGCCACATGCCGGCGTAGAGGATCTTGGGATTATTTGGATCGAAGGCGACGTCCGAGGCGCCGGTCTTGGCGTCGACATACAGCACCTTCTTCCAATTGGCGCCGCCGTCGGTTGAGCGGAACACGCCGCGCTCCGGGTTGTCGCCGAAAGTATGTCCGAGCGCCGCCACGAGAACGATGTTCGAGTCGGAGGGATCGACGATGATGCGGCCAATCACCTGACTGTCGCGTAGCCCTGAGAAACGCCAGGTTTTTCCGGCATCGGTCGATTTGTAAAGGCCATTGCCGGTGGCGACGTTGCCGCGAATGTTGATCTCGCCCGTGCCTGCATAAACGATTTTCGGATCAGACGGTGCCACGGCGACCGCACCGACGGCGGGCGCGGCTTCGGGGAAATCGTCCCATAAGGGCTTCCAGCTGGTGCCTCCATCGATGGTTTTCCACAATCCACCGGTGGCGGCGCCGAAGTAATAAGTGTTGGGCTCGCTGACAACGCCGGCAACGCCCGTGGCACGACCGCCGCGGAAGGGACCGACCAGTCGATATTTGAGTCCGTCGAGCGGCGATTTCGAGGCCGAGTCCCCGGATTTGACGGGAGTTGACGGAGGATCCGCCGCAACTGAAGCAGTAGCCGCGAGAAGGGCAAGGATGGTGACGCAGAAGCGTGATACAGACATTTCGGTCTCCCGTTTATCACCGGTCAGGCTAGCGACTGCCGTCGAGCCTGTCCAGCGGGGCATCTCGTCACCGAGTGAGATTGCCGCTGTTGTTTTCCGCGAGGAGTGGGCAAATCACAACCGGCGCGATCGTCGGGTACTCATGCTGAGCACGCCGACTCGTTTGCTAGAATGCGCAGGCCCAAACAAAGAGTAGCCCATATGGTAAATCTCCGCCTAACACGGTTCGCCGCAGTCCCCGCCTTGATTGTCTCCCTGGCCGGGTTGAGCGCGAATGCCGCGGCGGCGGCGGCCGCTCCCGCACCGCCCGCTCCGCAATTTCAACGGTTCAGAATCGGCAGCTATGACGCGGTCGCGCTCAAAGACGGCGAGCTACAAATGCCGGTCGACGGCAAGAGTTTCGTCCTCGGCCAGTCGAACGAGGCCGTCGCTGCCGCGCTCAAAGCGGGCGGTGCACCCGCCGACCACTTTGAGTTCAGCATTCAGCCGCTGCTGGTACACGCCGGAAAGCACCTGCTGTTGTTTGATACCGGAGTCGGCAATTGGTATGGCGATATTGGCGGCAAGCTGCCTGACTCCATGAAAGCGGCGGGAGAGACCCCGAAGAATGTCACGGATATCTTCATTTCGCATGCCCACGGCGATCACATCGGCGGACTGATCACGCCTGCCGGCGCGCTCGCGTTCCCCAACGCGACCATTCACATGTCCGCGCCCGAATGGAAGTGGCTCTCAGGCCTGACCGAAGATCAAGCGAAGAACATGGCCATCCAACACGTCTCTGCATTCGTGAGCACAATCAAACCCAAAGTCGTGCCCTTTCAGCCGGGCTCGAAACTTCTTCCCGGCGTCGTTAAGGCGGTAGAGCTCAAAGGGCACACGCCCGGTCACTCCGGCTATCTCATCGGCTCAGGTCCAGAAAGTGTGCTCCTCTTCGGCGATGCCATGCATAGCTCTGTGATTTCTGTCGGCAAACCGTCTTGGCTGGTGGCTTTCGACAGCGACCAGCAGCTTGCGAGCGCGACCCGAGTCAAGCTCGTGAACGATTCCGCCGCGAGCGGTCAGCGCCTCTATTCCGAGCATTTCCCGTTTCCCGGCATCGGCAAGATCGTGAGAACCAAAGACGGCACGGTTTGGCAACCGGAGAGGCTGCACTAAAGCTAGGCCGTAAAGTTTTGTACGCAGAACCGCTTCCCGGAGGAGAGTTCGATGATGGTTGAGTCGGCGGCTGAGAAACCCGCCGCCAACGCGGCATGAAGAAGTGTCTCCGGCGCCACTAATGTCATGACCGAGGCGAGTCGGTCCAGGGTATTGTAGGGCGAAGGCGAAACCGCTTGAATGGTTCGATGCGGGGCCCACCGCGCCAGCGCCCGATCAAGTTGCTCCGCCAGCATTTGTGCCTGCCCGACCGCCGGCAGAGACATGTGGCCTTCGTAGTCGTCGAGCGGGATGTTCAACCACGGATTGCTCATACACTTTTCGTGAGTTGCGGTCGGTCAGCGATAGGGAATCCACCGCGCCCGAAGAATGCCATACGCGCTCGCTAGGTATGTGGTCCATAACCTTGAACCGTCGGGCCTATGACCGATAGGCTAGCACGGACGGGCACCAAGGCTACGCAAGACCCCGGCACCAGGCCGACACTAATGCAATGAAAGTAGCTCGGTCGGCGGGCATGAGCTCACCCCGCCATTTGGACTTCTAAGCATCGAACGATCATGATCAGCTGACGCAAACCGTTTGGCTGGAGATGGGCAGATGAAGTATTGTCGAATCGCGATAGCCATTCTGTCGTTGTAGCAGCGCTGGTTTCCCTGATATTCCACGATGGAATCGAGTAACCCGACCGATCGCGACCCGCCTACGCTGCCGCGATTTTTGGGGCCGGTAGGTGCGACCCTCTATGTGGTTTGCTTCACGATCGGAACGGCAATTTTTCTGGTGCCGGGAATCGTCGCGCGAAATGCCGGCTCGATACCAGTGAGCCTCATCGCGTGGATCGCCGGCGGATTGATCAGCCTGTGTGGAGCATTTTGTTACGCCGAACTCGCGGTGCGCCTTCCGCAGTCTGGCGCGGAATACCGCTACCTGTACGCAGGTTACGGCCCCATGGTTGCATTTGCATTTGCGTGGACGTGCCTGTTCACCCAACCGGTGGCTATCGCGGCGGTTGCACGGGGGTTTGCGGATTATCTTTCGGAACTTTTGCCCATGACGGAAGCGTTACGACGGGCCGCTGCAGCCTGCGCCATTGCAGTATTTGCCGCCGTTGCGGTCCGTTCTACACCCCTCGCTACCCGCCTTGCCGGCATGGCAGCGATGGGGAAGTTGCTGGCATTGTTAACCATTATCGGGATTGGGATCTGGGTCGGCTCGCGCGCAAGTCCCGCGGCCGTCGTCTCCACTTCGAGCTGGCATTGGACGCAACTCGCGTCGGCCATGGTCGCCGTAATTTGGGCTTACGACGGCGTCTCTTCCATTACCGCCATCGCCGGGGAAGTCCGCGATCCACAACGCACTCTGCCGATCAGTCTCACGGCTTCCATCGGAATCATCGCTGCGGTGTATGTGCTGGTAAATCTCATCTACTTCATCGTCCTGGGATTCAATGGAGTAGCTATATCCGGCGCCGTAGCGGCTGCAGCACTGAAAGCGGGCATTGGACCTGCGGGAGGTGTCCTGATTGCCGTGATGGTAATGGCAAGTGCACTGGGCACGGTCGCAGCACAGATGGTGGGCAATCCGCGGTTCTTTGTCGGACCTGCCGAGAATGGCTTGTTCCCAGCGCGACTTGCAGCCATATCGCCGCGGACATTGACGCCGGTGAACGCCATCTTGATGACCGCTGGCATCGCGATGGTTCTGGTGACCCTTGGCTCTTACGGTGTGTTAATCCGGCTATATGTCCTGAGCTATTACCCCTTTGTGGTGGTCGCCCTGCTGGCGAGCGTGCGACTGCGGCAGCGACAGGGGAAGCCCAAAGGCTTTGCAATGCCGTGGTACCCGCTGCCCTTGTTGCTCTACGGAATCAGTGTCCTGGGTATTTGCGCGGCGAGTGCGGTGGATGATCCAATGGGTGCAATTGGCCTGCTGATTCCGATTTCTGGCCTACTCGTGTACGCATTCCGCCGGATGAGCAGATCGCGAGATCCTTAGCGTGAAGCGCTACAACAAGACACATGATTGTCAGCTTGCTGCAGGCCGCGAATGTCTCCTGATTCACTGCGGACACACGCTTAACGGCAACCGGCCGCTGACAAGATTCGATGGATAAATCATGAAACCATACCGCACCACGTGGATATCGGCCGCATTCCTGGCGTGCCTCGGCCTGCCGGCCCTGGCTCAATCTCCTGCGCCGCCGACAAATTCACCCGCAGCGAGCGCCGATGACAGTAGTGCGCCAACGGGCAGCCGCAAAGACGAGGCCCTCTTCTACATACGGTCGTCCGGTCTCATCGCCGACAGCACCTTCATCGCCGCCTCACTCAACAGCGGCGGTTCCGCCACGTCCGAACAACTGGCCTTGCTGCTTTTGCAGGCCCGCGACCGCTCGACCCAAATCACCGTCGCCGGTGGAAATGAGGCCAAAACACTGCGGGTCATCAAGGATGCCTTCGACAGTGCCGGCACCGTGGATTTGAACCTCCTCAATTTCACGTTCGTCGGTTCCGCAAGGGGCGCCGCCCGCGTCGAAAAATGGGTGACCGCGGTCCATGGCGCCTTCCACACCCGGCTCAAGATCGATCCTTAAATTCTCAGCCGCTGTTTATTGACCGCCGGCCGTGCTGGTGTGCAAACTCGCTTAGTAGGCGAGCGCGCAGGACATGGATCAATCAACGTGAATCTCCGGCAATGGCGCCCTCTGTTGGCCTGCGGGTTCTTCTGTGCCGCAGCACTGATGGCGCTGCCCTCCCCCGCGCATCACTCATACGCCGCATACGACCTGAATCACACCCGCACGCTCAAAGGTACCGTGGAGACTTTTCACTGGAGCAATCCGCATTCGACTTTCACGTTGGTGCTGGAGCCCGATGGCCGCAGCGAGCCCATTCGATGGAATATCATCACCAGCAGCCCCGCCATCCTGAAGCGTTTCGGATGGACGCAGCATTCGCTCAAACCCGGCGACCGCATCAGTGTCGTTTGCAATCCGATGAGCGATGGCTCGCCTGGCGGCCGTTTGCACACCGTGGTTCTGCTCGACACAGGTCAGGTGTTGCGGACCAAACTCTCCGCCGACACAACGTCCGGGATCGAATGATCTCGCTGGTCGCGGCGCAGCTGCGCGGCAGCGTCGTGACGGAACTCAGTTTTGGCCGAGAGCCGGGTTAAGAGAGGTCGATGGCTCTTCGCCCACTGATTGAGGCTTCAGTTTCGTTTTAAGAGTTCCAGAACCGCGAGGTCGATCGGTTTCGTCAAATGGTGATCAAATCCCGCCGCGTGAGAACGCCGGCGATCTTCGGCTTGGCCCCAGCGGAGCGCGATTTTCGCGCGCTTGGCGTCAAGTTCCGAGTTGGCTAGCGAGGTCATTTATTCTCTGTTCTGGATTGAGAGCAGCAATCCGCATCCCCGTTTAGGTCTGCCTCCAAATACTTCCGGCAACGGTTTTTGAAGAACAGTACCCGGAGCCATGGACACTAGTATAATGATTAGCGCGCCACCGCCCTGCAAGTGTGGAGTCGACCTTATGAAGCGATACAGTCGTGACCTGCCGCAATCGCGGCGACAATTTCTCGCAGGCGTCGGCGGCCTTGGCTTTTCGGGATTGTTGGGTACCTCGGCTTGGAGCGGTACGGGCGAGTCTGTCGACTTTCCCTTCGTCAACGGAGGCCGCAACCTAGTCGAGAACTTTCCACAAAAGGGCGCGATGGTCTCGCAGCGCGCTCGACCACCGATGCTCGAGACGCCCTTTGAGGTTTTTGATCGAGGTGTTTTTACACCCAACGATCAATTCTACGTGCGATGGCACCTTGCCAATATTCCCACGGTTATTGATCCCTACGCCTTTCGGCTCAACCTCCGTGGTCACGTAAGGCAGTCGATCAGCTTCACGCTTGATGAGTTGGTCCGAAAATTCAAACCGATCGAGTTCGCGGCAGTGAACCAGTGTTCCGGAAATTCGCGCGGATTTTTCGCACCGCGCGTTGCCGGCGGGCAGTGGGCGAACGGTGCAATGGGCAATGCGCTGTGGAGAGGCGTGAGCCTGAAGGCCTTGTTGGCTCGCGCAGGTGTCAAGGCCGGTGCGCTACAGGTCCGATTCAATGGGCTCGATACCGGCGTGCTGCCGCAGACACCGGACTTCATGAAGTCACTCGATGTCGATCATGCGCAGGACGGTGAAGTGATGGTCGCGTACGCGATGAATGGTAAGCCGCTGCCCCTATTAAATGGTTATCCGTTGAGGTTGGTTGTCCCCGGTTGGTATGCAACGTATTGGGTCAAGATGCTCAATGACATAGAGGTCCTGGACAAACCGGATGATAACTTTTGGATGACAAAGGCCTATCTCATTCCCGACACGCCCCAAGCTGACATCGTGCCGGGCCGGCAGGGCGTAAAAATGATCCCGATTAGCCGCATGGTGCCGCGTTCATTCATTACAAACGTCAAATCCGAAGCAATATTTAAGACCGGAGAAACAAGAATGGTGCGAGGCATCGCGTTCGGCGGTGACTCGGGAGTCGCGAAAGTCCTGTTTTCAGCCGATGCGGGAAGCCATTGGCAGGAAGCGCGACTCGGGCCCGACCACGGCAAGTATAGCTTTCGGCAATGGGCGGTGGACGTACGGCTTTCGGCGGTGGGTCCGCAAACACTCATGGTCAAGGCGTTCAATACGGCCGGGGCGTCTCAGCCTGATCGAGCGAACTGGAATGGTTCGGGCTTTATGCGCAATGTTGTGCAGTCGGTTTCAGTGCAGTCGACTTAGCGGGCCGCAAGATCATGCTCAAAAGAGTGCGCCTCACGGGTTTGGCAACGGTCATCATCTCCGTCGCAGTGTTCTCGTTGGCGTTTGGTGTCACGTGGTGGCAATCCGCGCGAGCAGACTCGGCGACTGCTAAGAAAGAGTCGGCGCAGCGGTGGGCAACTGTCAGAGTTGAATTCCCAGCAGGCGATGAGTCCTTCCCATCCGGTGTCGGCTCTGAGATCGCGACCAGCCACTGCCTGATCTGCCACTCCGCGGGCATGGTCTTGACTCAGCCGCCTCTCAAGAAAGACGAGTGGCGCGCTGAGATAATGAAAATGCGGACCGTATACGGTGCGCCCATACCGGAGGATCAAGTGGATGGCTTGTCGGAATATCTGAAGAATATTGACGGACGGGAATAAACCCCGGTTCTTACGTGCGGGCCTTTGGTTGATCGGCTGCCGCGCGTGCCTGCGCGCGAGCCATGATGGCGTGGATCACGGCTTGCTTCGCGTCGGCGTAATCCTGGACGTGCGACCAATCGCGCGCGGCCAAAAGGCGCTTGGTCTCGGCGTAAAGGCGAACTTCATCAGGATTGCCGCGCAACCAGTCGCGAAACAACAGCATGCGATCGAGTTCGAGGCACCCCGTGGGAAACACGTGCAAATTGACATCCGAGGCCGCGCTCTTGAACATGCGATGTTCAAACCAAGCGGGCTCGCGCACCACCAATTTGTAACCGATGGCCTCCAGCAGCGGCAGGTACCTCGTTTCGTGCGCGGGGTTGCTCACCCCAAGATTGATGTCGATGACGGGTTTCGCAGCCAGACCCGGCACGGCTGTCGATCCAACATGGTTGAGGGAGAGAACCAAGTCGCCGAGAGCGGATCGTACTGAGGCTGCGTGAGCTTCATATTTCTTGGGCCATTCGGGGTCGTAGTCGCAAATAAGAATTGGGCCGGAAGGTCGCTCCGCCTCCCTCAAAGTCATCGTTCTTCTCCTGGATCGCGATGTCGGTCAAGTCCTCGACGGGTAATCTGTCCCGTAGGGGCAGAAGAACCAATGAACCTTCGCGATCGTGTCATCGAACCTCTTTGTCTTTTGCGGTTGCGAAGGTCGCAAGTATACGATGTGACGGAAGGGAGAAGGATCTGAGGAGACCTGTGCATGTTGATTCCGATGACGCGAGCGGGCGGGACTGTCATGAAAGTGGAGTCGTAGGCTTTGCGCTTCGAATTCCACGAAGTGTTGGACTTCTGGTTCGGTGAGTTGTCCGACTCGGATCGGTGGTCAAAAGGAAAGCTGCTTGATCCGCTTATTAGGGCGCGGTTTGGAGCTTTTTACGCAGTTGCGGCCATCGGGGAGTTATGGGAGTGGAGAACATCACCGGAGGGGCGGCTCGCGGAAATCATTGTCCTGGATCAATTCTCACGGCACCTGTATCGCAACACTCCCGAGGCATTTGCGGCCGATCCCGTCGCCCTGGTTCTGGCCCAAGAGAGCATCAGGGTCGGCGCGGACACCGCAGTTGATGAGGAAAAGCGCCAATACTTTTACATGCCTTTCATGCACAGCGAATCTGAGAAGATTCACGAGGCGGCGGCAAGCCTATTTATGCAGCTTCCCCGCACGTTGAAATTTGAAGTGAAACACCGCGAGATCATTGAACGATTTGGGCGTTATCCGCACCGCAACGCCATTCTGGGCCGAATCTCCACGCCGCAGGAAGTCGAATTCCTGAAGTTGCCGGGCTCATCCTTCCTCTAGAGGAGCGCAGTTAGCGCCGTCCGAGGGGTCACTCTCAGCGCGCCGCCTCACGCCCCAGCAGCTGAAGTCTGCGATGGGGGCAACCAGGCGGGCAGCAGGGCCTTCGTACTCTTCACGCCGTGGCGAACGGGATCGCCGACAAGTGCGAGTGTGCCTGCAGCGCGAACAGATAAACGACGCCCATCATGATGATGCCGTTCATGGCGAGGGCGGCGGCGAATGCCGTGAGTTTCGAAGAGAGGGTGGTCATACTGGTCTCCTAAGCGGTTGTCATCCATCCTTATCCCTAGAACACAGCAGGGGCCTTTTTGTTGCAGGCTTGGACAGGCTAAAACTCAACCCCAGGAGGCCAGGGTGCTGAATCGATCGACCGGCCGCGTGCTGGGTTTGCTTTGCGCGATGTATTTCATCACGTATGTCGATCGCGTCAACGTGAGTACCGCGGCGATCGAATTCAGCAAGGATTTCCACCTTTCCAATACGCAGGTCGGTTTGGTCTTTTCCGCTTTCGCCTATCCGTATCTGATTTTTCAGGTCGTCGGCGGCTGGCTCGGGGATCGGTTCGGGCCGCGCCATACGCTCACCATCTGCTCGCTCGTCTGGGCCGGTGCAACCGTGCTCAGTGGGCTGGCGACCGGCCTCATTTCCCTGGTCGTCGCCCGGGTGCTGCTCGGATTCGGGGAAGGAGCCACGTTTCCAACGGCGACGCGCGCGATGTCGAACTGGACCGCGCCAAATCGCCGCGGATTTGCACAAGGCATCACGCACGCCTTCTCGAGGATCGGCAATGCCATCACCCCGCCCATCGTGACCTGGCTCATGGTGGCTTTCAGCTGGCGCGGCTCATTCATCGTGCTCGGACTGTTGAGCATGGTCTGGGCCATCGTCTGGGGATGGTATTTCCGCGATAACCCGCGAGATCACGCCAAGATCACCTCGCAGGAGATCGACACTCTTCCGGAATATGTCGGCGTGAAGGAGACGCCGGCGGTGCCCTGGAGGGCGCTGATCAAACGCATGCTGCCGGTCACGCTGGTGTACTTCTGTTATGGCTGGACGCTCTGGCTTTTTTTGACTTGGATTCCGCAGTACTTCCTGCACAACTACCACATGAATTTGAAAGATTCCGCCGTGTTTGCGTCGGGAGTGTTTTTTGCCGGCGTGCTGGGCGATTCGCTGGGCGGCCATATCACCGATTGGTTGCTTAGGCGCACGGGCAGCCGCACCAAGGCGCGCAGTTATATGGTGGCCGTGTGCAATGTGGCAGCGCTCGCCTCGCTGCTGCCGATCTTGTTCATCCACGACCCGACCATTGCTGCAATATCGTTAAGTTCAGGTTTCTTCTTTGCGGAGCTGACGATCGGACCGATGTGGGCGATTCCGATGGACATCGCGCCGAAGTATTCCGGTACCGCCAGCGGATTCATGAATATGGGTTCGGCGCTTGCGGCAATTTTAAGTCCCGTGGTGGGCGGCTGGATCATCGATGTCACGGGCAATTGGGACTGGCCCTTTATTGGATCCATGGGCCTGATGGTCGTGGGCGCTGTGTTTGCCTTTGCAATGAAGCCCGAACAGAGATTTTAGGGCCGCAGCAAAGTTCCAGTGTAAGAAGATCTAAGCGCAGGATTAGATAAGCTTGAGCGCACCCTGTGCAAGATCGGTAGGATTTGTGGTCTATGCCGCCTGATCTAAAAACCGCAAAACCTTCCGCCTGGCTCATCGGCGCCTGTCTGCTCGCCGTCTACATCGTCTGGGGTACGACCTACTTTGCCATCAAGGTGGCGATCGAAGGCATTGCGCCGTTTTTCCTCGTGGGAACGCGTTTCATTGCGGCCGGAGTGCTGCTGCTGGGCTGGCAAGCGCTGCGCGGTGCACCGTTGCCGACGGCGAAGCAGTGGGGCGGCGCGGCGGTGGTGGGATTTTTGCTTCTCGTGGTGGGAAACGGCGCCGTGTCGGTCGCGGAACACTCGGTGAGCTCCGGCGCCACAGTTGCGCTGATCAGCATCATGCCGCTCGCCACCGCCTTGTGGTCCGGCGCATTCGGCCAATGGCCGCGACGCGCAGAATGGAGCGCGATTGCGCTCGGCGGTGCCGGCGCCGCCATCATGCTCTTGGGCCGCGATCTGCAAGGGAGCATCAGCGGCACTTTGCTCATATTATTGGGCACCACATCCTGGTCGCTGGGTACCGTGTTGTCGCGCAGGTTGGAAATTCCGCATGGTCCCACCGGGTTCGGCGCGGAGATGCTGACCGCCGGCCTGATGGGCTTGGGTATAAGCGCGGCGTTGGGCGAACACTGGACCATTCCGCAGTCGCCGCATGTCTGGTGGGCATGGGGCTATCTGATCGTTTTCGGATCGTTGATTGGATTTTCGGCCTATCGCTTCGTCGTCGAACGCGTGTCGCCCTCGCTGGCCGCCACCTACGCGTATATCAATCCACCGGTCGCTTTGCTGGTGGGCTGGTGGCTGGGCAGCGAAACGTTTTCTCCGAACGTTCTCCTGGGATTGCCGGTCGTGCTCGTCGCGGTCGCGTTGCACGCCTGGGTACAGACGCGCGATGCGCCGCCGGCACGGCCTAAAGTTCCGCTCAGCCGCGCCCCATGCATCGCGTCACAGGCGAATAGTAAACCCTAAGTTTCTGCAGCTTTCGGCTGCGTGCGCGCCCGCGCCCACATGGGGCGCCGCCGCTCATCCGGCCCAAAGTCCCGCTCGCACCACGCGCACCGCCCCTCGCCCCAAACGCGTGGTAAGCCTTGAGCCCGGCCAGTACGATCCGACTACTGAAGTAGCGAGGACTTTCCATGCGCAGTATCGCCTTACTGATTCTGTCAGCCGTGTCGACTTCCGCGTATTGCGCTCCCGAGCAGTCGGCCGGCTGGCCCGCTTACGGCGGAGATCCCGGCGGTTCCCGCTACTCCTCGCTCGCACAGATCAACGCGAAGAACGTCAGCGGCCTCACAGTTGCGTGGACATTTCGCACCGGCGAGCTCGGCCAAGGCGTCAAGGACTGGCGACGCTCCGCCTTTGAGGCGACGCCGATTCTTTATCAAGGCACACTGTATTTGACCACCAGCAGCACCGACGTCATTGCAGTGAACGCCGCCACTGGGCAACTGCGCTGGCGACATGACTCCCAAAGCCGCAAGGACCTGCACTATTCCGATGGCGTGTCGCGCGGCGTGTCGCTGTGGGTCGATGCAGACAGCGCGCAACAAGCGCCCTGTCACGCGCGTATTTTCGCGCCGATTTTGGATGGCCGCCTGCTCGCGCTCGATGCCGCGACCGGCAAGCCCTGTGCCGACTTCGGCGAGCAGGGCGTGGTCGACCTGCTCAAGGACATTCGTTCTCAATATAAGCAGGGCGATGAGTGGCGCAACTATCTCGTGACCTCACCGCCGGCCATTCTGGACGGCAAGGTGATCGTGGGCTCCTCCATTGGCGACAATCGCGCGGTGCTCGAAGAGCTCGGGACGGTGCGCGCTTTCGATGCGCGCAGCGGCCGACTGGTCTGGAGTTGGGACCCCATCCCGCGCGACCCCAGCAACCCCATATATAAGGAGTGGGACTCCGCGACGGTCGGGAATGCGAGTGCCGCCAACGCCTGGGCGCCGCTGTCGGTGGATACCGAGCGCCACCTGGTGTTCGTGCCCACCGGCTCGGCCAGTCCGGATTTTTTTGGCGGCGCGCGGCCCGGGGACAATCGCTGGGCAAATTCCATCGTGGCGCTCGACGGGGACACCGGCACGCTCAAGTGGGGCCAGCAGCTCGTGCATCACGATATCTGGGACTACGACGTCGGTTCGCAACCGACGCTGGCCAACATCACGCATGGCGGCAAATCCGTGCCGGCCGTGATTCAGGCCACCAAGACCGGTTTTCTGTTCACTTTCGATCGCGACACCGGCACACCGTTGTTTCCGATCGTTGAAAGAGCAGTGCCGCAAGACGCGGTCCCGGGCGAACATCCGTCGCCCACACAACCGTTCCCCAGCGCGCCACCAGCGCTGGTGCGGCAGTCGAAGGTCACCCCCGATGACGCGTGGGGGGTTGCCTGGTTTGATACGCGCGCGTGCCGAAAGCGCATCGAATCCTATCGCTCCGAGGGCATATTCCAACCGCCAGCGCTCAAGGACTCGCTGATGCAGCCGGGCAATGCCGGCGGCTCCAATTGGGGCGGCATCGCCTTCGACCCCCAGCGTCAACTCGCCATCGCCAACACCATGAACCTACCCTTCGTGGTTGCGCTGATTCCGCGGGCCGACGTCGCCGCAGAGTCCGACTCGGACGAGTACAAGGGCTTCGAGTTCGCGCGCCAGTTGGGCACTCCCTACGGCATGCGCCGTAAGTCATTCATGTCGAGCTTTGGAATCCCCTGCGTCAAGCCGCCTTGGGGAACCTTGGCCGCGGTCGACATGCAGCGCGGCGTGATCAAGTGGCAGATTCCCTTGGGCGACACACCGGGCATTCATTTAAACCTCGGCATGCCGGGGCTCGGTGGACCCATTGTCACTGCGGGCGGCATCATCTTCATCGCGGCAAGCCTCGATGACAGGCTGCGCGCGTTCGACACCGACAATGGGAAATTGCTGTGGACCGCGACCCTGCCCGCCGGCGGCCAGGCTACACCCATGACCTATGCCATCGACGGGCGCCAGTACCTGGTCATTGCGGCGGGCGGCTACAAGGACATGAGCGACCGCGGCGACTACTTGATCGCGTACGCGCTGCCGCGATAGGCGCACACATCCCCGAGGTCGCGTGTCGCGGTTTACCCGACACCGCAACTTCGCGGAACCTTTGGGGCAATTGACCAGCCTTACAGGGCATGTCTAACTAGCCTCTCACCGGCTGGTCGGCGCGCAAAACACCAATATGGGACTCCCGTGTTCGGCTACTACCTCGATCTAGCGCTGCGAAGCCTTCGGCGCAATCCTGCGCTGACCGCCCTGATGATCGCGGCTATCGGCGTCGGAATCGGCGCGTCGATGACCACGCTGTCGGTGTTTCGAGCGATGACGGGCGATCCCATCCCCCACAAATCGCAGCAATTGTTCATGGTGCAGATCGATAGCTGGGGACCGGTCAAGCCCGACGAGCAAACCGAGGACGGGCTCGAGGAGAGCTTAAGTTACATCGACGTGATGGGTTTGATGCGGCTTCGCGCCGCCGCCCGCCAAACACCGATTTACTCGACGTTACTTAAAATAAAGCCCGCGGATCCCAAGCTAAAGCCCGCTCAAGCCGTGGTTCCGGCGGTCAGCGCCGATTTCTTTGCGATGTTTCAGGCGCCATTCAAATTCGGCGGACCTTGGACGCAAGCCGACGATGAAGATGGCAACCCCGTCGTCGTCATTCCGCGCAAGCTCAACGATCAGTTCTTCGGCGGGACCAACAGTGTCGGCAGGACCCTCGTGCTCGACGGCACCAGCTATCGGGTCGTCGGCGTATTGGATCGATGGCCGTTGGTGCCGCGGTTCTACAACCTTCGTATCCGCCCGTACGGCCAAATTGACGAGATGTTCATCCCGTTTAACCGCGCCATTAAAATGCAAGCCCAGGTGATTTCAGGCACCAGCTGTAACTCATCGATTGATGCAGGATTTGAATCCCGGTTGCGATCAGGATGTCTCTGGACTCAGCTGTGGGTGGAGTTACCCACGGCGGCCGACGTGAACCAATACCGGATCGCTCTTAACAATTATGCCGCCGATCAGCAGCGGCTCGGCCGCTTTTCCTGGCCGCCGCACACCCAAATTCGGGATGTCATGCAATGGCTGCGATATCGTCATGTCGTACCCAATGAACTGGGTCTTCTCGTCTTTGCGTCCTTCGGATTCCTGTTCGTTTGCCTGATGAATGCCATGGCACTCATGCTTGCGAGGATCATCGGGCGCTCTCAGGACATCAGTGTTAGACGCGCACTCGGCGCCAGCAGAACGGCGATCATCGGCCAATGCCTGGTTGAGACAGTTTTCATTGGCGTTCTCGGCGCGATCCTGGGACTCCTGCTCACCCTGTTGGGATTGCTGATCATGCATTCCGCGCTGGCGGATGATTTCGCGGCGCTCACTTACATGAATGCCAAAGTCATCGGCATCGAAGTGCTATTGGCCATTGCGGCGACGCTGGGCGCGGGCCTCTATCCCGTCTGGCGCGCCGCGCAGGTTGAACCTGCACTGCAATTGAAGGCGGAGTAGCCCTTTTAAAGGCAGAGAAGGTCTCTTGAACGCGGAGTAGCTCTTTGAAATCTCGTTCAGCACGATTCGCGATTCACCGAAAAAAAGCCGGTGCCGTTCTCATCGCGGTACAAATCGCCGTCACGTTGGCCATTCTCTCCAACGCCCTGGCCCTCATCGTGGACCGTCTGTCGTGGAGCGCGCGCTCCACCGGCATCGACGAAGCCGACATCTTTTTCATCTACGCGACCAGCGTGGACGAACCCGCCAGCCTCACAGCGTTGCAATCCTCTGACTTGGCCTTGCTTCGCTCCCTCGCCGGGGTTGCCAACGCGTACTCGACCAATTCTTTTCCGCTCCAGGGAGGCGGCTGGTCCATGGACGTTAGTCTGAAGCCAGACCAGAAGAGGTCCACCACTCACATTTCATACTACTTCGGGGATGAACGGGCGCTGAGCACACTGGGCGTCAAGCTGATCGCCGGACGCAATTTTACGGCGTCAGAAGTGACCGACCGCGGCGGCGGCGCCGTTCCATCCGCCGCGGGCCTCATCGTTACCCGGGCTTTGGCGCAACGATTGTTCCCTGACGGCCAAGCATTGGGTAAGTCAATCTACGTCGACACAAAAGATCCGATTCCCATCATTGGGGTCATTGATCGCCTGCAAGGACCTTTCATCGCGGCGACTGGATTCTTGAGTACCTTTACGGAGAATTCTGTGTTGGCGCCATTCCGCCCTTTGAGCGATTCAGTAACCTATGTGGTCCGCGCCGATCCCGGCAGGCTTGATGACGTCATGAAGGCGGCGCAAAACAAGCTCGCCGCGATCAATGGCAGCCGCATCATCGATATCACCTCGATGGACCAGGTCCGCTCGAAGGCCTATCGCAGCAATCGGGGCTTGACATTGTTGCTGGCCGCCGTCGCTTTCATTTTGGTCGCCGTCACCGCTTTCGGTATGGTGGGATTGACGAGCTATTGGGTGGCCGAGCGGCGCAGGCAGATCGGCATTCGGCGCGCGCTCGGTGCAACTCGACGCGCGATTTTGAGGCTTTTTCAGAAAGAGAACTTCTTGATTGCCCTAAGTGGCGCGATAGCCGGCATGCTCTTGGCCGTCGCCCTGAACGCGTGGCTCATTAGTCGTTTCGAAATGGTGCGCCTGGATTCCGCCTACGTGATAGGCGGTGGGATCGCAATGCTGCTGCTCGGCCAAATCGCGGTTCTTTGGCCGGCCCTGCGCGCGGCGCAAATAGCGCCGGCTTTGGCCATGCGCGGCTCTCAAGGCAGCTAAGATGTCAGGGCGCGACGTCGCGCAAATTCGCGTGGCCGCGATTGCAGCAGCTGTTCTCCGCAATCATGTAGCCATGACTCCGGAAGCGGAGGCAGGCCCGACAGGAGCGTTGCGGCGAAGCACGGCAGCGGAGATCAGCGTGATGATAACGCCGACAGGGAAGGGCTCGATGAAGGTGTAGGCCATGTTGACCAGCGGATTTTGGTAGAGCTCTTGAGAGTGCTGTATGGCGGCCACCCGCGCGGCAATCGTGGCGGCGTCAAGCCCGGAGGACTGGACCTTGTGAACCTGCGCGGCGAAGTAACCGTCCATGAAGTGGGGTATGAAGGTAAAGTAAATGACCTCCCACACGAGCACATAGCAGACCGTAGTGACCAATGTGATCAGGAGTCCGCAGGCAAACGCGCGGCCGAAGGAGATCCGGCCGGCGAGCGTGTCATCGCGGTAGCTGCGGATGCCGAAGTAAATCAGTAGGAACGATGCCACCATGATGGTGTAGCCGATAGCCAGGCTGTGGCCGGAGCCGATCTTTTGGGCGAGGAGCAGCGAACCGCCCATCAGGACGGACATCATGAGGCCCGCGATAAGGCCGAAGGTAAGCACGCTTTTCTTCATGTGAGTTTTCCGGTGAGAATGACGATGGAGTCACGATGCGTTGTGATGCGCTCGAATGTCGTCATCCTTTTGGATGATTTCGCCAAGAATTCAATAGAAATCGTACTTTCGAATGACACCGTCACGGCAGAAGGCCCAGTTCTTTGCCGCGCTGGACGGCCTGCGTGCGACGGACAGCCCCGAGCTTGCCGAACGCGCGGGCACAGTGTGTCTTGACGGTGTTTTCAGAGACGAAGAGTTGCGCGGCGATCTCACGGTTGCTGCAGCCGCGGGCTATCAGCGTGAGAATTTCGAGCTCGCGAGCCGTGATGCCGAGCGTCTGCTGGTTGGCCGCATGGGGACTAAACGGTTCGGGGGCGGTGGCCTCGGCCGTGACCAGCACTTCCCGCACCACGACCGTTTCTCGGCTGCCTTTGCGGCTGCGCGCGATGCGCAGGCCGAGCCAGATCCCGAACGCCGAGAAGAGGAGGGCGACGAGCGCGGCGTAGATCTCCACGGAGTGCTCAATGACGACAAAGCGGTATTCAGTATATTGGAGGGTGACGATGAGAAGGCCGCCGACAAGGCCGAAGATGAGGACGTGGCGTTTCATGATGGGGTGCAAAATAGTATAAGGGGTTACATATGAAAACTAGCGCGAAATGGTTGGCATCATTGGCGTTTCTTGCAATCGATGTCGCCGCGGCGAATCCGCGCAAGACCCTCGACATCTACTTCATTGACGTTGAGGGCGGCCAGTCGACCTTGTTGGTGGCCCCGAACGGGGAGTCGCTGCTCATTGACAGCGGTTGGGCGGGAAACGGCGCTCCCGGCGCAAAGGCCGGCGATCCGGCTCAATCCCGCGATGCGAATCGCATCCTCGCCGCCGCGAAAGACGCCGGCATCCGTCAAATAGACTATGCATTGATCACGCATTTCCATGGCGATCATGACGGGGGAGTGGTTGAACTCTCGCAGCTGTTGCCGATTCGTCATTTTATCGATCACGGCGGTTTTGCCGCCGGCGCTCAAGTTGACGCAGGTACGCTGGCTGCGTACGAGGCCTACCGCACCGTCAGGGATAAAGCAGACCACATCGAGCCCAAGCCCGGGGATCGCCTACCGCTCAAGGGACTCGAAGCGGTCATTGTGAGCGCCGCCGCATCCACAATCGATATGCCGCTGCCAGGAGCCGGCGAGCCAAACGCCACATGCGGTCGCTCGGCACTGCCTCCTCTCGACAGAGTTGAGAATCCGCGCTCGACCGGCCTGGTCGTGGCATACGGCAATTTTCGGTTTCTCGATGTGGGCGACTTGACGGGTGAACCGCTGTTTAAACTCGCCTGTCCCAACGATATGATCGGACCGGTCGATGCCTATCTGGTGGCGCACCATGGAGGCGCGGATGCGTCTGACCGGGCGACCTTCGCTGCGTTCAAACCCCGCGTTGCCATCATGAACAACGGGCTCAAAAAGGGCGGCTCACGCGCGGTCTATGCAGCTCTTCATGAGGTGCGCGGCCTGGAAGACGTTTGGCAACTCCATCGGTCGGAGACCGCCGGCGATCAGAACTTTGCAAGCGGACAGATTGCCAACCTTGATGAGAGCAGCGCCTACTGGATCAAGTTGAGTGCGAAGAAAGACGGGTCCTTCCAGGTGTTGAACGGGCGAACCGGATTGAACAAGACCTATTCCAAGAGGCCATGAGCTCGATCGCGGGGCATAGGGATTACGCCCTTGGATCGGCCACCAAGTGATCGCTGAGGAGTTAGAATTGGCGCATGTGCTACTCCGCTCAAGTCATTCAAATGGCCCGGAAGTTGAATCGTCAACTCGGGATCCGGCTCGACTACGATGAAATCGAGAAGCTCTTCTTCCGGCGCATCGAAGATCCCGGCATCAACATATCGCGCGGCTTCGAGGCCAATTTCGACGATCCGGTGACCGATCAAGAGCGGCGCATCAAGGGCGCCATCGACGAACATCGCTCCAGGGTCGCCTCAAAAATGGAGAAAGACCTCTTCACCCAAAAGACGCGTCTCGTCAATGCACAGCGCAGCTTGTCAACCAAGGAGACGAAGAAAGCGCGCGAAGATGTCCGCATTGCGACGACCAAGATCGACACGCTCTCCGCGAAACTGGGCCGCTTGCGAAGCTCCGAACCAAACGACGAGGACAACCGAATCTTCCCCTTTGTCTACGCGGGCGTGATCATCAAGAAGGACGGCCAAAACCTGCTCACTCCCATGCGTTACCACTGCCGGCCGGCGGGGAAGGCCGCGTTCATTGACCGACAATTTCCTGGGCTCTATAACGCCCGGCGCGACAACCTGGAGAAGTTCTGGGGCGAGCAGTTCGGCTCCCATCACGCCATCCTCGTAATCGAGAGCTTTTATGAAAACGTCAAGCGTCACACGATGGAACATCGAGCACTGAGCGCCGGCGAACGGGAAGAAAACGTCGTCCTTCAGTTCAAGCCCGAACCGGCGCAAATCATGTATGTCGCCTGCCTCTGGTCACACTGGACTGACCCCAGGGAACCTGACCTGCGCGGCTTCGCCGCCATCACGGACGAGCCACCGGCGGATGTGGCCGCCGCAGGACACGATCGCTGCATCATTAACCTCAAACCCGAACACCTCGAGCGGTGGCTCGCGCCTGAGAATCGATCGGCCGCCGAGCTGCAAACGATGCTTTCAGATCGTGCCATTCCCGTTTTCCAGCACGCGGTGTCGCAAGCGGCTTGAGGATCAGCGGCGCAAAATCGGATACTTCTCCGTCTGCGCCCTTCGTTGCCTGGGGACTGTCGCAAAGAACTATTCCGTCGGCCGCTTTCTTGAACATCTGATCGATCTTCGTGTTGAGCTTGTCGATGGCTGTCGTATTGGATTCGCCGATCGATAAAGCCTGCTTCGCACCCTCGGAGGCCGTCGCCGCGGACGCCGCGGTTGTTTTATTGGCCACCGCCGCAGTATTCGTCGATTTTGCAAGTTCCGTCTGCAGTTTGTTTATCTGCGTCTGCAGGTCCTCGATTTGCGCTTGCATGGGTTTAAGGTCGGTACAGCCCGCAGTCAGTACCAAGGTTAAGATGGCAGCCATCGCCCTAATAGTCATCCCGTTCTCCCTGTCGAAAATCCCGCGAACGCCATCCTAAATTATGGCGCCAAACGACTCCACTACTTCATCAGGGAGCCGGTCAATTCAAATAGATCTGCGTTGGCCTACCCGCAATCGCTCGATTGATCGCTCCCACTCAATTTCGCTAAAAAACGCCGCAGGTGCGGCTCGCTGCGGTCGAGCGGCACCTGCGCATAGGGAAACCACTTCACGCCGCCGAATTCCTGCTCATCGAAATTGATCCGTTGATCGCGTTCGGTGCTGACCACATACCACAGCGACACATCAACATGCCCAGCAGTCAGGCCGACGGTCGTAGTACATGTGATCATCAATGGTTCGGCGATGTCGTGTCCGGCAACAAAGCCGAGTTCTTCGAGGAGCTCGCGCTTCACTGTCTCTCGAGGATGTTCTCCCGCCTCGACGTGGCCGCCCGGCGGGAGCCAGAGCTGCGCACTTTTGTGATCCACGAGTAAAATTTCGCGCCCGTCCACGACGGCGAAGTATGAAACCAAGTGTTTCGGTGGGACCGCCGGTTTCGCCATGCGACAAAGCGGGGCGCCGGAATCGATCCACGCCAACGCATCCACTTGATGCGCCTTTTCCAGCGCATCCAGCGGCCGAATCGAGGCCACCTCGCGGCGTATGGCTGTTCGCGTCATTGTGTCTGCAACGACACGAGCTTCGAGTCTCCCGCCTGGGCACCGTCAACTGCTGCCCGAGCATGACGCAGCGCCTCCAACGCTTTTCCGTTGGCGCTCGGGCAATTTGCCAGCAAGGTGCGGTAATAGTTCACCGCAACATCGGGCTCATTCAAGCCCTCGGCAGCTCGGGCGGCGCCCAGAAGCGCGTTGAAGCGGTTTGGATCGCTGACCAGTACTCCCTGATACTGCTCCAAGGCATCGGCAAACCGCCCATCGAGAAGCAGCATCTGCGCCAGCATCTCGCGCGCAGGCACCTCAATACCTTCTTCTCCCAACTTATCCTGTCGATCTGCGACCGGCTCGAGCAAGCTGACCGCACCCGCAACGTCGCCCTGCGAAAACTGCGCCCAAGCACGAATCTCATCCGGTAAGGTTGCATTGGGTGAGCCCGCACGCACTTGAGGATACGGAGCGACCGAAGCTTCCAGTGCATCTTTGGCAGCTTTCCCACCTTCGGCATCACGCAAATGGCCGGCAGCGACGGCGTGCGCCAGCAGGCCCTGCGCCTGGGTGAACCAGTTGGGTCCTTGGAGTTTCAGATTGGCGGCCGCGTTCCAATCCTCGGTCTCGATCGCCAAAAGCACGGGATAGCGCGCTTCAACGATTGAGTAGTAATTGGGGAAACGCGGATCCACGTCCGACTCTTTTACCGTCTTCGCTTCAGTGACGATCGCGCTGGCCTGCTCAAATTGACCGCTTTGCAGATAGGCATATTCCAGAAAATCGATGGCGTGCAGACGGTCCTGGGCGCCGACGTGCATGGTCGGATTCTCCGAAGCCGCCTTGGATGCGAGATTGGAACGGATGTCATCCTGCCAGAGCCCCAAACGCATGAAAATGTGAGAGGGCATGTGCAACGCATGGGGAACCGATGGCGCGATGGCGGCGTAACGCTCGGCCGCTTCGAGCCCTTCCTGCGCCATGCCCGGATTGTCGCAGGCATGGATAATGTAGTGGGCAATGCCGGGATGCCTCGGATGCGCCCGAAATAGCGGATACAAAATGGCCACCGCGGCTTTTTTGTTCGCTAGGGCGACATCCCGCGGCTCAGAATTGATCAAGGCAAGCGCGTAGAAAATCTGCGCCTCGAGATCACTTGGATATGCCGCCGCGACCTGGGCCATGGCGCCGGCATATCGCTCGGCAAAGTTCGCGAAATCCTTTTCAGAATAACCATCGAAGAACTGGTGTAGCGCGCGAATGTAGGCCGTTTCCCTTACGTCCCGTTCGCGAGCCGAGTGAGCCTTGGCCAGCGCTTGGTTTGCGGCGGCGACTCCCGCGGCTGTGGGTCCGCCATTGACCTGGTTAAAATTGGTCATGGCGATGCCCCACTGTGCCATCGCGCACTCAGGATCGCGCCTCGCCACCGCCTTAAAAGACCTTTGAGCCTCATCGAGCCAAAATGAATGCAGCAGCGCAACGGCGCGATTGAATTCTTCCTTGACCTTGGGGTTGCAGGAAGTCTGGAAGGAGACTGATCCCAGCAGGGGCGGCGTGAGTGCTCCGGCGGTGTGAGTCATTTCGGCCATGTTGTGTTCCGAAACCGGATTGCCGATGCAATGAAGCGGGAGCGCGCCCAGTACCACAGTGAGGAGGGTTGCTACCAATCCATTCAACAGTCCCCCGTTCAATTGACTCATCTTCCGGTCAGCCGTGCACCAAAGTCTAGACATCGGGTTCGAACCCTGAACACCTGATCGCGCTTGGATTGTACCGCCGCGAGATCTTCCGGTTGTAAATACCCTCGAGCGTCGTAAAATCGGCTCAGTCGCCAGATTGGCGGGCGATTGTCAGGGAGACAATCCCATGCCGAATACCTCCCAAATCACCGCCGAAGAGGAAAGTGCGATTCAATACGTAAAAGGGGTCAAGGAATTCTATAGCCATGCTTTTATGTATTTGCTCTTCGTCGCCGTCTTTGTCCCGTCACGGCGCAGGCTGCGCGCGGGCACTCCTACGCTGCACCTAAAGCAAATTTCCTGTTTTCCTACGTGCGGGCGCGGAACCTTGGATATGCGAAACGAATCTCGAAACGTGCAAGTTGCGCTTAGAAACCGCAGTTGTATCGCAGGAGGCTCGTATGAAATATTTCGCAGCATCATTGGTTCTGCTGCTGCCGTTCGCCGCATTCTCCGCTGATATCCCCGACGCCAAATTTTACAGAGACGCGGCGGAAGGCGGACTCGCCGAGGTGGCGATGGGGAATCTGGCGCAGCAAAAGGCTCAAAGCCCGAGCGTGAAGGAATTTGGCGCACAGATGGTCAAAGACCACTCGGCAGCCAACGAAAAATTGAAGGCTCTTGCTCAGTCGAAAAATATCACGCTCCCCGCCAATCCGAGCGTCGAGGAGATCGAGACGAAGTCCAAGCTTCAAGTTCTATCGGGCCAGTCCTTCGACAAGTCCTACATCAAAGGAATGATCAGGGACCATGAAGAAGACATCGCCGAATTCAAAAAGGAGGCGACAAGCGGCCGGGATCCCGACGCCCGAGCATTCGCCAGCGCCACTCTGCCGACACTGGAGGCGCACTTGAAGAAGATCCAGGCGATTGCCGCCAGCGCCGGGGTGAGCGCCAGCTAACAGTCGGCACGCCGTCGTGGGCGCCCGCCAGACGTCCGCTTCATCAATTTTGCGAGAGGAGTGCCTATGAACGCGACCAAAGCGACAATGCCAATGCTCGCGGTTATCGCGCTGAGTGCGATCGCGGCGGGCTGTACTCAAAACACCCCGCCGCCGCCCTCACCGCCGTCGATACCCAATCCGCCGCCAACCGTTCCGACGCCGCCGTCATCGAATCCGATGCCGCCGAACACGCCGAACATCAACCCGGCTGTGCCGCCGGGGTCTCCGCCGCAGTCGAATCCAGGCCCGGGACCGGCTAAACAGTAGGTCGAGGATGTGTGGCATGCGGGGCCGCAGCTCCGCATGCCACGGTGAGACTCAATGCGCTTTGCCGGCCGCGTTGATGGGGATGCGTTTCCTGCGTTCGATGGCCTGCGCCGTCCTTGGAATCGTCACGGTCAGGACCCCGTTCTTAAACACCGCGCTGACCCCTTCCTGGTCGACGTCCCGGTCGAAAGACAATTGGCGCTCAAAGCGGCCGTAAAATCGCTCGCTAAAGGTTCGATCTTGCGATTCGTTTTCGAGTTTTTTCTCTCCGCGGATGGTCAGCAGCCCGTCTTGCAGTAGAACTTCGACGTCCTTTTCGTCCATGCCGGGCAGTTCGGCGGTGACGCGATAGTTCTTGTCGGTCTCCTCGACGTCAATCCTTGGCCAATCAGCCTGGCGGCCACTCCACGTGCGCGCATCGTCGAAACCGCGAAACATGTTGTCGAACAGCCGATTCATCTCTCGGCTCAAACTCACCATTGGGCTCAGTGATTCCGATCGCACGCTTCGAGAGACATCGCGATCGTTTCGGGACCCAGGAATCAAATCACGTACATTCATGGTCTTTGCCTCCTGTTAAAAGCATCCCCACCCACCGCATATAAATCCAACGCAAAATTATTTCAAGTGGCGGCCCGAAACAGTAGATGCAATGCGCCGCACACTTAAAGCGCGGTGCAGGCCTGAGCCAGCGATCGGCTGCTGCAGTGCGCGCAGCGAAAACCAAAGTGCGAAACGACAATTCGCGTAGATCGCACTGACGGACCATGCGTGAGCCGTAATTGCCGTCCTTTACGTTGCCGCTTTGCGACGCGTTTCGCGGCTCAAGATCCAGAGCGCGCCGGGGAGCGCGGTGAAGTCCGCAATCAAGGCGAGGACGAATGCGGAGGCTGACACAATGCCGAACTGCCGCATGGGCGGCAGATCCGACAGCGTCAACGCTAAAAAGCCGCTGGTATTGATGAGCGTCGCAAAGAGAATCGGCCGGCCGGCGGTGAGCATCGCGTGCTTGAGCGCACCTTCGGTGCTGCCGCTCGAGCGCCCTTCCTGAAGATGATAGAAGAAGTGCACCTGATCGTTCTCGGTGGCTCCGAGTACCGTCGAGCCGATGAGAATGGTGGCGATGTTGAGCGGGATTCCCGCCACGCGCATGACGATGAATACCGAGAGAATCGCAAAAAACGAGGGGATCATTGTCATCAAGCGCGCCGCCGGGCTGCGAAACACGACGAGAAAGGCGAGAAAAATGACACTCGCGGTGATCGCGAAACTCTGTGTCAGCGTCGGCAGCAATCGCTCGGTGATGATGGCGGACAGCACGCCGTTGCCCGCCATCTCGCCATGCACGGATTTAAAGGCCGGATCGCTTGCCTGCGCCTCATTCCAGGTTTTCAGAATGAATTTTCGCATGGCGCCGGAGGGCCCGAAAACTTCCGCGCGGCCGCGAATGCTCAAGCGCACGCTCGACAGATTGGCGACGTCGACGTAGCTGCGCGCGCCCGGCTCGGTCAAGAGGATCTGCTCCAGATCGGCGGCGAGCTTCGGCCACGCCTCGGGCGCGGACGGCAGCTGATCGGAGCCGGATTCGATATACCGCGCCCACCGCAGTAGCGTGGTGGGCCCGTCGACGGCATTGACACCGGGGTGCTGTTCGAGCCTCTGCGTCAGCAAGTCCACGCTGCGCAGGAACTCGGGATCCAAAGCGTGTCCCGGTTGCGTGCGCAGCCATAGGTCCTGCACATCCAAACCATTCGCCTGAACGAACTGGCGCGTGTCTTGCGCCACCGCTTCGCGCGGATTGACATACGTGAGTGCGTCGGTCTCGAGCTGCAGCGGCGCCAGCCTGCCGGGAATGCCGAACAGGGCCGCCGCGCCGCACCCCATGATGAGCAGGGCGCCGGCCACCAGAAACCAGCGATAGCGTCGTGTGGCCGGCACCAAGACATCGACGAAGCGGGCGAACCATCTGTCCTCCGCCACCGCGCCCGAGCGCCGCGGTGCACGCAAGTAAGACTGCAGCGCGGGAAAAAGCGTGAAGCAGCCCACCCACGCACCGATCAATCCACACGCGGTCCAGAGTCCCATTTCTCGCACCGGGCGAATGTCGGACACCGACAGGGCCGCAAAGCCCACCGCGGTGGCGAACATCGAGGCGGTGCAGGGCAGAAATTTGTTCGCGAGGGCGCGCGCATGATGCTCGAGGGGCGGTCCTGAATCCGGCTCCATGTATCTTGAATGAATGTAGACCAAGGTTGCGGTGGTGGTGACCATGACTGTCAAGGGCACCAAAGTCGACACCACGCTGTTTGAAAAGCCCAATAAATCGCCGCAGCCGACCGCAACCGCGACCACCGCGCCGAGGGTCAGAACGATGGCTGCGAGCGCGCGCCAGGACCGATAGACGATGAACACCAGCGTCAGCAGAAAGACGCCGAACAGGGGCATGAATTTCTTTGTCGATGCGCCGGTCTGGTGCTCCAGCCAGGCATCGAGCCATGGCGCGCCCACTCGCCGTATCGCGGTGAAAGGGTGGCCATTCGCCTCGAGCGCCAGAACCTTGGCGTCGATGGCGGCCAAGGCTTTGTCGCGTTCGGCGGGTGAACCCACCTTGAGCTCGAGCCCGATCCCGAGGTAATGATCGCCCATCAATCCGGCGCGGCGGACGAGGGCGGTTCCCGTGGCGAAGGTTCGCAACTTCGCCGCATCCGTGGCGCTGATGGTGGGGGGCGGACTGGATCGAAAATACAGTGTGAGAAGACTGTGCGCTGCGACTTTGGGGATCTCGTCAAGGTCGCGCTCCAGCTGATCGACCCCTTGCAGCAAGCCGGGGCTTAAAGGATCCGGCGCTTCGAGCACAATGAGGACCTCTTCGCCTTCCGGATACACGCGCTCGAACTCGCGGGTGGCTTGCGCCACGGGGTCGCTGCTGACGATCAAGCGATTGATCGAGCTGTCGGTGGGTATGCGCAGCGCACCGTAGATGCCGGCAAGGGTCAAAAGAGCGAACACCCCGACGATCCAGGGGCGAGCCTGCAAAATCCGCAAGAAAAGCCGCTGCAGGCGGGGCGACACGAGCATCGTCCGATAGTCACTCATCGTGCCCTAATGATAGCCTGTCGCCATGAGCGCACTCACCCTGGCGGCATTGGCGACCCTGGTTTTCTGCGCGCCCGGCTACCCCGGAGGAGCCGGCGATGCACAGCCCTTCGTCGACCAATTTGCCAAGGCCGCCGTCGCATCGGCCGGCTGGAAGCCCGACAGCCTTGCCGCGATTTATGATCCCACCGAACCGGGCAGCCTGACAAAACTGAACGATAAGGATGCGGTACTGGCGTTCATGCCCTACGCGTTTTACGTCCAGCACGCGGCGGAACTGCACCTCTCGCCGCTGGTGCAGGCCGACGTGACCGGCGTCGGCACCGAGGAGCGTTGGACGCTGGTGGGTAAGGCCGGCGGCTCCGTCACCGGTGCGTCCTCGATGACCGGCTATACGATTTTGAGCGTCGCCGGTTATGCGCCGGAATTTGTCAAACAATCGGCGCTTGCCGGTTGGGGTTCCCTGCCCTCGGGCGTCAAGATCGAGGCGACCGGACAAATTTTGAGCGCGCTGCGCCGTGTCGCCTCCGGCGAGCCGGCGGTGGCCCTGCTCGACCAGACGCAGGCCGCAGCGCTACCGACTCTGCCGTTCGCCGCGCAATTGAAAACGTTGACGCAGTCCGCGGCACTGCCGGTGGCATTGATCGCCGTGGTGGATTCGCGGCTGCCCGCCGCGCGCGCCAAGGCATTTCAGGCGGGGCTGGTTAAACTCAATTCCACGAATGGCGGCGCGGAGATGTTGGCAACGCTCAAGCTGAAAGGATTCGTTTTGCCGCGCTTGCCCGGCAATGCCGGCAAGCCGTGAAGCGCTGCGTTGGCGCCGCGGTCGCGGCCTTGAGCTTGGCGGGATGCAAGACGCCGCCCCCGCCGGCGGCACCGCTCCCGTCGATGACGGTGGAGCAGTTGGCGGCTGCGGTCGCCGCGGACGCCCGGCGCAGCGACCTGACGTCCGATTCGGCAACCCGTGCTCAGATCGCCGCCGATGCCCTGCAAAATGCACAGGCGTGTCTCGCGCTCGCACCGCAGGCCGCCCCGTGCCTATATTACGACGGTGTGGCCTTGGGCCTGAAGGCGCGCGCCCACCCGCTGCAGGCCAATGACTCGCTGAAGGCGATGCTCCAGACCTTAAGCCGCGCTGAAGCCGCCGATCCGGCCTATGACCAAGGGGGTCCCGCACGCGTGACGGCCCTGGTCCTGATCAAAGCGCCCGCATGGCCCGTGGGGCCCGGCGATCCTGACTCAGGACTGGCGGCGGCGCGGCGTGCGGTCGCCCTGGGGCCGGACTATCCGCCGAATGTGTTGGCCCTGGCGGAGGCCCTGGCGAAGACCGGCGATGTTCATGGCGCGCAGGACGCGTATCGTCACGCGCGCGACCTGATTCAGGCGCTGCCGCCAGGCCAAGATCGAAACGACTGGATGCACGACGCGGATCAAGCGCTGGGAAAATCATCCGCGTCGCATTGACCGCGCGCATTGGTCCTGGGTCCCAAGTGGCCCCCTCAAAGAGTCGCTTAGCGGGTCTTGAGCGGAACCGCTTCTACACTTACCCTCACCATCATCTATGCAGCTCAATAATCGCGAAGTCATCAGCGCCATCCTTCTCGGTGGGATCATCGCCGCCACCATCGACATCGGGGCGGCCTCGCTGATCAACAACCGCAGCCCTGTGTTCATCATGCAGGCGATCGCCGGCGGCCTCCTCGGCAGGGCGACTTTCCAGGGCGGAGCGGGCAGTGCCATCCTCGGGGCCCTGCTGCAGGAAATCATGGGCATCTTGATTGCGACGATCTATATCGTTTTATCGAAGACCGTCCCTGGGTTGCCGCGCAGGTGGGTCATGAGCGGATTGATCTACGGCGTGATCGTTTTCTTCGTAATGAACTACGTCGTGGTGCCGCTCTCGGCTTTGAAAGCCTTGCCGCATTTCAAGCCCGTGAAATTTGCAGAAGATATGAGCGCGATGCTGCTCTTCGGCCTCATCATCGCATTCTTCGCACGGCGCCTCGTGAGCGCGCCGGCGCCAGCGCAAAATCACGCGGCCACGGCGGCTTAAGTCGCCTAGGTCCAGCTCAGCAATTCCCAGCGATAGCTGCTTTCGTTGACCTCGCTCCGGAGTTGTTCGTGAAAAGTTCCCATGCTCTCGCGCTTGACCCAGCGGCCGATCTCAGGTGCAAACCATACGTATTCCATGCGTTGGGCGGCAGTCCGATCGGCAAAAATGCTGTACCGGAAGTCGATGAAGTTGAAATAGCGAAGTGCGGTAAAGCGGCCGGCCGGGACAGTCACTGATTCCCAACGCAGGCCATCCATGGTTAGTTGCCATGGCATCGCTTCCTCGCTGCCTGGAATCTTGTAGTGTGTACTCACCACGCGTGACCAGCCGAGGCGAAGCTCGGAAGGCCACAGTGGAATCGGCTTTTCAAAAAATTGCATGTCGCTCCAATGCGGATCGACGACGACCATGCCCCAGGGGTTCTGGATTTCAATCAGACCCCCGATCCGAGCGGCATCGCCGTTCATATACTGGCGCCACCAGCTCTCGCCCCAGGAAGGGTAGGTGAGCGCTCTGTTCTCGCCGGTTTCAGAAAGCGACTCGATCTCAACCGATTGGCCGATTTTTGACACCCGATCGATCTGAGTATCGAGCAATTCGCCGGTAATGTAATCATGTTTGGCGTAACGCCATGATTGTCCCACGGCGGGGGAGCGGACCACGGGCGCGGCGCCGCCCGGCGTTGCTGCATGAATTCCTCGCGCTACGCATCCCACGGAGGCAGCGGCCGCCCAATACAAAAAATCACGTCGTGTTGATATTCCCATATGGAAACCCCGCTAAAGTGAACTCTCCAGGAAACCCAATCTAATAAGACATCAAAATGGGCAATTGCATTCGCGCAAGAAGATCCCGAGTGACGCCGCCCATGAGCTTCTCCCAGAGTCTCGGATGACCGAACGCGCCGGCCACGATCAAATCGGCGCCCGCCTTCAGTGCCTCGGCTTGCACCGCATCGGCAATTGATTCCGACGCAATCTCGTCGAGCCATACTCCCGTGACCGCGGCACCGTGACGCTTTAAGTGCTCAACCATCTTCTCCGGGGGGAGCGCGCCGTAGCGCTCGGCAAACTGCGCCGGGTTTACCGCCAGCACCGTGACCTGCTGTGCCCGCTCGATAAGCGGCAGGGCGTCATTGACCGCGCGGGTCGCGGCGCGGCTCGAGTTCCATGCCACCAGAATGTGCTGCCCAAGCGTTTTGAAAGAGCCGCGGGCAGGAATGAAAATCACGGGCCTGCCGGCGACGAACAGGAGTTCCTCGGAGAAGGTGTAGCCGGTCGCGGTTGTGGCTCCCGACACATCCTGGCTCAAAACGCTCAGGTCGGCGAAGCGCGCGTGCTGCGGCACGATGATCGATGCGACGCCATCGAGACAGCGCCACTCGATGTCGAGTTCGTACTCTCTCCTTATTTCCTCGAGCACCGATTGCAGCCGCTCAGTCGCTTCAGCAATCGAGTGGCGTATGTGCCGGTTCGTTCGGCTGATTGCTTCGGCGGAACCCTGTCCAAGTTCCGCAACACTCTGCTCATGGCGCTGTACCGGGCTCAGCTCCCTGACAAAGAGAGCCGTCAGCCGGCTCTGGTGACGGCGCGACAAATCAGCCGCCAGATGCAGGCGCTCGATTGCATGGTCCGACTGATCCAAATAAACGAGCACATCTTTCAGGGCCATCGAGCACCTCTCGTTTCTCGTCTCGACGCTAAGTAGGCGCCGGCTTGCGCGCCCTTTGCAGCTGTTCGATTTCTCGATAGCTGAATCGAGCGTCGTAAATCGAGCGCGGATCCAAGGTCCGGGCTACAACCGTCGCGGTTACAACGGCGAGCACCAGGGGCAGAATGAATGAGCGGTCGCGCGCCGTGAGTTCCATCACCAGCACGATGGCCGAAATCGGCCCGTGAGTCGTGGCCGCCAGCACCGCGCCGGCGCCGACGACGGCAAATAGTCCCGGCGGTACGCCGGGCCACAGCGAGGACCACGCGAGCCCGAGCACACCGCCGAGCAGTGCGCCCAACGCCAGCGAGGGCGTGAACAAGCCGCCGGGTACGCCGCTCGAGAGGCACAGAATCGTAGCCAAGGGTCTTAACAACAAAAGCACCACGAGAAGCGCCGGTGCGACTTCATTGCTGAAGGCCAGCTGGCTGATGTCCTTGCCGTTTCCCAGCACTTGCGGAAATGCGATGGACACCGCTCCTAGAATGGCCAACGCGATAATGGGCGCCACGAAACGGCGCCAGCCGCGGGGCTTGATCCGATCCGCGAACTCGACCAGGTGCACGTAGCCGATGGACACGACCCCTGCGATCGGCCCGGCGATCAGCGCCCAACACGCCACCGATAAAGATGTGCTGTACGCAGGGATCACGTAGGTCGGCGCATTCGGCAGCACCAGCCAGGAAATCGCTGCGGCGATGATGCACGCGAGCAGCGCCGGCAAAATCAAGCGCAACGCCAGCACGCCGCGCAGCACTTCGAGCGCAAACAGTGCGCCGCCGAGCGGTACGCCATACGCCGCCGCCATGCCGGCACCCGCGCCGCAAGCGACGAGCAGGCGCCGCTGCTCATCCGTCAGGCGTGCCTTATCCGCCAGCCCATTGGCAATCACCGCACCGAATTGTTTGGGTGCGCCCTCGCGCCCCAGCGCCGCGCCCATCCCCACCAGGAGCACCGACAGCACCGCGGTGCCAAGCGTTCGAACCACGGGCAATCTGCCGGCGAATTCGGATATGGCTTGGGTGATATCGATTCCATTGCCGCTCGTCAGCCGGCGCAGCGCGATTTGTCCGGCGCCGGTCAACGCGCCGGCGCCGAGGAGCACATAAATATGCCGCCAGGGAGCGGCTTGCGAAGCGGCGCTCAAGAGGTCGGTTCCGGGCCAGAAAAAATGCTGCACGCTCTGCAGCAGCTTGGTCAGAACGATCGCGCCGATCCCGGCTCCGGCGCCGGTGAGAATGACAGCCGCCCAAAAATAAGCAGCCCTTTCGCTCAGCAGCGTCGGTGGGATCGAACCTTCTGGCTTAAGTGTCGGCACATCAGGGGGCCGAACTGCTCAAGGTTCGGCGAAAAGCCGCGATGATCGCCGGCTGCGGCCGACGGATCTCGGGAACGTTCTGGTAGCCCTGCCAGCCGCCGCCGAGGCTCTTATACAGCTCAACGAACTGCTCTCCCTGCGTGACTTGAGCCGCGGCGTACTGCTCCTGCAGATCATAGAATTGGCGCTCCGCATCGACGACGTTGAGGAAGTCGGTCAGGCCGCGGTTGTAGCGGGCGTTGGCCAAATCCACCGCGCGCTGCCCTGCCACCATGGCATCGCCCAAGTATTTCAGGCGGTCCTGCTGCGCACTGTATCCATCGAGCGCCGTATCCACTTGCTGAACCGCGCTCAAAATCGTCTTGCGATAATTCTCCAAGCTCGCGTGCGCTTCCAAGTGCGCGATATTCACTTCCGCATCGAGAGCTCCGAAGTCGAGCAGCGGCCAGAGTGCTGCCGGTCCAAACGACCAAATATGCTTGGAAATGTTCGGCACGCTGCCCCAACCCTGAGACTGAGAGCCGATCGCGCCCACCAGCGCGACCTGTGGGAACAAGTTTGCCGTGGCCACGCCGATGCGCGCCGTCGCGGACGCCAATTCGCGTTCCGCCTGTTGAATGTCAGGCCGACGTTTCAGAAGGTCCAACGGCGCGCCGGGCGCCACGGGTGCGGGCATCGACGGAATGAGCGTGGCGGCCGACAGTTCCTGCACCAGGGTCTCGGGATATTCTCCCAACAGCACGGCGAGCGTGTATTCGCCGGCGTTCACTTCCGCGTCCAGCGGAGCGATTTGCGCTTCGAGCGTGTCGAGTTCGCGCGTGGCGAGTTGCACATCGAGCTCATTGGTGATGCCGCGCTCGTAGCGAATGTTCACGATGCGCAAGGATTCGCGCAGCACCGTGCCGGCGCTGCGCAGAACGCCGGCGCGGATTTGCAGGCCGCGAAGATCGATGTACGCACGCACCACGTCGGCGATGAGCGAAGTGATGACGCCGGAGCGCGCGGCGGCGGCGGCTTGCCTGTCGTAGCGCGCCGACTCGAACTCGCGCCGGTACTTGCCGAAAATATCCAGCTCCCACACGGCATCGAAACCCGCGATGGTATTGATGTGCTGTAAACCATTGGCGTTGTCCGCAGATACCAGGCCTTGCTCCGCACGGCCGCGGGTCAGATCGGATCCCGTGCCTCGCCCGGCGGCAGCGCTGGCGTCCACCTCGGGCAATGCATGGCCCGCCACGACCGCCTCGTAATTTCGGGCTTGCTGCAGCCGGGTCAAGGCGATCTCCAGATCGAGGTTGGACTTGATGGCGCGCTCCACGAGCGAGTTCAATTCCGGATCGTTGAGCGCCTGCCACCAGGTGGCAAGATCCGGCGCGGGGGCCGTGGGCGTCGATCCCGTCGCCGCGGCCGCCACAAACGCCGGGGGCGTGTCCGGCTTCGGCGTATGGTAATTGGGCCCCGCGGCGCAGCCGCCCAAGATCAACGCTACGCCCGCCCCGAAAGTGCCCGCGGCCGCGAGAAGCTCTGCGGCCTGCTTCATTGCTGCACCGTTGGGGTGACGCGTTCACCCTCGGCGATCTGACTGCTGATGTTGAGCACCAAGCGATCGCCGGGCTTCACGCCCGAGCCGAGTTCCACGAGGCTGCCGTTGTCCCGGGCAATCGTGACATTCTGAAAATCAATTTTGCCGTTGGCATCCACGCGTGCCACTTGTGTCGCCTTGGGCCTGAAGATCAGGGCCGCCGCCGGAACCTCGACCAAACCGCGCGGCTGCAGTTTGAAAGCGACATTGACATACGTGCCCGGGAGCAAGGCGTGATTGGCATTGGGCATGTCGACTTCGACCCGCATGGTGCGCGCCTGCGCATCGAGCGATTCCGCCGAGCGGGTGATGGCGCCGGTAAAGACGCCGCCGGAAGCTCCGCTGGCATGGATTTCCGCGGGCACCCCGGGTTTCATGAGTTCGGCGGCCGAGTTTTGCGGCACATCCACGAAAATTCGCAGCGGATCCGTTTGCGCAATCCGGTAGAGCGGAGTCGTTGTCGGTCCGCTGCCGGCCGTGACCAAATTGCCGATGTCGATTTTGCGTTCGGTGATGGTGCCGTCGAACGGTGCCACAACTTGCTTGAATTGCGCCAGGGCGGTGTATTGATCGACCTTGGACTTGTCGAGCGCGACTTGCGCATCGGCCGCGAACAAGCGGGCATTGGCGCTTTCATAGTCGGCTTTTTTTGACTCGCGTTCTTGGTCGGAGACCACGCCCTTGGGCGAATCGCGCCAGCGCTCATTGGTGGTCTTGCTGAAGTCGGCTTCCGCCTGCCGCGCGGCCACTTGCGCTTCCGAGGCCTTCAATTGCGCCCGCGCGGCGCTGAGTTCGGCATCGAGTTCCGGTGTCTCGATGAGCGCCAGAACCTGACCCTTTTTTACATGATCGCCGATGTCCACCATCCACTTCGCGACATAGCCGCTGACCCGCGCATAAATCGTAGTTTCGTACCAAGCCGCGGTTTGCCCGGGCAGCACCAGATCCTGGCCGACCGAGGCGGGTTGTGCGGTGATGACATCGACCGGCGGCGGCGCCGAGTAGGCGGTGTCCGCGTCCTTCCTGAGCGAATGCGCATCCACCAAGCGAATGACCATGACAATGCAAAAGCACAACAGCAATATGCCGGCCGCGACACCCGCACCGAATTTCAAGGATCGGCCGGTGTCGGGTTGAAATTCGACGGAACAGGTCCCCATTTCGGTGCGCGAGGTATCGTCCGGCAATTCGTCATGCGGTTGCATTGGCTCCACCTATAACATTCGAATCAGCGACAGGCGCCGGGCGACGGCGCAGCAGCCGGTACATCGTCGGAACAAAAATCAGCGTCGCGAAGGTGGCGAACAGGAGGCCGCCGATGACCGCGCGGCCCAGCGGCGCATTTTGCTCGCCGCCTTCTCCAATCCCCAGGGCCATGGGCACCATGCCGAGGATCATGGCGCCGGCGGTCATGAGCACGGGACGCAGGCGCGTGTAGCCGGCGGAGGCCGCCGCGTGCAGCGGATCGTCGCCCACGGCCATGCGTTGGTTGGCAAAGCTCACGACCAAAATGCTGTTGGCCGTGGTCAGTCCAATGCACATCAACGTACCCATGAGTGCCGGCACGCTCATCGGCGTTTGCGAGAGGAAAAGCATCCACATGACGCCGCCGAGGGCGAAGGGCACCGCCATGAGCACGATCAGAGGATCGATCCAACTCTGAAAATTCATGACCAAGAATAGATAGACCAGAATGATGGCGAGCGCGATACCGGTGAAGAGTCCGGCGTAGCTTTCGCGCATGGTCTGAACTTGTCCGCTCAATGTCACCGTGAGGGCCTTCGAGGAGTCGGGCCGGTTCGCCGCGAGTACGCCATCGATATCGTGCGCCGCCGAGTACAGATCGCGTCCCTGGACGTCGGCATGCACATCGAAGACCGGCCGGATATTCAATTGCGAGGTCACGAGCGGAATGGCCTCGCGGCCGAATGCCGCCAAGTTCACCAAGAGTTGGCCCTGTCCGTTCTCGCTGCCGGAGGTCACGGGCATCGTCTCCAGGTCCTGCGACGAACCAATGCGGTACGGCGGCACCTGCACCACCAAGGGATAGCTCACGTTATTGCGCGGATCGACCCAAAAATTGGGCGAGGATTGGGCACTCGAGTTGGTGGAGACCAGCACGTTGTTCGCCGCCTCCTGCTGAGTAAGCCCAATCTGTGTGGCCAACGCCCGGTCCAAATCCACGGTCAGCGCCGGTGCGTTCGGCACTTGGAAGACGTGAGAGTCGACCACACCCGGCACCTTCGTAAGGTCGCGCGCGATCTTCGACGCGAGATTGAACGCTTCACCCTGATCCGGCCCGGAGATCCTGACATCGATCGGCGCGGGCTGACCGAAATTGAGGACCTGATCCACGATGTCGGCCGGCTGAAAAAAGAATTGCAGTTGCGCGAAGTGCGCGGGCAACGTCTGGCGCAGTTTGGCGATGAGTCGCGCCGTCGGTTGGTGCTTTTGGTTCAGGGAAATCAGAATCTCGCCGTCCATCGGGCCCACGGTGGCGGAATCGCTCAAGGCAATGTTGATGCCGCTGTAGGGGAGGCCGATGTTATCGAGCATCACGTTGATTTGATCGTTACCGACGATATGCCGAATGTCTGCCTCGACGTCGGCAAAGATCTGCCGCGTTTTCTCGAGGCGCGTTCCGGGCGGCGCGCGCACGTGCAGGCGCATCTGGCCGGCATCGACCTGCGGGAAGAAATCCCGGCCCAGCAGCGGGAAGAGACAGATGGAGCCGACGATCAGGATGACGAACGCCGCAACGGTCGGAACCGACTCGGATAGCGTCCAGGCCAGCGCATTTCGATATTTTTCCCGGAAGGACTCGAATCCTCTTTCGAAGCCCGATTGGATCCGCACCAGGAAATTCCTCGGCGCGGCATGCTCACCGACCGGCCGATGATGCGGTTCATCTTGAAAAGCACGCACCGATCCGCGCATGAGCATTTTGAAAAGCACCGGCACCATGGTGAAAGACAGCGCGAGGCTGGCGAGCAGGGCGCCGATCACGGAAAGCGACAGCGGCGAGAACAGGTATTTCGCGGTGCCTTGCAGCAGAAATACCGGCACGAAGACGATGCAGATGCACAAGGTCGACAGGAATGTGGGAACCGCAACCTCGCGCGCCCCCACCACAATGGACTGGATGAGCGGCTCGTTCATGGCGACGTGCCGCTCTATGTTTTCGATGACCACCGTGCCGTTGTCGACCAAAATGCCGATCGCCAGCGCAAAGCCGCCGAGCGTCATGGTGTTCAGCGTCTGGCCGGTCAGATAAATGAACAGGATGGCGGTGATGATCGACAAGGGAATGGCGGCGAGAATGATCACCGATAGCCGCAGGTTGCCGAGAAACAGGATGATGACCAGCGCGGTCAGTCCGGCTGCCATGCCTGCGCTCAAACCCACGCTGTTCAACGCCGCTTTCACGAACAACGATTGATCGAACAGCGGTTGGATCGCGACGTCCTTCGGCAGCACCTTCTTGATGTCCGTGAGCGCGGCGCGTACGCCGTTGATGACGGCGAGCGTGGACACGCCGCCGGTCTTGCGGATGGTCATCAAGGCGCCCGGCGTTCCGTTGACCGAGACGGAATTGGTCTGCACCTGAAATCCATCGTGGACGTGAGCGACATCGCGCATGAAAATCGTACGCCCGCCCACCTCCTTGATGGGAAAGGCGTTGATGGTGTCGATCAGGTTGGGCGAGTTATTCATCGCCAAGGCGTAATCTTTGTCGCCAATCTTGACGTCGCCCGAGGGCAGGATCACATTCTGCCGCTGCAGCGCCGCGCTGACATCGGCGGCGGACAGTCCGCGCGCCTGCAAAGCCTCGGAATCCAAATCCGCCATGATGACGCGCGGCTTTCCGCCGTAGGGATACGGGACTTCCGCGCCGTGCACCACGGCCAAGGCGGGGCGGATGATGTTCTGGCCCAAGTCGTTGAGCTTCGTATCCGGCAAAGATTTGCTGGACAGGCTCAGCTGGATGATGGGGACGTCGGTTGCACCATAACGCAACACCAGCGGCGGCGTGATGTTGGGCGGCATATACTTGAGCACGACCAGCGCGCTGCTCGCGAGCTGCGAAATGGCGCGCGACACGTCGGCGCCCTCATGCAGGTAAACCTTCTCGACGCCGACGCCCTGGTAGCTTACGGCTTCGATGCGCGAAATGTCGTCCACCAACGAGGCGAGCTGGCGTTCGTGCAGCGTCAGAATGCGATTCTGCATGTCCTGCGCGCTCATGCCGTTGTAGGTCCATACCACGGCAACCACAGGGATGTTAATTTCCGGAAAGATGTCGATGGGCATGCGCAACGCCGCGCCGATCCCCATCAAGCAAATCAAGATGAGCATCGCAACGACGGTATAGGGACGCTTCAGCGCGATTTCGACAACGGACATCCGAAAACCTCTGCGGCCTAACGCAATTTAGACGGGCGAGGAGGGCAAGTCAGGAGCCGAAGGTCATGATTTGGCAGTGACTTTAGTCACTTTCACCGTCACTAAAGTCACTTAATCCGCATGCCGCTGGCGTTGCGACAGCAATGCGAGTTCCGTGCGGGTATTGGCATGCAGCTTGTCCATGATCCGGCTGACGTAGTTTTTGACGGTTCCCTCGGCGAGAAACAAAGCGGCACCGATCTGCCGGTTGCTCATTCCTTCCGCGATGAGCTCGAGAACTTTCGCCTCTTTTTCCGTGAGTGCTTCCGCCGTGAGTGACGCCTCGGCTGCGGGCGGCGAGGCGAGCGTTGCGTTCGCGGGCGATGCGGTTCCGGGCTCGCGCGATGACTCGGACTGGCCGGATTGCGGCTGACCGCTTTGCACGCGCTGGCCTGTTTGCGCCAGCCGGCGAAATTGATCCATCACTTTTCGCGCGATTTGCGGGGTGAGTCGCGACTCGCCGCGCTTCAGAGCGCGAATGGTTTCCAGCAGCTCGTTTTCCGCGGCGTCTTTGAGCAAGTAGGCGTGCGCGCCGGCGCGCACCGCTTCAAACACGGTTTCATCGTCGTCGAGAGTCGTCAAAACCAGGACCTGTGTCTGGGGCAGCGCGCGGGTAATTTCGCGAGTCGCGACCACACCGCCCTTCACGGGCATGTGCAAATCCATCAGCACGACATCGGGATGCAGCAGTTGGGTCAACTCGACGGCTTCGACGCCGTTGCTGGCCTGCCCCACGACCTCCATATCGGGCTCCATGGACAGCAGCAGGGCAGCGCCGCGGCGCACCAGCGCCTGGTCCTCGGCAATGACGATTCGAATCGCCGGCAGGGGAGCCTCTGCGGTGCTCGTCACGGAAAGCTTCGCTCGAAGCGGCACATGGTCGCTTACCTACTTCCTGGAAGACCCACAATCATCATGCTTCCCGCAGGCATCGAATGGAAGTGACTTTAGTCACTTGTTAAGTCACCTCCGATGCGCCAGTTTCCTCGAGACGGGCGGCCCCGCGGGCGCGGCCGGAGCGCAATTCCGGGAAAGTTTCGCGTTTCTAAGCACTTTCTAATCTTGATCAGGTCCAATAGGAAGTCGAGGAGGCGAGGATGCGGATATTGCTCGTCGAGGACGATCGGAAGTTGGCGGAATTCGTGGCCCGCGGACTGCGCGCGGAGCGCTTTGCGGTCGATCTGGCCGCGAATGGCCGGGACGGTGAGAACTACGTCCACGCCTACGAATACGATCTGATGGTCCTCGACCTGATGCTGCCGCAATTGAGCGGCACCGAACTTCTGAAGCGAGTGCGCCGCTCGCATCCGGCGCTGCCCGTGCTGGTGCTCACGGCGCGGGATGAAATCGACAGCAAGGTGATGCATTTCGAAGCGGGCGCGGATGACTATCTCACCAAACCCTTCGATTTCGCAGAGCTTCTGGTTCGCATCAAGGCGCAGCTGCGCCGCGCGCCGGTGGAACGCCACGATGTCCTGCGTCTGGCGGATCTGGAAATCGATCGCGCGACCCAGCAGGTGCGGCGCGACGGCAAGCTCATCGAACTCACCGCCAAGGAATATGCGCTGCTCGAGTATTTGATGTCGAGTCCGGAACGGGTTTTCTCGCGCACCATGATTTTGAATCATGTGTGGGATCAGAGTTTCGAAGGCGTCACCAACATCGTCGATGTCTATGTTCGCTACGTGCGCAAGAAAATCGATGAGCCGTTTCCGCTGAAATTGATTCACACGGTGCGCGGCGTGGGCTATTGCGTTCGCGGCCCTGTGCATGAGGCAGCCGCGGAATGAACCCGCGCTCCCTCGCATTCCGGCTGACCGCGTGGTACACGCTGCTGTTGGGCGCGACGTTTATTTTGGTCGCCGTCGTCACGTTCTATGGCTTGCAGCATTATCTGCGCTCCAACGCGCGAGACGCCCTCAAACGCCGCGCAACGGAGGTGGAGCAAATCCTCGCACGAGCGCCGGCGGATGCGGCAGACGCTGCGTTCGCTCAAGAGATCGAAGTGCACTTGGCTCCCGAAGCCAATAACCGCTTCATTCGGATCACGCGCATGCCCGGACAGGTCGTTTATCTCTCGGGGCCGCCTGCCGACGGCAGTTTCAATCGCTTTGACGTCGCCGCGCGCCTGCCGAGCGGCCGCACCCAGGCCGGCGGCAATACCCAGGCCGGCGGCAACGCCCCGGCGAGAGGCGGCAACCAGACGAGCGCTAAAACCGAGGCCGGTTCCGAATTCGTCTCGACCCTGCTGCCGGCTCAGCATTTGATTGTCGGCGCGACTTCGGCCGATACAGTCTCGGGCAAGTACGTGGTGGAGATCGGCGGCTCCATGCTGTCCGTGGAAACGGCTCTCTCGCGCTTGGCCGACCTTCTGGCGGTGTTGCTTCCATCGCTGATCGGCTGCGCGGCGGTGGGCGGCTATCTATTGGTGACTTGGGCGCTGCGCCCGGTCGACCGGCTATCGCAGACCGCGGAGCAAATGAGTCTTCAAAACCTGTCACTACGTCTGCCGGTGGTCGCCACCGGCGATGCGCTCGAGCGGCTGTCGATCTCGCTGAATAACATGTTGGGCCGCCTGCGCGACTCGGTGCAGAGTTCGCGGCGGTTTTTGGCCGACGCATCCCATGAACTGCGCACGCCGCTCACGGTGATCAAGGGGGAACTGCAAGAACTCTCCAGCCAAGGCGGCATCAATGGCGAGGCGTTGCGGGAGCGCGTGGGAAGTGTGCTTGAAGAAGTCGCTCGCCTAGAGCACCTGGTGTCGGGGCTTTTGGCGCTGTCGCGTCTGGATGCCGGCGAGACGCAGCGCGAGCGGGCGGAACTCGACTTGGCGGAATTGGTGCGAAGCACCGCCGAGCAGATGCGTTTGATGGCGGAGGATCGCGGGATTTCGATCGAATTGTCCGGTTTGCAAAGCGCCGTGATCCACGGCGACCGGTCGCGCATCAAGCAAATCATTGTCAACCTGCTGGACAATGCCATCCGCTTCACACCGGCGAGGGGCAGCGTCATCCTGCGCACCTCGGAAGACGACACTCACGCGTTGCTGGAGGTCATCGATACAGGCGTCGGGATCCCCAAGGCTTCATTGCCGCTCGTGTTCGATCGTTTTTATCGGGCCGACGAAGCGAGGTCGCGAGATGACGGCGGCGCGGGCCTGGGTCTTTCGATCGTCAAATCCATCTGTTCGATGCACGGGGCCGACATCGAAGTATCGAGCCGGCTCGGCGAGGGCAGCTGTTTTCGCGTGCGCTTTCCACGGCGGCCGGTCTCGTTAAGGCCGGTGCACCCGGCGAAGGATGCCGAAGAGGTGCGGGCGCCCGCTGAACGAAATCTCACGGCAACCATGGATCTGGGCACTCGCACGCACTCAGCGCGATCATGAGATGCTTTCTAATGTGGCGTTCGCGGAATTCTAATCTTCGCCGCTCATTGTATATATAACCGTAAAGGCGTTTATCCGAAGTATCTAAAAAATGTTGCAAAAAGTGGAATCGTTCGATGGAAATCTCGTCCGGCTGGCTCAAGCGGGCGATTACCGAGCGTTCAATGCCCTGGTCCATAGATATCGAGCGCGAATTATGCAATTGACTTTGCGTTACGCACGCAATCAATCCGATGCAGAAGATTTGGTGCAAGATACGTTTTTGCGGGCGTATCGAGCACTGCCTTCGTTCCGAGGCGATTCGGCGTTTTATTCCTGGCTGCATCGGATCGCCATTAACGCAGCCAAGACGAGGAATAGCGAGCGCGCGCGCGATGCACATGTCGTCTCGATGGAGGGCATGGTGGGCGCGGAGCTCGCCGATTTGGATACCCCGGAGAATCTTGCGGTGACGGGCGAGATTGTTGCCGCGATCAGTGCAGCTATCGATGGGCTCTGCGAAGAACAACAACGCGCAATCGTATTGCGCGAGATCGATGGCCTCAGCTATCGAGAGGTCGCTGGCGCGATGTCATGTCCGATCGGTACAGTGCGCTCACGCGTCTTTCGCGCTCGCGAGGCCATTCATCTTCGCGTGCGGGACAGTTTTGACTATGGCCTTGGACGAGTCTGCGTTGACGTGTGATGAGGAACGGTGATGCATCATGAAGAAGCTCAGTTCAATTAATCGTCTCGGATCCCTGCTGGCGTGTGCAGCCTTGGTGTCGTTCAGCCTTGTGGGCGCGGCCGACGCGCATAACGGCGGTGGCGGTGGCGGCGGGCACGGCGGAGGAGGCGGACATGGCGGAGGAGGCGGCCATTTTAGCGGCGGCAGCCACTTCGGTGGCGGCGGCCATTACGCGGGCGGCCATTACGCGGGCGGCCATTACGCGGGCGGCCGCTTCGGAGGCGGCTACGGGCGCTATCACGGCAGATATGGCGGTGGATGGCGTGGCCACGGCGGCTGGGGCGGTTACGGCTGGGGATTCGGCGCCGGCCTCGGGCTGGGCCTGTATTTCTCCTCGTTGCCGTTTTACTACTCGACCTACTGGTGGGGCGGGATTCCTTATTATTATGCCGATGACACTTTTTATACCTGGGATGGATCGGCGGGCGAGTACCAGACGGTGAGTCCGCCCCCGGAAGTTGAACAGCAACTGCAATCGCAGGGCGGTAGTGAACTCATTGCCTATCCCAAGAATGGGCAGTCCGATCAGCAGCAGGCCAAGGACAAATCGGAATGCCGTCAGTGGGCGGCGACGCAGTCAGGCTACAACCCGGCGGCGGAGGCGGCGAGCGCCCAGTCCAATCAGTGGGATTATCAGCGCGCGCAAGCTGCGTGCCTCGAGGGCCGCGGTTACAGCGTCAAGTAGCCGCCGATCCGTACGGACCTGAGATTGCGCCGTCCTGCTCGGTGATCGCCGTATCAAACGCCGTCATGCGAATTCTCCGTCGAGCAGGCCTTCCAAGCGGCGGCGGATCAGAACTTCGGCCTCCGTCATGATGCGATCGATCAGCTGTTTGCAGGTTGGAACATCGTGAATCAGCCCGACGACCATGCCGCAGGACCAAGCGCCCGCGTCCATGTCGCCCTCCTGCATGATGCGAGGATAGACGCCGCCGACTTCGGCGGCGATGTCGGCAAAACTCAACCGCGGTCCAAGTTCGCGCTCCTTGAGCAGCAGTCGATCGACCGCGGCGTTCGCCAGGACGCGTTCGGTATTGCGCAGCGGCCTCATGATCAGCCGCGTGTCCAGTTCAGAGGCGGCGACGATGGCGTCCTTGACATGCGCGTGCACCGGTGCTTCCCGCGTGGCAATGAAGCGTGTGCCCATGTTCATGCCCTCCGCGCCCAAGGCGAGTGCCGCGACCAGTGAACGCGCATCCGCCATGCCGCCGGAAGCGACGAAGGGAATCTTCAGCACCTCTGCCGCGCGCGGCAGCAAGATCATGTTCGGTACGTCATCCTCGCCCGGGTGTCCGCCGCACTCGAAGCCATCGACGCTGACCGCATCGCAGCCGATCGATTCGGCCTTGAGCGCATGGCGCACCGAGGTGCATTTGTGAATCACCTTGATACCCGCGTCCTTGAGCGCCGGCAGATACTTTTGTGGATTGTTGCCGGCGGTTTCCACCACCTTGACACCGCTTTTGATAATGGTTTCGACGAACTTCGGATAATCGGGCGGCGTTACCGCGGGCAGGAACGTGAGATTGACGCCAAAGGGCTTGTCGGTCATGTCGCGGCAGCGCGCGATTTCCAGCGCCAGTTTCTCGGGCGTACGCTGCGTCAGTCCGGTGATGACACCTAAGCCGCCGGCGTTGGACACCGCTGCCGCGAGTTCCGCGAAACCGACGAAGTGCATCCCACCTTGGATGATGGGATGCTGGATGCCAAACAGCTGCGTAATCAGGGTTTTCAAGAAGCCTCTCTCTGGGAAATCTTATTGTGGGTCCTGCCGGATTTATCACGCCTGCGGCCCGCGTTGCAATAAATGGGAACAAGAATTCTTCCGCTTGTCTTACAGGTCCTGGTTCATTGTTCCCACAATCGAGCAGCCTGTCCGGAGACATCGCGCGCGCGGAAACCCGTTGAAACTCCCAATACAGAACCGCGGAATCGGCTCAACCAATCAACAGGATATTCATGAGGCGCCAGGATCCCGTTCCAGAGAGTATTGCACCCGAAACTTTCATTGCGAGCGCCGCGCTCGAGTCCATGACCGACGTGCAGCTCGGCCGCCTGGCGATGGACCGCGGCGGCGCCGAATCGCTGCGCCATTTCGCGCATGCCATGATCGACGTTTACGAAAAGGGCACCGCCGACATTGCCAAGATCGCGGCGCGCCGAGGTTTGCCGATCCCGGAATCGCTCGACCCCGAACACCAACAGCTCGTGGAGTGGATGCGCGAGAAAAGCGGCCCGGATTTCGATCTGGCGTATACCGCCAGAATCATCGACCGGCACGAGAACGCGACCACGCTGTTCAAGCGCGGCCAAAGAATCAAAGATCCGGAAATCTCGGCCTTGGCGAGCCGGACCTTGAGCATGCTCGAGGCGCGGCATCGCAAGACGAATTCGATCCGGGAGAGCATCGCTGCGGAGCCTCAGTCGACCGAGCGCCAATCCTCAGAGCCTCAATCCGCCGAATCTTAGGCGATTGATTCCCGGCTCATTTCTCGCGCGCAGGCCTACTCCGCGCTGCGCAGCTTCGCCACTTCAGCCGCGGACAGGTCCGATCCCTTGGCGCCGAAGCGAGCGGTGACATAGTTGGCAACACTGGCAATTTCCGCATCGGAGTAGGTGCTGCCGAAGGCCGGCATGTTGTTCGAATCGCCGCTGAGGTGCCGCTGGCCGCCGCCGATGATCACCTGCGCGACATTGATCGCGGTGGCATCATTGATGCTGCGGGTGCCGGTCAAGTTTGCGAACGGAATGGCCGGACTGATGCCGGTCCATCCGTGGCAACCGGCGCACGCGCCTTCATAGACGGCTCTACCCTGTGACTCGCTCGTTGCCGCGTGATCGGCGAACAGCGCCGGCGCGGCACTCTGTTTTGGCTCGGGAAGATCGGCGTTGGCGAGGCCGGGCACGGTGCGCAGATACGTAACGAGTGCCGCGATATCGCTAGCCTTGAGGTAACTGAGGCTCGCATCGACGGCCTCGCCCATCGGACCTGCGGCAGTGCCGCGCCCATCGGCATGTCCCGCGGAGAGATAGCCCGCGAGGTCCGCATCGCTCCAGGATCCCACGCCGCTCGCATGATCGGGTGTAATGTTGTAAGCGCGCCAGCCGGCTTGCACGGCACCTGCAAATTTTTGCCGATTGTTGAGGGCGAAGGCAAGATTGCGCGGCGTATGACACTCCCCGCAATGCGCCATTGCTTCCGCCAGATACGCGCCGCGATTCCATTCAGGGCTTCGATCCACATTCGGTTCATAGCGGCGGTCGGGATTGAAGAAAACTGACCACAGACTCATGAGTCCGCGTTGATTGAACGGAAACTCCAGCGTGTTTTGCGGCGCGGAGGCGTGCAAGGGTTTCAGACTGAAGAGGTAAGCTTTAATGGCGAGCGCATCGGCATCGGACATGTAGGTATAGCTGGCGTAGGGCATCGCCGGATACAATTTGACATTGCCGCGCCCGATGCCTTTGTGCATGGCGTCGAGGAAATTCGCGTCGCTGTAGCGGCCGATACCCGTGTCGTTATCGGGCGTGATGTTGGTGGAATAAATGGTGCCGAACGGCAACACGAAGGCCCGGCCGCCGGCAAACGGCGCACCGTCCTTGGCGGTATGGCAGACGAGGCAGTCCGCCGCGCGCGTCAAATACTCACCCCTTTCGAGCTGGCTTGCGGATTTGAGCTCCGGCGGCACGCCGGTGGGATCGGCTGCGGTGTAGGCCGCGAGCGCGACCCGTTTGCCGCCGGCGAAATCGGTGGGATGAGGACCGAACACGATGTTGGCCGACACAATGATGAGAACGGCCACAATGGCCGCAAGCGTCCAGAGAACCGGCCGCGACTTTTTCGGGGGCGCTGCATTCATGGATCCCTAACTCCTGGTTTTTTCGCCGTTGGCGAAAGGAAAGACATGCAAGCGCTTTCCGGTGGCGGCAAATACGGCATTGGCCACCGCAGGGCCGACGGGCGCGACGCCGGGCTCACCGACGCCGGTCGGCTTCTCGGTCGAGGGCATTATGTAAACCTCCACCTTCGGCGCTTCATTCATGCGCAACACGCGATAGTCGTTGAAGTTGCTTTGTTCGACGCGGCCGTCCTTCAAGGTGATCGCTCCGTACAGTGCCGCACCGAGGCCGAAGCCGATGCCGCCTTCCATCTGAGCCTTGATGATGTCGGGATTGACCGCCGTGCCGCAGTCAACGGCGCAAACTACGCGATCGACTTTGACGCGCCCGGCATCATCGACGCTGACCTCGGCCACCTGCGCCACATAAGAATTGAACGCTTCGCAAACCGCGATGCCGCGGCCTTTGCCGTTGGGCATAGCGCCAGAAGTCCATCCCGCCTTGTCGGCGGCGAGTTCGAGCACGGCTTTCATGCGCGGTGAGTGTTCGAGCAGCTTGCGCCGGAAGATGAAGGGATCCGCGCCGGCGGCGTGCGCAACCTCATCGATGAAAGCCTCGACGGCGAAGGTGGTATGCGAGCTGCCGACCACGCGCCACCACAGTACTGGTACGCCGGCCTTGGTCGTCGATAAATCGACGGCAATGTTGGGAATCGCGTAGGCGATGTTCGCCGCGCCCTCCACCGAGGTTGCATCGATGCCATCCTTCATACCCGCGGCGAAAATCGTGCCGGCCATGATGGATTGCCCGACGATCACGTGATGCCATCCCGTGAGTTCGTTTTGCGCATTCAATCCGGCTTCCAGCTTATGGAAGTACATGGGGCGATAAAATCCGCCGTGGATGTCATCTTCGCGAGTCCATTGCAGTTTGATCGGCGTTCCGTCGGCGCCGTATGCCTTGGCGATCGAGACCGCCTCGGAGATATAGTCGGAAATCGTGTTGGCGCGCCGGCCGAAACTGCCCCCGCCATACAAGGTGTGAATGCTCACCTGACTGGGCTCCAAACCCGCCGCGTGCGCGGCGTTCATCTGATCGATGGTTTGGAATTGGTCGCCCGTCCAGATCTCGCAGGTCTTGCCGTCCAGTTTGACCACGGCGGCGAGCGGCTCCATCGGCGCATGCGCGAGATAGGGAAATTCGAAGCTGGCGGATACTTTGCGGGCCGCATCGCCGATGGCCTTTTTGGCGTCGCCTTCCTTGCGCGCCGGCAGCGCCGGTTGATCGGCGAGCCGCCGAAATTCATCCATCATCGCGGCGGAACTGCGCTTCTCGGCGTTCGATTCGTCCCAGTCGACCTTGAGGGCATCGCGACCCTGCTTGGCCGCCCAGAAACTCTTTGCCACCACCGCGACGCCGCGCGGCACCTGAACGACCCTGACCACGCCGGGTACTTGCATCGCGGCGCCGCCGTCGAAGGATTTGGCCGTGCCGCCAAACAGCGGCGAGCGCTTCAGCAGCGCCACCAACATGCCGGGCATTTCGACATCGATCGTAAAGAGTGCCGTGCCGTCGCATTTCGCGGCCACATCGACCCGCGGCAGCTGCTTGCCGATGAGCTTGAAGTCCTTGGGATCCTTGAGCTGCACCGTTTGCGGCACCGGTAACGCCGAGGCCTTTTTCACGAGCGAGCCGAAGGTCGCCTGGCGCTTGCTGGCGGCGTGGAAGATCACGCTTTTCTCCACGGTCAATTCCCCGACGGGTACATGCCACTCATTGGCGGCCGCAGTGAGCAGCATCGCCCGGGCCTTGGCTCCCGCGTCGCGCAATTGCGGCCAGGAATTGGAGATCGCGGAACTGCCGCCGGTTCCCTGGATCTTGCCGAAGGCCAGATTGGCATAGCGCGTCGCGTCGGCGGGCGCGCTCTCGACCCGCACCTGGGCCCAATCGGCGTCGAGCTCATCCGCGAGAATGGTCGCGAGCCCGGTATAAGCTCCTTGCCCCAACTCAACGTGTTTGGAAATAACGGTGATGCTGTTGTCGGAACCGATTCTGACGAAGGCATTGGGTGCGAATGGCGCGGCGCCGGCGGGTGCCGCGTGCGCAGCGGCGCGCTGAGCGCCGATCCACTCAAAGCCGATGGTCAATGCGGTGAACGTCGCCGCCCCGGCGCCTTTCAGGAACGCGCGGCGTTCGATTCGGCGGGGTGAAGAGATTTCGTTGCTCATAGGTATCCCTGGTTACCCTTACGCCTTCACGGATTGCGCGGCCGCATGAATCGCGGCCCTGATGCGCGGATAGGTGGCGCAGCGGCAGATGTTGCCGCTCATGGCGCCGTCGATATCGGCATCGGTGGGTGAGGAATTCTTCTCCAGCAGTGCGGTTGCGGACATGATCTGTCCCGACTGGCAATACCCGCACTGCGGCACCTGCAAATCGACCCAGGCCGCCTGCACTGCCTTGGCCTGCCGGCTCTCTAGTCCCTCGATCGTGGTCACGTGCCGCCCCGACACGGACGACAGCGGCATGATGCAGGACCGCGTAGCCTCGCCATCGATGTGGACGGTGCAGGCGCCGCACAGCGCCATTCCGCAACCGAATTTGGTGCCGTGCAGTCCGGCGACCTCGCGAAGCGCCCACAGCAGCGGCATGTTCGGATCGGCGTCGAGCGTAGCGCTCTTGCCATTCAAGAGAAAAGTAATCGACATGATGACTCCGCGGGGGTTCGGTCGCGCAAGAATCCTCCTCTCGGCGCCCGTATTCAAGCCTGAGGAAATAAATCTCGTATGATGGCGTTGCGCGCCGACGCGAGAGGGGGATTGTGCGATGACACCTGCTATTCGTATCCGGATCGACTTTGCCGAAAACGTCCATGTGGGTCCGGGCAAGATCGCCTTGCTCGAGGCGATCAAATCGAGCGGATCCATATCCGACGCCGCGCGCTCGCTGGGCATGAGCTATCGCCGCGCGTGGATGCTGATAAACAGCTTGAAACAAGGCTTTAGCGATGCGGTGACCGTATCGTCCACGGGCGGTGCCGGTGGCGGCGGCGCGCGTGTGACGGCCTTCGGCGCAAGCCTGATCAAGCAGTACCGGCTGCTCGAGCGTGATGTCGGCCGGCTCGGCGCGCATCGATTGACGGATATCGTGCCGCATGTCATCGCGAAGGCGGCACGGCTCGAACAGGCCGGCAAAAAACAACTGGCAAAAAAAATACTGCAACGTGCCGAGAAGATCTCGTAAAATCGATTCGGCTGCACGCGCCATATTTCATCCGATATAACGCGTCACAGGTTTTTGCTCCCCGCGCTGTATCTTCCGGAATATAGCCGGCGAGTCCTGGCGAAGAAATTTCGCTGACTAGGGTCTACTCTGCGCACTGGCAGACAGGATCTTGAGTGGCGCAGTGAATTCTTCCACACCCCAAAACAAAGCTCCGCTTTCCGGCAACCGCTTCGATCGCATGGAGTGGGCGGGAGCCTTCGGCGATCTCGGCACGCTGATTCCATTCGTCGTCGCTTACATCGCCGTCTTGAAGATGGATCCCTTCGGGATCTTGTTTGCGTTTGGCGCTGCACTGGTGGTCTGCGGTTTCTACTACAAGACGCCGTTTCCCGTGCAGCCCATGAAGGCGCTCGGCGCTGCGGCGGTAACACAGGCTGCGCAAACGGCCGTCATCACGCCGGCAACGGTTTACAGTGCAGGATTGGTGACGGGCGCGATCTGGCTGATCCTGGGGTTGAGCGGCGCGGCTACGCGTATCGGGAAACTCGTGCCGCGCTTCGTGGTCACCGGCATCGTGCTGGGACTCGGCATCAGCTTCATGATCGAAGGCATCAAGTTGATGAGCACGGAATGGCTGATCGCCGCCCTTGGGCTCTTGGGAACGCTGTTGCTCCTGACCAATCGAGCGATCCCGGCCATGTTTCTCTTGCTGCTGTTCGGCGCGGCGTGCGGCGTGATTCAAGACCCCGCGGCGGCGCACGCGCTGTCTCAAGTGCGGGTGCAGTTCCGGCTGCCGAGCTTTGCGCTGGCGGCCATCAGCTGGCATGACCTGTGGGTAGGTACCTTGTTCTTGGCGCTGCCGCAGCTGCCCTTGACACTCGGCAACGCCGTGATTGCGGTACGCGACGAAAACAACCGGCTGTTTCCCGATCGGCCGGTGAGCGATGCGCAGATCGCCAGTTCAACGGGACTCATGAACCTGGCGAGTTCTGCCGTCGGCGGCGTGCCGATGTGCCATGGCGCGGGAGGCATGGCCGGACACGTTGCCTTCGGCGCGCGCACGGGCGGCGCCCCGATCATTCTCGGCGCCGTTCTGTTGACCACTGCGTTCTGCTTCAGCGGCTCGATCGAGGCCATCTTGAATGTGTTTCCGAAGGCCGTGCTGGGCGTCATTTTGTTTTTGACGGGCGCGCAGCTCGGCCTAGGCGCCGGCGATCTCAGCAAAATAAAGGTTGAGCGCTTCATCACCCTCGCGACTGCGGCGTTCGCGATCTGGAATGTCGGTTTGGCGTTTGTGGTCGGAATCGCGCTTGCTTATCTGGCGAAGCGGGGCTGGCTGCGGCTGTAGCGGCCTTAGCGCTAGTAACCCGCCTGATATGGGTTTCGAGGAGCTCAAGTTCTTCGGCGAAGCCTGGTCTGGAAATCAGGATGGTGATACAAGTTTGCCGGACGGAACTCACTGAGCTCTCAAGTGGTCCAAATTGGGGTGGTGGAGTGCCGAACTAGTCTGTTCGGGGGTGAAAATCATGCGGCGCCTATTCTCGTGGCAACTCTTAAGTTTGCTTCTCGTCGCAACCGCGGCAGGAGCACTGGACAATTCCGGTCAGAGCGGTCAATTACCCAGCAGCCCGCCCGCAGACAGCGCAACGCCGTCCAGCCCCAGTGCGGCCACACCGCCGCCTGCAACGAATCCACCGTCAGTCACAGTCACCGGCAAAGGGCCGTCGATGCCAAAGCTTGCTCCCGATAAATTTACCAACTGCTATGCCACGAATAATATCAATGGCAGTGCCTCGACAGGCGCCAACGGCGAAGAAGGAATCAACTGGGAGGGAATGATGAACTGTGAGTCTCAGCTCGCGAGGGACACGCGTATCGTCATCGACAAGTGCATTAATCGCGACGGGAAGAGCGCGCCGGCCGTGGCCATTCAGGCCTGCACCGAGTTAGCGGACGGCAAGGGCTGGGAACCAGGCAGCGGCAGCAAATTACTCGAGGGCCCGGACCGTTTCTATCCGTATGTGAATCGTGCCATGGCTTACTATGCCCAGGGCGATAAGGCGCATGCGCTCGATGATTACAATACAGCGATCCAAATGGCTCCCAAACGCGCGCAGCCTTACTACTACCGCGGGGTTTTCTATTCTGTACAAAATGATGGTGCAGCGGCCTTGCGGGATTTCGACACCGCCTTGAGCATCGATCCCAAACTGGTCGCGGCGTTGCGTCAACGCGCGATAGTCAACCTGGCTCAAAAGAACTTCAGCGCCGCACTCGCGGATTTTTCCGAGGCTGTCCGTTTGAAGCCGAAAACGGCGGCGCTGTGGAGCGAACGGGGGTACGTATGCATGTTGCTCCGTGACTACGCCGGTGCGGTAAAAGACGAGGCCGAAGCGATCCGACTCGATCCAAAGCTGGCTCGGGCTTATTTTCTCCGTGGCGCCGCGTTTGGAGATCTGGGCAACTCGCCCGGTGCAGTCAGCGACATAATGACAGCGGTGGACCTGGATCCCTCGCTGGATCATTACGTTTCGACCAAAGGCAAGACCGCTTCGATTGCGCTCCCGCCCTTATGAATGCCCTTGACTGATCGCTCGCAACTACGCGGTCAAAGTCGACACAGCAATTTCAAGAATAAGGCACGCTTGAATTCCGTGCGCGTGGCGACATCGGTAAACTCCCCGTGACCGCTATCCAGGAGATTTTGTCGCAAAGGCGAGAGATCGAGGTTTGAACGCAGATGCCACCCGAGCCGCTAGTCCAGTGCCGTGTAGCTCGGTACGACTGGTTGCGCCAGAGCGCCGACATAACGCAGCGTGAGGTCGAACTCGGTTCTCGGGCCCAGATCGAGCGCGGATCGCAATATGGCCCAGCGGGACGGATTTGCACCTTCCGTGCTCTGGCATCAAGGGGGGCTTGTCGGACAAGAGCAGGTCTCGTAGCCCGGAATTTCCCGCGCAAATTTTGTAGGAATGCTCCGACGCGCTTTACAGCGCAAAGTTCTCGCAACTTTGGGTGCCGGTTGTTAGCGTGACATGCGCGGCACACCGGCCGTGGCAATTCGCCGATTGCCGGCGCCGCAGTGTCGACACGCCGTAAAGAAGTAGGTGAATAGGTCACCCTCGTTTTGGCACGCCAGCAAAGCTGCTGTTGAAATCTGACAATCGCCCTGCGCATGACGGCTGCGTTGCGAACCTTGCGGAGTATAAAAATATGGACACTCCTGGGGATTTCGTCGCCTTGGCGGATTATCTGAGGGATCGCCGCCAGGCGCTCATGCTCGAGTGGCAGCGTGCCGTCAAGCGCGACCCGGACTTGAATCAAGGCGATTCGCTGCCTCGATCGGAGCTATTCGACCATATCCCAGCGTTGCTCGGCGCTTTTGAGCACAGTCTTCGTCAAACGGCTGCGCCGGTTCAACCTGTCATCGCCCAAGCGCCCGCGGCGGCGCATGGCCTGCAACGCTGGCAACAGGGCTACGATTTACGGGAAGTCACCCGTGAATTGGGCCAGCTTGATCGATGCGTCATCGTGGAGTTGGATCGAATCGCCAAGACGAATGGAAACATGACGCATGAAATGATGTCCCAAGCCCGAGCCATGTGGACGGACCTGTGCAATACCGCGATCGAGGAGAGTGTGGCGCAATATTTTAAGCTTCAGCAGCAGGAAGCCGCCGGCCATGTCCGCGACCTTGAAGATGCGCTCGAGAATATCCGTGAACTCGAACAATCGCGCGCGGATCTGTGGCGCCAGGCCGCGCACGATCTGCGGGGCAATTTGGGGGTCGTAGCAAATGTGGCCGTCGGTTTGACCCGCCACGGACAGCACGAGGAGTCGCGCGAGGACTTCGTGCGAATTTTAACGCGAAACGTCACGACCCTGCATCATCTGCTCAACGATGTGACGAGCCTTGCCCGATTGCAGGCAGGGCGCGAGAAACGTCAGATCGAGCCGATTGACGTGACCTCGATCCTCGAACCCTTGGGCGAGGGGATCCGGCCCTTGGCCGAGCAACGCGGCCTGTATCTTGAGTGGACAGGACCGGCAGGATTGGCCGCGGACGGCGATGCCGTGAAGATTCGTCGTATCGCACAAAATCTTATTCTCAATGCCGTGAAATACACGCGCCGCGGCGGCGTCACCGTTACCTGGAGCGACAGAGGTGCCGCCGATCCCAAACGCTGGCTCCTGGTGATCGAGGATACCGGTCCCGGATTTCACACCGAGTCCGGTCAACCCATTGCGAGCGCCCTTGATCCTGCGCTTGAACCATCGCCTTCGTCGGAAAATCCTCCGACTAGCGAGCTCGCCGAGGACTCAGGAGACACCATGGGCAACTTGCACGCCTTACGCGGCGATGCCGGCGAAGGCATCGGCCTGTCAATTGTCAAACGGCTGTGCGAGATCCTCGATGCCTCGCTCGAGATCGAATCGATCAGGGACAAAGGCACCACTTTTCGGATCTTATTTCCCAAACATTACGCAACATGAAACGATACGTCGCCCGTTCCGAATGCGGCCAACCGCGCGATTCCATCCATTTTTAGCGAAGCGCTGCAATTATGCCGCCGAATGTCTGGTTCGCGATTTGGCGCGCAGGCTCGGTTTTATCGGCATTCAATTTGACGGCGGACGGTTGGCGCGGCAGAAAAGCACTCGTACCTGCCTCGACCCGCGCACTTCGCCCGGTACATCGCGGTATCCGCAGCTCTGACGAGCGAACGAGCTTCCGTTGCATCGGAGGGATACATCGCGGTTCCCACCGTAGCCGAGAGGTGCAGTTGCTCGCCGTCAATGAGGTATACCTCACTCAACGCGTCTACAATTTTCTGCGCGCAAAGATTGCTCGCACTCACATCGCCGCAATTGATCAGAAGTGCCAAGAATTCATCGCCACCTTGGCGGCTCACGGTGTCCGAGTCGCGTACGCAGCGAAGCAGACGATCGGCGGCGATCTGCAATAGCTGATCGCCGGATTGATGACCGAGCCTGTCATTGACCTCTTTGAACTTATCGAGATCGATGTACAAGAGCGAAAAGGAATCCCCGCTACGCTTGGCCAACCCGATCGCGCGATCCAATCGGTCTGCAAATAGCGTGCGGTTGGGTAATCCAGTCAGGTGGTCGTATAGTGCGAGGCGCGCCAACTTGGCAGACAACTCGCGAGCCGCTGTGACATCGTGAGCCACGAGAACGGCGCCGACAACTCCGCCCAACCGATCATGGATTGGTGTCGCCGACACATCGACCGGAACGAGGGTGTTTTCACGATGCACGAGCAGGCAATGAGCATCCACCGATCGCTTCTGATTTTCGATGATTGACTCGGTCACCATACAATCGAGCGGCCGTCCCGACTCAGCATGCACAAGACGGAAAACTTCTCCGATCGGGCGGCCAAATGCCGCCTTCTGTGGGAAGCCGGTCAAGTGTTCCGCCGCTCTGTTTAGGTACGTCACATGTCCGCGGAAGTCCGTACTGACCACGGCGTCGCCGATCGAATCGAGAGTTACCTGGGCGCGCTCCCTTTCGATGAACAGGCTGTCCAAATCGCTTGACAGAGAGCCCGCTTGATTCATACCTCGCTCTTCACCTCTTAGGGGCATCAGCAAAATGCTGGCGGCGTATATGAATTTGACTGCCTCGAAGCAAATGTCTCTGCATCGACCTGAATCCAACCCTCATGGTACGAGCCCATGAGGGTGGCCTTTGTGCGGCAAACTCCCCTCGTCAGCGTGGGAATGTCCTTACAGCGGGCGCTATTTAAGCCTCGCCGCGAGCGCGATGAAAGTCCATCGGATGGAACGCCAACCTTCATCGTTCGTTCCCAACCGTTTCGCGGCGCCGATGCATCCCCGTTTCAAAGCGGGTGAAGGCGTATTCCGGCACTTGAAGCCGCTTTTTGTACCTCGACTCCGGTTCCAAGTTTGGGTCGAATGATATTTCAGGCAAGCGCGCCGGGGACGTTTATGGAGAAATCATCAGAATCTGGGGTGGAGCGCCGCCGAGCGCTTGAGCAAGCGGAAGAACTCATTGACCGCTTGCATGCAGAGGCGGAAACACATCGGAAGTCGCTCGCGCGAGCCATTCATGATGATCTGGGCGGATTGTTGGTCTCCGCGGCGATGGATTTCACGTCGGTTCAACAACACCTATCGGAACCTGACTTCGCGATTCTGGAGCTGCTGGAGCGCGGCACTCAAACTTTGCGGTCGGCAATTGACCTAAGCCGGCGAATGGTCGAGGAATTGCGGCCGACAATTTTGGACAATATTGGCCTCTTCGCGGCCCTGAAGTGGCAGTTGAAGCAAGCGAGCGAGGGTTCAGGGGCGAGACTCACCGAGAGCTTCCCTCCTACCGAGCCGTCTTTTCAACCTAACGCACTGACGGCGCTCTTTCGGGTCGCGGAAGAGGCTATCGGTATGATGTTCAAACGGGGCGGCGTTATGGCCGCCGACATCAACCTTCAGATCGAAGATGATGCAATCACCATGCAATTTTTCGACGATGGCGTCCCCGTCATGGCGGAGGGAGTAGAAGTGGGCTCCGCCAGCGCGCTGACTTCTATGCAGCATCGAATTCGCGCGCTTGGCGGCACGGTGGAGCTGCTACGGACTGATAGCGGCGGTACGCTTTTGAGGGCTCATATGCCCCTTCGAACGAGCGGGCCGCAAGACGACGCCTAGACTTGGAGTGAGCGCGCTTTTGGCCGCCAACGGTGTCAAGTCCACAGTTGGTGCGAAGGCGCGCGGTTGAAATCGGTCATCACCGCTCCGGCTCTCGCTAAACCAAACTCACATCAACCCGCCGCACCGGATACAAGTTGTGCCGCGAATCCCACGATGCGTGCCGCCGCAAGAAAAACTCCAGGCGGTCAACGGGACTTGCGGCGAACGCCGCATCCTGCTTGCACCGGCTCCAGAATTCCGCGGCCAGGTGAGCATCTTGTTCGAGCATTTTCTGCGCGATCTGCTCGGCAACGTAGGGTTCCATGTGCTCTTTTTGTTCGAAACACGCGTTGAACAAGCCCCACGCAGCGAAGGAGTCCGGTGCCCGCGGCTCGAACAGCGCCACAACCAGCCGCGCCAAGGGCTGTGCAATCGGCACAAAAAGCGCGCCATCGTTAGGGACATACATCTCCTCGTGCCAGGCGCCGCCCAGTTGTGCGCGCATGCGTCCTTCAAAGGGGGCCGCCGAGAACCGCACTTCCGTGGCGCGAAATGCCTTCGCCTTGATTTCGCCCCGCGCGCCGGCCAAGCGCGAAGAGGCAATGCCATGCGCTTCCAGTCGGGGTGCGATATCGGCGGCAAAACCCGCCGGAACCACATACCCGCCGAGGGGCACGGTTGCGGACAACGAAACGGCGACTTGATCGCGAAGCGGCACGCGCCAGATCTGCGGTGTTGTTGGATCGTACGTCGTGACCAGACTCCCGGATATTCGCGATGGCGCCCGTGTGTAGGCGTATCCCTTGAAATCGATCACGCGTGCTGCCGTGGAGGCATCCCGGTCCGGAACGGCGTCCCCCGTGCGAACGGATTCGCGCCAGCTCGACTTGAAATCAAGCGCCATTTCCTCGCCGCCCAGCTTCATCGCCGCCTGATCGGCCTGATGCGCCAGCTCCAGCCACCCGCGGCCGTGAGCACCGACCAAATCGGCGAGACCGGTGATGGTGTCGCGCATCATGTGGACGCGACGCGCGTAGTCCTTCCAGGAGTGCGTTTCGACCAGCACGGTGAAGCGATTGCGCTGCGGAAAATATCCGGTTGAGAAGCGCGGCGAATACACGGTCAACGCAAACCCGGAGGCTGGGTCATCGGTGCTGGCCAGGTCGGGATAAAAGTCGAGCGCCAAGAACTTGAGTTCCGTGAGCCGCGCAATGAGCGCATCCCGCATCTGCCGGCCGCTCACTCTTAAGTGAGCATCGCCTTGGTTGAGTGGTTCCACTTGAAGCGAAATGTCGGGCTCGAAATCCGCGCCGTCGGTGACGTGCAGATCCGCGCACACGAGCGGATCCCATGCATCGATCAGGCGCAACATGGCCCGCATTTCCGGCGTGTCCGCCTTCATGTAGTCGCGATTGAGGTTGATGTTTTGCGCCGTCGTGCGCCACCCGGTCTCGATTGGACCGTTCTGATTGGGCCGGCTCCAACGTCCGACGCGCTCATGCCCATCCGTATTGAAGGCGGGTACGAACAGGATCGCAATCCGCCCCAACACTGCATTCGACGAGGCATCGCTCAGCAAATCTCGCAGCGCCGCGAAACCCGCGTCCTTGCCGTCACTCTCGCCCGGATGAATGCCGCCTTGAATCATCAGCAAGGGAACCGCCTTAACTCGCAGCTCCTCGGCCGTCAGTGCACCGGATCGGGAGATGAGCAGGGCACGCATGACCCGTCCTTCCGCCGAGCGTCCATACTCGAACGAGCGCACCGCGTCGGGCCATGTGAGCGCCCATTCCGCGCTGAGCCGCTCGACCTCCTCGAGCCTTCCGGTCTCCTGATAATTGGACCGCTCGGCGATCGTCATCAACGTCTTATGTTTCATCAGCCGATTCTAACGTCTGCCTGCCTTCCGCACGAGGTCAAATCTTTGCAGCGGCCCTGCTTATAATGTACCCATGCAAATCGCGATCTTCACGACCGGCGGCACCATCGACAAGGTGTACTTCGATGCGAAGGGCGGCTATGAAGTCGGCGCGCCCATGGTTCGCCAAATCTTGGAGCAGGGCCGCGTGACATCGCATATCCCCATCACTGAGCTGTTGCGCAAAGACAGTTTGGAAATGACCCCGGCCGATCGCAGTGCGGTTCGCGATGCCGTCGCCAACTCCGAGGCGACCCGCATCATCGTGACCCATGGCACCGATACCATGGTGGAAACGGCGCTCGAGTTGCTCGGCATACCGGGAAAAACCATCGTGTTGACCGGCGCTCTGCAACCCGCACGCTTCGCCGACAGCGACGCGGCATTTAACTTAGGCTTGGCCGTGGGCGCCGTGCAGGTGCTCCCGCCCGGCGTGTACATCACCGCCAACGGCCAGGTGTTCCCCGCTGATTCTGTCCGTAAAAACACGGTCTTGAATCGCTTCGAACGGGTTTGAAAAAAATACAATCGACTGCCGTAACATCGATGCAGCAATTCTGGCCTTGCCTTCGTCGCCGGGGCCGAGTAAAAAAATCACATGAGCATTGTCGTCAAACGCCCTGAATCCCGAGATCCGCGCACCTTTTCCGCGGGCACTTTCAAAAAGGTTTTGAAGGGATTTGAGATCGGTGGTTTGCCGTATGCGGAAGTGGAATTTCAACTGAAGCGTTTGCTCGCCACCGGAGTGCCTGCCAGTGAGCTGCGTGAAGTTCTACGCCGCAACGAATTGATCGAACCGTTGCCGGCGTACGCATACAAGGAAGTTGCAAGCCTTCTCGACAAGGCGATCGAAGAGGAAGCGGCGCTGCAGCCCGAATCGGAGGGCGCGACCGATCAACCGGAAGAACCCGATCCGGTGAAGCTCGCGGCCGATTTGCAACTGGCGCGCGATGCGTTGGAAGCAGAGCGCGCCTCGGTTCGAGAGGCGGAGGAAGCCTTGTCGGAGAGAATCGTATCCGAGGAGGCGGCACGAACTCGACTGGACCTGACCCTGCGCGAGTCAGAGCGCTACCAGGCCGAATTGCGCGCCGCTCGCAATGCCATTGCGAGCCGTGACAAAGTGACCGCGCAAATGCGCCAGGTTCTCGACCAGCGCGACGCCGAGCTGACGGCGATGCGCGCCGAGCTCGAGACGGAGCGCAGCAAGGGTCGGGAAATCGAACGCTCGCTGAGCAGCAGCAACTCGCTGAGCGGCGCCGCGCGCGAATCGTTGGCGTCGCGGGACAAAGCGCTGGGCGAGATGCAGCAAAAGCTGGCCGAGCGCGACGCGCAGTTGGCCGCGCTGCACCGTGATTTCGAAAATTCCCTGACCAACGGCAATTCGCAAATCAGCGTCACACGCGACGCGCTGGCATCGCGAGACAAGATTCTGACCGAAGTGCGGCAAACGTTGGGCGAACGCGATGCGCAATTGGCGGCACTGCAGCGCGAACTCGATCGCTCATCGGCCGGCAGCATTTCGCAGATCGGCGCCATACGCGAAGCGCTGGCGTCGCGGGACAAGACTCTGACCGAAGTGCGGCAATCGCTGGCGGAGCGCGACGCGCAAATCGCCACGCTGAACCAGAAGCACAGCAAGGCGATAACCGAGTCGGAAGGGCGCACGCAAAAGACCGAGGAAAAGCTCCAGGCGGCGCAGCGCCGTGTCACGGCCGCGACTACCGAGCTCGACGGGTTACGAACGCAAGTCTCCAATCTGCAATCAAAGCTGCGCGACAACAATGCGCTGATTGAAAAATTGGGCGCCTCCGTGAGAAGCGAGGCGAAGCGCGCGACGCAATGGCAAGCAGCCGCGCAGCAGCGGGAATCGGAAGCCGCCAAAATAGTGCCGCGAATCGAGGTCGAGCCATTGGCGGAAGCACTGCCGCACATGGAAGCCCCGCCCCGAACACAGCCCGCCCGAGCCTCGGCTGCATTGCTGCCAAGGCTACGCTTGAATGTCCCCGGCTGGCGCTGGAACCTTCGCACGAAACCGCCCGTGCTATGGATCGGCGCCGCGCTCATCCTGCTCGCAACGGCGATCGGATTCCTCCTGGCGCATCGTTCAACGCCCGCGCCGAGCAAGCCCGTGCCCGCAGCGGCTGCCGTTATCCGGCCGGGCACGACGATCCGCGACTGTCCGACCTGTCCGGCGTTCATGGTTCTGCCCACGGGTCGATTCGAACAAGGATCGGCGCCAACCGAAAACGGGTCGACGTTCGAAAAGCCGCTGCATTGGGTGATGATTGCCCATCCGATCGCCTTGTCGACCAATGCCGTCACCGTGGATGAATTCCGCGAATTCATCGCGGCGACCGGCAGGGACATGCAAGGCTGCGACACATACGACGGCGACTGGCGCCGTCGGGCGGAAAACAACTGGGACAACCCAGGCTTCGCGCAGACCGGATCGCATCCGGTCACCTGCACCTCTTGGAATGATGCGAAGGCCTATGCGGCCTGGCTGTCGGCAAAGACCGGTCAGCACTATAGGCTGCCAAGCGCCTCGGAATGGGAATATGCGGCGCGCGCCGGCGGGGCGGCCGCGCCGTGGGGTGCCGAGGGCTCGGACGCCTGCGCCAACGCAAACGTCGCGGATCAAAGCGCAGCCCATCGCTATCCGGGCTGGGCGGTATTCGCTTGCAACGATGGTTTTGTCCAAACATCGCCCGTCGGATCTTTCAAGGCCAACGCATTTGGTCTCAACGACATGCTGGGTAATGTCTTTCAGTGGACGGAGGACTGTTGGAACGCGGACTACAAAGGCGCCCCGATTGATGGCACCGCGCGCAAGGACGGCGACTGTGCCGAGCGCGAACTGCGCGGCGGCTCATGGTTCAGCAGCCCGAACTATGTCAGGGCCAACTATCGCAATCACTTCGGCGCGGACTATCGGACCACCACCGTTGGAATCCGCCTGGCCCGAGATATCACGCCATGAGCCGGTCGGCGCGGGTTGTGCAGTACGTCATGGCAACTTGCCTGTTCTCTATTCTGGCGCTGCCGTCCTTGGCCGCCGTCACGACCGCCGCCGAGAAACCCGTTGCGGCGGAGCCCAATCTCAATGCCGACTTTGCCCGCTGCCGCGCCGGCGCGATCGATGCCTGCTACGACGCGATTCGCTGGAGGCCCAGTGATCCCTCGCTGCTCTCAGGCCTCGGCGACGCACAACTACGCGCCAATCGGCCCGCGGATGCGCTTCGAACCTTTCAGCGTGTCGCGATCCTGGCGCCGAATCTGCCCGGCATCGGCGCGAAAATCAGCGCCATCGAAACGAAAATGGCGGCAAAGCGCACGGCGAGGGCCCCGCATGGCGCCGCGACGGATGCCAAGCGCTACTCGAACGCTGCACCCGAGACGCAATCGCACTGAACTGCTATAACGGGCAGTCGACAAATAACAAGGGATGCGCCGAAGAAACGCTCGCCCGTGCTCGCGATGCGGATCATCGGATTACTTCCTGACCATCGGATTTCCTCAACGGAGAACAAAAATGCGCGATTGGGAGGTTGAGAACAAACAACGACGCGGCTTGCTGCTGACGGCGGCCGCTGCGGGCGCCACGCTGGCCATGCCGCGATTGCTTAGAGCCGCGGGCGGCAGTTCCTCCAAGTCGACCTATGGCGGCGATCTGAATTCAGTCCGCGCCGCGATCGAAAAACAGCGGCCCGAGGCCATCAAGCGACTGCAAAATTGGATCGCGCTACCGTCGATCGCCGCGGAGAACCGCAACATGCAGGAAGGCGTGCAAATGATGGCGGCCCTGCTGAAGGACGCCGGCTTTCAAAGCGCGAAGGTAATGCCCACCGATGGGCAACCCGGCGTGTTCGCGACCCTGGATGCCGGCGCAGCCCGCACGGTCGGCATGTATTTCATGTATGACGTGAAGCAGTTCGATCCCAAGGAGTGGAGTTCTCCGCCGCTGGAAGCCGCCATCGTCGATCGGCCTCCCTTCGGCAAAGTCATGATCGGGCGCGGCGCCACCAACCAGAAGGGACCCGAAGCGACGTTTCTGGCCGCGCTGCATGCGCTCAAGGCCGCCGGCCGCAAGCCGCCGGTGAATATCGTGCTGGTGGCCGAGGGAGAAGAAGAAATTGCCTCGCCGCATTTCAGCCAAGTCGTGCATCAACCCGAAGTATTGAAGGCCCTGGCCAAATGCCATGAAGTGTTCATGCCTTTCGCGTCCCAGTCGCCGCAGGGCTCGGTTCAGATTGCACTCGGCGCCAAGGGTGTCGTGGAAGTGGAACTCGTGGCGTCAACCGGCAAGTGGGGCCGGGGATCCAAGGATGACATTCACTCCAGCTACAAGGCCGAACTCGACAGCGCCGTTTGGCACATGGTCAAGGCGCTCTCAACCCTGGTGTCCGAAGACGGCAACGATCCGGCGATCGACGGATGGTTTGAGCATGTGAAGCCCTTGACTGCGCGCCAGAAGGAACTCATCGCCGAACAAGTCGCGCACACCAACGAGGCAGATGTCAAAAAGCTGCTCGGTGTTCAGCACTGGGTACGCGATCTTTCCTATCGCGACGCGCTCGAGCGGCTCGACTCGCAGCCAACCGTCAATATCGAAGGCATGTACGCCGGCTACACCGGTCCGGGCGGGAAGACCATCCTGCCGTCAAAGGCCACCGCCAAGCTCGATTTCCGCTTGGTGCCGGACCAGACGGCCGCGGATTGCGAAGCCAAATTGAAAGCGCACCTCGCCAAGCGCGGTTACGGCGATATCGAGGTCAAAGTCACCGGCGGCTACGATCCCACGCAGACCGATGAGAATTCATCGCTGATCAAGGCATCGACGGCGGTCTACAAACAGCTCGGCATGCCGGTGAGCTTATCGCCGCGCCTCGCCGGATCCTGGCCGGGCTATATTTTCACAGGACCACCCGTGAGCTTGCCGGCGGGACACTTCGGCACCGGCCACGGCAGCCGTGCCCACGCACCGGACGAGTATTACGTGATCGAGTCGAGCAATCCGGCGGTGCAGGGCATGGCCGATGCGACGCTGTCGTATGTGATGCATCTGTATGCCTTGGCCGCCGTGTAAGCGGCCCGCGAAGAGCCTCACCACGGCGCCGGTTTGTAATCCTTGAGGAACTGACCCCAGACGTGCTCGCCGCTGCGGTGGCCGCTGAAAATGGGATCAACGATGCGCGCCGCGCCATCGATGATATCGAGGGGCGGCGCGAAGCCTAACTTCGCCTTACGCGCAGCATGCCCGGCCGGGTCCTCATCAGTCACCCAACCGGTATCGACCGCGTTCATGTGAATTCCGTCTTTGACGAAATCCGGCGCGCTTGTGCGCGTCATCATGTTGAGCGCCGCTTTTGCCATGTTGGTATGCGGATGCTTGTCGGTCTTGGTGCTGCGATAGAACTGGCCTTCGACGGCGCTCACATTCACCACATGCTTGTGGCGCTCCGGCGTTCGCATCATCAGCGGTTTCAGGCGCGCGTTCAGCACGTACGGCGCGATGGCATTCACCAACTGCACTTCCAGCAATTCCGGCGTTTCCACTTCGTGCATGCGCAATCGCCAGCTGTTCACCTCGCGCAGGTCCACCTGTTGCAGATCCTCATCGTAGCGACCTGAAGGAAACAGCGCGTCGCCGCCGTGATAGTCCTCATCAAGATAGCGCCGCTGCGACAGCGCCGCGCTGTGCAGCAGTCCCTCGCCCTGCAGCCCCCGCGACGCCGCGACCAGCGCGCCCGGCGCCGGCGCCTGCAATCCTTCGATGCGCCGGCGTAATTCTTCGTGGCTCGCAAGCGGCCCGCGCCAGGCATCGGGGAGCGCGGCGAGCGGCGCATTCTCGCGTGCCAGCAGGTGCGCGAAAAATCCGGCCGGCCGCCGCACGGTCTGGCAGGCATTATTCAGTAGATAATCCAGGCGCGGCAGCCGTTCCGACAAGTACTGCGTAAGGAGTTCGACGCTCGGCGTATGCCGTAGATCGAGCCCATGAATTTCCAGGCGCTCCTGAAAGATCGTGTAGTCGGGCTCCTTCGAGTACCGATCGACGGCGTCCACTGGGAAACGGGTCGTGACGATGACCGACGCGCCGGCGCGCAGCAGCTTCAAGGACGCCTGAAAGCCGATCTTGACGCGCGCGCCTGTAATGAGCGCGTAGTGGCCCTCGAGATTCGCCGTCTGTTCGCGCTTGGCGTAATTGAACTCCCCGCAGTCTTCGCACATCGAGTCGTAGTAGCGATGCATTTTCGCGAAGGGCTGTTTGCAGACATAGCAATTGCGGTCGCGATGGAATTCAGGTTGAGTGCTCTCGGCCGCTTCGGGCTTGGGGCGTTCGAGCCAGAGCGGCGCATAAACTTTCGAGCGCCGCTGCTGGCGCAGGCCCGCACGCTCGATGATGCTGCGGTCGTGCTCCTGCGAAACCTGGCGTTTGGCGCGCCGAAAGCCCTTGAGCATCCGGGATACATCGTGCCGCTCGGGCTTGGTCACGAGACCGGCCAGCATCAGCAGTTCGCGCCGCTGCTCCTGGGTCAGCCGAGTGAGGTGAGATCGATCGGCCTCGATGAGCCGCAGGACCCGCACGCAGGTGCGCACGTCCTCATCGGTCAGAGTGTCGGGGCAAGGATGGTCGGGGGCGGCTTGGATGTTCATCCCAGCATTGTATGTTGCCGTCGGGCCCCGCGCTCCGCCCCCGAGCCGCCCGGATGCAGTATTCTATTCGCCGTGCTCGGCTTTAGCCGGCGTGACGAGATCCTTGAGCTTGAAAGCCACCACTGGGGTAAATGAATGCGACGCGCCCTGATATTCGGACTCACTCTGCTGGCTGCATGGCCGATTTTCGCGAAGCCTTTGAGCGTGGAGCAGAAACAGGCGGTTGATGCTGCGGTTAGCAGGATTCTCAAGGCCAGTGAAGTACCGTCCGCGTCCATTGCCATCGTCACCGATGGAAAGATTGACTACGCGCAAGCCTACGGCGACCAGCGGCTCAACGGTTCTTTAGCGACCACTTCTGCTCGCTACCCGGTCGCATCGATCAGCAAACAGTTCACCGCGGCGGCGATCCTGCTGCTGGTTGAGGACGGCAAGATGTCGCTCGACGACAAGGTTGCTAAATATTTTCCCACTCTGTCAGGCGCGAATACCGTCACCATCCGAGAATTGCTGAGTCACACCTCGGGTTACCGTGATTATTGGCCGCAGGATTTCCAATTTGAAGCCATGACCAGGCCCACCACCCCGGAAGCGATCATGGACCGTTGGGCCAAAGCGCCCCTCGACTACGCCCCCGGCTCGAAATGGCAATACTCAAACACGGGGTATGTCGTCGCCGGACGCATTTTCGAGCGGGTTGCGAAAGAACCGCTGCAGAGCTTCGAGCAACGGCGCCTATTCAAGCCCTTGGGCATGAATGTAGTGTTGGCCACCACGGGCTTGTCGCAGGCTGATGCGCGCGGAACCACACGCTATGCACTCGGTCCCGTACGACCGGGCCCAAACGAATCGGACGGATGGGTCTTCGCGGCGGGAGATCTGGCGATGACGCCCAGCGACCTCGCCAAATGGAACATTGCGCGGCTCAACCGTGCAATTTTAAAGCCCGCGAGCTGGCAGGCTCAGGAAACCAACGTCGCCCCGGCTGACGCCGGCCTCAAGTACGGACTCGGGGTTGCGCTGGATTCCGTCGGCCCACATCGCCGCATTCAGCACAATGGCGCATTTACGTCCTATCTATCCGACAATCGTGTTTACCCGGACGATCACGCTGCCATCAGCGTGTTTATCAATGCCGGCTTTTCCAACAGTCAGGACGCAATCGCCGATGCGATCGAAGCCATCGTCTTCGACGATGCCGACGAGACCAAAGCGGCGCGATCGATTTTCAACATGCTGCGCACCGGCCAAATCGACAGATCGAAGTTTACCCAGAACGGCAACTTCTATTTCACCCCGCAAGTTTTGCTCGACTATCGCAACAGCCTGGCGACCCTGGGTGAGCCGACGCGAATCGCGCTGCAGGGCTCGAAGGGATTGCGCGGCGGTCTGACCGCGGAGAAATACATCTTCACCTTTGCCGATCGCAAACTGCTCTGCGTGGTGCGCGCGGAGCCGTCTTCCGGGCGCATCGAGCAATTCACGCTCTATCCATTTACCGATTGATGGCGACTACGGCTCTATTCTCAAAACGCAATCTCCACGCGCGTGCCGTCGGGATTCGGGAACTCGATGTTGCGCGCAACCGGCGTAAGACGCGGGCCTTTACATTCCATGGTGACCATAAGCGGAGTACCTTGCGCTTTTAGCTCATTCAGCTTCTGATCCGTTAGTTCGTACTTGGACGTACCGAACCACCGTCTCATAGTCGATGACGGGCTGCCGCGACCCGGCAAGTTGACGGCCAAAGTAGTCGCTGAGTTTTCGCTGTCCGCCAGTACGATGCTGTTCTCGGAAGCTTGGCTGACTTGACCGGTGACCATGACACTGTCGCCATTGCGGCCGCAGCCGTTTGAGACAACCTTTGAAATCGGCTCTTGGACAGCCGGGCGGTAAGTCCGGCTGGCACAGGCGGTCAGGGCGAGCGCGCTGACTATGAGGGCGATACGTAGCTGCATGAGTTTTCAATCTCCGATGTTCGTGGTGACTGGTTCGTGCGGCACTTACCGCGTTAAACAATGCACTGTACGTCATGCTAGGTTTGGGGCTATCGGCGCAGGACCACGAACAGCGTAAGGAAGCGTGTCGCGCTGCGTCGGTGCTCGCGTCGTCGTCTGTCAGGCACCTGAGGAGCGTCCGCTTGAGTGGAAATGATCTCAGGGGAGCGGTTTGTCTGTTTTCTGAATGCGCAACGTCCAGCCGATGATACCGGGAGACGAATCAAGCCCTGTCTGATCGTCCAATTGATTATGCTGCATCGCCGAGTAACTCACGCGACGATGAAAGTGCGCGCTGCGGCCGGGTGTCCGCCGTCAGCCTCCACCATCACGCGATCTCGTACAAGAATTCAACGAACGACGCGCTCGCTCCGTCCAGTCCCTTGATCTTGGGATTCTTCGAGTCGATCAAGTAGTACTCATCGGGCGCGTGTGCGCCGGTGCCGTGACCCAAACCGAAATCGGTCGCGGGTAAACTCAACGGGGGACTGGTGAATCGGTACCCGGGCCAGGACCCAGGATTCCGTGGCACCACGAGCGGCGGGGAACCCAGCCTATTGAATGTCGCGACCACCGCCTTGAAGAACTTGCTGTCAGGATCGGTTTGCGTGGGATCGTAACCGCCGCTCATATTCACCTGAATATCGCCGAAACCCTGCTTGGCCAGATGCGCTTTGAGTTTGGCGAGCGTGTCCGCCGCCGTCATGTCCGGTACGAGGCGCATGTCGATCTTCGCCACCGCCCTGTGTGGCAGCACGGTCTTGCCGCCCGGTCCTGTGTAACCACCGACCAGACCCTCGATGTTGATCGTGGGTTGCGAAAACAGGCGCATCAGCGAGTCCTGCCAATTCAAATCGTGCACCCAATGCTCGACGCCAAATTCAGACTTGATGGTGGCTTCCGGCACGGCCTTCGCGTAGGCCGCCACCAGTTTCTTTTGGCTCTCGGACAAGGGTTTGACCTTCTCGAAGAATCCTTCTACGGCGGGGGTATGTCCGTCTTTCTCCACCAAGGTATTGAGCGCCTGCACCAGGTGCCAGGACGGCGAATCCACCTGCGCCTCGAGGCTGGAGTGAATGTCCTTTTTCGGCCCACGTCCCCAGGTGGCGCCATCCGAGACCAATTCCAGTTCGACCACGCCTTTCGCGCCCGCGGCCACCTGCACGCTGCCGTCGGTGTCTTGACTGGCGTCCGGCAACAGCACGCCGACGCAACCTTTCATGTGCGGAAACACGTCCGGACTGTTCACGATCTCGCCGAAATGCGGCGAGGCAATCTCTTCCTCGCCTTCGCACACGAGAACGAGATTCACCGGCAGCTTCTTGCCGGTCGCCTTGAACGCCATGAGCGCGCTCAAGAACGAATTCTGCGGACCTTTTTGATTTACCGCGCCGCGCCCCATGCATACCGTGCCCAAGCCTTTCTTTTCAACCAGCCGGCCCTCAAGCGGCGGCGAACTCCACTCCTCGGGAACGAACTGCTTCACGTCGTACATGAAATAGACCGCGACCGTCGTCTTGGCGCCGGCATCCAGTCGGCCGAAGACGCCCGGCTTACCGGAAGTCGGGATGATTTTCACGCCGGTAAATCCGGCATCGGTCGCCAGTTTCGCCATGTACTCGGCGCCTTGGGGATAGTTGCGGTTCTCGGCCGCAATCGACGGCAGGGCAATCCAATCCTGCAGGCGTTTCACATTCTGCGCGTGCATTTTCGGAATCTGCGCCAGCACCGCCGCCTTATCGGGATTAGCGCCCGCTGCCGCCATCGCCGCGGCCGGGACGGTGAGCAATACCGCACCTGACAAGGCGCTCTGCAGCAAGTCGCGTCGGCTCAAAGGCTCGCCTGAATCGGTCATGAGCATCCCCTCCATTGTTTTGGTAGCGCCATTTTGACTTAAACCGCCGGCCATGCGGGCAGGTTTCTGCGCGTGCGACAAAAGATCCCGGCCATGGCCGCTTTGCGCGCGCAAATCCGATCTCCTGTTTAGAGGGTCATGGCTTATTTGAGAATGCCGAATCGATGGGTCATTGCGATCGCTGGAACCGTGGTCATGGTCACGATCGGCTGCTTGTATTCCTGGGGCTTGTTCACCCAACCCCTGCTGGTGGCGTATGGCTGGAACTTAAGAACGACCACCTGGACGTATGCCATCGCGAATTTTTCGGTGGCGGCCGTGGGTGCGGTGATCGGCGGATTCTGGCAGGACCGGGCCGGCCCGCGGAAAGTCGCGGTGATCGGCGTCGCGTTCTGGGGACTGGGAAATGTGCTCGCCGGCTTGGGGACTTCAGCCCTGGGCGCACCCTGGCTGTACGCGACCTACGGAATCATGGGCGGGATCGGGGCCGGCATGGCCTACATCACGCCGGTTGCGATGGTCACAAAATGGTTCCCCGACCGCAAGGGGCTCGCGGGCGGCCTGGTGGCCGCCGGCTTCGGGCTGGGCGCATTCGTGTACAACTTGGCGGTGCCGCGCTTGCCCGGTTTCCACGCCGCTGCGCTGCACGCGGGTGCTTTCCTCCACGCGAAAGCGGCGGCTACCGCGACGGGTGCGCTGGATTTTCCGCTTACGCCGGCGCAGACCTTCACGGCGGCCGATATCGGCGCCGTCATGCAAATTTTCATTGCCTCCGGCGGCCTGTTCCTCGTGATTGGCCTGGCGGCCGCGTCGCTGTTTCGCAATCCGCCGCAGGGTTACCGCGTTGCTTCGTCCAAGGTTCTGGCCGCCGGATCCACCGACGAGTCCTACTCACCTTCGCAAATTCTCGTGACGCCGCAATTTTTCCTGCTGTGGCTGCAGCTCTTCGTCAATGTCATCGGCGGCATCACCATCATTTCCAACGCGGTGTTCATCCTCACGGATCTCACCCAAGTCTCTGCCGCGACGATCGCGCCGCTCTTTGGTCTGGTCAGCATTTTCAATGCGCTTGGCCGATTGTTCTGGGGTGCGGTGTCGGACCGAATCGGGTGCAACAAAACCTTCGCGGCCCTGTTCGCGATCCAAGCGGCGACGTTGTTTCTGTTGAGCGATGTGCACGATTTAAACCTCGCGCTGCTCGCCACCTCCGTGGTGTTGTTTTGTTGCGGTGGAGGCTTCGGCACGATGCCGTCGTTCAACGCCGACTGCTTCGGCACCCGGTATATGGGCCTCAACTACGCGCTGATTCTCACCGCCTGGGGATTCGCGGCATTGGTCGGCCCCATCCTGGTTGCGCGCGCCAAAGACTTGACCGGATCTTTTGCAGGCCTGCTGCCGCTGATGGCGCTGGTGCTCTTGGGCGCGGTCATCCTGCCGTTCTTGACGAAAAGACCGGTGCGCCGCGCACCGCTGCGTGAGTCCTATTCACTCAGCGTCTACGAAACGCTGGATGCCACTCCGACCGGCGAATTCCGCTAACGCGCACAGCGCCCGCACCCGCGCACCGCCCGCGCTTAGCGCTCGCGCTTAGCGCTCGCGCTAGCCCGCGCGGTTCTCTGAAAAGGTCAAAGTCTTGAAACGGCCCGCCTCGGCTTCGCCCAGTTTTTTCTGGGCCCGGATCTCATTCACGATGTCGAGCGCCGTCTTGGTCGTGGGTTCCAGCTCCGCATCACTCTGCTCGAGCGGGGTCTGGCGATCGCCCCAGCGAATGAGATGCGCCGACAAGGTCAGTCCGCCGCCGAACGCCGGCATCAATACCAGGCTATTCGGCGCGACGCGGCCTTCTTCGACGGCTTCGACCAAGGCGACGGGCGCGGTGGCCGAACTCATGTTGCCGTACTTCTGCACCGTCAAAAATACCTTGTCGCTGCTGGCGCCCGCACGCTTGGCGACGGCGTCGATGATGCGCAGGTTCGCCTGGTGCGGGACGACCAACCCGATGTCCGCCATGCTGACGCCGGCCTTGCGCATGACATCGAGGCTGGCTTCGCTCATGCCTTGCACGGCCTTGCGAAAGATTTCCTGGCCGTCGAAGTCCCAGCTGGTCTGCCCGTACTGCACGCCCAGATTGGCGTACATGGTGCCCATGCCGCGCACGCGCAGAATTTGCCGCGCATCGGCGTAGCATTGCAGCTTCTCGGCGATAACGCCGGCTTCGCTCTGCGACTCCTGGAGCACCACGGCCGCTGCGCCGTCGCCGAACAGCACGGCCACATTGCGATTGTCCCAATCCATGTACTGCGAGATCAGTTCGACGCCGATCACCAGGGCATTCTTAACCACGCCGGTTTTGATCATGGCGCTGCCGATCGACAGCCCGTACATGAAACTGGTGCACGCGGTGTTCACATCGAATGCCGCCGCCTGCGTGGCACCGATGCGCTGCTGCACGCCCGAGGCACTGTTGGGTACCAGCTCATCGTTGCTGCAGCTGCCGTAGATCACCAGTTCGATATCTTTGCCCAACATGCCGGCGCAGGCGATGGCGCGCCGCGCCGCGGTGATGGCCAGCTCGATGCCGCGCACATGAGAGATGCGGCGCTCCTTCATGCCCGTGCGCGTCGTGATCCACTCATCATCTGTCGGCAGGAAGGTTGCCAGGTCCTGGTTGCTTAAGATTAGCGGCGGCAGGCACTTGCCCCAGCCGACGATGGCTGCGTGCGTCAATGAACTCCCCCAACACATTTTTTGTGCCGCGCATTGTCCCCCATATGAACGGAACGCGCACGCCCGCGCCCATTTCGCGGCCGCCGGGGCCCCAATAGGCCCCCACGCAGGCCTAGGCCCTGGCAGCCTGAACGAATCAGACGCCAATGGGTTTAGTCGGCCGACACGGTCCGGCTGCTGGCCCACTCACGCAGGGCGGCAACTTTTTCGGCCATGACCACGGCCAGAGGCCGAGTGCTCTGCATCTCGTGCGCGATCATGGCCGCGGTCACGGGTTGCTTTGCGGCATGCGCGCTGTAGAGAGCCCCAACAATGGCCTGTTCGATCTCCGCGCCGGAGAAATTCTCGCAGCGGCCGGCCAGCGCGGCCAGCTCCGTAGGAGTCAAGGACAGACCTCGCTTACGCGCATGAATCGCGATGATATCCGCCCGCGCGTCCTTTCCCGGGAGATCGACAAAAAAGATTTCATCGAAGCGCCCCTTGCGGATCAACTCCGGCGGCAGGGCCGCGATGTCATTCGCGGTGGCCACCACAAAAATACGTGACCGCTGCTCAGCGAGCCAGGTCAGAAAAGTTCCGAGCACCCGGCGCGATACGCCGCTGTCGCCCTCTCCCTCGGCAAGCGCCTTCTCGATTTCATCCACCCACAGCACGCAGGGCGAGAGCCCTTCCGCGGAATGCAACGATTCGCGCAGGTTCTTCTCCGCTTCGCCCTGCCACTTGGTGTAGAGCGCGCCGAAATCCAGACGCACCAGCGGCACGCCGAAGATTCCCGCCGCGGCGCGGGCCGCCAAACTCTTGCCGCAACCCTGCACGCCCAGGAGCAGCACGCCTTTCGGCGGATCGAGCTCCGGAGCGCTGCCATCGAATGCGGGCTTGCGGCTGGTAAGCCAGTGCCGCAAATTCTGCATGCCGCCGACATCCGTGAACTTCGCGGTTGCCGGTTCATAGGTCAACGAGCCGCCGCGGTTCAGAAGCTCGTATTTCTCCGCGAGCATCGCCGAGAGATCCTCCAGGGTGAGGGCGCCATGATCGAAGATCGCATGGCGCACCAAGCGCTCCGCATCCGCTGCCGTGAGTCCATTGAGATTATCGACGAGTTTGGTCAGCACCTCGCGATCCAAGCCGCATGGCTTGCCGGGATTAGCGCTATTCCACTCGCGCACCACGCGCGTGATGATCATCAGTCTCTCGTTGCTCGTCGGCAGCGCAAGATGCAAGCGAGCCGCAAATTGTTCGAGTTCATCCGGCAGCGTCACCTCATAACTCATGAGGACGACGGTGCGCGCAACGTGATCGTACCCCTGGGCAATGTCCTTCAGCAGCCGAACATTCACGGGTTCCTTCAGATAAGGATGAAAATCGAGCAGCACATAGATGCCGGGCATCGGTGTGGCCTTTAAGTGCTTCAGCAGCTGCTCGGGATCGGCGAGCATGCGCTGCGGACCACCCATGTCGACGTCGATGCGCTGCAGCCCTTCAGTGACGGTCCATTGGAACACACCCCAGCCGCGGCCTTCCTTCACCTTGAGGCTCACTTCGCGCACCAGTGTGAGAACGCGTGATTCCTCGCGCGACTCGACCACAATGAGGGCGAGGCGCGATGCCAGCATCGATTGCAGCTCGCGGCGCGGGTCTTGGGTCGTCGTATCATTCATGCAGGCGAGAATGTAGCAAAACCGCGTGTCGGCTTGCTCACCGCCGTCACGGTTTTTCAACAAACCGCCTGCGAAAACACCTTTTCCAAGCCGCGCCGACCCCGGATTCGCCAGGCTCGCGCGAACCCGGGGCCGACGGGCGCCCGGTCAACAGTGCGACGCCTCCTTGCGGGCGGCGCGGCGCCTCAGCGCTGCGGCACCTTTAGCACCACCAAGCTATTGGTGACGTCATCGATGTAGGCATAGTTGAATGCCACTGCGACATCATCCCGGTCGCGATCGCCATCACCGAGCGCGATGTCGAGTCCGAAGGCGCCGCCCTGGCTCGAGTCGACATCGGACTCTCTGACGAACTGTCCAGACTTCGTAAACTCCACGATCTCGCTCGGGTGCAGCGGATCGGCATTGACCGCATCGCCGTTGGCAGCAAGTAGGTCCCCATTGGGCGCGAATCGCAGCGCAAGCGGCCCGCGCAAATGCTCATCCGCGAACACGGCTTGCCCGCGCCCGCCGGCGCTGGTTTTTTGGCTTGCGCGCGAAACCGCGTACACGGTGTTGTCATTGGTGGAAGCGACATACAGGGTGTCGGTATTCTCATCGTACGCGAGGCCCGTGGGTCCAAGGATCAGTGCCGCCATGTTCGGAACGTGCGTATAGCCGTTCGCAATGGCCGTTTTGTGCAGTAACACCGGACCCTTCGACTGCACCGCGACGTCGAGCCTGACGACTGTGCCGTTGAGTACGTTCGATACGAACACACGAGCCCATGAACCGTGATCGTCGATTGCCAGATCCCAGGGCCCGTCGAGGAGCACCGAATCGGTCCAGGTCGCAACCAGGTGGCCGCTCTTATCGATGACCTGCAGCGACCCCTGCCCGATGGTCGCAATGGTGCCGTCCGTCGTCGGAACATTGCCGACGATGACGAACCCGCTGCGCAAAACACCCAGCGCCGTGCTGAGGCCCGCCTGCTTGCTCAAGAAAAATGTTGCCGCCTCTCCCGGCGGGGCGATGACCCCCTGGGGTGAAAACTGAATGATGGTGGTTCCGGTGCCCTGATTGTTGGCGCTGTTGTTGAAGTTGCTGACCAACACGTCGCCTGCGGCAATCTTGCCGCCGCCCGGAAAGCCGCGCGGCACGAAGGCGACACCATAGGGATTGACGTCTCCGTTGGCCGGCATCGTGCTGGAGGTCGTGGACTTCGGGATGAAGGCATCGTGTGCACGCGCGGCGCCGCCGAAGACTAACAACATATTCAGGCTCGCAGCGGCCGCGAGCGCGCATTGACGTGAACGATTCATGGACATGGCAAATCTCCCTGAAGGTTGAAGAAGGGCTTGGGTCACGCGGTGTTCCATTCGGCCGCGGGGGAAGCGATTACAAGCGGCGCGACACGGAGTTTCAATTGGAAATCCGCGCACTTTTCCGTAGGCATCAACGGACAACGCCTTCCGCCTGGTGGTGCTCGTCAGCGATTGGCGACGGCAAACGCCTGCCAATCGGAGTGCGCTTTGCTGCGCAGAATTGCCTAAATCGCGGCTACGTCGCCGCAAAATGCGCGCGGCGCGAGAATAAAAAATCGCGAGCATGCACACATCCGATTGCCAGTGTCGGCGCACCACAGGGTGGTTGTCGGCTCGCCTTTCCCTCGCTGCATGGGCCGTTCTTGGATGGAACGTACGAATACGTCGGGCCTCAGGTGTTTCGCGTGTCGACGACGGCAGCCGCAGTGGGCAGCACCGGTCAGTGGTGGATGGCGGCGTGCAGGCCCGCCTGATTCTCGGTGACCGCGTTTCGCTCGACACGACCTTTCGCGAGTACTACATCAGCCGTGTCGCAGCGACCGCAATGGACGCCATGCAACATTGCCGACATCGCACCAAACCATTAGCACCTTCAGCATCGGCTATACTCTGCTCGGAAATGCCCGTTTCGGTGCCGTCGACTGGCGCCGCACCGCGCAAGAAGAATGATCCAAGGGACATGATCCAGAGAAAACGGCGCGGGCTCCATATCCCCAGCCGCTCGGCGGAACACAATATCGCCCGCCATAGGCTCACCATCCGAGGGCACGCTCATCGAACTGCTGGAGCGCGAAGATCAACTGCGATGCTTGGGCGAGGCGTTCGCGCACGCCCGCGCAGGCAGGGGACGTATCGTCGCCATTGCCGCCGAGGCCGGTGCCGGTAAGACGGCACTGATCGAGCGATTCGTCGCCGCCCGTGCCGAGGGCGCGCGAGTCTATTGGGGCGCCTGCGAAAATCTGTCCACGCCAGAAGTATTGCTGCCGCTGCGCGATATCGCGCGCGCCAGCGGCGAAGCCTTTGATCTTGCCTCCGATCACATTCGGGCGTTCGAGTCGACATTGCGACTGCTGTCGCAGGGCGGGGCACCCGCGTTGCTGATCATCGAGGATGTGCATTGGGCCGATACCGCCACCCTGGACCTGATCCGCTTTCTCGCCCGCCGCATCGCACGCGTGCGGGCACTGATCCTGATCACTTATCGGGACGAAGAAGTGGATGCGCGCTCCCCGGTGCGCGCGGTACTCGGCGAAGCGCCGGTGGGAAGCGTCACGCGCATGACGCTCGAGCCGCTCTCGCTCGCAGCGGTGACCAAACTCGCCGCCAAGGCCGGGCGCCGCGCCGAGCAGCTGTACGCGTTGACCGCGGGCAATCCTTTTCTGGTCACCGAAGCGTTGGCAGTGGAGGGCGACGTACCGACCGAAGCGGTGCGCGACTCGACTCTGGCGCGCGCATCGCGCTTGTGCGAATCGGCCCGGATCCTGCTCGAGGCAGTGTCGCTGTTCCCGCGGCACGCGGAAACCGCGGTGGTCGCGGAACTCGTCAAAGGCGGCATCGACACCGGCCTCGATGACTGCGTCGAGAAGGGCATGCTGTCGCTCGAGGGTGGGTTGGTGCAATTCCGCCATGAACTGGCGCGACGCGCCGTTGAAGCAACGATCGCGCCTGCGCGTCGTCGGGCGTTGCACCAGAAAGTGGTCGACGTGTTGAAACGCCGCACCGATGCGCGCGCCAGTGAGATCGCCCACCATGCCGAGCGGGCGGGGGATGCCGCCTCGCTCCTCAAGTTCGCGCAGCTCGCGGGAGAGGAAGCGGCGAGGGCTGGTGCACCGCGCGAAGCCGCGTCGCATTTCGCCGCGATGCTGCGTCATCGCGACGCGCTGTCGCCCGAACAGATGGTCGAAACCTTGGAATGCCACGGCGAGCAGGCTTACCTCATGGGTTCTTCGGATCTCGCCATGGTCTCCATGACCGAGGCCGCCGAACTGCGGCGCCGCGCAAATGACACGCTCAAGCTCGGACGCGATCTCACCCGCTTGACACGATTCGCCTGGATGTGTGCCCGCCGCGCCGAGGCCGAACGGTTTCTCGACGAAGCCATCGACGTGTTGCAGACCGCGCCGCCCGGAGCCGAGCTGGCGTGGGCGTACTCCCATCAATCGCAACTCGACATGCTGGCATCGCGCATGGATAGTGCGATCAGCTGGGGTGAGCGGGCCCTTAAGCTGGCGCAGCAGTTGGGCGAACAAGAAATCATCATTCACGCCCTCGGCAATATCGGCACGGCCAAAGCCGACGACAGCGTTGGTTTGAACGGCGCAGAGCTTGGCGCAGAGCTTTGATCTGGCGGTCGCCGGCAAGTATCACGATCATGTGGAGCGCGCGTCTTGCAACCTGACGTGCGCCTGTTACTGGCGGCGCGACTATCGATCCGCATTGGGTCACATCGAGCGCGGCGTCGCCTACGCCGATGCGCTGCATCTGTCGCATTGGGAAGCCTACTTGCGCGGCTGGCGCGCCATGGTTTGGCTCGATCAAGGCGAGTGGAACCGAGCGGAGGAAGAAGCTCAAGAGATTTGCAGCCGCTCCTATGCCGCGGAAATGTACCGCTTCCCCGCACTCATTGCGCTGGCGCGGCTGCGCATCCGGCGCGGAGATCAAGACGCCGACACGCCCTTCGAGGCAGCGCGCGGGCTCGCCGCGGCCATGGCCGAACCGCAGCGCGCCGTGTACATCGCGATGCTCGCCGCGGAGGAGGCCTGGCTCGTGAATGAGTCGGCCTCGGCCTCGGCCCCGGCCGCATCCGCACCCGCAACCGCAACCGCTTCTCGCGACGCACGATCGCTGCTTCGCGAGGTACACGCGATCGCGGAGGAGCGCAATTCGAACTGGGTGGAGGAGGATGCAGCGCTGTGGCTCTTCATGTTGGGCCAGCCGGCGACGCGAACCGCCAAATTTGCGACCCCGTATCGCGAGCATTGCGAGGGCCGCTGGGAGGCCGCGGCCGCCGGCTGGCGCGCTTTCGGCCGTCCATACGAGGAGGCGCTGGCGCTGTGCGGCGGAGATGAGGCCGCACAGCGGCAGGCACTGGAAATTTTCGACCAATTGGGTGCCGCGCCGGCGGCGGCCCGAGTACGCCGACAACTGCGCGCGGGCGGGTCGCGCGCTGTGCCGCGCGGCCCTATCGCAGGGACCCGCGCCAATGCAGCCGGTCTCACGCGCCGCCAGGTGCAGGTCCTTGGGTTGGTCGCCGAAGGTTTGAGCAATGTCGAGATCGCGCGGCGGCTCTGCATCTCTGCCAAAACCGCGGAGCATCACGTTTCGGCCATCATGGCCCGGCTTGACGTACCCACCCGGCAAGAAGCCGCTGCCTCCGCGCGTACGCGAGGGCTGATCAAGTAGGCACAAAAATAGGGGTTCGAAACCAAAAGATGGGGATGGGTGCCCCATGCGCCAACGCAGCACCCGCGCCACCATGCGACACCTGAATTTCACTAGGAGTCGGTCATGTCGCGCATCGGAATCTTCGCCTACGGCATCTTGAGTTACCTGGTCTTTTTCGCCGTGTTTCTCTACGGCATCGGCTTCATCGGCGGCTTTTTGACGCCGACCAGCCTCGATGGCGTACCCACCACCACATTGGCCCACGCATTGGCGGTCGATCTTGCGCTGCTGGCCGCGTTTGCCGTTCAGCACAGCGGCATGGCGCGGCCCGCATTCAAGACCTGGTGGAAGCGCGTCGTGCCCGAGGCGGCTGAACGCAGCACCTATGTGCTGCTCAGCTCTCTCGCGCTCGTGGCGCTGTATATTTTTTGGGAGCCCATCGGCGGCGTCATTTGGAGCGCATCCGATGGGACGGTGCGCAACAGCATCATCGGTTTGTACCTGTTTGGCTGGCTGCTGCTGCTGTACACGACCTTCCTCATCGATCACTTCGATCTATTTGGACTCAAGCAAGTGTGGCGCCGGCTCCTCGACAGAGCCTATCGCGCCCCGGTGTTCCGTACGCCCAGCTTGTACAAGATAGTGCGTCATCCTCTGTACATCGGCTGGCTGACGATTTTCTGGGCCGCGCCGACCATGACCGTCGCGCACCTGGTTTTTGCGCTGGCCTGCACCGCCTACATTCTCATCGCGATTCGTTTCGAGGAGCGTGATCTGGTGACGGCATTCGGTACGACTTACGTCGATTATCGCGCGCGCACCCCGATGCTCATTCCGCGGCTCTGGTCGAGAAGTCCCAAAGTGCAGCGCAGAATGATTTGAGAAGTGAGCTGGCACGCCCGCAAAACACGGGCGTGCCTTGTCTTGCGGCAAATTGCGTCCGAGTCCAGCCACCCGCATACTGCGTATCCCTCAAGCGCGTGCGCTCTCCCATGTCGAAACAGAAACTGGTGTGGAAGAAAAAGCCGGAGTCCGAAGACTTCGAAGGCGCCCTGAAATTACTTCTCCTGATTTATCCGGGCGCCAAGGCTCGCCGCCTATTGCGATCGTTTCGTAAGGCAAAGACGGTCGAACACGCGGCCAAGGACCTGTTGCGCGCCGCCAATTTGCCCTTGCTGCCGCGCGAAAACCCGCACGTCGAAGAGGACCTGACGCGAATCCACAAGGGGAAAGGCTTGCCGCCGGTGCTGCTGGTGCGCGGCGACATGACCCGAGGCGTACCGATGGTCGTGGCCGACGGCTATCATCGCATTTGCGCCATTTGGTACTACGACGAAAGCGCCCCGATTCCCTGCCGACTCGTGAGTGCTTGACTGCACGCCGCCGGGCGGCTCACGCCGATGAGAGTCCAAGCAGCGCGCGGCCAGGACTTGTCCGGCTCAGCTCAATAGCTTTTCGAGCTTGCCGATCTGCTGCGTCCACCCCATCGTCGCCATCGCGGTCCATTGCTCATCGTGCATGACATCATTCGTGATGACCAGCCGCGTGCCGCCGCTGGCGGTGGCGGACATTTCGACCTCCGTGGTTGAGGTGTACGGTGGCACGCCGGGAACGAAATCCACCGCGTTGGTATAGACCAGCCGCCGGCCCGGTTCGACGATCGTGTAATCCCCCTTGGCGACCGAACTCTCGCCCATGCCCGAAGCTTTCAGGTGCGCGATGATCTCCGGCAGCATGGCGGTCATCACAATTTCAAAGCGCCCGCCGGTGCGCACTTCGAGATGGCGCACCGTGGAACTGAAGCCTTCCGGCCCCCACCATTTCTCCAGGCCCTCCTTGGTCGTCCACATTCTCCACACCTTCTCCACCGAAGCTTTGAGTGTCCGGTCGATGACGAAATGCTTGGGGTTCACAGCTTTCTGATGGGTTGTCACGATTCCTCCTCGTCCAGTGCTTTTTCCAGCCGATCGATGCGGCTCTGCCATTTGGCTTGAAGTGTCTCGATCCACGCTGCTGCCTCGTTCAAGACACGCGGATTTCTCGACAACACGTGCTCGCGTCCAATCCTGCGGCGCTCGATGAGCCGCGCGCGCTCGAGTATGCGGATGTGTTTCGAGACGGAATTGAGCGAGATGGCGAACGGCGCCGCCAAGTCCGTAACCCGCGCCTCGCCCCGCGACAAGCGCAGCAAAATTGCCCGCCGCGTCGGATCGGCCAGCGCCCCTAAAATGTTATCGAGCTTCGTCGGTTCGGTCATATATTCACCTTTTAGGGTGAATATCGACGTTTGTCAACTTTGATGCAAAAAGTTGCTGGTGGGGATGTCGCCCAGGATTGGGGGAAGCTGGCGTGTAATCGCACGCCGGCGCTGCCGCGCCAACCTCATTTTTTTCGCGTGGGCTTGGCTCGACGCTTTGCCTTGGCACCTTGTACAGCTTTGACGGCTCGTGTTGGCTTTCCGGCCGGTGCCGGTCCAGCAGTCGCAGCCGGCTTCGACGCCGCACTGGGTTTAGAGGCAATCGATTCTTTGTCTTTCTTCGCGAAGGCACCGAGCGATGCATGCAGGGCGACGGCGAGCGCGGCCTCGCCGTTGACGAGTTGCGACCAGGGCAGTTCAACGCCGTTGCGCTTGCCTTTGAGCGTGAGTTTCAGCGCCGTCTCGGTCAAGGTCAAAACGTACTCCCGGCCATCGATGGTCAGGGCGCGCTTCAAGGTCGAGTGCAGTGGCGTCATCCAGCGGCCATGTTAAGCCGGGTGCGGCCCACTGGGTCAATAATTTCATGGCAGCGGGATCGGCGTCTGGCGAGCCTCGATCAAGGCGAAACGCAATCTGCTACCCTAGGCCCGGAAATCGAGTCCGTTAATCCGGACCTGTCGCAAGCTGGGGGTGCCGATCCATGGAATTCAGCCGCCGTGACCTATTAACCGCATCGGCGCTCATGCTGATGCGTCCCGTGAGCAGCATTTCGGCACCACAGGGTGCGCGCCTCGCCGCGGCTCCGACGGCCGGTGGCACCGAGCCCATCGTGTTGTGTTGGAATGAGAATCCCTACGGTCCGTCGCCCGCCGCCCGCGCTGCAATTTCCCGGTCGATCGCGGACGGTTGTCGTTATCCGGACGATGAGAATCCAATGCTCGTCAACTTGCTCGCCGAAAAAGAAGGATTCGCGCCGGATCACATCGTGACCGGCACCGGCTCCGGGGAACTGCTGCGAGCACTCGGGATGCTGGCCGCGCGTCAGAACGGCGAGATCGTGGCTGCCGAACCCACCTACGCCGAACTGACCAAATACGCGCAGCACACAGGGGCGACTCTGAAGTCGGTGCCCGTCGATAAACAGCTGCGCCACGATTTGAGCGCGATGCACGCGGCGGTCTCCGCCAAGACGCGCGCAGTGTATATCTGTAATCCAAACAACCCGACGGGCACGATGGTCGATTCCGCGGCAATTGCAGCATTCGTCGCCGCGCTTCCGGATCATGTGACGACCATCATCGATGAGGCCTATCTGGAATTCGTCGAGGGCGCATCCTCATCGGCCAGATTGGTCACGGGGCCCAAGCGTGTCATCGTGTTGCGGACATTCTCCAAGCTCCACGGCATGGCTGGGATTCGGTACGGCTATGGGATCGCCCGGCCGGAGATCATCGAAGAAGTCTCCGCCGCCTGCATGACCACGCCCAACATATTCGCTGTGCGCGGTGCGTCTGCGAGCCTCGGCGACAAGGCGTTCCTGACAGACTGCCGACGACGGATCGTGGCCAGCCGCGCCCGCCTCACCGCCGAGCTCACGCGATTGCACTTTGCGTATGCCGAGCCTCACGGCAATTTCGTCTTCTTCGACACGGGCGTGCCGATCAAGCAGTTCAGCGAGTTCATGGGGCATCGGAATATCCTGGTCGGGCGTCGTTTCCCGCCCTTCGAGAACTGGTGCCGCATCACCATCGGGACCGATCCGCAGATCGAAGCCTTCATCGAGGGTCTGCAGGCATTCCGAGCGAGTCCCGCCAAGGCAGCCTGATTTAGTCGCTGGCGGCGCGACTCGAGGCTGTTTGCCTCTCGCAGGCCGCCGAGAGCCATCACTGCCGAAATGAAGAGAGGTTTCAGTGTTAAGCGTTCCTTAACCTCTCTTCAGCCTTTGCATTTGTTCCAAAAGACGCGTCGCGGCAAGCTGTCGTTGTGGAGTTGGAAAGGCAAAGGAGGAGGGTGAGCGCCATGAGTGAAATTCAAAAAATCGCAATCGGTCTTCTCGGCATGTCGCATCCGGAGATTTATCGAGCCCGAGCCCGAAATGCATCGGCCGAGGCGGCCATGCGCACGGACGAGGCTTCAACTTTGAAGTCGAAGTATGCCCCGGGGCCGACCCAAGGTTCGAAGCCGACGCGCGCCGCCCGAGCATTGCGCGGACTGAAATTTGCGTTCGCCGCGCTGGTCGCCGGCGGTCGCGTGATTCCGCTCGGCGACAACAGCCAGCTTACGCGAGAACTCGGCGAGTATGGAGCGCAACTAAAGGGCTGTTGATTTGGGCGCTGGACGGCGATCAAGTGGCGGGCTTGCCGTGGCGCACGCCTCATCTGGAATCTCCTACTTGAGCTTGAAGGGCGGACGCGGCACCGCGGGGCAGGAGGGGTCAAGTCCGTTCAGGGTCCCGTCGCGCACCAGTCGTTGGTGCAACTGTGCCAGGCAGTCGCTCCACTCGGTATGACCCTGGCCTTTGACGATGACTTGCAGGCGATTGGAAAATCCCAACGCAACCCGATCGGCATACCAAAGCGGCGTACCGCCGTCCGCATCGCCCGACACGAACAAGGTTGGCACAGCCGATGTGACCGGTCGGCGGTAATCCGCCGGCAGCGGTCTGGTCGGCCATTCTTTGCAGGCGGCCTGCTGTTGTCGCACGCGATAGTCGCCGAGAAACGTGCCCTGCGTTTGCGCCGCAATATCCTGCTCACGAATGAACGCGACATCCTCGCTGCAGGTGATCGAAAAGAACAGACCCGAGCTGAACTCCGAATCGGCTTCGCGCGCGCTCGCGAGTAAATCCTTGACGACCGGACTCCAATCGCCTGCGTAAGCCCGATGAATCATCCACGGCAGCATCGTCGCGCTCTTGGGCCGGTAGAGCTTCGATCGCATCCACTCCGCCACCCGACCGCGATTGAGCACTGCCGTCCCCGCGTGCCCGGGGATCGACACCCGCACCGACCCCGAATCGAGCCTGGCCGCCACCGCGCGAAATTCCTCGCGCAGATCGGGAAATGCCTCGCGGCATTTCTCATCCGCAGCACAGGCACTGAAGAGCTGGTCGAGCGCCGCTTGGCCGGTCTTGGCGAATGCCAGGGGATTGGCCGCATCCATAGGAACGGGACTGCCCAGGTACGCGGTGCGCACGCTGGCCGGAAAATTTCGCAAATACATCTGGGCGGCTCGCGTGCCATAGGATCCGGCATAGAGGTTCAGCGCACCGTAGCCGAGATCCCGCCTCACCTGTTCGAGATCGTTGGCGAATCGATCGTAGGTGTACTGAGTCAGGTCGGCGCGCGCACGGAGCCGTTGTGCGCAGCGCTTGACCGCCGCAAGCGGAAAGACATCGCGCAAGTTCACGGCGGGATGGCGGGCCGAATACAACGTGCAGGGCAGCGCGCCGGATTTGCCCGTGCCCCGTTCATCGACGAGCAGCAGGTCGCGATCATCGAGCAACGGCGCGAAGCGCTCGGCATAATAAGCGGCGGAGCTGATCGTATCCTCGCCCGGGCCCCCCTGCAGAACGACGATGGGGTCGGCGCGCGCCGGCCCATGCGCGGCGGGAACAACAGCCACGCCGATTGCGAGGTGCCGACCGCCGGGCTCATCCGGGTTCTCAGGAACGCTGAGCCTCCCACACCGCGCTGCACGAGCCAGATCCGCGAGGCGGCACGAGGTCAGCACGATGGAGGGCTCGCTCGCTGCGGCGTAAACCGCCGGCCAGAAGAGCGCCGTCAACAGCAGGGCACGCAGGCGCAGGGTACTCATGCAGACAGTATAAATGGATCGAGGGTCAGGGCATGCGTTAAGCTCGCAACATCTTCGGCAGGAGTTCGCGATGCGCATTCAAGCGAGTTTGACCATCATTTGCGGGATGGTGGTCGTATTGCTCAGCGGCTCTGCGAGCGCGGGCCGGGAAGCGGGCGACGCCTGCTCTTTCTTGAGTCAAAACAGAATCGGCGCGGTACTCGGCGTGGCCATCGACGCCGGCCGCCACATAGGCTCGAGCAGTGCGTTGTGCGGATGGGGAGAGCCCAATGATCCCAGCCACAGCGGCAAGCATGTCCTGCTCACGATCTTCCGCCCCGTGGGCAAGTTAAGCCCCATCGAGCGTTTCGAGAGCGGCAAGACCCCTGTGCAGGGCATCGAAAAAACCCCCGTCAGCGGCATTGGCGATGAGGCCTACTACATCGACACGCCCGGATTTGGCTTGGGATTAAACGTCAGGAAAGGCGCTTTTGCGTTTCAAGTGAAGGTGTTTGGCTTTTCACGGGAGATGACCAAATCGTTTGAAGATTCCTTGGCGCAAGATGTGCTAGCCAAGTTGTAAGGGGCCATTGATGATGCCAAGCCTGCATCATGTCGTCATCGTAGGTTCCGGCTTCGGCGGCCTCACCGCCGCGCAGAAGCTGAGCAGTTCCGCTGTCCGCATCACCATCGTCGATCAGCGCAACCATCATTTATTTCAACCACTGCTGTATCAGGTCGCCACCGCGGCGCTCGCGACGTCGGAAATCGCCTGGCCGATCCGCTTCTTGATGCGCAAACGCGCGGAAGTGACCACACTGCTCGGTGCAGTTGCGGGAGTCGATTTCAAAAATCGCAGCGTCAAGCTGGAGGACGGCGGGGCTGTGGCCTTCGACACCCTGATTCTCGCCACCGGCGCACGCCACGCCTATTTCGGTCACGACGATTGGGAGCCCTTCGCGCCGGGGCTCAAGACTTTGGAGGACGCGACATCGATTCGCCGCAGGGTGTTGTTGTCGCTCGAGCGCGCCGAGCGGGAAAGCGATCCTGCGCGTCGCGCAGCGCTCCTCACCTTCGTCATCGTCGGCGGCGGACCCACGGGCGTCGAACTGGCCGGCGCCATCGTGGAATTGGTGTACCAAAACCTCAAGGGCGAATTCCGCCGTTTCGATACGCGGCAGGCAAGGGTAGTGCTGATCGAGGCAGGCCCGCGGCTGCTGCCGGCTTTTGCGCCGGACCTGTCGGAGTACGCACGCAACGCGCTCGCTCGTCTCGGGGTCGAGGTGCGACTGGGTTCTCCCGTGACCGGCTGCACTGCCGGCGGTGTGAGCATCGGCGACGAAATCGTCGCGGCCGATGTGATCCTGTGGGCGGCCGGCGTTCGCGCATCACCGGCGGCCATCTGGCTCGGCGCGCCGGCGGATTCTGCCGGCCGGGTCAAGGTCGAGGCGGATCTCACCGTACCGGGCCACCCGGAAATTTTCGCGATTGGCGACACGGCAACCGTCAACGTTTGGAACGGCAAACCCGCCCCCGGTATCGCGCCGGCCGCCAAACAGCAAGGAGCCCACGTCGCCCGGACCATCCAACAGCGTCTGACCGGCAATTCAGCGCCGCGGCCGTTTCGCTATCGACATGCCGGAGATCTCGCAACCATCGGCAAGCGCTCGGCGGTCATCGACTTTGGTTGGTGCAAGCTCAAGGGGTGGGTCGCGTGGTGGGTATGGGGGTTGGCGCATATCTATTTCTTGATCGGCTTGCGCAACCGATTTTCCGTGGCGATGAGCTGGCTGTGGATCTACTTGACCGGCAACCGCAGCGCCTGCCTCATCACGCAGGTCGACCACAATCCAAAATCACCGTGACAGGCGCCGCAATCGCGCCGGCTGCGTCATTCCTCTTTACGCCGCACGCTTAAAAGGAGACTCTTACGATAAATGAGACTCTCACAAGCCCATGGCGACCGCAAACGCAAAAACCAAGACCGCTCGCAAAACTAAAAGCCGCACCACCGCCAAACGCGGCCGCGGAAAGTTGGCGCCGGGAGGTACCGCGCGCGGCTTGGATGCCGCGCAAGTGGCCATTGCCCTGGACAGTGCGGAAATCGCCGAGGTGGTCGCATTGGTGCGCAGCGCCGGCGGCGCGCCGATCGGCGCTTACCATGATCCTCTCGGCGGACGCGCCCTGGTGCTGGCATCCCTGCCGCTGAGCGCTGTGCAGCCCACGCCGTTCCAACGCGATCTGTCCCCCACGCACGCCAAGCGCCTCGCCCTCAAGATCGACGAGACGGCGGCCTTCCTCGATCCGCTGATCGTGGTGCGCGGCGAGGATGGCCGTCTCTGGACGCCGAACGGCCGCCACCGCCTGGCGGCGGGAAAGGTGCTCGGGCTGAAGCAAATTACGGCCCTGATCTCTCCGGACGAGACGCTGGCCTACCGCATTCTTGCCCTCAACACCGAAAAGGCACACAACTTGCGCGATCGCAGCCTCGAAGTCGTCCGCATGGCGCGCAACCTCGCCAAACGGCACGGCAGCATGAAGGAGTCGCAGTACACCAAGGAATTCGAGGCCGCCGAACTTTTGACGCTGGGGATTGTGTACGAAAAATCATCGCGCTTTGCCGGCGGCGCGTACAGCTCGTTTCTCAAAAAGGTCGATCGGTTCAGCGAACGCACACTCGCGGCAAGCCTGCGCGAACGCGAAGGCCATGCATCGCGGCTGCTGGAAATCGATGCCCGCGCGAAAAAAATCATCGACACGCTGCAGGCCCGCGGCTTCAAGTCGCCGTACCTGCGCAACTATGTGGTCGCGCGCATCAATCCTGTGCGCTTTCACAAAACCAAGAAAGGCGACTTCAAGCCGCCCATGCCCCTCGCCCAAGCGCTCACGCGGATGGCGGCGGCCGCCAAAAATTTCAAGGTCGAATCGGTGTCGAATCGCGATCTTGCCTGGGTTGCGGTCGGGGCCGGCGCGCAGGAGTAGTGAGCGCATGATAGAGCGGCAAATGGAGATTGCGACGCCGGATGGCCGCATGAACACTTTCATTTGCCATCCCGAACGCGATTCGCCGCATCCGGCGATCATCTTTTTCATGGATGCACCGGGCATCCGCGAGGAATTGCGCGACATGGCGCGCCGCTTGGGCACCGTGGGCTACTACGTCATGCTGCCGAATTTATATTACCGCTCCAATGTCGAAGAACTCGGCTCGGTGGTGGGTGAGGCGAATATCGCCACGCGCCAGAAGGCGCTGCAGCTGATGACGACCATTGACATCCCAATGATCATGAAAGATGTCGATGCGCTGCTGGCTTTCGCCGGGTCCGACAAGGCCGCCTCGCGCGGTCCGATGGGCTGCGTGGGCTATTGCATGAGCGGACAATACGCCATGAACGCCGCCGTTCGGCACCCAGAGCGCATTCGGGCGGCGGCTTCCATTTACGGCGTCGCGCTCGTGAGCGACAAACCCGACAGTCCGCATTTGGCGCCGCAGCGCACCGACGCGCGTCTGTATTTTGGCTGCGCGGAAAACGATACTTACGCGCCCCTGGAGATGATCGACCGGTTGCGAGCCGAAATCTCCGCGAAGGGCGGCAACGCGGAAGTCGAAATCTATCCCGGCACAGCGCATGGATTCGCTTTTCCGTCGCGTCCCGCCTACGACAAGCCGGCGGCCGAGCGCCATTGGGAGCGCCTGTTCCGGCTGTTTGGTGCTACGCTGAATTGAGCAGCTCCTAGTTCCCGGTTCTTCGGCACACGCGCCAATATCGGCTCGCAGCCAGCGCAGCAAGAACGCAAAGGAGGGCGAAGTCCAGTTCACCGCCGCCGTGAGAGCCGCTGCTCGAGCCTGCGCTTGCAGGCGGCGGGGTGGGCGCTGCGGGCGGAGCTGAAAAATTCACTGTGACTTGCGCTTGAATGTTTCCGTAACTGCTCATGCAGGTGATCCCGTAGGTATGCGTTGCACCGACCGCCTCTTCCACGGATGCGCTACCGGAATCACTCAAAGGCCCGGTCCACGTACCATTCAGGCCGCCGTCTTCCGAGGCACTACAGTTGGCCGCGCCGCTGGATACCCAGGTCAATGTGAACGGCGTGCCCCACACCGCTTGCTGCGTGCTCGACGCGAGGGTGACGGCAGGAGCAGGTACCCATTGCACGGTTGCCGAGGTCTGCGCACTTAACGATCCGTTTTGGCATGTCAATCCATAAGTTACGGAACCGGTCTGCGTTTCGTTCACCATCATTGAGCCGAAATACGGCAATGTTCCTGTCCAACCGTCACCGGCGTTGCCGCCCGTCGCAGTGCAGGATGCCGCTTGATAGCCCGTCCACTGCAGCGTGACCGGATGACCAACCGCACTGGAAAAATTGTTGGGGGCCAGTTGTGCCGAAACGGCGGTTGCCGCAAAGACATACAACTTGGTTTGCGCCTCCACGGTTTGCGCACCGACGCCGCACACCAAGCTGAGCGTGTAATCGTTCGGCGCCGTTTCAATGACGTTGATCGACCCCTGCGCAGGTTGCGGGCCGTTCCAGCCGTCGCCGGCGCTTCCATCGTAGCCCGTGCAGGAACCTACCGTTGAGTTCCAAGTAACGTTTGTTGGCTGACCGGTCACGACCTGGGATGTACCGGGCGAGAGCGTCAGCTGACTACCACCCGCGTTGTTATAAACGGCGGTGGCCTGGGCGGTGGCGACGTTGCCGACGCCACACGTGAGTGTGAAGGTGTAGGTTCCGGCGGCCGGTTCCGCGATGAGCGCATTGCTGGAATTGCCGACACCGCCGTAGTACGGCAGCGTGCCATTCCAACCATCGCCACTGGTGCCGCCGCTGCCGATACAGGGCAGAACATTGGTGGTCCAATGCAAATAGCCGCCGGTAGCGACCACAAACTCATCTCCCACTGTGGACAACGTCACCTGCGGTACGGCTTGTTGCGTCCAATTTATCGTGGCGGTGCTCGTGGCAAGCGTCGGCCCGTTTCCGCAACTCAAGGTGTAGGTGTACAGCCCCGCGATGAATTGCGGCTGCGTGTCGGTCCCCTGCGACGGATATCCGCTGAATAGATTCGCACTCACCGGTCCGGTGTAGTCGATATTGCAGGGCTGCACGTTCGATGACCACGTCAATAGCGTCGGGTAAGTTGGGACGGAGAGGTCGATGAGCTGCGTGGGCTGCGCCGCCGTCAAGGCGGCGCTGGGCGCCGCACCGCTAAACGTGTAAGAAGCCTGGGCGACCGCCGCGATTGCCGCGGGTCCGCAGCTGATCGTGTAGGTGTAGGTCCCGGCTGTTTGCTCAGTTAGGTAAATGTCGCCGTAGGTGTCGAGTGCGCCCGTCCAACCATCGCCGCTGCTGCCTCCGGACGCCGTGCACTGTCCGCTGCCCTGCCAGAGCAGAGCGATTGTTTGTCCGATGCGCAGTCCCGCCGGAGCATTCGCCGAGATTGATGCCGTTGGCGCGCCGAAAGTGAGCGTCAAAGTCTGCGAAATCATCTGGGTGCCGGTTCCGCACGTCAGCGTATAGACGTAAGTTCCCGGTCGGCTTTCCGTCACATTGGCCTGTCCGGAACCCGGAAGCGCTCCGGTCCAACCGTCGCCGGCGGTGCCGCCAGTTGCGGTGCACGAGGATTGGTTGGAATTCCAGACGAACGGGTTCGCAATCCCGGGATACAGTCCGTAGGGGAACGTTTGGTCGTAGAAGCTCAACACCGGAGGTGCCAGCGACCAGGTAACGATTACTTGCGCGGAGCTTGACCGAGAGCCGCTTATGCAAGTCATGCCATAAGTGACGCTCCCGGGTTGAATTTCCGACACGGCGAAACTTCCGAGAGGATACGCGTTCAGCGTGCCGCTCCACCCATCGCCGGGCATGCCGCCGGTGGCCGTGCACACCGCGCCCGCGTTTGTTTCGAACGCCAGGTAAACGGTGAAACCAACTTGTGAAGAGGATTGCGAGGTCGAGAGCGTCGCAACAGCGGGCGCGCCAAGGATTCCGGACATGGCCGTGGTCCCCGTGTTCGCGGGATCGAGGACTGATGCCATCGTCGTGGTGCCTGTACTGCTCGACGCATCGGCGGTCGAACTCCATGTGCTCGCCAACTTGTTGTAGAGCGCCACGACGGTACTCGTGCTCGGAGGCGGTGGCGGAACCAAAGGGCAAATTCCTGTGGCTGTCGGGGCGCGGCTCGCGGACCCGACCACCAGATTGTTGGTATTGAAAAGGCCTGATCCCGACGCGCCATGATCGACGCTGCCCAGAGAATTGACGACACCCCAGTAGGTCGAGTTGTATCCCACACCCAGTGTCTGTGCGCTGAGAACTTCGGTGATGGCCGATCCCGCCCAGGTCACGTATTGCTGAGTGTTGGCGCCCGCGTATTCGATCGAGTATCCGTCCACCAATTCCGCACCGGTGGCATCCCATCCAGCGTAGTAAACGTTGGTCGCGGGTGAGGCTGCATCGAGGCGTATCAGCCATTGGTCTTGCTGTTCGACGACCGTCGTTGCGCCAAACTGAACCTGCGCTGTCGCATCAAAAATAGACTCCAACGTCTCGCCGCAGGTCGTCACCGCATTCCAAAATATCTCGACACTGGCGGCCGCTGCCGGATCTCCGCCGGCATCCTCGCCATTTTCACAATGTCTTGCGGTCAGTACGTAGGGCGCTCCGTCCTGCGGAACGTCGTTGAGCAGCGTGCCGCTGCATTCAAATTTGTTTGAGATGACTATGGCAACGCTGGCATTGGCGGCGTTTTGGGTCGTCGCCGTGGCGTCGCATGCATAATTTTCCACACAACTCCCCGAGGCTGGCGGAGCCCGCGGCTTGATCTCGGCATAGTGCGGGTTGTCCGCGAACTCGGCGGATAGGCTTTTGTAACCGGCCTGAAAAGCGGCGATGTCGATGAACGTCTGATGCCGCATCAACCTCGGTACCGAGATGTGAATACTGATCTGATCGCCTCTGACCGGCCGGCTCCAAAATTCGGAGCGGCGCAAATCGCGTCCCTTAATGGTAAAACTTTGGCCCGCTGCCGTGACGGTCAGCGTGCCTTCAGCGGGTAATATGAGTTTGCTTGCATGAAACCCCATGCTGACGGCCGAGGGAATGCGGATCGAGTAGTCCCACTTGGCATTCGTTTGATCGATCCGCCATCGGCCTCCCGATTCAGAATCGATGCGCCGCGCGACGTCCACCGCGAACTGCGTTGAATGGCGCAGCGCCTTGTCGATAAGCGGGTTGAGGTTGACCTGAAAGGTTTCAACTGATTCAGCGCCGTATGCGAAGGAACACACGCCCGCCAATATCACCAGCCAGCCGCTTAAGCGACGAAAGATCACTCCCTGATTCTCCTGGTCCCTTGTATAGGAGTTTTACGGAACCTGAGCCAAATATAGTACTTTTTGCCAGCCGCGCATATTCTCAATTCAGACCTTTTGTCATAATTAAACGCTGAACTCGAGGCGTGGGAGCAGGACCCCTTGGCTGTAAGGCGCCCGCTCGGCCATCACCGTCAATCGCCAAATTTGCCTTCTTCGCGCAGATTGCGCGCGCGTCGCCGGGCGCAAAATCCGAAGCAAAGAACGCGATGTGCGTTGTCCATGCCGCCGCGAGGATCTATTCCGGCACGTGGATGTGCGCCTTGATGTGCTTCAAATTGGCGACGATGGTGAAGGTCATGATGACCAGCAGCGACCAGGAACTCCATTTCCCGATGTGCACATGGGCCCACGCGCCGATCTGATTCGGATAGCGCCACACGCCGAAAAACGTGCCGATGTTTTCCGCCAACCAGATGAAGAAGCCGATGAGAACAAAGGACACCAACAACGGCATGCTGCGTCTCCGATGCAGCGGAACGTAGGTCACCGTGGTCCTGGCATACAGGCCGAGCGCGCAGGCGACGATGTACCAGCGGAAGTCGCGGATGTAGTGATGCGTGAAGAAGTTAGCGTAGATCGCGAGAGCGATGAACCAGGCCATCCAGTAGGGCGGGTGATGACGAACGCGAAGTTCAAACAGCCGCCATGCCTGGATCACGTAGCTGCCGACCGCCGCGTACATGAATCCTGAAAACAGGGGTACGCCGAACACTTTGGTGTAGCCTGGGTCCGGGTAGCTCCAGGATGCGACCGTGTGCGAGGTCTTGAAGACTTCGAGCATGAATCCCACTGCATGAAACAGGCAGATTGCCTTCAGTTCATCGAAGGTTTCGAGCTTGACCAGGACCATGCCCGCCTGGACGGCGACCGCATAGACGAGCAGCAGGTCGTAGCGCGGAATCCCGAAGGCGCCGGCTCGCGGCATCAAAAACACCGCCGCAAAGAACAGAACCACGAAAGTGCAGGCCCGGACTTGCCTTAAGCCGAAGGCCAGGAATTCGAGCGCTGCATCCCGCATGGGCACACGGTAGGGGCGCAAAGTGCTGCCGCGCGGGCGCAAACGTGGCAAATCATGGCGGGTGTGCACTAAACTGCGTTGAATGACCGTTCAGCGCGAAGTCACGCCGCGGCTTGCCGCAACCACGATCCTGGTGCGGGCACGCGGCGAGCAACCGGAAATCCTATTGCTGAAACGTGGCGAACGTGCACGCTTCATGCCCAATGCCTATGTGTTTGCCGGCGGCGCACTCGATCCTAATGATGAGAGCGCCGAGGTCTACGCCCTTTGCAATGGTTTGAGCGACGAACTTGCGAGCGAGCAATTGGAACTGCCGTCGAACGGTCTGCGATTCTTCGTCGCGGCAGTTCGCGAAGCGTTCGAGGAATGCGGCCTGCTGCTGGCCTACGATGATCGCGGCGAAATTGCAGACCTATCCTCGTGGGATGAATCGCGCCTGCGTGAGGCGCGTCTGAAGATTTCCGCGGGCCGCCTCACGATTGCCGAGCTTTGCCGCGCCCAGGGTTGGCGCCTCGCGGTGGATAAACTCGCGTTTTTCAGCCATTGGATCACGCCGCCCGGCAGTGTGCGTTTCGATACGCGATTCTTCCTCTGCGCGGTGCCGCCGCGCCAAACCGCGAGTCTCGCAGGAAGCGAAATGTCGCAGTTGGTGTGGCGCACCGCCGCCGAAGCGCTGGCGGAGCATGAAAGCAAGAAATTGCTGCTGATGTATCCAACCCGATCCATATTGAAAGAAATCGCGGCCATGCGCGGTATCGACGAATTGTTCGACTTTGCCAGCCGACCCCGCAAGATCGCCCCGATCACCCCGGTTTTGCCCCCGGGCATTCGCGCCGACGGCCGCGGCGGCTAGGTGCCAGCCAGGCGCCGGCCAATCTTTGGCTAAGCTTCGGCATCCCTCGCGACCGATTGCGCGGCGTAAATCACGCGCACGGTCTCCATGGTGTCGGCGTCTTCGACCGACTTGTCGCTCCGATAACGCTTGACCCGGGCGAGCCGCAGCGCGAGCCCCCCGGGATAACGGCTGCTGGCCTGCAAGTCGCTGAAGGCGATTTCCACGACCAGTTCCGGACGGATGTACACGGTCCCGCTGTCGCGACGAACTTCGCGCGCGAGAATTTCTTGGGTTTGCCAGCTCAGCATCGCATCAGTGAGTCCCTTGAATGTCTTGCCGAGCATGATGTACTCGCCGGCGGCCGGATCGAGGGCCCCCAGGTGCAGATTGGACAGCTTGCCGGTGCGCCGCCCATAGCCCCACTCCGCACCGAGCACGACCAGATCCAGCGTATGAACTCGCTTGATTTTGAGCCAGCTCGCGCCGCGATTGCCCGCCTCGTAAGGAGCGTCAAGCGCCTTGGCCATGACGCCTTCGTGGCCGGCGGCGAGGGCGGCCTCATAAAAGGCACGCGCCGCGGGTTCCGAATCGGTGACGAGCCGCGGAACCAAGTACGATGCCGGAACGGCCCGGGCCAATGAGAGAAAACGCTCCTGCGTCGTGCGCGTCGCGATGCTCTCGGCGCCAAACCGCAGGCAGTCAAAAAAGAAGGCTGCGATCGGCAATGCGCTGCGCGAGGCTTCGACATTGAGCTTGCGGCCGAAGCGCCGCATGGTCACCTGGAAGGGATGCGGCCGGCCCGACGCGTCGAATGCGATCGCCTCGCCGTCGAGCACCAGGGTATGTTCTGCGAATGTGCGCGCGAGCTCGGCGATTTCCGGGATGGCCGCGGTGATCTCATTCAGGCTGCGCGTGTAAATGCGCACCTCGTCCCCAAGCTTGTGCACTTGAATACGCGCGCCGTCCATCTTCCACTCAATCGCCGCCGCGCCCTGTATTTGCCGCAGGGCCTCGGCCACGTCGGCGGCCGTCTGCGCCAGCATGGGAGAGACCGGCGAGAACAGCTCGAGCTGGAATTTCTCCAGTGCCGCGGTCCCCGCGCCCAGGGCCGCCATGGCCACGGCGCCGAGATTCTTGGCATACATCGCCGCCCGACGCACCGTTGCCACGGGAAGTTCGGCGGCCGCGGCAACGGCGTCAAGCATGACGCCGGCAAGTGCACCCTGCCGCAGTTCCCCGATCAAGAGTCTCAGCAGGAACTGCTGCTCCGGAGCGGTCGAATGCGCGAATAGGTCCTGCAGAGCCGCGGCGCGCCGCGCGGTGGATCCGCTTCCGCGTATGGCGGCAAGTTCCGACAGCTTGGCATCGACTTCGGCGATGCTCAGCGTTGCCGTTTCCGCAGCCGGGGTCGATGCGGCCGCGCGTACCGCCGCATAGCCGATGCCGATTTTTCCCTGACGGGTCTCGCCCGAAAGATAGTGCACGCCGATATCGATTTCCTCGGGCGAGAGGGATTTCAAAAGCGCCGCCAATTCGGCGACCTTCATGCGCCGCGCGGCACTTGCGCCCACGCGTTGCGAGGCTCGTACCAGCTCGCCAAGCAAGGTCACCGGCGAGCTACCGCACCGATCCAGCCCGCGAGCGCGTTGATCATGTCGTCGTTGATTTGACTGTCGGTGAACCGGCTTCGCGCCGGCACGTGGAAGGAGTGGTCCGCGTCCGGTAGCAGCATTAGAGTTGCCCGAGCTCCTAGCAGCGTAATCAGCGGGTTCAGCAGCTCAGGCTCGGCATAGAGATCGCGTGCGCCCTGCAAGAACAGCATGGGCACCTGGACTTTAAGAAGGTGCGCTGCGCGCGAATCCGACGGCTGCTTTGGGGGATGCAGCGGAAATCCCAGAAATGCCAGACCGCGCACCTGCGGAAGCGGATTGGCGGCCTGCGCCTGGGAGGTCATGCGTCCGCCGAAGGACTTGCCGCCCGCGAACAAGGGCAACGCAGGCAGCAATGCGCGCGCGGCATCGACGGCGGCGCGGACCGTGGCGTGGCACAGCGCGGGAGGATCCGGCCGCCTGCCGTGTTTTTCCATGTACGGGAACTGATAGCGCAGTGTCGCAATACCCCGCCCCACCAGATCGGCCGCCAGCTTCACCATGAACGGATGCAGCATGCCGGCACCGGCGCCATGCGCCACCACGAAGCAGGACTTGGACTCCGGAGCCGAACTCAAGAGCCCGGAGACGCTCGTCGTTGCGTTGACGACGATCGTGACCGTCTTGGCGTCGGAGCTGTTCACGGTGAGTCCAAGCTGTTCACGGTAGCTTAAGGCAGCTTTGGTGCGCGGAAGTTCATGCGGCTGGGACCCTGTCTGAGCGTTCCGCGTGATGTGCCTGATGGCATCGGTCAGCGAGCGCGCGCCGGCCGCATAATCCTTCCAGGGCTTATTCTTGGCCAGCAGTGCTGGAGCGGTGCGCACGGTAAAGGCCTTCGGATCGAGACCCTTTTTGACGTCGTGCCACACAACGGGCATGGATACGGGCGCGCCCTCGCGGGCTCGCGGCGATAGCACCGCCACGGCCGTCGCGGTGCGATCGTTGCGCAGGTAGTCCAGAAATATCCGCCCGGACCGTTTCGCCTTGGACATGTTGTCGAGATAGCGATCGGGGCTGTCTTGGGCCATCTGTGCACAGACCAAATGCGCGAAATTCTTGGCGATGGGCCACGCCACCGCCTTCTTGCCCTCGAGCAAGGGCGTGACGACATGCAGGCCCTTGCCGCCGGTGCTCTTGCAGAAGCACACCAAGCCGAGCTTTTCGAGGCGTTCGCGAATGTCGAGCGCTGCCGCAATCACGGCATCGAATTTAACATCCGGCGCAGGATCCAAATCGAACACCAACCGGCCCGCGGATTCAGGATCGTTGCGCGCGCAATTCCAGGGATGCAGTTCCAGCGCGCCGACCTGCGCCACCGCCGCCAACGCCTCGCACCCGATCGATTTGCACATAAGGCGCCTTGTCGCCGCGCACCTTCACGAAATCGAACAGGTCCGACATGCCCTGCATGGCGTGACGCTGGAAAAACTGCTGCCCCTCGATACCGTCCGGTGCCCGCACCAGCGAGCACGGACGGCCGGCGAGATGCGGCAGCATCCATTCTCCGATCTGCTCGTAGTAGCGGGCGAGATCCAGCTTGGTCACCGGCTTGCCGTCGCCCGCATCGGGCCAGAGCGCCTTGTCCGGTTTCGACAGCGTTACGCCCATTACAGTCGATGAGCCGGAGCCCCCGGTCCCCGCGGTCGTTGCTTTTTTTGGCGCACCACGCGTCGATTTAGGCGCCGCCGGGGTGCTTGTGCGCATTGCGCTCGTCTTGGACGCCGCTTTCTGCTCGGCTGGTTTTGACATGGTTGCTGTCTCCGCCACGACATCGTTGGGGTCCTTGTCTTCGCGCAAGCCCTTGAACGCGGCCTGGCGAATCATCCCTGAGCTGGTCCAGCCCTCGAATTCGATCTCCGCGACCAGATCGGGTTTGAGCCAGCGCACGTTGCTTTCTTTCGGCGGCGCGTTGGGTCCGGCAAACGGACTCTTCTCGCGCGTGAGCTTCAAAAGCTTCGGCAAGAGCGTTTTCACGACTTCCCGCCCGTAGCCGGTGCCGATGCGGCCGACATAGCTCAGTTGGCCGTCGCGGTAGACACCGGCGAGCAGCGATCGCAACGTGCCGGCTTCCGTAGTCCATCCGCCGAGCACAATCTCTTGTCCTGCACGGCATTTTGCCTTGAGCCATCGATCGCTGCGGCCTGAGACGTATGAAGCATCCAGCTTCTTCGAGATGATGCCCTCGAGTCCGATCTTGCAGGCGGAGGCGAGCACGGCCTCGGCGTTCGATTGCAAATGTGCGACGTAGCGAATTTGGCTGTTTGCGCCGTGCGCGCTCAAGAATTTCTCGAGTCGGGCCTTGCGCTCACTCAAGGCCAGAGTCCGCAGATCCTCGCGGCCCTCGAACAATAGATCAAACGCATAAAACACCAGATCGTCGGATTTCTCCGCCGACAACGCCGCTTGCAGTGCGCCGAAATTCGGCAGCTGGCGATCGTCGAGCGCCACGATCTCGCCGTCGATGATGCAGTCGGGAAATGCGCTCGCCTCCTTTGCAACGGCGCGGAAGCGCTCGGTCCAGTCGAGGCCGCGGCGCGTGCGGATGACGGCGACACCTTTTTCAACGCGAACCTGCGCGCGATAGCCGTCGAATTTGACCTCATGTCCCCAGCCGTCGCGATCCGGCGGCCTATCCACCAATTTCGCCAGTTGCGGCTCGATGAATTTGGGCAGCGCCTTCACCGTGACCGGTTTGACGCGCTTCGGGGCGGCTGCCGTGCCCTTCGACGATTCCGCGGCCCTCGAGGCCGCCACAACCTTCCGCGCAGCCGCAGCTTTCGGCACCCGCGCGGCCGGCGCCGCATCCTCTTCGCTCCGAACCGCAGCGCTGCGGCCGTCGGCATCACCGACATCGGCGCGGTTGCTGTTCCAGACCGCATCGGCTTTGCCCGGCGTCGTGGTAGCCAGCATGAAGGGTTTGGGGCGCCGGCCCTTGCCCGCGGCAATCTGTTCCATCGTGCGCCCCGAGGCGACCGAGCGATCTTCTTGCAGCACGCTCTCGCCGCTCGCGTCCGTCGAGTCCGCGTCGTGATGTTTGATCAGCAGCCAATTGGTGCGCTTGCCTCTGAACTTATCGCCCCGCATACGCACCAGCACCCAACTGCCTTTGAGCTTCTCGCCCTCCAGGGTGAATTTCAGGTCCCCCGACTGCAATGCGTCTTCCGTCGTCTTTGTCCCCTCGGGAATCCAGAACCCGCGGTCCCACAACATGACGGTGCCGCCGCCGTACTGGCCCTTTGGGATCGTGCCTTCGAAATCGCCGTAGTCGAGCGGATGATCCTCAACTTCTACGGCCAGGCGTTTGTCGGCAGGATTGAGGGACGGTCCGCGGGCGACGGCCCAGGATTTGAACACCCCGTCCCATTCCAAGCGGAAATCGTAGTGAAGCTGCCGGGCGGCATGCTTTTGCACCACGAAGCGCAGTCTCGAGGACGAGGCTACGCGCTCTTCGCCCGACGGCTCGTCCGTTTTCGAAAAGTCGCGCTTGGTGCGGTAGACGGTGAGCGCCGGCTTCGCCATGTCATGCGCCTTGATCCATCATGCGCCGGTAGGCGAGCAAATGACGCAGCGACGCCTTGGGATCTTTGGCGCGTTCGTAGAGGCGCGCCAGATTGAAATGCGCATCGGCAAATTGGGGGTCGAGCGCCAGAGCTTCGCGGTAGGCCAGAATGGCCTCGGGCTCCCGCTCCAAATCCTCGAGCACCACCGCCAGATTGAATGCAATGAACGGATCCGCTTTGGCGCCGACACGATAAACTCGTTCCGCCTCGGTCAGCCGACCGGCCAGGTGCAGCAGCCTGCCTAAATTGATGCGCGCTTCGAGATGATCGGGATTCGCCTTGAGACACAATTCATAGGCCTTTTGCGCGGCCTGCGGATTGCCGTCCTCGATGCTGAGCGCCCGTTCGTAGTGTTGGTCCGCGGACGCCGCACCGGCGAGCGTTGCCGCGCCGACCACCGTCGCCGCCGCGCGCAACGATTGATCGGCCCTGCGCGAGGAATGATCCGCCGCCGGCGTCGCATCCTCCCGCGAAATGATGTGCAGGCGTCCCTTCTCTTCGATGATCTCCAAGGCCAGCGCGTACTGGCCGGATTCGGATTCGCGCAACGTCTGCCCTTCGCGGATGGCGATCCGGTTGCCGAGCGCGGTGAGCGAGATTTTATTGAGCGCAGAGCCTTCCGGCAGAGCCGACCGCAGCTCATGCAAGGTCTTGTTGATTCGTTGCGATGAGATCTTCGCCGCGCGCAATGCGCTCGCGGTCCGCAGGACCACGAGATCGTGGAAGGAGTAGTGCAATCTGCCCGAGCGCCTGACGGGCTGAATGTTTCCCGCGCGCGCTAACGCACGAACAGCCGAAGCCGGTAATCCGAACAGCCGCTCCAGGTCCTTCGTGTCGTAGGCATGCATCTCATCGTCGGGCGGATTTGCGCGCAGACCCCGCGGCCGCAGCGCGCTTAGGTGCCTTGCGCTCCTTCAAATCGGTCGCCTTCGAACCGCGCGCATCGATGCTCGCCCGCAAGGCTTCCATCAAGTCGATGACATTCCCGCCCTTGGCCGAAACCGGCCCCTCGGACAGCGACACTTCCTTCCCCTCGACCTTTTTCTGGATCGCCGCCTGCACGCGCGCACGATGCTCATCCGCGAACTCGTTCGGGTCGAAGCGCTTCGCGGCCAAATGTTCAATGAGCTGCTGCGCCAGCTTCAACTCCGGCTCCGACACCGGCGCCGCCTCGATGCCCAAATCCTTCAGATCGCGAACCTCGGCTTTGAAATGCAGCTGATGCAGTGCCAGACCGTCTTCGATCGGCCTGATCACCACGATGTGTTCCTTGCCGCGCGAAATCCAGCGCCCCACCGCGCACTGCCGCGACTTGCCCAGCGCCGTGGCGAGCAGGGTGTAGGGCTTCGCGCCGCCCTTATCGGGCGCCAGATAGTAGGTGCCGTCGAAGTACAACGGATCCACCGATTCCAGCGGCACGAATTGTCCGATGTCGATGGCGTGGCTGGTCGTATCCTCGAGTGCCTTGAGTTCCTCGGCGCTGAACATCACGTACTGGTCCTTGGCGAACTCGTATCCTTTGACCATTTCGGAACGTTCGACGATCTTGCCGTCGTTCACCGCGATGTACTGTTGCTTGACCCGCGAGCCGTCCTTTTGCCGCAGCAAGTTGAAGGCGATGCGTTCCGAAGAGACCGTCGCGGAATAGAGCTTCACTGGAATGGCGACCAGTCCAAAAGAAATGGTCAGCGAAGCGATGGATCGAGCCTGTGTAGCCATGGTCTTAAATCCCTTGAAGCCGGATGAGTACGATTCTTTCTGATTTTATTGAATAAACGCGCGCAAGACCTTCGATTACTTACGGTTTATACAACAAGCCTAGAAACAATGCGGCAGCGTTTCAAGTGAAATTGTCGGAAAATCCTGTAGGTATCGGCGAATGAGCCAGGGCCGCGTCCACCGTCGCCCGGTCGCGAGCCGTCATCGCCGACACTCGAAAAAATCTATTAAATACAATGAGATAACAACCGCGCCTTGAGCTATCTAACTGCCCGCGCCCTCATTCGAGGCGCGACAGCCCCCATCGAGGTGGGGGTCGCCTCAAGCTTGTTTCGCGGCCGGACGAACCGGCAGCTTCCACTCCGGACGAATGAAATGGCAGGTGTAGCCGTCAGGATAGCGCTCGAGGTAGTCCTGATGTTCCGGTTCTGCCTCCCAGAAATCCCCCGCGGGCTCGAGTTCCGTGACGACTTTTCCCGGCCAGAGCCCCGATGCGTTGACGTCCTCGATGGTGTCCTCCGCGACGCGCTTTTGCTCATCGCCGATATAAAAAATGGCCGAGCGATAGCTCAAGCCGCGATCGTTGCCCTGCCGGTTCATGGTCGTCGGATCGTGAATCTGGAAGAAAAACTCCAATAGCTTTCGATAGGTGATCACCTTCGGATTGAAGATGATCTCGATTGCTTCGGCATGCGTGCCGTGATTGCGATAGGTCGCATTGCGCACATCGCCGCCCGAGTAGCCCACGCGCGTGGAGATGACACCCGGGTAGCGCCGCAACAGATCCTGGACACCCCAAAAACAGCCGCCGGCGAGAATCGCACGTTCAGTCGGTGCGGACATGTTCCTAACTCCTATTTACGAGCGCGCTGCATCGCGCGATTTTTGTTCCGCCACGGTGTACAGCGCTTCCGGAGCAACCTCGAGCCGCTCCTTCGGGATCGGCGCGCCGCTCGCGTCGGACAAGCCATACGTGCCGTCCTCGATTTTTTGCAGCGCGCGCTCAATATTGCTCAAGCGATCATCGTCCGCAGCCTCGAGGTTTCCTTCGAGTTCCAGGGCCGCCAACTTCTGTGCGTCATCCTCGTATTCTCGTGCCTGACCGTGGGTATCCGCATTGGCACTCGCCTCGGCGCTCTCTTCGCCGCGCCGCACGCGAAGAATCTGCTGCCGCAATTCGGTGAGCCGACGCTTCTGGCGAGCGAGGAAGGCTGGATCCAAGCGCGAAGTGGGTGGTGTCATGGCTTGCATTATACCGTCTTCTGTCTCGGAAAAATGTCAGCGCCGACGGACAGACAGCTGTCGATCACGGTGTAGCCGACGCGCGGCCGGCACGCGCGGCTGCGTGTCGACCTGGACGGCCTCGCGGGCCGCGGTCGGCCTCACTCAGTGATGGCTTGCTTGGTGCAGGTGGGTGGGCCGTTGACCGGGTTGCACCGGGCAACGGCGCCACCGGGGAGGCCGACGGAATAGGATGTCCATTGCGAGGGCTCGGACTGCGGATAGTCGGTACTCAATATTTGCGCGCCGCTCGCCAAGGCGAGGTCGCGGCGCGAAGTGTCGTTGGTTCGCGCCTGCTTCGTATCAGCATCGGTTCGCGTGCGCACCAAGTATCCCTTGCGCACCAGCGCCGCGATCTCTTCCTGCGAGCCGTCGTTCTCTTCCGTGAAGGCGCAATCGGGTTGCCCGGGCTCCGCATTGGTAAAGATGATGCGGCCGTGCAATGAGGGATGTCCCTCCAGATAAACCGGCCCCACCGGGCGCTGATCCATCAGGAACACCACCTTGCCGCGCGCCCCGGCCAGGGTTGGCCACGTACCGTGCAGTACGGCGCCCTCGAGCGTCGCGTGTTTGCCCCGCACTTGGTCGGGCGTAATCATTTCATTGGGGTTAAACACCGAGCGGATTTCCGCATCGAGCGCATCGAAAACCGCGGCGGTAAATTTCTCCGGAACCTGCGCATGATATTGCGGCGGCAGCTCGGACTGCTTGGTCTCGAGAAGAATGAAAATGGGCACATGATTCTTGTGCTCCAACGACCAGGTGCGAACGATTTTCAGACAGGCAATCAGCTGCTGACAGGTGCTGCGGTAATCCAGATCCTGCACATGCATCACCTTGAATCCCGGCTTGTTCATCAGCCCCTCTGGATCGAAATCCGGATCTTTCGGCAATCCCGCCGTGGCGACGGCGTCGGGTCCCTTCGGATGCGCGTAGCGACCACCCTGGCTGTCGGCGAAAATATCCAACTCGATCTGTCGGACGCCCGAGCTTAGCTGTTGATCCAGCGGCCGGTGTTTATACTCCAGCGCCTCATAGAGTTTGGGATTCTTCTGTTCCCAAAGTTTCGCCTCGCTGGACGCGAGCCCGGCGTGATAGCTGTTGTGCGTGCCGATCACTTGGATCTGGTTGATCCTGACCGGCGCAGCGGCGCCGTAACCGGAACCCGCATTGGCGCCAGCATCCGCGGCCTGCACGGTCAGCGCAGCGACGGCGCCTGCCAGCGCGGTCGAGAGTATCGCCCAACCGCTCGATCGAATCAGCACCATAACGCGCTCCCGCTTGCCTTCGTCGCGTTTAGTATAATCCCCGGCTCATTGCATGTTTATAAAGCGCAGCGCGCAGGCATCGCTGTGCGATGAAAGGCGCCAGCCGCGCGACGAGCGCCATCCGCTACATTTGCTTGAACAAATGCGCGAATTGGCGGCTCACCGGGATCTCATCCTTGCGCCCCTTGAGCGTCAGGGTGAGGTGCCCCAGTTCATCGCGTTTCGCATGCGCGATGTGCTGCGAATTGACCACCGTGCCGCGATGAATCTGCCAGAAGATTTCCTCGTCGAGCTGTTCGAGCAGCTCGCGCAGCGGCATGCGAATGATGCTGTCCCCTTCGCGCGTCGCCACCGTGATGTATTTATCCTCGGCCTCGAACCACAAGACCTCGTTCACCGGAATCAGCTTGACCGTCGTGCCCGCGCCCGCGCGTACGAAGCGCAACTTCTCCTTGCGGGCGGACTGACTGCCGAGCAGCTCGGCAATGCGCGTCGCCATCTCGCTGGCCGTCGTATCGCCGCCGCCGCGGCTCAACTGTCCCGATAGCCGCTCGATGCACTTGGTCAGGCGCGCGATCTCGACCGGCTTGAGCAAGTAGTCGATGGCGGCGGTCTCGAAGGCGTCGAGCGCGTAGGCATCGTAAGCGGTGACGAAGACGATGAGGGGCGGATGTTCCCTGAGGCATAGCTGGCGCGCGGCCTCGAGTCCATCGAGTTGCGGCATCCGTACATCGAGAAATGCCACGTCGGGAGAGCATTCCTCGGCAAGCTTGAGCGCTTCGGCGCCATTTGAAGCCAGCCCCGCGCAGCGGGCCGCGGGCCACTGTTCGCTCAATTGCTGGGCGAGTACTCGTGCGAGCAGCGGTTCGTCTTCGGCGATGATGTAGCTATACGGCGTGCTCATGCAGCCGGTCTGGACAAAAGATTAAGCGGCACCTCGATGGCTGCGTGCGTGCCGCGCGGCGTGAGCGGTTCCAGAACGAGACGCGCCGCGCTGCCGAACAGCGACTGCAGCCGCGCTCGGACATTCTGAATGCCGGCGCCGGTGCCCGCGGTATGCGCGTTGCCGAGGCCGACGCCGGTATCATCGACCGACACCATGAGCTTGTCTCCCTCGCAGCGCACGCTGACGCGGATGGAGCCGCCGTCGCCGGCCGGTTCGATACCGTGCGTAATGGCGTTTTCCACCAGGGGCTGCAGCAGCATCGCCGGGAACTTCAGCCTTAGGCAATCGGGATCGCAATCGAATTCCGTGGTCAGCCGATTCGGCAGCCGCAAGGCCATGATCGCAAGATATGCCTTCAACAGCTCGACCTCGGTATGCAGCGTCGCCGTCTCGCTGCGCGCATGGGTTAGTGCGGCGCGTAAATAGCGGATCAGATTGCCGAGCAAGGTCCGCGCACAGCCGGCATCGGTCGCGATCAACGCATCGAGGTTTGCCAGCGTATTGAAGAGGAAGTGCGGCTCGATCTGCGCTTGCAGCGCGCGCAGCTGCGCTTCGATCGCCGCGCGCTCGGCACGTTCTACATCGCGCTTGCTTTGCGCGAGGCGCACCCAGCTGAAATTGATGAATATCGCAATACTGCCTGCCACCAGCGAGAACACGATGCAGACCAGCCAAATGTAGCCCTCGTGCATGGTGTAAGTGGGCGACTGGCGCGGCAGGAACAGCTTCGAGAGCAATTCACCGCCGGTGGCTCCGGCCACGATCAACGCGAAATAGATCGCGTAGCGCATATGCAGGTGACCGTGGAAGCGCTGCATGACGGTACAGCGCACGAACGCCACCAGCGCGAGAATGCTGAGACCGATGCAATAGGCGATGACGAGATTCGGGATGACCTCGTCCCATGAGTGCAGCAAAAGCGCGATGAGCAGGGCGATGACGGTGTTGATCGCCAGCGTCATCGGCAGCCGACGCCTTAAGAAGTCGACTACCGAATCGTGGGTACCGTCGAACGCCGAAAGCGGATCGGCGGCCTGCACCTGCGGTTGGGTCTTCATTCAGTTCCCGTGTTGCTCAAGGAACTGAGTTTATCGCCCTTCCGTCCCCAGCGCATGTTCCGCATTGGCCGAGATCGAGGTGGAAACTTCCGCCTTGGCGACCACGAAATCGTCCACCGCGATCAGCGCGAACGGAACGAGGCCCAAGATCAAGGAGAGGGACAGCGCCGCGAAGCCATTGAGGGTTTTCAAGTGATTCTCCGAGTGGTTGTAGACCGTGGAGATACTCTAGATCGGAAGACGCCCAGCACCGCGGAATTGCGCCGAATTGCCGGTTCGGCGGCGCGGACGGCGCTTCTTGGGCCGTGAACGGCAGCCCTGCCGCCGGCCGGAGCCTACGAATCCAACAACGTTATGTCCATTTTCGCGAAAAACGACTCGCCGCTTTTCAGTACCCGCATGCCCGGCTTGTGCATCAGGTCGCCCACGAAGCCTTCGGGATCCGTGATGCCATGCCACGGTTCGATGCACATGAAGCGGGCGCCGGGCTTGGTCCAGACCCCAAGAAATGCAGCGTCGGAAAGGCCGATTCGCAGCCGTGGTCCCGAGGTGGCGCCGTAACTGACCGAACGGCTCTTGAGCTGATCGAATATCAACACGTCTTCTTGGAATAGCGCGTCGCTTAATTCCAACCGCTGATTTGCGACCGGGGTGGGATGCCGGACCGGTGTCAGCAATCCTGCGGCATCGATTCTTCTCACCGGCGCGGCCTCGTCGTACTCGAATTCGATGAAATGCGCTGCGCGCGGCTGCCCGAACGGCAGCGGCCAGCGAAAAGCCGGGTGATAGCCGAAACTGGCCGGCATATCGGTGTCGCCCGCATTGCGGATCGCCGCCGTCACCGACAGGGTCGTGCCCGACAACTCGTATAGAACGTCCAATTCAAATCGAAAGGGATAAACGGCATAGGTCGAATCGTCGGCGCGTAAACAAAAGGCGGCGCTGCTCGGGCTCGAGTTCTGGAGGGTGAAGAGTTTGTCGCGCGCGAAGCCGTGTCTTGAAAGCCGGTAAGTCTTCGAACCCAGCCGGTAGACACCGTCGACCAGCACGCCGACGATGGGAAATAACAGTGGTGCGCGTCCCGCCCATACCGCCGGATCTCCATTCCACAGAAGTTCGCTCGAATCCTGCATCCTCAATGAGGAGAGCTGCGCGCCGTGAGGATCGATTTGCGCGGTCAGGCCGCCGGAAGTTATCGATACCCAGGATTGGTCGGGCATGTTTTCTGGGATTCTTTCGGCGGTTGGAGCCGCGAGTATAGATGAACTCACCGCTACCAATGGTAGGCGATCGATAGGGCGAGTTCGCGCTGCGTTCTGCTCTCGGTGATCGGGCTGACATCCGGACTGCCTTTCAGCTGGCTGACTGCCGCGTCCAAGTTCAGCAGCCAATGTTCCGTGATGAATCGCGTCGCGCTGAATCCCACGCCGGCGGCGACCATGCCGGCATGCGGATCGAACACCGGATGGCCCGAGGCCAGCGACTGCTGCGGCGTCACGCCGAATTCGCTCTGCAAATAACGATGCGTGGCGAGCGTGATCGAGGGGCCGGCGAACATAACGAACTTCTTGGAGCTGCCCGGCAAGGGCATGTACAGCCCGGCGTCGCCAACCGCGCCATTGGCGCCGCCCAGCAATTGCCGCGCATCGACGCGCAGAATCAACGGAAATTTCTTCGACAGCACATACGACGCGAACACCTTGGCGACCGGCGCGGCGCGGATATCGCCCATCCCGCGCAGATTGTTGTAATCCTCGCGCTCCAGCCGGCCGCGGTCGTAGGCAATGGCGGCGCCGACGCGATAATGATCGCCGCGCAGAAAGTTGACGCCCAGGCCGTCTCCGGTGCTCAAGAAAGCGATGTCGCGGTATTGAATGTCGATCACCGGGCCGCCTTGCACGCGAAAGGCATCGGCACCGGAGTAGACCGGCTGCGTGTCCGCGGCAGTCCCCAGCACCACCCGCCACTCAGGCAGATTCGGTTCGAACAGCCGCGCGAGAATGATGCCCCCGGAGTACTGCCACTCCTGCATCGGCGAGGGTGTTTGCGACCACGCGCTGCGCGGGCTGCACAGACCGAACAAGACCGCGAGGCAACCCAACAGCCAGCCGAGCTTCAGCCCCACGATTCATCCCGCGTGTATCTCACATCACTGCTTAGCTCGGGGGGTCGGCACTCGGCTTGCCCGGAGTGGATTTCGAACGTCGCGGCCGGGCGGGCGCGCGCGTGCGCGAGGCGTCGGCTCGCGAGGTGTCGGCCCGCGGCGCGTCAGCCCGCGAAACTTCGACCCGCGAGACGTCGACTCGTGAGGGTTCGGTGCGTGAGGGGTCGGTGCGTGAGGGTTCGGTGCGCGAGGCGCCTGCGGCCTTCCATTTTGCGTCGGCATTCGACGGAGGCTCATCAGGCCCCTGGCTTGCAGGTGGATCGCTCGCTGGAAAGGTATCTTGCAGCGAGCGGTCGGTAGTGTCGGAGGCGGACGCCCTCGATTCTGCGCGCGCATCGTTTGCGCGCTGCGCGGCGCGCAACTGCTTCTCGGCGTCCAGCCAGTCCGTCTCAGCGGTTCCTTCAGGACAGCCGCGGGCCTGCCAAAGACGGTAAGCCAGCTCACCAATAGTTCTGTGTTCTGAATGCATGGCACTCCTTCCAGTTAATGGTGACAAAAAATTTGTTCAACGGTGTTAAGTGCTAATGCAGACAGTTGAACGTGCCACGCGTTCAACTTAGATCGCGGACGCATGGCGTGATAGCACGCGGACTTGGCAATCTCGGTCAGCCTTGTCCTACATCTGCTGACTCACGTTTGTCACAGTCGGATTCATCTGTGACCTGTTGTATTCTCGTGCGCCTCATAGGGGCCAGGTTCAAACGAAAGGATATCTATGCGGCGCACGATTTTCTTCGCGGCTATCACAGGTTATTTGATCGCGGCCGCGGGCTTTGCGGCGCCAAGCGCCGCTGCTGACACCGCACCGCAGTGTGCGCCGACACCGAAGGACTGCGTGACGCTCGCGCTCAACGCCATGGGCGGCCGCGAGCGCATCGAGGCGGTGAAAGCCTTAAGCCTCGAAGGCATACAGCACACGCTTCTGGTCGAACAGTCCTACCGCCAAGAACCCTTCATCACCGCGTACGCGCGTACCCACGAAAAAATGGACTTCGCGGCGCAGCGAATGCTGGTCCAGACGCACCTGACGTGGCCCGAATCGGATCCCGGCCAATCGGAATCCGATACCACCTTCGTCGCCGGCCCGGAAGGCGGCGTTTACCGCGCCGAGAAATCCGACAGCCCCGCCTCACGAGCCGACATCGAAACCGCGCGTTTCGTGCTGGCCCTTGGCCCGATGCGCCTGCTCCTCACCGCCTTGAGCGCGGCGGACCTGCACTTTGACACGGCGCAGCGAGTGCGCTCCACCCTGCATCCCGTGCTGAGCTTTACCTGGCAGGGGCGGCCCGTGCGCGTGCTGATCAACCCTTTCAACCACTTGCCCGATGCGGTTGAAACGGTCGCAGTGTTCTACGACCACTGGTATCAGTGGGGCGATGTTCGTCAGCGGATCTATTTCGACAATTGGCAGACCGTGCACGGCCTTCGCTATCCCACCAACGAGGTCGAAGAGCGCAACGGAATTCTGTGGGAATCGAGACAGGTCCTCAAAGTCGACCTCAATCCGCCGATCGATGCCTCCACCTTCAAGATGGACGCACAGCTCGCCCCGAAGGGCCTGCAATCGGCTGGCTGGGAGCGGCCGTTCAAAGCCCAGCGGGGCGTCACGCTCGCACCCGGCATCATCTTGTTTCCAGGATCCTGGAACGCCACCATCATCAAACAGGACGACGGCATCGTGCTGCTCGAATCGCCGCTGTCGGGTACCTATATGGCCGGTGTCGTCGACGAAGCGAAGCGGCAAAGTCCGGGCCAGCCGTTGAAAGCCGTGCTGTCGACCTCGGATTCCTGGCCTCACGTCGGCGGTGTGCGTCAGGTCGTGGCTCTCGGCTTGCCGGTCTACATCCTGGATTTGAACCAACCGCTCCTGGACCGGCTTATCGCCTCGCCGCGCCATGTACATCCCGATCTGCTGGCGCAATCGTCCAGGCAGCCCAATTGGCGCATCGTCTCGCAAAAAGTGGTGGTGGGAGCAGGCCCGAATCGCATGGAGCTGTACCCTTTGCGCGGCGCCTCCACCGAGCGGCAGTACATGGTGTATTTCCCCGAGCATAAGCTGCTCTATGCCAGCGACACCCTGGCGCTCAACGCCGACGGGTCTCTGTACGCGCCGGAATTGATGCGCGAAGTGATGGACGCCGTGAAGCGCGAGAATCTCGACGTCACCACCGTTTTCGCCATGCACCAGGAACCCGTGCCCTGGATCCAGGTAACCGCTTTAGTAGAAAGAGCGCTGAATTAGGCGCATACCCGCCTAAACAGAAAACACTCGTCCATCTTTGTGCTAGCGTTGGGTGCGCGCTTGAAGGCCGCAGCTGCGCGCCCCTACGCCCGAGGTAAAAGATGAAAGCACGAATCGCCGCCGCAACACTGGGACTCTTTTTGTCTGCCGCAACCTTGAGCGCATTCGCGCAGGCGCCGCCGATGTACGACATCGTGATTCGCAATGGACACCTCTTGGACGGCGACGGCAATCCCTGGGTCAATGCCGACGTCGCCATCAAGGATGGCCGCTTCGCCAAGATCGGCCGCGTTGAGGGCCACGGGGCACGCGAGATCGACGCGCGCGGAGACTATGTCTCGCCGGGTTGGATCGACATGATGGATCAATCGGGCGAAGTGCTGCTCAAGAACGGCCTCGCGGAGAACAAACTGCGCGAGGGCGTGACCTCGGCGATCGCCGGAGAAGGCGGCACCCCGGTGCCCTCGGCGCATATTGCCGAGTATTTCAAGAAGCTCGAAACGCAAGGCATTTCGCTGAACTTCGGCACGTACTACAGCAGCGGACAGGCGCGCGTCGAAGTCATGGGGGATGTCGCCGGGCATCCAACGCCGCAACAGATGGACGCGATGAAAGTGCACGTCGATGAGGCGATGCGCGCCGGCGCGATGGGCATCGCCACGGCGTTGATCTATCCGCCCGACAGTTTTCAGAGCACCGAAGACCTCATCGAACTCTCGCGCGTCGCTGCGAAATACGGCGGCATCTACGCCAGCCACATGCGCGATGAAAGCGCCAAGCTGCTGCAGGCCATCGGCGAATCCATCGAAATCGGCGAGAAGACCGGAATCCAGGTCGAGATTTTCCACTTCAAAGGCGCCTATGCGCCGGGTTGGGGGAAGCTGGTTCCGGAAGCCGGCGAGCTCATCGAATCCGCGCGTGCGCGCGGCGTGAACATCGCGGCCGACATGTATGTCTATACCGCGGGCGGCACGGGCCTCGACATCACGGTGCCGAATTGGGTCTGGGAGCAGGGTGAGAAGAAAGGCCTCGAAAGACTCAAAGATCCGAAGGTGCGCGAACGCCTCAAGAAAGAGATCGCCGCCGGATCGGAGCCAGGCTGGTCCAACCTGGTTCAGGCCAGCGGCGGCTGGGATCACGTCGTGCTCGCCAATGCCTTCAATCCAAAATACGACAAATATCGGTTCAAGAGCATCGACTACATCGCCAAGCAGTTGCACCAAGATCCCGCAGACGTATCGTGGGATATCGTGCTCGCCGCGCAGCCGAACCGCGCCATGGGACTCTATTTCATGATGAGCGAGACTGACATCGCCACGGCGTTGCGTTGGCCTTGGATGAGCATCGGCAGCGATGCCGGCGCCAACGAAGCGCCGGGTAAAATCGACGCCATCGGTCTGCCGCATCCGCGCGCTTACGCCAATTTCCCGCGCGTCATTGCCGAGTACGTGAAGAAGCGCCACGTGCTCACGCTCGAGGACGCGATCCGCAAAATGACTTCCTGGCCCGCGACCCGCATGCGACTCTACGATCGCGGCGTCATCCGCGAAGGCCTAAAGGCGGATGTCACCATCTTCAATGAGGACCGGTTGGAAGACGTGGCGACCTATGAAAACCCCACGGCCTATCCCACGGGCATCGATTACGTTCTGGTCAACGGCCAGTTGGTGATAGACCAGGGCCGCCATACCGGCGCGAAGCCCGGTCAGGTCCTCTACGGCGCCGGCTACCAATCGACCGCGGCGCACCAGTCGCCGTGAGCGAAGCTCCCGCGACCGGCAGCTCCTGGTTTCAGCGTTACCTGCTGCCGGGGTTCGCCTTCAAGGCGGTGGTCATCGGCGGCGGCTATGCAACCGGGCGCGAACTCGCGGAATTTTTTCTGCCGAGCGGACCGCAGGGAGGATTGCTCGCGATCCTTCTGGCGATGGTGATCTGGAGCGTGGTGTGCGCGGTCACGTTTTCTCTGGCCTACACCACCAAGAGCTGGAACTATCGGACCTTCTTTCAAAATCTCCTGGGACCTTTCTGGGTGATTTTTGAGATTTGCTATCTGCTGTTCATTATTTTGATTCTGGCTGTCTTCGGCGCCGCGTCGGGAGCCATCGGCACGGCGCTCTTGGGCTGGCCGTCGCTGGTCGGAACTTTGTGCCTCATCGCCTGCATCAGTTTCGTCACCGCTTACGGCACCGCCTCCGTGGAACGTCTGTTCAAGTGGGTCTCGATTTTCCTCTACGCCGTGTATGCCATCTTCGTGGTGCTGTCGTTCTTCGCCTTCGGCGATCGAATCCTTGCGAATCTGGCGACACCCGCACCGCACGAGGGATGGGTGCTCGGTGGATTTACCTACGCCGGCTATAACGTGGTCGGCGCGGTGATCATTCTGCCGGTTTTGAGGCATTTGAAGAGCAACCGCAATGCCCTCATTGCAGGCGCCTTGGCGGGGCCCTTCGCCATGATTCCGGCCCTGCTGTTTTTCATCTGCATGATTGCCTACTACCCGCAGATCGGCAGCGAAGCGCTGCCGTCGGATTTCCTGCTGCTGCGCCTGAATTTTCCCGCCTTTCATTATTTGTTCCAGCTGATGATTTTTTTGGCGCTGCTGGAAAGCGGCACCGGCTGCGTTCATGCCTTCAACGAACGCATCGCCGAAGCGTACATGGCCCGCACCGGAGGCAGTCTGTCGAAGTCCGCGCGCCTTTGGATCACCGGCGCGCTGCTCTTGGGGTCGATATTCCTAGCCGCGCGATTCGGACTGGTGACCTTGATCGCGCGCGGTTATCGCGGCCTCGCGTACACCTTCCTCGCGATATTCGTTCTGCCCGTGATGACCTTGGGGATTTGGCAGCTGTACGCGCGCAGCAAGGCTCCCGCCGCAGCCGCGCTCAGCCAATAGCGCGCGGGAAGGCCCCGCAGGGAACGAAGAACGAATTGCGGCAAAACCTTTGGCGGCGGCTAGCGGGCCGGGCTAGTGGGCGGCGGCCGCTGCGGCCGCTGCCAGGTCGTAATTCGCCGGCGGCTCGGCGTGCATCAAGTTGCGCACCAGAAAATCCCAAGAACGGCGTAGCGCGTAGCGGCTCAGCAGCAGGGTGCCGTGACCTGCGTTGGGTACGATGAGCAGCTCGAAATCTTTGTTGGCACGAATCAACGCATCGGCCAGCTGCAAGGTTTGGCTGGGAAGGACGTTCGAGTCCATGTCGCCGTGCAAGAGGAAGAGCTTGCCCTTGATGCTGCCGACTGCCAGGGGATTCGCGGCATCGGTGTAATTGCTGCCCGACTCCGGGCCATTATAAGTCTCGCCCCAAACGGCGATATAGCCGCGCTGGTCGTGATTGCCGGCATCGGCGACGCCGACTTTGAAAAAATCGGGAAACTTTTCCAACGCGTGCACCGTGGCGTAGCCGCCGCCTGAGGTGCCATAGATTCCAACGAGGTCCAAATCCATATACGGATAACGGCGTCCGAGTTCCCGCAGGACCGCTACGTGATCATCGAGATGCCCTGCCTGGCCCAAGCCTCCGTAAGACTCATCGTGAAAGCGCTTGGATCTTCCGTGCGATCCGCGCCCGTCCACCAGAACGACGATGAATCCCAATTCTGCATAGGCTTGCGCGCCCAATCGGTCGAAAACGGTCGCCATGAAATTTGGCTGTGCGCGATGCGATTGCGGCCCGGGATACGGGGAGTCCAAGACGGGATAGCGCTTGTTCGGATCGAAGTTCGAGGGCCGCAGTACATTGCCATACAGCAGGGTCTTGCCATCGGCGGCGAGTGCGCTGAATCGCTCCGGCGGCTGGAGTCCGGTCGCCATCAGCCGCGTCACATCGGCGCGCTCAATCTCGGCGACCAGGCCGCCGTCCGCGCGGCGCAGTACGGTGATGGGCGGTGAGCCGGTTGTGCTGTAGGTATCGATGAAGAAGCGTCCCGACGGCGAGAAGCCGTAGGAATCCGCCGGGCTTCCCTCAGCAACCGCGCTCTTGTTCGCGAACACGCCGGCCTCTTGTTCTGAACGCACCGCATGGTCGGCCGTTTCGGGGGTGAGCAGCCGCAGTCGCCCGTCTTTGAGGCTGACTCGGTATATCTGGCGATAATAGGGATCGGTGCCCGGCTCGCGTTCATTCGCGGCGATATAAATGAACCCGTGCGCTTGATCCAGATGCAGGACGTTGCGAACCGTCCAGGGCCCCTCAGTGAGACGCCGCTTCAGGCGGCCGGTGGCGCCGTCATATAGATAGAGATGCCCGAAGCCGTCGCGTTCGGAGAACCACAAGAGGTCGTGATTCGCGAGCTCATAGACCATGGGCAATTCGCCCAGACTCGCCGATTCCACATACGTTTTGCCGGTTTCCGAGAAGAGTTGTCGCGATGAACGGCTGATGGCGTCGATGACGTTCAAGCTCATGCTCTTGGCATAGCGGGTGCGGGCAATCAGATAGGCATGCGCGCTGTCGGGTGACCACCACGCATCACCTGCCTCGATCGGCGTCAAGAACAGGCATGGCGAGGCTGCGGCCACCGCTCGACCGGTGCGATTCGCCACGTCGAACATCCACGGTTCCATCTGCGGAACAACCGGGTCGTTGGGCATGGCATAGCGCCAGTGATTCGAGAGCGGCCGGACACTGCCGTCGGTGGGCGTCGACTGCGTGAGGGTGATCTCACGAACGTCGCGCTGATCCAACCGATGCGTGAGTAAGTGCTTCGAGTCGGGCGACCAAAGCACGATCGGCTTTGGCGGAGGTCCGGGCGGCCCGGGCAGGGCATGTCCATCCCTGACCGCGAGTGCACGCGCGGCGGCGCCGCTCGCTATCACACCGGCGGTGGATTCGACCGGCGCGCCATATTCATCGTGCGGCACGGCGTCGGTCGTGAGCGCGAATCGAATCTTGCCGTCCGCGGAACGAATCCACAGATTGCCGTGATCGATGAAGGCGAGCCAGCGTCCGTCGGGCGATGCAATGGCGAACGGATCGGTCGCCGCAGGCGCCTGTTCCGCGCAATCCACGCTGTGCATCGAACAGTTCCAGTCCTTGCCGTCGGCCGAAAAGCCGATCCGGTCGACCGAAATTTCCTCATAGTCTTTGAAGGGCAGGCGCTGTGCGTCGACAACGTGGCCAAGGGCCTTGGAAAGACCCGCCGCGACGCTGGCTTGATCAAAGGCCGCTGCCCGCTTGCCCGTCGCGGCCCAGACCTGCACGAAGTCGGCTCTGCCATCGCCGAGTTCGTGCCGGTAGGTAAAGCGCTCCTTGGGCCCGCGGCGCCAATGAGGCGTAACTGAAGCATTGAGTACCAGTTTCTCTTGGTTGCTCGCCAGGTACTGTGCCGCGCGATCGTAGACTTGGGCGCCAAGAGCCGGGTAGTCGGCCGCGGCTGCTTGAGCAGCCGGCATCGCGCACGCGCCGATGCCCATACCGACGCAGGCTCCGATGGCGACCAGGCCGCGCGTATCAGTACCTCGAAGTAAATGAGGTCAAGTGATACACCCAGGCCATCCACAGCATCACCACCGCGGACACGGCGAGCACCGACGTCCAAATCTTTCCGGGCCAGCGCCTTTTGCCGGTCCAAGCAATTGTGGCGGCCCAGATCAGCACGATGGCTCCGCCGACATACCCGAGGATCGAGACCAAGTGCAGCAGAAACAGCAGAGGGTCCAAGCTGGGTCCCAGCATCGCGGTCCTCGAGCTGATCGTCACGAAGAGCCCCAGCCATCCCAGCGATACCAGCGTGACCACGACCGCTGCGACTCGCGACAGCAACCGGCCGCGCTCGTCGCGCCCGATCAGATCCAGCTTGAGATTGTTTCTGCGCCGCACGACCGCGGCGACCGGCCACAGGAGTGCCGTTAACAGGAGCGCAGCGAAAGAGAATTCCACTGCCGGCAACAGCCAGCCCGGTGAGCGCCACCAGCGGCTGGGCTCGTACACGGTGAACGGCGAGATCTCATCGATGCTGAAGCGCTGCACGCGCCCGTCGACGACTTTCGCGGCGAGCCGCCAGCCGCTGTCGACGTCGCGCCACACGAAGGGCGCAACCTCACGGTAGTAACGCGGTGCGCCGTTGCGGCCCTTGAAGGCTGGCGCCGTCAGCAGATTGTCTTTGCCGACGGTGAGTTTGAAGGGACTCGCGAAGTTGATGATGCTGATGAACGAGGTTTCCGGCCGGCGCGAACTTTCATAATAGCCCGCCATTAATTTGGCGTGCTCCGCGGCAGTTTTCGCATCGACGCGGCGCACATCGGGCGTGCCGGGAAAGTAGCGATCGAGAAAATCGTCGAACAGCGCGCCGCGAATTGCGCCCGCGGCGCCTTCGCGGCCTTGACTGTTGACGGATACGAACAGGCCGACGTGATCGTCCAGCAATAAATGCAGATAGCTGTGCATGTAGACCGTGTCGCCGCCATGGCTGATGATCCGGTGGCCGTTGTAGTTCTGCTCGTAGAATCCGAGCATCATTCGGTTGAGCGGCGGGATCATGTCTCGCGGCGTTTCATGCATCATTTTCAGCGTCTCGGCGCCAAGGATGCGCGCGCCGTGATACTCGCCGCCTTCCAGGTGCGCAATCATGAAATGCGCCATGTCGACGCCGCTGGCTGCGAGACTGCCGGCCGGCGCTGCTACCACGATCTCGTAGGGCTTCGGCGGCTGCGATCCGAGAGCGTAGCCCTGTGACATGTCTGATTGAAAGGCCGCGGGCAGCGGCTGGCGGAAAGTCGCATGCGACATTTCCAGAGGTTTGAACAGATGCGCATCGATGTAGTCGTCGAACGGCTGTCCGGACACGCGTTCAACGATGTAGCCGGCGAGAGCGGTGGCATAGTTGGAGTACGCCGGCGTGGATCCGGCTTTGAAAATACGCACGGGCGTCTTTTCTTTGGCGTAAACCTTGAGGGGCACCAGCTGCTTCGGGTCCGAGACGATCAGGGATTTGATCTGCTCTTCGAAGCCCGGCGTATGCGTCATGATGTCGCGCAGCGTGATCGGACCATCCGCGCGCGGCGGAATTTTGAAGTCCAGATATTCGTTGACGTCGTGGTCGAGATCCAGCTTGCCCTGTTCAACGAGCTGCATCACCGCCGTCCAGGTAAATAGCTTGGAAATCGACCCGGGCCGAAACATCGTGCGCTCGGCATCGACCGGCTTGTGCTTCGCGACATCGGCGAATCCGTAACCCTTGGCGAAGATCACCTCGCCGTTTTTGACCACGGCCACCACCGCACCGGCAACATCGCCGCGCTCCAATGCATAGGGCATGAAGCCATCCAGCCAGGGCTCAAGATCGGCTCGCTCCAAGGCATGGGCCGTCGGCGCATTCGGGCTGGGCGCGGAGGCGGGCTCTGAACTGGCTGCCGGAGCCGCCACCGGCGGCGGGGGTGCCGGCTTTGGCGCGGAAGCAGGGCCTGCGACTGCAGCCGCGAGGCTCGCGAGGCCGAAAAATAGGGAAATCGAGAGAAGCGCTGGGTATGGACGAGACATTTGTTATCCCCTGGAAGCTACGCTGGCTACCGCCGATGTTTACATTAAGAGAAATTTTCTACAATGAAAAACTTTGCCGGCGCTCTGCAGGCCTCAAATCGGCCCTGCCGCCGCGCACCATCCGACTTGTGCCATAAAACTCGTGCCCGGCACCGGAATCGCCTGCAGCAAGGCCTTGCTAGGGCCATTAGGGCAGCTTATCTGTGTCGTAGAACCAACAGTCGGTGTTTTGCTGTGGGTCAGAACCATGTCGGAATACCAAATATCAAGCCTCCAGAGCCCAGGCAAAACTTGGCGTGATCAGAAACTAGTTGCCAATCAGGATAATAAAAAATATATTGCGTCGACTATCTGGGCGACAGGGCACTTTGGTGTGCGGTTTTCGAGACTGCCCGTAACCGGTCCAACAAAAATGGGGAATGCAATGCCTATCCGACATTTCGTGGTTAAGCTCGCGGGTGCGGGATTTCTCCTGTCCAACGCTGCGGTATGGGCGGCCGCGGCCGCGGATACCTCGCAGGGCGGGTTGGAAGAGATCATCGTGACGGCGAGCAAGCGCGACGAGAAGTTGCACGATGTCGCGATGAGCGTCACCGCGATCAACGCCGACGCACTCGCACTGCGGCAGGAAACCGGATTTCTCCAATGGGCTGCGCAAGTTCCCGGCCTGTCGTTGCAAACCAGCGACCCGGCCTATTCACGCTTGATCATACGCGGAGAAAATGTCGGCAGCGTGGGCGCTCAGGTCGCCACGACCGTGGACGACATTCCGTTCTTCATGTCGGGCGCGCAAGCCGATGGCGCTTTTTTCAGCGCGAATGTCGACACCTATGATCTGCAGCGCATCGAAGTGCTCCGCGGTCCTCAGGGCACCTTGTATGGCGCTGCGGCCGAAGGTGGCATCGTCAAATACGTGACCAACCTGCCCAATCTGAACAAGGTCGAAGGTGACGTCTCGCTGGGCGGCCAGAGTGTCGACGGCGGTTCCGCCGCGGGAAACATCAAAGGCATGATCAATTTGCCCTTCTGGGACAACAAAGCGGCGCTGCGGGTGAGTGCCGTCGAGTCCCAACTTCCGGGCTGGGTCGACAATCCCCAACTGGGTGAAAGTAACGTCAACAGCGGCAGCAGCTACAGTTTGCGCGCTTCGTTGCTGGTCCAGCCGATCTCGGATTTCACAGCACGTGTCACCGTATTCGAGCAGCACTTGAGGACTACCGGCAACAATACCGTGGAGGCGGTGGGTGCCGCGGCCAATCCAGCGGCGCCGCCCGCCAACCAGTTTCAAAATGTTGGCGGCCTCGTCCAGAACAGCGCCATCCCGCTTGAAGAGGACAATTCTCTCAAGTATGGCGCGTTGAATTTGGCCTACGATTTCCACTGGGCGACCTTGATGTCGGCCACGAGCTACGGGCGCTTCAATCTGAACACCACCAATTATCTGAGCAACGCAAATTTGGCGCCCGGTCTCACGTACGAAGATTATCTCGGCGCCGCGGCCTACGGGCAGCCGGTGCAAGTCATCGGTGATCAAGTCGAGTACGTGCACAAGTTCAATCAAGAACTGCGGCTCACCTCCGATGCCGGAAACACCCTATTCGGCCACGGATTTGACTGGCAGATTGGCGGCTTTTTCACGCACGAGCAGACGACGCTCACCCAGCCCCTCGAAGCGACCGTTGCGACGGATCCATCCACCATTCTGGCGCCTGCGCTCGGCGGTGCCCTCGTACCGGGCGACTACAAGGAACATGCCTACTTTGCCGACATCACGTATCACTTCAATACGGCATTTGACCTCGAACTCGGCGGACGCGAGACGGACGTGAAGCAGAATTCGCAGGTCACCACATTCTGCTGCGTTCTTTACGGCCCTGTCACCACGGCCTTTCCGGCGATATATACGTCGCAGAACAGCACGACCTGGTCGGCGGCGCCGCGTTGGCACATCAACGAGGACACGCTTGCCTATGTACGCGTGGCAACAGGCTTTCGTCCCGGCGGCCCGAATCTGCCGACACCCACCTTGCCGAACCCGCCCTCGTTCAGGTCGGATTCGACCAAGAATTACGAGATCGGAATCCGCTCGGACCTGTTCGACAAAACCTTCTCGATCGACATGACGGTGTTCTACATCGATTGGAAGGACATCCAGATCTTAAGCGAAGTGCAGACCAGCGCAGGTCCGGTGGGCATCAATGGCAATGCCGGCAGCGCGAAGAGCAAGGGCGTCGAATGGAACTTCTCGTGGCGGCCGATTTCGGGGCTCACCCTCGCATTGCTGGGCTCGTACACCGACGCCTACCTGACTGCGGATGCGCCGTTGCTCGACGCATTTACGGGCGAAAAATTACCCTATGTGCCGAACGTCAGTAACACGCTGAATGTCGACTACAAGTGGGCGGCGTTCGGCGATTGGGCGGCATTCGTCGGGGGCTCGGAGACCTACACGGGAAGCCGCTATACCGGATTCTCGCCATCCGCCCCGATCGAACCGCACGTCAAGCTGCCGGTGTACAACACGTTGCAGCTGTATGTCGGCCTGGACAATGGACACTACAACGCGGAACTGTACGGCAACAACCTCGGGAACTCGAAAGGCATCACCGACTACAGCAACCAGGGCGGCCTCAATCAAACCGGCCTGGTATCGTTCATTCAGCCGCGGACCATCGGCATCCAGGTGGGGTACAAATTCTAGCGGCGACTTTGTCTCCGCAACCCGGCGTGCGCCCTGCGGCGGCGTGGGCGCTCGTTCTCCTCTTAGGCGTAGGCTGCGTCAACTTCGACGCAGCTCACGCCGAGGATGCGGCGCCGAGCGCAGTCGATATCACGTGGTCCGTTCGCATCCCCTTGCGGGATGGAGTCGGGCTGAATGCGACGGTCTATCGGCCCAAGGAGCAGCGCGCGCCTGCGCCGTGCATCTTCACGCTGACGCCCTATATCGGCGATAGTTATCACGACCGCGCCATGTACTTCGCGGCGCATGGCTTGCCCTTCCTCCTCGTCGATGTGCGCGGCCGCGGCAACTCCGAGGGCACGTTCACGCCCTTTGCCCAGGAAATCAACGACGGCTACGACGTCGTGGAATGGCTGGCGAAGCAATCCTATTGCAATGGCAAGGTATCGATGTGGGGTGGATCCTATGCCGGCTTCGACCAGTGGGCCACGGCGAAGAATCGTCCGCCGCATCTGGCGACCATCGTTCCGGCCGCGGCGGCATTTCCCGGCGTGGATTTTCCGGCGCGCAACAATATTTCCTACCAATACCTGATGCAGTGGCTTAACTACACCGCGGGTCATGCATTGCAGTCGAAGCTGTTCGCGGATACGGATTTCTGGCCATCGCTTTGGCGCGAGCGCTTCATTACGGGTCAGCCTTTTTCGAATCTCGAGCACACGCTCGGCGGGGATCAACTCTCACTGCGCGAATGGCTGCGCCATCCGTCGGTGGATGATTACTTGGACCGGATGACGCCGACGGCCGAACAGTTCAAGGCCTTGGACATTCCCATCCTGACGATTACCGGAAGCTACGATGACGATCAGCCCGGTGCGCTCGAATACTATAAGGATTTCATGCGCGTGGCTTCGCCCGCGCAACGCGACAAGCAGTTTTTGATCATCGGCCCCTGGGATCATCCCGCGACGCGCACCCCGCGCACCCCGATCGGCGGCATCGATTTCGGTCCTGCGAGTTTGGTTGACCTGCCCAAGTTGCATCTCGAGTGGTATCACTGGACCATGGCCGGCGGCCCTAGACCTGAGTTTCTCAAGAATGCGGTCGCCTACTACCTCATGGGCGCGGAGGAATGGCGCTACGCCGAGAGTCTCGAGAAGGTCACCGCCGAGATGAAGCCGTTGCTGCTCAACTCCTCGGAGAATCCCACGCATATTTTGAGCTCCGGCATGCTGCAAGCGCAGGACTCGAAGCGCGCCCTCGGCCTACCCGACCATTTCATCTACGATCCGCGCGATGTGTCGACGGCGGACCTCGAGGAGCGCGTCGATCCCGGCGATCTCACCGATCAACGCATGCTCTTTGCCCAGGAGGGCAAGGAGCTGGTCTATCATTCCGAACCATTCGAGAACAATACCGAAGTGTCGGGGTTCTTTCGCTTGTCGGCCTGGATCGCGCTCGATCAGCCCGATACGGATCTGCAGGCGCTGGTCTATGAAATCACCTCAAACGGACGCAGCATTTTGCTCACCACCGATCGGATTCGCGCCCGCTATCGCGACAGTCTTCGAGTCGCGAATCTGGTCACGAAACGCAAGCCGCTGCTCTACGATTTCAAGCGTTTCACATTCGTCTCACGGCAGCTGGCCGCGGGCAGCCGGCTGCGCTTGGTGATCGGCCCCATCAACTCGATCTATACACAAAAGAACTACAACTCAGGTAAAGCGGTGTCGGATGAGACCATGGCGGACGCGCGCTCGGTAACGGTGACGCTGCTGCATGACAAGACTCATCCGAGCACGCTGTATGTACCCCTGGGGCAGCCACGGAGCTCACCATGAAATTGACCGCGTCGCTGACATTGGGAACTGCCGTGTGGCTGGCGCAGGGCGCGCTCGCCGACCCGGCATCGGCACCCGCAAAGGCCGCGGCAACCGCGTCGCCCGATGCGCGCGCGCACACGCCCGTCACGCTCTTCGGCGCAAGCCAGTTCGACCTGCCCTCGAAAATCAGCGCCAGGACCTATCGAATATTTGTGTACAAGCCGCTCACTCCAGCGCCCCCGTCCGGTTACCCCGTTATCTTCGTAACCGATGGCAACGGCATGTTCCCCTTGGCGGCGGGGCAGATGGCGCTCATGGGTCTGGCGGGCAAGGGTGCCCTGGTTGTCGGCATCGGCTATCCCACCGACGACTATATGAAGCCGATGATGCTGCGCTACCGGGACCTCACGCCGGTCACCGAGGACAAGTCGCTGTTTCCGACGCAGCCGCCGCTCGCCGCGGCCGACCAAGGCGGTGCTTCCGAACTCTTCTATCGCTTTATTACCGAGGAGCTACGGCCGGCTGTGTCCGCCGCGTATCCCATCGACGCGCATCAAGAGAGTTTGTACGGGCACTCCCTGGGAGGGCTGTTCGTTCTCGGCGTTATGTTCAATCATCCCGAGTCCTTCCATAACTACATCGCCAGCAGTCCTTCCATCTGGTGGGACAATAAGTCGGTGTTGAGAGACGAACGCAGTTTCTTGGCCAAGACAAAGGGCGCAAAACATCCCATCCGAGTGTTGATCTGCGTCGGCGCGAAGGAGCAGGACCCCTACGCGTACGTGCCCCCGGGCACGCCCATGACATTGAGCGAGGTCAACAAGAAAATCGCGGAGGCGCGGATGGTGGACAATGCGCGCGACCTGGCGCAGCGCCTCAAACAGGCGGGTCCGAAATCAGGAGTCGTCGTGAGATTCCAAGACTTCAGCGCCGAAGATCACTTGAGCGTCGTCCCGGCCTCGATCAGCCGGGCGCTGGGATTCGCACTCGAACCCTAACGGCCCTTGCGATGCTTGACCACCTTGGCCGGGGCGCGGATCTGCTCGGGAGCGCGCAAGGGCGCCGGCGGATTCGCGGGCGCGGCCTCCTCGGTATCCCCGTGCAATGACATCAAGGAGTGGATCAACCCCTCATCAGGGCTCGAACACACGCCGAGCACGACGGCCTCATCGCACCCCTCCGCAGTAACGTAGGCGTGCCCCATGTTGCTGTCCAGATAGATCGACTCGCCGCCATTCAAGACGACCGGGTCATAAAACTCGGTGAGAACCTTGATCGCGCCCTTGAGGACGTAGATGTATTCCTCGCCCGAGTGGCGCACCAATTCGCCGAATTCCTCGGCGCTCTTGGCACGGATGCGCGTCAGGATGGGGATCATCCGCTTGCGCCGCAGCTCCGGGCACAAGTAGTAATAATCATAGTTTTTCGTATTCACCCGCACCGCATCGTCGGTGAGTCCGATACTGCGGCGCGCGGTCACCGCCGGCTCTGCTTCGGTCGGATCGGCGAACAGCTCGGAGACGCGAATTTCCAGCCGCTGGCTCAATTGCACCAGCTTGTCGTAGCTCAAGGTAAGACGGTCATGTTCCACTTTGGAGAGGGTGGAGACGGGAATGCTGGTGCGTTGACTCATCTGGCTCAAGGTCCAGCCATTGCGTGCCCGCAGCGATCGCAGCAAGCTTCCCAGCGTGGGGTGACGCGTATTCATATCCATCTAAGCCGCCCTTGAAATGACGTTTTCATTTGGCCGCTCGCAGCATACCTACCGCAACTGACAGGTCAACCGCTTCCAAGCCCATTAAACATACTATTTTTACGTCCGAATCGAATCGACCTGTATAGAGAATTTTATTGACAATTGTCTATACAGGATTATTCTGGCTTAGTTGCGACATGATATCAGGATAAGCAAACGATGTCCGACTCACCCCTTCGTCTTACCCGCCGCCGCACCTTGCAAGCAATGGCTGGCGCTTTGGCTGCGCTGGCGCTGACGGAGGCCATGCCGCGCAAACCGCTGCCGCTCAAGAATCCGAAGAACAAGTATTCGCCCAAGGTTTTGGATCTGGTGCAGCGCTCGCTCGTCATCGACATGCTCGCGCCGCTCAAGCTGGATTTTCGTCCCGAGGCGTATGCGCTGCCCTTGACCGATGCCGAGGCCGCGATGTTTCGTACCTGCGGCATCACCGGGTTTCACAATTCAGTGGGGGTCGGCGGCGCGAGCGCTTACGATGACGCGCTCGAATTCATCGCCGCGTGGAGCGGATTCGTGGGGCGCAATAGCCACGTTTTCTCGTTGGTGGGCGGAGCCGGTGATTTGGATCTCGCCAAGTCCAAGCAAAAGATTGCCGTCATCATGGGATTGCAGAATGCCGACGAATTTCGCGAGCCGAAGGACGTCAAGGCATTCTACGAATTGGGGCTGCGCTGTGCGCAGCTGACTTATAATACGCAAAATCTGCTCGGCAGCGGCTCGACAGAGCGCGTCGATGGCGGGATCAGCGACTACGGTGAGCAGATCATCAAAGCGATGAATGAGGTGGGCATGCTCGTCGACGTTTCGCACAGCGGCGACAAGACCACCTTGGACGCCGTCGAGCTCTCCCCAAAGCCCATCGCCTTTACGCATTCGAATTGCCGCGCGCTCAACAATCATCCGCGCACCAAAACCGACGAAGCGATTCGCAAGCTCGCGGCCAAGGGCGGCGTCATGGGCATCACCGGCGTGCGCATGTTTGTCAAGGCCACGGACCCGACGACGGTCGAGGACATCGTCGATCACATCGATCATGTCGTGAAGCTTGTGGGTATCGATCATGTCGGTATCGGTTCGGACTCCGACCTGATGGGATACGATCACATGCCGGCGGACCAATACAAGCAGCTGAAGGCAGGTTACAAAGCCTCCTACGCCTTCCGCGACAAAATAGACACCGACGGTTTCGATCATCCGCGCAAGGTATACGACCTCACGGCGGCCTTGATCCGCCGCGGCTACAGCGATACGAATATTCAGGCGATCCTTGGCGGCAATTTCCGTCGCTTGCTGGGTATTACCTGGACATAAATCTACGTAGTTCTAAAGGCAGGGAATGAATACCAAACGCGAATTGCACGTGCCGGAGGCCCGAATGTCGCAGGTGCTGGATTTACCTCACCCGTATCTGCTGTTTCTCGGGGATACCACGGAGAAGGGTTACGCCAAAACGGCATTCGGGCTGCGCGATTGGGCACCTGATCGCTGCGTCGGCGAATGGTCGTGCGCGGGTGCGACCGTCACCACGGATCTGCCGCGCTTGACGCCGAAGGAAGCGCGCGCACGCGGTGCACGCGCGCTCGTCATCGGCGTGGCGAATACCGGCGGCGTGATCGGCGAGAACTGGATTCCGTCGCTCCTTGAAGCGCTCGAGTCCGGACTCGATCTCATTAGCGGTATGCACGCCAAGCTCGTCAACGTGCCGCAGTTGAAGGCGGCGGCCGAGCGCCACGGGCGCCGGCTCATCGACGTGCGGACGCCGCCAAAAAACATCCCGATCGCAACCGGGGCCAAGAGAAGCGGCAAACGCCTGCTCACCGTCGGTACCGATTGTGCTGTCGGCAAGAAATACACCGCTCTTGCGTTGGCACGCGCGTTCACGGCGCGCGGACTCGACGCGGACTTTCGCGCCACGGGCCAGACGGGAATCTTGATCGCGGGCGGCGGCATGCCCATGGACGCGGTGGTTGCCGATTTCGAGGCCGGCGCCGCGGAAATACTCAGTCCCGCGGCACCCGCGCAACACTGGGACGTGATCGAAGGGCAGGGCTCCTTGTTCCACCCGGCCTACGCCGGTGTTTCGCTCGGCCTGCTGCACGGCAGCCAGCCGGATGTGATCGTGGTGTGTCATGACATCGATCGCAAGGAGATGCTGGGTCACCCCGGTTACATGCTGCCCGATGTTTTCGACACCATTGATTTGAATCTGCGGCTCGGCCGCCGCACCAATGCGGCGATCCGCTGCGCCGGCGTCAGCCTGAACACCTCCAAGCTGAGCCCGAGCGATGCCGCGCGCCTGCTGGAAGCGGAAAGCGCGCGGCTTGGCGTGCCGGTCGCCGATCCCATGCGCGCCGGGGCGGCGTTGGAAAAGCTCATCGATAAATGTCTCGCCTGAATTTGTAGATAACAGCGACTTGGGTCGCAAGAAGAGAATCATGCGTATATTCACATTGTTGGCGGCCGCGCTACTCACCTTGGGAATGACCGCCACCGCACAGAAAGCAGCCGCCGCGCAGAAACCTGCTCCTGCGCCGAGCCTGGCGCCGACAACCGCGCCGCCCACGGCCGCACCGCAAGCAACCTTGCCGCCCACCGCGGCAACTGCGGGCGCAACAGCGGCCATGCCATTGACCGCGGACGATGTGAATGCCTGGTTGGACGGCTACATGCCGTACGCATTGCATACCGGCGACATCGCTGGCGCCGTGGTGGCCGTGGTCAAGGATGGGCAAATCCTCACGGAGCGGGGATACGGGTACGCGGATGTCGCGAAGCGCACGCCCGTGGATCCGAAACTGACTTTGTTCCGGCCGGGATCGGTATCGAAACTCTTCACCTGGACCGCTGTGATGCAGCAGGTCGAGCAGGGCAAAATCGATCTCGATGCCGATGTGAATCAATACTTGGATTTCAAGATTCCTGCGCGGGACGGCAAGCCGGTCACCATGCGCGAGCTGATGCAGCACGTCGCCGGCTTCGAAGAACAAGCCAAGGGCATCATGTCTGCCGACGCCAAATCGCCGGGATTCGAAGAGTTGCTCAAACAATGGGTTCCGGAGCGAGTTTTCGCGGCCGGTACCACGCCGGCGTATTCCAACTACGGCGCATCCCTCGCGGGCTACATCGTGCAGCGGTTGTCGGGCGAGTCATTCGACGATTACATCGACAAGCACATCTTCGCGCCGCTGGACATGCAGCACTCGACTTTTCGCCAGCCCCTGCCGGCGAATCTGGAACCGCTGATGTCCAAGGGGTACACGGTGGCTTCTGAGCCGCCGAAGCCCTTTGAGATTATCGGGCCGGCCCCGGCCGGAGCGCTGTCCTCGCCCGGCGAGGATATGGCGCACTTCATGATTGCGCATCTGCAAAACGGTGAGTATCACGGCAATCGCATCCTCAAAGCCGAAACGGCGGAGATGATGCACAACAGCCCGCTCACCCTCCTGCCGCCGCTGAATCGCATGGAGCTGGGCTTTTTTGAAACCAACATCAATGGCCGCGAAGTGATCGCGCACTTGGGCGACACGCAGGATTTTCACACCTCGCTGCACTTGTTCCTCAAGGAAGGCGTCGGTTTCTACGTCTCCTTCAATAGCCTGGGTAAAGCCGGTGCGGCCGGCAGCTTGCGCACGGCTCTGTTCGACGACTTCTCGGACCGGTATTTCCCTGCGGCCGAAACCGCCGCCACCCCCGTCGATGCGAAAACTTCGGCACAACATGCGGCCATGCTCGCGGGCCACTGGATCAATTCGCGCGGCTCACAGTCGAACTTCCTGTCAGCCGTCGGCCTGTTCGGTCAAACCAAGGTCGGCGTCGATGCCAAGGGCGAACTGGTAACGCCCCTGAAGGGATTGAATGACAAGCCGCGCCGCTGGGTCGAAACCGCGCCCTTTGTGTGGAGCGATCAGGACAGTCACGAGCGCTTGGCCGCCAAGGTGGTGGACGGCAAGGTGGTGCGCTTCAGCATCGATGAGATTGCCCCGTTCATGGTGTTCGACCGCGCGCCCTGGTACGCCGATGCGGCATGGCTGCTGCCGGGGCTCTACTGCGCCTTGGCGGCGCTGCTCCTGACCGCGGTGTTTTGGCCGATCACGGCCATCGTGCGCCGCCGTTTTGGCGCGAGCTTGGCGCTTGCTCCGGATGCGCTGCGCGCCTACCGCCTGAGCAAGGTCGGGTCGATCTTGCTGCTCGCGGCGCTGGGTCTGTGGGGCTTCACGGTCGTCCGCATGTTCAATGACTTCAACAACCTCAGCAATGCCTACAACGGCAACATCCGTTTTGCGGAGGTTTTCGGCATCCTGGCGTTCCTGATTGGAGCCGCCCTTATCGTCTGGAATCTGATCACGGTCTGGAAGGGAACGCGCCGCTGGCCCGCGAAGACATGGAGCATCGTGCTGACGCTCTCGGCATTCATCGTGCTGTGGATTGCGTTTACCTTCCATCTGTTCAGCTTCGACGTGTATTTCTGATGCCGGCGTTGAAACTGAAAGTCGAGGTGGAGAAGCTGCGGCTGTCGGCGCCGTTTCGCATCTCCGGATTTGTCTTCGAGGAGCAGGAGGTCGTGGTCGTGACGCTCGATGATGGCGAGCATCGCGGGCGCGGCGAAGCCTCCGGCGTGTACTACCTCGGCGACACCGCGAAGACCATGGTTGATGAGATCGAGGCGGTGCGCGGCGCCATTGAACGGGGCTTCGATCGGAGCGCGCTTCAAAAATCGCTGCCGGCCGGCGGCGCTCGCAACGCGGTCGATTGTGCTTTGTGGGAGCTCGAGGCCCAACGCCTGGGCGTGGCGGTCTGGGAACTTGCCGGTATCGACGCACCGAAACCGCTGGTGACCACTTTCACGCTGGGGGCCGATGATCCTGCCGCGATGGCGGCCGGTGCGCGTAAATTCGCGCAGGCCCGATCGCTGAAGCTGAAATTGACCGGCGAACTGAAGGACGACATCGAGCGGGTCCGCGCGGTGCGCGCGGCACGCCCCGAGGTGTGGATGGGGGTGGATGCCAATCAAGGCTACGGCATCGATTCGCTCCCATCGCTGCTGCCCGTGCTCGAGTCGGCCAGGGTGTCCTTGCTCGAGCAGCCGTTGAAGCGCGGGCGCGAGGCCGACCTCGAGGGATTCAAATCGACGATCCCGATCGCCGCGGATGAAAGCGTGCTGACGCTTGCCGACGTTCCCGGGCTGGTCGGGCGATTCAATGTCGTGAACATCAAGCTGGACAAGTGCGGTGGTTTGACCGAAGGGCTGGCCATGGCACACGAAGCGCGGCGCCTGGGGTTAGGCGTCATGGTGGGCAACATGGTCGGCACCAGTCTTGCGATGGCTCCGGCCTTCGTGCTCGGACAGCTGTGCGACGTGGTCGATCTGGACGGGCCGATTTTTCTCGCCAAGGATCGTACGCCGAGCATGACGTACACCCATGGCAGCGCGTGGAGCGGCGAGCACGTGTGGGGCGGGACACACGCTTAAAGCGATGAGCGCGAACCAGCAGACTTGGTTCGGTCAGCCGCGCGGCCTCACGATACTTTTCCTGACCGAGATGTGGGAGATTTTCTCCTACTACGGTATGCGCGCGTTGCTGGTCTATTACATGACCAAGCAATTGCTGATCGGCCAGGAAAAGGCGTCGGTCATTTACGGTGCCTACGTGGGATTCGCGTATTTCACGCCGATCTTCGGCGGACTGATCGCGGATCGATGGCTCGGCAAGCGGCGCGCCGTAATCATCGGCGGAAGCATCATGGCCGCGGGTCACTTCATGATGACCTTCGAGCCGCTGCTCTATCTGGCACTGGCGACGATCGCACTTGGCAACGGATTGTTCCTGCCGAGTCTGCCCAGTCAAATCGACGGTCTTTATCGTGCCGACGATCCGCGCCGCGGCTGGGCTTACAATGTCTACTACGTCGGCATCAATATCGGCGCATTCCTGGCGCCGTTGGTCTGCGGAGCACTGGGGGAATTCTACGGCTGGCATTGGGGTTTCGCCGCCGCGGGCGTCGGCATGCTCCTGGGTCTCGTCATCTATATTCGCGGCGGCAAGTATTTGCCGGACCAGGTCCGCGCGGTAAAGCAGCCCTCGCCCACCACGCCGCGGGCAGCGGCAGGCAACTATCGCTCCACGTTCATTTTGCTGTTTGCCGTGGGACTCGCCGTTACCGTCTTTCGCCTCGCCTATGAACAGTATGGCAATACCTTGGCGCTGTGGGCGGATGTCGGCATCGATCGAACCATCGGGCACTGGAGCATTCCGATGACCTGGTTCCCGAGTTTGGATCCTCTACTTGTCTTCATGATGACGCCGCTTCTGCTGGCGCACTGGCGCCGGCGCACACAAGCTGGATCGCCTGGTTCCACCATGAGAAAAATGGCGTTGGGCGCGCTGATCGTTGCAGCGGCGTTTCTGCTGCTCGCGACGGTCGCCTTCGAGGCGGGAGCGGGGCGGGCGAGTTGGATCTGGTTGGCCTTGTTCTACCTGATCTTTACCTTTGGCGAACTCTATATCCTGCCGACCGGCCTCGGTCTATTTGCACGCCTCGCACCGATTGGCTACGGCGCGACGACTGTGGCCGCGTGGTTTTCCGTGATCAGCATCGGTTCGATATCGGCGGGCCTCGTCGGCACCTTGTGGGACCGCATGAGCCATGCCGGCTTCTTTGTCATTTTGACCGTCATCTGCACGATCGCCGCGGCCATGTTGTTTGCGCTCGATCCTGCGATACGGCGAATCGAGGCGGCGCGAGCTGCCGAAATCATCGCGTTGAACGCCACCCAACCGGAGCCAGCATGAAAGTCCTCGCACTCGTCTCTCTAACGTTTCTTGGCGTCTCGGCCGCAGTTGCAGCGCCGCCTTCCGGCTTCGATGCCCGCGTGGAAAGTTTGCGCAAACAGATCGGCGTTCCCGGCATGGCCATCGCCATCGTCGAGAACGACAAGGTCACGCTCGCCAAAGGATACGGCGTCAAGCGGCTTGGCTCGCCGGAGCGGGTCGATGCGGATACGATCTTTCCGACCGGTTCGACCGGCAAGGCCTTCACTGTGGCGGCGCTCGGCATCCTCGTCGATCAGGGAAAAATCGGCTGGGACGACAAAGTGATCGATCACCTGCCGGGCTTTCAAATGTATGACCCTTGGGTGACGCGCGAGATGACGATTCGCGATCTGCTCGTGCACCGCAGCGGGCTCGGGCTCGGCGCCGGCGATTTATTGTTCGTGCCCCGCACCAACTTGAGCCGCGCCGAATCGGTGCGGCGGCTGCGATACATCAAACCCGCGACCAGCTTCCGCAGCGCCTATGCCTACGACAACATCTTGTACATGGTCGCAGGCCAGCTGATCGAGGATGTCACGGGCGAAACCTGGGAGAAATTTGTTGCCGAGCACGTGCTCAAACCGGCCGGAATGCTGCATTCGACCACCGACAACGACGGCCACTTCTCGAGCCCCGACCGCGCGCAGCCACACGCGCGCATGAACGGCGGCCTGCGCGGCGTGGGCGATCAAGCGGTGCTCAATGAGCGCGACAATCTCGGCAGCAACGCATCGCCGGCTGGTGGGTTGGCGGTCAGCGCCAACGACATGGCGCGCTGGCTGATGATCCAGCTCGATGGCGGCGCGCTGCCCGACAACGGCGGCCGCTTGTTCAGTGAGGCGGCGCACGATCAAATGTGGAAGCCGGTGGTGCTGCAGCCGGTTGGGCCGCGAGGCGGTGTGATGGCACCGACCCAGCCCATGTTCAACACCTACGCGCTCGGCTGGGATGTCCGGGATTACCGCGGCACCAAGATCGTCTGGCACGGCGGGGCAGTTTTCGGTTTCCTGACCGCGGTGGTGCTCATTCCGGACAAACACGTAGGATTCTCCATCGAGATCAACAGCGAGGATGGCGCAATCATCATCGGATTGATGTATGAGCTGCTCGATCATTATCTTGGCTTACCCAAGGACACCTGGCCGGAAAAAATCGTCGCGCAGCGGCAGGAGCGCGTGCAAGAAGCGTTGAAGGCGTATCAGTCGGCGGCGGCAAAGCCTGCCAAGGTTGGTCCATCGCTACCGCTCGAGCGCTACGTCGGGACCTACAGCGACCCGTGGTACGGCAACATCGAAATCGGCCAGGCCAACGGCGCGCTCACGATCGATTTCAAATCGACCCCGCGCATGGGCGGTGCGCTCGAGCACTGGCAATACGATAGCTTCGTGACGCGCTTCGACGATAAGACCATCGAGCCCGCGTATGTCACGTTCGGTCTGAATGCGGACGGCAAGGTCGAGCACATCATCATGAAAGCGGTTTCGCCGCTCGCGGATTTCAGTTACGACTACCAGGACCTGTCCTTCACGCCCGTGGCGCAGAAATCAAAATAAGAGAGCGAACCATATGAATATCCGCAATTTCACAGCTTTGCTCGCGACCGCCGCAATCGTTTTACAGGCCGCCAGCGCCAACGCCGGCGCCGCAGCGCCGAACACTTCCCCGGCGCCCCGCACCGCAGTGCCCGCCGCTGCAACCGCCGAAGCGCCGGCCGTTCCCGCCACCGCTGAATCGAGTGCGCATACGCTCGACCGTGCCGATCTCGAAACCTGGCTTGATGGCATGGTTCCCTATGCCTTGAAGGCTGGCGATATGGCGGGCGCGGTGGTTGTAGTGGTCAAGGACGGCGCGGTGCTTCTGCAGAAGGGCTACGGCTTTGCCGACGTCAGCAAGAAACTGCGCATGGATCCCGAGCAGACCATGGTTCGGATCGGGTCTACCTCGAAACTCTTCACGTGGACGGCGGTCATGCAGCTGGTCGAGCAGGGCAAGCTCGATCTCGACCGCAATGTCAACGACTATTTGGATTTCAAGATTCCCGAAAACTTCGGCAAGCCGATTACATTGCGTGACTTGATGAATCATCGCGCCGGGTTCGAAGAGGGGTTGAAGGATGTCTTATGGACCAATCCGCACGGCGTGCCCTCGACCGAGGCGTACTTGAAAGAGCACATGCGGCCCATGCTGTTCCCGCCGGGCGAAGTTCCCGCCTACTCAAACTACGGTGCGGCGCTCGCCGGCTACATCGTGGAACGAATTTCCAAAGAGCCCTACGAGCGCTACATCGAGCACCACATTCTCGAGCCGTTGGGGATGGCGCACACCAGCTTCGATCAGCCGCTCCCCGAGAAGTTCGCCGCGGCGGTATCGAAGGGTTATCGAACCGCATCGGCGCCGCCGGGCCCGTATGAGCTGATTGTGACGCGCCCTGCGGGGAGTGGCACGACGACGGTCGCGGACATGTCGCGCTTCATGCTGGCGCATTTGCTGGACGGGCATGTCGGCGACGCGCAAATTCTGCAGCCTGTCACTGCCAAGCTCATGCACACTCCGTCGGAGGAGGCTCCGCCGGGCTTTGCGACCATGGCCCACGGTTTCTTCCGAGACGTGCATAACGGCCGCACTGTCATCGGACACGGCGGCGACACCATTTATTTTCATAACGAGTTCGATTTGTTGCCCGCGGAAGGCGTCGGCATCGACTTTACGTTCAACAGCCGAGGCCGCGGCGATGCGGTGTATTTGGCCCGCCAATCACTCTTTGACGGCTTCATGGATCGATACTTCCCGAACTCTGCCGCTCCGGCGGCGGAATCGCCGGCGTTGCCGACGGCGCTCGCCGATGCCCAACTCATTGCCGGCCGCTACGAGAGTTCACGCCGCATCGAGCACGGATTTTTAAGTCTCTTCTATGTCCTGCAACAATCCGTGATCACCGCGAATGCGGATGGGACGATCTCCGCACCCGGTCTGTTTACTCCCGAGCCTGAGACTTATCGTGAGGTCGGCCCGCAGCTTTGGCGCCGCGTCGACGGAACTCAACAGCTCATTTTGCAGACGGTGAGCGGCGTCAAGACCGTCGCCGATAGTACCGACCCCACGTCCGTGCTGCAGGCCGTGCCGCTCAAACGATCGTCGGTCCTGAATCTGACCGTGCTGACCCTGGCGTGTTTGATTTTGCTGTGGACCTTGTTGGCATGGCTGCTCTCCCACTGGCTCAAGGCGCCGAAGAACATTCCGGAAGAACAGGCGGTGGAGGTGAGGCGCCTGCGGCTGTGGCTGCACGTGGCGGCAGCGTTCGACGTGGTCTATCTCATTTGTTGGTTTATGGTGCTGCGGCCGACGCTCAGTCTTGATCTGGCCTTTTACAGCAGCGGTCTCGACCCCGTCATCGGCACGCTGGAGGCTGCGGGCCTCTTGGCCATCGCAGCAGCGCTTCTCGGGATCTGGAGCGCCTGGCGTCTGTCAAGACTCAGCGTCCCGCGCAAATTGCCGTTCTGGGGCTTCGTGACTGCGGCGGGATTGCTGGGCGTGGTCTGGATCGGATTTATCGGCGGCTTGATTCGCTTTAGCTTGAACTACTGACCGGCGGCGGAGATGAGTCTGAGACTCGCGATGGCGGTCGGCGTGGCGGCGCTGCTGGCGTTCGTCGCACCGGCCGTAATGGCTGCGAGTGCCGATGCGGTATCGCCGAGCCCAACGCATGAGCTCACCGCGGCGGATGTAGACGCCTGGCTGGATGGCTACCTGCCCCTTGCGTTGGCACAGGCCGATATCGCCGGTGCCGTCGTGGTGGTGGTCAAGGATGGACAGGTGTTGACGCAGCGGGGCTACGGCTACGCAGACGTCGCCGCGCGCCGGCGCATAGATCCGGTGACCACGATGTTTCGTCCCGGTTCGATCTCGAAGCTGTTCACCTGGACGGCGGTGATGCAGCTGGTGGAGGAGGGCAAGATCGACTTGGATGTCGATGTGAACCGTTATATCGATTTCACCATTCCGCCTTATGACGGCAAGCCGGTCACGATGCGCAACATCATGACGCACACGCCCGGATTCGAGGCATCGCTCAAACATCTGATCATATTCGAAGGCGCAGAATCAGTTCCTTCGCTCGGTGAGGCGCTCAAGCAGCGGCTGCCCAATCGGGTATTCGCGCCGGGCACGACCGGCGCCTATTCGAACTACGCCGTGGGCCTTGCCGGCTACATCGTCGAGCGCGTGTCGGGGATGCCGTTCGAGGACTATATCGCGCGCAAGGTGTTTGCGCCCTTGGGTATGACGCACGCGACCTTCCGCCAGCCGTTGCCCGCGGCGCTGGCGCCGTTCATGGCAAAGGGCTATCGCCTCGCATCCTTGGGTCCCGAGCCTTATGAATTCGTGACGCTGCCACCTGCGGGCTCGATGGCTGTGTCGGCGGCGGACATGGCGAAATTCATGATTGCCCATCTCGATCAGGGTGCGGGGCTGATGCAGCCGGCAACGGCGCAACTCATGCACCACCCTGAGCATGTCGCCGTGCCCGGCGTCGATCGCATGGCGCTGGGATTTATTGAACAGCGCGTCAACGGCCTCGAGGCGATCGGGCATGGCGGCGACGCCATCAATTTTCACAGCGATCTGTGGCTGCTTCCGGCACAACACGTCGGCTTGTTTATGTCGATGAATAGCGCAGGCACCGGACGTGCCACCCATGAAATCCGCCTCGCACTTTTCCAGCAGTTCGGCGAGCGGTATTTCTCGGCGGCGAGCGCCCGTCCGCGGATTGAACTCCCTACCGCGAAAGCGCACGCGAAAATGCTCACCGGCAGCTACATCGCCAGCAACGGCAGTTTTACCAACTTCGTCGACATTTCGAACTTCATCGGCCAGACCAAGATCGGCCTGGACAAGGATGGACGGCCCCGCATCCCGAACCTGCCGAACTTCGCCGGTGCACCCCGGCAGTGGATCGAAGTCGCACCATTCCAGTGGCAGGATGCGCAGGGACCCGAGCGGCTCGCCGCGCAGGTATCGGACGGCCGCGTGGTGCGCTGGGGTGTCGATGACGATGCGCCGACCAATGTCTTTGACCGCGCACCCTGGCATCGCGATGCGGCCTGGTTGCAGCCGCTGGCCCTCGTTGCACTCATCGTCGTTGTGCTCGCAGCCCTGTCTTGGCCGGTCGCAGCGATCGTTCGCCGCCGCTATGCCGCCAACAATCCATTGCATGGCGCGGATCTCATAAACTACCGTTTGATCCGAGGATTTTCCTGGCTAACACTCTTCGTCTTAGCCGGCTGGATGTCGCTGCTCGATCTGCGTAGCATCGTCATGGACAACATCGACGGCCGAGTGTGGCTCCTGGAAATCGCCGGCGCTCTCGGCTGCTTTGGCCTGGTCGGCTCAGCCGTCTGGAATCTTTGGCGAGCTCGGTCTCGCCGCGGGCGTGTCGGCACGATTTATAGCGCGGTCCTGCTGCTGGCGGCGCTGACGATCCTGGATGTCATGCTGACCTTTCATCTCATCAGCTTCGGGACAAAATTCTGAGGGTTTCCGCGGCGATGGCATTTCCCGGTGGGTCGCTGGCGCCGCCACGGCCGCGGCTCTAGTCCGCGTGCTACCAAACGGCGGACCAACGGTTCTGAGTCTTAAGTTCTTGAGATGGCGCTTTTCAGCTCTTGGATCCTGCTGCGCCGCCAACCCCGATTGCGGTAGGCTACGCCGTCTATTTGGCGTTGCCATTTGAATGGCGTCACCGCCAAACCCACTTAAGGACAACCATGACTAGCCCTATGTATACCAACTCCGTTCCGGTTTTTAAGCAATTGCTAAACGCCTTGAAAGCGATTTTGGCGCAAGCCGATGCATACGCAGTCGCTAACTCGATCGAACCAGACGCGTTTTTACAGGCTCGCCTGTATCCGAACATGTTCACTTTGGTGAAGCAGGTGCAAATTGCCGCCGATTTTGCGCGCGGCATCTCCGCACGGCTCGGTGGAGTAGCTGTCCCTGTCAATGAAGGCAAGGAAAAGAGTTTTGCCGATCTTGACGCACTGCTGGCCCAGACACTGGAATTCATCGACGGCGTAGACGCTTCCAAATTTGCTGGCAGCGAAACGAAGGAAATCGTGCTGCGCCCCGGGACGCCTAAAGAAAAGAAACTGACCGGCCAGGCTTATCTGACTCACTATGGCCTGCCACAATTTCTCTTTCATGTCACCACTGCCTATGCGATTTTGCGCCACAACGGGCTACCCGTCGGCAAGCGTGAATTCATGGGAGTGTACTAATCCTGCGAAAAGGTTGGCTGATGAGCCTGCGAATGATTGGACCTGTGCGAATCCCAGGGGCCACCTTGCCGGCGCGGAGGACGACGCCTGACGGAGTCCGAGTATCTCCACCCTATTTCAGCGCGTAAGGCTGCGGACAACCGGTTTCCTGCACCTAAACGCAACCTGGAATCAACCTGCCTCGATCGGCTGCGTTTTGACCACCAGACGAGATCGGAGCAGACTCCTATCCGTGAGCACGCGACAAGGCGTGCCTACCGCACCGAAGATGCGAGGAAAACAAAAGGGGCGCGCGGATCGTGAAGCTCTCCATCTTTAGTGTACTTGTGCTGGCGGCGATCGCAGGCGGACCGCCGGCTCGCGCCGCCCCCGATGTCGTCATCGGCGACATCGACGACTTGACCGGCGTGTATTCCGACAACGGCGGGGAGGGCGCCATTGAAGCCACTAAAATGGCAATTGCCGATTTCGGTGGCAGCGTCATCGGGCGCAAAATCGTGTTCCTATCCGCCGACCATCAAAACAAAGCCGACATCGCCGCCTCGAAAGCGCGCGCCTGGGCCGATCAAGACGGACTCAATATGCTGCTGGGCGGAGCGAACACCGCGGCCGCCATCGCGACCGGCAAGGTGCTGGCCCCAAAGAAGATTCCTTATTTCATCCTGGGTGCCGGCGGCGCCTCATTGGTTAATGAGGATTGCACCGCCTACACCATTCAATACGTCTACAACACCACTGCGCTGGCCAACGGCACCGCCACCGCCATTACCAAGGCCGGCGGCAAGACGTGGTTCTACCTCACCGCCGACTATGCATTTGGCAGCCAGCTGCAGGCCGCCGCCTCAAAAGTGGTCGAGGCAAACGGGGGCAAGAACGTCGGCGCCGTGCGGGTCCCCTTGTCGACCTCCGACTTCTCCTCCTTTCTGCTCCAGGCGCAAGCCTCCGGCGCACAGGTGCTGGGGCTCGCCAATGCCGGCGACGACTTCATCAATTCTTTGAAATCCGCCAACGAATTCGGCCTTACCCAGACCATGAAACCCGCCGGACTCTTGGTCTTCGTGAACAACATCGACGGCTTGGGGTTGAAGACGGCGCAAGGACTTTATCTCACTGATGCATGGTACTGGGATCTGAATGCCGAGACGCGCGCGTTCGGCCAACGTTACTTCGACAAGATGAAAAAATATCCCTCGATGCTCCAGGCCGGCTACTACTCCGCGACCACGACTTATTTGAAGGCGGTGAAAAACGCCGGCACCACGGATGGCGACAAGGTCATGTCGGAACTGAAGAGAATGAAGATCAACGACATGTTCACTCAAGGAGGCTACATTCGCGCCGACGGTCTCATGATCCACAACATGTACGTTATGCAGGTCAAATCCCCGCAAGAATCCAAATACCCCTGGGACTACTACAAAGTGGTCAAAGTCATGACCGGCGAGGAAGCCTACGGTCCGCTCACCGGCCTTTGTGCTTCTTCGTCGGGTAGGGCCGTTCGGTAACTTCGCGCCCTCGTTCGTCCCCGACTGCGCGGATTCCAGCATGGCCTCCGTGGCCAGTCCTCAATCGACGATGAACAGTTTTGCTCCGACTGGAGTGAAGGAGCGGTGCGCCTCGGCACCGTCCGCCACCTGGTAGCTCATACCCGGCACGAGAACGAAATTGCGGCCGTCTTCCAATTTCGTGTGAAGCACGCCTTCAACGCACAAGAGGATGTGACCCTTGGAACACCAATGATCGGCGAGATATCCCGGCGTATATTCGACCATGCGCACGCGTATCGAGCCGAACATTTGCGTACGCCAATAAGCAATGCCGGTCTCACCCCGGTGCTCAGTTTTCTCGATGGCCGACCAGTCGGTGATCCCGAATGGGATGTCTGAAATCTGCATTGGAAAAATCCTTGCTCTTGCCGCAGATATTGCAGCCCGACGTAGACTGGCGCGCTACTTAATATCTCGGTTCGATTCCGCCAGCAATTTGCCGTTCAAATTCACCCCGTTGACCGCGCTGACTTCGAGCAGCGCCTCCAGCGGCAATTTCACGTCGCTTTTCTGCTCCAGATCATTAAGTTTCGCAGCCGAGGTGAAAACCTCGGCGGTCTGCGTGACGCCCGCATCGCGAGTTCCGGAAATGACGACGATCGTGTTGCCGCCCGGACCGCGGACTTTCTCAAACACGCCATAGTCGTGATAGGTTTTTTCTTTGCCCGTGGGTGGCGGTGGATCCATGATATCGCTGCCGATCTCGCTGACGTACGACACCCGCGTACGTTTATCGAAGACCTCATCGTAAGAATCGCCCACCGAAAATCGCGAGCCCGCGAAGATCAGGTCCTGCAGCATGCCCATGCCGCTCAAATATCCGATGTAGACGATGTCGGCGGATTTCAGGGTGCTCGGTTCGATGTCGGACATTTTATTGACCGTGATGCGCCGATTCTCCGGTGCCAGCACCACCATGACATCGCGCAGCGCGAACGCGGTCGAAATGGGCAAATACCGCAATCCCACATCCATGTAGCGATCCGCAACTTCCGGATGCTCTTGCACGTAATGATCCAGGTCGTTCTTCGAGTTGACCGAATATTCGCGGATGAGGCGATTGACGCCCATGGAGTCGTCCGACTCGCCGATCAAGTAATAGTCGCCGACGACGATCATGATGGGCCGGTCGTCCTTGAGCAGCGACGCCCAGATGGGACTGGCCCGCACGCGCTCCAAATCCGAGCGGGGCGCCCAAACCCACGCTCCCACCAACACCGCCACGCCGACTAACGCCGCGGCGCCCAGCAGTCCGAAGCGCCGACGGCCTCTCTGCCGGGTTGCGGGAACGAGAACGTCGGGAGCCTGGCCGGTCGGCTTCGCGCTGACCCGCAGCCGGTATTCGCCGCGGGGGATGTGCAGTTGCGCGGGGCTGCCGCGGTCCGACGAGCCATAGTACTCATCGAGTGCTTTGCGCAGCTTATGAATGTAGACCCGGACCAGGGCATCCTGGGAGACATCGAAATCCGGGCTCTTCCCAAACACATCCACGGCGATTGCAATTTCTTTGGGCGACTGCCCGGCGAGGGACCTTTCGGCCAGATAGTCGAACATGCGCCGCAGCCGCGCCTCACCCAGGACCCCGCTTTGCTGGACGCGGATCACCTCCGCGCGCAGTGCGTCGGCGTCGTCGGTCGACGAACCGGTCGTCAGGGGCTTAAAGGCATCGTGCTCGGCTGACATGGGGGCTAATTTAACGCTATTAACGTTAGACAGAACAGTAAATTACGTGAAATCCGCGCCGCAGCTGCCGCACACTCCGCCGGCGCGGCTTGTACGCCGCATTCCGGGGAGTGTTCGATGGATCAACGAGTAATCCTTGCCGGCCGTCGAGGCACTCGCGGCATCGGTCAACGCGCCGGGGCCGCTCCCCGCGTCCTGGCCGTCCTCTTAACCCTGCTCGCGGGACCCCTGCTCGCAGGACCGGTGACTGCGCCTAAGCCATCCGACTCCCCGCCGCTCGCCGTGCCGGTCAGTATTTTGGATCTCATGCGGGCCTCGGTGGAAATTCCGGCCGACGGCATTTGGGCCGCTCAGGGTGCCGAAAAATTGAGCGATGACGACTGGCTGCTGGCCGACGAGGATTCGGTCAGCCTGGCCGGTGCCGCGACGCTCGTTTCAAAGCCGGGCACGGGCGCGAACGATCGCAAGTGGGTGGCCAACGCGGACTGGCAAACCTGGGTCCGCGATATGCAGTCGACCGCCTTAAAAACTCGAGCCGCCGCCAAAGCCAAGGACACCGCCAAATTCAGCGCCGCCGCCGATCACTTGAGCGAGATCTGCCAGAGCTGCCATACCAAGTATCGACCACAAGCCCCGTCGGATGGTGTTGCCCGCTATCCCTTCTATCCGAAGAGAGAACTGGCGCAATAGCGGCGTGCTTGGGGTTTGGTTTGAGAAGCGCCGCAAGGCTCGAAAACATAATGGGGAGTAATGAGTGAAGGCGATTATTTACGCTGCCGTGGCATTCTGCGCGGGAGCGGCGGTCGAGAATTCTGCACAGGCGCAAGTCGATTCCTCACTGGATGAGGTCGTCATCACCGCCAAGAGCCTGGAAGACGAGTTGCCGCAGCAACTCTCTCACTACGGCACCCGCGTCGATGTCATCTCCGCTGCGGAAATCAAGAACGGCGGCTATTTGGATGTTGCCGGCGCCTTGGAGGCCCTGAGTCCGGGACTCTATATCAGTCTCCAGAATGGTCCCTTTGACTACGTGCAAATCTCTTTGCAGGGGTCGCGTACGACCGATGTTCTGTGGCTGGTCGATGGCATCCGCATCAACAACCGGTTGTACGCGGGAACCACGCCGCTCGACACGTTGCCGGCGGGCTTGATCGAGCGCATCGAGGTGTTGAACGGCGGCCAAGCCCTGTTCTATGGAACACAAGCCGTAGCCGGTGCGATCAATATTGTCACCAAGGGGTTTTCAGACCATCCGGACGGTGCCGTCAGCGCCGGCTACGACACCAATCAGGCGCAGCAATACAACGGCTACTACCGAGACACGATTGGCAGCAATCATTTCGTCGTCTACGCAACGCACGATCAGGCGCCGGGATTCCAACCGATTGTGGACGATGAGTACCAGCCGAGCGGCACCGATCGGCGCCGCTACTACAAAGTCACCTCGGTGGGGGGCAAGTACGCCTACGATTTTGCCGATGATTTGACCTTCACCGCGGACGTTGAACATACCAATGCGCTGCTGGATTTCGCGCAGCCGCAGCTGACCGCCATTGCCTACAACCAGCGCGACGAGACTCTGGTATCTGGCAAGATCGACTATGCGCCGAGCGATGCATTCAAACTCTATATAAAGGACTACTACCACTGGTGGTATTCGCATTACACCGAGTTCGACAATGTGATCGGCAGTCCAGGGACCTTGACGACCATCGACGATCACGATTTCTGGGGCTTCAAGGACTATGGCGTCAATCTGCTGACGCAGATCGCCGTCAACCGCGGCTTCGAGTACCTGGCGGGCTATGATTTCCAAAACTACGCCGGCCGCGATGTGGTGCTCGTCATTCAGCAGCAAACCGAGCACGTGAATGCCTTCTTCGGTCAGATCCGCACCACGCCGGACTTGATTCCGGACGCCCACTTTGCGCTCGGTGCGCGCTACAACATCCCGAGCGTCGGGGAATCGGCGCTGGTGTGGAACGGCGGCGGCCAGTACGATTTTTCCAAGTCCTTGTATGCGAGGGTGAACTTCGGCACCGCGTTTCGACTGCCGACCGCGGAGGAACTCTTCGCCAATGACCCGGACGATGAGCGCGGCGATCCGAATCTAAAGCCGGAGACCAGTACCAATGCGAATCTGTCCATCGGCGGGATCGCCGACCTAGGCCCTGCGTCGCTCAAATGGGAGCTCATCGGCTTCTATCGCGACATCAAAAACCTGATCGACTATGCCAGCTTCGATCCCGACACGAATCAGGACGTTTTTGGCAACGTCACCGGCACCGTGATCACGCGCGGCGTCGAAGCCACGCTTCAAGGCGCCTTTACCCCGTCGCTCTCGGGTAATTTCAGCGCGACCTACAACCGGACCCGCGAGAGCGGCTCCGACATGCAGTTCGATCGGATTCCCGCGACGCAGGTGAAGTTGGGCTTCGACTATCACCCCGGTGGCGGGCCCTATGGCGCAAGCGTCAGCCTCGTGCACTTGGGCGATGTGGACGATGAGCCCTTCGGTTCGGGCAACGGCCGCTTCGGCTACGGCAACTACACGGTGGTCGATCTGGGCGCGCGATTCTTCTTTGACTCGCGCCGCCATCAACGGCTCGATTTGCACCTTAATAACGCGTTTAACCGCGGCTACGCATCATCCCTGGGTCACGGCGTCGACGATGTCTCAGGCGACGCCTACGTGGTCCACAACCTGGCGCTGCCCCGAACTTTTGGAGTCAACTACACTTACTCGTTTTGACGGATTGATATGCGGATGAGCTGGCTCGTTTTGTTGCATCGTTATCTCGGAATGGCGGTTGGCGCACTGATGCTCATGTGGTGCCTATCCGGCGTGGTCATGATGTACGTCAGCTACCCGGAATTGGATGCAAACCTCCGTCTCAAGAACCTCGAACGGTTTAGCTGGGACGGGTGCTGCAAGATTCCTGACGCGCTACCGGGGGATTTTGGCCGGAATGAGGGCAGCCAGATCGAGATGTTGGCGGGCCGGCCTGTTTTAAGATCAAACCTACACCTGATCGATCTGATGACAGGAGGCGCGATCGATCACGTCTCAGAGGAGCAGGCTGCCACCGTAGCCGCGGGCTTTGCAAATGGCACACCCAATGCGCCGCTATCGGTTTCGCTCATCGACTACGACCAATGGACGGTGTCAGGTGAATTTAATTCGGATCGCCCTCTGTATCGCTTTGCATTGGGCGACAAACTGCAGACCGAAGTCTATGTGTCGAGTACCACGGGTCGAGCGGTACAAATGACGACGGGAGCCGAACGCTTTTGGAATTGGCTGGGCGCGGTTCCCCACTGGTTATACTTTGCCGAGCTGCGCCGCAACTCATGGCTCTGGAGCCAAGTGGTGATCTATACGTCACTGCTCGGCTGTTTTCTTGCAGGTATTGGAATTTATATCGGCGTGCGTCAGGCGACCGCACTGCCGCCGGGGCGATGGTCGCCGTATTGCGGATTCAACTGGTGGCACCACCTTGCGGGATTGATATTCGGGCTGTTCGCTTTGACCTGGGTCATGAGCGGCCTTTTATCGGTGAATCCTTGGGGATTGTTGGAAGCCGCAGGCGCCGCAGCGGAAGTTGCGAATCTACGCGGACCGAGTCCATCGGGTTCGCAGCTCGAGTCGGCCCTGCAAGCCTTTGCGAGGGTGCCTCCCAAGGATGTGGTTTCTCTGAGCGTCTCGCCGCTCGACGGGCGACTGTTCTTCATCGCGACGACCGTCAGGGGCGAGCGGCTTCGGTTTGATGCGAATGCCGAATATGCGCCGCTAAATGGCGCCGACTTGTCATATGTGGCGTCGACTTTGAGCGGTCGGGGGCCGCCGGTCTCGACGGCGCTGCTGACCCAGGAAGATCGCTATTACTTCGGCCACCATGGCAAAGTGCCGCCGCTGCCTGTTTATCGCATGATGCTTCGCGATGGATCGGATACGCGCTACTACGTCGATTTCGTGTCGGGCACGCTGGTTGCGAAAATTGACCGAGGCGCGCAGGCCTATCGATGGTGGCATGAGGGTCTTCACCGAATGGACTTTACGGCCGCCTTGCGCAGGCGCCCACAGTGGGACGCCTTTACGCTGCTATTGATGTCAGGCGTTACTTTTGTGTGCGCGACAGGCGCTTTTATGGGATATCGAAGGCTCGTCCGGCAGGCACTCTGACAAACGGGTCGCGAGAAAACCCCGTGCCTCCCACTATGAATTTATATAACGCCCGGGGACTTGCGGCAAGGCCCCCTGCATAGGGCAGCATCGCCGGCCTCTCGAATGGGAGCACACCGGAGCGATGCAATGACTGATTTGCCAACGTACTATCACGGGACCAAGGCCGACCTGAAGGTGGGCGATCTGATCAAACCAGGCTACGCCTCCAACTATGGCAAAAGAAAACACGCGCCTTACGTTTATCTGAGCGCCACACTGGATGCGGCCGCCTGGGGAGCCGAACTGTCCATCGGCCCAGGGCCGGGCAGAATCTACATCGTGGAACCGACAGGAATCATCGAAGATGATCCGAACCTGACGAACAAGAAGTTTGTCGGTAACCCCACGAAATCCTACCGTTCGAAGAGTCCATTTCGCGTCATCGGCGAAGTTGTCGATTGGGAGGGTCACCCGCCCGAGCAGCTCAAGAAAATGCGCGATAACGTTGAAAGTGCCAGGCAGCGTGGAATCGAGGCCATTGAAGAATGAGCACTACTGTAGGAGTCATCGGGCAACGCTTTGTTTAAGTGCCAAGACTCGCCGCTGTGAATAGGCGGGTATCATCCTCCGTATGAGCGCGCCGAACCCGAAAAAGCCTTTCTCCATGATTCGGGAGTTTCATCTGGCCGACTGGTTTACGCTGGGCAATGCCATCTGCGGCACAGCGGCCATATTTTCGACCATCACTTATGTGCAAACCGGGGCCGTGCGGCACGTCTACTTTGCCTGTGCTCTGGTGTTGGCGGCGCTATTGTTTGACATCGTTGATGGCCGCGTCGCGCGATGGCGAGAAAAATCCTCGGTGATGGGTCGGGAGTTGGATTCACTCGCGGATGTCATTTCCTTCGGCGTCGCTCCCGCGATGATCGGCTACGGCTTAGGCATGCAAGGTTTATTCGATCGCATCATCCTGGGCTACTTCGTCGCCTGTGGGGTGTCGCGCCTGGCTCGATACAATGTCACGGCCGAGTCCCTGTCCGCCGGCGCAGGCAAAGTGACCTTTTTCGAAGGCACGCCAATTCCAACCTCATTTCTCCTGGTCTGTTTCATGGCGATTGCGACGTGGCTCGGTGCGATTGGCGAGCAGCTGTGGTTTGGCGAACTCAAGCTCGCCGGACACGTACTGCATCCCCTGACGCTGCTGTTCGGCGTGTCGGGATCGTTGATGATCAGCCGAATTCGAATCCCAAAATTGTGAGAGCGTCGAGAAGCTTGGCGGCCCAAACCAAAGGGTCAGCGTAATCTCTCTCAAGGTCGGGGTTTAAGCCGATTGCGGGCCGGCCCACCCTGTCGTCAGCTAGGGCCATGCTGGGAAAGTTACCTGAAAGCGTCGGTGAGGCGCTGCAGAATCAACGCGCCGGACTCGAGCAAACCGTCATCGAGCGGCTGAAAAAGTCGTCCGCACTGCCGCGGATCGAGGTCGCAAGTTCCGCATTCGCTCGCGAACACGTGATCCCGGCGAAGTACACGGCGGACGGCGGGGGAATCTCTCCTCCACTCGAGTGGCGGGGCTTGCCTGCGGATACCACCTCCATGGCTGTCATCGTCGAGGATGCCGATTCGCCAACCCCGCATCCTTTGGTGCATGCCATCGTGGTGAATCTGGATGTTCGCGAGTCGTCGATCGTTGAAGGGGCTCTCGACAGTCCTGATCATGTCGGCGTTGGTTTGGAAACAGGACCCAATTCCTTTCTAGCGCACGCCTGGCTGCCGCCCGATCCTCCTCCGGGACACGGTCCTCACCGATACGTTTTCCAAGCGTTTGCGCTGCGCGGGCCGCTGTTTGGCAAGCCGCCGGGCCGCGAAGAGCTGGTTCGCGCCATCGCTGAATTCGGAATCGGCGCAGGCCGCGTGATTGCGACCTACGAGCGCGCACAACGCGTGAAGAGCGCGGATGCGGAAACGAGTCGCGATTCTGAGCCTGATGTGACCCCCGGCATGGATCCCGGTGCCGGTCCCGATCTGGAACCTGCCTGAAGGCCGCGGGACTCAGTCCGGCGCGGGACGCGACTTTTTCCCATATATCGATTCAGTGAGCTCCGTGACGAAACCGCCCACCATACCTTCGAGTGCGGTGTTGCTGAGCGCGACCACCGTGAGGCCGTTCTGGGGATCGATGTACCAGTGATGGCCATATACCCCACCCCACTTCCATGTACCGACGCCCTGGGGCACCTGCGCCATGATCGGGTCCATGAGTACGGCGCCGCCGAACCCGAAACCCCACGACGGCGTCGATTCGACATTGATGCGCAACGGACCGATCTGATTGCTCATCATTTCGTTTACGCTGTCGGCCGTCAGGATGGGGTCACCGCCGCGGCGCAGCGTTTCGAGGAACGTCAGAAAATCCGTCGCTGTGCCGACCATGCCGGTGCCGCCCGACGTGAAAGAGCGGTGATCGAGGATTCGCGCCGGCGCGAACCGGATTCCCGCGCCTGTTCCGAACGCCACGATTTCAGGGTCCTTCATGCGCCGCGGCGGTGTGCCATCCACATACGGAGTCGCAAGACGCGGCAGATCGCGCGGCGCAAATCCGGAGTCCGACATACGCAGCGGTGTGGTCACCAACTCCTCGACGAGCGCGGGGAGCGAGGTGCCGGTTGCGCGTCTCATGATTTCGCCGAGGACATCGAGGCCCAATGAATAACCCCACGCGCTGCCCGGTGCATAGAGGAGCGGCACGCTCGCCAAACGCGCCAACTCTTCGCGCATCGAAAGGCCGGGCTCGGCCAGTCCGTCCGATACGCCCGCTCGATGATAAGGACCGTCGTCCGGCTCAAAGAATCCGTAGCTTAAGCCCGCGGTATGCGTGAGCAATTGACGCAAAGTGATGACCGCTTCCGCACCTTGCGGGGTCTTTGGGCGAAATTGCGGCAGCCAGCGCGCGGCCACGTCGCTTAAGTCCAGCAGATTCTGTTCCACGAGGGCCATGGCAACGGCAGAGACGATGGGTTTGGTGAGCGACGATAGACGAAATACGGTGTCCTCCCGCATGGGGAGGTGCGCCTCGCGGTCTGCGAACCCCGCGGCGCGCCGATAGGCAACTTCGCCGTCCTTGGCGATCAACACGACCACGCCGACCAGGCGCTGCTGTGAAAGCGCCTGCTCAATGGCGTCGTCCACTCGGTGCGACATGGATTCGCTCTCTTTGAGCGTACCGACGCCCGGAGACGGAGGACGAATTGGGCGTTGTATCTGACCGGGTGTGGGTTCGCTACGCAATTGCCGATTCCAGGCGGAAGTCCGCGCTCCAGCCTAACTCGCGCTGAGCCTTTTCAGAGGACACCAGACCGTTTTCCTCGGCGATGTTGAAGATGCCGAGGTGCCGCGTTTCAACCGCCAGCAGTGCGGCATGGGCGGCGGCGTCGATGTGCACTGGCAGCGGGCCGTTCTGCGCGGTATTCCAGGTCCCGGGCCCATAGAACTGACCGTAGCGCAGTACCACCCCTTCCAGCGGCGGCGATCCCAAGGTCATCCGTTCCAAAGCGATGACGCCGCTGACGCTTGCCGCCGCCGGACCGGCAGGATTACGGTCGAGAGGATCTTCTTCGCGATGAGGTTGCGGACCTGGCGCATAGAGCCAGCCAAGACTCTGAGAAATCATGCGCCGCGCCCCCGAGGAAATCGCGGCGGCAATCAGATTGCGTGAGCCGTCCTCGCGCAAGCGCGCATTCGCCTTCAGGACTTTAGCCGACAGCGGTCCCGCAAAGGTCTTCGGCAGGTCCGTGAGTTGATTCATCACAATATGGGGACGTGCCTCGCGAACGGCTTTTGTCAGCTTGGCATGGTCGAATACGTCCACCACGACGGGTGTAGCGCCCAGCTCTTTCAATTGCGCCGCCTTTTCGGGCGAGCGAGTGGTGCCGAAGACCTTGTGTCCGGCCTCGATGAGTTGCGGTACGAGCCTTCTGCCTATCGCGCCGTTTGCGCCTGCAAGAAAAATGATCTGTGCTGTCATTACGACCTCGTTAGTGTGCTTGACGTTGCAGGATTGAGCGCACGGAATTCAGGGCGCTTCCCGTGCGATGATGGGTGGAGTACGCGATGTAGCCGTCCGGCCGCACCAGCGCCATATCGTCGCGATTCCCAAATCGTACTTCCACGATGTTTTCCAGGGATTTCGCCAATTGAAGCGCCGCCGCTTTGTTCTTGGCGTCCTCCGAGTTGCCGGCGACCAGGAGAAAGCGGCTGCCGATGCCTTTGCCGCCTCGCAGCGAATCATCGAAGAATCGCTTCCCGGTCCCTTCGATGATGGGACTTCGGTGGTAGTCGATCGCCAGCCCTGAAAGCCGGTTGACCAGCGCGTGTTGAAATATGCTCATACGCGACACCGGTGGAATCAGCAAGTCGCGCAACGCTTGCGCGAATTTGCTGGGGGTTCCCAGTGCCGTGGTCAGCCGGTCGGTGGTTTCGATGACCTCCTTGATCACCGGACGGCGCTCCGCCGTGTAGCTGTCGAGCAGCGACTCGGCGGCATGGCCGCGCACCGCCAGATCGAGCTTCCAGACCAGATTCCAAATATCGTGCAGACCGGTGTTCATGCCCTGTCCGCCGAACGGGCTGTGAATATGCGCGGCGTCGCCGGCGATGAAAATGCGTCCGACCCGCATTTGCGCCGCTTGACGATGATGAATACGGAAATAGCTGCTCCAGTGCAGCGCGCTCGCTTCGATGCCGGTCGGCGCGCGCTCCGCGAGCAGTTTTCGCACCAGTTCAAGCGACGGAGCATCTCCAAGCATTTGGTCGACGACGGCGACGACGCGCCGGCGCCGTGCACTGATCGGAAAAATCGCAACGGGCCCATGCTCGTTGGGGCACAACTGCATCTCATCGACGGGCAGCACATCGTTGGTCTCGACATCCGCCAACATGAAGGTGGCGTCGTACTCGCCGCCTTCAAATGCCACGTCCAACCGATGCCGGACGTCGCTGTGCGCACCGTCGCAGCCCACGAGATATGACGCGGTCAGATTTGCCGATCGCCCCTGAGCCACAATGTCAACATTGACCCGGTCGTCCTCGTGCACTGCCGAAACGAATTTGGTTTCGTATTCAACCGCGCCTCCCGCGCTCTGCAACTGCTCCACCAGCAGCCGCTCTGTGACGTCCTGAGGAATCATGGCGACAAACGCGTAAGGAGTTTCCTCGGGAGCGAACCGCACCTGCGCAAGCCTCTTGTCATGGGCCACGACCGCCACGGAGGTGACGCGATTCGCCCTTTCCAGGAACGGACCGACGACACCCGCCATGTCTAGAATTTCCAAGGTGCGCGGAAAGACGGCGAGCGCTTTCGAATGCTTTGATTGCGTGGCATTGGCCTCGATGATTCGCGATCTCAACCCTCGGCGGGCACACTCGGTGGCGAGAAACAGTCCCACCGGTCCCGCCCCGACGATCAAGACATCGGTATCCGTTGCAGTGCGTCCCATGGCTCGTGCCCTCCGCTGCGGTTGCACCCGACCCTTCAGGATTGCATCAGCACTTTGAGCTCCGGGCTCGCCGATTTGCAATCGAAGTCCAGGATCTCGTAGTCGACCACCTCGGCGCGGGCGTAGGAATCCTCCGACAGGAGCTTCTGCAGTTCCGCGCGCGGGATCGATTTGATCAGGATGACGCCGCCCAAGCCGCTCTTCTTAGGACCGGCAAATAGAAAAGTGCCGTCATCTAGATGCCGCCTGACCCAGGCGCTGTGGCCCTGGATGTGCGGTTCGACTTTCGTCGGAGCTTGACTATAGCTGACGTTCAATAGGTACATGAGGAACTCCAAAAGGGCGGAACGCTAGAGAAGCGTGCACTTTGCACGGCGTGCGCTCCATGAAAAAGGCGCGTATCGTTCGAACAGCCACAACCATAGGTGTGGAATATGGACCGCCTGACGAGCATGTCGATTTTCGTGCGGGTCGTGACGCTCGGCGGATTCGCCGCGGCAGCGAGAGAATCGGATATCTCGGCAACCATGGTCGCGAAGCACGTTCAGGCGCTGGAAGCTCATGTCGGCTGCCGGCTGCTCAATCGCACCACCCGCCATCAACGGCTGACCGAAGCTGGCGAGGTCTATTACGATCGCTGCCGAAAGCTCCTGAGCGAGGTGGACGCGGCAGACTCCTCGGTCAGCCAATTGCGCGCCGCACCGCGGGGGACACTGCGAATCGCAGCGCCGGTAACGTTTGGCACCAGACGCCTGGTGCCGGCGCTCGCCGATTATTTGCACCTATGTCCCGATGTGAAAGTCGATCTCTCGCTGAACGATCGTGTCGTGGACCTCGTGGATGAAGGCTTCGAAGCGGCGATACGCGTGGGACACCTGGCGGACTCGCAGCTCATCGCCCGAGCGCTGCACCCGTACAAAAGTATGTTGTGCGCTTCGCCGGAGTACCTGCGACGGCGCGGCCGACCGCGATCGCCCCAGGACCTGCATGAGCATGATTGCCTGGGATTTAGCTTTTCGGGAAACCGAGGCCGGTGGCGCTTGATTCAAGACGAGAAGGACCAGACCGTGATGTTCACGCCACGGCTGCGCGCCAACAGCGGCGAAGGCTTGCGCCAGGCGGCGCTCGCGGGGGTCGGCATTGTAATGCAACCCGAGGTCCTGCTGGCCGATGACGTCAGAGAGAAGCGCCTGATTCGTCTTCTGCCGACCTGGAAGGTTCCCTCGCGTCCGCTGCATGTGGTTTATGTACGCGATCGTCAAATGACACCCAAACTCCAATGCTTCATTGATTTCGTGGCGGAGCGCTTCAAGGCGGCCTGATCATTCCGCACTCGGAATTGCGGAAGATCGTACCGACGGCCGCTTTCTGCTGCGCCAGTTTGAGAGCAGGCTTTGCGCCCTCACTCAAACAGGAGCCTGCCATGAAAGTCAATGTCAACGGCATTCACTCAGCGTGTCGATCCGAACATCTCGCCGGTGCGCCACAGACGGCGACTTGGGGTTACGAGTCGCAGCGCACATTGCGCAGCGATTCCAAAGCCAATCGGGAAGGTCTCGAATTGCTGAGACGCTTGCACGGAGGGCATTCGGGCACGGCTGAATGGTAGAGTCGGCGTAGCTTCCGCACGCGGTGATCCATGACCTCAAAGACTTTGGTGAGCCTCGAACTCGCACACCCCATCTTCCAGGCGCCGATCGGTTCAGTCGCATCGGCTGAGCTGGCGAGCGCGGTGTCCAACGCCGGGGCTCTCGGCCACCTGGCATGCACTTGGCGCAGCCCCGCACAGCTCAGTGTCTTGTTCGACAAGATGCGCACGCTGACAGCCAAACCTTACGGCGCCAACTTTGTCGTGGATTTCCCAATCGAAGAGCGTCTTGCGGTGGCGCTCGAGCGCGGCGTGCGGGTGATCTCGTTCTTCTGGGGCGATGCCGCACGATATCTTGCGCGTGTGAAATCCGCCGGCGCGGTGGCCATCCAGGTGGTGGGTTCCATCGGCGAGGCCAAACGTGCGGCGGATGCAGGATTCGATCTGATCGTGGCCCAGGGTCGAGAGGCCGGCGGCCATGTGTGTGGCCACATCGGCACGATGGCCCTGCTGCCCCAAGTGGTCGATGCCGTCGCTCCGCTGCCCGTTCTCGCGGCCGGCGGAATTGCCGATCATCGGGGAGTTGCCGCGGCGGCGGCACTGGGTGCGGCCGGCGTCTGGGTGGGTACGCGCTTCCTCGCGGCAACCGAAGCCAATATTCACGAGGACTATCGGGCACGTGTCATCGCCTCCTCGGGAGATGACACCCTTTATTCCGAACTATTTGATATCGGCTGGCCCAACGCGCCGCTGCGTACGCTGAAGAACACGACCACGTGCCTTTGGGAAGGCGCCGGCAGACCTGTTGCGCCGAATCGGCCCGGCGAGGGCGAAGTGGTGGCGCGGCGCGCCGATGGCACCGATGTCCTGCGGTATTTTTTTGGGTCTCCCACACGGGACATCACCGCCGGCGCGGAGGCCATGGCCCTCTACGCCGGCGAAGCCGTCGGCCTCGTCCGCCGAACGTCCCCGGCCGCCGAGATCGTCGCCGAGTTGGCGGCTGGGCTATATCGTGACCGGACGTGATCCGAGCGCGCTGGCCGGCGCCCAAGCGTCCAATATCTAAATCGAGAGCAGCCGCTCGAAAAACGAGCGATAGCGGCGCAATGCGAGGCGTAGATTTTCCGTGGACGTTTGATCGGTTTGCTTCAGCTCGCTTTCGAGCTGCGATCGTTGGGTGGAAAATGTTTCGGCCAGGCTCCCAATCACTTGCGCAACCAGTTCGTCCCCGGCGTTCACGGCTTCCTGAGGGTTATCAACGAAGCTTCGCTGCACCAAGTCCCAACGAGAGCGAAAATCGGTCGCGGCCTCTTGCGTAAAGAGCGGCTCAAATTGGGTATCATCCTGCGCAAGTTTGGCGCCATCCTGCGCGAGCTTTGTAGCTTCCCTCGACGCCTCTTGCTTTGACACAGTCGCTCGCGTCACGCCTTCGGTGTTGATGGGTTCGAGTAGCGGCCGATCTCCCGGGGTTGATGCTGCCGGGGTTGGAGCCAAGGTTCCTACCTCGGCGGCGGTGGCCGCGTCGCGCGGCTCGCCGTTCATCTGAGGGCTCATGAGTGCACCGGAACGCGGCGCGCCGAGGGCAGCGTGGCTATCTTTTCGGGTGCAACGCCGAGCAGCTCATCGAACAGCGTACGGTAGTAGATGACAGCCTTTCGCAGCTCTTCGGTGTCCGCTTCGCCGCGCGCATCACGAGCCGCAATGACTTGTGCTGCGCGATAGGTCGATACAACGGTCGGATGGTCGACGGAAATGTCGGCCGCCATGTGCTCAAAATCACCCATCGGATAGCCGCGCTTGACCATCAGTTCTCGCACCAGGCGATCGGCCTCTGCGACCACGCCTTTTGGACTATCGATGAAGCGGCCTTGAAGGGTGTTCCAGGCTTGGGAGAATCTGAATGCATCCGCTGCCGTTAAGGGGACAATCTCCAATGCCGCGACGCGCTTTTCGCGTGCAGTCAGCTCCGCCTCAGCCTTCGCTTGGCTGCGAAATTCGGAGACGGTCAGGTCGTATTCCGGCCCAAAGCGGCGTTTGAGGCGCAGCGACCGCTGCCGCTGGACGATCAGCCAGGCCACAACGGCCACGACGATGGCAATCAATACAATCGCTAAAATGATCGTGTTGGTCGGAGCGCTGGTCATGATGGTTCCTCTCGGGTTTTCCGGCCTCGGCAGGCGCTGGGTAGCGGGCAGAGTGCCGGATGTTCAATACCGCGTAAGCCAGCGGAAAACGGTGGGACTCGTAGGAATCGACCGGAGGCGCTCGCGTCTTTCGCTGACAGGCCTCACATCGTCACGAGAGGCGCGCCTGATTTCGAACTACCAGGCGGTCGTCGCGCTACAATCGCGCCTATGATTATCGGCACTCGCATTGCTCGGATGCTGCTTTGCGCGAGTTGCGTAGCGGTCCTCGGGGTGAACGCGGCGCATGCGCAAGCTACCGTTCCCGATACACCCGCCGGCCGCACCCTGAGTGCCTGGCTCGAGGCCTTCAATAGCGGGGACCGCGACCGGCTTGACGCCTACTACAAAAAGTACGAGCCCGAGAAGCACGCGGCCGAGACGATGGATTTCCGTGCCCGCGTCGGCGGGTTTGAACTCGTTTCAGTCGAGAAAAGCGCGCCGCTGCGCATCGTGTTCCTCTTGAAAGAACGCAACACCGGGATGCAGGCGTTGGCCAAGCTGCAGGTGAGTGATTCCGATCCGCCTCGAGTGACGAGTTCGGATATGTACGGCATTTTTCCCGGAACGTCCGTCATCGGCTTTGACATCGACGCGCCAACGCGTGCGCACGTCATCGATGCGGCCATCGCCAAGCTTGACGAATTCTACGTGTATCCCGAAATTGCAAAGAAAATGGGCCTGGCGGTAAGGGCGCGCGCCAAGCGCGGCGAATACGATTCCGTTACCGATGGCAACGACTTCGCCAAGCTATTGACGGAGCATTTTCGAGACGTCAGCCACGATAAGCATCTCTCTGTCAGTTTTACCCCGCTGCGATGGCCTGAGGAATCGGCAGCGCCGAGTCCTGACGCCGTTGCGCGATACCGCGTGGCGATGCAGCAGAGCAATTGCGGTTTTGAGAAGGTGGAGCACTTGAGCGGCAACGTAGGATATTTGAAGTTCAATGGTTTTGCCGACCCAGAGGTGTGCGGCGCCACGGCCATTGCCGCCATGAATTTTCTGGCCAATGTCGATGCCATCATCTTCGACCTGCGGGAAAATCACGGCGGCGATCCGAAAATGGTCGCGCTGATTTCCACCTACCTCTTTGCGAAGCAGACGCACCTGAATGACTTGTGGGAACGTAAGAGCGGTGAAACACAGCAGTACTGGACGCTGCCCTACGTCCCGGGCAAGCTCTTGGCTTCCGTGCCCGCGTACGTTCTGACCTCGCACGGAACCTTCTCTGGCGGCGAAGAGTTCACAAATAATCTGAAAGTTCTGAAGCGCGCGACCATTGTCGGAGAGGTGACCGGTGGCGGCGCCCATCCAGTGACTGGCCATCGCATTGGTGATCGGTTCACGATCGGGGTTCCGTTTGCGCGCGCCATCAATCCGATCACCAAAACCAATTGGGAAGGCGTCGGCGTCGAACCGGATGTGAAAGTCCCCGCGGCGGACGCTCTAACTACGGCGGAAGCTTTGGCCGCGAAGGAACTGGCCAGCCGGCGGGGAGCAAAGCCATAACTTTTTCCAGTGCTTTTCGATAGTTACGGTGCTCGCGTCGGAGATCGCCTACACGAGAATTAGCGGCGCATGAAAGCAAGTATACTTAGATAGTCTTCCGCGACGCGGACCCACCCTTTAGGATGGGCGACGGTTGCGCCGTAATTACCTCCTTAGGGACCCCGATGTTTAGCAGTAACACTGTCTCTCCCGCAGAGACCCGCGAAGGACCGTCGGTGCTCGAACGCCGCTTCCGTGAGGTGCGTGCGGCCACCGTGGGGCTGGCGACGCCCCTATCCGATGCGGACGCGACGGTTCAGTCGATGCCGGATGCCAGCCCTGCGAAATGGCATTTGGCGCACACAACATGGTTTTTCGAGTCGATGGTGCTGGCGTCGGACTCTTCGAACTACAAAGTCTTCGACGAGCGCTTCAATTTTCTTTTTAACTCCTACTATGAATCAGTCGGCGCTCGCCATCCCCGGCCGCAGCGCGGTTTGCTGACGCGCCCAACGCTCGCAGAGGTTCTCGCCTATCGGGAACACGTAGATTCAGGCATCGCGCAACTGTTGCAAAAGACGCCGGTGCCGACAGCGCTCGCAGTCATTGAGCTGGGCTGCCATCACGAGCAACAGCATCAGGAACTGCTGCTGACCGACATTCTGCACCTGTTCGCGCAAAATCCGCTGCGTCCTGCGTACCGGGAATCGGTCCCGCTGCCCGTCGAGGTCATTGACCGATCGCAAGCCTATCGAAGTTTCCCGGGGGGCTTGGTCGACATCGGACACCCCGGCGAGGGCTTTGCGTTTGACTGCGAGGGCCCGCGCCACGCCGAGCAAATCGAGCCGTACCGCCTGTCCGATCGCTTGGTCACGAATCGCGAGTGGGCCGAATTTATCGCGGATGGCGGATACCGCAATCCCCTGTTGTGGCTTTCGGACGGCTGGGCCATGGTGCGCAGCGATGCGTGGTCCGCGCCGCTTTACTGGGAAGATCGCGACGGCGAGTTTTGGAGCATGACGCTGCGCGGCGCGCAGCCCGTCGATCCCGATGCGCCGGTCACGCACGTCAGCTATTTCGAGGCGGATGCGTTCGCAACGTGGGCAAACCGGCGGCTGCCGACGGAAGCGGAGTGGGAGGCCGCCGCGCAAGGCGTGGCCGTAGAGGGCAATTTTGCCAATTCCGGCCGCCTGCGGCCGAGGCCCGCGCCGGCGCCCGCCGGCGACTTGCGGCAAATGTTTGGCGATGTGTGGGAATGGACGCGCAGTGCCTTCATGCCCTATCCGCGGTTTCGGCCCATCGCAGGAGCGCTGGGCGAATACAACGGTAAGTTCATGTCAGGGCAATTCGTGCTGCGCGGCGGTTCTTGCGCCACGCCGGCCGATCACGTGCGGGCGAGCTATCGAAACTTCTTTCCCCCACAGGCTCGATGGCAATTTTCTGGACTGCGATTGGCGGAGGACGCGTAATGCTTGCAACGGCAGACTATCGGCTTTCGCAGCCGGAACTATTTCGTCAGGATGTTATTGCGGGACTGTCGAAACGGCGCAAGAGCTTGCCGTGCCGCTGGTTGTATGACGAGCGGGGATCGGAACTGTTCGAGGAGATCACGCAGTTGGAGGAATATTATCCGACGCGCATCGAGACCGGAATTCTGCGCGCGAATGCGGCAGAGATGGCCGGCTTCGTCGGCAAGGGCGCGACTCTGGTCGAATATGGAGCGGGCGCGGGAATCAAAACGGAAATCCTGATTGCCGCGCTGCAGGCGCCGCGGTTGTATGTACCGGTCGATATCTCCGGCGACTTCCTGGATCAAGCGGTCATTTCCCTGAGGCACCGCTTTCCCGACATCGGTATTTGGCCCATTGTCGCGGACTTCACGGGAGACTTTGAGATTCCGGCGGCCATCCCGCTCAAGGGGCGGTCCGCGTTCTTCCCCGGCTCGACCATCGGCAATTTGGATCACGGCGAGACCGTCTCCTTCCTGCGGCGCATTCATCGGCACGTGGGTCGCAAGGGAACCGCCATCATCGGCGCCGACCTGACCAAGGATATTCGCGTTCTGCGGGCCGCCTACAATGATCGGCAGGGCGTCACCGCGGCATTCAACACGAATCTTCTCACCCGGATCAATCGCGAGCTCGACGGCGATTTCCGCGTGGATCGATTCGCGCACGAAGCGCGCTGGAACAGCTTGAATTCAGCAGTCGAGATGCACTTGGTGAGCCTCGATGCGCAGACCGCGGTGATCGATGGGCAAAGTTTCGATTTCGCGCCCGGAGAGTCGATTCATACCGAGACCTCACGCAAGTACGATGTACGCACCTTCTCGGCGCTGGTCGAGAGTGCGGGTTGGTATATCGAAGAGATGTGGACCGACGCGCGTCAGTCGTTTGGAGTGTTCGGGCTCGCCGCACTATCTTGATGCCCGGGCGGGTGAGCTCACGCGAGCCGCACCGCGCCTGGGCCGAACACTTAAGCACGCTCTACAGTCGTCGCCCGCGCCTGCTGAATAGAAAGAAGCACACCACGACAACGAGTACGATGAGGCCGACGGGACCGATGCCCCATCCCGCGCCCAAGCCCCAGTACAAACCGCCGCCGCCGCCGAACAGCAGCAGCAGAATAATGATCAGCAATACCATATCCATGGATTTATCCTCTATTTGTTCTAATGAATCGCGAGAAAATTATCGTCGCAGCATGCCCATGAAAGAGCGCTGCGGGGCAACCAGATATCCTGCCAAAAAACCCAACGAAGCCGACACGCCGGCGATCACGCCGATCGCAATCCACGGGTTTTCGCGCACGTACTCGTCCGCGGAACTCGCGGCGTTTTTTATCGCATCGAGCGCCGCGGAATCCGCCTTGCTCAGCGCCGTCTTGGCGGATTGGATGGTGTCGTTGACGCGCGAGCGCAGTTCCTGAACTTGCGGGCTTTGATCGTTGGCGACTTTGCTCATCAAGCCCTCTACGTGGCCGCTCAATTGCTGCAGTTCCTGTGACTTGTCCATCATGGCCCTCCTAGTTTGGTCCGGTAATAGTCGCTCATGGTGTTGCAAGGTCGACAGCTCGTCTGTAGGCGGACACGCCCACTTCACGGTGTGAAATCTCACAGGCTGTCTCGACTCCCATGGGCCGCGCAGTCAATATCGGTACGGTGAACCCAACGAACCGTCGATCTGCGATTTGGTCCGTGATTCGCGTCTCCAGCGGCAATTTCCTGGAGATGTACGATTTCATGGTTTTCGGCTACTACGCCGCGGCCATCGGCAAAACATTCTTTCCCAGTGGCAATGAGTTTGTTTCTCTCATGCTCTCGCTGATGACGTTCGGTGCAGGCTTTCTGATGCGTCCCTTGGGCGCCATTGTGCTCGGCACTTACGCCGACCGGCACGGCAGGCGGGCCGGTTTGCTCTTGACGTTGGCATTGATGTCGGCCGGCATTGTCTCGATCGCGCTCACGCCAGGTTACATGCGGATTGGCCTGATTGCGCCGCTCATCGTGCTCTGCGGGCGACTGTTGCAGGGCTTTTCAGCAGGAATGGAACTGGGCGGCGTCTCGGTCTATCTGTCGGAAATCGCGACGCCCGGTCATAAGGGCTTCTATGTCAGCTGGCAATCCGGCAGCCAGCAGGTTGCGGTGATGTTTGCCGCACTGGTGGGCGTGCTGCTGAGCAATGGGCTCTCGCCCGGGCAGATGCTGAGCTGGGGATGGCGGGTACCGCTTCTGATCGGCTGCGCCATCATTCCGTTTCTGTTTTGGCTGCGCCGCTCCCTGCAAGAGACCGAGGAGTTCACCGCCCGCAAGTCTCGGCCGGCCATTGCGCAAATACTCCGATCGCTCAAGTTCAATTGGCGAATCGTACTCACGGGGACCCTGATGGTGACGATGACGACCGTCTCCTTCTATATGATCACGGCCTACACCCCGACCTTCGGCAGTTCCGAGCTGCATCTAGCCGCCGTGGACACCCTCATTGTGACGTTATGCGTCGGCGCCTCGAATCTATTCTGGCTGCCCATCATGGGCAGCCTCTCCGACCGGGTGGGGCGCCGACCGCTGCTCTTCGGTTGCACGGTCCTGATGCTGCTCACCGCCTATCCCGCGATGTTGTGGCTGGTCCACGATCCCTCGTTTTCCCGGTTGCTAATGGTCGAATTGTGGCTGTCTTTCATTTACGGCAGCTACAACGGCGCCATGGTGGTGTTCCTCACCGAGATCATGCCGACGGAGGTCCGCACGACCGGTTTTGCCCTGGCTTACAGCTTGGCGACCGCCATATTCGGCGGCTTCACACCGGCCATCAGCACCTACCTCATTCACGCCACCCACAATCCGGCGATTCCCGGACTGTGGCTGTCCGCCGCGGCGCTGCTGGGGCTCATCGGCGCCTACTTCGCCCAACCTCAGAGGGCCGCGGCGTACTGAGCGAGATGCAGCGCGAGATGCTCGAACATCAACCGCATGCGCGAGATGCGCTTCAATTCATTGTGCATGACGATCCAGACTTCGAGCTCGACCTCGAATTGCGACCCGAGGAGCGGCAAGAGGTCCGGATCGCGGCGGGCGATTCCACGGTGGCAAATTCCAATTCCAAATCCGGAACGCAGCGCGGCCAATTGCGCCAAGTCGTAGTCGCAGCGGAACGCGAAAAGCTCGCGCGACACCGGAATGGGCAGCGCCTCGAGAAAATTAGCCGAGGGCGCGACGCGATCGAAGCCGATCAGTGTGTGGTGCGCCAAGTCTTCCAACGTTTCCGGATAGCCATGGCGTTCGAGATAGCGGCGGTGCGCGTAAAATCCCAACGCGATCTTGCCGGCGCGCTTCGCCAATAGGGCCTTTTGCTTCGGCCGCACCATGCGCACCGCAATATCCGCATCGCGCCGCAGCAGGTCCGCCATTTGGTTGGACACGGTCAGCTCGATCACGATGTTCGGGTGTTGATAGCGAAAATCGCTGAGGATCGACGGTAGCACTTCGACTCCCACCACATCGGCGGCGGCGAGGCGCACGACACCCGCCGTCTCTTCCAGGTTGCCGGAGCCCATGCGCACGAACGCTGCGGCTGCAGCCGCCATGGCTTCCGCATGAGGACGCAATTCATGAGCAGCGCCCGTCGGCATGAGCCCGGTCTGTGATCGGGTGAATAGCACCCGACCTCCCAAGGCTGCCTGCAACATCGATATGTGCCGGCCGACGGTTGGCTGGGTCAATTCCAGGGCGCGTCCCGCGGCGGAGAGGCTTCCCCAGCGCAGAACCGCGAGAAATGAGCGGTACAAGTCCCAGCCGGGCTCCGAATTGTCCATGCATTTATGTATATCAGATCTACGCTAATACACAATTTTCTTTATTGAGCGCGCCTGCGAGGATGACACAGCGATTCAACAGGAGAGAGACATGCAAAGTTCGACTCAGGCGGCCTTGGTCATCGGCATCACCGGCAGCCTCGGGCGAGAGGTCGCCACGGCGTTGTTGCAGCGTGGCTGGCAGGTGCGCGCCCTGCATCGCGACCCTGCTGCCGCCAAAACGTCGAGCAAGCTGCCCGATTCCGTTGAATGGGTCAAAGGCGACGCCATGCAACAGGGCGACGTCGTTGGTGCGGCGCGCGGCACCGAGCTGATTGTCCATGCCGCCAATCCACCGAAATATCGCAATTGGCGTGGGCTGGCGCTGCCCATGCTCGACAACACCATCGCCGCCGCGAGGAGCAGCAATGCGCGAATTCTGTTCCCGGCAACGGTCTATAACTTCGGTGCCGATTCCGCGCGGGTTCTGAAAGAGAATTCGCCCCAGGTCCCCACGACGCGGAAAGGTCAAGTTCGCGTTGAGATGGAGTTGAAGCTGCAGAAGGCGAGTCTCTGCGGCATTCGATCGATCGTCGTGCGAGCGGGGGACTTCTTCGGCCCCGATGCCGGCAATAGTTGGCTGACGCGGGGCATGGTCAGCACCAGCGGCCGGGTTCGGTCGGTTTACGATCCGGCAGCACCCGGGGTGGGGCACGCCTGGGCCTATCTACCGGACCTCGCCGAGACCATGGTGCGTTTGATCGAATCCGAGCGTCCGATGTCCGCGTACGAGGTCTTCCACTTTCGCGGGCACTGGTTCGAGCGCAATGCAGAGTTGGCCGAACGGGTTTGCGGCGTGCTCGGCCTCAGCAATCGGCGGATCAAGCCCTTTCCCTGGTGGGTGGTGGGGTTGGCTTCGCCCTTTGTCAACGCCTTCCACGAAATGCTCGAAATGCGGTATCTGTGGCGGATCCCGTTGGAGCTGGACAATACGAAATTGCGGACGGCGATCGGCGCGGAGCCGCACACACCGATCGACGTCGCGCTCGCCGCCACGCTGGGCTGCGGCCTCGGCGCGATCCGCCCTGAGTCGAGCATGGCGGCATGAAATGCGCCCGGCCGGCACGGATTGCGCCTAGCCGGCCTAGCGACAGGAATTGCGCCTGGCGGCATGAATTGCGCTTAGCCGCGTGAATTGCTGCTAATACCCCGCAACCGCTGTTTCGTGACATGCTCGATCCTTATCTCACGGGAGAGCGGCCACGAACAGCGTTCCGGGATTTACTGCGAGCAGCCTCGAATTCGAAGGCGTTGCGCGTTGTGTCTATCGTGCCGGCACGGGGCCCGCGGTCATTGTGATGTCGGAGATTCCGGGAATCACGCCTCAGGTAGCCGCCTTTGCGCAGCGCGTGGTACAGGCAGGTTACACCGCGTTCATGCCACTCTTGTTCGGCGAGCCGATGCGGCCCCCCGAGCGCGGCTATATGCTGCGAACGCTCGCCAAATCTTGCATCAGCAAAGAGTTTCGCGTGCTGGCGGCGAATGAATCGAGCCCGATCGTGGACTGGTTGCGCGCCTTGGCGCGGCACGCCCATGCCGAGTGCGGCGGCCGCGGCGTCGGCGCGATCGGGATGTGCTTCACCGGCAACTTCGCCTTGGCGATGATGTTGGATGCGCCGGTTCTCGCCCCGGTTTTATCGCAACCGTCCTTGCCCTTCGCCATCACCCGGTCGCGGCGTGCCGGCCTGCACGCTTCAGCCGAAGAATTGCAGGCGGCGCACGAAAAAATCGACAATCACGGCGCCCGCATTTTGGGCCTGCGATTTATCCAGGACCCCATGTGCCCGGGCGAGCGATTCGCCCGATTGCGCGCGGAATTCGGCTTCGCATTCGAAGCGATCGAGATCGACGAGAAACACGCCAGTCCGCGCTTTCCCAAGCCCGCGCACAGCGTGCTGACCAATCATCTGATCGACGCGGCCGGAGAGCCGACGCGGGAAGCGCTGGATCGAACTCTGGCGTTTCTCAAAGAACAGCTGTCGCCTGCGCAGGCCTAGAATCGGTGTTCGGCAGGCGCTACGCGATTCCCCTGAAGACCCGCACCGCGCTCGAGCGCGTCTTCGAAGCGTCCGTGGACGGGATCGTCGTGATTGAGAATTCGCTGTATGCGCGCGCACATCTCGGCATGCGCGCGACGACGCGACCCAATCGCATCCTGCTCGCCATGAGCGGCGCGGAATTTGCCGCAAATCCGGAGCTTCTGCTGCACGAATACTTTCACGTCGTCCGCCAATGGCGCGCGGGCCGGCTGACGCGCTGGCGCTACCTCGTAGAGTCTGCGCGTCGTGGATATTGGGCGAATCGCTATGAAGAAGAGGCGCGCGCGTTTGCCGCGACCGCCCGCGAGCGCTTCGATCGATACTTAACGCAACCCAATCAGTGAATTCGCCGGCCGAGCCAATCGCTCATGGTGGTCGAGACGAGATCGGCGGCATCTTGTTGCACGAAGTGCCCGGCGCCGGGAATGGTTACCAGCGTGAAGTCCTTCTCCACCAAGTCCCAGGTGCCGCTGAGGGCACCGGGGAGCAGGGCCTGGTCGGCAAGACCATGAAATTCGAGCACGGGCACCGTCACTTTAGGTAAGGGCGCGGGCGGTGGTGAGTTTGGGTCCTGGTCCGGGCGCGGATAGTTGGCGCGGTAATAGTTCAACATCGCCTCGAAGTCCGACCGGTTGAAGGCTTCAATATAATGCGCGCGCGCCGCATCGTCCTTGACCCAGCCTGCCAGTTTTTCCGAGGTCAGATTCTTTTCCGCACCGGGCTTTTGAAAATTGAAGGCATACTGGCTGTTCTTGCGCTGCTCCGGATTGTTCTTGATTTCGCGCTGAATGCCGCTCGGATGCGGCAGGTTCAAGATGATCAGCGCTTGAATCCAATCGGGATGCGTCATCGCCAGGGTCCACGCGACGGCACCGCCCCAATCGTGGCCGACGATCACCGCACTGCTGCGGCCCTCGGCCTTGATGACCGCACCGACGTCATTTACCAAGTAGGGCATCGCGTATTGTTCGATGCCGGCAGGACGCCCCGACAAGTCGTAGCCGCGCTGATCCATGGCCACCACGCGATAGCGTCCGCTGAGCGCTTCCATTTGCTTGCGCCAGGTGTACCAAAAGTCCGGGAAGCCGTGGATCATCACAATCAGCGGCCCCTTGCCGATGGCAACATAGTGAATTTTGACGCCGTGCGAATCCGCGTCGTGCTGTTCGACCCTATCCCATAGGTCTTTGGGCGCAGACCCCTTGGCGAGGCCGGGTGATGTGCCCAAGAGCATCAAACCCAGCAGCGCCGCGCACAGGAAATTTATTTTTTTCATCGGAGCTCCCTCGAATCCGTATCGATTCAGCATAGCAGATGCGCGTTTGCACCTAAACGCGGCAGACGCTCGATTCCAGCAGCGATCTGCGCAGGCAGGCTCTATACTGGAGGACAGGGAGGCTCGCCATGCCGAGCGGGGACAAACAGGGCGCACTGCAAATCGGCGAGTGGGTCGTCACCCCTTCGCTCGATAGCATTTCAAAGGGCACCGAGACTCAAAAACTCGAGCCGCGCACCATGCGCCTGCTGCTGTGCTTGGCCGACTCTGCCGGCGAAGTCGTCAGCGTCGATCGGTTGCTCAGCGAAGTGTGGACCGGCGTGGTCGTTGGGTCGGCGTCGGTCTATCAAGCCGTGTCGCAACTGCGCAAGCTGCTCGGCGATGTCGACCCGGAACCCACATATATCGTGACGGTGCCGCGCAAAGGTTATCGGCTCATCGCGCCGGTAAAGAAGCTCGAACCGGCAGGCGCGATTGTTTCCCCCAGCGAGGTTGCTCTTTCGGCGGCCGCTCCCCCGACGGCCGCTGCGCCGCCGCCCACCCCGACACGATCCAAACTGCCGTTCATTTTGGGTGGGGCGCTTGTTCTGGCGCTGCTCGTTGCCGCGGTGATATGGAACAGGGCATCCAAAAACGGGGCGCCGGCGACCGCCAATTCAATCGTGGTGCTGCCCTTCATCGACATGACCGCGGATAAGTCGGACCAATCATTCTGCGACGGACTCACCGAAGAGCTCTCCAGCTGGCTGGCGCAAATACCTACTCTGCGCGTCGTCGCGCGCACTTCCGCATTTGCGTTCCGCGGACAGGGGGAAGATGTACGCAAAATCGGCAAGGCGCTCGATACGAATCACATCTTGGAAGGATCGATGCGTCGCTCTGGCGATCGGATGCGGATAACGGTGCAGCTGATCGATGCCCGGACCGGATATCACCTATGGTCGGAGGATTTCGATCGGCCGGTGGACGACGCGATCAAAATTCAAGAAGACATTTCGCGCTCCGTGGCGGGCACCTTGCGGGTGCGTCTAACAAACGACTCTGAACGGCAGTTCGCCCTGCGGCGCATGGCGGATTCGCGGGCATATCAGTTGTATTTGCTCGGAAGGTACTACGCTCAAGAGCTGACCCCCGAAGCGACTGAGCGCGAAATCGTTTTGTATCAACAGGTTTTGGGCGCGGAGCCTAATTTTGCGCCGGCCTACACCCAACTTGCTTACGCGCGGCTGAACCAGGCCTATTTTAAAGACACTCCGATTGCCGATGTTACCGCGCAGGTGGAACCCCTCATTGCGGCCGCGTTGCGCCTTGATAACGGCATATCTGCGGCCTACGCGGCCAGAGGAGCTTTGCGATCTCTCCAGAACAGGAACGAGGAAGCCCTTGCGGATTTGCGGCACGCCATTTCATTGAATGCGAGCGAAATGCCGGCCTTTGCTGCGATCGGCCGCATTAGTCTCTTCAATGGACAGCCGCGAGACGCCCTCGACAGCTACGACCAGGCGGCGGCCCTTGATCCTCTTAATTTCGCAATCCAGGAACAGCGATGCACCGTCCTTGCGGATTTGGCGCGATACGAGGAAGCCGGAAAAGCTTGCGAGCGCGCCCGTACGCTGCAACCTGGCTCGGCCTCGACCGCGGACGGACTGGCTTTGCTTTTTGAATCGCAGGGGAAGATCGACGAAGCGCTCAAGTGGAATGAGGCCGCACTGAGAGCGGATCCGCATGGAGACTTTGAGCTCTACTGGACTCGAACGATGTTATTTTTGTCGATCGGTATGGCTGCTCCGGCGCGAGTCGCCGTGGAACTTGGCCGCCAAGCCACCCAGGATGAGGAAGACGCGAAGGTTGCACTCGCGCGCGTCACCTATCTGGAAGGCGGATCGGATGCGCTGCGCCGTTATATGAATTCCTCGAAAATCGAACAATCACCGCACTCTCAGACTCTATTCGAAGCGGCCTACTGTCGGCTGTTATTGAATGATGCCAGCGCGGCGGAAAGATTGATCGCTGCTGCCTTGGCTGCGCACGATCTAGTGCCGGGATTTGCAGAGTTGCCGTTCTATGCGAGAACAACGCGCTCCGTCGGAAGTTCCTATCGGCTTGATCTCGCCGTCGCGGAACAGGCGCTGGGAAATCGGGAGTCGGCGGACAAGGAACTGAGCGCGGTTCTTGGAATGCTCGACAAAATGATCAGCGATGGTGTCGAGCGCAACGCGACCTACGAGCTCCGCGCAAAAGTCTACGCGCTGGAAGGCCGGGGTGATGACGCGATGAGGGAGTTGGACAAAGCTGTGAAGCACGGTTGGCGTCGCGCATGGTGGGCAACCCATGAACCCTATCTTGCGACCCTACGGTCGCGTAGCGACTTTCAAGCACTGATGTCCGATGTCGATCAAGCCAACAAACGGCTCGCGGAAAAGCTAAAGGACATTCAGTAACCCAAGCCAAATCAGGACGAGGGCGGCGGAGGCGGCGGAGCGAGGTCCAGCGCCGCATTCGCGACGTGAATTATCGGACCTCCCTTTGGACCACCGCCCGCCGCAAAAGGACCCCGTCCCTTGACGGGCGACTTCGTTGGCGGAGGGCCGAAAGCGTTCTGTGGAAATCGCTCGAGGATTTTCATTCCCATCGTAAAAATCACTTTCTTGTAAGCAAACTGCCACTGCTGCAAAGTGAAATTTTCAGGAATTCTACCGAGGAGTCGTTCGAATTCCGCCAGAATAGGATCAGTTGTGGACATGGCCGGCCCTCCCTGTTTATTCGCTTGGTAACGGCTTCTTACCTCGCGGGTTTTTGATTCTCAGCGATTATGCCGCAAATGTACGGCGCGCAGCTATGGGGAGGTGATCAAATTTTGACCAATGCAATTGCATCGAAATTTGCTGCAGATCTTCCGAGTCAAGTGTAACTGCCTGATTATTATATAATTGCAGCTAATTATTGAACGATCGTATAACAAGTCAGCTTGCCGGCAGCTTTCCCGTGCGGCTGACAAGCGAACCGCCGCCCACACATGCCGGATGCTCGCCAAATCAATCCGAAAGAGCGGCGCCTTGCCGATCTAATCAAGGCTTCCCAGGCGTCTATAATACCGGGCTCGCAACGCCGCGGTCTGGCGAGCGTATGCTTTTATGGAGTTTTTCCCGTGGCATTCATCTTGCTTTGCGTTCTGACATTTTGCGTACTTTGAACGGCAAGTGCCTGTGCGGTATTGTCCAATATGAGGTGGAAGACCGGTTCCGCTATGCGCTCAATTGTCACTGCTCGAATTGCCGCCGTGCGACCGGGGCTGCGTTCAAACCGTTCGCAGGAATTGAGCGCGAGAAGCTCAAAATTACCCACGGCGTGCGCCACCTGCTCATCTATGGAGGGGAGTCGGCGCATGATGCTCATTGCAGCCGGTGCGGGTCATTCCTCTATTCACTCGTGCGAGAAGCGACTTTCGTACACGTTACACTCGGCACATTGGTGGATTCACCCTCGATTGTGCCCAGCGCGCACATCTTCGTCGGTTCGAAAGCTCCCTGGTACACGATCACGGATGATCTACCGCAGCATGCAGAGTTCCAACTGGAATCCTAAAATCCCTATGCGCGCAGTAAAGCTGCTGACCTTGAGTTGCCTTTTCGCTTCGCCCGCGCTTGCGCAGCAAATCAACTTTCCCGGCGAAATCACCGACCAAGCGGCATTGCCGCGCGTGATGCCGCGTTTCGCAAAGGCCGTCATCGCTTTCCAGCAGGCCGGCCAACCCCCGAAGCCGGCCTCGCTCTTCAAGGCGCAGTTGGTCGCCGGCTTGTACGCCGACGCGCTCGCCAATCTTGACAGACTGCGTGCGCCGCTCGCCGCTGATCCAGCGCCGCGAATGCGTGCCCGCTATTTGGACTATGTGCTGTATGCGCGCTCGCGACTGACAGCGCTCAAGACCAAAACCCCGTTCCAGGAGGCGTACCGCGAGGCGTTCCATCAGCTGATCAGTCCGCTTGATAACAAAACTTCAGCGCTGGCGCTGAATCAATTGAGTTCCGACAACCTGGTGAAGGCTAACCAAGCTCTGGAGCAGGACCTCTCTGAGCTCAAAGGCAAGTCTGCAATGTCCCTATGATCACTTCATGGCGCAGCGCGGCACCGCCACCATGGAAGGCGATGTCGACACGCTCGCGGGTTACACGCTCGATCCCGCCGCCAAAATCGATCTCACCGAAATCCGTTATCGCTGGTTCGACTACACCTTGAAGGGCGGCCCGAGGCCGGCAATTCTCGCCGACAAAATCAATTACGAAGTCACGGGCGCGAACGTCTGGAAACACGCGCCTTCGCTGACCGCGATGGGAACGGCCTCGGCGCGCTACTTTTTGTCGGCTGAGGCCGCGGGTTTCCCCGATCACGCCTATCGGTTGGGTGCCGCAGCGACGGCGGCCGCCATTCCCCTCTCCGTCGATCTGGCCGATCGGCGCGACGTCGACGCTCAAACCCCCGGCGGAGGAGTGCAGGACAAGGGGCTGGACTCCGCCAACGGCGTCGTGTTCGTCAGCGCGCCGCTCCCCAAGCCGACGGAAATGAGCGGCTTGTTCAGCGGCCACCTCGAATTCACCGTGAACCAGCGCGATTTCGACTTCGAAGTTCGGCTCTTCGAACTCCGCGCCGACGGCGATTATTTTCAGCTCGCCCCCTTCTGGTCGCGCGCCAGCTACGTGCCGGACCTGAGTCATCGCAATCTGCTGGTTGCCGGTAAGCGCCAATCCCTGGATTTTCGCAGCGTGCGGCTCATGAGCCGGGAGCTGAAGGCGGGCAGCCGCCTGGTCGCGGTGCTCAGCATCGTCAAGGAGCCGGGACGGGAAATCAATTATGGAACGGGCAGGGAAGTCATCGCAGAGTCGATCGCCGATGCCAAGACGCCGCTGCAAATCACCTGGTTCGGCGGCAGCTATTTAGACTTGCCGGTGCGCCGCTAGCACCAGCTTAGATTTCGCGAAGCGGCGCTGCCTGCTACAGTGGCGACGGCCTTGATCGGGGGATCTTTCATGAAGGGCAAAGTTGTCGTCATTACAGGTGCGACGTCGGGCATCGGCGAAATCGCCGCGCAACGGCTCGCCGGCATGGGTGCGCGCATTGTGCTTGTGGCGCGTGATGCCGCGCGCGGCCAAAAGACTCTGACCCGGCTACCGAGCATCGGCGCAGGCAAGCCGCATTCGATCTACTATGGCGATCTCTCGCGCATCTCCGAATCCAAACGCGTCGCGGCTGAAATCGCCGCGGCCGAACCGCGCATTGACGTGCTCATCAACAACGCCGGTGCGCTCTTCGGCACGCGCCGCCTCACCGCGGACAGTCTGGAAGAAACGTTCGCAACCAATCACATGGCGTACTTCGTTCTCACGCTGGGGTTGAAGGCGAGTCTGCTGGCCGCCGCGCCCGCGCGCGTGGTCAGCACCGCTTCGGACGCGCACAAAGGCTACACGCTGGACTTCGACGACCTGCAGGCCGAAAAAGGCTACTCCGCCATCCGCGCGTACGGCCGCTCCAAGCTGTGCAACATTCTCTTCACCCGAGAGCTTGCGCGTCGCTGGAGCACAACGGGCGTCACCGCGAACTGTCTGCACCCCGGTTTCGTCGCGACGCGTTTCGGCGATGGTAGCGGCGGATTTCTGTCGGGCGTGGTGCGCGTCGCAAAAATGTTTGCCATCACTCCCGAGAAAGGTGCGGAAACCATCGTCTACCTCGCTTCCTCTCCGGATGTGTCCGCGATCAGCGGCGAATATTTTTATAAATGCCGTCCTGCGACCCCGACCGCCGGCGGCCGGGACGATGCGGCAGCCAATCGCCTGTGGAACGAATCCGCGAAACTTGCGGGAATCGAGAATTAAAAGAGAAAACCCATGACCTATCAGCAAATCCTCGGCCTGCTCACTCTGGTTCTGGCGATGCAATGCCCCGCGTTCGCTCAGGAAGCGCCCATGCCGCCGCTGCGCCCGGACCAGGTCGCGTTTCGCGCGCTCTACAAGGAATTGGTTGAGACCAACACGACGCTGTCGGCCGGCAGCTGCACGCTGCTGGCACAGCACATCGCCGCGCACCTCAAAACCGCGGGTTTCACCGACAAGGACATCACACTCTTCTCGGTGCCCGATCATCCCAAGGAGGGCGGTCTCGTCGCCGTCTTGGCGGGCAGCTCCAGCACGGCGAAGCCCATGCTGCTGCTGGGGCACCTCGATGTGGTTGAGGCCAAGCGCGAAGATTGGACGCGCGACCCCTTCAAGATGGTTGAGGAAAACGGCTATTTCTATGGCCGCGGCGCCGCGGACATGAAGGCCATGGACGCCACCTGGGTCGACATGCTGATGCGCTTCAAGAAAAGCGGCTATCACCCGAAACGCACCATCAAGCTGGCGCTGACCTGCGGCGAGGAAACCACCTTTGCCTTCAACGGCGCGCAATGGCTGGCAAAGAACAAGCCGGAACTCATCGCCGCGGAATTTGCGCTGAACGAGGGCGGCGGCGGCCGCACCGACGGACACGGCAAGCTCGTGGTGGAGTCCATCCAGGTGGGCGAGAAAGCCGCGCAAAATTTCCGGCTGGAGACGGTCAATGCCGGCGGCCACAGCTCCATCCCCATCCGCGACAACGCCATCTACGAATTGGCCGATGCGCTCGCCAAGGTCCGTGATCATGAATTTCCCGTGAAAATGACCGATACCACGCGGGCGTTTTTCGCCAAAGCCGGTGCGGCGCGCACCGATGACCTGGGGCATGCCATGGTTGCGCTGTCAAAGAACCCTGAGGACAAAGCGGCCGAGGCGATCGTCTCCAAGGATCGCAGCTATCACAGCATGCTGCGCACGACGTGCGTCGCGACGCTGCTCGACGGCGGCCACGCCAACAATGCCCTGCCGCAGCGGGCGACGGCCAACGTCAACTGCCGCATTTTCCCGGGTGAAAGCCTCGAGAGCACGCAAGCCGCCTTGGTGGCCGCCATCGGCGATGCGGGCGTCAAAGTGACGCCGGTGCAGCCGATCCGACCCATCGCGGTGCCGCCGCCGCTCGATCCGAAGATCATCGGCCCCGCCGAAACGCTGGTCGCGAAATATTTCCCAGGCGTGCCCTTAATTCCGTCCATGTCCACGGGCGCGACCGACGGCATTTTTCTCGAGGCGATCGGCATTCCGGTCTACGGCGCGCCCGGCGGCTGGGGCGATCCCGACGGCAACGGCGCTCATGGGCTGAACGAGCGCCGCAGCGTGCGATCCGTATACGTTGGCCGGGACTTCCTCACCGATCTGGTGAAAGCCTACGCGGACGCATCCTAAGGTTTAGGCTCTCGCCCTCGCCTTGGGCACAGCCTTGCCGCTGGCCTTAGCTTTAGTCTTATGCTTTGGCGTCGGCTTACTCTTGGCCGCGCCCTTCGCCACGAAGGGCTTCGCCTTGTTGTTCCAGTCGGCGAGGAACACATTCTCGAAGTATTGCGCGATCGGCGCGCTTTCAATGATCACCCCGGCATCGCGGTTGAATTGAATGCCATCGGGCGAGAAGTTCTGGCTGCTGACGACGACGGCGCTCGAGTCGATGACGAAACCCTTGTTGTGCACATTGGGCTGCAGGGAGATATTCGCGGTCAAATCCACACCGGAATCCTTCATCTTTTCCGCCCATTGCTCGCCAAATTCGCTGCTCTCGATGAGCCGCACGTCCACCCCGGCCGCAACCCTCGCCGCGATGGCCTGAAGCAGGTCCGCGTAGTCTCCACTCGCCGCCGACGCTTCGATGTATTGAAGCTGCCCATAAAGTGTCTTTTTCGCGCCCGCAATGAGCTTGAGCATATTGCTCACATATTGACCCTGAGTTCCCGGCGGGAGCGTGTCCGGCGTCAGCAGCGGCGTAAGCGTGACGCTGACATTGGCGAATGTCTTGGCGGCAACGGTAGCAGTGGGTATCGGCGTCGTGGGGAGCGCCTTCGTTTCCGCAGCGAGCTTGGCGGCGGCATCGGCCACCGCCTCGGTCAAGGCCGGGCTCTCGGCAATTTGAAAGGCTTGCGCCGACCTGAAGTCCTGATTCAGATACGCCGCGAACAAATTCGCGAGCGCTTTATCTTCGATAATGACATGCCAGTCGCGGTCCTCTGTCTTCGGCGGCGAGGCGGGGTCCGGTTGATTGCTATTGTTGAGATTACCGCTCGATAGCCACAGCACCGCATTGTCGCGGACCATCACTTTGATGTGATAGGACGTCGGAAACATCACCGCCGACACCAGGGTATCGTCGCCGGCGAGGGCCCGCACAATCTTCGAGCGCGGTCCCAAAGCGGCATCCAGTTCCCGAACGGTTTGTGAATCGAGCTGGTTGCGCGTCGCGTTCGGCGGCGGGTTGTCGAGCACCATCTGCAGGGTTTTGGCGCCGGTCAGCACCGTTTTGAACAACGCGAGAATCGGCCCGGAAGTGAAATCGTACATTCCGATGACCAAGGAGTGTCGAGTGCCCTGAAGAAAGGTGGTGAGCGTGGCGAATCCCGCGTCGGGACTCACGTGCGCAATGATGGTGGTCGTGGTGTGTACCGGATTGAGCGGCTCATTGGGCGCAGGCACATAAGGGGTTTGGGGTTTGGCTGCGTGCGCGGCGACGGCCTTCGCGACCAGCGGCTGCCGCGCCGTAAAGTCAGCGATGGCTCTTTCGGTTTTGCTCTTGGGACTTTGTATCAACTGACCGCCCGGCATTTCGCGCTCCAGCGGCCAGATCGGCTCCTTGTCTTGCGGCCTGCCAAAGGCCTGGGTCAGCGCCGCGGCCGCGGGGTCGTTCGCGCGCAGACGCTGGTGCGGCGTGGCTTCCCGAACATCGACCGGCACGCCGTTGATGGCGCGCGGCAGCAGCTGATTCGCGGGCAAGTTGCTGGTTTTGGTATGCACCGTGGCGACGATCGCCCGCTTCCCCGTCAACTGACCCTTGGTGATCTGAAAGCCCGGCCTCACGGTCAACACATCCGGCTTTCGCAGCTTCGCGAGATGCTGTCGAATGGTTCGGTCGATCGCACGAGGGGTCAGAGCGGCATTTTTCATCCGCCCATCGTACTCAAAGCGTGTGGCACCTTCATTGCCGCCGTTGCGCCTTGAGGCCCATGCCGCGCTCTTTCTGGGTCCGCTGGACGGGCAAGAACATCGTTGAAGGGGCCCGTGTTGCCAGCCCGGGCGCATTATTGATATACGAGATAGGGCGGATACAACAATAAGCGGAGAAATCATGACTCGATACGTAGGGGCGATCGATCAAGGCACGACGAGCACCCGATTCATCGTGTTCGACCGCGGCGGCAACATGATCACCTCCGCGCAAAAGGAGCATCGGCAGATTTTTCCCCAGCCGGGCTGGGTGGAGCATGACCCGATTGAAATCTGGCAGAACACCCAGGAAGTGGCGGGTGCCGCCCTGGCCCGCGCCGGTCTTAGCGCTTCCGATCTGGCCGCCGTCGGCATCACCAACCAGCGCGAAACCACCATTTTGTGGAATAAGCGCAGCGGCAAACCGCTGCACAACGCGCTGGTCTGGCAGGACACCCGTGTCGACCAACTCGTCGCGCAATACGCCCGAAATGGCGGGCCGAATCGCTTCCGCGCCAAAACCGGCTTGCCGCTGGCGAGTTACTTCAGCGGCTTAAAACTCCAATGGCTTTTGGACAACGTGTCCGGTGCGCGCGCCAAGGCCCAGTCAGGCGAGCTCCTGTTCGGCAACATCGACACGTGGCTGTTGTGGAATCTCACCGGCGGACACGACGGCGGCCTGCACTTGACCGATGTCACCAATGCCAGCCGCACCCAACTGATGAACCTTGAAACGCTGGACTGGGACGACGCGCTGCTCGAAGAATTTCTGATTCCGCGCGCGGTGCTGCCGCGCATCGTCGCTTCAAGCGAAGTCTACGGCGCCATCCGGACCCCGGCGCTGCACGGCACCTCGGTCGCGGGCATTCTCGGCGATCAGCAGGCGGCCTTGGTGGGCCAAGCCTGCTTTCGGCCGGGCGAGGCGAAGAATACCTATGGAACCGGTTGTTTTCTGCTCATGAACACCGGCGAGAAACCGATCGCCTCAAAGGCCGGCCTGATCACCACCGTCGCCTACAAGATCGACAAGGAAAGGGCGCGCTATGCCTTGGAAGGCTCGATTGCCGTTACCGGCGCACTGGTGCAATGGCTGCGCGACAACTTAAATATGATCGCCAGCAGCAATGAGGTCGAAACGCTCGCCCGCCAAGTGGAGGATAACGGCGGGGTATATTTCGTGCCTGCTTTTTCCGGACTGTACGCGCCACATTGGAATGAGCGCGCACGCGGCACCATCGTGGGCCTCACGCGCTATGTTACCCGGGCGCACCTCGCCCGCGCCGTGCTCGAAGCCACCGCGTTTCAAACCCGGGAAGTCTTGAGCGCGATGGGCGAGGACTCGTCCATCCAAATCCCGGAGCTGCGCGTCGATGGCGGCATGGTCGGCAACGAGTTGCTCATGCAATTTCAGGCCGACATTCTCGATGTGCCGGTGGTGCGCCCAAAAATCACCGAAACCACCGCGCTAGGGGCGGCCTACGCCGCGGGACTGGCGGTGGGCTATTGGCGCAATCGCGAGGATCTGGTCAGCAATTGGGCGGTGGACAAGCGATGGCAGCCCCAGATGGCGGAGAATCGCCGCGCGGCGTTGTTCAATGCCTGGCAGAAGGCGGTGGGCCGTTCCTTGGATTGGATCGAATAAAATAATTCGAGCAGCGTCTTAAAAAAACACAAGGGGATCGCATGCATTCGGCATTCTTGGGCGAATTCTTGGGCACGATGATCATGATTTTGCTCGGCAACGGTGTCGTGGCGAATGTCGTATTGCGGCAAACCAAGGGAGAAAAGTCCGGTTGGATCGTCATCACCACCGGCTGGTGTTTTGCCGTCATGGCCGGCGTATTCACCTCACTCGCCATCGGCAGCGACGGGCATTTGAACCCCGCCGTGACGGTGGGCGTCGCCGTTTCGAGCGGCGATTGGAGCCGCCTCAGCGTGTATGTGCCGGCGCAAATCCTGGGCGCCATGGCGGGCGCCCTGCTGGTCTGGCTCGCGTACCTGCATCATTGGGAAAAAACGCCCGAGCCGCAGGACAAGTTGGCCTGCTTCTCCACCATACCCGCCATCCGCGCGCCCCTGGCCAACATCGTCACCGAGCTCATCGGAACCTTCGTACTGGTGCTGGTGGCCGCCGCCATTTCCTCGAAATACGGCACCGGCGTGGGCTTGAGCCCCGGCCTTGGGCCCTTCCTGGTCGGCTTTCTGGTGTGGGGAATCGGCCTATCGCTGGGCGGCCCAACCGGCTACGCCATCAATCCGGCGCGCGATTTCGGTCCGCGGGTCATGCACGCGATGCTGCCCATTTCCGGGAAGGGTACATCCGACTTCGGCTACGCCTTCGTTCCCATCATCGGTCCGCTAATGGGTGCGATTCTGGCCGGGATCTTGGTGAAGATGATCGGCATCTAGCGGCAGCCGCGCGGTAAAGCTGGTGCCGCGCTCTTGCGAGGAGGTCACGGACAGCGTGCCGCCATGAGCGCGCACGATTTGCGAACAGATATATAAGCCGAGGCCCAGCCCCTCGCGATTTCCCGTCGAATTATGGCGCCAGAAGGGCTCGCAGATCTTGTCGAGGTCTTCGGGCGGAATTGGGTCACCGGCATTCCAAACGTTGAGTACCAGGTCCGATTCTTCGGCCTGCGCGGAAACCTTGACGGGACCTTCAGGCGCGCCGTGCTTCAGGGCATTCCCAATCAGATTAGACGCGACTTGCTGCACACGCCCAAGATCGCATCGCACCTTTCGCGTCACGCTGATGTTGGCCACGATCTGACGGTCTGGCTGCCCGTCTTGAAACTCTCGGACCACTGCGTTGAGCCCGGCATCGATATCCTCGACCTCCTCGACGCGCACCCCCATGCCATCCCCGAGCCTCGCCCGCGCGAAATCCAAAACGTCGCTGATCAAGGAGGACATCCGCTTCACGCTGACTTTGATGCGTGCCGCGACACCCTTGAGCGTCGGGTCCGTGACTTTCTTCTCGAGCAGGGCGCCGGCGGAGTACACCGCCTGCAGAGGATTGCGCAAGTCGTGCCCCAGGATGGCGATGAACTGATCACGCAGTTCACTATCGGCATGTGCGCCGCGCAAAGCCGACCGATCCTCCTGACGCGCCGTCTCGCTGTCGAGCTGCATCGCGATGAGTGCCGCGAAGCGCGTGAACACCCTGAGGATTTTCGGATCGGCCACTTTTGCGGGCGCAGGATCAATGGCGCAGAGATTCCCAAAGTAGCGGCCACTTGCCAGAACAATCGGTACCGACACGTAGCTCTCGATCTTGTAGAGCTTCGGTGTGTGATGGTTGCAGTAACGCGGGTCGCTGCTCGCCTGCTCGATGACGATGGGGGCGTTGGACCTCTTGGATTCGATGCAAAGCGTCGTCTCAAGATCCAGCTGTCCGCCGGGTATGAGGCCGAAGTTGATCTCATCCTTGACGGCGCACGCCGTCCAGGTGCTTTCGCTGACTCGCGCCACGGCGGCGAATCTCATCCCGGTGAGATCGCAGAGAACTTCCAGCAATGTCGGCACCGCCTGTAGCTTGCCGACGACAGCCACATCCTGCGCGATCTCCTCGGCGGACTCGTGCACGATTTGCCGTGGGCCGACTGACTCTACGGACATCAATATCCTTGCTGCATAGCCAGAGGGAATTACGATTGCGGGTCTGAGGGCCGCATAGTCCTACAATCTAGCACTACTTCGAGCTTATATGTGCAGCTAAAGGAATCTTGTCAGGGCGTGGCAGGATTCGCGTTTAGGCTGCAATAACCTGCGTAAATATTCGGGGTGAAACTTTGAGAAAACCAGTACTTCCAAGCGCGGCCAAGGCGGCAGCGGTTCCCGGTCAATGCCTTTGCGGGGATATCCACATTGAAATCGACGTTCCCGCCCGCTGGGCCTGGCACGATCATACCGCAGCGACTCGACATGCCCACGGCGCCGCCTACGCCACCTATGTCGGCAGTTGGCGCCGCCGCTTCCGCATTACACGCGGGCAATCGAAGATCGCGCAATTTGAGGAGCCGGCCTCGGGCAGCATTCGCAGCTTTTGCGGGCGCTGCGGCACGCCCATTTGCTATGAACGCGCCCGCTCGCCGCATATGGTAAATGTGCCGCGCGCCCTGTTTAAAACCCGCACCGGCCGGCAGGCGCGCTATCACATCGGCATCGAACAAATGCCGGAATGGACTTACCTGGGCGAACGGCTCGTACCCCTCAAAGGATTTCCGGGAGTCGTTTGGGACCGCTCGAAAAGGAAACCGCGCGCGCCGCCGATATCAGATGGATCACAAAATGAGAAAAAGCAGGCGGTGCCTTAAATCTGCCGCCTTTATGTCGCGCAGCAAGTCGGCTGGCACCGACATAACACGGCCGCGCGGCTTTACAGAAGACATCGCAGGATCGATACCGCGAGTTGGTTCACGTTGTGACAGCACCGCCGCGCGCCATATTGTCGGGGACGAGGAATCACCGGTTTTTAACTCAGGGTCAGAGGATGAAATCAGTCAACGAGCTTCTTGAGTTGTTCACGCGACAGGCCGCGCTCGAAAAAGCGATGCGCCAGCGGGGCGGAGCTCGCGTCATCGAGGAGCAGGAACTCCTGGAAGTCCGTCGCCGGCTTGCCCAACTCCCCGCGGCGATGGGCGTTTTGCCCCCGCGGGACGAAATCGTCGATAAAGGGGACGAACTCGTGCGTTCTCCGTAAACACTGCGGCTCCGAATCGTCTCTTATCAATACGGCCCAACAACCAGTGGCCGCGAGGGAGACCGGCGCCGATGCGATTACTCGACAGGGTTGCCCACTGCTATACACCGCTTATCGTGCCATCCGGCGGGAATCTTGCGCAGATCCAATTGCCCGGCGCCAGCCGCTATGCGGGGCAGGTCGTGGCCTGTCCATTGCGCTTTGTGCTGGGCGATGACCTGACCCAGGCCAGCGCCGACCTGGCCTATGCGGACGGCGCCCGCCTCGTCGGGTGCTTGGACCTTTTGCGCATGCCCGCACCGCACCTGTGGATCGAGTGGAATGACGAAGTCCACAAACGAGTGATCCACGAGACGGGTTCTTCGTGTACGTTCGATTCGGCCGCCGCGGGACGCAAGGTCGGGATTTTGCTGCGCGCATCGCCCGACGGACTGACGGCCGTCGGCCGCACTTTTTGGGCGGATGCCGCCGCGGAGGAGCACGCCGAGATCACACTGTCGCCTCTGGAAACTCACTTCGACCTGCGCGGCGAATTCACCGAAGCCAAAGATACGCACGATGTCCTCTCGGGCGGCTTTATCGATGCCACCCACGGAGCCAGTCCGGATACCGCATCGCTGCTCGACCATGTGCGGTTTCGCTTCGACGATTCGTGGGCCGCCTATTATCGAGAGGCGGCCGCCAAGGCCGATTTCAAGCGTCGCCTGATCAATGATTCCATCAATTCCATCGCCTGGGACGTGCCCTTGGTGCTCGCCTTCCTGTTGCTGTTGAGCGCCAAAGACGCCACGCGACTGGCGCCGGTTTCCCGCGCCGCCATCAATCGCAAGCGTTTGGCGAACGGCCGCTCGCCACTGCTCGATCACATCGAAGTGAATGCCTCGCTCGATGCCGTATCCGCGGCGGAATCGCCGGGGCAGGGCAGCGGGCGCCAATCGCCGCGTCTGCACCAGGTACGCGGCCATCTCGTGCGGCGCGAAAATCGCGTGTTTTGGCGCGTGTCGCACCTCCGCGGCAGCGGCACGCGCGGCATGGTTCGTTCCCGAACAGTTTGCCTCGCCTTTACGCGAAGGAACGATCTCGAAGCCCGGATTTAGCTCAAGGACGTACGCGCAGGCCGTCCTGCGCGAAAGTCACGCTGCCCGCATAATTTGCGCCAATGGAATCCAACACGGCCCGTCGCGACTCATCGACCGCGGGCGAAATGTGGCTGAGCAAGAGCGCACCCGCGCCCACCTCCTTGGCCAGCTGTCCGATGGCGCGCGGCGGTGTGTGCAAGGTATAAAGAATGGCAGGCGAGCCCGGCGGATCGAGCACCACCGTGTTGAACACCAAGAGGTCGGTAGCCTGCGCGATGCGCCTGAGTGCCGGAAGGCCCTGGGCATCGATGTCGCCCGAAAAGGTAACGCTCTTGCCCGCATGCTCGATGCGGTAAATCACGGAAGGCGCATCGCCGTGATGCCCCGCAATCGCCGTGACCACCACGCCGCGTTGCTTGAGAATTTGCAGCGCCGTCGAGCCGGCCACCGGCGCCGCGTCGCCAACGGGTGCGGGTATGTCATGCGCGTGCAGGGTGATCGGCGCCGCAAAATCGTTCAAGTAGGCGAAGGCGCCCTTGGGTCCGAACAGCAGGCGCAGAAATTCGCGCGTACTGGGAAAGTAGGCGTCCTCGCCGCGCCCGGCCGACCCGGCCGGGCCCCACACATTGAATGCAATCGGTCCTGAACTCGATACAGCGCGTGCTTTGAACAAGCCTGGGATTTCCCCCACATGATCGATGTGCAGGTGAGTGAGCAACACGGTATCGGCGTCCGCGAGCGAGGCTTTGGCCTCGCCGAGCCGCGCGAACGATCCCGGGCCCGCGTCGACGAGAATGCGTGCGTCGCCGTCAATGAAGACCAGATAACTCGATGCCGCGCGCCCAGCCGCGCCCGGGCCTCCCGAGCCGAGCACCAGCACCTCAAGCGCCGGAGTCGCTTGCGCCAAAAGCCAACCGCTCGAGCCGAGCAACAGCCCGATCGCGAGTGCTAAGCGGAGGATCAAAGCGTACATAGGTGACACGCAATTCATAGCACAGATCCCGCCGTTGCGCCGGACCCTTGGCAGCGATTGCCTTTTGGCGACCGCGCTGACACTCTGGCGGTCCAGAATGTATGGGGAGCTTTCATGTCCGCAGATCAAATGAATTCAGGCGCGCGCAGCATCGGACGAGGGCTTGCGGCATTGCTCATCGGAATTTTGAGCTTCGCGACACCGCCCGCGGCTTACAGCGCGAATACCAAAACAGCCGCGCCGCTCAAGGTTTACATTTCAGTCGACATGGAAGGGATCGCCGGCGTCGTCACGGCCGATCAGTTGATTCCGGGCGGTTTTGAGTACGAGCGATTCCGCCGCTTCATGACCGACGAAGCCGTGGCGGCGGTTCGCGGCGCTCAAGCGGCGGGGGCCACCGAGGTCGTCGTCAGCGATTCGCACGGTAATGGCGAAAGTCTTTTGATCGAGCTCTTTCCGAAAGACGTTCGGATTGTGCGTTCGTGGCCCAGGCATGGCGAAATGATGGCGGGCCTCGACTCCACTTTTGCAGCCGCTCTGTTTGTCGGCTACCACGCGTCCACAACCAATCCCAAAGGCGTGCGTGCTCACACCATTTCGAGCGCGCACTTTACACGCGTTGCGCTGAACGGCACTCCGGTCACCGAAGCAGAATTGAATGCAGCCTATGCGGGCGCAAAGGGCGTTCCCGTGGTATTCGTCTCCGGGGACGATGTCGCGGTCAGCGAGGTCACGGCGCGCCTGGGTCAAATGGAATCGGTGATTACCAAACGGAGTCTGGGATTTCACTCGGCGGAGTCGCTCACGCCGGCCGCCGCGTGCGACAAGATCTACCAGGGAGCGCTGTCGGCGGTTGCGCATCGAGACCAGCGCAAGCCCTATGTTTTGCCGACTCCCATTACGTTGGATATTTCATTCAAGAACTACACATCGGCGGAAATTGTGGCGTACCTGCGTTCCGTGGAGCGAACGGACTCGCATTCAATCCGCTTCGTGGGCCGCGACATGGAAGAAGTCATGGATTTCATCGTTTTTCTGGACTACTACAATCCCGACATGACGCCGTAGGGACCCAGTCGATCGGTCTGCAGAACTGTTACGCTGTTGGATAATTCAACCGGTCGATGGCGTGTCATGCACACCTACCCGCTCGCACCCTCCAGTGGCCCCACCTCATGAGCGTCTGGATCGTTTTCGTGGCGCGATTGTTATTGGTGCTGCTGTTCTTTCCCTTCAGCGCCCTCGACAAAATCTTGAACTTCAAGGACGCCGTAGCTCAAGCTTCTGAAGCCGTTGCGACTCCCTGGATTGCGAAGTGTTTGATTGTGTCCGGCTTTGCGCTCGAAGTGTCGATGTCGGGCGCCATACTCAGCGGATTTGCGGATCGTCTGGCGGCATTGATCATGGCGGTGTATTGCGCGCTGACGGCATTGTTGTGGAAGCAATTTTGGAACACTCCGGGCTTTCGGCTGAAGGGACCGAGTGCTGCGCGCGATGTTTTTTGGGACTTCCTGAAGAATTTTGCCGTGGCGGGCGGGTTCCTGTTACTGGCGATTGGTGCAAATGGATCCGGCATCGGAGAATTGTGGACGCATCCCTTCGGGTCCACCCATCCCTATGAAATCTCGAGCGCGCAATGACTTGGTCCCGGCCGGCTCTGCGGCGCCGCCACGCGCTCAACGTCTGGCACGCTTCGGGCTGACGACACAAGATATCGAGCGGCTCGTGCGCTTCTATGTCCTGGCCTTCGACTGTCATGAAGTGGCACGGGAAAGGCTGTCAGGTCCCGGATTCGAGCAGTTGATGGGGGTTCGCGGCGCAGCGACGTCGGTGACGTTGCGACTTGGGGTCGCGTCCATCGAAATTCTCGAATTCGACCATGCGGGCGCTCCCTACGTGCCGAACTTGTCGCCCTTCGACAGCGAGTTCCAACACTTCGCCCTGGTGGTCAACGGCATGGACGTGGCCTTCTCACGCTTGTCATCCATCCCCGGATGGTCGGCGATCTCGCGCGGGGGCCCGCAGCAGCTGCCGGCAAGCTCCGGCGGCGTGAAGGCCTTCAAATTTCGCGATCCCGACGGACACCCTTTGGAGTTATTGGCGTTTCCTCAAGATCAAGTACCCGAACACTGGCGCGATCCGCCCAGCGGGCGTCTATTTTTGGGTATTGATCACTCGGCCTTGAGCTGCGCGAACGCGGCCCACAGCGTCGCTTTCTATCGCACCATCGGCCTTGAGGTGATGGCGCGATCATTCAACCATGGCATTGAGCAGGAACGCCTTGATGGAATCCCAACGCCGCAGCTCGATGTCGTCGCGCTCGCGCCGGCCGTTCCCACCCCGCATGTGGAACTTCTGTGTTATCGCAACCGAATCGAACGCGCCTCATCCATGCGAAGCAACGACATCAGTGCGACTCGGCTCATTTTTGAGCGCGCGGGTCCGCCTTTGGCCGAACCTGCCGATGCGCTGATCTTCGATCCTGATGGACACCATTTGCTCATCAGGGCCCTGGATTCTTGAGTTTCTAACCTGAGGGCCGTTTCATGAGCTTACTCTTGGGCTTTTTCGCGCTGCTCTGCGGCGTCGTTTTGACCGCGCAAATTGGCAGCAACGCACTTCTCGGCAAACTGCTCGGCAACTCCTACATTCCCGCCGCCGTGAACATGGTGATTGGCGTCGTCAGCACTGCCGCGTTGCTGGTCATCGTCCACAAGCCGCTGCCCGCGGCCCACACCGCCGCGAGCGTGCCCTGGTGGGTCTGGTTGGCGGGCGGTGTGTTGGGCACGGTCTACTTGACCGGCAACATCCTGCTTGCGCCGAAGCTGGGCGCAGCCGCATTGGTGGGATGGGTGGTCGCCGGGCAATTGGTGTTTGCCGTGTTGTGCGACCATTTCGGCTGGCTCGGTTTCGCACAGCACACCGTGACGGTGTGGCGCGCTGTGGGCTGTTTACTCCTGATCGGCGGCGTGGCGCTGATCGCAAAATTTTGAAGCGGCCTCGAACCGACGGTCTCTGACCCTGACCCGACCGGCAGCCGGTCCGCGGCCGCCTCAACCGGCCACGGCGCCGAGCCGGGCGGCGATGATATCGCCCACGCGAAGGGCGTTGGCGATGATGGTGAGCGTGGGATTCACTGCGCCGATGGAGGGGAAGAAGCTCGCGTCGGTTACGTACAGGTTGTCGATCCCGTGCGCCTTGCAATCGGTGTCGAGCACCGATCTCATCGGATCGTTGCCAAACACCAAGGTTCCCGCCTGATGCGCGGTTCCGCCAATCGGAATATTTTGCCCCAGGTACAACGAACGCTCGAACAGGTGCGGATGGATGTCGAGCCGATCGCACAGTCCTCGCAATTTATTCTTCAGCCGCTCGTGAGCCTCGGCGTTCGTCGGCGTCAAATCGAGCCGCACGTTCCCGCCGTCATAAAAGATACGATTCGTGGCGAGCGGCAAATCCTCGGAGGTCAGCCAAAAATCCAGTGAATGCCGGGCGATCCAGTCGAACGGCTGCTCCGGAAACCATTGTAAGAAAGCGGGCAACCCCTCGCTGCGCAGCTCGGGCCCATGAGACTTTCCGACCATCTGAATGTGTCCGAGCGGAAAATCCCAATCGTCCGCGCCGAAATAGAAGTCATTCAGTCCCAGGGTCTTTTGAAACCGGGTGGGATTCGGTGTCCTGGACACGGCCATCAGCACCGAGTTGTTGTGCCGCATGTAGTTTCGCCCCACAAGGCCCGAGGCATTGGCCAGTCCCGCGGGGTGATCCGCATTCGCCGATCGGAACATGAGCAGGGCCGACGACAGTGCTCCGCACGCGACCACGACAATATCCGCTCGATAGCTAACGCGCTCCTGGCCGCGAACGACCTCGACCCCGCTGATTCGCCGGCCGCCGTCGTCCGTGGCGAGTTTGTCCACGTAACTGTTGGTCATCAAGGTAAGGTTCGGGTGAGCATGCAGCGCAGGATCCACGCAAATGATCTGCGCATCGGCCTTGCCATTGGTCAAACAGGGATAGCCGTCGAAGGCGTTGCAGCGGATACAGGGCGAATGCGGGAGCGCGAGCCCATTCTCCTCATCCAGCAAGATGCCCACGGGGAGGTGGAAGGGCGAGTGGCCTTCACGTTTGAGACCGTCGAAGAGCTGCTGAATGCGCGATTCGTGCGACAGGGGCGGATACGCATACCCCTTGCGCGTGGGCGGCTCGGTGGGATCCTCCCCGCGCAATCCATGCACGTGATAGAGCTCCTCGGCGGCCTGATAATACGGCTCAAACGTGTCGTACTTGAGCGGCCACGCCGGCGAGACGCCGTCCGGATGCCGGACCTCATCGAAGTCCTTCTCGCGCAGCCGCAGCAACACCGCCCCATACACCTTGCTGTTGCCGCCCACAAAATAGTGCAGGCCCGGATGAAACGTCTTGCCGTCCGCGCCGTACCAGGTTTCCATCGCCTGATAGCGGGCATCGACGAAAACCGCTTTGGTGTCCCAGTTTTCGCGCTCGCGCGGCAAGTAGTCACCGCGCTCCAGCAGCAGTACTCGCTTTCCGGTTTGTGCCAGGCGCCACGCCATCGTCCCGCCGCCGGGACCTGAGCCCACGATGATCACGTCATATTGGTCGCTCATCGGCGGCGCGGCTTAAATGTCAGCCACCGGTCGCAAATCCCGGAAACAACGTCATGCCGCCGTCCACGAAAAGCGTGGCGCCCGTGACGTAATCCGCCGCGTCGGACACCAGCCACACCGCGGCGCGCGCAATGTCATCCGGTTCCCCGATCCGTTTGTACGGAATCAGCGTCATCAAATCCTCGTAGGCTGCGGTGGTATTCCACGCCGCGGTATTGATGGGAGTGCGGATCGCCCCGGGTGCGATGCTGTTGACGCGAATTCGGTGGGGTGCGAGTTCTTGCGCAATGCTTCGCATCAGCATGTTTATGCCGCCCTTGGACGCCGCGTAGTTCGCATGCCCGGCCCAGGGAATTTCTTGATGAACCGAACTCATGCACAAGATTTTTCCCGCCGCCACCGAAATTTTCTCATCGATCGGACGGCGCTTGAACTCGCGTGTGGCCGCACGCGTGCATAGAAACTGTCCCGTGAGATTGACGCCAATCACGGTGTTCCACTGCTGCAGCGTCATCTCGTCGTACGGGGAATCCCGTTGCAGGCCCGCGTTGCTGACTACAATATGCAGCGTGCCGAAATAATCGATAGCTTTCGCGAACATGGCGTTGACTTGGTCTTCGTTGCTGACGTCGGCCTCGATGGCAATTGCGCGGCGCCCCATCGCCTCGATCTCGTGGGCCACGGCGTCGGCATCCTCGGGCTTCGTCACATAGTTGACGGCCACATCCGCACCGGCGCGGGCTAAACCGAGCGCAACGGCCCGTCCGATACCGGAATTGGCGCCGGTCACGAGCGCGGGTTGGCCCTGAAGCACGATCGGATACGGTAATTGAGGCAGCGGGCGCGAGTTGGGAGCCGCAGGCGCGGCAGGGCTTTTCGAGGTGTCGGGCATTGGCTTCTCCATCGCTTCAACGGGCCCAGGTCTTGACGAAGTCGGACAGATTCGGCATCACATCGACCGACGCATGCAGCAGCACGATCAGCAATAAACTGCGCGTTCGCGCCCACAACGTTCCAAACAACACCGCCACCGGCGAGAGCACGGCGACGGTAAAGGAAATCACCTGAACCGGGTCGGTCGAGTAGCCGTCAACGCCCGGGCGCCCGCGCAGAAACAATCCCGGTACATGCGCCAGCGCAAACAGCACGGCGCCGCTGACGACCGCGCCGGCCTCGGTTTTCAGGGCCGCCGCCAGCCGGGTTTGCAGCACGGCGCGAAACAAAAATTCCTCGCACAGACCGGCCTCGATGGCCAGCCAGATGAAACAGGCTGGTGCGGCCCAGACAAGGGTGGCGACGGTTGCGTGCAGCGCTTCGATTTCACCAATCGCGGGCGACAGGAAGCACAGCAGAATGAGAATGATCGCGCCCAGCAGCAGCAGCGGCGGCCAAAAGCCGGACCGTGCGAGGCCCGAGTCAAAGAGTGGCCCAATCTTGGCGCCGAGCGCCACCAGCAGCAGCGCCGGTGCTGCCACGTGCATCAGCAGCTTGACCGCCATCACCAGCAGCTCCTGCTCGCGTCCCGCCGGCAACACAGCACGGGTCGCGCTCATTCCCCAGCCGAGAAAAGCCACCGCGTAGAAGACCAAGAAACCGAGGATCACCCACAGTTCCAGCACCGGCCTTTTCACGAAGATTTTGGGCGGCGCGGCGTTTCTCGTAAGCGGCAGGCTCAGCACGGGCAATGCAACGCCAAACACGGCGAGCGAAATCACCGGCAGCGTCCAGTCGGCACCTTTCGCCGCGAGGTATGCAGTCGCCGCGGCCCAGAGAACCAGGTAGCCGCCCACAAAAACCCCGGCACGGCCCGGGACGCGTGAAGTAGCGCTCATGATGGCGCTATGATCGTCGAATGCTCCCAGGGTTACTAGTCATCGGCGCCCTTCAGCTCGCCGCGGCCGATCCAAACAATGAAGTCGTGCAGAAACAATTGCGTGCGCAAGATCAGGCGCTGCTCGATGCCATAGCGCCCGGCGACAAGAGCGTCTGGGAACGGCTGCTCGCCCAGGATGCCCTCTACGTGGACGAAAACGGCACGGTCATGAGCCGCGCGCAATTCCTGGCCGCCTTGAAACCGCTGCCGGCCGGCTCCAGCGGGCACATTTCCATTGTCGATTACCAAGCCAGGATTCACGGTCAGGTCGCCCTCGTCGTTCACAAAGATGATGAGCGCGAAAACTATCACGGCATCCCTCTGCGAGCCGACTACCTCATGACCGAGACCTGGATCAAAGAAGGCGCGGACTGGCGTCTCGCGCTGGTGCACGTGTATGTCGTCGCCAAAGATCCGCCGGCCATCCAGTCGCCGCCCAGCGTGCTCGCGGAGTATGAAGGCCGGTATCGCGCGGCACCCGGCTTGTCCTACGTGATCCGGCGCGAGGGCGATCACCTCGTCGGCGAGCGTCAGGGACTGCCGAATGTGACGCTGTCGCAAGAATCCGCCGATGTATTCTTCGTGCCCGGTCACCCGCGCGATCGAAAAATATTCCGCCGCGATGCCGCCCACAAAATCGTCGATTTCGTCGACCGGCGCGAAGGCGAAGACCTAGTGTTTGTTCGCGGCGAATGAACTCGTCGGATAGATCGCCGGACGGCTCGCCTCGTTGGCGATGGTAAGGGTCAGCCGGTAGAAAAAGGTGTTGAATTTAGCGGCGGCCGCGAAATCCATGGGCTGCGTGATGTCATCCTGCGGCCGGTGATAGCGGACCTGATACCACTCGCGGTAGCGCCTCTCCGCCTCCGTGTTGGGGTCATATCCGAAGATGAAACTGATGGCCGGCACATGAATGCCGAGAAACGGATACTGATCCGCGCGCGCCAGTAGATTGCGCTCCGGTTCCATGTCCGAACGGATCTGGATATGCATCGGCGCAGCCACGGCGCGTGCGGTTGCGCCGAGGGTGGTATCGCCGAGCGCCTCGGCCGTCAGAATGTTCAAGGGAAACAGCGGCCGCAGTTGATCGAGGTTGACGTCCGCGGCCAGCTGCGGGGCGGGTACGGTCGGGTGTTCCACGAACCAACGCGATCCGAGCAAACCTTTTTCCTCGCCGGTGAAGGCAATGAAAAGAATGCTGCGTTTCGGCACGCGCAGGCGGTGTGCCTTCAGATCGTCCGCCGTTTGGATCAGCAAGGCGACATAGGCCGCGTCATCGAGCGTGCCGTTGTAAAGATTATCGCCATTGACCGGTGTGCCATAGCCGTAACCGTCGAGGTGCGCTGCGATGACGACGAACTCGTTCCTCAGAGTCGCATCGCTGCCGCGCAGGGTCGCGACAATATTCGGCGAACTGATGTCGCGCTGGGTCACGTGCACCTGCACGTGCAGGGCGCCCGGAATTTCGAAGTTCGACAGCGGCTGTTTCGCACCGCCGGCCTTGAGTATCGCGGCGGCATCTTGACCCGTGCCCGCAAGCAGCGTGGCAAACGCCTCCGCGCTCAGGCGCATACTGAGCAAAGGCGCCGCATGCGCCTTTTCGCCCTGCGTCGTACGCAGCGTGACGTTGCGCGCGTAGGCATACGGCCAGCGCGGCGGTTCAATCGTAAAGTACGGATCATCGACGCTGATCAGGCCGAGCGCGCCGCCCTCGCGGGCATTGGCCGCACGCACCGAACCATTGGGCAGGCCAGAGCGCTGGGTGCCGAAGCAGACGACGATTTTTCCTGCGATGTCGGTCATGGCCTCCTTGCCGCAATAGCCGCGAAATGTCAGCGGCGCCTCGGTTTGCGCCGCAAGATTGTCGGCCGGCGCAATCGTGATTTGCTGCAAGAACTTCAGCGCGGTCGCAGTGCCATTGGCGCCCACAAGCGTGAAGCTCGTGCCGTCAGGCACCACGTCGATCTCGTGCATCGGAACGGTTTGGAAATAGCCGCCGTTCTCGCCCGCGGGCGCAAGACCCGCCGCCTTGAACCGATTTGCGACGTAATCGGCGGCTCGCTGGTAGGCCGCCGATCCGGTATCGCGGCCTTCCATGGCGTCGTTCGAGAGCGCCTCGGTGGTGTGCCACCAGGCCAACGTGTCGGTATCGTGAATCTGCTTGTCGCGCAGGTGCTGTGCCGGGCACGCGAGCGGCGCGGCGAGCGCCAGCGAGAAGCACATAACACGGGAGAATCTCAGCTCGCGCACAAATCCTGGCATGCGTGTCATCCTTAAAGATCGATCCTTCGGCAGCGTATCTGCGTTACGAGACTTTGGCGCTCTTGCGCAGTTTATCGAATCGCGGGGGCGCCGAGTCGTTCGGTCCCAAGAACTGCATCATCGATTGACCGTGGACCGCATTTTCCGCGATCACCTTCAGCGCTACAAGAATGGGCGTCGCGAGTATCACGCCGGCGATGCCCCAAAAAACGCCGCCAAACCACAAGCCCAAAAAGATCAGCAAGGGGTTCACATCGAGGCGCCGACCCACCAGCAGCGGCTGCACGATCTGTCCTTCGATCACCGCCAACCCCAAGTAGCTCAAGGCGACGCCGGCTGCGTGCCCGAGTCCCTCGAACGAGACGATGGCCACGAGCGTCACGACGATGAGCGTGGTCGTCGCGCCGGCATAGGGAATGAAATTCAAGAGGGCGGCAACGGCGCCCCAGAGATAGGGCGTGGGCATGCCCCACGCCATCATGACCAGCGTGGTTGCAATCCCCAAGCCTAAATTGATGAATGTGGTCGTGACGTAGAAATGGCCGACTTCGGCCCTTACTTTATCGATGTACCCCTGCACATGATGCGCCTTCAGATGATCGAAAAAAGCAGCGGTCATGCGTGCGACCATCGGCGGTCCGCCGGCCAGAAGAAACAGCGTAATGATGACGAAGGTTGCCAGGCCGATGGCCGCATCCCGCACGGTCGAAAGAAGGATGCGCGACGTGCTCTCTTGCGGAACGGCGACCGCCGTGGGTTCGGTGGAATTGGGCGCACCCACCTTGCCCGCCCGGTCGGTCAGCTGCTCGATGTGGCTCATCAGCCGCGCCACGGGTGTGAATTTCCTTTGGATCACGGAAAGGGTGTGCGGAGCCGATGCATACCATTGCTGGCTCGGCGTCCAGACGAGCGCCACCAATCCGCCCACCGCCGCGAGCGCCGTGACCAGGATCAAGACGGCACCGAGACCCCGCGGCAGTCCGAGGCGGTGCAGCGCTTCCACCGGGCTCGACAGGATGAGACCGGCGAGCATGGCGAGCGCCACCGGAATGAATGCGGCATGGGCCACGTAGAGCAAGCCACCGATCAAGAACAGCAAAATTCCCTTACCGGCGTTGAATTCCCTGAGGCCCCGGAGGGTCTTCGGCAGACGGTCGAATTTTGAAGGCTCGGTGGACATGCATGCACTCGCGATGGAGCCCTACTTTAACCCAAAGTGGCCCACCCATATTTTCTCGAGGTGGCCCTGTTGAACGGGCGGCTGACGGAACACCTTAAGAGGCTCATACAAAACCGAGGTAGTTCCGATGAAATTGACACTCCCCACCGCCCTTTGCGCGCTGCTGGTCGCCGGCGCGATCCTCGTGGCAGGTCACGCGCAGGCCGCTGGCCTTCAGGCCGCCAGCGCCCAGGCCGCCGGCGCAGCGGCCGCGAGCCAGGCCGACGCCATCACCGCGGCTGTCGCGGATTCAACGCGGCCCGAAGGCGATCGCAGTCGCGATGCGGCCCGCAAGCCGGTTGAATCGCTGGAATTCTCGAGCGTCAAAGCCGGCGATGCGGTCGCGGATTTCAACGCCAACGCTGGATACTTCACGCGTCTTTTCTCCGACGTCGTGGGCAACCGCGGCCATGTCTATGCCATCGAGCCCGTCGAGATTCAACAGTACACCGCAAAAGCGACGGCCGAGTTGCAGGGCTACGCGGCCAATCATCGCAACGTCACCGTCTCCGTCGAGACCGCGCTCCAGAGTCTGCACTTGCCCCGGAAACTCGATCTCTTCTGGATCTCGCAGAACTACCACGATCTGCACAACAAGTATTTCGGTCCGGCGGACATCGCCGCGTTCAACAAGGCCGTGTTCGATGCCTTGAAGCCTGGTGGCGCCTACGTCGTCCTCGACCACACCGCCGCACCTGGTGCGCCCGCCGATGTCACCGAGACACTGCACCGCATCGATCCTGCCACGGTGCGACGCGAAGTGGAGGCCGCGGGCTTCGTCTTGGATGGCGAAAGCAAGATTCTCGCGAATCCCGCGGATCCCCTCACCATCAAAGTATTCGACAAGTCCATTCAAGGCCACACGGATCAGTTCCTCCTGAGGTTCCGTAAGCCAACGGCATCCAAGTCACCGGCACCCGCCACAGTCACGCGGACGCTGCCAAGGGCCACGCGGACGCTGGCTACAGCCATGCGTGATGGACAGCACGACTTTGATTTCAATATCGGCACGTTTAAGACCCATATCAAACGAACTCTGGAGCCCTTTGCGAGCCATTCTGAATCGGTTGAACTGGACGGCACGGTGACCGTGCGCAGAGTGTGGGGAGGCAAGGCGGAACTGGAGGAGATCGAAGCGGACGGACCGAAAGGCCACTGGGAAGGTCTCTCGCTCTTTTTATACAATCCGAGCGCACACCAGTGGAGCCAATCGTTCGTGAACAGCAAGGTCGGCGTGTTGTCGCCGTCATCGACGAATATCGGTGAACTCGAGGACGGGCGGATTGTGCTGATTGGTCAGGATAGCGCGAACGACCAGGCGATCCTGGTGAGGGCGGTGTGGTCCGACATCAAACCGGACTCGCACCAATACGAGGAATCGTATTCGAATGACGGGGGCACGACCTGGGTTCGATCGTTCGTCGCCAACTTGACCCGATTGAGCCCGTAACACGGCCCTCGCGCCGCCCGCAGCCTTCGCGGCACCAGGACCTCGTGATGCGTCCGACGGCGCGGCGTCGCCACCCCGCCACGCCTCGTCCGCTGCTACTTCGGCGACAGCGTTACGGGGACCTCCGTGACGCTGTCGACGGGCAGCGCATTGAGCGCAGCGGCCTTGCGGATTGCCGCCTCGCTCGGCCCTTCGTAGACGCAGAAGGTCTTCGTCTTGTCCGCGTTTGCGTAGGATTGGACCCAGCGCACACCGACGCTCGCGTTGTTCGCGTTCACCTTTTTCTTGGTGGCGGCGTTCAGACCCTCCAGCGCGCCGGGCGGGAAAGTACGCTCGACGAGATAACGATGCACTGGGCTCTTAGCCGCGGAGCCCGCGGGCGCCGCCGGTGGATCCGCCGCGAACGCTGAGCCGAAGAGCAAGACCAAAATTACAGTAATGAGAGATTTCATCTAAGATTTCCGCCTGTTTTTAGCAATGGGTCGGTTTACGGTTGGCAGAGCTGCCCTTCGGGTTGTCCTCCGATTCATGGTCGGGAAGCTCGCACGAGGAATCTTGCGGTGCGGGAGACACCATCGAATCGGCAGAAACACCCAAATTGGAGCGAAAATTGCCCATTTTGGGTTCTGTGAACCGTCCGCGGTGGGGGCTATTCGAATCCCCCTTAAAATCAGAAGCACCACTATGAGCCCCCAAAAGGAAAGTGCAGGTCCCATGTTCGGCAAGGCATTGCTGGCGGCAACCATGATCGGCGCGACTCCAATCGCTACGGCGCAGGGCTTTCCGATATGGGAGCGCCTGCTGGCTCACTACAGCGGGAAGACAGACGAGACGCCGGTGCCGTCGATGAAAACGGGGCACATGCAGATGTCGTTGAAGGGCGATCCTAAGCCCGGCGATTCAGCACGTGCCGCGCAAATCCTCGCCGCCGCCGGTGGCGTGCTCTCGCAATACCGCGACGTCAAGACCGCGATGCACGACGGTTACAAACCCTTTTTCCCCACCGGCCGGGTTGGCGAAGAGATTCATTACACGAACTACCGCTATCGGCGTAAGGAGCAGCAGCAGATCGACTACAGCCGACCCGGTTCGATTCTCTACAAACGAACCGCAGACGGACTCGAGGCGATTGGCGTGATGTACACCGCTCCGGTCGATTCATCGTCGCAGCAGCTCGATGCGCTTGTGCCGTTGAGCGTCGCAACCTGGCACCGGCACGTGGACTTTTGCGGTGGCCCGAGAAACCTGCCGGCGAACGAGCAGTTCGGACCGAAGGCGCGTTTTGGTCCGCAAGGCAGTATTCACACCGAGGAGGAGTGCAAGGCGGCGCAGGGACTATGGATCCCCGTGGTGTTGGAATGGATGACGCATGTCTATCCCAACGCGCCGGAAAAGTGGGGCGGCATGGACATGGAAACGGAAGCAGGCGCGCCTGACTCGTAAGTCGCTGATTGCCTACCTGAATCGATCCATAGCGAACCAGATCGCATCGTTGACGTCGGAATTGCGCTCGGGGATGTTGCGGATGTGCTGCGCATCGATAGACGACGCAGGTTCCCGCCCTCGTGGTTATGGTGCGGTCCGAATGTACACGGGCACCCGGAACAAAAAGAAGTAGTCGATGGGAATACCCGCGTCACGAAGATCCGCCATGGTGTTCCGCAGGACGTGCCACACAGTGGGGGACGCCGGCGGACTCGGACTTATCGAACCATCAATTTCTTGGGAGCTAGTGGCTTTTTCGGCACCGCTTGAGCTGGCCAACGGCGTGGAGGCACAACCGGCACCGATCGATGCCACAATGATCAATAACGTTCCACGGATAATCAAAGCTGATTTTCTATCTGGTGACATCGGCACTCCACCTTGGTGTGCTGCGCAACAATTGCGGGCATTCTACTGCCAAACACCAAGCTGGCGGATAGTGAAACGTTGGCGCCTTACCGCAGGGCATGACAACATCGTCGCGCGGTATGCGAAGACGTTTAAAGACGGCGATTTCCTGTTTGGGCTTCGTATCCCACAAAGAATTGATGTGGCCACCGGCGGGGGTTCGGATGCTGCAGAAGTCGGTGTCTGGAAATGGAAGAGGCGCCACTTAGGCCAAGAGATTACTTGGACTGGCCGTTACCTCGCCATGTGGCAGAAAGTCGATGGTCATTGGGGTCTGCGCTCGGATCTTTATGTCACGACTGGATGCACGGGGGCGTGTCGTTGATTCGCTCGCACGACAACTGCAAGCGTGGCAAATTCTGACTGGCGCGAACCGACCCGTTGCCGCCTTCCGTGACTGTCGGCTATAAGGAACTCAGAGCGTCGACACGCTTCTATCAGCGATCATTTTTAGCGACTGGTCTACTGTCATAGATTACTTTTCCACCCACCATTGTGAGTACGGCGACTGTTTTTGGAAGAGCATCATTGGGAGCAGTGAAAATGTCTTGAGAAAGAACCGCGATATCGGCGAGTTTTCCAGGAACAAGGCTTCCCTTGTCGTGTTCAGCGAACTCCGCATACGCAGACGTGAGCGTGTATGCGATCACGGCCTGTTCCCGGGTGATGGCTTCGCCGGGACGATCAGGATGGGTCGATGCAAGCATAATGTCTCGGTAAGGGTTCACCGATCCACCGCTGTCTGAACCCAGGGCGAGAGGAATTCCTGCGTCAAGAATCGATTTCAACAATTGCGATCGCGCCAGTTTGAGGTGGTGTGCAAGATGGGTTGGGTTCTCCACTACGATGATGCCCATCGCCCCGAGTCGAGGTAGTACGTCAGGCGTCAGGCCCTCCCCGTGCTCGAACCGAATACGGCGGCTGGCCCAGGTCGCTACACCACCACCTTTTTGCATGGCATCGAGCATTGCCATCGCGGCTGGGTAACCGTTTACATGCACGATGAGTTGCGTATTGACCTGCAGAGATTCATTGAGCATCGCGGACATTTGCTGGGGTAAAAATATTAGTTCTTGTGTTGCAAGAAAATGGTCTAGTCCCGCCGAGACACTGTCGGACTTCTGGGCCTGCCGGATGTCAACGAACAGCGCCGCTTGGGCGTCTCTGGCGGCAAATGTTCCTTCGAGGGCGGTCCCGTCGAGCAACCACTTGCTTCCACTGATGGTGATTAAGCCAGATTGCCTGCCGAGGACAGTCACACCTTCTTCACTATCGCGCCCCTTTGTCGTAGAACCCGGCATACTCACGATGCGAATCCGAATGGGACTGGGGACCTTCGCAAGTAAGTTCATGCATCGTTCCGGCGCGATCGCCGCCGACATGTCTTGTACCGATGTAACGCCAAATTTTGCGAATTCCGCTAATGTTGTTCGTAACTGCTGGACTGCGTCGGTTTCGCTGGTCATGTCGGCGAGCTTGCGCTCCACGTTTAGCGCGGCGTACTCACGCAGCACACCATTTAGCCGTCCATTCTGATTTCGCTCGTATCTTCCGCCGACCGGGTCTTTGTCACCATCGCGGATACCGAACTCTTCAAGGGCCGCGCTGTTCAAAATTACAGCATGTCCAGATACCGTAAAGATCGCAACAGGACGATCAGAAACGAGTTTATCCAGGTGGTCGCGGTTCAATTCGCTGTCCAGATACGCCGTAGGGCCCACATACCCATAGATCGTTAACCCTCGCGGTGCGGTGCCATCTTTTGCGATAATTGCATCGCCCAACTCCTTCAGAGTCGGATCGCCGCTCTTGAGGTCCAATGTATTTCCTGGCTCGACATACAAATGATAGTGCGCGTCGTTGATGCCGGGAATTACCGTATGACCTTGAAGATCATAAGTCTTGGTATGTGGCCCGCTTAGGGCTCGAATTGCACGCGAGGTTCCAATCGCGATAATGCGATCACCGCGAATCGCAAGCGCATCAACGAAGAGATGCGCCGCCGAACTCGTAAATATCTTGCCGTTTACAAAGACTGTATCGGGTACGGCACGGCCTTTGGCATAGGCTGTGCTGCCAGTCGCAAACACGACTCCAGCCAAGACGAGTAAAACCGCGAGCAGACCGTTGAAGGGATTTAGTTTCGCCATGTTTGCAACCAGTTCATTCCCTCATTCCAAACACCGTCGCTAATACTATCCTGAATGTCAGCTTTCTGGCGCAGCCACGCTTCGGCGCAGTGCCAGAAGCTCCTGCTTAGGCAACGGGGACAGCGAGCGGAGGAGGGCGCGCGCGAGGACCGACACATGGGTGGCTGCAGGTATGCCTCGAGCCGCAGCTCGTTGGCTCATCGTTACTGACTTTGTAGCAAAGAGCAGCCAGCGGGCTATCCTGTGTGTATCAGTCCGAAATAACGGAAACCTCCTCTAACGCTTAGCCGCCGCCTGCTGCTGTCGTGCACGAACGAATCGCAACCAGAAGCCGTGAGCTGCAGCGGCAGGGATAAGCACATATCCATCCGTCTCCCAGCGAGGATCGAGAACCCCGCCAGCATGGGCCGCGAGATAGTCGCGCGCTCGCTCGATATCGGCGACCTCGATCGTCACCCCCATAAGGCCTTCACCGCGGCTAGCCAAAAAATCGACGACAGGACCCGAGTTGCGATTCGGCTGTGGCGCAAGCAATAAGAGTACGCCGCTGCCGGCGACGATTTCGCGGCCGCTTGCGGAGAGTTCTGGCACCTCAATAGCTCGACCGGGCGTAAGTCCGAGCCGCTTATAAATCTCAATAGAGGTGTTCAAATCCTTTACTGCGATCCAGACAGCTGATACGCGAATCGCTCCGTTTGGAT
>CAVRHU010000002.1:0-637967 GCA_963721095.1 uncultured Gammaproteobacteria bacterium | reverse complement strand
GAGTTCAGCGAATAGGGACCTCGCTTGCCCACCGGACGCCTGCAAGCGCCGGTCAGGGTTTAGATCGGCATGCACCGCCACTAGTTTTTGCTGCAGGGCTATGGCCCGCACCAAATTCAAGAAGAATGTTTTGCCGGCGCCATACTCGCCGATGATGATCCGAAATACTGCGCCGCCCTGCCCGATGCGTTCGATGTCCTGCAGCATCACTTCCACTTCTCGAACGCGGCCGACTTGAATCAATTGCTGTCCTGTGCGCGGCACCACGCCGGCTCGCAGGGCCTGCACGATCAAATCTCGATCTTTGGGACGAATAATACTCATGCGTTGACACTCTCCATCAAATCCTGTGCGATCTCGATCAGATCATCCCCTTCGGCGATCCGCGCGTCGAACGCCTCAAGGGTTGCTTCATTGACGCGCTCCAGGGCGCCGTCCAACATCATCTCCATATCCGCTGCGATGTCACTCAGTTCTGCACGCGCCCAGGAGTGCCGCGTCAACAGCACCCGCAAGAACGCCGAATGCTCTCCGTCCAATCCCAGCAAGCGTGGTACCCGCTCAGAAGGCTCCGGCGCGCTGTCTTCGGCGCCAACCTCCGCAATGGGCATCGCCGGCACCTCTTCCTCGAACACTCTCGATAGCAACGCTGTGACTCGCTCGCTCTCAGCCTGCAATGCCGCTATCCGCGCCGGATCCAACTGCATGCCGCTGGAATTGATTGCTGCCTTGCCGACGGCCGTGCCTTGAGCGGGCGGTTGATGGACCTCGCCGCAGAGGGGGCGGCCGGGGTTTGTGCCTTGGCTGGGCTCGTCGCAGGCGGGCTGGTCCTTCTCCGATCAGCCGCCGCGGCGACTCCGTGTAATTCGCTATAAAGCAGCGTACCGTCTATGCCTAAGAGCGCATACATTTTCTCGAGATGCTTCACCGCGGCGGCATCCAATTTTCCGTCCGCCATCGCCAGTGCCGACAACAGCTTTGCCAAGGCCTCGCGTGCGGCAGTCGGCAGGGGTTCGATGCGACTCCTTAGAGACGCCATCGTTGGCGGATACACGATACCCAAGCGAAGCCGTGCACGGAGGCGCCGCTGCGCCGAGTCGCCCACGTGCAACCATGCATCCACTTGTCGGTTTAGAAACTGTACCTCACGACCGGATATCTTGCCGTCCGCGTTGGCGAGTGTGATGGCAAGATCGAGCATAACCGCGACCGCCGCATAGGCCGATTCCGCAGCACTGCTTAATGTTGCCTCATTCACCACTAAGCGAAAGAGCACCACCGAGTCGTCCGCCTTCGGCGTCTTCGCACCCGATAGCACATCGGGTTCTACACCGACGCTCTGCGAACGCAGCAGCCCGAACAGATTCTTTTAGTATTTCCCTGCTTGGAGCCACCGTCCCACCGAACGCAGACAGAAGCTCGCCGAGCCTCACGACAACCATCCCTGCCCCCACGCGCGCATCTAAGGCGCTCACTGCCACTTTGACCGTAGCGCTCCATAGCTCCTTTGGCAGTAACAGCGTGGCTTCCAATGATTCCGCCTTGTCCGCGTGCCGGCCAATAAAGCGCGAATACGCTTCGAGGCCCGTCGCGGCTTCATCGATAATTCCCTGCAATTTCTTGAGTGGCGTCACGACCGTGGTTACATCAGGCAGCCCACCGTAATCACTGCTGAAATTCTCCGATCGCAAGCCGCCCGAGGCCGCGCGATAGCTCACTTCGAGTTTGGTCCGGTTGACGCTGAGCTTTAAGCCATCCGCAAATCGCTGACCATAAATCCGCTTAAATTGACCGTCGAATTGCGCTTGGCAACGCCCTGCCACACGCGGCATGGACACATTGGGTTCCGACCGCGCCCAGCACAGCGCCCACGCCGCCGGCACCGGCGCCCCGTCGAGCGCACATTGACCAAGTCCTGCTCGCAGCCGCAACGGCATCCCTCCGCTTGAGGTCGCCGGCGGCGGGGCCCCTAAGTACAGCGCCTTCTCGAAGGCACACGTTGCCACCACGTACTCAAGGAAGGTTTTTGTATAGCTTTGAAAGGAGCGGTTGCTGTAGATCGTTCGCAGCCTTTCGACCTCCCCCAAGATGGCCGGCACTTCCACCCTCGCCGCCGCATCTATCTTGGCATCCACCAAGACCCGTCGTTCTAATCCATAGAAGAAGAGGAAGACGTAGCCCACATCAGCGCTCGGATCCTGCCGTCCCCCAGCCAACCACGTCAGGTACGCTCGCCGCGCGGTCGGCGAGATATCGTCATAGCGCGGCCAGTACCCGAACAAGCGCTCTTGGGGATCCGCCGCCTGCGAATCCACTTCGAGCGTCGGATCAATCTGCGCCGGCTCAATGGATCCATCCGGCGCCGTCAGTGTCGATCCGACATACAACATTCCGCCCGGAATGCTCAGCGCCTTCACCAGCGTCGTTTGCCCGGCACTTATCCACACGGTTCGCACTCCCGGCCCGGATCGCTTCGTCGGCGATGACCTCTTGGTCGGTCCCTGCTGGCTAACCGTCACGGTGATGCCCGAATCAGTCCTCGCCTGGCGAGCGGTGACCTGCCCGGTCTTTGCCGTGGCCGCAGCGCGTGCCGCCGCCACTTGTCGCCTGCCGGCAGCACCCAGTTGCTTAATGACCCAGACGAGAAAAAACAAACCGCCGATCAGCCATAGAAAACCCGAAAATCCTGTTGAGTCGTCCGCGGCCGGGGCTGCCGGCACGGACACCGGCGCACTCACTGGTATGGTTGGTGCTTCTTTGATTTGCGCGTGATTGAGTACCGTCGCGAGCTGACTGCTCCGTCGCTGATACCAGGCCACCAGGCAGTCGCGATCCGCGCACCGCTCGCGCTTGCGCCACTCATCGTTCGTCTCCCTCTTGAACGCCACTGAATCCGGCGCCGCCGCTTTCGCCGCGCGGTACGACTCAGCGAGGTCATCGTCCATGACCGACAGCTGCCGATCGGCGCAGATCATCAATTCAATGGGAGAGTTCGCCTTTGCGCAATTGAAACTTGCCGCGCACGAAATGACGGGTAGGCTGCCCAGAAGCGCCACGGCACTCATTACCCAAATCCGTGTATTTGTCATCGACGTCTGATCCCTGACCCAAAGGCTCCATGGTCACCCGACCGGCCGAGGTGTGCGCGCCGCATCTATACAAGAAGCCACTGTAAGCCATTTTTGGGGCCCGTCACATGACCCGTATCACGCGTCGATGCTCTTTTTGCAGAAATCATGGCAATACGGACCTAGCTAAAGAGATGAGAGCCCCGGGACCCTTGAAATTGCAATTTCGAAATCGGAAGCGATCGTGATGAAGTGGGCTATGGGTGCGGGGTGCCTTACGAGACGAGTACCGCCTGGAATCCCAAAAGTCCGCTCGGAGATGTCCTGTCCGCCAACTGACTTCGTTTTGCCTTGAGCAGCGCCTTGATTTCAAGAATTCCGCGCAAGCCATGGGCCACAATGTGGCCCAAAAGTAAGCCGGGGGCTATCCTGCCTCGCACTAAATAAACTCAAACAAGTCTAGAACTTCATAGTGCCAACGACGACGGGCGAGCGGGCGCCGGCTCGCATTGCTGCATTCCTGGCGCGTGCCTTAAATTGAGACTGCTACAGCCCTGGACCGTCTGCGCGGGAGAAACGACTAAGGGGCGGGTGTCGACCCAAGGAGACGATCGTGACGGTCAGCTATTCGGAATCTAATTGTGGAAACGCATGAGAACTCCGTCATTGGTGGCGATGACCTTCAGGCGCCCCCATTTCAACTAAAGTCTGGAACCAGTTTCGCGAATTATTCGCAGTTTTTCCTCAGTAGTAACAACTTGGCCGTCAACTTGATCCTGGAAAACACCGGACATGATCAGCTGCTGGATGGCTTTCTGAACTAGCTTGGGCGTCATTCCGAGGCGCTCCGCGACGAGCTTATGAATCCCCTTAGGCCATGGTTGCGCGGGGAGGTCCTTCCTCACAGCGGCAACGATTTCATCGGTCACCTTGTGCTTTGGATCGGGTCCCACGGTCACTCTGACCACGCCTAAGTGTCTAGATACTCGAATACTCGCGTCGCAGTGTACGCAAACCAGATTGGTGCTGGCGGTCGGCCATTCGTCCAGAGCAACCACGCTTTGCGTGTCGCAAGACGGACACGAGATGGTTTCAGCAATTTCTCGCCGTATTTTAATTGTGAAACCAAACTGCTCATCGTATTGCGAGATTAGCTCCGAACCGCATTTACCGCATGTAATAGCTTTACAAGATCCCTTTCGCGGCTTCTGCTTAAAACTCAAAAGATTATTGCAATGCGGGCATGGAGCCTCGACCCTGTTTCGTGAAGCGGTATGTATGTGGCGGGTCCCTAGAAAAGGCGCTCCAAGTTCGCCAGCCAACGCACGCACATCTCTTCGGAGACTATCAAGTTCCGACTTGATCTCGCTGGTTTCTGTGCTAGGGAGCGGCGTTTCTTCGGTCTGCTCCGCTTCTAAGGCTGCGAGCCGTTCAACTACGGCGCGGAGGGTTTCTTCGCGCTGACCGGCTTTTTCGCGTTGCTCGTTAATTTCGTCACCGATAACACCCTGCCAGTCGCTGAGTGCAGTGTCATTAACCGACTTCAAGGTGTTTACGAGATGGATGGTGCTTTCGATTCGCTCTTCTTTCGCGTTGAGTTCTTCTTCTGCACTCGTATAGCTTGATTCCTGAAGCTCTTGCTCAAGGTAGGCGGCGAGTCTGCCTAGTTCCTTAGATAGATTGTTTACCTTTTCGGAAGCCTTCAAGGCATAGGTACGGAGATTTCTGGTGTGCTCATCTCTGACGTCCTGAATCGCAGTCCTAAATTGATTGCTCGCAAACATGTTGCTGATCAGCCACGACGCGAGTACAGACAGTATCGTCACCAATATTCCGAGCATCGCAGACTCGCGGCTGGACAAAGTTCCTGTTGTAATTATGTAGATACAGGAAGCGACACCGAGCGAGAAAACAAAGAACAAAATAATGCGAAGCGCGATTGACCAACCCTTTATTTCGCTGGTCAGCATTCGAGGCTCCCATGTCGAACGACTCGCGAATGCGCCGACGACAAACGAGGCTGATTTATTCCGAGACGACGGAATCTCTGTTTGGGTGTGACGAACATATCCAATAACATGCATCTCTCCCTGTGCCACTACTGGCTTCCATACACATCCGCATTAGCTTACCGCAGGCCGCGAATGGCCGCTCTGCTTGTAAGCATTTCGGCAGTGCAAACGCCCGGTGTTGGCCGATCTGAGACGGGCTCACCTGGTGTCTTTAGCCATGATCCAAGCGGATTTATCGATCTGTTTCGTGACGAATGACTCAGCAGGGCGACGACAGGAGTCTTATCAATGCGTAGTACGGCAATAACGCGATCGCAAAGCCTAGCGACAACGCGAGCATCGTCCACACAGGGAATTCTTGTGTCCCAACGAGGTAGAAAAACAGAGTCGTTAATAGCCCTAGCAACGCAATCACTGCGAGCACAAAAGTGACTAGAGGCTCCAGAATCACGAGCACCATGAGAGCGGGCAAGCAAGCCGCCCGCCAGAGCCATCGAACGGATTGAGCAGGATTGGGACTGTCTACATCCGCGGGCTGGCCTGAAGTCCTTTGCATCCTCAAGCGCTCGGCTTAACTGGCATGTCGGTCTTTCCGACCCGCAGGTCATCCAGATAGTCGGACCAGAATTGCATCATCTTCCGGCGTTCGGGCAAGTACTCAGCATAGTTGTAAGCCGCGCGCACGCCGTCGCGTTCCGAGTGGGCAAGCTGGCGCTCGATGGCATCCCGATTCCAGCCTTGCTCGTTGAGCAATGTCGATGCGGTGGATCGGAATCCGTGAACGGTCAGAACGCCCCGCTCAAACCCCATGCGTCGAAGCGCCGCGAGCATGCCATTGTCGGATAGCGGCCGCTTGTCGGTGCGAGGACTGGGGAATACGAACCGGCCGGCGCCAGTCACTGTGTGCATTTCGCGCAAGATCCCGACCGCTTGTCGCGACAATGGCACAATGTGCTGTACACGCATCTTCATTCGCTCCGCACCGATTCGCCACTCGCCGCCGTCGAGGTTGAACTCCTTCCACTCGGCGGCGCGGAGCTCGCCTGGGCGCACGAATACCATCGGCGCCAGGCGCAGCGCGTTGCGAACCACGGCCGAGCCATCGTATGCGTCGATTGCGCGCAGCAATCCTGCAAGGCTCGTTGGATCGGTAAACGACGCGTGATGCTTCTCCTGTTTCGGTGGCAATGCTCCTCGCAGGTCACCGGAGGGATCGCGCTCGGCGCGACCGGTTGCCACGGCATATCGGAAAACGCGTCCGCAGACCTGGAGCGCTCGATGCGCCGTCCCCAGCTTCCCACGGGCCTCCACGCGCCGCAGGCACGACAATAGATCCGGTGCCTTGATCTGAGAGATGGGCATCTTGCCGATCCACGGGAACACACAGATCTCAAGCCGACGGATGACCTTGCTGGAATAGCTTTGAGCCCAATTGGGCGAGAACTTATCGAACCACTCCTGTGCGATGGCTTTGAAAGTCTCGCCGCCGGCCGCCTTTGCGGTGCGCCGTTTCGCGGCGGGATCGATGCCTTTCCGCAAATCCCGCCTTGCCTCATCTCTCAGTTCGCGCGCCTCCCTCAGCGGGACTTCGGGGAAGACGCCCAGGCTCAGCAGATTCTCTTTGCCGTGGACCCGGAACTTGAAGCGCCACCAGCGCGAGCCGCTTGGATTGACCAACAGGAAAAGCCCGCCGCCGTCGCTCAATTTGAAGGGTTTTTCGCGCGGTTTTGCGCTTGAAATTACGGCATTTGTGAGCATTTCTGGGGGTAACACCCTTTGGTGATGACCTGTTACCCCCACTTATTACCCCCACCTGGGGCTGGCTGTCAATGGATGTGACCGAACAGCAATGCCGCAGAAACACCGGAAAAATAGCGGTATTTCAGTGCTCGGTGGAAGTCTCTGGACGTCGCTGGATGATGAAATGGTGGCCAGGGAGGGAATTGAACCCCCGACACGCGGATTTTCAGTCCGCTGCTCTACCAACTGAGCTACCTGGCCGTACAGAGCCGCGTATTAGACAGGGATGCGCCTAAATCGTCAACTAGAGCTTAGAAATCATAGTGTTATCCGTGGGCCGGGCTGTTCACACGTCCGTGTGTTCACCGGCGCCGGCGAATAAAAGGCGTGTGATTCGCCTTCCGGATCTCGGTCGAGGCCGCCCATCGATCCGTTGCGTATCCGTATAGCAATCTATGCATGAGTATGGCGTCTCTGGCAACCTCCTTCCCTGAACTACGACGCAGCGTCGTAGAACGTAGAACGCCCGAAGGGCGGCAACGAGCAACGCGAGGGGTGAGGCGAGAAGCCACCCCGGGCTTGCGCGGAGCATGGACAGCGCAGCGCAATGGGCCAACGGCCGAGTAATAACACCAGGCCTGCCTTTGGCAGGCCTCTTCTTGGCGCGTCAGCGCCGAGCCGGCGTCCGGCGTCCCGGAATTAGGCTCTGTCTTTTTTCCTAGACGTAGAATTCACTTTTCAGCTCATCGGCAAGGTTTCTCGCCGCGCCGGTTGGGATTTAGTCCCCGCAACTCGTTGTATCCGTCAATCGAATCGCTAGTCGGCAGGCCCGCATTTTCCGAAATTACATTCTTCACCAGCAGCGCTCGCTTTGAACGACGCGTTGCGCAGTGCGCCACTGGGTGGATTCCGCCGATAAAGAAGTGCGCTTGGAATGGTGTTGGGGATTCGAAGCCCAAGAAACTCACCACAAGTCGACGCGGCGTTCCGGCGCCATGTACATCTTGTCCGAGGGCGTCACGGCAAAAGCGGCGTAGAAGCCATCTAAATGTGGGACGATTCCGTTCACGCGATCTGCTTCCGGTGCATGAGGATTGGAGGCGAGTTGTGCAATGAGTAATTCTTGTCTCCGCTTTCCCAGATAGCTCTGGGCATAGCCGATAAAAAAGCGCTGCGCACCCGTCCACCCATCGATCACCGGCGCCTCATGGCCCTTCAACGCGGTGACGTATGCTTTGTAAGCTATCTCTAGTCCTGCCAAGTCGGCAATGTTTTCGGGTAAGGTCAACGTACCGTTCACATGATGGCCCGTTACAGGCTCGAAGGAATCAAACTCCTTGATGAGCAGGTCCGTCCGGGTCTTGAACGCGGCGTGATCCTGAGGCGTCCACCAATCGCGTAGCGCGCCGTCGCCATCGTATTGGCTGCCTCGATTGTCGAAGGCATGACTGATTTCATGCCCAATGGTGGCGCCGGTGTTTCCATAGTTATACGCATCGTCGGCATTTGGGTCGTAAAGCGGCGGCTGCAATATGCCTGCCGGAAACTCGATCGAATTTGTGGCGGCGTTGTAGCCAGCGTCGACGGTGGGCACGGTCATTTCCCACTCGTTGAGATCCACGGGACGTGTCAGTTTGCCGAATTGCCTGGCCGACTCGAACGCACGCGCGCGAATCACGTTGCCAATAAGGTCGTGCTGTTTCACTTCAAGCGCGGCATAGTCGCGCCAGACAGTAGGATACCCAATACGAATACGCATCTTCTTGAGTTTGAGCAGCGCTTGTTCGCGCGTGGCGGCCGAGAGCCAGTTCAAATGCTCGATGCTGTCGGCGTAGGCTGACATTAGATTCGTGACGATCTGCCCGGCGCCTGTCTTGGCATTCACAGGAAAGAAGCGTTCCGCATAGAGCCTGCCCAGCGCGTCACCCATTAGATGATCGATCAGCATGCACCCTCTTTTCCAACGGTCCGGCGGCCGAGGTGTGTCGTGCAGCACGCCTTCGTTGAAGGCGAAATCTTCATCAGCGACCACGTGAGGCAAAAACTGGCCGTAATCCGAAATCAAACGAAATCGGAGATACGCCTTTAGTGTCGGGAGCGGTGTTATGCGAAATAGCTCCGAAAGCGCCTTGAGATAGTCTGGCTGGCGGACCACGAGGGTTATTGGAGCCCGCGCAATGCCGGCGGCCGATAGGTAGTCACGCCAGAAGATAGCGGGCGCCAGCGCCTGAATTTGCTCCAACGTTCGAGGATTGTAGGTTTTCTGGGGATCACGCCGATCGACGACGCCCCATTGCACCTTGGCGATCTGCGTCTCAAACTTGAGAATGGCTTCTGCGTCCTTCTCAGCGCTCGCGTCGTCAGAGAAGCGAAGAAGCTTCTCAATATGGGCTTCGTACTTTGCGCGCAAATCCGCATAGTGCGGATCCTCCTTAAGATAGTAGTCACGATCGGGCAAGCCCAATCCACTCTGCGTGAACCACAATGAATAGCGCGTCGCGTTTTTTGCATTTGGCTGTACGTAGAGCTCGATCGGGGTTGCCACACCGATCTCTTCAAGGTGACCTAGACGGCTTGCGAGATCGGCTAAAGAGCGAATGGTCGCGATACTCTTGAGCTCGATGCGCAAGGGCGAAAATCCGGCGCGCTCCACGGACAAGGCATCCATGTAGGAGGCGTAAAACAACGCAGCTCTACGCGCATCCACATGGGTCGATGCCAGGGCCTGTTCGAGCAACTCACGTTGTTGAACCAACGATTTTTCTTGCATCAGTGTATCGACACCGAAATGCGACCTGTCTGAAGGGATTGCCACATTCCGCAACCAGCTTCCATTGGCATACAAGAAAAGATCGTCCTGCGGTCGGACCGAGCGGTCGATGTCCGCCATTTGGATGCCGCTTGGAGGGGAATCCGCGATTCCCGTCGAGTTGATGCTGATTAATCCGAAACCGAAGAGGCTTGAAATCAGGAGGTTGCGCATAAATTCACCAATCGTCCGTTTAGGACTATCGTATACTGTAAGCCTGCGAAGAGGAAGATCCTGTGTTGACTGAATTGGAAGGCGCCATCCTGTCCGAAGTCTCGTACCGCGGACGCCAGACGACATTTCAGGTACGAAAGTCGTTTGCGGATTCGCCGTCATTGGAATGGAAAGGCAGCGCGGGCGCCGTTTATGCCGCCGTCAATCGGTTGCACAGGGCGGGATTGCTCGGGACTCACGCGACGGGAGACCGCCGCGCTACGAAATTGCTTTCGGTAACGCCGGCCGGACGTACCGCAATGATCGAATGGGCTTGCGATCCGCATCGCGCAATCAGCACCGGCATTGATCCTTTCCGAATACGGTCGGGCATATGGCTGCAACTCAGCGCTAGCCGTCGCTACAAGATGCTCACGACTGTGCGGGAGGCAGCTCAGCGCGATCTGCAAGCACTACAGAACTATGCCCGCAAGAAGGATACCATTGAACGCGCGAGCGTCGATTTAGCCGCGCGGTTGCAGCAAATGCGAATCCATTGGATTGATGAGTTTTTGAAGACCTTTGCCAAAAGCTAAGATGGCCGCCAGATCTCCCTCCTGCCGCGGCATGCTGAGTGCATCCGGTTTCCCGCATGAGTCCAGGATCGAAAGGAGGGCTTTGTGCGATTCATTTCGATCATTGTGCGGATACGCCGGGCCGCCCCGCTTGCCCTCTATTACTTAGGTCGCGTGCAACCGTGGGGCGCTGCGGCTGCTCGTTGGAGGAACTCATGCGCTTGATGCTGCCTTTCGCTCTTGCCGTTATCTTCGTTCTCGCCGGAGTGATCCTGGACGGCAGCTACCAGCGCTCGACGCCCGATCCCACCTATGTACAAGGTACCGTCGTCGGCTTTGAACGCCCGCACCCCAAGCAGCGCTATCCAATATTCGAGTTCAAGGATGCTGACGGCGGCTCCCACCGGGTTGTCAATTCCTCCCAGCAGGCAATCGTCCGATTTGCCACCGGTGATGTCATTCCGATCGCCTACTCACAATCCGACCCGCAGCGAGCGAGGATCGACACATTTTGGTTCAATCATCGCTGGGCGATAGGCGGATTGTTCGTCGCACTGGCACTTCTGTTTGGCGCGCTGTTGCGGAGCCGATCGCGTTCTGGCTGACTGAGCATATGACGGCCCGCCTTTCTTGGCGTGTCGTTCGCGCCGACGCTCTGGCATTTTGTCAGAACGCGCAAATCCCGTCGCTCACCCTTATGCCGTGTGTAGGGCCATTGGATATGCCCTCAACACCGGTACCCCGATTCCAGTTTGTGCCGCGTGTCACAATCAGATCTGTAACCTAAGCGCCAGTGAGCGCCAGGATCTCGCGGAGAGGGCGACGCGTCGGCAGCCAATTGCGCTTCGGCGCATCGACTCCTACATCGCCTGAGTAACGTTAACCCCCCATGACCGCAAGCCCGACCTGGTCCCGATCGTCGTAGCCTATTTCTTGGAAAAGAGCGCTTGAATCTCTGGGTAAGGCATGGAGTCCTTGGACAAATTGTCCGAGCGTCCGTCTCGCAGAAAATCCCTGACGAGTGTCGCTGCGTGCTGCCACAGAACCTGCGCAATGCCACTACCGGCGCTTATACGGCGCACACCGAGTTTGCCAAGTTCGCGTGCCTCGGGAAGGCCGGCCCATGCCATTACATTAAGTGGCAATGTCACGGTCGTGGCGACGGCCCCAATGTCCGCGGGCTGCACAATGCCAGGAAGAAACAGTCCATCGGCCCCCGCTCGACAGTACAGTTTGCCGCGTGCTGTAGACTCCTCAACCAACCTCGACTTCTCCACCAGATTGGCGAGGAACACATCCGAGCGAGCGTTCACAAAGATGTCCGTACCTGCTTTGGACACGGCGCTTTTGATCGCCTCAATCTTGGCCGCGAGAACCGCCGGCTGATCCGGGCCATCTTCGATGTTGATTCCGGCCACACCCAGATCGATCAAACGCTTCACGAGGTCCGCGACGATTCCAGGATCATCGGAGTAGCCGTTTTCGATATCGACTGAAAGAGGCACTGTGAGCATCCTCGCAATGCGTGCCGCGCTCGCGATCAGTTCATCGATGGGAAGGATGCGACCGTCACAATATCCCAAGCCCCAAGACAGGCCCGCACTACTCGTAGCAATCGCTTCAGCTCCTAAGCTCTCGAACAACCGAGCGCTCCCAGCATCCCAGATGTTTGGCAGTCGCAGGGGGATCGTATTGTTATGGAGCCGTCGAAAAATGCTCGCGGTGTCAGTCATGCAATCCTCGTTTTGTCGACTAGCGATCTTGAACACAGGAGTACAGTTGTCGCTGCAGTAAGCTTTTTTAGCCGAGAAGTTGGGTCCGGATGATTCGGTTGAACTCCTCCGCGCGTTCCTCGGGAAAGAAAATGCGTGCGCCCGCGAGTTCGACCGGCGGTCTTGCCCCCGGAATCGTCGTCGCCAGCCAATGCGCCCAACTCACGGGGAAGAATACATCGTCAGTTCCCCAAACAATCAACGTCGGAGTGCGTAGCTTTTTCAGCTGCGGTTCAATGACCACGGTCTGGCGGTTGTCGAAAGCAGCCAAGAAGCGCTGAAGATCACGGGTTCTTTGTGCGCTTTGTACGAACGGCTTCAGATAGACGTCGATATCCGCATCCGTGACATTTTCGGGATGCTCATAGGCGAGGCCTAAGGCGCTCGGAGATCGAAAGGCACTCTTGTCTGCCAACATGCCATTGAGCGCGTCGCTCAGTCCGCCGCTGGCCGCCATTGCCAAAAACGGCAGGAACGCGCGAGGCGGCCAATTGTCATGGGTGTCGCAGTTGGTCAGTGTCAACGTACGGAGACGGCCAGGATAGAGCGCCGCGAAGATCTGGCAGATACCGCCACCGCTGTCATTACCCACGAGGTCCACGCGATCGCATCTTGAGCGCATCGAGCATCTCTCGTAGCATTTTGGCGTTCGCGGTCACAGAAACATCCTGAGTGGGATCGATTTCCGTATCCCCGTGTGCCAACAGATCTACCGCGATGCAGCGGCGAATGTCCGAAAGCCCGCTCAGTTGGTGACGCCACAAATGCTTGTTGAGCAGCACACCGTGAACGAAAAGCGCCACCGCACCGGTCCCTTGCTCGACATAGCCAATGCGGCCGGACGGCGTATCGATTTTGCGCGCACCACTCACGATTGTTCCTCGCGGCCGGCTTCACCGATCTTTTGCGCACACTCGGCGCAGCAAACTTCGACGATTTGCGAACCAATCGAGACCTTGATGGCGGATTCATCAAGGGCGCAGTCACACGCAGCACAGGTTTTCTTGACCATGATCGTTCTCCTTAAAGACTACCCAAATAGGGCTTGCCTAGAAGAGCACTCTCAAGGGCTCGATGCTGTCAAAATCTTTAGTATCTTTCTTTGGCGGCAGACTGCTTGAACGCGCTCGGCGAACGTCCATATGCCTGACGAAACGCAGCGCTGAAGTGGCTATGGCTCGAGAATCCTAGATCCGCCGCCAGAGCGGACAAATCATCATATCTGGCGATCAAATCCAAAGCGTGCGCCAATCGAAGGCGCAAATGATATCGATAAAGCGGGGTCCCCTCGACCTGCTGGAACACCTGCGTCAAATACACTGGAGACGCACGAATCTCGGCGGCAATGTCCGCCAACGCCCAGCGCCGGGAGATATCGCTGGCGAGCAATAACTTAACTCGATCGGTCAGTCGACTACGGCCACGGCTCGCGCGGCTCGTGTGTGACGTTTTGGGTCCCAAACTGCGACATACCAAAGTAAGCGCGAGATTTTCTGCCTCCAATGGCTCAATGGTTCCATGGTGAAGGCCATGCTTAAGCAGAGAGACCAATGCCTGAGCCCGCGGATCGATACCTTGATGTTGATGACGGAATCCCGCGATCGTATTCTCACTTAAGGCCCGAGTGGGTGCCAATTCACGCAGGATCGAATCCAAGAGGCTTAAGGAAAGGCAGGAATCACCGCCAGCAACCGGGTGGCTCACCTGATAGCCTTCACCGGCATTAAAGAAGAGCACATGGTTCGCATCCGCCACTGCTTGGTTCTGTCCAACGTGACGCACGTATATTCCCCTATACGGAAATACCAGATGGGTACTGGACGCGAATTCTTCCGCGGTTCGATGCCGGCACGTTCCCGCACAGCGCACGTCCCGAAGTGACACGATTTCCGTATGCAGTAAGAGGGTCGATTCCAATTGGGACATGATGGGCAATTCAGCTAAACACTTCAAATTTGGATCGGCCGCATTATACACCGACACATCTCTTCGCCAGCCCGGGCCATTCGAGCCGCTAACGCGTTGCTGTATTAGCCCGTTGTCCACCGCGGCACGAAACAGCGTGTCCAAGCTGCTCTAGCGTATCGAGCGCCGGCTCATACATCAGTGCACCGTTCGGGCCAATGACTTTGAATTGCCGAGGTCGGACACAACTTCGTTGCGACGCCACCGAGAGGACATCTACTACGGGCCTATGAGCGGATGCGGCACGATGCTCCCGTCAACAATCCGAACTTCCCTCTCCGCCCGCCGCGTCATTTCGGCGCTGTGCGTCACCACCACGATCGTCGCGCCATCCCGATGCAGCTCCTTTAGCAAGTCCATGACACTCTTCGCCATCTTCTCATCCAGGTTTCCCGTCGGCTCATCCGCCAGCAAGATCCGTGGTGAGCCGGCGAGCGCCCGAGCAATCGCCACTCGCTGCTGCTGACCGCCCGATAATTCCGCCGGAAAGAAGCTAGCGCGCTCGGAAAGTCCGACACGGTACAGCGAAGCGGCGACTCGGCGCTCTCTTTCCACAACACCGAAGCCCCGGTATCGCAGCGGCATCTCCACGTTGTCTCGTACGTTGAGATCTTGAAGCAGATTGAACGACTGGAAAATAAAGCCGATCTTCTCATTGCGCAGTCGCGACCGCTCGCGGTCACTCATACGACACACATTCACACCGTCGAGTTCGTATTCACCAGCCGTAAACTCATCGATCATTCCCGCTATGGAGAGAAATGTCGTCTTCCCACATCCCGAGGGCCCCGTAACCGCAATAAATTCACCCTCCCTCACAGTGATCGATAGATCCCGCAGCGCGAAGATCTCCAAAACCTCCGATCGATAGGCCTTCGACACCCCGTTCATTTTGAGCATGCGACGACTCCCACAGAACTGAACGCCTTGAGGCACTGATACTTTTGCAGCAATGATTGTGCCAAGCAGAAAGACCGGCAAAAGGCCCTTTTTGAGCCCCATTTGGACACATTCGCTCTATGCCAAAATCCACCCAGACTGTCCGCCCTGTCCGCGGACTGTCCGTGTCACTGTCCGCGGTCACTGAATGTAGTTCTCCCCGCCGCCGCAAGCCTCGCAACCTCTACCGACCGTCTTCCGTCTCGTGAACGAACGCCGCTACGTCGTTGTGCAGTTGTCTAAGAGCATCTTCGTTCAGGTAGACCATGTGACCGGTCTCGTAGTAGCGGTAGCTGATGTTGTCCTGCAGCTTCGCGGGAATCGGGAGATGGTGCATCTCATAAATTCCGCCGAAGTAAGGCGTTCCAAAATCGTAGTAACCCCCCGTCAGTAAAATCCTCATCTTCGGGTTTTGTTTCATCGCATAGGCGAGATCGAGACCCATATTAGTTCCGGTGTAAGCAAACAGAGGTGCGGGGCTGCCCGGCCCTTGATGGCGCCAGTCCCAGTGAAACCCGGGAACGTCATAGAGAGAGAACTTGTAGCTGTCATTCGCGCCGTACTTCAGCTCTTCGGTCAGGTACTTGTTAATCGTCGCGTAATAACCTGGGCCGGTCGCAAGACTCATAGGATCAAGCCCGGCCTCTGCCTCCTCGCTTCCAGGATTGAGATCAAGGCCCGTATAGCGTGAGTCTAGTCTGCCAATCTCCAATCCTTCGTCCCGCAACAAATTCTTGCAGAAAACACCGACATTAACCCGCAGGTCGTATCTCAAAAATAGGCTCACTGGCAGACTGGTATATTGATGGAGCTTGTCCGCGACGGCCTGCCGTCTGGGCGGCGTAAGCTCGCTTCCTTGCAAAAGTGCGGCCATATACTCGCCGAGCGCGAACTCCTGCACCTCCTTGAGAAATGGTTGTAACGCAGCCGGTTGCGGCGAGAGTTTGTGGTGATAAAAGGCTGCCGCGGCATACGAAGGCAGCACGAGCGCATACCCTTGATCGACTCCGGGGTTGCCTTTCACCGCGTCGATGGAATTGTCCATGGTCAATATCTGCGAAAGCAAAATGATTCCGTTTAAGTCGATTTGGCGCAGCGCCGCGGCTAGCACTGCTGTGCGCGGCGTTCCATAACTTTCGCCGAAGAGGTACTTCGGATTATTCCAGAGGTCGTACTTGGTGAGAAAGCGATGGATAAATCGCTCGAAGGCGTGCGCATCCTGATCGACGCCCCAGAAGGCCCGCTCGTGATCGCGGCCCATGACACGACTAAACCCTGTCCCAGGCGCATCAATAAAGACCAGATCCGCGACGTCGAGCAGACTCTCCTTGTTCTCGACCAAAGAATACGGAGCGCCCGCTTGGTGCTTCGCGTCGGGTAACGCGACGCGACGCGGCCCGAAGGCGCCCATGTGCAGCCACAGCGAGGCGACGCTGGGACCGCCGTTGTAAAGGAACATAATCGGCCGCGTTGAGGCGGGTGTCGCGCGAAAGTAGGCCGTGTAAAACATGCGCGCAGTGGCGGGCGCGTTTTCCGGGTCATCTGGGGATGGAGTCTTCACTCCAGCGCTTTTGATCCACTGTCCGTCCGTGCCGATTAGCGCATCGATCTCATTGGTGGAGCCTACGGTGAGTGTACCGGCGATCGCCCGATAACGGATGCTGTGACCATCAACGCTCACCGTTCCCTCGGTGATTGAGTCGGGTTGGCTACCCTTGGAGCTAACGACGGGTGCCCCGAAATTGCCATTCACAGGGTCCGTTTCTGCCAAGGACCGCAAAGGAAACACTGCCGCGAGCATCGCAATGATCGCTAGAATCGAGCCGAAAGCCGAGTGCTTCATGATTAGCTCCCTTGTAAGTGTAGTTATTTGCTTCGGAGCGACTAATATTCCTCGAACATCGACTCAAATGCGAACCTTTTGCGAGGCGGTCTTCTTTTTCGGCGCCGTCGGCACTGTCCTGATCAAAATCGCCGAGGCGCAGGTCGACGGCTACTATTTACGCGCCTATGACGTCGCAGCCTACCAACGGCTATGAGACGTATACATCGAACGGGATATGCCAGGAAAGGCAAATCACTGGATTTCCGCGTGAAGCAGCAGAGCGAAAGCGCGGAAAGTTCTGTCCGCAGCCACCAGGGATTGGGTTATTCGGTGCTTTGCACCTCACCCTTCGCTGCTGCGATAAATCGATGTGATGCGATCGCCTCGGATGACCACCGTGGCATCCGGCATCGGTGTGGCGCGCTCCGGCGACACAATTGTCACATGATCGATGCGAAGGTCGGCAGCTGCGGCCGAAGCGCAGCAAATTAGCACTGCAAAACTTACGGCTTTCCATGGAGAGGCTCGAATCGATACGGGCATATCCGCATTCAAATGCTACGTCGACGATGGTACGCCCATTCTTCGTTGGATGGGCCGTTCGGCCGCTGCGCTGTCTTGCTTCACGAGCGGTCCGGAGACCACTGCTTCACTGCATAGTCCCTGCGTCGTTTGCAGGCCAGCCAACATATTGAGCTACGCACCGCGGCGTCCGCGTTTCCGTTGCCACGTCCATGTTGTGGCAAGCACCTCGCAGTTCACACGAGCACGGGAGCGATCAAGGCGGCCTGATCGAAGCGAAGTTCTTTCAGTCCGTAGTCGATCGATACCTTTGAGAAACGCCGTAAGAAATTCATTCCGATCAGAAGCGCCGGGCGCTGAGTCAGTCCCCATACATCGAATACCTTAAAATCCGCAATCACCAACGGGCAGTCGCTGAGCTCCAGTTCCATAATCTGGATCTTCTTGACCAGGGTGACGCTTCCGGATGTCTCGCCGCCGGTGACATCGACCAGAGAAATGCGACCAATCTCGCCGTAGGCGGGATTGCGGCTGGCTAAGGCGTCAAACAGCGCCTGGTTGCCGGCCGACAGGTCGGCGCCCGAATCGATAAAGGCCGCCGCACGTACGCCGTCGACCATGCAATTGAGCGCCCGCAGGTGTCCCGACGACCCAGCGGTGCGAATTCGGGCCTCATTGCCTCTCACCAGCAGGGTACTCAGTCTGGAATGCGGCGCGCCCACTTGCAGCGTGTGATTCTTGAAATCGAAGGTCACACGATGGCCATCGAGGGTATCGAGACCAAGGTACCCGTCAGCCCCCAGACTGGAACGCGGCAATGTCGGTACAACGAGAGATGAGTATCGGACCGCCCCAAAGGACAACTCGCGAATTATGACGGTCTCGGCTTTGACGGCGCGTACGACTCCCTCCAACATAACATTCTCGCGGAACACCAGGCCCAGTTCGGCGGCGACGTCAGTGGCCAGGACCGTGCGGTCAGCGCCGGTGTCGACCACGAAGCGATAAGGTCCGTTGCCATCGATGCGCACGGTGACGGTCAGCTGTTTCTCGATGTCGGTGTCGGCGGTGATTGGCGAGGAGTCGTGTTCGGGCGCCGCGGCGCCGCTGGTACCGCGAAGCGGCATCGCGCTCTGCGCCCTTGCAATGAACGATGCGAAGGCCAACGACAACGCGCCATATTTCAGGAATCCTCGACGCGATAGGTCCTGGACCGGTGCCGTAGTGGACTCCTTCAGCCATCCGCCCCTTAGATGCACCAGTTTATCATTTTCCTTCTTGGCGTGGCAGCGCAAGCCCCGAGCGTACCTCCCTGTACATCCGTCGAACGCATGCGTTCGACTCGAGGAGGGATCTGCGGTGACCCGGAAAACAAATGCGCTCCACTACCCTGGAAACCTCTTCTCCTAGGTGCGCCCGCACCGAGCCACGCGCACGCGCCCGAAGGCCTCCGCACAAGCGCGAGAGATTATTCCCACCCCCGTTCGGCCGCGCACACGCTAGCGCGAGAACACGACTCCATGCGCCTGAGCCGTGCCTGTCCAGCCGTGCGGCCACGCGCGATTGCTAAGATCAAAGCCTGGGCGGCCCTGCTTATCGTGAAAGGCGCCATCCATAGCTACGGCGCCCGTCTTTGGATCGAACTTCAGCATAAATACGCGGCTTTCCCCGTAGCCGGTGATGGCAATCCGGTGAGTCTTCGCGTCATAGCCGCTCCAGTGCGGGAACATCATTCCATCGATCGCCGTCCGCGAGACCTCAATCGGGTGCTCCGGATTGGCAATATCAATGACGACGACTGCATGACCGAGACGCACAGTCTGGATCAGATAGTGTGAAACAATGCTCGGCACGCCGCAGAAAGAGCCTGGGAATTGGTAAACGAGCTTTGCGTGCGGCATATTGTCTGCGATCCCGGTGATCCGCTCGATGCCGCAGCCCGTGGTCTGGATGAAGACCGAGCCGTCCGGTCCCCTGCGGGCTTCCTCAGGATTGATCTCGCCGTAGCTTCCGGCAGGCGCATCGAGGTCGTTGGTGGAAAGGCGCGTCAAGTCCGAGAGCCGAAAGATCTGATAGGTGTGTCCGGTCTTGTCCTCGTCCCGCATGGAGGAATTGGTGACCAGCACCCGGTCGATATCCGGCAACGGCAACAAACTGTAGGCCATCAACAGATCATCCGGGCGCGCTGGGTCAGCGGTGGAGGCCGCACGGATCATCTCTCCCTGCTCATCGATCTCAACGATGCCGCCGTGCACCGCCTTGCCGGAATCACCTTGACGCGTCGGTAGCGGCGAGGGTGCGCCCGCCCCATGATCCATGTGCCCCTCCATCTGGAAACTCGCCAATACATGACCGTTGGGCAGGCGAAGGAAAGAGTGCGGGTGGCTGTACCCGGCCAGATCGCCAAAGCTGGCGTGGACCTTCGGGTGAAGCGGATCGCGCAGGTCCATCACAACGGTGCGTCCGGCAGCGTGATCATTGGCGAACAAAAGACCGCTTTCGGGCATCCAGTATTCGGTGTGATGCATTTGCTGGGTTTTAATGCCGGAGGCGCCCGACGCGACCAGGTCACCATAGTTAGGAGAGGCCGGATCGCCATCAATCACCGCGATGAAGTCTTCACTCTTCCCGGCCGGATCGCCAGCCCATGCGAATAGGTAATGCCCTTGAGCAGCAAACGCCAATGAAACGGCGCCAGACCCACAGGTGAGAAGCACGGCCGCGAACGCGGTCGATACGAAGTGACCCATTCCCATAACCTCTTATTGTGCTGCCATCCATAGTGAACCCAGACATCATACTGCGAAATCGCGATTGGCTTGAATGCCCGTCCAGAAAACCCGCAGCGAGGCGAGCCGTCCGCAGTCCCCGGAATAGCCCTTAATCATCGTATGCAACTCCCCGAAGGAAAATGACAGCCAAGTTCTAGGCCCCTCTGGCTTCCGTACGCCGCCCAACACGCTCCAGCTCTTCGCGGCTGACCGGCGGCCGGCGGCCGGCGGCGCGGCGGCGGGCGAAAATCAGCGCGCCTGCGGCAGCAGTTCCGCCAGCGCGCAAAGAGTTTTCCGCGGGAATCGCTCCAGCAGATAATACTTGGCGATTAGCGAGGTCGCCGCATCGTAGGTGCGCACATCGAGATGGCGTAGCAGGTACCGGACATCGTCTTCGTCATGAAATTCCGCGCCGATCCTCATCGCAAGACACTTCATCGCGAGCAAATAGGCTGGCTGCGCAACCACCACGCTTAAGTGATCCATCTCCAGAAAGGGCGCGAACGCCTGAATGGAGGCGGTGAATGAATGAGCAGATGAACTCTTAAGGATTGCAGGGAGCTTACGCGAAGCCGCCAAGCTCAGCCTCGCTCAAAAGTCGTCAAACCCTAAGCTAATGATCTTCCCCTCATTGTCCAATGCGATACTAAATTTGAGCGTGCTGCCGGGGCCGAACTCAATCCGATAATCAGACCAGCTTTTGCCGTTTTCCGATCGTCGCCCCTTGAACACATACCGGGTGGACGCCCCGTAAGGTGCGTAGCGCCTTGCGATTCGCGCGCCAAGGCCGGACTTCATTTTTTCATTGAGACTTGAGCTAAATAGGGCCTCGTCATCGCTTCCCTGCTGAAGATGCCCAAAGGCGGCGTTCGCTTTTGATGTCACGGTAGGATCCTCACCCGGCGCCGGCCGGCTCGCCGCGCGCGAAAACTCCGGGTACAAATCATCGAATATCACATTGCTGATAGTTTCGCCGGGCTCCGGTGCATCCACCATATTGGTTAGTACAATGATTCGAAGCTTTTGCTGCGGAAAGTAAAAATTGGCTGCGGTGAACCCGAAACTGCCGCCGGTGTGTCCGATGCGAGGCTGGTCGTTGACCTTGTCGATGAACAATCCAAAGCCGTACCCGGTGTCCTCGCCCCCGGTGGTGATCTGCGGCCTCATCATCAACGCATAGTCGGTCTTCGGCACCACTCTTCCGCTCGTTAGCGCCTCATTCCATTTCTCGACGTCCTCGACCGTACTGACGATGTCTCCCGCCGACCAGCTGTAGGACTCGTGAATCGTCAAACCCGGCTCGAGCTTGCCGTTCACGTGCCGATATCCTCTGGCCATAGTGGCAAGCGCCGGCTCGTCCTGGACAATATAAGACTGCGTCATTCCAGCAGGCTTGAGCAAATGCTCGAGGCGGTATTGATGATAGGACTCATGTGAGGTGACCTCGATAATTCGCCCGAGGATCATGTAGCCCGTGTTGGAGTACGAGGCCCGGCTTCCCGGGGCAAAATCCAGCGGCTTGTCGGCAATGAGTTTCATGAGCTCAGCAAAGCCGGTCGGTTTTGTGAACTCCTCATCGCTCCGTAACCCAAAGTAATCCGGTATGCCGCTGGTGTGAGTGAGAAGCTGGCGAAGCGTGACTTCATTCGCATGGGGCACATCTGGTAGGTAGGCGGACACCTTCTCATCGATCTTCAGCTTGCCCGCATCTTGCAGCTGCAGGATGGCTGCCGCGGTAAATTGCTTGGTGATCGAACCGATCTCATAATCTGTATCCATCCGGGCGGCAAGCCTGCGCTCAAGATCGCGAAGCCCAAACGCCTTGCGATAAATCACCCGACCGTCTCGAATCGCCAGAATTGATGCGCCCGGAGTTTCGGTGCGCCGAAGTACCATTCTGACGTCCCGGTTGATGTGCTGCGTCATCTCATCGGAGATGCCCGCATGCGCGTTACCCGCGAACACCAGCAACAGAAGCGCAACACAAACGTCTCTCATTTACTCTCCATTATTCGTCACGCGCGACTTACTTCGTCGGCCGGGCCGCGCCGCGACCCTCTCCAATGGCTCTGCCCAGCCTAATCGTAATGCTTAAGTCTCGGCCATATAACCGAGAACGGCACTTTCGGATCGCGCAATACATAAATCGGTCCCGTCTCGAAAGGCATGGCGTACGGGTTGTTGATCTCGCCGGCGACCTCGACTTTGGCGTACGCCGGAAGAAGCGCTCCCCAATAGGGTCCCAACACGATGAGCACGCTGCCGTCATGCCCTTCCGGCCCCCAAAGATAATAATTGTTGTGCCCGCTGATGGCGGGAGGCAATCCCAAGGGCGGCCCGAAAATGTCGATCGCCGCCGCCTCGCCGTAATCGAGACCAAGGAAAACCGCCTTCGCTCGATCCGCCGGTGGCAATCAGCGGCGGCTGATCCACATAGCCCCAGGCCGGCCGCTCGCCGCAGACGATGAAATACAGTTCATCGCGAAAGATGCCGTAGCCGGCGTTGAATATCAGGTGGATCGCAAGTGTCGCGAGACCCAAAACCAGCCAGGGTTCGCGTCCGATAGCCCAAAGGCTGCGTTTGTCGCCAGCGATCATCGCGCTCCTGCAAGTCCAACGGACCACCGATCCATGATGCCGTTTTATGTGATTGCGAATCCTATACACTGCGCCGGCCGCACCATGGCGTATAAAGTGAGCGGCGCGATCCGGTCGTAGTGATCCACCCCTAAGCAGTATTCAAAGAAGGGATAGCAGCGAATCGCGTTTGCCAAGGCTTCTGCCGCCAGCTTGACATCCGCTCCCCCGATAACTCTTATGGTCGATGTTTCTTGCACCATGATCTTGAACAGAGATCCATCTGACGACTACTGGCCTTTTATCAGTGCATCGATCCGCGGCTGAATGATGTGTTTTCCGTAACGGCTCATCAGCGCTGCATAGATCACAAACACATACGAGAGCATGCAGAGGGCAAATGCCCCTACTCCGGCGAGGTTCAGCGTGTGAATGACTCTGAGGCTTTGCGTTTCCGCGATTTCATGCGCATAGGGAATAATGGCGACTGAACCCGTCATGACCACAAAGGTCAGCGAAACGGCCAGCCAAAAACTCCAGGTTAGAAACAATCGAAGACTCTGTCCCGCACGTAGCCGGGTTTTCGTTGCCATGACCTCAAAACTCGGCTGCTGGTGCGTGGCCGTCATTCTCGCGATCTGCGCATCGATTGCTTTGTTAAGCGATGGCCAAACCGAAAGGCCTCGCAACGTGTCGTATGTTTCCAAGTCAGCAGCCGTTTTCCAGATCGACCTTAATCCAACGGACGCATTCAACATCGATGCGTCCAAAGACTGGAATCGAAACAGCACAAAAGCGGAAAGGAGCGCGAAGGCACCGCCCAGCGCTTGGGCAATGGTGCTAAAGGTATATAGGATGCTGTTTTCCATGGACTCGCCACCTAGAAAGCTCAAATAACCGGACGCGCCAGCCTTTGCGACAGTACCGGTACCTAGTGAAAATGCCTGCGCAGCCGCAAACTGCTGGCGAGTCTGGGCTCATTAAGACTTCATACCGGGTTAACCGCGTCCTTGGCTTTTGGCCGCGCGCCATTGCGCTGCGCGAGGCTAATACCTTCTCTGCATATCGCATCGGCATGCATGTGTCTCGTCATCTACCGGCTTGCATCCATTCTCGTCGGCCGGAGTGTTCGTCCGCTACCCGCAGTGCCTTGCCACCTAGGGCTGCGACGGAACAACCCCGCTCGACGGATAGGGCGGAAGCGGCGGCGGCGGCGGTGGCAGCCCGAGGGGTTTGCCGGCAATCGCCTTGAGCATCAGGTCGACTGCCGCCTGTAATTGCGCGTCGTGGCCGTCCAGCAAATCAGCCGGCAGGTTCTCGATGTCAAGGTCCGGGTCGACTCCATGGTTCTCGACCGACCATTGACTATCAAGCGTGTAGACCGCGTCCTCGGGAATCGTGATGTATCCGCCATCCATCAATTGCCAGTCCCCGCGAATTCCGCGCACTCCGCCCCAGGTGCGCGTCCCGACCAGCTTGCCGAGTCCGTATAAGCGGAACAAGTAGGGAAAAATATCGCCGTCAGAGGCCGACCAATGATTCATCAGCGCCACCTTGGGGCCATTCAAAACCTCGTTCGGCTCGGTGCCGATCCCCGCCTCGCGATTGGTTGCGAGCGACACGAGCATGCGCCGCAAACGCTCGAGAGCGAATGGTGCGATGAAGCCGCCACCATTCCAGCGGTCGTCCATGATCAATGCCTGCTTGCCCAATTGGGCATAAAACTGACGCACGAACTGCTGCAGGCCCAGTTGTCCCATATCAGACATGTAGACGTAGCCGACCCGCCCTTCGGACAGCTTGTCGACGACGGCCCGATTGTGCGCGATCCAAGCCGATTCGCGCAGACTTAGTTCCTTCGCGACGGGCGTCACCACAATGTGACGACGCGCGCCGCCGGGATTGTCGGCTATCGTGAGATCCACCGTGGTGTTCTCATCTGCGAGTTGCAGCAGACTGTCCGGATCGGCGGGCGCCTTCAGTTCGGCGCCATTGACCGCCAACACGTAATCTCCCGCTCTCACGTTGAGACCCGGCTGAGCCAGCGGACTGCGATAATCACTGCGCGTGTTGTCGCCGGGATAGATAGTCGCGAGGCGGTAGCGGCCGGACGCGGCGTCGAGCGCCCAATCCACGCCCAGCAGAGCGCTGTGCGCAGGCGGTGTGCTGTCGCCGTCGTCGCCGCCGCCGACATAAGTGTGGGAATTGCTGATTTCTCCCAACATCTGCCCGATCAGATAATTTAGATCCTCGCGCGAGCCGACGAGCGGTAGGAGCTTGCGGTAACTGTCGTGCACTCCTTTCCAGTCCACGCCGTTCATAAGCGGCGAGTAGAACAGGTCGCGCTCAAGCCGCCACGCATTTTCGAACATCTCCGCCCACTCCAGCGGCGGATCCACTTGTTCACGCAAATGATCGAGCTTCAGCTCCTTCTTGGTCTCGGCGTCCTTGGCGGCATCTGCCTTGGCGGCGAGCACGGTGTAGATTTTCTCGTGCCGGATCAGCACGCGCCGACCATCGAGCGACAAGGAATAGCTGTCCACATCCTCCGTGACCAGCGAAGATTTGCGCGTCTTAAGATCGAAGAAGCGCAACGCCGTCTTCTCTCCGCTGAGTGTTCCGTCGATGAGTCCCAGTGGCTGCGTCAGATAGAAAATGCGATCACCGCGCACGTCGAGTTGATTGATGTTGGCTGCATCGACGGGCAAGGCAACCGCACGTGCCATAAGACCGTCCACGTCGATCCGTATCGGCTTGATCGGACCGACTGGTTGGGATGCCGGCTCCTCGGCGGCCTTTTTGCCGTCATCGTCCTTGCCGGACTTGGCCGCTTGCCCGTGCTTCAGGTCATCTGCGCGCGCCGACGGACTCTCGGAGGAGGCTCCGCTCGCTTCGTCTGACTTCGGCGCGACCGGCGAAGCTGTGTCCCGAGCCAACGGTAGCGCATAAATCCCCCCAGACTTCACGATCGCAAAATCAAACTCGACATCCGATCCAACTGGATTTTCATGGCGGCTCGATGTGAAATACAGATACTTGCCATCGGACGACCACGTCGGATTCGAATCGATTTCGCTGCCGTCTCCCAGGCGCGTCAGTTTGTCGGTCGCCAGTTCATATAAGACGAGGTCGCGTCTGCGGCCGACCGCGGTCATGCTGAACGCCAACCAACGCCCGTCTGGCGAGAACGCCTGATCGTGAATTTCATTGAATTTGTCCTGCGCCACTTGCTTCGGCTTTCCCGAATCGGTGCCCACGATCCAGAGTCGGTGGGCGCCATCGGAAAAGCTCAGGGTTTTTCCATCCGGGGAAAATATCGGTTGATAAAAATAGCCTTCCGTAAAGGACGTGAGGATTTTTGCCGGGCCGCCTTCCGCCGGACGCACGGCGATTTGCTGCGCGCCGCCGGCATCGGTGGTGTAAGCGATGGTTCGCCCGTCGGGCGACCAGGCTGGATGGTCTTCGTCCGCGCCTTGTGTGCCGGTCAGATTGCGGGTCGGGCCATCTTCGGTCGGTACGCTGAATATATCGCCGCGCGCCGAGAACAAAGTCCGTTTGCCATTCGGCGCCAGCGCAAAGTCCACCTGGCCTGCCGGATCGACTGAGCGGATTTCGCCTTTGACGTCGGTGACATGGGGGCGAATGCGCAAACCGTCGTCGGGTATGCTAAGCGGAACCTCCTCGAGGTGCTCGCTGGGCAAATCCAGTCGATAGAGCTTGCCGCCCTGCTGGAATGCGATTGCCTCGCCACCCAATGCGGGAAAATCGATATCGAAGTCGGCGAAGTGGGTGACCTCCCGCATCTGTTTGGTGTCCAAATCCAAGACCCAGATGTTGGCTCGGCGATTCGCATCCTGATCCGAGAGGTAATAAATGCGATTGCCGTACCACATCGGCGAGGTGTTCGTGCCGGACCATTGCGTCACTTGCTTGAGCTCACGCGTATTGAAGTCGTAGGTGAACACTTGCTGGGCTAGCCCGCCGTTGTAGCGCTTCCAGGTCCGGAAGTTTCGAAAGATGCGGTTATAGGCGATGCTATGCCCATCGGGCCCAAAGGTCGCCAAGCCGACCTCGCTATCTATTGCCAGAGGTGTCGGCAGTCCGCCCGCGACGGGAACCTGATAGAGATTTTGGATCCAGCCGTTCCATTGATCGGCCTTTGTCAAATAGAGCACGCTCCGCGAGTCTGGCGCCCAGGTAACGACCATATTGTCCGGCCCATGGCGGCCGCCGGTGCCCGCTTCCGTCGTCGGATGGAATGTAAGCCGCCGCGCAGTACCGCCCACGGCCGGAATGACCCAAATGTCCGTGCCTGCTTTACTCGCCTCGGTATAAGCAATCCACTTGCCGTCCGGCGAGACTCTTGGGAACATGTCCTGGCCCGGCGCGCTTGTCAGTCGCACGGCCGTGCCGCCGCTTTTCGGCACCGACCACACATTGCCATTTGCGACGAATACGATCCTGTCCCCGTAGGGCTGTGGAAATCGGGGCAGTGCCGCATGGGTGGCCATCAGCGGTGCCATAACCAGAAGAACAGTCCACAGCAAACGATTGACCATCACAGTAGCCCCTACGCGCGCACGGTCAGCACGGTCTGCCCCGGCATTGTTATTCAAGTTTCCTTCCGTCCTAACCAACTATGACCGAAGCACAACACGATGGCAAAAGAGTTCTGGCAAGGCGCGCCAATCACAACTTGCCCTGATCTTTAGCCGCCCTCGCCATAGCTCCCCTCCCGGCTGAGACCATCTCTCCGTATCTCATCGGCATCCGCGTATCTTTCCATCTCCCCGCCTACGATTCTACCATCGCTGCATCTACCTCGGGTTCGCGCCAAATGCTGCTTTCACACAACCATTGGCGGATTATTTGAACTGACGTATCGTTTTCGGGTCTTGGCTAAAGTTGGGCCTTTGGCCAAAGCCTTCACGGCAACTCGCACGTTTACGGTATTGTGCCGGGATGCCGGATGTAGAGCCGATCCTGTAAAGCCATCGGCAAGACCAGATTGTGTTCGTCTAAGCAGCGGTCTGATTGCATATCCGCCTGAGAGGCTGACAACCCATGTTATGGCACGATCTTCGCCTTGCCTTGCTAAGCATCCGGCAGAACCCGTTTATGGCGGCTCTGATCGTCGCTGTAATTGCAGTCGGCATTGCCACCTCGGTGACAGCTATCACTTTGTATCACGCGAAAGCCGGCAATCCCATTTGGTGGAAGAATGCCGTTCTCTATCGTGTCATGCTCGACAGTCGCCCCGAGAGTCGCGAAAGAGACAATCCACAACATCCGGAATATCCGCCCTTTACTCTGATTTACCGAGATGCGCTGGCTATCTATCAATCGAAGATTCCGGAACAAAGTGTGATGGAACTCTACTCAGACGGACTCGTGGATTCCCTACGTGCCGGCGAGCGACCGATCCATCGGCGCATTCGTGTTACAACGCACGAATTCTTTTCGATGTTTGACGTGCCATTCCTCTACGGACGCGCATGGTCAAAGAGCGACGATGAAGGGCCGCTACCAGTTGTGGTCATTAGTCGCTTTCTCAACGATAAACTTTTCGGTGGCGGCAATTCTGTCGGCCGACGCCTCACATTAAGCGGCCACTCGTTTGCGGTCATCGGTGTTTTGAATACATGGCTGCCGCTGCCTCGATTTTACGACGAGGCCAAAGATTATGGGCCGCCTGATGATCTATTCATTCCGTTTCGTTGGATTGAATCCATTCCTGAGTTAACAATGCAAGGCTTTTGTTTGCGGACCCTGACGATGGTGTCGGGCTTCGAAGCGCTCGCGCCCTCCGACTGTCTTTCATCGATCGGCGTATGGGTCGAATTAAACAATCAGCGTCAATATCGCGAGTACAGCGAGTACCTACGTAATTACAGCCTTGATCAGCTAAAGGCGGGGCGGTTCGCACGTCCTCCAAACAGTATGTTGGCCAAAGTATCGACGTGGCTCGAAATGAATGACGTCGTTGGCAAGGAAGACAAAATTCAGGTAGTGCTCGCGTTGCTATTTCTTGGCATTTGCGTACTCAATACCTTGGGTCTGCTGCTCGCCAAATTCCTGGCAGGAGCACCGCTAGCCGGGATTCGCAGGGCCCTGGGTGCCACTCGGGGCGACATCCTGCGTCAGCATTTGATGGAGGTTCTCCTTCTCGGGCTCATTGCCGCTGTCATTGGAATAGCCTTGGCCGCGGGCGCCCTTCGACTGATCCGGATATTTGTCTTCACGCGAACAGCTTGGCCGCAAGATAACCCGGACTACGCCACAATTGCACAGTCCCTCTCCCATATGGACGGTCAAATGCTGTTGACGGCTTTGGTTTTATCTCTCTTCGCGGGATTCCTTGCCGGACTCTATCCGGCGTGGCGGATCGGGCGGCTGGCTCCCGCGTCCTTTCTCAAGATTCAATAGCAGGCCCTACCGTGGCTTTCAAATCCATTTGGCGCGCGCTCTTTCAAGCTCCTCTAGGGCCGCTTTTACTCGCTGCACAGGTCGCCATCAGCCTGATGATCTTTGCCAATGTCGCCTACATCGTTCATGTACGCCTTGAGACAACCGGCCGGCCTACCGGAATGGATGTGGATAACATTTTCTGGATCTCGAGTCAGGGTTACGGAAAAGACTTCGATCCGCAAAGCACGATCAAATCTGATCTGGAATACCTCAATACGTTGCCGGGTGTCGTCGCAGCGACGATTAGCAACGGACCCCCTCAGACGCTTTCAGCGCTGCGCGCAGAAGTTTCTGCCACTCCTGATCTCAAAGGACCGAAGCGGTTTGCGATGGTGTATCAGACGACGGCCAAAATCATTGATGCACTCGGCCTACGCCTGATCAAAGGACGAGTCTTTAACTCCGATGCGGTGCCGCTACCCGTGCCGGGCGGCGCGAAACGAAATCCCTTCGGGCAAGAAATCGTCATAACCGCGGCGTTGGCGAATACAATATTTGGCGGCAGCGACCAGGCGCTGGGCAAATCACTGTATTTCAGTTTGTCCGACGGCGGATCCGCAACGGTCGTCGGTGTTGTTGCGCTCCTGCAGGGCGCGCCTTATTTCGGCCCGGGTAGGGAATTCGTCTACGAAGCCGTGCTGGCGCCGGGCATTCCCGCGGGTTCCCACACAACCTACATCGTCCGCACCGCGCCCGGCGCTCTCGATCATGTTATGGCCAGAGTCAAGAGTGGATTTCCGTCGCTTCGACCAGATCGATACCTCGATCGGATGGAGACACTGTCCGATACGGCCTCCCGGGCACGAGCCACGGATCGCGACAGCGCAGTGATTCTGGCCATCCTTTCTACCTTTGTACTGGCAGTGACGATGTTCGGTCTATTCGGATTCGCATCCTTTGCCGTGGCGAGCCGCACCAAGGAGATAGGCACGCGGCGCGCCATTGGCGCGACCAAGGCAGACATTTTGAAGCAGTTCCTAACCGAGAATTGGCTTATTACCACAATGGGTATTGTGGTGGGGTCCGCCATGACTTTGGCATTCGCAATCCAATTGCGCACTCTTCTTGAGTTGCCAAGACTTCCTCTCGTCTATTTAGTTGGTGCAATGGTACTGATCTGGGTGTCTGGTTTGCTGGCCGCGCTAATTCCTGCCCTCCGTGGCGCCAGCGTTCCGCCTGCGGTCGCGACGCGAGTCGCCTAGGAGCGTAAATGATTGAGCTGCGATCAGTGAGCAAGATATTCCGGACGGATATTGTCGAGACTTACGCCTTGAGAGAATTCGGATTGAGCATCGGCGCCGGTGAGTTCGTTGCGATCACCGGCCACTCCGGATCAGGAAAAACGACGCTCCTCAACGTCGCTGGCTTGTTGGAGGAATTTGATACCGGTACTTACCATCTTGATGGCCAGGACGTAAGTACGCTCAGCGACAATCAGCGCTCTCATATTCGTAATCAAAAGATAGGATTTGTCTTTCAGGGATTCAATCTGATTCCCAATCTGAACGTCTTCGACAACGTTGACGCCCCGCTGCAGTATCGTCGCCTGCCCGCACTAGAGCGGCGGCGGCGCATCCTGGATTCCTTGGAGAAGGTTGGGCTCACCTCACGGATGCGCCATTTCCCCGCGCAACTTTCGGGAGGCCAGCAACAAAGAGCCGCAATCGCTCGGGCTATCAGCGGTGAGCCGCGGGTGATCCTCGCCGATGAACCGACGGGAAATCTCGATACCACCATGTCGTCCCAGATCATGGACTTACTTGAGGCCATCAACGATCAAGGAACGACGATTGTCCTGGTCACGCACAACAACGAACTGGCACAACGCGCGCAGCGTACGATTCACATGGCCGACGGACAGATAGCGGCAGTTCAAACCGCGGCGTAGGTATGTAAATACGCGCTTTGGCCGCAATGGCGCATTGCCTAGCAAGACAAGAGCGGTCTCTACGCGATATCCTGCGCACGCCCGGCCGCATCGCTGAGTCGGTCCAAACATAAGGATACCTTGTGCATCGATGCTCGCGGGCCACTGCACTACAGCAGCGATCGCCCGACTCCGCACCCTTCTTGATGCTCGCTTGGGCGTTTACTTCTTCCAGCTGAAACCATGGCTGTTCGCCCGATGGAAGCAACGGTGGCCGCGCCTTATCGTTCGACTCCATGGCGAACTCGATCGGCCATATGTTCGAATGACGAAATCGACTCAGCGCAGCGCTTTCGCCTCCTCGGTGAGCGGATGTGTTTCGCCGATGCTGGCTACAAAGTGCTGGTACGCAGCTTCTGCCGCCGAACGAGCATCCTGTCGTTTTCCGCTAACGATATCGATCTTCGCCTCGGTGAGCCAGGTCCTGCCCAGAAAGTAAGACTTGGCGCCCGGCCCAAAGGCCGCCTCGAATGTGTTCCTGGCCTGCTGGACCTCGGCGCGCGCCTGCGGCAGATTCTTCATCGCAAGAAAAATGCCGGCCATGCTCTGGTGAACTGCGGCCGCCCTATACATGAGGCCCGGATGAGCCGAGAAAATGTTCAATGCCAGGGTGGCCTCACGCAGCGCCGCTACATAGTCGCCGCGTTTCTCAAGATTTTGCGACCTGATGTGATGTAGTGCGCCGAAGGCCTCATGTCCTGGCGGGAGCATATCTTTTAAAACCGGCTCGAGCTGCGCGACAAACCTGTCCGACAGGTCCAGGTCACCCAGTTCCGAATTCACTCGGGCAAGGCCCATTTGCACCATCGCGGCGGAATTATGGTTGCCGAGCGCGACAGCGCGATTCAATGCCGCCTCCAGTATCTCTCGGGCATCCGCCGCACGGCCGAGCGGAACAAGTGCGGAAGCATACGCGGTTGCTGAAAAGGCATCGGTCAGTGAATAACCCTGGTCAATCGCCCTCTCGCGTTCGAACAACTGCTCGGCGCGAACGGGCAATCCTAAGTTCACGAGAAGAATGCCCCAATTGTTGTATAGGGTGGCGGCAAATCCGCTGTCCTCCACGCCGATGCGCTTGAATTCCACCGCAATGCGAGCGTAGGTTTGATCGGCCGCGCCCAGCAGCCCCGCGGCTTTGCGGGCATCCGCGAGAAAGATCATCGTGTCCACTTTTTCCCACTCGGTGCCGCTCTGCGAGGTCGCCAAGAGTTGCTCTGCCTGTTCGGCATCGGCAAGCGCCGCAGTTCCATCGCCGGCAAAATCTGCGACCGTGCTTGCGAAATTCAGACACCCCGCCCGCACCTCGTCGTTGTCTGCATCGCGAGGCAGGCGCGCCAGCACCTGATCGATTCGCTGTGCGGCGTCCTTTCCAAGCCCACTGGCCGCGTCGGCGGCCGCCGAGGCGCAGCCGCTCAAGGCAATCAATCCCAAATCGCCACTGCGCAGCGCAAGATCATGGGACTCCCGATACAGAACCCGCTGTTTGTCTGTCGCGCCGACATGCGAGTACAGCCGCGCGAGCGTAAATAGAAGCTGCGATCGCAACCCGTCGGACGCTGCGAACTCCGAGCGCACCAGCTTTTCCCCGCGTTCGAGCAGCTGACCGGTCGTCAGCGCTTCGCCCGCATGTCCCGACTCGTTCAGCACAATCGATACGAGATCACCGAAGGCTGCCGCTCTTTGCAGCTGCATCCGCGAAATGTCGCGCTGGTGGCTCGCCTCGAACCATTGTGTGGTGGTGATGATGATCGCCAGAATCAATGTCGTCCCGGTTAGAACCGTTGTCGCCACCGCGCCGCGGTGGCGCCGTACAAACTTGGATACGCGGTATCGGACCGTATCGGGTCCCGCGGTCACCGGCTCATGCGATAGGAATCGACGCAAATCATCGCTGAACGCCGAGGCAGTCGAATAACGCTCCTGCGGCGCTTTTTTCAGCGCTTTAGCAAGGATGTTGTCCAGGTCGCCAGCCAGCGCGCGACGGCGTCCGAGATCCTCTGCCGCGGTGGAGGCGCGCGCCGGGTCCTCATCGAGGATGGCCCTCACCAGGTGAGCCGCTCCCTGCGCATCCTGAGGCGTAGCGTTCCGGCCCGTGAGCAACAGGTACAGCACGAGACCCAGCGCATAGATGTCGGTCTGGGTGGTAACCGGTTGGCCCAGCAGTTGTTCGGGCGCGGCGTATTGAGGGGTCAGCGCGCGCAGGCCGGTCTTGGTGAGGGGAGCCGCATCATCGGCGTCATCCAAGAGCTTGGCAATCCCGAAATCCAAAAGCTTGATGACGCCCGCGGAGGTGACGAATACGTTCGATGGTTTGATGTCGCGATGCACGATGAGGTGGCTGTGGGCATGCGCCACGGCGGCGAGTGTTGCTTGAAAGAGCTGCAGGCGCGCCTCGATACCCAGGTGCTCGCGTTCGCAATATTCGTCGATCGGCAGCCCGTCGACGTATTCGATCACGAGGTATGGGTAGATGTCATCCAGAATGCCCGCGTCGATCAGCCTTGCGATGTTGAGATGATCCAGGCGTGCAAGCAGATTGCCCTCCTGGCGAAAGCGCGCTTCCCCATCCCGACCGAGCCATGCCGCATGCAGCAATTTGACCGCGACAAATCCTGAGACGCGGCCGTCGGCGCGCCGCGCCCGCCAGACGCTGCCCATGCCGCCGCGGCCGATTTCCGCTTCGAGAATATAAGGTCCGACCGTCCGGCCCGCCAGGGAGCCTGCGGCCGGAAGCGAGTCGGGCGTGGATAGCGGCGTGGCAAGAAACTCCGCGTAGCCCTGCCGCGCCTGCGCGGCCAGCATGCGCGCAACCTGGGCGGCCATATCCGCATCCTGTTGCTCGAGTGCCGCAAGCCATCGCGCGCGCTCGACCGGGTCCGTCAATTCGAGCGCCTGATCGAGTAACTCGCTCAAGCGCTGCCAACGGCCCTCAATCGCGTCCGACATCGTCATTCCCCTTTTTCAACTTCGCGCACATCAGACAACGGGTCGCCTCGCCGGCGGCGCTCTCTCTTTGATAAATCGGATAATCGGCCCGAGGGAGGCCATATTTCAAGCGATTATCCAGCCGGGGGCCGTTGCGCACCTCCACGCCAGCTGCTCGGCAACATCTGTTTTAGCGCCCAATGGTTTTACATACTCCGACCCATAACCGTTCCCCACACGCCAAACCACCCCCAAAACAAAACCAGCCCCCAAAGCCCAACCCTCGACGCGCCGGTACGGAGTATGTATGACCCGCACATGGACCTAACGCCGCATCGCGAAGAAATCGCGCACCGATTGGCGGCCCTCGAGGCCGCGATTGCGCGCCTCGTCGCCGCCCTCTCTCAAGGCAACTTTCCAGCGCGACTCCACGACACAACGAGCGGCGCTGTGCGCAAGATCTGCGCCGCCTACTCCACCATGGGCTATGGAATGACAGACGAAATTAACCACATCGTGCAATAGCCACTCGAAGTATTCTCCGTCTGATTGGGCCATTCGGGCCGCTAACGCTTCGCAGTGAAAGCGCTCAAGCGACGTCTTAGTCGTTGATGCAGCAAGACCATTGGCGTGCTCCCTACTTCTCCTTTCTCCCTGGCAGATCCGCACGGTGATTGACTCACTGCCTGCGATCTGCTGCATCGGAGTGGTCAGGGTAAGTCAGTTCTCCGACAATTCGAAGAAACGCTCCTGCGACATTACAACCCAGTCTGGAACTGGTACTTACATAATCCCGCGCGAATTACCAAATTACAGAATGAGTTGGCCCAGAGGCGAGCAACCAGAAAGGTCACTCGAAGATCCCTCGCGCGTGACTTTTTGTCGATGCGCCTTGTACGAGCAGTCGCTTAAGGGCGCCTGGCGAAGGCCCTTAAGCGAAGCCGTCATTTCATTCGGCGCTTCTTATGGAATCAGCAGAAAGCCGTGGACTACGTTGTTCTTGTCTATGTAGTACCCCGTGACCACGCCCCAGTCGTTGATGCTCACAGGAAACGTTCCATTGAAATCATTTGCCGTCAGATCCGCGCCCGGAGCATCGAAGGTTACGAACTTACCGTCGGGACTACGCACGTAACCGTGAGTCACATTATTCGCGTCGAGGTAGGACCCCGTGATCGCCCCGAAATCGTTGAGGCCCATGGAACAATCGGCGAAACAGCCCAAGCCTTGAGGGCCCTCACCGGGAACATCGAACTTTGTGATCTTACCCGCGGGACTGCGCAGGTAGCCGCGAACTACATTGTTCCCATCAATGAAGAAACCCGCATTGGCCCCCAACAGATTTAAGGGGCGGGAGCAACCCGGACACCCGGTGCCTTGGTACGGTCCGGTGCCCGCGCCAGGTACATCGAATGTCGTCAACTTGCCGTCAGCACTGCGCAAAAGCCCGTGGCCAACGAAGTTGCCGCTATTGTCTTCATACCCCGACGCGGCTTCCCCAAACAGATTAATACTGAAAGACGCAGAACCAAAACAACCGGTCGCGGGGCTGGCATCGCACTCCCCGGGAACGCTCCACGTCGCAAACCTGCCGTCGGGACGGCGCACGTAAGGGCGGAACACACCATGCTGATCCGCAAAGAAACCTACGATCGCGCCTTCCAGGTTTAGCGCATTGGCAATGGTGGCACCCGGGGCGCTCCCCGTAACGTCGAATGTTGTAAACGCGCCCTCCGGACTGCGCAAGAAACCGTGAGATCCCCCGCTCGCGTCCGAGTAAGATCCGGTGATCGCGCCCGCGTCGCTGATGCCGTTAACGAACGTCCCATTGAAGTTACCCGGTGTCGTATCTGCTCCAGGCGCCTCGAAGGTCGTGAACTTGCCCTCAGGACTTCGAACGAAGCCGTGGAACACGTTGTTCGCGTCCTCGTAAGTTCCCGAGATCGCCCCGAAGTTATTGATGAGCACGGAACAATCCGAGTAACAGGCTGTGCCTTCAAAGCTGCCGGCGGTTGTGCCCGCGCCCGGAGCGTCGAAGGTGATAATGCGCGGTTTGTCGCCGGCGCTCGCTGCGCCGGCCATGCCGAGGACGAAAATTCCGACCAGAAGCGCGCGCGTCGTGTTTTCGCGGATTGTCATGCGTTGACGCAAAGCAGTGCTGTTGTTATTCATCTTCCCGGACTCCCTTTTTATTGTTGAGAATTCTCGGCCGAAGTGGCGCTCAATGCGCGGTCCCCAGGCGAAGCTCACCATATACTCCAAAACAATGTCACTTGAAATGCAGTTCGCCAACTTTGGCTCGCAGAGCTTGCAATTACTTGCTGCTCTGCGATAAATGGGGAAAAGATTGTTCCATGGGGCAACGCTAACAGCGGATCATCATCCAAAACCCCCTCAAGGGACCTGGTAGCTCAGGATGAATCAATGAAGGACCTTAGAGACAAGATCGCCGTCGTCACCGGGGCCGCCGGCGGCATCGGCCGTGGCATGGCCGAGACATTCGCCGCCGCAGGCATGAAAGTCGTCCTCGCCGACATTGAACAAAAAGCACTCGAAGAAACCACGCGATCTCTGTTGGCCACCGGCGCCAATGCAGTTCGCTGCCGCGCCGCAACTACCGATCAAGCGTGATCACGAGCAGACGTACACTTCGGCCACCCGGTCCTTTCCCGGTCACATCGGAACCATCCAATGCCCTCGTCACAATCGACTGCATCCCCGAAGATTATCTACGGCACCGCCTGGAAAAAAAACGACACCGCGCGGCTGGTGGCCCTCGCCCTTCAGACCGGTTTTCGTGCAATAGACACGGCCTGCCAACCCAAACACTACGATGAAGCGGGCACGGGCGCCGGCGTGGCCGCCGGTGTCGCTTCCGGACTGACCCGCGCCGAGCTCTGCCTGCAGACCAAATTTACGCCGCTCTCGGGTCAAGACCCGGAGCAGCTCCCCTATGATCGCAATGCGCCGCTGCCCCACCAAGTCGCGCAATCCGTCGCAAGGTCATTGATGAACTTGCAAACCGACTACCTCGACAGCGTGCTGCTGCATTCTCCGATGCCGACCCTGACGCAAAGCCGGGCCGTTTGGCGCGCTCTCGAGGCGTTCGTTGACAGCGGCCAGATTCGCCGGCTCGGCATCAGCAACTGCTATCGACTCGAGGATCTCCAAGGGCTCTACGAGGGTGCCCGAATCAAACCGGCCGTCGTTCAAAATCGCTTCTATGCAGACACCAACTACGACCGGGGCATCCGCGCCTACTGCGAACAGCATCAAATCACCTATCAGAGCTTTTGGACCCTGAGCGCCAACCCCCAGGTGCTGGCCCACAAGAACATCACCACGCCTGCCGCCACACACCGGCGAACACCTGCGCAGATTTTGTTCCGCTATCTCACCCAGATCGGCGTCGTCCCGCTCACCGGCACGAAATCCCCGACGCATATGCGCGAGGATCTCAGTATTTTTGAGTTTGAACTCAGCCGCCAAGAATGCGACTCGATCGACGAGGTTCTATAAGGTCTACGCAAAGGCGGCGCAGGACTTACGGCTTTTTGAGCTGCCGGATCATTCCAACGGCCATCACGCCCAAGGGCAGCGCGAATCGACCCAGTTCGGCGGCAAAATGAATGAGTTGGCGCGGGATCTCGCCCTGCAAGTCAACACCGTCAGGTGCCGAACTCGTTCCCACGACAAGCAAGTGGCAAATGGCGAAGGAAATAGCCGCCACAGTCACCGACGATCTCGACCGGGAGGTGGAGGCGAAGTGCAGAAGATCGTCAAAGGCCCGCAGTGCCATGGAACCAGGTCCTTGGAGTGAGTGCGCCTTCATTGTCGTTCGAGGATTGCGACGCGACCGCGAATCAAGTCTCAGTCGAGGCGGCGTGTTCCGTGAATTCCGTACCAGCTGCGGGGGCCGCTCAGATCTCGTGGATGTATCGATTGGGCTGCGTTGGCTCCGCACAAAAGAAGATCAGGACCATCCAGCCGATCACTGGAAAGAAATACAAAAGCTGCCACCACCCGCTGCGGTCAACGTCATGCAGGCGGCGCGCGGTCACGGCAATGCTGGGCAGGAATGTCGCGAAAGAGAAAACCGCGGCTAGATCAATGCTCAGCGCTCGCAGCGCGGCGGTGACGACCAGCGTGAACACAAACCACCACCAAAACTCCGGTCGCGACGCGCAGCCGTTGAAATTGGCGTATTTCGCGAAACACGCGAGTACCGCATCAATGAAGTTCATGGATAGGCGGTAGTCTGCGCCTCATTCCCTCCCGAGATGTAATCGGGCGCGTCGGTGCGTCACGCGTTTAGGGTTGCCCCAACGGCACATACAGTGCGCTCGGATGAGCGCGATCGTGAAACAGCGTCACCGTTACCGCGCGCGCATCGCTCATGGACTCATCGGCCACCGGCTTGGCTGCATTGTAGTTCTTCTCTGCAAAGATGGAATTGATCGGTGAAATCGTGAGGCGCAGGCGGCTGCCTTTGCCGACTTGCCGCGAGACGAAAGTGAAGTGCTCGAAATCATAGCGCTGCGGCGCTCGTGTCGAGACCATCTTCGGTTCGCGTGCGCTCTCGCGATAACGTGCGCGGATCGCATCGCTGGTCAGCGCGATGCTGCGGCCGTCGGGACGAATCTCGGCAATGCTCACGGCAAAATCGGTATCCGGCTGATCGATCGCTATCCAGGCCGAGAGCTTGAAGAAGCCGCTCAACTCGGTGTCTTTCTCGAACGGGGCGCTGTGATAAACCAGCAGCTTGCCGCGGCGCGCGTAGTCGATGCGTTGATCGGTGAGGTCCGCGGAATCCGAGTTCGCTTCGTCGGCGGCGATGCTCAAATCATGCGGATCGTACACATAATGATCTGGTTTTCCACTGCCGGCCTGCGGGCTTAGTGCACCGGAGGCCAGCACATCGGCGGCGTTGCTATTCGAGTCCAAGAAGTAGGGCTGCGACTGGCTGGTGATGGCTTCCAGGGTGTCGGCATAACGCCATCGTTCCGCACCCATGACGTAGTAGGCCACCGGCTTTTGCAAGAACTGCGGTTTCGGACCGCCTTGCATGGTCCACGCATACCACTCCAGGTGCAGCCGCGGAAGATCCACGAGACTGGCCGGCCCGAATTTGAGGCCGCCGATCTCCGCCCGCGGCGTGCGAGTCGCGGCGTGATCCCAGGGTCCAATAATGAGGTAGTGCCGCGCGCGCCCCTCCGCGGACGCGTGCTTCATGTATTCACGATAATGCGTGAGCGCGCCGGGCTGATCGCCGTCGTAGGAACCGGTGATGGTGAGAATCGGAATGCTGATGCGGGCGTACTGCTCGGCGCTCGGATTGTAGGCATCCCAAAAGGCGTCCGGGTGCGGATGCTGTATCCAGCGTTGAAAAATGGCCGATGGGGCGCCGACTTGCGTATCGAAGTCCTTGAAGGGCGCACCTGACTCGAACCATCGACGATCCTTGTTTTTCCAGAACGCCTCGTCGCCAAAAATCTTGTCCTGCGAGGTATGCCCGCTGGTGAAGGTCAGCCACTGCAGATCGTAGGGGGCGAAGATATTGTTCTGCATCGGGAAATCAACGCCGGCATAGGGCGCCGCGACCGGCACGATGGTCGCAAGATGCGGAGGAAATTCTTTGGCGGCCGCCCATTGGTCGTAGCCGGCGTAAGAGCCGCCCCACATGGAGATCTTGCCGTTGCAATAAGGCTGTTTGGCGAGCCACTCCACGACGTCGTAGCCGTCATGCGCTTCCTGCAGCAACGGGTCGAATGTCCCTTCGGAATTGCCGCGCCCGCGCACATCCACGGTGAGAAACGGCACGCCGTGAGCCGCAAAATAGACGCCGCGATCGTGGTAGCTCTGACCGATGTAGGGCGTGAGCGTGAATACGCAGGGAACCGGTGCCTTTTGATCGCGCGGTAAGTACACGGTCGCGCTCAAGTGCACGCCATCACGCAACGGTATCTTCTGATCCCAGCGAAAATCGACGTTGGCGGCGTCGGGAACCGGCGCGGCTTCGTTGCTGCTCGATAAGGCGTCCGCACTCGCGACACAGGTCGTGAGCGCGACGAGCGCGAGGGCGCTCCCTAAGAAACTTACCGCTGTATACCGCATGTGCGCACTCCCCTTTTGTGGCGCTAATCTACAAGCAATTTATCCGTTATGGCAACAAATTTTCTTGGCGGAGAAAAATTGCCCGTGCAAGCGCGGCAAGCGGCCGGCGATGTACTGTGTGGAGATTCGCTGCTAGCGTGGTGAATGCTGCGCAAATTCCTGATCGGGGCAAGTTTGCTGGTGCTCGTCCTGCTGGCCGCGACGGGCGCCTACATTTTCGGCGCGAGGCCGCCGGCGATTCCGGGACCTGATGGCGTACAGCTCACACCGTTGAGAACCCTTTCGACCACCGAAGCGCGGGCTCTGTTGTTCATCACCGGTGTCAAGGGCATTTCGGTGCGCAACGCCATCGACCTCTACCGGATGAACTACCGGCTGGCCACGCCGGACGGTCGAGCGATGCCGCTGAGCGGGTTGCTCGCGCTACCGCATGATCAGGTGTCGCGACGGCTCGTGAGCTTTCAGCACGGCACCACCACGACGCGCACAGCCGTCCCTTCGAAGCCGGACGGGACGGGCATCGCAACCGCCATTGTTTTTGCGGGCAATGGCTACGCGCTGGTGGTGCCGGACTACCCCGGCTTGGGTGACTCGCCCGGACGACATCCCTACTACGTTGCGGACGCAATGGGTCCGGCGGTCGTTGCCATGATCGAAGCCGCTCGCCGCTTGAATTCAGTACCCCAGGAACCCGTCTTTCTGTGCGGATTCTCCGAAGGCGCATGGGCGAGCCTCGCGGTGCTGCGCATTTTGGAGAATGAGCACACGCCGGTTCTTGGCTCGGCACTGGTCGCCGGCGCCTACGATCTGCGCGGTGTTTCCCTCACCACCAGCATGAGCGCTCGATCATCGACACAGTCGCTCTACCTTGCTTATGCCGCCTGGGGACAGGCGGATTACTACGGGCACCCGCTCGACAGCGTGCTCACGCCCACGTATGCGAGATTGACGGAGCGGCTGTTCGCAGGCGCTACTCCGCAGGAAATTCTGAGTGCCCTTCCCGCCAATCCACGGCAAATCTTCGGTCAGCCCTTTCTCGATGCCTACGATCACCGGGGGTCCCACTGGTTTCTTGATGCATTGGCCGCCAACAGCCTGGTTGACCTCAAACCGCGTTCGCCGCTGCGGTTCTACTATGGTTCGGCCGATGTGGAGGTGAGCCCGGAGGAATCATTGAATGCGGCGCGCGTGATGGGTCAGGGAACGGAAGTCAGCGCCACGAACGTCGGACCCGTCGGCCACGATGCCTCGATGCTCCGCGCTGCCCCGCTCATTCTGGCGTGGCTGCGCGAGCTTGAAATCGCGAACAAGTAGTGCAAGAGCGCGGGGTCATGCCGAATGTTCCGGCTCTGCCCCGCTGGTACCCAAATACAAAGCCCGGATGGACCTTGACCCGCCGGGGCTCAATTCCTAGTCTGGGATACTGCGGAATGCCGCGCCGTCATGGAGTCAGAATGGGGAGCCGAGGGATTTGACTACAAAAAACGAAACGGAATCGGGGGCCGGATTCAGGCGCTTCATTACGCGCTTCAAACTAGCGAAGATCCTGGCATTTTCGATCCCGCTGTTTGCGCTGCTCGTCGTCTGGCAACTCGCGACACAAATCATCGGTCATCAGTTGCCGCGCGCGGCACGCCCCCTGTGGGGCGTGGCGACAAAGTCGCTCTATGTTGTCCTCATGCTCTGGCTGTATTCACTCGAGGTTCGATATTTCGAGCGCCGACGGATTTCGGAACTGGCTCCGCGTGCCGCCGCCTCGGGAGTTGCCGGGGGCGTTGTGGTGGGCTTCGTCCTTTTCAGCTCCGTGTTGGCCTGCTTGTATCTGGGCGGATATGTTCAGCAGGCGCGATTTAACGGTTTCGCGAACCTGGTCATGCTCGCGTGCGCATCGCTCGCAGGTGCTGTCGGCGAAGAGTTGCTGTTTCGCGGCGCTGTTTTTCGTATCACGGAGGAATGGCTCGGTACGACGGCCGCCTTGATCATTTCCGCGGCGTTGTTTGGCTTGGCGCACGGTCTCAATCCCAGCGCGACCCCCATCGGAGTCATTGCAATTGGACTCGAGGCCGGCGTACTGCTCGGCGTCGCCTATTCTGCCTCGCGCAGCTTGTGGCTCCCCATCGGAATGCACTTTGGCTGGAATTTTACCGAAGGCGGAATATTCGGCACCGCGGTGTCGGGCGGTCAATCGAGCGGCGTGATCTCCGTAACCTTGCAGGGACCCACGCCATTGACAGGCGGCGCGTTCGGGCCGGAGGCTTCGATCATTGCCATCGGCGTTTGCCTCATCGCCGCGACAATACTCGGTATTTACAGTATTCGCCGGGGGCACTGGCAGCCGTGGCGGCATCGTTCGGCAACGCTTCCCCCGAAAACGGAAACCCCCTAAAGGCCGCAACGCTGTGCTTCGGCGCATCGCCGAACAAGCCCTGGTGCGCAGTGGCGCTGTTAGCATTGCCGTCCAACCATCTCCGCCAACCCACGATCTTCCGATCTCTCCCGCCGATCGAAAATATACCTGGCCGCTCGGCCGACGTCCGGACGATTATCCGGGCTTGAGCGCCTTCGGTTTCTAAGCAGCAACGCCGCCGCGGACATCACAGCAACTCGCGTAGTTTCAGGTACCCCGAGCGGCTGATGGGCAGTTCCGTCTTGTCGTGCAAAATGGCCACGCGACTGTCCTTCTCGGACAGTTCAATCTTCGCCAGCCGCGATACATTCAGAATGTAGCGGCGGTGGATGCGCAAGAATCCCTTGGCGCCCAGTTGCGTCTCGAGTTCTCCGAGCGTCTGTTCTTTCAAATAACTTCGTCCGGCGGCGCGGATTGATACGTAGTCGTCCTGCGCCTCAATGTAGTCGATTTGCTCAACGGGAATCACGTGCACATTCGAGCGATCGCGTATGAGCAGCCGGTCGACAGCCGACCCCTCGCGATGGGTCTCGAGCAGCTCGCGCGCCGGGATGGGCTGCTGCCGGCTGATGCGCGTTCGCGCCAGCTGCAGTGATTCGGCGAAGCGCTCAGGCCCAAATGGCTTGAGCAGATAATCGACCGCATGCACTTCGAATGCTCGCAACGCGTATTCGTCGTAGGCCGTCGTGAAGATCACGGCGGCAGTATCGCGGCCGATTAGATCCAACACTTCGAATCCGTCCAACTTCGGCATCTGGATATCCAGGAACAGCAGATCCGGCTTCAGCTCATTCGCCGCCTTGACCGCCTCCAGGCCATTGGTACATTCGGCGACGACCTGCACGTCGGAATGCTGCTCCAAATATTCCCGGATGAGCGCACGCGCCGGGGCTTCGTCATCGACGATGACGACCGTCAATGCCTTAGGCGTGAGCATTCGCGATCGCCCCGTCGGGAGACTCAAACGGCAGACTCAGCTTCGCCGTGAACTCGCCCCGTTCCTCGCCGGTTTCCAGCTGGCCCGCCAGTCCAAATTGCGATTGCAGCCGCTGGCGCACCAACGACAGCCCAAAGCCGGAGCGTTTGTGCCGCGGGCGATCCGGATCGCAGGGATTGGTCACGCACACCACCAGCATCGAGTGTTCTCGCTGCGCCTTGATCGTGACCGTACCGCCTTCGAGCAGGTGTGCAATGCCGTGCAGCACGGCATTTTCGGCGAGCGGCTGCAGGATCAGCGCGGGCACTGTGGCGCTGAGTACCTGCGGGCTCGTCTCCTTGAGCACATTGAGCCGGGCGCCGAGCCTCACCTGCTCGATCGAGAGATACCGCTCCACAATATTCAATTCTTCCTGGAGTGAGATTCGCTGCGCGGCACCGAGCCGCAGCGTGTCACGCAGAAAATCCGCGAGCAGCAGGCACATTTTGCGTGCAGCCGACGGGTCGCGCGCGGTCAACGAACTGATCGAGTTCAAGCTGTTGAAGAGAAAGTGCGGATCCAGCTGTGCGCGCAGCGCCTTGAGCTCCGCCTCGCGCGCCAGCAGGCCGGCCTCGAGCGAACGCCGTTCCGCATGTTGGGATGCAATGGATGCGATCAAGACGTAGTGAAAGGCCGTAGCCAGCCAAAACAGCAGTGCGCCCACCACGAACAAGAGCCACGGTTGCGCCAAAAACACGTCAGGCTTCAGACCGACATTGAGCGATTCCAACAACCGGGACCAGCCGTAAGCCAGAGCCACGCACAAACCGCCGACCGTCGCGGCCGCACTGACATGAGCCGGCACCGCCCGCCACGTCCGATCTTCGCGGCTGATCGGAAAAGCCTGGCACAAGTAATAGGAAGACAGTCCGATAAAGGCGTAGATCAGCATCAGCGGCAAAAAAAACACCGCCGCGGTCACCCAGGTCCCCTGACGACCCAGACCGATGACCAACACGATACCGATCGGGAGACAGCCCAATAGATACAGTCCAAGCTGTTTCGGATCGGCGAGGATCGGATGCATCTAGTTACTGATTTCGACGCCGCCCATGATCACCGTGCCCCTGATCAGCAGATGCTGCGCTGGGTTGGAGGGCATCGAGTGCGTTTTGTCGTGCACTCCACCCATGAGCGGCACGATCTCCTGCGTCACGGTCCAGTGCGGCGGAACGAAAATGTTCACCCCGCCCATCATGACGAACACATCGATCACCGCGAGCTCGCCGGCACCCATCAGGGCATCGCGCAGGTCAAGTTCACATCCGCCCATGAATGCCGTCATGTCCGCGCCGCGGAAAACGGATTTGCTCCAACGGCGTTTGCAACTGCCCAGCATGGCAAATTGCGACGAGTGCACCGGATTGTTGGGACCCGGCGAAGTGGAATCGAAGCCGCTGGGCCCCGGGCCGGCGGGGGTGGTGCCGGTCGGAGAAATCGTGCCGGGTAGATCTCGGGATGCGTCCGAGCTGGAACTGTGATTGCGCATCATTATTCTCGCGCCAAAGAACACCAACAAGAGGGGCACGATGAACTCCCACAAGTCGACGTTCACGAGCCCCAGCGTGTTGAGCAAGAGCCACGTACCGACCCCGATCAGGATGAGCGCCCGCCATGTGCTGTGCTTGTCGGTGCGCTGAAGCATGGCGAGACCGAGGACGATGAGTGCCGCCGGCCAAAAGCGCAGTAGATGATAGGCTTGAGGTACGCCGAGTTGCTCGAGACCCAGCATTACGCCTATCAGGACAAGGCAGGCGCCGATGATGAATTTTGGCGCCGGACTGCGATTATAAGGTGGTGCCACGTTGATCCTCGTCCGATTGTCCGCTGTCGTCGCGCAGCCCGCGAATGATGGTCATCAAACCCAATCCCCCCAACAGCACCGGCACCGTGAACTGAATATAGGCCCAATTCGTCATGGTATTCGCAAGCAGCCAATTTCCGGCCAGGAGCAACCCCCAGCCTTGCTGATGGCGCTCTTTTATGGTGGCCACCATCTGGGCGAAGGCTAGCACAACGATGAGCAGAGGCCAGCTTTGGACAAGATTGACAGAATTGGCAAAGTCCACGGAGGGGCGCATGAGCAATACGGCCGCCGTGACCAGGGCGACGCCGACCAACAGGGTCGTAGTGAAGGGATCGCTAGTTCGCGTGCTCATGTGAGGGCGCTCCATTCGTTGTTCCATGGAACGAATGTTGGCCCAACAGCACTTCAGCATCACCCGATTTTCGGCCAATAGCCCTCAATTCCCGGTGAATGACGGCAGCGCCCCCCGGGGGACACCTAATCCTGTTCCCCCAGCGTTTGAACGTACGATTTGCCGTACGGGTAGAAGAGCTCTTTACGGCCATGTTGCCACGCGGCCTTGAGTCCGGGTGTCGTGATGTCCCAATCTGGCCGGCACTTGCGGGTGACGGCACGCAAGTCCTGACGCAGATCTTCCAGAGTTGGCCGCCCAAAGAACCAGTAACCGTTGTAGATCTTATGGATGATGAGGCCTGGCTCGAGAACTATCACGTGGGGAATCATCGGATCGTTGACCGGATCGGTGTACTCGGCGATATCGAGATCCTTTTGGACAACACGTCGCACATCCGAGAGGAACGGCCAATGGGCACCGACTCCGCTCCGATACTCATTGGTCTGAGTGATGTTGTCGGTACTGATCGTGACGAGCCGGCAATAACCCACCTCGAGTTCCCGATGAAGTTGAACAAGCCCTTCCGCTTGCCGGCGGTCCTTCGGGCAGAATCCGCCGCGACTGAGAACGAGGACCATGGGATGGGGTCCCTGCAGCTCGGAGAGTTTGCGACGTTTGGCGGCATGGTCGGACAGCTCATAGTCGGGAAACATCGCGCCGGGAATCATATCCGATCGCATGCGAACTCCTTCCAGGCCTGGAAGCCCGTTTACTGCTGAATGAATATTCTCAACGGCTCCGCGACCGGTATTCGGACGGCGCCACACCAAAATGCGACCTGAATTCACGGCATAGATGCGAATGGCTGGCAAAGCCGCAGCTTTGCGCGATTTCGCCGATCGGAATCTGCGGCTTGAGCAGCAAGCGCTCAGCTTGTTCAATTCGCAATCGCCTCAAGTAGGCAGCCACGGGAATTCCGAAGAAGCGGCGAAATTCCCGCGCCAGATGAATCTCATGGCGCCCGGCCTCGCGTGCGATCTGGGCCATGATGAGCGATACGCGTTCCAGAAAGTTGCCGCTCACAACGATGTTCATCGAAGCTTCGTCGTGTTGGTGCGGCGCCATTTCCGTATGCGGTGGGTAGCGGGAAATTCGAAGGTCTGTCTGGGCAAACATGGGACTCCAAATGCTTGTCCTATGCAAGCGCGCTAGGAATGTGGAAGACCGCAGAACCGCCTGAGTATAGTATCCCGCGGCAGATGAGAGGTGCCATGCCATGAATTTGTGGACTCGTTTCAGCCGGCCTTTGCGCTACGCCGCGGTCCTGACCGTATTTTCGCTCACCGCTCACGCGCAAAGTCCGATGACGCCGGCGCAGGCGCTGGATTACCGCCGCGTGACGGATGTGCAATTGTCGCCCGATGGATCCAGACTTCTGTACGTGGTGTATAGCTACCGGTGGGATTGGCTGCCCCGCCTGTCACTGATGGACATCGCAACGGGCAGCGCGCGCGAACTGACGCCGGCCAAGAAATGGGATCGCCTGCCGCAATGGTCGCCGGACGGGAAGAAGCTGGCGTTTCTGTCCAATCGCGACGGCAAGCCTCAGGTGTATACCGCGCGCGCCGACGGCAGCGCGGTCCTGGCGCTCACAGCGCGCACGTACGGCGTGACGAGCTTCCATTGGTCGCCCGACGGCGCGAGCATCGCCTATCTTGCGAAAGACGACTCGGCTCCCGCGTCGGATACCGGCCCGCAGGTTGCGGACCGCGAGAGCGATTTGTCCCGATTGTGGGTCGCGGAACTGGCAACGGGAACAAGCCGCCGCGTGGGGAAAGACGGTTTTCGGATCGATGAATTTCAATGGCAGAACCCTGCGCAAATTTTGGTGGCGGCAACGGATCAGCCGCGCTTGGAGCAGTTCAACGACGCGGTGTATGGCGTTTCCGTCAGCGACGGTACTTTCGTCCTGGTCAGTCGTCCGCCGCAGCCCTTCCGCACCCTGCTCGCCTCGCCCGACGGCAAACAGTTTGCGGTGCGCTCCACCCGCGCCAACGGACCCGTCCCACGCGATCTTTTCGTCGGCACGATCGGTCGCGACGATTTGCGCGACATCTCGGCGCCGCCCGACCGTGCCGTCGCCGAAGTGAAGTGGCCCGATCAATCCGCCATTTGGGTGCGCGGCGTCGACGGCTTCCGCAATCGTCTGTGGCGGCTCTCCCCCAAGCGCGCGCCCGCGCCGATCGACCTGCCGCTTTCGGTGGCGACCTTCGATGTCAGCCGCGACGGTGTGCTGGTGTACGCCGGCGGAGACTTCAATCACCTACCGGAGATTTATCTTAAGGCCAAGAACGGCGGCATTCGCCAACTCACGCACCTGCAGGAGGGATGGGAGGGCATTCGTTTGGCCTCGACCTCGATTTTCTGGACCAAGAGCTTCGACGGCACGCCAATCGAGTCCGCGCTCATGAAGCCGCCCGCGACGCGCTCTGGTGAGAAACTGCCGCTGGTCCTGATGGTTCATGGCGGACCGTCATCCAATTTCTCCGCCGGTTACGACTGGGAAGCCGCGTGGTCGCAACTCCTCGTGGCTCACGGGTATGCCGTCCTCATGGTCAATCCTCGCGGCTCGAATGGCTACAGCGAGGAGTTCGTAAAGGCCAACCGCGGCGACTGGGGCGGCGGTGACTACAAGGATTTGATCGCCGTCATGGATCACGTTCTTGCGCAAGGCGAAACCGATCCGAATCGATTGGGAATCGGCGGCTGGTCGTACGGCGGCGAAATGAGCGAATGGGCGATCACGCAAACGCGCCGTTTCAAAGCGGCCGTCGCGGGCGCCGGTGTGTACGATCAGCAGGCCGAGTTCGAGACGGAGGGCGGTTCGGCAGGCGACGAATGGTATTTTGGGACGCCTTGGGAGCATGCGGATGTCTACGCGCGCAACTCGCCCGCCACCTATATCGGCAATGCGCATACCCCCACGTTGATTTTCGATGGCGAGGAGGACACGTCCAACCCCGTCGGCCAGTCTAAAGGGCTGTATCGCGCACTGAAGCATCTGGGAGTCGAGACCGAGATGGTGTTGTATCCTGGCGAGGGACACTCACCACGCAACGGCTCGTACAATGTCGATATGTTCGAGAGGATCCTCAATTGGTACGATCGCTTTCTGAAGTCGCCAAATTGATGCTTCGCGCACGCCGCGCTGCGATGTTCCTGGGACTGGCATTCGTCGCAGTCGCGGCGCAGTCCGCGCACGCAGCCGCGCCGCAAGTGAAAACCCAGGCGCCGGGTTTTTACCGCATGATGCTCGGTGACTTCGAAGTCACGGCGCTCAACGACGGCGTCATCGCCTATCCCACGAAACAAGTCCTGCCCAAGGCGACCGACGCACAGATCGCCAGCGGGCTCTCCGAGAGCGGACTCACCGATCCTGTCGGAATGTCTTATAACGCCTTTCTCGTCAATACCGGCGGCAAGCTGGTGCTGATCGATACCGGAACCGGCGGAAAACTCGATGACAACCCGGTGTTTCACGGCGCCGGGCGCTTAATGGCCAATTTGCGCGCGGCGGGCTACCGGCCGGAGCAGATCGACGAGGTCTATATCACGCATCTAGGCCCGGATCACGTGGGCGGCCTCACTCTGGGGAAAATGCGCGCGTTTCCCAATGCACTGCTGCGGGCGCCGCAGAAGGAGGTGGATATCTTCCAACATCCGGACACAGCTCCGGCCTGGACTCGCCGGTGGATTCCCTTCTGGGCGGATTTATTCGCACCCTACATCGAGGCGGGGAAATTTAAGAGCATCGAGGAGGACATCGTGCTCACGCCGGGGATCCGCGCGCTGGCAACGCATGGGCACGCTCCCGGCCATACCTCTTATGTGGTCGAAAGCAAAGGCCAAACGCTGATCGTGATGGGCGACCTGGTCTTGATGGGCGCGTTACAGTTTGCAAATCCATCACTGGGCAGCCCGTTTGATGCAGACCCCAGCGCTGCGGCCGAACAGCGTCTTCGGATATTCAAGATGGCCACCGCGGATAATTGGTGGGTCGCCGGCGGGCACCTTTCCTTTCCAGGCATCGGGCACATACGTGCCGCGCAGGACAGCTATTTCTGGATCCCCGCCACTTACGAAATCCCTAACTAGCGCTCATTCGCACCGCTGAGGCCAAAATAGATGTCGACACCGGCTGGATCGAATACCGCTCATGCGGGCAAGGAGGAGCTGACGGCCTACCTCAATGAGTTGCTCGAAGCAGAACGTGCAGGAGCGCGCGTCACTCTCGAAAGCGCTCGCGACGCCCAAACTCCGGATCTTAAGGACCTGCTTCGAAGCATTCAGCGCGACGAAGCGCGCTGGTGCGCGATGTTGGCCGGCCACCTGAAGTTGCTCGGCGAAAAACCCACGGCGCAGACAGGCGCCTTCTACGGCAAGGCGATGGCGATCGCCGATCTGCGCGAACGCATCGTCTTTCTCAATCGCGGACAAGGTTGGGTCGTTCGAAAGTTGCGCGACATGTTGCCACGCCTGCCGGAGGAACGGCTGCACGCCGATCTCGCCGAGATGCTGCGCTCGCACGAGATCAACATCGCCCGGGCCAACGAGGCAATGAAATAGATCCTGGAGTTGGCCGATTCACGCTTGCCGGTTGACAAGCACGGAGCGGCGGTTTCTTATCCCACCGCATCGATACCCATCAAGGATCCAATATGAGCGAAGCCGCAGAACCGGTCGGTTCTGTCGAGGTTGCCTTGGGGCATGCCGCGCGTTTGCTGGAAAGCAGTCCGCTTCTCGCCGCTGAGCAGGCGGGTGAAATCCTTAAGGCCGTTCCAGCTCATCCGCTGGCAACGCTGTTGCTCGGCGTCGCGCGCCGCTGCAGCGGCGATCCTGCGGCTGCGCTCGAAGTGCTGGGCCCCCTGGCGGACCTGCATCCCCGATGGGCGCTCGCCCACTACGAACTGGCATTGGCGCTCGGAGGATTGGAGCAGAGCGCGGCCGCGATAGCTGCCCTGCAGCATGCTGTTGACCTCAAGCCCGACATGGCGGACGCATGGCGCGCGCTGGGTGATGAGTTCACGAATATAGGCGATGCCGCGGGCGCCGATAGTGCGTATGCACAAAACATCCGAGCGTCGACCAAAGATGAACGCCTGTTGACGGCCGCGGCGGCGCTCTGCGAGAACAACGTTCCTCAAGCCGAGGCATTGCTGCGCGCGCATCTGAAGAAATATCCCACGGACGTCGCTGCGCTGCGCATGTTGGCGGAAGTTGCGGCGCGATTGCGCCGCTACGCAGACGCCGAGACGCTGCTGATGCGCTGCCTCGAACTGGCCCCGAGTTTCACGGCCGCCCGGCACCAACACGCCATCGTCCTGCATCGCCAAAATAAGCCTGCTGCTGCGCTGCGCGCGGTGAACGACCTGCTGGAACAGGATCCGCACAATCCCGGCTACAACAATTTGAAGGCTGCCATCCTGGCGCGCATCGGCGAATTGCAGGACTCGATCGAAATTTACGCCCACGTACTCGCAAAGTACCCGGCGCAGCCCAAAATTTGGCTGAGCTATGGCCATGCGCTCAAGACCCACGGCCGCGAGAGCGACAGTATCGAAGCCTACAAAAGGAGCATCGAATTGCAGCCCAGCCTGGGAGAGGCTTATTGGAGTCTGGCCAATCTGAAAACCGTGCGCTTCAACGAACACGAGATCAAGGCGATGCGCCTGCAGTTAGAGCGCGCCAATCTAGCCGTGGATGATAAATTGCAACTGCATTTCGCCCTGGGCAAGGCCCTGGAAGACATGGGCGACTACGCGGCCTCGTTTGAGCATTACGCCCAGGGAAATCAACTGCGGCGCAGCCAGATGGACTATCGAGCTGATGAAATGAGCACGCATGTTGCTCGGATTAAATCGCTGTTCGACGCGCAGTTCTTCGCCGATCGCAAAGGTTACGGGGCTACTGCGCCCGATCCCATTTTTATTGTCGGTCTGCCGCGTGCGGGCTCGACGCTGCTGGAACAAATTCTCTCGAGCCACTCTCAAGTCGAGGGCACAATGGAGCTGCCCGATCTGTCGGGAATAGCCCGATCATTGTTTGACAAAGGCAAAGAGTCTCGGACGGCGGGGTATTCGGCGGTACTGGCGACTTTGGATGCTGATCAGTGCAGAGAATTGGGGGAGCGATACCTGTCGCAAACACGTATTCAGAGGAAAACGGCAGCGCCCTTCTTCATCGACAAAATGCCCAACAATTTTGCGCACATTGATTTGATCCAATTGGCACTGCCGCATGCGAAAATTATCGATGCACGCCGCCATCCGCTGGGATGCTGCTTTTCAGGATTCAAGCAGCATTTTGCGCGCGGTCAGGGATTTACCTACGGCTTGGCGGATATTGGCCGGTATTATCGCGATTACGTGGAGTTGATGGCGTTCTTCGATGAGATTCTGCCGGGCCGGGTGCATCGCGTGATATATGAAGCGATGATTGACGACACCGAGGGTGAAGTTCGCAGGTTGCTCAATTATTGTGGGCTGCCCTTCGAGGAGGGCTGCCTGCGCTTCTTTGAGACCGAGCGCGACGTGCGTACAGCGAGCTCGCAACAGGTCCGTAAACCGATTTTTCGCGAGGGAGTCGACCACTGGCGTCACTACGAGCCCTGGCTGGATCCCTTGAAAAAATCGCTCGGACTTGTTTTAGACGCTTATCCCGAAGCGCCTGAGTTTTGACTTTTCGCCGGAATGGCATAGTCTTCGAACTGACGATTTCAAAAACATAAGGGGATGACATGACGCGGGCTAGGCAGCGAAAACTTAAGCGTGCGCGTGAACAAATTAGCCGGCTGACATGGCGGACGTTGCCCCTAGCGTCGGCATTATTGGCGTGTTTGCACCCGGCGCGGGCAGCGGATACCAGCGAGCCCGTGTTGGAAGAGATTACGGTCACTGCGCAAAAGCGAGTGGAAAATCTGCAAGACGTGCCGCTCAGTATTCAGGCCTTCGATACGAAACGGCTGGATGAGCTGCGGATTGGCGATTTCGACGACTACGCCAAGTTCTTACCCAGTGTGTCATTCCAAAAGGTGGGAAGTCCCAGTTTTGAGCACACCTACATGCGCGGCGTGTCCAGCGGCGGCGACGGCAATCATTCCGGGTCACAGCCGAGCGTGGGCATGTATCTGGACGAGCAGCCGATCACGACCATCGACGGGAACCTCAATCTGCATCTCTACGATATCGAGCGTGTCGAGGCGCTGGCGGGCCCGCAAGGCACGCTGTACGGCGCCAGTTCGCAGGCAGGAACGATTCGCATCATATCGAACAAGCCCGATCCGAGCGGATTCCAAGCCGGCTATGATTTGGATCTGAACACGGTCAGTCACGGCGGCACTGGCTACGACATCGAAGCCTATGTCAACTTACCGCTGAGCAGCACCGCGGCGGTACGCCTCGTCGGCTGGGATGAGCACGATGCGGGTTATATCAACAATGTTCACGGCATCGTGACGTTTCCGACTTCCGGCGCCGTGTTCGATAATGCTGCCCTAGTCAAGAAGGATTACAACACCGTCGAAACGAAGGGAGGGCGGGCCGCGCTCAAGCTGGATCTTGGCGAGAACTGGACCATCTTGCCGACCATGATGGGTCAGACGCAGCAGACCGATGGGGATTTCGCCTTCAATCCGGCGGTGGGCGACCTTGAGGTGCAGCATTGGTTCCCCCAAAACGTGCACGACTCGTGGGTCCAATCGGCGCTGACCGTCGAAGGCAAGATAAGCAACTTCGACATCGTTTATGCGGGCGCTTATCTCACGCGCAATACCCACGAGCAGTCGGATTACACCGACTATTCGCTGTTCTACGACACCCAGTACGGTTCCGGCCAGTATTTCTTGGACAACGCCGGCAATTTTGTCAACCCTGCGCAAACCATTATTGGGCGCGATCACTACAGCAAGTACAGCAATGAATTGCGGGTGTCCTCACCCAAGGATTTTCCGTTTAGATTCGTCGGGGGACTGTTCCAAGAGCGCCAGGTGCACGAAATCCTGCAGGATTACGTTGTCGACAACGGGGGCGATCCACTCGGTTCGATTCCGCCCAACAACATATCCGTTCCCGGCTGGCCGGGCACGATCTGGTTGACCGACCAAGAGCGAGTCGACCGCGACAACGCGATATTCGGCGAGTTCTCTTATGATTTTATCCCGGATCACCTGACCGGCAGCGCCGGTGTGCGTCATTTTACCTACGACAATTCGCTACAGGGATTTTATGGCTTCAACTCGACCTACAGTTCGCACGAGGGCATCGCAACCTGCTTCACGCCTTTCGTGCCGTTTCACGGTGCGCCATGCAGCGATCTTGACCGGGGTACCTCCGGCTCCGGTAACTCGCCGAAGCTCAATCTTACTTATAAGTTCGATCCCAATCGCCTGATCTATGCGACCTACTCGAAGGGCTTCCGCCCGGGCGGCGTCAATCGCAACGGCGGCGGCACCATTCCGCCTTATCAGCCGGATTACCTAAAAAACTATGAGGCGGGTTGGAAAACCATGTGGTTCGATAACCGCCTGCGTTTCAACGGCGCTTTCTTCATCGAGAAGTGGTCGAACTTTCAATTCTCTTATCTAGGACCCAACGCCCTGACCATCATTACCAACGCGGGGCAAGCGGAGATAAAGGGCTTTGAAACCGATTTGGAGTTTGCAGCCACACAAAACCTTACGCTGTTCGGCGGTTTTACCGCGCTAGATGCCAAACTTACTCAGAACTTTTGCGGCGATCCAACGATGTGCACGGATCCGGGATACGAGCAACTAGCGCCTGCCGGCACGCGCCTGCCGGTCACTCCGAAGTTCAAGGGCAATTTGACGGCGCGCTATACCTTCCCGGTAGGCAGCTACAAGGGAGACATCCAGGGTTCCGGCGTCTATGTCGGCTCGCGCACGGTCGATCTGCGTGCGCCCGCTCAGGCAGTTTTCGGCGATGAACCCGCGTATTTCGTCGCGGATTTTTCGGCCGGAATGGAAGTCAAGAGCATGCACTACAGTATCTATGTCAACAACGCGTTCGATAAACGCGCCATCTTGAATCGATACGCGGAATGCGACGTCACCAAATGCGGTGCAATCGCCATATACGATGTGCCGAATCAGCCGCGCACCATCGGCGTGAAATTCGGGCAGAAGTTCTGAGTAGTCGTTGCGCGATTCGCTGCGCTCGAGTTTTACTTGAGCGCGGCGGACGTTTTGTTCTCCTTGAGAAACTTCACCATGACGCGCTGCCCGATCAGGAAAGGCGCGTTATCGGCTGAGACCACCACTTCGACCACCCGCTCATCGCTTGCTTCCGTGGCGCTGTCCGATTTGAGCTTGCGCGAGCCGAACGTGGCGGCGATTCGGATCACGTGTCCCTTCCAGACTTTGTTCGAATCCACCTCGTCGATGATTTCGGCCTGTTGACCGACATGCACATCCGGTATGGCGCTCTCGACAATCTCCGCGCGAATAATGCGCGGCAGATCGGGCTCCAGATCGAACATGTTCGAGACGTTGAGGGTGGAGGCACCGGCGCCGGGATTCGCATAACGCCGGATGATCTTGCCGTCCACCGGGGCACGAATATTGGTGAGTTCCTCGTTGTATTCCGCCTGGGCCAGTTGTGCCTGAGCTGATTGAATGGCCGAGCGCTGAATACCCAGCTGCGCTTGCGCCGTGGCCACCGCATCCCGGGCCTGGTCCAATTGCTGGACTGCGACGGCATTGGAGGATGCGAGTTTGACCAGACGGTCGTACTCGCGTTGAGCGGTCCTGACATTCACTTCGTTCAACACCAGTTGGCTCTGCGCCTGCTCCACGGCCGCACGGGCGCTGTTGATCGCCAGAATGGTGTCTCGATCTTCCTGGCGCGCCAAAATCTGGCCCTTGTGAACCGCATCCCCCTCGTGCACGAGAACATCCTTGATGACGCCAAAGCGGCGGGCCGCGATCTCAATCACGCCCCCTTCGATATCGACCTTGCCGTTGGCGATCGTCGCATACGGAGACGGATGGCCCGCTCCGGCCGGCGTGTGCGTGCTGGCTCCGCTCTTTCCGCAAGCGCTCAAAAACAGCGTGGCGATTGCAAGCGCCAGCAGGACCGCGCTTTCGTATCGGCGCTTCATGCGTATGACTCGGTATCGCGCGTGGCGCGGCTGTTCGAAGGTTGCGTCACCATGCGGTCGCTCAGGATCTTGCCGTCCTCCATGTGAATGATGCGGTCCGCATGCGCCTCCAGGCGCGAATCGTGAGTCACCACGATAATGGCTGCACCCCGCTCTTTCGCGGCCTGATGCAGTAACTGGATGACGATTTGTCCATTGGCCGAATCGAGTGCCGAGGTAGGTTCGTCGGCAAAAATCAACGCGGGAGCCTTGGCCAGCGCGCGCGCGATGGCCACCCGCTGCTTTTCCCCGCCCGACAGTTCGGCAGGCTTTTGATGCAAACGCCCGCCCAGGCCGACCGATTCAAGCACCGCGACGGCGCGCCTTCGCGATTCGCGCTTGCCGACGCCGCAGTATCGAAGTATTTGCGCAACCTGTGCGATCGCGTCCAACGACGGGAAAAGGTTGAAGCCTTGGAATATGAAGCCGCAATGCTTCAGCCTGAATTTGTCGATCTTGCCGTCGCTCTTGGCCCAGAGGCTCTCGCCCATGGCCATCACTTTGCCCTCATCGGGCCGCATCAGTCCCGACAATGCTGCGATGAGCGTTGATTTGCCCGATCCAGAAGGGCCCATCACCATGGTCATCTGTCCGTGGTACGCGGTAAAGTCCACGTTCTTCAGCACCTGCTGCCGGGTTTTGCCGATCTTGTAGGCCTTGCTTAACCCGCTCGCCTCGAGTGCCAGCGAACTCATCGCAGCAGATCCGCCGGCTGGCTCTTTCTGAGAACTCCAAGGGACAAGGCTCCCGACGCGAGCGCGATGACCAACAACGCGCTTGCCACCGGCAGATCGACGAAAAGCGGAAAATCCATCGGCACGCCAAAGTTTCGGCCGAGCACCCACACCAGCGTGGTAATCGTGGCGGCCAGCAGCATGCCCGCCATGCCCACCCAGAGACTTAATTCCAGCACGATCAGACGCAGGGCCCCCATCGAAACACCCAGCGCCCGCAGACTCGCGAACTCCTTGATATTAGCGAGAATCGCCCCTTGCAAAGTCTGCCAGGTGATCACGATGCCGATGAAGGCACCGACGACGACGGCGAATCCAATCATGACGCTGATGCCTCCCTCCTTGAGCATCGATTTTTGACTGGCCTCCGATAAATCTTCACGCGACCAGGCTTTGTAACGACCCTCACTCGCGGCATTGAGTTCGGCTGCGACCTGCTCCGCGAGCGCAGGGTCCCTGATCTTCACGATGAGCGGACCGACGCGCGGGCCTTCATTCAGCAGGCTGAGCAGCTTTCCGGTTTGGCGCGACATGAAGACCATGGCGTTGAGCATCGAGGAGTAGCTATTGGTCGTGCCGCGGACGGTGACCGTCAGGCCGTTGATTTTCGCCTTATCGCCCACCTGCACGCCCAGCCTGTTCAAACTCGACTGATCGATCACCACTGAATAAGGCTCTCGCAGCGCCTGCACGAGATCATCGCTGAAGTCATTCGGCAAAGTCACGGCGCCGGGAACCGGGTCAACCATGATGACCTGTACGCCTTGGGCTTTCGGCGCCTGCCCATCCTTCGGAAAATTCGACCAGAAACCAAAATTGAAATTCAGCGCCTGGACGTCAATGACTTCCGCGTTCCCATAAATTTTCGGGATGAGCCGCCGCGGCTGACCGGAGTTGTTGGAGAAAAGGCTTTCCGCTTGCGGCGCCAGTATCATGACCTCGCCCGGCGAACGATCCACCGAGGCGGTAAAGGATTTGCTCACGCCCATGAACATGCCGGCCATGGACAAGACGAGGACCGCGGCCACCGCCAAGGCAATCACGGCCGCGAGATAGCGGCGCCACTCATAGATCAAGGTTGACAGGGCTAGCGACAAGGGGCCCACCCGCGCCCGTTTCGGGTCGCTCTTGCCGGCACTTCCATGACGCCTCGCCTCACCACCGGATGATTCTAGCCTACGAACGCCGGCGAGCGCACTGAACAATGCTAACTACCTCACCGGGGGCCTGCTTTGCGTGAGTGCGTGACGATTGGTATAAGCAGACATGCCACGTCTTGTGTTTATCGTGCTCGCCCTCGCCGCCCTGATTTACGCCGCGCTCTGCCTCGTTCTTTTTCTCGCGCAGCGCTCCTTCATCTACTATCCACAACCGCAATCCCCCGGACACGCAACGCTCACCCTGGAGGTCGATCAGGCGAGGGTAGTTGTCAACACTCGCCTGCTGCCGGGTTCCGATGCAGTCATCTACTTTGGCGGCAATGCGGAAGATGTCGCGTACTCCCTGTCGGCCTTGGCAGAGGCCTTTCCGAAACGCTCGCTGTACGCGCTTAACTACCGTGGTTACGGCGGCAGCACCGGCACACCCTCGGAGACGGCTCTCGTTGCCGATGCGCGGGTGTTATTCGATCATGTGCACGCAGATCATCCCAACATCACCCTCATCGGGCGCAGCTTGGGCAGCGGCGTCGCCATCCACATCGCGAGCGAACGTCCCGCCGAGCGCCTCGTTCTGGTCACCCCTTACGACAGCTTGGTGACGATCGCGGCAAGCCAGTTCCGCTACCTCCCCTTAAGGTGGCTGATGCTCGACAAATTCGAATCCTGGCGCTACGCGCCCAAGGTGACCGCGCCCACGCAGCTGATCGCCGCACAAAATGACGAAGTCATCCCCTTGTCGAGCACCGAGGCCCTTCTCAAGCGGCTTCCGCCGTCTCTCGCCAGACTGACCATCATCCCCGCGGTTGGCCACAACACCATCTCAGGCAGCCCTCAATACGTACCCCTCTTGAGAGGAACGCCCTAGCCGCCGCTTTTGTATCCCTTAGGCGAGTTTCAAAGCCTCAAGAAGTACGGAATGGCCATCAGCGCAATGCCGATGGCGACGAGCAGGATGTTGTTTGACACGAAGTAAGGAAAGACCATCAACGCCAGTCCGCAGAGCAACGGTACGACGGAGCGCTGTCTTCGGCCATAGATGAAGAATCCCAATCCGATCGATCCGAATAACAAGCCCCAAAGCAGTGAGGACGTGTTCAAGGAATGGCGATCTTTTGGCAGGTGTTCACAAGCGCGGCCTAGCCCGCGCCGTTCGAGGCCACGTGCACCCCGGCAATGACCCAGAGCGAGTGACCCAGAATATCCAGACTTCGCATTTGATCCATTTCTTCGAGCGTTATGGTGGCCTGATTATGCGGCAATGCCTTTGCCGGCGCTTTGCTAGCTCGACGAATCGCCGGTCGCTTTCTCAAACCAACGAATCACACGCAGCGCCCGCAGCGTGTTCCAGCGACTCGGCTCCCCCACTGACTCGCCGAACTTGAAGGCGAGCGCTTCGTCATGAGTTCGATCCAGCAGCCATCGGCCGTCGGCCTGCCGTCGACTCTCGACCACGTGCAAGGCGTCGTTGAGGCGTGAGCTCGGCTGAACTCCCGCGTCCCTGAAGTAATCGAGCGCGCGGAGCACGTCGTAGTGGTAGCGCGGCGGGAATGCGAAGTTCAGGAATGCTTCATTCGCGATCGCGCCGCTCGAGCGTCGTCGGAAGAGCCCTCGCTCAAGCAAATATTCCTCGCCTCGCCGCCTGGCTGCCGTGATGTCCGGCGTGAAGCCCACGGCCCGCTGATACTCCAGCAGGCCCTCCAGCACGCAAATGGTCGTATGGAACGATGAGCGGAGGCTCTTCGGCGCTTCGCAGTTCCAACCGCCGTCTTCGAGCTGCTCACTGGCGAGACGCTGCGCGAGCCCCTCACAGGGGCGCCCGAAGTAGGCAGCGAGTGCCAGCGTGCCCCCGTTGATGCAGGGCTCCACTTCTCCCTCGAAAAACGGCTTCTTGCCAAACGCCTCGTGCCAGCGAAAAGCGCCTGCATCAAGGCGTGCCACGGCCGAGTGGACGGCCGGATCTGCGCGGTCGGCGCCGGCCGCTCGCAAGAAAATCATCGTAAACAGGGTCGGTAACCAGTCGGGCGCATCCGGCCGATGCCACGCGCCGTCCGACCCCTGACATCCCAGAATCTGCGCGCCCACTCCTTCGCACGGCACGCGGGCGCGCATCGCCGCGATGGCCTGCGGCGAAGCATGTGCCAGGTCGCGCATCGCCTGCCAACGGATCGCCGGGTCCGAATCGAGCAGCCAGTCGATAGTACTCACGCAGTGATATTACAATCGAAGCTTCGACAACTGAAGCCGAGTACCCATGTATAGCGCCGCCGCGGATCGATACACGCAAATCTCCTACGCCCGATGCGGACGCAGCGGCCTGCAAATGCCGCGCATCTCGCTGGGGCTTTGGCAAAATTTCGGCAGCGCAAGCTCCTTCGACCAGGCGCGCGACATGATTCTGAAATCTTTCGATCGCGGCATCACCCATTTCGACCTTGCCAACAACTACGGCCCGCCTCCCGGATCAGCCGAAGAGAACTTTGGCCGCATCCTCGCCAACGATTTGGCCGCGTACCGCGACGAGCTGGTCATCAGCACCAAAGCCGGTTACCTCATGTGGCCCGGCCCCTATGGCGAGTGGGGCTCGCGCAAATATCTGCTCAGCAGTTTGGACCAAAGCCTCATGCGCTTAGGCGTGGAGTATGTCGACATCTTTTATTCACACCGCTTTGACCCCCAAACCCCGCTGCAGGAAACCATGGGTGCGCTGGCGACGGCCGTTCGGAGCGGGAAAGCGCTCTACGTCGGCATTTCTTCGTATGGCCCGCAAAAGACCCGCGAGGCGGCTGCCATTCTTCGCGATCTTAAAGTGCCTTTTGTGATTCATCAGCCTTCCTACTCGATGCTCAATCGTTGGGTGGAAGACGGTTTGCTCGAAGTGCTCCAGGAAGAAGGCTTGGGCTGCATCGCCTTCTCGCCGCTTGCTCAAGGGCTCCTCACGTCCAAGTATTTGAACGGTATTCCGGAGAACTCGCGCGCCGCCCAGCAGGGCTCGTTTCGCCAGAGCATGCTTACCGAGGCGAATCTAACGAACGTGCGCGCGCTCAACCAGATTGCGCAACGGCGCGGGCAGAGCCTGGCGCAGATGGCGATAGCCTGGGTGTTGGCCAATCCGCAGATGACCAGCGCCCTGATCGGCGCGAGCAGTTGGGCGCAAATCGACGAATGTCTGGGGGCCTTGCAGAATGTGCAGTTCAGTGCCGACGAATTGGCACTCATCGATCATCATGCGCGCGACGGCGGGCTCAATATCTGGTCAGCGTCGTCGGCCTGAATGAATTTGCAACCGCGCTCACGCACCCGCCGCTTCCGCGCAGCTCGGACTAAATAGCCGCGGCGGATCGCCTCCGTCGCATGCGCGGATCCCGCGCGCGCTCAACGGCCACGTTTTCAAAGGGCGCCGTGCAAATCGACAGAATTTTGCAGCGCTCCTTGCCCACAGCCACATAGGCGTGGGCCATACCGCTGTCGAAATAAACCGACTCTCCCGGGCGCAATCGCAGGGGCGCGTAGCTTTCACTGTGCAGCTCCAGCTCTCCGCTCACCACGAAAATAAATTCTTCGCCGGCATGCCGGTGAAATTCGCCGGCCTCCTCCAAAGAATGTGCCTTGATCTCGCCCATGATCGGCGCGAATTGCTTGTTCGTCAGGTCAACGCTGAGGTAGCGCAATGATTGCATCGGCGTGTCGAGAATCTGCCCGTCGCCGGCTCGGTTGACGCTGCGACGCGCGGTCTGCACGGGTTGGGTGTCCTCCATTTCACCGGACAAGAGTTGCGCCATGTCAATATTGAGACCGACGCTGAGCTTGCTCAGTTGATCGTAAGTGGGAGAGATTTGGTCGGTCTCGATGCGCGACAACGTCGATACCGGCAGGCCGGTCCTGCGGCTGACCTCAGCCAAGGTCCAGCCCTGCTTGCGTCGAAACGCCCGCAGGGCCGCACCCGGCTCAGCGATGGAGGCTTTCAGCAAAGCGTACCTCTACTTCTTCGCCGGCAGACCGATCGCCAGTCGCTCAATTCGTTCGGCAACTTTGGATACGCCAACATCCTTGCCGATGGTATTGGACAGCACCGCGACGGAAGTCTTGTCATCGGGGAATTCGGATAAGGAGGTGCTGAAGCCATAGATCCCGCCGCCGTGATCGATTTTTCGATGGCCCTCCTCTTCCGACAAGAACAGTGCGTAGCCGTATTCCCGTTTGGTGGACGACGGCGCCGGCGCGCCTGCCGCCGCCATCATTTTCGCCATGGCCACGCCGGAGTTCTCGCCGTTGCTGAGCTTGCCGGGGGTCAGCATCGCCGCGAGCGAAGCCGGTTTGAGAATCTTGCCGCCATACAGGGCCGCATTCCATTTCACGAGGTCGCTGGCCGTCGAACGAATTGAACCGGCGCCGCCCGGAATCGACATGGAGATAAACGGCGCGTTCGTGAACTTTCCGGGACCGTCGCCCGAATAGCCGCGGGCGCGACCATCGACGATTTCGGTTTCATCATCGAGCGCGCTATGGGCCATACCCAGCGGCGCGAACAAGCGGGTTTTGAATACGGTTGCGAGCGGTTCGCCCGCCGCCTTCTCCACGACGCCGCCGAGGATGAAGTAGGCCGAATTGCTATACGACCAATTCGTTCCCGGCTCGAAGTCCTGAGTCTTGGGCAGCTTGCCGATGAACTCGACCATTTCGTCGGTGCTGCGATGGATCATGCCATCCACCGCGAAATTGGGCGCTGAGGTGTAATTGTAGATGCCGCTGGTGTGATGCAGCATCTCGTCCAAGGTGATGTCGTTGGCCCGCGGAAAATTCGGGTAGTACTTCGACAGTTTGTCCTGCAGGGATACCTTCCCCTCTTCGGCCAGCAGCAGCAACGCCACGGCGGTAAATTGCTTGGTCACCGAGCCGACGCGAAAGACGCTGGTGTTCGAGACGGGAACGTGTTGCTCCAAATTGGCGGACCCATAGCCCTTGACCAATACCGGCTTGCCGTTTTTGACCACGGCTACCTCCAGCCCCGGAGTCTCGCCCGAGGCCACCGCGGCTGCGGCCACTTTGTCGATCGCGGCGGCCAGGCTCTTTTCCTTCGGCGTTTGAGCGAGCGCCGCGGACCCGAGAAAGGCCGAGACGACAGCTGCGGCGATAAAACCCTTCATTGAATTGTTAATGTGCTTCCCCTTGCGCCAAAACCTTTGGATCCCAAGCACTATCCCACTTTTGCGCTTGTTCCGAAAGTGGAAATGTATTCCATATCTGCAAAAATATCGAAAATTCGAAAACGCGCGACGACGCTTGGGGTCCCCAGGGGAAAGCTCCCCAGGCCACAAACTGTTCGCCTCCTTAACGCGCAAACCGCTCGTTGATGAGATGCGTCATTTCACGCCGAGGGCCGATCGATCACCACGACGTCCGAGCGCGCCTGCGCCCGCTCGAGGATCGCTTCAGTACCATCGGCGGAGAGGTCGAAGTCGCGCACATCGAATTCCGGCGGCATGTGCGTCAGCTGCTGCATGGCGCCCGTCTCCAGATCGACCACCCAGAGATTTTTATGCTGAATCTCGCCCTGCAGAAAGACCAGTTTTCGCCCTCCCGGGAGCAGCGCGAGATGGCGCCCGCCCCGGGTCAAGACCAGCTCCGGCAGAGGGTGATCCGCACGCTCGGCGGTGGCGGCCTTGACCGCAAACTTCGTGCCGATATCAGGTCCTGAATAAATCACGAACTGTCCGTCCGGCGACCAGGTCGGATCGACGGAATAAGCGCCGATGAAGGTCGTCGGTGCGCTGTCGTCGAGCGAAATACGGAATAAATGCGGGACACCTTTGTCTTCCGCCGCGCAGAGTATCGATCGTCCATCCGGCGCCCAGGCAGGCGCGCCTCGCAGTTCGAGCGAGTCCGACACAACGCGAGCCCGTGACCCATCCGAACCCATGGCGTAGAGCAAGCTTTGGCCTCGCTGGCGCACCGAAAAGGCGATGAAGCGCCCATCGGCCGAGACGGCCGGAGCGCCGATGACTCGGGCATCACTGCCCGCCCACAACTGCATGGCCGCGCCCCCCGAAATTTTCCAGATACTCTCGCCCGTACCGGCCGAAGCGATGTACAGCAAGTAGTTCGGCCCCACCCGGGGAGCGAACCCGGTGCCGGTGGTGAGCGCGATTCGCTCCGGCTTGGACTCGCTGACCGCAGGATCGGTGATCGGCACGCGCCATAGCGTCCGTTGCGGCGTCGAGACCGTGGCGATGACCCGGTGCCCGTCCGCAGTTGCGGCGAGGGAGGTGTATTGCTCAACGCCGGCCGTCAACCGGTGCGCGACCCGCCGCTCTACATCCATTCCATAAACCCAAGGACCGGAGCCATCCGACGCGCTCGCCAAATAGAGCAACGTTCGTTGATTCAGCAGCACCGGATAGGTCACGCGCGTCGAGTGGGACGTGATGCGTTCGAGCGCCTGGCCTCGCGGGTCGACGCGCCAGACATCCAGTTGGTCGGGCAAGCTGCCCTTGGAGAAATAGATCAGATTTCCCGGCGCCCAGACCGGGAAGTGGCTGTGCAGTCCCGAGGGTGCGATCAAGATCGGATTGCCGCGGGACAGCCCTTTGCCATCGCCGATGTACAACGGATCGCCCGGCCGCGCGGTGTGGTAGGCCAACTCACTGCCGTCGGGCGACCAAGTAACCTCCGCCGCCCCCTCGAGGTACGGCCGGGGTTCGCCGCCCAGCGTGGGCACCGCCCAGATACTGATATCGGCGCCCGGTGCGCTCGACTGCCGGCGCAGCCAAAACGTCACCAGCGAACCGTCGGGCGAGAAGCCAAGTTCGCGGATCGCTGGATTAATGAGCTCTCCTTCGAGCCCTTGCGTCAGATTGTGGAAGCGTCCGGATCCGAACTGGGTGACCCAGACGTCGGTGCGCCCTCCTCGGTCGGAAAGAAACGCAATGAACTGACCGTCGCGCGAGACCGCTGCGGCCTCGTTTCGACCGTCGAAGCCCGTGACGGACTGAAAGGCCGCTCCAGCGAGCGGGTTTCTCCAGAAATGATCGCTGCGCTCGAACTCGATAATCAAGCCGATGGCAACGGCCCCGAGCGCCGCCGCAACCGTGATCGCGGGCCATCGAAAGCGAAACGTCGGCTTATCTTTGGACTGCGTTCCTGCGGGATCGGCGGGACCGGGCTCGGCGGCACCCGGCGGAGGTTGATCGCTTCGGCCCCGCATCCAGGCGTCGAGCTCTGACTGAAACGCATACACCGATCCCATTTTGTCGTGCAGGTGGCGGTGCACCGGCATCCCTTCGCGTTTCTCCCAGCGTTGAACCGTCGTTATGTCACGTTTCAGATAGACCGCGATCTTCTTCCACGAGTCGAGTCGCCCGTCATTCGGCCCGTTCGCCACCCCAGGAGTTGGCTTGTCCATCGCGCGCAGGTCACTCCCCAATTTCGTGAGGCATTCTATGCTTTAAAAGGCCCCCCTTCCCAGCAACGGTAAAGAACGGTATTTGACGGCAACGGGCTGAATCCGCGCATTGCCGTTTGACCCGTCTCGCACCGCCCCCGATTGTTGGCGTGCGCCACAGGCGCGAAATCGCCGCAGTGTTCGATCAAACCTCGGCGCATCGGCAACATGAAACGGGAGGCTTTCGATGATGAACACAGCATTGAAGCGGGTCGTGCGCGACCTCGCAATCCTATCGGTGGCGGGTTTCGGCGGACTCGCCCTGGCGGGCGACCGTGAGGAACCACCGCCGGTGCACTACAGCGGGCTGATCAACGATTACACGCCCTCGGCCGCCGTCGTCAAGGGCGGTCCGTATGAAATGCGCGGTCGATGGTCTCTCGATGTCAACGAGCGACGGGGCACTGCTCGATTTTCCGCGGCCATGAACATGGAAACCTCGGACTACGGAATCGTGCAGGGCACGGTGGACAAGGATGACCTCGATCCGACCAAAACGCGCGGCGCTCACACACATCACATCCTCATGACCGAGGGCCTGGTCAGTTCCGATTGGGCCGCGAGCTGCCCGACTTTCGCTCAGCCGGTCAGCGGTGGATTTGTGGTGACCGGGCCGGCCTACATCAGCGTCAACGGCGGCAAAACGCCGTTTGCGAATCCGTCGACGCTGACCCTGTGCGTGCTCGGCGGCAGCGAGGTCATCTATTCGAACTTCACCATGACGATCGGTGCACCCGCCAACGGCCATTTTGGGATACAGCCGATTCATGGCGTGGTCCTTGGATGCGCCGGGCCTTGGGAGCACGAGTCCAAGGATTGCAGCGTTCAACTACCTGACTGAAAATTAGCATTCATCGACATTACGGCGCAGTCAAGGCGATTCGCCTTGACTGCGCCGTCGCATCGGCGCGACATCGGCGCCCGCGGCGCGGAGCCTGTGCAGGCCTTGGATCACGCGATCTGGTGATGTTTTCTGACATACACCGTATGCGGCAAACCCCTACTCTGTGGGCTTATGAATGCATCGCCGGACTTTGGCCGCGCTTCCAATCCATCGAGCACGGGGACGACCTTACGACGGCTGCTCGATGCACGCGCGAACGGCGAACTCAGCGACGATGAATTGATCGGCGCGATTCGCGGTGCCTACACCCAGAGCGAGTTCGTCGCCGCCCTGGTAGCGCAGATCAGCGCAGAACCCCAATCGCTGCCGCGCATTATGGCCTTGGTCCATGAACTCGCGGGTCGGGGCGATATTCCCGGGGATCTTATGCGAATGCTCGAGGCGAGAATCCCGCGCGCTCAGGGGAGTGCCAACGATGGCATCACCGTGGATCTCGGCCCGGGCGGGGCCGCCGATACCCGCTTTCACGGCGGGCCTGCTCCGCGACGAGTGGGGGTCGGCTGCGTGCTGCGGGATCGTTACGAGATCGAGCAGTGTTTAGGAACGGGGGGCAAGGGCATGGTTTTCAGGGCCTTGGATCGCTATCGATCCAGCCTGCCGCGCTCGCAGCGCCATGTTGCGCTCAAGATACTTCACGATTGCGCCGATCGCGATGACGCGATCGAGTCACTGCGGCGCGAATTGCAGTCCGCGCAGACGCTGTCCCATCCGAATATCGTCAAGGTTTATGACGTCGATCGGGACGCAGACGTCGATTTTTTTACCATGGAGTTGCTCGAAGGCGAACTTTTGAGCGATCTGATGCGACGGTTTCAAGCCCTGCCGATGCCCCGTGCGCAGGCCTGGGCGATCATCCGGCAAATCGCATCAGGTCTGGAACACGCGCACGCGCGCAAGATCGTGCACGCGGACCTAAAGCCGCAGAACATCATGGTCACGAATTCGGGCGAGGTTCGAATCCTCGATTTCGGTTCCTCGTACCGCTTCGCCAAGGAATTGCAAATCGAACCTGCGTGGCGCGGATCTTCGTCCGCCACGCCCGCTTATGCGTGCTGCGAGTTGCTGGACGGCCGTGCGCCCGATCCGCGTGACGATCTATACGCACTGGCCTGCATCGCCTATGAGTTGCTGAGCGGCGCCCATCCATTTCAGCGGCGGCGCGCGAACGAGGCACGCGACTTCGGCGTGGTGCCGGTACGGCCGGCGGGACTAAACCGCCGCCAGTGGCACACGCTCGCCAAGGGTTTGTCGTGGCATCGGGCGGGCCGAACGATTTCGGTGGGCGACTGGTTCAAAGGTCTGAAACCCCGTTCCGAGCATTCGCGACCCCTCGCCGGCGTCGCTGAGTTGAAGCCGATGCCGATGCAGGCTCAGCGGCTGCCGTCGCCCCCGTTGCGGCCCTTCGCTGTGTTGAGCGTTTTACTCTGCATCGCCGGAATTTCCTTGCTGTTCGTACGACTGGCGCCGGGCGGGAGAGTGACGGGCGCGCCGCTGTCCGCCTCCGTCGTACGCCCAGAACCTGCTCACGCCATCCCGCCCGCTCAAGCCTCAGGCGAGGCGCCGAGTTTGCTTCCGGCGCATCCGATTCCCTCCGACGTGCCGGCGAATCACGGCGCCGCGATGTTGCCAGCCGAGTACCAGGTTCAGCCCGGCCAGCACTTTGCGGAGATTCGCGTGCACCGGCCGGCCAATGCTCGCAACAACGATAAGCTGACCTGGTGGACGGAGCCTGCTTCGGCAAAACCGGGCATCGACTATGTGAGCCAGGGAAAAGTGTCTCAGGAATTTCCCAAGGGCGAAAACTCCATGAGTGTCTTCGTGAAGCTCTTGCCCAAGGCCAAACGACGCGAATCCGAGGTCTTTTATGTGGCGGTAGCCGACACGGGCGATAAGCCGCACGAGGAAATCAAGCACACCGCCGTGCGCCTCCCGGCCAGCAGGGATTCGTTTTGATCAATTATTTCTTTTAATTATTAGATAATTACATGATTTATATCATGTGAAATAGAGTATCCGTTCATTTCTCGTGAATTTGGGCCTTCTGAGCGATGGATCGTGTGCCGCCTGAGCAGGTCTGGTAAGGTTCGATTTGGCTAAAGCAATGAGTGCTTTGGAAACGACTGTGAGAGTGAACTCTGAAAAGCAGACGTTGATTCTGGCCGGCGAGCCGGTGCCGCAGCGTTTCTCGTACAACGCCACGCCGCAGCGCCCGCTGACCGTGGTCGCGACCCCCGTCGATGATCCGCTGCTCATCTCCCAGCCCGGGTTGGACGATCTCAGCCCCGATGTCATGAACTTACCGGGATATCTGGCCCCCTCCGCCTTGCCGGCGGAGCGCGGCACTTATGGCGCGGTGGCAGCCTATGCTCGCACGCAGCAGCTATCAGCCGGCAACCCGCGCCTCGCCATCATCGATACCTACGCCTAGCGCGTACGGGGTGCGCGCCGCGCTGGCGCCTTGAGTACTGGGCGTTCCCAAAATCAAGTGCTCCAACGAAATCGAAAAATAGGCCCGTTCCAGCGCTCATCCTGCAAGTCCATCTCTTGATAGTCAGAGCACTGCGCGGAGGGCTTTATCGTCTCGCGCCAGAATTCTCGGGCATGCACATTTTTCCGTGCCACCGCCACTTCCCAGGAGCCGCTGAGCCGCGAGAAGACGATACCGGCGGCGATTCGACCCACACCTCGGCCCCGGTGCTTTCGCACGACGAAAAACTCCGCCATATTTCGCTCCGCCTCAAGACCGGAGTGAGTCCTGTCGTTGACGAGGCAAAATCCCGCCAGCACGCGATCGCAGCAAATCAGCATCGCCGACCACCGCGGTTTGGACCAATACTGCTCCAAGGGGTAGTCGTCGAATCGGCCCTGCGCATTCAGATTGCCGCGCGAAGTACCACCCCAGAACTCTGAGAAATCATGGGTGTAGAGCTGAATGAGGTTTTGAATGACCGGTGCCTGGCCAGGATCGGCATTTAAGACGGCGACTGAATCCATGCTGTTCCTATTCCCGGGTGTAGGACTTGGACTGACGCCCGGTGTCGGTGCGCACTACTATCCCGACGGCCGCGCCTCGCGCATTCTTCTGGCGCACAGCGCGCGCCGGCGCAAAGGAATGATCCATGAAATCACTCATGATGATTCTGCTCCTGGCCTGCATGACTGCATGCGCGGGCAACGGTGGGAATATTCCTCACGAGGACAGTGAAGGGGCAACCCCGCACAACGAAGGGGCGCCCCTGTGTCACGATGGCACCCCGCCCCCCTGCGTGATTCGCAACTAAGCACCCGGACGACTTAAGTATCGGGACGACGGGCCGGAATAAAAATCGCCCTGGCCTTGGCGATCTTTTCGACGACGCCGAGGCTCCCGCCGACGCCGACGTTGATCGACGCGTTGTGCGTTTCGGTTTGCGATCCAACGCCCGTTCCGATCGCGACAGGATCCGAATCGGAGAAATCCTCGAGCAGCAGGCCGTTTGCGCCAAGCTGCGCGGCTTGGGCCCGCATCGCCTCAATCATTTTCGCAATGGCGCGCTCGCCCCCGGCACTCGAGACGCTCTTTCTCGAGGCGCTCAAAACCGCGACCTCCTCAAAGTGTTCGGGCGCCTGGGTGTAGACCCTCACCGCGGCCGGCGGTATGGGCGGCCGAGCCGTGCCGGTCAGCACTTCAGACGAGGTTGCGCACGCGGCCAACGCGGCGACGAAAGAAAGGATGCCGATTCCGCGAAAATCTACGCGCACATAAGATCCGTCCGCCTCGCGCCTATTTGGGCGGCGGCGGGTTCGCGGCGGGAGCGCTCGGCGCCGCCGGCGCGGAATCGCCCTTCGTGATGCGTTTGGTGAAGCGCCAGCCGTCCTTGGTTTTGATGAGGCTGTCGGTGTAGGTCGCCGTCGTCACGATGCCGGGCGGCTTGGTGCTGAAGTCGATCAGCATCAAGTAGACGTAGCCGCTGGCTTCCTTGCCGTTTCCGGTGATCTGCAAGTTGGTGTTCCAATGTTTACGGGTGGCGCCGCCGAGTTTCTCGCGCCACATCTTGACGAAACCGACCAGCGCGTCATGCCCGGTGAAGGTGTTGAAGACCCCGTCGGGTGTGAACGTGGCCGCCCAACCTTCGGCATCGCCGCTGTCGATGGCAATATTGTATCGAGCGTAAAGCTGTTGGATGTCAGCGTAATCCTGCGCGCTCAATCCGCCCGCCGCGGCGCAAGTGCCCGTAAATAGAATCCCGGCCAGCATCGAAATGAATATTTTTTTCATGATGATTCCTGCTTTTTGGTTACTTGGCCGGCTCGACCAGCGCCTGATACGTCAAGGCCCGCGACAAATTTTCGACATCGGGCGCGCCGGGCGCCATCAGCCAGCGCTGCACCATGCCGATGAAAACCACATCGTTGGTCGGATCGATCCAGAACCACGTGCCGGCAACGCCATCCCAGAGAAAAGATCCCTTGCCGGCGCTACTGCCCAGCCTGAGCGGATCCTCAAGAATCGCGAAGTCATAGCCGAAGCCGAGTCCGGGCTGCATTTGATACAGGCCGATCCCGAATTTCCTGGCGTTTTTCACTTCATCGGATAGGTGATTGGAGCGCATGAGTTCGATCGAACTCGGTGCCACCAGGCGCACGCCGTTGAGTTCCCCGCCATTCAGGACCATTTGTGCGAATCTCAAGTAATCGCCCGCCGTGGAATACAACCCGCCGCCGCCCGAAGGCGCGCCCGGCGGCTGACTGATTCCCGGATCTCGCGGCATGGGGGTTGCACCCGGGGTGGCGTCGCTTTGATAAATGGCGGCGACGCGATCGAGCTTATCCGCGGGTACGTAGAATCCGGTGTCCTTCATCCCCAACGGCACGAAAATGCGCTCCCGCAAGAAATCCGCAAACGGTTTCCCGGAAAGCTTTTCGACCAGATAGCCTTGGATGTCGACCGAGACGCTGTAGACCCAGCCCTCTCCGGGCTGATAGAGCAGCGGCAATTGGGCGACGCGGCCGATGAATTCTTGCAGCGTCGGCGCACTGAAAAGATCCGCGTCCCGGTACATTTTGTCGACGGGAGTGGACCCAAAATAGCCGTAGGTGAAGCCGGCGCTGTGCGACATCAACTCGCCCATGGTCGGGGCATGTCCCGGCTTCTCGAGGATGGGTTTTCCGTCCTTGTCGACGCCCGTATAGACTTTCAGATCGCGAAACTCGGGGATGTAGCGCGCGATCGGATCGCTCGGTTTCCACTTCCCTTCCTCGTACAGCATCATCATGGCAATGCCGGTGATCGGCTTCGTCATCGAGTAGACGCGGACGATGGTGTCCTTTTGCATCGGCTTTTGGCCCGCGACGTCCGCATAGCCATAGGTCTTCTCTTCCACGATTTTGCCGTGCCGCGCCAGGACGGTGACCATGCCGGCAATCTTCTTGGAGTCGACCAGCGATTTCATGGCCGTGTCGAGTCTTGCGAGGCGCTCTGTGGAGAAGCCCACCGATTCGGGCTTGACTTGAAGGATCCCGCCGCTTGCGGCCGCGCCATTCGCTTGTTTTGCCGGCTGCGCACCGACCGGGTTCGTCGCAGCGAGCAGCGCCAGTGTCATTGCCCCTAGGACGCTTCGAAATAACATAGAAATCTCCCCGTTCTTTTTTTGGCGCCCCGATCATGCCACGAGGCCCCGTGAAGAGACAGGTATCTGGCGGGGCGTAATGCCGGCGCCTTCGCCAGAATGGGGCCATTCGTCTAGAATGGGCCCGGGCCCCTCATTCGAGGGGCCGCGAAAAACAATGGAACGGATGGGATGAGCGATTCAACCGACCAAGGCGTGGGTACGGATAGAGCGGCGCTGCTTAATCAATTGCGCATCGACCGCAGTCAGCCGCCCTCCTCGGATGGTCATGGCAAATGGTGGGCCACGGGCATCGTGGTCATCATCATCGCCGCTTCCGCTGTCTGGTACTTGACCCGTCCCAGCGGCGTGCCGATTACGACCGCGGTGGCGCAACCCCTGGCGAGCGGCGTCCCCGGCGCCTCGATGGGCCCGTCCTTGTTGGACGCCTCCGGCTACATCGTGGCACGGCGGCGCGCCACCGTGTCCTCCAAGGTCACCGGCAAGGTGGTCAAGGTGATGCTGGAAGAGGGACAACGCGTTGAGGCGGGACAGGTTATCGCGTTATTGGATGATTCCAACTGGCGGGCCGCGCTGGCCGAGAGCAAGGCGCAGTTGCAGCAGGCGGAGGCCAACGTCGCCTCCGCCAAGACCGCGTTCGACGATGCCAAACCCATATTCGAGCGCAGCGAGAAGCAGAAAGCCGCCGCCGTGATCAGCGCGGAGAGCTTCGATGAATCGCGCGCGCAATATGACCAGTCGCACAACAACCTGTTGATCGCGCAAAGCGGTCTCGATGCGTCGCGCGCCGGCGTCGAGGTGGCGCAGCGCAACCTCGATGACACCGTCATTCGTGCGCCGTTTGCCGGAGTCGTCACCGAAAAAACCGCGCAGCCCGGGGAGATGGTCTCGCCGATTTCCGCCGGCGGCGGCTTCACCCGCACCGGCATCGGCACCATCGTCGACATGGATTCGCTCGAGGTCGAGGTAGATGTCAGCGAGAACTTCATCAATCGAGTTCGGCCCCAGCAGCCGGTGACCATCAAGCTCAACGCCTACCCGGACTGGGACATTCCCGGGTCGGTCATCGCCACGATTCCCACCGCGGACCGCGCCAAGGCGACCGTCAAGGTGCGGATCGCCATCGGACAAAAGGATCCGCGCATCATCCCCGAAATGGGTGCCCGGGTCGCTTTTTTGGGCGAGAATGAGCCCGGCGGCGCGGGGGGCAAGACGAGCCCGGTTGCGGGCGTGGTCATTCCCGCCGATGCCATTACCACCAGCGGCACGGGCAGCATCGTCTTCGTCGTGCATGGATCGAGTGTGGAACGGCGCGCGGTTCGTCTGGGCGGTAAAACCAGTTCGGGCCAGATCGTCAGCGCCGGACTCGAGGCTGGGAACGTCGTCGCCCTCGGCGACTTGAGCAAATTGAGCGATGGCACGCGCGTGCGCATCGAGAAACAGTAAGGAGCTTATGATGGGCACCCTGGTCTCCCTTGAAAATGTCGTGAAGCGCTATCAGCGCGGCAAGCAATCGGTCGAGGTATTGCACGGGGTGAATCTGTCGATAGAACAGGGAGAGTTCCTCGCGCTCATGGGGCCATCCGGCTCCGGTAAAACCACGCTTCTCAACCTCATTGCGGGCTTGGATCAACCGACCGAAGGCGAAGTGACGGTGGCCGGCGAACGGATCGACCGGCTGTCCGGGGGCAAGCTCGCCAAATGGCGCGCCCGCCATATCGGCTTTGTGTTCCAGTTCTACAACTTGCTGCCGGTCTTGAGTGCCGCACGCAATGTCGAGGTGCCGCTGCTGCTGACCAACCTCTCCTCGGCGCAGCGCAAGAAAAATGTGCGGGCCGTTCTCGAACTCGTCGGTCTCGCCGATCGCGCAACCCACAAGCCAGGCGAGTTATCCGGCGGCCAGCAGCAGCGCGTTTCCATCGCCCGGGCACTCGTGGCCGATCCGACCTTGCTCGTGTGCGATGAACCGACGGGCGATCTGGACCGCGAAAACGCGGAAGAAATCTTGAAATTGCTGCAAATGCTGAACCGCCAGCAGGGCAAGACCATCATCATGGTGACGCACGATCCGCTCGCGGCCGATCATGCCGCGCGCATCCTGCACGTGGATAAGGGCCGTCTGATCGATGCGCCGGCGCGGAGCGCGGCATGAAATATTTCGTGCTCATATGGGCCGGCTTGTGGCGCAAAAAAACCCGCACCATCCTGACCATGTTGTCGATCGTCGTCGCCTTCCTGCTGTTCGGCCTGCTGCAAGGAATCAATCAGGGCATCAAGGCGGGTCTCGGCGACACCGGCAATCACCGATTGTGGACCACCGAGCGCATGAGCGCGATGAGCTCCATGCCCGCGAGCCTCATGGATCGAATGCAAACCGTGAAGGGCGTGCGCAACATTGCGCACTTGAGTTTTTTCGGAGGCTATTTTCAAGACGCAAAGAATCCGCTTCCGGCCTTCGCCACCAACATCGACAAGCTTGCGCTCGTTTATCCCGAGCTCAATATCACCCCGGCACAGATTGCGGCCATGAAGGCGACCCGCGCGGGCGCCCTTATCGGACGGCCGCTCGCCAAGAAATATGGCTGGAAGATCGGCGATAAGATTCCGGTGGGCACGACGATATGGACCAACAACGACGGCAGCAACAACTGGGCTTTCGACATCGTCGGCATATTCGACCCCACGCCGCAGTTCGAGAAATCGCCGCTCGGTGCCGCATTCTGGATCAACTACGACTACTGGGACGAAGCGCGCAAGTTCGATAATCACCGGGTGCATCAATTCATCGTGCAAATCGACGATCCGAAACAGGCCGCCGTAATTTCCAAGCAAATCGACCAACTGACCGCGAATTCGCCGGATGAAACCCGCACGCAAACCGAGAACGCCGCGTTGCAGTCGCAGCTCAAGCAGCTCGCCGACATCAACTTTATCGCCAATTCCATCGTCGGCGCGGTGATGTTCACCCTGTTGTTTCTGACCGCGAACACCATGATGCAATCGGTGCGCGAGCGCATACCCGAATTGGCGGTCTTGAAAACGCTGGGATTCAGCGGCGGGACCGTATCCACGCTGGTGCTCATCGAGTCGCTGATGCTGTGCATTTTCGCAGCCGGCGTGGGGTTGCTGGCCTCGGCCGGTGCGATGAAAATCGTCGGCTCCATACTCGGGCCGAGCACCTTGCTGCCCATCGTGGTCATCGTCGGGTTTGCGATCGCCGTGGCGCTCGCCATCATCAGCGGTCTGCCTCCGGCGCTGCGAGCCCAGCGGCTCAACATCGTCGACGCACTCGCGGGCCGTTAGCGATGAGCGCAATCACTCAAATAGCGGCCGTGTCCGCCATGAACATCCGCAGCCTTCCGCAGCGCATCGGCACCTCTTCGGTGGTGGTCATCGGAATTGCCGGCGTGGTCGCCGTATTGATCTCGGTGCTGGCCATGTCGACCGGATTTCTGCGCACCTTGCAGCGGACCGGCCCCGAGAACCGCGCCATCGTGGTTCGCACCGGCTCGAGCACTGAACTGACCAGCGTGTTGACCAATGAAGCCGCGTTGGCCATCGGTGACTCCGCCGGCATCAAAAAGGGCAGCGATGGGCATCCGCTGTCCTCGCCCGAGGCTCTGTTGATCGTGAGCCTTACCAAGAAGGACGGCGAGGACGCGAGCGCGCCATTTCGCGGCATGACGACGACTGGATTCGCGGTACACCCGGAGATCAAGATCACCAGCGGCCGCGTATTTGAACCCGGCGTCACTGAACTGATCGTCGGCAAATCCGCCCAGCGCCTTTACAAAGGGCTCGATGTCGGATCGAAGATTCCCCTGCGGGGCGCGACTTGGACGGTGGTCGGCACCTTCGAAAGCGGCGGCAGCGGCCGCGAATCGGAACTGCTGGCGGATAAACAGACCCTGAATTCCGCCTACCAGCGCGGCAATAGCTTGCAGAGCGTGTGGGTGGTGCTCGATCCGAAGACCGGCTATCAGACCTTCAAGGACGCCATCACCACCAATCCGCAGTTGCAGGTCGATGTGTCCACGGAAAAGGATTTCGGCGCGCAGCAAGCGGCCACGATCAGCAAAATCCTGAAAATCGTCGCCTATGTCGTCGGCGGCATCATGGCCATCGGCGCGGTCTTCGGCGCGCTCAACACCATGTACTCGGCGGTGAGCGCGCGTTCGCGGGAGATTGCCACGCTGCGCGCCATCGGCTTTGGCCCCGTGTCCGTGGTGATCTCGGTGTTCGTCGAAGCGTTGCTGCTGGCGCTGGTCGGCGGTTCGGTCGGTGCGTTGGCGGCGTGGGTCATGTTCAACGGGCACTCCGTGGACACCCTGGGAGGCGGATTTGGCGGCCAACTGATCTTCGACCTCGCGGTGACCCCGGCGCTCGTTGCAATCGGCATCGTGTGGGCGTGCGCCATCGGCGTGGTCGGCGGGTTGTTCCCCGCCATTCGCGCCGCAAGGCTGCCGGTGGCCACCGCGCTGCGAGCGGTGTAACGGGCCGGCGCGACAGCTGGCCTAGATCATCAGGGCGCGCATCGCCGCCACCAGCGCCAGCGGCTGGTCCACCGGGACATGATGATAGGCGGACGGAATCACGATGGGCCCGCGCCCGTTGCGCAGCGCATTGCCGATTCGCTGCGCGAGCGCCGGCGGTACGACCTCGCTGAACTCTCCGGCGATAAAATCAATGGGCACGACAATGTCTTTGAGCAGCTCGCCCTCAGCGACCTGCTCCCATCCCACGCTGCCAACCGGCTTTTCGTCGAATTTCCAAACAAAGCCGCCGTCCTGAGGCTTGATTGAGTGCAGCGCAAGATGCTGCATGATGCGCGGCAGAACCGGCGGCTCGTCCGGCACAAAGCGAAATCGTTCGCACGCCGTGGCCATATCCGGATAGACCTTCTTGGGACGCTGCATGAAGCGGGTCCGCAACGGCTGATCCGCAAAACCAATATTCGTATCGATAATCAGCGCGCGTTTGAGAAGCTGCGGGTACTCGTGAGCGACGAACACGGCGATCCGGCCGCCGAAACTATGGCCTACGAGGGTCACCTCCTTCGGCCCGATTATCTTCAGCGTCGCGTGCACTTCCGCGACGAAGTCGCTGCGGCTGTACTTTGGCCTGAAACTGCTGTCGCCCATGCCGCCAAAATCGATGGCAATCACCCGATAGTCTTTGGCGAACCATGGCGCGACAAAATCCCACCAGTGCGCGTGGCCGCGAAAGCCGTGCAGCAACAGTAAGACGCGGGCATTCGACGGCTCGCCCCACTCCAGGTAGTGCGTCACGTGATCGCCGATTCTTAGGTGGCCGGAACGACCGGGTGCGTCAATCATTCGCTGCACCCAGTCGTCGGCGACGGGCGCTCGAGTTTCGGCAAAGCTCAAACGGAATTCTCCCAACGCCGTCAGGGCGCTGAACATTATGCCAGCTGCCCGCCGCTCCGGTAGAATTGAGGTCGACCTCTTCTTGGAGAAAGCCATGCTGAAATCCGTTCCTGCCGCCGATGCCGCCGCACGCTTCTCGCCGGAAGAGTGGGCGGTCCGCGTTGACTTGGCGGCCGCCTATCGGCTGGTCGCTTACTTCCATTGGGATGACCTGGTCTTCACCCACATCACCGCGCGGGTGCCGGGACCCGAGCATCATTTCCTGATCAATCCGTACGGCATGATGTTCGACGAAATCACCGCGTCCAGCCTGGTCAAGATCGACATGCAGGGAAACAAGGTGGGCGACAGTCCGTGGCCGATCAATCCGGCAGGCTTCACGATTCATAGCGCCATTCATGGCGCCCGCCACGATATCGAGTGCGTGCTGCACACCCATACCCTGAACGGCGTCGCGGTATCGGCGCAAAAGCATGGCGTTCTGCCCATCTCGCAGCAATCCATTTTCGTTCTGCAGAGCCTGGCGTATCACGACTACGAGGGTGTCGCGCTGCGCGATGACGAGAAGCCGCGCCTGGTGGCGGACATGGGCAAGAAGAGCTACCTGATGCTGCGCAATCACGGCCTGCTCACCGTCGGCAGAAACGTCGCTGAAGCCTTCCAGCTGATGTACACCTTCGAGGCCACCTGTGCCATCCAGGTGCGGGCACAGGCTGGCGGCGGCGATCTCATACCGATCCAGCAGGGCATCATCGACACCGCCATGGAACAGGCCCGCATGGTGTCGCACAACCAAGGTCCGCACTTGCTGGTGTGGCCGGGACTGTTGCGCCGGTTGGATCGACTCGATCCGTCCTTTAGAACATAAAAAAGGCCCTCCTTGTGGGAGGGCCTTTGCAACATCGACAATCCGGGATTCTTTCGATCCCTTAGATGAGGTTTACTTCAGGCGGTACTGCACTTCCACGCCATAGGTGCGCGGCGGGGTCAACCCCAGGGTTTGGTCGCAATAGTATGGCGAGGGCCCGTTGAAGCCGCAGGCTCTCGTGCCCGGCGCCGGCGTCGTCACGGCAACCGCTCCTACGCCATCGTAGCCAATTTTGTTTTGCAGATTCTTGATGTAGCCAAAAATCGTAAAGCGATCGGCCGTATCGGTCCACGTCAGACGCATATCCACCTGCGTATAGGAGGGCGCCGTGAAATAGCTCTCGGCGAAGATGCTGTCCGCCGTCTTGTCCTTCCAGATATAGCTGACCGAATAATTCAAAGAACCCGGCGTGAAGAGCCAAGTGTAATTGGCGTTGGCGGCAACCTTGCTGCGCGGCGATTCCGGCACCGTGTCGCCATTGGTGTTTTCGAATTGACCGCTAACCACATTTTGATAGCACGACGTGGGCGGTGTCGGTGTCGCGCAAGTACCCGCTTGGCCCTTGATCACCGCGCTCAGGTACGCGTAATTCAGGAGGAATTGCATATTCGCCCACGGCTGCCAGATCGTCTCGAGTTCGCCGCCGTAGGATTGCACCTTCGGGATATTGACGATGGATGAAATATTCGGACCGCCATTGATGCCCTCGATCGTCAACGGGATCTGCTTGTCCTTGTAATTGTAGTAGAACAAGTCGCCGTTGACTTGCAGAATGCGGTTGAATACCTCTTTGCCGCCGAGCTCGAAGGCATCCAGATGTTCCGGTTGCGATTCGGGGTTGACCGAAATCGTGCTGGCATTGAAGCCGCCGGACTTGTAGCCGCGGCTATACTTCAAGTAGACCAGAGTATTGGGATCGGGATCCCACTCGACACCGAGCGTCCCGGTAGGCGCACTCCAACTGGCGCCCAAGTCGCGCGCCCACATACCGTTGGGCAGGAGATACGGAGTACCTCTGACACCCCGGTAGTTGCAGCCGACGCCGTTGTAGCAATTGGCGATCGCCGGGTTCGACGCGCTGATGTCGTTTACCGGCGTGAAACGCGCCCAATATGTACTGAGTCGGAATATTTCCAAAGACATTGCCGATGCAGGCCGGCAAGCCATAGCACAGCTCGCGCCACTGCTCGCCGCCCTTCAGAATGTCATAGGTGTAGCGCAAACCGGTGGTGAGCTTCCAGGTCGGCGTGAAGTTCCAATCGGTCTGGGCGAACGCCGCGTAGGAATTGTCATGCATTTCCTGCTGCTGCAGGTAAATCGCGTCGCTCGGATTGGGTGCGGCAGGCGCAGTGAAGTTGATATTCAAAGGCGTCGCGAGCTGCGTTTGACCGGGCGCGTACAAGTTTCCCGGTGTCTGGTAATTCCGTTCATTGTACTGAAATAGACCGAAGATCCACTGCAGCGGCGAATCGCTGTGCGAGGTGATATTGATTTCGTTGCTGAAGTACTTCTTGGTCTCGACGTAGTGCGAATAGATCTCCGAATGTACGGTGAGCGGCGGACAATCGAACACACCGACACCCGGAACAGCGCATCCGCCGGATCCCGGAATCACCGGGAACACATAGGAATTGATGCCCGTGGCGTCGTAGTCGTTGTATAAGCTGTAGTAGTAGGTCGTGTATGCGCCCAAATACTTGAAATCGGCAGCCCAAGGGGTATGCCACGTCAGCTGTGGCGTGACCTGGTAGGTCCGGCTGAGCTTTGCCGTGTTGCCGGAATCATTGCAATACTTAAAAATATTGGTGTTGGCCGGATTCCTGGCGCACGCCGGAGAATTCGGCGTATAGCCGGTCGGCAAAGGCAGCGGGCTATTAACGCCGACGGTGCTGGCCGCACCGAATGCAGCGCCAGGGAACAGCGTGAAAAATGCGGGAAAGGCCGCGTAGTCATACGAGCCGGTAACATTGGTCGGCACGCGGTAGGCATCGGTGTATCCCAGTTGGTCGAATCTCATCCAGAATTCGACATCCGGTGTGATGTCCCACTCGAACTGACCTTCCCAATAAAAGAAATTGCCGCTGCTTAAATTGCTGCCTTCGGATGTGCCATTCAAAACATTGCGGTAGTAGCCGTCGCCTTGATAGTTGCGGTAACCGCCGAACTTGAATCGCATGGTGTCGCTGATCGGACCCGATACCATGCCTTCAAAGTCGTGGGTACCGTAGTTGCCGACCTTGACGCGCACCTCGGCGGTCCAATCCTGCGTCGGGCGCTTCGAGATCGAGTTGATGGTTCCGGCGATGGCGTTGCGGCCGTACAAGGTACCCTGCGGTCCGCGCAGAACTTCGATTCGATCTTCGAACATCTCATCGCCCGAAGCGGCCACGACGCTGGAGTTGTAGACGCCGTCGGAATAGGTCGCGACACCCGGATTGGTGGACAGATTGTTGGTTTCCCGGCCGACGCCGCGGATGAATGCGCGGTCCAAGGAGGTCGAGTAAGCCAAGCCGGGCGTGAAATTCGTCATGTCCTGAATCGTGTCGATACCGATGAGGTCTCGTGTCTTCGCGGTATAGGCCGAAATGGCGACCGGTACCGTCTCCAGGCTCTCGTTGCGTTTTTCCGCCGTGACGACGATTTCGGCGATCGAATTGTCGTCGCTTGCCGGTGCGACAGCCGCGGCGGCGGGTGCCGCAGCAGGCGCCGGAGCTGGTGTGGGTTCCGCGTAAGCTGCAAGTGAGAGTGCCGACACCGCGCTGGAAAGCAACAGTGCCACTGTTCTTGTCGTCATTTTTTGATCCCCCAAAAACGGTTAGTAGACCGTTTGTCCATTAGAAACCACCCCATCCGCTCGTGATCGCGGCAATCCCGCCGTCACCAGGCTTTAAGCGTGCAACCCCATCGCTACAGCCTTTATCAGATGCTAGTCCCCGCCTCATTTCGGTGCGCAAAGTATTTTCAAAGTCGCATCGCGGCACGCATTATTCGACTAGTTGATATCGTAATGTCAATAGCGCGTGAACAAATGGTTTCGACGCGTAGCTAAAATGCCACGCGGAGGTGCGGCCGCGTTTTCCATATGCCGGTTGTTCAATGCGAAGGAGCGCGCAAATCGGCATGCAAAGCTGCGCGCATGAGTCGCAGCGATTGATATATCACGCCGCCAGAATGGATTTTCCGGCGGTCAACCGTCCGGCGTCACCGACTGATGGACGTTCGCGGCGGCGGCGAATTTAAGCACGCCCGCTTTAGCGAATTCAGCGCTGCTTCGAGCCACCTTGCAGTCGCAGACTCACCTGCTCCGCCGCGGCAAAGGTACGCAGCAGATTTTCCCCTGCCAGCTTGGCGATGTCCGCGTCGCTCCAACCACGGCGCATCAATTCCTCCAGCAGCGCAGGATAGCGATCCACACCCTCGAGCCCGACCGGCGCGTCAGGAATGCCGTCGAAGTCCGACCCGATACCGACGTGATCGATGCCGGCCACTTGACGAATGTGTTCGACGTGATCGGCGACTTGCGCAAGTGTCGTCACCGGCATGGGATGCTGCGCCTCCCACGCTGAAAGCGCCGCCTTGGCGCGGTCCGGCTGGCCGATGTAAAGGCCGGCATACGGCGGGCTGTTGAAGCGGGTTCGCTCCGCCGCAATGTCGGCCTCCCAACTATTGCGTGCGGCCGAGACATACGCCGGCGCAAAATTGACCATCACCACTCCGCCGTTTGCCGCCAAGGCCCGCAGCACGTCGTCGGGAACATTGCGCGGATGATCGACCAGCGCCCGCGCAGAGGAATGGGAAAAAATGACGGGGGCTTGGCTCGCCGCGAGCGCCGCTCTCATGGTATCGGGCGAAACATGGCTGAGGTCGACCAACATTCCCAATCGGTTCATTTCCTTCACTACTTGGACGCCGAAGGGCGTGAGGCCGTGATGCGCAGGCGCATCGGTCGCCGAGTCGGCCCACGGCGTGTTGGTGGTGTGGGTGAGGGTCATGTAGCGCGCACCGGCGTCGTACATCTGGCGCAGCACCGCCAAGGAACTGTTGATCTGGTGGCCGCCTTCAATGCCGATCAGCGAAGCGATCTTGTGGCTTTTGTGAATGCGCCGGATGTCCGCGGCGCTATAGGCCATGGCAAAGTCGGCCGGGTATTGCGCCGACATGCGTTTGACCAGATCGATCTGCTCCAGGGTCATTTGCACCGCTTCAAAACCCTGTGTGCTCACGGGAATCCACACCGACCAGAACTGGGCGCCGAGATGTCCGGCACGCAGTCGCGGGATATCCGTCATCAGCGCAGCCTGCCCCGGTTCCACCGGCAGGTGCCGCGTGTCTGTCGCCAGGTTCACCGCGGCTAGATCGCTTTTGAAGCGCTCGCGGATTTCCCAGGGCAAATCGTTGTGCCCGTCGATGAGCGGCGTCTGCAGCAACACCTGATCGACGCGATGTTGATAGTCCTCCGCAGCCCACGTGGTGAGCGGCAGGCAAAGCAACAGACAGAGCAGGCGAAGCATGGGCATGGAGGTTTACTCTTTAAAAGTTATTTCAACAGGTTCGATTCCCGCAATCATCCCGCGCACCGAGTCGCCGCGCATGATGGGCCCAACGCCCGCGGGGGTGCCGGTAAATATCAAATCGCCGGGCGCGACTTCGACATAGGTGGAAAGCGCCGCGATGATTTCCGCAACGCTCCAGATCATGTCCTTCAAATCGCCGCGCTGGCGCTCATCGCCGCCGACGCTCAAAGAGATCGATCCCGATGCCGGCGGAAATCCCAGGGTCAGGGGCGCGATGGGCGCCGAGTGATCGAATCCTTTGGCCATGTCCCAGGGGCGACCGCTTTTCTTGGCCTCGGTTTGCAAGTCGCGTCGCGTGAGATCGATTCCCACGGCATGACCAAAAATCATCGACGTGGCTTCGGCGATGCTGACATTGGCACCGCGCCGATGTAGTGCGACGACCAATTCAACCTCGTGATGCAGATCAGCGGTGCGCGGCGGAAACGCCAACACACTGCCGCTGCCGACCGCCGCGTCGGCCGGCTTGCTGAAAAAAAACGGCAAATCCTTGCGCGGATCGTTGCCCATTTCGCGCACGTGCTCGGCATAGTTTCGGCCGACGCAGTAGATGCGGCGAACCGGGAATCGCTGTTCCGACCTGCTGATGGCAATGGTGGGTACGGAAAGCTGCGGGACGTTCAGCATCGGTGCGCATTATGCCAACGTGCCCGAGGATTGTCGGGCTATCGCTCTTGAGCCGGGTTGCATCTAAGAGATTTCGCGACTATTATTACGCATCCCCTTGAGTTATAAGTTCTTCGTCGATCGGCTTCGATACGAATTGCGCGACGGAATAGACAATATAGGCATATTTTGTCTATACTGCGGAAGTGAACATAACGTTGCCACGCCCTCCCGATCAGGACTCGCGCCTCGGCGCGGTGCTCGATGCGGCCGTCGGGGTGTTCGCTCGATACGGCTATCGCAAGACCTCGATGGATGATGTGGCCCGCGCCGCCGGCGTATCCCGTCAGGGGCTGTACTTGTCCTTTGCGAACAAAGAAGAATTGTTTCGCCGCGCGCTGGAACATTCGTTGAGCGATCAGCTGGCCTGCGCCATCACGGCGTTGTCACGCGTCGAAGATACCTTGGAGACGCGCATCATCGCCGCGTGCAAGGAGTGGTCTGGACGCTTCGTGGGTTCGTTGGGCACGGATGCCGCGGATCTTATGTGCGCCAGCACTTCATTGGCGGGCGCGACGCTGGCCGAGTACGAATGGCAATTCGAAGAAGCCTTGGTTGGCGCGATTGGCGCAACCGCGGTGGGCGATCGCTGCGCCGCTGCCGGATTGAACATCGCCGACTTTGCGCGCGCGTTGCACGCAACCGCGCGCGGGCTCAAACAGACCTGCAAGACTCAGGAAGACTTCGTGAAGGCTATGACGGCTGCGGTTCGCATGGCTTGCCTGCCGAGTCACCGCCCGCTAAAGGGGATTGCTCCATGAAGACACCGATTTCTTTTGGCCGTCGCACCACAGCGGACCAGGTATTGGCGGGAATCGACCTGACCGGCAAACACATCGTGGTCACCGGATGCAACTCCGGTCTGGGATATGAAACGATGAACGCCTTTGCGGCCAACGGCGCGGCGGTGGTCGGCTTGGCACGAAGCTTCGAAGCGGCATCGCGCGCTTGCGCCCAGGCGGGACCCGCCTGCATCCCCGTGGCCTGCGATCTGTCGAATTTCAATTCCATTGCCGCGGCGCTCGACACCATCCGCGGGCTGTCGGTCCCGCTCGATGCCATCGTCGCCAATGCCGCCGCGGCGAAGCCTGCGTCGCTCGAGACTCGCTACGGCATCGAGCGGCAGTTTCTCACCAATCACATCGGCCATTTCCTGCTGGTGAACGGAATCGCGGATTTGTTGCGCGATGGCACCGGACGCATCGTGATGGTCAGCGGCCGCGCCAGCATCACCGGGAGCGCTGGCGACGGGATCATGTTCGACAATCTCGACGGTCATCGATTTTATGACCCGTCCGTGTTTTACGCGCAGTCGAAATTGGCAAACGCGTTGTACGCCAAGGAATTGTCGCGCCGCCTGGCGGCACGCGGCATCACCGTAAACTCGGCGGATCCGGGCGCGGCCCGCACTCGCATGCGCAAAGGTTTTTTCGCGCGCCTGTTCGCAAAGACGGCGGCGCAGGCGGCCGCGACTCAGGCGCTGCTCGCGGCGAGTCCGGCGGCATCGGGCATCACCGGCGAGTACTGGTCGAATTGTAATATTTCCCAAGGCAACGCACTGCTGCAGAACACGATGCTGGCGCGGCGGCTGTGGGATGTTTCGCAGGAAATAATCGACGCTGCGCGCCGCGGCGGCAACTCCACTTTGCAACAGGCCGCTTAATCCAAAAGACTAATCTTTTGGGCCCGCAGTACGTCAAGACAGAAACTCCGTGCATTTCGCCGCCGCGCCCAAAGGGTCTATCCTATGGACCCATGCCCCGACGCGAATCTTTGTCCGCGCCACATAGTGCCTGCACCTGCGGCAGCCTGCGCAAAGCGTCGCGGCGTATCTCGCAATTCTACGATGCGGCTCTCGCGCCCGTGGGCATCAAATCCACGCAATTTTCCATTCTTTCGGAGGTCGAACGCGGCAGCCTCGATGGCCCGCTCACGATGTGCGCGTTGGCGACTGCCATGGTTATGGACCGCTCGACGCTGGGACACAATTTACGGCCCCTGGAGCGCGATGATTTGCTCAGCCTCAAGCTCGCCATAACCGATCGGCGCAAACGCCACGTAGCCCTGACCAAGAAAGGCAGGGCCACGTTGCAGCGGGCCCGGCGGCTCTGGCGTACGGCCGAGGGGCGTTTCGAGAAAATTTTTGGTAAACGGCATGCCGCGGATCTTCGCGCCGTGCTCCTCAATATTGCGGGGAACGATGAACTGAATTCCCTGCCGCTGCGCTGAATCGGTGCCGAATTGTCAATTGACTTGCCCAGATATATCACTTACATTCCTGGCCTTTACGGGCATATGCCCCTATCCAATCATAGGTAGCACATCGATTGCGCGCGCTTGGCTCCTTGGCGCTTGGGAATTGTCGCTGTGCTAATTCGCGTCGACCAGCGCGGCGATTCATCGGTCCGGTTCGCGTCGGAGTGAAACGTGTGGATCGTTAGAGTAGCGTTACAGCGGCCCTACACCTTCATCATGCTGGGGGTGCTGATCGTGCTGCTCGGCGGCTACGCGATCTTGAACACCGCGACGGATATCTTCCCCAACATCAAGATTCCGATCGCCGCGGTCATCTGGCGCTACAACGGCATCCTGCCGGAGGAAATCGCGAACCGGATTGTGCTGTTTTCAGAGCGCACCGCGCAAACGGTGGTGAACGACGTCGAACACACCGAGTCGCAATCGGTGGTCGGCACCTCGATCGTGAAATACTTTTTTCAGCCGGGCGTGGATCAAGACCTCTCGGTCGCGCAGATTACGGCGGTCTCGCAGTCCCAGATCGCCTTCTCGCCGCCCGGCACGACCTCGCCGTTCATCCTGTCCTATAACGCCTCGTCCGTGCCGATCTTGCAGCTCGCGCTCAGCAGTCCGACGTTGAGCGAAGCGCGTCTGTTCGACCTGGCCAATACCATCTTGCGCACCCAATTGTCGACGGTGCAGGGCGCGTCGATGCCCTGGCCTTACGGCGGCAAGCAGCGCCAGGTACAGGTGGATCTTGACCCGCAAGCCTTGAGTGCGCACGGACTGTCGGGCAGCGATGTGGTCGCGGCCATCGGTTCGCAGAATTTGATTCTGCCCGCGGGTACGCAAAAAATCGGTGGTCTGGAATATTTCATCAAGGTGAATTCCAGTCCGCTGGCCATCGATGATTTGAACAATCTGCCGATTCGCGCGCACAACGGCACGGTGACGTATGTGCGGGACGTCGCGCACGTGCGCGACGGCTATGCGCCGCAAACCAACATCGTTCGCTTGGGGGGAAGGCGCGCCTTGTTGGAAACCGTATTGAAGACCGGCAAGGCTTCGACCATCGATATCATCAATAACATCAATAAGAAGCTGCCGCAGATTCGCGCGGTCATGCCGCCGGACTTGCGGATCGAGGCGATCAGCGACCAGTCGGTGTTCGTGCGCTCCGCGATTTCCGGCGTAATACGCGAAGCTGTGATCGCGGGGGCGCTCACCGGCTTGTTGATCCTGCTGTTTCTGGGCAGCTGGCGCAGCACTGTCATCATAACCATCTCGATCCCCCTGTCGATTCTGGCCTCGATCTGTTGCCTGTCGGCGTTGGGCGAAACCATCAACATCATGACCTTGGGCGGCCTGGCGCTGGCGGTCGGCATTCTGGTCGACGATGCGACCGTGACCATCGAAAACATCAACTACCACCTTGAGCAAGGCAAGGACGTCGAAGCCGCCATTCTCGACGGCGCGCACCAGATCGCCCTGCCCGCCCTCGTTTCCACGCTTTCCATCTGCATCGTGTTCGTGCCGATGTTCCTGCTCGCTGGAATCGCCAGATTTCTATTCATCCCCCTGGCCGAAGCCGTGGTGTTCGCGATGCTCGCTTCCTACCTGCTGTCGCGCACCCTGGTGCCGACGCTCGCGAAATTCTGGCTCAAGAAACACGATGCCAAGCGCAAGCAGCCCGGATTTCTGGGCCGCTTTCAATTGCGATTCGAGCGCGGCTTCGAGCGTTTTCGCGAACGCTATCACGCGCTGCTCGGTACGGCGCTCGAGAGCGGCCCGCGCTTTGCGGCGATTTTCCTGGGCGCGATGATTGCCACCGCGATTCTGGCCTTCCCCATCGGGCCGCTGCCCGGACTGGGGCAGGACTTCTTTCCCTCCGTCGACGGGGGCCAAATCAAACTGCATTTCAGGGCGCGCACCGGGACACGCATCGAAGAGACCGCCGCCCTCGCCGATCGCGTCGAGGCAACGATTCGGGAGATCATCCCGGCACGCAAATCGCCAGCATTGTGGATAATCTCGGTCTTCCCTACAGCGGAATCAATCTGTCGTACAGCACCTCGGCACCGGTGGGCCCCGGCGATGCGGATGTCTATGTCAACCTCACGGAAGAGCACAAGCCGACGGTGCAATATGTTCGCGCCCTGCGTAAAAAATTGACCGCCACCTATCCGTCCACGCAATTTTCTTTTCTGCCGGCCGACATGATTGGACAGATCTTGAACTTCGGACTCCCGGCGCCGATCGACATTCAGATCGTCGGCGAAAACGTTCAAGCCAATCACGAGTTTGCCAACGTGCTGTTGCAGAAACTGCACTCCGTGGCGGGGGCTGTGGATCTGCATATTCAGCAGTCGGGCGACTATCCGCAGTTCAACGTCGACGTCGACCGCACCAAGGCTCAGTTGCTCGGACTGACCGAGCAGAACGTGGCGGGCAACATGCTGGTGTCGCTGTCGGGCAGCTTCCAGACAGCGCCCAGCTTTTGGGTCGATCCCCAATCCGGGACTCAATACAATGTGGCGACCCAGACTCCGCAATACCGCCTCGAAACCCTCAACGATTTGGGGAACACTCCGATCAGCGGCCCGGCGGGCACCGGATCGCAGCTGCTGTCGAACGTCGCCAACATTCATCGCAGCGTCGGCCCCGCGGTGGTCAGCCACTACAATGCCACCCCGGTGCTCGATATTTTCGGCTCGGTGGACGGCACCGACTTGGGCTACGTCTCTTCGCAAATCGACAAGATCGTTGACGGCGCCAAAAAGGATCTACCCAAAGGGTCGATGATCGTGGTGCGCGGCCAGGTGCAAACCATGAAGGCATCGTTCAACGGACTGCTGATCGGGCTGATTGGCGCCATCGTTCTGGTCTATATGCTGATCGTCGTCAATTTTCAGTCGCTGCTCGATCCTTTCATCATCATCACTGCGCTGCCCGCAGCGCTCGCGGGCATCGTCTGGATGCTGTTTCTCACGCACACCACCGTGAGTGTGCCTGCCCTTACCGGCGCCATCATGTGCATGGGTGTGGCGACCGCCAACAGTGTGTTGGTGATCAGTTTCGCGCGCGAACGCATGAACGCCGGCGACACGGCCATGGAAGCTGCTCTACAGGCCGGTTTCACGCGGCTGCGTCCGGTTCTGATGACCGCGTTGGCCATGATCATCGGCATGATCCCGATGGCGCTGGGATTGGGGGATGGCGGGGAGCAGAATGCTCCCCTGGGACGCGCCGTCATCGGCGGTTTGATTTTCGCAACCGTCGCCACCCTGTTTTTCGTGCCGACGGTATTTTCGATTATTCACGGGCGAAGCTCGCTGCAGCCGCTTGAACCCGCGGAGAGTGCCCATGTCTGATAAGAAGATCCGCCGCTACGCGTGGATTGCATTGATCGTCGCCATTGCGCTCGGCGTCTGGGGCGAGGTCAGCCGGGTCATCGCCCGCTCCGATCTCGTCAAGGAAAATGCGGACGCGGCCATCCCGACCGTGACGACGACGACGGCCGAACCCAGCGCGGCCGGCGAAGAATTGGTACTGCCCGGCGCCGTGCAGGCATTCATCGAGGCACCGATTTATGCGCGCACGAGCGGTTACCTCAAATCCTGGGAGACCGACATCGGCTCGCGGGTGACGAAGGGACAGTTGCTCGCGCAGATCGAAACGCCGGAAGTCGATCAGCAACTGACCCAAGCGCAAGCCGATCTGGCCACCGCCCGAGCGAACGAGAATCTGTCGAAGAGCACCAATGCACGTTGGCAAGGACTGCTGGCCACCCAGTCGGTATCCAAGCAGGATGCGGACGAGAAAGCCGGCGATGCGGCCGCGAAGACGGCCGCGGCCGATTCGGCCGCAGCCAACGTGGCGCGGCTGCATGATTTGGAATCCTTCAAGCGCGTGGTCGCACCCTTCACGGGGGTCATCACCGCCCGCAATACCGACGTCGGTGCGTTGATCAACGCGGGGCAAAGCGCGGGATCGGAGCTGTTTCGCATCGCCGACACGCACATGCTGCGCATTTATGTCCGGGTGCCGGAGCCCTTCGCCTCCGTTACCCAGCCGGGGCTTGAAGCCGCGTTGCATTTTACGGAACACCCCGACCGCACTTTCCCCGCGAAAATCGTCCGCACCTCGAATTCCCTGGATCCGACGCTGCGCACCCTGCAGGTCGAACTCCAGTTGGACAATGCCAATGGCGAAATTTTCCCCGGAGCCTATGCCGAAGTGCACTTCAAGCTGCCGCCGAATGCGCAAAGCCTGCGGCTGCCCGCCAATACGGTGTTGTTCCGTTCGGCGGGCCTGCAGGTCGCCACGTTGGACAGTCAGCAGCGCGTCAAGCTCAAGAGCATTGTTCAAGGCCGCGATTTCGGCAATTCAATCGAGGTGCTATCGGGCCTCGCTTCGCATGAAACGGTTGTACTCAATCCCCCGGATTCCATCGCCGATGGAGTACAGGTGCGCATCGCCGCGCCCGACGCCGCACAATCCAAACCGCAGGGAAAAACCGGATGACGGTCGCGAGCCTGTCCCGGTATTCCGGTCTCGCATTGTTCGGCGCGATACTGGCCTTGGGCGGCTGCTCATTCGCACCGGCATATAAAACTCCCGACAGTGCGCCGCCCGCCGCGGTGTACAAGGAAAGCGACTGGAAGTCGGCGGAACCTGCGGACTCGCAGGCGCGCGGTGCATGGTGGGTGATTTTTCAAGATCCCGCGCTCGATGGTTTGGAGGCGCAAGTCGCCGATGCCAACCAGGACTTGAAAGCGGCCTACGCCAGGCTGCAGCAGGCGCGCGCGGCAACTCGCATCGCTCGAGCGGATCTGTTCCCGACGTTGACCATCGGAGCGTCGGCGACGCGATCGCGCTCCTCGGTCAATTCTCCGACGTTTCCCAAAGGTGCCGAACCGGTCGGGAACAATTTTGATCTCGAGGCGGACCTGTCATACGAGATCGATGTCTGGGGCCGGGTGCGCAATGCCGTCGCCGCCGCGCGCGCCAACCAGCAAGCGAGCGCGGCGGATCTGGCGACGCTGAACTTGAGTATTCATGCCGAATTGGCGAGCGATTATTTTTCGCTGCGTTCGCAAGACACCCAGCGGCAACTGCTTGACCAGACGGTCGTGGACTACACGAGGGCACTGGAGCTGACCCAGAACCTTTACAACGGAGGCGCCGCGGCGCTGACCGATGTCGCTCAGGCACAGGCGCAGCTGGAAACGGCACGCACTCAGGCTGCCGACATCCGCTTGCAGCGTGCACAGAGCGAGCACGCGATCGCGGTGCTGCTGGGTCAGAATCCCTCCTCCTTCCACATGGACGCAAGCCCGTTGGCGATCAGCGCGGCGCCTCCGCCCATCGATCCCGGATTGCCCTCCTCTCTGCTGGAGCGCCGCCCCGACGTCGCGGCTGCGGAGCGGCGCACGGCGGCGGCGAACGCGCAAATCGGCGTTGCGCGCGCCGCGTACTTTCCCGTGTTCAGTCTGGCCGCGGCCGCGGGTTTCGACAGCACCAAGACGTCGAACTGGCTCACCGCACCCAGCCAACTGTGGTCCGCGGGACCGGCGGCCGGTTTATTGACGGTGTTCGACGCCGGCCGGCATCGTGCGCAATCCGCGCAGGCCAAAGCGGCTTACGAGGAGCAGGTCGCCGATTATCGACACACCGTGCTCACCGCCTACCAAGAGGTGGAGGACAACCTGGCGGCGCTGCGGGAATTGCAGCAGGAAAGCGTCAGCGAGGCGGCCGCCGTCACCGCCACTGCCACGGCGCTCGAACAGGCTCAGTATCGCTACAAGGCCGGTCTGGTTACCTATCTCGAAGTCGCGACCGCGGAGAACACCGCGCTGCAGGCGCAACTGGCGAATGTATCGATTCAGCTCAGGCGCATGAGTGCGAGCGTGCTGCTCGTCAAGGCGCTCGGCGGCGGTTGGCGCAGCGATAAGCAGACCGCTGCGCAAACCGCATCGCGCTGATCGCCCGCGAAGAACTAGCCGAGATTTTCAGCGGCGAAGCCCCAGTTCGCAAGCTTCTCGATGAGGGCGTTCACGTAGTCGACGCGCCGGTTCTGATAGTCCAGATAGTACGCATGTTCCCAGACGTCGATCGTGAGCAGCGGTTTCGGTCCGTCGGTCAGCGGCGTCTTGGCGTCGGGCGTCTTTTGGATCTTGAGCTTCCCGCCCTCCTGCACCAGCCAGGCCCAGCCGCTGCCGAACTGTCCGACCGCGGCCTTTGACAATTCTTTCTTGCATTGATCCACGCTGCCGAATGCATCCTCCATCAAACTCTTCAGCGCCGCCGGCGGTTCTCCGCCGCCCTTCGGCTTCAGGCTCTTCCAGTAGAACGCGTGATTCCACGCCTGCGCGGCGTTGTTGAAGATGGCGGTCTGATCCGCCCGGCCCGCTGTGGTTTTGACAATTTCTTCCAGAGGCATACCGGCGAATTCAGTACCGACAATCAATTTGTTCAGTGTCTCCACATAGGTCTTGTGATGCTTGCCGTAGTGGAAATTCAGAGTGTTCGCAGAAATGACCGGCGCCAGTGAGCCCTGATCGAACGGAAGCGGCGGGAGAGGAATCGGTTGGGACATGACGGCTGCTGTATTCATAAGCACTCCTTCGGTGTTGCCGGTGTCAGGGAAAGCAAGCATCCACCGTATCGAATGCTGCATTCCCTGAATACCGGCCCCTGCCAACAGGCCGCGTAGTCCTAGACTGACCCTACGAAGGTATCATTGCGTCTATGCGTCTATTTCCGCGTGCACAAGCGCACCTCGCCGCTGTTGCTCGTGAGATGGATGCGGGCGGACGTGTCGCCTGTTTTGAACGTCAATCGTTTGCCGGGCCCGTGACGGGGTTCGACGGGCTTGGGTCCGAAGCAATTGTCGATATCGCCGCTCAAGGTCTGGACGTCAAAATCCGCTGAAGGCTCGGCCGCGAAATTCAACTTGATGTCGCCGCTCACGGACTCACCGTCAATTTGCGCATCGGGCGCCGCCGCGAGCGTTGCAGATAGGCCGCCGGAGACGCTCTTGAATCGGGCGTGAGACACGGTCCCCAGAGTCAACCGCACATCGCCGCTCACCGTCGAAGCCTCGATATCGGTATTGCCGCCGGTCAGCACGATACTGCCGCTGATGGCCTTCACCTCAATCCTTCGGGCCGCCGTCGCCGTGAAGTGAATGTCGCCGCTCACATCGTTGGCGCGCAGGTCCCCGCCGCCGTCGCCGCTGATATTGCCGCTGACCGATCGCAACTCCAAAGCGCCGTGGACCGCCGAGACTTTGAGGTCGGAACTCACCACCGAGGCGTAAATCGAACTGTTCGTTGGCACACGGATCACCAAATGCGCATCGCCATCGTTCATGTTCCAATGCATGCCCTTCGGCAGCACCACGCGCACCGAGGTGCGGTTGTTGTCGCCGGTGACATCCACGCGCTCCACATCCTTGCCGATGGTACCCGTGACCGCGACCTCGGGCTTATCCCACCCCTGCACATCGATCGATCCGGCGACATTGTCGATTTCGACTTCACCCTGGGGATTGGCCGCACGGTGTTCGTCAACGGAAGTCGCGGCGTGTGCGGGCGACCAGGCGCAAGCCAACAGCGCGAGCACGCCGAGGCGCATGGGGTTCTTCAAGAGCTTTGTGAATTGAGCAGATGCCATGGTCAAATCCTCATCATGGTGGGTTGGGTGGCCTCAACGACGCGGTCGTAGAGGTCGAACTCATCGTGCCAGGTGCTCTCCCAGAGCTGTTCCAGCACCGGGCTCTGCGGATCGGCGGCCAGCGCCTTGCGGATGTCTTCGTGCGCCTTTTGAATGACCGCCAAACTCGATTCGATTTTTGCCCGGGTCTTAGGCTCGAGCAACGCCAGCCGCTCGCGAAAAGTCTTTTCAACCGATTCGCGCGCCAGCACATACTTCGGATCGCGCGGCTCTTCGAAAGAATTCTTCGCGGCAACGGTCTGAATAACCCGCGGTACCGTTCGGCTCTCGAGCACCGCCCAGGTAAAGAAGCTGGCCAGACAGGCGGCGGCCATGGCAATGGCCGCCGCCAGCGCCATGGGCGGGGCACGCCGTCGCGGCCTCGAGAGCTGCGCGGCGATGCCCGGCCACAGATTGCCGGGCGGCACGATGTCTCTGGGCAAACTCGCGATCAGCCTGTCAAGGGATTCCTCTTGGCGATCGTTCATGATGGCTCTACTCCTAGAGTGGAACTCAGTAGCTGACGCGCACGATGCAGCTGCGCCTTGCAGGTTCCTTCCGCGACGCCAAGCGCGCTCGCGGCTTCCGCATGGCTAAACCCGTAAATGCCGACCAGCACGAGCACATGCCGCGCCCCATCGGGCAGCGCGGCGATGGCGCGCTCAACGTCGAGAGGCGGCGCGCCGGCGGCGGGATCGGGGCGGTCGGGCAGGCCTTGCGCGGGTTCGGCAACCTCGTATTCGGCCCGGAGGCCCTTGCGCCGCGCTAACACGCAATTGACGGCAATCTTGTGCAGCCATGTGGAAAAGCGGCTGCGCCGCTCAAAGCGGCCCAGGGCGCGCCAGGCAGCGATAAAGGACTCTTGGGTACAGTCCTCCGCGGTCTCCCGCTGCCCCGTCAGCCGCAGACATAATCCGTAAACCCGGGGTGAGAATTGGCGATAGAGGCGTTCAAATGCGGCCATATCGCCGGCAGCGGCCGCCGCGATCGTGCCCAACGGCTCACTGCTGGATTCCATGGGAAGAACTCGCTGCAGCGTGTGAATCATGCCGAATTAGAGGAACCCGCCGCCTCAAAGGTTTAAGGGGGGCTCCTCAATTTTCGGTGATATCGATCATGTTGTCGTCGGCAATCCGGTCGATCAGCTTGTTGTAGGGATCGATGCCCGCCCGGGTGGGCGGCTGATCGACCACAATGGTAAAGGTTTCACGCTCGCGCGTGATCTTTTCCCGCTTCATGTAGAGCGGCTTCTCCTCGTCCTTTTTGCCGCTGAATACGCCGATATCGATGAAATCCGCCAAAGGCATCGGCGTCTCAACGCCGTTCGCGTCGGCCTGCACCTTGCGCGCCTCGACATTCAGCGTCACCTGGTATTTCCCGTCGGCGGTCTTCTTCGAAGTGGCCGACAGCGCCTTATTGTCATACAGCACGATGCGATTGAAACCATCGTCGATGAGATATTGAAGCTCCGGCGGAGTCTGCTCGCGCAGCGCCGCGATCAGCAGCCGGGTATCCGGGTAGGGCTGATTTTCCGCCGCCATACCGGTTTCTTGCTGGACCGCGTCGGTCTGATTGTGCGCATTGGCGTAGCGGTACTGCATCAGGAAGTTATGCAGCGCGAGATTGATTTTATCCTCGCCGACATAGTCGGCGAGCGTGTACATGATTTGGCCGCCCTTCTCGTACCAAACATAGGCTTCACGCTGCACCAAGGCCAGCGGCCGCTCACCCCGCACTTCCGCGGCGCGGCCGCGCAAATACCGGTCCAAATAGTGCCGCATGATGCGATGCATGTAGTCTTTGCCATACCTGTGCTGCATCACCATGTAAGCGGAATATTGCGCCAAAGTCTCGGCCATCATGTTCGAGCCTTGAACCAGACCACCGATCAATTGATGGCCCCACCATTGGTGGCCCAGCTCGTGCGCCGTGACAAACAGCGTCAAATCGACATCCGTCGGTTTGAGCACGCGGCTGATGAATCCGATCGATTCCGAGTAGGGCACGGTGTTGGGGAATGACTGGGCAAAGGTTCGGTAGCGCGGAAACTCCAGGATCCGATATTGATTGAATTGATACGGGCTGAAATTTTTCTCGAAGTACTCCAGGCCCGCACGCGATGCTTGCAGCATTTCATCGATATTGAACGTATGCGCCGGGTCGTAATAAACCTCCAGGCTGATCGGCCCGTTCACTCCGGCATACTGCTGCTTGCGCTCGGCATAACGCGCCGACATATAGGCGAAGAAGTCCAAAATATGGGTGGAACCCATGCTGTATTCGTAGTAGCGGCGCCCGTCCTTCTGCCAGGAGCGCACCAAGTATCCCGGTGCGATCGCCATCTGATCATCGGACGTGCTCACGACCGTGTGATAGGTGATCCAGTCCGAGTTGGCCGTGAATAGATTGATTCGCGAGGCGCGCGGATCGCCGCGCTCCCGCATCTCCTCGAGCGGGTCCAAGTGCTCTTCGCGCCGGCGGCGTGGATCGTCGATTTCGATTTGCGGGTCGTAGCCGAGGGTGGGGAAGAATTCCTGACCGAAGAAACTACCGTTGTAGGCGAACTCCGGCCGTTCGTTGCCGTCGCGAAAGCCTTTCGAGATGTGCGACACCGCGAACGTCATCGTCATGGTCTCGCCGATCTCGAGCGGCCGATCGAGCGCATAGATACCGTACATGTTTCGCGGCGAGGCGCTGACGAGGTGGAACGGCCGGTCAAAGTGCACCAGCGACACGCTCTGGTATTGGTCGGTGAGATGCACTTCGGAAATCGGATGATCGCTCTTGTTTTGCAGCGTATAGCGCCCGGTGCCGCTGAAGGACCGGCGCGCCGGAAAAATATCGATCGTCGTGTCGACTGCGGTGAGCTTGGGCTGATCCAGAGTCTCGTATTTCTTGAACTGCCTTTCATAGTCGGCGAGCTGATGACGACGGTCCGACGCGGTGACGTATTCATTGAGCACATGCGCGTTGTAGTAGTACCAAGTACCGGCCCCCACGGCCAACAAGGCGCACGCCACCAAGGCTGCGGATAATGCGGGCAGGCGTGCGCGCGCCAGCCGGGTGCGCGCGCGCAGCGAGTCCTCGGCCCCGCGCCGTGCGTAAGCCATGGAGATGACACCCAGGAATGCGAAGATCGCCACCCAATATGTGGTTGCCCAGACGATGGATGGCACGAAATGGCCATAGCCATTCATATCGGAATAGATGAACGTCGGCACGTTGCCGGGAATCAGCAACGAGTTTTCCCATCCCCAGCTTGACAACACCGCCTGAAGGACAAATACGCCGATAACGATGGCGTGGCCGATGAATTTGTTCGGCACCAGGGTCTGCACGAACATGGCCAACATCGCAAAGCCGACGATGAGCGGGAATGTAATGAAGAACAATTCTTTGACGTACTGCCAAACTTCGAAGTGGTAGTAGCCGCTGACCGCCTGCATCATCATGCCCACAGCCATCGTCAAGAGAAGCAGAATGCACTCCACGAAGGCGATGGCGCTCAGCTTCGACAGCCAGTCGCTGGACTCTGCTATCGGCAATGCATCATGAATTCCGTCGAAGTGAGTATCGCGTTCGCGCCACAACAGTTCCGCGGCGTAGAGGCCGGCGACAATGAGGAAAAACAGGGTCGCAGATCCCTCGACCGCCTGCACCATCAGATAGGTCACCGGCCAGACGTCCACGCCGCCGACCCGGCCTGCAAAATGGCCGTTGTTGACGGCGAACACGATCAACAAGCCCACGATGGCCCAAAACGGCACTTCCCTCAGGATCAGGCGGATTCTCAAGGACGTGAGCGCAAGGTATTGCCGAAAGGAAGTTCTTGCTCCAAACAGCTGAGCGACTCTGGGCAGCCGCACGGCCACGAAGGAGCGTTTCCGCTCCAGGCTCACCTCCTCGTCCTTGCGCGCGCGCGCCGCGCGCTTTCCCTGCGAGCGAGCCGTCAGCGCCTCGACCGACATGGGAAACAGCGCCCAGGCGGCGAGCAATGCCGCCACACCGACACTGAGCCAAAGCAGCCGGTTTATGAGAAACACGCCCGGCGAGTACCCGGAAAAGTCCCAGGGAAACAGCTGGGTGTTTTTCTCGATGACGCTCCAATAGCGCGAAACTGCACCATTTAGCAGCAGTCCCACCGGGTCGAGAATGCCGGACCAAAAATGCTCCAGGGAACGGGTTGCCGAAAACGCGGTGATACCGACCAGATACACCATGAATAGCGCCACGCCTTGCAGGTAGACGATAAAAATTTTGCGGGTGAGCGCAGCCACGACGAAAAAGAGCGAGCCGGTGAAAAATATCTGAATCACGACGATGGATAGGAAGGGCTCGAGATACCAGCGCAAGTGGTTCGGGCCGATTCGGGCATGATCCGCCCAGGGCGCCAAGGTGCCGAGATATGTCCCGATCAGCAACCCACTGAAGACCGCCACGGTTGCGACGAAAGATCCGGCCCAGCGCCCGCCCAGGTAGGAGAATTTTGAAATCGGCTTGGTAAAGAGAATCTGATATGTGTCGCGCTGAAAATCGCGCAGGATCGAGGTGCCGAAAATCGCGGCGATGATGATCAGGCCGAACAAACACGCGGCTTGATCGTTGAAGGTGATCCCATACGGACCGTTCAACAGCACCTTGCCATTGCTATTGGCCACCGGCCCGAAATTCTCCGACGCGATGCACAGGAAGGAGAACGCCAGCCACAGCAAAAAATAAATGTAAGTCGAAGGACTCTTGGCGCGAAAACGCAGCTCGAACGTGAAGAACTCCCAGAACATTCTCATGATGATTCCCTGCGCTGCCGCTTCAATGCTTGGTGTGGCGCGACAGATTCAAAAAGTAAACGTCTTCGAGATCCGACGGCGCGGCGCGGAATTCGGCGCCGGGGGAGTTCGCGGAAAATACCCGGATTTCATGCTGGCCGCCGACCAGATGGGTGCTGATGATATTCAGCTGGGTTTCCAACGTACGCAATTCCTCATCGGTCGCAACCACTCGAGACCAGATCTGGCCCTCGAGCGCGGACAGCGCCTCGGCAGGCGATCCCTCCAGCAGCACCTGTCCCGAGGCAATGATGGCCATGCGTGGGCAGAGCTCGCGCACGTCATCGACGATATGCGTCGAGAGGATAACCGTGACATCGCGTCCGATCGAGGACAACAAGTTCAGAAAGCGATTGCGTTCGGCCGGGTCGAGGCCGGCGGTCGGCTCATCGACGATAATCAGTCTGGGACTCGCGATGAGGGCTTGCGCAATCCCGAAGCGTTGCTTCATGCCGCCGGAATACGTGGAGAGCGCTTTTTTCCGCACATCCCACAGGTTGGTCTGGTGCAGAAGGGCTTCGACCATGTCCTTGCGCTCGCCCGCGTTGAGCACACCCTTCAGGATCGCCAGATGGTGCAGCATGTCGGCGGCCGACATTTTCGGGTAAACGCCGAACTCTTGCGGCAAATAGCCGAGAATCTTGCGCACCTCGTTCTTCTGGGTGAGAACGTTCAGGCCGTCCAGCACAATGCTGCCTGCATCAGGATCTTGCAGCGTGGCAATGGTGCGCATCAGCGAACTCTTGCCCGCCCCGTTCGGTCCGAGCAAACCGAACATGTTATTGCCCACGGTGAGTGAGAGATTATTCAGCGCGCACACGCCATTCGGATAAGTCTTCGACAGCCCGCTGATAGTCAGCGCCATGGAATAGTTCCTTTCGTTAGCGGTTTGGAAGACGCAGGGCCGCCCGGCGTCCCTGTCCCCCCAACCTTGAGATTGCCGCGGATAGTAAACACGAATACCCTGCTCGGCGCCAAAATTGCGAAGAAAGCGGCTCCGGAGCGTGTTAATTTCCCTACGGCGTCAAACGGAGAAGGCCATGAGTACAAAAAAAGCCCTTGCGGGTATCGCTCCTGCTCTACTGGCCGCGTTGCTCTTGAGCCGCGCCGAGGCCGCCGTACACCGCAATGAAAAGGTCTATCAGGCGGCCGAAGCCAATCGTGCCGGCGCGCTCGAGTTGCTCAAGGAGATCGTCAATATTGATTCAGGAACGGGCGATGTGGAGGGCGGCACCAAGGTCGAGGCCGTGCTGCGTGCACGCCTGACCCAACTGGGCGCGGAGGTGCGAACCGAACCGGCGGAGGCGCCCGGCTTGCCCAACAATGTGGTCGCCGTCTTTCATGGCACGGGCAAGGGCAAGATCCTCATCATTGCCCATATCGACACCGTGTTCGGCCCCGGCACAGCCGCTGCGCGGCCGTTCAGCATGGACCAGCAGCGCGCGCACGGCCCGGGCGTGGGTGACGAAAAGGCGGGCGTGGTGAACGCCATGACCGCGCTGAAAATCCTGCACGACATGGGCTTCAAGAACTTCGCCACGATCACTCTGCTGCTCGATGACAGCGAGGAGCGCGGCTCACCGGGCTCGACCCAGTTGATCAAGCGCCTGGCGCGTGAACACAACGTGGAATTCAACATGGAACCGGGCGATCCGCCCGATGCCTTGACCGTCTGGCGTAAAGGCTCCGCCGGCATTCGCATTCAGGTCAAAGGCCGCGCGGCGCACGCCGGCATGGCGCCCCAGGACGGCCGCAACGCCGCGGTTGAACTTTTGCATCAGCTGAACGCACTGCAAGGGGCCTTCCCAACGGCCGGCAGTGGAATCACGGTCAATCTCACCGTTTTACGCTCCGGGGAAAGGAACAATATCATTCCCGATCAGGCCGAAGCCATGCTCAATGTTCGCTATCGCAAGCCCGAGGAATTCGATGCCATCCTCGCCAGAGTCGAGGCGGGAACGCACAGCACCCAGGTGCCGGACACGACGGTGACCGTCTCGCACGACCCCGCCTTTCCGCCCCTGACCGAGAATGCCCAGATCGATGCGCTCGCGGCGCGCGCGCGGGCCATCTACGCGGAAATCGGCAAAACGGTGGAACTCTCGGGGAACGGGGGCGCATCGGAGTCCGCGCTCGCCATGGCCGAGGGCACGCCGGCGCTTGACGGCTTGGGCTATGTCGGTGGAGATTTCCATACCGATCATGAATGGATCGACCTCAACAGCGTCGTCCCGCGGTTGTATCTGTTCACGCGGCTTCTCATGGAGACCGGCGCCAAACCGCCCTGATTTCCAGGACTTCAGCTTGTCTGACGCGGGAAGCCGGCCAAAGGGGACAGCCCTGCCGGCCCGGGACGCGTAGCGTTCGCTCGTTGAAACCGGGGTGTACCCGGCGAAATGAGCTTTTGCGTGACCACTGAGACTGCCGAGCGAACCGAAACCCGACCGCCGGAGGCAAAGAAATCACCCCCCGTCGGTGCGCGTCGAGTGATGGCGGGGATCGCTGTGGCCCTAGGGATCTTGATTGTCGTCCTTGTTGCAGCCGCCGCCCTCTTGCCGCAGAGTTTTTGGCGCTGGTTGGTGGTGCACGAAGTTTCGCACGCGACCGGGCGCCCCGTGAACATCGCCGGAAAGGTGGCGGTGCATCTGTTCACCCTCAATCCGGAGCTGACTGTCGAAGGTCTCACCGTGGCCAACCCGGATTGGGCGAAATCGCACGACATGCTCAGCGTAAAGAAATTCGACGCCACGCTCAGCCTCAAATCCCTGCTGCGTTTTCATCTCATTTTCCCGCAAGTAACGATTGATTCGCCGGCGATCGACGTGGAACGCGACTCAGCGGGCCGTGCCAATTGGGACTTTACGAGCACCGGCAAGCATCCGGCGAAGCAGCCTCCTTCGGCGCCGCTGCACATACCCGTCATCCAACAGCTTAAGCTCAGCAACGGCACGCTGAGCGCTCTCGATCGCATCCGCAAATTGAGCTTCAATGGGCAAGTGTCCGTGGTTGAAACGCAGGACTCGGCGGACAGCCAGGCGCTCAAGTTGCGCGGCTCCGGAACGCTCAACGACAAGCCGTTTCAGCTGAAACTCGATGGCGAGCCGCTCATCGGCGTGCAGCCCTCCAAGCCCTACGGCTTTGAAACGGCGGTCACGGCAGCGGACATCAAGCTCAGCGCGCATACCACCATCACGCACCCGTTCGATTTGGGAGCGCTGCAGTCAAGCTTTCACGTGTCGGGAAGCGATCTGGCCGACGTGTATTACTTGACGGGACTGGCCTTGCCCAACACACCGCCCTACGATGTTTCGGGCACGCTGGTGCGCGACAAGCTGCGCTTCAAAGTCAACGACTTTCGCGGCAAGCTCGGCAGCAGCGATGTCTCGGGAAATCTGTCCATCGATACCGGCCGCGAGCGGCCCAAACTCACGGCGACCCTGGTCTCAAAACAACTGAACCTCGCCGACCTGGCGGCGCCGTTGGGAACCGAGGCCACGGCGGCGCGAAAATCGAACACGCTCGCGGTGCCGAGCGCCTCCGCCCCACCCGCCCCGCCCGCCCTGCTGCTTCCCGATGCGGACCTGCAGGTGCAGCGCGTGCGCGGCATGGACGCCGACGTGCAATTCGATGCCGCCTCGGTAACCACCTCCAAAATGCCCATGAATAAAGTGCGCTTCCATCTGACCCTGAACAACGGCAAGATCGCGCTCGATCCGCTCGACTTCGCCCTGCCGCAAGGCGAGTTCTCGGGCACGGTGGCGATCGATGCGCAAGGCGCGACGCCGCAAACCAGCATCGATATGAAACTCAGCAATGTGGACCTGGCGCAGTTCAAGCCGATGTCCGCCAAGGAATCACCGCTCGAAGGCCAGTTGTTGGGACGCATCAAAATGCATGGATCGGGAAGTTCGGTCCACAAGACCGCGGCCGACGCGAAGGGCGATATCACCTTCGTCATTCCCAAGGGTGAAATGCGCGAGGCCTTGGCGGAACTGACCGGGATCGATGTCTCGCGCGGATTGGGGCTCATGCTGACAAAAAATGAACAGCAGACCGAGGTGCGCTGCGGTGTTGCAAACTTCAAGGCCGACGATGGCGATTTAAAGGCGACCACCTTCATCTTGGACACCACGAATGTGCTGGTCACCGGTCAGGGCCACATCGATCTCAAGAACGAGACGCTCGATTTATCGCTGCGGGGTCAGCCGAAGAAGTTTCGCATTCTGCGCCTCCGCGCCCCGATCACGGTACGCGGCACCCTGCTGCAGCCGAAGGTCGGCGTGCAACCCGGCAAACTGGCGGCGCAGACGGCCGGCGCCGTGGCCCTCGGCACCCTGCTGACGCCCGTGGCCGCCGTGCTCGCTTTCGTCGATGGCGGTCTGGCCAAAAATGCCAATTGCGCGGCACTGATCGATCAGGCGGAACAAACCAAAAATCTTTCCAAGGAGTAATTCATGGCCCAGCGATCGGTATGGCGCGGCGCTATTTCATTCGGCTTGATCTATGTTCCGATAGAAATGTATTCAGCCTCGAAGGAGCACACGCTGAGTTTGCATTTCCTCGACAGCCGCGATTTTGCGCCGGTGGGATACGAACGCATCAACAAAAGCACGGGTAAGAGCGTCGACTGGCAGCACATCGTCAAGGGATATGAATTCGAGAAGGGACAGTACGTGGCGCTCTCCGATGCCGACTTCAAGCACGCGAATGTGAAGGCCTCGGAAACCATCGATATTTCTAGTTTCACCGAGGCGGCCGGCATTTCGCCGGTCTACTACCAAACACCGTACTACTTGGTTCCCGGCAAGGGCGGCGAGAAAGTCTACGCGCTGCTCGCTGAAGCACTGAAGTCGAGCGGCAAAGTTGCGGTCGCCACGTTCGTCATGCGCGGCCGCCAACACCTCTGCGCGGTCATGCCAAACGCGGGCGCTCTGACGCTGGTTACCCTTCGATTCGCGGACGAGATCTTACCGGTCGTCAGGCCGGCCGCGGACAATTCCAAATCGGCAAAACCGAGAGAGGCCGAAGTCACCATGGCCCGCAAGCTGGTCGACGAAATGAGCGCAAAATGGAATCCGCAGCTATTTCACGACACGTACCGCGAAGACTTGATGCGGCGGATCCGCGAGAAAATCAAAAAGAACGAAACTCACGTGCTCGGTACCGAGCCCAAGAAAGCGCCGCGTCCCAAGGCCGAGGTGATTGATCTGATGGATGCACTGAAAAGCAGCCTGAAGCTGCGGGCCAAGCAGGGCCTGCGCGCTGCGCCGAAATCTGCGCGAGAGCGTAAACGCGCTTGATCGCTTGAACGACCGGCGGTGCAATCAATGTCGGGCATACGCCTACGCCTGGATGCGCCGAAGGCTGCTGTGATTCGAAAAGGCATCCCGTTTTAATTCGTTGATTAGGCTCTATATGGAGGCTCTGCCATGGGATTCGATCTTGACCGATCAGAAGCGACTGAATCAGGGCCAACACCGCTGGATCAGTCGGTTTTCAGCCGGGCGCTGTCGCGAAACCTCCTGGCAGAACGCTTCGCCATAGACGCCTATCGCGAAATCGCCGAGCGCGGACAGCACTATGACAAAGCCACACTTCGGTTGGTGAAAGTCGCCCTCGCGGTCGAGGAAGAGCACGCGGAAATCCTGTCCGCAATCATTGAGAACCTGCGCAATCTAAATGGGGCCTTGGCGGGCTAATGCGCGGCTCCAGAATAGTCCAGGGAGCAAATTCGATAAATCGCATCGGCGGATTCTGACAGGCGGCCTAGCCGACTGGCGACATCTAGGGTACGCACTGCCCGGTACAGTGCCTCATGGAATCGGGCGCAATCAACACCGCAGAACTCTTGCAAGTCGCATTGGAGTCGGCCGGCATGGGCAGCTGGGAGCTTTACCTCTCGACCGGCGCAGTGCACCGTACGGCCCGGCATGACCAAATCTTCGGATATTCCGGCATCCAGCCCTTCTGGGACCTCGACATGACCTTCGAACACATCATGGAGGAGGACCGGGGGGCCGTGCGGCAGGCTTTTACGCAAGCAGAGCTGAGCGGGGAGATCGACGTCGAGGCGCGAATCCGCCAGGGCGCGGGCGCCGAAACCCGATGGGTGCACCTGCGGGGGCGCACCTTTTATGTCGATGATGTCCCCACACGCATTATCGGCGTCATTGCCGATGCCACCGAGCGCCGAGCGGTGGAAGACCGCTTGCGCCAGACGCAGAAGCTTGAAGCGCTGGGGCAGCTCACGGGCGGAGTCGCTCACGACTTCAACAACCTGCTGCAGGTCGTTTCGGGGGGCTTACAAGTGCTGCGGCGCCAAAACGATGCCACGCGCCGGGAACAGATCTTCACGGCCATGAGTCAGGCGGTCGACCGTGGAGCCAGCCTGTGCCGCCAACTGCTGGCGTTTTCGCGGCGTCAGGCACTGAAGCCGGAGGCGGTGAATCTCGAGCGGCTGGCCGGCGACATGCGGGAATTGCTGAATCGAAGTCTGCGCGGCGACATACAGATTCAGAGCGCCTTTGCCGAGAACTTGTGGTGCGTGGAAGTCGACCCAAGCGAGCTCGAGCTGGTCATCCTCAATCTCGCCCTCAATGCGCGCGATGCCATGCCGAACGGCGGAACGATTGCCATCAGCGCGAGAAATATGCGCGCGCTCGCCGATCGCGATCTCGCGGGCGATTTTGTGCGTCTCGATATCGCGGATTCAGGGGTCGGCATGACCCCCGATATTCTGGGCCACGCCTTCGAGCCCTTCTTTACCACCAAGGAAGTCGGCAGCGGATCCGGCTTGGGCCTCGCACAGGCTCATGGTTTTGCCAAGGCGTCCGGCGGGTCGGTCAGGATCGCGAGCACACCGGGCCGGGGAACCCTGGTGAGCCTGTTCCTGCCGCGCACCCTGAAGACCCCTGCCTATGCTCCTGAGCTAATGCCGCACTGCTCCGACGATCTTTCGGGCAATGCCGCACAGGTGTTGGTGGTCGAGGACGACGACGAGGTTGCTGCCTTGACCGTCGAGATGATTCATCAACTGGGATACGACACCACCCGCGTTGCGAGCGCGGAGGCGGCGCTGGGCGCCCTCGCGGATCGCCGCACGGTTGATATCGTCTTCTCCGACGTGATGATGCCGGGACGCATGAACGGCGTTGAACTGGCGCAAGAAATCCGCCGGCGCCGGCCGAATCTGCCCGTGCTGCTGACCAGCGGCTACGCCGAGGCCGCGCGCCGCAAGGCGGGATCTCAACAACTCAAAATTATCCCCAAACCCTACAGGCTCGATGAATTACGCGACGCCTTGGCGGCCGTGAGGCAAGATACTCGGAAGTCCATCCGAGAGCATTGAATGTCGTCGATTATCGTTTGTCCGTCGTGTGACTTGGCACACCGGATCGCTGCGGCCCCGGCATCCGGGGCCACCCGGTGCGCCCGGTGCCGCGCACCGCTGCAACGGCCTGAAAACGGCAATATTCATACGGCGATTGCGCTCGCCATTAGCGCATTGGTGTTGTTTCTCCTGAGCAATGCCTATCCGCTGGTGCAGATTCAGGTCAACGGCGTGACGCGCGACACCACGCTGATCGGGGCCGCCCTCGCCTTTTACGCCCAAGACCATACCGGCCTCGCCGCATTGGTGTTCATCACCACGGTGGTCGGACCGTTTTTGCAGATCGTCAGTCTCCTATATTTGCTCATCCCCTTGAGTCGGGCACTCGAGGCACCGGGCCAAAGCACGGTATTTCGGCTGCTGGCACAGGTACGTCCGTGGACGTTCATCGAGGTATTCATGCTCGGTGTTCTGGTGGCATTGGTCCGACTGTCGGCCTATGCGCGCGTCATCCCGGGCGTCGCACTGTGGTCCTGCGTCTTCCTCATGCTCACGCTGGCGGCCTTGACCAGCCGCACGACGCCGGGACAGTTCTGGCGCTGGGTTGACGGGAACCGCCGATGAGTGCCGCACCGACCGGGCGAAGCCTTGGACTCTTGGTGTGCCTGCAATGCCGCGCGACGGTGCGTGCGCTTCAAGTGGCTTATCCGCGCTGTCCGCGGTGTTATGCGCATCTCTACCCACGTAAGCCGCACAGCCTGGGGTTGACGGCTGCACTGCTGGCATGCGCCGCGATTTTGTACATACCGGCCAACCTGCTGCCGGTGATGATTACCCGCACGATTTTCGACGACGAGCAGGATACGATCATGAGCGGAGTGTTGGTGTTGCTGCACTCCGGGTCGTGGCCCATCGCGGTTTTGGTGTTTGTCGCCAGCATAGTGGTGCCGCTGTTGAAGATCCTTTCTCTCAGCGTGGTACTCTTTTCGGCGTGGCGGCGCTCGCCTCGTTTCAGAACGCAGCGAAGCGAATTGTTCCGCATGGTCGAATTCATAGGACGCTGGTCGATGCTCGATGTCTACGCCATCTCGCTCTTGATCGCGCTGGTGCAAATCAGATCCCTGGCATTCATTTCGGTCGGTTGGGGTGCGTTGGCATTCGCCTCCGTGGTGGTCTTGACTACGTTCGCGGCCCGCACGTTCGATGAGCGATTGCTCTGGGACGGCCCGTGAGCGAAGGAGCGCAACTCGATGAACTGCCCGCAGCCGTGCCGGCGCGATCCCTATGGGGCCGTCTGCCGCTGGTGTGGATTCTGCCGGCCGTGGTGGTTTTGGCCGGCGGCTTCGTGGTCATTCGAGAAAAAATTGCGCAAGGCACGTCGATCGAAATTCGCTTTGAGAATGCCGAAGGCTTGGAGGCGAACAAGACCAAGGTACGCTACAAGGATGTCGATATCGGCGAGGTTCGCGACATTCGGGTCGGCAATGATCGCAAGGAAGTGATAGTCACCGCCGACATCCATCGCAATGCCAAGGCCTATCTGGTCGACGACACGCGCTTTTGGGTGGTGCGGCCGCGAATTTCGGGCGCCGGCGTGTCGGGGCTGGCCACGCTGGTGTCGGGCGCCTACATCAGCGTGGACGTGGGGAATTCGGCGGTGAAACGCGACCACTTCGTCGGTCTCGACGTGCCGCCCATCGTGACCGCCGATCTGCCGGGGCGTGAATTCATCCTGCACGCGGATGACCTGGGGTCATTGGACATCGGTTCTTCGGTGTTCTATCGCCACATCACCGCCGGCCAGGTGGTGGGCTACAACCTGGATCCGGGCGGCACCGGCGTCACCATCAAGGTGTTCATCAATGCGCCCTTTGACGTTTACGTCACCGGGGATACGCGATTTTGGCAGGCCAGTGGCATCGACATGTCCGTCAATGCGGACGGAGTGAAGCTGCGCACCGAGTCCCTGGCATCGATTCTGGAAGGCGGCGTCGCGTTTGGAACGCCGCCGGGCCCGCCGACCGCGCGAGTCCCGGCGGACACGGCGTTTACCCTTTTCAATGACCAGGACCGCGCGATGCGGCCCTCCGAAACTGAAATCAGCACCTTTGTCATGTATTTCGGCGGCTCACTGCGCGGTCTGTCGGCCGGCGCACCTGTGGATCTGCAAGGCATTACCGTGGGCGAAGTGAGAAGCCTCGATGTGGAGTACGACGAGCGCGCGAAACTGCTCGCCTTTCCCGTCATGGTGGAGTTGTACCCGCAAAGGCTGCGCGGACGCTCGCGGGGCGGCACACCCGGGCATCCCCGCCCTCAATTCAACACCCACGCACTGATCGACAGCTTGGTGGCGCACGGCCTTCGCGCAGAATTGAAGACCGGCAACCTCCTGACGGGTCAGAAGTTCGTCTCTCTGGAAATGCATCACGATGTTGCCAAGGAGAAAGTGCTTTGGAGCCAGGATCCGGCGATTTTTCCGACTATCTCCGGCAGTCTTGACGACATTCAAGACTCCGTCGGGGTGATCGCGAAAAAACTCAGCAAGGTGCCATTCGATCAACTGTCGGCACGGCTGCTGAGCGCCATGAACTCCCTTGACCAGACGCTCAAGAGTGCCGATCAGCTACTGCATAATGTCGACGGCAATCTCGCGCCGCAGATGCAATCGACGTTGGCCGAGGCTCAGGCGGCCCTGAAGAATGCCAAGGATTTGCTCGGCCAGGATGCGCCCCTGGAAAACGACTTGGGATCGACATTGCTGCAGGTCTCCCGTGCCGCAAAATCCATCAACGCCCTGGTCGAGTATCTCGAACGGCATCCCGAATCCTTGCTACGCGGCAAACCTGCAGGCTCCCCATGAAATCGCCTGGCCTCGCTCTCCTAACTCTTCTGCTCACGGGTTGCGTGACGCGGCAACCGGATCACTTTTATGTGATCGAACCTCTGCCCGCCGCGGTTGCGGCGTCTCGATCGCAGTTTGATCGTCAGGTGACTTTGCGGATCACGATTCCCTCGCTGGTCGACCGCGGCGAAATGGTTGTCGCCACGGCAAGCGGCGTGTCAGTCCTGGATCATGAGCGTTGGGCCGCGCCGCTGGTCGATATGATCAGCAATGCGCTGGGCCAGAACATCGAGCGGCGCCGCAGCGATGTGGTGGTTCTGCCGAGGAGCGCCGACAAAGCCGGGATACCGCTTTTCCGGGTGGCGGTCGAAATTGACCAGGTGAGCGTGCGCCTGGGCGAGCAGCTCAGCATCCGCACCCATTGGCGCGTTACCGATGCGCGCACCGGCAAGGAAACTCTCGGACTCGATACCTTCGTCAGCCCGGACAAGGTCCAGAGCTATGCGAATGTTGCGGCGGCGCTCAGTGCCTGCGTCGCTCTGCTGGCGGATCGCTTGGCCGGCGAAATCCCGGCCGGCTGACTTCATCGCACATAGAAAGCGGGCACTTCGGTATCGAAGCGCCCGCGTCTTGCAAGTACGTCAAACTGAAAGCGGCAGACCCGCGGCTACGGCTCTACAGTGATGTCGTTGTGGACCGAGTTGACGCCTTCCGTGTTCTTGGCAATCATCGCCGCCAGATCACTTGCGTCCTTGGTCGGCGCGCGGCCGCTGAGCCACACCACGCCATTCGCATCGGTATCGACCTTGATCCGGGTGAGCGTCGACAAATGCTTCGCCGCCAACTTCGCCTTCACTTTAGTGGTGATCGCTGAATCTTTGACGAAATGATGCGATTGGGAATCCGACGCCTCATCGGCCATCGCCAACGGCGCACATGCCACGCCGAGCGCGATCATGCCGCATAAAATAACGTGCTTCTTCATCTTTCCTCCTGGTTTTATGTAGCCTGTCGGCCTTGATAGTTCTCGATCCACATGGTGCGCGATGCACCGCGGCATATCTGTAGGTGGCAAAAGGGACCCCGTGACGGCCATATCCCACAAAAGCGACGCCACACGCCTCACGCACGCGCGGCGGGCCGTTCACCGCGCGCGCTGGCGCGTTGCGCCGCCTTCTCGGGGATGGACAGTAGTCGTGCGGTGTTGACGAGCGACATGTGCGTCAGCGCCTGAGGAAAGTTCCCGAGCATGCGCTTGGCGCGCGGGTCATATTCTTCGGCGAACAAGCCCACGTCGTTGCTGAGTGCGAGCAGGCGCTCGAAAAGCGCCTTGGCCTCGTTGCGGCGCCCCGTCAGTACATAGCAATCCGCCAGCCAAAAGGAACACGCCAAAAAAGCGCCCTCGCCCGCCGGCAGGGCATCCACGCGCGTCCCGGTCGAGTAACGGAGCAGCAAGCCGTGGAACAAGAGATGCTTCTCAATGGCGGCGATCGTCCCGAGTACTCGCGGGTCTTGTGCCGGGAGAAATCCCACTTGAGGTATCAGCAGCAGACTTGCATCGAGAAACTTGGATTCGTAGGACTGCACGAAGGTATTGTTGGCGCGATCGAATCCCTTCTTGCAGACTTGCGCATGAATCCGGTCGCGCACGCGGCGCCAGCGCGCCACGGGAGCATTCAGTCCCTCCTTCTGTGCATCTTTGATCGCCCGGTCGAACGCCACCCAAGCCATGATTTTGGAGTGCGTAAAATGTTCGCGCGGTCCGCGAACCTCCCATATACCCTCGTCGGGATCCTGCCAGTGGGTCTCGAGGAACTCGAGCAGCGCCACCTGTACGTTCCAAGCCTCGGGGTGCGGCTGCATGTCCGCGGCGCGCGCCAGATGCAAGGAGTCCATGACTTCGCCATACACATCGAGTTGAAACTGCGTTGACGCCGCGTTGCCCACGCGGACAGGCCGCGATTTTTTGTAGCCGGGCAGCCAGGGCAACTCGATCTCATCGAGCCGGCGTGCTCCCGTGACCCCATAGACGATCTGCAAGTCGTTCGGCGAACCGGCAATCGCCCGCAGCAGCCATTCGCGCCACGTGGCGGCCTCCTCGTTGTAGCCCGCCAGCAGCAACGCATTCAACGTGAACGTCGCGTCGCGAAGCCAACAATAGCGGTAGTCCCAGTTGCGCACGCCGCCCAACTTTTCCGGCAAAGATGTCGTCGGCGCGGCGACCAGGCCGCCGGTGGGCTTGTAAGTCAGCGCCTTCAAAGCAATCAGCGATCGCGAAACCGCCGAGCGCCAACGTCCGCGATAGCGGCAGCGCGAGGACCAGCGATGCCAGTGCGAGCGCGTCAATTTCAATGCCTTCAACGGATCCACGCTGGGACGCATGGGAAAGTGAGACGGACGGTAGTTGAGCACGAAGGTTTGACGCTGCCCCCGCCGGACGGAAAACTCCGCGACGCTTCTCATGTTTCTGCCCACGACCTTGACCGAAGCGGCCAGCTCCAGCGTGTCCGGGCCCGCGGTCAGCAGCAACAGACCGTTGACGCGGCGCACCCACGGTACGATGGAGCCGTAGTCGAAGCGCACGATCAATTCCATGCGCATGCGCACCGTGCCGCTCAATCCCTCGACAATGCGCACCACATCCCAGCGCTGATCTGACATCGGCATGAAATCGATGACGCGGACGCGGCCGCGACGGGTTTGAAATTCGGTCTCGAGGACCAGAGAATCATCCACGTATCGGCGCTGCACGCCCTCGATTTTTGCCGAGGGTGCCAGCAGCCAGCGTCCATGCTCAGCGCCTCCCAGCAGCGCCGCGAAGCACGCGGGTGAGTCGAACCGCGGGAAACAAAGCCAGTCGATCGAGCCATTGCTGCCCACCAAGGCCGCGGTGTGGCAATCACCTATCAATGCGTAGTCCTCGATCGAGAGCGTCCTTGCCAAGGCATTTGTCCGGCGTTTTTTCACCGCTTGATTTTTTTCAGGGTCCTTTCGCGCACTTCGTTGGGATTGGTCGGATCCTTCGGATCATTCCGGAAGCCGCCGGGCTTTGAAATCGGCTTTTGCTTGCTTTCATCCTCCGCCTGGCGCTCGTCCTTGGATTTCCCCTTATCGAGAGACTTCCCACCGGGGCCCTGGCCGGAACCGGGACGCTCGGAAGCCCCCGTGGATAGCAACGTATTGAGCAGGCGAAGATCCTCATCGGAGGTCCCCGCAGCATTCACGAAAGCCAGTGAAGCGTGCATATGATCTTCCTTAAGTTATTTCGCCCAGCACAGCTTGCGCGAGGAAGCATCGTGCGGCATAGGCGCGCGCGCCGAATCGAGTGCAGGATAATTCTGACCGCGGACCATGGCTTGGCTCACTTGCCCGGCTCTCGACGTACGCCTAGCTTTCCTGCATGGACGACAGTTCCCCCGACCACGACGAACGGCTCAAGGATTTCTTCGCACGTCACGGCGGTCCCGGCTCCCGCAGCATACGCAGGGGTCAGTCCGCCGGCGGCGTGCAGGGGTGGTCGGAGGCCTACGCCGGCGACGGGTATACCCTGCGTTGCGACTGGTCGACATTCGGAACCCGCGACGAAATGAAGTATTCGGAGATCGCTCCCAAGCCTTGAGGAAAGCCCATGATTCGCAAAATCAGCACCGGTGAATATCGCCTGTATTCCCGCAAGGTGAACCCGAAAACCAAGCGCCGGCGCAACCTCGGCACCTTCAAAACCCGCGCTGCCGCCGAAAAGCACGAGCGCGAAGTTCAGTACTTCAAGAGGCACTGATCGGCGAGGCTCCCGACCAGGCCTGCGCCGCTCGGCGAGCGGCCGACACGTGTAACGGGATTCCCGCATCTTAGGATCGGACGAAGCGCGTTTTCCTGCCGTAGGAGCCCGAAGCGACTCGCTGTCGGAATTCCGCCCGGGAATTGCAGTATCCTTGCGAGGTTGCCAATCGACACAAGGGATGCTCATGCTCACTCGACGAGTCTTTCTGCAAGGCGCCGCCGCCTCGCCTCTGCTGGCCGCCGGCTCCGTGTTGGCGCGCAACCCGGGCGGAGCGCTCAAGTCTCTGACCGGCGATGCCAAGCCAATATCCGCGGAGGAGCGCCATGCGCGGATCGAAAAGGCGCAGTCGCTGATGGCACAGCACAAAATCGCGGCCCTGTTGATTGAGCCGGGATCGAGTCTCGAATATTTCACCGGAATCCGCTGGCACCGATCGGAACGCACGACTTTGGCGATTATTCCCGCTGCCGGACAGGTGCTCGTCGTGACGCCGGCCTTCGAGGAACCCTCGGTCCGCGAGACCTTGCAGGTGGGCGGCGATGTCAGGCCTTGGGACGAGCATGAGAGCCCGTTTGAAAAAATCGTCCAGGGGCTCAAGGAGCGCGGCATCAATTCCGGCGTATTGGCCGCCGAATCGACGATGCGCTTCTTCATCATCGCCGGCATTCGCCAGGTCTCCAGCGCCTACGAGATCATTCCCGCCGACCCGATCGTAAGAGCGTGCAGGCTGATCAAGTCTCCGGCGGAACTGGCGCTGCTGCAGCTGGCAAACGATGTGACCATCGCGGCCCTTCGGCAGGTGCACTCCCAGGTCGCCTTGGGAATGGGCGGCGCGGACATCGGCGCACTGATGGATCGCGCGACGGTTTCGCTGGGGGGCGCACCGGGTTTCTCGCTGGTGCTGCTCAACGAGGCCTCCGCCTACCCTCACGGGTCGGTCAAGCCGCAACAAATCCGGGAGGGCTCGGTGATTCTCATGGACTGCGGTTGCGCAGTGCATGGCTACGAATCCGACATCTCGCGAACATGGGTATTCGGTCAGGCGAATGCCCGGCAGCGCAAGGTGTGGGATACCGTCAAACGCGGTCAGGAACTTGCATTGGAGACCGCGAAAATCAATGTTCCGGTCGGCTCCATCGACGACGCCGTCCGCAAGTACTACGAAAGCCAAGGGTGGGGTCCCGGATATCATTTGCCGGGTCTTTCGCACCGCACCGGCCACGGCATCGGGCTCGACGGCCATGAGCCGCCCTACCTGGTCCATGGCGACGCCACACCGCTGCAGGCGGGCATGTGCTTCTCGGACGAACCGGGAATCTACATCCCCGGCGAATTCGGTATTCGACTGGAGGACTGCTGGCACATGACGGCCTCCGGTCCGAAGCTCTTTACGCCCTTGGCGAAATCGCTGGAACAACCGATTTAGATCAGGTACGCCGGACATGCTCGCGCTTCTGTCGCTGTGCGCATGGGTCTATCTATTCTTCGCGCATGGGGCGTTCTGGCGCTCGCGCCCGCAGTTGTCGGCGGCGACGCCGGAAGAATGTCCCGACGTCGATATCCTCGTGCCTGCACGCGATGAAGCCGAGACCATTCAATCCGCAATCGGATCGCTGCTCGCCCAGAATTATGCCGGCGATTTTCGCGTGATATTGATTGACGACAATTCGACCGACCGCACGGCGGAACTCGCCGGATCCCACGTCAAGCTCGAGATAATCCGCTTGGACTCGAAACCCGCGGGCTGGTCGGGAAAACTGTGGGCCTTGCACGAAGGCATTGCGGCCAGCCGCGCGGCCCTGGTGCTGCTGACCGATGCCGACATTGTGCACGAGCCCGTGCATCTTTCATCGCTGGTCGCGAAGCTGCAAAACGCGCGGCTCGATCTGCTCAGCGAAATGGTGCGGCTCAATTGCAGCAGCGCGGCGGAGCGGATGCTCGTTCCTGCTTTCGTCTATTTTTTCCAAATGCTGTATCCCTTCGCCCGGGTCAACGACCCGCGCTCCGGGGTGGCCGCGGCCGCGGGCGGCACGATCCTGGTGCGGCGCCAAGCACTGGACCGGATCGGCGGAATCGAGGTTATCAAGGATGCCCTCATCGACGATGTGGCCCTGGCGAAGTCCGTGAAGCGGGGAGGTCCGATTTATCTCGCCCATTCCGAACTCGCCGCGTCGATTCGACGCTACCCAAACGTCTCCGATCTCTGGCACATGATTTCGCGCAGCGCGTTTACCCAGTTGCGCTATTCAGCGGCGCTCCTGGTGCTCACAATGGCGGCGCTCGGCCTGGTCTGGCTGGTGCCGCCGTGGGAAGCGATCTTTGGCACCGGCTTGCGCCAAGGGTGCGGCCTGGCCGCATGTCTTTTGGCCGCGGTGAGCTACATGCCCACGCTGATTCGTTATCGCCGCAATATGTTTTGGGCGCTGGCGTTGCCTTTGATTGCCATGTTCTATATGGCTGCAACGGCCGGCTCGGCCGTGAATTACTGGCGAGGCAAAGGCGCGAATTGGAAGAATCGCGCCTATTGACGCGAGCGGCGTTAGCAGCGCTGGCAGCGCTAGTCCCTCGCCGCCACGGCGGGCGGCAGCGGCTTCAGCGCCTCCGCCTTGACGGAAAATTGGTCGATGTTCTCCTGGTAGGGCACACAGTCGGTGCTGTAGCTCAAATCGCGGAAACTGAAATTCTTCGTGAGAATGTCCTTCAGCTCCTGGACCAGTTCGCAGTCGCCGCGTCCCATGAAATAAGGATGCGTCGTATTCACCGACACGGGCGTCCAGTGCGCCTGAACCGGGTTGGCGGAATTGGCATCGGTGCCCGGCGAGAGTGAGTAGAAATCAAGCTCGACAATGGCGTTACGGCCCGGAATGCTGGGCCCGTGCGGACAGCCTCGGGCGTTGACCTTGACATCGTTTTTGCGTGCGCCGAGGTGCACGAGCAATGCACGAATATTGTCTTCGAGTCCGTCGCAACTGTAGAGCGCCGTAACCCCCCAGTAGGTAAAGCTCGCGTGACGATGCACCCAGGTGCCGGTCACGACCGCCCCGGCGGCCGAACTGTCCTCCGCCGCACTCATCCGTGGGAGCGCGATGAAGGAGAAAAACGCGGCCATGGCGGCCAAGACACCCAAACGTTTGCTGCGTTGCATGGCGTATCTCTCCATCACTCCATCCATCCTAAGTCATGGCACGGCAAGCTGCCTGTCCTAGAATCATAGACCGCGAAATGAACCGGCAGTTCGTCCGCGCAACGCGCGCGCGAGATCGACTCGACCGCGGCGCGGTTGGGCAGCCGCGGCACCCCTAGCGGGATGAATTTTTCGCGACGCTGAGAGCCTTGTTCGCATCGACGACCGTAATGGCGGTCATGTTCACCAAGCGACGCACCGTTGCAGCCGGGGTCAGAATGTGGGCCGCCGCGGCACAGCCGAGCAAAATGGGTCCGATCGCAACGTTATGACCGGCGGCGGACTTGAGCAGGTTGTAGGCAATACTGGCACTGTCCAAGTTCGGACATACCAGCAAATTCGCCCTTCCCTGCAACGTGCTGCGCTCGAGGATCGCGCGCCGCGCCGCCTCGTCGAGCGCAGCATCGCCGTGCATCTCTCCATCCACTTCCAGTTCCGGCATTTTCGTGCGCAGCAGCGCCAACGCCGTGCGCATTTTCTGCGCCGAGGCGGCATTGCTGGAACCGAAGTTGGAGTGCGACAGCAGCGCCACTTTCGGAACCAGGCCGAAGGCCGATAATTGATCGGCGGCGAGCTGCGTCAATTCGGCGAGTTGCTCTGCCGTAGGATCGAGATTGACATGGGTGTCGACCATGAAGACCTGCCGGCCGGGGAGAATCACGCCCGTCATTGCACCGTAAACGCCGGCCCCGGTCCGATGCCCGATCACCTGATCGATGTAGTGCAAATGCCGCGCGGTTGTGCTGATCGTTCCGCAGATCATTCCATCCGCCTCGCCCTTCTTCAGAAGCATGGCGCCGATCAGCGTCGTACGCCGCCGCATTTCGAGCCGCGCGTATTGCGCGGTAACACCGCTGCGCTCGGTGAGCTTGTGATACGCCTGCCAGTATTCTCGAAAACGCTCATCGTGTTCGGGGTTGACGATGGTGACGTTCTCGCCGATTCGAAGGCGCAGACCATGACGTTTGAGCGCACGCTCGATCACGGCGGGCCGCCCGATCAGAATGGGGGTGGCGAGCTTCTCATCCACCACGATTTGCACCGCGCGCAGCACGCGCTCATCCTCGCCTTCGGCATAGACCACGCGGCTTCGTTCTGAGGCTACTTGACGGGCCGCCACGAAAATCGGCTGCATGAGCGTGCCGCTATGATAGACAAATTGCAGCAGCCGCTGGCCGTACGCTTCCAAATCATGGATGGGCCGCATTGCCACACCGGATTCCATCGCAGCCTTGGCGACCGCGGGAGCGATTTTGACGATCAGACGCGGATCGAAGGGCTTGGGGATCAGGTATTCCGGACCGAACGCCAGGTCCTCGATGCCCCCATAGGCGGCGGCGACGATATCGCTCTGCTCCTGCCGGGCCAATTCCGCGATCGCATGTACCGTGGCGATTTCCATTTGCCGCGTGATCGTGGTGGCGCCCACATCAAGCGCGCCGCGAAAAATAAACGGAAAGCAAAGTACATTGTTGACCTGATTGGGATAATCGCTGCGGCCCGTGGCGATCACCGCATCGTCGCGCACCGCCCGGACCTCCGCGGGAAGAATTTCCGGGGTCGGATTGGCGAGGGCCAAGATGAGCGGCCTCGCCGCCATGCGCTTCACCATGTCCTGCGTCAGCACGCCCCCCGCGCTCAACCCCAGAAAAACATCCGCGCCGCCAATGACTTCAGCGAGCGTGCGGGCCGATGTAGGCTGCGCAAAGCGCGCCTTCTCCGGATCCATCAGTTCCTGCCGTCCCTCGTAGACGACTCCCGCAAGATCGGTGAGCCACACGTTTTCGCGCGCGAGCCCCAGATCCAAAAGCAAGTCCACGCATGCCAGAGCCGCCGCCCCGGCGCCGCTCACCACCATCTTCACCTGGCCAATGTGCTTGCCGACGACTTGCAGTCCATTGATGCATGCTGCACCCACGATGATGGCGGTGCCGTGTTGATCGTCATGGAATACGGGAATTTTCATGCGCCGTCGCAATTCCCGCTCGACGATGAAGCATTCCGGCGCCTTGATATCCTCCAAGTTGATGGCGCCGAAAGTCGGCTCCAGGGCGGCAATGATCTCAATCAGCTTGTACGGGTCGCGCTGTTCGATTTCGATATCGAAGACATCGATGCCGGCGAATTTTTTGAACAGAACCGCCTTGCCTTCCATCACCGGCTTGGCTGCCAGCGGACCAATCGCCCCGAGCCCGAGAACGGCGGTGCCATTGCTGATCACGCCGACCAGATTGCCGCGCGCGGTGAAGCGAAACACATTGAGCGGGTCCTCGACAATCGCCTCGCAGGCAGCCGCGACCCCCGGGGAGTAGGCGAGCGCCAAATCGCTCTGATTCAGCAACTGCTTGGTGGCGGTGACCGATAATTTTCCGGGGACCGGGAACTCGTGGTAGTCGAGCGCTTGTTTTCTGAGCGCCTCTTTGATTTCGTCTCGCTTCATAAATCGAACTGCGCGGCACCGGTGGATCGAGCCGCATTATAGCGGCTCAGCGCCGCGGATGCGCGAGTCCGGCCCGCGATCCCAGGCGGTAGGTGAATACGTGGGTGAACTCCGCGCCCAGCAGAAAAATCTGTGCCGAATAATAGATCCACAACAGCAGGACCATGATGGAGCCCACCGCTCCGTATGCGGAGCTCAGCGAGCTGCGCCCCAAGTATTGTCCGATGAGCAGTTTGCCGATGGAAAACAGGCAGGCCGTCACGAGCCCTCCGATCCAAACGTCGCCCCATGCGATCTGCTCGCGAGGCACATACTTGTAAATCAAGGCGAATAGCACGGTCGTCAGCCCCAAGCTCAAGAGCAGATCCACCGCCGGCAGGATGACGTTCCACTGCACCATGTAGGCGCCGAGCCACGCGCCCAGGGCCGCCAGCGCGGCGCTGGCGAGCAGCGATACCATCAAGAGAAATCCGACGCCCAGTATCAGACCGACCGACAAGATCCGCGAGCGCAGAATTCGCCACCAGGCGACGCCGTCCTTCTGCGGAGACTTCCAGATGTAGTCGAGGGTATTTTGCAGCTCGCCGAATACGCTGGTTGCCCCGACCAGCAACGTAACGACCGCGATGGCCGCGGCTATGCCTTTGAGTCCGCTTTGATGCGCGCTTGCGAGCAGGCTTTGTACGGCTGCCGCGCCGGCCTCCCCCAGCAAGGAACGCATTTGCTCAAGCACGTGGGCTTCAGCCACATGTGCACCGAATAGGGACCCTGCGACAGCCATCGCGATGACCAGAATCGGTGCGATGGAAAAAAGCGTGTAGAACGCGAGCGCCGCACCGAGGCTCGACGCGTTGTGCTTGATCCAGTGGGAAACGGTGTCCCTGACGAGGGCCCACAAAACCTGAATGGACCGAGGCTCGTGCCGCTTGGGTGATGGCGCCATAGCTTAAGAACATGGGACCATGCCATCGGCGACGGCAGCGGAAGATGGCGGCGCCCGGAGTCGGCGTCGACCTACGAGCGGCCAGCTATTGGCGGGTTTGTTGATCCGGTCTGCCGGCAGCGCGCTGCGATGCCAGGGCATCCCGCTCAAGGCTCGTGCCCTCTCCCTCCTCGAAACACAGCAGGCGCGCACAAATGTTTTGCGCCGAAAGCAAACCAAAGCCGGTCCCGGTTCCCACCAACGACTGTGCGCTCGGCAACCGGCGGCCGCGGGTTTTCGGCGGCCAAAGATAGTGAATGATGGCGGCACCGATCCGCGACAGGCCGCCGGACGCGGGTCCCGAGACCGACCAGAGCGCCGGATCAAGAGCCTCGATCACGGTAGCCGCCCCGACCACTTGTGCCAGCGAATTCCAGGCACCGGCCTCGAAAACAACTCTCTCCGGCACGATATTGTGTGCGGCCGCCTCTGCTCTCACCATCAACTCAAAAATCTTGGTGGCATGCGTGCGAATGTCCGGCTCAATATCTGCCGCGTTGAGCCGCTCACGCACCGACTCCCAGCGGGCGGGTTCCTGAGGGAACGCGAGTGGAATGTGTCCGAAGTATTTGACGAAGGGCTCGATCTCGAAGCGATGCCCCGACATTTCGGCATCCGATTGCGCGATGAGGGAGCAGACCACCGGATAGGGGGCATCCACAGCGTCGATCGAGGCGATGACTCGCTGCTCGAATCGCGGGAAGGCATCGAGCACGGCGGCGATGAACATATCGCCCGTCAAGCCGCCGGAGTATTTGAGGTGCAGGTGCAACGTTGCCGCCTTGGTCTTCCGCGCAGACTACGTCAACGCGATGGCAGGCAAATTGCCCCAATTCCTAAAAGCGCGTAGGAATTGTCTTATGCAGGTGCCGGCGTGCCAGCGCCATCCCGGTCAATGCACCGGTCGCCGCCGCAAGCCCCGCGGCGCGATACGGTGAATTGTGAACCAGAGAGTTCGCCTTTTGCCGCAAGCTGGCGCCGTCGTGACGAATCTGCGCTTTGAAGTCCGCACCGAGCAGCTTGATGAGGCTGACGCCGACCAGAACATTCGCAACGTTCTTGAGAAACGTGGCCATGTCCATACGTCGGTTCTCCCGCTAGCGCTGCAAAACAGCCGGCCGGAAAATCGGATGGATCTGCACCACGTTGGCCAGACGCGGCGCGCCGGGCGCGGCCAGACCGGTTTCATTCGCCGCGTGCCGCGTATCGTTCAGGTTGAAATAGTACTGAAGATGATGATGCGTGCGGACGAACAGGAAAAGGCTGCCGCGCGCGGATAACGGTTTGAACATGAGCACGATATATCCTTTCTGCCTCATGCCGGTCTGTCGTCCACGGTGCCCATTGCTTGTAGGAAAGGCTGACGCCGCGCCGCGCCGCCGACAGTGCCTTCCTGGCGCAGAAATGCGAGGACCAGTGTTTCTGCCTTGCGAGCGGAAGCCGCCGTCAGCTTGCCATCGATATTCTCGTGAATGCTGCCCGACCGCCAGCTGTCGAAAACGGCTGGATTGATATACGACTTGCGGCAGACCGCCGGCGTGTTGCGCAGTTCCGCGGCCACTTGTTTGACGACCTCGGCAATCTTCTTCTTGAAGGCGTGCTCGCTGGGAGGCTCGGGAAGCGGCGTGCGCGCAAGCAAGGTGATGGCGTGCAGGGTTGCTCCCCAGGTGCGAAAATCCTTCGCCGTAAAATCGTTGCCCATCGCTTCGCGAAGATAATCGTTGACCTGACCGGAATCGATCGGGCAGCGCTGGCCTTCGTCATTGATGTATTGGAATAGATGCTGCCCCGGGATCTCCTGGCAGCGGCGCACAATTTTCGCGATGCGCTTGTCATCGATCAGGATCTCGTGCTGCACGCCGCCCTTGCCGCGGAAATTGAGCACGGCGCGTCCATCGCGGATGAAGGTGACATGCCGGTTGCGAAGGGTCGTGAGGCCGAAGCTCTTGTTGTCGCGCGCATATTCGGTATTGCCGACGCGGACGCGGGTTGCATCGAGCAGACTCACCACCACCGCCAGTACTTTTTCGCGCGGCAAGCCCGGCAACGCCATGTCGCGCTTCAAGATGCGCCGCACCTTCGACAGCTGCTCGCCGAAGGCAACCATCCGTTCGAACTTTGCGCTGTCGCGCAGCTCGCGCCATTCCGCGTGATAGCGATATTGTTTGCGGCCACGAGCGTCGCGGCCCGTGGCCTGCAAATGACCGCGCGGCTTCATGCTGATCCACACATCCCGATACGCCGGTGGAATCGCCAGGCTCGCGATCCGTTTCAAATCTTTTTCCGCTTCCAGTCGGCGGTTTTCCGGCGTGACGTAACGGAAGCCCCGGCCGACGCGCAGCCGTCTGATGCCGGGCTCGGTGTCCGATACGTAAACGAGCCCGGCTTCAATGGCCATTTGCGCGGCTTCGGCCGCGCTGCCACTGAGTCTGTCGCCGTCCTGTGCCGTTTTGAGCGTCATAGCGAATGGCTTTTAGCAGGTCACCTGCTGCGAAACTATGGAGGAACGCCGACGCTGTGTAGGAATCGCCACCTGCCTTTGCAATCTGCGACGCAGTTCAAGCGCGGAGTGTGACGCTCTCGGCCAAGCGGCGGCGCGCGGCTCGGGTGTTTTTGCATAACGCGAATAAATTCTTAATTTACATAACGTTACGAAATCGCCAAGCGCACGCGGCAAATTTCGGCGGCGATGGCGCGCGGAATCGAGCGCCGCTTTTCCTACGTCAGATCGCGCCGCTCACAACTCGCGCGGACTAATTTCTTTCGCAAGAATTCCACAAGTGTCTTGGGGTTCACGGGTCTTTGAGTGAGGAGTAAGAAAATGAAAGGCAATTTTTTCGCGCTCATGCTGAGCTTGCCGATGATCGCGCTGGCGGCATCGAATCCGGACGCATCCTTTTACAAGAATGCGGCGGAGGGCGGAATCGCCGAAGTAGACGCAGGCCATCTGGCGCAGGACAAGGGCAACAGCCAGCAGGTCAAGGACTTCGGCGCCATGATGGTGAAGGATCATACGGCCGCCAATGAGAAGCTGCAGACGCTCGCCTCATCGAAAGGCGTTACGCTGCCAACCAGCGCCGGCGTGGGCCAGATGGCGACCAAGGCCAAGCTCAATGTCCTAACCGGCGACACGTTCGACAAGTCTTACGTGAAAAATCAAATTGCCGCGCACCGCCAGACTATTGCGTTGTTCCGCAAGGAGATCAGTTCCGGGCAAGACGCCGATGCCAAGGCCTTTGCCACGGCGACGTTGCCGACAGTCAGGGCACATCTCAAGGCAATCAACGCAATCGCCGCCGATATGGGTATCAAGACCAAGTGATTTCCGGCGCACTGTCCCTCGAGGACAGTGCGCTTATCTAGCTCGCCCCCGCGGAGTGCTCTGGGCGAGCGCTATGTGGCGTTTGCCGATTTCAGTCAAACGGAGGCCGCGTCCCTCCACGTCCTGCGTCATCCACTTTCTGCTCAAGGCAAGCTTCAGCAGCGCAGCGCCCAGTGCTCCCCCGATGTGAGGCCGGCGTTCGCTCCAATCCAAACAGGCAAAGGCGAATCGGCGGCGCAGCAGGCGCACCGCCTCGACATCGATGCCGAGGCGGCTTAGGCCTTCGGTGCCGGCGCGGGTCAGCTCATAGAGATTTTCGCCCGGTGCGGCGCGCTGCAGCCAGCCCAAGTCCTGCATTCGATCGTGAAGCGCGACCGCAACCTCGCCAGCCATGTGGTCGTAACAGGTCCGCGCCGATCGCAGCCGGCTGGGTGTGTTCGGGACGAAAGCTGCGCCGCTGCCGCCCGCCACCACGCTCAAGGCTTCGAGCGCCTGCGCCACATTCGCGTCCTTCAGACTGTAATAGCGATGCTTGCCTTGCGCATAAACCTTGACCAGCTGATAGTCCTTGAGACGCGTCAAATGCACGCTGGCGGTCGAAGCACTGACTTCCGCGATGATTCCCAGCTCCGTGCTGGTGCGCGCGTGACCGTCCAGCAGGCAGTAGAGCATGCGGGCACGGGCAGGTTCGCCGATTGAAGCGGCAATTCCGGATACTTGGGCGTCCAGGTATTCTACATCCATACTTTCATGGTAGGCGAAGTGTCGATGCGACGCAAGCGCTGGCCGCGGTGCAAGTGCCGGGTGCCTCGCAATTGCCCGGCGTAGGCGCAATCCCACGGTGTTTGGGGGACCGCTGCTCTACATTTGCGCCAATCTCGTCCGTATTCTTGGAGCGTCACAAATAGGCGTAAGGCCTTGGCGCTATCCAATTAGATTCGATATAAGGAAATTCCCATGCTTCATTATGCCGTCGTGTTCTTGGTCATTGCCTTGATTGCAGCCGTGTTCGGCTTCGGCGGTATCGCCGCAGGCGCAGCCGGCATCGCAAAAATTCTCTTTGTCGTATTTCTGATCGGCGCGATTGTAACTTTCTTGTTGAACGGCCGATCGCGGGTCTAGCGATCTTGAGCGCGGCGGCGCGGCGCGGAAACGCGCCGCCGGCTCCCCGCCTCTTCGCGCCAATTCTCTTCGCGCGATTATCTTCGCGCGAAGCTCATCACTTCCTCTGCCATCAGATCGAGTACCTGGGCCACTCTCGGCACCAGACATTTGCCGTGCTCGTCAAACACGCTTTCGGCCGAATTGATGGCGGCGCCAAGCGGCGTGGGCCAGCCCCGCAGCGCATGCACGATATCGCGCAAGGCGCTCAAGGTATTGATGGCGCCAGGCCATCCGCCGGCGGTGGCGATGCATCCGACCGGGCGCCCGCTGAAATAGGGGCGCGGGTCGGTCCGTAAGTCTTCCGCATAATCCAGCGCGTTCTTGACCAGGCCCGAGATGCTGCCGTGATATCCGGGTGAACCGATGATGATGGCGTCTGCAAGCGCCAGCTCCGCCACCAACAGCCGAGCGCCCTCGCTGCGCTCCGAATTATCCGGTTGATACAGGGGCAACTGCAGCAGCGGCCCGCTGATCAGTTTGATGCGAGCGCCGATTCGTTGTGCGGCGGTCAGCACATGGCGCATCGCCCATTGCGTCGAAGAATTGGGACGAAGCGTTCCGCCGACGGCGACGAGATAAGGCGAGGTCACGGCAGCGATCCTACACGATTCAGCGCGCGGGATTCGCCGCCCGTGCACCGAAGGGCGGCTTTGCGAACCAGATGATCGGGACCAGCGACAGAAAAATCAGGCCCATCAAATTAAATACATCGTTGACGCCCAAGGTCGATGACTGACTGGTAATGACTTGGTTCACAAATGCGGATGCGCCGGCGCCGCCGATATGGTGCGCTCCAAGCTGGCCTTGATACGAGGACCACGCTTGGGAGGAATTGTTGATGTGCTCCGTCAGCACGACATGATGGTACTCGCTGCGCTGATTCCAGATCCACACGGTCACGGCGGTCGAAAAGCTGCCGGACATCGTGCGAACGAAGTTGCTGACCCCGGAAGCGGAGGCCAGCTCGTTCGAGGCGACGCCGGACATCAGGATTTGATTCAACGGCAGGAAAAAAAATGCCATTCCAAACCCTTGCAGGAATCGGGGCGTGGCGAATTGAAAAAAACTGGCGCTCTCGTTCAAGGTCGCGGTCCAAAAGATCGAGAATCCGAAAATGCAAAAGGCGAAGCTGGCCGCAAGGCGTAGATTGAGCCGCGCCATATTGCGGCCGACGATGGGCGCGATGAAGAGGCCCAGGATTCCGACCGGCGCAACCGCCAGCCCGGCCCAGGTCGCGGTGTATCCCAGGGTTGTTTGCAGCCACAACGGGAAAATGATGTTGACGCCGGAAAATGCAAAAAAAGCCAGCGCCAGGGTGCAGGTGCCGACGCGGAAATTGCGCTTTGCGAACAAGTGCAGATCCACGACCGGATGCTTATCGGTGAGTTCCCAGGGAATGAGAAAAGTCACCGCAATAACCGCGCTCACGGCCGCGGCCAGGATCACCGGCGAGTTGAACCAATCTTTTTCGTTGCCGTTATCCAGCATGAACTGCAGGCTGCCGACGCCTATCACGAGCAGCGCGAGCCCGACGCCGTCGATGGGCAGTTTTACCGTGTTCGACTCGCGGCGATGCAGAATCGACCAGCTGGCAATCGCCGAGAAGGCGCCGACGGGTAGATTGATGTAAAACAACCAGGGCCAGGAAAGATTGTCCGTAATCCAACCGCCGATGATGGGGCCGAAAATCGGGGCGATCATGATCACCATCGACCAAAGGCCAAGCGCCAGGCCGCGCTTATCGATCGGATAGTTGCGCAGCAAAATCGCCTGTGCGACCGACATCATGGGACCGGACACGAAACCTTGGACCAGGCGGGCGCCGACCAGCATCGGAAGGCTGTTGGCCATTCCGCAGACCGCCGAGAACACCATGAACAATAAAATCGAGGTGATAAAGGTTCTGACTTCGCCGAAGCGCCGCGCGATCCATCCGGAAAGCGGCTGCATGATGGCGGCGGCCAGCATGTAGGAGCTCACGGCCCAGGTGCCCTCCGACGTGGTGACGCCCAGGCTGCCGGAGATTGAAGGCACGGAGACATTGACGATGGTCATGTCAAGGATCTCCATGAAAGAGGCGGTCGCGATCGCGACGGTCAAAAAGAAAAGCTTTCCGCCCTGCAACGGCGGATATTCGCCGGCGACGGCTGGCTGCGCGGTATCAGCCATGTATAAGCCTGCAATCCATGGGCGACCCTGAAGCTAGTGATCGATGCCCAGATTTCGCCGCACGATGGCGTCCGCCTCGGCATTGGCCTTGTCGAAATCCTGCGTGTACACCTGCGTGTCTCCCACCGGCTTATCGCTCGCCTCGGTAGCCAGGACCGGGCCGTCGCGGGAGGTCGTGTCCACGGTCACCGTGGCCGACAGCCCCACGCGCAGCGGCGATTTGATCAGATCCTTGTCATCGATGACGATGCGCACGGGTACTCGCTGCACCACCTTGATCCAGTTGCCCGAGGCATTTTGCGGCGGCAGAAGTGAAAACGCCGCCCCCGTCCCCGCCGACATGCCCTGTACGTGGCCGTGAAAAATGAATGAGCCGCCATACAGGTCGCTGCGCACCTCGGCCTTCTGGCCGATGCGAAGGTTCCTCAACTGCACTTCCTTGAAGTTTGCGTCCACCCATAACGAGTGCAGCGGAATCACGGTCATGAGCGCCTCACCGGCCTGGATATGCTGCCCCAGTTGCACGCTGCGCTCGGCAACGTATCCGGACACCGGCGCGACAACCGAATTGCGCTGCGCTGCAATCCATGCATCGCGATACACGTCCCGGGCCTGCAGGACCGTCGGATTGCTCTCCACCGGAGTGCCATCGACGAGTGCATGCGCCGAGAGCGACTGGTGTTCGGCCTGCGCCAGCGCGGCGCGCGCCAGGTTCACGCTCTCCTGTGCGTGCCGCACTTCTTCCCCGGCGATGGCTTGGTCGGCAACCAACGGTTCGCGTTTTGCGAGGTCAATTTGAGCACGCGAGAGTTCCAGTTTGCGCGTTTCGATTTCCGAGTCGTATTGAGTTGCCGTGGCTTTTTGCTGGCGAACCTGCCGCACGGCGGAACCCAAGGCACTGGACGCCCGGCTCAAGGCCGTCTGTGCATCCGTGGGATCGAGCTTCACCAGTACTTGTCCGGCGTTGACGAGCTGGGTGTCGTCCGCCAATACCGCAATGACGGTGCCGGAGACCTGCGCGGAAATCACCACCCGGTTGCCATTGACGTAGGCGTCGTCGGTTTTTTCACGCTTTTCGAGCACCAACACCCAGTAGGCTGCCCATAACGCACCAATGACGATGAAGATCACCGCGATGAGCAGCAGAATCCTGCGCCGCTTGCCATTCGGTGGATTGCTGGCCGATGCGTCTATGTTTGCGTTCATGGTCCGTTTGTCGTTGAGGAGGAACTCGCCGGCTTTTGCGGACTCTCGTAGCCGCCGCCCAGCGCGCGCTGCAGAGCGATGTCCGCGGAGAGTGCCGCGGAATCGAGCTGCAGCAAGCCGTCGCGCTGGTCGATCCAGGTCGCGGTCGCCATCAATTCGCTGCGCGAGTCGCTCAGGCCCTGGCGCACGCGCGCCGCAGCGGCTTTTTTCATGCGCAGCGCCGCGTCCACTTGCTTCGCGCGCTGCGTGCGCTGGGCTTCGATCTGGGCGCGGGTCGTGGCTTGCGTGGCCACGTCGCGCGCGGCGTTGATCACGGTGTCCTGATAGTTCGAAACGGCCGACTCGATCGCAGCCTGCGCGCCGCCGTATCGCGCCTTGAGCCTGCCTGCATCGAATATCGGCAGATGAATCGCCGCGCTGACCTGGGGTACGCGGCTGCCGTACTCGAGCAACTTGCCCACATCAAGGCTGGAAACGCCGAGCAACGCATTGATACTGACGTCCGGAAAGAATTCGGCGCGCGCCGAAGCCAGGCTTTTTTCCGCGGCCTCCACGCGCCAGCGGCTGGCGGTGATGTCGGCGCGCCGTGAGATCAGGTCGATTTTCACGTTGTCCGGCAACGCACCGGGGAATGACGGTAACGGCCTCGCCGACAAGGGCGGCAGCTCGCTGATGGGACGTCCGACCAGCGCGGCCAACTCGACCACGCGCAGTTTTGCCGAACCTTCCAACATGGCAATCTGCTCACGCGCCGCCGCCAAGGCAAGATCCGCGTTGTTGAGCTCATCCGCCGAGTCCAAGTCCGCGCGTACACGCGCGCCGCTGACTTTGGCCTGCAGTTCGACCGCGGCTTCCTTCTCCCGCGCAAGCTGCAGGCGATTTTGATCGGATTGCCATCCAAAGTAGGCATCGGCAATGGAACTGGCGAGCATCAGCGCGGCTGCACTGCGATCCGCGAGCGCGGCATGCGCCTGATCCATGGCGGCCTGCACCGCGTCGCGTTGCTTACCCCACCAATCGAAGGTATAGCTGGCTTGCAGCCCCAAGTCGAACTGGTTGTACCAGGTGAAACCCAAGAGTTGCGGGGGAAACAAACCGTTGTCGCTGAGACGCTGGCGGTCGGCGTCCGCATTAGCTTGCAGATGAGCGCCTGACTCGGCCGCCGCGAGGCGCACCGATTGACGGGCGGTGTCATAGCGCGCATGCGCACTGGCCAGGCTCGGTGAATTGGCGCCGCCGAGTTCGATCAATTGATCCAGCGTGGGATCCTGATAGCGCTTCCACCATTCCTGGGCCGGCCAATCCGCGCCGCCTGCAATTTCAATCCCGTCGAGCGGCGCCGAATCGGACAATTGAACCGCCCTGTGCTTGGGCGGCAATCCGGCGCATCCCGCAAGCAGGGCCAGGAAGACGGAGACCGTGGCCCGATGCCTTCTCATTGCGCCGTCTCCGCCGCGCGCGGCGTGCCGAGCTCTTCCAGTGCGAAACCCAGCCTCTTCAATTGCGCTGCCAATTGGCGCTGCTCCGATTCCGGGAAATCCTTCAGCATTCGGCGCAGAGGCACATGCAAGATCGGCAACAATTGCCGCACGAATTCTTCGCCCTCCTCGGTGATGCGCAGTACCATGCGGCGGCGATCGTGAACGCTCGGCACACGCGTGATGAGGCCGCGATTGACCAGCGCATCGCTGATGCGCGACATATTGGCGGGACTCTGCGAGGTTCCGGCGCACAGGTCGCTGGGATGCGCCGCGCCCTCCGGCTGCGAGAATAGGGTCGTCAGAACGCGAAACTCCGCTTCCGCCAAGCCGAACGGCTTGAGCTGCAGTTCAAATCTCGCCGCCATTTCGCGACCCAGATGCAGGACGAGCCGGCAAAGCAAAATGCCCGAGGCGGGCAGATCAGGCACCCGACTTTTGAGGTTTTGTAGATTCGCCTCGACCAGGTCGAGTTGAGACACGAAATTATTCATTTGCATACTAACTATTTAATAGTTTATATTTTATCAAGTGAATATATATTCTGCAAATATCTGTCGATTTCGCCCCGCCTGCGGCGCGAAGCCTTACTATCTGCGACCCCCTCTTTTTTGAAATGGCTGATCGATCGGCCAGAACGGGCCCTATGCGAAAATTGATTCTCGCCAGTGTCGTATGGACCACCGCGTGCTCTCACCACAGCGCGCCGCCGCCCCCACCGCCCGCTGAGGTCGCGGTTCTTACCTTGCGGACACAGCCGGTGGTTATTGTCACCGAACTCCCCGCACGCACGACCCCGTTTCGGGTCGCGGAGGTTCGCCCGCAGGTCAACGGCGTCATATTGAAGCGGTTGTTCGCCGAAGGAAGCTTGGTCAAGGCCGGTCAACAGCTCTACCAGATCGATCCAGCGCCCTTTCAGGCCAGCTACGAAAGCGCCAAGGCCGCGCTCGAGCGCGCACAGGCTGCCGCCATATCGAGTCGCTTGCTGGCGCAGCGCTACAAGCCTTTGAGCGAAGCGCGCGCCGTCAGTCAGCAGGACTACGACAACGCCGTGGCCGCCCAAGACCAAGCTGCCGCCGATGTGGCCTCGGCCAAAGCTGCGTTGGAGACGGCGCGCATCAACCTGGCGTATACCAAGATGTTTGCGCCGATTTCTGGCCGAACCGGGCGTTCCTCGGTCACCGAAGGCGCGTTGGTAAGCGCCAATCAGACAAACTCGTTGGTAACGATTCAACAGCTTGATCCGATTTACGTCGATGCGACACAGGCGAGCACGGTGCTCCTGCATCTGCAGCGTGCATTCTCGGAAGGACAGCTGAAAAAGGTCGGCGACTCTCAAGCCGAGGCCAAATTGACCCTGGAGGATGGCTCGGCATATCCGCTGTCGGGAAAGCTGCAATTTACCGAAGTCACGGTTGATCCGGGGACAGGATCGGTGACGCTGCGGACGGTCTTTCCCAATCCACAAGGCATCTTGTTGCCCGGGATGTTCGTGCGCGAGCATGTTGAAGAAGGCGTGAACGAGACCGGCCTTCTTGTCCCGCAGCGCGCTGTCGGCCACAACGATCGGGGCGAGGCAACGGTCACGGTCGTCGGCGCCGATGATAAGGCGTCAGTGCGCGTGGTCAAAACCGACCGTGCGGTAGGCGATCAGTGGTTGGTGAGCGAGGGTGTGGCGCCGGGCGATAAGGTCATCGTGGTCGGCATCCAATCGGTGCGTCCGGGCAGCGTCGTGCACCCTCATGAAGTGACGGCCGATGAACTCAAACCGGCCGCCGCCGGTTCGGCTCAGGCACCGCAGAAGTAATCTCGTGTCCGATTTTTTCATTGAACGGCCAATTTTTGCGTGGGTTCTCGCCATCGTCATCATGCTGGGCGGGGCACTGGCCATAAAAACGCTGCCGATCGCGCAGTACCCGAGCATCGCTCCGCCCGCCATCGCCATCACCGTAGTCTATCCGGGCGCCTCGGCGGCCACGGTGCAGAGCACGGTCGTGCAGGTGATCGAACAACAATTGTCGGGCATCGACAATCTGCTGTACTTCTCGTCGGAGAGCGACAAAGACGGCAGCATGACGATCACGCTCAGTTTCCAGCAGGGGACAAACCCGGACATCGCGCAGGTTCAAGTACAGAACAAGCTGCAGCTCGCGACGCCGTTGCTGCCGCCGGAAGTTCAGCTGCAAGGCATCCGCGTCGCGAAGTCGACGCGCAACTTCCTTCTGGTCATCGGGTTTTTCTCCGAAGACGGCTCCATGTCGAGCGGCGACATCGGCGACTACATCGCGTCGAACGTGCAGGATCCGTTGAGCCGCACCGCGGGAGTCGGCGACTACCAGGTCTTCGGCGCCCAGTATTCGATGCGAATTTGGCTCGATCCGGCCAAACTCAACAATTTCCACTTGACGCCGGTCGACGTCGCAAGCGCAATTCAGGCACAAAACATACAAGTTGCCGCGGGCGAACTCGGAGGCCTGCCGCAAGTTCCGGGGCAGCAGCTCAATGCCACCATCATCGGACCGAGCCGCCTGAATACCCCGGCGCAGTTCGGTGCCATCCTGCTCAAGGTGAACACGGACGCCTCGCAAGTGCGCTTGCGCGATGTGGCCCGAATTGAACTCGGCAGCGAAAACTACCAGTTCAGCAATGTGCAATGGAACGGACATCCGGCTTCCGGCATCGCCGTAAGGCTCGCCACCGGCGCAAATGCGCTGGACGCCGCTGCCGCCATCCGCGCCACCATGGACAAGCTCGCACCGACGCTGCCGCCCGGTCTGCGCGTGATCTATCCCAACGACAGCACGCCGTTTATTCGAATCTCCATCGAAGACGTCGTGAGAACCCTGTTCGAGGCGGTCGGCCTGGTGTTTCTCGTCATGCTGCTGTTCTTGCAAAACCTGCGCGCGACGCTGATCCCCACCATTGCGGTGCCGGTCGTGCTGCTGGGCACCTTCGGGGTGCTCAAGGCCTTCGGCTACTCGATCAATGTGCTCACCATGTTTGCCATGGTGCTGGCAATTGGGCTCCTGGTGGATGATGCCATCGTCGTCGTAGAAAACGTCGAGCGCGTGATGGAAGAGGAGAACCTGTCTCCCAAGGAAGCCACACGCAATTCGATGCATCAGATCACGGGTGCCCTGGTCGGCATTGCGATGGTTTTGTCGGCCGTGTTCCTGCCCATGGCATTTTTTGGCGGTTCCACGGGTGTCATCTATCGGCAATTCTCCGTGACGATGGTGTCCGCCATGACCCTCTCGGTCCTGGTGGCCCTGATTTTTACACCGGCCCTTTGCGCCACGCTGCTGCGGCCCAAGAAGCAGGCCCGTGCACGCACGGGATTGTTCGGATGGTTCAACCGGTACTTCGATCGCGCCAATAACAAATACGAGAGCGGCGTAGTGCACGTGGTCCATCGTACCGGGCGCTACCTGTTGATTTTTGCGCTCATCGTCGTCCTCCTCGCGGTGTTGTTCGTGCGGATTCCCAAATCGTTTCTGCCGGATGAGGACCAAGGAATCATCTTTGCCCAGGTCACTTCACCGCCCGGCGCGACGCTCGAACGCACCCAAAAATCGCTCGCGCAGATACGCGAATATTTCATGACCCAGGAGAAAGATTCGGTCATGGGCGTGTTCACCGTACCCGGCTTCAGCTTCGCTGCCCGCGGCCAGGCATCAGGACTGGTGTTCATCCGCATGAAGGACTGGGCCGATCGGCCCGGCAAAAGGAATCGCGTGCAGGCGGTGGCCGCGCGGGCGAATGCGGCGCTTCGCAAGATATCGGATGCGCAGGCCTTCGCCTTCGCGCCGCCCGCTGCGCTCGAGCTCGGCAACGCAACGGGTTTCGACGTGGAACTCGTGGACCTCGAGAATCAAGGCCACGAAAAGCTCATGGCCGCCCGCAACCAACTCTTGGACCTGGCGCGCAAGGATCCGCAGCTAACCCAGGTGCGAGCCAACGGCTTGGACGATGAGCCCCAGTATCTGTTCAACGTCGATTGGGAAAAAGCCAGCGCGCTTGGACTGACCATCGCGGACATCAACAATACGCTCTCCGCCGCCTGGGGGTCGCTGTACGTAAATGATTTCGTCGACCGCGGCCGCGTCAAGCGCGTATTCATTCAGGGCGATGCACCCTCGCGCATGTTGCCGCAGGATCTTAACGACTGGTACGTGCGCAATTCGGCACAGCAAATGGTGCCGTTCTCAGCTTTCTCCAGCGCCGTTTGGGGCTCCGGTTCACCGAAGCTGGAGCGCTTCAACGGCATACCATCGGTGGAGATTCTTGGTGCGCCCGCCGCCGGAGTCAGTACCGGAACGGCGCTCGATGCCATCCAGAAGGACGCAAAAAGGCTGCCGCGCGGCTTTGATATACGATTTACGGGCCTGTCCTTTGAAGAAAAGCTGTCCGGTTCGCAAGCACCCGCGCTCTACGCGATCTCGCTGATTGTCGTCTTTTTGTGCCTGGCCGCACTCTACGAGAGCTGGTCCATTCCGGTGGCGGTGATGCTGGTGGTGCCGCTGGGGGTCTTCGGCGCCATCCTCTTCACCCTGTTGCGCGGACTCGAGAACGACGTGTTTTTCCAAGTCGGGTTGCTCACCACGGTCGGCCTGTCGGCCAAAAATGCAATCCTCATTGTCGAATTCGCCAAGGAAAATCACGACAGAGGAATGGAACTGGTGGAGGCGACCGTGCATGCCGCCCGGCAACGCCTGCGGCCCATACTCATGACCTCGCTGGCGTTCATGCTTGGCGTCATGCCCTTGGCGATATCCAGCGGCGCCGGCTCGGGCGGCCAAAATGCCATCGGCACCGGCGTTATCGGCGGCATGTTTTCGGCAACTGTTTTGGCGATTTTCTTCGTGCCGGTGTTTTTCGTCGCCACATTGAAATGGCTCCAGGGCGCGACACCTCACCACGCCGAAAGCCCGGAGCCGGATGATGCGACCCCGCGGAGCCCGCCGTGAAGAATCAAATCTTGCTTGGCGCCTGCCTGGTTCCTATCCTGATAGGCTGCACGCTCGAGCCGCACTACCGGCGCCCGCCGCCGGCCGTGACGCCGCAGTGGCCGGCAATGCCTCCTCCGGCAGCTCCGACTGAAGATTCCGCGGCTTCGCCTGCGCAAAGCGCACAGGACGTTTCCCAGCGCAATGCAGCGCAGATCGGCTGGCGGGAGTTTTTTACCGATCCAAAACTGCAGACTCTGATCGAACAGGCGCTGCAGCACAATTATGACGCGCAGACCGCCACGCTCAACATTGCCGCCGCGCGTGCGCAATACCAAATCCAGCGCGCGGATCTTTTCCCGAAAATATCCGCGACCGCCCTCGAAGAAGTGGAAAAGTTTCCGGCCGCGGTTGCGCCCCTCGCCTCCGGAGCGGGCTCCCCCACCGGCGTCGGAACAGCCAGCGGGTCCAGCAGCGGGATTTTCCGCTACTTCGATGTCGGCATCGGCTTCACCTCGTACGAACTTGATTTGTTCGGCCGCATTCGCAGCTTGAACCATGCGAAATTGCAGCAGTATTTGGGTTACGTAGAGACCCGCCGCAGCACGCAGATCAGCGTCATTGCTGAAGTGGCCAATGCCTATCTGACCTGGCTGGCCGACCAGAAACTATTGCGCATCACCGAGGAAACCCTCAAGAGCCAGCAAGAATCTCTCAAATTGATTCGTCTGACCTTCGAGGGCGGCGTAGGCACGGCGCTCGATTTGCATCAGGCGGAAACCACCGTGGCGACTGCGCAGGCAAACCTTGCGCAATATCGGCGTCAAGTGGCGCAAGACCAAAATGCCCTGGTCCTTTTGCTCGGTGCGCCCCTACCCAGTGGATTCGTCGCGGATGTCGATCTCGATGAAGAAACCCTGCTCACGGATTTGCCCGCGGGCGTCCCCTCGGAGGTCTTGGTGCAGAGGCCCGACATCCTCGCAGCCGAGCACAATTTGATTGCCGCGAATGCCAATATCGGCGCCGCGCGCGCTGCGTTCTTTCCCAGTATTTTGCTAACCGGCTCGTACGGGACCGCGAGCACCCAGCTGTCGGGGCTTTTCACCCAAGGTTCCAGCGCCTGGACCTTCTCCCCGCAGATCAGCTTGCCGATCTTTGCGGGCGGTGCGAATGTCGCCTCCCTCAAGCTGGCCAAAGTCCAAAAGGACATCTTGGTGGTGGAGTACGAGCAAGCAATTCAAAGCGGGTTTCGCGAGGTTGCCGATGCGTTGGCAGGCCGTGCAACTCTCGATGCGCAGGTCGCTGCGGACACGGCGCTGGTACAGGCCAGTGGCGAGAGCTTTCGGCTCTCCAACATGCGCTTCACCGGCGGCGTCGACAACTATCTGGGAGTGCTGGATTCGCAGCGCTCGCTCTATGCCGCCCAGCAATCCTTGGTGAGCGTCAAACTTGCGCGACTGCAAAACCTCGTCACTTTGTACAAAGTGCTCGGTGGCGGCTGGTATGAGCACAGCAGTTAAGATCTCGGACTGTGAAATCCGAGATATTTATTTCTCAAATTCAATCACATACATCGATTATGTCAGTGTATTTCTAGAACATACCCCAAAATGACCGTCCAATCGATGCGCGGACGTGGTTCAAATCTTTGACAAAATCCGCGTTGCGTTTCCGCGATTGTCTTGTATATTCCAGTCGCAGAGTCTTGATTTAACAAGACTCCCCTGAAGCTAGCAGCCTCGAAACCACTTTAGGTTTGCGTCTTTGTTTACGGTGGGGTTTTATGATCACTGCCTGGGAATGTTTCCACTTCGCCACACTGGAATTGGTGCGATCGACACCGATCAAACAACGTTTGGTTTGCGCCTATCGCCGCTATCTTGTCTCGCTGCCCGCCGATGAAGTCCCAACCGAAGTGCGCGAGTCCTACGCCCACGTCATGCGCTGTCTTTGCGGAGTGCAGCCTTTGCGCGGCGAGGATGCGGTGGCCGCGTCGGTGCGCAAGATGTCGAATCAAGAAGCGGACGAGTGCGCCGCGCAGATCGTCGAGATTTTTGGTCTCATGTGCAAATCACAGCAAGGCGCAACGCGCGCCGGCACCGTCGTGCAGTTGCATTCCGTAGATCGCCCCACCGAAGAGTTCGCAGCGCCTCTGATCGCGAGTAACTAGGCACGGTAATATTAACCGGCTGGTCCAGCACTGAGCCGCTCGATATCACGCTGCCGACGCCCGTGTAATGGACGACACCTGAATTGCGGCCTACGGGTCGGAGCGTGGCTGCACGACCGATAGCAGGCATTCGAAACTCATCGCGGCGATATTGAGCGTCTCGTGCCCGCACGGCCGGGGTCAATCAAGCTTGAAGTCTATGGTGTCCCAGCGCGTCGTTTCTTGATGGCGCGCCTGGCGGCGCAGTGCGTCGATCAAATTGCGTTCGTTCCAGGCGCTCACTTCATCGGCGAGATCCTTGATGGCCTTCGGCAGCGGCTCGGTGGAACCGAAATTTTCCATTGCCACGATGGGCTTGTCGGCCGCTTTGGCGAAATTCATCTGAAACAGCACCAGCTCCGGGGCGAGGCGATATACGGCGGGCAGGACAACCACCACTTCGCAGGGCGCGATTTGCCGGCGCAAATCCTCGCGCTGCGATTCCTTGTCGATCGGTTGCTTGGCTTGCGGCTGGCTGGTGTTGAGATAGTAAAAGGTACCCGATGCCTCGAGGTACTCGAAGACTCGCGTGTAGTCGTCATTTTCCAGCCACGCGTGGGATACGAACAGGCGGATAGGATTGGCCGACATTTCCCTAGTGTAACTTGACGATGGGCATGCGCGAAGTATCGCCCGCCAGATACAATGCCTGGTGCGATTGTTGATCTACAATATACGTTATGCCACCGGGACCGGGCCCGCCTTCCACCTGCCGGTGCCGGGAGCCGGCTATCTTCGCTCCAGCCGCCATGTGCTGTCGCGCATAACGGAGTTCATCAAGCAGCAGGACCCCGATGTGGTTGGCCTCATCGAGGTCGATACCGGGTCCATCCGCACCGGAATGATCAATCAGGCGGATTTCATTGCCCGCTCCCTGGGCCACTACTCGACCTATGAGTGCAAGTATGGCGTCGCGTCGGTGAATCACATGGTGCCGATCGTGCGCAAGCAGGCCAACGCGTTCCTCGCGGCGCCCCGGGTTCGCGGCGAGCGTTTCCATTATTTCGACACCGGCATCAAGCGGCTCATCATCGAATTGGAACTCGATGACATCGCCATATTCCTGGTGCATTTGTCCCTGAAGTTCAGGCATCGCCAATATCAGCTGCGCTACCTCTATGACCTGGTGCGCAAAACCGCGAAGCCCGTGATCGTCGCCGGCGACTTCAATACCTACTGGGGCGATCACGAAATCTACCTGTTCACACAGGCCGCGGGTCTGCGCAGCGCCAATACCAAGGGGCTGTTTTCCTACCCCAGCCGCAGCCCCCGCAAGGAGTTGGATTTCATTTTGCATAGCGCGCAGATCGAAGTGAATCGCTTCGAAATACCCGAGGTGCAGTTCTCGGATCACCTGCCCTTGGTGTGCGACTTCACCATCCATGGCGGAATCGAACAAGCGGCATGAGCAACTGGACTCTGCAGGTCGATGCCGATCGGGTTGCGTGGCTTACGGCCGACATGGCGGGCAGTTCTGCCAATGTATTGTCGGGCGACATGGTGCGGGAACTCTCGGCAAAGCTCACCGAAATCGCGGCGCTGCGGCCGGTTGGAACCATCGTGCAATCGGGCAAGGCGAGCGGATTCATCGCCGGCGCCGATATCAAGGAATTCGTTAGGATCCGCTCACCCGAGGAGGGCTATGCGCTGGTTCGCGCCGGCCAGGCCGTCATGCAACAGCTCGAGCAGCTACGCTGCCCGAGCGTAGCCTCGATCCGCGGCTTTGCGTTGGGCGGCGGACTGGAGTTGGCCCTGGCGTGTACGTACCGCATCGGCGCCGACGACGCCGCGTTGTCACTGGGGCTGCCGGAGGTGCTGCTCGGCATTCATCCCGGATTCGGCGGAACGGTCCGCAGCGTGCGCTTGATGGGCGTGCGGCGCTCCCTGGAACTCATGCTCAAGGGCCGCCCGTTCCGCGGCGCGCAAGCGCTGCGCGTCGGCCTCTTGGATGAACTCGCGCCGCCTGCGGAACTTGCGGCTCGCGCCAAATCTCTGCTGCTGCGGCGCCCGCCGACGCGCTCAGCACCCTTGGTCGACCGACTCATGAATTTGGGCTTGGCGCGTCGCTGGGTCGCCAAGCAGACCCTCGCGACCTTGAGTCGCAGCGTACGGCGCGAACATTACCCCGCCCCCTACGCCATTGTGGATTTGTGGCGGCGATATGGGGCGACGGGCGCCGCCGCTTATGAGGCGGAGGCCCGCTCGATCAGCGAATTGATGTGTTCACCATCGTCGCGCAACCTGGTGCGAGTGTTTCTGCTGCAAGACCGGCTCAAGGGCTTGGGCGGCGACTCGACCGCCGTGTTCAAGCATGTGCATGTCATCGGCGCCGGCGTCATGGGCGGCGATATTGCGGCCTGGTCGGCCTTTCGCGGCATGACGGTGACGTTGCAAGACCGCAGCGAAGAATTGATCGCGCCGGCCCTGGCACGCGCCAAGTCGTTTTTCGCCAGGCGCCTCAAGGATCCCGCGGCCGCCGCCGCTGCGGCCGCACGTCTCACGATGGACGTCAACGGCGACGGCGTAGCCGACGCCGATGTCGTGATCGAAGCCATATTCGAAAACGTTGCTGCGAAGTGTGCGCTGTATGCGGAGCTCGAGCCCAAGCTCAAACCCTCCGCCATCCTGGCCACCAACACTTCCAGCATCAAAATCGAGACCTTGAGCCAGAATCTTCGCGATCCCGGGCGCTTGGTGGGCATTCACTTCTTCAACCCCGTGGCGCAGCTGCAATTGGTGGAAGTGGTGCAAGGGGCGAGCAGCCGTGCGCAGGTGGTGACCGATGCCCTCAGGTTCACCCGCAAGCTCGACAAGCTGCCGTTGCCCTGCAAGAGCGCGCCCGGATTCGTGGTGAACCGCATTCTCACACCCTACGTCAACGAGGCCCTGTTCGCGCTCGAAGCCGGCGTGCCCCCGGAAATCATCGATCGAGCGGCCGTGCGGTTCGGCATGCCGATGGGACCGATCGAACTCACCGACGTGGTCGGCCTGGACGTCTCGCTGCAGGTCGGCCGAGTGCTGAGCAGCGCCTTTCAGCGCGAAATTCCGCAGATCTTGATCAAACTCGTGGAACAGAAAAAACTCGGCCGCAAGAGCGGCGAGGGCTTCTACCGCTGGCAGGACGGCAAAGCGCAAAAGCACCACGTCGAGGACTCCGCGGTGCCCGCGGATTTGGAAGATCGTTTGATTTTGCCGATGCTCAACGAAGCCGTCGCGGTCCTGCGCGAAGCGACGGTGCAGGACGCCGATTTGCTCGACGCCGGCGCGGTTTTTGCGACGGGATTCGCACCGTTTCGCGGCGGTCCTCTGCACTACGCCGACGAGCGCGGCATCGCGGAGGTTGTCAAGCGCCTGAACGAGCTTGCTGATCGCTACGGCGTGCGGTTCCGCCCGGATGCCGGTTGGGGTCTGTGAACCACTGCATGGTCGGTGCCACCGCCACGTATGGTAGCATTCGCAGGCAAAATCATAGGGTTGAAAGCCTAGGGGCGAAAGAATTTTTCGATGGACGATCGACCAGTCGACCTTGCCGTATTGAAGACCTTCTCGCCGCTGGACGGCCTGAAGGCTGAAAACCTGCACGCGCTTGCCCGCAAAACCGTGGTGCGCGATCTGAGCGCGGGCCGCTTGCTGTTCAAGGAAGGCGACACCGACAAACGCACCTTCTACCTGGTCAGCGGTCAAGTCGAGCTGCGAGCCGACGATCGCGTGATGGGAGTGATCAGGTCCGGTACCGCTGAAGCGCGCGCGGCGCTCGCGCCAGGATTGCCGCGAAAATTTACCGCTCGCGCCGCGATGGATGTTGAATACATCATGATCGACAGCGATCTGCTGGACGTGCTCCTGACCTGGGATCAAACCGGTCAGTACGAAGTGGCGGAGTTGCGCGGCGACGGCTTGGATGTTACCGGCGACTGGATGACGACGCTGCTGCAAACCAAGGCGTTTCATCGGATCCCGCCGGCGAATATTCAAGCAATCTTCATGCGCATGCAGCGCATCAACTACCGCGCCGGCGACATCGTCATCAAGCAAGGCACCGAGGGCGATTTCTTCTACGTGGTCGTCGCCGGCAAATGCACGGTGACGCGCGAGACGCCCCTGAACAAGGAAGGCATCAAGCTGGCGGAATTGGGTCCGGGCGACAGCTTCGGCGAGGAAGCATTGATTGCCGAGGCCAAACGCAACGCCACCGTCACCATGTCGAGCGACGGCACCCTGATGCGGCTTGGCAAAAATGACTTTCAAACCCTGCTCAACGAACCCCTGCTGCAGTGGGTCGACCAGCAGAAGGCGCGGGAAATCGTCGCCGGCGGCGGCAAGTGGCTGGATGTGCGCCTGCCCAGCGAATTTCAAAATTTTCGCATCGACGATGCCGTGAATATTCCGCTGTATTTCATCCGCTTGAAGATCAATGCACTGGACAAGAATACGCAGTATGTCGTGTGCTGCGACACCGGCCGGCGCAGTTCCGCCGCGGCGTATATCTTGAGCGAACGCGGCTTCGAGGCCTATGTTTTGAAAGGCGGACTCGCGGCCAGCGACGCGGCGCGCTCGCGTAGTGGCTGATTCCACACCGGGTCCCGGCGGGCCGAGCAGCTACCCCATCAAGCCGCGGTTCGAATACCGCGCGCCGTCGTTTCTGTGGGTTCACCGCTATCTTTTGATTTTTTTTCTGATCGTGATCATCGTCGTGACGGTACTGCTGTTCCGCGTGCCGCACAGACAATATCGCGGGCTGACGACCCCTCGGGCGCCCACTTCCGAACCTGTCTACGTGGAACCGATTTCGCAGCCGCCGGTTTCGCAGCGCCCGGCTTCGAGCGCCAGGTAAGCGCGCCCAAGTATTTCGCGTGGGCCGCTTGGGCCTTCACATGGTATGCGTGGGTTTGTCTCCGCCGAGCGCGCCGGCGAGATAATTTTCGATTTTTTTCTGGGTGTTGCCGCGATCTTGATCGCTGAACTGAACACCGATGCCCGCGGTTCGCTTGCCCTGCGCCCCTTTGGGAGTCATCCAAATCACGCGTCCGGCGACGGGCAGCTTTTCTTCCTCGCCCATGAGATTCAGCAGCATGAACACTTCATCGCCCAACCGGTAATTGCTGTTCGTGGGAATGAACAAGCCGCCATTCTTGACGAAGGGCATGTAGGCGAGATACAGCGCGCTCTTGTCCTTGATGGTAAGCGTCAGGAGACCGGGTTTATTACTTGGACTTCTCAATTCCTAAATTCCAATGACTCTCACTTCCCCAACGCCGCTCGACCGCCCATCAACAAAGCCTCGAGGGCCAATTGCTGATTCATACCGGTCGAGGCGAGACGCCTGATGTCGCGCGCAGCGTCCAGCAGCTCAAATAGGGCTCTTATCTTGGGCTTAAGTAAAGCGGCAGGCAAGCGGACCGGTTCCGCAGTTTGAGGTGAAGTCGCGCTTCCCAGCGCTGCATGTACTCGCTGTGTGATCCAGTTCTCAAGCCAGGTGATACGCAGGCCCGGATTGGAGCGCACCCATCGCTCGCTAAGCAGCGTGATGTCCACCGAGCCTTGCGATAATTCGGCAATGCTCTGGCGCATGTCGGCATCGAGGGCGGCCAAGCCCTCGGCGTCCAATTGCAACGCCAACAGCGGCGCCCCGCCGGCCAGCGCCAACGCCGCATCCCAGTGCACAGCCGCCGGCGAATTCGCCTTGAGCCATTGCAGCGCGGCCTCGGTGGGCGGAGCCCGCAGAGTGAGACGAAGGCAACGGCTGGCAATGGTCGCCGGCAGGCGATGATTTGGACGCGCAATCAAAATGAGCATCGTGCGTGACGCAGGTTCCTCCAAAGTCTTCAAGAAGGCGTTGGCGCCATTCGCATTCAACGCCTCCGCCCCTTCAATGACGCCGACCTTGTAGCCGCCGCGATAGCTCTTGAGCATCAACGAATCGATCAGTTCCCGCACTTGGTCGACTTTGATCTGCTGCGCATCATCCTCGAGCCGCACGGTATGCACATCGGGATGCGTATCGGAGCGCAGCAGCCGGCACGAGGCGCAAGAATCGCAGGGCCGCTCGGCGGGCGACTCGCACAATGCCAACGCCGTCATCCAATTTGCGAGTGCCTCCGCACCCAGGCCCGGCGCGCTCAACAGCAACAAGGAATGCGGCAGCCGCCCGGCATCGAACGCCGCCCGCACTCGCCGCTGCGAGTCCTTCAGCCAGGGCAGAGAATCGGCGCTCAGGAAATCCAAGCGCGCACCTTCATCTGCTCGAGAATGCGCGCGCTGACGTCTTCGACGCTTTGCGTGGCATCCACCAGCGCGATGCGATTGGGTTCCGCCGCTGCCCGGGCCAGATAGGCATTTCTGACCCGCTCGAAGAATTCAGCGCGTTCGCGTTCGAATCGATCCGCCGCACCTCCCGCATTGCGGGCCGCGGCGCGCGCCAAGGCAGCGTCAACCGGTGCGTCCAGCAGGATGGTGAGGTCCGGGCGCAAGCTTCCTTGAACCAGCGTCTCCAATTCCCGGATCGGCTCCGCGCCCAACTGCCGGCCGCCTCCTTGATAGGCAAAGGTCGCGTCCGTGAATCGATCGCAAATGACCCACCGCCCGGCGCGAAGATTGGGCTCGATGTGATTGGCAAGATGCACTGCGCGCGCCGCGAACATCAGCAAAAGCTCCGCGGTCGGCGGCAGCGTCTCTTCGCGCGCGCTCAGCACGACTTGGCGGATGCTCTCGGCCAAAGGCGTACCGCCGGGCTCGCGCGTCACCACATGCGCAACACCGCGCGCGCTCAAAGCACTCGACAGCCGCGCCACCTGCGTGGTCTTGCCGACACCCTCGATTCCCTCCAGCGTCACAAACCGGCCCAAGGCGCTCATCGCACGGATTCCTGCGCCGCCTTGCGCTGATGTGCCACATAGGCCGCGACGGCCGCATTGTGCTGCTCGAGCGTCGCTGAAAACACGTGACTGCCATCGCCCTTGGTCGAGGCCACAAAATACAGCGCATCGGTTTTTTCCGGCCGCGCGGTTGCGCGGATCGCCGCCGCGCCGGCCAACGCAATCGGCGTCGGCGGCAATCCGACCCGGGTATAGGTGTTGTAGGGTCCGTCGGTTTGCAAATCCACGGTGTGAATATTCCCATCGTAGCGCTCACCCAGGCCATAGATGACCGTGGGATCGGCTTGCAAGCGCATGCCTATCGCCAGACGATGCAAATACAAACCGGCAATCTTGGGCAGCTCTTGCGGCAATCCGCTTTCCTTCTCGACAATGGAAGCCATGATCAGCAGGTCATAGGAACTGTGCAGCGGCACATCCGGATCGCGGTTCGCCCAATCTGCATCCAGCTCATGCACCAATGCCGCATGCGCCTGCCGCAGCACCTCGATGTCTGGAGTGCCGCCGATGAAGCGATACGTCTCCGGCAAGAACTGCCCTTCGGCATCGGTGCCCGGACTGCCGAGTTTCGCCATGACCGTTGCGCCGTGCGCGGGCGAATTTGCCGCCGGCGGCAATGTGGCGGCGATGTCCGAATTTCGGCGCAGCGCGTCGAGCAAATCCTGCACGCGCCAACCGTCCACGATCGTGAACGAATGCAGCAGCACCTCGCCATTCACCATTTTCGTCAACAGCTCGCGCGGCGTCGTGCCGGGCTGGATCTCGTATTCGCCCGCCTTGACGGCCGGCGCCAAACCCTTCAAACGTGCGTACACGATCCATGCTCTGGGGTGCGCGACGACACCCTGCCTGCCCAAGTCGCCTGCGACGCGCGCAAAACTCGCGCCCGCCGGCACCTTGAAGCGCATCGGCGCCGTCAACTGCAACGGGTGTATCGAGACTGCGGACACTGTAAATCAGCGCGGTGGCCGCGGCTGCGGCCAGCAGCAACACCGCCAGCGAAACGGCTATTCGGCTCAAAGCCGGCGGAAAATGAGCGAACCGTTGGTGCCACCGAAGCCAAATGAATTGGAGAGGGTGTAATTGAGCGACATGGGACGCGCCGTGTTCGGCACATAGTCCAGGTCGCAGCCCTCGCCAGGCTGGTGGAGATTGATGGTGGGCGGCGCCACTTGGTCGCACAAGGCCAGGACCGAGAAAATCGCCTCGACCGCGCCGGCCGCGCCCAGCAGATGCCCCGTCATGGATTTGGTCGAGCTCACCGCGAGCTGGTCGGCGGCGACGCCGAACGCCCGTCGAATCGCCAGCGTTTCGGCGCGGTCGCCGAGTTCCGTCGACGTGGCATGCGCATTGACGTATTGCACTTGCCCAGGATTCAGCTGCGCATCGCGCAACGCGTTCGACATGGCTTTTCGCGCACCCTCGCCGTCTTCCGGCGGCGCGGTCACGTGAAAGGCATCGCCGCTCATGCCGAATCCCACCACCTCGGCATAAACCTTCGCGCCGCGCGCCTTGGCGTGTTCGTATTCCTCCAGCATCATGGCGCCGGCGCCATCGCCCATGACAAAGCCGTCGCGATCCTTATCCCAGGGACGGCTGGCCGCCTGCGGATCGTCGTTGCGCTGCGAGAGTGCTTTCGCCTGGGCGAAGCCGCTCATGCCGGTCGGACAAGTCGCCATCTCCGAACCGCCCGCCAGCATCGCATCGACCTCGCCCCACTGGATCAAACGCATGGCCAGTCCGATTGCGTGCGTCGAGGTGGTGCAGGCCGTGGCCACCGCCAGATTGGGGCCGGTGATCTTGAAGACGATGGACAAGTGTCCGCCGACCAGATTGATGATGCTGGCCGGAATAAAGAATGGCGACACTTTTTTCGGAGAGTGGTTCTCCATATAACGGTCGTAGGCCTCTTCGATCGATTCCAGGCCGCCCATTCCCGAACCCATCATGATGCCGACGCGCTGCGTATTGGCCTCGGTCACTTGAAACCCGGAATCGCGCATGGCTTGAATGCCTGCCACCACGCCGTACTGCATGAAGGCGTCCATGCGGCGCGCATCCTTCGGCGTCATGTAGGGTTCGAGATCCAGCTTTCTGATTTCGCCGCCGAAGTGGGTCGGGAAATTGGTGGTGTCGAACCTCTCTATCGGAGCGATGCCGCTGCGTCCGGCCAGGATATTGGCCCACGCCGTGGCGACGTCATTGCCGACGGGCGAGACGATCCCAAGACCTGTAATGACGACGCGTCGTTTGCTCATTGCCCAATAATCCTATGAAACGGGCGAAAGGACGCGGAGCGGGATCGACAGGGCTTCAGGCCTTGCCCTTGTGCGAATTGATGTAGTCGATTGCCTGCTGCACCGTGGTGATTTTTTCGGCGTCTTCATCCGGAATTTCCGTCTCGAATTCTTCCTCGAGCGCCATCACCAGTTCCACCGTGTCCAGTGAGTCGGCCCCCAAGTCGTCGACGAACGAGGCATCATTGGTCACTTCTTCTTCTTTCACACCCAACTGCTCGGCCACGATCTTTTTAACCTGCTGCTCAACAGTACTCATCGTTATGGTGTCCTCTCGGAATGGCTATTCATGCGGTTTTTCAACCCCCGCGACCAGTGGCATCGACCGGGCGCGTATTTTATGTGAACGCGGCGACGGCGGCTACCATCACGGCGTATTTGATACCCGGCACCTCATGGTCGTCTTGACAAAAACTTGCAACTAAGGGCCCAAAAACGCTCACGGCATGAACATACCGCCGTTCACGTGCAAGGTCTCGCCCGTGATATAGGCGCCGTCGGCCGAGCATAGAAACGCCACCGCCGCGGCAATATCCGCCGGCTGGCCCAGTCTTCCGAGGGGAATTTGGGCGTTCAAAGCCTCCTGCTGGCTCGGGTTCAGCGCGCGCGTCATGTCCGTATCGATGAATCCCGGGGCGATGGCGTTCACCGTGATCCCTCGCGAACCGACCTCCCGGGCCAGTGATTTGGTGAAACCGAGAATGCCCGCCTTGGCCGCCGCATAGTTGGCCTGGCCGGCATTGCCGGTCAAGCCGACCACGGAAGTGATGCTGATGATCCTGCCCTTGCGGGCCTTCATCATCCCGCGCAGCACCGCTTTGGAGAGCCGAAAAACGGAGGCCAGATTCGTTTGGATCACATCGTCCCAATCGTCCTGCTTCATTCGCAGCAGCAGGGTGTCGCGCGTGATCCCGGCATTGTTGCAAAGAATACCGATCGCGCCCTCCTTGCCCTCGATGTCGGACATCAGCGCATCGATCGATGCCTGGTCGGTCACGTTGAGCACCGCGCCGCGGCCGCCGTGCTTGCTCAGGGTCTCCGTAATGCGGGCGGCGCCCTCGGCCGTGGTGGCCGTGCCGACCACCCTCGCACCGTCTAGCCCCAGGCGCTCCGCAATTGCGGCGCCGATGCCGCGCGAAGCGCCACTCACCAAGGCAATCTCTCCGTTCAACATAGGTTATGCCACCGCCGCCAGCGCCTCATCGAAAGCCTGCGGATCTTCGAGCGCCAGCATTTTAAGATCCCGGTTCTTGTCGATGCGCCGATTCAGGGACGTCAACACTTTACCCGGCCCGCACTCGATAATTTGCGTTGCCCCTGCGGAAATCATGGTGCGCACCGTTGCCGCCCAATAAACCGGTGTCGGCAACTGCTTCACCAGGCCTGCGCGAACATCGTTCGCATTCGTGTGGATCTTGCAATCAACGCCGTAAACCTTGACCTCCGAACGCTCCGCCACCGGCGTGGCTTGCAACCGCACCCGCAACTTTTCCGCGGCAGGCTTCATGAGCGAGCTATGCGCAGGCACGCTCATGGGCAGCGACATGGCGCGGCGCGCGCCCTTGGCCGTGGCCGTTTCGATCGCCCGCGCGACCGCGGTCGCATGCCCCGCGATCACAACCTGCCCGGGGGCGTTGAAATTGACCGCTTCAACGACTTCACCCTGCGAGGCTTCCTGGCACGCGGCTTCGACATCCGTATCCTCGAGTCCCAAAATGGCCGCGATACCGCCCTCGCCGCTCGGCACTGCCGCCTGCATGAGTTCGCCGCGGTATCGGACCAAGTCCACCGCGCTCTTGAAATCCAAATACTCGGCCGCCACCAGCGCGCTCCACTCCCCGAGACTGTGTCCCGCCATCATTGCCGGCAATGCACCGCCGCGCTCGCGCCACAGCCGATAAGTCGCGACCCCCGCGGTCAACATCGCCGGCTGCGTACATTCGGTCGAATTGAGCAATTCCGCGGGGCCCTCCTGACATCGCTGCCAGAGATCGTATCCCAGCACCCCGCTGGCCTCGGCAAACGTCGCACCAATAACGGGAGAAATCCGCGCCAGGGCGCTCATCATGCCGATGGACTGGGAGGCCTGGCCGGGAAATACGAAGGCAAGCGACATGTATTCTTCTACCCTTGTTCTATCCGCCGTCGAATTATAGCGGCCCGCCACGACAGTGCGGCGCCTACCGCAAATCCGCAGGCAGCCCCATACAAATGGGCGTCAACGACGACCCCGGGAGTGGGATGGCCGCCCCACTGTTCCCAGGCCAATTTCGCGCACAACCCCACGAGCAATATCCACCGATCCCAGGCCCGCGTGGCGAGATGTTTCGCCGTTCCGGCGGCCATGACCGTGTGCAGTACCCCCGAAGCTCCCACATACCAGCTGACGTGGGGGCTCAACCACCACAATCCCGAGCTGATCGCCAACGCGCCGCTCAAGACGATTGCGCACCATTCTTCCGCGTCATAGTCCTGGGCGAACAATGACCACATCAACACCAAGCCCAGTTCATTGAGGACCAGGTGGTGCGCGTCCAGATGCACGATGTGGGCGGTAAGCAACCGCCACCAGCCGCCCGCCGCGATCGCGCTGCGATCATAACGCAACAGTGCTGCAATACTGTCGCCAAGTCCCAACACGCCGCCCAGCAGCAGCAAAATAAGAAGCAACCAAATCCATCGGCCGCGATCCCACTGTAGTGCCGCGGCGATCGGCTCAAATCGGACTGTGGCCCTACGGGGCATCGCGCTGCTCTATTTTGCTATGATCTGAGGAATTTTCGAGGTCACTATGTGTCATCGCCAAGGCGGGTTTACCTTAATTGAGATCATGGTTGTCGTGGTCATTCTGGCAGTGCTGGGCGCACTCGTGGTGCCAAATATCCTGGGCAAGGTCGATACGGCTCGCATCACGGCGGCAAAGACCGATATCAAATCGATCGGCACCGCGTTGGACCTGTACCGCCTCGATAATTTCAAATACCCCACGACCGAGCAGGGACTGCAGGCCCTGGTCAAGCAGCCCGCCGATCCGACGATCACCAACTATCCGCCCAACGGCTACCTGAAGCAGGTCCCCAAGGATCCCTGGGGTAACCCCTATCTCTACACGAGCCCGGGTGCCGATGGCCGCGAATACGACATCGTTTCGTACGGCCGCGATGGCAAACCCGGCGGCGAAGGTCCCGATGCGGACATCACGAGCTATACGGTCGATCAGAAATAAGCCAGGACAGGCTCCTAGCTGAGGCAGGAGCCGGCCATGCGCAGCAAGGGCTTTACACTCGTCGAAATCTTGGTCGTGATTCTGATCATCACGGTGGTCATTTCGCTCACGGTCCTGACGGTGAGTTCGACCGGCCGGGACAGCCAGCTCGACGAGGAGAGCCGCCGCATCGAGGGGTTGGTCGGCCTGCTGCACGAGCGCGCGCTTTTGGAGGGCCGCGATTTCGGTTTGCGAATCGAGCCGAGCGCCTATGAGTTCGTGGTCTACGACACGCGCCGCGACCGCTGGTTGATGCTCGACCAAGAACGCGAATTTCGGCATCGCGAACTGCCCAAAGGCATCAGCTTTCAACTGCAGCTCGACTCGCAAACCGTCGTCATCAATCCCATCGATCGGAACTTATCCGACGGCGCGCCGCCCAATCCGCAAATCGCCATCGCCGCGAGCGGCGAAGGCACGCCATTTCGGCTCATCCTGGAGCGCACCGCCACGCAAGCCAAGGCGGCCATCGATGGCGACGCACTCGGCAAGATTTCGCGCGAGAGTTCGAACAAAGTGGAAAAGCGCAGTTGAGCAATGCACGGCGAACGCGGGGCTTTACGCTGGTCGAGGTGCTCGTCGCGCTCGTGGTTGTCGCGCTCGGCCTGACTGCGCTGATGGTGGCGGTGAACGGCACGGCGCGCACCAGCGGGTTTCTGCGTGACAAATCCTTGGCGCAGTGGATCGCGCTCAATCGCCTCTCGGAGGTGCGCCTCAATGTCACGAAGTTTGGGCAGAACACCGATACCGGCGTGCTTGATTTCGGCAACCGCAAATGGCATTACGACACGCGCTATTTCGACACCAGCATTGCCAGCATGAAACGCGTGGTGGTCCGCGTGTATTTGGGCGATGCCAAAACCAAGGGCAATCCGCTGGCACAGGCCGTGGGCTTTCTCGGCAGCTCGGTGGCGACGCCGGGATCGACGACCGTGGATTGGACGGCCGGCGTCGTCACGGCCACCGTCCCCGGTTCACCCGGAGCCGGCACGCAACCCGGCGTGGGCACACCGGTCCAGGTGCCGGGCGCGCCGCCGGTCGGCACACCCATCAGGCCGACGCCCACGCCGACTCCCCCGTCAAACCCATGAGCACGCGGTTCCTGAAGTTGCGGCGTGCATCGGGATTCACCTTGGTTGAGATCTTGGTCGCATTGCTGATTTTGGCAATCATGGCGGGACTGGGATACTCGACCTACCGTGCGGCGCGAATCTCCGCGGAGCGCACCGAGGACTCTCTGAAGCGCTCGCGCGAAATTGAATTCGGCATGCGCATCATGGTCGCCGATTTCGCACAATTGGTACCGCGGCCGGTGCGCGACATCCTCGGGCAAAGCCGGCTTCCAGCCTTGCGCGGCACGCCGGGTGCCGGGAGCGTGACGGTCACCGCAGCCAGCCTCGGCGCCAATTCCAGCGCCGGCTCCAGTTCAACTCCCGGTATGTCCTTCAACTCGGGCGCCGCCCCAAGCCCCGGCATGAGTTTCAATTCCGGCTCAGGTTCGAGCTCAGGTTTCGGATCGACGACCGACCCGAGCGCGGTTTCCATGGTCGATCTGACCCGCGCCGGATGGTCGAACACCGCCGGGCAGCAACGCAGCACCTTGCAGCGAGTTTCTTATGCCCTGGTGGGCGATGTACTCAAGCGCAGTTACCAGGTCAATTTGGACACGGTGCAGGGAAATAAACCGGTGGTTCAGGACCTCTTGACGGGCGTGAAGGGGGTGCAGCTTCGCTATCTTGATAGCAATCAGGCCTGGCAGACCCAATGGCCGGAGAGCACGGCCATTCAAAATGGTTCCACCGTCGACTGGCAGTCGCGGCCCGTGGCGGTTGAAATCATCATCCAATTCAAGGATTGGGGTGCGATACGCCGGCTCGTCGAGGTCTCCGGATGAAGTCCTTCCAGGGTGGTATCCAACGACAGCGCGGCGTCGCGTTGATCATCGCACTCATCCTGGTCGCGCTCGCGACCGTGCTTGCGACTAAATTGAGTTTCGACGGCTTTCTCGAGCTGCGGCGGACCACCGGCATGATGGCCGCGGAGCAGGCACTGCACTTCGGCCTGGGCGCCGAAGCGCTGGCAGCCGATGTGCTCATGCAGGACGCGCAAATGAATCCGCAGGCCACCACCTTGGCCGGACCTTGGGCGCAGACGACTCAGCCGCTGCCCATCACACCGGACAACAATCCGGAGGGCGAGCCGATCGGCAGCATGCAGGGTTCACTGGAAGACATGCAGGGACGCTTCAATTTGAATAGCCTCGCGCGCTTGGGGGCGGATGGCGTCACGGAAGATCCCTTGCCGCTGCAGCAATTCCAGCGGCTTTTGGTCTCGGTCGGCGTCGAACCCAAATGGGCGGGACTGGCGCGAGATTGGCTCGATCAGGACGACGTCGTGGGAAATCCCGATGGCGCGGAGGACGCGGTCTATACCTCGCAGACGCCGCCCTACCGCACCGGCAATTGGCCCATGATGTCGCCCACCGAGCTCATGAATCTTCCCGGCTTCGGCGCCGACCGCTATCGAAAGATCGCCCCCTATGTCACGGCGCTACCCAGCGCCAATACCGCGATAAATCTGTGCACGGCCCCCGCACTCGTGCTCGAGAGCCTGGTGGAAGGCCTGAATGGCGAATGGTCGAACAACCCTGCCGTGCTCACGAATGGCCGCAAGACCGGCTGCTTCCCGGATGTGCAGACTTTCACCAATGTCGCCACGAGCTTTGCCGGCCAGAAAGCCATGGCAACCAAGGGCAATCCCATCGATGTGAAAAGTCAATACTTCCAGCTCACCACGCGCGTTGCGCTTGGCACTACGGAGTTCACCTTGTACAGTCTTTTGTTTCGCGGCAATACCAAGGTCACGCCGCTGCTGCGATCATTCGGGACCCTTTAATGCCGCAATCACTTTTGCTCCGTCTTCCCCCACCCGGCCAAGAAGAGACCGAGTGGCTGATATTGGACGAGGCTGGCGCGCCGACGCCGACCCGCCAGCGGGGATCCTTGAGCCTCGCGGCGGCGGTGTGGCGCTCGGGAAGAGTGATCGCGCTGGCTCCGGCCGCTCAGATTTTATTGGCCGAGCCTGAACTGCCACCCGGGGGCGGGACGAAGCTGGCGCGGGCGGTTCCCTTCGCGCTCGAGGAACAATTGACCGAGGACGTCGATCAGCTGAGTTTTGCGATCGGCCATCGCCGTGCCGGCGGCGGCACGCCGGTGGCGGTGGTTTCGCGCTCCGTTTTGCAAGGCTGGATTGAGGACCTGAGCGCGGCCGGTTTCGAGCCGTCCGCGATATATCCCGATATCTCGCTGATGCCGGAGAATCCCGGTCAAACCGTCTTATGGCTGGAAAACGATCGTCTGGCCGTGCGCCGCCCCGGCGCCATTCCCTTCGCGGTGGAGCTCTCACCGGTGAAGGAGGCGCTGGTGGTGGCGGGCGTCATCGGCGATCCGCTGCAGGCAAACGAGGAGCCCAGGCCGAAGGAAAGCGCCATTCTTTACGTGACGCGTGACGACTGGACGCGCGTGCAGGGCGATTTTGAGGATTTGATCGAAGAGTTCGCTTCTCTCAAGGTCCAGCTGCTGGTGGACGGGCCGCTGCCGTGGTTGGCTCGCGGGACGGAGGCCGCCGATGCCGTCAATCTGCTGCAGGGCGAATTTTCGCGCACCCCGGACTACGGCGAGCGTTGGCACCGCTGGCGGCTCGCGGCAGGGCTCGCAGCAGCACTGCTGGTGGTACATGTCGGCGCGCAGGCGCTGCAAATTCGTCAGGCCAAGCATGAGTCGGCGGCACTCGACAGCCAGATGTCGCAGGTCTTCTCCTCCGCCATGTCGGGCAATGCCGGTGCGGATCCGCGCCGGCAAATGCAATCCAAGCTCGAGCGAATTCGCAAATCCGGCGCCGGACCGCAATACTTTCTGCGCGCCCTGGAAACCTTGAGCGGCGCTTTGGGCGCGGCGCCCAAGACCACCATCAGCGCACTGAGCTACCGGGAGAACGCGCTCGACATGACGCTGAATGCGCCGAGTCTCGCCGAGCTGTCGCAATTGACGCAATTCGTGGGCAAAGCGGGACTGGCTGCCGATATTCAATCCTCGAACCCGATCGCTTCGGGAGTCGAGGCGCATGTTCACATTCGAGATCAGCATGCGGGTGCCTCGCGATGAACAAACTCAAGGCCTGGTATGCCGGTCTTCAGCAGCGCGAGCAACGCGCGGTGGCGTTCGGCGGGGTCATTCTGGGGCTGATCATCCTGATCGGCGGAATTCTGCTACCGCTGCAGTCGGCGGTATCCCGCGCGGTCAAGGGCAACGAAACACGACGCGAGGATTTGGCCTGGATGCGCGCGAATGCGCGCGAGATTCGCGAACGCGGCGGCGATGTTCCCGCCGACACGGGTGAGGCACCGGTGGTGCTGGTCGATCGAATCGGCCGGGAGGTGGGACTCGGCGGCGCGCTGCGCGGCACTCAGCCCAATACGTCCGGCGGAGTGCACGTGCAACTGGAGGCTGCGCCTTTTGACACCCTGGTCACCTGGCTCGATACCCTGGACCGGAAGTACGGTCTTGCCATCGAGTCGATCACGGTGGATCGCACACCCTCGCCCGGACTGGTCAATGCCAGCATCTCGTTCAGCCAGCCGCGACATTAAGCCCCCGCCGCGGCCCCGACGCTGGCCGCTGATTCTCCTGGGTCTGATCGTTCTGGCAGGCGCAGCGATCTACGTGCTGCCGGCCTCTCTCGCCGCGCGCTTCATGCCGGCCCAAGTGCGGGCCGAGGATTTTTCCGGCAGCCTCTTACATGGAGCCGCCGGAAAAATTCGCGTCAATGCGCGCGATGCCGGCGCCATTGAATGGCAGGTCCATCCCCTCGCCTTATTGCGGCTCGCGGTCGTTGCGGATGTTCACTGGGTGAAAGTGGGCTTCGTCATTGATGGCACGGCGGAGCTGAAACCCGCTGGTTTCGCGGCGCACGGCATTTCGGGCGGCGGTCCCATCGAGGACCTGCAAACTCTCGGATTCGCCGCCGGATGGAAGGGTACCGCCCGTCTCACTTTCAGCGGCATCAAAGGCAATTTCCGAAAGCTCGAAGCGGCCGAGGGCAAGATTGAGGTCGCCAATATCTCGTCTCCCACAGTCGCGGAAGGATCGGATCTCGGTAGCTACGAGCTGCAACTAGGACCGCAGAGCATCGCGCCCGACGGAAGCATGAGCGCAATGCTTAACGACACCGGCGGTCCGATCGAGGCTCAGGCGCAGATTCGATTTTCCCCCGCCACGCGCACCGGCATGTTGTCCGGCACGCTCAAGGAGCGCGCTGAAGCCTCCCCCGCCCTTCGCAATCAACTGAGCAACTTGGCGCAACTTCGACCGCGTGACGCCAACGGACGATTTCCGGTGGAGTTGGAGTTCACGTTCTAACGGTCTAGGCGATAGGAAGTTTCGAGGCCCGGAGGATCAGTGCCTCGAAACTTCCTATCGCCCAGGCCCTTCAGGAAACGCGCAATGCCACCTCCACCGGAAAGCGTTTCGAATGGCGGTCGAGACGCCGGCGTGTGATGTTGACCGGGTCTACGCTACCGCAGCCGCTCAAAATCACTAGCCACCGACAAACACATTGAGCTTGTTGCCGTCCAAATCTCGAAAGTAGCCCGCATAAAAGTTCTCTGAGCGCTTGCCGGGCGCGCCCTCGTCCTTACCGCCCAGTTGCAAGGCTTTTTGATGCACCGCCTTCACCTTCTCCTCGCTGTCGACCACCAGCGCCACCATCACGCCGTTGCCGACGGATGCGGCGTTCTTGTCGAAAGGCTTGGTCACGCCGAGCCCCGGCTGATCCGGCTTTACGGACCATGCGACAAAATCCGCGCTTTCCATCATTCTTTTGGCGCCAATCTCGCCTAGCAGCGCATCGTAAAAGGCCGCGGCACGCTTCAAGTCGTTGGTGCCCAGGGTGACGTATCCGATCATGGTGGACTCCTCTTTGGTGGGTTTTGGGATACTGTTTATATATCCAGTTCCGTCGCTAGTCAACCGCTTCGGGGGCCCATTCGCGCCAGCCCTGCATCAGGGGAAAGTACAGGGCCAACCGAACCGGTTGGGGCCCGAGGCGCCTCGCCAACCGGCCATAGCGCTCAAGCTGGCTGCGGTAGCGCTCGACCTCCCGGTCCAGAAACAGCTCGAGTCCCCCGCCCAGATGCTGGCTGGTTTTGTAATCGATGACCCACCGGACGCCGGCATCGTCGATGAAGCTGCGATCGAACACCCCGCGCGAGAATTCTCCCTGAGAGTATCCCGACAAGGCATGTTCGCGCAGGTCCTCGCGATGGCCTGCCTGAAGGATCCAGCGCCCGCGGGGATCGCGATGGACGCCCAACAGCGCCTCTACGACGCGCGTCGCCGCTTGATTCAAACGTTCTTTGGGCACGCCGTTGCGCTCGAGCCATCGCCGGAAATGGCCCTCGCGCGCTTGGATCGCCGCCTCATCCAAGGCCGAGAGATCCATTTTATGGAGCTCGGCATGCACCAGGCTGCCGACGCGGCGCGCGGTTTCGCCGGCCCAGTCGAATATCGGTGTCTCGTCCCTGGCGAGGGGGATGGCAGGCGCGACGACCGCGAGCCGCCCAAAATCAGCCCGCGCCCACTGCAAGGGCAGGCGTTTCAGGGGACCGCCGCGCGGCGCGTCGTCGTCAGGCTCCTGCTTTTCGAGCGCCGCCTGCGGCATCTCGAATTCGCCGGCCAGCACCGGCCAGAGCGCGCGCAGCAAGCTCGCTGCGCGCGGCCGAAATTGCCGGCGTGGCGCCCCTTCCTCGATCTCGTCGGCGTATTCATCCACGAGGACGGCGGTCAGACGCAATCGGCACTTTGCCCGGGTGCAGGCCACGTACAGTAAGCGCTGCGCTTCGAGGACCGCGGCGTCGCGCCGCTGACAGCGCAAGAACTCGAACAGCAGATCCGCCTCGGCGCCTACCGGCGGTCGCGCGGCCATCACCATGCCGTCGCGCCCCGCGCGCGCGAACTGGTGCGAGAGCAACAGCTGATCGCGATCGGGCGGCACGGCGCGATCGAGCGCAGGCAGTACGACCATGTCGAATTCCAGACCTTTGGCCTTGTGAATGGTCATGATCTCAACCGGGCTCGCGCCGCCGTGATCGGCGAACAGGTCCGCAAAAATCTCCGGCAGATCCGCCGCGTCCGGCATGCCGCGCTCTTCGAGCGCCCGGATGCGGGCGAAAGCAGCGCTCGCCAGCTGCAGATCTTGCGCACTCGCCATGCAGGCGGGGCCGCCCAGACTCAGCCACGCTCTTTCGATCCAGCGTGCCACACCGGTTTCATTGCGCACATCGATGGCAGCCTCGAGCGCCAACCGCAGGCGCGCACAGCGGGCGCGGCCATCCTCGCTGAGCGACAGCAGCAGCGCCTCATCTCGAATTGCATCCCAGGGCAGCGAATCTGCCCGGGAAACCTTGAGCAAATCGGCCAGCGACAATCCCGCCCAAGGCGCCCGCAGAACGGCCAACCAGGCGATGCGATCGCCCCAATGCAACAAGGCACGTGTGAGCATCATGATGTCGCGAACTGCGGCGCGGTCATGCAAGGGCTCGATATCGACTGCCCGAAAGGCGATGTTCAACGCGCGCAAACTCGCGGCGATCCCGCGTGCGTGCGTTCGGGCACGCACCAACACGGCGATCCGCCAATCGGGATGCTGCTCGAGTGCGCCGGCAATCATCCTGGCAATGGCATTCGATTCGGCCTTGCGGCTCCCGAATCCGTGACACTGGACGCCGCATTCGTCGCCCTCCGCCATCGACACCGCAGCCTCGCTGGCGCGATAGGCAATGGCGCCGCGATTGCGGTCGTCGATCTGCGGCATGAGATGTGCGAAGCAGCGATTGACCCAGTCGACCAACGGCGCCGCCGAACGAAAATTGCTGCGCAGACGCTGCACTTCGAAGCGCACCTCGCCAAGCCCTTCCTCCGCGAGTTCCAGGAATGCCCTGACTTCCGCCTGGCGAAATCCGTATATGGATTGCATCGGATCGCCGACGCAGAAGATGCTGCGGCCGTCGCCCGGCTGCCACCCCGCAGTCAATAGGCGCACTAGTTCCAACTGTGAACTGGATGTGTCTTGAAACTCGTCGACCAGAATGTGCTGCAGCCGGTAGTCGAGACGCAGACTCAAATCCGTGGGATCACCGACGCTGCCGAGCGCGCGCAATCCCGCGATCGAGACCGCGGAAAAATCCACGGCACCTTGCTCGCGAAATACACCATCCAGCTCCGCGGCCGCCAACACCAACACCTGCGCCACCTCGCGGACTCGCTCCCATGCGGCATCGCCATACTCAGGATCCGGCAGTGTGCGCAACTCGACCAGGGTATCCAGAATGCGCGGATCCCCCGCGAATCTCTGGAGGAGGTCCAGCATGGCTTGCTTCTCGGCACTGCCGCGCGGAAAGCCCTGCGACTTGGTGACCGTCTTGCGCAAGGCGCGCCCGCCCGCAGTCAGCAGCAACTCCGCCGTGCAGCGCCAGCGCGCGGCATCCTGAGGGCCGGCACGCAAGCGGCCCGCATCGATAAGCCACGCCGCCATCCGCGTTGGATCATCGAGGCGCCGTGAGGCGCCGTGCATGAGCGACGAGAGCTCCGCCGTATTTTCCGGGCCCAAAACTTCGTTCGCGCGCAGCAACACGCGATTCACCAGCAGCCTCAAATCTTCGTCCAGATGCACTCGTACGCTGGCCAACTGCGGCTCGTCGATCGCACTCGCAGCCCGCAAGCGCCCTGCGAGCAGCGGCAGCCAACGATCGCGGCTGGGAAGCATCTCCGCAATCAGCTTCACCAGCTTGCGCCAGCGCTGATCGTCGAGCGCGAGTACGCGATCGACGGCAAGGCCGAATTGATCGCCTCCCGCGTGCGCCAAAGCGCGGCGTGCCGCCTCTTGGTAGCCGGTCGCGGCGTCGGTTTGTATGCGCAGACCCGCGCCGACCCCTGCGGCAATCGGCAACTGATTCGCAAGCCAAGAATTGAAGGCATCGATGGTCTCAATTCGCAATCGCGAAGGCTGCGATTGCAAGTCGCACTGCAAGGACTCCATGTGCTGTTTCGCCACCGCCGCGAGGCTCCAGGTCCGCGGATTCATCCCCGCCGGACATTCGTGGGCGCCGGCGGCGCTCAAGGCGCCAAGCACACGTTGTCGCATTTCTTGGGCGGCACGACGCGTGAAGGTCAGCGCTAAAATGCGCTCCGGAGAGTCGACCGATGCCAGCAGACGCAGATAGCGCTGCACAAGCAGCGTCGTCTTGCCCGAGCCCGCCGGGGCCTGGACCAACACGGAGCCGGTCGAGTTGATCGCCCGCTCACGGGCGGCGGCATCGACCCCGATTCGCGCCGCCTCACTCATGAAATTCGTCCGATTCTTCGAGTGCAGCCGGCACACGGCACAGTCCCTGAAGCTTGCAGCTCTGGCATGCCTTGAGGGTCGGCGCCACCTCGGCGTGGCCCGCGGCAAACTCAGCTGCGATGCGCTCGATGCGCCTCGACCAAACCTCGACGAGATCCGCAAATGACTCCGTCCCTTCCAATTCGGTGCGGCGGGTTCTCGGGAAGATCTCGCCGCGCTCGGACTCCGCCACGAAGCGGGATTCCGCGGCGTTCACCTTGGCGTACGCGACCGCAACCAAGGCGTCCGGATATAACAGTGCGTAAACCGGCAATTGGGGATTCTCAGGCCGCTCGCCGCGCCAATCGACCGTGGCCGCGCCGGTCTTGTAGTCAAGCAAGACTCTGCCGCCGTCCATCAAACGATCGACGCGATCGATGCGCACTCTGAAATCGAGTCCGCCGAATCGCGCGATCAGATCGCTGCCCTCCAGAGCTTCGACCACAAAGGGTGCCCGCCCCCGCTCCAGTTGCAGCCATTTTCCCAACAGATTTTGCAGCCGTTCGCGTTCGCGCTGCCGCCAACGCCGCCCCGGATCTCGCCGCCGGCAGACGAGTTCTATGGCCCGTGTCGCGGCCTCGTCGATCAGCCGCTGCTCTGCGTCGAGGGACGCGGCTGCAAGAGCGCTCGAGTCGCGAAGCACCGTCCAGATGTGCTGCAAGGCATGGTGCACAAGCTCGCCGCGTTCTCGTTCGTTGAATCCGGGCACCGGCTGCTCGAGCGGCTGAGCGTCCAGACGAGTCTCGGCAAAACCTCGAAATGCGCAGCGCGATTGGGCTTTTAAGGTGGCGATGCCGCGCGTGCGCTCACTCGGCCCATACGAGGGAGCCATCTCGTCCCAGAGCGATTCCAATGCAGGCGCCGCCTCGAACGGCTCGAGCCAATGGGGCTGCGGCACGGCGCTCAACGGCGAAGCGACCGTCTTGATCTTCGCCAGCAGCGGACTGGGCATGCTCGAGCCGCTCTCCGCGGCGTCGTGCAGACTGAACACGCACTGACTTGCGCGCTGCAGCCACCGGCCTTGCAGTTCTATGGCCGACGCCAACTGCGACTCCGCGCTCGCCGCGACGACGCCGTATTGCCGCTGCACGCCGATCGGCAGCAACGCGAGCGGCGCCACGGGCGGCGGCCACTGTTCATCGTTGCAGCCGCTCACCCAGAGGCCGGCATAATCCAGCCACGGGTCGAGCAATTGGCCGCTCACCCAGATCGGGGGGACGCCGGTCTGCACTTGGAACGCCGTTTCGCGCGCCGCTCGGGCGAGAATTCGTTGCGCCGAATCGCGCGTATGGGTTCCGAAGACGGCATCCCCCAAGCCTAAGCTCGCGAGCAACTCCCGGAATCGCTCAGCTGCTTGATATTCGAGGCTCGACCAGCGACTGCGAAACGCCCAAGGACCCGTTTCCAGGGCCGCCATCCACACCGCAACCCATTCGCTGAGGCGCCGTGCACCGCGCAGTTCCGCCAACATTTGATGCGCCGTGCGCAATCGCGGCACGGCTGCGGCGGGCGCGATTTGCTCGCTTCGCGCCACACGCTCGGCCAACTCCAACCAGTCCGCCAGATCCGCATGATCCGATGCGCGGCGGCGCAGCGCGACGTCCAATCGTGCCGCGCTGCTGGCCTCCGAATCGGTGTCCTGCAACTCTGGCGAGCGCAATAGTGCGCTGAATTGTATGAACTCGACCTGACCTACGCTTGCGGCAAGAAATGCCAGCGCCGCGCGTACGGGCGCATAGTCGGCCAGGGGCGTGCCTCCCGCCACGGCGTACGGCGCCGCACCGGCGTCACCGCCGGCATCACCACGCAGCCCAAATCGCCGCGGCGCCAATGCCGCATCGAAGGCATCGACGACCTCCGCACGGCGCTGACTCAGATCCGGCACGCAAATCCACGCACGAAAGCCCTGCTCGTTTAGTTTGAGCCGCGCCCAATCGGCCATGACCGCGATCTCCGCCGCCGCGGACGGTGCTTGCACCAAGGTTGACCCGGCCTGAGCAAGGTTCTGCGGCCGCAGCGCCCGGGCATGCTGCTCGAGCCAGCGGCGCGCGGCAGGCCGCCATTGAGGGCTCTCAACCCAATCGATCCGGTTACCGGGAGACTCGATCTGATCTCTGATCCCATCATTCCGGTTGCCGATCCAGTCGATCTGTCCGCCCGACGAGTCCCGGCCGGGGAGCAGGACATCCGCGCTGATACAGCCGATGTCGCGGCAGCGCCGCTCGAATGCGCGGTTCCACTCCAAAAAGGCCGTGCATTCCTCGGATTGGGCTGCATCGAGAGCGCGCAAGGGAATCGCGTATTCAAACAACGCGCGTCGAGCGCGCCGTGCCGCGCGCGCCGCACCGGCCGGATCGAGAAAATCCCTGCCGATTTGCGCCGTGTCGATGACGCTGCGCCAGAGTTCGCGCTCTTCCACTTCGCTCAACAGGCGCGGGGCGTTGGCATCGTCGAGCTGCCGCAGGACATGCTGCTCGCGCAGCCAGCTCGAATAATCGCGTACCTGGGGAGTTGGCCATACCTCATCGCCGGCATCGCGATGAACCCGCTCAACGGCATCGAACAACGCGGCGGCCAATTCCGTGTTCGGGGCGAGAACGGTACGGCCGGCCGCGACGGCCGCCAGCAAGGCGGTAGAAACGCGTTCCACGCTCAGTGCTGCTGAACCTTAGGCTGAGACGAGACGACCGTGAGCGCCGGCCGGTCGGCGGCTTGGGCGTCCAGCAGTTCATCGATGCGCGAGAACACCGTCGCGAGAACCTGCGGTTCCGGCAGATTCGTGATCCGAAAGGCATTCCGATAAGGCACGTTGAAACTTACGCCCGGCGCGACCAGCACGTGCTTCTTTTCCAGCAAATCGAGCGCAAAGGCTTGATCGTCGAAATCCGGCAGTACCTCGGTACGCACTTCCACAAACGCGTACAAAGCGCCCATCGGGCGCGCCAGCTTCAAATACTTGCTGCGCGCCACTCCGTCGAGAATCGTCTGACGAGACTCATACAATCGGCCGCCGGGACGCGTCAGCTCTCGAATGCTCTGATAGCCGCCGAGCGCGGTCTGAACCGCCCACTGCCCGGGCACGTTGCTGCAGAGTCGCAGCGATGAGAGAAGTTCCAAGCCGCTCAAGTACTCGGCGGCACCTTCGATATCGCCGGAGAAAGAAGCCCAACCCACGCGATAGCCGCATGCGCGATACACCTTGGACAGACCGCTCATCGTGCAGCACAGGGTGTTTTGCACCAGGGTCGCCATCGGTACGAATACGGCATCATCGTAAAGAATGTGATCGTAAATCTCGTCGCATAACACGACCAGGCGATGTTTTTCGGCCAGTTGCGCGATCGCTGCCAGCGTCTCGCGCGGATAGACCGCTCCGGTGGGGTTGTTCGGGTTGACGACCACGATGGCTCTCGTGCGCTTGCTGATCAGCGACTCGATCTCGGCTGCATCGGGAATGAAATGCTTTGCCGCATGACACGGATAGTGCACGGCGCGGCCGGTGTTCAAATTGACGGCCGCGGTCCACAAGGGATAATCGGGACTCGGCACCAGAACTTCATCGCCGGGGTTGAGCAACGCGCGCAAGGTCAGGTCAATCAGTTCGCTGACGCCGTTGCCGATGAATACCTCTTCGGCCGTGACGCCGCGCACACCACGTTCCTGCTGCTGCATGACCACCGCTTCGCGCGCCGGAAAGATGCCCTTCTGGTGGACATAGCCTTCGCTGTTGCGCAGATTCTCGATCATGGCCAGGCGCATCGTCTCGGGCGTGCGGAATCCGAAGGCAAACGGATTGCCGATATTCAGCGATACGATGTCGTAGCCCAAGCGCTCGAGCGCCAACGCGCGCCGCGCCAGCTTGCCGCGGATCTCGTAGCGCACATTGGCGAGCCCATCGCTCGGCTTGACCGGCTTCCGTTGCGTCATTCTTTCCTAGGATAGCGGATTCAGCATCTCGTGCGAACGGTGACAGGCCGACCACCGTCCGGGAGCAATCTCGGTGAGGGGCGGATCGACGCTCGCGCACAGGGGCAGCGCGTAGGGGCAGCGGCCGCGAAAGGCGCATCCCCCGGCCATCGCAGCCGTGGGCGATGCCTCCGCCGGCGGCAGCGGCTTCAGGAAGCCGGCCGCCGGAGGAATTCGCGGCACCGCGGCCAGCAACGCGCGGGTGTAAGGGTGAACCGGCGCCGCGAACAACGGCTCACAAGCGGCGATTTCGACCACCTGGCCCAGATACATCACCATCACCCGATGACTTAAGTGCCTGACCACGGCGAGGTTATGGCTGATGAACAGCATCGCCATGCCCATGTCCTGCTGCAAATCCAGCAACAAGTTGATGATTTGCCCCTGTATCGACACATCGAGAGAACTGACGGCCTCATCACACACCAACAGTTTCGGGCGCAGCACCGTGGCGCGGGCGATGCCGATTCGCTGGCACTGGCCGCCGCTGAATTCATGCGGATAACGGCCTACCATGTCGGCCCGCAGACCGACGCGCTGCAAGATCGCCGCGACCCTCTCGCGCCGTGCCGCCCGACTCAATTCGGGCTCGAAGATCAGCAAAGGTTCGGCGATCGCATCGCCAACGGTCATGCGCGGATTCAAACTCGCGAGCGGATCTTGAAATACCATCTGCAAGTGGCGGCGCTGCGCACGCACCGCCGCCGGCGGGCTCTTGAGCAAATCCAATCCCGAAAGCGCCACGCTGCCGCGCGCCGGCTGCAAGAGGCGCAGGAGAGCTCGAGCCAAGGTCGATTTTCCGGCGCCCGACTCGCCAACGAGGCCCACGGTCTCTCCGCAGAACAAATCGAAATTCACATCGCGAACCGCGATCCGCCGACCGTAGTCGACTCCTAGATTTCTGACCTGCAGAAGCACAGCGCTCATGACAGGGGGAAGTGGCAGGCGACTTGCCTGTTGGAGGGACCCGCCAGTTCGGGGCGCAGCGAACGGCAACGCTCCGTAACTCGCGGGCAGCGCGGGGCGAAGGAGCAGGCTTCACGCACTTCGCCGGGCTGCGGCGGCTGTCCCGCAAGCGTGGGCATGCGTGCCAATCGCGGGCCGGACAAGCTCGGCACGCACTTCAGCAATTCGGCGGTATAGGGATGACGCGGTTGGCGCAACAGGTCGTCGGCCGAAGCATTTTCGACGATCCGGCCCGCATACATGACGACAATTCGGTCGGCCAGGCCCGCGATCACTCCCAGATCATGACTGATGAGCGCCAGCGCCATGCCGGTCCCGGTACGCGCTTCACGCAGCAGTTCCATGATTTGTGCCTGGATGGTGACGTCGAGCGCCGTGGTGGGCTCATCCGCGATCAACAATCCGGGATTGCACAGCAAACTCATCGCCAGCATGACCCGCTGGCGCATCCCACCCGACAGCTCGTACGGATATTGTTTCAGGCGGCGCTTTGGATCTGGAATTCGCACCCGCTCGAGCATGCGGCCGGCGACCTCATGCGCATTTGCCCAAGAAAGCCCCGAGTGGCAAACGAGAACCTCGGCGAGTTGCGTTCCAATCCTCAAATGCGGCGTCAACGACGTCATGGGATCTTGAAAAATCATGGTGAGCTTTGAACCGCGCACGCGATTGATCGCCGCGGCGCCGGCGCCGAGTAACTCGTTTCCCTCGAATTGGACACTGCCGCTGACCTGGGCACGGCCGCTGACCAGTCCCATGGCGGCCAAAAACAACTGGGTCTTTCCGGATCCGGATTCGCCGACCACGCCGAGGCATTCTTTCGCCTCGATGTGCAACGACGCGCCGGCAACCGCTTCCAGCCTACCGCTTCGATGCGCAAAGCGGACATTCAAATCCTCGACCTTAAGTATCGGCGTCATCTCAGGCTTCCTTGACGTCGAGCGCGTCGCGCAGGCCATCGCCGAAGATATTCAAGCAAAGCAGCAGGACCGCCAAAACGCCTCCGGGTACGAGCAACATCCAGGGGGCTGCTTCCATTTCCCCCACGCCCTCGGCGATCAACGTGCCCAAGCTCGCGCCGGGTTCTTGAATCCCCAATCCTAAGAAACTCAGAAAACTCTCGAACAGAATGATCTGCGGGACGGTGAGCGTGGCATACACGACAACCGGTCCGATGACGTTGGGGACCACGTGCTTGGCGATGATACGCCCGGTGCGGTTGCCCGAAGCCACGGCCGCGCTTATGAATTCTTGTTGACGGATGCTCAAGGTCTGACCGCGCACGATTCGCGCCATGGTCAGCCAACCGACCGCACCGATCGAGACAAACAGCAGGTACTCGCTGCGGCCAAAAATGACGGTCAAGAAGATAACGAAGAAGATCAACGGCAAACCGCTCAAGATTTCGATGATGCGCATCATCAAATGATCGGTGCGTCCGCCGAGATAGCCGGCGATTGCGCCATAGCTGACACCAACCACGATGCTGATCAAGCTCGCCACCAATCCGATCGCGATGCTGACCCGCGCGCCGGCGAGGGTGCGAGCGTATAAATCGCGTCCCAGGCGATCGGTCCCGAACCAGTGTGCGCTTTGCAACGTCGGCCGCACGGCCACGTGCAGCCAATCGAGCGTTTGGGTGTTGTTGGGATTGATCCAAGGCCCGAGCAACGCAACGACCAAGATTGCGATGATGACGAACAAGGCCAGCAGCGCGGCGGGACTGGCGCGCAAACGTCGAATCGCGTCCTCGGCCAATACGTTCACTCGCTAGAGCCTCACGCGTGGATCGAGCCAAGCGTACAAAAGATCGACGAGCAGTCCCATGACGATGAGCAACGTCGAGTAAATGATGACCATGCCGAGCACGAGCGTGTAATCGCGGTTGATAGCGCCCTGCACCAGATATCTGCCGATGCCGGGCAGCCCCGCGATGGTCTCAACCACCAAGGAACCCGTCAGAATGGATGCGACGGCCGGTACAAGGTAACTCGCCACCGGCGCAAGAGCGGGCCGCAGCGCATGCCGGACGATGACGCTGTGAAGTGGCAAACCCTTCGCGAACGCGGTTCGAATGTATTGGCTGCGCAGCACCTCCAGCATGCTGCCGCGGGTGAGACGTGCGATATAGGCCAGTGGCGGCAACGCCAATGCGATGACGGGCAGCACGAGGTGGCGGAGCGAGCCGCTTTCCCAGCCTGCGACCGGCAACCAGTGAAGATACACGCCGAACATCAAACCGAGAAAGGGAAGAACCACAAATGAGGGAATCGCGATTCCCGTCACGACGAGAGACATCGTGGCGGTGTCGGCTGCCGAGTTGTGGTGGAGCGCGGCAAAAGTTCCGAGTGGAATGCCCAACAACAAGGCCAATCCAATGGCCATGATGCCAAGCTGCAGAGTCACCGGAAAACCCTGGCCGATCAATTCGGTGACGGTGAAATCCTTGTACTTGAATGAGGGGCCGAAATCTCCGTGCAGGAGCGAACCGAGGTAGCGTCCGTACTGCGCCCAAACCGGTTGATCCAAGCCATAGGCGCGCTCCAGATTCGCCTTGATTTCCGGCGCCAGCGCTTGCTCTTGATCGAAGGGACCGCCGGGGGCGGCGCGCATCAAAAAAAATGTGATGGTGATGATAATGAACAGCGTGGGAATAGCGCCGGCAAGTCGCGTAAAGAAGTAGCGCGTCATCTTTGCCGTAGTCTACTGACTGACCGCGAGGTGGACAAGCGAAGTATCGCTCCTTAGACTAGCGGGTTCACCAATCCTCGAGGCTTCATGGATTCCACTCGTCCCATCCGCGCGCTGATGCGCGGCCTTGATGCGCTAACGGTTCTCAACTTACGCGACGGTGCGACGGTATCGGAAGTGGCTCACGAAATTCGTCTGCCCCGCACCACCGTGTATCGAATCTTGGAAACGTTGTGCAATTCCGGTTTCGTCTATCGAGACAGTACCGACGAGCGCTATCGACTGACCATTCTCGTGCGCGGTTTGAGCGATGGATTTGACGATGAGGCGTGGGTCAGCCAAATCGCCAAACCGATGATCTACGGCCTCTGCGCTGAAATCGTGTGGCCCGTCAGCCTTGCAACTTTGTCTGGCACGAAAATGATGCTGCGCGAGGCCACCGATCACAGCACGCCGCTGGCGATCGAGCGCTATTCGGCCGGGTTTCAGTTGCCGCTTTTGGGGACCGCGGCCGGCCGTGCATACTTGGCGAATTGCCCGCCCGCGCAGCGCGACGCGCTCATCGACATCCTGGCGCGCTCCAACAAGGAAGAGGACAGGCTGGCACGCGATCGAACCGAATTGCTGCGCACGCTGACGGAAATCAAGACGCAGGGGTTTGCAACATCGACGCGCACCCGGCGACTGGCGGATGAATTCGCCATCAGCGTCCCCGTGCCGCTGAACGATCGCACCTTGGCCGCCTTGACGGTGCGCTTCATCGCTTCCGCATTGCCCTTGAAGACCGGCGTTGAGCGTTTTTTACCGAAGTTGCGCCAGTGCGCGGCTAAAATCAGCACCATATTTTTGGAACAACAGGCCGAGGCCACACAGGCGGCCCGCGGCGCCGCGGTTTAAGGAGCTTTCGTGCAGAAGATCATGGTCGGTATCAAACGCGTCGTTGACTACAACGTGCGGATTCGAGTCAAGCCGGACGGCGGCGGCGTGATGCTCGACGGGGTCAAAATGAGCATCAATCCCTTCGATGAAATCGCGCTCGAGGAGGCGCTGCGCATCAAAGAGCGCGGCACGAACATTGAAGTCGTTGCGGTCAGCATCGGCGTTGCCGACACCCAGCAACAATTGCGCACCGCCCTCGCCATGGGTGCCGATCGCGCAATCCTCGTGCAGACTGACGCTGCCGTGGAGCCCCTGACGGCCGCGAATGTCTTCCTTGCGCTGGCAAAAAGGGAGAGCCCGGACTTGATCCTGCTGGGAAAGCAGGCGATCGATGATGACGCGAACCAAACCGGACAAATGCTCGCGGCAATTTGGGAACGGCCTCAAGCGACCTATGCATCGAAGATCGAGCTTGCGCAGGGGAAAGCCGCGGTCACTCGCGAGGTCGATGCAGGATTGGAGACCATCGAGGTCGACTTGCCCGCGGTGATCACGGTGGACCTGCGCTTGAATGAGCCCCGCTACGTCAAGCTGCCAGATATCATGAAAGCCAAGAAAAAAACCCTGGATGTCACCTCGCTCGACGTGCTCGGCATCAGCGCGGCAAACTTGCTCAAAAGCGTAAAAACAGAGCCTCCGGCGCAGCGTCAAAAAGGCGTCATGGTCAAGGATGTTCCCGAACTTATCGATGCTCTCAAGAAAAAGGGCTTGATCTAATGCACAAGATTCTCATCGTCGGCGAACACGACGGAAGGGCTTTGAATCCCGCCACCGCGAAATGCGTAACCTGCGCCAAAGGAATTGCCGACGCGGACATCAGCGTCGTTTTATTGGGATCCGATACGGCGGCAGTTGCCGCGCAGGCCGCCGCCCTGGCGGGCGTCAAGACTGTGCTGCGCGTGGATCGGCCGGAGAACCTGCATCCCCTCGCCGCGGTGTTCGCGCCGCAGCTCGCGGCGCTGGCGGCCGATTACTCGCATGTGTTCGGCCCCTCGACCAGCTTCGGGAAGGATTTGATGCCTCGTCTCGCGGCCCTGCTCGGTGTTCCCCAGGTTAGCGATTTGATGGCCGTCGAGAGCGCTTATCGCTTTCGCCGCCCTATCTATGCGGGAAATGCGATCATGACGGTCGAAGCGGATCCTGCGCGCAAGCTCATTGCGACTGTTCGCGTTGCGTCGTTTCAAGCCGCCCCATCGGGCGGCAGCGCCGCGGTGGATTCGAAGACTCTGAACGTCTCTTTGCCCACGCACACGCGCTATATCGGGGCCAAATCAGGCTCGACCGACCGGCCGGATCTGCAAACCGCGGCGCGGGTGGTATCGGGCGGCCGCGCGCTCGGCAGTGCGGAGAACTTCAAGCTGCTGTTCAGCTTGGCTGACAAACTCGGCGCCGCCGTGGGCGCCTCGCGAGCCGCGGTGGATGCAGGCTATGCACCCAACGAAATGCAGGTTGGCCAGACCGGCAAAATCATCTCTCCGGAAATGTACATCGCGATCGGAATCTCCGGCGCGATCCAGCATCTGACCGGCATCAAGGACGCACGCACCATCGTGGCAATCAACAAGGACGGCGAAGCACCCATATTTGAGGTGGCGGACATCGGTTTGGTCGCCGATCTATTTCAAGCGATCCCGGAGTTGGAGAAGCTGATCGGTTCCTAGTACCGCCTTAATGGGCGCTAAGTCCGCTCAACGTCACAGCTGCTTTAGCACGTAATCGGCGGCGGACACCTTGAATTCGCCCGGCGCCTCGACGTTTACATGCGTCGCGACGCCATTCTTGACGATGACGGCGAAACGCTGACCGCGTGTCCCCATGCCGAACTTGGTGCCATCCAACTCGAGCCCCAATGCTTTTACGTAGGCGCCATTGCCGTCAGCGAGCATCAAGATCTTGTCGCCCACGCCGCCATGCTTACCCCAGGCGTTCATCACGAACACGTCGTTCACCGCGGTGCAGGCAATGGTGTCGACGCCCTTGGCCTTGATTTGATCGGCCATTTCTACGAAGCCCGGCAGATGCTTCGCATCGCAAGTCGGTGTAAACGCGCCCGGCACGGAAAACAGCACCACGGTCTTACCGGCGAACAGCTGCTCCGTCGTCATCTTCTGCGGGCCATCCTTGCTCATGCGCGTAAAGGCGCCTTCGGGCATTTTGTCGCCGGCTTTGATCGTCATAATTGCTTCCTGCTGCCTTCAAGAGCCAAGCTTGTCGGAGTACAACTCGAACAACTTCAGCACGCGCGGGCTGATGTTCGGAACGGTTTTGAGTTTCTCAAACGCCTTCTTCGCCTCGGGAATGTTCTTCAACGCCACTTCCGCCCGGCCAAGATACACATAAGCCTCATCCAACTGCTTGATCTGTCCTTTGCCCAAAGCGCGGTTGATGGCGGTTACGGTGTTCTGGTAATCGCCGGCTCCGAAGTAGACTTCGCCGAGTTTCATGTCGAGCTGTCCCGCCGGATTCTTGCTGGCTTCGGCGTCGAGCGCCGGCAGCCCCTTCTTGTCGGAGTCGGCCCGCGTCTTCAGGGCGTTCAACAGGCGCGTGGTACGCTCCTTATGCTCCTCCTTGATAGCGCCGCTGCTCATCGCCTTTTCCAGAACCGCATTCGCCTCGCCCGGCAGACCCGCGTCGCCGAGCAATTGCGCCATTTCAATGTAGTCGGTATCCGCATTCATGGAATTGGTGTCGTACATGACCCGGTAGATCATCAAGGTATTGTGATCGTCGCGTTCATCCTGCCGTTCCAGGCGGATCAAATTGTTCCAGTAGGTAGTTTTGTTGGTGAGCCGGATCAGATCGTACAGTCCCGCTTTCATGCCGGCGGTGTCGTTGGCATCGCTCGCGCACTGTAGTTTCAGCTGGTACAGCACTTCCTTGGGCGGTTGACCGGCCTTCTTGAACGCCGCGATGGCCTTGTCGCCCCAGATGCCGGAATTCTTGCAGTCCTTTTGCTGGTAATAAAGCTGGGACATGATCAATAGGTCATCGTCCGTCGCTGATCCGCTCTCCGCGGCCTGCTTGCCGTATTCAATTGCCTTGGCGTCCTGCTTGTTGGTCGCGGCCAATTGGAATAACAAGCGATAGGTCTTCGGCAGCTCGTCGGCGGTATAGCCTCCGGTGGCCAATGCTTGCTCGTAGGCGGTTTGCGCCGCCTTGAGATTGTTCAAGCGCACGTAGCAGATGCCCTTGAACTCGGCGATGACCTTTTTATCGTAGGTCGACAGCGGGCTCTTTGTTTCCGCAGCCTCGAGATTTTTCAGCGCCTCGGACCATTGATTGGCCTGCATGGCCTTCTGCGTTGCCGTGATTTCCTTGGCAATGACACGGCTGATTTTCTGACTCTCGGGCTTTTCGGCTGATTGTACGGCCGGTGAGAAACCCGCAATTGCCACGAACGCACACACGCAAAGAAGCAGCGGCCGGTATTTTATAAATATCGAATGACTCATTAGCAGACCTCGCTATATCTCAAATTTGGTCGGCGCGGCGGTTAAACACGTGCCGGGGCATCTTAAGTCGTTCAAACAAACGGCGCGTATCCCAGTAGGGTATGACGCGCCGTAAAACCACTCAGGGGTACCCGTCTCAAAGAAGTCGTTGTTTCAGAAGAAGTCGTTGTTGACGAATCCTATTTTTTTCAATCCACGATGCTGCAGATCCGCCAGCGTCTGGGCGACGATTTCGTATTTGGCGAATTTGTCCACCGTGATGTGCACTTCAGGTTGCGGATCCTTCTGCGCTTCGGTCTCGATGTAGCCCTGTAAAGTCTTGCGGTCCACCGGGGACTTGTTCCACAGCAGCGTGCCGTCGAAATCGATCGTCAGGTCGATGACCTCCGGCGGCGGCGGCGGAACGAAATTGGGGGGCGGCGGCAACGGGTTGTCGATTTTCACCGCATGCGTTTGATTCGGCAGGGTGATGATGAAAATGATCAGCAACACCAACATGACGTCGATGAGCGGCGTCATATTGATTTCGGAATAGGATTGGCCCTCGCCGCTCCCGCCTACACTCATGGCCATGTATTGTTCTCCTAGCGCGAGGTGGGGCGATCAGGTTCGGTAATGAAGGCGACCTTGCGTATACCGATCTTCTGCGTCGCTACCAGCACCTGGCCGACAAATTGATACCGAACATCCTTGTCGCCCTGAATGTGCACTTCCGGCTGCGGTTCTTGGCGCGCAATGCCGCGAAGCCGCTGCAGCAAATCATCCTGACCGGTCAGCAGAACCGTGTTCCAGTAAATGGCGCCCTGCTTATCGACCGCAATCGTGATGTTTTCCGGACGGGTCTGCGTGACCAGATTGGTTGCCTTGGGCAAGGTCAGCGGCACCTGATGCAGGATGACCCGGATGGTGATGATGAAAATGATCAAGAGCACCAACATCACGTCCACGAGGGGCGTGACGTTGATATCCGACATCGCGGAAGCTTCTTCCTCGGCTCCTCCTACGTGCAACGCCATGGTCGGATCCCTAGCGGGCAACCGCGGCGGCGGGCGGCTTCATGCCGGCGGCCGGCGGCTTGTCCATGCCCAAGCCCATCTTGACGCCGGAAATCAGGTACGCGTGCAACTCGTGCGTGAAATGACTGACCCGTTCCTGCACGGTCTTATTGCGGCGCAATAGAACGTTGTAGCCCAGCACCGCCGGTACGGCGACCACCAGGCCGATTGCGGTCATGATCAAGGCTTCACCGACGGGGCCTGCCACCTTGTCGATCGAACCTTGACCGGAAACGCCGATCGCGATGAGTGCGTTGTAAATACCGATGACGGTGCCGAGCAGTCCGACGAACGGTGCCGTCGCGCCGACTGACGCAAGCACCGGCAAGCCGGTTTGCAGACGGCTGATGATGGCATCGGCCGTGCGCTGCAGCGATTCGGTGATCCACTCGCTGGTGCCGATCGCACCGGAGAGACGGGTCTTGTTGACCTCGTGATACTCGTAGGCTTGCTTGCCGGTTTCAGCGAGTGCGCGAAACGGATTGGATCCGCCCTTCAGCTTGCCGATGGCATCGGTCAGAGTGCTCGAAGTCCAGAACTCCTTCTCGGCTTCGATCGCTTGACGCCGCAGCCGTCGTTGGTCGAAAAATTTGGTAATCATGATGAACCATGTCATCAGCGACATGATCAACAAAACGGCGAGGATCGATTTGCTGACGATATTGCCATTGGCAATCAGCGCACCTAGGCCATATGGATTTTCAATCGTTGTCTCTTGCATTGACCGATTCCCTCTACTTAGAAAAGCTTATTAATAATGGTAATGGTATGAGCTAAAACTAATGTCGTACTTCGAGCGACCGCTACTTGCCCGTCAACTTCCAGGTTATTTTGAATGGGAAATTCCCTGCCACAGGCTTGCCGTCTTCCATGGCCGGGCCCATCTTCTGGCCTTTCACGCCCTTCAGGCAAGCTTCGTCCAGGCGCGGATGACCGGTACTGGTTTGAATTGTCGCATCCTCGATCTGCCCCGTTGCGGACACTCTCATCATCAGGATGCAGCTGCCCTCTTCTCCGGCTCGTCTGGAGGCATCAGGATAATTTTCGTCGCCGATCCTGAACGGATGCCTTGGGTCGTATCGCGGCGGCGTGATGGTGTGCTGCACCGGAGCGGCCACGACCGGCGCCGGGGGCGGAGTCTTCTGTTGTGTGATAACAGAAATGGCGTTGTTCTCGGGCGGTGCCGCCTGGATGTCTACAAATTCGGGCGGCGGGACGTAAGGTTTGATCTCTTCGAGCTTGGGCGGCGGCGGCGGGGGCTTATCAACGTCTTTCGGCTTTTCGATCTGAGCAATTTCGACGGGCGGGATAATCTTCTGGACCAGCTGGCCGGCCAAGCCGGAATAAAATCCCCATACCATAACCACATGTATAAGGATGACGGCAATAAGGGCGATGCCTCTTCTGCCGGAGAATAACGACGGTTGTTCGTAATACATAAATCTATGCAGCCCTTCCCCTCACTCTTGCCATATTGCGCTTCGCGCACGCCGTCAGCTTGCGGCTAGATCTCCAGCAGCTTCCCAGCAAGTTCCCTTCGGCGAGTAAGAAGACTGACACATATCCCGCCTGAACTGCAAGCGCGATGTAAGTCCAATATTACTCATATGAACGTCAGACTTTACGAGGTCTTGGCGACTTTTGATGCACTCTGCTCCAGATCTGTCACGGCACCCAACGAGGCGCTGCTGACTTGCCGGGAGTACTTCGCCAGAGCGCCCCGAAGCGCGTACGGCGGCGGCGCTTTCCAAGATTTACGGCGGCGTTTCAGCTCGCTGGAAGCGACATGCAGGGTGATTTCGCGGCACTGAGCGTCAATCGAGATCTCATCCCCGCTCTTGACCAGAGCCAGCGGGCCGCCGAGCGCTGCTTCGGGGGAAATATGACCCACCACGAAACCATGACTGCCGCCTGAAAACCGGCCGTCGGTGATGAGTGCAACCTCTCTTCCCAAGCCCCTGCCCATGATGGCGCTCGTGGGACTTAACATCTCGCGCATGCCGGGTCCGCCTTTCGGGCCCTCGTAGCGGATGACCACGACATCGCCGGCCTTCACCTTGCCGGCGAGGATTCCCTCCGAAGCCCTTTCTTCGGAATTGAACACGCGCGCGCTACCTTTGAAGCTCAAGCCCTCCTTACCTGTAATTTTTGCAACCGCGCCCTCGGGCGCCAGATTTCCGTACAAGACCACCAAGTGGCTATCTTTCTTGATCGGATCGCTCAAGGGCCGCACGATCCGTGACTCGCTCGGATATGCACCGACGTTGCGAAGATTCTCGGCCAGCGTCGCTCCTGTTACCGTCAGGCAATCGCCGTGCAGCAACCCGGCATCCAATAAAGTTTTCATCAGCGGTTGAATGCCGCCCACGGCAACGAGCTCCGACATCGAATACCGGCCGCTGGGCCGCAAATCCGCCAAAACCGGCACGCGCTTGCCGATGCGGGTGAAATCGTCGATTTTCAGTTTGACCCTGGCCGAGGACGCGATCGCCAGCAGATGCAGCACAGCATTGGTCGAGCCGCCGAGTGCGATCACCACCGCAATCGCGTTTTCGAAGGACTCGCGCGTCACGATTTGGCGGGGGGTAATGCCGCGCCGGATTAGGTTAACAACGGCGGCACCGGCTCGCTGGCAGTCCTCGCGCTTCTGGTTCGAAATTGCATCTTGCGCCGAGCTGTTCGGCAAGCTCATCCCCAAGGCCTCGATCGCGGACGCCATGGTATTGGCGGTGTACATGCCCGCGCACGCGCCTGGGCCGGGAATTGCGGTTCGCTCAACGAAGTTCAATTGCTGCTCCGATACCGTTCCTTGAGCATGGCCTCCGACTGCCTCGAACACAGAAACAATGTCGCGCTTGTCGGCACCGGGGCGGATGGTGCCGCCGTAAACGAACACCGCCGGCCGGTCGAGGCGGGCAAGCGCCATCATGCAGCCCGGCATGTTCTTGTCGCAGCCGCCGATGGCCACCACGCCGTCGAAACCTTGCGCACCCACGACGGTCTCGATCGAATCGGCGATGACTTCACGGGAAACCAGCGAATAGCGCATGCCGGGCGTGCCCATGGAGATACCGTCGGACACGGTGATGGTACTGAAGATGAGGGCCTTCGCACCTGCCTCGTCGGCGCCCGCGGCCACGCGCCGCGCGAGCTCGTCGATATGCATATTGCAGGGCGTCAAATTGCTCCACGTCGAGGCAACGCCCACCTGCGGCTTTTTAAAGTCGGCGTCGCTGAAGCCGACGGCACGCAGCATCGATCGGCTCGGCGTCTGCTTCAGGCCATCGACGACCAGGCGTGAGTGGCGACGCGCATCGACGACGTTCGACTTTTTAGACATGCCGAGAACCCTGCGCCTGGGCAACGCCGAAGCGCTCGACCAGGTAGCGATAGACACCGCGCACCGCCTGGGCTTCCCCGCCGACACCGCGCCCCGGCCGATCCTTGGAGTTCCACGCATACAAATCAATGTGCATCCACGTCGACTCGGTGACGAATCGCTTCAGGAACAAGGCGCCGAAAATCGCGCCGGCGAGAGTCGAGGAAGCGACATTGTTCAAATCCGCCACTTTGCTGGCAAGCTCGTCCTCGTAACCGGCCCACAACGGCATCGGCCACAGCGGGTCGTGCTCGGCAGCGGCTGTGCGGGCGAGTTCTTGGACCGCGCGCTCGTCATTGCCGAACAGAGCCGGAAGCTCGGGACCGAGCGCGACCCGCGCCGCGCCGGTCAATGTGGCGAAATCGATGATCAAGGCAGGCCGCTCCGCATCGGCAAAAGCCAACGCGTCGCATAAAATCAGCCTCCCCTCCGCGTCCGTGTTCCCGATCTCGACGCTCAGGCCCTTGCGGGTGGCGAGGACATCGCCCGGCCGGTAGGCATTGCCGCTGATGGCGTTTTCCACCGCCGGCACCAACACGCGCAGCCGCGCACGAATCTTGATGCTCATCAGCAAATGGGCGAGCGCAAGCGCGACTGCCGCGCCCCCCATGTCCTTCTTCATGAGAGCCATGCCGGAGCTCGATTTGATGTCCAAACCGCCGCTGTCGAAACACACTCCCTTGCCGATCAATGTAACGGTGGGGTACGCGTCTCCGCCGGGCGGCGCCCAGCGCAGTTCAATCAGGCGCGGTGCTTCGCTGCTGGCGCGACCCACGGCATGAATGGCTGGAAAATTTGCGGCCAATAAATCCTGCCCAACCCATTCCTTGAACGCGGCCTGATGACGCTCGGCAATCTGGCGCGCCGCCCCGGCCAATTGCGCAGGCCCGAAATCGCCCGCCGGCGTATTGATCCAGTCACGCGCCATGCGCAGCGATTCCGCGGCGTTGGCGACGTAGGTCATGTCGGCGTTAGACGGCGCTTCCAGGCTCGCCAATTCGTTCTTGCAGGAGCGGTACCGCTCGAAGCGGTAGGCACCGTAGGCGAAGCCCAACGCCAACTGCGTCGCTTCCGCGGCACTAAATTCTTGCGCGAGATGAAAACGGCGTGCGGGTAATCTTTCAGCCAACCCTGCCGCGTGCCACAACGACAGCTCTCCCTGCCGTTTGCCGAGACCTGCTGCGGCGCAGGCAATGGCGCCGCTGGAATCCGGCAGCAACACGACACGATGTTTATCCGCCTTGAAGTTTTGCTCGATGAGCCATTGCTGCGCGAGAGGCCCTTGACGCGCGCGCCAGCCCTCGATTTCGTCCTCGTACAACAACCACAAAGGGATTGCAGGATTACTGCCGACATTCATGAAAACGAGTCCTCGCGTGTGCGCGCCGATCCTTGCATGATAGGTGATTCTGTGGTGCTATCAGGATGCTAGTTAACAAAGCGTTTAAGCGCAATTTTCCCAAGATGCCCCGCTTGAGGCCGCGTAAGTCTTTAAGCGGGGTTTCGCATTTTACGGCGCCGTGATTCGTCGGCGATTGGATGAGGAGATTCGAATGCGTTTGTATTCTCAAAAGGACGTCGACAAGAAGGCGCTGCGCGGCGCGCGCATCGCCGTTCTCGGCTACGGCAGCCAGGGGCGCGCACACGCCCTCAATCTGCGCGACAGCGGCTACGACGTGGTGGTCGGCGTGCGCAAGGGTCCCAGTTGGGTCAAAGCGAAGAAGGACGGCCTGCAGGTCGCGGAGCCCGCTGCGGCCATCAAAGGCGCGCAATTGGTCTCCATGCTGGTCCCGGATATGACGCAAAAATCTCTATATGCCGAGCTGCGTTCGGGGTTCGAAAAGGGTGCGACGCTGCTCTTCGCCCACGGCTTCAACATTCACTTCAAGCAGATCAAGCCGCGCAAGGATCTTGATGTGGTATTGATCGCGCCGAAAGGCCCGGGGGACCTGGTGAGACGCCAGTACAGCCAGGGCCGCGGTGTGCCATGCCTCCTCGCGGTGGCGAAGGATTCCTCCGGACAGGCGAAACAAAAGGCCCTGGCGTATGCCGATGGCATTGGCGGAACCCGCGGTGGCGTGCTCGAAACGACTTTTGCAGAAGAGACCGAGACCGATTTATTCGGCGAACAGGCGGTACTGTGCGGCGGTGCGACGGAACTCGTCGTGAAGGGCTACGAGACGCTGGTGGAAGCGGGCTATCAGCCGGCGGTGGCCTACTATGAGTGTCTGCATGAACTCAAACTGATCGTCGATCTGTTGCATGAAGGCGGCATTACAAAAATGCACCGCTTCATCAGCGAGACGGCGAAGTACGGCGACCTCACCCGCGGTCCCCGCATCGTCAACAAGGCGACCAAAAAAGAGATGCGCAAGATTCTCGCGGAAATTCAGCAAGGAAAATTTGCGCGGCAATGGATCGCCGAGAACAAGGGCGGCAAGCGCAAGTATTCCAAGCTGCTCAAGGCGGATCTGAGGCACCCGATCGAAAAGGTCGGCGCGCAACTTCGCGCTCGCATGCCGTGGCTCGAAACCGGCTAGGAGGGCGGGCATGACGGCGCGCACGTTATTCGACAAGGTCTGGTCGGCGCATGAGGTGGTGGCCGAAACGGCCGATACGCCCGCGGTCCTATATGTCGATTTGCACCTCATTCATGAAGTGACGACGCCGCAGGCCTTCAGCATGTTGAGGCGCCACGGGCTGACGGTGCGGCGGCCGGATCGCACGCTCGCAACCATGGATCATTCGACCCCGACCACCAGCGGTCAGGTATTTGGATCGGTGCCGATCAAGCTCGACGCCGCCGCCAAGCAAGTGCTGCAGATGGAGGAGAACGCCGCCGAATTCGGCATCGAGCTGTTCGGCATGCACGACGCGCGCCGCGGCATCGTTCACATCATCGGTCCGGAACTCGGGCTGACGCAGCCGGGTATGACCATTGTCTGCGGAGACAGCCACACGAGCACTCACGGGGCTTTTGGCGCCCTCGCCTTCGGGATCGGCACAACCGAAGTCGGTCATGTATTCGCCACGCAGGCCCTTCTGCAACGCAAGCCCAAAAGCTTCGCGATCAATGTCGAAGGCCGGCTGTGTCCGGGCGTCACCGCGAAGGATTTGATTCTCGCCATTATCGGGCAGATCGGCGTCTCGGGCGGCACCGGCTATGTCTTGGAATATCGCGGCCCCGCCGTGCGCGGCCTGTCGATGCATGAGCGCATGACGGTATGCAATATGTCGATCGAGGCGGGAGCGCGCGCGGGCATGATCGCGCCGGACGAAGTCACGTTCGAGTATTTGCGAGGTAGGCCGCGGGCACCGAGCGCGGAGGACCGGGAAGCCGCCGAAGCGCGCTGGCGAACCTTCGTGACCGATTCCGATGCCCGATTCGACGCCTCGGTCGAGGTCGATGCCTCGCGCATCGAACCCATGATCACGTACGGCACCAATCCTGGGATGGTTCTGCCCATCGGCGCCGCGATCCCGGAGAGGAAAGGCGACGCGGTATTCGACAAGGCCCTGCGCTACATGGGATTTCACAGCGGCGAGGGCATGCTGGGCAAACCCGTGAACGTGGTGTTCATCGGCAGTTGCACCAACGGGCGGCTGGAGGATCTGCAAGCGGCCGCACGAATTCTCCAGGGCCGCAAGGTGGCGCAAGGCGTGCACCTGCTCATCGTCCCGGGCTCGCAGCAGATCAAGCGGCAAGCGGAAGCTTCCGGGCTGGCGGATATTTTCAGAGCCGCCGGCGCCGACTGGCGCGAGTCCGGCTGCTCCATGTGCCTCGGCATGAACGGCGACACCGTCGCGGCGGGACAATATTCCGTCAGCACCAGCAATCGCAATTTCGAAGGCCGTCAGGGAAAGGGCGCGCGAACCCTGTTGGCCAGCCCGTTGACCGCGGCGGCCAGCGCCGTCAAGGGCCGCATCGCCGATCCACGCGAGATGTTGTAATGCACCCGTTGAAGCGAATCACTTCGCGAACCGTCGTCATTGCCTCCGCTGATATCGACACCGACCAGATCATTCCTGCACGCTTTCTGACCACTACCACCAAGGAAGGATTGGGACGGCAACTCTTCGCCGACTGGCGCTATCAAGAGGATGGCGCGCCCAAACAGGAATTTGTATTGAACCGCCCTGAAGCGCGCGGTGCGCAGATTTTGGTGACCGGACGCAATTTCGGCTGCGGCTCCTCGCGCGAACATGCGCCCTGGGCCTTGCTCGACTATGGATTCCGCGCAGTCATCAGCACGGAGATCGCCGACATCTTTCGTGGCAACGCGCTGAAGAACGGCTTTCTGCCCATCGTCGTCGATGAACCGACATCGCAGTGGCTGCTGCAACATCCGGGCGCGGAGCTGGATATCGACCTGGAGAACATGCGGCTGGCGCTGCCGACGGGCGCATCATTGCCCTTCGTCATCGAGCCCTTCGCGCGCCACTGCCTGCTGAACGGCCTGGACGAGTTCGGCTATTTGCGCAGCAAACTGGTCGAGATCGAACGATTCGAGGCGGAACGCGGCTGATGCACGCCGGCATTGCAGTGCTCGCCGGCGACGGCATCGGCGCGGAGGTCACGGCCGAAGCGGTGCGCGCGCTCGAGGCGGTGGCGAATCGATTCGATCATGACTTCAAATTCGAATCGGCGCTGTTGGGAGGCGCCGCCATCGATGCGACCGGCGAGCCCTTGCCGCCGGCCACGCTGAGCCTGGCCATGAGAACGGACGCGGTATTGTTGGGGGCGGTGGGGGGTCCGAAATGGTCGGACCCGGATGCCAAAGTCCGTCCGGAACAAGGCTTGCTGCAGCTGCGCAAGGCGCTCGGGCTGTTCGCCAATTTGCGCCCGGTGGTGCCCCACGCAGCGGTGCTCGACGCCTCGCCGATCAGGCCCGAATTGCTGCGCGGAGTGGACATCATGGTGGTGCGCGAACTCACCGGGGGCATCTATTTCGGTGAGAAATCTCGCTCGGCCACCGAAGCGGTGGACGTCTGCCGCTACACGCTTGCCGAAATTGAACGCATCGTAAGGCTCGCCGCAAGTCTCGCGCGCGGCCGCCGCAAGAAGCTGACCTCCGTGGACAAGGCGAATGTGCTCGAAACCTCGCGCCTATGGCGCGCCACCGTGAATCGCATCCTGCCTGCGGAATTTCCCGACGTGAAGGTCGAACACATGCTGGTGGACTCTGCGGCCATGCATCTGTTGCAAAGACCGCGCGACTTCGATGTCATCGTCACCGAAAACATGTTCGGCGATATTCTCACCGATGAGGCGTCCCTGCTCGCCGGATCCATGGGGCTGTTGCCCTCGGCCTCGCTATCGGCCGATGCACGCGGCGGCGTGTTCGAACCCATTCACGGGTCCGCACCCGATATCGCCGGCCGCGGCATCGCCAACCCGTATGCGGCGATATTGAGCGCTGCGATGCTGTTGCGTTACGCGCTGCATCTTCACAGCGAAGCGCAAGCGCTCGAGAAGGCCGTGGAGCGCGCAATCAGCGCCGGTGCGCTCACCGCCGATCTCGCCGTTGCAGGCAAAGCCATTACGACGCGCGCAGCTGCCGACGCGGTTTTGGCTGCGCTGTAGCGGCGAATGCAGCGGCCCGCTCCAGAGCCTCCCGCAGATCCGCGATAAGATCCTTCGGATCCTCGATGCCCACCGATACGCGCAGCAGTCCGGGGCTGATCCCCGCTCGCAGCCGCGCCGATTCCTCCATCCCTGCGTGCGTCATGCTCGTGGGATGGGCAATGAGGCTCTCCACACCGCCCAAGGATTCGGCCAGGGTAAAGCACTGCAGGCCGGTGAGAAATGCCTCGACGGCACCCTCGCCGCCCGCGAGCTCGAAACTCAGCATGGCGCCGAAGCCGCTTTGCTGCCTGCAGGCGATCTCGTAGCCCGGATTGTCGGCAAGGCCCGGGTAATAGACGCGCGCCACTTCCGGATGCCGCGACAGGAACTCGACCACGCTTGCGGCGTTCTCGGCATGCACGCGCATTCTGGCGTGCAGGCTGCGCACACCGCGCAGCGTCAGAAAACTGTCGAACGGTGCGCCCGTAACGCCGATCGCATTGGCCCACCATGCCAGGGTTTCATGCAGCTCCGGCGTCGCGGCAATTACCGCGCCGCCGACGACGTCGCTGTGGCCATTCAGATATTTGGTGGTGGAGTGCATCACGTAGTCGGCGCCAAGCGATACAGGCTGCTGCCAGATGGGCGACAAGAAGGTGTTGTCGACAGCCGTCAGGGCGCCGGCGGCGCGCGCGGCAGAGGTGATCGCACGAATATCGACCACGCGCAGCAAGGGATTGCTCGGGGTCTCGATCCACACCAGCTTAGGTTTTGCCTCGAGTGCCGCACGGAGCTCAGCCGGGTTGCTTTGATCGACGAAGTCCACGACAAGATTGCCCTTCGCCTGCAGCGCCGTGAGCAGCCGATAGGTGCCGCCGTAGCAATCGTAGGGGGCGAGCACGCGCGCCCCGGCCGGGAGCGTGGACAAGATCAAGGTGATGGCCGCCAAGCCGGTGCACGTCACGATGGCGCCGGCGCCGCCTTCCAAATCGGCCAAGGCGTCGGCCAGCTGGTCGCGCGTCGGATTGCCGGAACGCGTGTAATCGTACTTGCGCGGCTGACGGTAGCTTTGAAATGCAAAATTGCTCGACAGGTAGATCGGCGGCACAACGGAACCGTGGTGCGCGTCCGACTCCAGTCCGGCGCGAACCGATCGAGTCGCGATGTTCTTCGGTGTCACTTTCTTGCTCATGACTGCTGCTCCGCAAGCGCGTGTTTGATGATGGGTGTGAGGGCTGCGCCTTCTTTCAAGAACGCGTCATGGCCAAAAATTGAGTTGATCTCGATCAATTGACGCGGGCCGTTCAAGCGCGCGGACAGCGCCTGCATGTCGTTGAAAGGCACCAGCTGATCTTCACGCACGGCAATCAGCGTCGCCGGCGTGTGAACTTGAGTGGCATCCATTTCATGCAGGTCGATCGACTCACTCAGGGTCAAAAATGACTCGGCGCGGTACTTCTGCACGTAATCGTCGCCGCGCGCGAACAGATATTCTTCAATCGGAAATCGAAAACGGTCGGCCATGCGTTTCGGCGCTCCGCCGAATCGGATCGCGAACTCGACCGGACTGCGATACGTTGCCATTGCCAACGCGCGGGCCAGCTTGAGCCCGGCCGCCCCGTCGCCACGGGCGATGGCTTCGCGCACGATTTGCCGTTGCACGCTGCGCCACGCGGTCGACAAAACCTGAGACCGATCGGCGGCGCTCAAGATCACGATGTGGCCGACGAGGGCCGGATAGCGCTCCGCAAAGCACAGCGCCACCATTCCGCCGTAAGAGGCGCCGACGATGGCATGCAAGGATTGCAATCCTAAATGCCGGACGATTTGGCTCAGTGCCTTGGCTTGATCATAGGAGCTGATGGGCGGGAATTTCCCGCCGACCTCGGGCGTCGCGCTGTCGCCGCGGCCGCCGATATAGTCGATTCCCAACACCCGATAGTGGCGGGTGTCGACTCCGAGGCCCGGTCCCACCATCTCGGGCCACCAGCCCTCGCCCGGGCCGCCGGTGACGATACGATGCGCGGAGATGCCGCCGAGAACGACGACAACCGGCCCGTTTTCGTTGCCCGTCAACCGGAAGGACATGCGCGCGTCCGGAAGGGAATCGCCGTGATGCAGATCAAAGGGTGTGAGACGCAAAGTCTCATCGATCGGATTGAGGATTTTTTCAGCCACTAACTTCAAGCTCCTTAAGGCAAGTACCCCTGGAGCATCGGCTCGTAGCCCATTGAAGTCGCGGGAGGACCCGCGCAAGTGGCTGCCCATCTACCGGATATGCGCCCATGGGCACATATCCGCAGGAGTTGGCACCGTTCCGATTCTCTCTTTTAAGGGAGACATATCGTTGGTTGCCCCGGCTTCTAAGGGCCTTTCCCTCAGCCGGTCTAGATAAGCCCTTGAATTTTAGGCAGTCGCCGCAAAGCCGTCAAGCATTTTGCCAGCGAGGCGCTTGCACCGTCCTTGCCAATGTATTAATGTAATAGCGCGTTAGTACATGATTGAACGTAATCTCCGGCCCCGCTCGAGGATCGACATGAAAACCAACCGGCCCATGACTCAGCGCCAGGAGCAGCAGCATGAACGGGCGCTGTGCGCGGCGATTCTGGCGCTGCGCTCGATCGATGAGTGCCGCAGCTTCTTTCGCGATCTGTGCACGCCCGCCGAACTGCAGGCGATGGCTGACCGGTGGGCGGTGGTCGAGCTATTGGAGCGCGGCCTACCCTACCGGGAAATTCACAAACAGACCGGCGTGAGCGTCACGACCATCGGCCGCGTCGCGCGCTATCTGATGTCGGGCAACGGCGGTTATCGCGCCGTGACCGAACGGCTGAAGCTCAATGCGTAGCGCCAAGACGGGCGAGGACCCGATGCGGCTCAAGATCGCCGTGCAGAAGAGCGGCCGGCTGACCGACAACTCGCTCGATTTGCTGTCGCGCTGCGGCCTGAAATACAGCCGCGGCAAGGATCAATTGATGTGCTATGGCGAGAACATGCCGCTCGACGTGCTGTTCGTCCGCGACGACGACATCCCGGATTTGGTGCAGGAAGACGTCTGTGATTTGGGTTTGGTCGGATTGAACGTCATCGAAGAGAAGCGTCTGGCATTCGAGGCACGCGGCCTCGATTCTCTGTTCGAGACCGTGCAGCTCTTGGATTTCGGACGCTGTCGGCTGTGCATTGCCGTGCCCGACGGTTTCGATTATCGAGGACCGCAGTCGCTCGAGGGGAAACGCATCGCCACCACCTATCCGCATATTCTGGCCCGCTTTCTCCAGCAGCACGACATCTCCGCCGAGGTCGTGGTGTTGTCCGGATCGGTCGAAATCGCGCCCCGGTTGGGCCGGGCGGACCTGATCTGCGATTTGGTGTCCACGGGATCGACGCTCGCCGCAAATCATCTACGCTATGCGCAGACAGTGATGCAGAGTCAGGCGGCGCTCATCCGCACGCCGATGCCGATCCCGTTGGAAAAGCAAGAGTGGACGCGCCGCTTGCTGATGCGGATCGACGGCGTGGAGCAAGTCAAGGGCAGCAAATACATCATGCTGCACGCACCCCGCTCCGCGCTGGCGGCGATCGCGAAGCTGCTCCCGGGCAGCGAAGCGCCCACGGTCATACCGTTGGAAGGACTGGGGGATCGGGTGGCCGTGCACGCCGTGTGCCGGGAGAATGTGTTCTGGGAGACGCTCGAGGACTTGAAAGGCGCGGGCGCCACCTCCGTATTGGTTCTGCCGGTCGAGAAAATGCTGGCCTAGGCGAACCATGAGAATTCTCCATTGGAACGCATTGTCGGGCGCCGAGCAGCGCGCAGCCCTGCAACGCCCCGCGCAGGAAGAGATGGCGCGAGCAAGTGCCGTGGCCCGCGGCATCGTCGAGAGAGTGCGTCGCGAAGGCGATGCCGCATTGCATGCGTTGACCGAACGATTCGACGGCGTTCGTCTCGAGGCGCTGGCCGTGACGCCGGCGGAATTTGATGCGGCCGAGCGCGCGCTGTCGGCGGAACAGCACGCAGCCATCGAGCGCGCAATCGACAATGTGCGCCGCTTCCATGCGGCGCAACTCGCGCCGCCGCTGCGCGTGGAAATCGCACCGGGCGTGATCTGCGAGCGCTTCAATGTGCCCATCCGCGCGGTGGGCTTGTACGTTCCCGCGGGTTCCGCACCCCTGCCCTCCACGGCCATCATGCTGGCGGTGCCCGCTTCGCTGGCGCAGTGTCCGCTGAAGCTCATGTGTACTGCGCCCGACCGGGCGGGCGTCGCGAATCCGGCGGTGCTGGTTGCCGCGCGCAAGGCCGGGGTCGAGCGGATATTCAAAGTCGGCGGCGCACAAGCCATCGCCGCGATGGCCTACGGCAGCGAATCGATCCCGAAGTGCGACAAGGTTTTTGGGCCCGGCAATGCCTACGTGACCGCGGCGAAGATACTGGTGGCGCAAGATGCCGGCGGTGCGGCGCTCGACCTGCCGGCCGGCGTCACCGAGGTCATGGTCATCGCCGATGGCGAAGCGCGCGCCGAATTCGTCGCCGCCGACCTGCTCGCGCAGGCCGAACATAGTCCCGATGCGCAGGCCATTCTGGTCACGACGCAAGCCGCCTTGGCCGCGGCCGTCTTCGCCGAAGTGCAACGCCAGAGCGCGCTTTTGTCCCGCGCGCCGGTATTGGCGCAGTCCATCCAAGCGATGCGCCTGATAGTGGTTGAGTCGCTGCAAACCGCATTCGACATTGCCAATTCGTATGCACCGGAGCATCTGATACTCGAGATTCGCGAAGCGCGCAGCGGGTTGTCACAAATCAGCACGGCGGGCGCGGTGTTCCTCGGTCACTGGTCGCCGGAAACGCTCGGCGACTACTGCAGCGGCCCCAATCACACACTGCCCACTTACGGCTACGCCCGTTCGTACAGCGGTTTGTGCGTTGAGGATTTTCAGAGACGGATCACGGTCCAGGAACTCACTCCGTCGGGACTTCAGGGATTGGGCCCGACGGCGCGGATCCTGGCCGGACTTGAAGGCTTGGATGCACACGCGGCCGCGGTGAGCATTCGACTCGAGGCACTGCAGTGAATCCTCTGGTTACCCTGGCGCGCCCGGAAATCGTTGCTCTGAAACCTTACGCACACGCGGCGTGGTTGCCTTCTCTCACGCGCCTGCACGCGAATGAAGCCCCGTGGAGACCCACCGGCGACGCTACGATTGCCGGTCTCAATCGCTACCCGGAACCGCAGCCCCGGGCCCTCATCGAAGGCCTGGCATCGCTCTATGGGGTATCCGCCGAGCAAGTGCTTGCAACACGCGGCGCCGACGAAGCGATCGACATCCTGTCGCGCATTTATCTTCGTGCCGGCAGGGATGCGATTCTGCAATGTGGACCCACCTTCGGCATGTACCAACTTGCCGCGCGCATCCAGGGCGCGGAGGTCATCGAACTCCCCCTGGACCGGCAGCAAGGTTGGAGACTCGATCCGGATCGGCTTCTGGCCGCGTGGCAGCCTCATGTCAAACTGGTGTACTTGTGCTCGCCGAACAATCCAACCGCCAATCTCATGGGCGAAGCCGCTCTTGAGCGCATTTGCACGGCGCTCGACGGCAAAGCGATCGTCATCATCGACGAAGCCTACATAGAGTGGTCGCGCTCCCGCAGCTTGGCCGGCTGGCTGGAACGTTTTCAAACACTCGCCCTATTGCGCACCTTGTCCAAGGCGCACGCGCTTGCCGGGGCTCGTCTCGGTGCCTTGCTCGCCGCGCCTGAGCTGATTCAAATCGCCAGGCGCGTCATCCCACCCTACGCGCTTGCGCAGCCGACGATTGAAGCGGCACTGCGCGCGCTCGCGCCCGGCGAATTGGCCGCCTCACGAGCCCGACTGGAAGCACTGCTGCTGGAAAAGGAGTACCTGCGCGAGGGTCTTGGCAATTCGCCGCTGGTGGCGAGAGTGTGGCCCAGCGATGCCAATTTTCTGCTCATCGATTGCCGGGATGCGGACCGATTTATGCGCGACAGCATCGCCGGCGGCTTGATCGTGCGAGATTTGCGCGCCCATCCCGCGCTGCCCCATTCGTTGCGGGTCTCGGTGGGTACGCGCGCTCAAAATGACGCATTGCTGCGCAGCGTGGAAGCCGCATGAGCGCGAGACGCATTCTATTCCTCGATCGCGACGGCACATTGAACGAAGAGGTTGCCGACGAGCAAATTGACAGCTTGTCCAAAGTCCGCCTGATGCCGGGGGTCATTCCGGCACTGTTGGATTTGAAGCGCGCCGGTTTCGTCTTCGTCATGGTCACCAATCAAGACGGGTTGGGGACGCCGAGTTTTCCCCGCGAGTCCTTCGATGTCGCACATCGCTTTATCTTGGACTTGTTCCGCTCCCAGGGGATCGAATTCGAAGCGGTGTTTCTCTGCCCGCATTTCAAACGCGAGGAGTGTTCCTGCCGCAAGCCCAAGCTGGGCATGGTCCGGGACTTTCTGGAAGCGAACGACCTCGACAAGGCGCACAGCTTCATGATCGGCGACCGCGAAACGGACCTGGAATTCGCGGCCAACTTGGGCGTTCAGGGCCTGCGAATCGCCTTAAGCGGCCGCGCCGAGGAATCCTGGCCGGCCATTGCCGCCCGCATCTTGACACCCGATCGGCGCGCGCGCCTGCATCGCAAGACCCGGGAAACCGACGTGAGCGTCGAAGTTGACCTGTCGCGCGAGGGTCCGAACGACATCGCCAGCGGATTGGGATTTTTCGATCATATGCTCGAACAGATCGCCAAACACGGCGGCTTCGCCTTGAATCTCAAATGCCGCGGGGATCTTCAGATCGATGAGCATCACACCGTCGAGGACTGCGCACTGACGCTGGGAGCGGCGCTGCGTGAGGCGCTGGGCGACAAGCACGGCATTGCGCGCTACGGGTTTTTGTTGGCCATGGATGAAGCGCAAGCGCAGGTCGCCCTCGATTTGAGCGGCCGCCCCTACTTCGTCTGGGACGGAAAATTCAATCGTGAACGTGTCGGTGAACTGCCCACCGAACTGGTATCGCACTTTTTCAGATCGCTGGCGCAATCCCTGGGAGCGGCACTGCATATCACCGTGCGCGGCGAAAACTCGCACCACATGATCGAGTCCTGCTTCAAGGGTGTGGGCCGCAGCTTGCGTCAGGCGATTCGTCTCGATGGCGAGAGCGTACCCAGCAGCAAGGGGATGCTTTGAGCGCGAGCAATATCGTGATCATCGCGAGCGGCGGCGCCAATATTGCATCGCTGCAGTTTGCACTGCAGCGGCTCGGCAACACCTCCGCGGTCTCGGCCAGCGCGCGCAAGATTCGCGAAGCCAGCCACGTCATTTTACCCGGTGTGGGCGCCGCGGCGCACGCCATGTCCCGGCTCCGGCAAAACAACCTGGAGACCTTGATCTGTTCGCTCAAGCAACCGGTGCTGGGAATCTGTCTCGGAATGCAATTGCTGTTCGAGGCCTCCGAAGAAGACGAAGCGCAATGTCTCGGCATCATTCCGGGCCGCTCAGCACGGCTGCCGTGCGACTCGGGCCATCCGGTTCCGCACATGGGATGGAACACGCTCAAGATCGATCGTCCGGGCGCCCTGCTCGATGGCCTGCAGCAGGACGATTACGCCTACTTCGTGCACAGCTACGCGCTGCCGCCCGGCCCCGCCATGACTGCGAGCAGCGAGTACGGCCTGACCTTCAGTGCCTGCGTGCAGTGGCGCAATTTCTTCGGCGCTCAATTCCATCCCGAACGGTCCGCGAAGGTCGGCGCTCGATTGCTGCAGAATTTTCTGAACTTGTAGCGCACCGCCATGAGACTCATTCCCGCCGTCGACTTGCGAGCCGGTCACTGCGTGAGGTTGCTGCATGGAGACTTCGAAATGGAGACGCGCTATCCGATGGATCCGCATGCGCTGCTGGCCCGTTATGTCGATGCCGGTGCCGACTGGCTGCACATCGTCGATTTGGACGGCGCGCGCGATGGATCGTCCGACAATCGCGCGCTCATCGTCGAGCTCGCGGCGCGCAAGGCGCTCAATCTGCAAGTCGGCGGCGGCCTGCGCAACAGCGCGGCGCTCGCACACATGTTGGACGCCGGGGTCGCACGGGTCGTGGTGGGTAGTGCTGCGGTCGCGCAGGTCGAACAAGTCCAAGCGTGGCTTGCGCACTTCGGCGCGGAGCGCCTCACCCTGGCATTCGATGTGTCCATCGACATCGGCGATTTGCCCAGGGTCATGACGCATGGATGGCAAAGGCAATCCGAATACTCGCTGTGGGAGGCTTTGGACAACTACTCTTCATCGGCGCTCAAGCACGTGCTGTGCACGGATGTGGGCCGCGATGGTGCCCTCACGGGACCGAACGTCGAGCTGTATCGCGAGGCCGCGCGGCGCTACCCGCAGATCGAATGGCAGGCATCCGGCGGCATTCGCAATGCCCGCGACTTACAGGCCCTGTCGGATGCGGGTGCCGCGGCGGCGATCAGCGGCAAGGCTCTGCTCGAAAACCTGATCCCTCTCGAGGAGTTGCAGCCATTCTTGCCAAACGCCTGATTCCCTGTCTCGACGTCAGCAACGGCCAGGTGGTCAAGGGCGTGCAATTTCGCGATCACCGCGTGGTCGGCAATATTTTGGAACTCGCCGCGCGCTATCGCGATGAGGGCGCAGATGAACTGGTGTTTTATGACATCTGCGCGAGCCCCGAAGGCCGCATCGTCGATCGAAAGTGGGTGTCGCGGGTGGCGCGAACGCTGGATATCCCGTTTTGCGTTGCGGGAGGAATTCGTTCGGTTGCAGACGCGGAAGAGGTTTTGGCCGCCGGAGCCGAGAAAATTTCGATCAATTCACCCGCGCTCGAAGAGCCTGAACTCATCAATGCATTGAGCGAGCGATTCGGCGCACAATGCGTTGTAGTGGGCATCGACAGCCAGACCATCAACGGCGAATACCGCGTGCAGCAATTCACCGGCGACATCGGAAAATCCCGCGATACCGCGCGAGCTACGATCGATTGGGCGATTGAAGTGCAGAAGCGCGGCGCCGGCGAGATCGTGCTCAATTGCATGGCGAGCGACGGCGTGCGCGCCGGCTACGATATCGCGCAATTGAGTGCGGTGCGCGAATGCTGTCAGGTACCATTGGTGGCGTCCGGAGGCGCCGGTGCGGCCGAACACTTCGTTGAAGTCTTCCGCCAGGCGCGCGTCGATGCGGCTCTGGCTGCGAGCATCTTTCACTCCGGCGAGATTGCGATTCCGGCACTGCGGCGCGAATTGCGCGCCCAAGGCATCGAGGTACGGCCATGAAATTACAGGCGGCGCTCGAGTGGGAGAAAATGAACGGCCTCATTCCTGCCGTCGTTCAGGACGCGGGTACCGGCGCCGTGCTGATGCTCGGCTATATGAATCGAGAGGCCCTGGTGGCTACCGAAAGCACCGGGCACGTTACCTTTTGGAGCCGGAGCAAGGGCCGCCTGTGGACCAAGGGTGAAACCTCAGGTCACTTCCTCGAGGTGTGCAGCATCAGCGCTGACTGCGATCACGACGCTCTATTGATCCTGGCACAGCCCGCGGGGCCGGCCTGTCATCTGGGTACCGATACCTGCTGGGGCGCTGACGCGCCGCGCTCGCTGGCCCACCGTCTGGAGTTTCTCGGCAGACTGGAACAGATCATCGCACAGCGCATCGCCGACCCTCCCCCGGGCAGCTACACTGCAAAATTGGTCGAGGAGGGATTGACCCGCATCGCCCAGAAGGTCGGCGAGGAAGGCGTCGAACTGGCCTTGGCCGCGGTCGCGCAAGATGACGAAGCGGTCGTCGGCGAGGCCGCAGATCTCTTGTATCACACCGCGCTGCTGCTCAAGGCGAAAGGCTTGTCCTTGGCTCAGGTTGCCGCCGAGCTGGAGTCGCGTCACGCCGAGCCGGCCGGGCGATAGACAGCTTCAAGGCACTGCGGTTTTCGTGCCTTGAGTCTTCTTACCCCGCCTGACGAGCGCGCGCATTTCGGCGCAATGCGTAGAAGGCGATTCCCATCCACACCACATTGAGCGCCACCGACGGCCACGCATTGTTGTAGGCACAGTTGATGATGAATCCGGCGGCGCCGACGATGTTCATCGCCTGATAGACCCAGGAACTCGGCATGATCTTGCCGAAGGAAAGCAAACCGTAGGCGCCCAAAATCAGCAGCGCCGCCGCCCATCCGGCCACCGAGACAAAGGTCTGCAGCGTCATGCGTCAGCCTCCTAGGCAGGCACCGATACCGGCGCGATCGTCAACCGCAATCTTAATTCTCTGCGCACCAGCCACAGACTGAATACCGCCTGTGAGGCGACACTTGCGACCGACAGATACCAGACTTGAATCATTGCGAAATGGGGCTGCGTCGACAGCCACAGCGCGGGAAGCACGAAGCTCACGAGCCGGCTGGACGAACTCACCACCGCCGGTACCGTATTGCCCAGGCCCTGAAATACGGCGGAGCAGGTAAATACGAATCCCGATGCGACAAAGTTCCAGGAAATGATCTGCAAATATTCGGTCCCGACGCGGATCGCCGTCGGATCCTTGGTGAAGGCGCCGATCAGCCACGCCGATCCCCACTGACAGAATAGTGTCATGAGCACCATGATGCAGCTGCCAATGAGCGTCGAGAGCGCAAAGGTTTCCCGCACCCGGATGAATTTACCCGCGGCAAAGTTTTGGCCGACGATGGGAGCGGCGGCGAACGCCACCGCCATGGCCGGCAGGAACATGCTTTGCATGACGCGTATGCCGACTCCAAAGCCCGCCTGTGCGTCGGCGCCGAACGGCCGCAAAACCCAGTACAGGACCGCCATCAGTACGAACATCAGCAAAAATTCGCCGCCCGCGGGCAGCCCCACACGCAGCAGCCGGCGCCAAACCGCCATCTGCGGCCGCCATTGCGCTCGAACGAAACCCACATACTTCTCGAGGCGGTGAAAGTACAGGGCGAGCATGACAACCCCGACAGCCAACGACACGGAACTGGCCAGACCCGCGCCCGCCACACCCATCGGGTGCCCCGTGCCCCAACCGGCGATCAGCACCGGCGCCAGGATGGCGTTCAGCACCACCGTCAGCACCTGCACGATCATGGTCGGTTGCACGATTCCGGTGCCGCGCAGCGCCGATCCCATGGACACGACGGCGAACTGCAACGCCAAACTGGGCAGAAACCAGTGAAGATATTGAATCCCCGCCGCCACGGTCGGCGCGTTCGCGCCCAGTGTGCTCACATAGTAGGGGCCTGCAAAGAAGCCCAACGACATCGTGATCACCGCGCAGCCGGCCGCCAGCGCCAAACTTTGATTGAAAACCAAATTCGCGTCGGCTTGGTCCTTGCGCCCGGCGGCATGCGAAATCAGCGTGACGGTGCCCACGCCCAACACTTGCGTGACCGCAAACACCACAAACATCACGTTGCCGGCGGCGCCGACGCCGGCAATCGCGGCATCTCCCAATCCGGCGACAAAGTACAAGTCAATCAGAAAATACAATGTCTGAAAGAACATGCCCGCCGCAATGGGCAGCGCCATTTGCAGAATGTTCTTGACGATGGAACTGTCCGTCAAATCCTTCATAGACTCCCTGCCTTATGATCACGCCAACGACTGAGCGTCCCGTGCGAGCGCCTCGATTCCAGGCCAGTCGCCCTGTGCGAGAAGCGCCGGCGGGATCATCCAGCTTCCCGCAACGCACGCCACATTTGTCAGCGACAAATACTCCGTGGCGTTCGTCCTTGCAACCCCGCCGCCGGCGCAAAACAACACGTCGGGGAATATATCCGCAAACGCGCGCAAGATGCTTGGCCCCCCCGCCTGCTCCGCCGGAAACAGCTTTAACAGGGTGAAGTTCGAATTGCGTGCGCTGATCACCTCAGTCGGCGACATGACCCCCGGCATCACGGGGAATCGCGCGCCGCGTGAGGCCGCCGCGAGCTCCGGCGTCAAGCCCGGAGTCGCACCGAACTGTGCCCCGGCGCGCTCCGCGGCGGCAAAATCGACCGCGCGCGTGAGACCTCCCGCGCCGACGATGGCGTCCGGCAAGCCTTTGCGGATCACTTCGATGCAGGCGAGTCCGACGCTCGAGCGCAAGCTGATTTCCAGCACGCGCAGGCCGCCGGCGCAAAGCGCCCGAGCCGCGGGCAGCGCCAGGGCAATTTCGGTGAGGGCAAGCTCGGGAATGACTGGCGCCAAGGCGACGATATCGCGGATATTCATTGGCATGGCACATTGTGCCACAGCGTCGAGTCTTACTAGAGCGCGCGCGCAAATGTTACGCTGCACCGATGACTGTACTTCCAAATTTCGACATGTTGCTGTTCGGCGGCACTGGTGATCTGGTCACACGCAAATTGTTGCCCGCGCTGTATCGTCGCTTCGCCGCCGGCCAGGTGTCGGCGGAATCGCGCATCTTCGGCGTCGCAAGATCGGCGCTATCGCGGGCCGCCTACACGGCGCAAGCGGAAGCGGCATGCCGCGAATTTCTCGGCAATGAATTCGATGCCAAGCAGTGGCAAAATTTCAGCCGACTGCTCGATTATCTGAAGATCGATGCCGGCGCCGCGGCGGATTATGCGGCGCTGCCGGCAATATTCAGGGACCGCGACGCCGTCGTGCGCGTATTCTTTTTTTCCACCGCCTCGAATCTGTTTTCCGTGATCTGCCAAAATCTCGCCCAGGCGAAGGTGGTCACGCCGCTCTCGCGTGTCGTGCTGGAAAAGCCGCTCGGACATGACTCGGCCTCGGCAAATCTCATCAACGAGCAGGTTGGGGCGGTTTTTGCCGAGAATCAGATTTACCGGATAGATCACTATCTCGGTAAAGAAGCCGTGCAAAATCTCATGGCGCTGCGTTTCGGCAACGCTCTGTTCGAGCCGCTGTGGCGGCGCGGATTCATCAAGCACGTGCAGATTACGGTCGCGGAAGAACTTGGCGTCGAGCGGCGCGGCAACTTCTATGACAAAACCGGCGCCATGCGCGACATGGTGCAGAACCATCTGCTGCAGCTCTTGTGCATTATGGCCATGGAACCCCCGGCGAGCAGCGATCCGGACGCCGTGCGGGACGAGAAATTGAAGGTGCTCAGGGCCTTGCGGCCGTTGCGCGATCGCGATGTGCTCACCAAGTCGGTGCGCGGCCAGTACAAGGCGGGTGCGGTGCGCGGCGTCCCGGTTCCCGGATACTTGCAGGAGACCGATATCGCGCCGGACAGCAATACCGAAACCTTCGTGGGACTGAAAGTCGACATCGATACCTGGCGCTGGGCCGGTGTGCCATTTTATCTACGCACCGGCAAGCGGCTCCAAGATCGTTTGACCGAGCTGGTTGTCACGTTCGACGAAGTCCCGCACCCGATATTCGAGATGCCGAGCACCACGCATACGGCGAATGAACTGGTCATTCGCCTGCAGCCGGATGAAAGCATTACCATGACCATCCTGGCGAAGAATCCGGGAGAAGGGATGCGGCTCAAACCGGTGAACCTGGCGCTCGACCTGGGCGAGACCTTCAAGACCCGCAGTCTCGATGCCTATGAACGCCTGCTCATGGACACGGTGAAAGGCAACTTGACCTTATTTATGCGCAGAGATGAACTGGATGCCGCATGGGCCTGGATTGATCCCATTCGGGCCGGCTGGGAGCAGTATGATGAAGGACCGAAAATCTATATCGCCGGCACGTGGGGACCTGCCTCCTCCAGTGCCATGTTGAGTCGCGATGGAGTTGCGTGGCATGGCGAACTCTGATCCCTCGTTGACGAAATTTGCCGACGGCGATTCGCTGTCGCGGGCGCTGAGCCGCCGGCTCGCCGCGAATCTTCAAGCCGCCATCGCGGCGCGCGGGCTCGCCAGCCTGGTGGTATCCGGCGGCAAATCGCCGATCAAACTGTTCGAACTGTTGCGCGCAGAGAGCCTCGATTGGAGCAAAGTCTGCGTCGCGCTCGCCGATGAGCGCTGGGTGGATCCCACGGATCCTGACAGCAACGAAAAGCTGGTGCGCGACGTGCTGCTGAAGCAAGCGGCGGCGGCGGCGCGCTTCATCGGCCTGAAAAACGGCGCCCCCACCCCGGATTTGGGCGCGGTGTCGGCCTGGGAAACTTTTGCCCGCGTGCCCCGCCCCTTCGATGCGGTGGTGCTCGGCATGGGTGACGATGGCCATACGGCGTCGCTGTTTCCGCATTCGCCGAATTTGGCCAGTGCTCTTAATCCCTCGGCGGTCGCGGGCTGCGTCGGCATGCGCTCGCCGGTTGCGCCGCATCCGCGCTTGAGTTTGAATTTGAGTGCCCTCCTCGATTCGCGCCGCATCGTGGTGCTGATCACCGGCGAGCAAAAGTGGCAGACCTATTGCGCCGCCAGCGCCGAGGGACCCGCGGAAGAGATGCCGATCCGCTGCGTGCTGCGTCAGCGCCACACGCCGGTCGAGGTGGTGTGGGCCCCTTAGGCTCCTAGTCCAGGTGCGGCAGCAGCAAGCGCATCGTTCGGCGTAGCGGTTCGGCCGCGCCCCACAGCAGCTGGTCCCCCACGGTGAAAGCGGAAAGGTATTCGCCGCCCATGGAGAGCTTGCGCAGACGGCCGACCGGGATCTCCAACTTGCCGCTGACCGCTGCCGGCGACAGCTGCCGAATCGAGTCTTCTTTATTGTTGGGTACGATGCGCACCCAAGGATTGCCGTCGCCGATCAGCCGCTCGACTTCCGCCAGCGGCAGGTTTTGGGTGAGCTTGAGGGTCAATGCCTGCGAATGGCAGCGCATCGCACCGACTCTCACGCAGATCCCCTCAATGGGCACGGGACGCGATTCGGTTCCGAGGATCTTGTTCGCCTCCGCCGCCGCCTTCCATTCCTCGCGGCTCTGCCCGTTGCCAAGATCCTTGTCGATCCAGGGAATAAGACTGCCCGCCAAAGGGACGCTGAAGTGTGCGCGGGGAAATTCCTCGGCCGACAACGCCGTGCTCACGCTGCGATCGATGTCGAGAATGCTCGAAGCCGGATTTTTCAACAAGGGTGCAGCCGATTCATGCACTACGCCCATCTGCTCGAGCAGCTCCCGCATATTTTGCGCGCCGGCCCCCGAGGCCGATTGGTAGGTCATCGCAGTGATCCATTCCACCACGCCGGCGCGCATCAGGCCTGCCACCGCCATCAGCATCAGCGAGACGGTGCAATTGCCGCCGATAAAATCTTTGACGCCCCGCGCGCGCGCCGCTTGCATCACTTCCAGGTTCACCGGATCGAGCACGATCACCGCATTTTTTTCCATGCGCAAAGCCGAGGCGGCATCGATCCAGTACCCTCGCCAGCCGGCCGCCCGCAAGCGGGGGTGGACGGACTGCGTGTAGTCGCCTCCCTGGGTGCTTATGAGCATGGGCAGCCGCGCCAACGCGGCGATGTCGTTCGCATCCTGCACCTCGACCGTGCCTGCGCCGACTTTCGGTCCGGCTGATCCTGCCTGCGAGGTGCTGAAAAAAGTCGGCGAGACGAGATCGAAATCCTTTTCCGCGCGCATTCTCTCGAGGAGCACCGAACCCACCATGCCGCGCCAACCGATGATGCCGACCTGTTTCATACTTAAATAATAAACTCTCGAGCGGGCGGGCGCCGGTTATAGTTCGAAGACATGGCGTATCCGTAGGCTCCGCAGTTGGCGATGAGAATTACGTCACCTTCACGGCTGTCCGGGAGCCAACGGTCGGCACCCAATTGATCGGCGCTTTCACATATCGGACCGACGACATTGACGCGATGACTCAGGGGTTCATCGAGGCGCGTCAGATTCCGAATGTCATGGTGCGCCCCGTAGAGCGCCGGGCGGATCAAGGAGTTCATGCCGGTCGCAATGCCGACATAATGCACCTCGCCCTTGCCTTTGAGTTGGGTCACGAGCGCGACCAGGACCCCCGCGCGCGCCACCAGAAAGCGGCCCGGTTCCATCCAAAATTCAATGTTCGGGAAATCCTTCGCCAGCCCCGCCACGCCCCGCTCAAGCAAGTTTAGGTCAATTTCGCTGGATCCGATCTGATCGGGAACCCCCATGCCGCCGCCCAGGTCAACGACCGCGACCTTCGGGAAGCGCTTGGCGAGTTCCACAAGCAGCGCGCCGGTCTCGATCCAGTTCGCCACATCGAAGATTCCGCTGCCGGTGTGCGCATGCAACCCGGTGACGCGCACGTGTTGCGCCTCGGTCAGGGCAACGAGTTCATCGGTCTCGGACAACGGGATACCGAACTTCGTATGCACCCCGGCGGTACGCACATGACTGTGGTGGCCCCGGCCAAACCCTGGATCGATGCGCAGGAAGATCTCTCGGCCGCGAAATACTTCCGGCCACATCTTCAGGGGATGAAGATTATCCAATGTGACCTTGACGCCCTTGGCGAACCCGAATTCGTATTCGTCACGCGGTGCGAAATTGGGCGTGAACAATACTCTCTGCGGATCGAGTGCCGGTACCGAGCCGAAGGCGTACTCGAGTTCTCCTCGCGACACGCACTCCAGGGTGAGCCCGGCGGCGTAGATTCTGCGCAGGATCTCCGGGTGCCAATTGGCCTTCATGGCATACGCCCAGCGCCTGACCGAGCGCACGCGAAGCACGGCTGCGATCGCCGCGTCCAATGTCTCGGTGTCATAGACAAAGGCCGCGGATTCGCGCGCCGCGATCTCGAGCAGCGCGCTGCGCTTTTGCGGCCGTTCCCACCAGTTCAAACTCCGCGCCGCGTGCGCGTCCTTGTCGGCGAACAGCTGAGCCCAGGTCGGTCCGAGCACCTTGTCCGACCCGATGCTCTGAATGAGGCGCTCGTGAAGCTGATGCACCAAACGGTCGCCCTGCGCCTCATCGATGACAAAGGTGAAATTCAAATCGTTCGCGGCCTGCGTCACCAGATAAATCTTCTGGTCCTGAAACAATTCGAATGCCGATCCCAATTCGTGCAGGATGCCGCGAATGTTCTGCCCCAACAAACTCAAGGAGGCGCAGGGACCCAGGATTTCCACGCGGCAAAGCTCGCTCAAGGCCGCCGACAGTCCCGCGAGCGCGGCCCCATCCAGCGTGTTGGCCGTGGGATCCAACGAGACGGTGACATTGGTTTCGGAGGTCGACACCAAATCGACCGACAGACCGTGCTGCTTGAACACCTGAAAGGCATCGGCCAGAAAGCCGACCTGATGCCACATGCCCGGACTCTCCATGGAGACCAGCGTGATTCCCTTCTTGATCGCAATGGCTTTGACCTGAGCAGCGGTGTCGGCAACATTGGCGCTCACCACCGTTCCCTCCAAGCCCGGCGCCTGGGTTGCGTAAACGTGCAATGGAATTTTGTACTGCCGGACGGGCAGAACGCAGCGCGGATGCAGCACCTTGGCGCCGTTGCTCGCGATTTCCTGCGCCTCATCGTAATGAAGCTCTCGCAGCAGCCGCGCGGTCGGTACCGCGCGCGGGTTGGCGCTGAACAGGCCCGGCACGTCGGTCCAGATCTCGAGACGGGCGGCGCCAAGCTTCGCCGCGAAATAGGCGGCGGAGGTGTCCGAGCCGCCGCGTCCGAGTAAAACCGTATCGCCGGCCGCATTGGCGGCTATGAAGCCCTGGGTGAGCACGATTCTATCGAGCGAACGCCACGTGGCCTGAAGATTCGCATCCGGGGCAAAATCGCAGGTCGCCGATAAAAGGCTCGCCTTGTGAGTTGCGTTGAGGCGCTCGTCGGCATGCAGCACGCTGCGCGCATCGACCCAGACGGTACCGATGCCCTGCGCGTTCAAGAACTCGGCGCCGAGCGTGGTCGCCAACAATTCGCCCATGGCCATGACGCGCGCGCGTGCGGCGTCGTCGATGGAGCGGCGTTCCGCCAGCAATCCGGCCAGCTCGCGCAGTTCCCGTGCAAACTCTTCGAACTGCCCGTTGGGAACTACACCCAAGCGTTCGGCGAGGTCGCGGTGAACTCTTTCGATGTGCTCCAGAACCGCGATATGGGAGCCGTTCAGGGCGGCCGACAGCAACGATTCGAGCCGATCCGTGATTCCCGACAGAGCGGAGTGAACGACCACCGGGCGGAAGCCTTCGGCCCTTCGCTTCCTGAGCACCTGAGCGATGTTGCGCCAATTGGCAGCAGTGGAGACGCTCGTGCCGCCGAATTTGAGCACAAGCCACTCTTCTGCTTTGTGTGGCAAGGAGGAAGACATGTGATTTTAAGTCCGGCGGCGCCTGCCGCGCGCAGCGTCAGGAAGCGATGAGTTAATCGTCCTCGAATATATCGCGCAGTTCCTTCTCTAGCTGGCGCTCGGCCAGCACGTCCTCGACCCGACTCCACGCTGCCTTGCCTCGTTTGCCCGCCGCTGCCACTTTCGGGCGCCGTTCGGTGCGCTCGATGAGAGGATCGAAGTCGTGCGCTTCCTCGGCTTCACCGAGAAATTCATCGTCAATATCGAAATGTTCGTCTTCGCGTTCGCTCATTTTTGAAGAAAAGCCCCTGAAATCAATAGCATCGATCAGCTCAATTCATGAAGCTGCGCACTATATCCGATTCTGTCCGTCATTCAACTAGTGCGACAAGAATCGCTGATGAGTTGGACCGGAACGCCGCCGGACAGTTTTAAGGCACAGCAACCTCAAGATTTTTATCTATCTATATCAATGCCTTAAACGGCATTCCTCAAGTCCCTGGTTGGCGACGAATCGGCCCGCACCGGCAGCGCGCCCTGCGCAATGGCTCGATTTACCGCCGACACGACCGCCAAAAGAGATGCGGTGACGATATTCGGGTGCATCCCGGCCCCAAACAGGGTTCGACGGGAACGCGTCGTGATCTCTATATAGGAGACCGCCTGAGCGCCGCTTCCCTTACCGCGGGAATGCTCCTCGTAGGACAGAACATCGAAAGGCAATGCGACCGCCTGAACCATCGCATCAATCGGGCCTGCGCCATCACCGAACCAGGTCTCCGCACGACCGGCATTTTCCATTAGAAGCGTCAGGCGCTCATGATCGGCGCCGTCGGTCGAGGCGCTCAGTTGATGCGCGCGATACACGTAAGGTGTCCGCGGCGCGAGATACTCGCGGCTGAACAACTCCCATATCTCGTGAGAAGTCAGTTCCTTACCCGTGATATCTGCAGCGGCCTGAACGACTTGACTGAACTCAATCTGCAGTCTGCGGGGCATCGCCAACTGATAATCGCGCTCCAAGAGGTAGGCAACTCCGCCTTTTCCGGACTGGCTATTGACCCGAATGATCGAATCGTAGGATCGGCCCAGATCCGCCGGATCAATGGGCAGGTAGGGAACATCCCAGATATCCGCGTCCGTTCGCGCCGCGAGGCCCTTCTTGATGGCGTCTTGGTGCGATCCGGAGAAGGCGGTGAAGACCAAGTCGCCGACATAGGGGTGGCGCGGATGAATCGGCAATTGATTGCATGCCTCGGCACATCGCGCCGCCTCATTGATATTGGAGAAATCCAACTTCGGATCCACACCTTGCGAGTACAGGTTGAGCGCCAAAGTCACGATGTCCACATTGCCGGTGCGCTCGCCGTTGCCGAACAACGTGCCCTCGACCCGATCCGCTCCGGCCATCAGCGCCAATTCAGCGGCGGCCACGGCCGTACCCCGATCGTTGTGCGGATGCACGGAGAGCACGCTGCAGCCGCGGTTCCGGATGTTGCGCGAGAACCATTCGATTTGGTCGGCAAACACATTGGGCGTGGCCATCTCGACGGTGGCCGGAAGATTGAGAATGGACTTACGCTGCGGCGTCGGCTCCCATACCGAGTTCACCGCGTCGCAGACTTCCACGGCAAAATCTAATTCCGTGCCCGTGAAGCTTTCCGGACTGTATTCGAAGCTCCAATCGGTGTCGGGTTGCTTCAAGGCAAGTTCCCGCACGACATCGGCGCCCCGAACGGCAATGTCGATAATTCCCGCACGGTCGGTGCGAAACACCACGCGGCGCTGCGCGACCGAGGTCGAGTTATAGACGTGCATAATGGCGCGCCGCGCACCGCGCAGCGAAGCATAAGTGCGTGCGATGAGTTCGGGGCGCGCCTGCGTGAGCACCTGGATGACGACATCGTCCGGAACCAAGTCTTGTTCGATCAGTTCCCGGACAAAATCGAAATCGGTTTGCGAGGCGGCCGGAAATCCGACCTCGATCTCCTTGAAGCCGATCTTGACCAGCATGTCGAACATGCGGCGTTTGCGGGCCGCGTCCATCGGTTCGATCAGGGCCTGATTTCCATCACGCAAATCCACGCTGCACCAGGCGGGAGGCGCGGTAATGACCCGGTTGGGCCAGCGGCGATCAGCCAGATCGATCGGGGTAAAACTACGATACTTGGAAGACGGATTGCGCAACATAGAATTTCTTCTCGCTCAACAGAGCCGATACGCCGCCGCCTTGCGGCGGGTTTTTAAGGAGGTTCCGGTCTTGTAGAGCGCCGACCGGTGGCGCGTAAGGGAGTGCGCCTAGCGGCGCAGCAGCAGCAGGGCCAGCGGGCTGAAGGGTGATCGCGCGCCGGGATTAAAAAATAATTTGCCGCTGGAAGAATGCATTGCGTTCGAATCTAGCACTGCTCGCGCGCTAGGCGCAAGATCGAATTCATGGAACATGGCTCCGGCACACACATTGTTTTCAACCAGACGCCGCCCCTGACGGACTACAACCTGTTCGCGAGCGATTCGGCGCTGCAGGAGGCCGTCGAGCGCGAGGGGGCTTCCGGGGCTGCGGCGCAACTGAAGCTTGCCGGGGCCGATTTGGGCACGTGCACTCAATTCGAGCATGGCCGCCTCGCAAACCGCTTTCCACCGGTGCTTCATAACTTCGATGCGCAGGGGATGCGCATCGACTCGATCGAATTTCATCCCTCCTGGCACGCACTCATGCGGGGCATCGCGGCACGCGGCTATCACAGCGGTCCCTGGTCGCAGGATTCGGCAGCGCCGGGAGCCCACGCGGCCCGCGCCGCCGGCTACTTGATGCAGGCGCAGATCGAGAGCGGGACGCTGTGTCCGACGACCATGACTTATGGAGCGATCGCAGCGTTGCGCCGAGATCCGACGCTGGCGCGCGACTGGGTACCCCGGCTGCTCACACGCGAATACGATTCGCGCGATATCCCCATCGGGAGAAAGCGCGGCGGCCTGATCGGCATGGGCATGACGGAAAAGCAAGGCGGTTCGGATGTCCGCGCCAACACCACGCGCGCGGTTCGTTCGAGCGACGGCTCCTACCGCATCACCGGACACAAATGGTTTTTCTCCGCTCCGCAATGCGACGCTCACCTCGTGTTGGCGCAAAGCGGCGGCGGGTTGTCGTGCTTCTTCATGCCGCGGCGCTTGGCCGACGGAAGCCTGAACGGCATTTATATCCAGCGACTGAAGGACAAACTCGGCAACCGCTCCAACGCCTCCTCGGAAGTCGAGTTCGTGGACGCGTGGGCGACGCTGTTGGGCGAGGAAGGACGAGGCGTGTCGACCATCCTCGAAATGGGGACTTTTACACGGCTCGATTGTTGTACCGGAAGCGCCGGCATGATGCGCTACCTCCTCGTTCAGGCCTTGCATCACGCGCATCATCGCAAGGCGTTCGGATCGCTTTTGATCGATCAGCCTTTGATGCGCAGCGTGCTCGTCGATATGGCGCTTGAATCGGAGGCGGCCTGCGCGCTCAGCCTGCGCCTGGCGCGCGCCTTCGACAGCGACAGCCCCGGCGAAATTGCGCTGCGTCGGGCGCTCACATCGGCGGCTAAATTCTGGGTGTGCAAGCGCGGATGCGAGTTGGCGGCCGAAGCCATGGAAGTGCTGGGCGGCAACGGCTACACCGAGGAGCTGCCCTTGGCGCGAATCGCGCGCGAGATGCCCGTGAATTCCATCTGGGAGGGTTCCGGCAATATCATGTGCCTCGACGTGCTGCGCGCTTTTGGAAAATCACAGGCGACGCGCGAAGCCGTACTCGATGAGTTATCCGGCGCCCGCGGTCAAGATCGGCATTTCGACGCGGCCTTCGAACGATTCGCCTCCGGCATTGAGGGTGGTGCGCTGACGGAAGCGCACGCACGGCGGTTCGCGCAGTCCTTCGTGACCCTGGTGCAGGCCAAATTGTTGATCGCCGGCGCGGCCAATCCCGGCGCGCGCGCGGCCGCAGAAGGCTTTTGTGCCACCCGCCTGGGCGATCAGGGCTGGGGCGCCGTGTTCGGCGCGAGCCCTGCGCAGGTGGAAGACGCCGCCATTCTGGCGCGCGCTTGGAATCAAGATTAAACCCAACCGTTGAGCCGATTTCTGATGATGCCCGCCAATGCTTGCGCGTGCTCATCGTCATCGTTCAATCCCGCGACCAGCGTGAGCCGCTTGCCGCCCCACTCGAGAAACCGGTCGCGATATTCCAAGGCGACTTCCTCGAGCGTTTCCAGGCAATCCACCGCGAAGGACGGCGAAGCCACGGTGAGATCGCGGATGCCGCGATCCGCCAATTCCCTGATCTTGTCGAGCGTGTAGGGCTGCAGCCAGGTCACCCGGCCGAACCGCGATTGATAGCAGTGCGACCACTCGCTTGCGCTCAATCCCAGGCGGGCCGCCACCAGGCGGGTGGTGGCCTCAGTTTGACGCTGGTACGGGTCGCCCTTTTCCACGTAGGAAACGGGGATGCCATGATAAGAGAACAGCAAATGCGAGCGCTCCCCGATCGCATCCCAATGCCGGCGTATTTTGCGGCTTAGCGCCTCGATAAAAGCGCCGTTGTCATGATAATCGTTGATAAAGCGGATCTCGGGCAACCTGCGCCAGCGCTTGAGCGCGCGATTGGTGCCGTCAATGACGGAACCGGTGGTCGAGGAGCAATACTGCGGATACAGGGGCAGCACCAACAGTTTATCGATGCCCTGCGCCGCGAAGGACTGAGCGGCGCGCGCGATACTGGGATTGCCGTAGGTCATCGCCAATTCGAGACGAACACGGTCCTGGAGCGCCCCGCTCAATAACGATCCGATCTTCGCGGCGAGCCGCTGCGAATAGACGGCCAGCGGCGAACCCTCCTTCATCCAGATCTTGCGATAGTTGCGCGCCGTGCGCAGCGGCCGAAACGGCAGCACCGCCCCGTAGAGGATTGGCAGCCATATCCAACGCGAGGTTTCAATGACGCGGCGGTCGCTCAGGAATTCGCTCAAGTAACGTTGGACAGCGAAATAGGTGGGCGCATCCGGCGTACCTAAGTTCACCAGCAGAACGCCGATTCGGCTCGCCGTCGAGGTATCTTGCGACGCTGCGGCGGGTGCCGCCGCGTGAAAATAAGGCATTGATCGGATCCTAAAGCTCGTGCGAGCGCACAGTATACTGCGTGGCGTCCCGGGGCCCCGTACGAGAAAAGACAATGATGTGGCTGAGCGCCAACGAGAGCGAAGCGCTGAACTTGAGCTTGAGCGTTGCCAGTCGCAGCCTCCTCGTGAGCCTGCCGTTGGCGCTCGTATTGGCATGGATCTTGACCCGCAAGCAGTTCTTCGGCCGCACCATGCTCGATGCCTTTGTGCACTTGCCCCTGGTGCTGCCGCCGGTGGTGGTGGGCTATGTTTTGTTGCTGTTATTTGGTGCTCGCGGCCCGATCGGCGGCTGGCTCGAACGCGTTTTCGGCATCGAGCTGATCTTTACGCGCAACGGCGCCGCGCTGGCGACCGCGGTCATGTCCTTTCCCCTGATGGTGCGCGCGATGCGCATTTCGCTGGAAAATGTCGATCGCGGACTGGAGGATGCCGCGCGCACCTTGGGCGCCGGTCCCTTGGATCGCTTTGTCAGTATCACCTTGCCGCTGATGTTGCCCGGCGTTTTGGCGGGCGCCATCACCGCGTTTTCAGCTGCCTTGGGTGAGTTCGGAGCCGTCATTACCTTCGTATCGAACATCCCCGGTGAAACGCGCACGCTGCCGCTGGCCCTGTATACGGCTCTGCAAACGCCGGGTGGCGACAGCGAGGCAGCGCGCCTGGCGATTCTTTCCTGCGCGCTCGGACTCGGCGGATTGTTGTTGTCGGAGTGGTTCGCGAGGCGGGTGCGCCGGATGCTGGGCCGCTGATGCTAAGTGTGTCCGCAAAAAAGCGTCGCGGCGCGTTTCTGCTGGACGCGAATTTTGAGCTCCCTACTCCGGGGGTCGTCGCCTTATTCGGGCGCTCAGGCAGCGGCAAGACCACCTTGGTAAATGTCATCGCGGGCCTGCTGCCGGCAGACTCGGGACGCGTCACGCTCGATGACGATGTTTTGCTCGACACCGGCTTGCGGATCGATGTGCCTCCGGAAAAACGGCGCATCGGTTACGTGTTTCAAGATGCCCGCTTGTTCCCTCACCTGAAAGTCGAGGCAAACCTGCGCTACGCACTGAGGCGTGCCGCCGTTGCCCCGTTTGTCGGCCTGGATCGGGTGGAGCAGCTTTTGGACTTGAAGCCGCTGATGGGACGTCGCACGCATCAGCTGTCGGGCGGCGAACGTCAGCGCGTGGCCATCGGTCGAGCCTTGTTGTCTCAGCCGACCCTGTTGCTGCTGGATGAGCCCTTGGCCTCGCTCGATGCATCACGCCGCGAAGAGGTGCTGCCCTATCTGGAGAGTTTGCGCGATCAATTGTCCATCCCGATGGTGTATGTCAGCCACAATTATGACGAAGTGCTGCGCTTGGCCACTTACCTCGTGCTCATGGAGGCCGGGCAGACCATCGCTCAGGGGAACTTGAGCGACATGAGTCTGCACCCCAAAGTTCGCGCGATCATCGGCACCGACGCGGTGGGCGCCATCGTCGACGGTACGGTGCTTGGCATCGACGCATCGAGCGCGTTGACGCGCGTGCGGGTCGGCCAGGGCGAACTCAAGGTTCAGTGCGCCGTGGCGGCGCCCGGCACCCGGTTGCGCGTGCAGTTGCTGGCGCGAGATCTCATTGTCGCCACCGAACCGCCGCGGCACCTGAGCGTCCGCAACAGCTTGCCCGGCGTGATCAGCAGCGTCGCGGATGACGTCGACGACTCCGATCTGATCGCCATCGATATCGGCAGCGGCGTTCTCATCATGGCGCGGGTCACCAAAGCGGCGACCCGCGAATTGGGTCTCGCTGCGGGGAACCGTGTCTGGGCACTGGTGAAGACCGCGTCTTTGCGTCCCCATCTCATTTAACGAGCGTGCCCAGATGCAGGATAGCCACTATGTGGTCATCGGCTGCGAGACCCACCGCTGCCTTGACTCTCGCACTGTAAGCGGCAGGACCGGTCTTCCACATGGCACCGATCCCCAATTCGGTCGCGGCCAGCAGCAGATTCTCAACCGCCGCGCCGGCGGCGATCACCTGTTCGATCTCCGGCACCTTGGGGATGTCCTTCCTCACCACGCATCCGGCCACCAGGATGCTCGGCGAACGCCTGATTTTCTCGCGTTCGAGTTCCATTTGCTCATCCGTGTATTCCGGACTTTGGTCGCGCCGCGACTGCGCCACGGCCTGTGCAAAGGCTTCGCGCTCGGTGCCGTTGACCGGTATGAACCGCCACGGCTTGAGACGCCCGTGGTCCGGCGCATGGCCGGCAGCCTCCAGAAGCCGTGCCATTTGCGTAGGAGTCGGTGCAGGTCCAGTCAGCGATTTAGCCGTGGAGCGCGATGCAATCGCGTCGAACAATTCCATGAAAACCCCTTGAATAAAACTTGAGTGCGATAGCCCGGGCAAGCCCTGTGCTTTGGGCTATGATTCGCGTCCGGGATACCGCAGCGGCAGCCCGAAATTATACCCGTATGTCTCAAGGAGCCTTTCATGAACCGTATTGTTTTGGCGTCACTAGGCGTACTGCTCGGCGCGAGCGCCTTTGCAGCGCCGGTCACCTACAATCTCGATCCCAACCACACCTATCCGAGCTTCGCCGCCGACCATTTTGGCGGACTTTCGGTATGGCGCGGTAAATTCGACTCCTCCTCCGGCAAGGTGGTCTACGACAAGGACGCGAAGTCCGGTTCCATCGAAGTAACCGTGGATATGAATTCCATCAACTTTGGGATGCCCAAATTGAATGAACACGCAAAGTCCGCCGAGATGTTCGATGTTGCGAAGTATCCCACGGCGACTTTCACCGGGAAGCTGGCCAAGTTCAATGGAGCCGCTCCCACCGAGGCGGAAGGCACATTAACCCTGCACGGCGTGACCAAGCCGGTCACCTTGAAAATCGATTCGTTCAAGTGCATCCAAAATCCCGCGAACCACAAAGAGGTTTGCGGTGCGGACGCCACCGGCACGATCAACCGCGCCGATTTCGGCGTGAGCTACGGCGAGAAGTACGGCTTCAAGATGGACGTCAAGCTGCAGATCCAGGTGGAAGGCAGCCCCGCGCCCGCGGCGTAGGAGCCTGGCTCTCATTCGGTGAAAAAGGGGGCCGGTCCTGCGCCAGCGAGCCGGCCCCATTCTCACCGACGCCCTATTTTCTCCGATCCCAATTTCACTTCCGCCGATGCCCTGGCGCGCCTAGCGAGTCGCTTCGCCGATTGCGCGCCTAGCGAGTCAGCTTTTTGGCTAAATGCGCGCGCAGCGTGGCCACTTGCTCCGCCGACAAGTTCCCTAAAATGCCGCGCCGCTCGGCCGGAATGTGTGCGGTCGAGATCTCCTGCGCGCCGAACACATAGTGCTCGAAGAAGGCCCGCCAAGCCTGCCGCGACTGCGGCGGCAGCGAGCGAATGCTCAAGATGCCGTGCAGCAAGGCATCGAAAGCGGAATCGGCATTGGAGTCGGCGCCGAGCGGATCGTGCCACCAATAGTTCACCAACACGTTGAAAGGCTCGAGCGATTCCACGTGGTGCCACCAAAGCGGCGGTATGAAAAGACCGTCGCCGGGTTGCAGTACCGCGACCTGCGAGGCGCCCAGCGCGTCGCGAAATTTAGGATGGCGGGTAAAATCAGGATCGCGCAGCGACACGATGCTCATGGCCGCTCCCGTAGGCGCGAAATCCAGGGGACCAATATAAAGATTCGCAACTTGCTCCGGCGGGAACAGCGTGAAGCGTCTGCTGCCCGCGACGACGCACGCAACGTTGTTCCACTCGTCCACGTGTGTCGGGGTCGTGATGCGGTTCCCCAACCAAATGCGCGGCAGGATGGTTTCATCGAAGAGCGCCAGTGCATTTTCGCGGACGAACGCCGGCAAGCAATCGCGGATCACCGCGCTTTGGGCCGCAACCGCCGGAGGCTGCGCAAAGTGCGAATAGCGCAGCACCTGTTCGGCAATCTCCGACAGCGGCAGCCGGTTGCGGTGAAAATTGAAGCCGTTCATCGCGGCGTTATAACCGATTTGACCGTCAATCTCGGGCGCGGTCATCAAAGCGTTCACGGGCACGCCGTTGTCGAGCTCTTTGAGATAGTGCACCAGAGATGCCGGCGACTTCGAGAACTCGCGCACGGCAGGCCAGTCGCGCACCAGACCGCGCAGCACCGCAGGGCGCTTCTGGGCGAGCACGTCGCGCCGGATCTCCTCGACGGTCAGGCCCGAATACTCCTTCACCAAAAGTAGACCTGCAGTGTCTGACCATCTCGGCGCGGCGGAATATTGTTCAAAACCTCCCGATGATCCCGATAATTGGCGGCACTGCGCTCGAGCAGATTGTCGATTTCCGCAATGCCGAAAGTTTTCTCCTCGCTGCGCGGCGGCCGTAAATCCTTGGCATCCGGAAAAATGCCCATTCCCGACATGATCGAGTACCAGGAGAATACCGGATAACCCCGCCCCAACGATTGCTTTCGCACGGCGGGCGCGATGCTATTGCCTGACATCCAGAGATTGAGCAGTTGCTTCAACGGCTCGGAGATATTTCGATTCGCCGCATTGGCGCGCCAGTATTCGGTATCGGTGCGGCTGTTGGTCTTGTAGTGGGTCACGATATAGTCGCGCGTGCCTTCGAAATGTTCGTTGACGTGCGTGTTGAAGCGCGCTTGGGCGGCCTCGCTCAAGTCTCCCTGTTCGAGGAAATCGACGAACACTGCCGCGGTTTGCTGAATGAACAGCAACGCCGTGGCCTCCAAAGGCTCAATGAAGCCCTGGGACAGCCCCACCGCGAGACAGTTTTTATTCCAGTGCCGCGTCACCCGTCCTATTTTCATTTTGAGGTGGCGGGCCGGGGTGTCTGAACCCAGCAGCCCAAGGCGATCGCGCAACTCCGTTTCCGCCTGATCCGCGGTGCAAAACTGCGAACTGTAGACATAGCCGTTGCCGAAGCGCTCGGTGAGCGGAATTTTCCACGCCCAGCCGTGCTTCATTGCGGTCGAGACCGTCTCGGACGGAATCGTCGCGCCGATTGGGGTTGGCATGGCAACGGCCGCGTCGTTGAACAAATTTTCTGAAAAACTGACATACGGCGTCTTCAATGCCTGACTGATGAGCAGGCCCGCGAAGCCTGTGCAATCGATGAACAAATCGGCACCGATCGTCAGGCCTTCCCGCGTGCTCACCGAGCTGACAGCGCCGCGCTCATCCAGGTTGGCGTGAGTGACGTGCGCGATCTGATGACGAACACCGCGCCGCAACGCTTTTTTGTGCAGGAACTGACCCAGCAGGACCGCATCGAAGTGATATCCGTGCCAGATGTCGAAAGGAAAGTGCTCAGCGGGCTTTGGCGCGAGATGTTTGCGCGCCAGACGCGCCGCGATGAAAAACCGATCCGGATCCGCGCACACATCGGCGCCGCGGATCCTTGCATCCGTGTTGTGAACGAACTGGGTCATCGTGAGGTTGTCGAGCATCGAGGCAAAGGGATGGAAGTAGCCGCCGTGGCCCGGTTTGGTCGACCATCCGTCGAAAGTGATGCCGCACTTGTAGGTGGCGTGGCATTCGGGCATCCATTCTGCCTCCTCGATATTCAGGCTGTCGAAGAATCCTCGCAGCCAGGGCGTTGACCCCTCGCCCACGCCGATGATGCCCACGGAGGGCGACTCCACCAACGAAATCTCGACGCCTTGTTCAATGAGCGAGCGCGCCAGGATCAGTGCAGCCATCCAGCCAGCTGTTCCGCCGCCCACGATGAGGATGCGCCTCACTGTCGCCGGGAGCGCCGACTGCCGCGACTGGCGGCGTTGCGATTCCTCCGGCGTGCGATTGTAGACCGTTGCGGTGTCGCTCATGGCACGCCCTCCTTATCGGGCCAGCAATCGGCGCAACGGCTGCGCCCAATCCTCGGCGGACCCCGCAATCAGCAACTGCATGGACCCCGCGCCGGAATGTGCGACGCCGCGGATCCCGAGCGCCCGCAGCGCAGATTCGTCGACGATTTTGGCGTCTGCGACGCGCACGAGAACACGGCCGGCATGGCATTCAATGTCTCCCACATTGCGGCGCCCGCCGAGCGCCGCCAAGCGTTGCGGCGGCATCCGGTGTCCGCACGACCGTGCCCGCGCGCATCGCGTCGCGGATTTCGCCGGCGACTTGATCTGCGATGGGACCTAAGACCACCTGCAGCCCGGTACCGGCGGAGCGCAGCAGTCCGCGCGAGCCGAGCCGCGCCAGTGCGGGTTCGTCAATGGCGCGATTGTCGACGAGGGTCAGGCGCAATCGCGTGGTGCAGGCGGTCACCTCCGTCAGATTGGCGGCGCCGCCGAGAGCGTTCACAAAAGCCCCGCCGCGCGTGCCGATAGCCACGGGCGCGCTCGCCTGGGCCAGCGGGTCATCGGCCTCACGGCCCGGCGTCGACAGGTTCAAGCGCACGATGCAGACGCGAAATACGACGTAGTACAGCAGGAAGTATGCGATGCCGATCGGTATCAACAGCAGCGGCCGCTGCGCATGCGAAAAGTTGAGCACATAGTCGAAGAGTCCGGCGGAGAAACTGAAGCCCAAATGCACGCCGAATGCATTCATCAGGACCATGGCGAGGCCCGTTGCGACCGCGTGCAGGGCGTACAGCAGAGGGGCAAGAAACATGAAGGTGAATTCCACCGGCTCCGTGACGCCCGTGAGGAACGAGGTCAACGCCAGCGACAGCAACAATCCCGCCACGCCGGCCCGGCGCTCCGGGCGCGCAGTGTGATACATCGCGAGGCAGGCGCCCGGCAAACCGAACATCATGACCGGAAAGAACCCTGACATGAATGCGCCGGCGCTCGGATCACCGGCGAAGAAACGGTGCAGATCGCCGGTGGCACCGTGATAGTCGCCGAGGATGAACCACGCAAAATTGTTCAAGATGTGATGCAGGCCGGTCACGATCAATATTCGGTTCAGAAGTCCGTAAGCGAACAGGCCGATCGGACCGGCGCCCAAGATCGCATGACTGACTCCATCCATGCCGCGCTCGATAAAGGGCCAGGTGTAGCCGAGAATGAGACCCAGCACCAACCCTAAAAGTCCGCTGACAATCGGCACGAAACGCCGGCCGCCAAAAAAACTCAAATAGCTGGGCAGCGTGATATTGCTGTAGCGGTTGTAGGCAACGCCCGCGATGATGCCGGACAGCAATCCCACCGGTATGCTGGGTTTGGTCAATGAGTACGGCGCCGCATGCAGCAAGGTTTCGGCCGCGCGCATTGCTACTACGTAGCCGACCAATGCTGCAAGTCCCGCCGCACCGTGATTTTCTCGGGCCAGTCCCACCCCGACGCCCACGGCAAACAGCAGGCCCAAGTTCTCAAATACCACGTTGCCGGCCGCGAACATCGCCGGCCAGTCCAATAGATCCGGCTGCCCCAGGCGCAGGAGCAGGCCGGCAATGGGCAGCACCGCGATCGGCAGCATCAAGGCGCGGCCGAGCTGTTGAAATCCCGTAAACCTGAAATTCATCGGCCCGCTCCTCCGTCGCCGTCGAACCGCTCGACCATGCCGCGCACCTCTGCAGCCGAACCCAAACCGAGACACCTTTGAGCGAGCTTCTCGCATTCGGCCATGCGCAGCGAGCGAATCCGGCCTTTGAGATCAGGGATGGCCGCCGGCACCACCGACAATTCGCGAACACCGAACCCCAGCAAAATTGGCACCGCCGTGTGATCGGCCGCCACGCCGCCGCAAACGGCCACGAGCTTGCCGGCCGCCTTGGCCGCGCTCGCTGCCGCGGCCATCATTTGCAATACGGCGGGATGCAACGCATCGGTGCGCCGCGCGAGCTGGGTGTGGCCGCGATCCATCGCCAGCGTGTACTGGGTCAGGTCGTTGCTGCCGATGGACAGGAAGTCGACCTCGCGCAGCAGGGCCGAGGCGGTCAGGGCGGCCGCAGGAGTTTCGATCATGGCACCCAGCGAGATGCGCCCCCTAAACTCAAGCTCCGCCGTCAGTTCGTCGATGACCCTCCGCACGGCCAGGATTTCCGATACCTCGGTCACCATCGGGATCAGGAGCCGCACCGCGCCGCCGGGCGTCACGCGCATGGCGGCCCGCAATTGCGTGCGCATGAGATCCGGATGCGCGAGCGCGGTGCGCACTCCGCGCAGACCCAACGCCGGATTCGGTTCGGGAGGCAAGGGCAAATACTGCAGCGGCTTATCGCCGCCCACATCCATCATTCTCAAAATCAACGGGCGGGATCCCAAGGCGTCGGCGATACTTTGATAGGCCGTCAATTGTTCGCTTTCGGTGGGTGCCGTGGCGCGATCGATGAACAGAAACTCCGTTCGAAGCAGGCCACAGCCCTCGGCGCCGTTCTCGACGGCAACCCTGGCATCGGCCGTGCTGCCAAGATTCGCGAACACTTCGACCCGCGTACCATCGAACGATCGGCTTTCCTCAATCGCCGCCGAGCGCAGGGCGGCGCTTCGTGCGAGCCGGGCTGCGACGATGGATTGGGCCTGCACAATCCGCTCGGCTGAAGGGGCGTCGTACAGGGCGCCATTGTCGGCATCGACGATGATGGTCCCACCCTCCGGCACTTTTCGCAGCGCCGCACCGATTCCAATCAACATGGGAATTTCCATGGCGGCGGCAAGTATGGCGACGTGGGAGGTCGCACCGCCGCCGCTCAGTGCGACCGCAACCAGGCGCCGCCGATCGAGCGCCGTCAATTCCGAAGGCAGCAAATCATCCGCAAGCAGGATGGCCTGCTCCGGCAGCGGCAGATGCATGGGTCTGGCCTCCCCGGCAAGCGCCAGCAAAACATGGGCTTCGACGTCCAACAGATCGTCGGCTCGCTCCCGCAGACGCGAATCCTCGAGAGACTGAAGTGCTGTGATGAATCGTCGCGTGGCGCCGCGCCACGCAAACCCGGCGCTCTTGCCTGCGGCCATGAGCTCGTTTGCGCTGCCGTTCAATCCGGGGTCGTCCAGAAATTCCAGATGCGCATCGATGATCTCCCGTCGCTCACCGCCCCCGGCGTTGCGGACGCGTTCGAGCCTCAATCGCACGTTCGCTCGTGCCCGCTCCAGTTCGCCTTGTTCGTGACGCTCGCCCATCCCCTGTTCGGCGACTTCAATTTCCCGGCGTTCGATCCGCGTCGCGCGGCCCACGGCAAAACCGGGCACGGCGCAAACACCCAGCATTTCCCCTCTCTGGCCGTCCCGTTCCGTGGGTGAAGCGGCCGCGGTGGGTGCAGCTGTTGAGGATGCGACGCGTGTCGCAGGCGCGACGGCCGGACTCACTGCCGCATGCGCCGAATCCATTCGCTGCGCATCCTTCAGCCCATCCAGCATCTGCGCGACGGCCTGGAGCGCCCCCTCGCCCTCGGCTTGAATCAAAAGCTCATCTCCATGGCGCACGCCGAGCGCCATGATGCTGACGATGCTGCGCGCATCGCTTTCCCGACCGTGCGCTCGCAGCGTGATCAAGGCGGCCACGCCTTTGGCGCGGCGCGCCAGCAACGCCGCCGGCCGGGCGTGCAATCCCTGAGACAGAGCGACCACAACTCTGTGCTCCGCGCGCCTGCTCGATTCCACCGTAGATTCAGGCGGCTTGGGGCGTGCTCCAAGTCCTGCGCTTTCCACCCGGAACAGCAACTCTCCCGCCCTGACCACACCTGAGGGGCGCCGATCGGTCAGCACCGCGCCGTCGGAGGTCGCCACGATCGGGGTCATCAGACTCTTGGCGCCGCGCGCGACCCGGTCCAAGTCGAATCGAATGAGTTCTTCTCCGCATTGGACCCGGGCGCCGGCTTTGACGCGCGCGTCAAATCCAAGACCTGCCAGTCGAACCGTGTCGATGCCGATGTGAATCAACACCTCCACGCCGTCCGGAGCGCGAATGGACAGCGCGTGCGCGCTCGCGGGCAGCGTCACGATCTCTCCGTCGCAGGGCGCCAAGAGGATGCCGTTGGTCGGATCAATCGCAAGGCCATCGCCGAGCATGCGGCCGGCAAATACCTCATCCGGCACCTCCTCCAGTGGCGCACACCAGCCATCGAATGGCGCAACGATCAGCACGCGCCCTACTCCCCAACCTCGGCCCAGTCGAGCGCCCAGAGAGGATCGAGGCGCGGACGAGCAAATCTCAAGCACAGATCGTGCCGGCCCGGAAGCGTAGGCAATCGGTGCGCCGGCAATATCGTGACCCCATCGCGCATCGCGGCCGGTGCAAGCGGCAGAATGATGGGCGGCGTCTCGCAGCCATCGAGATGGATCTCGAGTTCGCCCTCGGGGCTGCGCGCATCACCGACCCGGATCTTGGCCGTGTCGGCGCCCAATTCATAGTTGAAAGGCAGCGGCGCCACGGCGGCCGTGAACCGCGGTCCCGCCGTGAGATCTGCGCCGCGATAGATCCAGCACGGATTCATGATATCGACCGCAAACGGTGCATTGGAGTCCGCTCCCGCACTGGGTTCGAGCAACAGGCCGACGGCGTCGCTGCAGAGCTCGAGCTGATGGCTGGTGCGCCGCGCACCGATATGCGAGTCCAAGCGCGTGGTAAATACGCGCGATACTTGCTGAGAGCCTAAGAACGTGGCGGCGCGAATTTGCGCGCCGGGCTGCAGATCAAGAGGTTGCTCATATCGCATCGACCTGAAGTTCGGTGCGTTGCCGTTCAGGGTATAGCGAATGGCGGCCTCGGGCAAAGCGCCAGCGAGTTCGGGAAGATTCGAGAGCGTCACGCGGATGGCGCGGCCCTCGGGCGCGTATTCAGGTTCGATGCCGAACACGCTGTCCGCGTAGTGAAGGCCAAACACACGATAGCGCGCAAACATCGAGCTTAATCGCTTGAGAAAATCCGGCCAGCTTCTTTGCTGCGCGGACCAGCCCACTTCCGCCACCGCCGCGGCGCGCGGCAGTGCGGCCCAATCGACCCGCCGTTCGGTCTGCATGTGCTCCGACCATAGATCGGCCTGGAGCCCGAGAATGTGCGGTTGTTGTGCTTCGGAAAGCGCAGCATCATGCGGCTCGAACTCATACACGCTCTTCAGGGAAACAATCGGGATCCGCCCCGGTGGTTCCGTCGCCAACGGGCTCTGCCGGTGATCGAAGTAGAGCAACGGATCCGGCGCAAGCACCGCGTCGTTGCCGCGGAGCGCCGCCGCATGCGCGGCCGAGGCGCCATGCCATGACATCACCACCGCATCGCCTGTCAGTCCAGGCTGCAAAATTTCATCCCAACCCACAGCGCGTCTGCCTTTGGCGGACACGTAGCTGCTGATTTTCTGGGTGAAATAGGTTTGCAACGCGTCGGCGTCGTCCAGTTTAAGTTGCCGCGCGCGCGCTTGCACGGCCGCCGAAGCATTCCACTCATCCTTTACGGCTTCGTCTCCGCCGATGTGGATGTAGCGCGACGGAAAGAGCTGCATCACTTCGTCGAGCACATTTTCCAGAAACGTAAAAGTTGCGGGCTCTAGATTGAACAGATGCGAATGCACACCCCACCTGGAGGACACGGGCAACGATGGATGGCTGTCGATGGCGCCGAGTTGCGGATAGGCCGCCAGCGCCGCCTGCGCGTGTCCGGGCATGTCGATTTCCGGGACGATTTGCACATGGCGGGTTGCCGCGAACGCGACAATGTCTCGCACCTGTTGCTGGGTGTAATAGCCGCCATAGCGCTTCGGACTCGAGCTTCCCGGGACCGAGGCCGGAATTCTCCATGCGCCTACCGAGGTGAGTTTGGGGTAGCGGCGAATCTCCAGGCGCCAACCCTGATCGTCGGTCAGATGCCAGTGCAAAATATTGAGCTTGTGCCAGGCCATCCAATCGATCATGGAGCGCACGAAAACCGGCGATTGAAAGTGCCGTGATGAGTCCAGCATCAGCCCACGCCAGGGATATCGAGGCTCGTCGACGATGGTTTGTGCCGCGATCTCGCCGCCGCCTGGGCCGATGGGCAGCAGCTGCCACAGCGTCACTGCTCCGTAAAACAACCCGGCCGAGGTGCTTGCGCTCACAGTGACCCGCCGCGGCGTGACCTCGATCTCGTAGGCCTCGCCGCCATAGCCGCTGCGGCGTTTGAACACGATCGTCGGCGAATGGCCTTCGCCGAAGCCGGCACGGACCGGCAGCCTCAAGCCATTCGTGCGGGTCCACAAATCGTCCAGGTAGCGCGCAGCCGCCTCTGCGTCGCGATCGCCTGGCGGCACGCGCATGATGACCGTGGAACCGACTTGAAACCGGCCGCTGCCCGGCTTCACTTCGGCGGGGGCCGGGATGACTCCGCCGTGCGCCGCCGGTGGCAGCGCGATGCAGAGAGCGAGGGCGGCGGTTTGCACCGCCGCCCAGGATCCTCGCACCAGACTAAAGGCCGATCGCACGATCCACACTCTACCGGAATGTCTCGTGCGGAGGCCGATCTCGCCGACCTACAGCTTGAAGAAGAAGTTCAAATAGTACTGAGAACCGTTTCGGTAGAAGGCGCGCGGCTGAGTCGTGTTCAAGGCGTAGTACTTGAGCGTCGGATTGTTCAAATTCAAGCCATCCAACTTGATCGAGAAATGCTCGTTCATGGTGTAGCCCAGCGACGCCGACAGCGTGCCGATGTTGTCCTGAGTAAACGCCGTGCTGCGATCCAAGCCGCTATAAAACGCTGAGCGGTAGGTGTACCCCACCTGCGCATTGAACATCTTGTTCTCGAAGTAGCCGCTCACGTTGTAGGTGTCCTTCGATGTGCCCACCAGGCGATCATCGCCCGGCGCTCCTGTTGGAGTGGGTTGCACATTGGAAGTTTGCTTGCCATCCGCATAGGTGTAGTTGCCCGCAACGCCGAAGTTGTCGGTGATAGCCTGCTGATACGCGACTTCCAACCCCTCGACCCGGCCTGTGGCGTTGATGGGCACCGTCAAGTTGTAGGGTACGGCCGCGCCGTTCGGAAATTGCGAGCTATAGGTGGTATAGGTCTTGATTTCCGAGCCGTAGCCTATGTAGTTGTGCAAGTCCATGTAGAAGGCGGTGGCGGACAGCAGTGAGCGCGGCGCGAAGTACCATTCGAGGCCGGCATCCAAATTGGTGGAACGAATCGGCTTCAGGTCCGGGTTGCCACCGGAACCGCTGCCGACTTCGCCGACAGCGCCCGGAGGCGTCAGGTTGGTAAAGCCCGCGAGCGCGGAGTAGTCGGGGCGCGTCATGGTCTCTGCCGCAGCGAATCGCGCCACCAGATCTTTGGTCAGATCGAGCTTCAAATTTGCGCTCGGCAATACGTCGTTATAAGTATGTTTTGCTTCCAGGCCCGCGAAGGGTCCGAAAGCCGAAGTTAGCACCGCGCCAGGAGTGGTCGGGTCCACCTGCGTGTAGCTGATTGCATCCTCTTTCGTTTGAACGTAGCGCACGCCGACATTCGCAGACCAGTTGTCGCCCTTGAAATCGGCCTGCGCAAAGGCCGCCGCATCCTTTTCGTATACGGCGAACAAGTACTGATAGTACTCGCGCGTAACCGGATCACGATTGACGTTTGTGGGACTGTTGTACGCCGCCAGCTGAGCGGGCGTCCAGTACCAGATTCCGGTGGGAATATTGCCGCCGAAAGTGTCGAAGTTGGATGGATAATTCAAGAACCCCTGGGGGTAATTCGCCGGGTTCATACCGGGAGCGAGCGGGCCCTGGGCGACGCCGGTAGGAGATGTGCGATCGTGCGCCTGATAACGCACACCAAACTTCAGGTCCTGCCAGGCGCCGCTATCGACCCTGAAGTCGCCGTCGATCTTCGCCCACTTTTCGGTGTCCCTGACATCGATGTCCTCCGCACCAAATATCCAGCCGAAGGTGACCGGCACGCCGCCGGGAGTCGGTGTCGTGTTGACGGTGTTGCCGAGATTGAAATTCGGCGCGCTACCCATGCCGTTGAGCTGATATCCCGCGCCGCTGCCCAACCCGGGTTGAGTCTCGGACACGTCTTGCGTGGGAGTCTTGCCATCGCCCCAGGAATAGCCGACCTGGCCCAAGAAGGACAACGCACTGCTGGCATTCCAAGTCGTGTCGAGATTGACGAAATTCGCCGTCGCCACTTCATCGGGCCGCGAGATTTGGTCGTAGACGCCATAAAAAGTACCCGCGACCGGACTGAAGTTAGCCGAGGTCAGCGTGTTGTTCTGCACGATGTAGCCGGGGTCCGGCGCTTGACCCGCACCGGAAGCGACGAAGTGCGTCGACCACAGCAGGTAATTGCGATTGTAGTTGCTCGCGGTCAGCTTGGATGAAAAAGCCGACAGGTCCATAGTAACTTCGTCCGTCGGTTTAAACTCGATGTCGAGCATGCCGCCGTTGTTCTGACGCTCCTGCGTGAAAAACGCGGCGCCGATTTCAGTCGGATATTGCACGCCGGACAGATCCGGGTGCGCAGTCGCTATCGGGCTCCCGGGCGCAATCGTGTCGTAACCCAGGATCTCGACGCCATCGCGGCGCAAGTGACGGGTTTCGGAGAACAGTTGCAACATGACGCCAAAATTATTGGCATCGTTCTTGAAGTTGGCGAGCGCGCTGTACTGACCGTCGGCCTTCGAGGGCAGGTTCGCGTACACCGCGCCGACCGAGGCTTCGAGCGTGAACGGTTTGGCGAAGTCCAGCGGCTTGCGCGTGATGATGTCGACCGAGCCGGCCACCCCGCCTTCGACCAGCGACGCACTGGAGCTCTTTTCAACCACAACCTTGCTGACGATCTCCGCGGGCAGCAAGGTGTAGCTGACGCTGCGGCCGACGGTTTGGACCTGGTCGAGCACGAACCAATCGCCGGCGGCGACATTGTGGCCGTTGATCAGGGTCTGCGTCAGGCTGGGGTTCGTGCCGCGCATGCTTACCCGGTCGTTTTCATCGAAGCCGCCTTCGTTGGCGCCGGCGGCGCTGGTGGTAATGCCCGGCAGGCGTGCCAGCGCATCCGCGACGTTTTTGTCCGCCATCTTGCCGATATCTTCCGCGGTTACCACTTCAGTGACTTCGGTCGCGCGGCGCTTCGCCTCGATCGACAGTTCGACGGATTGGCGGATGCCGGTGACCACGATCTCCTGCAGAGCAGTGTCATCGGGCGCTGCGGCGGCGGCCAATGCGAACGCGGGCGGCGCAAGCATTGCAATTCCCAGCGCCGACTTGACCGCTAGTGCGATCCGATTCATATAGATATCCCCTGTCCGATTCATATCGATGCCCCCTGTCCTGTCACCAATTTTGTTTAGAGTCCGCCGCATCCGCCGCGTGGTTGCCAATTGCATGCCACACCAATTAGAACCCAATATAATACCAATTATTAAAATTCGCTAGTGCCGTGTAATAAAGACATCAATATTCTTTAATTTATGTTGATAATCAATATATTAAACACTTCTACACACTGTTGTTGTTCTCATAGTGGTATTTGTTTGGTACTATTCGATGACTAAACCAACAACGGAATCGCCCTCGGGCCCCATGACCTCACTCGCTAAAACCATTGGTCCCTTGGATGGCCAGGGCAATTTGCCCCTCTACCAGGAGCTGCAGCGGGTGCTGCGCAAGGCCATCGATAACCGCGTTTTGGGACCGGATGATGCGCTGCCCTCGGAACGCGATCTGGCTGCGGACTTTGCGGTGTCGCGTATTACGGTTCGCAAAGCCCTGGACGGATTGGTCGCCGATGGACTCCTGGTTAGGCGTCAAGGCGCGGGAAATTTCGTCTCGGCGCGCGTCGACAAAAACTTTGCCATGCTCACGTCCTTCTCCGAGGACATGCGCGCGCGCGGACGCATCCCGCGCAGCGTTTGGCTGAAGCGCGCCGCGGGCACCGTGACGCCCGAGGAAGCGCTGGCGCTGCGCCTGAGTCCCGGCACACCGGTGTTTCGCTTCAATCGAATTCGCTACGCCGACGATGCGCCGATGGCATTGGAATACGCCACCATCGTTGCCACCGCGCTGCCGTCCCTCGAGGCAGTCGATGCATCGCTGTATGAAGCGTTGGAGCGTGCCGGACATCGGCCTGTGCGCGCGTTGCAGCGCCTACGAGCGGTGCTCATCACGTCGGACCAGGCCGAGCTGCTGAAGGCCAAGGCCGGCGACGCGGGTCTTCTGGTTGAAAGATTGGGATCGCTGCCGGACGGGCGCGCCATCGAATTCTCGCAGTCGTACTACCGCGGCGATACGTACGATTTCGTCGCGGAGTTGAGCACATGATCGGGGAGCGTTCGCGGTCGGCGGAGCGAACGCTCATGTTCCAGGAAGCCGCCGATGCTTCCAATGCGGTGCGCGCGCTGCAACAATGCGCCCCTGGGGCGATGCGCACGCTTGGCGCAACGTTGCGCAAGCTCAATCCGCGCGCAGTCATCACTTGCGCGCGCGGCAGTTCCGATCACGCGGCAACGTACGCCAAGTATCTGATCGAAACCCATGCGCAAGTATTGACTGCCTCCGCTGCGCCATCGGTGAGCTCGGTGTACGGCATTACGCAAGATGTTCGCGGCTGTTTGGTGCTGGCCATCTCTCAATCAGGGCGCAGTCCCGATTTGCTCTCTTCCGTCGCTTCAGCAAAAGCCTCCGGTGCCACAGTCTTGGCGCTCTGCAATAGCGCCGATTCGCCGTTGATGGCCGCAGCGGATCTCGTCATCGAGTTGAACGCCGGACCTGAGAAAAGCGTTGCGGCGACAAAGTCCTACCTTGCATCCCTCGCCGCGATCGCCCATCTGGTCGCGGCCTGGACCGAGGATGCGAAATTCGACGCGGCGCTGGCCCGCTTGCCGGATCAGATGGACCGCAGTTGGGCACTCGACTGGTCGGCGGCGCTGCCCGAACTCGAGGTGGCCTCGAATCTCTACGTGGTGGGCCGGGGATTGGGGCTTGGCGCCGCACAAGAAATCGCTCTCAAATGCAAGGAGACCTGCGGCATCCATGCCGAAGCCTTCAGCAGTGCCGAACTTCGTCACGGGCCCTACGCGCTGTTGCGCAAGGGATTCCCGGCCCTGCTGCTGGCGCAGCAGGATGGTACGCGTCCGGGAATCGAGGCTCTCGCCATCGAACTCGGGCGCCGCGGCGTCCCGGTGCTGCTTGCCGGCGGCAATGCGGCCGGCTCGATATTGTTGCCGGCCATGGAGGTCGGGGCGGCACTCGCGCCGATCCTGCTGGTGCAAAGTGCTTACCGCATGATCGCCTCGCTTAGCGTGAGGCGCGGCCTCGATCCGGATCGGCCGCCGCACTTGCACAAGGTTACGGAGACCGTGTAGTGCGCACCGCCCTGGTGAACGGCCGGATTTTGGCCGGCGAGCGAATCGTGACCGGACAGACCGTGCTCATCACGGACGGCCGCGTCGAGGCCATCACCCTGCCCGCGGATCCGCGCTGCCGCGAGGCCGCGAGCGTCGATCTTGAAGGACATGTTTTGCTGCCCGGGTTCATCGATGTACAAGTCAATGGCGGCGGCGGCGTGCTGTTCAACGATGACCCGAGCGCAGAATCGATCCGTGCCATCGGCGCCGCGCACCGGCAATTCGGCACCACCGGCTTTTTGCCGACGTTGATCAGCGATGATCTTGATACCATCGCGCAGGCAATTGGCGCCGTGCAATCCTCGCTCGATGCACGCCGGCCGGGCGCGCTCGGCATTCATATCGAGGGGCCGTTCCTGAACTGGGCGCGCCGCGGCGTGCATGACCCGAAGCACTTGCGTCGGCTGGACAACGGGGTGATTTCGCTCCTGTGCAGCCTGCGCGGCGGTCGCACAGTACTGACGCTCGCGCCGGAAATGACGACGACGGACATGATCGCGCAATTGTCCGCCGGAGGAATTTTTGTGTCCGCGGGCCATAGCGATGCAAGTTATGATCAAACCGCCGCGGCGATCGCGCATGGCGTTCGCGGCTTCACCCATTTGTTCAATGCCATGGCGCCGCTCGCGCCGCGTGAGCCGGGGATCGTCGGCGCGGCTCTCTATGATCCGAATACCTGGTGCGGCATCATTGTCGATGGCCATCACGTCGATCCGGTCATGCTGAAGCTCGCTCTGCGCTGCAAGCGTCATGACCGATTCATGCTCGTGACCGACGCCATGCCGCCGGTAGGATCTCCCGCGACGAGCTTTACCTTGCAAGGGCGCACCATTCATGTGGTCGATGGCGTCTGCCGGGACGAGAATGGAACCCTTGCCGGCACGGGACTCGACATGGCCACGGCGGTGCGCAACGCGGTACACCTGTTGGGCTTGAGTATTGCCGAGGCGGCACGCATGGCCAGCGAGTACCCGGCGGCCTTCTTAGGAATGGATCATGAGCTCGGTCGAATTGCTCCCGGCTACCGCGCCAATCTGGTGCTGATGGATGACGAATTGCGGGTACGGCGCACCTGGGTCGACGGAATCTCCTAGGCAAGGCTCTGCGCCGGCGGATCGCCGCGCGCAAAAGCGATCGCTTCATGCAACGTGGGGAATATACGGTCTGCACCAATCGCCGCGGTAATGCCGTGCCGATCCAGGTCGGACTTCAAATAGCTCGTGACGCGGCCAAAGACCAGTGTCACGTTCCGCCGCCTCATCTCATCGATCAGGTCGCGCAAGGATTGCGCGGCGCTGCAGTCGATATCGGTGATCGCGCTGGCGTCGATGACCACGGAATGTACGGGCGTTGGCGCCCTTGCGACCAGTGCGCGCACTTCGTCGGTGAAAAGATTTTGGTTGGCGTAAAACAAATCCGCGCCAAAACGATAGACGATGAGCCCCGGTTCGGTAACTTTGCCGGGCTGCGCCGGTACCGGCACCCATCGCCCCTCGGCATTCGGCGCCAGCATCATCGTGTGCGGGCGATAGCTGTGTCGCACGTGCCGGAATAGCGACAGCGCGATCGCCAGCAAAATACCCTGCTCCACGCCGAGCCCGACGACCGCGGCGGCGGTGACGAGCGCGAGATAATACTCGCCCGGACTTTCGCGGCGAATATTGCGCAGCCGCACGATGTCAATCATGCCGACGGCGATCGTGAAAACGATGGAAGCCAACACGCAACGCGGCAGGTACTGCAGCGGCGCGGTGAGAAATAGCAGAACCAATAACACGGCACCCGCCAAGACCAGGTGCGCAATTTGGGAGCGTGCCCCGACGCTATCGGCCATCGCCGTCTGAGTCGGACTGCCATTGACGACGAACGTACCGCTCATCGCGGCCGACAAATTGGCAGCCGACAGCCCCAGCATGTCTGCATTGATGTCGACACGCTCGGCATAACGCAACGCGTAGGCTCGCGATGTCGCCGCGCTTTGCGCAATGATCATCACAAAGCACGATCCGGCCACCGGCAGCAGGGACAGAACCTCGCTCCAACTCACCTGCGGCAATCGAATTGACGGCAAGCCGCCCGTGATCGGGCCGACCACGGCAACACCGAGCTCGGCCAGGTGCAACTCGTGGCTCGCCCAGATCGTGAGCACCACGGCGGCGAGCGACAGGGGCCAGCGCGGCGCGAAGCGATTGCCCAGCAAGATGGCGCCTGCGACCAAACTAGAGATCGCGAGCGTCAAGAGCTGCGGGTGCCCCAGGCCGGCGCCGATTTGCCATAGTCGAATCAGCGAATACCGGGAAGTGGCGCTGATGCCGAGCATGTCGCTGAGCATTGCGATTGCGACCTGGAATCCCACTCCGGTCAGAAATCCGACGAGCACGGTCCGCGACAGAAAATCGGCCAGGAACCCCAGCTTGAAAATTCGCGCCAGTAACAGGTATCCGCCGGTCAGCAGCGCCACCAAGCTGGCAAGCGCCACGTAGTGCTCGCTGCCGGGAACGGCGCTGTGCGACAGGGAGCCCGCGAGGATCGCGGCGGTCGCCGAATCCGCAGCCACCACCAAGTGGCGAGATGAACCGAACACTGCAAATCCGACCAGCGGCAGCAGCAGCGTGTAGAGTCCCGTGACGACGGGCATGCCGGCGATGCGGGCATAGCCGAGCACCTGCGGAAGATTGATCGAGGCAAGACTTAGTCCCGCCAAGCAGTCGCGCAGCGCCTGGCGGCGAACGATTGGCCGCAGACCCGAAAACAGGGTCAGCGGCATCGCGGCGATTCAGTCATGACTCCCCCGTAGCCTCCCGTCTGACCGTTAATGTTATGCTTTTCGGCGGCCGGCAATCACGCAAACCGTAGGCGGCCGCGGGGACAGATTCGTGATGAAGCAGGCGTTGACACCATTCCACATCGCCGTGCAAGTACGCGATATCGCCGAAGCGCGCCGTTTTTACGGGGAAGCTCTGGGTTGCAGCGAAGGCCGCAGCAGTGCTCACTGGGTCGATTTCAATCTTTACGGCCATCAGTTCGTCTGCCATCTGAATCCCAATTTGGGCCTTCACGGCAAACTGGCGAGCCATTACAACCCGGTCGACGGCCAGGGTGTCCCGGTACCCCATTGCGGCGTGGTGCTGAGGCCTGCGCAGTGGGCGGAGTTGGCCGCGCGGGTACGGCTCCACAAAGTCGAATTCGTCATCGAGCCGTACACGCGCTTCAAGGGTCAAACCGGCGAGCAGTCGACGATGTTCTTCCTCGATCCAACCGGCAATGCGCTCGAGTTCAAAGCCTTTCAGGATATTGAGGCGCAGTTATTCGCGGTGGACACCCCGGCCGATAGCGGCCACTAGAGCGACTTCAGGCAGAGTCAGGCCACAATCGGAGCGGCTTCACAGATCGCCCCCGGACACGCGCTTATAGTCAACCGCTGGGTATGACGGGGATCTCAAGCCTTGCTCTGGATTCTGGCCTCCTTATTTTTTGCCTGGTGCGCATTTCGAGAGATTCGCGGCAGCATCGTCGCGCCCGCGGGGTTCGACTTCCCACGGCCCGTGGTCAAGCCCTACCTCGCGCTGGTGTCGGGACTCGCGCTCGCCTTTGCGTGGCCCCCGGTCCACACCTGGTACTTTCAATGGTTTTTGTCGGTCAAGGCGACCCAATTGGCCGACGAGCATCGTGCCAAGGTTCATTGCAACACGCTGTTCGACACGATGATCGATCCGGCAATGCTGGCATCCGGTCACGCCAATCCGAAAACCGGCCGGATCGTCATTCAAAAGCCCTGGTGCAGTACTCTGATGGCTTATCTGCGTCATCCCGCCCGGGCCTCCCACGAGGAACTCGACAGCTTGGATATGTTCACGCACGAAAGCATGCACATACGCGGCGAACTCAACGAAGCGCGCACTGAATGCCAGGCGGTGCAGCGAAACTACCGTGCCGCCAAACTGCTCGGGGTTTCGGATGAGACCGCGAAGCAAAACGCGCTGGATATTTACAACATCAATTATCAGCAGCGCGGCGCCATTGGCGGCATTCAATCCGCCTATTACTCGGATCAATGCGCGCCGGGCAAGGCGCTCGACGAGCATCTCATTGATTCGACCTGGGCTTCCCCGTAGGCGAAGTGAGATACTCGCATTCAGATGGGGCCGACCGAGGTGTTTCGAGTGTTCAAACGGCTGGTTATGTCGGGCTTTCTACTTTCTGCGGCAACGACGTATGCGGCGGACGCACCGCTCAATGCCAAACAGCTCGTGTTGTGGGACCACTTGAGATTGGCCGTCTCCGAGGTGGAACAGCAACTCGATGGCGTGCTCGGCGTCGCAATCTTGGATTTGACCTCCGGACAGCAGCTCCTCATCCATCCGGATGAGCTATTTCCGCAGGCGAGTTCCATCAAGATCGCCGTGCTCGCAGAGCTCTATCATCAGGCGCAGCAGTCGGCACACGGCATGAGCGGCAAGGCGACCCTGAACGACCGGTATGTGGTGCGTGCGGCGGATATCGTGCCCGACAGTTTCATCTTGGGCGGCCTCACGCCCGGAGTTTCCTCGCTCACCAACCGCGACCTGGCGACGATCATGGTCGCGGTCAGCGACAACTCGGCGACGAACGTTATCATCGATCGGGTTGGCATGGACAACGTGGTGCGACTGACGGAGTCGCTGGGCCTTGCGCACACACAATTGCGCCGCAAGATGATGGACCTTCAGGCAGCGGCCCAAGGCAGGGAGAACATTTCCACGCCCCGCGAGATGATGGAGCTGCTGGAGCAACTCTATCGCGGCAAGGTGATCGGGCCGCCGCTGCTCGATGATTTTTTTAACGTGCTCGCAACCGGCAAAGACAGCTGGATTCCGCGCGAGTTGCCGCCGGATCTCAAAATTGCCAACAAACCCGGCGAACTCGAGGGCGTACGCAACGACTCGGGTGTCGTATTTCTCAAGAACCGCCCCTACGTGATCTGCGTCATGACGACCTATCTTGCGGACGAGCGCGCGGGCGAGCAGGCGATCAGCAAAATTTCGCGATTGGCTTACGGCGACTTCGACCGCCTCAGCCGCGCCTCCGAGCTGGGCCGGGTAATTTCGCCGGGCAACGGCGGCGCGCGCTAGTTCAACACGCGGCCACCCATGGTCCTTTACTCACTGAGGACCGGGTTCCGCTGCCGGGGTTCGAAGCATTGCCGCCATCTTCTGGTGAATCAGATTCACCGCTTTTAAAGGGCGCAGCATCACTTTGAATTCGGTGATCTTTCCTGCTTCGTTCCACGTGATCATGTCGATGCCATTGACCGTGATCCCATCCAGCTCGACTTCGAACTCGAGCACGGCGTCGCGATCGCCCCGCCACTCACGCACGTAGCGAAACGAGGCATTGAAAAAGACCTGAAAGGCCGCCGCGAGATACTTCTGGGTGATCAGCTTGCCCGCTTGCGGCGTATGCACTACCGGGGAATGGAATACCGCCTCGTCCGCAAGAAGCGCGTCAAGGCCCTGCGCATCGCGTTGCCGGGCGATGCGATGCCAGGTCTCGATGGGATCCGATCGCATCGAGCCATGGTAGCAAAGAAGATTCGACTTAAGGGTCGCAGCCGGGCTGATCGACGATGCGCAATATCGGAATGGCCGCCTTCGCCTTGTCCATGTCGCTTTGACTGGCCGGGGCCTTGCCGAGGTTGAGCGTTTTGGCAGATCCGTCGGCAAAGCTGATGCTGGCGTACAGGTAGTGTCCGCACTTGGTCGTGACCACAAGCTCGGTAGCGCGGCTCGTGCGTGACCTCAGCGAGTCGCCAATGAGATCGCCGAGCTTTCTCGCCGACCCCGCAAGTTGTTCTTGACTGCGCTTCACGACATCGGGCGCAACCAGATTGGAGGGCCCTGGAGCCACATAGAGAGGTCCGTTGTCGGCCGCCGCGGGCTGAACCATTGCCGCGATACCGAACAGACCAAATCCGATGATCAGAGTGCGCATGATAGAACCCCGTGGGTACCGCCGGTTTGAACCTTCGGGCCACTGTAAAAGCTTGGAACGCAGGCGCCCGTGACGGGCCGCTCATTACAATCGCCCTGCGCCGCATATGACAAATGAATCCCGATCGACTTGGAAATTCCCGAAGCGATCCCCCGGGTTGCACCTGCCGTCCGCTGCCCTCACGTCGCCCTCAGCGCGGTCGCAATGGGCAACCGCGCGGCGCGCAAAGCCGGGAAAAGACCGCCGATAAAGCCGATGACTCCGGACACGCCGACCCCTATCGCCGCCAAGCGGAGGGTCACGCTGATGTCAAAAATCAGCTGCGCGTATGCGGAGCCTTGTGTCGTGCTGACCGTGTGACCATTGAAAAATAGGCATGCCGCATAAGCGCCCACAATACCGCCCGCGGCGGCCAGGAGCAGCGCTTCGATCATGACCGATGCGACTATTGGGGCGGATCCAAAGCCAATGGCGCGCAATGTCGCAATCTCGATCGTCCGCGCGCTGACTGCGGAATACATCGTATTCAAGGCGCCGAATATGGCGCCCAACCCCATGATCGAGCCGACGACATAGACGAGTACCCGCAGCAGCCGGCTAACCGTGATCGACTGCCGCGAGAAGTAGTCCCGCTCGCGAGTAACGTCCACATGCAATGCGGGATTACTCGTTAACGAATCCTTCAAGATGCGCAGCGAGTTTGGGTCATCCAGCAGCACCGTGATGCTCCCATAAGTCGACCCGTTGTCCGAGGACATTACCGTGTCCGCATCGGCCATCAACTCCGACTCATGCGCGTCGCCGTTGGTCGTGAAAGTTCCGACGACCAACCAGGTGGCTGTCCTCGTCGCAATGCGGCTGCCGATGTCGACGCCCCGGTACTGAGCCTTCGCTGCCCTGCCAACGATCAGTTCGTGGACGGAGGGTCGAAACATTCGTCCTTCGATGATTTTCATTTCTGGGCGGACGAGGAGCGCCTGTGGACCGAGGCCACGGAGTACGGCCGTGACTTCAGAAGCATCATCGCGCCTGAACAGTTTGAGCAAACGGAGCGGCTCAGCGGATGCCAGTGGCACCCCTTCAAGGCCGCGCTTGATTCCCGGGGAGTCGAAGACGATTCGCGCCGCACTACGCGCCACGGCGCTGCTCGATTCGGAGGCCGAACCACTGCGCAAAACGATGGCGCGGTCAGCACGGCCGGTCCCTTGCAGTGTGTTCGACATGCCGGCCGCCATGGCCAGAACCGCCACCAGCACGGCCACTACGCCGGCGCTGCCGACAATAACCACCAGTGAAGAAGCGAACCGTTGCGGTAGATTGCGAATGTTCATGCCAACCACGGCGCAAACCTGCTGAATGATATTCATGTCGCGCCCCTATCTGCCGGCCAGGGCATCGATGATGTTGATTCGCACGGATCGCCATGCCGGCGGCAACCCGCTGACCGCCGCCAGCACGATGGCAACCCCCACTCCGGTCGCCAGTACCCGCGCCTGGGGAGACAATGCCCCAAATAAGGAACTCATGAAACTAAACGCCAATATCGCCAACCCCAGGCCGACCAGCGCGGCAACAACGCACAAAATTACGGCTTCCAACAAGATCATGGTCAGCACCGTAGTGTCGGAAAAGCCCAGCGTCTTCAGCACCGCCAATTCAGGGATGCGCTCGCGCACCGACTGCATCATGGTATTGCCCGTCAGGAACAGCAGCGTGAACATCGCGGCGCCGACGATCGAATTCGCGATCAGATTGATGTCACCGATTTGCTTGATCTGCGATTGCGCAAACACCTGTTCGGTCTGCGTCATCGTTTCATTGCTCGAGTTGGCAAACAATTCGTCGATGGCCGCTGCTATCTCCGGGCCGCGGCGCGGATCCTCGATGCTCGCGATGTAGTAGAGAACGCTGCCATTGCCGAAAGCGCGCGCTTCGTCCAAGTAGCTGTAATTGATGTAAAAGGCGGGAAATGATCCGGCGTTGTAGGCGGAAATGTCCATGATGCCGACGATGTCGACCGGGTAGGTATCTGTGCCGTCCTTCTTGGTCCAGATCGAGGTTCGAAGGGGGACCTTGTCGCCAATTTTCCAACCATACCTGGCGGCGATTCCCGTACTGATGATCGCTCCCGTACGAGTGCGTTGCATCGCAACGATCTGGTCGGGAGGAATTTTTATTTTTGGGTACACGAGAAACTGCGTGACGGCATCGACCGCGAACACGGGCAGGGTGTTCTGCACATCTTGGTAAAAGCCGCCAAAGTAGCTCCAATGCGTTACTGCGCGCACTCCGCGCACCGACTGGATCTTTTCCAGATAAGAAAGCGGCAGCCCATCGCTCATGCTGATGCGGCTTTGGACGTATAGCCGATCGACATTCAGGCGCTGAAAGACGTTGTTCATGCCCTGGTTAATGCCCTGCAACAGGCCGAACAACAAAAAGGCAACGGCAATGGACAGCATCGTGAGTATGGTGCGCGTCTTCTTGCGCCAGAGACCCGCCCAGACCAATACAAGGTATTTCACGCGGCCCTCGCGTTGCCGACCACCAGCAGCCCCTTGTCCAAGTAGATTTGCCGGGTGGCGTGATTCGCGGCAAGCGGATCGTGTGTGACCATGATGATGGTTTTGCCTTGGTCGCGATTGAGCATTTGCAGTAATTCCAACACCCCTTCCGCGCTCTCACGGTCCAGGTCGCCGGTCGGCTCATCGCAAACAAAAATCGACGGGTCGGCCACCAGAGCGCGCGCAATGGAAACACGTTGTTGTTGGCCGCCGGAGAGTTCGCCGGGTCTATGTTCGGAACGATCGGCCAGGCCCACCAGTTGAAGCGCGGCGGCAACACGCTCCCTGCGCTCGGCTGCGCTCAGCCGCGTCAGCAGCAATGGCAGCTCCACATTGCGGCCGGCGGTCAGCACCGGCAGCAAGTTGTAGAACTGAAACACAAAGCCGATATTTCGGGCCCGCCAAGCCGATCGTCGGGTCCTCGACAGCTTATCGATGCGCTCGTTCGCCACGGCGATTTCCCCGGAGGTGGGCGTGTCGAGCCCGGCGATGAGATTGAGCAGCGTGGTCTTCCCGGAGCCCGAAGGACCCATGATCGAAATGAATTCGCCCTTCTGGATATCGAGGCTCAATCCGTGCAGAACCTCGATTTTTTGGTTGCCGCGGGTATAGATCTTGATGATGTTGGTCAGTCGTATTGCCGGGTCCATGCGCGGGTTGCCTCTTGGTCACACGGTGCGTGTGGCGGCCAAACTAGCCGCCCGACACGGGCCCTGTCGCACCGAAAAGCGCGCTGATCGGTCGATTTTAAAAATCGACGCTAGTTTTCAAGATTCGGTGAGACCTTGAGTGACTGGAAAGACGGCTCTTTCCGTTTGCACCTGTGCGCGATAGGCGGACGGTGTCATGGCCTTTGCATCCCTGAATGCCCGATTGAAGGGATTAATCGAGTTATAGCCCACCGTCAGCGCAATGGTGAGGATCGGGAGGGAGTTTTTTGCCGGGTCGGCCAGATCACGGCACGCCTCGGCGATTCGATACTCGTGCAGCAGGGCGTTAAAATTTCGATACCCCAGTTTTTCATGGATGAGCTTGCGTAGCCGATACTCCGGCATTGCCAGTTTCAGTGCGAGGGAGGCGATCGTCAGTTCGCCGTCGCGATATACGTGCTGCTCGGAGAATGCATGCCGGACCGCAGCGATCGCAGGCTCGTCGGCCCTGACCACCCTGCCCGCACCCCTCAAGTCGATCGGCGGCGCGCCCGCCTTTTCGTCTCGAAAGGGATCGATATAGATCGGTTCGTCGGCTCGGAATGTCGTCAACAGCGCGAATCCCGCAAGGAGCGACTGCAAGATCGCGAAGGCGACGTGGACATGAAACATGGCAATGCTGCCCCAAGGGACGAGCAATCGTTCCAGCAATATTGCGAAGAACATGAAGGTGCCGACGATCAGCAAGAAAATCCACCGCAGCCGGCGGCGCGCTTCCACAAGGTCCGTCCGCCATCCGCGCAACATCCAATACAGCGCGCAGCCCACAAACAACAATTGCAACAGCGCCGGTATGGTCTGAAACAGGTTGTATTGCCATTCGGAACCGGTAGTGAATCGGAACGCACCGACGAGTTCCATCAAGACCTGCAACCCGAAAGCCCCCGCCAGCCATCGCGGCAACTTGGATTCATCCTGGAAGAGCGAATGACACAGGATCATGAGCAAGCCGGAAGTCAAATTGCGCGCGATGTGAAGAGGCACGCGCAGCGCACCCACGTGCAGTTGATAGGCCTCTGGAATCCAAAAGGCGTAGTCCTGCCGTGCCAGGACGATTGCGCAGGCCGTATTGAAGCAAATCAAGGCAATCAGTTGCGCGTTTAGCTGCTTAGGTCGGGTGAGCAAGGCACGCAAGCCGAACAGCAAAATCGAAAAGAATCCGATGACATCGACAGCGAAGAAAAAAAGCTGTGCGGACATGACGGCGGCGCTCTAGCTGGCGGCAACCCAGATTAAAACTCGAATCCGCATCATATTCATCGGGCGCTCCGCCGGGCAACGTACCACGAGCTTACAGTGATATCCAGTAACTACTTGAATTGATTATGAATCATGGCGCCAAAAAAGCGCACCGGCGGCAATCCGGCCGGGCCGCTGCTCGCATCGGCGTCGTCAAACCTTCTGCAGGCATTCTGGGCGCGCCACTAAGGACGACCTGCACTTAAATCGAAGGGCTTGGGTGCCGCGGCCATCGCCAAATGGACATCGGCGTTTGCAGTCGGCAAGGCGCACGATTCGGGACTCATTCGACGGATTGAAGCCTTTTACAGTGACTTGCAATCTTTTCGAGACATGGCGTACCTTATCTCATAACCGGAAGGAGACCCCCGCTATGAAGTCAAATCAAAGAATTACAAGATTTCTGACCTTGTGCTCGGTTGCGCTGCTTTTTGCGGCATGCGTCAACCAGATGGAGCCTGCCAAGAACGCTCTGGACAACATCAACAGCACGTTGAGCGCCGTCGCGGCGGATGCTCAAAAATACGTCCCCGACCAATACAACGACGCTCAGAGCAAGGCGGCGGCATTGACGGCCTCCTATGACAAGAAAGACTACGCGGCCGTAATAGCCGGGGCGCCCGCCGTATTGAAGGAAGTCAACGGATTGTCTGGCGCCATCGCAGCCAAGAAAGACGAAATGGTGAAGGCATTGGGCAACGAATGGCGCAGTCTCTCCGCCTCCGTTCCCCAATCGGTCACCGCAGTACAGACACGAGTGGACGCCTTGTCAAAGAGCAAGCGCGTTCCGAAGGACGTCGATCTCGGTGCGGCGAAGTCCGGGCTCGCCGACGCCAATACAGCGTGGGGCAAGGCGCAAGATGCATTCAAAGCGGGTAATCCCGAGGATGCAGTGGCCGCGGGCAAAGATGCTCAGAGTAAGATTGCATCGGCCGCCGCCGCACTGAAATTGACTTTGCCGCAAGCCTGACGCGAACACCCAGGCGCAGTTTGCTGACACCCAAACTACGCCTGGGCCGACCCGTCGATCGGTCAATTGACCGGGACGTAGTCGATGCCGTTCTCCTGCAGCTGAGGCATCGCGGCTATCGCTCGATCACCATGGAAGGGATCGCACGCAAGACGGGACGGGCGCGCGCGAGCCTCTATCGCCGTTGGCCGAGCAAACCCCATCTGGTGGCCTATGCGGTGGTATCGGAGTTGGGCGCTCACCCCTCACCCGATACCGGATCACTGCGCCTGGATCTGATGCGAACGGTCGAAACTCTGATTATCGGATTTCACGGGGCGCTGGGCCCTGCTCTGTCAGGACTGGTCGGCGAAATGGCGGATGATCCGGTGCTGGCGCGGACCATTCGCAAGGAGGTGCTCGCCAAGCGGCGCCGCTCGATTCGCGCCGCATTTCGACGAGGCATCAAGCGGGGCGAGATCCAAACGGACCTCAACATCGAGCTGTTCATGGACATGCTCACGGCGCCGTTTTACTTCCGCGCCATGTTCGGACACCTCAAACTCTCCAGCCAGATGATTGAAACGGTGGTCGATACGGTGCTTCGAGGTGCCGCCGCCCGGTAGCGTCGGGCCTCATTGTTTGACTGCCGGGTGGCGGGCAAGGGCAACGGCGGACTGGAGCGCCTGCAAATCTTCAATGCCGGGGGCGATACGTCTTCCCACCAAAATTCCGGGGGTTCCGCGCAACCCTAAACCACGCGCCTCACTGTCATTGCGCTTCAACAAATCCTCAATGGACGCTCGGTGCGCAACCAAGTCTTTTTTGAGTTGCGCCATGTCGATACCGGCACTGCCCAAAGCGACATCGACTTGTGTGTCTTTCTCGAGGCGCGGGGCGCCGATCAATGCATCGTGCGCCTGCAGGTACTTGCCTTGATAGTTGGCAGCCAACGCCGCTTGCGCCGCATAAACGGAGACTCCGCCGAAAATCGGCCACTCCTTGTAGAGAACCGCCGCCGCATGATCCTGATCCACGAACTTTCGCAAAACCGGAGCCAGCGCCCTGCAAAACGGGCAGTTGTAATCGAAATACTCCACCACGGTGACATCCGCATGGGCGGATCCGAGGACGGGCACGCCGGGTTCATTGAGGATGCGCTTCTGCGACTCCGCCGGGATAAGGGGCGAGCGCGGCGCGCTGATTGCCGGCAGAACGAAAACAAACGCTTGGACTGCAAGGAGAGAGGCTACGCAATGCTTAAGAAAGCCACGCTTCATTTCTCGGCTCCGCGGAGTGCTTCGAACGCTCGCTGGTCAAATGATAGCCAATTACTGCAATAAAATGATTTTTGAAGAACATTAATTTTCGGGGGCCGCGAAAGAACATGCCTCACCGGGTGCGGCTTTGGAGAGTTAAACTTGTACTGATGGTCCGCGAGCGCGCTTCGAATGGATATCACCGACAGTGTGGGTTGATGAAAAGACCGCTAAGGGCGAACAATCGGATGCGGCACGGTCTCCTCGCGGGCGTGTTGGTGAATGTAGGACTACTCACACTATTGGCAGTCCGGCCGGACTGCGTTGGGGCGACAGACACTATGCACGTATCGGCTCGGAACTCCGAATGGCATAAGGCCAGTATTCACGGCCACACCATCTACTACGCTGTACGCGGCAGCGGCCCGACGTTGGTGTTCTTGCACGGCGGAGGCGACTCCGGTGAGCACTCCTTTGCGCGCCAATTAGACGTATTTTCAGAGCATCATCACATCGTGGCGCCCGATCAGGTGGGTCAGGGACGTACACCGGACGTGCGCGGGCCATTGAGCTACACCGCGATGATGGAAGATACCGCCGAGTTGCTCAGAATGTTGAAACTCAGGCGCGTTGACCTCGTGGGATTCAGCGATGGCGGCATCTTGGCGCTGATGCTCGCCGTCCGGCACCCGGAGCTGGTCCGTAGACTCGTCATCAGCGGCGTCAATATCGCTCCGGAAGGCTTGAGGCCCGAGGACCTGGCGGAACTGCGCGCAAACCAGATCCCGAAACCGAGGACCATCGACGAAAAACTGGGGCAGCTTTGGGCGACCTCTCCTACCGAAGAGGAGTTGAACCTCGGGTTGCTGGCAAAAATCACTGCACCGGTGCTGGTGATCTCAGGTGATCGGGACGCCATCACCCTCGAGCACACACTCACGATATTCCATGCGCTGCCGGATGCCGAACTGTGCGTACTTCCCGGCACGGATCACGCGACGTTCTCGGGAAGGTCCGAGTGGTTGAACCCGATCATCGGTGCCTTTCTTGATCGTGTGCGAAGCACCGCTTCCGACAGTGACGCCCACTAATCAAATCACGACGCACGCGACGCAGCATCGAAGCGTTCTCATTTCCGGTGCCGGCATTGCCGGCCCCACCCTCGCCTTCTGGCTGCGTACCGCAGGCCTGACGCCGGTTCTGGTTGAATCAGCGCCCGCGTTACGCGCCGGCGGCTATGTGATCGACTTATGGGGCGTCGGATACGAGATTGCCCAGCGCATGGGTTTAGGAGCCGACATCGATCGGGTCGGTTATCACGTGCGCGAAATGCGGATCGTGAACGATCGCGGCAATCGGATTACGGGGTTCCGAACCAGAGCGCTGAATGATTTGACGGGCGGACGGTTCGTCACTCTGGCTCGCGGCGATTTGGCTCACTTGCTATTTCAACGAATTGCCGATTCAACGGAGGTTCTGTTTGGTGATGAAATAGTCGGTCTCGAAGAGCAATCCGATTGCATCGAGGTTGAATTTCGACGTGCGTCCAAGCGGCGTTTCGAAATGGTCATCGGTGCCGACGGATTACATTCAAACGTTCGCAAATTGGCATTCGGCGCGGAGCGGCAATTTGAGAGGCCCTTGGGCTACGTTGCCGCTGCATTCGAAGTCAAACATTATCCGCGGCGCGACGAAGACGTGTATGTCCTGTTTAGCCGTGCTGGAAAGATGCTCGCGCGGTTTGCGCTGCACGACGATCGAACCTTGTTCTTGTTTGTGTTCGCTTCGGACAAATATCTGTCCATCGAATCGCTCGACTTGGCGGGACAGAAGCGCATTCTGCACGAGCAGTTCGCCACAGAGGCATGGGAGTGTCGAGCCATCCTTGCGGAGCTTGATCAGGCAGGGAACCTGTATTTTGACCAAGTGAGCCAGATCGAAGTGCCGAGTTGGTCTCGCGGCCGAGTTGCACTCATTGGCGACGCGGCATTCTGCATTTCCTTGACGGGCGGACAAGGGTCGGCGTTGGCAATGACCGCAGCGTATGTACTCGCGGGCGAGTTGGCAAAATCACACGGACACCATGAAAGCGCGTTCCAGTCCTATGAGCAGAAGCTGCGCCCGTTCATCGTCTCGAAACAACGAGCTGCGGCACGATTTGCCTCCGCCTTCGTGCCGAGGACGCGCTGCGGCTTGGCACTGCGGAATCTGGTGGTCAGGTCGGCGGCCATTCCCGGACTCGCAAGATTAGCATTGAGTAGGGACATCATGGATAGGCTTGAACTGCCGGCGTACGAGTGGTCTCACCCGCATGCGTAACAAGCCCGCTGGCTAGGTCAGTTCATTTTGATAGGCGACCGGTCGGATGAAGCGCGCGATTGCACGCGTACCCACGGAGGTGAAGCGGCTGTCGGTGGTCGCGGGGAATGGGCCGCCATGCACGATGGCCCTGCCGACTTCCACGCCGGTAGGAAAACCGTTGAACACGACTCGCCCCGCACGCTGTTCCAATGTCCACAGGAACTCATCTTGGCCTTGAAGCTCAGGGGACTCCGCCCAAACTGTGGCGGTGAGCTGGCCTTCGAGCGCCAGCGCACAGCGCAGAAAGTCAGTCGGGTCCGAACACTGAACGATGAGACTCGTGGGACCGAAAATCTCCTCTTGCAGCGCAGGCGTGCGAAGAAATGCGTCGACATCCACGGCCAGCAGTGCCGCTCCCATATGAGTCGCTCCCGCCGGGACTGCCGCTCGCGCGAGAGATCGCACGCCTTCAATTCCCGCGCGTGCCGCGACCAGGCGCTGACAGCTCGAATGGATGGCCGCGGTCAACATCGCGGCCGGCGCGCTTTGCGACAACAGCGGAGCCAGCGTATCGACCCAAAGCTTGGTTGCGGCATCATCCACCGCGAAGACAAGACCCGGCTTGGTACAGAGCTGACCGACGCTGCCGGTGATCGAGGCGTGCAGCCCCGTCGCGATCGCCGAGGCCCTGGCCTTGGCTGCGCCGGGGAAGATGAAAATCGGGTTGACGCTCGACATTTCCGCGAAGAATGGAATGGGCTGGGCGCGCGCCTGTGCCGCTTGCCACAGTGCCACGCCGCCCGAGCGCGAACCGGTGAATGCTCCGGCCATGATGAGGGGATGTTTCACCAGATTGATGCCCACTTCGTAGCCCGCGTCAAACAACAGCGAAAACACACCCGCAGGTAGGGCGCATTCCGCCGCGGCACGGGTCACGACTTTGCCGACCAGCGCGGAAGTTTCCGGATGCGCCGAATGAGCTTTCACGATCACCGGACAGCCGACCGCCAAAGCGGATGCCGTGTCGCCACCTGCAACCGAAAAAGCCAACGGAAAATTGCTGGCGCCGAATATCACCACGGAACCCAAGGGCACGAAGCGCGAGCGGATTCGCGGCTTCGGCTGCGGGGTGCGTGCCGGATCGGCCGCCTCAATACATTCTTCGATCCATTGGTTGGCCTCGGCGACGTCGGCAAACATTCGCAGCTGTGCGCAGGTCCGGCTTCGTTCGCCGACGAGCCGCGCCTCTGCAAGTTGTGTCTCGCGCATGGCACATGCGATGAGAGTACTGCCCAAGCCCTCGATGCCCTGTGCAATGGCGCGCAGGAACCGCGCGCGCAGCGCGGGAGCACTGCGGGCAAAAGGATAGAAAGCTGCGCCTGCCGCTTCGGCTGCCGCATTGACTTCTTTGACCGATGCGGACGTGACATTCATGTAATTGCCGCCATAATTTCTCCAACGCGATCCAAAGCAGTAAATTCTAGCACCTATGAGCAATGAACACGGCTTCCTACAGATGCAGCACGCATCGGGTGAGTACGCACAATTGGCGAGAGCATTCTAATGTGAGATCGTGCGACGCACCTATGCACGCAATGGTGCTCAATGAGCTACGCACGCCTCTGAAGTTGACCGAACTGACCGACTCGCTGCCCGGCCCAAACGAAATCCGCGTGAACGCAAACGCGTGCAGTGTGTGCCGCACCGATCTGCGCGGCGGGCGTTTCGCCGGCGCCGCAGTGTTGGTTCCCCACCACTAAAGGGTCGGGACATTGACAGCGGTGTCGGTATGCGAGACCTGCATTGACCAACCACTCGACGACTTATTCATCCGCGACGGCGTCGATAAGATCGCGAAACGTCGCTCAATGTAAATTGTAGTTTGTAATCTTAATAAATTGATTTTGCTTAATGTATAGACACGGCCCGTCAAGGTCATCGAATTCCCGCTCTAAGCACCTGTTTCCGCTGGAATTCATTGCCACGATTTTTGCACCCTGCGCAACGATCGACTAGCTACTTTCGCGCGCGTTTCGATAACTGCAAACACACCCTTACTGTCTCGCATTTTGAAGATCAGCCGCGAAGACGGCGCTTAGATCGCCACGCGTCCTTTCAGTGCGGAGCCGCTGCCGTCCATAGTCAACGTCCGTCCCAATTGCGCCCAGTAAGTTGCACTCCGCCCAGAAAATTTGAGTCGCGTCTGGGAGGTGTTTTCCTCTGCCACTGGTAGCTACGGGCAATGGTAGTAGCAAAGGCCATGTTTCAAACTCCCCCGTTTGCAGGGTCGATGTGCTCGGGAGAACTAATGAATTACCAACGGCTGAATCGCCCGCACTGGCTGGGGCTGGCCTTACTAGCGTGTGCAACCAGCGTACATGCGGACATCGATACCGTAGTTGTGACCGCACCCGCAACAACACCCCTGAATACGGTTGTTTCAATTGACAAGACCGGGACGCCGCTCGAGGACGTCCCGCGCAGCATGCAGGTTGTGCCGCGGTCGCTAGTCGACGAGCAAGGCGCTACTCAACTGAAGGATGTCCTGAGCAACGTGAGCGGAGTGACTCAGGGCGGTCAGTTTGCGTTTGGGTTCTTTGATCGCGTCATTATCCGCGGCCTCAATGCCTCTTATCTCAACGACGGCCTGCCGGACGGCACTTCCGATCTCACTGGTTACGTTCATTCTCTGACGGGAGTTGAGCGCGTCGAAATTCTCAAAGGTCCGGGCTCGGCCTTGTATGGCAGCACAGAGCCTGGCGGCACCATAAATCTCGTTCATTTCCGGCCCAGCGATACGCCATCGGCTGTGATCAGCGAGCAGTATGGTTCATATAACACGACCACTACCAATCTCTCACTCAATGGGCCGACCGGCATTACCAATCTTGATGGCCGAATCGATGGAGAATACCAGCACTCCAATGGCTTTCGCGGCACCGCAAACGAGACGGCCGAGATCTACGGCTCGCTCGACTTTCATCCGACCAATCACGACGTGTTATTTCGTTATGAGTACCACCGTTTGGAGGATGTGCCTGACGCGGTCGGTGTGCCATTTTCGCCGCCGGCCGGGACCGGCCGGCCTCTCGATGTCTCGCGCGATGATCTTTACTACTCGCCTTTCGCATTTGCTGACCAGGAGGTGAAGCGCACCTTCCTGCGCGACGCGTGGACAGTGGCTAATTTTTTGATGATCAACCTTCAGACCGCCTACAGCGATCGCGATGTCGATCTTCTGCGAAATGCCGGCGGTCGGCTCACCGCAGCGGGCGGCACCTATTCTCTCACCGGTAGACAAATACGGGCCCAGGACGATCACATTCACGATTTTGTCGCGCAGGCGGAACCGACCTGGAAGTTCAAGACTGGTTCAATCGCTCATACATTGGTAACGGGCTCCGACGCTCACCTGATTGCCGCCAGGACGGGGCGCAGTACGGCGGATCTTCCCAACATTCTGGATGTCTTCAACCCGGTGGTCCCGGAGACAAGCCCGGCGGCACTGACCTTTAAATGCGATGCCGCACACAGTTGCGACGATGATGAACTGAATGCACACTTTTACGGCCTATACGCAATCGACCAAATCGACTTAAGTCAGCGGCTCAAACTGCGCTTATCGGCACGACAAGACTGGTTTGAGACTGCCGCCGCGGGACTTTCCGTTGTCCCGACCAACCCCGGCTCGGAACGCCCGTGTAATCCGTTGCAGGCCACTGAGTGTCCGTTGGTTCCCGGCGATCCGATCGAGAGGCGCGATTCGGTATTCTCTTGGGACGTCGGCTCGGTGTATTTCCTGACCGACAGCCTGTCGGTCTTCGGCGGTTACTCGAGTACTATCTATCCGATCTTCAACACCGAAGAACCTGAGAGCATCGGGCAGGTACCGGAAAAAGGTACGCAAGTAGAATCCGGATTGCGGTTTCAGCGCGGATCCTGGCTCTCGCTCTCCACTTCCCTGTTCCATACCACTCGCTTAAACGTTTTCACCATTTTGACTGTGCCGGATCCCAATGGTCCCGGCGTTCTAGACGAACCACAGGTCTTTTCATTTCAAATCAAAGGTTGGGAAACCGACGTAAATCTTCGGCCGACGACTAACTGGAATGTGATTGCGAATTTTACTCGGCAAAACTCAAGAATTATTGGCTACCCGCAAACTCCGGCCGATCTTGGCAATCGCGTTCCGAGCGTGCCTTCGATGCTTGCCAATGTGTGGACGACTTACGATATTGCGATGCCTAGCCCCATTGATCGGTTGCAGCTGGCTCTCGGCGCGAACACTCGCAACCGGCTATACGCGGATGCCGGGGAAACACGAATTATTCCAGGCGCCACGTTGCTCGACTTTGCCTTTGCGATCCCGCATGACCGCTGGACATTTAGGGCCGGAGTCGAGAATCTGCTCAATCGAGACAACTATGTATTCGCCGCGGGTACCGGAGGCGGCGCCCTCCCGGGACAAGGTCGCACCTTCTTTGCGAGTATCAGCGTAAAAATCTTTTGATTGGTGACCGACTCAGCGGCCAAATGCCACCAGCAATTCAACGAGCTGCTGGACGCGACCGAGGAAGGGTGCAGCGATCACGGGAAACAACAGTGCACATATCAACGCCGTCTTTGCCGGGATGAATCGCGGCGCACCCTGCATTGGCGCAAGCAGCTGACGTACCCGCCCTTCCACATTATCGAGAGCGATGGACAAACTCAGTGGCGGCAGCCGATCGCGGGCGGCCATGGATAATCTAGCCACTTTAACCAGCGCCGACGCTAGCTCGAGGCGGCTGCGCCGATCGGGTCCAGTCGCCAGCTCGTCCGCCTCGAGTTCCGCCGCGGCGCGCCAGCGCTCTATTATCGCCCGGCCGGCCGGCAACCACGCGAGTGCGTCCGGACTGACCAGCAGTAGCAGCAGCTTTAGGTTGTCACGGGCCGACAGATGTGCTGCTTCGTGCGCAATGACCTGACGGAATTCCCCGCGACTGCATACAGCGATCACAGATTGAGTGGCAATTAATTGTGGCCGCCAACCGCCCACTATCGCGACAATGGGCTCCCTAGAATCCAGGATGTTCATCCGCAGTCCCGCAACAGCCGAGCTGTGCGAGGAGGAGCAGTTTAGCAATACTTTTCTAGTTAGGCGCCAGGCACACCAGCCGCGCCGGATCCCATCACCGAGTGTTGCAAGCGCAAGTGAAGCGAGAGTAACGAGCAAAGGTCCAATTTCTTCTGTCCGTCGGACTGGCTCGTAAATTAGAAAAGCCGGCATCACGATTCCTAAGGTGACCAGCAAAGCTCCAACCGACGGAAGCAACCTCTGGGCAAGAAGAGTGCGCGATGCTTGTTGCGTCTTTTTAAGACCGGCGAACCAAGCGATCTGAACCAAGACCGATATCAGCAGACCAACGAGCGTGTAAACACCCAGAAGCACGGCACAGAGCATTAACGCGGAATTCATGTAGCCTCCAGTTTGAGCCGCGCGCGCTCGGCTTGAATGAGAGCGTCGAGCTCGTCGAGCAATGCCGCATCCTTGCGGCCGACGACATGGACGAGCGTGGAGAGAATCGCCGCATTGTCCTCATGAGCCGCGAGCAAGTCTGCGACGTGGCTGGATACAATTTCGCTGAGTAAAACATCTTGCGAGCAACGCGGCTCGTAGACAAATGCGCGGCCATGACGGCGGCGCAGCAGCACGCCTTTGCGATAGAGCCTATCAAGCGTGGTCATCAGAGTGGTATAGGCGAGATTGGGAAACTTGAGTTGCACGTGCCGCACGGTTACAGCGCGGCGGTAACTCCACAGCAGCTCCAGCACCCTTTTCTCGAGCGGACCTAAGATGAGGTGCGCCTTGGCTCCAGCCGTGCTCGTGCTCACCTGTTCCTTATGAAGCGCGCTCGCATCGGAATCTGAGAGCAAAGCGCGTGGCCGGCTCTCACCGCATATGAACGGCCTCCGCGTCCTTGTTCTGATCATCTCCCAACATTAACAGGCGCCTTAACACAGCACTACGGTCCTGATCTAAACTCAACTACTCGGGGCTCAGCGAACCCCTGGAGCAAAGCGGGTCGGATACCCCCCGCCGTCGACGGCGACCGCTGAACGTCAGCGGAGGTCTAAGGAGTTGGGTCGGCTGGTCATCGAACTTCGGGTTCAAGCGCCTGTTTTCACACGAATTAACTTTCTTGGCTCTCGTGGATGCCCCAACCATCCCCGTCCGAATGCGAGCCGCCAACACACGTTGTGCCCCACGAGAAAGCCCGAGAATCAAACAGGGCCCAGCGTGTGCCAGCTGCATTGCAGAGCAACTCGACGACATATTGCTATTCACCTAGCATAATACAATATGTACGGTATAATACCGTACAGTCATTCAGTTGGAGCATTTCGGTGACTGCGACCGCCCGCCTTGACCTACGCCTGTCGACTAAGGACCGAGAGCGGATTGACCGCGCCGCAGCGCTGGCGGGATTACCGCTGGCCGCGTTCGTGCGATCGGCGGTATTGCGTGAGGCGGATCGAACAGTTGCGGCCGAATCTGTGGCGACCCTTTCGCTCACCGAGTCAAAGCGATTTCTAGCTGCGCTGGGAAAGCCGTTTGCGCCAAATGCCGCGCTACGGCGAGCGCTGAAGCGCGGTAACCAGCTCGGCATTTGACGTGGCGTTCTCGGTAGAGGAACTGGAGGCGAAGCGCCACGATCGCACCGGTTTCGACTGTGGCGAAGAGCTGCTCAATCAGTACCTCAGGACGCTAGCAGGACAGCATCGCGCCAAAGGGATCGCAACCACTTTCGTGCTGGTCGACTCCGGGCGGCCGTCCCGAATTCTGGGATATTACAGCCTGAGCGCCGCCTCCCTCGCCTTGGAGCGATTGACTGAAGCGGACCGTAAAGGTTTGCCTAAGTACCCGGTACCGGCTGTGCGGATCGGTCGCCTCGCGACTTCCCTCTCCGTCCGCGGACAGGGACTCGGTGAGCTGTTGCTGCAGAATGCAATCAAACGGACCTTGCAGGCGCGCAACACTCTTGGGGTGCATGCAGTACTAGTGGAAGCTAAAAGCTCCGCAGCAGAAGGGTTCTATCGTAAGTATGGCTTCCGGCTGTGCGATTCCAAGAGTAGACAGTTGTATCTTCCACTCGGAGCAGTGTAGCGCGCTTCCAATGGCAAGCGCCTCGCCTTAGGGCTGCACGATTCACCGGCCGCTTTGTCGAAGCAGCTAGCACCGGATTCGGCCAAGAAGCGTGATTCCGTGATGTAGTCGTGCTTCCGCAAAGCCACCGCTCGATACCGGCAGTGAGCGGCGGCAGACTTGGGCGATAGCGATTGATTAGACCACCCGCATAGCGGCCAGGCGGCTCCGCAACGAGGACACTCATCCAATGGGGCGAATAGGATACTTTTCGATCCGAGGCTTTTGGCGTTTGCCTGTCGCAGTCTTTGCCATGGTAGTCATCGGTGGCGTCGCTGTGCCCGGCGGGCGTAGTTTGGGAATTGGACTACTCGGTGTGGGGGTGGCTTATAGTTCGATCATTGCCTTAATTATGTCGATCGTCGCATCACAGAATCAAAGTGTCCTGGTTGGAATGATGCATGAAGTGGATTCTTCGCTGCAGCTTGTGGACTATAGCTATGACGTTTGGGGAAACGCCCATCTTAAGTTGAGCTCTTCCCGAGGGGAGTGGCAGATCGAGATTCCAGACCTTTATTGGGGTCGCCGGACGATTTTCCGAGGGCCCAATCAGTTGTTTCGAGTCATTCGCAGCGGCCCCGGATACAGCCCTGAAATACGGGAAATGATGGGGAGTGTCGGCGCCGTATCCGCTGGGGCGTAACATCAAGGGTGGTGATGGCTGCGAGACGGCTAAACTGAAGTCGGCGGCAGCCGGACGTACCCGGAAGGTAATCGCCAACTCCTCACTATTCCTGATCGACCTCAAATTACGCCTCAATGAACAATTTGCGAGCAGCGCACTCTATGTGTAGATTGGTGTGTAAGAGGTGACACATGGCTACAAATCTTTCACTAGATCCTGAACTCATTGAGCAGGCCGTCAAAGTGGGTGGTGAGCGCACCAAGAAGGCGGCTGTGACCAGAGCATTGGAGGAATACATTGCGCGTCGCAAACAGAAACATCTGCTTGAGCTGATGGGAAAACTCGAGTGGGACGAGTCGTTCGATTACAAAGTTGAACGCTCGCGCCGGTGACACTCCTCGTCGACACCAGAGTCTGGTCGCTAGCCTTTCGCCGCGACGGTGACTCGATTTCTCCCAGCGTCGGTGCACTGCGTGCCGCGCTCGCTGGCGGCGATTCGATCGTTACCACCGGATTGATCCTTCAGGAATTGCTGCAGGGATTCGCGGGTCCTCGTGCACGAAAGGAGATCGTTGAGAGATTCGCAGCTTTACCGCTCCTCGTTCCCGACCGTCGCGACTACGTCGACGCCGCCGAGCTTCGGAATCGTTGTCGCCGTTCGGGTATCCAAGTAGGGACAATTGATGCATTGTTAGCTCAGCTATGCATCCGGCACGGACTGATTCTGTTAACGACGGATGGTGATTTCGCCATGATCGCGAAGCACAGTTCTCTGCAGGTTTGGAGGGCTCCAAAATGATGGCTGAACGGCAATCGCATGGATGGGAATTAAAGGGAAGGATCACGGTGGTTCCGATAAGATGGATTTTTCGAGTTATTCTACTGATGACGTTCGTGACCACGTTTCAAGGCTGTCGTCACACTGGGTCGCCCGAAGTCGCACCCGGCACTACCAATTACCCAGAAGAAAACGCTGCTCCCAGGACAAACAAATCCTTTGCAGGTTACCGTACCCATACCTGTCTCTCGTGAAGGCAATAAGTTTTCGGCGGTATTTGAAATCGACAGATTTGCGCCAGACAAGTGTGATTGGCACTTCGCTGCCGTCGAATTGCAAGTGTCAAAGGGAAAAGTTTCGTTTCCCCCCGCGCATATAATTCAATCTCCCAATCAGAATAGCGGAGAAACCAGAACTTTTAGTTCTTCGGACGATCCCGTGATCCTGCGCTGTCGCGATTTGGGGAAAGTGTTGCGCTACAGCTGCGTACCTCCCTTTCCAAACAAGTCGTCTCAGAGATTGGTCGATACAACTAATATCGTGAACATCGAGGTCATGGATGACGACATCAAATAATTCCCGCAACATCGGGCTTACGCGCGACCCGATAGATGCCGGTCGCCGAGGACCGGTTGGATCGAAATCCGAGATCCGGCGCCAGTTGAGATTCGCATTTACTTTAGCCCAACAGAAGTCAGCATTGCGGCGCGCACCCGGAATTACCTCTCAATGTGAATTATTGGTACAGACTATTAACCATTGATTTAATTAATAAAAAGTTGGACGGCTGGCCACCGCATTCACGCCATAAGCGTTTGTTTATGCATAGAAAATATTTTCACATTCCATTCGAGGGCCCAAAACAGGGCCCGAAAAGAAGTGGATTTCTCTGAACATCTCCGGACGCACCCAGATCGAAGGTTCGGGAACATTGGGGGGACGTTGCTATTCAATACCCTCAGCCTTGAGTGACTCGCGCAGCGCCTTGTTGTTCTAGGCGAGCAGCCAATCCCGACAAATCTCGACCACGTCGAACTGCTGTCGGAGATATCGCGCGGTGACCCTCAGAGTGTCGTCGTCATGTACCGTGGCGCTTTCGGATAAAGGGGTGTTTTTGAATCAGCTTGGTCACTTCGATGAAGCGCAAGAATTGTTCGACCGCGCAATCACAAAAGAGCCGCATCTGGCCACTGCTTGGTACAACAAAATCCACTCGAAGTCGATATCACGAAATGATCCTGATCGGTTTGCCATTGAGAAATTGTCGTCTGAATATTGCAGCTATCGCGATCGCCTGCTCCTGGAGTTTGCGCTAGGCAAAGCGTACATGGGAATCGGGGATGTACAGGAAGCATTCTTGCATTGGACCAGGGGCAATCGAATGAAGCGTAACATCACAACCTACGATGGAGCCGTGGAGGAGAAGAGGATGGCTTTGGCGGCCGACTGACAGCCAGCAATCTTCGCAACCTCCGTAGAGGCGCCGCGCTTATCGGAGGTGCCAATCTTTATCGAGACTTCGATTTTGGACTTTCTCTAGGTGCCGCGCAATTTCGCCAAAGCCTCTGGAAAGCGCCGCGACAAAGGAACCGTAAAACCCTGCAGTTCGATCTTGTAATCACCCGATCCCTCCGGCACCAAACCTGTCACATGCTTGGCGTTGACGAGCCAAGAACGATGTGTGCGCAAGAAACCACCAGGAGCCAGTTCTTGCTCTATCGCGGATAGGGCTGAACGCATTAACAAAGTTTTCGCGCCGCGCAGCTTGAACTCGACATAGTTACCCGCGGAAGCGATCGCCACAATGTCGTCGAGATGAACGCGGGAGACTCGGGCGCCATCACGAATGTCGAATGTTGCCTGTGATACTGGAGTCGTGGCAGGCAGCGGCGGGTTCAAAAGGCGGTTGACTAAAGTGAAAGCGCCCAGGAACAGAACATAGCCTGCCGTGTCCTTGCTGAACTCGTAAAGGAATTCACGGACCGTATTTGCTGCAAATTCATAAGACGTACCTGCAAGATCGAAGGCCAGCTTGCGCAGCAAGACGAAACCCAAGACGTGAAAGAGAGAATAAAGAATGGCTGCGGGTCCGTGGACCAAAAGCTTCCAGCGCGGTCGAACCGTCGGCGGCGCTACGCACCACGCCAACCATATAATCCAGAAAAACAAAAGAGACGTAATAAAGCTTGAGCCTTCCGTAATGACGGGGGCGAGCAAGCCTCGGGCCGGCGCCCCATGCCACACCGTGATGACATTGGCCGTATTGACGGCGCCCGCGATCGCCGCCGCGATCCCAAGCGTATAGAACCAGGTTCGGCTTGCTTTGCCGTTCGTCCCCGACGAGTCGCCGCTTATCCCAAGCCGTCGCCGCAAATCACGGGCTTCACGCCGCCAATCCCTGGGCGCTTTATTGCGCGGCAAGACTTCAGCAGAATCATAGACATTCGACATGAGAGGATTTTGCCATGCTGAGGCGCAATCTGCTGAAAGGCGTCGCCGCCCTGTCCCTGGCGACGGGCTTGGCGCCCGTTGCTACTTTCGCCGCGCCCGCGCGCAGACGGGTCCGGCCTAAGGATGCGGGCTGGCCTGATATGGCGGCCTGGGCAAGCCTCGGCAAGGCGGTCGGTGGTCGGCTCAGCAAGATCGTCTCGCCCTGGGAGGCGGCAGCCAAGGCGCCGGATAACCCCGAGACCGTGGCCCTGTTCAAGGCGGTCCGCAACAGCTTCTACAATAGCGAGACGCCGGCCTTCACCCAGAGCCTGGGCTGGATTGACGCCTGGATTTCGAAGCCGAGCGAATACATGGTGGCCGCCGAAAGCGCGGCTGACGTGGCCGAGGCAGTCAAGTTCGCCACGGCGCACAATCTGCGGCTGGTCGTGAAAGGCGGCGGGCACAGTTATCTCGGCGGCTCCAACGCACCAGACTCGCTGTTGATCTGGACCAAGCCGATGCGAGCGATAGAACTGCACGACGCGTTCGTTCCGAAGGGCTGCAAGAGCGCGCCGGAGACGGCGGTCAGCCTGGGGGCCGGCTGCGTCTGGCTGGAGGCCTACGATGCAGTGACGGCCAAGGCCGGGCGCTATGTCCAGGGCGGTGGCTGCGTCACGGTGGGGGTTTCGGGGTTCGTGCAGGGCGGCGGCTTCGGGGGCTTCTCGAAGGGCTTCGGTACTGGAGCTTCGAACCTACTCGAGGCCGAGGTCGTGACGGCGGACGGCCAAGTGCGGATCGCCAATGACTGCACTAATTCGGATCTATTTTGGGCACTGAAAGGCGGCGGCGGCGGGACGTTCGGCGTGGTCACGCGGCTGACACTCAGAACGTACGATTTGCCGGCGAGCTTCGGGGCCGTGATCGGGACGATTTCTGCCGCATCCGACGAGGCCTATCGGGCGCTGGTTGAGGGGTTGCTACAGTTCTACCGCGACAGCCTTCTGAACCCCCACTGGGGCGAGCAGATCAGGTTTCGATCGCAACGTCGCGTCGGGCTCAGCATGGTCTTCCAAGGCTTGAGCCAAGCGGAAGCCCAGGCGACCTGGAAGCCGTTTTTTGATTGGGTCACGGCGCGGCCGGACGACTATGTCCTGAGCATGCTGCAGTTCCTGAACTTGCCAGCGCGGGTGTTCTGGAACAATGCGATTCTGAAGGACCTTCCCGGCGTGGTGAAGCTGGATGACCGTGCGGAGACAACACCTTACGCTTTCAAAGTCGAGGGCGATGTTTGGGACGGCGACGCCGGCCAAGCCGGCCAGGTCCTCCACGGCTATCAATCAACCTGGCTCTCGAAGGACCTTTTGGAACCAGCACGGCGACCGGCGCTGGTCGATGCACTGATCCACGCTGCAAATGGCTGGGGTGTCTCACTCCACTGCAACAAAGGCATGGCTGGCGCGACCCCGCAGGCGCAGGCGAGAACGCTGGGCACGGCGATGAACCCCGCGGTGGTCAATGCCTTCGCGCTCGCCATCACCGGCGGCGAGGAGCCGGCGGCATATCCCGGCGTCGCTGGCCACGAACCGAATGTTGCCAACGGCCGGCGCCACGCTAAGCAAATGAAGGCCGCCCTCGAGCCGCTCCTGGCGCTTCTGGAAAAGCCGGCATCCTACGTCTCGGAGACCGACTACTTCGAAGCCGACTGGCAACAGGCGTTCTGGGGCGCCCACTATGTACGCTTGAAGCAAATTAAGCGGCGCTACGACCCCAAAGGCTTGTTCTTCGTTCACCACAGCGTCGGCAGCGAGGACTGGAGCGCGGACGGGTTCGAGCGAGTTACCTAGTCGATCCAGCGATACTCCACGCAGACGTCGGACGTCGGGACCCTCCGGATCTAAGGCGCGCCTAAAATGGAATTTCTCCATCGTTGCCATCTTCTGACGTCAAAAATGCCTCCTTCGGCAACGGAACTTGATTGACGATGAAGAGATCTAGAATGTCGTCGCGGTCCGGAGCAGCGTCCACCTTTACTGTTACCTCGAATCCAATCTGCGCGTCAATCTCGTCGACTACAGACATCACTGCATCGCCAAGTCGATTTAAGTACTCTGTCTGCACAAGTCACTTTGAGCATTGAATTCGCAAATATCGAACACGCCCAGTCGTGATTTCTGCGTAGTCTCCCATTCGCGCATTCGCAGGACGAAGGCATTCTTACCGAGTGTGGCTTTCATTTCGCACGGATTGATTCCGTGAGCCAACAAGTTGCGAGCGTACTGGTGGCGCGCCTTGGCGCACTCAAGACTGATCTCAGGGTAGGTTCCCAAATTCAACTTTTTACGCTTCCCCGAGAAATGGAATCTGTAGTGCCAGTACCGGCCGCCTGTCGGTGTCACCAACAGATACAAGCCCCTGCCAACGGTGACCCTTCTCGCGTAGCGCACGGGCTTGATATCACGAACGTCGTGTTCGGATCGGAGGCGAACAGGTGAGTTCTGTTGCATTGACGGTTGAGCCTCATCGGAGCGGGCTTGCGCCCGGGCACCGCGACGCTTCAGCGCACGTGCCCAAAGGTGTTTGAAAGAAGAGAGTCCGGTCGCAGCGCCGGCGCTCAATGAGAACTGCCCCTTCCGGATTCGATGCACGAGTTCCACGCCGGCAAGGGTGACTGCCGCGGTACGAAATGACTTGAGGGCGAGCATCGGTGCGCAGCGGCGCTTGATGGCGCGATGGTCCTGCTCAACGATGTTGTTTAAGTACCGCGAGCTTCGGATCACGACGGATTGCAAGTCCGGATTCTCTTGCACTAGCAAGCGCAATGCCCGATGACTGGCTGCATAGCCATCAAGATTCAGCTTCTGCGGCTGCCGAGGATAGTGTGTTTTCAATGCCTTGCAAAAGAAGGCGCGCGCAGCTGAGACGCTGCGATCCGCGCAGAGCAAGTGAGTCGACGGTCTTGCCGAACTTGTCCACTGCCCTATACAGATAGCGACTGCCGCCCCGAATCGAAATCGCCGTCTCATCCACCCTCCATGACGGATCCACGGGCTTGGCATACCGAGACCAACGACGCTCGAATTCCGGCACGTACCGCTGGACCCAGCGGTAAATGGTCGTGTGAGAAACGGCAACGCCTCGCTCGGCTAGCATTTCGACGAGGTCTCGGTAGCTCAGCCGATACGTGAGGTACCAACGCACGCATAACTCGATAATTTCGGGCTGGAATCTGCAACACCGATAAATTGGATCCCGTGCGATCGCTGCGGTCATTGAAACCCCGAAATAACCCTAAAATCCCAGCGTGGAGCCCGCAACGCACCAGAACCCAATTAGGCCCCCTTTTTAGGGTGGCTGTCCAGGACCGGTTCAGGACGTCTTCGGACGATGAAAACGCTGTATTTACAGGGGTTTGCCAACTCGATCCGACGCCTTATCGGATCGTAGCGGAAGTCCTTGGAAGTGGGGGAAATGGTGGGACGGCTGGGACTCGAACCCAGGACCAAAGCCTTAAAAGGGCCTTGCTCTACCAACTGAGCTACCGTCCCATTTGCAGGCGCGCATCATAGCCGAACTTTGCCGCTAGATCATCGCCAAAGCACCGCCCGAGCGGCCGTTCGGTTCGGGTTGCTGCTTCGCCCCCGCCCTACCGATACCGCGTGGGATCCGGCGTATTCGCCGCGGCAAAGCCGGCCGCGCGCAGCCGGCAGGAATCGCACCGGGAGCAGGCCCTCCCATCGGCATCGGCCTGATAGCAGGATACGGTGGCGCTGAAGTCAACGCCCAGGTTCAAGCCGGCTTGAATGATTTCCGCCTTGCTCATTTCGATCAGCGGCGCGTGTATCTTGAAATGAGTACCCTCGAGGCCGGCCTTAGTGGCAATTTGCGCCAGTCTTTCGAACTCTTGAATGAAGGCGGGCCGGCAATCGGGATAGTCGGAATAGTCCACGGCGTTGACGCCGACAAAAATGTCCTTGGCGCCGATTACTTCGGCCCAACCGAGCGCCAGCGACAGAAACAAGGTATTGCGCGCCGGAACATAGGTCGTTGGAATCCCCGGCTGCGGCATCTCCGGCACGGCGATGCGGATGTCGGTCAGCGCGGAGCCGCCGATCCCGGCGAGGTCCACGCGCATGATGCGATGCTCGTGGGCGCCAAGCGCCGCCGCGACACGCCGGGCGGCCACCAATTCCGCGCCATGACGTTGCCCGTATTCAACGCTCAGCGCGTAACACTGATAGCTGCTCGCGCGCGCCATCGCCAGCACCGTGGCGGAGTCCAGTCCGCCGGAAAGCAGCACCACGGCGCGCCTGCCGCCCGCTGAATTCATTTGCCGGGCACATCGCCCCACAAAACCTTGTGAAGCTGCAGCTGAAATCGTACGGGCAAGCGATCCTTCAGAATCCAATCCGCCAACACGGTGGGGGAAAGCTGATGGTAGCTGGGCGAAAAGAGAATCCGGCAGCGTTTCGTCAAGCCATGCGTGCGCATGAACTCCTTGCTCCAGTCATAGTCCTCGCGGGAGCAGATCACGAATTTGAGCTGGTCGCGCTGCGATAGATGCGCGAAATTCTCAATGCGATTGCGCGCCGCCTCGTTAGAGGCCGGCGTCTTGACATCGATCACGCGCGAAACACGCGAATCGACCGCCGCCACGTCGAGCGCGCCGCTGGTCTCCAGCGAGACTTCATATCCGGCATCGCACAGACGCTCGAGAAATTTCAGGCAATTCGGCTGCGCCAGGGGCTCGCCGCCGGTCACGCAGACGTGCCGGGCCTCAAGTTCGCCGACCTTGACCAGAATGGCGTCAAGGTCGAACCATTCCCCGGCGTGAAAAGCATATTCCGTATCGCAATATTGGCAGCGCAGCGGACATCCCGTCAGCCGCACGAAGACGGTCGGGAATCCTACGCAGTCGGCCTCGCCTTGCAATGAATGAAAGATCTCATTGACACGAAGCCGCTCTGCTTTGACCGCCGTTTCACTCAATGCTTCTCGGCCGACATCTTGTCCAGTCGTTGTTGGGCCAAGCGCGCCGCGGGCGTGTCGGTGAATCGGGCGACCACCTGGCCGAGCACTTCACGAGCCGACTGCCATTGCTTCGTCTCGTAGCGGCAGAAGCCGATCTTGAGCAGCGCATCGGGCAGCTTGCGCGATTGCGGGTACTTATCGACGACGCGCTGAAAGGCCGACTCCGCGTCCGGATAGGCCTTGTTCACGTAGTAAGCTTCCCCCAGCCAGTACTGAGCATTGTCAGCCAGGGAGCTGTCGGGATAGGTCGCGAGGAATTTCTGGAACGCACCGATGGCGCGGTCATACTGGCCGTCCTTCAGCAGGTTGAATGCCGCCTGGTAAGCGGTCTTGTCTTCGCCGGAATCCGCAGAACTCGCCCCAGCCCCAGCCCCTGCCCCTGACGCCGCGGCTGCGGCCGCCGGGGCACCCGCCGCGGGCGCAGTGCTTGCAGCCGGCGCCGAGCCGTTGCGGGACTCGAGATTTTTCAGGCGCTGATCCAGGTCCGCATACATATCTCTCTGCTGCTTGCGGCTTGATTCCAATGCGTTGCTCAATTGATCAACATCGTTGTGCATCGCGCGCACATCGCTGCTCAGGGCTTCCAGCTGATTCGACACGTCGAGCAGACTCTTGTTGGCCATCACCCTTTCGATGCGCCCGAGACGCGTATCCAGGTCCTTCAATTTGATTTGCACCGGATCCTCGTCTGGCGGGGTTGATGCGCAGCCACTCAGACCCCAGGCAAGGCAGGCGGCGCTCAATACCAGTAAGGCGCGCGTTTTCACGGCAGATAGACCAATTCCACGCGCCGGTTTTTCGCCCATGCGGCTTCATCATCGCCTTCGACGGCGGGCCGCTCGGAGCCGAAACTGACCGTGCTGACCTGCGTTTCCGCCACGCCTTGCAACATCAAAGCCCTGCGCACCGCCTGCGCGCGGCGCTCGCCCAAACCGATGTTGTATTCCCGGGTGCCGCGTTCGTCGGTGTTGCCCTCCAGTTTCATCTTCAGATTGGGGTTGGCGCTCAAGGTGTGGGCCGCGGCCGTCACGATGTCCGCGAACTCAGGTTTGATCTCCGACTTGTCGAAGTCGAAATAGATGATCTTGCGCGCCAATGGTCCCGTGCCTTCGCCATTCAGGCCGCGTGAACTGCTGTTGGCATCGCCGCCCAGGGGGGACGTGGATGTCGAGGCACCTTCCGCAGCGCTCGCGCTTGAATCCGGAACCTGGGTACCGGCGACGGGAGCGTCATTCACATTGTGCTTCTTGGGGCAACCGGCCAGTAGTGCAGCGCCTGCGATGAGCACGGCGATCGAAAGGATGCGTTTCATTTATTTCTCCGTCCTAACCTTGAGTGAATCCATGGTTCGTAAGGGTACCGGCGATGAGCCTGTTTGTGTATTAGTTTGAAGTCAGAATGGCGCCCAAGCCGGCTCCTGAAGTTCTCCTTCACTCGATACCAACCGCTGCTGCACTCGGCCATCGGCACTGACCAAGGCCAACACGCCTCTTCCCTTGTCCCGGCTGGCGTAAATCAGCACCGCGCCATTAGGCGCGTAGCTCGGGGAGACGTCAAAACGACCCTTCGTCAGCACTTGGACATCGCCGCGGCCTCGAAGATCCATGGTGGCGATTCGATAGTCCCCGTTTTCCTGGGTCACAAACGCCAGCTGTGATTCATCCGGGGAGATGCGCGGCCGCGCATTGTAGCTGCCTTGGAAGGTCAGGCGCCGCGGCTTGTCGCCCGGCCTGATGCCGACCTTGTAGATCTGCGGCCCCCCCGCCCGATCGGAGGTGAAATAAATGCTCTGGCCATCCTTCGACCACTGAGGTTCGGTATCGATTCCCGGATCATCCGTGATGCGGGTGAGCACTTGGCTGGTCAGGTCCAATATATAGACGTCCAAGTTGCCGTCGCGTGTGGACAGCACCAGCGCCAGCTTCTTGCCGTCCGGAGACCACGCCGGCGCCTGATTGACGCCGGCATGTGCCGAGACCACGTGCCGATCGCCGGTTTTCAGGGTCTGCACATACACCGTCGGCAGGCGCTGCTCGAAAGAAACGTAGGCCAGACTCGAGCCGTCCGGCGACCAGGAGGGCGACATCAGTGGCTCGTGCGACTGCATGACGACATGCGGGTTTTCGCCGTCGGCATCCGCGACGATGAGCTGAAAGGTCTTGTCAGGCAGATGTCCCAGTACCGAAATGTAAGCAATGCGCGTCGAGAATGCGCCGCGGATCCCCAAGATTTTCTCAAAGACCGCGTCGGCGATCTGATGGCCCGAGGATCGCAATCCGGCGCGATTGGCGCTGATCTGAAAACCCAGCAAACGCTGCTTGGTGAGGACGTTGTAGAGCTCGTAGGTGATGCTGTAGTGGTCCGTGCCGTCCGCTTTCATGGTTCCCACGACCATGTAGTCGTTGTTGAGCCTGCGCCAATCATCGAACGCGATATTGGCGCCGGTGTGCGGCTGATCGATCATGTCTTTGCGATCCATGGTCCGAAATCGGCCGCTGCGGGCCAGATCATCGCTCACCAGCTGCGCCACATCGAAGGAAGCCGCGCTGAGTTCCGCCGGCGCGAATGGCACGACGGCAATCGGAATGGCTTCGGTCTGACCCTTGGTGATCTCGACAACGAATTCGGCGTGCGCCAATGAGCACGTCATAGTCAGCAGGACCGCCAAACCCGAAAACAGCTTTTGCATGGGTGAACTCTATTCGTCAGGATGAAAGTGAATCACAAGATTGCGCTCAAATAATGCCGGGTCCGGAGGCGCGGGCAAGGGCGAAGCCCGGTATACCGCATTCTCGATCGACTGGCGGGCAGCCGCGTCGCCATTGCACTGGCTGACGTGGGCGCTCGTCACCTCGCCGCCTGGAATTTGTGTAATGTTTACAATGCAATCGAGTCCGGCACGCGCCGATGGCGGCTTGATCCAGGCATTCTGGATTCTGGCGGCCAGCCGCGCAATATACTGCGCACGCGCCGGGCTGGCCTCCACCGCGCTCACGTGTTCCTCCTCGGCGAGCTGACGCTTCAATTCCGCCTCGCGCTCGGCCTTGGCTTTGAGGTCCGCGGCACGCTTGGCATCATCGGCCTGCTTGGCCTCCGCCGCCCGCTTGGCGTCCTCGGCGTGTTTGGCATCCTCCGCCCGCTTGAGGTCCTCGGCGCGTTTGAGTTCCTCGGCGTGCTTGGCCGCGGCGGCTTTCTGCGCTTCGCTGGCCCGAGCCGCCTCGGCTTGTTTGGTGCGCTCAACTTGGGCGGCCGCCTCTTTGGCCTGCGCTGCCTCCTGCTCCTTTTCCGCGGCCATCCGTGCATCGGCCGCAGCCTGCGAGGCGGCGGCATCCGCGGCTGCTTTGGCGTCCGCCGCTGCGCGTACGCGCGCCGCTTCTTGTTCGGCTCGCTCGGTGAGCGCGCGCTGCGCGGCGTGCAGTACTTGTGAATCGATGACAACGGCATCGACCGGAATCGCCTGCACCTTGGGCAGCGAGCGATTGATGGATATCAAGGTTGCGGCGAGCAGTGCGGCCGCCAGCACCGCATGCAGAGCCACCGACAAAACGATCGACCAGAAATGTTCACGAACGAAGCCCGGCATTTAGCGCGCCCCGCTGGCCGCTCCATTCGCCGGACGCGGGCCGGGCACATTGCGCACCGGATCGGTCAGGAATCCAACCTTCGAGGCGCCCGCCTTCTGCAGCAGAACCATGGCGCGCACCACCGTACCGTAGGGTACCGTGGTGTCGGCTTTGACCAGAACCGGCGTCTGCGGATCGCGGCGCAAAAGCGCGGCCGTTCGCGAGCTGACGGTCGACTCGGGCACCGGCTGATCCTGGTTCTGACCGAAATTGATGAACAAGCGCCCGCTCGAATCGATGGTCAAGATCAACGGCTCGTGTTTTGCGAGGAAATCCGCATCGATCGGCTTCGCGCCGGCGTCCGGCAAATCGACCTTGACCCCCTCCTTCAACAATGGCGCCGTAATCATGAAAATGATCAGCAGCACCAACATGACGTCGATGTAGGGCACGACGTTGATTTCACCCATCAAGCGCCGGCGACGTTGCGGTGTCGGCATCTCTTACCCCGGCGCCCGGGTGGAACCGTGACGTTGCAAGATCGTGGAAAACTCCTCGACGAACGTATCGAAGCGCAGCTCCAGGCGGCTGACCTGATCGGCCAGACGGTTGTAGGCAATCACGGCGGGGATGGCTGCAAACAAGCCCACGGCCGTCGTGATCAGCGCTTCGGCGATGCCGGGCGCGACCGCCGCAAGCGTCGCTTGCTGCACGTTGCCGAGGTTGTGGAAGGCACTCATGATGCCCCACACCGTGCCGAACAATCCCACGTAAGGACTGGTCGAGCCGACCGTGGCCAATATCGCCAGCTGCTGCTCCAAGCGGTCCAGCTCGCGCAGTTGCGCCACGCGCATCGCGCGCCGCGCGCCGTCCAACAGCTGCTCCGCCGGCACGCCTTGCTGGCGCAACCGGCTGAACTCGCCGAATCCCGATTCGAAAATACTCTGCAGGCCGGTACCCGCCCGTCCCTTGGTTTCAATATTGCGATACAAGGTGGCGAGATCCCCGCCGGACCAAAACGCGGTTTCAAACTTTGCAGCCTGGCGGCGCGAGCGTCCGATCACCTGGCTCTTGCGAAAGATAACCGCCCAGGAGGTGACCGAAGCGATCAGCAGCAGCGCCACGACCACCTGCACGATGGGGCTCGCATCCAGCACCATGCTCCAAACCGACAAGTCATTGGGCATTGCGCCACTCCATGAAAAGATCCTTGGGGATGGCGCGCGGCTTCAGCGTGCCGGAATCGAGGCAAGCAACACGCACAGTGGCATCGATCAATCGCTCGTCGCCCCGCTCTATGGTTTGCTTGAAATGTATTGTGGCACCGGCCAGACGATCAAGGGCCGCCGTGACGAGAATTTCATCATGCAGCACCGCGGGCCGCAAAAAGTCAACGGTAATATTTACCACGACAAACTGCAGGCTGCGCTGCGCGCGCAGCTGCTGCTGATCGACACCCATCGCCCGCAGCCAATCGGTCCGCCCGCGCTCCAGGAATTTCAGATAGTTCGCGTAGTACACGACGCCGCCCGCATCGGTATCTTCCCAGTAAATATTGAACGATGCGGCAAAGCTCGGCGCAGAGGCCATTTACTGGCTATCCCGGAACAGCGACAGGTTCATATCCCGCTCAGGAGGGGTCAAGCCGAAGTGCGCGTACGCGGCTCGCGTCGCCACGCGCCCGCGCGCGGTGCGCATCAAGAACCCCTGTTGAATGAGAAACGGCTCGACGACATCCTCGATGGTACCGCGCTCCTCGCTCATCGCGGCGGCCAAGCTGTCCACGCCCACCGGACCGCCATCGAATTTCTCGATGATCGTCAACAGCAATTTACGATCGAGCATGTCGAATCCTTCCGGGTCGACCTCCAGCATGGTGAGCGCCGCCAGCGCAACTTCGCCGCTGATGACCCCCGCTGCTTTGACTTCCGCAAAGTCGCGCACCCGGCGCAGCAGCCTATTGGCGATACGCGGCGTGCCGCGCGATCGCTCCGCGATGCGGTCGGCGCCGTCCGGCCGTAGATTCAATTGCAGAATCGAGGCGCTGCGGATGACGATCTGAGTCAGGTCCTCGGTGCTGTAGAATTCCAGCCGCTGCACGATCCCGAAGCGATCGCGAAGCGGCGAGGTCAGCAAGCCCGCCCGCGTGGTGGCACCCACCAGCGTAAACGGGGGCAGATCCAGTTTGATGGAGCGCGCGCCGGGACCCTCGCCGATCATCAGGTCGAGCTGCGAGTCTTCCATGGCCGGATACAACACTTCCTCGACGACCGGACTCAAGCGGTGGATCTCGTCCACGAACAGCACGTCCCGGGGTTCAAGATTGGTGAGCAGTGCCGCCAGATCTCCCGCGCGCTCGAGCACCGGGCCCGAAGTCTGGCGCAGATTCACCTTCAGTTCGTTGGCGATGATGTGCGCCAGCGTGGTCTTGCCGAGCCCGGGCGGCCCGAATATCAAGACGTGATCCAAGGCCTCGCCGCGCATGCGTGCCGCTTGGATGAAAATATCCATCTGCGTTTTGACGTTCGGCTGACCGATGTAGTCGTGAAGTGTCTTGGGCCGCACCGCCCGATCGATCACTTCATCGTCGCGGCGGCTCGTGCCGGCAATAATTCGGTCTTGTTCGATGCTCATACGCGATTTTAAGCTTTCACCGCGGACTTGAGGGCGCGCCGAATGATTTCGGTGGTCGAGAGTCCCGGCTCATCGGCCGACTTCAGGAGCCGCGTAACTTCCGCGGGTTTGTAGCCCAGGGCGACCAGCGCGCTGAAGGCCTCGCTTTGCGCCGACTGCGGGGCGCCGGGATTCAGTGGATTGCCCGCGACGGTCGGCAAGGAGAGTTTTTGCACGCTGTCGCGCATTTCAATGATGATGCGCTCGGCGGTTTTTCGGCCGATGCCGGGAATTCGCGTCAGCATGGCCACGTCCTCCGCCTCGATGGTGCGCAAAAAATCCTCCACGCTCGCCCCGGACAGCACACCCAATGCGATCTTCGGTCCGACTCCCGATACTTTGAGCAGCCCGCGGAACAAGCGCCGCTCGCCGTCGGTGCCGAAACCGAACAGGATGTGCGCGTCCTCGCGCACCACCAGGTGCGTGAACAGAGCCACCGATTCACCGGTGGGCGGCAGTCCATAGAAAGTCGACATCGGCGCTTCCATCTCATAGCCGACGCCGTTGACGTCCAACATGAGCGTTGGCGGCTGCTTCATCGCCAGCCGGCCCTTGAGGAAGCCGATCATCGTCCTGAAGCCGCCTGCAACAAAAGTGTCCGTCCGCGCAACGCGTGGCATACCGCCGCGGCGAGGGCGTCGGCTGCGTCCGCCGGCACAGGACCCTCGAGCTTGAGCAGGCTGCGCATCATCAGCTGCACCTGCGCCTTTTCGGCATTACCCGTTCCAACGACCGCCTGCTTGATCTGGCGCGTCGCGTATTCGAATACTTCGACGTTGGCGTTTGCCGTGCCGCAAATGGCCGCGCCGCGGGCCTGGCCCAGTTTCAGGGCGCTGTCGGGATTGCGGTTCACGAACACCTTCTCGATGGCAATTTCCCGCGGTTGGTATTGCGCGACGATGGTTTGCATACAGCGAAAAATTTCGCATAAGCGGGACGCAAAATCGGCCTGACCGGTGCGGATGACGCCGCTCGCCACGTACGTCAAACGCGGACCTGCGGCGTCCAAAACGCCGAAGCCGGTGCGTTGCGAACCTGGATCGATTCCGAGCACGCGAATGACCGCAACCTCACGCTCGCGCAATTTGATTCGTCTTAGGGGCTGGCATGGCCCTAGTATGATACCGGCAATAGCCGCCCAAACCCACCCAAAGCATGGAAACAACCGCAACCCTGAGGTCCGCCAGCGGCCGATTGCACGCCGCCATCGCGGCCTTGCGCGAGATTGAATTACCGGCGCACGCCGAAACCCTGCGCGATGCCGCTTTGGAGGTGGCCGACGTTGTGCGCTCGCTGGACGCGGACGACGATGTCGTGATTGCGGCAATGATCCAACCGCTGCTCGAGGCCGGCTACATCGAATGCGAGGCCGCGGCAAAGCGCTTCGGCGGCGAGCCGCTGCGCCTCGCCCTGGCTTTAGGCCAGCTCGGGGAGTTCGGCCTGCCGGCCGACTGGGCCCCCGAGCGCGGGCTCGAACCGGCGCAAGCCGAAGCCCTGCGCAAGATGCTGCTCGCGGTGATCGGCGATGTGCGGCTGGTCGTGGTGCGCCTCGCACAACAGCTGCAACGCATGCGCTCCGCCAAGAGCGTGGGCGCGGCGCGGCAGCGCAAGCTCGCGATCGAAACCCGCGAGGTCTATGCGCCGCTCGCCAACCGTCTCGGGGTTTGGCAAGTCAAATGGGAACTGGAAGACCTGGCATTTCGATATTTGGAACCGGTCCAGTACAAGCATATCGCCGCCGCGTTGAAGACCCGCAGGTCGGAGCGCGAGCGCTACATCGAGGAGTTGAAATCCGTGCTCGAGATCGCGATGCGCGGCGCCGGGATCGAAGCGGCCATCGAAGCGCGGCCCAAACATATCTTCAGCATTTGGAAAAAGATGCAGGTCAAACAGCTCGCCTTCGAGCAATTGATGGACATTCGCGCGGCGCGGGTGCTGGTGAACAGCATTGCAGATTGCTACGGGGCCCTGGGAGTCGTGCACTCGCTCTGGCAGTTCATTCCCGGCGAGTTCGACGACTACATCGCCACCCCGAAGGACAACCTATATCGCTCCATTCATACCGCCGTGCTCGGTCCGGGCCAAGAGCCGGTCGAGATCCAGATCCGCACGCACGAAATGCACGCCGACTCTGAGCGCGGCGTTGCGGCCCATTGGCGCTACAAAGAAGGCGGCCGCGGCGATCAGGCCTACGAGCGAAAAATCAACGAGCTGCGTTCGCTCCTCGCGCCCGCGGATGGTTTGGGCGGCAGCCGCGATTTCCTCGATCGGGTTCGGGTCGAGCTGTTTCAAGACCGCGTTTATGTGGTTTCGCCCAAAGGCGAAATCGTCGATGTGCCGGTGGGGGGCACACCGCTCGACTTTGCGTATCAAGTGCACACCGATTTAGGCCATCGCACGCGCGGCGCGAAGGTGAACGGGCGCATGGTGCCGCTCGACTATCGGCTCAAGAACAGCGAAACAGTGGAGATCATCACTTCCAAGACATCGCAGCCCTCGCGCGACTGGCTTTCCGCCCAGTCGGGGTTTTTGGCGAGCCCGCGACATCGCAACAAGGTGCGGGCATGGTTTCGCAAGCAGAATGAGGCGCAGAACAAGGTCGAGGGGCGCGCCCTGCTGGAGCGCGAGTTGCAGCGCCTGGGGCTGAAGAGTCCGCCCATGCCGGAGCTGCTGCGCGAACTGGAACTGGACAATACCGAGGCGTTGCATGAGGCGCTGGGCCTGGGAGAGATCAGCAGCGCGCAACTCGCCGGTGCAATGCAACGCTTGCTGCATGCGCGCGACAGGCCTATCGAGCCGGTTCGCACGCCCCGCAGCAGCCGTGCACCGGAGCATGCCGTGCAAGGGATCGGCGATCTCTTGTCGACCTATGCGCGTTGCTGTAAGCCCGTGCCGCCGGAACTCATCGTTGGCTACATCACCGTCGGCCGCGGCGTGAGCATCCACAGCCAGACTTGCGCCAATCTGGCGCGGCTCAAAGCAAAGTCGCCGGCCCGCGTTCTCGCTGTGGACTGGGGCAAGACCGGAAGCGGTGAATTTCCGGTCGATATCGAGGTGCAGGCGTTTGACCGCCGCGGCTTGGTGCGCGATGTCAGCGCCGCTTTGGCGGACGAAAAAATCAGCATTCAGGGGATGACGACGGTCACCGACAAGCACGACAACGTGGCGCACATGCGCATCGGCATTTCGATTTCCGGGTTGCCGCAGCTTTCCAAAGTGCTGTCGCGCATCGCCCAACTGCCGAACGTCGTCAGCGCGAAACGACGAAAATAGGCGCGGCGGACCGGCCGCGACCGAACGGCTGCTAGGGCGCCGCGCTGTAAGGAATCGAGACTGTTCCCGTTTTGGAAGTCCCGGCGCTATTCACGTAGCTGAAGCCGAAGGCCAGCGTTCCGCTGGCTCGCCGCCGTCGGCGCATAGGTCAGCATTACCTGGCAAGCGGATCCGACGCTGACACTCGTGCAGGTGAAGCTGCTCACCGGTGCAGTCCAGCCGAGCGGCAGTGCGGACAGGTCCGCCGACAATCCGCTCGCGACATTCCCGTCATCGGTGCTGAAGGTCACTGCCACGACATTGCTGCTGCCGGTGACGGCGGCCTCGGTGGTCGGATTGGCGGTGCCGAGCACGTTGTCATTCGTCGTTGTCTGGTAGGGGACTGCGACCGATGCGCTCTTCGACTCGCCGGCGTTATTCACGTAGGTGTAGTTCAGATTCAAGGTCCCGTTGTCAACGCCGGTCGGAACGTAGGTCAGCATGAGCTGGCAGGTGGTACCGCTGGTCACGACACTGCAGCTGAACGCACCGGATCCTGCGCTCCATCCCGCGGGAAGCGCGGTCAAGCTGCTCGTCAACTGCAGAGCGGTGGCGAGACGGCCATCGTCGGTCGTGAAGGTCACGCTGACAGGTTGTGCCGGCGCGCCCAACATGGCGGTGATTTGACCGGACGGCGCCGCGGTGCCGACGACGTTGTCGTTGGTGGTGGCCGCATACGAGATGTTCAGCACACCGAAATTGGGCATTCCGCTGGCGTCGTTATATTCGTAACGCAACGTTAAAGTGCCGGCGGTAAGGGCGGTCGGCGCATATTTAAGCTGGAGTTGGCAACCGTTGCCGGTGCTGACACTGGCGCAGCCAAAGGTGTTCACGGAACTGCTCCAGCCGGGCGGCAGCTTGGTCAGGTCGCTCAACACACTCAAACCGGCGGCGGTGCTCCCATTCTCCGTGGTGAAGGTGACGGCCACCGACTGCGCGCCGCCCATGTTCGTCGCATTCACCTGGCCGCTCGGAGAGACGCCGGCCGTCACCGTGCCGTTGGTGGTCGTGGCGTAAGGAATGTTGAGCGCCGCGCTGCGCGTGGCGCCGGATCCGTCGATGTAAGTGTAGTTCAGCGTGAGGGTGCCGTTGCTCGGGGCCGTGGGCGCGAACGTAAGCGGCAACTCACAGCCGCTGCCGGTGCTCACGACGGCACAGGACAAGCCCGGCGCCGTACTGCTCCATCCCGCGGGCAGACTGCCGAGGTTGGTTACGCTCAACTCCGTCGCTGCGTTGCCATCATCGGTTGTGAAGGTGACGCTCACGGATTGTTTGCTGCCGCCGATCGCCGCATCGACCTCGCCGCTGGGCGAGAGCGAGGCCATGACGTTGTTCGCCGCGGTCGACGCGTAGCTCAAGGTCAGGCAGGGACCCGGCGTCCGCGGCAAACCGGCGTTGTCGACGTACACGCAGTCAAGCGTCAAGGTGCCGGACTCGATCGCCGTCGGAGCATAGGTGAGGGTCAGAACACAGCCGCTTCCAGGTCCGACAGTCGCGCAGGTCAGACTGCTCGGCGCGCTCCAGTCCGCGGGCAGCACACCCAAGCTTCCATACACGGAGAATCCCGACAGCGACAGTCCGTCCAAGGATGTGAAGGTAATGCTGATGGTCTGGCTGGCACCGACCTCAACGCTCACGGCACCTACGGATGGCGTGGCGGACACTGTGTTATCGGTGCCACTGACGCCGCCGCCGACCGGCGCCGCCTTGGGCGGCGTGACCGGTGCGGTGGGCATGGTCCCAACGGTTCCCGTGGGTGCAATAGTGCCGCTTTCGCTGCCCATGGAGGTTGATCCGCAGCCATTCAAAATCGGCAGCGACAAGACTCCCAGCAGCAGCCATCGAGGGCCCAATAGCATTATTTCCCACCTCAACCCAGTGTCGTACAAATCGAACGTCTCGGACCGGCGACGCCGTTCGAAGCGCTAGGAAGGTAATCTGGGGAGGGGCGAGCCGGTGTGAACTACGTCACGCACAGGGGTGTGCGTCGCTTATCGTCAAATGAGAATTTGCTCACAACGGGACGTCGCCCGATTGCGCGCGCGAATGTTGGACATACGCTACACGCTCGAGTCTAGCGGCTCACGCATGAGTCGATCTTAAGTCAAACGCTCAACGATTGAGCGCGTCGATCGCTTTTTTATCGACGGCGAGCGCCGCCTCGTGAATCGCTTCCGACAAAGTGGGATGCGCATGAATCGTGCGCTGAATATCTTCGGTGCTCGCCGAGTATTCCATCGCCAATACGGCCTCGGCGATCAATTCACCGGCCATCGGCCCGATGACATGGACGCCGAGCACTTCATCATCGTCCTTGGCTGAAACAATTTTGGCCATGCCGGCGCCCGCCTCCATGGCGCGCGCTCGGCCGCTCGCCGCAAACGGGAAAGTCCCGGTTTTGTACGGCCGGCCGCTGGCCTTCACCTGCTCCTCGGTCTGTCCCACCCAGGCGATTTCCGGCTGGGTGTAGATCACGGAAGGGATCACCTTGTAGTTCACTTCGCCGTAGTGGCCGGCGATCAGATCGGCCACCATCACGCCCTCCTCCTTGCCCTTGTGCGCGAGCATCGGGCCGCGCACCACGTCGCCGATCGCCCAGACATTCGGCACGCTGGTGCGGCAATGCTCATCGACCTTGATGAAGCCGCGCTCGTCCAGCTGCACGCCCGTGCCCTCGGCGAGCAGCCCCTCCGTGAACGGTCGGCGCCCGACCGCCACCACGAGCTTATCGACTTGCAGGGAATGCTCGCCCTGCGCGTCGCTGTATACCACGTCCACGGCATTCCCCGAGACCGCGCCGCTCAATACTTTGGCGCCTAATTTGACCTCGAGGCCCTGTCTCTTGAAATGTCGCTGCGCTTCCTTGGCGATGGTTTGGTCCACCATCGGCAGGAACTGTTCGAGGGCTTCGAGTACCACCACCTCACTGCCGAGGCGGCGCCACACGCTGCCGAGCTCCAGACCGATGACGCCGGCGCCGATGACGCCCAGGCGCTTCGGGACAGCATCGAATTCCAGTGCATTCCAGGAATCGACGATGTACTTACCGTCATGCGGCACGGATCGCAATCGGATGGGTGTGGATCCCGAAGCGATGATTACGTTTTTGGCTTCGAGAGTCTTTTCCGAGCCGTCCGCGGCTTTCACCGTCACCTTGTTGCCCGGAAGCAAGCGTCCGTGCCCCTGGATACCGACCACGCCGTTGGCCTTGAACAGCGCATTGATTCCATTGGTCATGGTCTTGACGATGCCCGCGCGGCGCTTCTGCATCGAATCCAAGTCGAGGGTTAGCGCGCCGATTTTGATGCCATGCGTCGCGAATTCATCCTTGGCACGCTGGAACAGCTCGGAGGATTCCAGCAATGCCTTGGAGGGAATACAGCCTGCGTTCAAGCAGGTGCCCCCGAACGCATAACTGCCGTCGGTGTTTTGCCACTCATCCACGCAGGCCACTTTCAGCTTGTTTTGCCCGGCGCGAATCGCGGCCGGGTAGCCCGCGGGGCCGGCCCCGATTACCACAACATCGTAAACGTCACTCATATATGCAGCACCATGCGCGCCGGGTCCTCGAGACACTGTTTCACGGTCACCAAAAACTGCACCGCCTCGCGGCCGTCGATGATGCGATGGTCATAGGTCAGGGCGATGTACATCATCGGCCGAACCACGACTTGGCCATCGACCACGACCGGCCGATCCTGGATCTTGTGCATCCCTAATATGGCGCTCTGCGGCGAATTCACAATGGGCGTCGACAGCAGGGAGCCGAAGACACCGCCATTGGTGATGGTGAAGGTGCCGCCGGTGAGCTCTTCGATGGTGATGGAGCCGGCACGGGCGCGCGCAGCGAAGGCCGCGATCGATTTCTCGATGTCCGCGAAGCTCAATTGATCCGCGTCGCGCAATACGGGCACGATCAATCCGCGGTCGGTGGAAACGGCCACGCCAATGTCGAAATACTCATGATAGATGATGTCATTGCCCTCCACCGAGGCATTGACCGATGGAAACTTCTTGAGCGCCTCGACACACGCCTTGCTGAAGAAGGACATGAAGCCGAGCTTCACCCCGTACTGTTTTTCGAATTGATCCTTGTAGCGCCCGCGCAGCTCATTGACGGCCTTCAAGTCGACCTCGTTGAACGAAGTCAAGAGCGCCTGCGTCGCTTGCGCCTGGACCATGCGCTCCGCAATACGTGCGCGCAACCGCGTCATGGGTACGCGCTGCTCGGCGCGATTGCCGCGTGCACTGGGCGCGGGGACGAATTGCGCCGGCGCCGTTTTGGCGGACGCAGCGGAGGCACCCGCGGCGCCTGTTGCGCTCGGCGCGGCGCCCTCCTTCGCCGATAAGTAATTCACGACGTCGGTCTTTGAAACGCGGCCGTCGCGTCCGGATCCGGCAACCGTTTTCGGGTCTACTTTATTTTCTTCCGCCACGCGCTTCGCCGCGGGACTGAGCTTGCCGCCGAGCGCCTCGGGCTTCGCGGCCTCCTTGGCCGGAGCCTCCCTCGCCGTCGCGTCCTTTGCCGTTATGTCCTTCGCTGCCGCTGCCTGAGCCGTCGTGGTCGCACCGCTCGAAGCCGCCATGATCGCCGGCGCACTGGCGCCCGGTATCGCGGTGGCCGTCTCGTCGATGACCGCCAAGAGCTGACCGCTGGTCACGGTAGTGCCGTCGCCCAGTTTTATTTCCTTGAGGACACCGGCGACGGGAGCAGGCACCTCGAGCACAACCTTGTCGGTCTCCAAATCGACCAGATTTTCATCTCGAACGACACTGTCGCCGGGCTTTTTGTGCCACGAGACCAAAGTGGCGTCAGCCACCGACTCCGGCAGCTGCGGCACGCGAACTTCGATTGTCATGAACCCGTCCTTGTTTGAGCAGCCGGGACGCGAATGGTTTGTCGTGAAGTTTCCTCGGGCGGCGTGCCCAGAAGCGCCGCGGTCACCAGATTCTTCTGTTGCTGCTCGTGCAGCGCTGCGATGCCCGTCGCCGGCGCCGCGGCTCCGGCCCGTCCCGCATACAGCAGCTCGTAACTCTCATCGAGCTTCGCCTGCAGGCGATGGCGGATCTGATACCAGCTGCCCTGATTTTGCGGCTCTTCCTGACACCAGACGATCTCGCGTGCGTTTGAATACTTCTGCAAGATCGCCTCGTATTCCTCTGACGGAAATGGATACAGCTGTTCGACTCGCACGATCGCCACCGTCTCGACCTTCGACTCGCGCCGCGATTTCAACAGGTCGAAATAAACCTTCCCGCTGCAGAGCACGATGCGCGTCACGGCGGAGGGCCGGACATCGTCGATTTCATCGATGATCGTCTGAAAACCGCTGCTCGACAGTTCCTCCAAACGCGACACCGACAAGGGATGACGCAGCAAACTCTTGGGCGTCATGACGATGAGCGGCTTGCGCAACGGGCGCAGCATTTGCCGGCGCAGCAGGTGAAACATCTGCGCCGGCGTCGAGGGGACGCAAACCTGCATGTTGAACTCGGCGCACAACTGCAAGAAGCGCTCGAGGCGCGCGGAAGAATGCTCCGGCCCCTGACCCTCGTAGCCATGCGGCAGGAACAAGGTGATGCCGGACACGCGGCCCCACTTGGCTTCCCCGGAACTGATGAACTGATCGATGATGACCTGGGCACCATTGGAGAAATCGCCGAACTGACCTTCCCAGATAGTCAGACAGCGAGGCTCCGTGGTCGAGAATCCATACTCGAACCCCATGACTGCTTCTTCGGACAGCACGGAGTCGGTGACCGTGAAATTCGGCTGATTCGTCGCGATATGCTGCAACGGTATGTACGAGCGGCCCGTGGCCTGGTCGTGCAGCACCGCGTGACGGTGAAAAAACGTGCCGCGGCCGCTGTCCTGGCCGGTGAGGCGGATAGGATAGCCTTCCTGCACCAGGCTCGCGTACGCAAGATTTTCAGCGCAGCCCCAGTCCAAGGCCAGATCGCCGTTCACCATTTTCTCGCGCGCCTGCATGATTGCAAGCACCCGGGGGTGCAATTTCCAGTCCGTGGGATAGGTCGTGATCGCTTTACCCAAGGCACGCAGCCTTGCCAAATCCACGCCGGTTTTCACCGGTTCCCAGTCTGCACCCAGGTATTCGCTCCAATCCACGGTGTAGCGGTTGCCGATCAGGCCCAGAGCGGCTCGCGCCTGGGGCTTGCCCTCATCCAAGCCGCTGCGGTACTGCTCCATCATCGCGGCTGCGTCGGCCGCACTCAAAATCCCTTCCGCCGCAAGCTTGTCCGCGTACAGCTGGCGCACGGTGGGTTTTTTGCGAATGACTTGATACATGAGCGGCTGCGTGGCGGCAGGCTCGTCGGCCTCGTTGTGCCCGTGCCTTCGATAGCAGACCAGGTCGATGACTACATCCTTGTGGAATTTCAACCGGTAGTCGAGGGCGAATCGCGTGACGAAGCAGACCGCTTCCGGATCGTCGGCATTCACATGCAAGATCGGCGCTTCGATCATCTTGGCGACATCGGAGCAGTACAAGGTCGAGCGCGCATCGCGCGGGTTGCTCGTGGTAAAGCCGATTTGATTGTTGATAATGATGTGAACGGTGCCGCCGGTATAAAAGCCCCGCGCCTGCGATAGCTGCAGGGTCTCCATGATCACGCCTTGACCGGCAAAGGCCGCGTCGCCGTGAATCTGCACCGGCAGCACTTTGCCGCCCAGCGCGTCGCTGCGCCGCTCCTGGCGCGCACGCGCCGAACCTTCCACCACGGCATTCACGACTTCCAAATGCGAAGGATTGAAGGCCAGTGCCACGTGCACATTGCCGGATGAGGTCTTCAGGTCGGCGGAAAACCCCTTGTGGTATTTAACGTCGCCCGAGCCGCGCAACTTGGCGAGGTCATACTGGCCCTCGAACTCGCTGAAGAGATCGGTCGGCGACTTCCCGAGTAGGTTCACCAGCACATTGAGCCGCCCGCGATGCGCCATGCCGATGATGGTCTCTTCGACGCCGCCTTTGCCCCCGTACTGAACCAGATCGTCCAGCGAAGGAATCAAGCTGTCGCCCCCCTCGAGCGAGAAGCGCTTCTGGCCGACATACTTGGTATGCAGATAGCGCTCGAGACCTTCTGCAGCGGTCAATTGCCACAAAATATTCTTCTTCTCTTCGACGCTGAAACGATGCTGCATCCGACCGACTTGGAAGCTGTCCTGCAGCCACAAGCGCTCCTCCGTATCCGAGACGTGCGCAAATTCCGCGCCGATGGTGTCGGTGTAAATAAACTTCAAGTCGCGAAGAATATTGCGCAGCGTGGTGCGCTCCGGGATCGCCTGGTTGCGGCTGCCGGTGAAAAATTCTGTCTCCAAATCCGCGTCCGACAACCCGAAATACTGCAAATCGAGAACATAGGGGTTGGCCCGTTCTTGCAGTCCCAAGGGATCCAGATTCGCGATCAAATGACCGCGGTTGGCATAAACCTGAATGAGCCGCGACACCGCCCCTTGCTTGGCGCTGGCCCCATCGGAAGCGGCGCCCGTCGGCTGCGATACCGCCGCGGCGGACGGCTTTTGAGCGCGGGACAGGAGCCGCTCGCGTATCGGGCCGTGAGCGATCTCGACGCCGCTCCCCTTGAAGTCCTTGAAGTAAGTAACCCAAGCCGGGTCGAGACTGTTCGGGTCTCGCAAGAACTGTTCGTAGAGATCTTCAATAAACGCGGCGTTACCGCCGGACAGCGCCGTGGTCGCCAATTGATCGGCAAGTGATTGGCTCATGAGTGCAGCGGTTTGCTAAAAACCTCAGATAGATCAATATGATAAAGGGGGAAGAGTGATTCCAAACAGCGCCTTAGTTTAGCCGAAGGCGCCACAATATGGAATGTGACGGCGGTCAGGAAATTTACAAGACCGGCAGATCTCTCGAGGTATGCAGCATCCAAATCTCATAACCAATGAGCCACGCGTAAATCACCAATACCGCGTACAAGACCAGGTCCACTCGCAGTACGCGCATGAATCGATAGCGCGATAGAAACACCATGACCAAAATGCTGGTGCCGGTCATCGCCATTTTGAACGCCGCAAACGCGGCAACGCTGCGGTAGACCAGCACGGCCATCAACGGATTGACCTCGTCGGCCCCATGCACCAGCAAGATGGCGGTTAGAAACGCATCCGTTGCGCTCAATAACAAGATTCCGATGGATACGGCGAGCAGGTGCGCGGAATACCAATCAAGAGGGTGGAAACGCGAATCGTTCAGCCGCCGTGCCGGGCGTCTACGACGCGGTTTGAAGCTGCCGTAAATGATCGACCAGAAGACTCGATGCCGCCGGTCGATACGATTGCGGCGTTCAAAGCCCCAAGCTGGCGGCCGCGCCGCAGTCCCTTCCCTCATCCACCACACTATCCAGGCTTGCCGCCTCGAGGCCAAGCCCGATGCGTCATAATGCAGGCTTGCCGGCGACTATTTTTTTCACGAGGCGGTCACCAGCTTCGCCACGAAATCGCTCACCGGCATGGTCACCAAAGCTTTCCGGTCCGCAAACATCGCCTTGATCGATTCGGCTTGTTTGGGTTGGAAGTGCGCCGCGACGCTGCCCTCGAATTTCCTGACCAGCACCGGCATGCCTTCGGCGCGCCGCTTGCGATGTCCGATTGGGAAGTCAACCGCGACGCGCTGACTCGCGGAACCGTCCTTGAAGAACACCTGCACCGCATTGCCGATGTAGCGCTTTTGCGGATCGTAGTAGTCTTTGGTGAATTCGGCGTTTTCCTTGACCAGCATTTTCGCGCGCAAGGCGTCGACGCGCGGGTCGGTCGCGACCGCATCCTCATAGTCGCAAGCCTCCAGGCGGCCGAACAGCAGCGGGATGGCGACCATGTACTGAATGCAGTGATCGCGATCCGCCGGATTGGCGAGCGGTCCGGTTTTATCGATGATGCGGACCCCGGGTTCCTGGGTTTCTATCACGACGCGCTCGATCTGCTCGAGTCTTGGCGCAATTTGCGGGTGCAAGGTCATGGCGGCTTCAACCGCCGTCTGCGCATGAAATTCCGCCGGGTAGGAAATCTTGAACAGCACGTTCTCCATCACGTAGCTGGCCAGCGCCTGGGGCAATACGATCGGTTTTCCCTTGAAGAGAACGTCTTGGAAACCCCAGGTCTTGGCGGACAACGCCGAGGGATATCCCATCTCGCCCTTGAGGGCGAACAGTGCATGGCGCACGGCCCGGCTGGTCGCATCGCCCGCAGCCCAACTCTTGCGCGAGCCGGTGTTCGGCGCATGCCGGTAGGTCCGCAGGGCCCCGCCATCGATCCATGCATTCGATACGGCATTGATGATCTGCTCACGCGTGCCGCCGAGCATGGCGGTGAGCACCGCGGTGGAGGCCACCCGCACGAGCAGCACGTGATCCAGTCCGACCCGATTGAAGCTGTTCTCCAGCGCGAGCACGCCTTGTATCTCGTGCGCCTTGATCATGCCGGTGAGAAGGTCGCGAACCACGATACGTTTGCCCGATCGCGAAAGATAATCGGCCACGGCGAGAATACCGCCCAGATTGTCCGAAGGATGACCCCATTCCGCCGCCAACCAGGTGTCGTTGAAATCCAGCCAGCGAATCATGGCGCCGATGTTGAAGGCCGCGGTGATCGGATCCAATTCGTACGCGGTGCCCGGAACTCTTGCGCCGTTCGTCAGTGTTGCGCCCGGTACCACCGGCCCCATCAGCTTCGTGCACGCGGGATACTTCAAGGCCTGAAAACCGCAGGCCAGCGTGTCCATCAAACAGTAGCCGGCGGTTTCATAGGCCAGCGCGCTGTCGATCTGGTAACTCAGCGCATAGTCGGCGATTGCGGTGAGAACGGGGTCCGGCGCCGGTCGTTCGGCAGACTTGATATCGTGGGACATTAGCTTCGCTCCGCGAGCGGTACAAAAGGCAGGTTTTCAGGGCCCGTATAATTGGCGCTCGGCCGGATGATTTTTCCGTCCTCGCGTTGCTCAATGACATGCGCGGCCCAGCCGGAGGTGCGGCTGATGACGAACAACGGGGTGAACATCGCGGTGGGAACACCCATCAAGTGATATGAAACGGCCGAGAACCAATCCAGATTGGGAAACATCTTCTTGATGTCCCACATGACGGCCTCGATGCGCGCGGCCACCTCGAACCCCAGCACATCGTTTGCCTCGCGCGCCAGGACCTTGGACACTTCTTTGATCACCTGATTGCGCGGATCGGAGACCGTATAGACCGGATGCCCGAATCCGATGATGACTTCTTTGTTTGCCACTCGTTTGCGGATATCCGCTTCCGCGGCATCGGGCGAGGCATAGCGGCTCTGGATTTCGAAGGCCACCTCGTTCGCGCCGCCGTGCTTGGGTCCGCGCAAGGCGCCGATGGCGCCCGTGATGCACGAATACAGGTCCGAACCGGTACCCGCGATGACCCGGGCGGTGAATGTCGATGCATTGAACTCATGTTCGGCGTACAGATTCAATGAGGTGTGCATGGCGCGCACCCAACTCGCGGAAGGTTTGCGGCCGTGCAACAGGTGCAGGAAGTGCGCACCGATGGAATCATCGTCCGTCTGAACGTCGATGCGCCGCCCTTGCTTCGAATAGTGATACCAGTAGCACAGCATGGAGCCCAAGCATGCCAACAGCCGATCCGCCAGCTCACGCGCCATATCGCTCTTGTGAGCGTCGGGTTCGGGCACGCTGCATCCGAGTGCGGAGACGCCCGTGCGCAATACGTCCATCGGATGGCTGCCCGCCGGTAACTGTTCGAGTACCGTGGCGACGGCAGCGGGCAACACCCGCAACCCTTGGAGTTTCTTTTTGTACGCCGCGAGTTCATTTCTGTTCGGCAATTTCTCGTGTACCAGCAAGTAGGCGATTTCTTCGAACTCGCATTGGGTCGCAATATCGAGAATGTCGTAGCCCCGATAGTGCAAGTCGTTGCCGGTTCTGCCGACGGTGCAGAGCGCAGTGTTGCCGGCCGTGACGCCCGAGAGCGCCACGGATTTTTTGGGTTTGAATGCGCCCACAGCCGGCGGCGAGGAGTTGCTGGTCACTTTTCTTTTCCTTCGGCGAATAACTGATCCAATTTGGCTTCGTAGGCGAAGTAGTCCAGATATTTGTACAGGTCGGCGCGCGTTTGCATGGTGCTCAGCACATTCTTTTGCGTGCCGTCGCGGCGAATCGCTTGATAGGTATGGAGGGCCGCGGCGTTCATCGCGCGATAGGCCGAACAGCAATGCAGCACGATATCCACGCCGACGGTGGCCAACTCATCGCGGGTATACAACGGTGTCTGCCCGAACTCGGTGATATTCGCCAGAATCGGCACTTTCACCGCCTCTTTGAAGCGCCTGTACATCGACAGCTCCGTGATGGCCTCGGGGAAAACCATATCGGCGCCGGCCTCGACGCAGGCGGCCGCACGATCCAAAGCCTTCTCCATCCCTTCCACGGCAAGTGCATCGGTGCGCGCCATGATGACAAATTGCTCATCGGTACGCGCATCGACGGCCGCCTTGATCCGATCCACCATTTCCTGCTGGGAAACGATTTCCTTCCCGGGCCGATGGCCGCAACGCTTCGACTGGACCTGGTCCTCGATATGCATGCCGCCGGCGCCGAATTTGGTGAAGGACTTGACCGTGCGCGCGATGTTGAATGCACCGCCCCACCCGGTGTCGGCATCCACCAGCATCGGCAGCGGGCAGGCGTCGGTGATGCGGCGAATGTCGATGAGCACATCATCCATGGTGCTGATGCCGAGATCCGGAATCCCGAGGGAATTGGCAGCGACACCGCTGCCGGCCAGGTACAGCGCCTTGAATCCGCAGGCGGCGGCCATGCGCGCCGTGTAAGCGTTGATGGCGCCGACCATCTGCAAAGGGCTCTCAGCGGCAACCGCTTCGCGCAGCCGCGCGCCGGCAGAACTCGTTGTGCTTGTCATACGCGCCCCGCGACTGGGATGAGTGCGCCGGTCACTGCACTCGCCTGATCCGACACTAAAAAAGCGATGACCTCCGCCGCCTCGGTCAAACCCACCCACCGCTTGAAATCCGCCTGGGGCATATCCAACCGATTCTTGGGGGTATCGAGCGTGCTCGGCAAGATGGCATTGACGGTGATGCCGCGATCTTTCAGTTCATCGGCCAATGCCTCCGTCAGTCGCGCCACACCGGCCTTGGATGCGGCGTAAGGACCCATGCCTGCCGCGGCCTTTTGCGCCCCCATGGCGCCCACATTGACGATGCGTCCGCCCGCGGAGCGCAACAGGTGGGGCAACGCGGCTTGGCACGAGAGCACCGCGGTTCGCAAATTTAACTTGTACATGGCGTCCCAACTGTCAATGGTGCCTCCGTTGAGTTTTTCAAAGCGAAATCCTCCGGCGACATTGATCAAGCCGTCGAGGCGGCCCGCGTCTTGGGCGATCCGGTCCATCGCCGCATGCGCCGCGCTCTCGTCCGACAGGTCGATCCCGCCATACTGACGCGCACCGTCCGGCGGCTTGGCCTTGCTCGAGGCGGCGTGCGACAGCAGCGCGAGCTTCGCACCGTAGCCGCTCAATGTCGCGGCCACTGCCTGGCCCAAAGCTCCGTCGGCGCCGGTCACCACCAAAACTTTTCCCGATAGATCCATGGCCCAATTATCCTCGTTAAGCCTGCAGCTTGCGGCGAAATTCTCCCGGGGAGGCGCCGGTCCATTTGCGAAATGCACGGTGAAAAGCACTGCGTTCAGAGAAGCCCAGCTCCAAAGCGATATCCATCACACTGCGGCGCGAATGGCTCAGATAACTGATCGCCAGGTCCCGGCGCAACTGGTCCTTGATCGATTGATAGGACTCGCCTTCTTCGTGAAGACGGCGGCGCATGGTCGCGGGCGTAATGCTCATCTCTTCCGCCAGTTCATCGAAATCCGGAACCGTACCCGGCAGGAATTGGCGCAGCCGCCGCCGAACACGCGCGGTGAGGCTACTGCCATTTTTGTATTTCAACAAGATGCTTTCCGGGGCGGTTCGCAGAAACTCCTTGGCGGAGCGTTCGTTCTGCACCACTGGCAGATCGAGATAGCTTGCCTCGAAAGCCAGCAAGGTGTTCGGGCGGTTGAAGCGCAAGTCGGCGCAATACATGAGGCGGTACTCGGCGCTGTGCGCCGGCGCCGCATAGCTGAATTCGGTGCGCAGGATCGCTATGCGCCGGCCCACCAACCAGCACGAGAGTCCATAAAGCAGCATTAACAACAGTTCGTGCGCGAATACGCGTTGCGGCACGCCGGTCTCTCGTTCATGCAGAACAATTCTTGCCTCCTTCGCGTCCCGTTCGGCGCGGCCCGAGATATCGTCCAGGATGAGCGCGTAGAAACGCAGGCTGCGATCCAACGCCTGGCTCAAGGTTTTGCAGCTCAGAACTGAATGGCAGAGCATGGCAAAACTTCCCACCTTCATGCGGCGCGAATCCTGGCCGAAGAATTCATCGTCAAGGGAGGCTGCGATGGCGCGCCATAGCGCACCGTAGTGCTTGGCCGAAACACGCGCCTGAGGCACCTGCAGGAGACTGGAAGAGAGGCCGACGTTGGCCAGCAGCTCGTCCGCATTGAGGTCGCGGCCACGAACACTTTGCAGCGCGGCGGCGACGAAACAAATGGCGATGGTTCCCGGTTCCGCGGTCGAATTTTGCACACCAATAGTTTACGCGATACGCCCAACCGGTGGATCACGTATCGGCTAAACTAGGCCCTCGCCCACGATGGCGCGCTTCACGAGAAGGGGCAAATCATGACAAGCAAACCTGCGGCGCTGGCGCATCCGAAGCCCACGGCCAAAATGCTGCTCGATGGCAAGTTCATCGAGTCGCGGACGGGCGAATGGCACGACGTCATCAATCCGGCGACCCAGGAAGTGCTGGCTCAAGTTCCTTTCGCGACGGACGAGGAGCTGAATGCGGCGGTTGCGTCGGCCAAAAAGGCCTTCACGACCTGGAAGAACACGCCGCTGGCCGCGCGCGCCCGGATCATGCTCAAGCTGCAGGCGCTGGTGCGCGAGCATATGGGCCGTATCGCACAAACTTTGAGCGCGGAACAAGGCAAGACGCTGGCCGATGCCGAAGGCGAAGTGTTCCGCGGCCTCGAGGTGGTCGAGCACGCCTGCTCGATCGGTAGTCTGCAGCTGGGCGAATTTGCAGAGAATGTCGCCGGCGGCGTGGACACCTATACGTTGCGGCAGCCGATTGGCGTCTGCGCAGGCATTAGCCCCTTCAATTTTCCCGCCATGATCCCGCTGTGGATGTTTCCCATGGCCGTTGTTTGCGGCAACACCTTTGTGCTCAAACCGTCCGAGCAGGATCCGCTGACGCCCATGTTGTTGGGGGAGCTCGCGCTCGAAGCAGGCCTGCCGCCCGGAGTCTTGAATATCATCCACGGCGGCAAGCGTACGGTCGATGCGATTTGCACTCACCCCGACATTGCCGCCGTCTCGTTTGTGGGCTCGACGGCTGTGGGGACGCATGTCTACAGCCTGGCCTCTGCTCACGGCAAGCGGGTCCAATGCATGATGGGTGCGAAGAATCATGCGGTCGTCATGCCCGATGCGAACAAGGAACAGTCGCTCAATTCCCTCATCGGCGCGACATTTGGCGCGGCGGGACAGCGTTGCATGGCCACCTCCGTTTCGGTGCTGGTCGGGGAGGCGCAAAAATGGATACCCGACATCGTCGCCAAGGCCAGAGCTTTGAAGGTCAATGCCGGCGTGGAAAAAAACACCGACCTGGGCCCCGTGGTCTCGAAAAACGCCAAACATCGCATTCTGGGATTGGTCGAAGACGGTATCAAGGAGGGCGCCAAGCTCGAGTTGGACGGGCGCAGCATCAATGTGCCGGGCTACGAGCAAGGCAATTTTATCGGCCCGACAATTTTCTCGGCGGTGAGGCCGTCAATGAAAATTTACACCACTGAGATTTTCGGTCCCGTGATGCTTATCGTCGGGGTGAATACCTTGGATGAGGCGATCTCGCTGATCAACAGTAATCCCTTCGGCAACGGCACCGGCATCTTCACGCAGAGCGGCGGTGTCGCCCGCAAATTTCAAAACGAAATCGATGTAGGCCAAGTGGGAATCAACGTGCCGATCCCGGTACCGGTGCCGTTCTTCAGCTTTACGGGATCTCGCGGCTCCAAGCTGGGTGATTTGGGTCCGTATGGCAAACAGGCCGTGCAGTTTTACACCCAGACGAAAACCATCACCACCCGCTGGTTCGATGACAGAGCACCCGCCACCGGCGTCAACACGACCATCAGTCTGAAGTGACCGCCTCAATCGGCGCCGAAGATGAGCGCAATTGGAAGTATTGAGCGAAATTCGCAATCACGTGGCGTTGGTCACGCTGAATCGCCCTGCCGCGCTGAATGCGTTGTCTCTCGAGATGATTTTGCGGCTGCGCGCCCTGTTCAGCGAATACGCGGCCGATCCTGAAGTCTACGCGGTGTTGATCCGGGGAACCGGTGAGAAGGCATTCTGCGCGGGCGGCGACATTCGCGCGCTGTACAGAAGTTTCAGGAGCGCCGGTTCGTTGCACACCGAGTTCTTTGCTGCCGAGTACCCGCTCGATTACCTGCTGTACACCTACCCTAAGCCCTATGCGGCTTTGTTGGACGGCATCACTTTGGGCGGCGGAATGGGTCTCTCCCAAGGCTCAAGGATGCGCATCGTCGGCGATCGAACGTCGATGGCCATGCCCGAGGTTGCGATTGGTTTTTTTCCCGACGTGGGCGGCAGCTACTTTTTATCCCGGCTTCCAGGACAGCTCGGCCGCTACCTGGCCTTGACCGGCCTGCCGATCCGCGCCGCGGACGCGCTCTATGCCCAACTTGCGGATGTATATCTGCCGCCCGCAGCCATCGCATCGATGGCCGGCGATTTGGGGCAACTGCGCTGGGGCAATGACCGCTTTGCGGACCTGGCGCTGTTCCTGCGGGAGCGCTCCTCGGCACCCGCCTCCGCGCCCGAGTTGCCCTCATTGCGCGAGCGTATCGACATGCATTTTTCGAAAGGCTCCGTCGCGGCCATCTTGGGGTCGCTTGAATCGGAGTCGCGCAGCGAGTACGCGCCCTGGGCAGAGGAAACCGCGAAACTCCTGCGCACCCGTTCGCCCACCCTGCTGGGCGTGACTTTGAGGCAATTGCAGCGCGGCGCGACCTTGAGTCTCGCCGACTGCTTTCGCATGGAGCTGGGCATGGCTGCGCATGCGTTCGAGCAGGGCGATTTTCTCGAAGGCGTACGCGCCGTGCTGATCGACAAGGATAACCATCCACGCTGGCAACCCCGCCGCATCGAAGACGTCACGGACACGATGATCGATGCATTCTTTACGGAGCGTTGGCGTGGCGCGCATCACCCGCTTGCAGCCCTGGAATCGCTCGCGACGGGTTTGCCCCCGATGGACGCATCGCCGCCCGGCGTCCTAAGGGCGCATCGCCGGCAGCGCCCTAAGTGCGCAGCACTCGCATTTTTAGCGCGCTCAATATCTCGAGGCGCCGCGCATCACTGGCGGCCGACCACTCGGCGATTTCCGAAAGCGTGCGCCGGCACCCGATGCACAGCCCCCGTGCATCGAGCCTGCAAATGTTGATGCAGGGGGACGGCACGGCGGCGGGTTTCAGTGATGGGTCGACCATTGCCTCAAGACTCGGTGGATGGCATCCAGACCATCGGTCAATGCCGCGGGGCCGGGCTGCAGAATGATGGGAGATTTGATCTCGTGCAGTTCTCCGTCGCGTACCGCGGGCACGGCATTCCAACCTGCTCTTGCGGCGACCCGATTCGGCCGGAAGCGCTTGCCGCACCAGGAGCCGAGAATGACGTCCGGGGCGCGCCGGATGACCTCGCTGGCATCCCCCAAGATCCGGTCCTTGCCAAGCGCGCACAGCGCGCGCTCCGGAAACACATCATCGCCGCCGGCGACACCGATCAGTTCGCTGACCCATCGTATCCCGGTAATGAGCGGCTCGTCCCACTCCTCGAAATAAACGCGCGGCCGTTTCGGCAGCAATGCCGCCGCCTGTCGCACGCGCTCGATATGCGCCTCGAGCTCGAGTGCATAAACCTCAGCGCGCTCCGCCGCTCCCACCAGTGCGCCAAGGCGGCGCACATATCCCAAGATGCCCTCGACCGAGCGATGATTGCTGATCCAAACCTCGATGCCGCGCTTGATCAGCGCTTGAGCGATGTCGGCTTGGATGTCGGAGAAGCCGATGACGAAATCCGGCTGCAGGGCCAGAATGCGGTCGAGCTTGGCGCTGATGAAGGCCGAGACCCGCGGTTTCTCGCGGCGCGCCCGCGCCGGACGCACGGTAAATCCGGAGATGCCGACGATGCGCTCTTCCATCCCCAGTGCGTACAAAACCTCGGTGGGTTCTTCGGTCAAACAAACGATGCGTCGCGGGTAACGATCTACCATGGGGCGTGGAATACTCAGACGGCTCCTCCTAAAGCGCGCCCTCGGCCAGCGCGCCGGCCGCTCCGTGCACGATGCTGTACCCAAGCCCCGTGGATTGGGCCAACACGTAGTCCGCATAGAAGCGTGCGGTCAAAATCTTTGCCTCATAGAACGCGGCATCGCCGCCGCTCGCGCCGTCCAAACGCCGCTGTGCGATCGACGCCGATCGCAGCAATTGCCAGCCGCCGGCCACGATCCCGAATAACTTCAGCATCGGCACCGCGCCCACGGAAACTGCGCGGATGTCCGTGCCGTAGTTCTCCACCACATAGGCAATCGAGCGCTCCAAGGCGTCCACCGCCGCTGAAAATGCCGGCGCGAGGTCCGACAATTTTGGCTCGGCACTCAGGCCGGTCGCCAACCTGCGCATTTCCGCGATGACTTCTTGTGCCGCTTGGCCGCCGTCGCGGGCGAGCTTGCGGCCGACCAGATCATTCGCCTGAATGGCCGTCGTGCCCTCATATATCGGCGTGATGCGTGCATCGCGCAAATATTGCGCGGCGCCCGTCTCCTCGACGAATCCGACGCCGCCGTGCACCTGGATGCCGAGCGAGGCGATATCGACGGAGTTTTCGGTGCACCAGCCCTTGATGACGGGGATCATGAGATCGGCGCGCGCTTGGTGGCGCTCGCGCTCCTGCGCGTCGGGATGCAGACGTGCCGCATCCAGCGACACCGCCACCACGCCGGCGAGCGCGCGCATCGCCTCCGTCTGGGATTTCATGAGCAGCAGCATGCGTCGCACGTCGGGATGGCGCACGATCGGCACGCGCGGACCGCCGCGTATTCCCGCCTCCGTACCTTGAATTCGCTCGCGGGCGTAGGCGAGTGCCGTCTGGTATGCGCGCTCCGACAACCCGATCCCTTCGATTCCCACCGAATACCGCGCGGCGTTCATCATGATGAACATGTATTCCAGGCCGCGATTTTCCTCACCGATGAGTTCCGCCACCGCGCCGCCGTTCTGGCCGAAAGCCAGCACGCAGGTCGGGCTCGCATGAATGCCCAGCTTGTGCTCGACCGACACGCAGTGCACATCATTGCGCGCGCCCAGCGAGCCGTCGGCATTGACCAGAAACTTCGGCACCAGAAACAACGACGTGCCTTTGACGCCGTCCGGCGCACCCGCGACCCGCGCCAACACCATATGAATGATATTGCCCGTCAGATCGTGCTCGCCGTAGGTGATGAAGATCTTTTGGCCGGTCACGAGGTACCGGCCGTCTTTCGTGGGCACGGCCCGGGTGCGGACGGCCGACAGGTCGGATCCCGCCTGGGGTTCGGTCAGGTTCATGGTTCCGGTCCATTCGCCGCTGACCATTTTCGGCAAAAACAGGTCGCGTTGCGACTCCGTGCCGCGCAACTCGAGCGCATCGATCGCGCCGCGGGTCAACATCGGGCACAGCGCAAACGCCACGTTGGCGCCGTTCCACATCTCCTCGATCAGCGCCGAGAGCACCCGAGGCAAATTTTGTCCGCCGAATTCCGCCGGGCAGGACAGCGCGTTCCAGCCATCCGCAGCGAAGCGCCCATAGGCCTGTTTCCATCCGCCGGCGGTCAGTACCTCGCCATCCCGCCAGCGCACCCCTTCCAAATCACCGCTGCGGTTCAGCGGCGAGAGCACGGCGGCGGCGAATTTGGCGGCCTCATCCAGTACCGCGTCGGCCACATCGGGCGTCATTTCAGCGAAACCCGGCAGCTGAGCCAGCAGCTCCGTGTCCACTAACTCGCGCAGCACGAACTTCATGTCGGCGATCGGCGCCTGGTATTCGGGCATACGATCCTACATGTTGCGGCGGTAGCGGCCGCCGACGTCGTACAAAGTGTGTGTGATTTCGCCCAAGGAGCAGTGACGCACCGCGTCCATCAGCACCTCGAACGTATTGCCGTTTTCAATCACCGCGCGGCGCAGGCGCTCGAGCTGCCGCGCGCCCTCGGCCGCATGGCGAGCATGAAAATCATTGAGACGCGTGAGTTGGGACTGCTTTTCCGCATCGGTCGAACGCGCCAGTTCGATCGCCTTCGGCGCGGCCTCGCTGTCCGGATTGCGGAATGTATTGACGCCGATGATCGGGTAGGACCCATCGTGCTTCTGCCGCTCGTAGAACAGCGATTCTTCCTGAATTTTTCCGCGCTGATAGCCGGTTTCCATGGCACCGAGCACGCCGCCGCGCTCGGAGATGGCATCGAACTCCTTCAGCACCGCTTCTTCGACCAGGTCGGTCAGCTCATCGATGATGAAGCTGCCCTGGTTCGGGTTCTCGTTCTTGGCCAGCCCCCATTCCCGGTTGATGATCAGCTGGATGGCCATGGCGCGGCGCACGCTCTCCTCGGTCGGCGTCGTGATTGCCTCGTCATAGGCATTGGTGTGCAGGCTGTTGCAGTTGTCATAGATGGCGCACAGCGCCTGCAGCGTTGTGCGAATGTCATTGAACGCCATCTCTTGGGCGTGCAACGAACGTCCGGAAGTCTGCACGTGATACTTGAGCTTCTGACTGCGCTCATTGGCGCCGTATTTGTTCTTCATGGCCACCGCCCAGATGCGGCGCGCCACGCGGCCAATCACCGAGTATTCCGGATCCATGCCGTTGGAGAAGAAGAACGACAAGTTCGGCGCGAAATCATCGACATGCATGCCGCGCGCCAAATACGATTCGACGAACGTGAAGCCGTTCGCGAGCGTGAATGCCAGCTGCGAAATTGGATTCGCACCGGCCTCCGCGATGTGATAGCCGGAGATCGACACCGAGTAGAAATTCTGCACCTGATGGCGCACAAAATATTCCTGCATGTCGCCCATCATCTTGAGCGCAAATTCCGTCGAGAAAATGCAGGTGTTCTGGCCCTGGTCTTCCTTCAAAATATCCGCTTGAACCGTGCCGCGCACGGTCGACAAGGTCCAGGCCTTGATCTTCTGGTGTTCATCCGCGGTCGGTTCGCGGCCATTCTGCTGCTGAAACTTGTCCAATTGCTGGTCGACGGCGGTGTTCATGAACATGGCCAGGATCATCGGCGCCGGCCCGTTGATGGTCATCGACACGGACGTCGTCGGTGCGCACAGATCAAACCCCGAGTAGAGCACCTTCATGTCGTCGAGCGTGGCGATCGATACCCCGGAATTCCCGACCTTGCCATAGATATCGGGCCGCAGATCCGGGTCCCAGCCGTACAGGGTGACCGAATCGAAGGCGGTGGATAAGCGATGCGCAGGCATCCCTTCAGAGACGCGTTTGAAGCGCTGATTGGTGCGAAACGCGTCGCCTTCGCCGGCGAACATGCGGGTCGGATCCTCGCCCTCGCGCTTGAAAGCGAACACGCCGGCCGTATAAGGGAAGGAGCCCGGAACATTTTCCCTCAGAAGAAAACGCAGGATCTCGCCCTCGTCTTCATAACGCGGCAGCGACACCTTACGGATCTTCGTACCTGACAGGGATTCGGCGGTCAGCTTGGTGCGAATCTCCTTGTCGCGAATCTTCACGACGTACTCGGGTTGTGCGTACAACTCCAAAGTTTTCGGCCATTGCTCCAGCAGCTTGAGGGACACCGGACTGAGCTCGGCGTCTTTCGCCGCGATCAATTCGTCGAAAGCCGGCACCGCGCGGCCGGACGCGGCAAACAAGGCCTTCGAAATCTTGAGCGACTGGCGTTCACGGGCGATGCGCGCCTGCCGCGCAATGCTGCGGTGAAAGTCGCGCAGCGCCGCGGAAATCTCCGCCAGGTAGCGCACCCGCTCCGGCGGCACGATGGCACGGCCGCGCGAGGAAGCCTTCACCGCCGCCGGCGGCAGCTTGCCGGCCTGCAGCTTGAGACCTTTCTCCTGCAGGCGCGGCACGATGGCCTGATAAAGGGCGGTCACGCCGTCGTCATTGAATCTCGAGGCCATGGTGCCGTACACCGGCATCGAATCGGTGGGCTGCGTGAACAGCTGACGATTGCGCTGGTACTGCTTGCGTACGTCGCGCAGTGCGTCCTCGGACCCCTTGCGATCGAACTTGTTGATTGCGACAAAGTCGGCGAAATCGAGCATGTCGATTTTCTCCAACTGCGATGCCGCGCCGAATTCCGGGGTCATGACGTAGACCGACGTGTCGACCAGCGGGACTATGGCGGACTCGCCCTGACCAATGCCCGACGTTTCCACTACGATCAGGTCGAAGCCGCTCACCTTGCACACCGCCAACACTTCCGGCAACGCCGCGGACAGTTCGGTGCCCGTATCGCGCGTCGCCAGCGAACGCATGAAGATCTGGTCGGAATCGATGGCATTCATGCGAATCCGATCGCCCAAAAGCGCACCGCCGGTGCGCTTGCGCGACGGATCGATCGAGATGATCGCAACGCGCAGGCGATCGTTCTGATCGAGGCGCAGACGCAGGATGAGTTCATCGGTCAGCGAGGACTTGCCCGCGCCACCGGTGCCGGTGATTCCGAGCACGGGAGTTTTGATGCCGGCGGCCGCCTGCAGCAGCCCCTGCCGCACACGCATGGGATAGGTGCGATTTTCAACGGCGGTGATGATGTGCGCCAGCTTGCGCCGGTCGCCGGAGCGCAGCGCTTCCAAGGCCTCTTCCGGGGAGGGCGCCAAGGCGCTCAGATCGTAGTCGCTGGTGCGCAGAACATCGTCGATCATGCCCTGCAAACCCAGCTTGGCGCCGTCTTCCGGGGAATACAGACGGGTGACGCCATAGGCCATCAGTTCGCGGATCTCCGATGGCACGATCACCCCGCCGCCGCCGCCGAACACCTTGATGTTGTCGCCGCCTTTTTCGCGCAGCAAATCCATCATATATTTGAAGAACTCGACGTGCCCACCCTGGTAAGAGGTGATCGCGACGCCCTGCACGTCCTCCTGCAGGGCCGCATTGACGATTTCCCGCACGGAACGGTTGTGGCCCAGGTGGATGACCTCGGCGCCCGAGGCCTGCAGCACGCGACGCATGATGTTGACGGAGGCGTCGTGGCCGTCGAAGAGTGATGTCGCCGTGACGAAGCGAACTTTGTTCTTCGGCTGGTAGGGGACGGGCTTAGCGGCGATGGATACGGCGCTCATAGAATCGCTCCATTTTAGAGGACTTGATGCCTTAAACAAATGCCCAAATCCCTCGCTGCCGGTGAGCGGATTTGCAACATCGGCTAATCGGAGCCCCAGTTGGGGGAACGCTTCTCGATGAAAGCGGCCACACCTTCCTGCGCCACCCGATCGATCATATTGCTGGCCATGGCCTCCCCGGCCACCTGGTAGGCGCTTCGGATATCGCCTTGCAGCTGTCGATAGAACACGGCCTTGCCGGCGGCGATGACAGAGCGCGGTTTGGCGGCAATCGCCCCGGCCAGCCGGCCGATCTCTTGATCGAGATTTTCGGGCGGCACGCAGCGATTGATGAGTCCGCGCGCAAGGGCGGTCGGCGCATCAATGAACTCGCCGGTCATCAGCATTTCGAACGCCGCCTTGCGCCCCACGTTGCGCGACAGCGGCACCGAGGGAGTGGCACAGAAGAGGCCCACGTTGATCCCGGAAACCGCAAAACGCGCATCATCGGCCGCGACGGCGAGGTCGCACATGGCCACCAACTGACAGCCCGCCGCGGTGGCAATTCCATGTACCCGCGCGATGACCGGTTGCGACAGGGACTGAATTCGCAACATCACGCGGCTGCAGTCGCCGAACAGGCGCCGGTAATATCCCAGATCGGGATGGGCCTTCATCTGTTTGAGATCATGGCCGGCACAGAAGGCCTTGCCGGCACCCCCCAGCACCACGACCCTCACGGACGCATTGGAGTTCAGCGCATTCAGAGCTGCCTCCAGCGCCGCCAACATTTCCTCAGACAAAGCGTTGTACTGCGCCGGACGATTCAGCGTCAGGTACGCGACGCCGCCTGCGCGCCGTTCCAAAACCGGCGGTCCAACATCGCCGGCAACGCTCACTGTACTCATCGCGGCCTCCCGATGCATTCGACGAAGCCAGTATGCTCTCACCCGGGCATCGCGCTAAGCAATGATATGATCGATGCGGGCCGCGCCGTGTCGTCCGCGGTCTGTAGGAGTTCTTGCATGCAATTGAAGGAAGTGAATGCCGTTGTCACCGGCGGCGCCTCGGGACTGGGGCTCGCAGTGGCTACTCGGATCGTGCACGCCGGGGGCAAAGCGGCAATTTTCGATTTGAGCGTCCCCCAGGGAAGTGCCGCCGCGGCTGGGCTCGGACCTCGCGCGGTTTTTTTCGGCGTCGACGTGAGCGATGAAGCGGCGGTCGATGATGCCGTGAAACAGGCGGCAACTGCGATGGGCAGCATCAACGCCGCGATCAATTGTGCGGGAATTGCGACCCCAGGTCGTCTGGTCGGAAGGCAGGGTCCGATGGCGGGCAGTTCGTTTCGCCGCATGATCGAGATCAACCTGCTGGGGACAGTATTGGTCGCCAAGGCGAGCGCCGTGGCCATGCAATCCAATTCGCCCAACGCGCAAGGTGAGCGCGGCGTGATCATCATGACGGCATCCGTGGCCGCATTCGACGGACAGATCGGCCAAATCGCCTACTCGGCGTCCAAGGGCGGCATCGTCGGCATGACGCTGCCGATGGCGCGAGAGCTGGCGTCGAGCGGCATTCGCGTCATGACCGTGGCGCCCGGCCTGTTCGCGACGCCCATGATGAAGGGCCTGCCGCAAGAGGCCCAGGATTCCCTGGGCAAGCAGACACCTTTCCCGCCGCGTCTCGGCCAGCCGGATGAATTTGCGGCCTTGGTCGTGCAAATCCTCGAGAACGTCATGCTGAACGGAGAAACCATTCGTCTCGACGGCGCGGTCAGAATGCAGCCTCGTTAAATGCGCTTGCCCGCGCCAATCCGCGCAAGACTTGCCCGTGAAAGCCGATAATCGCCTGCTGTTCGGGCCCTTGGCCGCCGTCCTGCTGATTGTGGGAATCGCGGTCCTGCCGCTCTGGGTGCCCGGGTATAGCCAGGTGCATCAGACCGTCAGCGAGATCGGAGAGATGGATTCTCCCGCGAGAATCCCCTTTGCGATCATGCTGTGCGGAGTCGCGGTTTGCCTGCTGATTTTCGCCGTGGGCGTCGGCGCCGAGTCGAAAAGAAGCGGTCACGGTTCAGCGTCCGCGTACTTGATCGCGTGCCTGGCCGTGTCGGCCGCGGGCGTTGGGATTTTCGCCTTTCCGCATCCCTTGCATAATGTTTTCGGCGAGTCCGAGCTGATCGGCTACCAGGCGCCTCTGGCCTTCGCACTGAGTTGGCGATCAAATCCCCGGAGTCAAAACTTCTCGTCAGCCTTCTCCTGGGTCATGTTCGCGCTGATTTGGGTCAGCATCGCGCTGAATATGAGTTCGCTCGATCGCCACAGCGCACTGTGGATGGAAATGAAACCGGTGTATGGAATCATTCAAAGGTCATTATTCGCGGCGTGGTTCGGTTGGTGCGTCGGCATCGGCCTGCTCCTGAGGCGGCACCGGCGCTCGATCCCGCCGCAATCCGCTTAAGCCGGGCCCATCCGATGCGCGCCGTGCATCAAACCAAATTCTTCCGATGGGTGCCGCCCCTGCTGCTGCTGCTCGGCGGTTGCGCCGGCGAGAAGCCTGAGCCCACGCCTGCCGTTAACACCGCGGACGCGAAAACACTGATCGACCGGGCGCTGCCCCGCGGCGCATCCGACAAACCTGGATGGACCGCCGATATCTACGGCGCCTTCACGGTATTGACGATCACACCAACCCGGGAAAATATCTGCGCCGTCGTCGCCGTCATCGAACAGGAGTCGGGATTTCGCGTCGACCCGGTCATACCGGGGCTTGGCGCCATCGCCAGAAAGGAAATCGACAAGCGCGCAAGCCGCGCCCATGTACCGCTCGTTCTCGTGAACGGCGTGCTGCAACTCAAATCATCCGACGGCCGCACCTATGGCGAGCGAATCGATGCCGCTCGAACCGAAAAGGACTTGAGCGATGCCTATGAAGATCTCATCGCAGCCGTCCCCTTGGGTCAGACGCTGTTCGCCGACCGCAATCCGATCCGCACGCGAGGCCCCATGCAGGTCAACGTGGCCTTCGCAGAACAATTCTCCGCCGCGGCGCCGTATCCCTATCCGATCCGCTCCAGTATTGCGGATGAGTTGTTTACGCGCCGCGGCAGCGTGTATTTCGGCGTCGCGCATCTTTTGGACTATCGCGCACCCTACGATCAATTTCTGTACCGCTTCGCCGATTTCAATGCCGGGCAATACGCCAGCCGGAATGCGGCCTTTCAAAATGCGCTCAGCGTTGCCTCAGGAATCCCTCTGATCGCCGATGGTGCCTTGTTGCCGCATGACAGCGACGCGAACAGTCCCGGCGCGACGGAACTGGCGCTGCGCGCACTGGCTGCGCGCTTGAAAATGAGCCCGGGCGCAATTCACAATGCTTTGCTGGAAGGGAAAACCAAGGGCTTCGAAGCGACGCCTCTGTATCAGCGTGTATTCGCGATGGCCGATCAGCGCTCGGGGCTCAAACAACCCCACGCCCTGGTGCCGCGCATCAAGCTTGGCGGACCGAAAATCAAGCGCACCTTAACCACTGACTGGTACGCGCATCGCGTCGACGATCGTTTCAAGCGCTGTTTGGCAGAGCGCCAAGCACCGTGAAAGCGACCCGGGTCCTCGTCAGGGTGAGAAGACTCAAGGCCCTGCGGTTTTTGGGCCTTGAGTCTTCTCACCCCCCCTGGCGAACGCCCGCTACTGGCGGAAAATTGCCCGCCTTGCTCACCATGCCCGGCAGCTCGCGTCCCATGTTGCCGGACAGCCACGCGGCGGCCTGGATCAGACGATCGAGATCGAGCCCGGTGCGATATCCCGATCGTTCAAGCATATAAACGACATCCTCGGTGGGCACGTTGCCCGTCGCACGAGGCGCGAACGGACAGCCGCCGAGGCCTCCCAGGGAAGCATCCACCGTTTTGGCGCCCGCGGAAACCGCCGCCCAAACATTGGCCAAGCCGGTGTTTCGGGTGTTATGAAAATGCACGCGGACCGGCAGCGGTGCAATCGCCGCACCGACGCCGCTCACCAGGTTCGCAACGTCACGCGGGCTGGCGACGCCGATGGTATCTGCGATCGCCACCTCAACGGGACCTGCCGCAGCGGCGACCTTGGCCATGGCGATGACGCGCTGAGGATCGACTTCACCGTCGAACGGGCAACCAAACGCGGTGGAAATCGTGATCTGCGCACGCCGCCCGGCCTCGCGAGCCAGGCGCACAACCTCGCAGCACATCCGCAAGGATTCATCCGAGGTTTGCCCCTGATTGCGCAGCGCAAACCCATCCGAGGCCGCGCACACAGCGCCGAGTTCATCTAGCCCCGCCTCGATCGCACGCAGCGCACCGCGCTTGTTCAGGACCAGTCCAATGTAGATCACATCATCGCGGCGGATGAGTCCTGCGGACACGGCTTCCGCGTCTGCCATCTGCGGCACCAGTTTTGGATGGACGAAACTGGCGGCCTCGATGCGGCGAACTCCCGCGTCGATTGCCAGCCTGATCAACTCCAACTTCTGCGCCGTGCTGAACAGCACGGCTTCGTTTTGCAGTCCGTCGCGAGGACCGACTTCGAGGATTTCTATTTCGGACATATTCGGCCTTTGTCAGCGGGCACAATTCTAGCTCGAAATTACTTTAAGTCGGGTGTTATAGATCGGCCAATTAACTAGATTAATAATTAATATTATCATATAGTTATATCATTAATATAATCTCATTAATTATTGATCGTCGGGCCATAGCCGCCGCCGCCCGGCGTGCAGACCACCATCACATCGTCGACCCCGACTTCCGCCTGGCCACTATGCGCCAGTTTTTCGCTGCCGCCGTCGGCTCGTTCAATGTAATTCTCGCCCACCGCGCCCGCCTCCCCGCCCGCCATGCCGAATGCACCCACTTTGCGGCCGTTGCTCAGGATGGACGCCGTCATGGGTTCGAGAAAGCGAATGCGGCGAACGCCGCCATCGCCGCCGCGCCAGCGTCCGCGGCCGCCCGACTTTGCACGTATTTCGTATGAGTCCAGCCGCACGGGAAATCGGAACTCCAACACCTCCGGATCGGTGAGGCGCGAGTTGGTCATGTGCGTTTGGACCACGCTCGTGCCGTCGAATTCCGGACCCGCGCCGGAACCGCCGGCAATGGTTTCGTAGTATTGATACCGGCCGTTGCCGAAGGTGAAGTTGCTCATGGTGCAACAGCCGGCCGCCATGGTCCCGAGCGCCCCATAGAGCGCGTTGGTCACGCACATCGAGGTCTCCACATTCCCGGCCACGACCGCCGCCGGCGCCTCGGGATTCAGCATGCAGGCTTCCGGCAGGATTATTCGCAGCGGCTTCAGGCAGCCCGCGTTCAGCGGAATGTCATCTTCGATCAGCGTGCGAAAGACATACAGCACGGCGGCCGTTGTCACCGCGCGCGGCGCGTTGAAATTGTCATGCAGCTGGGCACTGGTGCCGGCGAAGTCGATGCAAGCGCTTCGAGACGCGGCGTCGACGCGGACCGCGACTTGAATGCGTGAGCCGTTGTCGAGCGGCAAGCTGAACTCGCCGTCTTTGAGCGATGTGATGACGCGGCGTACCGACTCTTCCGCGTTGTCCTGAACATGCTGCATGTAGGCGCGCACCGTGCCGGCGCCGTACTGAGCGACCAACGCTTTGAGTTCCGAGCTGCCTTTGGCATTGGCGGCGATCTGCGCGCGCAGGTCCGCGAGATTTTGTGCCGGGTTGCGCGAAGGATGCGAGCCGCTGCTGAGCAGATCGTGCATGGCGGCCTCGCGCAGCAAGCCATTCTCGACCAGCTTGAAATTGTCGATAAGCACGCCCTCTTCGTCTATGCGCCGGGAGAACGGCGGCATCGAGCCCGGCGTGAGGCCGCCGACGTCCGCATGATGGCCGCGCGACGCCACGAAGAAACCGGGTTTGGCATCGTCGGCATCGAGATAGACCGGCGTCACGACTGTGATGTCCGGCAGATGCGTGCCGCCGTGATAGGGATCGTTCAAGACGTAGACATCGCCGTTGCGCATCAGCGGATTGCGGTCGATTACCGTGCGGATCGATTCGCTCATCGAACCCAAGTGCACCGGCATGTGCGGGGCGTTGGCGATCAGCGATCCGGCGGCATCGAATAGCGCACAGCTGAAATCCAGGCGTTCCTTGATATTGACCGAATAGGCGGTGTTCTGCAGGCGCAAACCCATCTGCTCGGCGATGTTCATGAAAATGTTATTGAACAGCTCCAACACAATGGGATCGGCATGCGTACCGAGCGCATGCTCGGCGCGCCGGCGCTCGACCCGGCGCAGTTCGATGCAGCCGCCCGCAATCCCCTCCGCTTCCCAGCCAGGCTCCACCACGGTGGTTGCATTGCTGTCGGCGAGGATGGCAGGACCTCTGATCCGCGCTCCCGGGCGCAGTTCATGAGCTCGATAGAGGCGCGCCGGTCGCCAGCCCGCGGGAAGCGCGTCGGCCAGGCAGTACATGGAGATCTCGGCGCTTGCCGTCGGCTCGTAGGGCGCAACCGCCTCAAGACTGCCCGCGGCGGGGGCGTTCGCATCCGCTCCCGGCGCAATGCATTCCACGGCCACCGCTTCGATCACCATCGGCTGTCCCGGCATCACGAATTCGAAGCGGCGTTTGTAGCTGCGCTCGAATTCGTGGCGAACCCGTGCCACATCCTCCGGCTGCGGCGTTGGCGGCAGCGCACAGGGCAGAGCCGTATCGGTTCCTTGATAGCGCACATGTATCCGAGCGATGCGCTTCAGCGAATCACCGGCCAAGCCTTGGGCCTTGAGTTCCGCGGCGGCCTCATCCAACAGGCGCGTGGCAAGCGCCGCTGCCGCGCTCAAGCCCTGCGGATTTAGTTCGTGCTCGAGCGCTGCTTCGCGCAAGGCAATCTGATCGGCGAGCCCCATGCCGTACGCGGACAGCACACCGGCGAAGGGATGAATGAAGATCCGCGACATGCCGAGTAAATCGGCGACCAGCGCCGCATGTTGGCCGCCCGCGCCGCCGAAGCATTGCAGCGTGTAGGCGGAGACATCATGACCGCGCATCACTGAAATCCGTTTAACGGCGTTGGCCATGGCGCCGACCGCAATTCGCAGCGCTCCCCCGGCGACTTCTTCGGGCGCGACCGGCCTCCCGGTCGCGCTTGTGATCCGCTCTGCCAGTTGTGCAAATCGCTGCGCGACGATCCCTACATCCAATGATTCGTCGGCCGCCGGCCCGAACACGCGCGGAAAAAAATGCGGCTGAATGCGCCCCAGCAGGACGTTGGCATCGGTGACGGTCAGAGGGCCGCCGCGTCGATAGCTGGCAGGACCGGGGTTGGCGCCGGCCGATTCAGGGCCCACCCGCAAGCGCGCGCCGTCGAATCGAACTATCGACCCGCCGCCTGCAGCGATGCTGTGAATGCTCATCATCGGCGCGCGCACCCGCACGCCCCCCACCTCGGTATCGAATGCCCGTTCGAACTCGCCGGCGAAATGACTGACGTCGGTGGATGTTCCCCCCATGTCGAAGCCGATCAATTTGCGGTGTCCGCACACTTGCGCCGTGCGCACCATGCCGACTATTCCGCCGGCCGGACCGGAAAGGATCGCGTCCTTGCCGTGAAATCGCTGGGACTGCGTCAAACCACCGGAGCTCTGCATGAAAAAGATCGGCACACCGGGCATGAGCTCGGCGAGCTTGTCGCAGTAGCGGCGCAGAATCGGCGAAAGATACGCATCCACCACCGTCGTATCGCCGCGAGGCACCAGCTTCATCAAGGGACTCACGCGGTGAGACACCGATATCTGCGTGAAGCCGACGTCGCGGGCCACGCCCGCGGCCGCGACCTCGTGATGTACGTAGCGATAGCCGTGCAAAAAGACGATGGCGCAGGACCGGAATCCATCGGCGAATGCGCGGCGCAATTGCACCTCGAGCGCCTCGACATTCAAGTGCTGCAACGTCTCACCGTGGGCGCCGATGCGCTCGGCCGCTTCGATGACGCGCTCGTACAACATTTCTGGAAGCACGATCTGGCGGTCGAACAAACGCGGCCGCGCCTGCGTGCCGATCCTGAGTGCATCGCGAAAGCCGCGGGTGATCACCAACAAGGTCCGTTCGCCCTTGCGTTCCAACAGCGCGTTGGTCGCGACCGTCGTGCCCATTTTGACGCTGGCAACCAGATCCGGTGTGATCGATTGCGCGGGCGCCAGTCCCAGCAATCGCCGCATGCCCTCGACTGCGGCATCGTTGTAGTGGGCGGCATTTTCCGACAATAATTTAAGAGTGTGCAGCGACTGGTCCGGCGCGCGTCCGATGACATCCGTGAACGTGCCGCCCCGATCGATCCAGAACTCCCAGCGGCTCATGTTTCGACTGCGCTTTCCACGAGCACACGGCCGCGAGTCTCCGGAATCGCCAATGCCGACAATATGACCAGGGCGTATGCCGCGACCGTGAAACCGGCGATGGCATCGCCCAGGGGAAAGCGCGTGCTCAGCAGGCCGATTATTGAAGGACAGATTCCGCCGATGCCGCGTCCGAGACCATAAGTGAAGCCCTGCCCCGAGCCGCGCACGGCGCTGGGATAAAGCTCCGCCAGGCAAGCTCCCATGCCGGAGAATATTCCGAGAATGAAGAAACCCAATGGAAAGCCGATCAGAAACATCCCGCCGGCAACCGGCAGGCGCGTGTACAGCAAGATCAACGCCATCGCACCGGCGGCGAATAGAATGAAGTTGCGCCGCCGGCCGATGATATCCGTCAGCCACGCGCTCACCAGATAGCCTGCCAGCGATCCGCTGATCAGCATCAGTAAATAGGCGGTGCTCGCGTTCACCGAAAGGTGACGTTCGTTCGCCAAATACGTCGGCAACCAGGTCGTTATCGAATAGTAGGCGCCCATCATTCCGGTCGATAACAGCGTCGCGAGTATGGTCGTGCGCAACAGCGGCGGGCGGAAAATATCCAGGAAAACACCGCGCCGCTCCGGCACGTTTGCGGCGCCGGCGCGTCGCGCGCGCATCTGCGTGAATATCGCCGGCTCCGGCACATTGCGGCGGATATAGACGACCAGCAATGCCGGCAGGATGCCGAGCCAAAACAAAATCTTCCAGGCCATGTCGGGCGGTGCGATGGCGCTCACCGCCCAGAATGCCACGGCGGCCGCGGCCCAACCTACCGACCAGCTGCTTTGCACCAGTCCGGTTGCCTTGCCGCGATGGCGCGCATCGATGATCTCGGCCACCAACACCGAGCCCACCGACCACTCGCCGCCAAAACCCAATCCCTGCAGGGCGCGGGTTAGAAAGAGCTCGCCGAAGTTATGCGCAAAGCCGCTCAAAAAGGTGAAAAGCGCAAACCACAACACCGTGAGCTGCAATATGCGCGCGCGCCCGAATCGGTCGGCGAGCACCCCGGCAGCCCAGCCGCCAACCGAAGATGTAATCAGTGCGCCGCTGGCGATGTAGCCCGCTTGCGCCTTGCTCATGCTCCAGAGTGTGAGCAGCGTGGGTATGATGAAACTGTAGATCATGAGGTCAAAGCCATCCAGCCCATAGCCCAAGTAGGTTGCCAATAGCGCGCGCCGTTCACTTGCCGAGGTTGATTGCAGCCACATGCCTTCTCTCCCAGGTTCCTAAAGGCGGGTCTGCAACCGCAAGCTGTTCCAGCTCGCATCGGCCAACCAGCCGCCGTCGACCGGCAAGCTGACGCCGTTGATGAATCCGCTTCGATGCGAGTCGAGCAGAAAGGCGATCGCCTCGGCCACGTCGGTGGGGTTCGCGAAACGGGCCAGCGGCACGCGATCGACGATATCCGCATCGCTGTAGGCGCCTGAGCCCTGGTCCGCCGCGTCCATCCCGGTCTTGATCCATCCCGGACATACGGCATTTACGCGCACGCCGCGGCCGCCCCATTCCGCGGCGAGGGTCTTGGTCAGCCCCACGAGGCCATGTTTGGATGCGTTGTAGGCGCTGCGATGACTCACGGCCGCGAGGCCCGCGATGGAAGCCACATTGACGATGCTGCCGCTGCCGCGGTCAAGCATCTGTGCGCCCAGATGCCGGCACAAAAGAAACGGGGCAAACAAATTAATCGCCATGACGCGCTGCCATTGCTCGGCGCTCGTCTGCTCGGCGGGCACGATCAGGCTGACGCCGGCGTTGTTGACCAGTCCGTCGAGTGCGCCGCACTCGCGACCGATCATGCGCGCCAATTCCAGGACGAAGGCCTCGTCGGAGACATCGCCGGACATGCCCTGCGCCTCCGCACCCAAGTTTCGCAGCCCCAGGACCTGCGCCTCGACGGATTGAATGTCGGCCAGGATCACCCGATACGCGCGTTGCGACAGCAAGGTGGCGACGGTCAGTCCGAGTCCTTGGGCCGCCCCGGTGACAAGCACGGTTTTCAATGCAGTCGTCATGCCTTTGCAGCCTTGGGTTGCATGTCCAGGCAGATCTGGACGGCGTGGCCCAGCGATCCGGCGGACTTGTCCGCGCCGGGGATGGTTGGCCCCGCTCCCACCTCGTCTTCTTGCAGCAGCATGCCGGGAAGGAACACCGCCACGATGCAGGCATTCGGAAATTCCTTGCGCAGGTTTTCCGCGGTCGCCTCGCCCCGGTTGCGCTCTTCGCTGGGGAATGCACTGACCACATAGACGATTGACACCGCCCGGGCGGCATTTGGCGGCGGCGCTGCTTCCAAATCCTCGATCGACATATGGCGCGCATCGATCTTCTGCTCGCGCAATATCCGTACCAACAATTCAGTGGCCAGATCATCGGCCATTGAACCCAGGCTCACGCAAACGATGACCGACCCCGCCGGAACCGCCAGCGGTCCTTGCCAACGCCCGCTGAGCTGCTCGCGCTGCTGGCGGAGCAAGCGGCCGGCAGTCGATTTGTCGAGCACGGAGGATCGTAAGCGGCGACGCGACAGACCGCGCCGATCCCCGCCGATGGCGGCAATCACCGCCACCATCGCTCCGCGCACCCGCATCTGCTGCTCCTTACTGATGGCACCCGACTCCAAGTCCAGCCGCGCCAGATGCAACGCCGGCAGCAACACCAGATCGCAATAATTGGCGAACGAGTTGCGCTTCAGGAACGTGCGCGCGCCGGCAATGATTTCATCCGAATCGGCCGAGAGTGCGCGTTGATAAAAGCGCTGCGGCATGGTGAGTGCCTGGGTGTCGCCCAGCAGGATATCGAGCAAGCTCAGCGCCTTGATATGGCGGCCGGCGACCAACAGGCACAGCGTCAGAGGCGTCGATACGATCAGGCCGATCGGGCCCCACAGCCAGCTCCAAAATATCGCTGCGATCACCACGGATAGCGGCGACAGTCCCGTCGTGTGACCATAGAGCTGCGGTTCGACCAGCTGCGAGGCGATCAACTCCACGATGAGGAACAAGCCGCAGGTTGCAATCGCCATGCTCCAACCGACATCGACCGCGGCGGCCAACACCGCGGAACACAACGCCGCGATCCAAATCCCCACGTAAGGAACGAAGCGCAGCAGCGTGGTCAGCGCCGCCCACACCATCGGGTGCGGCAAGCCGATGACGCTCAACCCCACCCATATCAGAGCTCCGACGCTGAAATTGACGGCAAACTGCGAGACAAAAAAGCGCGACAGGCGCTCTCCAGCGTCGTTGATCACGAGCGTGGTCAAGCGAATATCGGTCCCGCCGGCGATACGGATGAATCGATCGCGAAGCGCTTCCTGCTCCAGCAGCACGAACACCAGCACCACCAGGACGATTCCGGTCGTCTCGATCGGCAGCCAAATGGATCCGAGCACCCTTTGGAGAATCTGCCAGGAATTAGCCGGTGGCTCGTGCAGTTCCACCGGTATCGGCGTCTTGGCGGCGGCTTCGGGCGCCACTGTCTGCGGCTGCGGCGTCACGGGACTGCTGTTCAGAGCCCGCCCGGCCTGCGTCGTGAAGCTATTGACGCGCCTCACCGTGAGTTTGTTCAACATCTCCAGCTTGTCTTCGAGGGTTCGCTCATATTGCGGGACGCTGACCGACATGCGCACCAGCTGCGAGCCGATCACGCCGGCGATGGCGCCAAAAGACAAGGCGAGCACAAACACGGCTGCGAGCACCGAGAGCGTCTGTCCGAGACCAATGCGGCGCAACAGGCGCACCAGCGGTGCGACCAACAGGCTGAGGATGAATGCCAGGGTGACCGGTACCAGCACATCGCGCGCGAAATACAGCAGCGCCAGCAACGTGGCGGTCGCCACGATTCCCAATGCACGGTCGCGGATCGACGGCGGCGATGGAACGGCGGATGCGTCAGCGGAAGTCATGCATCATTTTGGCACAGAGGCCGGCTCGTCCGCGGCGTTGACCGCCACAAAAATGCAGCACTTGACCCTGTCTGCCAATGACGTTCGCTTCGACGCGGACCACCAAGAGCCGCCGCTAGGGCGCGGATAGTGGCCAAGAACGATGAGATCGATGTTCAGTCGATTGGAGAAGGCGATGATTTGATCAAGATAGTCGCCGCTCGTGAGGAAGCCTTCGGCGTTCAGGCCGCGCGCCTTGAGCCAATCGATGGACTCGGTCAAAAGCTTACGGTACTGCGCCGGCTCGTCCACGATACAAGCCTGGCCGGCGGCTCCCGCCAGCACCGCCGCATTGCCGACGCCGTCGGTCATGGAAAGAACCGACACGTGCGCGCCGAGCAATATCGCGAGTTCCGCGCCGCGCCGCAGCGCGCGCCGGCCGGCCTCGGTACCGTCGTAGCAAAGCAGCACGCGTTTGAAAATAGGAATTACTCCAGTTCGAACTGAAGGCTCACCGCGCCGGTGGACTCGCCCTCCGCATCCCAACTCCACTCATCAAAACATGCGCGGCGGCTTTCATCAATGCGCAGCACCGTCGAGCAGCGTGTGCCGTAGTCCGGCGCGCGCACGAAGGCGCTCGAGAGCAGCCGCTCCCATTCCAAGCTCACACCGGTGCGCGGCAGCCGCTCGTCGGGCGCCGGCGCTTCATCGCGCAGCAGTGCGAGTAGCGCATCGGTCGTGCTCAAGTCCGCGAGCGCGGTCGACAGGCGCGACTTGGCGGTCTGCACCTTGGGCCAGGGCGTATCCAACAAGTGATTCGACAATCCGTAGATGCCCGGCCCGAGTTCTCGTCCGCTGCCGCGAGCGCTTTCGTAGACGGCGAGACGCTCGCCATCGGAAAACAGCAGGCTGAAACCATTGTAATCCGCACTCACACGGCGCAAGTGTTCGAGACTTCGCCCGATCGGATCGCCCGACAGCAAGATTGAAGCGACCAGCGTGCCGCGGCTGGGCGTACCCAGGCGCCGTTGCTCCGGATCGCGATAGTTGGTCAACGCCGCGAATCGACCGCTTCTCGTCATGCCCAACCACGTCCCGCCCGCCAGAAGATCTTGGCCCGCGAGTATCGGCGGCCTCGACTCCCACCAGTGCGCCGCCGCGGTCGCCCGCGAGTGCAGTTCATCGCGATTGGCCGCGACGACGCAGGGATATTTCGCCGCTCCTCGCCAAGCGATCAGCACCAAGCACATGGACGCTCCATACAATCCACTGTACCTCGATTGCGAGCTCCACGACGCGCGATATACACTTCGCGAACGGCTTACCGCTTCACTCTTGGGGACAGTCATGCACACCGATCGATTGCAGCGTCGTTTTATTTGCCCGGCTGCTGCCGCGGCGTGTTGCGCGATTGCCTTGGCGGCACCGACGGCCGGCCGCGCCGCTGACGCGGCGTCGAGCAACTGCACGGGGGATGACAGCGGATTGACGCTGCCGGCCGGATTTTGCGCGACGGTTTTCGCCGACGGCATCGGACACGCCCGTGACCTGGTCGTGGGCGAGAACGGGGTGGTCTACGTGAACACGTGGTCCGGGCGCTACTACGGCAACGACACGCCTCATGCCGGCGGTTTTTTGGTGGCGCTGCAGGATAGCAGCGGCGGCGGCAAAGCCAATGTGAATGAGCGCTTCGGCGCGACTGTGCAGAGCGGCGGCGCCGGCGGCACGGGCATCGGCATCTACAAGGGGTGGCTGTACGCCGAACTCAATGACAAGATCCTCAAGTACCCCTTCAAGAAAGGCTCCATCGTGCCGGGCGAAGCCTCGCAAGTCGTCGTCAGCGGCCTGCCGTTGGGGGGCGATCACCCCATGCATCCCTTCGCGATCGATGCCGGCGGCGATTTGTACGTCGACGTTGCGAGCGCGACCAATTCTTGCCAGGAAAAAAATCGCACTCTGAAGTCGCCGGGCAGGAACCCGTGCACTGAGCTTGAAACCCGCGGCGGTGTGTGGCGCTATGACGCCAAGAAAATAAATCAGGTCTTCTCGCCCGCCGGGCGCTACGCCACCGGCATTCGCAATGCCGAGGGTTTTGGAGTCGACGCGATCGGCCATCATATTTTCGTTACGCAGCACGGCCGGGATCAGCTGCACACGAACTGGCCCGATGTCATCAAGGATCCGGAGCTCGAGGCGACTCTGCCTTCCGAAGAAGTGCTGCTGCTCACCAAGGGCGGCGATTATGGCTGGCCCATGTGCTATCACGATCCGTATCAGCAGGCGCTGGTGCTCGCGCCCGAGTATGGCGGTGATGGAAAAACCACGGGTGTGTGCGCGCAGAAAACCGGGCCGGTCGCCTACTTCCCGGCGCATTGGGCGCCCAACGGCATGGTCCTTTACAACCAGAAACAATTCCCCGCTCACTACCAGCAGGGCCTGTTCATCGCATTCCACGGTTCGTGGAATCGCGCACCGTATGCGCAAGGCGGCTACAACGTCGTGTACCAAGGGCTGTCGGGCGACAAGGCCTCGGGCAAGTGCGAGATATTCGCAGACGGCTTTGCAGGAGCGGACAAATCGCCCGGCAAAGCATCGCACCGTCCGAGCGGCCTGGCCGTGGGACCCGATGGCGCATTGTATGTCTCCGACGATGTGGCCGGCCGCGTCTATCGTATCGTCCATCGAGGCGGTGTCGATGCCGGCGCTGCACAGACGGTGCCTTGTCCCAGCGCCACCGACGCGCCCGGACCGATCGCCACGGCACAGGCGAAGCCCCCCGAGGGCACGCATCCTGATGCAGGTTCGGCCACCGCTGGACTAAAAGCACCTCCCGGCGCGACGCCCGCCATGGTGGCATTGGGCAGTCGCGTGTATCACGGCGAGGTCGGCGGCGCCACGTGCAGCGGCTGCCACGGGAGCGATGCCAAGGGTTCGCCGCTCGGTCCTGATCTAACCGCCAACAAATGGGTCTGGAGCAACGGCAGCTATGCCGGTATCGCGGGCACCATCGCAGGCGGCGTGGCAAAACCGAAGAACTATCGCTCGCCGATGCCTGCCATGGGCGGCGCGCAACTCAGCGGCGATCAGGTCATGGCCGTGTCGGCCTATATCTGGGCGCTGAATCATCACGACGGTTCGCCCTGAGCGCGCCCGTCCACGGTCAACAGTTCCTCGAAGAAACCGCCGATTTCGCGCCGGCGATCGATGAAGTGAACTTCCAAAATCCAGTGGCGCGGCCGGCCTTTCTGGTCAGGCTCGCGCAGGGAGATTGAGTTTCCGTGGCGTATCCTCAATCGATCGGGATCCTGCGGTTTTGTTTCATGCGGGAAATGGCCGATCAAATGTCCCGCGGTGAGAGCGCCGAATTCCCAGCCGTAGTCCGCCGCGAGGGCCGCGGTGAAGTCGTACAGCTCTCCGGCCGTAAGATTGGGCGACTGCTGATAGAAAATCTTGCCGCGAGCGAAGGCTAGCCCAAGATCGCGGACCAGTCGGTGCTTGTCGGGATCGGACCCCACCACGTAAGTGCGGCCAAAATCGGCCTCCCAGTCCTCGAACACCGGACCAAAATCCAAGTACACGATATCGTCCGCAGCGATGCGCCGGTCCGTACACGCGTCGTGGTATGTCAGCAGGGTATTGGGCCCGGCGCGCGCGATTCGCTTATGCCAATGACGGCGAACACCGAACAGCGACTGCGCCAGCGCATGGATCTCTGCGGTCAGCTCGCTTTCCAGCTTGCCGGCGCTCACCAGGCCGCGATCCACGACCTGCGCGAACAGTGCTTCGGCCTTCCGCTGCGCCGCGAGCAGCTGGCTCGAGGTCGCGTCCACTAGGATCCTGCCGGAGAATTCGTGAGCGCCTGATCGAGCATTTCTATCCAATGCAACACCTTTATCGAGGTTCCGGATTGCAAGTGCTGGATACAACCGACGTTGGCGGACAAGATGAATTGGGGGTCGAGTTTGGCAAGATTGCTCAATTTCCTGTCTCTCAGTCGTGAGGCGATCTGCGGCTGAAGGATCGAATAGGCTCCCGCCGAGCCGCAACACAGGTGGCTTTCATCGCAGGCCGCCGACACGTCGAAACCCAGGGCGCGCAATTGTGTTTCAACCATGCCGCGCAATCGCTGACCGTGCTGCAGCGTGCAGGGAGCGTGAAAAGCAGCACGAGATTGCGGCACGGCGCGCAACCGTTTCTTGATTGCCGGCGCCAGGGCCGGCAGCAGTTCGCTCAAATCGCGCGCCAGTGCACTGACGCGCCGCGCGCGCTCGGCATACGCGGGATCGTGCGCCAAAGCGTGTGCATATTCTTTGATGGCAAGCGCGCAGGCACTGGCCGAAGAAACAATGGCTTCAACGGCTCCCGACTCCAAATGCGGTGTCCAGGCATCGATATTCCGTCGCATGTCATCAAGGCCGCCCGGGCTGTCATTCAAATGTGTGCGCAGCGCCCCGCAGCAACCGCTGCCGGTGGCGTACACGACTTGGATCCCCGCGGCATCGAGCACACGTTCCGTCGCCCGATCAATGTTCGGCAACATCGCAGGCTGCACACAGCCTGCCAGCACCAGCACTGCGCGCGGCCGCGTACCGCTGGCAGTACTTGCGCGCTGTCCGCCGCCCCGCGCCGGCACTTTGTTCTTGAGCACTTTGGGCAGCAGCGGCCGCAAGGCCTGACCCAGCTTCAGTGCCGGAGCGAACCAGGAGGAAGTCAGCCCCTCCCGAAGCGACCAGCGCACGGCCCGTTCGACCGGCGGGCGCTTTACCCGCTCTTCCACGAGTTTTCTGCCGATATCCACCAAGTGCCCGTATTCAACGCCGCTCGGACAGGTTGTTTGGCAATTCAGGCACGTCAAGCAGCGATCCAAATGCTGCTGCGTGCTGCGCGTAACCTCCGCACCTTCGAGCATTTGCTTGATGAGATAAATGCGCCCTCGCGGGCCATCGAGTTCATCGCCCAGGAGCTGGTAGGTGGGACAGGTCGCATTGCAGAAGCCGCAGTGCACGCATTTGCGCACAATGGCGGCGGCTTCCTTGCCCTCGGTGCTCTCGCGAAATTCCGCGCTCAAGTGCGTTTGCATGCGATCAAAGACCCGGGTACAGGCGCCCGGGATTGAATATGCGCGCCGGATCGAAAGCCTCCTTGAGCGCGCGGTGGGTGCGCATGAGCGCCGTGCCCAAGGGCGTGAACACCCCGCCGGAGCGATCCGCACCCTTCATCAGAGTCGCGTGTCCGCCTGCGCGCGCCGCGGCATCGCGCACCGCGGCGGGACGAGCCGTGGTCCGCCACCAACGCTGCGCACCCCCCCATTCGATGAACTGCTCGCCCGGGAACTTGAGTTCGACTGTCGTGGCCGGTACCGACACTCGCCAGAGCGCCTCCCCGCGCGCCAATCCTTCCTCGGTGGCCGAAAAGAACTCGGCGCTCTGGTCCCGCACGCTCGCCCACCAGGCATGGGCGGCGTATGGCTCCAGCCGCTGCCCGCCGAGCCGCTCGCAGGCGGCAGCAACCGCGGCACGCGCGCCGGCGAGACGTACGCGAAGCAGGCCCGCGTGCCAGGCGCTGGCATTGACCGGCAGCGGCTGCGCGGCCCAGCGGCTCAAGGTTTCAAGCGCTTGCGCCTCGCTCCATTCGAAGCTCAACGTCTCCGTGGCCACGCTCCTCGGCAATACCTTGAGCGACACCTCGCAGATGATGCCGAGAATCCCTAGGGATCCGACCAGCAAGCGCGAAACGTCATAGCCGGCAACATTTTTTGCCACCTGCCCGCCGAAGGTGAGAATTTCTCCGCGACCGTTGAGGAGCGTTGCGCCAAGGACATGGTCGCGCACGGACCCGACACTGGCGCGCGGCGGCCCCGACAAACCGGCCGCCACCATGCCGCCCACCGTGCCTCCCGGTGCGAAGCGCGGCGGCTCGAACGGCAGGCATTGCCCCTGTTCCTGAAGCGCCGCTTCCAGATCCTGAAGCGGCGTACCCGCGCGCACGGTCACGACGAGTTCGGTGGGTTCATAGCTGCTAATCCCCGAGAGCGGCGTCACATCGAGCGGCGCGCCGGCCGGCGACTCACCATAGAACCGCTTGGTGCCTCCGCCGCAAATATCGAGTGGCGTGCCGCGCACACGTGCGTCGGCCACTTGATCGACAAGACGCGCAAGCGCGAAATCGCTACTCATCAGAATCTTGGCAGCTCAGGAAACGGCATTACGCCGCGGTGCACATGCATCTTTCCGTATTCGGCGCACCGATGCAGCGATGGAATCACTTTTCCGGGATTGAGCAATTCGCCTGGATCGAAGGCGCGCTTGACTGCCATGAACTGCGCGCGCTCGGCCTCGGAAAATTGCACGCACATGGAATTCAGCTTCTCCACGCCGACGCCATGCTCGCCCGTGACCGTGCCGCCGAGCCTGACGCTGGTCTCGAGAATATCGGCGCCGAAGAGTTCGCAGCGGCGCATCTCGTCGGCATCCTCGGCATCGAACAGAATCAACGGATGCAGATTGCCGTCCCCCGCGTGAAACACGTTCACGCAACGCAAATTGTACTTCGCTTCCATGTGCTGGATTGCCCGCAACATTTCCGCCAAACGCTTGCGAGGAATCGTGGAGTCCATGCACATGTAGTCGGGGCTGATGCCGCCGGAGGCAGGAAAGGCGTTCTTGCGCCCGCTCCAAAATTTCAGCCGCTGCGCCTCATCGCGGCTGACCTCGATGCGCGATGCTCCGGCAGCGTTGAGCACGCTCTCCATGCGCATGATCTCTTCCTCGACCTCTTCCGGGGTGCCGTCGCTCTCGCAAAGCAGTATGGCCGCAGCCTCGAGATCGTAATCCGCGTGCACGAATGCATCGACGGCGGCGGTCATCGCTTTGTCCATCATCTCGAGGCCCGCCGGAATGATGCCGTGCGCGATCACGCTGGCAACGGCGGCTCCCGCCGATTCGATGTCGCGGAAGCTCGCCATGATGCAGCGCGCCAGCAAAGGCCTGGGGATCAGTTTCACGGTGACTTCGGTGGTCACCGCCAACATGCCTTCGCTGCCGATGACAATCGAGAGAAGATCGAGTCCCGGAGCATCCAAGGCCAGCGACCCGAACTCCACAGGCTCGCCATCGACCATGAATCCGCGAACTCGCAATACGTTATGCAAAGTCAGACCGTACTTCAGACAATGCACGCCGCCGGAATTTTCCGCCACGTTGCCGCCGATGGTGCAGGCGATTTGACTGCTGGGATCCGGCGCGTAGTACAGTCCATAGGGAGCGGCCGCCTCGCTGATCGCCAAATTACGCACGCCGCATTGCGCGGTTGCCGTGCACGACGCGGGATCGATCTTAAGCTGGTTGAATTTGGCCAGCGATAGAACGACACCCGCCGAGTGCGGCATGGCTCCGCCGGACAGCCCTGTTCCGGCGCCGCGGGCCACGACCGGCACCTCCAAGCGGTGACAGATTTTCAATACAGCGGCGACTTGAGCCTCGGTTTCCGGCAGCACCACCGCCATGGGCGAAGTTCGATAAGCCGTCAGCGCGTCGCACTCAAAGGGAGCGGTGTCCTCATGGCGGAATAAGATCGCTTCGCGCGGCAGCGCTCCCTTGAGCGCGGCAACCACACGGTCCTGGCGCTGGTCCCGGGCGCCACTCACGGGCTCGGATCGCAATGAGCTGGTCATCGGACAATTATGCGCCTTGTGTACTCGTCCGCGCCCCCTCGCATGCCAATGGAACCTCATCCGCGAGATGAACTGCTGCCGTCAATTTGAGGCGGTCCCGGAGCCTATGCTATGTTATTGTTTCGTGCGAAGTCGGCAGCACTGTTACTGGATCCGGAGCAGTCGCAAGAAAAAATAATCAAATCGCGGTGGCGCCAGCACGTAGCACGCCTACGCCCGCGGCGAACATCGATGGAGAGATCATGTTCACGCAACTGATGAACCCGCTCGGCAACCTCACGCTCACCTGTTTGGTGGCGCTGATTCCCGTAGTCATTCTGCTGTTGATGCTCGCGATCTTCCGGTTCCCGGCCTGGGTGGCAACGCTGCTCGGCTCCATCATTACATTCGCGCTTGCGGCATGGGTCTGGAAAATGCCGTTCAACGATGGCGCGCATGCCTACGTTTATGGCGCGGCAACCGGCGTGTGGAATGTCGACTGGATTACGATCTGGGGCATGGTGTTGTTCAACACGCTGGGGGTTAGCGGCATTCTGGAGAATTTTCGCCGCTGGCTGATCGCGCAAGGCAGCATGGACATACGTGTTCAGACGATGTTGTTTGCGTGGGCATTTGGCGCACTGCTCGAAGGCCTGGTCGGATTCGGATATCCGTGGGCCTTCGTGGCGCCTATTCTGATTTCGCTCGGCATCTCCGATCTCAATGCGATCCGGGTCGCGGCGATCGCGAACAATGCGCCGGTGTCGTTCGGCGCGCTGGGCGCACCGATCATTGCGCTGGCCGCCGTCACCGGTTACTCGCTCATGGGGCTGTCTGCAGCCGTCGGCACTGTGGTCGCGGTTTTGGCATTGCTGCCGCCGTGGGTGCTTTTATACCTGGTGTCCGGCAAGGAGGGGATGAAAGGAGGCTGGCCCCTCGCCGTGGTCGGATCGCTCGGCTATATCGCCGGTCAGTATCCGGTTGCCGTCCATCTTGGGCCCTATCTGCCCGACGTCACCGGCGCGATCGTGTGCTTTGCCGCGCTGTTTGTATTGCTGAAATTCTGGCAACCCAAGATCGTCATGGGGTATGGCGGCGTACCGGTCGATGCCGCCAAGGTCAAAGAAGGGCAAGGGCATGGCCTTAGAACCGGCGAAGTACTGCAGTGTTGGATGCCGTTCGTCGTGCTGTTGGTGGTGGTGGCCGCCTGGACCGGTCCCTGGTCGCCCTTACCCAAAATAAGCTGGTTCAAAGCTTCCGCCGTCGCGTGCTCGTCTCTAGCGGCAACCTGCGATGCGGCAAAACCCGGCGTCAGCGCCGTGTTCAACTTCGCGCCCTTTGTCGGCGGCAGCGCGATCCTGGCGTCCTGGATCGTCGTTGCGGGATTGCTGCTGGCGATGGGCAAGCTGAAGGCCTCGCAAATCGGCGAGGTATTCCGCCGCACATTCCATCAAATGTGGGGTGCGTGCCTGGTCGGCGTGTTCATCTTTGGACTGGCGTACGTCTTCAATTATTCCGGCATGGCGGCTTCGCTTGCGAAGGGCTTCTCGAGTTTGGGCACCGCTTTCATCATCGTCTGCCCGATACTCGGTTTCATCGGCGTCGCGCTGTCGGGGTCGAATACCTCGACCAATGCCATGTTCGGCAAATTTCAAGCGCTCGTCGGTGTCCAACTCGGCATGCCGCCGCTGCTTCTGCCATCGCTTAACTCCATCGGCGCCGAAATCGGCAAGCCCATCGCTCCGCAAACCGCGAGCGTCGGCGTCTCGACCAGCAAGTTCGTGCGCAAGGAAGGCGACGTGATCCGCCATAACATGGGCTGGACCTTTGTCTTACTCGCTTATCTGATCATCATTGCCGTCGGGTTTTACTTCCTGCGTCCGGCGGTGATGATGACGCAGTGAAAAAGAGTGCCCCGGGCAGGAATCGAACCTGCGACCTAGCGCTTAGGAGGCACTCGCTCTATCCACTGAGCTACCGAGGCAGGAAATAGAGGCCGGCGAGGGACAACCGGCCTCTGTAGATGGTGGAGGAGAAGGGGATCGAACCCTCGACCTTCGCATTGCGAACGCGACGCTCTCCCAACTGAGCTACTCCCCCGAAAAGGGCGAAGAATACTAGCAGCAAAGCTTCGTTCTGCCAAAGTATCGCGCACAGGGACCGAAAGCATAGGCTAGGATGTTGCGGAGGAGGAAAAAGTATGCTGAAAGCAGGGGAACGTGCGCCGGAATTCACCCTTCCGGATGAAACCGGAACTGATCGATCTCTGACCGAATTGCTAAGTTCCGGCGCGATCGTCTTGTACTTTTATCCTGCGGATTTCACCCCGGGTTGCACGCGCCAGGCCTGTGTATTGCGAGATCTGCACGACGAGGTGCAGCGCGCCGGCTTGCGCGTCGTCGGCATCAGCCCTCAAGGCCCGGAGTCGCATGCTAAATTTCGAGCCAAGTACAACTTGCCGTTCGTGCTGCTGTCGGACGAGCAAAAGGCCGTCATCAAAATGTATGGAGTGAACGGCCCCTTAGGGCTGGCGGTCCGGCGTGCTTCGTACCTGATCGACGGCGGCCGACGTATTCGCGACTCGCTGCTGGCGGATTTCAAAATTGCCCGGCATGCCGAATTCGTCCGCAAGGCGATTGCGTTGCGGGCCTCGAACCCTCAGTAGGTCAGCCGCAGAACATTGGCGCGTCCGATGCGCGGCACCGCGACGATGTACAAGGTGCCAAACTCTTTTTCATCAATTTGCGGTATGTCGTTCCGGCCTGAGAGCGCTGCCACGATCTCCGGCACCGTATTCGTGTGGCCGATAACCATAACCCGCTGGCCGCGGTTTTCTCGCACGATGCGGCGCGCAAGCGCCTTGGGGTCGTCGCCGGGCGCGACGATGGGAACGATTCCGAGCCGCGCTGCGAGCGGCGCGGCGGTCATTCGGTTGCGCAATGCGGAGGTGATATAGATGGCATCGAGACGGCCGGCGCCCTTGGTTTGACCGAACATCCGCGCCAGCAGCTCTGCCCTCGCCTCCCCGGCCGGGGACAGCGGCGGGTCTGGCGCGCTGACGGATTCCTTCTCGGCATGCCGAATGACGATCACCACAGTCGAATTCGCGGTGAACCAGACCCAGAGCGCGAGAACCGCGACGCTGAAAATCGCCAGCGCTCCGATGGCGGCCAGCCAAATGGGTATCAGGAACGGCCCGCGCTGAAGATTTGCATGAGCGCTTTTCATGGGAAGATTGTACCAATGAATAGCGTTTACCCGCGCAAGTTGCAAATTGTGGTTCTGGCCGCCGGCTTTTCCTCCCGATTGGGACAGCCCAAGGCGCTCGCCCGCGTACAAGGCGTCAGCCTGCTGCGAAGAACGCTTGAAGCCGTATCCAGTCTCGGGGCGAATCGAATAACCGTGGTGGTGCCGCGAAATGCCCACCGCTATCGGATCGAGGCCCGTGGAATGCAGGTGCATTGGGCCGTGAATGCTCAGCGGGCCTTGGGACTATCCAGCTCCGTGCGGCGGGGGATCGCCGCAGCGCGGTATTCGCCGGCCGTCATGCTTTTGCCCGCGGATTTGATTCATCTCAAAAGCCGCGATCTTTGCAAGCTGGTGCGGCGTTGGCAATCGTTGCCTCGACGTCTGACCGCACGCGAAATGAATTCTTCCGGTGCAACGCCGGCGATTCTCCCGCGATGGCTGTATCCGCGCGCCTTGAAAATTGTGGGCGACGTCGGTCTTCGCGAACTCATCAAGCAACTGCCCGCTGACAGCCGCACCCTGGTCGACTTGCCATCGGCGGCAGCGGATGTCGATACACCCCAGAATCTCCGCTGCGCGAGACGCCGGTTTCAGGGCCATTCGAAACTCGTCCGTGAGCACGGTGGGATTGACCGTCCTGCATGAAAGGCCAAGGCATTGCGTGCCGGTCAAAATCACTGTGCCTAGGCCCAATGCGGATAGCCGCGAAACGCCTCGATGGCGCGGTCAATCTTCGGACGCGTCAAGTCCATATGCGTCATGAGCCGAGTCCGCGGTGCGACGCTTGCGATGACGCCCCGTTCCTTGAGGTGCGCCCTCAAACCCTCGATTTGCGAGACCGGCACCGGGATATACACCACATTGGTCTGCGGCGAGTTCACCTTCAGGCCCGCAGCGCGCAATCCTTCCGCCAAGTATTCGGCATTCGCGTGATCTTCCGCGAGTCGCTGGACATGATGCTCCAATGCGTACAGTCCCGCCGCCGCCAGCACGCCGGCCTGCCGCATTCCGCCTCCCAACGCCTTGCGCCAGCGCCGGGCTGCGGCAATGAGCGCGCGAGAACCCAACAAAATCGATCCTGCCGGGGCGCCCAAGCCTTTGGACAGGCACACCGACACTGAGTCAAAGCCCGCCGCCGCGCTGGGTTCGTCAATTTTCAATTTCACGATGACATTGAATAATCGCGCGCCGTCCAAATGTGTCGCCAGCCCGCGAGAATGGGCAAACTCCGTAACCTGTCTCAGGTAGTCCATGGGCAGAACACGGCCGCCAATCGTGTTCTCGAGCGCCAATAACCGGGTACGCGCGAAATGATAGTCGTCTGATTTGATCGCGGCGGCGATTCGTTCAATGGAAATCCCGCCATGAGCTTCGTGCTCCAAGGGTTGTGGCTGGATGCTGCCGAGTACTGCCGCGCCGCCCTGCTCATACTTGTAGGTATGCGCTTCCTGCCCGACCAGGAACTCATCGCCGCGGCCGCAATGCGCCATCAATGCCGCCAAATTGCTCTGCGTACCGGTCGGAAAGAACAAGGCGCTTTCGAATGCGAATCGTTCCGCCGCAACCGCCTGCAGGCGATTGACGGTCGGATCATCGCCAAAGACATCATCCCCGACTTCCGCGGCCGCCATTGCGGCGCGCATTGCGGCGGTAGGCCTGGTAACGGTGTCGCTGCGCAGGTCGATGACATCGACAGAAGTCATATGTATGGATCGCGGCGGGGTCGACCCTACGGCTTCGGCGCGGGCGGAGGTACGTCGGTAGAAAACTTCTTCAGCGTATCCGTGCCATGGCAACCCACACCTTCGCCGCACACTTGATTCACAGGGCAGACCACCGGTGTCCCCTTGACGCAGCCGCGTGCGTCGGCGCCGGGTGTGTGCGGGGCGCAGCGCTCTTTTCCGTTGCAGGCCCGATGATCGTCGCAATCCGCGTCGCTGCTGCAGGCCATGGTTGCCTGATCACGCTCAACCGTCGCAAGTTCGCCTTGTTTTGCAATCACGCCGGACAAGGTCGCGTCGAGCAAGCGCTGTGGCGCCGCCTGTCCCGAGGGGATCTCTACGTCCGCGGAAACGACTTCCCAGGCGGGTGCCAGCGGACTGCCGGCGCGGTAATAAAGCGCGAAGCGAACCACGTTGCGCGGATCAAGCGCATCGTTCAGCTTGACGGGAATAAGATGAGTCGAGTCGGGAAGCCACGCCTCGCCATGCACCAAGGGCAGCCGTCGGACACTTTTTCCTGCCTCATAAATCCGCAATTCCAAATCGCTGCCGGCGCTTAGTTCCGCACCGCCGGTAACGACGCGAACTTCAAGACGAGACACGGGAACCGCTTCGGCCGCCGTCGCGCAAATCATGCCTGCCAATAACATCGGCCAGACTGACAGTGGCAGCTGTAACTTCATGGCGCCCTCCGGTTAATCGATGAGTTCGCCGCTATCATAGCCCATCCTAAGCGGACGCTCGCCGGCGCGGCGAGTCGGCCAATTTAACAATATCGGAGTTAACGGCGATGAACGATCTTTCCGCCTTCGCCATCACCCAGAAATGGCCCGCTCGGCACCCGGATCGCGTGCAGCTTTACTCGCTGCCGACGCCGAACGGCGTAAAAGTCTCCATTATGCTCGAAGAAACCGGACTGCCGTACGAGGCGCACCTGGTCAATTTCGACACCAATGACCAAAGGTCGCCGGCCTTTCTCTCGCTGAACCCCAATGGAAAAATACCGGCCATTCTCGACCCTCAGGGTCCCGCCGGCGCGCCTCTCGCCCTATTCGAATCCGGCGCGATCCTCATGTATCTGGCGGACAAGAGCGGATCGCTCATGCCACGCGAACCGGCCCTTCGATACGAGACGATTCAATGGCTGATGTTCCAGATGTCCGCGATCGGGCCGATGTTCGGCCAGGTGGGCTTTTTCAACAAGTTCGCCGGCAAGGACTACGAAGACAAACGCCCGCTGCAACGCTATGTCACGGAGGCGAAGCGTCTCCTCGCCGTGCTCGATCAGCGGCTCAGCCGAAGGGCCTGGATCATGGGCGATGATTACGGGATTGCCGACATCAGTACTTTTCCCTGGGTCGGCAATCTCATCGGCTTTTACGATGCCGGGGAACTCGTAGGCATGGCCGACTTCACTCATGTATCGCGTGCCCTCAAGGCATTCTCGCTGCGTCCCGCGGTCATTCGCGGCGGCGACATCCCAAAGCGACCGCCAAAGCCGGCCTAGCCTCGGCGTCGCAGGCGCCGCATGAATGCGTCGCGCACCTCTTTGAGCTCTTCGATGTGCAGCAAAATACCACTTGCGGCGAACAGGCCCGCGCCTGCGGCCACCGTAGCGAGCAGCGCCGCGAGTTTCGGCAATAGCGCTTGGTGCCGCCAATCGGCCAACAGCCAATGAGACGAGGCCGCGCACGCGGCAACCAACGGCACGCTCGCCAGCGCAACCTTGGCCAGCAATAAAAGCAAGCGGCGCGACTCGAGTCCTTTCAATTGATGCTGCATCAAGAAGTAAAGCAGCAAGAAGTTGAACGTTGCAACGCAGCCGGTGGAGAACGCCAAGCCTCGGTGGCCCCAGCCCAATTGAAACGTGAACACCCAGTTGAACAGCAAATTCAGGCCTACCGCGGCGAAGCTCACCAGCATCGGCGTCTTGCGCCGGTCGAGCGCATAAAAGGCGTTGACCAACACTTTCAAAGCCGCGTAACCGCCGAGGCCGATCGCGTAGTAGCGCAATGCGCCTGCCGCCTGCGCCGCCTGGTCGGCATTGAACTTCCCATGCTGATACAGCACCGAAATGATCGGCTCAGCCAGCAGCATCAGCCCCACCATCGAGGGCAGCGTGAGCAGCAGACCCCAGCGGATCGCGCGCGCCAATTCACTGCGAAACTCCCGCGTTTTTCCGGCGACGACCAAGCGCGACAGCAGCGGCAGCGTCACGGTTCCCAGGGCGACGCCAAACAGGCCGAGCGGCAACTGCATCAAACGGAATGCGATGGCCAACCAAAAAATGGCGCCGTCGCCCAACGTCGATGCGAACATCGAATTGACCAGGACGTTGATTTGCGTGGTGCTGGCTGCAATCACCGCCGGTCCCATCAGCAACAATATGGCCCTTATTCCCGGATCGCGCCAATGGACATCCGGACGGAAGCGATAGCCGAGGCGCGCAAGCGAAGGCAACTGCACGGCAAGCTGCAGGCCGCCGCCGATGAGCGTCGCAAAGGCCAGCCCGATCAGCGCGCGGGGGCCGAAGTGCGGGTCGATCCAAAATCCTAAAGCGACGCCGCCGACGATGGAGCCGATGTTGAAGAAGCTCGATGCCATGGCCGGCATGCCGAACCGGTTCTTGGCGTTCAGCATTCCCATCACCAATGCCGCGAGCGACACCAGCAGAATGAAGGGAAACATGATGCGCGTGAGGTGCGCGGTCAGCGCGGCTTTCTCGGGATCGAACCCCGGCGCGAGCAGCGCCACCAACTGGGGGGAGAACACCATGCCGACGACGCACAGCACGCCCAGCAGCGACGCCGTCATGGTGGCCACTTTGTTCGCGAGCCGCCATGCATCCTCATCGCCACCGCGCGCGATGGTCTTGCTGAAGGTCGTCACGAAGGCCATGGACAGCGCGCCTTCGGCAAACAAATCGCGCAGCAAATTGGGAATGCGAAACGCCGCGGTGAAGGCGTCCATTGCCATGCCGCCGCCGAACAGTGCCGCGAAGATCTGCTCGCGCAAAAGCCCAAGCAGCCGGCTGCACATGACGGCGAGGCCAATGACGCCCGCCGCCTTGGTGTTCAGTCGATTGTTGCTTTCGTCGGTGCCGATGGCGGCTGCCGTGCTTAAACCTGAACTATTTGTCGCTTTTGGGGCGGTCACGGAACTTGCGGCCGGGAATACTCACACAGGCCCTCAAGTCTACAGGGTCTGTGGCGCCGGCCCGCAAGCCTGAGCGCTCCGCTGCCCTTACGCAGTCAGGGCGGCCTTGGCCTTCGCCACTTCGGCGATGACTTCGTCCGCAACGTTGCGGGGAACCGGCTCGTAATGCGAGAACTCCATCGTGTACGAGGCGCGGCCGCTGGTCATGCCGCGCAGTTGTCCGATGTAGCCGAACATCTCCGAGAGCGGCACGATCGCGACCACGGCGATATTGGTGCCGCGCTCCAACTGGTCCTGCACGGAACCGCGCCGGCGGTTGATGTCGCCGATGACATCGCCCAGATAGTCTCCCGGCGTCACGGTTTCCACCTTCATGACCGGTTCGAGCAAGATCGGCGCAGCCTTGCGGATTCCCTCGCGGAATGCCGCCTTGGCGGCGATTTCAAAGGTCATTGCGTTGGAGTCGACGTCATGGAAGCTGCCGTCGATCAAAGTCGCCTTGAAGTCCACGGTCGGATAGTGCGCCAGGACGCCATCTTCCTTTTGCACCTTGAGACCCTTCTCAACCGACGGCACGAACTCGCGCGGCACGGAACCGCCGACGGTCTCGTCGACGAATTGGAAGCCGGTGCTGCGTTCGAGCGGCTCGAAAACGATCCACACTTCGGCGAATTGCCCGGAACCGCCGGTCTGCTTCTTGTGAATGTATTGTTCGGTGATCTTCTTGGTGATGGTTTCGCGATAGGCGACCTGCGGCTCGCCCATGACACCTTCGACGCCGAACTCGGTGCGCATGCGATCGAGTGTAACTTCCAAGTGCAATTCACCCATGCCGCGCAAAATGGTCTGGCCGGTCTCGCGATCTGTCTCCAAGTGCAGCGAAGGATCGGCGCGCACCATCTTGCCCAACGCACTGCCGAATTTTTCCTGTTCGGCCTTGACCTTGGACTTGACCGAGACGCTGATGACCGGTTCCGGGAACCGCATGCGTTCCAGCACGACCTCATTCGCCGCATCGCACAGCGTGTCGCCGGTTTCCGTATCGGCCAACGAGACCAGCGCAATGATGTCACCGGCTCGTGCTTCTTCGACCGGATTGGCCTCCTTGGCGAACATTTCGACCATGCGGCCGATTTTCTCGCGCTTGCCGCGGGTCGAGTTCATGACCGAGGCACCTTTGGTCAGGACACCGGAATAAACGCGGATGAAGGTCAGCGCCCCGTAAATATCGTTGATGACTTTGAACGCGAGCGCCGAGAACGGCTCATCGTCCGAGGTTTTGCGCTCGCCGATCGGATGGCCGTCTGCATCGACGGTCTTGATCGAAGCCACGTCGGTCGGTGCCGGCAGGTAATCCACGACGGCATCCAGCACCTGCTGCACACCTTTATTCTTGTACGAGGAGCCGCAAAGCACCGGCGTGAAGGCGGAATTCAGCGTTCCCTTGCGCAAACAGGCGCGCAAAATATCGCCGGACGGCACGGTACCGTGGGTGAGATAGGCTTCCATCGCCTCATCGTCCTGCTCGAGGCAGGTATCCACCAATTCAGTGCGGTATTTGTTCACATCCGCGAGCAGCTGCCGATCGCTCGGAACGCTGATGTGCAATTTGTCGGCCAGGTCCGGAGTCACCTCGAGCACCTGCCACTCGGCATCCTTGTCGTCCGAATCCCAGACCAGCGCCTTCATTTCCACCAGGTCGACCATCCCCTTGAAGTTGTCTTCCGATCCGATCGGGAGCTGCACGGGTAAGGGCCTGGCGCCCAGACGCTTTTTGATCATGTCGACGCAACGCAAAAAGTTGGCGCCGCTGCGATCCATTTTGTTTACGTAACAAATACGCGGCACATCGTAGTTGTCGGCGAGGCGCCAATTGGTTTCGGATTGCGGTTCGACCCCCGCGACGCCGTCAAACACCACGACCGCGCCGTCGAGCACGCGCAGCGATCGATTGACCTCAATGGTGAAATCGACGTGTCCCGGCGTATCGATCAAATTGATTTTCTTGTCGCGCCAGAAGGCGGACACAGCGGCGCTTTGAATGGTGATACCGCGCTTCTGTTCCTGTTCCAGGTAGTCGGTTGTCGTCGAAGTCTTCAGATCCTTCGTATCGTGAATGTCGATGATGGTGTGCTTACGCCCCGTGTAATACAGGATGCGCTCCGTCGTCGTGGTCTTGCCGGCGTCGACGTGGGCAATGATGCCGATATTGCGGATATCGGAAAGCGGGGTAGTACGGGCCATAGCGAAAATTCCGTGAAGTTGCTTAAAAAAGTTGGGCCCCGAGGGCCCGGTCAAAAGCCGGGTATTTTGCCACGACACCGGGGTATCTGTCGAAGGAAAGCGCGCCACTGCGCCCAAGGGCCCTGACAGGCCGTCAAGGCGCCGCGCGATCACGGGTTGCTTATTTGACGCTGTAGCCGCGGCCTTCGAGGCATGCGGCTTGAGCCCGCAGATAGTTGGCTCGATTGCCGGGCGCCGACCCGCCGCCCGGCTGGGTTGGATCGAAGCCCGTTTGGCCCACCGCCCAGCGGTGACACTCAAATTTGTCCTTGCCCAACTGCTCCTCGGTCTGACCATTCTTCGGGTATGCAATCAGGTCCGAGGCACCCGTTCCGGCCGCTATCCCGGGGGCCGTCCGCGGATTCTGGATCCCGGCGGGCGGGGCCACCGTTTCATACTGGCCGACGCCGGCATTCCAGCGGTAGTAGGTGTTGTCGGCGTAATAGTAAGGCACGCCGCCCCACCAATAAGTGCTGTAGTAGTAAGGAAGCGTTGCGAAATAAAGGCCGAGCCCCAGGCCGCCCCATCCCCAGCCCCACGGTCCCCAAAATCCGCCGCGCCAGCCATAGCCGCCGTGCCAGCCACCGTAGCCGCCGTGCCAACCGCCAAAATGGCCGCCATGCTGCGCCGAGGCAGGAGCGCTCGCGGCGAGCGCGACGCCCGCACACAGTGCGAGGGAGAATGAACGGATCTTGTTGAGCTTTTGCATGAGAGCACCCGTGTTCCATTGTATAAGACTTGCCGGGCCGGCGGCAGTTCAACCTGTGGTTTTAAGACCGCGATCACGAATGCGGCGCGGCATCCGCGCTCATGTAGTATTTAAACCTACTTGATTCGCGCAGGTACTCACAACCGGCAAGGGACAATTGCTCCTGAAATGATGGGGGTCATTATGCGAAGCTTTCTCGGTATCTTAGGATTTCTCGTCGCCATCGCGGTGGCTCCCGCCGGCGCAGCGCTCGCACACGGCGGTGGATCGATGCCGTCCGGACCTGCGGGAATGGTGACGGCATCTCCGCGCAGTGTGGCCGATGCCGCAAAGAGCGCCTATAACGCCGGCGTCCGCAATATCAAGAAAGCGCAAGAGTACGACGCGGAGGCCGCCAAAGCATCGACGCCCGAAAAGGCCGCGAAAGCGCACGACAAGGCGCAGAAGGCTTACCACGACTCGGTGGGATCATTCATTGACGCCGTCGGCGCCGATCCGAAAATGTATGAGGCCTGGAACTATCTAGGTTTTGCCAACCGTCACTTGGGCAATTACGAGGATGCCCTGTCCTCCTATGCCAAGGCGCTTGAAATCAATCCCAACTATCCCGATGCCATCGAATACCGCGGCGAGGCCTATTTGGGCTTGAATCAGATCGAGGAGGCAAAGGGTGCCTACATGGCGTTGTTCAGCGCTTCGCGTCCGCTCGCCGACGAATTAATGGTGGCGATGCATCACTGGGCCGATGCGCGCCGGCAAGACGCTCAAGGCTTATCATCGGCGGACGTCGAGGCCTTCACCAAATGGATGGATGAACGCTCGGGGATAGCGGCGCAAACCGCGTCGCTGGCGATCGGCGCAGCGCAGCCCTGGAGACCGGGACCGCATTAATTCGCGATTTCTTCATCGCTCTGACGGCGTGTGCGGCGCTCAATGCCGCATACGCAGCCGATGACGCATCGCCGGCGAACTATGAGTGGCACCTACCCCGGGGGTTCCCGACCCCTGCGGTGCCGGCCGGCAATCCCATGTCGAGCGCGAAGGTCGCGCTGGGTCGACGTCTGTTCTTCGAGACCCGCCTGTCATCGACAGGCGGTTACTCATGCGCGAGTTGTCATCGGCCCGAGATTGCCTTCACGGATGGCCGCGCGCACGCGCAAGGAGCCACCGGCCAGCGCGTGAGGCGCAGCGCGATGAGCCTCACGAACGTCGCCTACAATCCGGCATTTACCTGGGGCAGCGACAAAGTGCGCTCGCTCGAGGCGCAAATGCGCCAGCCTCTGTTTAACGAGCATCCGCTGGAGATGGGTCTCAAGCCGGGTGGTGCGGCGGCCGTCAATGCCCTGTCCGCGGATGCAAACTACCGCGCCCAATTTACCGCGGCGTTTCCGGCCCAGCCCAAACCGATTTCCATGGAGCACATCATCGAGGCGATTGCCTCATTCGAGCGAACCCTCATTTCGGGCCGCTCGCCGTTCGATCGCCATGTCTTCGACGATGACCAAACTGCGATGTCTGCCTCCGCCAAGCGCGGCATGGCGCTCTTTTATTCGACTCGCGTCGGCTGCTCCCAATGCCATTCAGGAATCAACTTCAGTGGGGCCATCGTTTACCAGGGTCATACCCGGGCGCGAGCGCTGTTCGCGAACACCGGTTTGTACGATCTCGACGGACGCGGCGCCTATCCCTTGGGCGATCAAGGTTTGATGGAGGTCACGCATCGCACCGCCGACATGGGCAGATTCAAGGTTCCAACCTTGCGCAATGTGGCGCTCACGGCACCCTACATGCACGACGGCAGCTTGCCGACGCTGGGATCGGTGCTGGACCACTACGTGCGCGGCGGCCACAAGAACCCGCAAAAAGACTCCCGTGTCCGCCCCTTTAAGCTCTCGCCATCGGAACGCACAGAACTGCTCGAATTTCTGAGCAGCCTGACTGACCGCGAATTCGTCGAAAATCCTGAATTTTCCGCCCCAAATTGAGCTGCAGGCCCCGTATTTGTTGAACCATGTCGCGGTAAAACCTCGGGGGGCAAGGGATGATCGCGGCCCATGGGAGCCGCCAAGCTAGTGTCGGAAAGCAGCCTCGGCACTAAAATGACCTTGGCCATCGCATCGAGCTATCTCATCGATGGCATATTGCTCGGCGGCTTCGCGCTCGCCGGGACCGTCGGCTCCGCCGTTCCTCTTGCCTACACCGCGATCGGTCTCCTCGATTGTTCCATCATCCTGCTGCTGCGCGCCTGGAGCATCCGGCATCGGCGCGATACCACCGATTTTACCCTGGCACAGGCCATCGGCTCGAGTTCCATCCAGCTGGTCTTCGCCGCGCTTGTGCCGCAATTGGCCTTTTACTTCTTCACGGTGCTGTTCGTCGTCTTCGGCTGCGCCAGCTTGGGCCTCTCGAAGAAGCAATCGGCGGTTGCATGGATCAGCGTGGCCGTCGCGGCGGCGCTCGTCATGACGTCGATCGATGCGAGAATATCGATCCCGCAGGACACTGCTTTGTTGCGCGGTTTGGTCTGGTTATGCTTCGTGGCCACCTTGGGCCGATGCATACTGCTCGGCGTATTCGGCCGCGTGTTGCGGCTTCGGCTGCATGACAGGCGCCAACAGCTTCGCGACTCCGTTCACATGCTCAAGGAGCGGGACAAATCGCTCGCCAACGCGAATCTCGAACTGAAGCGCCAGGCAACTCACGATGCGCTGACGGGAATTGCCAATCGCGTGCTGTTCGTGGAGCGCCTGAACCATGCCGTCTACGACCGCCAGCCGTTCGCGGTCTGCGTATTCGATTTGGACCGCTTCAAGATCATCAACGATTCGCTGGGCCACGGCGCCGGCGATGCGTTGCTCAAACACGTTACCGAGCGCCTGCTGTCGATCCTGCGATCGACGGACACCGTCGCTCGAGCCGGCGGCGATGAATTTCTATTGTTGCTGCGGGGCTTGAATTCGGTCGAGGAAATAGAAGGACTCATCTCGCGGTGGATGGCGAGCCTGTCGCAACCCTATCAACTGACGGGCTTGGAGCTGCACGTCAGCCCCAGCATTGGAATTGCGCGCTATCCACACGACGGCACCGGTGCGGAGGAGTTGCTGGCGCGCGCCGATGAAGCGATGTATTTCGCCAAGCGCAGCGGCCGCAAGACGTTCCGATTCTTCGATGCCCGCGTGATGGGCTTCTCGCGCGAGCGCCTGGAGATCGAGGCGGAGCTTCGCGGAGCGCTGTCCCAAAATCAGCTTTCCTTGCACTACCAGCCCAAGATCGACATCGCGACCGGCGAGATGCGCAGCGTGGAGGCCTTGATCCGATGGCAGCATCCGAAACGGGGCTTGATTCTGCCCGGCGAATTTATTCCGATCGCCGAAGAAAGCGGCCTCATCCTCGAAATCGGCGACTGGGTCATCCGCGAAGCCTGCCGGCAGGCGCGCGAATGGCAGCAGCGGCAAATGCCTTTTTTACGGGTCGCGGTCAATGTCTCGCCCCTGCAGTTTCGGCAGGCCAATTTCGTCAAGAAAGTCCACGCGGCGCTGCAGGCGCACGCTCTCGATGCGACCTACCTTGAGATCGAACTGACGGAGGCCACCTTGATGAGCAATGCCGAAACCTCCGTGGCGTTGCTCGAAGAGCTGAGCGAGCTCGGCGTGGTCGTCGCCATCGACGATTTCGGCACGGGTTATTCGTGCATGAGCTACCTGCAGCGTTTCCCCATCGACAAGCTCAAGATCGATCGAAGCTTCATCAGCGATGTGGCGTCGAACGCCGGCGACGCTTCCATCGTGCGCGCGATCATATCGCTTGCCCACGGCCTGCGGCTGAAGGTGATCGCCGAGGGCGTCGAATCGGAAGAGCAGCTCGGAATTCTGCGCCGCATGGGATGCGATCAGTATCAAGGATTTTTTCGCAGTGCCGCGGTGCCGGCCGCAGACATCGAGAAATTCGTGCGCGACGAGAATCGCTCGCCAAATCCGGTCGACACGGACATCGACCGTACGCAAAGCAAGCTGTTTCGCCTGCGCGAGGCGTGATAAAGGCGTAACGCGATGAGGGCGAGGTCGTAGAATCGGCTTCGTGAATGCGCTGTCCCCCACCACCGAGGTCTTCGCGAATACGCGGCGGCGCGGACTCATCCTGGCCGGTCTCGGGGCCGTCGGTTTTTCCGGCAAGGCCATCATCGTCAAGCTGGCCTATCGCTACGGCGTCGACGCCGTCACGCTCATCATGTACCGGATGTTGTTCGCCCTGCCCATGTTTGTCCTGCTGGCGTGGTGGGCCGGCCGAGGCAAACCGGCGCTGACCTGGCGCGACGCGCGGACGGTGCTCGCCCTCGGATTCTGCGGCTACTATCTGTCGAGCTTTCTCGATTTCCTCGGGCTGCTCTTTATCAGCGCGAGTCTGGAACGGCTGATTTTGTATCTCAATCCGACCCTGGTGCTGGCCTTGGGCGCTTTGTTGTTCCACAAGAAAGTGACGCGTACGCAAATTCTTGCGCTGGCGGTCAGCTATTGCGGCGTGCTGTGCGTCTTCGGGCGCGAGATGTCCTTGCAGGGCGGAGATGTGCCGCTGGGCGCAACGCTGGTTTTCGCCAGCGCCGTAAGCTATGCCGTTTATCTGTCGTACAGCGGCGAGGAAGTGAAACGGCTTGGCGCGCTGCGCCTCACCGGTCTCGCCACCACGGTCGCCTGCCTCATCTGTATCGCGCAATTCTTCCTGTTAAAGCCGATAGCCGCCATGTCCGTGCCCGTGGCGGTGGTATGGCTCTCGGTCCTGAATGCAACTCTGTGCACCTTTGCGCCCGTGGTCTTGGTCATGCTGGCCATCGAGCGCATCGGTGCTTCGCTGACCGCGCAAGCCGGCACCATCGGCCCCCTGTCGACCATCCTGATGGCGGCCATCCTGCTCGGTGAGCCGTTTACGGCGTGGGTTGCAGCCGGGACAGTTTTGGTCCTGGCGGGGATCTGGCTGCTGACCAAGGCGCAACCCGATTCCGCGCCAAAAGTCGGCCTGTGATCGGGACGCGCTTCCCAGGCTTCGAGACGTTGCCGCACGATGCCAAGGCGGGCCTGATCATCGTGCACGGAATCGCCGAACACGGCGCCCGCTACCGGCACGCGGCCGACGCGTTGGCGGCCAGGGGCATTGCGAGCTTCGTGTATGACCAGCGCGGTCACGGGATGAGCCCCGGCACGCGCACGCACGTCGGAAGTTTCACCGACTTCGCCGCCGACCTGAAGCTGATCGGCGAGAATGTGCGCCAGAGGTTTTCAGCATTGCCGCTGTTCGTTTGGGGACACAGCATGGGTTCAGTGGTCGTTTTGCTGGCCGCCCCAGAGCTGCCCTGGGCCCGCGGCATCATCACCACCGGTTGCGCGCTCGACGCGCTGCCAAAATTGGAAGGCATCCCAGGCGCCGTTTTGCGTATGGCCTCCGCGCTCGCACCGCGGTTGCGAATCAGCTTGCGTATCGACGCCACCGCCCTTACGCAAGTGGCGGAGGAACAAAGCCGGCACACGAGCGATCCCTTGGTGCCACGCACGGCAAGCTTGAGACTGCTGTATGGTTTTGCACAGGCCTGCCGCACGGGCCGCGCAAACGCCGCCAAGCTCGTGCTGCCCTGGTTGGCGGTGCACGGGGAAGCGGATAAGGTCTGCCCAATCAGCGGTTCACGAGCGCTCATCGACACCCTGGGTTCCACCGACAAGCGGCTGGTGAGCTATCCCAACCTCCTTCACGAGGTCCACAATGAAGACGAGACCGCGCGCTCGGTGCTATTCGATCTCATGTCGCACTGGATGCTCGAGCGAACCTAGGAGCCTGTCCGGGCATTCCGCGTTGGAATACACTGCGATTCGGGTTTGCTGAATAACATCTAACAGGGAGTCCTCGCATGTACCTTTCGCGTTTATTGGCCATCGCTTCTTTGGCCGCGCTCGGCGTTTCGCCCGCAATGGCGGCGCCTCATGATTTGCCCACGGCCAGCGCGGAAAGCGAAGGCATGTCGGCAGAGCGCCTGGCTCGCTTGAGCACCGGCATGAAAGAACTCGTCGACAACGGCCGTCTGGCGGGCGTGGTCACGATGGTTTCGCGCCACGGCAAAGTGGTGGAATTCGATGCGGTGGGCAAACGCGACATCGCGGCGAATGCGCCGATGCAAAAGGACAGCATTTTCCGGATCTATTCGATGAGCAAGCCCATCACCGGCGTGGCGATGATGATGTTGTTCGAGGAAGGAAAGTGGCAGCTCAACGATCCGGTCGCGAAATACATTCCTGAGTTCGCCAAACTGAAGGTCTACACCACCGAGGCCAACGGCAATGTGGTCATGAAGGATCAAAACCATCCGGTGACCATGCGTGAGCTCATGTCGCACTCCGGCGGCTTCACTTACGGATTTTTCAGTCAAACAGCAGTCGACAAAATGCAGGTGGACGCCGACGTCCTGAATCCCGACATCTCGTTGGATGAGTTCATCAAGCGGGTCGCCAAGCTGCCGTTGAATGCGCAGCCCGGCACTGAGTGGCATTACAGCATCTCGGTCGACATTCAGGGCTACATCGTTCAAAAACTCTCCGGCATGCCCTTCGAGGAGTTCTTGGAGAAGCGAATTTTCAAGCCGCTCGGCATGAGCGACACGGGCTTTTACGTTCCAAAGGAAAAGCTGAATCGGTTCGCCGAATTCTATAGCTACGATAACGCCGGAAAACTGCATACCGTCGGCGTGCACGAAGGCTTGAATCACGATTTTGCCGCGAAGCCCGCACTCTCCTCCGGCGGCGGCGGCCTGGTATCGACCATCACCGACTACATGCGGTTTTGCCAAATGCTCTTGAACGGCGGCCAGCTGGACGGCGTGAGAATCCTATCGCCGCTGACGGTTGAACTGATGCGTACCAATGTGCTGGCGCCAACCGTGCCGATTCTTGCGCCGGGTGCCGGATTCGGCTTGGACTTCGCCATTTACACCGATCCGGTTGCGGCCGGCGGTTACTACGGCAAGGGCTCGTATTGGTGGGGCGGCGCGGCCGGCACGTGGTTTTGGATCGATCCTGTCAATGACTTGATCGTCGTCGGCATGATCCAACAGGCCGCCGGCACGGGTGCCGCGGCGGTGGCCGCGGTGCCCGACGTGCGGGGTTTGTCGCACGCTTGGACCTATCAGGCAATACTTAAGTAACGTTGGGTAAGTCGTTGTTGGCGCTCGGCCGGTGGCCCCTTTAGGTCCACCGGCTTCACCTGCGCGCCCGTCGATTGTCGCCGAATTTAGCGCGCCTGTGACGGCGGCCGCGTTTGGCACACCTCAGACCCTAAAGCCGCCTCCTTCCGCGCCGATACGAGGCCTAGGAGAGTCTTCTCTACGGTCCCGGAGCGCCCATCATTTCCTCGAAATCACCAGCGGCGGCGCGGCTCCGGCAATTTGCCCACGGCATCGGAGCCTGGTTCGCAGGGGTCTGGGCCGCATTGACGAACTTACACCCCACATCCCCGCAATTGGGCAAAGCCTCCCTGTTCAAAGGGCTGGAGCAGGTTACCCGCAGTGCGGGAGTGCGGATCTGGGAATGGGACGTGGTTCGCAACACCATGCATTTCAGCGGCGACCTTGCCGAAGTTTATGACGCAGAAATCGCCACCACCGACAAAAAAGTGGACGCGATGATGCTCAATAAGGTGCACCCCGAAGACCGCGAACGCTATCGCAAGGAATTCGTCAAGGCGCTCAAGGGCGAGGCGCCGATGGAAATCGCCTATCGGGTGCTGGAGCGCGACGGCACGGTGAGGCCGGTTCAATTGCGCGGCGAGGTGTGGCGCAATGCTCAGGGCCGCGCGATCCGGGTTTTAGGCCTCACCATCGACATGACCGAGCAAGCCCGTGCTGCGGCCTTGCTGGCGGAACAGGCCGAACGGCAAACTCAATTGCTGTCCCGGCTGAAACTCGCCACCGGCACGGCCGGCATCAGCATTTGGGAAAAAGATCTCGTCACCGGTGAACTCATCAATGACGGCAGCTTGTGGCCGCTATTCGGCATGCCGCCCTCCGTCACCTTGAATCCCAAAGACCTCATCCACGAGGATGACCGCGCCCAGGCGGCTGCCGCTATACGCGCCCTGCTCGCCGATCCGACCCAGGATGCGATTTTGCCCCTGCGCCACCGCACTGCCAATCCGCGCCCTGATCCCCAATACGTTCAAACGCACATGCGCGTCTACCGCGACGCGAGCGGCACGGCGATCCGAATGATGGGCGTGACGTGGGACGTCACCAAGGAGGTCCTGCATGCCTCCGAACTGGAAAGCAAAGCGGCGCAGGAGAGCGCACTGATCGAACGCTTGAGCGTGACCACGCAGGCCGCCGGAATCGCGCCGTGGCAATTCGACGTCAAATCCGACTGCTTTTCCTGGCACGGGCCGCGACCTGCCTGCTTCGGTCTGGATCATGTTCCGCTGAAGGACTATTTCCGAAGCCTCACCACCATCATTTTACCGGAAGACCGCAAAATTTTGCTGCAGAGGCCGCGGGAGGCGATCGCCAGCAAATTGGATTCCTACGAATACGTGTTTCGCGTGAAGGGCATCGACGGCGAAGTCCACCACATGCAGAACTACGCGCGCATCATGCGGGATGAGCAGGAACAGGTCCGCTACATCGTCGGGGTCACCTGGGACGTCACCCGCGACGTGCAGACCACGGAAATGCTCAAGAGCCGTGCGGAAGAGAATCGCCAGCTCGTGGATCGCGTCAATATTGCCACCGAAAGCGCCGGGATCTGCTCCTGGGAACTCGACTTGGTCGCGCGCCGCTATCTGTGGCTCGAGAATCCGATCGAGGCTTTGACCTATCGCGGCACCCCCGACAACCTCGACGTGGAACACATTGAAGAGCTGGTCTTGCCCGAGGACCGGCGCCTATTTCGCGATACGGTCGCGGCGGCGCTTGCCGAAAAGAGCGACCGGATCAGCATGCGCTACCGCGCGCGCGGCGCGGACGGCGCAACGGTGCACGTGCAAAACTTCGGCCGAATCATTCTCGACGAGAAAGGCGCTCCGTCGAGACTGTTGGGTGTCTCCTGGGATATCACCGAGGAAGTCGTGGCTTCGGAACTGCTGCGGCAACAGACGGAAGCCGCGCATGCAGCGAGCCGCGCCAAGAGTCACTTCCTCGCCAATGTCAGCCACGAAATTCGCACCCCGATGAACGGCATCATCGGGATGACCGGGCTTCTGCTCGACACACATCTGGACCGCACGCAGCGTGACTATGCGGAAACCATCCGCTCCAGCGCGGATTCGCTGCTCACCGTCATCAATGACATTTTGGATTTCTCGAAAATCGAAGCCGGCAAGCTGGAGCTGGAGTCCATCGAGCTCGACCTGCGTGCCAACATCGAGGACGTCGGGTCGGCAATGGCGTTTCAGGCGGCGACCAAGGGACTGGAGCTCATCGTCAATGTCGAACCGCAAATCACGGGCCGCGTGTTCGGCGATCCACAGCGACTGCGGCAGTGCCTGGTGAACCTGGTCGGCAACGCGATCAAGTTCACGAAGGCGGGCGAAATCGTCATCGAAGTGCGCGACCGGTCGAGCGGCGGCAATCCGTTGATCTATTTCGAGGTCCGCGATACGGGTATGGGAATCTCGGAGAAAACGCAGAAGCTGCTGTTCGAACCGTTCGTTCAGGCGGACTCCTCGACGACCCGCCATTTCGGCGGCACCGGATTAGGTTTGTCCATCGTGCGCAAGCTGGTCGAGCTGATGGGCGGTGAAATCGGCGTTTCCAGCGAGGTGGGCTTCGGCTCGAAGTTCTACTTCACCCTGCCCTTGAAGCCCGCGGCAAGCCTGCTTCCGGAGCGCCGAATTCGCGCCGAGACGGGCGGCCGTATTCTGATCGTGGATGACAATGTCACCAATCAGCGGGTCTTGAGCGCGCAGCTCGTGCACGCGGGCTATTCGGTAACCACCGTGAGCGGCGGTTTGGCCGCGCTGGACGAGTTGCAAAATGCCATCCTCGTCGATCACCAATTCGACATGGTGATTACCGATTTTCAAATGCCCGACATGGATGGAGCAATGTTGGGCGAACGGATTATCGCGATGCCCGGGCTCGGCAACACCCGCCTGGTCATGCTTACTTCGCTCGATCGGCATGGCGACACGCCGCGCTTGGCCGCTCTCGGCTTCGCGGCCTATCTGACCAAGCCGGTGCGCGTCCGGGAATTGATCGATGCGGTAGCGCGGGTGATGAGCGGCGGCCCACGGCAATGGCAAATGGAAACGCAGCCGATGATCACGCTCAATATGCTGACGCAACCAACCACCCAACAAAGCTTTGCGGGACATGTGCTGCTGGTCGAGGACAACTTTGTCAATCAAAAGGTCGCCGTGCGCTTTCTCGAGCGCCTGGGGTGCACCGTGGAAGTCGCCAGCAACGGTGCTGAAGGTGTGGCCGCGTGCAAGGCACGGCAGTTCGACATCGTGCTGATGGACTTGCAGATGCCGGTGATGGACGGCATGACTGCCACGCGCAAGATCCGCGACTGGGAAACCTCGGGGCACATTCCGATCATCGCGCTGACGGCGAACGCCATGACGGGCGATCGTGAGCTCTGCGAGGCCGCCGGCATGGACGGATATTTGACGAAACCGATCGAGGTTGAGCGATTGCGGAATATTCTGACGAAATTCGGCCTCGAGAAGCCCGCTGCGGCCGCCGTCAACCTCGCTGCTGCAGCTGAATCGAGTCGGCCGAATCCGTCGCCGGGTTCTGCGGCGCCCGTCGATCTACACGAATTCGAAAAAGTGACCGATGGCGATCAGGCATTTGCCCAGGAGCTGGCGGCCACCTTCACCTCGAGCGGTGAGCAGCAATTGGCCGAGATCGCCGCAGCGCTGGCGCAAGGGCAGCGCGGCGCGGTTGCGAAGGCTGCGCACAAATTGAAAGGGGCGTGCGCAAATATCCACGCCCAGGCCTTGAAGTCGCTCGCCGAACGGATGGAAATCGACAGCGTCGCGGCAAATGCACAGTCGCTCGATCAAAGCTACGCGCTGTTGCGGCGGGAATTCGAGCGGGTGCGGGCATTCCTGAGCGATCCGGCGGTGCTGCCACAACCGGCCAAAGCGGCGTCGTAGGGCCTGGAGCCTGTCCGAGTATTCCCTTTGGCCGCGACCGCGGCCGATTTCAGGCTCCTCTAGTACCGCCAGCTCTTCAGGTCCGCTCCAGCCGGCGCCGTGGCCTTGATGCGCTCCAGAATCTGCGGCAGATACTGGAAATTGTAGTGCAGCCGGGAGTAGGCGTTGGCTTGCTTGGGATCCCCGTTCCAGCAGTGTTCGGCGCGATCGCCATACGCCACCGACCCCTCATAGGCCGGCTTCAGCGACTCGAGGCGCTCCTGAGCGAAATACACGGAGTCCGTCAGATAGTAGTTGTCGCCGTTGCCCACGAAGAGATGTATTTTCCCTTGCAACTTGGGCGCAAGGGTTTTCCAATCGCGGGCGATGATGTAGGAAAGATCGAAGTGATCGCGCCAATACGCCGCTACCGACGGATCGATGACACCGGTCACCTTATCGAAAATCGGCTTGGGATAACCGTCCGCTCCAACCGGACTGAACACCGCTTGCCAGATATCGTATTGGCCGCCCGAGCGTGAGCGATCGCCCTGCGTCAATTCCATGTAATTTTCATCGCGCTGCGTGGCAAACACTTCGCCCAGATAATTGCGAAATGCGGGGCGCTCCACCGAAGACGCTTCGCCCTTCAGAAAGTAGGCGTTGTGATCCTTGTAGATGTCGATCACGGTGTAGGCGCGAAAATCGATGGGGTCCGGGCAGGCGGCAAAGGCGCCGTTGTACATATCGGGATAAAAGACTTGCGTGGCAAGCGCCTCCCAGCCGCCGGTGGAGCCGCCATAGGTGAAGCGCGCCCAACCCGCGCCAATCCCGCGGAATCGACGTTCGACTTCCGGGATCAATTCCTTGTTGATGGCATCGCCATAAGGCCCCAAGTTGGCGGAGTTCACCGCATAGCTGTCATCGTAGAAGGGATTGGCGTGCTCGATTTCGATCACCAGAAAGCGTGGAAAATCGGCGGAGATCCATTTCTGATAGAAGGCATAAGCCTCCTGCTGTTGGATGCGATTGTAGCCTGCGAGGTGAAAGCGCTCGGAGTAGTCCGGCTTTAAATCCTGATCCGGCGGCGTGGTGCGAAAGCCCGAAATATCGTCCGGATAGTGGCCGTGAAACACCATCAGCGGATAGTGCGCCTCGGGATGCGTATCGAATCCCTTCGGCACGAGAACGTGGGCTCCAAGAAACACGTCGCGGCCCCAGAAGCGCGAGAGCAATTCGCTGCGGATGCGGATGTGCTTCACGTACTCGGTGTCGGCCTTGGGTTGAATGGGTCCGATCTGTTGATCGAGAATCAGCGCCGTGCGCACCGGATGAGCGGCGTCCACGTGCAGCTTGATCGGTGTTGAATACAGATTGCCGGGCTTGTGGGCCCACTGCTGCCCCTCGCCCTTGTCCGGCGGCAATTTCAGGGTGCGGCCATCCGCCAGGTGATAGGTTTCGTAACGATTCAGCACCGCTTGGACGTAATAGTCGCCGCTTGGAAGCGCCGACAGATGTGCGGCCGGCCAGCCAAATGCCTTGTCATTGAGAACAGCCTCGGCGCCCGGCGCCAGGCCGTCCACAGTCAGCCCGAACAGGTAGGGACTCTCCAGCGGCTCATTGGCCTCGACGTGTGCGCGCGGTTCGCGTGTCATATCGCGGCTCAGAAGAAGAATGATCCGCCCGTCGATCGGACCGCTGCTTTGTGAAGCGGGAAAGCTGACCTCAAATTCAGGTCCCACGAGCTGCGCGGCCGCCGCGCTGCCGAGTAAACCGATCCATCCCAAGACCACCAGGATCATTTCGCGCATCGAATTTCCTTTGTTATTTTCCGCTGATTGAGAAAGCCAAGAGCACATTGTTCGGCGCGCCGCCCAGCGCGCCGGCATATCCAGAGATGATGTACATCATCCCGCCCACCACGACCGGGCCGGCCACATCGAGGGATCCGCCGCTTTGGTCCGCAACGCCGTTGATGGTTTGATATTTTTGCGCCGCCGTGTCGAAATCCCACACGATCGCGCCGTCTTTCACGTCATAGGCGCGCAGATGCCCATCGATGGTGGTCGAGAATACGGCCCCGGGAATGACGCTGGGAGCCGCCGATTGACCGCTCAAACACCGCCCGCCATAGCTGCAGCCAACTTTGGGCGCGGGCGTGTACCAGCGCTGATCGCCGGACTTCGGATCCAAAGCGTACAGCCCCGCCTTACCCCGCGGCGGGGGTATGCCCAAATCGGCCACCGCAACGTACAACTGCCGGCCGTCCGCGGCCATGCCCCATTCGATGCCGCCCAAAGCGCCGCCGTTGCCGACCTTGTTGCGCCACAGGGTTTTACCGTCGTTGTCGGGGTCCATTCCGAATGCGACTCCGGACTTCTGACCCGCGAGGATGATGTCTTTGCCGTTCGGGAGCGTGAAGAGAATCGGCGAGGCACCGAAATCGTGATCCGGTCCCAGTACCGTTGGACAATTGGGCGTGCCGCTGCGGCTGCAGCCCATTAAGAAGCTGTCATTCTCGGTGACCTGATTTCGCCACTTGACCTTCCCGGTCGCAAGGTCGAGCGCGATGATGGCATCGGAGCCGTTCTCCTTCACGTCCGTATAAGTATCGCCGGTGCCGATGTAGACCACGGCCCGTTTGGCATCGATGGTGGGAGCGGACCAAACGGCTGCTCCGGCGGGACCATACATTTGGGTGCCTGCGGAATTCTTAATCGTGGGCTGCGGCTCTTGCGCGATGGCATAAGTCTTCCACATCAGGCGGCCATCCTTGGCATCGAGGGCGGCCAATCCACCGCGGGCCGTGCAGCAACCGTAAGTACCGGCCCCGCCCGCAGTTTCCTCCCAGGAAGAAATGGGCACGTAGAGCAAGCCCTTGTACAGCACCGGCGCGCCCGTCAGCGTGCCGCGCGGATGCGCCTCGAGAATCATTTTCCACTGCAATTTTCCGCTTGCGGCATCGAGCGCGTAAACCTGGCGTTTGAAGTCGCCGAAGAACATCAAGTAGCCGCTCGGCGACGCACCTTTCAGCCGACCGATGACAGGAGTCGTCCGCACGCCGGCATCCGCATCGAAGCGCCAATGCATGCAGCCGGTCCTGGCATCCAAGGAATAGATTCGGCCGCTCGAGCTCGTGAGAAACAGGCGTCCGCCCACGACGGTCGGCTGACCATAGCGGCCGCCCGTGTACGTCATGGACCATTTCACTTTGAGCCGCGGCACCTCCGAGATGGATAAGCCGGGATTCGGTTGGGCGCGTGAATTGCGCGCATCGATGCTCCAGCCGTTCCAGCCGGGTCCGGACATGCCGAACTTCCCGGCCATGGCGCACGCGGGCGGATCGGCCGCTTGCTCGGTCATGCCGTCCGCGCCGAGATAGGTGGCAATGGATTGAATGTCCTCCTCGCTCAAGTCCGCCGCCATCGGCTGCATTTTGCCGCTCTTCAGCGCGGTGGCGATGTCGTCGGGGAAACGTCTCGCCAGCGCAGTTTTGGGCGGCGCCCGGTCGACCGCCGGATCGTGACAGGATGCGCAGCGGGCGTTGAAAAGCGCGGCACCGCGGGCAACGCGTGCGGCTGCAGCGGAGGCGGAATCCATACTCGCGGGATGCTCCGCCACTGCCTGGGAGAAGGCGGCGGGAATGCAGGAGATCGAAACGAAGTAAACCCAGCTGTGAAAGCGCATATCCCCCGCCTGACTCTTGTCGACTTGCCCGACGCTGCTGCCCGCTCTTCGGTGGTCGGCACGGACTTCAACGCATTGGCGGCCGCAGGTCAACTGGCCCAACCTGAAGAAAAACCGAACTCTCGTCGAGGTTCTCGCTCGAACATAGTATATTCACCGGCTAATCGAGGATTCCGGCGCTGTGCCAATAAAAACCGGCGGACGTTCGAGAGCCTTCTAAAACTATCGCGCGTCGAGATTCCTAATTGTCCAAACCAGCATCCTTGCGCAACGCACAGTATCTATCGCGCGTTAAGCCTCTCGTTGCGGCCGGTATCGCGGCCCTGCTCGCCGGCTGCGCGGTTGGCCCGAACTTCAAGAGACCCGCCGCTCCGGACGTGAGCGACTATGTTCCCACGCCGCTCTCGACTACTTCGAGCACGGCGAACACGGTGGCGGGCGAACCTCAGCGCTTTGCGAACGGCGCCGACATTGCCGCGGACTGGTGGACGTTGTTTCATTCCGCGCCGCTCAATGCGCTGATTGATCGTTCGCTTTCCAGCAATCACGATCTCAAAGCGGCGCAGGCGGCGCTCAACGTCGCCAAAGAAAACATGCTGGCGCAGCGCGGCGCCTACTATCCCAGCGTCTCGGCCAATTTCGATGCGACGCGCCAAAGCCAGTCCGAGCAAATATCGCCGGCTCTGAATTCCAATACGTTTATTTACAATCTCTTCACACCCCAGGTCAGTGTTTCTTATGTGCCCGATGTCTTCGGCTTGAACCGACGCACGGTCGAATCCCTGGCGGCGCAAGAGCAGGCAGCCCGCTATCAAATGATTGCGACCTACACGACCTTGACATCCAATGTCGTCGTCACCGCGATCCAGGTCGGATCGACGCAAATGCAGATCGACGCCACCCACGAGCTGATCGACAGCGCCGAAAAGACGCTGAAGATCCTGAGGTATCAGCTCGATAAGGGCTATGCGAGCGGATTGGACGTGGCGGCGGTCGAGGCGCAGCTCGCTCAATTTGCCGCCACCCTGCCCCCGCTCATCAAACAGGAAGCTCAGTTGCGGGACCAGTTGGCGGTTTTGGCCGGCCGATTTCCGAGCCAGGCGCCTGCCGTAAATTTTGACCTCTCGACACTGCAGTTGCCGCAGGATCTGCCGGTCAGCCTCCCGTCGGTACTGGTATCCCAGCGCCCTGACGTGTTGCAGGCCGAAGCGAATCTGCACGATGCCAGCGCCAAGATTGGAATCGCCATTGCGAACCGGCTGCCCAATATTGTGTTGACCGCCAACGCCGGCAGCTCTGCCGCCGAGATGAGTCAGCTTTTTACTTCGGGTACCGGCTTTTGGGGAATCGGCGCATCGCTCACCGCACCGATTTTTCAGGGCGGCACGCTGCTGCATCAGGAACGCGCGGCCAAGGCCGCCTACGAGCAAGCGGCGGAAGCATACCGCAGCACGGTTTTGACAGCCTTTCAGAATGTCGCCGACACCCTGACAGCCTTGGAACAAGACGCGGAAGCGGTGAAAGCCGGAGCCCATGCCGCGGATTCGGCCAAAGCCACCTTGGACCTGACCCAGCGACAATGGCAAGGCGGCTATGCCGGCTATCTTGCATTGCTGAGCGCTCAACAAGCCTATCAGCAGGGCCGAATAAGCTTGATTCAGGCGCAGGCCGGCCGTTTCGCCGATACGGCCGCGTTGTTCCAAGCGCTCGGCGGCGGTTGGTGGCACCGGACCGAACTCGCTAAACAGCCATGAAGAATGAATTAACTATGATGCGAATGCTGATTGCGCTCGAGCTGGCGGTTGTGGTCTTGATCACCGGGTGTTCGCCAAAAGCGGATGTGAACCCCCAGGCGCCGTCGGTGACGGCAAGCAACGTAAAACTCACGCCGGATCAACTGCGCAACATCCACTTGTACAAGGTCGGGCAATCTACGTTCCATAAAACCGTGGAGACCACCGGCGTGGTCGATTTTGACAACGATCAAGCCACCAGCGTGCTCGCGCCGTTTTCCGGTCCCGTCTCGCGCCTGCTCGTCTCCTTGGGCGAACACGTCAAACTCGGCGCGCCGCTGGCCGTCGTCGATTCGCCGGATTTCGCAGCGGCGATCAGCGCCTATCGCAAGGCTATTTCTACCGCGCAAACGCTGCGCCGACTCGCCGATCTGGACAAAGATCTGGTTCAACACAATGGCGTTTCCAAGCGCGAAGCGGATCAAGCGGAAACCGACGCGGTGAGCGCCGAGGCCGATCGCGAAGCAGCGTTGCAACAACTCGTGTCATTGCAGGTCCCCGCGGACAGTATCAAAGCGATTCAGGAGGACCGTCCCGTGTCGCGCATCGAGGGGGTGATTCGCGCCCCGGTGGCGGGTACCGTGGTGGAAAAACTCATCACGCCGGGACAGCTGCTGCAGGCCGGCAGTACCGCATGCTTCACCGTAGCCGACCTCTCGCGGGTGTGGGTGCTGGCACAAGTCTTCGGCTCGGACCTCGAGGCAGTGCGCGTCGGCGATTCTGCCGAGGTGGTGACGGGAATCGGCGGCAATACCTTTGCCGGCACGGTCGACAACATTGCGGCACTGGTGGATCCGGACACTCGTTCGGTGGTCGTACGCGTCGTTGCGAAAAATCCGGCGGATTTTCTCAAGAAGCAAATGTATGTACGGGTACGGATTCATGCTCAAGAACAGAGCACCGGTACGCTGATTCCCGTGTCCGCGGTGTTGCGTGACGATGTGAATCTGCCGTTTGTCTATGCGGTGCAACCGGACGGCAGCTTCGCCCGCCAGCACGTGACATTGGCCTACCGCACGGGCGATCAGTACGACATCGCCGAGGGCCTTCAGACCGGCGACAACATCGTGGTCGACGGCGGCTTATTCGTTCAGTTCATGCAGACTCAATGAGCGCGGATCCGGCCCCGGCGGGCGGAACGCCGCGTTCCGCGTCTTTCATGAATCGGATCGTCACCTCCTCGTTGCGCCAGGGATTTCTGGTGCTTCTCATGACCGCGGTCCTCATCGGCGCAGGAACGCGCTCACTGGACCGGCTGCCGGTCGATGCCTATCCCGATCTGTCTCCGCCGATGGTCGAACTCATCACCCAATGGCCGGGGCATGCGGCCGAAGAGGTGGAGCGGCTGATCACGGTGCCGGTGGAACGTGGCATGAACGGCACTCCGCAAATGGTCACCATCCGTTCGATCTCCCTTTACGGTCTTTCCGATGTCATCATGACATTTGAAAACTCGACGGATAAATATTTCGCGCGTCAACAAGCCTTCAACCGCATCGGCGATGTGACGCTGCCGAGCGGCGTGTCGCCGTCGATGTCGCCTCTGTCTTCGCCCTCAGGCCTCATTTACCGCTACGTCCTGCAGAGCAGCGACCGCTCGCCGATGGAACTCAAGACCTTCGAGGATTGGGTCATCGAGCCGGCATACAAATCCGTGCCCGGCGTCGCCGACGATTCGGGATTTGGCGGCGGCACGATGCAGTACCAAGTATTGCTGGATCCGGCAAAAGTCGCTTCGGTCGGACTGTCGGTCACGCAGGTTGAAGCCGCGCTGACGGCGAACAACAGCAACGGCGGCGGCGGATTTTATTCTCAAGGCGGACAGTTCTATTACGTTCGCGGCTTGGGACTCTTGAGCACCCTGGAGGACATCGGCAATGTCGTGATCGCCGTGAACAACGGCACGCCGGTTCTGGTCAAGGATGTCGGCCGCGTCGTGATCGGGATCGCCCCGCGCCTGGGTGAGTTCGGCTATGAGAAGCAGGATGACGCGGTGGAAGGCGTGATACTTCTCCTGACCGGCGAGAAAACCCAGGATGTGCTGAAGCGGGTGGAAGCGAAGACCAAGGAGCTCAACGAAGAGACCCTGCCGAAGGATGTAAAGATCCTGCCCTTCTACGATCGCAGCGACCTGGTCGACCTGACCACCCAGACGGTAGAGCGCAACCTGCTGCGTGGCATGGTGCTGGTTGTCGTGGTGCTGATTTTCTTCCTTTACAACTTCCGCGCCGGCCTCATTGTCGCGGCTACCATACCGCTGGCGTTGCTGTTCGCATTCGTGTGCCTGGATCTGCAGAATGCTTCCGCGAACCTGTTGTCCATAGGCGCGGTCGATTTCGGAATCCTGGTGGATGCTGCCGTCGTCATGGTAGAGAACATCTTCCGCCAGGTTGCCGCGCGGCGCGGAACCGCCCTCAACATCAAGACGATCATCGCCGAGGCTGCGGCCGAAGTGGATCGGCCGCTGTTTTACTCGGTCGCGGTGATTGTCGCCAGCTTCCTGCCCATCTATGTGCTCGCAGGCCCATCGGGGACTCTGTTCAAACCGATGGCCGACACGATGGTATTCGCGTTGATCGGCTCCTTGATCGTCACGCTCACTCTGTTGCCGGTGCTGTGTGCGTGGTTTATGCGCAAGGGTGTGCAGGAAAAACGCAACGCGGCATTCGAGCGCATCAAGTCGCAATATACGCGCGGTCTGGATTTCTGCCTCGAGCATGCTTGGGGTACGGTAATTGCTTCGGCGATTCTGCTGGGTGCATCGCTGCTGCTCATCCCGCGCATCGGCGCCGAATTCATGCCGCATTTGGATGAAGGCGCATTGTGGGTGCGCGCGACCATGCCCTACACCATCTCTTACGATGAGTCTGCCAAGCTCACGCCCAAAGTGCGCGACATTTTGAAGTCATTTCCGGAAGTCACGACAGTGGCCTCGGAACTCGGGCGTCCCGACGACGGCACCGATCCCACCGGATTTTTCAACGTGGAATTCTTTGTGGGACTCAAGCCTTATTCGACCTGGTCAGGCGACTACCGCAATAAGGCGGGACTCATCGAGGTCATTAACAAAAAGCTGTCGGCATTTCCCGGCGTCAATTTCAATTACACCCAGCCGGCCGAGGATGCGGTCGATGAGGCGGAAACCGGGCTCAAGAGTTCGCTTGCGGTGAAGGTTTTCGGCTCCAACTTGGACACCCTCGAACAGAAAGGCAGAGCCATCAAGCAAATCATGGAGCAAGTGCGCGGAATCCGCGACGTGACTCTGGTCCAGGAATTGGGCCAGCCCAGCCTCACCCTCAAGATCGACCGCGCGAAAATCGCCCGCTACGGACTTAACGTTTCGGACATCAACGGCTTGATTCAGACGGCCATCGGCGGCGACGTGGCAACCCAGGTCGTGCAGCAGGAAAAGGAGTTTGACCTGGTAGTCAGGCTCGAACAACAATATCGCGACAACCCCGAAGAGATCGCCAACATTCTGGTGGCGACTCCCGGCGGCCAGCAAGTTCCTCTCAAGGAATTCGCCGATATCAAGGTTGCCAGCGGCGCGTCCTTCATTTACCGGGAAAACAATTCGCGCTACATCGGCGTGCAATTCTCGGTCGAAGGCCGCGATCTGGCGGGCGCGGTCACCGACGCCATGCAGCAGGTCAACTCAAAGGTCAAACTGCCACGCGGCTACCATTTGGACTGGGGCGGCGAATACTCTGAATATACCGCCTCTCGTCATCAAATGAGCATCATCATCCCGTTGACGACGTTTCTCATTTTTCTGTTGCTGTTTGCTCTGTACAGCAACTTCAAGTTCCCGTTTATCACCGTTCTCGGCGTGGTGCTCTCGGCGCCCATTGGCGGCCTCATCGCCTTGTGGATTACCGGCACGCCATTTTCCGTCTCGTCGGGAATCGGTTTTTTGGCGTTGTTCGGCGTCTCGGTGCAGACCGCCGTGGTCTATATTTCCTATGTCAACGAACTGCGGCGCAACGGCACGCCGGTTGCGGAAGCCATCCGCGAAGGCGCCATACTGCGATTGCGGCCCATCATGATGACGGCACTCGTTGCCGCGTTGGGATTGCTGCCGGTCGCCCTGGCGACCGGAGTGGGCACCGACTCGCAAAGGCCATTTGCACTGGTAATCGTCAGCGGCCTGTTCACGCGGCTGTTGATCAGCGTCTATCTGATGCCGGCCTTGTATGCTCTGGTAGCCCGTCCGCAAGACCGTCTGGAAGTGTAAAGCGGGAAGCGCTCAGTCGTCGTCGAGGTCGGGTACGTGGGAATTGACCTCTTCCGCGATCTTGGCCGGATCGGCACCCGCGACAGGGTATGCCTTCGACCAAACCAACGAGCCATCCTTCACTTTGAAAATTCTGACCGATAGAACCTGCGCCGCCGCCTCGATTCCGACCGCACCGCAAAGAACATAAGCCGAATGGTTCGAACGGCCGCGCTCCAGTGTGGATTTCGAGTCATCGCAAGCCGCGGACTCCTGGCTCAATCCCACCTGACCATGGTGCGCAATGGCCAGCTTGCCGTACACCAGGGCAAAGGTGGAATCCGCGATTTTCGCCGCGTCGGCATTCCCCGTCGGCGCCGTAAAGGGTATCGCCAGCAGCGGGCTGCGCTCCGCCGGGGTTTGCGCCGAATCGGATGTGATGCGCGCGATCTGCGCCGCAAGCTGCGAGATATCCTTCTTGTCGAAACTGCCGTGGTACTTTTCCGAGATGGCATGGAGCTGTTCCGCGTCACCGGACGAAATTCTCGCGGGTCGGCGATCACCGGAACTGCAACCCTTCGACAGCAATACAACAAACAGCCATACGTAGATGAGAATCCTGATCCAGCGTGGCAGCTGTTTGAAGAAGATCCAACCCGAACGAAAAACCCAACCCACCACCTGCAGCCAGAATTGCGTTTTCGACTTGGCAGCTTCAGTGGGAAACGCCGGGTACACCACCGGCGGCCGCGGACCGGCAGCCTTACGACCACCGATGCGCGCGGCGGGCAGCGGTGCACGCGGCGCAGCCACCGGCTCGCCCTCCACCAGGCGCTTGCAAAGGGATTCCAGGGCAGCGTTGGGTTGTCCGCCGGGGGCACGCACCCATTGGATCGACAGGAATTTTTCCGGGACGCGCGCTCCGCTTTGGCCGGTGTCGTCGATAACGACGGGTAAGAGAAAAGCGTGATCATCGGCCATGTCGAGAGTCCTCTCGACGGCGAGACGCCATTCCCGGCGAAAATACCCTTCATGCCGCGCTTCGGTTTGCGCCGAAATGACGGGCATGAAGTAATCGCACTCGCGAATTTGCTTGCGGATCTTCTGATCCCAGACCTCACCGCCGCCCAGGTCGCTTTCGTCGTACCAGACCTCGAGGCCGAAGGTCGGCAACGCGTCCCTGAGCACGCGCGCAGCCTCGCGATCCGCTGAGGCGTAACTCAAGAACACGGTTGGGGTGCGAGTGGCGTTCATTGGACTCGGGCCATCCTGGCCCTCGCGCTTCGCGCGCCGTCGCCGAAACGGCTTCGGCGCCCCAAATCGCTCCCGGCGATTTGGTCGAACTCACGATTGGCGGAGAGGGTGAGATTGACTCGGGCCATCCTGGCCCTCGCGCTTCGCGCGCCGTCGCCGAAACGGCTTCGGCGCCCCAAATCGCTCCCGGCGATTTGGTCGAACTCACGATTGGCGGAGAGGGTGAGATTGACTCGGGCCATCCTGGCCCTCGCGCTTCGCGCGCCGTCGCCGAAACGGCTTCGGCGCCCCAAATCGCTCCCGGCGATTTGGTCGAACTCGCGATTGGCGGAAGCGGTGAGATTGACTCGGGCCATCCTGGCCCTCGCGCTTCGCGCGCCGTCGCCGAAACGGCTTCGGCGCCCCAAATCGCTCCCGGCGATTTGGTCGAACTCACGATTGGCGGAAGGGTGAGATTGACTCGGGCCATCCTGGCCCTCGCGCTTCGCGCGCCGTCGCCGAAACGGCTTCGGCGCCCCAAATCGCTCCCGGCGATTTGGTCGAACTCACGATTGGCGGAGAGGGTGAGATTCGAACTCACGAGCCCCGTAAAGGGCCTCCGGTTTTCAAGACCGGTGCATTCAACCACTCTGCCACCTCTCCTGACTGCAGGGCCGCGATTTTACCCGACAATGTCGGGTCTGTCCGGCCGCCAAGGCATTGAATGGCCGCCATTTACCTCCATATACGCTAGCATCCGGGCTAAATCGGCTCCCGCTCCGCGGGGGGTGCTAAAATAGGCCCTCAAGGCTAATTGGAGGAAACGATGGCCACTTTCCCAAGCAGTAACTCTGCTTTCCCGAGCTCAGGCGTCGACAGCCGAGCCCAATTCATTACGCGCACCTACACCCATGTGGTCGGCGGCATCCTAGGTTTCATTCTGATCGAGCTGGCGTTGTTCGAATCCGGCCTCGCGGGCCAGATCGCGAGCTTCATGCTCGGTTTCAATTGGTTCCTGATTCTCGGCGCGTTCATGCTGGTGGGGTGGCTCGCCACGCGGACGGCGCAGACCAGTGCCTCGCTTGGCATGCAGTACTTCTCGTACGCGGCTTACGTGGTCGCGGAGGCGCTGATCTTCGTGCCGCTGCTCTACATTGCCGATCGCAAGGCCCCCGGCGCGATCGACAGCGCCACCTTGATCACGGCATTGGGCGCCGGCGGCTTGATGGTGGTCGCGCACCGTACGCGCAAGGATTTCTCCTTCCTGCGCGCCATCCTGATGTGGGGCGGCGTGGTCGCGATCCTGGCCATGATTGGCGGCGCCGTATTCGGCTTCCAACTGGGGACCTGGTTCTCGGTGGCCATGATCGGCTTCGCGGGTGCGGCCGTGTTGTACGACACGTCCAACATCATTCAGCACTATCCGGAAGATCGCTACGTGTCGGCGGCGATGCAGTTGTTCGCATCGATCGCGCTGATGTTCTGGTACGTGCTGCGCTTGGTGATGGGCAACCGAAACTAAAAGTATTGGTAGGCCCTGCTGCGGCTCAGCGTAGCAGGGTCGCCCCGCCCATATAGGGCACCATCGCCGTCGGTATCGCGATGCTGCCATCCTCGCACTGGTAATTCTCCAAGACGGCAACCAACGCGCGTCCCACTGCGACGCCCGATCCATTCAAGGTATGCACCAGCTCCGGCTTGCCGGTTTCCGGGTTTCGCCATCGAGCCTGCAGCCGGCGCGCCTGGAATGACTCGCAGTTGCTGCACGATGAAATCTCCCGGTACTTTTTCTGCGAGGGCAGCCAGACTTCGAGATCGTAGGTCTTGGCACTGCCAGCGCCGGTATCGCCGGCGCACAGCGACACCACCCGATAGGGCAACTCCAGCGCCTTGAGCACGTCCTCGGCGTGTCCGGTCAACTCCTCGAGCGCCCTATAGGAATCGTCGGGGCGCGCGATCTGCACCATCTCGACTTTTTCGAATTGATGTTGGCGGATCATACCGCGCGTGTCTTTTCCCGCCGCCCCCGCCTCGGAGCGAAAGCATGGCGTATGCGCCACAAATTTGAGCGGCAAACGCTCGGGCGCCAAAATCTGATCGCGAACCAGATTCGTCAACGGCACCTCGGCCGTGGGAATCAGGTAGAAGCCCGGATCGCCGCGCACCGCGAATTGGTCTTCCTCGAACTTCGGCAGCTGCCCGGTGCCGAGCAGCGCCTCGGCATGGACCAGGTAGGGCACGTAGGTTTCGCGATAGCCGTGATCGCGGACGTGCAAATCCAACATAAATTGCGCCAAGGCGCGGTGCAGCTTCGCCAGCATTCCGCTCATGACGACGAACCGCGCGCCGGAAATGCGTCCGGCGGCTTCGAAATCCATCCCCAAGGGCTCGCCCAGTGCGACGTGATCCTTGGGTGTAAAGGTAAATTCTCGCGGCATGCCGAAGCGGCGCACCTCAACATTCGCGGATTCATCGAGCCCGTCGGGGACGCTGGCGTGCAAGATATTCGGCAGGCCCAATTGAAGATCCGCGACCTGCGCCTGAATGAGCTCGAGGCGCTTTTCTATTTTTTGCAGGCCCTCGCCCAAGGCTTCCCCCGCGGCCAGCAACGGGCTCACATCCCCGCCTTTCGACTTCGCAAAGCCCACCGCCTTCGCATTGGCATTGCGCTCGGCTCTTAGGCGATCCGCTTCGACCTGGACGGCCTTGCGCTGCTCTTCCAGCGCGGCGAAGGCGCCCACATCGAGCACAAACCCCCTTCTCGCCAGCGCGGCCGCCACGCCCGGCAAATCGCTGCGCAGCAGCTTCGGATCAAGCACGATATTTTTCCTCGCAAGCGATCATGATTTACCGGCGTCCTGGATCTTGGAATCACGTGCGCGACGTGCCGCCAGCGCTTCCCCGATTTTTATCTCCAGCCCGCGGGTAACCGGCACATAGTAGCGGCGATCCGGCATTTCATCCGGAAAATAACGTTCGCCGGCCGCATAACCGCCCGGCTCGTCGTGCGCGTAGCGATAGCCCTTGCCGTAGCCGATCTCCTTCATGAGGCGTGTGGGCGCATTGCGAAGGTGCAGTGGAACCTCGAGCGAGCCCAACTTCGCGGCATCTTCGCCGGCGGCATTGAACGCGGTATACACCGCGTTGCTTTTGGCCGCGCACGCCATGAAAACGATGGCCTGGGCAATGGCCAGTTCGCCCTCAGGACTGCCGAGACGCTCGTACACGGCGCATGCTTCCAGCGCCATCGTCAGCGCCCGCGGATCGGCATTGCCGATGTCCTCGCTCGCCATGCGCAGTGCGCGGCGCGCCACATACAAGGGATCGCAGCCGCCCGCCAGCATGCGGCACAGCCAGTACAGTGCGGCGTCCGGATCGCTGCCGCGCACCGATTTATGCAGCGCCGAAATTTGATCGTAAAAATTCTCGCCGCCCTTGTCGAAACGCACATAGGTACTGCCGATCACGGCACGCATCGTGTCGGTATCGAGCCGGCGGCCCGAATCGTCCGGGGTGCTCAAGTCCGCCGCGGTCTCCAACAGATTGAGCATGCGCCGAGCGTCGCCGTCCGCGGCGGCCAGCAGTAATTCACGCGCGCCTGTCTCGATTTGCAGGTTGAGCGCGCCCAAGCCCCGCTCTTGATCCGACACGGCGCGATCCAGGAGCTTGCCCAGATCATCGGCGCTCAGCGATTTCAGTACATAGACGCGGGCGCGTGAGAGCAGCGCGTTGTTGACCTCGAAGGACGGATTCTCGGTGGTCGCACCGATAAAAATTAGTGTGCCGTCCTCGACGTAGGGAAGAAATGCATCCTGCTGGGACTTGTTGAACCGGTGGACCTCGTCGAGAAACAAAACGGTGTCGCGCGAACCGCGCAAGCTGCGCGCCTGCTCCACCACCGCGCGGATATCTTTGATCCCCGCCTGCACCGCCGACAGCCCGACGAATTCGGCATTCGCACCGTTCGCGACCAGTCGGGCCAGCGTGGTTTTCCCCGTGCCGGGCGGACCCCAGAGAATCATGGAATGCGGGTGACCGGACTCGAGCGCACGGCGCAAGGGTGCACCCACGCCGAGCAGATGCGACTGCCCGACGTACTCATCGAGGGACTGCGGACGCAGCCGATCCGCCAAGGGCCGATACGTGCCGCCCGCCGTCACTTGCCGCCGCGCCCGATCACATCCACCCCCGGCGGCGGTACGAACGTAAACAAATCCGGCGCAAGTTTGGCGTTGCGCTTAGGGTTGGTGAAGGTCAGCTGCGTGACCTGATTCAACTTGTCGGCCAGGAACATGGAGGCCAGGTCCCCGTTGCGAAATCCGATGCGCACGAGCTGGAAATCGGTATCCGGATGCTTCGGGATGAGCTGGTACCACTCGAGCCCGTCGCTCGGCGGCAGCGCCGTCACGTCGAACTGACTGCTCAACGAGCCCCCGCCGGAGAGCAGCACCGCGGGTGTGTTCGCAAGACTGGCGTCCATGTTGCGCACGTTGGCCTGCTGCAGGTCCTGGTCGTAAAACCAGATCTGCTTGCCGTCCGCCAAGATCAGCTGCTCGGAGGGCTCCGTATAATCCCAGCGAAATTTTCCGGGCTTCTGCAAATACAGTTTGCCGGCGGCGCTGCGCACCACGTTGCCGTGGCCGTCATCGATGGTCTGTTTGAAATCCGCCGACCAGGTCGCAAGACCGCTTAAGTACTTCTCGACCTCGCTCGTCGGGGATGCGCGGCAGACTGAGGCCGGGAGCAGCGCGACGGCGGCCAGGAACAGCGCCGCAGCGAATGAATACTTCACCATCCGTCACTCCTCGGGCGGCGCAGCGCCGTAAATCTCGCGATTGCCATTCGACTGCAAAGGGCCGACCAACCCCGCCGCTTCCATGGCCTCGACCAGGCGCGCCGCACGGTTGTAGCCGATCTTGAGCCGCCGTTGCACACCCGAGATCGACGCCTTGCGGGTCTCCGTGACGATACGCACCGCTTCATCGTACAAGGGGTCCGCCTCCGCGTCGGCGGGTCCGCCTTCGGCAGCCTCTTCCTCGTCGGACGGAAATCCGGGAATGGGATTGCGCGGCCCCTCCAAGATTTCATCGATATAGATCGGCGGCGATGCGGTCTTCAATCCCGCAACCACGCGATGGACTTCTTGATCGGAGACGAAGGCGCCATGCACCCGGGTGGGGATCGAAGTGCCCGGCGGCAGGTACAGCATGTCGCCGTGGCCCAGCAGCGACTCGGCGCCCCCTTGATCCAGGATGGTGCGCGAGTCGACCTTGGCAGAAACCTGGAAGGCGATGCGCGTCGGAATATTGGCTTTGATCAAGCCGGTGATGACATCCACGGACGGGCGCTGCGTCGCCAAGATCAAATGGATGCCGGAGGCGCGGGCTTTTTGCGCCAGACGCGCAATCAACTCCTCCACTTTTTTTCCCACGATCATCATCAGATCCGCGAGTTCATCGATGATGACGACGACAAAGGGCAGAGAGGTCAACTCCGGCACGTCCTCCTCGACCACGCCGGGGACGCCCTGCGCAATCTTCTGCATGCGAATCGGATCCTTGATCGGCTTTCCGGCATCGGCCGCGTCTTTAACCTTGCGGTTGAAGCCGCCGATATTGCGCACGCCGAGCGCGGACATGAGCTGGTAGCGGCGCTCCATCTCGGCCACGCACCAGCGCAGGGCGTTGGCCGCCTGCTTCATGTCCGTCACGACGGGCGACAACAAATGCGGGATGCCTTCGTACACCGACAGTTCCAGCATTTTCGGGTCGATCATGATCATGCGCACGTGTTCGGGCGTGGCCTTGTAGATCAGGCTCAAGACCATGGCATTGATGGCGACCGATTTTCCCGAACCGGTGGTGCCGGCGATCAGCAGGTGCGGCATGCGCGCAAGGTCCGCGACAATGGGCACGCCGCCGATGTCCTTGCCCAATGCCAGCGCCAGCGGTGAACCGACCTCGTCATACGGCTTGGACTTGATGATTTCGCCCAAGGTCACGATCTCGCGCTTCTCGTTGGGAATCTCCAGACCAACCACGGATTTGCCGGGAATGACTTCGACCACGCGCACGCTGATGGCGGACAGCGCGCGCGCCAGATCCTTGGCCAGCGTGCTGATCTGGCTGACCTTCACGCCGGGCGCCGGACGCAATTCGAAGCGGGTAATGACAGGACCGGGCTGCACGGCCACGACCTCCACCTCGATGCCGAAATCCCGCAGCTTGATTTCCACCAGACGCGACATCGCTTCCAATGCTTCGTCGGAATAGGACTGCTCACGCGTTCCCGGCTCATCGAGCAGCGACAGCGCCGGCAATTCGCTCGACTTGGGCGCATCGAACAGCGGCACCTGGCGCTCGCGTTCGACGCGATCGCTTTTTTGCGGCAATGGCGCCGGCGGCTCGATTCTCGGCGGCGGCCGGGTCGCGACTTTCTTTTGTTCTTCGCGCACCACTTCCTGGCGCGCCTGCTTGCGCAACTGCCCCGAGGCGAGTTCACGCCGTTGTTCCATGCGGCTGCGAATCCACTCAATGGCCGCAAGCACCGCGCCGCCAAGCCGGTCCATCACCTCGAACCAGGACAGCCCGACGAATAGCGCAACCCCGGCCAACCACAATCCCAGCAGCAACAGGGTGGCACCGAGAAAGCTCAAGCCATGGGCGCTGCCCTTGCCCGCCAGATCGCCCAGCACGCCGCCCGCGCTGTTCGGCAACCCCAGGCCGCTCCAATGCAACGACGCGAGGCCGCAGCTCGTGACGAGCGTGAGGACGAACCCTAAGGCGCGCAGCAAGGTGTTGATGCGCGAGCGCGTGTCCGGCAGCGCTTGTTCCTTGTGCACCAGCCAGCCGGCGTACGCCAACATCACCGGGAACAAGTACGCAGGACGGCCAAACAGAAACAGGAAAAATCCCGCGAGCCATGCGCCCACCGGACCGATCCAATTGCCGACCGGGCCCGGCTCGCCCGTATCCGAGAAACCCGGATCATGCGGGTGATAGGAGAGCAGCGCCAGCAACAGCAGCAGCGCCAGGGCACCCAAGACCCACAGCGTGCCTTCGCGCAAAGAGCGCGACACCGCGGCAGAAAGTTTCATGTTCTGCTTGGCCTTCTTGGGCGCCGAAGCTTCGGATACATCTAGACCTTTAATGATAATTACTTCTTAACTAGTTGAATAATATGCGATAGTAACCCGTCAAACGAGATGCAACAACCTCGAATGACGAGGTGGTGCGGCGGACTTGTTGGAAGTGGCTCCGGCCCACAGATTTACTTACCATGGGTCAGTTAACCTTAAGCCATCGCTTGGCTCCGTAGAGCCGCAAGCGACTTTTCAAGACGAGAGGCAAATTATACATGAGCGTTGTCAGGCACAGTCGTCTCCTCATCTTAGGCTCAGGTCCTGCAGGCTACACCGCGGCCGTCTATGCGGCACGCGCGAATCGAAACCCCTTGCTCATCACCGGCTTGGAGCAAGGTGGACAACTCATGACCACCACCGATGTGGATAACTGGCCGGGCGATGTCGAGCACCTCCAGGGACCTGCGCTCATGGAACGCATGCGCGCCCACGCGGAGCGATTCAAGACGGAAATCGTCCCCGACCACATCAACAAGGTCGATCTGCGCCACCGCCCCTTCCGCTTGTTCGGCGACAACGGCGAGTACACCTGCGACGCGCTCATCATCGCCACCGGCGCCTCGGCCCAATATTTGGGCCTGCCTTCCGAAGAGACTTTTCGGGGCAAGGGCGTCTCGGCCTGCGCCACCTGTGACGGATTTTTCTATCGCGGCAAAGCGGTTGCGGTCGTAGGCGGGGGCAACACGGCGGTCGAAGAAGCGTTGTACCTCGGCAATATTGCATCGCACGTCACCCTGGTGCATCGCCGCGATAAATTGCGGGCGGAAAAGATTTTGCAGGACCGCCTGTTCGCCTTGGCATCGGCCGGCAAAGCCAGCATTGTTTGGAATCACACGGTTGATGAAATCCTGGGCGATGACTCCGGCGTGACCGGTGTGCGCTTGCGTGCCGCGGCCGGCAGTGCCGCGCGATCGATCAAAGTCGACGGCGTTTTTATCGCCGTCGGGCATGTCCCCAACACCCAGCTGTTCGATCAGCAACTCGACATGCGCGGCGGCTACATCGTGGTCAAGGGCGGCAGCGACGGCGGCGCGACCGGCACCAGCGTGGCGGGTGTTTTCGCGGCCGGCGATGTGGCCGATCACGTTTATCGTCAGGCCGTCACCTCGGCCGGCACCGGATGCATGGCGGCGCTCGATGCCGACAAATACTTGGAACGAATTGAGGCCGAGACCCACGCCGAACCGCGCGCTGCCCACGCGTGACGCTTCGATCGGCGCGATTCCTAAGCAGCATTGCGCAGATTGACGCGCGGCGCTGGAATGCGCTGGCCGGCAGCACCCAACCCTTCCTGCGGCATGAATTTCTCTTGGCGCTGGAAGAATCCGGATGCGCCGCGCCGCGCACCGGCTGGAATCCGGAGCATCTCGTGCTCGAAGACGCTTCGGGAGAGCTGGCGGCGGCGATACCGCTGTTTCGCAAATCGCATTCTCGGGGTGAATTCGTATTCGATTTTTCCTGGGCCGGCGCCTATGCCGAGCACGGCCTGCCCTACTACCCCAAGCTGCTGACAGCAGTGCCCTTCACGCCGGTTTCCGGTCCGCGCCTGCTGTTAAGCGCCGGTGCAGACCCCAAGACGACGAAGCAGAACCTGATCCGCGCCGCCCTCGAGCATGCGCAAAACGAGCGCCTGTCCTCCTGGCATGTGCTGTTTCCTACGGAGGACATCGCTGCCGACTTCGATCGGGCCGGGCTGATACTGCGCCGCGACTGCCAGTTTCACTGGTACAACCACGGCTATGATTCATTTGAAAGCTTTCTCACCACTTTCACGGCGGAGAAACGCAAGAAGGCAAAGCGCGAGCGCCGCCGAGTCGCGGAGGCCGGCATTGAATTCGATACCCTGCACGGCGCGGACATGAACGCGTCGCTGTGGCGAACGGTTTACAGCTTCTACGCCGACACCTTTCATCGGCACGGCCACGAACCCTACCTTAATCTCGATTTTTTCAAGCGCATTGCCGCTGCCATGCCGAATGAATTGATGCTCAAAGTAGCGCGGGTGGGGAAGGAGCCGATCGCCGTGGCCATCTTCTTTGTGGGCAGCGAAGCTTTATACGGGCGCTACTGGGGCGCCGGCGGCAATTTTCACAGCCTGCATTTCGAAGCTTGCTACTACCAGGGGATCGAATATTGCATCGAGAAGCAGCTGCAGCGTTTCGAACCTGGAACGCAAGGCGAGCACAAGGTCCCGCGCGGCTTCGTCCCGACCTTGACGCATTCTGCGCATTACATCGCCGACCCGCGCTTCGCCGCGGCCATCCGGGATTACGCCAAGCGCGAGGCGCGCGGCGTCGACTCCTATGCCGCGGCGGTTCAGAGCCATGTGCCCTACCATCGGGTGCCCGACGAGGAGTTACGGCTCTGAGCCGGCTGGTATGGCTGGGAGAGCAGGCGGATCCGAATTGGTTTCCGCCTCTGGACCAGGCGCTGCGCGAACCGCCGGGTCTGCTCGCGGCGGGCGGGGACTTGAGGCCCACCCGGCTTCTCGCGGCCTACGAGCGCGGTGTATTTCCCTGGTATTCCGCCCAACAGCCGATTCTCTGGTGGTCCCCCGATCCGCGCATGGTGCTGTTTCCGGGCGAATTCAAATGCTCGCGGAGCTTACGCAAGACCTTGCGGCACGGCCCCTTCAGCACCCAAATCGATCATGCCTTCGGCGCCACCATCCGGAGCTGCGCCGCGCCCCGCCGTTCAGGTCCCGATACCTGGCTGAATGCCGAAATGATCGACTCCTACGACCAGCTGCACGAGCTGGGATACGGTCACTCCGTTGAGACTTATCGCGACGCCCAGCTGGTGGGGGGTCTGTACGGAATCCAACTAGGACAGGTGTTCTTCGGCGAGTCCATGTTCAGTCTGGAACGCGATGCCTCGAAGGTGGCATTGGCACGGCTGGTCGAGGAGTGTCGTGCACGCGACATCAAAGTCATCGACTGCCAGGTGGCCAGTCCGCACCTGGCGACCTTTGGTGCCCGCGAGGTGTCGCGCACCCAGTTCGTGGCGCTGCTGCGTCGGTATGCGAAGCGCGAGCCGACGGCCAAGTGGGTGGCTCGGACCGGGTAAATTGCATTAACGAAGTGCTTTATGCACAATGCGCCCGGTTTCACGCATACCATAAGGACGCATGTCAAAAGAAGAGGCTATTCAATTCGAGGGCGAAGTCGTTGAGACTCTGCCCAATACGACATTTCGCGTCAAACTCAAGACCGGTCACGTGGTGACCGCGCACATCTCAGGCAAGATGCGCAAAAACTACATCCGCATACTCACCGGCGATCAGGTCACGGTCGAAATGACGCCGTACGACCTGACCAAGGGCCGCATCGTCTACCGCGGACGTTAATTAGGCGCTTACGCGCTGCCTTCGTGCGAGAGCAGCGCGGGTTGGTCGGCCCCGCGCGTAATGAGCTTCAGCTTCTCGCCATCCTCGCTCAAGGTCACCTCGACCTGGCCGCCGTTCACCAGCTTGCCGAATAGAAGTTCCTCGGCCAGCGGACGCTTGATGAATTCCTGAATGATGCGTGCCATCGGCCGTGCGCCCATCTTGGGATCGTAGCCGCGTTTGGCGATCCAGCGCCGCGCCGGCTCGTCGACGGAAATCGAAACGCCCTTCTGCTCCAGCTGCGCCTCGGCTTCGACCAGAATTTTGTCGACCACGCGCTCAATGGTGTCCTGATCCAGACTGCTGAATTGAATGACAGAATCCAGGCGATTGCGGAATTCCGGCGAAAACAAGCGGCGGATCGCTTCCATGCCGTCCGCACCCGTGTCCGACTGGGTGAAGCCAATGCTCGGCCGGCTCATTTCGAAGGCTCCCGCGTTCGTGGTCATGATGATGATGACGTGACGGAAATCGGCCTTGCGGCCATTGTTGTCCGTGAGCGTGCCATGATCCATGACCTGCAGCAGCAGATTGAAAACATCGGGATGCGCCTTCTCGATCTCATCGAGCAACAGCACACAGTGCGGATGTTTGGCAATCGCTTCGGTGAGCAGACCGCCCTGGTCAAAGCCCACATAGCCGGGCGGCGCGCCGATGAGGCGCGAGACCGTGTGCCGCTCCATGTACTCGGACATGTCGAAGCGGACGAATTCCACGCCCATGGCAAGCGCCAGCTGCCGGGTCACCTCGGTCTTGCCGACGCCGGTCGGACCGGAGAACAGGAAGGAGCCCACGGGCTTGCGCTGATCGCCGAGCCCGGAGCGCGACATTTTGATGGCGGCCGCCAGCGCCTCGATCGCACGGTCCTGGCCGAAGATCGTGAGCTTCAAGTTGCGTTCCAGGTTCTTCAATACATCGCGGTCGGACATCGATACGTTCTTGGGCGGAATGCGCGCGATGCGTGCCACGACGTTTTCAATTTGCGTCACCGTGACCGACTGCGCGCGCTTCTCCACCGGCTGCAGCCGCAGATTTGCGCCGGCTTCATCCACGACGTCGATCGCCTTATCGGGCATATGCCGATCATTGATGTGCCGAGCCGCCAACTCGGCGGCCGCGCGCAGTGCATCGTCCTCGTACTTGATGCCGTGATGCTCTTCGTAGCGCGACTTCAGGCCGCGCAGGATGTCCACCGTATCCTGCACGGAGGGTTCTGTGATGTCGATCTTCTGGAAGCGCCGCGCCAGGGCGTGATCTTTCTCGAAGATTCCGCGGTATTCGTTGTAGGTGGTCGAACCGATGCAGCGCAACTCGCCGTTGTTGAGGGCGGGTTTGATCAAGTTCGACGCATCCATCACGCCGCCGGACGCCGCACCGGCGCCGATTACCGTGTGGATCTCATCGATGAAGAGGATCGCGCCGGGCTGCTTCTTCACTTCCGCGAGCACCGCCTTCAGGCGCTTCTCGAAATCGCCGCGGTACTTGGTGCCGGCCACCAGCGAGCCCATGTCGAGCGAGTAAATCGTCGCATCGAGCAGCACGTCGGGGACCTGATTCTCGACGATCATGCGCGCCAGCCCTTCGGCGATCGCCGTCTTGCCGACGCCCGCCTCGCCCACATACAGCGGATTGTTCTTGCGCCGCCGGCACAGAATCTCAATGGTACGCTCGACCTCGAGCTTACGTCCGATCAGAGGATCGATCTTGCCCTTGCGCGCCGACTCGTTCAGGTTGGTCGCGTATTTCTCCAGGGCGTTGCCGCTGCCATCGCCCTCGCGCTCGGCATCGGGCGAGGCCGCGCCATCATCGCGTTCGCTGCGCTCCTCGCCGCCGGCCTTGGACAGTCCGTGGGCGATGAAATTGACCACATCGAGACGCGACACGTCCTGCATGCTCAGCAGGTACGCCGCATGCGATTGTTTCTCGCTGAAGATCGCCACGAGCACGTTGGCGACGGTGACTTCTTTCTTGCCGCTCGATTGCACATGAAACACGGCGCGTTGCAGCACCCGCTGAAACCCGAGCGTGGGCTGCACGTCCCGGTCCTCGCCCGCGGGCAGGCGCGGCGTGGTCTGGTCGATGAATTGTTTCAGTTCGGTCTTGAGCTTGGCCGTATCGGCGCCGCAGGACTTCAATATCTCCCGGACCTTGGGCGTATCCACGATCGCGAGCAGCAGATGTTCCACCGTCATGAATTCATGCCGCGCCTCGCGCGCGCCGGCAAAAGCATCGTTCAGACAAAATTCCAGTTCTTGACTTAGCACATTACGCCTCTTCTAGCGTTGCCATCAGCGGATGCTGATGTTGTCGCGCGTACGCGATTACTTGGGCCACCTTGGTCTCGGCGATTTCATACGTGAAGACTCCACACACCCCTTTGCCTTTGGTATGTACCTCCAGCATAACCCGGGTGGCTTTGGTGCGGTCCATCGCGAAGAACCGCTGCAGGATGTCGACCACGAACTCCATAGGAGTGTAGTCGTCATTAATTAGAACTACTTGATACAGCGGCGGTCGTTTAAGCTTCGGCGCCGCTTCCTCGACGATTAGGCTCGTTCCGTCCCGACCGCGTTCAATATCACTCATGAGTCATCAGTTTATAGGGCGCGATTCGACCGTTTACAAGATATAGGACCCAAACCCGGTAACCGGATCAAAGCAAATCTCTTCATACACCCTAATGCCGGGTCTTGTCGCCATTCACGGTCACTTTACTTTAACAAGTAAAAACATATGCTTGAGCGTCCAAGTCCAGAGCCCGTATGATTGCCACTGATGCTCGATTCACGCACAACCACTTGGCTGTCCAGGCTGCAGGCCAATGGGCCCAAATTAGTGTCGTTCGTGTTCGGCGCGCTGATTTTGCTGCAACTGCTGCAAATCGCGCTTTCGCTCATATCCAAGCCGCTTCAAGTCCCTGAGCCGGTCGTCACAGGGTCCCTGCCGCGCGCGCAACACTCCGGCGTCGACATTCAAACCGTCGTACAGGCGCACCTGTTCGGCGTTCCCCCGGCCGCCACACAGGATGAGGGAAACGCGCCCCAAAGTTCGGCCAACCTGCTGCTGGCTGGAACCATTGCCACCCAGGATCCCAAGCACGGGATCGCCATCATCAGCGAGGGGGGAGCCCCCTCGAAGGTGTATTCGGTCGGTGAGCGAGTCGGCGGCGCGTCCTTGCATGCGGTGTATCTGGATCACGTCATTCTGGATCGAGGCGGCGCGCTTGAAACGCTGCTTTTGCCGCGTGAATTGCCGCCCTCCCGGGGCGGACCGGCCGTGGCCCGGCGCATGCCGGGCGGCGACCCGCGCACCGTGGCCGCGGTCGACAACATTCGGAAAATGGTGCAGCAAGACCCCAGTATTCTCGATCAGGTCATGCGAACCGTGGCCTCGTATGACAACGCGGCGGGCAAACTGAGAGGCTTTCGTGCTTATCCGGGGCGAAATCGCGCGATATTCAGCAAATTGGGGCTAAAGGCCGGTGACTTGGTAACTGCCATCAACGGCACGCCCCTGGATGACCCACAGCGCAGCCAGGATGTCTTCAACACCATCCAGACTTCCGATCACGTCACCGTCACCATCGAACGCGGCGGCCAGAGACAGGACATCACGTTGAACATCGCGCAAGTAGCGGCACAGGCCACCAAAGAACTCGAGGGCGAATCGAATGGCGGGGCCCCGAACGGCGCCGTGCCGCCCAACCCGTCGCCAAACACCCCCAATGAAAATTCAAACGAATAGTGTCCGGGGCGGTCGAAGCCGTTCAATATGCGAGTAGCCATGATCCTGAAGCCGACTGTATTTCATTCTAAACGCAGATTTGCAGCGACTTTGGCGCTCGCCTGTCTGCTCGTATCCGCATCGTCTGCCGCCCCGCAGCCGAAGGCACAGGAAGGCGCGACCATCACGCCCAACTACAAGGATGCGGATCTAAGCCAGATTATCCAGGCCGTCGCGGAAGTGACGGGCAAGAACTTCATCGTCGACCCGCGCGTCAACGCCAAAGTCACCATGTTGTCCTCGACGCCCATGTCGCCGCAGGCGTTTTACGAAGCGTTCCTGGCGGTGTTGCAGGTCTATGGCTACGTTGCGGTGCCGGCCGGCAAGGTCATCAAGATCGTCCCGAACACGGAACTTCGGCAGTTGCCCGCCAACGATCTCCCCAGCAGCGTGAATCCCTCGTCGGACGAAATCGTCACCCAAATCGTCACCTTGAAGAACATCAACGCAACTCAGCTGGTTCCGATGCTGCGCCCCTTGGTGCCCACCTATGGCAACCTGGCAGCCTACCCGGGCGGCAACATGCTGATCATTTCGGACCGCGCCAGCAATGTCAGCCGGATCGTGCACATCATCGAGCGCATGGATGAGGCCGGCGATGAGCCCATCGAGGTCATCCCGCTGCACAATGCCGGCGCCACGGATGTGGTAAAAACCGTGAACTCGATCAATTCCGGCGTGGGTGCCGAGGGCGGCGCCCTCGCGAAAGTTGTCGCCGATGATCGCACCAACAGCGTTTTGTTGACGGGCGAGCGCTCTGCGCGCCTGAGGCTCAAGGCATTGATCCTCAACATGGACACGCCCATGGCGTCGGGCGGCGATGTCCAGGTTCGCTACTTGCGCTATGCCGATGCTGAAAAGATTGCCGAAAAGCTCAAGGGGCAGGCCACCGCCTCGGCGAAGGCACAAGGCGGACCGCCCGCTGCCAATCCGGCGGCCGGGGGCGGCACATCCAATGTCGATGCCAGCGTCACGATTTGGGCCGACGTCGCGACCAACGCGCTCATCATTACGGCGCCCCCGAAGATCATGAAGTCCTTGATGGGCGTCATCGACAAGCTCGACATCCGGCGCGCACAGGTTCAGGTGGAAGCCATCATCGTTGAAGTAGACGTCAACAAGAGCTCGAACTTGGGCGTGCAGTGGCTGCTCTTCGGGCAAGGGAACAGCACGGTGCCTGCGGGCGTCATCAACCTTCCCGGCACGGGCACCAGCATCGTCGATCTGGCGGCGGCCGCCTTGGGCTTCACCCAGGGCACCTCGACGACCACGACGGCTGTCCCTGGAGTCGTGGGAACGCCGAGCATCAGCAGCTCGACCGTCGGTACGGGCGCCACGGTGGCGGTCGGCCGTGTGGTGAACAGCGGCGTGAGCTTCGCGGCCCTGATTCAAGCGCTGCGCAGCGACGGCAGCAGCAACATCATTTCCACGCCCTCATTGATCACGATGAACAATGAAGAAGCCGAGGTGAAGGTCACGCAAGAGATTCCGCTGATCACCGGATCCTTCTCCAGTACCACCGCAAGCGTCTCGGGTACCACGAGTCCTTTCCAAACCATTCAGCGCGAAGAAGTCGGCACGATTTTGAAGGTCACGCCGCACATCAATGAGGGCAACTCGGTTCAATTGAAGATCGAGCAGGAAGACTCCTCTCCCGGCGCGAAACTGACCGACTCGGCCGACATCTCGACAAATAAGCGCTCGATCAAGACCACCGTGCTGATCGAAGACGGCGGCATTATCGTCCTGGGCGGACTGATGTCGGACACGGTGACGGAGAGCGAGGATCGTGTGCCGGGACTCGGCGCGATTCCGATCATCGGCAATCTATTCAAGTCGCGCAGCGGATCGCGGCAGAAAAAGAACCTGGTGGTATTCATCCGTCCGCGGATCATGCGCGATGCGGACTCTACCGAGAGCACCAGCGAAGCCGCTTACAGCGAGATGCGGCGCAGTCAGCAAACCTTGAACGGCGGCCATATCACGCTGTTGCCCGGCCAGAAACAGCCGGCGGTGCCTGCGATTCCTTCCGGGATCGCGCTGCCCCCGCCACCGCCGCCCGCGGAGACGAACCCGCAAGGGGCCACGCCCAACCGGACCTTCACGACGCCCTTGCCCGAGGGTTCAAACGCTGAACCGAGCGCGCCCTCCAGCGTGCCGCCGCCCACCACTCCGCCGCCGACCCCGCCGCCGCCATGAACGCGGAACTTCAGGACCCCGACCAGCCGCGCAAACTGTCGTTTCCGTTTGCCAAGCGCCACGGCGTCTTGGTGCGAGCCATCGCCGACGGGGTCGCTGACACGGTTTGCCGGCCGGGTGTGACACCCCAGAGCCTGGCGGAAGTACGCCGCTTCGTCGGCGTTCCCTTGAAGCTGATGCGCGTATCGGTGGAGACTTTCGATGCCATGCTGCGCACAGCCTACGAGGCCGGCTCGGGCGCCGCGATGCAGATGCTCGAGGGCTTGGATGACAACACGGACCTCGCCCATTTAGCCGAGGACATTCCTGAATCCTCCGACCTGCTCGAAAGCGATGACGAAGCGCCGATCATTCGCTTGATCAACGCGCTGCTGACGCAGGCGGTGAAGGAAAACGCCTCGGACATTCACATCGAGCCCTACGAAAACCGGCTGGTGATCCGTTTTCGCGTGGATGGCGTGCTGCGCGAGGTGCTGCAAACCAAGCGTGCGGTCGCGCCGCTGGTCGTTTCGCGCATCAAAGTCATGTCGAAGCTCGACATCGCGGAGCGCAGGCTGCCGCAGGACGGCCGTATTTCGCTGCGCATTGCCGGCCGTGCGGTGGATGTGCGCGTCTCCACCCTGCCCTCCGGCCACGGCGAACGCGTGGTGCTGCGCCTGCTCGACAAACAGGCCGGACGGATCGAACTGACTTCACTGGGGATGGACCCGCGCACGCAGGACACGATGGATGAAATCATCCACAAGCCGCACGGCATCATTTTGGTGACCGGCCCCACAGGCTCCGGCAAGACCACCACGCTGTACGCCAGTCTCGAGCGCATCAACGACAATACGCGCAACATCATGACGGTCGAGGATCCCATCGAGTACTACATCGATGGCATCGGCCAAACTCAGGTAAACACCAAGGTCGAAATGACCTTTGCGCGCGGCTTGCGCGCCATTCTGCGCCAGGACCCCGACGTGGTGATGGTCGGCGAAATCCGTGACTTGGAAACCGCGCAAATCGCGGTGCAGGCCAGCTTGACGGGACACTTGGTGCTGTCAACCTTGCACACCAATACGGCCGTCGGTGCGGTCACCCGCCTGCGGGACATGGGCATTGAGCCTTTCCTGCTTTCCTCCAGCTTGATTGGCGTGCTCGCGCAGCGCCTGGTCCGAGTCCTCAACCCATCGACACGCGAGAAATTCACAGCCGGCGAGTATGAACGGCGCCTGCTCAATCTGGATCCGAATGGCCGGCCCGTGGATCTGTACCGGCCCTGCAGCGATCCCGGTACCGGCTATCGCGGGCGTACGGGAATCTACGAACTCATCGCCGTCGACGATCACATGCGCACCATGATTCACGACGGATCGTCCGAGCAGGAATTGGAACGCTACGCACGCTCCGCGAGCCCGGGCATCCGCGACGATGGCCGCCGCAAGGTCATGGCGGGCGAGACCACCTTGGAAGAAGTCCTGCGCGTCACGCGCGAGGACTAGCCCTCCAAGGCGTAGGCCAGAGATTCCTGATGGGTGCCTTTGAATACACCGCATTGGATGCCCAAGGCCGCGAACGCAAGGGCCTCATCGAAGGCGACACGGCCAAGCACGTCAGACAGCTGTTGCGCGACAAGCAATTGCTGCCGATGGATATTCAGGAGACGGCTGCCCAGGAACTGAAGCAAAGCCGGCGCCGGCGCTTGTGGCGCCGCGGCTTGTCGGCTTTGGATCTCGCCATGCTGACCCGTCAGCTGGCCACGCTGCTGCGGTCCGGTCTGCCTCTCGAGGAGACCTTGCAAGCCGTCGCCGAACAAACCGAGAAGCCGCGCGTGCAGCGCATTATTCTGGGCGTGCGCAGCAAGGTTGTCGAAGGCCACCCGCTGGCCGACGGTCTGCGGGATTTTCCTCAGGCGTTTCCGGAGATATATCGGGCCACGGTTTCGGCGGGCGAGCAGTCCGGCAAGCTCGATCAGGTCCTCGAGCGGCTCTCCGACTACACCGAATCGCGCCAGGTCATGGGCCAGCAAGTCAGCAATGCCCTGGTCTATCCCATTGTGCTGTTGGTGCTCTCCTTCGCCATCGTGTCTTTCTTGCTGGCCTACGTCGTTCCTCAGGTGGTCGCCGTATTTCAGTCGAGCAATCAAGAACTACCGATAGCGACCAAAATCCTGATCGGCATGAGCGATTTGATTCGCCACTATTGGTTTTACGGACTGATCGTCATCGGCGCCGTGATTTGGGGGTTCCTGCGCTGGCTGAAGAATCCGGAAGCGCGTTTGCGGTTCGACCGGTTTCTGCTGCGGCTGCCGGTAGCAGGACGCTTGATCCGCGGTCTCAATACGGGCCGATTTTCGCGCACTTTCAGCATATTGACCGCCAGTGCCGTGCCAGTGCTCGAGGCGCTGCGTATTTCAGCCGAGGTGGTGACCAACCTGCCCATGAAACGCGCGGTCGAAGAAGCCGCTCTGCGGGTCCGTGAAGGCGCGCCCATCGGACGGTCTTTGGCGGCACGGAAGCTGTTCCCGCCCATGATGATCCACCTGATCAGCAGCGGCGAGAGCAGCGGCGAGTTGGAAAAAATGCTCGAGCGAGCCGCCACCAACCAAGAACGCGAAATGGACGGCTTGCTGTCCAACATGACCAACCTGTTGGGGCCGCTCATGGTGGTATTCATGGGCGGCATCGTCATGTTCATCGTGATTGCGCTCCTGCTGCCCATATTCCAGCTCAACGACCTGGTCAAATAGACAACTGTGCGCCCGGGTATTGCACGGGAACCACGTTTCCGTTTATAACGCGCGCGTGTCAAGTGAGAAACCCGAATCTGAAGAGTTCGAGGAAGAGGACGCCGAAGACGTGGCGCCCGGCGGCGATGATGTCGACGTGGATCACATTATGCGCGACGTCGATTCGCAGCGGCGCCGCGCGCCCAAGGGCGCCGAGCCGGCGTGGCGGCGCTTGGAGCGCGTCATGGAAGAACGGCGTACCGCGGAGCTCATGAGCGATTTCGATGACTACGAGATAGGCGCCGCGGATCCCACCGATGCGGAGATGGGCGACGCCGGCGAGACGGGTGAATTGGGCAAGGGCGCGCGCAAGAAAAAGAAAACCCGCCAGTAAGCGGTCGGTCTGACCCGCCCGCGATAATGCTTTCGCGAAATGTGCCACACTGGTTTTTGTGTCGCCGAGAGAACAATATTCAACACGCTTGGCCGATCGCAACGCGCGCGTGGCGCGATTCGATGCGCTCAATGCACGCATTGAGAGGGCGCGTCTCGGCATCGGCGCATTATTTTTAGTCGTTGCCTGGCTATGCCTGGGTCCCGCCCGGGTTTCCGCACTATGGCTCGCCCTGCCCGTCCTTGGATTCATCGCGCTTCTCGCCTATCACCAGCAAGTGCGCAATCGACGCACCCAGTCGCGTCGGGCGGCGGACTTTTATCAGGCCGGCCTTGATCGGCTCAACGATCAATGGAGCGGCAAAGGCACGAGCGGCGCGCGCTTCGAGGTCCCGCATCACATCTATGGGGACGACCTGGATTTGTTCGGTACGGACAGCCTCTACGAGCTGTTGTGTGCGGCTCGGACCCAGATGGGAGAGAACATCCTGGCGCAATGGCTGCTCGCACCGGCGGACTTGGCGGCGATACGGGCCCGGCACGCCGGCATCGTCGATCTGCGCAGTCGGATTGATTTTCGGGAATCGATGGGGATCGACGGCGAGTCACTGACGATCGAGCTGCATGCTGAAACGCTGGATGCGTGGGCGCGGGCACCAAATCGCCTCGAGAGCGGGTGGATACGCTGGCTCGCGCCGCTGCTGGCCGGGATGGCAATCGGGACCATCGCCGTTTGGGCGGTTTGGGGCCTGTTGTTTCCGCTGCTCGCGGTGATTGTCATTGAGGCGGCGGTCGGCTATGCCTTGAGGAAACCCATTCACGAGGCCATTACGACGGTCGAGGGAGCATTTGACGACCTGAAGGGTCTCGCGGTCCTGCTCAAGCTCATCGAAGCGCAGCACTTTGAGGCCGCGCCATTGGTCGAGCTGCAACACAAGCTATCGTCCCACAGCCTCAATGCCTCCGCTGCCCTCTCCAGGCTCGCCACCATCGTGAATTTCGTCGAGGCACGCCGCAACCCGATTCTGGCCCCGTTCATGCTGTTGCTGATGTACCCGCTGCAGACCGCGCTCGCCGCCGAGCGATGGCGCAGCGTTCACGGCACCGTCATCCACTCTTGGCTCGAAGTGCTCGGCGAGTTTGAAGCGCTGCTGTCTCTCGCCCGATACTCATACGAGCAGTCCGCCGATCCGTTTCCCGAATTTCTCAACGGCGCGCCGGCGTTTCAAGCGACGGGACTGGGCCATCCCTTAATCCCCGCCGCGGAACGCGTTTGCAACGATGTCGTTATCGGGGGCGAGACGCGCGTATTACTGGTGAGCGGCTCGAATATGTCGGGCAAGAGTACCCTGTTGCGCACCATCGGCATCAATACCGTGCTGGCAATGGCCGGGGCGCCGGTGCGCGCCTCCTCTCTGCGTCTGACGCCCTTGCAGATCGGCGCCAGCATTCGCATCAACGATTCGCTGCATGAGGGTAGCTCGCGGTTTTATGCCGAGATCACCCGCCTGCGCCGGCTGTTCGAGCCCTACCCTTTGCCGCTGCTATTTTTATTGGACGAGCTGTTGCAGGGCACGAATTCGGCCGATCGGCGCGTGGGCGCGCAGGGACTCATTCGCGCCTTGATCCACCGAGGCTCGATCGGATTGATCAGCACGCACGATCTTGCCCTGACGGAAATTGCCGGACTCGAACCCGGCGCCATCGAAAATGTTCACTTCCAGGACGAGTTGGTGGACGGCCAGCTTAAGTTCGATTTCAAGTTGCGGCCCGGCATCGTCACCAAGAGCAACGGCATCGAACTGATGCGTTCCATAGGGCTGGACGTATAACTTCGGCACTGTGAATTTCCATCTATCGGGTGACCTCGCGCACTCGTAGGCCGGGAAATCCGGCGTCACCCAACCCCCGCCGATTGCATCGGCATGTGGCATCGATTGGCTCGAGCACTCGTCTGGAGGGCTAAGACAAACTCAAGGCACTGCTTCTTCGTGCCTTGAGTTTGTCTTACCCCCCTGACTGGACTCAATGGAAGTTCCGCGACGCCACCACCAGATCGCCGAGCAGTGAGGATAGATTCGTGAGGCGCTGCGCAATCACATGCTGCACATCGCCTTCCCGTTGCAATTTGCCGTGCACCTCGAGCAGACGCGATTCCAATAATGCGGCACGCTGCTCGACGGCAATACGGTTCCAGACAATCAGATTCACATAGCCGGTTTCATCTTCCATCGTGACAAAAGTCACGCCTCCCGCGCTGCCGGGCCGCTGCCGCGTGATGACAAGGCCTGCGGTGATCACCATTTTGCCGTTGGGCCGCTCCCACAATTCCTGCGTAGGGACAATGCCGCGGCGTTGCAGCTGGTCGCGCAACAACGCCAGGGGATGACGGCGCAGCGTCAGTCCCAAGCTGCCGTAATCGGCAACGATATCCTGGCCCTCGCGCGGCGCGCGCAGCAGCGGAATGCCTTCATCGACCACCGTCGCCGTCGGCAGCAAGGGCAGCGCGCGCTCCACGCCCGTGACCTGCCATACCGCGCGATGTCGATGCCCGCTTAACTTCATCAAGGCATCCGCGGCGGCCAATGCTTCAAGATCGCGTCGATCAAGAGCGGCGCGCTCGGCCATATCCGCAATACTGTCGAAGGGGCGCACGGCCCGTGCGGCGGTGAGCCGCGCAACGCCTTCTTGCGACAGATGCTTCACCAGGCGCAACCCTAAGCGCATCGCGGGACGGCCATCCTCACGCCGTTCCAGCGTGCAATCCGACTCGCTGATCGTCACGTCCGCGGCGCGCATTTCCACGCCGTGGGCGCGCGCATCGCGCACCAATTGCGCCGGCGCATAGAACCCCATCGGTTGGCTGTTGATGAGCGCCGCGCAAAACGCGGCCGGCTCGTAGTGCTTCAGCCATGCCGAGGTATACACCAGCAAGGCGAAGCTGGCGGAATGGGAATTGTGCACGACAAAGTGATTGGCCAAAAAGTTGTGATCGCCCTCGATTTGCAAATCATAGGTTTCCCGTTCGCCGACCGGTTCGATCTCCATAATCCTGTCCCAATAAAGATCGGAGCTGGCGAGACGCGAAAGATCGCGTGACTTTAGAGTTTCCGCGACGCTTTCAGGGGCCGTCGCCACATGATCGCCGACTTTCAGCTTGCCCAGCTCACGCCACCTGCCCAGAGTCATAAAAGGATGTTCGGCTGTCGCCATGATTTCGTGCCCCAGGGCGCTGCGTAAACGCCATACGGACTTCACGCCGCTTCGAATGACGCGCAAGACCCGGCGCTTCCGCAAGCGCAGGTCCTCATCGCATGCCAGCGTGTTGTTCAGATGCGCGCGCCCGCTGACGATTTCATCGATAGTCAGCCATCTCCCGGAATCAGCGTCGACTACCCGCGTCTCGCCAACGACACATTCAGGAAATCCGTATTCGCCGAACCCCAAAATCTGCTTGAAAATCTGCTGCGCAAAACTATCCTCGTAACCGCGCTCGCGCATGCCGTCGATCAGTTGCTTTTGAAAGGGCTCCAATCCGCCCTTGCGCTTCCACGCGGCCATGGCACGGCGCAGCCGATCGGCCTCGCCGGGCGAGAATCCGGCCGCGACAATCGCCAGTTGCATGACTTGTTCTTGAAAAATCGGCACGCCCAACGTGCGCTTGAGCACCGCTTCGACCTCTTTGCTGGGATAACTCACCGGCTCCTCCCCGCTGCGGCGGCGCAGATAGGGATGCACCATCTCGCCTTGTATGGGCCCGGGACGCACGATGGCCACTTCAATCACCAGATCGTAGAAATTTCGCGGCCGTAAGCGCGGCAACATGGACATTTGCGCGCGCGATTCGATTTGAAACACGCCGGTTGTGTCCGCACGGCAAATCATGTCATAGACCGCGCCATCCTCGCTCGGCACGCTCGCCAGTTCGAGCTTGCCCGTGACAGCGGATGAACCGCCGAATTCATTGACCAGGTTGAAAGCGCGCCGGATCGCGGTCAGCATCCCGAGGGCCAGCACGTCCACCTTCAAGAGACCCAGCGCATCGAGATCGTCCTTATCCCACTGGATCACGGTGCGATCAGGCATCGTCGCATTCTCGATGGGCACCAGTTCATCCAGCCGGCCGCGGGCAATGACGAAGCCGCCCACGTGCTGCGACAAATGGCGCGGGAAGCCGAGGATTTCCGCCGTGAGCGCAATGAGCCGGGCGATCAGCGGATTCTCAGGATCGAATCCTGACGCACGAATGCGTTCCGGATCGATGCGCTGGCCGTCCCACCATTGCATCCCCCGTGCAAGCCGGTCGACCTGCGCCAGATCCAGCCCTAAGGCTTTGCCGACATCACGCAACGCACTGCGGGGCCGGTAACAAATCACGGTGGCGGCCAGCGCCGCCCGTTCGCGGCCATATTTTCCGTAAATATACTGAATGACCTCTTCGCGCCGCTCGTGCTCGAAATCCACGTCGATGTCGGGTGGCTCGTTGCGTTCTTTGGAGATGAACCGCTCGAACAACATGGACATGCGCGAAGGGTCCACCTCGGTGATGCGCAGGCAATAGCAGACCGTCGAGTTGGCCGCGGAACCGCGTCCCTGGCAGAGAATGTTTTGCGAGCGTGCGTATTCGACGACATCGTGCACGGTCAGAAAAAACGGCTCGAATTTGAGCTCCGCGATCAAGCGCAGCTCATGCTCGATGGTCTCGCGCACGGCGGCAGGTGCCCCATCCGGCCACCGGTAAGCGCAGCCCCGCAGGGTCAGCGTCCGCAGATGACTTGCGGGAGTTTCTCCCGGAGGCACGATCTCTTCCGGATACTCGTAACGCAGCTCATCGAGTTTGAAGGTGCAGCGCTCCGCAATCGCCGCGGTTTGCGCCAGCAGTGCCGCGGGGTAGAGCTCGCGCAAACGCTGCAGCGAGCGTAAGCAGCGCTCGCCGTTCGGATACAAGGCGTAGCCCGCGGCATGCAAGGGCACTCTTAGGCGAATCGCCGTCAGTACATCCTGCAAGGCGCGCCGGCTGCGCCGATGCATGTGCACATCGCCCGCCGCCACGCAGGGCAGTTGCAGCGTCTTGCCCAGGGTTTCGAGCCATTCCAAACGCCGCGCGTCGTAGCCGCCGGTTGTGAGCTCCACGCCGATCCATAAATTTCCTGCGAAGCGCTCGCGCAGCCAGCGGCCATCTTGTTCTTGGCGCAGCAGTCCTGCTTTATCCATGCGCGGCAACCAGAGAACCAAGCACTCAGGGAGCGCGTTCTCGAGATCCGCGCACCTCAGCGAGTAGCTGCCTTTGCGAGAGGCACGGCGGCCTTTGCTGATCAAGCGGCTCAACGCGCCGTAGGCCGCCCGATTGGTGGCCAGCACGATGACCTTAAGTTCACTCGGGCCATCCTTACCCTCGCCCTGCGGGCGCCCTGCGGGCTCGAGACAGTTGAGTTCACTGCCGATGATCAGGGACAGTCCCTGCTCTTTCGCGGCGACATGGGCGCGAACCACACCCGCCAGAGAGCATTCATCAGTCAGCGCAAGTCCCGCGTAATTCAATGCCTTGGCCTGTGCGACCAATTCTTCAGGTTGCGAGGCGCCGCGCAAAAAGGAGAAATTACTTAAAGCATGCAGCTCAACGTACATATCAGCCTCAAGCGAATACGCCGTGCACAAACCAGCGCTTGGACTGCCGTTCCTGAAAAACCCATAGCCGCACACCCTCGGATTGACTCGGGCCATCCTGGCCCTCGCCCTGCGGACGCCCTGCGGGCGTCTGCTCCGGCTTCCTGCCTGCGCGTTGACTCGGGCCATCCTGGCCCTCGCCCTGCAGGCGCCCTGCGGGCGTCTGCTCCGGCTTCCTGCCTGCGCGTTGCCGTGCAATGTAGTAATCGCGTGCCACCCCTTTGCCGTCCCACCAACCGCTTTCTATACGCTCAGGGCCCTGTAATATTTCCGGCTTAGGCAATGGCATCGGGTCATTCAATAACCACACCGGACGCGGCAGCTTCTGATCGATGCTTTCTTCTTCAATTCTGGATGAGGCGATCAAGCGCAATTCGTGGACTCGCCGCCATGCCGCCTCCGGCCGATGTTCCGGAATCAGGCAAACGCCATACACCGCGTCCTCGCCCAAACGTGCGCGCAGACGCTCCACCAATTGCGGCGCGCTGTCGCGGCCGCCCGCACCGGTGAATCCGGCGAAGACATCGAGAGAACTTGCCGACAGTCCCCGTAAGGAACCCGAGATGAGTTCCATGCCTTGAACCGGCGCCCGCAGATCCAGCCGCGCCAGTTTTTGGCAAAGCACATCGTTCAAACGCCGCCCTTCGCTCGTGATGCTGGCCAGGCCCGATTGCACGCACGTTGCCGGCCCTTCCCGATGCTTGAGTTTCAGCTGCAATGCCTGGATACCGGCCTGTCGCCGGCGCAAAAATCGCGCGCAGCGCTCGATCAAGGGCTCGAGCGCTTTTTCCAAATAGGCCACCTGCTCAATTTCCGTTTCGAAATCGCAGCGCTCCCGAAAGCGCTCACGCCGCACGAATGCTCGGCGCGGCGCCGGCTGCCGCGCCAAGGCAATGTCCAGATCCCGGACCAGCGCGGGCGTTAGCCGGCGCGCCAGACCGGCCCGCGGCAACCGCATCAGTTCGCTTAAAGTAGCTACGCCCATGGCGCGCAAAGTTTGCAGCCGTTCGGCATCCCAAGCCGTGCACGCAATGGGCACCTTCGCCAGAGACTTACGCAACAGCTCGATATCTTCGATTTGCGAGGAGACGCCGGCGCGCGCCAGCCATAACGCTGCCAACGTCGAGGGTGCGGTGGCGCTGTGAGCCTGCAGCGCAAGGCGGCGCCAACAATCGTCAATGTCAGCGTGCAGCTGCTGCAGTGAACCGAATAATTTCACGCTGCCCTTGATCTCGAGCAATAACGCATTGGGCGGCTCAATGCTGACGAAAGAAGTGAAGGACTGCGCGTGCAGGCAGAGCTTGCGTAGCGACGGGGCAATCGATTGCGGTTGTGTCATGGCCGGGAACACGGCGGCATACCACAGCTGTTTTGGGCGCGGTCGATCAAGAGCAGGTTGCGCAAGCGCCTGCGGTGCCAGGGTTACGGGTGAGGAAACAGGAGGCCGCGAAACATCCGGCCGGCGTTCAGGGACCGCCGCGGTAAATAAGTCCGCCGTTCGTGACTTCGCTGAGCGCAATTTCACGCGCCACCGAGATCTACCGGGCCGGGCCGGCCGCCCTGCACTTTCAGCAAATCGACCTGCCCGCACGGCGAGCCCTGGCTCATGACAATACGTAAGTTGGCCGGCGAGGATTCGAAACGATGTCTCTCGGGACGAAACAGCACGCCGAGCGAACCGCCCGCCTCGGCGGCGAGCTTCAAACGTCGCAGCCAGCGATCATCGGTGCCCTTCAACCAAAGAAAAACGGCCGCGCAAACACCCGAGCTCAATGCCTGCTCAGCCGCCCACAAAGCCTCCGTGGCCGTGGTCGGACGAACCACCAACAATCGCTTAAGCTCGATACCAGACTGCGCCAAGGCAGGCGCATAGGGCTCATGAGGAGGGGCAATCCACACCAGCCACGGCGCATCACCGCTCTCCTGGGCGGCGGCGCTGCGTTGGCATGCCACCAGCGCCGGCAAAAAGAGCTGGACCTCGCCGAGACCGGTATCGTCCAACAATACTTCGATGAGCGACGCCGTCGGCCACCCACCTCCCGGCAAGCGGGCATCCAGCGAGCTCTTACCGGTGGACCAAACCGGACGAGCGGGGGCAGCCGAGGCGTCTTTTAACTTCCAGACACGTGCATCGGCCAAAATTTCCGCAATTGACGATCGCTGACTCGGGCCATCCTGGCCCTCGCCCTGCGGGCGCCCTGCGGGCGTCGGCTCCGGCTTCGTGCCTCCGTATTCACGCGGCATCCACGTCTTTACCACGACGCAGGACACCGACGACCACCCCTTCAATAATCATGGGTTGTTCTTTGAGATCGACGCGAATGGGTTCGAAGTCGGCGTTTTCGGGCAGCAGCCAAACGATCGCGCCTTCTTGCCGATAGCGTTTTACCGTGACCTCGTTTTCCAAACGCGCGACCACGATTTGTCGATTACGGACTTCAGGCGTGCGGTGCACGGCGACTAAATCACCATCGAGGATGCCGGCATTTTTCATGCTCATGCCCTGGACCTTCAAAAGATAGTGCGGCTGCGGCTGAAACAGCTGCGGATCGATTTGATAGCGCTTTTCGATGTGCTCTTCAGCCAAAATCGGCCGGCCGGCCGCGACGCGACCAATGAGCGGCAGGCCCAATTGTTCACGCAATATATCTTTGAGTTGAATGCCGCGGGAGGCACCGGGGATCAGATCGATCACGCCTTTGCGCTGCAAGGCGCGCAAGTGCTCCTCGGCCGCATTCGGCGACTTGAAGCCGAGCGTGCGGGCTATTTCGGCGCGGGTGGGTGGCATGCCGCTTTCGGAAATTGCGTTTTGAATCAGCCGAAGTATTTGGGTCTGGCGGGGTGTAAGGTCCGACATGCATCACCTGTATATGTAGACAGTGACTGTTATTATATACAGCCTGGAAAACTTGGCAAGTCCTCGAGGGTAAAACTTTTCAATGACCGACCGACGCCCGGGATTTTCCCCCGCGCTGCCGGCTACAAACCATAAGAAGCCGGAATCGAGCGCAGCCGAATGGCATCGGAGGAGAAAAAGCCGCCCAATCGCACCAACCAGGAAACTTTTCTCCGCGACTTGGGCTGCGCGCGACGCCGCACCTTCACCGCACTCATCGCTCGCATGAAAAAATCGATTTTCCATCGCGTTGATGTGCCAAGCCGTCCGATCAATGGCTCGTGCGCACATGGATTCAGCATCACCTAACGACGTCGCACGAGAACTCGCGTGAACGATCGATTCATCAAACCTCAGCGCCTCGCAATTGGTCCTAGGTCCCACGCCCGGTAAAAATTGCACTTACATGGCGCATTCTTAATGATATCGACGCTTGTCAGAAATGAACTACGCATAAAAGCGCCTTGTTATCCCGACATTTCGTTATTTTCAGTTGCATTCGAGGCGCGAATTTGGCTTTATGTAGGACTGTGCTGCGACGCGGGCGGGCTCGATGGCGTGACTGAACCGGCTGTGGCAACACATCGGAGTTTTTCCGACACGAATGAATTAACCCTAGGGGAATATTTTTATGAATCTGACAACCACACTAAAGGTCTCTCTCGCCGCAGCTTGCGTCATCGCATTCGCGGGGTGCACTGACCTGAAGCCGATCCAGGCGCAGATCGATGATCTGAAGTCGCAGGTCAGCAAGCTGCAAGGCGATACGGCGCGGGCCTCGAGCGATGCGGCTGCTGCGCACGCGGCGGCAAATAGCGCTCAATCGGCGGCCTCGGGCGCGCAGAGCACGGCGAACCAAGCCCTGTCGACGGCACAGGCAAATTCGACCGCTATCGAAGCGATCAATGAGAAGATCGATCGCATGTTCAAGAAGTCTGTCTCGAAGTAGACGAGCAGTTAATTTTTGACTTTAAACGCCGCGGTGACCCCGCGGCGTTTTTCTTTGCGCGGGGTGCCACTACGCAAACGACCAATGCGTAAGAATTCAGCATCTTGCATCTGTTGGACACCGCATTTGACCGAGACACCCGGTTCGCGACCGGCAAGCCTGGACTCTCTGAAACCTCGAGACTCGTCACCCGACCGGCAACCGCGCATTTCCCGGAACGACCTCCGGACACGCCACAGCAGTCGCTCTTTCTGCGCGCGGTACTTTGGAGTCATCGAGAGTCCCGCGCGTTGCAATTCCTCTTGACCGCATCACAGCAATGCGAGCAATAATCAGCGCGACGTGCATCTTGCGCGTGAGATCTACAATAAGGGGACATTCATGCAGATTCGAAGGATCGGACTGGCCATTTGTTTGATGGGGGCAGCGTACACTGCTTGCGCCGGCTACTCTTGGAGTGAATATCAGCCAAAGGCGCCGCCCGCGGCGAAACCGGCGCTGAGCACGCATGGCTACACTTGGAGTGAATATCAGCCAAAGGCCCCGCCCGCGGCGAAACCGGCGCTGAGCACGCACGGCTACTCTTGGAGTGAGTACAAGCCGAAGACGCCGCCTGCGACGAAACCGGCGCTGAGCACGCACGGCTACGCTTGGAGTGATTGACTAGCAGCCGAAAACTCGGCCCTCGGAAATTCCGGCCGCCGGTTCATTGGCAATGCCGGGAGTTTTCGAAGTTTGACCCTTTGAGGCGTGCCTTCGAATAGTCGAAGGCACATCCTCAAGGTTTTGCTTAAAGCGAGCGCGGCTTATAGCGTGCGCGTGGCCACGGAGGGATCCACCAAAGTCGCCCTACGCGCGGGAATCCACGCCGCCAGTTGCCCGAGTATCCAAAGGATGGGCACGCCACCCAGCAAGAAGAAGCGATTTAGTTTCGGCACCCCGTACTGATGAGTCAGCCAAGCGCTAACGGCCAGCGCCAGGACGCAACCCACCAGCAGTCCCGCCGTAGTCAGCAATCCGTTCTCGACCATGAAGTATTGCAGTATGTCGCGTCGACGAGCACCAAGCGCGCGGCGGGTGCCGATCTGGCGTGTGCGGGTGCTGACATTGAACACGACCTGGCCGGAAATGCCGAGGCACGTGGTCGTCAGCACGAGAGCGGCCGCGGCAATCAGAAAAATCTCCATGTTTCTGTCAGCGAGCTGCAGCCTTCTTTTGAATTGCTCCACAGGACGCGCGTACTTAACGACACGATCCGCATTCGAGTGCGCTAAATGATTCTGCGCGGCCGCCAGAATCTGGTCGCGCCGTCCGGGCACGGTCCGAACCAGGTATATGAGGCTGCGTGCCTCGGGCAGTCTCGGGAACAACGCTACCTGATAGCCCGTGCGCAAGCCGTGTGGCAGTGAACCGATGAGGTTATCGACGATGCCAATGATTGTCGCCGGTTGACCTACCGAATCGAATATGGTCCTGCCCAAGGCATTTCCCGTCGGGTACAGAACGTCGGCCGCGGCTTGGGTGATCAGGACCTCGGGCACGAATTCGCTGCTGCGCTGGGTTAGCGGGGGTCTAATTTCGTCGGCGCGAAATTCCCGGCCGGCGTGCAGGTGGCCTCCCAACGCTTTCAATCCTTGTTCATCCATGGAAAAAGCATTGAGATCATGGGCAGGGCCACTCTGGGTGGGATTGCTCCAAACGTCCGTCGCAAATCCGGTTTGACTGAACGGGGCGGCGTCGGTCGGGGCAGCCGCCACCACGCCGGGAAGTCCGCGCAGGTACGCCAGATCCGCCTGCAGGGATGCCTGGTACTGAAAATGCTCGTTGAATGCCGCGGTCGACACGACAAACAAGTTCGCGTCATCAAGACCGGTGGGCCGGCCCAAGGCCTCAATACGCTGCCGAACGATCCAGGCTGAATTTGCCAAAACAGCCAGGGCAATGGCCACTTGAAAGATGACCAGCAGCGCACCGATGCGATTGCGCATGAAGGAGGAGCAAATTGGACCCAGGTTCAGATCCATCATTGCTCACTCTTCAAGTACGTCGCCGGCGCCAATCGCGCCAAGCGCCATGCTGGGTAGAAGCCCGCACCGAACGCTGCAATCAGCGCCAGGGTCAAGGCCCACAGCACGCTTCCCCAGCGAACATGGGTAAGTTCTTGGTAGCCGCCCGGCCCGATCGAGCCCGAAGCATACAGAGCATGCACACCTTGCAGCCCAATCGCGCCGAGCATGAGCCCGAGCGCGGCGCCGCCGATGGCCAGCAGCCCTGCTTCGGTCAGGTATTGCCAAAAAATTTGTGTTCGTGTGGCGCCAAGCGCGCGCCTGATCCCGGCTCCAGGCGCCGACTTCAAGAATTTCGCCAGCAACATGCCGACGGTGTTTAGCAGGCAGATCGCTAAAAACGCGAACGCAACTCCTACCAGCATCCGGTTGTCGTTGTCGACCACTTCTTGGTCGATCAGCCATTGACGCACATTCGTCAGCCGGTTGTTGCGCGGCCGACCGAAGCGCCCGGCTTGGTGCTGATCGGACCAGTAGGCGTCGAGAAAGGCCTGCATGCGCTTTCGCGACTCGGCGTCGTTGAGCTGCACCCACATCTGCAGCCAGACGCAGTCCGATTGCAGGAACTGCTGGAACGAACCAATCGGGTCATTCCGCCAGCAGGCAACGCGCCCGCCGTTTGGGAAGCGTCCCAGAGCCTGCGCCCACCCGAACGGTACGTAGGCGTCCTCCACCGCGTCAAAGGCGCCGCGGTTCAAATCGAAAAACTTCGGCAGTGGGAACCAGGTATTCAAGACTCCAGTGATTCGAAAGTCGCGATTGTTCCAGCGCAGGCTCCTGCCGACGCTGTTGGTGCCGTCAAAAAGCTTCTCGTTCAGCTCACGGCTAATCACGATCACAGGTTCCGCGCCCTGGTCCAATTGCGTCGACCAGGCACTCCCGTACAGAAACGGCACATCAAACATGGCGAAGAAATCCGCGTTGGTCACGCGTGTCGAGATCGGTACGGGCTGTGTGTCGGCGGCACCTCCGCCGGAGATGACATCTTGAGTGCGGAACATGGCGGCCTTGCGCGCCGGAATAGTGGAGCTCAGCAGGAACTTGGCGTCCTTGTAGGCGAGCTGCGTCGGCGGCAGATTAGGCCGTTTCGGATTGGCAGGCTCGTTTGGATCCCATGAATCGATGGTGACGGCGTAGAGCTGAGCGCTCTTCCAGCGAATTGGATCGTTGGAGGTGCCCTCGTACACGGTGAGGGTGACGATGCAGGTTGAAATGCCGACCGCGATCGCGCACAACATGAGAAGCGTCAATCCCGGCGTGCGCTTAAAGCTCTCGAACGCCAGTCGAACATGGTAACCGAACATCAGATCCCTTCCCTAGGCCAAATCAACACGCGGCGCCGGCCGGCGCATCGGCGGAAACGATCTGCCCATCGACAATATGTACAGTGCGGTGTTTCAACGTGCCCGGTCACGTAAGTTTTGGTCAGCCGACTCATCCTGAGCATGCTTGCATCCAGCGTATTTTATGGGCGTCACATACTGTTTAGCGTGACCGGCGATGTCCGTCAAGCAACTAAATCATGCCGGATTTTCGTGGCCGCTCGCTGTCGACTCGGATTCCCGCTCTGCCGCGTCAATAACGAATGAGCGCCGATCCCCAGGTGAATCCGCCGCCGAACGCCTCGAGCAGCAGGAGTTGCCCGCGCTGCACCCGGCCATCGCGAATTCCGGTATCGAGGGCGAGCGGCACGGACGCCGCTGAGGTGTTGCCCTGCGTGTCGATGGTCACAATGACCCGCTCCATCGGCAGCTCGAGCCGCTTTGCAATCGCCTCGATGATTCGGATATTGGCCTGGTGCGGAATCAGCCAGTCGAGTTGCTCCCGGGTAATATTGTTGGCGTTCAAGGTCTCGGTCACCAAAGCCCCCAGAGTGTTGACCGCGACCTTATAAACCTCGTTGCCCTTCATTTGCACGCTGGCCTTGCCTTCGCGAACCAACTTGAAGCCCTTGGATACGCCGTCCGGATACGCGAGCAAATCTTTATACTTGCCGTCCGAGTGCAGTCGTGTGCTGATGATCCCCGGTTCGCTCGATGGCTGCAAAACCACTGCGCCCGCACCATCGGCGAACAGCACGCAGGTGCCGCGATCGTTCCAGTCGATGATTCGCGTCAGCGTTTCCGCGCCCACCACCAGTGCGCATTTAGCCTCGCCCAGACGCACGAATTTATCGGCAACGCTCAAGGCGTAAACGAACCCGGTGCAAGCAGCCTCCATGCTGAAGGCAGGGCAACCGTGGATCCCCAAGCGATCCTGAAGCAGCGTACCCACATTGGGGAATACCAGATCCGGCGTCGTCGTGCCGACGCAGATCAGGTCGATATCCGAAGGCTGGACGCCCGCTGCGTCCATGGCGCGGCGCGCCGCATGCTCGGCGAGATCGGTGGTGGTTTCGCCCTCGGCAGCCACATGCCGCTGCGCGATGCCGGTACGCGTGCGGATCCATTCGTCGCTGGTATCGACCAATTTCTCGAGATCGCGGTTGGTGAGAATTTTTTCCGGCAGATAACTGCCGGTGCCGGCGATTCTTGAGTACATCAAAATCCTTCAAGCCCCGCGTGAAACGCCCAACCGCTGCGCGATGCGCGCCGGCACGCCGTTGCGCGCCTCTAAGACCGCAACTTCGATTGCGCGCTGAAAGCCGAACAGGTCGGTCCCTCCATGACTCTTGATGACGATACCGTTCAAGCCGACCATGGCCGCGCCATTATAGCGGCGCGGGTCTATTCTGGCGCGCAGCGCGTTCAAGGTCGGACGCGCGGCCAAATAGCCCAGTTTGCGCAGCGTTGAGCGCTCGAACTCTTCACGCATGGCGCCGGTGATCAAACGCGACGCGCCTTCCATCACCTTCAATGCGATGTTGCCGGTGAAGCCGTCTGTCACGACGACATCCACCTTGTCGGAAAAAATATCATGCCCCTCGACGAAGCCGACGTAGTTGATGTCGGCGGCCGACATCAAATTGTGCGCGGCCTGAACGATATCGTTGCCCTTGACCTCTTCCTCGCCGATGTTAAGGAGGCCCACGCGCGGCCGTTCGTGCGCCCCGGGAAGATCCGCCGCCAACACCGAGCCCATCACCGCAAACTGCACCAGCTGCACCGGCGTGCAAGACGCGTTGGCGCCAAGGTCCAACATGTACGTGTGGCCGCCGCGCGAAGGAATGATCGAGACGATCGCAGGCCGCTCGACTCCCGGCAGCATTTTCAATACGAAATGGGCGGTCGCCATCAGTGCGCCGGTGTTCCCCGCGCTGACGCAGGCGTGTGCGTCTCCCGTCTTGACCAGATCGATGGCTCGGCGCATCGATGAGTCTTTCTTGCGACGCAACGCTTCGCGCGGATGATCGGTCATCTCCACCACTTCCGAGGCGAACAGACACTCGACATTGGCCGGCGTCGGCGGCCCCGAGAGCTCGCGCTGCAGATCGGCCTGCCGGCCGGTCAACGTAAACCGTACATCGCTGAATTCGCGCGCCGCGGCGAGCGCCGCCGGAACGGAAACCGACGGTCCTCGATCGCCGCTCATGGCGTCGATGGCAATATGAAGCGGCGCAGACACGGTGCGCAATTCGCCGGTTGACGGCTTATTCTTCGGCGGCTGCCGCGTCCGCCTTCGTCTGCAATACCTTCTTGCCGCGATAAAAACCATCGCGGGAAATGCGATGTCGCGAATGCGTTTCACCGCTCTTGGGCTCAATCGACACAGCGGGTGCCGCAAGCGCCGAATGGGAGCGATGCATCCCGCGCTTCGACGGGGTCTTTCTGCTTTTTTGAACTGCCATGGGTAATCTGTCCTATCAAGTTTTCTTCAATAAATCCTGCAATACCGCAAACGGCCTTTGCCGCACCTCCGCTGTTGGCGCCCGACCGCAAGTCTCCGGCGTGCTGCAGGAGGCAATGGCGGGCAACGCCAGCAACAATTCTTCCTCGGCCATTTCGCGCAACGAAACGAAACCATCGTTCATCAAATAAATTTCTCGAGGCGACTCCGCAGGCGCCTCCGCCTCGCTCATCGCAAACTCGATCTCGCTGTCTCCACTCACCGGCAAATCAAAATCTTGCAGACAACGCTGGCAAACCAGCCGTGGAGTCGCCGCCACGGCGACTGTGGCCCCGATACGGCCCGCCTCCAATCTCGAAAAAGCGAATCGCGCCTTGACCGACCCGCGCGCATCCGCCAATAAGTCCTTTACGCGAGCCAGCTCGTTCAAGGGGTAGACGCGATCCAACACAGCCGCATCCGCCGCCAGGCGCGCGCAATCTACTCGGTCGGACGGGGCCGATGCCATGGGCCGCGTATAATAGGGCGCAGGTACCCCCCTGTCAAAACGAATCCGGCGCAAGTCTTTGTTTTTGAAGTCTCCACCCCCGCTTATTTTGGCATCGACGTCCCGCTACCGGAAGGAACTGCTGGACAGACTCGGCTTGGCCTTCTCCTGCGTCGCTCCCGGTGTCGACGAAGCCAAATACGACGGCGAGACACATCAACACCTGGTCGGGCGTTTGGCGCGGGCAAAAGCTTCCGCCGTGGCGGCGAAGCAGCCCAAGGCTTGGGTGATAGGCTCCGATCAGATCGCGGTCCTGGAAGGAGTCGAGATGCCGCTCGGCAAGCCGGGCACCGAGGCGCGCTGCAAGGAGCAGCTGCTAAGCTGCTCGGGCCGCACCGTAGAATTTCTCACCGCGGTGGCGCTGGTGCGCCGGGAAGACAGCGCGCTGATCGAATTTACCGATTGCACGCGGGTCATTTTTCGCGCTTTGGATCAGCCCTCGATCGAACGTTATGTCGCCAAGGAGCAACCCTTGGACTGCGCGGGCGGTTTCAAAAGCGAAGGTCTCGGCATCAGCTTGTGCGAATCGATCGAAAGCACCGATCCAAGCGCACTGATCGGATTGCCCTTGATACGGCTGAGCGCGGCTTTGCGCACCGCCGGCTTCGAGATCCCTTAGGAGCTGGACCGAGGATTCCGCGTCGCCTTTCCGCGCCGCGCACTTTTTGAACCGGATCGCTTCACGGGCGTGATGGCATCCAGAACCGCGACAAGCTCCTTGGGAAGCGGCGCACTGACGTGGAATGGAACGCCTGAACCCGGCCAGTCGAACGCCAACGATTGCGCGTGCAAGAAGGTGCGTTTGAGTCCGTGAGCCTTAAGATCCGCATTGCGGGCGCGATCGCCGTACTTGTCATCGCCCAGAAGCGGATGGCCTGCGAAAGACGCGTGCACACGAATTTGGTGCGTGCGCCCGGTCGGAATGTCCACTTCCATCAGCGTCGCGAGCGAACCGAAAAACTGCACCGGCCTGAAAACACTGACCGAATCCTTGCCCGCGGCGGCGACTCTTACGTGTCTTTCGCCGTGCTCCCGGTTATCCGTCGCAAGCGGTGCATCGATCCGCTTCGCGCCCAATTGCCAGCTGCCCGCGACCAGCGCCAGGTAGGTCTTGTGCATCCCCCCATTGCGGATCAAGGCATGCAGTGCGGTAAGCGTGCTGCGATCCCGGGCTACGGCGAGGCAGCCGCTGGTATCGCGATCCAGGCGATGCACCAACTCGAGGGTTTCGCGCGGCCTCGAGGCGCGCAGCGCTTCGATGACGCCGAAACTCATGCCACTGCCGCCATGCACGGCGACCCCGGCCGGCTTGTCGATGACCAGCAAATGGCGGTCTTGGAAAATGACCGCCTGCTCGATCAATTCGAGCAGGCTGCTCGAGGGTCGTCCGGGATGTGCATCCGATTCGATCCGCACGGGCGGCAAGCGCACCTCATCGCCTGCCTGGATCCGGTACTCGGCATCGACGCGTTTGCGATTGACGCGAACCTCGCCCTTGCGCAGCAGGCGATAGACCCGGCTGCGCGGCACAGTCTTGAAGTGGCGCATGAGAAAATTATCGATGCGCTGGCCGGACTCATCTTCCGTCACGGTACGCATCGTCAGCGGGCTTTTCGGGGCGCGCGCGTGCGATAAATCGGTAACAGGACTGTTCATTGTTTCACTTGAATTATATCGGCGTTGATCTAACGTATTGATTACATTGACCCTGGCGCCATGTCGTGATAATGTCTCAAAACCGTGTCAGGCGCGATAACCTTGTGAGGGCACCGCCCAGTCTAGGTGACGCATATAGACACCGGTTTCCAGTGGCCCCCCATCCGTTGGGGAGCCGCATATTAGTTGGTTCTGGAACTCCAGACCATCGCTCGGCCGATGAGACAGACGCGCGAAAGCTCAAATCTTGAGCTAAGGCGGCTGATAAGCGGTTAACCGAGAACAAGGCCCCGGGCTTGCCGTATACGTTTTGGCTTAAAGTGATTGAGTTGATGCCGGTCGCGTGCTTCGCGCTCGGCGCTTACTCATTGCTTGCCGCATCCTTGGCGAAGACCCCGGCTTTTATTCTCAAGCTCTCCTCGGCCCCTACCACTTTAGTTGGGGCACATGAAAAGAATGCTCGTCAACGCAGTTCAAGAAGAAGAACTGCGAGTTGCACTAGTCGACGGTCAAAAATTATACGACTTATCGATTGAGATCCCTTCCCGGGAACAGAAAAAATCCAACATCTATAAAGGCCGAATTACCCGCGTAGAGCCGAGTCTCGAAGCGGCGTTCGTCGAATATGGCGCGCAGCGCCATGGGTTTCTGCCGCTCAAGGAAGTTTCAAAGGAATACTTCCGGGCGCAGCCTGCGAACGGCGGCCGGCTCAACATCAAGGACCTTCTGCAGGAAGGCCAGGAATTGATCGTCCAGGTTGAAAAAGAGGAGCGCGGCAACAAAGGCGCAGCCCTCACGACTTTCATCAGTCTCGCCGGCCGCTTCCTGGTGCTGATGCCGAACAATCCGCGGGCCGGCGGCGTTTCACGCCGCATCGAGGGAGAGGATCGCGAGCAGATGCGCGACGCCATGAACGGATTGGTCATCCCGGACGGCATGGGAGCCATCGTGCGCACTGCCGGGGTTGGCCGCACGACCGAAGAGTTGCAATGGGATCTGAACAATCTCAAAACCGCGTGGGACGCCATCGTCGCTGCCAATGACGGCAGGCCCGCCCCGTTTCTCATTTTTCAGGAAAGCGATGCCGTAACGCGCGGCTTGCGCGACTATTTCTCCGATGATGTGGGCGAATGTCTCATAGACCAGCCTGAGGCCTTCCAAAAAGCGCAAGAATACATGCAGCGCTTCATGCCTCCGGATGCGCAGCGCAAACTGAAGCTCTACACCGATCCTGTGCCGTTGTTCACGCGCTACCAGATCGAAAGCCAGATCGAATCGGCGTATGCCCACAAGGTCACTCTGCCCTCCGGCGGCAGTTTGGTCATTGATCACACCGAGGCGTTGGTCTCGATCGACATCAATTCCGCCCGCAGTACTCGCGGCGGCGACATCGAAGCGACCGCACGCAATACCAATTTGGAAGCCGCCGAGGAGATCGCCCGGCAGCTGCGGCTGCGCGACATCGGCGGCCTGATCGTCATCGATTTCATCGATATGGAGTCCACGGCAAATCAGCGCGCCGTGGAAGACATGCTGCGCGACTCGGTCAAAATGGATCGGGCGCGCATCCAGCTCGGACGGCTGTCGCGTTTTGGATTGCTCGAGTTGTCGCGCCAGCGCTTGCGGCCCGCCTTGAGCGAGACGACGCACATCAATTGCCCGCGCTGCGGCGGTATGGGGACCATTCGCAGTGTGGAATCCATGTCGCTCGCCCTATTGCGTCTGATCGGCGAGGAGGCACGCAAGGAGCGGACGGGCCGCGTGATTGCACAGGTTCCGGTCGATGTTGCGACCTATCTCATGAACGAGAAGCGCGAACAGCTCAATCAGATCGAATCGCGCGACAAAGTATCGCTGATCGTCGTGCCAAATCCTCACATGCAGACACCGGCGTACGCCTTGCGCCGTGTTCGTGATGACGAAAGGGAGCTTCCCGAGAACAGCACGGTCAGTTACCAGTTGCCGGATCAACCCAGCGTTGATGATTCGAACATCGGCAATCGAGACAAGAAGCCGCCGGGCGATGTGCCGCTGGTGCCGAGCATCCTGCCCGCCTCCACCGCACCCGTCGCACCGATGCCGGTTCCGGCAGCCAAAGCACCCATCGAAGCCCCGCAGGTTGGCGCGCTGGTCAGATTTTGGCGCTGGCTGTTTGGCGATCCTGCTGCGCGCGCGGCGGCAAAGGCGGCCGCTGCGCCGGCGCAACCGCAACGCGACCGGCCGCAGCATCGCGACAACCGGCACGATCGCTATCGCAGCAGCGGCGACCGGGATAGGAACCGCGATCGCGGCGATCGGGACCGCAATCGCGACATCCGGCGCGACGGTCCGCGGGATCCGCGCCGCGATGGTCGGCCACGTGGCGAGAATCCTCGGGACAATCGCCACGAAGCAAATCCACGCCGGCCTGAGGGCTCAGCGCAACCGGAGCGCAATGCCGCCGGCCAACGCGCCGAACCGCGACCGGAACAGCCGCCTCGTCAAGAGCAAGCGCCTCGGCCGGATCTTGCACCTCGCACCGGAAACGAAGCCGAGCGCGCCCCTAACGAGCGCGGTGAACGTGGCGAACGCGGTGAGCGCGGCGGCCGGAGCCGCAGACGACGCGGTCGTGGCCGACGCGACGGCGGAGAAAACAATGCCAATGGCTCGGGAGCGAATCAGCCCGGCCAAAATGCGGCCAACAACTTCGCGGGGTCCGAGTCCAAGACAGCAGAGCCCGCGCCGCCTTCTACGACGCCCGCCTACGAGCGCCCGCAAGAACAGCCGTCGTTCGACGCGGTTCGGGAGTCGCCGGCAGTGAGTTCCTCGCCCGAGCCGACTCCGACTCGCGAACCGGCGCCCGCGGCGGCAGCACCGCCCGCGCGTGTGGTTGAGGCAGCGCCCGCCAGCACCGGGACGGATAACAAGTATGTCGTCTGGTCCTCAGCGCCGACCGACGTTCAAAGATCGGACGAACGGTGATGGAGTTGACGCAGCCTCAGGTCGAGGGCCACGCTGACGATTAGCAGCGCGGCCGCAAGGCCGCGTAAACTGGCAATGGCTGTCCCGGAGGCGCGCAAGACGATTGAGCGCGTGGGCGGCTGACCCAGCCTCACCCATATATAAAACGCCGCCGTGAAAATCCCCGCCGCCAGCGCGTAGATCACGCACCACACGAGACGCTCGCGGGTCCGGACCAGCCGGTTCGGCACGGCTGTTTGAGTTCCACGGCGCAGGCCATAGCAGAGCATTGCGAGCACCGCAGCGAGTCCCAGCAGCGAACCCAGGTCCTGCAGCACGTACATCGCCGGAATATGCCGGCTGCCAATGTCGATGAGCGAATCGTCGAGCACGGGGAACATGCGCACACCCCTGCCGCCGTCGTGCGTAAAGGCATCCCAAACCAAGTGCGTCAACGCGCCCCCCAACACGCCGACGCCGGCCAGTAACCACTGCCGAATCGAGCGAATATCGGCTTCGGCTGCGAATGGGCGCCATCGCGCATAGGGGCCCTCCGGCAGCACTTCCAGTATGGGCGACTTGATCACGCGCTGAAACACCCAATAAGTGACCAGCCCAACCGGCAGACAGAACGTAAATAACGCGGTCAGGCTGTGCGTTTCAACGCGCGGCACTCCGGGAAAAAATATTCGAAAATCCGGAACCATAGCGCCGATAGTTGCCGCTGATAATAGTTGCCAGCGCGCGAGCCATCGCGAAAAAGGCAGCACGACGGCGGTGTGGGAAATGGTGAAGGGCATGCGCGCTCAGATCCGGGGTGTCATCTAATTGTCACAAGTCGAATCTATATAGTGGGGACTGCGCCTCATAAATACTTGGAAACACAAATGGCCAATACCGCCCCGCTCGACCAGACCTCTTTAGGAACTAGCAAGCCGGCCTCTTCGAGACTGGTCTCGCACAAGTCCAATCCCTGGTTCAACGTTCTGGCGATGGTGGTGGTCATCTCCGGAATCATATACGCCGGTTATCATCTGGCCGACGACTTATCGGTGGTGCACGACACCCGAGCCTATCCCTACATCCTGCTCGGTATCGCGTTGGTGATCGCGTTGGGGTTCGAGTTCGTCAATGGCTTTCATGACACCGCCAATGCGGTCGCCACGGTCATTTATACGAATTCCATGTCGCCCAACCTCGCGGTCATTTGGTCCGGAACGTTCAATTTTCTGGGAGTGCTCGTGTCCACCGGCGCCGTCGCGTTCGGGATCATCTCACTGCTGCCGGTCGAACTGATTTTGCAAGTTAGCAGCGGAGCGGGCTTTGCCATGGTGTTCGCGCTGCTCATCGCGGCGATTTTGTGGAATCTTGGTACCTGGTATTTCGGCCTTCCCTCGTCGAGTTCGCATACGCTCATCGGCTCCATCATTGGCGTGGGCCTGATGAATCAGCTCATGTCGGCGAGCGGCTCGGGCACCAGCGGCGTCGATTGGGGTCAGGCGACCAAGATCGGTCAAACCCTGCTGATCTCGCCGTTGATCGGATTCAGCGCAGCCTGGCTGCTGCTGACCATACTCAAATCAGTCATCAGAATTCCGGCGCTCTACAAGGAGCCTGAAGGCAACAAGCCGCCGCCCCTGTGGATTCGCGGGTTGCTGATCCTGACGTGCACCGGCGTGAGCTTCTTTCACGGCGGAAATGACGGCCAAAAGGGCATGGGGCTGATCATGCTGATCCTCATCGGCACGGTGCCGACCGCCTACGCGCTGAATCGCACCATGCATGAGCAGGACGTGAATGCCTTCATGGCGGCTTCGGCACAAGCTCATACCGCACTGTCGCGTTACGCCGTGGGCGCCGCACCGGCCGATCCGCGCACCGCCGCCGTGGATCTGGTGCGCAGTCGCACAGTTACGCCCGAGGGTGTCGCTGCACTCAGCGCGCTCGCCGACACCATCGGTTCGGAGGTTGGCAGATACCACTCGATGGATAAGGTTCCGCCAAGCTCCATGGTCAACATCCGCAACGAGATGTACCTGGTGAGCGAGGGCCTGCGCTACATGGGTAAGAGCAAGTCATTGAACGTATCGGCTGCCGACCAGGCCTCGCTCGGTGCGTACAAAAAGGAGCTCGATCACTCCACCAAATTCATTCCTACTTGGGTCAAGGTGGCCGTAGCGATCGCTCTAGGGTTGGGCACAATGATCGGTTGGAAGCGAATCGTGGTGACGGTCGGCGAACGCATCGGCAAGACGCATTTGACCTACGCACAAGGCGCGTCGGCGGAAATTGTCGCGATGGCCACCATCGGCGCCGCTGAAATGTACGGCCTCCCGGTCAGCACGACGCATGTGCTTTCATCCGGCGTGGCGGGAACGATGGTCGCGAACGGCTCCGGACTGCAGTGGGCCACGGTGCGCGCGCTGCTGATGGCCTGGGTGCTCACCCTGCCGGTATCGATCGCGCTCGCCGGCGGCCTGTATTGGCTGCTACGCACCCTTCTGTAAGGCCGCGAGCAAACCGCGCGAAGCGGCCGTCGTGAGATCGAGCACTTGCTCGAAAGCGGCGGCATCGCGATAGTAAGGATCGGGCACGTCCCGCATTCCCAACTCGGGCGCATAGTCCAGAAAGAGCTTTACTGCGGCGCGCGCACTATGCGGCCGCAGGCTTTGCAGCGCTCGAAGGTTTCCCCGGTCCATCGCCAGGATAAGATCGAAGCGCGCGAAATCATCGGCTGAGACCTGACGCGCCCGCAGGCCGCCAATATCGATGGCGCGCCGCAGTGCGGCGCGTTGACTGCGCGGATCCGGCGGCGCGCCGATGTGATAATCGGCCGTGCCGGCGGAGTCGATCTCCAGGGCTAACTCAGGCGCTTCCCTCGCGGCCAAGTGCCGCAACACACCCTCAGCGGTCGGACTGCGGCAAATGTTGCCCAAACATACGAACAGCACGCGTTGCGGCGTCCGTCCCGGTTCCGCGGATCTTTGTACTGTGCCCATGCAATCATTATGATTCACAGGTCCAATAAAAACAGGCAGGGAGGCGGGATGTCGTTACCAACCATACTGGCGGGAAGTTTGCTGCTTGCGGCACTTCCCCTTGGATCAATCGCCGAGCCGGCCTTCGATGCCGCAAAAGCTTTTGGCGCCCGCCCGAGTGTGGAGAATGTCAGCCTGTCTCCTGACGGGATGAGTATCGCCTATGTCACTGCCACGACCGGCCAGGGATCGGTGGTTTATGTTCAAAGTCTTGCCAAGGGCGCATCCCTGAGCAGCAAACCCATCCTCGGCGCCACCGGTAAGCCCGAACGGCTTGGCGGCTGCAGCTGGGTGTCGAATCGGAGGCTGATCTGCACCATCTACGGCGTTGTTAACAGCGACGTCATGCTTGAACCGGTGCAGGTCTCTCGCCAGCTCGCGATCAATGTCGACGGCTCAAAGATGCAGCTTCTCAGTGCCAGAACCAATATATACACGCGAGGAATCATGTTGGGCGATGGCAACGTCATCGATTGGCTCCCGGATGAGGACGGCGCCGTGTTGATGACCCGGTTGCACCTGCCGGATGACCATACCGGCAGCCACATCGGGTCGTCACAGAGCGGCATTGCGGTCGATCGCGTCGATACGGAAACCCTGTCTACGCGCACCATCGAGCAGCCGCGAGAGGAGGTGATCACTTACATCAGCGACGGTCGCGGCACGGTGCGCATCATGGGCGCGCGGTCAAGGGTCGGTGCGGCCGGAGCTTACGATTCGGGCAACGTCGTCTATTACTATCGCAAAACGGATTCGCGCGATTGGCAGCCCATGGGCGAAGTGGTGGGCGAGGATCACAACGGCTTCGAACCCGTTGCCGTCGATCATGACGCGAATCTGGCGTACGGCTACAAAAAATTGGATGGCCGGCGCGCGCTCTATACGGTCGCGCTGGACGGCTCGTTGAAGGAAGATCTCCTCTACGCCCGGCCCGACGTGGATGTCGGCGGATTGAATCGCATCGGCCGCCGCCATCGAGTGGTGGGTGTGAGTTACACCGACGACTTCTCGCACTACCATTTTTTGGATCCGGACTTCGAGAAAATGTTGGCCGCACTGGCGAAAGCGCTCCCTTCGCAGCCTTCGCTGCGCGTCGTAGATTCGAGTTTGGACGAAAGCAAGCTGCTGATTCGCGCGGGGAGCGATCAGGATCCGGGCGTTTACTACCTGTTCGACAAGAAACTACGGCAGCTGCAGACGCTCTTGGTGGTCAGAGGGCCACTGGAAGGCGTCAAGCTGGCCAGCGTCAAACCGGTCCACTATCAGGCAGCCGACGGGACCTTGATCCCCGGCTATTTGACGCTGCCGCCCGGCGTCGAGTCGCCCAAGGATCTTCCGGCGATCGTCTTGCCGCATGGCGGCCCGAGCGCTCGCGACTACTGGGGCTTTGATTGGCTGGCACAATTCTATGCGTCACGCGGCTATGTGGTATTGCAGCCGAACTTTCGCGGCTCAACCGGCTACGGAGACGACTTTTTCAAACAAAATGGCTTTCGCTCCTGGCCGACGGCCATTGGTGATGTGCTTGACGCAGGCAAGTGGCTGGTTGCACAGGGCATCGCAAGCCCGGACAAGCTGGCGGTCGTCGGCTGGTCGTATGGGGGATACGCGGCGTTGCAATCGGCGGTGGTCGATCCCGGCGTGTTCAAAGCAGTCATCGCGATTGCACCGGTGACGGACTTGGCCGAGTTCAAGGAAGAACACCGCCGCTGGTCAAATTTCGTGATCGTCGGCAAGGAAATCGGCGAAGGATCGCATGTCCGGGAAGGATCGCCGGCGCTGAACGCGGCGAAGATCAAAGTGCCGGTGCTGCTCTTCCACGGCGAGATGGACCGCAATGTGCTGATCCGGCAATCGAAGGAAATGTCCGATCGTCTGGCGGCCGCGGGCGTGCCGCACGAATTGATTACCTGGCCCGATGTCGACCATCAACTCGAGGATTCCGCCATTCGTGCGGAAATGCTGCGCAAAAGCGATGCGTTTCTGCGCAAAGCTATGGGCTTGTGAGTGCTGCTCTGACGCGCTCCAGATCCTCCGGTGTGTCGATCCCCGCCGGCGGCGGTTCAGCCAATGTCACCAGGTGGATGTGCATGCCGTGCTCGAGAGCGCGCAATTGCTCGAGTTTCTCCGTCATCTCGAGCGGCGTGGGCGGCCATGCCGCAAACTGCAAGAGGCTGCGGACCCGATAGGCGTAGATGCCGATGTGGCGCCATGCACCGTGGAACGACGCCGGGGCTTGGGCCGATATACTGTCGCGCGGCCAAGGCACCGGCGCCCGGCTAAAATATAAGGCACGTCCATCGCGTGCGCGCAGCGCCTTGACGCAGTTGGGATCGAGAAATTCCGGCAGCGAGCGGATGGGCGCAATCGCCGTGCTGATGTCGCTTCCCGCGACTTCGCGCAACCCCTGCGCCACGCTCGCAACAACTCCGGCGGGTATCATTGGCTCATCGCCCTGCAGATTCACGACAATATCGTCGGCTGCAAATCCTTTGGCGCGCACAGTCTCGGCGATTCGATCGGTACCCGAGACATGATGCGGCGATGTCATCACGCAATCGGCGCCAAACTTCACCGCCGCGGCGCGAATGCGTTCATCGTCGGTTGCCACGAGTACCGACGCCGCGCCGCTGTCGATTGCGGTTTGCCACGCCCATTGAATCAGCGGCCGATCGCCGATTTGCAGCAATGGCTTCGCAGGCAGCCGGGTCGATCCAAAGCGCGCCGGTATGATGACGTGAAACACCGTAACGCTAACTTTCGAGCAGCGGGTCATCGGCGTTCAATGCCCGTGCCTCCTCGGGCAGCATCAGCGGGATGCCGTCGCGCACGGCGTAGGCCAGCCGATCCGCACGGCAAACCAGCTCTTGCGCATTTCCGGCGCCGACGCTACGCAGCGGACCCTTGCAAATCGGGCAAACCAACAAATCCAGCAAACGCTTGTCCATATGTCCCTTTATATGCGCGCCGCGCGCCTCTCCACCGACCTGGCCACGATGCTTCGCAGCTTCTCCGCGTCACCCGGTGCGAAGGCCACGCTGACGGGTACGTACCAATGATGCGGCCCTGCGATATCCCGGCATTTTACGGCATCTTTTTCCGTCATGAGCACCGCCAGGTCGTCGGCAAAGGAAATGTCGTCAATCCCCAGCCTGGCATGATCCGGCAGTGGATGTTCAACGATGTCGATGCCGACCGCGCGCAGCGTGGCAAAGAATCGCTGCGGATTGCCGATCGCCGCGATCGCGTGCACGGGTTGGCCGGAGAACTCGCGCAAAGGCTTGGATGTGCCATATTTCATCGCGACCGCGCTGGTAGCCAGCAATCGCATGCGCAGCGCGCCGTCGCTCTGCGCATCTCCGCCGTTCAGTACGATGGCGTCCGCACGCCTGAGACGCGCCGGTGTCTCGCGCAAGGGACCGGCGGGCAGCAGGCGCCCGTTGCCGAAGCGCCGATCGCCGTCGATGACGACGATTTCGCAATCCCGCTGCAAAGCATAGTGCTGCAATCCATCGTCGCTGACGATGACGTCGCAGCCCGCATCGATCAACAGCTGTGCCGCCGCGGGCCGATTGCGCCCGATCGCGACGGGAACGCGGCTGCGGCGCGCCAGCAAGATGGCTTCATCGCCGACCTCATCCGAATTGTCCGAGGCCTGAACAAGCCGCGGCGCGCGGGACGAGCCGCCGTAACCGCGGGTCACCACTCCCGGCCTGAAACCGAGTTCGACCAGCTGTCCGGCCAGCCAGCACACCAGCGGGGTTTTTCCCGTGCCTCCGACCGTCAAGTTTCCGACGACGATGACCGGGCATGTCAGGCGCGTCGAGGGCAGCAGACGCAACGAATAAGCGGAGCGGCGCACGCGCGCTATCGCAGCGTAGATCGCCGACAGAGGCATCATCCACCATGGCGGCGGGACGCCGCCATACCAAACTTTATTGAGCCAGAATTGCGCTGACATTCGTGAGTCGCCGCTCAAGCGTTGAACTGCATCCCATGCAGCGCTGCATACAATCCGCCGCGTGCCAACAGCTCTTGGTGGCTTCCCGTCTCCACGATTCGCCCTTGGTCGAGCACGATGATCCGGTCGGCGTTTTCCACCGTCGAGAGCCGATGGGCAATGACCAGGGTGGTGCGGCCTTTCATGAGCAGCGCCAGTTCTTGCTGGACTCGCCGCTCCGATTCGTTGTCGAGCGCCGCGGTCGCTTCGTCGAGAATCAGCACCGGCGAGTCCTTGAGCAATGCACGCGCAATGGACATTCGCTGCCGCTGGCCGCCCGAAAAATTCTGCCCGCGATCCGTGAGCATGGTATCGAGACCCTGCGGCTGTTGATTGACGAACTCCATGACGTTCGCGGCGCGCGACGCCTCCTCCACTTGCGCGTCGGTCTTGCCGACGGCATTGAAGGCAATGTTGTTGCGGATCGTATCGTTGAACAGCACCACTTCCTGGCTGACCAGGCTCACCTGCGAACGCAAATCGGTCAAGCGGTATTCGCGCACGTCGACTCCGTCCAACAGCACTGCGCCCTGCTGCACATCGAAAAATCGCGGTACCAGGCCGACGAGCGTGGTCTTGCCGCTGCCGGATCGGCCGACGATGGCCACGGTTTCGCCGGGCCGCACGTGGAAACTCACATCCCGCAGCACGTCGCCCTTGTCGCCGCCGTAGGCAAAGGACACGCCGCGAAATTCGATCTCACCGCGGGCGCGCGCCAGCGCGCGCGTGCCACCCTCCCCTTCGGTGGGCTCGTCCAAGACTTCGAAAACGCTTTGCCCCGCCGCGATGCCCTGCTGCAGCGGACCGCTCATATTGACGAGGCTGCGAAGTGGCGATGGAATGAGGAACAGGGCCGTCAAAAACCCGAAGAAGTCGTCCAGCGTCAAATCGCCGGCCTGAATTTGATGAATCGCCACGAACAGCACGCTGCCCAACGCGATCGCGGCGATGCATTGCACGACCGGATTGCTGATGGACTTGGCCCGCACCAATTTCATGTTGGAGGCACGGTTGTGTTCGTTGACGAGTTCGAAGCGCTGCGTTTGGTGATCCTCGGCGTTGAAAATCTTGATCAGACGCAAGGCATCGATGGCTTCCTTTGCCACCCGCGTGATGTCGCCCATTGAATTTTGAATGCGCTGGCTGTAACGGCGGAAGCTGCGGTTCGCGATCTGCATCAACCAGGCAATCGCCGGCGCCGCGGCAATGCAAAAAGCGGCGAGATGCCAGTTCAGATAGAACAGATAACCGATCAGAATCACGATGCTCAGCGAATCGCTGATGAGGGAAATGGCCGCGCTGGTTGCGGCGGCCGCGACCAGTTCGATATTGTTGGTCAGTTTGTTCAACAGGTGTCCGGACTGCTGTTGATCCGTATAGGCGATCGGCAGGCGCATGAAGTGTTGGAACAGATCGTGGCGCAGGCTTTTGATGACCTGGCGTCCCACCCAGCTCGGAAAATAGTTGGCGATGTAGTCCCCCACGCCTCGAAGCGTGAACAGCAGCACCACCCCGGCTGGAACCTCCCAAAGGACGTTGGGATCCTGGAGCACGAACGTGCCCTTCATGAAACGCTTCACCAGGTACGCGAGCGACGCATTGGACACGGCGAAAAGAATCGCGCCCAAGACACCGACGAAAAACATCCCCGCGTGCGGCCTCGCGTATCTGATCACCCGGCGATAGATCGCCCAGCCGTCAGTGGTGGGGCTGACAGCCGCCGGCGCGGCGCTCAAGGGGCGTTATCCTCATGCACGGTGGCGATATTGAGTTGCGCGAAGCCGAGTTTCCCCGCGACGTCCATCGCCGTCACCACGGCCTGATGTGTGCTGCGAGCATCTGCACGGATCGTGATGGGCCCGCGATCCGTACCGGCCTCCTTCTGCAATGCTGCGCGCAAGGTGTCGGGGCTGGAATTGATCAAAGTTCGCTCATTGACGCGGTAGGCGCCCTCGGCGGTGACGGTGATGACCAGCGGTTCGCGCGAGCCCCGCGGTATCGGCATGTCGCTCGACTGCGGCAGCTGAACTTTGACTCGCCCTTCTTGATTGAACGTCGTCGACACCATGAAGAAGATCAGCAATACCAGCAGCACATCAATCATGTTGATCAGATTGATTTCAGGATCCTCTTGACGGCGCGGGCGCAGGTTCATCGCTTGGCGAAACCTCCGCGTTCGTCGAGTGCATCGACGAGTTTCATGGCTTCCTTCTCCATTCGAATGACCAGGCGCTCAACCTTGCTTCTCAAGAAGCGATAGGCGATCAGCGAGGGAATCGCCACGGTCAATCCCGCCGCGGTCGTGATCAGGGCTTCGCCGATACCGCCGGAAAGCGTTCTCGGATCACCGAGTCCGCTCGCCGTGATTGCGTTGAACGCATGGATGATGCCCGGCGACGGTTCCTAGAAGTCCCAACAGCGGAGCGACGGCGGCGATCGTGCCGAGCGTATTGAGGAAACGCTCCAAATCGTGGATGACGTGGCGGCCGCCGTCTTCGAGGCGCTCCACCATGATCTCCCGCGGCTTATCGCGATTGGCAAGTCCGATGGACAACAGCTTGCCCAGCGGCGAGTTCTGTTCCAGCGCAACCACCAATTTGTCGCTCATTTGGTCCGCTTCGATCCAGTTCCAGACTTTTTGAGCCAGGTCACGGGGGATGACCCGGTTGCTCTGTAGAGTCCAAAGGCGCTCCAATATGATGGCGACCGCCGCGATGGAACATATAATGATCGGCCACATGAAGCCGCCGCCCGCGCGGATAATCTCCCACATTGCGCCCTCGTTTAAGTCAAATGCAAAGCTGCGGGCATGATACTTGACCGCCGACTGTTCAGACAGTGCTTTTGCCGCCCGCTACAAGCCATTGATTTCCCAAATGGTCACGGAGTCGAGTGCAGGCGTCACGAAATCGGCATAATGACGCCTCAGGAGACGTAAAACAAAAACCATGAAACGCTGGCTACAGAGCGTCACTCCGGACCGCAGCACGCTGGAAAAGCATTGGTGTCTGAAGCACTTCACCGCCTTCATGCTCGACCGCCGTTGCTGGACGTTTAATCGCGCCAGCGTATCCCGCTCCTTCGCCCTCGGCCTGTTTATCGCCTTTATTCCGCCGACACCCCTGCCTGTGCACCTGGTCACTTGCGCTTTGCTCAGCGTGTTCTTTCGGCTCAACCTACCGGTGCTCATCGCCACGGTTTTCGTCAGCAATCCTTTCACCTGGGTGCCCCAGGTGGCCGGGTCCCTCTGGGTGGGCGCCAAGCTTCTGGGTTGGGATCTGATGCCGTTCCTGCACGCCATCAGTCATCGGACGCTCTGGGCGGACATGGGCCTGCTCTGGCCGCCGCTGCTGCTTGGGAGCCCTGGTCCTCGGTCTCATCGCGGCTGCTTCCGGCTACGTACTGGCACAGGCCGCATGGCGCGCCCGGGTCATCTATCAGCTGCGGCGACGCCGCGCGCGCTCAAGCGAGCGCAGCATCGCGCTCGACTAGGATCCCGTCTGTCAGAGTGAGCACTCGATCCAGGCGTGCTGCCAATCTTTCATCGTGCGTGACGATCACCAGACTGGTGCCGAGTTCGCGGTTGAGTTCCAGCATCAGTTCGAACACCTGCGCCGCGTTCTTGCCGTCCAGATTTCCGGTCGGCTCATCCGCCAGCACCAGCTTGGGCCGCGTGACCAGAGCGCGGGCGACCGCGGCGCGTTGGCGCTCACCGCCCGGAAAGTTGCGCGGGCCGATGGCTCAGGCGTTCGCCCAATCCGACGCGCGCCAATAAGCGCTTGCGCCTCGCGCATGGCGGCGCGTGGGCTCATGCGCCGCACGAGCAGCGGCATGGCCACGTTCTCCAGTGCCGTGAACTCGGGCAGCAAATGATGAAATTGATACACGAAGCCGACGGCGTGGTTGCGCAGACGCCCGCGCTCCGCGTCGCTCAATTGATTCATCGCCGAACCGGCAATACCGACTGTACCGCGGGTCGGCAGATCCAAGCCGCCCAATAGCTGCAGCAGCGTGGTCTTGCCCGACCCGGAGGCGCCGACGATGGCGATGCGCTCGCCGGCGCGTACTTTGATGTTCGCGCCGCGCAGCACCTGCAACGTCACCCCGCCCTGAACAAACTCTTTGACCAGATCCACGCCTTCCAGCACCGTATCCATTGAAGTCGACATCCTCTAAATCCTCAATCGTTTCGCAAAGATTCGGCCGGCAACAAGCGCGCGGCACGCACCGCCGGGTATACGGTGGACAGGCAGGCCAGAACGAAGGCGAATCCGCAGATGCGCAGCACGTCGGTCAAGCGCACATGCGCCGGCAAGTCGCTCATGAAGTACACGCGCGCGTCGAGAAATTTGAAGCCGACGATGGCCTCGAGCCCGTGCACGAGCTCCTGCAGATTCACCGCAATGAGCACGCCGAGTGCGACGCCGACAGAGGATGCCGAGCAATCCAATGAGGCTGCCCTGGACAAAGAATACCGACAGGATACTGCGCGGCGAGGAGCCGAAGGTGCGCAGGATCGCGATGTCGCGGCGCTTGTCCTTCACCACCATCACCATGGTCGAGACGATGTTGAACGCCGCGACCACGACCATCAGCGAAAGCATCACGAACAAAATCCGCTTCGTGATCGTGATGGAGCGAAAGAAATTCACGTGTTCATTGGTCCAGTCCTGAATCTCGACGCCCGCCGCCGATCGCGATGGCGGCGGCGCGCGCCATGCGGGGCGCGGCATACATGTCCGCGAGATTCAAGCCGGATTCCGGTCACGTCGTTGCCCATGCGCAGCAGTTTCGCGGCGTCCTGAATCGCCATCACGGCAATGCGCCGGTCGTATTCGTACATGCCGACGGAAAGAATTCCGGCCACCTCGAATGCGCGCATCCGCGGCAGCACGCCGAGCGGCGTGACGTCGCCGATGGCGACGATCAACACCACCCGCTCGCCGACTTTCACGCCGAGTTCCTCCGCCAAGTCTTTGCCCAGAATCACCCGATAGCTGCCCGGCGTCAGATCGGTCAAATGGCCGCTCAAAAGATGCGGACTCAGGTCCACGACACGCGACTCGGCCGCAGGATCGATGCCGCGCATCAAGACCCCGGATGATTTGTTGCCGTGAGTCATCAACCCCTGTTCCTCGATATAGGGTGCTGCGCCATTGATGCCGGGAAAGACCTGCAGTTTTGCAATATCCGCGCGCCAGTTCGAAATGCGGCCCTCGAGGCCGGAAATCGTGGCGTGCGCCGTCAGACTCAAAATGCGGGTGCGCAGCACCTCCTCGAAGCCGTTCATCACGGAAAGCACGATGATCAGCACGGCCACGCCCAAGGCCAAACCCACGATGGCGATCCCGGCGATCAAGGAGACGAAACCGCGATGCGGCGAGGAGCGCAAATACCGAAAGCCGAGAAATCCCTCGTACCAGTAGCGCATCACTCGTATCTCAGTGCGACGGCGGGCTGCGTGCGGGCCGCCTGCAAGGCCGGATAGATCGTTGCGCTGAAAGTCAGAACGAACGCGGCGATGGCGATTCTGACGACGTCGGGCGGATGCAACTCGCTGGGGATGCCGGAAACGTAGTAGACATCGGGATCCATGATGTGGAAATGGAAAGTGCTCTCCAGAAACGGCACGATCACATCGACGTTCAGCGCCAGGGCAAGACCCAGTCCGACGCCAAGCGCCGTGCCGATCCAGCCGATCAGCACGCCTTGCGTCATGAAGACCGCCAGCACTCCCCTTGGGGCTCAATCCCAACGTTCGCAAGATGGCGATATCGGTGCGCTTGTCGTTGACCACCATGACCAGCGTGGCCACGATGTTGAACACCGCCACCGCGACAATCAGCAGGAGTATCAGTCCCGTCATCGTCTTCTCGATGCGAACGGCGCGAAAGTACGCTTCGTTCTCCTGGGTCCAGTCGCGCACCTGCATTTTCGAATGCAAGCGCGCGGCCGCGATGCGCGCCAGGGCGGGCGCCTTGAGCACATCGTCGAACTTGAGCCGAATTCCAGTGGGTCCGGAAAGACCCCGCAAGGCCTCGGCATCGCTCAAGTTGATCAATGCAAGCACGCTGTCATGCTCCTGCAAGCCGACTTCAAAGGTGCCGACGACCTGGAACTCCTGCAGACGCGGCGTGAATCCGCCGCCTTGGCTGTCGGAATTGCCCGGGATCATCACGACCACCGTATCGCCGGGACCCACCTGCAGTTGGTATGCCAGCATTCGTCCCAGGATGATTCGATTCGTACCCGGCTTAAGATCGGTCAGCTTGCCCTCGCGCATGGCATCGGCGATCGTCGGAAACCTTCGGTTCCGATTCAGGATCGATGCCGCGCACGATCGCGCCGCTCATCGAGGACTGCTTGCTCAGCATGGCGTCGGAATCCAAATACGGCGCGGCGCCCGTCAGGCCCGGGCGAGCCCTGCAGCTGGCCCAGGCGGGCCCGCCAATCGGGTATGGGCTCGCCGCCCAAGGTCAGGGTAGCGTGCGCCGACAAGCTCAGCAGCCGCCCGCGCAGCTCCGATTCGAAGCCGTTCATCACCGAAAGCACCGTAATCAGGGCCGCCACGCCCACGGCGACGCCAAGCAGCGACACCCAGGTGATAAAAGAGACGAAAAAGCTGTGCTCGCGAGCCAGCGAGTACCGCAGACCCACAAAGACAGGGAGGGGCTGGAACATGAGCGGCGGCGAATCCTTAGCGGGACCGATTAAATGGCAACACAATCAGAGTGTTAATTGAGTCAAGTATTGGTCCATAAAGGCAGTGGTATAGTTTCAAGGGGCCAAAGTAAACATAGGATATCGGTAACATATGAGGTACGCCATGAGGTATCGAATTCTGCTGCTAGCCGCCGTACTCGCGAGCGGCGTCGCGGGGGCCGAGACCATCGCCGTCGATAACGGCATCGCCGTCAAACAGTCCGATGTGCCCACGCCCACCCGCGGCATGACCATGGACCAGGTTGCGGGCAAATTCGGCGCTCCCGCCACCAAGGTTCCGGCCGTTGGACAGCCGCCGATTTCGCGCTGGGAGTATCCCGGATTCGTCGTGTATTTCGAGCGCGAGCACGTCATTCACAGCGTCGTCGTGAGTTCCGAAAAACCCAATGACGCTGCGTAACCGTCACCTAGGTTCGCGTAACATCATCTAATTGATTCCCTAAGTACCCACCGCGACTCGTTCGCGGCGGGCGTTTTTTATTTTTTTAAAACACGCAAATGTCTTTACTCGGCCCCATCCTTCCCGATAGCAGCGAACGCCCGGTCAAATGGGGCCGACTGTATGGCGCAGCCCCGGCGCTGGCGATCGCCGAAGCGGCTGCCGCATGCCACGGGTCCCTTGCTGGTCATTGCGCAGAACTCGCGCGAAGCTGAAGCCTTGAGCGAGGAAATCCGATTCTTTGCCGGGTCAAGCCTCCATGTCCGGGTATTCCCCGATCTGGAGACGCTGCCCTACGACAGCTTCTCGGCGCACCCGGATATCACCTCTGCCCGGCTTGCGACATTGGCCGAATTGCCGCGCGCGCGCCACGGCGTGTGGCTGGTTGCCATTGATACGCTGTTGCAGCGTCTGGCGCCGCGCAGCTACATCGAGGCCTACTCGCTCAAGGTACACCTTAATGAAACGCTCGATCTCGAGGCGCTGCGCGCGCAGTTCGCGATGGCCGGTTATGCCGCGGTCACACAAGTCGCGGCGCACGGCGAATTCGCGGTCCGCGGCTCGCTCATCGACGTATTTCCCATGGGCTCGGATACGCCCTATCGCATCGACCTGCTGGATCGAGACGTCGACAGCATCCGGCGCTTCGATCCCGAGACACAGCGTTCGCTCGACAAGCTGGACCGCATTCACCTGTTGCCGGCACGCGAAACTCCCTTAAACCCGGAGGCGGTGCGTGAGTTTCGGCGCCGTTACCGGCTGCGCTTCACCGGAGATCTTTCCGAGCAGGCGGTTTACCGCGACATCAGCGCCGGCATGGCCCCCGGCGGAATCGAGTATTTCCTGCCGCTGTTCTTCGACCGCACTTCGCAATTGTTCGAGTATTTGCCGCCCAATAGCGTCGTGGTGGACATCAACGATGCAGCCTCGAGCGCTGGAGGGTTGTGGAGCGGCATTGTAGAGCGCCATGAACAGCTGCGACACGATCGCTACCGGCCCGATTTTGGATCCCGCCGAAATCTATCTGGCGCCCGACGAATTCCTGCAGGCCTTGTCGCCGTGGCCCAAGGTCCTGACTGCGTTCCTTCGAATGGCCCCCAGAAACACCCGGGCGGGTGCAAAATTTTCCGACGGCGGCGCCGGCCGTGGTTCGCATCGATCCGCGCGCAGAGCAACCGGCCGCCGAGTTGGTATCGCATGTCGATGCTTCCGATGCGCGCATTCTGATTGCCGCCGAATCAGCCGGGCGGCGCGAACTGATTCTGGACCTGCTGCGTGCCCGCGGAGTTCAGCCGAAAGTGTTCGAGAGTTTTGCCGCCTTCCAAGCCGGCGGAGTCAAGCTGGGTGTCTCGGTATCGGCTGCGGTGTCCGGCCTCACGCTCGAGAAACCGCCGCTGGAGATTCTCACCGAATCGCAGCTATTCGGCGATCGCGCGCGCCAGGAACGCCGCCGGCGCCGGGCGGAACGAGACCCGGCGAAGATACTGAAAGAGCTCTCGGATTTGCGCATCGGCGCACCGGTGGTGCACGAGAGTTACGGCGTGGGCCGCTATGTCGGACTGCAAACCATGGATATCGCCGGCTATACCGGAGAGTTTCTGGTGCTCGAGTATGCCGAGGGCGACAAACTGTATGTCCCGGTCCAGTCGCTGCATCTGGTTTCTCGCTACACCGGCGCGCCGGCCGAAACCGCGCCCCTGCACAAGCTCGGCGGCGATCAATGGCAAAAGGCACGCCGTAAAGCCGCGCAGCGGATTCGCGATGTCGCCGCCGAATTGCTCGATCTGTATTCCCGGCGGGCCGCCCGGCAAGGAACGCGCATGCTCGCCGGCGAAGCTGAGTACCGCGCCTTTCAAGCCGGCTTTCCATTCGAGGAGACCGTCGATCAAGCCGCTGCCATCGAACAGGTCATCGCGGATCTGAAATCCGACAAGCCCATGGATCGCGTCATCTGCGGCGATGTCGGCTTCGGCAAAACGGAAGTAGCGCTGCGGGCGGCGTTCGTCGCGGTGCAAGCGGGCAAACAGGTGGCGGTCTTGGTGCCGACGACCTTGCTGGCGCAGCAGCACCATACCAACTTTGTGGATCGATTCGCGGACTGGGCGGTGCGCATCGAGAGCCTGTCGCGCTTTCGCACCAACAAGGAAGCGGCCGGCGTCATCGAAGGCATTTCTGCCGGCACCGTGGACATCGTGATCGCAACGCAACGCCTATTGCAGGGAAAGATTCGCTTCAAAGACCTCGGGTTGGTGGTCATCGACGAGGAGCACCGGTTCGGCGTGCGCGATAAGGAAAGATTGAAGGCCCTGCGAACCGAAGTAGATGTTCTGACGCTGACGGCGACCCCTATTCCGCGCACGCTCAACATGGCGATGGGCGGCCTGCGCGATCTGTCCTTGATTACCACGCCTCCCGCCGAGCGTCTGGCGGTCAAAACCTTCGTACTGGAATGGAACGAAACCATCGTACGCGAGGCGGCACTGCGTGAGATTCGCCGGGGCGGTCAGATTTACTTCGTGCACAACACCATCGAGACGATCGAGAAAACAGCGCAGGCGATACGCGAATTGGTCCCGGAAGCAAACGTCGCCGTCGGACACGGCCAAATGCGCGAGCGCGACCTCGAACAACTCATGCTCGACTTCTATCACCGCCGCTTCAACGTTCTGGTCTGCACGACCATCATCGAAAGCGGGATCGACGTGCCGACGGCCAATACCATCGTCATCGACCGCGCCGATCGATTCGGCCTGGCGCAGATTCATCAGCTGCGAGGCCGGGTCGGCCGCTCACATCATCGCGCGTACGCCTACCTGATCACCCCGCCGCGAAAGGCGATGACGGCCGATGCCATCAAGAGGCTCGAGGCGCTGGAGTCGCTCGAAGAGCTGGGCGCCGGATTTACCTTGGCTACCCACGATTTGGAAATTCGCGGCGCCGGCGAACTCTTGGGCGAGGAACAAAGCGGGCAAATTCAAGAGATCGGCTACAACCTGTACATGGAGCTCTTGGAGCGCGCCGTTGCGGCACTAAAATCCGGCAAGCAGGCCGATCTCGAACGGCCTCTGGATGCGGGCCCCGAAGTCGAGTTGCACATTCCGACGCTCATTCCCGAGGACTATGTGCCGGACGTGCACTTGCGCTTGATGCTGTACAAGCGCATCGCCAGCACTCCCTCGCGCGAAGAATTGGACGAATTAAAGGTCGAAATGATCGACCGCTTCGGTCCTATACCGCCGTTTACGCAGTCCTTGTTCCGCGCCACCTACCTCAAATTACGCGCCGCTGCGCTCGGCATCCGAAAAATCGACGCCGGGGCCAGCAGCGGCTACATCTTGTTCGAAGAGCAAAATCAAATTGACCCCAAGCGGGTGCTGAAGCTCATCCAAGGCAAGCCCAAGGAATACCGCCTCGACGGACCACTCAAGCTAAGATTCGGGCACATCGCGCGCACCGAGGAAGCCTTGTTTGCGCGCGTGGAGGAGCTGGTGGATCAACTGACCTAGAGGGCCTTTAACCGAGGAGGTTCAGTCTCACCGGGCCGAACTTGCGGCTTTACTGAATCGCGCCGAGAAAATCTCCCTTGCCGATTTCCACACCGCTCTTGCGCAGCAATGCGTAGACCATGCTGCAGTGGAAATAAAAGTTCGGCAGCACGAAATCGTTGACATAGCTCTGCGCGGTGAATTTCCACGCGCCATTGGGGAATTTGATTTCAATCGCGCGGGCATCATCGCCGGCGACCTTGGCGGCGGGTACGGTCTTTATATAATCCAGCGTTTTGGCAACGCGTGCTTTGAGCTCGGGCAATGTGGTTTCCGTATCCTCGTGCTTCGGCACTTCGATCCCTGCGAGCCGTCCCGCGGCGCCCTTGGCGGTATCGCAGGCAATCTGCACCTGGCGACTGAGCGGATGCATATCGGGAAACAAGCGTGTCTGCGCGAGCACGGTCGAATCGATCTTCTTGGCGGTCGCATAGGCGGCGGCCTTGTCGAGAATCGCTGACATATTGGTGAGTCCGCGCGTCAACGCGGGAATTGAAAAATCGTACAACGTCGCCATCGAAATCTCCTGAAGTCTTGCGGGCGGGGAGCGTCACTGTAACATAGGATCCATGCTGCCTTTCTCCGAAGCCTGTGAACGAAACAAGGGTCCGATTCTCGAGGTGTTGCGCACCGCTTTGGCAGACCGCATTCAGGTTCTGGAAATCGGCAGCGGCACCGGACAACACGCGGTCCACTTTGCGGCGCACCTGACTCATCTGACGTGGCATCCCACCGAGCAGTTGGCTTACCTCGCCGATCTCGCGTCTCGAGTCAAGCTCGAAGGCACGCGCAATCTTCGACCCCCCACGGTTCTCGACGTCAAACAAACTGTCTGGCCGCTGCGCAGCGTCGATGCCGTCTACAGCGCCAATACCCTGCACATCATGGGCTGGGCGGAAGTAGAGGCGATGTTCCGCGGCGTCGATGCCGTTTTATCCCCGCACGGAGTGGTCTGCATCTATGGACCGTTTCGTTACGCCGGGCGCTACACCTCGGATAGCAATCGCGACTTCGACCAGATGCTCAGAGAGCGGGATCCGGCGTCGGGCCTGCGCGACTTGAGGGACATCGGCGCGCTCGCCGATCGCCACGCGCTGCGGCTTCGAGTCGATCACGATTTGCCCGCCAACAATCGACTGCTGGAGTTTGTCCGCGTCTAGCGAATAGAACTTCGGCGCGGTGACATTGAACGCCCAGAGTGAACGGCTTGGGGGAATGGGGGGCTTCGAGGCGCTGATCTTTTCCGTGCCTCGGAGCATCTCATTCCCCCTAAGCAATCCGGACTGCCGCTCAAATTCCAGGGCCGCAGTACTATGCCCGCCCTATGGCCGACAAAAGCGACGCGTGATTCAGCGCTCCCTCATAGCGTTTGCCATTGATGAAGAATGTCGGTGTTCCGGCCACGCCGCTGCGCATGCCGCCCATGAAGTCCCGCTTCACTCTCGGCCTGTAGCGGCGCGAATCGACATCATCGGAAAACCGCTCGATGTCGAGTTCGATTCTCAATGCAAGCTGATGCAGTAAATCCGAGCCCAGTTCGGATTGCTGTTGAAGGATGGCATCGTGCATCTCCCAGAATTTTCCCTGGGCGCCGGCCGCCTCCGCCGCTTCCGCGGCATGCTGCGCGTAGGGATGCATCTCCAGCAAAGGCATGTGCCTGAACACGAAGCGCAATTGCGTGCCCATGGCTTTCGCAATCGCTTTGATCATGGGATTCATGTCCGCGCAATAAGGGCATTGATAATCGCCGTACTCAACCAGGGTGACTGGAGCATCCTCCGGACCCTGCGCATGGTCGCTATTGCCCACTGCCACCGAGAGATTCATTGGACCAGAGACTCGCAGTCGGCATCCTTGGCCTTGCCGGGATCGATGAGCACCATTTTGGAATCGCGCGCCTGAATCCCGACCGACGGGGACTTGAGCGTGCCCTTGATCACGATCGGCGAGCGCAATTGAAAAAAACGCACATGCTTCGGGTAGCCGCGCAAGATCAGGTCCAAGCTCTCGTTCTCCAGATGAACAAATCCTTCGCCCGCGATCAGTACCGGAACAGTGTCGAGCACCAAGCTCTTTGCCGTCAGCGTGCCCTCATGCGCCTGAAAATTCGCGATCCCGCAACGCACGGGCACCTCTTTTTTGTCTTTGGCAAGCAGCATTCCCAGTCCACGCAGATCGATGCCCGTGAGCTCGGCCAGCGAATCGCGGACCTTACCGCCCGGCAAGCTCGCCACCAGCGTGCCGTCGGCGCTGGCCGCAGCATCATGCAAAGACTTTCCGTGGCCGGTGAGATCAACCTTCACCGTCAGCGACCCCTCGATCGGCGGCGGCCCGGGCTTTTTGCGCGGATATTGTTCCAGTTGCATACCGTTGATTTTAACTTCTAGGTGCGAGACGGGAATCTCCTTCCTCGCATCGATCTTTATTTGGCCGCTCAGATTGCCGCCCATGATTTGCGCAGACACCGGCGCGACCGTCAGCTCTCCGTGATCATTGACAAATTTTACCGCGAGAGCGCTCAAGACAGTTCGCCCCACTTCCACGCGCTGCGCGTGAAATTGCACCGTCCCCCTGCCCCGGCGCAATGCAGTCGGATCGGGCGTCGCGGTGGACAGCAGCAGCGGGTTCGATGCGGCTTCAGGATCCCGGCCCGCTGCACGCGGGCCTAGGTCGGCCAGTCGCAAGTTCTGCGATTTCAAATTTCCGTCAACATTGAATTGGCCCCTGGCCGAGTCAACCGACACCGACCCGTGAAGATCGCTCTGGCCGCTCTTGATCGCTAAATTGGTGTACGTGGAGGTGTACGCGCGCCATGCCAGGTGTCCGGACAAATGATAAGTGCCGGTGTCTATCAGGTGTGCGCCGGTCAGGTAGTACATGTCCCTAAGATCGGCGCCCGTCGCCGCGAAGGTCGCGTCGTAGGAACGCAAGTCGAAAGCATGCTGCAAGAATCCACCGGCCGTCAGATGCGAGCCGCTGGAGCTTTCGCTAAAACTGAATGCATATTGCCCGCTGCGGCTTGCGGTACGCAGCGGATCGGCGCTCAGTTCGAAGCTGAGGGGCTTGCCGTTCAATTGTCCTTTCCCCTCGATGCGCAAGGGCTGCAATTGCTGCGGCCCGTTTGCATCGTGCGCGGAGACCGAGCCGTCGAAATGCCGGTGTTTTTGCGCATCATCGAGCTGCACATGCGCATCCATCATGGACAACGAATGGATGATGAGCATGGCGCGAGGAGCGCTTTGGTCAGGATTTCGGATCTGCCAGTTGGCGTGCCCCGCAGCGTCGCGAAGCAGGTGCAGTGTGGCGTTGTCGATCTGCAGCCGATCGATGACCAATTCCTGGCCCAGACGCGGCGGGGCAAACACCACCGTGACCTTACCGACGGTCGCGGTGTTGCCGGCGGGCGTCCACGCCGGGTTGTCGATGACGACCTGTTCGGCCACCAAACGAGGATTGCGTGAAAAAATGTGCAGGCTTAAGAGGCCCTCCACGCGGATAGGCCGATCCGCGTACGACGCGAGGACTCTGAGCAGCGGGCGCCGAAGATACCCGGCATCCAACGCAACCGCGGCCAATAGCGCCAGGGTGGCGATCGCCAAGAGCGTCCCACCGGCCCAAATCAGCGCGTGGCGAAGCCTATGAGGGGAAGGCATGCGACATTAACGCACGAATTTGGGATTTGCGGCCTGCCGGCGGACGGCGCGCAGCCCCCAAGCCTCGCGAGATTCGGTCAGGAGACATCCTCCACATTTGGTGGCATAATGGCACCGAAACGTAGACTCTGCGTGCTCACTAGGCGCGCGCATACCATGGCGAACCACCGGGGAAGGTTAACGACTATGAAGAAGACTCGTGCATCTGCCGCAGCAGCGGCATTGATTGCGATCGCAGGCCTAAGCTACGCGGGCTTGAGCGGTGCGACGGCGACCATGGCAGCGAAAGCGCCGCCTGAAGTTGCGTTGCCCGTCACGGTCGATGACTTCCGCTTGTCGGATCAAAACTTGCATTCGCATGAATTGCGCCAGCTCGGCGACGCCAGCGCGGTGGTGCTGATCACGCAGGAGAACAACTGTCCGGTGAGCCGTAATATCAGCGCCGACAGTAAAGGCGCTTGCAGGAAAAATACACCTCCAAGGGCGTCGAGATTTTCATGCTGAACTCCACGCCGTCGGACAAGCGCGAAGCGATTGTGGCGGAGGCGCAGGCCTACGGCTACAACCTGCCGATCCTCATGGACACCAATCAGCTGGTGGGCGAGCAGTTGGGGGTGACCCGGACCGCCGAAGTCATCATCATCGATCCAAAGACCTGGAAGATCATGTATCGAGGTCCCATCGACGACAAGGTCACCTATGAACGCCAGAAGGCCGCTGCGGACCACACCTGGGCGCAAGGACGCACTGGATTCCATGCTCGCCGGCAAGCCGGTCGCGGTCGCCCGGGTTGAACCGGTCGGCTGCATCATCGACTTCCCGGAGCGCGCGAAAATCGCCGCGAGCAAGGTGACCTACGTGAAGAACATCGCGCCGATGTTCGAGGACAAGTGCGTGTCCTGCCATGAGCCCGGTGGCATCGGTCCGATGCCCTTTACGAAATTCGAAGAGATTGCACCGTTTGCGTCCATGATTCGCGAGATGATCCGTACGCAGCGCATGCCGCCGTGGCGCGCCGATCCCACCGTTGGCCATTTCCTGGGCGATCGAAGCTTGTCGGCGACGCAGATCAAGACGCTGGTGCATTGGGTTGAAGCCGGTGCGCCGCGCGGCACCGGAGCCGATCCGATGGCCGGCAAAAATTTCACCGCGCCTGAATGGCCCTTGGGCAAACCGGACCTGGTGCTGGATATTCCCGCTTACACCATCCCGGCGAATGGGATCGTCGAATATCAGCGCCCCTACGTCGTCAATCCTCTGAAAGAGGGCAAGTGGCTGCGAGCCTCGACCATCAAGGTCGTGAATCGCCAAACCGTACACCACATTCTGACCGGTTACCTCGCGGAAGTGCCGGCACCGGGTCAAGTGGCGAATGAGAGCAAGTGGGGAACCTCGCTGGGCGGCTACGCGGTCGGCGCAGAATCCTTCGTCGAGCCGGCGAACACCGGCGCCTACATTCCGCCGGGCGGCGCCATTGGCTTCCAAGTTCACTACACGCCTTTCGGTCAGCAAGTCACCGAGCACTCGCAAATCGCGCTTTACTTCTGGAAGGACAAACCGAAGTATGTGATGCGCAACTCCGTGGTGTTGAATGCGAACATCGTGATTCCCGCCAACACGGAGAGCACCGAGCTGCAGGCCTACATGGATGTGCCGCGGGACATGATGCTGTATGGCGCGTTCCCGCACGCTCACTATCGCGGCGCGTCCTCGAAGTTCTTTCTGATCGAACCGAACGGCAAGAAGACGCTGCTGGTCGCCCTGCCGCACTACGACTTCAACTGGCAGCGCGAGTACAACTTCGTTCAGCCGGTCAAGGTTCCGGCCGGATCGAAACTGCTGGCCGTCTACACCTATGACAACTCTGTGAGAAATCCGGCCAATCCGGATCACAATCGGGTCGTGCCGTGGGGCGATCAATCTTTCGACGAGATGCTCTACACCGCCTTCCACTACGAGTGGGTCGGAGAGACCTCCGACAAGATGGATCAGTTTGCCTCGTACGATCAGGAACTGAACAAGAACCGCGTGTTCGGCATGCTGGACACCAAGATGAACGGCAAATTGGACATGTCGGAATTGACCGGGCCGATCGGCAAGCAGTTTGCCGAGGCCTTCGCCAAGATCGACACCGATCATGACGGCTTCATTGAGCCCAATGAATTGGCGGCGGCCCAGGGCGCAGCGATGAAGCGTCGCCAGCAAGCCTCGCAGCAGCAATGCACAGCCGGCGCCGGCCGCTCCTGCGCAAGCGGCACCGGAGAAATCCGGAGGCGGCCAGTAGCACTCTCGCGGCGGCCCGTGTTGTTTACCTTTGATTCGTTGAAGGGAATCGCACGGGCCGCCTCAATCGCTTCGATTGTGGCCGGCGGCATCGTCCTCGCTGGATTGGCACAAGCCACCGAGCTTGGCCGCGTCGATGTGGGAGCGCAGGCGCCGCGGTTCACCGCCAAGGGTGCCGACGGCAAGCAGCACAGCTTGCGCGACTATGCTGGGCAAGCTGGTGGTGCTGGAATGGACCAGCCCCGTCTGTCCTTTCACGGCCGTCAAATACAAAAGCGGAGCCATGCAAGCCTTACAGCATTACGCAGCCTCGCAGCAAATCGTATGGCTTTCCATCGATACCGCCGCGCCGGACAAGGCGGGCTATCTGACGCCGGCGGCGGCGCGCGAGCGCATCGCGCAAACGCGGGCCACGATCACCGCCTTCTTGTTCGACCCCGACGGTGACATCGCGCGCAGTTACGGCGCGAAGACGACGCCGAGCTTTTTCGTGGTCAACCGCGAGGGCAAGCTCGCCTATGAAGGCGCCATGGATGATCAAGTATTTGCCGACGACGCGGTGGGACACGAATACGTCAAGTCAGCGCTGAATGACCTGGTCGCCGGACGGGCGCGTGCAAAAAGCCGAGACCCAGCCCCAGGGCTGCGCAATAGAATATTAGGGCAATGCGACTGATCGGCAAAAGCGCTGCAACCGCGCGCCGTCCGGAGACGGCTCCGAAATCGCGCCGCGAGCAGCTGCTCGATCAAGCGGCGCGGGAGCTGAACTCCAAAGGCATCTCGATGACTTCCTTGACGGACGTCGCGGACAAGCTCGGCTTCTCGCGCGCATCGCTGTACTACTACGTCGAGGATCGCGAGGACCTGATGTTTCAGGTCTATTTGCGTTCCTCGGAGATCATGGCGCGGCGGCTGGAGGAGGCCGCCCAGTCCGGCAAGGGCACGCTGCAAATACTCGGGAACTTCATTTCCGGCACCTTGGATCCGGCGGAGCCGGAGCTCGCCGCCTTGAGCGAAATTGGCTTGCTCGACCAGGCGGCGCGCGAAACGGTGCTCGGCGTATTCGAGGCCGTGGTCGCGCGCCTCGCCAGCTTGCTCGAGACAGGCGCCAAAGCCGGCCGCATTCGCCGCTGCGATTTTGAAATCGTGGCGCGCACCATCATCAGCATCATTCACTCCATCCCGCTGAACTCGCCGCTTGCGGAAGCCTTGCGCGTCAGCCGCCCCGACATTCTCGGCGCGGCCAAGGACATCTTGGCCGGCGGCTGGGGCGCCGACCGCGCACGCGCGGTCGATCCGCCGCCGATCGATTTCGCGCCGCTGCTGACCCAACCGGGCGGCTTGTTCGATCGCGAAGCGCAGTTCGAGGCGAAACGCGAAAAGATTCTGGCGGCAGCCTCGCAGCTGTTCAATCGACGGGGTGTCGACACTACTTCACTCGAGGACATCGCCGCCGCGGTGGGCGCCACGAAGCGAACGCTCTACCACTACGTGGGTGACAAGCAAACCATTCTCTCGGCCTGCTACGCCCGGACGCACCGGATTTTTTCCTTCATCCGCGAGCAGGCCGCGGCGCAGGGAGGGTCTGCGATCGAAACGTTGATTGCGGTGCTGCGCGCCAATTCGATCTCGCATCAGCGCGACGACATCGAGCCTCTGCGCGCTTCGACCGGCTACGATTCTTTGAGCGAGGCGGAAAAGATCCTTGCGATCCGAGCGCGGCAGAGAATTGGTGCAGGCCTACCGCGCTCTGTGCCGGGAAGCGCACAACGAGCGTTCGATGCGCGATGTCAACCGCGATTGTCTGTTGCTGTTCATGCGTGGCGCCGGCAGCTGGCTCGCCAAGGGTCTGCTTCGCGGCGACGATCAGCGCAAGGCGCAAATCGCGGCGGAAATCGCCGATCTTTTGCGCCTCGGCTTGAACCCCATTTAGCTCATTTCGCGCTGATTACGATCAGTTCGATTCCCGGCGGCGGCAGCGCGGCCTGCAGGCGGATATTCGGGCCCGTTTCACTACGCTGATCGAGCAGCGCCAAGTTGCTCGAATCGGCAACTCGATAGCGCTTCACCTGATACTTTCCCGGCGCCGGCAGAGTGATAGTGGCGTCGTAGCCGCCATTGTTGGAATATTGGAGCGTGCGGCGCTGCGGAAGCGTGGTGTCCCAGTTGTCGCGCGGGCCGCCTAAATATTTCGGGGCGATTTGATAGTTGCTGATCAGGATTTGAACCAGGCGGTTGTCCTTGGATCTGCCGGCCACCACCGCGAAACCCGAATCGTCGCCGCCGCTGCTGCGAATCAGCAATGGGTGTGCTCTTCAGCGCCCCGAAGGCGCCCAGCGCGGAGCCAACGGCATCGCCGGCAACGCCGCCCAAGCGGGCTGCCGCCGGCGGCGCTGCGGTAAGTCTGCGCATCGATGGGACCGCCCAACATGTAGATGAGCGAACTCGCCGCGAAGGCAGCGCGCGCACGCGCTCGACAGTTCCTCATCGGCCGGATCCGCATTCCATTCGTCCAAGACGTTCTTGGCGGACCCGAAGCCGCGCGCATCGAGGATGATGCGCAGTTGCCGGGCGACCGTCACGAAGACATAAGGATCGTTCGAATCCACCGCGTAAAAATGCCAGGAGAAGAAATCCAACGGCAGGTCGTTTAAGCGCACGTAGTCGATGAATTTTTCGCGATAGTCGCCCGCGATCAATGGCTTGGAAATCGCCAGGACCGCCGACCAGCGCCTTGGGATCTGCCGCTTGAATCGCCCGCGCGGTCTTGTCGTACAAGCGATAGTATTCTGCCGCAGTGCCGCTCCAAAATTGCTTCGAGTCGGGCTGGTTCCAAACCTCCCAGTAGCGAATGCCGTAGCGAAACCCCTTCGCCCACTTCGCGTTGTAGTGCAGCACCACATGGCGCACGATTTGCGCCCATTTATCGACATCGGCGGGCGGTTCGCTGCCGGCGCCGGCGCTGCGCCCGATTCGAAATAGCGGCTCCGCGCCGCCGGATCTGATGGATTCAATCAGCCGATCGCTCGGGGCAAAATTGTAGCTTTTGGGATTTTCCGCATCGGCGCTCATATCGGGGAAAATGGCGTCGATATTTCCGGCTCCGGTCGCGTCGGGAATACGCACCAGATCAACGTGCGCCGTGCGGTAGAACGCGGCGCCCTGCGCGTCCTGCGCCTGCACGCCGTTCAACGGACGCAATGCGCCCACCGTGACGGTTGCATCGATCGAGATCTGGCGCGCGGCCACGTCTTCCGCTGCACCCTGCGCGACGCTGCCTATCGCGAAAACGACAACCGCCGCGAGACCCGCCAGCGTCGACTGCATCTGAACTCCAGGCCTTCGAATCCCGCTACACGGGCACCAGGGCGAGCACCCGCAGCGGACTGCCCGAGCCGTTCACAATTTTCAAGGGTGGCGCAATGACCACGGCGCCCGTCGGCGGCAGCTGATCCAGGTTGGTCAAGCTGGCGAGCCCAAAGCGATTGGCACCGTGCATGATGGTATGGCAAGGAAACATCGGGTTGAACGTGTGCGCCTGCCCTGCATCGGTGCCGACCGTCTCCACCCCCACGCCCAAGATGTCGCGTTCCCGGGCGAGAAACGGCACGCACTCCGGATGAAAGCCCGGCGTATGGGACCCGTCGGCGGCGAAATTGAGAAACGAATCTCCCGGCCGCTTCGACCAGTCGGTGCGGATCAGCACCCAGGCGCGGCTGGGGATGCGGCCGTGGCGGCTTTCCCATTGCTCAACGACGCTCTGGGTGAGGAGAAAATCCGCGCTGCCCTGCACCTGCTTCGAGACGTCGATGACACAGGCAGGACCGATGAAGCGTTCGACGGGTATGTTGTGGGTCGCATTGTCCGGATAGTCCTTGCCCGTGACCCAATGAATCGGCGCATCGAAATGGGTGCCGGTGTGCTCGCCACAACTGATGTTGTTCCAATACCAGGCGGGGCCGCGCGAGTCGTAGCGCGAGATCTCCTCCAACGCGAAGGGTTTCGACGGGGCAAATTGCTCGGGCAAGCGAATCGTCTGTGTTGCCGCTTCCAGCGGCACCGTCAGATCGACGACGCGAATGCCGCCGCGCAGGATGCCATCGACCAGGGTGGAAAGGGTCTGTGAGTGGGTGGCCATGTTGCTCTAGTAATTGATGGAGGGATTGTCCCCGGGATAGATGACCCCGACGATATCAAATCCGCCAGGGGTTGTGCATTGAACCGAATGCACCTGCTTGCGGGGCAAAAACAAGACGTCCCCGGCCGAGACCGGGGTCTTGGTTCGCTCCGTCCAGACGACGCCGGCTCCATTGAGAAAGATCAGGGCCTCTTCGTACAAATGCCGGTGGGGTTCGGCTTTGGACAGTGGAATGTTTCCGATGAATTGCGTCACCACCGTCGAACCGTGCTCTCGGTTGACGAGCATCTGGTAGTAGCGCTCGGCCATTTTGTGCCGCTGCGAAGGATCGATCGAGGCGAGGCGGTTCGGAAACTGCGCCTCAAAAGTCGCCGGCATGTCGATCCATGAGCACAAGATCCTCGCTTCCGGGACCATTCGATACGAAGAATTTGAGCGGCGCCGCCGGAACGATGGTGTACGCGATAGGCTTCGGAAGGTCGCACATAGAACCCGGTCAGGGGCTGTGCCGGGAACCTTCGGCCGCCGATCTCAATTTCGCCCGTGCCTTCGATCACGAACAGCACGGTATGGCGCCCGTCAGCCGCGATCACCGGCGAGCTGCCGCGCCGCGACTTCGGCGTAGAACTGCGATTGGAATAACGCCCCCAACGACGGCGTAACCACCTGGCAGTAGCGCATCGCGCCGCGCGCGTTCAACGAGGCCCGTGCGGTGGAAAACACATAGCATTGCCCATCGAGGCGCACGATCGGACCGGTCCCGGCATTGACGAGCGCCACGGCGCGATTTTCAGGGCTGTCCGGGTCATCGGTGAGATAGCCTCCGGGCAGGTTGCTATGTGCGCCGTCGCAGAACGGTCCGGTGCCGGTTTGCTTACAGCCGCAGAAGATGACGTCCTCGTCGCGCTCCGCTTTGAAGATGATCGGCAAAAAGTCGCTTCCGACATGCGAGCTATCGCAAAACGGCTGCGATTTGGAGCGTCCGCAGCTGCACCAGAAATAGCGTTTTCCCGCCTTGACCTCGTAGTAGTAGCCCTTGCGATTGGCGATGAGCGGCGCTGTCTTGGTGCCGCTCATGGTGTTTCCCGCATCACGCCATCGGCGCCCCGCCGCAGCGCATGCGCATGGGTTGGCAGCGGCGCACCCGGCTGATCCTCGATTGTCACGCCGAATGGCCAACTCGCAGGGGCGATGGCGATGTAGCGCGCCAAGCCGCCGGTCCCGCCCTCGAATTTCGCGAACCCGATCGTGACCAGCGCGCCGGCCTCGGGAACCTGATCGAGATTCGCGACGCCTTCTGCCTGGGCGAAGTTATGCTGCAGGAGCCACTTTTCTCCCACGAATTCCGGCGCCGTGTTGTCGGTATCCAAAGGTTCGTGCCCGTGCATCAGAATGTGTCGATCCAGGTGAAGATACTTGAGCGCAGCCAAGCTTACGCCAGGGAACGGCTGCGCCGTGAATCGCTTCGGATCATTCCATTTTTTCGACCAGTCGGAGCGAATCATTACCACCGATCCTGCGGGAATGGCTCCATGACGTCGCTCCCAGTCCTTGATATCGGCGATCGTGGCCTGATAGCCCGGATCTTTGGCGACTTTGAGCGCGACATTGATCACGACCAACGGACGCAGTGCCACCGTGGGCGGAATATCGCTGATGGTGGCGCCGTGCTCGTTTTCATGCGCCGGGGGACCGAACTGCGTGCCGATGTGATCCATGGGCAACTCATACGCGGTGATTGCCACACCGTGCTTCTGGTAGCTGAAGGGCTCGCCCTTTTCGATGATACCGGGGATGGATACGCCGGCCCGCGTCGGCCCGACCGTAAAGTCGACGAATCCCTCGCCGAGCGGTCCGCCCGGCGCCATGGCGTGCGTCAAGTCGATGTATTTGGCATGGCGCAGCGCCCCATTGTAGAAATCCCACAGCGGTAATCCCTTTCCGCTGGGTCCTGCAAAGGCCATCGCGCCACAGGCGGCCGCCAGTCCGGCGGTGCCGAGCCACACAACGAACCGGCGCATGCCCCCTCCTAAAAAAAGCTAGAACTTGCGCGTCGCGGTCAAGCCGATCGTCCGCGGGCGCACCGTCAGCAGCGCGTCCGGGTCCTGCGAGGAATTAATCGCGGAAACTTGCGCGCGTTTGTCGGTGAGATTGCGGGCAAACGCCGTGACGCTCCATGGACCATTGATGACGCCGGCCCGCAAATTAAAGAGTGTATAGGACGCCAACGGAATGTTGAATTGCGTATTGGAAGCGAAGTATGCGTTCACCGCGCCGCGGTAAGTTGCGTCCGCCGCCAACATACCCTGCCACGTGCCGGATATCGGCGCCGTGTAGTTGAGTCCAAGGTCGAACTGAAACCTGGGGACGTTGGGGATCGCATCGCCCGTCCGGCCCAGGGTGGGGTTCAGCGCATATTGCGCCGGCGTGGCACCATCCGTGAGATAGGCATCTTGATACGAGCCGGCGAAGCTGGCCGACAGATACGGGAAGGGATGGCCGGTGAGCTCGAACTCCGCGCCCTTGACGCGGGCGGTACCGGCATTGCCTTGATAGACGAACGCGCCATCGGCGGTGGTTTCTTGGACCTGAATATTGTCCCACTTGATGACGTAAACGTCGGCCTGATAATCGAACGCACCGCCAAATAGGCGGCCCTTGGCGCCCAACTCATAGTTGGTCAACGAGTCCGGCGAATAGGCCGCGGGAATGGGCTCGAACGGCTCGCTGACCGCGTTCAAGCCGCCGCTGCGAAAACCGGTCGAGACGGTCCCATACGCCAATACTTCCTCGCTGAATTTGTAGCTGGTGTTGATCTTCCACGTGACCTTGTTGAAGGTTTCCTCCGGGTCGAAGATCGGCACCAATTGGGCGCGCCGGGAAAGCCGCCGAAGGGATGCGTCTGTGTCTGCACGCCATTCAAAGTCTCGGTGAAGTAGCGCACCCCCGCCACGGCGCTCCATGCGTCTGTGATCTTCCAGGTCGCCTCGCCGAAAGCCCGCATATTGCGTGTCGCTGCGATGGTCCGTGCGCCCGAAGAAAGTGTCCCCCACGCCCGGGAAATCCAAGCGCATCTTGGGCGGTCGACGTGCTGAACGGCCCGGTGACCAAACCATTTGCGCCGGTGGTGATGACATGCACGGCCAGATCCTGGATCTCGTGCTCCCGGTAGACTCCCGCCACGAAGTTGACGGCGAGAATTCAAATCGCTGGCAAACCGCAGTTCAGCTGGAATTGACATGGCGAGTGCGCGGCTCGAGCGTTTCGGCGGGGACCGGGACATCGAACGACACCAAAACCGGCGTCGAGTCGAATGTGAAGCCCGTGGTGCGGTCGTACTGATTGGTGGTGCCGGTCACCGTGCCGAGGCCGGTCTTGTATTCCACCGTCAGGCCGAAAACCTTGAGATTGTCGCTCCAGGGACTCAAGGTGACGTCCGTGTTGCACAGATCGCAGCCCTGGATCGGCGGGATGGGTCCGCCGCTGAACGCCGCGACCCCGGCTGGCGTGTAGCGCGATGATCCACCCGAGGTCTCGGTCTGCGTGGTGTAGTTGGCGTCGATGGTCAGATTGTCATTTGGATGAAAGCGCACGATGGCCCGTCCGCCGCCGACGTCGTCATCGTTGACGCCCTTGACGAATCCAAGGCCCGTGACCGGCACGGTCTGGAAATTGGGGGCCGTCGCCGTCCCGACGTTCGTGATGCCGGTGACGCCCTCGCCCACTCGGTACTGATTGATGTAGCCGCTGTCGTAGAGTTTCCATCCGACCATGCGCAGCGCGAGCACGCCATCGACGATCGGCAGATTGACCTCGCCATTGATGTTGTAGTTGCCGCTGGCATGCGAGGTCTCCGAACCTTCCATGGTGAGGTAGCCGCCGAGATTGTTGAGATCCGGAGCATTGGGGATGAAACGGATCGTACCGCTCATGGAACTCGCGCCGTACAACGTACCCTGGGGTCCGCGCAACACCTCGACGCGATTCATGTCATACAACCGGATGTCGGGCTCGAAGCCGCCGCCATCATCGGCATTTGAGCCGCTGATCACCGCCTCGCCGTAATAAACACCTGTTGTCGCGTCACCGGTCGAATTGATGCCGCGGATGACATATTTCTTGTCGCCAGGACCTAAATCCTGAATCGAAAGGCCCGGCACTTCCCCTGCAATGCTCATGATCCCCGACGCGCTGATGCTCTGCAAAGAGTCGCCGCTGATGGCTTGGATCGATGCCGGAATATCGAGGACTTTCTGCGCATTGAGCTTATTGGCGGTGACGACGATCTCCTCGAGGCCGCCGGAGTCGGCGGCAACCGTCTGAGCCTGCGACGGCAGCGGCGCAGCCACTGTGGCGGCAATGCCTACACCGGCGGCAAAGAGCCGGCCCGCAATCTCAAATTTGTCGGTCAAGCGACGCCCAATGGTTCTATTCATGCAGATTCTCCCTGATTTGGCCCTCAGAATATGAGTTATCATATGAAATATCAAATAAAGGCGCCATTGTTGCGCACCGCCAACAAATGTGCTCGAAATCCTAGGAACGTCTGCGCATGTTCCGGCTCATGCGCCGGATCAGATTGAAGGCCGCCTCGATCGCCGGGGGAGAGAATCCTTCCAACAGCCTCTGCTCGCGCCGTCGTACGACAATATTCAGCGAGTTGAACAGCGCGCGTCCCTTGTCCGTGAGGTACACCTCGACGCAGCGAGCGTCTTCCCGCCGCAGCACGCGGCGGACCGTGTTTTCTTTTTCCATGCGCATCAGAGCGCGGCTGAGCGCCGACTGATGCACCATCGCGCGATCGATGATTTCATTGATGGTGATCCCATCGCCCATGGCGAGCACCGCCAGAATGCGCCAACGGGTGACGTTGATGCCTTCGCGCCGCAATTTCTCGATCAGGTCCGCGTTGAGTTGATAAGCCAACCGTGCGATGAGATGCGGCAGAAAATCGTCAAAGAGCCCTTGATCCGCCGATTTCGGCGCAGCTTTTGGGACGGCGACGGCTGCTTTTTTTCTCGTTCGCGCCATGCGATTTAAAAGGGACTCTGACCGGCGAGGATAGCGCTCAATTTTTGCGTATCGATGTTACCACCCGAGACGATGCAGACAACATTTCCCTTGAGCGCTTGGGCACCGAGGGCGGCGGCGACCGATACGGCGCCCGCGGCTTCCGCAATGACGTGGTGCCGCTCGGCGAGCAGGCGTATTGCCGCGGCAATCTGCTCAAAAGAGGCGCACTCGGCCTGATCCGCCACTGCACGCAGCAGCGGCCACATTTCTCCGAGGACGGTGCGGCTGCCCATGCCGTCCACGAAGCTCTGACGATGCGGAACCGTTATGGGGCCGCCGTGCCGCAACGCGGCCGCAGCCGGTTGAGCGGCTTCCGATTCCGCCGCAATCACCCGCGCCGCGGGACGAAGACGCCGCATCACCGAGCCGATGCCGCAGATCAGGCCACCGCCGCCGAAAGGGACGACTACCGCATCGCAGCCCGGCAGCTCTTCGAGAATCTCCGCACCAATCGTCGCATTGCCCGCCAGCACGCCGGGCTCGGCAACGGGGTGGACGAAGATGCCTTCTTCGCCGGGGCATTGCCGGCTGGTGAGAACGCTCCACCATTCGTCGAAGGAGCGCCGGATTACCTTCGCTCCGAGGTCGATGAGCGCCTTGACCTTGGTTTCGGCAGCGCCGTCGGGAACGACCACCGTGGCCGGCACACCCATGGCGCGCGCCGCGAAACCAAGACCTTGGCCGAAGTTGCCGGCGCTCGCGGTCAACACGCCCCGCCTCAGCAATGCAGGATCCATGGTTTTCAACACATTGACCGCAGCCCGAATTTTGAACGAGCCCCACGGCTGTAGATTCTCGAGTTTGAGAAAGAGGTTCGCGCCCGGCAGATCGGCACTCAACTTGATCAGCGGCGTGCGCAGTGCGAAGGGGCGAATATGATCGCGCGCGGCGGCCACCTGCGCCGCGCTGGGCAGCGACAAGGCCTCAGAAGTCAACGACCTGCCCAACGCCGGCCGCGCGTGCTTTCTCCAGGACGTGATGCGCCGCCGCCAAATCTTGCGGCGCTATCCCCAAGGACTTGTAAAGCGTCATATCGAGGGGCGAGCAGCGTCCGGCTTTCGAGCCGTTGGCGACCTCGCCGATCTCTCCCAGGATGTGTTCCGCCGTGATCGCGCCGGCACGCAGTGCGCGCAGGTACTCGCCGCCCTCGTTCACGGTCGAATTGCGGCAGTCCACGAAGAAGCGGGTTTTCACCACGGCCGGAGTGTCGATTTCCGCGGCTGCCGCAATGCTCGAGCCGACCACGTTCAGATGCACCCCCGGGGTGAGCCAATCCCCCAGCAGTATCGGTTCACGAGCTTTGGTCGTCGTGCAGACGATATCGGCCCCCGCGATCGCATCCGAAACCGTGGCGAATGTTTCAATCACGATTCGATGCCGCGCGCCCTCAGTTTCCGCGAACAGCCGCGCCTTGGCGCGATCGCGAGCCCATACGCGAATGCGTCGCAACGCCCGCACGCACAACATCGCCTCAAGATGGCTGCGGGCCTGTTCGCCGGCGCCCAATAACGCCAGGTCTCCGGCCTCCGCCTGCGCCAACAGCCGAGTGGCAAGCCCGCTCGCGGCCGCGGTGCGAATGGCGGTGATTTCCGCGGCGTCGAGCAGTGCTACCGGTTGACCGTGCTCGGCCTCGAAGAGCAGCACCAAGCCCAGATGCGAGGAGTACTGCGGCGGCTTGTTGCGCGGAATCAGGCTCACGAGTTTGACGCCGAAACATTCCGGGTCGGCAAGATATCCGGGCATCACGCCCATCATTCCGCGATCGCCGGGCATCACCAGGATGGATCTCAGCGGAAGAACCACTCTGCCCTCGGAGACGGCGATCATGGTCCGCTGCATCAGGTCGATGCACTCACTCATGGGCAGCAACTGGCGCACTTCCGCGCCGCGCAATACGCGAATTTCCATGGGCAGCCTGTCTTAGCTATTCCGGCGGGGTGCGAAAGACCCGCGCAGCTCTTGCATCGCCGCGATGAAGGACTCGACGTCGTCCTCATTGTTGTAGAAATGAAAGCTGGCGCGAACATTGTCGTCCCGATGCGAAGTCACGATGTCCTGTTTCATCAGTTCCGCGGAGAGCTTCGCGCTGTCGCTCGAGGGCACGGCGACGGTGGCGCCGCGACGCGCGTCGTCGGTCGGTGTGATGCTCGGCCAGCCGATTTCGGCCAGTCTCGTCATACAACGCCGGGTCAGCGCGAAGTTGCGTTTTTCGATCGCCGGCGTGCCAACCCTGAGCAGCAACTTGAGCCCGGCCTCGGCGGCATAGCAGTTGACGACCGGCGGCGTGCCGGCTTCGAAGCGGCGCGCGCTCGGCGCCGGACGGTTCGCCGTGATATCCATCGCGGCGATGTTGGCCTGCGCAAACCAGCCGCTGTTGGTGGGTACCAGCGAGCGCACGCAGGCGTCCCGCGCGTACAGAAAGCCGATCCCGGCGGTGCCCAGCAGATACTTGAGCATTCCGCCGGCCGCGAAGTCGACATCCAGCGCCTTCACGTCGATATCGAGCGAACCAACGGATTGATAGCAGTCCAGGAGCACCATGGCACCTTTGGCGCGGGCGAGGCGCACGATGCCGGGGATATCGAGTTTCGCACCGTTGCGGAAACACACATGGGTGATCGCGACGAGCTGAGTTTGTTCGTCGATGGCCTTCTCGAAACTCTCCGTGGGGATATAGCCGTCGGGACCACGCGGTACATGAACGACTCTCGCGCCGCGCGGCTCCTGCGCATGCCAGATCTGCGCATTGGTGGGAAACTCGAAATCGCTGACCACGACCTTGTTGCGAGGCCCGGTGAAGTTGATGGCGCTCGCCAGGGCATTCAATCCGGCGGAAACGGATGCCGTTACGGCGATCTCATCGGGCGAGGCGTGCAGCAGCGTCGCGGTCAGATTGCGCACCGACTCGTTTTTAGTCACCCAAACGTCCCAATTCGCGCCCACCAGCAGCCGGTCTTCCATATAGGCGTCGAACGCGGCCCTCACCTCGTTCGCAAGCGCGCAGTAGGACCCGCTGTTGAGGTAGGTCTTTCGCTGCAGGACCGGGAATTCCTTGCGCAGCGCCTCGAAATTTTGTTCCATGATCCAGGCTCCTGCCGCAAGAATCGAGGCGACGAATTATATGCACAGTCATATAAACATGCAATTATGAGGGAACGCCGCACCGCGGCGCGGAATCGCAAGGACACAGCTTGTTCGACGAAGTAAAACCGGTTGGTATGACGCAGATCGCGGCGGCACGAACCCGGATTGCGGGCCTGAGCATGATGACTCCGCTGGTGGGTTGCGAGAGCGCGCCGGCGGGCAAGACAATTCGATTGAAGCTGGAAAATCTTCAGCCGATCGGTTCATTCAAGGTTCGGCCGATCGCGAACGCCGTATTGAGCCGGAATCGTGCGGACTTGGACGCCGGCATCTACACCACCAGTTCGGGCAACAGTGCGCTCGGGGTTGCATGGATGGCGCGCCGCTTGGGTGTAGGCGCCACCGCAGTCGTCCCCGCCAATGCGCCGGAGGCGAAGCTGGAAAGACTGCGCCGTTTGGGCGCGCGAATCGAGGTTCTCGCCAACGATGTTTGGTGGCGAGCGATCGAAGCCGGGACTCTCGAGGAGCAGGATGGCACCTACATTGACGCCGTGCGGGACCCCGCCTCGTTGGCCGGAGACGCAACGATCGGCGTGGAAATTCTCGAACAGTGGCCCGACGTCGAGGCGATCCTCGTGCCCTTTGGCGGGGGCGGCCTTGCCGCCGGTATCGCCTGTGCCGTTCACGCGCTGCGGCCCGGGGTGAAAATAATCGCCTGCGAGCTGGCTAGCGCGCATCCCTTGCAGTCGGCTTTCAATGCAGGTGCGCCGACGCCGACCGCACACAATGCCGGCTTCGTGAGCGGTGTCGGCTACGGTGAGGTTCTGCCTGAAATGTGGCCTCTGCTGCGGGCAGTGATCGACGATGTGGTGACCGTGCCGCTTGAGCAAGTCGCGCAGACCGTCAAGCTGCTGGCGGAAAGCAATCGCATCGTGGCGGAAGGTGCGGGCGCGATCTCCGTCGCCGCCGCCCTGTCGGGACACTACCCTCAGGCCAGGGTGTGCGCCGTCGTTTCCGGGGGAAATATCGACAGCGAAGTGTTGGCCGCGATCCTGCGCGGGCAGATGCCGTAAGGTCGCTCGATGCCGTAAGGTCGCTAGATGCCCTTAGGTCCCCTAGAAGTCGTAGGCAGCGCCGGCGTAGAGGCTACGATCGCTGGCCGGCTCGAGCATTCCGCCGAAGAGAAACACCCGCGAATAGTAGTGACGATTGGCGAGATTCGAAACACCGCCGAGAATTCTGAAATGCCCGGCAATCACATAGTCGCCTGCCAGATCGATCACGGTGTAGGTCGGAATGTGGGCGGGCGTGGTACCGAGAGATCGATCGCTGTCCTGGAAATATTGAGATCCAACGGTGTCAACCACCAGGCTGACTTTGTAGCGCTCGTCCTCTCGAGCCGTTAAGCCGGCCTTGAACACCCCGTGAGGTGCATAGGCGGGGATCTTGCCTGTCTGGCCGGGAACGATGCTGCCGGTAAAGCGAGCGTCCAGCAGGCTGGCATTGGCAAACGCATCCAGGTGCACGTTCGATGCGATGGTCGAGAACAGTCGCAACACATCGTAGTGACCTTCGAGCTCCACGCCGCGACTCCGGGTATTGCCGGTGTTGGCATCGATCGTCTCGGTCTGCGTGAGTTGTTCAGATTCGATGCGGTCCTTCACGTTGACCTGAAACACACTGACATCGTAATACAACCCCAGGCGCGGCCATCCGTGCACACCCGCTTCATAGGTCAGGTACTTGGTCGGATCCGGGTTGTTCGTGGAGGAGAAGTTGCTGAAAGGACTCGCGATATCCAGATAGCGCAACGGACGGAAGCCTTGAGAGACATTGAGGTAAGTTTCGTTGCCGTGAAATTCAATTCAAAGGAAAAAGGTGGGCAGTTCACAGATTGATAATGGCTTTATATAAGCCAAAAGAATTTGAGAAATTTCCTCAAGTTAATCATAAATGTGATAACCCAAGTTGTTATAACGTAAGACATCTTTATTGTGGAACTCATATGGATAATATGAGTGATTTCAAAGAACGTGGGATTCTTCCAAAATGGCGTTCAGAGCACAGAGAATTTGAAATAGAAGTAAAACGTCAGTGTAATAAAAAGGAAAAAAGAGAAATGGCTCACTGGAACGACACGACCGTAGCAACGACCATTCGCATCCTCCGCACCCAAGAGGAGGCGTTAAAAACGAGATTTCCGGCTTATACAAGCAAATCTGCCCTGATACGTCATTTGTTACAGCTATGTATCGACGGGCGAGTACCTGAGATCAAGCCTCTGAATTCTCCCTACAAAAACAAAACGCAGCATAGAAGCAGTCCTCTCCGCTTGAAGAAAGCATGAGAGTCAGGAGCTTTTGTATGGCAGATGTTGAGAACGAAGAAGTGTTTATAGGCGACCAAGAAGAGGAAGAAGTTTTCATTCCTACTCCAGATGATACGCCGGAAGAGATAACGCCGGAAGAAGCGGCGCAAACGAATATACCGCTTCCACAAGAAGCTACACCAGAAGAAGCACACATCGCGCATTTAGTATGCGACGTATGCTTAGAACTTAACCTCACAACGAAAAGCGTTATCAAGTGCGCCCGTTGTGAGCAAGCGTTTTGTTTTCACTTCGCCTCGAATATAGACGCGCAGTATTGTGTGAACTGCATGTCTGAGATGAGTATAGCGAAGTCAGTTATTACTAAAACGTATGAGCACAAGAACGATGAGACGGGTATAACAAGTTTCTATCGCCGCAAAGCACGTGAGATAAAGATTGATGGCCTAGACTGGCTATTCGCACAACGTAAAATCTCCGAGCTTGCGGACGTAGAGCTTGATATGGCGATAGAGTATCATCGGAATATCTGCTCGTTGATGATGGCTGAAAGCGAACGCCGCCGTAATGAGAAGATGCATCGGTATGCGGGAATTAAAACACATATCCCAACGCCGTCTACGACAAAGGTTACAGAAGGTACTACGACAACGGTTAAGAAAACGCGCACTGTCAGTAAAGACAAAGCATCTGAAAGTGCCGCAGCTATCTTAGCTTCAATGATGGCTAAGGGTATGAACATTCAGGATATTCTGAAGGCGATTAAGAAATGACAGAAAAATTTCCAATTCAGTTAAAGCAGTATATTGATGAAGAAGGTTTACATGCGCCTTCTGAAAATCCTTGTCCTACGTGTAAAGGTATAATGACTGTAGGTGATGAACAAGCTGGTGGAGTTTGTACTGATTGCTATTTTAAATATTGCGATCACGATTCTAGTACAGGAGAATAACATGAAACCGAGTGTCGAGCTAATAGAGTTTCTAACTCGTGCAAACCTCCCTTGGATGTATTATGATGCGTCCAAGGGGAAGATAGTGATGGTTGTAGATAACCATCTTATGTCAACTTATCGCGCCTGTCCGCAGCATTTTTTCTACGCTCACGTAGAGGGATGGCGTCTTAAAGGAATAACAGTCTCAGGTGAGCAGCGGAACTGGTTTTTAGAGTTTGGCATACTCTTACATAAAATGCTTGAATCCTACTACCTAACCTTTAAAGAACCAGACTTCGATGCTGTTAAGTTCTGCACCGAGAAAGCTTGTGCGGCTTGGCAAGAGCACGAGATGGATGTGTTTGCGGATCATAAAGAGTATCAGAAGATCGGTGGTTTACACGGGTTTGTAGGGTTGCTTGTGCAGTATACTACTATTATGAGCGCGCAGGATGAGAAGCTCAGAGTTCTAGGCACAGAAGTAGCATTTGGCCGCAATTTGGAAGTGCCAATCGCTCTAGGCGAAAACAGAGAATACTATCTCGCTGGCCGCATGGACCTTATCGTGGACGATGGTTACTTCATCTGCCCGATGGATCATAAAACAATGGGTACTTTTCGCGGCGAGCCGGGTTTAAAATTTGAAACTGAGGAAGGTCCGACGGGTTATATATACGCTCTGAAGACAGTGCTCCCGCAGTTTATCTCTGAGGATCAGATTCTTAAAAGAGACTGCACGAAGATTCTGATGAATCTGATTTGTAAAGAACCAAAGTCTAATCCTAACGAGCGTTTCTTGCGTGTGCCTATCCGCAAAACAGTTTATCAGCTTGAACAGTATCAGAAAAGAATGTATCTAACATGTGAGAGTTTGTATAATGATATGGAGTCTTATGTACAAACACTCCCGCCTCAGAGAAACACGCAGGTTTGTCAAAACTGGATGCACTTGCAGTGCCCATACTTTAATGTCTGCCGCCAAGGTTCTACAGACTCGGTAGCAGCTACTTTGAACAATGCTTTCGTACAAGTTAAAATCTGGAACACAGAGGAGATTTAAATGGCAGATAACGTAACAAAAACCTATACGCCGCTTTCGCAGATTGAAGGGGCACAAGCTAGAGGTTGTTCGGCGCTGATGCCGAATAGGATGCAATGTTGGAGAGCGGGGGATGTACAGGTAGTGGTAGCTAAAACTGAACCCGCTACTAAGGATAAGCCGTTGACTGTAACTGAGACTCTGTATCAACTCTGCTATCGTCACGCTCATATTGAACAGCATCAGGATGTGATAGATGCTGAGAACGCAGAGCGTGAAGCGGAGAAGGTAGTAGTGAAACCAGCAGTACCAATAACACCAGTCGCACCAGCAGTTAAGAAAACAGTTTAAAAGGAGCACCATGAGCACTTCGACAGCACCCCATTTACCTAATCCTTTCTCCGGGATGAAAGGAGACAGAAGCGAAGATATAACCGCGCATGAGTTTCTTAAGATAGCTCTCTTAGGAAAAGCTAAGACGGGTAAAAGTACCTTCGCCGCTACAGCACCAAAGCCGATTAGAATCTACGACTTTGATGATAGAGCGGAATCTCTCGCTGGCAAGGAAGGGTTGTTTATTCTAAGCCGCCCGTCCATGCTAGACGTAGAGACTGATCTCTCAGTGATGAAAGCTAATAAGATCAAAAAGCTTCCTTTCCCGGCGACGGTTATCTTTGACTCTGTAACGTATATGAACCGCGCTATGGAAGAGGAAATCTTCCGTCAAGACCCCAAACTAGCGCGTACTATCCGCGTAGGAAACAGCACCAGCATGAAAATCCGTAACAGTTGGGACGTGATAAATGGAATCCAACGCTACATCGAGTATCTTATTGCAGAGTTTAGCACACTTGGAATCAATATCATCTTTGTCTTCCACGAGAAAGACGAAAAAGATCGTACTGAGTCCACAGCAACAGAAACAAAATTTACAGGACTCGTTACGACTGATCCACAGTATCTCCAGAACAGCCTCAGTCTCTTTAACGAAGTTTATCGTATCACAGTTGACGGAAACAAAAACTACAAAGTAATTTGCAAGCCGAACTGGGATGTTTTCGCGTCTACTACTTTGATGATAGATGCAGAGGAGAAACCGGATCTAATGGCTATGATTGAGAAGCATAAGGCGAATAGAGCTAAACTCGCAGCTTCTAAAGCTTAAACCCAAACCAAACAGACAAGGAGCAGGGAAAAGCAAAAAAAGTGTTTGAATACGCAGCTTCATCATCCTAACCGAAGAAGGATGTGGCAGGTAATGAAGAAACAGTAATGTCAGTTATTTTTACGGATGTTACACGAGTCTTGAAAATATCACCAGATGAAGTTTCTATTCTCGCAGCGCGGTCAATTCCAGAAGAAATTCTTTAAAAGTTGGAGGAGGTTGAGAACAGCAGTTCGCTCTTCTAGCCTTTCCCAAGAACTTAATGTTGGAAAGTTAGATAAAAATATTTACAAGAGCTGAAAGAAATAACTAAACTAGGCGGCGTTCAAACATGGTTTATGTACCAGACGCGTAAAAAATGTAGAACAAAACTAACAAAAACAAACTAACGAACGAAAAGGAGCAATAAAGTTATGGGATTTTAAATGTCTTTTAACAAGGAAGAGTTGTCAGGCGCACCGCCAGTACCAGCGGGTTGGTACACGCTGCAACTCAAGGGATTCAAACCAAAGCTTGCGGCTAACAAAGAGAGCGTCTCTTTAAACGCCGAGCTTGCAATCATTCAACCGGCAGAGTACGAGAATCGTCGTATCTTCGTTGGCATGAATACCAAGATGGCGTTCATGTGGCAGGATTTCGTTCATGCTTTGGGCCTGAAGATGGAAGAAGTGCAGAACGAAAATGCAGGGACGGATAAGGCAGATTATGTTCTGCCCGGTGTGTTTGAAGGCTCAGAGATTGAAGGGTCTGATCCTTCAACATGGAAGTATCTTGGCCCGATGACAAATGGTACAATGGAAGTGGAGCTTTGTGAAACTCCTGCTTCTACCGGACCAGATGGTAAAGCATATCGCGCCAAGAACGAAGTACGGCAGTTCAAGTGCGTTGTGCCGGGTTGTACTGAGAAGCACTCTACGAATCTCATTAAGAAGTCCTAGCTTGTAGTGCTTGTTGCATTAACGTTGAGGATATAAACTCGTATGGGGGCTGAGATGCCCCCATTTTCAGGAGGTAAAATGGCTTATCATGATTTAAGTGAATGTACTCTCTCGGCGGATGAAAGATTGGCAGAGGCGCATGAGATAGCTGAAATAATTTTCAACTATTGTGAACCTGATAATTTACAAGAAGGTGAGCGTAATATCGTAGTTACGTTCTATAAAGAACTTAGTTCTTACTGCTCTGTCAAACAGCTTTTCTGGCTGCGGGATATTAAGGATAAATACCTATGAATGGTAACAATGTGCAAAGTTATCATTAACTCTAGAATGAGTGAGAAGTTAAGTAACTTTCAGTATGCTATTTATGGCTTGTGAAACTAGAGTAGATCTTGATAAGTATGAGGAATTGTTTATACAATGATTAAAAATTAAGGAAAATTGGCTAATGCCCTTCATAGCAAATCGTGGTAATCCGTCGGCGAAGATATGGATAGTGCTTGATCGTCCATTCGCATCGACGAGAAAGCAGGAATCCTCCTCAGCGGTGGCATGGGCTTCGTACTTGATAAGATGCTCCGAGAAGCAGGGCTAGACATAAACAACTGCTACTGCATCTCTCGCCGGCCTGATACTGATAGTCCGAGTAGCTTTCAGATTGTAGAGAATGATCTTAACCACTGGAAGCCGCCACTTATTCTCGCTCTTAACGAAGTAGGAAACTTTTTCCTGCCAGAGCTGAGGAACAAAAAAGACGCTGATGAGTATAGAGGACAGCTTCAGAAGAACGCGGGTTCTCTACTGAGCAGCGACATGCTTAAGTATCCGCACTACATGATGCCTATATACGGGCCGGATCGGTGTATCGCGGATTGGCAAGAGAGAAACATCACCACGTATGTGGATTTTCAGAAGCTACGTGATGAGCTTGATTACTACAAAAAGAACGGCGTGATTCAACCGCTGCCGGAAAGGAAGCTTCTCTATGGAAATCTTTCACTTGGAGAAATACTGCAAAGTTTTGACAGATTCAGGAAAGCTAACTTACTATCCATTGATATTGAGACGGTTTACCCTCGACAGAAAAGCGCCTTTCTTCCGCATCCAGGTTATCCGGTTACGATTGGAATTGCAGACAGTAGTGACTTTGGGATATCTTTCAACTTATTCCGTGATGAGCCTTCTGAGAATAGAATTCTTTGGCGGGAGATGGATTCGTTACTCAAAGGAAAGGCTATTCTGGGGCAAAACTTCTTTAATTTCGATGCACTTTTTTTCGAGGCTCTTGGATTTACTATCTCGTTGGATAAAGTGCGAGACACGCTTATTAGACACCATATATTATGGCCAGAGTTATCACATAAGCTTCAATTCATGACACGGCAGTATACTAGACAGCCGTACTATAAAGACGAAGGACACGGGTGGAGCATTAAGAATATGGACAGGCTCCGGCGGTATAATTGCTTGATGTTTGTGTCACGTATGAGATTTGGGAAAGACAAGAAGAGGAATTTAAATTTCGTAAACAAATTGCCTAGGAGAATAATATGAACGAACCTATTTGTAATACATGTCATCGTTTGAGACAGTATTGTACTTGTAATGTACCCGTGCTTGCACAGCGGGAGCCAATCGAGCTACTTCCAAGAATGATTACACTCCGCACTTAGGTATGGATAAGACGGATGAGTGGGAAGCGCGGCAGGATGCTAACAAAGTACCGCAAGCAGACGTGGTGGAATGATGCTGGCCATTTAATAGCCTGCCCCTTGACCCGAGCATCACTTCGCATAAAAACGGCTTACGCCACATGGCCGCAGCTGCGCAGGTTGCTTTCGATGAGCGCGATAAACAGTGGGAGAAGGCACTTAAAGAAGGTAGGTACTCACTTCGTTATTTAAAGCCTGTTCAGCTAGAGGAGATAATTGCAGATGTCCGCGCCCGTATGCTCGCAAAGCCGCAGCAGGAGACGCGAGAGCAGAAAGTGGAAGCGATACTTAAACGTTTCGGGATGTGAATTCAAACGAATACCCAAAACTAGCCGCCGAGATTATCGCCGTGCTGGAAGGAGGAAGCGAGTGATCCTCTGTCAAGAACTAATCTGGACTTCTACAGACAAAGCGAATACGTACTGTATGCGAGAGCGTGGGCACGAAGGAAAGCATAACATTGAAAACTGCGAACCAAAGGAGGAAAAGAAATGACTGATAGAGTTACAAACACCTACGAACACGCTCTCCAAGCAGCCTACTACTCATATAGGCAACAGGGGTATCTGCGTAGATACGGGGCGAATTGTCTCTGCACAAGCTATTGTGCTTGCAGAGATAAACCGCCAGCTTGCAGTAGCGTCCGCGCAGTGGGGATGCAAAGTTTTCATAGGACGAGCGAACGCGCCAGAGGAAGTGGAAGGTTCTTTCAGCGGTGCGGTGAATCTTAATGCCACGCAAGGTAAGTATCGACTCCTAACAAAGCTTAAAGACTTGGGATATAACGTCCCGAAGGTTTCTAAAAAGAATGAGGATGGAGAGTATGAATCTAAAGAAAGCACTGAGGAACTTGTTCTCCGTAAAATCCTCCAAGACAATCAGTTTCAATACCCCGGAGGAGATCCTTCTATTAAAGCGATTCTCAAGGTTAGAGAACTTGGTAAACTCCAATCTACTTACCTTAGCGCTCGATTACTCAAGAGAGGGTCAGAAGCATACTTTCTCTGTAATTATAATGTCGCCGGGACAGTCACTGGAAGACGTTCTTCTAGGAGACATACGTTTGGATTTGGAAACAATTCGCAGAACTTTCCCAAACATAGTGATGTTGCGGCACTTGCTAGAAGATGCTTCGTAGCCAGACCGGGGAATGTGTTCTTAATGGTCGATCAGATAAGTGCGGAGGATTGGCCAGTATCGGCACTTAGTGAGAACCATGCCGCCTTGGCAGAGCTACGCAGTGGAGTAGACAGGCACACAAAGCTTGCATCGGCGCTGTTTAATATACCGCTCAGTGCGAAAACTCCAGAACAATGGAAAGAAAGCATGGAGCGGTATCTTGGTAAAAAGACTCGCCACGCTACTAACTACGACGAGCGCGCAGGTATGATGAGCGAGAGCCTTATCAAAGAAGGTTTCTTTATACCTGTAAAAGATTGCCAAGTCCTTCTCGACCGCATGGGACAAATCGATCCTAACGTCAAGAACGTCTTCCATAAATGGGTTCAAGCACAAGTATCCCAAACACACATGCTAGTAACTCCCTTTGGGAGAGAAAGGCAGTTTCTCAGTGCAAGACCGAATGACCACAATAGCACCGTCTTTAAAGAAGCCTATGCTTACATACCGCAAAGCGTTGTTGGAGACAATACAGGGTTTGCAGTCCTCAATCTTGAGACTAAATATCCTCTTGAAGAAAGACGCATCGTGCAAGAGGGACATGATTCAATTGTCCAAGATATCAGTGACGACACGGAAACAGTTTACAGATATCTCCTTCGCACTGTCGCTGCTTTTGATCGACGTATCAAATTCCATAACGGCATCGAAGTACAAATCCCGATTGAAGCAGAGGTCGCTTACGACTTCGCAACAACAGTTAAAATTAGGAGTTTTGACCGCGCAGGAGTTAAAGAGGCTCTCGACAAACTCAGAAGCAAACGCGCCGCAGAAGAAGCACAGCAAGTCCAAGTAGTAGCTTAGGGGAGAAACAGTGGCAAGGGTTCTAAAGAAGGCGTGGCATGAAAGCTTTTATGATTGTATGGAGCCGCACACTGATGCTCCTAACAACTTCATAACCTGGAGTGCGCTCTCTCTTATTGGAGCTACTCTTAAAAACAATGTGTACCTTAAGATCGGCACTTATACTCTTTTTCCTAATCAGTTTATTGTCTTAGTCGCACCGCCAGGGATCGGCAAGGGCACAGCGATGAATATGGTCAAGGGTATAATCGACGAGACAAAACCTAATCCGCTTGTAAACACTCTGAGTGACCGTATAACCGCTGAACGTATAATCGAACGCATCGCAGATGGTTGGCAAGCGGCTCCGAGTATCATCGGCGCACAGCTTAGCATGGGGAAGATAGATCATAATGTGATGCTGTTTTCAGAGGAACTGCGGGTACTTCTCGGCGCATCCGAGTGGATGTTAACTTTCTTGGAGGTAGCATGGAGTCAATCTACATTCGACTATCAGACGAAGAACAAAGGGAGTGTCAGTATTACTTCGATGTGCTGCTCCCTCCTTGCAGCAAGTGTGCCGGATTTTCTGAGAAATGTAAACCACGAGGCATCTATGGTTATTACTGGTGGTTTCTCCTCAAGGTGTCTCTTTATTTATGCCGAAGCGCCGTCAAAAGACTTACCGTGGCCGGAGCCGTTAGAGAACAACAAACAAAGCAAAGCTTCATACGATAAGTTAGTGGTAGACCTGAAGGAAATAGCGAATCTGAGAGGCGAGTACCGAGTAGATACTAGCGCGCGTATAAGGCTTGAGACGTTCTTAAAGAAGAACCGCGTAGATTCTCAGCGTGATGATTCTGAGGCAGTAGCGAACTTTCAGGGCACGAATCAAAGCTCATGTTATCAAGCTCGCTATGGTCTTCAGTGCAAGTCGTGGTGATAGTATGCTCATCACAGACTTCGACATGCTCAACGCTATCGCTGAAGTTAACAAAATCACCCTCTCTCTTGAGAAGCTTTTCCGTGGAGCGGGCGATTCTTTCGACGCTGTTACTACTTCTCGCATACAAGCTTTTATAGAAAAAGTCGGACAAACTACTCGCCAAGAGATTATGCGTGCGCTACACCGTCATGTAGGATCATTTGAAACTCTCGACCGTATCTTATCTGTTCTAATAGCCATAGGCTTCTGTCAAATGACTTTGATGGGAAAACAACAAGTTATCAAACACACACCACCAACGAGGAAACCATGAGTAGCGAACTAACCACAGAAAACGCACAAGAAATCGTACTTGATGGAAGCAACCAAGTTAGCTTCCCCGGCTTCCCGTATCTCTTCACAGCGATAGGGGAAAAGGTTCTCATCTCACTCGACCAGTTTAAAAGCGGGTATGAGTGTAAGACTTGCAAGGGAGTGGGATACCTAGTTCAAAAAATAGGGCGAGAAGATATACAAACTACTTGTCCTGACTGCGGCGGAAAACAAGCCACTATCATCATCCCAGACACAGCCAAAATGCTAGCCAACAGCGGAGTGGTTGTCTCTATGGGAAAGATCGCTCAGGAAAAATGCACCGAGTATAAGTTAGGGGACAGAGTGCTTTTTAGCGCCCACGCTGGAAATATGATCCCAACCCGCGCTGGAATAGCCTTTAAATACATGGACTGGTATCAACCAATCGCTAAAGTTGACGGCGCAGAAGACCTAAGTGCTTTTGATTTTATTGTGCCTGAGATTTAAACAACTTAAAAACAAGCACAAAAAGAGGGAGCCTTAAAAAGCTCCCTCTTTTATTTTACAAAGATAAAACTGCAATAGCTACTGCGTCAATGCTACCTACTGGAGTTCGCCGGTTACTTCTTCAATTGCCTGAAACAACGTGAATCAATCTCATTGCGTGCCTCGCGTTAATTAACCCCATACACGGTGATGTTCGCTCTAGTAAAGACTGCGCTCGTTAAAAAGAACCATTTCAGGGAAGTAATAGCCGCCGTTCCGCCCCATGTTCCTTCAGACGTTCCGGTTTTACCTGAGTAGGCCCCTATATTGCCAACGGTAATTGGCATGTTGGAGAAGCCTTTCCTAAAGTCGCTTGTATAGAAAGGAATGAACATTTGGCCCTGCGATCGGATCAGTTGCGCCAGAAGAATCCTGAAGATTCATAGCCGTATCACTGTTACTGTTCGCAGTGCTCGTGCCGGTATCGTAAAGAAAACGTGCCCAGGTGTAATTCAAAGTAGTATCTCCGTTGACTTGAACCCAAGTGTCAGGTCCACCTCCAGCAGTCCCCAAAAACTGGTAGATGATTTTCAGGTGATTGTATCCGGCTGGAATGCTTGACGCCGTGATTGAGGTAGGAGAACCTGAAATTGTCGTTACTCCGCTTGCGCAGGTAGCCCCTGTCCAAATAATTGAGCAAGTGATGTTTGTCTGCTCCGCCTGCCGATACTGTGCCCGTCTGCTGCATGTTCCAGTTCGTGCCGTCATAGCTCAGAATCAGAGGCTTGTTTGCCGGGATAATGTTAGCCGTCAATGTAGTCGTCCAGCCCGACGAGCCCGGTATCGCAACTGACTTTGCGCCGAGCGAGTTGACGTTGATCGTCAACCCCGTTCCGCTGTTTGTAGTCGTGGTTGAGTAAACAATGGTGTTGCCAGTCTGCGGAACGAATGTATTGGCAACCGTGCAGCTTTGTGCCGTACCACTACCTGAGGTGTCGGAGCAGAATTGAGGCATGAATCCAGTGATGGGCAGGTTGGTTTCTGCCGATCCGCTATTCTGAGAGATGCTCGTACCAGTTCCCGCGTATTGAGGAATATTCAGTATGCCGCCGGTGTAAGTGGCGACTCCGCTTGTTCCGAGGGTTGTTAAGGTGAACGCGCTTCCCGATGTCGTGCAGGCTCCAGACGCTGGAACGATTGTAACTACACCGCTTATCAGTGCAAACTGGGCGCAGTAGCCATTCGTAATCGATGCGGATACCGGCGTGACTGGAATGAAATTATCTACGCCGTTCCCCCGTGCATGCCAGTTCTTGTTCGTAGCATCATAGCCAACCTCACCGTCTGCCAGACTTGCGTATCCAGCCGCAACTGGAAGTTTAAGTTGCGACGTTCCAGAGAAATCGTTTGTCGTGGCTCCGCTGAATGTATTAGAAGCTGCGAGTCCGGCGCTACCGAAACTATGGTAATCAAGCGTAACCGCTGCGCCGCCATTGAATGTCGTCCCCGGAGCCGCGCCACCGGTGGCTGCTGCTGTCAATGCGTTGGTTGTGGTTCCTCCGCATGTTCCTGTAATGATGTTTCCGCTTGCGTCTGTACCTAGACACGAGTTACTTGTGAGGCTCGGAAGGATGATTCCGCCATTCGCATGAAACAGTGTATACAAGTACATCTCGGTAGCGCCGAATGTCCAGGTCATCCAATTATTCCAATTACGATCATAAAATTGCTCTGCGCGGCCGGTGTAGTGTCCAACTAGATCAGACGCCAAACCGCTTGACGAGTAAGTGAATGCCATCGGAGGAGGCGATGGAATCCCGTTTTGCGCCCCGAATGCTTTATTGAGAGATTGAGCAAACGCCTGATTCACAGATGGGTTGGGCATACTGGTGATACTGTCTGCTGCCAGCAGATCGGAAGCCGTATCGACGTATCTGTCGATGTACTGTCCATTGCCAAGTTGCGTCGCTGTTTTCGATAAAGATTGAGTCCAAAGCCAGTAGTTGATTTGACCTGGTTTGATATCAAAGCCGAATATTCCGTATCCAGCCGGAACCATTGTAGTCTGCACCACGGTCATTCCCGCTGTATGCGCCGCAGCCCAAAGAGTTTGGTGATCGGCTTCGATCTGCTCAACGGTTCGACCAGCTACGAGATCATTCTGGCCGGTCTGATCGATCAGAAATAGCGGCGTTGCGGTGACTCCCGCTGCCCATGTTGTGAGCCGTGCAGCCGCGGTTTGGGTCGGTGTTCCCAGTCCATATACAGTACCGTGTCCGTAGATATATGGTTGCTTGGCGAATTGCCAGATGCCCCAAAGAGAGGCGTCATAAGCATTACCTGTACATGGAGAGCATGTGTAGCTCAGGCTAGTCGGTGTGGTGAAAGTGATCTGAGTAGTGGTCGGAACCGTAGTCACCTGAAATGACCCGTATTGCGCTGCTTGCTGTACTTCTCCCGCAATCGGGTTGATCGGCCAACTTGAAAGATTGGACATATCAACCGCGTCACTAACCGCAAGGCCGTGAGCAGAAGCAAAATTGACAGTGCAGGTATATGGCCCGCTGCCCGTGCAGCTAACGCTAGATGGCACGCCAAGAGAACGGCTATTCGAGTCACTGTCATCGTACAGGCCAGAGAATGACGTAACGAAATAGGCTGTCGTGGTGGGGTTGTACTGCACGCCGGAACCGCCTGTGCCGGTAGCATGAAGGGCTACTTGATTAGTAGTCGTAGTAACTGTAAGACTCGAATCTCCTACTATTGAAAACGTCGGACCTGTCTGTGAGTTAATTGAAGTTATTCCAGCGCCGGTAAAGTTACAAGTGGTTAACGTACAAGTAACGCCGCCTGTAAAAGTAAAAGTTCCTCCATTTCCGTTAATCGAAGAAACACCCGCGGAGGCACTATTGCCATTAAGTACAACCTGTCCACCAGTAGGGCTGTGAAATTGAATCTGCGCGAAGCTCAAAGAGCTAGCAACTAAGAACAAGCAAAAAGTCTTCAGAATTTTCATTTCGCCTCTCAATAAGCCTCGGACCAAGAATCAAGTGCGTTTCCACCAACAGGAGTAGCGCCGCCTGTAGTGACGGAGATGCCGTAATAAAAGTTACTCGGCACAGAAAAAGTCATAGCGCCGGGGTAGTAGTTCGGATTACTAGAGCCAGCATTTACTCTGGAGAAAGCGCTGATCCTAGTAGCAGGAGTGGGTGATGCTCCTACATAAGCTACACCTCTAAAACCTCCTCCACCACCATCTGCACTTACCATAACAGTCATCATGCAGCCAGTAGTGTTTTGGAAGATATTTGACGCTGGCGGAGTAGTATCAGGATTAGCTGTTTGATAAAACCCTCGTGCTCCACTTGCGCCGTTAGAGGCTATAAGCCCGGTGTTAAGCGTTACACCACAAGTTAATCCTGGAATAGCAAATGGTGTTGCGTTTACAACTAATCCTTTAGCGTTAGTGGCTACCTGACAAGAATGCGTAGCATCTCCACAAGTACCTGGACTAGAGTTTACTACTGGTAAAGTACCAACCTGTGAGCCACTTCCGGGGCCGATCTGTATATCACCTGTTACCTCTGTAATTCCGCCGACAGCAGGACAGGTAACTGTGAAAGATCCACCGCCGTCTAAGCAGACAAAAGTTGTTGGACCAGCGGGGCCTAAAACCTGTGCCCAAGGGATATTACCAAGAGAAGCTAGTGCACTCGCTGGCGTGGTCCAATCCCAAGTCCACGGAGCGGGAAGAGGAGGAATGGTTATAACATTAACCGAATTCCCTACAACCGCGCCACCGACAAAGAGAGTATGCGCTATTTTATCAATATAAATAAAAGGATCACTATCCAAGTTAGTAGCACCAGCATCAGCTACTTGTACAGAAAACGCAGGAGGACTAACAGAAACTCCACCACCCCCACCACCAGTAACACAAGCCCACGCAAGAGTAGTAGCGTTATAAAACCGCTGACAGCCACTAGTAACATTCCAGTAAGTACTGCCAGGACCGAGTTGTAGAATAGCTTCGCCGTCAGCATAGCCGTAAGTCCCTGATACAGGATGAAATCGTGGTACTGGTATAACCGGTGTTAGAGCAGAAGACAAACTCATCGTACTTCCTACAGCGGTAAACTTATAGATCCCGCACGCAGTAACAGCGTTTGGACAAACTGTAAGTGTCCAAGAGCTTCCAACTGGAGTGATCGGTGCTTGCTGATACACTACTACACTAAGCACACCGCTGTTACTAATCATCCCACTTTGATTCATTACCGCAGGTGATAGCGGCGTACCGTTAATATTATAAACCGCCGGATTAGGATTACTAGGATTCGGCGTGAAGGCTACTTTCCAAGTACCATTCGCCCACACCACACCATCTGTATCCGTTACAGTAGCACTCACGGTAGTAGTTTGGGAGTGCGCCAAAGCACAAAGCCCAAGTAACACAAAGCAAAGAAGTTTTTTCATAGCCACCCGTTCTCCTCTAGAAAGTTATATCGTTTGAGAGTGCTTTTCTGAATATCCGTACGATACTGCATGTTTGGGATTTGTACGTTCTTCACGTACCCTTCACAGCGAGACGCCGCTTCTCCGATAGAATCACCGATACCAATAGGCGCGCCGATGTAACCATAGTTGCCGCTGGTGATAAGACCCTTGCCGTTGAGCTTCACGTCATATAAATAACAACGCATCAGTTGCTCAATGTCTTTTGGGTCTATACCATCAATCGGCACATCCTTAGCCTTTGGTAAACGTACTTCCGTAGGATACGGGGGAATACTCAGCTGTACGGAGTATCCGAATGGCGCCGTCCATTTAATCTCTGGAATTCTGCCAGAGGCCACGCAAGCAAGCATATCACCATAACCGCTACCATACATAGCGGCAATAGTAGAATCTGCAAGATACCCAAATCGCGGTGTCCATTCAAGGCCATATGCTGTTCCTTCCGTTACGATAGTATTAAGATCAATCATGCCGGTAAAACCTGCTTCTTGGAGAAGAGGGATAGCACGTTTTAGGCCGTCACGGTAAAGCTTACTTTCCTCAGAGATAGCAAAGACCAAATTACCCGAACAGCCAGTATTCGGACCTTTGTTATCGTTCATGAATTTTTTTTCTTCAAGAGTGCATGTGAGCATGTAAAACTCTTTGCCGTTAAAGAATCCTGCTACCGAAGCCTCAGTACCTTCGATAAACTCCTGCAAGATAAACGGCGCGTTCTTAGAAACGCCAAACAACTGATCTATCACCCTTAACAAATCTTTCGAGTCTTTCGCCACATACGTAGTAGCTGTGTCCTGCATATCGCTACCAATGGTGAAGGGTTTGTAAACGTAGCGTTTATCTTCCTTTTGTACGAATACCTTAGCCTCTGCTGGAGTATTAAACTTCTGATAAGGAGGTACATTTATTTTACAACGCTCCATAGCCTGAATCCCGGCTTCCCTATCGTCTTCCAACCAGTGCTCGAAGGAACCGTCTCCGATAGTAGGCGCTTCCATTTTAGAGGCATCCGCTTGTTTCGCACGCCCCGTGAGATCGAACAGGGAAAGATCATAACCTTTATACGAAGGGTAACCATATCCTTGCTGTGTCCTCCTATGATCGAGCGATAATATACGCGGCTTTGGTATAAGTCCAGACAGCACGTCCTCGTACTTAGGCTCTGAAAGATAATAATCCACCTTATGTCCTTCCGCCATAAGACGAAGAACAAACCAAGCTCCCATACCTGTGTACGAGGACATTGCTATCTTCACGGCTACTTCTCCTTAGCCTTCCATTTTGGAAGGTTCGTATTTTGCTTCTGTGTGGGGTTTCTTAGAAGCTTTAGGCGAAGACATTTTCATGCCGCCGCCGTTATTGTTAGCATGACTTCCGCTATGCTGGATGCGATGCTGCATAGCACAAGCTTCTTTCAGAGTGAGATTTGCTGACTGACCGCTCATTTTACCTCCTTCTGCCGCCACGGCGACGTGATAGAGTTAAACCTTTAGAAGCACTTTCGCCACGTTCTTTCTTCTCAGCGAGAGTAGGAGCAAGGCGATGTGCTAAGGCACTGCCGAAAACTGGAACAGTTTGTTTTAAAACATCACGCTCTAATGGAGCAAGATTACGTCCGCCTTTTTTACTCGGCATAAAAGCAGCGTGGCCAATATCTGTAATATCCGTAGTGATTGCGCCGACAAGAGGGCCGGTTAAAGCAGATGCTAGGCGATTTGCTTTGATGGCGTTGATGTAGTTAAAGTACACGCCCGCTGCGCCAAGGTGAGAGATAAGTTGAAAATAGTTCCCAATAAACTCTCCAGAGCTAGAAGGATGCGTCATCATGCGATACTTTTCTTTAATGTCAGTTTCCGCTTGTGCGGGAGAAGCGGTTCTTAAAAGCACGTCGGCGCTTCCAAGAATCGGCGCGGCGATTGCAGGAAACAAAAGTCCAAGTGTCCCAGTGAACTGTGCTATACCTTTGTAGTCTCCTACCTTCGCCATGTTAAGAAGCTCACGGAAGATAAAGGATGCTTGATTATTCACAAACGAGTGGTACATAAAAGCAGCGCGAGTGATTACATCACGATTCTGATACAGAGAATTATCAATTGTACGATTCATGAACTCTCTGTTATTAGCAAAGTGATACACACCTTTAATAAGCTGCTCATCTGTAAGCTTCCCGCCTTGTTTAAGCACGTCAGCAGGATCAATCTGCATTTCTTTTAACCGCATCTCTGCTATACGAGAGCCGCTTTCAGCAAAGTTATGCGCCCAGTATATAGCACTGTGAAAGCCAACCGAGCCAGCGAAGTGAATCTGAGTGCGACGCACAAATGTCATACCGGGAGAGTGAATTGTACGCGCCATGAGTTTGCCAAGAGTAGGACTTTTTGTCCACTCAGCTACCTTACCACTTTCTCCTAGCACATCACGATACATTGCTCGCCACATAGTAGAAGCTACAATCCCAGAAGCTTCGATTGTCTGCTCCATCTGTGCATGGTCCATCTTCAAAAGCGCTGCTCCAAGAGCAGGAAGAGGACTAGAAGCTACGGGATTAAACAACTGCCCTATGTGTTTCACCGCCACAAATGGAATCAGCATCGTATCCATAACACGATGCGACATACGCTCAGCATCGGAAGGACGAGTATAAGTTTTCTCCGTATTAAGCAACGGAATCCTCTGTCCCATCTCTGCTTTTTCATAAACCTTATTCGCTTTTTTAAACGCGGCGTTCATGTAATACTTCGCAGCACTCTGCTCTGTGTTTGTCCCGCCGCGCTCAGAGAAGAACTTAGTATCTCGCACTTGGTTAGAAACAATATCCGCGAGTCTATGAGCATTGTTCACTATACGTGGATCAGAATCTTGTAACATCCTCGCGATGATAGGAGTAGCATTTTTAAACTTATCTCCATAACTTCCTGCGATAGCATTTAACCGTGCTATCTTTTGTCCCCGAATCAGATACTGCTCTTGTGTCATTTTAGCGACTTCAGGATCAGCTATAAGCTGATTAGTAACCTGTTGCGCTGGATGACCTTCAGCAGCGGCTTTAAGATGGTAGTCCATCATAGTAGCTTTTCCTGGATCTAGTGTCTTCGCCGCTGGACTATTAGCGTGGTAGTCACGAATAACCTGAAGTTGTTTATTCGTCGTCCCAAGAAACCATCATGCAAACGGATATATTCGTTGTGCATTTTCTCTATAGCTTGTCCACCTTCAGTAAGTCCCATCTCCCAGCTTTTATTACCTGCTAGGTTAAGAGCGCCTCTACCAAACTTGCTTCCCTCAGCATTGGAAACGCCACGGTTAAACAAACCTTCTAGGTGCTCGGCGCCTTTAGCAAGAAGCCTCTCGGCTATGTTCATCCCTGCGGTTCCCATTAGAAACTCCACCTATTGTATTTCTTAGTTGAGGTTTGAAGATCAGCTATCTGCTCATCGAGAGATTTAATAACATCTTGTGATTTACGTTTTATGGATGCGTTATCAAACTCTGAAAGCCTAGCGCCGGCAAGCTTGGTGTAAATACCAAGAGCACTTTTAAGCTCTTTAGGATTTCCTGCAAAAGCATCTTTAAGATTAGCAATCTCTTGAGAACCTTTCTCGATAAGAAGCTCACGTTGGTACTGTGTGCTGTTAAACATATTCTCATTCGAGCTTCTAAAGATATTAGCTTCCTCAGGCCAACGACCACTTCCGAGGAAGTTATCAACATGATTATACATTGCCTTGGCGTAGTAATCAAGCTGCGGGCCAGTAAGGTTTTGGCCTTTCAGATACTTCTGCACCTTAGCAGTTTCTACAAACCGATGCTGTAATTCGTCTGCAAATTCCTTTGGCATCGTACCGCTGTAGTTGTGCATGAAAGCTAAGAAGTTTGGATTCTGTATTCCCTCACGAGTATGTTGATTCTCAAAGAACACTTGTGCTTTCTTAAGCGCCTTGGGATAAAAGTAGTCTGAAAGATCAGCGGCGAAGTCTTCATCAGAGAGATTCTGGAACCACTCTTTTAGACCCATCCCTGCTTTCTTAGCGGCGCTTGTATGTTCCGCGAGACGTACTTTATAGTCCGGCTCAACCTGATAACGCACACTTACGTTCTTACCTTTGACAGTACGCTCACTACGAATCTTCATAGCAGGCTTGATACGCTTCCTGATATTCACAGCCTTCTCAGCCTTAGAAACACCAGCTTCCTTCTCAGCGTGCTGCGCTGCTTTCTGAAGATCTTCTCCGTACATCTTCTCCGCCGCTGCTTGGATATGCTCAGGCTTTACCAGCGCCGCTGCACCGGCATCTTTTTCTAAGTCTTTCTTAACCTTATTAACATAAAACTCAAGCGTATGCTTTGCACTTGGGTCTTTAAGTTGCTTCTGCGCTTGTTTTTGTGAGACCTCTGGCATATCTTTAACAAGCGTATTCATCTCAGAAGCAGAATCAAGTACGAGAGTATTAAGCTTTTCCTTAACTTTCATAGCCATCTCACTATAAGGATACTGTAAAAGTTCACTATACCTCATACCACTAGGAAGAAGCTGCCTAATAAAACGCGACGCACTAAGCACCGGACTCCAGCGAGCAGGATCTTCTTCCAGAAGCTTTGCCTCATAACTAGAACGCTCCTGCCGTGTCATACGTTCTGTTTCTGCTAAGTGCCCCACCGCATCAGCATGTATAGCAAGTTGTCCGGGAATACCAACAACTGCTATATTATTAGCAGTTTCCTTCTTATGCATGTTATATTGCTCAACAGGTCCAGCTGTTTTATTCCCGTCCATACGAAGCTCAAGTTCATCCTGACGCTTCATCAAAGCTTCCATGTTTTTAGAGCCTGCTTGATACATATCAGAAAGCTTTCTGAGTCCCATGCCGCCTACGTCAAACACTCCATGAAACGCCATGAAGCCGATAGCGTCTCTGTATTTCTCACCGGGATCATTTTGTTTTGATACCGCCGCGCCGTAAGCAAGTCCTTCACCACCTGCTAGAAGATAAGGCACTACCTTACGTCCAGCAGGGTTACTCATCAGCTTTGCTGTGAGAGAAGTTCCTCCTGCCGCTCCAAGAGCTTCTGCGCCAAGAGCCATTCCAGCGTACACTGGCGCTTGTCCTACTTGCTCAGCTATGAAATCAGTCGCACCGTTGAGAGTACCTTCACGAGAGGGAATAGCATCAGCCCAGAATTGTCTATTCTCGTCTTGAACTACAGCCCCACGAAGAACAGCGTCGGCGAAGTTAGTATGCTCGTGCTTAACGTTAGCAATTACATTATGCAAATCCGCGAGATTATTATGCCAACCATTCTTATACGGCTGCACGTTATTAATCGTAGTTTCTGCAAAATGTTTCGCCAGCGCAATAGCATCATCCGCGCCGTTACCAAGCATATTCGTTACGGCATGAGCAGCTCTTGCAGTAGCAGCAAGTCCAGAGTTCCAGCCATGTCGCATACTCTGAAGCCAGTCATTACCATAAGAGTTTTCAATCTTATAATTCAGCGCCTCTCCATACGCTTGCTTCATCCAAAGATCTTTCTCCATTGGATTGATCTTTAAATCATTCGCATATATCGGAGCAAGCATCCCGTTGTAAAAATTCTCCGCTATCTTCCGCTGCTCTGTGAACGAAATATTCGGCGCTGCCTTAGCTTTATTCGCTATCTCAACCCACAGATTAAAAGCATGAGCCAACTTGTCCTTTGGATCTTTAATCATCGTAGGATCAAGTTTATTATTCTTCAACGCCTCTACTTTCTGTGCTCTGTCCATTGAATTAATCGAATCGTACTTAGACTCCGCCGTAGGAATAGGATGCTTGGGAGTCGCAAACTCAATCCTCTGCATAAGAGCCTTGCGTTCATCAAGACCCATGCCATAAGGATTATCAGGAGAGTGATATTTAGTTGTCGTCTGCGCTGGAGCTTTCTTCACCACTGGAGAGCCAGTTGAACGGGTTGGTAAAATCGGAGTCGCTTCCTCCGACTGCATCGGACTGGCCATTGGAACCGTTGCTGTTTCCTGCGCCATCGCCTACTCCCATAAGATTTGAAAAAGCTTGTGAAATTTGTTTAGAACCTTGCTCATAGTGATCAGCTTTTTGCTTATCCAAATCCCGCATACCTTCAAGATTACGGATTTGCATATTGTACGCTTCGTATGATTTAGCTGCCGGATCGTCAGAGACAAGTTGCCCATTCTTATACCAACTTGGTTTAGAGCCGCTTGTGAATTCCTTATCACGCGCTGCTATGAGTTTCGCAATGTCATTCTGATCGGCGAGGTAGCTGTTATTATACGCCTGCGCCGTTTTCTCCATCTTAGTCTTCATCGTCAATGGATCAAATTCCTTATCCGTATAAATATCATTCTCCAGCTGACGATTAACCTTAGCACGAAGAAACACAAGACTATTCTCCTGCGCAAACCGTTGCCCAAGCATTTTCTGTGCTTGGGCAAAACGCTGTGCCATCTGCTGATCTTGATGAGCAAACGTAGCTTGCTTCATAATTCCTTGCGCTACTACACGCATCTGAGAAGCATCGTATGCTTTATCAGAACGATATACAGAAGCTTGAAAAGTCATAAGATTCTTCATAGCTTCTTGTTGGACTTTCTTATCCGCAAGCACTTGTGAAAGCTGTGCTTGTGCGAGAGTGTTCGCCGCCATACCTTGAGGCATGGACTTTTCAAACGCCGAACCCATAGCAGAACCAGCAGCTTCATTTTGTTTCGCTTGCTGTTGTTGCATGATCTGGCGCTTCTCTTGCATACTCTTAGCATTCTTCAGAGCTTCCTGTACCGCAGCGTGCTCTTCTGTTTTATTCGCGCCGGGATCAGTGTAAGAAATGTCGAATCCCTTTTGCAATGCCTTACGCATTTTAGGATCAGCAAAGATAGCATCACGAGATTGCTGGTTCTGTTGAATCAAAGCCTGATACTTAGACGCCGCTGCTGCATCGCCAGCTTGAATAGCTTGATCGTGAGCAATTTTAGCTTCGTCTATACCCTGCTGCGCCATGATAACCTTAGTCGCAGCATCTCTAATGTGTCCTTGTTTAATCTGTGCTTCTTTAGTAACAATCGTTCCAAGAGCATTAGTCGCCGCGGTAAAAGCATTACCAATGCCTTGACGACTGGCGTTGCTCCTACCGACAACACGCCGCTGATCTAGTGGGCGTTCTTGATATGGCGCAACTGGTGTTTGGAAACTCGACGGTACTGTAGGAGCGTGCTGACCTGCTACTGGCGTATTCGCTTGACGTACAAGATTAGGATCAACAGGACTTGAGATGTTCTTTACAAGCTGTTGGATAAAATCTGTATTCGCCGTTGGCGTGCTTTGAGGAACTGTTGATTCAACTGTATCAGACATTTAAAACTCCCCCCATCCACCACTGTCACCAGAAGTAGGAACTGTAGCTGTACTGTTACCACCGCTAGAACCTTTAAACAACCCACTCAATCCACCAGTAAGATCACCAAGTCCCATCACGGAGCTAGTTAATCCACCAACGCCACTCAAAATCTGTGCGAAGGTATTCCACCCACTCGAATCTGATACTTGATTTCGTGCATCTGTTGTTAAACCACCAAGTATATTAGCTTGTAAACTCTCATCATGCTGAAGTAAGTTCGCACTCTCGCCAGCGACCATAGCATCTTCCTGTGCCTTAAGCGACGCGTCAGCTATTCCAGTCACGCTTGAGTTAGCACTCACACCGCCAGCACCAAGAGAAGCGTGTACATCCGCGCTGCTCTTAGCAAACTGAGGTTGCAAGGACTGGGTATAATCTTCCAATGTCTTCGCACTTGTGCCACTGATAGAGTTCATAAAGTTAAAAATCTGATCTCCAGTAGCACCGTAGATATCCTGAAGCTGCTGATAAAACGCATCATTTGACTGACCGTTGTTAATACCTGTACTAACCGCCGTCGCCGCTCCGGGAACCGTAGACGCTGCCGGAGTTCCCATTGCCGTAGCAGGAATAAGCGGATTATTCTGTACCGCTTCCGTAGGAGCAAGCGGCGTTGCTGTAGGAACATGCGGCGTAGTACCAGCATTAGCCATTGGCATAGCAGGAGAGGTTTGATTATTTCCCGCCGGGTTAGAATACGGAACCATCGAGTTAGTAGCCATTACACGCTTCCCATTCTCAGGCGTAGCCTGCGGGTAGTTGTTGATTGATCGCGGTTACGTTGAGAAGTACGCTGGAAGATCAAACCCGGTGCGCCTTCGATACCAGAAGAGGTTTGGAATTTCTGATCACCATATAGAGCAGTATGAAGCTCTGTTTTCTTAGAGGCGAGATTGACTTTAGGCGCTACGCGCATAGCAGCGGCGTATTCAAGAATCTCTTGCCATGAGTCCGCCATAAGAATCGGTGTGGCACTTAAAAACCCATTCACCACATTCGCCAGAGGATGTTCTTTCTGATAACGCATATACACAGGATAACTCTGATCTGGCATCGTGACGTAGATTTGATTATTATTCCTACTCCAGTACAGTGGAAGTCCTGGGATATTGAGAAGCACTTCAATATCCTTAATAGCCATAAACTTCAAATCATATCCAGCATTAGCTTGACTACTACTCGTAACTGGTACAACACCATTATTGTAAAGCCAAAACGAGTTAACCTTATTTACGTCAAGATTAGCATCAGCTACTTGGAGAAAGAAATTAGGATTATAGGTAGTTACAAATGCCGTGAGATTAACCGTCGGACCTGTAGCTTCAAGCAAAGGATGTTTATAATCCTCCGTAAACTCAAGTACCGCTTTACGAATCTCCTCAAGCATAAGAGTATGTGAAACTGCTCTATTCATCAGCAGTCCAGTAATACCGTCAAAACAATCACCCGCTGTGAAAGACATTCTTAACTCCTAAAACACATACACGGTTACTGAAACTGTATCGTCTGAAGTCGCCAGCGTTATGGTATTTTCATTCGGCGGCGCTGTACGGTATACCTGACACTGCCCATCTTGGTCTACAACGTGAAATCCAATTGGCTTACGTTTTAAAGTATGATTGATAACTAACCCCGTAGCAGTTGCTAACCATCTATAAGGTGCACCAGAATTAGTAACTCCTACTGCTGCTATGCGGATTAAAACACCAGAACCATTCCCACGATCAAACTGCGTGTAAACTCCAGCATTAATTCCTGATGAATCCGGCGCATTGCCTGTAGGTGTTCCCATGTCTATAGCGCCATTCAATACATTATTAACCGACTGTACAAACTGTCTATGCGTGATAGGTAACTCATGCGCAAAGCTATTAGGATCAAGTGGTTTTGTCATTATGTCGGCCTTTGATTAGGATCAAACGATCCAAGCATCATGATTTTCACATAACGAAACAAGTTTGCGCCGGTTGTATCAGTTGCTTTAATCTCAAGCTGCGGAGAATGCGCCGTGAATACGTAAGTACTTTCTCCAGCTCCGCCGGGAAATACTTGAAGTTCTGTTGGTTTTGCGTTTATGTTCGTATAAGTCAAATGCGAAAGCTGTATCGCGGCGAAGAACTGTCCACTGATCCAAAACTCAATCGTAGCATCGGCAGCTAACTGAGCATTGAAAGACACATATAACGAATCAATCGTTACATCTCTTCCAAAGAGAAGTTCCTCTACACAAAAAAACAAATCAGAAGGATTACCTACCGCCGTTCCAGTTTTAATCGTCTCTTGCAGCGTGTAAAACTTCGGCGCAGTAACGCCAGTCTTTGTAGCATACGCCATAACAGTTTGTTGAAACTGTCCAGCAGATGCTAAAGTATTCTCTGTAGAGAGCGTGCCAAGCATCAAAGCAGTATAGCCAGTGATAACTGAGATTCCAATAACCATCCATGTGCCATTCAGCGTATTAAACACATATATAGTATCGTCAATCAAAAACACCACAATCGGAAAGTCTCGCCGCCGATATACACTGAGCACGCATTAGAATCCAAGAAACTTTGCGCTACTTGCAACGATTGAAACAGCGCCGTTTTGATCTTATCCCCAATGCTTTTAATCGACCCGCCGACTTGAAAAATGTTTGTATTCCCTACAAACGCACCTATCTGGTCATACTGACAAGCCAAAGCTTCAGTCTGAGAACCCTCTCCTTCATCGCCAAGACCGATGTGGTTAATCACAAAAGGAAGATGTAGAATTTCCTGTAGGCGTAGCGTAGCTTATTCCTTGTGCACGAATGATAAAAGCAGTACCGTTACAAACTATAAGACCAGAAAGATAATCTCCTATATCCGCAAGCTGCTCAAAACCTGCTCCTGTTACTAATCCTGCAGTATCAAGTGGACTCCATATGTCAAGCTTCTGCGGTGCGGTCCAAGCAAAGATCATATCCTGATTTTGGAGTATCTCTCCAAGTTGCGGAATATCTCTCAGACCTATCAGTGAACCGGCAAACTTTCTTAAAACTCCAACTCCTTTAGTAGAAGTTGAAACTGTAAAATTACCCGGTACATCAAACTTCAAGATAAAGGGTCCGAGGTTAGCAAAATATAAAACTCCACCCACATTAGCCACGGACACAGACGGCGTGATAGTACGAAGCGCGTTATACGTACCAGCATCGGCTCCACCTATAAGATTCGTAGAGTCCTGCATTGGAAGTACAGAGGCGGCGGCAGAGTTACATGTGATTTACAGACGTATCCTGTACAGTAATTGCATTTCCAGCCTACTCCAGCAGTTATAGCGCCGTAAGGATAAGTGAGATACCCATCCACACGAGCAGAAGCTATAACGTTCCCATCAGGAAGAGCATTTATATCACTTACAAACTGTGCTACAACTTGTTGCTTTGTAAACGATGTTGACGCCGCCGCTTCATATAAGTATGTGTTCCTCCTGGTCCAGCTATCGTAAGCTTACAAAACGAACTCGCGTATAGATACTTCCCGCTGTCCAAGCGCCAAGAGCGTAACCACCGTAAGGAATACCCAACCAGAGAAGCTGTAACCATAGCTCCTCCGCCGCCTATACTATTAACAATCGCCCACTGGTCAGAATTAGTTCCTTGTACAATCTGAAACACATCCCCTACCGCATATCCAGTTCCTGGCGTTGTTATGCTAAAGTACTAATCTGATTGTTATCCACTCCCGTAACAGCAGTGATACTTCCACCCGCTCCTGCACCCGCCGCTGCGGGATTGGCATTAGAAGCGATAACTCCAAGAACTATAGACGCCGCTACTGCTATTCCTGCGGCATCAAACAGAGTATACGGAAGATGATCCGTAGCGAAATCCAGTATGTTTTGTGGATTCCACGAAGTCAGATAAAAATCATAGTTAACTCCCGAAGGCGGGCTAACAAATGCGGCGGCTTTATAGCCCAACGCATAGTTCCTCAAGCCTTTGATGGAGTTATAAAATGTTCCAAACTTTAAAATCTGCACCGTACCATCCCCACCAAAGAGATCAGGTACAGTGATCTGCTCAAACGACACTGCTGCGATTCTGTTATTAACTACAAGAAATCCATCTGAGTCTGTAAAACACCGTGGATCAATATAAGCCGGAGGCGCAGACGAATCCACGCCTCCGAAGGGTGAGTCAAGACCGCCATAGGTAATCTCAACAGCGATATTCCCGTTGTCGAGTTCTTTTGTGCTTACTTTTCCCACTGAAAACTCCTACTTACTGCCAAGAAATAGGTTAACCTCTACTGTGAACGTTCCACCAAACGTTAGCGGGCCAGAAAGCCAACCTAGTTCTTGGAAGTTAACAGCAGAACCATCAGCGGGATAAGTCCACGAGTAAACTCTACCGGCAACATCAGTTATAGTGAATGTCTTTCCAGCAGTATCACCAGCCCACGTACCGCCTTTAAACTTCACATTCTGAGTACCATTAGGAGTAGACCCGGTATTGGTGATCTTCCAGATACGTCCTGAATAATCATTTGCCATCGGAGTACTCCTTTCTTATGCGAAGTTGTAGTGAGCCTTGATAACAGCGCCGTAGAACTTGATTGTTCCAGCGGTGCCGCCAGTGAGGTTGATGTTCAGAAGTACTTCCGTGTCCGCTGCTACGATCATCGCGGGAGTAGTGACAGGTACGTTAGTGACTTGAGGCTGTGCACCGATAATAACTGGAAGTCCATTAGCTCCAAGTGCGATCAGGTTCGTAACTACTGGTGCTACGAGATTTGCAAACACTGTTTTTGTCAGCCCGATTGTCGCGGCAACCGCAGTAGCATCAGCAAGGACTTGATAGATTACATCCACCGAGTCAATCTGAATACCTTTAGGTTGTGCGCCAGCTGTTGCTCCTGCGAGCGTTGTTAATTGCGCCGCTGTGAGTGGAGGAAAACCTTGAAAATACGGCGTAACTGGATTTGGTTCTCCAAGCGGGCCGTTAGTATTAGCTACTGCACTCGGTCCAGGAACCGAAGCTGCTGTACCAAACTGCTCCTGATCGTACTGCGGCGTCGCAAGTACGCCTGAACGAAGAAGCAACTCAGAAACGAGTACAAAAATAGCTGCCTCCTGCGGCGACTGTTTTAAACAACAATCCCGGAGTAGCAATCGTAGCAGCAAGCGACGCGGTGACATCCAAGAAGTGCAAACTTATCCGCTCCGATAAAAAACTGTGCATCAGGAAACGGCGTTTTTGCTGTCCATCTACCTTGTGTTTGTGACATTTGAATCCTCTCTTGTCCTTATCGGACGCTACTGTGACTGCTTTGTTATACGAGAAAATCCTCTACTTCTTCAGCGAAATTCGGATGCCTTAGTTTTTCAACTGGTACAAACTCTTCTTTACCATCTGTAAGAACTTGTGCAATCTTAACATCTCGTTCTCCCAGAAGTCCTGGTAAAGCATTAGAGTCTTGACACTTCTCACACAGCAGCAGACCACGTTCCCATTTCATTATCGCAATCTTGCACTTAGCATCACACCGATCACAGTAATGCCTACCACGGGCCGAGCCAATATGTATGGCGCAGCCCCGGTTCGCTAAAAAAACTCATAGCGTTTCCTCCTTTCTTGTAGAATTTTAGTTTCCTTAATCTCATTCAGGGAGAGTACCGGAGCAGGGTCTAATACTCTCCCTGTTTTCTATGGCCAAGGGTCATTAACCATAGAAGCCTTCTCAGAGACTACGGTCCCTGAGTACCCCAAACTCCCTGCCAACGCGGGCACCATGCTGACATACGAAGCCGTGTCTTCTGCTTGATGGCGTCTGTATCAAAGTCGTCATCAAAATCAGTAGTCGGGCGTTCCCTGTGCAGCACTTGGAGAGCATGGTCTTTCTTCTCTGCTACGAGATACCATGCGCTAGGAGAATTAAGCCACGGAACTTCGATGTTCTTATAATCTTCAGGCAACAGCGAGTTGATCGTGTTGTCAGAAGTATAAGGCTTGCCCGGAGATCCAAGAATCTCACGTACAAGGAAACGAAGTTCAGGAGGAGTAACCAAATTCGTCCAACGAAGACGAATCGGGAAACCCATATTGTCGATCATACGCGCAGCGTGGTTAGTAGCAAGCTGAAGACCTGCTACTGAGAAATCCACATCCACTGCGGGCCGATTCGGGTAAGTACCCGGCGCGCTGATAACACCGGCAACACCCGGTGCTAACGTTGTAGCCTGTGCTCCACCGAGCAACGCGTGCTGATTGTTAAACAACGACAATCCATCAAACGTTGTAACAGCAGAAGTAAAGCCGAGGTTAAAGATATTCCAAGCCACCATCTCCTGCGTGAAAGCAGCAGAGCGCGCAAGAATCGTTGGCCCCTTCTTAATCAGCCCGTACTTGTCATCATCATACAATTCCTTGGACGTTCTCAGTCCAAGAGAATACGTAAGATGAATAACACGCTTTGAACCACCCTGCTTCATCTCGGTATACTGAGTGGAAGCATCTTCGGGCTTCTCATAAAGAGCAGTAACGCCCGCCATTTCCAGTTCTTGCTCGTACTCAGAATCCGAATCCATCTCATTAAAGACTTTCGGATAATCTGAAGCCTTCATCTGGTTGTCGAGGCTATCGAAGTAAATCTTCTTCAGCCCCGGCTGCATTAGTTGAGGATATTTCGCTCGTACTTGAGGCATTTAAAGACTCCTTCGGTTAGATTACTTGTACTGCTGCTGCGAGGAAAACAAAGTTTACCAGCGCGTTAAGAACAGAACCCTGCGGTAGAGCAACAATCTGAAGTACCGCAGAACCACCAGTTTTGTTCTTATCGACATACCAGAAACCGTTAGCATCAACGGTCAGACCATACTTCACGCCAAGATCAGCCTGCGTGGGAGTAAAGTCCGCTGCTACTGTACCGGCGCTGTTGTCAAAGAGAGCCTGGAAGATCGTGCTTTCACGAGGCTCCATATAAAGAGTACGTCCATCCGAGATCGGCGTACCGAGTGAGATATTAACAGCCGACACCTGATTAGGAACAAATCCATATGTCTGGATCGCGCCTGTACCAGTAATCTCACCAAATGGCGGAGTCGGCGCTCCTGCTCCATTCGTTCCCAAGTTAAGACCGAAACTCTCAGCAACGCCGAGAATTCCAGCAGTAACAGTTGCTCCATCCCACGCCTGTACAAATCCACCCGCGCTAAGCTGTACAGGACTGCCATATTTAAACGTCTGCCCGGCAAGTTCTGGCTGTGCGTTCGTAAACGGAGTGGTCCCCGCTTTTTCCTGCACTTGCAGAATGGGCAGATGCGTTGTTAGATTCGCTCCAGCCATGTTCTTGTATCCTTCCTTCAGTTTATGAAACGTTGAGGTTTGACACACGCCCTACCGAGTATCGTATACGTCCATGCCACTCGCGATGATAACTTCAAAATCACCATCTTCAAGATTCATCTGTTCTTGGTTTTAGGAATCCTGTTTTTATTCTTAAGCTGCTTCAAAGAAATTTCCGCAGCTTTACGACGTTTGCCATAAAGGATGCGTTTGTGTACACGCATTGCAATTACGTCAGAATAAACATAGTGTCTTTCGCTGTCAAAAAGCAGAGGAACTTTAAAGTTATCCGCCATCATTTCTGGCGTGATAAACTCATAACCTTTAGCAAGAAGCTGTCCCAAGCGACGTTGATCTCGAGACGCCCATACTGGTTCATACTCTGTATCTTTGAGCTTGATGTTCATATAATCTGGAATATCATGCTCAATAACAGGAATATACGTCGCCGGATTCATAGCCTGTTGTTCGGTCATGCTTTTCCAGTCAGGCTCTTTTGGTGCGGCAGCTTTAGCTGCTTCTTTGTGGCGTTTTGCTAGGAGCTTCTACAGCCTTTTCCAGATCAGTAGTTGATACTGACGAAAGCGCATCTGCTACCTTTGGTGCGGCAGGAGTAGGAATACTTGGTTGATCTTTGTGATTGATTTCAGGCATTATACGTATCCCACCCCTTCTTCGACCAGCATCTTAGCATATTCTTCTGGTTTCATACCAAAGGTTTTAGCAGCTTTCCGCACGTCATCAGTAATCTGCGGTGGATCTTTCTCAGTGCCAGTATCAGCAGCGCCGTCTTTACCATGAGAAACTCCAGAACCTGAAGCGAAGCGGCTTTTAATCTTCCCTTCCATGATCTCGCCATGATGTTTACCCACAACTGTGTTGTAAACATTCTCGATGTTAGCAGCATTCTGGCGGAAAGCCACGGGTTGATTCTCCAGAAGTGCATCCACTTCCTTCTTCAAATCCCCATGATAGTACTTAAACTTGTCCGAGTCTTCAAACAACTCACGCTTAATCTGATCCGCACGAGTAATCATAATCATGTTCGCGAGAGCATCTGTTTTACTTTTTGAGGCAAGTTCTACAGCTTCCGTAGTGCGACCTTCAATCATCAAAGCTTCTACTTGTTCTGCAATCGTGCTCTGATTATCGTCTTGCTGTTTACGCCGCGCTGCTTCTACGGCATCATTCTTTTCTTTCAGCGCCGCCGCATCTTTAGCAGCCTGTACAGAAGCTTGATCGGCGAGAAGCTGCTCAATCTTTCCAAGCCTATCAGTAGCTTCCGCTCCCTTCTCAATCTTCTTTACAAGATCATCAGGGAGTTCAAAAGAAGCTTCTTCCCCGTCTTTACCTTTCTGCCAAGGTAGCCTCATTAGATTTCCCCTCCTTCTTGCGATTGCTTCATTTTAAGAAGCGTTGCTTGTTTACGTGCCATAATATCCTCAGCTTCTTTGATAGCACCAGGAAGATCAATTAACAGATTCGCTAAGTTAAGTTGTGTTTTTAAAGACGAAACCCTAACTCCAGTAGCGAATCCTTCTTGAATATCCAAAGCCCTAACACCCATAATAGCTTCCTCTTTTAAACTACTGAGCAAAGCTATCACTGGTTGGAACTCCTCCTTGGCCCACAATTCCTTGAGGGACGCTTTGTATGGGACTAGCTCCCCTACTGATTTGATTTCCATTTCCTGCTCCTACTGCGGCTGCTGCCGCTTGTTTCTTTACGGTTTCGATAATACCGCTAATATCCGGTAGGACAGTCTCAGTATTATCCTTGTTAAAGTTACGCAAGAGCGCCTGCATTAAAGCTCTCGCACCTAACAACTGATCCGTATAAAGTTTTTGCATCTCAGGACTAATCCCCTGCGTCATAATCGCTTGAACCATCTGTGCTTCTTGAGCATAGAAGCGATCAACTTTATCCGAGAGAAGAATGTCGTTTTGACGATCTAGTTCTTTGTTAGCACTTGCTGAGGCTGGACGTAGCCGCAACCCAAGAGTACCATCACGATACATATCAAGTGCCTTTGCAAGCTTCTTTCCTTGTGTCCCGTACTTTTGAATCTTGTCTCCGATACCAAATGACGAGTACATAGTAAGAAACTTCATCGCTAACTTCACATGCGCCGCGCGCATATCACCTGTACGAAGATTATTGCGATTGTTCTGTTGGCTCATCACCATGCTTGTACCAGCGGCGCTGTAGATTCCACGCTTGGGGTTTACTATTCCACCACCGTTCCTCCCATAGCTGGATCAACTCCCACACGCTCCTTCGCCACTGCCATATGAAACTGATCCGGTCCATCGCTATAACCTAAATCGGCTCCCACTTTAAGGTATTCGACTTCATTCTGTCTAGCAGGGATACCGACTCCGGGGAAGATATCCAACATACTGCTGAGCTTACTCTCAGGATCAATCCGCCACGCTCCAAGCATCGCATAGTTTCTGTTATTGGTTCTCCAATTGTTATTATTAGAGACTTCCTTCTGTGCGATATGAAGCATCTCTGCGAATCCGGTTCCAAGATAACTCTCGTCATCATAAGCCAGCTTCATGTCCTGATAAGGTTTCATGTTCTTTGGATAGTTGTTAAACACAATCCAAAGAATCTTCTCAGTACGTTTGTGATAACGGCAATTGAAAGAATAAGCTTTACCGCCGAGACGATACTGGAACCAGAGGTTATAAATATACCAACGCGCTGCGCCAGTATCAACACCGCTACTTTCAATTCCAAACTGAGAATTAATTTCAATCTCCATCTCAGTTTCTTGCGCGGCGTCAGGACTGTTAAGCAAGAAGTCTATATCAGCTTTTTTATAATAAGGAGACTTCGATGCTAAATCCATCACATCCCACATATTCAGCGATTCGATATGACCATACATCTTCATATCTTCAAGCTTCGGGATAGAAGGATCAAACACGAAACGATTCAGCGGCATTAAGCGCGGCGCGGGACCATCTATCTTTACATACTCTTCCGGTGCCGATATAACTTGAGAATTATCTGACTCGCCGCCGCTTTTATAAGTATGCTGTATCTCCGTCTCAAACTCATACGGCGTGTAGATAATCCCTGTACCATACTTAATCGCTGAGTGGAAAGCACTCTGTTCTACTCTATACAGATCAAGCTCATCCGGCGCATACGCCATGTCCATCAAGAAACTCTGAACAATCTGCTTCAGTTCTTCCCCATCCTTAGAATCTATATCCCCACTAATCGTTGCTGCCCAGAGTGGATCATACATCCAAATCCCACCCATAACACGTGCAAGCAACTCGTCAGAATACGTTCCAATAATCGGGATTACCAGATTAGCAGCGCCAGGCCAAGGCCAATCAACGTTAGTATTTTTTGGGCGTGCTTTATAAAGTCGTACATACTCAGGAAGCTTCTCTTTTCTAAATGTATCAAGCCGCCGATCTAAATGAGCAACCATGTCCTTGATAAAAGTACATAGCTCCTCATAATGATCTTTTCCAACTCCACCCGGTCCTGCTCCCGGCGTTACTAACATCGGCGGCTGATATGGCATGTTACTTCGCATCCTTTGTGATAAGTGCTACATAAACTTTAGCAACTGCGCTAATCATACCCATCCAGAAAATCTCTTTAAGCGTCAAACCATTAGCCATAAGAGTTTCCGGCGGCTGCGCTAACAAAACACCAAGCGCGATTAACGTAAGAGTAAGCAAGTTAGAAACAGTACTCTTCCAGTTTACAATCAAATGATCCAACATCTCTGCAAGCTTCTCGTTCATTCCTTCTCCTTTCTAACGCCCAATATGACTAAGATGCGTGTTAATAATATCCCCAATAGCTGCGATGATTCCAACAATTATAATCCAACTCAGCTTATTAAGTATACGTTGTGATATTTCTAATCTGTCGAGCCTCGTAACAACTGGTGGGTTGTTAGCGTCTCTACCGATCCACATATCAATCTCCAAATCCTTGATTCTCTCCTCGTGCGTTGCCATCTATGCCATCTCCATTAAGCAACCGCAGAAGTTATGCGGCGGCGAAACTGTGCCATCTGTTTCGCCATAAATTCATCAACGACCTCTTTAGAACGTGTTTCAAACTTCCAAATCTGGGGACCGTATGACAGCACATCGAGCAGATCAATCAAACCTTTTCTTTGACCGTACGCTTCTGCTTCTTCTTTAAACTCAGAGCAGTTATTTACGTCTAACCAAAGTTCGTGTGCTTCTATTGTAGGAATGAAATTTTCAATTCTCTCTTGCTTAGCCCCCGCCGCTTGAGAGCTTTTAAGCTCCTCGACTCTAATACCTGCAAGTTCTGGTCGAGTTCCTTTGTGCTCCTCGACAAATTCGTTAAGGTGGTAGATGAGGTACTTTTGTGCTGCGACCGCCTCAACGTGTATAACGCGTATCTTCCATTTAACTGCTAGGAAAAATAACTGTTTAACAAACTCTTTTATAGAACAAGCTTTTGCCCATTGGTCAAGAAGATAGACCTTACGCGGATCGGTACTAACTCCGGTAACAGCGACAGCATGGCGGCAGCGTCCATTTTTTCCAATTTCTTGTCCAAGATGACTGCCTCCATGATTCGGATCGACAATCATATACCGTTCTAGATTACGAGGAAATACGTCTTTCTCTACATCACCCTCAGCTACATGATGCCGAATTGCTATCCTATACTGCTGCGGTTGTGATACGTCAAACAACCTCGTCATTACCGCACTTTCTTTTGGGATACTAAGTGCACCCGTGACCTTCTCGAAGTGGAAATAACGAAGGTCTGCCATAGTGATCCGAGCTTTAGAAGGATCAATGGGATAATTAAGAAACTGACAGCTAAAATGGTAACTACCAAGACGACGCTTCCATCTGAGAAGCTTCTCCCGTGTAAAGGCTTCAGGAAAAATAGGCTCGCCAAAAGGATGCAAAGAACAGCACCCGCCAAGAGCACTGTGAGTTGTCCAGCTAAAATAAGGCTCCTCAGAACGAATGTGCGAGTTGAGATCATCGTGACTCCATCTGTTTCCTACTACTATTTCGTCAAAGTCTCTACCAGGATTATCTGGATTATGATCCGTCGCGCCGACGAGCACTTGGTGATAATCAATCGTGTCCGCCATCACCACGGCGCTTTTCCGCGCTTCACGTCCTACAAGATCATCCTGCACCACTACATCGTAATGCCGAGATTGTAAAGCACCGCCAACGCCAATAAAATCGAAAGTACCATCACCACCGTGAGCAAGACCAGCTTGTGTACGTTTTTGAAACATACTCTCATTGGTCCATGTCTCCTTCTCAGTAGGCATTATCTCATTAAAGAGATACCGGAAGAATGTATTGTTCTGGTACTGGTTGCTGATCCTGACGCCCAACTTGATAGCGTTCTTGATTGTTTCGCTGACCAAGAGCACGCGTATGTCTTGGGAGTGGGTTCTGTGCATCCACTCAATGTACAAATCAGAGTATCCAACGTTTGTAAACAGGTCTTCTTCCCGTTTACCAAAAGGTAGCGCCCGCCAAATCGGAAAGCACTCAGAGTAGACTGTTGATTTGAAGTGGTCACGTGGTATCTCGATTCCTTCCTTCAAGCCATCTTTCATTACTGTGAGGCACATTTGGTAGTGGAGATTACGGCGCTTGTCTGGGTTTTTAGAATATCTATTCTTTCCTAAAACTACGGTGCTAAAGTAATATAAGTCCATCAACGAGTTCATTCTATAAGCTAACTTCTTCGCGGCAGAGTCTTTAAACGTATCCGGCGGTACTAAGTTATACCCCAAAACTACAGAGCGAGGTACGTAAGTATCCCCCGTTTCACCTATCTCTAGGGACCGGAGAACATCACGTACCTTTTGCTCTGTCTCGCGCTGGCTCATTCGTGCATTTTCCTTACTTTATCAGAACGCTCTTTATGTTTCTTTGAACGATTAGGCAGATGCTTCTCAGAAGTCGCTGCGAAATCATGTAACTGTTGGTGACTCATGCTACTTTTTGCTTCTGCTGCTTTTCCAGAGAGTTCTGACTTTGGTGTATGCTCTACCATCGCCATGAATCTACGTTGCTTTTTAGAAACTGAAGGCATAGAAAACTCCTAAGCCGCTGGAGGTAGGTCTTGTGTTTCTGATTTACGAATCACTGATTCAGACTTCGCTTCTACTACGTAATCAGCAATTCCATTAAGAACTGCACTCTGCGGAATGATGAAGGGTTTCTTTAAACACTGTAGAATAAGTCTCTGCATATTAGGATAGTAAACATAACTAAGTTCAAATCCTGAGTGATTTACTACCCCGCTCTGATTATCAAGCTGAAGGCCATAAGCCGCCTTCAGCTTAGAAGCAAGAGTATTAAAAATCTCCTGCGTTATGCCGTCGAATGTTTGTGCGGGCAGGCTCATTATTGTCCCCATCCAAAGAGTACGCCGATGATAGGTTGATAACCTGTACCATTTGATACGCTGGACTTCAAGAAGCGTACTGATGGCATGATGTAGTAATTGTTCTTAACATGAATAGAAGCCATTGCGCCGCCATTCCACTGCCAACCAGTATTAGAACCATTAAAACTAATGCCCGCAGCAGTTGGCATATACACAGGAACTTTACCAAGAGTAAGAACCCTCTGCGCAATCCCAACACCGATGTTAGTTGAAACTGTAAAAGGCTTAATACTATTTGGAAGAGCATCAATCGCTGTGAAAGCATAAGTACCAGAGTCATTGACAGAGTGAGCGTACAATCCAGTACCAGCAATTGCCGGAGTACCGTTCACGCTATATGAAACTCCAGCACCGTATAGCTGAGTAACTGGTGCTACTGCATTTTGTGCCCTTGAAATACTAAATGACAAAAGCAACAAAACTGAAACTATAAACTTTCTCATACCTGCTCCTTCTTAAAGTGAATTTACCTTGTCATTATAGGTGTCCCAGTTAACGCCAAGTTCTTGTGCTACTAGGCGTTCAATCCAAGTAGCGAAGACATGCTCTTTGTGATACGGCGCTTTCAGATCATCACCAGGTTCGTCCAGAGACTCAGGAGTTCTTTTTGCTTCAAACTCCATATCAAACGAAGTGATTGAAGCTTCTGTAACTCCACGCTTCTCACAAAGATGTTGTTCTATCTGCTCGTGGATAGAAACAAGAAATTCATAATCTGCATTGCCCATTTCTGAGATACGCACTTCGCGGGTCTTTGTACCTGCACGAAGTGTAGTTTCCCAGTAGTCACCAACCGTCGGATAACGCTGCTCGGCGTGAGGGATTGTATCAATATATATGTGCAATGCTCACCTGGATTCACCTTGCGCTCTTAAGATATTTCCTTGCAATCCTTTACGTTCGAGGTAATCAGTAATTTTTAAAATGTACTCTTCATCTAATTTTCCACGCCTATGTTTTGTAATCATCATACGTATGAACATAGACAAGTCACCAATGATAAATTCAAGTTCTTTTTCCCTTGGCTTTTCCATGCTACTTTCCTCTGCCGTATTTGCGTCTAAGTCTTTCTTTCCGTGGAGCTTGGTGATCGGCGTAGGACGGATCAGAAGTTGATTTTGCCCTACGCGCTATGTCGGCTTTCTGCTCGGCACTTGGCTCCGGTTTCCAGTTCATGTGAACTGAATTTGAAGTATTTGCAGAACCCGGCGCGGTGGAAGCATGGCCCGTTATGCGATCAACAAAATCACTTATCTTTCGCGCCGGTGCACTTATTGAATCCATTACTTGCTTGCCTACAGAATCTTCTGCCATTACTGTATCTCCCTCTCTGGCAACGGCGCTTCTCCTAGGCGATCAAACTGTGCCATTGCGGCAGCTTCTGCTTCGAGTTTTTCCAAAGCACGTTCTTGATCTGTCTGGCTCATCGTGTGCGAATTTGAGAACGCCTCGTTTGCTTCGACGGCCTCTAGCGTGTGAGTAACGATCTCCTCATAATTGGTAACTGCGGCTGCTCGTGCCGGCCCGCCTACCGGCGCTGGAGCTACGTTGCGGATAGCGTTCAAGATACTACGAGACTGTTCATCCACGTGCTCAAAGTCAAAAGCTTCCACAGGTTTAATCTCTGTGCGGCTAACCTTTGCGAAAGTACCTTCGCGGTCGAGCAAGTCCTGCGCGATTGCTACTTGGTGTTTGCGCTCTGCTATGTTCAGGGCAGGACGCTGAAGTTCGTTCGCAAGCACTAGGAGCGCCGGAGGAAGCATCTGCGTGAGGAGTTCTTTCCTCTGCGCCTTAATCTCTGATAGCCGCGCGTCCTTATTCACGATGATGCCATGTGTTATCTGCATACGTGCGATAAGGTATTCGGGGCTTTTCTTTATCGTGCGAAGACGCGGGACCGAGATACAAAGCATAGCCGCTGCGGCACTTTCTGGAAGCCCCGCGTTCTCAAGCCGCACCATTGTTTCGAGCCGCGACTGTTTTCTGTACGTCGATCCTGCTTTCGGCTTGGCACCTAATCTCGCCGTCTTCATATTCATCGAGCCGCCGTAGTGTAGAGTGTTCAACCCACCCACTACGTGCGTTGTAGGCACAGGAACACCCATCCACAGAACCACTTGCGCGGGCGGCTGCGAAAGCGCCGGCGAGCCGGGAAGTGCTACTGTTCCTATCGGTGAGTTTATAAACGCTGCCATTATATATCATCCACCTGTGGACGGAGGGATATGTCTGCTATCTCGCGCCGAGGTTCCACCAACCCGCTGTATGTTTCAAAGTGCCTTTTCAAAGCACTAACAAGCGGACTGTTTTCAACGGCGGAAAAAGGCACAGACGACGTTCCGCTATCGGTTCGCCTTGGTTCTTGTTGCGCCGCCTGTGCTAAATTGTCGCTTACACACTTCGACATACCACAAGCTTACCACCTAAGCTTTGGAAAGTCAATACCTTAGAAGCATTTTCAAGGCTTAAAAATACCTTCTCCAACCCGTATACACCCGGCGGCTCGGCGTTCCCATAATATCTATTTTTTCTTTAATATAGAGGCCATAAGTTTTATAACAGCTTGTTTTGCTCTATATTGTTTTTGATACTCAACATAACATAATCTACATTGGCGTCCTCCGGAAGTTGCATTTATCATAGTATTCTCAACAGTATACTCATGACCATGCACACAATGAGTAATAAGAACACCAATATTAGGTATTAATTTCATAGTTCCTGCCTCTACTGAGTCCTTATGGTTATCTAAAGCAGTTCCCATATAGACATGCCCTTCAGCTAAATTAAAACATAATCTATTATTACAACTATGACAAGCAAGAAGATTTTCCTTAAATTCACTAGGCTTAAGAAGTTTATAAAACATCCTATGCACAGTAACTCTTACACCTTTATGTTTTGCAACTCCATAACCACCGTCATTAATTTTTCCAGTGAACTCCCAACATCCATTAGAAGTAATTCTTCTTTTCAACAATACTCTATTTACAAAATCCCAATCTTCAGTATCCATCATAGCTGCCTTAAGTGCAATCTCTTGTTCCGTCATAACTCCTCCTAACTTAATTAAAACACATTCCTAACTGTCTGTCAAATTTTTCTTCTACTCTAAACCGTTCAAAACATTACCTTTGCAACAAAGGGGGTCTAACCCCTAGTATCCAAAAATCCAAAACTTTTAGTAACAGCGCCCCCCTCAATATATCTTTCATTTCGGTTTTTTTGAGGCGGAGGTGTATATGAGTATGTACGCATGTGAGTATAGTAGGAATGGTAGGACCATCGGACCATCGGACCAGTGCAGCTTGTTACTTGTTACTGAGAGTTACTGAGCTAGTAGTAACTAGGTATTGTAAACGTTATCAGGAGGTAAGAGTTACACTAGTTATCGTTAACTTGCTATGTAGAATGTACACTGAGAGTGTAAGAGTTACATGCTAGTAAACGTATACTGTAAACGTATACAGTCAAGTAAAGCGATTTACTAAAGGACTTAGGTGTTTGGCCATGCTATTGCTACTAGTAGGTGTTACACGTTATCACACGATAACGATTAGGTTCCTTGACAACTTAGGTTAAAGCGATACGCGAAACTATCGGAGCATAGTTCCTAGGGTATACCGGATATTTTGGGTACCAGTGAGACAAAGCAATGATAGGTAGTAGAGTAAAGCTAGTATGCAAGCCTAGCATACACACAGGTGATTGTACCCTGTGTAGACGGATGGACCCATCAGATACTAGTCACGATGCAAGTCTAATGCCGATTGTCCAACTCGCACAAATGCCACGTGCTACGTTATGGGGAATGATAGGAGTTATAAAGTTACCTAACGTGTTTAGTCACTGCGCACAACTGTTTCCCGTTCCGACAATCCATCCAAACATCCGTCTATACAGGGTATTCAAACCCTGTACAGGAGAAAACATATGTCAACGTCAAAAATTTCAATCGAACAGACTACGCCAAAGTCTGAGTCTATCAAAGCTGTCAAGCCGATAGACTCATACTTCACAGTCGAACATCAAAGCATGATCGCTGCAAAGTATCGCGCCAAGTACTGCGATGCGGAACAGTCAGCAGCACAAAGCAGTATGGCCGGAGTTTGCTGGTAATCATTTCACGCTGTACGTTTTGGCGGAAACCTTGAGCGAAGCAAAGAAAGCAGTTTTCAGCGCGAACGCTCAGATTTCCTCAATAACCTAATCGGCGCAATGGTGAACTACACGCCGACGACTGCCGGACAGTGTACTGACTGAAATGCAAGTGAAATTGAATAAGATGAGTGATACGCCACTCCAAGGAATGTATGAGATGTGCCTGATGAATCACAGCGTACTAGCTTGCTGAAAGATTACATGAAAACCCTAAAAATGGTCTGCAAGTCTGGTAAGGATACGGACGTGGCGAAGGCGAAGTTTTATCATGCTTCCGCCACACTGGGAATTACTCCACAATCAATCTGGTAGAAAACCTGTACAGCAAAGGAACGGGGAGTTTGTACAATCCCCGTATCCTTTATTTGAGCACACGGCAGATAATGAGACGTAGACACTTTTAAAATCTCTCTCTTTCTCTCGTGTGTTCAGATAAGGGATTTCGCTCTCTTTGACTGCTTCTGCATCTCTCTCTTTCTAAAGGGCTTAGGCAAGCTCACCCATAGTAGCCGTCCGACCGACCGTGTCGCCTTGACTGCGAAAGGCAAGCGCGCTTGTGCATTTGGGGTTATAATAAAAAAAAAAATATTAAAGAACATATAGTACAAGAACCTCCAAAGCACAGCAAAGCTCACCTAATATGAAATGCGCCGCGCCGCCTATCGACCGCCCAAGGGGGCCGACCCGCTTGGATGGCTATTATGGGTGCGGTGGGCTAAAGGGTTTAGAATGAGTAAGATGCCAACCCTTGAAGATCAGCTCTCTAACACTTTACACTTGACACACAGCGCGTTGCGCTTGTATGATATAGAGTGTAAAGGAGTTCTCTCTATGGCATTTCCAAAGGCTATACAGAATACTAATTCTGAGGAGTATCAACGGTTTATACTTGCTAAGTTTACACATTCTGCGGAGACGAAGATGTATTATAAAGCTAGAAAGCTTTATAAAGACTCTCTGATCCGTTGGTGCAACTTAAATGGTATAAAGCCGCAGAGCGTTATTCTACTGCTTGTAAGATTATGACAGCAGAGAAAGAACGTTATGAGCGTGTGAAAGCTTTAGAGGCGCTCAGAGAATAAAGGGATTGATATCTCTACACTCACACTTAAGAAATAGCGGAGATTAGTGTAGCTACGAGTATGAAAGATGTAATGGATCAGGTTAAAAAAGAAAATGAACAAGCTGTTGTAATGGCTGATCCTAGGCGCAAGAATTTGCGAAGTATCTTCAAACTCCTGAGGCTATACGAATGAAGGATAAGTTTCTACGTGAGATGGAAGAAGAATCTAACGATCCTACGTTAGATAATTCTCCCTTACCAGACGAGAGTTCTAATGAACTTTAACTCTGTGATTAAACCGCATTTAATTGAGAGTATTAGAACTCTTAATCCGATAGAGAATAAAAACTCTTAACATTGATGTTTAAAGTATGGCTATCAGAAGAAGAACTTCTTAATGATATTGTAAACATCAAGTTGATGGAAGTTTGGAAAGAAATAATTGATGAGAATTATGAAAAGTTTAAGCACAAGTTTAAACTCTGAGGAGAAAGCATGAAACACTACGTAGATGATTATGGGCGTGTAAAAACGCTTGAAATGCCGACAGAGGATTATCCACTCGCTACTGTAGTGGATACGCCGACGAGAATAACGCTGGAGGATATTATTAGCTTTCTCGTTGATTGCCAACCCGCCGCGCTGATAATGTGGAGGATGATGTTGATTTGTGTGTGGGTGTATTTACTCGCTTCGCTTGTGTTAGGTAAGTTTTAAACAGCGCGAAGTGCCGTGGTACGCTGAATGAGGACACCTGTAACCGCTTTAGTTAATACTGTTTTTAAGGAGAAAAAATGAACGCCAGAGAGTATGTACGTAAACAGATGAGAGCAACAGGGCATCAGCCTACGCCGCTTGTAAAGCAGTCAACAGGTGTGATACTTGGTGGCTGTAGGCGTAAGGAGTGTGAAGTTACTGTGGAAGTAAACCACGAGTACGATTACGTCCATGAGAATAACACGCACGCTGTTCCGAGATATGGAATTACAGGAACAGCAACGTGTGTAACAGTTCCACCGCAATGCAGGAAATAACAGTTGTACACCGTTTACGGCGCGTTTGCTGAAAGCTATCTACCAGACAATAGCGATTAGCAAACACGCCGCGTAAACGGAGTGTTTTGTAGGGGAGTAGAAAAGAGAGAGCCTTACATGATTATCATATATAATACGCTCTTCTCCTGGCTTCTACTCTCCTATTAAGCACTGCTTCGCGCTCTGCGCGGACAGGCACGAGCAAGGTTTTCAAAGTGTTAGTTATTACTTTCAGTGCAGCGGCCTAGCCGCAGAAAGGAGAAGAAATGGGTATCTCTGTGAAGATAGAATGTGATCAGTGTAAACAGTTAAGACAGGAAACTAATCACTGGTATATGGCTGAAGTGTTTGAAAATATGCGTATAAACATCTTTCCATTAGATGTTAGTAACGTCAGACAAAAAGTTCTGTGCGGAGAAGCTTGTGTACACTCCTTTATAGCACAGAATTTAGCATCACTTCACACGGTAAAGCCGTAGAGAACTTCGGTTCTCTTCCCTGTACTGGTTATAAATGACTTGGCGTTATATTCACTGGGGACAATGAGAGAGTAGAGAACTCTATTCTATTCCACGCCCTCCAGAGTACAGGGAAGAGAGGCGATAGCCTCTAGGAGAAACATATGGAACAAGAACTTAACACAGTTGATGAAGTTGTAGACTGGGCAGCGATTGAACAAGCTAAAATCGCCGCTAAGAGAGAGGAATACTGCGTTGGCTTAGAATCTCTCGCAGCATTTCTTCGCGCAAATCCTGATTTTAAACTCCCAGATAACAAAGAATTCATTGAGTACAGCTGGGACAAAAACTACATGATCGAACTCGCGCACAAACTAGGACATTGCGATAAGAAATACAGTGAGTATTACCTCACACTTTCAAAATCCTTTGGCTCAATCATTTACGGCGCACGTATAGCACGTGAAACTGTATGCGAACGCAAGGTAGTAGGAAAGAAAACTCTTCCTGGACGTGAAGCTTATATGGTTCCAGCAGAGCCAGAGCAGGAAGTGGATGTTGTAGAGTGGGATTGTACTCCACTTCTTAAAGCCACTGAGGATGCCTCAGAGTAACCCAAAACAAGGGCTAAAGCCGCGAAAACATGCACTTTAGCCCTTGACAACCCGCCGCCCGGCGGAGTACAATTCAACAATGGGAGTCCGAAATGCCCGCTGAGAAAATAACAGTATCTTTCTCTCTAGAAATCGAAGTAGAGGATCAGGAAGGCAAAAACTACTACCTAAATCCTCTCACAAACACTCTCGCCGCGTCATGTATCGCGGATATGTTTGATAACGCTGATACTATGGTAGGAACACTACTGAGTGTCAACGGCATAACTCAAGAACAAGTACAAACGCTCTTAAATACCGAACTTGGTATCTAAAAGTTTGGAGTTTCCGTTATTCTAGATAGCGGTAGAAAACGGTCGCCGTTTTCTCCAAAGGTGCATCCTTACCCAGTGGATGAGGCTGTTAGTGGCTGTTGAATTACACTAACTGGAGAGTTTACCCTAATCTCACGTGAGGGGTATACTCTCTAGGGGGTAACTCTTATAGGACTCTTTGATTAAGGTTTATGTCTGGCGACTGGGCCTTAATCTTTCTCCCCTGTAATCGACGTTATCCCCTAGAGAGTGTGGAGGCAAAGCTCTAAGCTCTGTTCTCTCACGGAGAGAAATTGAATTGCAATTCACTTAACTAACTGCAAAAGGAGCAGACTATAACATGGCTACATCTACCGTAACACCCGTCGATACAGGTGCTCTCTCTACCGAGAAAGTAACCTACCGCGCTTATGTACAGCTTGGCACCGATAAGGATGGCAAGACTGTTATTGAGAAAATTAAGTCTCAAGCAGAAGCGGATAAGAAAGACAACAAGACTGGTCTTTCTGTAAACTGGCAGAAACTTGAGGACGCCAAGGACAAAGAAGGCAATCCTCTGTGGACGCTGTTTAACGAGAACGAGTTTGTGCGTTATCAGCTCAAGGACATTGCTGCTTTTGATGCCCTTGTTCCTGACAAGACGCAGCAACTCTATATCACGCAGTGTGGTCTTAACTACGTGATGAACGCCAAGGCGAATGGTGCTATGACCGCGCTGAAGGAAGGAACCCCAGAGCCTACTCCTGAGTTCAATCAGAATTCGATTGATCTGCGTGTAGGAGTTGGTGAAGATGGCGCGTACAGCATCAATGAAGCACCGAGCCGCAAGAGCCTTACTGATCTGGATAAGCTCATTAAGAATCTTGTTGCTATGGGCCTCACGACTCCCGAACAGCAAGAGCCGATTTTGCTGGCTCTCGCTGCTGCGAAGAGTGCAGAAGCCGCTGGAGCATCGGCGGAGTAATAACAGGGGCATCTAGTATAGAGGGTGCGCGTATACTAGTGTAAGTCCCCTTGGTCCTACAGAGTAGCCTTCACGTGGCGGGACTGTTAAAGCTGAAGCTGATAACTAATACTCTAGGAGTATAATACTCCACTAAAGAGGCGGGGATACGGGTTAAGAGAGCCGTATCTTAAATGATCTTACCACAGGCGCCCGCCCTCATAACCACAACCAACACTTCACTAGCCGCGTTGCGGCGGGAAGAGCAGGGCAGACGTGTTTGTATACTACGAGCACCATAAAGACGCTCATGGGAAGATTGTACTCACAGAGATGCGTATGAGTAGCTACGGCGCTGGACGCTTGGCTATTGACTTTCACAATCTCTCAGAGAAAACCAAGTTTGAACTCTGTAAACAGATTCTCAAATGGCCTCCAGTAGCTTTTCGTACATACGATGATGGCTCTAAAGTATGGAGCTATCTTGATAAGTACGGAGAACAAGTACTTGAGAAGCTACGTGATATAATGAAGCCATTCGGCGGCTTGACAGAGTATCCTGTAGAAGACCTATCCGCACAGTGTCTACAAGGGCGCATAAGTTTTGCACCCCGTAAAGAAAAGATACGCCCAGAGGATTTTTTCTACAACACAGCGCCAACAGGCACAGCAGCTTTGACACGCGAGCAGATTCAAGCGAAGCTCGCAGAGATTATGCAAGTGACGCCAGCAGCCATAGACAAGAAAGCTTACCGCGCTGCGGCTATGAGACTACATCCTGATAGAAACAACGGGGATGGTAGCAGAATGAGTGATCTTAACATGTATTGGGGGTTGTATAATGCGTAAACCGAGAAAAGTAAAAGAAAACAAGTTTACAGAAGACTTTACACGTCTTCTACAAACTCTTCTCAACGCTACAGGAAAACAAAAGAAAAGAGTAGCCGCAGAGATTCTTATTGTAGCTGGCTATCTTCACAACACTCCAAAAGCAAGAATGGATTGGATTGAGGATAAGCCAACTAATCAGTTTTAAAGGAGAAAACATGGCAATCGGAGTAGGTAATTTCAAGCCACCTGCTAATGCTCTGGATGCGAAGAAAGCAGCTATTGAAGCTGCTCGCAACGCAGCCGCAGCATCAAAGCAGGCGGCGCTAGGTAGCGGGGCAGAGAATACTTCAGCGGTTATGAAGTATATCCGTCCCGCTGAGTGCTCTGATAGGATCAGGATTGTGTTTGACGATTCTGGTTCTATGAGCGGGCAGATAACAAACGCAAAGCAAGGTGTAGTAGAGTTTCTTCGTAATTGTATCCCAAACCAAACTGCAGTAGCAGTACACTTTATGTGTACCAAAACATGGAGCACTGCTTTACGCAGTGATCTTCCACTGCTCGGTTCAGACATAGAAGAAGCACAGCTTACACTTGCTGGTACTCCTATGTTTAATACCATGCTGAAAGCAGTAAAAGAATCACCGCTGCTTACACGTATGGTTGTTTTTACAGATGGTTCGCCTACAGATCAGCTAAACGCTGAGGAAGAATCTGAGCTTCAGCCTTTTTGGGGTTCAGACCGTAGCACGTGGATTGAATCTGCTAACATTATCATTAAGCTGTGCAAACAGTTTGGTGGTGAGAAGTGTATTCCGATTGATACTGTGTTCTTTGGTGGAGAATACGCTAAAGCTGAGATGGATTTACTACGCTATCTCAGTGACAAAACAGGTGGATTCTTCCTGCACTTTAACCCCGCGAAGGTTAATTTTAAGACGGCATTTAAGTATCTCGCTCCAGTAAATCGTTTGATGCTTTCTTCAGGCATTGTGAGAGAGGAGATTGAAAGTGGCAAAAGAGCTTAGTGAACACCTCGCCGGTTTTATTAGGCGAGGTGTTAATTCTGATGATTGTTGGGATTGGTTAGGAGGTATATCTAGTAGTGGATATGCCAATTACAGAATACCAGATGGTGGTAAACAAGTTGGAGCGCATAGACTTGTTTATGAAACTTTAGTCGGTTATATTCCTTCAGGATTAGCTTTAGACCACTTATGTCGAAATAAAACTTGTACCAATCCTAAACACTTAGAGCCTGTAACAAACGCTGTAAACTTAAGACGCGGTAAAACAGCAAAACTTACGGCAGAGGATATTAGAAGAATTAAATCTTATATCTCTGTTGGTTATGATAATAGAGCTTTAGCTATTATCTTCAAAGTGTCAAGAGATACGATTTCAAACATACGAAATAATCGTACATGGAGTGACATAAAATGATGTTACCCTCTGAATCAGCTAAACAAACAACGTGAGCTTCTAGCTAGTTATCCGCTAGAAGTACAATCACAAATAGGTATTCTTAACACGTAAGATGTTAGTTTTAGGTTTTCCTGCGGAAGTTTAATAAGCTTATAGAAAGGACCGATCGTACGAACAATTTTATTTCTCTCCTTTAGGAGATGGTAAATTTGCATCGGTACTCACGAAAGCTGATGAGTTAGCAGGAACTCTTTCAGTTGAAAGCGTACGTGTAGAGCGTTTTCTTGGTGAAGTTGCTATCGCTGTACCACGTTCTGATAGACAGCTTATACGTTTTGATGAATGTTTACATAAGATGCTAACTTCGCCGAGAAACTTCTTCTATGGCACTACCACTTTTAATGGGACAAAATACAGAAAGGAACGCATCTTTATGCTGATCTACATTCACAACCTCATATGCTCATTTCTGGAGCGACAGGTTCTGGAAAAAGCATCTTTACGGCGCAGATTATTTGCTCCCTTGCACTCTTTTGTGCTCCTGATAAGCTTGAAATGGTTCTTGTTGATACGAAAAATTTGGATCTCGTACTTTTTAAAGGTTTAGAACACGTGAAGTATGTAATTTCAAGTATCGAAGATTTAAGAGCGGCGCTTTATGATGCTTTTAAGTGAGGTAAGGCTACGAAATAACCAAATGAGTGGCCGTAGCTAGGAACATAAGAGAATGGAATGCAATGTTTCGACAAGAAAAATGAACTATAAAGTTCTAATAATAGACGAACTTGCCGATGTAATTCAACAAGATGAGTCTATTTTGAGTCGCTATAAGAAAAACGAAAGACCAGAAAGCTATTCTTGATCTTGTGCAGCAAGTGGCACAGATCAGCAGAGCAGCAGGTGTGCATTTAATACTTGCAACGCAGAGGCCGTCAGTAGATATTCTACCGGGACGTATCAAGACAAACTTCCCGGCACGTGTATCGTTTAAACTCCCGACTCAAGCAGACAGCAGAGTTATTCTCGATGAGAATGGCGCTGAGGCTTTGCTTGGAGCGGGAGATTATTTGTATAAGATCGCCGGTTCTGACACCGTGAAGCGTGCTCATAGTGCTTTTGTGAGTACAAATGATATTGCTAACATTCTCATACAGAATGAGATGATAAGGAGGCAGTATGCGTGTAGTGAGTGAAACGCTTGAGAGACCTTATATAGAAACATGGGATGATCCTGGCGATTATCCTTCTGGCGCAGGCAGTGGCCACGTTACCAAGCTATCAGTATGTACAAGATGTTGAAGGAGGAAGTTACAATCGAGTTTGAAGATGAGGATATTTCTAACTTGCTTAATGATTCTTTATGATCCAGAGTTACCTCACGGCATAAAAATAAAAAAATGGACTATTGAAAAAATTGAAGGCCGTAAAATAACTTTTACGGTTAATGAATTTGAAGCTGAACGAGTAGAACGTGAGGAATCTGACTATGATTACCCAACCGAGTGAAGGATGTTATAATTTCATAAGGCATAAAGAAAACTGTGCCGAATGGAACGAAGCTCTGCAAGTCTTTATGCCCTACGAAGATAGCGGCGGTTTAGCTACTATCGGATGGGGGCATCTTTTAACCGCGATGGATATTAAAACCGGCGTGTTTGAACACGGCCTTGTCACAGCTAGGATGCGATAGGTTATTTGAACAAGACTCAAAACCTAAGGTTATCATGGTTAACAAAGTGCTTGTGCGTTTTAACTTTATTCCAACACAAGGACAGTTTGATGCTTTGTTTGATATTGGATACAACGCCGGCGCAGGAGCGGTTATACACGTTCTTGACAAAAGCCTTGGAAGCTACGAAGATAGCTTTATGCACTATGTACACGACGCACATGGTAATATCCTGCCCGGCTTGGTAACACGCCGCCAGCAAGATATTACGTGGTGGAACTCATAATATGAAATGCAGGGGGTCGGGCCGTATGCGGCGGGGAAAGTTGCCGAGCGGTCCAAACCCTTCATTTCAAACGACTTAACCTCCGATGCAAGACTTGACACAGGCCGTATACACGCGATATACTCGTATCCATGACCGAAATCATTGCCAATGCCGATGCCGAATAGCGGGATGTTCTTGCTGTAGGTTTCATCCACGAGCAAAGGATGCGGGGCGACGGATTCTTGTGTGCTCAGCTCTTCATGATCGAACCTGGCGGACGTAACCAGATGAAAGTATTCGAAGCGGAATACGTTCTCCGCGAAGAGCGCGGCATAGGTCGTCTTGCGCGCATCATCGTAGAAAGGTATGCCCGACTCATCGTCCTTGCCGACAGTGGGGTTGGGGCTGAGCCATTCGTTGTACGGACTGCGAGACGTGTAGAGCGTGTATCCGACAGTGAGTGCGTTGCCGGCGCCCCAGCGATCCAGCCACCGTCCGTCCAGGCCGGTGTAGTTGAAACGCTGGCCGCTGAGTGTGGCACCGGTGCCCGCGGGAGGCTCGGTCGCGGTATAGCTGTCCGAGCGCGTCCACAGGTCCTGGTAGCCGGACCACAGCTTCTGTACATACGTATCCTTGTCGGAGAATTTGTTCTCGTAAGTCAGAACGGTCGTATATCGATCCGCCCACAAACGATCCTCCGGCGTGGTGGTCTGATTGTGATTCGCCAGAAACTGCGCACCGGTCATGAGTCCCGCCAAACCGCTGTCCAGAGAATAGGCGTGAAAATCCAGGCTCAGCCTTTGGGCGTCGAACTGATAGCCAAGATGCAGATCGCCGGCATTCAGCACATAGTCGCCGTTTTGGCGTTGCCCATCCGATTGGCGGCGCGAAAAATCCGCCAGATAGTTCCAGTCGCCGTTGGTACCGGAGATCTTGTTGAAGCTGGAGAAAAGCGAGTTGCTTCCGCCGACCTGTTCAGTCGTGCCCGCGATCGGACGCGTGGAGGGAACCTGAGAGATGAAATTGATGACGGGTTGCGGTTCGGGCCCGTACAGCAATCCCGATCCGGCGCGGATCATCTGCACCGAGCCGATGGTCTGAGGGACCGGAAGGTAATAAATGGTGGGGTAGCCGATCCAGTCCATCTCCAGGGGTATTCCGTCCTGCATCAGCAGGATGTACTCGCTCTCCTGCGGATTGCCGAGCCCGCGATAGCTCAAATTCAACTCGGTCGGATTTTGCTGCTCCGCCAGGACAATGCCCGGCAGCCGGTCGAACAGCTCCCGCTGGTTGTTATCGATGATCGTCGGCACATCGGTGAGCTGCACCACGCTCGTCTTCTTCGTCACCGTAATCGTGGGCCCATCCACTTCGGGTAGGGAATGGGCGTATCGGGTCCGGCGATTGAAAAGCCAGCGCTTGCCCAAAACGAACACCGATTCGAGTGTGGACTTATCGTCGGCCTCCTTGTCATTGTTCTTCGCGGGAGGGGATTGCGCCCGGGCGGTATCGGCCGACGGGGGAGGATCCCCGGTTTGAGCCAAGACCCCTGACGACACCAACATCGATCCGAACAGCAACACACCCAAGCGATTCACGACTCTAGGGCCTCCGCGGCGGCGCGCCGCGCACGCCTTGCCTTCATGATGAAATAACCCGCGGTCAGAAACAGCAGCCAGGGAACGCCGACGATCCATGAGATCTGCCACGTTTCCTTGTCCAGTCCCATGGTGACCAGCACCGCGCACAGCAGCAGCAGTCCGGCGATTTGCACCAGGGGAAAACCCGGCGTGCGAACCGGCAGGTCGGCCACCTTGTGCCTGCGCCGGAAGCTCAAGTGACTCAAAAGGATGATGATCCATACGATCATCGCATCGAACAGAGCAATCCCGAACAGATAGTTGTACGCGAGCGGTGTCAATTTTGAGAGTGCCGCTGCCGTCAGAATGCAGGCGCCGGAAATCAAAATGGCCGTAATCGGCGTGCCGTTCTTGCTTAAGTTCCCCAAAAATCTTGGGGCAAATCCACCGCGCGACAAGGAAAACAGCATCCGCGAGCAGAGATAAACATTGGTATTCATGCTCGACAGTGCGGCGCTCAAGACCACGAAGTTCATGATGCCGGCGGCATGCCGAATACCAGAGTGCGCGAAGATGCGCACGAATGGACTTTGCGTAACGACGGTTGCGCCGGTTTCGGTCCAGGGAACAAAGGTGACGACGATGGTGAGCGCCAGGATGTAGAACAGAAACAATCGCAGCGCCATGCTGCGCAGCGCCTGGGGAATCGTGCGCACCGGATCCTTGGCCTCGCCGGAGGTCACTGCGATGACTTCGATGCCGTTGAAGGACAAAATCCCGAGGATCACCGCCATCCACACGCCGCCAAAACCGTGCGGCATGAAGCCGCCCGGCAGTGCGTATAAATTGTGGAAACCGACCGGCGTCGTCCACAACCCAAAGATTGTCGCGGTTCCCACGATGATGAAGATGACGATCGCCACCACTTTGATGAGCGCGAACCAATACTCGATCGAGCCGAAATTGTGCACCGACCGGGAATTGAAATAGAGCAGCACCAAGGCAAATCCCACCGACCATAGCCAGACCGGAGTACCCGGAAAATAAAAGGTCATGTAGACGCCCGCCGCCACTGCCTCGGCGCCGACGGCGATCACTTGGGCCATCCAGTAGGAGTAGCGGGCGATGATTCCCGCCCAGGGGTTTAGGTAGATCTCCGCGTAGGTGCCGAAGGATCCCGCGGTCGGATGCATCACCGCCATTTCCGACAGACTGAAGACGATTGCCACGGCTGCAATCGCCGCAATCGCATAACTGACGATCACCGCCGGCCCCGCGTAACCGATCGCAACGCCGCTGCCCATGAAAAGGCCGGTGCCGATGGCACCGCCGAGACCGATCATGATGAGCTGGCCGCGGCTCAGCTCTTTATGCAGGCCGGCCTCGCGGCTGGCAATCGCGGATGCGTCCAATCACTTCCTCGCATGCAGTGAGTAATCGAGCAGTCTAGCACGCGAGAATTTGACTGCCGGGGAGCCGGCGTTGAGACATCGACTGGCGCAAATTCTCGTCAGGGGCGCTGAGAGGACTCGAGGCACTGCCGCCTTCGTGCCTCGAGTCCTCTCATCGTCCTTGACGAGCTAAGCAGCCTGATTGCGCCCCGACTTCTTGGCGAACTGCAGCTGCTGCTGGGCTTTTTGCAAAAGATCGGAAGGACTGTCGGAGGCGCCGGGAGTGCTGGCACACACCCCCACGCTGATGCTGATATAACGCAGGACCGCCGAACGTGGATGGTGAATTCGTAAGTCGCGCACCCGTTCGGCCATGAGCTGGCCGACGCGCAACGCCTGCTCGATCGACAGGCCCGGCGCAAATGCGATGAGGCTGCCGCCGTCGATGCGCGCCGTGACATCGCTCGAGCGGCGCAAGCATCCCGAAACTATATGCGCCACGCGGCGAATGGTTGAATCGCCCGCGGCGCGCCCGAAGGTCGTGTTGTAGAGGTCCAATGCATCGATGTCCACGGCAAATACCGCGATGCTCCGTTGCTCGCGATGCGCGACGGCCCAATCGCGCTTCAACAATTCTTCGAGATACGGCAGTGTGTAGAGGCCCGTCAAGCGATCGTCGCGCACCGCGATGGCCGTCGGTTGGTGAGCGCCGCTCAAGCTGTCCTTCGCGACTTTTGGATCGATGCGCAAGCGCTCGCCGGCATCGCGGTGATGGCTCGCAAAATGCGTCACGCAACCGTCCGGGTGGCGCAGCGGCATTACCGTCATTTCGTTCCAGAACAGGCTGCCGTCCTTGCGATAGTTGCGCAACAACACGCGGCAGGTTTCCCCCCGGCTCAGGGCGTCGCGCAAGCGGTGCCGGCCATCCTGTTCTCGATCATCGGCTTGCAGCAAACGTAAATTTCGTCCGATGAGCTCGGCGGCCGAATATCCGGTCAACACCTCGAAGGCCGGATTGACGTAGACCACCGGGTGATCGCCGCCCTGCGCATCGATCAGCACCACCCCCTCGGGCGAGCTCTCGACGAGGCGCCGATACAGTCCCGGATCAAACTCCGTCATGAGAGCCCTCCGTCAGCACCAAGGGGGGTGTTGCCGAAAGGCCTGCAATCATCGTTACCGTCTGCTGCCACTGCCGGTCCGCTCCAAGATTTGCCGGGGCCTCACCACGTGCCCGCATTCGTACCACCCGGGCCTGCGAGGCCGGCGAGCCCAATTCCGGCCCGAAGTGATTGAGCACAGACTTTACCGCTTGTCTATCGTTGCAAATGGGGAGGACGTCGCAACCTGCAGCAAATGCCAGCTCCGCCCGCTCGATTACACCCCCAAAAGCGGCGGCGCCGGCCATGGTCAGATCGTCGGCGAAGATACAGCCATGGAAGCCCAACTCCCCACGCAGCACACCCGAAAGCCAGCGCGGGGAGAGGCTGGCCGGGAGGGGGTCTATCGCCGGAAACACGACATGGGCGCCCATGACCCCGGCCAGGTTGTTCTCGATCAGCGGTCGATAGGGCCGAATATCAGGCTCCAAATCCACGAAATTGCGGCGATCCACGGGCAGGGCGACATGCGAGTCGGCAATCACCGCACCATGGCCGGGGAAATGCTTGGCCATGGCTGCCATGCCGGCCTCCCGCATACCCGCCATATAGGCCACGGCCAGCGCCGCCACCGCGTCCGGGTCTCGGTGGAAGGCTCGATCGCCGATGATTTCACTGACCCCGTAGTCCAGGTCGACGCAGGGTGCGAAGCTAAAATCGACGCCCACAGCCCGAAGTTCGCTGGCCATCAGCCATCCGGCAGCCTGTGCCAGGGACAGCCCCTCGCGGCGGTCCTCGTCATAGCGGCGGCCTAGGGAACGCGCAGGAGGCAGGCGCGTAAAGCCCTCGCGAAAGCGCTGCACGCGCCCTCCCTCATGATCAACCGCGACCAATAGCGCGGGACTGCGTAGGGCCCGGATGGCCGCCGTCAGACGGGAAACCTGCGCCACATCGCGATAGTTGCGGCTGAACAGAATGACGCTGCCCACCAGGGGATGCGACAGCACCTGGACATCGTCCGGCGTCAGTTCGGTGCCGGCGATATCGACCATCAAGGGCCCCAGGCTCATGAGCGCCTCTCGAACACCGCGATCGATTCGACGTGCGTCGTATGCGGAAACATGTCCATCACCCCTGCTGCAGACAGCGCAAAGCCATGATTGGCGACCAGGATCTGCGCATCTCGCGCAAGACTTCCTGGATGGCAGGAAATATACACGACCCGCCGCGGATTCCAGCGCGGCATGTGCTGAAGCAGCTCCGCGGCGCCGGCGCGCGGCGGATCGAGCAGCACGAGATCGTAGTGCTCATTTGCCCAGGCGCCAAAGCCCTTCGGCTCAAACAAATTTTCGACCGCAAAGCCTGCATTGCCAATGCCGTTGCGTTCGGCATTTCCCCGAGCCTTCGACACCAGCGAGGCATCGCCCTCCACGCCCGTCACGCGCCTGGCGCGCCGCGCCAGCGGCAAGGTGAAATTGCCCAGGCCGCAGAACAGGTCGAGCGCGGTGTCGTGCGCCTGCGGCTGCAAGAGCGCCATCGCCGCACTCACCATGGATGAATTGATCTCGCGGTTCACCTGAATGAAATCGACGGGCCCGAACTCAATGATGACGCTGCCGCCGTCCACCGCGTATTCGAGGGGCGGGTAATCATCGCGCAACGGCCGCACGGTATCGAGGCCTCCGGGTTGCACGAAGATCTGCAGCCCGCGCTGCGCGCCGAATGCCGCGAGTTTCTCCAGATCCGCGGCGCTCAAGGCTTCCAGCACTCGAAAAACGAGTGCCGTGGCGCGATCCCCCGCCGCCACTTCGACTTGCGGTATCTTCTCTCGCACACTCAGGGTCTCGGCGAGCGCCGCCAATTGCAGCGGCAAATCCTGCAGCGGCCCCAGCAGCACTTCGCAACGCTTGATATCCGCGATATAGGGCTTTTCGCGTTCGCGAAACCCCGCCAGCACGCGGCCCTTCTTGTGCACGTACTTGATCCCTAAACGCGCGCGCCGGCGGTACGCCCACTCCGGTCCGCTCAAGGGTTCAAGAACACGCTGCGGCTGTACATTGCCGATGCGCTGCAAATTCTCGAGCAATTGGCGTTCCTTGACCGCCAGTTGCGCGCCCGGAGCCAGATGCTGCAAGGAGCAGCCTCCGCAAATACCGAAGTGAGCGCAGCGCGGCGCGGCGCGATCGGGGGATGCGACCAGGACCTCCACCAGGCCTGCCTCATCCATGTGCCGCCGGCGCTTGAGAAGGCGAAAGCGCACCCGCTCCGCCGGAAGTGCGCCCTCGATGAACACGGCCTTGCCCTCGACGCGTGCAACGCCGCGCCCGTCGTGCGCGAGATCGACGACGTCCGCCTCCTGAACCGGGTTTAAGTTGAGGTCTCGGGCCACGCTGCCGCGAATTCTTTGAGGTGTGCCGCGTTCGATTCGGCCAGCAGCTTGCGCACGCGGCTAAGCTCGTGCGCATGCTCCGTCGCGCTCAAATTTCCGCGGATCAATTGAAACCTGAGATAGATCAGATAGGTGTTCAAGACATCGGTTTCGCAGTAGTCGCGGATTCGGCCCAGGGAACCCTGCAAATAGGCGCCCCACACCTCCGAGCCATGCATCCCGAGCTTTCCTGGGAGTCCGAGCAATGTGGCGATGTCCTGCAGGCTCGCCCGGCCGCGGCCTTGGAAACCGGACAGGATGTCCATCAAGTCCATGTGCCGCCAATGAAAGCGGCTCAAGTAATTGCTGTACCGGAAACTCTGATCATTGTCTCCCATCTCCCAGTACCGGGCGGCGGCCACGCTGTGCAGCAGACTCCGATAGTGCAGCACCGGCAGATCGAAACCCGCGCCGTTCCAGGAAACCAGATCCGGCGTGAACTTGTCGAGCCCGTCGAAGAATCGCTCGATGAGATCTTTCTCTGAGGAGGACTCATCGCCCAGGCTCCAAACCCTGAGCGACTCCCGGGAACGCATGACCACGGAAATCGCCACGATGCGCTGTTGTTCATGCGAGAGAAATTCGCTTCCGGTCTCCTGCCGGCGCTTGGTGAACATGATTTGTGCCACGTGCTCGTCGGACAGATCGCGCAAACCGTAGAGCCGCCGGCCCAGATCCGTATCCGGGACCGTCTCAATATCGAACACCAGGGTGTTCAAGCCGCGCTACGCCGCATGAGAATGGCGACGGCAACCACCAATCCGGCTTCGTCGGTCAGAGTCACGTGACCTTCGCCGATCCCCAAACCATCGCGAACCTTGGCGCCGCGGTCGGAATAAATCACCTCCGGCTTGCCCCACGAGTTTTGCTGGATGCCGACATCGCGAATCCACACGCCATGCGAAAACCCCGTGCCCATGCCTTTGACGATCGCTTCCTTGGCCGCAAAACGCATCGCCAGAAAACGCACCGGCCGCGCCGTGCGCTGAAGCTGCACGCGTTCCTCCGGCATCAACAAATGCCGCACGAATCGTTCGCCATGTTTTTTGATACACCCGCTCGACGCGATCAACCTGCAGAACGTCGATGCCGATTCCGAATATCACTCAAGAACCCGCTCGGGCGCGGCACATCAATTCCTTCATATCGCGAACCGCCCGGGCCAGCCCATCGATGATGGCCCGCGCCACAATCGAGTGTCCGATGTTGAGCTCGATGATTTCAGGAATGGCGGCGATGGGCTCGACATTGTGATAGTTGAGCCCATGACCGGCGTTGACCGTCAGGCCGATCGAGGCGGCGAACTTGGCCGCGTTGCGCAGCCGTTCGAATTCTCGGGCGCGCGCGCCTCCGGCCGCTTCCGCGTAGGCGCCGGTGTGCAATTCGATCACCGGGCTGCCCACGCGGCGCGCCGCTTCGATCTGCGCCTCGTCGGGATCGATGAAACAAGAGACGCGGATTCCCGCGCTCGAGAGCGCAGCCACCGCGTCCTTCAAGCGCGTGCTCTGACCCGAAACGTTCAAGCCGCCTTCTGTGGTGATTTCCTGGCGCGACTCCGGCACGAGGCAAACATCCTGCGGTTTCACGTTTTGGGCGATGCGGACCATCTCGTCCGTCACCGCCATTTCAAGATTCATGCGGGTCTGCAGCGCTTCGCGCATCGCCGTAACGTCGCGATCCTGGATGTGGCGGCGGTCCTCGCGCAGGTGCAAGGTGATGCTGTCGGCGCCGGCTTCCTCCGCCAGCAGGGCCGCGAACAGGGGATCGGGATAGCGGGCGCGGCGCGCCTGGCGCAAGCGTCGCGACATGATCGATGTTGACGCCCAGCGCGATGCTGCCGTGGAGCTTTGGCTCGGTCACGGGCCCTCCCGCGAGCCCGCCGGTGTATTCCTGAGCGGCTCCCGCTGGCGCAGGGCCAGCATGACCTCGCGAGACTTCAACGAGCGGCCGTCGAGACACACATCGATGGCGGCGCGCAGCAGGCGCTTGGCGTCGCGCAACGAGCGCGCATCCTCGAAGCTCTCTGACTGCAAATCGGCCAGCGACTGGCCGTAGACCGCGCCCGGTGACTCCGCCACGCACAATTGCGGGCCGCTTTGGAGCGCAAATCGATAGTACTTATCCTGTTGCACCGGGATTCCATCGCCGGTCTGGGTCAATTCCAAGCCGTAACCGAGCTCATTCAGCAAGCGTTTTTCGAATCGGCGCAGTGCCCGCTCCTCGGCCTCGCCGTCGCACAGCGCTTGCACGCAGGAGGCGTACAGGAAAAAAATCTCAGGATGCGGATCGCGGCGCTCGGTCAGCTTCAACAACAATTCGTTCAAATAGAACCCGCTCATGAGCCGTTCGGGCTTGAGGCGGGTGATCTGCCCGTCGCTCTCCGCGGCTACCAACGGACACGCCTCGGAAGTGCCCGACCAGGAAACCAGCAGTCGTTGAAAGGGGCGCAAAATGCCCTTGAGCGCGGACTTCGGACCGTTGGCGCCGCGTGCGAATAGCGTAAGACGTCCATGCTCCGCCGTGAACACCTCCACGATGCGGCTGGTGTCGCGATAAGCATATTGGTGCAATACGTAGGCCGGGGCCAGCCATACGCGCCGCCCGTGCCGGCTCTTCACAATGTGTCGTATCCAAATTGGCGCAATGCCATTTCGCTGTCGGCCCAATTTTCCTTGACCTTGACCCAGAGCTCCAGATGCACCGAGCGTTGCCACAGGTCATTGAGCTCGATGCGCGCCAGGCGGCCGATTTCCTTCAATCGCTCGCCTCCCTGGCCGATCACGATGGCCTTCTGGCCGGCACGCTCCACCCAAATGACGGCATTGATCATAATTCGATTGTCTTCATCCGCAAAGCGCTCGATTTGCACATTGATGCCGTAAGGCAGCTCCTCGCGCAGCTTCAAGGTCAGCTTTTCACGCACGATTTCAGCGGCGTGAAACGGCTCGTCGCGGTCGGTCAGGACGTCCGGGGCAAACAGCGGCGGGGATACGGGCAGGCGCGAGCCGACCAGGTCCACCAAGCGATTCAGATTGTCCGACTCCAAGGCCGAAACCGGAATGATTCCCGAAGCCGGCACGCGCGTGGTCATTTCTTCCAGGAAGGGCAGCAGTTGATCCTTGGGGTAGACGCGATCGACTTTGTTGACCACCAAGAACAGCGGCTGCTTCAAGCCCCGCACGCGCTCCCATACCCACAAGTCTTCCTCGGTGAAACGCATCGCTTCGATCACGAATAAAACGACATCGGCATCCTGCGAAGAGGAAATCGCCACGCGATTCATGTATTGATTCATGACCCGGCGAGTCGACTCGTGCAGGCCCGGCGTATCGACCAAGACCAATTGCGCCTCGGGCCGATTGACCAGCCCCAAGATTCGGTGCCGGGTGGTCTGCGGTTTCGCGGTCACGATGGTCACTTTGCGGCCCACGAGGGCGTTGACCAGCGTCGATTTGCCGACATTGGGGCGGCCGACAATGGCCACGTGTCCGGCACGAAAATTGGGCTCGCTCATGAGTTGCGTATTTCGGCGGGCAGCAGGTCGATGACTTTGGCCGCGGCCAACTGCTCCGCCCGGCGCCGGCTGCCGCCCTCGCCCCGCGCGCCGATGCCGAACACAGGAACTTCGCACATTACGGTGAAAGTCTGCGCGTGCGGATCGCCCGCAACCGCCGTCAGCGTATAGACCGGCAGCGCCACGCCGCGCGCCTGCATCAGTTCCTGCAACCGGGTCTTCGGATCTTTCAGTGCGCCCGCCGCCGGCAGCTCCGACAGCTTCGCGGCGAGGAGCCGGGCCACCGCGCCTGCGGCGGCCTCGTATCCTCCGTCCAAAAATATGGCACCGAGCATCGCTTCCAAGGCATCCGCCAAAATTGAGGCGCGGCGAAATCCGCCGGATTTCAATTCACCGGCGCCTAGACTCAAGTATTCGCCCATTCCCAACTCCGCCGCAATTAGCGCGAGACTCTCGCCGCTCACCAAGGAGGCGCGCAGCCTGGAAAGATCGCCTTCATCGGCCTGGGGGTGGGCGTCGTAGAGCAGGCGCGCGACGGCGCAATTGAGAATCGAGTCGCCCAAGAATTCCAGGCGCTCGTTGTGATTCGCGCCCGCACTTCGATGCGTCAGGGCTGCGTAGCAGAGCTCGGGCGTCGTAAATACATGGCCGAATGATCGCTCGACCCAGTCCGATAGATCGTCCGGCTTGCGCAGTGGAATCACCGCACCTTCACGGTCTTTTCGAAGTGCACGCTGAGCGACACGTTCGCCACATAGGGCGCGGAATCGTCGTAGGCCACATGCATCTGCACGCCGCCGTCATCCTTCGTGATCTCGATGTCCTTGGCGTCGACTCCGGTCGGGTCTTCGATGGTCGAAGTGCCGATCGATCAAGCGGCGAATGTCTGCCCGGATCGGGATTGTCCCCTTTGACTTCGGTCGCCACTGCGATCCATGGCCTTCGCGACCTTCATGTAATTCAGGTACAGGGGCGCGAGCCGTATCCCCGCATAAACGATCACGCCGGCCATCGCGAGAATGAACAGCAATCCGATGAAAGTCATGCCTTGCTGGTGGTTACGCATAAAACCTCCCTAAAAGAGCCCTATTCAATCTTATTTCCGACCCTTCTCCAGAGAGGTCCGTCACGAGTATCAAGATTAAGCCAAATTCGGACCGCTTTACCGACTAGATTCTGCTCCGGAACGAACCCCGGCGCATCCGGTTCATCGAGCCAGCGGCTGTCCTTGCTGTTGTTGCGGTTATCGCCCATGAAGAAGTAGTGTCCCGCGGGAACCGTCCACTCCCCCGTCTTGACGCTGCCATTGGCGAACATGATGCGATGACGCTTGCTTCCCAGCGTTTCGAAAGCCGTTGGGACGCCCGCATAGTTCCACAGGTCTTGCTTCGGCCCGCTGTAGGGCGGCCCGGGAGTCTGCGGCATGGGTTTGCCGTTGACGTACACCTGGTTGTTCTCATCGACCCGGATTCGATCTCCCGGCAGCCCCACCAAGCGCTTGATGTAGTTGATCTTGGGATTGGGGGGCAGGCGGAACACGATCACATCGCCCCGTTGCGGCGTGCCGGTGGCGAACACCAGCGTGTTGGTGACCGGGAGGCGCAAGCCATAGGAATACTTGCTGACGAAGATGAAATCGCCGTCGTACAAGGTGGGCATCATGGAATCGGACGGGATGCGAAAGGGTTCGAACAGAAAAGATCGAATCACCAACACCAGAATGATGACGGGGAAGAATGAGCGCGCATATTCAACCGCGATGGGTTCGCGCACCCGTTCCGACGGCGTTCCCGCGGATGCGGCGGCAACCCGGCGGCGACGGGCGAAAAATGCGGCATCGGCCGCCCAAATAATTCCGGAGACGACTCCGACGATCACCAGCATGAGGCTGAAATCCACGGCTTCGTAGCGAAACAAGCGCCACAGCATCGCCAAGGACAAACCGACCAGGGCATAGCCCGCCAATTTCGGCAGCAAAGGCTCCTCGACGCTGGTCGCGCCCGGATCGCGCCGTGGTCTCAAAAACCAGCCATCGATCAGAATCACCAGCACGCATATGGCGCCGGCGATCAGCAGCCCTACGAAAATACGATCACCATCGTTCACGAAATACCCCCGACTTCATCAATAGCGCAAGACATGCTCAATTTGCTTTCTTGCCGACTTGCAAAACCGCGAGGAAAGCTTCTTGCGGGATTTCCACCTGACCGACCTGCTTCATGCGCTTCTTGCCCGCCTTTTGCTTCTCGAGCAGCTTGCGTTTGCGCGTGATATCGCCGCCATAGCACTTGGCCAGCACATTCTTGCGCATCGCCTTGACGCTGGCACGCGCAATGATATGGCTGCCGATCGCGGCCTGCACGGCGATGTCGAACATCTGGCGCGGTATCAGCTCCTGCATCTTGTCGACCAGCTCGCGGCCGCGCGCGTAGGCGTTGTCTCGATGCACGATGAGCGACAGCGCGTCGACCGGATCGCCGTTGATCAGGACATCGAGCTTGACCAGCGGCGCGGCTTGAAAATGGCTGAATTCGTAGTCGAAGGATGCATAACCGCGGCTCGAGGATTTGAGGCGGTCGAAAAAATCGAGCACGATTTCGGCGAGCGGCAGCTCGTATTGCAGCGATACCTGGCTGCCCAGGAACAGCATCTTTTTCTGCACGCCGCGCTTCTCGCTGCACAGGGTCAACACGGCGCCGACGTGATCCGGCGGCACCAAAATATTCGCAATGATGATCGGTTCGCGCAGCTCTTCGATCCGGTCCTGCGGCGGAAGCTTGGTCGGATTGTCGACATTGATGACCGATTGGTCGGTCAGAAGAACCTCATAAATGACGGTCGGTGCGCTGGTGATCAGATTGAGGCCGTACTCGCGTTCCAGGCGCTCTTGCACGATATCCATGTGCAGCAATCCTAGGAATCCGCAGCGAAATCCAAAGCCCAGCGCGGTCGAGACTTCCGGCTCGAAATGCAGCGCCGAGTCGTTGAGCTTGAGCTTCTTCAGCGCGTCGCGGAATTGCTCGTAGTCGTCCGAACTCACGGGAAACAAGCCTGCGAAAACCCGCGGCTGCACCTGCTTGAAGCCGGCGAGCGGTTGTTTCGCGGGATTGTTCTCGCGAGGTGATGGTATCGCCCACCGGGGCGCCGTCGATTTCCTTGATGCCTGCGATGACGAAGCCCACCTCGCCCGTCTCCAATGCGTCGCGGGTCACCGGTTTCGGCGAAAAGCGGCCGAGCTTGTCGATCTGGTGGCTGCGCCCGGTCGACATCACGCGGATTTTTTCGCCCGTGCGCAGCGCCCCGTTCATCACGCGCACCAGCGACACCACGCCCACGTAGTTGTCGAACCAAGAATCGATGATCAGGGCCTGCAGAGGACCGTCCGGGTCGCCTTTAGGCGCCGGAATCCGCTTGACCAACTGTTCGAGCAAGGCGTGCACGCCCTCGCCTGTCTTCGCGCTGACCAGGGCGGCATCTTCCGCCGGTATGCCGATGATCTCTTCGATTTCATGAATGACTTTCGCAGGATCGGCGGACGGCAGATCGATCTTATTGATGACCGGCAGGACCTCCAGGCCTTGCTCCAACGCGGTGTAGCAGTTGGCGACACTTTGGGCTTCGACGCCTTGCGCGGCATCGACCACCAGCAGGGCCCCCTCGCAGGCCGCGAGCGAGCGGGAAACCTCGTAGGAGAAATCGACATGACCCGGCGTGTCGATGAAATTCAGCTGATACAGCTCGCCCGTGACGGATTGAAACCCCAGGGTGACGCTCTGGGCCTTGATGGTGATGCCGCGCTCGCGCTCCAGGTCCATGCTATCGAGCACCTGAGCCTGCATTTCCCGTGCATCCAATCCCCCGCACTCCTGGATGAAGCGGTCCGCGAGCGTGGATTTGCCGTGGTCGACGTGGGCAATGATGGAAAAATTGCGGATATTCTTCATCTAGACGGAAGCTTATAGCCTGCTTGGGCAAACCGAGCATTATACCGGTCGGCGGCTAAGCTTGAGGGTCTTATCGACTTCTTCCGGGTCTAAGCGGCCGTGGCACAGCAACTCTCCCGCAAACAGCAGGACCGGTATTTTGTGGCCGTAGCGCGCGCGCGCGGCCGGGTCAAGATCGACATCGACGACATCGACCGGGATGCCTTGGGCAGAAGGCAGCATGCCAAGTTCGCTCAGCATTTCCTCGCATAGGCCGCACCCAGGGCGCGAGTACAGCAGGAACCGTTTGCGGTCAATGACGAGGAATCTCGCCGCCGCTGTAAATCTTCACCGAGTGGGCGATGAACTCGACGGTTTGCGCGGGGACCTCGCCAACCGCCGTGACTTGATGTCCCTGCACCACGGTGGAGAAGGCGTATCCCGAGCCGACCCGGGTCAGTCCCTGCATCGGCGGTTGGCCCTGAGAGTCCGGCGCCGATATCACTCCCGAGTCCGAACTGCTCTGCTCGACGAATACCGACACGGTCGCCAGCCCATCCGAGTAGACCAGGTGGCTCGCGGGCGCCGAGGCACCGCCGAGTGTTTGCGCTCCCTGCACGGTGAGACGAAATCCCGGGGGCAGTTGGCTCGCGCGGTAGGCCGCGAGTGCCGCGGAGGCATTGTCAACCGACGCGCCCTGTCGCACCCAGCGCATGCCGTCCGTGCGCACGGTCGGCGCCAGATCGCTGTCCGGAATGCTTTCCGGCATGTCGAGACGTGCGAAGAATATCTGCTCGATCACCTGGCCGCGCGGATCGCACAACTGCGTTTTCAGAGGCATGGCGGTCTTTTCGTCGAGCCACAAGCGATAGCCGAAGCGGAATTGATCCTTGGGATTGACGGCGATCACTCGTGTCGGCCGGCCCATGACATGCGTCGGGGCGAGCGCCTCGATGCGATAAAAATCTCCCACGTTGGCGTCGAATTGCGGCAGAGAACCCAAAAAAGGACCCCGATCCCGGCGCGGCTCGACCAGCACCGTGTGCTGGTCGGGTAGGTAACACGTCAGTTCATCGTTCGCCCGTACGAACTCGCGCCCGGAGCCGTCCAACGACTGCAGCCGCTCTGTCACCCGACCCGAGCGCACGCGGTGAACGATCCGCATGGTCTCGATCCGGCCCCCGCTGATATGAAAGAACGTCCCGTCGTAATTGCGCGTTGCCAGCGCCTTGTTCATTCTCTCCAACCATTGGCGCGGATCATCGGCGCCGCGGGCGCCTTGAGGAACGGAACTCAGCAGCGCGCCGACCAAAGCGCAAGGAACGAGCCAATACGCCCGGTTTGGCACAGCCTGCATCATGGAGCGACGCGGGGGGCCGGTGTCGATGGGGGTGGCGCGGCGCGTTGGACCGCTTGGGGATCATCATCCTCGATCAGCAAGTCCGCGAGCACCCCGCGCTGGCCCAAGCCGGAGGAGTACTTGCTGTGGGCGAATACATAGTTTGTTAAGCGCGCGGGGATCAGCGAGGACGGTGCCTCGGTCGAGGTTGTCGGAACCGTATAAGAGAGCGCCTCGCGCGGGCCGCCGACGCCTTGGACGGACGCTGGGTTGCCCGCGGCAGCCGGCACCGGTGCCGCCACATTATGGGCCGTCACAGGGGCAGCCCCAGTCAGACGCGGAGAAATCGCACGTTGTTGCAACGCAACGATCGCCACCGCGGCAACGCCCGCGGCAACCGTGACACCCGCCAGCGGCCGCCACCAACGCAACGCACTCGGCGGCTGCACGTGCGCGGGGGCCTGCACGGGTTCGCCGTCGATGGCAAGATTCACCCGGGAGGCGAAGCCGCGGGTCAAAACCTGCGATCCGGCGCCCCGCAGGGCCTCGCCAATGAGCGCATATCGCCCAAAGCTTTCGCGCAATTCGCCATCTCGAGTCAGGCGCTTCAGCAACAGCTCGGTTTCGGTGTCCGGCAACTCTCCGTCGAGAAACGCCGAGACTTGTTCACGAATTTGTTCGCTCATGTGTCCTCGGGCCTTCCTAAACCACCATCAAAAATCGGGCGCAGCTTTTTGTCAATCGCTTCTCGCGCTCTAAAAATTCGCGAGCGTACCGTACCCACGGGGCAATCCATCGTCTGTGCGATATCTTCGTAACTCAAGCCTTCCAGTTCGCGCAGCACGATGGCGGTGCGCAGATCCTCGGGCAAATTTTCGATCGCCCGATTCACCGTTTCACGGATCTCGTCGGTGAGCAGCAGCCCTTCCGGGGTTTCGGATTCGGCGAGCCGTGCGTGCAAATCGTATTGCTCCGGGTCCTGCAAATCCAAATCGTAGTCCATGGGCCGACGTTTGGTGGCGACCAGCGCGTTCTTGGCGGTGTTGATCGCGATTCTGTAAAGCCAGGTGTAGAAGGCGCTATCGCCGCGAAACGACTGCAGCGCGCGGAATGCCTTGACGAATGCCTCTTGTGCGATGTCTTCAGCTTCGGTTGCATCGTGCACGTAACGCATGATCAGCTTCAGCACCTTGTGCTGGTATCGCAGAACCAATAAATCGAACGCCGCGCGCTCGCCGCGCTGGACTCGCTCGACCAGTTTGAGGTCACTCTCCTCGACGCTCATGGGTGATCACAAACCGGCGAGCTTAAAACCCAGCCTGTCGCGATAGACCGACCCCAGGCGGAAAAGTTCGACAATTCCCGACGCAGGACGATTAAACGTGAATTTGCGCACACGATAGATTCTATCAGGCGCTCACGGGCGGTTTGGCGCCGGCAGCCTGCCGTGGGCGATGGGGAATGCTCAGACAGGCCTCTAAACAGGCGGCCCGGCGGTAATTCGTTCGATCAGGACCGCGAAGTGTTCAGGAGGCCTTTGCTGGCCCAAACAATAGGCGTAAATGAGCGGGTCCTGGACTTCCAGCAGCCGCCCGAAAGCTTCCCGTTCTTCGGGCGGCGCTCCGCAATACCGCTCGTCCAGATAGCGCGCCAGCAAGATATCGAGTTCCTTCATTCCCCGCCGGCAACGCCAGCGTAATCGGCCTGCGTCCGGGGCCATCAATAGCGCCGATGCAGCATCATCTGCTTGATCTCAGCGATCGCCTTGGCCGGATTGAGGTCCTTGGGACAGGCTTCGGTGCAGTTCATGATGGTATGGCAGCGATACAGGCGAAAGGGATCTTCCAGGCCGTCCAGGCGCTCGCCCGCCGCCTCATCGCGCGTGTCGACGATCCAACGATAGGCCGCCAGCAACGCCGCAGGGCCCAAATATCGGTCGCTGTTCCACCAATAGCTCGGACAGCTGGTGGAGCAGCAAGCGCACAGAATGCACGCCGAGGGCCGATCCACCTTTTCCTGATCCTCCTTGGACTGCAGCCGTTCACCGTCCGGCGGCGGCGGCGTACGGGTTTGCAGCCAGGGCTTGATCGAAGCGTATTGAGCGTAGAAGTTGGTGAGGTCGGGTACCAGGTCTTTGACGACCGGCAGATGCGGTAAGGGATAGATGTTGATGTCGCGTTTTACGTCGGCGCAGGCACTGATACAGGCCAACGCATTCTTGCCGTCGATGTTCATCGCGCAGGAACCGCAGATGCCTTCGCGGCAGGAACGGCGGAAGGTCAACGTGGTGTCGACTTCATTCTTGATTTTGATCAGGGCGTCCAGGACCATCGGACCGCAGTGATCCATGTCCAGCTCGTAGGTGTCGAGCCGCGGATTTTGATGGCTGTCGGGATCGAAACGATAAATCCTGAAGACGCGGATATTGCCGGCGCCGGCGGGTGCCTTGTAGATCCGCCCGTCCTTGCGGATTTTGGAATTGGCCGGAAGCGAAAACTCAGCCATCAAAATTCCTCTCTTTGAACTCTAAAGGACGGGGTCGGCCTCGACCCCGTAGATTCGGCGCGCAAGCGCCCTAATAAGTCCGCGCCTTCGGGGGAATCGATTCGACCTCGTCGGTCAAGGTATTCAAATGCACGGGTCGATAGTCAAAGCGGCTGCTGCCCGCCGAATCGACCCAACAAAGCGTGTGCTTGAGCCATTTTTGATCGTCCCGATTGGGAAAATCTTCGCGAGCTTGCGCACCGCGGCTTTCCTTGCGATTTTCGGCCGAATGCATCGTGGCGATCGCCTGGCCCAGCAGATTGTCCAGTTCCAACGTCTCGATCAGATCGCTGTTCCAAATCAACGATCGATCGCTGACCTTGACGTCCGAAAACGAAGCGTAGACTTCGGCCAGCTTGCGTTTGCCCTCATTCAAGGTTTCCGCCGTGCGAAACACGGCCGCATCGCTTTGCATCACGCGCTGCATGTTCAAGCGGATCTCCGCGGTGCGTAGCGACCCGTTGGCGTGACGCAATTTATCGAGCCGCTCCACCGTGGGCGCGGCCGCATCGGCCTTCAACGCCCGATGCGGCGTTTCCGGCCGCAGGGTGCGCACGCAGTGCTGCGCGGCCTCGCGTCCGAAAACCACCAAGTCGAGCAGAGAGTTCGACCCCAGGCGATTCGCGCCATGCACCGATACACAGGCCGCCTCGCCGATCGCCATCAGACCGGGCACCCGCTTCTCCCCCTCCGCGCCGCGCGTCACCGCCTCGCCATGCACATTGCAAGGTATGCCGCCCATGTTGTAGTGGACGGTCGGAAGCACCGGAATCGGTTCCTTGTTGACATCGACGCCGGCAAAGATTCGCGCGGTCTCGGCGATCCCGGGCAGCCGTTCCTTGATGACCGCCGCACCCAGATGCTCCAGGTGCAAATCGATGTGATCCTTCAGCTTGCCGACGCCCCGGCCCTCGCGAATTTCGACGGTCATCGCCCGGCTGACGATGTCCCGGGATGCGAGGTCCTTGGCGTTGGGCGCGTAGCGCTCCATGAATCTCTCGCCCGTGGAATTGGTGAGATAGCCGCCCTCGCCGCGGGCACCCTCCGTAATGAGACAGCCCGCACCATAAATGCCTGTGGGATGAAATTGCACGAACTCCATATCCTGCAAGGGCAAGCCCGCGCGCAGCGCCATGCCGCCGCCATCGCCCGTGCACGTATGCGCCGAGGTGCACGAAAACCATGCCCGGCCATAACCACCGGTGGCCAATATCACCTGGTGCGCGCGGAAGCGGTGCAGCTTGCCTTCCGACAGGTCGAGTGCAATCACTCCGCGGCATTCGCCATTTTCCATAATCAAGTCGAGTGCGAAATACTCGATAAAAAAATTGGCCTCATGTTTCAGCGATTGCTGATAGAGCGTATGCAGCATCGCATGGCCGGTCCGATCCGCCGCCGCGCAGGTGCGCTGGGCAATTCCCTTGCCGAAGTGAGTCGTCATGCCGCCGAAGGGCCGCTGATAAATCCGCCCGTCCTCGGTGCGCGAAAACGGCACGCCAAAATGTTCCAGTTCAATGACTGCGGCCGGCGCCTCCTTGCACATGAACTCGATGGCATCCTGATCGCCCAGCCAATCCGATCCCTTGACGGTGTCATACATGTGCCAGCGCCAATCGTCGGCGCCCATGTTGCCGAGCGCGGCGGAAATGCCGCCCTGCGCCGCAACGGTGTGGCTGCGCGTGGGAAAGACCTTGGTCAGACAGGCGGTCGCCAATCCCGCTTCGGCGAGGCCGAAAGTCGCGCGCAATCCGGCACCGCCGGCGCCGACGACGACCACGTCGTAGCTGTGATCGACGAATTTGTAATCGCTCATAATCGGGAGAATCCAAACACAACGCGAAGAATCGCAAATACCGCGGCGCCGCCCGCAAGCACATAAAGAAATCTCAAGGTCATCAGCGTGAGCACTTTCATGCCGTTCGAATGGACATAGTCCTCGATGATGACCATGGTGCCGAGATAGGAGTGATAGCAGAGCACCGCAATCAACAGCACCGATAGAAACCCGGTGATCGGCACCGACAGCCAGGTCCGCACGGTTTCATATTCGAAATCCGGCAAGCTCAGAAGCGAGAAAACGAACCACAGCGTGAGCGGAACCAGCGCAACCGCGGTGACTCTTTGCGCCCACCAATGCGCCGTGCCGTCTTTGGCGGATCCCAGCCCGAGTACACGGCTCAAGGGGCTGCGCAAACTCATGACAGCCGCGGCCAGACCCAGGCGGCGACGCACAGCGTCAAGGCAATCGCGCCGAGCACCGCAAACCAGCCGCTGGCATGCCGTTGTGTGCGCTCGAAACCTTTGCCCGCATCCCAAAATAAATGGCGCACGCCGTTCAGCAGGTGAAACAAGAACGAGAACGTCCATCCCAAGAGGACCGCGAGACCGACGGGACTCGCGAGGAGCCGCTCGGCGGCGGCGTAAGAATCCGGCCCACCCGCGAGCGACACGAACCAATAGCTTAAGGCCACCAATCCTACGGCCAGCGCGGCACCCGTGATTCGATGCAGTATCGACAGTGTGTTGCCGATCTGCCAACGATAAAGCCAGACGTGCGGGGAAGTCGGACGGCCGCGTACCGGCATCAGCATGCTCCTTGCGGCCAAACTGATGCGCGCCCGGCGCAATTAGAAATCGATGCAGCGGCCACGGAGTTCCCAATCGCCAAAGCGCGTCGGCTCCGGTCCATCGCGTCCGCCGACTTCCTGCTTGTCTGCGGCAGGCACCGGCTCTTCATTGTCGAGCGGCATCGGAGGCACGGATTGTTCTGGAGTCGACATCACGGATGAAAGTTTGCCAGAAAAGCGGGACCAAAGGGGCACTGGCTTGACATCGCGGCAGCCGCTCCCATCTCATATACAATGACCATCGACTCCGCATCGTCAGGCCGCTTGTCGCATTTGGGGATTCTGCGCTTCACCGGCGCCGACGCATTGAGCTTCTTGCAAGGCCAAGTGTCCAACGACACGCAGCGGCTGAGCGAAAATATGCCGGTATTGGCCGCCTGTTCCACCGCCCAGGGGCGCGTGTTCGCGCTCATATATCTGTTGCCGCATTCGAGTGGTGTGGCGGCGATCGTGCCGCGCGAAATTCTGGAACCCACCATGGTACGGATGCGCAAATTTATTTTGCGCGCAAAAGTCCGAATCGAGGACGCTGCCGACACGCTGGTGGTGGCGGGCCGCTTCGACTCAAATCCGCAGCACAATTTTCGCTACGCAGAACAGGACGGCATCGGCATGGCGCCGGTCGGCACCGACAAAACCCGTCAATGGATCATCGGTCCGCCGGAAAAGATTTCGGCACCGGCGGATGCCGGCGCCGCCAAACGCGTCGAAAATGCATGGCGCCTCGCCGACATTCGCGCGGGCCTGCCGCAGGTCTACGCGGCGACGAGCGAAGCTTTTGTCGCACAGATGCTGAATCTTGACCTGCTGGACGGCATCAGCTTCACCAAGGGCTGCTACACCGGCCAGGAAATCATCGCGCGAACCCAGCATTTGGGAAGGATCAAGCGCCGCCTGTTTCGCCTGTTGCTGCCGCCCGGCACGTGGAGCGTCGGGCAGGCACTGCGTTTGGCCGATGGGCGTCACGGAAGGCTGACCGAAGTGATCGAGAGCGGGGGGCAGATCGAGGCACTCGCCGTGCTCGGCACGGAAGGCAGTTCTCCCGGCGGCGCCGATACGCCGGGCGAGCGTTTGGTGCAAGCGGCAGAGTTGCCGCTGCCCTACTCTCTACTCGGGCCGCATGTGCGGGAATAGAAGCACATCGCGGATCGAGGGCGAGTTCGTATAGAGCATCACCAGCCGATCGACGCCCAAACCCAAACCGGCGGTCGGCGGCATGCCGTATTCCAGCGCCCGTACATAGTCGGCATCGTAGTACATGGCCTCTTCATCTCCCGCGTCCTTGCGCTCGACCTGCTCCCTGAAGCGCTGCGCTTGATCCTCCGCATCGTTCAACTCGGAAAAGCCGTTGGCCAGCTCGCGGCCGCCGATGAAAAATTCCCAGCGGTCGGTGATGAAGGGATCTTGATCGTTGCGCCGCGATAAAGGCGAGACCTCCGCCGGATATGCATAGGCGAACGTCGGCTGGATCAGGGTGTGTTCGCCGGTTTTCTCGAATATCTCGATTTGCAGTTTTCCGGGACCATCGCCGGCCTTGTACGGAATCTTCATCTGATCGCACACGCGGCGCAGATACGCGCTATCGCGCAGCGACATCGGATCGAGATCGGGATTGTTCGACAGAATGATGTCTTCGATGCTCATGCGCGCGAAGCTCTTCGAAAGATCGAACTCGGTGCCCTGATACTGCAGCTTGCGCGAACCGATCAAGCTGTCGGCAAGGCCTTGGAACAGCTGTTCAATCAGCTCCATGAGGTCGCGGTAATCGGCATAGGCTTGATACAGCTCCAACATGGTGAATTCCGGGTTGTGCTGCGTCGAGACTCCCTCGTTGCGGAAATTTCTGTTGATTTCATAGACGCGCTCGAAGCCGCCCACGGTCAAGCGCTTCAGATACAACTCGGGCGCGATGCGCAGATACATACCGACATCGAGCGCGTTGTGATGGGTCTTGAAGGGACGCGCCGCCGCGCCGCCGGGAATCGGATGCAGCATCGGCGTCTCGACCTCGAGGAAGCCGCGCGCATCGAGAAACCCACGCAGGTAGCGCACGATAGCGGTGCGCATCTCGAAGACGCGCCGGCTCTGCTCGTTCATGATCAGATCGACATAGCGGCGCCGGTAGCGCATCTCCGTGTCCGCGATTCCATGCCATTTGTCCGGCAGCGGCCGCAGCGACTTGGTCAGCAGCAAAATCTTCTCGACGCGCACCGACAATTCGTTGGTTTTGGTGCGAAACAAGACACCCTCGGCGCCCAGCACGTCGCCGACATCCCAGGTTTTGAATTCATCGTATGCATCGCCGAGCGCGCTGTGCTGCAGAAATATTTGGATGGCGCCGCTCGAATCCTCCAGCTTGGCAAAACTCGCCTTTCCCATGACCCGCTTGGCGCGCATTCGGCCCGCCACACTGACATGAATGGGCGCGGCATCGAGCGCTTCGGCCGGCTTCTCGCCGTAGGCGGTCATAAGATCGCCGGCCATTGCGTTGCGGCGGAAGCCGTTGGGGAAGGCGATGCCGCGCTCGCGCAGCCGGGCAAGTTTTGCCCGGCGCTCTGCGATCAAGTGGTTTTCGTCGTTGTCGCTCATAAGATCTTAAGACTACAGTCCCTGCTTCAAACTGGCTTGCATGAATTCATCGAGCGCACCGTCCAGGACGGCGGTGGTATTGCCGATCTCCACCCCCGTGCGCAAGTCCTTGATGCGCGATTGGTCCAACACATAGCTGCGGATCTGGTTGCCCCAACTGACGTCCGACTTGGAGTCCTCGAGCACCTTGGCGGCGGCATTGCGCTTGTTGAACTCCAGCTCATAGAGCTTGGCCTTGAGCATTTTCATGGCGGTGGAACGATTCTTGTGCTGGCTTCGCTCGCCCTGGCAGGCCACGACGATGCCGCTCGGCATATGCGTGATTCGAACCGCCGATTCGGTCTTGTTCACGTGCTGGCCGCCCGCTCCGCTCGAACGGTACACATCGGTGCGCAGGTCGGCGGGATTGATTTCGATGTCGATATCGTCGTCCACTTCCGGAGAAACGAAAACCGAGGCAAACGAGGTGTGCCGTCGATTGCCGGAGTCGAACGGCGATTTTCGCACCAGACGATGAACGCCGGTTTCCGTACGCAGCCAGCCGTAGGCATAGTCACCGGTCATTTCGACGGTCGCGCCCTTGATGCCGGCGACTTCGCCGGGGCTCTGATCGATGACTTCGGTCTTGATGCCATGCGAGTCGGCCCACTTCAGGTACATGCGCAGCAGCATCGCCGCCCAATCCTGCGCCTCGGTGCCGCCGGCGCCGGCCTGAATATCGAGGAACGCATTGTGCGAATCCATCTTGCCGGGAAACATGCGCTGAAACTCGAGGCGTTCGACTTCCTTTGCCGAGCGGCTCACATCGGTCTCGATCTCCTGCGGCGGCCGACAAATCGGACTCTTCCGCAGCCAGATCGATCAGTTCGCCGGCATCGTTCAAACTGCGCTTGAGATGATCCAGGCCGATAACGACCTGCTCCAACTTGGCGCGCTCCTTGCCCAGTTCCTGCGCGCGCTCGGGGTTGTCCCAAATGCCGGGCTGCTCGAGTTCCCGGGTTACTTCCTGTAAGCGCTCATGCTTATTGTCGTAATCAAAGATACCTCCTCAAGGAATCGGTGCGTTCCTCGAGATCTTTGATCGATCGCTTGATTTGATTGATTTCCATGGCCGCGAATCCTAACACAAGGATCACTCAATCCTGAGATGCTGGCAGTTGAGCTGCAATCGAGCCGTTTCGCGGTAATGGTTGATCTCGAGCCGGTAGACGAGTTGCACGGCCGCGCCTCCGCTCAAGTTCGCATTTTCGGAGGGGCTGCCCACGTAGCCGAAGGCGATCGCGTCGATTGCTTCGGCGCCGGAGCCGGTGCCGGGCTGCTGCAACCGCATTTTCATGTGCTTGTCGCCAACGATCCTTGCTTCGTCAACGAGGAACCGGCCGTCAAACGCCGGTTCGGGAAAACCTTGTCCCCAAGGTCCGGCACTGCGCAATGCCTCAGCGGTATCGATGCAAAGCTCTGCGCCGCTCAGCGCGCCGTCCGAATAGATCGCACCGCTCAACAATTCACGACTCGCACGCCGCGCGATTTCCGCGGCGAATGCACGCCGGAAGGCCGGCAGATTGGATTCGTGCAAGGTCAAGCCCGCCGCCATGGCGTGGCCGCCGAATCGGTCGATGAGTTCCGGCTGCAGGGCCGCAACGCTGTCGAGAGCGTCGCGAATATTGATGCCGGGGACCGAACGCGCCGATCCGCGCAGCGAACCGTCCTCGGCGCGCGCGAACGCGATGACCGGCCGATGCACCCGGTCTTTGATTCTTCCGGCGACCAAGCCCACGACTCCTTGATGCCAGCTTTCATCGAAAAGACAAATCCCGAGCGACTCGGTGGCTTCGCTCACGCGCAGCTCCTCGGCCAGCCCCACCGCCTCCAGCTGCATCCGCTGTTCGATTTCACGCCGCTCATCGTTGAGTTGCCCGAGCGATGCGGCCAGGCGCTGCGCCTCGGAGAACTCGTCCGCCAACAGGCACGCGATGCCGACGCTCATATCCGTCAGCCGCCCGGCGGCGTTCAATCGCGGCGCCACGGCGAAGCCCAAATCCGCGGCGGTGAGGCGCCGTGCGTCGCGGCCGGCCGATTCGAGCAGCGCACGAATGCCGGCGACGCAGCGACCCGCGCGGATGCGCCTGATGCCTTGGGAGACCAAGATTCGATTGTTGCGATCGAGCGGCACCATGTCGGCAACGGTGCCGAGCGCCACCAAATCCAGATAGTCCGCCGCCCGAAAGCCCGTCTCGCCGAGCGCCTTCGCCAGGGCGGCGACGAGGTAAAACGCCACGCCCACCCCGGCCAATGCGGGGCTTTCGAACCGGCTGCCGGGCAGATTCGGGTTTACGATGACCTCGGCGCGCGGCAATACCGCCCCGGGCAGATGATGATCGGTCACGAGCACCGGTATGCCGATTGCGTGCGCCGCTTCCACGCCGGCAACGCTCGACACCCCGTTGTCCACCGTCACGATCAGCGAGGGCGCGCGGCTGGCCGCAAGCGCCACGATTTCCGGCGTCAGGCCATAGCCAAAACGAAAGCGATTCGGCACCAAGAAATCAACATGAGCGAAGCGCAAGGCGCGCAGTGCCCTGACGAGCAACGTGGTGCTGGTGGCGCCGTCGGCATCGAAATCGCCGACGACCAAGACCCGGCCCGCGCCGCGATGCGCCGCCAAAAGACCGGTCGCTGCGTCGAGCCCCTCCAGGGTTCGGACCGGCAACAACCGCTCCAGCGAAAGATCCAGCTCTGCGTCGCTCGCAATGCCGCGCGCCGCATACACGCGCCGCAGAACCGGATGCAGATGCCCGGCAAAGCCGGGAGGGGTCTCGTGTGTGCGCCGGCGTATCTCCATGGTTACTCGAATGACTCCCACCAGGGTTTTCGTCTGCGCCAAAATCGCCGCAGGCCGCCCGGGGTCAGCGTGAAACATCGATCCGCGGCGGAGATGTGCAGCCGCGATATACGGCGACTGCGCAGCTTAGCAGCCGCCGGCCGAAGCCAGCGGGATTCAACGGCCTGCCATGGATCGCTGCCGGGGACGCATCCGGCCGCGATGACGCCGCTGGGGAATTTCTCTGCCGAAGCGCCGTGGAATGCGTTGAAAAAAATATCATCGCCGGCGACCCAACCCCGGACCTCCGGCAGCGCCGCCAGCGGCGCGCCGCCGCCCCAAAACCACAGTCCATTGATCGCCGGCAAACCCAGGGCAATGCGGGCGCGATTCGCTGCATGGTCAAACAACCACATTTCAGTCTCGCTGATCAGTTGCCGCAGCCGCGCTGCATCCTGCCCTGCCGGCAGAAATTCTTCGATGTGCCGCTCCAACACGTCCTCAGGATCGCGTGTCACGACCTCGAGTGCGCGATCAAAAATACAAAAAAGCTGCGCCGAGCGGGCCCCGGTCATCCGGATGCCCGAGCCTTTCCAGACTCGATTGAAATCAGCCGCCAGATTTTCGGCCCCCGCCGGCGTCATGGACAGGATGCCATCGGCCGGTAAGCGCACGCTCGACATCCCGGCCTCATAGTGAACCGGTGTCGCGGCACAAACCCAGGCCGCGCCCACAGCGCCGCGGTCGGCGCACAGCGCCGTCGGCAGCGACGGCCGGCATGCCGCCCGCTTGCGGCGCGATCGCGCGGAACGCATCGGCGCGCCAGTCGGCCACCGGCGCCCATGCGTCCGCGCGCGCAATCAATTGCTCGAGGAGCGGGGCGCGAACGTGCGCGATGTCGCGTGCAACAAACCGAAAATATTGGCTGGACACAAACGCTCCGGCGTTAATTTGAGTATCTTAAGCGCATGCGATTCGCCCAGGATTCCACTTCAGGCATCAATGTCATCCGCGCTTACGGAAACGGCGAGCTCCGCGTGAATGAGAGCGTCTATCGTGGCGCGGTCATCCTCAGCGGGACAACGGTGATCGCCGCTGAGAATATCCATAATCTCGACGAGCTGATCGCTCTGGACGTCTCGCGCACGCTCGCGCTCGAACCGGAACTGGTGCTGCTCGGCACCGGGACGCGCCAGATCTTTCCCCCCGCCTCTTACGGTGCGCAGTTTTTAAGAGCGGGAATCGGATTTGAGGTTATGGATACCAGCGCGGCGTGCCGCACGTTCAACGTCTTGGTGAGTGAACAGCGCCGCGTGGCGGCACTATTGTTGCTCTGAGCGTTGAGAAAAAAATAGCAGGGCGATAAGCGAAATACACAACCAAACTTTTATCGAGAAATATTCTTCTTCTAATTGATCTTGTTGTTGTTTTTCGATTAAACGTGTAAGCCTAGCGCCCCGCAATGGATCTTCCCGACGGGTCGCAGTAAAACATACGAAATTATCTGTCGCAAGTCCCCGACAACTTTAATTAATGCTCGGCTATGAATTAATTCAATCAGTTACGCGCGTAAAGTAGATCTTACTTTACATTGGGTAAGAATCGCAGCGGATCGACCGGTTTGCCGTCACGGCGAATTTCAAAATACAGCACGGGCTTCTGCGGCGCGCCCTCACCCATGTGTCCGATCACCTCCCCCAGGGATATTTCCTGGCCCTCATGCACCAGCGATTCGCGGTTGTGCGCATACGCGGACAACCAGTTCTCGCCGTGCTTGATGATGATGAGATTTCCATAGCCCCGAATGCCGCTGCCGGTATAAACGACCCTTCCCCCTGAGGCCGCTCGAATGTCCTGGCCCAAACGTCCGGAGATGAGTATTCCGCCGCCAGGCACGGGGCGCGGGGGTGCGCCGGACCGGTCGGTCGGCCATTCCCATCTCAGTCCGCCCATACCGGGCGCGGACCGCGGCGGCGCCGTCGGGGACGGCTGTCGGCGCATCGGCGCGGCGACCTCGGCGCGACCGGGCGTCAAGATCAGTGCCTGTCCCACGGTGATGTGAAAGTCGCTGCCGATGTGGTTCCAGCGTGCCAGGTCGTGAAAGTCGAGACCATATCGCCAGGCGATGCTGTAAACCGTATCCTGCGGCCTGACCACGTACACTTCCCGTGCGTCCGGCGTATCGGCACAGGCATGCAGCAGCAAGCCGCACAGCCCCAAGGCGCAAATCAATCGCAAACGGTGCAATGTCGGCTCCCGAATGCTCCGCCGGGCTGCTTAACGCTGCAATCCCGAAACCAGCGGAACGAAGCTCACCGCGCCCAGCGATTGTCGGTCCACCCGGGTTTCGCCCTTGGTGTAGCGGAACAGTTCCTGTTTCCCTTCGGCCCCGACCGGCGCGATCAAACGACCCCCCGTCCTTGAGCTGCTCAAAGAGCGCCGCGGGCACCGTATGAGGTGCCGCGGTCAGCAAAATGCCGTCAAAGGGTGCCCGCGCCGGCCAGCCGACATTTCCATCGTCATGGCGAAAATTGACATTGCGAATTTTCAGCTCTCGCAAGGTACGCCGTGCGCGCCCGAGCAGGGGCGCGATTCTTTCAATGGTGTAAATCTCCGCCACCAGCGGCGAGAGCACCGCCGTCTGGTAGCCGCAGCCTGTGCCGATTTCCAGCACCCGCGGCGCCTCTCCCGCCGCCAACAGCGCCTCGGTCATTTTTGCCACGACGAAAGGCTGTGAGATGGTCTGGCCGAATCCAATCGGCAGCGCGGTATCTTCGTAGGCGCGACTGGCCAACGCTTCGTCCATGAACAGATGCCGGGGCACGCTGCGGATTCGATCCAGAACTCGTTGATCCGCAATACCCTGTTCTTGGAGTCGCTGCACCAAGCGCTCGCGAGTCCGGGCCGAGGTCATTCCAATACCGCTGAGGCGCGGGCCTTCCATAAAATCACTCAATCTCGAGCCATCGTTTGAGATCATCGAGGGCGGCGTGCCGCGTCAGGTCAATTTGGAGCGGTGTGACGGAAGCGTAGCCCTCGGCCACTGCGTGGAAATCCGTGCCCGGTCCCGCGTCCTGCCCGGCGCCGGCGTTTCCGACCCAATAGACCTCGCGACCGCGCGGGTCCCTCGCCTTGACGATGGGCTTCGCGCGATGACGATTGCCGAGCCGCGTCACCTTGATGCCGCGCAGCTGCCCGTCCGGCAGGTCTGGAACATTGACATTCAGAATGACCGGTCCCTCCTCCGAACCTTGCAACGGATGCTGCGCGACGCGCCGCACGAGCTGCGCCGCCACGCGCGCCGCGCTCGCGAAATTGCGCGGACTGTCCGGCGTCAGACAAAGCGAAACCGCCACGGCCGGCAGACCCAGAAATCTTCCTTCGACTGCGGCAGCGACGGTTCCCGAGTACAACGTGTCATCGCCCAGATTCGCTCCGTCGTTGACGCCGGTAACCACGATGTCGTGCTCGAAATCGAACAATCCCGAAATCGCCAGGTGCACGCAATCGGTCGGCGTGCCATTGACGTAGTAGGCGTCCCTATCGTATCGCACGGCTCGGACAGGTACATCCAATGTCAGAGAATTGCTCGCGCCGCTGCGATTTCGATCGGGAGCAACAATGGTTACGGCGCCGAGCGGTTTGATCGCTTCTCCGAGAGCCGCCAGGCCCTCGGCGCGGTAGCCGTCATCATTGGAAAGAAGGATCTTCACTACTTAACAGTCTGCGCCGAACGGGCGGGTGCCTCGCGGACTATACTGGATCCATGGGCAAAAAGCGCAAACCCGGCCTCGACGCGGATGATGATTCGACCGACGCCGCGGCATTTCGCATGGCGATGCGTGATGTAAAGCCGTTGGCCGCATACCCGGCGCGCCGTGCCGCGCCGCGCGGTGCTGCGCCGCGCGGTACTGCGCCCGCGCACGCACCCGCGGCGGCAACCGCAACCTCACTCGCGCGCCGCACACGCGTTCGAGCGCCGCGGCCCGGACCCGAGGATCTGGACGCGAGTATGCCGTTGATCGCCACCGCCGCCGGCGAGGACGCCGCCGCTTCCTTGTCTTTTCGACGCGGCGGCGTACGCGACCCGGTGATGCGCCGATTGCGGCGCGGCTTGATCCCGAGCGACGATGAACTCGATCTTCACGGGCTGAATCAGACCGAAGCGCGCGATCGGCTTGCGGACTTCATCGCGCGCAGCCGCGATGCCGGCAGCCGTTGCGTGAGAGTGGTGCACGGCAAGGGCTATCGCTCCGGTGCGCGCGGGCCGATTCTCAAGACCGCGGTCAACCTCTGGCTGCGCCGTCATCTGGACGTAATGGCATTCACCTCGGCCAAACCCATTGATGGGGGAACCGGCGCGGTCTATGTACTGCTTCGCGCCTGAATGCTGCCATGCACCGCAAAGACCGGCTGGAACTTCAGAATACCTATTGAATCAAATGTAGGTATGTGAAGGAGTTTCCCATGAACACCCGATTGTTGATTCCGGCGCTGGTTTGCGCGGCTGCCGCCTTGAGTGCCTGCAACCTGATGGCCGATAGCGACTGGCATAAGGCGACGGCGGCTAACAGCATTGCAAGCTACGAAGTCTTTCTCAAGGAACATCCCACCAATAAGCGCGCCGACAACGCTAAAGGTAGGATTCTCGCCCTGAGGGATGAACAAGCCTGGAGCGCCGCATTGGCGACCAATACTATCGCGGGATACGACGCCTATTTGAAGGCATGGAGCGGCGGCGTCCACGTCTCAGACGTCCCCTACCAAATCACGGCTTTGCAGCGCGCGGCGGCGTGGAAGACGCTGCAGAACGACCCGTCGGCCGCCAGCTTGCAGGCTTTCTTAGGTGTCTATCCGCAAGGCCGCGAATCGAACGAGGCCCGTGCAAAACTCAAGCAGTTCTATCATCTGGAACTGGCGGACGTGCACAGCGCCGCGGCGGCGGAGCATAAACGCGCCGAGCTGCAGCGCAGATTCGGCAAGGATGTGTCGGACATTACCGTGGTCGCACCCGCCGCCGCATCCAACACCTCCGACGCGATGTTCCGGGTGGTCGCAGGTCCCATGAGCCAGGCGACGGCAAACTCCACTTGCGCCATCCTCGAGCGTGCGCACCAGAGCTGCAAGTCCGTTCAGGGAGTCAGCGCGGGTTCGCCGCCCGCGTCCTTGAGCGCGAACTGAGGATTGGCGAGCTTGTCGAGGTCGGGCCGGAAGCGCTTGGCTATGAGTGTGCGCGCCGCCATATAGTCCTTTGAGTGGTTGATGGCTTCGACGGCCAGCAATTCCCCGCCCTTGAGATAGCAGACGCTGAAACTGCGGGTGGCCGGATCGCCGCGCGTCAATTGCTGATCGTAGCCTTGCGACAATCCGGCAATCAGCAGCTTATTGTCGTATTGATCGGACCAAAACCAAGGCACCCGCTCGTAGGCGGTCGGCCGCTGCAAAATGTTCAGGGCGGCCACCTTGCTTTGCTCGAAGGCATTGTCCACTGATTCGAGCCGCACACGGGACTGGTAGCGCGGCGAAAAATAACTGGTGCAATCGCCGGCGGCGAAAATTGCAGGATCGCTGGTTCTGCAGGTTTCATCGACGACGATGCCATTGTCGCACTTCAACCCGGCCTCCGCCGCCAATTGGGTATTGGCGATTGCGCCGACCCCCACCACCAACAGGTCTGCGGGATGCACGCTGCCGTCGGCACAAACCACCGACTCGGCCCGGCCGTTTCCGACAAAACGCACCACGCGGGTGTTGCAGATGATTTTGACGCCCTGGCTACGGTGCTCGTGCTCAAAATACTCGGATACATTCGACGCCACGACGCGATTCATGACGCGATCGGCCATTTCCAGGACCGTGACCGCGCAGCCCATCCCGCGCGCGGTCGCCGCGATTTCCAGGCCGATGTACCCGCCGCCGACCACGATCACACGTGCCCCGGGTTGGAGGCCTTGCCGAATGGCCGAGGCATCGTCCACGCTGCGCAAATAGTGAACGCCGGCGAGATCGGAGCCGGGACAGAGCATGCGCCGCGGCACAGCGCCGATGCACAGCAGAAGACGCTCGTAGCTGATCGTCTCGCCGCTCGACAGCAGAACATGGCGCGCGGCGGCTTCGATGCGCGTCGCCCGAACGCCGAGCTTGAGCTCGACGGAATGCTCGTCATAGAAGCCGCGGTGGCGAAACAGCAGCCGTTCGGCGGCCAGCTCGCCCGACAAGAATTTCTTCGACAAGGGCGGCCTTTGATACGGCAGCATGTTCTCGTCGCTGATCAAAACCAGACGGCCTGCGAATCCTTCACGCCGCAGCGTGTCGACGGCTTGGGCGCCCGCTTGTCCGCCCCCTACGATGACGACCGTCGAAATCATGAAGCCATCTTAGCGCATGCGCGCGCAGCCTCGAGCGACTAGCATCCGCGCCGATGACCCGGGTATACTAAATCCGCATGAATTTGCACTGATATGTGAATATCAGATAACAGATATCGGATCGCCAGGCGGATCTCAAACAGCTCGATGGATCTCAAACAGCTCGAATATTTTCGCCATGTGGCTGAACTCGGCAGCTTCACGCATGCCGCCGCTTTCCTATCGGTCGGCCAGCCGACCTTGAGCCGTCAGATTGCGGACCTGGAAACCGAATTTGGCCAGGATTTGTTCGACCGCAACGGACGCGGGGTGGTGCTTACGCAGGCTGGCTGCCAGCTCCTCGAGCACACTCGCGGCATCCTCTTGCAAGTCGGCCGTGCCCGCCAAGAACTGGAAACCACGCGCAGCGGCGAAGCAGGCCACATCACCCTAGGACTGCCGTCGAGCCTCGGCAATATCGTGACCGTTCCCTTGGTCAAAGCGTTCGGCAAGGCCTTGCCGAAATCGCGGCTGGCGTTTTCGGAAGGCTTGTCCGCCTATATCCTGGAGCGCCTGAGTGTCGGCCGAATCGACTGCGCCCTCGCCTACAATGCCGCGGCCTCCGAGGACTTCGATGTCACGCCGCTGCTCGACGATCAACTGTTTCTGATCGCGTCGGCCGCACGGACCAAAAAATACCCTGCCTCGATATCCTTGAGCGAACTCGCCGACTTTCCGCTGGTCATTCCGGGCCGACCGCATGCAAACCGCATGACCGTGGAACACGCCCTGTCCAATCTCGGCAAGAAAATTCGGATCGCGCATGAAGTCGAGTGCATCGCTGCAATCGTCGATCTGGTGCGCCAGGGCCACGGCTTCGGGGTGCTGTCGCTCAACGCGATCAAATCCTCGCCGTGGGCCGCGCATATACTCATCAAGCCCATCTTGAATCCGACATTGACGTTTCCGCTGTCGATCGTCACCTCCACGAGGCGCCCGAAGAGCGCGTTCATGCGCAAGGCGATTTCACTGATCGGCAAGGTGGTGCGCGATGAAATCGGCGAGAATTTGGGCAAGATGCCGCGACAGTCCAAGGACCGGCATACGCCGGGCCGGCGAGCGCGCTGAGATGAACCCGAAGAATTTCGACAACGTGAACTTGAACCTGTTGGTGATCTTCGCGGTTTTGATGCGCGAAAGGTCGGTGACTCGGGCCTCGAAGATACTCATGATTTCGCAGCCCGCCGTGAGCCATGCGCTCAAGCAACTGCGTACCTTGTTTGCAGATCCGTTATTTACCCGCAGCAGCACCGGTGTCAAACCCACCCAGCACGCCCAGGTCGTTCACAAGGACCTGCTGGTATCGCTCGAGGCGATCGAGGCGATCTTGAACAAACGCAGTCAAGGACAGCCCTCAGCCGGACAACAACACTGAGGCCATCGCGGCGATGCCCTCGCGCGCGGCCGATAAATCCCAGGCGCTCCGTCGTGGTCGCTTTGATGTTGATTGCCGTCGCCGCAACCTGCAAGTCGTGCGCCAGATTTGCCGCCATGGCGCTGCGATGCGCCCCGATGCGCGGTGCCTCCGCGAGCACGGTGATATCCGCGTTGACCAAGCGCAATCCTGCCGACTTCATGCGCTGCGCCACGACGCGCAGAAACACCCGGCTGTCGGCGCCACGGTAGCGCGGGTCGCTATCGGGAAAATGCTGACCGATGTCGCCGTCGCCCATGGCACCGAGCAACGCGTCGCACAAGGCGTGAATGACCACATCGCCGTCCGAGTGCGCGATGATGCCCTGCGCATGGGCGATGCGCACGCCGCCCAGCACGACGTGATCGCCTGCGCCGAAGGCGTGAACGTCTGCTCCCTGTCCGATTCGCATTTGGCTGCTCGCTCCCATCTTGAGTATCGCCGCTGCCACCTCTAAATCCTCGGCGCGCGTCACCTTGATATTGAACGGCGAGCCCGGCACCAGCACGGCGCGGATGCCGAGGCGTTCCATCGCCTGCGCTTCGTCGGTGACTGCCAACCCGGCGGCGGCGGCCTCTTGCAGCGCCCGGCGCAGCTGCGCGTAGCCGAACACCTGCGGGGTCAGCGCGCGCCATAGGCCGGCGCGATCAACGGTCTCCAATCCGTTTGCGAGCTCGCGCTTTACGGTATCGACGATTGGAGCCGCCAACACTGCGCCGCCAAGCTCTCCGCGCCGCAACGCTCGGCATTTTTCTCGAGGGCATCGCAGAGAGCACCGACATCCGCGGCGCTGCAGACAGGGCCGCGCAGCATCGTGCACCAAGATCCAATCGTCCGCCCGCGCCGATGGGGCCAGATAAGCCAAGCCGTTCAAGCACCGAATCCTGCCGCTGCGCCCCGCCGATCGTGGTCAGCAACTTGGGCGAATCGAGATTTCGCGCCACCTCGCTCCAGCGCTCATCGCCCGCGGCCAACACCACCACGATGCCGTGGATGCGAGGCTCGATCAGCAGCGCGCGCAGCGACCACTCGAGCACGCTCCTGCCCCGCAAGCGGCGTGTACTGTTTTGGAATGCTCGAGCCGCGCGGCGGAGGCGAAGCGTTCGCCGCGGCCTGCCGCAGGAACGATGGCCCAGAGGCGGCGCGCTGCCCGCACGCTCATTGCGCGCGGGCGGTGACGGGTGCGGCGGGAGCTGCGGGAGCCGGCGTATTGGCTCTGCACGACTTGGTAGAAAGTTTCGCTCGCGGAGACCATCCCCAGTTCGCTGCGGGCGCGCTCTTCGAGCGCCGTGAGACCGGTCTTGAGGTTCGCCACTTCGGCGCTCAGTTGCCGATTGCGCTCGGCCTGCTCCAGATTGGCCGCGCGCTGCGTCTCGACGGACGCCTTCAGTCCCGAAACCTCGCGCAATCCTTTATCCGCGAACCAGAGTCGACCCTGGAGCAAGATCAATGCGATGGCCAGTAGCAGCCGCGAAAATCCTCATGGGGACAGGAGCTTAGCATGAACTCTTAAGAAATTGGAACCGATAACGCACGTACGCCGGCATAAGAGGCCTTCGCTCCCAGCTCAGCTTCGATGCGCAGCAGCTGATTGTATTTGGCGACGCGATCCGAGCGCGACATGGAACCGGTCTTTATCTGCGTGGCGGTGGTCGCCGCCGCGATATCCGCGATGGTGGCATCCTCGGTTTCCCCGGAGCGATGCGATACGACCGCCGCGTACTTCGCCTTGAATGCCATGTCGATGGCGGCCAAGGTTTCGGTCAGGGTGCCGATTTGATTTGGCTTGATGAGAATGGCATTGGCGATCTTCTTGGCGATCCCTTCGGCAAAAATCTTGGTGTTGGTCACGAACAATATCGTCGCCCACCAACTGCACTTTGCTGCCCAATTTGCGGGTAAGAATGGCCCAGCCGTCCCAGTCGCCCTCGCTCATGCCATCCTCGACGGTGACGATCGGATACTTGGCGACCAATCCCGCCAGATAATCGGCGAACTCGGAGGCGTTGAACTTGCGCCCCTCGCTCTCGAGTTCGTACACGCCGTCCTTGAAGAATTCCGTGCTGGCAACGTCCAGTCCCAGATAAATGTCCTTGCCCGCGCGGTAACCGGCCTTGTCGATGGCCTCCAAGATCGTCGTGATCGCCGCTTCGTTGGAGGGCAGGTCCGGGGCGAAGCCGCCCTCATCGCCGACCGCGGTGTTCAATCCCTTGGCATGCAGGACCTTCTTCAGGGTGTGAAAGACTTCGGCGCCGTAGCGCACCGCCTCGGAAAAGGAGGGTGCGCCCATGGGAAGAATCATGAATTCTTGGATGTCGACGCTGTTGTCCGCGTGGGCGCCGCCGTTGATGATGTTCATCATGGGCACCGGCAGCGTCAGATCGCCGCTGGGGGCCAAATGCCGGTACAGCGGCAAGCCTTGGTCGATCGCGGCCGCATGCGCCGCCGCCAGCGACACCGACAAAATCGCATTGGCGCCGAGATTCGATTTGCCGTCGGTGCCGTCCAATTTGATCATTTTGGCGTCGAGCGCGGCCTGATCCTGAGGATTGGCGCCCATCACGGCGGCTACGAATCGGCCCGTTGACCGCAGCCACCGCCTTGAGCACGCCCTTCCCGCCGAAGCGCTTCATGTCGCCGTCCCGCAACTCGACCGCCTCGCGTGAGCCGGTCGAGGCTCCCGAAGGAACCGCTGCACGCCCGACGGTGCCGGAATCCAGCACAACGTCGGCTTCGACGGTCGGGTTGCCGCGGGAGTCGATGATTTGGCGCCCGCGAATATCGACAATCCGGCTCATAACAATGATTCCTCGAAGGGTTGTCTCTTCACCGCGTTGTCCAACTCCTTCAGCGTGCTAAGAAGCGGGCTCATGCGATCGAGAGGCCAGGCGTTCGGACCATCCGACAGCGCCTTGGCGGGATTGGGATGCGTTTCCATGAATATTCCGGCGACACCGGCGGCGACCGCGGCGCGCGCCAGCACCGGCACGAATTCCCGCTGCCCGCCCGAGGAATTCGCCCTGGCCGCCGGGGAGCTGAACCGAGTGCGTTGCATCGAACACAACGGGACATCCGGTGCTGCGCATCACCGCCAGGGAGCGCATGTCCGACACCAAGATTGTTGTAGCCGAAGGAGAACCCGCGCTCGCACACCATGATGTGCATATTGCCGGTGGAGCGCGCCTTGTCGACCACGTTTTGCATTTCCCAGGGTGACAGAAACTGCCCTTTCTTGATGTTCACCGGCTTGCCCTGCGAGCTGGCCGCCACGATGAAATTCGTCTGCCGGCAGAGGAACGCAGGGGTCTGCAGAACGTCGACCACCGCCGCAACCTCATCGAGCGGCGTGTCTTCATGCACGTCCGTCAACACCGGCACGCCGATCTGGTCGCGCACCTTGGCGAGGGCCTTCAGGCCTCCCTCGAGCCCCGGGCCGCGGAAGCTCGCGCGCGAGGAGCGGTTCGCTTTGTCGAACGACGCTTTGAAGATGAAGGGAATCTTCGAGCGCGCCCGTCATCTCCTTGAGGCGCCCGGCCACCTCGATCACCAAGGACTCGCTCTCGATGACGCAGGGACCGGCAATCAAGAAGAACGGGTGATCTTGCCCGGCCTCGAAGGACGTCAGCTTCATGCGCTCATGCGGTGGCGCGGCCCGGCTGCAGCGAGGCGCGAAATTCGCGCGCCGCGCCGACGAAGCCCGCGAACAACGGATGGCCATCGCGAGGCGTGGAGGTGAATTCCGGGTGAAATTGACTGGCCACAAACCATGGATGGCCGGGCAGCTCGATGAATTCCACCAGCCCGTCGGCCGAGAAGCCCGAAAATCTCAAGCCCGCCGCCGACAGCTCATCCAGATAATGATTGTTGAACTCGTAGCGATGCCGATGACGCTCGAATATCGATTCCTTTCCATACAAGGCACGAGCCAGTGATCCAGAGATGAGCCTGGCCTCTTGCGCGCCGAGCCGCATGCTGCCGCCCAAGTCCGACTTCTCGTCGCGTACCTGTTGGCCGCGCTCCAAATCCTGCCATTCGGTGATCAAGGCAATCACCGGATGATTGGTGGCGCGGTCGAACTCGGTGCTGTTGGCGCCCTTGAGCGCCAGCACATTGCGCGCATATTCGATGATGGCGAGCTGCATGCCCAGGCAAATACCCAGGTACGGAATGCCGTTCTCGCGCGCATAACGAATTGCCTGGATTTTTCCTTCGATGCCCCGATCGCCGAAACCGCCCGGCACGAGGATGGCGTCCATTTTCTGCAGCGCAGAGGCGCCCGATCGCTCGATGTCCTGCGATTCGAAATAATGAATATTCACTCGCGTACGCGTCTTGATGCCGCCATGCATCAGAGCTTCGTTCAAGGAAATATACGAGTCGCGAATCTGCACGTATTTCCCGACCATGCCGATGTCCACCACGGCCTCCGGGATTCTGCTTGGCGGAGACCACGGCGCGCCATTCGGCAAGATCGGTCGGCGGGGCATTCAAGCGCAATTTGTCGATCACGATGTCATCGAGATCCTGCTCGTGCAGCAGCATCGGGATTTTGTAAATATCGTCGGAATCCACCGCCGAAATCACCGCCCGTTCTTCGACATTGGTGAACAGGGCAATCTTGCGGCGCTGCTCATCGGGAAGGCTTTGCGAGCAACGGCACAATAAAATATCCGGCTGAATGCCGATGCCGCGCAGCTCCTTGACGGAATGCTGCGTCGGCTTGGTCTTGATCTCCCCGGCCCCGCCCAGGATCGGCACCAGGGTCAAATGCATGTACAGCACCTTGTCGCGCCCAAGTTCGACGCCCATCTGCCGGATGGCCTCGAGAAACGGCAGCGATTCGATGTCGCCCACCGTGCCGCCGATCTCCACCATGCATACGTCCGAATCTCCCGCGCCCATACGGATGCGGTGTTTGATTTCATCCGTGATGTGCGGAATGACCTGCACCGTCGCACCCAAATAATCGCCGCGCCGCTCTTTTGCAATCACGCGCTCGTAAATTCTGCCCGTCGTAAAATTGCTGTTGCGCCCGGTCGTGGTCCGCACGAAACGCTCATAATGGCCGAGATCCAGATCGGTCTCCGTGCCGTCCGCGGTGACGAAAACCTCCCCATGCTGAAACGGACTCATGGTGCCGGGATCGACGTTGATGTAGGGATCCAACTTCACCATGCTGATCTTGAGGCCGCGGGCCTCGAGAATGGCACCGAGCGATGCCGAGGCGATGCCCTTACCGAGCGAGGAAACCACGCCGCCGGTGACGAAAACGAATCGATTCATAGTGAGTCACCGCCGATTTAACGTTTGGCGCCCGCCAGCTTAAGCGGATAAGTCAAACGAAAGCCAAAGGGAACAATGGGAATTCGACGGGAGTTCAGGTTAGCAGATCGGCGCGGACTCGACAATCCAATTACGTGACAGGGGGAGCATGGTTCCACGCAATCCCAAGTCCGGGCGCATCCTTGCGGGCGCGCACCAACTCGCATCCAGCCACAAGTCGGCCACCGCGATTAATTCATCGCCTGCAAATACCAGCGGCAACGCCTCCCGCATCCAGGGAAGCACGCCGAGCGTCTGACACAGGTGCTGCACCGTCTGAGTTTTGGCCGACGCTGCGGGCTTGAGAGTTTCCCCGCCGCCGCGCCGTCGAACCGTGACGTTTTCGGGCAGCCGCCCCGCTGCAAGGCCGCCCCGCAAGGCGATCCACGTCAAATTTCCCAGCCCCGGGCCCAGCTCGACCGATGAGCCTGCCGCGACGCTCCACGACTGCGCCTCCGGCACTCGCGGCAACTCGGCAGCGGTTACGAATAGCCTCTGACGATAGCGCCGCAGCGCTCGAGAGCCGAAGACGACGGAAGGCTGATGATCGGCATCGGCATCGAACATCTGCCGCAGCGCCTCTGCGAGCCGCGTGGTGGAAGGCGCTTCGAGGCCTGCCTGGTTCAACCACAAACGGACTGCGCCGACGCGCTTCAACGGCGGCAAAGCTCTCAAGCCCGGAAATCGACAGTGCATCGCCGTCGCGAAGGCGGGCCACGTCCGCACTCGCCGCCGCCTCCAGCAGTTGCTGCGCCTCCGCCATATGCCGCGCCGCTCGCGCCAGGGCTATCGCTGCGCCAGGCCAGCGCTTCTGCGATCAGCGGCCAGACCATGGCGCGCAGATAAACGCGGTCGAAGCTGCAAATCCTGATTCATCGGATCGATGGATGCGGCGGGCTCAAGCTCGCCGAACTTGCAGCAAGTCGGCTGTGCGCCACGCTCGAGCAACGGGCGCACGTGCCAGCCTCGCCCCAACGGACGGCAGACCGGCATCGCCGACATGCCTTTGACGCCGGCACCGCGCAGCGCCTGCAGCAGCAACGTCTCGGCTTGATCCTCGCGATGATGCGCGGTGAGCAGACATTCCCGCGGCTGCAATTCGGCTCGAGCGCCGCGTAGCGCGCGGCGCGCGCCGCCGCCTCGATCGACACGCCGCGCTTCGCGCGACACCTCGACCGCCACGATGCGCAGCGGAACGCTCAATTCCGCGCACAAGTCTCGCGCAAGCTGCGCGAAAATCGGCGGCGGCGGCCTGCAAACCGTGATCGACGTGCAGAGCGCGCAGCGGCAAGCGCGCGAAAACTCTTTCCGAGCGCTGCGGCCGCGCGCAGCAGCGCGGACGAATCCGCGCCGCCGCTCAATCGCCACCACCAGGCCGGCGGCCTCCGCCGGCACGTAAGCCTCGAGCAGCCGCGCGCAATGTTGCCGCGGAAAAGCTCAACCGTCGCGAAACGCGCCGAATCCGCGCAGGCGCGCCTGGCGCGCGTCCAGCAGCTGCGTGATCGGTTGATTGCGCAGCTCGGTCAAATTCTTGATGATGCTTTGCTTCATGGTTTCCGCCATCAGCTGCGGATCGCGATGCGCGCCGCCGTGAGGTTCCTTGAGGACTTCATCGACCAGCCCGAGCTTGTAGAGGCGCTCCGCCGTGCCGCCCATCGCCTCCGCCGCGATCTCTTTCTTTTCGGTGCTCTTCCACAGAATCGATGCACAGGCTTCCGGCGATGATCACCGAATACACGCTGAACTGCAGCATGACCAGATAGTCGCAGACACCGATGGCCAGCGCGCCCCCGGATCCGCCCTCGCCGATCACGATGCTAAGCACCGGCGCCGCCAGATGCGACATTTCAAATAAATTGCGCGCGATCGCTTCGCTCTGTCCGCGCTCCTCGGATCCGATGCCGGGATAGGCTCCCGGCGTGTCGATCAAGGTAATCACGGGAACGCGGAAGCGCTCCGCCATTTTCATCAGGCGCAGCGCCTTGCGATAACCTTCGGGCTTCGGCATGCCGTAATTGCGCCGCACGCGCTCCTTGGTGTCCCGGCCCTTCTGGTGGCCGATCAACATCACCGGTATGCCTTCGATCCGCGCCAGACCGCCGACGATCGCCAGATCGTCGCTGTACATCCGATCGCCATGCAGCTCGTGCCAATCGCTGAAAATCATGGAGACATAGTCGAGCGTATACGGACGCTGCGGATGGCGCGCGAGCTCGGTGATCTGCCACGGCGTCAAGTTGGCGAAAATGCTGGTGGTGAGCGCCCTGCTCTTCGATTGCAGGCGTTTGATCTCTTCGGTGATATTGACGCTGGCATCGCTGCCGATGAATTTGAGTTCCTCGATCTTGGCCTCGAGCTCCGCGATCGGCTGTTCAAATTCCAGAAAATTCATCGCCATGAACTGGTTTCCTCGCCGCGCGACGTCATTTCGCGGACCATACACTAAATACCACCCTTCGCGCCCGACAAGCGCCGAGAGCCGGTCCAAAAGCTCGCGCGTCGGGCGCACGCACCACGCGTCGGGCAGATTGACCTTGCCGCAGTATTCCGGGCGATTGACCGCCACACTGACACCGCATGGCCCGCGCAGGTAGGGCTTCAGCAACTGTTCGAACCTGTTCATTCCCTGGGGTCCGTCGAATTCGGCGGGCCAGCGCAACCAGAGCCGGCGCGCGAAGCGCTCGCGCGCCCGGTCGATATCCATCAAGGACTTGCCCTGCAGGCGCCACGCTTCGATGAAATCATCGAACCGCAGTGTGCCGTCGATGATCAAGATCGCGTCTTTGACGATGATGTCGCGATGCTGCTGAAAGACCTCCTCGTATAGACTGACCTCGAGGCGCGCGCTGCGATCGTCCAGTATCAAGGTCACCCGATTCGGCCGGCGCCGGATTTCCAGATACCAACCCGGCGACGGTCGCCGGCTTGCCGGCCGACCAGCTGCGCCCTCCCTCGGGCGGCGGCGGTCTTCGGGCCGCCGACATCGGCCAGCCGCGAGCTCACCAGAAATTTTAAATCCGGCTCGTAGGGCGTGATGGGATGGCCGCTCAAGAATAGTCCCAAGGTTTCGCGTTCGCCGGCCAGGCGCTCCGCCTCGGACCAATCCGCCACCGCCGTATTCTCCGCCGCGCTCAGGCCGAACAGATCGACTTGACCCACGCTCAAGGCGCGCGAATTCTGTTCGCCCAGGTGCATGGCGCGCTCGAGCTCCGCGGTCAGGGAAGCGCGATTCGACCCGATGAGGTCCAAGCTGCCCGAACGAATCAACGCCTCCAAGACACGCCGATTCACCCGGGCCAAATCGATGCGCCGGCATAGGTCCGAGAGACTCTCGAAGGGACCGTTTCTCGCGCGCTCCTCGATCATGGCTTCAACCGCGGAGGCGCCGACGCCCTTGATGGCACCCATGCCGTAGCGAATGCTGTCGACACCGGCGACGCGAAACGCATAGACCGACGCATTCACATCGGGCGGCAGGACTTTGAGCCGCATGCCGTTGCACTCGTCGATCAAGGTCACGACCTTTTCGGTCTTGTCCATGTCGGAGGACAGGACCGCCGCCATGTACGCGGCCGGATAATGCGCCTTGAGCCACGCGGTCTGGTACGACAGCAACGCGTACGCGGCGGAATGCGACTTGTTGAATCCGTAGCCGGCGAATTTTTCCATGAGATCGAAAATATGCGTCGCCTGCGCTTCGCGCACGCCGCGTGCCACGGCACCGCTGACGAACACGGAGCGCTGCTTCGCCATTTCTTCGGGCTTCTTTTTGCCCATGGCGCGGCGCAGGAGATCGGCGCCGCCAAGCGTGTAGCCGGCCAGAATTTGCGCGATCTGCATCACTTGTTCCTGATACAGGATCACTCCGTAGGTCGCCTGCAAAACCGGCTTCAAATCCGGGTGCAGATAGTCGATGGTCGCCCCGGTGGTATCGTGCTTGCGCGCGATGAAGTCCTCGACCATGCCCGATTGCAGCGGGCCTGGCCGGAACAATGCGACCAGCGCGACGATGTCGCCGAAACGATCCGGCTGGAGCCTGCGAATCAAGTCCTTCATGCCGCGCGATTCGAGCTGGAAAACCGCGGTCGTTTTCGTGCTCTTGAGCAACGCGTAGGTCGCCGCGTCGTCCATCGGCAAGGCGCTCATGACCAGGGGCGCTTCGCCCAAAGCCGCCCGCTGCGCATTGATGTCGCGGACGACCCAGTCGATGATGGTGAGAGTTCGCAGCCCCAAAAAGTCGAATTTGACCAGGCCCGCGGCCTCGACATCGTCCTTGTCGAATTGCGTGACCGGCGTGCTGCCGCCCTCTTCGCAATAGAGCGGCGTGAAGTCGGTCAGGATCGACGGCGCGATGACCACGCCGCCGGCATGCGTTCCGGCATTTCGCGCGAGACCCTCGAGCGAACGCGCCAGTTCGATCAGCTCGCGCACTTCGGCTTCGTTGTCGTACAGGCGCCTCAGTTCCTCTTCCTGCTCGAGCGCCTTGTCGAGCGTCATGCCGATTTCCAGAGGAATCAGCTTGGCGATCTTGTCCACGTAACCGTACGGATGACCGAGAACGCGGCCGACATCGCGCACCACCGCCTTCGCGGCCAGCGTACCGTAGGTGATGATTTGCGAGACGCGGTCGCGGCCGTATTTATTGGCCACATATTCAATGACCCGGTCGCGTCCCTCCATGCAGAAGTCGACGTCGAAATCCGGCATCGACACGCGCTCCGGATTCAAGAATCGTTCGAACAACAGGTCATGCTCGATGGGGTCAAGATCGGTAATGCCCAGCGCATAGGCGACCAGTGAACCGGCGCCGGAACCCCGGCCCGGCCCGACCGGCACGCCGTTCTCGCGCGCCCATCGGATAAAATCCGCGACGATCAAGAAGTAGCCGGCGAAGCCCATCGCGCAAATGACGCCCAGTTCCAGCTCCAAACGCGCTTCGTAAGCCGACCGCGTCGCCGCGGCCGGCACCGCTGCCGCGGACGCGAGGCGGCCTTCCAGGCCGCGCCGGGATTCCTCCCGCAGGAAATCCTCCGTGTTCGACCCCGCCGGCACGGGATAAGCCGGCAGCATGGAGGCGCCCAGGCGAATCTCCAGCGAGCAGCGCTTCGCGATTTCAAGCGTGTTCGCCAGAAGCTCGGGTGCATCCTGAAAAAGTTCGGCCATCTCGGCCGGCGTTTTAAGGTATTGCTCTTCGGAGTAACGCCGCGCCCGGCTGCCATCGCCGAGCTGCGCGCCATCGTGAATGCAGACCCGCGCTTCATGCGCCTCGAACTCTGCGCGCGTCAGAAATCGCACGTCATTGGTTGCGACCGCGCCGACGCCGCGCGCCTGCGCCAGATCCAGCGCTGCTTCTGAACAAACTTGCTCACCGGCCCGGCCGGTGCGTTGCACCTCCAGATAGAATCGGTCGCCGCAATAGGACTGCCATCGCGTTAAACAACGTTCGGCCTCTTCATCGCGGCCACGCGCAATTGCCTGGCCGATGTCGCCCTCGGATCCGCCGGAAAGCACGATCAGGCCCTCGAGCGCCTCGCGGCTCAGCCAGCTGCGTTCCAGCATCGGCACCCCGCGATGCTGGCCCTCAAGATACGAACGGGTCACGAGCTGCGTAAGATGCCGGTAACCCGCCAAGTTTTGACAAAGAAAAACGATGCGCGAGGGCGGCGCGCGCTCGAGCGGCTCGCGAATCCATGCATCGACGCCGATCAGCGGCTTCACGCCGGCCGCCTGCGCTTCCTTGTAGAACTTCACCATCGCGAAGAGGTTGCTTTGATCGGTGAGCGCGACGGCCGGCATGCCCGCGCTTGCCACGGCCGCCATCAGGTCCGGTACGCGCACGATGCCGTCGACCAACGAGTACTCGGTATGCAATCGCAGGTGAACGAAACCGGTCAAGGTTCGCACCGCAGAGCGAGGCGTACCGGTTCAAAGGAGCGGCGATGCAGAGGACAGGGACCGTGTAAATTCAGCAGGCGCTGATGATCGGGAGTCGCATAGCCTTTGTGACTTGCGAAACAATATGCGGGATATAACGTATCCATCTGATTCATATAACTATCTCTCGCCGTCTTCGCCAGGATCGACGCGGCGCTGATGGCGGGCTCGGTGACATCGCCGTCAATGATGGCACGCGCCGTCAGCACCTTGCCCAATCCGTGTAAATTGGGCAGCTGGTTGCCGTCCACCAGCACGTGATCCGGCGTCAATGTCATGGCCAGCAACGCGCGGCGCATTGCCAGGAATGTCGCTTGCAGAATATTGAGTGCGTCGATTTCAACCTGGTCCGCCCAACCGATCCCGAAACACAAGGCTTCACGCCGGATCTCGATGTTCAATCGCGAGCGCTCTTCGGGGCTCAAGGATTTGGAATCGGCCACGCCTTCGATGCGCCTGCGCGGCCGCAAAATGACCGCTGCCGCCACCACCGGTCCCGCGAGGGGCCCGCGTCCGGCCTCGTCAATGCCGGCAATCCACCTCACGGGAGCGATGCTACCGCTGGCTTGCGAGTGCGGAGAAGTTCGAGAATGGCCTGCGCCGCCCGGGTGCCGGCGCCGCGGCGCAGATCGCCATGGATCCGCGCGAACTCGCGTTCCAACTCGCTGCGCCGTTCGGTATCGTCAAGCCACATCAAGAGCTCTGCTCCGATCGACTCTGGGATAATTTGGTCCTGAAAATATTCGCCGACGACGCGCCGGTCCGCAAGTAGATTTGGTTGCGCAAAAAACTTGGATTTGACCAAATTGAAGCGTGTCAGCATCCAGGCCGTGATCGCCCCAAGGCGGTAAACGACCACCATGGGCCGTTTACACAAGGCAGCCTCCAGGCTCGCCGTACCGGACGCGACCAGCACCACATTCGCGGCGCTCAAGGCGGTCGTCGCCTGGCCATCGATCAATTGCACGTCGAGGGCAGGCGCATCGCGCGCCAGCGCGCGGGAAAATATCTGCCGCGTTGCAGCGCTCGCCATCGGCGCGATGAACTTAAGATCGGGGCGTTGCGCCGACAACCAGCGCGCGGTGGCGGCGAAGTCCGCGGCCAACCGGGCAACCTCGCCGCGCCGGCTTCCCGGAAGCAACGCAACCACGCTTGCCCCGCTGTCCAACCCGAGCGTGCGCCGAGCCGCCTCGCGGTCGACCTCTTCCGGAATGGCGTCGGCCAGCGGATGACCGACGAACTCGGCGCGGATACCATGCTCATCATAAAAGCGCTTCTCGAACGGCAGCAGGCAGAGCACGAGATCCACCGATTCTCGGATGTCGCGCGCCCGGCCCTGCCGCCAGGCCCACACCTGCGGACTCACGTACTGCACGGTCGGGATCCCGGCGGCGTGCAGACGGCGCGCCACGCGCAAATTCGTGTCCGGTGCATCGATGCCGATGAACACATCGGGCCGCTCGGCCAGGAACATGCGTTTGATCCGCGCCAACAGCTTGACGAGCCTGGGCAGATCGCGCAGCACATCGAACAAGCCCATGACGGCCAGGGACTCGGCCGGCTCCCAACTCTCGCAGCCCGCGGCCTGCATTTTCGGTCCTGCCACGCCGAAGAATTTCGCGTCCGGCGCGCGACTGCGCAAGGCGGCGATGAGATCGGCTCCCAGGGTATCGCCTGAGGCTTCGCCCGCCAGCAGACCCACTCGCAGCGGTACCGACATCAGGAGTCCGGCATCCTAACGAACGATGCTGCGTGAACTGTGTTTGACGAACTCGACAAACGGCAGGATTTCCGGCTGTGTCGCCGCCGCTTTTTCGAGCTCTTCGATGGCCGCTTTCAGCTTGAGGCCGGAGCGGTACAGCAAACGGTACGCGCGGCGAATATTCAAGATTTGCTCGGGCGTAAATCCGCGCCGCTGCAGCCCGACCGAATTGACACTGTGCGGCTCGGCCGGGCGGCCCACCGCCATGACATAGGGAGGTACGTCGCGGGTCACGGCTGCGTGATGCGCGATGAAACAATGCGCTCCGACCTTGGTGAACTGGTGGACCGCGGACATGCCTCCCATCGTGACCCAATCGCCGATCTCGACGTGCCCGCCCAGCGTCGCGCAATTCGCCATCACAATTTGATTGCCCAGCTGACAATCGTGCGCAACATGCGAATAGGCCATCAGCAAATTGTCGTTGCCGATGCGCGTCACGCCTTTGTCGTGCGTCGTGCCCCGATTCACGGTGACGGATTCACGAAACACATTGCGGTCGCCGATCTCGAGGCGAGTCGGCTCCCCATTGTATTTCTTGTCCTGGGGCGCATCGCCCAGCGAGGCAAACTGGAATACCTTGTTGTGGGAGCCGATGCGCGTCGGGCCGTTGATAACCGCATGCGGGCCTATCCAGGTTCCGGAGCCGATGACGACATCGGCGCCGATGACCGAGAAGGGCCCGATTTCAACGTCGCCGGCGATCTGTGCTTGCGGCGATACCACCGCCCGCGAATCAATCATCCCGCCGCTCCCGAACGTGTCGGCGCCTTGGTCTCGGGCGCCACCATGATTTCCGCCGAGGCCACTTCCTTGCCGTCGACCTGCGCCAGACAGTCGAATTTCCAAATCCCCTTGAATGAACGCTTCAGCTCGACCCGCAGCATGAGTTGGTCCCCCGGTTCGACGGGCTTGCGAAAGCGCGCATTATCGATGGCAACAAAGTAAAACCGCGTATTGACATCGGGCACGACCTTCGCGGTCTTGAATGCCAGGATGCCCGCAGCCTGAGCCAGGGCCTCGATGATGAGAACTCCCGGCATCACCGGCCGGTGAGGAAAGTGGCCCTGAAAGAACGGCTCGTTGACCGTCACGTTCTTGAGCGCCAAACAGTGCTCTCCGGCGACGCACTCCAAGACTCGATCCACCAACAAAAAAGGATATCGATGCGGCAACTGCCGCATGATCGCGGCGATATCCAATCTATCGGACTCCGACATTATTTCTCCTATCCGTCCAACCGCCGCAAATGGGCGACCATTCGCCGCCATAGTCTCGTCTCTACCGTCGGCATGCCGCTCGAGTAGCTGCCCGGCTTTTTGATCGACGCGCTGACCAAGCTGCACCCGGTGACGACCACGTCATCGGCGATGGTCAAATGTCCCGCAATGCCCACCATACCGCCAATCATGCAGCGCTGGCCGATCACCGCGCTGCCGGAAATGCCGGTGCAGCCCGCAATCGCCGTATGGGCGCCGATGACCACGTTGTGACCCACCTGGATCTGATTGTCCAGTTTGACGCCGTTCTCGACAACCGTATCATCGATGGCACCCCGATCAATGGTGGTGTTGGCCCCGATCTCCACATCATCGCCGATTCGCACGCTGCCCACTTGCGGTACTTTTTCCCAGCTCCCGGAGTTCAGGGCAAAGCCGAACCCGTCCGCTCCCACCACCGCCCCGGCGTGCAGGATGCAACGCGCTCCCAAGGTGACGCCCGGATATAAATTGACCCGCGACACCAGAACCGAGTCGGCTCCGACCCGGGCGCCGCGCTGAACGATACAGCCCGGACCGACGACGGCGCGCTCGCCGATCTCGGCGTCGTCCTCAACCACCGCCAAAGCGCCAATGTTGGCAGTGGCCGCGATATGCGCGCGCTTGCCCACGACCGCGCTCGGGTGCGTGCCCGGCTCCGCCCTAAGCTGCGGGTGCATGAGCGCGGCGATACGGGCGTAGGCCAAGTAGGGATTCGGATGGATCAACGCCGCGACCGGACAATGCGCCGCGTCCTCGGCGTTGACCAAGACGGCAGTCGCCCGTGTGCTTTCCATTTGTCTGCGGTAGCGCGAGTTCGCCAGGAAACTCAAACTTCCGGATTCCGCCCGGGACAAGGTTGCGACCTCGCGCACCGTCAGGCGAGGCTCACCACGCAGCATGAGCCCGAACCGCACGGCCAACTCGGCGAGACTGAATTCTTCCTGCACTCAGGTCGTCCCCTGGCTCCGCTGGCTCCTCCGCTTCCCCTCAGTGCGGCAGGCGGCTGCTTATTTCGAGGCCGGTGGTTTCGCCGGTGCGGCCGCCGGTTTCGTGGACGGCTTGGACTTCAGCACTTCCAATACCTGCGCCGTGATATCCAGCTGCGGTTTGCCGTAGAAGACGCCCTCGCCCAGCACCAGATCGAATCCTTGCGCACTGGAGTAGGTTCGGATCTCATCCAGCAAGTAGCGTTGCACCTTGCCGAGCTCTTCGTTCTTGCGGGTCGACAGGTCATCCTGGAATTCGCCGCCCTTTCGCGAGAATTCACGCTGCTGGTCGCGCAGCGCCTTTTCTGCCTTCGCGCGATCGGCTTCGGCCATGATCGCGCCTTCCTTCGCCAATTTATCGTCGCGCGCCTTCAAGTCATTCTGCATGGCAACCAACTCGCGCTGGCGCGGACCGAATTCATTCTGCAAGGCCTGCATGGCGCTCTTGACCTGGGGCGCCTCGGCCATGAGTTTCTGGAAATCCACGTACCCGATCTTGATTTCAGCACTGGCTTGCTGCGACACCATCAGCGCGCACAGACCCAGGGCCAAGAACGGAATGCTGCGAAGATACGACATGTTGATCTTTAAGACCTCAAATTGCGGTCAAAACGCTTGACCGATGGAAAATTGAAAACGCTCCGTCTCGTCCCCGAACCGCACCGTATCGCCCGGGAAAGGATTCAAAGGAATGCCGTACGAGAATCGGAACAGACCCAAGGGCGCGAGCCACTGCACTGCAATGCCGGTTGATTGTTTTAGATTAGCATAATTGAAATGATAATCGACCGGCGTTATGTCATCGACCCCCAGGAATTTGACCTTGTTGCCGGTTTGAAAGACGTTGCCGATGTCGTAGAACCAGCTGATGCGAGCCGCGCTTTTCCACTTTTCGGGCACGGGGAAAATCAGCTCGTAGCGGTTGACCACACGAAAATTGCCGCCGAAGGGATTGCCGATGCCGATGTTGTCCCGGGGTCCCAAGGTGCTCTCGCGGAAGCCTCGCACGCTGTCCGGGCCGCCGGCAAAGTAGTTCAGATAGGGCGGCAAGGACGTCGTTTTCCCCAGAGCCGAGGCGTAGTCCACCGACGCTTGCGCCGAGATCAGGAACTTGCGCCATAGCGGGATGTAGGTGATGAAGTCGAAGTTCGTTTGGTAGTAGCGAACTTCGCTCAAAGGCAGCGCGTAACGCGCCGACAGTGTAACTTTCATGCCGCGGTCGGGGAACAGCGCGCGGTTGCGGCCTTCGTAGGACCAGCCGCCGGTCAGCTCGTAGGTATAGAAGTCCGTGCCATAGACGGTATACGGGGCATCCAATGAGTTGATGACGCCATCGCCGTTGGTATCGGTCAGTTCACGCTGGAAGGTGTTGCCGTTCTGCCTGACCCAGTCGACCGATTGCTGCGAGCTGTAGCCTTGCGAGACCACCAGGCTGTTCTTGTTGACCGATGCGCCGACGCTCAGGAACTGATATTCGCTGATCGGGTACGCCCACTGCATCGCGCCGGTGATCTGCTTGGTCGAAAACGCCGAGGATGCCGCGACGAATTGCGTCACATCGCGCAGCGTCACGGAGGTCGTGCGCGCGACACCGTCGATGGTGGTGTAAGGATCGGTGTGCGCAAATGTGTAGCTCTTGCTGTACTTGCCGGCGTTGATCTCCAGCGCGACGCGATCGCCGGTGCCGAAGAAATTGCTATGCACGAAGTTGCCGTTCAGGCTGAATTTCTGGGCCTCCGAATAACCGATACCGCCGCCGAACTGACCCGGCAACCCTTCCTTGATATTGAAGTCGACATCCACCAGGTCCGCGCTGCCCGGCACCGGCTTGTTCTCGAACTCGACCTTCTCGACATACGGCAGCCGCTGCAGGCGCTCCTTGGAACGCTCAACCGCCGAGTTCGACAGCCATCCGCCCTCGAGCTGGCGCATTTCGCGCCGCAACGTCTCGTCATTGATCGCGGTCGTGTTGTTGAAATTGATGTGACGCACATAGACCCGGTTGCCGGGTTCGATAAAGAACGTCAGCGCAACCGTTTTATGCTCATTGTCCGCCGTGGGCACCGGATCGATCTTGGCAAACGCATAGCCGTCCGCCCCCAACCGATAGCTCATCAATTGTTGTGTGGACGTGACGAGCTTGCGCGAGTAGGTATCGCCGGGCTTGACCAGCAGCAGGCGTCGCAATTGATCCTCCGGCACGACCATGGTGCCGGCGAGCTTGACCTCGCTCACCTTGAATACCTCGCCCTCGCTGACGTTCACGGTGATGTACATGTCGTCTTTTTCGGGCGCGATCGTCACCTGCGTCGATTCGATCTGGAAATTCGCGTAACCCCGGTCCATGTAGTAGGAGCGCAATTTTTCCAGATCGCCGGTCAGGGACTCGCGCGAATACCGATCATCCTGCTTGTACCAGGACAGCCAATTCGGCGTCTTCAGCTCGAAGGTGCCGAGGATGTCCTTTTCCTTGAACTTCGTGTTGCCGACAATGTTGATTTGCTCGATCTTGGCGCGCTTGCCTTCCTTGATGTCGACGATGATGTCGACCTTGTTGCCTGGCAGATCGGTGATCTTCGTGTCGACGCGCACGGCGTATTTGCCGCGGCTGAAATACTGATCGGTGAGGTACTGCTTCACCTCATCGAGCACCGAGCGATCGAAGGTCTTGCCGGTCGCGAGGCCGACATTGCGCAGGCTCTTCTGCAGATCCTCGGTCTTGATGTCCTTGTTGCCCTTGATCTCGAACTTGGCAATGGACGGACGCTCCACCACCACCACCAGCAGCGTGTTGCCGTCGCGGCGCAATTCCACGTCGCGAAAAAATCCGGTGGCGTACAGGGCGCGCATGGCTTCGCCGATGCGCGCGCCGTCCAGATGATCGCCGATGTTCACCGGCAGATAATTGAATACCGTGCCCTCCGAGATTCGCTGCAGGCCTTCGATGCGAATGTCGCCGACGGTAAAGTTTTCCTGGGCCGTTTGCGCCCGCACAACCGTGCAGAACGGTTGGCAGGCCAGCGCCACCAACAGGGCTAGGCGAAATTCAAGCCGCACGCGGCAACAACCGGATGCAATTTCGATGGGCGGCGCGGTGCGGGCAGCGCCGCGCGTACGGCTGGAACTTGGGTTTGATCATGATATCCCGTTAATTGAAATGTCTTGATATGTCGTTATAGAAAGCCAAACTCATCAACACCACCAGCAGCGCGATTCCGATCTGCTGGCCGAACAGCTGTGTGCGCTCGGACAACGGGCTGCCTTTGACCGCTTCCACCGCCTGATAAATTACCTGCCCGCCATCCAACAACGGAACGGGCAGCAGGTTGAGCACGCCCAAGCTCACGCTGATGATCGCGAGAAACGCCATGTATGCCGTCACGCCCAGGGAAGCGCTGATCCCGGCGAACTCTGCGATGCTCACGACTCCGCTGATGTTCTTCGCGGAAACCTGACCGGTGAGCATGCGCCAGAGCATCTGCACGGTCAGTGCCGACATCTCCCAAGTCTTCTTCACACCGATAAGCAGCGCATCCAAGGGGTCCGAGCGATGCGTTTCGACCAGACCCGCCGGCCAAACGGGCTTGCCCTCCTTGAGACCGATACCCAACCGGCCAACGGGCTTGCCCTCTTCCATCACTTGCGGAACCGCCGCTACGATACGCAATCGTTGGCCTCCGCGCTCGACTTCGATCGAGATGTCGCGATTCAAGGCGCTCCCGACGATGGAACGGAACGCGCTCGAATTGGCGATGGGCTGCCCATCGACCGCGAGCACCCGATCCCCCGTCCGCAGTCCTGCGCGGCCTCCCGCGCTGCCGGCCGCCACCGGATCGAGGATTGTGGCGGCATTCCACGTGGCCAGATCGAAGCCCAATCCCGGCAGCAGTTTGCCCGGCTCGGTCAGCTCGCGCCGATCCGCGGTCACGCGAATGATCACGGGACGCTCGATGCCGTCGCGGCGCACGCGCAGCGAAATCAACCCATCGCCGCTGAACTGACGAATCAGCGCAATCTGCAGCTCTTCGGTGTCGTTGACGTTGTGTTGCCCGACGCGGACGATTTGATCTCCGCGCTGCAGGCCCGCGGCGGCAGCAGGGCTGTCGAGCCGGACTTGACCCACCACCGGCTTGACGATTTCGGTGCCGACCATGGCCAACATCGCGTACAACAGCGAAGCGAACAAAAGATTCATCGCAGGTCCCGCCAGCAGCACGGCGATGCGATGCGAAATCGGCCGGCGTGTGAAGGACCGATGCAGCTCTGATGGCGCCACGTCGCCTTCGCGTTCGTCCAGCAGCCTGACGTACCCGCCCAAGGGAATCGCTGCCAGGCAATACTCGGTGCGATCCGCATCCTTGCCGACGCGCGTGAGCAGCGGTTTGCCAAAACCGATACTGAACCTCAAGACCTTGAAGCCGAGTTTCTTGGCGACCCAATAGTGTCCGAACTCATGCACGGCAACCAAGATACTGATCGCAACCAAGAAGGCTGCAGGGATCACCAAAACCATCATGCAGGGGCTCCAGCGCTAAGCTCTATCATGGTAACCGCCAGGCGACGCGCCGCAGCGTCGGCCTCCAAAACATCGCCCAAGACCTTGACGGGAGATGCGTTGAGCCGCTGCAGTACCTTGTCAATGACCGTTGAAATACCTACAAAGTTCAAGCGCCGATCCAGAAACGCCTGAACCGCGACCTCATTGGCCGCGTTTAGCACCGTCGGGGCGGTACCGCCGGCGCGCGCAGCGGCTCGGGCCAGCGTTAAGCTCGGAAATCGAACGTGATCTGGAGGCTCGAACCCGAGTTGTCCGATCGCGAGCAGATCCAAGGAGTGTACACCGGAAGCGAATCGCTCGGGCCACGCCAGCGCGTGTGCAATCGGCGTGCGCATGTCGGGAGCACCGAGCTGCGCGAGCATCGAGCCGTCCGCGTATTCGACCAGCGAGTGCACCACGCTTTGCGGGTGTACGACGACGCTGACCTGGGATTCGGGCAACCCGAACAGCAGCGTCGCTTCGATGACCTCCAGACCCTTGTTCATGAGCGTCGCGGAGTCCACGGAAATCTTGCGCCCCATCTTCCACTTCGGATGCGCACAGGCCTCATCGGGTGTGACGTGCGCCATCTTTGCCGCGGCAGTGGCGCGAAACGGACCGCCCGAGGCGGTCAAAATGACGCGAGTCACGCCGCGCGCGGCATCGCCGGGCAGGTAGCCGCGAAGGCATGCATTGGAAGATCGCGTTATGTTCGCTATCGATGGGGATGAGTTCGGCTCCGGCGCGTCGCACCTCGTCCATCAGAAGCTTTCCGGTCATGACCAGCGCTTCCTTGTTGGCAAGAAACACGCGCTTGCCGGCGCGCACAGCGGCCAAGGTCGATGTCAGTCCGGCTGCGCCGACAATGGCCGCCATCACCATCTCCACGTTGGCCGCCCCGGCGGCACTGCTCAGCGCTTCTTCGCCGCTCTCCACGCGGGTGGCGGAGCCCATCTCGCGCAGTGCGGCGCGCGCGCACGCCGCGGCTTGGCTGTCGACCAGCACCACGGTTTCTGCGTTGAATTCCCGAGCTTGGTCGACGATGGTTTGCCAGCTGTTGAAGGCTCCCAGCACGGCGACCTTGAATCGCTCCGGGTGAAGCGCGATCACCGCGAGCGTGCTGCGTCCGATGCTGCCCGTCGATCCGAGGATGGCGATGCCACGCTGCATGATTACCGGATCACGCCGGAACCGAACAGGCCCAGAGCGTACAGAGGCGCCGCCGCCGTCACACTATCGATGCGATCCAACAGACCCCCATGCCCCGGCAACAATGTGCCGCTGTCTTTGAGCGCCGCAGCGCGTTTGAACATGCTCTCGGTCAGATCACCGATGACGGAAAAAATTCCCACCCCGCATCCGAATACCACGCCGATGAGCGTCGGCAGGCCGAAGTAGAGAGCGCCGCCGCCGGCGACCAGGGCGACCATCCCCAAGCCTCCCACCGCGCCCTCCCAGGTCTTGCCCGGGCTCACCCGCGGCGCCAATTTTCGCCGCCCGAAGGCCCGCCCGGCAAAATAGGCGCCGATATCGGCAGCAACATACCATCAGCACCAGCCACAGCACGATGACCGGGCCGCGTGCAAACCCGGCCGAGGAAATCTGCATTCGGGCGAGCGCCACGAAAGCCGGCACCAAGACAGCCAGGCCGCAGACAAGCGTCAGCGCCGGCCGGTTCCACGCGGGCGCGAGGCTGAGCCATAGGAACGCGATGAGCCACCACCCGCACGCCGCGCTCAGGAGAATGTTCAGGTGCGGGGAATCGTCGGTCCAGCGCCAACTGGCGTAGAGGATGAGGGCAACGCACAAGCGTGTATAGGGCCCGGGCCAAAGGTTGCCGCAGCGCGCCGAACCCGGCCCACTCCCATGCACCGATGAGAAATACGAGGGCGAATGCCAGCACGGCCCAGAACGGCGGCAGCAAAAACAATCCCAGCAGCAATAGCGCGCCCAAAATGCAGCCCGTGATGACTCTGACCTTAAGCATGCGAGTCCCTATGCATCCGCTTTTGCCGCGACCTGGGCCGAGGTCTTGCCGAAGCGGCGCTCGCGCTGGCCGAAGTACTCGAATGCGGTCTGCAGCTGCGCCGGCGAAAATTCAGGCCACAGCGCCGTCGTGAAATAGAATTCGGTGTAGGCAAGGTTCCACAAGCAGGAAATTGCTGATGCGCTGTTCACCGCCGGTGCGGATCAACAGATCCGGATCCGGAATGCCCGCAAGCGCCAACCGCGAGCTGATGTGCTCCTCCGATATTTCCGCGGCAAGCAAGTTGCCGGCGGCGACATCCGCGGCGAGCGACCTGCAGGCCTGGGCAATGTCCCAGCGCCCGCCATACGCAACGGCCACCATCAGCCCCAGTCCCTGATTCGAGGCCGTCAGCGCCTCGGCATCCTGCATCCTTTGCTCGAAGCTCCGCACCCAGAGATTCCCGGTCGCCGATGAAGCGCAGGCGCACCTGATTGCGGTGCAAATCGGCCACTTCGCGCACCAGCGCATCGAGGAACAAGCCCATGAGCACGCCGACTTCTTCCGCCGGCCGCAGCCAGTTCTCGCTGCTGAAGGCGAACAGGGTCAAGTAGCGGACTTTGCGCTCGGCGCACTCTTCGACGATCTTGCGCACGACCTTGACGCTGGCTGCGGTGTCCCGCGACGCGCGGCATGCCGCGTGAGCGTGCCCAGCGGCCATTGCCGTCCATGATGATTGCTACATGCTGCGGCGAGTCGGCCATAGACGTTTGAGACGATGCGGGTCCGGTTCAAGTCAGACCTGCATGAGCTCCTTTTCCTTCTCCGCCATGGCGTGATCGATATCGGCGACGTGCTTGTCGGTCAATTTTTGAATGTCTTCCTGCCCGCGCCGCTCATCGTCTTGCGGGATGAGTTTTTCCTTGAGCATTTCCTTGAGTTCGTTGTTGATCTCGCGGCGCACGCCGCGCACGGCCACGCGGGCATTCTCCGCTTCAGCCTTGACGACCTTGATGATGTCGCGGCGCCTTTCTTCGGTGAGCGCGGGCATGTGAATGCGGATGATTTGTCCGGCCGTATTCGGAGTGAGCCCCAAATCCGATTTGTAGATCGCCTTCTCGATGACCGGCACCATGGCCTTTTCCCACGGACTCACGGTCAAAGTCCTTGCATCCTCCGTCGCGATATTGGCCACCTGATTGAGCGGCATCTCCGCGCCGTAATAGTCGACCTTGATGTGCTCGATGAGGCTGGTATGAGCGCGGCCGGTGCGCATCTTCTTCAGCTGTTCCTTGAACGCCGCAACGCATTTCTGCATGCGCACGGTCGCGTCCTTTTTCACGTCCTCGAGCATGTATTCCCCCAAGCTTTAAGGTTCAGCCGATACCACGGTGCCGACGTCTTCCCCTTGGACGATACGCATCAAATCGCCGGCGTTAAAGAGATTGAAGACCTGCAAGGGCAAATTGTTTTCTCTGCACATGACGATTGCGGTCGCGTCCATGACATTGAGGCGATCGTTCAGCACCTTGTCGAAGGTCAGCCGCGCGTAGCGCTTGGCATTGGGATTCGTGACCGGATCGGAATCGTAAATGCCGTTGACCTTGGTGGCCTTCAGCAGGATTTCGGCGTTGATCTCGATGGCCCGCAAACTGGCGGCGGTGTCCGTGGTAAAGAAAGGGTTTCCGGTGCCCGCGCCAAATATCACCACGCGGCCTTTTTCCAGATGGCGCACGGCCCGGCGCCTGATGTAGTCCTCGCAAACCTCATTGATGCGCAGCGCCGACATGACCCGGGCGTACGTGCCGAGGCTCTCCAGGGCATCTTGCATGGCCAGCGCATTGATCACGGTGGCGAGCATCCCCATATGATCGGCGGTCACGCGATCCATGCCGGCACGCGCCAAGCCTGCGCCGCGAAAGATATTTCCGCCCCCCAAAACGACCGCGACCTGAACCCCCATCTGGGTCAGGTCGCGAATTTCGCCGGCGATTCGCTTGAGGATGAGCGGGTCGATGCCGTAATCCTCGTTTCCCAGCAAGGCTTCGCCGGATAATTTGACTAGAATTCTTCGATAACGAGCCGTGCCGGGTTTGGTCATAGTCGCTTAGTGTTTCTGGCCCTTCACCTGCGCCATCACTTCGCCGACGAAATCGTCTTGTTTCTTCTCGATGCCCGCGCCCACCTCGTAGCGGGCGAACATCGTGACTTTGGCGCCGGCACGTCTTCAGCAGCTTTTCGACCGTCATGTCCTCGTCCTTGACGAAGGGCTGTCCCAGCAGGGTAATTTCCGCAAGGTACTTGCGCAGGCGGCCTTCCACCATTTTGGCGATGATCTCGGGCGGCTTCTTTTCGCCCTTGGTCTGCTCCGCCAGGATTTCGCGCTCCTTCTGCAGCAACTCGGCCGGCACATCGCCGACGTCGATATAGGCCGGGTTCACGGCCGCGACGTGCATCGCGATATCGCGCGCCAGCGATTCATCGCCGCCCTGCAATGCCGCGACGCTGCCGATTCGGGCGCCGTGGATGTAGGTGCCCAACGGGCCCGGGGAGGAGACGCGCACGAAGCGGCGCACCGCCATGTTCTCCCCGATCTTGGCGATCAAGGCACGGCGTTGCTCGTCCAAGCTCGAGCCATCGTGGGATAGCTTGAGCAGTTCCTCCAAGCTCGAGGGCGCCGCTCTCAAGGCAGCCGCCGCGACCGACCTGGCAAATGCCTGAAACTCCTCGCTGCGGGCGACGAAATCGGTCTCGCAATTGACCTCGACCAGCGCGGCGCTGTTACCCGCGCGTTCGATCGCAACCGTGCCTTCCGCGGCCACACGCGCGGCTTTCTTGTCCGCCTTGGCCAGCCCGCTCTTACGCATGAGCTCGGCCGCGGCGTCCAAGTCACCCTGGGTTTCGACCAGCGCTTTCTTGCACTCCATCATGCCGGCGCCGGTGCGCTCGCGAAGCTGCTTGACTGTATCTGCCGTAATGTTCATTGGACCCTACAACCGCCGGCTTCGACGATTCCTCATTGAGCTGCTCGAACAAGCCCGGCGGCGATTTAAGCCGCAGGCTTGAAACCTATGGTTAGGCGCCGCGCGCCGGAGCTCGCCGGCCTGCGGGTCGACGCCGCGGCGCGCTCGCCGGCCGCGTTTCCACCGGCGGTGTATCGGGGGCATCGACGTCGTCGGCCTCGACCTCCACCTCGTCCAGCGATGCCGCAACGGCGGCGACGCTGGGTACGACGGTCACGGGGACTTTGCGCCGGGGCGGCTGCTTGCGTTGACCGCGAGCGGGTGCCGCAGGACGCCGGCCGCCCGCGCTGCGCTTCTTAGGATTGCCTTCCTCGTCCAATTCGACGAATTCATCCTCGCCCACGGGAACTTCGGGAAGCGAGGCCTTGCCTTCCAGGACCGAATCGGCGATACCGCCGGCGTACAACAAGATGGCGCGCATGGCATCGTCGTTGCCCGGGATGACATAGTCGATGCCGTCCGGCGAGCAATTCGTGTCGACCACAGCGACCACAGGAATCCCGAGTTTCTGCGCCTCGTGGATCGCGATCTGTTCGTGACCGACGTCGATCACGAACAGCGCATCGGGCAACGCCGACATGTCGCGGATGCCGCCAAGGCTTCGCAGCAGCTTGTCCATCTCACGGCGCAGCATCTGCGCTTCTTTCTTGCCGCGCCGCTCCAGGGCACCGCTTTGCGCCATCTCATCCAGCTCGTTCAGCCGCTTGATGGACTGGCGAATGGTCTTGAAATTGGTGAGCATGCCGCCCAGCCAGCGTTGATTGACATAGGGCATCGCGCAGCGGGATGCTTCCTTTTGTACCGCATCGCGTGCCGATCGCTTGGTGCCGACAAACAGCACTTTGCCGCCCCCGGACGCCACTCCCTTGATGAAAGCGGCCGCCTGAGCATACAGGGGCTGGGTCTTTTCCAGATTGATGATGTGGATTTTGTTACGTTCGCCGAAAATGAACGGAGCCATTTTCGGGTTCCAGAAGCGGGTTTGGTGTCCAAAATGGACGCCCGCTTCCAGCATTTGTCGCATGGACACGCTGGTCATAAAAACTCCTGGTTGGGTTGAGCCTCCGCGTGCCCCAATCGGCAACCCGGTTTTGCATTGAAACGAGCGGCCTAAACCTCCATCTCAGTGCTTGACCGGGCACCCAGTCGATTGTGACGACACGCGTGCGGGGTTGTTAAAAATAGCCGCGCTTTATACCATGAACCCCCTGTAGAAACAAAGCCCGCTTAGCCTCAAGAGTCGCTCGACTTTCCTATGAACGTGACCATCAAAACCCCGGTAGAACAGGACAAAATGCGAGACGCCGGCCGTCTCGCGGCCAGCGTCTTGGACATGATCGAACCCTATGTTCAACCGGGCGTCAGCACCGATGAGCTGGACAAGCGCTGCCACGATTTCATCGTGGAGGAGCTGAAATCCATTCCCGCCAACTTGAACTATCGCGGCTTCCCGAAGACCATCTGCACCTCCGTGAATCACGTGGTCTGCCACGGTATTCCGGGCGATAAACGCCTAAAAAGCGGCGATATCATCAATATCGACGTCACCGTCATCCGCGACGGCTTCCATGGGGACACCAGCAGAATGTACCTCGTCGGCAATGCGCCCATCCTGGCCCGGCGCCTCACCGCGGCGTGCCACGAGGCCATGTGGCGCGGGATTCAACAGGTCCGGCCGGGAGCGCACCTCGGCGACATCGGCCATGCCATTCAGAGCTATGCCGAAACCAACAGTTTTTCGGTGGTGCGCGAGTATTGCGGCCATGGGATCGGCCGCGTATACCACGAGGACCCCCAAGTGCTGCACTACGGCAAACCCGGCACGGGCTTGGAACTGAGCGCCGGAATGACCTTTACCATCGAACCGATGATCAATGCGGGCCGACGGGACGTACGACTTCTCCCCGACGGCTGGACGGTGGTGACGAAGGATCAGTCTCTCTCGGCTCAATGGGAACACACGATTTTGGTGACCGAAGCGGGCTACGAGGTCCTCACTTTGGGCGCGAATGTCAACGCGCCGGCGGCCGCGGCGGCTTCTTGAACGCCCACGGCAAGTTCCTAGATCAAATCGCCGACTGGCCCTACCTCACGGCAGTCCCCGCAGCCCTCGAAGAGGGCCAATTCTCTCCCGCCATCTTTCGCCAGGTTCTCGATCAGGGCAGCGAACTGCTCAAAGATCGTTTCATCGCCGACGAGCCGATCGAAGATCTGGTGCGCGATCGCGCGAGACTGGTGGATGTGGCCCTGCGCGCGGCGTGGCTCACTCACACCGGCAAGTTTGCCGGCGACCTGGGGCTGGTCGCCGTCGGCGGCTATGGCCGCGGCGAGCTGCACCCGAGTTCCGACATCGACATCATGGTGCTCCTGCCGAAGAGCGATTCGGCCGATTGGCAGGCGGACATTGAGCGCTTCCTCACGTTCCTCTGGGACATCGGCCTCGAGGTGGGCCACAGCGTTCGATCCATCGATGATTGCCAGCGCGAGAGTCTCGCCGACATCAGCGTCGCCACGACGCTGTTCGAAGCGCGGCTGCTGTCGGGACCCGAACCGCTGTTTGCGGGAATGCGGCGCGCGCTCGCGGCGGATCGGCTCTGGTCGTCGCAGGATTTCTTCGAAGCCAAGGTCAAGGAGCAGACCGAGCGGCATCATCGGTATTTCGACACCGCCTACAACTTGGAACCCAACGTCAAATCCAGCCCCGGCGGTTTGCGCGACATTCAAACGATCGGCTGGGTGGCAAAGCGGCATTTCGGAACCGATACGCTCGATGAGCTGGTGGCACACGGATTTTTGACCCGCGAGGAACTTCGCAAGCTGCATGCGGCGCAGTCATTCCTGTGGAAAGTACGTTTCGGCTTGCACGTGCTGACCGGACGGCGCGAAGACCGGCTGTTGTTCGACTACCAGATCAAGCTCGCGAAACTGTTCGGTTACGAGGATGCGAGCTTCACGCTCGCGGTCGAACAGCTCATGCAGAAGTATTACCGCACGGTCATGGATATCAGTCTGCTGAACGAAATGCTGCTGCAGCTGTTTCGCGAGGCGATCCTCACGCAAAGCGCGGCGCCGCTGCCGCTGCCGGTCAACGCGCGTTTTCAGATTCGCAATGATTATCTGGAAGTGACGCATCCCGAGGTGTTTGCCCGCTACCCCTCCGCGTTGCTGGAGCTGTTCGTGCTGCTGCAGCAGCATCCCGAAGTGCGCGGCGTGCGCGCCGAAACCATCCGCCTGATCGGCACTCATGTCGGGCTCATCGACGAGGAGTTTCGCCAGAACCCGCGCCACCATCGGCTGTTCATCGAGCTGCTGTGCGCGCCGGTAGGCGTCACTCATGAACTGCGGCGCATGAATCTGTACGGCGTGCTCGGGCGCTACATCCCGTCCTTCGGCCGCATCGTCGGCCGCATGCAGTACGACTTGTTCCATGCCTACACGGTGGACGCGCACACGCTGTTCGTGGTGAGCAATCTGCGCCGTTTCGCCATGCCGAAGTTCAACCATGAATTCCCGGCCTTGAGCCAGATCATGCAATCCTTGCCGCGCCAGGAGGTCGCTTATCTCGCGGCGCTGTTTCACGACATCGCCAAAGGCCGCGGCGGCGATCACTCGGAATTGGGCGCAGTCGACGCCGAAGCCTTTTGCCTGGAGCAAGGGTTGGGCCGCTATGAAGCGCGCTTGGTCGCGTGGTTGGTGCGCAATCATCTGATCTTGTCGATCACTTCGCAAAAGAAGGACATCAGCGACCCGGACATCATCCAGGAGTTTGCGCGGCGCGTGGGCGATCAGGTTCACCTGGATTATTTGTATGTGCTGACCGTTGCCGACGTGCGCGGCACCAACCCGAAATTATGGAATTCCTGGAAGGCGCGTCTGTTCGAAGAGTTTTACGAGCGCACCAAACGCGCCTTGCGCCGCGGCCTCGAAACGCCGATCGATCAAGAGCAGCTGATCCGCGAGACTCAAGATCAAGCGCTCTCCAAACTGCCCGCCGATGTCGTGCCGCAGGCCGCGGGGATCTTCGCACAATGGACCGACGCATATTTCCTGCGCTACACACCCGAGGAGATCGCCTGGCATACCGGATTGCTGGCCGAGCGGCCGGCCGGCGACGACACCCCATTGGTCGCCGTGCGGCAACTCACCGATCGTGGCGGCACGGCGGTGCTGACGTACACACCGCGGCGGCTGCGCAGCTTTGCGCGCACCACCGGCGTGCTCGATCAAATGGGCCTCAATGTCGTCGATGCCCGGCTGATTTCGAGCGCCAATGGATTCAGCCTCGAGACTTACGTGGTGCTGGAGGACAACGGCGCGATCATCGCGGATGCGGCGCGCATTCGAGAAATCGAACGCGGCTTGTGGCGCGTGCTGCAACAGGCACAGGATCTGCCGCCGGCGGTGACGCGGCGGGCGCCGCGCCAAGTCCGCATGTTCTGGACGCCCACCCAGGTCAATTTCAGCGTCGACACGCGCAACGAGCGCACCATTCTCGAGCTCATCGCAGCCGACCGGCCGGGTCTCTTGTCGGAAGTCGGCAAGGTTTTTCGTGCGGAACGCATCGCCATCGCCGGCGCGAAGATCATGACGGTGGGCGAACGCGCGGAAGACGTGTTTTATATCACGCGCGAAGACGGCGGCCTGCTCAAGGAAGAGTCATGTCAGCGCGTGCAGGAAGCGCTGATGCAGGCGTTGGATCGACGCGAAGCACGATCTTGAACTCTCACGACGAATTGCGCTCGCTGATCGACGAATCCTACGAAGCGCGGGCGCAGCTCAATCCGCGCAATACCCCTGCCGCGCTGCGCGCCGCCGTTGAACAGGCCCTCGATCTATTAAACGAAGGGCAGCTGCGGGTGGCGCAACCGGAAGGCCGCACTTGGCGCGTCAACCAATGGCTGAAGAAGGCCGTGCTGCTCTCGTTTCGGATCAATGACAACGAATCGATGCCCGCCGGCGCCCTGAATTTTTATGACAAAGTACCCCTGAAATACAGCGGCTGGAGCGATGAGCGCTTCGCGGCCGCCGGCGTGCGCGTCGTGCCTCCGGCAACCGTGCGGCGCGGCGCCCACATCGCCGCCAACGTGGTGTTGATGCCGAGCTACGTCAACGTCGGTGCCTATGTGGACAGCGGCACCATGGTGGATACCTGGGCCACCGTCGGCTCCTGCGCGCAGATCGGCAAGAACGTGCACTTGTCCGGCGGAGTCGGCATCGGCGGCGTGCTGGAACCGCTGCAGGCAGGCCCGACGATCATCGAGGACAATTGCTTCATCGGCGCACGCTCGGAAATTGTGGAGGGCGTCGTGGTTGAAGCCGGCGCCGTCATCTCGATGGGCGTCTTTATCGGCCAAAGCACGCGCATTTACGATCGCGAGCGCGACGAGATCCTCTACGGCCGTGTGCCCGCCGGCGCGGTGGTCGTTCCCGGCACGCTGCCCGCGGCGAACGGCAAGTACGGTCTCGCCTGCGCCGTGATCGTCAAGCGCGTAGATGCGCAAACTCGCGCTAAGACTTCGCTGAACGAACTGCTGCGCAACACCGACTGACATTTCGCGGTGCCAAAGCTGGAATCCAATTAAGATGCCGCGAATCGCGCACATCGCCTTTTGGACCGAGGAACTCGGGCGGCTCGTGGACTTCTACGGGAAATATTTCGGCGCCGTCGCCGGACGCAAATACGTCAACGCCGCGAAAGGTTTCGAGTCGCGCTTCCTGAGCTTCGAGGACGGCGCGCGAATCGAGATAATGCGAAGTTCAACGGTGAACCCGGTAAAGCTAGCACCGGGCGCCCAGCGCATGGGGCTTGCACATCTGGCGATTTCGGTTGGATCCATGCAGCGCGTGGAGGAACTGACCGAACGTATCAAGAAGGAGGGTTTCGAGGTCGTTGACGGTCCCCGTAAAACCGGAGACGGCTATTTTGAGAGCGTCGTCCTCGACCCCGACGGCAACCGAATTGAAATTACGGTGTAGGAGGCTTGCGTGAATCGTTACTTCCCTGTTCTGCTCTGGTCGATCTTCGCTGCAAGCCCTGCGCTGCTCACGGCTTGCGGTTCATCCCACAATGCTGCGGCGCCCGTGTCCGCTCAGATGACCCCAAATCCCGCCGTCGTCATTACCTTTGATGGCGATCGCAACATGTGCGTCGTCGCGCTTTCGAGCGAAGCCCAGGGAAACATCATCCCATGCGCGGATGTCGTTCCCTTCATTCGCGACGAACTGAGAGTCGCAAGCGGAGCGATCTATGACACCCGCACGATCGGCAAATTCGACGCGGCCGAAATGGCCAAGACCACTCAAAGTTTGAACGCCGCGGGATATCGATTCAATGGCGGCCATTAGCGCTCGTCAGGGAGGGCGAGCCGATCAAAATCGCTGCGCCGCCAATCTAGCCGAATCGCCCCGTAATATAATCTTCCGTCAGTTTTTGCAGCGGATTGGTGAACACCCGGTCGGTCGGACCGATCTCGACCAGGTCGCCCAGATGGAAGTAGGCGGTGCGCTGCGAAACGCGCGCCGCCTGTTGCATGTTGTGGGTCACGATGGTGATCGCATAATTTTCGCGCAGCTCATCGATCAAATCCTCGATCTTGGCGCTCGCAATCGGATCGAGCGCCGAAGTCGGCTCGTCCATCAAAATGACTTCCGGATTGACCGCAATGGTGCGCGCAATGCACAGGCGCTGTTGCTGTCCTCCCGACAGGCTGGTGCCCGGCGTCGACAGGCGATCCTTCACCTCCTCCCACAGACCCGCGCGCGCAAGACTCGTTTGAACCAGGTCATCCATATCGGCGCGATTCTTGGTCAGCCCGTGGATCCGCGGCCCGTACGCCACATTGGCGTAAATCGAATGCGGAAATGGCGTGGGTTTTTGAAAAACGATGCCGACCCGGGCGCGCAGCTGCGCCACGTCCTGCCGTTTGTCATAGATGTTTTGCCCGTCCAGCGTGATGGTGCCCTCGACCCGCGCGCTGGGAATCGTGTCGTTCATTCGATTGAGGCAACGCAGAAAGGTCGATTTGCCGCAGCCCGAGGGCCCGATCAGCGCCAGCACTTGATTGCGCCCGATGTCCAGGCTGACGTTTCGAACGGCGCACTTGTCGCCATAGTGGACGCTGACGCTGCGCGCGGTCATGACGGGATCGGACAGTCTGTCGCGAGCTTCGGCCGCCGCAGGGCCGGCCCCCACGGCGGCGGCGGCGCCCGCGACGGCTGGGCCGGTTCTATCCGACATGTTCGTGTCGTTCACCGGCGTCAACCGAATCGCCCGGTGATGTAGTCGTCGGTCTTGCGATTCTTGGGCGAGGTGAATATTTCGCTCGATGGGCCGATCTCCACCAATTCACCCATGAACATGAATCCGGTCACGTTCGATACGCGCGCGGCCTGCTGCAGATTGTGCGTGACGACCACGATGCAGTACTTTTCGCGCAATGCCTGCAAGGTTTCCTCGACGCGCAGGGTCGAAATCGGATCGAGCGCCGCTGTTGGTTCATCGAGCAGCAGCACCTCCGGCTGCACGGCGATTGCGCGCGCGATGCACAGCCGCTGCTGTTGGCCGCCGGAGAGGCCGCGTCCATCGGCATGGAGTTTGTCCTTCACCTCGTCCCAGATGGCGGCGTCGCGCAACGCGGCTTCCACCCGCACTTTGAGATCGGCGCCGCGAATCCCACCGGCCAGGCGCAAGCCGAAGGCAACGTTTTCAAACACCGTCATGGGAAAGGGCGTGGGCTTCTGAAATACCATGCCCACGCGATAGCGAAGCTCGGCGACATCGACGGACGGCCCCAAGATGTCGCGGCCGCCGATCAGCACTTCGCCTTCCGCCCGTTGCCTCGGGTACAGGGCGTACATGCGGTTCATGACGCGCAGCAGCGTCGACTTGCCGCAGCCCGAAGGGCCGATGAAGGCCGAGATCGATCGGTCGGCCAGCGTCATGTTGATGTTATGCAGCGATTGCACCGCGCCATAGAAAAAATTCAGCGCGCGAACTTCGATTTTGGGCGGCCCCAGATCTTTCGCGGGTTCCGCGGCCACCGGATATGGCACGCGCATCTTCAGATGCTTTGGCGGTTTGGTGGATGGAATCATCGCCCCGCTCCGCGTTCGGCCTGCAGCAGTGCCAGCAACACCCGCGCAGAAATGCTCAGGACCAAAATGGTTGCTGTGATGATCAATGCGCCCGCCCATGCGAGATCCTGCCACTCCTTGTAGGGGCTCAGAGCAAATTGAAAGATCACCACCGGCAAGTTGGCCATGGGCGCATTCAGATTGGTGCTCCAGAACTGATTATTGAGCGCGGTAAAGAGCAGCGGTGCCGTTTCTCCGCTGATGCGCGCGATGGCCAGCAGCAGGCCGGTGACGATGCCGCTGCGCGCAGCAGGATACAGCACGCTCAATATCGTGCGCCAAGGATAGGCGCCCAGCGCCGCCGACGAGTCCTTCATGCCGATGGGCACGAGATTCAACATGTCTTCAGTGGTCCTAAGGGTCACTGGAATCGCCAATACCGCCAGCGCCAGAGCACCGGCGATCGCCGAAAAGTGCCCCATATGAACCACAAAAATGGCATAGATGAACAAGCCGACAATGATCGAGGGCGCACTCAAGAGAACATCGTTGATGAAGCGGATCAGCGCGCTCAGACGCGAATTTCTGCCGTACTCCGCAAGATAGGTTCCGGCGAGCACACCGATCGGGGAGCCGATCAGGATGCCGAGCAGCGTCATCACGCCGCTGCCGTAGATGGCGTTGAGCAAACCACCCTGGCTGCCCGGCGGCGGCGTCATCTCGGTGAAGATGCGCGAGGACAGCCCCGACACGCCGTGCGAAATCAAGGTCCAGAGAATGGCGGCCAAACAGGCCAGCCCCGTCAGGGTGGCGATCAGCGATAGCGTCAGGAATGCGCCGTTCTTGATCTTGCGAAAAATGCGCCGGTTCACGCGACCGCCCCGGTGCGCCGTTCGAGTCTGCGCAGCATCCACTGCGCAAGGGCGATCACCGTGAATGTAATCAGGAACAGCAGCAATCCAAGGGCAATCAGGGACGAGGTGTACAAGCTGCCCACCGCCTCCGTGAATTCATTGGCAATGGCCGAGGAGATGGTGGTGCCGGGCGCCAACAGCGAGGAGCTGATGCGATGCGCGTTGCCGATCACAAAAGTCACAGCCATGGTTTCGCCGAGCGCGCGGCCCAGACCCAACATGATTCCGCCGACAATTCCGGCCCGCGAGTGCGGCACGACGACGTTCCAAATGACCTCCCACGTGGTCGCACCGAGCCCGTAGCCGGACTCTTTCAACATCGCTGGAACCGTGTCGAACACATCGCGCATCGTGGCCGCAATGAAGGGCAGCACCATGATGGCGAGTACGACGCCGGCGGTGAGAATGCCGATGCCGTAAGGCGGACCTTTGAACAGATGGCCAACCCAGGGAATGTCTCCTACATTGCGAATCAACCAGGGCTGCACATGCCGCTGCAGCACCGGTGCGAGCACGAACAGTCCCCAAATCCCGAAGATGATGCTCGGCACCGCCGCCAGTAGTTCGACCGCCACGCCGATGGGTCTCTTCAGCCACGGCGGACACAGTTCCGTCAGGAACAAGGCGATTCCAAAGCCCGTCGGGACCGCCAGGAGCATGGCAATGAGCGAGGTCACCACGGTGCCATAAATTGGAGCCAAGGCGCCAAATTGGTCGGTGACCGGGTTCCAAATCTCGCGGGTGACGAATGCGATTTTGAAATGAGCCAGCGCCGGCCATGCCCCGCGCAGCAGCGACACCCCGACGCCGCCCAAAATCAACAACACCAACATCGCCGCGATCAACGTGGCGGAACGGAATATCCTTTCGAAAATCAGCTGCTTTGCGGCGTGCCCCGGATCTATGATCGCCACGTTGTCAGTTCCGCTCCGCGTTGCGCTAAAGTAGGTCGGGCCCGGCATACCGCTACGCCGGGCCCGAACTACCGTATCTTAACTACCTAAATCGTGGCTAGCTAATCCGCAAAGCCGAGTCTACTTGCCGCTCCAAACCGGGCGGCCGGCCGAGGTGATTTGCGTCGACCAAGTTTTCTGCACCTGCGAAATCAAAGCGGCAGGCAACGGCACATAATCGAGTTCGGCCGCCATGCTTGCGCCGTCTTTGAATGCCCACGCGAAGAATTTCAGAGCCTCGTGGACCGAGGCGGCATCGTCCGGTTGCTTGTACACCAGGATGAAACTGGCTCCCGTGATGGGCCAGCTCTTCGCACCCGCTTGGTTGGTCAAAATCAGATAGTAGCTGTCGGCGCCGGCCCAATCGGCCGTCGCCGCCGCGGCCTGGAACGACTCGGCGCTCGGTGCCACGGCGTTGCCGGCTTTGTTGGTCAGGGTCGCAAATGACATTTTGTTTTGTTTGGCGAAGGCATACTCCACATAGCCGATGGCGCCATCGGTCTGGGTCGTCATGTTCGCCACGCCCTCGTTGCCCTTGGCACCGATGCCGACCGGCCATTGCACCGAGGTGTTGGCTCCGATGGTGGTTTGAAATTTTGCGCTGGTCTTCGACAAATAGTCCGAGAACAGAAAATTCGTTCCGGAGCCGTCCGAGCGGTACACGGGCGCAATGGCCGTGTTGGGCAGCGCCAGCTTGGGATTGAGTTTCTTGATCGCCGCATCGTTCCACTGCGTAATGTCGCCCAGGTAGATCGCGGCGATCGTTGCGCCGTCCAAGTGCAACTGACCGGGGGCGACGCCTTTGATGTTCACCACCGGGACCACCCCGCCGATGATCATGGGAAACTGGATCAGCCCGGAGGACTTCAAGTCCTCGGGTTTGAGAGGCATATCCGAGGCGCCGAATGTCACGGTCTTGGCCTTGATCTGCTTGATGCCGCCGCCAGATCCGATGGACTGATAATTGAGGCCGATGCCCGTGAGCTTTTTATACGCGTCGGCCCACTTGGCATAAATCGGGTAGGGAAAAGTGGCGCCGGCGCCCGAGATGTCCGCCGCCGCGGCGCCCATGCTCCATGAGGCGACAACGCCGAGTATCAAAAGGCGCTTGACTGTTTTCATCGATGGGATCTCCAGTTTGTACCCGCCTCGGCACTCTCTTGGCCCTCAAGGCTTTGGGGTGGCGGGGATTATCGGGATCCATTGTGACGGTTTTGTTACAGTTGAATTGAAACAAGGGCTTGAGCGCCGGCCAAGCCCCTGTCGAAGCCGGAACGTGCCGCCGCCTTAACTTTGGTAGTCGGCCGCGACGGTTTGGTCCACGCGGGTTTTATTCGCCGACAGAGCATTGAATACGGGCGTGAGCACGATCGCGACCAACAAATTGAGGATCACGCTGTACACCGCGCTATATCCGGGAAACGTCTGCTCGCCCACGTGCAGCGGAAAGGTGGTGGCGAGATGCACCGAAAAGGCCATCCATGTCCCTGCAAAGGTGCCGACCGCCCATCCCACCAACAACGCCCAGGAATTGAACCAGCGAGTGTAGGCGCCGAGTATCACCGGCGGCAGCGTTTGAATGATCCAGATGCCGCCCAGCAGTTGCAGCTCGATCGCAAATTTGGTCGGTACAAATAAAATAAACACCAACGCGCCGACTTTGACGATGAGCGAAGTTAACTTGGCGACCTGCGATTCTTGCTTGTCCGTGGGGTTTTGGTTGATGAACTCGCGATGAATATTGCGGGTGTACAAATTGGCCGCGGCGATCGACATGATGGCCGCCGGCACCAGTGCGCCGATACCGATGGCCGCGAAGGCAATACCTGCAAACCACGCCGGAAAGCTGTGCAACAGCAGTGCGGGCACCGCAAAGTTATTGCCGAACTGCTTGAAGCCGGCTGCATATTCCGGCAGCTTGTCCACGCCGCTCGCGATGACGAAGAATCCGAACAGCGCGAGCAGGCCGAGCATGAAAGTGTAGCCGGGCAGCAAGGCGGCATTGCGGCGGATGACCTTGCCGCTGCTCGCACTCAATATACCGGTGAGCGAGTGCGGGTAGAGGAACAGCGCAAACGCCGACCCTAAGGCCAGGGTGGCATAGGCACTGTAGGCACCCGTGGTGTTGGGACCTGGAACCGCCAGCAGTAGTTTCTGCGCCGGCACCGAGGCGAATATTTTTCCGAATCCGCCGAGTTCGTACGGAATCACAATGACGGCGGCCAGCGCGGTCACGTAAATCAGAATGTCCTTGACGATGGCGATGGAGGCCGGTGCACGCAATCCGCTCGAATAGGTGAAAGCTGCCAAGATCACGAAGGCGATGAACAAAGGCAGATCGGCCATCAGTCCGGTGCCCGAGACTCCCATTGCACCGATGACCACCTGCAAACCCACCAGCTGCAAAGCGATGTAGGGCATGGTCGCGACGATGCCGGTGATGCATACCGCGAGCGCCAGCCAACGGTTGCCAAAGCGGCCCTTCACGAAGTCGCCCGCGGTGATGTAGCCATGCTTGTGGCACACATTCCACAGACGTCGAAAGATCAAGAACATCAAAGGATAAATGATGATGGTGTACGGCACGGCGAAAAATGCCACCGCGCCCGCCCCAAAGGCCAGCGCGGGAACTGCGATGAAGGTATAGGCCGTGTAAACATCGCCGCCGACCAAGAACCAGGTGATGACCGTGCCGAAGCGCCGGCCGCCCAAACCCCACTCATGCAGCAGGTCCAAGTCTCCGCGGCGCCAGCGTGCAGCCGCGAAACCCAGCCAGGTAATGAAGCCAAACAACAAGACGAAAATGATCAGCGCGGTCCAATTGAGATCCGACACGGGCGCCTCCTGAATTTTTTCTTATTCTTCCACCGCGAAATAAACGATGGCTGTGAACACCGCGCTGACGATGACCCACAGCATCTGGAACCAGTAAAAGAACGGGATTCCAAACAGATAGGGGTCGGCTTTATTGTAGAACGGGGGCCAGAGAGCCACCACAAATTGGATGACGAAGAGCAGGTACCACCAGCTCCAGCCGCCGCGTTTTTTTTCTGTGCTGTTCATGGCCGTCCCCTAAAGGATCCCGATGGGGGCTATGCTACGCGCGGTGCGGTGGGCGTGTCGAGAATGTGACCGCATGGCCGTAAAACGGCCATGCGGTCAAGCCGCCAAGTACTAGAACTTGAAGCGCACACCCATGGTCGAGGTAATGTCGGTGGTGTGGAAAATATAGCCGTTGGCCTGGCCGTCATGCACGCCCGTGTACATCACACCCAGATAGGTGTCAAAGCGCTTGCTCATGTGCCATATGCCATCAGCCGAAATATCATCGGTCGTACCGCTGCACGTTCCCGCGATATTGGTGGTGCATCCCGCGGTGGCGCCGGTCCCATAGCTGTTCTGGTGGTAGCCGTAATAAGCCCCGGTGAGTTCAAAGTGCGGGGTGATCATGTACTTCACGCCGGCCCAGTAGACCTGCAGGATCTTGTCGTTGGGAAACGCCGCGTTATTGACGAACGCCAGCTTGTACCCGCCGATGTCATCGAAACCCACCGGCAGCGGGCTGCTCGGATTGGCGAAGCTGATGTGCTCATAGCCGCCAAAAATTTTGAGCGGCACAACCGCGCCGAAATTGTACAAGGCCATCACGGAGTACGAGGTGTTGTCGGAGACCGTAGCGGCCAGCGCCTTGTCCGGGGAAAAGCCCAAGCCCGGCAACAAGGCGACTTGCGCGGCGCTCAGCGCGGCTGCGGCAATTTCATCGTGCGCTTTGACGTAGTACGCATCCACCGAGAGTCCTGCGAAGTCGCCGCCCAATTGGAGTTCGGTCACATTATTGTCAATACCGTTGCCGTCATTGGGCTTGAACATGGCCCCAAAGCGCACGGCGCTGGCGATCGTCACCGTGTACCTGATCGAGCCGTCGAGACGGCGGTCTTGGGTATCGCCGGCGCCCGCGGTGGTTCCCGACAGACCGATCAATGAAAATGCCTGCGAAGCCGCGTTCGGGTCGTATTTACCGACACCGTCGGCCAGCAGCGTATTCTGACGTCCAAACGTCAAGGTGCCGTAGGTCTTGGAACTGATGCCCGCATAGGATTGCTGAAATATCTGCCCCGCAATGCTGGAATCCAGGTTGGTGGTTTGCGTGCCCGAGGCTACGCTGCGCCCGTTATTCTGGGTCAACGACTTCAGCGCGTCGCTGATCTCGCCGGACTGCGGGTTGAAAAACGTTTCCAGCTTGAAAACACCGGTCCAATCGCCCACACCGAACAGCGGTTCCACGCCTTGCAAGCCGATGCGCGACTGGCTCAAGTTGTTGGACGTGACGCCGGTGATGGACTTGTTGCTGTTCTTCTGCACGATATCGGCGGCGCCCGCCGGGAAGTAATCGTTGATCGGCGCGCCATGGGTTTCATTCTGCACACCGACATCCACGATGCCGAACAGCGTGATGCCGTGCATCGTGAGGCTTTCGTCGCTCGCCGGAGCGGCCGCGCTTTGTGCGTGGACGATTCCGGTCGCCCCCAACAGGGCACTTAGCATCAAACCATGTCTCTTGATCGCATTTACGTCATTCACGGCTTCCACTCCAATTGTTTTTCAGTTGTTGGATTTAATCGACGTATTGTTACATCTATGTGACAGTTAAGCGGGTTCGCAATTCTACTGGTTCGGCCAATCAAGCTACATATATAACATACGTCATCGTCGCGGGGCGGAGATTGTGTCTTTTTAGCAACATTCGTTGCGCGGATCAGACCGAGACTCGGCGACACGAGTCAGCCTCCAAACCCTCCATCGAGAGGATGCACCGCTCGCGTTGCGTGCCTGTTACTCGCGCACCACCGCAGGCATCATGAATCCGCCTTTCGTCATACTCGAGCAATTCCTATGAGTCGAGCACTGCTTAGGGACCTGGATCCACGGCACAGCTTGGTGGCGGGCCTGATTTGGCTCGTGATTGGGCTGGCCATCAGTTTCGCCGTTGCCGCCTCGGTGTGGGCCGGCCGGGTCGCGCGCGAAATCGTCGTTCAACAGCACGTGCGCCGGCTGGTGCTGGAGACCGATCAGCTGGCATCGGACCTGGGTCAGGCGGTGAGCGCGCGCCTCGCCGCGATTCGAGCTGCGGATGGGAGCGCGGCGCCGGTTGAACTTTTCAAGCGGCTCATCGCCGCCTATCCGGATTTGGGATGGATTTCAATCGCCGATGCCTCGGGCGTCCTGCTCGTGGCCAACGGCAGCCTGCACCTGGGAAGCAGCGCCGCCGCAAGCCCATGGTTTCAGCAGGGCCTGAAAGGGGCTTGGATCGGTGTGATCGAAGAATCGCGACAGGCCGGTTCCGGACCATTACTCGGCGATCTCTCTGCGCCATTGCACGACTCGGCGGGCCGGGTCGTCGGCGTGGTCGCAGCGCACTTGAACTGGCCCTGGGCGGCCGCGGATGTGCAGCGCCTGAGCGACACGTTGGACCGGCGCGGCTCCGCGCAAACGCTGGTCATGAATCACGCCGGCATGGTCGCGGTCGGACCGGCCGAACTGCGCAATCGTCCCTGGAATGGCGTCTTGCTCGATGAGGCACCCCCCATCGAACCCTCGCCCGAGCACTCTGCCGCTCCGCGATTCGAGCGGCTGCCGGCCGGCGATACGGTTTTGGTGACCCGTGCGGCGGTGAGCCTCGAAGCGTCGCGATTAGCGGATGCGTGGACCGTGCAGCTCAGCGAGCCGAAGGAACTCGTCTATCAGCGCGCCGATGCGCTGGCCATCCGTATTTTGTGGATATCGATCTGTCTTGGCGCCGCCATGGCTTTGCTCGGTACGCTCGGGGCACGGCATCTGACCAACCGGCTGAAAAACCTGACACGCTCGGCTGCCGCGGTCGGACGCAATGAAGTGGCGCGCATCGAAGTGCCGCCGGGCCGCGATGAAGTTGCACAGCTGGCGGCGGCGTTCGCCAAGGTCCTGGACGATCTACGCCAAGAGCGCAGCGAGCTGCTCGCGCTCAGCAGCGATTTGGAGCGCCGCGTCGCGGTCAGAACGCGGGAAGTGGAGCGCCTTGCAAAGGAGTCGCGCTACGCCGCCATCGCGCGCGAACGGCTGCAAATCGCCCGCGATCTGCATGACACGCTGGCGCACTCCATGATGGCGATGCTGAGCGAGGTGCGCCTGCTGCGCAAACTTCAGGGTCACGATCCGGCTTCGATGGCGGATGAATTGGCGCGCGCGGAAGAAGTCGCGCACGCGGGCCTGAATGAGGCACGCTCGGCCATCGCGCAAATGCGCGTCAGCTCGGTGCGCGATCTAGGACTCGGACCGGCGATTGCCAAGGCCATCGAGCGCTTCAAGGATCGTACCGGCCTCGCGGTCGAATTCTCGCTGGACCCTGACGTTGCGCGCTTTGGCGATGAACGGGCGGAGGTGATATTTCGCATGACCGAGGAAGCGCTGCGCAATATTGAACGTCACGCTCGCGCGACCCGCGTGTGCATCACCATAAGCTGCGCCGACGCCGCGCACATGCAGCTTCAGATTGCGGATGACGGCGTTGGATTCGATCCGTCGCTGGCGCGGCCGGGACACTTTGGATTGGTTGGGCTGCGCGAACAGGCGCAGCTCATCGGCGCCGAGCTGCAGATCGAGAGCGCCCAGGACCGCGGCACGACGCTTCGGCTGTCCCTGCGCATCGCGCCCGAAGCGCTTTAGCGCCCCGCATTGCTCACGCCGAGCGAATTCACGACCTTTCTTACTCCGTGAGCCTGCGCTGCGATGGATTGCGCCTCGTCGCGCACCAGGTCGGTAACCACCACTCCGTCAAGATAGACCACCCCATCGAGCGTCTTCACGCTCAACAGTGCCGGCGGTCCTAATTCGGGATGCCGGTCGAACAGTGCGCGCACGTCGGCGGTGATCTGCGCATCGCCGGGGCAGCCGGCGAAGCCGCACTTTTCATAGGGCGCGCACGCTGCAAGCGCGCATATCAGGCACGCGGCGAGAGCGCCGGCCAGCATCGGGGTTTTCATTGGGATCAAGAACTAACGACTCTAGGGTGCGAGCAGAAGTTCCAGGGTACGCCGGTAAATGTGCTGCAGGCGGTCGATGTCCTCCACGCGAACGCATTCGTTCACCTTGTGGATCGACGCGTTGATCACGCCCAATTCGATCACTTGCGCCCCCATCGGCGCGATGAATCGCCCGTCCGAGGTCCCGCCCCCCGTGGTCAGCTTGGGGCTGATTTGCAATTGCTCCTGCACGGCGCGGGCCGCGGCCTGCGACAGCGTGCCCGGAACCGTCAGAAAAGGATGACCTGAAATGAACCACTCCAAACTGTATTTGACGCGATGGCGCCGTAGGATCTCCTCGACGATCTGCTTCAAGCCATCGACGGTTTGTTCGGTGGAGAAGCGCAGATTGAATCGCGCCCGCAGTTCCCCGGGGATCACATTCGGCGCGCCGGTCCCTGCGGAAATATTCGACACTTGAAAACTGGTGGGCTGGAAATGCTCGTTGCCGTGATCCCAAACGCGCGCGGCCAACTCCGCCAGCGCGGGTGCCAACGCATGCACGGGGTTGTCGGCCAGCTGCGGATACGCAATGTGGCCTTGGATCCCGTGGACCGTTAGACGCCCGCTCAAGCTGCCGCGGCGGCCGATTTTGATGGTATCGCCCAGGGTGTTTTCGCTGGAGGGTTCGCCGACCAGACACCAATCGATGCTCTCCCGGCGCTCGCGCAGCACTTCGACCACGCGGCGAGTGCCATCGACGGATGGCCCCTCCTCATCGCTGGTGATCAGGAAGGCAATGGTGCCGCGATGCTGCGGATACTGTCCGATGAACTCTTCGCTGGCGGTCAGCATGGCGGCCAGCCCGCTTTTCATATCGGCCGCGCCCCGGCCGTAGAGCAGGCCATCCCGCACGACCGGTTCAAAAGGATCAGAGCGCCATTCATCCAGCGGTCCCGAGGGGACGACATCGGTGTGGCCGGCAAAGCAAAAGACCGGACCGCCGCTGCCGCGTTTCGCCCAAAAGTTATCGACCGGGCCGAAGCGCAGGCTTTCAACGTTGAATCCCAGGGCCGCCAGACGCTCGATCATGAGGGCTTGGCAGCCGCCATCGGCAGGACTGACCGATTGGCGGGAGATCAGATCCTTGGTCAATTGCAGAGCAGCGGACATCAGAAGCGCAGCACCGGCGGTTGACGTCGCAAGTTGACCCACAGTCCCCAGGCGCCCAAGACCAGCCCGCTGATCAACACCCATGCGGGCATGGCGAGCCCCAAAAATGTCCAGTTGATCTTGGCGCACTCGCCGTCTCCGGTCAGCACCTTGACCAGCACCTCGCTCAAAGAAAACACCTTGAGCATGAAGTTGAGCGATGCGCCGCAGGCCGGGACGGCATCGGGCGGCAGGCTTTGAATATACAGGTGGCGCGCCGCAACGCCGATGGTGGCGAGTGCCGCCAGCGTCAGCAGCAGCGCATACACGCGCCGCCCGAAGGCTTCGGGATCGTGCAGCGTGGCGATGAGGAACATGACACCCAGCACGAAGACGCCGATTCTTTGAAAAATGCACAGGGGACAGGGCTCCAGATGCATCACGGATTGCGCGTAGTAGGCGTAGGCCAACAGGCTGACGCAGGCCAGGAATCCGAGAAAATTCCCGCGTCGCGCCGTCATCAGCGGCGCATGAGTGCGTGCGCCGCGTCGATCTGCTTGGCGACGTCCTCGAGCGAGGAATGGCGGATGTCCTTGCCATGAACCATGTAAATCACGTATTCGCAGATATTCTTCGCGTGATCGCCGATGCGTTCCAGGGCGCGCACGATCCACATGATCTCCAGCGCGCGGCGAATCGTGCGCGGGTCTTCCATCATGAAGGTGATGCATTGCCGCTGAATGGACTCGTACTCTTCGTCCACCATTTTGTCTTCCTGGGCGGTTTTCAGGGCCGCCTGGGAATCCATGCGCGCGAACGCGTCCAACGCATCATGCACCATCTGCGCCACCTGGCGGCCCAGATGCTTCACCTCACGATACTTGTCCGCCGGCCGCTCCATGGTGGCCAGACGCGACGCGATATAGCCGATTTTCTCGCCTTCATCGCCGATGCGCTCAAGATCGGTGATGGTCTTGATGATGGCGACGATCACCCGCAAGTCGCCGGCCGCGGGCGCTCGAATGGCTAGAATTCGGCTGCATTCCTCGTCGATCGACAATTCCATGCCGTTGACCTTGTAATCGTCCGTGGCAACCGATTCGCCCAGACGACTGTCGCCTTCCACCAGGGCGGTGATCGCCTTGTGCAGCTGCTGCTCGACGAAGCCGCCCATCTGCAGCACCTGATTGCGCACCTTCTCCAAGTCCTCATTGAAGCGGCGGGAAATGTGATGGGTAAGATCGGCGGTTTCCATAAATTTGACCTTGAAGCACTCTCTATCTGTGCGTGCAGCGTTCGTTTACATCTGATTGCAGCGTACGTCAACCGTGTACCTGATATTTGTGACTTTCATGCACTCGCGGTGTTCCGCATCTCCAGTTTCCAGATCCGTTGCTGCGGAAAATGACATGTGAAGGTGCTGCCCTTGCCCTCGATGCTCTGTACGTCGAGCCACCCGGCGTGACGCTGCAAAGCGTGCTTGACGATGGCGAGGCCCAATCCTGACCCGCCCTGCCCGCGCGAGCGGCCCGCGTCGACTCGGTAGAAACGCTCCGTCAGCCGCGGGATGTGCTCGGCGGGGATTCCGATGCCGCTGTCGATGACCGAGAAATGCGCGCCCTCTTCGTCTGTCCACCAGCGCATCCGGACGGTGCCCTCCGGGAGAGTATATTTCACGGCGTTGACCAACAAGTTCGTGAACGCCGATTCGATCTCGTGGGCCGAGCCATAGAGGCCATCGCTCGTGTCCAGCTCGAGCAGCACTTGCCGCGGTCGATCGGGGCTGATCAGGGCATCGCGATGCAGCCGTTCGAGCATTCGCGGCACGTCGATGGGATCCCGCGCCGCCTCGCCGTCGGCGGACTCCAGGCGCGACAGCTCGAGCAGGTCGGCGATGATGGTGTTCATGCGCTGCGCCTGCGCCCGCATGTCCCTGATCGGACCGCCCCATGCAGGGTCCACGGACGGATCTTCGGCCAGTGTGTCCAAATATCCGGAAATCACGGTCAACGGCGTGCGCAACTCATGCGATGCATTGGCGACGAAGTCTTTGCGCATCGCCTCGAGGCGCATTTGACGGGTCACATCGCGCACCAACAGCAACGATTGGCCGCCGCCATAGGGCACCATTTGCAGCGCCAAAAACATATCCATTTGTACCGGCGGACGAATCACCAGCGGCAGCGCAAAATCATCGCCGTGCAGGTAATGCGCGAATTCAGGCGCGCGGATCAGGTTGTCGATTCGCAAGCCCACATCGACCGGCCGGCGCAGGCCCAACAAGCGTGCCGCCTGGCGATTGAACCAAACGATCTCGCGCTGGGTGCTCAAGATAATAACGCCGTCGGGAAGCGCCGCGGTCGAGCGCCGCAACTCGCGGTACAGCTGCACCAGGCGCTGCTTGTGGTACTGCTTGCGTCGATGCAGGCGTATCACCTGCGCAATGATGTCGCCCCAGATTCCGCCGATATTGGGGGGATCGATTTGAGATCGCAGCCGCAGCCAACGGTCGACGCGATACAGATTCAGCAGTTGCCAGGCCAGATAGAAGCAGGCCGCACCGAGAATCCACAGCCAAATGGGCCCGATCAGCAGACCCACGCATAGGCCCAACAGCAACATGCCCGCGAGCCGCGCGAGCGCGAAGGTCCACATCGCTGCCATGGGCTAGGAGCTTGTCTCCAGTGCTCGCTCAGGCGTCGCGCGTCGAAAAACGGTATCCCGCGCCACGCACTGTTTGCACCAACTTTTCAAGTGAAAACGGTTCGAGCGCCTTTCGCAATCGGCGAATGTGCACATCCACGGTGCGCTCTTCCACGTAAGTATTACCCCCCCAGACACGGTCGAGCAACTGACCGCGGGTAAATACCCGTTCCGGGTGGGTCATAAAGAAATGCAGCAGCCGGTATTCGGTGGGCCCCAAGGCGATTTCCCGCTCACCCGCGCTCACCCGATGACTCGAGTCGTCCAGTTTCAAACCGTCGACCTCGACTATGTCGCCCGCGCCGGCCGGGGCCGCGCGCCGCAGCACGGCTTGAATACGCGCCAGCAGTTCGCGCGGCGAAAAGGGTTTCGTGATGTAGTCATCCGCCCCGCCCTCGAGACCGTTGACCTTGTCCTGCTCCTCCGCCCGTGCGGTGAGCATGATGACGGGAATCTCTTCGGTATCTTTCGCGCGCTTGAGCGAACGGGTCAGCTCTAGGCCGCTCATGTCGGGCAACATCCAATCAATGAGCATCAGGTCGGGCCGCACATCAACGATTCGGGCCCGCGCCTCCCGGCAATCCTCCGCCTCGCGAACATCATAGCCTGCGCGTCGCAGCCCGAAAGCGATCATGTCGCGTATGGGTTTTTCGTCTTCGACGATGAGGATGCGCCTGGCAGACATAACTTAGTCCCTTGATTCCAAAGCCGAGTATTACAGGCTTCGATTGTGACAGTTCCGTTACAACGACGGCCGTGCGGCCCTTTCGGCTTCGGTGAACGCCACTTTGTCTCTCAGGTACAAAGGTCTGAGATCGGCCGCATCGATTGCGGCGGCCTCCAGGCGCAGCGCCCCGAGGCGGGCGATCTCTCGCGCATTCGGCAAGGCAACGCTTCGCGCCGCGTCAATCGTGACGCCCGGAAGCGTCGCGAGAGCCGGATACGCCGCGAATCCGCGGCCAACGCCGAGGAACTGCGCACCCGGCTCGAGTGACACCTCGCCCGGGGGTCCCACGCGCGCCGCACTCGTTGCGCGTACGCCGCTCGCCGCATCCCAGGCGAAGCATCCCCAGTAAACCTCTCCCATACGCGCATCGAGGCAGGCCAGGGCACGGCTGTCCTGCTCCCCAATGACTTGCAGCGCCAATGCCTCCAAGGTCGTGATGGGCACCACCTTCAGGTCCGCGCCGAACGCCAGACCTTGCGCGACCGCCACGCTGATTCTGACGCCCGTGAACGCACCCGGCCCGATGCTGGCGGCGATTCCATCGAGCATCGACAGGGAGATCTGCGCTTCGGCCAGCACCTCTTCAGCCATGCTCAAAATCTTCGCGGCGTTGCTCTTGCCCGATTCAATCGTACGGCCGATGAGCGCACCGCCTGCCAACAGCGCCACGGAGCACGCCTCGGTCGCCGCATCGAGTGCGAGCAGGCGCATCAGGTCGCGCGCACAGCCGGCGCCGGCGTCGATGCAGCCGCGGGCGCCTGGCGGAGACGCAACCGATCTCTCAAGAATTCCGCGGCCAATGCCACATCGCTCACCACCGGGCTCGGCGGCATCGACTCCAGAAACACGCGTCCATAGGCTTTGGTCTTGATGCGCGGGTCGCCGAGAACGATCACGCCGAAATCGTCGAAGTCGCGGATCAGCCGCCCGACGCCCTGCTTCAATGCCAGCACTGCCTGAGGCAATTGATAATCAAAGAACGGATTGCCGCCGCGCCGGCGAATGCCCTCGAGTCGGGCTTTCAACAGCGGATCGTCGGGTGCGGCGAAGGGAAGCTTGTCGATCGCGACGATGGAGAGCGCATCGCCCTTGACGTCGACGCCTTCCCAAAAACTGCCCGTGGCGAGGAGTACGGCGTTGCCGAGTTCGCGGAAGCGGTTGAGCAGGGCTTCGCGCGGCGCTTCGCCCTGCACCAACACCGGAAAGGGCGGATTGGGGAAACGTGCCTTCAGCGCCTGGACCCCCTCTGCCAAACCGCGATAGCTGGTGTAGAGCAGGAACGCGCGGCCGCCGCAGGTCTCGATGAGAGGCGCACACACCTCGATGAATTCTTTGGCGAACGCCGGATGCTGCGGATCCGGCATGCGCGGCGGCAGAAACAGCCGGGCCTGATCGCGATAATCGAAGGGACTGTCGATGCACAGCGTGCGCGCGTCGGGAAGCCCGATCCTCTCCGCGAAATGGGAAAAGTCCGCGGCAATCGCCAAGGTTGCGGATGTAAAGATCCACGCACAGGGACGCGACTCGACAAACTCGCGCAGACGTTCCGCGATTTCAAACGGCGTGAACTGCAGCGTCAGTCCATGGGCGGCCACTTCCACCCAGCGCAGACCGGCTTCCTCCGACAGCTCGCGCAATGCGGCCAGCGCATTGGCCAAATGCGCCGCACGCCGCGCGCAGTTGGCGGTACCCGCGCCGCCGCCCAAACCCTCGAGCTCCGCACTCAAGGCGCTTAAACTGGTTTCGATTTCCGGGAGCGCATCCAGGAAAGTCTCGGGCAGATCCGCCCACGCATACCGCCCGATCCCCCGATTCAAAGAAAATCTCAAGCCATCGACGTGGCCATCCACGGCCAGCACGGCCTCGACCAGCGAGGGCGCGCGGATCGCCGCTGCGCTGAGTTCTGCCGTGATGTCGCGCATCAATACCTGAACTTGGCGCGCCGACCAGGTTTGCCCGAAGAACTGCGCCGCGATATCCGGCACTTGATGCGCTTCGTCCAGGATGACCGCTTCGGCACCGGGCAGTAAATCGCCGAATCCCTCGTCCTTCAGCGCAAGATCGGCCAGCAACAAGTGATGATTCACCACCACGATATCCGCGGCCTGCGCATTGCGCCGCGCTTCAATCACGTGACAGCGCGAGAACTGCGGGCATTCCTGGCCGAGGCAGTTCTCGCGTGTTGACGTAATGCTCGGCCAGATCGGCGACTGTTCCGGCAGATCGGTGAGTTCCGCAAGATCGCCGCTCGGGGTGGTCGCCGCCCAGCGCGATACGCGCGCCAGCAGCCGCGCCATGCCGCGCTCAGGACCCAACAATGCACCTTGCTGGGTGGCGAGTTCCAATCGATGGCGGCACAGATAATTCGTGCGACCCTTGAGCAGTGCGAGTTTCGCCGGCAGACCCAGTGCCTTTGCCAGCATCGGCACATCGCGGCGAAACAGCTGATCCTGCAGCGTGCGGGTGCCGGTGGAAATAATGACGCTGCGTCCCGAAAGCAGCGCCGGGATGAGATAGGCAAATGTCTTGCCCGTCCCGGTGCCGGCCTCGACGATCAGGGGTTCGAGCCGCGCCAAAGCTGCCCCCACGGCTTTGGCCATCGTGGCCTGCTCCGGTCGATAGGCATAGTCCGGCAGTGCCCTCGCGAGCGGACCGCCCATGCTGAAAATGTCTTTGTAATCGGTGTTCATGCGGACGTAATTCTCGCCGTAGCGTACGACGAAATGGCGCGCTCTATTTCATCTCGGCGCGAAATCGTACGAAGGCCACCGAATTGCCTTTCAACGCGTTTTTCAGCTGCCAACGGATGTGGGTAAAGTCCGCCGCCACGGCCGTGCGCACCTGGCCCCCCGGTTCTTGGATTTTCAAATTGTCGGCGGAATCGAAGCTGCGGCCGCCGTCAACGGAATACGTAACTTCGGTGCCGGGACCGACCGCCGAATCGGGCAGATAAATCATGTGCGCTGGAATGGCGTAAGTAACGATCGGTCGCTGGACGGAGGTGGGCGCTGTGTTGCGGACCTCGAGGGTGTAGAAAACCGTGTCGCCGGATACGACGCGATCGGCCGACACCAATTTCGCGGTCTCGCGGCCCTGGGTCTGGGTGGTTTGCTCCACCTCCGCGATTGCCCTGATGCTGATCGGATCCGCGGCTGCAACGCCGGCGATACCGGCCATGACCCCAAGCCCGATGAGCAGCGCGCGCGTGATCCGAGACGCGGAGATCCGCTCGCGACAAATAGGCGCTCTGTACATATCGTCAGTGTACGTGATTGGCGGGACGGCTTCTATTTAAATTTATATAATCAATCACTTACATATACTTCCGCAGCTAAATTCTCCGTTCGCCGCGCCTTCTCGAGCGCGCGCGAGGCAAGCTGCATTGTCGGAGAAGTCCCACGCGTGGAGAGGAGTTGGCGCGCCCACACCCATCTGTCATCCTTATGAATCTATCAAGCTTTCTTCTAGGGATAGCCAATGGCCACAGCACCTCAGCACGTAACTCTTGCCTCGATGAATCATGATGTCGCGGCCTGGGTGCATGAAGTCGCCCAACTGACGCAAGCGGCGAAGATTCATTGGTGCGATGGCAGCGACGCGGAGTTCGAATCGCTGAAGCGTGAGCTGATTGCCGACAAGCAATTGCTGCCGCTCAACCCCCAAAACTTCCCGGACTGCGTACTGTCCCGTTCGAATCCGTCGGACGTTGCCCGCGTTGAACACCTGACTTTCGTATGCACGGCAAAAAAGGAAGATGCAGGTCCCAATAACAATTGGATGGCCCCGCAGCAGGCCCACGCGCAAATGGACGCCCTCTTCGCCGGCTGCATGCAGGGCCGCACACTTTATGTGGTGCCTTATTGCATGGGTCCGATCGATTCGCCCTTTTCTCGCTGCGGCGTTGAGATCACGGACAGCGCCTACGTTGTGCTCAACATGCGCATCATGACACGTATGGGCCGCGCCGCGCTCGAACGCATCACCCGCGATGGAACCTTTGTCAAAGGCTTGCACTCCACCGGCGATTTGAATCCGAAGCGCCGCTTCATCATGCATTTTCCCGAGGAGCTGTCGATCAAAAGCTTCGGCTCCGGCTACGGCGGTAACGCCTTGCTCGGCAAGAAATGCCACGCCCTGCGCATCGCGAGCTGGCAGGCGCGCACCGAAGGATGGCTGGCCGAGCACATGTTGATCGTCGGCATCGAAAATCCGCAGGGAGAGACCCACTACCTCGCGTGCGCTTTCCCGTCGGCCTGCGGCAAAACCAATTTGGCGATGTTGATCCCGCCGGCGAGCTATCCGGGCTGGAAGGTATGGACCATCGGCGATGACATTGCTTGGCTGCATCCCGGCAAGGACGGTCGGCTGTACGCCATCAATCCGGAGTCGGGATACTTCGGTGTCGTTCCCGGAACCAACGCCAAAACCAATCGCAATGCCTACGAGATGATTCGCCGGAATACCATTTTTACCAATGTCGGTCTGACGGCGGACAATCAGCCGTGGTGGGAAGGGCTGACCGAGGGCAAACCCGTGACCGATTGGCAGGGCCGTCCCTACGATCCGAAGAACGGACCGGCCGCCCAGCCCAATTCCCGCTTTACGGTCGCCGCCAAGCAAAACCCTGGTTATTCAAAACTTGCCGATGCGCCCGGCGGCGTGCCAATCTCGGCGATCGTGTTCGGCGGACGCCGGCGCGCGCTCGCGCCTCTCGTCTATCAAGCGCGCAATTGGCTGCACGGAGTGCTGATCGGCGCCGGCGTGGCATCCGAAACGACGGCGGCGGCTACGGACGCCGTGGGCGTCGTGAGGCGCGACCCCATGGCCATGAAGCCATTCGCCGGCTATAACTTCGCCGATTACTGGGCGCATTGGATCAATGTCGGTTCCAAGCTGAAGTCGCCGCCGCAAATCTTTCACGTCAACTGGTTCCGCCAGGACAACGCCGGAAAATTTTTGTGGCCGGGGTTCGGAGAAAATCTGCGCGTGCTGCGCTGGATCATCGATCGCTGCAAAGGCAAAGCGGGCGCACGCGAAACGGCCATTGGCGATCTACCGGCGCTCAAGGATTTGGACCTGCAAGGATTGGAAATCACGCCCGCGGCACTCGAAGAATTGTTGGCGGTCAATCCGAAGCTGTGGCAGGAGGAATTCGCCGGGATCGATCAATACTTGAACGGCTTCGGCGAACGCGTTCCGCCGGCTCTACGGACTGAGCTGCAAGCCGCGGTACAGCGGGTTAAGACCTCGCAGGCCTAGCGAGGTCATTCCTCTCGCGAGGGTCATTCCTCGCAAGTGTAGCGAATCACCTGAGAGGAGTTGCTGTCGGGCGCTTTGCCGAGCCCGATCAAGCCCTCGCCGCGGATTTGCATCGAATCGCGGCGAACAAACGCTTCTTCGCCATCCTTGCCCACCACGAAGGTGCCATTCGTGCTCTGATCGATCAGCATGAATTTGCTGCGATTGACCTCCACGCGGGCATGCAGGCGCGAAATGAGATTGCCCTTGACGACCAGATCATTTTCCTCGGCGCGGCCTATCGTGATGTTGGAGCGATTCTCGCTGACCAGCACTTCCTGGCCCTGATAGCGCAGCCGCAGCCGCTGCTGCTTGGCGCCCTTCTCGCGCTCCCGCGCCGCGATGGCGATCGAAGGCACCATGCTGGTGACGTCTTCGGGCTGCCATAGCACCTCGAACAGGGCCACCTCGCTGCTGCGGCCTTTCAGCGTCGCAACATCGATTTGACGCACTTGCGCGCGCCAATCGGAAGACAACCGGTCGACCATCGTGGCGGTGGTCATGATCTGGCCGGCCTTCGCCTGGCTGGTCATCCGATTCGCCGTGTGCACGGCGGAGCCAAAAATATCGCGGTTCTCGAGAACGACCGGCCCGAAATTGCAGCCGATACGGATGGCCACCGTCTGCTCGTCGACTTTGAGCTGGGGATGCGTGACGATTTGTTTCTGCATCTGGGCGGCTGCATTCAAGGCATCGTCCGCCGTGGGGAAGGTGGACATCACCTCATCGCCCATCGTTTTGATGACCGTGCCATGATTCTGATCGGTTGCCGCCCGCATCACGTCGATGCAAATACCCACCATGTCGCGGGCGCGCAGATCGCCCAGCAACTCATAAAGCTTGGTGCTGCCGACAACATCGGCAAATAGGATGGCTACTTCGATTTCTTTGCCCATTGCCAAGCCTATTATACTTAACGTCAGGTTAAGGCGCTTAAGGCGTTTAGGCAGCAATACCCTGCTTTATGATGGGGAGGGCCGAAAACAACGTCTCGGGCGCGGCTTCCGGGCGGGCTGCCACCTCGGAAAGAAACCGCCGCCATGCTCGAGCGCCTTCACGTCCCGCCATGACGCCGTGCATGTGGCGCGTAATCGAATGCAGGCGCATGCCCCGCTGCGCGCACGCTTTGGCGTAAGGCACCATGCGCTCCACGATCTGCCAGGGCTCCGGGATCGCCCACTTCGGATCGATCAGGCTCTGCTCGAGTTCGGCCAGCAACGCCGGCCGATGATAGGCCGCTCGGCCGATCATCGCGCCATCGACGCCTTGACGCAGGTGTGCGCCGATCGTCCCGCTATCGCACAGACCCCCGTTCAAAACCACGGTCAAGTCGCCGCAATCGCCTTTCAAGCGATGCACCAGATCGTGCTTGAGCGGCGGAATCTCGCGATTTTGCTTGGGCGACAAGCCGCCAAGGATGGCGACACGCGCATGCACGATGAGCGCATCGATACCCGCGGCGCGCACCGCGTCCACGAAAGCGCGGAAAAACTCGTAGTCGTCGCGATCATCGATGCCGATTCGGCACTTCACCGTCACAGGCAAATGCGTGGCGTCCCGCAAGCTGCGCACGCAGTCCGCGACCAACGCGGGCTTGAGCATCAGGCAGGCCCCGAACGAGCCGTTCTGCACCCGATCGCTGGGGCAGCCGACATTCAAGTTGATTTCCGCATATCCGGCCGAGGTGCCGATGCGCGCGGCCTTGGCAAGTTCGGCCGGGTTGCAGCCGCCGAGTTGCAAGGCAACCGGATGCTCGCCGGCGTCGTGATCCAGCAATTGGCGCACGTCGCCGCGGACAATGGCGGCGGCGACGATCATCTCGGTGTAGAGCAGCGCGTGCGGGGCGTACAGCCGATGCAAGTACCGGCAGTGACGGTCGGTCCAATCCATCATCGGAGCGACGCATACCCGGCGGTCCAGCGGCTGGACGGTCCGTACAGGATTTTCGCGTGAATTAGTCTGTTGCAAGGTTATCTCGTGTCGCGATCACCATATCAGTCTGCGGGCGTGGCTGCCTAGGCGTGCTCGGCTTCCCCGGCTACTTTAATCGGCTTAATTTTGGCGATCTTGGTGCCTCTACGATACGCGATATAGCGCAATGCATTTCTAACTATTTGATGGCTAGAAGGCTCTTTTGCCGGTCGAGCGCCTTCAGCCGGGCCCATGCCCCTGACCTTACCGCACTATCGTGTAATATTGTTTTTGGGAGTCTTAGGAGCACGCGGAGTAGGGCCCCCGCACATAATCACGCAAGCATTGCAGGGCACTGGCGACGACCGCGCGTTGCCTGCCGCGAGGTAGCCGGATGAATCGACGTCAATTCGTTTATGTCATGTCGGCCGCGGCGCTGGCGGCATCGGGCACTGCCCTGGCCAAGGAGAAATCACGCCGGCCGCTGCGCATCCTCGTGCTCGGGGGTACCAAATTTTTGGGTGTGCATATCGTCGAGCTGGCGCTCAAGCACGGACATTCGGTCACCCTGTTCAATCGCGGCAAGACCAATGCCGATTTATTTCCGCAGCTCGTGCACCTTAAGGGGGATCGCGACGCAAAGCTCAGCGCGCTCAAAGGCAAGCACTGGGACGCGGTGATCGATGATTCGGGCTATGTGCCGCGTCACGTCAGATTGTCCGCCGAATTGCTCGCACCCAATGTGCAGCACTACATCTTCATATCCACCATTTCGGTGTATGCGAGCTTCGCGAACCCCAACACCGAGGACTCGGCGGTCGGCAAGCTGGCCGATGAAACCACCGAAAAGGTCGATGGCGGCGCTTACGGGCCGTTGAAAGCGTTGTGCGAAAAGGCGGCAGAGAAAGCCATGCCGGGCCGCGTTGCCGTGGTGCGTCCGGGCCTGATCGTTGGACCGCGGGACCCCACGGACCGATTTACCTACTGGCCGGCGCGCGCGGCGCGCGGGGGTGACATGGTGACCCCCGACAAGCCCAGCGACCGCATCCAATACATCGATGCCCGGGACCTTGCTGCCTTCGTGCTTCGCCTGGTTGAGCGCAAGACCGTCGGCACCTTCAACGCCACCTCGCCTCCCGGCATGTTCAGCATCGGCGATGTCGTCTCGGCCAGCATTGCCGCGGCCAATGAGATGGCCAAGCCCAACCCGCCCCCCAGTCCGGTGTGGGTGCCTGCGGATTTCCTTGCGCAACAAAAGGTACAACCCTGGTCGGACATGCCGGTCTGGATCCCGGCATCCGGCGAATATGCCGGCTTTGCCGACGCCAGCGTTACGCGTGCTCTGCGCGAGGGTCTCTCGATCCGGCCCGTTCAGCCGACAGTCAACGATACGCTGGCGTGGCATCTACAGCGTCCGGCCGAGGAGCGCGCGAAGCTGGGCGCCGGTCTCACGCCCGAGCGCGAGAAAGCGCTTCTCGAGGCGTGGCGCGCGGTATCAGGCAACGGGCATTGAGGCGCGACTCTCGGATCGCGGTCCTCGTTCACCGATTGGTGGTAGTGCAGCCTGAGGAGCTACCGGCGCTGCTGGCGGCGTTCGCGACGCTGTTCTGCATGTTCTTCAGCTATACCATTCTGCGGCCCATCCGCGACACGATGGGCATCACCTCGGGATTGGAAAAGCTGCCTTATCTATTCTGGGGCACCTTTATCGGCATGTTGGCGGTGCAGCCGGTGTACGGCTGGTTGACCTCGCGCTTTCGCCGCACGGTTTTTCTGCCCTGGGTTTATGCCTTTTTCACGGCCAACCTGCTGGGCTTTTATCTCTGGTTCAATCTGCAGCAGGATCACACCTGGATCGCGCGCAGCTACTACGTTTGGGTGAGCGTCTTCAATTTCTTCATCGTCGCGGTGTTCTGGAGCTTGATGGCGGATGTGTTCACGCGCGAGCAGGCCGGGCGCATGTTCGGGTTCATCGCGGCGGGCGCCAGTACCGGGGGACTGCTGGGGCCCCTGGTTGCGGGACGGCTGGCGGTACCGCTGGGCACCATCAATCTTCTGCTCATTTCCGCGGCGCTGCTCGCCAGTTCGCTCATTTTCATGAGGCGCGTCATCCACTGGCACCAGCATTTCGGTGCCGGCGCGCGCGGCGCCGAGGTGGACACGCCGCTTGGCGGGCACATGCTGGCGGCGTTTCATCAAGTGATCCGCTCGCGCTACCTGCTCGGTATCGCGCTGTTCGTGATCCTGCTCTCCTGGGCGTCGACGTTTTTATATCTGGAACAGCAGGCCTTCGTCGCCAAAGTCTTCGCGACCCGCGATGAGCGCACGCGTTTCTTCTCCGACGTCGATTTCTGGGTCCAGAGCTTCTCCCTGCTCACCCAGCTGTTTCTCTTCGGCCGATTGTTCAAATGGATCGGCCTTCGCGCCCTCCTGGTCTCCGTGCCGCTGATCATGACCGCGGGCTATGCGATTTTTGCGCTGCTGCCAACGTTCGCGGTGCTCGTCGTCGTATTCGCGGTGCGCCGCGTCGGCGAATACGCCATCACCCGCCCCTCCCGGGATTCGCTGTACACCGTCTGCACCCGCGAGGAGAAGTACAAGGCCAAGAGCTTGATCGATACCTTCATTTATCGGGGGGGCGATGCCACCAGCGCATCGGTGTTCCAGCTCTTGACCAGCGGTTTTGGTTTGGGTCCCTCCGGAGTGGGATGGGCTGGAGCATTCATTTCGGCGGTTTGGATGGCGATCGCATTGGCGCTCGGGAAATCCCACGAGCGCGCCCGACCGGTGACCCTCGCCGCGAAAGCCACCGGCTGATTGCGTCGCGCGCTCAGTTCAGGTCGCGCGATAAAATGAGCTTGAGGACCCAGCGGTCGGTGCTGCCGGTGAGGCCCACACCCGCCCCGCCCTCGATGCTCCACGGCCTGCCTTTGAAATCAAAAACGCCAAACAGCTGATGTTGCTGGTGCGAGGCGGTATTGAATCCGCGCAACTGACCGAAGTCATCGTATTCTTCGGCGCCCACCGCCCAGCTCTTGCTGAGATTGTAGGCGACGCGCGTCGCGGGCGCGAAATCGAGGTGTGAGAATCCCTGATATGAATTGTCAAGGATGGGATTGACGATGATCTCGACATCCCCGAGGTGCCAGCCGAGAATCGGACGGATTTCCTGAGTGTTGCGCCGTTGATCCCAGTGGGCCGTGTTCCAGCTGAATTCGAAGTTCACGCCGTAGAAAAATTTTCTTTCAGCCGCATCGGGCACGACGAACAGCGTTCGAAGCTTGAATCCGTTGTAGGTCAAGCTGCCCTTGCCGCTGAGGCTGTACAGCGGTAGATACAGCCCAGCCTCGAACCAATCGGTAACGCCATAGGCCCACTCCGGAACCCCGTTGAGCGTGTGGTTCGGGGTGATGCCGCCGGGAAAATCCGGCACGTTGCGCCCGTCCGGCGTGTAATTGTCATGCAGTGTCAGATTGAACACGCCGGGCGCCGCGATTTCGGCGTTGTAAACTTGGATCTCGTCGGTTTGGGCGTGCGCAACGCCAAAGCCTGCCAGGCTCAAGCTCAAGACTACCGCTTTACGGAGTGCGCACCGTATAAGCAAGTTGCCACCCGTCTTTTAGGGGCTGAAACTGAATCGAGGCGTGTTGTTCGCCACCGCCTCTATTGAGGACAAATCGCGCAGTCGCGATGCCGAGTGCCGATCCGGCAACGGTGTCCGACAGCCAGTGCACGTTTTCGTGCACCCGTACGTAGGCTGTCCCGGCAGCGACCCCGTAGCCGATGATGCGGCGAATCCATCGATACTCATCATTTCCGGATTCGGCGAAGACCGTGCCGATGGCAAAAGCCGCGCTCACGTGCACCGAGGGGAACGAATCTCCACCATGACTCCACACGTTAGGCGAGGTGGTGGCGTCGGGCCGTTCGCGCCCCGCCGCCAGGGTCAGGACTTCGCTGGTCGTCGCACTGAATATTCCGGCTTCGAGCAGCGATCCGGTCTCCCGATAGCCGTCCCGGTCGCCGATCATCACGGCATACAGGCCGGTGCCGACGACCAAGGCCGCGGCGGGCAGCGCGTCGCGGGCGGAATTTTTGTCCTCGCCGTTCAAGGGTTGCTTCGGGTCGACGAAGTGCGTTCGCACGCGGCTGTCAAATTCATGTGCGGCACCGATCGCAGTGAGCGCCGCGCCGAAATACAGCCAGTCCTCGGCATCCCAGCGCAACGGCGCGGTGACATAGAGTTTGGCGTCCTGCAACACACCGCCAACCGAAGTGGGGTCGGCTGAACTGCTGCCGGGCCAAACCAGCAAGGCAAGCAAAAGCGCTGCCGTGCGGCGCACTGCGCTTTCGACCAGTCGTCCTGAGTGCCCAATGCGCTTAGCCAGCATCTTTTCAAACTCTGCCTTACAGGGTGAGACGAGTCAAGAAACCGGCCGCTCGGCGGACGTATTGGTATTCTGCAAAGGACGCATGCGGGCAGCGCACCGACTTGACAGCCGTGACTTTGCGATACAAAGTCATTTCCCGTGTTTTGGGAATATGCCCGCATGCGAAAAACATACTTGCATCTGGTTCTGTCGTTGGGCGCCCTTACGCTGGTGAGCGGCTGCGCTTCTCTCGGGGTGAAAGCTTACGATCGAGATTTGTTGGCACGCGATGACATGCGCCTCGATGCGAATCCGGTGGATGCCGCGATCGACGAGCATCTGTACTTCAGCAAGGAAGCATCCTCCGGAGGCCGCTCCTACGCTGGGGGCGGCTGCGGCTGCAATTGAAGAAGCCGCCCTCTGCGCGTGCTGCCAGTCGGATGAGGCGCCAACTGATGGTGGCGAGTTGCGCGCTGCTGGGTGCGGGTGCCGCGCCCGCCCAGGATGCGACCGAGGCGCAGAATACGGAGAGTCTCGCCAATCGACTGCTTGAGGGCGTGTCCTTCGATTCCGCGTTGGCGTATTACCACGAAGAGGGGCGAATTCAGGCCATAGAACCGGTGGTCGACGTCAGTAAGACCTTTGCAAGCGGCGATGTTGCTTCGCTCAATTTCACCTTCGATAGTCTCTCGGGTGCCAGCCCCAACGGCGCCCTGCCCAGCAACCTGCCGCAAACGTTTGCGTCCCCCTCCGGTACCAGCCTGACCACGGGCCGCCATCTCTACACCATTGCACCCGGACGGCTGCCCGCGGATCCGCATTACCAAGATGACCGGATCGCGGTGGCGGGAGAATGGGAGTTGCCCCTGTCTCGGCTCACGCACCTCAGCCTCGGCGAGAAACTATCGGACGAGGATGACTTCATATCCGCGACCACGAGCGCCTCGATCGCGCAGGACTTCAACGAGAAGAACACGACACTGTTGCTGGGCGTCGATAATGAGTTCGACTCGTTGCGGCCGATCGGCGGCGCGCCGGTTCCGGACAGCGACTATGCCGCGTTTGACAAGGATGGCACCAAGACCAAGGACGGCTTCGGCGTGCTCCTCGGATTGACGCAGGTCATGACGCGTCAGTGGCTGAGCGAATTGAACCTCTCGTGGGATCGATTTCACGGTTACCTGAATGATCCTTACAAAATCACTTCCGTGCTCGACAGCGCCGGCAATACCTTGGGCTACGTGTACGAGAGTCGACCGGACGAGCGCACGCGCAAGAGCGCGTATTTGGAAAATCGTGTTGCGTGGAAAAAGGGCTCGGCGGGGCTGTCGCTGCGCTACATGCAAGATGACTGGGGGATCCGTTCCGATACCGCGCAGGCGCATGTGCACTTCTCCTTTGACAATCGGCAACAATATCTCGAGCCCTCGATCCGATGGTACCGGCAAAACGCCGCGAATTTTTACACGCCCTGGCTGACCTCGGAGATGCCCGCGGTCGGGTTCCAAGCATCCGATTCCAGACTCGGCGCATTCCACGCAGTCACTTACGGCCTGAAGTACGCGTACAAGCTTTCGAGCAGCGCGGGCCTGGCGGGCTCGGAATTCAGCGTACGGCTCGAGTACTATCAGCAGATTCAAGATCAGACCCTGGCCGCTCCCGTGCTGCTGCAGAATTTCGACCTGTATCCGGGCCTGAAGGCGGTTCTGTTGCAGTTTGGATGGCGATTCTAGGTCCCATCAGCGTTGAACCTCGAGGCACAGATCTGCTCGCGGTCTGCTTCAATGCCATGGCGAGCCACTGCGAGGTGCTGCTGCGCGCTTCGCAGTTGGCCGCGGCCCGCGGACTTGGCGAATGCGCGGCGCAGGAAGCGTGGCGCATCGAAGAAAAATACAGCCGCTATCGGTCTGACAGCGTCATTTCGCATTTGCATGCGAATCGGGGCATCCCAATCCCGGTCGATGAAGAAACGGCGTCGCTGTTCGATTTCGCGCAGCGCTGCCACCGCATCAGCGACGGGATGTTCGACATCACCACCGGCATTTTGCGCCGGGCATGGACATTTGACGGCTCGGATCGCCTGCCGCGGCCGGACGACATCGCTGCACTCTTGCCGTATATCGGGTTCGAAAAACTCAAATGGCAAACACCGATCATGGAGGTGCCGGCAGGAATGGAACTGGATTTGGGCGGCCTGGGCAAAGAGTACGCCGTGGATCGCGCGTACGAGTTGTTGAGCAAGAAAGTCCCCGGCCCCTTTTTGATCAACTTTGGCGGTGATTTGCGCGCCAGCGGGCCGCCGCCGAGCGGCTCCTGGCAGGTCGGCATCGAAAGGCCCGGCCACGACCGGGATGCGATCATGATGCTGGAACTCAAGCACGGGGCGCTGGCGACCAGCGGGGACTCACGACGCTTCGTGCTTCGCGACGGAGTTCGTTATGGGCATGTGCTCAATCCCAAGACCGGATGGCCGGTGCTGCACGCGCCCCGGTCGGTGACCGTGGCGGCCAGCAGCTGCACCGAGGCGGGGATGCTCTCAACGCTCGCAATGCTGCACGGCGCGAGGGCGCACGAATTTCTCCAAGAGCAGGGCGTCAAACACTGGATACTGGAGTGAGAAACACCCAATTCTCATGCTTTGCCGCCCTTCCCGTCCTTGCCGCCGGTCGTGTGCCAGGCACGCAACGTGTCGATCTCCTTCTGCGAATCCAAGCCCGCGCGCAGTTTCGCCTGACGATCGGCCGGCAACGAGTGAAACCACGTCAGGGTGTCGCGCACCGTCTCGCGCATCGGCCGCGTTTTTAACCCAGCCTTTTGGGCGCGAGCCGTGGAAGTGAGCGAGGCGCCCGCGGTATCGCCGCTCATGGGCGACCACGGCGGCAAATCGAGCTCCTCCGGTTTCCATTGCTTCGCCAGAAAATCTTCCCGCACCCAGGTTGCTTTGGTGCCGGCCGCCGGCGATGCGTTCAGGCTCTCCGTGATGATGTCGCCCATGGTCAAGGCGCGCGGCGGCGAGATGGCATTGAAATAGCCGGTGGTGCGCTTTTGCGCGAGTTTCATCATCCAAGCTGCCAAGTCCCGAACGTCGATGATTTGAATCGGATCGTGCGGCGTACCGGGCGCCAACATTTCGCCGCCCTTGGAAGCGCGCACCGGCCAATAGGTAAAGCGGTCCGAGCCGTCGAGCGGCCCCACGATATAGCCCGGTCGCACGATGCTGGCGCGACCTTTGAACGCCGCCGCCGAATACTGTTCGCACAAGGCTTTCATGGGACCATAGGTTTCATCCGTGGTCTTGTCGATATTCGGATCCGTCAGCTTGCCTAAGGGCGAGTTCTCGTCATTGGGCTTGGCAAAACTGGCGTACGCGGAGATGCTCGAAATGTACAGGCAGTAGCCGACGTTCGGCGCCAACAGTTCGGCCGACATTTTTACGTACTTTGGAATCTGACCCGTGTCGTCGATCACAACATCCCACTTGCGGCCGCGCAGGGCATCGATTTGGCCATTACGGTCCCCGATCAGTGTCTCCACATCCGCAACGCCCTGGGGACTGCGTTTGCCGCGGTTGAAATGGGTTACGCGCCAGCCCTGACGCCGAGCCTCCTGCGTCAGGTGCGGTCCGATGAATCCGGTGCCGCCCAGAATCAGCAGGGTTTTCGGCTGCGACTCGGCGGCTATCGCCTTCGGCAACAAACAATTCGCAGCGAGGCAGGCGCCCAGTTGCAGGACGTGACGGCGGCTTGTCATGGTAGTTTCCCGGTTTTGTTAAAGTGACCGACGCCTAAGTATAGCGAGGGATCTGATGGTGGACAGCCGCGCCGAGCTCGAAGCCGCCAAGGAACAGAAATTCCGGGCGCTGCTGCGCCATGTCAGCGCGCGCTCGCCCTACTACGCCAATATCATCCGCGAGCGCCGCCTCGATGTGAACACCTGCAGCTCCGGCGATTTCCCGGTTCTCACCAAAGCCACGCTGATGGCGAATTTCGACGCCATCGTGACCGACCGTCGAGTCACCAAGCAGGTCATCGCGGAGTTTCTATCCCGCTCGACCGATCCGAAGGAGCAGCTGTTCAAAGAGCTGACGGTGATGCACACGTCCGGCACCTCCGGCGAGGTTGGCTACTTTTTGTATTCGCCCGCAGATTTCGGCCGGGTGCGCGCGGCCGCGATGCGCAACCGCCGGGCGTTCCGCGGGCAGTTCCCCCCGATGCGGTTTCGCTTGCGCCGCATCCGGGTCGCGTTTTATGGCGCCACCGGCGGCCACTTCGCCGGAGTGACGGGCGTTGCCTCCATGCAGCAGGGCCTGCGCAAGCTCTTCGTCGACGCGCGCGCCTTTGAGGTCAACACGCCGCTCCCGCAGGTCGTACACGAAATAAATGCGTTTCGGCCTGACGCGCTGTGGGGCTACACCACCGCACTGAAGATGCTGGGCGATGAGCAGCTCGCGGGCCGGCTCAGCATCAAACCCTGGGGCGTGATCGCCACGGGAGAAATGGTCACCCCGTCGGACCTGCGGTTTTTATCCGAGGCGTTCGCAGGCGCCCGCGCGCTCAGCATGTATGCCTGCACGGAGCACATGATGATGGGCATTTCCAATCCCGATGGCGCCACCATGACGCTCCTGGACGATAACCTGATTTTCGAGTTCTACGAAGATCATTCCGTCGTCACGAATCTTTTCAATTACACCCTGCCGCTGATCCGTTACCGCATGTCCGACATCCTGCGCCCCGTGAGTGCGCCGCAGGCGCGCCGCATCGTGATTCAGAATTTGGTCGGGCGCACCGAGCAGATGCCCGTCTTCATCAACGGCGAAGGCGCCAAGGACTTCATCAGCCCGCACATCATCAACGAGATATTCGTCACCGGCGTGACGCGATTTCAGATGCAAATCACGGGCCCCAGCTCGTTTCGCTTTCTGATATGCGTGGATGCGGCGTTGGCGGACGCCGAGCAGGCAACCGCCGCGGCGAACGTGAGAGCACGGCTCGCGGAAATACTGGCGCAGAAAGGCTTGAGCAACGTGGCGTTCGAGGTGGACATCGTCGCCGACATTCCACTCAATGAGCGCACCCGCAAATTTCAGCTGATCGTCAATCGAATCCCAAGCTGAGCTGCGGCGTATCCGGCTTCGGCGGCCTGAATAGCTGCGTATTCAGCCCATAGCGTTCTTCCGCGCCGGCAAATCCCAATTTGCGCTTTGCCAGGTCAAATCGGGTGCGCAGCAATTCGGCATACGGGCCGGTGCCTCGCATGCGGGTACCGAACTGCGAATCGTAGTCTTTGCCGCCGCGTGATTGATTGATGAGCGACATCACGTGCTTGGCACGGTCCGGATAGTGCTTTGCAAGCCACTCGCGAAAAATGATCTTCAGTTCGTGCGGCAGGCGCAGCAGCACATAGCCGGCGCGGGACGCGCCGGCCTCCCTGGATGCCGCCAAAATGTCCTCAATCTCGTGATCGGTAATGGCCGGAATCACGGGTGCCACCAGGACGCCGACCGGAACACCTGCCTCTGTCAGCTGCGAAATCACGCGCAACCGCGCTTGGGGAGAGGCGGTCCGCGGCTCCAACGTGCGCTTGATGTCGTTCGTCAGCGAGGTGATGCTCACCATGACGGACACGAGCTTGTCCTTGGCGAGTTCCGACAGCAAATCCAGGTCGCGAACGATCAAGGCGCTCTTGGTCACAATGGTGACCGGATGGCGGCAGCGGGTCAGCACGGCGAGAATGCCGCGTGTCACCTCGAGCCGCTTTTCGAGCGGCTGATAGCCGTCCGTATTGATCCCCAAGGCGATGGTCTTGCAAACATATTTCGGCTTGGCCAGTTCCGCTTCCAAGATGCTGACGGCGTCGGCTTTGTAGAAAAGCTTGGTTTCAAAATCCAAGCCCGGCGAAAGCCCGAGATACGAGTGGGTCGGGCGCGCGAAGCAATATACGCAGCCATGCGCGCAACCGCGGTAGGGGTTGATCGACACCTCGAAGCCGACATCCGGTGAATCGTTGGAGGTGATCACGCTGCGCGCGCGATCCGGCAGCACCGTTTCGGTGGGATTCTCGACGATTTCTTCCTGGTACCAGCCATCGTCGGCTTTTTCCAGGATCAATGATTCGAATCGCCCTGCAACATTGGACGAAGACCCTCTGCCCTTGATGGTTTGTTGACCGAGATAGCTGCGCGGCATGGAGCAAACTTTACGCGTCGTGGCGACGCTCGTAAATCCAGTACCCGGTCGCTCGGACTACTGTATATCCGCGGGCAAGCCCGGAGGCGGTTCACGGCTGACGCTCAACGCGCGACGAACGCACGCTCGATGACGTAATCGCCCGGTTCGCCGACATGCGGGGAAATCTTAAAACCCCGGGCGTCCAGCATGGCCGAGAGGTCCGTCAACATCGCCGGACTGCCGCAAATCATGACGCGGTCCTCCTTCGGATCGAGCGCCGGCACGTCGATGTCCTCGAAGAGCTTGCCGGTTTCAATGAGTGCGGTTACGCGGCCCTGATAGCGGAAGCGCTCGCGTGTGACGGTGGGAAAGTACACCAGCTTCTCGCGCACCTGCTCGCCCAGGTACTCGTGGTGCGTCAATTCCCACTCGATGTAATCCCGATAGGCCAGTTCGCTGCGGTAGCGAACGCCATGCACCAAGATCACCTTTTCGAACCGCTCGTAAACCTCCGGGTCCTTGATGAGGCTCATGAACGGCGCAAGCCCCGTTCCGGAACTCAACAAGTAGAGGCGCTTGCCGGGCTTGAGGTCATGCAATAACAGCGTGCCGGTGGGCTTGCGGCTGATGAGAACTTCGTCCCCCGGCTTCACGTGCTGCAGCCGCGAAGTGAGCGGACCGTCCGGCACCTTGATGCTCAAGAATTCCAGGTGCTCCTCATGGTTCGCGCTGGCAATGCTGTAGGCACGCATGACGGGCTTCTCATCGATCCGTAGCCCGAGCATGATGAAGTGTCCGTTCTCGAATCGCAGCGCCTGGTCGCGCGTGGTGGTAAAACTGAATACGGTTTCGTTCCAGTGGTGCACCGTTAAAACGCGTTCTGTTCCGATCGTAGCCATCCCTCATATTATCCGGACATCCCGCAAAACATCCTAGTCGCGGCCGGGTATATGGCCATGCCGAAACGATATTGACCGCTCTGTAGGACCTCGACGACAAACCCGTTGGCGTTCGGCCCATGGCGGCACGCGCCCTGCGCTCCTCCCCGCCTGCCCGCTAAGGTAAGCACACTTCGGGTGTCCATCGAACACCGGAGGAAAGATGAAAATTCTATCAGCGCTCGTGTTGGCATCGGCGATGCTCTGCGGCTGCATCAGCAGCGGCAGCCCGAATCCGCCTGCGAAAACGACCGTGGTTGTCCCGCCGGGCTCAACCACCACCGTGGTCTGCCAAGACGGCAGCCAGCCGCCCTGCAATTGATGCATTGAGGGAGAATATCCGCTCATCGGATGTTCCAAAGAGCAGGGAAGCTCCGGGGGCGTTGGTTTCGTCGCGTTTTAAACGCCGCGCCTGAATCCAGAGTTGCCCGGCAAAAATGACGCCCGCCGTATGCACGTGAAAACCCGCGGCGCGTAGCGCCTCGGCTCCCCAGGTGTTGCAGGTATGGAACGCCGAATATTTCTGCGTCGCCAAAAAATAGACACTGTCCTCGTACGGACCATCGCGAAAAACTGCCAGCCTGTCATCTTGCGTACGCAGCGATCGCCAGATAAACGACTGCAGCGCGCGCATCCGATGTCCTGGCACGGTAAGCGCGATGACATGGGTCACGCCGAAGGCTTGTGCCGGAGAATTGCCAAGTCCCGTGGTCAGCACGATGCCGGCGCCCGGAAAGAGCGCGGACAAAAGCACCGGCGCGTGATGATTTTTTGCCAGCAAGTAATGCTTGTCGGCGAATCCAAAGAACACATAACGCGCATCCGGAAGCGCGGCGGCTGCCTGTGAAAGCGGAGGCGCCAGGTCCGCCGCCGCCATGCCGACGTCGATATGCCAGCCGCGGCGGGCAACGAAGATTGTCGAGGCGTCGGCCGAGGTATCCGTGGTGCTTGCATGGGCGGCTGCGGCTCCGCATAGGGCCAGCACTAGAGCGAGCGAGTGGCGGGCCAGTGCACTCACCGGGCTGAATCTAGCCCATAATGCTGCGCGATTAACATTAACCGCAGAGAAGCGCTGCTGCCCCATTTTCGGTCAATCGAGGCCTGATGATTTCGCCGACGTCGTTTATTCGCGGTTTTCATGAGCACGGACAGCATAGCGCGAAAGCTTTCAGCAGCAACGAAACCCACCGCGGCCTCGGCGCCTCGCTGCTCGGCGGGCTGCTCTGCATGGGGTTTTGCATGCCGGCCGCGGCCGTTGATGAGGTCGTCGTCGTCGGGACGACGCCGGTGCCGGGAATGACCGTGAATGTGGACAAAGTGCCCGGCAACGTGCAGACCCTAAAGGCCGGCGACTTGAGCAGCCTGGACGGCACTCCAAGCCTCATCGACGGCTTGAGCAGTCACCTCGGCAGTGTAAGTATCAACGACACGCTCGCCGATGCGTTCCAACCCGATATTTTGTATCGCGGCTTCGAGGCCTCTCCTGTTTTGGGTACCCCGCAAGGTTTGGCGGTGTATCAAAACGGCGTGCGCATCAACGAAGCGTTTGGCGATACCGTCAATTGGGACCTGTTTCCGGACATCGCCGTCGACCGCGTCGACATCGTCAGCGCCAATCCTCTGTTCGGCTTGAACGCGCTCGGCGGCGCGGTTTCGGTCACGATGAAAAATGGCTTCAGCTATCACGGATTGGACGGCGAATTGTCCGGCGGGTCCTTCGATCAGCGCCAGGGAGCCGCGGAATTCGGCACGAATAACGACGTGTTCGGGTTCTACGCCGCGGCGCGGCTTCTGGATCAGACCGGCTGGCGGCTGTTCTCACACGATTCGGTGCGCCAATACTATGCGGACTTAAGCTTTCGTGAGAACGGCGCGAGCATCGATTTGAGCTTCACCCACGCCGACAATCAGCTCTTCGGACCGGGCGCGGCCCCGGTACAGTCCCTCGCAATCAGTAGGGAGAATGTATTCACAGGTCCGCAAAGCAACTTCAATACGTTGAACTTCATCACTCTGAACGCGGAGCTGAAATTCACCGACACCCTGGCGGCACAGGGCGTGCTCTACTCCCGCGACTATCGGCAGACGATTGCCAACGGCGATGGTTCCGATTACACCGCGTGCAGCGACATCAGCGCGACTCTGTGCCAGAGCAACGGGCTGACGCCGCTGACCGATGCGGCCGGCGCTCCGATTCCGGATATCTCCAATGGCGGCGCAACGCTGATCGGCCAAAATGATTTTGAGCGAATTCGCTCCGACGGTTGGGGCGGCTCGCTGCAGATGACCAACACCGCGCCGCTCTTTGGCCATGGCAATGATTTTGCGATTGGCGCGACCCTCGATACGGCGCAGACGAATTTTTTCTCGGGCACGGAGGTGGGAGTTCTCAATGCCTCGCTCACCGTGCTGCCTGGATTGTTCGTCGACACGCCCGAGGGAACGGACTTCTCGGCGACGCCGGTCGACCTGAATGCCAACAACAAGTACTACGGTTTGTACCTGACCGATACCTTTGATCTGACGTCTCGGCTCTCGGCCACGGCGAGCGGACGCTACAACGTCGCAAAAATCGACCTGTCGGATCAACTCGGCACGGCGCTCAGCGGCAATAGCCGATTCACTCACTTCAATCCCGCGCTGGGTGCCACGTACAAGATCGCGGCGGACGCGACGGCTTACCTCGGCTATTCCACCAACAACCGCGCGCCGACGGCGGGCGAGATCGAGTGTTCGAACCCCTTGCAGCCCTGCCTGCTGCCCTCGAGCTTGGCCGGCGATCCGCCGAACTTGCGGCAGGTCATCGCGCACACCGTGGAGCTGGGACTGCGCGGCCGAACATCGGCTTCAGGGCAGCGTCTGTCCTGGAACGCCAGCGTTTTCAGGACCAGTTCGGACGACGATATTTATGGCATCGCCACGTCGGTGAGCAGCGGCTTCTTTCAGAACATCGGATCGACCCGGCGGCAAGGATTCGAAGCGAGCCTGAACTACCGGGGCGAACACTGGTCGGCTTATGCGCAGTACAGCTATATCGACGCCACGTTTCGCTCGCCTCTGCTGCTGAATTCGCCCTCGAACCCCTTCCAGAATGCCGACGGGAATATCCAAGTCGTTCCGGGCGATCGCCTGCCGCTCATCCCCTCGAACCGCGTCAAGCTCGGCGCCGACTACTCGGTATCGCACAACTGGTCGGTGGGCGGATCATTCGTTCTGGCAAGCAGCTCGTTCTATCGCGGCGATGAATCCAATCAGAATGCGCCGTTGCCCGGCTACCATGTGGTGAGCCTGCGCACCTCGTATCGTCTCAGCCGGCCGGTCGAGCTGTTTGCCACTGTGCAAAACCTGTTCGATGAGCGCTACTCGACTTTCGGCTTGTTCAGCGATCCCACCGGCGTGGGCGCCCCGGGTGTGCCCCCCGACGCCGATTCCAATGGCCCCGGTGTGGACAATCGATTCCAGAGTCCCGGCATGCCGCGCGGCTTTTTTGGCGGCGTAAAAATCAGGTTCAACTAAGGTATCTGATACCATCGCCGGCGAGTCGCACGCCCGGCGGTGAATCATGAATGAACAACTAACCGAGCTTCTGCCGGCTGCGGAACCCAGCGCGGCGTTCCGCAAGCCCCTCCCCATCCAGCGATCCTCCGTGCTGGGCCAAATCCTGGCCATGCGCAGGGACCTCGTCGGCCACCTGATGGCGCTCGAGAAGATTCATGGATCGGCATGGAAGATTGCCATCGGACGCGGCGGCATGATCAGCCTGTTGGGACCGGACGCGCTGGAGTTCGTCTGGAAGAACCGCGATGGCGCATTTTCGAGCGCACGCGGCTGGGAACCTTACATCGGCAAGGTCTTCCCCGGGGCCATCATGGCGATGGACGGCGATGAACACCGCTACCAGCGGCGCATCATGCAAGTGGCCTTTCGCAAGCCCGCCCTGCGCACCTATCTGGAACAGATGAGCCCCGCCATCGATCTGGGGCTCACGGCCTGGCTGCCGGCGGAGGAGAATTCCGCGCAGCGGCAAATGTTTCCGCTCTTGAAGCAGCTCACCCTCGATCTTGCCGCCTCGGTATTCATGGGAGTAGAGCTCGGACAAAGCGCCAAGGCCCTGAATCGCGCCTTCATGGCGACCGTGGCCGCCTCGCTCGCCATCGTGCGCGTGCCCCTGCCCGGACTTTCCATGTGGCGCGGAATACGCGGCCGCGAACTGCTGCTGCGCCGCTTCCGCGAACTGCTGCCGCAGAAGCGGGCCACCCATACCAGCGATTTCTTCAGCGAGTTCTGTCATGCCCAAAGCGAGCAAGGCGAACGCTTCACCGACGATGAAATCATCAATCACATGATTTTCCTGATGATGGCGGCGCACGACACCACCACCAGTACGCTCACCACCATGATGTACCTGCTGGCGCGACATCCGGAGTGGCAGGAGCGTCTGCGCGCCAAGGCGATCGCGATCGGCCGCAAGCAGCTCGAATTCGATGATCTCGATCAGGTCGAGGAGCTGTCGTGGACCATGCGCGAGGCGCTGCGGCTGACACCGCCCCTCACCTCGATGCCGCGCATGTGCATCAAGGACACGGTCTTTCAAGGCTTTGAAATTCCGGCGGGAATGCTGGTCGGCGTTTACCCGATCCATGTGCACTACATGGATTCGCTTTGGACCGACCCGTTCAAGTTCGACCCGGAACGGTTCAGTCCCGCGCGCCAGGAAGACAAGCGCCATGCCTTCGCCTGGGTGCCGTTTGGCGGCGGTGCGCACATGTGCATCGGGCAGCACTTCGCGACGCTGCAGGTCAAGGCCATCATGCATCAACTGCTGCTGCGGTATCGGTGGAGCATTGCTCCCGGTTACGTGATGCCCCAACAGCTGGTCCCGATCGCCAAGCCTAAGGACGGCCTGCAAGTCCGTCTGCAGCGGCTGGCGCCGGATTGACGCCGGCTAGCGCGCCCGACCCGCCCAGTCTTTGGCGTCGATCTTGAAGATTACATTGAGATGGGCAGGCTCGCCTGAATAGCTCACCGACTGTTCGCCGATGTAGACGCCGCCGAGTTTTTCCATCGCTTTGCGCGAGCGCCAATTGTTGATACCCACCTTGAAAATCACGCGATCCACGTACTTGAAGGCATGATCGAGCATCAGCGTCTTGAGCGCGCGGTTGTAGTGCCGCGCCCATCGGCTGCGCGCGATGAAGGTGTATCCAATGTCGATCTGGCGCTGGGCCTCATCGTAGTGGCTGTACCGGGAACTGCCGATCAGCTCGCCGTTGGTGTTGTCGATCACCCGAAACGCACCCCCGGACTCCATCGCGCCCTTGAAGAAATTTTCGAACACCGGACGCTGGTAACGATCGCTGCTCGGGTGCTGTTCCCAGATCAGAGGGTCCGATGCCACCGCGTAGAGCTCCTCGAAATCGCCCGCCCTCAGCGGCTCCAGCTGGATCAGCTCATTCTGTAGACGGGGTTGCAACTCAAAGCTCATGGGCCATCAATCCTCAATAACCGAATTTATAATGTATCTGCGCATAGATCTGGCGGGGATCATTGTAATGCACGCCGCCGAAAGTGAGGCTGTTGTCGACCAGCAAATGCCGATCGGCGAGATTCAAAACGGTCACCGACCCCGAAAAGCGCTCACCGAAAGATTTGCCCGCGCTCAAGTTGATTTCCGCATGGCCCGGCAAATGGGTCGGCGGCGCCTCGCCATTGGCGAACCCAGAGCCGTAGTAGACACTCATCGAGGCGAACGCACCGCGCGGCAGGTTCAGATCAAAGCCGGCATTGGCGGTGTTTCGTTGATCGTGATCCAACGCGAAACTGCCCGCCGGCGGCGTGAAGTCGGTCAATCCGCCATTGATCGCGCCGATTCCATCTGCCGTCTGATTTGAATAGGCGAGATGAAACTTACCGATGTTCCAAACCTTCGGGGAGCGGATCGTCAGCTCATTGCCCTGGATCAACGCGCCGTCGATGGTGAGCGGCAGGAAGGCATTGGAATTTCCAATGTTGTTGTGGTCGAAAAAGTTCCTGGCCTGAGTGTGGAAATGATCGACATCGATGGTCCAGCCGTGAACCGGAATCGTCAGGCCGAATTGGTACTCCTCGTCGCGCTCACCGTGCAGCGGGATGAAACCCAGATTGTTGGCTTGTGCAAATTCGAGCAGCGGACCGCTCAAGGTGGTGAGCGGCGGCGCCTGGTAGTACTTGCCCCAGAAGCCGCGCAGTATCCAATCGATTTTCGGCAGCAGCACGCTCAGCCCCAAGCGCGGGCTCGTGGCATTTTCAGTCAACGAGCCCGAGAAATGCGTTTGCCGCACGCCGCCGGCGAAGCTGAGCCAATCGGTGGGCTTGTACGTATCCTCGAGGTAGGCGGCAGTCAACGAGCCGGAAGGTTTGAGTGTCTGCGAAATGGGTGCAGCGCTGCCGTCATTGAACAGGACATCGAAGCTTTCGCTATCCCGCTGGCTGAAGCCGGTAACGCCGACCTGTAGATCATGCCGCCCCACATGCCAGCGAAGCGTTTCCTGCCCTCCCACATAAGTCGAGGAGCGCTGATCGGTGGTGCTGATGGGAAAGTCGCCCGGCGCGCCGTCCAAATCGGCCTGGTTCTGGTGAGAAAATACCGAAGTGGTCAAGGCGGCATCGGTGCCCAATTTTCTCACCCAGGAGAGAATGGCGAAGGCATCGGTTTCGCGCTGCACATCGGCCGCCTGCTGACCCGGCGTGATGGGGGGCGCGTTGGGGATATCGTAGTTATCGTGGCGCGCGGAGAAAACGAAGCGAAACTGATCGTCCGGAGTCGCGTTGAAAATGAACGTGCTGAAAGCCCCGTAGCCATTCTCTGCGTCGTGAATGATCTGCGCCACCGGCGTGGCAATGCCCAAATCGCTGCGATTGCCGTTCACGCTGGCATAGTAGGCAAATCGCTCCGTATGGCTGCCCACGCTCAGATAGTCGTTGGTCTGACCGTAGGATCCCCCGCTGGCAACGAGCTCGGCCTGATTGTCGCGTTCGAAACCGGTGCGCGGCACGACATTGAATACCCCATAGGTACGATCGCCCTGATCGGCTTCATAGCTGCCGCGCTGCACTTCCAGATAGTCGATGTCTTTCGGATCGATTTGCGGCCCCAGGTTGCTCGCGATATTGGTGTTCGGGATCTCGACGCCGTCGATCGCCCAGGTGGTCTGGTGGCCGCCGCGGACATGCAGTTGATCGTGCACGACATAGGCTCCGGGTACGAAATCGGTGATCATCGCCAGACTGTTGCTACGATCGGCGCCCGGTGCGCGTGCGATGTCTTCGCGGTTGACAATCGTCGTCGGGGTGGCGGTATCGACGACCAAGGCTTCCGCCGCTGCGGTAACGGTCACCGTGTCCACGCCGGCCGTCTTGACCAGCTGCACATGCGCGACCGGCGCGGAGCCCGATGTCACGGTCAGCGCCTGCGCCGCGGGCGCGAATTCCGCGGCGCTGAAGCTTAAGACATAGTCGCCCAGCGGCACCGTCATGAAGGAGAATTCGCCCAGCGCATTCGTCGTCGAGGACAGGATCCATTCGGACGTGGCGGATTTTAGCTGCACCTGGACTTCGGCCAATGGCCGGTGCTGCTGGTCGTGCACGACACCCCGCACGCTGCCCACATCGGCGGCGTACAAGGGCACCGTTCCCAGCAACATTGCCGCTGCGAGCAGCGCCGCTCGCAGTCTTTTCGGATTCAAAGAATTCATGGACCTCTCCCCGCTCGCAATTGATTTGCACGCGCGCCTCTTGCGAAGGCGCGCGCGACAGGTCGTATCAATTCAAGCGGGTGAGGGAGGTCCGCGAGGTGGGTGAGAGCGCTCCGGACGCGCTACTAAGGCGACAGCCGCGAAAGCGACTGTCTGCTGGGGACGGGGCAGGTCCGCCGGATTCAAAAACAACGTGATGCGAAATCGGCCCCGCGGCCGGAACGCTGCCAAACGGGCAGAATTCGAAGTCTGCATGCGTACCCGCATGGTGATGCAAATGCGCAGGCATCCCCGCCATGGCGGCAGGACATAGTTGCAATGCAAAGGGCACGCCGTCCGCGGGCATGAACCCCGCAGGAACATACGATCGGAACAGAAGCAGGGCCAGCAAGAGAATGCCGGCCCATGAGCCTGTCTGCCTCGATTTGCAGACCTTACGCACGCTTCAGGCCGGGGCGGGCACTCGCCGCAGGGGCCTGAATCTCCTAAAGGCCGCGAGGCCGAGTCCGACGAATAGGATCAACAGAATCGCCTGCGCGACGGCGAAGGGCGGTTCCTTCTGGGTCGGCGCCAGGGCATGGAAGAAGGAAATCTTTTGGAACGACTGCACCACCAGCACGAAGCAATTGAAGTACAACGCCACGATCGCGCCGATCACGTAGATTCCGCGCCACGCACCGGCCAGCCGGTAGCTGTACAAGGCAAGAATCGCCAGCGCCAGGAAAATTAGTGAAATGACGCCGATGACCTTGGCCGGATCGAGCGATCCAACCACGTGCGGTGCATCGATCGGCGTGGCGAACATGAGGGCGGTGACGCTGGTCGCCACCGTCGTAATCAAAAATAGCGTCGTCGTGCCGGGCATGAGTCTCGCGTTCAACATGCTCAAGACCACGATGATGCCGCTGGCAATGGCAATGAGGCTGATGATCACATGCATCTGCGTAAACGCGGCGACTGACATCCCAAGAATCATGGCGAACTCTCCTCTGTTGGCCGACTGGACCCCTTCGTGCCCTCAAGCCTACGCCGTTCCGGGGAATTCGTCAGCGGATGTAAGGAAATTCGCGCGTCGAGCGCGGCTTGGCGATGTAAAAGCCCTGCGCGAACCCGATCCCTAAGCGGCCGAGTTCAGCCAGGACTTCCGGCGATTCGACCCGCTCGGCGATGGTCTGGATTCCCATGGCGTTGCCGACCTGGCTGATGGCCGCGACCATGCTGCGATCGACCGGATCGCGGGTGACATTTTCGACGAATTGGCCGTCGATTTTGAGGTAATCGACGGGGAGCGTTTTCAAATACATGAACGAGGACAGGCCGCTGCCGAAGTCATCGAGTGCGAAATGGCAGCCGCGATTCTTGAGCTCTCGCATGAAATACACCACGTTGCTCAAGTTTTCGATCGCCGCCGTTTCCGTGATCTCGAAGCACATGGCGCCGGCCGCCAGTTCGCCGGCGGAAAGTTCGGCGATGAGGAACTCGAGAAAGCGCTCATCATTGAGGGAAGTTCCCGAGAGGTTCACCGCAACGGTGAAGGGCTTGACGCCGGACTCGATGCGATGCACGACTCGATCGAGCGCCTGGCGCACCACCCAGCGGTCGATTGACGGCATGATGTTGTAGCGCTCTGCCGCCGGAATGAATTCGGCCGGCGTGACGATGGTTCCGGACTCGTCGCGCAGCCTCAGCATCAGCTCGAAGTGCTCGCGCTCATTGGGCTTGGGCTGGATCGGCACGATCGGCTGATAGAACAATTCGAAACGGCTCTCATCGCGGGCACGCGCCAGCTTGGAGACCCAATGCATCTCCCGATGCCGCTCCGGCATGTCATCGGGCTTGTAGAGCTGCACGCGGTTGCGGCCGGAATCCTTGGCGGAATAGCAGGCGACGTCGGCGGCACTCATGACGTTGGCGACGCTCGGAATTTCGTTGGTGATTTCCACGATGCCGATGCTGGCGCCCACGGCGAGCACCCCGCCTTGCCAGGTGAATCGATAATCGCGGATGCCCTGGCGCAGGTTTTCCGCGATTCGAAGCGCCTGATCGCGATCGCAGTCCTGCAACAGGATGCCGAACTCATCGCCGCCCAGGCGCGCGAGGGTGTCGCCGCCGCGCACCCGCGACTGAATGACGCCGGTAATTTGTTTCAACAACAAATCGCCGGCCGGATGCCCGCAGGTATCGTTCACCAGCTTGAATTGGTCCAAATCCAGGTACAGGAGGACGTGGCGCGCTTGCGAGTTCTGGCGCACATCCTCGACGGCGACGGTCAGGCGATTCTCGAACTCGCGCCGATTGATGAGGCCTGTGAGCGCGTCGTGGCTTGCCTGATAGTGCAGCGCGCGGTGCAGGCGCCGCTCCTTGCTGACGTCGTGGAACACCATCACGGCACCGATGAGATTGCCGGCCCGGTCGCGGATCGGCGCCGCCGAATCCTGGATGGCGATTTCCTGGCCGCGGCGATTGATCAGCACGGTATGTTCGGCGAGCCCCAGCACCTGGCCCTCGCGAAGACAGCGCGTGACCGGACTCTCGCCGCCCTCGCGCGTGATCTCATCCACCACGGTGAAAATGCTGCCGATCAGCTGGCCTTGCGCCTCGCGATTTTCCCACCCCGTGAGGCTCTCGGCGACGGGGTTCATATAGTCGATACGGCCTTCCGAGTCGGTGGTGATCACCGCATCGCCGATCGATTGCAGCGTGACCTGCGCGCGTTCTTTGGCCTGAAAAACCGCGGTCTCGGCTTTTTTGCGCTCCGTGATATCGGTCAATGTGCCTTCGAAACCGCAGGTGCGGCCGTTGGCGTCGCGCACTACGCGGCAGTTGTCGACCACCACCAGCATGGAGCCGTCTTTGCGGCGCATCACGTACTCTTCGTTGCGCAGTTCGCCCTCGACCTCGGCGCGCCGCGCGAAATTCTCCCGATCGTTGGGGTACCAGTACAAAGCGCCGGCGGGCACTTGATACAGTTCCTCGGCCGAGGAATAGCCCAACAAATTCACGAAGGCCGGGTTGGCGACGAGAATGCGGCCGTCGCGCGTCGTTTGATAGACACCCTCCATGACGCTCTCGAACAGGCCGCGAAACTTCGATTCGCTGTTGCGCAGGGCGTCTTCCGCTGCGCGGCGTTCAATGGCGATGCCGGCAATCTGTGCCATGCGCACCATGAGCTCGTGATCGCGGGACGAGGGAATGCCGACCTGCCCGCGGTACACGGCAAAAGTACCCACCACCTGGCCGTCCGATGCCACGATGGGCGCGGACCAGGCGGCCCTGAATCCCGCGGCGCGCGCGGCATCGCGGCGATATTCCCAAAGAGCGTCGCTTTCGATGTCGGCGACCGTGACGAGACGGCTCAAATACACCGCCGCGGAACAGGAACCGAAGCGGATGCCGATCGGGACATAGTCCATTGCCTGCACGAATTCACGCGGCAGATTCGGCGCCACGCCGAAACTCAAGGCTTGTTTGTCGCGATCCAGGAGATTGATCGCGCAGCAGCTCTCGGGCATGGCGCGTTCGATCAATTCACAGATGGCCTCCAGCGCGGCATTCAGCGGTGCATTGGCGGCGATTTTTTCAAATACGCGCCGCTCTCCCGAAGCGATCGCATCCGCTCGCTTGCGTTCGGTGATATCGATGATGCTCGCCCTGATCAAGCGCCGGTTGGAACTGGGCAGCCGCACGAATCGCACTTCGCAGGGAAAGTTCTGACCGGCGGAATCGCAGTGCACCCATTCGAACACCGGTACCTCGCCGGCCAGGGCGCTGTCGATGTAGCCGCGCGCCACGCCAAAGGAAGGCGTGCCGTCCGCTTGCAGCGCTGGACTGATCTTGTCCGGCCCGCTGCCGAGCAGCTCAGCGCGGCTCATCTTGAAGAAGCGGCAGGCGTTGTCATTGACGTCGACGAACTTTCCTCCGTCGACGTCGAAGACCACGATCGCCTCCGGCGCATGCTCCACCAGCGTTCGATAGCGCCCCTCGCTTTCGCGCACCGACACTTCGGCGAGATGACGCTCGGTAATGTCGCGAATACAAACGATGTAACCGTCCAACCAATTGAGCTTGGCCTTGCTGACGGCAACCTCAATGGCAACGCGGCTGCCGCCCTTGACCAGCCCCCAGGTTTGCGTGGCTGCCAAGTCCACATGCGTATCGTCGATCTTGGTCGCCAGTCGCTCGAGGTAGTCGCAAGGGTGCTTTGCGTCCACATCAGCCAGCAGCATCCCGATGGAACGCCCGAGGATCTCGGCGGGGGGATAGCCGAAGATCCGTTCCCCCGTATGATTGCAGGACTCGACGCGGCCGCTGTCATCGACCGTGATGATCGCGTCCTTGACGTTGTCGAGGATGTTCTGCAAGTGCGTGGCGGTTTGCTCGCGAATTTCGCGGGTCATCGCCTGCGCTTCATCCGACATCAGCTGCATCGAGCGCACGACGCCGCGCCGCTCGGCATCGAGCCGATCGTAGTGCGCACTGATGGTTTTCAGGAGTTGATCGAGGTCGGGCGCGCCGCTGCGGCCGCGCGTCTCCGCGATCTGGCGTTCCAGCAGAGGGTTGAGGCTGTCTGCAGACTGCGCTGGCTCGCTGCGAATGGCAGCCGCGGTATCGCGTGACAAGGCCAAAGATCTCCCCGCGCGTGAGCCGGTGTTACCCGGCACCTGAATACGTCAGATGTTAGGGAGATCCCGGATGGGCGGCGTGACGCGCGTCTCGGTTCGGCCAATATTTCGTCAAATTCCCTGATCCGCGGTTTCACGCTCGGAGCGTTTGCGGTCGGTTGCCTTCAGATTGCGCTTGCGCAGGCGTACCGAGTTTGGGGTCACCTCGATGAGTTCGTCATCATCGATGAACTCCATGGCCTGTTCCAAGGTGAATCGAATCGGCGGGGTCAGCACGACATTTTCATCCTTGCCGGCCGCGCGCATGTTGGTCAACTTCTTGCCCTTCAGAGGATTGACGACCAGATCGTTGTCGCGATTGTTGAGGCCGATGATCATGCCCTCGTAGACCTCTTCGCCCGGACCGATGCACAGCCGGCCGCGCTCCTGCAAGGTGAACAGTGAATAGCCCAATGCGGTCCCCTGACCATTGGCGATGAGCACCCCATTCGCCCGCTGGCCCAGTTCGCGCTGTACCACCGGGCCATAGTGATCGAACACGTGGTGCAAGAGGCCGGTGCCGCGCGTCATGGTGCGAAACTCGGTCTGAAAGCCGATCAGGCCGCGCGAAGGCACCATGTAATCCAGGCGAATGCGGCCTCGGCCGTCGGCCTGCATGTCCTTCAACTCCGCGCCGCGGCTGCCGAGCGCCGACATGATGTCCCCCTGCGCATCGGAGTCTGCATCCACGGTGACTTGCTCATAGGGTTCGTGCGCCGCGCCGTCGACCTGCTTGACCACGACGCGCGGCCGCGAGACCGCCATTTCAAAGCCTTCCCGGCGCATGTTCTCCAGCAATACGCCGAGGTGCAGCTCGCCGCGGCCGAAGACCACAAACTTGTCAGGATCGGCGGTCGGCTCGACGCGCAGCGCGACGTTGTGGATGGCTTCGCGCTCGAGGCGCTCGCGAATCTGGCGGCTGGTGACGAACTTTCCCTCGCGGCCCAGAAAGGGCGAGGTATTGACCTCGAAGGTCATGCTGATGGTGGGTTCATCCACCGTCAGGCTCGGCAGCGGTTCCACGGTTGCCGGGTCGCACAAGGTATCGGAAACCTTCGGTTCCGCGATTCCCGCGAACGCCACGATGTCTCCGGCCCCGGCGGATTCGACTTCGACCCGGGTGAGGCCATGGAATCCCAAAATCTGGGTAATTTTTTCGGAGCGCTGCTTGCCCTCGCGCGAAACCACGGTCACCGTCATGCCGCGCTTGATGGTGCCGCGCTTGATGCGGCCGATGCCGATGGCGCCGACATAGCTGGAATAATCGAGCAGCGTGACCTGCAACTGCAGCGGTCCGTCGACGTCCACATCCGGCGGCGGGCAATGCTCGACGATGGTTTTGAACAGGGGCTGCATGTCGCCGTCGCGCACCGTCGAGTCGAGGCCCGCGAATCCGCGCAGCGCCGATGCATAGACCACCGGAAAATCCAATTGCGCATCGGTGGCACCGAGGCGGTCGAACAAATCGAACGTTTGGTCCAGCACCCAACCCGGCCGCGCTTCGTCGCGGTCGATCTTGTTGATCACCACGATGGGCCGCAGGCCGTGTTTGAAAGCTTTCTGCGTGACGAAGCGCGTCTGCGGCATCGGCCCGTCCACCGCATCGACGAGCAGCAGCACGCAATCGACCATCGCGAGCACGCGCTCCACTTCGCCGCCGAAATCGGCGTGGCCCGGCGTGTCAACGATATTGATGCGATAGTCGCCCCAGGTGATCGCGGTGTTTTTCGCGAGAATCGTAATGCCGCGCTCGCGCTCCAGATCGTTCGAATCCATGACGCGCTCTTGCAAGTCTTTGCGCGCATCGAGCGTGCCGGACTGACGCAACAATTGATCGACGAGCGTGGTCTTGCCATGATCGACGTGCGCGATGATGGCAATGTTGCGAAGTTTCTGAGTCACGATGAGGCCTTTGAGGGAAACTCACCATTATAGGACGTTCCGGTGTCCGACGCCTTAAGTTTCAGCGATCGGCGATGATGGGAATCGAAAACGCCTTCTGATCGACGATTTCGTCATGTTTGAGCGACACGGTCACGCCAAGCAACACCACGCCTTCGGCGTTGGGCGTGACTTTCACGGTCTGGCGGTAAACTTCACCCGCCTGCTCGGTGGGAATTTCGAATTGATTTGCATCGGACGCCACCGAGACTTCATCGGCACCGGTCAGCTGAATCGTTGCGGGGCTCGCGTCGATCTGTGCAATCAGTGCGAGATCAATGGTGAGCGGTTCGCCGACCTTCGGTCGCTGTGCAATGTCGAACTTCAATTCGACCGGCACCGTCGACTTGCCCTGACTCGCGGCCTGCACCATGCCGGCCGTCTGTTCCGCCGCCGTGGCGCCGGGTTTGGGCGCAGCAGGGGCCTTCGGTTTGACGTGCGACACCGCATTGGCGGCCGGCGCGGGGGTTGAGTCTCGATTGCAGGCGGACATCGCCGCCATCGCCACGCACAGCAGCAGCACCTCGACACCCCGGCTCAGCAGCGCTTTGTTACCCGTCATCATGTTTATCCCGGCCATGCTTCTATCATTACCAAAACTCCCCCTCACCACAACAGGCTCGCGCCGTGCGGCCGTCACAACTCCAGCGGCGGTTCGAGCACCGCCGCCAGTTGGTCTTGCAGCGAGCGGTGGTGCTGTTCCCAATAGCGCGGCTCCGCGAACCACGGAAAAGCCTTGGGAAACGCCGGATCGTGCCAGCGCCGCGCCAGCCACGCCGAGTAGTGAATCATCCTTAAGGCCCGCAGCGGCTCGATCAAGTCGATCTCGCGCCGGTCAAAGGGCAGGAACTGCTCATAGCCTTTCAGCAGATCCGTAAGTTCGGTGCGCATTTCCTGTCGTCCTCCCGCCAACAGCATCCATAAATCCTGAATGGCAGGGCCGGTCAGGCAATCGTCGAGGTCGACAAAATGAGGCCCCAGATCCGTCCAGAGAATATTGCCGCGGTGGCAATCGCCCAAGATGCGCCCGAGCCTGGCGCCGCCCCAACCCTGCGCGCGCGCCTCCACCGCTTCCAACAATTCGTCCGTCACTTCGGCGTACTTGGTTGCCAAATAGTCGGGCATCCAATCGCCCTCCAAGACGAAGTCCCGCGCCCGGCGGCCGAGCTCCTGCATGTCGAGCGATGCACGTTCGTTGAACCGGCCCGCTCGCCCGACCGCGTGGATGCGGCCGAGGAACCGTCCGACCCATTCGCGCTCCTCGGTGTTGCCGAGTTCGGGCCAGTGTCCGCCGCGCCGTGGGAACACGGCGTAGCGAAAGCCCTGGTGCAAGTGCATGGATTCACCCGCCTGCAACAAGGGGGCAACCACCGGGATTTCCTGGGCGGCGAGCTCGCCGGAGAAGGCGTGTTCCTCGCGGATCGCCGCATCGCTCCAGCGCCCCGGACGATAGAACTTCGCGACCACCGGCGCAGCGTCCTCGATGCCTATTTGATAGACCCGGTTTTCATAGCTATTGAGCGCCAGTGCCCGCCCGTCGCAGCGAAAACCCAGCGCCTCGATGGCGTCGAGCACGGTCTCGGGAGATAGTTGCGAATACGGCGCGTCGCGGCTCATGGCGCCGATTGTACAGTTACGACCGCGGTCACTCCTTTTTGACGGCTGCACGCTGCTAGAATGCCCGCCATGCGATTGCCCCGACCGAAGTCACTGAGCGGACTGATGCTGATCGGATTCACGATCGTGGCCGCGCCGCTGCTGTTCGCGATCGTCAATGCCGCCGTGCAAATGAATCGATTGTCGGTACGCAGCCAGCAGCTCGTGGCTCACGGCATGCAGGGAACCCGCAGCAATCAACGCATGTTCGAAGAGATTGAAGCGCTGGATCGCCAAGCGCGCCTGTACCAAGTGACCGGCAGCGCCGACCTGCTGGATGCCTACGCGCAGCATCATGCACGCTTGATCACCGCCACTCATGGCCTTCTCACGCTGCCGCTCGACGAGACCTCGCAAGAAGGCGTGCGCGCGGTGGAGTCCAAAGCGGATCAATTGCTGCAGGACTTGCGGCACGCCTCGCCGAATTCCAGCCGCATGGCCGAAGTGATCGCCGCCTTCCCGCAACTGTTGGAAGCGGCGTCCGGCGTCTCCGATCGGATCAGCCTGCAGATCGACAAGGAAACGGCGAGCCTGGAGCTGGCGACACAACGCGCGCAGGAGAATCTGGTTTGGCAAACTTTGCTGCTCGTGCCGATGACGCTGGCCGTGGTCGGCGTCTTCACGTACCTGTTCGGCCGGCCGATTCGCGCCATCGATCGGGCCATCAGCGAACTGGGGAGAGGCACGTTCTCGCGCCCGATCGACATTCGCGGGCCGGCGGACCTGGAGCGATTGGCGGCTCAATTGGAGTGGTTGCGGGGCCGATTGCTGGATTTGGCGCAGGAGAAGAACCGATTTCTGCGACATATGTCGCATGAATTGAAAACGCCATTGGCAAATATCCGCGAAGGAACCGAACTGTTGATGGACGGGGCGGTGGGCGAGCTACAAAGCGGACAGCGCGAAGTCACGGCAATTTTGCGCGAGAACGGCATGAAGCTGCAGCGACTGATCGAAAATCTTTTGTCCTTCAGTGCCTGGCAGGCGAAGAGCGTCGGCTTGGAAGTGTCCGAATTCAAACTGCGCCCGCTGATCAAGAGCGTGCTCGAGAATCAGCAGCTCACGCTGGTCGCGCAACGCGTGCGGCTGGATGTGCAGGTGGAAGATCTCACGCCGCTGGCCGACCGCAGCAAGGTGCGCCTGATTCTCGACAATCTGCTCTCCAACGCGGTCAAGTTCACGCCGCGCGGCGGGACCATTTCCCTGCACGCCCGCGCCGAGCGGGAGCAGCTGATATTGGATGTCATGGACAGCGGTCCTGGTATTCCCGCCGAGGAGCGCAACCGAATTTTCGAAGCGTTCTATCAGGGAAAGACACCGCAGGGCGGCCACGTCAAGGGCACCGGAATCGGCCTCTCGGTGGTCACCGAGTTCGTCAATGCCCACGGTGGCAGCATCGAGATTTTCGAATCGAAAAGCGGCGGCGCGCATTTCCGCGTCCGCCTGCCTCTTAGGACCACCGGCCCCGCCGCGGCGCGCGAAAAAGCTCATGCCGCATAAGTGCAATCGCATTGCAGCATTCGCCTGCCTCGCGCTCTTGGGCGGTTGCGGGATGATGGGCCAGCCCAAGGCGCCCGCCCCGATCGCGCCCGAGCACCCGCAAGCAGGACCCCAGTCCGGTGGCACCCTTATTGGAAATGATGAGCAACTTGCCCCAGGGCGACCCGGCCCGGCAGGCAGAAATCTTCCAGCAGGCGAAGGACGCGGCCGAGCTGCAGCCGACGACCAGCAACCGACTGCGGTACGCGCTGGCGTTGGCCACTCCGGGCTACAGCGGGGCCGATCCCGTCGCGGCGCAGCGACAGTTGGCGGAATTGCTCGCCAGGCCTGAAACTCTCCTCCCTGTGGAGCGCCTGTTGGCCACGGTGCAGCTCAAAGAGGTCGAGCAACGACTGATCTTGCAGGCCGAAAACGAGCGTATGCGCGATGCCGTGCCCAACGACTCGCATGACAAGCTGCAGGCGATCAATCGTCGCCTGACAGTCGAAACCGACGAAAATGCGAAGTTGCGCAAGGCCTTGGACGAGGCTAGGGCTAAACTCGAGGCAGTAACTCATATTGAGCAACGATCTGTCACCGACCGTGGAACCAGCGTCCCCCAGAAGCCGTAACGCCTAACCGGAGAGACCGCACTGAACGCCTATTCGATTGCTGCCACCACCCCCCTGTCGTTCGGCCTGCAGCCGGGCACCCGTGACTCGCAGAGCCCGCAGAAGCGCAAAGCGCGCATCCTGGTGGTCGACGACGACCCCGGACTCCTGCGCCTGCTGACGATCCGTCTGCGCGCTGAAAACTACGAGGTTGAAGCGGTCGAAAGTGCCGCCGCCGCGCTGGCCGCGTGCGTGCGTTTCCGCCCGGATCTGGTGATCACGGATCTGCGCATGGACCAGATGGACGGCATCGGACTGCTCAAGGAGCTACAGAGCCGCTGGCCGGGCCTGCGGGTCATCATTCTCACGGCGCATGGCACCATTCCCGATGCCGTGCACGCGACGCAAAGCGGTGCCTTCGGCTTTCTCACCAAGCCGGTGGACAAGCAGGAACTGCTCGATCACGTTCAAAAAGCGCTCAAGGTGTCCGGTTTCGCGCATGTCGATGAGGATTGGCGCGCCAATATCATCACGCGCAATCAGCTCATGGAAGACAAATTGGCCCAGGCCAATATGGTGGCCGGAACCGACGCGCGGGTCCTGTTGACCGGCGAGAGCGGCACGGGCAAGGAATTGCTGGCCCGCGCCATCCACGAGGCCAGCCCGCGCCGCAATAAGCCGTTCGTCTCGATCAATTGCAGTGCCATGGCCGAGAACCTGTTGGAGTCCGAACTCTTCGGTCACGAACGCGGCGCGTTCGCGGGTGCGACGCGCGCCCAAAAAGGCCTGTTCGAAACCGCCGATGGCGGCACCTTGCTGCTGGACGAAGTCGGCGACATGCCGATGCGGCTGCAAGTGAAATTGTTGCGCGTGCTCCAGGACAACACGATTCGCCCCGTGGGCGGCGCCGATGCGGTGCAAACCAATGTGCGTATTATTTCGGCCACGCATCGCGACCTGCACGAATTGATGGTCGCGGGACAATTCCGCGAAGATCTCTACTATCGGCTCAATGTGGTGCACATCGAGGTGCCCTCGCTCGGGCGCCGTCGCGAAGACATCCCCTTGCTGGTCGCGCACTTTCTGGAGCAGATCGCCAAGGAGACCGGCCAGCGCAAGATCTATGCGCCCGAAGCGGTTGAATTGCTGGCGACGGCGGAATGGCCCGGCAACGTGCGCCAGCTCTACAACGTCGTGCGCCAGAATGTCGCCCTATCGCACGGGCCGATCATCACGGCGGAATTGGTGCAGCAGTCTCTGGGCGGCAACCCCACCCGCCTGCCCTCATTCGACGAGGCGCGCGATGAATTTACGCGCAACTATCTGTCGCAGATCTTGCAGATCACGACCGGCAATGTCAGTCAGGCCGCGCGCCTCGCGAAGCGCAACCGCACGGATTTTTATAAATTGCTTTCGCGCCACCAGCTGCTGCCGGACGACTTCAAGAAAGGCTAGATTGCTGCGCCGCGCTGCCGTTCGCCGCCCTCGACGCCGCGATAAAACTCCGCGACGCTCGCGACCACATGATCGAGCTGCGCGGGCGTCAGTTCCGGGTACACAGGCAGCGCCAAGGTGTCGGCGGCGGCGGACTCGGATTCCGGAAAATCGCCGGTCGCATGCTTTAAATAGGCAAAGCATTTCTGCAAATGCAGCGGCACCGGATAATAAATTTCGGTGCCGATATTGCGCGCGGTCAGATGATCCTTCAGCGCATCGCGATTTTTTACGCGCACGATGTACTGATTGAAAATATGGCGGCCCTGCACCGTTGCCTTCGGCGCGGCCAGCTTACCCGCCAGGCCGGCGGCCGCAAACGCCGCATTGTAGTGGGCGGCATTTCGCTGCCGCGCGGCGGTCCAACCGTCGAGGTACTTGAGCTTCACGCGCAGCACCGCGGCCTGCAACTCATCGATTCTGAAGTTGCCGCCGATCACCGCATGAAAATATTTGGGCTTGCCGCCGTGCACCCGCAGCACGCGCATGCTCTCAGCCAGCTGAGCATCATTGGTCGTGCACAAGCCGGCATCGCCAAACGCGCCGAGATTCTTGCTCGGAAAGAACGAGAAGCAGCCGATATCGCCAATCGAGCCGACGCGCACGCCCTTGTATTCCGTGCCGATGGCTTGCGCGGCGTCCTCGATCACTTTCAGATCGTATTGGTTGGCCAGGGCCATCAGCGGATCCATGTCGGCTGCCTGGCCATAGAGGTGCACCGGCATGATCCCCTTGATGTGCCCGCCCGTGCCCCGATTGATCAGCCGGCCGCCCTTTACGGTGCAAAGTCGATCGATGAATTCGGTCACCGCGGCTGGGGATAAGTTAAACGAGTGCGGGTCAATGTCGCAGAACACCGGACGCGCACCCAGACGCGCAATCGTTCCCGCAGTCGCAAAAAAGGTGAAGGGACTTGTAATTATTTCATCGCCCGCGCCCACCCCTAGCGCCATCAGTGCCAGCAGCAGCGCATCCGTGCCGGAAGAGACGCCGATGCCGGCGGAGCTGACGCAATAAGCCGCCACCTCGGCCTCCAAAGCGTGCACATGTTCGCCGAGGATGAAGCGCTGACTCGCACAAACTTCCTCTATGATGGGCATCACTTCAGCGCGAATCTGCGCGTACTGAGCCTTAAGATCGAGTAATGGAACGTTGGTCATAGGCGCCTAGAATATCATTCGGGCGACGGGCCGCGGCGTTCGCACTTCAACGGATATCGGATGACCCAGCCGGTCTTGCTAAAGCAGAGCTTCATGGTCGCGCTACTGGCCGCGGTTCAGGCCGTGCTGCCTGCGATAGTCGCCGTCGGCTCGCTGTACGCCACCATCGTGCTGTTCGGTCATCATTTCGATCCCTCCTCGGCAGCCATCGTCATCGTCAGTGTGCTGTGCCTCGTGCTGGTGCAACCCCCGCGCGAAGTGAGCACGGAGCTCACCGCAACGCACCTTTCTGATATCGCGGATGTGATCCTGCGATGGATGATGATGCTGTTGATCCTGCTCGCGGTGGGCTACGTGACGAAAACCTTCACCGTTTATCCGCGGCGTATTCTTCTCACGTGGGCGGCGGTGACGCCGGTGGTGCTGATCGCCACCACCCTGGCAATGCAAGAAGTGAAGCGCCGCGTCTTGATCAACGCCGTCGAGAGTCGCAGCGCCATCATTGCCGGATTCAACACCACCAGTTTCGAACTCGCGCGCCGCTTGCTGAGCAATCCGGGCATGCAGGTGAAATTGGCCGGTTTCTTCGACGATCGCAGCAAAGATCGGCTCGGTATGGATGGCGAAGCCAATCTGATCGGCACGTTGGCCGATATGTCGCAGTATGTGAAAGAAAACCGCACGGATGTGATCTTCATTGCGTTGCCGATTCGCCACGTCAAGCGGGTCATGGACCTGTTGGATGATTTACGCGACACCACGGCGTCCATCTACTACGTGCCCGACATCTTCGTATTCAACTTGATCCAGGCGCGCCCGGGCGAGATCCACGGCATCCCGGTCGTGGCCATGTGCGAAACGCCTTTTTACGGCTATCGCGGCGTCGTCAAGCGCGTGCTTGACGTCAGCTTCTCAGCGATCATCTTGCTGCTGTTGCTGCCATTGCTGGTGCTCATCGCCATTGCGATCAGACTGACCTCTGCGGGACCCGTCATATTCACGCAGCGCCGCTATGGCTTGGACGGCCGGGAAATTGGGGTCTACAAGTTTCGCACCATGCGGGTCACGGAGGATGGCGCGCACATCCGCCAGGCCTCCAAAACCGACAGCCGCATCACTCGCATTGGCCGGGTGCTGCGCCGGCTGTCGCTGGATGAATTGCCGCAGCTCATCAATGTGCTGCAAGGCCGAATGAGCTTGGTCGGCCCGAGACCTCATGCAGTGGCTCACAATGAAGAATATCGAAAGCTCATCAAGGGCTACATGGTGCGCCACAAAGTGTTGCCGGGCATCACCGGTCTTGCGCAGATCAATGGCTGGCGCGGCGAGACTTTGAATCTGGAAGACATGGAAGCACGGGTCAATTACGACCTCGACTACCTGCGGCATTGGTCTCCGTTGCTCGACATCAAGATCCTGCTGTTGACCGTCGTCAGGGTGTTTCGCGATGACAAGGCGTACTGATCGGGCGGCAGAGCCATGGCCGCCGTAACGAATTGCTCGTGAAATAGATATTGACCGCGCAGCGGGAATGCAGCGCTCCTTTCGAGTTCAATGCGGCGATTCGCAAGTACGACAAATGCGCCGCGCTTCTCACCCCACCCCGGCAGTTCGACGGAGACATCGTGAAATCCCAAGTGTTCTTGGGCCACGGTGAATTGGCATTTGTAGAACGCCTCTTTCGCGCAGAAGATCAAGGTCGCCGCAGCGAGCTGTTCCGATTTCGGCAAAGCGCGCAGCCAGACTGTTTCCGACGGCGTGCAAATCCCCCGCCACAATTCGGTCTTGACGCTGCCCGCGATTTCCGTATCGATCCCGACCGAGCGCAGGCTCTCTTTGGGGGCAGCCACCGCCGCGCAAAAACCGGCCGTGTGGGTAATGCTGCCCACCACGCTTTCCGGCCACAGGGGCTGCCGATGGGCACCGACTTCGATGGCGAAATGGGCGATGCCAAATTCTCGCAGCAGCAGCCGGGCGCATAATCTTCCCGCCGCGAATTCCTCCACGCGTTTTCGCACCGCTCTTTGCACATGCCGCGCTTCATCGGGATAGAGCGCACCCGGATCGCCGGCACCCCGTAGTTCCGCCGCCCGCGCAGTGCTCGGGTACAGCTCGCCGAGGTTGGCGGACAAAGTCGCGGAATGGGTTTCGATGCTAGGCACGGAATCGCTCCAGAACGCAGCATTTTGACAGAATGCTTGAGGAAGCGTTGTCGAGCCTGCACTTGCCGCTGCTAGAATGTCGGAATGAGTTCGTTGTGGGAATCCATTTCATCGAGCGGCCCTGCCGCCGGCGCATTTCACGGCGCGCTTGGGATCGGTGGCCTTTCAAGCCCTCGCCGCCGGTTCGATTCTCGGCGGTAGACTCGAATCATTTCGCGGCAAAACGGTGATGCTGGCCATGCGTGAGCAGCTGAGCACCGCGATTGCGCTGCTGGAGCTCGACGGCGTGGCGCACCGGGTCGTGCTCTGCACGCCCGACTTGACGCCTGAGCACCTCGACTTCGTCCGCGCCACCGCCGAAGCGGACGTCGTCCTCGAGGCCGTCGCGGCGCAGCCCGAACCTGAAACTCAGCGGCGCCGGACTTCCGAGACGACCGAATGGATCCTGTTGACCTCCGGCACGACGGGCGTGCCGAAATTGGTGGTGCATACCTTTGACAGCCTTGCCGGTGCCCTGCCGCGCCACCCGCCGTCGACCAAGCCGATGGTATGGAGCACGTTCTACGACATTCGCCGCTACGGGGGACTGCAAATCTACCTGCGGGCGGTGCTTTCCGGGTCGCCCCTGGTGCTCTCCAGTGCCGGCGAGCCCACGCGTGAGTTTTTGGCGCGCGCCGGAGCCGCCGGAGTCACCCACATATCGGGAACGCCCTCGCATTGGCGCCGCGCGCTGATGAGCGGCGAGACGGCGCTCATCGCGCCGGAATACGTGCGCCTGTCGGGCGAGGTTGCCGATCAGACCGTGTTGGATAATTTGCGCGCCGCCTATCCGCAGGCGCGCGTTGCACATGCCTTTGCCTCCACGGAAGCGGGAGTGGCCTTCGATGTCAACGACGGACTCGCGGGATTTCCGGAAAATTTGATCGGCACTTCCAGCAACGGTATTGATCTGAAAATTCAGGACGGAACGCTGTGGATTCGCTCGCGGCGCAACGCCACGCGTTATCTCGGCAGCGCGCAAGCACCCATCATCGGCGAGGCCGGCTACGTCGACACCGGCGATTTGGTCGAACTGACGAACGGACGCTTCTATTTTCGCGGCCGCAAGGGCGGCGTCATCAATGTCGGCGGACTGAAGGTGTTTCCGGAAGAAGTCGAGTCGGTGCTCAATGCGGACCCGCGCGTGCGCATGTCGCTCGTGAAGGCGCGGCGCAACCCGCTGACCGGCTCATTGGTGGTGGCGGAAGTGGTTCTGGCGGACAACGCGAGCTCGGCCGATACGAGCACGTCGGACAAGATCAAGAGCGATTTATTGAGCGCCTGTCGCCGCACGCTGGCCGCCCACAAGGTGCCCGCGCAGCTGCGTTTCGTGCCCACCTTGGAAATGAGCGGCGCCGGCAAGCTGGTGCGCCCCGGCAGCCCGTCTCCCGATGCGTAACGTCATCGTCACCGGCGGCAGCCGTGGACTGGGACTGGCCATGAGCGCCACGCTGGCGAGCGAGGGCTACCGAGTCATCGCCGTCGCCCGCAAGTTGAGCGCCGAGCTGTCGGCGGCCGCCGCGAAGGCAGCCCAGGAAGGCCGGGGTTCCATCGAATTTCGGGCCTGCGACCTGTCCGATCTTGCGGCGCTGGCGCCGCTTGTGCGCACGCTGCGCGCCGATTTCGGCGCTTTGTACGGCTTGATCAACAATGCGGGATTGGGCACGAGCGGCATCCTGTCCAACATGCGCGATCAGGAAATTGAACGGCTGATTCATCTGAACACCGTCTCGCCCATCGTGCTGTCGAAGTACGTCCTTCGGTCCATGATGACGCAGCGCGAAGGCCGGATCGTGAACATCGCCTCCATCGTTGCCGCGACCGGCTACAGCGGCTTGTCGGTTTACAGCGCCACCAAGGCCTCGTTGATCGGCTTCACGCGCTCGCTGGCGCGCGAGGTGGGGCAGCTCGGCATCACCGTGAATGCGCTGGCGCCCGGCTTCGTCGCGACTGAAATGACGCATGAGCTGAGCGATTCGCAACGCGAAAAAATCGCGCGTCGCAGCGCCCTGCATCGCATGCCTGAGCCGATCGATGTTGCGCAAAGCGCGCTGTTTCTGCTCGGCGAGGGAGGCCGGAACATCACCGGCACCGTCATTACCGTCGATGCGGGGAATACGGCCTAACGGGTCTTCTCGCCCACTCGGGCGGCACCCTTCCTGGCCGAGTCCCTCAGCGGGGAGCGCCGGACCGGCCTTTAGCCGGCGCAGTGGATCTCGAGGTTTGATTCGATCAGCATCGCATCCATGAGAACGACGCGCGAGATCGCCGACGATGTCGCTGCAGCCGCCAAGGAACGCGCCAAGCAGGAGCGCAAGACACTGTCGGCGAAATGATCTCCGAGCTCGCGCGGCGCGCACTGACGACTCCGCCAGAGCCGCTGTCGGTGAAGGAACCCAAGGCGGTTTACGGGCTGAAGCCCTTCGCGCGGCGCGGAGGCATCGTCACGAACGAGCTGATCAACGCGCTTCGCGACGAAGATGCCTATTAGCCGCTCCCGGCAGATCGATCGGGATTCCGTCATTCAGCCGGGGTGGACTTGATATCAGCGGTTTTGGATAGGTGCGCGCCCTGCTAGATGTCAATGTGCTAATTGCGCTACTGGACTCCGATCACGCGTCGCACGATTCAGCAATCAAGTGGTTCGCGATGCACGCGCGGAATGGTTGGGCATCCTGTCCAATACGCAGTACGGGTGTATACCGCATCATGTCGAATCCGGCTACCCAACCCCTTTGCCCGTCGGGGCTGTCCTCGGCATCTGGCAGATGCCTACAACCAAGACACATGAGGTCTGGACCGGCGCCGCTACACCGTTGGTTCGGAGCCTCGATTCGACGGCGGATTCACGGAGCGCGGCAACTCCGAGGTTTCTCCTGCGGATCATCGGTTCAACCCGATCGACGCCTACTGGGGACTTTGTACAGCGGCGTTCACGACGGCGTGGCCAGCAGCTACGACACAAGTTTTGATACTGTAATTCGTGCAATCGATCCGCCCGCCTGCAGGCAACAGCGGCCCGGGTCCACTTCCCACGCCTTTGGAAGATTGCAGAATCGTCATCGAATCAATTCATGGCCTTGAGTCAACGCGAGCGCTGCGGCGCCGTTAACGTTGCATCGATTCGAACAATTCGAATCCAACGTACCAACTGTTGGGAAAGGGAGCCTCGCATGCGTAAGTTCGTGGCAGCATCGGTGTTGGGGACGGCTATCGCCGGTATTTTGTCGGCATGCGGCGGTGGTGGTGCCGGCGGATATAATGGACCTCCGCCGCCCCCGCCCACCCTCGACAGCTACATAGGAACGACCGGTGTATTCGTCGCCTGGGCGGACGATGCGACCGAGACATTTTCCGCGGCACCGGTGGGCAGCTATGCCGGCAAGAAACAGTCTTTGCGCGGCACCATCGACTTCATGACCGGGCAATCACTGGGCCAGGCGGCCGGCATCGAAATCTACAAGGGCAGCGACGGCGTCATTCACGAAGTCGACCTCACCTCGACCAGCACGCCCGCGGCACAGCAGGTGTCGAGCGAGAACGCGGCGACCGTCGATGACACCTGCACCTTGTCAGGCACCGCCGTTGCGGGCGCGAATTACGACTACGTCGGCGTGTACTTCACGGCCGATCTCGTGACGCCGATGAATTCGTCGTACATCTATCGGCTGCCGGGACCCGACGGCGTGTGCAACACCGCCGATGATGTGATTCACATGGTGAAGACCGGGATGTCGCCGGCAGATGCGCCCATTGTCGCCACCGCAATGCCGGTCGCGACTGTGCGCACGGCGCAAGGCGGGATTTCCGGTTTTGTGGTCAAGAATGGCGCAAGCCTGGTGCTGGTCGACGGCAATTTCGAAAATCCGGTGGTACTCGGCACGTTCGCGGCGCCGATCGGCGTCGCGGTGGCCTTGTCCGTCGGCACGACGCAAGGCTATCCCTCAGGTCAGCTTTACGTTGTCGACGGCAACATCGTCTATGTCGATTACGTGGGACACACGGTGTCCGCATCGCTGTTCGCCATTCCCAACTGGATCCCCACCAACGCCAAGGCGTTGTTTGCCGCCTCGCCGAGTTCGCTGTATTTCTCGATCAACACACCGGCTGCCGGCGCCACACCGGCTTCTGCAGCGATTTACTCAATGCCGGCGGACGGATCGGCGGCACCGACAATGATCGACAGTGAGACAGGCAGCATCGCGACGCTGCTGTTTCCCGTGGCCGGCGCTAATCTGCTCTGGGGCGTCGAGAATCCGACCTATACCATTCGCACCCTGCCGGCATCGGGCGGTAGCGCGACGACGCTGGTTATCGGGGCGGGCAACGGCGGCACGTTCGTCGCAACCGCTTCAACCGTCTACTATGAAACCTGGACCCAGACCAACGACACAGCGACCAAGGTATTAACGCGCAGCGGCACCCAATCCGGCATCGTGGGTGTCGATGGGGCGGTCATCCAAGCGCCGCTCGCCAATTCCACCTTCGTGAATGGCGGTGAACAGCAGCCTTGGCCCAATGATACCGTGACCACGGCCACCCCTTACGAGACGCTCTTTCAGGTCACCGGATTGACGCCGGTGACAGTCACGAACGCCACGACTGGATATCAATATGTTGAAGATGGCGTGAGCGGCGGGGCCTTGATCGCCATCGATGCGAGCTCCAACCAGGCCGGAGTCATGGTGGGAACTTTGCCGGCCAGCAATGCCGTGACCTTGAGCGGTACGTTCCGCGACAGCGGCCACACCGGCTTTTTCGAAGCGTTGAACCCGATTTCCACGCAGGATCCGGCCACGCGCGATTTGTATCTTCTCAACTCGCAGCAGGCGGGTAGCTTGACGCGCGTGAGCAACTCGCTGTGAAAACCTGGCCGCCGTTGCCCTGGTGCACCAGGAACGGCTAGGATAATACGTGGGTTACACTGCACGCATCGACTATATCGCGCCCGATCGTTTCAGCGCCGTATAGCGATTCACCAACTCGATGCCCAACTGCTGCGGTTCGCAATCGATCATCATCACCCCGCCCATGGCCAAGCGACGCAGCATGTCCCGGCGGCGTTGTTCATACTCCAGTGCGGCGGCCACCTCCAGGCCGCTCTGCTCCGTCACCAGCGGCTGATCCGCGATCTGGCTGACGATTTTCTCACGCAGATTGGCAAGCACCACCAGGTGTCGCGTGCGAAGCAAGCCCAGCGCCACCGACAACTCGGTCGCATCCTCATCGCGGCAATTCGTAATGAGCACCAGCAATCCCCGTTTGCGGTGGCGGCGGATCGAATCCGCGGCAGCGCGCGTGTAGTCGGAAAAGGTGGGAGTCGGCTCCACGTCGCCGAGCTCGGCCATCAATGCATTTAGCGACCGCCGACCCTTGCGCGGCGCGAAGCGCCTTTCCATGTGATCCGGCGTGCCGAAAGTCATGGCTCCAACCGCATCGCCCTTGCTGAGCGCGACGAATGCCAGCAGCATCAGGGCATTCAGTGCTTGGTCGAAGTGCGTGCTGCCCACGCCATGCTGGGTATCGTCGGCACGCATTCGCCGGCCGCAGTCCAATAGGAACATGACCGACTGATCCCGATCATCCTGAAATTTACGCACGATCGGCCGCTGATGCTTCAGTGTGGCTTTCCAATCGATGTGGCGTATGGCGTCGCCCGCTTGATAGTCCACCAATTGATCGAAGTCGGTTGCGGATCCACGCCGGCGAATCGACTTGATGCCGATCTCCGCCAGACGATGCTTGCCGGTCAACCAATCAAAAGCCGCATGAAGTTCGAAATTGGGGAACACCCGCCGTGAATCGCTGCCGCCCACTTGCAAGTTCAAATCCAGGAGCCCGAAATTCGAGCGCAGGCGAATCTGCGCCGGATCGAAACGCTTCAAACCGCGCAGTGTGGGCGTAATCTTGAATTGCAGCGTCTGCCGTTGCCCCGCCTCGAGCGCAAAGGGAAGCGGCATGCTCGGCATGTCCATGCTCGCATCGGCCATGTCGAACAACCGGCCGCTGTGGCGCCGCACACCGCCATTCTCGAGGCTCAATCCCACCGTCACGGGGGCGCCGATGGCGAACGCGCGCGGCAGGTGGCGCTTCAATGTCAAAGGCGCGCGCTTCCACGCGGACAAACTGAGGTACCCATCGATCACCAGCACGGCCACCAGTACCGCCCCGCTTGCCGCGGCGCCCTGCAGAATGATCGACTGCGGCGCATCGACGCAGCTCAACGCAGCCAAAACGGCACCGGCCCCGATCAGGACCAGAATGAGCGTACGGGAGGGCATGAAAATCACCGCAGCTTCTTCAGACTCGCGGCGCGGCGGTCGAGTCGAGGATCGCCCTGATGAGATCATCGGCGCTGTGGCCATCGAGTTGCGCATCGGCAGACAGCGCGACGCGATGGCGCAGCGCCGCTGTGGCCACTCCCTTAACGTCGTCTGGCACAACAAAGGCCCGCGCCGCCATCAGCGCCGCCGCTTTGGCCGCCCGAACCATTGCGATCGGTCCGCGCGAGCCGCTGCCCACAGCGATACCGGGCCAGTCTCGCGTGGCGCGCGCGATACGCACGGCGTAGTCGAGCACCGCCTTGTCGACACGTTGGCGCGCCACCAACTGCTGAAGCGCCAGGACCATCCGCTCATTCAGCACGGCGGTGACGCCGGCCAGCGGCAACTGATCACCGGTCTGATCCGTCGTGGTGCGCGCGACGATGTCGATCTCCTGCTCCAGCGACGGATAGGACATGTCGATCTTCAGCAAAAAGCGATCCAGCTGGGCTTCCGGCAGCGGATAAGTGCCCTCGGTCTCCAGCGGATTTTGCGTCGCCAACACGATGAAGGGCCTGGGCAAGACCAGTGTTTCGCCCTCCAGCGTCACTTGATACTCCTGCATGACTTCGAGCAACGCGCTTTGGGTCTTGGCCGGCGCGCGATTGATCTCGTCGGCGAGCAGCACATTGGCGAATACCGGACCGCGCACGATGCGCAAGGCGCGCGTGGTGTTGTCGAGCACAGCATGTCCGGTGATGTCCGATGGCATGAGGTCAGGGGTGAACTGGACCCGCGATACCTGAAGCGACATGGCCTGCGCCAATGCCCGCACCAGCAGCGTCTTGCCCAGCCCGGGGACCCCTTCGATCAGCACGTGTCCCGAGACGATCAACGCAATGATGATTTGATCGACCACTTCATTCTGGCCAACCAGTGCGTTACCAATCTGCGTTCTCAAGTTGGACAACAGTTCGCCGGCGCGTACGATGGAATTGGATTCGGCGGTCATGTGTGTCCCTGTTTATTTTTGAATTCGAGCGTTCAAGGTTCGCCGAGTCTGTTCGAGCAGCGCGATCGCCGCCCGCTGCACCGGCGGCGCAGCCACTGCATCCTCGGTCATCGCTGAGTTGAGTGCCTTTGAGTCAATACCGGCAAATGCAGCGATGGCACTCACGCGTTTGCGTATATCGAGGCTGCTGTAGGCAACGATCCGCTTTTTCGCGGTCTCATCCAACGCCCGGCGCACGGCGGCGCGCAGTGCCGTCAATTTTCGGGTGCGCCACGCGAATGCGGCGTTGGCGCGGATCTGCTCCGACAGCGAGCGCCGCACCATCGCAGGCGGCGGCAGCGGAGGACCGAACCGCGGCAATTGGCGCAGGATGATGCAGAGGATGGCGGCGCCAAAAAATACCAGCGCGGGGGCGGCAAGGCGCCAGACCAGCGCGATCAACGTCTCCGCACGCGCCACATTGACGATGTACAAGACATCACCCCGAACCAGGTGCGACGCGGTTAAGAAAACCTCGGCATGTTCGTGCCTGATCAGATTTTTGTTGCTGATGAGCGAGTACCGGGGAATGACGGTGACGCTGCCGCGCCCGATGTCTACCCGCAATACCTGCATGCCGGATTTGTTGGCGAGGGACCAGGCCGGTGTGCGCCTGCTGGCCAAACCGAACTCACTCGGCGGCAGGCAAACGGTCAGCGGTTTGTCGGTGATCTTTCCGTCGATTGCGACGTCCAGCGACGCGCAGTCTTCCTCAGGGTCCCGCCGGGGGGAAATCGGCTTGCTCTTTTCCGAAGTGTCGAAGTGAGCACCGAGAGTAATGCCGCTCCATGCCTGAAATTTTGGATCGGCAAGTACGACGTCGGCGGTGATGATGAGGCGTCCGCCGGATTCAACCCAGGGTGCCAACTCATCGACGCGGGTGTGTGTCATGTCTCCCTGAAAGCCATCGATCAGCAGCGCTCCCTTGTTGGGCGGCGCTGCATTGAGCGAAACGATAAATTTCGACTGGATCCCAAGCGCCGTGGCGAGGTGCTGCACACTGTAGTAAGGATTCGTCGCCGCTTCACCTTGCGGCGGCACGGGAACCAGAGTGTCGTCCCAGTAGGTATTGCGGGCCACCCAGATACCCACCATCGCCGACAGTGCCACGATGACCAGGTAAGTGATGCGATCGCGCGTCATAGACCCTGCGCGCGGTCGAAGGTCGGCGCAAACTCCCGGCACAGCACCGCGACCGATTCCGGAGCCGCCTCTTCCGCTGCGTATACGACGCGCTGCCATAGCGCAACCAGCGCAGCAAAATATTGCACCCGCGGTCGATCCAATCGTTGACCCACCGCGCGCAATGCTTCACCTTCGGTGAAGGATTCGCCCACAGCGACCGCGAAACGATGCACCACCCGCGACAGCGAGCCGCGATACAGAAGCGACAAGGCCTCCCGGGTGCGACCGGCCTCCAGCAGACTCAATGCCGCAGCGCCCACGTCGGCAGGCAGGGAGTTGGGATCGATATCCAAATCCTGTACGCGTGAAGCGCCCTGCACCGCTGCCACGCGCGGTGCGGATTGGCGAGACTTGAGGAGGCGAAACACCCACACGGCAGCGATCGCAAAGCCAATCGCCCCCGCAACCCAGATCACCAAACTCCCCGACTGCGCGAGGAATTGAAATAAACTGACGATCCAAGAAGGCGCATCTTTGGGCGGCTCCGGCGGCGTCTGGCCGGCGATCCAATGCAAGGATCGTACGGTCTTGTCGGAGCTCAAATTCGGATCGTGGCGCAGCGTTTCCACCGCCGCCTGCACCGCCGCGGGCGTCAGAATGCCGGCGTCCGGATCGGCTCCCTGCGCATGGGCTGCCGTGAAGCACCACGTCGCGAGCAAACATGCCTTAGCCAGAGAATGCATGACGAAACTCTTGCTCGATGTCCCAGGCTTCCAGTTCGACGCGTCGATTCAAATACATGCCGAATCCGGCCGCCACATAAAATGGCTCGACGAAGGCAACGGCGGCGGCGTAGCCCAGCGTCAGCGCCATGGTTTGCGGTTTCGCCACGCCGGTCAGGAGCGACATCCAGGACACATCGGCATGTTTGGGCGCGAGCCATAGCTCGAGAGACACAACGCTTAAGACCAGTGCGAGTTCCGCGGCGGCAAATGCCTGAGTCATGGCGCGCGCAACGCCGCGATGGCGGGCAGCCAACTGGCGTACCCGGCTTGCACGCGCGGCGCCTGTCAGGCCTTCGAGTTGCCTGACGGGCTGCGTAAAGGAACGTGATGCACTCAGCCGGCGCAGCGTTACCGTTCCCAGCCACTGTGCCCACCACACCTCGCGTTGCGCTTCCCAGACGTCCGGCGGCGTGGTGACCACGCCGAACAGCGCCCGCGACAGCACGAACAGCAGTGTGCGATCCAGCCAGGGCTTCGACCACCAAATAAGTGCCGCGGGCAGCCACGCCGCAATGTCATAGGTCGCGAAACACAGTGCAAAAACCGGCAGTGCAACCATGAGATAACAGGAATAGGCGGAACGAAAATTGGATTGCAGCAATCGTATTCCGAGGTCACATCCTTCCCAGATTGCCCGCGGCCGCAGCGTCAGGGTCATCGAATCAACTTGCACGGGGCCGCCAGATGAAGAAGAGTCCCACCAGGATCCAGCACGCCGCCGCACAGGCGTACTTCGCTGCGGGCATCACCCAGGTGGCGGAGGACCAAAACGCTTCGAAGGCTGCGGCAATGACCAGCATCACAGCGGATCCGAACACAATGGAGCTGGTGTCGCGCGCCGCGGTTTGCATCGAATCCAGCCGGGTCATGCGACCGGGAAACAGGATACTGCGGCCCACGCGCAATCCGGCGGCACCGCATAAGGCAATGGCCGTCAATTCGAACGCTGAATGTGTGACGACGAAGGAAAAAAAAGTGTTGCCGAAGCCGCGTGCCGTCACATAACCCGCGATGGAGCCCATATAAACGCCGTTCCAGAACAGAAAGAACATACTGCCCAACGCAAACAATACGCCGGTGACGTAGCATTGAAACGCGATACCGATGTTGTTCATGATGTAAAAGCCGAACATCGACCAGTCATTGCCCGAATCGCGGGCGTGGCCGATGGACTTCGCGGCCGGTCCGTACATGTGTTCGAACTCCGCCGCAACACGGCTGTCGACCACGGACAAGATCAGATCGGGGCGAAGATAGGTCGCCACGCCAATCGCGACGGCCGGCAGTATCAAGAGAGCCGCTGCGGTCAAAACATACTTCCAGTTGGCGCGCACGGTCTGGGGAAACGTTACCGCGAGAACACGCACGACGCGGGCCAGGCCGAATTCACTTCGGCGATAGACGATTTGGTGGGCGCGTGCCGTGAGGATCGACAATCGTTCGATCACGTTCGCCGGGAAACCGCGCGCCTGCGCCAGCACCAGGTGTTCGCAGCACATACGGTACAAATCCAAGAAGCGACGAGGATCGAGTTGCTTCTCCTCCCGCGTGAGGAGTTTCTCCAATTCGCTCCATTTCGGGGCCTGCGCGGTTTCGAATTCAAGCGGCGTCATTCGGCGACCGTGCGGCGGCGCTGGCCATGCAGCCAGCGCGCAATGCCGACCAAGCGAGTGGTCATCGACGAGTTGGGGGAGCGCAGCGGCGCTGCGCTTGCGGCCAATGCCGCGATCTCCTCCGCCCGCTCCCCTGTCAAACGATCGACGCGCCAGGCAAACGCCGCGATGGCAGCCTGCTGTCGGGGGCTCAAGGGCACCGGCGGCGGTATCGGATCGCCTTTGCCAAATGCACCTGCGACCGTTGCCTCGTGCCGATAGGCCACCACGGTGGCGCCTGCCAAATCGCCCAGGCGCCGTGCGTCACGCCTCAACAGCATTGTGACTATCGCGAAAGCGTACATCAGCGGCAGCATATCGACGGCCCGCATCAGATTTCGGGTCAGACAGCCGGCGGGTGTGATGGGCAATCCGTTGGCCATCATGACCTGCAGACCCAGCATGTACTTGCCGGGAGTGGCTGCGATCGGGGTCAATTCGAAGATGACGGGATACAGCCAATTGACGACGAAGAGAACGATGAACATCGCGCCGGCGGCGAAGTGTCCGCCCATGCTGAGCGCCGTGCCGAGGCTCGAGAGGATGAAAAATCGGATGAAGACATCGATCAAGAAGGCCGTGCAACGCACCGCGAATCCGGCCGGCCGGATCACAATGGCGATCCCTTCGGGCGTTTCCGCCGTTAGGATCGTGTCGATCGAGGCGCTCAAACCCGGACGACGATGGTGTCAGCTATGTAATCGTGAATGCAGCGTTTGGCGGGTCCAAAGATAAACAGTGCGTCGATCAGACCGTAAAACGCGCCGATGAGCGGTATGTAGGAAATACAGATGTTGAGCACGTTGCGCAGCCAAAATATGCGCGCGAAGCTCACGCGTGAGCCGTCGGCTCGCACGTCCTTGATGCCCAGCCATTTCTTGGCGATGCTCTGTCCGTTTTGGTAGGCCAGTATGCCGTTGATGATCAGCACGATCACCATCCACAGCAGCCCGAGGTAGAACCAACCACCGGTCTGCGCAATCACCCCCCAGATGGCGAAGGCGTTAGGTCGCACAGCAGGACCGGCGCGCGCGATCAGTGGCACCGCGTGCACGTATGCCGGGATCATCGGGACTAAAATGATCAGGCCGTCGATGATAGCTGCGCCAAGGCGCGATCCGCGACTTGCTTTGATGTCATCGTCCGGGACGACGTCCGCAACTTCGCTCTTGGGAGGGGCGTAATTATTCGCAGGCGTAACCATTGGTGCTCCTTGCAACGCGGTTGAACCAATTGTGCCTCACGGCAGCCCCGAATGAAAACGAAACGCGCGATCTGTGACGCGTTCGTGGCGCCGCGACCTAAGGGGCAAACCTGTTCGAACCGACTTTTAGAACCCCACGATGAAGGCAGGATTGCCTCGAGCGCTAGCGTCACAGGACACGCCGCGAAGACGGCGGGTTAGCGCATCGATCTGTTTCTCGCCACCACTTTGTCGAAGTCGTCCAGCATGTCGGGCATGGTCATTGCCGTAGCGAACTCGCGGACCCACTGCCGAACGGCAACAATGTCTGCCTCAGGGTGCGCGGCGAGCAGGCCTTCGATGTCCTGCAGGTCTTTGGGCCGACGAGCAACGGCTTTCATGATGAGCAGGTCCTCAACCCGCGGCAAGCGTACGCGTAGGCCTCCGATATTGTGAATCTCACTGTTGTCGATCGCCGTCTGTTCGAACGGTAAACGGCCAAATGTTAGGTCGATGTCGATCCCGGATTGCGCGTGTCTCATCAGAAGAACGCGGCTTCGGCGCGCGAATTCGAGCGGATTCTCAATACGGGGAAGGATCCCATGACTGGCAGCAGTGGATACCGCATTTTCCCAGTCGGCTTCAGGAAGGATCGCGAGGGCATCAACGTCTTGCGTCAAACGGGGCCGACCCAGCACCGAAGCCGCGACCCCGCCGATAACCATCGATGGCATCTTCGTGTCGTCCATCCACTTCACCAAGTCGGTGAGTGCGGCTAGCAGCGTGGCAGGGACGCGATCAACCACCCGATGCCTGCCAGAGACGCGCCCACCGATCACGCACGAGCTGCGTGCCGTTCTCGCGTTCCGGATCGACCCCGAAGAGGCTGCGTGACGCCATCAGAGCTGACAACTGGCGCAGCTTGGTGTCCATCGAGGTGCGGCGTAGCTCAGCAAGCTCGATCTCTTTGACCAACTCCCAACGCTTGAAATAAGCCTGGGCTTCGGCGGGGGTTATTAAGGCCATAAGTTGATGATACTACGAAGATCTTCCGGCAAACGCCCAAGAAGTGGCGTCCCCACGGGGATTCGAACCCCGGTTCTCACCGTGAAAGGGTGGTGTCCTAGGCCTCTAGACGATGGGGACAATCGACGAAAACATCAATCGCTTGGTCAAATCTGGTGGAGCCAGGCGGGATCGAACCGCCGACCTCTTGCATGCCATGCAAGCGCTCTCCCAGCTGAGCTATGGCCCCACATGGAGGCGCGGCACGTTACCTTAGAGGGGCGACTTCGTCAAGAAAATGAACAAGCTACGCGGCCCACAGCGCCTGCGCGCGAGCCAATCGGGACAGCGCTTCGCTTTTTCCCAAAATCGCCAACGTGGCATCGATGGGCGGCGAGACGGTGCCCCCGCACAGGGCCAGCCGAATGGGTTGCGCCAGCTTGCCGAGTGAGACGCCTTTGGCCGCTGCAATTCCGCTGATCAATTCATGAATCGGCCGAGGCATTCCAGTCCTCCAAGCCGTTCGAGAGCGGCTGCGGCTTCGGCCAGCAGCGCCGGAACCTCGGCCGTGATGTGCTTGCGCACGGCTTTCTCGTCATAAGTCGCAGGCGCCCTAAAAAAGAACACGCTGCTCTGCGCCATTTCGCGCACCGTCTTGGCGCGCTCGCGCAGTGACAGGACGATCTGCTCGAGTTGAGTCTCATCCGCGGCCTGAACGCCTTCCCGCTCCAAATGCCAGCGCAGCACCGGGGCGACGCGCGCGGGGGCCGAGCGCATCATGTGTTGTTGATTGAGCCACGCGAGTTTCTCGAAATTAAATGCCGCGGCCGACTTGTTGACGTCGGCAATGTCGAATAACGACACCATCTCCTCGATGGAAAAGATTTCCTGATCGCCGTGCGACCAGCCTAGGCGGGCCAGATAGTTAAGGACGGCCTCGGGCAGAAAACCTTGGTCTCGATACTCCAGCACGCTGACCGCACCGTGACGCTTCGAAAGTTTGGCTCCGTCGGCCCCGAGAATCATCGGCAAGTGCGCATAGACCGGCGCTTTTGCGCCCAAGGCGAGCAGCATATTGAGCTGTCGTGGCGTGTTGTTGAGGTGATCATCGCCGCGGATCACATGCGTGATTTGCATGTCCATGTCGTCGACGACCACACAAAAATTATAGGTCGGCGTTCCATCGGAGCGGGCGATGATCAAATCATCGAGCTCCGCGTTCTGGAATACCACGCGGCCGTGCACGACGTCATCCACGACCACCTCGCCGGTCAGGGGATTCTTGAATCTCACCACGAAGGGGGCACCCGCGGGAGCGTCGGTTCGCTCGCGCCAACGACCGTCGTAGCGCGGCTTCTCGCCGCGCGCTGTCTGTTGGGCGCGCATCTGTTCCAGTTCCTCTTTCGAGCAATAGCAGCGATACGCCGTGCCTTCGGCCAGCATCTCTTCGATGACTTCCTTGTAGCGGTCAAAGCGCTTGGTTTGGAAAAACGGACCCTCGTCTTGCACCAGGCCGGCCCATTCCATGCCGTCGAGGATTTGCTGAATGGCTTCCTCGGTCGAACGCTCTAAGTCCGTATCTTCAATTCGGAGAACGAATTGACCGGAATGCCGCCGCGCGTAGAGCCAGCAAAAGAGAGCAGTTCGCAGTCCGCCGATGTGCAGGAAGCCCGTGGGACTGGGAGCAAAACGAGTGCGGACGGTCATAGACGTTACGAAAATTGCCGGGGCGCAGAGTCTAGCAGAGGCGCTGCCGAAGCCGCGCCGTTTGTCTTGACCGCCTACCGATGTCATACTTTCGCACCGGCTAGCGGGCGGTTAGCTCAGCGGTAGAGCACTGCTTTCACACGGCAGGGGTCACAGGTTCAATCCCTGTACCGCCCACCACGATCGACACCCATTTCGGGGATCTCGCCATTCCACTCAGTCGTTTGTACTCAATGGACCACGTTCCTGTGTCGGGACTTGGCGATGTCCTACAAGAAACACGCGCCGATCAGAAAGCCCGCGAAAAATGACAATCGCAAATGGCGGCACCGGATTGGGAGCACGCATGCCGCATTGCGTCGAGTCAGGATTTTGAATTACATAATCATCACGGTGTTTTGACGGGAGTCTTTGACTGAGTTCTCTTCGATGGTATCTAATGCACAAACCCATCTAGCGAATGAAAAGGGGAGCTTTCGCATGACACGCAGCACTTTGGCACTGATTGCTGTTCTTCTCGCGGGGTCAGCGAGCGCGCAAATCGTCGTCGATGCGAGCGATTATCCAGTCGGCACCAATATTTCAAACGCGATACCTGGGGTCACGCTTTCGTATATCACTCTTTCTTCGCCCGGCGAGCGACCTTCACGTTGGTACATCACTACCTTCCGTTTTGTACACAGCAACGCCGCTGTCTATTGGGTCGAGCGAGGATGGAGATCCGAACAGTGTTTTAGGTGGGCCAACGGGCGGCGATACTTTCCAAAAGCTTATTCTTCTTCAATTTGCCCAACCTGTCAGCTATTTTTCGTTTGTCGCACTGAGCGATTCAGGAGATCCCGTCGTCGCAGATATATTCAACTCGTCTGGAATCGACATAGCTAATCCCCTCTTTCCTCAGGGGTCGTCCTGCGCCATATCCAGTCCAGGCGGATTCTGCCAATACTTGAATGTTGGAGGATCGTATCAATCAAGCACGCCCATTAGCACGCTGATGATAGGTTCAATTAGTGCGGAAGCGGACGTTCTTAGTATCAAGGCTCCCGAGATCGATTCGTCATCTGCCGTGAGCGCGCTGACGCTGCTCCTAGGTTCGCTGATGGTTCTCATATCGAAGCGTCCGAAAGCCGAAACGGACGGAGCGATCAACCGCTGAGGTTGTAGCGCATTACGGAGCGGCAATAGGGCCGCCCGGTCGATCTCGATGTCTGAATCAGTTTGCGAACGCGGCCTCTCGCACCACAGGAAAGACAGACGACGAGCCCGACAGGCTTTCGGCGGACGACAGTCCGCGGATTGCTAGTCGCAATACTTCGCCCGCCTCGGATGGCAGGGCCTCACAGGTTCAATCACTGTACCGGCAGCCGCGACATGCGATTGCCCATTCTCACTAGCGGTATCGGTCTCCCAGATCCGAGACTGACAGATGGCGTTGGTCCGCGCTGACCGCTGCGTTGCCTTCACAATTTGCCAGAAGAGCTACAGGCCACTTCCGATGACTCTCACAGCGACGCCCACCAGCGCGTTGTCACCATCACTACCTTCGACAAAAAAAATAAATTAGGGCCGGCACTCCGCACGACAAGTTCGCTCGCAATTTCCGACGCGAGAAAAAAACATTTCTGTCTCTTGATGCAGACACTCGTGACCTTCGCGTCACTGCGGAAATTGGAAATCGCTTTAGGGGATTCGCTTAACGCCTCCTCGCGATCAACCAAGTCACGCATTTTTGTCCTACAAAAAAATGCCTTATTTTACAGGCTATTTCTCTCTAGGAAAAAATATCGGCCGCACTTCTCGCGCGACGCGCATTGCCTTGTCGCCAATGCGCGACGCGAATTCTCTTGCGCACATATTTCGAATTTCGAAAACGCGAATGAAATTTTTCGCACCACTAAACATATGTAGTTTGCAAATGGCGACAGGTTGGCGATTTCAAAATATCGAATGAATATGTGATCTCAATGATTGCGGATGAATGGATTCGAGCTCCGCGGAAAAATTTGTCGCAATAATTTTTTGTGGGAGACGCGTAATGAGTTCAATTCGCCGCAGCCGCTGCTCAGGGTTTGCGTTCGCGTTGAAACTTATACTTGGATTGACTGCGCTCAGTGCGCTTGCCGCGTGCGGCGCGAGTTCAAACGCGGAGACATCGACTACCAGTCTGCCATCTGCCACTGCCACTGCACCCAGCAGCGCTACAGCCAGCGGCGCCACAGCTCCCGCCACGGCTGCGCCGCCATTGGTGGTCTTGAAGGCAAGTGAAAGTACCGTGGCCATGGGCACGCCGGTCACGCTGCAGTGGAATGCGACTAACGCCAAGAGCTGCGCCGCGTCGGGAGGGTGGAGCGGCACCATGCCGACCACGGGCTCCACCACCACTCCACCCCTCTCCGCGCAAACCAGCTACACGCTGACTTGCAGCGGGACGGGCGGCACGACGACTCAATCCGTCGCCGTATCTGTTGCCGAACCTGCAGCGCGTCCTGCGCCATCAATAGCCTTGGCCGCTGCGCCCACGACCGTCAGCAACGGCGGCAGTTCGACACTCACCTGGAAGTCCTCTGAAGCGAGCGCCTGCACCGCCTCCGGCGGTTGGCACGGCAGCGTGCCGACCAGCGGGACTTGGTCAACGGGTGCCCTGACCAATACCACCGAATATGAATTGACCTGCACGGGAGCCGGTGGGTCCGCGACTCAATCGGCGACCGTCACCGTTTCTGGAAAAGCGCCGACGGTCACGCTCAGCGCCTCTCCGACGCACGGTAAAAGCCGGCAGCGCTTCCACGCTGACTTGGTCGAGCAGCAATGCGAGTTCCTGTACCGCATCGGGGGCTTGGAGCGGCTCCAAGGGTCTCAGCGGCTCACAATCCACCGGCGCGCTGTCCGCCCACTCGACCTACGAACTGACCTGCACGGGTTCCGGCGGCAGTGCAACTCAATCCGCGACGGTTTCCGTCACTTCACCCGCGCCCGTGATATCCCTTAGCGCCTCTCCCAGTTCGGTGACGAGCGGAACCAGCTCGACACTCAATTGGTCGGCGACAAATGCGACAGCCTGTACTGCATCGGGCGCCTGGAGCGGCAGCAAAGCGGTCAGCGGATCACAATCCACCGGGGTACTGTCCGCCAATGCGACCTACACACTAACGTGCAGCGGAAGCGGAGGCAGCGCCGCGCAGTCGGCAACCGTTTCCGTCAAGACGCCCGCACCCACGGTCACGCTGAGCGTGGGTCCGAGCGCCATCAAGAGCGGCGGCAGCGCGACACTCACGTGGTCGGCGACGAACGCAACGTCTTGCAGCGCTTCGGGTGCCTGGTCAGGCGCAAAAAACGTCAGCGGCACGCAGTCGACCGGCGCGCTGACCAGTACTTCTGCCTATACGCTGACCTGCACCGGTGCAGGAGGGACGGCGGCGCAAACGGCAACCGTCACCGTCAGCGCGAATCCCACGGTGACCGTGAGCTTCAATGCAAGCCCAAGCACCATCGGCAGAGGAAGCGCGTCAACCTTGACATGGTCGTCCAACAACGCGACTTCTTGCACCGCGTCGGGAGCCTGGTCGGGTGCGAAGGCCCTGACCGGATCGCAGTCCACGGGTGCCCTCACCGCGAATGCGACCTATACCCTCACCTGTACTGGCAGCCGGTGGCGCCAGTGCGTCGCAATCCGCGACCGTGTCGGTCACTCAGCCCGTGCCAACCATTAGCCTCACGGCCAGCCCCAGCACGGTAGCAAGCGGCGGCAGCGCCACTCTCACCTGGTCGGCCAGCAACGCGACGGCGTGTACTGCCTCGGGTGCTTGGTCGGGTAGCAAGTCAGTCAGTGGATCGCAGTCCACCGGTGCGGTGACCGCCAACGCGACTTACACCCTGAATTGTACCGGCAGCGGTGGCACTGCCACCCAGTCGGCAACGGTCTCGGTCACCACTCCGGCGCCGACCGTCACTTTGTCGGCCGCTCCGAGCACAGTCGCGAGCGGCAGCAGTTCGATGCTGACCTGGTCAGCAACCCATGCGACTTCCTGCACCGCTTCCGGCGCTTGGTCGGGCGCCAAAGCCGCCACCGGCGGTTCGCAATCGACCGGCGCCCTGACTGCCAACCAAACCTACACTCTCACGTGCAGCGGCACCGGGGGCAGCTCAGCGCAATCGGCAGCCGTCACCGTGACCACGCCGGCACCGGCCGTTACCCTCACCGCAAATCCCGCGACGGTGAAGAGCGGCGCTACTTCGACTTTATCTTGGTCCTCGACCAATGCCACTAGCTGCGCCGCCTCGGGAGGCTGGAGCGGTGCGCAAGCAACCGCCGGTTCACAGGCGACGCCGGCTCTCACGGCGACCACGAAATTTACGCTGACCTGCACGGGCGCCGGCGGCTCGGCGTCGCAGTCTGCCACGGTCTCTGTCTCGGCACCCCCCGCACCCACGGTGTCCCTGAGCGCCAGTCCTTCGAGCCTCGCCAGCGGCAGCGCATCGACCCTGACTTGGAGTTCGACGAACGCCACCAGCTGCACCGCATCGGGCGGATGGAGCGGCTCTCAGGCGATCAGCGGTTCGAAGTCCACCGGCGCACTGAGTGCGACTACGGTCTATACGCTGAGCTGCACGGGCACTGGGGGCACGAGCAGTCAAAGCACGACCGTGACGGTGACCGCGAGCAGCAACGGAACGGCGACCCTGACCTGGGTACCGCCCACGAAAAATACCGATGGATCACCGGTCACGACGCTGATCGGATACCACATTTACTACGGCACCTCCGCGGGCTCACTTACGCATTCGATTGTGATCAGCAGTCCGACGACCACCAGCTACGAGATCACCGGCCTCAGCAGTGGTACCTGGTACTTTGCCGTGGCTGCTGATGCCGCGGACGGCACGGAGAGCGCGCCAAGCAACGTGGGTTCCAAGACCATATAGTGCGCCGCGAAAGGCGCGAGCGCTCGGATCCGGTCGCAAATTGAGGTTGGGGAGCCACGGCGCTCCCCAGCCCGACGCCGGCGCTTGGGGCCCGATAACATGCAAATGTGAGCCGTTCTGGCCCAGCCCGCGCCCAGTTCGTTATACTGGTGCTTTAGCCGAGGATGGTCCGGACCCCCCGGGTAGGTCCAAGCGGTGGGGATGTTATGCGCGTTCGGCTGTTAGGCCATCACATTCCGCTTTCCATGGCGGTGCTCGCCATCCTTGAGTCCGTCGCGGTGTTTGGCGGCCTGATCGCGGCAAGATTTCTTCGCTTCCATTGGAGTCCTGACGCGGTCGACTACGATCTCGGGCCGCTTTGGGCGCGGGGACTGCTCTTCACCAGTGCCACATTGGCCTGCACGATGGCCTTTGGCCTGTACAGCGAACGTCAACGGGCACGTACGGTTGGCATCCTAATCCGAGTGGTCGCTTCAGTCGGCGCGGGAATCGCGATCGCCGCCTTGGGATTTTACCTGATTCCGCATTTATGGATCGGCCGCGCCGTTCTATTGATCGCCGGCCTGCTGGTGATCGCCTTGATGTTGCTCCTCAGGCTGGGATTTTCGCGCCTAGTGGACCCGACAACCTTTAAGCGCCGAGTACTCGTTTACGGTACCGGCCAGCGTGCGAAGCCAATCGCCGGTCTGCGGCGCAGTTCGGACCAGCGCGGTTTCGTGCTCGTGGGCTTCGTCCAACCCCCTGGCGAGGAACTCGCTCTGCCGCCTGAGCGCCAGGTATACGCGGGCGAGGTGCTGCTTGAGCTGTGCGGGCGTCACGAAGTGGATGAGATCGTGGTGGCCATGGACGATCGGCGCGAGGCGTTTCCGGTCCGCGAACTGCTCGACTGCCGCTTGGCCGGTATCGATGTGACCGATCTTTCCACGTTTCTCGAGCGCGAAACCGGCCGAGTACGTCTCGATGTCTTGAATCCCAGTTGGCTCATTTTCGGCGAAGGCTTCAAACGCGGCTCGTTTCGCTTGCAGAGCGCACGAGTGCTCGATCTGCTCGCCGCATCGGCATTGTTCATCTTGACCTGCCCATTGATGGTGGCGACGGTCTTGGCGATCAAGTTGGAAGACGGTTGGCGCGCGCCCGTATTTTATCAGCAGGAAAGAGTGGGATTCGGCGGCCGGGTTTTCCGGCTGTTGAAATTTCGCAGCATGCGAGTCGATGCGGAGGCGGCCGGCCAAGCCGCTCTGGGCGCAGAAGCAAGACACGCGCGTCACTCGCATTGGTGCCGTGATCCGCAAGCTGCGGATCGACGAGCTACCTCAGATCCTGAATGTACTGAAGGGCGAGATGGGTTTGGTGGGACCGCGTCCGGAGCGACCTCAGTTTGTACAGCAGCTCTCCGAGAAAATCCCGTACTACGTCGAGCGCCACAGCGTGAAACCCGGGATCACGGGCTGGGCACAGCTCTGCTATCCCTATGGATCCTCCGAGCGGGACGCGCTGGAGAAATTGCAGTATGACCTGTACTACATCAAGAACAGCAATTTGCTGTTCGATATTTTTATCCTGGTGCAGACCGCCGAAGTCGTCCTGATGGGCAAAGGCGCGCGCTAGCCTACTCGACCGTGACGCTCTTCGCGAGGTTGCGCGGCTGATCGACGTCGGTGCCCTTGAGGATCGCAACGTGATAGGCCAGCAGCTGCAGCGGAATGGTATACACGGCGGGCGCCTGAAAATAGGTGACGTGGCGGGGCATGGTGATCACGGTCACGCCGTCATCGTCTTTGAGCCCCGCCTCGGGATCTGCGAAGACGATCAATTCCCCGCCGCGGGCACGCACTTCCATCAAATTCGATTTAAGCTTGTCGAGCAAGTCGTTGTTCGGCGCCACCGTGATGACCGGCATGTCGGCGTCGACCAACGCGAGCGGTCCGTGCTTGAGCTCCCCTGCCGGATACGCCTCGGCGTGGATGTAGGAAATTTCCTTGAGTTTGAGCGCCCCTTCCATGGCGATCGGGTGCAAAGCCCCGCGGCCGAGAAACAACGCATGGTGCTTATCCGCGAAGCGCTCCGCGAGCGCTTGGAGCACCGGGTCCAGCGCAAGGGTCTGTTCGAGGAGCGCCGGCAACTCGATCAGCCGCGTGACCAGTCCGCGCTCACGTTCGGCATCTGCGCCGTGATGTTTCGCAAGAGCGATCACGAGCATCCCCAAGCGCGGCGAGCTGCGTGGTAAATGCCTTGGTCGAGGCAACACCGATCTCGGGCCCCGCGCGGGTGAGCATGACGAGATCCGATTCGCGAACCAGCGAGCTTTCAGGAACGTTGCAGATCGCAAGCGTCGAGAGATAGCCGGATTGCTTGGCAAGGCGCAGTGCCGCTAGCGTGTCTGCGGTCTCACCGGACTGTGAGATGGTCACGAACAACGAGTTGCGCGGAACGAGCGGATTGCGATAGCGATACTCGCTCGCGATTTCCACCGCACATGGCACGCGACATATTTGTTCGATGAAGTAGCGCGCAACAGCGCCCGCATGATGGCTGGTTCCGCACGCGACGATATGAACGTTTTCGGTGCGCTGAAAAATCTCGGCCGCGGCGGGGCCGAACGCGGCCTCGAGCAGGCGGCCGCCGGCGACCCGCTCCTGCAGTGTGTCGGCGACGGCGCGCGGCTGCTCGTGAATCTCTTTCAGCATGAAGTGGCGGTACTGGCCCTTTTCCGCGGCATCCGCTGATAGCTCGCTCTCGCAGGAAACGCGATCGGCATTCTGGCCTTTGCGGTCGACCACGCGCACTGAGGTGCGGCGGATCTCCGCGACGTCGCCTTCCTCGAGAAAGATGAAGCGGCGGGTCACGGGCAGCAGCGCCGCGACATCCGAGGCAACAAAGTTCTCTTCCACGCCGAGCCCGATCACCACGGGGCACCCCTCTCGGGCCAGGATCATGCGGTCGGGATCGCGCTCGCTCACCACGGCGAGCGCGTAGGCGCCCTGCAGTTCAGCGACTGTACTGCGCACCGCCTTGAAGAGATCGCCGCCGTTCTTTAAGTAATGATGAATGCGGTGCGCGATGACCTCCGTGTCGGTTTCCGAGCTGAAGACGTAGCCGTCGCGCTCGAGTTCGGCGCGCAGTGCCTCGTGATTCTCAATGATGCCGTTGTGCACGATCGCAAGACCGTCTCCCGAGATGTGCGGGTGCGCGTTGCGCTCGCTCGGCACGCCATGGGTTGCCCAACGAGTATGCGCAATGCCGAGCGTGCCGTGGCAGGGTGTGCGGTCGAGCGCATCCTGTAGCGCCTGAACTTTGCCAACCGCCCTCAGGCGGGCGAGGTGACGGGAATCATCGACAATGGCGATGCCCGCCGAGTCGTAGCCCCGATACTCGAGACGCCGCAATCCTTCCATCAGGATGGGCACGATATTGCGCTCAGCGATCGCTCCGACGATTCCACACATGCTTTTCAAGCCCTCGTAACTGCCCGCAGGCGAAGCCCGGAGCCGTCGTTAGCAGTTTAGTGTAGCGCGCTTCCCGCCCGCCGTAGCGTTGCGCTGAGCGGCGCCGGGCGGCCAAAGTGGTAATGAGACACCGGCGCGTCAATCCGGGCCGAGACGGAATACTCAATTGCGGAAGCTTTCGTCAGGCACTGTTTCGAGGTCCGAAGCAAATCTGGAAGTCCGCGGTCGTCGCGATCGGTGTCACGGGATCAGCAGTTTCGCCGCCACCGCTGCCAGAACCAAGGCGATAGCGGCGCGCAGCAGGGCTTCCGGCACCTTGCCTCCGAATAGGGTCCCAATAAGGATGCCTGGGATCGAACCGATGAGCAGGTTGCCAAGCAAGGTGGCATTGACATCGCCCATGATCAAGTGCCCGATGCCCGCCAAGAAAGTCAAGGGGACGGCGTGCATGATATCAGTGCCCACCAAGCGCGCCGGATTCATCCTGAACGGATATAGATACAGTAGCATCGCCGTACCAAGTGCGCCGGCGCTCACCGAAGTGAGCGTGACCAGAAAGCCAAGAATCACACCAGCCCCTACGGTCAGGATGGGCTGAACGCTTTTGAAGCGTTCCGGCGCAGTCTTGCGGAGCGTTTGAGCAAACGCATGCGTACGCCTTTTGAACATCATCGCAAAGGACGTGACCAGCAGCGCCCAACCGAGCGCGATCAGGATGAATTTAGGTTTGGCCTGACCCACGCCACTGTGATGCATCCACACGAGGGTGATCACGGACATCGGCAAACTGCCAATCCACAGGCGGCGCACCACCTCCCAGTCGACCCGGCGTTGGCTTTGCAATAGCGCAGCACCCGTGATTTTTGTGATGCCGGCGAACCAAAGGTCGGTTCCCACTGCAGTGGCCGGCGCTACTCCGAAAATCAACACCAATATCGGCGTCATCAGCGATCCGCCGCCAACACCGGTCAGCCCGACCAGAAGCCCGACGCCGAACCCGCAAAAAACGTTCATCCAACTCATTCGTTTGTTTTCCCGGGATGCGGCGCCGCGCTTGCTATATGTCAAAGGACTGCGCCCGCGATCTGGTTATCATGCCGTAATTGGCACAACCGTGGAGTTTTAATCAACCCGCCGGCCCTATTGCCGTCGCGCTTGAGACCGCCGCAGATTTCTGTTCGGAGCGCTTGATCGCTCGTCAGGCCGCGTCGCCGGTCGGTATAATGCCGCGTAATGAGTCCTGGTTCCGTTCGACGCAATGCATGAGTCCCTGAGAGCCCGTCGTTTGGGTGAAGAGGATGCCAGCTCAATCGCTGAATTTTTCAGGGCAGCAGCATGGGATCCCAGTGCAACGCCCGAAGGCACCCGCCAAATGCTGCGAGCCCTGGCCACGGAGCATCCGTTCGAGCCCGGCACAGAACCCCCAACGGTAGGAGTGTTCGCGGGCGCCCGACTGGCTGGCTTCGTGACCACGATTCCAACGCAGTTCTGGAACGGAAAGGAGCACAAAGCGGGGCACTGGCTCAAGGGTTACACCGTGCTCGAAGAGTTCCGCAACGGTCCCATTGCCTATATGCTTATAAAGGAGATGATGAAGCATGTGGGGCTGGTTGCGTCGATGCCCGTACCGCTGGGGGCGCGGCAGCTGTCGGCCGCACTGGGCATGCGCGATCTTGGTGCGGTTCACGATTACATCACGCCGCTGCGCCCCGCTCGCATGCTTCGCAAACTCGATATCGGCCGGTTCGAACACCTAAACGTCGTGGCACCGGCGGTATCTTTCGCCATCAAGGCCGCTAAGATTCCGCCCTTTGCATATGCACTCGGCGCACTGATCACTGGGGGTCTCTTTGCGCTGCGAGTGCCGAGTATGGTATTGGCGCGACTAGTGACGACGCATCTCGAAGAGCGGCTGCCCCAAGAAGTGGCGCTGGACAGTCTCTGGGCTCGTGCACGACGCGCAAAAAGTCATTCTGCCACGCGCTCCGGGGCTTACTTGCGCTGGCGGTATGGCCGCGGAGCCCAAGGGCACTATTGTTTCGCATCGGCCTTTCGCGGCGAAGACCTGGTGGGGCTGGCCGTGCTCGCACACCCGCAGCGGCCCGATGACTCCCGAATCGCCGGACTGGGTATCGGCTCGGTAGTCGATCTGGTGCTCGATCCTGATTGTCCAGCGGCGCTGGCGGGCGTACTTAGGGTAGCGCGACAGTGGGCCAGATCCTCGAACTACGACGCTCTGTTGCTGACCGCATCGCATCGGGCCCTGCGAAGGCCCTTGCTTAGTAATGGGTACCTGCGATTGCCTGGCAACATTCACCTGCTGCTGCGCGACCCTGGAGGCAAGTACGGATTCACCACAGATCTGGATGCCTGGATGGTGACGCGCGGCGATGCCTGGGGCGATCATGTCTGAGAGACTGCGCTCATGACCAGCCATACCCCCACGTCATTCCCGGGCGGCAAGAAGTTCGCTTTCTCCATCTTCGACGACACAGATGTCGCGACGCTCGAGTACATCCGGCCGATCTACGAGTTGCTCGAGCGATTGGGCTTTAGAACTACCAAGTCGGTATGGCCGCTGCCCTTCGACGGGCATAGTTACTACCAGGGATCCGATACGCTCGCCGACCCGGAGTACGCGAACTATGTGCGTCACCTTCAGGAGCGCGGTTTTGAGATAGCTTTTCATGGCGCACGGATGGAGACAAGCGAGCGCGCCGAGATCATCGCAGCCTTCGAGAAGTACAAGCAGATTCTTGGCAGGCTCCCGCAGGCATACGCCGCACACGCCTACAATCGCGACAATCTTTACTGGGGCGCAGATCGCTTTCGCTTCCGGCTCTGGCGTTGGTTATACGCCGTGCTTGGCGGTCGGCACGAGCGTGCGGGCGAGGGTCATCGCCCCGAGTCACCGTTCTATTGGGGAGACTTGGCCGAGCAACATCTGCGCTATGTGCGCAGTTTCACATACGATGAGCTTAACCTCTGGAATATTACGACTGCGGTGCCTTACCGGACGGACGGAACGCCCGGAGTGCGTGCCTTTTTCCCCAGCTCCTTTGCTGACAACGTCGAGGAATTCATCGAGTTGCTCAGTCCGGCGCGTCAGGCGAAACTCGAGCGCGAACGGGGTCTCGCCATTGTCGGGACACATTTCGGCAAGGGCTTTTTGCGTGACGGCCGTGTACACGCCGGCGTGGTCGAGGCTCTGACACGCTTGTCGCAGCGCCCCGGGTGGTTTCAGCCGGTATCCACGTTGCTCGACTATCTCGTGGAGGCACGAGGGGAGGCGGTCCTTCTGAGTGGTTACCCACTCTTTCGTCTCGAGGCGCTGTGGTTCTGGCACCATCTCCATGGACGACTCAAACGCCGCAACTACGAAATGACGCAGGGAGCTTACATACGCCATGCAAGCGAGCGGCGCGCTGCTCGCTGAAGCTAGGCCGCGCGAAACCAAGTCGGGCGGCGCGTGCGTCGCCCACGCCACCCATCGCAGCTACCATGAAACAACGCCTCAACTCCTGGATATTGTTTTGGGCGCTGGCGCTGACCATGAGCCTGGTCAACTTGCTCGGCTTGAGTGGAACAGATTTTCACTCAGCCCACGGGATGGCACCCATCATTCTGCGCAGCGTGCGCTGCGCCCTGCCCTTGTTTCTTGTGGCCTTTACGGCATCGTCGCTGACGACTCTCTGGCCAAACCCAAATACCCGATGGCTATTGGCGAATCGTCGTTACATCGGGCTCGCATTTGCCTTTGGCATGGCCTGGCATTTCAGTTTTGTGGCCTACACGATCTGGAACTTCGGTAACCCGCTCAATGCTAGAGCAACCACTCTGGATGTCGTCGGTTTTGTGTTCCTGCTGTTGCTGACGCTGATTCCTTCCGCCCGTTCGCACGTCACTTGAGTCTGCTAAATTGGCGACGGCTGCATAAGGCAGGCGTATATGTCATCTGGCTCGTGGCGACTGCGATTTACTTTCATGGCGTCAGGGAAGGTTGGGATCTCTTTTATCGCGCGGCCTTTGCTGTGCTGCTAGTCGCGTGGGCGCTGCGCGTTGCGGCCTGGGCGAAAAGGCGTTATAGCGGCGGCTCGGCGGCACTCACCGCCGAAATAACGGGTACAGTATCGACCTCAAAGCGGAAAACTTTTATCTAAGAAAATATGTGCGGAATTACGGGAATATGGTCAACGCGCGCTCACCAATCATGCGTTGAGCGCGTTCGCTCCATGACGGCGGCCCTGGTACACCGTGGACCGGACGACAGTGGTGTTCATGCCCTTCCGGACGGTGCTCCGGTGCTCGGTCACCGGCGATTGTCGATTCTCGATCTCTCTGATCTCGGGCATCAGCCGATGCAATCCCCGTGCGGCCGATACTGGGTGGTGTACAACGGGGAAATCTACAATTTTCGCGAGATTCGGCAAGAGCTAGAACAACTCCAGCATCGCTTCCGTAGCGATTCGGACACAGAGGTCATTCTCGCGGCCTACACGCAGTGGGGACTTGCCGCTATTTCGCACTTTCGCGGCATGTTTGCTTTCGCGCTGTGGGACGGAGCTGCGCGGCGCCTGCATCTGTGCCGTGATCGATTCGGAGTAAAGCCGCTTTATTACACACGCTCGCCGCAGCTGCTCGCGTTTGCATCGGAACCGAAAGCACTGCATTGCGTCGGCCTCACAGGAAGCGAGGTCGATGCGGCGGCGCTGTGCGAATACGTGCAATTCGGCTACGTCTCGGCGCCGAGAAGCCTGTACGCGGCGCTGCGCACCGTGCCGCCCGGCACGGTGCTCACCTTTGATCCGATGTTGCAGGTAACGGAAAGCACGTACTGGTCTGCAAGCGAGCTCTATGCGGCAGACGCCGTCGACCCGATGCGACGAACCCTCATCGCCATGCCCGAGAAGGAGTTGCTCGATCGCGTGGAAGCAGAGCTCACAGAGGCATTTCGCTACCGGTTGGTTTCCGACGTGCCGGTTGGCCTCTTTTTGAGCGGCGGGATAGACTCATCCATCGTCGCGGCGCTGTTGGCACGAGTTCCGGGTACGACGCTGCGCACTTTCACGATCGGCTATGGGGGATCCGAGTTCGACGAGTCGAAGTATGCGCGCATAGTCGCTGCGCACCTTGGTGCCCAGCACACGAGTTCATCGTGTCGGAGGCGGAAGCGCTCGCGCTGTTCTCGCGCCTCGATGATATTGCCGACGAGCCGATCGGTGACAGCTCTCTAGTTCCGACCCTAATGGTTTCGGAGCTCGCTCGTAGGCACGTCAAAGTTGCCCTGTCTGCCGATGGTGCCGATGAACTTTTCGGTGGCTATGCTCGCTATGCGGCGTGCGCCCGTTTTGCGACTCACAGTGGCGGCCCGATGCGCGCTCTGCGTTGGCTAAGCGCCGAGGTATTAAGCAGCCTGCCGCCACACTGGATCGCTGCTGGCTACCGCCTAACTCGTGGTGAACATAAGCGATTCGCGGGAATAGAGGATAAGCTGAGGAAGTTCATCAACCTGTCCCGGGCGCAGGATACCTTTTCAGGCTACCGCGCAACCGTCTCAGAGTGGACGTCGGAACAGAGTTCCGGCGTTTGGCGTGCGATCATCCGAATTTGAAGCTGAGCTCGCTCGGGCTTTTGAGGCCTGCAGACTGTACCGATGATGTGTCGCGGTTTATGCATTTCGATCTGACACGTTACTTGCCCGGGGATCTCCTGACGAAGATTGATCGGGCCTCGATGGCTGTCTCCCTCGAAGCGCGCGAGCCCTTCCTCGACCATAAACTGGCGGCGCTGGCAGCCGCACTGCCGCTCGAATGGAAGTTGCGGCAGGGTCAGAACAAATATATTTTGCGCAGACTTCTGGATCGACACTATCCAGCCGGACTGTTCGACCGGCCTAAGCATGGCTTCTCGGCGCCGGTTGGCAAGTGGTTGAAGGGACCCTTGCGCGACGTTTTTGAAGAGGAGCTCAGCCCGCAGCGGGTACGCGAGCTGGGGCTGCTCGACCCGCAAGCCGTGCAAACCGCTGTCACTCAATTTTTGGCGGGCAGTGTGAGCACATCGGCGGCTGGAATGTGGTTCCTGCTGCAGCTGCAGCGCTGGGGCGGCCGGTGGCTCCGGTCGGGCGCTCGACTAGCTGGGGATATGACGGTTACGGCTTTAGGAGATCCGACTGGCATCGCCAGCGCGTCGACTTGATTATCCACCGCGCCTAAGTTCGGCTCCGAAACTTACCTTCCTCGTCTCCCAGGCCCGCCGGGTACCCTACTTCAGGCCGTGACGTGCGCACGCTCTAGCAGCGCGTGATCCGTCAGCACATCAACTAACCGCATTCGCACCGTTGGCGCGGTTGCCCCGATACAAGCTCAGCATACCGCGCAGCCGGCCACCGTGTAGCACTAACAGCACCGCCAGGTATGCAACAGCACCGCCAGTTACCTCCATAGTGAAACGCACATAGAGAGGCCAGGTGGATGGGCTCACCCATTTCAATATAGTTACAGCCAGGAGCATTGCCACAGTCCCTTCTATCGCGGGAAGTATGGCACCGAGGTACTTTCGAACGGGCATACCGATTTTGCGAAACGCTACGACATAAAGTGGAATCGCAACCATGGGTAAGCGATTATCCATCCCCACGGATTCCAGCTGCTCCCCATCGGCTCCCAAAATAAAACGCGGTTGGCATTACCACTGCAGCTATGACGTTGATCCACATACGAACCGCGTCTCGCGTACTGCCGTCAATAGTGGCCCGAGCAGCGCGCTTACCGAGCGCATGGACCCGTAGAATGCCAATACCTCCAGCGGCGCGACAGCGCCGGACCAACGCTCTCCAAGCGCTAAAGACACGAACTCTGGTGCCACCAACGCTAATCCAATCGTCGCCGGAAATGTAAACAGCGCGATACCCTCGGTGAGTGTTTGCAGATAGCGCCGCAGTCCGCCGTGGTCGGATTGATTTGCGGAGAAGAAGGCGGGCGTCACCTGGCCGACCAGTGCGGTAACTTTCTCGACCGGTAGTGTCGCGAGATTCCACGCGAAGGTTATGCACCCAAGCGCTTGCACCGAGAACGCGGCCGGCCACGAGAAAGTCAGCGTCCGAATATAGCGTCCACGATAGCCGGGCCACGAGAACTTGCCAGCTGAAATTGAGCGCCTGCGAGATCGACTTCAACCGCGGTCGCGCGAATCCGGAGGGGCGTGATGCCACGCTGAGAGTTGTCGAGACTAGTGATGCTATGACTGTTCCCAATGCTAGAGACCAATAGCCCGCGCCCCTCCACGCAAGCAGCAGGACACACAATGATTGCGTTACGGTGGCGAGAGTATCGATGAGAGACAGTCGTTTGAATTTAAACTCTCTCTGCAGCATCGAGGTGGGGACGGTTTTGAATCCCGTGATCAGGAAGTTGGCGCTCATCACCACGATGACTGCCGGCAGCGCTGGGGCTCGAAAAAACCAGCCGATGGGAATCGCCAAGGCGCAGGAGACGAGAAACCCAACTATTCCTGAGATGGCCGAGAAAGAATTGATCTGTGCAATCTCATGAGCAGTCAAGTCACGCAAGTTAATTACCGCGGACCCAAAACCGAATTCACTAAACACCGCTACGAACCCGAGATAGACGCTGGTCATACCGACTATTCCGAAGTCCCCGGTACGAGCAACCTCGCAACGATAAGCAGACAGAACCAGGTGAGCAATTGGCTCGACCATTTGGCGGCAGCCGTCCAGGCAATGCCCCCCATGAGGTGCTTGTCCATGGTCACCGTGTCAATTGGCACCGAAGATGCAGCCGCCGACGCGGAGCCGGGGCAATTTTTTTGGCGCTGGTTTCCACGGCGTTTGGGGTGTGTTTCGGCAGCGGTCCGCTCAGTCGCGAGAAATACCGTTCGCAACGATGGCTGCATAACGCGGCAGAATAGCGGGCCAGGAAAACTCCCGCATCACGAAGGTCCGCGCTTCTCCTGCCATTCGGCTCGCGTACGCCGGATCGCACAGCAGCTTGATAGCTTGATCGGCGATCTCGTCGTCGCTTTCGGCAACCAAAAGCTGCTCACCGCTTTTTGCCCCCAAGCCGGAAGCGGCGATCGAAGTAGTTACCACTGGAACCCCGGCAAACATCGCCTCGAGGATCTTGTTCTGCAAGCCCGATCCCTCAATCATGGGAATTACGAAAATGCTCGCGCTGGCCACATGCGACCAGATATTCTCGACCGTACCGGTGACGCTGATCGCGGGACCTTCGAGCCGCCTTATAGAGGGTACAGGATCACGTCCGATTATGAGTAAAGTCGCATTCCCAAGCCTCGAGCGGATTCGCGGAAATATTCGTTCAGCGAGGCGCAGAGCCGCGGAGATGTTGGGTGAGTAGGACATATCGCCCAGGAATCCGATCACTTTGTTCGAGGTGGATGCCCTTGCCAAAGGCGGCGCGTCCGCATGAAAAACTCCATTTGGCACCACGTGTACTCTAGCCATATCGTCGGTGCCCGCCGCGCGCGCATCGGCGCCGCATATATAGATTACCGCATCGAAGTCTTTGCGGCTTCCCGCTCCAGGCGGCGCCATTTCCAGCCGACGTACTTTGTCAATATTCTATTGATCAGGTTCGTCGATGTCTCGCGTGCAAACTTAAGGGTCGGCGAATCGATCAGGTCCAGAACACAGCGAGTCTGCGGATATCGTCGCCGGATTCGACAGGCGACCTCCAAATGATTGGTCGCCCAGACGATGCGCGCATAGCTCCTGTCGGTCAGGTAGCCCATCGCGGCGTGTTCAAGCCTGCGCTGCGCATACCTCAAGCGGCCATGTGGTGCGCCCCACGGTGCTAGGGTGAGAAGAACTGTCTTGATTCTTCTAAGCCACGCAGGATGGGAGGAAATCGGCACCTTTATGACAAATAGGGAATGGCACCCCTCCAGGCCGTTCGGTTGCGGTTCGTCTTCATCCGCGAGTACCAAGAGATCCAGTTCGTATTGTTGCGCGAGGTAGTCGACGATCGGAGCGTATCGCACGGAAACGCCATTTCGGCGTATCGGCCATGGCGCGACCGGCAATACGAGCAGCAGTCGCGCCTTACTCGATTCCGACGACTTGATGACGTGTGCTGCCAGACCTCCGGCGCACGGTTGGTGACCCGCCATTAGAGTCCCGTTCGGGGGCCGAGTCGATTTCGCAGGAAGCGCGCGCCTCTGATCTGCAATTCGACGGCTGGCAAGATCATTCTGCAGTAAAGACGCGTCAACGCGAATACGGGTGCCCAAAAAGGGTTTCGGTAACGTCGCTCATACCCTACCCGCATCAAATCCGATCCCATAAACGCCTCGGAAACAAAAATTTCGCGAGCAGTCATCTCTCGCCTCCAACGTGACACGCTATCAGCGCCCGGCTTCAGTTTCAGTTTCGCATGGATGTCGCGCTCTCTTGCCGGTACTTGCTCATCCACTTTCATCTGCCAGGAAAGCATCTGCGGTTCGAATTCCTCGCCTATGAAAGCGCAGACCTTTCGCAACGTGTCCTCAGTCTCGAGCACAAGGTCTTCATAGCGAATCTGCAGGATCCGATCGCGCAAGTCCGAACGGACCCATCGCCAATGACACTCCAGAGCCCTGGTCCATTCTCGCGTGTTCTCATGTAACCACCGGCTTACCCAGTCTGTCGCCTGAAATGACTTTGCGACATCGCGCCCATCCCGGATTAGGTGAATGAATTTCGAGTTGGGATACATCCTCGCGAGCTGCGGCAGTATCTCAATATATACGGGCGTTTTGTCTCCCCAGCGAGCCTTTCCTTCGGCTTGCACATGCGATCGATAAACGACCTCCACCAGATCGCGCAGATAGGGCTTTGGGAGTCGAGCCACTTCGCGCCGGAAGTCTTGCGTGTCGAGTTTCATGTCCGGCCACCGGTAGTGGCTGGTGACTACCGAGATGGCGCTTTCGACCTCATCTGCGATCAGTGGTCGATCGCTCCTGAATCGCTGTAGCAATGGAGTGAGGTACCAGGTCTCAGGCGGTATCGTAAGCCGCGAGTGGGACGCGAGCATCATGCGCAGCATCGTAGATCCGGACCGACCAGAGCCGACGATGAAGAAAGGGGCTGTCGCTCCGACCTCGTCAGTCGGCGGCGATGCGCCGGTAACCGTGCCTGTCAAATTCATATCTCGCAATGTGGCTTGCATTCGAATCTCAAAGCGCCCTCCGCGCTTCCCAACCCAGCTTGCACCTTCTCGTTTGGGTATGCCGCAAAAGGCGAGCGAGGCGCGAAGAACGCGCCCCGACACCAGACGCGTGCATTCTACGGAAACCCGGAAAGAACGGCTACGCAAGCCGTCACAGGCGCACTTGCGCTCGATTTGGCGCCTACCCCTCGAATTGGCGGGCCTGGAGCCCACATTGGCCGCCGTTGCACCCAAGCGACTCACAGAAAGAGGATGCGCCAATGCGGGAATTGCTCCTCTGCACGCGTCATCCCCATTGCGATTTACGAGAAACGGATCACAGAACTCATGTCGAATGCAATCCACGCGTCCCCATAGTGACGGGTGGTTTATACTGCGTATGCGCCGGAGATGAGCCTCGTGAGAAAACAAAACTACAAACCACGGATAATCAGTAACTTTGTCTACCTCGATAAACTTTGCCGAGAACCCTCCAACTATGATCATAAGTTAATAAGTGACAACTTGCCGCCGTGGAAACTCCTCAGTGCGGCAGGAGATGCGGACGTGGTGGTTCTCGATAACAGTTATGTCTACCTCATGAGCTTCTGTTTTTTAAAGATGCTCATGCCGTTCAGGAAATTCAATCTTCTATTCGTCGATTTGATTTTGCTCCAGCCGGAGACGTTCCAAAGACGAGTGTTAGCCTTATTGAAAACGGTCTTATTGAAGCAGGTTGATAGATTCGCGCAAGTCTTCAAGAACACCCGCGGCTACGAGCGGTACTACGGAATCGACCCCGCGCGCTGCCGCTATTTGCCATTTAAGATGAGTCGTTGGGAAGAAGGTCTGCAGGAGTATATTGCGGATCCTTGCATCGGCTCATACGTGATATGTGCAGGAAGGACCTTGAGAGATCACAGAACCTTTCTTGAAGCTATGAGGCTCTGTGGGTTACCTGGTATCTTGCTTGTTCCCGATGACGGTGATGGAGCAGGAGTGGTAATGGAGTCCGATTATGATCTCCCTACAAATGTGAAGTTAGAAATCGATTCCAGCGGAAAGCAAGAAACGTTCCTTAGGTGGATCAAGGAATCAGCGATCGTCGTCATTCCCAGGTTCGCCAATGCAATTTCCGCGAGCGGCATAAGTACATATCTAATTGCCATGGGAGCGTGGAGGTGCGTGGTACTGACCAAGGGGCCGGGAGCCGACGATCTCCTAGTGGCTGGCGAGGCAATCTTGGTGGACCCCGAGGACTCGCGGCAACTGGCCGACGCTGTGAGCGCAGTGTGGAATGATCATGATTTGCGTCGGACGATCGCGCAAAAAGGGCGCGAATATGCAGAGAAAGCGCAAGGCGAGCGGCGCTACATGACGGATCTGCTGCTGATAATCAATGACCTGCTAGAAGAACGTGGGACGCATTCGCGCCAGCGTGGATGATTCCCAGGGCATGATCGGCTCAGATCTGGGCGGACGATGCTGCATAGCGTACGGCCAAATGGCGAGCAGTGCGCAGTCTAGAACCAATAACCGTTGGCAGCCGCAACTGACGCGACGCGCAGGCGGAATCGGGTGAAGGGCCGGTCGTCCACCGCAATGCGTTTGATGTCAAATCGATCCGTGGCATTGGGCCAATTCAATCCGCCGTAGAAGGAAAATGCCGCACGATAGTTGGACTCTTCTAGCGCGCCGCGGGTGGCTTCGTTGAAGGAAGTTGGCAGGCCTACTGGGTAAGCCAGGGTTTCGATGGGAATCCCGAGTTCGGATGTGAGCGAGCTTCGCGATTGGGACAACTCCCCGACCTGTTCCTCACGCGGCAATTTTGCCAGCACGCGGTGATTGACGGTGTGAGATCCGACCGCCATGCCGCCGCGCACCATTTCGCGGGCCTCTTCGAGATTCAGAAACAGGCGGCTTCCCTGGGGGAGTGACGGATAGGGCGAGCAGGCCCGGTCCAGCTCGTCGATGAAGCGCTGCGCATCTGCGGTTTGTGGCGATTTGTACAGCATCAGGATGCGGCTGATCAACTGCGCGCGGCGTCCCGGATGTAGGGAGAACTCGATAGTTTCGGGATAGTTCAGACGCAGCGTCTGGTGCGGGCAGTTGCGCACCATGTAGGCGATCTGGTCCCACCAGGGAATGATCGGATGGTGCAGATACGAGGAGACCAGAAAGAAAGTGGCCTGCATGTTCAGTGCGCGGAGAATAGGAAAAGCGACGCGGTAGTTGTCGATGTAGCCGTCGTCGAACGTCAACAGGATGGCGGTGCCGCAAAAAGGGCGAGCGGCGGTAGCCAGAGCCACGGCCTCGTCGAGCGTCACCACCGAGAACTTCCGGCGCAAATATGCGATCTGCCGCTCGAAGCCTTCCGCCGTAGCACTGTACACTTCGTCGTCGAAATTTTCGCTGCCGCTGTCCCCGATTCGGTGATAATTCAGCACCATGAGACAGCCCCGTTTGGGGAGAGACTCGAGTATGCCGGCTAACCCCAAATTGCAGGCCCAATGGGCGCAGACGTCGCGTTTGTTCAAATCGGCTCCTTTCGCGCCGAGACCATATACACCGACCCGGCCTGCGCAGCAGCGGTATGTGTTGCAGCGGTTCGAGGATGGCTGCAACGCGCATATTCAGATTTTCCGACACCCGGTCCAGAGGGTAGACGAAGAAATTGGAATAAGCGCTACGCTGAGGCTCGAAGCCGACTTCCCGCAGCAGGCTGCGAAAACGCCACGGCACGCACAGGTTGCGCTCGAAGGTGAATCCTCGCGGAATTGATTTTCCACCTAAAAGACGCTTGAGCCTTCGCCACATGGGCCGACACTGTGGGCGACTAGACGGTCAGACAGCGCGTAGAGACTGACGGAAGTGGGGATCGCGAATACGGCCATGCCGCCGGGCTTGAGCACGCGGTGGATTTCGCGGGCGGCCGCCGCGTGGTCCGGCAGAAATTCGAAAACGCCCAGGCACATGACGTGATCCATGGACTGCGACTTGAACGGAAGTCGTTCGGCATCGGCGCGGCAGAAGTGAACGTGGGGATCCTCCGCAAAACGGCGATGCGCAAAAAGCAGCATCTGCGGTGAAACGTCGATACCTACCACGCTGAACTTGCGAGCGCGCAGCTCGACGACTTCGCCTCCTGCCGCGCAGCCGATATCGAGCACGCGGCCGCTGGAGTCGCCGAGCATGGAAAGTGCGATTCTTAACTGAGCCTGAAAATAGGGCGTGCGTACCCTCTCAGTATCGTAGTGCTCGGCACATTCTTCGAATACCCTGGCCGTCTGGTGTTTGAGGTCCATCGTTTACTCACACACCATCGAAATCACCCAAAGTGAGCTGCCAGCCGGAGGAGGGCAGATCAGCCGCGCTCATACGTCCAAGAAACGCACGGCTACATGCAAATGAGGCTTATACACTAACGGACAAGCACGCTTCAGTATATGCGAGCCGACGGACTCCGCTCCTGACCGCAACGTCCAGGTCTCGATGACTTGTATGCCGGAATCGAGCGCGGACTGAACCCCGGCGCGCAGCAGAGCGGAGGCGCTTTCCGAATCGCCGGGTTGCGCCAACAGGTCGACGATATGTGCTACTCCTTCAGTCGTGCCGGAAAACGTCACGATGTATCCGGAGGTCGCGCCGGCGCGACGGGCGATCCAGAAGGAATACGGAGTGGGAATCGGCATAGCGCCAGTTGAGATAACGGCTGTCTGGTGCCAGCGAAAACGGGTAATGCGGACGAGCCCTCTCCCAAAACGCATCGGCATCCCGACCGAAGCGCGTGATAGGACTGACCTCGACTGCGCCGGACGGAGGTAGAAGGATTTTGCGCGACAGCCAATCGATGCCCATGAGACGAAAAAGGCCTGACGGTAGCCCGGTTTTCCGGTGTAACCCATCGCTGGGCACAACATACCGGCGATGGTCAATCTTTTGTGCTTCGTAGAAGCCCAGACTGCGTCGAGAATGGAAACGAAACCGAATTCGGCCGCACATAAGCGAAAGCCGCTCCCCGCTCGGCGGCCTCGCGGCACACCAGTTCGATGCAGAGCGAGCCTGGGTTTCCGGCACCGAGGGCTGCTACGACATCGTGAGCTCGACGGCTGGCACATTCTTTTTCCCACCTGTACGCGTTTGGGAACCGCTGCCGCCAGGCTCACCAGGATGCTGGCTCCAAAGCAATGCCATGGCACGACCAAAGGGATTGGCGAAGTATTTCCAGCGGCAGAAGTCCGCGGCAGTCTTTCCGGGAAAGCGGTCCGCGAAAGAAGGTCCGGCCAAGCTTGGTAGCAGGCGTGCGATTTCATCCTGTGTCCTCAGGACGCGCTAGGCGCATCTCGAGCCCCTATTCATCATCCGCGTCCTGGGAAGCGTGTCTCGAAAGATATTGTACCTGATCCAGTCACGACAGCAGGAACCCTACCTTCGGCGAGAATATTAACTTATTCCGAGCGCGGCGCACCTCGTCCTGCAACCTTGCCCTGGGTTGGTGCGGCCGTCGCCAAGTTGGAATCAACCAGCGAGGCACACGCAATCACCGCCGCAAACAATACCCACAAAATCACGCTGTAAGACATGGACAGGAAAATCCGGAAACGCTTTTCCAGACGAGCGCTACCTGCAGCATGCGCCCAAAAACCAGCATCTGGTCTTCTTCCTCGCGGGGCGCAAGCGCGAGCAGGCTTTGACGCACCCTCCGCAGCGCGCGCCAGGAGAGCACATACATCCGAATGAAGAGCAGCAGTCCCAGAAACCCCAGTTCAACCAGCATCTCAAGATAACTGTTGTGAGGCGCTCTGAATTGTCCGCCCATACGCACGTCCACCATTTGAAAGGTGTCACGCCATAGCCGACGGGTCGCTGCAGGGCGGCGGTGAAGCCACGCTCCCAGATGGCCGAACGGCTATCCTAAGTTCGTGATCATCCATGTTGTAGTCGTTACCCAGCTGTAGAACGCTGGAAAGCCGGTCGCGAGTCTCGGCAGGCAGATAGGCCCACACCAAGATCGATGCAGACGAGCCCGACTACGGGCAGAACGATGCGATTTCTCGACTTCCCCCCCTGCGGTCGCTTGAGAGGCATCAGGACCATCACCGCAAGCATCGCGACAAATCCAAACAGTCCGCCCCGCGATGAAGTCAGGAGAGAGCAATAAGGAGCAAGGCGCAGACGCCGGCGTGAAGTAGCCTTCGCTTTGTTTTGGCGGTAACGTGAAAGCCAGCGCCAGTGGCAACGTCGATACCAGCACATAGGCCAAGTCGTTGGGGTCATATGAGTCGCCTGCGCTGGCGCGTCCACCGTGGAATGACAAGACCGCAGTCACCCCCAAAGCGACGGCCAACGACCAATACCCTCATGATGCACGAAAACTCGCAGTACCTCCCATGTGCACGAAATCTTGCAGCACACGATCACCGCGGCCGCCATGACCGGCAGCTGCAGGGTGAGGAACTGAAAGTCATTCCGGGCCAAATAGAAAACGGCGCCGTAACGACAGTCAGCGCTACCAGGGCAAATGCGGTCCGCGAAAGGGGGTGGCGACTGCAGGCAGTTTCGGCAGCCGCTTCCATTTGGCAACCAGCAGGATCAACACCGACGCCCATGGTGATTTTCGCAAACGGCAACGAGCCGCAAGCCCGGGCACCAGTTCCCCTATCCGGCCAATGGCAATCAGCAGGAAGACCGCATATGCATCCTTAATCCACGCAGTTCCAAACGTTCGTTTGTACGTTCGGCGATCGGCGTCCAAGTGACCATCCGCTCGCCCTGGAGGTACCGTAGCGTGGCGATGAGCGAGGCCACGTTCGTCAACAGGAAGTAATAAGGTTGCGTAAGTAGACCCAATTTGTGCCCTCTCTGTTGGAGTAGGAATCCTGTAGCTCCGGCCGCTATCAAAGCGAATTGCGCCAGCAGTAGCGCCAGATAGGGTGTCTGACCCGCGAGCGCAATATTCGCGCCATGGCGGTGAGCCAAATCAACGGCGTAGCGTAGCGAAGGACTTTGTGCGACCACAGTTGCCACGCAAATAGGCCAATCTCACGGGATTGAGAAATCGCCATTCGCGACCAGCGCATCCACGCTTCGGGCGGCGACTCGGGTGCGCATCGCCAATTCCTGTTGCCCACGATCCAGAGTCGCTTCGAAACAAACGGCATCCGGGGCGAGTATTGCTCGAAGTCCCTGCTCACGCATTCTCATGGCAATTACAAAGTCGCCGATGAGGTGTGGACTAATGTGGCGATACGGCTTCTTCGGACCGCTAGAGCAGCCGCTGACGCCGACCAGTGACCCCAGCAGACTTTCTCCAGCACGCAGTCGCACTTCGTAATCCCAGTAGGCTCGGCCTCCGGAACCGGTCAAGTTCTCGATATCGGTGACGTAAGCCAAGCGGCCGGCGACGCATCCGACCGCCGCGTCGGCAAATTCTCGACGAGGCGTCGCACGGCTCGCTGTGAAGGCGAGTCGTGGCATCCGTAAAAATCAGGATTTCGCCCCTGGCTGAGGAGCGGCTGCGTTTTGGCATGCCGTTTTTCCCTGCCGCCCTTCGAGACGCAGGACCCGCACTAGCAAACGGTTATAGCTTGAGCGATTGCATCGGTTGAATCTGAAGACGCGTCTGATGCGACGATTACGTCGAGGAGTCGGCGGATAATTGAGTTCTGCGAGATTATCGAGCTTTGTCTGAATGCATTTTTCTTCATTATATGCGGTCACAATGATTGTGACGTCGGTAGTGCGTCGCCTCGGTGCACAAGCCTTCCGTACCGGGCCGCGAACGCAGTCACGAGAGCCGGGTACAGCACATACACATACGTGAGGACCAGGCAGCACGACCAGAAAAGGATGACCACGAATACCATTTATTCTTTTCTTGTCGCCCGCTGGGGAGCTCTGCCTTGCACCAACAATGCTGATGTCATATGACCGTATATCAGCTCCGTAGGGCCAAACGAATGTCCAGGGATTGTTAAGCCCCGGTTTTGAAACGCGGCGTCCGAACGCGATCCAGCCTCGCAATGTGAATCCACACTGGCGAGCCAGCGGCCGCGCAGCCCCCTTTTTGGTAAAATCGGCTGAAAAGGCTGTTGAGTACAAGGAGAAGGTCCTGGAAGTTCAGAACGAATGTGAAGAAATACGGTCAACCTAAACTCTTCGTCACCCGATGACCAGGTGTATTCCCGCAGTGGGTGCCGATGCTGCGCGCAGTGCATGTTTCGGCCGCCCTGGTGCTACTCGCGGCCTGCGGCAGCTCAGCCTCGGTGTCGTCAACTGATATCTCGACCATGACGTCAACTCTGCCGACGATCACCGGGTCTCCGCCTTCCTCGGCGACCATCGGATCCTTGTACAGTTTCACGCCGAGTGTGAACGCAGCTAGCGGCGTGACGCAGCTCATGTTCTCGATCAAGAATGCGCCCCCCTGGGCGACGTTCAGCGCGACCACCGGGATACTGGCCGGCACTCCCGCAGCGAGCGACGTTGGTACGCACTCGCACATCATGATCGGCGTTACCGATGGGGTTTCGACTGCCTCGCTCGCTTCATTCACGATCACGGTGAACGCAACGTCCTCGCCGGACTTGACGTCTTCCTGGCTCGGCGCGGGCGACCATCTCGTCAAAGTACCCTGCGACGTCGGGATCGGCTCAGACCCGGCCGTTGTCTGGTATGAGAATTTCCAGGAGGGGAGCGTCTCTGCGGTTGTGGGGCGCTACGACGGCTACACGAACAGCGCTGGGATGAGCCTGGTCGCCGAGGGCCCGGCAAACACCTCAACTGCAATTTCGATGCAGCTGAGCGCGGGCGGCGCCAATCCGGCGACCCAGTTCTACAAAAGCCTCGGCGCCGGGTACGACGAGATCTATCTCCGCTATTACGCGAAGTATGTCGGTAGCGGCCCGTGGCACCATACGGGCCTCTGGATCGGGGGCTACAACCCACCGTTACCATATCCTTACCCGCTCGGTGGAACCGAAGGGCGACGACGGGATCGATCGACTGTACCGATACCGTCGACACTCGGTGTACCCATGGACCTCTATACCTACTGGCGAGGCATGCGGTCGTGGAGGTCAAACCCGACTAAGGCGGTTGGCGACTATTACGGTAGAACCCCTGCTGCACAACGTCGAGTTCCAGATGCAAAGCGACTCGCCTGGTTCGACCAGATCCACCTCGAAGCTCAATTCGGATCCTTCGACGGATGCTGGTGCCGCCCTTGAGGTCTGGCAAAACGACTCGCGCGTTCGCCGGTTCGACGACACCGGGCCGTTGGGTTACTGGGTGAAGGATAAGTTCTGCCCGCTCGACTCGGACGGGATCGAGTGCATCACCTATCGGCCTGCGAATCCAACGCTCGTGCCGCTTGATCAAAAGTGGCGGACAACGCGCGCGTTGAAGATCAACTACTTCTGGCCCCAGAACTATAACGATGCGAGTACCAGTTCCTCGCTGCTGCTCGACGACCTGGTGCTAGCCACGCAGCCAATCGGGTGTACCGTGCGAAAAGAAACCCGAACACTACACGAACCGCTACGCCGGCAAGCGCAACTTGCTTCGCTGTGAAGGTCCACGGTGCCCAACCATTCTACGTCTCGGAACCCCGTCGCAGAAATGGAGGTGGTTCGATTTGTCGACTTAGTAACTCGCGCTGCTGGTCTCAGTTATGTATGCTTCTGTCGGTATCACCGACAGGACGAGTAAAATTCCGGTGGCGCATGACGAGGTCTTCGGAACGGCTCTTGCGCTCTTGCTAAGGAAAACAGTATGTTAAGACCTCGTCGTGATTGATGACTTGTCGTGACCAACAATAGCCTTCTGACCCTTGAATACAAAGCCGCATCTTATCTTTATCGCCACGCGGGTACCTTACCCACCCGTCACGGGCCATTTCCTCCGAACCAACAATGTTCTCCGCGGACTTGCAGAGAATTTCTCGATCTTCTTTGCATTCCACGATAAGGGCGCGTCTGCGGCTGCTCGGGCGAACGCCGAGAGCGCAATGACGAAATATTGCGAGTCGGTGTTCATTGAAGAGGTGCCGGCGGAAAAGAGCCGCGTAAGATTGATCTGGGACCTACTGATTTCTACCGCGACCCTTCGGCCTTTCGTAGCAAGAAAATATCATAGCCGCCGATGTAGTGCGCGATCACGACGCTCTTCATACAAAGAACGTTGGTGTTGGCCCATGGCGACTCCTTACCCAGCGGCCAATACCTCCAACATTTATCATGCCCCAAATTGCTGACAAATCACAATGTCGAACACCTGCGCTTGTCCTGATTCGCCCGGATTCAGACTTCGAAAATTCGGCAATTTGCAGTTAAATTCAGGCCCGACTTACTAAACGGTACGAGCACACCCTGCTTCTAGAAATACGAAATTACGTTGTTTATCTGAATCAGATATCGCCAGGAATTGGCGCGCCTCGCGGCGGGTATCCGCCTATTCGTAGTCGCGAACGGTACTGATGTTTCTCGACCGTCTCTTCGCGAACCACCCGCCGGAAGCAAGACGGCGATCTGGGTTGGCGGAATGAATGACGAATATAATCGCGAAGCAGTTCTTTATTTTGCCAAGGACATCATGCCAATTATTCGAACAGCGATTCCCGACTTTCGCTGGCGAGTCGTAGGACGCGATCCACCGCCCGCGCTCGTTAAGATGGCCTCTATCGCTTCATCAGGAATCGAACTCGTCGGCTTCGTCGATGACCTGGGACAGCACTACTCCGAGAGTGCGATTGCCGTCATCCCGCTAACCTCCGGTGGTGGCACTAAACTGAAGGTTTTGGAAGCCATGGCAATGGGGCGCGCAGTCGTTACGACTCCCATAGGCGCAGAAGGAATACCTGTAAGCGATGGGGTGACCATGGAAATCGCGGATTCTCCTGGTCAGTTTGCCGCCAAAACCATCGCACTTCTGCGCGATCGTGACCGCGCTGCTCGCATCGCTGCTGCGGCTGGTGGACTAATTGAACAAAGCCACGACTGGAGGGTAATAAACCGGGAAATGCACCAAGCAGTACAGTGCGTAATCGCCGACGCCACAGCACACAAGAGGGCCGCGTCTTGAGTGCCGACGAATGGTTAAACACTCGGTTGTTTCATAGACTTCAGCCGTCCGGTCACGATGGTGGGCGGCCCGAACCGCACTTAGACCGTGCGCGAAAAAAACGATACCAGCAGGTACTCTCAGCGCACAGGTACCGGGCGTGAGCTTTTTCCGCTCGGGAAAGCGTTTGACGGTCTATCGTCGCCTACGCCAACCGCGACGCCCGTTCTAGCTCACCGTCCAAATGCCGGTGAGGCGGGAACCCGGTCTCCGCACTCGCGCCACCCCAGGGCAAAACTACACCCGATTTGTGTCGCGGCGCCGTCCCAGGCACCTATATTGACGCCGCCTTGTCCTGTGCCGAGGCAGGGAGAGCCCGAGCCTCATTGAAATTGCGTGGGGCCTTTGCCCGGTACGATCGCCGTACTCAACGTCGGGTTATTGGTGATCGAGTGCGCTTCGGCGCCAGAAAGACTGCTCTGGATCGCGCTTTTCCACGCAGCGAATGTGCTGTACGCGACGTTGTTTGTATTCGGTCCTATTCCCCACCATGACGTATATGTACCGCTCGACTGATACCAGCAGTTGTAATCGATCTCGATATTATTCCTGGCCTCTACACCGAGCTTGCCCGATACTCCCAGCGGATCCACTGCCAGAACCCCAATAGAGATTGTTGTAGAAAGTTAAATTTCCCGATGGTTGCTGCCGTAGGTTCCACCCACCCGTGCCGGCGGTATCGTACACGGTGTTGTTGTAAACATTCATCGGGCACAAGCGATAATATGCCGCGAGATCCGTCTCAGTTATCGTATAGCAGCTATCGAAAATGTTGTGATGAATCAGGTAGTTGATCGGAGACGGTCCAGTGACGATATAGGGGGAACCAGCGTATTGGGAATACCCATCAAATCCCGACAATGGTGCGCTGCCTGACTGCTGCGCTGACGTGGAGTTCGTAATGTTGTAGAAGTAGTTATAAGCGACAACCGTCCCGGTACACGCATCCTTTGCTTCAATTCCACTCAAACAGTTGGCAATCGTGTTGTAGATCCATTGATTGTTGTGGCAACCGTACTCCTCGCCACCATGAACGTGTCCTTCCTCATCGCCCACAGTAGTAGTGATATCGTGGATATAGTTATTCTGGATGATGCAGTTATAGCATCCTTCGAGGAAGATGGCCGACGTAATTCCCGCCGCTGCTCCCGCCTGGGACTATCGCGATTCCAAAGAGTTCGCAATTTTGAATGACGATTCCTGTCTGATTAGCATCGGACGACGAACCTGATCCGTAGTTGCCATAGAACTGAATGAGGTGACAGCCACCGCTTGCGCCAGTAGTGTTGTAGCCGTTTCCATTGATGGTGAGTCCGTCAATTGTGATGTAGCTGGCGATGTTCGCGGTGCTCTGAGTGCCATTTCCACCTAGGATTGGATTCGACGGCACCCGTGAGGGCTGAATGATCGCCACTCGCGGTGTATAGAACGCCGCTCGTATTGCTGGAGGCAACGTAAGTCGATGCGCTCGAAGTGCCGGCAGGCACATTCATCATGCACCACGTATACCCAGTGGATTGCGCCGTGAGCGCTGCGGGATCGTAAGTGCCGGCAATCAGCCCAACGCGTTTTCCAGCCATCTTAGCGTTATTCGCGCTGCCGTAATTAAAGCTCGTAAATGCCCACGGCGCGGCGAGCGTGCCTGGATTAGCGTCGCTACCAGTGGTCGAAATGTAATAGTCGAACGTCGTGGTTGTCGACGCACCCCAGGCTTTCGGCAGCGGAAAGTTCACGCCAGGGCTGCTGCCACTCGCGCACCTGTGGTGAGTACCTCCCGGCGCGACCACGAGCCGGCATCACTTTTCCATACGGTCCTATTGCGCGAATTTACCATGTGACCTCTCGTCAGATTCTTGTAGCTCAGTTAGCCCGTATTGTCACCGTGATAACAGGGGAATTGAAAATTTCATTAATTGCAGACGGCCCCCGTTGTCTAGCTTTCGCGGTTGCGCCGCGCCGCAGCGTCAAAAAGCCGATCGAATTCCGTGATCGGTCTCGCAAAATTGCACTCACGTGCGACCACTTGCAGACTTGTGGGGAACGCTCGGGTGACCTGCTCGGGCCGTGGTTGACCGGCATTATGGTGCCTCTCACAGAGTAAGCCTGCCGTGTAGATGTGCGTTGCGGAAGGCAACCGGCCCCACCAACTTCCAACGTGGCGAATCCCATATCATTGCGCCGTCTCTTGAGCCACCCTTCGAGACAGTGGGCTATACTTTGCCTCGTTGCGGCCAAATTACAAAACTCCCGCAAACGGAGGCGGCCGCCAGTTGCTGTGCTTGGAATTGCCATATAGGATTTTTAAGCGGCTGGTATCTTAGGTTAAGCGGGGTCTGCCGATTTCACAGAATATTCGTTCGGTTTGCACTCTCCCACGACAGTTGCGCCCGTTAATCATCCTGGATTCCCCTGAGTTGAGCGGCCCTGCGAAGGGACTATTGCAAATACTGTCCGTGATGGCTGCAAATTCGATCGACCCTTTTGTCGTGAACTTCCGCTATTCAGGCCGCACGGGTGAATTCTCAAGCCAAGCACGAGCGCAAGGCACAAGGGTCGTAGAGATCGAGCAACGCTCTCGCCTCGACTGGACGTTCCTCTCGGATATCGTAGCGGGTGCAACCCAACATGGCGTGAACCTGGTTCAATCCCATTCGTTCAAGGCGACCGTGGCCGCATTCATGATCTGCCGGAGCACGCGCTTGCCGTGGGTCGCCTTCGCCCACGGATATACCTGGGATCGCTGGCGCGCTCGCCTCTACAATCGGGCTGAACAACTGATTATGCATAGGCCGGATCATGTTTGTGCCGTAGCCGAGTCGGTCGCAACCGTCCTGCGCCGCGCGGGCCGGCGCGGCCCAATCAGCATTGTACCCAATGCGATCGAGGCAGCATCGATTCCGCCGAGCGTTGATGAAAGGTCCAAATTGCGTCGGTCGTTCGGGCTGGCACCGAATGAATTCGTGATCGCATGCATCGCTCGGTTGAGCCACGAGAAAGGCGTTGATATCTTGTTATCCGCTGCCCGAAAGTTCGCCGCCGAAAACCGCGAGACCCGCATCCTGATCGCTGGAGATGGGCCGGAAGCGCTCTCACTTAGAAACGAGGGGTCAAGGCCGGCTCTCGCCGGCCACGTCAGATTCCTGGGCAGGATCACACGGCCGCAAGAACTTATGGCGGCGGCTGATCTGGTCGTACTGCCGTCGCGCAGCGAGGGGATGCCCAACGTCGCGCTTGAAAGCTACGAAGTGGGCACGCCCATTTTGGCAACGGATGTGGGCGCCGTCGCGCAAGTCATTCTCGATGGGAAGACGGGCTGGATAGTTCAATCGGACAGCGCGGCGGCGCTGCTCACTGGATTGCGGCGCGCTGCTCAGGAGCGCGCCAACTACTCCCACTACGGAATCGCAGGCCGGGAGTGGGTCCTTGATCGTTTCAGCATTGCCCGGCGCATGACTGCTCTCAATATGGTCTATGCGTCCTTGCTCCCCGACTCGCCGCACGGCGCCATGGCCGGGCCATGATGCGTCGAACCATTGCTTTATCGGATCATTGGCTACCTCGATGGCTTCGCAGGTGCAGGCAAAGGGTGCTGAATTTTGGGCTACCACCCATCCCCAATGTCTTCTCAGCTCCGCTGCTCGCTGTGTTCTTTGACCTTCCGTTCGACTTACTACTTTGTGGTCCGAGTCTTCTTTTGCGAACCGTTCTTCAAGGCGTACTGCACCGGGTACGGACGGAACCTGCATACCGGCGTCTTCTTTCATTGGATACAAGGACGGGGTGAATTGATCATCGGAGACAATGTTCGGATAGATGGCAAGTGCAGTTTTTTCTTTGCGGCTCGCTTCTCCGACCATCCAACGTCTAATCATCGGAGATAACACCGGAATAGGCCATGCATGTAGTTTTGACGATCGGGAAGAAGATTAGTTATTGGTCGGCACTGCAGAATTGCCGGAGAGGTGTTGATTTTTGATTCTCCAGGGCACGCCTCGGATCCCGTCGCGCGCATGGCGGGTTCGCCTCCGACAGACGATGAGGTTAAACCAGTCGTCATCGAAGACAATGTTTGGATCGGCGACAGAGCAATCATTATGCCAGGCGTTACTATCGGACAAGGCAGCATAGTGGCCGCCGGAGCTGTGGTGATGATGGACGTGCCACCGAATACAATGGTCGCGGGCAATCCAGCCCGTCAGTTTCGAAAGCTTACTGGCCACAGGCGTGATCGCGCGAGTACGCATCATCAGAAGACATCCAGATACAGAGATGATAGCGATTCCGGCTGGCGAGGCGCCGCTCCATATCGTCAAATAAGTGTGCATCAACCGACGTGATTGACGAAAACCCAATCCGCGCAACGTATCTGTTTCCGCATAACCCATCAGCGGTGCCACCGCAACTTGAGCCCCGCTGCCGCGCCTTGCGCGAGCAGATTTTGCATCAGTGCCAGCCGCTCTTGAGCTTCCAAGTCGCCCCACAGCAGATCCTCGACCAACAGAGCTTTGGTAGGCGTCGCATCAATGACCTCCACCACGTAACCGGTTGCAACTCCGGATCGCGAGCCTTCCTGATGTACGGCACACAGTGCGCCAGTGCGCCGCAAACACTGCCATTCAGCTTCTTCCCTCGACCAGACGCGCATCAGCGGAACTGACTCAGGCACTCGCTCCGCTGCCCTCAGAAATAGTTCCACGACTCCCGGACTTGTTTCTGTTTTGATTGTCGCGTGGCCGCAACAGTCGCGCTAAGTACTTCGTACTGAACACCCGATAAACTGCGGCATTCACCCTCTCCCCACAAGCCACAACGATCTCGTTCGTCGCCGCTCCATCGACGCAAAAATTAACCGCCCCATCGTATCCGCTGTCTCTCGCTCGCCGGAGAATCTCCATCCAGACCTGAGAACCATAGCCTCTTCCCTTGAATCTCGCAGAGGTGGTCCAAAACGTGATGCAGGCTAAACGCTGTTCGCGGCCCTTTAGGCGAACAGTGCGCGGAAACGCGGCCACAAAGGCCGCCGGATATCCATCGATGTAAATAGTGGGCGCAAGATGAAAGGAAGCTCCTGGATACGCGAATGCTGAGCGTATGAACGACGCGTCATAAAGAAGCGACTGATTTTTTGTTTCGCTCCATGAATCCTTTACTACAACGGCAAGTGAATCAAAATCCCCGTGAAACGATTCCGGATTGGATTGCTCAGGTCTTCCCATATTCTACTTATTCCCTCCCACTGCGCCGCTCTCCAGCCAGGCCTTAAGAGTGGCCCTGTCCACCTTTCCGTTGGCGTTCAGTGGAAAATCGTCCATCGAAATAATCTTGCCGGGGACCATGTAGTCCGCGAGCAATGCTTTACAGGTCTTCTGTAGCTGCGCCAGGTCAATTCCAGCGCCGCTCACAAAAGCAACGATGCCCTTTGCCGTACCTTCGCTTACCGGCCAGCCCAGCGCCACGGCCTGCACGACGCCCGTGCCTGTTTGCAGCACTCCCTCGATTTCACCGAGCTCCACGCGAAAACCAAGCACCTTGATTTGATGATCGGTCCTCCCCAGGCAGGCGTACTCGCCATTCGGCAGTTGCCGGACCAGGTCGCCGGTTCGATAATAAATCTCATCGGGCAAGCCGACCCCGCGGATCTTCGCAAAACGTTCCTCGCTCTTAATCGGGTCCTTCCAATAGCCTGGAGAAGTCTGTGCCCCGCAAATGCACAGCTCCCCAGGTTCACCATCGGAAACAGGCTGCAGATCCTCATCCACGAGTGCTGCCGTCAAGCCCGGATAAGGCATCCCAATCGGTACCATATCATTGACGCATTGCGCTGGAGAGGTCCTCGGATCCCAGCGATGCACCGTGCAGGCTATCGTTAACTCGGTCGGTCCATATAGGTTTTCGACCAAGGAGTTCGGCGCCGCCGCCTGCCACTCCTCGGCGCTCGCTCTCGGCAAAGGTTCACCGCAAAACAGACTCCAGCGGAGCGTCGGCAGCGTGCCCGGACCAAGCAATTTTCGTTTCCGCATCTGCGCAGGAACAGAAGGTACGGAGAACCAGACGGTTAGCTCATTTTTATTTATGAACCTGCTCGGAGCCAGAAGATCGACCGGCGACATAGCATAAACGCACGCGCCTGCCTCCCACGCCACGAAAAGGTCGAACACCGAAAGGTCAAATGTCTGATCAAAGGTCTGAGAGAATCGGTCGTCCGGCCGAATCTGATATCGGTCCACTGCCCAATTGATGAACGCACGAACGTTCGAGTGCAAAATCGGCACGCCTTTAGGAATGCCGGTGGTACCGGAGGTGAACAATAAATAAGCCACGCGATCTGGTGGAAGTGGAGGCAGCGGGCCATCCAGCGACTGGGCAGAGGCCAATTCTCCGGTACTATCGTTCTTTGGAGCCCATATGGGCGGAGTCATCTCCAGCCCATCCAGTACGGCGGCTAATTGCGTGGCAGCGAGTCTGTCCACGAAAATCGCGTCCAAATCCGCCCGACTAATCATGGCCCGCGTGCGATCCGCTGGAAACCGCGGATTCAACGGGACAAAGGCTGCGCCACTATAGAGCGCAGCGAGCGCCGCGGTATAGGAAACTTCGCTGCGCGAGCCGAAGACACCCACGCGCGCGGCGGGACCTCCCAGGCGCCCGATAATCGCGCCCGCCCACCGCCTAGCGGTATGGTCCAGCTCCCCGTAACTGATTACACGGTCCTCGACCACCAGTGCCGGCGCATCTGGCCGCAAGGCAACCTGCTTCAGAAATCCCGCGCGAAGAGAGCCATCCGGGATTGGCATGGAATCAACCCTTCAATTTCGACATCATCTCAGCCAAGCGGTCCAAAGAAGTAGCCTGAATGAATTCTTCATCTGGCACGCTGACTCCGTAGCGCTCTTCGAGTACGACGAGAAGCTCCATTGCCTTTATTGAAGCCATGCCGAGATCACGATAAAGATCTGCCTTCTCGTTAAAGCCTTGCGGGAGCGAAGCCACCTCGGTAAGCAGTTGGCGCAGCTCCCCCTTCAACGTCTCCAAAGTGCCTTCTCCTGATTTAGATTTATCGCCGGATTTGTCGACATCGACAATTGAACCGGAATCTAGGGACGTAAGGATTTCATCTTCCTGGCCCATCCCGATTCCCTAGAACCAGCGAACGCAGTTTAACGCATAAAAACACTAACAAGCTGTCGAAAGCGGCCGCATATCACGCGGGGGTATGACGTCGGTGCGGATTGGAGCGAAGCGTATGCGCGAAAGAGATTTGCCAGATCGGCGCGCCCAGGAATATCGCTATCACGCGAGGTCACGCCCAGAAAACGCGCGCAAGAAGGGTCCTCTCGAGAATTTTGTCAAATCGCTCGTCGGGGTAGAAAGTCGGGCGCGTGTTCAGCCTCGCGCCAGCGCCTCGACGCCACCGGCGCCAAGCTGTATCGTTGCGGTCTTCGAACCGGAGTCAGGCTGATCGAGATCGAAAGCGACGTGAATGTTGGGAGGAATGCGCGTCATCAATTCGGACGCGCTTTCGCGAAACCCTGCCCGCCTGGTCGTCAAGAACAAACCCGGGACTCCATCGTGAAGCGGGCCTGGTGAGGCCATGCTGCGCTTCGGGATTTACACAGAGCAGCAATATCGGCACGCCGGACCGCGACGCCGCGATCTCGGTGCCCGGGTTGCCTATAGCTTGCTCGATGTGGGCAGCGATCCGAGCGATGAAAGGATCGCGATGTTCGAGGACCTCAGCTTCCGGCTGCGCATGTCGAACGGCACGTTCCGGACTACGTTCCCGCAGCGCTTCGTAGATCTAGACGCCGCAGCATCGCGATGGATGAGCGAGCTTTTTGCGCCCGAGGCGCTGATCCAGATACAGGATCGGGCGACCTCTCATTGCCTGACCTCATACGAGTGGGCGCAGCGTATCTTCACCGAGCATCCCCGCGCCGAGTTCGAGGCCTCTGACCTGTTTCTCTGCCTCTATGAGGTTTCGCTGGAGACCGGCGAGAAGTACATCGTGGAGCCCAGCGGTCGGGCGCTGCAATACATTCGCCCTCCTTTTGTGGTCTCGGCTTGCCACCGGGAGCCGCGGCGCTATCCGCTCAACCTGTGGCTGGGCGCTTGGGCGCGCAGGCGCTTTAAACGAGTCGTGTTACCGCAGGGTTGGCAGGAATCTGAGACCGGACCCGGCTATCGTGTGCGTCGGATCTCATGCGTTCACCCACGAGCTGCCAGCTTGGCCGCTCGCGACGCTCGATTCCGGGTGCGGACGCGCTCGGTATTCGAAGTCACGCCGGAAGCCTGCGACGTGCTGCGAACGATGAACATTCTCAACCGTTCGTACTTTACTGAAGCTGAGCTCACGTCGGCCGCGAAGGCGGTGTTCGACAGTGTTCGCGTGGGCGGCCTGTGGATCGTGGGACGGACGTGGGAAGAGGACAACAGCAATCATGCCTCCTTCTTTCTGCGTCGCGAAGATGCGTGGCAGGTACTCGGTCGCATCGGCGACGGTTCGGAGATCGAGCAGCTGGCACTGGCCAAACTCACGAGTAGGAGCACGCGTGCTCCGTGACAGCGACCATCGGACCTTTTCGCTAATTCTAGTGTGCTCGAACTATCCCCCGGTCGTCGGCGGATCGGAGATCGAAGCCCAGCGCGTGTGCTCGGCACTGATTAAGCGAGGTCACCTCGTCACGGTCGCCACCACCGGCGGCCCCCCCATGCCACCGATGCGCAAGTGGACCGATCCGACCGGAGTTCCGGTGCGTCTCTACGCCGCTCGTCGGAACGGCGTGCTCAAGAATGTGATGTTTGCGATTGGCGTTGCCTGGTTGCTGATTCGTGAGCGCCGTAACTACCAGGCGGTATATTTTCTGATGCAGGGATTGCATCTCGCGGCCGGTCTCCCTGTCGCAAAAATGCTCGGTAAAACAATTCTCATGAAGGTCGGCGGCAGCGGCGTTCTGCCAGCGATGGCGCGAACTCCGACGGGACGGCTGGAGATCCGCTGGCTGCGCAAGTGGGCGAATCGCGTCATGATTCTCAACGATGGTATGCGCGCGGAGGCGCTCGCCGCGGGGTTACCGGCTGACAAGCTAGTCTGGATGCCAAACCCGGTCGACACAGAGCAATTCAGCCCGATACCCGAAGTCAAACGATACGAACTCCGCGCTCAGCATGACATTCCACCGGATGCCTTCGTCATTATCTACACGGGCCGACTGGCGCCGGAGAAGTCCCTGCATTTCTTGGTGGAAGCGTTCGCTGCGGTTTGGCGCCAGCGTACACAGGCGTATCTTGTACTTGTGGGCGATGGGCCGATGAGAGCGGCACTCGCCGAACAGACCCGAGGTCTGGGCTGCCAGGAGAACACATGCTTTGCCGGCAGCGTGGCTCCATTTGAGATACCGCGATGGCTTCAGATGGCCGATGTATTTGCGCTGGTATCGCTGAGCGAAGGATTCCCATGCGCACTCGTCGAAGCCATGTCGGTGGGACTCGCATCGGTCGTCAGCAATATCCCCGCAAACAGGCAATTGGTACAGCCGGAGAACCACGGTCTATTGCCGCCACCGGGCGACGTCTCGAGCATCGCGGCGGCGCTGATGCGGCTGCTCGACGATCATGAGTTGCGATCGCGAATGGGCGCTGAGGCGCGTCGCAGCGTTCAGCAGCAGTATGCGACCGATAGGGTGCTCGAACGCTACGAAACGCTGCTCGGTGAGACCATCCCAACGACAGGTCGTACGGCGCACCGGAGCGAGAACTAATGACCGAGCCGGCCCAACCACGGCTCAGACGTCCGGTCATTCGGGTCTTTCTGCATGTCATTCGTTATCTCGGCGCGTTCAAGCTCGCCCTGCTTCTGACTCGACGGTACGTGAGGATCCTTGCGTATCACGGAATCGCGCTCGGCGATCTGCACATTTTCGCGCCGTTTCTTTTCATGCAAGAATCCACTTTTCTCAGGCGGCTCGAGATAATTCGAAAGCGGCGGATGAATGTAATTTCGCTCGACGAAGCCGTGAAGAGTCTGCAAGCCGGTTCCAGCCGAGGGCACGAAGTAGTAATTACCATAGACGATGGCTGGTGGAGCAGCCTCGAGTTTGCCGCACCCCTTCTCGATCGCTTCAGCTATCCGGCAACACTCTATCTCTCGACCCGACACGCCATCGACGGGACCCCGGTGGCCCCGGTTGTGCTCGGTTACATGCTCTGGAAGCGCAGCGAAACGAGACTGGAGATGGAGAACATCCATCCCTCGGTGGATGGTATCTACGAATTCGGCAGCGCGCACGGTGCCACGCATGTCCGGCTCGAGCGCAACGTTGCACAGCTCGGCCCGGAACTGCAGGCGCGCGCGCTTCAGCAACTTGCCGAGAAACTTGGCTTGGAGCAGGAAGCGCTCTCTGCGGACAAGCGGTTTCGGCTTATCGCGCTCGAGGACATCCAAAAGCTGGCACAGTTTGGCGTCGATACACAGCTGCACACTCATGATCACTTCATGCCCAAAGAATTCACCGAGTTGCAAGAGCAACTGGAGCAAAACGCCCAGTACATCCGAAAATATCGGGGCGGCGAGCCACCGCGTCACTTTTGTTACCCGAGTGGCCAGCATAGCGATGAGCACTCGCTGTGGCTCGCCCGACTGGGCATTGCATCGGCCACCACCTGCGACCCCGGCATGAACCGCAGGGGTCAGAATCCGTACCAGCTCCGTCGCTTTTTGGATAGCGACAGCATTAGCGACATCGAGTTCGAAGCGTCCATCTGCGGTATCTTCGAGATTGGAAGGCTGGCGCGCTCGATCTGCCGTCACCGTGAAAGGTGACAATCCGGCCAACGAGCCCACGCGAAGCGAAATTCCCTGGAAGTGCGGAGCATTTCGCTGATCGGCGCGGAGCCGATCATTTATACTTTTCCGCTCGTGCGCACATTGC
>CAVRHU010000001.1:672500-1877369 GCA_963721095.1 uncultured Gammaproteobacteria bacterium | reverse complement strand
ATGGATCGCCCCAAGGCAATGGGTAACTACCAGGTCGCCCGTCGGACGGAAGCGGGCCATCTTCTTTCAGATCTAAACTAAGTCCAGATACTGCCGATCAGGTTCCCTATTTAGGCCCTCAGCGTAGGTCTTGACCAGCGCATTTTCTGCGAGTCAAAACTGATGCTTCCAATCAAGCACGCTTCGGCAACCTTAGGATATTGATTGAACACACGCGCGTAATTCCGCCGCGTCCATGCTAGGAGCGCTCGTTGCAATGCGCGGTGCTCGCGTCCAAACGATCCTTTGCCCACCTCCAGCCCCATAACGTTCAAGCAGATTCCTAGAATTCGCGCCGACTTGAAGTTGGGAGTGATTTTGTCTATCCGCAGAACTTCATCGTAAAGGAGCCGTCGCAGCTTAAATTGCACAATCTTCCAAGCTCTCGTCCGCTCACCAATGCCAAAGAACTCAGACCACACAGCGCCGTATTGAATCCCCCAACTGGTGTAGAAAGGGGTGTTTACTGCGCTTGCGTCGAAGATAGTCTCGAACATCAGTTCCGCTAATCTGTCGTAAAATGTTGCATCATCACCGTACTTGGTTTTTATCTTTAGACTCGCGTAGGGAAATGGCATCGTCTTATCGAGCAGTTCCACGGCGGATTGCAAGAACTTCACCACTGCACTGAGGCGCTTGGAGATATCTGCCGAATAATAATTGTCGGATTTGTCCAACTTAAAGAGATCGTTGGTTGCGGCCCCAATATTTTCAAACGCCCGATTGAGGACACTAGATCGCTGGCTCCAGCGGCCAATTTTCAAATAGTCTTCGAACGTAAGCAAAACACCTCGGCAGTACGCTTCCACTTGGTCTGCGTCCCATTTAAACCTTAATTCCAAACGGATATCGAGCGGTGATCCAAAACGCGATCCCAACTCACTCACCAGTTCATAATTCCCGTAAATAGCCCGGCTGAATGTCTTGAGGTATCCAGTCAGACCGGCGCTGAATCCCTCATCCTCGTGATAGAGGATAGAGTCCTTATTTAGAATTGCCTCCGAGGAGATGTTTGTCGCGAATTGGCCGAGGGGGCATTCCCGCCCTCTTTTGCGAAGCGACAGCCTCAAAGAACTGAATCGCAACGTCGGGAGAGGACTCCACTATGTATCTGCAAAACTTTCGATTTCCAATCAGCAGCAGGACGTCGTGCGCGATATCTGCAAGCCCTCCTCCTTTTGGTTGCTTCGGGGGCTTACCCTTCTCTTGTTGCTGTTGAGGTTCCGAAACCCATCGCGGAACATCGGGCCTTGCATGCTCAACGAGCGCCATTGCTGAGCGCCCTAACTCCGCAGCGATGATCGACAGTTGTCCCCGGAGCCTTTGATGACAAGGTAGTAAAGATAGTTGGCATATCGATGGTAGTTCTTCTTCAAATATCGGCGGCCGGATAAATGCGTACCACATCCAGGTCATGGCGAGAGCAAGAAACAGCGCAGCGAACATTCCGCGCCAAATCGGGCCGGTTATTGACGACTCAGGGACCAACCAGTGTTCGGCCACCCACACGTCCGTCAACAGAATCCCAAACCCAACTATTCCGATCATGACGAATGTTTCAGCGTAGAGATGAATGAGCGTGGGTGCGATTGCGAGGCGAAACCGATAACGAACATCGGAAATCGTGTACACAATCACGAGCAGTGCAAATGCGGCAATGAAGTCTGCGAACTTGAAGACCGATTGCTCGGCGCCGCTCGTTGGAACTACGAAACACATCCCCAAAATTTGTTCTTCACAGTGCATCCATGCTTCCCCGTTTAATTACGCGATTACAGGCCCTGATCTTCTCAATTCATCTCTTCGATTTGTTTAGGACTGCCTGCAATATGAAACCGTGCATCCGTTCGTAATTGATTTCACGCATTAATTCGTCGATTTTCTGTGCTAGCTCGTTGACCTCTGTAATCGACGGCTGCTTTGACCACGAACCGTCTTCCACGCCCAGAACGGGTTCGCCGTCGAGTTCCTTCGCATACAAGCTGTGAACTACATTGTTTCGCGCGACTGTGGCATGTTTGCACCGATCCATTAAACCTTGAATCCTCACGAGCGTTACGCCGTCACCTAACTCTTGCCTTGCCAATTTTACGATGCGCTTTCGAAGTCGCGCGGGGCCCATAAATGCCGAAGCTGCCCGCGCTTCCTGTATTGAAACGTTTAACAGTGTCTTGATCATCATCTTTAGTATGTGCTCAAGGTGCCCATGTGCCACTGATACATTTCCAACCGCCGCGAGCAGTTCGGGGCCGGGCGTGTGAAATCCAATCATTCGTGTGTCATTGGCAGCCATTTTTGCGATGCTCCTGAAGTACCGTCGGTTCGCGTAGACATGGCCGTACCATCAGAATGCGCAGCTTCGATTACCGATACCAATTTCTCGCGGAATGCATACTTTAGCGCGTGGCTGTATGTATGTAAGGGGTATCTACTTAGCTCCACTAGACCTCCTCTTCGGCTCGAAGACGTCGGCATGACGATGTCTTTGTAAGTCAGCGGATCGGTGGCGACTGCTTGCTGGAGAAGTCGGTAGAAGAGCATTCCACGAGACGCCGAAGAGCGGCGATTAAAGCGAAATACGAACTCGTCGAGGTATGCGTCCAGGTGCTCCGGTTGAACGGATCCGTGATGCGTCCCGAGGATCCATCGCTTGAGAAGCGCGGCGACCCGATGCACGCCGACCATCGAGACGTGGGCGGGAATGTCTGATCCGAGCATGACGTTACGCTCATGCTCATAACCGAGTTCATGCAGCTTCGCGTAGCTTCCTGAGCCATCGGTGCGCACGATCGATCCCGGTTCAATACTGTCTTGGATGAATGCCCGCACACACTCCTTGGAGTCGCTCGATAGCCGCCGCAAGCGAATGCGCCCGAAGCCTTTCGGCTGCAGGATCTCCACCGCCATCCCGATCATGACCTTGTTGGTGTGACTCTTGCGCAGCACGGCCGGAGTAGGGTTTTCTCGATCGGTGATGGCGATGTAGGTTTCATCAATCTCAACCAAACCCTTGAGGCGATCGCGCCCGATACGCACCATGGCGCGCCTGAATCGGTGCAACATCGCCCACGCGGTCTGATAACTTCCGAGACCCAGCGTCCGCTGCAAACCGAGCGCGCTGACCCCTTGCTTTTGGTTAGTGACATACCACGCCGCCGCCAACCACACCCGCAAGGGCGTACGCGTCTTGTCAAAAATCGTCCCTGCGGTCACAGTGCTTTGGTGGCGGCAGTCTTTGCACATCAGTCGAACGCGGCTGGCTCGGTACGGCGGCGTCATGCTGCCGCAACTCGGGCAGGCAAACCCGCTCGGCCATCGCAAACGCTCAAGGTACGCAGCACACGCCTCCTCCGAGGAGAACTGGTCGAGAAACTCGCCCCAGGTGCGGGGATAATCGGGGTTGGCAGCGGGTATCATCTGCTGTATATATTACCAGGCTACTTAGCTGTTGTGGAGCTAAGTGGATACCCCTTATGTATGTACAGTTCGCTTATACCGCGCGAATTCTGGATCCACAGATTGTCGGATGAGTTCGGTCAGTACGTGCTCATTCTGAAGCGCGGCTCCTGTCTGCGAGAACGGCGGACGACACCGCACTTGATCGCGCACATTTGCGGTTGCGATGCGCGGCTGGAAGATGTTGCGCGGAGAATGCGCGAAGCAATGCTCAGCTCAGGCGGTGCCGGTTACGGTGCCACGCGGATACAAGACTCATTGAATTGTGAGTGACTGCGCATACGCAAAGCTCGAAGAGACCTATCGTTCAGATTGCGCCCCGAATACTCAAGGAAGAGCTATGCCAACCTACCCTACGACCTTCATCTCCTGCCCATATTGTCGGGCCAGAGTCCAAGCTTCCGTACTCGCGGAGCGTGAGTATCCCGGCGACGATGAGTCGGAGCCGTCCAAATATCAGTTCATCGAGTGCACGCAGTGCGCTACGGTCATGCTCGGCCGCGCTGAAATGGAAGAGGACGAGGAATTCGGGCGAGGTTGGGGTGATCTCGACCGCAAGTGGCCGCTGCCCGACGCGCAACTGCATTCCAATATTCCGCAGTCCGTGCGCTTGTCGCTCCAAGAGGCACAGCGCTGCTTCGCCAACAATGCCTTTATGGCCTGCGCCGTAATGTGTGGCAGGGCTATCGAGGGATTGTCAAAAGACAAGGTCAAAGCCAAATACTTAGGCGACGGCTTGAAGAAAATGAAGGCCGCGAAGATTATCGACGACAAGCTATTCGAGTGGGGCGAGGCCCTGCGGAACGAGCGCAACATTGGCGCACACGCCGGAGAAGACACAGTGTCATATCAAACCGCCAATGATGTACTCGACTTTTCCATGGCGATCACGGAATACGTGTACGTGCTGGACGAAAAGTTCAAGTCGTACAGGGCGCGCAAGAGCAAGGTCTTTCCGCCTTCGGGGAAATGATGCCCTTGGGTGAGGCATTTGGATGTCCCGGCGGGAGATCATTGCGCGGACGTTGGATTCGCTCCCCGCTAGCGCCAATTGCGCGTGAAACCGGCCACCGCTTACAGAGCTCGCTGACGAACAGCAACACTTTAGCGCACCTTTTCAATTTCTTGAACCCGCGGTTCGCGAGCGTGCCGCGCCAACAGTTTCGTGGCGATGTATTCCTTCTCGGTTAATGGCTTCGGCATCTGCTCCACATATCGCTTAACCTGCGCCGCGATCTCGGGGTGTCCCTGGCGAGCAAGCGTATCGCTCACGGCCAGCCATGCACGACGGACTTCCTGGCGCGTGCGGATCAGTTTCGCCTTGCCTGGCTCGACTTGAAGTTTGCCTTGCACTAACTCCTGTGCAACGGCGTTGACCCGTTTTTGCAAATGAGTCGACTCGACTCGTGCTCTCGCGCGATATATGCCGTCCGGCTTCTGGGGGTTCTTTCGCCGCGGACGTAGCGCGGCGTCGCGTTTGCGGCCACTCCAAGTGCCCGAAGATGGCTTGCGAACCCCTCTCGCCATTGCCGGAGCGTAGCTTTGCGAAGGTACAACCGCTGGCCGTCTTCGCTTCTGGCCTTGAGAACCAAGTGGACATGCGGATGAGGCTCATCCGTGTGCAGAGCCATCACATAGCGATGCTTGAGCGCAAACTCCTCCCGGGCGAAATTCCGCACCGCCGCCTGGACCTTCTCGGGCGGCGTACCGGCAGGCATCGAGAATATGAGTTTGTAGACCAGTCTTGGCGGCTGCTTTGGCTTGTTGGGGGTCAGATTGATCTTGTTGCGTTGCTGAATCAGATCAAGATTCCAATCCTCTAGGAGAGTCTTCCCGACCTCTGGGCCTTGCAAGACCTCTCCCTCATCGGTTTCAAGCTCCACCGCACCCTGCCGACCGATATAGCCAACGTGCCCGCCGACCCCGGCCAGGCTGCTTGAGCCTTTGTTGATTACCTTGACCATGACTTCGGGGGTACGCCCCACGGTGCGGGTAATGAGTTTGATTTGGCTGATCGACAGCGGGCGCTCGCGCTCAGGAAGGGCGCGTCCATAACTGACAGGGTCGAAAAACGGTTCGAGTTCGTCGTGTTTCACTTTTGGTCCTCATACCCTTGTTCCCAACTCTTCGCGTTGGCCAGAAGCAATTCCTTGGTGTTGACGCGCAGTGCATTGCAGATCGTGAGCATGGCTCGAAACTGGGTCGATCCCGGGTCGCTTACCCGCTCTCCCCGGTTGGCAGCCCGAGCGATCTGGTTGATATTTCTGCCCAGCTTGCCGAGCTCCGTCAGGATTCTCTCCAGAATCAGCCACTCCGCCTTCGGTAGCGGCGCAAGAGATCTCAGGTGGGAGCGGGTCAGGACCGACACGTAGGTTGCCGCCGCCATCCCCCGCGCCGCCGCACGTTCACGCAGTAGCAGCTGGTCGTCGGGGCGGATTCGCACCGTCAAGCGCGAGTCCCGAGAGGTCCGGTCTGCGCCCCCTGGTGTCCCCACTTCCGCGGCACTGGCGCTCTGTAACATGAGATCGACCAGGCGCTTCAAGAGTGCCGAGTCCGACAACCCTTGGTGACGCGCAACCGCCGCGAAACGATCCTTTGTCTCTCGCGTCACCCAAGTTGTGAGATGTGTTCCATCGCTCATGTGAGCGACAGTTGTAGCAAATAGCAGCCGTAAGGCAATCCTGCGTTTTAAGGTTTTTTCAGCGAAACTCAAGCAAGACTCAGGCGCGCGCGCTCGTGTCGGTGTTCCGAGTTTCCTAGATTGTGTTCCGAGTTCTTAGATTGGTGCCTAGTTGGCTGGACTGAGCAATGCGAAAGCGGACCTCGCTGGCTACCGCTTGGAGTTCAGCATGCCGAACTTTGCCGTATCACACCGATCCTTCGGGAGGATCGACGAGCTTAGTCCGATCGAAGCGTGCCATCACGTCTCCGAAAGGCCCGAAGCCCAAGCGTTGGTAGAACCTTGTGGCTTCACCGTCAGCCACCAGCAGCACCCGCCAGACTGGCAAGGTGGCCATGAGTTCATTCATGAGTTTGCTACCGACGCCCCGCCGCTGGTAGTCAGGGTGAATCGCGACATCGTAAATCGTTGCGTGATACTCACGGTCGCTCAATGCGCGGGCGGCCCCCACGAGTCGGGAACCGTCCATGGCAAAACAGATGACTGTGCTGTTCTCGAAGGCTCTTTGGATTTTGTTGCCCTCGCGTCCTCCCAAGTCAGCAAGCTCGAAAAGAGCGACTAGCTCCTGCCAATCGACACCTTGGGCATCGTGCTGAAATCGAATCGTTCGCTGACTCATCACACAAAATTACCATGGGCGGGGCAGAAAATCGCTTGGATGTTGGTCCAAGATCCTGGGACATTTATCACTCAACCCATAAACTCGGAACAGAAAGCGCGGGGATAATTCCTTGTTTTTGCTACATCACGCGTACACGCCAGTCTAGGAAACTAGGAACACTGACAGCTCGGGTGGGTGGGCGGCTCGGTCACCACTGAAGGCCACGTCGGTGACGCGGCGGGGTGAGAGTTTCAGTTTGGGACGATGCGCATCGCTTCAGCAGGCGGAACGCGGGCTGCGCGTCGGGCCGGAGGTAACGCTGCGCATTGACCCAGTACCAAGACAAACAGGCTGGTAAGAGTGATGTACGTTGGAGGCAGGCTTTTAGCGCCAAATAATGCATCAAGGAAATATTGGCGATCAGTGCGATGATCGAACCGCTTAATATTCCGAGAAGCACGATGAAAAAGTTCTCCGCCAAGATAAGGCCGAGAATGTCCCTGCGTCTCGCACCCAATGCACGCCGCAAACCGAGTGCTCGGCGTCTGCCGTCAACCCAGAGCGTGGTGATTCCGATGATCCCACCAGCCGTGGCAAGCAACAGGATAATAGAAGCTGCGAAGAGGAGTATCACGAGACCACGGTCAGTCGCAAATGCTTTGCTTCGAAGCGTACGAAAATTCTGAATACCTTCTTGGCGATCGAGGATGCGAAGGCGCGACGTTTTGTACAAAGTGTCCGCTAGCGACTCTCTGACGCGTTCGGCAGCGCCTGGCTGCGTACGCACAATGTAGGGGTCACCGGCCACATCGGCGAGGCGCACAGGCATGAATACCGCTTTGTAAGCATGGTTGCTGGTGCCCTTCTCGGGCACCTTCATATCCGCGATGATGCCAACGATGGTTCTCGGATGATTTCTCATAAATACGGTCTTACCCAAGGCATCACCGGACGGGAATAGGCTACGGCTTAGATCTTCCGTGATGATGATGGAACCGACTTTCGGGTCCTCATCAGTCGAGCCCAGCACCATCTCGCTAGTCTGAAAATTCCGGCCTTTGATGAGGCGTAATCCATAAGCGGCAAAGGCGTGTTCATCGGCGAAGTAGGTTTCCGCGCTAGCGGTTGGCGATTTCTGCTCAGGCTCAAGACTCAGGCCAGTGAGGTTGGCCCAAGGTCCAGCGATAGGATATGGTGTAGTCCGCGTAGGCGTCGACGACTCCAGGAAGTGAACGCAAGGCTGCAAGATCCGCATCTGTCCTCGCGTGCGCCTCTTCCAATGTTAAAGGTCCCGCCCAGTGGTTATCGACGATAATGATGTTCGCCTCGTCGATGCCACTGGGCTGCAAGATCAACGCAATGCGCTGAGTGATGATGAAGATCACATTAGCGACAATGGCGAGGGTCAGGGCGACCTGGCATGCCAAAATGAAGACGCCGGCTTTGTGGCGAACCAGGGATGAGAATATCGGTCGTACGGGAATCGATACCATCTGTCTAGCTCGACTTTAATTGCCAGCCCGGCTCGATCCGAGAGGCGCGCAAGATCGGATAAGCAGCCGCCAGCAACACCATGCAAAGAGCGACTATCGGTGCCTGCAGTAAAGTGGACAACGTTACGTGTGCAAGCCTTGCGACATCCACTGGAAACACAAGCCCCAGGCTGTTCACAAAGCAAACCGTTAGCACGGCTCCCAACAAGCCGCCCGCGAGACCCACGACGGCCGCTTCAGTCAGATATTGAAATAGTATCGCGGACCTCGAACCTCCCAGTGCGCGCCGCACTCCGATATCGCCGGAGCGACGCATGAATCTCGCGAGTAAGAGGCCAACGGTATTGACGGCACAAACCACCAGAAGACCGAGTGCGACCACGAATGATATGCGCGCCTCGGGGGGAACTACGTGCTGGTAATTGAGCCAGTCTTCTTGGTCGTGCAATGCCACATTGGCAGGCCATTGAAACCGGCCATCTGCCCTTTGTTCATCAGCGTAGGCGTGCAGAAAATTCCTGTACTTTGCCGCGCCGGCCGAGTCCGGCAGCTCGACCCAATAGGATATAAAGGAAATCTCCGACCGTAAGTCCCAGATGGGGAATGCTGAATCGCCGTAGGAACCGCCAGCCGTGGGTATTCTCAAGTTCAGCGCTTGCCGAAAAGGTAAAAATACCTGTGGCGCGTGGCGATCAAATGCGTTTTTGTAATAGGCATAAAAGCGTGGCAGAGGATTCCAGGGCGCAAACACACCCGAGATTCGATAGGTGTGACCGTCGAGTCTAATTTCCTGGCCAACGCTGTTCGCGCCGCGAAACACCTTCTGATTCAGCTCATCGCCAATGACAACCTCATTGCTGCCTTGTTTGTCGGCGGCCTTGCTCCAAGCTCCGCCGAACCGAAACGGTACGTCCAGCATTTGAAAGTAATCGACGGTTACGGCATATCCCTTGGCCTCGAGCGCATCGATCGTCGTGTCAGTAGGAACGAGTGAAAGACTGATTTCGTATATGGCAGCCTGCAACTGAGCGCCATCATGCGCACGCAATGCCTCGACGTCGCGCAGCGTCAGTACGGGATCAATTCCGTACGCCTTCACGTACTCTGGACCATGATTGTCGATTTGCGGAGTAAACAACCGATGAGCTTTGGCAGCGAAGGGATTGGATGAGACCGCGCGCAGCAGCGAAAACGTACTCACCGTCCCCGCAACTCCAAGCGCGATGAGCAGGATCATCCAAATTGTGATGAGTCTTTGATTTAAGAGGCTTCGAACGCCCAGAGCTAGGTAGTAGGAAAACATCAATATCCCTTTACAATCATTTACACATCATCCTTGTTTGCGGGGTGCCAAAGGCCCCAGCGGTACAATCGGGCACCGCACAGAGTCTTTATCTACGCAGCGTATTCAGTCAAGTTAATATAGCGCTTGCGCCGCTCTGCCCAAGTTCCGCTGAAAATAGCGCGGAACTCGGACCGACTCTCTTGCGCCGTTCGCGCCCTCCATCCGTATCGACGATCACGCAAGTGCGGGGCGTGGCTCGCTACGGCGCGAACGAGACATCTGCGCCGGCTGTATCGTCAGGCGCAATCCAAAAGCCGCCAGGATCACCGCGAGGGTATCGAGCCGAGGATTGCCCCGCTCGGAGAGTGTCCGATACAGCGTCTCGCGAGAAAGCCCGGTTTTGTCGGCAAGTGCGGCCATACCGCCCATGGCATCAACCACGGTGCGCAGCGCAACGGGAACCGCGCGTGCGTCACCGTCCTCGAGCATGGCTTCAATGTACGCCGCGACCTCAGCCTCGCTTCGCAGGTGATCCGCTGCTCTGAACGGGCGGCTTGGGGAGGCACGCTTTGTAATCTTTCCAGTTCGCATGGGCTGTGGATAGCCATTGTAGCTTAAAAGCTACGTCGTGGGATAGCGCGGGATGTCACAGATCAGCCAGTCATGCGCTTGATGGGCACGACATTCGCGCCTGCGCGTAGCCCGTCGATGTAATCCGCCCACGCCTGCATCATCTTGCGACGTTCGGGCAGGCGCTGTGCTTTGTTGTAGGCGGCTCGTACCTGATTGCGCTCGGCATGCGCGAGCTGCAATTCAATTAAGTCAGGGTGATAGCCTTGCTCGTTCAAACAAGTGGATGCCAGCGACCGGAATCCGTGGCCTGTCATCTCCTCCGTGGAATACCCCATGCGACGCAACGCGGCGTTCACCGTGTTTTCGCTCATGGGCCGGGAGCCGCTGCGAAGGGACGGGAACACATACTTTCCGCGCCCTGTCACCGACTGCAGCTCACGCAGCAGCACCAGCGCCTGCTTGGCCAACGGTACGACATGCTGCTCGCCCATCTTCATTTTCTCGGCGGGAATGCGCCAATGGGGTTCGGCGCTGTCCAGATCAAACTCCGTCCATTCCGCATGACGCAATTCACCGGGACGCACGAACAGCAGCGGCGCGAGTTTCAATGCATACGCAGTGACCACTTGCCCGGCATAGCCGTCAATGGCTCGCAGCAACTCTCCTATGCGAGCAGGCTCCGTGATCGCCGCATGGTGCTCGGACACCACCGGCGCCAGCGCTCCTTTGAGATCGACAGTTGGATCACGCTCTGCTCGTCCCGTCTGCACCGCATAGCGAAACACTTGAGCGCAGCGCTGGCGGGTACGATGCGCGGTTTCGTGAATCCCGCGGCCCTCGATGCGCTTGAGCACCTTGAGCACATCCATAGCCCCAAGCTTGGCGATGGGACGTGAGCCGATATACGGAAACACCATCGTCTCGAAGGTCCACCCCGCCTTGGCGAACGTGGCCGGCGCCAGTTTCTTCTCTTGCAATGCCAGCCATTCGCGCGCGACTGCTTCAAACGTATTCGCATTCGCCAATTTCTCCGCTTGGCGTTGACTGCTAGGATCAATGCCGGCGGCGAGCTGTCTGCGCGCCTCATCGCGGCGCTCGCGCGCAAGTTTCAATGAGGTATCAGGATGTGCGCCCAGCGCGAGGCGGTTCTCTCGGCCGTCATGGCGATACTTGAGACGCCACAGTTTGCCGCCCGTCGGGGTCACCTCAAGATACAGGCCTCGACCGTCGAACAGCTTAAATGCCTTCTCGCGCGGTCTCGCAGAGCGTATTGCGGTATCGGTCAGCATTTTGGGGGCATGCGGTCGTTTCAAAGTACGGATGCCCCCAACTATGCCCCCACTTTTTGCCAGCTGTCAACGTGTCGATGCGGACATTGTTGGACATCGAAAATCCCAAGAATCCTCGTAAATAACAGCTATTTTTGCGCGTTTGGCGATCGTCCTTGGACGTTCTCGGAAGGCTGCGGAAGGAGGGGTCTGGTGCCGCAAAGAGGATTCGAACCCCTGACCCACGCATTACGAATGCGTTGCTCTACCAACTGAGCTATTGCGGCATTTTTGAAGCGGGCGGCATTCTAACCCGGGACATCGCCTGAGGTAAGACTGGTACTCAGCTTTGCGACATCGCGCAGCGCCTTCGGCAGGGCGAATATCACGTGTTCCTTGCGACCGTCCAATTCGGCGGCCACTTCCCCGCCCCACTCGCGCAGCCGGGCAATCACTCCTTGCACCAAAACCTCGGGCGCCGAGGCTCCGGCCGTCACGCCGACGGTCTTGACGCCCTCGAACCACTCGCGGCGCAGATCCTCAGGGCCGTCGACCAGGTAACCGGGCTTGCGGTTTTTGTCTGCCATTTCGCGCAATCGATTGGAATTGGAGCTGGACTTCGAACCGACCACCACCAAAACTTCGCAGCGACCGATCAAGTCCTTCACGGCGTCCTGACGATTCTGGGTTGCATAACAAATGTCCTCCTTCACCGGCGCCTTGAGGCCGGGAAAGCGGGCGCGCAGGGCCGCTACGATGGAGGCCGTGTCGTCCACCGACAAGGTCGTTTGGGTGACGAACGCGACGTGCCCCGGATTTCGGACCTTCAACGCGGCGACATCTTCGACCGTCTGCACCAAATAGATCGAGCCGCCGAGAGAGGCGTCGAACTGGCCGATGGTGCCCTCCACTTCCGGATGTCCTGCATGGCCGATCAAGAACACCTCCCGGGCTTCGCGCGCATAGCGCGTGATTTCCATGTGCACTTTCGTCACCAAGGGACAGGTGGCATCGAACACATTGAGCGAGCGGCGTTTGGCTTCCTGCTGCACCACCCGCGGCACGCCATGTGCGCTGAAAATCACCGTGGCATTGTCCGGGACCTCGGTCAATTCTTCGACGAACACCGCGCCGATCGTGCGCAGGCGATCGACCACATATTTGTTGTGCACCACTTCATGGCGCACATAGATGGGTTTGCCAAACAGCGTGACCGCCCGCTCGACGATATCGATGGCGCGGTCTACGCCGGCGCAGAATCCGCGCGGATTAGCCAGTAGGATTTGCATCAAGTTTTTGCCGTCCTTCAAACAAGGCATCCAACAGAAGACACGCCGCGCCCACCGTAATGGACGAATCGGCCACATTAAATGCCGGAAAATACGCTTCATTCCAATGAAAGTGGATGAAATCGATGACATACCCCAGGCGCATCCTATCAATCAGGTTGCCGAGCGCCCCGCCGAGCACCAGAGCGAGCCCGCAGGCCAGCAGGCCATGCGCACCGCTCTTTAACCGCAGCAACCAGACTATGATGCCGATGCTCACGACCACCGCCAGTCCGATGAACAACCAGCGCTGCCAGCCGGAGGCGGAGGCCAAAAAGCTGAACGCCGCCCCCACATTGTGCATCCGGGTGATGTCGAGGACCGGCAGCAGGCTGATGTGCTCGAACTCGCCGAAACGCTGCGCGATATAGCTCTTGCTGACCTGATCCGCCAGAACGATGCAGGCCGACAAGAATAGCCACCGAGCCGCCCGGCTGCGTTGCGCTGGCGTGATCATGCGAAGCGCCGCTCCTCGCCCGGCCCCTCGACATTGATCACGCACCGCGCGCAAATTTCTGGGTGCTGCGGATTGCTGCCGACATCGGCGCGCAGCTGATAACAGCGCACGCATTTCGGATTGGTGCTCGGCTTGACCTCGATCCAGACCTCCTCCTGAGAGGCTCTCACCGCCGTCGCCGAAAGGGAGCCCAACGGGGCGACCTTGGCATCCCCCGTGATCAACAAGAATCGCAGCTCATCGTGCATCGCCGCGAACTGGCTGCTGAGCGCATCAGGCACGAACACCGTGACATCCGCTTCCATCGACGAGCCCAAAGAGCCCAAGTTTCGCAATCGTTCGAGCTCGCGCGCGACGTCTGCCTTGAGTGCGATCAGCGCCAGCCAATTGATCGCGGATTTGCGTTCGGCGCCCGCGGGTAATTGATGCCAGGCATTGAAGAACACCGATTCATTGGGGATTCCGGGCAGATGAGCCCAGGCTTCTTCTGCGGTGAAACTCAAGATGGGCGCGAGCCATCGCACCATGGCCTGGGCCAAGTGGTTCAATGCCGTCTGCGCCGAGCGCCGCGGCGGGCTTTGCGCCCCCGTCGTGTAGAGCCGATCTTTGATGATGTCGAGGTAGAAGCCGCCCAGCTCCACCACGCAAAAATTATGAATCTCCTGATAGATCTTGTGAAACTCGTAATTTCGATACGCCGTCACCACATCGTTTTGCAGGTGAAAGGCCTTGGCAATGACCCATTGATCAATGGCCACCATGTCGTCAAAGGGCACCGCATGCGCTTTCGGATCGAATCCGTGCAGATTCCCTAAAAGAAACCGCAGCGTGTTGCGCATGCGCCGATAGGATTCGCCGATTCGCTTGAAGATCTCCTCCGAGACGCTCATCTCATTGGCATAGTCGGTTGCGGCAACCCAGAGCCGAATCACATCCGCGCCCAAAGTGCTGGTCAGCTTCTGCGGCGCCAGAATGTTGCCGAGCGACTTGGACATCTTGCGGCCGTTCTCATCCACCGTGAAACCATGCGTGAGCACGCCGCGGTACGGCGCGCGGCCATGCATGGCCACCGAGGTCAGCAACGAACTATGGAACCACCCGCGGTGCTGGTCCGATCCTTCCAAATACAAATCGCTTGGTGAGGTGATCTCCGGTCGAATGACCGACAGACTGTGATGCACGACGCCGGAGTCGAACCACACGTCCATGACGTCGGTGGCCTTATCGTATTGGTTCAAGTCGACGCCCAACTGGGTGGAGGCATCCAGATCAAACCACGCGTCGATGCCGTCGCGTTCCACCAGCTTGGCAACCTCCGCGATCAACTCCTGCGTGCGGGGATGCAGCTCTCCGGAAACCTTGTCGACGAACAGCGGGATCGGGACCCCCCAGGTCCTCTGCCGCGAGACGCACCAATCCGGGCGCGCCGCGATCATGCTGGTGATGCGTTGCTCGCCCCACGCGGGCATCCAGTCGACGTGCGAAATCGCTTCGAGCGCCGCCTTGCGCAGTCCCGCTTGCTCCATGCTGATGAACCACTGCGGCGTGGCACGAAAAATCACCGGCGTCTTGTGGCGCCAGCAGTGCGGATAGGAGTGATGGTACGGCTCATCCTTCAGCAGCCGCTCCTTTTCAAGCAGCACCTTGATGACGTGCGCATTCGCATCGAACACCTGCTCGCCTTCGAAAATCGGCGTCCCCGGCACGAATCGGCCATCGCCGCCAACGGGATTGTCGATCTCCAAGTTGTAGCGCCGGCCGACGATGTAATCCTCCAGACCATGGCCAGGCGAGGTGTGCACGGCGCCGGTTCCGGTATCGAGCGTCACGTGATCGCCTAAAATGACCGGCACCTGGCGATCGTAAAAAGGGTGCTGCAGGTTCAGATACTCGAGCGCTTCGCCCTTGGCCTGCGCAATCGCCACCCAGGTGGTGACTCCCAGAGCCTGCATCACCGATGTGACCAGCTCCTCGGCCAATAACAGCCGCTCGCGCCTGCCACCCAATTCAAATTCCACCAGCGAATAGGAGAACTGCGGATGTACGGCCACCGCGCGATTGGCCGGGAGGGTCCAGGGCGTGGTGGTCCAGATGGCAATCGAGGTCGGCTCGTCTGACAGCGCGGGCTCTTGTTCGGGCGAGATGCCCAAGCGGCGCGCCAGGTCCGCGCGATCGAGAACTTCGAAGCGCACATAGACGCTCGGCGAAGTTTTGTCCTCGTACTCCACTTCGGCCTCAGCCAGGGCCGAGCGGCAGTTCAGGCACCAGTGCACCGGCTTGAATCCCTTGTACACATGGCCGTTCTTGATAATCAAGGAGAAAGCGCGCAGTTGCTCGGCTTCGTAGCGCGGCGCCATGGTCAGGTAGGGATGATCCCAGTCGCCGAGCACTCCTAGGCGTTTGAACTCGGAACGCTGCAAGTCGACTTGCTTCAGCGCGTATTCACGGCAGGCGGCGCGAAAGGCTTTGGCATTGATTTTTTGGCCGACGCGGCCATGGGTCTTCTCAACCTGCATTTCAATCGGGAGACCGTGGCAATCCCAGCCGGGTACGTACGGGGCATCGTAGCCGTCCAGGGTGCGTGATTTGACGATGATGTCCTTGAGGATCTTATTGAGCGAATGACCCAGATGCAGCGCACCGTTCGCGTACGGCGGCCCGTCGGTGAGAATGAAGGTCGGCCGGCCTTTCGCAATTTTGCGGATCTTGCCGTACACATCGTCGCGCTCCCAAGCGATGAGCATTTCCGGCTCGCGCCTGGCGAGGTCGGCTTTCATCGGAAAGCCGGTCACCGGCAAATTGATCGTACTCTTGTAATCAGTCACAACTCACCTTGGTCAACAAATCGCGCGCCTGAGCGGCATCGATCTTCATTTGCACCATCAGCGCGTCCAACGAATCGAACTTGACCTCATCGCGCAATTTGGCGACGAACTCCACGTCGATCTCTCGCCCATACAGGTCTTCCGCGAAATCAAAAACATGCACTTCGAGCAGCATGTTGGTGCCATCGACGGTCGGCCGCGTTCCCAAGCTCGCCACCGCGATCAGCGGCTGCGGCGCAATGCCAAAAACGCGCACCGCCATGACGCCTTTGACCGGCGGCCTGCGCCGCATGAGCCGCAGGTTCGCCGTGGGAAATCCCAACGTGCGGCCCAACTCGCTGCCGTGCACGACTCGGCCAAGCATCCGATAAGGGCGCCCCAGCAGGCGCTGCGCCCCGGCGAAATCGCTTTGGCCCAATCGCTCGCGCACCGCAGTGCTGCTGACGCGAACACCATCGAAGACGAACGGTGCAATCTGCTCGACGCCGAAACCCCGTAGCTCGCCCGCCGCGCGCAGGCTCTCGATGGTTCCGCCGGCATTGCACCCGTAGCGAAAATCATTTCCGACCACGATGTGCCGCGTCCCCAAACCTTCGACAATCCGCTCGACAAAGCGCTCCGGCGTCATCGTCCTCATGGTCTCGTCGAACCGCAGGGTCACCAGACGATCGACGCCCTGCGCCGCGAGTGCCAGATACTTCTCGCGCCAACGGGTGAGGCGCGGCGGCGCGCCCTCAGGATCGATGAACTCCTTGGAGCTCGGCTCAAAGACCAGGACTGTGGCTGTCGAGCGTAATTCCGCGGCGCGCTGCTTCAGCACACCGATCATCTTCTGGTGCCCTAAATGCACACCATCGTAATTGCCTACGGTAAGCACGCAGCCCTTGGGGCGCTGCGACATGTTATGCAGACCGCGAACTAGTTCCATGGCGAAACCTCAGATTATACTCAGGTTTTCTGCTCTTCAGTGGCCCCACTATAGCAAGCTGCTCGAGGGAGTCCGGGCCGCGAATTGACAACCGCGAGGTCAATCGGCAAGCTACGCGGCTCTTTTAAAGGAGTGTCTCGCTTGGCGAATACCAAATCTGCCGAAAAGGCTGCCCGACAGTCGACCGTGCATCGCGCTCGCAACGATGCGCTGACCTCGCAGCTGCGCAGTGCCATCCGCAAGGCAACCCTGGCGCTCAAAGCCGGCAAGCATGCTGAGGCGGCAACGGCGCTCAATGAAGCGACGCCGGTCATCGATAGCATGGTCAACAAGGGCATTATTCACCGCAATAAGGCCGCGCGGCATAAGAGCCGCCTGACCAAGCAGGTTCGCGCGCTGGCGAAATAAAGCTGAGAGGACCTGGGAGCGGAAAAGAGCCGGCGCTGCCGGCTTTTTTATGGGACTTCAATCGGCTGTTGGGACAGATTTCGCCGGCGCCCGAGGGTGTTCTTCCAAATAACGCATCACGGCTTCTTTGAGCTCTTCCGTGCCCTCGCCCGTCGCGCCGGAGATGAGCAGCACCGGCCCCTTCCAGCGCAAGCGGCGCACGATTTCCTTGGCACGCCGCTGGGCTTCCTTGGGCTCCAATAGGTCGATCTTATTGATGAGCAGCCAGCGTTCTTTCTTGCCTAAATCTGCGGCAAACTTTTTCAATTCCGCGACGATGGTGCGGGCATCCTTGACCGGGTCCGCGGCCGGGTCCGGCGGCGCGATATCGATGAGATGCAGTAAAACACGGGTTCGCTGCAGATGCTTCAAGAAGCGTATGCCTAAGCCCGCACCGTCCGCGGCGCCCTCGATCAGCCCCGGAATATCCGCCATCACAAAACTGCGTCCCAAGCCCACCGACACCACGCCTAGGTTCGGATGCAGCGTGGTGAAAGGATAGTCGGCGACTTTCGGTCGGGCGGCCGAAACGGCGCGGATCAAGGTGGATTTACCCGCGTTGGGCAGCCCCAGCAGGCCCACATCGGCGATCAATTTCAGTTCGAGCTGCAACTCGCGCTTCTCGCCCGGCAGGCCGAGACCTGACTTGCGCGGCGTGCGATTGGTACTGGATTTAAAACGCGTATTGCCCCAGCCACCCTTGCCGCCTTTGGCAACCAACAACGTCTGGCCTTCGGCGGTCAGATCGCCCAAGGTCTCACCGGTGTCCTTGTCCGTGACCACAGTGCCGATCGGAATGGACACATAGGTGTCATCGCCACCGTGACCGGTGCAGTCATTGCCGCTGCCGCTCTCCCCGTTCTGCCCGCGATAGGTGCGAGAAATGCGAAAGTCCGCCAGCGTGTTCATGCCCTCGACGGCTTTTAGGTAAACGCTGCCGCCGAGACCGCCATCACCGCCGTCGGGGCCGCCGAAGGGCACGAATTTTTCGCGCCGGAAACTCACGCAGCCGCGCCCGCCGTTGCCGGCTTGGACTTTAAGCTTGGCTTCGTCGACGAATTTCATGATGGGTTCACAAAAAATTAAGGGGGCGCGGTTGCCCTGCCCCCTTCGATTTTCTTGGCGCGCTTAAGCTCGCGCGATCGGGTTACTTGCGAATGACGTTGACGTAGGTGTGCTGATCAATGCCCTTGACGCGAAATTCCACCGTGCCGTGAGCCTTGGCGAACAGCGTGTGATCGGTACCGATGCCGACGTTGACGCCGGGACGGTATTGGGTGCCGCGCTGACGGATCAGAATGTTGCCCGCGAGCACATCCTCACCGCCGAACTTCTTGACGCCCAATCGCTTGGAATGCGAATCGCGGCCGTTGCGAGTACTGCCGCCAGCTTTTTTGTGTGCCATATAAGTAGTCTCCGAATTAAGCGACGATGGAGGTGATCTTCACATCGGTATAGGGCTGCCGATGGGTCTTCTCGCGCTTGTAATGCTTGCGGCGGCGAAACTTCACGATTCGCACCTTGTCGCCCTTGCCATGACCTTCCACCGTCGCGGTCACCTTGGCGGTGCTGACGTAGGGCGCACCGATGGTTACCGACGATCCGGCGCCGACCAGCAGAACTTGATTGAATTCGACGTTCGCACCCTGGTCCGCATCGAGCTTCTCGACACGCACGACGGCGCCTTCTTGGACGCGGTATTGTTTACCGCCCGTGGCGATCACGGCATACATAGTTGCAACTCCGAGGACGGCCGACGGGGCCGCAAAAGAGCCGCGAATTGTATCGGGCGGGGGCCGGCGGGTCAAACAAGCCTGTTTTCGCGCAAAAAGGGGGATGAAATGACGCAAATCGCCGTTATTTTCACACCATTGTTGGCCGCGACCCGGTGGCGGCCGCCAACCCGGCTGCTCGTGCCAATTGGTGGGCCTGAAGCGGCGGCTTCTTCGGCGCCACCTACATCGCCATTTCCATAATACTGGCACCGCGGCTCGGCACCGCGACCCTTGTGGCGCGTGTCGTCCTGATAGTCGTTAGACCGGCGCCCACCACCAACCCATGGCGCGGTTCCGAGGCCGCCGCGCCTGTCATACCGATTCTTAGGTACCATGGCGCATTCTCTGAGCGCGGCATGACACTAGAACAGATTCGTGGATTGGTAACCGCTGATTTCGAGGCCGTGGATCGGGTCGTCAAACAGCGTTTACACAGCAAAGTGGCTTTGGTTGACCAGGTCGCCACTTACATCATTTATGCCGGCGGCAAACGCCTGCGCCCGTTGCTGGTGCTGCTCGCGGCTCGCGCTTGCGGGCATTCGGGCGAACGCCATGTCGATGCGGCCGCCATCATTGAGTTCATCCACACCGCCACGCTGTTGCACGACGATGTGGTCGACGAATCGTCCCTGCGGCGCGGGCGCGACACGGCGAACGAGGTATTCGGCAATGCCACCAGCGTTTTGGTAGGCGATTTTCTCTACTCGCGAGCCTTTCAAATGATGGTGACGCTGGATCGCATGCGGATCATGCAAATTCTGGCGGATGCCACCAATGCCATCGCCGAGGGCGAAGTGCTGCAACTCATGAACGCTCGCGACCCCAATACCACCGAAGCGCGTTACATCGACGTGATTAGGCGCAAGACCGCACGGCTGTTCGAGGCCGGCGCGCAGATTGCCGCCGTTTTGAGCGATGCACCGCCGCCGATGGAAGAGTCTTTGGCGCTGTACGGTCGTCACATTGGCACCGCGTTCCAACTCGTTGACGATGCGCTCGATTACCAGGCTGACGAAGCCAGTCTCGGCAAACATCTTGGGGATGACCTGGCGGAGGGCAAACCCACCCTCCCGCTGATCTACGCAATGCAGCACGGCAACGAAACCCAGAGAACCATGATCCGGCACGCCATCGAGAATGGCGGATTGGTCCATTTGGAGGAAATCACCCGTGCCGTTGCAAGCCTTGGGGGGCTTGCGTACACTGCGCGCCTCGCTCAATGCGAGGCGGATCAGGCCCTTGCGGCGCTGGCGCCCCTTCCCGAAAGTGCATTCAAAGAAGGTTTGAGCGAACTGGCGAAGTTCGCGGTAGCGCGAAAGAACTGAACCGGCGGCCGATTTCGGGGTGTAGCTCAGCCTGGTAGAGCACTACGTTCGGGACGTAGGAGTCGCAGGTTCAAATCCTGTCACCCCGACCATTGATTTCATTAGATATTTCCGCTGCGGACAACTCTGAGGGTCCAGCTAAAATTCAACTTAGGGGCCATTTAGGGGCAATCCTGCAGGGTCCCATGCATGGGCATTAATAGTCTCACTTACATGATAGCGGTGCTCGCCCTCGAAGCGCTGCGTCTCTCGCGACAACGAAACCGCGTACAGAACCGTGAACTGCTCCACTACGCGCGGCTGCTTCGTGTCGAACGCGCCATGACACCGTAACTGCAAGCGGTCGAATGAGCAGGAAGGAAATGAAAAACGTCGCCGCCTCCGTACTTGCCAGGCTCCACAACATCTCAAAGTCAAGCGGCGCGCCGTTTCAGCAGGCGCTTCAGCAATACGCCATCGAGCGATTCTCGTATCGCATCTCGAAGTCAACGCACGCGCAAGGTGTAGTTCTGAAAGGCGCACTATTGCTGAAGACCATTGGAATCCAAGGTGCACGCCCTACTCTTTGTCAGTGGCAAGCAAGAGCAGCATTCCTAAGCTCGCATTCATCCGGCGGACCATAGACTCGCCAATAGTCCGGCAACTTCAACCGGGAAACAAACGCTTGGAAACGTGAATCTGTTCGAAACGAATGCATTTCAGGCATCCAAACATCGCTCCATTCGACACTCCCGGGCATCCTAGCCCGCTGATCGACGGACCACTCGGCTAAGTCGTACGCCTCATCGAGCGCTCCGATCATCGTGAATGCGTCGATAAAGAACATTCGCGTGCGGCCTTCGATCACGTTGGTTTTAAGCGTGGGCAGCAGGCTTCGAAGCGCGCCAAGCGCGGCGTTTCGGTTTTCCGAATTGGCGAGGGCGGCATAGAAAGCTTGAATCGCCCGCTCTCCTTGGATGCGACGCAAGGATTCCGGCAGAGCGCGCACCGCGAACGCGACCGCATCGGTGTACCGTCCAGCCCGAGCCGCCGCCCGCGCTCGAACAAGATCTATATCCGAGTGTGGCGGTCCTTCGCCGCCGATCTGCTCACCCAAGTCGCCGAATCTAATCGCGTCGCTGTCCTGCGCCAGAAGTGAATACGTCAGTGCTAGCTCGTGGGCCGTAAACCCGTCGCCAGGCGCGAGGTGGTAAGTTTCGGTGAGCTCGGTGCGCGCCTGCTGCAATCGACCGGTTGGACGCAACAAAATCATGTCGTGAAAGGTCCGCATGATGGGATCGTTTGAGCCGACAGCCATCGCGGCGCGAAACCTCTGCTCTGCTGCAACCCAATCTCCGCGCAAGGCGTAAATCAATTCCTGAGCAGTGTTGGCTTCCGCCGAGCGCGGATTGAGGGCGAGCGCTCTATCGGCGTCGCGCTCGGCAGCCTCGAGTAACGACAGCGGCGCGCTCGAAAGCGCGACTGCGCCGGCGTGGGTGATGGCGCGCAGACCCAATGCGTCTGCAAAATCAGGATCTCGCGCGATCGCTTGGTCAAGAAGTGAGGCGGCGAGACGCTCGGAAGCGTCCGTCCCGCGCGAGACAGATCGCGCCTGCATGTATAGCTCGTATGCCTGGGCATCCTTGCTTGGCCGTATCCGTTGAAGTCCGCGCCATGTGGCGGCGATGACGGCAAGCAGCATCAACGCGGTCAGAAGCGGAATCCAGAAGTGCCACCCAGTTCTTGGGCGGAGCTGTGGACCCGCCGGCGGTGAACTATCGGGCGCTGGGACTGGGCGGGCCAGCACCGCCAATGGCACTACCGTAGGCACGAGGCGATAGCCGTGTCCCCTCACTGCAACGATATAAACCGGGTTTTCGGCGCTGTCGCCAAGATCCTGACGCAGTAACTTTATGCGCTGCGTGATTGTCTCTGGGTTAACGATGACCCCTGGCCAGACCGACTCCATAAGCTCGTCGGTCGACATGAGACGGGGTGCAGCCCGGATCAACGCAACGAGCAGATCGAATGAGCGGCTGCCAATCCGAAGCTCGACTGCTTCGCGCGTGACGCGGCGAACCCGCAGGTCTATCAGCAGGTCACCGACCTGATAACCGTCAAGCGCGGCCGCGGCGTCCAAATCGGTATTCACAGCCTGAGTCCGCCTGCAACCTTCCGTATAGCGTGACGGTTTCATTTTGCGGGTACCGATACGGGCTGTCAAAACATCTCCCGGGCGCATGTTGCGCCTCACTTCATCGAAACTTCACTCGGATTTCACACGCGCTTCACCCATCGCTTGACGCGAATGGGCAGGGTCGAGCCCAGGATTTGCAACTGTTTTTTGGAGACCCTGCGATGCGAAGAGAGGTATTGCCGGCTGGAACGCACCTTAGACGCCATGACGCTGGTCAAAGCGCTCGGCAGGCGGATAAGTACTTCCAAGCGATGTCCTTGGTCCTACTGTTCATCGTCTTGATCGGGTTTTCGCGGACACTCTTTCTTCGGCCATTCTTTAAGGTTCCGGCGATTCCGTGGTTCGTCTACGTACATGGAGCGGTACTGGCGGCATGGATCGCGCTGTTCGTGACGCAAACCTCGCTGATCGCCGCACATCGCACCGACCTGCATCGGCGGTTCGGGATGCTCGGTGCGTTCCTGGCGGTGGCGGTGGCCCTGTCGGCGCTGCAACTCACGCTGACGATACCTTCACTGGTTCAGAATCAAGTTCTCTCGCCAAATGGCCAACCCCTGCCGTTTGCCATCGCCTATCGCATCATGTGGGGCAACTTCGGCTCGATCCTTCTTTTCGCCACTTTGGTGCCAGCTGCCCTTTGGATGCGTTGCCGCACTGCGGTTCATAAGCGGCTGATGCTGCTGGCCTCTTTCGCTTTGATGGGTCCCGCGATTGGACGCATCTACGGCTTTCCGGAGCTGTGGGGAATTACCGATTCGGCTCCCTTGATCACGGCGATTTTCCACGCCCTTCCCGCGGTCTCGGCGCTCGGTTTGCCTCTGACGCTTGTGGCTCACGATCTGTGGACGATGCGACGTTTGAATCATGCGACTATTTGGGGGGTTGGCACCACGTTGGCGATCGGAGTCGCCTTTAACGCCGCGATTCCGGCAACCGCAGTTGCTCACACAGTTTGGGACGCGCTTCTCTAACGGAAGAAACCACAGACGCCACGGCGGCAGTTCCGGCAAGGCCATACATTCACTCGCCACCAGAGACGTAGCGCCGCTCACCCGACGGGGGTCCAACATGACCTCGACAGGCTCTCCCGTCGTGGAGCATAACGCTCGGTGTAATCACTTCTATTCTCGAACTTGGTTAGGACATTCCGAACCAAACAGACAAGGCGCGTCCGACTCGAATCATCAGACTATTGCCGAGATGCCCTACCCGCTTGCCAATCTTTTCGCGTGGCAACGTCAGTACTTTGTCGACCATAATCTGAGAGACGCGACTGAGGCCGTTTTGCCGACCCGGATCGAGCGTTATCCGAAAAAGTGGCGCATCGATGATCGTGCTGGTCAGCGGCACGACTGTAATACTGGCGTGAATATCGTTGAAGACATCCGCCTGAACAATTAAGGCCGGCCGGGGTTTCCCGTAGTCGCCCGGCGCCGCTATGGTCACGATGTCGCCGCGCTTCAAGTCCAACCTTCCACGGAGCCCGCGGCAACATTTAGCAAATCGTCCAACCGCACTGATTGATCCGCCGCACTCGCGAGCCGCGATTGACGACGGCATTCCTGGCGAAATTTCGGAGACTTCGTGTCCGGGACCCAAATGCTGACTTGTCGAAACCCCTGTTGCTTCATCTTCGCCCGATACACACGCACTCTTTCGTGAGCCGCGCTACGCTTTCTAGCCATACGTTGATTCCATACCGTAATTGTAACTAGTAATATAACACGTTAAGAACAGGCGACCATCGTTACGAGTTGTGGATTGGGCGTTGCGACGCAACCCTTCGGGACGTAGGAGTCGCAGGTTCAAATCCTGTCATCCCCACCACTGATTTCATTAGATATCCTGTAGGGCGTTCGGTCGGGTATCAATAGACTCACTTACGTGATAGTGGTGCTATTATTACCCACTATGAAAAGCCGAGATCTAGATACAGCGCTGAAGGTTTTCCGCGATAACGGCGGCACTCTGCGGACCCGCGATCTAGTCACGCTGGGAGTGCATACCGATGCACTCTATTCGCTGCGTGAAAGCGGTCGAATCGTTGAGCTCGACCGCGGACTTTACCGCGTGGCCGAAGCCAGCGAAGCCGAGCATCCCGACCTCGCCGTTGTCGCAGCCCGAGCGCCGCGCGCAGCCATTTGCCTGATCAGCGCGCTCTCATATCATGACATCACGACCCAGGTCCCCTCCTCCGTCCATCTGGCTGTACCAAGAGGTAGCTATCACGGCATCAAGCTGTCGATGCCCGTCTCGGTGCATCAATTCAATGAGAAGACCTTCAACGAAGGGCTCGAGACACAGCGCGTTGGCGGAATGCCGCTAAGAATCTATAGCGCAGCGCGCACTGTGGTGGATTGCTTTAAATTCAGGAACAAGTTCGGGCCGGACGTTGCGCTCGAGGCGCTGCGTCACGCGCGACAACGAAACCGCGTGCAGAACCGTGAACTGCTCCGCTACGCGCGGCTGCTTCGTGTCGAACGTGCCATGACACAGTATCTGCAAGCGGTCGAATGAGCGTGAAGGAAATGAAAAACGTCGCCGCCTCCGTACTTGCTAGGCTCCGCAACATCTCAAAGTCAAGCAGCGCACGGTTTCAGCACGTGCTTCAGCAATACGCCATCGAGCGAGTCTCGTATCGAATTTCAAAGTCGACGCATGTGCAAGGTGTCGTTCTGAAAGGCGCACTGTTGCTGAAGACCATTGGAATCCAAGATGCACGCCCCACGATGGACATCGACATGCTGCGCAAGGGAAAGGCAGATCAAGCCCGCCTCCTCGCCGGCGCGTTTCCCTTTGACCGGTTCACAAAACTCGGGTCACCAACATAGACTCGGTGTGAGCATTCGACTTTGCCTTCAGGTGGCGAATCCTGAGTCGGATGTACACAAGGCGAATCCGCCCGACTTTCAAAACTTGACTCCGACCTCCAGGCCCGCCATGCGTGGGGTACCGAGAATCACGGTGTCCAAACCGACCGTTGCGCCGAGGCCCACGCCGCCGACCTCATATTGTTTATTCAGCATATTTCTGACGTAGGCTGCCACGTGAAACCTGGATCCGACGATATTGTTCCACTCGGCCCTGGCGTTCAGCAGGGTATAACCGCCGATCTTGGTGTTGGGATCGAGCGGTCCGATTCCGTTGGCGGGAACGTTCACGCTCGCAACGAAGTTCGAGTAGTAGAAGTAACTCTGCGAGTAGAGGTCCTGGCGTACCACCAGTTCGCCGAGCGAGTTCGGCAGTTGATGGGCCACACGCAAATAGAATGTACCCGCGTTTCTCGCGGCATCGGCATAGGGACCCAGGATGACCGATCGGTTGTCGATGGCGCCCGTGATCGCGTCTACCTCCGTGAAATGCGTGCTGCCATCCGTATAACGCGCGTCGGTGTACGCGTAGTTGAGCCCGGCCTGCAGCCAGGATGTGACATCGATGAGCGCATCCAGTTCGAAGCCGTCAACCTGAGTTTTGTCGGCGTTAACTGTGAAGGAAGAAAGATCGGTAGAGACGACCCGCTGCGCATCTCTCACTCTTTCCTGGTATACGTCCGCGTTGACCCTCATTGGAAAGCCGCCCAGTCGTCCGGCGTACTTGATGCCGAACTCGAGGTCGCGTGCGATCTCGGGCTTATACGAGTCGATATTGGTTGCGCCGGTGCTCGACTGAACGGCGCTGGCGCCGTTGAAGCCGCCCACTCGAAAGCCCGCACGTTGGACGACGTAGAGCAAGGTCTGTGGAGCGAGCTGATAGTCGAGTCCCAGCGTCCAGCTCGGTTCGCGCTCGCTGAGCAGCGGCGGCACCGGCACGCCCGCAAACTGGTGCGCATCTTCAGGCACGCTGCCATCATCGACATAGCGGAATTTGATGTCTTCCCAGGTCTCACGGTAACCCGCCGTTGCCTTGAGATTGCCGATGAGCACGTAAGTAGCCTGTCCGAACAGAGCACGCGACTCCTCGTCGTTTTCAAAGTTGTAGCGCAAGCCCCCGGGTACCTCGCATCCCTCCGGGTTCTCCGGGGTTATGGGAAAAGCGATGGAGCCGCAGCCGATATTCAAGGGGGCATTTTGCCCTTCATTGTCGCGGTCGTAATAGCCGCCCACGAGGTAGTTGAGCCGCTTGGCGAACGCGGTGCCGACGAACTGCAGTTCCTCGGAATACTGCTCGGTCGAGTAGAGAAGGCCCTCCCGTGATGTGCCGCTCGTTCCGCTGGTCAGTAGTGCAAACGGGCTGCCATCGCCGTCGTTCTGGTCGCGCGAGGCGACTTGGTTGTAGCCGACGATGTTCTTGATCGAGAGGTCATCGTTCACCGTATAAGTTGTCTTGTTCACCGCTTGCTTAAGTTGCGCGTCGTGTCCACCGTCGGCGTCGTTCCAGACATTCCAGAAAGGTTGGCTGGCCTGCATACCGACGAAGTTCTGAAGACCGTTGTACGAGGCGAGCTTTGCCGGGTAGGTCCCGCCGGTTGGGACCCCCGGCGGATAGAGCTCCACGGCCGCGCAACTGGGGCTTGGCGGACAGTTGACGTAGACACCCGCGGTTTTGGATGCTCCCGAGTTTCCGAACTGCCTGCCGTACTGAATGGTGGTCGTGTTCTGAAGCGCATCCAGCGGGGTCAGCAACAACGTGCCGCGGAAATTGCGGTTGTCGATCGAGCCCTCATCGATATCAAGATAGAGGTTGTGCTCATAGCCGTCGTGATGCTCATCTTCCGCGGCCAGGCGCACTGAAGCCCACTCGGCGAGCGGGAGCGTGATCGCACCTTCCACTTTCTGTTCATTGAAACTCCCGGCGGTGTAGTTGAAGTAACCTTCCAATTCCTTGCCGGGTTGCGTGCTCGTGTAGAGAACGGCACCGCCCGTCGCATTGCGACCAAATAGCGTGCCCTGAGGCCCCTTCAGCACCTGTACCGACTGCAGATCGAAAAACGTGGTCGCGGTTGTCCCTCCGGTTTGGAATTCATCGAAATACGCAAGCACGGTGGGGCTCGTGTAGGAGAAGGCATCGACCGATTGCCCGCGGATCGAAAAGCTAAGCTGATTCGTCGATGTGGATGCCACGGTCAGCAATCCAGGAACTGCTGCCTGCAGATCCTGCTCACTGGTGATGTGCTGCTCGGTCAGCGCCGATGTCGACAAGACGTTGACCGCCAGGGGAACCCGTTCCAAGGCTTCATTCTGCCGTCGAGCGCTCACGACAATTTCTTGAAGGGCTCCGGACTGGTCACCAGCCGCGACATCGGCATCTGCTGCGATGCACATTCTTCCATCCATTCCGAGCGCAAGCCCCGCCGCGACCGCGAAGCATTTGACTGACTGAGACTGCATGCTGGCGAAACTCCGTTACATCTTTGCCAAGCATCGAGTCAGGCTCGCACATGAATCAATTGCACTATGGTATCTATCGATGACGACGCCTTGCCCCCTTCCCGCTCCTTCAAATCTATTAGTATCAATGCTGCGAAGTTTCGGGGTGCGATCCCCGCTCTGTTACAGAAGCTGATTTTTCATGACGAAAAGAGTGTTCTCGGCGGGAGAGGATTCCGAGTACGAGTTGGAGCCACTTCACAAGGGGGCGGACTTCACTCTCTACCGCGGCTCAGAGCGCGACAATGCAATGCCGATTTTGGCGGTCGCGGCTGAACATCCGTCGCCTCAGACTCTTGCGCGGCTCGAGAACGAATTCTCGCTGGCGCGCGAACTTGATTCGGCATGGGCCGCTCAGCCGCTGGCGCTGACGCATCGGGAAGGGCGCACGCTCCTGATTCTCAAGGATCCAGGGGGTGAACCCTTGGATTGGCTGATCGAGCGGCACAAGGGAGAACCGGTCGATCTGAGCAAGGTCCTGCCTATTGCCATCGGTTTGGCATCATCTCTTGGTCAAGTCCACCGGCAAGGCCTCATCCATAAGGACGTGAAGCCCGCAAACGCGCTCGTCGATGACGCGGGAAACGTCTGGCTCACCGGCTTTGGCATCTCCTCCCGACTGCCGCGCGAGCGCCAGGCACCTGCGCCGCCGGATGTCGTTGCCGGCACGCTTGCCTATATGTCCCCGGAACAGACCGGGCGCATGAATCGATCCATCGATGCGCGGAGCGACCTCTACTCTTTGGGTGTCACCTTGTATCAGTTGCTGACGGGCATGCTGCCGTTTGCTGCCGCCGATCCCTTGGAGTTGGTCCACTCTCATATCGCGCGCCAGCCGGTAGCGCCCGCGGATCGCCGCGCGGTCCCGGAGGCATTATCAGCCATCACCCTAAAGCTGCTCGCGAAAAATGCGGAGGAACGCTATCAGACCGCCGTGGGCCTGGAGGCCGATCTGCGGCGGTGCCTTTCTGCATGGCACTCGCATGGTCGTATCGATTCATTCCTTCTGGGTGCGGACGACTTGTCCGACCGATTACTAATCCCGGAGAGGCTGTATGGGAGGGAAAGCGAGGTTGACGCTCTGCTTACGGCATTCGATCGCGTAGTTGCCGGCGGAAGACCGGAGTTAATTCTGGTCTCCGGATACTCTGGTATTGGCAAATCCGCCGTCGTCAAGGAGCTCCACAAATCCCTTGTTTCGCCTCGCGGATTATTCGCGTCAGGCAAGTTCGACCAGTACAAGCGCGACATTCCTTACGCCACTGTCGCGCAAGCTTTCCACAGCCTTATCCGACCTCTTCTCAGTAGACCTGAAGCCGAGCTGAGCCGATGGCGAGACGATCTTTGCCGGGCGTTGGGCCCGAACGGATCGCTGATTGTGGATCTCGTGCCGGAATTGAAATCAATCATAGGAGAGCAACCACCTGTTATCGCTTTACCACCGCATGAGGGAAAAACTCGCGTGCAGCTTGCTTTTCGGCAGTTTATCGGCGTTTTCGCGCGCCCTGAACATCCGCTGGCCTTGTTTCTCGACGACCTGCAATGGCTCGATGCGGCAACACTCGACTTTCTGGAGGATTTGCTGGTTCATCAGGACTTGGCACATCTGCTGGTGGTCGGCGCCTATCGAGACAACGAAGTCGACCTGATGCATCCGCTGATGCGCAGGCTGTCGGCGATCCGACAAGCCGGGGGAACAGTCCGGGAGATTCAGCTTAAGCCGCTGGGCTCCGATGACCTGGCACACATGATTACAGATACTCTGCATTGTAATCCGCAACGTGCGATGTCTCTGGCGCAACTCATTCGCGAGAAGACTGCCGGCAATCCGTTTTTCGCCGTTCAGTTCATCCATGTCCTTGTTGAAGAGGGACTGATTACTTTTGACCATCCAGAGGCCCGATGGCGCTGGGATCTGGATGCCATGCGCGAGAAGGGTTATACCGACAATGTAGCGGATCTGATGGTTGCCAAGCTGAACCGCCTTCCGGTGAGAACTCAACAGGCACTGCAGCGGTTAGCCTGCATCGGAAATAGCGCCGATGCCGCGACACTGTCTGCGGTGCTCGAGAAGTCCGAATCGGAAACCGAACTGGCGTTAAGGGAGGCGCTGCACCAGGAGCTGATCGTCCACTCGGAGCACTCCTACCGGTTTGTGCACGATCGCATACAGGAGGCAGCCTATTCCCTCATCGCCGAGCAACTGCGCGCCGAGGCTCATCTGCGGATAGGTAGATTGCTCCACGCGCATGTCCCCGCCGAAAAGCGCGAGGAAGCAATATTCGAGATCGTCAGTCAATTGAACCGAGGCGCCGGGCTCATCACGTCAGAAGACGAGCGCTGCCAGTTGGCACAGCTCAACCTCGTCGCCGGCAAGCGGGCCAAGTTTTCTGCCGCCTACGTTTCAGCTCTTCACTACGGGATCGCCGGCCAGGCACTCTTGACGGATGACTGCTGGGAGCGCCGGCACGACCTGACCTTCCAATTGGAACTGCATAGGGCCGAATGCGAGTTCCTGACCGGCGATCTGATCGGCGCCGCCGAACGCGCGGACGGGCTTCGATCACGTGCGGCGGATACCGTCGAACTGGCGATGGCGACATGTCTGGGCATCGATGATTGCATGATGCTCGGCCAAAACGACCGCGCAATCGCGATCGCGCTCGACTACTTGCGCCGCATCGGTATCGACTGTCCGCTCCATCCGACGGACGAACAGGTACGAACCGAATACGAGCGGTGCCTGTCACAACTCGGGAGTCGCCAGTTCGAGGAGATGATCGGCTTACCCTTGATGTGCGACCCCGCTTCGATCGCGACTCTGGACGTTCTGACGCGCGTACCTGTTCCGGCCTTGTTCACCGACAGCAATCTTCATGCCGCGGTCATTTGTCTGGCGGTTGGTCTCAGCATTGAGCGCGGAAACGACGACGCTTCGTGCTTCCACTATGTCTGGCTGGGCAGCATAGCGTGGCATAAGTTCGGCGACTTCAAGAATGCCAGTCGATTCGCGCAGCTCGGCTATGAACTGGTCGAAAAGAAAGGCTTGCGCCGCTTCGGAGCCGAGACCTACATCGCCTTTGGAAGCAACATCGCGCCATGGATGAGACATCTGTCGGTTTGCCGTGATCTGACGCGTCAAGCCCTCGAAATCTCGACAAAAACCGGTGACCTCAGAGTCGAAATTCAGAGCCGTGTCTGCCTGAATAACCTGCTTTTGCCGGCGGGAGATCCGCTCGTTGAGGTGCAGACCGAGGCCGAGAGTAGTCTTAATGAGGCGCAGAAAGCGAAGTTCGGTTACTTCATCGCCCTGAGCGAAATCCAGCTTGCGCTGGTCCGAACACTCAGAGGCTCGACGAAAGCACTTGGATCGTTCGAGCATGCGCAGTTCGATCCGATCGGATTCGAGCGCGATCTGCACAACTATCCGCCGCAGATGTATTTCTGCTATTGGAATCGAAGACTGCAAGCGCTCTACTTTGCCGGCGAATTTGCGTCAGCCCTCGACGCCTCGTTGAAGGCCCGGCCGCTGCTTCGGACACTTCCGACTTCTGAGGTCGCAGAATACGAGTTTTACAGTGCGCTGGCGCGCGCAGCGGCGTGCGCTTCTGTAACGGAGGATCAACGCTCGGAATACCTCTCTGCTCTCGCAGCTCACTGCAAGCTGCTGCAAATATGGGCGGAACATTGTCCCGAGAACTTCCAGGACCGCGCCGAGCTGGTTGGCGCAGAGCTCGCGCGAATTGAGGGCCGGGATATGGAAGCAGCGTGCCTATACGAACAGGCGATCGGGTCTGCGCGCAAGCACGGCTTCATCCAGAACGCGGGGTTGGCCCACGAACTGGCAGCGCGGTACTACCTGACGCATCGCCTTGAAACCGCAGGTTACGCCCATCTTCGTAACGCGCGCAATTGCTTCGATCGTTGGGGAGCGCACGGAAAAGTAAAGCAGCTCGACGAACGCTATCCGCGCATGCAGGGGGAGCGAACATCTGCCACTTCATCGACAGTTGACGCGTTCGCCGGACGGATCGACGTCGAGGCTGTGGCAAAAGCTTCGCAAGCACTATCTACCGAGATCGTCCTTCCCACGCTGATCGAGAGGCTGGTACGAATCGTCGTGGAGAATGCCGGCGCCGAACGGGGTTTGTTGATCCTGATTCGAGACCTCGAGCCTCGAATCGAAGCCGAAGCTATTACGGGCAACAACCGAGTCGAGGTGATGATCAGAAACGCCGTCGTGATGCCATCCGACCTTCTGCAGTCCGCGCTCCACTATGTGCTCCGGACACAGGAGGCCGTACTCCTGGACGATGCATCGGCCGACAAAGAATATTCAAAAGACGAATATGTGCGGCAGAAGCACTCCAGGTCCATCCTCTGTCTTCCTATTGTTAAGCAGGCAAAACTCGTCGGCGCATTCTATTTGGAGAACGGTCTGACCCCGTCCACCTTCACGCCGGATCGGGTCGCGGTGTTGCAGTTACTGGCTTCACAAGCCGCCATTTCCCTCGAGAACGCGGCTCTTTATTCCGATCTGCAAAGGGCCCATGAGAGGCTGCAACAGAGCGAGGGCTTCCTGGCTCAAGCGCAGAAGATCAGTCAAACCGGCAGTTTCGGCTGGAACGTTGCGAAAGGACAGATCTACTGGTCGGATGAAACCTACAACATTTTTGAATTCGATCGAGCGGTCAAGCCCACATTCGATCAGGTTTTTCAGATCGTGTATCCCGACGATCGTCCTTTCGTCCGGCAGACCCTCGAGGAGGCGACCAGAAAACAGACGGGTTTCGACGTTGAATACCGTTTGTCGATGCGCGATGGCAGAGTCAAGCACGTCCACGCCAGTGGCCGAACGGTGAGTACCGGAGACCTCGAAATAGTAGGCGCCATTCGTGACATCACTGAACGCAGTCGGGCCGAAGAGGCTTTGCGGCAAGCGCAGCGCGATTTAGCGCGCATCAATCGGGTGACCACCATAGGAGAGTTAGCGGCATCACTGGCTCATGAACTCGGTCAACCGATCACCGGCGCCATTACCAACGCCAGCACCTGCCTGCGAAAGCTCGACAGTGCCAATATAGTTCCGGATGAACTGCGCACCGTGGTCAGTAGATTTGCAAGAGATGCGCAACGTGCTGCTGACATTATCGGCAGGATCCGCGCTCTAATCGCAAAAGGCGACCCGAACAGGGAACTCCTAGATGTAAACGAGATCAATCAGGAAACCGTGGCGCTGCTGCGCGACGAGGCGGTGCGATACAACATATCGGTCCGCACGGAACTCGCGATGAATCTTCCTCGGGTCGTTGGTGATCGCGTGCAACTGCAGCAGGTCGCGATGAATCTCATCGTCAACGGCATTGAAGCGATGAAGGGCGTTGATGGGACGCGCGAGGTCGTCATTAGGTCGCAGCGAGCTGAAGAGGACCAAATTCAAATTTCGGTCAGTGACACCGGAGTGGGGTTTCCCCCGCAACTGGCGGAACAGATATTCGAACCGTTCTTTACCACCAAACCCGAGGGCACTGGCATGGGCCTTCGCATCTGTCGGTCAATCATCGAAGCTCATGGTGGGCGTCTGTGGGCGGTCGGTACCCCTGGGCAAGGAGCAACTTTTCACTTTAGCCTGCCAATTGCTCGCCACGTTCCGCAGACTTTGATCGACAGTCAAAGTGCTCCGCCAGTGGTACCCTACCCGGGAAATCGGTTGGGTGCCGCACATGGCGATCGGTTTCGATCTGTCAGGCCCGGTCCGCACTCGGGTGTTGATTTGAGGGTCCGTTCCGGCCACATGGCTAAGAGATTGTTCCGGCCCCCGGTGTAATTTACTGAATGATTGCCGGGACGCGGTTTTAAATCCGATCCGTATGGCGCGCCATCGCGGCGGGCAAGCTAAACTCAAAACTTGCGCCACGACCAGAGGTACCGACTGCCCGCAAGCGGCCACCATGCGACTCAATTATTGACCTGCTGATGCGAAGCCCCATGCCAGTGCCGTGGGGTTTGGTGGTAAAGAACGGATCGAATATCTGTTCTGCCAGTTGCGGCGGAAAGCCTATGCCGGTATCACTCACGGACACAAGAATCTTGTCATCTTCAGCTCGCTGCGACTTGATGAGCATCTCTCGGATACCATCAACGTCCCTCGTCGCTTCGAGGCTGTTGACGATCAGGTTCATCGCGACCTGCTGCAACTGCACTCGATCTCCGATGATCTGAGGAAGATCGGCCGCCAGTTCCGTCCGGATCGAGATATGGTATCGCGCTGCCTCGGCGCGCAGGAGGGTGGTAGTTTCTCGGATGATCTCGTTCAAATCGAGACCTTCTCGTTTCAAAGCAGCCTTCTCGAATTGCGAGCGGATTCTGCCGATAACGTCGGAAGCACGTTGTGCATCCCTCGCAATCCTAGTGACAGCCGTGCGCACTTCATTGAGATCGGGTTTATCGTGCCCGAGCTTTCGCAGGCAGGTATTGGCGTTGGTCATGGCGCCGCTGATCGGTTGACTCAGCTCATGAGCCAGGGATGCCGCTAACTCTCCCATGGTTGTCACTCGGTTGATGCGTGCGAGATCGCCCTGTGCTTGGCGTAACGCCTCTTCGGCACGCTTTCTATCATCGACGTCTGCCAAAAGGAAATACCATCGGACGATGTGCCCCTGCCGGTCGCGAAGAGGGTGTCCGCGCACGTTGAACCAGCGGTACACGCCGTCGAAACGACGAAATCTTGCTTCGAACTCAAATGGCGCTCCTGTGGCGAAGGATCGCTCAAAAGCCCGAAGGTACCCAGGGCGATCCTCAGGGTGAATGGTGTCGTCTGCGGCCCATTGACTCAGTTCCTCCTGCGACCTTCCGACGTAGTCCAAACATGGCTGATTGACCCGTTCGAGCTCGCCGCTCACGTTTAAAGCTGCAATCAGGCCAGGAATGCTGTCCACGATTAAAGCGGATTCGTGCGCGCTTTCGCGCAGCGCTTCCTCGGCGCGCTTCTGATCATCAATGTCGACTAACAATGTGTACCAGCGAGCAATATCTCCGTTTCTATGGCGAAGGGGAGAACTTCTGTTTTGGAACCAGCGATAGACACCGTCCGCTCGCCTAAAGCGCGCCGAAACCTCATAAGGACTGCCAGTGCTGAGCGCTCGGGTAAAAGCATCGATAACGCCCGGCAGATCCTCAGGATGAATCGTGTCGTTCGTTCCCCACCCATGGAGTTCCTCCAAAGTCCGACCGAAGAACTCCAATGCCTGGCGGCCAACCGTTTCGAGATTCCCGGTTGGCGATAACACTGCCACAAACCCGGGGATACTATCCACGGTCAGGCGAGCTTCATGCTCACTTTCACGCAACTTCACCTCAGAGCGCTTTTGATCGTCGATGTCAGTGGCTGTACCGATGAATTTGAGGACCTTTCCTTCTGCATCGCGCAAGACCACGGCTTGCTGAAGTTGCCAGCGATAGGCGCCATCCTGGGCGCGCAGATTGCGGCTTTCGAACGAGAATCCCTGCCCCGAACGTACCCCCTCCCAAAAGCCTGTCGATACCGCCTCGCGATCCTCGGGGTGGACCGCGCTCATCCAGGCCTCGGGATGCGACAGGACGTAAGACTGGGTTTGTCCGGAATAATCAAGCCAGACTTGATTCACGAAGTCCGGCGTTCCATCCGGCCTGAGCGTCCAGGCGGAAACAGGAAGATTCTGCAGCAGCCCAGCCTGGAGTTTAAGGTCGGCATAGAGGCCGGCGTTCTCCAGTGAAATTGCGGCTTGCGTAGCCAGTAACTGGAGCACGGACACTCGATCCGATGTAAATGCGCCCGGAGTCAGGTTGTTCTCCAGATAAAGTGCACCGAGAAGCTTCCCCTGCTTGACGATTGGCAGACAAAGAACGGACCGGCAATGCTTATGCCGCACATACTCGTCCATCGAGTACACAGTGTCGCTCGAGGCATCGTCCAAGAGAACGCTCTCCAGCGTCCGGATGGCGTAATGCAGCGCGGTTTGCGGGAGATCGGACGGCCCAACCTGCTCCCGGCGAACGGCCACCTCGATCCCACGAGGGCCGGTGGTCGCTTCGGCTTCGATCCTTGGCGCGCCATCCCGAAACAGGATCAACAAGCCTCGCTCTGCCCCGGCATGTTCCACCGCGATGCGTACGAGCTTTTCGATCAGTCTGGGCAGCACGATCTCGCTCGAAAGCGCCTGCGAAGCTCTAATGACGGTCTCGACATCCAATTGTCCGAACGTCGCGCCAATCGGGATGGAAGGCGGAGGAGTTCGTCCCTGGCGTAGGCGCGGATACCGCTCCTCGAGTTGCTTTACCTTACCGTGGGCACCCCAACCGTCGTAGCAGTCACGCGCATTCCGCAGATATGCGTCGGCAGATGTCTCGAAGCCACGAGCCGCGTAAAACTGCGCAGCGACCTCATTCGCCAGCGCCTCATTGTGGACAAACCCGTTCCCGCGGGCCGAACGGATGGCCTGTTCGTACAGCTCAATGGCATCGAGCGTGCGCCCTTCGATGCGCGCAATCTCGGCACCCACCAACATGGCACGGTCCTGGAAATTCTCAGGGCAAGAACCCGCCCATGTTGTCAGCCGCTGGTAGTGAGCCGCAAGAGCGTCGAAATGCTCCCGCCTTTGAGCCGACGCCGCAGAATCCCATAGGGCCGCATGGGAAAGCGCGCTGTAAAGTTCATAGTCTGCGATCTCAAAAGTCGGCGAAGCCCAAAGCAGTGGGCGCGCCTTCAACGAAGCCTCGATGGCCGAAGCGAAGTCACCGACAAAGAAGTGCACCTGCAACTTTCTCACCCAGTGCCAAAACTGGTTCATCGGCGGGTGGCGGTTGAGATTACGCTCGAAGTCCTTCTCGTCGAACTCCGCGTGGTCAAAGGAACCGAATTGCGTCGTCAATCCTCTCAAGGTTCGAATAAAACCGAGGACCCTGTTTATCGTGTCAATACCAAAACCGAACTTCGCCTTGCGCGCAAAGTTGAGGCCATTCTCCGCTTCACTCTGCACCGCAACCAGCGAACCTCCTGCCGCGGTAAGCTGGGTGATCAATCCAACACGGGCGTACACCGCGTAGGTGAGGTCGCCATTACTATTCGCAATCTCGAAGGCTCGCTCCTGCACCTTACGGCAATCCGAGAGGCGTTTCATCCAGGGCATGATCATGCCGGCGAAACTGACATAGGTCGAAGCCTGAAAGCGTTTCAAGCCGCGCTTTTCGACCAGTTCATAGCCGAGCTGGGCGAATCGAAACGCATCCTTGTAATCGCCGAAACGATGTCCTGCTATGTCGCCAAACCAAACATAAATGAGGCACGAACCGTCGTTGTTACCACGCTCGATGCTGAGACTACTCCCGCGGCAGGCCACCAGGGCAAAAAGATTCCTATCCGTAAACAGCGCGGGAGGCACCATCTTAGTCAGAACATCCAGAGTCGCGATGGACGCGGGGTCGCTCATCAGGGCGAAGTCAATCACTTCCTCGATCTTGCGGCCTCCCAGTTGTGACCAGATCCGCTGGTACTCCGTTTTTACTTGTTCCTCCGTTGGATGGAGCTGCCAGTCGATTGCGACGTGGCGCAGGTAGTCGAGGCCGATCGCGATTGCCCGGTCCATCTGACCAAGCGTCATGTAGACATCGATCCCTAAGCACGTGGCCATCGCCAGCTCGACAGTATCGGTGGCGCGCGATCGAAGCATTTCCAATCGTTCTGCCGCGACGGTCAGCTCGCCCGTCAGGAACTCGCATTCGGCTCGCTGCAATTCCAGTTGGAAAATCAGAGGGTGGTCGCGCTCCCAGGCCTCATCCGTCAAAAGCACTCGGCCAGCGACGAAATACTGAAGGGCTGAGGCATGGGCGATAGACCCCTTGGCCCGTTTGCCGGCAGCCAGGTTCAACTCGGCTACCTGGAAGCGCTCCTCTTCTGAAACGATGAGTTCAGCTCCGCGATTCAACTGATTGACGATCTCGAATATGGCCTCCTCACGCTTTTCAGGCGGGGTGTGCGCATGGAGCAATCTTCCTATTCGCAGATGAACCTCGGCGCGCGCCTCCTGCGCGATGAGCGAGTAGGTTGCTTCCTGTACGCGGTCGTGTGCAAACCGGTAGGAGTGCTCCGAGCGGAAGATTAGTTCGAGCTGCAGAGCCTCCCAAAGCGCTGCTTCAGTTCCTTGTCCGGACGTCTCGAGAACGGCAGAAAGCACGGCGGATTCGGCACTATTTCCGATGCAGGCAAGTTGCTGGAGTGCCGTTTGAGTAGTCGCCGGAAGCCGGTTCAGCTTGTTGACCATGAGGTCGACAACGTTGTCGGTGTAACCCTTGGCGTGAATGGCATCCAGATCCCAGCGCCATCGGGCCTCTGGATGGTCAAAAGTAATCAGCCCCTCTTCAACAAGGACTTGGATGAACTGGATGGCAAAATAAGGGTTGCCGGCGGTCTTCCCGTGTATGAGTTGCGCCAGCAACGTCGCGCGTTGCGATTCACAATGCAGAGTATCTGCAATCAAGTGCCCCAGATCGCCCGAGCCTAGCGGCGTCAGACGGATCTCCTGCATTGTGGCCCCGGCTTCACGGATCGCCGCCAGCCTGCGCATCAGGGGATGCACGGGGTCGACTTCATTGTCTCGATAAGCGCCGATCAGAAGCAGGTGCGCAAGATCGTCTTGGATCAGCAAATCCTCCAGTATGTCGAGTGTGGCTGCATCCAGCCACTGCAAATCATCAAGGAACAACGCGAGCGGATGCTCGGGCCGCGCGAAAACGCCGATGAATTGTCGAAAGGCTAAGTGCAAACGAGTCTTCGCCTCTTGAGGCGCTAGCGGCGCAAGCGTCGGCTGTTCTCCGATGATTAATTTCAATTCCGGAACGAGATCCACAAGCAGCGATCCATTTGGATTCAACACCCGAACAAGGGCGTCACGCCATTTGCTCAGCTCTGCCTCGGGCTTGCTCAGAAGGGGACGGATAAGGCTTTGAAAGGCCTGCGCCAGCGTTGCATACGGTATGTCGCGCTTGTACTGATCGAACTTTCCGGATGCAAATAAGCCACGGGGTGGAACCAGAGATTTATGAAGTTCATTGACCACCGCGGACTTGCCTACGCCGGAGTATCCAGACACCAGAACTAACTCCGGCCTGCCACCGGCGACGACACGATCGAACGTCGCAAGCAGAATATCAACCTCCCGCTCCCTGCCATACAGTTTCTCCGGTATCAGCAACCGGTCCGACAAATCGTCCGCGCCCAGCGGGAATGTTTCGATGCGACCGTGCGCCTGCCATTGCGCGAGACAACGCCGAAGATCGGCGACCAGACCCGCGGCGGTCTGATACCGGTCTTCCGCGTTCTTGGCAAGGAGCCTCATGGTGATGGCGGACAGCGGCTCCGGAACCTCGCCGTGATTCGCGGGCGCTACCGGTCGACGTGCGATGTGGCAATGGACCCACTCCAAGGGATCGGAAGCCGTAAACGGGAGCCCGCCCGTCAGCATCTGATACAGGGTAACGCCGAGAGAATACAAGTCGCTGCGGGTATCCATCGATCGATTCATGCGGCCCGTCTGTTCCGGAGACATGTACTCAAGGGTGCCTGCGATAAATTCGGGCGGTACGGACGCATGCCGCTCTCGCGGCAGTCGGGAGGCGATGCCAAAGCCGGTGAGCCATACATGGCCGCCGTCATCGACCAGAGCGTTCGCGGGCTTCAGTTCCTTATGGATGAGGCCCTGCCGGTGGACCTGACTGAGAGCTGCCGCCAAACCGATGGCAGTTGCCAGCAAGCGGGTCAGATCGAGGGGCTGCCCCCGGTCCCGCTCCATGATCCGATCCAGGGGCTCGCCCCCTGGGTCGTTGAGAATGAGAACTGTGCGCCCCTTGTGACGAGTCAGCAGCAGCGGCTGGGCGGCCCATGCCGCATTCAATTCACTTGCAAGCGACCATTCGTGTTCGAGGCGCTTGAGACTCCGAGGCGACGGCCGTTCAGCGGTGATCGCCACCGCCAAGATCGGCAGGCTGCGGCCCTCGCTGCCGCGATAGAGAGTAAAGTCTGCCCACTCGCGCAGCGGCTCCAAATCGTAATCGCCATCTCCCGCTGTGAACACTCTCATTGTCATGAAAACAGGCTACTTGTTCTACGGGGCGAAGGCAGGTATCGGCAGGACGTCGGCATCAATCGATACTTTGGTCCAATCGATTTCCGGCGATTCTGGCTTGATGGTGGTTTAATATCTTGGGGTGGCGGGGCTGACGCGCAACTTCGATTAGATGACCCTAGCGAAACACCCATGACCCGCCATCGTACCTCTCGGATATTCGGGTGCCTCACCGGTTTCATAGCGATGACCGCTCCGAATCTCAGTGTGGCCCAAGCAGCCGCTTCTGCGAGCGTGACGCCCGCTCCCGGGGCTGAAATCCAGCAGGTCGTGGTCACGGCCGAGCGCCGAGACGCGAGTTTGCAAAGTGTGCCGATCACCGTCTCCGTGGTCACGGGCGAGACCGCGCTGAAATCCGGCATGACAACTTCTGAGGACCTGGCCCTCGCGGTGCCTGGCCTCCAGATGGATCTCAACGGCATCGGGTTGAGCCCGTTCCTTCGCGGCGTCGGCTCGACATTCTACTCCCCTAGCGCTGAATCTTCCGTGGCCATTTACGTGGATGGGGGATACGTTCCCTCCTCAGAAGGGGCGCTGTTCAACCTGAATAACATCGATCATGTGGAGGTCCTCAAAGGTCCGCAGGGGACCCTCTTTGGTCGAAATGCCACCGGTGGTGTCATTCAAGTGATCACCAAGGAGCCGTCGAGCGAACCCTCCGCCGACCTGTCGGTCGGCTACGGCAACTACAACACGAGCACGCTTGGTTTCTATGGAACAACCGGAATAGCGGCCGGGCTCGCGACCGATTTGGCTCTTTACGCTGACGATAATCCTGATGGCTGGGGTCACAATCTTTTTAATGGAGATCGAAACTACAAGTACAAGAACATCGATGTACGCAATACGTGGCTGTGGCAACCACAGGAAAGCACGCGAATCAAACTCGCACTGAATTACGAAGACACCACCAACGAGGCGGGCTTGGGATTCAAGCCGCTAGCCGGCACCGTGTCGCTAGCCGGAACGACCTACCAGGGCTTCTACAACACTAACTCGAATCTGCAAGACCGAACGGTCATGCATCAGGGCGGCGGCTTGCTGCAAGTGACCCAGGACTTGCAATTCGCCACCTTCAAAAGCATTTCCACTTACCAGGAGGTCCGCCCAAATTTCATCTTCGATCAGGACGCCTCGCCGCTGCCTATTGCCAATTTGCATGTCTATGGTCCGGACAACTCGCTCGCTCAGGAGCTGCAACTCGTATCGCCCGATGCCAGCAAGATTCAGTGGATCGGCGGCCTTTATTACTTCCACGATGCGGCAGGCCTCGCGCCCCTTAATATCGGCGGCCTGGCGGCGGCTCCGTTCGACCTTGTTACAATCGACGCGCGACAACATACCGATTCCTACGCGGGCTATACCCAGACGACATTTGTGGTGGCCCCCGAAACGCATTTTACTGCGGGCGTGCGTTACACCGATGATCGGCGCAGCATCGGCGGGACAACTTCAACGGAGGGCGTCGGTGTGCTTGCGAGCGCGACGCAGTCAGCCGACTTCAGAAAGGCGACGTGGCGCCTTGCGCTCGATCATCAATTTACTCCCGACGTTCTCGGCTACGTTTCGGACAATCGAGGTTTCAAATCAGGTGCGTTCAACACATCTGTCTACACTCAGCCCGCGGTGAAACCGGAGGTGTTGGACGCATATGAGATCGGGCTCAAGAGTGAGTATTTTGACCACCGATTGAGAGCCAATCTTGCCGGATACTATTATGAGTACAGGGACCTACAGGTAACCGAACTAGTCGCAGGCTCAGACTACGTGCTCAATGCGGCCAAGGCGAAAATCTACGGCTTGGACGCGGATTTTACCGTCATTCCGATCCGCAATCTGACTCTCAATGCGTCGTCGGCATTTATTCACGGCCGATACACGAGCTTTCCCAACGCGCCCTACTTCCCTCCCGTCATTGCTTCCAGTTGCTCGCCGGGCATCGGAGCAGTTGGGGCGTGCACGATCGACGCCACCGGACTCAACACCGTGCACTCACCCTCGTTCTCCACCAACCTGAGCGCGGATTACGCCAAACCGACACGAATCGGCTCCTTCGACATCGCGGCGATCTTCTATCACAACGATGGCTTTTACTGGGATCCGGCCAATCAGATTAGGCAACCGACGTATTCACTCTATAACGGCTCGATCGGCTGGATGAATCCGCAAGAGCGCTTTGGAATACGCCTGTGGGGGAAGAACCTCGGCGGCGCGAAATACTATAGTTATGCGATTACCCAAACCCTCGGTGAAGACTTCTCGCCCGCACCACCCCGCACTTATGGGGTGACGATATCAGCGCGCCTCTGACGTTTCGCCGTGTCTTTGGCGGCAGCTTCCATTCTATCGAGGGTGAATGCCCAAGTCGTGCCATGACGTCTCCTTGAGGTCGACGTCGTAGTAGTTTGCAGCTTTTTCGATGTTCGCGAACGCCAAAGCACGGTCGGCGTCGGAAACGTCGATGACTTGATCGAACCGCGCGACCGCGTTGCGCACATGTTGCGCGTCAGTGAGTGGTTCTTTCCGTTGTTTCGGGAATGCGTAGACGCTGTCAGGTAGGTCGCTCTGCGTCGTCAGCCGTCCATGTTTCTCGTGAGGTTCCCAGGTCGCTTGCGGCATATGTGTACCATCCCTGATGTGAGTTATGTCCCCGGGAACCCGAACATCAACCACGACTGATTGGCCACCCAATCCGGGTATAGCGCTGTCATCTGGTCGAACAGGTCCTGGTCGGACGTCGCAGTTTTCTGCACTCGATCGAAGTCCTCAAGGTAACGCTTGGTCTCCTGGATCGCCGACGGAGAGTCGGGCGCCCCAGACTTCTTGTGACCGGCGACAACAATCATCGGGTTCAACGCTGCTAACCGGTCCAGGTCTGCGATCCAATTCCTTCGGCTCTCGGGGGTGGTGTCGCCGACGTACATGCGACATTGGTTGTACACAACATCGCCGGCGACGATCAGACCGATCGATGGAACGTAGAGAGAGGTCGAATCAGGACTATCAGTGCGGCCCTGCTCGATGATGCGCAATTCGTGGCCCTCGAGAGTGAACGTGTCGTGCTCATAGGGCTGCGGCGCAACCAACTTAGTGGGCACTTGCCCCGGAAACAACCGGCGGGCTAGCCGCTCCACCGGAGGAGTGAAAGACATCTGCATGGCGTTGACCGTCTTGGGGGTTGCGATTGCCCGAGCGCCGGGGAAACGCTCGAGCAGAATGCTCAGACCGTAGAAATGGTCGAAATGGGCGTGCGTTATGTAGATGGTCTCCAGGTTGCGGTTGTGCAGAGCAATCCAATCCGCAAGAGCCGCGGCCTCAGCCACGGTCGTCATCGCGTCCACCAGCACCGCGTCGTAGTCGCCGTAGATCAAAGTCGATGTGATCGGGTCAAAGCCGAGCGCTTCGCCGAAGGGCTTTGGCCGCTCGCCGACCATCGCCTTTCCGGGAGCGGTAAAAACGTTGACACTCAGCGTGCTAGAGGCGACAGGCGCGGTCGCGCGGGTGATCTCTTTCAAGTCGTTTGCGCCGTCCATTAGAACTTCCTTTGATGTTGGAGCGTTCGTGCGGAGGTTGCCACACGCGCGACGACGAATCTATTGGACGAACGTATCGTTCTGCGTGGTTCCTAGCCTGCGAGGAGTGCTGCGATTGTCGCGTCAAGGCTCCACGGCCCCGGCCCCGCCAGCATCACGACGCTCAGCCCGATGCAGTACAGCGCCTCGGGGACGTAGAGCAAGTCACCGAGCCAATCGGCGCGATCAATTGGTTGCCATGCGCGTATCCGTTTGACGGCGTCGAACGAAAGGGCCCCGATACAAATCACGAACAGTCCCAACGCCGCGATCACGGACAATAAACCCAGGATGAGCGCCCATCCGCCACTGAACTCTGCGCTAGGCAGCAGCCATCGCATGATCGGCACGGCGTGCACACCGTCGTCTTGCAGCGTACGTGTCAGTATCGCGTGCCTGGAAGCGTTGAATAGTTTGTGGTAGCCGCTGATCGCAAAGAACACCCCGAGAGCCACGCGATTGAGAGTCAGGGCGGCGTTGGGGGCTTGTGCACCTTGTAACAGGATGAGTACATGCATGGTTGGATTGCTCCGGAATTCCTCGCGTCCTGCGTCAAGCCGACTCGACGCTTGATACTGAAGATCGCGAAGCAGGGCTGTCCATGTTCACGACCCATTTCCTACGCGACTCGCCGGCCTCGAACGGAGCAGCGAAGTATTGCGTCTCGTGCGCAACCTTTATTCCGCGGAACTCCATGATGCTTACGGTGTAAAAGGGTTGGCTGTCGTAAGTTAGGACATACTCGGTAATCCACAAGTCGCCGCTCCCCATGATTCGATGAACCGCAAAGCGCTTCTTATTCGGCTGTAGGGTGCGGGTGATCCGTATGTTATGTCGGCCGACTATTCGTTCGCGGGATTGCTGATAATCCAGCACTGCATATTCGTGATAGATATCGTGCTCTGTCGCAAGATCGCCGGCGTCGGATGCCTTCCAATGTCGCTTGAGTGCCTCGCGTATTTCTTGATCACTCATACGACTCTCCCCCATTTCGACATTTCGGCTTCGCAAATCAGACCACGGTAACACCCGCACATCAACTACACGAAGGTGTTAGTCCGAGACGGTGGCCTCGCCCGCGCGGCGCACGCACAGCTTCCGATGCGTCCCACCCGCCGACTGTGTCGACCAACACCATAGTGCAATCGACCCGATTTAGCCCCTGTGCTGTGATAATTCTCGGCCATTCACCGGGGTTCGCCTCGCAAAGGATCTCTGATGTCTCCTCACGCTGCGCATGCTTTGAAATCCGTGCCTTTTTCCAATGAGGATCTATTCCGTACGGAGGTCTTTGCCGGTCTCAGCACTCGGCCGCGGACGCTCTCTCCGCGTTGGTTCTACGATCGCCGCGGCTCTGAGCTCTTTGAGGCCATCACCGCGCTGCCTGAGTACTATGTCACGCGAGCCGAGTACAATATCCTGCTGCACCATGCAGCCGAGATTGCCGGAATCACCGGCATTGGTCGAGCGCTGATCGAGCTGGGCTCAGGCTCGTCCGTCAAAACTCCGTTGCTGCTGAACGCACTCGCGCCCACGGCCTATGTACCGATCGACATTTCCGGCGAGTTTTTGCATCAGTCGGCCGCCGCGTTGGCGAAACGATTCCCAACATTGTCGATCCACCCACTTATCGCCGACTTCATGGAACCCTTTGCCCTACCCGCGACGGTCAGGAATCTGCGGCGGGTCGGCTATTTCGCAGGATCTACCATCGGAAACATGATCGTGCCGGTGGCCGTCGAGTTCCTCGGGGGCATCGCGCGCACCTTGGGAGAAGACGCATTCTTGCTGATCGGGATCGATCGGATCAAGGATCGGAAACGACTAATTGCGGCCTACGATGATGCCCAGGGCATCACGGCGCGATTCAACCTAAACCTGATTCACCGTATAAATCGCGAATTACAGGGAACGATACCGGCGGGCGCATTTCGCCATCTCGCTCTCTGGAACGACTACGAGGCGCGCATCGAGATGCACCTCGAGGCCGTCCGCGACATCGAGTTCACTGTGGCCGGCGAGTCATTCTCAATCGCGCAGGGAGAGACGATCCATACCGAGAATAGCCTTAAATATGGGCCCCGGGAGGCCCGGATGCTGCTTCGCGCCGGCGGATGGACCCCGATTGCGGAGTGGAGCGATCCGGAAGGCCTTTTCGCGCTGGTTCTCGCCTCAAACTCGCCTCCGTCCGCTCTGCAGCGGTAGTCCTAAGCATCGCGACGGATGAGGTGCGGCGCACCGAGAAAAACGCCCAAAGGGAATCCCGTTTGGCTCAGGCGGGTTGCCGGTGACGCGCGCGGAGTACGCACGGCGTCTCGACACATGGGAGAAGTGGAATGCGCTCTCGATTGAGGCGCAAGGCAACCCGTCACCGAAGCAGTAATCTGGGCTGTGATCCAACGCCGCCACATCCGTGGAACTTCAGTCGTAAAACGCTGGGAGTAGCCTAAGACTGTCGGCTTCGCTTTTGTCATGATTGATGAAGAGCTTCGCCTTGTAGGTTGCCATCAAGTGCCTGACCCTTGCCATTGACGCGATTGACTCAGGTTTACTGGTATTGAGCGATGGAACGATGTTCTTCTCGAAATTCTCTTCCAAATGAACAACGTCGCCGGACAGTATGATAAAGCCGGAATGCCTAAGATGAACCAGCAGCGACTGGTGTCCGGGGGTGTGCCCTGGCGTGGAAAGCAAAGTGACGCTCCCATCGCCAAATACATCGGTATCACCGTCGATGAGCTGCAGCTTCTTCGGGGTGCCCATTAACTTACGCGCCAGCGCCATCAATTGATTGACGTTCTCGTTCGGCCCGTTCGGGGAATGTATCCAGCTGTACTCAGCTCGTTGCATGACAATGGTGGAATTGGGGAACAAACCTACGTTACCTATGTGATCTCCATGCGTGTGCGATATTGCAACACGACCAATATTGCCGGGCTTCAATCCGATTTCGGCGAGTTGAGCAGTCACGGACTTATCCAGGTGATAGACAATTAATTTTGGCAAGGTTGACCAACCTCGGGGATCGTTGAGCGTAGCTTCCGGAACGCCGGTATCCCAAAGCAACCACTCGCTTCCATGCTTGATAAGCCAACAAGTGGACGAGAATTCGATATCGCGTCCGACATTTTCGCCTGGGGTCCATACCGACTCGTCGTTTGCGAGCGAGTGACCGCAATCCAGCCGATAGAGTTTTTCCGCGACACCGGCGTTGCTGGGATCTGGGAGTTTGGCGCTTGCGTTCGCATCTCTCGCGCCTCCCCACATAAGCATGAGAGCAAGCACGCAAACAGATCCCGCTACTATAGTCTGCCTCAACATGACGGCTCCTGTTCTCGAGAAACGCGATGCTCATCGCGACCACTGAATCTGACCGGAGTGCCGGCCTGATGCCATTGCACCAAGGTATCGTCTGGCTCGCTGTCAACGACATAGCGATACTGGCCGCCGAATACATAACCCGTGCCAATACCATGGTCTAACAGAATCGTCTCGGCGCACGTGGTTTACTAAGGCGCGATAAAATGACCATTCGAGGCGAAGTCAATTGCGATCGTGCACGACGCCAGTTTTCAGCTCAAATGTACAAGATATCCGTCGGGCCGCTGGCGGAAGGTAGACGCTCGAGGAAACACCAGGAATTATTCCGCAGGAGTCAACATGCAAGCCGCGATTAACGAGCTAACAAGCGATCCGCTTGGCCACACGATCTCAGCTATAAGCAAAAGCGAATCTTCAGAGACGGTTGAGGTGCTCGAGGAACTACTCGCCCATTCAATTCAATTGCGCGATATGTACAAGAATGCCCGTTGGCAAACCGCCGACCTTCAGTTTCGCTTGTTGCGTCAGTTGTTCGACGGTCACTACATGGAACAGATTCAGCTTGTTGACGTCCTCGTCGATCGAATACGTTCACTCAATGGCGCCGGCAGGGTATTCGCCGGCGATTTCCTGCAACGGACACAGTTCTCTCAACTACTTCGCGGCCGCGCATCAGTCACCCTTCTGTTGACGGAATTACTCGATGCACATGACTCTGTGTTGAACGCCGCGCTGCCCACCGGGACGAATGATGAGCAACTGAAAGGCTGGACTCGCGACTTCGCAGTGGGCCAGGTAGTTCTTACCAACACCGAGCAGTCTCTCGTCGTCAGGGAGCAGTTGATGCATCGAAAGAGAACCCCACCGCCTCAGCCAGCCTGGGATTGCTAGACACCCATTCTTACGCCAAAGAGTCCACAAAAACGCGCGTCAGATCGGCAATTTCGTCGGCGGCGGTATCCAGCGCAAAGTGACCGCCGTCGAGCATGTGAATTTGGGCGCTTGGGACGTCGCGCCCATAGGCGGCGGGCTCAGACAGATCGAACGAGAGGTCATACTTGCCCCAAACCACTAGCAGACGTGGCTGAGTCTTGCGCATCCATGCCTGCCATTGCGGATACGCTTCGACATTCGTGCGATAGTCGTAGAAAAGATCGCTTTGAATGTCGCCCTGCCCCAGCTGACTGAGAAACGCATATTCATCGGTCCATAGATCCGGGTCATACCGCTCTGCGTTGGGATCACTTCCCACGTGGCGCGTCCGCGTCGCCGCCAGTGCCAAGAGGTTGGTGCGTAGCGTTTTTTCATTCGCACTCCGATCAGCCCAAAAAGCACGCCTGGTCTTCCAGTTCTCTCCCAGGCCCTCGTTGTGGGCGACGGCATTCTGGACGATCAGCGCCACAACGCGGTCCGGATGCGCCAAGGCCATGCGAAATCCAACCGGTGCGCCGTAGTCCTGCATGTACAGCACATATCGAGAGAGTCCGATTGTCTCGGTAAAATGATTCATGAGTTCGGCAATGTGATCGAAGGTATACGCGAATTGTTTCGGATCCGGCCAGTCGCTGTGCCCAAACCCCGGGTAGTCAGGGGCGACCAGGTGGTAACCGTCGGAGAGCCGCTCAAAAAGCGATGCGAACATCCGCGAGGAGGACGGTAGGCCATGCATGAGCAAAATCGTCGGCGCGTCCTCCGGGCCTGCTTCTCGGTAAAAGATGGACACGCCGTCTATCTTCACCGATCGATAACGTGTCGATTGCCGGGGCTGACCACCGCCGCCCCTCGCCTCGCCCACCTCCGCGCTGATGACTTTATTCATGGCAAACTCCTTGCGAGCATCTTATCCTGCGCGAGCTTTATGCGCTGCGAGTGGCCTCGCGGCGACTCTGCCGCGAGACCCAAACCTTAGGCGGCTTTCTGCGCCGAGAGTAAGGTGATGAGAGCTTGCGCAGTACCCGTTGAAGACGCCGGGTTTTGTCCCGTTATCAAAAGACCATCGATCACGTGAAATTGCTTCCAGTCGGCGACCTTTTCGAAGATCGCCCCCAAGCGCATCAATTCATCCTCGACCAGGAATGGCACCACGTGAGTTAGCTTCATTTCTTCCTCTTCGCCATTGGTAAAGCCGGTAACATGCTTTCCCTTCACGAGCGGCGCGCCTTTGTACGTTACATGGCGAAGCACGCCGGGCGAGTGACACACCAACGTAATCGGCTTGCCGGAATTGTAGAACGACTCGAGTAGAGCGATGGAATCCGCGCTTTCAGCAAGATCCCACATGGGGCCGTGACCGCCAACATAGAATATCGAGTCAAAATCTTGCGATTTCATGTCTGCGAGCTTGGCGGTCTGGGAAAGGGCTTTTTGCGCCGCGGCGTCCTTTTTGAAGCGCGCCATGGCATCGGTCTGATTTTCCGGCAGATCGCTCTTTGGATCGACGGGCGGTTGACCACCATTGGGTGAGGCAAGGGTCAACTGCACACCGGCATCCCGAAAAACAAAGTAGGGAGCGGCGAACTCTTCGAGCCAAAACCCAGTCGGGCGACCGGTGTTGCCCAGTTGATCGTGTGAAGTCAGCACCATCAAAATCTTCATGTTCCTATCTCCTGTGTCATTCGAGACGCGTAAGTTTTATCAATCGCGATCGCAACACGCACCAAGTCGCATGACAATTGAACGAAAGTATTGACGCTCATTGTCTTTCTCATTTGCCCGTCAGTCGCCTCAGTATCGCGGCGGCCATCAGCGCCGACTGAGGCACCAGACCTACCGTTAGCCAGCCGTTGACCGCTGTCATCACGACGAGGAGCACGGCCGGCCAATCGCGAAAGCGGCCTCCGCTCATCGCTTCCTTGCACTTTCGACCGATCGACGCGGCGGTTGAGCGAATGTGCGCAGCTAGCAGGTGGGGGATCGGCGTCGATGGTGCGGCAAGCATGGGGCTCTCCAATGGCGATAAATGCAACGAGCTTCATCAGACCAAAGAAGGGACGCTCGAGCGATTGCACGATGGTATAGACGACACTTTCGTATCGCCTCCGGGATGCCGATACCATGGTGCAATCGATCTGCCGCTGCGCGCGTGCTCCAATAATTCGGAGCAATGCCAGGGCAAACTGCTGCCATGGAACACAGGTCTTTTATCAGAGGAGTCGAGCGATGCGTTCTGACATCGTACCGGGGGGTGTTTTTCCCGACTATGAGCTGCCGAATAGCACGCGTGATTTGTGCAGACTCAGCGCGCTTCAGTGCGACGATCCGCTGGTTCTACTGCTCGCGCGCGGTCATTACTGCCCAAAGGAGCATCAGCAGCATCTCGAACTCGCCGCGGTCTATCCCGCGATCGCCGTGGCGTACACCCAGATTGTTACGATCTCCACCGACGATCACCACACGCTCCAGGAGTTCCGCGCCTCGGTGGGCGCCGAATGGACCTTCCTTTCAGATCCTGGGCGAGTGATCCAGAAGGATCTCGCGATCGAAGAGTACACCGACCCTGAGCATAACCCGATGATCCCGCACACGCTGGTGCTCAAGCCGGGTCTCGTCGTCCACAGCATTTACAACGGCTACTGGTTCTGGGGACGTCCCTCGGTCGTCGATCTTTGGCATGACCTACGTGCCGTGAGCAGGGAGATCCGCCCAGACTGGGACCTGAGTCGTCCCGGACTCCGCGAGGCATGGGACGCCGGGGACTTCTCGCGTTTCCACGGATGGAACAAACGAGTCCCACCGGAATCGCCTTCAGGTGGGCGGAACGAGCAGAAGCCGCGCTTAACGCCCGTGGGTTCGGCCAAATGATGCGAGCCGCAATCGGCAGTCTTCAATTCACCGACGCGGACTACATCTGCGTCGCAACGGATCTGCTTTCCAAGATGATCTCCGAGCGTGAATCGCTGGAGGTGAGCAACCGGCGTATCGCTCTCGCCATGGCAGCCGCCGGGCATGATCTACGAGAGCGTCTTCATCTATTGTTGGGCACGGTCGAGCTGCTAACTGCTTCCAAGGACGGGATCCGCAGTGCAGAGCTGATTCAACGCGCCAAATCGCTCATCTTCCGATTGGCCGGGGAATTGGAGCAGCTCGCCATCCAAGCGGAGCCAGAAAACCGTACCGGCATCGCGTCATCGCATTGCTTCACGATTGCGAGTCTTCTCGGACAAGTCAAGAACGACTGGGAACTCGAGGCGGCGAGAAAATGTTTGCGATTCACAATCGACCAGCCGGATCACCTGGTGGAAAGCGACCCGTATCTCTTGAGCGTCATTATGAATAACGTCGTGGGCAATGCCGTCAGGCACACCGCAGAAGGCGCGGTAACCGTCGCCTCGACGGTCGCAGGTCAGTTTGTGATCCTGAGCGTTTCCGACACAGGCCCGGGAATTTCGCAGGAGGATTTGCGCCGTTCATTCAGTTTTTCATCTCGCCTGGGCGGAATGGGCAAAGGCATGGGCTTGGGATTGTCCATCGCACGAAAGAGTGCGGAAGTATTGGGCCACGAGTTCGAAGTGTCGACCGCGCCGAGCTGTGGGACCTGCATTAGGCTATACGTACCTCTCGCAAACCGTTGCTCAATTTAAGAGCCCGGCAATTGGGCTAAGCGGAGGGCTCGATAGTCCTTCGCCCGCCTCCGCCTAAACTCCGCCGAATTGCCGGCTGCACCAACCGCTGCCCTGCACTGGAAATGCCCGCGCGGGAAATGTCGGGGGAGACAGCCGCACAGATTGCATGGCCAAGCGCGGTATCTGCCGGTACGCAAACGCCGAGAATTTACGTTCGACTTCGGCGGCGGACTCCTTTTCGAGAGTACGTATCAACTCTTGCGCGAGGTGGGGCCAGTACTTGTTGATGCGTGCGGCGAAGGCTTGTGCGTATCCCAACAGAATACCTGAGGCAACCATGGCGCCTTCGCTTATCAGCTGTTTCGCCAAACGTCTTTCGGGTCGGTTGATCCGCGCCTGAATCGCGGCTCCCTTTTGAGCGTTTCGCGGCCCGACGACGAGGTAGTCTTCCTCGCCTCCGGGATGAGAATCAATCATACCGAGCGTGGCGACACTCTCCGGCATGGCTTGCAGCTGCCCGAAGGCTTTCTCGATGGCCTCGGTCAATACGGACTCGCGCGCCACCCAAAAATCACTGGGGAGGATGGCGATTGGACAGGAGGGATCCCTGGTTGCGATCGACAACACAGCCGCAGCCGTCGATAGGGAAGTTGGCGTTCCCCGCTCCGAGATGAAGCGATTGGTTGTTCGCGTAAACCAAAAGGGACTTTCCCAGCTCCGCCGATCACTCTCTTGCGCGGACACAATCACGTTGCCCGGAGAGCTCAGCCTTTTCGCGCGACGAGCCGCGAGGCGCAAAAACCCCATTGTCACCGCTGCCGCGGAACCTGACGCGCGCTGAAACAAGGATGTACTCACCGGCTCTGAGTGCTTATCGTTGGCGACGACAATGCAACAGCGTTTCGATTCGACGGTTGTTTGCGCTCTCACAGATCGTTCCTCTCTCAAAATAGCAAAGCAGCTGCCGTGCAGCCACAGCACAAGCGTAGAGACAACATCAGTCAGGCTGCCCCAAGTAATAGCCCAGGCGAGTCTCTACGTTTCCTGGTTTGTGAAACCCTCGCGCCATCAACCCCTTGATTCTTGCTTGCGTCGCCGGGCGCGCCACCGAGGCAATGCAGGCATCCCAACCCGCCGCGATTTCGACGTCGTGCGGTAAGCTGGCGGCGTTCACTAAACGCTTTGTGTTCGAGATGGCCCATTTATCGAAGGCGCTTATGCGTTTCGCAAGAGCCTCGACAAACGCGTCCAGTTCGGCGTCTGGTAGTGATCTATTGACATAGCCGTAGGCCGCCGCCAGGTCGCCGCTGATGTCGTCGGAACCCAAGAGCACTTCCAAAGCTCGGCCCCTGCCTATCAGCCGCGGCAGGCGTGCCATGGGCCCACCGCCGGCGACCATGCCAACGCCCACTTCCCACTGCGACAGAAGGCCTCTTTCGCGACTGATGAAAGCCATGTCACAAGCTAAAGTAATTTCGCTGCCATTGCCTGTCGCCCGCCCCTGGATTTTGGCGATGGATACCACAGGGGCGTGGGTAATCCGCACAAGAATGTCGGGCCAGGCTTCTAGCCCCGTAGGCCCTTGCGGCAGGCTCGTGAGTTCTTCAAGTTTGACCGTGAAATCGCTGTGGTTCAAAAAGAAGCCGTCGACCGCGCTATCGAAGACCACGACCCTGAGCTTCTCGTCAGTTTCGATCGTCGTCATGATTTCGCCGAACTCCACAAGGAATTCAGGGCCCATCAGATTGAGAGGCGGATTATCGAATGTCACCCGCCAGTAAGCCGGCGAGACTTTGCTCAGCAATATCTGCTTGGCGTTTGTTGCGGCTGTCGTCTTCACTGTAGCGTTCATCGGAAGCTCCTATGGCAATCACATGGACAGTGCAGAGTCTTACTTCCCCGCGACGATCCCGCCATTGCACGTTGGTATCGATCTCACTGCAATGCCCTGCACTCGCGTGTGCCAACATTACTGTTATGACCGATACCATCGTTCAATCGAGCAATCTCATATCTTGTGATCTGATGTGTACAGTGACACGCTAACGAAGGAACTCACATGACACGACCAGCCTTGTCCTTGGACCTCGCAGACGCACGGCAAATTATCGCAGCGGGCGAACGCAAAGCGATCGAATTGGGAATCCCGTACAACATCGCCGTTGCCGACGCTGGCGGAGGCCTCGTGGCGCATGTGCGTATGGACGGCGCTTGGCTCGGCAGCATCGATATTGCAATCAACAAAGCCTGGACCGCTCGAGCATTTGACATGTCGACCGATGACATCTCGCATCTGGCACAAAGCGGACAGCAGGGCTTCGGGATCAACACGACCAACGACTCCAGGGTCGTCATCTTTGGCGGGGGAGTTCCCATCAAACGCGGTGGCGTGGTAATCGGGGCAGTCGGAGCGAGCGGCGGCAGTGTGCAGCAAGACGTTGCGGTCGCGGAGGCTGCCGCCGCCGGGTGGCCGGGATGACGAGCACTTCGGTCGGGGGCTGAGCGGAGCCCGCGTGCGGCCTTTGGCGTACCCCGAAGACGACCCTGATTCGCCGGGCGACTGATACTTTAGTCTTATAGATCGACCCGTTTGTCTGGCGCGAGAATCGCTAATGTCTCCATCTGTCATCCTTGTAGCCGTTGTCGATGATGATGAGTCTGTGAGGGAATCACTGCCGGGCCTCCTTAACGAATTAGGGTTCGCCACGCAGACATATTCGAGCGCAGAGGAATTTCTCCAATCAGGCGTCGCCGACCACGCCAAGTGTCTGATTCTTGATATCGCGATGCCAGGAATGTCGGGGCCGGAGTTGCATAGCGAGCTGGTGAAGCGCGGCTATTCAATCCCTACTATTTTTATGTCTGCCCACCCTGAATTTGCATCTCAGCCGGACATGCGCGAAGGACCTGTCGAGTGCCTTTTGAAACCGTTCAACGAGACGGCACTGCTTGGGGCGTTGGAACGAGCGTTAAATTTGTCGTAACTCCTCTTGCCTAGGGAGGCGCCGCATGCACTTAATAGATACAACCAATCGCCTTCCGAGGTTGCCTGCGATGTCGCCGACCAGGCCTACAGTCGTCGTCGTTGACGACGATATCTCCGTTCGCGAATCTTTGGAACTTTTGATCCAGAACGAGGGGTGGCAAGCTGCGCTGTTCGAATCGGCTCAAGCGTTTCTGGCCCAATTGCCGACCGTGGTCCCAAGCTGCCTGATTCTAGATGTCAATCTTCCGGATCTCAGCGGTCTTGACATCCAGCAGCGCATCAGTGATGAGAAGTCCTCGACACCGATCATCTTCATAACAGGCTACGGCGATATTCCAACGTCGGTCCGAGCAATGAAAGCCGGCGCGGCTGAATTTCTGACCAAACCGCTCGACGACGAGATACTGATCGGCGCGATTCGTGACGCTGTACTGCGCAGCCAAGCCAATTTGAAGCGAGAAGGAGCTCAGCGTCAATTGCAAGAGCGGTTCGCCTTACTGAGTAAACGCGAGCGCGAGGTCATGAATCTCGTCGTGAAGGGACTCATGAACAAGCAGGTCGCTTTCGAGCTGGATATCAGCGAGATCACCGTCAAGGCACATCGAGGCAGGGTCATGGAAAAAATGTGCGCCAGCACCTTCGTCGACCTGGTGAATATGGCTGGGCCGCTTGGAATCAGCACAGCCCGAGAAGCGTAGCTAGCGGGTGGCGCCCGAGTCGGACACGCCACCGAACAATGCGTGGATCAAGGCGAATAATGACTGAAGACCAAGTCCGCTGCTTTGAAAGGCTGATGGCAAGGAAAGCAAGTCTTGAGCGTCGCCTCATCGGCAGGTTTGCCGTCCTTGAATTGAGCGAATCCCCAGCCACCCGTCGTCGCGTATTTTACTGAATCCTTGACCATGAACTGAATGTTTATCGGAGCGCCGGCGACGAAGGATTGGGCTCGGCCGAAGACTTTGTTGTTTTCCTCAGACGGGACATAGCTCCACGCAAGGCGCGCGATAATTGTGCCGTCCGGAAACGGCAGCTTTCCTTGCCGAAAGGCCTTGATCGCTATGTCGTTGCCCAAAACTGCGCGAAGATCATTGTTGTTACCTTCCTCGTGCGCCACGGTGATCACTTTCCAGTCGCGGTACCCCGCGGGAATTTTGATACCGAAGATAGGCACCGCCTCTCCACCGGACCCTGCGGACGCATGGGCGACATAGACGATCACACCGCTGAGTACTACAACCGCCGCCGACATGTAACTGATGCTCTTCATCACATCCTCCTTCCGAAACCACGCGGGATACCTGCCCAATCCTCTGTTGGGACGGTGCGCCACTCGCTAGGCCGCAGCCATTAGCCTTTAGTATTGGCATGGCCGGGTATCAATCGACAGGAGGCCCGAATAGGCAGATGTGCGCTCCAATACCTTGGTGCAATATACCCGCCTTGCGGGAGCTGATCTGATGAGCTGAAATGGGTTTAGACAGCCTGAGCAGAATAGTGAGGCCGATTTGAAGCACGTATATCGATTGGGTTGTTTGCATGAGAATGGCGCCCGAAAGTGAGCGAGCATCTTCATCATAAGTTCGCAAAGCTTCATGAGAGTTTGCTCCATGGCAAACTGCCAAGAAGTATGCATTGGAGCGACGTCGTCGATCTCATCGGACATTTAGGCCAGGTTGAGGCACACGGAGGAGATGAATTCGCCTTCGTAGTGGGTACGCGACGCGAGGTCTTCAGGCGACCGCACACGCCTGAAATCGGCGTCGAGGAGGCGTCGCGACTTAGGAAATTCCTTAAACTGGCCGGATCCGAATTACCGCCGGACAAGTTCGTTCAGCCGCAGCGGGTGATCGTCATTATCGATCACCATGGGGCACATATTTTTCGCGATCTCGACGGGAGCGCTTCGCCGGATGCAGCGACCATCACACCGTACGACCCCTACCACTACCATCATCATTTGATTCATCGCAAGGAGGCGCACTATGAAGGTGATCGTGTACCCGAAGAAACGTCCTTCTATAAAGAGGTGGCCGCTGCTTTGGTATCTGCGAACGAAATCGTCCTCGTCGGGCATGGAATCGGCAAAAGTAGTGCGGTGAGTGTCCTAATGGAGTATCTGAATAAGCACCACATTGAGCTTTCGCGGCGCGTAAAGGCCACCGAGATCTTGGATCTTTCGGCACTAACCGAGCCTGAGATCGAGGCGATTGCGAAACGGCACATGATCGCGGTTGTTTAGAAGAATATGGCAGCCGGCCAACTTAGTAATAACGTGGGATTGGCCCGAGCTGTGGTGTCGTGTTATCGCCTAAGTCGAAGAAGACCTCATCCACGTAACACCAGCCCCAGCCCTCGGGAGGATCATAACCTTCGATGATCGGGTGGTGTGTTGCATGATAATGATGGGTTGCATGGCGACCTGGCGATTGATCGCAACAACCAACGTGCCCGCAACTCCGGCAGATTCTGAGATGAACCCATTTGCTGCCGCTTTTCAGACATTCCTCGCAGCCGCGCGCACTTGGAGTAACCTTCCTGATGGTGCCCAGATGCGCGCAGCTTTTGCTCATGAATCACATCGGCCGGCGACGAACATGTCCCATCAGCGCTTCTGGTACGAGTGAAAGATGTAATCCTTGTTCTTCACAATCGTATGGCACACGAAACCGCAATTGGCGGTACCAGTCGGATCTGGCTTGAACGTGTCCGACGCGGGCTGATAGTCAAACACCGCGTACGCCCATCCCTTGGTATCCGGGAACCGCTTACTATCCTTTTCGATCAGAAAGACATCCTGCAAGGTGTCCGGCACATTTACTAGAAAAGGTGACTCCGCCATCTTTTTCGGTCTCCACTCGATCTTTGCGATCTTGGAGCCGTCCGGGAACGGCTTGCCGTTGCCAGGAATGCCGGCCCGATAGGCCTCGATCATCGTCGGGTTAGCGACCTCCACCTTGAGCAGCTCCGGCGTCTGACTGACGGACACTACTTGCCAGTTTTCGTATCCCCTGAATTCTGAGAAAGCCAGCCCACCCGGGAGTCGCAGACTGTATTTGTCTTGTGCGGACTGAGCGATTCCGCCCACGACCGCGAACACTACCGCGATGGTCGCAATCGTCAGCTTGTTCTTGGTCTTCATCGTTGGCACCTCGTTTGTCAGTTTCGGCGTCCGCACCTCTTCGGCTGCCATTCAATCAACAGTGGTGAACTCGGGCCATTGGACGAAAGTATCGGTCTTCGACCGAGCGAGGTCGGAGCTTTAGCCATAAGCGAAGCCCGCCTTGCTTTGCCCAACTTCGATAATATAACCATCGGGATCGCGGATGTAGCAGCGCGTCTCGCCGTACTTGGGAATCGGCTCGGTGATGAACTCCGCCCCGCGACTTTTCCATAGTTCATAGCACGCTTGAATATCCGCAACGCGGAAATTCATAAAGCTATTAATGTGATTCGGGTCTGGGACGCTGAGCGTTACCGTCGGCTTATCCGGGGTCGGCCCACCTCCAACGTTCAGAATCATCCAAATATTCGCAAGCTGCAGGTAACCTGGCGCGTTGCCGTCACCCAGGCTAAGAATGCGAGCGCCGAAGATCCTTTCGTAGTATCTAGCCGATCGTTCGATGTCGGCGACGGTGAGAAAGTGTGCGATGCTAAGCCCATCCTGCGGCGGCATCTGATAATTTTTCTGCTCGACTTGTACCTGGTTCACGGATAACTCCTTTTCGGTGTCGCTTATGCATGTGCCGCTGCACGAGCTTCGCTCTGCGCAGAGTGCTGTGCGAAGGAAGACATACCTGAGGACTTCAGTACTTCTTGTGCACGCGAAATCTCCTGGCTGGTCCCGTGGACCATCAGTATGAATTTGTTCGCCTTTAACGCCGATTCATAACGCAACACGGAGTCCTTGGGAATACCAATCGACATCAGAGCACCCGCCAGTGCACTCACACCGCCGACCACCACCGCGCCTTGGAGGCCACCGAAAAGCATGGCGGCGAGCGGACCCAAAATGACGATATGGCCCAGGATGGGAACGAACACCAGCGCCGAACCAAACAGCAGGCCCATCAAGCCGCCCCAGAACGCCCCGTATTTGCCGAAAATCTTGGCCCTATCACCGGCGTTGAGAAAGCCGATAACATGTTCCTCGGTCTGGTAATCCTTGCCGATGATGGAAATCTTTTTCATGTCGAAACCTGCGCGCTGCATCGCCTTCACGGCATTTTCTGCCTGACTGTGCCGGTCAAAAAGTGCAACGGCGATATCGGGGTCATTTGTCGACATGATGGAATCCTCCGTTAGGTGTAAAGAATAATTTACTTTGACCGGCGCCGGGTGCGACTACGCTGCTTAGCACAGCATGGCTCACAAGGAGAAAGGCGCATCAATTCGCCGTCTGGGCCGCCTTTTCGATAAGCGCCGCGATCTCCTTGGGGTGCAGTAAAAATATGACGTGGCTTCCGGGCAGCTCGAGCGTCTCGGACTTGGCTCTGCTGGCCATGAATCGTTCGAGGTCGGGATTGATTTGGCGATCCTTCGATGGAATCACCGCGAAGCTCGGTTTTTTCGACCAGGCCGCGACCGTTACCTTCGCTCCAAAGGAGTCGGCGGCGATGGGCACCTGGGAAATCTCCATGAAGTGGGCCGTGGCCTTCGGTACTCCGGCGGCGAAGTCCTTGGCAAAGGCGGCGGGATTCACATAGACAAATCCACCGCCGGAAGGAACCACGCTCTGCCCGCCGGCAGGCGGATTCTTCGCCTGCAGCGCGCCGGCAGTCTCGCCCACATCCGGCTCAAACGCGGCCACATACACTAGACTGCGGACTGACGGGCGGTCGCCGACTTCGGTGATGATCATCCCGCCCCAGCTATGCGCCACCAAAACGCACGGACCCGCGCGATCCAGGACGTTGCGCGTGGCCGCAAGGTCGGCATCCCAAGACGTCAACGGCTCTTGAACAACGTACACGGTGTAGCCGTCGTGTTCCAGAAGAGTTGCGATCGGTCTCCATCCTGAACCATCGGCGAAAGCGCCGTGCACGATCACTATATTCTTTACGCCGGCTTGCGCTGGCGACGTCAGAGCCATGATTAGCACGGCCAGCACGATCGATAAAGTTTTCATCTCCTTGCCTCGAGTTTGGAACTATCGCAGTTATTGAGCCACAACAACCGGGCACGTCGTATTGCACGATGGTATCGGTGGGCTGGCGCATACGCCCGCGCGTTGCGACGAGAAATCCGGCGCGATTTAATTCGCTGGCGGTCGCGTCCGATACCAAAGTCCAATCGCGTCGCATTATTGGTTCTGATGTGATCGGGCAAAGGAGAATCAAATGTCTCAAACAAGCAGCAGCATGAAGCAACCGTCCTCAGGCGCCAGCGCAGCGAGAGTCGAGATGAAGCTCGAGGTACATGTGATTCCCGTGTCCGACGTAGAGCAATCCAAGAAGTTTTACGAGCGCTTGGGTTGGAGGTTCGATGCGGATCTGGTACCGGCGAAAGACATTCGCATCGTGCAGTTCACCCCGCCCGGCTCAGGATGCTCGGTCACCTTTGGCAATGGAATTACCAGCTCTTCGCCCGGTTCGGCCGAGGGCACACTCATTGTCTCCGACATTGAAGCGGCCCACGGCGAGCTGGTTGAGCGCGGCGTCGACACAAGTGAGGTGTGGCACGGGCCGCCGTTTCCCCCGGAGGCGCGGCTCAGCGGCCCCGACCCCAAGCGCGCAAGCTACGGGTCCTTCTGCTCTTTCAACGATCCCGATGGCAATACCTGGATAGTCCAGGAGGTCACGACGCGGCTTCCCGGTCGAAACTGATCGTCCGCGTACGGTCGTTTCGAGATGAAAACCAGGGAGCTTGGGTAGGATTATGATGAGCGGCATCAACGATGGGCTCATTCTTACGGCCCGCCTTTTTCTCGCAGCGCTATTTCTGATTTTCGGCTGGAGAAAGCTCAGGGATTATTCGGGTACGGTACGGCAAATAGTGCAGCTCGGCGGCCCGACGCCAAGGCTGGCTGCTGCCATCGCGATGTTCATGGAGCTTCCGGTTGCTTTCGCGGTTGCCATTGGTGCGTTCGCGCGTCCTTCCGCCCTACTTTTGGTTTTATACACGCTGGGAACTGCGCTTATAGGGCATCGTTATTGGACAATGACAGGCGCGGGGCGAGTCGACGGTATGGATGGCTTTTACAAGAATCTCAGCATCATGGGAGGCCTTTTGCTGCTGTTCATTACCGGCGCGGGAAAATATTCGATCGATGCCTTGCGCGGCATCGCCGCGCCATAACCTGAGCGGGCTGACATCAAAGCGGCCGCGGCACTTTGGCTTGCTCGCTGACGATGTACTGCGCGTACCACTCCGGCCAGTTGGCATCTTTTTGACCTGTTCGCTTCTCGTGTTCGCCATGCGCAGCCTCGGTGCGGCGCAGCGCGGCCGAAAGCGCCGTCGCGGATTTGGAGGTCGTGACTTCCATATTTGTTCGGCTGGGCAACCGCGTGGTCACCTCTTGCACCAGCCAGGCGTTACCGTCCGGGTCGAACCTTCGGGACGTAGGAGTCGCAGGTTCAAATCCTGTCACCCCGACCATTGATTTCAGGTCCTAACTGGGTGATCGGTACACGTCGCTGCAGAGACGAGGCTCGATGTCCTATTTAGTCCAGTTTTCAATATTGAGATTTTGGACCCGACTGAACTCATCGGTGTTGTTAGTCACAAGAGTGAGCTCAAGAGAACGGGCGTGTGCCGCGATGAAGAGATCGTTCGCGCCGATCATCGCTCCACGCGCTTTGAGCGCCGCACGGATCTGCGCATAGTGAACAGCTGCTTCGTCAGGAAAATCTAATACTTCGACGTGCCGCAGATACTCATCGAGGGCAGATTGATCCTGCTGCCGCCGGGGAGACACTTCGATTCCGAACAGCAGCTCCGATTTGGTGATGACGGAGACGCAGACCGCGTCGATTGGCACGTTCTGCAATCTTCTCAGAACAACGTCATGGGAACGCTTCATGATGTAGGACGATATGTCCGTATCCAGCATGTAAGCTAACATCAGAGTTCGCGCTCCTGGACCAGCAGATCGTCAACGCCTTCCATGAATTCTTTGGAGGCGACAGGTCCTGAGGCGAGGTAGGCGGACCAATCCGTCGGTCGGGCGGAAAGAATCACGTCATTACCCTGCCTACGAATAAACACCTCTGCGGTATTGAACTGAAATTCCTTGGGAAGCCGAACCGCCTGGCTCCGGTTATTCATGAAAATCTTGGCTGTCCGCTGCATGGTTATTTCTCCACAGAACTGGCATATACACGAGTATATGCCATCACTAATTTGATTGCCAACTCCCGAGCCGGCTCATCAACAGCTCTGTGCTAGTACCTTTATCTTGCAGGTTAACAAACCATAACTATTTGTTTTTATTGTATTTTGTAATTCACTACGTTCGGGACGTAGGAGTCGCAGATTCAAATCCTGTCACCCCGACCATTGATTTCATTAGATATTTTCCCGGCGTACAACGCCTAGGGTCCAAGCTGAAATTCTACTTAGGGGCAATCCTGTAGGGCGTTCGGTCGGGTATCAATAGACTCACTTACGTGATAGTGGTGCTATTATTACCCACTATGAAAAGCCGAGATCTAGATACAGCACTGAAGGTTTTCCGCGATAACGGCGGCACTCTGCGGACCCGCGATCTAGTCACGCTGGGAGTGCATACCGATGCACTCTATTCGCTGCGTGAAAGCGGTCGAATCGTTGAGCTCGACCGCGGACTTTACCGCGTGGCCGAAGCCAGCGAAGCCGAGCATCCCGACCTCGCCGTTGTCGCAGCCCGAGCGCCGCGCGCAGCCATTTGCCTGATCAGCGCGCTCTCATATCATGACATCACGACCCAGGTCCCCTCCTCCGTCCATCTGGCTGTACCAAGAGGTAGCTATCACGGCATCAAGCTGTCGATGCCCGTCTCGGTGCATCAATTCAATAAGAAGACCTTCAACGAAGGGCTCGAGACACAGCGCGTTGGCGGAATGCCGCTAAGAATCTATAGCGCAGCGCGCACTGTGGTGGATTGCTTTAAGTTCAGGAACAAGCTCGGGCTGGACATTGCGCTCGAGGCGCTGCGTCTCGCGCGACAACGAAACCGCGTACAGAACCGTGAACTGCTCCGCTTCGCGCGGCTGCTTCGTGTCGAACGTGCCATGACTCCGTATCTGCAAGCGGTCGAATGAGCGTGAAGGAAATAGAAAACGTCGCCACCGGCAAGCAGGCCGCCCACCAGGGGTCGTTGCGCTACGGTTTACTCACGATCGATATTGAGTAAGTTCAGTTTAATTCCGTCGAACGATTTAAATCCGCGATCGAAAGTCACAAGATCATGATCGAGTGATTGCGCCAATGCCGCAAGCCATGCATCTGTCCAAAGATTCGGCGTCGGCTGTCTGCCGGCAACCATTGAGGTAAAAAATCGTTCATGCGAGGACGGTGCAACATCAACGAGAACGCACCGCGGGTCAGCTGCAAGAACCTGCCACGCATTCAGCGCAACCTCCGGTGCCGTTGGAGCGCCATTCATCGCAACGCGATTGGTCAAAAGACGGAGCACCGCCATGCGTGTCAACAGACACAGCCCGACACTTTCATCGGATCTCTTCTCCCACCAGCGTCGTGCCGCCCCATGAGCAACGTGACGATCTACGAGCAGCGGAAAGAGGACGTTAGCGTCCGCGATACACGTCATTGAGGTTGGCCAAATCTTCGTGATCGAACAGCGAGGCGATTTCGCCATTTGACAGCACAGGAATCGAATGGCCCGGAGGCAGTTTGACCGGCGCCTCGGTCATTCTCTTTCGCTGCACGTACTGTTCATCCGATAGGACTCGACGCAGGCCTTCGGCAACCAGATCACGCAAGGTGGAACCGCGCTTGACCGCGGCAATTTTTGCCCGCTTAACGAGGCTATCCGGAAGATCAAAAGTCGAACGCATAAATATGCCTATATGCTTTACTGCAGAAAATTGTGACCCATCGTTACTGGTCTGTCAACGACATCACGCGCGGCTTAATATCTATGTAAGATATTGTTTTATATAACATTACTTACATCTAACGTTCGGGACGTAGGAGTCGCAGGTTCAAATCCTGTCACCCCGACCATTGATTTCAGGTCCGTTCCGGGGACCACCTTACCTATGTGTCCGGAATGATGTGTTACCTATGTGTCGGTAAGCTCGAGCTGTCACTTCGTAGATCGAGTTGACCTAGACGACAGCCTGCGCAGCGATTCCCTCTTCTCACCAACCTCTGCAACGATTTGGGGCCAGCGCACTTTGTGGAGCGCAGAGGTGGTTCGAAAGTCGTCGAGCGGAACCCCGTTCAAGGGATCAACGCCATATAGAAGAAAAACTCGGACTGCGGCCATATCTCCGGCGATGTCGGCGACTCGCTCGAGAAGTTTGAGTCCAGCTTTTTCATCTCTGGTGGCCACTTCCTGCCGAATGAATGCGCGTACGACATCCACGGCGAGCCGAGCCTGGGCGATTCCAGCATCAGTACGTTTCTCGGGTAGCAAGTGTAGGTTCTGGATGCGGCTGTCCAGCACGTCGATGGGGTGGATCACTCGCAGGTGACCAATGTTCGGCACTTCCATCTCAATGGCACGACGCGCAAGGTCCTTAGTGGTAAGGCCGACAACCCCTGAGAGGAAATCCACTTGCTTCACCTTCCCGCTCTTCGTGCGGTGAGTCACCTTACCGGTTTGCGGAGTCGAATCATCGAGCGCGGGTATCCATAACTGCCAGCCGAGGTGCCTGGCGAGATCTTTGGCGAGAGCGGAATTTCCGATGAAATCGGCATCGGCCGTCACGCCGGAAATCAGGTTCGCCGGGCGCTCGACCCGCAGGTGATCGGCCCAGAAGGCAAGCGCCTGGCCGCCCACGAGAAGGCCGCCCGGCGAGCATATGCTCAGGATCTTCTGCACGTCCTCAGGGGTCAGAGGCGCTTCGAAATCGCGTTCAGTCTTCATCGAAAGTGCTCGGGCGATTCAGCATTCGCGCAGCGCGGGCATGCTCCAGGGGAATCATGTGCTTTTTGCCCCACTGGATGTCATTTGCCTCCGCTTCACCCACCGTCGACGAGGACTCGAACGCGCGCGGAGATAACACCACGGCGACGAGCCGCCCATGCTTCACGATGTCCACACGACCCAATGCCGCAACATCGTCCAGCAAACCGCCGAAATTGTTCTTGGCATCGCTAGCGGATATCCTTTTTGACATTTGGCTATTTTAACCAAAATGGATAATACCGTGCAAATGTGACAGAATGCGGCATATATGGGGGGTCCCGGGAACGATCCAACTACGTTCGGGACGTAGAAGTCGCGGGTTAAAATCCTGTCGCCCAGATCAATTTTCCTCGGTCCAAAAAGCTCACGGTTCCAAAAACGGTTCCAGTTTCAGCGCCGAAAAATCGAGTGAGATTCCGGCTGTCCTTAGATGCACCAAACATCAGCGGACGATGACAAGCAAAGCTGTTTCGATCCGTGCCTGCTCGAGGGCCGCGCCTCTCGATTACCCATTCATTTTCAAAATAGGAATTCGGAGGCACAGAAGAAAACTCATTAGCCGGTGCTTGGACAGCACACGGCAGGCACAACGGCCGACAGCGGGCCAACCAGGTGTGCCGGGTGTAGACTGAGTGCGCCCACTACATCCAATTGCGTTCATCAAACCGCAGTCAGATGAGAGGCCTTAAGAAAAGCTAGGCCGCACGATCAGATGCGAGCCAAAAAACAAAGGGGAATGTCATGAGCGAAGCAGATCGGATCAAGTATTTGCGTGTGGTGTTGGTTGCGGTGGGTCTGATATTTACCGTCGGCGTCTACCCCCTGACTATCGTTTGGCCGTCAGGTTGGGCTTGGCATGCCGGTCAGTCGGACTATCTGCAGATGATTCTCGGCATCTATGCAACGCTGGGGGTGTTCTTGATAATCGCATCGAGAAACCCTCTCGCTCACCGCAGCCTGATTTGGTTCACGGTCTGGTCGAGCGTTGTACACGGCATCATTATGGGTTTGCAGTCGCTGGCCAATCCCGAGCATATCGGACATCTGTACGGTGATGTGGCGGCACTCCTCATCGTAGCCGCGGTGCTGGCGTTTTTAATGCCGCGCTCGGGCAGAGCAACGGCTCAGGCCCCCGCGGTCTAAAGATTGGTTCGAAACGGAGGCCGCTGTAGCGACCTCCGTGCCTGTGCTCAGGAATATGCATCCGAATTACTTTTGTACATCGGAGTGACAGCACTCGTTCCAACCGTGCAGCAGGACGATAGGAGCGTTCCCTCCTTCACGCGAGGCTCAAATGCAACGAATCGCCGTCCCAATGCAATGAGCGGTCTGTAAGCGGCCGCTCACAGTTCCTACACTTTGGTCGCTGATCCTAAGTTCTTGCCTCCAAAGGAGAAGGATTTTGAAAAAAATCGTTGCGCGGCATCTGACCGCATGCTCACTCGCGCCCGTACTTTTGTGGTGGTCAAGCGTTAGCCTCACCGCCGGGGGAGCGACTGCAGGAGCCAACAATGCGTCCGCGGCAGACCCGCGACTGGACATGATTACGGCGCTGAAGGCCGTGGGTCCGCACTCCTCACTCGGCGATCAGGCCAAGCCCTGGAGTCGCCTGATTGGAGCCTGGGATGTCGAATACACCGATTTTTCGAAAGACGGGAAGACATCTCAGCGCTCGGGTGAACTCATCGTTGGCTGGGTTTTGGACGGGCGTCTGATACAGGACCTCTGGATTGTGTATCCATCGGGGTCGCATAAGGAACGCGAGGTTTATACGGACCTGCGCTATTTCGACTCCAAATCTCAATCGTGGCCCGCGGTTTTTGTTGACCCGGAGCATGCTTCAATCGCCCGATTCACCGGCAGCGTGGTAGGCGATCGCATCGTACTCGATACTCACGATTTTGACGGCACGGACACCCGGTGGTCGATCAATGACTTCCGCCCCGATTCCTTTGTCTGGCGCGAGGAGGAGTCAATCGACGACGGCAAGACCTGGAGACTTACGGCAGAACATCACATGAAGCGGCGAGGCGCTGCCCCACCTTCGCAGTGAAATAACGTGCTCACATCGCTAGACCGACAGTTCAGCGTCGCCTTCCACGAAGGTCTGTCGCAAGGTTGGCCGCTCCCCCGCCTTCCATAGGGGAGTGACGTGCATCACGCGATAACGGATAGGGCCGCCGTCGCTGCGCTCCGCGCGCTCCAGGGGCCGTGGGATACAGACGAATTCGCAGGTCAGTTGGGTTTCAGTGGCCTCGACGATGGCATAGCCATGGCCATCGAGGTCCAGGAACGACAAATGCGGTGACAGTTGAGGATTGGAAAGCTGCCGCGCCGCGGCGACATCGCCGGTGCGTGAATACTCGAGCGCAGAGCGCACGCCGTGCAGCATCAGCATATTGACGACGGGTTGCGGCATCGCATCGCCGTGCGGATGGGCGAGATACAACGCGTACAGCGGATGATCTTTCCGCAGCGCCTTTTCGTAGGCCTCCACGTAGCCCACCGATGAGATGGAACCGGCGATGAAAACGACGCCCACGGGATCGAAGGCCTTCGGCGGTAAGTTCGCTGCCGCGACGCCTGCCCAAAAGCTGTGTCGATCGCCGGCCACGATGCCAAACCCCGTTATGCCCTGTGTGCGCACGAAGTCGTAGATCTCAGCGCGCTCAACGAACGCGTTGCTGTGATCTTCGCTCGCCACATTGGCGTACCCACCCGGCCACGTCTTCCTAAGATCGGGCGGCAGGTTCTGTAAATCCGCGCGCCACTCGAGTGTTCCTTCCGTGTCGCCCCACAATTTCCAGGTTGCGGTCGAGCGCTTCAATCGATCAAAAAACCAGCGCTTCTGTTCGGCGCCGAATATGGTCTGGGGTGGGCTGTTTTTGCGAAAGTTAGGGATCTGCGTGTCCCCGAGATGAATGACATCCGGCGGGTTCCCGTGATTGTAGTCCCGGCCCGCGTCCAATATGGCCACGGCCTCCTCCGGGATGAAGTCGGGAAAGGCCGCGCTCGACAGCGGCTTGGCCTCGGGTCGCAACAGAGGGTCTTCGGAGCGATAGCTGTGCTGATCGGTCAGGATCAGGTCCACATGGCGGCCCCAACGTACCGTTCGATAGCCGCGCAGACTACCGACGGCGAGAAGATTATTGGGTTCCTGTCCCAACCCTTGATCATCGAAATGAGTGATCGCGGCGTCCACGACGCTGGGTGCATCGAATCGATCGAGGCGCGGGCCACTGGGTTTATGGATTCGCGCCGGTTGGTATTCAAACCATGCTTGATTCGCCGCCACTTTCCGGGTCTGGGCCGGGCGTGTCTTTCCCTCAAATATCTGCATTCCCTGGTATCCGAGCCAGGAAAACTCATGGTTATCCCACATGTTGATGAAGGGCCAGCGGGCCCGGGCATCTTGCAGGTCCGGATCGTGCAGATAGGCGCGGTAGGCGGTGCGGTAATCCTCGAGTGTTGTTGGAACGTGAAAATCCTGAATTTTCTCGCCATGAGGATAACGAATCACATCGCGCAGCCGCCGGCCGTAGTAGCCCTGGGGACGATCCTCCGGATAATTGACCACCTCGTAAATGAAATCGCCTTGGTGAAATACGAAGTCGATCTGTCGGTCTGTTTTAGCTTTTTCGTCTTCGTAGATCATGCGGCGGTAGGCATTTTGGGCTCCCGAAGTCACGTCCTGACAACTCGTGAACACGAATCGCGCGCGGTAGTCCTCATCATCGCGAGGCGCCGTGCGCGTGCGCCCGATTCGGCTGCCCGCGCCCTGCGCATCGGTAAACCGGTACCAATAGGTCGTGCGGGGTGCCAGGCCGCCCACCAGCACGCGACAGGTCCAATCCAATTCGGCGCGTGCGGTGGTCGTGGCATGGGCGATGACGCGGCTGAAGGCTGGATCTTCGGCGACTTCGACGATGAGCTTGGCGCCTCGGGCGGAGGAGTTGGGGTGTCGCGTCCACAGGATGACACTATCCGGGCGTGGATCCCCGGAGGCGACCCCTTCGGGGTAGGAGTCGCGTGATTCGCGCCACGCAACTTGAGTTTCTCGCCCGCGGGGCGCGGCCCACGCGGCGGTCGCGCCCAGCGCCGCCGCGGAGGCAAGAAATTGACGACGACTCAAACCGGTTGAGCACATGGCATCTTACGGACGCTGAAACTTCTGTTCAGTATGCGCGTTGACTGAAGGAATCGCTTGAACCCACTTGATGTGCAGGTGCTTGGGGCTGGCGCCATTGCCTGGGCGATGCGCCGGTCAAAGCTCGAACGGCGCGTGTGAGATGGGCAGGATCAGCAAACCCAAGGTCATAGGCGATGGCGGTAAATGACCTCTGGGTGGTTCGAATGAGGTTCCACGCGCGCCGAGCGCGCGCTTCGAGCCGAAAGACCTTCGGCAGCACGCCGAATGCTTTATCAAAGCCCCGCGACACCGTCTCCGGCGTCAAATTTTGCGATTCGGCCCAGTCCGCCAGTCGCACCTGGTTTTTTGTGCGCAGTGTCAGGGCTAAACTCTCGGTCCAATGCAGGTCAGTCGCAGGCCTTGCGCGAAGAACGCTTCGCAGCGTGCTCACAGCCACTTCAAGATCTTGCTCGGCGATCCTCGCGAGTAAGTCCGGGTCGGGGACTTGGAAGTGACCTTCCAAATTATTGTCCGTCCAAGGCAGTCGAAGTATCTGCAGGGCATGCCGTGTGGTCTTGCGGTCCATGTGACAGTCGAACTCGCCATGCAGCAGTACATCGCCCGGTCGAACCGCAAACCGGCCGGCGAAACTCGCCTCTTCAAATGCACCGCGCAGTACCACCGTGGCGTAGCCCGCGACGTGCCGATGCCTGGGCACAAGCTGTGGATCCAGCGTCTCGACGCCGAACCGGATCGAGCGGTACCTTCCCGCGGTGGTCAAAACCATTGCGCGATTGTACGCCGGCGCACCCTCTCATTGGCGTTCGCCGCCGAACTGAACGGGACCTACCGCCCCAAGCCAGGAGCAAAGCGGGCACGCCGCATCGCCTCCGTTTGCACTGGAGCATTTCTCCTGGCCGCATCAGGCCTGCTGGACGGGCGCCGAGCGGTGACCCATTGGTCGTATTGCGCTGAACTGGCTCGACGCTTTCCGAATGTGCGCGTTGAATCGGATCCGCTTTTTTGTGCGCGACGGACCTTTCTGGAGTTCGGCGGGAGTGACCGCCGGCATCGACCTTGCCCTGGCGCTCGTGGAAGAGGATTTGGGACCAACGCTGGCGCTGGCGGTCGCAAGATACTTGGTAGTTTTCATGAAGCGCCCGGGCGGGCAAGCGCAGTTCAGCACCGCGCTATCGCTTCAAGCGGCGGACGATGAGTTCGGAGCGCTGCACGAATGGATAAAAAATCACCTGGCCGATGATCAGCCGCCACTACGCGCTGGCAACCGGTCTTACCCCGGCGCGTGCAATCGAGCGTTTGCGAGTCGAAGGCGCCCGGCGCTTGTTATCGGGATCGGGCCTGCCGGTGAAGCGGATATGTCAGCGCTGCGGTTTCGGGTCGGAGGAAACCATGCGCCGCAGCTTCCTTCGCCTGCTAGCCGTGACATCGCAGGATTATCGCGCTCGGTTCAGAACCTGACGCGCACCCCCGGTCGAAGCTCGATTGACGCTACCGTTCATCCGGCGGGATTGCCCTGATGGAACCGGCAAACGCTTTGTGTGACGCCTTGTCGACGGGTCTTGAGACTACTTTCGCCGAGGCGGGAACCGCGGCTAAATAATTCTCGCCCTTCCATCGGCGTGCGGGACGGACAGGGCGCGGGGTGAATCCGCCCCCACAATTGGGGCATACGTTGTCGAGTATCTTTTCCACGCATGTTCGACAGAACGTGCACTCAAAAGAACAGATCATCGCCTTGAGCGAGTTAGGTGACAATTGAGCGCCACAATTCTCGCAGGTCGGGCGAATTTCCAGCACGTCTTGCCTCTCGAGGTTCTCTGCGCAGCCCCAACGATAGTGAAGAATGCTGCCGGAGACAACTGATTAGGTAAACGGGGGCCGCCCCCTGTTAACATGCGCATCAAAATGCCGGCGAGGGTTTTATGAATCGATTCCTTTTAGCGCTCACGTTCTTTCTTGCCGTTTGCTCGATAACCGCGCTAAACGATGCCTCCGCGCAAGCGCCTTCGCCTGCCCAGACAACTCCGCCGCAGAAACTCGACCAGGAATACACGAAGCTCATCAAGGAATATTTGCAGGACCCACGCATTACCACCGAATTGGTGGATCACATGCCTGCATCCGATACCGTCCCCTCGCCATTGAAGTTCTTCGGACGAATCCCCGGCACGCCGGGCGAGCTGACTTACTCGAAGGATATCAATCGCTACTACGAAGCGCTCGCTCAAGCATCGCCGCGCGCGAAGTTCTTCAAGATTGGAAAGTCCGAAGAGGGACGCGACCAGGTCCTCCTGGCCGTCGCCGACGAAAATACCATCAAGAATCTCGATCGCTACAAGAGCTTGCTTGCCCAGCTAACCGATCCTAGAAAGATCACGGAGGAACAGGCGCAGGCACTGATTCATACGGCGAAACCGATCTACTGGATCACGAGCGGCATCCATTCGCCCGAGACCGGTGGGCCCGAAATGCTGATCGAACTCGCGTATCGCCTCATGATCGAGGAGACGCCGTTCATTCAAGCGATCCGCAATAACGTGATCGTGCTGATCACCCCGGTGGTTGAAACCGACGGCCGCGAGAAACAGGTCGACTCGTACTACTACGGCAAAAAAACCGGCAAGCAGCGTCCGCCCCTGATGTATTGGGGGAAATACGTTGCCCACGACAATAACCGCGACGGCATGGGGCAACTGCTGAAGCTGACGCAGAACATCACCCGGGAAGTGCTCGACTGGCATCCCACAGTGCTGCACGATTTGCACGAAGCGCAAAGCTACCTTTACGTATCCACCGGCACCGGCCCTTACAACAATTCCCTGGATCCCATCGCGGTCAATGAATGGTGGCTGCTCGCTGAAACCGAGGTCATGGAGATGGCGAAGCGCGGCGTTCCGGGCGTCTTCACCTATGGTTTTTACGACGGCTGGGTTCCCAACTATCTTTTCTGGATCGCCATCACCCACAACAGTTTCGGGCGCTTTTACGAAGTCCAAGGCTACGGTCCCGATCTCGTTCCCGACCTGCGCCTTCCCAACGGAACCATCAGCCGGGAATGGTATCGGTCAAATCCGCCCCTTGCCAGCATCAAGTGGGGCCCGCGCAATAACACCAACATACAGGAATCGGCGCTGCTACTCGCGCTTCACAAAGTCGCCGAGGATCACACGCTTTATCTTGAAGATTATTGGATGAAAAATAAGCGGGCTGTCGACAAGGGCCGCAACGTCGCTCCCTACGCATGGGTGATTCCCGCCGGCCAGCGGCGCCGTGCCGATGCGGCCGACATGATCAATGCGCTGCGTGCCCAAGGCCTCGAAGTGCAACTCGCAAACGCTGCTTTCAAAGCAGGAACGACCGACGTTTCCGCCGGTGACTACATCATTCGCGCCGACCAGCCCTATCGGACGCTCGCCGATATGTATTTCAGCGTACAGAATTATCCGGTCGCCAATCCACGCCCCTATGATGATACCGGCTGGACGATGCAGTACATGCGCAACATCACGCTGACCGCGGTGAAGGATCGCTCCATTCTGGATCAGCCGATGACGCCGATCAGTTCAGATGTTCGCGTTCCGGGCCGCATCGACGGGAACGGCGAGGTTTTGGTCATCGAGCACACGACCGATAACGCGTTGATGTCATTCCGTTTCAAAAACGCCCGCACAAAAATGCTCGCGGCCGAAGACGACTTCGAGCTCGGCGGGCACAAATTTCGCGCGGGCACGTTCATTATCCCCAAGGCCAATTTGAGTGAGCTTCGCCCGTCGATTCAGGAATTTGGCCTTTCCGCCTGGGCGGTGGCTTCCTCGCCGGCGGTTAAAACCCACGAGATGGAGATCCCGCGCATCGGATACGTTCATTCCTGGCAGAACACGCAGGATGAAGGGTGGGTCCGTGCTGCGCTCGATCACTATGGAGTCCCCTACAAATATTTTTCCGATCAGAAGCTTCGCGAGGGCAATCTGCGCGCCAAGTACGACGTGATCATTTATCCGGACGTGGCCGGAACGCCGCAATCAATCTTAAGAGGCATACCGAAAGTCGGCCCGGATCCCATTCCCTACAAAAAATCCGCTCTGACGCCCAACCTCGGCGCGCTCGACGAAAGCGACGACATCCGCGGCGGGATGGAGGCCGAAGGGCTTGCCGCACTGGCCAAGTTCGTGGGCGCCGGCGGCACCCTCATCACCGAAGGATCAACTTCCGCTTTTGTCGCCGAGTACGGCCTGGTAGGCGGCGTCAGCGTCGAGCATCCCGCGCAACTGTTCGCTCGCGGATCGATCCTGCGTGGCCAATTCACGGATCTCAAGAGTCCAATCGCCTATGGCTACGATCAGAAAGATATCCCGGTCTACTTCAATCAAGACCCGGTCTTCGCTGTTGCGGACGGACGCCCGGGTGGCGGTGGCGGCGGCGGCTCCGGATCCGGTTCGGCTCTCGGGCAGAACGTCACGCCGAACGCGGCGCCCATCCATATTTCCCCTTACGATCAACCGGCCGAGCCGGCGCCTCCTCCGTTCGATGAAGCCGCCTACATGCGCCAGATGAGACGCATCTACGGCGGAGTGAATCCCGATGTTCCGCCGCGAATCATCATGGAGTTCCCGAAAGATCCCAACGACATGCTTCTTTCGGGCACCCTGTCCGGCGGCCAAGCGATCTCCCAACGGCCTCTGGTACTCGATGCAACTGTTGGAAAGGGTCATGTGGTGATGTTCGCGCTACGGCCGTTCTGGCGCTGGCAGACGCAGGGAACCTTTTTCCTAGGCTTCAACGCCATCCTGAACTGGAACCATCTCGACGCCGGAAAGCCCGCGCCGAAGGCAGCCGATGTTGCGGCCGGCGCATCGAAGTAGCGTTGCTAAGGCTCGATATGACAGCCAGGCTGGCTTAAGACTCGCACTTCGGCAGCGAGCTGCGCGCGGTGCGATTCACGCCGCCGGCTCATTCGCGGACGACTTTCCGGCGACATAGCGCCGCTCGCCTGTGCGTGGGTCAAACATGACTTCGACCGCTTGGCCGGTCGAGGGATCGAGAAATTTCTCATCGGTCCGTTGCCAGCGGCCGTTCGATGGCTCCTCGATGCGACGGTAACGCCAGCGCTCGAACAGCGTGCCGATGAGGACGATCGCGCCAACCCCGAGCGCCTGCCAGCCGGGTGTATGAACGCCGCTCGCGATGAGGCCGATACCGACGCACGTGAGAATCGCGCCCACCGCAATCACGAAAGTGCGCAACACGATCAGACCGCCGGTTCCAGCACCACGGCCGTGCCGTACGCAACGATCTCGCTCATCGTTTGGCCAATCTCGGAGGAATCGAATCGCATCATGACGACGGCATTGGCGTGCATGAGGCTCGCGTTACGCACCATCCGGTCAACGGCGTGGCGTCGCGCTTCCTCGAGCAATTGCGTGTACTCGGTAATTTCGCCGCCGACGATCGAGCGCAGCCCCGCCATGATATTTCCGCCCAGTCCGCGGCTCCTGACGACCAGACCGAAGACCTGACCCTTGACCTCGCGCACGCGTTGTCCGGGCACGTTCTCTGTTGTCACGACAAGCATGGCATCTCCGCAGGGATTGTAGCTGGGGCCAGTAAGCTACCTGAGCTGGCCCTCCCTGGCGAGGATCGATGACGGCATTTAGCGGTCCACCACCCGTCTTTGCGACAGGGCCCCCAAACCTGACGGCTAATTTAGTGACGGGCTCTACAGAGGACTATCGCCCTTTGTCATAAGGTGATGCACAGTCTCGTCAACGGGCCGGGATACGTCTGAGCGTCATGGGCATGTTGAAGTCATTTAGTGCGAGCTTTCGATGACGCGGGCAACCAGTCTCGCCGAGTTCGACCCGTTCTTCGAACCGCCGATCGAGCATGCGCCGACCATTATGCTGGACCCCACGAAAATGGGGGTGGATACGGTGTCGAGCGCTGCCCGTTTAACCGGCGGCAGTATGCTGCTCAACCGCTTCAGGCTGCTGGGAAAGATCGGCGAAGGCGGCATGAGCCACGTCTACAAAGCGGTCGACCTGCGCAAGGTTGAAGCCGGCGCCGCCGATCCGCACATCGCGATCAAGGTTCTGACGGTTCCTTTTGCAAGTCCCTCGGACGCCATGGCGGTGCTGTCCCGCGAGGCGCACAGCCTTCAGAGCCTGACCCATCCAAACATCGTGCGCGTCTACGACTGCGATCGCGACAATGACATCGTGTTCATGACCATGGAGCTGCTCAGCGGCCATTCTCTGTTCGATAAATTGCGCGACGCCAAGGGCAAGGGCGGCTTGACGCGCGACATGGCACGACGGCTGATCAAGAGTATTGCCAATGCGCTGGAATTTGCACACTCCAAGAACATCCTGCACGGCGACTTGAAACCCGGCAATGTTTTCATCACGCACACCGGCGAGATCAAGGTCATCGACTTCGGTCTGGCGCGCCTCATGGTTCAGCCGGGAGAGGGACAGCCGAAAGCCGTCTCGAATGCGGCGGATCGAATGCGGGCCCTGACGCCCGCGTACGCCAGCCCCGAGATGCTGGAAAACGCGGAACCGGACCCGCGCGATGATGTGTACGCGTTGGCCTGTGTCGCCTGGAAGCTAATGACGGGCGAGCTTCCCTTCAAGTCGAAGGATCCGTCCGCCATGCGCAACGTGGCTCAATTGGCGTGTCCGCGTGAACTCACGCGGCGCGAATTTCGCGCCCTGTGCCACGCCTTGCAATTCGAGCGCGACCAGCGCACGCCCTCGGCGCGACAGTTTCTCCTCGAGTTCAGCGGTGCCGAGAGCACAGTGTCGTGGCCCGTGGCCACAGGTATCGCCGCCTCGTTTGCGGCGCTGATTGCGGCAGCTGCCCTCTTCGCCTGGCACCCGCTCCAGAAAAGTCCCGCGCCGCCCGTAGCACCCACGGTCGTTACGACATCTGTCGCGCCTGCGCCTGTGCCGGCGGCCGCGTCCGCGCCCGCGCCCGCGCCGGGGCAGGTATTTCGGGATTGTCCGACCTGCCCACTCATGAAGGTTGTGGCAGCAGGGGACTTTCAGCAGGGCACGCCGGCTGGTGCCGACGCCTTGGCGTTTGAAATGCCGCAGCACAAAGTCATGATCCCCCATGCGTTTGCCGCCGGCGTCTACGACGTCACAGTGGGCGAATATGCGGAGTTCGTCGCCGCAACGGGCGTCGGCGCGAATGGTTGCGCAACCTACGACGGTGCGTGGCGTGTCAATCCCTCGGTGAGCTGGAAAAACGCCGTCGAGGCGCAAACCTCGTCGCACCCGGTCAGTTGCGTGTCCTGGCAAGACGCCAAGGACTATGCCGCCTGGCTGTCGCACACGACGCACCAGGCATATCGATTGCCAAGCGCCTCGGAATGGGAATATGCCGCCCGCGCCGGGTCTGCCGCGCAAGTGCCCTGGACCACGCCGGCCGAGGCCTGCGCCTACGCCAACATTGCCGATCAGACCGCCGCGCGGCATTACCAGGGTTGGAAGGTGTTGCCCTGTGCAGATGAGTTCGTGCAGACAGCGCCCGTGGGTTCGTTCAAGCCAAACGCATTCGGCTTGTACGACATGCTCGGCAACGTTTTCCAGTGGACCGAGGATTGCTGGACCGATGACTACCGCGGCGCACCCGTTGACGGATCGGCGCAATCCGCGGGCGACTGCACCCAGCACGAATTGCGCGGCGGTTCCTGGTTCACCCAACCCGAATTCGTCCGCACTTCCTATCGGAATCGATTCGAAAGCAACTACCGCAGCACCAGCGTCGGCTTCCGATTGGTTCGCGAGATGTCCCAATGATCCGGCCCGCACGATTTGCACCGGGCATTGCGGCCCTGTTACTGCTGACCCTGTTCGCCTCCAGCCGCGTTGCGCTCGCCGCCTCGCAGAGCTCCTGCGTGAACGGCGGATCGCAGAATCAGGACATCGCCGCTCTGAAGACCGCGCTCCAGCGCTATCCCAACCAGCTTGGAAAGCGCCTGGAGCTGGCCAACTTACTGGAAAAAGCGGGCTGCTTCGCCGAGGCGGTTCACTTCCTGGAGGAGGGGAAAAAGTACAATCCTTACAATCCGACGCTCGCGTTTAGTTTGCGGCGGGCCCACAGCAAGCTCGAAGAAGAACGCTATCGCGAGGGCGACGCCTTGGCGAAGGCACATCGGCCCGCAGAGGCCACGAAAGCCTACATCCGGGCGAGCGAACTTGAGCCCAATGACACCGCCCTCGCCGGCAAGCTGCAGGCCCTCAAGTCGCAGCGACAAGCCTTGATGAAACGCTGCACGGACGGCGACGGCGATGCGGCCTTGCAGGCATGTAAATCTGTGTTGGTGAAGGGCGCGCCCAATGAATTCGAGATTACCGTGCGCATCGCGTTGCTGCAGCAGGGCACCAATCAGGCTTCCCGGGCGCTCGATTCATACATCGCGGCCAATTCCCTGCGTCACGGCGACAAGGGTGTTGCGCTCGCCATTCTGGCGCTGCTCCAGAGCACCTCGCGCAAAGATGCGATAGCGTTGGCGGCGCGAGGTTCATCCCTGGTCACGTTGGGCCGGGCTCACGAGGCGCTGGCTCCGCTGCGGCAGGCGAAAGCCCTGGAGCCCGAACTGCCCGATATCGATCATCAACTTAAAGCAGCCGAGGCGCAGGCGCGCACGGAATCGGCCGCGCACAAGAAGCGGCCGGCCGAGGTTGCGGCCCTCAGCGCCGCGGCCGAAGTCATGCCCGAGCCGCCAAGCTTCTCCAATGTGGCGGAGGCCACCCGCTCCAATTAGCGCACGGTGCCGACTTGCGGTTTAGGGTACCGCCGCATTACTCGCCGCACCCTTGAAAGTCCGCCAGTATCTCCCAAGATGGACGTCTAACCGGCTGAGCCTGCCGTTGCGGGAAGTGAAACTATGGAATCGATCGGCGGCGACTTACGCCAAATGCAACGCACCCCGCTATCCGACTCTCACGTCCAAGCCTTGCGTGAGGCCGGCCGGATCGTTACCTATCCGCAAGGTACGCTCCTCGCAAAACCCGGCGAGCTGGTAGATCGCTTTGTCTATATCGAGGACGGCGAGATCGAGGTCGTGAATCCCTATACCGACAAACGTCATCTGCCCTTCACGCTGGGTCCAACCCAGTTCATGGGCGAAATCGCTTTCTTGAATGGCGGCGCCTGGTCGATGCCGTTGCGCGCTGCGCGCGAAACGCGCGTGATCGAGGTACCGCGTGAAGCGATGCTCAAGCTGATGTCGGACATCCCGGAGATGTCGGACATCATCATCACGGTTTTTTCCGCGCGCCGTCGCCGCCAGCTCGACGACCGCGACGGCATGCTGCGATTGATCGGCGAAGAACAGGACCGCAACGTGCGCCGCATCGCCGAGTTTGCCAGCCGCAATCGCATTCCCTATAGCTCCTTGCCGCTGCGAAGTCCTGAAGCCGAGGCGACGGCACTGAGCTGCGCGATTGCTCCCGGGGAGCCGGCCGTAATATTCGGGCGAAACGTTGTCGTAAGCGATCCCACGCCGGAAAAGGTGGCGCGACTGCTCGGCCTGCATCTCGACTTCCGCGACGATGAGAACTTTGACGTACTCATCGTGGGCGGCGGTCCTGCGGGGGTGGCCGCAGGAGTCTATGCAGGTGCCGAGGGTCTTTGCGCGCTGGTCGTGGAGGATATCGCGATCGGCGGCCAGGCCGGTACTTCCAGCCGTATCGAGAATTACATGGGCTTCCCGACGGGCATTTCCGGTGCGGACCTGGTCTGGCGCGGCGAGGTGCAGGCCATGAAGTTCGGCACACGCTTCGCGATGCCGCGACGCGTGACGCTCCTCGACAAACTGCCGGATCAGAGCTTCTGCGCCACCTTCGAGAATGGACAGCGAGTCCGTGCCAAAGCAGTGGTGGTCGCAACAGGAGTGCAATATCGCCGACCCTCGCTCGAGCGGCTGGCCGACTTTGAAGGCGACGGGGTTTACTATGCCGCGACTGAAATGGAGGCGCGTTATTGCAAGGGAACCGAAGCGGTCATCGTCGGCGGCGGCAATTCCGCGGGGCAAGCGGCGATGTTCTTGAGCCGCTCGGCGAGTTGCGTGCGCCTGCTGGTCCGAGGCGCGTCGCTGGCAGCGTCGATGTCGAGCTACCTCTCCAGCCGGCTTGCGGCGGATCCCGCAGTCTCAATCGAGTACGGTGCCGAAGTGAGCGCGTTGCATGGGACTGATCATCTTCAGGCGCTGACCATTCGCGACGTGAAGACCGGGGCGACCCGCCGCGTCGATACCCGCGCGCTGTTCATCATGGTCGGTGCCGCGCCGAATACCGAATGGCTCTCGGGTCTGGTCAAGCTCGATGACAAAGGTTTCGTGATCACCGGTTCCGGCGAAGGTTCCACCGCTTCACCGTTCGCCACCTCGCTTCCCGGAATCTTCGCAGTGGGCGATGTACGTGCAGGCTCCGTCAAGCGTGTGGCGTCCTCAGTCGGCGAAGGATCGGTCGTGATCTCCAAGGTGTGGGAATTCGTCAACCGCAAACTCTAACGGCGGATGCGATAGAAGGCGTACCCGATGAGATTGGCCAGGAAAATGGTGACGGTGATCTTGATGGCGAAGTGAAGAGGATCGGGGACGTCGACAAAGGGATAGACGCTGGTGACGCAGGTAAAGAGCGTCGCGCAGAAGCCAACGACGCAAAGCACCGCGACCCACTTCGGGATGCGCATTCGGATGAGCTTTGCGCCGATCAGGGGGATGGCAAACATGGCCAAATAGGCGAAGCCGTACAGGATATTGGAGGCATTGTTGAGGACCGCGAAGGCCTCGGCCGCCCGCACGCCGGCGGAGGCCATCACGAGCAGCGCGGCGACCAGTAAGATTGAAATCAGGATCGAGTTGATGGGCGTGCGGTAGTGCGGGTGAAGACGTGAGAACCACGGGGGAATGAGATGATCCCAGCCCGCCACCATCGGTAACCTGGTAACGCCGGTGAAAATGAGGCTGGCGGCGCCGAGAATGCGGATCTGCAGAAGAAGAATGACGAGGCGACCGAGAGCATCGGCCAAGCCGGAATCTCCGAATGCCAGGCGAAGCGTCTGCGGAATGGGCGCGATGTAATTGATCGTCGATCCCGTCAACTCGTGGAAGGCCAGCACGGAGGCCGTTCCGAGCGTGAACATCAGAAAGATGATGGGCGAAGCGATGAGGATGGAGCGGCCGATATCGCGGCTGGGCGCCTTGGACTCGCCCGCCATGATGGCGATGTACTCGATCCCGGCCGCCGCGAACAGCGTCTGACCAATGAGAGCAAGTGAAGTCGGGTTCGATTCGGGCAGCTTGAGATCGAAAGGTGCGAAATGGATCGGCGCATGTTGCCGAAGCGCCCAGAGCGGCGCGACGATCAGGAGCACGAACGCGGCGATCATGGCCATGCCGGAGATGTTGTGAATCCACTTGCCGATGGCGAGGCCCCGCACGGCGGAGAGCGCCAGCAAGGTGAGCACGCCTGCCAAAAAGCAGAAGACGACGAGATGATTTTCCGGAATCCAGGCGGCGCGCGGGCCGACCATGTAGGCGAACTCGCTCGGGATTTGAAACAGGATGGTGGCGATGGTGGAGAGTGCGTACGCCCAGATATTCCAGGCGACGAGAAAGCCGGTGGTGTCGCCGAACGCGCGTCGCGACCACACGTAGAGACCGCCTTCGAGAGGCATCTCACGATTCAAGTAGTACACCGCGGCGGCCATGGGCAGGTAGAACGTGCCGAAGGCCAGCAACCACACCGCGGTTTGCGCATGGCCTAAACCTGCCGCAATGCCGACCCAGGCGCTGCCCACGACGGTGAGCACCTGCGACAGGACCAGATCGCGAAGATTGAGTTGGCGCGGGAGCTCTTTAGCGGTCGCGGAATCGCTGGCGGAGAACTGCGTATCGCTGGATGACATTGATTATGGTGGCAACATAATGTTTTTATTATGCTTTTCGAATGCAAAGAAATCGGCAGCGCGGGATCTATTTGAAGAATAGCAGGGCTGACTGATATTCTCGTAGAACAATAATAACGAGAGGGATGGATATGAAAGCCATGGAAGCGGCGCGCGGTGCAGCGCTCGGACTCCTGATTGTCGTGATGGCCGGATGCGTCGCTCAACCTCGGCACTTTCTGGATCCTGCGGATCGATCGCCGCCGGGCGGCCGCGAAGCCGTCGTACTCGTACCGCAAGGGGAAATCAAAACCCAAGTCGTTGCTTCGCAGGCCGGCGCATCCCTTGGCTTGGTCGGCGCCCTCATTGATGCCGGCGTCAATCAGCACCGGACCAATGCCGCTGAGAAGTCGATTACACCGCTGCGGGTTGCGCTTACCGACTACCACTTCGATCAGCAGGCGCTCACCGCGACTCAGGTGACGGTGACTCGATTGGATTGGCTGGCAGTGCGAAAAACATCCTTCTCGAAGGATATGTCCAAGGAAAACACCAACTCGATCCTGGATAAATCCGCCTCGCCGGAAGTTCTGTTTGTCGCCTATAGCTATGAGCTGTCGCCGGACTTCGCCATGATGCAGGTGGATGCCAGGTTCAGTATCTTCGCGAAAACTGCACCCAAGGGCCAGTCGGCCGATTCTCGAATGAACCCGGAAAACGCGGCCTACTCGGAGAATTTCACCTACCTCATCCCGCTCGCGGGAGCGAGCGACGATATTGCGGAAAACTGCCGGCACTGGGCCGACAACAACGGCGAGATCGCGAAGCGCGCACTGGTTCAGGGAATCGGCGGCGTGAACGCGCTAGCCGAGCGCGGCCTCGTGCAGACCAGCGATGACGTTAAGAAACTGCAGCAAGGCGGGAAGGCCGATGCCGGAGGCAGAAGCGGCAAGCTCATCGAGAAGACCGACACAGGCACTCTGCTGGTTGATGACTTGGGAAATTGGGTTTTCGTGGCGCAATCACCGGCCGGATGAACAGCATGGCGCGGTCCTTGACGGGTGTGTGCCTCGCGTTTCTCGCGACGGGTTGCGCGCCGATGACGGCCAGCAGCACCTACACACCGCACGCCGCGACGAGCAAGCCGGCGGCGCGTATCTCGTGCAGCCTGCGCATCGTCGCGGTCATTGATGACCGGATGGATCCGACGGTACTCGGCAATGTGGGCGGCAGAACCGTGAAGGGACCACCCGACCCGCAAGCGTGGCTGCATTCGGTGATTGGCGGTCTGCGCAGCAGCGGCATTGCGGTGCAGTTTGACGATGCCCAGGCCGTTTCCGCGGACCTTAGCGCAAGAGCCGAGCTGAAAACGGCGTGGGTGTCGAGCGCAACCACGGCGAAAATTGCCAGTGTCGTGTTGAATCTGCAGTACTTTCGTTCCGGCTCGCTGATCAAAAGCGCGGATTATCGCGGCAGCATCAGCACCCCGAATTGGGGCAGCGGCCAGTACGAAATTCAGTCGATGATCGACCGGGCTTTCGATCAGGCCCTCTCGCAGGCGGCGGCGGATACGCTGGCCGCGTGTTCCGGCTCAGCCGCGTCATCGACTTGAGCATCGCCAAAGCAGGTCAAATCTCTTCAAGACAGGCCTGCTGAGACTCTTCAAAGTCCGCGCATGAGCGACACAGAACTGCCGATCGAGCCGCGATTCCGGCTCAAGCCCATACCTATCCTGGTCACGATTGCCCTGGGTTACGCGGTGCCCTACGTCGCGGCCTTCGGTGCATTCCTTTCCAGCCGGATCCTTCATTCCCCCTCTCCTGCCGGACCGCTGCTGCCATGGCTTTACATGCAGCATGGCTTTCAGCTTCTGCTCGCGCTCATTGTCATCGCCGTACTGAAGTATTGGCTGGTGCCTGCCGACTACGGCCTGCATTGGCCGCGGGGCAAAACCTATATCTGGCCCGCAATCCTTTGGGGAAGCTTCTTCGGCGTGCTGATGACGGTGGTGGATTATGCGCCGCAGTTGATGGCGCATACGAAACCCGATCCCGGCTTTCCGCTCACACCGAACAACATCTGTGGCTGGCTGTTTTTCGAAGGCGTCTACGTCGGGCCTACCGAGGAGATTCCGTTTCGCGCCCTGCTGGTCACTTATCTGGCCACGACAATGCCGGGCAAGATCCATGTCGGCCGCTTCAACATGAACTGGGCCGGCGTCATCGTGGCGCTGATCTTTGCGCTGTTGCATGCCAATAATTTCGATACGCGCCATTGGCCCGAAGCGCTCGGCCAGCAGATATACGCCTTTGCGCTCGGCGTTCTGTATGCCTACTGGCTGGAAAAATCCAGGAGCGTCGTTGCGCCCATCGTTGGCCACAATGTCAGCGACGTGGTCGAATACCTGATCCTTTTCGCGTGGGTCGGAGTGTTTTTCTGAGCCGCTGACGAGCATCCCTCCAGCCGCTCTTTGTCCTTGGGCGATGAGGACTCCAGGCTGGGCATTCGATCGCGTTCGCGTCTGATAGACAGGGCCCTGGCGAATTGATCTCATGGGCAACCATGAGCCTGACTCTGAACGTGAACGGCACCGATCACGAAATCTTGGCGGATCCGCAAACCCCGCTGCTGTACGTCCTGCGCAACGATCTTCGCCTCAACGCCGCCAAATTCGGCTGCGGACTCGGGCAGTGCGGCTCCTGCACGGTGGTGATCGACGGCAAGCCCGTGACCTCATGCATCGTACCGATCACGCTGCTGAAGGGACGGCGCATCACCACGTTGGAAGGCTTGGGTTCGATGCAATCGCCGGGAGTGCTGCAGCGGGCGTTCATCGACCTGCAGTCGGCGCAATGCGGCTATTGCATCGCGGGAATGATGATGCGCGCGCACGCGCTACTGATGAGCGATCCTGATCCCGGCGACGCACAGATTCGCGCAGCCCTTGAACCGAACTTGTGCCGCTGCGGTACCCACATGCGCATCCTGGCGGCGGTCAGACGGGCCTCGCAGCTGCTGCTCAAGTCACCGCAGTCACCGCAGTCACCGCAGTCACCGCAGGAGCGGCGTTGACCCGCTCCCCCGCCAATCCGTTGCCGATTTCCCGACGATCGTTTTGCATCGCGGGAGGCGCGCTGGTGATGACTTTCCCAATGCTATTGCGAACGGGCGCCGCTGATGCGGCAGTGTTGCCCGGAAGCTTATCGAAGGCGCCCTACCTGGATGCGTGGATCCGCATCGATGCCGACGGCAAGATTTCAGTCTTTACCGGAAAGGCAGAGCTCGGCCAAGGCATCAAAACCGCACTTCTGCAAGTGGCCGCCGAGGAACTCAAGGTCGAGCCCTCGCAGATCCAGATGGTGACGGCGGATACCCAGCTTACGGCGAACGAGCAGTACACGGCCGGCAGTCACTCGCTGCAGGACAGCGGTACGGCCATACGCAACGCGGCGGCTCAGGTGCGAGAGATTTTGATCGGCAAAGCGGCCGCGCAATTTTCCGTTGCCGCGAATCGATTGCAAGTCGCTGACGGCATCATCACGGCCGACGATGGCCGGTCTTTGAAGTATGAGCAGCTGGTCGAGGGCAATACTCTGCACCTCCAAGCGCAGCCCACTTCAGCGCTGACGCCCCCGGATCGATTTACTCAGATGGGCAAACCGCTGCCTCGCATCGACATTCCGGCCAAGGTCACCGGCGGCGCGGCCTACGTCCAAGACATGCGCCTGCCCGGAATGGTGCACGCGCGAGTTGTGCGCCCGCCGAGCGGCGGCGCGAAACTTTTGGCTGTGGACACGGCCGGGGTGTCGCATATGCCGGGAGTGCTCTCGGTCATCCGCGACGGCAACTATCTTGCCGTCGTCGCGCGGGAAGAATTCCAGGCAGTTCAGGCCATGCGCGCCTTGGCGGCAGCCGCGCGCTGGCAGGAGCAGGCGCTACTTCCGTCACAAAGCGAATTGGAAGCGTATCTGGTGGGGCTTAAGGCCGAGGATGCCGTCGTGATCGACCAACGATCGCCCGTCGCGGGCGCCCGAAGCGACGGTTCTCGCACGCTCGAGGCAAAATTCATACGCGCCTATCAATGTCATGGATCCATCGGCCCTTCTTGTGCCGTGGCATTGTTTGAGCGGGGATCCTTGACGGTATGGACGCACACTCAGGGCGTCTTTCCGGATCGCTCCGCGATCGCCGAAATGCTGCACCTCCCTGAAGAGGCCATTCGTTGCATTCAGGTCGAGGGGTCCGGATGCTATGGCCATAACGGAGCGGATGATGCCGCGGCGGATGCGGCGCTGCTCGCGCAGGCACTGCCCGGCATGCCGGTTCGGGTGCAATGGATGCGCGAGCAGGAGCACCTCGATGAACCGTATGGGCCCGCGATGGTGACTCACGCCAGAGCCGTCGTCACCGCGGAGGGTTTAGTTCAAGATTGGCATTACGAGTTGTGGAGCAACACTCATGGCACCCGTCCGGGCGGCGCCGCGGCATTGCTGCCCGCGCGCCTGTTGAGCGTGCCTTTCCTGCCGAAGCCCCCGACCGTCCATATTTCGCCGGAAGGCAGCGGCGACCGCAACGCCGTGCCGCTGTACTCGTTCGCGAACAAAAAGGTGGTCTGGCACTTCCTCCCGGACATGCCGCTGCGGGTGTCGGCCCTTCGCTCCCTCGGCGCCTATATGAACGTGTTTTCCATCGAAAGCTTCATGGACGAGCTTGCCGCCGCAGCCCGCATGGATCCGGTCGAGTTTCGGTTGCGGCAACTGGACGATCCGCGTGCGCGCGGCGTCGTGGCGCTGGCGGCGAAGCGATTCGGCTGGGGGAAGCGATCGATCGCAGCGAATCACGGCGTCGGATTTGGGTTTGCGCGCTACAAGAACCTCGCGTCTTACTGCGCGGTGGCCTGCGAGGTCGCGGTCGAGCCGGACACCGGGGATGTTCGGCTGCTGCACGCGGTTGCGGCCATCGACAGCGGTGAAATCGTCAATCCCGACGGCATCCGCAATCAGACCGAAGGCGGAATCTTGCAATCCATGAGTTGGACGCTGTTTGAAGCCGTGCAATTCAATCGAACGCGCATCACCACCGCCGATTGGGCTTCCTATCCCATTCTCCGATTCGCCCACGTTCCCGAGTCGATTGAGGTGCACATCATTCCCGGACCGGGACAGCCGTTTCTCGGCGCCGGCGAGGCCGCGCAGGGACCCGCGGCCGGTGCCCTGAGCAATGCGGTGGCCAACGCCATCGGAACGCGAATTCGCGACATCCCCTTCACGCGTGCCCGGGTGAAGGCCGCCATCAATGGCGCCGCAACGGCCGGCGGGTGAGCACTGCATGTCGCGCCCGTGATGTGCTCAGCGGGGTTCGGCGTTGTTATACTCACTGTTCACCACCATCGGACGTTAAAAAAAATGATTCGCAGATTCACCTGTGCCGCAGCCTTGTGCGCATTGATCGTGCCCGTCGCCGATGCCATAACGGTCTCGGTTCCCGAAAAATCGCAGCCGGAGAGCATCACGGTTGCCCCCAACGGCGATCTCATTCTCGGCAGCGCGTCAAGCCCTAAGATCTACCGCGCCAAAAAAGGCTCGGACAAGGCCGCAGTATTTGTCGACGTCAGCGCCGACGGCACAGTCTCCTTTCTCGGCGTGCTCGCCGACGCGCCCAGTAACACGTTGTGGGCCTGCGAGATCTATTCAGGCAACCCTACCCGTAGCGCGTTGCGCGCATTTGACCTGAAGACCGGCGCCGCCAAGTTTCGCTGGGAACTCCCCGGCGAGAAGAATCTCTGCAACGACTTCGTGGTCGGGCCGGACAAGGCGCTTTACATCAGCGATACGCTGGGCGCAAAGATCTTTCGCCTGAAATCCGGCGCAAGCGCGCCGGAAGTGTTCAGCGAGGATCGTACCTTGTACGGTATCGACGGCATCACCTTCATCGGCGAGACGCTCTATGAGAACAACGTGATTTTCAACAAGCTCTATCGCGTGCCCATGGATGCAAACGGCAAAGCCGGCAAACCCGTGGACATCTGGATGGACAAGCCCATCGAAGGGCCCGACGGCATGCGTTCCGCCAACGGCAAACTGTTTCTCACGGAAAATCGCGCCGGCAAGGTCGATATGGTCGCCGTGAGCGGCGACGCGGCGAAGGTTACGATGCTGCAAGAAGGCTTGGCCACGCCTACTGCGATCGAGCCCTTCGGCGATACTCTCTGGTACGGCGAGCGGGCGGGCGATCGCGCGCATTCGATGCCCTTGCCCAAATAGTTGCTAGATCAGGGTGCCGCGCCGGTCGAATTTCAACCGCAATGTCCGCGCGATTTTATCGCGGTGGGCGGCGGGCACCCCTGCCGTTGCCGCGTAGCGCGGCCATTTCCTCACCGTGTCCATCACGTCGGTGAGGATGGCATCAGAACTCCCGCGCTTGAGCCCCGCTGACTGCGCAACGGCTTTGAAATCCTCGCGGACGAAACCGTCGGACTTTCCGTTGATCGTCATTTGGTGCCGGCTTGTCCAGAGGCCCGCCGGGTTGTACGCGTAGGTCACATCGAAGGCCGGTGACAGCGACCAGACGCCCGCCTTGTCCATCAGGAAGGCAATGTTCTTGACATGATCGTCCTGATTACGGGCGATAACATTGAAGATCATGCGGCGAAACTGCTGTTCGCGGGCGCTCATGGCAAGTCCCAGGCGTTTGATCGTATCGAAAGCCTGTTCATAAGAGTAAGCGCCGGCAGAGTTGAAGTCGAAGTGGGCAAGCGCGGCGAGCGACTGCATATGCAGCTTGCCGCCGTCGCTCAGACGGTCGAACCGGCGCGTCATGAAATGGCGCCGGCCGCCCTCTTCCAACAGGCGGCTCTCGGACATGTCGATACCGGCATCGGCGGCCATGAGCGCGTAGGCATACTCGATGACCGTATATCCCTTCGGGTCCTCGAGTTCCTTGTCCTTATTGGCGGCGACGCCGTCGAATTTGAGCAGCCAGTAGTCGAATCCCGGCGGAGCTTTCACCTGACCTGAGCGCACTTCGTTCGTGTTGCGATTCCAGGCGACGATGGCTTTCGCCCGCGCGCCACCCGCGGAGGTTCCCACGCGCAACATTTCCTGCAGCCCCTCGTGCCGCCGGCCCGGCGCAAATGACACTTGAAGTGAGGCGCGATGCCTCAGTACCTCGGAGGCCAGCTTTACCAGTTCCTCCACCTGTAACTTGGCCGATCGACGCAGCGGCGGCCCCATCGCGGGCGCGAACTCGAGGGCGCCCATGCCGCGAACGCCGATGTAGCAGAGCCGCTCGACCGCGTTGAAGTTCTCGGGGCGTCGGCCCTGAGTGGCGAGCCACGCATCGATCAGCGCATTTCCGAATCTATCCGGCAGTGAATCGGCGAGCAGACCAGGCAGGCCGTGGAAGGACACCGCAGATAGGGAGGGAAACTGATAAATCCGTCGCGACAGGGGCATGGTGATCGGCGAGAGTTCGATGCCGCTCGTGAGAAAGGCGGGGTCATATTGGAAAGCGGCGGCATGCGCGCCCTCGTCCAACGAGACCGCTCCGATCGCCCGGCCCCACAGCCGAACTTGCGCAACGGTGGCCATCGCTACTGCCGCCACTTCCACGGCGCGGCGGCCCTGAGGTTCGCGACGCCGTCCCGCGGTTGCCGCGAATGTCCGACGCGTTTGCGCACACGGCCCCGGCCCTTGAGAAGCACGAGGGGGCTTTGCGGCAAATCGGGCACCCATTGATCCAGACCCTCCATGAGTTTCAGCACGCGTAGAGCGCGCAACAACATGAGAAAGTCGGTGCTGCGGCCCGCTTCCATCCGCTCCACTGTGCGCTTGGAAACGCCGGCTTCGTCCGCCAGTTGCGCTTGGGTCAATCCCGCATCGATTCGCCGGCGCTCCAGGCGCTCGCCGATTTCATGCAGAACCGCCGTATCCGTCAGTTCGGTAGTGATTTTCATAACTCGTCTGTAAGGGCGACTTTAGGATTTAATCTTAATATATTCGTCTATTAAGGCGAATACCATCATGATACATCATATTTAGATAATCGTCTAAAGTGACGAATTATGTCGTTTTACGCTATTTATTCGACTTATTAGGCGATTAATAACTCAGCGCAACGCCAGCGAATCGCGCCGCCACGCAACGTCCTGCCATCGGCCGAAATCCCGTAAGAGCTCGGGGGCACTCGCCTGCCGCACCAGGGCCAGATCATCGAGCCGCAGCTCCTCGAAGCTGCGCCGGAATCGTCCATGAACCTTGACCTCTCGCGCAATCAGCAGCCGCCGGGTGCCGGGCGCGTAGCCTGCGAAGTCCACATACCCTTCCTCGGGATTATCGAGACCCGGCGAGAGCACATCGACCATCCAACTTCCGGCCCTTTCATGAAACAACCAAAGCTCGCGCCAGCTTTCCAGGGGCTGAACCGCGAGCACCAATGCCGGGCCTTGAGGAATGGCCTGTATCGAAGCCAATCGCACGATCCCGTAGGTACAGCGCCGGATGAGGATGGCATCGTGGGATCGATGTGCATCGCTGAGAGCTAGGCACGTTTGGCCCGGACTGCCCGGCGTCGTGGTCAAGGTCAGGGATCCTGGTTGTGGAGTCGGCGGCGCTCCGACCCAGCGGATGGCGCCGACCCGCAACACGGCGTCCATGTACTCCGGCCGCCGGTCCTCACCCAGATCGTCAGGGTGCACGGCGAGCAGCTCTGCGAGCGCCCTCTCCGCGGCGGCACCGGCGGGTTCGCCGCGCCGGTCTTGCGCGTACGCCATTGCGGCCCAGACTCCGGCACGCCGCGCATGCACGCGGCTTCTCGTCGCGGCATTCAAGTCGCTGTCTTTGACCAGATCGAGCAGTCGGGCCCGTTCCGCATCGAGGGATGCGCGCGGAACAGGGCTCAGGTCCGGATCGATGCAATCCGGCCTCGTGAGACCGAGGACCGCATGCGCGCGCGTTTCCGGCGGCGCCGCCGGAAACGTCAGAACGCGGCGAAACAGTTCGCCGTCGTAGCAAACGCGCATCCGTCCGGCGTGTTCGAAACTGCGCATGCGAACGCCGAACTGTTCGACGACTTCCAAGTGCGGCGCGAAATCGGCGGCATGGTCCGCGCTGCCGGAGGCCTGATCGGCGAGCCGCTCGGCCATTTGAGCGATGGCGTCGAAGGGTTCGGCGGTAATGGCGCGCGGCGCTGCGGCTTTTAAATACGCTGCGGCGTAACTGATGCCGAGCGCCTCGGATCCTGGGCTCTCGCGCAGGAAGCGCAGCACCGCCAGCAGGTCGGAGGCACCCGTTTCGGAGAGATCGACCTGCCTCGCCGCATCCTCGCGCAAGTATCCGCCGCGCTCGCGACGATAGTCGTAGACCTTGAGGTATCCGGCATGTTCGCCGCGCACCTCGAGCACATCTCCTTGCCACAGCCGCGTGAGTTCAGTGGCGCCGGAGCGCGGCGCGGCGCGCAACGCCGCATGGTCCTGCACCACAATGGCGAGTGCAGCCGCGAGAGCCAGCATCACCGGGAGGCTCCCGCCTTGGAACTCGGCGCTGCCGTCTTGGAAGTCAGGGCTGCGATCTCATCGACGGGATTCGGTGAAATCTGATCGCCGATGAGGCTCGAGCCGAGGAACTTGCCGGCCGCCGGAAGCGGCGCGATGATGACCTGCACCCTGTCCGATAGCTTGTCCGCCAACGTCTTCTGAATGAGAAGCGGATAGCGCGCCACCAGCGCGCCTTCGCGCTCCATCTGACCGGCATTTGCCTTGCCCACCAGATCCAATCGATAGGCCTCGGCATCCGCGAGTTTTTGCCGCGAATCGGCTTCACCCCTGGCCTCGATGCGGCGGGCCTCTGCGGCACCCTCCGCCGTGCGGATACGCGCGACCTTCTCGGCTTCAGCCTCGAGTTGCCGTTGCTCGATCTGCTTCTGCTTGAACGGCAGGATGTGTTTCATGGTTTCCTCCTGCGCGCGCGCCGCGATGACCTGTTCTTGGCCGGCCGCTTCAGCAGCAGTTTGGCGCCGCACTTTGTCTGCCTCGGCCTCGAGCTGCTGCTGTTTGACCTGCGCCTCCTTGAGCTGCAAGGTGTAATGGATTTTTTCGGTTTCGAGCTCCTCGGAAAGGAGCTTTTCCATACCGGCGCGATAGTCCGCAGGCAGATCGACCTTCCCCATCTCGACATCGCGCAGCACGAGTCCCATGGCGGCGAATTTTGGCTTGAGCGCCGCGATCAGCTCATCGCGGATCTCGGTTCGCCGCTGCGAGAAAATCTCCCGCACCGAGTAGCGGGCGAAGGTGGGATAGACGATTCCCTGGACGGCGGGCGCGACAAGATCCGCCTCGATGTCGTCGGGGAATTCCCTTGACATCTGAGCGAGGCGTGCCCGGTCCACGGTCCAGCGAACCGCCAGATCGACGCCGATCGATAGGCCCTCGATCGACTGAAAGGGGGCCGGTCCCGTTGCACTGGCACTGTCCTCCGGCCGATAGACCTGATCGCGAATCGAATAGCGCCGCACCTGATGAATCCCGGGCACGACAAGGACGGTTCCGGCGGTGTAGACGCTGACCGATCCGTCGAGCGCGTCGGTCCGCGCCAGGACCTCGCCGCGGCGAACGGACTCCAAGGGTGGATGGGTGCACAGTCCATAGACGATCAAACCGAAGACAGCGATCGCCGCCACGCGCCAACGAAAGCGCCACAGGCCGGCGGCGAGAGAGCGCAGAGCCGCACCTGCCAGAACGCCGAGCCGGCCCAGCGGTTCAATAAGCCCTCGTCGCACGAACTCGAAGAATCCATCTAAGCGACCAGACATGGTTGCCACACTCCCATTGCAAAGCCGGACCGGCTCGACCGGAACAGTTTCGCAATGCTTTGTGGCGGCGCCGTGGGGCAACTGTGGCGCAGTGTGGCAGCGTCTGGCGCTGGTTCCGGACCGGGCAATGTACGCCAGCGCACAGACTCAAAACGACTCGGAGCGCAGATTTGGTCCATCCTCTTGTCGCTTGAGTCCATGGAAAACGTATCGAAAATCAAGCCCGTTCAGTGCTCCACAGCAGCTGAAGTCTCAAAGGAAAACGTGGCGAGGTTTCAGGAAGCGTCGCCGTGGAGGGCCCGGTGGCAAGTGATCAACTCGTTTCTTCCCTACGCGTTGCTCTGGTTTGCCATGGACCGCGCGCTCACCGTTTCCTATTGGTTGATGCTCCCGATCGCGATTCTTGCCGCCGGTTTTCTGGTCCGCATCTTCATCATTTTTCATGACTGTGGCCACGGATCGTTCTTTAAAGCCAAACGAGTCAACAACGCGACCGGTGCGCTGGCGGGCGTATTGCTATTGACACCCTATCGGCACTGGCGCTGGCAGCACGCTCTACATCATGGAACGGCCGGCGACTTGGATCGACGCGGCTCGGGCGACATCTGGACACTCACGGTGGAGGAGTATCTTCGCAGCACGCGCTGGCGGCGCTTTGGATACCGGCTCGCGCGCAACCCCCTCGTGCTCTTTGTGATTGCACCCTTGTATGTCTTTGTCATACATCACCGTTTTGCGGCGGCAACGGCACCGGGCCGGGAGCGTCGCTCGGTTCATCGCACCAATTGGGCGTTGCTTGCAATGATCCTCATGTTGAGCGCAGTCATCGGCTTAAAAGCGTTTTTACTGATTCAGCTGACGGTTTCCGCGATCGCCGGCTCGGTGGGCCTGTGGTTATTTTACGTGCAGCATCAATTCGAGGGCGCGTTTTGGGTGCGCTCCGAGGACTGGAATTACACGGCCGCCGCTTTGGAAGGCAGTTCATTCTATAAACTGCCGCGAATCCTGCAGTGGTTTACCGGCAATATTGGCTTTCACCATATTCATCACTTGAGCCCTCGCATTCCGAATTACCATCTTCAGCAATGTCACGAAGCGGATCCCTTCTTCAATATGGTCCAGCCCGTCACGCTGCTGGCAAGCCTCAGATTTCTCACCTTTCGCCTGTGGGACGAGCAACGCAAAGGATTCGTCGGCTTTCGCAATCTAGGAATCCTTCGATGCCCTGGCTGAGCGGTTGCTGCGTACAAAATCGCGCGCGAGTTCAACTGCCGTAGCGTCGCGACCGTGCAACCGCCGTTAGCGCTGTAGATCCCGCTCGAGAACGTCGGCAATTCGAGCACTGATCCGGCTCGCCTCCTCGCGCAAGGCGACAATTTCGATTTCCAGAATGTAACGGCGATCGGAATTCTGGCCTAGCAAATCCCGTTCAGATTCGAGGCGCGAGGCTTCTTCCGACAACAATCGTTGTCGGCCATACAAGCCGTCAAGATGGTCTTGGGCACCGATTGGCATATCTTATTGAAATATAACATTTATATTTTGCGCCGAAGGAACTCAATTCCACTCGACGACCACGTCGCCCGAGCCTGCTCGACCGCGCGTGAAGATTGGGGGAAACTTAAAACATCCGAGAAGGGTCGGCCATACAGCCTAGGAACGTATCGGTGCCACTCAAAGAATCGGGGGATGCGCTGACGCCGCCTGGCGCAAGTTCAGGACCGCTGCGTGTCATTTTTCCGCCGGCGCTCAATTGGGCTTTGTTGGCCTATGCCGTGGTTGCGATTGCTATCGGCTGGGCATACGTTGCCTCTCGCATTCATACCGACTATGTGCAAACGCTGGAAGCGGAACGCAATCGCCTTCGCGGCGTCGGTGCCACGTTGCAATCCGCTACCCAGGCGATGTTCAACGATGGCGTGGGCGCCGCCGTTGCCGGTGCAAACGAGCTGCAGTCTGCAGGCGGAATTTCTCGCGCCAGCGCCGCCGAGCTTTCCTCGACCTTGCAGAAGCAGCTGACCGGCGGCGAGTACGTTCGTTTCCTTTTCCTTGCCAGCAATGAACGCTTCGCGCTGGCAAGCCGCGCGAATACCTCCGAGAGCCCGGCGCCTCCTGATTGGTTGACTACCAACCGTGCCGGCTCGAGCAATTCGTGGTTGGGCAAGCCTATGATCGATCCGGAGCGGCCCGGCAAGTTGGTCATTCCGGTCGCGCAGCGCTTGGTCTCGGGTGCAGGTCGGACGGCGTGGGCTGGCAGCCTGATTAGTTTCGATGGCTTTGACGAGCTTTATGCACAGTTTCGGGACCAGATATTGACGTTGGGGCTCATCGCCGCCGACGGCACGATTCTCGTGCGCGTTCCGAAGGTGGGAGGCCGCGATGTTTCTGCCGGCGACAGTGTCGCCTCGAATGAAGTTTTTCAACGGGCGCTTGCCGCAGGCAACGCTGGGATCATCGAGGGCTATGGTTCGGTGGCCAAGGTGGACGTGATCTACGCTTATGATCTGATAAACGGCTATCCGGTCTATATCATCGCCGGTCAGGCTCGCGATGCGGCCCTCGCACCCTGGCGCGAGCGGCGCCAGATGAGCATCGGCGCCACCGCGGCATTCACGGCTTTGATGCTGGTCATGACCGCCATCTTGAATCACTACGTTTATACGTTGCGGCGCCGCGAGCATCACTATCGGACCCTGTTCAACAATGCGCAGTTCAGCGTGTTTCTTCTGGAAGGCGCTCGCTTCGTCGATGCCAACAACACGGCGGTGCGGATGTTCGGGCTCGAGAACGCGCGGTCGGCGGCCGGACTGACGCCGTGGGAGTTGTCCCCGGAGTATCAACCCGGCGGCCAGCGGTCGGAAGAGCTCGCACGCGCGCGCATCGAGACCGCGCTGCGCGAGGGTGGAACCACCTTTGAATGGCTGCACAAGCGCGCAGACACCGGCGAGACGTTTCCCGCCGAAGTTGACCTGTCGAGCTTGAGTACCGGCAGAACCGTGCTGGCGCTCGCCGTGGTGCATGATGTGACGGTTCGCAAGCGCGCTGAGCATGATCTGCACGTACTGTCAGCCGAACTGATGCGCCTGCAGGATGAAGAACGGCGAAGAATCGGACGTGACCTGCACGACTCCACCGGCCAGACCCTCGCGGCGCTGGAACTGGGCCTTTCCCAATTGCAGCAGTACACGCAAGATCCCGCCGATGGCCGGCGCGAATTGCTCGAACACTGCGCCCGGCTCGCCACTCAGTGCTCCGCGGAGATCAGGACCGCGTCTTATTTGCTGCACCCACCGCTGCTCGATGAATTGGGGTTGCTGAGCGCGCTGCGCTGGCTCGCTGACGGCTTTCACAAACGCAGCAGCATCGAGATGCGCCTCGATCTTCCGGACTCGATGCATCGGCTGCCGGCCGACGATGAGCTGTGCTTGTTTCGGATCGCCCAAGAGGCGCTCACCAATGTTCACCGCCACGCCGCGAGTCCATGGGCGGCGATTCGCCTCAAGATACAGTCCAATAGCGTCATGCTCGAAATCGAAGATGCCGGACGTGGATTTGATGCCAAGACACCGGCCTTGGGCGTCGGGCTCGCCGGGATGCGCGAACGCATCCGCCATATCGGCGGCATATTTTCGGTCGAAACAACCGCCTCCGGGACCCGCGTGCGTACCACCATCGCGATTCAGCCGCCGCGATGAGACTCGTTCGAATCCTGATCGCCGATGATCACGAGCTCTTCCGGCGCGGAGTGGCTGCCGAACTGACCCAGGTGCCCGGATGGTCCGTAGCCGCCGAGGCGACCAACGGGCGCGATGCGGTGGCCCTGGCGGCATCGCTCAAGCCGGACATCGTGGTACTCGACTTGACCATGCCGGAGCTGAATGGCCTCGAAGCGGCGCGGCAAATTGTCGTGGCGGACCCTTTGGCGCGGGTTCTGATTTTGACGGCGCACGAATCCGAACAACTGGTGCGCGAGGTCTTGAGTGCCGGCGCCCAGGGATACGTACTGAAATCCGATGCGGGAAGGACGCTGGTTACGGCGCTGCACGCTCTGCTCGAAGGCGGATCTTTCTTTACGTCGAATGTGGCGCGCCTGGTCTTGGATGGCTACCTGCGCAGCGAGTCGCGCGAAACCGCACCGGCACAGACGCTGTCGGCACGCGAGCGGGAGATCGTGCAACTGCTGGCGGAAGGCAACAGCAATAAGGACATCGCCAGGGCGCTGAATATCAGCGTCAAGACGGCGGAGACCCATCGCAGCAATGTGATGCGAAAAATGGGATTCGCTTCGCTTGCGGAACTCGTGCGCTACGCGATTCGAAATAACATCATCGAGCCATGACTCTCATGAGCAAACGCCTCATTATGTAGCGCGACGCTGAAGCCGAAGCGGCGCGCTACAGGACTTCCCCCCTTCCTCTACAGATTTCCCTCGATGGGCTGCGAAGCGCCGGGCCCGTATCGTGGCGGGCTCAATTGGCACCCGTGCCAATGCAGGGAGCAAGCAATGTTTGTACTCACAACTGAAGCCTGGACACTGGCACTGCCAGCCGCCCTGAGTGTACTGCTCTCGAGCACCACCTTGGCGCTCGCAGTGCAATCTTCGGTTGTGCGTTCGCGCGGCGGGGCGTGCGTTTTGATGCTCAGCTCCCTGGCCTTGGGGTTCGGCCTCTGGGCCGTGAACTTCGTGCAAGTCCTGTCCCTCCAGATGCCCGACCAATCGAGCGTCGGCTTCTCATGGCCGGCGCTGACTTTTGCCATCGCGGCGAGCAGTTGCGCGTGTGCGCTCCTGTTCATCTCCTGGCGCGAGCCGGACACCGCGAGCATCACCGGCAGCGCATTCGCGCTGGCTGTTGGCATCGAGGCCACACATTGCGCGGCCTTCGATGAGCTACCGGGGGAACTCGTCGCGCACGAAGGGCTGCTCTGGGTTCTCGGCGCGTTCTTGCTGGTCTTTGTCGCCTTCTTCGGGGCGCTGTGGGTTTGGCTCGAGTTTCGGCGCGACCGATCGTGGAAGGCGCGCAGCGTCCGCGCCCTGACTGTGCTCGCCGCAGCATTCAGCATCATCGGTACGAATGCGCACACGCTCGCGCAATCGCGATGGCTGTTCGCTGCCTGCTGCGAGAATCTGGCCTCCCCCAGAAGCCTTCTGATGATCACCGTCGCCGCGCTCGGCTGCGCCGTGCTGGCGGTCGCTCAGGTGATCGCCATCTGCGGCGATGCGCTCAGGGAACGGGCCGAACGAAATGCACGCGAGCTCGAGGAAGTCCATGCGCGCCTGCAGTATCTCGCGGCTCATGATTCGCTCACCGGCCTGCCGAATCGACAGCGATTCAAGGACCGGCTCATAAAGTCGATCGCAGACACCGAGCGCCACGGCCGCGCCATCGCGGTAGCTGTGTTCGATCTGGATCATTTCAGCGCGATCAATCACTCGCTGGGACACGGCGTCGGGGACTGGCTGCTGACGGAAGTCGCGCGCCGCGTCACGGGCGTCATTTCAAATTCGACCACCCTGGCCCGCCTGGATGGAGACGAGTTCGCGATCCTCATCGACAACGTCGCGGCTCGCTTGGAGGCCCAGACCGTCGCCAGCGCGGTACTGGCCGCATTCGATGAGCCGCTGCGGGTCAATGGTATCGAGATCAGCGTGCGAACGACGATCGGTGTGAGCGTATGGCCGGACGACGGGCGCCGCTGCGACGATCTCCTGGACCATGCGGAAGTGGCCATGGCCATCGCCAAGGAACGTGGCGGCGGCCAAGCCTTGTTCTTCCAGCCCGCCATGACTCATTCGTTGCAGGAGCGCCTGGCTCTCGAGAACGATCTGCGGCGCGCATTGGCCGCGGAGGAATTCGAGCTTTACTACCAACCCGAGATCTCGGCAAGAACGGGAAAAATAGCGGCCGCCGAGGCACTGCTGCGATGGCGGCACCCGACCAAGGGGCTTCTCGCACCGAGTTCGTTCATTGCTCTTGCCGAAGAGTCCGGGCTGTTGATCCCGATCGGTGAATGGGTCCTGCGCGAAGCCTGCCGTCAAGCCCGCGCCTGGCAGCTGGAACTGGGTTGCACATTTCCCGTGGCGGTGAATCTCTCTGCCACGCAATTCCGCCATCAAAACCTTCTCGAGATGATTCATTCGGCGTTGATCGATGCCGGGCTGGACGCGCGGGCTCTGGAAATCGAACTGACCGAGAGCGCCCTCATGACCAACCCGGAGGAATCGGCGGGCGTTTTGAAACAGCTGCGCAAAATGGGGGTCAGTGTCGCCATCGACGACTTCGGCACCGGTTATTCCAGCTTGAGCTACCTGCGGCGCTTCCCGATCGACAAGCTGAAGATAGACCGCAGCTTCATCAGGGATCTGACGATCAGCCGCACGGACGAATCGATCGTTCGCGCCATCGTTTCCCTCGCGCGCAGCGTGGGCCTCAAGGTCGTCGCCGAAGGCATCGAGTCCGCCGAGCAGCTCGAATTCGTGACGCGCTTGGAGTGCGATCAATGGCAAGGCTATCACTGCTGTATGCCGCAGCCGGCCGCACTCTTCGAAGCGATGCTCGAAGATCAAAACGAAACCCGGACCGGTATCGTTGCCGCCCTTGCGGCGCTGGTCGCGCGTGGGGTGGACTCATGAGCCAATGTCAGTTGCGTGCGGCGGACGATGCCGAGCGTCAGGCGCGTCCTGATCATCGACGACCACCCGGTCGTCCGACAGGGTCTGCGATATTTATTGGAGAACGCCGGCGACCTCGCCGTCTGCGGCGAAGCCCAGAACACCCAGGATGCACGCGCCGCCATCGATCGGCTGCGTCCGGATGTGCTGATTTGCGATATCAGCTTGAAACAGGTCGATGGCATCGAGCTGGTGCGCAATTTGCGCGCGCACTATCCGCAACTGCCGATACTGGTGCTGTCGGCGCTGGACGAAACCATCTATTCCGCGCGCATGCTGGCTCTCGGTGTCAGCGGCTATATCATGAAGCAGGCGTCGCCGGAACAGGTTATCGCGTCACTGCGGCGGGTGCTGGACGGAAACATCTACGTATCCGAGGCAATGAGCAACAGCCTGCTGTCCGGATTTTCCGGCGGCGCGGCGCCTCTTTCGGTTGATCCGCTCGAACGGCTTTCCAATCGGGAATTGCAGATTTTGGATCTCATCGGCAAAGGGACCAGCACCCGGGAAACCGCCCAACTGCTGCACTTGAGCATCAAGACGGTCGAGTCGCATCGTCAGCGAATCAAGCGAAAGCTCCATCTCGCCACCGGGGTTCAGCTGTTGAGGTATGCGGTGCTGAGCCACAACCGGCGTCTTGCGAATTCTCCCGCCAGCAACGACTGACGCCTCGCCCACCGCGGTAGTGCATACCGAAGCGCTCTACTGTATTGTTTCTCTGGCAGCGTCACGGGGGAACAATGCTTACGATATCGCGGCGGGGGTTTCTCATCATCGGAACACTGCTCGGCACCCGCGCCTTGGGCGCCGCTCATGCGGGACCCTTTTTCCGGCGCACCGGGTTGCCCATCGGGCTGCAGCTTTACACGATCGGCGATGACCTGAAGCGCGATTTTGAGGGCAGCTTGGCGGCGGTTGCGAAGATCGGGTACCAGACCGTGGAACTGGCCGGCTTGGCCGATCATGCGGTCGAGGATTGGCGTCAGGCGCTCGATCGGGTGCGCTTGAAATGCCCCTCAATCCATGTTCCGCCTCATTCCAAGACCGGTGTAAACCTGGATGATCTCGGAACGCTCGCGGAAGCTGCGCATACTTTGGGGATCGGCACCGTGGTCTGTCCCATGTTCAACATTCCGGAACGCTTCTCGATGATGCCGCAGGCGGGGGAAAGCGGCGCGGCAATGGCGGCACGGCTCGGCGCCTCGATGACGCGGGAGGATTGGAAATGGAATGCCGATTATCTCAATAAGAAAGCCGCCGCGCTGAAGCCCTACGGGCTTCGCTTCGCCTACCACAATCACAACGTCGAGTTCGCTCCCGTCGGCGCGAGCACGGGCCTTGCTCAATTGATCGAAGGGACCGATCCTGCGCTGGTCACATTCGAGATGGACGCGGGATGGGTGGTCGCGGCCGGTGCGGATCCCGCGGCCCTGCTGGCCGCTTATCCGCGCCGATTTTCGGCGATGCATGTCAAGGACGTCAAAGCCAGCACCCGCCCGAATTTCAGTTTCCAGCAGGACCCATGCGAAGTCGGACAAGGCATCATCGACTGGAAGACGCTGCTGGCAAAAGCGTATCAGGCGAACGTGCGCCAGTTCTATGTCGAGCAGGAACCCCCGTTCAACAAGCCCCGGCTCGAGGCCGTTGCCATCAGCTTCAACTATCTCAACGCGCTGGTCGCGTAATTGCCATGCCCAAGCACAATGCCGCCGCGGCGAAGATTCGTATAGGCGTCGGCGGCTGGACCTACGAACCCTGGCGCGGCACGTTCTACCCCGAGGGTCTGCCGCAAAAGCAGGAACTCGAACACGCCAGCCGGCATCTGACGTCCATTGAGATCAATGGCACGTACTACGGGTCGCAGAAGCCGGCGACCTATGCCAAGTGGCGCGATGAGACGCCGGAGGATTTCGTCTTTTCGCTCAAGGCGCCGCGCTTCGCCATGAACCGCACGGTGCTCGCCGAAGCGGGCGCAACCATCACACGATTTTTCAACAGCGGCGTGACGGAGCTCAAGGAGAAACTGGGTCCGATCAATTGGCAATTCCTACCCACCAAGAAGTTCGATCCCGCAGACTTCGAAGCCTTCTTGAAACTGTTGCCGCCCGAGATCGCAGGCCGTCCGCTGCGTCACGCCGTCGAGGTTCGGCACGATAGCTTTCGAACCGCCGCGTTCATCGCCCTGGCGCACAAGTACAGTGTCGCAGTGGTCGTTGCGGGCGACTCGAGCTACCCACAAATCGCAGATCTGACGGCCCCCTTCGTCTACGCTCGCATCATGGGCACCCAGGCGAACGCCGCCGAGGGCTATTCCGATGCGTCGCTCAAACTGTGGGCCGCGCGCACGCGCGCGTGGGGGTCGGGCTCGAGTCCCGATGACCTGGAATACGTCGGAGCGCACGGCAGCGTTGAACAACCGCGAGATGTCTTTCTTTATGTGATCAGCGGCCACAAGGTGCACAACCCGGCAGCGGCGATGGCGCTGATAAAACGCATCCGCTAGTCTGGGGTTTCAACCGATCCTGCAGCGATTGGCGGACGCCCGCTATTTGTGCGTCGGAATGTCGATGTAGCTGTCGCTGAACCAACGGATCTTCATGGGAGCCTTGCCATCGGCGAGGGATTCCTCGCTCACATCGCGGCCGGTGCCGTAGTTGATCTCCCGATCAGGGCGTTTGCTGATGCTGAGCACTATCGCGATGCGGCTGCCGGCCTGAAGCTGCCGGCTGGTCAGCCGCTCGCTCTTGAATGCGAGTTTCTGGCGCTCCCCTGCCTTGAGTAGATGCCGATGCTCGCGATCCTGCGCATAGCTGGCGCGCACTTCGTAAGTCGGGCCGAAAAGCCGGACATAATCGCCGTTTGGCAGCAGCTCATACAGCGTGATATTCAGGTCAAGATCCATCTTGTTGACTTCAAAATCGAGGCGGCCGGAAAAAAAGCCGCTGATCGTGCTCGGCTTGGGCAAGGGGTCGCTGACGAATATTGTGCCATGGCGCGGCGCCAGGCTTTTGCTGATGAGATCGGTCGGCGGCGTCCAAGCCGCATCCTGCCGGTCTTTGAAGCTCATCCCCTGCGCAACGAACGCATCGGGGGCCTTTTTGTGCTGGGTCAAGCGATGATTCGGGCCGGAGGCCACCGCGTCCAGGTAGTACCTGAGCGACCCGTCCGCCATCGCGTCCAGCGACGGCGCGTGCCGCCATTCGTTCGCCCCCATCACTTCATAGTTGACGCTATTGGATAGCAGCGCCGGCAGTGCGGCATCCTTGAAGATATGATCGAACCATTGATATCGCAGCTCGCGAAAATCGATGAGCGCGGTTGAATCGACCGGGTAGCCACGCAGATTCGCCGAGGTTCCGGCTCCCATCATGCCCTCATCGTAAGGCCCGATCAGCAACGTATGCTTGGCGTGCGGGTCATATCGATGGTGCTGCGTGAAGAGGTACAAATCCCCCGGCTCGCTGGGCGCGTAATAGCCCGTCATGGTCAGAATTGGAATGTCCAGATGTGCAAACTGCTTCGCGTAGGGCAGCAGGTTTTGCCAATACACATCATAGCTCGGATGATTCAGCCAGCGAATGAACACCGGGTTGGGCTTTCCGTAAAGCCGGCCCAGATCGCGGTAACGCCGGCCGCTCCGGTACCATTTCTCATTGAGGGCCCGCCATTCCGGCGCGTCGGCGGCATCCGGTTCATTCACTCGATCTTCCTCGTTCATCTGCAACGACCAGCCGTAGCCGGAATTCTGAAAGATGCTGCCTTCCATCGGAAAACTGATGCCCGGCGCGAGGGCTGTCGAGGTCGCAATGGCTTTGAGCGCCTCGGGCAGTCGCTTGGCGGCCGCCCACGGCGCATAGCCGCTATAGGCATCGCCGTACATGCCCACCCGGCCGTCGCTCCACGGCTGCTTCGCAATCCAATTGATCACCTCGCGCGCATCGGCCCCCGCGAATTCGAAGGGATCGATCGGGGCGGCCGATTTTCGCTTCACAGCGCTGATGGCGACGATGCCGGCATATCCGTGTGCGGCGCAGTCCATGGCATAGTTGGGTGCGCCGCGCGCGGTAAACTCGAGCAGCGCCGGCACCGGCTTGGTCACGCTGGTCGGCCGAATCACGGTGACCGCGATTTCCGCCCCATCCGACGTTGGAATGACGACATTGCTATCCGTGGTGTAGCGCCGATGATCATCCTCGGCATTCAACAACACCACCAGCGCGCCGAAGCTGCGGTGCGCATCAAAGGCCACGTACTTCCAGATCAGCGCGATGGCTTCGGATTCTCCGATGCTGTCGTTGGCCCGATACTGATCGAGCGCCTGTTGCAACGCGTCCCGGAAGAGAACCGGGGAGGTACCGAGCCAGCCCGTCGCCGCAAAGGCATCGCGATCATCGAGGCGTCGCATCGTGTCGCGATAGGAATTCGTAAATGCATCCGCAAAGGTGATTTTATTTTCTATCTCGAGCGCCTTGGCGTGCGCGTAGATGTCGAATACCAAGGCGCGGCTAACCGGGTGACCGAAATCCGATTTTCGCCGCCGGTCGCGCAGCGACTGCCGGGAAATGTCCGCCGACGCATAATCGCCGACCGCCATTTGCAGCGCGGACAGGTTCGCCAGGTAGCGTTCGGGATCCTGGTCTTGGTAGACCGGAATCAGCCGGGAGGCCAGATCCCGGATGGCGGCGGCGGCATCTGACGGCGCAGCCGGGGCGCGAAAATAAAAGTCTTGCGCGCCCCATGACGGCAGGACCGCGACCGACAATAGCAACGCCAGGGTTATCGATGCGATCTGCCTCATGGGGATTTGCCGCGCTCGACGCGCGCTGCCGCCCGCTCGACATCCCCGATAAGCTCTTCCGCCAATTGCCCGGGTACCTTGATCAGGTGCAGGGTCGCCGAGAACAAGTCGTGCGCCTCTCCCGGGCCGCCGATATGGATGATGCCGGTGGCTTTGAGCTCCTTCGTGAAAATATCGATGACCAGTTCGAGCACATCGTCGTCGAGCAAACCGAAGGTCCCGTCGATGAGCGCCCAAGGCGGCGTCTGAATCAGCATGCGCGCGAAAACCAGACACAGTTGCTCATCCTGGCTCAGCTCGCGATCCCAACGGCGGGTCTCATCGAGCAGCGGCGACAGGCGTTCGAGGCCCAATCGATACAGCGCCCGAGTATAAGCGGTTGCCCCGTAGTTATCGGCCTTCAATGGATAAGCGAGCACTTCGCGCAGGCTGCCTCGGGGCAGGTACGGGGTGCCGCGCGGCAGATAGGAGATCTGCTCGTCGCGGGGCCGGATAATGCGGCCGGAACCCCATGGCCAAAGGCCCGCCATGACGCGGAAAAGCTGCGTCTTGCCCGTGCCCGGGGCGCCCAGCACCAATACTCGAGCGCCTGCCTCGATGACAACTTTGGGTTCTTTGAGCATGTCGGAATGGGCGGACGACACGCTGTGAAGATTTTCAATCCTGATTCTGCCGGGATCGCCCTCCTCGTAGACGATTCGGCTTTCAAAACCGCGAGGCTCATCCGTGGTGATCACGGCCTGACGGAAGTTCGCCACACGCAGCAGGGTCGCACGCCAATCGGCGATGACGCTGAAGTTGTCGATGAACCACCGCAGGGATGATTCCGCCTGGGTGAACGCGCCCGCGGCCATCATCATGCCGCCGAATGTAACCTTCCCGGTAAAGTACAGCGGCGCGGCGACCAGTATCGGCGCAACGATGGTGATCCAGCCGAAGCCGGCGGTGACCCATTCGAGATTCGTATGGCCCCACACGATGCGACGGGTCGCGCGCAATGCATCCACCAAACGCCGTTCGATGCGGCGTCTTTCGTCTTGCTCACCCGCGGCGAGCGCAATGGCATCGACGTGCTCGTTGACACGTACCAGTGAAAAACGCAGGTCCGCTTCGCGGGCATAGCGCTCGGCGTTTCGATTGATCAGACCTCGGCCGACCCAGTAGCTCAGTAACGAACCGGCACTGGCGTAGATGATTGCCGCCCACAGCATGAAGCCGGGAATCGTGTAATCCCGATCTTCGAAATGAATGGTGAAAGTGCTGGAGAGACCCCAAAGAATGCCGGCGAAGGTGCCGAACAAAATGGAGGCTTGAAACAAGCCTATCCCTAAACTGGCCGACAGCTCGCACAGCTTTCGCGCATCTTCGTGAATGCGCTGATCGGGATTGACGCCCATGGTTCCGGTATTGGCGAGCCAAAATGCCCGGCGCGGCAACATCCAATCCCGCAGCAGGCTACGCACCAAGCCCTCGCGCAACCTGACCTGCAGCATCTCACCCAGCCATCTTTGCAGGACGTTGAGCGCAAGGATGCAGCCGGCGATGACGAAAAAGACGCCCAGCTGGAAGAGAAAGTCTCGAAAGTCGCGGCGCGACAATGCGTCATAGAAGGGCCGATTCCAGCTGTTGAGGCGAATCTGACCGTACGCTGTGGCAACGATGACCAGAACGAGCACGACCATCAAGATCACGATCTTTCTGCCCACGGGAGAACTCGAGATCGCGCGGATCATCAGGGATAGTTGCCGCAGGAAGCCCAGCTGCACGGACTTGGCTTCAGCGTTGCGCGGTGTTTTTGTTGCAGGTTCTGTCACGTGCTGAGCGCCCCTTCCGGACTTTACACGGTTTGAACGCGGTATCCTCGCATGCACGCCGTGTAATTCCTACACGCAGCGCGCGTCGCATAATGGCGTCACTGCAAAGCTTTGCGCAGCGCCGATACGCCGCGGCGAATTTCCGGTGGATCGACCGTGCCGTAGCCGAATACCAGCCCCGTCTGAGTTGGCGGTCCGAGAAAGTATCGGCTCAAGGTATGAATCTTGACCTGCTGCCGCAGCAGCTCGCGCGACACCGCTTCAAGATCGACGCCCGGTTGCGCCAATGCGGCAATGTGCATGCCGTAGAACGACGGGATGGGATGCAGCCACGGCATAAGCTTGTCCTGCACCAGGTCCAAGAGCAATTGACGGCGCTGCTTGTAAAGGTCGCGCATTTTACGGACGTGGCGCGTCAAGTGGCCCTCGGCAATGAAGCCGGCAACCGCAGTTTGAACCGGCATCGCGCAATGCCAATCCAGGCAATTCTTCGCGGCAGTGAGCGTGCTCATGGCCCAACTTGGCGCAACGATGAACCCCAACCGCAGCGCCGACAGCATGCACTTAGAGAAGGTGCCGACATAGAACACCACATCCGCGGCCTGCGAGGTGCGCAGTGCCGGCAAGGGGCTGCCTTCGTAACGAAACTCCCCGTCATAGTCGTCTTCAATGATGATCGCGCCGCGTTCGCGGGCAAACTCGATCAAGGCCTGCCGTCTGCGCAAGGACATCGTCACGCCAAGCGGAAATTGGTGCGACGGGGTTACGCAAATGATGCCGACATCGGCCGGCAGCTGCTCGATGATCAGGCCTTCCGCATCGATTCCCACCGGAACGAGTTTTGCGCCGGCGGCGGCAAAAGCAACCCGCATCGGTGGATAACCAGGATCCTCGAGCGCAACGGTGGTTTCATGCGGCGTGACCAGAGCCCTCGCGAGCAGATCGAATGCCTGCTGGGCTCCGGAGGTGACAAGGATGTCTCCTGCCTGACAAGCCACTGCCCGCGTGATCGCAATGTGCTTGATGATTGCCCTGCGAAGATGGTAGTTGCCTTGATTTCCCTGTGGGCTTTTGTAGCTGGCGGGTTTGCGTTCCAGTCCGCGCAATTGTTTCGCGCTGAGACGGCGAAACACATCCATCGGAAAGAGCCGCGAATCGACCATCGCGGGCCGAAAGTCGACCACCGCGCCCTTACGCGCCGGCGGTGACTCGGGCGAGTCCTGCCAAAAACTCATTGCCGAGGTGACATCGGCGCGCAGCCAAAACTCATTCAACCGCTGCATGCCCGAGAGCGGCGCGATTCGGCCCGCCGATGCCTGCGGAGTTCTTTCTGCGACATACGTGCCCGCGCCGTGGCGAGTGACCGCATGACCCTCGGTCACGAGCCTTTCGTACACTTCGGCGGCGGTATTGCGCGAAACGCCAAAGAAAGCGGCGGACCTCCGGGTGGCCGGCAGTTTGGCGCCGGCTGCGAGACGCCCGTCCAAAATGGCCGCCCGCAATTCGTGATGCAGAGTGCGGGATGCCTCCCGAGAACCGCGAGGTTTTAGGTCGAGCTTGAGCTCGAATAGGGGATCGACTGCCCGCCTGCGACGCGAACCCGGGTGGACCACCTATTTTTCCTCCAAGTGGCCCTTTAGCGAGGGCATGTGCGCGATGCAAGATCTCATCCATCACAGCTTAGCGCCGCCGCGGGCGCGACGGCTTGGTTTGTTCCAAAATTTTGTGGAGAAAATGATGAAACGCCTGAAAAACATCGGTATCGGCATGCTCGTCGCCTCGACTGCCCTCTGGGTTCATCCCTTGAATGCGCTGAGCGAGCCCGCGCAAGGACCCGAAGCCCGGGATGGGCAACATGATTTTGATTTCAACTTTGGCACTTGGAAAACTCATATCAAACGCATCCTCGACCCGCTGTCCGGATCGACCCACGCGATCGAACTCAACGGCACTGTGACGGTTCGAAAAGTCTGGGGCGGTCGTGGCCAGCTCGAAGAGATTGAAGCTGACGGGCCCAATGGGCACTGGGAAGGCCTGACGCTGTTTCTCTACAACCCACAGGCGCATCAATGGAGCCAGACATTCGCCAATAGCAAGAACGGCAGTCTCACCACCCCGACGATCGGCGCATTCAAGAACGGCCGCGGCGAACTCTTCTCCGCCGACACCTTTAAAGACCGGGCGATCCTGGTGCGCGGCGTTTGGTCGGACATCAAGCCGGACTCGCATCGTTACGAGGAATCGTACTCGGACGATGGCGGCAAGACCTGGGCCCCTGCTTTCATAGCGACGCTGACGCGAGGGAAACCGTGAACCCCGCATGGGATGTCGCTGGTGCCGCTTTGTAGGACGAACCCGACGCTCGGTTGGGCCCTTCTGCCTTGCGCCCCGGTGAGGCAATGGCGCATATGTTCGTCGGAGATTCTCCAACAACAAGGGATACCCATGTCGCGAGTACTTATTGCAGACGATCATGCGGTGGTGAGGGCCGGCTATAAGCAATTCTTAGAGGCCGAGGCCGGCATTACCGCGATCGGCGAGACCGCAAGCGGCAACGAAACATTGGATCAGCTGCGCCAGCATGAGTGGGATTTGCTGCTCATGGACATTCACATGCCCGACCGCAGCGGCTTGGACATATTGAAGCACGTGACGAGCGGCTATCCGAAGGTGCGAGTGCTCATCATGAGCGGATTGCCGGAAGCTCAATACGCGCGAAATGTGCTGCGCGCCGGCGCCAGCGGTTATCTGTCGAAAGGCGGCTCGCCCGAAGAGTTGCTAAAAGCGGTGCGCACGGTGCTCGTCGGACGCCGCTATGTGAGCGCCTCGCTGGCCGAATCCATGGCCGCCGATCTCGAATCTCCGCACGATCAAAACCAGCCGCTGCATGAAAGGCTGTCGGTGCGTGAATTCCAGATATTCGGCAAACTCGCAGCGGGAGACGGTGTTGGTGAGATCGCCGAAGAACTGAGCCTGAGCGTGAAAACGGTGAGCACCTATCGCTCGAGGATTTTGGAAAAGATGAATTTCAGCAGCAATGCGGACATGACGGCTTACGCATTGCGCAACGGACTCATCCTATAAGCCCGATTTCGGAGACATGCCATGCCGGACAAGATGACGGACTCGCCGCAGCCTGCGCCGAAGAAGAATCTGCACGAGGATGGCATCACGAATCCCAAGGACGGTCGCGGACCGCTTCGAAAGTCTGAGGATTCATCGACGAAGCCTGCGCAGACCGAGCGAACCCCGCACCGGCCGCACTAGGCGCTTCGCTTTAGCGCGGCACGATCGGCGCGACGTTCGAATCCGCAATCCAACCTGCGCGCCCGGCGCTTGTCTCGATGAGGGCGAATCCATCGTGTTCGGCCTTGATTCTCACCTTCTCGCCTTCCGGCAGGGAAAACAACGGATCTCCCATGGGGACCGGCGAGACACGCACCGGCGTTGCGGCCGCGATGACAACGCCCTGATGCAATCGGGGCCAAAGCGCCAGGCCATCGCCGAGCGTCAGCCCAATCAGCGCAATGCCGAGCAGGGAGGCCACGCCGCGGGCCAGCCGGTGGCGCGAAGACAGTTGCGCGGCGATCAGACTCGCGCCCGCCAGGATCAACCCTAAAACACCGGCCCACGCCATCCAAAACGGACTGGCGATGCTCGCGATGCGATCGAACCGGCCGGGCGATTCCGCCGGCAAATGCGCGGATGCGCGGACAAATTGCAGATTGGCCTGCACGTCGGGATCGCCCGGCGAGAGCAGGCTCGCGCGTTCGTAATTCAAAATGGCCATCCCCGGCTTGCCGGCCCGCGCGTAGGAATTGCCGAGATTGTAAAGGCCGGCGGCAGAATAGCCGATCGGCGCCGAAGCCGAATGAACGGCCGCCGCGCCGAGCAGCAGACAGAAAAACAAGGCAGTCCGCGTCCTTGTCTTCAAGTGGGCTTCTCGCTCAGGTGGCGGCGGACGATTTCCAGCCAGCGGGCAAAATCGGTGGCGCTCGGTTTGCGACCGGAATACTTCGCTTCGTCCGCGAGAGAGAACAATTGACTGATCTCATTTTCCGCGCCGACTCGGCCTTCGACCTCGGTGGCCGTGATCGCGTCCGGCGCCAGTTGCCAGCGCGCGGCCAGCGCGGTTTGCAATGCCGTTCGCGCGGAATCGAAGAAGAGTACCGCGTCTCCGGCCCGTGCCGCGCCCTGCATGAGCGTCAGCAGGCGTTTGGCCGCCTTCGAGGTGATCCGGCCGGACACCGGCTCCCGCTCCCCGAGGCCACGGCGGCGCCTCGCGCCCAGCCACCCGGCTGCGAACGCCAGTACCACGATTGAGGGAACGGGGAAGAACTTCGGTTGCAAATACAGGGGAATCAGCGAAGGCATTGTCGTGGTTTCGACGCGATCCGGGCGCAATCCCGCCGTATAGTTTTTGTCTGGCGATGCCGTCGCGGGCAGCGGCGGAGGAGCCGTCCGGCTGTCGGCGAGGGATGGGGAAATCGACACGCTCAAGGGAGCGCTTCGGGCTGTTTCGTAGCGCCGCCTATCGGGATCAAAGTAGCTGAACGTCAAACTGGGAAGTTCCTGGACGCCGGGCTTGGAGGCGATAACGGGCTGTTCGAAAGTTTTCATGCCATTGAAGCCCAAGGGGTCGCTGGTATTGAACGACGATTTCGGGGGATAGGTTTTCCACTGATCGAGCTGATCCAGCATCGAACTGTCGACGCGATCGAAATTTCCCGATCCGGTAACGCGCATCCGCAGCGTCATGGGATCGCCGACATCGGCCTTGGTGGGCGATATATCGCTGGTAATACTGAATGTGCCGATGGCGCCGTGAAAATCAGCCGGCCGGCCCTCTGCCGGCAATTCGTGCACGACCAGCTCTTGCGTCGGACTCGTCACGTTAATGTCTTTGGGGATCGTGGCGCCAAATAGGTTCTGCCAGAATGGATCGCCGAAACGATCATCCAACGCGGATTCCCGCTTCGGCCGCGTTCTGATCTTCACCGTAAGGGGAACTTGGGCCGCGAGCGAGAACGTGCCTGGCTTGACCACCGCGAGAGTGCTGCGCCAAGTCAGCAATACGAAGGGTTCGCCGTTGATCAACTTTTCCGTACGTTCCGGTTGATGCGAGAGATTGTTGAGCGCGAAGTTGTCGTCGGTGAGCTTGGGGAGGCCGTTGATCGAGGCGACAAAGCCGGAGCGCATGCCCACTTCCATTTCAACGGGAACGCTCTCCCCCACATAGACTTCTCGCTTCGGGATGCTCAAGCGAACATAGGCGGACCCGTCGTCGGTCAAGCGCACGCCCTTGGGTACCGATCCTCCCGAAAGTATGGGCGGCGGAATCGGTGCGCCGGGCGCGGCAGGGTGCGGAATACTCGAAGCGCTCGAGGCGGCGGCGACCTGTAATACCAGCGGCTGGGCCCTGGGTGTTACCGCCGGAATGGTGAAAATGCCCGCTATTTGCGGCGTCACCCGCATGACGATCGAGCTCGACGGCAGCATCGTACCGTTGATCACCTGCATTTCGCGGGTGCGCGCGATGATTTCAAATTTCAATCCCGAAACGACGGGCATGGTAATCGGGTTCGTCCCATCCCCTAAATTCGTGATGGTGAATTGCGCCGATTCGCCCAACTGAATTTGCGCCGGCTGCAGGGTCGCGTAGACCAGCGGATCATCACCCAGGGCCGACGTCCCTATAAGCATTCCCAGCAGACCCAGGGCGGTCGCCAGAATGCTACGAATGGGATTGCGGCTCATGATTACCAGTTCTTGAACGGTTTGTCCGGCGGCTGAATGGCGCCGCGCTGCGCCCAAGGAATGGGCAGAGCTCGATGCTCGTCTCCCTTGACGGAGTCCAGAAGTTCGCGCGCTTCTTCCGGGGTCATCTGGCCGGGAACGCGTTGAGTGTCCGCTGTCTGCGGTTGCGCAGCGCCCGGAGGCTGCTCGCCTTTTTCACCGGCGGCCTTTGGCGGCGGCGCTCCGGCCTGGCCTTGTTTCGGCTCTTGACCGGGCGGCTGACCCGAGTTCTGCGGCGGTTGACCTGGTTGCGGATTGTTCGGCGGGTTTTGGCCCTGATTCTGCTGATTGCGCTGATTTTGATCCTTGTTTGGATTTTGATCCTGCTTCTGGTTTGGATCCTGCTTCTGGTCCTGCTTTTGATTCGGATCCTGCTTCTGGTTCTGGTTCTGGTTCTGGTTCTGATTTTTGTCCTGATTCTGGTTTTTATCCTTATTCTGCTGATTGCCTTGATTCTGCTGATTCTGCTGCCGCTTCAAGGCATCGATCTTGCGCTTCACCAAGTCCCGATTGTACTTGCTGTCCGCATCATCGGCGCGCAACTGCAGCGCCGTGTCGTAGGCCTTCACTGCATCGTCCCATTGCTTCAGGGTCTCCTGAGCAGAGGTGTGCTCGGTTTTCTGCCCGGACCGGTACAGCGTATTGCCGAGGTTGTAATAGGCGTCTTCCTGAACGGCCAATCGTTTCGGGTCATCGGAGGGCGAGTGAGTAATGGATTGCTGGAACGATTGAGCGGCCTGCGGGAATTGGCCCGCGCGATACGCGGCCGTCCCGGCATTATATTCCGCGACCGGCGTTTTCGAGGATGGAACTGAGTCGGCGTGCACCGTGCGAAAGCATAGCGCCAACAGCAGGAATACGAGCGGTGCGGCGGCAGGCGCCCTAAGCGCTGCCCTGCTGCGCCGTCGCGAACCAATCAGAAGACTGCCGAGCAGCATCGCAAACGAAGCGGCGAGCGGCCACTGAAAGCGCTCGTTGTATATTTTCTTCTGCCGCGAGGCCAGATCGTGCTTTGCAATGGAGCCAAGAACATTCTGGAAAATTAATTCCAACCCTTCCGCCTGCGTTCCCAGCGGCACGTAAAATCCGCCCGTCGCGCCGGCGATGGCTTTCAACCCCTGCTCATCGAGTCGCGACCTGACGAATGCTCCGGTCTCGTCCTTCACGAATCCGCCACCCTGCTCCGTCGGAATTGGGATCAAATCGCCCGCCGTTGTTCCCACGCCCACGGTGAAGATTTTAATGCCATCCGCCTTGGCCGCCGCCTGTGCCGCCTCGAAGGCGCTCCCCTCCAAATCTTCACCGTCGGTCACCAGGATCAATATTTTATCGCTGCTGGGGCGGCGGCGCAGGACCGCCTGCGCGGCCTGGATGGCGCTCGTTATATTGGTGCCGCCGCGCGGGATCGTTCCCGTATCGATGGCGGCCAGCGACTCGTGAAACGCGCCATAGTCCAGTGTCACCGGACAGGCCAAAAACGCAGTGCCCGCAAACGCCACGATCCCCACGGCGTCACCGTCCAATTTTTTTGCGAAATCATCGATCGCGAGTTTCGCCCGGGTAAGCCGATTCGGTTTCACATCGGGAGTCAGCATGCTGCGCGACGTATCGATTGCGAAAATGATGTCGTTGCCGCGGCGGCTGACCTGCTCCCAGTGGAATCCCACTTGCGGACCCGCGAGCGCCGCGAACAGGCCGATCAGCGCGCCGAGGAACAGGCCTCGCTGCAGGCGGCGCCGGCCAAGCGAGATCGATCGTGTCAATTGGCGGCGCAGATGCGCCGACACGAACTTGGCCAACGCGGCGTGCTGGCGCGCATCGTAGCGGCGCCACAGCCAGACGAGCAACAGGGCCGACAGCCCTCCCACCGGCAGCCATATGGGGTTGGCAATATTCACGGCAGTCTCCGCAGCCGCGTTTGCTGCAGCAGCAGGCTAAGCCCCAGGATGGCCAAAGCGGGAATCAGCGCCCAGGGGTACAGCTCCTCGGTATGCTCGAACTTCTGCACCGTTTGCGCAGTCTTCTCGAAGCGGTTGATCTCCTCGTAGATTTTTCTCAACGAACCTGTGTCGGTGGCACGATAGAACTTGCCGCCGGTCTCGTCGGCCACCGCCTGCAGCGTCTTCTCATCGACATCGACCCTGGCCATGACGATGCGCGAGTTGCCCGCCGCATCGCGCACCGGGATCGGCGCATCGCCGCGCACGCCCACGCCAACCGTGTAGATCTTGACGCCCATTGCCCGGGCTGCCTCCGCGGCGGCCAGCGGAGAAATCTTGCCGGTATTGTTCACGCCGTCGGTGAGCAAAATAACCACTTTGGATTTTGCCTGCGTAAGCCGCAATCGGTTGACGCTCGCCGCGATTGCCGAGCCGATCGCGGTGCCATCGTCGGTGCCGCCGACGGTGACCCGATCCAAGTTTTGCTGCAGCCAGTCATGATCGAGCGTGATCGGGCTGACGAGGTACGGAGCACCCGCAAACGCGATGATGCCGATTCGGTCGTCGGGCCGTTCATCGATGAATTTCGCGACCACCGTCTTGACTACTGCAATGCGATTCACACGTTCATTGTCGACCAGGAAATCGAGCGCCTGCATTGAACCGGAAACATCGAGATCGAGAACAATATCGATCCCGTTCGCGGTCACTTCGGTGCGGCCATGCGCGCGTTGCGGACGCGCGAGCCCGACGACCATCAAGGCGGCGGCGAGAATCGGCAACATCCACACCAACAGGCCCATGCGGCTGCGGCCGCGACGCGCAACATCGCGCGCCAGGCTGACATCGGAGTATTCAATGGCGGCGACCGGGCCGCGCCTCCCGCGCCACAGCAGCACAAGTGGCAGCAGGGCGAGCAGCCAAAACCACTCAGGTTGCAGGAAGCGGGTCATGCGTAACGACGGTTGCCAAAACGAAGGCGCGCGCACTTTCGCGCAGCGATTCCATGTTGCGCTGGGTCAGCGACTGGCCCGCGAATTTCACGAAATCGCATTGATGCAGAAATTCTCCCAGCAGTCCTCGATGCTGGGCGAGCGCTGCATCGGCGCTGCCGAGCAGGTCGCGCAGAAACTCTTCGGTGGTGCGGCGCGTCGCGGTCACTTTGAATCTTTGCTCGATGTAGAGACGGATGATATCGGAGGCCGCAATGGAGAACTCCCGGGCGCGCGCGGGCTTCATGAGCGCGACGATCTCCTCCAGCCGCTGCAGGGCAATTTCGTGCGGCAACAAAATCCGCGCGGCGCGATTGCGCCGTCCACGCCACAAGCCATAGATGGCCAGCGCGATGAGGACTGCGCCGCCGATGATGGCGGGCAACACCCAGGCCGGCAGCAGATATATCGGGCCGCGGATGTCGCGAATGTCTTCCGCGACCGGCGCGGCAGCAACGCCCGCGCCGACGAGCATGCCGAGCATCGCGCCAGCCGCCGAGCGCGTACCGACGAGTCCCGCCTTCATGCCCGCCTGCGCTCTCGGGTCTTGAAGAATCGCTGCAGCGCAGGCATGTAGGGCGCATCTGTCTGCAATTGCAAGGTGTCGATGCCCTCGGAACGAAAATCGCCCACCAGCCGGCGTCCCCTTTCAAAGGACATCTCTTTGAAGCGCTTGCGTACCGACGCGCTGGCGGTATCCAATTCGATAACTTCACCGCTTTCGGCATCTTCGAGCGCCACGATTCCGACGTTCGGAAGTTCCTTCTCTCGCGGATCCTCGACGTGCACCGCGATCAGATCGTGGCGGCGGTTCGTGCGGCGCATGGCGCGGCGCAGATCGAGGCGCGCGGCGGCCGAGCCATTGGGGTTCTCAAAATCCGAAATGAGAAATACCACCGCACGGCGGTGCAACAGCCGGTTTGCAACATCGAGCGCCTTGATGGTGTTGGTCCCGATGCGCTCGGGCGTGTGGTACAAAATATCCCTCACCACCCGCAACACGTGACGGCGGCCTTTCTTCGGCGGCAGATACCTTTCAACTTGATCGGTAAACAACAGCAATCCGACCTTATCGCTGTTGCGAATGGCGGAAAATGCCAGGACGCTGGCAAGTTCGGCGGCAAGATCGCGTTTGCTCATCGCGCCGGAGCCGAAATTCCCCGAAGCGCTGATGTCGACCAGGAGGAAAATCGTCAGCTCGCGTTCCTCGGTAAATTTCTTGACGAACGGGCGGCCGGCGCGCGCCGTCACATTCCAATCGATGGTTCGCACCTCATCGCCGGGACTGTATTCGCGCACCTCGTCGAAATCCATGCCGCGGCCCTTGAATACGGAATGGTAGGACCCGGCCAGGCTGTCGTTGACCATGCGGCGGGTGCGAATCTCGAGCTGCCGCATGCTGCTCATGATGGCCTTGTTGGATTTTGCGGTGTCCCGCGCCACTACGGCACCGGCAGAGTATTCAGGATCTTCTCGATCACATTCTCCGAGGAGATGTTTTCGGCCTCTGCTTCATAGGTGACGGATACCCGATGCCGCAGCACATCGAGAGCGATCGACTTCACGTCCTGCGGGATGACAAAGTGGCGGCCGTTCAAGAACGCCATGGCTCGCGCCCCCAGGGTGAGCGCGATGGTGGCGCGCGGCGAGGCGCCGTTTTGGATATAGCCGTTCAGATTAAGGGACGGGGCGATCGGAGGACGAGTCGCCAAGACCAGATCGACGATGTAGTCGCGAATCTTGTCATCCACGTACAGAGAATTGACGATGTGACGAGCCTCGACGATCTGCTCGGCGCTCACGACGGCTCGGGGAACGAGCATGGCTTCCGTCGTCGCCATCGCATCCAGGATGGCGCGCTCATCGGCCCGGTTTGGATAAGTGACGATCACCTTCATCATGAACCGGTCGATTTGTGCCTCCGGCAGCGGATAAGTTCCCTCCTGCTCCAAGGGATTTTGAGTGGCGAGCACCAAGAAGGGATTGGGCAGCGGGTACGTCGAATCTCCGATCGTCACTTGCCGTTCCTGCATGGCTTCGAGCAGCGCACTTTGCACTTTCGCAGGCGCGCGATTGATTTCGTCGGCCAGAATCAGGTTGCTGAAGATCGGGCCGTGCTTCGTGCGAAATGCCCCGTCTTGAGGGTTGTAAATCATCGTGCCGACAATGTCGGCCGGAAGCATGTCGGGTGTGAATTGCAGCCGTTTGAAATGCAACGCGATGCAGCTCGCCAGGGTCTTGAGCGCGAGGGTTTTCGCCAGACCCGGCACACCTTCCAGCAGGACGTGCCCATTGGTGAGCAACGCGATCAGCAAGCGGTCCAGTAAATGCCGCTGACCCACGATGACCCGCGCCATCTCCTGCTGCAGCGGACGAATCCAGGCCGAGCTTTGGGTGACGGTCTCGCGCGCGGCCCGCATCGCGGGATCCAAAGCCAGGGGCACCGGAACATGCTCTCGAGGCGCGGCGGGTTGGTACCTCGCGTTTTGCTCATGGAGCGGCGGGGCGGCTTTTTGATTCATTCGACACAGTCCTTCATGAAAATCTCTTGCATATGACAATCACTCGAAACTCGGAAAAGCGCGCGGGCGGAATCGACCCTGAGGCGCGACTCGCGGTAGGCTTTGAACTTGGAGCGGGCTTTCGGTTCCCCGATAACTGCGAAGCGCGAGGCAAATCTAGAACTCTCCGTACCCTCGCGCCATGGCGGCCGCAAATATGGGCAAAAACCCGAACAAGGCCAATTCCCAGTGCAAGTAGCGCCGGGCGGATCGCACGTTCAACTCGCTGGGCGCCTGCCCCGACTTTCGCCACCGGATAAAAGCCAGCGTTGGCGGCACCGACAGCAGCCCTATGACGGCGAATGTGCCCAGCTTGGCCCAAAAGAAGGCATTGTGCGAGTAATAGCCCCAGCCCTTGGCGGCGAAAATCGCCCGGCTGAAACCGACCGCCAGAACCGCCATCGCCAATATTCCGTACCACAGATCGAGTCCGGCGATTCGCGCGACCGTGGTGCTGCTCATGCCGGGACGTACCGCCCAGAACTCGGCGCAGATGATTCCAAAGATGGCGAAGATCAGCAGATGGTGACCAATGGCGAGCAGCAGATCGAGCATGGCTGAACCCTCGGATGCATGCTATTGAATTGTATGAACTTTATCATACTTGGCGAAGAACCGATAACTTCGGCCGGCAACCCGTGCGCGCGTCTCGCAGCATAATCATCAATCGGCTCGGCGCTCTTGAATGTAACACTCGTTACATTATAGGATCGGTCGCATGTCGACGCGCAAGACCCTGCTGCTGGACCGCCTGATCGCCTACCTGGTCAGGCGCGGTGTGGCCGACGTCTCGCTGCGCCCGATGGCTGCCGCGGTTGGAACCAGCGCGCGCTTGTTGATTTTTCATTTCAGGTCGAAGGAGCGGCTGCTCCTCGAAGTATTGGATGAGATGCAGGTGCGATTGCAGCGTTCGCTGAGTGCACTATTGGAGCAGCGCCGACCCGTCCGTACCGCACCGCTGCGGTTATTTTGGGATTGGGCCTTGCAGGACGCCAACTTCGCGCAGCTTCGTGTGCTGTACCAACTGCACATCCTCGCGGCGCACGACCAAAAGACCTACGGAAGATTCTTGAAGAGAAACTCTGCCAACTGGCTCGAGTCGGTTCAGGCGGTGCTGAAGCCCTCGCAGCGCTCCCCGGCATTCTCGACTCTGATTGTCGCCGTATTCGACGGACTGTTCATCGAAGTGATGAGCACCGGAGACCGGCGCCGCACCTCGGTGGCTATCGACGAATTCATCGCCATGGCACGAAAGCGCACCCATACCCGCCGTCCCGTCCGCAAGCATCCGGAAAGATAAGGATCCTGTCATGAAATTGCCCGTGCCGATTTTCCTGTTTGCACTTTTTCCGCTCGTGCCCCTGCTCGCGCGCAGCGCCGATTTGCTGCCTGGCTCGATGGAAGTGCATTGGGATGCGGGCGCGGAGACTTGCCCCGCTCGCCTGCCCGACCCGATTCAAATCCATCGCTACAACGATCGAACGATCATCTTGCGGGAAAAACTGTGTTCCACCTGGGAAGCGCCGTTCATGTATCTGTTGATCGGCAGCAAACGGGCGCTGCTGATCGACACCGGCGATCTTGCCGATCCGAACCTGATGCCCCTGGAATCCCGGGTGATGAGCCTGTTGCCGGGAGAATCCGCGGCCAAATTACCGCTGCTCGTGGTGCACAGTCACGGACATCTGGATCATCGCGCCGGCGACCCGCAATTCGAGGGAGTGAGCGGCATCGAATTGGTGCACTCGGATTTAGGCAGTGTACGCAAGTATTTTGGGTTTGCCGATTGGCCAAATGGGCGTGCGCAAATCGACCTCGGCGACCGCACCATCGATGTCCTGCCGGCACCGGGGCACCATCCGGCGCAGCTGGTGTACTACGATCGCAATACCGGTTTGGTCTTTTCAGGCGATTTTCTGCTCCCCGGGCGCCTCTTGGTCGATGACACGAAGGCGTATGAAGCGAGCGCGCAGCGAGTCGCGGAATTTCTCAAAGATCGGCCCGTGAGCTTCGTGCTGGGCGGCCACGTTGAAAAGAATCGGTCGGGAGGACTATTGGATTGGCAATCCACCTACCATCCCGACGAGCATGCGCTGCAGCTCACCAAGGACGATGTGGCCGCACTCCCCGCGGCTCTGCGCAAATTTAATGGCTTTTACAGCCAGAGCGGACCGTTTGTGATGGAGAACGGACTGCGGATATTGATCGTGGCTGCCGTTGCGGCGCTGATCATTTTGGCATCGCTCAGTATCTGGATTTATCGACTCATTCGCCGCCGACGCAAACGCGCACCAGGCTAACAAAGACGGTTTGCTCGCGCAGCGTCGCTTTCCGCACCGTTCCGGCTCCCGCTTCGGGACTGGATGATGGGTGTCGTGTACCTCGGCGACGAGGTCGGCCATCGTCAATTGCAGCTGGTGAACCCACGACCGTCCGCTCGTCGGCAGGAGGTGACAGCGCGTGTTTTGACCCCAGAAATTGCAGGATGTTGGCGGTTTGACCGATGATCAGACTTCCCGCCCGCAAAAACGGCGGGGCGTATGGCGGCCGCCGCACCGTTCGTCCCTGTAAAAAGTACAGGAGCGACGGCACGCCGGCACCTCGACCCGCTTCTCGTGCCATGTCGCGGTAGCGCGCAGCCGCTTCTTCCAGGGCCAAACGCACGAATTCGCCTCGGCCTTGGATGGTTGGCCAGTAATAGAGTTCATACATCATTGGGTCTACTCCTACAAGGAAGTGCAACGCGTCATCGCGTCGTAGTGGGTACAATGGCTTATGAGCCCGATAATGCGGCCAGCCGGCATTCAGCCGTCCGAAATGACGGAGGACGGCACCATCAAGTCGTGGTTGGACGCGCTCGCCGGCGGCAGCTGCGATGCTCCGGCGTTTTTGCGCGCGATGCATGCGCGGTTCAGCGCCGACCCCGATGGAACCTTCGAGGTGCTGTCGCAGCTGGATCAATACTACCGCCGCGGCCGGATCGAGATCGAGACATTCAAAAAGATCAAGACTGCGCTGGCTGAGATGGTGCTCGGAATTGGTACGGTCCCGGCGGCCGCCGCGGAGGCGCCTGCGCCGCGCGAGGTTCCATTGGCCAGCGAGATCGTCGTGCCGTCCCGCATGGAACAAACCGATGCGCACTCGCGCCGTGAAGAATCGCAACCTTCGGACTCGGTGGGCGAACCCAGGCCCGGCCGTGTGCTGCGGCGCCGCTATCGAATCGAAGCGGTAATCGGACAGGGCGGCATGGGCACTGTGTTCCAAGTTCTGGATGAATTCCGACTGGAAACGCCGGGCACTCAGCGATTGGCGATCAAGGTCTTGCATCCGGCGGTCGCCAAGCGAGCCGAATTGCTGGCGGAGCTGCGCCGGGAATTTCAGTCCCTGCAAATGCTGTCGCATCCCAACATTATCCGTGTGTTCGATTTCGACCGCGATGGCGCGTCGGTATTCTTCACCATGGAACTCCTGACAGGGGCACCGCTCAACCGCATATTGCAGGCGAGAAAACTGCTGCCGTTGGAGCGTCCCCACGCATTGGCGGTCATCCGTGATGTCGGCGCCGCTTTGAGGTATGCGCATTCTCGCGGCGCGGTGCATGGCGATCTGAATCTGCAAAACATCTTTGTCACAGGGTCCGGCGAGCTGCGCGTCTTGAGTTTCGGCGCCTCGCACAAGGCGCGCCGGGCCGCTCAAGGACCTGACCCTGAGATGACGCTGCCGTTTTCGGCGTCCAACTATGCAAGTTGCCAAGTGCTCGAGGGCGAGCGCGCAGACGCCAGAGACGACGTGTTTTCACTGGGCTGCATTGCATACCTGTTATTGTCCGGCTCGCATCCATTTCCGAAGCGGACCGCGATCGAAGCGCGCGAGGCGAAGTTGAAGCTTCGCCGACCCGCCAATCTCAGCAACCGGCAGTGGCATGCGTTGCGTGGCGCCCTGCGTTGGGAGCGCGAGAATCGACCGCACGATGTGCAGCAATGGCTTTCAGAACTGGAGTTGGGCCGCGCGGCCAAGAAATTGGCACCGATCAACGATCTGCTGGAGCCGCCGACTGCCAAAGAATCCAAGTCCTGGCTTGGAGCGGCCATTGCAGTCGGCGCCGCGGCGCTGCTTTTCGGCGTCTATTGGCTGGTCACCCATCGGGCCATGCTGCCGAGCATCGACTCGACCGCATCGATCCGTACTCCGGCAACCTCGGCGCCGCCCGCCACTTCGACATCCGCACCACCTGCTGCCGCTTCGCCGGTTAACGCACCGGCCGCCACCTCGACATCCGCACCACCCGTCGCCGCGGCAACGGCGACGACGCCCTCCGGCGAGCGCGCCAAGGCCTCCGCTGCCGTGCCGCCCTCGGCACCAAATTCCGCGCCGGCATCTCGCAAGGTGACGGCGACCGCCGCGCCAAGCGCACCCGCGGCGGCGCCGGCGGCTAAAGCCCCGACGGGCGCATCGAAGATCGAGTTGGCGGCGGACACGGTCGATGTTCCCGTGGGCCAACCGTCGGCCCAGATCAGCGTGCATCGCAAAGGCAGTTTACGGGGCGAGACCAGCTTTACCTGGTGGACGGAGTCGGGCACCGCAAAACCGGGCGCGGATTTCTCCGCTGTCGCGCCGCAGCTGGCATACCTCCCGGATGGCAAGTCCACTGTGTCATTGAGTATTCCCTTGAGCATCGCTCCCCATACCCAATCAAAAAGCTTCTACGTGGTCATCGATCAGTCCGACGGCGGTGCGCCGCTCGGCGCCCGAACTCTGACGATGGTAACGCTACTCCCAAGCGACTAATGAGTCTCGTAGAGGGCTGCAAAGGTCTTGCGCAGGGCATTTTTTTGAACCTTGCCCATGGCATTGCGCGGCAACTCCTCGACCACGAGAATCCGCTTCGGCACTTTATAGCGGGCCACGCGCTCCTTGATCGATTCGATGATCGCCTCTTCCGAAATGACCGCGCCGGGCTTGGCCACGACGACGGCGGTGACCCCTTCGCCGAAATCCGGATGCGGCACGCCGAATACCGCGCTTTCCAAAACTCCCTCGACGGCGTCCAGCTCGGTTTCAACTTCTTTGGGGTAGACGTTGTAGCCGCCGCTGATCACCAGATCTTTGGCACGCCCGACGATGTGCACATAGCCGTTGCGATCGATCCGTCCGACATCTCCGGTCTTGAACCATCCATCCGCGGAGAACTCGCTGCGCGTTTTCTCCTCGTCGCGCCAGTACCCCGCGAAAACATTGGGGCCTTTGACCTCGAGAGTGCCAACCACATCGGGGCCGGCTTCGATCGCTCCGTTTTCTGAATTCCGCACGCGCACTGAAGTTCCCTTCAAAGGCGGACCGACCGACCCCGGCAGTCTCACGCCGTCATAGGGATTGGACGTGTTCATCATGGTTTCCGACATGCCATAGCGCTCCAGAATCACATGTCCCGTGCGCTGCAGAAATTGCCGGTGGGTCTGCGCCAATAAGGGCGCCGAGCCCGAGACAAACAGGCGCATCGTCGCCGTGGTATTTCGATTCAGATTCTTTTGCTGCAGCAGGCGCGTGTAGTGCGTCGGCACCCCCATGTAAACTGAAGCCTGGGTGAAATGCTCGACCGCCTGAGCCGCATCGAACTTGGAGGCGAGCAGCAGGCTGGATTTCGACGCAAGCACCGTGTTGATCGCAACGAACAAGCCGTGAATGTGAAACAGGGGCAAGGTGTGCAGCAACACATCCGCTTCACAGAAACGCCACGCCTCGGCCAACACCGCGGCGTTCGAGGCGAGATTGGCGCGCGTCAACATCGCGCCCTTAGGATGGCCGGTCGTGCCGGAGGTGTAGATGATGGCGGCGATGGCGCCGCTCTCGTGGTGGCGCGGCGCGTAGAAATCCACAGCGGACTCGCCGGCGAGCGCCAGCAGGGACCCGGTGCCGTCCGCACCCAGTGTCTCCACGCAGCTCACTTGCGCTTGCCGAGCCAGCGGCTCGAGCGACGCTCGGTCTTGCGGCCGGACAATCGCAACCCGCGGCTGTGAATCGCGCAGGTAGTATTCGACTTCGTTGGGCGTGTTCGCCACGTTGATGGGCACGAACACCGCACCAATGCGCAGACAAGCAACGTAAAGAAAAACCGCCTCGGCGGATTTGTCGACTTGAACCGCCACCCGGTCGCCGCTCTGCACGCCGCGGCGCTGGAGCACTCCGGCAATGCGTCCGGACAGCTCGCGGAGCGCCGCATAGCTGAAATCGCGGCCCTCCAGCGTCCGCAGGAATAGCCGATCCGATCGACGGTGGGCCTCATCGATCCAGTCGGTCGGATCTCTAACCAACATCATTTCGCCATGATGCCATAGCCGCTATTGGCCGCTCGTCAGCCGCGCCCAGATCGGCGCCACGATCGTATCCGGCAACCCAATATCGTTGGCCGTTGCCAGGCTCTCCTCGGCCGTAATGACGTTCTGCGTCTGCAGCAAGTACAAGGTTCCGAGCAGTTCGCCGGCGCACAGCGCCATGCTTAGCCCTTCACCCGGCGCCCTTTCAATCGCGGCGGCGAGGCGCGGCGAGGTCTCCCAATTCTGCGCGATACGCAATGAAACTTGAGGACCCAGCGCCGCGATCAGGGACACAAACAGCATCGGACTCGGCGTCAGCCGCGGGCGCTGCGAGTACACATCGAGGGTGGCGCCATAAACAACCAATGGCCCCAAGGCGCTGAGGAGGATCAAGAGCTGCGCCTCGAAGCGATCCTGCGGCAGCGCCTTGAGTGCATACAGTTCCGCCGCCTGCGCGGCGCGCTCAGTCCGTTCCCATAACATGCGCGGAAAGCGTGGAAAATTGCTGCGCGTTGCGCGAAACACGGGCTGCAGCATGGCCGTCGCCACGAGGCCTCGCAACGCGTCCACGCCGAGAACGACGATCGAACGTTGGATGGTCTCGATGGGCGCCGGTGACGTTCGGTAGAATGGCGAGTTCGCGAGCCGCAGCACATCGGAGGTCAGCACCGGATCGTGCGCGACGATGCGCGCGAGCTTATCCGGAGCACTGCGCGGATCATCCACCGCGCGCAGCAATTGCGGCATCAAGGTCGGCCGCCGCGGAAAATACTTCGGGTCCAGCGTATCGTCCTGAAGCACGGCGCAGACCGCCTCCCCGACCCGCTCATGCGCCGCTTCCAAAGGTACGGTTTCCGCCGCCGCAGCAAACGCGAGCTTCCAAAGACGCCCGGTGACCAGGTCATTCGCCAGCGCGGCTCGAGCGGCGTCCGGCACCGCGGTCGGCGCACCGCCCCGCGACTTGATGGCCGCGGCGATCCCGCGCGCAGGCAGCAGCGTCTTCGCCGTGCGGGCGCCGCGCGAGCGCAGGTAGATCAGCCCCATGGCAACGGCCCCGAGCAGGACCGCAATCACAATCACGACGACCATCATGTCCGAAACCCCAAAGTCCCTTAATCAGTAGTGAGGCGGACGCTCCTGTTCCAACGTGCGCGCATCATCCGATGGCGTACCCGCAATTCTGTCTTTGATGGCTTTCAGCTGCGCCTCGATCGACTGAATATCCTGATGCTGGCGGAACACCGCATCGCTCAGTTCCACGAGGGCGCGCTCGAGGTACGCGATTTTCGACTGAACCCGCTCCAACGGGTCGTCCTCAGTCGCGCTCAATGTCTCGCGCCATAGAATAAATAGTCGGCGGTGTACGAGGCTCGCAGCTGCTGTCCGGCCTGTTCGCGGCGGCATCCCATGGCCGGCACGCTGCCTCCTACGGTGTTCAAGCGCTGGATGAACTGCACGTGCGTGAACAGCCCGTTGCCCGAGGTGGCGCGCGCGCGAAGCAGCAGCCAGGGAACGGAGTTGGGCTTCGAACTCGGGCTGCTGCCGATCGCCTCCGCGACCACCCGGCTGCCGTCCGCGGCCTCCCAGGTCGGTCCCGCGTAATGCTTGCCGACGATTCGGCCCCCCTTGGTCAGCAGGTTGGCCTCAGGTCCTCTGAACACCCACTCAAACTGTGCAGGATCATTCTTCGCTGGCTGGCATTGGTAAATTTGCACGCCGGCTCCATGCAACTGCTTGATCAGCGTTTGATCCGCAGGCACGCGCAGCGGTCCGGGCACCGTTGGCGCTGCCGCGCAGCCTGCTATCGCCGCACACAACACCATTGGGAGACCGAGGGGCGATAGTATGTTCATGGCGCACATTATGTCAGGAGACACGACTGACGAGCGACACTCAAGTGCGCTATTGTGCGCGCACCATGCAACGAAAGGCTCAGCGGCGGGTGCTCGCCATCGATGTCGGAGGGACCCATGTAAAAACCCGGGTCTCGGGCCAGCGCGAAACGCGCGAATTTGAGTCCGGGCCGACGCTCACGCCCCGCAAGATGGTCGCGCACGTACGTCAGCTGACCAAGGACTTGAAATACGACGTCATATCCATTGGTTACCCCGGGGTCGTGGTCCACGGCAAGATTGTCACCGAGCCCTACAATCTCGGGCGAGGCTGGGTGGGTTTCGACTTCCGCAAGGCTTTTGGGCGGCCCACGCAATTGATGAACGACGCCGCCATGCAGGCGATCGGCAGCTACGAAGGCGGGCGCATGCTTTTCTTGGGACTGGGCACCGGCCTTGGCTCAGCGCTCGTTGTCGATGGGATCGTAGCGCCGATGGAACTGGCACACCTGCCTTACAAGCACGGCCGCACCTACGAGGACTATGTCGGCGATCGCGGCCGGCGTCGTCAGGGTGCCAAGAAGTGGCGCAGCACGGTTGCGGCGGTGGTCGAGCAACTGAGCAAAGCGCTTGAAGTCGACTATGTCGTGCTCGGCGGCGGCAACGCCCGCAAGCTGAAAAAACTCCCCAAGAACGCGCGGCTGGGTAACAACGAATTCGCCTTTTTGGGCGGCTATCGAGTCTGGCGCACGCCGGCGGCCCGCCTCGCCACCTAGGATCTGTCCGAGCGCGCTCCGAGGCCAGCAGCACCGCCGCTCTATTTTGCCCGGCGCAATTCGAAACCCAATCTCGGGAAATGCACGACGACCTGGCCGGCGCGCGGATCCTCCCGCGCAATCGAGAATGCCGTTTTGGTCGCACCGTACAACGTGCCCTCGACGGGATCGACGCCGGTATCCGTTGCCGCCGCGACCACCCGGTCGCCGCTGGCAAGACCATGTGAATCGAGATTTCCGGGCGACTTCGCCGGCGCCGCATCGTGCGCGATGCTGATCGCGCTGCCGCTCTCCAGTTTCTCATGCGCGCCATGGCCGAACGCAGCCATACGAGCCCGCCAGCTTTGCAATGCCGGGAAGCTTTCAAAAATTTTTGCCACCGGACCGCCGCGCACGACGAACCAGAGACAGTGATAAATCGAGAAGTCCGCGATACTCGGCGCCGCTCCGAAGAAAAAAGTCTGTTTGCCGAGAGTCTCTTCCAGCCGCTCCAGGTAAAGCGCAAACGCCGCATTGGCATCCGCAGGACGCATGCGCGGCATATTGGCGCGAAACGCCACCCGATCGTCGGCGAAAGCCTTGATGGCCTCGGGCGGCGTGCCTTCGAACAGGTGTGCGAGTCCCGCCGGCTGCATGGCAAAGGGAATCGCGGTCCAGAACAACGTGGAATCCGCCCATTGCGCCACAAGACGCGCTGCCGCCGCGACGCCGCCGGGGTACAAGGTCGGCTTCGGTACGCGCTCCTCGAGCACGTCGGCGATCAGCGCGGTGTCGCAATAAATGTCCGCGCCGATTTGCAGCACCGGCGTCTTTCGGTAACCGCCGGTGAGCGCAGTCAAGTCGGGCTTCGGCATGATGTTGGGGATGTGGACAGACGACCATTTCAGGCCCTTGAATCCGAAGATCAAGCGCACTTTCTCCGCGAAAGGCGACATCGGGTAATGGTGCAGGATGAGCTGTTGCACAGGCTTAGAGCCGGACCAGTTGTTTGCCGAAGTTCTGACCCTTCAACATTCCGATGAATGCCGCGGGCGCCGCCGCCAGACCCTCTGCGACGGTTTCCCTATATTTCAATTTTCCCGATGCCACGAGTCCGCCCAAAACCGTTAGTCCTTCCGGCCAAAGATTCAAATGATCGGAAATGATGAATCCTTGCATTTTGAAGCGTGCGACCAGAAACATACCCGGGTTCAAGATGGCGCTTTTCGGCACCGACCCGGGCGTCATGTTGTAGTCGGCGATGAGACCGCAAATGGCCACTCGCGCAAATGGATTGAGCAGCATCATGACGGCGTTCAACACATCGCCGCCGACGTTTTCGAAGTGAGCATCGATGCCTTTGGGCGCGGCGGCGGCGATCAATCCAGCCAACGCCTTGGCATCGGCGGCGGTTTTATAGTCGACGCAGGCATCGAATCCGAGTTCTTGCGTGACATAGCGGCACTTCTCCGGCCCGCCCGCAATTCCCACCACACGCACCCCGGCAATGCGCGCGAGCTGCCCCACGACGCTGCCGACGGCACCGGAGGCCGCGCTGACCACCACCGTCTCGCCCGCCTTCGGTTCCATGATTTTGTTGTAGCCGTACCAAGCCGTCATCCCCGGCATGCCCACCGCGCCCAGGTATGCCGACAGCGGAATATGACGCGTGTCGACTTTGCCTAAGCCCTCGGGTTTGCTCACCCCATACTCCGCCCAGCCCAGCATGCCGCGAACCGCGTCCCCGACCGCAAATTGGCTGCTGCGCGATTCCACCACCTCCCCCACCGTCGCGCCGCCCATGGTGTCGTCGAGCTTTTGCGGCAGGGCGTAGGATTTCGCGTCATTCATTCGCCCCCGCATGTAAGGATCGAGCGAAAGATACCGGTTTCGCACGCGGACTTCGCCCTCGCCGAGTGCCGGCATCGGGGCTTCTTCGAGGCGAAAATTTTCCAAGGCAGGCCAGCCATGCGGCCGGGACGCCAGCACGATGCGGCGGAAAGAATCAGCCATCGGCAACAGCTCCTGATTTTAGGTATTTGAATGTTCCCATTGCTTTGGCGATCAATCGCTCATCGGTATCCCTGGCCTCGCCCTCGCAGAACGCCATGGTCATGGAGCGATGATAGGCGAAGCCAGACACGAGCAAACGGGCGCCGGCTTTCGCCGGCTGCAAAAAGCTGGTCTTCATCTCGACCGTCACACCGCCCCCCGCGTCGGCATTGAGCGATCGGCCGGCCACCGCCATCGCCACATCGAGCAGCGACATGATGACGCCGCCGTGCGCAACGGACCAACTATTGAGGTGCCAAGGCTCGAGCGTGAGCGCAACCATCGAGCGGCCGTCGGCGGCGCTGATGAATTCGACACCGAGCTCCTTGATGAAGGGAACATTGAGTCGAAATGCGGAGGGTTGAGTCACAAGAAACCGTACCTTGCACCGCCGGTACCTGTCAATCAAACGATGAACCGGGCTCCACAGGTTGCTGGCACAATGATCCGAATGTCGGCCGCCGGTATCGAAAGTGTTCTGCGATTCGCCGCCTCAGCTGTTGCCACTGTGCTGCTGGTGATTCCGGCTGCTTGGGCCGCGCTGGCACTCGGGTATCAGGCGCCGGGAAGACAACTCAAACGCATCATCGTCCTGCTGTGGAGCGCGTTCGCACTCGGCTTATTGGTCGCGCTCTGGCGAGGTCATGCCGGACTCGCCCTCATCAGCTTCGCTCTTGCCTTCACGGTCTTGGCAGCCTGGTGGCGGCGCATTAAACCCACCAATGACCGCCTTTGGGCGGATGATGTCGCGCAAGTCACTCATGGCAGCGCCGAGGGCAACCGCGTGACGCTGCGAAATGTGCGCAACTTCGATTGGCGCAGCACCAGCGACTACACACAACGCTGGGAGACGCGCGGCTACGATCTTGACAAGCTCAACTCTGTGGACATGGTCATGTCGTACTGGGACGGCTGGGCAATCGCGCACATGCTGATATCGTTCGGCTTCGATGATGGCCAACACGTCGCCTTTTCTGTGGAGGTACGCCGCCGGAAAAACGCCACCTATTCGGAACTCGGGGGATTCTTCAAGCGCGATGGCCTCAGCATCATCGCGGCCGATGAACGCGATGTCATCCGTGTGCGCACCAATATCCGGGGCGAAGACGACTATTTGTACCGCCTGCGCATGCCGCAGGCGGCGATGCAATCCCTGTTCCTGGGCTACGTGGAACAGGCGAATCAGCTGCTCGATACTCCGCGCTTCTACAACACCCTGACCGTCAACTGCACCATGCTCGTGTATCACATGATGAAGCGGATCGTGGGCTACCTCCCCTGGAGCTATCGGCTGCTGTTCACCGGCTATCTGCCCGCCTATGTCTATCGCGTGGGGGGCCTGGATCAGCGTTTTTCGCTCGAGGAATTGCAGGCGTTGGGCCGAATCACCGATCGCGCCCGGCAGTCGGATCGCAGCGATTCATTTTCCGCCGACATTCGCCAGGGCATACCGGCCATGGACGCTAATGCAGAGGTACGAGAACCCTAGTGCAACGGCGTGAAACCGTAGTGCCGAAAGGTCAAATCGCCGGCTGGGCCGCGGATGTAAGCGAGAAATTTGGCCGCGTCCGTCCGCGCGCCGTTGGTCAGCGCCGCAGGATAAATGATGGGCATGTGGCTGTCGGCCGGAAACACGTCGACCACGCGCACATTTTTGTCGATCATGGCATCGGTAGCGTAAACGATGCCGAGCGCAGCTTCGCCGCGATCGACAAACGTGAGCGCGCCGCGCACGCTGTCTGCCCTGACCAGCCGCGGCGCCACTTGGTCCCAGACGCCCAGATTGGCCAATGCCGCATGCGCATACCGGCCCACCGGCACGGAATCCGGATCACCGGTTGCCAAATGGCCCTTGCCCAAAGCGCCGGCCAGTGCAAAATGCGGGGCGATTTTCAAATTAATTCGACTGCCCGCCGGTGCGACCAAAACCAGTTGATTGCCGAGCAGATCGTGCCGGCTCGCGGCTTGAATCAAGTTTTTGGCCTGCAGGTAATCCATCCACTCGAGGTCCGCGGAGAAAAATACATCGGCGCGCGCGCCATTTTCGATTTGACGGGCGAGCGCCGAACTGGCTGCAAACGAGAAACGCACCGGGACCGATGTGTCCTTGGTGAAGGCATCGCCCAAATCCTGCAGCGCATTGGTCAAAGAAGCGGCGGCAAACACGGTAATCGCCTTATCCGTGTCCGCCGCGAAGGACTGCAGCCCAAATAGGCAGGCGCTCAGCAGCGACCACGCGCGTAAGGCGGATTTCATGGCGTGGGGTTTCTAGTTGTGTGCGAGCACCGGCGATCCGCTGTACAGCTCCGGAAACGTGCGCCGGAAATTCTCGATTTTCGGGATGTCGTAAATTGCGATGTAGGGTTGCGTGGGATTATGAATCAAATAATCCTGATGATAGGCTTCGGCGGGATAGAAACCCGTCAGCCGATCCACGCGCGTGACGATCGGACGCGCAAAGGCATGCGTCTGGTCGAGTTGAGCGATGTACGTCTGGGCGATCTTTTTCTGATCGTCATTGGCGTAAAAAATTTCCGACCGGTATTGCGTGCCGACATCGGGACCCTGCCGATTCAATTGCGTCGGATCGTGGACCACGGAAAATGCGATTTGCAGTATCTGTCCGTAGGAAATCTGCGCCGGATCGAATGTAATCTCGACCGATTCCGCATGTCCCGTCGTTCCCGTGCTGACGGTTTCGTAGTGCGCGGTGTTTCCGTCGCCGCCCGCATAGCCCGCGATCACTCTCTTGACGCCGCGCACATGTTCATACACGCCTTGCACGCCCCAAAAGCAGCCTCCCGATAGCACGGCGGTCTGCGCAGGGCCGGGCGCCTTGGGGTTGTCGACGGCCGGAGGGGCGATGACGACGGGCGCCTCGGCGCCGAACAGCGGCGCGTGCCAGAGAATCGCACCCGCCGCGATTGCGCCGGCGCAGGCCGCGAGCCGCACCAATGTTGAAGACTTCCGAATGGCCATGAGTTGCTCCTAAGCGCGCGGCGTGAAATGCAGCGCAACCGAATTCATGCAATAGCGCAACCCGGTGGGTTTCGGGCCATCGTCGAACACGTGGCCCAGGTGCGCGTCGCAGCGCCGGCATGAGATTGCATCCCGCGTCATGCCGAAAGTCCTGTCGACAGTCTTGAGCACATTCAGCGCGGAAATCGGCTGCCAAAAACTGGGCCAGCCCGTGCCGGAGTCGAATTTGGTGCGGGAATCGTAGAGCGCGGTATCGCAGCAGATGCAGTGATAGATGCCGTCCGCGTGATTCCTGTCGTATTCGCCCGTGAAAGCCACTTCCGTGTCGGCTTGCCGCGCGACGCGATAGCTCAGCGGCGAAAGCTGCTTCTGCCACTCGGCATCGGTCTTCGCGACTTTTGGCACCCGAGCGACGCCTAGGCTCTTGCCGGCCGGCGAGAAATTCTCAATCGACACCTCGCCGTTTTGCATCGGACCCGACAGCGTCGCCGCAGCGACTCGGCCCAACAACGGCAACCCCGACAAGGCGCCCAACCCGACGATGAAGTAACGACGACTAACGAACGATTGCATGACTTGCCCCTCACCCGAAGGTAAATGAATACGCTTGCACGCCTGGATCCAAGAACTCGATCGTGAACACGTGCCCGCCAACATCGCCGGCCTGCCTGATCAATTGATACAAGCGCTGGCGGTCGATGACTCCGGCGCCGCTTGAATCCGTATCCGCGCCATGGCTGGCTGCCGGCGCGGCACCGTCCAGTGTCACCCGGAAACGCACCGGCTTGCCGTCGCTGCCGGGGCCCAGCACCAGGTGCAAGTCGCGCGCGTAGAATCGAAACCCAATTTTACCGCCTTTCGTGCCCAGCACCGCTTTTTCCGGGTCTACATTCCATAACCCGCTCAGCGCCCATTGATTCAACTTTAACGCCGCCGGCGCCGAGTAAATATGGGGCTGATCCTGCGCAAAACCACCCGGCGAGGCGAAATTATCGGCGCGGCGGTAACCGACATAGGTCTCCGGCGACTGATCGTGCGGCTCATCCGGCGGCGCCTCGATGCCCACCGGCTTTGCCCCGCCCATTCCCGGCGGCGGCAAGCCGCTCTGCCCCGCTTCGCTCAGCAACGTGCGAATGATCTGTTCGGATTCATCGTAGTTGCCCTCGCCGAAGTGATGCGCGCGGATACGGCCGGTGGCGTCGATGAAGTAATGCGCGGGCCAGTACTGGTTGTTGAATGCCTGCCAGATGGCGTAGTCATTGTCCAGCGCCACCGGATAAGTGATCTTCAAGTCCGCGACCGCCCGCCGCACATTGCCCGGATCCTTTTCGAATGCGAACTCCGGCGCATGCACGCCGATCACCACCAAACCGTGATCCTTGTATTTCTGGTACCACGACTCCACATACGGCAGCGCACGCAAACAATTGATGCACGAATAAGTCCAGAAATCGACCACGACGACTTTGCCTCTCAAGCTCTCGGGCGTGAGCGGCGGCGAGTTCAGCCACAAGGTGGCGCCGGCGAAAGAAGGGATCTCACCTTCAACCGGCAGATTGCCGGCGGGCTTTGCGGCGGACATCATCGTGGCGTGACCGTCCGCTTTGGTGTTGCTCATCGCCATGGTGGAATTGCTCATCGCCATCATGCTGCCGCCGGGCGCGTGACTCTGAGGATCGATTTTGTCGATGAGCGACTGCTCGAGACTATTCGTGCCATTGAGTGACAAACGCGTGAGCACGGTTGAATCCCAACCAAACACGATCGCCACGACGGCGATCAGCACGGCGACGCCGAGGCCGCGCCGGATCCATTCCCCGGTGCCGAGCGATTTCTTCAAGAACGCGAACACCCGTCCGCCGGCCAGCAATGCGACCGCGAGCGAAGTTGCCGCGCCCGCCGCATAGGCAAACAGCAGCAAGGTCGTGCGCGCGTTGGGGCCCGAGATCGCGGCGCCGGTGAGAATGAGCCCGAGAATGGGCCCTGCGCAGGGCGCCCAAAGCAGGCCCGTGGCGACGCCGAGCAGCAGGGAATTCAAAAGCGTAACTCGGCCCGCGGCTTCCGGGTTTGACTGCGCCAGCCGATTGCCCAGTGCGACGAACGGGCGTGCGAGCCAATCCGCCAAACGCGTCGACAACAGTGTTGCCGCGAAGACGGTCAACAGCACCAGTGCGAAAACACGTCCATATTGATTGACCCTAACGGCCCAAGAGCCGCCTACCGCGGCCAGCGTGGCGATCGCGGCAAAGGTCACGGCCATACCGGCCAACATGGGCAGGCCGTTCGTCAGGAACTTCTGCTCCGAACGTGCGAACACGAAGGGCAGAACCGGCAGGATGCAGGGACTCAAGATGGTCAGCACGCCGCCCAAAAAAACCAAGATTACGATAGTCATGTGTGTCGATCTTACTCCTGTCAAATAAGACCGGCGATTGCGCCATTACATTGCAATACCCGCGTTATGTTCCGCAGAAAGTCTGCAGCACGCGCTCCTCCGGCGCGGGCGGATTTGCATACGCCGCGAACGCAGCGCGCGCCACGTTGGGCGCCGCCAGCACCTGCAACAGTTCCTCGAATGGCGCGAAATCACCACGTTCGACCGCCGCGACAATCGCCTGCTCGACGCGGTGGTTGCGCGGAATGTACGCTGGATTCGCCTGCCGCATCGATTCGGCGCGAAGCTTCGGGTCTGTCGACTCACGACTCACCCTCGCCCGCCAACGCTGCATCCAATCCTCATCGCCAAGCGCTCCATCGCCGTCCGCCCGGTTGACGTCCGCCCGCTCGCCGCGATCGCAGGCTGCGTCGGCTAGCGCGCGAAAGCTCAAGGTAAAGTCGGCTTGCCGGCGCTGCAGGGACTTCAGAAAATCTTCGGCGAGCTGCCGGTCTCCGGGCTCCGCGGTCGACAAGCCCAGCTTGCGGTGCATTCCATCCAACCAGCGGTCTTTGAACTGCGTCTCGAAGGTTGCGATCGCCTCGGTCGCAGGACCGATGGACTGCTGTGGGTCCTCGTTCATGAGCGGCAACAGTGTTTCCGCGAACCGGGCCAAATTCCAGAGCGCGGCATTCGGCTGATTGGCAAAGGCGTAGCGGCCGCGCTCGTCGATGGAGCTGAATACCGTGGCCGGATCGAATGTATCCATGAAGGCGCAGGGACCGAAATCGATGGTCTCGCCCGACACGGCCATGTTGTCGGTATTCATGACGCCATGGATGAAGCCGACATTCATCCAGAGAGCAATGAGACCGGCCTGGCGCGACACGACTTGTTCCAGCAGCGCAAGATAGGGGCTCTTCTCTTTGGCGCACAGCGGATAGTGACGATCGATCACGTAATCGGCGAGAGTTTTCGTGCCGGCGACATCGCCGCGCGCCGCAAAATACTCAAATGTACCGACGCGTACGTGGCTCGCGGCGACTCGCGTCACGATGGCGCCCGGCAGCAGCGTTTCGCGCTGCACGAGCTCCCCGGTGCTGACTGCCGCCAGCGACCGTGTCGTCGGAATTCCCAACGCATGCATCGCTTCGCTCACAAGATATTCCCGCAGCACCGGTCCCAACGCGGCACGCCCATCTCCGCTGCGCGAGTAGGGAGTGCGGCCGCTGCCTTTCAGTTGAATGTCGCGAAGCACGCCCGCGTGGTCGCGCGCCTCGCCGATCAAGATCGCCCGGCCGTCGCCGAGCTGTGCGACAAAATGGCCGAACTGATGCCCGGCATAGGCCATGGCGATTGGAACAGTCCCCCGCGGCAGGACGTTGCCTGAAAAAAGATTCGCCAAGCCCGGCGCGTCAACACCGGACAGGTCGAGATTCAGGTCCGCTGCGAGCGCCTGATTGAATATGATGAGCCGAGGCGCCGCGACGCGTGTGGGTTGCACCCGCGCAAAAAATCGCTCCGGCAGGCCCGCATAGCTGCTGGGATTCACGCCCTGACTGCCGCCTCGCGGGTCGGGTTGCTTCGCGCGGTCTTGCCGCGCGTTGCCAGCCACGATCCCAGCAGAATGAGCGCAAAGGCAATGAAGCCGCCGATACCGAGGTGCTCATCGAGCACCAGGACGCCGAGCAGTGTCGCCACCACAGGATTGATGTAGGTGATCACCGAGGCGCGCGAGGCACCGGCATCGCGAACCAGATAGAACATCAACAACATGGCAATTGCTGTACAGACGATTCCAAGCACCGCGATCGACGCCAACGCATTCGCGGACGGCATGCTGGAAGGGAATTCAATAGCCGCCGGAATCAGCAAAATGACGCTGGCCACGCCTAAGCTTGCTGCAAGCGGCCCGATCGAATCGAGATCCTGTAAATGGCGCTGGATGATCAGCGGTCCCGCGGCATAACAGATCGTGGATATCAGCATGCAGCCCACGCCCGCCCACCCCATAGCACCCGAGATCGGACCGGTGCCGAGCAGCGCGGCAACGCCGATGAAGCCGATCGCAAGACCGGCCACGCGCCACGGTCCCAACGCTTCACGGATACCGAAAAAGCGCTGAATCAACGCAATCGAGAGCGGCACCATCGCGATCAGAATTCCCGTGACCGAAGAACTGATCCAGCGCTCGCCCAGTGATATCAGCGAAAACGGAATCGCGAACTCGACCAGGCCGAAGGCCACGATGGCCGCCTTGTGTTTTGTTAAAGAGCGCAGCGCGCCGCGCCGCCAAGCGATGGGTAACAGTATCGCCGCAGCCAGCACGACACGGCAGAACGCCAGGGCAAACGGCGAGACTTCCAGCACCGCAACCTTGATGAAGAAATAGGGCAGCCCCCAAATGATTCCGAGCGCCACAAAGGCTGTCCATCCTCGCCAGGTCAACTAAAACTCCTCAAAACCGTTGATATTTATGAATGCTATCAGGATTGTTGCTGTCGGTTTTTGGCTGTCAGCTCTTGGCCTACATAAATTCGGGCTTAAGGTACGCAGTTTTCCGGTTTCCGGCGCGCAGACTCGCGCGCTTTGAGGGGCGAAAATGGCTATCGAGAGTTGACATCCAGCCGAGACGAAGCGGCTGAGGAGCGAGTTCGATGGCCTTTTTTCGTGACGAGCAGTCTTCCATTCATTATCTCGAGCGAGGACGAGGCGAGCCTCTTTTACTGATTCATGGCTTAGGATGCAGCGGCGCAGCTTGGGCTTTTCAAGTGGCCGCCCTCGAACACCGCTTTCGGCTCATCATTCCCGACCTGCCAGGCAGCGGGCACAGCGCGCCGCCACGCAGCGAATACACCATCGCCGGTTTTGCGAACGCGATGTGGCGGCTGATGGATCACCTCAATATCCGCAAGACCAATATCGTCGGCTTCTCGTTGGGCGGCGCGGTCGCACTCGAAATGGCGTCGATCCGGCCGAGCTGCGTGCCCAAACTCGGCCTGATCAACAGTCTGGCGACCTATCAACCGCACAGCCTGCGCAAATGGCTCGAAACCTACGTTTCCGCGACGCTGGTGCGAATGCTGGGAATGCCGCGCGCGGCCTGTTTCATGGCCGCGCGGCTGTTTCCGGAGCCGTGGCAGCGGGCCATGCGTGAGCATGCCGCACGGGTCATGGGATCGGTTCCCGCGAACTCCTACTTGGGGACCGGATTTGCGCTGGCGCGCTGGGCAATCCTGGATCGCTTGGATCGCTTGAACTGCCGAGTCTTGTTGATCGCCGCGGAGAACGACTTCACGCCGCTCGCCGAAAAGCGCGAACTGGCAAAAAAACTAAACGCCGAACTCGTGGTCGTGCGCGGCTCGCGTCACGCCACGCCCTTCGACTCGGTCGAAGCCACCAATGCCAGTCTGCTGGCGATGCTGACCGATCAACCGCTGCCGCCTCCCACCCGGTGGGTGCGCGACACACCGAGTCGCGCGCAAGCCCTGTCGCTCGCCGGCAGCATTGCCGAAGAGCATGCGTTGAGCCCCCTACTTCTCGACTAGCAAATCGGCCGCCCGCCGGCAATTTCACTGTGCCGACTGCCAGGGCAGATGATTCAAATCTAGGTTGCCGCCGCTTAAAATGATCCCGATACTCGCGCCCGACGCCGGCAGACGGCCGTCGACGATCGCCGCATAACTGACCGCGCCCGAAGGCTCGACCAGCAGCTTCATCACTTCCCAGATCTGGCGCATCGCCTGCACAATCGCTTCCTCGCGCACCGTCACAATGTCGTCGACCAGGCGCTTGATTTCCGCGAACGGCCGCTGCCCCAATGATGTCTTGAGTCCGTCCGCGATAGTGCGCGGTTCGAGCATGGGGATGATGTGACCCGCCTTGAGCGAACGCGCGGCATCATCCGCTCCGGCCGGCTCAACGCCGATCACACGCACGGCAGGCTTGATGTCTTTTGCGGCCACGGCGATGCCGCTGAGCTGGCCGCCGCCGCCGACAGGGCAAAGAATCACATCGAGGCCGGGAACATCCTCGAGCAGTTCGATCGCGGTCGTTCCCTGCCCTGCCATGACGCGCAAGTCGTCATACGGATGAATGAAGACTGCGCCGGTGCGCTCCATGACTTGACGGGCGGTCGATTCACGCGCTGCCAAGGTGGGTTCGCACAGGACCACATCGCCGCCATAGCGGCGCACGGCGGCCTGCTTCGCCTGCGGTGAATTGCTCGGCATGACGATATAGGCCGGGATGCCGCGCAGTCTCGCCGCCCGTGCCAGCGCCGCGGCGTGATTGCCCGAGGAATGGGTCACCACACCCTTGGCCGCCTCCGCATCGGTCAGCAAAAACACCGCGTTGGTGGCCCCGCGCGCCTTGAATGCGCCGACCTTCTGGAGATTCTCACACTTGAAAAACAACCGATTCCCCGCGAGGCCGTCGAGCACTTCACTGGTCATCACGGGGGTGCGGTGAATCTTGTCGCGGATGCGCGCATGCGCCTCGCGAATCGCCTGCATGGTCAGGGCGGGCTTAGGTTCTGGGCTACGTGTATTCATAAACTCTGTGCTAAAAGTACCTCATGAAATCGCGCTTCACCTGGTTTGTCATTATCGCCATGATAGCCGGCCCGCTTTTTGGGCTGCTGCTGCATCAACTGCTGGGGCCCGGTCCCGGAGCTGACGGCGCCGCAGCCGCCTTTTCGCTGATCACGACGAGCTTCTTGCGCCTCATCAAGATGATCATAGCGCCATTGGTGTTCTCAACGCTCGTCGTCGGCGTCGCCCGGATGGAGGGCGCCGCGGCGATCGCCAGAATTGGCGCGAAGGCGCTCGGCTGGTTCGTGATTGGGACGCTGATTTCGATGGCGATCGGTCTCGCGGCCGTGCAGCTGTTCAAGCCGGGTCTCGGACTTTCGGCGACCGCGGCCGCCGGGGGACCCGCCGTGGCTGCACCGCTGCAATTGAAGGAGTTTCTCGAGCACGTCATCCCGAGTTCCGTGGTGCAAGCCATGGCCAATAACGAAATACTGCAAATCGTGGTGTTCTCGTTATTCTTTGGCGCCGCCGCCTCCAGCCTCGGCTCCAAGGTCAAGCGGCTGATCGACATCATCGACGAAGCCGCCGCCGTAATATTGAGAGTGACCCGCTACGTCATGGCGCTGGCTCCCATCGCGATCTTCGCCGCGCTCGCCGCCTCCGTCTTGAGCCAAGGCCTGAACGTGTTGCTGGTCTACGCAAAATACATCGGCAGCTTCTATCTTGCGTTGGTATTGCTGTGGATTCTCTTCGGCGTCGCTTTGTACTCAAGCATCGGGCGCCGGGGTTGGACGTTGCTGCGCGAAATCCGCTCGCCCCTGCTGCTGGCTTTTTCGACCTCCAGCTCCGAAGCGGCGTATCCGCAAACCTTGGAACGTCTGGAAGCTTTCGGGGTCAGCACGCGCATTGCCTCCTTCGTGCTGCCTTTGGGTTATTCGTTCAACCTGTGCGGCTCGGCGATGTACTGCTCTTTTGGCGTGCTGTTCATCGCTCAAATCTACCGCATCGATTTTAGCGTGCATCAGCAAATCATGATGCTGCTCATTCTCATGGTCACGAGCAAGGGCATCGCCGGCGTGCCGCGCGCCGGACTCATGGTGATTGCCGCGTCCTTGAGCTATTTCGGGCTCCCGGAACAAGGGTTGGTATTCGTCATCGCGGTCGATCATGTGCTCGACATGGGACGCACCGCGACCAATGTGTTCGGCAATGCCGTCGCCTCCGTGCTGGTGGCGAATTGGGAAGGCGAGCTTAAGGAAGGTTGGCAGGGCGGGCTCAAGGAGAGCACCGCGTGAGTTCGAGTACACGGGACCGTGAACTGATGCGCGCGCAGCAGCTGCTGGCGCATGACAGCGAAGCGCATGCCGGCGAAGCCGTCGTCCCGGCCATCGCCCAAACGTCGCTGTTCACCTTTCAGAGCTACGCAGAAATGGCCGATACCTTCGCCGGAAATCGGTCTCGTAACGTTTACTCGCGCACGACCAATCCTACCGTGACCCTGTTCGAACAAAAAATTGCGGCCCTGGAGCACGCCGACGATGCCATCGGTTTTCCCAGCGGAATGGCGGCCATCTCGGGCGCGGTACTGGCCTTCGTGCAGCCGGGTGATCGCGTCGTGTGTGTGCGCCATGTGTATCCAGATGCCTATAGATTTTTTGAAACGCTGTTGAAGAAGTTCGGTGTGATGATCGATTATGTCGACGGGTCCGATTTGCGCACAGTCGATGCCGCTCTGCCGGGCGCTAAATTGTTCTATCTCGAGAGTCCGACGAGTTGGACCATGCAGGCGCTCGATGTGGGTGCCCTGGCCGACCTCGCCCGCCGCCACGGCGTTCTCAGCGTAATCGATAATTCCTGGGCAACCCCGATATTCCAGCGACCCGTCACGCTGGGCGTCGATCTGGTGCTGCATTCCGCTTCGAAATACATTGGCGGTCACAGCGATACCGTCGCTGGGGTGCTGGCGGGGCGCAAAGATCTGATCAACGTAGTCCGGCGCACCGTCTGTCCCTATATCGGCGCAAAGCTTGGGCCGTTCGAAGCTTGGCTGCTGCTTCGGGGCATGCGCACCCTGCCCGTTCGGGTTTTGGCGCATGAAGGCTCCGCACTGGAGATCGCGCGCCGCCTGTCGGCGCACTCGCGGGTGACCGCGGTTCATCACCCCAAGCTCGAGGCACCGCTGCCCGCCGGCCTCACCGGAACCACGGGACTGTTTTCATTCGAAGTTGACGCCGGCATCGACATCCCCCAATTTTGCGACGCGCTCGAGCTGTTTCAATTGGGAGTCAGTTGGGGCGGCCACGAAAGCCTCGTTATCCCGGCGCTCATCGCCCGCGCGCAGGCCGCAGGCCCGAATTCGGCGCTCGACTTCGGCGTGCCGGCCCGCATGATCCGCCTGAGCATCGGCCTCGAAGGCACCGAGAGCCTCTGGTCCGATTTGGAGCAAGGATTCGCGAGGGCCGCGCATTGATTGAGGGCCGCGCATTGTTCAGGGCCGAGGGCCGCCTGCTGGCGGGCTGGCTGCTGGCAGCCTGCGCTCTCCCGCTTGGCGCGGTACAAGCGAGTACCACGCTCAAGCTCGTGGAGGTTCTCACCAGTCCGGAGCGTACCGAAACGCTGAAAGGGTTGGTGAGCACTTTCGAAAAGCAAAATCCCGGCACACAGGTTGAAATCACATCGCTCGCCTGGGGTTCGGCATTTGAGAAATTTGCAACCATGGTTTCGGCGGGTGACACGCCGGACGTGGTCGAGATGCCCGACCGCTGGCTATCCCTGTACGTCAGGAATGGCAACTTGGAGAGTCTCGAACCCTATCTTGCGCGCTGGAGCGAAACGAAAGGGTTGAGCGATCGCGCGCTCGAACTGGCCCGCGGCGTCGACCGGACTGCCTATTTGCTTCCCTACGGGCTGTATCTGCGGGCGCTGTTCTACAACAAAATGGTGTTCAAACAAGCGGGAATCGCCGCGCCGCCCAAGACCCTGGAAGAATTTCGTGCCGATGCGAAGAAGATTTCCACGCTTCCCGGAAAGTCCGGTTACTGCATGCGCGGCGGCCCGGGTGGACTCAATGCCTGGATCATGTTCGGCGCTGCAATGGCCGGCAACAATGTTTTCTTCGGTCCTGACGGTAAATCGACCTTGAGCGGCGCCGATTGGGTCAAAGGCACGACGTGGATGGTCGAGCTCTACAAAGATGGGCTCGCGCCACGCGACAGTGTGAACTGGGGATTCAACGAGGTCGTCGCCGGTTTTTATTCCGGCGCCTGCGCCATGGTGGATCAGGATTCAGACGCGCTCATCGCCGTGGCAGAGCGCATGCAGCCCGATCAGTACGGCGTCGCGCCCATGCCGAAAGGCCCTGGCGGCAAAGGGTTCCCCACGGTTGGCTACGCCGGTTGGTCCATTTTCAAATCCAGCGCCCATAAAGACTTGAGCTGGAAGTTGATCCAGGCCCTCGACGATCCTTCTGCAAATCTGATTTGGATCAAAAGAATTGGCGCGCTGCCCGTTTACAAGGCTGCCGAAAAATCGCCGGTTTACGCGAGCGATCAGCTCAGGGGTTGGTTTGCCGAACTGGCGGACGCGGATGAGGTGCCGACGCTCATGCCCACCAATCTGCCCGGCTTTGCATACTTCGCCGATTCTCTGGTGGTCAAAACCGGTCAGCAGGCATTGCTCGGCCAAATCACGCCCGAAGCGATGAACCAGCAGTGGGCCGTCTATCTCACCAAAGCCAAACTGAAGCAAATGAGCGGCAAATGAATTGGCGGCGGGCGCAGCTCGCGTCGGAGCCGTATTGGTACACCCTTCCCGCCGTGCTGCTGATCGGCGCCGTCATGCTGGTGCCGCTCGTCGTAGGGCTAACCTATGCCTTTCATGATGTACGGCTGCTCGATCCCCTGAGCGGCGACTTTGTCGGCCTGGATCACTTTCGCGAGCTTCGCGACGATCCCGCTTTTTGGAACGCGCTACGCAACACCTTGACGTGGACGATTGCTTCGGTTGCGCTGCAATTCAGCCTCGGATTGATTCTCGCCCTGCTGCTCAATCGGGTATTCGCGGGCCGCGCCCTGGTTCAACTATTGGTATTTCTACCCTGGGCGATCCCCAGCTTTCTATCCGGCCTCGACTGGGCGTGGCTGTTCAATCCCGTCGTGGGACCGCTGCCCGCTTGGCTGCATGCCTTGAACATCTTGTCGGCCCCCGACAACCTTTTGTCCGACCCGCATCATGCTTTATGGGGTCCGATTACCGCCAATGTGTGGTGGGGCATTCCATTTTTCGCAATCACGCTGCTCGCCGCGCTGCAATCAATCCCCGCCGACATCTATGAGGCCGCGGCCATCGACGGCGCGGGACCCTGGATGAGATTTCGCAGTATCACCTTGCCCTACCTCGCGCCGACCATGGCCATCACCATTTTGCTGCGCACCGTTTGGATTGCCAATTTCGCCGACCTGATCGTGATCATGACCAAGGGCGGCCCTGCGGACTCGACGCAGATTCTCTCGAGCTATATTTTCACGCAGGCTTTTCAGCGCCTGGATTTCGGCTACGCGTCGGCGATCTCGACGGTGCTTTTGGCGCTGTTGCTGGCATACTCGCTGGCCGTGTTGGCGCTGCGCGGCGTCCTGCGGCGGCACTGATGTTTATCGAGCCGCATCGCAGAGGCTATTGGATGCTGCATTACGCGCTGCTCGGCGCGTTCGTGCTGTTCGCCCTGTTCCCGCTGTTCTGGCTGCTGAAAGTCTCGCTCACGCCCAACAATCTGCTGTACGCCGAGGGAATTCGCCTGTGGCCCTCGCAGTCCACCTTCGCTCATTACCAGTCGGTGATCGTCCACACCCAGTTTCCCCTGTTTTTCCGCAATAGCGTCATTGTCTCGGGCGCAACCGCGGTTTTGTCGACGCTGCTCGCGGCCGCGGCCGGCTACGCCTTTTCCAGATTCGAGTTTCGCGGCAAGTATTGGATTGTGGGCTTGATGTTGATCACGCAGATGTTTCCGCTGGTCATGATCATCGCGCCGATTTTTCGCTTGTTGAGTCCCTTGGGTCTCACCAATTCGCTGACCGGACTGGTGCTTGTCTACACGGCATTCAACGTGCCGTTCGCGAGCTTGCTGATGCAGTCTTTCTTCGATGCCATTCCGAAGGACCTCGAGGAGGCCGCGCTGCTCGACGGCGCGCGTCGTTTCACGGCATTTCGGCGCATTGTCGTGCCGCTCACGCTGCCCGGCCTCGCCGCGACGCTCGGATTCGTCTTTACCGCGGCATGGAGCGAATTGCTGTTCGCCCTGATGTTGAATTCCGCGAGCTCAGTCAGCACTTTCCCGGTCGGCCTGCTGGCCTTCGTATCAAAATTCTCGGTGGACTTCGGACAAATGATGGCAGCCGGCGTGCTGGCCCTGCTGCCTGTGTGCTTCTTCTTCGCCTTCATACAACGTCATCTCGTGCAAGGCCTCACCGCCGGCGCGGTCAAGGGTTGAGCGTGGCCGCGATTCGCCTCGCTGGATTGTGCAAGAACTACGGCAACACGGCGGTGCTTCGCGGCATCGATCTTTGCATCGAAGACGGTGAATTCGTCGTGCTCGTCGGTCCATCGGGATGCGGCAAGTCGACGCTGCTGCGGGTGATCGCGGGTCTGGAGCTAATCAGCAGCGGCGAGGTTCGAATCGGCGATCGCGTGGTCAACGATCTCGCTCCCAAAGACCGCGACATTGCCATGGTGTTTCAATCCTACGCACTGTATCCGCACATGACCGTGCGCCAGAACATGAGCTTTGGGCTCAAGCTCAAGGGGATGGCGCGCGGCCGAGTCGATCAGATCGTGCAGGCCGCAGCCGAGAAACTCGAGATCCAGATGCTGCTGGAGCGCAAACCCAAAGAGCTGTCGGGCGGCCAACGGCAGCGCGTCGCCATGGGACGCGCCATGGTGCGCGAGCCCAAGGCGTTCCTCTTTGATGAACCGCTGTCGAATCTCGATGCGCGCCTGCGCGAACAGATGCGCTACGAAATCCGCAAACTGCAGCGCGACCTGGGCACGACGTCCATCTACGTGACTCACGACCAAATCGAAGCCATGACCATGGCGGATCGCATTGTCGCCATGCACGACGGCATCGCCCAGCAAGTCGGCACTCCGGCGGAACTCTACGACAATCCCGCCAATATCTTCGTTGCCGGCTTCATCGGTACGCCCGCAATGAACTTTCTGAACGGCAGCATGCGCGACGGGATTGACGTGATGGTGGGTTCCGAGCGGCTCGCGCAGATTGCGCCGGCGCGCGCTGCGCGCGCGAGTGGCCGGGTCGTCGTCGGCATTCGACCAGAGCGGATCGCGTTGTGCCCGCCGGATCAAGGTATGCCCTCGCAAATAGATCTTCTCGAACCCACGGGCTTGGGGACGATCTTGCATTTGCGCGTCGCGGGTCAGCGAATCAAGGTTTTCACCGCCGAGCGCATGACGGGCCGCATGGGAGAGCGCGTCGGGATTTGCGTCAATGCGGCGGATGTCTTGCTGTTCGATCCCGAGACCGGGCTGCGATTATCCTCGCACCCGCAGCCTGCCGGACTCGGCGCTTAACCGCGCCCCGCGCTGAACACGGCCAGCATGTCCTCTTCTTCTTCCTTCGGCGGTTCCGCGTCATTGCGCAGCAGCTGTAATATCTCGTCTGCGGGCATGGGCCGTGCGAATAAAAATCCCTGCCCGACCGAGCAGCCCAGCCTTCTCAGGATCTCCACCTGCTGGTACGCCTCGATGCCCTCCGCAATCACTTCGATGTGCAGGTGCCGCGCGATGGCGATGATCGCGCTAACAATGGCGAGATCGCTGGAATCGGTCACGAGATCGCGCACGAAGCTGCGGTCGATCTTGAGCGCATCCACGCGCCAATTTTTGAGGTAGCTCAAACTCGAGTACCCGGTGCCGAAATCATCGATGGCGATCTTGATCCCCAGATCGCGCAGCCGCGCCATGCTGTCCTGGCGATTTTCGCCGGCCGGAGAATGGGAATCGAATACCGCGCGCTCCGTCATTTCCAGCTGCAGCAGTTCCGGACGCAGATTGTGCGACTTCAGCAGAGTCGAAATCGTCGATTGCAGCTCGCCGCGTTGCAGTTGCGCCGGCGCTACGTTGAGCGAGACCGGCACCAGCGGTATGCCGGCCTTGCGCCACGCACTCATGGTCTGCAAGGTTCGATGCAGAACGAAATTCCCCATCGGCACGATCAATCCGGTTTCTTCGGCGACCGGAATGAACTGATCGGCAGGAATCATGCCGTGAATCGGATGCGACCAGCGCATCAGGGCCTCCAGGCCGACGATCTTGCGCGTGATCAGGTTGACGAAGGGCTGATAGTGCACGTCCAACTGCTTCAGCCGCAACGCCTCGCGCAGCGAAGCCTCGACGGCAACTCGATGCTTGAGCTTGCGGTTCATGGCATGGCTGAACATTTGCACATTGTTGCGGCCGCGGTCTTTCGCCTGATACATCGCGGTGTCGGAGTGCTTGAGCAGCTCGATCATGTTGGCGCCGTCGCGCGGATATAAGCTGACGCCGACGCTGCCGGTGGTTTGCAGCGAGTGCCTATCGATGACGATCGGGCGGTTCAAGGTCTCGATGATCCGGCCCGCACCCAGGGTTACCTCGTCGTAATTTTTGACATTGCGGAACACGACCACGAATTCATCGCCGCCCATGCGGATGACCACGTCGGAATCGCGGACGCAGGCCCGCAGCCGGCTCGCCACCTCCTGCAGCAGCTTGTCTCCGGTCTCATGGCCGCGCGTGTCGTTGATGTGCTTGAATCGATCCAGGTCCAGGAAAACCACGCCCAGCATGGTGCCGGCGGCCTTCGCCTCCTCGATTGCCTGCGGCAGGAACGCGGTAAGGTAGTGGCGGTTCGGCAATCCCGTCAGTTGATCGTGGTGCGCCATCTTGTCGAGCCGCTGCTGATTCTCGATGAGCTGCTGCTCGGCCTTCCGGCGCAATGAAACATCGTGCGTCACGTAGGCCAGCACATCGCGGCCGTCCACATCGAGCGCGTTGCATCGCACCTCGGTGTCGAAAAATGAGCCGTTCTTGCAGCGCTGCTGGATATTGAGCGCCATTTGGGAATCCGCTTCGACCAGCCGCGACAACACGCTCTCGGGCGTGGCGTCGCGATCGGCAAATAGGTCCGTCAGGGTCAACGACTGGGCTTCCTCATTGGTATAGCCGAGGCGGCTAAGGAAGGCGGGATTGGTATACAGGACCTGGTATGTGTGCGAGTCGACGATGACGATGCCGTCGTTGGCCTGGTCGATGAGCGCCTTGTAGCGCGCATCGACCGAACGCTGATGCCGAAGATAGCGTTTGATCGCGATCAGAATGACGGCGACGATCGCCAGCAGCATGAGCAGCCCGGTCAACATATAGCCGGTCGCGCGGCCGGAAGATTCCGGTGCACCCATGTCGGCCCCCGGCGCATTCGCCGCACGCGCCAGTCTCAATGCTTTGACCGCGTGGCCGCCCGCATCATGCAGCACCGCAACTCCGGCGTTGTCTTCGTTCGACCAATGGGTTGTCACGCCGAATGCGCCGGCCGCCTCGACCGCCGTTGAATCAAAGGATTTCGCAGGCTGGATGCTCAAGCCACCGGCGGAGCGGGCGATCTGCGAGATCAGTTTGGGCGTCAGGGCGCGGCTCGCGACAACCCAACCCAAGATCGCGGGCGATGAATGGCCGATGACCGGCCGCACCACCAGCCAGCGATCATCGGCAAAGGTCGTCAATTGCGTGCTGCGAGTGGCCGTCTCGGGAGAGGCTGCGAGCGAGTCGACCAACTGCGTGAATGCCGGGTCCGGCGGCTGCTCGCTCAACTCACCGTCCACGATCGTGACACTGAATCGAACGGCGCGCGTCGCATTGAGAACCAGCAACGCGTCGAAATCCCGCCGCGACATATCGGCCAGCTCCAAGCGGTCCGCGGAAGCGTCGGTGGTCTCCTGCACCAAGCGGATGAGGGCGTCCGACTCGGCCACCTCGCGAGTCCGCTCCGCCAGGCCCTCTGATTGCGCCGTCAATTCGTGCGCCAGCTGAGCGAGCTGCAGGCTTAAGTTCTCGCGTTCCAATGACGTGGCGCGGTTGTGCCAGTCTCGCTGGCTCAACGCGACTCCCGCCAACAGCAGGACAAACGCGAGGGCCGCCCCTGCCAGCCAGAGCTCTCGCCGCTGCAACAGCGCTCGAATCCACGGCGGCTTAGCCATGCTAAGTCCGCGCCCCTCGAGCATCGCGTCGCACATCCCGTCTGTTATTCGACATAATCACGTACAGATTTAGTTACTTGCCCGCAGTATCTGCGATAGCGCCTGAAGTAACCGGTATAGGGTCCACAGTCCGGATGTAGGACTGCTCCCGCTGGGTTCTTAGAGGGCGGATCCGGCCAGCCAGAGCGCGATGTTCAGCACATAGCGCTGGGTATCCCGTAAGGCGTCGGGTTCCTGCGCCATCTTCCTGCCCGGCGCCTCCGTGACGAAGCTTGGGCAGCCACGGCTGACATCCCAGTTGTAGTCGACGAAATGGTGAAAGCTGCTCTCGGCGATCGCCGGTCCTGCCTCTGCGGTGGGCTCGAAGGCCACCGCAATGTTGAACGGCCGGCCCGTCACCTGGCTCATGCCCTCCGCAATGACCCGGGCGCTCTGATGAGCGGGCGCGCTCACATCGCCTTCGTGAGGATGCGCCGGCAAGAGGCGTATGGCGCCGCCGGCTGCGTCGGGATGCTTCAGCACCGGATGCAATGGCGCCATCGCATGAATTTCTTGATGGTCGCCGTTGGCGCCGGAATGAAAGTTCGGCCACGAGATGCTCGTCGTCATCGAATCATCCGGCGCGCGGCGTGTCGCATCGGGGTCGAGATTGCGGCTGTGAAAATGATGCGCTTCGCCAACGCCCGCCAAATCGCAAATCGAGGATCCCAAATCCATGTGATCCCGGGTGACCAGCAGCCCGCGGCCCTGGCGCCGAAAACGCGAAATCGCCGCGCAATCCACACTGGTCAAGCCATCGCCCACATCCACCGCAAACAACCACATCTCGTCGAAATCGCTTCGATCCAAGGTGGACAGCACCGAATCGGGTGCGTCCAAATTTTCGCGATCCCGCATCGTCACCTCGAACAGAGGCGCGCCGTTGCGCCGCTGCTCCCGCAAAAATTGTCCGAGCAGGCTGAAGCGCGCGATGTTCCAGTCGTCGGCCGCTGTCGGGATCGTGGTCTGCAGCAATACTTTGATCGGAGATCCGGGCATTGGAAGATTATACGTCGCCTGACCAGCATTCTCTGTGGAACAATGAGCGCCATGGAAGTTCGCCTGGATACCGGTCTTGAGCTCTTATTGGAGCGCGCGCCCAGCGCGCATGCCTCGCGCGTCCTCGCAACCGTGGTTGCGACCGCGGGATCCACCTATCGAAAACCGGGCGCTCGCATGCTGCTCATGGCGGACGGCAGTTACATCGGGTTGCTCAGCGGCGGATGCCTCGAGTCGGACCTGCAGATCCATGCGCGCCAGGTGCTGGAGAGCGGCACGGCGCGGGCGTTCGACTACGACACGCGCGGTCCCGATGACACGCTATTCGGTGTGGGAGCGGGCTGCGAGGGCACCATGCGAATATTGCTCGAACCCGCAGGTCCGATGAGCCCGGCCGAGGCGGCGCTGGCGGCGGCCGGCCGCGCCACGCGCTTGGGCGAATCGGCTTTTTTGGTGATGGTGCACAGTTCGGCGAGGATGCGTCTCGGCACCTATCGCAACGAGCAGGAAGTGCCGGCTGACGAGCGATCGCGCGCGTTCGTTCAACGGCTCGCCCCACCTCCGCACCTGCTGATCTGCGGCGCGGCGCCGGACGCGGAACCGGTGGTGAGCACCGCGCGTGCTTTGGGATGGCGCGTCTCGGTGGTGGATCATCGTCCGGCATATGTGAGTGCGGCGCGGTTCGCCGGTGCCGAATTGCACATCGCCAATCCAAGGGCGTTGCGCGCCGAGATCGATCTGACGCGTTGCCACGCGGCGGTGGTGATGAGCCATCATCTGCCCTCCGATGAGATGTACCTGCGCGAGCTCGCCGAGGCCGGCGTGCCTGCGTACGTCGGTCTGCTCGGCCCCAAAGCGCGCCGCAGCCGCCTCGCGCAGGAATTGGGGCCGCTCAATGAAAACTTAAGCGGCCGAATCCGCGGGCCGGTCGGCCTTGATATTGGCGCAACGACGCCGGAGGGCATCGCGCTCGCCATCGTCGGCCAGATCCACGCGTGGCTGGCGGGACGCGGCTTCAGCGAGGCGGTTCTGACCTAGGCCCGAGGAATGCCCCAGGAATCCTGGGATGGGCTGTCGCGGGCACTCAAGTTTTGCGCGTCGCTGCCGAACTGAAAGGGCCTATGCCAAACGTGACCGCCCCCACGTATCGCTCCGGCGCGGAATCGGTTCCGGCGAGCGATGCTGCCGCGACGCTCGAAGAACGCGCCGTCGCGTTGGCGTTCCTGCAAAAATTGGCAACCGAAGTTTCCAAGGGCACCGTCGACCTGCCCTGCTTTCCGGACGTCGTCATTCGGATCAGTCATGCGCTGGCCGATCCGAACACAACGTCGGATAAGGTCGTCACCATCGTGGGCGCCGAACCGCGCCTGGCGGCGCGCGTGCTGCAAACGGCCAACTCTGCGGCGTTCAACAGTTCCGGCAAGCCCCTGACCGACCTAAGATCGGCCATCACGCGGCTCGGACAGCAAATGGTACAGAGCACCGCGATGTCCTATGCCATGCAGCATATGAAGAACGAGGCGTCGCTGCGCGCGATTGCTCAACCGCTCAGCGAGCTGTGGAATAAGAGCATTGCGGTGGCATCGATCTGCAAACTCGTCGCGGCGCGAACCAAGGTGTCCGCCGACGAGGCGTTCCTGACCGGGCTGCTGCATGGCATCGGTAAGCTCTATATCATGGCGCGCGCGGTCGGCGCAGCCCGGGGTCTTGGCAGCGAGCAATCGTGGATGGAACTCATCAGCGGCTGGCAGGCCTCGATCGGCAAGGCGGTACTGCAAAGTTGGGGTTTCGCCGAGGAGATGTGCGAAGCCGTGGGCGATCAGGACGACGTCGATCGCCGTTGGAAGCATCAGGCGCAGCTCGTCGATGTGCTCATCGCCAGTCTGGTGTTATCCGATGCCCGCAAGGCTCCCGAGCCGAGAAATTTCGCAACCGAAGGCATCCACGCTTTCTTGAGTATCGGCGTCACACCGGCGGATTGCAGCGCCATCCTGCAGCAGGCGGGCGAAGAAATTCGCCTGATACACGAGGCCCTGGCGTAGAATAATCGGATGCGAAGATTGGCCGGGTTAGTGCTTGCGGCGCTCTTGGGTGGTGCGTCGCTTTCCGCCGCGCTGCCTGCGGCTGCAGCCGCGGCCGGGCCCGCGCCGGCGGCGCAGGACTGGCGCGCGAGCGTGCGCGAGCTGGCCTCGAGCCACTTCAAGAATCCTGCCTGGGGCTATTCTCATTGTCTGCGCGACTATGCTTTGGCCAAGGAAATGGCCGCCGCGGATCACGTCGCAGTCGATGACGATGTGCTGTACGCCGCAGCGTACTTGCACGACATGGCGGCCTTTGCGCCCTGGGAAGACGTCAAAGTCGATCACTCGGATGTGGGTGCACGCCTGGTCGATACGGTGCTCAAAGGCAGCGGTTTTCCCATGGAAAAAATCGATGCCGTGAGGGGTGCGATCCGCACGCATATGTATTATCGAGATCCGGTCGGACCCGAGGCGCTGTACCTGCATGACGCCGACGCGCTCGACTGGCTCGGCGCAATTGGCGTGGCGCGCATCATGGCGCTCGTCGATCCGCATGGCGGCAATCCCGATGCACCAAAGGCGGTCGCAATGCTGGTCGACAATCTGAATAAAGTGCCCTCCCGCGTGCTCTCGCCCGCAGGGCGTGCACGCGTTCCCGAGCGCAAGGCCGAACTCGAAAAATTCCTGTCGGACTTGAAGCGCGAGACGGACGACCTGCGCACGCTATAACCGTCGCGGTCGTTGCCGAATGGCGCCTGGGGGATCCGCTATCGAGGCGGCGGATGGATGGGATCGATCCAATAAACTTCTTCGAATCGTTCGGCGGCATCGATGTTCAAATTGACGACCACCGATTCATTGTCGCTGCGCACCAGCACGCACTCGAGCGGTGCATCGCTCAAGGCGTTGATTTCCTGGTGGGGCACGTAAGGCGGCACGAATATAAAGTCTCCCGCGTCGGCTTTGGCGGTAAATTCGAGTCGATCACCCCAGCGCATGCGCGCCGCACCCTTCACCACATAAATGACGCTTTCGAGCGCGCCATGATGGTGGGCGCCGGTCTTGGCGTTGGGTTGAATGATCACCGTCCCCGCCCAAAGCTTCTGCGAGCCGACCCGCGCGAAGTTCACCGCGGCGGCGCGCAGCATGCCGGGCGTCTGCGGCGTATTGCTGTCCAACCGGTCACTCTTGATGACGCGCACGCCCTCGGTGCGCCAATTGCGATCTGACTTCACTATTTGCCTCGTCAGGTTATAAAGTGCTCCGCGGCCCAGGCGCATCGAGGTCTTGGAGAATAACCGAATCTTATGAACGCAAGCACCCAAACTTCAACGCGCCCCTGGCTGGCCGGCTTGCCGATGTGGACCATTCTGGCGCCCGTGATTGCAGGCATTGTTGTGGGCGCCGCTGGATTTGGCTTCGGCGAGAGCGCGATTTTCGTTGCGATGATCGCGCTGGCACTGGCCGGCAGTGTGTTCGCCGCCGTCCATCACGCGGAAGTGGTCGCGCACCGCGTGGGCGAACCCTACGGCACGCTGGTCCTGGCCCTGGCGGTCACGCTGATCGAAGTCGCCCTGATCGTGTCGCTGATGATTGCGGGCGGCGCGGAAGCGGCCGCGCTGGCGCGCGACACGGTGTTTGCGGCCGTGATGATCATTCTCAACGGCATCATCGGCCTGTGTCTGCTGGTGGGCGGCCTGCGGCATCGCCAACAAACCTTCAGCCTCGACGGCGTGAGCGCGGCATTGGTCGCGTTGGCCGCCATAGTCGTACTTACCTTGGTATTTCCGAACTACACGGTGACGGCGCCCGGGCCCTATTACTCCCCCAGTCAGCTCCTGCTCATTGCCGTGGTATCGCTGGCCATTTACGGAGCGTTCGTTTTCGCACAGACCATCGGCCACCGCGGAATCTTTGTCGAGGATGAGCCGGCAACCGGATCATCGCAGCACGCGCCGCCAAGCAATGGCGTCACCGCCGTCAGTGCGATTTTATTGCTGGCATGCCTGACGGCCGTGGTGTTGCTCGCCAAGAAACTGGCGCCCAGTCTCGAATCGGCTGTGATCCGCGTGGGCGCGCCGGTCGCCGTGGTCGGCGTGATCATCGCGGCCATTGTCTTGCTGCCGGAGGGCTTGGCCGCATTGCGCGCCGCCAGGGCGAACCGCCTGCAGACCAGCCTGAATCTTGCGCTCGGATCGGCGCTCGCCAGCATTGGATTGACCATTCCTGCGGTCAGCGTGCTGTCGCTGTACATGCACACCGAGCTGGAGTTGGGTATCGATACCAAATCAACCGTGCTGCTGACGCTGTCTCTGTTCATTACCGCCGTGGCGCTGCGCACCGGCAGAACCATCGTTCTGCACGGCATCGTGCTGCTCGTGATCTTCGTAGTCTATTTATTCACTACCGTCGTTCCGTGACCGGCATCCTCAAGCGGCAGCGGGTTTGAACGCAAATGCGACCACCACCGCAGCGATGAGCAGGCCAAAAGCCACCGCATAGTTCCATGCCATTTTTTCTTTGAGATAGACAACCGCGAACACCAAGAAGACCGTCAAGGTGATCGCCTCTTGGACGATCTTCAGCTGAAAGCCGGTGAAGGCCCCGAACCCCAAGCGATTCGCGGGTACCGCCATGCAGTACTCGATCAAGGCGATCCCCCACGAGACGAGAATGGCCTTCCACAGCGGCCAGTCATGGCCGTACTTGAGGTGCCCGTACCAGGCGATGGTCATGAAAACATTGGACCCGAACAACAGCAGGATCGTCGTCATTGAAATTCCTATGGTGGCCTCCGGCGCGGGCGCCGCGCCCCAATTCTCTGCTGCCGGTGCGTGCGTGTACAATCAGATACATGCTGAGAATCGCAATTGGCGACATCCGCTTGAATGGCCGCGATCGAACCCACGGCGAGCTGCTGGTCCGCGGCACGTCGCATGCCGTCATTACCGAATTGAAATAATGCCTGTTGAAATCATGTCTGAGAGTCTATGAAAGCCCTGATCGCCGCTTACGCACGCTCGCCGCAAACCTTCGCCCGCAAGGGCCCCTTGGCCGTGGTCAGGCCCGACACCCTGGCCGCGCAGGTCGTCACCGGACTGCTCGAACGCACGCGGCTCGATCCCAAGCTCATCGAGGATGTGATCTGTGGCTGCGCCTATCCGGAAGGTCCGCAAGGATCGAATATCGCGCGCATCATCGCGTTCCTGGCAGGGCTGCCGTTGGAAGTCGGCGGCATGACGGTGAATCGCTTTTGCGGCTCATCCATGTCCGTGATCCAGATCGCCGCGGCACAAATCGAGGCCGGTATCGGCGAGGCGTATCTGTGTGTCGGCGTGGAATCGATGAGCATGGTCCCGCAGGGCGGCTTCAACCGATCGCCCAATCCGGAACTGCTGAGCCGCTTCCCGGATGCCTACATCAGCATGGGGCAAACCGCGGAAAACGTCGCGAAGCGCTACAACATATCGCGCCACGATCAGGAAGTCATGGCAGTCGAGTCGCACCGCAAAGCCGCGCAGGCTCGCGAGCAGGGAAGACTGCGCGAGGAAATCGTGCCGATTCGGCTGGAATCGGGCGAGATGATCGCGGAGGACGGCTGCATCCGCCCCGGGACTTCGCTCGAAGCGTTGGCCGCGCTCAAGCCCGCTTTCTCGGAGACCGGCGTGGTGACCGCCGGAACTTCCTCACCCTTGACGGATGGTGCCTCGGCGGTGCTGGTGACCAGCGAGGAATTTGCGAGCCGTCACGGTTTGCGTCCGCTGGCGCGCATTCGTGCGGCCGCCACCGTAGGCTGCGACCCGGCGGTAATGGGCATCGGTCCGATTCCCGCGACTCGCAAGGCCATGGCGCGCGCGGCGCTGAACGTCGATGCGCTCGATGTGATCGAGATCAACGAGGCATTCGCTTCGCAGGCGCTGGCCTGCATTCGAGAGCTGAAGCTCGATCCCGCCAAGATCAATATCGACGGCGGCGGAATGGCGCTGGGCCATCCCTTGGGCGCGACCGGCGCGCGCATCACCGGCAAGGCGGCGTCCTTGCTCGCACGCACCAAAGGGCGCTACGCCCTCGCCACTCAATGCATCGGCGGCGGCCAGGGCATTGCCACGGTGCTGGAAGGGCTCTAGGAGTCGGACGGACCTAGAAGCTTGGGTCCAGCGTAATGCTCACGGGGCAATGGTCGCTGCCCATCACGGACGCGTGGATTTGCGCGCCCTTCACGGCATCGCGCAGCGCCGCGGATACCATGAGGTAATCGATTCTCCACCCGACGTTTCGCGCCCGTGAATTGGCGAAATGACTCCACCACGAATAGTGGCCATTGCCCTGGGTGAACAGGCGGAAGGTATCGACGAAGCCCGCGTCGATGAACGCCTGAAATCCCGCGCGCTCCTCATCGGTGAATCCCTTCTTACCGCGATTCGGTTTCGGATTCGCCAAATCAAGCTCGGTGTGCGCGACATTCAGGTCGCCGCAAAATATCACCGGCTTGGCTTTCTCCAGCTGCTTGCAATACGCCAAAAAAGCAGGATCCCAATGCTTGTGCCGCAAGGCGAGCCGGCTCAGGTCGTCTTTGGCATTCGGCGTGTACACGGTGACCATGAAGAACTTGGCGAATTCCGCCGTCATGACGCGCCCCTCCTCGGCGCTGTCGCGCTTCAGCTCGTCGGCGAAACTGAAACGCCCGGCGAATTCACTCGGAAAACCGTTGATGATCTTCAGGGGTTCCTGCTTGGAGAAGATCGCGGTCCCGGAATAACCCTTCTTCACAGCCGAGTTCCAATACTCGAAGGTATCGGGCAACTCGATTTCAATCTGGCCGCGTTCCGCCTTGGTCTCCTGCAGGCAGAGGATATCGGGCTTGTGCGCCTTCAGAAACGCTAGAAACAAACCTTTCTTATGGACGGCGCGGATGCCGTTGACGTTCCACGAATAGATTTTCATTGTTGTTCCGGTGTGCGCCACCCGGCGCCCAATGCCTTATACACCGCAATCAGCGAAGTTGCCGCATCGGTGCGGCTTTGCGACAGCAGTAATTCCGCGCTCAGTGCAGTTCGTTCGGCATCCAGCACCTCCAAGAAATCGATGAGGCCGCCCTCGAAGCGCTTGTGCGCGAGATCTGCTGCCTTATCACTCGCCGTGGCGGCAATTCGCAGGGCCTCGCGGCGCGATTGCGAACGTCCATAGCTGATCAGCGCCCCTTCGGTGTCCTCGAGCGCGCCGAGCACGGCGCCCTCATAGGCCGCGAGCGACTGGTCGGTTTGTGCTTTGGCGGTGCTGATTCTCGCGCGGACCCGGCCAAGATCGAAGGCCGCCCACGAGATGCTGGGACCCACCGAAAAGGACCGCGCTTGGCTTTCCCCGAACTCGCCAAAGGTCGGGGCGAAATAGCCGACATCGCCCACGAGCGTGACCTTGGGAAACAAGTCTCCCACCGCCACGCCGATGCGCGCCGTCGATGCTGCGAGACGCCGCTCCGCGACGCGCACATCGGGCCTGCGGCGCAGCAATTGTTCCGGGGTTCCGATCGCGTTCAAGGGCGGCAGCGGCGGCATCGGCGCCAGCGACTCGAGATTGGCGTTGAGCGCCGTCGGTTGGCGTCCGGTCAGGACGCTCAGGCGATAACAGGTCGTGGCGATCGAAGCCTCGAGGCTGGGAATGGACGCCACTGTCGTCTGCCACTGCGCTTCGGCGCGCGAGGTGTCCAATTCGTTGCCTCTGCCCGCCTCCAATCGCGTGCGCGTGAGTTTCAATGTGTTGAATTGGTTCTCCGCATTGCGCTGCGTGAGCGTCAATTGATCCTGCAAACCGCGCAGGATGAAATAATCGCGCGCCACTTCGGCGATCACGCTTACGCGCGCATCCTGCAGCGTGGCCGCCGCCGCGCCCACATCGCCGCGGGCCGCCTCGACGTTGCGCCTCACTCGGCCAAACAAGTCGAGTTCCCACAGTCCATCAAACCCCGCTTGTGCCGCGTCGAACTCGCGGTCGTGCATATCGACGCCGGGTAATTGCTCCTGCGAATCCAGATTGTGCGTGTAACTGGCGGCAAGATTCACCGTCGGGTACTGATCAAGGCCGGCCAGTCTTCGCGCGGCACGCGCGGCGCGCAGGTTCGCTTCGGCCGCGCTCAAATCCTTGTTGTGCGCCAATGCGTCATCGACCAAGCCGGTCAGCATCGGGTCATCGAAGGAGGTCCAGTAGTGCTCGACAGCCTCGGTTTCGGTGAACCCCGGTTCGCCCGCGTTTGCGAAGTGCGCGTCGACCGGCGTGTCGGGACGATGATAATTCGGACCGACGGCGCAGCCGCCCAGGACCAGGATCGCCGTGACGAGCGCGGCCCAATTGCTCACAGCCGCCCGGTCAAGCACGAGGACTCTCCTCGTCGGCCGATCGAGGCGGGCTGACCACCGGCGGCGCGCTGACCGGCGACGGCGCGTAGTCCGGGTGCTGTTTGCGGCGCGCCAGCCACGTTTCGATGGTGACGAAGAACACCGGGGTCAAGAACAGGCCGAACGAGGTGACCCCCAACATGCCGGCGAACACCGCGATGCCGATGGCCTGCCGCATTTCGCTGCCGGCGCCGCTCGCGATGACGAGCGGTATGACGCCCATGATGAAGGCGAAGGAGGTCATGAGAATCGGACGTAGCCGCAGGCGACAGGCTTCGATCGCCGCGTCGACCGGCGCCAAGCCGTGCTCCACGCGCTCGCGTGCAAACTCGACGATCAGAATGGCATTCTTGCAGGCAAGGCCCACCAGGACAATGAAGCCGATCTGCGTCAGGACGTTGTTGTCCGATCCTTTGAGCCACACTCCCGCCATCGCCGACAGCAGGCACATGGGCACGATCAGAATCACGGCGAGCGGCAGCGCCCAACTTTCGTATTGCGCAGACAGAATCAAGAAAACCAAGAGGACGCAGATGGGGAATACCAAGAGCGCGGTGTTGCCGGCCGATTTCTGCTGGAACGTGAGGTCCGTCCACTCATAGCCGAAGCCGTTGGGCAAGGTCTCGGCCAAAACGCGTTCCATGGCCGCCGAAGCTTGACTGGAAGACACACCCGGCGCGCCCTGCCCGTTGATGTCGGCGGCCAGGTACACGTTGTAGTGCGACACGCGATCGGGCCCGGCCTCGAATCGGATGTCCGCCACGGCCCCCATCGGCACCATGTCGCCGCGCAAGTTGCGCATCTTCAAGTTGGCAATGTCTTCCGGCTGATTGCGGAACTGCGGTTCGGCCTGCGCGTACACACTGTAGGTGCGGCCAAAGCGATTGAAATCGTTGACGTACACCGAACCGAGGTAAGCCTGCAAGGTATCGAAGACTTCGGAAAGCGGCACGCCCTGGCGCTTGGCCTTGACGCGATCCACATCGGCAAACAGCTGCGGCACGCTGTTTTGGAACGTCGTGTAGGTGGCGTAGGGATTCAGCTCGCGCTGTTGGCGGGCTTTATTCAAGACCTCCGCGGTAACGCGCGCAAGCTCATCGTAGCCGTGAGCCGCCCGGTCTTGAATGAACAGCTTGAATCCACCGGTGGTTCCGAGGCCCTGAACCGGCGGCGGCGGCACCGCGAATATGACGGCGTCCTGGATCGCTCCGAATTTCTTATTCAGGGCTTGGGCGATCGCGCCCGCCGATAAATCCTTGGTTTTGCGCTCCTCGAACGATTTCAACGGGAAGAACAGCACCGCGGCGTTGGACAAATTCACGAATCCCTGCACGGACAATCCGGAGAATCCGATGACATGATCGACGCCGGGCGTCTCCTTGGCCAGCGCGGAAATCCGCCGTACCACTTTTTCCGTGCGATCCAGCGATGCGGCATCGGGTAATTGCACTATGCCGATCAAGTACTGCTTATCCTGGGCCGGGATGAATCCGCCGGGCACGAGTCGAAACAGCCCCCAGGTCCCCGCGAGCAGACAGGCGAACACCCCGAGCACGACAACGCGAATGGCGGTCAGGCGTCGCACGCCGCCGCCATAGCGCGTCGATGCGCGCTCGAACCCGCGGTTGAACAGGCGGAAAAATCCGCCCAGTACTTTATTGATGCCGCGTTGAAACAGGTCCGGTTGCGCGTTCCTGGGCTTGAGCAGCAGCGCCGCGAGCGCGGGCGACAAGGTCAGTGAGTTGAATGTCGAGATCAGTGTGCTCGCGGCAATCGTGATGCCGAACTGCCGGTAAAACTGGCCGGTAAGCCCCGAAACGAATGCCACGGGCACGAACACCGCGCAAAGCACCAGAGCGATCGAGATGATGGGCCGGGTGACCTCGCCCATCGCGGCGTGCGCGGCCGCATGGGGATTCAAACCCTGTTCGATCTTTCGTTCGATGTTCTCGACCACCACGATGGCGTCATCGACCACGATGCCGGTCGCCAATACCAGGCCGAACAAGGTGAGGGAATTGATGGTAAAACCCGCCAGCAGCAGCGCCGCGAGCGTGCCCACGATTGCCACCGGCACCGCCACCAAGGGAATGACGCTGGCGCGCCAGGTCTGCAGGAACACCACCACGACCAAGACCACCAGCATCACCGCCTCGAACAGGGTGTGCACCACCGATTCGATCGAACTGCGCACGAACACCGTGGGGTCGTAGTCGATCTCGTAGCTGACGCCCTCCGGAAAGCTCTTCGCGAGTTCCTTCATCTTGGCGCGCACCGCATCGGAGAGCTGCAAGGCGTTCGCACCCGGCAGTTGAAATACGGGAATGGCGACCGCCGGACCCCCATCCAGCATGCTGCGCAGCGCGTAGTTATCCGGGCCCAACTCGATGCGCGCGACATCGCGCAGATACGTGGTCTCGCCGTTGGCACCGCTCTTGATCACGATATCCCCGAATTCCTGTTCGGTTTGCAGACGGCCCTGAGCGTTGACGATGTACTGGAACTGCGTTCCGGGCAGCGCCGGCTGGCCGCCGATTTGTCCCGCCGCCACCTGCACGTTCTGCTCGCGCACCGCCGCCAGCACTTCATCCACATCCATGCTGCGCGCGGCGATCTTGCCTGGATCCAGCCACAGACGCATGGCGTAGTCGCCCGATCCGAAAACGCGCACATCGCCCATGCCCGGAATGCGGGCCAGCACGTCTTTGATCTGAATCACCGCATAGTTGCGCAGATACAGTGAGTCGTAGCGGCCGTCCGCAGATTTCAGGAACACCACCATGGTCAGGTCCGGCGAGCGCTTTTGCGTGACCAAGCCGAGTTGCCGGACGACATCGGGCAAGCGCGTCTCGGCCTGCGAGACCCGGTTCTGGGTTTGCACCTGCGCAATGTCCAAGTCCGTGCCAAGCCTGAAGGTGACGGTGATGGAGAACGTGCCGTCGGGAGTCGCCGTGGAGCTGGTGTAGATGGCGTTTTCCACGCCGTTGATCTGCTGCTCGAGCGGCGTGATCACCGTCTCGGCGATGGTTTTCGGCGAGGCTCCGGGATATTGACCGCTGACCACGACGGTCGGCGGTACGATTTCGGGATATTCGCTGATCGGCAGGTTCGGCATGGCCAGCAGGCCGGCCACGGTGATCAAGATCGCGAGCACCGTTGCAAATATCGGCCGCTCGATGAAGAACGAAGAAATGTTCATGGGCTTAAGCGGCCGGCGCGCCGTCGGCACCCATGGTCACACGCTGCGGCGTCACCGTGACTCCGGGATGCACACGTTGTGCGCCGTTGACGACGATGACATCGCCGCTCTTGAGACCCTCCCGCACGACACGCAAGCCATCCACGATGCGTCCCAACTTGACCTTGCGATATTCGATCTGGTTGTTGGGGCCGAGCAGCAGCACGTATTTTTGACTCTGATCGGTATTGACGGCGCGGTCATCGATCAAAATCGCGGAGTATTCACCGCTGCCGAGCAATTGCACACGCGCGAACATGCCCGGAGTGAACTGCCCATCCTTGTTCGGCAGCACCGCCCGGGCGCGGATGGTGCCGGTCTGAGGATTTAACTGGTTGTCGACGAAGTCCACCGTACCCGCGTGCGGAAAACCCTCCTCATTGGCAAGACCGACTTGAACCGGGTTGCCGGATTCGCGCGAACTCGGACGCTCGCCCTTGCGCGCCATTTGCGTATAGCGCAGGTAGCTTTGTTCGTCGGCATCGAAATACAAATAGATCGGATCCATGGAAACGACCGAGGTGAGCAACGTGCCGCCGTTGGTGCCGCCGGTGACCAGGTTGCCGCGAGTCACCTCGGCGCGGCTGACGCGCCCATCGATCGGGCTGGTGACCCTGGTGAAACTCAAGTTGAGCGAAGCTGTCTCCAGAGCAGCTTTCGAGCCGGCGACATTGGCTTCCGCCTGCGCCACGGTGCTTTTGCGCTGGTCGAGTTCCTCTTGAGACACGGCGCCGCTGTCTTTCAAGCGTTGCACGCGCGTCAATTCGATGCGGCTCAAATCCAAGGCCGTGTTGTTGCGCTTCAAGTCGGCCGCCGCGCGATCGTACTCGGCTTGATAGGGCCGCGGGTCGATCACGAACAGGAGCGCTCCGCGCTTCACGAGTCCGCCTTCGGTAAAGGCCACGGTGTCGATGTATCCCGAGACCCTCGGGCGGATCTCGACCGTCTCCACGGCCTGGAGCCGGCCGGTGAATTCGTCCCAATCCTTGACCCGCTTTTCGAGGACTTGCGCGACACTCACCTGCGGCGGCGGCGGGGGCGCCGGCGGTCCGGATTTCCCGCAGCCCGTCAGGATGAGAACTGCGGCGCCTGTGGCGCACAAAATTGCTAAGCTATTGATTTTACACATTTTTAAATTCCACGGCATCCCAAAGGCAAGCAATTCGGCGGCCGGCGAGCCTGATCGTCTCGCTACATGGGTATGCGCTTAAACATAATCAAGCTATCAAATCCTTGTTACAGGACCCACCCGCGATACGGTATTGACAATCATTCGCATTCGCGTTCACAATACCACCATGATCGTTTGTGTCTGCAAAGCCGTTTCAGAGCGTCAAATCCGCGCCGCCGTTAAGGGCGGAGCGACCTCATTGCGCGATCTGACCCGTGAGTTGGGGGTCGGTACTTGCTGCGGCAAGTGCCTGCCTGAGGCCAAATCGACATTAGCTACTTCGCTTAAAGCATGTGATGCCAGCCGGCCGGGTCTATTCTCCCCCGCTGCCGCCACCGAATTCGCCGTCTAGGCACCAGCAAATCATTCCTTGAGTTTCGAGTTCGGGCTTACAATCCGAAATTAAACTCATGCGCAATCGATAAGGGGATCCATCGTGCAAGGCGACGCTAAAGTATTGAAATTCCTCAATCAAGCGCTGAAAAACGAACTCACCTCTGTCAATCAATACTTCTTGCACGCGCGCATGCTCGACAACTGGGGCATGAAGCGGCTCGGCAAGCTCGAGTACGAGGAATCCATCGACGAAATGAAGCATGCTGACCGCCTGGTCAAGCGCATCCTCTTTCTGGAAGGACTGCCCAACCTTCAGGACCTGGGAAAATTATTCATCGGCGAGGATGTACAGGAAATCCTGCAGTGCGATTTGCGCCGGGAAATGGAAGCGCATCCCATGTACACCACCGCCATCGCGCACTGCGAGACCGTCAAGGACTTCGTCACCCGCGATCTGCTGGTACACATTCAGAAGAGCGAGGAAGAACACATCGACTTCATCGAAGAGCAGCTCGGCTTGATCGAAAAAATGGGATTGCCCAACTACGTGCAGAGCGCCGCCGGCGAACTGGAAGACGCCGGCACCGGATAAGCTGCACATCAAAAAGGGAGCACGCATGATAAAAAAAATACTGATCGGACTCTTCGCCCTCCTCGTCGTACTGGCAGTCGTGGGCCTGATTCTGCCGCGCCACGTCCAGGTAAAACGTTCCGTCACCATCAATCGGCCCGCGAGTTTGGTCTACGCCACGGTCAATTCTTTCGTGCTTTTCCCCAAATGGTCTCCTTGGCAGGACCTGGACCCCAACATGGTTCAGACCGCCGAAGGTCCGCGGGACGGCGTTGGCGCAAAACTGGTCTGGAAGGGAAATGACAAGGTGGGCTCCGGCACACAGCTGATCACCGACTCGAGCACCGATCGATCGGTCGCGAGCGATCTCGATTTCGGCGAGATGGGTGTCGCGAAATCGTTGATGACGTTGACGCCCGACGGCAATATGACGCGGGCCACCTGGACCGTCGATGTCGACATGGGTGCCAATCCGATCGGCCACTACATCGGCTTGACGATGGATGGCATGCTCGGCAAGGATTTCGCCGCGGGCTTGGGCAAGCTGAAGAGCTTGGTCGAAAGCATGCCGAACACCGACATCGCCGGATTCCAGGCCGAACCGGTACAGCTCGCGGCAACACCCCTTCTGGTCGTGACTGAGACCGCACCGCTCGACGGAATCTCAAAGGCGTACGCCGACGGCTTTGGGCAAATTTCAAAATTCATCGCAAAAAACAAGCTTCACCAAGCCGGCGCGCCGCTCGGCATCGATGATGACATCACGGCCGACAGCTACAAGTTCGACGCCGGCATACCGGTGGATCGCGGCGATGTCGTGAGCGCCGACGGTGTGCGTGCGGTTCAAAGCTACGTCGGCAAGGCTCTCAAAACGACGCACCTGGGCGCCTATACCGGGCTGTCGAAGACCCACGATCAACTGCTCGCTTACATCGCAGCCCACGGCTACAAGCCGAACGGGTCGATGTTCTCTTGGTTCGTCGATGACCCCGGCAGCACGCCGGTCGAGAAATTGCGCACGGAAATGTATGCGCCGATCGAGTGAACCCGTGATCGAGTGAGCCCGTGATCAAGTGAGCCTTGAATTTTGATGCTGGCGGTTGAAGGCTTTTGCCCGGGAGTTGCTTGATGAGTGCATCGCCAGTCTCCAATGTTTCCGACACGGCACGGTGGGTTGCGGTCTATCGTGCGTGGGAATCCGCTCGGCCGGACGCACTGTTCGATGATCCCTATGCGAAATCATTGGCCGGCGAGCGCGGGCAGGCCATCGCAGCGCTGATGCCGGCACAGGCGCGCAGCGGCTGGCCGATGATTGCCCGTACAAAGCTCATTGACGATCTTGTGCAAGCGGCAGTTGCACAGGGCTGCGATTGTGTCGTCAATCTGGCTGCCGGCCTCGACACACGTCCCTATCGGCTTGGGCTCCCCAGCTCACTCCGATGGATCGAGGCCGATCTGCCTGGTCTTATCGAAGAGAAGGAACAGTTGCTTGCCGACGCCAAACCACGCTGCCAGCTTCGCAGAATTAAGGTCGATCTCACGGACATCGAGGCCCGCGTTACGGCCCTGCACAGCGCGGTGGCACCCTCTGCGCATGCGCTTGTCATTAGCGAGGGCCTGCTTGTCTATCTGGATGAGGATCAGGTAAGCGCCCTATCAAGAGATCTCGCCGCGCTGGCTGGTGTTCGCTACTGGATTCTCGACCTCGGCTCCCCTGCGATCCTCGAGATGATGAATAAAGGCATGGGCGCACATCTCGCTAACGCGGCGCTAAAATTTGCGCCGGCAAATGGAATCGCCTTCTTTGAAGCGCTCGGCTGGCGCGTCGCCCAGGTGCACTCCATTTTTCAAGCTGCATTGCGATTTCGGCGCTTGCCATGGTTTCTGAAACTATTCGCGCTCCTCCCGGAGCCCAATCCCAGGAAATTAGGCGCCGCGCGCTGGTCAGGCGTGGTGCAGCTCACGCGGGCCGAATAGCACCAGAGGGCGGTGTGCCCCGGGCACAGCGCGCACCTACCGATGACTTCCCCGTTCTAATGCAGGCTTGATGCGTCCATGTCGCGGTGATGTAACCAATCTGGATGTGCAGCGCTTTCGGCTAGACCCTCGTGCCGCTGAAACTTGCCGTGCCCAAAAGATGCCGCGCCGTACCGCTGATGCGATCCCCATCAACGACCGCGGAAAATTTGATGCTCAAGCGCATGGGTCTGTCGATCTTTGCCTGCCAGCTCAAGCGCTCGCCCTCGATCTTGCCGTTGCTGATGGCGACGCGGTGATCGTCGTTCGAAAGTGACCCGGTGAGCGTTTTGCCGCTGACCAGCAATTCGAGCACCCCGGTTTTTTCACCCATCGGCGTGTCGATCGTGACTTTCCATTTGCCCTGCACCATGCGAAATCCTCACGATCCTCAAGTGCAGCTATGGGGATGTCTGGGACACGCGCCGCTTCTCGGGCAAATGACGCTCGCCTTGGCGCCGAGCGCATCCGCGATCCACGAGATATTCAGCACCTGCGAGGCGGCGCGAATCGCGCTGGATGCGGCGGCCGGAATCGCCCCGTCGCCGCCGCCCCGCCGGCAGGATTCGGCGACCGTCGCGACGATCTCCTCGCCGTCAAAACCCTGCGCATCCAGGGCTGGTAGCAGGTCCACGCCGACCGATAAAACGTGCAGCTCGTCCAGGGCATCGCGTGTCAGCAGCGAGTGACAGCAATACAAACGCGCGCGCTTGCCGTCCTGCATGATTGAAATCTGCGATTTCGGCGTCTGTACCGACGGCGCATCCGGAGTCTGCAGCAGCCGGAATACCGCCCAACGCGGGCACGGGTCGGAAACCAAGCTCATGTTGCCCCAGGGCAGCGGAATGCCGTTGCCGCGGTAAACAGCTCTCAGGTACCCGGGCGGATAGGCATCGAAAAAATGCCAGTGCCGATACGGGGACACAGCCGTCATACGCCGCATCACCAACGCCTGCGTTACGCCGATCTTCTGGCAGGCGTTCACGCTGTGAGATTCGCGAATCAAGAACCGCCGAAAGGGAATGCGCGGGCAGAGCAGAGCCCCCGCAAAAAAGCTGCACTCGAAATCCCGCCATGCGTACAGCACGTCCTGGGCACCCATGCCGCCCGCGGAACCCGGCGATTCCCCATCGCCGATTTGCGCCGCGCTGTGCGGGGATATCATGCCGTCGCCATTGTGAAGAATCTTGTGGCCGACAAAGAATGCCAGCTCATACTTCAGACGCTCCTCTTGACGGCGCAGGAGTTTGTTGATGAGCACGGTTGACGGCGCCTCGAAGCGCGAGCGCACCGGTGCGCCGCCGGGCTTGCGGCCATCGCCATCGAACCACTTGATCTGCAACCCAAGGCGGTCGCAAATCTCCATGACGGCGCTCAAGGTCAAAGGCAACTGCCGATTGCCGCACTCCTCCGCCGCGCGCTCGATGTCGGGAAAATTATTGTGGCGCGTCTCCTGCCAGACTCGAATCAGCAACTGCGCGAATTGGCGGCCCGTGGTACCGGTTTGCGACAGCAGTTCCGGCAGTGCGTTTTGCAGCAATTCATGCGAGAACAGGAACGCAGGCTCCAAGGGCATCGCCTCGAGGCCGCCCCGCTGCTGCGGCGAGGGCGCGGCCTCGACGGCCGTATTCTCATCCAGGAACCAGCGCGCATCCTTGCTGAAAATCCCCGCCAGCATCTCCAGCATTTCCGCCGACGGCATCCGCTTGCCGGTTTCCACCATGCTCAAGTAGGACACCGACGGGGCGCCGGCGGCATCGATCTGCACGCAGCGCGCCGAGAGTTCATCGAGAGTCAGGCCATTGCGCTTGCGCAGCGATCGCAGCTTTGCACCCAGAAAATGCCCCTGTCGGATCAGGCCTGCCATTGCCGCCCTCTGTGAAATTCACACTGTTAAATTTCTAATGTGTAAATCCGCTGCTCGAACACTCTAAGCTGGCCGCATCCCATTACGCAAGCTTGAGGAGAAATGAGTTGAACGCATATGTGAACAGCCGCTGGCAAGGCATCGAACGTCCCTACACCGAGGCGGACGTGGCCCGCCTGCGCGGTTCGGTCAAAATCGAGTATTCGTTGGCGCGGCTGGGAGCCGAGAAGTTCTGGCGGCTATTGCATAGCGAAACGGTGGTCGCCGGTTTGGGTTGCATGACGGGCAATCAGGCCATCCAGACCGTGCAGGCGGGGTTGAAAGCCATTTACTGCTCGGGGTGGCAGGTTGCCGGCGATGCCAATACCGCAGGCGAGGTGTATCCGGATCAAAGCCTCTACCCGGTCGATTCGGTGCCGAAAATGGTCGAGCGCATCAACAACGCCCTGCTGCGTACCGATCAAATTCATCACTTGGATGGAAAATCCGACATTGATTGGCTGGCTCCCATCATCGCCGATGCCGAAGCCGGTTTCGGCGGGAATCTCAACGCGTTCGAACTGACCAAGGCGCTCATCCGTGCGGGCGCGGCCGCCGTGCATTTCGAAGACCAGCTCTCGTCGGCGAAAAAGTGCGGACATCTCGGCGGCAAGGTTCTGGTTTCGACGGCGGAAGCCATCAACAAGCTGGTGGCTGCGCGTCTCGCGGCCGACGTCATGGGGGTACCCACCGTGATCATCGCGCGCACCGACGCGGACGCGGCAGACTTGCTGCTCACCGATCACGATCCGCGCGACAAGGCGTTCGTCACCGGTCAGCGCTCCAGCGAAGGATTTTTCCACGTGAAGGCCGGCATCGAACAGGCCATTGCCCGCGGTCTCGCGTACGCACCGTATTGCGACCTGATCTGGTGCGAGACTTCCAAGCCCGACATGAACGAAGCGCGGCGCTTCGCAGCCGCGATTCACGCCAAGTTCCCGGGCAAGCTGCTGGCCTATAACTGCTCGCCGTCTTTCAACTGGGCCGCAAAGCTCAACGCTGCTGCGATGAAGAAGTGGCGCGAGGAACTCGCGGCGCTCGGCTACCGCTTTCAATTCATCACTCTTGCCGGTTGGCATGCACTGAACTTGTCGATGTTCGAATTGGCCTCCGCCTACAGCGCAGAGGGCATGCTGGGCTACTCCCATCTGCAGCAGCGCGAATTCCATCAGGAAGCGGCCGGTTATCGGGCCACCAAGCACCAAGCGTTCGTCGGCACCGGCTATTTCGATGCGGTGCAGACCGCGATCAGCGCCAAGAGTTCGACCGTCGCGATGGCGGGCAGCACGGAGACGGAGCAGTTCCATGTGAATGCCCCGGAACGCGTGGTGGCCTAGCACATGGCGGCCGACGGCAGCGTCGCATTGCGCACAGATCTCGCCGCCGACCTGGCGGCGCAGATCGCCGAGCATTTTCGCCTCTATAACGAGGAGTTCGGGCGCATCACGCGGCGCGCGGCGACAAATTTTCTGGCCGAGGATTGGCAGGCCGCGAAAATCGATTCGGTCGCGCGAATCGAGTTGTATGAGCTGAGAGTCGCGCGATGCGTCGCGCTCGTCGGCCGCCGGCTACAGCAGCGGCGTACCGAAGTGGCGCTGTGGGTCGAGATCAAACTCGCGTTCGAGACGCTGGTCGCGCGCCGGCCGGACAGCGACTTTTACCACACGTTTTTCAATTCGGTCACACGGGACCTGTTCGGCACCGTCGGCGTCAACAAGGAAGTGGAGTTTTGCGCCACCACCGCCGGCCGCGCCTCCGGATCGGTGCCGATTCGCGTCTACCGCGTGGGCGGATCATTGCCGGTGGCAGTGCGCGAAATACTCATCGACCTGCCCTTCTGCGCCGCCATCGGCAATATCGAGGCCGCGGTCCACCGCATCAGCGCGGAAATCGGCCGATATTTCGCGACCGGGCGGCTGAGCGGTGCGCCCGAATCCATCGAGTTGATCGAGCCTGTGTTCTATCGCGGCATGCAGGCGCTGGCGGTCGGCCGCGTGATCGGCGACGGCGCCATTACGCCGCTGGTGCTGGCCTTCACCATTCTGCAGGGAACGGTGCAAATCGATGCGGTGATGCTGTCGCGTGCCGAGGTGGGATCGCTGTTCGGTTATGCGCGCAGCTATTTTCATGTGGACCTGCCGGTGGTCAGCGCCGCGATTACTCTGTTGCGCTCCTTCATGCCGCGCAAGTCCGTCGATGAGCTCTACACCGTCCTCGGGCGCGCCAAGCAGGGCAAAACGGAGCGCTACTTCGCTCTGCAACGGCACCTGGAAAAATCGATCGATAGTTTCGTACACGCGCCCGGTGATCGCGGCCTGGTGATGATCGTCTTTACGCTGCCCTCGCACGATCTGGTGTTCAAGGTCATCCGCGACAGATTCGGCGCACCAAAGACCACGACCCGCGCGGACGTGATCGACCGCTATGAGTTCGTGTTCCGGCACGACCGCGCCGGCCGCTTGGTCGACGCGCAGGAATTCAAGCGCCTGCGGCTGCCGCGCGCGCGCTTCATGCCCGATCTGGCTGAGGAGCTGCTGCGCGAAGCCGGCGAGAGCTGCCGCATCGAGGGCGAGGATCTGATCGTCGAGCACTGCTATATCGAGCGGCGGCTGCGGCCGCTCAATTTGTTTTTACGAGAGGCCGAGCCTGCCGCGGCCGAATCGGCGATCATCGACTACGGCAATGCGCTGCGCGACCTGGCGGCAAGCAATGTCTTCCCCGGCGATCTGCTGTTGAAGAATTTCGGCGTGACCAGCCACGGCCGTGTCATTTTCTACGACTACGACGAGATAGGCTTGGTATCCGATTGCGTCTTTCGCGACCTGCCGCGCGCGCGCACCGAAGAAGAGGAGTCAAGCGCGGAACCGTGGTTTCATTGCGGGCCGCGCGACGTGTTCCCCGAGCAATGGCTGCCGTTTCTTTCCATACCGGCGGCCTTGAGCGAAGTATTCGTTCGCCAACATGGCTGCCTCTTGACCGCGTCCTGGTGGCGCGCGCAGGCGTCGCTCGCGCCGGCGGCCGCGGCGGCCTTGACAGTTCAATCGTCGAATGCGGCGTAAACCAAATCGCGGAAAAGGGTGCGAAAATAATCACGCTGCCCCGGCGCCTGAATCATCATGATTGCCAGGAGCTGCTCGGCCGGATCGGCCCAGAATGTCGTGCCGGCCAAGCCGCCCCAAAAATACTGGCCCACCGACCCGGGCACGTGGGCGATTCCCGGCTGCAGCCGAATGGCAAATCCCAAGCCGAAGCCGTAGCCCGGCAGTAAAAGATCGGGTGCGCCCGTGATGGGACCCAGATGATCGGCCGTCATGAGCTCGATGGTCTTTCGGCTCAAGTAGCGCACGCCATCGAGCCGGCCCAGATTCAACATCATCTGCAGGAAGCGCGCGTAGTCGGCGGCTGTCGATGCCAACCCGCCGCCGCCGGACTCAAACTTCGGCGGACTTTTCACATTGACCAGCTGCACGCCCGTACCGGTGTCCGGATCTTTCGCAAAGGCTTCCGCCAGGCGCGCTTGCTGCGGCACAGGCACATGGAAAGCCGTGTCAAGCATCCCCAGCGGCGCGAAAAGCTGCTGCTGCAGAAACTGTCCGAGCGACATGCCGGACAGCACCTCCACGAGCCGGCCGATCACATCGGTCGAGCGGCTGTACTCCCACTTCGTTCCCGGCTGGTGCAGCAGCGGCAGTTTGCTCAAGCTGGTCACTTGATCGGCGTTGCTTTGATCGCGGCTGTAGATGCGCGCCGCGTTATACATTTTGTGAACCGGGCCGTTGCCGCGAAACTCATACGTCAGACCAGAGGTGTGGCGCAATAAATCCTGAATGGTGATTGCCCGTTCCACGTCGACCTGCTTCAAATCCGCGCCCTGTGCGACCGCGACTTTGACATTGCCGAGTTCGGGGAGAAATTTTGAGACGGGATCGCTGAGCAGGAATCGTCCTTCCTCCCATAGCATCATGGCGGCCGCCGAGACGATGGGTTTGGTCATGGAATAAATGCGAAAGATGCTGTCGCGCGCCATCGGTGCGCCGCTCGCCGGGTCGCGCTGGCCGAAGCTCTCGTGATAGGCCAGCTGGCCGCGGCGCGCAACCAGTGCCACCGCTCCGGGGACCCGCCCGCGCTGCACTTCGTTCTGCATCACCCGGCCCAGGCGTGCAAGCCCGGCGGTGGAGAGTCCGATGTCTTCCGGCGTGGCATGGGGCAGGGGGAATGAGCTCATGAGAAATGTCCTGAATGTCGGTTGGCCGGTCGTGACCTTCATTATAATTGAGCGGACCTTAAGTTACCTTGCGAAGCACTCATGAAGCTCTACAACGAAAACAATCCCGCCCCCAATCCTCGCCGCGTGCGGATCTTTCTGGCCGAGAAAGGCATCACCATGCCTTTTGTGCATGTACCGATGCGCCAGGGTGCGCATAAGAGCGCGGAGTTCATGGCCAAGAACTCGCTGGGACAGTTGCCCGTGTTGGAACTCGACGATGGCTCGACCTTATCCGAGAGCATTGCGATTTGCCGTTACTTGGAGGAACTGCATCCCGCACCTGCCCTGTTTGGCAATGATGCCTGGCAACGCGCTCAGGTGGAAATGTGGACGCGCCGCATCGAGTTCGGATTGCTGAGAAACATCGGTGCGGTGTGGATAAACACGCACAAGTACACCGCGCACCTCGGCACGCAGTACAAGGATTATGGCGAGGCCAGCCGCGTGAGGTCGGTCAAATCTTTGCACTGGCTCAACCATGAATTGAAGGAGCGGGAATTTTTGGCGACTGATTTTTTCTCGATGGCGGACATTGTCGCGCTGACCACGGTGGACTTTGCGACCTTCATCGGTGTCGAATCGCCGGCCGAACTTGTAAATCTGCACGCCTGGCATGCGCGAGTATCGGCGCGCCCGAGCGCTGCCGCTTGAGCACCCCTGAGTTCCGGTGTCGGACCGTGCCGAGGCGATGACACTCGCGAGTCCCCGCATTGACGAAGCGAGGCTGCTCGGCGCTCTCGAGGAGCTCGCTCGAATCAATCGCCAGCCGGACGGCAGCTGCCGCCGCGTTGCATTGACCGATGCCGATCGCGCCGGCCGGGATCTTTTGATCGGATGGATCAGCGAGTTGGAGATGGACGCTCGCATAGATCAAATCGGCAATATCCTGGGTACCTTTGCGGGCGTAAACACCACTGCCCCGATCATGATCGGCTCCCATATCGATACCGTCTCGACGGGTGGATGGCTTGACGGTGCCTACGGCGTGGTCGCGGGTTTGGAAGTTATTCGAGCCCTCAAGCAGCATCGCGTGACGCCGCGCTGCCCTCTCACCGTCGCCTCGTTCACAAACGAAGAAGGAGTCCGCTTCCAACCCGACATGATGGGTTCCTTGGTTTACGCCGGCGGTCTCGACTTGCAAGCCGCCCTCTGCAGCGAGGATCGCGATGGCATGGTTCTCGGCGAGGAGCTCAGACGGATCGGGTATGCCGGAGAATTTCCCTGCGGCTCGCTGCGACCGCGGGCGTACGTGGAACTGCACATCGAACAAGGCCCAATTCTCTTCAGCGAAGGTATCCCCCTCGGCGCAGTGGAGAACTTACAGGGCATTTCGTGGCAACAGATCACGATCCACGGCCAGGCAAACCATGCCGGAACGACGCCCCTGCTCGCACGCAAGGACGCCGCTCGAGTTGCGGCCAAGATCATCGGCTTCGTACATGACCTGGCGCTGCGGATGGGCGCATCGCAATTGGCAACGGTGGGCAGCATGCATTTGGAACCCGGCCTCATCAATGTGGTGCCGCGCCGGGCCGTGCTCACCGTCGATTTGAGAAATCCTCTGGAAGCGCATTTGCTGGAGGCCGAAGCGCATCTAGCCGACTTCTTGGAGGCACTTTCGGTCGAAGCGGAGGTTCTGATCGAGAGGAAATCATTGGCCCGATCTTCGCCGGTGACCTTCGACCCCTACATCGTCAAAGCGATTGAGAAGAGCGCAGGGATGTTGGGCAAACCGATCCGTCGGATGACTTCCGGTGCGGGCCACGACGCTCAGATGATGGCGCGTGTCTGTCCTGCGGCGATGATCTTCGTTCCAAGTATCGGGGGCATCAGCCACAACCCTGCCGAAGATACCGAACGCGAGCACTTGGTGTTGGGCGCCAACGTGCTTCTCAAGACCGTCCTCACACTGTCGGAAGAGAGCCGGGTTCCATGAGCCTTCTCCGCGCTGTGCGCCGGCACAGAGGCTGCGGAGAGGCTGCGCAGCGGCTGTTCTTGCGCTGCCAGTATGCGGGGGCTACGATGATTTTGGCGATCCAAGGAGACTCAAGAAATGAACGCGAAGAGATTTGCCGCATTGCTGGGGAGCGCAACCATTTCGATTCTGGCAGCGCCGGCCGTGTTGGGAGCCCCCGCTCCCGCGCCGGGCTCGGGTTCCTACAAGGCGCCGATGAACATCAACGGTCAGCCCGATCTCGAAGGCACTTGGACGAACGCCACCTTGACGGTGCTTGAACGACCGAAAGAGTACGGCACGCGCAAGGTGATGACTTCCGACGAGGTCAAGAAAGTCGAAGCCGACGACGCGAAACTGTATGCCGCGGATGCGGCGCCGAGGGATCCCAAGTTCAAGACCACCGACCTGCCGCATGACTGCGGTAAGGGCTTCAGCGGCGCGGGTTGCGGCTATAACGCCGCCTGGATCGACCCCGGCACCACGGTGATGCGGGTCAACGGCGAACCGCGGAGTTCTTTTATTACCGACCCAGCCAATGGACGGCTGCCGCCTTACAAGAGCGGTGTCAGGGCTCCCGGTATGGAGCAGTATGCGCACCGCGGCGAGAATCCGGAAAATATGGCCCTGTCCGAGCGCTGCTTGACCTCGTTCGGCTACAGTGCCGGGCCCGTCATGCTGCCCTTGCTTTACAACAACAACTACGAGATCGCGCAGACCAAGGACACCGTGGCGATAGTCGTTGAAATGGTGCACGACGTGCGCATCATTCATATCGGTGCCAAGCATCGCACCGATGGGCTGCGGCCTTGGATGGGCGATTCCATCGGTTGGTACGAGGGCCCGACCTTGGTGGTCGAGACAACCAACTTCCCGCAGGCGACGGCCCTATACGGGGCTTGGAAAGAGCTGAAGGTCACTGAACGATTTACGCGCGTGGGACCGCAGCGGATTCTGTACCAATTCAAGGTTCAGGATCCCTCGGTATGGGATACCTCGTGGGGCGGCGAATATGAATTCAGCGCGTCCAAGGGCCGAATCTTTGAATACGCCTGTCACGAAGGCAACTATGCGCTCGGAGACATGCTCGCCGGCGCCCGTGCGGATGAAGCGGCGGCGGCGGCCAAGCGATAAAGGACGCCAGATAGAGAATGGACGGCAGGGATCAACCCTGCCGTCCGAATCGCCGCTTCTGACTATCTAAATTTACGCATCATGGATTGCTCGCCGTGCCCGGCGCGCCCGCCGCTGCAGTGCCCTGCTGCAACAGGAAGTTCTTTACATCGAGCGTGCTGTTGCCCAGCACTTCACTGTAGGCCTGACCCGGCTTCACTTTGTAGCCATTGTTATCACCGGAAATGTCGCGATGGAAGAATTGCAGGGCCTTGGGTGCATGCACACCGCCGGCGATGGTTTGCACGGCTGACAACGCATAGATCATCGGATTGACATTGCCCAGACGCCCGCGATTCGCCTCAACCGCAAGCGCCAATACGCCGGCCATTTCCGGCGACGAGGCGCTGGTGCCGATCAGCAAGGCAGGACCGCCGCCGATCCATACGATGACCGCGCTGCGCGGCAAATCGAGGCAGTTCGATGCGGTCAAGTCCGCGTCGCCCGGACATCCACCCATCATCAAGGAGACATCCGGCACCGAGCGGTGCACGTTGCTGCCCGTGTCGACCAGGAATTGATACAGGGGCTTGGAGAAAATCTGGCTGAAGCCGCCGCCCGAGCCCCAGGTATTGTTGCCAACCGTTGCGCTCACGCCTTCAAACGTAAAGACGGCGGGCACGCGCGGATCGAAATTGGCATTCTCACTGACTCGGGTGACATCGTTCACAGTCGGCGTTGCCGCCGTCTGCAGGTTGGTGCCGCCGACGGCAGTGATGTTCGGATCACTCGCCGGATTCTCCACACCCAGCACGAAGTCCGTGCCATCGATGACACCGGGAGCATTGGCGAATTTCTTGGAGACACAGTCCGGTGCGCCGTTGTCGCCCGAGCTTGCCAGGAAGGTGATGCCTTGGGCATTGCCTTGCTGGAACAGGGCGTGGAATGTCTTCGGAATGCTGGTGAAATCGGTGCCGCCGTTATACGCCGCCGTGAAATCCAGTTCGCATTGGCCGAAAGACGAACTCACCACGTCGACCGCATTGTCCTCATCGACCAGCGCATACGCTTCCGCGACGGAATCGTTGGACAGATCCGGCATATCGTAGAGGGTCTCTTGTGCGCCGGGCGCGGTACCCAACGACATCTGCGTGTCGAGAGAAGCCTCGGCTGCACCGCCATTGTTGAGACTGAACGGACCGCTGCCGACGCCGACTTCACGGAAGGCCACCGTGGGAACCGGCAGGTTGGAAACGGCCGAATAGTTCTGAACATCGAGCACTGGACCTACGCTCACGATGGAATTGAAGGAAGCCGCGAGATCGGCGGGATCGATCTTCGATGAAATCACGATGCCGATGTGCGCGCCGACGCCGGCGAGCTGCAGTTTCTTGCGTGAGAACAGCGGCGTGACTTCGGCGTTGAACGCGGGCAATTGATAGGCCTCGTTCAGATCGTTCGCATAGAAGAAGCTGAAGTCGTTTGCCAACCGGTCGGCCGGCGTGCCCGAACCCCCTTGCAGAAGCTTCGGCGTTGAGGAAGTCGCCAGGACGTGCGAATGCACATGCGCCGCCAGACGCGGCGTGAATTCAGGGATCACCGCGCCCATGGCCAAGAGCGCCTGAGGCAAATTCAAATGACCGGCGGTGGCGGCAAGTTTGATGTTCCCGGACTTGGTCTTCACGCGCTCGATCGGCGTGTTGAACATCCTTTCGACCGCCGAGACCGGACCCTCGACGACGAGATTTTGGGTCCTCTCCGCGACAATCGTGAAGCCGGCGGCTGTCAGGAGAGCCTTCGCTTGCTCCACATCGGAGCGGCTCGGCCCAAACTGTTGTTTGAACTGCGCCGGCGTCAACCATTGGTGATAGTTGGCCGAGGTCGTGTCCGTCTGACTCTGCAACAACCTATCCAAAGTGTCGGTATGAGTCAGCGGTAAGTAAACATTGAAATGCGCGACCGTAGTTTCATCTGCCGCACCCATCGATTGCAGTCGCTGCGTCGCGCCGGCGCTTTGCATCAGCGCAAGACTCGCGAAAGTTAGGGCGCCGAGCGCTGCGCTCGTTGCCGCTGAGCGGATTCTCATAAGACCTCCATTGATTTGACCCCGTTTGATTCTCGTTGTAGTCGCGCGCACCTTTGGTAGGTATTCATCCCCGCCGCGCCGTGGCCGCCTACGCGCGCTACTCTATTCCTAAATGCACAGGCTCGACCAGCAGTCACCACCATGTGGCGGCCGCGGCAGCGTCACGCAGACGACACATGGACCTGACATAATCCGCGTTAAGTGAGCGCGAAGCGCGGGTCGTACTCGGTGGATTGCACCGTGGGCGGCAACAGCTTGTACATCACGGGCGTGACCAGGCGCGCCAGTAGCGTCGATGAGATCAATCCGCCGATGATGACGATGGCCAGCGGCGAGTACAGCGCGGATCCTTGGACGGCCAGGGGTGTCAAGCCGCCGATGGCAGTCGCCGAAGTCAGAAGAATCGGCAAAAAGCGCACCTCGCCGGCCTCTTGGATGGCCTGATCGAGCGGCGTTCCGCGTTCGCGCAGCTGATTTGTAAAATCTACCAGCAGGATCGAGTTTTTTATTTCGATGCCGATGAGCGCAATCATGCCGATGATCGACGTGAAGGATAGGTTATAACCGGTGACGAGCAGCGCCAGCAATGCACCGGTCAGTCCAAGCGGTATGACGCCGGCCACAATGGCGGTCGATCGGAAGCTTCCGAACTCCAGCACCAGCACCGCGAGTATTCCGAATACTGCCACCAGAATCGCGGGCAAGAGGCCGCCGAAACTTTCCTGCTGCGCCTCGGCATCTCCTGCGATGACGAATCGGTAGCCCGGGGGCAGGCCAATCTCACCGAGGCGCTTCACGACTTCCGCCGTCACGCGCGCCGTATTGAAATCCGGGCGAGTGTTGGCGGATACCGTGACCTGGCGTTCCCGGTTGTAGCGTGTGATGGAATTTGTCACCGTCTCGAAGTGCGGCGTCGAGATCTCGCGCAACGGAATCTGCCGTCCGGTGCTGGTACCGACTTCGATGGCATCCAGCGCCTCGATGCTCGGCCGTTCGTGCATCGGCAGTCTCAAGGTGATGTCGTATTCGTCGCCGTTGCTGGCGCGAAATTGTCCCGCGGCAAGACCCGCGACGGCGAGCCGCACGGTGCGGTTTACCTCGAGCGCCGACACGCCGAGCAATCCCGCTTTTTCCGTGTCGATGCCAAGGTCCAGGTCGGTGCGCAGCAGCCGCGAGGGATTGTTCACGTCGCGCGTGCCAGGGGTCGCTTTGAGGACCTGCTCCACCTGATTGGCCAGGCGGCGCAGCCCCTCGATCTGCGGACCGACGATGCGAATCGCCACGGGGGCATCCACCGGGGGGCCCTGCTGAAATTGCTTCAGTGAAATGCGAGCCGCCGCATAGTCGTTGAATCTCGCGCGCAGCGATTCGAACAGCGCGGGCGTGCGCTTGGGATCAAAGGCGCGCAACTCGACGAAAATCTCGCCCAAGTTGGCCGTGCGCCCCTGCGAGAAATAATTGTAGTAAACGAAGGGCGTGCCGTGGCCCAAGTGGGTGTACCAGCGCTTGATTTCAGGATGCTCGGCGAGACGCGCTTCGACGAAGCGGAGCGCCCGATCGGTTTCCTCGACGCTCGCGCCATCGGGCGCATCGACTCGGATGACGAACTGGGGTACATCCGCGCTCGGAAACAAACTGAAGCCGATGATCGGAACGGTCGCGGCGACGATCACGAACAAGGCCAGCGCCGCGAGCAGCGTGCTCTTCGGCCTGGCAAGCGCCCAGCGCAACGCGGGTCCGTAGACGCGGTGAATGAGTTCCATGACCCGCTGCAGCAACTTGTCCGCAAGCAGGTCGAAGCGTCCGATCAACCGCGCCAGTGTTCCGGCGGATGCGGCGGCCCGGGGTGAGTTGTCGCGCAACATCCGGCTCGACAGGAACGGAATGATGGTCAACGCGACAAACAGCGAGGCCAGCACCGTAAATAGAATGGCCGCCGGCAGCGAGCGGATGAACTCGCCGGCGCCTTCGGGGAGAAAAAGCAACGGCAGAAAGGCCAGCACCAGCGTGGCGGTACAGCCTAAGACCGCAAGATATATTTGATCGGTTGCGGCAATCGCCGCCTCCATGCGGCCATAGCCCTTGCGCACATAGCGGGCGATGTTTTCCACCACCACAATTGAGTCGTCGACCAACAACCCGAGCGCCAGGACGAAGCCGGCGATGGACAACTGGTTCAGACCGAATCCGGCCACATACAGGAGCGCCACGCCGATCGCCAGGGATAAGGGAATGGAAATCATGACGACCCCGGCGGCGCGCAGACCGAGCGGCAGCAGAGTCAGAAGCACCAGCGCAATCGCAATGGCGAAATCCTCGCCCAGTTGCCCGAGTCGGTTGGAAACGTTCTTGGATTGATCGAAGCCGCGCTCGAGCTTGATATCCGCCGGCAGCGTCCGTTCGAACTCCGCCAGTTTGGCGTAAATGCCGTCACGCACCTTGAAAATATTGGTGTTGTCTTTTTGGTTTGCCGTCACGAATACCGCGCGCTTGCCGTTGAATCGGCCGGTGTAGGACTGCTCTTCCGTCTGCCAGGAAACATCAGCGATGTCCCGGACCTTGACCTCGCGGCCGCCGCCTGCTCCGACGATGGTGTCGGCGATCTGATCAAGCGAGGCGTAGCTGCCGGACGTGCGCAGGTTGTAGCGCCGCACTCCTACATCGACCGAGCCGCCCGGGACGTTTTGGTTTTGCCCCTGAATCGTTTGAATCACTTGATCCAGAGTGACTCCCGCCCGCGCCAGGCGCTGCAGATCGATTGCCACGCGTACTTCCGGATTGGGGAACGCCCACGTCTCCGCCGTGCGTACGCCGGGCACGGATTCGAACATGTCCTTGAGGTTCTCAGCCTTTTCCTTCAGCTCCCGCCAACTGGCGGTATCGCTGACCAACGCCATTTGCACGATGCTGACGAGGCCGGGGCTGTCCTTGCGGATGTCGATCTGCGTGATGTCGGCCGGCAGCGAGGAGCGTATCCGATTGAATTCCCGGATCACCTCGTCTTGTTTCTTTTCAGGATCGCCGCCGTAATAAAACTCGGTGTGCACCACGGCCAGACCATCGAATGCCGAGCTTTGTATCTTTTTGACATTCTCCAGCGTATTGACCGCATCTTCGATGGGTTTGACGATCAAGCGCTCCATATCCGCCGGATTTGCGCCCGGCCACACGACGCTGATATCCGCCGCGGGAAATGGAAATGAGGGGTCTTCGGATCGGGCGATATTGGCGAAGCTCGCCAGACCGAGCGCAATCAAAAGCGCGAACATCACCAGCGTGAACTGCCAGCGTTTGACGGCGAAGGCCCATATGCTCATCTTGAGACCACGCGTACTTTCTCGCCATTTTCCAGAAAGGCGGCACCGTCGGTCACAACTTGCGCGCCCGGGGCGAGGCCATTCAACACCTCGATTCGCCCTGCGCTCATGCGGCCGATTTGAATGCTCACGCGATGCACGACTTGCGCCGCCTCATCCAGCACAAAAACGCCTGCCTCCTTGTCGTTTGCTTCGAGCAAGGCCTGCACGGGAATCACCGGCACCTGGGCGGTACCCATCGGCGTGAGTGCGACTTTCGCGACCAATCCTTGCGCAAAGCGCGCACCGCCCGGATCGAGCTGCACCTCGATCGTGAAAGTGCCGGTGGCGGAATCGGCGGCAGATGAAATGTTGCTCACGCGGCCCGCGAACGCGCGATCGGGCCAGGCGTCGAATTCGATGTGCGCGGCATCGCCCAAGTGCATCCGCACCGCATCGCGATCCGCAAGACCGACCCTGACCACCCAACCGCGGTTTGCGCCGCCGAGCACCAAAACGGTCTGCCCGGGCTGCACGACTTCATTGGCTTCGGCGAGCTTGCGCAGCACCACCCCATCCACGGGAGCCGCGATGCGCGCATGCGCCGCATTGAACTCGGTTCCGCTCTGCGCCGCACTCGCCATCTCAAACGCCGTGGTCAGGTCCTGAACCTGCTCTTCGGTCGTCACGCCATCGGCGAGCAGAGCCTTGGCACGGGTTAGATCGCGATGCGCCTTGGAGGTCGCCTGGCGAGCCTGCTCGAGCGACGCGCCGATCTCTGTCTGCTTCAACACCGCCAGCAGTTGGCCCGCCTTGACAGTTTGACCCTCCTCGACGTGGATGAATTCAATGACGCCGCCGACCTTGAAGGACAACCGCGCCTCGTCCTTCGGGGTCAACAGGCCCACCGCGCGCAGCGTGTTGTCGAGAACCGCCATTTGCACCCGTGCGACCTGCACCGCGCGGGCCGCTGCGATCGCGTTTGCCGCGCCCTTGCTGGTGCAGCCCACCAGTCCGGAAAACGTGGCGACAGCGGTTGCCATCCAAACGATCATGATGTGTTGCGTCATGGCTGACCTTCCGGCGGAACGTGATGTGAGTCGGCTCCGAGCGCATATTCGAGCTCCGCGAGACTGCCAAGCGCCGCGAAGCGCGTGAGATTGAGATTCAGTTGCGCATCCGTCATGGCGCGCCGCGAGTCGATGAACTCGGCCTGGTTGATTTGCCCCAGGTCGCGCTTTCGCGAGGCGATGCGAAACGCGCCCGCGGCCGCTTCGACGCGCTTGGCCGCGGTTCCGAGTGACGCTTCGGTGAGTTCGAAATCCTGCAGCGCCTGCTGCACCTGGAAGCGAATTTGCTGCTCTTGCAAGCTGCGGCTGGCGCGCGCTTGGCGCTCCGCGGCGCGCGCGCCCGCGATGCCGGCCTCGTCGCCGCCGCCGGCGAAGAAGTTGAATTTCAGCACGACCGACGCCAGCAGGTAGCGGTCCTCGTTCGTGAAGGCATAGGTTTCTCCCTGAGTGCCGACGTCGAAGGCGAAGGCGAGCCTGGGTTTGAACGCAGCGCGCGCAAGCCTTTCTCCGGCGGCGGCCGCTGCCGAGACGGCATCCAATTGACGCAGTTCGTAGCGCTGCCGTACGGCCGTATCCTGCAATGGGGCAAGGCTCAAGGTCGGTTGCGCGGCGTGCGCGGCGAGGTCGTTGCGCAGCCGGTCGATGTCAGGATCGTCCACCACCACGACGGGGAGCGCCCGATCGAAAGGCGCATTGCGGATCAGATTGACGTAGCTTTGTGCGAGCCGCGCGGCATTTTGCGCACCGAGCTGCGATTGCTGCACTTCCAGCTGATCCGCCTCGGCCCGAAACACCAGATCGCGGGTGATCTTGCCGTTTCGAAACAGACTCTCATTGACGCGGCGATTTTCGGTGGCGAGTTCCAGCGTGGCTTCGAATATTCCGATCTGCGCGCGCGCTTGCAGCCATCGATAGTAGGCCTCGCGCATATCGCGCTCGATGCGTCCGGCGAGCGCCATGCGCCCCGCCGATTCGGCTTCGTATTGAGACTGCGCGGCCATTCTGCCGGCGCTGATGCGCGGATCGTAAAGCGGCTGAGTGATCGATACGGATGTGTCTTGCTCGCGTGTGCGTTGAAAGTTGATTTCTTGATTCTGAAGCGCCGGAAAACGCGCGCTGCCCGTGATCTGATTCAACGTGGCGTAGACCGGATTGAGTAAATCGCCCACCGGAAAGTCGATGGTGCGGCCGCCATTGGCCCGCGTGTAGCGCGCCGAAAGATCCAGCGAAGGCAAATACAGTGCCCGCGCTTGATCGAGCGCGGCGAGCCGCTGCGCGACCTCGCCCCCCGCCGCGTCCAACTCCAGATTCGCCGTCAGCGCGTCGGACACCAGTCCGCTGACCGCTTCCTCGACGGACAAGACCGGACCAGGCAGTGCTTCCGGGGATGCACCTGCGAGTCCTCCCATTAGGAGCGCAAGACCCGCGGCGGCGATATTTGCACTTGTATAGAAATTAGACATGTGTCAAACGCCGGGCAAAAAAATTACCGCTGCTTGCGCTCAGGCGGATTCTGAGTTCTGCGTCACCCGCCGCAGCAGATCAAAGCCGTACGTGCTCAGCTCGGGAATACCAATCCCGAATCGGGCCATGTCGCTGCCCTTCGCCATGGCGAGTTGGATGAGACCATGGGTGAACGACCACAGGGTCACGGCCAGGAAGATCGGCTCGCCAACGGAGGGCCGAATGCTGCCATCGCTCAGTCCGCATTCGATCGCTTTCACCACCACGCCGATCGCTTCGTCGCCCGCCGCGCGACAGCCGTAATCGTGAGAACCGGGCTCCGGGTTGCCGGAATGAGCGTTGAATTTCGAACAAAAGTCGAAATAATGTGGGAATTCAAAAGCATACGCCATATAGGCGCGTCCGATGGCCTCGATCTTTTCCATGCCGAGTTTCTGCCCCGCGGCCGCAGCGATAAAGCGGTCGCGCAGCAAGCCCATTGCGCGCTCGCCAATGGCAAAGAGAATCTCTTCTTTGTCCTTGAAGTACACATACACCAGGGCGCGTGAGAGGCGTGCGCCCCGGGCGACATGATCGACGGTGACCAAATCCCAGCCTTCCTTGGCATAAAGCGCTTCCGCGGCATCGAGGATTTCAGCTCGGCGGCGTTCCTTCTCCTCCACTCGGCGTTGCGCGATATACGACATGGCCTGAACGATAGCCAATTACTGACACTGTGTCAATTATAATCATTACGTCAAACCTTGAGCCGGCGACTCCGGGATGAGCGCTCCCGACCTGCGTGTATATTCCGCAGATGAAAATAATCCCCTTGGTCATGGCATTGAGCTTGAGCGCGGCGCTCACGTGTTTCGCGACGGCGCCGTCCGCAGGCGATCCCTTTCTGTGGCTGGAGCAGGCGCACAGCGACCGCGCGATGCAATGGGTGAAAACGGAGAACCGGAAAACCGACACCGCGCTCGAGCGCGATCCGCGTTTCGATCCGCTGTTCCACGATGCCAAGGTCATTCTCGAGGCGAAGGACAGGATCCCCGAGCCTTCCATCATCGCCGGCCGGATTTTTAACTTCTGGCAGGACGCCGACCACCCGCACGGAATTTGGCGGGAAAGCAGCGACGCCGACTATCGCAGCGCCGCGCCGAAATGGCACACGGTCATCGATCTGGATGCGCTGTCAAACTCGGAGAAGGCCAACTGGTTCTGGAAGGGCGCCGTTTGCCGCGAGCCGGATGAGGAGCGTTGCATCGTCAGCTTGTCCGACGGCGGCGAGGATGCGGTGACCTTGCGCGAGTTCGACCTGTCAAAGTCCGCATTTGTCGACGGCGGTTTCTCGTTGCCCACCGGCAAGCAGGAAGTCGCATGGCAAGATGCCGACACTCTGCTGCTCGCCCGGGAGTGGAAACCCGGCGAGAAGACGAAATCCGGATATGCGTTTGTCGTGAAAAGCATCAAGCGCGGCCAGCCGCTCGATGCCGCCGTCGAGCTCTATCGTGCGTCCGCGGATGACGTCGGTGTCTCGCCGATTTCCTTGAGCGACGGAGCGGGCCACAACGCAGCATTCATTCAACGTGCCGTCACAATCTTTGAGTTCGAATACTACGTGTTGGGGCCGAAGGGTCCTGCGAAAATGGATCTGCCGATGAAGGCGGATCTGCTCACCCTCCTCGACGGCCGTTTGATCGTGAGCCTGCATGAGGACTGGAAACGCGCCGGCCAGGCGACGCTGCCTCAAGGGTCATTGGTATCGCTCGACCTTGCCGCTGTTTGCGCAGATCCCGGGCACTTGCAGCCGACGCTCGTCTATGCGCCCGCGGCGCGCGAGGCCTTCGTTGAAGCGGGCGCGACTCACGGGCATTTGCTGGTCCACATCCTCGACAACGTCAACGGCCGCGCCTATTCGTACACACCCCAGCCCAACAATCGCTGGTCGCGCAGCTCGCTTAAGCTGCCGGAAAACATCTCGGTCAATGTGATCGACACGGATTTGCACAGCGAGCAAGCCTTCGTTCAGGTCACCGGCTTTCTGACGCCGCCCAAACTGATGCGCGCCGATCTGAAGCTGGGAACGCTCGCTACCGTCAAGACACTGCCGCCCAAATTCGACGCATCGCGCGACGTGGTGGAGCAATTTGAAGCCACGTCGAAAGACGGCACGAAAATTCCTTATTTTGCCGTGCACCCGGTCGCGATGAAAATGGATGGCAGCACGCCGACGATTTTGAACGCCTACGGCGGCTTCCTGGACGCGCGAACCCCGACCTATTCGCCGGAACTGGGCAAGCTCTGGCTCGAACGCGGCGGTGCCTTCGTGCTGGCCAACATCCGAGGCGGCGGTGAATTCGGACCCGCCTGGCACGAAGCGGGACTAAAGACGCATCGTCAACGCATTTTCGACGACTTTGCCGCCGTCGGCGAGGACCTCATTGCCAAAGGATTCACGAGTTCCGCGCACTTGGGGATCATGGGCGGATCCAACGGCGGATTGCTCATGGGTGTGGAATTCATCCAGCATCCGCAACTGTGGCGCGCGGTCGACATTCAGGTCCCGCTGCTCGACATGCTGCGTTACGAGCAGATCGCCGCCGGCAGCTCCTGGGTGGGCGAGTACGGCAGCGTTTCCGTGCCGGCAGAGCGGGCTTTTCTCGCCTCGATCTCTCCCTACAACAATTTGCAGCCGGACGTGAAATATCCGGAGCCTCTCATTTGGTCGACGACCAAGGATGATCGGGTGGGCCCCCAGCACGCGAGAAAGTTCGCCGCCAAGCTCGCGGCCATGGGCGTGCCTTATCTTTATTTTGAGGTCATCGAGGGAGGGCACGGCGCGGGCGCCACGCCGGACGAGCGCGCAAAAATGCACGCGCGCGAGTACACCTACTTTTCGGGCAAACTAGGCCTTTGATCCGCAGTGCGCGCCGAAATCGGCGAGCACCAGGCTCACGCACTCGGTTAGCCGCGTCGCGTACTCGATATGCAAGAATTCGTTCGGCCCGTGCGCGTTGGAAAGCGGTCCCAGCACGCCGGTCACGAAAAACTGCGTTTGCGGAAAGCGTTCGCCCAACATTCTCAAAAAGGGAATCGTCCCGCCGCCGCCTAAGGCAACTGCCTCGCGCCCGAAAATCTGCTTCGAGGCGCGCTGCATCGAAGCTTCGAACCACGGCGCGAAAGCCGGCGCGTTCCATCCACCGGAGGATTCGGACTCAAAGCTGACCTGCGCCCCATAGGGCGGATCGCGCAGTAAAGCATCCGAGACGGCGCGGCTGGCGCGTGCCGGGTCCACCGTCGGCGGCAGGCGCAGGGAAATCTTCAGAGAAATCTCCGGCAGCAGCACGTTGCCCGCTGCGCTCACAGCCGGCAGTCCGTCGGCCCCCGTCACGGCCAGCGACGGGCGCCAAGTGTTGTTGACCAGCAGTTCGACGGGGTCCGCCGACACCGGTTTCACGCCGCGGGCAAAGGGAATCTTGCCGAGAATCTGCGCGCCCAAAACCTGTGCCGCCGCGGCGATTTGCTCGCGGCGATCCGGCGGAATCTGCCCGTGCAGTTCATCGAGGTTGAGCTCGCCGGTGATCGGATTCTCAATGCGCGCCAGCAATTGCTCGAGCAGCCGAAACGGCGTGGGTGCAATTCCGGATGCGAGGCCCGAATGCGCCCCCTCGGTCAGAACCCGCACTTTGAGCGTGCCGATCAAGTTTCCGCGCAGCGACGTGGTCGTCCACAGTTGCTCGAAGTTGCCGCATTCCGCGTCGAGACAGACCACCAGGGAAGGCTCGCCGATCTTGGCGCCCAACGCATCGAGGTGCGCGGGCAGGTGAATGCTGCCGCTCTCCTCCGTTGCCTCGATCATCAGCAGACAGCGCGGCAGCGGCACAGCTTGCGCCTTGAGCGCGGCGATCGCGGTCAATGAACTGAATACTGCGTATCCATCATCCGCGCCGCCCCGGCCATACAGTTTGCCGTCGCGAATCACCGGCTCCCAGGGTCCCAATCCGGGCAGCCAGCCGGTAAATTCCGGCTGCTTGTCCATATGCCCGTACAGCAACACGCTCTCGGGCAACTCGCCGGGAATATCCACCGTCAACAGCGGTGTCAGGCCCTTCAGGCGGCGCACTTCGACCGTCATGCCCGGTACGGGTTGGGCACGGCACCACTGCGCCATCAGCTCCATGGCCTGATCCATGTAGCCATGGCGCTCCCATTCCGGATCGAAGGCCGGAGATTTATTGGGGATGCGCACGTAGGCCTGCAACCGCTCGATAATCGAGGTCTGCCAAACGTTTTCGATGAACTGCCGTAGAGCCGATGAATTCATTCGACCTCAACCCCCGATATAAATAAACGTGCTTCGCGGCGGCATCGCGCCCGCTTGCGATCCCCGGCCCGCCTGCGATGCCTGACCCGAATCGGACCTCATCACCAAAATCCATTCGCCGCCCGGCATCGGTACGTCTTGCGCCCGATCGCACCAGTTCAATGCGACGAATACGCCATTATGAACGAACGTCAGCCACTCTGCGGCTTCGTCGAAATTCACCTGGGGCCGCGCTGCCTCCGCTTTACCTTCGCGCGGCATTTCGGGTCGATCCTTCCTGAGCTGGATGAGCTGCCGGTACCACTCAAAAAGTTCGGCGTGACGCGGTCTCGATCGTTCCGCCCAATCGATCTTTGAGCGCTCAAAAGTGCGCAGCTCCTGAGGATTCGGGACGGTGCCCTGCCAACGGAATGCGCTGAACTCCTTGCTGCGTCCTTCCGCCACCAGCCTACCCAACTCCGCATCCTGGTGGTCCGTGAAATAAAGAAACGGCGCCGACGCTCCCCACTCTTCGCCCTGGAACAGCAGCGGCACGAACGGCGAGAGCAGCGTTAGCCCGGCAACGGCCTTGAGCGCCGCCATATCCAGCAAAGCACTCAAGCGTTCTCCTTGCGCGCGGTTGCCGATCTGATCGTGATTCTGCGCGCTCACAATCAGCTGATGCGGCTCGATAGCGGTGGGCGGCCTGCCGTGCCTGCGGCCGCGATGCACGGAATGCTGCCCCTGATACACATAGCCGTCGCGCAACGCCGTCGCGACATCGTGCAGTCCGTGAAAATCCGCGTAATAGCCGCCGGTCTCTCCGGTAAAAAAACGATGCAGCGCGTGGTGAAAGTCGTCGGTCCATTGCGCATCCAATCCATAACCGCCTCGCGCAACGGAGCGAACCAGGCGCGGATCGTTCAAATCGCTTTCGGCGATCAGCACCAGGTGCCGGCCCAACTGCCCACTCAGCGTTTTCACGGCATGGGACAGGTCCTCGAGAAGGTGCACGGCCTCGAAGCTATAAATGGCGTGTACCGCGTCCAGCCGCAAGCCATCCATCCCATAATCCTTGAGCCACATGAGTGCGTTATCGATCACGAAACGGCGCACCTCATCGCTGTGCGGACCGTCGTAGTTGATGGCGGCGCCCCATCCGGTTTTGTAGCGATCGGTGAAATAGGGTCCGTACGACCCCAGATAATTTCCGTCCGGCCCGAGGTGGTTGTAGACCACGTCCAGAAGCACGGCGAGTCCGCCGGCGTGACACGAGCGCACAAAAGCAGCGAGCGCCGCAGGCGTGCCATACGCCGGATGCGGTGCGAACAGGTCCACCCCGTCATAGCCCCAGCCGCGTTGACCCGGAAATGTCGCGAGCGGCATGAGCTCCACATGGGTGATGCCGAGCTCGCGCAGATGCGGCAGCTTCAGCTGTGCCGCCGCGTAAGTGCCTTCGGGGGTAAATGTACCGACGTGCAGTTCGTAGATGACGGCCTGACTGAGCGGCACCGCGCAAAAGTCGCCGTGCATCGGTATCGGCATCTTTGCAGTCGTTGCCTCCGTAATCGGCGACTCGAGAACTTGCGATGCGCCATGCACGCCCGCCGGTTGCCAGCGCGAACGGGGGTCCGGCAGACCGGGAGCACCGTCGAGCGAATACCGATAGTTCTGTCCCGCCTCAACCGAGACATCCGCCTGCCAGTAGCCATGCGTCGTCCGGGCCAATGCAATTCGCTTCTCACCGAGAAGCAGATCGACCGAGTTCGCTTCCGGCGCCCAGACCGAAAAGATCACGAGACCTCGCGGATCAACAATGCCACGGGAAAAGAGGCGAACAATGCGGCCGGCGTGACCTCGCGCTGCACACTTTCTCCGGTGAAGCAATTGCGCCAAGAACCGCCCGGCAGCGGCAACCGCGTATCGCCCCAGTCGCCCGACAGCGTCATGGTAAAACGCGGCACCACCGCAATTAGATTATCGCCGCGGCGAAACGCCAGGACTCTGCCTAGATGAGAGCCTTGCGCAACCAGCGGCTGATACTTGGCGGCCGCCGAAAAATCTTCGCTCCGCTCGCGTCGAACGCGCAGCACACGGGCGGTCATCCACAGCTTCGGCAGTCCGGATTCCCAGTCCGCCAATGCCTCGGCGGCCGCCATCCGCGCCGCACCGTCCAACAGCCGCGCACGCAAGGCAAAATCGACCGGCCTGCGATTGTCCGGATCCACCAAGCTCAAGTCCCACAACTCGGTGCCCTGATAGAAATCCGGCACGCCCGGCGCAACCAGCTTGATCAGCGTCTGCGCCAGGCCATTGATGCGGCCGGGCAGTATCAGCGGCTCGACGAAGCGTTCGAGACTCGCAATGAAATCCCGCGATTCGAACACCCCGCCCACGAATCCGCGAATCTTTTCCTCAAAACTGACGTTGGGTTCGTGCCAGGATGTGCTGATTTTCGCTTCACGACAGGCTTTGAGCATGTAGCCCCACGTGCGCTCATGATCGATGGGCCATGCGCCGATCAACGTTTGATACAGGAGATATTCGGCGTGCCGGTCCGGCAGTCGGTTCTGCCAGGCGTCGGAGTTGAGCTGCGACCATTGATGCAGCGCCTCCGACCAGCGCTCCGGAATCTCGGAAAGAATGGAGATGCGCGCGCGCACATCCTCGCTGCGCTTGTTGTCGTGCGTCGAGGTTGCAAGCATGTTGTGCGGCCATCGATCGCTGAGGTAGTGGCAAAATTCGTGAAATTTGTCCGCCGAGATTCCGATCAGCGACGCCTGCGAGCCGACTTCATTGCCGGATACCAGACGGTCATAGCAGTAGAACATGGTATCTTCAACGCCCTTCGCCATGACCGCGGGCGTCAACTGCTGCCACTTCGCGACGAAATCGGCCTCGTCCGCGTCCAGTTCCGGTTTGCCGAACAGGGCGGCGAGAAAATCGAACGCGGCCGCATCGATTTCCGGAGAACCAATTCGCGCGCTCTGCAGCGCCTCGAGCAGGATGCGCCTGTCTTCCTCGTCCAGAGTCTTGGCGGTCCGGTAGGTTCGATAGACGGGAAGCGCCGTGACCAGCTTCTCCAATGCCTCTCTCAGGTGACGCGGACTCAAGTCCCGCGTCTGCCAGGCGGCGCGCGCAATCTTGAGCGCCGCTTCGGTGAGCAGTTCATGAGATGCGGCGAAGGTCGTCTCCAGGATCGCACGTTTCTTCTCGCGCACCAATTTGCCGAAGTTGACGGAATGGCCGGTGAAATCGGAATAGGTCGCGGTGAGGACGTCGGCGCGTTGGTCATCCATCCACAGGCGGTTGACCTTGGCCAGGAACTCATACCCCACTGTGCCGTCGATCGGCCAGTTCTCCTTCAGCCGCTCATCGTTCTCCAGGATTTTCTCGATATAAATTCGGCCGTCGGGGAGCATGCGCCGCAGCCGCTCGAAATATTCCAGCGGCTCGCGCAGGCCATCGGGATGATCGACCCGCAGGCCGTCGATCTCGCCCTGGGCGATCATCTGCTCGATGCGCGCATGGGTTGCGGCAGCGACCTTGGGCCGTTCCGCTCGAATCCCTATCAACGAGTCGACGTCGAAAAATCGCCGATAGTTGGTCAGCTCGCCGGAGAGCTTCCAACCGTGCAGCACGTAGTATTGCCGGCGCAATAGGGCATCGAGGCGCGCCGGATCGCCTTGGATGCGGGCAACGGCCTCCTGCAGCAGTCCCGAATCGGCGGCCGCGCCGAGGATGTTGCGTGCGCGCGTCGCATGACGGTGGTAGGCGCAATGCTCTTCCTCTCCGGGGAGCGCAACACTGCGCAGACGGTCGAGTTCTTCGAAGCATCGCTCCCGGCTCTCCAACAGCAGTCCCCAGGATGCCGGCGCGAGCGGCCACGTATTCTCATAGTGTTTGACGCGCGCTTCCTTGCCGATGACTTCGACGACGAGTTCTCCGGCCTCCAAGGCCGCGCCATAGGGCTTGGCGAGCGAGCACAGATGCACGCAAAACGGTTGGCCTTGCGGAATTCGAACATCGAAGAAATCGGCGAATGGGCTGAAGGGTCCCTGTTTCAACAGGTCGTCCCACCACGCGTTGTATTGCGAGGCCGACATGTGATTCGGGACGACATCGAGCAGAATGCGCAGATCCAATTCACGCGCAGCCCGCACGAACTGCACCCAGGCGGCCTCACCGCCGAGATCTTCGCTTATCTTGGTCGGATCAACGACATCGTAGCCATGTTGACTGCCCGGCACGGCCTGCAGGCACGGCGACAAGTACACATGACTGATTCCCAGTTCGGCGAGATACCCCAGCACTTGCTGTGCTGAGGACAGCGGGAACCCGGCGTGGAGCTGCAGCCGGTAGGTCGCTATCCAATTACCGCTCATGGCTCAGCAGCACCATGGAGCGCGCCGCGAGATTGACCAGCCGGTTGCGCTTCACGGACTCCTTGTCGATTTCCAGCGCCGGCCGCGCCGTGTCGAACGCGACCTTCCAGCCCGCGTGATACAGCTCATGCGAAATACGGAAGGCAACCGGCTCGTGATGTGCGTTGAGCAGCAGCAGGAAATCCGCGTCTTCGGCACACTGACCCCGGGCGTCTCGAATCTCGGATGCCGCGCCGTTCATGAACATGCCGAGAGTGCGCATCCAGCCGCCGTCTTCCCAGTCCTTGCTCTCCATGCGCTTGCCGTCGGCGCGAAACCAGACGATATTTTTATCCGGATGCTTGGCGTCCGGATCATGATCATAGAATGTGCCGCGATGAAAATTCGGATGCTGCTTGCGGTAGCGGATCACGCGGCGCGCAAAATCCAAGAATTCCTGCTTGGGAGGGTCCAAATCCCAGTGATACCACGATAAGTCATTATCCTGGCAGTAGCCGTTGTTGTTGCCCTTCTGGGTGCGGGAGAGTTCGTCCCCGCCGCTGATCATCGGGGATCCTTGTGCGAACAGCAGCGAGCACCAGAAGTTGCGCATCTGGCGCTGCCGCAGTTCGATGATGCCGGGATCATCGGTCGGACCCTCCGCGCCGCAATTCCACGAACTGTTGTCGTCCGCGCCGTCGCGATTTTCCTCGCCGTTCGCTTCGTTGTGTTTTTGCTCGTAGCTCACCAGGTCCGCGAGCGTGAAGCCGTCATGTGCCGTGACGAAGTTGACGCTCGCCGAGGGCGGCCGGTGCGTGGTTTCGTACAGATCCGCACTGCCCGCAAGACGGGTCGCGATTTCCGAGTGCAGCCCCATGTCGCCCTTCCAAAATTTGCGCACCGTGTCCCGATACTTGCCGTTCCACTCCATCCATCCCAACGGGAAGTTGCCGACCTGATAGCCACCGTCGCCCAAGTCCCAGGGCTCGGCGATCAATTTCACCGGCGCCAACGTCGGATCCTGATAAATCGTGTCGAAAAATGCTCCCAGCTGATCGACGTCCTTGAGCTCGCGCGCCAAGGCCGAGGCGAGATCGAATCTGAAGCCATCGACGTGCATTTCCGTGACCCAGTAGCGCAGGCTGTCCATCAATAGCTGCAACGCATTCGGGTGCACCATGTTCAGTGTGTTGCCGCAGCCCGTGTAATCCATGTAGTGCCGTGGATCGCCCGCCACGGTGCGGTAGTACGCCAAATTGTCGATCCCGCGGAAGGACAGCGTCGGGCCGGCCTGGTTACCCTCGGCCGTGTGGTTGTAAACCACGTCGAGGATCACTTCGATCCCCGCATTGTGCAGAAGCTTCACCATGCCCTTGAATTCGCGTACCGCTTGATCGGGCGATTGAGGAGTGGAGGCGTAGCTCATCTCGGGTGCGAAGAATCCCAGAGTGTTATAGCCCCAGTAGTTGCGCAGCCCCCGGTCCACCAGATGCCGGTCCTGCACAAAATAATGCACGGGCATCAATTCGAGCGCGGTCACGCCCATTTTTTGCAGGTGCGCGATGATTGGCTCTGACGCCATGCCGGCGTAGGTGCCGCGCAGGTGCTCCGGCACGTCCGGATGCAGCTGGGTCATGCCGCGGACATGCGCTTCATAAATCAAGGTTTCGTGCGCCGGATAGGATGGACGCTTTTCGCCGCTCCAGTCGAAGGCGGAATCGATGACCGCGCCCAATGGGGCGAAGGGCGCGCTGTCGCGGTCGTCAAAGGAAAGGTCTGCACTGTCGTCGCCCACCTGATAGCCGAACAATTCATCGGCCCAGCGCAATTCCCGGCCGATCGCTTTGGCGTAAGGGTCAAGGAGCAATTTGTTGGGATTGAAGCGCAGTCCGCTTTCGGGCAAGTACGGTCCGTAAACCCGATAGCCGTACAGCTGCCCTGGCCCGATGTCCGGCACGTAAATATGCCAAGCCCCATTGGTGCGTTCGCGGATGCGAATGCGCCTTTCGACCCGCCCGGGGCCGTCGAACAGGCACAATTCCACCGACTCGGACGACTCCGAGAATAGCGAGAAGTTGACTCCTCGCCCGTCCCAATTGGCGCCTCGGGGGAAAGGCGATCCCGCGGTCTGTTTTGACCGTTCAATGTTGCTGGAAATTTCTTACCCCTCGACGCGCGGCTTTGAACGATAGGCATTATTAATCTTGCGTGCTCGGCCGGCGTAGGTGTCGATCCGTAGGACTTGTCGGCTAGGGGCTATTCGCCCTGTAGGAGAACGGTAGGTGCCTGTCTTAGTCAGGCTCCGAGTGCGGCCAAATCCAGTTGCGGATCTCGGGCATGTCCTGGCCGTGCTTGTCGATATATTGCTTGTGCTCGACGAGCTTGTCGCGCAACTGCTGACGGAGATGATCCGCGCGCGCGCCGATTTGCGGCAGACGATCGAGGGTATCCAATACCAAATGAAACCGATCCATGTCATTGAGTACCGTCATGTCGAATGGCGTGGTAATCGTGCCTTCTTCTTTGTAGCCGCGAACATGAAGTTCGGCGTGATTGCGGCGGCGGTATGTCAGGCGATGAACGAGCCAGGGATACCCATGAAAGGCGAAGATCACCGGCTTGTTCGTGGTAAACAATGCATCGAAATGGTTGTCGGTGAGGCCGTGCGGATGCTCCGACTGCGGCTGCAGCTTCATCAGATCGACGACATTCACGACGCGCACCTTGATATCGGGCAACTGCCGCCGAAGAATGGATACGGCGGCAAGAATTTCCAGAGTCGGCACGTCTCCCGCGCACGCCATCACTACGTCAGGCTCGCCGCCCTCATCGTTGCTGGCCCATTGCCAGATGCCGATGCCCTCGCTGCAGTGGTCGATTGCGGCTTCCATCGACAGCCACTGCGGCGCTGGATGCTTTCCTGCGACGACGACATTGACGTAGTGCCGGCTTCGCAAGCAATGATCCATGACCGACAAGAGACAGTTGGCATCGGGAGGCAGGTAAACGCGTACGATCTGCGCTTTCTTGTTGACCACATGATCCAAAAAGCCGGGATCCTGATGCGTGAATCCATTGTGGTCCTGGCGCCAGACGTGCGAACTCAACAGATAATTCAGCGAGGCGATTTTGCGCCGCCACGCCAATCCCGCGGTAACCTTGAGCCATTTGGCGTGTTGATTGAACATCGAATCGACGATGTGAATGAATGCTTCGTAGCAGTTGAACAGTCCGTGCCGGCCGGTCAGCAGGTAGCCCTCGAGCCAACCCTCGCATTGATGCTCGCTCAACATTTCCATGACCTGGCCGGTGCGCGCCAAGAAATCATCGTCCGGTATTGTCTTGGCCAACCACTGCCGGTTGGTGACCTCGAACACCGCTTCCAACCCGTTGGACAGCGTCTCGTCGGGCCCGAATAACCGAAAATTTCGCGGCGAGGCGTTCGCCTTCGCCACGTCGCGCAGGAATTTGCCCAGCACATGCGTGTCGCCGATGCCAAGAATGCCCGGATGGGGGACATCCACCGCGTAGTCCGCGAAATCCGGCATCCGCAGGTCGCGCAGCAGCAAGCCGCCGTTCGCGTTCGGATTGGCGCCCATGCGCCGGCCTCCTTTGGGCGCAAGCGCCGCCAATTCCGGCTTCAATCGGCCGCTGTCGTCAAACAGCTCCGCCGGGCGGTAACTGCGCATCCATTCTTCCAGCTGCTCGAGGTGCCGCGGATTGGTGGCGGGATCGGTGATCGGGACTTGGTGCGATCTGAAGCTACCCTCGATTTTTTTCCCGTCGATGAACTTCGGACCCGTCCATCCCTTCGGCGAAACGAGCACGATCATCGGCCAGCGCGGCCGCTGCACGTCATCCGGCGATTTGCGCGCAGCCGCCTGAATCTTTCCGATCATCTCGATGACCGTATCCAACGTCCCGGCCATGGCTTCGTGCATGGGCATTGGGTCATCGCCCTCGACGAAGAACGGCGTCCAACCGTAACCCTGCAGCAACTGCACCAACTCCTCGCGCGAAATGCGCGCCGGCACCGTCGGATTGGCGATCTTGTAGCCGTTCAGATGCAGAATCGGCAGCACCGCACCGTCGGTCGCCGGATTCAGAAATTTATTGGAATGCCACGACGTCGCCAGCGGCCCGGTTTCCGCCTCGCCGTCGCCGACCACGCACGCGACGGTGAGCGAAGGATTGTCAAAGACCGCACCGAACGCATGGCTCAGTGAATATCCGAGTTCGCCGCCCTCATGAATCGATCCTGGGCACTCGGCGGATGCATGGCTCGGAATTCCGCCCGGAAACGAGAACTGCGTGAACAATCGCTTCAGCCCCGCCTCGTCCTGACTGACATTCGCGTAGACCTCGCTATACGTACCCTCGAGATAGGTTCCGCTGACGACCGCAGGGCCGCCGTGCCCCGGCCCGGAAATGTAGATCATGTCCAGATCGTATTTCTTGATGACGCGATTCAAATGTGTGTAGATGAAGTTCTGGCCCGGTGTTGTGCCCCAATGCCCCAGCAGCATGTGCTTGATGTGGGTAACGGCCAGCGGCTCCTTCAACAAGGGGTTGGCGCAAAGATAAATTTGGCCGACGGACAGATAATTGGCGGCGCGCCAATAAGCATCGATCTTGCGCGCCAAATCCGCATCGAGCACCGGCGTTCGGCCATCGTCTTGCATGATTCAATTCTCCAGACCTAAGCACTGCGCGGTCAAACTTGCGATAACGGACTCCTCATCGGTGCGGATCACACGCACCGCAACACGACCCGTCGAAATGCACGGCGCATGCTCGGCGTTTCGCGAGTCGTCAAGCGCGACGCCGGCATACGCCAGCCCGTCGCAGATGCGTCGACGGACGACGGCCGAGTTTTCGCCGATGCCGCCGGCGAATACCAGGGTCTCGAGGCCGCCCAAGGCCGCGGTGTAGGCACCGATCCATTTTTTTGCTTGATAGCAAAAAATCTCGACCGCCTCGCGCGCACGCGGGTCCGCGGCTTCGCGTTCGAGCAAATCGCGCACATCGGCGCTGGTCTCGGAAATGCCGAGCAGCCCTGATTGCTCATTGACCAGGGTCTGAAATTGCGCGGCGCTCATCGATTCGCTGAGCATCAGATAACTCGCCAGGCCTGGATCCAAATCGCCCGAACGAGTTCCCATCACCAGACCCGCGGCCGGCGTGAACCCCATGCTGGTATCGACGCAGCGTCCATCGAGCACCGCCGCAAGACTGGCACCGCTGCCCAGATGCGCCAGGATAACGCGGCCTCGCGAAGCGGCTGGATCGCCCTGGCGCTGCAGTTCCTGCATGAGAAAAGTGTACGACAGACCGTGAAAGCCATAGCGCTGCACACCGCGGGCCGCATAACGGCGAGGAATGGGCAAGAGCCTCGCCTTCACGGGCATCCCGCGATGAAACGCCGTGTCGAAGCAGGCCACTTGGGGCACCGCCGGAAAGCGGGCCTGCATGGCTTCGATGAGCTCGATCTCGCGCGGCAGGTGCTCGGGATCGAGTGAGGCCAGACCCCGCAGCTCGGCGAGCAGCGCCGGCGAAACCCGTTCGGGCTGACTATGGAGCATGCCGTGTACCACCCGATGGCCGATGGCATCGGGAGTCTCGATCGAATGCCCTTCCTTCAGCTTTTGCGCCAAGCCATCGGCGATCGCGTTCGCGGCTTCGTCGCCGATGCGTTCCATTTTTCCGGCGAGCAACCTGAGCGGGCGCGCCTCGTTTGAAAATAGTGCGAAGCGAACGCTCGAGGAGCCGGCATTGATGGTCAAAATGTGGGACATCGTAGGACAAACACCGACGTGGCGCGCGCCAGTCACTGCAACCGCATACGATAAGAGAACACGCTTTCAGCGAGATTACAATCTCACGGTGCGCGCTCAAAAGGCGCTTACCGTGCTCGCAATATTTTTTTACGCTTGAGCAGGCGCGACGGCAGCCAACACGAGCTTTTCCAAACCCGCAACGTTTGCGATGAGCGCCGCGGGGAATCCGTGCCGGCGCTGTAAATATTCCGGTGTGTTGAAAGAGACCCAACAGCGGTTTGCCGCGTCAGCCCATGCGAGAACCTTGAGCGGCAGATCCAACGCTGTTTCGGGTGCGGCCACCATCAGCGGCGTTCCGGCGGCCGGGCTGCCGAGGATCAAGAGTTGTGCGGGAAGCATGGTGAGTCCGGCGGCAGCAGCGTCCTTGGCAAAATTGATTCGCGCAAAAACCGTCAAGCCACGTTTCTTCGCCAAGCTCTCGAGACGATCCACCGTCTCATCGACACTGCCTGAAGCAGCGATAACTTTTATGCCCTTGTCCGATTCGTTGGCGCTCATTGCAGCTCCTGGGATGACATGAATATCGCCGCAGTGCGCCATCCTGCAGGCGCGCCCTACGACTACGACCGTGCGCCGGTGTCCCTCGATTCCTGTACGATTGCACGTCGGTTCCAAAAAAAGCTGTTCGGCGCCAGGCTTCCGGGCAGTCGATCATAAGGAGAATGCCATGGGAATTGCCTCAGAATTCAAAGAATTTGCAATGAAGGGAAATGTGGTCGACTTGGCCGTCGGTGTGATCATCGGTGCGGCATTCGGGAAGATTGTCTCCTCGCTGGTCGGCGACATCATCATGCCGAGCCTCGGCAAGGTCATCGGCGGCTTGAATTTCTCGGACCTGGCGATCAGCCTCGGCGCCGACCCCGCCGGCAAGGCAGTGCTGATCAAGTACGGCTCCTTCATTCAGACTATTTTCGATTTCACGATCATCGCCATCGTTCTGTTCATGTGCATCAAGGGCATCAACAAGCTCAAGAAACCCGCACCGGCGGTTGCGCCGCCGCCCCCGCCGCCGCCAAAGACCGAAGTGCTCCTGGAGGAGATTCGCGACTTGCTGGCAAGGCGCGCCTAAAAAGCGCGCCGGTTTTGCGGCCGGATTCTGCGCAGACACCGCGCGCGTCAGGGAACGGCGCGCGCCTGATTTTTTATTCAAAGCTTAAGGAAAGAAACATCATGCTTACTCATCGCAGCCGTGCATTGCTCTTGTTACTCGCTCCCCCTTTCTGCGTTTGGGCCGATGAGGCTCCACCGCCGCCGCAGGACGTTTGGATCGGCAAGGGCCAATTCGGCTTTCTGAGTTCTCACGGCAACAGCGACGCCGAATCGATCAACGGCAACGTTGACATGCTGCGCTACGACGGCGCTTGGAAAAACGAGGTGTATGTCGGCGGCCTTTACGGCAAGAACTCCGGCATCGTTTCGGCGGAGCGCTGGGAAACGCGCGGCCAAACCAACTACACCGTCTCCGGCGATCTGTTCACATTCGGCGGTCTGCGCTACGAACACGATTTATTCGACGGTTTCCAGTATCAGGCCAGCCTGACGGGCGGCATGGGCTACAAGCTCATCAACGACGACGACACGAAATTGACGGCGCAGGTCGGCGTGGGTTACCGGCGCCTGCGGCCCGAAACTATCGACAAGGACTCGAGCGGAGTGGTGATTTCGCGCACGCCGCTGGAGGCAAGCGGAGATGCGATCGCCACCGCCGGCGTGGATTTTTCGCATGCCTTCACCAAGACCACCGTCTTTACCAACAAATTTCTGACGGAGGCCGGCTCGAGCGATATCTTGCTGCACGATGAGCTTGCGCTTACCGTCAAGATGTCGGATAAGCTGGCTCTGAGCGTCGGTTACACGATCACCGACAACACCAAACCGCCGGCTCCGCTCAAGAAGCTCGACACGCTGGCGAGCGTCAATCTGGTGTTCGGTTTTTGAAATATTCCGGGGATTTCCAGGAGGGATTATGGGCATGTTGGACGGCATATTAGGCGGCGTGGTCGGTGCCGAGATGGCCACCGTGGTCAATGGACTCATTCAAAAGCATGGGGGCGTGCAAGGCATCGTTACCCAGTTGGAGCAACAGGGATTGGGCGCTACGGCTCGTTCATGGGTCGGAACCGGCGCCAACCAAGCCATTACACCGGATCAGATCCATCAAGCCTTTGGCTCCGACACGGTGAAAGAACTCGCCGCAAAACTCGGCATGTCGCCCGATGTGCTGGCCGCGAAGCTCTCGCAGGTCCTGCCCCAGGCAATCGACAAACTGACCCCCGCGGGCGCGGTACCCAAAACCTAACAGCGAGATCACCATGAACAAAGCGCTGAGTATTCTTGCCGTCATTCTGTTTGCCGGCGCGGTCCACGCCGCCGATTCTCGCACCTTCATCACTCCGCCCGGCGCCGACCCGAAGACGGCGGCGCCGTACAGCAGCGGTGTATTGGTCAATGGCACCTACTATGTGAGCGGTTCTCTCGGAATCGATCCCGCAACCGGCAAGGTTCCCGCGGACGCCGAAGCAGAAGTGCATCTGGTGTTGGATTCCGTGAAACTGACGTTGCAGCGCGCCGGCCTAACGATGGCCGATCTGGTATCGGTGACGATTTATTGCACGGATCTTGATCTATACGACAAATTCAACGCGATCTATCGCTCCTACTTCCAAGACCATTATCCTTCGCGAGCTTTCATCGGCGTTGCCAAACTGGTGCGCGGCGCGCGCTTTGAAATCGCGGGAGTCGCCGTCAAACCACTTAAGTCTCGATGAGTTTTCGCAATCGCTCGATCTGCTCGCCGAGAACGTGGTCGGCGCCTTTCGCTGCGCCATCGAACCCATCCTTCGCATATCCGCCGACGGCGTAGCTGACGGTGATGTCGGCGCCGTTGGCGCCGGGCTTCACGGTCCAGGTCAGGGAGCCTTCGACGCCGAGAGCCTGAAAGGGACCTAAGGCGCCGCGCAACCTCAACGCCTTGCCAGGCGCGACGTAAACGACGTGAAGATGTTCGACGGTGCCGCCGTCCGGCAAATTCTCGCACCAGCAGCCGCCCGCGCGCGCATCGAGCACCAGATTCGCCGCGTTGCCCGAGAAGGTGTGCTCGGAGCTCCACCAACGCGCCGGCTGCAATAGCGCCGCAAACGCCTTATCCGCCGGCGCCGCCACGTGCACGGTCTCGCGCACTTCGAAGCCATTGGTCCCGACGCTTTGCACCTCGGCCGGCACCGGGTTCGCCAACATCATCGATATCGTCAACAGCAAGCTGCCGCACAGCAGCGATTGTTTCGCCGAAAACATACTTATTCTCCGCTTGTCAGGCCGCCACAGATTTTTTGAAAGATTCCAGGATCGCCGTCCATCCGCCCGGTGAATCGACCATGCCGCGCATCTGCACCGCTTTATCGCCCATGCGCTGAAGATTGCGATGCTCCAATTCGACCCGGGTCGTGCTCGCGCTCTCGGCAATGAATCGAACTTCGACTTCGGTGACGAGCTCGGGATCGAACTGCCAATCGCCGCTCAGTTGCCAAGCAAGGACCAGCCGCTGCGGCGGCTGCCACTCGATGACATAGCCGGTTTGCCCCGTTGAGCCGTCTTCGGCAACGGCATACCAGCGGCCGCCCACGCGCGGTTCGACGACATATTGCTTCAGCGGGGACTTGAGAATCGAGTGAGTTGCCGGCCACCAGCGAGACATTTCATCGGTGAACAGCCGAAAGGCACGCTGCTGGCTGGCGGTCACCGTCACGGATTTCCGCACGGGCGCGATTGTGATCATTTGCTCGATTCCTCCTTCTCCAGTTCCGCTTTGAACGCCTTCAGCGCGTCCTCCCAAAATTGATCCAGCCACATTCGTATGGACGCGAGGCCTTGCGGATCGATGTAGTACACGCGGCGGGTTCCCTCGGCGCGGTCCGCGACCAGCCCGGCCTTCTTGAGAACGCCCAAGTGTTGGGACACCGCCGGACGGCTTACGGGCATCTGCGCGGCAATGACTCCAACGGGCCTGGGTCCATGGCGCAGCTGCTCGAAGATCCGCCGACGCGTGGGGTCGGCTAGAGCAAGGAATGCGGATTGGTAAGCCATGACTAACGGTAAGTTATCACTTACCAAAAGTCAAGTCAGGTGGTTCGAGGCTGCTCGGTCAGCATTTTGTAGATTTTGAGCACCCGTGGCACGTAAGCCATGGTTTCGCTAAACGGAGGTATTTGACCGCCGTTGCGTTCTACGGCGTCTTCCCCGGCGTTGTAAGCCGCGAGCGCGAGACGAACATCGTGGCCGAATCGATCGATCAGAAACTTCAGGTAGCGGGCGCCGGCATGCACGTTCTGCTTCGCGTCAAAAGGGTTCGAGACGCCAAACCGGCTCGCCGTGGCCGGCATCAACTGCATGAGGCCGACCGCGCCGCGTTTTGAAACCGCACGCGAATTGAAGCCCGATTCCACCACGATCACGGCGCGCAGCAGGTTGGGTTCCAAGGCCGACGACACTGCGGCGTGTTCGATGATGGAGTCGTACTGCGTTGCTTTTGCCAGCAGCTGAAAATCGTAGCGGTCGCCGCTCGCGGTCCTATCCTGGGGAGAAAGAACCAGCAGCCGATAGCGGTTGTTGTCGGGCACGTCGGTGTAGTGACGCTGGCCCTGTGCATCCAGGTAGGTGTAAATCCGCGGCGCCGCCGCTGCGGCGGACGCGGTCAGAAACATCGCAATGAGAACGGCGAAACGCGGCATGTGTGGCGATCCTTCGCACAAAGCCTATCCCGGCAGGTGTTTGACCGATGGGACCTACATCAAGGAACCACCCGCGGCCCCGCAAAAAGGGCTGCCAGGCCCCTAAAAGGCGTGTCTTTAGTCGACGTCGGTTTCGAGCGGTTCGACGAGACTCTCGCCACGGTTGTGGGGCGAATTCACTCGATCGCTCACCGGGTAGGCCAGCAGACGTTCGTCGGCGTAGGCCGCAAGCGCCATACCCGCGGAATCCACAGGTCCGAGTAACCATAATTCGCGCAGTTCGCGGCTCAGCAGGGCCGGCATGCGCAGGCCGGAATTGTTGATTTCGGCGATCAGCGAGTTCGCCGGCAGGGTGATGATGCTGCAACACTCTGTGACGGTGTTCGCATCGGCATCCGAGTGTGCCCACAATCCAGCGAAGCCGAACACATCTTGGTCGTCCGGGTGAATATAGTATGGCCGTTCACTTGCATCCGGATTGACATGCCATTCAAAGAATCCCAAAGCCGGAATAATGCAGCGCCGGCCTCGTTTCCAGGACTCGCGAAATTGAGCGCCGCTGGCCAGCGTCTCGACCGGGGTATTGAAGCCGCCGCGTCCGGCTCCCCAGCTCATCATCGTTCCCTCGGTTTTGCCGTGCAAGGCGCGAATGACCGGAATGATTTGTGCGGGCGTCGTGTTGAAATTCGCCGCGAATTGCCAGCCCGTGGATCCGAGTCCGAATTCGCGTTCGATGGCCGCGGCATCCGGGCTGACGTAGCACCTGCACATTCTCAAAGTTTACGCCGAGGGAAGATTCGTGTCCGAAACCGCTGATTGGAAGCAAAAATACCGCGACTCCTTGATCGAAATGGAGGCGGAAGAAGTTCGCTGGAAGCACATCGAGCAGGTTTTGCGCCGCCTGGTCGGCCGCTTGTGCGCCGCGGGCATGGGCGTGAATCTGAAACTCGACAATGAATTAATGGCGCTCGCCGCTGCCAACAGGCGCAATGCCGACGCCGATGAGCTTGCGCGGCTGGCAGATTCGTTGACGACCACGGTCGTGGCCGTGGATGCAACTGCTCCAGTCCCGACGATCACTTTCCCGCCCACCGACGCGCAAACACGGCTCGCGGTCAAAACGCTGCTCGAGCGGCTTGCGGCGCGCGACTCGAAGGACCCCGCGGCGCCCGCGTTGATCGCGGAACTGGCGGGCGCGAAGAATGACAGCGCGTTGGCAAAAGTGGTGTCGCGCGCGGCCGACCTGGTTCATGTACATGGCGAACAGCTGCAGCGCGAACGGTTGCAGACCGCGGAGATTCTTTCGGAAGTCACCAAGCGGCTCGATGAAATGGCCGGTTACTTGTCCGATTCGAATCACTCCAACCGCACTCATTTCGAGGACACGCAAACCTACAACGATGCCGTCATGTCGCAGATGCGCGAGTTGACCGATGAAGTGGCCGGTGCGACGGAATTGGGCGTGCTGCAAAATTTGGTGAACGTGCGCCTCGAGCGCGTCGCGCAGCATGTCAGTAATTTTCGCGCCCGGGAGGAATTTCGGCTGTTGGAAGTCAATGGACGTGCCGAGCGCATGCGCCTGCGCATTGCGGAGTTGGAGCGCGAAACGGGCGACCTGCATTTGAGATTGAACAGCGAAAAACAAGGCGCCCGAATCGACTCTTTGACCGGCATCGCCAATCGCAAAGGATTCGAAGAGCGGTTCGCGCATGAGATCGCGCAGAAGCCGCGGGCCGCGCCTCCCGTGGCCATGCTGCTGTGGGATCTGGACAGCTTCAAAGTCGTCAATGACAGCTATGGCCACCGCGCGGGTGACCGCGTGCTGCAAAGTGTCGCCGCATGTTTCATGGCCGCGGTGCGCGGCAATGACTTTGTCGCGCGCATCGGCGGCGAGGAATTTGTCATGTTGTTGAGCGGCGCGAAAATCGAGCAAGCCATGCTCATCGCCAATCAAGTGCGTTCCGCGGTGGAGGCGCTGCGCTTTCATTTTCGAGGAACGCCGGTTCGCGTCACGGTGTCGTGCGGTGTGACCGAACTGAAGGAAAACGATGTCGAAGCAGCGGCCTTCGACCGCGCGGACGGAGCCTTGTACCGCGCGAAGCACGGCGGCAAGAATCTCTGTGTGGCCGCGTAACGCGCGCCCGCCTGTCCAGTTAACAGAGATTTAACGCATTTTCTGCGGTTCCGTCGCTGATTTCCGGCGCATCGTCGCTAGAATCAGTTCGTAGCAGGGATGTTTCACCTTCCTTTTCGACCGATGGCGCGAGGCGGTAAAGGTGAATGATGTCCACGAAATAGTGCAATGCAGCATTGGGTATCCCTGGCAAATATGAGCAGCGTTCCTAAAACAGTTCTCGGCGAAACCGCGCTCGGCGACTCCGTTCTGAACGACTCGCTCAGCGAGGCCGCGATCAATGTCCCGATTGGCGCGCCGAGCGCGATTGCGCGGCCGCGAATCTCGACGCGTGTCCGCGCGTGGCTGTTCACCGCCGTCCTGTTTTTAGTGCCGCTGGTGGCCTACTGGCCGGCCACCTTTCATGATTACGGCCTGCGCGACGACTATTCCAACCTGCGCGAAGCGCACGAAGAAGTTGGGAAGGTCTTGCAGTTTTGCGCCTCGGCTGCCCGCCCGATCTACGGTTGGCTATTGCAGGCGACCTACGGGCAGACCACGTCGGTGCAGAACCTGCAGTGGCTGCGATTGGTTGCGGCATTGCTTCTTGGCGCGATTTCTCTCGTAAGCTTCAGAGGCCTGCGCGCGGTCGGCTGGTCGATCGGCACCAGTCTGTGTTTTGCCGTGCTGCTGAGCTTGGCGCCGTCCGCGCAAGTCATTGCCGGATGGGCAATCGGCTGGCCCTATGCAGCGACCGCACTGCTGGCGATCGGCGCTTTCTTTACCGTCGAAGGCGCATTGCTGCTCGATCCGCGAGCCGGCCTCGGACGAGCCCTGGGCCAATGGCTGGTGGCGCTGGGCTTGATGGTGGTGAGTGCGCTGATTTATCAGCCGAGCGCTTTGTTCTACGTGGTGCCGCTCGCCGGCGCCATGATCGCACAGCGACAAGCCGGTCTGGCGCAATCCGCGCGTTGGGTGGGCGTGCATCTCGGATTTGTAGTGGGCGCGCTTGGACTGGCCTACTTCACGATGTCGCTGCTCTACGCCCAGCATGTTTTCTTCAGGTCCGAACGCATCGCTTTCGAGACGCATTGGGGCGAGAAGATCGCCTGGTTCCTGCAGGAACCGCTGCCTAACGCGCTTAGCCTGTTCGTGCTGAACGATGATCATCATCGCGACCATGTCCTGTATTTGGGTTGCGCAACCTTGGTCGGCGCGATCTTGGTCGCCGGAGCCTGGCTGGAATGGCGGCGGCACGGCAGGCAGCGCGGCATCGTTTGGTTGTCGGGACTGCTGGGGCTGCCCGTGTTTGCCTTTGCAATCAGCATGCTGGCCTCGGAGCGCTATGCGACGTATCGCACCATTCTCGCGATGACCGGCGTATTGCTGTGTTTTCTGGTGGCATCGGTCAGCGCGCTGACCGAGCGCTGGAGCATCAGTGCACGGCGTTTGACTGCCGTGCTCGCGATCTCGATCGCCTTTTTCACCGCGCAACATCATGTCTATTCGCTGATCGCGGTGCCCCAGGGCAATGAATGGCAGCTGATGGTTGCGGGCGCCAAGCGGGTGCATTTGGACGGCGCACGGCCGCGCATCTTCGCGATTGCATCCGCGCCCGCGGATATTTCCACCGCCACGATCTACCACGATGAGTTCGGCTCACTCTCGTCAAATTCCGAGTGGGTGCCGCGGGAAATGTTCAAGCGCGCGATGCATGACTTGCATCCCGGCATCGCCGATTTGGACTCGCGTTATGACTTCGCCACCGGGCCCGTCCTGCCGGCGGCACAGAACTACGATGTGATCATCGACCTGCATCGCCTGCGTCAGTTCTACGTCAACAATTAATCCGCGCCGCCCTCGGGGTGCATGACCCGCCAGGCGCATGACCTGCCAGGCGCCTGACACGGCAGCGGCGTGCCGTGTTAGGTTGGCTCCATGATCAGCGAGCCTCTGCTGTGGATATTTGCGGCGCTCGGCGCCTTCATGGTGGGCGTTTCGAAGGCCGGCATCACCGGCCTGAGCATTCTCTCGATTGCCCTGTTCAATCACGTTTTTCCCAGCAGCAAACAGGCCAGCGGGCTGGTGCTGCCGCTGTTGATATTCGGCGACTTTGTCGCGGTATTCGCCTATCGCAAGCACACCCAGTGGCAGTATCTGTGGCGCTTGTTTCCATGGACCGCGGCCGGCGTCGTGATCGGCTACTTCACGCTCGGCCGCATTTCCGATCACACCGCGCGGATTCTCATCGGCTGGATCATCGTCTCGCTGGCGCTTCTCAGCTTCTGGCGCAGATACATGTCGGCGCCCGCCGATGAGAAAGCAGCGTCGTTTCACTGGTCGGTGGGCGCGGCCATCGGCGTGACTGCCGGCTTCATCACGCTCATCGCGAATGCCGCCGGCCCGCTCATGGCCATTTATCTCGTAGCGATGCGGCTTCCCAAAATGGAATACGTCGGGACCGCCGCAGTATTCTTCATGCTGCTCAATCTATTCAAAGTACCCTTCATGGTGGATCTCGGGCTGATCACCACCCAGAGTTTCAGCTTCAATCTCATGCTCGCGCCGGCCGTGCTGCTGGGAGCGCTGGCGGGCCGTTGGCTCCTAAAGCACGTCAATCAGAACTTGTTCGAGCAATTGGTGTTGCTATTGAGCGCAATTGGGGGAATTCTGTTGGTCATATAAAGCATCGGGGGAGAAAACCTATGTATCAAGGCGGCCTGTTCGGTCTCGTCATATTGATCGCGGATGTCTGGGCGATCGTGAACATCTTTCAAAGCGGCGCGGACACCGGCAATAAGGTGCTGTGGATCGTTATCGTGTTCGTGTTGCCGCTGCTGGGATTTATTCTCTGGTACATCTGGGGTCCGAAGACCTCCAGGGCCTAGCCGCGAACACTACGCGCGGCGCCGATGCGGCTGAAGCAGCATGGCCGCTTCGTAGCAACTATCGCGCAATGCGGCGTCGCCTGCCGCCAGCATGCATTCGAGCACCCCCGGCGCGCTCGCGGCCGGAATTTCCGCAAGACCCCCCAACTTCGCGACGGTCGCCTCGAGCGCCGTTCGCAATGCGTCGGCGCCGCCTGACTGCGCCGCCGCCGGCAAAACATCTGGGTCCAGCAATTGCAGATCATTGATGAGTCCAACCAACTGCCGCTTGGAACGGCCTATCGCTTCGAGGCTGCGCGAACTGACGGTGCGCTTGAGCACGGCAATGTCTTGACGGGCACCGTTCAGCACGCGATCGAGACGATCAAGCCACTCGATCCAGAACAGAGGATTCTGCATGCGACTTCCCTTGGGTGGCCGACAATGGGCGCGTGTCGGCGAAGCGTTTTTATTTCGCTAAAGACTACCCCGCTTAGGTTGGGCTAGCTACCATTACATTCGCCGCGGTGCGGTTCAGCCACCGAATTTGCCTGTTTGCATATACAGGATATTGATGCGCCCGAGAGATCATGACCGTCATAAATTGGGAACGGCCAATTGGTTGCGCGCCTCGGTGCTCGGCGCAAATGACGGTATCGTCTCAACTTCCAGCCTGTTGTTGGGCCTCGCCGCTGCCGACGCCTCGCACCCCACGCTCTTGCTGAGCGGCACTGCGGCCTTGGTCGCGGGCGCCATGTCCATGGCGGCGGGCGAATATGTGTCCGTGCATTCGCAGGCCGACACCGAAGCCGCCGCGCTGGCGCAGGAGGGCGCCGAGCTTCGCGACGACTATGCCGGCGAGCGGCGCGAATTGACCGACATTTACATACGTCGCGGCATCGATGCTGCGTTGGCGCGTCAAGTGGCGGATCAACTGATGGCGCACGATGCCTTGGGCTCGCACGCCCGCGACGAATTGGGAATCTCGCCCCTCTCGAAGGCGCGGCCCCTGCAGGCCGCCATGGCGTCCGCAGGCAGCTTTTCGGTCGGCGCCGCCCTGCCCTTGGCCGTCGTCGCGATCGCCCCTGCGCATTTGCTGATCGCGGCCATCGCCGTGAGCTGTCTCGCCTGTCTGCTGTTCCTCGGCGGCTGGTCCGCCAAGGTTGGCGGCGCGAGCATGCGGGTCGGCGCTCTGCGCGTGACGTTCTGGAGCGCATTGGCAATGGCCGTGACCACCGCCGTCGGCGCCATCGTGGGTCGCCTGTGAGCGAGGCATTGCTGCGCGTCGAGCAAATGGCCGAGGCGGACCGACTGGCGATGGCGGCGGGCATACCCGGTAACCTGCTGATGCAGAATGCGGGCGAGGCAGTCGCGCGCGAAATCCAGCGGCGCTACACCCCTCGGCCGGTCAGCGTCTTGTGCGGTCCGGGCAATAATGGCGGCGACGGATTTGTGACCGCGACCGCTCTGGCGCAGTCCGGATGGCCTGTACGCGTTGCCCTGCTGGGCGATGTCGAATCACTTCGCAACGATGCGCTTCTTTTTGCGCGGCGTTGGCGCGGCGCCATCGAGCCCTTGAGCCCTTCTGTCGTTGAAAATGCAGAGCTGCTCATCGATGCCCTCTTTGGATCCGGGCTGAATCGCGCTTTGGACTCGAGGGTCAGGGACGTCCTGGGGTATGCAACGCGCCGCGCGCTTCCCATCATTGCCGTGGACATTCCGAGCGGCATCCTGGGGAACAGCGGCGAGAACACCGGCGCGGCGGCCGCCGTCTGCACGGTCACATTTATGCGCAAAAAGCCGGGACATTTATTGCTGCCCGGGCGCGATATCTGCGGCGAAGTCGTGGTGGCCGATATCGGCATCCCTCAAGAAATACTCGACTCGCTGGGCATCGATACCTGGGAGAACTCACCGGCGTTGTGGCGCGCATACTTGCCGCAATGGCATTCGAATATCAACAAGTACGGGCGCGGGCATGCACTGCTGTATGGCGGTTATCCGATGACCGGCGCCTCGCGCATGGCGGCGCGCGCCGCCGCCCGCAGCGGTGCCGGACTGACGACGATTGCCGTGCCGGAACGCGCCTTCGCGATCTATGCCGCCGCGCTCACGAGCATCATGGCGCAGCCGCTTTCGCAGGATGAAGACTTCGCCCGGCTGCTTGCCGACCTCCGATACACGGCATTTTCCATTGGACCCGGCGCAGGAGTCAGCGACGCGACGCGTCTACGCGCGCTGGATCTGCTGAGGACCGGCAAGCCGGTCGTGCTCGATGCCGATGCCATTACCGTGTTCGCATCGTGCCGGGAAGAACTGTTCCAGGCGATCCGCGGACCTTGCGTCATCACGCCGCATGAGGGCGAATTCCAGCGCATCTTCGATGTGTCGGGCGACAAAGTAGCGCGTGCCCGTCAGGCCGCGCGCCTCAGCGGAGCGGTTATTGTTTTGAAGGGCGCTGACACCGTCATCGCGGCACCCGATGGCCGCGCCGTCATCAATGGCAATGCACCCTCGACGCTGGCTACCGCCGGATCCGGGGACGTTCTCGGCGGGATTGTCCTCGGGCTCCTGGCCCAGAGCATGGATGCCTTTCCGGCCGCCGCCGCGGCCGTTTGGTTGCACGGTGCGGCCGCCGCCGGTTTCGGACCGGGCCTGCTGGCAGAGGATCTACCCGATCTTCTGCCGGCGGTGCTGCGCAGCTTGGGGCAAATGCCTTCATGAATATTTGGCTGCCGACAGTCAGCCTTCATTCTCTCGTCATCGTCATCAGCATACTGGCGTACATCCTGACGACCCGCGCCGGGCGCGTCCGCCGTCCGCCGTCGATTGCCATCGCCTGGGTGCTCGGGATGATCGCCCTGCCCTATCTGGCTTTGCCGATGTACTTGATGTTCGGGCGGCGCAAGCTGCCGCGCAGGCCGTCGCGGCACGCCGGCGTGCGAACCACCGAGCGGCACTGGGCCAAGGACCTGATCGCCAGTTTTGGTTTACCTGAGTCCTCGCCGGCGCTGATCGCCATGCACCAGGATGGCGGTGAATCGGCCGCCGCTTTATTCGCCACTATGTCGAGCGCCGTGTCGCGTCTCGACATTTGCACTTTCATTCTCGGTGATGATGCCTTCGGCCGCGAAGTCATGCAGCACATGATCGCGCGCGCGCGCACCGGCGTGGAAGTCAGACTGTTGCTCGATGGAGTCGGGGCAATTCAATTGCCCAAGTCCTGTTTCCGCACGCTTCGGGTCGGCGGCGTCCAGACGGCCATTTTCAGTGCTTTGCTGGCGCGCAAAACTCAAGGACCGCGCAATCTGCGCAATCACCGAAAAATGGTGATCGCGGACGCCGCGCGCCTGTGGGCCGGCGGGCGCAACCTTGCCGCCGAATATTTCTCCGGCGCGGCCGGCGCGCCTGCGTGGTTGGATTTGACCTTCGATTTGCAGGGCCCCGTGGCTTCAGCGGCCGCCTCTCAATTCGAACTCGACTGGGTGGCGGCCGGAGGCAAGCCCGCGTCGACCCGCGTCGACACCGCGGCGGTGGGCCGGGGCAGTGCAGCCGATGCGTTTGGCGAGGCGCAGTTTTTGCCGAGCGGGCCGGATCAGAGCGAGGATACGGTGCATTCCTTGTTGATCGATGCCTGTTTTCATGCGCGCGAACGCATGATCGCGATCACGCCTTATTTCGTGCCCGATGTCAGCTTGGAAACCGCCATGCGTCTCGCGGCGCGACGCGGGGTGAGGATCGATTTGTGTATCCCGGCGAGTTCCAACCACCGGCTGGCAGACTTCGCGCGCAATCGTTCGCTGCGCTCGCTGAGCCAGGCGGGCGTACAAGTGCACTTGCTGCCCTTCATGAGCCATGCAAAGGCCGTGGTGTTCGATCACACGCTCGGGCTTGCAGGTTCCGTGAATCTCGATTCGCGCAGTTTGTTGCTCAACTATGAATGCGCCGTGGTTTTTTATGGAAGCGCCGAGATCCAATGGTTGGCAGGTTGGATGGAAGCGTTGATTCCAAAAACGGCACTGTTTGATTACCGGCCGCCGGGTCTGTTTCGGGATGTTTGCGAAGGACTGCTGCTCACGATCGCCTACCAGTTGTAGCGTAGGATTGATCTGACATGCTTTAGCATTTACGCAGGTTTGCAGGTTTGCGCGTAGTATTCTTCCACATTGTCGAGCGCCGGGTGATTGGTGGAATTCAAGGATTATTACAAAGTGATGGGCGTTGCGCGCGATGCGACTGAGGCGCAGATCAAGCAGGCCTACCGCAAACTGGCCCGCAAGTATCATCCGGACGTCAGCAAGGAGAAGGATGCGGAGGCGCGCTTCAAGGAGGTCGGTGAGGCCTACGAAGTGCTCAAGAGCCCCGAGAAACGCGCGGCCTACGATCAGCTCGGCAAAGACTATCGCCCCGGACAGGATTTCAGGCCGCCGCCGAATTGGGACTCGGGGTTTGAATTCAGCGGCGCGGGCCCGGGCGATGCGTCGTACAGCGATTTTTTCGATGCGCTGTTCGGTGCGCAGGCGCGCGCGGGCCGCGGCCGCGCCCAAGGCGCCCACCCTGGGAACGGCGAGGACCATCACGCCAAGGTGCTCCTGGATCTGCAGGCGTCACTGAACGGCGGCACGCGATCCTTCACCTTGCGCATGCCCGAGATCGATGCCGAAGGCCGGCTGGTATCGAAAGAGCGCACCCTCAACGTTCAAGTGCCCAAGGGAATTCTTGCCGGCCAGCAAATACGGCTCGCGGGTCAGGGTGCCAGGGCCCACGGCGGAAAGCCGGGCGATCTTTATATCGAAGTCGAGTTCCAGCCCGACCCCTTGTACCGGGTCGAGGGGCGCGACCTGTATCTGGAGTTGCCCGTGGCACCGTGGGAAGCGGCTCTCGGCGCGACCGTCAAGACGCCAACGCCGGGCGGCAACGTCGAATTGAAAATTCCATCTGGATCTCATGCGGGTACCAAATTGCGCCTGAAGGGGCGCGGCATTCCCGCAGCGCAGCCGGGCGATTTCTTTGTGGTGCTGCAGATCGCTCTGCCGCCCGCCGACGGCGAAAAGGCCAAGGCCGCCTATGCGGCGCTGGCCGCCGCTCAACCGTTCAACCCTCGCGCCAGCCTCGGAGTCTAAAATGTCACCCACCGAAGAGCGCCCGATCCCCGGCACCATTTTCGACGAATCGGCAAACTTAAGCATCCATGAATTGAGCCGGATGTGCGCTGTCGATGAACGGCATATCGTGGAGTTTGTCGAGGAAGGTGTCTTGAGCGTCGTCAACGTCAGAAGCGAGTGGCGTTTTACGGGCGACGCGCTGCGCCGCGCCCGGCTCGCGGTGCGCCTGGAGCGCGATTTGGAGCTGAATCTCGCCGGTGTCGCGCTCGCGGTCGAATTGATTGAAGAACTCGCGCAGCTTCGCCGCGAGCTCAATGCGAGACGCCAATGAAAACCGCTCAAGCCAATTCTGGACCCAGATCCGAATCCGATGCCTTCGTGTTCTTCGGCGCGACCGGCGATCTGGCCTACAAAAAGATTTTTCCCGCACTCTACGCGATGGTTCAGCGGGACGGCTTTCACATCCCCATCATCGGCATGGCGCGGGCCGGATGGAATCTCGACAAACTCAAGGAACGCGCGCGCGACAGTATCAAGCAAAGCGGCGGCCTCGATGAAGCGACTTTTGCGAAGCTGGCCGCACTGCTGCGCTACGTCGACGGCGATTATGCGGACCCAGAAACTTTCACCAAACTGAAGAAGGCACTGGGTCCGGCGAAGAGCCCAATTCACTATCTGGCAATTCCGCCGAGCATGTTCGCCAGCGTGGTGCAGGGGCTGCAAAAGAGCGGCTGCGCCGAAAACGCGCGGGTCATCGTGGAGAAGCCGTTCGGGCGGGATCTGGCCAGTGCGCAGGCTCTCAATAGAACCTTGCACGATGTTTTCGATGAATCCGCGATTTTCCGCATCGATCACTACCTCGGCAAGGAGGCCGTGCAAAACATCCTGTACTTTCGTTTCGCCAACACATTTCTCGAGCCGATCTGGAATCGCGACTATATTCGCGACATTCAAATCACGATGGCGGAAAATTTCGGCGTGCAAGGCCGCGGCGCCTTCTATGAGGAAGTCGGTGCGATCCGCGACGTGGTTCAAAATCACTTGCTGCAGGTCGTGACCTTGCTGGCCATGGATGCCCCTGTGGGCCACGATCCGCAGGCGGAGAAGCTGCGCATTTTTCGGGCGATGCGGCGACTCGACCCCAAGGAGGTCGCGCGCGGACAATTCCGGGGCTATCGCGCCGAACAGGGTGTGGCCAAGGATTCTCAGGTCGAGACTTTTGCCGCGCTGCATTTGCGCATCGATACCTGGCGCTGGGCGGATGTACCGTTCTACATTCGTGCCGGCAAGAATCTGCCGATCACCGCGACCGAGGTCAGGGTGACTTTGAAGCGGCCGCCGCTCGCGATTTTCGATCCGAGCGACAGCATGCCCGCGAACTATTTCCGCCTGCGTCTGAGCCCCGAGGTGGTGATTGGCGAGGGCGCATTGGCGAAACTCAACGGCGAAGACATGCGCGGAGAACCGGTTGAATTGATTGCGCGCCACAACACGCAGGAAGAGAAATCTCCCTATGAACGCCTGCTGAGCGATGCCGTGCATGGCGATACCTCATTGTTCACCCAGGACGACTGCGTCGAAGAGGCATGGCGCGTGGTCGACCCGGTGCTGAAGGCGGGCTTGCCGGTGAGCGACTACGAACCGGGCACCTGGGGTCCGCCGGCTGCCGCCAAAATCGTCGACGCGGGAGATACCTGGCATGACCCCCAGGTCGAGAAATCCACGCCGTGCTGACCGACGCGGCCGTGATTTTTCTCTTGGACGTGGACAATACTTTGTTGGACAACGATCGCTTCACCGCCGACCTCGGCGATAAATTGGAGAGCTGCTTCGGCGCCGCGCAGCGCGCCCGTTACTGGGACATCTTCGCGCAACGGCGCACGACACTTGGGCTCGCGGATTATCTGGGCAGCCTGCAGGAATTTCGTGGCGGCCTGGATGACGACCCGCAGCTGCTCGGCATGTCGCATTTTCTGCTCGAATACCCGTTTGCGAACCGGCTGTTTCCACGCGCGCTCGAGGCAATCGCGCACCTGCGCACGCTGGGCACTCCCGTCGTGCTCTCGGACGGAGACATCGTGTTTCAACCGCGCAAGATCCAGCACTCCGGCATTTGGGATGCCGTGGCGGGCCGCGTCATGATCTATGTGCACAAGGAAAAAGTGCTGGATCACATGCAGCGGCGCTTTCCCGCCAAGCACTATGTTATGGTCGACGACAAGGCCAATCTCCTGGCGGCGATGAAGTTGGCGCTGGGTGCGCAACTGACGACGGTATTCGTGCGTCAAGGGCACTACGCACTGGCGGCGGAGTCCAATTCGGTGGTCCCCGCGCCGGATCTGACGATCGAACGCGTCGGAGACCTTCTCAATCACAACTTAACCGATTTCAAGGTGCAACCATGAGTATGACGAAGAAATTGCACGACCTGGGTCAAAGTCTCTGGCTCGACAATATCACCCGGGAGATTCTCGACGACGGGACCCTGCGCCGCTATATCGAACAATTCTCCGTGACCGGGCTGACCTCGAATCCCACGATTTTCGACGAGGCCATCGGTAAGACCGGGGCATACGACAAAGGCATCCGCCAAAAGGCCGCCGCCGGCATGTCCGGCGAGAACTTGTTCATTGAGCTGGCGCTGGAAGACCTGCGCAGGGCCGCCGATCTTTTCAGACCCGAATTCGACCGTACCAAGGGTATCGATGGCTGGGTGTCGATGGAAGTCTCGCCGCTGCTGGCCAACGACACTCAAAAGACGATCGACGCGGCCCTGCAAATTCACAAACAGGCGAATCGACCCAACCTCTATGTGAAAATCCCGGGCACACCGGCCGGCGTACCCGCCATCGAAGCGGCAATTTTCGCCGGAGTTCCGATCAATGTCACGCTGCTGTTCTCGCGAGAACAGTATCTGAAGGTCGCCGATGCCTACATGCGCGCCATGGAGCGCCGCATTGCAGCCGGTCTGGATCCGAAGATCAATTCGGTTGCATCCGTGTTCGTCAGCCGCTGGGATCGCGCCGTCGCCGACAAAGTACCCCCGGAACTCACCAATCGATTGGGCATCGCGATCATGCAGCGGACGTATCGCGCACATTGTGAATTGATCGCGGGCAAGCGCTGGAAGGATCTCGAAGCGAAGGGTGCGCGCAAGCAGCGCATGTTGTGGGCGAGCACCGGGACAAAAGATCCAAAATCCCCCCCCGGACTCTACGTCGAGGCACTCGCGGCTCCGGACACCGTCGACACCATGCCGGAAAAAACCTTGCTGGCATTCGAACAGAGCGGCCAGCTCAAGGGTGTCATGCGCACCGACGGCGGCGATGCCGAAGACGTGCTCGCGCGTTTTGCACGGGCGGGCATCGATGTCGATGCCCTCGCCAGCCAACTGCAAGTGGATGGCGCGGCATCGTTTGTGAAGTCCTGGACTGAACTCATGCAGCGCATCAAGGACAAGAGCGCCGCGCTGGCAACGACTTGAGTGCGCGGCTGAATCCGCTCGCGGGCAAGCCCGCTCCGGCGGCTTCGCTGGTCAACGTTCCGCGCCTGATCACGGCCTATTACAGCGAGCGGCCCGACCCTTCAGTCGCCTCGCAAAGAGTGGCCTTTGGTACCTCGGGGCATCGCGGCTCCTCCTTCGAAGTCAGCTTCAACGAAGCTCATGTGCTTGGCATAAGCCAAGCCATCTGCGAGTACCGCAAGCAGCAAGGCATCGATGGACCCCTGTTCATGGGCTTCGACACGCATGCCCTGTCCGCGCCGGCGTTCGTCAGCGCGATGGAAGTGCTGGCAGCGAACGGCGTTGAAGTGATGATAGCGGCGCAGGATGAGTACACGCCCACCCCTGCGGTCTCGCATGCGATTCTCACCTACAATCTCGGGCGCCGCAGCGGCCTGGCCGACGGCATCGTCATCACGCCCTCGCACAACCCTCCGGACAATGGCGGCTTCAAGTACAACCCGACGAACGGCGGTCCTGCGGATTCGGACATCACCAAAGGGATCGAGAATCGAGCGAATGAATTGCTGCAGGCGGGCGCGCCCGGCATCAAGAGAACTCCGTACAGCGCGGCGCGGCGGGCAGCCACCACGCACTCGCACGACTTCGTAACGCACTACGTTGCCGATCTTGGCAACATCTTGGATTTGAATGCCATTCGCGACTCCAAGATACGCATGGGCGTCGACCCTTTGGGCGGCGCCGGCGTGCACTATTGGCCGCGCATCGCGGAGCGCTATGGCCTTGATCTTACGGTCGTGAACGATGCGGTCGACCCCACGTTCCGATTCATGACGCTCGATTGGGATGGAAAGATTCGCATGGATCCATCCTCGCCTTACGCCATGCAACGGCTGATCGATCTCAAGGATCGCTACGACATCGCGTTCGCGTGCGATACCGACCATGACAGGCATGGAATCGTCACGGCCAGCAGCGGATTGATGCCGCCAAATCACTATCTTTCCACGGCGATCGACTATCTATTCAGTCATCGCAGCGGCTGGCGCGCCGATGCCGCGGTTGGCAAGACGGTCGTGAGCAGCGCCATGATCGATCGTGTCGGCCGCCGGCTCAAACGCGCGGTCTATGAGGTGCCGGTCGGCTTCAAATGGTTCGTCGCGGGACTGGTGGAGGGCAAACTGGGCTTTGGCGGCGAGGAAAGCGCCGGCGCCTCATTCAGCCGAATCGACGGCCGCGTGTGGACCACCGACAAGGACGGCATCGTGCCGGCGCTCCTGTCGGCGGAGATCACCGCTCGGACCGGCCGAGATCCCGGCGAGCACTACCAGGCCCTGACGCAGGAACTCGGCACTTCATTTGCCGACCGCATCGACGCGCCGGCGACGCCTGCGCAAAAAGCCAAGCTCGCCAAGCTCGACGGCAATCAGGTCAAGATCACGGAACTTGCGGGCGAGCCGATCGAACAAGTCCTGACGCAAGCGCCGGGCAACGGTGCGCCGATCGGCGGCGTGAAAGTGATCTCGCGCAGCGGCTGGTTCGCGGCGCGCCCATCGGGAACCGAGGACATCTACAAGATCTATGCCGAGAGCTTTCATGACGATGCGCATTTGCGCCGTCTGATTCGCGAGGCGCAGAGCATTGTCGACGCGGCGCTGGCGGGCTCCTAGGCGCTTGGCCGTTTCCGAAGACATCGCGCTCACGGCCACCGCCAAGCGGCTGCTGCCGTGGTTGGTTGCGGTCGGCTTCTTCATGGAATCCTTGGATACGACGATTCTCAATACGGCCGTACCCGCCATCGCGCAGGCGCTCGATGTTCCGGTCTTGAGCATGAAGGCGGTCCTGGCGAGCTATACCTTGGCCTTGGCCGTCTTTATACCGATCAGCGGTTGGATGGCCAATCGCTTCGGTACACGCAAAGTCTTCGCATCCGCCATCGGAATTTTCACGATCGGCTCTTTGCTCTGCGGCATTTCCCGCAACATCCACTTGCTTGTGGCATTTCGCATCCTGCAAGGCTGCGGCGGCGCCATGATGATTCCCGTGGGCCGCATCACCATGGTGCGCGCCTTTGCAAAGTCGGAACTCATCAATGCCATGAGTTTCGTCGCCATTCCGGGCCTGGTGGGCCCCATGCTCGGGCCGGTCCTGGGAGGCGCGATCATCGGGTACTTTCACTGGAGCGTGATTTTCTTCGTGAATATTCCGATCGGTCTGTGCGGCTTGTTGATGGTGTATCGGCACCTGCCAAACTATCGCGAGAAGCGCAATTATCGGCTGGACATCATCGGGCTGGTTTTGTTCGGTTCGGGAATTGCACTGCTTTCCTATGTCCTCGAGGTGTTCGGCGAGACAACCTTGAGCGGGCGCGAGATGCTGGGATTGCTGGCAATTTCGGCGGCCCTGCTCGCCGCCTATGGTCTGCACACCAAGCGCACCCCGCACGCGCTGCTGAAGTTGAAACTTCTGGCGATCCGCACCTTTCGCGTCGCAGTGAGCGGGAATCTCTTTACGCGTTTGGGCATCGGCGGAATCCCGTTCTTGCTGCCCTTGCTGTATCAGGTGGGACTCGGGTTTTCGCCGATTCAATCCGGGCTGCTCATCATGCCCCAGGCCTTCGCCGCGATGAGCCTTAAACTGACCATGCCATTGATCCTGAAGCGATTCGGCTATCGACGCGTGCTCATCAGCAATACCCTGCTGCTGGGCGTCATGATCATGCTGTTTTCCACCATCAACCTCGATACGCCCGTGTGGGTCATCGTCGTCATGGCCTTCACGTATGGCTTCCTCACCTCGATGCAATACACGAGCATGAATACCCTCGCCTATGCGGATATCGGCGAACACGAAGCAAGCGGCGCGAGCACCATCGCCAGCACCGTGCAGCAATTGGCGCTGAGCTTTGGCATCGCCACCGCCTCGCTCGCCGCCGCGCTGTTCATTCCCGATCGCCTGCGGGCGACGCCGGCGCAGTTGCTGCACGGAATTCATCTGGCGTTGCTCGGACTCGCGACGCTCACCATTGTGTCCACCATGGTGTTCACGCGGCTGCGCGCCGACGACGGCGCCGCCGTCAGCCGCCATAAATCGCCGGTCTCGATCTAGCGCCCCGGCACTGTGAATTTGATCGGCTCGCACGTGGTGGCTTCGCGTTGGCGCCGCACTTCGTAAGCTCGTAAGTGCGCGAAGGCCGTCGACAGCAGCGGCGCCGGCGGCGCTTTTGAAGCCCGCCTCAATAAGTCGCCGACGATGTGATCGGCCTCGATGCGGCTGCCCTGCTCGATATCCCGCAACATCGATGCGGTGAAGGGGGAACCGGGCGCGGTGAGAACCGCCAACGCGGCTTTCGTGGCGCCCTCTCGCGGCGGGAAACCATTGGCGGCGGCGATTGCAGCGCATTCCTGCAGTAACCGCACCGGGATGTCCTGCGCCTCGGCTGCCATGATGTCGCCGATGGTTGCGCGCATGAAGCTGGTGGTCGACGCTGCCGCGGCGATGAACACCCACTTCTCCCACATCTCATGCAGGATGTCGCCGCTCATCAGCGCCTCGAATCCGGGCACACGCAGGGCCTCTGCGACATCGCCGATCGGCGTTTCGGCGGCTTTTCGCAATCCGAATGCGAGGGCATTGAACGTGCCCAATTGATGAATGCGCCCGTCGGCATCGAGCGTCGAGGAAATACGCGCCAGTCCGCCCAACACCCGGTGCGGGCCGAAGCGGGCGTCCAGGACATCGAGGTGGCGCATGCCGTTCAGCAGCGGCAAAACGCGCGAGTCAGGGCCCATCGCGTTTGCGAAGTCCTCGATTGAGCTCTCCAAGTCGTAGGACTTGCTGCTGACCATGATCAGGCCGTAGTGGCTTTTGAGCTCTTTTGCGCTGACGAGGGACGGAGACGGCAGGTTGACATTCCCCAATGGGCTCATCACCACCAAACCGTCGCGGCGGAGTTGTTCGGCGCGGCGCGCTCTGACGAGAAAAGTGACATCGCGGCCGGCCGCCGCTAATCGTGCGCCAAAATAGCCGCCGATGGCGCCCGCGCCGACTATGAGAATTCTCACTCTTTTTTGATTTCGTGACCGCCGAACTGATTTCGCATCGCCGCCAGCAGCTTATCGGTGAAAGAATCGTTGTCGCGCGAGCGCAGCCGCTCGAGCAGCGAGAGCGTAATGACCGGCGCGGAGACGCCCAACTCGATGGCATCGGCTACGGTCCAGCGGCCTTCACCGGAGTCAGCCACATAAGGTGCGATGCCTGCCAGCGTGGGATTCTTGTCCAGGGCGATGGCCGTGAGATCGAGCAGCCAGGAACGCACCACGCTGCCGTAGCGCCAAATCTCGGCGACCTGGTGCAGGTCGAGCTTGAACTCCTCTTTATGCTGCAAGATCGAGAAGCCCTCGGCGTAAGCCTGCATCATTCCGTATTCAATCCCGTTGTGAACCATCTTCGTATAGTGGCCGGCGCCCACCGGTCCAACCCGGCCCCAACCCTGATCTTTGGCCGGCGCCAGCGTTTCGAAAATCGGCCGCAACCGTTCCACCACGGCTTCATCGCCGCCGATCATCAGGCTGTAGCCTTCCGCCAATCCCCACACGCCTCCGCTGGTGCCGGAGTCGACATACTGAATCTTGCGCTGCGCCACGGCCGCCGCGCGACGCTGGGTATCGCGATAATTCGAATTGCCGCCATCGATGATGGTGTCGCCCGCGGCAAGCAGCGGCACGAGGTTCGTGATCGTGCTGTCGGTAATTTCACCGGCCGGCACCATGAGCCAAACCGCACGCGGCGCCTTGAGTTTCGCAACCATCTCCGAAAGCGAGGCCGCGGTTTGCGCGCCATTCTTCTCGAGCAACGCCCGGGCCGGCGCCGCTGGATCGTAGCCCACGACTTTGTGGCCGCCACGCATCAACCGCTGCGCCATATTCGCGCCCATCCGGCCAAGACCGATCATTGCAATTTCCATACTCTTCAACCGTGTTCGCGCGAACGCATGGCAGCTGAGTATATCGCGGATTAGGTGCGCCTGAGGATGGTCATCACGGCAGGACTGCCCACGGCCTCGAACCGCCCGGTGAAAGTCAGCCCGCCGGTCAAGGGATTCAAATGAAATGAAGTGATCGAATCGCCGCGCTGATTGCAGGAATACAGAAATGCCCCGCTCGGGTCAATGCTCAAGCTGCGGGGCGAGTCGGCGCGCACCCAGGTTTCCCCGATGGAGTGCAGTTGACCGTCCGCCGCCACGCCAAAAATCGAGACCGCATTGTGCAGACGATTGGCCACGTACAAGAATCGCCCATCGGCGGTCATGATGATTTCAGAAGCGAGATTGCTTCCCGCAAACTTCGGCGGCAAGCTCGCCACCACTTGCTTCAGCTTCATGCCGCCCCGCGCCGCGTCATAGTCGTAAACCGCTACTTTGGCGTCGTGTTCATAGAGGTTGTAAAAGACGCGGCCGTTCGGATGAAACACAAAATGCCGCGGCGCAGACCCCGGCGGCGCCGGCACCACCGGCACCTCCGCAGGCAACAGCTTCCCCGCGACCGCATCGAGACGCCACACCAGCGTGAGATCGAGTCCGGCGTCGTTCGCGATGACAAATTGGCCGCTGGGATCGGCCGCCACCATGTGAAGATGGGGACCATCGTGATCGCTGAGCGCGAATTGTCCCGGCGGATCGTTCACGCCGCGCACATGATGCCTCGGGCCCACGCTCGGCCTCACGTCCGTAGCGTCGCCGAGCGCCCCGTCAGGGCCGACCGGGAAGACGGCCGCACTGCCGCCTCCATAGTTCGCCGCGAACACGAATTTGCCGGACGGATGCACGCTGACGTGCGCCGGCGCCGAGCCGCCCGAACTCACGGCGCCGATACGCTTGATTTGCAGACTGACATTGTCAATCGCATAGGAGACGATTGCGCCGCTGTGCATGCCCTGGTAGTTGTCGATTTCGCTGACGGCATAAAGCCGGGTCTGTGCCGCATTCAAGGCTAGCCAGGATGGATTGCGAATGTCATCGATGACCTGCAGCTGCGTCATCGCCGCGGTGGCCGGGTCGAGCCGAAACAGGTAAATGCCGCCGCCATTAGGCGTGTAGGAGCCGACATAGGCGTAGTGATAGCTCTGAGGTGCGGCCGCGGCGGGCGGCGTAGCGGGCGGTGCGGCAGGCATTGCGGCACGCATTGCGGCCGCGTGCCCCCAGCGGGGCCATGCCACCGGAACGAGCAGCGGCGCCGCCCGCAACAAGTCGCGCCGGGTAATTCTAGATCTCAAAAATCCCCATCCCATGGCGCAACGTTTTGGCGTTCAGTTATTCAAGAAGATCGTGATGCTGGTGGCGGAAAATCCAAAGGTCGACGCCGTATATTGCCCGATCGCGGTCATGCCTGTCGCCAGCGTCGCGCCGTTGAGTTCCGTTTGCAGCTGCGTGATGAATGCGGTGTAAGTCTCGAAGTTCTCCACCGTCGAGGAAGACGCGTGTCCGATCGAGAATACTCCCGTCGAACTGGTTGCCGGCGTAATCGATGCGTTGGATGCGAGCCCCACCAAATTGATCACTTGCGATCCAATTTGAATCTGGTGGCGCAATCCGAAGTTGCTGGTGGCGGGGTCCAGAACGATTGACGTGTCATCGAACGAGGCGAACGGCGAAGCCGTGCCGCCGCTCCAATCGGCCACCAGCTCCGCGTTGATCGTGGTCGGATCGAGCAGCGTGGAGGCGGTGAAGTTCGGTGAGGGTGTTGCAAATGCATTGGGGAAACCGGTGACGACGACCGGCGCACCCACGGTTGAATTGCTGAGATCCGGCGTGGACGCGCTGCCAAACCCCACGACATATTGGGTGGGATCCGCGCCGCTGCCCGTGAAGTCGAAGGCACTGATCAGCCGGCCGCCAAGCGCGGTCAGATCCAGATTCAGCGAATTGCTGCCCTGTACCGTCACCAGACCCGAGGCCGGGGTCAGGCCGATGCGTACTCGGCCGGCACTGGCATCCAACAGAACCTGTCCCGTGCTCGTGTTGCTCGCCGTGCCGAATGCGTCAATGACCGATCCCACGGAAATCTGTTGCGCACTGATCGCCTCCTCGACGTCCTGGCCGAAGAAAGTGATCAAGGTGCTGGGGCCCACGTTGACGATGGTGGTGCCCGGAACCAGGGTCTGGGTACTGCCATTCTGGATCAGGGTCGCCTCTTCGAGTCCCAGCGTATTGCCGCTGCGCGCCGCCACCGTCCCCGACACGCGCGCCAATCCGACGCCCTGAACACTGCCATCCACCAATACCTGCGAGGCAGTGAACGTCACGGTGGATGTGCTCGTACTGATCGGAGTGGTGACGGGCGGTGTGACGGGCGCCGTAGGGTCGGCAGGCGTGGTGGACGTCGTATCGACGACGCTCGGGGAGTTCGATTGCGTGAGCGTGCCGAAGACCGTTGTCACCGTGTTCGCGGGCAGCGCCACGATTTGTGACTGGCCCGCGGCGCCGGTCGACACAAGACCATTGATCTCGTAGGTGGTCGTATCGCTCGGTTCGATCGACAGGCTTCCGAGCGCCGCCGTGGCGCTTTCAAAAGGCGTCACCCCGGTCCTGAGGATGGTGCCGTTGGCGCTCAGCAGCGGACCGCTGAGGCGTACTTGCTTCGCATCGAGAGGCTGCATGCTCGCCGAGATCAGCGGCGTAATCGTGACGGTATCGTTGCTCAGGTTGACGAGATTCGAGGCTGCCAGGTTGAAGCTGAAGGACAGCCGGTTCGCCTGCTTGGCGGCGCTGCGCAACGGGTCGCCGGGATCCACGCTGACAATCACACGCGCCAGTGCCAGAGGTTTGCCGCCCGAGTCCAGCGGCGTCAGTGCCACGCCGTCGAGACTGCCGTCGTCGTACACGATCTGGGCGCTGCTGTAATCGAGCGTAATTTCCGCCCCGGTATACGTGCCCTTCGGCACGGTGGCCGCGCCGAGGATCTCGCTCAAGTCGGTGATCTTTGTAAAATCTACCGTCGTCGCCGTCGGCAGAATCATCATGCTCGGCTTGCCGCTGGATGTCCGCAATTGAATCGATGCCACGCCGACCCGGTAGGTCACAAAGGGATCGGATGAAGGCGTCGCAGTCAGCGTGACCACCGTACTGCCGCTGCAGGCCGCGAGCGCCATCAGCGCGAGCATTAGCGGCACTGTAAACGGCTTGGAAATGAAGTCCCGCATGCGCACTATTGTTGTGCGATTCAAGCTGGGTGAGAAGCGCAAATGAGGAAAAGATCTGTGAAGTCGCTGTAATGCGCGCGGTCTCGTCGCCGAGACGCGACAATTCGTTTCAGGACGCTCCGGCGCGCAGCGAATCGGCGCTTCACGAGCGTAAGAAATGACCCAGACAAGATTCCCGCGCCGAAGAATCTCGCGTTGTTAAATACCGGATCATCGCCGCCGCGTGTCGCCTGTGCGCTCTTTAATGTGCTGCGCTCATTCAGCCGTTTTCGCGGGCACGGGTTCCGCGGGGACCTCCGGGGCCGCTGAACGCCGCGACTGTTTGGCATCAGCCCTCGCTTTTCGAGCGGCTTCCTTTTGCTTCTTCGCATGACGGTAGTTCGGCTTGGCCAAAGTAATCTCCTAAAAAGTTATGTAAATCAACCAGTTAAACGCGATGCCGCGACCCGGTCGCTTCCGCGTGCAATTACCAGGATCGCTACTATACTTCGGCGTGGTCGAACAAAAACAAAAGTCCTGGCTTGCCTCCGCAAATGCTGGCCTCGCCATCCTCGCCTTCATTAATTTATTCAGCTACCTCGACCGCTACGTCGTCGCCGGCGTGCTTGAAAGCCTAAAGCATTCCGACCTGGGATTGTCCGATGCCAATTTAGGAGCGTTGATGACCGGCTTCCTGCTGGTCTATACGTTGCTCGCGCCGGTGTTCGGCGCGCTCGGAGACCGGCGATCGCGTCCGCGTCTGATCGCACTCGGCGTGGCATGCTGGAGCTTCGCGACTGCGTTGTCCGGCTTTGCCGTCAATTTTCTCACGCTGTTTGCGGCACGCGCCGCGGTTGGCGTCGGCGAAGCTGCCTACGTCACCATCGCGCCGAGCTTGCTGTCGGATTATTTTCCAGTGCGCCAGCGCGGACGGGTCATGGCGATATTTTTCTGTGCCATTCCGGTCGGTTCCGCTCTGGGCTACGTCGTGGGCGGTCTGGTGGACAAGCACTACGGCTGGCGTTCGGCATTTTTTGTCGCGGGCGTTCCAGGATTGGTGCTCGCCGCGTTGTGTCTCCTGCTGCGCGACCCGCCGCGCGGCATCCAAGATAAAGCGGCCGGGGTTGCCGCGCCCGCGGCGAACAAGAAGCACGCGAGCATCAGCCGGGAGGCGTTGCTGACCTATTGGAACCTGCTGCGCAACAAGCCGTACGCGCTTACCGTGTTGGGATACGCAGCCTACACCTTTGCCATCGGCGGCCTGGCTTACTGGATGCCGGCATTCCTTGAGCGCGCGCGCGGCATCCCGCGCAGCGAGGCCACCGTCAACTTCGGCACCATCGTCGTCATCACGGGATTCGTCGGCACGTTTGTGGGCGGGTGGATGGGCGATTACTTCGCCAAGAATTCGCGGCAGGCGTATTTGTGGCTGTCGGCCGCGGCCACGCTCGTCGCGGCGCCCTTTGTTTGGCTCGCCCTGACGACGAGCTCGACCGCCCTTTACACGGCTTATATGGTGACGGCGCAACTTCTCTTGTTCCTCTCCACCGGCCCGATCAACGCGGCCATCATCAATCTTGTCATCGCCAGCGAACGCGCCACGGCAATCGCGCTGAGCGTTTTCGCCATTCATCTGCTCGGCGACGCAGTCTCGCCATTGATCGTCGGCGCACTGTCGGATGCTTTCTCGCTCGGCGAGGCCATCAAAATTCTGCCGGTGGCCGTGTTGGTCGGCGGATTCGTGTGGGTCTGGGCCGCGCGCGCCCAGGGCGCCTCGGCGCCCGTCATCTCCGGCGATCTGAAAGCGTCTTAAGAATTCCCGGACGCCTCGCCGCGCTCGAGCCGCGCACGGTTGATTTCGGCGAGCCGCGCATTCAGGTCGCTGCGCGCCGTCATATCTTCGATCGCTTCAGTGACCTTGCGCTGCCAGTTGGGGTATTCGCCCGAGGTCCCGGGCACGTTGACAGGATCCGTCATGCCCAGCAGATCCTCGATCTGCAGGGCGACCAGAGCGGTCGAGGAGCGCGCCAGGTATAGATGCAGCGCCTGGCCGAGTTCGTCGGTATAGGGTTCCAACGGCGCGCTGGGATGCGCAGGATTGATGCCCTGTTCGCGCAGAGCCGCGAGCAGCATTTCGCGGTCACGGTCGCGTTCACGGATGACATCGCTCTCAATCTCGGCGCTCGGGAACAGATTCAATCGACGGCGAAGCTCGATGTCGCGCGCCTCCCAGTAGCTGTGCAGCGTCGGCAAATCGTGCGTGGTGGCCGCTGCCAGCGCCTGCCTGATGAATTCGCCGGGCCTGCGGAATCTTCCGGCGATCTTCTCGAAGAGCAGCACCTTATAGTGATAAAGACCGAACTGCGGCATCGCCTGGCGCATCTCATCGGGCACGACGCCGAGATCTTCGCCGACCACGAGGCAGGAGCTGCGGGCACTCTCCAGGCTCAACACGGTCAGCAGTTGCTGCAGCGGATAGTGAACATAGGCGCCCGCCGTGGCCGCACAGCCGGCCGGAACCCACCACAAACGGTACAGCGACATCACATGATCCAGCCGCAACGCGCCGTAGTAGCGCATGTTGTCGCGGATCAGTTGCACGAATCCTCTCAAAGGCTGCGCTTGCAAGACCATTGGATCCGGCGGAGGGATTCCCCACCCTTGGCCCTTGAGCGCCAACGGATCGGGGGGTGCGCCGATTTCGGCGCCGAGACAATAACTGCCTTGATCAACCCAGGTCTCGGAACCCGACGGATTGGCGCCCACCGCATAGTCGCCATACAGTCCGATCGGCATGCCGAGTTCACGTGTCAAGGCCTGCGCGCGCAACAGCTGTTGATGCGCCAGCCATTGCAGGTACGTATAGAACTCAACCTCCGTAGGATGTTCGAGCGCGAAGCGCGTCGCAGCGCTGCCGTTCACATCGCGGTATTCCTGCGGCCAGCTCATCCACCCCGATGCAGAGCCGCGAGTTGCGCGAAAATAACCATCCAGCGCGTCGAAGCGCGCATGCATTTGCAGCGGCAGTCCGCGCCGCGCCACGAACTCGAGAAATTCGCGGGCGCGGTCGCTGTGTTTCGCCAGATGCCGGTCGCGAAAATCTTGATGGAGCAGCATGAGAATTTCGAATTTCAAGTCTGCGACGCCGCGATAATCGACGAGGTGCTGCTCGCGCAGGATCCGCAGCCGCTGCGCGAATTCCGGGTCGGCAACTCGTGCGCGCGCCGCGAGGCATTCCTCGAACTCGGCTACCGCGGGCACCGCAATGTACAGAACATTGAGGAAGTGCCGGCTCGAAGCGCTGTAGGGACTCGATCGCGCGGGATCGGCCGGCGCCAACGCGTGCAGGGGGTTCAAACCGACGAATCCGGCGCCCAGGGAAGCCGTCCAGCGAATCAGCATTTCCAAGTCGCCAAAGTCGCCGATGCCCCAATTGCCATGGGAGCGCAGGGTGTATAGCTGCACCGCGACTCCCCAGAGTCTTCGACCGGCGGCAATCGCCGCCGGCTCGAAGCACTTGGGCGGCGAAATGATCAGTAGACAACGATCGGACGCACCGCCGGCGATACTCGCCTCGAACTCATGGTAGCCGGGCGGCAAATCCAGCGCCAAAAGGAAGCGGCGGCGCGTGATCCATGATCCCGCGACCTCGCCGCGCCAGACCTCCAGGCAATCAGCGGTCGAGACGCTGCCTTCCCATCGGCACCCATCCTCGGCACGCACTCTCCACACAATCGTACCGCCGAATTCCCGGGCGGTCACATTGATATCGAAACCGATTCTCGCGCTCTGTGCGCTCGCCACCGCGGGCAAAAATTTGCGCCAGCGAGTCGTTTCGGTTTGTTCAATCTCGGCGGCAACGGTGTGGCCGTCATCCACGCCGCAACCCATGGCACTCAAGATGGCCGCCTTGGTCGCGAAACTGAAGTGCTGCAGCTCGCCGCGATAATTGTGATATGCGTCGCCGATGCCGCGCAGCTGCGCCAACTTCTCGATCAATGCCTTGTTCAAAGATCAGCACTCCAACAGCGCGACGCTGCGGGCTTTGAGCATGTAGTTTTGCACCTTGCCGAGGCTGCTCGCCGCCAGGCTCTCCGATGCGGTGTCGAACAGACAAATCCATGGCGCGTCGGCGGGCGTCGCCGGGAGCGTAAATGCCTGCTCCGACTCCGCCGCGTTCACCAGCAGCAGGAGGCGGTCCATCGCGCCCGGGTGTTCGCCGAACCAAATACCCAAGGTGCGCTGATTCGCATCCCGCCACTCACTTTGCGTCATCTCGGCGCCGTGAACGTTTAACCACGTCACGTCCTTGACTCCCTTGCGCGATGCCGCGCCCTTCAAGAAGGTCTCGCGGCGAAACTCGGGGTGCAGCCGGCGCAGCTGCGCCAGCAGCCGCACGAATTCCAACAAGTCGTGATTCGCAGCCCGCAAGCGCCAATCGACCCACGAAATATCACTGTCCTGGCAATAGGCGTTGTTATTGCCGCGCTGGGTCCGCCCGAACTCATCGCCGGCCTGCAGCATCGGAACCCCCTGCGATAAGAACAGGCTCGCGAGAAAGTTGCGCATTTGCCTTTTGCGCAGTTTGGCGATGTCCGGATCCTCCGTGGGGCCCTCGGCACCGCAATTCCAGCTCAAATCGTTGCTGAAGCCGTCGTCGTTTTTCTCGAGATTGGCCTCATTGTGCCGGTGGTTGTAGGACACCAAATCATTCAAAGTCATGCCGTCGTGAGCGGTGACGAAGTTCACGCCCGCGGTGGGCTTGCGTCCGTCATGGCGGAAGATATCGCTGGAGCCGGCAAATCGTTCCGCAAACTCGCCGAGCTTGCCGCCATCGCCGCGCCAGAACGCGCGCATCGTGTCGCGGTAACGGTCGTTCCACTCGGACCACCCGGCTGGGAAATGCCCCAGCTGATAGCCGCCCAGCCCGAGATCCCAGGGTTCGGCGATCAGTTTGACGTACGCCAGCGCAGGCTCGCCGCGCAGCGCTTTGAAAAAATCGGCGTGCGCGTTGAATCCCTGGGCATCGCGTGCCAGCACCGTCGCCAGGTCGAAGCGAAAACCATCGACGTGCATTTCCTCGACCCAGTACTTGAGGCAATCGATGATGAGTGCCCGCACGCGCGGATGTTCGCAATTGACGGTGTTGCCCGTTCCGGTCAGATTCTCGTAAAAGCGCAAGTCCGCCGGATTCAAACGGTAGTAAATGGAATTGTCGATGCCGCGCAGGGACAAGAGCGGCCCGGTCTCGTTGCCCTCGGCCGTATGGTTGAAGACCACATCGAGAATGACTTCGATCCCGCAGGCGTGCAGCGCCCGGACCATGGTTTTGAATTCGAGCACCGCATCATCCACGGCATACTCATTCGCCGGCGAAAACCAGGCGACCGGGTTGTAGCCCCAATAGTTGCGAAGATTGCGGTCGAGCAAGAACTGTTCGCTGACGAATGCCTGGCACGGCAGCAATTCCACGGCCGTGACGCCGAGAGATTTCAAGTGCTCGATCACCGGAGGCACCGAAAGCCCAAGATAGGTGCCGCGCCATTTCTCCGGCACTGCCGGGTGCAGATAGGTAAATCCCTTCACATGGAGCTCATAGATGACCGTCTCGCGCCACGGCACCGTCGGCGGCCGATCGCCATCCCAGTGAAACTGGGGATCGATGACACGCCCGCGAAGCGGCCCCCGCGCCGAGAGCGCGCGCGCGTAGGGGTCGATCAAAGGCACGCTGGCATCAAAGCGTTGGCCGTTTTGCGGATCGTTGGGGCCATGGACGCAAAACGCATAATGCGCGCCGGGGATCCCGTAGCGCGGGGAAATCAAGCCGTGCCATGCGTCTTCGGTGCGCCCGGGCAAATCATGACGCGCAATTTCAGCGCCGGTCGTAGCATCGTACAAGCAGACCTCGACCCGTGTCGCATGGCTGGACAGCAAGGCGAAATTCACGCCGCGTTTGGACCAGGTGGCGCCGAGCGGTCTCGGGGCGCCCACATCAATGCTCTTCACGTCAGGGCCCGGCATAAAAGATCGCTCCGAGCGGCGGCAAATTCAAACGCAAAGACTGGGGATGCCCGAAAGCGCCGCCCGTCGCTGCCTCCAAATCCGACTGCCGGTTGTAGCCCGAGCCGCCGAATTCGTCCGCATCGGAATCGAACAGCTTGCGGTATCGTCCAAGCTGTCCAACCGCCACCTCATAACCCTCGCGCGGCACCGGGGTCGCATTGAATACGCAGATGACGGTTGAACCTCCGGCCTGCCCTCCCGTACGGCGGGCGAAGGCCCAAACGCTGTCCGCCTCGTTGTGCAGATCAAGCCACTGAAATCCGGCGGGGTCGCAATCGCTTTCGTAGAATTGCCGGGTCGTTCGATAGAGGTGATTGAGCTGGCGCGCGCAGTCGCGCAATTGCCGGTAGCCGGCCGATTCCAGCTGCTGCCATTCGAGCTGCGCGTGGTCGCGCCACTCGGGCCACTGGCCAAACTCCGAGCCCATGAACAGCAGCTTCTTGCCGGGATGCGCGCACATCATGCTGAGCAACAGACGGACATTTGCGCGCTTTTGCCAGTCATCGCCGGGCATTTTCCCGATCAGCGATCCCTTGCCATGCACCACCTCGTCGTGGGATATCGGCAGGATGAAATTCTCCGACCAGGCGTAGACGAGCGAGAACGTAATGAGTTTGTGATTGTAACGCCGATGCACCGGGTCAAGAGACATATACCGCAAGGTATCGTTCATCCATCCCATGTTCCATTTGAAATTGAAGCCCAGGCCGCCGTGCTCGGGCGGGCGGGTCACGCCGGGAAATGAAGTGGATTCTTCGGCGATGGTCAACAGCCCCGGAAAGGCGCCGTGAACCGCATTGTTCATCTGGCGCAAGAATTCGATTGCCTCCAAGTTCTCGCGCCCTCCGTGCCGGTTCGGCAGCCAGTCGCCGGGTTCGCGGCTGTAATCCAGATAGAGCATTGCCGCCACGGCGTCCACGCGCAAACCGTCGACGTGAAATTTGTCGGCCCAAAAAAGCGCATTCGCGACCAAGAAGTTGCGCACTTCGTGACGGCCGTAGTTGAACACCTTGGTGCCCCACTCGCGGTGTTCGCCGATGCGCGTGTCGGCGTGCTCGTACAAGGATGTGCCGTCGAATAGAGCGAGGCCATGATCGTCCCGGGGAAAATGCGCAGGCACCCAATCCAGGATCACACCGATGCCCGCCTGATGACATCGATCGACGAATCGCATGAATTCCTGGGGCGAACCGTAGCGCGAAGTCGCCGCATAGTAACCCACCACTTGATAGCCCCAGGAGGCATCCAGCGGATGTTCTGCAATACCCATGAATTCGATATGCGTGTAGCCCAACTCTTTCGCATAGGGAATAAGTTGATCGGCGGCCTCGAGCCAGTTGGTAAAAGGCGGCACTCTCTGATCCCAAGGACGCCGCCACGATCCCAAATGCACTTCATAGGCGTTGAAAGGTTCGCGCAAGGGATCGATCTCGGCCCGGCGCCGCAGCCACGCGCCGTCATGCCACTCAAAGCCGTCGAGTTCCATGACAATGGAACAATTGTCCGGCCGCAGTTGCATCGCCACGCCGTAGGGATCCGCCTTCAGAAACAGTCGGCCATCACGCCCGCGAATCTCGTATTTATAAGCTGTTCCCGCACCGACCGCAGGAACGGACAATTCCCACACACCCGAGTTGCCGCGCGGCCGCATGACGTGCGCATCGCCGTCCCACCGGTTGAAGGAGCCGACCACGCTGACGCGCTCGGCATTCGGCGCCCACACTGCAAAACGCGTTCCGGCCGCCGCATCGCTCGAATAGGGATGCGCGCCGAGCTTGTCATAAATCCGTTGATGATTGCCCTCGCCGAACAAATGCAGATCGAAATCGCTGATCGACTGTTCGGTCAATTCGATGGCGCCTTCAAATCGCCGGCCTCACCGCCCAAATGCGCTCCGCGTATTCGCGCACGCTTCGATCGCTCGAGAAATAACCCATATTCAGGCAGTTGATGACCGCCTTATGGCTCCATCTATCTTCCAGCGCGTACAAGGCGTCGACCTGATCCTGCGCCTTCACATAGGCAGCGTAGTCGGCCAGCACCAAGAATGGTTCGCCGGGGCTGAGCAGCCGGTCGACAACCAGCCTCGCATCATTCGGACGGTCGGGCGAGAAATGCCCTGAAGCGATGAGATCCAGGGTGCTCGCAAGTTCGGCGTTTCCGTCGCGCACCCGGCTCGGCTGATATCCTGCCGCACGCTGCGCGGCCACCTCGTCCGCGGTGAGGCCGAAGATGAACATGTTCTCGGCACCCACATGGTCGCGAATCTCGATGTTGGCGCCGTCCAAAGTGCCGATGGTGAGAGCCCCATTCAGTGCGAGCTTCATATTTCCGGTTCCCGAAGCTTCCATGCCAGCCGTGGAAATTTGCTGCGATAGATCCGCCGCGGGCATGATTTTTTGTGCCAGGGAAACGTCGTAATCAGGCAGAAATACCACCTGCAGCTTGCCGCGCGCGAGAACGTCCGCATCGATCGTGCGCGCCACATTATTGATGAGTTTGATGATGGCCTTGGCCATCGCATAGCCCGGCGCTGCCTTGCCGGCAAAAATAACCGTTCGCGGAACAATCTCCGCGCGCGGATTCTCGCGGATTCTTCGATAACGGGTCACAACATACAAAAGATTCAGTAGTTGCCGCTTGTATTCGTGGATTCTCTTCACCTGGACGTCGAACAAGGAATCGACGCAGATTGCCAACCCACAGCGGCGTTTCACCTCATCGGCCAGTCTTTGCTTGTTGGTGCGCTTGATGCCGCGAAACTGACGGCGAAACTCCGGATCATCGGCTGCGCCGGTCAGCCGGGCGATCTCTTCGAGATCATTTTCCCACGCCCGGCCCAAATGTTGCGTGAGCAGCGCGGAGAGCCCGGGGTTCGATTGCTTGAGCCAGCGCCGCACCGCGATGCCGTTGGTCACGTTGATGAACCGATCCGGAAACATCTGGGCGAAATCACGAAACACGTATTTGCGCATGATATCCGAGTGCAGCTGCGCGACGCCGTTGACTTTGTGGCTGCCGACGATGGCGAGGTGCGACATGCGCACGCGCCGGTCGCCGCCGTCGTCGATGATGGACAACTGGCGCAGTCGCTCCGGATCGTCCGGATAGCTCGCCGCCACAGCCCGCAGAAAGTCGCGATTGATGAAATAAATGATTTCCAAATGCCGCGGCAACAAGCGCTCGAACATCGCGACCGGCCATGATTCCAGCGCTTCGGGCAGCAGGGTGTGATTGGTGTACGAAAATACGCCCTGGGTGATATGCCAGCTTTGCTCCCAAGAGAGACCATGCTCATCGACGAGCAACCTCATCAACTCCGGAATCGCCACCGCAGGGTGCGTGTCATTCAACTGAATGGCGATGGAGTCCGGAAGAGAGGCGAGCGAGCGGCCTTCGCTCAAATGGGTCACCAAGATGTCCTGCAAACTGGCGCTCACGAAGAAGTACTGCTGCTTTAGACGAAGCTCTTTACCCTGCGGCGTCGAATCGTCGGGATACAACACGCGCGACAGATTCTTCGCTTCCAGCTGGTCCTGAACCGCTGCCGCATAGTCGCCGGCATTGAAGGCATCGAGCTTGAAAGGCGTGATCGCGCGACCGGACCAAAGTCTCAGGTGATTGACGGTGGGCCCACCGTTGCCCGGGATCAATTGATCGAATCCGATGGCGTACATGTCATTGGTGCCCAGCCAACGATGCGCGTCGCTCACCTCGGCACCGGCCGGCGCCTCGCTGCGCCCACCGAAGCGCACTGTGTAGCCCGCATTGCCACGCGGCGTCTCCCAGACATTGCGCAGGCGCAGCCAACTACTGGCGACCTCGCGCTGACCGCCGTCGGCATCAATGACCTGCGTGAAGATTCCGTAATCATAGCGAATGCCGTAACCCACAGCGGGATAGTGCAGCGTCGCCAGCGAGTCCAAAAAACAGGCGGCCAGACGGCCCAGGCCGCCGTTGCCCAACCCGGGGTCCACCTCCTGGGCTGCGATGTCCTCGAGCTCATATCCCATCCCGCGCAAAACGGAACGGGCTTCGTGCACCAGATCTCCATCCAAGCTGGAAAGCGCATTGATCAGGGAGCGGCCCGGCAGGTATTCGACCGAAAAATAGCAAACTCTCTTGACATGTGCGTTCGCCACGCGCCGTTGCGTCGCCAACCAGCGCAGCGTCAGTTCCTCGCGCACGGCAAGCGACAGCGCATCATAAATATCGCGCGGCGTCGCCAATTCGGGACTTTTCCCAAGGGTGCGGGTGAGACGGTCCAACAGCGCCGCATGCAGCGTGCCGGGTTGCAGGGCGACGTTGCGGCGGGTGGCGAATTGGCTGTCAAATGTATCCATATTAGGGGTTATTATAAGGTTGTTATCGGGCACGCGGGGCAAACCTCGGTTTGAAAAACTCTTCCCTGGCCGTCGGCGTCGATGTCGGCGGTTCATCCATTAAATGCGCGCTCATCGATTTGGTCACGGGAGCTTTTGCGGGTGAACGCTTTAGCACGCCGACACCGGCGCAAGGTTCCACCGACGCCCTGCTCGGCGCGCTCACCTCCGTGGTCTCGAATATTCCCGGCAGTCACGCCGTGGGACTGGCGTTTCCCAGTGTAATTCGCGGTGGAGTCGTGCGGACTGCGGCCAATCTCAACAAGGCGTGGATTGGTCAACCGTTGGCCGATCTTGCCGCACAGCATTTGAGGCGGCCGGTGATCGCCATCAACGATGCCGACGCGGCGGGCCTGGCGGAATTGCACTACGGCGCCGCGCGCGACGTGCCGGGTACCGTGCTGTTGCTGACACTGGGCACGGGAATCGGCAGCGCATTGTTTGTCGATGGCCGCTTGGTACCGAACACCGAATTCGGACATCTGCAGGTCGCGGGGCGCGAGGCGGAAAAGCGTGCTGCGGGGCGCGTCAAGGTGGAAGGCGGATTGAGCTGGGATGCGTGGGCTGATGAGTTGAATTTGGTTATCAATGAGTACCATGCCCTGCTCTGGCCCGATCTCATCGTATTGTGCGGGGGCATCACCGAAGAGCCCGAAAAATTCATGGACAAACTGCATTGCGAGGCGCGCCTATGCGTCGGAACTTTGCGTGCGGAAGCCGGAATCGTCGGCGCGGCGTTTGCCACCACGATATCCGCGGCGCGGCCCTGAATAAACCCGTTCTTGCGGGATTGATGTCGCTGACACTCGCCGCGTGCGCTACAGCTTCGCGCGAGATCTCGCATCCGCAGGAATCGACGCCCCGGATTGAAACGCCGATCGAGCAGCAGTCCACGCCGGCGAAGCTCATGATCGACAGCGCCACGGCCATGATCGGTCAGCCATATCGGTTCGGCGGCGCCGCGCCGGGCGGATTCGATTGCAGCGGCTTGGTGTTTTACGCGGCTGCCAACGCCGGGATCCGCATGCCGCGCACGGCGGCGGACCAGCTGCAATTCGGCGTGCCCATCGGCAGAGCGGAGCTGCAAGCCGGCGATCTCGTGTTCATGCATCTTTCCAGCAAGGAACTGCACGTCGCCATTGCACTCGATCCGCAGTTGTTCGTGCATGCGCCCTCGAGCGGCGGGCGCGTACGCGTGGACTCGCTGCTTGCGCAGCCCTATGCCAAGGGCTTCATTGCCGCCCGCCGCGTAGTATCATTTGCTGCCCCACACTAAGGACCTCTTATGAAGCTTTATTATTTTCCCGGCGCCTGCTCTCTCTCGCCCCACATCGTTTCGCTGGAAGCGGGCGTGCCGGTAACCATGGTCAAAATCGATTCCAAGACAAAGAAGACGGAAAGCGGCGCGGACTACCTGCAGGTCAATTCGAAAGGCGCCGTACCCGCGCTGCAATTGGATGACGGCCGGGTGCTGACCGAGGGACCTGCGATCGTCCAATATCTTGCCGATCTTAAGCCTGAATCGGGATTGGCACCGCGCGCCGGAACCTTCGAGCGTTATCAGCTGATGGAAATCCTGAACTACATCACGTCTGAAATTCACAAATCGTTCTCGCCGCTGTTCAATCCGGCAAGCTCTGCGGAGGTGAAGGAAACCTTTGCAGCCAATCTGGGAAAGAAATTTGACTGGCTTTCAGGTTTCCTGGGCAAAAAACCGTTCTTGCTGGGCAATACCTTCACGGTCGCGGATGCGTATCTGTTCACCGTGCTGAATTGGACCGGGCACGTCAAGATTGATCTGAACAAGTGGCCGGTTCTGGCCGACTACCAGTCCCGGATCGCGAAACGCCCGAAAGTCATGGAGGCCATGAAGGCCGAAGGACTGATCAAGTAAGCACTGGGTTGCGGCTGCCTGGGTGGCCGCCCCGGTGGCCGCCCCGGTGGCTGCCTTTAGGTGGCCGCCGCCTCCAGTGTCTCTGCGGAAATGGAAGCAAATTGCAACGCCGCCAGGCGCGCATACAGCGGACTGTTCATGAGCAGTTCGGCATGCGTGCCCACGGCGATTATATGGCCATGGTCCATCACGACGATGCGATCGGCTTTGAGCACGGTCGCAAGCCGATGCGCGATGATGATGGTGGTGCGGCCCTGCATCAACTTTTCCAGCGCCTGCTGCACCAGGCGCTCGGATTCCGCATCCAATGAACTGGTCGCCTCGTCCAGCAAGAGGATGGGCGGGTCCTTGAGAATCGCACGCGCCAGCGCGATTCGCTGCCGTTGACCGCCCGACAACCGCGTTCCGCGCTCGCCCAAAAAGGTGTCATAGCCTTGCGGTAATTTGCGCAAGAACTCATCGGCCGCCGCGGCGATCGCGGCTGCTTCGATTTCGGCATCGCTTGCCGAAGGCCGGCCATAACGGATATTTTCGCGCGCGCTCGCGCCGAACAGCACCGTGTCCTGAGGCACCAGGCCGATCTGAGTACGAATGTCCTCCGGACGCAAATCCGCCAGGCGCTTATCGTCGATCAGCACCCTCCCCGAATCCGGATCGTAAAAGCGCAGCAGCAGCTGGAACGTCGTGCTCTTCCCCGCGCCGGACGGGCCCACGAATGCGATGGTCTCCCCGGGTGTCACCTCCAGGCTGAAATCATCCAGCGCGGGATGCTGTGGCCGCGATGGATAGTGGAATGTAACGCTGTCGAATCGGATGTTGCCCCGAACCCGCGCCGGCAGCTCCAGCGGGTGTGCCGGAGCGCTGATGACCGGCTGCGCCTGCAGCAATTCGCTCAAGCGTTCCATGGCGCCGGCGGCGCGCTGCACTTCGCCCCACATCTCAGAAAGCGCCGCGGCCGAGGTGCCAACGAACGCGACGTACACGAGAAACTGCGCGAGTTGGCCGCCGGTCATGGTACCGGCGATGACCTGACGCGCGCCCAGCCACAAAACACAGATGATGCCGCCGAATACCAGCATCACGCCAATGGCCGTGAGCGCGGCGCGAACCTTCGTGCGCCGAATCGCCGTCGCGAAACTGTCTTCGACCGCCTTCCTATAGCGTTCGCTTTGCAGCTCTTCCATTGTGAATGCCTGCACCGTTTGGATGGCATTCAAGGTTTCGTCCGCCAGACTACTGGTATCTGCTATGCGATCTTGTGAAGCGCGAGACAAACCGCGCACGCGCCTCCCCGTGATAATGAGCGGCGCGATGACCACGGGAACCAAAATCAGAATAAAACCCATGAGCTTTGCGCTGGTGAGCCCCATCAGCACTATCGCGCCGATCAAGCTTAGCGAGGAGCGCAGCACGATCGATAAATTGACGCCGGAGATGGCTTGCACCAGCGTCGTATCGGCGGTGAGCCGCGATAGGACTTCGCCGACCCGAGTGGTCTCGTAAAACATGGGGTCCATGCGCACCACGCGTCGGTAAACTGCCGCGCGCACATCGGCCACCACCCGCTCTCCCACCCAGGTCACCAGGTAGAAGCGCAGCGCCGCGAACACGCCGTAAACCACCGCAGCTGCGAGCAGCAAGAAAAACCAATGATTAATCCGACTGGCGTCCCGCTCAGAGATTAGATCGATGAGCTGCCGCAGCGCCAACGGCAGGGCCAATTGGGCGCCTGCCGCTATGAGAAGCGCGAGGGAAGCGGCCGTCATCATTCCCCAGTAAGGCCGCAAAAAGGGCATCAGCGCCAACAAGGGATTCAGCGACTTAGCTCGGGGACGGTCCGCAGGGCTGCTCATGGGGACATGATCCCACAACTTATCGGCGTATGGCGTTGAGGGTTGCACCAACCGGGGGCGCGGCCCTGAGCGGTTGGACGGACTCGCACCCTTTCAACCGTTAAGCCGATATGTTGCAATGTGGGCCAAGCTTCGCGCGACACGCGCCCGAAAAAACTGGGGATGCATCTCATATGAAAGTACGAGTACCTCGCCTATTGCCAGGGGGATCCATCGATTCGCACCGGCTTGCCGCGCTTGGCGGCGTCTTGGCCGCGCTGTGCGCAACGGCCGCATCCGCGGCAGACGCCGCTGCGGAACCGGAAGCCAGTGGACCCTTGCAAGAAATCACCGTCACCGCGACGCGCCGTGAGGAGAGCCTGAGCAAAGTGCCCATCAGCGTCACAGCGCTCACGCAGGACGCCATGGACCTTCGCGGCATCAAGGATTTCCAGGATATCGTGCGCTTCACGCCCGGCGTCAACATCGACAATTCGGGAACCAACAACATATCGATCCGCGGCATTGCTTCGACCGGCGGTGCCGGCACCACCGGCATTTACATCGACGACACCCCAATCCAAATCCGCGGCACTGCTTTCAACCCCGACGATGCGCTGCCGAAATCATTCGATATCGACCGGGTCGAGGTCCTGCGTGGACCGCAGGGCACGCTGTTCGGCGCGGGATCCGAGGGCGGCACGGTGCGCTATATCACGACCCAGCCCAGCCTCACGCAAAACAGCTTTTACAGCCGCGAGGAGGTCTCCTACACGGAAGGAGGCTCCCTCAACTACGAAGGCGGCATTGCGGCCGGCGGACCCTTGATCGACAACACGCTGGGCGCGCGCCTGACGGTTTGGTACCGGCGCGACGGCGGTTACATCGACCTCATAAATCCTGTGTCGCTTGCGACCGTGCAAAAGAATGCCAACTTCGACCAGACGGTGCTGTATCGCCTGGCTTTTGTCTATGCACCCTCCGACGCATGGACGATTACGCCCGGCATCTACTACCAAGACCGATACCGCAATCAAGTCGAGGACTACTGGCCCTTGTACTCGAATCCCGGCAACAACCAATTGGTGAGCGCCGACCCTGATCAGCGCTCCGATCCGGACCGGTTTTATCTCGCGTCCATGAAGGTCGAAGGCAACCTGGGTTTCGCCAAGCTGATCTCGAATACCTCCTATTTCCATCGCAAGGAACAGACCGGCTACGAGGGCACGTTGTACAACCTGGGATTCTATCAGGCCGGCGTGTTTCTCAACGGCGACGGATCCTCCGCCTCCACGCCCTATCCCCTGCTCGACAACCTCGGAGTGCATCTGCCCGCCGGAGCGACCGATTATCGATCGCCAAACTCCATCGACAACGGGCAGCAGAACATCACGCAGGAAATTCGGCTGCAATCGGCCGATGCGACCTCACCGCTGTTTTGGACGGTGGGCGCTTTTTTCAGCAACGACCGCCAGACCTATCTGGAACAGATTCACGATCCCCTGCTCAACGAGCTTTCGATGGCGGCGACCGGCTTGCCTTACACCGACTGGTTCGTGGATCCGAACGGCAACCCCGTGACCTACGATCCGCGTTTTCCAAACGATTCTTATTTTCTGCAAACCCAGGCCAGCGATCAGCAATACGCCCTGTTCGCCGAAGGGACCTACGCCTTCACCGATCAGTACAAGCTTACGCTGGGAGGGCGCTACTCGAGGATCAAGTTCACCAATGATTCCCTGACTGGAGGCCCGCAATTATTCCTGCCGCCGCAGACGGTGGACGTGTCGCAAACGGAGAATTCGTTCACACCCAAGGCGAGTTTTTCCTACCAGTACGATCCGCGAAACTTGTATTACGCGACGTATGCGAAAGGCTTCCGCCCAGGCGGTGCCAACAATCCCGTGCCGCAGGCGGCATGCGCCGCGGACTTCGCATCTTTTGGCATTACGGAGTCTCCTCCGACCTTCCGCTCCGACAGCGTCAACAGCTTCGAAGTGGGAGCGAAGAACAATATCGACAACCGTGTAAAGATCGCCACGAGTATTTATTACATCCGCTGGAACAACATTCAACAGAGCGTGCTGCCGCCGATCTGTCAGATCACCTTTATTGCGAACTTGGGCACCGCGGTTGCGAAAGGCGGAGATATCCAAGCCGATATCGCGCTCACTGATAATTTCACGGCCGAGATTGCGACCGGCTATACCAGTGCGCGCTATACGCAGGATTCAAGGTTCTCGCAGGTGGAAGCTCTGCCTGTCGTTGCCAAGGGGGATGCCATCGTCGGCCAAAGCGGTGAACCGCCCGGGCAGCCCGGAGCACCTTTCACCTTCACGCTGGGATTGGAATACAAGTTCAACCTATTCAACCTGCCGGCTTTCGTACGCCTCGACGATGAATACCAGAGCCGCAACAAATGGGCGTCCGCGGCGCAAGATCCGACCACCTTGCAATCTAACTCGTCGTTTTACCCGCTGTCCTCGACCAATCTGGCGTCGGCGCGCGCCGGCATGACTTTCGGCAACTGGCAGGCCGCGGCGTTCGTCGACAACCTCACCGATACCCATACGGTCACCAATTATAATTTCACCATCTATCCGGGCGATGCCCCGTCGCTCGAGCGGCAATACACGTTCAGGCCGCGTACCATCGGCCTCACGGTCACGTATCGAAATTAGCTGGGATGGGAATGGGCGGGCGAGGGCCCGCAGGCTGCTAACGGTTTCGGGCGACGAGCAGCGTTCGCTTGAGACAAGTGGAGGCTTGCGCCACTCCGTCGCTGAACCATTTGGTGCCGGATCGCAGCGAATTGATCGCCGCCGGATAATTCACGGAGCATTGAACTGCCGACACGAATTCACGCCACTGACGCTGGTTGGTGAATTTTCGTTTGATGTCCTCCAATGCATTGGCGGCCGCGCTGGCGGCCGCGGCAGGGAGTTCCAACCCCAAGCGAACGACGTTGATTTCGTTTTCTTCGTCAACGCCGCCGGTTTTGCTCACGAGCATCGAAATTTCCCTTCAGGCCATTCGCACCGAACTGTCGCTATCATCGCCTCTTCAGCCGCAAAGTTACAGTCGGCGCCAAACAGCGACGGGCGTAGGATTTGCCCCACTGTTTTTAGTTAACTCGAGCCGGGCCTCAGTTAACTTGATAACCGCGGGCCTGCAAACAAGCCGACATGGCGCGATCGTAGTTGCTGCGATTCATGGCGGCGCCCCCGGGCGTTCCTCCACCGGGTTGCGTCGGGTCAAAGCCGGTCTGGCCCTTGGCCCAGGTGTGGCATTCAAATTGGTCAGCCGCCTGCTGGTCTTTCGACTGGCCGTTCTTGGGATAGATAATGAGGTCCTGCTGTGCCGGCGCGGCATCCGGCGGTGGCGCTGAAGGTGCGTCGGCATTCTCGGGAGGATCGACCACGGCATATCCGTTCTGGTCCGGCTGCCAGGAGTAATAGACATTGTCGGCATAGTAGTAAGGCACACCGCCGAACCACACGGTCGAGTAATAAGGCGGTAGCACGGAAATAACCAGGCCCACCGGCGGCCGTATCACGACGAACCCAGGCCCGCTCGGCGCATACCAGATTCCGCCGCTAAAATAGTAACGGCTTCCGCCGCGATAATATGGCCGGTAGCCTTCCGGCAACGCCGGTCGCACCGTGCCGAACGCCGGATAGTAGCGGCCATGGTTGTAGCGCGAATCGAGCACCTGACCGCCCGGCCGACCCGGCGCCGATCTGCTCTGCACATGCTCCCGGGCTTCGGGGCGGCCGTGTTCGTCGGCGGCTGCCGCCAACTGCACCGCACCGGCGCCGAACAGCAAAATCGAAAGACTCAACGCGGAAATTTTTACAGTCTTGTTCATGGCATTTCCGATGGTTTCCTTAGGTGACCGTATAACCGCGTCCCTGCAGGCAGGCCCCGATTGCCCGTCGATAGGCATCGGCGCCCGCACGCCCTTGGGCGGCTTGCTCATTGATTTGCTGTTGCGTCATCTGCGCCTGCTTCTGGGCATTGGCATCCGCGGCCGAGCCCACGATGGCTCCGGTCGCGCCGCCCAGCAACAAGCCGGCGCCCGCATTGCGCGGGCCGCCGATGATCGAGCCGATGATCGCGCCGGCAACTGCACCGCCGACCGCATTGGCACCCGGCGGCGTTGAGGGCTGCACGATCACACGTTCGTAGGCGTTCGTCGTACGGCTGGGATCAACGCCTGTCTGCTGGACCGCCCATGTATGACACTCATAGCGATCGCGCTCGGTTTGTTCCGGGCTCTGTCCATGGGCTGGATAAACGAATACACGCTGCGGCGGCGGTGCCGGCACGGCGTAGGTGCGCGGCGGCGGCGTGACGCAGCCGCTTAACAATCCGAGCAGCATGACCGGAATAGCCCCCACGGAGGCTCGCATAAGGTGTGGTTGATTGGCGAATTTCATGCGTTAGAACCCTCTAGTCCCTTTCAATTTCAACGTCCAACATTGTTCTCAGTTGACAGTAAACAAGGGCTTGAGTTCGCTTTTTGCGGCCGCAGCAGCCCTTGGGGCCGGATCCAGGCCCCAAGGACGTTCAGGTTCGCCAATAACCGCTACTTCTTGGGCTTACGAAATTTTAATATGAACTGATCGGTCTTGCCACGAATCGAGGGGTCAAACACCGCAGCGGTTCTGGTATCGGCGGGATTGGCCAAGATGTCGCTGGAGCCCACGAACTCGAATCCGGCGGCGGTGACTTCCTGCTTCACCACGTCGGCGTCGATCCTGTGCAGCGTCTTCGTGTCCGCGAGGCCGGAACCCGCCGGCGCTGAATGATCCAGCACGACGAACAGACCGCCCGGCTTCAACGAAGCCAAAATGATTTTGTCGAACGCCACAACATCCACTGGGAAGTTGTGCAAGTCGTGGTAGTTCTGCGCAGTGAATACCAGGTCGACCGGCGTCGGCGTCACCAACTTGCTCAGCGGCTCAACCACGACAGTCACATTGGGGTAATTCGGATCCGCAGCGATCGCCTTCACTTTCCCGGCAAGATCCGGCAGGTTGGCCGGCGCATCGGCCGGACGTTCGGGCACCAAGGCAAAAATATGGCCCGAAGGACCGACCGCCTTGCTGAATATGCGGGTGAAGTATCCGCCGCCCGGCAATATTTCGGCGATCTGCTCGCCCGGCTTCGCGCCGAGAAATTCCAACGTTTGCACCGGCTTGCGGTTCGCATCGCGCAGCTTGTCGGCGTCGGGCCGGTTACTGTCGGCGACGGCCGCTGCGATGTAGCCCGGGTTGCTCGCCGCACTGGGTGCGCTCGGTTCGTGCATGCAGGCTGAAAGCGAAAGCGACGCGGCAAGCGCCGCAGCCAGAATCAGTGGGTAGCGAATCATATGACACTCCGTTGATTTATCGGCCAGCGAAACTCTTTGTTATGCGGCAAGTTTAACATTTGTCCCGGCTGAGCGCTGCCCGAAACGGCAGCGTATCATGCGCGCCTACCGGTACAACCCGCGGGTTCTCTCGTATGAGTCTGAGTGTTTTCGACATCTTCAAAATCGGCATCGGCCCCTCCAGTTCGCACACCATGGGGCCCATGAATGCCGCGCGCGATTTTGCCGAATCCTTGAGCGCGCGCGGTTTACTGAATCGCACCGCCCAAGTCTCGGCGCAACTCTACGGTTCCTTGGCGCTCACCGGGCGCGGCCATTGCACCGACCGTGCAATCCTCCTAGGTTTGGAGGGCATGCGTCCGGATAGCATCGATTCGAGCGCCGTCGAAGCCGCGCTGCAACGGATTCGCAATGCCAAGCGGTTGCGCTTGGCCGGCACACACGAGATCGATTTCGACGAACCTTTGAATCTCTTGTTTCACACCGATCAGGTGTTGCCGGGCCATTCCAACGGCATGCGTTTCTCCGCACACGATGCCGCGCACAATTTCCTGGCGCGCGAGGAGTACTACAGTATCGGCGGCGGTTTTGTGATTCGCGCCGGCGCGGAAACGAACGCCGGTGCGGCCCGCCGCGCGCCGCCGTACGAGTTCGAATCGGGCGAGCAGCTGCTCGAACTTGCAAAAGCTCAAGGATTGGAAATCCACGAATTGATGCTGGCCCGGGAGCGAACTTGGCGCAGCGAAGCGGAAGTACACGCGGGGCTTTTGCGAATCTGGGAAGTCATGCAGGATTGCGTGCGCCGCGGTTTTGAGGCTCAAGGTCTTCTGCCGGGGGTGCTCGGCGTGAGGCGGCGGGCGCCGAAACTGTATCGGCAACTCATGAGCGGCGATCCTTTAAGCCCGATGCACGCATTGGATTGGGTCAATGCCTATGCACTCGCGGTGAACGAGGAAAATGCGGCGGGCGGCCAAGTCGTGACCGCGCCAACCAACGGCGCCGCAGGTATCGTTCCGGCGGTGCTGCATTACTACCGGCGGTTTGAAACCGGGGCCGACGACGCGGGCGTCATCCGCTTTCTGCTGTCTGCCGCCGCGATAGGCATGCTGTACAAGCAGAATGCTTCCATTTCCGGCGCCGAGATGGGTTGCCAAGGCGAAGTCGGGGTCGCCTGCTCCATGGCGGCAGCCGGTCTTGTGTCGGCGCTGCACGGCAGCAATGAACAGATCGAAAATGCCGCGGAAATCGGCATGGAACACAACTTGGGCCTGACCTGCGATCCGGTCGCGGGCCTGGTGCAGATCCCATGCATCGAACGCAACGCCATGGGGTCGGTCAAGGCCATCAATGCGGCGCGCCTCGCTCTGCGCGGCGATGGCTCGCACAAGGTATCCCTCGACCAAGTGATCAACACCATGCGTCAGACCGGCCTCGACATGTCCACGATTTACAAGGAGACCTCGCAAGGAGGTCTCGCGGTGAACGTGCCGGAATGCTAGATATTCAGTGGCTCGGCGCTGTGATGCAGGGCCGCCGTCAGTCGTCTTACCGTCCCTGAAGAAACGCTACCCCGTCGCCTGCAGCCCTTGAGCGATGCCGCTGATGGTGGCGCGCAACGCCCCGAACAGCGCCTGATCCTGACGCTGAGTCGCGCGCCAGCGCCGCAACAGATCGACTTGCATGAGATGCATGGGATCGATGTACGGATTGCGCAGCGTGATTGACCGCTGCAACGTCGGGTCGCTGTCGAGCAATTGGGCGGAACCGCGCAGGCGCAGCACCAGCTTCAGCGTCAACGCGTATTCCTTTGCGATGGGTTGCGCGTGAATGCGCAGCGGGTCCGGCGCCAGCGCGTCGTAGTAGCTCGCGATATCCAGGTCGGTGCGACCCAGCATGGCCTCGACATCATCGAGCAAGTGAGCGAAGAACGGCCAGAGCGCCGTCATGCGCATCAAGACCTCCTCGCCGTGACGCTCCAACGCGGCTTGCACGCCGCTGCCAAAGCCGAACCAACCCGGCAGCATGTGGCGGCTTTGCGTCCAGGCAAATACCCAGGGGATCGCCCGCAGCGACTGCACGCCGCTGGCGCCGACGCGCGCCGCAGGCCGCGACGCGATGTGCATGCGCTCAATCACATCGAGCGGGGTGGCGGCGCGGAAGTATTCGAAAAATTCGGCGTTGTCGAACACCAATTCGCGGTAAGCCTTGAGGCTTTGCGCTGCAATGGTGCCCATGGCTGCAATGAGATCAGGGGCGATCGGCTCGGCCTCCGCGGCGTGCGCAGTCGCGAGCGCCACCGAGGCGAACGTCCGCTCCAGCGTGCGCATGGCGATCGGGCGCAGGCTGTAGCTTTGATTGACCACTTCGCCTTGCTCGGTGAGGCGCAATACGCCGCGCATCGCGCCGCTGGGCAGCGACTCCACCAGGTTTTCGGTACGTCCGCCGCCGCGCGCCGCGGTGCCGCCGCGACCATGGAATATCAAAACATTCGTCCCCGTGGTTCGCGCCGCTTGCAACAATTGAGTTTGCGCGACCTGCAGTGCCCAACGCGATGCCGCGATACCGCCCTGCTTGTTCGAGTCCGAATAACCGATCACCACCACCTGACGATTGCCGCGCGAATCGAGATGCCGGCGATACGCAGGTTCGGCATGCAATGCGCGCAGGACGTCGCCCGCGGCCTGCAAAGAATCGATCGATTCGAGCATCGGCGCGACATCGAGCGGGCATTCGCCGCTGCGCTTGTCCGTGATATCCGCCCAGCGCGCCAGCAGCAGTACCGCCAGGATGTCCTCGGGCCCGCGTGCGCCGCTCACGATGTAATCACCGATCGCGCGGCCCCCGAATTTGTGGCGCGCCTGCGCAATGGCTTGAAAAACCCATAGGCTGCGCCGGCCCACCGCATCGAAGGATGCCGTCGGTCCGACATCGCGCACCAGAAAATCATGCAGTTGCCGCAGCCGCTCCTGCGGCGGCAGCTCCGCCCATCCTTTCTGGTCCAACCCCTGGGCGATGACCTCGTCGTGGATGCGGGCATGCTGAATGACGTCCAAGGTCGCGAGGTGAAATCCGAAGGTCCGCACGCGGCGCATGAGCCTGCGTACCAGGAAATATCCGGCGTGACGGCCCTTATTTTCGAGCAAACTCGTTGCCGCCAGTCCGACATCGGATAGCAGCTCCTCGGGGTTCTGATAGGCGTTCGGCCGCCCTTCGTAACTCGCCTGCAATCGTTCCCTGATCTGGCCGAAGAACACCCGGTACGGCATGCGATCGTGCCGCGTCGGCACGATCGCTTTCGCACCCGGCAAAATCGTCGTGTAGGATTCGATGCGCTCGGCAAGCCCGGCGCTCACCGCGACTCGATTGGCGCTTTGGCTCAAAGATTCCGCCAACTGCCCGCACTCGGCGAAATACGTCGACACAATCAGCTGTTGATGCCGCTGCAAGGTCTCGCGAATCGTCTTTCCGTGGACATCCGCATTGCCGTCCATGTCGCCGCCCACCCAGGATCCGAAACGCAGGATATTGGGCACATCCAGGGTTTCGACCGGAACCGAATATGCGTGCGCCAGCGCCGCCTCGATCTCCTCATAAAACAACGGCACGACGCGGTAAAGAATATCGATGAGATAGAACAGTACATGCTCGCGCTCATCGACCACCGTCAACCCTTCCCGCGGGTGCTCCTCCGTCTGCCAGATGCTGGTGACCTCCAGCCGCACGCGCGCCCAGAGCATGTCGAGCTCGGCACGCGTCGATCCGGGATCGGTTCGCTCCAGCAAATCGTGCGCAATATGCTGCTGTTTGCGCAAGATCGTGCGGCGCGTCGATTCGGTGGGATGCGCGGTGAACACCGGCTCGATGCTCATCGTGCTGATCAGTTGCAGCGCCTGATCGAGCGACACGCCCGAACGCTGCAGTCGTGCGATGCAATCGGCAATTCCGCGGGGTTGAGAAGTGCTCGAATCGCTCAGGTATTCGCGGCGCCGGCGCACACGGTGCGCTTTTTCGGCCGTGTTCACCGCCATGAACCAGAGGGAAAACGCACGCGTCAGTTCGGTCGCCGCGGCGGGCGATCGCCCGGCGGTGCGGCTGGTCAGATCGGCCGCACCCTGTGAATCGCCTTCCCGGCGCCGGATCGCCTCGAGACGATCTCCTTCGACCCGCTGGAAGAATTCCTCACCGCCCTGGTCGCGAAGCGTCTCGCCGATCAAATCGCCCAGCGCGTGCACATCCTCGCGCAGTGCCTTGTCTTTGACGGGAAATTGGATGCTTTGACGATACATAATGCTAGGCTCTGAAGGAGTCACGGAGAAATAGTATGAGCTTGTTGGCGCAGATCGCTATATTTCTCGCCGCCGCTGTCATAGCGATACCGATTTTCCGCCGCTTCAAGCTGGGGTCGGTGCTGGGCTACCTCACCGCCGGCATCATTATCGGTCCCGCCAGCTTGCGATTGATCAGCAGCGTAGAGACGACCCAGAATATCGCGCAGTTCGGAATCGTGCTCCTGATGTTTGTCATCGGCTTGGAGTTGCAGCCCTCGAGGCTCTGGGTGCTGCGCAAGTCGATCTTCGGCTTAGGGTCCGCGCAGGTCTTGCTGACGACAATCGCGGTCGGCGCGGCAGCTTATTTCATTTTTGAACAGACCTGGCAGGCCGCGCTCGTGATCGGATTTGCCCTGTCGATGTCCTCGACGGCGCTGGCGCTGCAACTGCTCGCCGAGCGCGGGCAGCTCAATTCGCAGTTTGGCCGCTCGGCATTCAGCATTCTGCTGTTTCAAGACGTCTCGGTCATGCCCGCACTCGCGCTGCTGCCGCTGCTGGGGGTCGCGGAGAAGTCTGCCGTACCGGGCGGCTGGCTCGTCATCAAGCTCATCGCCGTGCTCGCCACCGTCGTCATCGGCGGACGCTATGTGCTGCGTCCGATGCTGCGCATCATTGCTGCTTCGCGGGTCGCGGAGGCCTTCACTGCGGCGGGTCTTTTGATCGTGTTGGGAACGGCACTGCTCGTCAGCCAAGTCGGCCTGTCGCTGTCCCTGGGCGCTTTCCTGGCCGGCGTGCTGCTGGCCGACAGCGAGTTTCGACATGAACTCGAGGCGGATATCGAACCGTTCAAGGGCCTGCTCCTGGGGCTCTTCTTTATTAGTGTCGGCATGTCCGCCAATCTCGGCCTGGTCCGAGAAAAACCTTTCCTTATCATAGGCTTAACTGTCTGTCTGGTGGTCGTGAAGATTCTGGTGCTGTGGGCGATCGGCCGCCTGTCCGGCCTCTCGCCCACCGCTGCTCGAGGCCTCGGAATCAGCGTGGCCTCCGGCGGAGAATTCGCTTTCGTCCTGTTTGGCATCGCGGCGAGCTTGCGCATCATGGACTCACAGCTTTCCGACCTGCTGGTGCTGGTGGTGACCGCCTCGATGATCTTAAGTCCAGTGCTCCTCGCTCTTTATGATGTGACGTTCAAGGCCAAGGAATCCGACGGCCGGCCGTTCGATACGCCGGTCGAGCTGTACCCAAAAGTCATCATCGCCGGCTTCGGACGCTTCGGCCAAATCGTCGGCCGCATCCTCCTGGCGAAAAAGATTTCCTTTACGGCTCTCGAAGCCAGCCAGACCCAGGTCGATTTTTTGCGTCGTTTCGGCAACCAGATTTACTACGGCGACGCTTCGCGGTTGGAACTGCTGCGGGCATCGCACGCCGAGAATGCCGAAATCTTCGTGCTGGCGATCGACGATGTCGACGCGTCGGTGAAAACCGCCGAATTGATCCGCCAGCACTTTCCGCATTTGAAGATCTTTGCGCGGGCGCGCAATCGGCAGCATGCGTTTCGGCTCATGGATCTCGGCGTGCGCTACATCATCCGCGAGACGCTGGCATCGAGCCTGGAAATGTCGGTGCAGGTGCTCGAATCATTGGGACTGTCGAAATCCCTGGCAAAGGAGACGGTGCATCAATTTCGCGTGCACGACGAGGCGACCTTGGCCAAGCAGCATGCCGTGAAGGACGACGAGAAGAAGTTCTTGGAAACCAGCCGCGAGTCGGCCGAGCAACTGCTGCACCTGTTCGAAACCGACACCGGTCAGAGCGAGGATCCCGCGCAGCGCATCGCAGCGAATTCGTAGCGCCGACAGACTAGTGCGGATTGAGTAAAACGGTGGTATCGAAGCTTTCGAAGCTGGTAAGCACGCGCCGGTAGGCATTGTGCATGATGCGCTGTGCGTTCTTGTCGGCACGCGCGCCGAGCAGCATGCGGATGACCACATCATCCTGCGGCCGGGCCACGTCCTCGCCCAACAGCTGGTAGGTGAAGCGCGCCAACCTCTGGCTCATTTCATTCGCGAACTTGTAGCGCACAGCATCGCTGCCGTCGCCGTTGCCGACCTTGGCTTCCTCGGCGATCTCGCAAATCAAGCGCGAAATGAACCGGGCCTTGTCGACCAGGCCAAGATCCGCGAAAAACTCGATTTCGGATTGAATGTTCATCCGGCTGGGAAGAAGTCGATGGGTTTGGTGGCCGTCAATGCTGCGACGTCCTTCGCCTCGAATTTGAACAGGCGAATGCGCTCGACCAGCTTGCCTTCGAATACGGGATCGTGCAGCTCCGAGGAAACTATTCGCGCCGAGGTGATGTCGCCCGACGGCGCGATGGTCAGTTCGATGACGACCTTGCCCTGCAGTGCGGGATTGTCGCGCAGCGCGCGCGCATACATGGCATCGATCGCGCCCTTGTTCTTGGTGAACACCAGCGCGATTTCATCGGCGCTGCGCGAGGCCTTGCCGCTGCCGCCGGCGCGCGTGGCCGCCTGGCCCGAGGCGCCGAGATTGGGGTCCTTGACTTGGGTCGTATAGATGCCGCGCAACGAACCTGAACCGGATGCGAGGCCGCTGCTCGTGGGCGAGTTGATCCCGCCGCTGGTGCCGCCGGCTTTGGAGCTGATGATGCTGCGCGTCACCTGGGTGACATCGCCCGGATCGGTGGTTTTTGCCTGGTCCTTCTGGAATTTATCCAAATCGATTTGATTGCGAAGCGCCGCGAGATCATCGAGATTCGCGAGCAAGCCGCTCTTGGAGGCTTTGACGCGGGGATCAACGGGCTGCGGGGGTGTCGGCACTTTCTGCACGGGCACCTTCTCCACCGGCTTTTCCTTCGGCGGCGGCGGAGGTGGTGGCGGGGGCGGCGGGGGCTCCATCACCAACTGCACCACGCGCTCCGGCAGGGAATCCGTGTTGTTGACGCGCTCGGTCCGCGGCAGAAACGGCAGGACTACCGCGACGATGGTCGCGACGATCGCGAGATTGCGCAGTATGGCGCGGAAGCGCCGCTCAGTTTCCTCGGAGGGCGCCCACGGCAGATCATAGCGCCGGTAATAAGGCACCAGGCCGGACGGAACTCGATTTGCAGGATTGAGCGCGGCCATTTATGTCGCCGCCCGTTCGCGTTCGACCACCGCGAAGGACACCTTGCCGTACTCGGCTTCGCTGCAGGTCAACATGATCTTCTTCAGCACGCTGTACGGCGTGCTCTTGTCGCCCATGATGGTCACTTCGCGCTTCGCGATATCGGTCTGCTGCGCGCTGCGGATACTTTTGTCATTTTGCGCCATCAGCGCCGACTTCAGCGGCGGGAAGAAGGGGCCCTTATTCGCGACCACATCTTTGAGCGATCCAACCAGAACGCCGTCCACGTAGAGCGAATCCTTGGTGATCATGACGACCACGGCGGCGCTGGGCTTGCGCTCCGAAAGCGACTGCGGAATCGAGATATTCTTCGTGTTCGGCAGGATATCGACCTCGGCGGTGTGCGCGAGCAAAAACACCACCAGGATGGTCATCATGTCGATGAACGGAATCAACGCATAATGGCTGCCGCCATGGCGGCGCTGGCGATGCCGTTTGATGCGATAGGATGTCATGTCGGCGCATCTCCGATCGCAATGTCCGGGAATAACTCGGCCTTCGAGAACGGAGGCGTCGGGATCTGATAGACGCGCACGGCGTCCATCACCTGCACCAGAACATCGTAGGGCACGGCCGGCCCGGACAATATCGTCGCATCGGTCATCTGCGGAAATTGCGACTTGACCTGGCGTATGAACTCCGAGAGGTGATCCAAATCATAACCGGCCGCCGTGTTTTCGATGACCTTCAGGGGACCCGAATTGCGGTCGTTGACCACCAGATCGTTGGGCCGAATGATCACTTCGAGCTTCAGGCCTTTCGGCAATTCAACAGGAGCGGTGTTGCTCGCCGGGAGGTTGAGCTGAAGAATATTCGTCTTGGAAAACACGGCGGTGAAAATCAGGAAGAACACCAAGATCACCATCATGTCGATCATCGGCACGATGTTCAGATCGTCACGCCCTTCGTGGTAGCGGGCATGATTGCGTCGGACGAGGCGCGCTGCTTTTGACTTCATGAGAGGCTACTCGCGGATGCTGTCACTTCGAGCTAGATGCTGCCGCGGGCGGCGGCCGGCGCTCGCACCGACGGCGTCGGCGCCGCCGGTTCATGTGACTTCTCGGTCTGACGCTCGGTAATCGAGTTCAGGAATTTCACCGACGCAATTTCCAGGCTGTCGATGAGCGAGGTGGTCTTTGACTCGAGAAACATGTGCGAGAGCAGCAGCGTGATGGCGACGAACAAACCGGATGCGGTGTTGTTCATGGCCACGGAAATCGCCGCGGCCAGCAGGCTGGCTTTCTCGGCGGGATTTGCGGTTGCCACGGCACTGAACGCGCCGATGAGGCCGGTGATGGTGCCTAGCAAGCCGATCAACAGGCCGACGTTCGCCAGCGACGAAAGATAGTGCGTGCGCTTCTCGATTCTCGGTATGACTTCGAGCAGGCTTTCGTCCATGGCCTTTTCGATGTCATCGCGGCGGCGGGCGCTGGCCACGCGCGCCACGCCGTAGTTCAGGATGGTGGCGATCGAGGCCTTGGAGTTGTGGCACAGGCCGACCACTTGCTTGAAGTTACCGGCACTCAAGGCCGGCACCAGCGAGTCCCATAGGCTGCGGTTGCGAATGGTTTCGCGCGTCAGGTACACGTATCGCTCAATGGCGATGGCGACGCCGACCACGAATATCAAGGCCAGCGGGTACAGGAATACCCCGCCGTCCTTGAAGAAATTGACTGCCGAATTCATGAAATTCATCTGCGCGCTCCTAGATAAACTCTATCTTTCGAATATGCGATTCAACCAGATTCCGTAAAATCGGCTATGACTTACTTCTCACCCTGGTCCGACGGGCGGCCCGGTGCACCATTTTGGGACGAATCCGCCTGTACGGCCTTGTAATAGACGACTTCGCGTTTGAATACGTCCCGGTCGACCGGGGCCAGGATCTCATCGACCAGGCTGTTCATCGGCTTACCGGCCAAGTCCCCGATATCGGATTTCTTCCAAGGGACGATATACATGACCTTCGGCTGCTCCCGATCGCCGGTCACCGTGGCCGTGCCTAATTCCAGCCGATCCGCTGCCCCGGGGGCCTTTTGAGCCGTCGTCGCGCCAGAGCGGCCGCCGCCGGCGGGCGCCGGGCGCGAAGTTCCCGTGCGCGGCTCACCGGCCTCGGACTGGGCGGTCGACGCCTTCGAAGTATTGGCACGCGGCTCGCGGGCCTCGGACTGCGCAGTCGAAGCCTTGGAAGTATTGGCGCGCGGCTCACCGGCCTCGGATTGGGCGGTTGCTTTCGGCGGCTTGGCCTCGGCCGGTGCCTGCGTATCAGGTGCAGCGGGCGGCGCGGGTTCCTGGGCATACGTCACATTCATGACCCAGCAGAGCAGGATCAAGCTCGAGGTCTTTGCTAGCGCGTTCATCCGGTCTCCTTCTTGGCGACGGGCGCGGGCGTACCGGCGCGTCTGCGCAATTCAATCACCCAGCCGGCGACTTGTTTGTTCTCGCCGGCTATCTCGACATACCGTTCAAACTGCTCCAACGCCTTTTGCGGTTCTTGCATATACAAGTCGTATAGCACGCCCAAATTCAGATGTGCCGGCGCGTAGTTGGGTTCAGCCGCAATCGCGCGCAAGTATGCAGCCTCGGCGTCGGCGAACTTGCCTAGCTTACGCTCTACGATGCCGAGTTCATTGTCCGCGATTGCGCTGGTCGGGCTCGTCTGGAGAGCCGCCTTGAACGCGGCCTCGGCTTCGGGCAATCGAGAAGCCTGCAAATACAGCAGGCCCAAATTCAATTGCGGTCCTGCGAATTGCGGATATGCGGCCGTCAGCTGCTGGAACTCGAGTTCCGCGTCGGTCAGGCGGTTGGATTTCATCATTTGCAGCGCTTGGCTGTACTGCTGTGCGGCACGCGGGGGGATCGGCGTCAGATCCGCGGCTGCAGCGCCTGCTGCCGCGGCATTGCCCGGTGCCGGGGCTGCGCCGGCACCGTTGTTTGTCGAACCCGCGGCCGCGGACGGCGCAGTGTTCACGCCGCCAGGCTTCGGGGTCGGCGCGCCCGCCGGCGCCGCGCTCACGGGCACCGACGGCGCGGGTGCACGCGTCGGCTGCACCGGCGCGCTGTGACAGCCGGTCAGCAGCGCGATCACGCTGAAGCTAACGAATCGATTCAACCTGCTGTTCACCGATCTCCACCTTGCCGTATCGGCCTGGATTGAGCTGCGCGAGCGCCGCAAAGCTCTTCTGCACCCACTCGTCATAGGTCCCGTTCTTGGTCCGTGCGGCGTTGACTTCATGCAGCTTGATGGCCTTTTCCTCGAACGGGAATGCCTGCTCCTCGAGCAGCACGTCGTACTGTTCCAATTCATCCTTTTTCAGATTCTTGGGGCGCTCGGAGCTCATCAAATCCTTGCCGAGCTGGCGGTACAATTCCGCGCTCTCGAAGGTCGCCGCGGTTGTGACTTCGGCAACCTGATAGTCGGCAGCGGCCTCATAAGCTTTGAGCGCCGCTTCCATTGCCTTGCGCTTTTCCGCAAGGGACTTCTTGAGCGGCACCACCAATTTGATGTTCTTGAACTCCTCGCGCGCCGGCGCCGCCAGCGTCAACGTGGCCTTGGCCGCCAGCGCGCGGCTGCGATCGGTGCGAGCGGCGCCCGCGGAGCGGTCCGCCGCGATGATGTCCTTGAGCCAATAGTCGCGGCCGCTGTAGTCGCCGGCCTTGACCGCAATCAAGCTCAATTTGTTGCGCGCCTCCATGGCCGGATTCAGTGGCTGCGGGAAATGCTTTACGAACGCCTCTAGCATTACGCGCGATTTGGCGGAATTGCCCGCCTTGTCGTAAAGGTCCGCCGCCTGCAGGGTGGCTTCACGCTGCACATCCGGGGTTTCCTTCGGCGACTGCGAGATCTGCTCGAATTCGACGGCCGCCTGCGCGGGCTTGTTCGCCGACAAATAGGCCACGGCGAGATTTCGAGTGACCTCGGTCTGCAGAGGGCTGTCCGGGAAATTACGGCGGAAGCCTTCCAGCACGGGGATGGCGCGATCCCACTGCTTCTGAGTCACGAGCAGCGCCGCGGCGTCGAAATCGGCATTCGCGCGCACCTTCGATGTGGGTGCCAAAGTGGCAACGCGTAAAAAATCATTGACGGCGGCAGCGCCGTCGCCGGCCTTGCTTTTTTGTTCGCCCTGCTTGTAGATCGACGCAGCGAGCCGCTCGACGATCACGGCCCGTTCCGGATCGTTGGGCGGCATGACGGCCTGTGCATGCGTGTAAGCCGCCTCTGCCTTGTCGAATACGCCTTGATCGAAATTCGAATTTCCGATCACCGTCCAGGCGATGCGCTGCTTGCCGGTGTCGACGGGCGGCTGCTTGGCAAGCAGGGATTCGGCCGCGGAGACGGCGCGCAAATAGTCTTTCGCGGTGTACAGCTCGGTGGCGGCTTTGGTCAAAACTTGCGCACTTTCCGGATGAGCGGGAAAGGTCTGCGCGAATTTCAAAGAGCTGTCGATGGTCTTTAGGTGCAAGGTGGCCTTCGCATCGCCGGACAGGGTCTCCTCTTGTTTCCCGTACGCAATGATGGCGGCGTAGCCTGCCGCGGCGGCCTTGTCGTGATCGCCGTAGTGATACGCGGTGCTTTCGTATTCCTGCGCCGCGTCGAGGTACTGCTTGCTCTCGAATAGCGTGTCGGCGAGCAGGTAATTGGTCACCGCCGAGCCCGGCTCATCCGGCCAGGACCGCAGATAACTTCGATACCACTTTGCCGCCTCTTGATAGTCGGCGACATCCTTGGTGCGTTGCGCCTGAGCGTGATAGTACTGCGCGACGTCCTTGAGATTGGTCTTCAGCACCGCCACGACCTTCGGCTCGGCAGCGGGCTGACGCCCCTGCCAATATGCCGTGCCGAAACTGTAGTTCTCTACGAACTCCTTTTTGCCCTGCAGTACCAATTGTGGGAAGCCGCCCTTTTGGTAGGCTTCGATCGCCTGCATTTCCAACAGCGGCGCCTTCTCGTTATTACGGTCCTGGGAAACGAACGCGCGATAGCTGTCGGCAGCATCGGTATAGCGCTCTTTTTCCATGTATAAATCGCCCAGCCTTGCATAGAGCAGATACGAGTAAGGCCGCGGCTTTCGATGTCTCACGAATTCCTGGATGGTCTTGGGACCATCGAGATAAGAAAAGGTAATCGACATCACCCTGAAGGTATCTTCCACCAATTCCCGATTGGCGCGGCTCAGCGTATCGATCTCGACCAAGACATTGGGATCGCGCTTGGAAGTGAGCATGGCGTCCAGGACGCCGGCAAAGGATTCCAGGCTGCGCTCGTTCTCGGATTGCTTGAAAAGGGACCAGCCGTGCTTGTAGAGGCTTTGGCTGTAAAACGGCGAGCTCACACCGGTTTTGATGACAGCCTCATAGGCAATCTGCGCCTTGGGGTATGCCTTGTCCGAAAACAGCAGTTCGCCGCGCCGAAACTGCACTTCGTCGATGAAATGGCTGCCGGGATATTGCGCCACGAGTTGATCCAGGGAGGCCAGCGCTCGATCGGGCTGCGCATTCAATTCGTAGGCACGCGCCAATTGATAAAGCACGGAATCGTTGCGCTCGTATTTTGGATAGGTCTTCAGCAGCGCCGTGTACAAATGAATCGCTTCGGTGGCACGCAATCCTTCGTTGGTCGCGAGTTCCCGCTCGATGCGTTCTGATTCCCCACTTTCGAGATTCAAATCCCCCAGGCGGCGCAGGGCTTCCGCACGCAACGCGGCATCTCCGGCGTTCAAATCGAGAAACCGCTTGTAGCTCGCCATCGTTTTCGCCGCGTCGACATTCCGCGGAGGGTCGGGGCTGACATCGACCTGTTGATTGTCGAGATCCTTGATCGTCGCGGGCTTTTTCGGCGCGGCCGACAGGGTTGACGCGCCCAGCAGCAGCCCCAACAGTATGAAGGCGCCAGATGTCAGTTGTGAGACGGAGACCTTCATGGCTTCGCCTGCGGGGGTGGCTCAGGGGGCGTCGCAGGCGCCCCAGGGGGTGTCGCAGGTTCCACGGAGGGCGGTGTGGCAGGCACGTCAGTGGGCGCCTTCGCCGGCGGCTTCACGGGACCGTTGGAGGTACGATCGTAAATAGCCGCCAATTCATAGCGCGCCTGCACTTCATAGGTCTCGATGCGTTGTTTCTGGCCCTCAAGTTCATGGATCGCGAGGGACTGGAGAAATTCGTTCTGCCGCTCTGAGACATCGGCCAGGCGTTCATGCAATTGATCGATGCGCGAACGGATCGCCGCGACACGCGATGCGTACCCGCCGGTGGTCAAGGGTGTACCGGCGCGCGCTTGGCGCACGAGCACGGCGCGTTTCTGGGTTTCTTTCAATTCGCCTTCGAGTTCCTTGACGGAACGACGTTCGTTCCAGAGCCTGGCTTTGAAACTCTCCGACAGCCGCCAGTACATGACGCCCTTCATCAGCCGATGCTTCTCCCGCATCTCTGCCAAATCAGGATCGTTGGGATGAGCCGCGAGATAGTCCTCGATGTTTTTCAGCCGCGCCCAGGTCTCTTGCTCCTGCGGCGTACCCAACGCGGCGACGTCGTTCGATTTTTCGATCTCATTGATGCGCGATTCGAAATCCACGCGCTTTTGCGTAAGACCATCCAAATCCGTCGCGGCCAATACTGCGTCAGCCTTCGGCACACGCCGGTTGTAGGCTTCTTGGCGCGTATCGAGCATGTCGTCATAGGCAGAGACATCGTCGCGCCAATCGTCCAAATTGCGGCTCATGAAATTGAGTTCGCGGTAGTTCTTCAGGCCCTCCTGGAATTCATTGCTCGCCAACAGCGCATACAAGTAGCGCGACTCGGGTGCGTTGGGCAGATTGGTCAGCTGCCAATACCAGGTTAGCGTGTCTTTCTTGTCGTCGTTCAACAGGCGGTCGAGCAGCTTGCCGCTGCGAATGCCTTCGATCGAGTCGTCGATCTGCTTGAGTTCGCCGTCAAAAGACTGAATTGCGGTGTTGTAGAAGTCCGCCGCCTGACCGAAGGCCTGGAGCTGGACGTAGGCGTAGGGCACGGTCAGAAAGGACTCTTGCACGGCCGAGTCGAGCAAGCTGCGCTTGCGCAGCTCGAGCCAGGGCACCAACGCCCGCTTGAATTCGCCCACGCCGGCATCTGCCCATCCGACTCCGAGCAACGCCTTGCTCGAGTAGGGTCCCTCGAGACGCACCCGCTGCAAAATGGGCTTTGCTTCGGCAGCGCGCTGGCCTTGCAGCAGTGCGAAGCCCAGCGCCAGATTGGCCTTGTCTTTCAAGGCGAGTAATTCCTCGCTGCGGGTCTGCATCGTGCCCACCCGGTCAAGATAGCCGATCGCCTCCTGCAGCCGGCCTCTGCGCACCAAGGCCACGCCCAGATTGAACTGCGCGTAGGCGGTCCAGTCGGGCGCGCCCTTCCAGCTGCTCAACGCGGTGATGGCGTCGTCGTAACGGCCCTGACGCATCATGAGCTGCGCCAGCATCATGTAGCGCTCCGCGTTGATGCGCGGGTCGATCTTGTCCGATACCTGACGCAGGGCCCGTTCGGACTCGTTCAAATAGCCGCGCTGGTACCAGACCTTACCGAGATAGAACCAGGCGCGATTGCGCACGAACTCGGAAGTGTTCTTCTTCAGCAGCGCATCGAATATTCTGCCCGCCTCGACATGCTCGCCGAGCGACAGGTACAAACCTCCGAGCAGCAATTCGGCTTCTTCCTGGGTGTGCGGAACCCGTCCCAATTGCCGCGCCGCCAACAGGCGCGTGATGGAGTCGAAGTAATCGTCCTGGAAAAAATAGAACAGCACGTCGCCGTAGGCCAGGTCCTGGACCGGATGCGGCGCCAAACCGTTGGGATCCGGCTTGACGTTTTTAGCCTGCGCAGCCGCCAGGGGCATCGCCAGCAGCAATCCGCCAAGTAGGAACGGCCGAAGTCTGTTAATCACGCGCCGGAGCCTCGCACATCATTCCCAGTCTTTGATCATGAACTCAGGTTGATGCTTGGGAACACGGTCCGTGATCTTAAGTTCCAGATATTTTGCGCCGACGCCCTTGTCGAAATTGATCGTTGCGCCGCGCTTGTAGTCGCGCTCGACCGGGCCTTTGCCGGTGAAAAATGCCACGAGCTCGTGCTTGCCGACCTTCAAATTTCCCAAATAGATCTGCTGAACACCGCCCTTGAGCAACGCGTCGGCCTCTCGCGCCGTATATAGGTAATTCTTCACTTCCTTGTTGTCGATCTTGACCGTCACCGAATCCAGCGCGAAAAAAGTTCCCACATCCATGGATATATAGAGAGCAACCTGCGTGTTGGCCGGAAACAGCAACTCTTCCTGCAGCACGAACAGATCCTTGTTCAGATCGACCACGTCCTTTTTCAGGCCCTGCACTTCCTGGTCCAAGGTCTTGAGTTCGGGCGGTGGCGCATCGGGTGCGGGCTGCGGCGGCGGTGGTTGCGCATCGGCGGCCGGCGCCGGCGCATCTGCCGCCGGCGGGGTCTGCGCTGCCGGTTGCGGCGCTTGCGCAACGGTTTGCGCGGGCGCCGGGACTTGCGCGGGCGGCGTGGCTTGCGCGGGCGGCGGCGTTTGTCCGATCGCCCACCCGGCAGACAGCAGCACGGCGCAGGCCGCGATGGAGATAATTCGATGCTTGAGATTCATAACTGGCCTATCGTTTATTCGCGCAGCAGTTCGCGGATGTGATCGAGATAAACGCGCTCATCGCCGCGCCTGAAACCCACGGCTGAATAGCGCACGACACCGGAGCGATCCACCAGGATCGTCATCGGCATTTTCTGTAAATAGTAATCCTTGCCGATCTCAGTGCCGGTATCGAACAAAATGGGATACGACACGCCCATCGCCGCGGCGAACTCCTTCGATCGGCGCAGGTCCTCATCCACCGATACCCCGATAACCACGAGACCCGCACGCTGGTAGGTAATGTTGATGCGATCGAGCGCCGGCATCTGCTGGCGGGAATCGCCGTCCGAGCGCGTCCAGAAATTCACCAGAACGACTTGTCCGCGAAATTCGGACAGGCGCAGATTCCGGCCATCTAAACCGCGCAGCACGAAATCAGGCGCCGCCTTGCCGACAATGCTCGGCGCAGCCGCGATCGACGCTGCGCCGATTGCAATTCCAAGAATCAGGCCGCCGGCGGGCAATGCTCTACGCATGCGCTGCAACGACTAAAATGACGACTAAGCGCCGCGACTCATCAATCACGCTGGTAACCCCGCTGTGCTAGACCTCTCTTGAAGATGGGTCCCGTACCGGAAGCTTTGCGCCCTCGCCTTTCGGCGAGTTTGCCCTGATCAGACCTTATGCAAAATCGCACAATGCGAGCCGCAGTGTCAACGCAGCGGCCGCGCGTTCACTGGATTTCTGTATGACTTAGCGCACATTCGTGCAATTTCATTCGTATGGGATTGGAACGGCGAAGTTTTCGTCGAACTCATGCGGCTCGAGCAAACCTGGCAAGCGGAGGGAACATTGTCTCCGGATTGAGACAACAACGAAGGGTCTGACGTCGCGTCAGACCCTTCGTTCAAAGCCGAACCTTAGCCGACCTTGCCGTTAACCAGACCGGCGAGCGGTTGCCAAGCGATCAACGGTTCGAGCGCAGTGCCCGAGCCGAGACCGTTGTTCAAGTTTGGCGCGGGCCACAGAGTGGGCCACTGCGAGATGGCGTTGGCACTGTGCAGCGCCATGTAGTTGAGCACCACCATTTGCACCAGATTGGGTACGTTGTTGCCGGCCGGACTGCCGGTGGTGTTTTGTGAACCGTCGGGATTGAAGTTGCCGATCTGGAAACTCATCTCCGGATTGGTCTGCGCGGACTGCGCTCTGCCTGACGGATTGAAAACCAAGAAATACGTTGCAGCGACGTTTTGGTTGTCGGCCGTCCAAACGCCCTTGCCGCGACCGCCGACCGAGTTGTCGATCATGCCGCTGCTCGCCAACGAGCCATCGCTGAATATATAGATCATGACGGGCTTGCCGACGCGATTGGCGTATTCCAACACGGCGCCGATGCAATTGCCCAGATTGAGATCGCGCGCTTCGCCATCCATTCGGTTGCCCGAATGATAGTCAAAGCCGCCCATCTCGATGGTGCCGGCGGCGGCATTGCCGTCGATGACGAGTTTCATGATCGCCGCGGTCTTTTGATAGTCCGAATTGGCCTGATACTCCGCGGTTTGGAAAATGCCGCTCGGTCCGACGATGTTCGTGTCCACGTCCGGATTCACGGCTGCCGGATTGCTGTAGCGGTCGACGGTGTATGCAGCTTTGGTATAGCCGCACGCCGCGACGCCCGTGGGACCTATGGCCGCCGCATTTAACGCCGCATTGCTGGGATACGCTTGCACGCCGGGGGCCGAATACTTGGCATCGCTGACGCGCTTCATGGATTCCAGCACGTTGGTGACATCCGCCGGATTGGGCAACAACGTGGTGAGCTGTCCCGTGCTGACCAGACCCTTGCTGTCACGCGAACTGTCGACCACGGTGGGTTGTGCCGCCGCGATGACCATGCTTGGCGGCGCCATGGAATTGCCGCCCGATACGGAGCTATTGGAGCCGATCAAGTTGAGCAAACCGCCGCGCGCACCGAATTGATAAATGCCGTACATGGGGTTGTGCGGATTGGTGTTCGTGTCGTTTTGCGATAACGCCGGAATGATGGTGCCCGTCGTGCCCGCCATGGCCGCGGCACTGGCGCGCAGCTTCATGCCGCGCAAGTGCGCGCTGTCCGAGTGGTAGCGCAGACCGAAACTTGAATCCACGAAACTTCCGGAGGCGCTCGCGTTTGGCACCATGGATCCAGGCAGACCCAGTTTGCTGTAGCCGGCGACCGATAAGAAATCGAGCTGTCCTTTGGGACCGCCGACCAGCACGTTGGAGCCGGCGATATTGCCGCCCCCTTGCAGGTCGAAGCAGATGAAAGGGATCAGCCCGGCGCCGGTCGTAATTCCGCAGGCGGTCACGGCGTTTTGAATATCCGAGGCCAGCGTTGCGCGCGCCGCGCGCGGATAAGCAAGCATCCCGGCGAGCGTCGGTGCGATGACCGTCGCAGCTCCCGTCCAGAAGCTCTGGGCGACGAACTCGCGCCGTGTGCGCGGCCGGGGGTGCTCTTGCAGCAGCAGTGGATCGTGTATTCCCAGCGGCTTGGATTTCTTGCTCATAAGTAAAAGACCTCTCCGATTCGTCGTACTTAGTAGATCAACACGTCGGCGCTGCCGAAGGCCGTCGCGCAGGCGGCGGCGGTTACCGCCTGTACCCGAGCTGCGGTCGTGCACGCCGTAGTGGTGCAAAGATTGGCGATCAAGCTATCGAGTTCCCCGGTGGGTCCCGAGATGGTCGAGGCCGCCGGCTGATGTGCGCCGCTGCTTAGGACCTTGGCCGCGAGAGGACCGGTGACCGAGTCGATGCCACCCTGTGTTGAGAACAGCCCGGCGCTCAAGGACACACCCGGGAACATCTGTGTCAGATAAGTCGGGTTGCCGACCATCTCGTTGCAGTACTGGATGGCCAGCTGCGCGACGCCGATCTGGTTCGACGAGGAGAATGCTTCCAGCGTCGGGATCGGCGGCAGCTGTTGCTGCACGGCCTGGTAGGTCGCAACCACGGCCGGGTCGTTTGACGGCACCCCCGTAAGCGCTGACAGCGTGGAGTTGATCTGCGCGAATGATTTCACCCCGAGGTCGGCCACCACCGGTCCCGGCGCGGGCGCCGGTATTGCGGGTATGGCCTCGACCACCACATCGGACTGGTTGCCCAGCTTGTCGAAGGTCAGGAAGAACTGGTCGGTCGCCGGTCCAGCCTGCAGGCCGATGACCGTACCGATATTCGACAGCACTTCACCCTGCGGTGTGTAGGCAGAACCGGTCACCGTCGTATTCAAGGGGATGAAAGCCTGGCCCACTTGCGGGACCGTGCCATTGATGCCGATGCGAATACCCTGCACCGCAATGTTGGGCAGCGTGCTCGCAGTGACGGTCGGATCCAGCGAGATGAACGTCGGCTGATAGAACAGGTAGCTGTAGCTGTCGTATTGGCTGGCCGTCATCATGACGTAGGCCTGCGATACACCGGTCACCGTCGACACGTCGAACAGCAGGTAGTAGCGCTCGCCGACACCGGCGTTGAAGTTCTGCAGCACCTGCGCCGGCGTCATCGAGCGGCTGTGAATGGCCACGAACTTGATGAGGCCCTGCCAGGATCGATCGCCCGACACTTCGTTGCCCAGGACCAGCGCGAAGGTGCTGTCCCAGGTCGCGATCGTGCCGCCCTTCTGCGGGTCGGCAACCGGAACCAATACGCCGTTGACGTAGATTTGACGGCCGTTCACCGGATCATAGGTGAGTACCACGTGCTGCAAGGATGCCTGCAGCGCCATCGCCGCATTCGGCGTCTGCAACTGCGGCATGCCGGTCAGCGCCGTGTTCGACGTGCGCAACATAAAGTCATAGTCCTGGTTCGTCTGACCCAGGGTGAAATTGCGCGTGGTGTCGCCACCCGAATAGCTGACCATGTAAGAGTTGTCGACCGCGACCAACGCGGGCGCCACCCAGGCTTCGATCGAGAACTCGCCGGTGGCCTGAATCATGTTGTAGATCTTTTGGCTCGCCTGGGTCGTCGCCTGCGCCTTGCCGCCGGCACCGACGTTGATGCCCCAGCCGCCCGCCAGGGTGACGTTGCCCGAGATGGTCAAATCCGCGGACGGATCGATGCCGCTGGTATCGAAAGTCGTGTTGTTCACGACCGATTGGAATTCGTACTTGGCGATGGTATCGGCGTCGTAGCGGCTCGCGCCGCTCGCGATCGTACCCTGCGTCAGGGACAAGGCCTTGCTCACGACCAGCGCCGGGTCAATGTTCGCCGGCGTGATGGTGGCTGCGAACGCCTGGATCTGCGCCAACATTTGCGCGGCGTCGGACGCACAGTTATCCCAGCAGTTGTGGTTGTCGATGGCCAGGCGCTGATAGAAGCGCGAGTTCGTGCCGCAAGTGCCGCCGTTGTTGCCGCCGGCGCCCGCGCAACCCGTGAAGTCGATCTTCGGGATCGCGGCCGGGTAGGCAACGAGCAGCGAAGGATCCGCGAAGTATGGCGATTGCTCCACCGACGGGTCGGCCGTCGTGGAATGGCAGCGCACGCAGTACTTGCTGGTGAGCGTATAGATGGTCTGCTGATACTCGACGTAGGACGCCGGGAAATTCAGGCTCTGTCCCACCGTTTGACTCGGCGGGGCCTGCAACTGCACCGTCGTCGCGGACGAAGCGCCCGCGGCATTGGCCCAGTTGGTGATCCAAGTCGTCAAAATCTGGCCGCAAGCGTTGGGATCGGCCAGCCAGCAGTTATGGCCGCCCGACACCTTGGTGACGATCATCGAGGTGGACGGCGTGGCCAGATTGACCACCGTGTTGGCCTGCGCGTAGGCGAGGTTCACATCGTCGCTTCGCGCGAAGTTCGGCATCTGCGCGGGCGAGGTGGCGTTATGGCACTGACCGCAGCGATTTTGCGTGCGCACGTTCGCCCAGAAATTGATCTGGAAGGCCGTGACGTCGGCCGTGGCCGCCGGTGGTCCGGTGTATTGATCCGCGGTGACGGACTGCGACGGCGCTGGGTTGGTCGTGGTCGGTGCGCCCGCGCCGCCGCACGCGCTGAGGGCAATCGACGCCGCGAGCGCTGCCAAGCCGGTGATGCGTGTAACGTTCATGCTCAATTCCCCATGCAGTAGGCGGCGCCTTCAGCGAAGACTTGCCGCAGCGAATAGTTGTGCGCCTGGAACGAAGAGATCATCGAGTTGACCTGGGTGAAGTCCTGCGGTGTATTCGGTGCGCGCAGACACACATCCTTGAATACCCGGGTGACTTGGCAATTCGCGAACGCCGCGCTGCTTTCCAATTCCTGGCCGAGAGACTTGGCGCCGTTGCCGCTGCCCGGCAGCGTTGCGCTCCATCCCAGTATGTAGTTCGGCCCCGAGCGCCAGCGGTTGCTCCAGCTGTCGTCCATGGTCACGAACCCTTGCGGGAAATTGGTGTTGTTGATCGAGTACTTCGGCTGCACTTGACCGGCGGTGTAGACGATCTGGCCGGTCGTGTCCGTCATGGTCGGGTCGGTGGCGCTGAAATTGTAGTAGGCGAACGCCTGCGCCATCGGATCCATGCCGCTGTGACAGCCAATGCAGTTGGTGAGGAACAGCGTGCTCACGCCGCCGGGGCTGCGGGTCACGTCCTGGCGGATGCGATCCGGCGGACGGGTGATATCCATCACCAGCTGCATGTCATTGCAGAGATGATTCAGCATCGTGAAGCGAAACATCGCCCGGTTGGTGCCGTTGATGAAGAAGGCGCTGGCGGCACCGCGCGTGGTCAGCACGCCCGCGGTGGCGGTCGACGGGATGCCCTCGACCGAGGATTGCATGTTGGAGACCAGGTGCACGCTCAAATCGACATTGTTGGAATCGAGCGCGTCGTACATCGCATTGTTCGAAGCCGAGTAAGCCGGTTCGCCGGATTTGCCGTCGCCGGTGTAAACCAAATCGGCGCTGAGCAAGGTGTTGAACGGTACGTTGTCGCGCACCATTCCGATCACGGTCGCCGTGTAGTCATTGAGCGGCACAAACACCGACTGGTCGCGGTTGGTCCACGGAGCGGCCAGGTTGCGGATGGTGTTGTTGTAGAAGGCCGGATCGTTCGTCGCGATCAGCGCGGCGCTGACCGGGTCGGTCGCGGTCATTTGCGCGAGCTGAGCGGCGGTCGGCGGGATGCCGGCAATTCGGTTGTAAATTCGCGTCGCTTGGTCGGCGCTCGGGTTGGCGGCCAGCGCATTTGCGCCAACCAGCGCCAGCGCGCCGGCGCACAACGTCGCGCGAACTGCCCGCGCAACAAGATTTGGCATCGCTTTATTACCGCGTGCAATCTGCGTCATTGGTTTCTCCATCCCGTTCTTCATATGCACATCCACTCGCGTGAGTTGTGGGTTCGACTTGGGTGCGAATATACGCAGCCAACTTAGGCACGAAGTAATGTCTCATCCGGACGACGTCGGCGTTTCGCGACAGTACCGAGGGGCAATATCAGACCTATATCCTGACCTCGATTCCCGCACGGTCTAGCGCGGCGTGCACAGAGAAACGGATATGGAGAAGTTCTTCTGTGAGTGCGTTAACAGTATGCGTATGAACATCGAACGAAGATGTACGCATGAGACCGATTAAGTTCAATGACGCTGGTGACACGCACGCCCGCAGATCGCTGAACCGAAACTATGAGACATAGGTAGACAGATATGAACACTTTCACACTGCGTGAACGACATCACGGTTTGCTCAAGCTGGCGGCAATCGCGTTGCCTCTGTTGGTCGTGTTCGGCTGCAGCAGCGCCTCGAGCGGTCACGCCCCCGGTGTTGCCGGCGGACAGACTCTCACCCCCGGGGTCACCAATTTTCCCCTGGCGTACATCAAGGCACCCGTCATCACCAAGGACATCGACACTCGCGATCTGATCACCTCTATTACGGGCAGCGACCTCTACATCCGTAACCAGGCCAGCGCGGGCGGCGCCGAAGTCAATATCACCGGGTCGATCACCAAGGGCATGGGTGCCGTGCGAGATCTCGATGTGTCGCCCGACGGGACTACCATCGTGTTTTCCTTGCGCCTGCCGCTCAATCCGAAAAAACCCAATACGGACGTCACCCAGCCGAACTGGCACATCTATACCTACAACGCCTCCACGCAAGCGGTGACGCAGTTGACCAATGACAGCATTACCGCCGGTCATGATGTGGGCGCGCACTATCTGCCCGACGGCAGGATCGTGTTCGCCTCCACGCGGCAACTCGCAACCCAATCCATCCTGCTCGATGAAGGCCGGCCGCAGTACGCTGCGCAAACCGACGACAGAACCCAGTCCATTTTCCTGCTGCATGTCATGAACGGCGACGGCACCGAGATGCATCAGATCAGTTTCAACACCAATCACGATTTTTCGCCGTCGGTCTTGAGCAGCGGCCAATTGGTGTTCTCGCGTTGGGAATCCGTCAATGGCGGTCAGATCAGTTTGTATCACGGCAATCCCGACGGCACCGGCGTTGAGCTCTACTATGGCGCCAACAGCCACGCCAGCGGCAACAACATCGCCGGCACCAACAACAACGTCGTTCAATTCCTCGATGCGCGCGAGCTGCCTAACGGCAATCTGGTCGCCATCGTGCGTCCTTTCCTGGGCACACAGTTGGGCGGCGATATCGTCGAGATCAACGCCCAAGGCTTCGTCGAAATCCATCAGCCGGCAACGCCCAGCGGCGTCCCGGGCACCGCCCAGACCAGCGCGACTAATCTGGGCGTGACCACGGATGCGAACATGCCATCGATGGGAGGCCGATTCGCTTCCGTGTTTCCGCTTTATGACGGGACCAATCGCATGCTGGTGAGTTGGTCGCCGTGCCTGGTTCTTGACACCACCGTGACGCCCAACGCCACGAATCTTTGCACCGCGTCGAATACTTCCGGTACCAATGTGACGATGGCACCACCGCAGTACACGTTGTGGGTGTATGACCTGGATGCCGGCACCTTGGGGCCCTTGTTGAGCGCCGATGTGGGCACGATGGTGCTCGAACCCATCATCTTGCAGCCAAGAAAGCCGGCGCCGCCGATCCTGGTTGACGCCGCCCCCACGCCGGGACAGGCGGCCACCATGGCCACGGCGGGAGTTGGCCTGCTCGATATCAGTAGTGTGTACGACGTCGACGGCGTCGATACCGCGACCCCGAACATCGCCGGGGTGTCCAACCCGGCCAACCCGACCTTCTATACTCGACCTTATCGATTCATCAGAATCGAAAAAGCCGTGGAGATCCCCGGCAAAACGGTGCGCAAGATCAATCAATCGGCATTTGGACCCGCGGGCATGGGCATGCGCGAGATTCTCGGTTACGCGCCCATCCAACCCGATGGCTCCGTCCAAGTTCAAGTGCCGGCCAATGTACCTTTCACGATTGACATCGTCGATATCAATGCCAAGCGTGTGACCGCGCAGCACACCAGCTGGCTGCAGCTGTTGCCGGGAGAGACCAAAACCTGCAATGGCTGTCATACCACGGCCAATATGACCTCGCATGGCCGGGCTGGTTTGACGAATCCGGTCAATCCCGGGGCGCCAACCACGGGCTCGCCGTTCCCGAATACCAATCCCGCCATTGCCTTGACGAATGCCGGCGCGACCATGGCACAGACACTCGCCCTCACCACCTGCACCGCGAATGGTACGACACCGAGCGGCGCCACCACGCCGTGTTCGCAAATCCTGAACACGGACGTGATCTACGATGGCATCTGGACCGTCGGCACCACTCCACCGCAGCCGGATGCGCCGTTTTCGTATACCTACGGCGGTGCCGCCGGGCTCAACGAGTCGCCGCCCACCAATGCGAACTGCGCGACCTGGAGCGCGCAATGCCGAATCACGATTCACTACGATGACGATCCGGTGAAGCAGCTCTTTATGCAGTCGGTATGGAGCCTTGCCAGCCGCACCAACACCGTGAACGGCGTGCCGATGACCTCCACGACCTGTTCGGTCTGTCATGACCCGGTGAATGCGATGGCGATGGTGCAGGTGCCGCAGGGTCAGCTCGATCTGACCGGCTCATCGTCGAACGTCGATACCACGGTTGTCACTTCATACGAGCAACTTCTGTTTGCACATAATGCACAGACGCTTAATATGGGCGTGCTGCAGGACTTGCTGGTCCCGGCTCCCGGACCGCCGGACCCGGTGACCGGCGCGCCGACGACGATCATGGTGCCAGTGTCATTGGCGCCGCCGATGGTCGCCGGCAGTGCTGCCGCTTCTACGGCTTTCTTTAGGATGTTTGACGGTAGTTTTCATGACCCAGTACTCGATCACACCGGTTATTTGTCCCCCGCGGAGTTGCGATTGATCGCCGAATGGTTGGATATCGGTGCGCAGTTTTACAACGATCCGTTTGTTGCGCCCGTAGCGAACTGACCTGATGCGTCGTCTGCTCGCGCTGGTGCTGTTGGTGCAGGCGTTACATCTAGGGTTTGCGAATGCGGCGGCAAAGAGTCTGGTCCTGGTCGTCACCGACCCGTACCTGGAGATGCGTTCCGGGCCTGGACGGGGATTCCCGATCGTCTACGTGGTGGAGCGCGACGAGGTGCTCACCGTGCTCTACAGCCGCACCGACTGGTTCAAGGTGCGCGCGCCGCATGGCAATGAAGGCTGGGTGCGCCGGGCGGACCTGGCACGGACGCTGCTCGAGTCCGGCGAACCGGCGCCGATACCGCCCTATCCGGAATTCGCCTCGCGCCGCTGGGAAGTCGGCGCCGGTTACGGCGTTTACAACCGCGAGAATCTCGTCACGACCTACGTGGATTTCTCGCTGACCACCAGCCTCGATGTCGAGTTCGCGGCTCAGCAAGCCTTCGGCACGCTCGACAACCGCTACATAGCGACCATCGGGGTGCGCCACACGTTTATCCCCGAATGGAAATGGTTTTCCCCGACTGCCGGAATCGGCACTGCTTATCAGTATATCCAGGACAAAGTGCCACCCGCTCCGCTGCAGAAGAGCAACGAAATGGCTTACGTTTCATTGGGTGCGCGCGGGTTCATCACGCGGCGATTTTTATGGCGCGTCGACTGGCGCCACTACGTCGTCTTCAACGACCTGAATGTGTATGAGGATTTAGAAGAATGGAAATTCGGCTTAGCTGTGTTCTTCTAGCCGTCGCGCTGCTCTCCGGCTGTAGCTGGTTTCACCGTGGCCACAAGGCGCCGACTGAAGTCGTTGCCGAGGAGCCGCAGGGTGAACCATCTATTGTCGAGCCGCAGGTCACGCGCCGCGTCGTCAAAACCCCTCATATCAAGGCCAAAGACTTCGAACTGGGCGCCTACTACGGTGCGCTGAGCATTCAAGACTTCGGCACCAATCCGCTTTATGGCGTGCGCGCCGCGTACCACGTGTCGGAGGACATTTTCTTGGAAGGCTTTTTGGCGCGATCCAAGGCGGGCACGACCAGTCTCGAGGATGTCTTCCCGGATATTACGGTCGTCAGCGACTCTGGGAGACGCTTCACGTATTACGACCTGGACGTAGGCTACAACGTGCTTCCCGGCGAGATTTTTCTCGGACGCGGGCGCGCATTCAATTCGGCCCTGTACGTTACCGTCGGCATGGGCGATGTGAAATTCGCCGACAAGGACCAATTTGCGTTGAATTTTGGAGCGGGTGAGCGGCTTCTGATAACCGACTGGCTGGCTCTTCATGTGGATGTAAGAGACCACATATTCGAGACCAGCCTGACCGGACGCACCAAGAATGTCGACAACATCGAAGCCACCATCGGTTTAACCGTTTTCTACTGACCAGGAGTAAATATCCATGCGTAGTACCCGAGTTCTATTGAAACGCTGTGCGATGGCGGCGGTTGTTATCGCCTCCACCGCGTTTGCTGCAGGCGGCGAGGCCTCCGGTCCCGCACCGTCGTTTACATTGACCACCCTTGCCGGCCAGCCCAGCGGCCTGAGCGCCTACAAGGGTCAGGTGGTGATGGTCAATTTCTGGGCGACCTGGTGCGGACCCTGTCAACAGGAAATGCCGCTGCTCGATCAGATGTACAAGAAGTACAAGCCCGCGGGCTTTACTTTGATCGGCGTCAACGTCGACAAGGAAGCACCTCCGGTCAAGCAACTGCTGGAACGCAAACCGGTCAGTTTCCCGGTCCTGTTGGACCCGGCGAACCAGGTGAGCAAGGCTTATCACGTCGATGAGATGCCGAGCTCGGTCATCATCGATCGCAAGGGCCAGATTCGCTACATTCACCGCGGCTACAAGCCCGGCGACGAAAACGAATACCAAGATCGAATTCGTCAGCTCATCCGGGAGTAGGCCATGCGTTGCCGTCAGATCCTGATTTCAGGAAGCGTGTTGGGCGCTCTGCTGCTGTCGAGCGGCTGCAGCATCCAACCCTGGGTGAAACCGTATGAACGCGACCGGTTGGCCGATCCCATCATGGCCTGGGACCGCGATGCCATATCGGCGGCCTATCTCGATCACATCCGGGAATCCAGAGAAGGGTCGCGCGGCGCCACCGGCGGCGCGGGCGGCGGCTGCGGCTGCAACTGACGTATTCGCATGATGCATTCGCATGACGCCTAGACACATCTTCGCTCGCGCAGCAGTGTTTGCCGCTTTGCTGCTGGTCCGCAGTACCAGCGCGGATGTGCTGCCCGACGATCGCGCCGATGTGTTCTACAGCAAATACAGCGGCGGCGGAATGGACATCACGGGCTATTCCGCCACCGCGCGCGCAAAAATCACCGAGAACTTTGCGGTCGAGGCCAATTACTTCATCGACAAGGTCAGCGGCGCATCAATCGATGTCTTGAGCCAGGCCAGCGTCATCAAGGATGAACGCAAGCAGAAAAGCGGCACGATCGAATACTTGCGCGACAAAACCACCTATACGGCCTCGTATACCTCGAGCGTGGAGCGCGACTACATTTCGGAAACCGCAAGTTTTGGATTGAGCCAGGACATGTTCGGCGATTTGACCACGGTGACGCTGGGGTTCGCGAATACGCACAACACGGTTGGCGAAAACAACGGCACCGCAAACGATCCCAATGTCGCCTGGCTCGGCCACGCCCTGACCCGCGCGTACAGCGGCGGCGTCTCGCAAATCATCACCAAGAACTTCATCGCCGGAGCAAACCTTCAGGTCATTACCGACGCAGGCTATCTGTCGAATCCCTATCGTTCGATTCGGTTTCTCGACGCGACGAATCCCAAGGGCTACAGCCTGGGAAACCAGGTCTACCCTGACACCCACACCAGCACCGCGGTGCAGCTGCAAGGGAAGTACTATCTGCCGTACCGGGCCGCGATCACAGCCCTGTACCGTTACTATACGGACACGTGGGGCGTGGTCGGCAACACTTATGAGCTGGATTACACCCACCCCATCCGCAATCGTTGGATATTTGAAGGCCGGGTGCGCTACTACAAGCAGACCGCGGCGAGTTTCTACAGCGATCTATTTCCCTTTGCCGACTCGCAAAATTTTGTGGCGCGCGATCAAAATCTCGCCGCGCTGGACAATATCACCGTCGGCGGCAAGGTCACTTATGCGTTTTTGCCCGACGGCTGGAAGATGTTCAAGCGCGGCACGGTGACATTCGACGCCAGCCGCATCCGCTTCAACTATCTGGACTTTCGCAATATCAAGTATTTTGGGGTTCCACAGTACACGCCGGGCACCGAACCGTTGTACAGTTTCAACGCCAACGTTTTTCAGGTATTCGTCTCGATTTATTTCTGAAGGTAGTCATGAGCCGCACCAAGTCCGGCAATGCCGTGAGCCGCCGATCGCTGCTGAAGAGCCTCGCCAGCACGGCCGCCGCCGCTGCGTTTATCCGCAGCGGCAGGTCGCGCGCCGCGGACTTGCCGCATCTCGATGTCAAAGACCCATCGGCCGTTGCGCTCGGCTACGTGGAGAATGCAGCGCAAGTCGATGCGAAAAAATATCCCACCTTCGCAAAGGGCTCGCGTTGCGACAACTGCCTGCTGCTGCAGGGCTCGAGCGGCGCCTACCGGCCCTGCAACTTATTTCCCGGCAAACTCGTGTCCGCGTCCGGCTGGTGCAGCGGCTGGACGGCCGAAATATAGGCATCTCGCGCGCGCACACCGACCGCGGGGAAATCCACGAAAAACCCGTCGATTCCCCATTCGAGGTAGCGGCGAATCTCAGCCTCGAGGTTGCCGTGATCAGCCGGTGCGGCGCCGGCCTTGAATTCCTGCGGTAAAAATTCATTCTCGGCGCGAAACGTCCACACGTGCACGCGAAGATTGGCGGCATGCGCCGCCATGATTGCCGTCGGCGTGGCCAGCGCCTTGGCAATGCCGATGGCGTCGGCATATTTCGCAATCGCGCCGAGATCGCCGAGCTCATGCTCGAGCAGCTGCACCAGCGGCAAGGGCGTCATGCGGCGCAGTTGCCGCAAATTGTGCGGATCAAACGACTGGATGAATACCGGGGAACCGGGCTTGGCGTATTGATAACGCCTCAAGGCGTCGAGAAGCGCCAACTCCTGCGGCAGGCCGATCGCGGCGAAATGCGCGGGATGCTTGGTTTCTGGATAAACCCCGATGGGTCGATTTCGGCCCGGATACCGATTGGCGCCGACGACCAGCTGCATGATTTCATCGAACGTGGGCACGGTAAAGCGCCCGTCGAACTGCCGATTCTTCGGCCGCAATCCGGCGAGGCGCTCGCGCGCGCGCAACGTCTTGATCTCCGATAACGTAAAGTCTTCGGTGAACCAGCCGGTAAAGGACTCGCCATCGATGATCTGCGTGCGGCGACGCGCGGCAAAGCCCGGGTGCTCGGCGACATCGGTGGTCCCGCCGATTTCATTCTCGTGGCGCGCGATCAGCACGCCGTCGCGCGTCATGACCAGATCCGGCTCGATGTAGTCCGCACCCTCCTCGATCGCTACACGGTAGGACTCAAGCGTGTGTTCCGGGCGTTCACCGCTTGCGCCGCGATGCGCAATCACAACAATTTTGGTCACGCGCGCTCCGAGGGATCGATGCGCGCAGTTTAGCGCACGCACCAACAGGGCGAGGCTCTTCCGAGCCCCGCCCCGTGAGTCCGTTCCAGCCTATCGTGGCGGAGCTAAAATCGACTCGTACGGCTCATGTGCGGACATCGGGCTGGCCGAGCCCGGTATCCATGGCGACCGCTGAACAACTCCTTGGCCCCAATCCGCTCGCAGCGATGTGGGTTGCGCCGCGAAAGCGGCGCCGATCGCAAAAACAGCCGCGACGGTCACCGTAATTCTTCTACGATGCATCTCTCGGGTCCTTTTTAGGCCACAGTCGCAGGCGCGTGCGGCGGAACGATCGGCGGGAGATCGAAACCGGCAAAAGTGGAACTGGCGACTGCGCAAGCGGTGTTCAAAGCGGCTAGACTGAACTTCATTGTGAATGCTCCGTTGTAATGTTGATAAAGGACCGCGACCAAATGGCGCGCGTGGCCTACTTGTGTAAGCGACGTGCAATTGAAATTCCCCTCACGTTACGTTGCAATGTATGCTTAGGGGAAAGCCCTAGTGCATTGGAAAGCCCGAAATCGTCCATGGGTGTGGATATATGACGATGGAAGTCCCGGCCAATTTCACGCAGCTGCTGACCGAGTGGCGTACCGGGCAGCCCCAGGCATTGGAGCGCCTAACCCCCCTGGTTTACGACGAATTACGCCGGCTGGCGCGTGGCTATATGCGCACAGAGCGAGGCAGCCATACCCTGCAGGCGACGGCCGTCGTGCACGAGGCTTTTTTACGCCTGGTGCAGGCGAACGTCGATCTGCAGGATCGACAACACTTTTTCGCCCTCGCCTCGCGACTAATGCGGCGCGTCCTCGTGGATCACGCCAAGTCCCGCTCGCGGGCCAAGCGTGATGGCGGCGTGCGCGATCACACCGGGGGCGATCTCGCGGAACTCTCACTTCCGATCGACGTCGACGTGGTCGCGCTGGACGAAGCCTTGGAGGGGCTGCAGCAACTCGAGCCGCGCCTGGCTCAAGTGATCGAACTGCACTACTTCGGAGGTATGACTTATGACGAAATTGCCACTGCCGTAGGCGCCTCCGCCGCGACGGTGCACCGCGATATTCGACTGGCGAAAGCCTGGCTGCTCAACGAAATCGGCGCCTGAGTGCATGATTCCACGGGCTCGTTGGCATCAAATCAAATCGGTGTTCGAGCAAGTGGCGGACATAGAAAATCCTGAACGCGCCGCCCGTTTGGACCGGTGTTGCGGAGACGATTCGGACCTGCGTTCCTCGGTGCAGTCACTGCTGGCGCGGGATGGCAGCAAGGAAGACCCCCTGTTGAATGCGGTCGGCGCCGCCGCCGAGTCGCTGCTGGAAGATCATCGGGATCGTCTGCTCGGAACGCGCGTCGGGCCGTATCGCGTCGTCTCCATACTCGGTCACGGAGGCATGAGCGTCGTGTACCGGGGCGAGCGGGACGATTCCCAATATCATCAGCTGGTTGCGATCAAGGTACTGCAGCACGCCACGGTCCATCCGCGCCTGCGCAGCCGGTTGCACAGCGAGCGCCACATCCTTGCGACGCTCGATCACGGCTCGATCGCGCGCCTCATCGACAGCGGGGATCTCGAGGACGGGACACCGTACTTGGTCATGGAGTATGTGGATGGAGAGTCCATCGACAGCTACTGCGACCGCCGCACCTTGTTCGTTCGCGAGCGCCTCGAGCTGTTCATCTCGGTCTGCGCCGCGGTTCATTACGCGCACCGCAACCTGGTGGTTCATCGCGACATCAAGGCATCGAATATCTTCGTTACCGACGAGGGGAATCCGAAGCTGCTCGATTTCGGCATCGCAAAGTTGCTCTCCCCCGAAAATCTGTCGCATACTTTGCCGGTCACGCGTCTGCAGGAGCGTATTCTTACGCCCGAAAACGCCGCGCCGGAACAGGTTCTGGGCAGGCCGATCACCACGGCGACAGACGTTTATGCACTCGGCGTGCTGCTGTATCAGCTGCTGACGGGCCGGTCGCCCTATCGGCTTTTGAGCTACAGCCAGCTGCAGTTGGAACGCGCCATTTGCATGGATGATCCGGCCCGTCCGAGCCAAATGGTGGTTGCCAAACTCAAAGGCGAGACCGACGCCGATCGCAGTCGCATTTCCGATCGGCGCGGCCTTTCTCCGCAACGCCTGCGCGCACGCCTGAGCGGCGATTTGGATGCTATCGTGGGCATGGCCATGCGCAAGGAGCCGGAGCGGCGATATTCTTCGGTCGAAGCGCTCGCCGACGATTTGCGCCGCCATATGCTCGGCCAGCCGGTGCGGGCGCGTCAGGGCGATTGGCGTTACAACTCTGCCAAGTTTCTGCGCCGCAATTTGTTCGCCGCGGTCGCTACCGGTGCGGCGTTTGTCGGCCTGGCGCTGATTGCGGGCGTAACGCTTTGGGAAAACCACCGCATTTTGCTGGCCCGGGACGCGACCGCACTCGAACGCGATCGGGCGCAGCAGGTGTCGGCTTTCATGGTTGACGTCTTCTCACAAGCGGACCCATTCAACGCTCAGGGTAAGGAACCCACCGCCAAGGATCTGCTCGACCAGGGCGCGGAAAAAATCAAAGGCAACTTGATCTTGCAGCCCGAAGTCCGTGCCCAGCTGCTGGAAAGCATCGGGCTTGCCTACCGACGGCAGGGGCTGAATGAGCGGGCCATACCGCTGTTCGAACAAACGGTCGCCATTCGCCGCGAGGCCCGGCCGGTAGACAACGGCAAGCTGGCCGCGGCGCTCGCCAATTTGTCGCAAGCGCAGACCGATGCCGGCCGCTTGGCCACTGCCGAAGCGAATATCAAAGAGGCGGTCGCACTCTCACAGTCGGGTATGGCTCATCCTTCGGTTGAGACGGCCGACATTTTGTACCAGTACGGCCATTTTTCGCTGAATGCCAAAAGTGATCCGCAACTGGCTAAAATCCTTTTCAGTCGGGCCCTCGCAATCTATCGCTCCCTTCCTGGTGATCAGCGTCTGGGAATTGCAACGACACTGGGAGCGCTTTCCGGCGCCGCGCAGTGGTCCGGTGATTTTGCGAGCGCAGAACAGCTGGTGCGTGATTCCATGAATTTGATGGGCGCGACCGTCGGCCGCAACCATCCCGACTATGCGGCGTCAATGGCAAACCTGGGCTACCTGCTCATGCAGCAGGGAAAGTACACCGAGGCGGAACAAATGCTGAACGAGTCCTTGCAGATCGAGCGCGGCGATTTCGGCGTGGATAATCAGCGCGTCGCCTCGATTGAAGCGAATCTCGGCACGATTTACGAGCGCGAGGGCGACCCTGTGCGCGGCATGAAAATGACCCAGGATGCGGTAAGAATAATTTCAGACCGCTTGGGTCCCGACCATTACATGGTCGGCTACTTCATGGATGCAGTCGCGAAGTTGTATCTCGACGCAGGCGACTTGGATGCGGCTGAAAGCACGGCGCGCCAAGTGCTCAAGATTTACGACAAGTCGCTGCCCGCCCGGCATTTGTATGTCGCCGCGACGCGACATCTGCTGGGCGAGATTCTTCTGCGCCGCGGACAATTGAGCGAAGCGGAAGTCGAACTGCGCGAGGCGTTGGACATCGATTTGGGGTCGGCAGGACCTGACGATTGGCGCGCCGCCCGCACCAAAGCGAGCTTAGGCTGGCTGCTAATCGCGGAGAACAACGCTGCGGAAGGCGAACGGATGCTGGTTGCGGCGCGATCAAAGCTTTTGAAAACCGTTGGACCGCTGCATCCCGAAGTGCAGCTGGCGACGAAACGTCTCGCCGAATATTATCGTAGCCATCATCGCGAAGCCGACGCGCAGCGCGTTGTCGGCGAACTGAAGCCGCCTGCTGTCTCCGTCTTGCGGTAAACTACCCGCAATATTGGAGGGCTCCTCGATGCCAAACAGAAAACACCCGGGCGTGGCGTTCTTCGCCGCGATTCTCGCGGCGATGATTGTAAATGTTGCAAACGCCGCCGGCGCTCGCGAAGAAGGACGTTTGCTGACTGCCACCGAGGTTCTTGAGGAAGTCCGGGCCATGCCCGACGTACGGTTGCCGGATACCTTGCTGGCGCATGCCTATGGCATCGCGGTGATTCCGGATGTCACCAAGGTCGCGTTCATTTTCGGCGGGCGCCACGGCAATGGCGTGCTCTCGGTGCGCGACAAGCTGACCTCTCCCTGGAGTAATCCCGTATTCATCTCGCTGACCGGCGGCAGCTGGGGCTTCCAGGCAGGGGCGCAGTCCTCCGACATCATCTTGGTGTTCACCACGAAAACCGGCGTCGAGGGCATCGCCGGCGGCAAGCTGACGCTCGGCGCCGACGCTTCTGTCGCGACCGGGCCCGTGGGACGCCAAGGGTCCGCCGCGACGGACATGAATTTCAATGCTGAGATTTATTCCTACGCACGCACGCGCGGATTATTCGGCGGTATCGCGCTCGATGGCAGCGTGATCTCGATCGACCGTTCGGCCAATGCTTCGTTCTATCACAAGAGCGGCGTGACGGCCTCGGAGATCTTTTCGGGACAGGCGCCGGCGGCTCCCGCGACCGCGCAACGATTCCTCGAACGGTTGGCGCAGGCCACCGGCACCACGATCCGCACCTCACCGGTGCCGCAAGCGGATGTTCCCGCAACCGCCGGCCAACCGCCGGGAGCCCCGCCCACGGCGCAACCTGCGCGCACGTACCCTCTGGAAGAACAAAAAAAGTGAGATTTGGCGGCGTCGACCGCGGGGCTTAAAGCGCCGCGGACTCTTACTCGGTTTCCTGCAGGTCCCTTGGGGTCCCAACGCTGTCACGCTCCAAGCTTGCCGCGGCAACGAAATACTGCGCGGCGCGGCACTGATCGCTGAGTTCATCGCCTCATTCGTTTAATACCGCCGGTTACTTGTTGTGTATGATTCCGGCGATGATCAGAATAACAAAGGATGAGATGAGTTGATATTTCGCTGTAGCGGGAGGAGCGGGTATTCCGCCGAGGTCTCAGGCAATCCCAATCATGTCGAGGCAAGAAAACTGGAACGTGCGGTGGAAGTTCACTTCACCGACGTAGCCTGTACCGTGCGCACGCCGGAAGGGGTGGTGCACGCGCATCCCGGCGATGCGATATTGACGGGCAACGGCGGTCACCATTGGCGCGTCTCGCACGGCAAATTTTCACATAAATATCGGCCAATCCCGCCGACCGTTGCCGGTGCGTCGGGTCACTACATGAGTCTCCCCTACCACATTCTGGCGCTGCAAATGCAGCAGCAGTTCGATGTGCTGCTGGCCGATGAGGTCTCGACGCTCTCGGGCCACCCCGGCGATTGGCTGGTGGACTATGGGGATGGCAGCCTCGGAATCGTCGCCCACGACATTTTTGCCACCACGTACGAAATCTTGACCCCGTAAAGTCCATGGCGCTGCATCAGACAATCCAACGGGTACTCTTGGTCGGAGCCCGATTGCACATTCCGCCGCCGCCGGCCGCGGTCAGCCCTCCGGAGCGTTTATTGCCGCTGATCGAGTCCCTGGCTCCGGCTCACCTGATGTTTGATGCCCGCGCGGTCCACTATGGCCACCGGTACCGCAGTGGTTTTTGGGCCATTTATCTGTTGAGCGCGGTCGCTGTGCTGTTCGCGGTGCTTCCGCTCGCGCTGGGGTGGGACGATCGGCGTCACCTGATGCATCCCCTGCTGGGTCTCTGGGCGCTCGCCGAGGTGGTGGTCATTGGCACGGTGAGCGCAATTTACTGGTTGGGCCATCGGCGCGACTGGCAAGGGCAGTGGCTGCGCGCCCGCACTGCCGCGGAATTGATTTGGTATCTTCCCCTCGTTGCGCCGCTGATCGATTTCTCGCAACCCGAACCCTCGGCGAATTGGTACATGCGGGTCTTCGATCCCGGCAACCACCTGCGCAGCGGCGACGAACTGGAAGCCATTTGCTCGAAAAACGAGTCCCTGGCGAAAACACTGCTCGATGGCGCCTGGGCCGATCCTCAATTCGTCGTCAAATATGCCCATTGGACCACGGGCATTCTCGAGGCGCAGGCGCATTATCACCATCGAGTCGCCATCAAGCAGCACGCACTGCTGCACCGGGTCCACTCTTTGAATATCGGCCTGTTCGGGCTGACCGCTTTTGGTGCGCTGCTGCATCTGCTGGTGCACACCGTTTGGCTGTCGCTGCTCACGACTTTTTTTCCGGCACTCGGCGCCTCGCTGCATGGCGCGCTCGCCCAGTCGGAAGCTTACCGCCTCGGCTCCACCTCCGAGCGGCTGTGGGGAGAATTGCAGCGCGCCATTGGCACGATTCGCACGGCATTGGCGCCCCAGGGCCTTGTGCCCGAGGCCGAGGCAATCAAGACCTCGATTCTCGAAGCCATCGAATTGATCCTGGAAGAGCATCAAGATTGGCACATGTTGGTGCGCCCGCACCATCTACCGTTGGCGTGACATAGTAATATTGGCTAAACCGCTCATGACGAAAGCGGTGGCAAGGGAGCCGGTGTCGAAGATCCCGGCAATCGCCGCGTTGAAATCCGGGATTTCGGTTCTGCGAACTGACCATGGAACATGCAGCACTCATTGACCGGGCCAGCGAGCCATATCGCAGCGCCGGTGCATTTGCCTACAAATTTGCGCGGCGTAAGCTGCGCGGCGATCCGGTGTTTCGCGCTTTGCTGGAGCGGGGATTGTTGCTCGGCCGTGGACATATTCTGGACCTGGGTTGCGGACAAGGGCTCCTGTCCGCGTGGCTCAAGGCGGCCCTGCTCTGCTACGAAAATGGCAGCTGGCCGCAAGGCTGGCCGCCGGCGCCCAAGCCGCGCTCGACTCGCGGCATCGAACTGATGATTCGCGATGTGGAGCGGGCGCGCACGGCGCTCGGTCCGGATTGCGAGATATCGCAGGGCGATATCCGTAGCGTTGAATTCGGGACCACGGACGCCATCGTCATGCTCGACGTATTGCACTACATCGGCCGGGAAGATCAGCTGCAGGTGCTAAAGCGCGTGCGCGGTGCATTACCGGCGCGCGGTCTCTTGCTGTTGCGCATTGGCGATGCCGATGGCAGCTTGCGATTCCGCTACAGTCAGTGGGTCGACAAGCTGGTCATGCTGTTTCGCGGCCATTCAACCCTGGCCATGCATTGTCGAAGCGCCACCCAATGGCGCAACCTCCTATGCGAGTGCGGCTTCGAGGTGCAGGCCACGCCGATGAGCCAGGGTACGCGCTTCGCCAATGTGCTATTGATCGCGTACGCGCTGTAGCGAGTACCACGTTCTAGTGACCTTGATCGGTTGGTGCGATCGACCCGATCAAACTCACGGCGCCGTGTGAGGATCTCCGCATCCTCGATTGCGGCGCATCAAGCGCAGATCAAATGGCCATTCGCCGGCCTAAAAAATATTCGGGCTGCACCGCTATACTAGCCTGCATAACAGCTTTCAACGAGTAACACCCGATGAACCAACCGCTTCGATTCTGCACTCTGGCGATGATGCTGTGCGCATTGGCGCCGGCGGTGTCGATGGCAGACGCCTCCCCCGCCCTCAAGCCCATTACCCACGAGTCGCTGTGGATGATGAAGCGAGTGGGCAACCCCATCGTCAGTCCCGATGGCAAGTGGGTGGTGTACTCCGTGATGGAGCCCTCGTACGAACCCGACAAAGCCGTGAGCGATTTATGGTTGGTTCCCAGCGATGGCCTCAAACCGCCGCGACGCATCACCAACACCAAAGCCCCGGAGGGCGGCGTCGCATGGTCTCCGGACAGCCGCAGCATCGCTTTCACGACCAAGCGCGAATCCGACGATGCCGAGCAAGTTTATATTTTGGATCTAGCCGAGGGCGGTGAAGCGCGCAGGCTCACCTCGCTTTCCACCGGCGCTTCAAATCCCAAATGGCGGCCCGACGGCAAGGCAATCCTGTTCGAATCGTTTGTCTACCCCAATGCGCTGGATGATGAGGCCAACAAGAAAATCGCGGCGGAACGTAAAGCGCGCAAGTACAACGTGCGCACCTATGAACACTTTCCGATCCGCTTTTGGAATCAATGGCTGGACGATCGCCAGCCCACCCTAATGGTGCAAACCGTCGAACCGGGTTCACAGCCCAAGGACATCCTTTCGGGTACTTCTTTGGCACACACCGCAGGGTTTTCAGGATCTGAAACCGATTCCGGCGTGACGCTCGCACCGCTGTGGAGCCCGGATGGGCGCGAGGTGATTTTTACGGCCACCACGCAACGCTGGAATGCCGCGTACGCGCACGTGGGTTATCACCTGTATCGGACGGCCGCAGATGGCGGTGAACCGCGGATCGTGAGTCCCATTTCCGGCGAATACATCCAGGCGAGCTTCAGCCCCAATGGCAAAGCATTATTCTTCAAGTACGAGGAACAAGATCTGGAGGTTTATCATCTGCCGCGGCTCTACAGAGTGCCGTGGCCCGCGGGCGGCGACGCGGTGCTGATCGCGCGCGACTTCGACCGCGAAGCTTCGCGCTATGCGCTGACTCCGGACAGCAAGCAGATCTACCTGCTCGTACCGGACGCCGGCAAGGAAAATCTCTACCAGGTTGCCGCGGACGGCGGCAAACCGGCATTGGTGATCGAACCGGTCACCGGCGGCTACACCTCGCTCGAAATTCCGGAAAAAGCGGCGAAGCCCATTCTAATCGCCACCTACGGCAGTTCAGTCAGTCCGCCGGAAATCGTACGCATCGATCCGGCACGGCGCACTCACAGCAATCTCACCCGCGTGAATACCGCCGCGGCCGCGACGATTGATTGGCGGCCGCCGCAGCATTTCTATTTCACCAGCGCAAAGGGCCGCAATATTCACAACATGATTGTGCTGCCGCCGGCTTTCGACGCTGCAAAAAAATATCCGCTGCTGGTTTTGATCCACGGCGGTGCGGCCAGCAACAATTCAGATCAGATCGGGCTGCGCTGGAACTATCACCTGCTGGCCGCGCCCGGATACGTCATCCTGATGACCGACTACACCGGTTCAACCAGCTTCGGGGAGAAGTTCGCGCAAGCCATCAAACTCGATCCTTTGAAAACACCCGGCGATGAAATCAACCAGGCGGTCGATGAGGCGATCAAGCGGTATTCGTTCATCGATGGAAGCCGGGCTTGCGCTGCAGGCGCCAGCTACGGCGGACACCTGGCCAACTGGATTGAAGCGACCACCACGCGCTACAAATGCATCGTCAGCCACGCCGGCGAAGTTGATCTCACCAGCCAGTGGGGAACCAGCGACAGTATTTATGGCCGCGAAGTAACCAATGGCGGCCCGCCGTGGGCAGGCAACCCGGTGTGGCGCGATCAGAGTCCGCTCACCTACGCGGCGAATTGGAAGACACCGATGCTGCTCAGCATCGGCGAACGCGACTTCAGGGTACCCCTCAACAATACGCTCGAGAATTGGAGCGCCCTGCAACGCATGCGCGTTCCAAGCCGCCTGCTGGTCTGGCCGGATGCGTGGCATTGGATCCTAAAACCCGAGGACAGCCGGCATTTCTATGAGGAAGTGCACCGATGGCTCGCCATCTACCTCAAAGACGCGCCGCCCGCGCAATAAGGCGGTGTCGCGCAGCTCCGCGCGCTGCGCGACACCGGCATTTCATTTGCCTTCGTTGCTGGTTCTGCGAATGAAGCCGACGACATTGTCGTGCAGAAGCTTCAGCGAAGCTTCCTTGGCATACACCATATGGCCGGAGTCATAGAATTTGTACTCGATGTTCGAAACCAAATTTGCCGGAATCGGCAAATGGTGCATTTCATAGACTCCCTGGTAGAACGGTGTCGCCAGATCGAAATAGCCCGCGTTCAGCTGGACCTTTAGGTTCGGATTGATTTTCATCGCATTTGCAAGGTCGGGCATGACATTGGCGGCCTGACGGGACATGCCAAAGCGCTGATTCTGACCCGGCTGTTGGTGGGCAAAACTCCAGTCCCTTCCGGCCGATATGCTGTGCTTGAAGTCCCGGTCGCCGCCATAGTGAAGCTCCTTACGCACATACTCGTTGAACGCCGAGACATAGGCGGATCCCAGCGCGGTGGACTGCGGGTCATATTCCGCGCGCTGGCTCAATGGATCGATATCGGGGCCTGAAAAACGCGTATCCAAGCGGCCCGTTGTCAATCCAGTATCGTCCTGCAAGGTTTGGCGAAATTCTCCGCCGTCGATGCGCAGGTCTGCCTTGAGGATGTATTCGACCGACAGGCCGGTGTACTGGTGCAGTTTCTCCGCAATCGCGTGTTTATCGGCAGCACTCAAATCGGATCCCGCCGCCAGTGCACGCGCGTAATCCCCCATGGCGAACTGCTCCACTTCCGCCAGAAGCGACTCGAGATCCTTGTGATCGCCCGGCAGTTTCTTGTGATACCAGGCGGTGGCGGCGTAGGTGGGAAGAACGGTCTGGTAGGGCACGTCGATGCCGGGATTGTTGGTGGGACGATCGGGACTCAAATCGAAATTAAGAATCTGCGACAACAGGATGACGCCGTTGAAATCAATGGCGCGCTCCGACTCGAGTTGATTGACGACCACCGCCGAACGGGGCGTTCCATAGCTCTCGCCGAACAGATACTTGGGCGAGTTCCAGCGGCCGTACTTGGTTAGAAATTGAGAGATGAATTGGGCGAAAGCATAGGCATCTTGATCGATGCCGTAGAACGCCTTCTCCTTATCCTTACCGGCAATCCTGCTGAACCCGGTGCCCGGCGCGTCGATGAAAACCAGATCGGATGCATCGAGCAGACTGGAACCGTTGTTGACCAGGGAGTAAGGAGCTGCGGGTGTGTGCGCGTCGGTTGAGGTCACGATGCGTCGTGGTCCGAAGGCACCCATGTGCAGCCAAACGGTTGCCGAGCCAGGGCCGCCGTTGTAGATGAACGTCACGGGGCGGGAGCCGCCGCCATTCTTGAAATAGGCGACGTAAAACATCGAAGCTTCGGCCGTCGGATTCTTGCTCTCGCCGCCCTCCTGACCCACCGCTGGATTGGCGTGCTCCGCCTTCGGATCGCGCGGCACATCGTCCCAATCCTTCGGATGCACGATGAGCGTACCGGCGACAGCTTGATATGCAATCGATTGGCCGCCGATGGTCACCGTCCCATTGCTGCTGACCGACTCCGATTTGAACGGCTCAAACTTCCCGCCGTCGGATTTTTCCGAGTCGCCGTCCGGTTTTCTGTCAGGGGGGCTCGATGCCGGTGCGGCAGCCAAAATCGCGGGCAGCGCCAGCGCGAGGGCCGTACCTATAAAAGCACCGATTTTGAATCGATTCATTATCGTTCTCCAAATGAGTGTGTATGTGTATGCGAACTGCCGATTTTAGCGGCAGCGACCACGGGAAGTAACTGGTGGATTCCCTCAACCTCGACGCGCGCTTATAGTGAGGGCATGCGCGACCACAGCCGTTGCAGCGGCCCGGCTGCTCGTTCTGGCTCTTTTGAGCCCCGATCATCGAGCGTTGGTGGAAGTTTTTCCGGTGGGCCGGCTACTTCTTTGCAAATCTTTACCAGAGCGCGCCCGGCGGATGGCTGTCCACCGCGCTCCGGGCGGAAGCGTAATACCGATCGCAACAACGAGGGTCTCTATGAAAACACTGTATGGAGCGGCACTGGCATTGGGGCTGATCGGAATTGCGCCCGCGCGGGCGGAGGCGCCGCCGGCGGCCAAAGATGGCCTATATTTTCCGACCGCAGTCGCGCAAACCGAAACAGATGAGTACACGCGTTACGAGTTGCTCGCTCCAGAGAGCGCGAGTTTCAAGATCTATTATGAGGTGACTGCGACCACGGCAGGCGCGAAATTCTTCTACAACCCCATTCGCAAAGGCAGCGCTGCCAGCGACGAAAGCGTGTTCGACGCGATGCTCGGTACGCCGCTGCATTTTGAGGTCGTCAGCGGCGCTCAAGCAAGAACGGATCCGTTGATGCCCGAAGCGGATCTGGATACTCACTACATCAAAGTGACGCTGGCGCGACCGGTCCCATTGCATGGCCAAGGCCGAGTGGTGATCGTGAAAACGTATAAGGACGCAAAAAGCTACCATGTTGAGGGCAACACCATTGTTTTCGATCGGCCCCTGGGTGTTAAGCGCAACAAAGTCGTGCTGCCACCGGGCTATGAGGTGACGGGACTGACCGTGCCGTCACAGATCTTGACCGAGACAGACGGTCGCATCGCCGTCAGTTTCCTGCATGCGGGAAGCGGCGAAGCGCCGTTGGTGCTGCGGGCAAGGAAGACAGCAAAGACCGGGGCCGGCGCGGGGCCGAAAGCGCTGACTGCCGCACGCAGCTGGGAATCACCCTTCCCCGGCGAGACTGAACAGGAGCGGCTTTCCGAGCGCGCCCACCAGGACCGCGACATCGTCTATTTTCTGCAGCAACCCGAAACGCATGCCTTCAGTCTTTACCATGACTACACGGAAACTCGCCCCGGCATCAGCGGATACGCAAATATCGTTCGCGAAGGCAGCGTCGCCAGCCATCCTTCGGCCAGTATTCTGGATACGGGGGAAGCGCTCAAGACGCTCGAAATGAGCGGCGCAGAACTGGCGGCATCGAAGATCAATGTGGGCGAAGCGGCGCCGCCAACGGCTCGAGTTGTGGTGATTCCGTTCACTGCCCTGAAACCAGGACAGACGTTGCGGCTGCGCATCGCAGAGACATACACCGCGCCGGTGAGCTACAAATTGGACGGCGATGAGCTTGTTTTCGATCGCAGCTTGGGAAGACCGCGAAACGCGGTGGTGTTGCCGTCGGGCTGGTACTGTACCTTCAGCGCCGCACCTGCCACGGTGACTCAGCTGCCCGACGATCGAATTCGTCTCGACTACTGGGACGATCGGCCGGAAGCCGTGGATGTATTGTTGAAAGCGAAGCGGCGGCCGGCCGCGGAATAAGCCGGCTCCGCGCGGCTACGGGTTCGTCTGACTGACGGTGGGCGATTGCGGATCTTTGGGAGGCGGAGTCGGCTCGACGGGTATCACCGGCAAGTGGTAGGCATCCACCTTGGCCTTGGATTCCTGCTCCTGCCGTTTCTTATCTTCGGTCTGCCGCAATTGCTCGCGGCTGCGTTCGAAATCTTCAACGCGCTTCGCTTCCACCGCTGGATCGACCCGCGCCGCCAGACGCTCGATTGCGATACGTGCATTGAGGCAGTCGGAATCCCTGCTCGCCTTCGCAGGATCGCTATTGCACTTCATGAGTACGCCGTCGAGCGCGACGCGATCTTCCATGAGATCCGCAACGGTCATCGGAGGAATGCGCCGCGGACTGCATGCCACCGTCGATGCTACGACGGCCGCAAGACATCCGCAGACGATCATTGATTTGATTGACTTTGGCATAGTGCTTCCCAGCAGCAATGTTACCCAAAATGGGGCGTCAAGCGACCCCTGGGCTGTGACGTGCCTCACGACTTGACAAATTCCTACGCAGTGCTTGGCGGCGAAGTCCCCGTGGCCGCGTTTGACCGCGCCGAGGCGCATGTGTACCGTTCTTGGTCATGCCGACGCCAAAACCAACGAAAGCGGAAACACCCGACTTTGAGACTGCCATGCGCGACCTGGAGGAACTGGTGGAGCGCTTGGAACATGGCGACTTGCCGTTGGAGGAATCGCTGGCGGCCTTCGAGCGCGGTGTCATGTTGACGCGCGTCTGCCAGAGCGCCCTGAAGGAAGCCGAGCAAAAAGTCGAAATCCTGTTGAAAAAAGCCGGCGAGCCGGCCATCGAAAATTTCATGCCCGACGAACCCGACAACGGCTGATCGCAACGTGAATGCGGACGCGATGGAAGCGCGAATGCGTGGCTATCAGACGCGCGTGCAAGCGGTCCTTGACGCTGCGCTTCCCGCGGCCGATTTGGTACCGCAACGACTGCATGCCGCACAGCGCTACGCGGTGTTGGGAGGCGGCAAGCGATTGCGTCCCCTGCTCGTCTACTGCACCGGCGAAGCACTGCAGGTCCCCGCGAATATCTTGGACGCCCCCGCTGCGGCGGTGGAACTCATTCATTCGTATTCATTGGTCCATGATGATCTGCCGGCAATGGACGATGATGATCTGCGCCGCGGGCAACCGACGACTCACCGCGCTTTCGATGAAGCCACGGCGATTCTCGCCGGCGATGCGTTACAGGTGCTCGCCTTCTCCTTGCTCTCGCGCGATCGCACTGCGGGCGTGACCGGCGACGCACGCCTGAAAATGATCCAAATTCTGGCGGACGCCAGCGGCACCGCCGGTATGGCCGGAGGTCAGGCAATCGATCTCGCTGCCGTGGGGAAGGCGCTGACGCTGGAAGAACTCGAGGCCATGCATCGGCTCAAGACAGGTGCGCTGATTCGCGCGAGCGTGCTGATGGCGGCGGCTTGCTCACCGTCTTTGAGCGCGGCGAATTGGGATGCGCTGGACGGCTACTCGCAAGACATCGGACTCGCTTTTCAAATCCAGGATGACATCCTCGATGTCGAAGGCAAGACCGAAGAGATGGGTAAAACCCGTGGAGCCGATGCCGCCCGGGCCAAACCTACGTATCCCAGCGTACTAGGCCTCGAGGCGGCGAAAACCCGCGCACGAGAGTTGCAGCGGCGTGCCTGCGAGCGACTCGAGCGCCTTGGCGAGGGCTCACGCGTTTTGGCATGGCTGGCGTCATACGTCATAGAGCGCCGCGTTTGAAGCCCCGCTGGCCGATTGGGCATCAAAAACGCTTGAAATCGAGGCGCAACGCCCAATCTCCACCAGTCGGTCGATGCAACTTCAGAGGGTCTTAAAGCCAACTCAGGTCGAATGGTCTAAAATTCATGAATATGAACGCCACTGTTTCGCCCAAAAAGCCTCACCTGAAGCCCGTGGAGGATGTCCAGGGACATACCGACACGCGTCAAATACCCATCAACAAGGTGGGCATCAAGGACATTTATCACCCGGTGAAGGTCAAGGATCGTGCACGCGGCGAACAGCACACGGTGGCCAACTTCAACATGTACGTGAATCTGCCCCATAATTTCAAGGGCACGCACATGTCGCGTTTCGTGGAGATCTTGCATCGTCACGAACGCGAAATTTCCGTCGAGTCATTCGGCCTCATGTTGGCGGAGATGACCGAGCATCTGGCCGCCACCGCCGGCCACATCGAGATGACCTTCCCGTATTTCGTGATGAAGAAGGCGCCGGTGTCCGGCGTTGAAAGCCTGATGAATTACCAGGCGACTATTTTCGGCGAGCACCGCGCGGGCAAGACCGAGGTTTGGCTGAAAGTCGTAGTGCCGACGACGAGCCTCTGCCCCTGCTCAAAGGAGATCTCCGACTATGGCGCCCACAATCAGCGTTCCCACATAACTTTGACCGCCAGGTTAGCCGAGCACATGTGGTTGGAAGAGTTGATTGAGATTGCCGAGCGCGAGGCCTCATGCGAGGTGTATGGAATATTGAAGCGCCCCGACGAGAAATACGTCACCGAGCGCGCCTACGACAATCCAAAGTTTGTCGAAGATACGGTGCGCGACATCGCCGTCGCGCTCAATAATGACAAACGCGTCAAAGCCTATGTCATCGAATCCGAGAATTTTGAGTCGATTCACAATCATTCGGCTTACGCCATGATTGAGCACGACAAAGAAACCTCTGCACTTTGAATTTTAGCGGGCCGGAATTGCCTAGGAAACGCCGCGTTCCGCGCTTTGCAAACGGCCGATCATGCTGCGGAGGAAAACTTGGTTGAACCGCAGCTGGCATTCGGCGGAAACCTGTTCCAGAAGCGTCGAGCTGACCTTCATGACCGTTACCGAGCCTGAGGCGCAAATCGTAGCGGTGCGCTTCGCGCCGCGCACATAGCTGGTCTCACCGAAGCAATCGCCGCTGTCCAAGTAACCGAGCGCTTTGCCATGGCGCTGCACGCCCACCCTGCCTTGGACGATGATGTAGAAGCGGTCGTCCATCTCGCCTTCCTTGACGATTTCCTCGGCATCCGCATAGTCCTGCCAGCTGCTGGCGCGCAGCACTTCCCAGATTTCGCCATGCGAAAACTCATGGAAGAATTTCAATTTCCGCAGCAGGCTGAACTGTTCTTGTTGATCGATACGATTGTACTGGGCGCGCAACTTCTGGTGCACCCGCGTCAATTCGGCGGCGAAGTCGAGCCCGGTCTTGTAGCGCTTCTCCGGATCTTTTTGCAGCGCCATGGCGGTGACGTTTTCGAGTTCCTCGGGAATCTCGGGCCGCAGCAGGTGAATCGGCGGTGGCGTCGCAAACACGATCTGGTGCAGCAATTTCTGCAAATTGCCCGCGCGGAACGGGCGCGTGCCCGTCAAGAGTTCATACATCACAGCGCCGAGGGAGTACAGATCGGAACGGTTGGTCAACTCGATCGACTGCACCTGCTCGGGAGACATATAGGAAGGGCTGCCGGCGATGCCCTCGATCCGCGAGATCTCCGAATCGGCGACCAGCGCGATGCCAAAATCGATGATGCGGACATCGCTGTCGAGCGTGAGCATGATGTTGCTGGGCTTGATGTCGCGATGAATCACGCCGCGGCTGTGGGCGTAGTGCAGCGCTCGGGCGGCCTTGTAGACCAACTCCACGACATCGTCGATGCGCAGCAGGTTATCGGGCCGGCAATACGCCGCCAGCGTGCGGGCCCCGTGCACATGCTCGGTCACGATATAGCAATGGCCGTTCTCTTCTCCTGCATCATATATCGGCAGGATGTTCGGATGCTGCAGCATCCCGACCATGTGCGCCTCGGATAGGAACATCTTGCGGGCGATCTTCTTGCGATTTTCGTCGCCGCTGGAATCGACGTTGTAGACCTTGATGGCCACGTCGCGGCCATAATAAGGATCGTGCGAAAGATAGACGACGCCGGTGCTGCCGCGCCCGACTTCATTGATGATGACGTACTTGCCGATTTTCTCGGGCAACGCCCCACGGCCCGCCGGGGCTTTCGCAAGATTAGTGGAGCGATTATTGGTCAAGGGTAACCGTGCGCCGCGCAGCGTCATTCGACTTCAATGAGGCGAGGATACTGGGGTGGCTTCGCCTAAACTGTGATTTGGGTCGAGGCTTAGGCGAAGTGGTCATAACCTGAGACACCCGGCGCAAAATCTTCGCCGTTTAGTGACCAGGTCACGCCCGCACCGGCGCGCAATTCGCCGATCCGGGTCAACGTTAAGTTCAATTGCTCCGCCAAACCTTTAAGCTCGGCGAAGCGATTTTCCGGCACGGCGAACAGCAGCTCATAGTCGTCACCTCCCGCAAGAGCCCAATCGCGCGCTTGAGCCAAGCCCACGGAATTGCGCATTGCAGGCGACAGCGGCAGCATTTCGACTTGGACGTGCGCGGCAAGGCCGCTGGCCTGCGCCAGTTTCGGCAGATCGCCGACGAGGCCGTCGGACAGATCCATTGCAGCGGTGGCAATGCCGCGTGCCGCCAGCCCAAGCTGTACGCGCGGTGAGGGGTACTCAAAACGCCGTATCAGCGCGTCGGCTTCAGCCGGCAGTTTCGCGGCGAGCGGTGCCTGGCGGAACGCCAGTCCCGCCGCGGCATCGCCCAGTGTGCCACTAACCGCGAGGACATTCCCCGCCGCGGCGCCGCTTCGCCGCAGGGCGCTTCCATGCGGCACCGACCCCAGAATCTGCACGCTCACGGTGAGCGGACCGCGCGTTGTGTCGCCGCCGACCAGTGCGACCGAATGCGCATCGGCAAGGTCCAAAAATCCCGCCGCAAATTTCTCGAGCCACTCGGAATCGGCGCGCGGTATTGTCAGAGCCAGGGTGGCCCAGGCCGGCGCGGCGCCCATGGCGGCCATGTCGCTCAAATTGACGGCGAGCGCCCGGTGACCGATCGAGCGCGCATCGGCGCCCTCGGGAAAGTGCCGCCCCGCCACAATGGTGTCGACGGAGACCACCAGGTCCGCGCCCTCGGGAATATCGAGCAGGGCCGCATCATCGCCGATGCCGAGCAGCACGCCGGAACCGATTGCCGCGGAGCCTTTTCCCGCGAAGCCGCTTCTCGCGAAATAGCGGCGGATGAGTTCAAACTCGCCGAGCTCAGGTTCCATATTCGTGCGGCCGCGACTCCCGCGCCGCGCGGTCCAGGACCGCGTTGACGAACTTGTGCCCGTCCGTCGCACCGAACTGCTTGGCCAATTGCACCGCTTCCGCGAGCGCCACGCGGTAGGGCAACTCGGGGTGCGACAGCAATTCGTGCAGGCCCAACCACAGAACCGCGTGCTCAACGGGATCGAGTTCTTGAGGTGCGATCTCGCTGAATCCCGCCAAGCGCGAGTCCAGTGCCTCGCGATTTGGCGCAATGGCTTCGATCAATCCTCGAAAATATTCCAAATCGACCCGATCCGCCTCCGGGTCACCGGCAAATTGCGTCCGCACATCCTGCCAGGGAAGCGGATTGATTTGGATCTGATAAAGGGCCTGCACAGCCAACCGGCGCGCCAGACTGCGGGCCCGATGACCGGACGCCCCTGAAGTGGGGATGCTCAGGCAGGCTCCTAGTTGTCCAGGCGGCGCAGCAGATTGGCCATCTCGAGCGCCACTAACGCGGCATCCGCGCCCTTGTTGCCGGCCTTGCCGCCGGCCCGATCGACAGCCTGCTCCGCTGTGTCGGTCGTCAGGACGCCAAAGGCGATAGGTACGCCGGATTCCAGCGCAATGCGGGCGATTCCGCCCGCGCATTCACCGGCGACATAGTCAAAGTGCGGCGTTTGTCCGCGAATCACGCATCCTAAGGCTATGAGCGCTTCATGGCGATGCGCCAGCGCGAGCTTGCGTGCGACGACCGGTATGTCGAATGCTCCCGGCACGCGCACGATATCGATTTGCTTGTCGGCGACGCCGTGACGCCGCAATGCATCGAGCGCGCCGCGAATCAGCGGTTCCACCACGAATTCGTTGAAGCGCGAAGCCAGAATCGCGAACCGCAAATCGCGCGCCAGCAATTCTCCTTCGATTATTTTCGGCTGTTCATTCGGCACAAGTCATTCCTCGCGTTGCAGGGCCTTGAGAGTATAAGCGCAAGCCGTGCTCAGTCATCGCCATCCACGTAGCTGGTGATTTCCAAGTCGAAAGCCGCCAGCCCCTGCAGCTGTTTCGGAGCGCTCAAGACGCGCATGCGCTTCAAACCGAGATCCTTGAGGATCTGCGCGCCGATGCCATAAGTTCTTACCACCGTGGCGCCGACACGTTGCCGTGCCGGCTTGGCATCCAATAGGCGCACGCTATCCATGAAGTTCCGTGGAGACTCTTCCGGCCGCAGTATCACCACCACACCCGAGTCCTCCTTGGCCACGCGGCGCATCGCCGCCCGCAACGGCCACCCAAGCTTTTCGTTCTGGACCCCGATGACATCCCGCAGCGTGTCCTTGATGTGCACGCGTACCAGCGGCGGCAGCGTTGAATTCAGATCGCCCTTCACGAGGGCGATATGGACAGTTTTATTGACGTGATCCTCGTAGCAGCACAGCCTGAAGGCGCCATATTCCGTATCCACGGATTCCTCATAGATACGTTCGACTGATCGCTCATTCTTCAAACGGTAGCGGATCAGATCCGCGATCGTGCCGATTTTCAGAGAATGCGTCTTGGCAAAGCGTTCCAGATCCGGTCGCCGCGCCATGGTGCCGTCATCGTTCAAGATCTCCACGATCATCGCGGCCGCGGAAAAGCCGGATAGCCGCGCCAGATCGCACCCCGCCTCCGTGTGGCCTGCGCGCGTCAGCACGCCGCCGGGCTGCGCCATCAGCGGAAAGATATGTCCGGGCTGGCGCAAGTCTTCGGGGCGCGCATTCGGCGCCACGGCAGTTTTCACCGTGTGCGCCCGATCATGCGCGGAGATTCCCGTGGTCACGCCTTCGGCGGCCTCGATCGACAATGTGAAATTCGTGCGATGTGTGTGGTCCGTGTCGCTCACCATGAGCGGCAGCCGCAACTGGCGGCACCGATCGCGCGTCAGGGTCAGGCAGATGAGCCCGCGGCCGTAACGCGCCATGAAATTGACATCCTCGGCGCGCACGCATTCCGCGGCCATGATCAGGTCGCCCTCGTTTTCCCGGTCCTCATCATCCATGATCACCGCCATCTTGCCTCGGCGAAGATCCTCGAGAATTTCATCGATTGAATTGAACGCAGCCATGTGTTGCCTTGAGCAATTGCCGGAACCGCTATTGTAGCCCGACAGGCGCTTGTGCCGCCGCTTTCGGCGCCCTGATCCCGGAGCTCGCATCGACCCGCGGGGAGACGCGGTCCGCAGCGCGGAACTACCCTTCGCGATGGCCGACGCGGCTCGCGCCGATGAGACGGTCCAGGTAGCGCGCGACGACGTCGATCTCGACGTTCACTCCATCGCCGACGCCGAGCTCGCCCAATGTCGTGGCCGAATGCGTGTGCGGAATGATATTGACATCGAATCGCCGGCCCTCGGCCGCGTTGACGGTGAGGCTGACTCCATTGAGGCAGATCGAGCCTTTGGACGCAACGAACCGAGTCAGGGCGGGCGGCACCTCAAATTCCAAGCGCCAGGACCGCGCGTCTTGTTCAATGCCCACCAGGCGGCCCACCCCATCGACGTGGCCGCTGACCATGTGGCCGCCCAGCGCGTCTCCGGCCCGCAGGCTCGGCTCCAGATTGACATTCGAACCGGCCGCCAATGTTCCCAAGGTGGTCTTTGCCATGGTCTCGCGCGATACGTCCGCGAAGAAGCACGAACCTTGCTTGCGCGTCACCGTGAGACAGACGCCCTGGACGCAAACGCTGTCGCCGACATGGATGCGCGCAAGCTCGATCCCGCTAGCATCGATGCCCAACTCCAAATCGCCGCCCCGTTCTGCGATCGAGGTGAGGCGCCCTTTCGCCAGGACAATTCCCGTGAACATCTTTAATGCTTCTTCGGTTTGAGAATCAACCGCATGTCGTCTCCGAATTGCTGCACGTCGCAAAATTCAAACCGCGGCCATGCCTCTCCGCCGGACTGCATGCGCAGCAACGGCGGCGCATCATCGCCGAGCAGTGCGGGCGCAACATATAGAACGAGTTCATCGACCAGCTGCTTGCCAACGAAAGACCCCGCGAGCGTCGCCCCGCACTCGACCAGCAGTTCGTTGACCTCGCGCGCCGTCAGGTTTTGCAGGACGGCATCAAGATCCAGGCCGCCCGCGGCGCGAGGAACTCGCTCGACTTTGAGGTCCTTGAAGGAACCCGGCGGCGCCTCCGGCGCCGCGAATACCAGCGCCTCATCATGATTGTAAACCTTCGCCGCCCGCGGGGTCTTCAGCAGGGTATCGAGCACCACGCGCAACGGCTGGCGCACCCACGGCCCATAACTCAAGCGCACGTTGAGCTGTGGATCATCGCTGCATACCGTGCCGGCGCCCGTGAGCACGGCGGAGCTGCGGGCGCGCAAGCTCTGCACGTCGGCGCGGGAAGCCGTTCCGCTGATCCACGCGCGGCTGCCGTCTGCCGGGGCCGTACGTCCGTCGAGACTCATCGCCAATTTGAGGCGCACGTAAGGGCGGCCGCGCTCGTGGCGAGAGAAATAGCCGACATTGAGGCGGCGGGCCTCATCGGCGAGCGCGCCCACCTGAACGGCGATGCCTGCCTGCTCCAAGCGCTCGATCCCACGTCCCGCAACTTTCGGATTCGGATCGCGCGTGCAACACACGACGCGTGCGACGCCGGCCGCAATCAAAGCGTCCGCGCATGGTGGCGTGCGGCCCGTGTGACTGCACGGTTCCAAGCTGATGTACGCAGTTGCGCCGCGTGCTTGGGGTCCGGCCGCGCGAAGCGCATTCACTTCCGCATGTGCCTCGCCCGCGCGAACATGCCAGCCCTCCCCTACCACATGGTCCGCTTGAGTGATCACACAGCCGACCCGCGGGTTTGGGTCCGTCGTGTAAAGGCCGTGCATCGCCAATTCCAACGCGTGCGCCAGATGCGATCGATCTTGCGCTGTGATTGGCTCGCTCACTTTTCCTCATCGTCGGCTGCATCGCCCGGCAGCAACGGCAATTGATCCTTGCTGGGCTCGCGGCGACGGCGATGCCGCCGCAGTTGATCGATCTCGGTGCGGAAAGCGTCCACGTCCTGAAAGCTGCGGTATACGGAGGCGAAGCGGACATATCCCACTTCATCCAGGTGCCGCAACTCCTCCATGACCATTTCTCCGATGCTGCGCGATGCGATTTCGCGCTCTCCCAAGCTGCGCAGTTTGTGACAAATCCTCGCCGCCGCCGCTTCGATCGCTTCGCGCGAAACCGGCCGCTTTTCCAGCGCCTTTTGCATGCCGGTGAGGAGTTTTTTCTCGTCGAAAGGCTCGCGGCTGCGATCTCCCTTGACCACCGTAGGCAGCAGCAACTCGGCGGCCTCAAATGTGGTGAATCGCTCCGTGCATGCCAGACACTCGCGGCGCCGGCGAATCTGGCGCCCCTCGCCGGCGAGGCGAGAGTCGATCACCTTAGTGTCGGTGTGACCGCAAAACGGGCAATGCATCGCTGCCGCTCATCGATCTCAAGAAGCCCGGCCGTAGACCGGGAATCGCCGGCATATCTCCACCACGGCGGCGCGCACGCGCTCGAGCGCTGCTTCATCTCCCATATGATCGAGCACGTCTGCGATCCAGTGGGAAAGTTGCCGCACTTCGGGCTCCTTGAATCCGCGCGTCGTCACCGCGGGCGTGCCTATCCTGAGTCCGCTGCTGATCGAGGGCGGACGCGGATCGTTTGGCACGGCATTCTTGTTGACCGTGATATGCGCGCGCCCCAGCGCGGCATCCGCATCCTTGCCGGTGATCTCCTTGCCGATCAAATCCAATAAAAATAAGTGATTGTCAGTGCCGCCGGAAACGATCTTGTAGCCGCGCTCCTTCAGCACCGCGCTCATCGCCCGCGCGTTCGCAATGACTTGCGCCGAATAGGTTTTGAATTCCGGCTGCAACGCTTCCAGGAATGCTACGGCCTTCGCCGCAATCACATGCATGAGCGGGCCGCCTTGAATTCCCGGAAACACCATGGAATTGAATTTCTTGTGCAAGTCGGCATGGGGCCGCGCCAGGATCAGCCCGCCACGGGGACCGCGAAGCGTTTTGTGCGTGGTTGTCGTGACGACATCTGCAAAGGGCACCGGGTTTGGATACAGCTCCGCCGCGATCAGACCCGCCACGTGCGCCATGTCCACGAACAGGTAGGCGCCCACCGAATCGGCGATGGCGCGGAAGCGCGCCCAATCGATGACGCGGGAATAGGCGGAAAACCCGGCCACGATCATCTTGGGGCGGTGCTCGCGCGCCAGACGATCGACCTGATCGTAGTCAAGAATGCCGGTTTCGGTGACCACGCCGTATTGAACCGCTTTGAAGAATTTACCCGAGAAATTCACCTTCGCCCCGTGGGTCAGATGGCCGCCATGATCGAGGCTCATCCCCAAAATGGTGTCGCCGGGGCTGAGCAGCGCGAAGTACACCGCGGCATTCGCCTGGGATCCGGAATGGGGTTGCACGTTCGCGTACGCCGCGCCAAACAATTGCTTCGCCCGCTCGATGGCCAAGCTCTCTGCAATATCGACGAACTCGCAGCCGCCGTAGTAGCGCTTTCCCGGATAGCCCTCGGCGTATTTATTGGTCAGTACCGAGCCTTGCGCCTCGAGCACCCGCGGGCTGGCGTAGTTCTCCGAGGCGATCAGTTCGATATGATCCTCCTGACGGCCGCGCTCTCCGGCAATCGCGTTCGCAAGTTCAGGATCAAAGCCGGCAATGGCCATTTGGGCGTTAAACATGGATAAAACTCCGAAAATAGCCGCCAATTGTAGCTTATAAGGGTAGGCTTCCCTAGAAAGATGGCCGCGCCGTGACAAGCCGGCTTGAGGCGCGGATAATTGCCGTGTTTCCCCGCGAATTCACGCGATTAATTCATTACAGGCAATAGATGGCTCAGTTCATTTACACCATGAACCGGGTTGGCAAGGTCGTGCCGCCCAAGCGCATTATTCTGCGTGATATCAGCTTGAGTTTTTTCCCCGGCGCGAAGATCGGCGTGCTGGGATTGAACGGCGCGGGAAAATCCACGCTGCTGAAAATCATGTCCGGCGTCGACAAGGATATCGAGGGCGAGGCGCGCGCGCAGGCTGGCATCAAAGTCGGCTATCTGCCGCAAGAACCGCTGCTGGACGAAGCCAAGACCGTGCGCGAGGTGGTCGGCGAGGGAGTCGGCGATGTGCAAAGCTTGATCGACCGCTTCAATGCGATCAGCGACAAGTTCGCCGAGCCGATGTCCGACGATGAAATGAACAAGGCTCTCGAGGAGCAGGCGAAACTGCAGGACAAGATCGACGCGGTCGGCGGCTGGGAGCTGGAGCGCAAGCTCGAGATCGCGGCGGACTCGCTGCGTTTGCCGCCGTGGGATGCCGTGGTCGGCAAGCTATCGGGCGGCGAAAAGCGGCGCGTCGCCCTGTGCCGCCTGTTGTTGTCCAAGCCCGACATGCTGCTGCTCGACGAGCCGACCAATCACCTGGACGCCGAATCGGTGGCCTGGCTCGAGCATTTTCTGGAGGAGTACCCGAGCACGGTGATCGCCGTCACGCACGATCGCTACTTTCTGGACAATGTGGCCGAGTGGATTCTGGAGCTCGATCGCGGCCATGGCATTCCCTGGCAGGGCAATTACTCTTCCTGGCTGGAGCAGAAAGGATTGCGCCTGGCTCAGGAGGAGCGCCAACAGGAGGCGCTGGCCAAGACCCTCAAACGCGAACTGGAATGGGTGCGCACCAACCCAAAGGCGCGTCAAGCCAAATCCAAGGCGAGGTTGCAGCGCTATGAAGAACTGGCCTCGCAGGAATTTCAGAAGCGCAACGAGACCAACGAGATCTACATACCGCCGGGCGATCGCTTGGGCGATTTGGTCATCGAATGCAAGAATCTGCGCAAGGGCTACGACGATCGGCTGCTGATCGACTCGTTGAGTTTCAACCTGCCGCCCGGCGGCATCGTGGGCATCATCGGCCCCAACGGCGCCGGCAAGACGACTTTGTTCCGCATGCTGTCCGGCATCGAGAAGCCCGACAGCGGCGAAATTCGCTTGGGACCCAGCGTCAAACTCGCCTACGTCGATCAATCCCGACAAGCTCTGAACGACAAGAACACGGTCTGGCAGGAAATCTCGGGCGGCCTGGATCTTATCAAGGTCGGCAACTACGAGACTTCCTCTCGCGGCTACGTCGGCCGCTTCAATTTCAAGGGCGTCCAGCAGGGTCAGATGATCGGCGAGCTTTCCGGCGGCGAGCGCAACCGCGTGCACCTAGCCAAGGTCTTGAAGGCCGGCGGCAACGTCTTGCTGCTCGACGAACCGACCAACGATTTGGATATTGAAACGCTGCGCGCTCTGGAAGACGCCTTGGTCGCGTTCCCGGGCTGTGCAGTGGTCATTTCGCATGACCGCTGGTTTCTCGATCGGATCGCGACGCATATCCTCGCGTTCGAAGGCGATTCGCAGGCCGTTTGGTTCGAAGGCAACTATCAGGAATATGTCGAGGATTACAAGAAACGCAAAGGCGAGGATGCCAGCCAACCTCACCGAATTCGCTACAAACCACTGACGGGTTGAGCCATGAGCATTTACATCACGCCCCAGGACGAGCTGCATGTCGAATACCAAGGCATCGCGCTGACTTGTCCTCACTGTCAGACCTTGACGCACCTCACTCCGATCGCGGTGCCAAAATTCGAGGAACTCAGCCGTCGAAAGCCGAAGCACATCGGCATCGTGTTTCGTTGCGATACCTGCATCGAACCGATATTCCTCAAGTTTGCTGTGAAGGCCTACACGGCATTGCGGGTGGAGCTGGCGTCCAACTTCATCGAGATCGAACGCGCGCGCGAACACTTCCCGCTGACGTATCTGCCCGAAGAGGCGGAAGGTTTGTTCAAAGAGGCGCTCAACTGCTATTCGGCAGCCTGCTTCAATGCATTCGGGTCGATGAGCCGCCGCACGGCGCAATCCCTATTTCGTGAATTGGGCGAACGGGGCAAGCTGGAACTGTTCGACACCTTGCAGGAAATCCGCTCGCTCGCGGATCTCGACGATGACACGTTTTCGATCCTGCGTGCGGTGCTGTTCGGCAGTGATAGCGACCCCTGGCCCAATCATCCCAATTTGACGTCGGAACACGCCGGAATTTTATTGGAGGTCATGCGCGACTTGCTGTATCAAACCTTTGTGCGCAAGGCGCGTCTGATACAAGCGGTCACCTTCCGCCGATTCGTCGCACCGAATCAAGCGGAAGCCGGATAATCGCCAGCGAGGGGAAGACTCGCCAACAAGCACCGTGACAATGAACGACCAAGACCCAGGGCGATGGGAAGATTCGCGGCACTGCTTCTTATGTGCCGCGTATCGTCCCCTCTCCGTGGGCCATACGTGCCGTTCAGTGTCGCAGTGCTAGTTAACAAAGACCCGTGCATTGCGGAATAATCGCATCCATCCGCCGTCTTCCGCCCAGTCTTTCGATACCCAGGAGTTCTGGACGCTGCGAAATACCCGCTCCGGATGCGGCATCAGCGAGGTCACGCGCCCGTCGGTGCTGCATAGGCCGGCCAGCCCCGATTCGGAGCCGTTGGGATTGAAAGGATAAACTTGCGTGGGTCGATCGCGATGATCCACATATTGCAGCGTCACTAGACGCTCCTGCAGCAGCGCCGCCGAGGTTACGCCGGGATCAAAATCCGCCCTCCCCTCGCCGTGCGCCACCGCGATCGGCAGGACCGATCCATGCATGCCGGCAAACAGGACCGAGTTGGACGGCGGTACCCTCACCAATGACAGGCGCGCCTCATACTGCTCCGAACGGTTGCGTACAAATCGTGGCCACGCTCCCGCACCGGGAATCAACTCCTTCAGGGCGGAAAGCATTTGACAGCCGTTGCAGACGCCCAAGGTAAATGTCGCAGCTCGCTCGAAGAAAGCCGCGAATTCCTGGCGGGCGCGCGCATTGAATAGGATGGACTTGGCCCATCCTTCCCCCGCTCCCAGGACATCGCCATAGGAAAAGCCGCCGCACGCGACCAGCCCGTGAAATCTTCCGAGGTGCACGCGTCCCGACAAGATGTCCGTCATGTGCACATCGTAGGCGTCGAATCCGGAGCGCGTGAATACCGCGGCCATTTCCACCTGACTGTTGACGCCCTGCTCGCGCAGAATGGCGATCGCCGGCCGCACGCCGCGCTGAATAAAGGGCGCGGCAACATCGTTCTTCGGATCGTAGCTCAACGTGGCATGCAGCCCTGGGTCCTGCGGATCCTCGAGCCGCGCATATTCTTGCCGCGCGCAATCGGGATTGTCGCGCAGTGCCTGCATGCGAAACGATACCTCGCTCCATCGCCGGTGCAACTCGGTGCGCGAGCCGCTGAAGACAAGGCCGCCGTTGGCGCTGAGCTGTACTTCGTCTCCCGGCGCCGGCTCGCCGACATCGCGCGTCAGCGCAGTCAGGCTGTGGCGCGCGAGGATACGCTGCACGTCGGCGCCGCGTGCAGCCGCAACTTGGATGACCGCGCCCAGCTCTTCGGAGAAGGCTGCGGCAATGATGTCATCGACCGCTCCTAAATCGATGCGCAGTCCGCAATGCGCGGCGAACGCCATTTCCAAGAGCGTCACGAGCACACCGCCGTCCGACCGGTCGTGATAGGCGAGCAGCAATCCTTGATCCTTCAGTTCGCGCATTGCGAAAAACATCGCGCGGAGCAGCTCGGGGCTGTCCAGTTCCGGGGGAGATCCGCCGTTCTTCAGATGGACCTGGGCCCAGCAAGAGCCGCCGAGACGATTTTTGCCCTTGCCTAAATCGATGAGCAGCAGGCGCGAGGGCTGCGAAAGGTTGAGCTGCGGCGTCAGCGTCGCACGTGCGTCCTGCACGGGCGCAAATGCGGACACGATCAGCGATACCGGGGCGAGCACCGAGCGCTCGCGGCCGCCCTCGCGCCAAGTCGTCTTCATCGACAGGGAGTCCTTGCCCACGGGAATCGTGATGCAGAGCGCCGTGCAAAGTTCACTGACCGCGCTGACGGTGGCGTACAGCTCGGCATCCTCGCCAGGTGCCCCGCAGGCGGCCATCCAGTTCGCCGACAGTCGTATGTCTTCCAAGCGTCGAATGTCGGCCGCCATGATATTGGTGATCGCCTCCGCCACCGCCAAGCGTCCGGAGGCCGGCGCGTCGAGCACGGCGACCGGCGCGCGTTCCCCCATCGCCATGGCTTCGCCGCTGTACTCCTCGTAGCTGCTCAACGAAACCGCCACATCCGCAACCGGTACCTGCCACGGACCGACCATTTGGTCGCGGCTGATCAAACCGCCGACGGTACGGTCGCCGATCGTGATCAGGAAGGATTTGTCGGCAATCGTCGGCATGGTCAGCAATCGATCGAGCGAGTCGCTCAACGCAACGCCGCCGGTGGAGAGTGAGGAAGCGACCTTCGCGAGCGAATGCACATCGCGCGTCATGCGCGGCGCCTTGCCGAGCAGCACGTCGATGGGCATATCGACAGGAACGTCGTGCAGTACTGGATCGGTGACCTTGAGCAGGCCATCCGCAGTGATCTCGCCCACGGCCGCGAACGGGCAGCGTTCGCGTTCGCATATCGCCTTGAATTGCTCGACGGTTCCCGGCAGGAGCGCCAGTACGTAGCGCTCCTGAGCCTCGTTGCACCAAATCTCCATCGGCGAGAGTTCCGATTCCGCGCTGGGGATTTTGCGCAGGTCGATTCGGCCGCCGCGATGACTGTGCGCAATGGCCTCGGGTATGGCATTGGACAACCCGCCGGCGCCCACATCGTGAATCAGCAGAATGGGATTCGAATCGCCCAAGGCGACGCAACGGTCGATCACCTCTTGAGCCCGCCGTTGAATTTCAGCATTGCCGCGCTGCACCGACGCGAAGTCCAATTCGGATGAACTCTGGCCGCTGCCTACCGACGACGCGGCTCCGCCTCCGAGGCCGATCAGCATCGAAGGACCGCCCAAGACAACGAGCGGGGCTCCCACGACGACCTCTTTCTTCTCGACATTTTGCCGCCGCACGCAGCCTATGCCCCCGGCAACCATGATGGGCTTGTGGTAACCGCGGATCGCTGCCGGACTTGCGGCATCAGGTGCCGTCGCCTGCTCGAACACCCGAAAATAGCCGCAGGTATTCGGGCGCCCGAATTCGTTGTTAAAGGAGGCCGCGCCGATCGGTGCGGCAATCATGATGTCGAGCGCCGAGGCAATGCGATCGGGTTTTCCGAAATCTACTTCCCAGGATTGCATCATGCCGGGAATTTTCAAATTGGAGACCGAGAAGCCGGTGAGTCCGGCCTTGGGTTTTGCGCCGATACCGGTCGCACCTTCGTCGCGAATCTCGCCTCCCGCTCCTGTCGCGGCACCGGGAAAGGGCGAGATGGCCGTCGGATGATTGTGAGTTTCCACCTTCATCAAAATATCGATGGGCTCTCGCGTGCCGCCGTAGCGCTGGGTGAGCGGATCGGGGGAAAAACGCGTGGCGTTGGCGCCGACGATGACCGCCGCGTTGTCGCGGTAAGCGGATAGGACGCCGGTTGAATTGCGCGCATGCGTCGCGCGAATCAGGTCAAACAGCGACAGCGGCTTCGGACTGCCATCGATGACGAACTGCGCATTGAATATCTTGTGGCGGCAATGTTCGGAATTGGCCTGGGCGAACATCATCAGCTCGACATCGGTGGGGTTTCTCCCCAACTGGCCAAATGCGCGCACCAGATAGTCGATTTCGTCCCTTGACAGCGCCAAGCCCCATTGTTCGTTGGCGCGCGCCAGCGCCTCGCGGCCGTGCTCGCCCAAATACACCTGGCGCAAACCGCGCGGCGGCGCGGCGTGAAACAGCCCTTCGGGCGCCAGCGTATCGATCCAAATCGACTCGGTCATGCGATCATGCAAATGTGCCGCCAGCTTCGCTAAGTCCGCATTGCTCAGCGGCGCGGTTGCTTCGATGAAGTACACGGTGCCGCGTTCGACACGCGTCACCGCGCTGAGTCCGCAAACATGCACGATGTCGCTGGCCTTGCTCGACCAGGGCGACTCGGTGCCGATGCGCGGAGTCACCAATATGGGCTGGCCGCCGGGCAAATCCTGCTGCGTGGGGGGAACACGGGGCCCATAGGTGAGCAGTTTTCCGAGCACCTGAAGTTCGGATTCGTTCAAGGTGCGCGAGGCATCGATGAAGTGCATCCAGCGGGAAGTGAGCGCGTGGACACGCGGCTCTGAAGGCGTAAGTGTGCGCAGTAGTTGATCGAGGCGGAATTGCGACAGCGCCGGTGCGCCGTAAAGGCTAAACATGCTCCATTCTACAGGAAACGACCTATTTGCGGGCGCTCGAGTCTCCTCCGGGCGTATAGATCGGCACCGGGAATTGAGAGACATTGGAGCCTTCCAGCGCCACGATTTTACTGACGCCCTGTTTCTTGACTTCATCGATGCGCAGCACCGAATGCATGGGAAGATAGGTGCGCTTCACCTCGTTGAATTCCGCCTTGATCTTTTCCTCAGCCGGATCCACGACCACCGTCGAGCGTTCCCCAAACACCAGCTCCTCGACCTCAATGAAGCCGAACAGGCTGCCGTGACTCACTTTACGGGCGTAGATCTCATAGACCTTGCCTTGATTCACGAACAGAACTTTGAAAATGTGACTCGCGGCCATTTAGGAGGCTCCGGGCATTGCTAGTATTTCACCATATTATACCGGCACTTAGCGCGAACCTTGAGACCCGCTGGAGGGAATGACTTATGGCCCTGCGCTTACGCGTCGTCAGCGAGCACTCAACCCGCTTAGGTCCGCTAGCCACCAAAGTCTTCGGCGTACACGGCGGCACGATCGGGCGCGGCACTGACAACGAGTGGATTCTACCCGACCCTGAGCGCTATCTCTCGGGCAAACATGCCCGCGTGGATTTTCGGGCCGGCGCTTATATTCTGGTCGATACCAGCTCCAACGGCACCTATGTCAACGGGGCCCAGGTTCCGCTCGGCAAGTATCACGACTATGCGCTCAAGGACGGCGACTACGTGCGCTTGGGCGAGTACGAGCTGTTGGTAAGCATCGACCAGTCCAATGACTTTCCGCCGGAAGAAAGTGCCATCGTTGCATACGACGGACAATCGCCTTCGTCCGCGGTCAAAAAGTCCACCGCCAACGACTTGGGTGCCGACCTCGATTTGAGCCAGTTGCTGGAACCCAGTGGTCTGTCGATCGCGGACTCGGGCGCCAGGCCACGCGATCTGTATGGGCAGTCCCTGCCGCCGGTCGAGCATCCGCCCGAATCAGCGGATGGCGGGGGAACTCCGTGGCACATGATGACCCGACCCCTAAAGGTCGAGAAAGTGGACACCCCGAAGGTCGATGGCCTGCGAACCTCTTCCGTCATCGAAAACTCTCCGAACCCCTATCTTTCGCGCTCGCAAAGCCTCGCATTGTACGAGGGCGATTTCGACGTTGGCCTGGCGGCCTTTTGCCGCGGCGCCGGAATCGAACCTCGCTCCGTGAGCCCGGAAGCTCGCGGCGCGGCGCTGCAGCTCGCGGGTCAATTGCTGCGCGAGGCCGTGCTCGGTCTCATGGACCTGAATCAGGGCCGCAATGAGTTCCGCAATAAATTCAAGATTCCCGCCCCGTCCGCAGACGCGCCCGAATCGCCCCTGAATCTTTCCAAAGGAGTCGACGAGGCATTGGTGCGGCTGCTCACCACCATCTCGACACGTGCCGGATCGGTGGAGGCGATTCGCGACAACTTTCGTGAACTCAAAGCGCAAAGTACTGCGGCTCAAGCCGCGACCCGCGCAGCCTTCGAGGAATTCTTGAGCCGCGTCGACCCGAAGGAGCTGGAACAGCGCTTCGATCGCGCCGGCAAGCGAGGCGTGTTTGGCGGCCAGAACAAGGCCAAGTACTGGGATCTGTACGCCGAGCTGTTCGCAGGTCTTGCGCAACGTCCCGCCGACGGGTTCCCGCACGTCTTTAACGAGACCTTTGCCAAAGCGTATGAAGCGAGGATGCGCGCCTTGATTCCGCCCAAGCGCAGCGCCTTTGGCGCCGATCGCGATGATCCGAACAACTCCACCAGTCACGCGGTCGGTGATCCGTAGGAGCCTGTCTCCTCCGTTTAAGTCGCGGCCCTGCTCGTAGTAAAGTGACGCGTGCGACTCTTATTAGTAGAAGACGATGACCTGGTTGCCGATGCGATCCTGCGCGGCCTCACCGCCGCGAGCTACACCGTGCATCGGGTCAGCAGCGCCGAAGCGGCTCAGGCGGCGATTGCCAACGAGGAATTCGCGCTGGCCGTGATCGATGTCGGATTGCCCGGCGCCGATGGCCTGACGCTGGTTCGCCGGCTGCGCAGCGCCGGAAAATCGCTTCCGACGCTCGTTCTCACAGCCCGTTGCACGCTGGCCGACAAGGTCAAGGCGCTGGATCTGGGCGCCGATGACTTCCTCAGCAAGCCTTTCGAAGCGGCGGAACTCGCAGCCCGTTGCCGCGCGCTGATGCGCCGTTCGCTCGGCGCCGCGAGCGGCGTCGTCAAGCTCAATCGCATGAGCGTGGATCTGGCGGTAAACGCCTCAGCATTGATGAAGCAGAAGTTGAACTGACGGCGCGGGAGTGGCTGGTCCTCGAGTGCCTGGCGCGGCGCTCGGCTCAAATCGTCTCCAAGGAGCGCGTATAGCAAGCAGTCGCCGGCCCCGAGCAAGACATCAGGCCAATGCGGTCGAAGTGCATATCTCGCGCCTGCGCGCCAAGCTCGGCACGGCGGCGATCATTCGCAGCTTGCGGGGCTTAGGCTATCAGACTGGAAGAAGCGAAGCTCGCTTGACATTCTTCCATCAGCCGTCATTTGATTTTCTGGTTGGCCATTCCGCTCATGCTGTTGGCCCTTTGCGGGGCGTTGATTCACTATTTCAATAATGTGGCGCCGGGAGTGATCAGCAGCGACCGGCGTCTGAAGGATGCGGCGATCTCGTTGATGGCCCATGTATCCGTCAAACGAGGTCAGGTCGCACTGGACCTCAACCCCTACGTCAAGCCGTTTCTGCCGACCTCCGATTCTGTCAGGTATGTGTTGCGCGACGGTGAGGGAAGGCTGCTCGCAGGCGATGAACGGTTGCCGCCCGTCGCCATGGGCGGCGAAGGTACCGATCTGTTGGCGTTGGTGCAGCTCGACGGCCGCAGCGTGCGCACCCTGACGACGCGTTTCAACACATCAGCCGGTCCGCTCACCTTGACGGTGGCGGACATGAGAAAAACCAGTGAGCCGGAAGCGCGACTCGGTTTGATGAGCACTCTGTTATGGGACTTCGTCCAGCTCGATATCACCCTGGTTTTGGTTTGGTTCGGAATCCAATTGGGTTTGCGTCCTGTCAGAAGATTGCGCGATGAAATCGCAAGCCGCTCGCCGCTTGACCTGCGCCCCATTGTCGAGACATCGGTGCCGCGCGAGATTGCGCCGGTGGTGGTCACACTCAACCGGCTGTTCGGAATGTTGCGCAGCTCGGTTCAATCGCAGCAACAGTTCATCGCGGACACCGCTCATCAACTGCGCACACCCATCACCGGCATGCAGGCGCAACTGGATTTGCTCGTCGCTGAATCGGCCGCCCAACCGATCAAGGCACGGTTGCTCAATCTGCAGGAGGGTGTGAAACAGCTTGCGCATTCTGCGAATCAGCTGCTCACACTGGCCCGAGCCGATGCTTCCGCGAACCTAAGCGCAAGGAACCAGACTGTGGATCTTCAAGCCATCGTCAACGAAGTCGCGGCCAAGTTTTTCGACCGCGCCTTGCAGGCGAATATCGATCTGGGGGTCGATACCATGCCCGCACTGATCCGCGCGGACCCCTCCTTGCTCGATGATCTAGTGACCAACCTGGTCGACAACGCTCTGAAATACACCGCGGCCGGCGGCAGCGTTACGGCCAGCGCCGGAGAGAATAACGGCCGGCCCTATCTGAGTGTCTCGGATACCGGGCCGGGCATTCCCGAAGTCGAGCGTCAACGGGTGCGCCAGCGATTTTACCGAATGCCCAATTCTCGCGGCCATGGCAGCGGCCTGGGACTCGCCATCGTCGATGAAATCGCCCGGCTGTACGAGGCCTCGATGACGATCGAGTCGGGCGCGAACGGCGCTGGCACGCGCGTCCTGATCCAGTTTCCGGCACGAGCCGTGAACTAGATCCCATTCTGAGGCGCAACACCACACGCGTCAGGTTCAAGCAAGCTTGCCTCCCTAGTATGCGGCTCATGAAACCTCTGCCGCGCGGTTTTACTCTGATCGAACTGATGGTGTCCATCACGGTCGCCGGAATACTTTTGGGCATTGCCATACCCGCGTTCAGAAGTTTCTTGCTAAACGACCGCGACACCGGTCAGGCCAATTCTCTGGTCGAAAGCTTGAGCTATGCCCGCAGCGAAGCCGTTAAACGCGCCTCTCCCAATGGCGTCACGATTTGCCCCTCGGCGAACCAAACCGCCTGCGATGCGGGACCCTGGACCGAAGGCTGGATCGTGACCTACATCGATCCTGTGACTCCGGCTAATACGGCTGTTTTGCAGGCGATTCCCGCGCTCAGCGGAACGAACACCGTGACTCCGGTCGCTGGGCCGGCCACGGGAATTACTTTCAACTCAAACGGCACTGCACCCTTGGCGCCGTTCACCCTCAGAATTTGCGATACGCGCGGCGCCGCGTATGCGCGTCAGGTTGAAGTCAATCTCACCGGCCGGATCGCAGCATCGCAAAAGCCCGGATTCTCGGTAGCAGGCGCCGCGTTGGCGTGTCCGTAACGGTCATGACAATGCTCAACACAAATTGCAACACAACGTCGCGCTAAGCGGCGGCTTCACGCTGATCGAAGTGCTGGTTTCGCTGGTGATATTGGCGATCGGCTTGCTCGGCATCGCCAAGCTGATGCTCTTCTCCTCGCATTCGAACGACAGCGCCTACCTGCGCAGCCAGGCCACCGCGCTGGCGTACGAAATCTTGGACGACATGCGCGCGAACCGACAGGAAGCGATCATTGCCGGAACCTACAACACCGCCGCAGCCGTGCCGGCCGTCGCTCCCGGCGCGCTGTGCGTGGGAGTGGGCTCCTGCGTCACCACCACCCAGGTTGCGCTGTATGACCTGTATCAGTGGGGCTTGCATTTGAATGCTAACAGCGGCGCGGTGCCTCCCGGCGCGCTGCCGAACGGTCAGGGCTCGGTTGCGACAGCGCTCGTCGCGGGACAGACTACCGTAACCATCATCGTGTCCTGGGATGACAGCGTCGCGCAAAACACTCTCAATGCCGGCGGCCTGACCACGCAATCGATTACATTGGAGACCGTGCTATGAATAAGGCACGCGGATTCTCGCTGGTCGAACTGATGGTGGCGATCACTTTGGCCATGATCGTGACGGCGGGCGTGATATCGGTCTTCGTCGGCTCACGCTCGGCATTCGAAGCGACATCGGGAACCGCAGCGCTCACCGACGGCGGCCGCTTTGCGCTCAACTTCATCGCGAATTCGGTTCGCGGCGCCGGATACATGTCCTGCACGACTGCGCCGAACATGCAGGGAATTCTCAACGCCGGCTCACCCGTTGCCTTCAGCTTCAACGAAGCACTGCAAGGTTTCGAGGCGGTCGGCACGGGACCGGCTGGTGCCTACGCGGTTGCGCCGGCGCCGGTCGCGGGCGATGGGACTGTGGGGGATTGGACAGGCGGCCTCGATGCCACTTTGGCCGGTTTACCCGTGCAGAACAATGATGTGCTCGTGGTGCGCTCGACGTTGCCGAATGCGCAGACTGTCTATGTGTCGGTGATCCTCGATGGCGCCGCATCCTTTACCGTGAATACGCAAGGATCGTTGCAGACCGGACAGCTGGCGGTCATTTCCGATTGCACCAAGGGCGTCGTCTTCCAAGTTTCGGGACTGGCGCCGCCGGGTGCCAACTCCGTCATCACCCATAATGCCGGCGGCTCCCCGGAAACTCCACCGCTGCTTTCCCTCTGTCGTTTGCCCCGGGAGCACAAGTCACTCCGATCGATACCGTCGTCTACTACATCGGCGCAGGGCGGATGGCGACGGTGCGCTCTGGGGCTTACGATCTGAATGCCACGGGGACTTTAAGCGGCAACGAGCTGGTGCCCGATATCGAAGCGCTGCAGATCTTTACGGTCTGGATACGACCAAGACGCAAACGGTCGCCGAGTACGTCACCGCCGATCTGGTGGCCGATTTCAACACGGTCATGAGCGTCAAGGTCGCACTGTTGGCGGCGAGCGCGCCGGGCTCGGCGCACCCCACGGGTGCAAGACCTACAACTTGCTGGGGACGCAGGTCACGGCGCCGAACGATACCCGCGCTCGCCAGGTGTTCGAAGAAACCATTGCCGTACGCAACGCACTGCCTTGAGGGTGTACTGATGCGAAAACATTCTTACTCGTTGGGCGGTCGATCGAAGCAAAGCGGCGTCGTGATGTTCGTGGCCCTGATTCTGTTGTTGATCTTGAGCTTGCTCGGCGTCACCGCGGCGCGCATGCAGACCGTCGAAGAACGCATGGCGCGCAACGACGACAATCGCCAAATAGGCCAACAAGCGGCTGAGGCCGCGTTGCGCAGTGCCGAAAACGGCCTGCTCACGGGCCTCTACGTGAATTTCGCCGGCAACACCAACGGCTTGTATGCACCGCTTTTTACCAACGGCAGCCCGCTGACGGGTATGGATTGGACCAACCCGGCCAACACACTGCCCTACGCGGGGCCCGCGATGACCAACATGCCGTCCACTGTCCCGGCCCCCAAAGTTGTCATCGAGAATTTGCCGTCCGTTGCAGTCGCAGGCGATGACCTGTCCGTGACGTCGCTTAATCCGACGTCGCCGCCGGTCACCGTCTATCGGGTGACTGCGCAAGGTATCGGCGCCGACGGGACCTCCACCACCATGTTGCAAACGATTGTTCGTTAGCCCAAGGCTCGCAAGGAAACCATTTATGCAAAGGCTAATCTCAAAATCAGCGGAGCGCCGCGTTGCGCACACATTATTCTCCGCGCTGTGTACGGCGCTCATCTGCTGGTCATCCAATCGATGGGCGCCGCCGCCATACCTGCACCACTGCAGATCTCGCAGGTGCCGATGACCATTACCTTGCCCGCGCATCCGCAAATTTTGCTCGCGCTGGGCAATTGGCAGTCGATGGATGGCGGCCTGAGCGGTGCGATCTACACCGGCTCCGGCGCGATCCCGCATCCGTTGTTTGTGCACGTCGACTTTACGGGTGAATTTCACCATCCCGGCTGGATTCACGCCGCCGGTCAACCCGGGTCGGGTGGCGTTGCGCCCTTACTGAACTACGGCGGAACGCTGTTCGACAACTCCGACAGCCGCTTGAATGTCGCCAAGGCGGGCATCACGGCAATCTTGAACGCCTTTATCGCCAGTGCGGATTTCGGACTCATGGACTATGAGACCGGCTATCCGGGTTTATACACCACGTGGGTCTACCAGATGAGTAACCCCGGCGGGTTCACCTTCACGGCACTCCCACTCCGCCCGCAGGCAGCGCGCTGGTCCAATCCTTGCTACCAAATCAATGTCTCCGCAGGATTCGCGATTTCGCAAGACTGCAACATATTGACCAGTTATTACAGCCGCCAAACTCTACGATAGCCCCTACATGGTGGTCGCCGCCAGCAGCGACGACGCAGTGGTCAACGACGGGCTTTACGCCCCCAACGGCTATGCCGATCCGATCTGTATCACTTATGGAACGGTCTATCCAGCGACGCAGTTCACGGAGCCGAATAGCTTGAGGTAATACAACAGAGGCGGCGTTTACGAATCGTATCCCGCCGCAACCAATGGTTGCTGGGGCGTGAGGACCACCAACCCCACCAACGCGGGTTTCGTCCCGGCATCTGCCGAATGGATGTATGAGGAGCGCGGGTTTGGGTATTATTCCGGTCAAACTGCCAACTCCGGCCACATGTGGTAAATATGACGTCTGCAAGCGCGGTACCCAACCCGACATCCGTTGCAAATGCAATCAATCAATTCACGCCATATCTCGCGCCGGAAACAAACAACGGCGGAACACCGGAAATAAAAGCGCAGGCCGTGCATCCCCCATCGCCGGTTTGGTCAAGCTATGCAAACTACTACTTCACCAACATAACCCCCCGAGCACCAACGGCTGCGCCACACAACGCTACCTTGTCTTGATGACAGATGGCCTGCCGACACAGGCTTTAAACGGAACTCTCTGGCCGCCGCTCGGCAGTTTTTCCGCCGGTGGCTACGGTGTCAACACCACGAATGACAAGGCCTATACCGATCCATCGCCGAGCTAACGGAGCTCGCGGCCGCGGGCATCAAGACATACATCATTGGCATGGGGAGGCCACCAATCCGACCGCCTACCCCGTCGCCGCCGCGACACTGAACGCCATGGCGGAGGCGGGCGGAACCGGAACGTATTTTGCGGCCACCAGCCCCACCGATGTGACCAACGATCTGCAGGTCATCGTCACAGAGATCCTAGATGCTCGCAGTCGACCGCCTCGGCCGCCGTAATTCCACCGGCCTCAACGCCAATTCGGTCGTCTACCAGTCGCAATTCGTCACGTCCGACTTGTATCAAGACTGGACCGGAAACCTGTTTGCGTGCCCAATCAATCCAACCGCTGGCGTCGTCAACACCTGCGGACAACATTTGGTCCGCGCAGACGCAGTTGGATGCGAAGACGCCGGCCATTCTCCCTTGATTGCCACCTGGGATCCAGTCGCAAAGCGTCGGGATTCCTTTCGAGTGGAGCCCCGGGACACCCGTCCAGGGATTGGCGTGACGAGCATCCTGGGACCGGATCTCCAGTCTTTCGCACCGGATCCCACGGATCAAGACGCTATTGAACTACTTGCGCGGCAGTCACCGCTCAAGAACAGCGCAACGGCGGTCAATTCCGCAATCGCGCGCATATCTTGGGCGATATCGTCGACAGCAATCCGGCCTACATTGGCCCATCGAACGAAAACCTGCAGTCGTCGTCTTACTCAGTTTGAGCAATCGACGGCGACTGCGCCCGCCCACTCTCTACATCGGCGCCAACGACGGCATGCTGCATGCGTTCGATGAGACCACTCCCATGCCTCCATCCCGCCCGCTAGTCCACTGGGGAACGAGCGTTTTGCTTATATGCCGCGGGGCACGTACTCGAAACCTCGTCAACCTGCGTCAACGCCCTACTACAATGCACAGCATAGGTTCTTCGTCAACGGATCGCCTGTGGCGGCCGACGTCCAATTCAGCGACATGACCTGGCACAGTATCCTGGTCGGCACGGAGGCTGCAGGGCGGAAAGAGCGTGTTCGCCCTGGACGTGACGGATCCGCTCCCTGATTAATCCGAAGCAGCGCTCGCCAATGTCCGGTGCCGGACTTCGTCGATACGGATTTGGGATTGACTTTCAGCAACCCGGCGATTGCCGATACGAATTCCGGCTGGGCGGTTCTTGTCGGCAACGGCTACAACAGCACCAATCAGAAGCCTTTTCTCTACGCGTTGGACCCGCCGACACGGCACAGTCACCGCAAAGATCGATTTGTGCGCCGCCGTACGCGTCGCTGCCGACTGCCTGCGACCTGCCATAGCCAATGGCCTATCGACCGTGATTGCCGTGAACAGCAGCGGTGCAATCACCTCTACCGCGAACCTCATTTACGCCGGCGATCTTCAGGGCAACATCTGGAGAGTCGACGTATCCAATCCCAATCCCGCCCTGTGGGCAGTCTCGGTGTTGTTCCAGGCGTCGTGCACTTCCCGGTGGCAACAGACAGCCCATCACCACCAAGCCGGTCGTGAGCCTGAATCCGCGTTTCCCGCAGATCCTGGGTACCATGGTCATGTTCGGCACGGGACAATTCCTGGGCGTGCCGGACATGACCAATGAAAACGTGCAATCGATTTATGGAGTCTACGATCCCCCCGGAGGGCAGGCCACGCCGCTTACCCGCTCGAACTTGCTGCAGCAGACGCTGCATACCGCAAATATTACGACAGCCAGCGGTGGCACGGAGGAGGTCCGCTACATCACAGGAACCGCCGGCACGGTTCCGTCCAATCCGGGCTGGTTTATTGATCTGTCGCTGCTCAGCGGTGAGCGGGTGATCAATGATCCGCGTCTGGAAAGCGGCGGCGAACTCGTGTTGACGACCTATCAGCCCATTCCCCCAGCGGCAGGTACCTGCAATGCCTCCGGGAGTGCCTATCTGATGGTGCTCAATTTTGCCACTGGCGGCTCCTTCACGACGCCGCAGTTCGACGCCTCGGGCGATGGCAAAATCAACTCCTCCGACACCGTCATTCCGACCGGCGGCACGACTCCCGTCGCCCCGGTCGGAATGTCCTTGGGACTCGTCTATGCCTCGGCACCGACGATACGGTCCGGCTCCTTTACGAGCGGCACCGGTATCGCACTCATCACGGAGTCAGTGCCGGGTTTGGGAGCCAGCGGCGCCGGCACCGGCGGGGCTACGCCGATCATTCAACCTGTTATCTTGAAAGGATCCTCTAAGTCACGCACGGCATGGTGGGAGATACGTCAATGAAACTAGGAAAACTGAGTCTCGTGGTGGCCGCGTTTGCTCTGGCGATTTGTCTTAAGCCCAGCGTCGGTTGGAGCACGCGTCCTTACTCTGCGCTGGTCACCGGCCAGGTCACGGCGCTACCGGGCAACGGCCAGATCGAGATTGCGAGCCAGATGTATCACGTCAAGGCAAACAGCGCGGCGGCCAAGGCCCTCGGCAGCATTTATGTCGGAGAGAATGTGGACGCTGTATTGGACGCCCCCGCCGCCGGCGGCACGGCCCCTGAAGTGGTGATACTGACCGTTCACCCGGCTTCATCTTAAGGATACGACCGTGAATAACGGCTCACGAGAGGCGCCATGAAAAAGAATGGATTTACGTTGGTGGAACTGATGATCGCGGTTGCCGTCGTGGCGATCCTCGCCATGATCGCTGTCCCGAACTACACTCAGTACATACGTAAAGGAAACCGCACCGATGCCACCAAGACCCTGACGCTCGACGCGCAGGCGCTGGAACGGTGCTACTCCCAGACGTTCAGTTATGCGCCTTGTGCCGGAGTTCCGGTCGCCGGGGTGGCGACGGCCTCGTTAGAGAACAAGTACAGCGTTACGATCAGTATTCCGGATACCGTTACCCCCGGCGCACCGGCGGCAAGCTACTACATCTCTGCCGTTCCCGTGGGAAGTCAGGCCGGCGACACGGATTGCGTGCAGTTTACGTTGAACACGACGAATACGCAGTATGCCAAGAACGGTGCGGGCGCTGCGAACACCCAAGCTTGCTGGGGTTCCACTTAAGCACCCATTTGGCATGGGGTAAGAAAAGACCGCGCATCGCGCGGCCTTTTCACTGGCGCGGCCTTACTTGCGACTTTGCATTATGAAAAATGGCTTCGATCTAGCCTATTAGATGGGCGCCCGCTCTGCGATTCCCGCAAACTGCGAACCAGGTCTCAACTCAAGGGGAACCTCTCACAGTTGTAAGCCTCGAGCAAGAGTGCTTCCGTAGTCTGCACGCCATGAAAAGCAAAGCGTCTGAGCATTTCCGGGTGCGTCATGGCCGCTCTCAGGGCTTCACCCTCGTCGAACTCATGATCGTGGTAGCAATCGTGGCGATCCTCACCACCATTGCGTACCCGAATTACCGTGACTACGTCATTCGCGGGCAGCTGGTCGACGCCACGCAAGGCTTGTCCGCTTTGCGCGCCAACCTTGAGCGTTATTTCCAGGACAATCGTACCTACACCGCGACCGGGCCCTTTACACCTCCCTGTAGTGCCGCGCCCTATACCTCGGGGAGATTCTCAATCACCTGCGTTACCACGGCCACGACCTTTGTCGCGACGGCCGTGGGTACTGCAGCCCCCTTAAGCGGCTTCACGTTCACGGTCGATCAAGCCAACAATGAAGCTACGGTGGTGGCTCCCCCGGCCCCAACCTCATTTCAGAGCTGCACGACCGCCTGGGTTACGAAGACCGGCGGTTGCTGATGCGGCGCTCGTTGCACACTTCGGGATTCACGATGATCGAAATGGCGGTGACCATGACGGTCTTCGCCATTCTCGTGTTGTTGGGCGTTCCCTCGATGACCGCGTGGATCCGTAACAACAAGGTTCGCACCGTGACGGACTCGTTGCAAACCGGATTGCGTCTGGCGCAAACCGAATCGCTGCGCCGCAGCCGTCAAGTCGTGTTTTCACTGACGAACAGCACGACCCCCACGGTGATTCCGCTGCCGGCCGTTGCGAATGGCGTGTCTTGGGCCATCTATACGGTGCCTTCGATGACCGATGGGAGCGAGGTGCCGACATTCATCCAGTCCGGCGTGTTGTCGAATGCCAGCGCCAACGTAACCGTCAACAGCAATGGGGTGGCCGCCGTCTGCTTCAATGCCGTGGGCCGTCTGGTCGCCAATGCCGGCGCCAATGTCATCGCAGTCACGGGCGGCGCGAATTGCGCCCAGCCGACCGTAGGTGTACCGCCCGTGCAGCAATTCAACATCACGACCCCGGGCGCCGATCGGCCGCTACAGGTCAATCTCGGCTTGGGCGGCCAGATACACATGTGCGATCCAAATGTGACTCTTTCGAACTCACACCCGGAGGGGTGCTAGCAATGAAATGGTTCATGCAGCGCGCACCCATTGCGCACTACCAACGCGGCATGGCGTTGGTCGAAAGCCTGATGGCGCTGCTCATTTTTTCCGTGGGCTTGCTCGGCCTGTTGGGGCTCGAGGCGCGCGTCATGAATATCTCGGTGGACTCCGAGAATCGCAATCGCGCCGCGCTGTTCGCCGGCGAACTTGCCAGCCAAATGTGGCTGAACGCCACAGTGACGCCAGCCACAACTGACTACGCTACGTTGCTGGCGAGCGTCAATGACCAGACCAAGGGCGGTCTGCCAGCCGGCGTCGTGACGGTCGTGCCCGTGGCCGGCACCACCAACGCGGCCGACATAACGGTCACATGGCAAGAAACTTCGGATGTTGCGGGTAACTTGAGCACGCTTACGACCCGGGTGATTCTGCCGTGAAACAGAAAGGCATAACCCTGGTGGAGCTGATGGTGGCGATGGTGATCGGCCTGGGGATCACTCTCGCGATCAGCAGCGTGCTGATCGCCAGCGAAAATCACAAACGCACGACGACATCGACCAATGACGCGCAGCAGACCGGCTCCTATGGCTACTATGAGCTCGACAAGGCACTGCGCGGAGCGGGATCGGCCATAGCGGGATCGGCGTACCCCACCGATGTGGGTGTGCTCGGCTGCCACCTCAACGCTGGGACAATATTCCCGCGCGCCGCCGCATTCCCTGCGCCCTTCGCGGCATTTCTCGGCGGCGCTCCAGGCACGCTGAACGTGGCCCCGGTGCTCATCGGCAAGAATCAATCGCTGGGCGGCTCGGACGTCATCATGATCATGAGCGGCTCCGGCTCCGCCGGCGGCGTGTCGCGCCAGATCACCGGCGGCGGCAGCGCCATCACCGCGACACTGGACAACACCGTGGGCTTCGCCAACAGCGACTTGGTATTGGTGAGTCAAAGCGGCGTGCCGGATTGTTTGATGGAAGAAGTCGCTACAATCGCTTCGCCCACGCTGAACCTGGGAGGCACCTACTACACGGCGGCTGCCGTCACCGCGAGCATGGCGAGCCTTGCCACCAACACGGCGAGCTATGTCACGCCGATCGGAAATGCCGCGGCCAACAATATCCAGTTCACGCTGTTTGGTGTCGACAACAACCGCACACTCTATAGCTACGACCTGCTGCAGAATTTAAACCTGGTGGGCGGCGCCGGCGGTGATTCGGCGCAGGCAATAGCCGATGGTGTCGTGCAAATGAATGCCCTGTATGGCGTCGATGTCAATGGCGATGGCATTCAGGACGAATGGGTTGGACCGGGCGACGCCGGCTGGGACATCAACACCGTCATGACGACGCCCGCGCTGATGAGACAGATCGTCTCGGTGCGGGTAGCGCTGGTAGTGCGCGGTCAATACTACGACTTGAACGGCGGCACGGCGGCGGTACCCATCCCGGTTTCGCCGCCGACGCTGACCATTTTCAACGGTCTGAAAAGAGGCGTGGGTGGCACGGGCACCTCGCTCGCGCAGGTCATTCCCCTGAACGCGACGGAGCAGCAGTTTCGCTATCGCGTGTTCGAATTCACCGTGCCCTTGCGCAACATGCTGTTGCTGGCGGGCGGACCGTGATGAATCAGTCGTTCGCCACAGAGACGCGTCAGCGAGGCGTGGTCTTGATCTTCTCCTTGATCGTGCTGTTGATCTTGGCGCTTGGCGCCGTTGCGGTACTGCGCTCCGTGGACAGCTCGCTGCTGAGCGCCGGCAATCTCGCCTTTCACCGCGACCTGGTCAATCAAGCCGAGGAGGCGGTCTCGAGCGTCATGACGGAATTCAAGACCAATGGGCCGCCGCTCAATGGCGCAACGACCGCTGATCTGCCGGCCGCGAACTATGTATCCACTGCACTGCCTACGAATGCCCAGGGCGTGCCCCTCGCGCTACTGGACAACACCGCATTTGCGGCGGTCGCAACCGGGGCCAACGACATCCCCGGCGCGACGCCGGACGTGAGCATCCGCTACGTCATCGATCGGCTCTGCACCGCCACCGGCACCGCCAGCACCCCCAATTGCGTGCAGTCGACCGGCTTGCCCACCGGCGGCACTGCGAACCGAAATACCGCGGTCGCGCCGCCCTCCGCGACGGTTTATCGCATCAGCGTGCGCGTCGATGGGCCGCGCAACACTCAGGCGTTCCTGCAAACCACCTTTACCAAGCCGGACTAAGCCTATGAACAGCCCATTTTCCTGCAGTCTTGCCGCCTCATCATTTGCGCTGCTGCTCGGCCTCGCTTGCATGGCCCCCGCGAGCGCGCAGACCAATCTTGCGAACAAGCCGATTGCCGCCGGTGCGGACGTGCCTGGCAACCTGGTGCTGGACCTATCCGTGGAATACCCAACCGCGATCAGTATCGCGAACCTCGGCAATTACTCGGACACGACGCAATACGCAGGCTATTTCGACCCGGCGAAGTGTTATACCTATCTTTACAATTCGACCACCCCGTCGCAGAGCTACTTCTCTGCAACCAGCTTCAACACCGCCTCGAGCGGGCACGACTGCTCGGCAACACCCTTGCAGTGGAGCGGCAATTTCATGAACTGGGCCGCGACGCAGACCATCGACCCGTTTCGCTGGGCACTCACGGGCGGCTATCGCAGCGTTGATACCACCACTCAGACCATCTTGGAGAAGGCTTGGGGCTCGGCCCAAGGCGGCCCTGCTCAGAACTATCCGTATCGCGGCACCAGTCAGGGTGGCGGCAACAATCTGAGCGCCTCGTTGATCTCCAAACTCACGCCCTTCAACAACTGGTCCGCGTTGGACATGGGCGTCTGGGCAAACGGCAATACAATGGTGTTCTCCGGCGGCGGCAGCGGATCCGGCTACACACTGTCATATACCTCGGGGTCGGTCGGCGACTTGAGCAATATCGCCACTGCCAATACGACTGCCGGCTCAAGCTTGGCCTACCGCGTGTACATTCGCGTGGCGGTGTGCGATCCCACCCTGGGTACCGCGATGTTGGAGTCCAACTGCGTGCAGTACGGGGCCAACTACAAGCCGGAAGGCCTGCTGCAGCAGTATTCCCAGAAAATTCGCTTCAGTGCCATTGGATATCTCAATGAGGGCGGCAACATTCGCGAGGGCGGTGTGCTGCGTGCGCCGATGGGCTTCGTCGGCCCGAACATTCCGCAACCGCTTTCCCCGACGCTCCTGAGCAACCCCAAGACCGAATGGGACCCAACCACCGGCATCATGGGATCGAATCCCGACACCGCATCGGCTTCCGCCAGCGGCGTGACACAAAGCGGTGTCATGAACTACCTAAACAAATTTGGCGAGTTCTCGCAAACCTATAAGATTTACGACAACGTCAGCGAGCTGTATTACGCGGCGGTGCGGTACTTCGAGAATTTAGGCAATGTGCCCGAGTGGACCAACGGCGCGAGTGCCACCGCATTGGACGGATTTCCGGCGGTGACTACGTGGACAGATCCCATTCTGTATTCCTGCCAGAAAAACTTCATCTTAGGCATCGGCGACGACCATACCTGGTTTGACTACGACGTGGGCGGTAGCACCAATGCGTCCGGCGGCCGCGCCATGCCGGCCGCGGTGGCCGCGGACACCTTCAATCAGGCCACAGTATGGACGACTGATATGCAATCGCTCGAGGGCATCACGCAAACGCCTTGGTGGCCGTTCGATTCGGGCGCAACTTATTTCATCGCAGGCTTGGCCTATGGGGTGCACACAAATGACATCCGTCCCGACCTCGCGGATGCGCAGACGATTTCCACGTATTGGATGGATGTCGCGGAAGACCAGCGCCTCGAGAACCTAAATCCTTATTACCTTGCCACCAAGTACGGTGGCTTCAGCACGCCGACCATCAACGCCGCGAACGCCACTCCTCCTTACTACACCGTGGCGAATCCGGCGTACGACATGTTGAACACTCCCATTGCCTTGGGCCAATTCGACTCGACCGGAACCAACGTCAACATGAACGGCAATCTGCATCCGCTGCCGGATAACTATTTCAATGCCGGCAATGCCAATGCAATGGTCGCCGGATTAAAATCCGCGTTCACGAGCATCTCCAGTTCTATTACGCAATTGAGTACCTCGTTCTCGTTCTCCTTGCCGAATGTCTCGTCCGGCACGCAGTCCTTCGGAGCGAACTTCGACGCCAACGGCTGGACCGGCACCGTAACCGGCTTCACGCTAACATTCGACACCTTCGGCAATCCGATACAGACCCAGGTGTGGGCGACCTCGAGCACGCTGCAGACGCAGCTCGCAGGCACCGGCTGGCAAACTGCGCGTAACGTCGTCACCTGGAATGGCGCCGGGGGGGTGCCCTTCGAGGCGGCGAATCTCACCACGGCACAGCAGACTGCGCTCACGCCCGCTTACTCGCCCACGCTCACCTGCGGTTCTGCTTCCTGCCCCTACCTCAACTATCTGCGGGGCGATCAGACCAACGAAGTCGCCTCCACTGCGCCCACCAGCACGCACTCGCTGCGTAATCGCAAACTGCTGCTGGGCGACATCGTCGATGCCGGTTTGACGCCGGTATCGACGCCGTTGCAGACGTTCTCGGATGTCAACAATCCGGGCTACAACTTCTTCAAGACTCTATGGACCACTTCCACACCGCGGCCCACCATGGTCTATGCCGGCGCCAATGACGGCATGCTGCACGGTTTCGTCGGCACGTCGGGCATTGAGCAGTTTGCCTATGTGCCGAGCCCGCTATTCCAAGGTCCCAACGGCACACCGCAGGTGGACGGCCTCGCGCAGCTCGGCAATCCGAACTACGTCCATCACAACTACGTCGATGCCACGCCGGCCGCCTTCGATATCGATATGTCCCGCACGGTAGGCTTCAGCGGAACCGTCAACTACAACACCGCCGCCGGAACCCCGTGGCGCACGGTGTTAATTGGCGGTCTCGGCAAGGGCGGGAAGAGCTTTTACGCGCTTGATATCACCGATCCGGCGAACATGACTTCGGAGTCGGTGGTTGCGGGCAAAGTCCTGTGGGAATTCACGGACCCCACCATGGGCTACAGTTACGGCACGCCGGTGGTCGTCAAAACCCTCAAGTATGGCTGGGTCGCCATATTGACCTCGGGCTACGACAACCCCGACGGCTTCGGATATCTCTATTTCGTCAATCCGAACACGGGCGCGCTGCTGGAGAGAGTTCAAACGCCGACCCCGTCGATCGGACTCACGCAAGCATCCGCATTCGTCAAGGATTTCAGCGACGAAACCGCTGATTCAGTGTACGTCGGCGATTTGAACGGTCAGCTCTGGCGCTTCGATCTGACCGGAACGACCGGTTCATATCCGCAACCGGTACTGCTGGCAACGGCGACGGATCCAAGCGGCGTGGCGCAACCCATCACGACGGCACCACTCGTCGAGATCCACCCGGTCACGCGCAAGCGCTATGTCATGTTTGGCACCGGCGTATTGCTGGCAGTCACCGACGTGCCCGATGCACAGATGCAAACCTTCTATGCCATCATCGACGGCACGGCCACCGGCTTCAACCCTGTAAGCGCGCCCATCACGCGTGCGAACCTCACGCCGATAAGCAACGCGCAACTCAGCTCTACCACTCCGAACCCATTGTCCACGGGCGCGCAAGGCTGGTACACCGACTTAGGTATCGACGCAAGTTCGGGTATTGGCTGGCGCGTGGTGCTGAACCCTCAGGCGTTCAACGGCATTGTGACTTTCGCGACGTCGTTGACGACGGCCACCGATCCTTGCAGTCCGCAGGGTTCAAGCCGGGTATACGCGGTTGACTACGGAACCGTCGACTCGGTGTTGCAGCCAAGTGTCGTTGGTGGTCCCATCCCGCCCTATGACACCTACGCGGTCGCAGCGATCAACCTGAGGTTTGCCGGCGCCAATGGCAATCCCGAAATCATCGTTGGTTTCACGAAGGGAGCTCCTGAAAAGGTCCCCGCGAGCCTGACCGGTACGCTGGCAACTCGGATACTGAACTGGCGCGAAATACCCACGGTGGAGTAGGGACACGCGCAGCGGTTGCAACCGCCCCGCCCGGGCACACCCAAAAAAAGGCCGCGCTATCCAAGCGCGGCCTTTCCATTTCATCGACTCCAATAACTATCGAGCGCTGTAGCCTCGGCCTTCCACGCAGGCCACCATCGCGCGATTGTAGTCGGATCCATTCTGAGCAACCTGTCCGGCTTGCTCGCTCGCCCACTTCTGGCAATCGGCGCGATCGGTCGCCTGTTGCTCGGTGCTCTGTCCATTCTTCGGGTACATGAAGATCTGCCCCGGTGTCGGCCCGCCCGGACCCGGACCCGAGTACTGAGGAGCAGGACCTGAATTCTGGTCACCCGCGTCGCTCGGCGGCGGCCCCCCTACGTCGGCTGAACCGCTGGAATCCGCCACCGGCGGTGGATCGGTTGCCACATAGCCATCATAGGTCGGATTCCAGGTGTAATAGACGTCGTTGGCATAGTAGTAGGGTAAGCCGCCATACCAATATGTCGCGTAGGCCAACGGCAGAATGGGGAGGAACCAGGCGAATCCCGGACCATAAAATGCACGCGGCCAAAACCCGCCATGCCAGTAACCGCCGCGCCAGGCGCCGCCGCGCCAACCGCCCCAGGCACCGCCGCGCCAGCCGGTGGAGTAGCCGTGGCCGCCGCCGTAGGCATGCCCCGCAAAGCCCGCGCCGTGCGCGTAACCGCCATGATAGGCCGTGGCCACATGGCCGCCGCCTGCGAAATGACCCGGTCCGGCAAAGTGTGCGCCGCCGCCCGCATGTCCAACCGCAGCGTGGCCGCCACCGAAGGAGTGGCCTCCTGCGTGGCCGCCGCCGCCGGCATGGCCTTGCGCCAATGCCGGTCCCGCGCCTGCTAGAACGAGTCCTAGCGCGCCAACCGCCAATAGAACGCTCTTGCCCTTGATGCTCATTTGCCTCTCCTTAACAAGCGGCCCGCAGAGGACCGCCTTTCTAAGACATACTCAATAAGACCCTATCTGTATAACGCGGTTCAAGGCGTTCGGTGTACATAACGCCAGCTTAATTACGCAAAGCCGCATTAAACATCACATAGGCGGTCCGGCCCGGAGCAGACTCGAAAAACCTCGAATTGCTCTCATTCACGATCACAGAGCCTACATAAGCCCGATTTGTCAGATTATCAAGACGGGCAAACTCGCTGAAACGCCAGTGCCTGGTTTCCTGCTCGAATCCGGCACGCCAATTTGCGATCCAGTAACCCGCCGCGGCATCCGTGTTGCGATCGTCAGCGTAAATCTTCGCCCGCGCGATCGTCTCCAATGTAGATGAAAAGCCGAGCGGCGCATAATTCCAGCTCACGCCGACATACAGGGTATTTCGCGCAACCGCCGGTAGGAAATTTCCTTCGGCCACGGGTAAATAATTGGGCGGCGGCGCGCCGCCTGGATTGGTCAATGGATTGCAGGGCGCCGTGACGCAGGTGAAATATTGCTGCACGACAATGGCCTTGATGTAGGTGTAGGCCAGTTGAGCGCTGAATCCCGCTTTCCATTTCGCGTTCACCGCGAGCTCGAGTCCGCGCCTCGAAGTTTCACCAATATTTTGATCCACGGTTCGTCCGCTCAAATTCTGCAGGACCGCCAGCTCATCGACGGTCTTGATGTAGAAGGCGGCGAGATTCGCGTTTATGAATTCGTTGCCGGCTTTCAGGCCCGTCTCATAGTTATCGCTGCGCGCCGCTTTCAATCCCAAATTAAGTCCCGGCAGACTGCCGTCGACCGACCGATAGGCCAAATCGTTCAATGTCGGCGTTTCGAAACCCTTGCCGTACGACACATAGGCATTGATCGCTGAGTTGATTCGATAGGTCACGCCGCCCACGGGATTGACGGCCGAATACCTGACTTCGCTATCCGCGGCATCCAGCACGGCCAGGTGTCCGTGCGAGGTGACTTCGACGAGACTGTTGCGCACGCCCGCGACGATGCGCCAGCGGCTCGTGGGGTCCCACTGCGCCTGGAAGTATTGGTCGAAATCATGGACATTGTTGGCCTCATCCCGGCGCAACGCCCCTTGCACGCCCAATTGCGTGCCTATGTAATTCAGATAGCCTTTGCGCGCCTCGGCCAGATCATCGTAATTCACGCCTGCGACCAGCAGCAGCGGCGTGCCTGCGAGACTGCGTTGATCGCTGATGTGCAAATCCACGCCCCAGTAAGCCCGGTCCAAGTCGATGACACCGCCCGGATAGAGCGGCGCCGCCTGCTGTGTTGCCTGGGGGATGGCTTGAAACTGCGTCGTCGCGCGATGCCCCGTGTAGACGCTCGCGACAACATCGTCCGCAGCACTGAGTTTATCGTCGTACACCACCCCGAGCTGCTCTTGGGCGAGCGACTTGCGCGTGTTGTACGCGATGGCATTCACGCCCGCCTGTGTCGGATTCGCGGCAAGTTGCGCGCGCGTAAGACCTAAGGGGTCTTGCACGAACGGAGTTTGCACGGCGTTGGCTACGACCGTCAGCTTCGACGAGTCGCTCAGGCTGGAACTGGCCTTTGCATTGAATAGATTGCGCTCCGCCTCGGAATGCACCCGAAAGCCATCGGTCGCAAAATGCGAAGCGTCGACGACATAGTTGACAACACCGTCATCTCCCGTCGTCTTCACGGCGTATCGCTGAGTGTCGAAAGTACCGTACTCGGCTGCGGCACCTAGCGAATAACCGGGCTTGGCATCTTCGGTAAAGATCGAGATCACACCGCCGGATGAGTTGCCGTACAACGCCGAAAAAGGGCCCCGCAACACCTCGATGCGCGCGGCGCTGCTCAGGTCGAATTGAGAAAATTGTCCCTGCCCGTCCGGCATGGTGCCGGGAATGCCGTCGGAATACAGGCGCACGCCGCGCACGCCGAAACTCGAGCGGGCGCCAAATCCGCGCAGCGACAGTTGTAGGTCCTGCGCATAATTCTGCCGGCTTTGCGCGGAGACCCCGGGCACGGTCATCAAGCTTTCTGACAGGTTTACCTGCAGCTGACCTTCGCGGATGGTTCGCGCGTCGATGCGGTCGATCGACACCGGCAAATCGCGGCTGTCTTCGGCGATGCGTGTAGCGGTGACGACCACCGTATCCAACGCTGCGGCGCCCTCGCCGCGCACCGTCCACGGCGCGATCATGAGCGCCGCAGCGATCGTCAGGCTGTTGGATGAAAACCGCTGGTTCGGGCTCGAAATGAGATTCTTCCCCATTTGCTACGTTATGTCCCTTCGCGTCCGCAGCGCTAAAGTACGGCGCTCTTTTGCCGTTATTTAGGGACTTGAGCAAATCTTCGCACAATCGGGGCATGAACACGGCACGGATCGCGATGATTGTTGCCGCAAGCGTCACCGCGGCCGGCGCCCGGGATGTTCATTCAGACTTTTCGGTGAGCGTCATCGTTCGGCCGATGGCCAAAATCGAACTGCAGTCCGCGCCGAGCAGTTTGGATATTTCCGCGGCCGACCTGCGGCGCGGTTACGTCGAGGTGACGCAGCCAACCCAATTGATCGTACGCAGCAACAGTCCGAATGGCTACGCTCTCGAGGTCCTCACCGTCGCACCCGTGCTCTCATCCATGGTTGTCGAGGGCTTGAGTTCCGATCTGGCTTTGGGCAAGGAGGGTGGGACCATCGTGCAGCGTTGGCAAAAACCTCAGGCCGTAAATCTGTCGCTGAAGTTTCGCTTCGAGCTTTTGCCCGATCTCGGCATCGGCACTTATCCCTGGCCGGTACGGCTGGCGGTGCGGCCGCTGGACTGAAACGGGGGAAGCCCCTAGTACGTCACCGTCACCGTGATGATGTCGCTGTAGGCGCCCGGCGCCACATCCTGAGATGCGGGAATCAAGCCATAGAATGTTCCGGTGGCGAAATTGCTGCCGCCCGCGGGTACGACAAAGGGTCCTGCGCTTCCCGCAAATGAACCACCGCTGCCGTCGCCGACGATCTGGTTGTACGCAGTGCTCCAATAGATGTTGTAGTTGAGCGCATTGCCGCCGGAGAACATCTTTCGCGTGGCATAGCTGCCGCTCAAGCCGGCGCTCAGCGTCACATTGAGCGTGACGTTCGCCGAGCCGGTGCCGCTGCCATTGCAGGTCACCTTGATAGTCCCGGTTGAGGCATCGGCCAGGGCGCTCAAGGGGTTGTAAATGCCGAATGCAATGCCGCTCGTGCTCGCCGTACAATTGACCGTGGTCGCGGCACTCGCAGCCGGCGCCACAAGCGCACTCAAACACGCGGCGATAACAGCGCTGCGGATTTTCATTGGTTGTGCACCGTGGTCTCGCGGCTTTCGTGGCATTGAACCGTGCCCATGTCCGGCAGCGGGTCATCGGGCGGCGGCGGTTCCAAGCGGAAGCTGCAGTGTCCGCCGCCAGGCCAGCTCGCCTCTGCGGACATTCCATGATCGTAGCCGGTCACATAGACCAGACCGTCCTGCACCACCGGGAAGTGCGTTCCCTTGAGCGTGACCACCGCTCCGACGGGTACCGGTTTGCCGTCCTCGGTGACCAGTCGAAACGTGCCGCTGCGAACACGTTCCACGGGAAATCGCGCGATCACGCCACTGCGGTAAGGCGGTGCCATGATCGTGCTGCTGGCGGCAATGGTGGTATCGAGCGGCAGGTCCTCGGGCGTGATGCTGATGCGGTTGGCCTCATACGGCCGTAGGTTGTAAAGCAGCGCGCGGCCGCTGGCGTCGGTATGCGTGGTGAGTTGGTTTTCCACATACACCGGTACGCCGGCGAGGCCCGCAATGTCCACCATCGCAAAACTGCCATTGACGGAGCGCGTGGTATTGAGCTGACCGTCGAGGAATGTCATGGCGCCGGAAAGATAGGCGCTGCGGCCCTCCACTCCTTGATTGCGCGCTGCCTCGAGCTCCACATCGGCGCTGCTGAATTGTTGGCGCCAGTCGGCGTCGTAGTTGCCCGCCGTGGACGCGCTCAAGCGATAACCGGAACCAGGCCCCACCGGCGGGCTCTCCGCGAGCGACGCGATGACCTCATTGGCGGGTGCGCCGGGGCCGCTGCCGCCCACGGTGCTCAAGGTCGCCGCACGGCGAAAATCCAGGGGCAGAACGAAGATCAAATAGGCGCTGGTCGAATTTTGTGCCCCGCTCGTCGCGAACTGTGCCGCCGTTCGGGTTTGTGTGAGGGTCAAGTTGAGCGAGCCGACTCGGCCCAATCGAATGCTGTGGGTCAGCCCCAGCGTTTGCTGGGTGGGCGAGTCCCGATAGGTCTGCCGCACATAGGCAAGGGATAGTGAGCCGAACCTTCCCAGCCCCATTCCCGTCTGCAACAGACTCCGTTGCCGCATGCGCATCGCAGGTTCGATGGGCTCACCCACCTGCGAGAAGTCGCTGCTGGCCCACAGGCTGCTGGCGACGAAGCTGGTATTCGTGCCCCGGTGTTCAAAGCCGACGCCGCTCAACCAGCCCGATCCTGACGTGTCGCCGCCGTTGGCGCCGGTGAAATTGATGACGCCGATTTGCCCAAGACCGAACGCTGCATTGAGGCCTGCCGCGTGCGCATCGCCGGCGAGATATTCAGCGTGGCCTTCCAAAGTGATGGCATCGGTGATGCCGCGCCGATAGCTGGCCTCTCCCAGCATCGGGCCGTAGTCATTGCTTTCAAGAGCGTAGTTGTCGCGAATCTTGCCGAGATTGACCGAGTACTGCGACAGGCCCTGCGCCAACAGCGTGACGCTAGAATAAAAAGACTGTGTCAGCACCTCTTCGCGCCCGAGTGCATCGCGCACCACCACACTGACATCGCCGGTGCCCGATACCGTGGGCAACCGATCGATGACGAAAGGCCCGGGCGGCAGTTGGCTGCTCGTGACGAGCTGATTGTTCACGAAGACATCCACGGTCGAGGGTACGGTCGCCGTACCCGATGTGGCCAACAGCGGGGTCGTCAATAAATCGGGCCGCAGCCCGAAATTTCGGCTCCAACGTAGGCCCGCATAGCGCACCGCGTTACCCCAGCTGCCGCCATCGCTGATGTCATCGCCGAGATTCAAAGTCTCGAGCGTGGCCGGAAAATCGCGGGTGTAAGTGGTATCCAGTCTGACCAGTTGATTGTCCTCATTGCCATAGCGTGCGACCGCGGTGCTCGTCAGCACGCCGGCGCCGGCAAAAAGGCCGAGTTCCGCAAACGCTCCGCCGATGTTCTGGCCGTCAATTTGTTGTGCCGAGAGCTGATAATTCAGAAAAGCTCCCGGCGAGGCCGGCGTGATGTCGGGCGAGCGCCGTTCCGCGGCGCTCAAATGCGTCGTGTCCAACGATTTTGGAGGAACGGTGATCAGCGCGCGTTGCGCGGCTTCATCGATCGCGACGGTGCAGCCCTTGATGGCCTTCACATCAAAGAAGCGCCTCCCCTCATGCATGACGGGCGCGGCCGGCGGCAGGTGCAGGCGCAGGCGCGCAAAATCGCTTTCTTCCAGGTACAGCTGTCCGTCGGGGCCGCGCAGCACCACGATCATTTCGCCCGGCTCAGTGCGGCTCAGGGTGACTTCCAAGACCGCCTCGGTGAGCTGCGGCGTATCGGCCGCAAGCGCGCTCTGCGCCGCAAGCCACAGCACCATGATCAGCAGTCCGGAATATGTCTGCAGCGCGTAGGCAATTCGAATGAGCCCTGTCATGGACGCGCGCCAATCGCGGCTCTTAGAGATCGCTGGGTACGACGTCGGCGGAAAATTCTCCCTGGTCGCTGTGACCCCGGATTGGAATCGTTCCCTGTCTTTTTGCGTCGGCCGGCGGTGTCAAGGTCCAGCTCATCCGGCTTCCAGGCAGCACGTACTTCGAAGTTATTCCGCGCAGCGGCATCAATGAACCCGGAAACTGCGCCTCAAAATCGGTGATTTGCAGATGACCGCTGCCGCTGTTGGTGGCCGCCACTTCGAGCTGCCCGTTGGGAAGCCATCGGGAGTTCCACGCCACATCGGCATTCGCTTTGCCTTGCGCCGGCGCGACGAAAACGGGAATGCTCAGACGCAGCGCGACGCGCAGACCCGTGAAGTCCTTCGGCGCCGCCTGCGGCACCTCCTCGAAGATGACGCGATAAGTGAGTTCCTGAGAGCTATCCGGTTCGCGCCGCAAGGCGACGCGGACGATTTGCTGGCCGTTCGCCGGAATCTGCAGGACGGGTGGGGTCGCCAGCAGTTCGCGGGTATCGTCGAGTTGTTCGGCGCCGCCCTTCTGCGACCAGCGCACGATCCGAATCTGGACAACGACCGGGTCGTCATCTGCGTTCATGATGGTGAGCGCTTCGGTACGGTGCGCGCCCGAGAGCTGCGCGCGGATGGGTGAAATATTGAAAGTGCTTGCGTTTGCAGATGCCGCCAGGGCGGCGGCGAGAAACAGCGCGACGAGCGTTCGCATCCTAATAGGTGACAGTGACGGTAATCGTATCGGTATAGCTTCCCGGTACCGCGGCCTGGTTGGCCGCGCTGTCGGGCAGTTGACCGAATACCGTCACGGCGTTGGCGGTGGCCACGCCCGCACCGTTGCCCGGGACAGTCTTGCTGGTGCCTGACCCGTCGCCGAATATCTGGGTGAATGCAGCCGTGGTGAACAGATTGTATTGCAGCTTGTTGGCGCCGGAGGCCATCAGGCGCTGTGCAATCGTGCCGCCGATGGTCGTGCCGCCGTTCAACGAAATCGTGTAAGGCGTGTTCTTGGTGCACTTGACGCTGATGGTGCCGTTGTTGGCGATTGCACCGGCGCCCGGCGTATAGGCGCTGAACGCGAGTGTGGTGGCGGTGGCCGAGCACGTCGCCTGCACCGATTCGGTGACTGCGAAAGTCGTTGTGGTGGTTGCGGAGCCGGCGACGCCGGTCCACACCGCACCAAAGATCAGCGTCATTGCTTGAATCTTGCGCATCGAATCCTCGAAAAATCGAACTCAATCCGGAGTTCGCGCGACGGCATCGCCGCGCGACTCCGTCAAATCAATACGTAACCGTGACCGTGATCGTGTCGGTATAGGCACCCGGAACCGCCGCCTGGTTGGTGGCATTGTCCGGAACCTGGCCGAAGACCTGTACCGTGTTTGCGGTCGCGACGCCGAGTCCTGTTCCCGCAATCGTGCCCGTTCCACCCGTGCCGTCGCCGAAAATGGTCGCCAGCGCCGCCGTGGTGTACAGGTTGTATTGCAAGGTATTGGCGCCGGAACCCATCAGTCGTTGCGCGAACGCATCGCCCGTGGTCGATCCCGTATTGAGAGCGACCGTGAACGGCGTGTTCTTGGTGCACTTGACGCTGATGGAAGTGTTTCCGATCTGCGCGCCGCCGCCCGGAGTGTAGTTGGGGAATGCCAAAGTCGCGGCCGTCGCGGAGCAAGTCGACTGCACCGTCGCAGTCACCGCGAAAGTCGTGGTGGTTGTGGCAGCCTGCGCAATGCCCGCAGCCAGCACACTGGTCGCGAGGGTTGCAGTGAGAATCTTATGCATGAAAGCTCCTAAAATTGCCGTATGACGTCATTGCCGGGCATTCCGGTGTGGCGCTATTTTTGCTGGATACCCTGAATTCGTTGTGACCCCGCTCTCAGATCGGGAGGCCGGGGCTCAAGTTTTGGCGCAATCTGCCGGCCCCATCTCAATTTGCAGGCAATCCCCGGTCTTTATCCCGGGAGCGGGAGCAGCCGATGAGCCGATTTGTGTGAAGCAATTCCGTAATTGCGTACACGGTGCTAGGATTGCCCGGTCGAATTTCGGGTAGTGCCTTGCCAAGACTTAAACCTCGCCTCGAATTTCGCGTTGCGCTCATTGCCGCGCTGGCGCTGTTCTTCGCCCAACTGGGTGCGATGGCGCATGCCTATTCGCATGACCCCGAAAAACCGCCGGTTTCCTCGCAGCAGGGGAATCAAGGCATCCATGATGTTTGCAAGGATTGCCTCAATTTTGCGCCTCTGCTTTCGGCGGCCGGCGCCCCGGCCGCGCTGCCCTTCGCGCTTCCGCAAGCTTGCGTCGTCGCGCCGCAAGCGCAGATCGTCCGCCTCGTCGATCTCAAATTCCTTCACGCCTTTCGCTCCCGCGCTCCTCCTGTCTCGCCCTAACTCGTAAAGAAGTTTTTTCGCCGCCTAAAAGGCGGCGGTTCAATTTGGGCGAGGAGTTCTCGAGTCATGTTCAATTTAAAATTACTGGGGGCGCCCTTGGCGCTCGCCTTTGTTCCTATGTTTTTCATCCCGCGCGCCGCGCAAGGCGACGAAACTGAAAGTGCAGGGCCGGCTGTCGACGAAGTGGTCGTCATCGCTCAGAAGCTGAACGAGGCGCGTAACGGCATCCAGACCCAAACCGGCGCTTCGACCTACACGATCAACGAGTCGGCGATCGACGCTGCGCCCGGCGGCGACAATCAATTGCTCAACCAAGTGATCATGCAGGCGCCGGATGTGGCCCAGGACTCGTTTGGACAATTCCATGTGCGCGGCGAGCACAACGGCCTTCAATACCGTCTGAACGGCATCATTCTGCCCGAGGGCATCAGCGTCTTCGGGCAGTCGCTGGATCCGCGCCTGATTTCCTCGCTCACGCTCGTCACCGGCGCGTTGCCGGCCGAGTATGGTTTGCGCACCGCGGGCATTATCGATCTTAAGACCAAGAGCGGGGTGATCGATCCGGGCGGCTCGGTGTCGCTTTATGGCGGCAGCCACGGCACCATCGAGCCCAGCTTCAGCTACGGCGGCAGCGAGGGACGCCTGAACTACTTCGTCTCGGGCGATTTTCTGCGCAATGATCTGGGTATCGAGTCGCCCGACGGCAGCTCGGATCCGATTCACGATCACAGCAAGCAATATCACGGTTTTGGGTATTTCGAGTACCTTCTCGATGATGCCAACCGCCTAAGCGCGGTGTTGAGCAGTTCGGTCGGCGACTTTCAAATTCCCAATCGCGCGGGATTGACCCCGAGCCTGACCAATGCCGACGGCACGCCGCTCACCGTTGAGGGCCAAACCACCTATCCGAGCGCGGCGCTCAATGAGAATCAACGCGAACTCAATCACTTCGCGATTGTGAGCTGGCAGCATTCACAGGGCGCGCTCGACGTGCAGACTTCCGCAACCGCGCGCTATTCGAGTCTGACGTTCACGCCCGATCCGCTGGGCGATGTATTGTTCACCGGCATTGCACAGGACGCCTACAAGCAGAACGTGGCCTACGCGCTGCAGTCCGATGCGGCTTACAAACTCGACGACGCGCACACCTTGCGCGGCGGGATCTTCCTGCAGAGCGATCACTCCAACAGCCTTACCACCTCGCAGGTCATCGCCCTCGATGCGAACGGCAACCAAACCAGCGATGTGCCGGTCAGCATCGTGGACAACGGCGGCAAGACCGAATGGATCGAGAGCGTATACCTGCAGGACGAGTGGAAGGTCGTTCCCGCGCTGACATTCAACTACGGGCTGCGCTTCGACAAATTCACCGCTTTTACGGCGGCCCATCAGCTGAGTCCGCGCTTCAACGCCGTCTGGCAGGCGCTCGATGACACGACGGTGCACGTGGGCTATTCGCGTTATCTGTCGCCGCCGCCTTTCGAACTGGTGGGCGGGGAAACCATTTCCAAATTTTTGAACACCACGGCCGCGCCGGGCGTCACGGTATCGAACTCGCCGCTGGCGGAACAGGCCAACTATTACGACATCGGTGTGCAGCAGAAGATCACCCGCCAGTTCACGGTGGGCCTCGACACCTACTACAAGCAATCGCATAACTTGATCGACGAGGGCCAGTTCGGAGCGCCCATCATTCTGACGCCGTTCAACTACGCTTACGGCAAACAATACGGCGCCGAAATCACCACCAATTTTACCGACGAAGGCTTCAATGCCTATCTTAACCTCGCCTATCAAAGCGCCAAGGGCAAGGATATCGATTCCGCCCAGTTCAATTTCTCGCAAGACGACCTTGATTACATTGCGACGCATTACATTCATTTGGATCACGAGCAGCAGTTCACCGCCTCGGGCGGCGTGTCGTATCTGTGGAATCACACGACATTCAGCGCCGATTTTCTGGAGGGCTCGGGACTACGCGCCGACCTGGAATTGCCGGATGGCATGTCGATCCCGAACGGCGATCACCTGCCCTATTACACGCAGATCAATCTGGGCATGGCCCACGTCTTCCACTTCACGGAAACGAGCACTCTGACCACGCGGCTTGATCTCATCAACGCGCTCGACAAGGTCTATGAAATTCGCAACGGCACGGGCATCGGCGTCGGCGCGCCGCAATTTGGGCCGAGGCGCGGGCTGTTCCTCGGCGTATCGAAGAGCATCTAGCGGCCCCAGCACCTATGAGTACCGTCGGCAAGTGATATTGAGCGGCGCGAGTTACACTTCACTAACCGGTCAATATCACCGCGCCGACGTACTAAACTTTCTCCAAGGCCGCGTTCAGATCGGCGATCAAATCGTCCGGGTTCTCGATGCCGACTGAAATTCGAATCAACGCGTCGTTGATCCCGAGGCGCTCTCGCGTTTGCTTGGTCACGCCGGAATGCGTCGTGCTGGCGGGATGCGAGATGAGCGTTTCCGTGCCCCCGAGACTCACCGCCAGCTTGATCACTTGCAAAGCATCGAGCAGGCGAAATGCCTCGGCTTCGCCGCCCTTCACGGCGAAACCAAAGGTCGAACCGGCGCTTTCGCACTGCTGCTTGAACACCGCCGTGCGCGGATCGTCCGCGGCAAGAAAGCCGAGATAATTCACGGCGGCAATTTTCGGATGCGTGCGCAAAAAATTCGCCACCAGGGCGGCGTTTTCCGCCGATTTAACCATGCGCAGCGACAGGGTTTCCATCGAGCGCATGATCATCCACGCGGTATTCGGGTCCAGCTGCGTCCCGAGAGCGCCGCGCAGCTTCTTCACCGGATCCACCGCGGCGCGCGAGCCGATGACGCCGCCCGCGACCAAATCGGAATGTCCGCCGACATACTTGGTCAGCGAGTACATGACGAGATCGACCCCGTGCAGCAGCGGCCGCTGGAAAACAGGGCCCAAAAAAGTATTGTCGACCGCCACCTGCGGCCGGCCGCCGGCCTGGCGCGCACCGATCATTTCCGATACCTCGCGCATCAGCTTGAGATCCACCAGACTGTTGGTGGGATTGGCCGGCGTTTCAACGATAATGAGGCAAACCCGGCCCTTGGATTCCGCCGCCTTTTTCGAGGCACGGGCGGCAGCGTCGAGCACCGCGTTGCGATCGTGGCCCAAATTGAACCCGACCGCGCTCACGCCAAATCCCGGCAAAGTCTTTTCGATCAGGGTCTCGGTGCCGCCGTACAACGGCTGGCTCATGAGGATCACATCGCCCGGACGCACATGCGTCCAAATGACGGTCGAAATCGCCGACATGCCGCTCGAAAATACCGCGGCCGCCTCGCCCTCCTCCCACAAGGCCAGGCGATCTTCCAGCACTTCCAGATTGGGATTGTTGAAGCGCGAGTACACGAGGCCCGAGGATTGACCCGCGACCGGCTCACGGCGGCCCGAGGTATAGTCGAAGAAATCCTTGCCGTCCTGCGCGGTCTTGAAGACGAAGGTCGAGGTCAGGAAAATTGGCGGCTTCAGCGATCCTTCCGACAGGCTCGGATCAAACCCATAGCCCATCATTTGGGTTTCCGGCTTGAGCACGTGTTTCCCGATTTTGCGCTTATGATACGTGTCGTAACTCACGCTGCCCCCAAGAAGTTAAAATCGTGGCCCGCAATATAACACCGTGTTGCTTCTAATCATCGCCGCCGCAGCATTCCTATGCACCCTGCTGGGCGGACTGCTGGCGTTGCGGCTGAGGGACAAGCTGCATTTGATTTTGGGGTTCAGTGCAGGCGCCGTCATTGGGGTCGCATTTTTCGATCTGCTGCCCGAGGCAATCGGCCTCGGAGCGCCCTTTTACTCGGCGGCCGCAATTTTGACGTGGACCGCACTCGGCTTTTTGTTCTACCTGGTGCTCGACCGAATTCTGCTTTTTCATGGCAACTCCGCGACGCGCGCTCGCTTCGCGGCCGGCGTGCTCTGCCTGCACAGTTTACTGGATGGAATTGCCATCGGTCTGGCTTTCCAGGCGTCGCAGCAGATCGGAATTGTGGTTGCAATCGCGGTGCTCACGCACGATTTCTCGGACGGTATCAATACGATGAATATCGTGCTGAAGAGTCAAGGCAGCAAAGCACAGGGTGTGCGCTGGCTGCTCGCCGACGCCGCCGCACCGGTGCTCGGCGTGGCATCAACTTATTTTTTCACGCTGCGCGGGAATGAATTCGGAGGTGTGCTCGGCCTGCTCGGAGGATTCTTCATTTATATCGGCGCCAGCGATCTCATTCCGGAAAGCTACCACGCCCATCCAAAATTCCTGACCACCGCCATGACGCTCGCCGGCGCGGCGGTTCTATATCTGGCCATCGCGCTCATTGCTCACTAGGAGCCCGTCTGAGAATTCAACGTCGCGGCCGCGCGTCGCTGCGCTGCCGGCCGAAGCGGCCACGATGCTGGCGATCGCCGCCCACTGAATCAGGGTCAACGACTCGCCGAGAAGAACCAGGCCCGCAACCGCACCAAGGGCGGGATTCAGGCTCATCAATACCCCAAAAGTGCGGGTGGGAATTCGCGGCATCGCATACATTTCCAGCGAGTACGGCAACGCGCTCGAGAGCACCGCGACGCCGAGGGCCAGCGGCAGGATCGCCGGCGACAGCAGCGTCGTGCCGCTTTGCGCGACGCCTATCGGCACGATCATCGCGGCTCCAATCACCGTCCCCAATGACGTGATCTGTCCGCCATGCGCGGCGCCGGCCCGGCGTCCGAACAGAATATACAGCGCCCAGCACGCGCCGGCACCGAGCGCGTACAAAACACCGAGCACGGACAGCGGCTTCCCGCCCAATCCCAACGGCAGCAGTGCCACAAGACCGAGCGCGGCCAATACAATCCAGCAAAAATCGATTGGACGGCGGGAAGCAAATAGCGCAATGCCGAGCGGGCCGGTGAACTCGAGCGCCATCGTGATGCCGAGCGGGATATAGCTCAAGGCGAGATAGAAGCAATAATTCATCCATCCCATGGCCACGCCATAGACAATCAGTGTGCGCAGCTGTTTCCGGGTGAATTGGATGTGCCAGGGACGCCAGACGACCAGCAAAATCATTGCCGCTATCGCCAGCCGCAGTGCCGCGGTACCCCCCGCACCGACCAGCGGAAACAAGCTCTTGGCAAGCGTTGCGCCCAATTGAAAACACAGCATCGCAATCATCAATGCCGCGATCGGCAAGGCGATGGGGGAGATTTTCGATTGTATGATCAACTCTCCGCGGCGTCGTCCTGCGGATTTTCGGCAAGATGCAGGTGCTTCATTACGCGCTTGAGATTGCGGCGAATCTCGTTCAGATGACTCAAGCTGACGGCCGTGCGCAGCGCTTCCTTCAAGGGCTGCAGGGGGTAGCCGCCGTAGGCACCGGCGTCGGGAACATCGTTGGTTACCGAAGATCGGCCCGACAGCACCACGTTGTCGCCCACCGTGACATGCGCGGTCACCACCGAGTTGCCGCCGGTGACGAATTGTCGCCCGATTTTGGTCGAGCCGCCCATCATGAAGCCGGCGGTAAAGAATCCGTTCTCGCCCAGATCGCAGTTGTGTGCAATATGACAAATATTATCCAGCTTGGTGCCTGAGCGAATATGCGTTGAGGTCAGGGTTGCGCGGTCAATTGCGCAATTGCTGCCGATTTCAACGCCATCGCCGATGATCACATTGCCGAGGTGCGAAATCTTGCGGGGCTTGCCGGTAGCGTCGACCGCGTAGCCAAAGCCGTCGCTGCCGATGCTGGTGTGCGGATGCACCTCGCAATCCTCGCCCAGCTGGCACGCGGCGCCGAGAAAAACGTGCGGATGCAAAGTGCTGCGCGCGCCCACTTTGGCGCCATTCTCCACGACCGTGTGGGCGCCAATCAGGCAGCCGTCTCCGATGGTTGCCCCGGCCCCGATCACGCAGTAGGGACCCAGGTACACACCCTCCCCGAGTATTGCATCGCGATGCACCACCGCCGTCGGATGGCGCTCTCCCCACTGCGTAAATCGGCTCGCTTTGCAGTCGAAGTACTTGAGCAGGGTTGCCATTCCCATGGAAATATTCTTGACCGAGAAGCAACAGCTGTCCTTGTCCCCCGTCGGGCAGAGACGATCGGCCATGTTCGCGTGAACGATGAGAATGGCGGGCCTATGGCGCCGCGCCTCACAAAGTTGCGCAGCATCAGTGACATACACCAGACTTTGGCGCTGCGCCTGTTCGGGAACCCGGCAATTCGTAGCCGTCGACTCCAGGTCGCCGTGCAGAAATGTAAAGATGTCCGAGTGATGATTCTTGATGGCCTGAGCGCTTAACATGCTGCTGTCCCTTAAGAATCTGATTTGCTTATTTTAGTCATTATCGAACCAGTCGAGGAGACTACCATCGCCGGCACGGCTTCGCGCAAGATTGAGAAATCCATCAAGAGAATCTCGCGCACCAGCATGCCGTTCGACACGGTTGAACTCGCCCGGGCTTTGCTCGGCAAAGTTCTGGTGCGCCGATTCAGCGGCGGCATTGCCGCCGGCCGGATCGTGGAAACCGAGGCTTATTTGCAGAATGACCCCGCATGTCATGCGTTTCGCGGCATGACGCCGCGTAATCGTTCCTTATTCCTCGAACACGGCCACGCATATGTGTACCTCTGCTATGGAACGTCGTACATGTTGAATGTATCGAGTGAACCGGGCGGGATCGGTTCCGGCGTCCTGCTGCGCGCCCTCGAGCCTATGTTCGGTAGTGAACATATGCAGCGTAATGTCAGCCATGTCAAGCTAGCCGACCTGACGCGTGGGCCGGGGCGCTTGTCTGCGGCACTGCGGGTGGATCGCCGCCACGACGGGCTGAATCTTTTTACCGACAGAGAACTCTGGATCGGCAGCGACGGCCACGAGATCGAGTGCATCGGCGAGAGCGTGCGCATCGGCCTGACCAAAGGGGTCGAGGAGCGGTTGCGCTTTTTTGTTCACGGCAGCCGCTTCCTCAGCGGCCCGCGCCGGCTCAACGGTTGAAGGAGACTCAAGTGCGCGCAGCAGGGTTTGTCAGTGCCTCGGTTTTGACATCGTTTTGCGCGCTGACGCACGCCGCCTGCCCGGGGCCTACGAGCATGCAATTACAGATCAACGCATCGCTGATTTGCGTGATCATGGAAGATGACGCGCTGAAAAAGGAGCAGCCGCTGCTGCGCACATGGATCGACCGCTCGGCGCACATCGTCGCGGACTACTACGGTCAGTTTCCGGCACCGATGGTGCTGATTCGGTTGCGAGGAATGGATGACAGCGGCGTCAATGGAGGACGCACCACCAATGACGGAGGGTTGATGATTCAAATGCGCGTGGGCCGGGACACCACCGCTGAAATGTTATCGGCCGACTGGGTGCTGGTTCATGAAATGGTGCACCTTGCGCTCCCGGAGGTTGGTAGAGCCCACGATTGGCTGGCGGAAGGTTTGGCCACCTATGTCGAGGGCGTCGCGCGGGCGCAGGATGGTAACCGGGCCATTGCCGACGTCTGGGCGGAGGATCGAACGTCCATGCCCAAGGGGCTGCCGCAACCCGGTGAAGGGGGCATGGATCAAACTCATTCGTGGGGCCGCACTTACTGGGGTGGCGCCCTTTACTGCCTGCAGGCAGACATTGCCATCCGCGAGCAGACCGCCAATCGAGTCGGTCTGCAAACGGCCTTGCGTGCGATCCTGAAAGAGACGGGGGGCTATGGCTTCGAGAGCGATATTGGAGAGGTATTGCGAATCGGCGACGCGGCGACCGGAACGCATGTCATGTATGGCCTCTACGAGCAAATGAGAGCGACCCCGCAAACCCCAAACCTCGATCTGTTGTGGACTTTGCTGGGCGTGCCGGCCAACCCGATGACGCAGCCGTTCGATGATCGCGCGCCGCTGGCCGCGATTCGCATCGCGATTACTGCCAAGCCCAGCGGTGCTGCCGCGGGCGCGCCCGGGAATGTCGCCGCGCCTGGGAGCAACCCCTCTAATGCTCGGAAAAATTAGGCTCGCGCTTCTCGAAAAAAGCGCGCACGCCCTCGACGCAGTCCTGAGTTTCGAGCGTCATCTCCTGCGCGCTGCGTTCGGCGCGCAGTTGTTCCTGCAGTGAATTGTCGAATGTCGAGGCATGCAGGGTACGAATTTGCCCGAGCACGGCGCAGGGTCCCGTGGCAAGTCGATGCGCCACGGCCTGCGCCCGCGCCAGAAGCTCGCTCGCGGGAACCACCGAATAGACCAGACCCCACTCAAGCGCCGTTTTGGCGTCGATTCTTTCCGCCAGCATCAATGACGACAGGGAACGGCCCGCGCCGATGCGGCGTGCCAGATGAAACGTGATGCCCGCATCGGGCACCAGGCCGAGACGCGCGAACGATGGCAGAAAATAGGCATTATCGGCGGCAATGATGATGTCGCTGGCGAGCGCGAGACTCATGCCGGCGCCCACGGCGGCACCATTGATTGCTGCCACGATGGGGAATCTGAATCCGCTCAATCGAAGAATCAGTGGATCCATAAAACGGCGCATTTCAAAGTGCGCGCGCTGGCGAGCCTCCGCCGACTTCAAGTCGATGGAATGCAGGTCGAGGCCGCTGCAAAACACATCGTTGCTGCCGGTGATGATCACGGCCTTTGCGCCGCCTTCGCCTTTTTGGATTTGATCGAGCGCCAGATGAATCGCGCGAATGACGGTGATATCGATGGCGTTGCTGCAGGTGGAACGCTGCAGCGCCAAGGTCGCGACCCCGTCGGATACGGTGAACGACAAAGAATTCATTCGTCTGCCCTCCTCTCCAGCCCAGGCGTCCCACGCTTCCGATCATGCCCCCTACCCCTCATCACCGCAAGAACACCCTCCTTTGTCGAGCATCGGCGGCGATCACCCGCGGCGAACGGTAGAGGGCTAATCGTTGGCCTCCTAGGCATGCCGCACACCGCAGGCATTTTGGACGACGTGTACCCCGCTAAGTAATCGCCGCCAAGTAATCGGCGCCAAGTAATCGGCGCCTCCAAAACGAGAACGGCCGAGTCTTGGACTCGGCCGTTCCTGCGTGCGCGTTACGCGGCGATTACTTCTCGTGCTCGCCCTTCTTCTCCTCGGGTTTGGCACGTGCCGGCTTCGCCGGCTTTTGCGGTCTTGCGCCGGCGCCCGACTGACCCGGCTGTCCTTGAGTTCTAGCCGCGCCTTGGCCCTGAGGGCGCGCGAAGTTGTTCGCCTGACCCGGGCGGCCCGGCTGTCCTGGCGTATGTTGCGCGCCGTTCTTGCCAACCTGACCCGCCTGTCCGGCATGCTGAGCAGCACCCGGCGACATGCCGGCGCCGTGTGCGCCCACCACGCCAGGCGCATTGAAGGCCCCCGGTCTCGGCGTCGCCGCGATGGCGGGATGACCGCCGTTCGCCCGGGCGCTCAACGCGGGATTGCGCGCGGCCTCTTGCACATGCGCATGTTGCGCAGTAGTCGGAGGGATGTGCTGCTCCGATGCCACGGCTCGCTCCTGCGCAGTCGGTATCGCGTGCGTGCCGCCGGGGCCGCCGTTGTAGCTCACCTTGGTGACGGAGACATTGTTGATGACCGTCTCGTTGTACGTGTTGTGAACGTTGGTCACGTTCACATTCATCACAGTTCGATTGTAGGCAAATGAATTGCCCACCCAGCGGCCGCCGGCAAAGCCGACGCCGACGTAGCCGAAGCCGTAATTCACGCCGCCGTAGTAGCCGATGTGCGGGCCCCAGTAGCCGACGTTGAACCGGTAGACTCCGCCGACGAAACCCCAGTATCCCGGTGTCCACAACACGCCGACGCGTGGCGGCTGCACCCAGGTACCCGGCACCCAGTAATACCCGCCCCCGCCCCAGGCCCAATATCCCGGCGTCCACATGTAGCCGTCTTCGGGACACGGTGGCTGTTCATAGTCAGGCAACGGCGGCGGCGCTTCGTTCGCGGTGACCTCAACGTCGGCTGCCGGTGCGTCATAAGCCGGCGCTGGAGGTGGAGGTGGTGCTGGCTGTACGTAAACGCGGGGCGGCGGTGGCGGCGCCGGCACCACGGCTCGGACCACGCAGCCTCCCAGCAACGTCGCGGCGGATAAAGTCACCGCGACGCCGGCCAGCGAAATCCTCGAATTCAGTGAGTACTTGTTGAGAATGGACATAGTCACCCGCCATTTTGATGGTTATGTATGAGCGTACGTAAAAGTACGTTGTTTACAGAACGCATAACGTCACAGTTCGCGAATCGGCCATGACTGTGAAGGGAATGTAACCGAAACGAGAACGCCGTCGCAGATCTGCGACGGCGTCTGAATCGAAGAAGCCTTAGGCGGCTAAGCGTCGATGGTGCGCTTGAATGTCTCGGGCAGGAACAGCAGTCCCACGACCAGCGTGATGCCGGCGGCTACGATGGGGTACCACAGCCCGTAGTAGATATCGCCGGTGGCCGCCACCATGGCAAATGCCGTCGTGGGCAGGAAACCTCCAAACCAGCCATTGCCGATGTGATAAGGCAGTGACATGGCGCTGTAGCGAATGCGCGCGGGAAATAATTCCACCAGCATCGCTGCGATGGGTCCATAGACCATGGTGACGTACAGCACCAGGATGAACAGGATGAGCACCACCATCGGCTTGTTGACGGCGGCCGGATCTGCTTTATCCGGATAGCCGGCGGCCGACAGCGCCGCCTTGACTTGCTTTTGGAAAGCGGCGATGGCCGCCTTGCGATCGGCGCCTTTCACCGCTTTCGGATCGGGCACATCGATGGTGGCGCTGCCGCTGCGAATTTTCGTCAACGTTCCTGCCGGCGCGTCTTCGCTCTTATAGGTCACGCCGGATTTGGCGAGAAAGCTCTTCGCGATGTCGCAGGAAGTTGAATCGAAGGGATTCTTGCCGATGGGATCGAACTGAAAGGAACATTCCTTCGGGTCTGCAACGACCGTGACCGGCGAGGACGATTGGGCCGTATACAGCGCCGGATTGGCGTAGCGGGTGAGCCCGCCGAACAGCGGCAGGTAGGTCAGCATCGCCAGCAGGCAGCCCGCCAAGATGATGGGCTTTCTGCCGATTTTGTCCGACAGCCAGCCAAACAGAATGAACCCCGGCGTGGCCAGCACCAGCGCGATCGCCACAAGAATATTTGTGGTGCCGCCATCAACTTTGAGCGTGCGCTCCAAGAAGAACAGCGCGTAGAACTGCCCCGTGTACCACACCACCGCCTCGCCCATGACCGCGCCGAATAAACAAACGATCACAATTTTTAAATTGGGCCAGCGGCCGAAGGCCTCGGAGAGCGGCGCCTTCGACGTCGTTCCCTGGGTCTTCATCTTGACGAACACCGGGCTTTCAGCCAGTTGCATGCGGATCCAGAGCGAAATGCCCAGCAGAATGACCGAAATCAGGAACGGTATGCGCCATCCCCAGGCTTTGAATGCGTCCTCACCGAGGCTGGTGCGCGTGACGATGACGACGAGCAACGCGCCGAACAGTCCCACAGTCGCGGTCGTCTGAATGAAGCTGGTGTACAGGCCGCGTTTGGTCTGCGGCGAGTTCTCGGCGACATAAATCGCCGCGCCGCCGTATTCGCCGCCGAGGGCCAGGCCCTGTAGAAGACGCAATGCCACCAGCAAAATCGGCGCCAGCACACCGGCCTTCGCGTAGCTCGGCAACAAACCCACGGCAAACGTCGATCCACCCATGATCCCCATGGTGATCAGGAAGGTGTGCTTGCGTCCAACCAGATCGCCGAGGCGACCGAATACCAAGGCGCCGAACGGCCGCACGGCGAATCCCGCCGCGAAGGCGGCCAATGCGAAGATGTAGCCCGTGACTTCGTTGACGCCGGAGAAAAATTGCGTGGTAAGTATGCTCGCGACCAAACCGTAGAGATAAAAGTCATACCACTCGAATACGGTGCCCAAGGATGAGGCGCCGATCACAAGCCATTTGCTCTGCGCCACTGCCGCACTTTTCGGCAGTCCGGCATCTGCGGACGTGGTAGCCATTGCGTACTCCCCTGCTTTTTTTATGAAATTCGTTGGTCGGCAAACATCAAACCGGTCAATCAAACAGCGGCGCACTAGTGCTTGAGCTGCCCCGCCGTAATCACCGCGCGCAACTCGGTCAGCTTGGCCTTGATCGCCTTGGCGTTCTCCGGGCCCATTCTTATGAGTAATTTTTGTCCGGCCGAGCGGCCTTCGAGAGCGGGATCGGCATAGGTGTACATGACATTGGGCCGCACGAGCTCGATGGGCCCCTTCGGTTCCGGTGCCGCCAGCAAGTTGTCGATCACTTCCACCAGCCTGTCGTTGAAGTAACCGTTGGGATAACCCAGGTTCTGGTAAGACTGCTGGAACAGCGGGTAGTAGTGAATGTACAGCGCGCCCAATTGCTTGGCATCGAGCTGATTGATCACCGCGACCATCGGCTTGTAGCGATCGAAATTGCGCTGATCGAGCGTGGCATGCAGTTCATCGCCGTTGGCGAGGAATGTGCCGGCGACCGGATTCGCCGGGCGCTTGTCCACCGCCACCTTTTGCCGCGGCAGATTGTCGATGGTCACCACGATCTTGCGGATGAGATCCTGCGGTACGAGAAAATCCTTCACGGCATCGGGGTTGCTGATTTCCCCAAGCGCGTCGCGAAAGGGTGCATCGCTGTCGGCCAATGCCGGCACCGGCTCCCCAGCCACCGCATTGCCGGTACCCGCCGGCAGCGGATGGGCAATGCCCGGTTCCGCGCTGGGCGGCGCGCTCGCGGTCGGCGCGCTCGGCGCAGCCGGCAAGGGCTGATTGCGGCCGCGCAGGTAGTAAACCCCGGTCGCTGCAAGCACGAATATCAGGGCCGCTACACCAATGACGGGTTTATTGATCATTCTTGGGGCCTAAGGCTAGCTCGGACTTGCACTCGTGTTCAACATGCGCAGCTGCAATTCGTGCCGGCGATAGTCGATGATGAGCGTGTCGAGCAGTCCCAGCGTGTCCATGCCGATCAGAATCGCCGGCTCACTCGTCAGCCGCCATTGCTTGAAAATATAGAGATCGCCGAAGGTCACGCCGGGATCATGAATGGTGATGGCGCCCAGTCCGATGGCCGGCGTGTCCATCAACTCGCCCCGCTCGACATCTTTGGTGGCGCCGATGATGGTGTCGACTTTGGAGCGTGGCGCAGCGCCGATCCGCGACAGCTGCTCCTTCAGTGCAAGATTCGCGATCGTAACCTGTCCGCCGGTGTCGATGATGGCCTTGCAGCGCACCTGTCCGACAAAGGCATCCACCACCACCAAGGTACCGCGCAGCGAGTGGAAGGGCACACTGATAAATCCGGGAGCCGAACGCTCATTCTTCGAATAGGCGATATTGATTCGATCATGCCGAAAATCGATGAAGATGCGCTTGCCCAGCAAACCCTCGGAACCCAGCACCCCCTCGGCCCCGCCGAGCGCGTCGGGAACGATCGGTAGTATGGCCTGATCCACCGCCACGTCGCCGACACTCAATGTATCCACTCGAATGGTCGGCACGGTGGCAAATCCGGTCACCCCACGCAGGATCACCGGCGGCGAACGATCCGTCGGAATGCCGAGCGCCAACGCGACCAGGGCGGTAATCGCGCTATGGCTTGCACCGGTATCTAGTACCAGGCGGAAGGGTCCTCGTCCATTGATCATCACCGGCGCCCAAATGCGGCCAATCTGGTCCCGCCGTGTTGGAGATACGTAGCGCGGTTCACGCGCTTCGACCATGACCTCGGTCAGCTCGTCGATCGGATCAGCGACGGGGGTCGTGGGCGGAGATACTTCAGGAGCAGTAGCGCCGGTCCAAATCGGCCAACCAGCCATGGCGCCGGCCAAAAGCGACGCCCCAAGCCAATGCATTCGAATAGGGGATCGCGGAAGAAAAGCCCGTATTGTTTCTTTCAAGTGCCCGCCTCAACGCTGCAACGTCGTTATATCGTCGTCGATCGTCTGCCTGGCGAAACCAGTTCAATCCTAAGACCAGCAGCATAGCACTGCGGTTCCTGCGCACCAAAATTCTTGCCTCATACGTCAAATCGCTAAGCCGTCACATTGCCTACCGCCCTGCGCGCCGCAGCATGGCAGCCGGAACCGCTTTCGGTACGGGCTATTTTCCGGCGGTAGCCAGATCGGCGCCCACATCCAGCGGCGGCATCCGGCCAAACTTTCCGAGCTGAAAATCATCCATCGCCGTCTCGATCTCTTGGCGAGTGTTCATGACAAACGGCCCGTAGCCTGCGATCGGTTCGGGGATGGGGACGCCGCTCAATAGCAGGACGGTACTGTCGGCTCGCGCGGTCACGCGGATCTCGCCGCCGCCGCAATCGAACAGCACGAGTTCGGCATCCTCGGCTTCGCGCGATCCATTGGCGGTGACGGCACCGTGAAGCACCGCAATCGCCGCGCTGTGGTTGTCGGGCAATACCAGAACCACTTCTTTTCCCGATCGTAGCCGCAGGTCCCAGACATTCAATTCGCTATAGGTGGCCGCAGGACCCTTCTGCCCGGCATAACTGCCTGCGATGACACGCAGCGTGCCGGCCTCGTCGGGCAGCGTGACCTGCGGTATCTGTTGGCTGACGATGCTCTGATAGCGAGGCGGCGCCATTTTGTGTTTGGCGGGCAAGTTCACCCAAAGTTGCGCCATTTCCATGGCGCCGCCGCGCCGCGTGAACGCGGGCGAGTGAAATTCCTCGTGCAGGATCCCGGCGGCCGCCGTCATCCACTGTACGTCGCCTGGACCGATCACGCCGCTGTTGCCCACGGAATCTCGATGCGCGAGTTCGCCCTGATAAACGATGGTCACGGTCTCGAAACCGCGATGCGGATGCTCACCCACCCCGCGCGGGCGCGCAGCCGGCCCAAACACCGTCGGGGCGGCGTAATCGAGCAACAGAAACGGACTGATGTGCCGTCCCAATTGGTCGTAGCTAAACAGGCTTCGCACCGGGAAACCGTCACCCACCCAATGGGCTTTCGGACCCGAATAGACACCCAGCATGGATTTATTCATCGAACATCCTTTGAGCAATCCTCGTGGCCTGGAAATGAGGTCGAAAATCCGCTTTTCCAGGGCGCCCGGCCTGGGTTGTGCCATCATAGGACCGAGCGAGGTCTTTGTGAAAACCTATCAAAATGCAGCCGAACTGAAAGCGCTGGTCGGTTCCTCAATCGGGGTCAGCGACTGGGTCACGATCGATCAGACGCGCATCGACCAATTTGCCGCAGTCACCGGCGATGATCAATGGATTCACGTCGACCCAGTGCGCGCCGCGGCCGGCATGTTCGGCTCGACGGTGGCGCACGGATTTTTGACCTTGAGCCTGCTGCCCCTCTTCATTCGCAGTTCGCACAAAGTCAACGGCGCGCGCATGTCGGTCAACTACGGCCTAAATCGGGTGCGCTTCCCGGCGCCGGTGCCGGTCAATAGCCGCCTGCGGGCACACTTCAAGCTGATGGCATTCGAACCCATCGAGGGCGGCGTGCAGCTGATCACCGAGGTCACCGTTGAACGCGAGGGTTTCCCTAAGCCCGTGTGCGTCGCCGAGAGCGTCGGCAGACTTTATTCCTAATTCGGCGCGTCCTCGGCCAGCGCCCTGACGTGGGCCACGGCGCTGCGGCCGAGTGCCGACAGGTTGTAGCCGCCCTCCAGCATCGAGACGATGCGACCCTGCGAATGCCGGGCGGCCACCTGTTTCAACTCGCGCGTCATCCACGCATAGTCGGCCTCGATGAGCGCCATGCCGCCCAGCAGGTCCTCCTTATGCGCATCGAACCCGGCGGAAATAAAAATCATCTGCGGCTTGAAACTTTCGAGCGCGGGGAGCCAATGCGCTTCGACGGCCTTCTTCGCGGCGGTCCCGCCGCTGCCCGCGGCCAGAGGAATATTGATCATGTTCGGTGCCGGATTGGAGGCGCCGCTGTAGGGATAAAAAGGATGTTGGAAAAAACTCGCCATCAGCAGGCGCTTGTGCCAGTGCGGCGGGCTGAACATGTCCTCCGTGCCGTTGCCGTGATGAACATCGAAATCGATGACCGCGACGCGCTCGAGGCCTTTTTTCTCCAAGGCATAGGCCGCGGCCACGCCGATGTTGTTGAAAATGCAGAAGCCCATCGAGCGGACCTGCGTGGCGTGATGGCCGCAGGGACGCACGGCGCAAAATGCGTTGTCCGACCGCCCCGCCATGAGTTCGTCGACCGCCAGCACGCCGGCACCCGCGGCGCGTTGCGCGGCGGCCAGACTGTACGGGTTCATTGCCGTGTCGGGATCCAACTGCACGTAACCCGCGGTGGGCGCATTCTCAAAGATCGCGTCGACGTAGCCGGCCCGGTGCACCCGTTTCAAGTCCTCAGCGCGGGCCAGCGGGGCCTCGAGGCAGCGCAATTCGTCCAGCAATCCGGATGCCTGCATCTCGGCGTTGACCGAGTTCAATCGATCCGGGCATTCAGGATGTCCCGCGCCCATCTCGTGGCGCAGGCAATCGGCATGGGTGATGTAGGCCGTTTTCATTTGCGCGATACTACCTTTAAGCGAGAGCGTTGAGTTCGCTATACAGCCCGGAAGCGCGGGCTCGTTCCTTGATCAGGGCCAGCACGGCATCGATCACCGGGGTTCGCACCGAGGCGAGCCGACCCAGTTCCTGAACCGCACCGACCAGCGCGTCGATTTCAAGACTCCGGCCCCGTTCCAGATCTTGCAGCATCGACATTTTGTGATCGGCCGCCGCGCCGGCGCCCACAAGCCGCCGATCCATCATATCAGCCGGGATATGCACATCGAGTGCCTCGTTGACGGCTTGGGTTTCCTGCATCATGGTTTTGCACAAGGCGCGCAGCTCCGGATCGCCCGTCATACGCCCGAGGGTTGCGCCGGTCAGCGCGCTGATGGGATTGAAGCAAACATTGCCCCAAAGCTTCAACCAAATGTTCCAGCGGATGTTGTCGCGTACCGGCGCATCGAAGCTTGCCGCGGTCAACGCATCGCTCAGTCCCTGCACTCGCGCCGAGCGGCTGCCGTCGGGCTCGCCGATGATGAAGCGGTTGAACTGGTGATGGACAATGACCCCTGGAGTGATGACTTCGCAGGCAGGCTCGACCACGCAGCCGATGGCGCGCTCTGGTCCGATCAGGTTCCATTGGCGGCCGTCCGGGTCGACGGACTTCAGATGCCGGCCTTCGAACAGTCCACCGCTTTTATAGAAATACCACCACGGTATGCCGTTCATTGCAGTCACGACGCAGGTGTCCGGCCCGAGCAGGGGTGCAAACGCCGCGGCGCTTTCGAAGGCCTGATGCGCCTTGAGGGTGCATATCACCACGTCCTGGCGTCCAAAGGCGCGCGGATCGGAATCGGCTGCCAACCTGGCAACTTTCTGCTCGCCGTGAATTTTGAGCGTCAAGCCGCGTTTTTGAATGGCCTCGAGATGCGCGCCTCGCGCGATGATGCACACCTCTTGACCGGACAGTGCGAGTTCCACGGCGAGGTAGCCGCCGATTGCGCCGGCCCCGTAAATGCAAACCTTCATGGCGCAAAGCTTAGGTGGCCGATCCCGACAAAGCCACCCGGTGATCCGCGGCGGTCGCTCGCACGGCGTGGTGAATCGCCGCGGCGATCTCATGCTGCGTGCACGGCTTCGCGAGCCGTTGCATCCCTAAAGCGGCAGGATCGACCGGCAACTCGGCGTAGCCGGTGGCCAGGATGATCGGCAGCCCTGGAAACTGCGTGTGAATGGATTCGGCCAGCTGCAATCCGGTCATCGCCGGCATCGCATGGTCGGTCAATACGACATCCACCTTGACACCCGAGCCCAACAGCGCGAGCGCTTCGGCACCGGAGTGCGCTTCGATTGCCGTGTGGCCAAGATCCAAGATCATCGCGGCCGTGCCGGTCATCACCAGCGTGTCGTCATCGACGATGAGCACCGTGCAGGGCTTGGTGGTTCCGCGGAACGGCACGGCCGAGTCCGGCGAGCGCACGAGTGCCGCGGCGGCGGTGGTCGCCTTGGGCAGCCACAATTCGACCAAGGTGCCCGCGTTGGGTTCGCTGTGGATCCGCAGCAAACCTCCCGATTGCGCCGCCATGCCCTGCACCATGGACAAACCGAGTCCGGTGCCTTTGCCGGGGCCTTTGGTGGTGAAGAAGGGCTCCGTCGCCTTGGCGAGTGTCACCCGGTCCATGCCGACGCCCGTGTCGACAATGGTGATTCGAACGTAGTCGCCCTTGGGCAGGGACGGACCGTCGGCGCCCAGGCCGCGTACATTCGTAGTGCCCGGGCGGCCGTTCGCGGACTCCGGCAGCGGCACCGTGTCGGCTCGCGCGGTGATTTTGACGCTGCCGCCGTCCGGCATGGCGTCGCGCGCGTTCAAGGCCACGTTGAGCAGCGCCAACTCGAGCTGGTTGGCATCCACCAAGATAGGCGGTAAGTCATCGGGAAATTCACTGCTCAGCGTGATTCCGTGACCCACGGCGCGCTTGAGAAGCTCTTCCATGCCGTTGACCAGCAGCGCAAGATCCACCGCCTGCGGTTTGAGTTCCTGGCGGCGTGAAAAGGCCAGCAGTCGCTGCGTCAAGGCCTTGCCACGATCCGCGCCTTGAATGGCGTTGTGCAGCAGCCGCCTGATCTGCGGATCTTCCGGCAATTTCTTTTCCAATAACGTCAAGCTGCCCAACACCGCCATCAATAAATTATTGAAGTCGTGCGCGACGCCGCCGGTCAGACGGCCGATCGTGTCCATTTTTTGCGCCTCGAACAACTGCGCCAGGGCCAGCTCGCGTTCGCGGGTCCGTTCTTCAATTCGCAATTCCAACTCCTCGTTGAATTTGCGCAATTCCGCGGTGCGCTCCTCGACGCGCCGCTCCAGATCCGCGTTGAATTGTTCGAGTTGCCGCGTCTTTCGGTAAAGATCGACGAACACCCGCACCTTTGCACGCAGCAATTCCGGCACCACGGGCACGGGAACGTAGTCGACGCCGCCCAGCCGGTAGCCGCGCAGTTGATCGAGGTGCGCCATCATGACCGCGGATACGAAGATGATGGACGTGTTCTGAAAGCGCGGATGCTCGCGAATCATCGTGGCCAATTCGAATCCATCCAGATCCGGCATGCATACATCGATGAGGATCAGCGCCACTTCGTTCTTCAACAAGCATTCGAAGGCTTCGCGCGCCGATCCGGCCTTGAGAACATTCTCGCCCATCTCGGCGAGCACGACCTCGTGGCTCAACAGCTTCGCCTGGCTGTCATCGACCAACAAAATATTGACTTTGTCGGGTGCGCTCATGGACTTGAATCAGCGATGCAGCCACATGCGCAGCGCCGACATCAGCTGCTGGATGTTCACGGGCTTCGCCAGGTAGTCGGAGGCGCCCGCTTCGAGGCACTTCTCGCGATCGCCCTTCATCGCCTTGGCGGTCAGCGCGAGAATCGGCAGCCGCCGATAGGTCGGATCCGACCGGATCGCCTGAATCGTTTCGTAGCCGTCCATGCCCGGCATCATGATGTCCATCAGGACGATCGCGACGTCGGTGCGCGAGCCCAATATGGCGATCGCCTCGCTTCCGGTCGTCGCCGTGAGCACCTCCATGCCGCGCCGTTCGAGCACACTGCTCAAGGCGAAGATGTTGCGCGCGTCATCGTCGACCAGCAGAACGGTGCGCCGGATCAGGTCTTCATCCGAGCTGTGCAGGCGCTCGAGCATGCGTTGTTTGCCTTGCGGCAAGTCCGCGACGACCCGATGCAGGAACAGCGCCGTCTCGTCGAGCAGGCGTTCGGGCGATTCCACACCCTTGACCACCACGCTGCGCGCCATCGTGTGCAATCTCGCGTCTTCGTCGGGCGAGAGTTCGCGCCCCGTGAACACCACCACCGGGATGTCGCAAAGCGAAGAGTCGTCGCGAATTCGTTCCAACACCTCGAACCCCGACATGTCCGGCAGCTTCAGGTCCAGCACCACGCAATCGATGCTGTTGTCGCGCAGCTGCAGCAGCGCGCTTGCGCCGGTATCGGCCGTCATGATTTCGATATCGTCGGAATCCAGCAGCTCGGTGACACCCTGGCGCTCGGCTTCATTGTCCTCGACCAGCAGCAGGCGCTTGCGGCGCGATTTGGCGTAGCCTTTGATACGCGCGAAGGCATTCTCCAAGCCTTCCGTGGTTGTCGGTTTCTGCACGAAGGAGAAGGCCCCGCGCGCCAATCCGTGATGCCGGTCCTCGTCCAGGGTGACGATCTGCACCGGAATGTGCCGTGTGGTCGGATCCTGCTTGAGCTGGCTCAAGACCGTCCAGCCGAGCATGTCGGGCAGGAAAATGTCGAGCGATATGGCGGTCGGGTGATGCGCGCGCGCCAGCGCGAGCGCATCCGCGCCCCGATGCGCGACCAAAACCTTGAAGCCTTCGTCCTTCGCCAGATCGATCATGATGCGCGAATAATGCGGATCGTCCTCGACGATCAGCACGACGCTCTCGTTCGGCTCCAGGTCGTCGCGGTCATCGATGATTTGCTCGATCGGCCGCTCGACCAGCCGTGTCTGCACGGCCGCGCCATGGCCCGCCGGCAGGCTGTCCGGGGCCGCGGGCGCGCGCAGGGAAGCGCTGCCAAGATAGGTGAGCGGCAGGTACAGGGTAAACGTGCTGCCCGACCCCGGTGTGCTGCGCAGTTGGATTTCTCCCCCAAGCAGATTGGCAAGCTCGCGGCTGATCGCCAACCCTAAACCGGTACCGCCGTATTTGCGGCTGGTACCGGCATCGGCCTGCTGGAAGGCTTCGAAGATGATGCGCTGTTTTTCCGGTGGAATGCCGATGCCGGTATCCGAGACCTCGAAAGCGACCACCGCGGGCGCATGCTTCAACACCGGATGATCCACATTCCAGCCGCTCGCGACCGGCGAGACGGTGAGTTTCACGCCGCCATCGGCGGTGAACTTGAAGGCATTGGACAGAAGATTCTTCAGAACCTGCTGCAGTCGCTTCGAGTCGGTGAAAATGCTGCGCTCCAAATTCGACGAAATGGCAATCTCGAACTGCAGCTTGCGGTTTTCCGCCTCGTGCCGGAACGGACGGCCGATCATGTCGAGCAGATTGTTGAAATAAACCTCTTCCGCCTCGACCGACACCGTGCCCGATTCAATCTTCGACAAGTCGAGGATGTCGCTGATCAAATTCAGGAGATCCGTGCCGGCGCCGTGAATGGTGCGCGCGAACTCGACCTGCTTGCCGCTCAAGTTTCCTTCGGCATTCTCCGTCAGCTGCTGGCCCAGGATCAGAATGCTGTTGAGCGGCGTGCGCAGCTCGTGCGACATGTTCGCCAGGAACTCGGATTTGTACTTGGACGTGAGCGCGAGCTCGGTCGCCTTCTCTTCCACAGCGCGCCGCGCCTGTTCGATCTCCTGGTTCTTCGCTTCCACTTCGACGTTTCGATCCGCGAGCTGCTGCGCTTTTTGCTCGAGCTGCTCGTTGGTCTGCTGCAATTCGCGTTGTTGGGTCTGCAGCTCGGTGGCCAGCTGCTGCGACTGTTTGAGCAGGCCCTCGGTCTGCATCGTAGCCTCGATCGAATTCAGCACGATGCCGATCGATGTGGTCAGCTGCTCCAGGAACGACATTTGCAGATCGGTGAAGGCGCCCAGCGATGCCAGTTCTATGACGGCCTTCACCTGGCCTTCGAAGGACACCGGCAGCACGATCGCATTGCGCGGCGGCGCCCGGAACAAGCCGGAACTGATCGGAACGACGCTCGACGGCATCTCCGTGATCAACATGCGCCGCGCGTCTCGCGCGCACTGGCCGATCAGCCCCTCGCCCAACTCCAGGTTCGCGGAATAGCCGTTCGCCACATCATCCGCGTACGCCGACAGCAGCCGGAGCGCCGAATCCGCGCCGCCCGTCTGAACTTGATAGATCACCCCGTGATGGGCGCCGACCAGGGGAGCGAGCTCCGACAGCAGCATGCGGCCCACCGTGGTCAGATCGCGTTGACCCTGCAGCATGTTGGTGAAGCGCGCCAAATTGGTCTTCAGCCAGTCCTGCTCGGTATTGCGATCCGTGGTCAGGCGCAGGTTGCCGATCATGGTATTGATGTTGTCTTTCAGTTCCGCCACTTCGCCGCGCGCCTCGACCTGCACCGATCGCGTAAGATCGCCCTTGGTGACCGCGGTTGCCACTTCGGCGATGGCGCGAACCTGCGTGGTGAGATTCGCCGCCAACAAATTCACGTTGCCGGTCAGGTCCTTCCAGGTACCCGCCGCGCCGGGCACATTTGCCTGCCCTCCCAACCTGCCCTCGACGCCGACCTCGCGCGCCACGGTGGTGACCTGGTCGGCAAAGGTGGCGAGCGTGTTTGTCATGTTGTTGATGGTTTCGGCCAAGGCCGCCACTTCGCCTTTGGAGGCAACGGTGAGATTTTGTTTCAGATCGCCATTGGCCACCGCGGTCACGACTTTCACGATGCCGCGGACTTGCTCGGTCAGATTGGCCGCCATGACATTGACCGTGTCGGTCAAATCCTTCCAGGTGCCGGCGACGCCGGGAACCTGCGCCTGGCCGCCCAAGCGCCCTTCGGTGCCCACTTCGCGCGCCACGCGCGTCACCTCGCCGGCGAAGCCGTTCAACTGATCCACCATGGTGTTGATGGTGTTCTTGAGCTCGAGAATCTCGCCCTTCACATCGACGGTAATCTTGCGCGAAAGGTCGCCGCGCGCCACGGCCGTGGTCACTTCCGCGATGTTTCGCACCTGGGTGGTCAAATTGGCCGCGAGCAGGTTGACGTTGTCGGTCAGATCCTTCCAGGTGCCGGCGACGCCGGGAACCACGGCCTGGCCGCCCAGGCGTCCATCGGTACCCACTTCGCGCGCCACGCGGGTCACTTCACCGGCGAAGGATCGGAGTTGATCCACCATGGTGTTGAGCGTTTCCTTCAGAAGCAGAATCTCACCGCGCACATCGACAGTGATCTTGCGGGACAGATCGCCGGTGGCGATGGCCGTCGCGACCTCGGCGATATTGCGCACTTGCGCGGTCAGGTTGCCGGCCATCGAGTTGACGTTGTCGGTCAAATCCTTCCAGGTGCCCGCAACGCCGGGCACTTGCGCCTGGCCGCCGAGCTTGCCCTCGGTGCCGACTTCGCGCGCCACGCGCGTCACCTCGCCGGCGAAGCCGTTCAACTGATCCACCATGGTGTTGATGGTGTTCTTGAGTTCGAGAATCTCGCCCTTCACATCGACGGTAATCTTGCGCGACAAGTCGCCGCGCGCCACGGCCGTGGTGACTTCGGCAATGTTGCGAACCTGGCCGGTCAAATTCGAGGCCATGGAATTGACGTTTTCCGTAAGGTCCTTCCAGGTGCCGGCCACACCGGGCACGTTGGCCTGGCCGCCGAGCTTGCCCTCGGTGCCGACTTCGCGCGCCACGCGCGTCACTTCGGATGCGAATCGATTCAGCTGGTCCACCATCGTATTGAGCGTTTCTTTCAACTGCAGAATTTCGCCCTTCACATCCACTGTGATCTTGCGCGACAGGTCGCCATTGGCGATGGCGGTGGACACCTCGGCGATGTTGCGCACTTGCGCCGTCAGGTTCCCGGCCATGGAATTGACCGAGTCGGTAAGATCCTTCCAGGTGCCGGCAACGCCCGGCACCTGCGCCTGGCCGCCCAGACGGCCCTCGGTGCCGACCTCGCGCGCCACGCGCGTCACTTCGCCGGCGAAGGAGCGCAGCTGATCGACCATGGTGTTCAAGGTTTCCTTGAGCAGCAGGATCTCACCCGAGACCGTCACGGTGATTTTCTTCGACAGATCGCCCTGCGCCACGGCGGTCGCGACCTCGGCGATGTTGCGCACCTGGCCGGTGAGGTTTGAAGCCATGGAATTGACCGAATCGGTCAAGTCCTTCCAGGTACCGGCCACACCTTTCAATTGCGCCTGACCGCCCAACTTGCCCTCGGTGCCGACTTCGCGCGCCACGCGGGTGACTTCGCCGGCGAACGCGTTCAGCTGGTCCACCATGGTGTTGATCGTGTCTTTGAGCTCGAGGATCTCGCCCTTCACATCCACCGTGATTTTCTTCGACAGGTCACCATTGGCCACGGCGGTGGTCACCTCGGCGATATTGCGGACCTGGCCCGTGAGGTTCGAGGCCATGGAGTTGACGTTCTCGGTGAGATCCTTCCAGGTACCCGCGACGCCGAGCACATTGGCTTGCCCGCCCAACCGGCCTTCCGTGCCGACCTCGCGCGCGACGCGCGTCACTTCGGAGGCGAAGGCGTTGAGCTGATCCACCATGGTATTGATGGTTTCCTTGAGCTCCAAGATTTCGCCCGACACGGTCACGGTGATCTTCTTCGCCAGGTTGCCGCTGGCAATCGCAGTCGACACCTCAGCGATATTGCGGACCTGCGCGGTCAAATTGGACGCCATGGAATTCACGTTGTCGGTCAGATCCTTCCAGGTACCGGCGACGCCCGGCACCTGCGCCTGGCCGCCCAAGCGGCCCTCGGTGCCGACTTCGCGCGCCACGCGCGTCACCTCGCCGGCGAAACCGTTGAGCTGATCGACCATCGTGTTGATGGTTTCTTTGAGCTCGAGGATTTCCCCGGAGACATCGACCGTGATCTTGCGCGACAAATCGCCGCGCGCCACGGCGGTGGTGACTTGCGCGATGTTTCTGACCTGCGCAGTCAGATTTCCGCACATCGCGTTGACCGAGTCGGTGAGATCCTTCCAGGTGCCGGCGACACCCGGCACCAGCGCCTGGCCGCCGAGTTTTCCCTCGGTGCCAACCTCGCGCGCGACGCGCGTCACTTCGGAAGCGAAGGAACGCAGCTGATCCACCATGGTATTGATGGCTTCCTTGAGCTGCAGAATCTCGCCGCGCACGTCGACCGTAATTTTTTTCGACAAATCGCCGTTGGCGACGGCAATCGTTACTTCCGCGATATTGCGGACCTGCGCCGTCAGATTGGACGCCATGGAGTTCACGCTTTCGGTCAGGTCTTTCCACACGCCGGTGACTTCGCGCACCTGTGCCTGGCCGCCGAGCTTGCCGTCGGTACCGACTTCGCGCGCCACGCGCGTGACCTCCGATGTAAAAATGCTGAGCTGCTTGATCATCGTATTGACGATGTTGGCGGAGCGCAGAAACTCGCCCTTCAAGGGCCGGCCGTCCACATCCAGCGGCACCGTTTGCAACAGGTCGCCGCGTGCGACCGCGGTCACCGTCCGCGTCACCGCAGTGGTGGGCCACAGCAAATCATCGATCAACGCGTTGACCGAGCCTTCCATGTCGGCCCATGCGCCGTCGGACAGTCCGAAGCGGACGCGTGTGCGCGTTTTGCCCTGCTGCCCGACCACTTCGCCCACATGTTCGAGCTGCTGAGCAATCCGTTGATTCGCGGCGATGATGGTATTGAAGGCGTCGCAGATTTTGCCGGCGACGCCGGTCTGATGTCCTGGCAGCCGAACTGAAAAGTCACCGCCCTGCATGGCATGCAGTGCATTCAGCAATTCATGTTGGTTGAGTTCCGGCGCGAACGCGTGTCCATTGGCAGCGGTCTTGCCGGGGCGAGCGGCCGTCAAGACCTTGCGCGTTTTGACGACGCGCTCTTTGACGACGCGCGCTTTGACGAGGCGAGCCTTGGCGTTGTCGGCCTCCACATGTCGCGCCTTGGCAGCGCCGTTTCGCGCCCTCGCGCCATACTTCAAGGTGGCGGACGAATTCTGATCCATGGTCGGTCTCCGGGCCGCGTTTAGCGCGGCCGCGAGGCAATCGTTTTCATCCCATCAGCACGATCTAAATGCACGGACACCCGCATGTCATGTTGGCCGTTTCGCCGGCCTTTATAGGCACGCACATTGCGCGAAAGCTTGGCAAAGCGATCGGCTAATGTCCAAACATCCTAAGCGCCGACGCTCGGATATTCATGTAGGAAGATTCCCACACTTACAGGAAGGAGGAAGAATGCGCCTGGAGCTGGATTCGGCCGGGAGGACTGGCGCTCGCGGCCGGCGAGCGCCAACATCAATTGACTTATTGTTCGAGCGCCAGCCAGACGGCTTTGGGCTGGGTGAAATTCTCGATTGCTGCGTCGCCATGCTCGCGCCCGAGGCCCGATTCGCCCGAACCGCCCCACGGCAACCGAACATCCGTGTAGCCGTAGGTGTTGATCCAAACGGTGCCGGCCTTGAGCCCGGCCGCCATGCGGTGCACGCGTCCGATGTCGGCGCTCCAAACTCCGGCCGCCAGACTATAGGCCGTCCCGTTGGCGATGCGCAGAGCGTCCTGTTCATCATCGAAGGGGATGACCGAGAGCACGGGCCCGAAGATTTCTTCTTGGGAAATCCGCATTTCATGTTCGACGTTGGCAAATACCGTGGGCTCGATGAAATAGCCCTGATCGCCGAGACGCGCGCCGCCCGTGACGAGGGAAGCGCCTTCCGCCTTGCCGATGTCGATATAGTTCAGGACCGTCCGCATCTGCCCAGCGGAAATGACCGGACCCATCGTGGTTTTCGGATCCATGGGATCGCCGACCCGGATGGATCGCGCGCGCTCGGCCAGGCGCTGCACGACTTCATCGTACGCCGCGCGTTCGACCAAGACGCGAGAGCCGGCGGAACACACCTGCCCGGCATTGAAAAAGATTCCCGACGAGGCGGCGCGCACTGCTCGCTCCAGATTCGCATCGGCAAAAATCAAATTGGCGGATTTGCCGCCCAGTTCCAGGGTGACTTTTTTGAAATTGCTCGCGGCGCCTTGCATGATCCCGCGGCCGACCTTGGGTGAGCCGGTGAAGGTCACCTTGTCGACTCCGGGATGCCGCACCAAGGCCTCGCCGACCACGCTGCCCTTGCCGCAAACCACATTGAATGCCCCCGGCGGCAGTCCTGCTTCGAGAAACAGCTCGGCGACACGCAGCATGGAAAGCGGCGTCAGTTCCGCCGGCTTGACCACGACGGTGCAGCCGCAGGCCAGAGCAGGCGCGATTTTCCACATGCCGATCATGAGCGGGAAGTTCCAGGGCACAATGGCTGCGATCACGCCGACCGGCTCGCGCATCGTGTACGTCAAAGCATCCGGACGCGCCGGAATCACCTGTCCGGTGATCTTGTCGCACCAACCGGCGTAGTAGCGCACGGTATCGATGACCGCCGCCATGTCCTGGCGCCGGACGGCCGCGAGCGGCTTGCCGGCGTCGAGACTTTCGATCTCAATGAGTTCCTCTTGATGCTCTTCCAACAGAGCAGCCGCTCGCTGCAAGATGCGGCCGCGCTCTGCGGCGCGCAGCGCGCCCCACACTTTCAGCGCCGCGCGCGCCGCGCCGACGGCTCTGTCCACGTCCGCCTTTCCGCCCTGGGCAACTTCGGCTATGGGCTGCTCGGTTGCCGGGTCAAGATCGATGGTGTATTCGCCGCTCGATGGCGGTGTATGTTTACCATCGATGAATAACTCGAACTGTTTCAAATCGACTTTTTGGTCCATGGATTCCTCTCTTGCGGCACCACCTCCAAACGGCGGCGCCTTGCACTGAAATGGCGGCGTTCAGTGTGGAATCAAGAGAAATTCAGGTCCAATTGCTTCGCTGAATCGCCCGATAGCCGAGAGTAATCAGCAACGGCCGGGAGTATTCGATCGATAGCTGGAAGTAATGACCGGATAGTTGGGAGTAATCAGCCCGGCATCAATCGAGAGCCAAGTCAAACCGCCTCTGCAGCTCGAGGCCGCGCGCGATCTCCCAGACCCCGGCCGTGATCGGCGCAAGCGCGGGTTGGTTGCGTGCGATCAATCCGATTGCACGCGTCAGGTACGGCAGCACGGGCGTGGCGCGCACCCGCGCCATGTCGAAGAAATTGAGCAGGCTGTGCGGCACGATGCTGAACAAGCCGGCCTCGCTGACGTGGGCGTAAAGCGCGAAAATCGAATCGGTCTCGAGAATCACGTCCGCTTTGGCGCCGGCGCGGCGAAAAGCCGCGTCGATCACTTGACGGTTGCGCATCTTGCCCGTCAACAAGCACAGCGGCAGATGGCCGGCCTGTTCCCAGGTGACCGTGGGCTCGAGTTTCGCGTCGCGGCCGGATAACAAGACGTAGCGCTCCTCGAACAGGGACAGCGATTCGAAACCGTCAATGGTCTTCTCGTTGAGGTAGGTGAGACCGAGGTCCAACTCAAAGCGATCCAGTTGGCTCGCGATCGCTTCGGTGCTCAACGATGAAATTGCGTATCGAATATTGGGATACAAAGCGCGGCACGCCGCCGTGATGAATGCTGTCACCGTCATGGTGGTGGGAATTGCGCCGACCCGTAAAACGCCCGCCATGCTGGACTTCGTGACCGAAGCATCCTCGCGCATGTGCGACAGCGACGTGAGCGTCTGCTGGGCCCACACCAGAACACGCTCGCCTTCAGCCGTGAATCCCATGAAGCGGCGTCCGCGCTGTACGATCATGACGCCGAGTTCTTTTTCCAGGCTGCGGATCGCCGAGGACAACGCCGGCTGCGACACATGGCAGGCTTCCGCCGCCTTTGCAAAATGCTTTTCGCGCGCGAGGGTGACCAGGTAGTCGAGTTGACGGATGAACATGGCTGCATCTTGCCGCAATTCGACGGAATGTTGCCCAAATATTGTGGAGCGTCTAGATTGACCGCCCTTTTCAAATTTGCCGACGCGTGGAGATCTGCATGAACTTGCCTGGTGACATGATGGTGGTTGAGATCGCTGCGCCCGGCGGACCCGAGCAGCTGAAACCGGCGCGCCGGCCGGTTCCCAAGCCAGGCGATAACGAAGTCCTCATTCGCGTCGAGGCCGCGGGCGTCAACAGACCGGACGTCATGCAGCGCCAGGGACGCTATCCCCCACCGCCGGGCGCATCGGACTTGCCCGGCATGGAGGTCGCGGGAGAAGTCGTCGCGCTGGGACCTCATGTCTCAGGCATTTCGCTCGGCGATAAGGTGGCCTCCTTGCTGCCGGGCGGCGGCTATGCCGGCTATGCCGTTGCGGCCGCACCGTTGCTGATGCCGGTCCCGAAATGCTTGAGCATGGTGGAAGCGGCGGCGATACCGGAAACCTTTCTCACGGTCTGGACCAATCTGTTCGAACGCGGCCGGTGCGAGGCAGGAGATATCGTTCTCATCCATGGCGGCACGAGCGGCATTGGCACCACCGCGATTCAGCTGGCGAAGGCCTGGGGTGCGCGCGTTTTTGCGACCGCAGGGTCGGAAGCAAAAGCGCGGGCCTGCGAGGCCTTGGGCGCCGTTCGCGGCATTGACTATAAGACCGAGGATTTTGTGGAGGTCATCCGCAAGGAGACCCAGGGTTACGGGGTGGACATCACACTTGATATGGTGGCAGGCAGCTACGTGCAACGGAATCTGGATATCGCGGCGATCGAGGGCCGTGTGGTCACCATCTCGACATTGGGCGGCTCGCGCGCCGAGATCAATCTCGGCGTGATCATGATCAAGCGCCTGACCCTGACCGGCTCGACCTTAAGATCGCGAACGGTGGCTCAGAAGGCGTCGGTCGCCGACGGCGTGCGCCAAAATGTTTGGCCCTTGATCGAGTCCGGCAAAGTGCGGCCGGTCATTTTCAAGACATTCCCCCTGGCCGAAGCGAGCGAAGCGCATCGGCTCATGGAGTCTTCCAATCACATCGGCAAGATCGTGCTCACGGTGTGACGCTGGCAGAGGGTCGTCCACGCCAGGGGCTGAGAATCGTCCGCGCTAGGAGCCCAGGATTGCGCCCAAGCTTAGGCCGGTTTCCGCGCAAAACTGCGGCGCTGGGAGCTTTTTGCCGCCGTCAATCCTCAGTTTGAACACCTCGATCTGACCGCCTTGAGCCGAAATTCTCAAGCTCTGCTCCTCAATGGCGCTGACGGCCCCGATTCGACCCTTGACCTGCGAGAATGTGCGCGCCAGGTGCTTGCGGACGTCATACAACTGCAGTCGCCTGTCGTTGAAAATCGTCCAGGCGCCCGGGGCCGGATCGCAACCCCGGATCAAGTTGTAGGTTTGATCCACATGAGTGTGCCAGTTGATGCGCGCCTCGGGGTCGCGGCACCATCCTTCGTAACTCGCGCACGATTCATCTTGGATCGCCGGTTGCGCACTGCCGTTGACGACCAGGTCCGCCGCCTCCAATAAGGCCTCAACGCCCATCGGAAATAGCCGCCCGAAATAGACTTTGCCGACCGTCTCGTCGGGACCGATCGGCGTCTCCTTTTGCAAGATGATCGGACCTTCGTCGAGTCCGTCCACGGGCCTGAAAATGGTGAGGCCGGTGCGAGTGTCGCCCAAAATGATGGGCCAATTGATCGAGCTCGGTCCGCGATAGCGCGGCAACAAGGACGGATGGTATTGAATCGTTCCATGCCGTGGAATCGTCGCGAAGTCCTGCGGTACGAACTGCAGCACATAAGCCAGGACCGCGAGTTCGACATTGAGCGATTGCAAAGCCTGCCGCGCCTCCTCGACCCTGAGGGAAGGCAGCGCAAAAACCGGAATTTTGAGCTGTTCGGCAGCGAGCCGCAGAGGATCCGCCGCCTCGCCGGGTTTTTCGGGCGCGCAAAATACGCCGGCAACGATATCACCCCGTTTGACAAAGGCTTCCATCGCCGCCTTGCCGAAGTCTCTTTGACCCACCATGGCAATGCGCATTTTCCCCCTCCTGATATCTCATATATCATAGCGGCTTGGCGTACAATCTTATGCAGGCAGGACCTGTTATCAAAAACGCCCGAGCATTCAAGGATACCCGCTATTGGGGTACAAAGACGGGTCCAAAAGCACCCTGATATCAGCATGATCGACGCATAATCACGGGAGATCGAGTATGGCAGGTCGAAATTTTCTATTTGTCCCAGGTCCGACCAATGTTCCGGATCGCATCTTGCGCGCCATGTCGGTTGCCTCGGAGGACCACCGCTCGCCCGACTTCCCGAGCCTCGCACGCGCTTGTCTTGATGGCCTGAAGCCGATTTTCAAAACCGTCTCCGGACATCCTCTGCTCTTCCCCTCTTCGGGCACCGGTTGCTGGGAGGCGGCGCTCACGAACTGTCTCGATCCCGGCGCAAAGGTTCTCATCGCACGCTTCGGCCAGTTCAGCCACTTGTGGGCCGACATGTCTCGCCGACTCGGATTCGAGGTCCAGGTGATCGAGACACCTTGGGGCGACGGCGCGCCCGTGGATCAATACCTGGCGGCGCTGGAAGCCGACAAAGGCCACAACATCAAGGCGGTCCTGGTATGCCAGAACGAAACCGCCACCGGCGTGACAAGTGATGTCGCCGCCATCCGCGGCGCGATTGACAGCATCAAACATCCGGCCCTGCTCATGGTGGATTCGGTGAGCGCGCTCGCAAGCATCGACTTTCGCATGGATGAATGGGCAGTGGATGTTTGCGTCAGCGGCTCGCAGAAAGGACTGATGCTGCCGGCGGGACTGGGCATCACGTGCGTCAGCCAAAAAGCACTCGAGATAGCGAAGCAGACTTCGTCGCGGCGCTGCTACTTCGATTACGCCGACATGGTTCGATCCAATGCCTCCGGCTATTTTCCCTATACCCCCTCGCTGCAGCTGATGTGCGCCTTGCGTGAGGCGCTCGCCATGCTGGCCGAGGAAGGCCTGGAAAATGTGTTTCGGCGGCACCGCTATCTTGCCGGCGGCACGCGCGCGGCGGTCCTGGCGGGCTGGAAGTTGAAGCTGTGCGCGACTGCCCCCCGTTGGTACTCGGACACGGTGTCGGCCGTGATGGTCCCCGAGGGCATCGATGCGGCGGCCGTCATCGCCCGCGCCTACAAACGCTACAATCTCTCCCTCGGCGCGGGACTTTCGAAAGTTGCGGGGAAGTTGTTCCGCATCGGTCATGTGGGAGACCTCAATGAACTCATGCTGCTCGGCGCGATCGCCGGCTCGGAAATGGCGATGTTGGATCTCGGGATGAAAATTGAGCCGGGCAGCGGCGTCGCAGCCGCGCAAACCTATTGGCGCAAAAATTGACGATGCGGGTGGTGTTCCTTGACCGCGCTTCGCTCAAGGCGAAACTGCGGCAGTTTGCATTCCCGGCCGACTACATGGAGCATCAAAAGACCGATGCCGCCGACATCGCGGCGCGCTTGCGCGGCGCCGACATCGCGGTGATCAACAAGGTGCCGATGCGCGCTGAAACCTTGCGGCGACTGCCGCAACTGAAAATGATCGCCGTGGCCGCCACCGGCTATGACGTGGTGGATATTCCTTACTGCAACGAGCACGGCATCGCCGTCGCGAATATCCGCAACTATGCCGTGCATACCGTTCCCGAACACGCCTTCGCCATGATTCTCGCGCTACGGCGCAACTTGCTCAGCTATCGGCAAGACGTCGAAGCCGGCGTATGGAACAAATCGGATCAGTTTTGCTTTTTCACGCACGACATCGGCGATCTGTATGGCGCCACACTCGGCATCATCGGCGAGGGCGCGATCGGTCAGGGCACGGCAGCCATCGGGCGCGCCTTCGGCATGCGTGTGCTGTTTGCCGATCATCCGCCGCCGAAGATGCCGGACGTGCAGTTCACGGCGTTGGACGAAGTGTTGGCCCAGTCCGATGTCATCTCGCTGCACTGTCCGCTGCTGCCGTCGACCCGTAACTTGATCGACGGCAACGCGTTTCGCAAAATGAAACGCAATGCTCTGTTGATCAATACCGCGCGCGGCGGATTGGTGGACGAAGCGGCCTTGATCCGGGCACTGGATGCAGGTCTGATCGCCGGCGCCGGATTCGACGTGCTGACCGTGGAGCCGCCGAAGAATGGCCATCCGCTGCTCGACGTGCGCCGCCCCAATTTCATCTTGACACCCCACGTCGCATGGGCCTCCGACGGCGCGATGCAATTTCTCGCCGATCAATTGGTTGACAACATCGATGCTTGGGTATCCGGCAAGCCACAGCATCTGGTGACCGCCACGGCTTGATACAATGTTCCGCAATGATGAAAAAACTGCTGTTTCAATTCGACACCGACCCCCACCCTTCAGTTTTTGACAACGTCGTCGGCTACGACGGCGGAGCGGATCACATTTCGGCCTATGGCGGAGTGTCCGCGGCCAACGTGGGCGCCCTGGTGGAAGGTGCCATCTTTACACGCTCGCCGAAGGACAAGAAAAATACCGCGATCTTCATCGGCGGCTCGAACATGCCGCAAGGGGAAGCGGTGCTCGCGGCGACCCTCGCAAAATTTTTCGCGAAATTTCGCGTGTCCGTGATGTTCGATTGCAACGGCTCGAACACCACGGCGGCGGCGGCGGTGGCGTGGCTGGCCCACGGCGGCTCGCTGCGCGGCAAGCGCGCCGTGGTACTTGCGGGCTCAGGGCCTGTGGGGCAACGCGCCGCATTATTGCTGGCCCGCGAGGGCGCGCACGTCGCCATCACCGGGCGCAAACTGAGCGGCGCCCAGGCTGCTTGCGACGCCCTGCGCTCGCGCTTTGGAATAGAGGTGCGGGCGATCGAGGCGCCGACTCACGTCGAACGCAGCGCCGCCCTCGTCGGCGCACAGATCGCGCTGGCAACCGGCGCCTCGGGCATCACGCTGCTGGAAGCAAAGGCCTGGCAGGAAAACACCTCGTTGGAATTGATTGCCGATGCCAACGCTTCGCCTCCCGCGGGCATCGAAGGCGTCGGGCTGAGCGATCGCGGCGCTTCAAATCACGGGAAAACTCTCTTCGGGGCTCTGGGCTTCGGCGCACTCAAGCTGGCGCTGCACCGCGCCTGTGTCGCGCGCCTGTTCGAGCAGAACGACCTGCTGTTGGATGCCGAGGAAATCTATGGCATCGCCAAGCAAATGGTGGGCTCATGATTACCGAGCATTCAGTGGAAATGTTTTTGAACGAACTGGCCAGCGCCACGCCCACGCCGGGCGGGGGCAGCGCAGCGGCCATCATCGGCGCGATGGGCGCTGCCCTGCTCTCCATGGTCTGCAACGTCACCCTTGGCAAGAAGGGGCTGGAAGCCGTTGAGCCGGACATGCGAGCCGTGCGTGACGAGACCGAGCGCCTGCGGGCACGGCTCACGGCCATGGTCGCCGAAGATATTGCCGCATTCGATGGACTGATGGCGGCGTATCGACTCCCGAAGACCGGCGACGAAGAAAAATCCCGGCGCGCCGAGGCAATCCAGTCGAACTTACGTGCCGCCACCGAAACCCCGCTGGCGTGCGCCCGCGCCTGCGCGGAAGTCATCATGGTCGCGAGGCGCGCCGCTGAAAAGGGCTTCTCCGGGGTCATCAGCGATGCCGGCGTGGGCGTCCTGGCTGCCAACAGCGCACTGCGCAGTGCGGCACTCAACGTGTACATCAATGAGCCGTCGCTCAAAGATCGAAGCTTTGCAACAGCGGCGATTACGGAAGTCGAAACGCTTCTCGCGCAGTGCGCGCGCGAAAGCGAGGCGGTGTTCGACTTGGTGCGCAGCCGGCTCGGCTGAGGCGTGACCGGCTAACTTAGGAGGCGCGCCTCGAAGCGGTCACGCGCCCAAGACGGCCGCCGCGAGCTCACTCCCCCGGCGGCGGCAGGCCGCCCCATCTTAAACGCTCCCAAATCATCCCCAACGGCCAAAAAGCGGCCGCCTTGACAGCCTTTTATCAAGCTGGTACCTTGTTACTCCAAGGTAGCTTTACTTAAATGACGTCCGACCCCAAATTCAATCCGATCCGCAAAGGACTGCTGGAATTCCTCATCCTGCAGATCATCTCAGCGGACAAGGTGTACGTCGCGGACATGATGAAGCGTTTGCAGGAAACCGACTTCGCAACTCAGGAAGGCACGCTGTATCCCCTGTTGAGCAAGATGCGGCGCGAAGAATACGTCGACTATGAATGGCAGGAGTCCGAGTCCGGACCGCCGCGCAAGTACTACAAACTCACCGCCAAGGGCAAATCTCAGTTGGCGGAGTTCAAGGACTACTGGGCTTATCTCAACACCACAATCAACCAACTAGGTCGCTGAGCATGAACACCGTCATCATCATCAATCTGAACGGAAACGCGTTCCATCTCGAAGAGCCGGGATTCGCCAGCCTGCGCGCGTATCTGGAGCGGGCTCAAGCGCAGCTCAAAGACAATCCGGACAAGGCGGAAATCATGGCCGACCTGGAACAGGCCATCGCGGATAAGTGCGCGCATTTCTTGCAACCGCACAAGAACGTGATCACCGCCGCGGAAATCGATGAGGTCTTGAAGGAAATGGGGCCCGTGCAAAGCGAGAACGGAGCGGACGCCCGCTGCCGCGGCGAGTACGCCGCCCAATGAGGAGTCGCGGGCCGGCAGTGCTGCGGGCAGCGCCCCAAAGCGGCTTTATCAGATTCGCGAGGGCGCCATGCTCAGCGGAGTCTGCACGGGGCTCGCGGCCTACCTCAACGTCGACGTAACCATCGTGCGCATCGCCTTCGTGCTCTTGACCTTGTTGACCACGGGCGCCTGGATTCTGGTCTATTTGGGAATGATGCTCGTCGTTCCCTTCGCCAATACCGGCGAAGAATACGCCGCAGCGGCCGGCGCACCTTTCAATGCGCAAGAAGTGATCGATCGCGCCAAGAAACACTACGCTGAATTCAAGGACAGCAAGGAGTGGCGGCGGCACTGGCGGCAGCAGCGGCGCGAGTGGCGGCGCCGCTGGCATGAGGGCGCCTATTGGTGGGGGCACAATCTTCAGCGCAATGTGCATCAGTTCAGCGGCGTCGGGTACGGCGGCTATTTGGGCGCGACGCTGCTCATACCCTTTCTCGCGGTTTTCAATGCGGCTCTGTTTTGCCTGTGCATTGCCGCGATTGTCTCGCTCGCCACCACCGGGGCGATCTTCGGTTGGGTCATCGGCAGCTCCATTCCCCTGTGGGTGTCGATCCTGATTCTGCTGCTCTTCTATGGGATGATTTCCCGGCCGCTGCGCCACGCGCGCCGCGCCATTTACTTCAATACCGGCGGACGCAGCTACTATTGGTTCGCTGCGTGGTACGAGCTCCTGTCGACCGGGGTACTGGTGCTGGTTTGCTGGTATGGCTACACGCATGTGCCGGAGGTGCACGATTTCTTCCAGCACTTCCTGCAAAACGTAACCACGATGTGGAACAACATCGTCGAGTCATTCCATCACACGGCTTCGCATAAGCCCGGAACAGGAATTGACGCCCGCCTACCCGCGGCCGCCGCGGCGGCATCGACCGGTGCTTTCTTCGCCATGCGGACCTGATGCATCTCGATCGACGGTGATATTCTGCTACTGCGGCTTGAGCGGGGAGCGGCGATGGCGGGAAGACTGGACGGGAAAGTAGCGGTTATCACCGGCGCGACCAGCGGTATCGGCGAGGCGACCGCTCGTTGCTTCGTCGCGGAAGGCGCACGTGTCGTCATTGCCGGACGGTCCGAAGAGCGCGGCACCGCCCTCGCGGGTGAATTGGGCGGCCGAGCGATTTTTCACCGCGCCGACGTGATGCACGAGTCGGAAATCGCGGCGGTCATCGATGCGGCAGTCAGCCGATTCGGAACTCTCGACTGCTTGTTCAACAACGCCGGTGCTGCAACCCCGGGTGAACTCGAAACGATCACCGAGGAGCAATTTGACTATGGCATGAAGCTGCTGGTCGGCAGCGTCATGTTCGGCATCAAGCACGCAGCGCGCGTCATGAAGGGCGGCGGTTCCATCATCAACAATTCGAGCATCGCGGCGCATCGTCTCGGTCAAGGCGGAACACTGTATTCCGCGGCGAAGGCTGCCGTCAGCCATATCACCCGCATCGCGGGGGCCAAGCTCGGACCCAGCGGCATTCGCGTGAACTCGATCTCGCCGGGCGCGATCGCCACGCCCATTTTCTGGGGCGGCTCCGCGAAGGCGCAGACCATGAGTGCGCAGGACAATGCCAGAAAAATGGCGAAATTGTCGGGAAACCTGGCCAAAGCCACGCCGCTGCCCCGCTCCGGGGTCGCGAACGACATTGCCTATGCGGCGGTGTTTCTGGCGAGCGATGAGGGCAGCTTCATCAACTCGCATGACCTGGTGGTCGATGGCGGCCGAATTGCGCAGTTTTTCGAGCGTCCGCAACCGGCCTAGGGTCGAGGCTCCCAAGGGGCGAGAGATGTTTAAACGGCTGCTCATCGCCAACCGCGGCGAAATTGCGATCCGCGTCGCACGCACCGCCGCGGACCTCAATATTGCAAGCGTCATGATCTACTCGCAGGACGACGCCGCGTCATTGCATGCGCGCGCGGGCGATGAAGCGCTTCCCCTGAGCGGTGCGGGACCCTCTGCCTACTTGGACGGCCCGCAGATCTTGCGCCTCGCGCTCGAGGCAGGTTGCGAAGCCATCCATCCCGGCTATGGTTTCTTGAGCGAGAATCCCGCGTTCGCGCGGCTCTGCAATAACGCCGGCGTCGTATTTGTGGGCCCCTCCCCCGAAGCGCTCACCCTGTTCGGCGACAAGGTGCAGGCCCGCGCTCTGGCCAAACGCATCGGCGCACCGGTCCTGCCCGGATCGATTGGCGCCGCAACGCTCGAAGATTCGGAACGATTCTTCAGCGGCCTGGGCGAGGGCAGCGCGGTGATGTTGAAAGCCATCGCCGGCGGCGGCGGACGCGGCATGCGCGAAGTGCATGCGCCCGGGGGATTGGCCGCAGCCTTCGAGCGCTGTCGTTCCGAGGCGCTGCAGGCTTTTGGCAATGGCGAGCTCTATGTCGAACAACTATTGCCGCACGCCCGGCACGTGGAGGTGCAAATTCTGGGCGACGGCACGGAAGTCGCGCATTTATGGGACCGCGAATGCAGCGCGCAGCGTCAGCATCAAAAGCTGATCGAAACCGCGCCCGCATTCGGCCTGACCTCCGACATGCGGGCGAGACTCTTGGAACTGTCCGTGGCGCTGGGCAACGCAGTGAACTATCGCGGCCTCGGAACGATCGAGTTCCTCATCGATCAAGACGCCGGTGGCGCCTTGCCCTTCGCCTTCATCGAGGCCAACCCACGCCTGCAGGTCGAACATACGGTGACCGAAGCCATCACCGGTCTCGACTTGGTGCGCATTCAGCTGCAACTGGCCGCGGGCGCAACGCTCGCGAAACTGGGGCTGCGCCAATTTGCCATTGCGCCGCCGCGAGGCGTGGCGATCGAGGCCCGTGTCAATCTCGAGGTGATGAACGCGGATGGTACCGCCCGCCCCACCGGGGGGACGCTATTGCTGTACGAACCCGCATCGGGACCCGGCATTCGCGTCGACGGTTTCGCCTATGCCGGCTATCGCACGAACGGCAAATTCGATTCACTCCTGGCCAAAACAATTGCCTACACCGCCGACGGCGATCGCGTTGCAGCGGCTCGCAAGGCGGAACGCGCCCTATCTGAATTTCGTATCGCCGGCGTATCGACCAACATCAGTTTCTTGCGCGCCCTGCTGAGAACGCCAGAGTTCGCGGCGGGTGACGTTCATACGCGATTCATCGAGGAAAACGCCGCAAGCTTGTGCGCGCAGGCCGCTGAGCTCTCCCCTCCCGAGAAACCCAAGCGCCAGGCCGGCGCCAAACTCGAAAGCGCCGATCCGCTGGCGGTTCTCGAGCATGGCAAGAGCGACAGCGGGTTTACCGCTCCTGTTCCCGCGCCGGCGCCGAGTGAGCGCGCCGCGGATTTCACGGTTTCGGAAGGAACGAGCGGAATCCCGGCGCCTTTGCAGGGAACCATCATCCACATTGCCGTCGCACCGGGGGAGACGGTGCGCGAGGGCGACACTCTGTTGATCATGGAGTCCATGAAAATGGAACATGTCATCAGTGCACCGGTGGGCGGGGTGATTCGCGCCATCACGGTATCGCAGGGCGACACCGTGCTCGAGGGTCACGCGCTGGCATTTGTCGAGTCCGCCGCCACCGCGGAAATCGAAAAGTCGGCGGTGCATACCATCGATCTTGATCACATCCGGGCCGATCTTGCGGCCATCATCGAGCGGCACCGCGGGGCGTTGGACGCGAGCCGCCCTGACGCAGTGGCGCGCCGCCGCAAGACCGGGCAGCGTACGGCGCGCGAAAACATCGACGACCTGCTCGATGAGGGATCCTTCATCGAATATGGCAGCCTGGTGGTGGCCGCGCGCCGCAAGCGCCACTCGCTCGAGAAATTGATCGAGCAGACACCCGCGGACGGCATGGTCATGGGCTTGGGCCGCGTGAACGGCGCACGATTTGGCGACGATGCGGCGCGCTGCGCCGTCATGGCATACGACTACACCGTGCTCGCCGGCACGCAGGGCGCATACAACCACCGCAAGATGGATCGCCTGATCGAAATCGCGGAACGCATGCGCCTGCCCACGTTTTTCTTTTGCGAGGGAGGCGGCGGCCGTCCGGGCGACACCGAAGGCGGCGGCTACGTTCGCGGCTTCGAACTCTGGGCGCGCATGTCGGCGGTTGCGCCCATGATCGGCATCACCTCGGGCCGCTGCTTCGCTGGAAATGCCTCGGTGCTCGGATGCTGCGATGTGATCATCGCGACCAAGGGTTCGAACATCGGGATGGGCGGCCCGGCGATGATCGAGGGCGGCGGTCTGGGGATTTTTAAACCGGAAGAAATCGGTCCCGTCGCGGTTCAAGAGCCCAACGGCGTCATCGATATCCTCGCCGAGGACGAGGCCGACGCGGTTCGCATCGCGAAAAAGTATCTGTCTTATTTTCAGGGGAACGTGTCCGAGTGGGCCTGCGCCGACCAGCGGCTTCTGCGGCAGGTGATCCCGGAAAACCGCGTGCGTGTCTACGACATCCGGCAGCTCCTCGAAACGCTGGCAGACACGGAGTCCTTCTTGGAGCTGCGGCCTAAATTCGGTACCAGCATGATTGTTGCGCTGATTCGCATTGAGGGGCGGCCAATGGGTGTCATTGCGAATAATCCCAAGGTGCTGGGCGGCGCGATCGATTCGAATGGCTCGGATAAGGCCGCGCGATTTCTGCAGGTCTGCGAAGCGTTCGACATACCGGTTTTGTCCCTCTCCGATACGCCCGGCATGATGGTCGGCCCCGAAGTCGAAAAGACCGCGCTGGTCCGGCACTGTTCGCGCTTATTCATCATCGGCGCAAACCTGACGGTGCCCATGTTCAGCGTGGTGCTTCGCAAGAGCTACGGCCTGGGAGCCCTGGCAATGACCGGCGGGAGTTATCCGGCATCATTATTTGCAGTGGCGTGGCCCACGGGAGAGTTCGGCGGGATGGGCCTCGAGGGTTCGGTGAAGCTTGGCTACCGCAACGAGCTGGCGGCGATCACCGATCCGGCGGCGCGCAAAGCCAAGTTCGATGAAATGGTTGCTGCGGCCTACGAGCACGGTAAGGCTCTGAACCAGGCGTCCACTTACCATATCGACCAGGTGATCGATCCGGCGGACACTCGCCGTTGGATCGTGGCGGGACTGCGCTCAGTAGCGCCCGTGCAGCCCAGGCTTGAGAAAAAACTGCGCTGGATCGATGCTTGGTAGCATCGGCCGACGGAAGGCGCGACTGCCAATCGAGGAATTCGCCATGCCTTATGCAAAAAATCGAGTCCTCCACGATGCCGACTCGCATTTAATGGAGCTGCCCGACTCCCTGGACGAGTTCCTGGAAACCAGATTTCGTGCGCGTTACGATGCCCTGCCAAAACTCAAGAAGCACCCGCGGGACGCCGACTATGTTGCGCAGGCGCGCGCCAAGCAGGAGGACCCGCTGTTTCGAAACACTGCGGGTGAAAACATCTTGTTGCGCAAGAACTACGAAGCGCTGGGATCATTCAAACGCGAAGACCGGCCGCGCGCGCTCGACGAGCTCGGCTTTGCCAGCCAGCTGATTTTTACAACCTGGTGTCTCGGTAATTTCGATCTCGACCAGTCGGGGGACGTCGGGCTCTGCTACGCGGTTGCGCAAGCCCACAATCGCATGATGAGCGCTTTTTGTTCGGTTGATCGGCGCTTCTTGGGAACAGGCTACGTGCCGCTGGTCAGTTTCGACGCTGCGCTGGCGACGGCGAGCGAGGCCATCGAATTGGGCTGCAAGGCGCTGCTGATTCCTTCGCGCTGTCCGCCGGGGATTTCTCCCAGCCACGTCGGCTTCGAGCCGCTTTGGTCGCTCGCGCAAGAGGCGCGGCTGCCCATCGTGTTTCATGTCGGCGGCGAGGAAAAGCTTCCCGCAGACTATTTCAACAACGGATTGCCCAGGGTGAAGGATTTTCACGGCGGCGAAGAGAATTTCACTTCTTTGAGCTTCATGCCGATTCCGCACTCCGTACAGATTACGCTGGCCGCGCTGATCATCGACGGCGTGCTGGATCGCCATCCCCATTTGAAATTTGGCGCCATCGAGCTCGGCGCCTCGTGGGTGCCGAGTTGGATGCGCTTCATGGATTCGGCCGCGTCCGCATTCATCAAGAACGAAGCGCGCCTGCAAAAGCTGTCCCTGAAACCCAGCGAGTTCGTGCGCCGGCAGGTGCGGGTCACGCCCTATCCGCACGAGGATGCCGGCTGGATCATTGCCAATTCCGGCGAGGAAGTGTGCCTATTCTCTTCGGACTATCCGCATGTCGAGGGCGGCCGCAACCCCCTGAAGCGCTTCGACGATTGCTTGCGGCAGACGACTGCGCGCGCCGCGGATCGGTTCTATTGCGATAACTTCGTCGATCTCATGGGCGAGGGCCTCCCGCAAGATCTGCGCAAACCGCGCGTGCTCGAGTCGGCCTAGGAACCTGTCTGAGTATTCCGCGCTAACCGAACGGTCCACGCGGCGGCGGCGGCAGGGGCGGCGGGGTCCATGACCCCGTCGCAATCTTGCCGCCTTTCGCCGATACCGCCAGTTCGATGATTTTGTCGGTGATATTGGGCTCGTAACCCTCGGTGTGGCCCTTTTGCATTTTTACGATGTCTGCGACGACACGGCCATCCTTGCACTTTGGAAATACGTAGACCAGCGCGCGCCCCGACTTCGGATAGCGGCCCCATCCGTCGGAACCTGGATCCTGGCGAGTCGGGTCCCATACATAGCCCGGTTTCGGATCGAGTACTTCCGGCAATTCTTCGCGCTTGCCGCAGCCGAACTTGTCGGCGAGCGGCGAAGTGTCGGCAGGAATCGATTCGTATTCGCCGTTGGAAAAGATGAAAGAATAATCGCAGGCCCCGCCTGGGGGGCCTGCGGGAGTCGGCGGCAGCCGCAGGCGGCGGCGGCGGCGCAGCCGCGCCGCCGCTCTTGTAAACCGGCGTGCCGCCGAAAAAGCCTCGATTCGCGTAGGTCACGGCCCCAACGCGGCCGCCCGAGAGGCTGATGCGCACATCGACCTTGTCCTTGAAGTAATCGGTGCACACCAATCGGCTGGAAGTCAGGCCGCCCTGGCTATGGCCCGCGAGAATGAAATGTTGCACATTTTCCTTACCCACCGCCGCAACGACGAGGTCGACGATGTTGTGCAGATACTCATCGTCGGCATCGCTCCAATAGCGCACCGGCGAGCCGGGCGTGATGACGATGAGTTTGTATTTGTCCTTGACGTCGAAAGCGGGAAAATAATTGCGCTGCCAGTTGGCGTAGGAGCCGTACCCGTGCAGGCTCAACAGGATGTTCACCTTGTCGCCCGGCTTGTAGTCCGCGGGGCAATCGAGAAAGAACGTGCGGCGGGTTTTCGATTCGACCGAATCGCCGGGTTGGGTCACCGTCGGACCGGGACAATCCGTGTCGGGACAGTGGTACGCGGGCGGAGCGGCGCAGTTGATCCCGAGCAAGGTGTGCGCCTGCTGCGCCATGGCGGATCCGGCGGCGAAAATGCTCAAGCTGATCAAGGCACGGCAAAGATGCCGGGCCGGCTGCAAGGGTTTCATCGGCTGCTCCCGTTCAATGGCTTCGGCGGATTATAGTTAATATAAACCGACTATACTATTGCCACTGCGCCGCTTCTGCCAGCTTTTGTCGGTAAATCGGCCTGACAATCCACAGCAAAGTGATCGCGGCCAGCGCCGCGAGCAGAACACGACGATGATCAGGCTGTAGCGAATCTTCAGCGGATCGTGGAATAAGTGATCGTTCAGCAGCGGCACCAGAGTCGGTCCGACACCCAGTCCCAATGCATTGACCACGAACAGATACACCGCCGAGACCTGTGCACGATACTGATTCGGCGTGACTTGGTTGACGGCCTGGGGCCCGACGCCGTTATAGGCGTTGAAGGTCAGGCCGGAAACGAATATTGCGATCCAGACCAGGGTCACCGTGGGCATGAGGGTGGGTAAGCAACTGAACACGGCAATGCCGGCAGGCCGAAATCAGGGCGACGATGATGGGCGCATCCTTATGGCCCTTGCGTGTCAGGCGGTCGCACAAAATGCCCGCCAGCAGCATGCCGGTGGAGTTCATCAGAATCGTCGGATACGCCCAAGACCTTGCCCACCTGTCCGTAGCTCACGCCATAGGCGCGGATGATGGCGGTGGGAAGCCAGGCCGCCACGGCTATAGCCGCACATCGCCAGCAGTGCGAGCGCGACAAAATGCAGACAGTAGAATTTCCGATTCAGCCAGATGTAGCCAAGAACCTCTCGTAATGGCGGCCTGGGAAGCGCGGCCGCCGGTTCGCCCGGCCGCGGTGCGCAACATTCCGCGGCGTATGGGTTCGCGAAACGTCAGCAACAACAGCGGCAAAACGATACCCGGCGCGCCCGTCACGATGAACACCATCTGCCACGCGCGAACCTCGCCCAACAGCGGCAATGTATAGGTGGCGCCGGCGCGCGATACCGCGGCGACGACGATGCCGCCGACCAGGAATGCGACACCCGCTCCGATCGTGATGCCGATGTTGTAAACGCCGAACGCACGGCCCAGCTTGGAGCGCGGAAAGCTATCGGTAATGATCGAATAGGCCGCCGGCGACAACGCGGCTTCGCCCACCCCGACGCCGATGCGCGCGACGAACAGCTGCAGCGCCGTGCGCGCCAGCCCGCACAAGGTCGCCATGATGGACCAGATGAACACTCCGGCCGCAATGATGGCCCGCCGGCTGTGACGGTCCGAGAGACGCGCAATCGGCAGACCGAGAAAGGTATAGAGCAGCGCGAATGCCAATCCTTGTAGCATGCCGATCTGGGTATCGCTGATGTGCAAATCCCGCTTCATCGGCTCGACGATCAGGGAAATCGTCGTTCGATCGATGAACGAGAAAATATACATCAGCATCAGCACCGCGACGCTGTACCAGGCGGCAAACGAGGTGGGAAATGAGGACGACTCGCTGCTGGCCGCCTGAATCGACTGGGACTGCGATGCCATTTAACCCCCGGGGGCGCTGACTGCCATTTTTAGTTGTGAAGCGACGGCTCGGAACCGTCGCGAGCATACTCTTTTTGTACTATGACGCGAGACCTGCTCCGCTTGCGGGCAGATTACGCAGGTGTAGGTTCTCGCTGCGCATCAGCCATGGCCACGCCACGGCGTTCAGGTCCGCGCACCACCATCAGGACGATGACAACGGCGACCGTGCCGACGACGCTCGCCATGGCGAGGCCGTAGTTATTGCCATGAGCCTCGGCGATCATGACTTGGATGGGCAAATTGTAAGACGCCACGAGATTGCCCAATTGATAGACGACGCCGGGGAAGGTGGCGCGAATCTCGGGCGGTGATAGCTCGTTGAGATGCACCGGGATGATTCCCCAGGCGCCCTGAACCGAGACTTGCATGAGAAATGCGCCTATCCCCAGGACAAGCGGTGTTGAGCCAAACGCCCAGAAAGGAAGGACCGGCAGCGCCAACAGGGCCGCCAAGATTATCGCGCGGCGCCTTCCAATGCGCTCCGACAGAAATCCAAAACCGATGCCGCCGAAGATGGCGCCGATATTGGCGATTGCCGTCATGAGCGAGAGCGTTTTGGTGTCGAAACCATGCTGAATCTTCAGGAACAGATTGGGGTAGGCGTCCTGCGAACCATGGCTGAAGAAATTGAAGGCGGTCATCAGCAGGATGGTGTAGACGGCGAGTTTCCACTCACGGCCCAGCACCGCCCACAGGCCGAGCGGCCGTTTGTGGGCGCGTTGCTCGGTCCACGCGGGCGACTCCTCGATGCCCATCCGAATGAAGAACACCAAAATCGCAGGAGCGATGCCGAGCAGAAACATGTAGCGCCAGCCCAAGCTGTCGTAAAAAAAGTAAGCGGCAACCGCGGCGACGAAGTAGCCGCTGGGATAGCCCGCTTGAAGAAGACCGGAAATGACGCCGCGCGACCGGACCGGTATGGTCTCGAAGGTCAGTGCGGATCCGATGCCCCACTCGCCTCCCATCGCGATACCGAACAAGAACCGCAACACCAAAAGGGTCAGAAGCGATGGCGCGAACCCGGAAGCTGCCTCCAGGATCGAGAACGCCACAATATTCCACATCAGCGTGGGCTTACGGCCGAACCGGTCTGCGAGCCTGCCGAAAACAAAGGCGCCGATGGGCCGGGCAGCCAGAGTCAGAAACGTGGCATAGGTGACGCTTTTCACATCGACGTGAAACGTCGCCGCGATGTCCTTGAACATGAATACCATGAGAAAGAAATCAAAGGCGTCCAGCGTCCAGCCAAGGTAGGCGGCTACGACGACGTTTTTTTGACTTCTGGTCCACTGCATTCGTCAGCCCCCTTGCCTGCGGTCGATCCTAGCGGCGCCTGCCGAAATTGTCGACATCAGCGGGGGAGCTTCCATTCTGAGGCCGATGGGCCGAAACTTCGCGTGGCGAATAAACTCTTATAAGAATCGCATAATTGGTTTGGGGGCTTAACATGCTGAGCAGACCCTTGCACGAATATCCGATGCGCGCGCTGAATCGGCCTGCAGCGTGCGTGGAGGCGCGCCGTGCGGACGGCGGCATTGTGTATCTGACTTGCGGGCTGCCCTATGCGCCCGGGCTGCCTTCCCTCATCGATTATTTGGCGCGGGCCGCGGTGATCCGCCCGGGCACCACTTTCTTGGCGGAACGCGATGCCGCCAAACAATGGCGCCGCTTGACCTATGCAGCAGCCGCGCGGGATACGGCGGCCGTCGCCACCTGGCTCATTCTCAAGGGATTTGGCCCGGACAGTGGGCCTCTGATGATCTTGTCGGAGAACACCATTGAGCATGCGCTGCTGATGCTCGGGGCCATGCGCGCAGGCATGGCGGTGGTTCCGGTATCGCCGACTTACTCATTTGGTCATGATCTCGGGCGTTTGGGTTACGCCGTGGAACTCACGCGCCCGTCGCTGGCATACGCGGGCGATTCGAGATACGCGCCGGCGCTCGAATATGTCAAGACCAAGATGCCGGGCATCGTGACGATCGCCGGCAATGAGTTCTCCGAGTTGCTGCAAACGATCGATGAAGCTGCCGTGACGGAGCGTCGCGCTCTGATCAATGACTCGACGATTGCCAAGATCTTACTGACCTCCGGTTCCACCGGCCGTCCCAAGGGCGTCATCAACACGCATGGCAATATTGCAGCCTCCATTCAAATGGTGCGCCTGGTCAGCGAACCGTTCGACCCGGAGCGCGTCAGCACCATCGTCGACTGGCTGCCCTGGCATCACGCGTTTGGCGGCAATGCGCAATTCAACGGCATTTTGTCGATGGCGGGAACTTTGTACATCGATACCGGCCGGCCGGTGCCGGGGATGTTCGACGCCACCATCGAAAACCTGAGAGAGATATCCCCGACCAGTTTCGGGTGCGTGCCCGCCGCGTTCGGCATGCTCGCCGCCGCGCTGGAAAAGGATGCGGATCTGCGTCAAAAGTTTTTCAAGAACATGCGCGCCTTAGGTTACGGCGGCGCATTGTTGCCTCAGCCGATCTGGGAGCGCATGCAGCAAGTGGCCGTACAGGAAATCGGCGAGCAGCTGCCTTTTGGTACCGGCTGGGGAATGACGGAAACCACCGCCACCGGAGTCGCCGTGTACTGGAGTACGGCACGCACCGGGTTGCTGGGTCTCCCGCAACCGGGAGTCGCGTTGAAATTGGTGCCCAGCGGCGATCGCATGGAATTGCGGATCCGCGGACCGCACATCATGAGCGGCTATTACCGCGCGGACGCCCTGAATGCCGCCGCCTTCGATGAAGAAGGATATTTTAGAACCGGCGACGCGGTTCGCTGGGTCGACCCGGCCCAGCCGCTCGAAGGGCTCGAATTCGCCGGCCGCATCGCCGAAGATTTTAAGCTGCTGTCGGGAACCTGGGTTCAAGCGAGCATCGTGCGCCGCGACCTGGTCGAAGCGCTGCAACCCTTTGTCAGCGATGCCGTCATTTGTGCGCCCGATCATGCTTGGCTGGGCGCCCTGGTTTGGCTGGCGCAGCCGGACGATACACGGCTGAGATCAGGCCTTGCGCAAAAGCTTGCCGCGTTCAATCACGCGCGCCAGGGGAGCGCAGACACCATCGCGAGGCTGTTGATCTTGAAAGAGCCGCCCTCGGCGGAGGCCGGCGAGATCACCGACAAACGATCCATCAACCAGCGATTGGCAATGCAACGCCGCGCGAGCGAAGTCGCCTTGCTGTACGCGGAACTCGTGGATCCGCGCCTCATCGAACCTGCCGCCTTCGGGCCCGCTGTCATGGGCCCGGCCGCCAGCCAACCCGAGGCTATGGCGCAGCGCTAAGCACCGGCAAAATCATCGCAGACGGGTGGCGCTTGTCGAAGTAGACGCTATTGGTCGCCACTCGCGGTGGCGTGTTCGTCGGCACGCCGAACGGTTCACCGGTGTTCGGGTTGATTTCGAACTTGGTCGAATTTGATGAAGTCACGGTCACCTGGATTTTGTGGCCCTTCTCGAAGGTGAACGCGGTATTCCACAAATCGATGTGCAACTCCTCAGGTTTGCCCGGGGTCATCAGCATCACATCGTCGGGATCGCGCCCATGGCGGTAGCGTGTGCGGATGGGGTTGTCGAGAATGATCTGCTCGTAGCCGTCGGGATAAACATCCACGAGCTTCACCATGAAATCGGTGTCGAGTCCGTCGGTCGCCGCCCACAGAGTCATGTCGACATGGCCTGCAATCGCGACGCTTTTCTCCAGCACCGCCGTTTCGAATCGCAGGTAATCCTGGCGCTGTCCGATAGGACGTTGATCAAGCGGTCCCGCGGTCTGCAGCAGGTTCGAGCCGCCATAGGTCTTCACCGGATTCGCAGGGTCAAATTTGTAGCTGAGCTTTGCGTCCGATGCGGTCGGCGCTTTCGTGGACAGATGCATGTCGCCGGTCAGGTAGTAGGCGGTCGGATGATTGGCCGGCGGCCAATTCGGCGACTTGAACACGTGGCTCGCCGCGGAGGGATGACCCTTGCGCCCCGAGGCCATCATGAAGAGCGTAACGGGCGGCTCTTTCATGATGCCGTTGTCGATGCCCTTCAGCCAATATTCCCACCAGCGCATCTCCTCCGTGGGTGGCACCAGCGCACCGGACTGATTGTATTCGATGTCGCTTTTATCGCCGCCCAAACCGCCGTGTCCCGCCGGCACCATGTAGAGTTTTTGATTGCCGCGTGCGCCCTTGGATCCGTAATTTTGCAGCCAGCGAAAATTCTCGACGTTGCCGTCATTGAAAATGTCATACCACGCCCCCTGGTTGTACATCGGGATGCGGATGAACTTGCGCTGCGTGGTCATCGCATGCTCGTTCCAGAATGCGGAATTGGTCGCGCTACCCCGGACCACATCGAGCTGCGCCTGACTCTCTCCCTGCCCTTTCAGCCAGCCAAGCGTGTCCTCATCCTTCAGCACCCCGCCGGGAAAGGTATTGAGCAGCTGATCGTACGGAGCGACGATCACGAAGGCGGCGACCAAGTGCGGGGGCGCCGCCATGGCGGCCAAGTTGGTGGTAATCCCCAAGGCGGAGGCGCCGACCATCCCGATCCTGCCGTTCGACCAGGGCTGCTTGGCGACCCATTCGACCGTATCGTAACCGTCCTCCATGTCGGGAATAAACGCCTCGTAGAAGCCCTCGGAGTGGCCTTTGCCGCGCACATCCTGCATCACGAAGGCATAGCCGGCATCCGTGTATTTCTTGGCCGAGTATCCGGCGAGTTCGCCCAGTGCATCTTTGAGGTAGGGCGTTCGCGACAGCACCACAGGGAAGGGACCCGAACCCTGCGGCAAGAATACATTGGCCGCAAGCTTGACCCCGTCGCGGGTGGTCATGGTCATCTCGGTCCACTTCGGCAGTGCCGCGATCTGCTCCGGGGTCAGCTGCGGCAGGAAGCGTGGCCGGGCCTGGACCGGCTTAGGTTGAGCGGCCGGCGCGGGTTGCGCTTGCGCCAGCGCCGGACTGGAAACGGTGAGTGCGCCGAAGATCGCCGCTCCGAGGAGCAACGAACGGAAAGACGATTTCATGTTTTCTCCCTCGAGGCGCAGCCATATTGCTACGCTTGGGGCCATATCTTAGTCGCGCTCGCAAGGATTCTCCATGAGCAAGAAAGTCTGCGTCATCACCGGGTCATCGTCCGGCATCGGAGCGGCAAGCGCGATTTTGTTTTCCCAACGCGGCTGGGATGTCTGCGTGAACTATTCCAAGGATCCCAAGCCCGCGGAAAAAGTTGCTGCAATGTGTCGGGAACACGGCGCCGACGTCCTGATCGTGCGCGCCGATGTTTCCCGCGATGAGCAATGCACCGAGTTGGCAACGCGAGTCCAGGCGCATTTCGGCCGTTGCGACACGCTGGTGAACAACGCGGGGACCACTAAATTCGTCGACCTCAAGGATCTCGACGGTATCAGCGCGGCCGACTTTCAGAACATTTACGCGGTCAACGTCGTGGGTCCGTTTCAGATGATTCGCGCATTCGCGCCGCTGCTTCGCGGCAGCGCGAATGGCGCGGTGGTCAATGTGTCGTCCATTGCCCCTTTGATCGGCGGCGGCTCGAGCATTGCCTATATCGCATCCAAAGGCGCCTTGAATGCGCTGAGCTTGGTATTGGCGAGGGTACTGGGACCTTCGATCCGGGTGAATGTAATCGCTCCGGGAATGGTCGATTCGCCCTGGCTCCGGAACGGCCTGGGGCCGGAGCGCTTCGAGGCGATGCTGCGCAACTACGAATCGGCATCGGCGCTCAATAGCCTGGTGCTGCCCGAAGAGGTGGCCGAGACGGTGTATTACCTGGGTGCCATGGCATCGAAGACCACCGGCGAGGTTCACCTGGTCGACGGCGGCCGGCGGGTCGGGCGTTAGCCTCAATCCCGCGCAAATCGGCAGACCAAGCGGAGCCTTGATAAGCTTCGCCTTTCTATCGGAGTAAAGCATGCAAGGCAGATTCGAAAAGCGCGGCAATGTCGGAATCATTTGGATCAACAATCCGCCCGTCAATGCCATCAGTGTGGGTGTACGCGCCGCCATCATCGACGGCGTCGCAAAGCTCACCGCGGATGCGGAAATCGAAATCGGCGTTCTCGCTTGCGAGGGTCGCACCTTCATGGCGGGCGCCGACATCACCGAGTTTGGCAAGCCGCCCCTGGCGCCCGGTCTGCACGACGCCATCAACGCTGTGGAGAGTTCTCCGAAGGCCATCGTCGCGGCCATTCATGGCACCGCATTCGGCGGCGGTTTGGAAGTCGCGCTCGGCTGCCACTACCGAGTCGCCGGCGCCGGCGCCAAGATCGGTTTACCGGAGGTCAAGCTCGGCCTGCTCCCGGGCGCCGGCGGAACTCAACGGCTGCCGCGCCTCGTCGGAATCGAAGCCGCGCTCGGCATCATCGTCTCAGGCGATCCGGTTCCGGCCACGCAAGCGGCCAAGGCCGGGGTCATCGACAAGATCATCGAGAACGACCTGCTCGAGGGCGCCCTGAACTATGCCCGCAGCCTCGCCGCCGAGAACGCTCCCCTGCGCAAGGTTCGGGATCTCAAGGTCGACACCGCCAAGATTCCGCCGGGATTCTTCGACGAGGCCCGCAAGCGCGTCGCGAAAGAGAAGAAAAATCTCTTCGCGCCCCAACGCATCGTCGATGTCCTCGAAGCCGCGGCCACCCTTCCTTTTGAAAAGGGCATGGCGCGCGAGCGCGAATTGTTCTTGAAGTGTGCGCAAAACAGCCAGTCCAAGGCACTGCAGCATGTATTTTTCGCCGAGCGCAAAGCCGCGAATGTTCCGAACCTCGATAAAAACGTCGCCAAGCGCGACATCAAGTCGGTGGCCATCATCGGCGCCGGCACGATGGGCGGCGGCATCGCCATGAATTTCTTGAACGTCGGCGTACCCGTCACGCTGCTCGAAATGAAGCAGGATGCGCTCGATCGGGGTGTGGGCGTCATCAAAAAAAACTACGACAACACAGCTTCCAAGGGCAAGCTGACCGTGGAACAGGTTCAGCAGCGCATGGGGTTGCTCAAGCCCACGCTTTCCTACGAGGACTTGCGCGATGCCGATCTGGTCATCGAGGCGGTATTCGAAACCATGGCCATCAAGAAGGACGTGTTCGCGAAGCTCGACCAAGCGGTCAAGAAGGGCGCCATACTCGCCTCCAATACTTCCTATCTTTCCATTGACGAGATCGCCGACTCGACCTCGCGGCCCAGCGATGTGGTTGGGATGCATTTCTTTTCTCCTGCCAATGTGATGCGCCTGTTGGAAATTGTCCGTGGCGCAAAGACCGCGCAAGACGTCCTGGTTACGATCGTCGATATCGCGAAGCGGATCAACAAGGTCGGCGTCGTTTGCGGGAACCGGGACGGCTTCATCGGCAACCGCATGCTGGGTGGTTACGCCTATCAGGCATCGCTGATGGTGCTGGAAGGGGCCACGCCGGAGCAGGTGGATGCGGCGCTGCGTAATTTCGGCATGCCCATGGGCGTTCTGCAAATGAGCGATCTTGCCGGTCTTGATGTGGGATACAAGTCGCGCAAGGACCGCGATCCCTCATCATTCGACGGTCGCGTGACGCGCTCGGCGGACCTGCTGGTCGAGATGGGGCGGATGGGGCAGAAGACCCAAGCGGGCTACTACGATTATGCGCCGGGTGACCGCACGCCGCGGCCATCGCCCGTGGTGGCGGAAATCATCGAGAATGTCTCCCGGGAATACGGCATTTCGCGGCGAAAATTCACGGATGAGGAAATCGTCGAACGCTGCTTTCTGGCATTGATGAATGTCGGCTGCGACGTCCTGCAAGAAGGTGTGGCATCGCGTGCCAGCGACATCGACATCGTCTACTTGTATGGCTACGGCTTCCCCGCCTATCGGGGCGGCCCGATGTTCTGGGCGGAAAATGAGGTCGGTTTAAAGACGGCGCTGGAGAAACTCCGGGAATACAGCACCGCCACCGGCGGCAGATGGCTTAAAGTCTCGCCGCTGCTCGAGAAGCTGGTTGCCGAAGGCAAGGGGTTTGCCAGCGTCGGCCAATAGCCATCAGCGCGCAGGAGCCAGCTCCCGATACTTCATCATGGCATCGATGCTCGGCGCTTTACCCCGCCATGCCTGGTACATCGAGGCAAGATCTTCGGTATTGCCGCGCGATAGAACCATGCGCCTGAATCGGTCACCGTTGGCGCGAGTCAGACCGCCGTGATCATCGAACCACTGATAGCCGTCATCCGCGAGCATCTCCGTCCATAGGTAGGCGTAGTAACCGGCCGAGTAGCCACTGGCCCAGATGTGGCTGAAGTAGCTGGATCTGTACCGGGGCGGCACGGCCGGCAAGTTCAAATGCGTCTTGGCGAGGGCCTGCTTTTCGAATGCGTCGGGGTCTTGTAAGGGCGCATCGGCTGTCAGCACATGCCATTGCATGTCGAGTTCAGCGGCCGCCAATAGTTCGGTCAGGTCGTAACCTTCTGAGAAATTCTTGGCCTTCTTGATCTTTGCGACCAGGGCGTCGGGCATCGGCGCGCCGGTTTGATAATGTTTGGCATAGTGATTGAACACGGTCGGATAAATCGCCCAGTGCTCGTTGAATTGCGATGGAAATTCGACGAAATCGCGCGCGGTCGAGGTGCCGGAGAGTGTCGGATAGCGCGCGTTGGAAAACATGCCGTGCAGCGCGTGACCGAATTCGTGAAACATGGTCGTCACGTCGGAGAAGCTGATCAACGCGGGCTCGCCGGGTGCGGGCTTCTGCAGATTTGCGACGTTGTAGACCACGGGCAAAGTGCCGAGCAGCTTCGACTGGCCGACGAATTCAGACATCCAGGCGCCGCCGTTCTTGTTGTCCCTTTTGAAATAGTCGCAGTAAAACAGCGCCAGCGGCTTGCCGTCGGCGTCGCTGACTTCGAATACGCGTACATCCGGCTGATAGACCGGAATGTCTTTTCGTTCCTTGAAGCTGATGCCGTACAGCTGGTTGGCCGCGTAAAAAACTCCGTTTTCCAGTACGTTGTTGATCTCGAAGTACGGCTTGATCTCGGCGTCGTTCAGATCGTATTTGGCCTTGCGAACCTGGTCTCCGTAGAAGTCCCAGTCCCACGCTTGCAACGTGAAGCCCGCCTTCTGAGCGTCGATCACGTCTTGAATATCCTTTGCTTCCCTATCCACCCGGGCGGTCGCGACCGGCACCAGCGCGTCCATGAATTGCAGGGCAGCCTGCGGGGTTTTGGCCATCTGGTCCTCGAGTTTCCAGGCAGCGTGGCTGGCAAAGCCCAGCAGCCGAGCGCGCCGCGCGCGCAATTGCGCGATGTGGGCGAGAATATCCCGCGTATCGCTTGCATCGCCGTGTTCCGCCCGATTCCAGGAATTTCCGAAAATAGCCTCACGCGTCGCGCGCACGCTCAATGACGCAAACACCGGCTGCTGCGTGGTGTTTTGCAGGGGGATCAGATATCCGGTGTCGCCGCGGCCTTTGGCGGCTTGCGCGGCTGCCGCCAGCTGAGAATCGCTGAGACCTGCGAGGGCGGATTTGTCCCGGGTCGCATAAGCGCCGGTCTTGGTCGCCTCCAGCAACTTTTTGGAGAACGCATCCGAGAGCGACGACAACTCCTTGTTGAGCGCCTTCAGCTGCCCCTTATCCTTGTCGGACAAGTTGGCGCCCGAATGAACAAACTCCTCATATTGTCTTTCGACCAGGCGCAGCGATTCCGCGTCGAGTTTCAGCGAAGCGCGCCTGGCATAAATGGCGGCGATGCGTTCGAACAGCTTCTTGTTCAATCGGATCGCATCCGTGTGCGCGGCGATTTGCGGCGCCAAAGCCGTCTTAGCCTTCTGCAGCACGGGATTCGTGTTCGCCTGGCTTACGCCGTTGAACGCCGCCGAAGCTCGCGCCAGCAGGCGCCCGCTGCGCTCCATGGCGATGAGCGTGTTTTCGAAGGTCGGCGCTGCGGGATCGTTCGCGATCTTGTCGATTTCCGCGAGCTGCTGCGCCATGCCCGCTTCAATCGCCGGCTGATAGTCGCCGTCCTTGATTTTGTCGAATGGTGGCGCGCCGAAGGGCAGCGTGCTCGCAGCGTAAAACGGATTGGAAGGTCCGAAATCGGCCGAATTGGCGCTACCGGCGGCGATGCTCGCCATGAGCCCCAGGACCGCCAGCGATCCGACTGTGTATTTCAATTTTTGCATCCAGGTAAATTGGCATCCGGAAATTATACGTCAGCGCGGCCGGCCGGCGAGGAAATGCGCTCAAGCAGCCTGAATACGCTTGGCGCCTTCGGCCTCGTACTTACCTTCGTGCTGTTTTCGATAGCGCACGGGTGCCTTCAGGAATCGGCGTTCGAACGCGCGGATGAAGCTGGAGGTGTGCTCGTAACCAATCGCGTGAGTGATTTCCTTGATGCTCAGATAGCTGTTTGAGAGCAGATACGCGGCGCGCTGCAGACGCTGCTCGTTCAGCCATTCGCCCATGCGAATGCCGGTCTCGTTCTTGAACAATCGCTGCAAATAACCGGTACTGAGCCGAAATTCGGCGGCAAAGTCGCGGATCGCAAAGGTGCTTCCCGTTTCCACCATCTCCAATATTTTCAGCACCCGCCGTTCTATGGAGTCGTCCTTGAGCAAGACGAGTGAAACGGCGGCATCACGGGTTATGTCCGGTCTGTGGCGCATTGACGTACTCCAAGTGGACACACGCTACACCTGACATGAGCCGAGGTGCAGCTGTCGTCCGAGGGCGACAGCAACACAGCGCCGCTAATTCAAGGCTGCAGCGCTTGGATGCTCGGATCGGCCAAACAGCAGGCCGGTTTCGACCTCGACCGGCTGGCCGTTGAGCAGGTAGGGTGTGAATCGCCATTGCAGCAGCGCATCTTCGATGCTCTTCGCCTGTTCCGGGAACGCGCTGAGGAAATGGATGTGCTTGACTCGACCTTGCTTGTCGATGACGATCCGCACCGGCACGGGGTTGAAGCGCGGCTCCGGGAAGACCGGATCCTCGCGTTCCAGCAGCGTATCGGCAGTCGCAAAATCCTTGAGACACAGGGGCGAGTCGCCGCTGGGCTGAATCGTGTTTTTCAAGCTCTCCGCCAGCTGCTCCAGGGACTTCGAGCTCGATCCGGTAAATACGAATTGCACCACATGACAACGGATTTCCGTTGCGAACACATGCCAATGCAGACCGGCCAGCGGAGACACATAGTCCAGCCTGACGAAATCGCGATTTGCGATGTGCAGCTCGATCGGGGCTCTTTCCACCCGATACTCGGGGCCCAGATGTTTTTGTTGGTAGCTGATGAAATCCGCGGCGCCGCGAACCTGCGGCATAGTGAAAAACAAGTCTTGCGCCGCGATCAGCAGATGACCCCTGCCCTTGGCAAAAGCGGGATTCTTGGCCTCGAGTTGCGCGAGCACGTAGTAACCGTTTTCGGAAGGCGGTGGTCCTTCGTACCGTTGAGTCCAATCCACGCCCGCGGAATAGCCAAGACCAAAATAGGCGTTGTCGTACCGACCATTGGTGATCGTGCCTTCCTCCGGCAGCGCAGCCGGCGTCCCGGCGCCGCTGGACCACGCCCCCTTCACTGCGACGGCGCCCGCAGGCAGGTTGTCAGGCTGCGCCGCGTTGATGGCCCCGGCATCGATGATCAGCAATGAAGCAAGCAACATCAATATCCGCGCGCGCAATCGCATCGTCGTCATGCCGGCACCACCGGGGCTGGTCTACAGCGATCTGAGGAAATTCAGGATTTCCTGTTGTTGGCCGGCCGATAGCGACGCAAAATTTTCCGCCACCTGCGTCGCTTCGGAACCATTGCCGCGGTGGTCGGCAATCGCGGTCAGCAAATTGCTGGTGCGGCCGTCGTGCAGGAAGAAAATCCGTTGGCCGAGCCCCCACAGGGGCGCCGTTCGAAATTGGTCGCCGCCCGCGCCACCCTGCGACACGTTGTCCGCGAGTGCGTTGCCCATGTGATGAATCTCAAAATCCGAAAAAGCTCTCACCGCCGCATTGCCGAGGGATGCCGTCACGTTGGAAGGTTGAGTCGAGCGGATGGCGGGCGTATGGCACATTGCGCAGCCGACCGCCTTGAACAGCGAAAATCCATTGGAAATTGACTGCGCTCCTCCCGGAAAATCGGCCGATGGTACCGGCGGCGCGAGCAGCCGCATGAATTCCGCGAACAGCACGATATCCGACGGAACCTGCGCGTTCTGCGCGCCTTGGTCGGAATTCGACGCCACACTGAAGTTGGTCGCATCTTCTGGATAACCGTGACCTGAAAGGTTCAGGCAGCTGGGCGGCAGACCTTCGCCCTGCTCTTCCTGCGGCAGCGGTCGCTCCTGGGAAAATATCTCGTTGGTGATGCCCATTTCCACGTTGTAAGCCTCGGCGGCAAAAAGCAGCAGAGATTTATTTTGTGCTTTCCAGCCGAAGCGGGCGATCGTGCCGTCGTTGCCGTTGCGATTGAACGCGCCGCCGATACCGAGGTTGTTGGCGGCCTGGGCCTGCTGATTTGCGATCAGCGTCGAATCATCGATGTTCTCGATGAGTCCGGCGCCAAAAGTCGGCGTCGGAATTCTGAAAATGATGTTGTTGCTCTGTTGCGCCCGCTGAAAATTGGGCTGCTGCAGGTTGCAATTGCCCGCGTCGGGCCTGCCCGACACTGTGAAGATATCCTCTACTCCGCCGTTCGGCGCATTTTTGATCGGACCACCGTTCGAATTCGTAAAGAACGGGAAGCGCACCACTACGGTCGGGCCGTGCGCGCTGATAAATGACGGGAGCGAGTTGGTCGATCCCGAGGCGATTCCTTGAGCGATAATCTGGAACTCTGGGTTGTTGGGCGGACTGCTGCCGCCGACGGCAGGTTGCGCATGACACCCCGAGCAACTATTGAGATTGAATCTCGGTCCGAGACCGTTGTTCGCGCCGCCTGAAACGACCTCCACCTCTTGAAAGCGGCCGAGACCGTTGTCGAAGAAATCAAGGATCCCGGCCGGAGCGTTCGCATTGACCGAGGGGAGCGGCAGCGGACTGCCCTGAGTTGCGCCGGCTTGGCCGTTGACTGGACCGCCGCGCACGCCTGGGTCCGTTTGCGCAAGGGCCGTGCCCGGAAATGCCAAGGCCGCCGAAACCAGCAGCACCGAAGCGAGTGCGTAAAGCCTTTTCATCCGTCTCTCCCTTGGCAGCAACATTTTTTTGGAGCAGCTCGACGACGGTCGAAGCGTGATTGCTATTAGCTGCGCGCAATGCGCCGGCCGCAACAAAAAATCATTAGCATATTTCGCCTTTTGTTAGCATTTTGTGCGCACCCCACCCGAGGCGGCCGACGGCGCGCCGTTGCATCGAGCGCCCGCGGTTGAACGAACGCTCATCGTCAACCCACAAGCCCGCGGAATGAATACGTAATGAGACTGGAGTAGAATCGCTCTTTTGGCCAGGAACCGCCGAGGAGACCTTAAGTCCATGCCCGTCAAAAAGCGCGCGCAGCGCATGTCGCCGGAGAAGCGACGCGAGCAAATCATGGACAGCGCGGTGGCGCTCATCGTCAGCCGTGGACTCTCCAGTTGCACGCTCGAAGTGGTCGCCGCGGAAGCGCGCATCAGCAAGCCGCTCATCTACAAGTACTTTCCGCGCCTCGCGGACCTGTTCAAGGCACTGGTGGAGCGGGAGTACCGGTTTTTGCGCGGCCGCGGTCTCGGCGTCCTGCCTAAAAACGTACCTTACGAAGAGGTCATTCACCGCTCCAATCTTCGATCCATGGAATATTTGTACGAACGCGGTCCGATCATGCGCTTGCTGGCGAGCGATCGATCGATTGCCGGCCTTGCAAAACGCCAGGACCGCGACGAGCGCGGCGTCATGATCGATTACTTCACCAAGCGCTGCGTCGATGTCTACGGCTTCCCCCGTGATGTTGCGCGCGTCTGCTCGACCATGACGGTCAATGCGCCGATCTTGTCGGCTCGCGCCCTGCGCGGCGGCGGGATTGCGGCGCACCGCGCCGCCGAAATTTGGAGCGATTTCATCATCGGCGGCAACAACGCCTTGCAGCTCAAATACGGCACGCGCAAAGCGCCCAAAGCCCGCAAGAAGTAGCCGAATAGCCGGCGGTGCGGCGCATTCTTGACTTGCGCGGCTCATAATTATAATTTAGGTCTAATATAGTCCCGCCAGGAGCGCACCGCCATGACATATGCGACCAACCGCCCTTACTGCGACGCCGACAGTCACATCATGGAAACCCGCGACTGGATCGCGAATTTCACCGACCCGGAAATTCTTGCGAGACTCCCCGAGATGAGCCTGCTGAAATCGGGCACCAAGAGCTTCGAGGTCATCAATGAAGCGGTGTCGAATCAAAAGCACCGTGCGGCGATCGGCGCGCCCGCGGTCGATGTGGTGAAGGGTCGGAAGGGGTGGAATGCGCCGGGTGCGTTCGACGCCGCGGAAAGAAAAGCGGCACTGGACGATCTTGGCTTCGATCGGCAGCTGGTGTTCTCGACCTTTTCCGCTTCCCAATATCTGCACCACGAAGACCCGGAGGTCCGTTACGGCGGCATCCGCGCGCACAATCGTGCCATGGCGGCGTTTTGCAGCGGGGACTCGCGGCTTATCGCGGCCGGCCAATTGTCTTTGATTGATCCGAAGCGCTGCATGACAGAGATGACGGAAGGTGTTCGTCTCGGATGCGGCGCCTTTTGGATCCCCGGCATGCCCGTGGGCGACAAGTCCCCGGGCCATCCGGATCTCGATCCCGTCTGGCAGGCGTTTTGCGATTTGAACGTCCCCTTCCTCCTGCACGTCGGCCCGAACAGTCCGGCCAAGATTCCGGCCTATGAAAATAACGGCCAACCCCGGCCGAAGGACATCACGGGCGCCGAGGGCGGCGAGAACCTTCGCGTGCGGGATTTCATGCTGCTGTCGATCGGCCCGCAACAGTTTCTGACCGCGCTGGTCTTCGACGGGGTGTTCGCGCGGTTTCCCCGACTGCGCGGCGGGGTGATCGAACTCGGCGCCGGCTGGGTGCCCGAATATTTGCGCACCCTCGATCTTAGCCAAAAAATATTCAGGAAAACCGACCCTTCCGTGGCGGCGCTGGCACTTGGGGCGTCGGAGTATATTCGGCGCGCCGTCAAATTCACGCCGTTCCCGGGCGAAGACGCGGGACGCCTGATAAGGGACGCCGGTGAGGATCTGTTCATGTTTTCGAGCGATTACCCTCATCCCGAGGGCACCGACGATCCGATCGGCCGCTTCGAGCGCACATTCGTCGGGCTATCCGAGCAAGCCAAGACCAAGTTTTACTGCGAGAACTTTCAGGCCATGATGGCCGCGGCTCGTTGAGCCTCGGTGCTCAAGAACCTACAAGTGTGCATCGGCAGGCACGGCGTCCTTCGCCGGCACCTTCGGCCGCTCCCGCATCGGCAGCTCCGGTATCATCAAGGTCGCGGTGAGCGCAATTACCACCACGATGATGCCCAGCATGATGACGTGCGTCACCGAATCTGCAATCAGCACGCGAATCGCCACGGGGAGATCCATCATGCCCGAGTGGATTTGCGCGTTGATCGACAGGCCGCGCAACTTCGACAGGTTCATCGCCGGCAACCCGCTCGATGCCGCCCAAGCCGCAAGCTTGGAATTCAGATCGTTGGTCAGCAGCGTGCCGAAGACCGCTACGCCGACGGTGGAACCGATTTGGCGAAAGAACTGATTGGCGCTGGTCACGACGCCTATTCGGTTCATCGGCACGGCATTCTGAATCGCGACGCTGTACAGGCTCTGCAAAGGACCCAAGCCCATGCCAAGAAGTGCCATTCGCCAGCCAAGATCAAACCGGCTCGTACTGTAAGTCATCTGACTCATCAAAATCGTTGCAATCAGCAGCACGATCATCCCGGTCAGCATGAACGGCTTGTAGCGGCCGGTACGCGTCACCAGCCGGCCGCTCACCGTCGCCGCCGCAATCAATCCGATCATCAGAGGCAGGGTCGAAAGGCCGCTGGTCGTGGCTTGCACGCCCTGACCCAACTGCATGAACAAGGGCAGAAAAGCCACGACGCTGAGGAAGGACATCGAGGAGAAGAAGCCCGCGATGTTGGCCCAGGTGAATACCTTGTTGCCGAACAGTTCCATGTGGATGATCGGGTCGTTGACTCTTTTTTCCACGATCACAAACAGCACCGCGCAGACCAGGAACATCGCGAGCAAGCCGATCACGATCGGCGAGTCCCAGGCATATTTCTGGCCGCCGAAGGTGAGCGCCAGCAGCAGCGGCACGCAGGAAGCGACAATCAGGACGGCACCGAGATAATCGATGCTTCCCTTGGCGGCATGCGACAGCTTCGGCATCTTGGCAATGACCATGAACAGCGCTATCAGACCCATCGGCAAATTGAGGTAAAACACCCAGCGCCAGCCTTCGACCGTGTGACCCGCGATGGTTACCGTCCCGTGGTCGGTGAAGTAGCCGCCCAGCAGCGGGCCGATCGCGCTCGCGAGACCGAAGACTCCGCCGAATAAGCCCGCAAATTTGCCGCGCTCGCGCGGCGGAAACAGGTCCGCAATGATGGCGAATGCCGTGGTAAACAGCGCGCCTCCGCCCAATCCTTGAATGGCGCGAAATACGATGAGCTGCACCATGCCGCCGCCCAAGAGCGGCAACGTTCCGAACTCGCCCGCGAGCCCGGACAGCCAGGAGCCCAATAGAAACAGGCCGATCCCGGCCAGCAGCACGGGCTTGCGTCCGTAGAGGTCGCCCAACTTCCCCCACACCGGCACCATCACCGTTGAAGACAAAAGATATGCCGTGGTCACCCACGCATAAAGCTCCAGGCCGTGCAACTGACTGATGATGACCGGCATGGCCGTCGACACAATGGTTTGGTCCAAGGCGGACAACAAAAAGACGATCATCACGCCGGCCAGCGTGATTTTCCGTTCGGCCTCGGTGAAATGGGCCATGCTCAAAGCTGGGCGCTCCGCGCAATCATTGATGCATTATCGCAGGACGCCTACCACGCAGCACGAATTTCTGGATCTTGCCGGTTGCCGTTTTTGGCAGTTCGCTCACAAAATGAAATGCACTCGGTACTTTGAAATGTGCCAGCGCGGCGCGGGAAAATTCGCGCAGCTCTTCCTCGGTCGCGGACGCCCCAGCGCGCAGAACCACGAAGGCCTGCGGCGATTCACCCCATTTTTCATGCGGCATGCCGACGACCGCGACTTCGAGCACGGCCGGATGCCGCAAGAGCGCGCCCTCGACTTCAATCGAAGAAATGTTTTCGCCGCCGCTGATGATGACATCCTTGAAGCGGTCGCGAATCTCGATATACCCGTCCGGATGCACGACCGCACCATCGCCTGAATGAAACCAGCCGCCCGCAAACGCGGCGGCCGTCGCCTGCGGATCGTTGTAGTAGCCGCTCATGACGACATTTCCCTTGGCGACGATTTCCCCCATGGTCGAGCCATCCTGCGGCACATCCCGCATGTCGCGATCCACCACACGCAGCTCGCCCGAGGTTATCAATTCGACCCCTTGCCTGGCTTTTATGATCGCGCGCTCGGCGCTGGTTAGCGCCCCATGCTCGGGTAAAGGCTCGCAAATACTGATGAACGGCGCCGTTTCGGTCAGTCCGTACACTTGCAGCACATCCCAGCCGAGCTCGGATTCCATTCGTTCGATGGTCGCAGCAGCCGGCGGGGCTCCGGCGGTAATCACCCGGACGCGAGGCAGCTTTTCGCGCAGCTGCGCAGGGCCGTTTGCAATGCCGATGAGCACGGTGGGCGCGGCGCAAAGATGCGTCACTCGTTCGCTGCGCACGTGGCTGTACACCGCCGCCGCATCGACCGCACGCAGGCAGACATGCGCAGCTCCCGCCGCAGTCACCGTCCAGACGAAGGTCCAGCCGTTGGCGTGAAACATGGGCAGCGTCCATAGATACCGGTCCGCCGGCGTCATGGGCCAATGTGCCAGGGCGCCAACCGAATTTATCCATGCATTGCGATGAGTGATCATCACACCCTTCGGGCGCGACGTGGTGCCGCTGGTGTAGTTGATGGACAGCAAATCCGTTTCCGCGATGTCGGGAAAATCGCAGGATTCGCCGCCGCCATCGAGCAACGGCTCATATGATAACCATCCGGTTTTCTCGCCTTCCAAGGCCACAAAATGCCGCACGCCCGGCATGCGCGACCGAACGCCCTCGACGGCGTCCAAATAGTCGGCATGTACGCACAGCACCGTGGCGCCGCTGTGTTCGGTCAGGTACACGAAATCCTCGGCCGAGAGGCGATAGTTGATGGGCACAATGACCGCCCCGAGCTGCGGTATCGCGTAGAATTGCTCCAGATGTTGGTGCGTGTTGGGCGCAATCGTCGCGACGCGGTCACCCTTCCCCACACCCAGTCTTGCAAGAGCGGCGCTCCATTGATCGCATCGCTTGCCGAATTGGGCGTAAGTGAACCGTAATGTACCGTCGACCACGGCTTCGCGTTGGCCATACAGCTTACGTGCGCGGCGCGCGAACTCGAGGGGTGTCAGCGGCGTTTCCATCACGCGAAAGCGTACCAGATTGAGAGCCATGATCGAGCCCTTGGGCTGCCCGGGCGCCGCTTGCGCTGGGCATATACTTCGCGGGCGGAGGATCGGGCCGCTCTTGAGCGGATATCCTTCCGACGGACCTGACGGAGTTCGCACGGACTCGAGGTATCGGCGGTGATTTTGTTCGCCTCGGCGATGCTCATTGCATTTCAGCGCGAGCGCTCGGTTTCATAGTTGCGCAGCATCCGGCGCAGTGCCCGCCTGACTTGGAGTCGAAGCGGAGCCGGCGCGAGCACCTCCAACTCTTCGCCAAGGCGCAGCAGCTCACGAATGCCGTAATCCCCGGATTCCACCGGGATCGTACAACGAAGCCAGCCTCGCCGATCGGGCTGGCCGGCCGTCGTTGCCACCGCGGCTTCGACATACGAACCCAACAAATGAATGAGAGCACGTCCGCGCGGTGAAAGTCTGATCGTGGCGTGAGCGCGATAGTTGCCGAGCTCGTACTCGCGCGATGATCGGGACCAGTAAGATGCCAAATCAAAATCCGCCGGGCGCGCAAAGGCCTCATCGAGCGACTCGACGGCCAAGATGTTTGACGCCCGGTAGGTGCGATAACTGCTGCCTTTCTGCGCGACGAGATACCAGACGCCGGCTTTGAGCACGAGCCCCAAGGGCCCGACTCGCACGTCGTTCGAGTCGCCGCCCCGGCGGTAGCGAATTTTCAAATAGCGCTCGCTCCATACCGCGTGGGCCACCGTCGGCAGCAGCGCCACCGGCTCCGTCGCCCGGAACCAGCCCGTAACGTCCAGGTGAAAGCGCGTGGCCACGCGCTCGGCGCGCATTCCAGACGGAAGCGCAGCCATCAGCTTCAGGCGTGCGGATGACATTCGCTCCGCCAACCCCAGCTCTGCCGCGGGGCCGGGCAATCCGGCCAGCATCAATGCCTCGGCTTCGCTCTGAGTTAAGCCCGTCAGCTGAGTCCGGAAACCGTTGAGAAGTTCAAATCCGCCGTTGCATCCCCGGTCGGCCACTACCGGGATGCCGGCGGCGCTCAGCTGATCGATATCCCGATAAACCGTGCGCACCGAGACCTCGAGTTCCTTGGCGAGATCCGGCGCCGTCATGCGCCCGCGGCTTTGCAGCAGCATGAGTGTGGAGAGAAGCCGGCTGGCGAGCATCTGACCAGGCTAACATGAATACCTGACATATGATGGCATGTATAGCCGGCGACGCTGCGGTTGGCCGTGCAGACGGCAGGCGAGGTTGCGGGCCGACACCCCAGCTATTCGATGAGTATCGCCCGAAAATCGTTGACGTTGGTCAACGTGGGACCGGTGATCACCGAGTCGTCCAGCGCGCTGAAGAAACTATGCGCATCGTTGTTGCCGAGCATGTCGTTGGGCTTGAGTCCGAGGGCCCGGGCTCTCTCGAGTGAATCGGGGCTCACGTACGCGCCGGCGATTTCTTCCTGTCCGTCGACGCCGTCGGTGTCGCCGGCAAGGGCGTGAATGCGCGTATGTCCCTCGAGCGCGATGGCGAGGGAAAGCAAGAATTCCACATTGCGCCCCCCTCGTCCGCTGCCGCGGACAGTCACGGTGGTCTCGCCGCCCGACAGCAGGATGCAGGGTCCCTCGAAGGGTTGATCGCGCTCTGCCACCTGGCGCGCGATGCCCGCGCAGACCTTGCCCACTTCCCTGGCTTCTCCCTCGATGGCGTCGCTCAAGATATGCGCGGCGATTCCCGCCTCGCGTGCCACGGTCGCGGCAGCCTCCAGGGCCATTTGCGGCGCGGCTATGTTTTGCGTGCGGGCGCGCGCGAGCCGCGGATCGTCCGGTTTCACGGATTCTCCGCGTCCGCTATCGAGCAGCTCGAGCGCGGCCCGCGGAAGCTCGATGCCGTAGCGTCGCACGATGTGCAACGCGTCCGCGCACGTCGTGGGGTCAGCCACGGTGGGACCCGAAGCGATATCGACCGGACGATCGCCGGGCACATCAGAGATAAGCAGCGTCAGCACTTGCGCCGGATGGCAGGCCGCGCCCAACCTTCCGCCCTTGATGGCGGACAAATGGCGGCGCACACAGTTCATCTCGCTGATGGTCGCCCCGGATGTCAGGAGGGCGCGACTGACGCTCTGCTTGATGTCGAGCGTCAGTCCGTCCGCAGGCAAGGGCAGCAGCGCCGATCCGCCGCCTGAGATCAAACAAAGCACGAGGTCATCCGCTGACAGGCCGCCGACCAACTCGAGTATGCGTTGCGCAGCGCGCATGCCGGCAGCGTCCGGAACAGGGTGCGCGGCCTCGACGATTTCAATCTGAGTGCAAGGCACCGCGTAACCGTAGCGTGTGACGACGAGCCCGGACAGGTCCCCCGCCCAATTCTGTTCCACCGCCCGGGCCATTGCGGCGGAGGCCTTGCCCGCGCCTATGACGATCGTTCTGCCGCGGGGCGGGGCCGGCAGATGCGGCGGAATGCACAACGCCGGCTGCGCGGACGCGATGGCCGCATCGAACATCCGCCGCAACAATTCCTTGGGGGACGGCGGGCGCAATGATGTTAGCTGCCGAAGCGTGCCACGCTACAGCACCGATTTGAGCAAAGTCGCCATTTCCGCGGGATTGCGCGTGACTTTGATGCCGCATTCTTCCATGACGGCCAGCTTTTCATTCGCCGTACCCTTGCCGCCGGAGATAATGGCCCCCGCGTGCCCCATGCGCTTACCCGGCGGTGCCGTCACGCCGGCGATGAAGCCCACCACGGGTTTCTTCATATACGCCTTGATCCATCGGGCGCAGGTCTCCTCATCATCCCCGCCGATTTCGCCCACCATGATCACGGCATCGGTTTCCGGATCATCATTGAACAGGCGCATGACATCGACATGTTTCAAGCCGTTCACAGGATCGCCGCCGATCCCCACGCAGGTCGACTGGCCCAGGCCCAAATCCATCAGCTGCCCCACCGCCTCATACGTCAAGGTGCCCGAACGCGAGACCACGCCGATCCGGCCCTTCTTGTGAATGTGTCCGGGCATGATGCCGATTTTGATTTCATCCGGCGTGATGACCCCGGGACAATTCGGACCCACGAGAATGGTCTTTTTGCCGCGCATGCGGTTGCGCGTCGCGATCATGTCGCGAACCGGGACGCCTTCCGTTATGCAAATGACCAAGTCGAGATCCGCATCGACGGCTTCATCGATGGCGCTGGCCGCGAAAGGCGGCGGCACATAGATCACGGAAACGGTCGCACCGGTCTGCTGCTTCGCGTCGCGGACGCTGCCGAAAATGGGAATTCCCTCAAAATTCTCCCCCGCCTTGTTGGGATTCACTCCGGCGACGAAGCAAGTTTTGCCGTTGGCGTAGTCGCGGCACAGCCGCGTGTGGAAAGCTCCGGTCTTTCCGGTGATGCCCTGGGTCATCACCCGGGTATTTCTGTCGATAAGGATGCTCATGCCGACCGCCCTTGCTTGCCATTGACGGCGGCGACTATCTTCTTCGCTGCATCCGCCATATTGTCCGCGGAAATGATGGGAAGACCTGAAGCCTGAAGCGCTTTCTTGCCCAGATCCTCGTTGGTGCCTTTCATGCGCACTACCAAAGGAACACTGAGCTTCACTTCCTTCGCCGCCGCGATCACGCCTTCCGCGATCGTGTCGCAGCGCATGATTCCGCCGAAGATATTGACCAAAATGCCCTTGACGGCGGGATTCTTCAGCATCAACTTGAAGGCTTCAGTCACTTTCTGCGCGGTCGCACCCCCGCCGACATCGAGAAAATTCGCGGGCTCCGCGCCGAACAGCTTGATCGTGTCCATCGTCGCCATCGCGAGACCCGCGCCATTGACCAGACAGCCGATGTTGCCGCCGAGCGAGATGTACGATAGATCGTATTTGGAAGCCTCGACTTCCGCAGGATCCTCTTCGTCAAGATCGCGCATGGCGACGATATCCGGATGGCGAAACAGCGCATTCGAATCGAAGTTCAACTTGGCGTCGAGCGCCAGCACGTCGCCTTTTCCCGTGATGATCAACGGATTGATTTCCGCGAGCGACGCATCGCATTCCACGAATGCCCGATACAGGCCCTGCATGAAAGATCTCGCCTGCGTAATCGACCCGTCCGGAACGCCGATCTTTTTGGCGATCTCATCGGCCTGGGCGTCAGTCAGGCCGGCTTCGGGATCGACGGCCACTTTGTGTATTTTTTCCGGATGTTTCGCGGCGACCTCTTCAATTTCCATGCCGCCCTCGGAACTCGCCATCAAGGTGACGCGTTGCGTCGAGCGGTCGACCACCATCCCGACATACAGTTCTTTGCGGATGTCTGCACCCTCTTCCACCAGCAATCGCCTGACGACTCGGCCCTCCGGCCCGGTTTGATGGGTCACCAGCGTCATTCCCAAGATCTTCGAGGCGAAGTCATGGACTTCCTGCAAAGACTTGGCGACCTTGACGCCGCCGCCTTTGCCGCGCCCGCCGGCATGAATCTGCGCCTTGACGACCCAGACCTTTCCGCCGAGTTGGCGCGCAGCCAAATCGGCCTCATCGACCGAGAAACAAGGCATGCCGCGGGGCGTCGCGACGCCGAATCTTCGCAATATTTCCTTGCCCTGGTATTCGTGAACATTCATATCTTGATTGAACTCCGCACTACAATTTTCTCTCTTCCAACGTATTGGCGAGCAGCTTGGTCAGCGCATACACCGTATCCATATGTGGCGTCGGCGTATTGGTGCGCCGCGCCAACTCCACCACGGAACCGAGCAGCGCATCGATTTCCAGCGAGCGGGCTGCCTCGACATCCTGCAGCATCGAAGTCTTATGGTGACCTACTTTTTCAGCACCCGCGATGCGTTTTTCGAGCGAAACCCTGAACTTGATGCCGAGCTGATTGGCCACGCTTTGCGCCTCGCTCATCATCGCGGCGGCAATCGCGCGGCTCGGCGGATATTGGCAAATTTCCGCCAAGGTGGCGCGCGACAACGCGCTGATCGGATTGAAGGATAGGTTACCCCATAATTTCAGCCAAATTTCTGCGCGGATATCGCTCAAGATCGGCGCCTGCATCCCGCCCTTCACGAAGCAGCGCGCCACTTGGGTGACGCGCTCGCTGGTCGAGCCGTCGGGCTCGCCGACGGGGAATCGATTGCCCTCAACATGCCTGATGATGCCCGGCGCAACCAATTCGGCGGCCGGATATACCACGCAGCCAATGACGCGCTCGCAGGGGATCTTGTCGTAAATCGCGCCGGTCGGGTCGACGCTGGCGATGCGCGCGCCCGCAAATAGGCCGCGGTGGCCGTGAAAATACCAGTAAGGAATGCCGTTCTGCATGGGAATGACGATCGTGCGCGGACCGAACAGCTTCGGCACATCTGTCGTCACCGCCTCGACTTGATGCGCCTTCATCGCGAGCACGACGATATCTTGCGCCCCGGCATCCGCGTAGCTGTCGGTCGCTTTGACTCGCGGCACCGACTCTTCGGTTCCGTCGGTGTTGACCAGCCGAATGCCCCGGGCGCGAAGCGCCTCGAGATTTGCTCCGCGTGCGATGAATGTGACATCTTCTCCGGCCAGTGCGAGTCGAGTTCCGACATAGCCGCCGATTGCACCGACTCCGATAATCGCTATCTTCATGGACCGCCGCTTCAGGAAGAAATAGAGCAGTCTTCACCGCTTAGGACCACTGTCACACGTATCGGGCTGCCGACCTTGGAGTGGGTCGCGTCCTACACGGCATTCCGCAGCTGACAGGGCTTAAATGTTCGGAATCAGACCCGCGCCGCGCGCCCATTTGTACTTGGCGCCGAGGACCGCAACCGGGATCTCGGTCGAGTACGCGTAGGCCGGGATGCCGTGCTGGTACAAATATTCCGCGGCCTCCTCGACCTCGATATCGCCGGCCAACGAGGCGACCACCGGCTTTTCAAAACCTTTGGCGCGCATCTCGTTGACCACTTCCACCATCAGTTTCGCAAACACCATCGGCGGAGTAATGATGGTGTGCCAGTAACCGAGAATGAGGGCGTGAATGCGCGGATCCTGGAGGCCCAGCCGCACAGTGTTCTGATACGTGCTCGGCGGCTCTCCGCCGGTGATATCCACGGGATTCCCGGCCGCCCCAAACGGCGGGATGAATTTGCGAAACGCGGCATCGAGGTCCGCCGGCATCGCCATCAACGACAGTCCGTTGTCGACGCAGGCATCCGATAAAAGCACACCGGATCCCCCGGCGCCGGTAATGATGACCACGTTATTGCCCTTGGGCGTGGGCAGCACCGGAATGCCGCGGGCAAAATCGAGCAGATCGCGCAACGATCGTGCGCGGATGACGCCGGATTGCTTGAACACGTCCTCATAGATTTTATCGTTGCCGGCGAGTGCGCCGGTGTGCGAACTCGCCGCGCGCGCGCCCATATTGGTGCGCCCGGCTTTTAAGACCACGATGGGCTTCTTTTTCGATACGCGCTTCGCCACCTCGGCAAAGGCGCGGCCATCCTTCAGGTCTTCGCAATGCTGCGCGATGATGGTCGTGTTGTCGTCCTGTTCGAAGAAGGTCAGCAAATCGTCCTCATCGATATCGCACTTGTTGCCGACGCCGACAATCGCGGAAACGCCCATCTTGGCGGAACGCGAGAAACCGATGATCGCCATGCCGATGCCGCCCGATTGCGACGAAAGCGCGGCGTGGCCTTTCACATCGTAGGCGGTACAGAACGTCGCGCAGAGGTTGCTGGGCGTGTAATAGAAACCATAGATGTTGGGACCCATGAGGCGCACGCCGTACTTGCGGCCGATTTCCACCAGTTCATTTTGTCCCGCGATGTTCCCCGTCTCGGCAAATCCCGAAGGGATGAGGATGGCGCCCGCTATTTTTTTCTCGCCGACCTCGGTGAGCGCCTGCGCGACGAACTTCGCCGGTATCGCGAACACCGCGACGTCGATGTCTGCCGGGACATCCTTGACGCTCTTGTAGGCTTTCTTGCCGAGGATGCTCTCGGCATTGGGATGGATCGGATAGATCTCGCCCTTGTAGCCGCCGTTGATCAAATTCTTCATCACGGAATTGCCGATTTTGCCGTTTTCGGCGGAAGCACCGATCACGGCCAGGGCCTTGGGTTTCATGATGCGGGTCATCTTCTCGACGATCTCCGCCTGACTCGGCCGGTAGCGAGCCGGCGCCGGCGTGAAATTCAGAACGATGCGAACGTCGGCGGCCGTCGCGCCGTGTTCAGTCGCAAACACGGGATTCAGGTCCATCTCGGAAATTTCAGGAAAATCCGCAACCAGCGCGGATACCCGTTCGATCATTTCAGAGAGCGCAGCGCGATCCACCGGTTTGGCACCGCGCACACCGCGCAGGATCTCCGCCGCCTGGATACCGTCCAGCATCGACAAGGCATCATCTTTCGTTGCCGGAGCGAGGCGGAATGTGATGTCCTTCAGGACTTCAACGAGAATGCCGCCCAGACCGAATGCCACGAGCTTGCCGAATGCCGGATCGGTTACGGCGCCGATGATCACTTCCTGACCACCCGCGAGCATCTGTTGAACTTGCACACCCAGTATTTGCGCCTTGGCATCATATTTTTTGGCATTGCCGACGATGGTCGAGTAGGCCTCTTTGGCAGCTTCGGCGGACTTCACGCCGACGATGACGCCGCCCGCTTCGGTCTTGTGCAGAATCTGCGGCGATACGATCTTCATCACCACAGGAAAGCCTATTCCTGAGGCCAGCTTTGCGGCCTCGTCGGCGGAAGTTGCCACACCTTCCTTCGGTATGGTGATGCCGTAGGCTTCGCAAACGCCGCGCGCCTCGGGTGCCGTCAATGCCTCGCGGCCGGCCGCCTTGGCTTGGTCGAGGATTTTTCGAACGGCGCTTTTATCGTATGACATGTTGCAATTTTCCTTGGAGGCTACCCGGGGGCCCTTGACATTCAGCCGTCAAGCCGCGAATCAGATGACTTTTTTCAATCTCAACGCGGACACATCCGCGGGCCCATACCCTAATTCCGCGAGGACTTCGTCGGTGTGTTCGCCCAGCAGCGGCGAGCGCTTGACCTGGGTCGGGCTGTCGCTCAATTTGATGGGATTGCCGACGGTCAGGTATTTTCCGCGCTTGGGATGATCGACCTCGACGATGGTACCGGTTTTGCGCAACGAGGGCTCGCGCGCCAGTTCGTCCATCGACAAGATCGGCCCGCAGGGGATGTCATGCTCGTTGAGCAACGCCATGGCCTCGAACTTGGTCTTGGTCGATGTCCAGGCTTCCACGGCCTCGAACACTTCCTTCAATCGCGGTAAGCGCGCATTGGGCGTGGCGAAGTCCGGATCCGTGATCCAGGCCTCCTTGCCGATGACTTGGCAGATGGCCTTCCAGACCGGTGCTTGCGCGATGAAATACAGATAGGCATTGGGATCCGTTTCCCAGCCTTTGCATTTGACGATGGTTCCCGGCTGTCCGCCGCCTGAGGCGTTGGCGGCGCGCGGCACGGCGCTGCCGAACTTGCCGTTCGGGTATTGCGGATATTCCTTCATGACGTGCGTGCGATCCAGACGCTGCTGATCGCGCAGCTTCACGCGGCACAGATTCAAGACGCCGTCCTGCATTGCTGCCAGCACTTTTTGGCCGCGCCCGCTGGAATTGCGTTGATACAGCGCGGTGACGATACCTAAGGCCAGGTGCAACCCCGTCCCGCTGTCGCCAATTTGCGCGCCGGTCACCAATGGCGGGCCGTCATCGAATCCGGTGGTCGAGGCCGAGCCGCCGGCGCATTGCGCCACGTTCTCGTAGACCTTGCATTCCTCGTATGGGCCCGGTCCAAAACCCTTGATCGACGCCACGATCATGCGCGGGTTGAGTTCCTGGATCCGTTCCCAGGTAAAGCCCATGCGATCGAGAGCTCCGGGGGCGAAATTTTCCACCAGAACATCGCAATGCTTCACCAAGCGTTCCAACACCTGTTTGCCCTGCTCACTCTTGGTGTCGAGGGTTACGGAGCGCTTATTGTGATTGAGCATCGTGAAATACAGGCTGTCCGCATCCGGCACATCGCGCAGCTGCTCGCGAGTGACATCACCCGCACCGGCCTTCTCGACCTTGATCACGTCGGCCCCGAACCACGCCAATAATTGAGTACACGTCGGCCCCGACTGCACGTGGGTGAAATCGAGAATGCGGACGCCGTCTAACGCCTTACCCATGGAGACTCCCGAAACCGATCACTTGTACATCGTTTGATTTTTCGTACCCGGCGCGTATTCGCGCGGATCGACCCAAATGTTGATCACCGCGGACTTGCGCAGCTTGTGCACCGACTCGCGGGCGCGCTTCAGGGCCGGCGCGATTTGCGCCGGATCGCGTACCTCCTCGCCATAGCCGCCGAGCATTTCCGCAAACTTACCGAAGGGGACATCGCCCAGCAGATTGCCGACATTGCCGCGTTGTTCGCCGTACTTGGCGAGCTGGCCATAGCGGATTTGGTTCATGGCAGAGTTATTGCCGATCACGGCGATATACGGCACGCCAAATCGGTTCGCGGTTTCCATATCGAATGCCGTCATGCCGAAGGATCCGTCGCCGTAATAGCAGAGCACTTCCTTCTGCGGATTCGCCAGGCCCGCGGCAATCGCGAAACCGGTACCCACGCCGAGCGAGCCCAGCGCGCCCGGATCCATCCATTGACCGGGGTTTCGCGGCCTTACCGCTTGCGCCGAGATGGTGACCACATCGCCGCCGTCGCCGATGTAAATAGTGTTGTCGGCCAGAAATTCGTTCAGTTCGAAGGCCACGCGATACGGATGAATCGGTACGCTGTTCGACTTGAACAACGGCATGAGCTTCTCGCCCGCCACCACTTCCGCATCGCTGAGTTGCTTCAGCCACTGCTGCCGCGCCTGCCGCTTGTCGTTCTTGATCCGCCCGCCGGCGGCGGCCAATACGGCGCCCAAAATCGCGCCGGGATCGCCCACCAAACCAAGATCGATGTCGCGGTTCTTGCCGACCGTGCGGTAGTCCATGTCGATTTGCACCAGCTTCAGGTCCTTGCTGATGCGTTTGCCGTAGCCCATGCGGAAGTCGAATGGCGTTCCGACAATTACCAGGACATCGGCGCTCGCAAAGGCCTGGCTGCGAGTTCGATCGAAGTGATGCGGATCTCCGGGCGGCAGCAAACCGCGGCTGGCGCCGTTGAAATAGCCCGGGATATCCAGTCCGCGCAGAAGCGCGATCGCCTCCTTGTGGCCGCGGGCGGTCCAGACCTGCTGGCCATAGAGGATGGCCGGACGTTCGGAATTGACCAGCAGATCCGCCAGCTTCTCGATGTCGCGGGGGTCGCCGATGGATTTGGTGGATGCGCGATATTTGCCCGGCTGCGGTATCACAGCCTTGGCGATGTCGACCTCGCGATCGAGCACGTCGCGGGGAATTTCCAGATACACAGGACCGGTTGCGCCGTTGAATGCTTCGCGCGCGGCCATGGAAATCATGTCCGCCACGCGTTCGGTGCTCGAGACCGAGGCCGCGAATTTGGTGATCGGCGTCATCAACTCGACATGCGGCAGATCCTGCAACGATCCCATTTTGTGCTGGGTCAGGGCCCCCTGGCCGCCGATATGAAGAATCGGACTTTCCGAACGAAACGCCGTGGCGATGCCCGTGACCGCATTGGTGCAGCCGGGTCCGGCAGTGGTGACGACACATCCAAGCTTGCCGGTCTGGCGCGCGTAGCCGTCCGCCGCATGCGCGGCCACCTGCTCGTGCCGCACGTCGATGATGCGAATGCCTTCGTCGACGCAACCGTCATAAATATCGATGATGTGGCCGCCGCAAAGCGTGAAGATGGTGTCCACCCCTTCGTTCTTCAGCGCCTTCGCAACCAAGTGGCCGCCCGAGACCACGCTCGCGTCGCGGCTCTTCCGTTGCAGAGTATCTTCGGCCGTCGTGGCCTTGGGCGGACTCGAGATGGGATTTACAGTGGCCATATGATCTCCAAATGCGTGAATCGAGGCAGAGCCTCAAGTAACTCGGACGAAGACGCCCCGGGGCGGTGGCACCCAAGGGTTCGCGAAAGGTGATTTAGCCGTCACATTTTCATTCATGTTGTAGTTTTCCGTGTTGGCGCAGAGAACGCGCATCCGCGCCGAGACGTCCAGTGAAACTGCGCTGCGCCGAGACTAAATCCACTTTGCATATTCCAACAGCGGCGCTCGAAATCATTAAATTCGAGATCAGGCCAGCCACACGCCGTTATCGTGGTATACCATATATGAACGAGTTTCTAAGTGTCAAGCAACGAGGACGCAGCCTGACTTTACGCCGCAAAGCCGGCTGCCGTCAGGGGCTGGACGGGCTCGGTGCCGCGGCATTCACCCTATGGTCGAGGCTCGGATTGCGCTATGCAGCAGCGATCGGGCGAGGTCAGTTTGCATAATGAGCTTTGCATTTATTGTCTGGGAAAATCCCCGTTGCACTGTAATATATCTGCGATCATTGCTTGCCAAACATCCATCAAGACGTCCGTTAATGTCTTTATAGAGGCCTAATGAATTCCATTGTGACGCTGGTTCAAAGAACCACTTCGGCCACTCCGCTGGCCCTTGCCCCGCTCAACGCAACGAGCCTGCGCGATCAGGCCTACGCGCTGCTCAAGAACGCCATCGCCGATACGGATATCTATGATCCGCAACAGGAGTTACGGCTCGATGAGCGCCAATTGACCAACGCCCTGGGCGTGAGCCGTACGCCCATTCGCGAGGCCCTATCCCTGCTGGAACAGGAAGGCTTCATCCGTACCGTGCCGCGGCGCGGCATTTATATCATCCGCAAGTCGAAGCGCGAGATGATTGAAATGATCCAGATATGGGCAGCCCTCGAGTCCATGGCGGCTCGACTGGCGACGCTAAACGCCAGCGACGCGGAAATCGCCAAGCTGCGGCATTTATTCGATGAGTTTCAGAATTCGCCCCCCTCTGAACATCTGTGCGAGTACTCCGACGCCAACATCGCCTTTCACACCGCCGTAATCGCGTTGGGCGGCTCGCAGATGATCATCGACGCCACGAGAAACCTTTTGCTGCACGTACGTGCAATTCGCCGCGCAACGATCACACAGAGCGACCGCGCGGCCCGATCCATCATCGATCACCTGAAGATCATCGAAGCATTGGAGAAGCGGGACACGGAACAGGCGGAGCGCCTTACGCGCCAGCACACGCTCGATCTGGCGGCGCATGTCGATCGGCACTGCGGGTTCCTAGGGTAGAAGTCCCCACTGCCCGAGCGTGGGCGGCCGGGCTCGGCCATCCTTGGCATGCAGGTACGCCGTCCGCGGCGCCTCAGGCAGGTTGCCGGTGAGCGCATCCGGCGCAACAACTCGAATCGCGGCCAGCGTGTCGGGCGTTTCAATGGCGGCTTCAAAGGCCGCCCTTTCCTTCTGCACCGGCCGACCTCGTTCGATACGTAAATAAACACGCCCGCTCGCCTGCTCGGCAAAATTGATCCAATGAAAGCTTTGTACGCAGCGCTTCAGGAAATCCGCATTTTTCTCGGCCGCCAGCAGCGTCGGATCCGGATAGAGATTTTCCGGTGCGGCGGCATCCACGTCGATGCGCGCATAGCGCTCGATGTCCAGAATCGCCTTGACGTCCAAGACGTTGAGGGTCTCGTTGTCGCCGAAGGCGGCGGTTCGTGGCCGCTCTCCCAAGCGCACCGTATTGTCCAGAAATTCAAACTGAATGCGCTTGTCGCTGCGGCGCACCCATGTAAAGAACACATCCGGGATTCCCGAATACGCCTCCACGGAGTGCGCCAGAGTGTCATCGACCGCCTTGTACCGGCCGAACTCCAGGCCGCGCTTCCAGGCTCGCTCCACCAGCATTTCCGGCGGAGTGATGACGAAGAACAAATAGACTGTCTGGCCAAATCGAGTCAGTAGATTGCTGCCCGCCTCGTCTGAATCCGGCGCGAAGCTGTCGAAGCGAAATCGATCAATCAGCAAATGCGACATGTCGCCGCGCCGATTTTTGGCGGCCATGTAGCGATCGAGCTTTTGATCGATGATTTGCACCTCGTCCGAGGTGAAGGCACCCGCATATTTATAGGCGGCACCGAGGGAGGCGTAGTCCAGCAGCTGTTTACGCCAAATGTCCGGACTGATCAGCGCGAAATCGCTCCATTGCACACCGATGTCGCCCGCGAGCTTCTTCTGCAGCGGCCGCAAGGTGCTTTTGCCCGATGCCGAGGGACCCTTGGTGTTGATCACGACGGGATGTTCCTGGCGGGGCAGGAGTTTGTATCCTTGCTCGCCCGCGGCGCGCAGCAGCAGCGGCCCAATCGCCTGACCGATGCAGTCGCTACCGAAGTCGTTGCACGCGATTCCGCCGGCCATCGCGGCAATGAGATCCTTCGTGCCCCAAGCCGCTCCTTGCACCGTGAACAGCGCGGACAGCACCCGCGCCAAGCTCTTGTATCCGGCAACGGCCGGCGCATTCGCGGACGCGGCGGCCCCGGCGGCCAACTTCTCAAATTCCGCGATCTGCGGCGGACCCCAATTGCGGCCGAGGTGCGCCAGTGCGGGCTCGATGATGTCGTTGACCTCTTGCGCCGCGCGCCGATAAACGGCCGTGATGGCACTCATCGAAGGCTCGAGGTAACGCGACAGCAACAGACGCGCAATCTCGCGAAAATTCAAACCAAGATCGGCGATTTGCGTGCCGTCCGGGACGGCAAAGTCCGCCGTGATCCGCACCAAGAGCTCATGCAATGCCAGGCGCTGCGGACGAAACACCACAAGCTCGCTCAAACTGAATCCGGTCAGGCCGCGCAGCTCGCTCGCCGCGGCAACGCTGGTGAAGACATTCTCGGCGCGAAAGATCGTGGCCAGTTGGCGCAATTCCTTCGGCACCTGAGATTCGATGCCGGGATTCCATGGCCCAAACTCATCGGGTCGGGCGGCCATGATCAACCGCTATTTCGCAGCGCCGTTGCGATTGCGTTGATCGACAGTTGAATGCCCTCGCGCACCCGCGGGTCCTTCTCCCCTGCCCGATGCCGCTTGAGCAGTTCAACCTGCAGTAAATTCAGCGGCTCGATGTACGGAAGACGCAATCGAATTGACGCATCCAATACGGGATGCTTTTCCAGGAGCCGGGCTTGCCCGGTCAACGTGAGAAGGCTTTCCTGCGTCGCCTGCCACATGTCGCGAATGCGTCCGAATAGCGCCTCGCCCGACGCCTGGTCCTTGACCAGCGTCAGATAGCGGGCGGCGATCCCCATATCCGATTTCGACAACACCATTTCCAAGTTATCGAGCGTGGCACGAAAGAATGGCCACGCATCGAGCATTTCCCGCAGCAACCCCGCATCGGCCGATCGCATTGCCTGACCCACGCCATACCATCCCGGCAACATCACGCGGGCCTGCGCCCAACTGAACACCCACGGAATGGCGCGAAGGTCCTCGATACGCTGCGAGTTGGTGCGCGAGGCGGGCCGGGACCCGATTTTGAGTTCGGATATCTCCAGCAGCGGGGTCAATTGCCGGAAAAAAGTCGCGAACCCTTCAGTCTCGTATACCAGAGAGCGGTACGCGCGAAACGCCTCCTTGGACAGATCATCCATCGCCGCCGCGAAGCGGCGTGCGCTGGCTTGTGACAAAGAAGCGTTTTCCAGCGAGGCAAGCAGGGTCGCCGCCGCAATTGACTCGAGGTTGCTGGCGGCACTTTCGCGCGTCCCGTACTTGGCGGCGATAATTTCTCCCTGCTCGGTGATTCGGATGCGCCCGCGTACCGTGCCATGAGGCTGGGCGCGAATTGCGGCGAACGACGATCCGCCGCCACGGCCAACGGCACCGCCACGGCCGTGGAATACCTGCATGGGAGTCGAATGCTTCTCGAATACGGCTGCGAGCGTGCGGGTTGCCTGATGCAGGCTCCACACAGAGGTGAGGTAGCCGCCGTCCTTGTTCGAATCCGAATAGCCGACCATGACTTCTTGAAAGTCAAAAGCTCGGGTGATCGCCACGGTCTCCGGCAATTCCAGCCATGCTTGCATGATCCGGGCGGAGCCCTCCAGATCGACGATCGTTTCAAACAACGGCACGGCCATGATGGCGGCCGATGCGGCGCGTTTTCCGCGATACAGCCCCGCTTCCTTGAGAAGAAGGTTGACCTCCAGCAAATCCGAGACGCTCTCGCATTTGGAAATAATGTAGAAGCGGATGCATTCGGCGCCGTAGCGCTGATGCGCCTCCGCTGCAGCACGCACGACAGAAAGCTCCGACAGTGTCTCCTCCGAATAGCGCGCATAGGGGCTTGCCAGCAATCGTTCGCTCGCCAGTTCCCGCCGCAACAGCTCCATGCGTTCCGATTCCGCAAGGGCCTGATAGTCCGGCGAAACACCGGCCACCTGCAGCAGCTCAGCGACCACCCTGGCGTGCACGTCGGCGTTTTGGCGAAGATCAAGCGTCGCGAGATGAAAGCCAAAGGTTTCGACCGCACGAATGAGGCGCGCCAGTGCGCCGCCGCCGTTCAGGCGTACCTGGCCCTCGAACTTCAGCGAGTCTTCGAGAATTTGCAGGTCCGCGCGAAAGCTCGGTGCATCCTTGTACGCCAGCCCGTCGACAGTCGCGGGTCTAGGCGGCGTGCGGCCGGTCAGATTCAGGTAAGTCGCGGCGAGCCGCGCATACATTCCGCTGATCGCGCGCCGATAAGGCTCATCGGCACGAGCCGCCTTGTGGTCTGCGCTGGCATCAGCCAGGGCGGCGAGAGATTCGGAAACGACTGCGATTTCGCTGGAGAGGGACAATTCCGCGCCAATCGCATTGAGTTGTTCCAGGTAATCGCCGAGCAATGCGTGGCTGGCGCGCCCCAATGTCAGGCGCAGCGATTCCGCGGTTACGTGCGGATTTCCGTCGCGATCGCCGCCAATCCACGAACCGAGCCGCAGGAAGCTCGGCGGACGTTTCTTCAGCAGGCGCTCCCAGCGGGCATACAAGGGCGGCATGACCGGCAGAAATATGTCTCTTAAGTAGGTGAGTGCAATGTCGACCTCGTCGGCGACATACAGCCTCTCGTGCCGCAAGGCGCGCGTCTGCCACAAGAAGGCAATCTGCGCGGTGATCGCCTCCTCAATGACTTCGCCCGATACGGTTTCACGCCGACCAGCGTCGCGTTGTGCCATCAAGTCCGCGATGCGATTGCGATGATCCAGCATGCTTTTGCGCATCACTTCGGTGGGATGCGCCGTCAGCACCGGCGTTATCAGCGCGCGATCGAGAAGCGACGCCGCCTGCTCCAGCGTGATGCCTTGAGTTTCCAGGAAGGCCAGGGCTGCGCCCAGGGTGCTGTCCTTTTCAGCCGCAGAGCCCTGCCGGTCCTCGGCAAGATTCGCCAGCATGGAAAACAACATGAAGCTGCGCACAAAGGCTACCGTTTCATCGAGCGACAGGCTTTCCCAGCCGGCGGCCAGCCCGCGCGGATTGGCTATGCCGCGGAATCGATCGACCGAGGCCGCGCGGATCGCTTCGATCCGATCGAGCAGTGCGGCACCGCCGTAAGTGCGAATGACGTCGCCGAGGAGCTTCCCCAGGAAGCGGACATCCGCGTTTTGGGCTATGACCGGGGCGCGTGGCGTAAGGGAAACCATGGTATGAATGGCGGGCAATGCCTAGTGGGACCTATAAGCCATATCCTACAGGCGCGACCGCAGCCCGCTGATTAAGACAACGCAGTGTTCTCTATAGAGTGCTTTCATAAGAATTTCGCGACAACGCGCTGCTCATTCGATCGGAGAAAATCATGCATTCGAAGTCCTGGCGTCTGTCTATCCTCACCGCGCTGCTATTAATGCTGTCGCCGGCCTTGAGCTTGGCGCAAGTCAGCGTGTCCGTCAGCATCGCACCGCCCGAATTGCCGGTCTACGATCAGCCCCCCATTCCCGGAGACGGCTATATCTGGGCACCTGGGTACTGGGCCTGGGGCGATGACATTCAAGACTACTATTGGGTGCCGGGCACCTGGGTCGAAGCGCCGCAACCCGACTACTTGTGGACGCCTGGATATTGGGCGGCCGACGGCGCGCTATTCCTCTGGCACGCCGGATACTGGGGGCCCCAAGTCGGATTCTACGGCGGCGTCGACTACGGTTATGGCTACGGCGGCCGCGGTTACGAGGGTGGGTACTGGCGCGGCGGCCATCTCTTCTATAACCGCGCGGTCGTCAACTTAGGGTCGGCGCACATCACCAATGTCTATAACAAGACGGTCGTCAACAACATCAACGTAACACGCGTCAGTTTCAATGGCGGACGAGGAGGTGTTCGCGCCGAACCGACCGCGGCGGAAGCTGCAGCCGCCCGCGGCCCGCATGTCGAAGCGACGTCGGCGCAGCGCGAGCAAGTGCAGACCGCCCGCGGCCGTTCCGATTTGCGCGCCAGCAGCAACCACGGACATCCGCCGGTCGCCGCGACGGCGCGCGCCGGAAATTTTTCCAACGCCATTCCCGCGCGCAACGCGGGGGCGCCGGCTCGAAATGCGGCCGGAAGCACGGAACGCGCCGCGCCACGTCCGCGACTGAGCACGCCGCGTCCAACGGCCGAGCACCCGACCGCCGAGCACCCGGCGCCCGCACGCGAAGCTGCCCCGGCCCGCGAAGCGCGGCCCACCGAGCCCAGCCGCGAAACCAGCACTCGCGAGAACGCGCCGCCCGCGCGCGCCGTTCCGCAGGAGCGCGCGAATCCGCCGCGTGAAGCCACGCCGCCGGTCCGTGAGGCAGCGCCAGCCCGTGAGGCAGCGCCGGCCCGTGAGGCACCCCATGAGACCGCGCCACGTCATGAGGCCCCGCCACCGTCCCGGCCGGCAGCCCCTGTTGAGCAACGGCGCGAACCGGAGCACACTCAAGCGGCTAGGCCTGCGCCGAAACCGCAGGCCCGCCCTGCTCCGAAACCCGCGGAGCACCCGGCGGAACATCCAGCGGAGCATCCAGACGACCGTGAGCACCATTAGTCATGATGAGAACGCCCAGCGATTCAGCACCGAGGTTGACGGTCAGCATGCGGAATTGGAGTACACGCTAGCCGATGGCGTGATGACGATCACCCACACCCGCGTCCCGCGGGCGATTGGCGGCCGGGGCATCGCCGCCGAGCTGATGCGTTCGGCGTTGCAGGCAGCGCGCGAGCGCGGTTGGGACGTAGATCCGGCCTGCTCCTACGCCGCGGCCTATATGCGCAAGCAGCGGGAAGCTCCGGACAAGGCCCACATGGATGAGCTTTTGGACGAGGCGTTGGAGGAGTCTTTCCCCGCTAGCGACTCGCCGGCCGTCGGCGGCGCGGATTAGGGGGATTGCCGAGACGCATTAGCCGGCCGGCAGCATGGGGTGTCCTTCGTGCGCCACCAGCAGATCGTGCATGTCATTGGCATGCTCTTCTTCAACGACCAAAATACCTTCGAGCATGGTACGCGTGCCCGGATCCTTGTCGCCGAAGTAGCGGATCAGTTCGCGGTAGTGATCCACTGCGATTCGCTCCGCTATCAAATTTTCCTTGATCATCTCCACCAGATTGCCGGCGGTGCCGTATTCGGAGGCGGCACGCAAGGTCAAGCCCTCGGGATTGAAATTGGGTACGCCGCCGAGCTGATTGATGCGCTCGGCGACCTCGTTCATGTGTCCCTGCTCTTCCTTCGCGTGCTGCGCGAATTCTGCCTTGACGCCTTCGCTGGAAATACCCTGGGCCGCGACAGCGTGCATGGTATAGCGCAACACACAGACAATTTCCGTGGCCAGAACGGACTGCAGAATGTCGATCGCCTTCTTGACGTCGCCTTTGTAGGTAAAGGTCAGGCCGCCGGTGGCAATGTGTTTGCGCGCCCGATCGCGCAGCGTCTTTACATCCGTCAAAAACGGTTTTGATTTTGCTTTCTTCTTGGCCACTGAATTTCACTCCTGGAGGTCGCGATAGCGCGCAGGTATTTATACACCGCCACGCAGGGATTGCCGAGAAGATCTGAATCCGGCTTCGTCAGACGTCAGGCCGTGCAACTGTCGGTGATGCGCCGACACGAAAATCCTGTGGGGGCTCCTCACGTCTCCAAAGCCGCGTCCAGCGCCGTCATGAGGGGCCCGAGCTTTGGCGGATTGGCCTCCAGAGCCGGCGCGACGCCGTAGTGGCGCAGGGCCCGCGAGCAAACGGGACCGATGGACGCGACAAACGATCGATTCAGATTTTTCGCCAGATCCGCAGCACTTCCGGCCTTCTCGGCCATCAAATACAGATTATGGATTTGAACCGCGCTGGTGAACACAACGGCATCGACAGTCCCGCGCGCAAGCGCATCAAGAAGCTTCGTGAGAGGCTGAGTGTCGGCCGGCAACGCCCAGCGGTAGGTGGCGATCTCCTGCACCGTGGCGCCTCGGGATCGAAGACCCGCTCCGAGCGCTTCATTGGTTTCGCCATAGCGCTGCACCAGAATCGATGCGCCCGCCACCGGAACAGCCACGAGCACCTCGAGAACTTTCTCGGTCGTGAACGGCGAAGCCGCCCTGAGGTCGATGCGAACGCCGCGCGTGTTGAGCTCGCCCACTGGCTTCGGGCCTCGCACCACCACTGTCGATGCAGCCAGGCGTTCCTGCAATTCCGCGCTTGAATTCGCCGCGTCGGCGGCGGCGAACAGCGCTCGCGTTCCCACGCCCGTTTGAAATATGCAAATTTTGAAGGGCTGCACGCGCCATTGCGCCAGAAGCGATCGCACCGCCTTCGGATCGATGTCGGGCACCTCTTCCAAAGCGGGCGCAAGCAGCGGCGAGCCGCCGCGTCGCGTGACCAGTTCCGCCAAATGGGCGCCGGCACGCGTTTCCAGTATTGCGATGACTTTAGATTTCATGCGATTCGCATTCCAGCACCATAATACGGCCATGTCGACCAAGCTCAAGGCGCTGTTGGCCGCTGCAATCGTCTTTGCCCCTGCCTTCGCGGGGCAGGCTGCCGCGGAAATTAATCCGGTGCGCGATGAATTTGTGGCGGCAATGCAGCGCATCCGCCTGCATCAGCCGGACATTCCGGATTCACCCGCGCTGGAACAATACGCCATCCACGAGTATCTGACCGCCGCCAGATTGCGGCGCGACCTCGCCGCCGGTGCCGACGAGCATCTGGATGCCTCGATTGATTCATTTCTGCATGCGCATGCCGGACAACCCGTCACGCACGGCCTGCACCGGGACTGGCTCGTCAGCCTGGCTCAACGCCGGCGCTGGGACTGGTTCTTACCGCGTTCCGCCGAAGTTGCCGACCCGGTCTTGATCTGCGATCGGCTCGAAGGACGCTTATCCACCAACGACCTGTCGGGGCTGGCCGCCGCGGCGCTCGATCGCTGGATGGTCCCGCAAAAGGCCCCTGCCGAATGCGCCGATGCGTTCGCCTGGTTGCGTCAGCAGGGATTGCTGACAGCAGAGCTCGCCGAGAACCGAACACGCGCCGCCTTGTCCGCGGACTCGCCCCGGCTCGCACGCGAATTCGCCGCCGATGTACCACTGGACCGCCGCGCGGCCCTGCTGCAATGGTCTGACCTTCTGGATTCGCCCCGTCCGGCGCTGAATGTTCTGGCGACGCACCCTTCATTGACAGTCGAACCGGAGGCGCTGGCCGCGGGATTCGAGAAGCTTTCACGTACCGAGCCGGGGATCGCGCTCGATTTACTGCCAAAACTGATGGCGCGGGAGGGGCTGAGCTCGGACCTCAAGGATCGACTCATGCGTGCCGCCGCACTCGGCGCCGCCTACGACCGCGATCCACGCGCGATCGCCGCGTTCGACGATCTGCCGCCGGCGGCCGCGGATGCTCAGGTCCAGGAGTGGCGGGTCCGAGCCGCACTCTGGAACGGTGATTTTGCCCGCGCCCTCGCCTGGATTGAGCAGATGCCGCCGCCCCTGGCAACCCTGCCGCGTTGGCGTTATTGGCGCGCGCGCGCCGTCGCCGCAACCTCGGGCGATGCGGCGGCCGCACCGCTTTACCGCGAGATCGCCGGATTGAGAGACTATTACGGCTACCTCGCCGCGGACCGCGTCGCGCAACCCTACAACCTCAATGTGCGCCCTTCGCCGCGCGACGCCGCCGGGCAAACCGCGCTGTCAAAAATGGCCGGGATGGTTCGCGCCCACGAGTTGTTCGATTGCGACATGACCGATGAAGCAGCATTGGAGTGGAACACCGCTTTGGACGGCGCCGACAACCCATTGAAGGTGCAGGCCGCGCTGCTCGCCTCGCACTGGGGATGGTTCGCGCAGTCCATTGCAACCCTGGCGCAAACCGGCGAATTCGACGACGTGACGCTCAGGTACCCGCGGCCCTTCTCGGACGTCGTGAGCCGGGCGGCCAAAATCGCGCAGTTGCCGCAGGATTGGATACTGGCCGTCATGCGCCAGGAGAGCCTGTTTCGCAAGGACGCCGTGTCTCGCGCGGATGCCCGTGGCTTGATGCAAATGGTCCCGTCGACAGCCTCGGCAGTCGCACACCGCTGGCATTTGCCCTCCCCCGGGCGCGACGATCTATTCGATCCTGCGATCGCCGTGCCGCTCGGCGCAGCCCATCTGCGCGAACTGCTTGATCGATATGGCGAGCAATTGACCCTGAGCCTCGCCGCCTATGACGCGGGTGCTGCGGCGGTAGCGCACTGGCTGCCGCGCAAGACCATGGATGCCGACGTGTGGATCGAAAACATTCCTTACAATGAAACGCGCGGCTATGTGCAGCACATTGCGGAACACATCGTGGCCTATGCATCGGTGCGAGGTGCGCAGGCGCCGCGGCTGCAGGTCTTGCTGGAGGAGGTCGAACCGGCGGCGCCCTCGTTGTGATAGGTTTGCGGGATTAAAGATAAGGGGATGAGCATGCGATCGATTGCTTTTCTGAACGCCGCGATGATTGCCGGCGCAGTGCTGGGCTATGCCGCGCCGACGTCGGCCTTCGCCGATACCGTCGTGGTCAGCGCCGACCACATGGTCGATGTGCTGACGGGACGCATCGTGGATCACCCGCAGGTCACGATCACCGATGGACGCATCGCCGCGATCGGCCAGGGATCCGCCATCCCCCCGGGCGCGCGCCGCGTCGATCTCAAAGGCATGACGCTGCTGCCGGGATTGATCGACATGCATACGCACCTTACCTCCGATCCGCATTACAGCGGTTATCGCCGGCTGCAATTCACCGACAACTTCTGGACGGTGGTCGGCGTGGCCAATGCCAAAAAGACTCTGGAGGCCGGCTTCACGACGGTGCGCAACGTAGGCTCGGCCAATTACGATGATGTCGCCATCAAGCAAGCCATTGAACAGGGCATCGTGACCGGTCCGCGCATCGTTCCTGCAACCTACGCCATCGGGGCCACCGGCGGCCATTGCGATGCCACGGAATTGCCCCCGTCGGTCACGGTGCAAAAACCGAATATCGCGAATGGGCCCGAGGAAATCCGCGCCACCGTGCGCAAGTTGCGCAAGTACGGCGCGGAGGTCATTAAATTCTGCGGCACGGGCGGCGTGCTTTCCAAGACCGATACGGTGGGCGCACAGCAATACGACCTCGCGGAAATGAAAGCGCTGGTGGACGAGGCGCATATGCTGGGACTGCGAGTCGCCGTGCATGCGCACGGAACCTCGGGCATCAAGGACGCCATCCGCGCGGGCGTTGACACCATCGAGCACGCCAGTCTCGCCGACGAGGAGGCCTTCGCGCTGGCCAAGCAGCACGGCACCTGGTTTTCGATGGATATCTACAACGACGATTACATCATGTCGGAAGGCGAGAAAAACGGCCTCTACAAAGAATCGCTGGAAAAGGAACGCATGATCGGCCTGAAGCAGCGGCAAACCTTCCAAGCGGCGGTGAAGGCCGGCGTCAAAATGATTTTCGGCACGGACGCGGGGGTCTATCCGAACGGCTACAACGCGCGGCAATTCGTCACGATGGTGAAATGGGGCATGACGCCGATGCAGGCGATTCAGGCGGCAACGGCGAATGCGGCGGAAGCCTTGGGACGACAGACCGATGTCGGCGCCATCGCCGTCGGACGTTACGGCGACCTGATTGCCGTAGCGGGCGATCCGCTCGCCGATGTCTCTCGGCTGCAGTCGGTGGCATTTGTCATGAAGGGCGGGGAAATCGTCAAAGCCACGGCCAATTAACCCTCTGCGCAGCTCTCAGTTCCCGCCGATGAGGCCGGCGGTGACGTTGATGGCGAATCCCAAAATCGATGCATTGAACAAAAACGAAATCAACGTGTGCCCAATCACGACTCTGCGGATGTCTGCGTGCTGCGTCGACACGTCCGCGGTTTGGCACGCCGCGGCGATGGTGAAGGAGAAATACGCGAAATCCCAAAACACCGGCGCGTCAGTGTTGGGGAAGTGCAGCGGCCGATCATCGGCAGCCGCGCTGTAGAACATGTCCGCATAATGTGTGGTGTACATCGTGGGCACGAGCAGCCACGAATCGATCAACGTGACCGCGGCCAGCGCGAAGTGCGCCGCACGCACAGTGCCGCTGACTTGTTTGATGGTGGCAAGCGGCTCGATGATGGCAAACAGGCTGGCAACCGCCGCGATCACGACCACTACGAGAATGAAAAGCGCCGTCTCGTCTTCTTCGACGTATTTCGTGCATATCTGCGCAGACGTGAGGCGCGTCATCCAGAAAAAAATGAGTGCGAGGAACAAAATAACGCCCGCATTCCAGCACACCAGCACACGGCTCAGAGCGGACCATTCGTGCGGCAGAAAAAAGAACAGCACCGTCCCGGCGATGAATGAGATCCACAGCCGCGGATGCCCGAGGAAAAGATTTTTCATGCCGGCCCGGGCCTGCGCGCCGCTACTTGGCTTCCTTGGCGACCAAATATTTGACCAGGTCGATCAGTTGGTCGGGGCCGCCCGCCGATTCCACGTGCAAGCGGTACTTGCCGTTGACGACGATGGTCGGCGTGCGGTCGATTTTGTACCCCGCGATCAAGTCTTCATCGGTGCGCACTTTCAGATCCGCCGAGAACGACTTCGAAGCGGCGACGAATTTCTCGACCGGAATGCCGGCATGCTGACTATAAAACTTGGCGGCGTCCTCGATGCTGGGCATGTGGTTCTTGAGGTTGCGGGTCGCCGGGTCGGTAATGCTCAGATCCCCGCCCTTCCAAACCGCATCGAACATGGCATCGTGCCACTGCTGGGCCACGCCTAGAATTTGCGCGGTCACGTAGGCCAGTTGAAACATCGGCCAATCCTCACCCGGATTGAATGCCGCGGGAAGGTAATCCACGACGACGTTCGCAGGCATGGCCTGCTTGAGTTTGTGCATCGTGGGCTGAAAAATATTGCATGCCGGACAGGCGTACGAGAAAACCTCGGTCACTTCAATTTTGCCCTGCGGCACCGACGGCGTTCGCGCCGGCTGAATCAGAAAATAATTGACGCCCTCCGTCCACACCTGGGCGCCGTGGGTGGGTATCGAAACCGCCAATGCCAGCAGCCCAAAGGCTGTCATGGAATGGATCACTTTCATTGAAGCTCCTTTTTGCCTTTTTGCGGCGCGAATTCTAGCACCCGCTGTAGGGGGTTTAGGCAAATCCCGCCTCTCAGACGCAGCGTCAGTCTGCAAGGGTCCGGGACCAAGTTCACAATACTTTACATTGACTTATGAACTTTCGAGCATTCCGCGGCTCTACAAGCACGCCGCCTATGATCGGTGTGTAGTTCAGGGTCGAATCTGGTTATAGTCTGCGGCTCGCCCGGGTGATCGTTTGGCAGTGCATGCCACGGCAGGGGCTCGCGTATCGGTGAATTAGTGACAATTGAACAAGAAGACCCGCAATTCCTAGCGCCGCAGGGAGATTCTAGACCATTCATCGCCAGGCACTGGCGAGCATTGATCATCGCGCTGGTTATCCTGGCGCTCCTGGTAGGATTCGTCCTCTATCTTCGCAGCAAGCAGCCGATCGCGGCGCCGCCGCGCGGCCGCAACGGGCAAAACGGTCCGGTCGCCGTATCGGTCGCCACCGCCGTTTCGGGCGACATCGAAGTGAAGATACCGGCGCTCGGCACGGTGACGCCGCTGGCCACAGTCACCGTCAGAACCCAGATTACCGGGACGCTGCAAAAGATTTATTTCACCGAGGGGCAATTCGTTCGTCAGGGCGACGCGTTGGCGCAGATCGATCCTCGCCCCTATGAAGCCGCTCTGCAGCAAATGGAAGGCAATCTGAAGCGCGACCAGGCATTGCTGGCCGATGCCAAATTGGATTTGAAGCGTTACGAAGGTTTGGTCAAGGAAGATTCGATCGCGCAGCAGCAGCTCGACACACAGCGCGCCCTGGTTGACCAGTACACTGGCACGATTCAGGCCGATGAGGGCCAGGTCAAAACCGCTCAGGTCAACCTGGTGTACACGCACATCATCGCACCGGTCACGGGCCGGGTCGGTTTGCGTCAGGTCGACCAGGGAAACTATGTCACTCCGAGCGACACGAATGGCATCGTACTGCTGAATCAGCTCCAACCCATCACCGTGATTTTCACCATACCGGAAGACAATGTTCCCGCGGTCATGAAGCGGCTGCATGAAGGCGCGACGCTGACCGCCGCGGCGTTTGATAAACCCAATGTCACCAAACTCGCCGACGGCAAGCTGCTCACGGTCGATAATTCGATCGACGTGTCGACCGGCACCATCAAATTGCGGGCGCTGTTCGAGAATGCCGACAGCACCCTGTTTCCCAATCAGTTCGTCAACATCCAACTGCTGGTGGATGTCTTGCACAATCAAGTGATCATGCCCAACGCCGCGGTACGCCGGGGCGCGCCGAACGGGGTCGCTTCGACCTTCGTCTACCTCGTGAATGCGGATCGAACTGTAACGGTTCGGCCCGTGACGTCTGGGAGTGGTCGACGGCGAAAAAGTGTCGGTTACTGCGGGGCTCAAGCCGGGTGAAATCGTCGTCACCGAAGGCGGCGATCGCCTGCGCGAGGGCTCGCAGGTTTCTTTGCCCAGTTCCACCCCGGTCGGGACGCCCGCCGCCGGGACGGCGAAGCCGGACAAGCCTGGAGCCCCCGCCACCCCGGGCGCACGTCACGGCCGCTCGCGCCCCAAACCACCGCCGTCGCAATGAGGCCGGTGGCCTGTCGACAGGCTCCTACTCCTAGCGCATGAATCCCTCGCGCCTATTCATACTGCGTCCCGTCGCCACCACGCTTTTGATGGTGGCGATATTGATCGTCGGCGCGATGGCATATTTGCAGCTGCCGCTCTCGGCGCTGCCGGAAGTTGCGTATCCGACCATCCAGGTGCAGACCTTCTATCCGGGGGCCAGTCCGGAGGTGATTACTTCGGCCATCACTGCACCGTTGGAAAAGCAATTCGGTCAGATGCCCGGCTTGAGCGAGATGTCGTCGACCAGTTCCGGCGGCGCGTCGGTCATTACCCTGACATTCACTCTATCGCTCGCCATCGACGTGGCGGAGCAGGAAGTGCAGGCGGCCATCAGCGCCGGACAAAACCTGCTGCCGCAGGACCTTCCTGCCCCTCCGATTTACGCGAAGGTCAATCCCGCCGACGCGCCGGTGCTGATTCTCGGCATCACCTCGAAGACGATGCCCCTCACCGAGGTCGAGGATCTGGTCGACATCCGTATTGCGCAGAAGATTTCGCAAATCAAGGGAGTCGGCGTCGTCAGCATCAGCGGCGGCCAACGGCCCGCGGTCAGGGTCGTCGCCAATCCACGCGCCATGGCGGCCTATGGACTGAATCTCGATGATTTGCGCACCACCATCAGCAATGCCAATCAGAATGGCCCGAAAGGCACGCTCGACGGCCCAAGCAACGCGTACACCATCAACACCAACGATCAGATCCGCAATGCCGACGATTACGGCCAAGTGATCGCCGCGTACAAGAACGGCGCGCCGGTGCGCCTCAAGGATGTAACCACACTGGTATCGGGTGCGGAGAATTCCAAGCTCGGCGGCTGGATGAACAAGGAACCGGCGCTGATACTCAATGTCCAGCGCCAGCCCGGGGCGAACGTCGTCGATGTGGTCAACCGGATACAGGAGCTGCTGCCTTTGCTGCAGGCCGACATGCCGGCCGGCGTCGATGTGGTGCCGCTGACCGACCGCACCACCACGATTCGCGCCTCGGTAAAGGACGTCGAGTTTGAGCTGGTGCTTGCGGTAGTCCTGGTAGTGCTCGTGATCTGGCTGTTCTTGCGCAATATTCCCGCGACGATCATTCCGAGTCTGTCCGTACCGCTGTCGCTCATCGGTACCTTTGCCGTGATGTATCTCGCCGGCTTCAGCCTCAATAATCTCTCGCTGATGGCTTTGACGATCGCCACGGGATTCGTGGTTGACGATGCCATCGTGATGATCGAAAACATATCCCGTTATATCGAAGCGGGCGATGGGCCGCTCGAAGCCGCGCTGAAGGGCGCGGGACAAATCGGTTTCACCATCATTTCACTGACGGTGTCGCTCATCGCGGTGCTGATTCCGCTGCTGTTCATGCAGGACGTGGTGGGACGATTATTTCGCGAGTTCGCCGTCACTCTGGCCGTGACCATCCTGATTTCCGCAGTGGTTTCTTTGACGCTGGTGCCGATGATGTGCGCGAAGCTGCTCAAGCATCGCCCGCCACATGAGCACGCACAGACTGAATCGGGCAAATGGTTCACGGCGGTGGTCGACTGGTACGGCCGTCGGCTGACTTGGGTGCTCGACCATCAACGGCTGACGCTGTGGGTCGCAGTCGGCACGTTGGTTTTGACCTGCCTCTTGTATGTGCTCATCCCCAAGGGATTTTTTCCCGACCAAGATACGGGCCTCATTCAGGGGGTCTCAGAGGCAACGGAATCGATTTCCTACGCAGGCATGGCAAAGCGTCAGCAAGCGCTGGCGGCCGCGATCCTCAAAGACCCGGACGTTGTGAGTCTCTCCTCGTTCATCGGCGTCGACGGCAACAATGTGACCTTGAACAGCGGACGTTTCCTGATCAACTTGAAACCGCGCGCGGATCGTTCCACCACCGTGATCGATGTGATCAGGCGCTTGAAGGGCGAGACGGCGGATGTCAGCGGCGTGACGCTGTACATGCAGCCCGTTCAGGATTTGACCCTCGACAACACGGTCAGCCGCACGCAATACCAATTCACGTTGGAGAGCGCCGACGCGGCAGCCTTGTCGACTTGGACGCCAAAACTCGTGACGGCGTTGCGCCAGGACCCGCAGCTCGCCGATGTGGTCAGCAATCAAGAAGACAACGGACTCGCCGCCTATGTCACCATCGACCGCGACAGCGCCGCGCGCTTAGGAATCAGCGTCGGCACGGTCGACAACGCCCTTTACGATGCGTTCGGCCAGCGCATCGTTTCCACGATATTTACCCAGTCGAATCAGTACCGCGTGATCATGGAGGCCGACCCGGCCTACTACCGCTCCATCGACTCCCTGCAGTCCATCTACGTGCCTTCCGCGAGCGGCGGCCAGGTGCCGCTGTCGGCCATCGCCAAAATCGAAGTGCAGACGCGGCCGATACTCATCAATCATATCGCGCAGTTTCCCGCAACGACGGTTTCCTTCAATCTCGCCCCCAATGTATCGCTCGGCGCGGCCGTTTCTTCCATCGAGAAAACCGAGCACGACCTGGGCTTGCCCGTCAGCATCCGCACGACTTTTCAGGGCGCGGCGCTGGCGTTTCGCAATAATTTGACCAATGAACTGCTGCTGCTGGTCGCGGCGGTCATGGTCATGTACATCGTACTCGGTGTCTTGTACGAGAGTTTCATCCATCCGATTACGATTCTATCGACCTTGCCGTCGGCGGGTATCGGCGCTCTGCTGGCGCTGATGCTGTTCGGAGATGACCTGACCATCATCGCGTTGATCGGCATCATTCTGCTCATCGGTATCGTGAAGAAAAACGCGATATTGATGATCGATTTCGCCATCGTGGCACAGCATGAGGAAGGTTTGGCGCCGCGCGACGCGATTTTCAAAGCCTGTTTGCTGCGCTTTCGCCCCATCCTCATGACGACGGTGGCGGCGATCTTCGGTGCGCTGCCCCTGATGTTCGGCACCGGAACCGGATCCGAATTGCGTCACCCCTTGGGTGTCAGCATCGTGGGCGGCTTGTTGGTCAGCCAGGTGCTGACGCTGTTCACCACGCCGGTGATCTATCTGGCATTCGACCGCATTGCCGCACGCTGGCGCGGCCGTGCGCAGACTTCCGAACCCGATGCGCCGCTGGCGGAGGGCCCCGCGTGAACATTTCCGCGCCCTTCATCAAGCGGCCGGTGGCGACCACGCTGTTGACGCTCGGAGTGGCGTTGTGTGGCATCGCCGCGTTCATGTTCCTGCCGGTCGCTCCGCTGCCGCGCATCGATGTGCCCGCCATATTTGTTTCCGCGAGCCTTCCCGGCGCGAGCCCGGAAGTCATGGCGGCCACCGTTGCCACCCCGTTGGAGCGTCATCTCGGCGCGATTGCGGATGTCGATGACATGACCTCCACCAGCGGCGTCGGCACCACGAACATCCAGCTTACCTTTGGCATCGACCGCGATGTCAACGGCGCAGCACGCGACGTGCAGGCGGCCATTTCCGCCGCGCACGCCGATCTGCCGACATCGCTCACCCGCAATCCCTCGTATTTCAAGCTCAACACCTCCGCTTTTCCGGTCATGTCCATTGCCATGACATCCGATGTGCTCACACAGGGACAAATATACGATGCGGCGGATGCCGTGATTTCGCAGCGCCTATCGCAGCTTCCCGGTGTCGGCGGCGTCAGTGTGAACGGCAGCGCGCTTCCCGCGGTACGCGTGGAAATCAATCCGCTGTCGCTGTCCAAGTACGGCGTCGGCCTGCAGGACGTGCGCGCGGCGATTTCGAACTCGAATGCCAACGCGCCGAAGGGCGCGGTTGAAACGGATGAGCTGCATTATCAAATCTATACCAACGACAACGCGCGCGATGCAGGGCCCTATCGCGACTTGATCATCGCCAATCGCAATGGCGCGCCGGTTCGTCTGCGCGATGTGGCGACCGTATTGGACATGCAGGACGGCGCCACTGAAAATGTCCGCACCTACGGGTTGTACAACGGCAGCCCGGCGGTGTTCGTGACGATATACCTGCAGCCCGGCGCCAACATCGTTGAAACCATCGACGCGGTGAAGGCCGAGCTTCCCGCCCTGAAGAATTCGATAGACTCGAAAATCGACCTCGTGGTGAATTTCGACCGGTCAGTCACCATTCGCGCCTCGCTGCGCCAGGTTGAACAAACTCTCCTGCTGTCCGTGGCCTTCGTGATTCTGGTGGTCTACATTTTCTTGAATAGCTATCGCGCCGCCCTGATTCCCGCGACGGTGGTGCCGGTGTCGCTGATCGGCACCTTCGGCGCCATGTATCTGCTGAATTACACCCTGGATAATTTTTCGCTGATGGCCCTCACCATTGCCACCGGTTTCGTCGTCGACGATGCGATCGTGGTGATGGAGAACACAACGCGGCACATCGAGGCGGGCATGACGCGCATGCGAGCGGCCTTGCTGGGCGCGCGGGAAGTGGGATTCACCGTGCTTTCCATGAGCTTGTCGCTGGTGGCGGTATTCACTCCGTTCATCCTGATCGGCGGCATCCTCGGGCGCCTGCTCATGGAATTCTCGATGACCCTGTCGGTGGCGATCCTGATCTCGCTGGTCATTTCGCTCACCACGACGCCGATGATGTGTTCGCTGCTGTTGCGGTCGGAACGCAATCGGGTGCCGTCGCGATTCGCGCGTGCCTTCGAGCGCGGCTTCGAACACATGCGCGACAACTACGCGCGCACGCTCGACTGGGCGCTGCGCCACCGGCGTTTGATGGTATTCATCCTCTTTGCGACCATCGCGCTCAACGTTTACCTGTACATCGTGATTCCCAAGGGATTTTTTCCGCAGCAGGATACCGGTCAACTGCGCGGCGGCATCCGCGGCGATGCGGCAAGTTCCTTTCAGCTCATGAAGGGGAAATTGCAGGAGGTCGCCGCCATCATCCAGGCCGACCCGGCGGTCGACACCGTCACCGGCTCGGTTGGTTCGGGCGGATTCGGACCCTCCAGCGGCCCAACCGCCAATGTCACCGTTGCGCTCAAACCGCTCAAGGTACGCCGCATTTCGGCGGACCACGTGATCGCGCGGCTGCGCCCGAAGCTCGCCCGGGTCGCCGGCGTGAATACCTTCTTGCAGGCCATCCAGGACTTTGGCGGCGGCGGCGGCCGAAGCTCCAACTCGCAATATCAATACACGCTGCTGGGCGATGACCTGGCTGAACTTCGCACCTGGTCGCAAAAGCTCCGCGTTGCGTTGCAGGACGTACCGGAGATCACCGATGTGGATACGGATCTGCAGCCAGGCGGCCTGGAGACCGACGTGATCGTGGATCGCGACAGCGCCTCGCGCTTAGGATTGTCGGAAATACAAATCGACAATGCGCTGGGCGACGCGTTTGCCCAGGCGCAGGTCTCGACCATCTACAATCCCTTCAGCCCGCAGCAATATCATGTCGTCATGGAAGTGGCGCCGGAGTTCTGGCAAAACCCGGAGATTCTCAAGAGTCTGTATGTCAGCACGGCCGGCGGCGCGCCGTCCGGCACGCAGTTGACGCAGGCGGTGGCCGGCACGACCGTGCTGCAGCCGTCGAGCGCGGCATCCAGCACGTCCGTGGCGCAGGATGTGGCGCGAAATCTGGCCGCCAATTCGCTGGCGAATGCAGGCCGGGGCAATACATCGACAGGATCGGCCGTCAGCCTCTCGCAGGAAACCATGGTACCGTTCTCGGCTTTCAGCCGTTTCGTCACGGGCACCACGCAGGTATCGGTCAATCACACCGGCACATCCGTTTCCACCTCGATTTCCTACAATTTGCCGGAGGGCGTCTCCCTCGGTACTGCGACAAACGCCATCGCCAAGAAGATGGCGGACATCCATACGCCCGTGACCATTCGGGGCGGCGACTACGGAACTGCACGATTGTTTCGCCAAGGTATCGGCAATCTACCCTTGTTGGTGTTGGCGGCGATCGCCGCGATTTATGTGGTGCTGGGGATGCTCTATGAAAATTACGGTCAGCCGGTGACCATACTCTCGACGCTTCCTTCCGCCGGCCTGGGGGCGTTGCTCGCGCTCATCGTCACCGGCACCGAATTCAGCCTCATTGCTTTTCTGGGCATTCTGCTGTTGATCGGTATCGTCAAGAAGAACGCCATCATGATGGTGGACTTTGCGCTCGATGCCGAGCGCACCCTGGGAATGGACCCGCTCAGGGCGATCGAACACGCCTGCCGTCTGCGCTTCAGGCCCATCATGATGACTACCTGTGCAGCCATCGCCGGCGCGTTGCCGCTGGCTATTGCCACCGGCGATGGCACGGAAATGCGGCGGCCATTGGGCATCGCCATCGTCGGCGGCCTGCTGGTCAGTCAGCTGCTCACGGTGTACACCACGCCGGTCATCTATCTGTACTTCCGCCGCTACTGGAAACATCTGAAGAACGGCGTGTACTCCCCGCCGCGGAAACTCAAGGGCAAAGACGCGGGCGACCCGGGCTTGGGTCCCGTCGGAGTCCCGACATGATCAAGCCGCTGGCGCGCAGTTTCGCCGTAGGGTTCGCCGCCGCCCTCGCCTCTTCCTGCGCGGTCGGGCCCGACTATCATCGTCCGCCGGTCGAAACGGCCGCGAATTACAAGGAGGCCGGCGACTGGAAGCCCAGCGAACCGAACGATGTTTTGTCGCGCGGACCTTGGTGGAAGATTTTCAACGACGACGTGCTCGATGGACTCGAAGCGCAAATCGAGATTTCGAATCAAAACGTCAAGGCCGCCGAGGCCGCCTTCGAACAGTCGCGGGCGCTGGTCGCGCAGGCTCGCGCCGGTTTCTGGCCCACCATCGCGGCAAGTTTCGGTGCGCAGCGGCAAGGCGCGCCTGAGGTGATAACCAATGGCGCGGGCGCGCCCATCGGCACGACGACGCGCACGCAAAATACCTTTACGGCGGGCGTCTCGGCCAATTGGGACATTGACATCTGGGGCCGCATCCGGCGCAACACCGAAAGCAATGTCGCCTCGGCACAGGCGAATTCCGCTGCACTGGCAGCCGCGCGGCTATCAGCGCAGGCGGAACTTGCGACGGATTATTTTGAGCTGCGCGCCCAGGATCAATTGGAAAAGCTGCTGGACGACACGGTCGTGGCCGAAACCCTGTCGCTCAAGATTACCGAGAGCCGCTATAAATTCGGCGTCGCCGCACGCGCCGATGTGGTCACGGCCGAAACGCAACTCCTCTCGAGTCAAGCGCAACAGGTCAACGCCAAGATCCAGCGTGCCGTCCTGGAACATGCCGTGGCGGTGCTGATCGGCAAGCAGCCCGCCGAGTTCTCGTTGGCCGGCTCGGCCATGCGTTCAGACGTGCCCACGGTGCCCGCCGGCGTGCCTTCCACCTTGCTGGAACGCCGGCCTGATGTGGCGGAGGCGGAACGCAAGATGGCGGCGGCCAACGCGCAAATTGGCGTCGCAAAGGCGGGCTACTTCCCGGACCTGACGCTGACGGGTCAGGATGAATACTCGAGCAACAAGTTCAGCCGAATCATTCAGAAATCCAACCGCATCTGGGCAGTCGGCCCCGCGCTCGCGGAGACGCTGTTTGACGGGGGCCTGGTGCGCGCGCAAGTACGCGGTGCACGCGCGGCTTATGAGGGAACGGTGGATGCGTATCGGCAAACGGTCTTGAGCAGCCTTCAGCAGGTCGAGGATCAAATCGTCACCTTGCGGGTGCTCGAGCAAGAAGGCGTGATCGAGGATGAGACCGTGAAAAAGGCGCGCGAAGCCGAAACGCTGACACTCAATCAATACAAGGCCGGCACCGTTCCCTACAGCAGCGTCATCACCGCCCAGACCACCCGGCTTAGCGCCGAAGAAACCGCACTGCAAGTGCTGTCTTCACGGCTGCAGGCCAGCGTGGCGTTGATCGAGGCTTTGGGCGGCGGTTGGGACGCATCGCAGGCCACCGCAAAATAACCAGGACCTCGGCACTGTGAATTGATCGGTTCGAACGCTACGCCAACCGGTCAATCTCACGGCGCCGCCGGCGGCAGTTCCACATCGTCGAGCACCACCGGGACGTGACGGCGCAGCAGCGCCACTTGCGCCTCCCATTGTTCCTTCGGCGGCAATTCCTCCAGGTAATGAATTTCTCCCGCGGCGAGTGTAGCCACCGGCAATCCGTCCCTGAACAAGAGCCGATTGCCGGCCAGCGATGCCAGCCTCGGCCCGGGCGTCAAAATGCCGATCAAGTTGAGCGGATCGGCGGCGGACAGCGAAACGTAGGCTTCTGTGGGCGGCTTGCGGCGTGCATCGCGCAACGCGCCGATCGCCTCGGGCGTCGCGAATTGCTCGCCGGAAAATCCCGCCACAAAACGGCCGCCGCGAATTTCGCCGCGCGCTTCCAGCCGGCGGCAGCAGCTCAAGATTTCGCGCCACGGCGGCAGCCAGGCCGCTTCGCGCGTGAGCAGTTTCCAAAAAATCACACCCCAGCGGCGCAGCAGCGTGCGCACGATTTGTTCGACCGCCTCATCCTTGTGCTCGGCAGATTGCGCGTTCGGGCGGCGCACCAGGGCCCAACGTCCCGCATCTGCCATCCCAAACAATGCCAGGCGGCGCTTGTGCCGTCCTGCGTACGAATTGAGACGGCCGCCGCGCCGGCCGCTTGGCATCAAGAGCACTCGCAGGCCCGCGAAGCTGTCGGAATTCACCAGCCCCACCGCCACCAATTCAGACAGCGCCTCTTCGACCTCCGAGGGCAGCATGCCGACATTCTCGGAGATCTCGTCGAAAAACGAAGCGCCGTGCCCGCGAATAAAGTCTGCCACGGCTTGCGCCTTCGAGGTCAGCGCGGCCTGATCGGACTGGTCCGCAAACATCGACCACAGGGGCACATTGCGCCGGCCCAGCAACACGATTGGCGTGGAACGAACCGGCGAGGCACCGCGTGCCGGCGCCTCATCGCTGCGCGTCCCGCCGCGCGCCGCCAGGCGCGTCCAGACGAAGCGGCCCGCGCGGCAATGATCATCCAGCCACTGCGGCTCGTACTCCGTGACCCGCGCCGGGATCACTTCGGTCTCCCAGGCGCCCGCCGGCGATTCAAACCCTTCGAGTTGCGCCAGGATCGCCGCCAGGGCATCCGGGCCCTGCATCCGCGCGCCCGGCAAAACTCGCTGCCATTCGCTTAAAAATCGCAGGAAATCCCGGGCGGCGACCGGCTCGATTTCGGCCCGCAGCCGTTTTACCGTGTAACGATGAATGCGTGCCAGCAATCGGCGCTCGCACCATTCTTCGCCTGAGGACTCGCCGGTGAAGCGGCCGCGCATGGCGAACCCTTCCGACTCGAGCGCGATCAGCGCGCCGTTGATTTGCGCCTCTGCCAGTCCCAGCGACCCCGCTATTTGCACGGCCGTGACGGGGCCCAAACCCTCGAGGCGGCCGCGCACGACATCGACGATCGAGTCGTCGAGCGATTCAAATAGCCCGCGTCGTTCCGCCGCCACCCACAGGTTTCGATCCTTGAGCGCGACGCGCGCCGCTCTATTTTGAAGGGTGAGATCTTCCATCAAGCCCGGCCATCCCGGATTGGCGCGGCTCTCCTCCTCCGTCATGAAGGTGAGCCACAGCAGTGCGTCGTGCAATTCATCCGGCGTGGCCGCATCCGGCCACGCTTCGGTCCGCACGCGCGCGATCGCCTCCGGGTCCAGCTTGCCGATGTCGGCCGCTTCCGTCGGATCCAGCCAGCGGCGACTCATGACGGCCTGCGTGCGCCGCTCCTCGAGCGGCGCATCATCGAGATAGGCATAGGGCCGCGCACTGAGCGCCTCGAGCGCCAAGGGCGAGGGCTCCGTGAGATCCTTCGCGACTACGCGGATCGCGCCGCTCTCCAGGCGGCGCAACATCGCCTCGAATTCCTCGATGTCCATCGCGTCTTCCAGGCAATCGCGTATGGTTTGGCGCACCAAGGGATGATCGGGCACCTCGATCTCGCCCGGTAGATTCTCGGCACAGGCAACCTGGTCCGGAAAAACCGAGGCGAGCAGGTCTTCGGCGTTCATGCGCGCGATCTGCGGCGGGATTTTCTTGCCGCCGCGAAAGCGCGGCAAGGCCAGCGCGATGCCGGCGTCCCAACGCCAGCGAACCTCGAACATCGGCGCGGCGCACAGCGCCTGGATCAGCACCTGCCTGACCGAATTGGAGTTCAGATAGCGGGCCGCCTCGGTGAGTTCGAAACTATGCGCGTGCGTCAGCGACAGCACGATGTGATCTTCAGTGGCCGCGGCCTGCAATTCGAAATTAAAGGTCCGGCAGAAGCGCTTGCGCAGCGACAATCCCCACGCCCGGTTGACGCGGCTGCCGAACGGCGAGTGAATAATGAGCTGCATACCGCCGGACTCATCGAAGAACCGCTCGAACACGACCGTGTCCAGCGTCGGCAGCGTGCCGAGCGCCGCCTTGCCCGCGCTCAAGTACTGCACGATCTGAAACGCGGAGGCCTCATCGAGGCCCACCGTGTCCATCAGCCAGGGGAGCGCCGAGGGCGGTTCTGCCCCAACTCTCTGTTCAATTTCTTTGCGCAGATCCGAGACCGCCGATGACAGCTCCATGGTGCGGCCCGGTGCCTCGCCCAGCCAGAAAGGAATCGAGGGCGGTTGACCGTGCGCGTCCTCGACCCGCACCGTGCCGCGTTCGACGCGCAAAATCCGATAGGAGGTGTTGCCGAGCTGGAATATATCGCCCTGCAGGCTTTCCACGGCGAAGTCCTCGTTCACCGAGCCGACGACGATCGACTCCGGCTCGAGCATCACGCGGTAATCGGCATTGTCCGGTATGGCACCGCCGGAGGTTATCGCGGTCAGGCGCGCTCCTTTGCGCGGCCGCAGCACTTTATTGATGGCGTCGTGATGCAGAAGTGCACCGCGCCGGCCGCGCCGCGTGCTGAATCCTTCGGCCAGCATGCGCACGCACTCGTCGAATTCCTCTCTGTTCAGATTGCGGTAGGGATACGCACCACGCATCAACGAGAACAGACCGTCCTCCGGCCATTCGCGTGCCGACACTTCGGCGGTAATTTGTTGCGCCAATACGTCGAGCGCATTCTCCGGGATCTTGAGCCGGTCGAGTTCGCCGCGCCGAACCGCCTCCAAGAGCGCGGCACACTCCACCAATTCGTCCCGGGACAGCGGGAAAAGCCTGCCTTTGGAAATACCCCCCACCGAATGCCCCGCGCGGCCCACTCGCTGCAGGAAGGAGTTGATGGAGCGGGTCGAGCCTATTTGACACACCAGATCCACATCGCCGATATCGATGCCCAGTTCCAGCGAAGCTGTGGCCACCAGCACCTTCAGGTCGCCGCGTTTCAGGCGCTGTTCGGCATCGAGGCGGCGTTCCTTCGACAAGCTGCCGTGATGCGCGGCGACATTTTCCTCGCCCACGCGTTCGGAGAGATGCCGCGCAATCCGCTCCACCATGCGGCGCGTATTGACGAACACCAGCGTGGTGCGATGCTCCGACACCAATTGAGCCAATCGATCGTAGACTTGCGTCCAGACTTCGCCCGACATCACCGCCTCGAGCGGCGCCGGTGGAACCTCCAGCGCCAAATCGCGCCGTCGAACGTGGCCGGAATCGACGATGGTGCAGCGCACGGGACGCGCGCCGGTCAAGAATTTGGCAACCTCCTCGATCGGCTTTTGTGTCGCCGATAATCCCACGCGGGTGAGCGAGCTGCCGGTCAAGGCCTGCAGACGTTCCAGCGACAGCGCCAAATGCGCGCCGCGCTTGTTGCCGGCGATGGCGTGAATCTCGTCGACGATCACGGTGCGGCAGGTGGCGAGCATGTCGCGCCCCGACTGCGAGCCGAGCAGGATGTACAGAGACTCAGGCGTGGTCACGACAATATGCGGCGCCCTGCGCCGCATGCCGGCGCGTTCCGATTGCGTGGTATCCCCGGTGCGCACCACCGCACGAATCTCCACATCCGGCAACCCCAATGCCATCAACTCCTCACGAATGCCCTGGAGCGGCGCCTCGAGATTGCGCTGGATGTCGTTCGACAGGGCCTTCAGCGGCGAGACATATACCATGCGCGTCTCGTCCGGCAATGGCCCTTGCAGCCCCTCCTTCACGAGTTGATCGATGGCCGACAGAAATGCCGCAAATGTCTTGCCGGACCCTGTCGGCGCGGCCACCAGGACATGCTCGCCCGCGGCCAGAGCAGGCCAGGCGCGAATCTGCGCTTCGGTCGGCGCATCAAAAGTCCGCGAAAACCACGCGGCAACAGCGGGATGGAATGCGTCCAATACGCTCATGGTTTTTTCTCGAAGGGGGGACTCGGTGAGTTTACCAGGAACGGGATATAATGTGCCCCGGCTCGGGCCGCACAAAACAACTAAGATCAGGCGAGGTAGCACACATGAGCGTAGCCATACATCCCGCGGTGGACAAAGGCGTCAAGGCAGGCAATCCTTCGTTCAGCGGCGGAACCCTCAAGTGCAAGTGCGCGGACGCACCGGTTTCAATTTCCATCAAAAGCAACGTTGCCTTCAATCATGTCTGCGGCTGCACCAAGTGCTGGAAGCCAAAGGGCGCGATGTTTTCCCTGGTTGCGGTGGTTCCTCGCGACAAGCTGTCCGTCGGCGCGAACGCACAGAAATTGAAGGTGGTCGACGCGGCGGCACCGATCCAACGTCACGCCTGCAGCGGATGCGGCGTTCACATGTACGGCCGCATCGAAAACAAGGGTCATCCGATCTACGGTTTTGATTTCGTCCATCCCGAACTGCTGGATGCCAATGGGTGGGCCGCACCGGAATTTGCCGCTTTCGTCTCCTCAGTGATCGAGTCGGGCACCAAGCCCGAGCAGATGGGCGCGGTTCGAGCGCGCTTGCGGGAACTGAAACTCGAACCCTATGACTGCCTGTCGCCGGCGCTGATGGATCTCATCGCGACGCATGCGGCAAAGGCCAAAGGCGTACTGAACGTCTAAGGGCCGGTGATTTTGAGCGGCTGATGTAGAGCTCGCCCGAAATTCGTACTCCGGCGCTGCGAGATTGGAGCGTCCGGCGTGAAAGGCTAACCGCTATTGAGGCGGATTACCGGAACAGTTCGAGCGGCCCGACAGCGCGCAATCCTGCAGACGCGCCATGCCGCCCAATGTATGTGTCAACATCAAACCCGCGATCACCAAGAAAACGATCAGCACCAGTCCAATGAGGGCCGCGCGACGGTTGGCCGGCGGTTCGTCGGGCTCAGGATCAGGGGGTCGCCAAGGGTCTGGGTTTCTCACATGTATCTTTTATACCACTAATAGAACTCAGTCTTCCTAGCGGTCAAATCAAGCACGTGGCGCCGTTTGTCAACCAAATGTCGTGGAAAGCGTGGTGGTTGCGCCACGGTTTCCGTAGGCTCAACATACGCAATTGGCGGGAGTGCGTCTAGTAGTCTTAAGGATAGTGGAGACTTCAGGTTTCTGACGCTAGGAGTCGCCCCTAATTCTAACCGAGACGTGGCAGCCGCAGCGGATTGCGCAAATACCATCGACCAAATTAGGTGCAAGACCCCATGACAAATCAGACTGTGACCTCACGAGCCACTTATCTCGTCCTCGCCCTGTCCGGAGCCTTCGGCAGCGCGCACGCGATAGCGGCGGACGCCTCGAACGCGCCCGTGTTGGAAGAGATCATCGTGACCGCAGAGAAGCGCTCGGAAAACCTGCAAGACGTGCCGATCTCCGTGGTTGCGATCAACTCGCAGCAGGTGCAGGACGCGGGCATCACCAATATCAGAAACCTCGCGATCCTGACGCCCGGCCTTACGGTCACCTCCGAAGGCAATGAGGCGATCACCACGGCGCGTATTCGCGGCATCGGTACCGTCGGCGACAATCCGGGTCTCGAATCCTCGGTAGGCGTGAACATCGACGGCGTGTACCGGCCGCGCAACGGCGTCGCCTTCGGCGATCTCGGCGAGATAGAGCAAATCGAAGTTCTTTATGGACCGCAGGGCGAATTGTTCGGCAAGAATAACGACGCCGGCGTCATCAACATTACCACCAAGAGACCCTCGAACACCTTTGGCGCCACCGCCGAAGTAACAGGCGGCAACTTCAACGATCGGGAAGTTCGCGCCTCGGTGACCGGGCCATTGAGCGATATGATGGCCGGCCGGCTCTACATGGGTTTCCAACAAAATGAGGGCTTCCTGCAGGTCGTCAACGGCGTGGGACCCAGTACGCAGAACAACACCAACGACCGGCACGCGTATAACGCTCGGGGCCAGCTGTTGATCACGCCCAGCGACAATGTGGATTTCTTGATCATCGCCGACTACGCGAAGCGCAACGAATCCTGTTGCAGCGCCGTTGTGGAATATCCCGGCCCCTTCCAAGGGTTGGTCAATGTTTTCGCCTCCACCCCCGCACTTGGCGGCAAAACGGGCGCGCTCGGCGACTCGCCACTCATCGGCCAGCCGGGCGTGGTTCGCCTGCCCAACAGCTACGTCGCGTATGACAATCAGATCATTACGCAGCACGTGCGCGACATGGGCATCTCTGGAGAACTCAACTGGAATCTTGGATTCGGGAAATTGACCTCGATCACCGCGTGGCGCGACAACACCGTCGCGGGCGGCAACGATGTCGATTACACCGGCATCGATCTGCTCTCGTTCCCGGACGACGGCAACGCGAACTCCACGGATTTCAAGCAATTCAGCGAAGAGCTGCGCCTCGCCGGGAAGGCGGGCCCCCTGGACTGGTTGGTGGGCGGATTCTTCAACAATGAAATTCTGACGACCCGAACCCTCGGGGCCATCGGCGATCAATTCGAGACCTATATCAGCGCCGTGGCGTCAGCATCGGTTGGCGGCCCGGTGAATCCGCTTCTGGTGTCGCAACTCACCGGCGATGCACCCGGCGCTACCTTCTTCGGCACCGGTTACAACGACGGCTACCAACAGACTGCGAGAAGCTTCGCCTTGTTCACCAATGAAACCTGGAACATTACACAGGGTTTGGATCTAACGGCCGGTCTTCGAGGTACGGAAGAAAAGAAAACCGCGACCTCAAGCTTCAATAACACGGGCGGCGGCCCGGGCTGCGGGGCCCTGCTGCCAGGGCCCAATGCGCCTGCATCGCTTGCGCCTCTTTACACGCCGGCGCCGAACGGCCTGGGTGGAACCAACGCCCAGGCGTTCTTGATTGGATATGGCTGTTTCTCCGGGCTTGATCCAGAATTCACGGGCACCGGTTTCGACCAGTCGAATACGGAAAACAACTTGTCGGGCACGATCAAGCTTTCCTATCGTTTCAACGAAGAAGCGATGGTGTATGCCTCCGCAGCCAATGGTTACAAGGCCGGCGGCTTCAACCTGTCACGTGTCACGGGTGCGGCGTCTGCAACCGATCCCCTGGGTCTTGCGCCGGACTACGACACCCATTTCCCCCGCGAGACCGTGGATTCGGGCGAGGTGGGCATCAAGACCACGCTGTTCAACAAGACCCTGCGGTTGAATGCAGCCGCGTTCTATCAGCGATACACCGACTTCCAGCTGAACACCTTCACGGGAATTCAATTCGTCGTCACCTCGCTGGATCGCGTCGTGTCCAAGGGTGTCGATGTCGACTTCGCCTGGGCAACGCCCCTCTCGGGACTGACCATTGCGGGCGGCGTGACTCAGGATCTGACCAATATCGACAATTTCGGCAACGCGCTCACCGATTTCTGCGGCGGCCCGGGAAATGGCTGCACGATGCGCGATAACAACCGCCTGTCCTTCGCGCCGCTCTGGTCCGGCGCGCTGTCCGCGGCGTACCTGTTGCCGGTGTCGGGCACCTTGGGCATCCGCACCAGCGTCGAGGAAAAATACAACTCCTCGTACAACACGGGGTCCGATCTCGATCCCCGGAAAATTCAGGAAGGATTTGGCTTGCTCAACGCACGCATCGGCTTCGGTGCGTTGGATGAGTCCTGGGCGGTTGAAGCGTGGGGCGCGAACCTGGCCGACAAGTACTACTACGCCGTCGCATTCGACTCGCCGTTTCAGTTCAACACCATCACTTCGTATCTCGGCGCACCGCGGACCTTCGGCCTGACGCTGCGGGTAAAATTCAAATAGGCTTGGGTTTCGATATTGAGTTGAATCGAGTACAACGGCGGGCCTGAACAACCCGCCGCTTTTTTTACACATCAAAACAAAATCGATGGGGACGCCATGAGCAATACTCGCCGTGATTTTCTCAAGTCTTCCGCACTGACCTTGACCGCTGCGACCGTGGCGTCGGTGGCATCGCAGGTTCAAGCCCAAGGCGTTCCGGCACAACCCGCAACGCGGGGCGGGCTGGGCGGCGGCGGCACGGGAAACGTGTTCGTGGAGACCGATACGGTCTACGGCAAGGTGCAGGGCCTCCAGACTGCGGGGATCAAGGAATTCAAGGGTGTGCCCTACGGCGCCTCCACCGCGGGACGCAATCGGTTCATGCCGCCGAAAAAACCTGCGAGCTGGAAAGGCGTGCGCGAGTGCCTGGCGCATGGCCAGATCAGTCCGCAAGCGCCGGCGGATCTGCGTTCCGATTACGCCATGATGATTCACTGGGATTACCAACCCGGCGGCATGGGTGAGGACTGCCTGTCGCTGAACATCTGGACTCCTGGCCTCAAAGACGGCGCCAAGCGGCCCGTGCTGGTCTCCTTTCACGGCGGCGGGTTTACCACCGGCTCCGGAAATGCGATTGGCTACGATGGCGCCCAGCTCGCGCGATTCGGCGACGTGGTGGTGGTCACGGTCAATCACCGCTTGGCCACGTTTGGCTACACGCACCTGGCCGATCTGGGTGCGCCCCCCGAATTCGCCTTCGCCGGCGTTGCCGGAATCATGGATTTGACCGCGTCGCTCGAATGGGTCCGGGATAACATCGAAAATTTCGGCGGCAATCCCAACAACGTCATGATCTTCGGCCAGTCCGGTGGGGGCGCCAAGACGAGCACGATGTTGGCCACACCGGCCGCCAGGGGCCTATTCCATCGGGCCGCCGTCCAAAGCGGTTCGCTGCTGAAATTCGTTCCCAGGGATCGTGCGACTCAGAATGCAGAGGCGCTGCTCAAGCAACTCGGAATTTCAAAATCCCGCATCGCCGATTTGCAGAAGGTGTCCTGGCAGCAGTTGCTCGAAGCACAGGTCGCCGCAGGCGCCGGCGCACCCGGCTTGGGAAACGGCCCGGTGCTCGACGGCAAGTACCTCACCCACGATGCATTCGATCCCGCCGCACCGGGCGAATCGGCGCAGATTCCGCTCATCGTCTCGACCACGCTGGAAGACGCGGCATTAGGCCTTACCAACTTCAACTTGAGCGAAGCCGATCTGAAATCGCTCGTCGACAAGCGCTACAAGGATCGCGGTGGGGAGATTCTCGCGATGTACCGCAAGTACTATCCGGAAAAATCCCCCTACCTGATTCAAGCCATGATTTTCACCGACGCAGGCTTTCGGCGCTCGGCCATCCGCCAAGCGGAATTGAAAGCCGCGCAAGGTCAGGCAGCCATCTATATGTATCAATGGGAGTGGCCCACCCCGGCGTTTGGCGGCCGCTACGGCGCCGTGCACGGACTCGACGTGTCGGGATCCTTTCGGGAAGCGCGCGAAGGCAACGATGCGGCGCGCGTAGCCGACCAACTCTCCTCGAGCTGGGTCGCGTTCGCCAAGACCGGGGATCCCAACAATGCGCGCATACCGCCGTGGCCTACTTTTGATGCCAAGACGCGCGCAACGATGATCTTCGGCACACCGACGCAACTCGAAAACGATCCGCGCAGCGAGATCCGCGGCTTTTGGGAACACATGCCGCCGCCGGGGGGCCCGCTTGGCTAAAATATAAGCGTTTGGCCTTCAGGTACGGCACACTAGCGGACGACAGCATTTTCTGGGGGAATAGAACAAATGTCCGTTAGTCCGCAAACAATCGAAGGCGGCGCACCGGCCGATGGCGTCATCACCAAGGCGGCCACCGGTGCGAAATACGCTCTGTTCCTGCTATTCGCCATCAACCTGCTGAATTTTTTCGATCGCCAATTGCTGGGTGCGTTGGCCGAGCCGATCCGTCTCGAATTTCACTTGAACGACGCCGCACTGGGACTTCTGGGCTCGATTTTCACCGTGATCTACGCGTTCGTGGGCCTGCCCTTGGGCACGCTCAGCGACAAGTGGTATCGCAACCGTCTCATCGCTCTGGGCACCTTATTTTGGAGTCTGTTGACTGCGGCGACCGGCTTCGCGCAGAACTACGCCCAAATATTCATCGCACGGCTCGGGGTTGGTGTCGGCGAGGCCACTTGCGCCCCCGCAGGCCAATCGCTGATCGGCGATTTGTTTCCGCCGACTCAGCGCGCCAAGGCCATGGGCGTGTTCATGTTGGGGCTGCCCGCGGGCATTTTCCTGGCCTATATCAGCGCCGGCGCAATCGCCACAAAATTCGGCTGGCGCGCGGCGTTCTTGTTTGCCTGCGTGCCCGGGGTGATTCTCGCAATCATGGCGCTGTGGATGCGCGAGCCCGTGCGCGGCGCGCTCGATACGGGCAGAGTGGTGACGACGGCCGGGAAGGGGACCAAAAACGCGTTTGTCACCGTGTTGGGGCTGCCGACGATGTGGTGGATCATCATGTCGGGCATTTTTCACAACTTCAACATGTACGCGATCAACACGTTTAACACCGCGTTCCTGCAGCGCTTTCATCACATGAGCCTGCTCAATGCAAGCTATGTCTCCTCCATTGCGGTCGGTGCGGTGGGCGCCATCGGCTTGCTGGTGGGTGGATGGCTCGCCGACAAAATGAGCGTCAAGCGCCGCAACGGCCGCCTGGTCTTGTCGGCCTCCGCCATGGCCATCGCCGCACCCTGTATTTTCCTCGCGATCAATCAACCCAGCGGCGCGATCACCGCCTATCTGATTTTGATGGCGCTCGGCACCATCACCATGTACGTCTACTACGCCACCGTGTACGCGGCCATTCAGGATGTGATCGAACCTCGCCTGCGGGGCATCGCAGTGGCTTTGTACTTTTGCTTCATGTACATCTTGGGCGCGAGCGGGGGCCCCTGGGCGACCGGCCGTCTGAGCGATCACTTTGCGTACAAGGCCATGACGGATGCGGGCGCGAGCGTCATGACCGAGGCGTTCAGAGCCACCGGGCTGCATCACGCGATGTACATCATTCCGATACTGGCGTTGGCGGCGGCGGCTGTGTTGTTCGCTGCATCGCGAACTATGGATAGGGATGTGCGCAAGCAAGAGTTGTCGCACACGGACTAGTGGGACGACACGAGCTAAGGTCAATCTGAACGTGGGCCATCTCGACGATGAAATCAGCGGATCGTCTGCATAAGCGGTCTTCAGCGCCGCTTTGTCTCTTTCTCCAGCATTGACAGAATTTGCGCCATGCGCTTTGCCCGAGAAACTGGCTTCATAAAGATTGGAGCAGCTGCAAAATATGCACTGTTCCCCCGCGCCTCGAAGCTTTCTATGTCCCCTGGCCGCTCGGCCGCAGCGTGTCGCTGAAACTCGCCAAATGATAGTCCGCATCGCCGAAGGTCAGATCGATCAACGTCAGCCGCTTGAAGTAGTGGCTGACGACGAGTTCATCAACCACGCCCATGCCGCCATGCATCTGCACGGCATGCTGGCCGACCAGCCGCCCGGCTTGCCCGATGTAGGCTTTGGCGGCAGACACCGCCCGATGCCGGTCGGCGGCATCCGTCGAATCGGCGTGCACCGCGGCGATGATGGCCATGGAGCGCGCTTGCTCCGCGGCGATGAGCATGTCGGCCATCTTGTGCTTCAGCGCTTGGAAGGTACCGATCGCAACGCCGAACTGCTTGCGCGTCTTGAGATAATTCAAGGTCGCCTCATTCAGGGCATTGATGATTCCGACGGCCTCTGCGCACAGTGCCGCGTTCGCGCGGTCGACCGCCCGCTCGATTGACCCCAAGGCGCGGCCCGCCTCGCCAATCAGCGCATCGGCACCGACGGAGACGTTGTCCAATAGCAGGTCCGCCGCACGCGCACCCGATTGCGTCGGGTAGGCGGCGATCGTGAGTCCCTTCGCATCGCGCGGCACCAAGAACAGTGAAATGCCGTCGCGATCCGCGGCCTTGCCGCCGCTGCGCGCGGACAGCAGAAAATAATCGGCGGAAGCGCCGTCCAGCACCACCGTCTTTCGGCCCGAGAGGCGCCAGTTGCCGCCGCTGTGCTGCGCCGTAGAGGTGATGTAAGACAGGTCGTAGCGCCCCGCGGCCTCGTAGGCTGCGAGCGAGAGCTTCGCCTTTCCCTCGGCAATTTGCGGCACGAGTTTTTGCTGGAGCGCCTTGGAGGCCGCATCCTGCAGCAGCCCGCCGCAGGCCACGACCGTGCTCAAAAAGGGCTCCAGCAGCAGTCCCTGACCGAACTGCTCCATCACCACCATGATGTCGACACCGTTGCCGCCCAAGCCGCCGAGTTCTTCAGGGAAAGGCAACGCCAGCAACCCAAGCTCTGCATACTGTCTCCAGGCCTCGGCCGAATAGCCCAACGGCGAGGCGGAGAAAGTGCGCCGCTTGTCAAAATCGTAGTCCCGTGAAATGAAGCGTTGCAGGGTGTCCTGTAGCGCGAGTTGCTCTTCGCTGTAATTGAATTCCATAGGTGCTCTTTTACAAGCCGAGAATCATCTGCGAGATGATGTTTTTCTGTATCTCGGTGGATCCGGCGTAAATCGTCGTTTTTCGTTGGTTGAAATATTGCCCGGTGATGGGCGGTGCATAGGAGCGGTAATGCGCCCCGAGCAAGGGATTACCCACCCAATCCATGTCGAGCGCCTCGCGTACATAAGGCAGCGCATCATGCCCAAGCGCATGCATTTTGAGTTCCGCGAGCTGCTGAATGATTTCCGAGCCCTTGATCTTGAGAACCGATACTTCCGGGCCCAGGGCGCGCTGTTCCTTTGCCGTGGCCGACAGCACCCGCAGATTGGTGATTTCGAGCGCCATCAGCTCCATCTCGACCTGGGCAATGCGGTCGCGGAAGCGCGAATCCTCAATGAGCGGGCGGCCGTTCGACATCTGCTCCGCCGCAATCTCTTTGAGCTTCTTCAGAGCCCGCTTGCAAATGCCGACGCCGGCGTTGCCGCTGCGCTCATGGGTGAGCAAGAACTTCGCGTACGTCCACCCCTTGTTCTCCTCGCCGATCAGGTTCTGCACCGGGACTTTAACGTTGTCGAAGAAAATGTCGTTAATCTCATGCTCGCCGTCGAGCATGATGATCGGGCGGACCGTGATACCCGGCGACTTCATGTCGATCAGCAAGAACGATATGCCTTGTTGTTGCCGCCCTTCGCTGCTGGTGCGCACCAGACAAAAGATCCAGTCGGCGTACTGGCCCATGGTGTTCCAGGTTTTCTGGCCATTCACGATGTAGTGATCGCCCTGGCGCACGGCGCTGGTGCGCAGCGAAGCGAGGTCCGAACCCGAGCCCGGTTCGGAATAGCCCTGGCACCACCAGTCCTCGCCCGAGAGAATTCGCGGCAGAAAATATTCCTGCTGGGCGGCATTGCCGAAAGTCTGCATCACGGGCGCGAGCATTTTCAGGGAGAACGGGTTTTGACCCGGCGCGCACGCATCGGCGCGCTCCTCTTCGAATATATGCTGCCGCACGATATCCCAGCCCGTGCCGCCGAAGGATTTGGGCCAATTCGGGGCGCCCCAACCCTTGCGGAATAGAATCTTCTGCCAGCGCACCATGTCGTCCTTCGAGATGCGCCTCCCCAGTTGCAGCTTGGTGCGAATGTCCGTGGGGAGCTCGGCATCGAAAAACGCGCGCACTTCGGCGCGAAATTTTTGTTCTTCCGGATTGTATTTGAGATCCATGGTGCTTCCTTTGACGGCGCTTCAGTCCACCGTGACGATGATTTTGCCGCGCGCCGAGCGCGAACCTAAGCGGGCGATCGCTTCGCCGCCGCGCGCCAGCGGGAATCGCTCGGTCACGGCCGGCTTGATTTTACCATCCAGATACAGCGCCATGAGCGCGGCAACGTTGGCCGCATGCTGCGCAGGATTGCGATGGGTGAACTCGCCCCAGAACACGCCGACAATCTCGCAACCTTTGAGCAGGGGCAGATTGAGCGGCAGCTTCGGGATCCCCGCGGTAAAGCCAATCACCAAATGCCGGCCCTGCCACGCAATGGCGCGCAGCGCAGCCTCGCTATAGTCGCCGCCGATGGCGTCGTAAATGACATGAGCACCGGATGCGCCGCACGCGGCCTTGAAGCTGTCGGTCAGTGCCCGCGCGGCGTTTTTGTCCAGCGGACCTTGCGGGTACTGCACACTACCGTCGGCCCCGTGCTCGCGCGCGAGCGCCAATTTTTCCGGGCTGGAGGCAGCCGCGATGACGCGGGCACCGGTCGCCTTGCCGAGTTCCACGGCCGCGAGTCCCACGCCGCCGCCGGCGCCGAGCACGAGCAGCGTCTCGCCGGCGCGCAGGCGTGCCCGATCCTGCAAGGCGTGTTGCGATGTGCCGTAAGTCATCAGCAGCGCCGCCGCCTGATCGAAAGGCATGGCATCGGGAATCTTCCAGCAGTTGCCGGCCTGCGCGACGGCCATCTGCGCCATGGCGCCGCGGACCGGGCTGACCAGAACTCGGTCGCCCAGCTTGAGATTCGTCACGCCCTCGCCCAAGGTCTCAACGACGCCGGCCAGTTCGCCGCCCGGCGAAAACGGCCGCGGCGGCTTGATCTGATAAAGATCTTGGATGATCAGGAGATCCGGAAAATTTACGCCTACGGCATGAACCCTTATGCGTACTTCGCCGCGGCCCGGCTGCGGGTCCGCAACGTCTTCCAACGTGAGGGTGTCGGGACCGCCGGGTTGGCGGCTGAGTAATGCTTTCATGAGGAGGTCGCCGTGGTGGAAGTCGACTTCGCGTTTTCGCGTTCTTGCAGCTCGCGCCACATGATCTTGCCGGAACCGGACTTCGGCAGTGCTTCGACGAACTCGATCAGGCGCGGCACCTTGTACGCCGCCATATGCTCCCGGCACCAGTCGATGATGGCCTGCGGTTCGACGCGGTCTCGCCACTCGGCGCGCGGCACGATCACCGCCTTGACCGTCTCGCCGCGATGCGCATCCTTGGCGCCGATGATGCAGGCTTCTTGAACCGCCGGGTGCTGATACATGAGCGATTCGACCTCGGTCGGCCACACCTTGTACCCCGACGCATTGATCATGCGCTTCAATCGATCGACGATGAAAAAATAGCCGTCCTCATCCATCCGGCCGAGATCGCCGCTGCGAAAGAAGCGCTTGCCGTCGAGTTCGATGAAAACCTGCGCCGTATCCGCGGGCTTGTTCCAGTAACCTAAGAATACCTGCGGCCCGCGCATGATGATTTCGCCGACTTCGCCGGGCGGCAATTCACGCAATGTCGCCGGATCGATCACCCGCGAATCGGTGTCGAAGATCGGAATCCCCAAGCACTGCTGCTTCGCGTGATCGGCCGGATTGATATGCGTGGCGCCGATGGTCTCGGTCAATCCATATCCTTCGACATAAGTGATGCCGACGTTTGCGAGCCGCTGCGCCACCGCGGCCGGCATCGCGGCGCCGCCGCCGCTGAGGCGCCGGATCGACGACAGGTCATACTTCTCGATATTGGGGTTCAAGAAGAAATCCTGAATCATGGTCGGAATGGCCGTCCAGCTCGTCACCTGATAGCGCTCCACGCACTGCGCGGCGACCTCGCGGTCCCACCTGGGCAGGAGCACCATGGTGTTGCCCGTGAACAGCGGTCCGTTCAATCCGCCTTGCATGCCCGTGACATGAAACATCGGCGCCACTGCCAGGAGCGTCAGTTCGGGTTGCAGGGAAAACCACTGCATGCCGCCCACCGCAGTGTGCATTACGGAGCGATGCGTGTGCATGCAGCCCTTGGGCTGCCCCGTCGTACCTGAGGTATACGGCATGACGCACAGATCGTCCGGCCCCGCGGTCAGCGGGCCGGGCTTCAAGTCGGCGGCGAGCACATCCTTCCATAGGGACAACCCGGGCGCCTGGTAGTCGATGCGCGGGGCGGCAATGAACTCCGGTACGGCCAAGGTCGTCGGTACTTTCAAGTAATCCGAGTACGCCGCCACGATCACCTGTTTGAGGTCTTGGCTCCTGAGCAGCGGCTCGACGCGCGGATACAGCTCCTGCGACACGAGCAGCGTGTTCGCACCGGCGTCTTGGGCGTAACGCAGGATCTCCTGCGTCAGGTTCATCGGATTCAAAGGCACGACCACGGCATTGGCGCGCAAAATGCCGTAGTAACCGATCATGAACTGCGGGCTGTTCTGCATGAGCAGCAGCACCCGATCGCCCTTGACGATGCCGCAGCGTTGTTCCAAGTATCCTGCGACGAGTTCCGCCTCCTCGTGAAATTCCGCGAAACTCACCTTCGTGTCGTAGTAAATCAGGAACGGCTTGTTGGGGAAGCGCCTCGCCGAGACTTCGGCGTTGTAGAACATATTGGTGGCCGGCGCGATCAAATGATGCATCGCCTGACTAGGCCAAAATTTGAAATGAGCGTTGGGCATGAACTTACCAGCCTGCCTCAAGGATTCGGGGTCTTGGGCCGATAGCGCGACAGCTCCAGCTTGCCGATCTGTTCGCGATGCACCTCATCCGGGCCATCGGCGAGCCGCAAGGTCCGGGCGCCGGCCCAGAGCGCCGCCAGCGGAAAGTCATCGCTGACGCCGCCGCCGCCGTGCATTTGGATGGCCCAGTCGAGAACTTTCAAGGTCATGGTGGGCGCAGCAACTTTGATCATGGCGATCTCGGCCTTGGCGGCACGGTTGCCGACCGTGTCCATCATGTAGGCCGCGTTCAGCACCAGCCAGCGGGTCTGGTCGATCATGATGCGCGACTCGGCAATCCGTTCCAAGGTGACGCCCTGCTCCGACAACTTTTTGCCGAACGCGACCCGGGACTGCGCGCGCTTGCACATGAGTTCCAAGGCGCGTTCGGCGACGCCGATGGTGCGCATGCAATGGTGTATGCGGCCGGGACCCAGGCGCCCTTGCGCGATTTCGAAACCGCGCCCCTCACCGAGAAGCAGGTTCTCGGCAGGCACGCGTACATTCTCAAAATTGACTTCCGCGTGCCCGTGCGGCGCATGATCGTAGCCGAAGACGGTCAACGTGCGCAGCACCTTGACGCCGGGCGTCTTCATCGGAACCAGGATCATGGATTGCTGGCTGTGCCGCCCGGCCTCCGGATTGGTCTTGCCCATGAAAATCAAAATTTCGCAGCGAGGATCGCCGGCGCCGGAAGTCCACCACTTGCGGCCGTTGATCACATAGCTGTCGCCGTCGCGGACGATGGCCGATTGGATATTGGTGGCATCGCTCGATGCGACGCTGGGCTCGGTCATGGCGAAGGCCGAGCGGATCTTGCCCTCCAGCAAGGGTACGAGCCAGCGCTGTTGCTGCGCTTTCGTGGCATAACGAGCCAGCACTTCCATGTTGCCGGTGTCCGGGGCGGAGCAATTGAACGCCTCCGGAGCGATATGCGAGCGTCCCATGATTTCGCACAGCGGCGCGTACTCGAGATTGGTGAGGCCTGCGCCATGTTCGGAATGCGGCAAAAATAAGTTCCAAAGATCTGCGGCCTTGGCTTTCCTTTTCAGATCCTCGACCACCTGGGTCACCTGCCAGGGATTGCCCGCACGCCGATTTTCCTCCAGCTCCTTGTGATACAGGGCTTCCGCCGGATAGACATGGTTTTCCATGAATTGCGTCAGCCGCTCCTGCAGGTCGCGAACTTTTTCACTGTGCGAAAAATCCATGGGAATCCTTTGAATTAGTTCATACGTCGAACGATTGTTGTACCCGCTTCCAGCCCAGTTCGGCCAACGGCCGGGCCCGGCGGCCCGCCTGCAACGCCGTGGCGCTCGAGGCATTTCCCTGCAGCGCGCGCGCCAACACCCCCTGCAAAATCCCGGCCAGGCGGAACATGCAAAAAGCTTGGTAGTAAGCCCAATCCTTCGCCGGTATCGGCGCAATGCCGCGCAAACGGCAGTACTGCGCCACGGATTCAGCCTCGGTGGGAAGCGAGTGAGTGTCGGGATCCACACCGCCAAGGCCGCGAAATTCATCGACCGGCAAGTGAAAGCGCAGGCAGTAGTACGCGAAATCCACCAGAGGATGACCGAGCGTGGACAGTTCCCAGTCGAGCACCGCCAGTATGCGCGGCTCGGTGGGATGAAAAATGGTGTTGTCGAGGCGAAAGTCGCCATGGACGATGGAGGTCTGCTCATCGGCCGGAATGTGCTTGGGCAACCAGGCGATCAGGCGCTCCATCGATTCGAGTTTCTCGGTTTCCGAGGCCCGGTATTGCTGGGTCCAGCGCGTCACCTGCCGCTCAACATAGTGACCCGGCTTGCCGTAGTCGCCCAGGCCCACCGCGGTATAGTCCACCGAATGCAATGCGGCCAGGACGCGCACCATCTCGCCGTAAACGGCGCGGCGTTCCGGCGCCGCCACCTCCGGCAGCAACGCGTCCCAAAAAATGCGGCCTTCGACGTAATCCATCACATAGAACGCGCTGCCGATCACTTCCGAATCTTCGCAGAGCGCGTGGACGTGCGGCACCGGCACGGCCGTACCTTTGAGCGCCGCGAGCACGCGAAACTCACGATCGACGGCGTGGGCGGAGGGCAGAAGCTTGCCCGGCGGCTTGCGCCGGAGCACGTAGCGGCGCGAGGGCGACTGCACCAGGAAAGTGGGGTTGGATTGGCCCCCCGCAAATTGCTGCACCTCGATCGGGCCGGAGAAACCGGCGATATGCGTTTGCATCCACGCATGGAGCCGCTGCGCATCGAAGCTGTGCTGCGCCGGGGTCTGCCGCAGGCTCGCGGCGGGGATGTTCATCGTCATGTGCTCGAGGCGCCGCCATCCACGGCGATGTACTGCCCCGTGACGTGCCGCGATGCGTCCGACGCCAGGTAAACCGCCGCGCCCTGCAAGTCGGTATCGCCCCCGATCCGGCCGAGCGGTGTGCGCGCGATCACGTCCGCCATCATGGTATCGAGCACGCCGCTCGCCATTTTCGAGGGGAAGAATCCCGGACAAATCGCGTTCACGCGAATATTGTAGCGGCCCCATTCGCCGGCGAGCGCGCGCATCAGATGCAGGGCCGCCGCTTTTGAGGAGTAGTACGCCACCGCCTTCATCTGCATACCGGCGCGCAGCGCCGCCGTTGAAGCAATGACGATGATGTTTCCCGAGCGTTGCGGAATGAAGCAGCGATTGGCAACCGCCTGGCTCAGCGCAAACACGCTCGAGGCGTTCAACGTCATGACCTTGTTCCACGCTTCGAGCGGATGTTCCTCGGCGGTCGCGCCCCAACTTGCGCCGGCGTTGTTGACTAAAATATGGATGCCGCCGTGGTGTTTGACTACCGCATCGACCAACGCCGGGATCTGTTCCTGTTTCGAGAGATCATTGGTCACCGTCAGCGCGTCGATGCCGTGCTTCTTGAGATCCGCTTTGGCCTCCTCGAGCTCGCCCGCCTTGCGCGCGCTGATCGCGATCGTGGCGCCCATTTCACCCAAGCCCTTGGCGATCTGCAAGCCCAGTCCGCGCGAACCCCCGGTGATCAGCGCAACTCGGCCCTTGAGCTCAAAAAGATCCCGTAAAGCCACTAGGCCACCTCGAACAGACCCGCGGCTCCCTGACCCCCGCCGATGCACATGGTCACGACCACCAGCTTGGCGCCGCGGCGCTTGCCCTCGATGAGCGCGTGACCGGTGAGCCGCGCGCCGCTGACGCCGTAGGGATGGCCCACTGCGATCGCGCCGCCGTTGACGTTCAAGCGCTCGTCCGGAATGCCGAGTTTGTCGCGGCAATAAATCACCTGGCAGGCGAAGGCTTCGTTCAGCTCCCACAGATCGATGTCGCTGACTTTGAGCCCCGCGCGCTTCAGCAGGCGCGGCACCGCAAACACGGGGCCGATACCCATTTCATCGGGCTCGCATCCGGCAACCGCGAAGCCTCGAAAAACGCCCAGCGGTTTGAGACCGCGCTTTTCCGCGAGTTTCAAGTCCATGACCACGCAGGCGCTGCTGCCGTCGGAAAACTGGCTGGCGTTGCCCGCGGTGATCACGCCGCCCGGAATGGCGGAGCGAATCTTCGAAACACCTTCCAGCGTCGTATCCGGCCGGATGCCCTCGTCGCTCGAAATCGTGACCTCGCGCATGCCGATCGCGCCGGTATTCTTGTCGACCACACCCATGGTGGTGGTCATGGGCGCGATTTCATCTTTGAACTTGCCGGCAGCCTGGCCGGCCGCCGCGCGCAGCTGGCTGCGCACGCCGTATTCGTCCTGCGCCTCCTTGGAAATGTTGTAGCGCTTGGCCACCGTTTCCGCAGTTTGCAGCATGCTCCAGAACAGCGTCGGCTTGTGCTCATCGATCCATGGATCGCGGCGCATGTGCGTATTGGCTTCATTCTGCACGCAGGAAATGCTTTCCAGGCCGCCGGCGACGATCACCTCCGCGCCTTCCGTCATGACGCGTTGCGCCGCCAAGGCGATCGACTGCAACCCGGAACTGCAGAACCGGTTGATGCTCAGGCCCGCGGTGGTGATGGGTAGTCCCGCGCGCAGCGCAATCTGCCGCGCGATGTTGCCGCCCGTCGTCCCCTCGCCGAAGGTCGATCCCATGATCACATCCTCGACTTCCGCCGGGTCAATGCCGGCACGCGCGACGGCATGCTGCACCGAATGCGCTCCCAGGGTGGCACCGTAGGTCATGTTGAATGCGCCCTTCCAGCTCTTGCCGAGTCCGGTGCGCGCGGTGGAAACGATGGCAGCTTCTGTCACTTGTCTGATCCTTTATATGCGCTGAATGTCTTGCCTTCCTGCGCGAGCCGTGCAAGCAGCGGGGCCGGCGTCCAGAATGCGTTGTCGGCGCGCGGCTGCCCGGCAATGGCCTTGAGAGCGCGCGCCACCTCGCTCAATCCGACTTGATCGGCATAGAACATGGGTCCGCCGCGCCACGGGGGAAAGCCATAGCCATTGAGATACACGATATCGATGTCGGAGCTGCGCTGTGCGATCCCATCCTCGACGATACGCGCGCCTTCGTTGATCAGTGCATAGATGCAGCGCTCCACGATCTCCTCGTTCGATACTTTGCGCGGCGTGACGCCCTTTTGCTGCCTGAACTTCTCGATGATGGCGGTGACGACGGGATCGGGGATGGCATTGCGCGAGCCGGCTTCGTAGCGGTAGAAGCCCGCGCCCGTTTTCTGTCCGAACCTCCCGGCCTCGCACAACTCGTCGGCGACATTCGACCAGTCGCGATCCGGAGATTCGGCCTTGCGGCGTTTGCGCGCGGCCCAGCCGATATCGAGCCCGGCGAGATCGCTCATGCGAAACGGCCCCATCGCCATGCCGAAGTCTTCGAGGGCCTTGTCCACCTGGGCCGGCAACGCACCGGCCACAATGAGATCGTGAGCGGCGGCGCCGTAGCGTGCCACCATGCGATTGCCGATGAAACCATCGCAGACGCCGGAAATGACGGCGACCTTGCCGATTTTCTTGGCCAATTGCATCGCGGTGGCCAGCACGTCTTTCGCCGTCTGGGCGCCGCGCACGATTTCCAGCAGGCGCATGACATTGGCGGGACTGAAGAAATGCAAACCGATGACATCCTGCGGGCGCTTCGTGAATTTCGCGATCTGATCCAGGTTCAGCGCCGAGGTGTTGGAGGCAAGAATGGCGCCTTGCCGCACGACTTGATCGAGCTTCTCGAAAACCTCCTTCTTCACGTCCATGCTCTCGAACACCGCTTCGATGACCAGATCGACGTCCTTGAGCTGTGCGTAGTCGAGGGTCGGCGTGACCAGCGCCATGCGTTGATCGAGCGCCGCTTCGGTTAAGGTGCCTTTCTTGAGCGCGCCGCCGTAGTTGCGCCGCATCGTGGCAAGTCCTTTGTCGAGGGCCTCTTGCTTCATCTCCAGGAGCACCACCGGAATTCCCGCATTGATGAGACTCATGCTGATTCCGCCGCCCATCGTGCCCGCGCCGATGATGCCGACTTTGCGAATGGGCCGGGTCGGCGTGTCATTCGGCACGTCGAGAATGTGCGACGCCGCGCGCTCCGCTTGAAACACATGGCGTAGCGCCGCGGATTCCGGCGACAACATGAGCGTGGTGAACAGTTCGCGTTCGCGCTTGATGCCGGCATCGAAGGGACGGTCGAAAGCCGCGGCGACCGCTTCCACGCAGGCCACCGGCGCCGGATAGCGGCCGGCAACCGCCTTGGCGGTATTGCGCGCGAATTGAAAAAAGGCCTCGTGATTCGGCATATTGACCTTCAAATCACGCACGCGCCTCACGCCCGATTTTTCGCTCACGACTTTGCGCGCGAATTGCAAAGCGGCCTCGAGCAAATCGCCTTCCGCGAACGCGTCGAACAGCGGTGTGCTGCGAAGCTTTTCGGAAGCGACGGTGGCGCCCGAGACAATCATATTGAGCGCCGCTTCGGCGCCGATTACGCGGGGCAGCCGCTGGGTTCCGCCGGCGCCGGGCAACAGGCCCAATTTCACTTCCGGCAACGCAATTTTCGCGCCGGCAGCCGCCACGCGATAGTGGCAGCCGAGCGCCAGTTCTAGCCCGCCGCCCATGCACACGCCGCCGATGGCGGCGATGACCGGCTTGGCGCTGCCCTCGACCGTGCCGATGACCGTCATGAGATGCGGCTGAGTTGACGCGCGCGGCGTACCGAATTCACGAATGTCCGCGCCGCCGGAGAATCCCGCACCGGCACCGATCAAGACGATGGCTTGCACCTGGGAGTCCGCGTTCGCCCGCTCGATCCCTTCGACGATTGCCTGACGCAGTTCGAGACCCAGACTATTGACCGGCGGATTGTCGAATTGCAGGACCGCGATGCCGTCCTTGACCTCAAAGCCAGCCTTATTCGTACTCATTCGTTATTCCACTCTGCAGAACTGGGTTCCGTCGTTTTGGCCGACTAATGTAACAGCGCGGACCGCTGTTTGAGAAGTTAGGGTAAGGCCCGGCGGCAACGAATTTAAATTGCGGCCGGCAAAGGAAATGGGCGGCGGGCGCCTTGAGCGCCCGGCCGCCTTGGCGTCATGACTGCCCTCGTTAGACGACGGCGTGTTTGTACAGCGCCACCAATTCGCCCCAGGCTTTCTCGGCGCCGGCTTCGTTGTAGAGAGGCTTACCGTCGGGCCCGTTCGGCATGTCCTTGACGCACCAACCGTGGTTGCAGCCTTCGTAGACTTCTTGCGTCTGCACGAGCTTGGCTGCCTTGAATGCCTCGGCCAGCTTGGTCTTCGCATCGGGCTGCCGCTGATCATCGTTCGCGGCGATCGCAAAATAGAATTGCGCCTTCATCTGCGGCACTTTCAGGTGCGGACTGTCGGGTTTGTCGGTCACCAAACCGCCGCCGTGAAAGGAAGCCCCGGCTCCCACTCGCGTCGGATTCGCGGCGGCGGCCTGCATGGTCATTGGACCTCCCATGCAATAGCCGAATACGCCCATTTTCGCTTTCTTGTTGACCATCGCCTGCACATCCAAGAATTTCACATAGGCCGTGGTGTCGGACATCACCGCGGCGTCCGTCATGGGTCCGCGCACCTTGGCGATTTTCGCGAGATCGTCCGCACTGGTGAAATCGAGCGTGCTCGGCAGGCCCGGCGCCTTGCTGGTGCGATAGTAAGGATTCGGCACGAGCACGGCGTAGCCATTCGCCGCCAGGCGTTTTGCCATGTCGCGCATCGTCGGACGCAATCCAAAAACGTCGACGAACAAAATGACGCCCGGCCAGTGCCCTTTGCCTTTCGGATGAATCAGCGCGGCGTCGCAGGTCCCATCGGCAGTTTTCACTTCGACGTCGGTGTCCACCATCTCGGCGGCGGCAGCGGCCGAAGCGCCCGCCGCGGCCACGGCGCCCGCTGCCAGTGAGAGCGCGGTGAAATCCCGGCGAGAAATCTTGTTTGAATCGTCGGTCATGGGGATATCCTCGAAAGCGATAAATTGTTGCAAACGAGCGCTGAAGTATAGGCCGAACCCAACGCGCTTGAAACGTAAGGGAAGCGCCGCGCTGCGGTCACGCGCGCTTGATCAGCGCGGAGGCCCGCACGATCAGCGCATCCACCGCCATCGCGCTGGAGCCCGAGCAGATGATCGGATTGATGTCCATCTCCTCAATCAAGCTCTGCTGGTCGGATGCAAACTCGGAAACCCGCACCACCAGCTCCGCGAGACGGTCCAGGTCAATGGCCGGCCTACCGCGAAATCCGTTGAATAACGCTGCGCCTTTGAGCCGCAGCAGCATGCGCTTGGCCTCGGCACCGTTGATCGGCGCCAATTCCAGCGTGGAATCGCGCAATAGCTCCACCAGCACCCCGCCGAACCCGACCACGATCAAGGGGCCGAGCAAGGGATCGACGCGTGCGCCCACGACCACTTCGACACCGGCGGCCACCATCGGCTGAAGCAGCACGCCGGAGATTTTCGCCTCGGGAGCGAACCCGCGCGCATTGCCGAGAATCCGCTCGTAGGCCGCGCGCAGTTCGTCCGTGGATCGAAGATTCAAGGCGACGCCGCCCGCTTCGGTCTTGTGCGCGATATCGCGCGACTCGAGTTTCAGCGCCAGCGGGAATCCAAGCTCCGCCGCCGCGTGCTGCAACGTCTCCAGGGAGTCGGCGCCGAGTTCCGGCACCGTTGGTATTCCGTACAGCTTGAGGACCGACTTCGATTCCCGTTCCGTCAGGCGATCCTGCGGCGCAGCGCTGATCAGTCGGGCGGCCTCCCGCGCCGCACTCAAGTCCGACAGTCGCTGCACCTCCCGCTCGCCGCGCAGCGTCAAGTCTGCGCGATGATGCCAGGCGGCGATGGTGCGGAAACATCGATCCATGGATCTAAACAAAGCAACGTGCGCATTTCTTTCCGCCTCCCAGGTGCCCGGACCCTGAAGCCAGTCGGAGATCAATACACTGCAGGTGATTTTGCCGTGCTGCGCGGATTGCATCCCCAATGACTCGAGGCGGGTCTTGTACATCTCGAACGCCAAAGTCTGGGGTACGACGAGCGCGCCATACGCTGCGTCCGACAGCAAAGCATCGCTGCACGCCGGCATCGACAGCGGATTGTTCACCACCTGCCCCGTCACATCGCAAGGATTGCGCGCCGACCCGAAATCCGGAATGTTCGCTTCGAGAACGCGGCGCACGGCATCCCCGGGTTGCGGCAAGGAAATACCGCAGGCTTCCGCTTTATCCGCCGCCATGATCGCAGCGCCGCCGGACGCGGCGAGTACCGCGATGCCGCGCGCCTTGGGAAGCGGCGCCTTGGCAAAAAACTGCGCGGCTTCCATCAAACCTTCGAATTCTTCGACCACGATGGCACCGCCTCGCTCGAAGGCCGCACGATACGCGTTGTCCGATCCCGCCAGGCTGCCGGTATGCGAAATCGCCGCTTCGGCGCCCAGCGTGCCGGTGGCCGTCTTGTGAATCAGCAGAGGCTTTCCGTTACGCCATGCCACCTGCGCGGCTTCGAGCAAGCGTTGCGGATGCGCCATTCCTTCAAACACGCAGGCAATGGCGTGACACGAAGGTTCGTCCGCGAGATACGCGACCAGATCGGCGACATCGACATCGGCTTGATTGCCCGCGGAAAAGGCATGACTGATCGACACGCCGCATTCCATGGCTTGCGCCAGGGATTGCGAGAGCGCGCCGGATTGACTGGCAATGCCGATACACCTTCCCGGCATGTCGCGCGGATTCGGATAATCGGAAAAGGAGATGCGTGCGCGGCGCAAGTAATTCGCGATCCCGAGGCAATTGGGACCCAGGACCTTCAGTCCCGATTCAAGACCGATTTCCCGAAGCTTGAGCTGAAGTTCGATCCGCTCTGGCAATTGGGTCTCGGCATAGCCGGATGCGTACAAAATGACGCCGCCCACGGCAAGATGCGCCGCTTCCCGCACAATTTCCTCGACCGCATCGCGCGGCGCGACCACGGCCACGCAATCCGGATTCTCGGGCAGCGAAGCCATCGACGGGTAGCAGCGTCGATCGCCGATCTTGTCGTACTTCGAATTCACCAAGTAGACATTGCCCGCAAAACCAGCGAGATTCGTCAGCACGCGTTCGCCGAAGGACCCGGGCTTGGGAGAGGCGCCGACGATGCAAACGTGCCGGGGATTGAGCACGCGGTCGAGCTCGGCATGCCGATAAACCGGCCGACCCAGCGCACAGGATTTCACGTCGGTTGCCGGCCGTGGAACATACGGCGATACTGGCGCTCATGGACACATTGAAAGGCAAAACCGCCATCGTCACCGGCGCCGCAAGCGGCATCGGCCGCGCGAGCGCTCTGTTGTTCGCCGCCGAAGGCGCGGCGGTCGTCGCGCTGGACCGCGCCGCCGAGGTTGAAGCGACCGTGGCGGCGATTCGTGCCGCAGGTGGACGGGCGATTGCCTTGATCAAGGATTCTTCCGCCGAGGCGGATGTCGCCGGCGCGGTGGCCACGGCGCTGAAGGAATACGGCAGCCTCGATGCCTGCTATGCGAATGCCGGCATCAGCGGCGGTCTGGTGCCCTTTCTCGACGAGACCGTGGATCACTGGATGGAAGTCCTCAAGATCAACCTGATCGGCACGTTTCTGCTGGCGAAGTATGCGGCGAAAGAAATGATCAAGCAGAAACGCGGCTCGATCATTTGCACCGCATCCGTCGCCGGGCTGCGCTCCGGTGCGGGCGGCGTTCCGTACAGCGCCAGCAAAGCGGGCGTGGTGAGTCTGGTGCAGACGGTTGCTTACCAACTGACGGGCACGGGCGTGCGCATCAATGCCATTTGTCCAGGCCTGATCGAAACCGGCATGACGCGGCCGATGTTCGAACGCGCGCGCGAACGCGGCACCGAACGCAAGATCGGGCAACTCAATCCCTTGCAGCGTTACGGCGTGCCGCAAGAAATCGCCCAAGCCGCATTGTTTCTCGCTTCCGATGCGGCCTCTTATGTCAACGGCCAAGCCATTGCAGTGGACGGCGGCCTGTCCAGTTCGCATCCCATCGTCAGCACCCGCCATCAAAGTTAAAAAAATGCCGCGCTTGAAGGGCGCGGCAATTTTCAAATCGCCGAATATTCGAAGACTACTGCTTTTTCGTGCCGCTCGGCGCCGGTGTGGCCGCCGCTGTCTTGTTGGCTGCTGCTGCTTTGGCCTTCTCTGCGGCGGCCGCCTCCTCAGCGCGAGCCCCTGAGAGAATTCCCTCGAGCGCATAGTTCCCTTCGTGGCAGGCGTATTCGAAAATCCGCCCTTTCGAAGGCGTAAATTCGTACTCGCCGCTCCACGGCCGATCCCACACGCTGGGATCCTCAACCTTGAATTGATACAGGATGCGGCGCGGTCCAACGCGCGTGAAGCGCTCGGTGACCTTCAGCTCCTTCCACGCACCGCGCAATGCCGTGGCCTCCGGGAAATTGGTGGTTTCGACGACGAGAGTCGGGCCCTCATACCAACCGATGGAATCTCCCATCCACGGCCGCTCGCCGTCGGTGCGGTGCTTGCCGCCGATGTGAATCATGCGCACGTCATGGACCATTTCGACCACGATGGCGACCGTGTCCTTGCTCTGCGCGATCTCATAATTGTTGTTGTAGAGCAGCGGCAGCATCACGGGACCCGCGCTGTAGCCAAACGAGGTCAGGCAGCGTTCGGCCAGCGTTTGGTTTTCGGGGTTCTCGCCATAGTGCGCCCGCATGTACATGTTGGGAACGGTGACGCCCGGCTTGTAGGGCGGCAACCGTCCGTCCTCGGGGTCCGTGATGAAGGAGGTTCGCGGCTCGCCGTTGACCCGCATTATGGTGTTGCCCGGATCGATCCACGCCGCGTTGTAGCCGCAACCCGCACCGCTGAAGCCCTTGCCGCACTCGTGCGGCAAATCCGTGGTCTTCACCTTCGGATCGCGCGGCGCTGCGTCCGCCGCGTACATTTTGGCATCGTCGCCCTCGATCTTTTTGACCTCTTCCGCGGTCATGATCTTGCGGGTGCCGTATTCTTTCGGCCGTTCCAGCGTAGTCAGGGTCGCATTGGTCCAGGTTCCTTCCAAATCCGGCTGGCCATAGGCATTGAGCGGGGCCTTGTACGCAGCATCGGCCGCCGCGGCGCCTGTCGACGCCGCCAATGCCGAAATCGCCGCGCCCAGAAGCATCGCGTTGAATTTCTTGCTCATTTCAAGGGCTCCTTACGCAACTCGCCATACATGAGCTCTTCGACGAACTCTACACATTTGAATTGCTGAAGCCGCGCATCTTCACCCAGCCGCCGATAGATGAGCATGCTCATCTTCCAGGGCCTCGTGAAGGTCTTAGGATCCGTGATCTCGGCTTCGTAGCGAATGGTGTTCTCATTCATCAGGCTCCAGCGCTCGACCACTTTCATGTCGCCGGAATGAAAGTTTCCCGCGCGGTCGAACCAGGTGCTGTCGTTTTGTCCCGTAACCGTGACGACCAATGTATCGCCGTCCCATTTCCCAACCGATTGACCCATCCAGCTATCGATCGGCGGCGGACCCGGGTCATTGAACAGAATGTCGCGCACCGCGCCGTCGTACTCGTATGAAATCAGCAAGGTCTTGGCGGACTGCACGATCTGGAAGGGAAAGGGCATGTAGTTGGCGCGCGGCACGCCGGGCAGATCGCACTTCACTTCGGGATCACGCTCCAGGTAGTGCTTTTGATTCTCCTGCCTCTGAGTCAACGCTTCGGGCGTGTAAGGAATGCTTCCCCCGAAAACCACCCCCATGCCCGCGGGTACCGATCCCACGGCGCCTAACGCCACGATCGCTTTGGCGGGCACCGGAACCACCGGCCCCGGGCGCAACTCGAGCGCGGCGCTGGCCAGATGCGGCTCGATGTTCCAGTTGGCGGTGTTCATGACCGACCACACCCCGCTGAAATTGGGGTGTCCGCCGACGCGCTCGATTGCGCCGTTGGCGGGTGTTTTGTGCGCGGCAGCCGTCGGCGCCGCATAGCTCTGGCTCAGTGCTGCCACTGAGCCGGTTAAAGTCGCCAGAGCCCATACTTTCGTCTTCTTATTCAGAACGCCCCCTCGCTTACGCAACTCCGTTCAATCGCCGATTTTTTATTTTTCGTTTGGATCCGCGCCGTCTTTCGGCGCACCGGTTCCGCTCGATCCCATGAACACTTTACGCCCATCGGTGAATGTGACATCGCGTCCGTTGGCCTTGCAGGCCGGACGGCAGCGCGCGTCCTTGGCCCGGTAACCGCGCACGATGATTTCCTCGCCCGGCTTCAGCGAATCGCGCGTCAGGCCCTCGCGCAGCAGCGTATTCGGCGTGCCTGCCTCGACCATCCATTCCTGCGGCACGCCGTCGGTTACGACGGTCATGTGTACCCAGGTATGCGGATTGATCCATTCAACCTTGGTCACTTTGCCATGGAGCATGATGGGTTGATTGCCGTCGAACTCGGCCTGAAATGCGTGATGCGCCAATGCCGGCGCACCGATGGCGGCAGCGGCGATCAAGGCGGCTGCAATTTGCGCAGCCTTATCGGTGCGTACTTTCATTCGAGATCTCCTTAGGACTGATCATGCTTTCGACGCCGCTCATTGCTGGACGGCGCGCAAAGGGCCCGTATAATCACTGCTTATAATCGCTTTAGATAGCTGTCATTGCAATACAATTTCCTTGGCACCCCTGAATTCTCAGCTTTTAAAAAGGGGCGGCACGGCTGATATATAACAAGCGGGGAATCGATGCTCGAGGGACTCGTCACCAAACTGGCCGACACGCCTTGGAGCATTGCACTGCACGAATCGCTTTACATGTACGCGATTACCGAGTCCACGCATGTTATGTCCATCATGTTGTTCGTCGGCACCATCGCGATGGTGGATTTTCGCTTGTTAGGCATTTCCTATACTAAGGTGCCCGTCTCGCAGATGCTCTCGAGGATTCTGCCCTGGACCATTGCCGGTTTTGTACTGTCGGTCATCACCGGCTCGATGTTGTTTCTCGCTATTCCGATTCGCACCTATCACAGCTTTTGGTTCAGGCTGAAATGCCTCATGATTCTGGTCGCGGCGATCAACATCGCGGTTTTCACCTTCAAGGTTGAGCGCGACAAGGCGGCCTGGGACTTGGGGGCGGTGCCCAGAAAATCCAAGATTTGCGCAGTCATTTCCCTGAGCGCGTGGGCGTGCGTCATCGTGTTTGGCCGCCTGATCGCCTATAACTGGTTTGACTGCGACAGCATCACCTCGCCCACCATGGCTGAACTCACCGGCTGCCCCCTGGATCCGGGTTAGTCATGTCCCTGTACCAGACCGCGCAAAACATCGAAGCCTCCGCGCTCGGCCAGACGATTCGCGAATCCACCTGGCTGTTTCCCGCGATCGAGTCGACTCACTTACTGGCGTTGGCGCTGCTCGGCGGCTCCATCCTCATCATGTCCCTGTCGATATTGGGTTGGGGATTGAAAACGCCGGTGGCGGAGCTTTACAAGAGCGCGCATCGCTATCTGAACGGGGCGGTCATCGCCCTGCTCATCACCGGCGTGCTCCTGGGAGTTTCCGAACCGGTGAAGCTCTATGGGCGCGAGGCCTTCTGGGTCAAGATGATCTCGTTGGCCGTGGCGCTGGTGGTTACCTATTTCGTATTCAATCCGCTCGTCAGGCGCGGTGCTTCCGGTTTGGGCTTGCGCAGCGTCACCGTCCTCACCATCGCTGCTTGGCTGATGGTGGCCATGGCGGGACGGTGGATCGGATTTTCTTAATTGGATTCAGTTCTGGGGAGTTTTATTCCATGAGCAACAATCGGATCTGGATCACCGCCGGCGTCTCGACGCTCGCATTGGGGTTGGGCGCATTGGGGCTGGCGCAAGAACCGGCGCAGCTGCCAAGCGGCGAGGCGGTGTTCAACGCACGTTGCAAAAGCTGTCATGAACCGGCTGTGGAACGGGCGCCCACCCGGGCGGAGCTGGCCTTTCGCGCCCCCGCCGACATCGTAACTGCGTTGACAACCGGGGTCATGGCCCCCATGGCCAAGGGATTGACGCGCCCCGAGATCGAAGCGGTTGCGCTTTTTCTCGCGCCGGGGCAACAGTTGGGATCCGCGGGTGCCGATCAAATGTGTCCCGTCAATGGCCCGATCAAGGCGAGCGCCTCCGATTGGCCGGCACTCGGACCGGATGAAAATTCCACCCGGTTCCAGCCGAACCCCGGATTTCGCGCAGCCGATGTCGGAAGACTCAAAGTGAAATGGGCTTTTTCCATGCCGGGCGGCGGTCAACCCGTCGTCGTCGGCGACTGGCTCTTCATCACCAACCGCAACGGCAAATTCTATGCATTGGACGCCAAGAGTGGATGCGTGCATTGGGCCGTCGAGGACGCCAACTCGCGCACCACACCGATGGTGATCCGCTCGTCGATCTCGCCGAGCGGCTGGGCGACCTTCATCGGCGTCCCTAAGCGCGTCGTGCGGGCGTTCGATGCCCAGACCGGCAAGGAAATCTGGCACAGCGAATCGCTCGAAAGTCACGTCGCCTCGAACATCACGGGCACCCCGGTGGTCTCGGGCAATCAAATCTTTGTGCCGCTGTCCTCGGGCGAGGAAGTCTATGCGATGCAGCCGAACTATTCCTGCTGCAGCTTTCGCGGCAGTCTGGCGGCGCTTGACCTCAAGACCGGCCAGAAGCAATGGCAGACGTATATGATCACCGCGCCGCTGCTGCCGACCCGCAAGAATGCCAACGGCATTCAAATGCAGGGGCCCGCCGGCGCGCCGATCTGGGCTTCGCCGACGGTCGATGCGAAGCGCGGGCTGGTCTATGTGGTCACCGGCGACAGCTACACCGATGCGACCACCGATGGCGATGATGCCATCGTCGCGGTGGAAATGAAGACCGGCAAGGTACGCTGGAGAAATCAAGTCACGACCAACGACAACTTCATCGTGGGCTGCAGCGGCCCGATCAAGGTGGCCAATTGCCCGACGCCGACCGGACCGGACTTCGATTTCGGCGCGACGCCGATACTGTTCAAGCACGGCGGCAGGCAAATCCTGGTCGCGGGGCAAAAGTCGGGCGCCGTCTATGGCGTCGAACCCGATACGGGGCGCACGTTGTGGAAAACTGCGGTCGGCGCAGGTTCACCGCTGGGCGGCATCGAATGGGGAATTGGCGCAGACTCCAAATACGTGTTCGTTCCGAACTCGGACATCGGCGAAATTTTCAATGAAATCGCGCGCGCCGCGGGTGCGCCGTCGCCGGCGCCTGAGAACGCGGTTGAGGGCAAGCCCGGACTGTTCGCGCTCGATCCTTTCACCGGAAAAATCGTCTGGGACACGCCCGCGCCGAAAGCGCCGTGCCACTACGCGGGAGACCGCTCGAAAGACTATACGAAAGGCGCCTGCGTGCGCGCGCAGTCCGCGGCACCCGCCGTCATGCCTGGCATCGTCTTTTCGGGAACGTTGGACGGCTGGTTCCGCGCCTACGATGCGGCGACCGGAAAAATCGTTTGGGAATTCAGCACCACGGCGCAAACCTACAAAACCGTCAACGGCAATCCGGCTCAGCCCGGCGGCGGAATTGACGGCATGGGACCCACTATTGCGGGCGGCATGGTGTACACCATGTCCGGATTCAACGGCGCGGCGCGAACCGGCAGCAATGGGGTCAACGTTCTCTTGGCGTTTTCGGTCGACGGAAAATGAATCGTGCGGCGCCGCTGAGCGCTACTCGAGGCAAACCACCAGCTTGGCGGAATGCGTGCGCCAATTGATGGGAATCACGAAGGATCGCGCGTAGGGCGTCTTCACCTTTTCCAAATCGTGAGCGATGATGACCGGCACCGAGATATTGAAATTCTTGCCGAAATCCCGGCGTGCGTTTCCGGAAATCGTATTGGCCACTTCGCCGACCAGATCCTTGATGTTTTCGTCGCTGGTGTCGGTTTCCTGCATGCGCATCAGCAATACCGTCAGCATGCCGCGCGGCGCGGTGAAATACACGATGCCCTTTCGCGCGCCGGTGATGCCGATGACGCCGGTGTACTCATAGGCACCGGGCTTGCCGTCGGTCACGAGATAAGGGGAGCCGACGGTTGCCGACTGCTGCGCCGAGGTCTCGAAATAATTGGTCGTTCCCTCGATGAATGTGCGGATTTCTGCTTCCTTGAACATTTCAAGCCTCCGACAGCAGCTCTTCCAACGCATCGTTGAGCTGCCGATCGGTGAATGGCTTGCACAAAAATCCGTTCGCGCCTTTTTCGATCGCTTCGACCGCCGTCGCCTTGTCGGCGAGCGCCGAGACCACCAGGATCAGCACGTTGGAGTTGATGGCGACCAGCTCCTCCACGCACTCGATGCCGTCCATCTCGGGCATGGTCAGGTCCATCGTCACGACATCAGGCTGCGTGCGCCGGAACATCTCGACGGCCGCGCGGCCGTTGCTCGCGGCGCCGACCACTTCCAGGCGCGCTATTTGCTGCGAACGCTCGATACGCCGTCGGATGATGTTGGAATCATCGACGATCATCAGCTTCAAAGTAGCTTTGGGAACAACCGCACTATCCATCACGCCGCTTCCGTATTCCCCGCGCGTTTGACCGGGGGCAGGCTCAACGTGAGTCGCGTAAATTTACCCGGAACGGTGGCGACCGAGACCTTTCCGCCGATCTGCTGCATCAGTCCGGCCATCAAATTCATGCCGACGCCGCGGCCCGCATCTTTGGTGGCATTCTCGACCGTGGAAAATCCCGGCTGAAACAGCAGGGAGAAGACCTGCTTGGCATCCAGAGTTGCCGCTTTTTCCGCCGTGATGAAGCCCTTCTTGAGCGCGGCTTGCTTGATCCTCTCGGTCGAGAGGCCCTGGCCGTCGTCTTCCGCGATGAGCTTGTAGCCCGCATCGCCGAGTTCCTGGAATATGAGCTTGAGCTGCCCTTGCGTCGGCTTGCCGGTATTCAGGCGATTCGTGGTGGATTCGATGCCGTGCACGATGGAATTTCGCACCGCCTGCACCGCGATATCCTTGACGATGCGGCGGTATTCGTCCGGCACCGTGTCGAATCCCATGCATTGCAAGACGGCGTCCTTATGATTTTCGCCGGCCACCCGCTGCGTGAGCTGCTGCAGCATGCCCGTAACGCTGCTGTCGGGTTTCATGACTGGCTCGTGGCTCGCGCTTTCGATGACCGCGGTAGCCGTGTGGGATGAGGGCTCATGGCTGCCGGTTGCGGCAACGTGCAGACGAGCAAGGCGCGACACCAGATCGCCCACCGACTGCAGATGGGTCAGCAAATCGTCCAATTTGATGACCAGCGGCAAGAAGTCGTTTCCTGACAGATCCGCTTTCTCCCGCAGGCCCTTCAGGTCGTCCTCGAAAGAGTGCGCGCGGCTCTCAATGGAGGAAAGCCCCAGGGCCGCCGCTTCGCCCTTGACCGAGTGAACCTGTCTGAAAAGGGTATCGAGTTTCTTGCGGAACGCGCTCTCTTCGCGCGCCGGCTCGCGCAGCACCGCGTTGATCATCTTCATGGCGGCGTTGGAATCGTTCAAAAATGCAGCCAGCTGCGCCGGGTCGACGTGCAATATGCCCAACAGCGTATCGACTTGCGCCTGCGCCTGATGCTGCGAGGACTGCAGTTCCCGGGCGAGGTCCACGCGCGCGCTGACATCCGACACCGCCACCAGCACGTGCCGGATTTTGCCGTCCACGCGCACGCGATGGAATTCGAATTGCAGATAGCGGGTGGACGTCTTTCCGGGGCCGCTGTCGAAGTTGACCTCAACCTCGCCGAGCGGGTTGATGGTTTTGACCAGATTTTCCTTGGTGCGTTCCGACCACAGGACCGCGACGAACTTCAACGCGGTGGCCAGGGTCTTCTCGGAAACGATGTTTTTGAGCAGGCTCTCGAACGGCAGGCCTGCGAAATCCTTGCGCTGGAAAAGCGATTCGAGCGCACTGGAGTACGACGCGCCGATCGTCAGATGCTCGTCCAGCAGGAACAAGCCGTCTTTCACCGTGCGCAATATATCCGCCGTCTGCTGGCGCGCCTCACGCAGCGACGCTTCCTGGCGCTGGCGCGCGACCAGCAGCGTTGCAACCAGCACGCCGAGCACAATGGCGATGAGAAGGCCGGTCAACATGACCAGGCGCAGTTCGGTGGCGGAACGCGCATTGCGCGTCTGCAAATCCGTGACAATCGCCGCCAGCTCGGCATCGAGCTGGGCAATCGTGTGCCTGCCCACGCGCAGCGCCGTGGTGACGTCCCGCTCCAATTGCTTGCCGGCTTCGTTGAGCACGGTACCGGTGGTTTCATTGTCCTGGTAAGGCACGCCGGTGAACTTGAGCAGCGGTTGCAGAGTTTCCATCTGCGTCGCCCACAAGTCGCGCAGCGGAACCGCATGCTTGCCGGAAATCGGCTCGCCCTTCGCGCCGGTGTCGCCCGATAGCGCGAACCAGCTCGCCGGCCGCGGCGCGTTCATCTCCTTGAGGCCCGCATCGAGTTTCGCACTGGCGTCGCGCAGCTGATCCAGGGATTCTTGAATGTAGCCGCGATTGGTCAGGCGGTCATGCATCGACTCGAGCGAAGCGCGGATGAGCGCGGGATTGCGTTGTTGCTGTCCGGCGAATTTCAGTGCGACGCTGGTGTCTGCCAATTCGCTGGCCAGCTCCAGGCCCGGGATCAGCACGATTGCCACGAAGCTGAAAGCGAGAACGATGACCAACACCATAAGCCCGCTGGGTGAGAGGCGCGGCAGTAAGGCTTTGGCAATACGAGGATTCATGAATCAAGCGCTCCGCTGTGATTTATTGGGTTTCCGGGCTATCAATTCCGCGCGCAAGGCATCGAGGGCATCGAGAAACTCGGCCGCCGACGCATAGCGATCCTTGGGGTCCTTGGCCAACAGCCGATCGATGATCGGCTGATAAGCCGAGAGCTGTTCGGGGAGCCGCGGCAACGGCGCCGAGCGGTGCGCCGCCAAGATCTCCGCGAGCGTCTTGCCCATGAAAGGCAGTGCACCGGTCAGCATCTCGAAGAAGACGATTCCGAGGCTGTACAGATCGCCGCGCGCGTCCGGATCCCGGTTGTCGATCTGCTCGGGACACACATAGTAGGGCGTCCCGGTGCAATCGCCGGATTGGCTCAAGTCGCTCGGCACGAACTGAGTGCGGGCCGAGCCGAAGTCGATCAGGACCAGCCGATTTTCGTTGGTGAGCATCAAATTGGAAGGCTTTAAATCCCGGTGCACGACTCTTGCGGCGTGAACGATCTGCAGCGCCTCGCCGATCTGGTGCGCGTAGTTGACGGCGTCCGCTTCGCTGACAGGATGTTTCAAGCGCTCGCGCAGGCTGCCGCAGGGAAAATATTCCAGGGCCAGATATAAATAGTCGTCCGTCGTGCCGAAATCGAGCACATTCGCGATGGAACGGTGATTCAGCTTGGAGAGTATTTCGCACTCCTTGCTGAAGCGCTCGCGATCCGCCTCGGAAACCACGTGCTGTCCCGTGATTGCCTCGACCTTCAGGGCGACCGGCTGCGGGAATTCGTCGTTTCGTGCCAGATAGACGCTCGCCGCACTCGACTGCGCAATCTTCTTCATCATGGTATAGCCGGCGACCTCCGGTTGCCGCCACCGGTCCGCCGCAGCGCTCGTCGCGCCGCTTGCCGGCGCGGGTTCGATCAGCGGCTGCAAGGCGCTGCACAGCTCGCCCACGATCACGGAATGGATCGGCCAATAGTCGCTCGCGCCCAGTTTCATCGCGCGCGCGGCACTGCGCTCATTGCCGCCGCGGGCAAACACGAATATCGGCAGATGCGGCGCCTGTTCGTGCAGGCGCTTGAGGGAGGCCAGAGATGCGGCCGCCGCCTCGGGCGGGCTGAATTCGACGATGAACATGACAGCTACATACGCGCGCAGGCGTTCGATGGAAATCGCGTCGAAGCCGGCGCGGGTGACCGTATCGGCGTCGATTTTAGGCATCGCGCGGCGCACCAGGCCCGCCAGCCTCAATCGCAACTCCAGCTCGTCATGAACGATAAGGCAGAGAACCGTGCCGCGAACGCGTTCGCCGGCTGCCGGGGGAACCAGCGCTGTGGTGGTAATCGTGGTCGACGTTGTGGCGGCGGTTTGGCTATTCATCGCGTTGCCTATTTGGGAACACGAAAGACGATTCGCACCTGCGTGCCGACGGATATCGCCTTGCCGCCCTGAATCACCGGCTGGTAGCGCAAGCGGCTGACCGCCTTGCTCGCCGCGGATTCGAAGGTGCGCGGCGGCGTGGCGTTCAGCACTTTGACGTTGGAGACGTTCCCGTCCGGACGAACGGTGTACGCGAGCTCCACCCATCCCTCGATGTCGGCCGCCAGTGCCCGCGCCGGATATTGAACGTCGAGCTTGTTGATGCGCGTGAGCGATTGCTCGGGCATTTGCAATACATCGCCGCCCGCCCGCCGCTGGCGGATCTTGTCGTTCATGGCATCGATGTCCGGCGATGCGCCCAGACTGCCGGCCTTCTGCAGCAGGGCTTGCGCCTTGTCGGCGTCGCCGGCGTCCAGCGAGGCACGGGCGCGATCCAGTATTTGCGACTGCACGGCGGTGCTGATCTGCTGAAGTCCGCTGTTCTTCGGATCGGCGGCGCGTAGCTGAGTTACATAGAAGAGCGCGCTGTCGTTGTCGGGATCGGTCAATTTGCCCTGTGACAGACGCGACTGGGCCAGTTCCAGATATTGCGGTTGCTCCGGCTTTTGGACCGTTTGCTGATTGCGCACCTGATTGATGTCGCGTTGCAGACTGCTGATGGCGGCCTGAGTCGCGCCGACGCCGTGCAGCTCTGCGACGATCCGGTCGGCGTCGCTGAAATTACGCTGCTGTATCGCGGCGTGCGCCATTTGCGTCAACCGCTTCAGCACTTCCTGCGTCTGTCCTTGCAGCGCCGGGCCGGCCGCGCCCGCTTGTTTGGCCTGATCAAGGTAGTACACCGCGCTGTCGTTGTGCGGTTCGATGACACGATCCTGCTGCAGCCGCGTGTCGGCAAGCTTGAGAAGACGGGCGACCTCGAACTCATCGCGTCGCCGATGGACTTCATCGCGCAGTTGCGCGAGTTTTGCCGGCGGCAGGGCCTTGGTGCGCGCTGCTTCATCGATGAGCTGTGACGCGCGGTCGAAATTTTGGGCATTGAGGGCCGCCAAAATTTGCGCAGGACCGAGTTCGGCCCGCAGGCTTGCTATCTTTTCATCGAGCGCGACGAGTCGATTGTCATTCGCGTCGATGCTTCGAGCGGTCTCCAGGAACTGCAGCGCGACGTCGAATTTGCGGTCGTCGAGCGCCGACTGCACGCGTGCAATCAATATCTCCGACAGACGTTGCAGTCCTTGCCGCGCTTCGCCGTTGTCGGGCTTGATCACGAGCACTTCGCGATATAGAGAAAGCGCGCTGCCGGCTGCCGGATCGATATAGTGTCGATCCAGCATGGCCTGCTCGGCCTTCTCGATCAGCGCATCCACTTTTTCATCCGCATCGGCCGGCGATTTCACGGCCGCGGGTGCGGCCGCGGACGGAGCGGCGGAGCCCTGGCTGGGCGCGCCGGCAACGGCGGCGGGTTTGACCTGCGTCGAGCCTCCGCGAGACAGCAAGTAGGCGCCCACCGCTGCGATGAGCACGCCGCCGATCACCACCGGCACCAGCCACGGTTTTTTCGACGCAGGATCGGGCGGGAGCGGCGCGGAGCCGTCACCGAGCAGGGCCACGCGCGAATTCACTTCTTCGCTCGCGCTGTCGAGCGCGCTGGAAAGCTCGCTGCCGACAATCGGCAAGCCGACGTGCGCGACGACTTGTCGGTGTTGAATGGGGAGAGTCCATGCATCGGCGCTGCTCGCATCATCGAGGGCAACGATGGCGAACCGCGATGAATGCAGATTCAGGCGCGACAGCACAGCGGCAGGATCCGGATGGTTGCGCGCGTCCCAGAGCACGATCGCCGCTTGCGCCGCAGGCGTGGATTTGATCAGCTCATCGATCGAATCGACCTGTTTGAGAACCAGATTGCTGCCGAGATCGGCTCCCACCTGCGGCCACAAAGAATCGTCCTCGGTAATCAGCAGTACCGAGAGTTTTGACTTCTTCTCCGGGTGAAGCACGGGCCGCTCCACCGTCTCCGGCGTTGCAACCTCCTGTATTCTCAGACTTTTCGGCATCGTTATAGTCCCATATCGCGATCGCCAAATGATCAGCCATGCTGCGCTGCGATCACATTCGTGCACCACGAACGTTTTGTGTTTTGCTTAACACAATAAGGTTCCGGCAAATCAGGGGTTTCCGACATGCCTTGGGTCACATTTGGATGTAGGGACATCCTCAGAGTGACCGTCGGGATTGGGGCAAACATTAAAGATGAGAACTACTTCGCACCGCAAAGCACCGGCGCTGGAGCCAATTCGCGCTGAGGGCGGGCTGCCGTGGGGGAGTGTCGCCAAATGGAGGCGCCGAGGCGTCCCCGAATTGAACTTAAGGGGAGCAGGCTCCCCTTAAATAATCATGAGACATATAGAGTAAAAACTACTGCTTGGTTCCGGTGAAAGTGCCATCGCCCAATTGCCCCAGCGAGACTTTGCCGGTCATTTTTTTGCCGTCGGTCTTGCCCCAATATTTCACCGCGAGGCTGCCGGCTTGGCCATCGACCTTGTACTCGATCGTCACGTCATCGCCTTTGACCGTACCGCTCACTTGCGCTTCGCCCAACTGCCCTTTGTAGGTGCCGGACAACTCGTCGCCTTTTTGAACCAGAACAAAGGTCGGCGAACCGCTGCCCGCGCTGGTCTCGACGTTCATGATCCACGTGCCTGTCACATCCGCGGCCGCGGCTGCCTGCGAAATCGTGAACGCGGCGATCGCCAACAACGCAGCCAAACCTGTTTTCAATCTCGTCATGCCATCCCCCTTGAGTGACCCCAACGTATCATGCGCTTGTCTTGAGCGCCGCCATGATACGTGAGGTCCTCGAGCGACTACAGGGAATTCAAGAACGCGACGAGCTGCCGTTTTTGTTCCTCGGTCAAATTCATCGAGAAACGCTGGTTGTAGAAATTCACCGCCTGCAGCAACGTCGCGGCGGCGCCATTGTGAAAATAAGGCGCCCGTCCCGCCAAGCCGCGCAATATCGGACCCTTGATGCGATTCACATCGCTGCAAAGCCCGCTGATCATGCCCTTGCCCAGATCCGTCGTGAAAAACGACACTGGTTGTCCGGCGCTGAACGGTGAATTGCAGCCTTTGACCTCGAAAATCGGCAGGTCAGGCTCGTCAAGCTGTGCGACCGCGCGCTGGATATTCGGATCACTCTCCAGTCCCGGGCTCGAGGTATGTCCGGTCCCGATGTCGAGCGGCAAGGGCAACGAGTGATCGGCGACGTTGGGCGTATCGTGACAGCTGGTGCACGTGCCTTTGAATGACACTGGATTGCCCAGGGCCGCGTTGTCATTCAGGCCGCGTACGGCGCTGATGGTCAGCGGAGCGGTGTTGAACAGCACCTCTCCCGCGGCAATGTCGCTGCGGGCTTCGCGACGACCCGAAGCGCCTCTCTCATAGTCGGCAGGATTGCCGCCATTCTCCCAAGCCGAGTACAGCGTCATGCTGGTTTCGTCGAACGGCGCGCCAAAGGGGTCGGCGCCCAGCACGTCGTTGATGCCCGGGTAATAATTCTCCGTGACGAGATTTCGCGCGCCGCCCAGCGCGCCACGGCCGCTCAGATCGCCGGCGTAGATGTCGTAAACTTGCGCCGTATACAGCCCCATCTCGAAGCTGACGATATCCTTCACTTGCTGGCTGGTGGGAGGAACTGCCGCTTGGGCATGACCCATCGTCGCATCGATAGCCTGCTGCGAAAGATCGTTGTTGAGGTTGGTTGGGAAAGAGCTCATGGTCCCAAGAGCGGTTGTCGGTCCTGCCGGCGACTCACGGCCATCGAACATCACGGCGCTCAAGAATCCCAAGTTGGCGGCCGGCAGCGGACGGCGATAGGTGGACAGGGTCAGCACCCCGGTCGCCGGGTCCGCGACCAGTGCGCAACCGTACGGGTCATGCACCACTGTCACGGTGAACTGGGCGTTGACCGGCACTGTCAGCGGAATTCGGATCAGCCCATGCGACAACAGCAAACTATGCGCCGCAGCCCCCGAGGTGTTGCCAGTCGGACAATTTGCCCCGTCGAAGGCGGCAAACAGCGGGTCGCGGCCGCGCGTTTGCAGGAAGCGCTGCCGAATTTGCGGCGGCGACATGCTCATGGCTTGATCTGCGATGTGGCAGGTCGAGCACGAACGGCCGTTGGTGCCGAGACTTTGGAAGAATGCCCCTTTGGTATTGGTGGGACCGTTCGTATTGATTGTTTGCAGCGCGCCGCTCGGGTCGGGGTAAATCGACGATCCGGCAAGATTGGGCGCGTCGCCGGCCGCGGCCGCCGCACAAGCCGTGAACAGCAGCGCCGCGGTGGTTCCCCAGAACAGTGGTTTATTCATGCGTTCTCCCTACGCCACAGGCGTTGTTGCCAGCTAAATCGTAAAAGCTGCAACGATGTGGACATCGGGCGAAAAATCGGCAGCATTCTGTTAACTCTACGAGACAAAGTACTTGACGTTGCACGGCCACGCCGTTAGTGTCTCGAGTCGTGGGGAACACCGTTCATCTCGATTCGCACGCCGCGGCAACGCTGCGCTACATCCGGCACTCGATGGAGGGGGCCGTGTTGCTGGCCGTTCCCGGCTCCGCCGGCCTGGTTCTTGGGACCATCGCGCTGCTGGCCACGGGACTGTGCCTTGCGCCCGAATTACACAAATTTTGGGTGGCGATTTGGCTGAGCGCCGCCCTGCTGGGCGCCGTTCTCGGCAGCATACTGATCGTGCGCGAATCCTCGCTTCGCGACTTGCGGCTGCACGGCACGCCGCTGCTCAAGTTTGCACTTTGCCTTTCGCCCTCCCTGGGCGCCGGACTCGTCATGACCGCGGTGCACTGGTTTGGCGGCAACCAGCATGCGATTCCGGGCACGTGGCTGCTTTTGTACGGATGCGCATTGCTGACGGCAAGCGCCGCGACGACGAGAATCATCGCGGTACTCGGCATGCTGTTCGTGCTGTTCGGACTCGCATCGCTGCTGCTGCCGGACGAATGGCAGCTGATGATGCTGGGTGTGGGGTTTGGCGGACTGCACATCATTTTTGGCCTTCTGATCGGACGAAGCGGACGTGGCAGCGAGATCTAACGCCCGCACCGCGCCGCAAACGCCGCAGAAGCGTCTGAAGCTCGCGGCGGTTCCCGCCCCGGCCGCCGATCATGACGCGACTTTCGACCGGCTGGTCTACGAGCGTGTTCGGCTGGGAATCATGAGCGCGCTGGCGGTGCGCGAAGAACTGACCTTCAACGAGCTCAAGTCGCTGTTCGATGTCAGCGACGGCAATTTGAGCGCCCACGCGCGCAAGCTGGAAGAGGCGAAGTACTTGAGCTGCACGAAATCCTTCGAACAACGCCGTCCGAGGACTGTCTATCGGCTGACAACTCTCGGCAAGAATGCCTTGAATCGATACCTCGATCACGTCGAGGCGGTGATCAAGGCAACCCGCCGAACATGATTTTTTTCGTTCTCTAACTTTGTGATACAAAGCTCATCATGCACGTAGCAATCATCATGGACGGCAACGGCCGATGGGCGTCGCAACGCGGCCTGCCGCGTACCGCGGGCCACCGCGCCGGCGCCGAAGCGGTCGACAAAGTCGTCGAAGCGGCGGCGCGGCGCGGCATCTCGACCTTAAGCCTGTACGCATTTTCCGCCGACAACTGGCGCCGGCCGCAAACCGAGGTCGGCGCCTTGTTTGCCCTGCTGCGCCGCTATCTGCTGACGCAGACGCCGCGCTGCCTGGAGCAATCGATTCGGATCAACGTAATCGGGCGGCGCGACCGGCTGGGGCCGCAGGTGCTGCGCACCATCGAACACAGTGAGCGGGCGACGGCGCACTGCACGGGAATGCGATTGCGAATTGCGGTCGATTATTCCTCTCAGCATTCGCTGCTCGAGAGTTGCCGGCGCATGGCGGCCGAGCGCGCCACGGACCGTTCGCGATTCGTCAAACACCTTGCGGACGTCGATCACTGCATCGAAGCGCCGGATGTCGACCTTCTCATCCGCACCGGCGGCGAGAAGCGCTTGAGCGACTTCTTATTGTGGGAATGCGCCTACGCCGAACTGCACTTCGTCGAATGCTTTTGGCCGGACTTCGACGCCGCTGCCTTTGCCGAGGCCATCGACGAGTACGGAAAGCGCGAGCGTCGATTCGGGCAGGTCGGCGCCTCTTGCCAAAGTAGGCGCACCGCGAGCCGCGCGTAGCGGTTTTCACCGCCTGCCCGATCGAGACGCCTGCGGTCCAAATGCGGTATTCTGGCTTCTCCAGCGAGAGAACCCATGAAACGGCATTGCTCTCTTTTTTTGCTCTTCGCGAGCGCCGCGACACTCGTGTCGCTCGCCGTCCAAGCGGACAATTTTGCCAGCGTCCGCTATAGCAGGCAGACGGATAAATTGATCGTCACGATGCTCTATCGCGGCACCAACCCCGACCATCGCTTCTCGCTGAAGTGGGGGCCGTGCCAGGAGAATCAATCGGAAGGTCTCCCCGGCGCAACCGCCGAAGTGCTCGATGATCAATATGACGACGCCGCGAAACAGGATTTCAGCAAGACCGTGCGCTTCAGTCTGGCCGGGATGCCCTGCCCGCGCCCGGCGAGCGTCACGTTGAGGACCGCGCCGCGCTTCTTCTACACGTTGACGATTCCGAAATAGGCCGGCGACCTAGAGCCGTATGCGTGTGCTGCTCGTTGAGGACGATGCCATGATCGCGCAAGGCCTGCAGACGGCGCTTCGCCAGAATGGCTTCGCCGTTGATTGGATGCGCGACGGCAAGAGCGCCGCCGCCGCATTGCAGGATTCCGTCTTCGACGTGGTGCTGCTCGATCTCGGTCTGCCGCACCGGGACGGCATCGACGTGTTGCGCGAGCTGCGCAAACGCGGCGACGCCACGCCCGTCATCATTCTTACGGCGCGCGATGAGATCCAGCATCGCATCGCCGGACTCGATGCCGGTGCCGACGACTACATCGTCAAGCCCTTTGATCTGGATGAAGTAACTGCGCGCATGCGCTCCGTGCTGCGCCGTTCGGCCGGGCGTGGGGATCCCAGCATCCAGCACGGCGAACTGCGCCTCGACCCCGTGGCGCGTACCCTCGAGCGCGGCGGGGCTGCGGTCAATGTTTCGGCACATGAGTTTGCGGTGCTGGAGGCCCTGCTGCAGCGGCCGGGAGCCGTGCTGTCCCGCGCGCAATTGGAGGATCGCTTGTACGGTTGGGACGAGCAAATCGGCAGCAACGCGGTCGAAGTTTACATTCATGGCTTGCGGCGCAAGCTGGGTAGCGACGCCATCCGCACGCTGCGCGGCGTGGGTTACTTCGTTCCCAAAGCATGAGTTCTATTCACGCATGAGTTCGATTCGCGCGCGTCTGCTGGTCGCATTGATCGTTCTGGTGGCGCTGATTTCGCTGCTCGCGGCCGGGGTCACCTACCGGCGCGTCCTGACCGAGACCTCGGCGCTGTTCGATTATCAGTTGCGGCAAATGGCGCTGTCGTTGCGCGGTCAGATCTCGCTGGCGCCGCGCGTCGAAGTTCCCCCCGATCAGGGCGACAGCGACTTCGTCGTGCAAATTTGGGACGTGTTCGGCGCCCGCACCTATGTTTCGCGGCCCGGCTTGCCGATGATCAATCAAACGGTTTTAGGCTACGCCGATCTTAATCTGCGCGGCCAGCCGTGGCGGGCCTATGGTCTGCAGACGGCCGACGGGGTCATCCAAATCGCGCAGCCGGTGCAGGTCCGCGAAGCCCTGGCACGCGCCGCGGCAGAACGGGTCGTCATACCGCTCACGCTGCTGCTGCCGATCATGATCGGCGCGGTTGCCTGGATCGTGCGGCGCGGCCTCACGCCGCTGCGTTTCGTCGCCGCCGAAGTCCAACGCCGCGATGCGAGCTCGTTGGCGCCGCTGGGCGTCGATCATTTGCCGCGCGAAATTGAACCCCTGGTGAGCGAACTGAACCGTCTTTTGGAGCGGCTGCAGCGGTCTTTTTCAGCGCAACGCGCATTCATTTCCGACGCCGCGCACGAACTGCGCTCTCCGCTGACGGCATTGCGATTGCAGCTGCAATTGCTCGATCGGGCGCCGGATGAGACCGAGCGCCTGGAGGCGCGAACTCGCTTAGGGTTGGCGGTCGAACGCGCCATACATCTGGTCGAGCAGTTGCTGACGCTGGCGCGCAATGAGCCGCAGGAAGCCGCCATGGACTTCGAGAAAATGGATATTTCCGCGGCGGTGGCCGACGGGATCAAGGACACCCACGATTTGGCGCTCGCGCGCAACATCGACTTGGGGCTCGACGCGGCGCCCGGCCTTTACATTCAGGGCAATCGCGAAGCGCTGCGAACTCTGGCGCGCAATCTCGTCGACAATGCCGTGCGCTACACGCCTCCCGGCGGGACTGTTCAGGTGCGGTGCCGATCCTTGGGCACGGACGCGCTCCTCGAGGTCAGCGATACAGGTCCCGGCATTCCAGCGCAGGATCGCGAGCGCATTTTCGATCGTTTCTATCGACGCGCCGCAGCACAAGAAGACGGCACGGGACTCGGCCTGGCCATCGTCAAGGCCATTGCCGAGCGTCATGGAGCGCGCCTCGACCTCGGCGACGCGCCGGGTGGAGGCCTGCAAGTTACGTTAAGTTTTCCGCGCACCCCTTAAGACTGGCTTAAGGAAGGCATGGGATCCTGCCATCACGGCGAAAACTCGCTTAAGGTTATTTTGGAGGAACTCACATGCAACTTCGCAATTCCACGCTGGCGTGGTCTGCAATCGGCCTGCTTGCTATCGGCATGGCAACTGGGATATCCGCCCATAGCGTGCTGCAGCCCGCTGCCCCGACCGCAGTCGCGGCGACCAGCGGCTTAACTCAATCCACCTCTTCGGAGCCCATTCCGATGATGACCGCCCCGAATTATCGGGCGATCGTGGCGCGCAATGAGGCGGCCGTCGTCGGCATCACCACCGAGGGGCCGATTCCGACCGGCGCCCCGCAGCAGTTTTTCTTCGGCGGACCGAACGGCGATGACAATCCCTTCTCGCAATTCTTTCGCGGTTTCCAGATGCCGCGCCCGCACGGCATTCAGCGCGCACAAGGTTCGGGATTCTTGATATCCCCCGATGGGATAGTGCTCACCAATGCGCACGTCGTTGACGGTGCCAAGGAAGTTACGGTGAAACTATCCGACCACCGTGAGTACAAAGCGAAGGTTCTGGGTGCCGACAAGACCAGCGACATCGCCGTGCTCAAGATCGCGGCTCACAATCTTCCGACCGTGACGCTCGGAAATTCAGACAAATTGGGTGTCGGCGACTATGTGCTCGCGATCGGCGAACCGTTCGGATTGGAAGAGACGGCCACGGCCGGCATCGTCAGCGCCAAAGGACGCTCGCTGCCGGGCGACGGCTACGTGCCCTTTATCCAAACGGATGCGGCGGTCAATCCCGGCAATTCCGGCGGGCCGCTGTTTGATTCCAGCGGTCAAGTCGTCGGCATCAATTCGCAGATTTACAGCAATTCCGGCGGCTTTCAGGGTGTCTCGTTTGCGATTCCGATCAACGTGGCGGTGCAGATCAAAGACCAAATCGTGAAGACCGGCAAGGTCGAGCACGCGCGCTTGGGCGTTGAAGTGCAACCCCTGAATCAGGCGTTGGCCGATTCATTCAAATTGACCTCGCCCAATGGGGCGCTCGTGGCCAAAGTCGTTCCCGATAGTGCAGCCGCGCAAGCCGGCATCAAGGTGGGCGATGTCATATTGAAATTCAATGGCGCTCCCGTCATCGACGCGGGCTCGCTATCGCAAAAGGTCGGCATGGCAACGCCCGGCGAAAAGGCATCGATCGAAATCTGGCGCAACGGCAAGACACTGGATGTGACGGCGACCATCGGCAACGCGGAGACCTTGACGGCGGACAACAATGACTCGAGCGGCAGTGCGTCCCAGCCGAAACTGGGTTTGGCGCTGCGTCCGCTGACCCCGGAGGAACGTCAGCAGGCCGGCGTCCCTGGGGGCCTTCTGGTCGAGGATGCGCAGGGCCGCGCGGCTGACGCGGGGATCCAGCCCGGCGACGTAGTGTTGTCGGTCGATGGCACCCCGGTCCAAACCGTGGCGCAGTTGCGCAAGCTCGTCAAGGACCATGACAGGCAGGTGGCGCTGCTCATTCAGCGGGGCGACTCTCGGCTGTTCTTTCCGGTAACCTTGGGCTAAGTAAAAAACGCCTTAAGCGTCAGTAAGCAAGGGGCTCGCCGGTGCGCGAAAATCTAAGCGCACCGGCGAATCACCCGTGGGGGAGAACAGCCAAGTGATGTGATCCGCGAATTGCTCGCGGTGCGCGGTAGCAGCAACGCCTAGGCGGCCTTGCATTCTGCCGGCGCGGCTCTAATGATAGGTGTATGGCGACCGGGTGGGCAAAAGAAGGGGCGGTGCAAGAACAGATTGACGCGACCGTCAAGGATGCGATCAACCTTGCCAAGAGCCGCCTGCCGCAGGGCCCGAGCTTGACGCATTGCGCGGAGTGCGGGACAGAAATTCCGCAACTGCGGCGGGACGCGGTTCCCGGCGTGCGGCTCTGTCTACCCTGTCAGGATGCTCGCGACCGCGAGACCGTGCGCTCGGCTGGATACAACCGCCGCGGGAGCAAGGACAGCCAACTACGCTGATTTTTTCAGCAGGCCAAAATCAAGCAGGCTTTCGGCAGTCGCGATAATGGCCGGGTCGACCGGTGCCGGTCACACCAGTTTCAAGTCGACCAAGGATGCCTGCGCGAAGACTCGGGAGCTTTGCTCGGGTGAAAGACCCCAGAGCCTGCGAAACAGTCCGCCCAGTACGGATCGATAGTCGTTCAGCACCGGATAGTCGCGATTTTGAAACAGAGTACTTTGAACCAGCCGTTGCTGCTCACCGGCGATGGTGCCCCCGCTAATGGATCCGCCCAGAACCCAGTACACCGTACCATGCCCATGATCGGTGCCGCGGTTGCCGTTCTCGCGAAAGGTTCGGCCGAATTCGGAAAGCACCACCACCACTGTGTTGTTCCACTCGGATCCCAGCGACGAGGCGAACACTTGCAGGCCTCGGCCGAGACTGCCCAGGTTGGAGGCCAACGGGCCGGCGGCCGCGCCCTCACCGACATGCGTGTCCCAGCCGCCGATGTCGATAAACCCGATCCGATATTTGTCGCGCATCAATCGACCCATTCGCTCCGCTTCGAGTTCGAATCCCTTCGTATTGATTGCGTTGCGATTGGCCGCGCTCATTTCTTCCGCCATCTCTTGGGCCACTTCGTGACGCAACTCCAGACCATTGCTGACGGCAGCTTCGAGATGATGACCGGCATACATATCGCTCAAAATTCGCGCCTGCCGTTCGTCGAAGGGCGGTTTGCCCACACTCTTCAAGGATAGGTTGGGCACCGTCGCGGCGCCCTCGAAGGCCAGGGGCAAGGCGTCGGTGAAGGCAATCGATGAATTGGGCTGCGCGGGCCCGGTCAATTGTTGCGAAAGCCGGCCGAGAAATCCCGAACGATAATCGCGCGTCCCACTCAAGGGTTGACCCAGTTCGATACTGTCTTGAGTCTCGAAGTGACTGCGCGACAAGTCCTCGGTTCCGGCAAAGGGCACGAACGCAACCTGGCGCTGCTGGTACAGGGAGCCGATCGATTCGCGGACCGCAGGCGCGAGCGCCCAATCGGCATCGAGCGCCAACGCGCTGGTGTTGGATGCTGGATCCGGTTTGGCGATGGCGATGTTTGGGCGCGTTTCATAGTAAAAGCTGCTCGAATAGGGGATCAGGAAGTTGGTCGAATCGTACCCGCCGCGCAGAAATACCAGCAGGAACCGCGGCCCGCCGGCCGGCGCGGCAAACAAGCGGCCCGATATTCCTGCGCCGAGCAGCGCGGCGCCACCCAGAAGCACATGGCGTCGATTTACGCTGCGGTCGTTCATACCTGATTCACCCATCGCTGATTCATTCATAGCTGAACTCCGGCGAGGACAGCAGAAAGGTATTCCACTCCTGCTGCGAATTCGCGCGATTGAGGGCATCCTTGGTCCGCGCCGCAAGAAACGGTTCGAGCGCTTCGAAGTACAGGCGGTTCGACAGTTGCGGGAATCCTGCCGCACTCGCGGCGGCGCCGTCTTCAAGATCGAACAGGCCCGCATTACCCGCGCCAATGGCACGCGCAATCTCGAAACGGCGGCTCATCTGACCGGAGCTGGCCCAACCGAGTTCCGTCAAAGGATAGCCATCCGGAGTTTGACGGCCGTAGGGGGCCTCGCCCAGACCATTGAGCCAGTTCAGTATCGGACGGGTGTTGCTGATCGGCCTGCCATCGTAGGCGAAGCGGATCGCCGATACGACATAGCGTGTCGGGTCCTTGAATTTTGCGCCCAACGCCGCTTCGAGCTCACGCGATAGGAATAGGGCACGAAGCACCGCGCCGATGTCGCCATCGGTGCGCATGAACGTTTGCGCCATGCGCTCGACCAGCGCCGGCGGAGGATTGTCCGCCACGAAGTAAATCGCCAGCTCCCGCGAGACGAATCGGGCGCAGGCCGGCTGCGAGACGATCAAGTTGACCGCATCCTCGACCTCGCCGAATCCCCTGCCGGCAATCGGGTGCCCGAGCAGCATTTTGGCGCCGAAATCATGCCGCGCGGGATTGAATTCGAAGGCGCCGTTGCGAACATACAGGCGCTGCATCTCGGGCCTCAACCTGGGCGAGGCGCCGACATTGATGCCCACGCCGGTGAGCACTCGCGCCAGCTCTTGCACGTCCTGCTGCGAGTAGCCGCCGCCGACGCCGAGCGTATGCAGCTCCAACAATTCGCGCGCATAGTTTTCGTTGATGTGCCCGGCGGCATTCTGATTGTTGTCGAGATATTGCAGCATGGCCGGATGTTCCAAAGTTGCCATGACGAGGTCTTTGAAATGCCCGAAGACGTGCGGCCGAATGGCGCGCTCTTCATAGTCGCCCACCAGCCAGCGCAGATTGGCCTTGTACTGAAACACACTGAAATGGTTGAGCCAGAACCAGACCATTTGTTCCTGGAGCTGCGCGGGCGAATAAACCGCACGCAGTAGATTGCGGCGAATGGCTTCGTAGGCGAGCCTATTGCCGCGGTCATTGAGCGCCTTGCGGGCCTGCTCCTTGTCCGGTCCATCGGACATGGCGTTGATGTTCTTGTATTGGCCATTGACATCGGCGAGCCATTTCAAAGGATCGGCATGCGACACTTCGAGCGCCGCAATTTCCGCGGTGATCGGAGCGGGCAGCGGCGCTTCGCCGGGGTGCAATTGCCCCTCGAGAAAGCGTTCACGTCCCAGCTGACGGTAGCTTTCGACGCTGGCCGAGTCGAGGCCGAAGGAGGTCCGCTCGAGCCACAAGGTATCCTCGCGGCGCGGCGTTTTTAGAGGGATGACCGGCCCGCGCGGAATCTCGGTGCGCATGGCGCACCCGGCGAGCAGCAGTCCGCAGGCAAGGCCGGCGCAGGTGGTACGGGAAGGCATGTCCCAATGTTAACGGACGCCGGCGGCCGCCGTTGACACGCGCAATCAGACGGCACTGGCGTCATTTTGCTGCAAAAGCTTGATGAACTCGTCGGCAGCGTGGAAGATCTGCTGGCGCGGTTACCCCTCGTTTAACCCCCTCTTGTCTTCGGCGTTTTACGCGCTCCGGCAGCCGCGCTCTTTCGGCTTCGGGCTTTTGCACCCGGTAGCTTTTTGGCAGCGACCTTTTTGATCGATAGACGCTCGCCTGGATTGAGCGACTCAACCAGCTTGACGAATTTGGCGACCAGCAGCTTGATGTCTTTTTCTCGTCGTCCCATGGTCATGCGATCTTCTCCTGTCGGCTCCCCACATTATGGCCCTCAAATCCACGCGCGCCACCATCCCCGGGGGCCGCTCATCCGTAGGCGGAATCTGACCGCGACCCGCCCATCCGGGCGGAAACTGCTGTAGCCGCGCCCCGCCCACCCCGCCCCCGCCCCCGCCCCGGTTCCCGCGACGCGTCGCGCTCTTGTTGTGTACCTATGTACATTGGTACCATCGCGAATTTAAAGAGGGAGATCCCATGGTCCAAGTCGAGCGCGTACAAACGGGAATCAGAATTGAAAAGCGGCTGTTGAAGGTGCTCAAAGCCCTGGCGGAACTCAAGGATCTCTCCGTCGGAGACCTGTTCGAAGGAATCGTGCTGCACGCCTTTGAGGGGAAGAGCGTTTTTTCCAAGGAGACGCTGGCGCAGATCGTCGAGCTTAAAAAAGTCTACCGTTTGACGCTCCGCGCCGCCGACAGCCATCAATTGAGGGAGCGATCGTGAGCACCCGGGCGCTCCTGCATACACGCGAGCATTTCTCGCTCAGTGCGAGCGCGCCGTTCGATGTTGCGTGGCCGCTGTTCGGGGCGGATAAGGAGCGGGTTTGGGCTCCGGATTGGGAACCGCTTTTTCTGTGGCCGGAAAAGCCTTTCGACCAAGAAGGCATGGTTTTTAGAGTCGCTCACGAAGCCGGGAGCGCGGTCTGGGTCAACACCGCGTTCGACCGTTCGGCGCAGCGGATTCAATACGTCTATGTGATTCCCGATGTGGTTGTCACGGTGATCACACTGCGGCTCACGGCGCGCGGCGCCTCGACCGGGGTCGACGTGCTTTACGAGCGCACGGCGCTGCGCCCTTCGGCCAATGAGCTTGTGAAGCACATGGCTTCGCGCGACCGGCTCGCGGGCGCGGAGTGGAGTGAGCAAATAAGCCGGCACCTGGGTCAATGATACCTAGGCACACTGGTGTGGACTGCGTGAAAGTTTTACAAATGGGCGCGGGAGTCAAGTCCCCGAGTTCGCGTCGCAATCGGATTTTGTTTCTTCGGGTGATTGTCCTATTGACGATGCTGTAATTGAAGTTCAGCGTTTAGTTCCGGCTTCAAAAGCACTAACAATCGCAGGAATCCGCAGCTGCGGATCGAAGGATTTTTTATGGTGAGCAAAGTGAATCTCCGGCGCCGACAACTTCTCATCGGCAGCGTCGCGGCGGGAATTGCAGGTACAGCGGCGGCGAGTGTGCACGACGGCGAGCTTGGAGCGCCTCCACAAACGATTCGCGGCTCCGTGCCGTGGAAGGAAGGGACGGCGGATGCGCCGCCCGGGGCCAGCGGCACCGGATATGTGTATTTCACGCCGGTCGAAGCGGCATTCATCGAGGCCGCGGTGGCGCGTTTGATACCGAACGACCCGGTCGGACCCGGCGGCGTAGAGGCCAATGTACCCTTCTTCCTGGATCGCCAGCTCGCGGGACCCTTCGGCCGCGGCGATCACTATTATCTTGGCGGACCGTGGCCGAAGGGTACGCCCGAACAGGGCTATCAGAGCCGCTTCAATCCCGCGCAATTTTATCGCGCGGCCATTTCTGCGATCGACAAATACGTCGGCGCGAATCTGGGCGCAGCCACATTTGCGAAGCTCGCCGCGGCCGACCAGGACAAATTATTGAAAGGAATGGAGAGCGGCGAGATCAAGCTAGAGGACGGAGTCGACGCCAAATCCTTCTTCACCATGTTTTTGCAAAATACCAAGGAAGGTTATTTTTCGGATCCGATCTACGGCGGCAACAAGGACATGGGTGCGTGGAAGATGATCGGTTTTCCGGGCGCACACTATAACTACAAGGACTGGGTCACTCGCCACGGCGAGCCCGTGCCCTTTCCCACGGTCGGTTTCAAGGGCCGTCCCGGCTGGACGGAGACTTGAAATGAGCACCACCCTTAAACCTGTCGATGCAGTATTGGTGGGGTTCGGCTGGACCGGCGCCATCATGGGGCAGCAGCTTTGCGACGCAGGATTGAATGTGGTCGCGCTGGAGCGTGGGCCGTGGCGCGACACGCCCACCGATTTTGCGACCGGATTTGCACAGGATGAGTTGCGCTACATGTGGCGCCACCATTTATTTCAGAACGTCTCCGATGACACGCTCACCATCCGGAACAACGTCAATCAAGAGGCGCTGCCCATGCGCCACCTGGGTTCGTTTCTCCTCGGCACCGGTGTGGGCAGCGGCGGCGTCCACTGGAACGGTCAGATCTGGCGCTTCCTGCCCACGGATTTTTTGACCAAGAGCCACAATGAAAAGCGCTACGGGAAGAAGGCGGTGACGGCCGACGACATGACGGTTCAGGACTGGGGAGTCACCTACGAGGAACTCGAGCCGCATTACCATCAATTCGACCAGCTGTGCGGTACGAGCGGTAAGGCGGGAAATCTTCAAGGCAAGATCCAGCAGGGCGGCAATCCTTTCGAGGGCCCCCGAGCAAGCGAATACCCCAACCCGCCGATGCAGCAGACCTACGGGCCAACCTTGTTTGGCAAGGCGGCCGCGGAACTCGGACGCCACCCTTTTCCGCACCCGACCGGCAACATGTCCCAGGCTTATACCAATCCGCTGGGCGCGCAGATGGGAGCCTGCACCTACTGCGGATTCTGCGAAAAATTTGGCTGCGGGAACTATTCGAAGGCGAGTCCGCAGACCACGGTGCTTCCGTATCTTTTGCAGAGGTCGAATTTCGTCCTCAAGACCGAGTGCGAGGTGCTAAGAGTTGAACTGACCGCCGATAAAAAGCGCGCCACCGGTGTGACCTACGTCAATAGCGCCGGCGAGCAATTCTTTCAGCCGGCTGAGATGGTCATCCTCTCGGCGTATGTTCTGCAAAATGTCCGCTTGCTGCTGCTGTCGGGCATCGGCAAGCCCTACGATCCAAAAACGGGGGAAGGCGTCGTCGGCAAAAACTACGCCTACCAAACCATGTCGTCCGTGAATGTCTTCTTCGACGACAAGCTCATGAATCCGTTCATCGGTGCCGGTGCGCTCGCCACCGTCATCGACGACTTCAACGGCGACAACTTCGACCATGGGGGCTTGGGCTTCATCGGCGGTGCCTACATCGCGGGAATGATTACCGGCGGGCGCCCGATCGAAATGATTTACACGCCGCAAGGCACGCCTGCCTGGGGACTCGAATGGAAGCACGCGGCGGCGAAAAATTACCTGCGGTCGTTTTCGCTCAGCGTTCACGGTTCATGCATGAGCACGCGCGGCAATTACCTGGATTTGGACCCCACGTACCGCGATATCCATGGACGGCCCATGCTGCGAATGACGTTCGACTTCACGCAGAACGATCACAAAATGTCGGACTACCTGACCGACCGTGCGGCAGAAGTGGCGAAGGCCATGAATCCGCGCGAAATCAAGCTGAACCGGCGCACCGGTTCTTGGAGCGTGGTGCCCTACCAGACCACTCACAACACCGGCGGCGCCATCATGGGAGATAGCCCCAGAAACAGCGTGGTCAACAAGTATCTGCAGACCTGGGACGTACCCAATGTCTTCTCAATGGGCTCCGGGGCGTTCCCGCAAAACGCCGGATACAACCCGACAGGCACGGTTGCGGCCCTCGCGTACTTGTCGGCGGACGCCATCAAGTCGCAATACCTCAAGGCCCCGGGCCCGTTGGTGAGGGGGTAGCCATGCGCCGTTCCACGCTTCGAATAATATTGCTGGCGGGTGCCGTTGCGGCTTTGGGCGTTGGCAGTCTTGCGGTGAGCCAAATGCTCGAGTTGCCGGCCCATGCGAGTTCCGCGGTCACCGCGCGGAGCCTTCTGACTCAACGTTTCGACGATTCTCTGCCAAACGCGGCGCAGATTCGCCGCGGCCAGTATCTGGTGGCCGCGGGCGACTGCCTATCCTGCCATCAGCGCGAAGGCGGCGAGCCGTTCGCGGGCGGATTGGGACTGAACACGCCATTCGGCGTCATCTACACGCCCAATATCACGCCCGACCGCAACACCGGTATCGGCGCCTGGACCAGCGATCAATTCTACCGGGCGATGCACGACGGCAAAGGCGCGCAAGGGGAAGATCTTTACCCCGCGTTTCCCTATCCATGGTTTCGACGGGTGAGCCGCGAGGATGATGACGCGATCTTCGCATACCTGACGACGGTGCCTGCGGTGAACTACAGCCCGCCGAAAAATGATCTACCTTTCCCCCTCAATTTCCGCTCCATGGTAGGTGCGTGGAACCTGTTGTTCCTCGACAGCCACGATTTTCAAACCGATCCCGGGCAATCGACGGAATGGAACCGCGGCGCCTATCTTGTCAATGGTCTCGGGCACTGCGGTGGGTGCCATACGCCCAAGAATTTTCTCGGCGCTGACAAATCCAAGCAAGAGCTACAGGGCGGAACCCTCGACAATTGGGTTGCGCCGGACCTAACCGGCAATTCGCGCACAGGCCTTGGAGGTTGGAGCGTCGACGACATCGCCGAATTCCTGGGCTCGGGGCGCAACGCGCATGCTGCCGCGGGCGGCGACATGGCCGATGTGATCACGCACTCCACGTCCCACATGAGCGATACGGATCGGCGCGCGATCGCCGTGTATCTCAAGAGTCAGCCGGCGAGCCCGAGCGTCTCCTCCGCCGCGCCTGAGGCGGCGGCAATGCACCGTGGCGCAGAAATATATTCCGACGCCTGCTCATCCTGTCATTTGGACAACGGAGTGGGCCAATCGCGGCTATTTCCGCCGCTTGGCAAGGACGCCATGCTGCAGCAATCCGATCCAACAGGTCTCGAGCATTTGATACTCGGAGGCACGCGCGTCGGTGTAAGTGCCTCGCGGCCCTCGCCTTTGGGCATGCCGAGTTTCGCCTGGAAGCTCACCGATCAAGAGATCGCGGATGTCTCGACCTTTATTCGCAACAGCTGGGGCAATCAGGCCGCGCCGGTGGCGGCGTCCGACGTCAGCGCACTGCGCAAAAAGCTCAACCTGCAAACCGTGCGCCTGACGGACAATTCGGGCGATCACTGATGCCGCCTTGTGGGCCGGACTTATGAAGGGAGAGAACATGAAACATCTCGTGCGCCGGGCTCTGGTACCGCTATTGATCGCAGTCGTGGGCAACGCCGCGACCAATGGGACGAGCGCCGGCGTGAGCGCGGGTCAAAAGTTCTCGCACGCTCCGCGCGCCGCGAACTGATCCAGCGTTTGACGATCGGTCCGCGCCCTGCGGTGTAATATTAGCCGGGACGGCGCCGGCGCGGCGCCAAGCAGGGGACATCAAAATGAGAAGGATTCTGCTCAAGGTCCTGACGGGCGTGTGTTTTTGCGCAGCCGCTTTCGCACAATCCGTCCCAGAAATCGCTTTCGACTCGACGCCGGATTTTTTCAAGCTTCCCGAGGGCGTGTATTTCGGCGAGGTGTCGGGCATCGCGGTGAACTCCAAGAAGCATGTGTTTGTACTGTCGCGGGGGAACACCAGCGGGCCGGCCTACGGAGCGGCGGCCGCACAACTGCTCGAGTTCGATTCCACAGGCAAGTTCGTGCGCGAGATCGGCAAAAATTTATATGCCTGGTCTTTTGCACATGCGGTGCGCGTCGATCGATACGACAACATTTGGGTAGCGGATAAAGGTTCGGATGTGGTTGTGAGGTTCGATCCGCAGGGACGGGTGAGCCGGGTATTTGGGCGCAAGCCCGAGGCCTCCGACGAGAGCGCGCATCCGCTGGAGCACCCAAAACCGCCGCTGCAGCCTGTCGACGGATTATTCCGGCAGGTTACGGATATGACGTGGGATTCGAGCGACAACCTCTACATCAGCGACGGCTATATCAATTCCCGGGTGGCCAAGTACGACAAGGATGGCAACTGGGTCGGATCTTGGGGCGAGCCCGGATCCGGACCGGGCCAGTTCAACACCCTTCATTCGATTGCGAGCGATTCGCAAAATCGCATCTACGTCGCGGATCGCGGCAATGGGCGCATCCAGATTTTCAATACGTCGGGCAAGCTGCTGAACACGATCAAAATCGACGTGCCCGCGCCGCCGAATAGTCCCGTTGCCATCGGCAACCGGCCCACCGAAACGGGTCCCGCCACGATGCACCCAGGATCGCCGTGGGCTCTGTGCATCACGCCGGGGCCGACCCAATATCTCTATGTCTCAGACGCCTATCCGGGCCGCATCTATAAACTCACTCTCGACGGCAGGGTCTTGGGATGGCTCGGCGGCAGCGGCAAAACTTTGAAGAAATTCGGCTGGATTCATGAATTGGCCTGCCCTTCGGAGAATGAGCTTTACGTCGCCGAACTGCTCAATTGGCGCGCGCAAAAACTCACGCTGCATCCATAAGGTATAATGGCCTCGCAAAAATACAAGCGAAGGCTTATATGCGAGCGAGGCTGCCAAGATGGAATTTGTAGGGCAGACGGCGGACGGTCGACCGATTCAGTACGTCGACAAGAAGCGCTACCTGTGGCTCTTATCGCTGACCGGGGGATTCAACCCGCCGATGGCCATCGCCCTTTACTTCGCGACCGGTCATAACCCGATCGCGTTGCTGTTTCCTCTCTTCTACAACTTTGTCGTCATTCCCAGCGTCGATGCCCTCATGGGGGAGGATCACCACAACCCACCCGAAGCGGTGGTGCGGCACATGGCACAGGACAATTACTACCGCATACTTTTGTATGTCGGCATCGTGCTGCTGTTCGCAAGCTTCTCGGTGGTTGCGTGGTTTCTCGGCACCTACCGCGTACCGTGGTGGGCGTACACGGTATTGGCGCTCGGGACCGGCTTTCAAAGCAGCGGTGCGATTTTGCTGGGTCATGAATTGGGGCACAAAAATAATCGCGCCGACCGCATCGCCGCACAGGTTGCCAACGGTCTGGTGGGTTACGGCCATTTTTGCATCGAACACAACGTGGGTCACCATGTCCATGTGGCGACGCCCGAAGATTGCGCCAGCGCCCGGATGGGTGAAAGCATTTACAAGTTCGTGCGTCGCGAAATTCCGGGAGCATTCAAGCGCGGTTGGCACCATGAACGGGAACGCCTGGCCAAGCAGGGCCACCGCCCATTCACCTGGCTCAATCCGATACTGCTGTCGTGGACGCTAACGCTCGCGGTCGGCACCGCGTTGATCGCGACATTCGGGTGGATCCTACTGCCGTATCTGATCATTCATCATGTGTACGCCTGGTACGGATTGACCCAGGCCAATTACGTGGAGCATTACGGTCTGCTGCGCCAGAAGTTGCCGAACGGCCGCTACGAAGCCTGCAGACCGCGGCATTCGTGGAATACCAATCACATTTTTTCCAACTTGCTGACCTTCCATTTGCAGCGCCATTCGGATCACCACGCCAATGCATTGCGGCCCTACCAGACGCTGCGTGACTTCGAAGATTTGCCGCGCCTGCCGAGCGGCTATCCGGGTTCCTTTGGACTGGCGGCTTTTCCATCGCAGTGGTTCAAGGTCATGGACCCGAAGCTCATGCGTTGGGCCGGAGGTGATATCTCCAAACTCAACGTTGACCCGGATCAGAGGGAGCGCCTCTACGCGAAATTCGCCGGCCGTTGAGCCGGCATGAGTTCCCTACACCCCGGCTGCGATTCTGCAGTTGCGCAATGCGCAAAGGCATCGTCCCCGGCTTCGCACTCGAATCTGGTTCTCGTGACAACGATCCTGGCATCGGGCTTGGCATTCGTCGACGGTTCCGTGGTGAATGTTGCCCTTCCGACCCTTGCGCGAAGTTTCAATGCCGACGCCGGTGAACTGCAGTGGGTTATCAATGCCTATCTTCTGCCGTTGAGCGCCTTGCTGTTGCTCGGGGGCGCCGCCGGCGATCACTTCGGCCGTCGGCGTCTGCTCATCCTGGGCACTTTCGTGTTCGCGTTGGGATCGCTGGGCGGTGCCTTGGCGCCCGGACTGCCTGCCCTGTTCGCGAGTCGGCTGATTCAAGGCGTCGGCGCCGCTATGCTCATGCCCAACAGCCTTGCCATCCTGGGGCAAACATTCGCAGGCCAATCGAAAGGACGTGCGATCGGGATTTGGGCGGCGACCGGTGCGGCCATGGGCGCGATCGGCCCGGTGCTTGGCGGCTGGCTCATCGATTTGGGCAGCTGGCGCGCGATTTTTTTGTTGAATCTGCCGTTGGCGTGCGGTGCCATCATTCTGGCTTGGCGGTTTGTACCGCAGGACCGGCACAGCGAAACCTACCCGCTCGACATGATCGGCGGAATTCTGGCCACGATCGGTCTGGCGGCGTTGACCTTGGCTCTCACCGTCGGCGCCAGCCGCCGCGGTTGGACTCCGGCCGCATTGGCCGCTGCCGCCACTGCGGTCCTGTTGCTGCTCGCTTTCTTGCGATTTGAGTCGGCGCGGGGTGGACGCGCCATGATGCCGCTGATGCTGTTCGCCTCAAAGAGCTTCGTGGGGCTGACGATTCTCACATTTCTCCTCTATGGAGCGATGGGTGGGCTCTTCGTGCTGCTCCCCTACGTATTGATCAAGACCGCCGGCTATTCGGCCACGGCTGCGGGCGCCGCCCTTCTACCGTTGCCGTTGATATTGACGGTGACTTCGCCCTTGGCGGGCGCCTTCGTCGGCCGAATCGGGACGCGGCTGCCGCTCGGCATCGGTCCGCTGGTCGTTGCAGCCGGATTCCTGATGGCGCTGCGCATGGATTCGAGTTCGAGCTACTGGACCGAGGTGCTGCCGATGATCGTGGTCATCGCGCTCGGCATGAGCGGCGCGGTGGCGCCGCTGACCACGGCGGTTCTCACCTCAGTGGATGCGGCTCATACCGGCTCTGCATCCGGGATCAACAGCGCCGTGGCGCGAAGCGGCGGGTTGGTGGCCACCGCATTGCTCGGATCCGTGCTGGCAGCGGCGGGCGCAGGGCTGCTGGTAGCGTTCCACATCGCGATGGGCATCGGCGCCCTCATCAGCGCGGCCGCGTCCCTCAGCGCCTTCGGTCTTCTTGACCGCAACTCGCACGAACCTCCGCATTGACTCTTCGCGCCGGATGCGAATTGATTTTTCCGCGGCGCCCAAAAAGCCAGTCTTACAAATATAGAGATTTTTTCTTACAGACAGCAATTCTCCATCTGGCAGAGGATTCGTGCTCGCTCGATTCACTCCTCGCTCAAGGATTGCGAATATGGAACACCCCATTACTGTTGGACGCGGATCGGATAGGTGGTGGCCGGAGAAACTCGGTCAACCTGCCACCAGCGGGTCACAATATGGCAGGCGCTATGCGTTTTTTCGCGAGTTGCACAGGCTCATCGTCGAGTCTTACGGCAAACTCGCCGTCTACCATACCGGCGATCTGCAAATCAGCGGGATCTGTCCCAACAGCAGCCGAGCGATGTCGTTGACGTTCTATAGTCAGGATGGCCTCGTCGACATCGACGAACTCAGACAGATCAGTTGACGGCTGTTGCCGCGAGCGCCTCGGCGAGCGCGCGTTGAGTGAAGGGTTTGGACAGCCTGCAAATCGACGCACTGACGCCCTGAGGCAATTCCGCATATCCGCTGGCCAGGATCACCGGCAACGCGGGGCGACGCGCTCTGAGCGCCTCGATGAGCTGAGTGCCGGTCATGACCGGCATCGCTTGATCCGTAATCACCAAGTCGATGCCGGGCGTGGATTCGAGCGTTTCGATGGCTCTCGCCCCGGAACCCACGGCGATGACTTTATGGCCCAAGTCCTCGAGCATCGCCGCGATATTGGCCAACACCAGGCTGTCATCGTCCACGGCAAGGATGCACAGTCGCCGGTCGGTTTGCACCCCTTCCTGCAAATCGGTGGGACCGCCTGCGCGGGCTTCCTCAACTTTCGTCGTGATGGGAAACCATAGTTCAATGGTGGTGCCCCGCCCCACCTGGCTCTGAACAATGAGCTTGCCGCCGGACTGCCCGATGAGGCCATCCACCATCGAGAGACCGAGTCCGGTGCCTTTGCCGATGCCCTTGGTGGTAAAGAACGGCTCAGTCGCGCGGGTTAACGTCGCCTCATCCATTCCGTGACCGGTGTCGGCGACGGCGAGACAAGCGAACGCGCCCGGCGGCAGGCCGGTCGAATGCGCCCCGGCAATGGAATGTTCAGTCACCGAGATGGTCAAGGTACCGCCATTGGGCATGGCATCGCGACTGTTGATTGCCAGGTTGAGCAACGCGGTTTCGAGTTGATTCGCATCGGTGCGCACTCGCACCGCCTCACGCGGGAACCGGGTCTCTATATTGATCGTGGGGCCCAGGGAGCGCTCCAGAAGTTCCAAAATGTTATTCACCAAATGCGCAAGATCCACCGCCTCCTGTTTCAGTTCCTGGCGGCGGGCAAACGCCAGCATGCGTTGCGTCAGCGAGGAACCGCGCTTGGCGGCCTGCACGGCATTGTCCAACAGGGCGATGAGGCGCGCTTCGTTCGGCAGTCGTTTGCGCAGGATCTCGAGGCTTCCCAAAATCGCCATGAGCAAATTGTTGAAGTCATGTGCGGCGCCGCCGGTGAATTGACCGACCGCTTCCATTTTCTGCGCCTGCCGCAATCTGGCCTCCGCGGCTCGACGCTCGGTAATGTCGCGCGTAATCTTGGCGTAGCCCACCAGATGCCCGTCGGTGCGGATGGCGTCGATGATGACATTGGCCCAAAAGCGCGTACCGTCCTTGCGGACACGCCATCCTTCAGTCTCCAAGCGGCCTTCCAGTGTAGCCGTGCGTAGATTCGCCGCCGGCAATCCGGCCGCCCGGTCCTGCTCAGAATAAAAACACTCGAAGCTTTTGCCGATGATCTCCGCCGCGTCGTAACCCTTGATGCGTCGCGCGCCCGAATTCCAACTCACGATGCGTCCGGTCGGATCGAGCATGAAAAGGGCGTAGTCGGTGACACTATCGACCAGCAGCTCAAAGCTGCGCTCGCTCTCCTGCAAGCGGGAAAGCGCTGTCTCCAGCTCTTGGGTACGCAGTCTTACCTTCTCTTCCAATTCGGCGTGCAGCTCTCGCTGTTCATCGCGCGATTGATTCCGCGCCGTCACGTCTCGCGTGATGGCAAGCTGTCCCGTGCTGCCGTCGCCCAGGCGAATCGGCGAGGCATGCGTTTCCATGCTCCGCCGCGTGCCTTTCAGGCCAACGATATCGAATTCCCAAACCAGCGCTTCTCCGTCGCAAACCCGCTGATGATTGGCCAGCCAGAGACTCTGATGTTCTGGGGCGATGAGCTCGGATGTGAGTGCGTGCGCGACGCTCTCCCACGAGTCGGCTTCTATCATGGCAACGCCGGACGGATTCATTTGCAATAGCCGTCCGTCTGCTGCAACCACCTTGATGCACTCTGGGCTGGTTTGCGCGATCGCCTTCGACAGCTCGGCGTCGGCCGGCACATCCTTGATTGATGGCGCGCTCTTGGCGACCTTTTTGCTGCCGAGCATTCTTTGAAGTCCCCTTAATCCTGCTTGGATTTCCAATTTACGCCGATCCTCGACGAATCGCTGCTGTTTGCTCGGCCAGACTACGTAGGAAACTGCTTACACGATGAGCTTCATGCGGGGAATTGAGGCGCGCGCCAATACAGGCCAACTTAAGGCTCAGGCGTTCTGCAATGCCCATTTCTGTGGAGTGCGGCGGGCATTGCGTGGCTTCTGTCAAATAATTCGAAAGAGGAACAACTATGCAAAAACTCATGCTCTCATTCGTCGCACTGCTGGCAGTCGCGGCCGCCTCCGGGTGCGACCACGCAAAGTCGCCGGGGGCCGTGGCTAACGATGTGGCAGCGGCCCAAGCCAAGCGGGCCTCGGAAGTGGCCGACGCGAAACAAGACGCCGCCAAGGATGCAAATAGAGCGGAAGCAAAAGTGGATGACAAGACCGTCGATCTTAACAACGCAAACGCCAAGGGCGCCTACGATGTCGCCATGGCGCAAGCTGATGGAGATCACAAAGTAGCGCTGCAGAAATGCGACGCCTTGTCCGGAGACTCGCAGAAGGCCTGCAAGGATCAGGCGGACGCCAAGTACGACCTGGCAAAAGCGAATGCCAAGGCGATGCTGGCCGCGCAAAAACCTTGAATGTGTTCGCACGGCCGGCTTGGGATCGCTCCGATTCCAACCGGCCGCTGCGGCTTTCGACGCCATAACAGCCGTTCGGCTGCACTCGTCTTGCCTTGACCCACAGGCGCTCATCGAGCGTCAAGGTTGTGACCGCCTTTACGCTCGCCCATTCCACACCTTGTCATTGGCCGCCTTCGATGTGATCCGGCCTTGGTATGGTTCGTCCAACGCGCGCTGCTATAGCGGCAACCCGCGGCTATAATCGGAAGCGCTCGCGCTGCCGAAGCGCGCCACCGGCGGTGCCTGAAGAATGGTCATGCCGCAGATCGCGGATCTATTGGACGCGCTGCAATCCTTTTATGGCGCGCCGGCTCCTCATGCGCCGACCGATCCGTATGAATTCCTCGTCTGGTGGCAATGCGGATACCCCCCGAGCGAAGAGCGCTGCGCCAAAGGGTGGGAGTCGCTGAAACAGGAAATCGGCGTCGCACCCAAGCATCTTCTCCAGGCATCGCCCGCGAAGCTTGCGAAAGCATTGAAGAGGGGCGGCATGGTGCCGGAGCTGCGTGCGACGCGGCTGAAGGAAATTGCCGAGCGGGTGCAGCGCGAGTTCGGGGGAGATCTTCTCGCCGCTCTTTCGCGGCTTTCCGCCGCGCAGGCGCGCAAGGCGTTGAAAGCGTTCCCGGGCATCGGCAATCCCGGCGCCGATAGGATCTTGCTGTTTTCCGGCCACTCAACGGCGGCGGCAGTGCCCTCCTCCTGTCCGCATGTCCTGGTCCGCGTGCTCCAGGGTCCTGAAGGCGGCAACTACACCGCTACTTACGCGGCCGCGCAGCAGATCCTGGGTGCGCTGCCCGCCGTATTCGAGGCGAGAATCAGGGCTTATTTGCTCGTGGATCGTCACGGCCACGTGCTTTGTAAACGTTCAAAACCGCTGTGCGAGCGATGCCCGCTGCGGTCGGAATGCACTTTTGCAATTGGATCGCGCAATAATGTCGCATGAGAATCGTCACCTACAATGTCAACAGCATCAACGCCCGCCTCCCCAACGTATTGCGCTGGCTTGCAGAATCGACGCCCGATGTGGTTTGTCTGCAGGAGCTGAAGGCGCCGCAGGACAAATTCCCCGAGGCGGCGATCCGCTCCGCCGGCTACGGCGTCATTTGGCACGGCCAGAAAAGCTGGAATGGCGTCGCCATCCTCGCCAAGAATTCCGAGCCGCAAGAGATCAGGCGTGCTCTGCCCGGGGACCCGGATGATGCGCACAGCCGGTACATCGAGGCCAATGTGCGTGGCATTGTCATCGGCTGCCTCTATTTGCCGAACGGCAATCCCGCACCCGGTCCTAAATTCGAATACAAACTGCGCTGGCTCAATCGGCTTCTAGCCCACGCCGCCGAGTTGCTGCTTTCGGGCGCGCCGGTGGTGTTGGCGGGCGACTACAACGTAATACCGACCGAAGGCGACGTTTATAAGCCGGAACGTTGGGTGAGCGATGCGCTGTTCAGAATCGAAGTTCGCGAGGCATACGCCCATCTGCTCAAACACGGCTGGGTGGATTCGGTGCGAACCATGCATCCCGGAGAGCAAATCTATACATTCTGGGATTTTTTCCGAAACGCCTATGGCAGGGATGCAGGACTGCGTATCGATCATTTGCTCCTGAGTCCCTCGGTCGCAAATCGCCTGGTCAACGCGGGGGTCTATCGAGAAGTGCGCGGCTGGGAGAAGGCCAGCGATCACGCGCCAACCTGGGTGGAGATCAAGGACTGACTGCATCGCCAATACCATGGTCTAACTGATTGGCCGCTGCGCCCGTGCTCTACTAGCCTCAACAGGGCGAGCGCGTCGCCGGCGCATGTAGGACTTCGCCTACCGAAGCCGGCGTCAGGATGGTTTATCCTTCGCCTTCGCGTGCGCATTGCGCTACCGAATTTGTCATAGAGGTCGCAATGCCGTCCGCAACCGAAGCCGAGGCAGGAAACGCCAAAACCAATAATCAGGGAGAGTCAAAGGATGGCGGAAAGGAGGCGCCGGAAACCAGTGCCGCAAAACCTCGCAGCAAAAAACCGCTGATCATTCTCGGAGCCGTGGTCGTAATCGCGGCGATCGTTGCGTTTTTCGCCTGGTTCGCGCACCGCAATCAAGTATCCACCGACGATGCCTACACGGATGGAAACGTGATCACGATGGCGCCGAAAGTTTCGGGCTACGTGGTGGAGCTGTTGATTGACGACAACAGCCGGGTACGCAAGGGCGACTTGCTGTTGCGGATCGACCCGCAGGATTTTCGCACCGCCCGCGCCGCCGCGGTGAGCCAGCTCGCGCTGGCGAAGGCGCAGCTCAAAACCGCGGAGACCGCCCTGCGCATCGCCCGCGTGCAATACCCGGCCCAATTGGTTTCCGCACAGGCGCAGCAACAGTCGGCGGCGGCAATCCTCGCCCAGGCGCGGGCTTCGTATGCGCGCCAGCACGAGGTCGATCGGCGTGCCACGACCCAGGAGAACATCGATACCTCGACCAGTCAACAACTGAGCAGCAACGCCAATCTTCGCAGCGCCCAAGCGCAAGTCGCCATCGCCGGACTGGTTCCCGAACAAATTCAGCAGGCGATGAATGCGATTTCGGAAAAGACGGCGCAGGTCCAACAGGCCGAGAGTCAATTGGCGCAGGCCGACCTGAACCTGGGCTACACCGAAATCCGCTCTCCCTCGGACGGCTTCATCACTCTACGCAGCGTACAGCGCGGCACTTACTTGACGGCGGGTCAGACGATGTTCTTGATCGTGACGCCCGATGTTTGGATCACGGCGAATTTCAAAGAATCGCAGATCGGACGCATGCGTCCCGGGGACGCGGTGGATGCCGAGGTGGATGCCTACTCCGGCTTCAGGCTGCAGGGTCACGTGCAGAGCATTCAATACGGCAGCGGCTCCCGGTTCTCGGCCTTTCCCGCGGAAAACGCCACGGGCAATTTCGTCAAAATCGTGCAGCGTGTGCCCGTGAAAATTGTGATCGATCGCGGTCTCGATCCCAATCGCCCACTGCCGCTCGGATTGTCGGTATCTCCCGTGGTGCATTTCCGGTGACGGATTCCGCGGAGGACCGCGGCGCGAAAGGCTGGCGTCCAGCCCATAACCCCTGGTTGATCGCCGTGGTGGTCACTTCGGCCGCGTTCATGGAAATCCTCGACACGACCATTGTGAACGTCGCGTTGCCCCATATCGCGGGAAGCTTGTCCGTGAGTTACGACCAGGCGACCTGGGCGCTGACCTCCTACCTGGTGTCCAACAGCATCGTACTGCCGATTTCGGCCTTTTTCGGACGGTTGCTCGGCCGCAAGCGCTATTTCGTGATTTGTATCGCTTCTTTTACCGTCTGCTCATTCCTGTGCGGGATAGCCACCAACATGGGCGCGCTCATTGTTTTTCGCATCCTGCAGGGTTTCTTCGGCGGTGGGCTGCAGCCCAATCAGCAATCCATCGTTCTCGATACGTTTCCGCCCTCGCAGCGCGGCCGGGCATTTTCCTTGACGGCGATCGCCACCGTGGTCGCTCCCGTGCTCGGCCCCACGGTCGGTGGTTGGATTACCGACAGCTACAGCTGGCGCTGGGTGTTCTTCATCAATGTGCCGATCGGCATCCTGGCGACCTTCGCGGTCATGAGCCTGGTGGAAGACCCGCCCTGGGCAAAAAAAGGCCGCGTGTCGATCGACTACATCGGCATCGCATTGATCGCCCTCACCTTTGCCGCATTCCAAATCATGCTGGACCGCGGCGAAGATGCGGATTGGTTTGGATCGGCATTTATACGCGCATTCGCTGCGCTCGCAGCGGTTAGCGCCGCGGCCGCTTGCGGCTGGTTGCTCTACACCCGCAACCCCGTGGTGAATCTGCGGGTATTGAAAGACCGGAATTTTTTCCTGGGATGCATTGCCATCTCTTTCTTTGCGGTGGTCTTGTACGGCAGTGCCGTGCTCATTCCGCAGCTGGCCCAGCAGCACTTGGGATATACCGCGCTGCTTGCGGGATTGGTGTTGAGCCCTGGTGCGGTTGCGGTCATCTTGCTGATTCCGGTCATCGGACTCATGATGCCGCGCGTTCAGACGCGCTATCTGATCACCGCCGGATTCCTCGTGCTCGGAAGCTCGCTGCTGTATTCGCGCAATATCGCGCCGGATATCGATTTCCCTCACCTGATGTTGCTGCGTATCGCGCAAGCCGCGGGCATCGGATTCTTGTTCGTCCCCACCAGTGTGCTGACTTACTACACGGTGCCCGAGCGTCTGCAAGGCGACGCCACCGCATTGTTCACGATGTTTCGCAATGTCGCAGGTTCAATCGGCATATCAGTTTCCACAGCGGCAATTACCGCACGAACGCAGGTGCACACCGCCTATTTGGCGGCGAACTTGAGCCAGGCCGATCCCAATTTCCGCGAAACCCTGTCGCATCTCTCCGCCGCGATCAGGAATCTCGGCACGGTCGCCGGAAACGCCACGCAGGCCGCAATGGGCCAAATCGAACGCACGCTGATCGCTCAGGCGGGGTTGCTGGCATACATGGACGTGTTCCTTTATTGCGCGATCCTCGCATTTCTGTTCGTGCCGCTCACGTTCTTGTTTTCGCCGGTGAAAGCCAGCCGCAAAGTGGGAGCGGAATGATGCGCTCAGTCCGGTTGACCACTGCCGCATTGCTGCTTGCCTGCCTCGGCGCTTGCAAGATGGGTCCCAATTTCGTCCCGCCCGACGAACCTGTACCGAAGCAATATGCGGAGCCCGCGCCGACGGCAAACGCCGATGCGGTGCCGGATGCGGCTTGGTGGAATCAATTCCACGACGCCCAGCTCGATCGGCTCGAAGATCAAGCTGCCTCCAGCAATTTGGGTCTCAAGGTTGCCTACCTGCGCATTCTCGAGGCGCGCGTTCAGGTGCAGGCGACGCGCGCCCAGGGCCTGCCGAGTTTGACAGGAACCGCAAGCTACACCCGCGAACAATTGGGTCTCGCGGGAATTGTAAAATCCAAGGGCCAGGCTCTGGCTTCAGCGCCGCCCGAAGTTCAAAACCTCATCTCATCCCTCGAGCAGCCCATCAATCTGTATGAGCTGGGATTTGATGCGTCGTGGGAACTGGACTTGTTCGGCAAGGTGCGCCGCGCGGTCGAGGCTGCGGACGCGCAAAGCAGGCAGGCGGTTGAATCGAAGAACGATCTGCTGGTCTCGCTCGAAGCCGAAATCGCGCAGACCTACTTTCAGCTGCGCGCCGGACAAGTCCTGCGGCAAACGACGGCCACCCTGATCGCCGATCAACGTGAAGTGGTGGACTTGACCAGCAGCCGGCAAGCGCATGGACTCGGCAGCGAGGCCGACGTACAAAGTGCCCGCGCGCAGCTCGCCAGCCTGGCAGCACAGTTGCCGCAGTATGAGGAGACGATTGCGAGCTCGCGTCATGCATTGGCGGTCTTGTGCGGCGAAACGCCCGAGGCTTTCGACGGCGAGCTGGGAACCGACGGCGCGTTGCCGGCGTTGCCGCCAACGGTACCCGTCGGAATACCCTCCACGCTGGCGCGGCGACGGCCGGACATCCGCGGCTCAGAAGAGGCGCTCCACGCTGCGACCGCGCAGGTCGGCGTATCGGTCGCATCGCTGTTCCCGCAGTTGTCGCTCACCGGTAGTTTGGGCTTGCGTAACACCGACACGCGATATCTCTTCGACTGGGCGAGCAAGTTCTATTCCGCCGGGCCCGGCATTTCCGTTCCCATATTCAAGGGTGGTGCGTTGATTGCAAGCGTGCGCTTGTCGCGCACGGAAGCCGCAGCGGCGGCACTGAGTTATCGCAGTACCGTGCTCAATGCTCTGCAGGAAGTTGAAGACGGGCTGAGCAGCCTGCGCGAGGACGCAGAACGCCGCACCGCGCTAGACACCTCGGTCGCCGCGGATCAGCGCGCTTTGGATATCAACCTCGACGCTTATCGGCACGGCCTCGCCACCTACGTCACGGTGCTTACCTTGCAGTTGCAAACCGTTCAGGCGCGGCAACAGCTCGCGCAGGCCTCGTTGACCCAGATCGTCGATCTGATAAAACTTTACAAGGCGCTTGGCGGCGGTTGGCAGGAATCGCCCGACGCCCGGAGCTCCGGAGGCCGCTGAGGACCTACGGCTCTTTGCCGCCCTGTATCGGATATCCGGCCTCGCGCCAGGCTTTAATGCCGCCGTCCAGGGCGACCGCGCCTGAAAATCCCATGGTGCGCAGCGTTGCAGTGGCCAAGGTTGAGATGCGCCCAAATTCGCAGCAAACCAGAATCCGCCGCGTTGGATCCTTCAGTTCCTCATTCACGCGAAGTTCGAGTTGTCCACGCGGCAAATGAAACGCGCCCGGAACATGTCCGCTTTCGTAGGCATCGCGTTCGCGCACATCCAACACGATCAGATCCTCGCGACGGCTTTCGATGTTCGCCTTCAACTGCGCCATCGACATGAACGGCACGGCTGCCGCGGCATCGGAGAGCATCTGTGCCACCGTTTTTCCGCCGCTCATGTTGGTGCGCAGCGCTTCGGTTACATGGGTGGGCATGGTGAGATTCAGGCTCTGCATCATGTCGATAAAAGCGCTGCGCTCCCGCTTTTGCAGCCGCGGATTGTCGGCGAGTTCCTGCGCGATGCTGGAGTGCGTGCGGCCTTTGTACTCGTGCGCGGGAAATACCTTCAACGTCGGATCGAGCATGAGGACGCCTTGGAACAGACTCTCGTGCAAGGCCCCGGCATCGCCGCTGGGCAAGTCGGTGCGGCCGGTCGCCCCGATCAACAGGGTATCTCCGGTAAAGATGCGATCCTCGACGCACAGGCACATGGAATCGTTGGTGTGCCCGGGGGTATACATCGATTGCAGGCGCAATCGGCCCACCACCAATAAATCGCCGCCCTCGAGGCGCAGATCGACGAAAGGGGCCGGGCTTGCGCGATGCATGACAACAGGCGCGTCGAGCTGACTCGCGAGCTGGCGCGTCGCGGAGAAATGATCCGCGTGGGTATGCGTGTCGATGAGATAGCGGAAGCGCAGTCCATGCCGCGCCGCCAAGGCGTTGTAGCGGTCGATTTGGCTGAGCTCGGGGTCGATCAGTGCGGCCGCACAGGTTTCCTCGCAACCCACAAGGTAGGAGCGGCAACCCCCGCTGGAAATGGACTCGAAAATCATGCGCGCTCCCGATACTTTCGAAGCCGGCAAGTTCTTGCTCTAACTCGAAAATGCCCTGGCACGGGCCCGGCTGCCGGATTCTAACACGCTCCGGCCGGCATCCGGTTCAGCGACTACCGTTCGCGACCCGCCCCTGCCACTCGCGCCGCAGATCGCGCGGTTTGGCGCACAGCCAAGCCCGCCCCGCAGCGACGTCTTAGAGTGCCCCCATGGTCCAACGCCGGGAGACGTCCATGAAAATAATCGTCAACGTCAGCGCCCTATTTCTTTCAGTGATCCTTGGTTTGGTTCCCTTTGCCGTCATCGCGGTCAACGACTCGGCCGCGCTCAAGGCTGAGGTGATTCAAGCGAGCTAAGGGTTGGTTGCGCGCGCGGCGCGCCGGCGACACCGGTCGCCGAACATTTGTGATTTTTGAACATTTTGGAGATTAACGTGAACTATCGATCAATCATTCGTTTTACTTCCGCGGCTCTCTTGACGCTGTCCGCGGCCCAAGTTTTCGCCGGGGATTTCTTCGAGGATAAGGGCGTTGCGCTGAACAGCTACGACGCGCTCTCCTACTTTACGCCGTCACCGGACCCAATCCTGGGAAGCAAAGAGTTGAGTTTCGACTACAAGGGATCCAAGTTCTATTTCATTACACCCGCGCACTTGCGCACGTTCGCGAGCGACCCGGCGAAGTACGCACCGCAGTATGACGGCTTCGACGCCTACGGCGTCTCGCAGGGCCGCAAAGTCGGTGCGCACCCCCGTGTTTTCGCGCTCGTCGACGGCAAGCTCTACATGTTCAGCGATCTAGAATCGCGCAAGAACTGGAAGAAGGACATCACCGGCAACATCGCTCGTGCCTCTGAGCAATGGTCGGAAGTCTCGAAACTGGTGGCACAGAACCGTTAATACTTTGGGCTAGATTAGTAGTATTGGCCTACACACTGTGCCCGCGCCGATTTGGCGCCGGCACAGTGTCGCTTTTACGCCGCCAGCTACATCGCGACGGTCCCGCGCTTAGGGTATCGCATGGTCGCGACCGTGAGCCCCTGGATCGATCAGCCGTTGAATTCGCCGGCCACATCCGAGCGCGCCACTCCCGAGTGCAGCCCAACCTTGGGTGTCGCCTATGTCTTGGATGGAAGCTTGCGCAAATCGGGATCGACGATGCGCATCGCCGCTCGCTTGGTCCGCGCGGACAATGGTTTTGTGGTGTGGTCGGAAACCTACGATCGCCGCTCGGACGATACTTTGGAAATCCAGGACGACATCGCCGGTGAAGTCACGAAAGCGCTGCGCCAATCCATGGACGCGAAGTAAGCGATCACAAAAGCTCTTCAAGCACCTCATAATGACGGACCGCATCATCGTACACGTCGAGTGTGGCGATCGCGCCGGGATCGATGACCGCGTGTTCCGCCACGGGTCCGGAGAACCCGCGGATCGCATCCATGGATTTCCAGCGTGTGAGCACCAAGAACTCGACCTGGTCGCCGACGTCGCGCCGGCTTAAGTATCCGCCCTGGAATCCCGGTAGGCGGCGTAGCTGCTCGATGACTTCCCGGCGAAAATATTCTGGATACCTTGCCGCTTCGGCTTGTTTGGCGCGGCCGCGCCACTCGCGAATAAACATACGCCCCGGTGCTCCACTGCTTCGTTGATCGTCATTCTAGCGCTCGCCGGCCTCATCGCCCAAATGCCGCCAGGCAACCACTCTCTGACGTTGCTCGCCGAGCCTGTCAATCCCGAGGTGCATCTCATCGCCCGCCTTGAGAAAAATGGGATCTGGCTTGTGACCCATGCCGACACCCGGCGGCGTTCCGGTGATCAACAAATCTCCGGGATACAGCGTCATGAAGCGACTAACATAGGTTATCAATTGCCGCACGGTAAAAATCATTCGCTGCGTATTGCCGCTTTGCATGCGTCGCCCGTTGACGTTCAAAAACATTTCCAGATTTTGCGGATCGCCCACTTCATCGGCGGTGACGAGCCACGGACCGACCGGCCCGAAGGTGTCGCAACCCTTGCCTTTGTCCCATTGAGTCCCATGCTCCAATTGAAACGCGCGTTCCGAGACGTCATTCGCGACCACGTAGCCGGCAACCGTTTCGAGCGCCCGTTCTTCGCTGACATATCGCGCCGTACTGGCGAGAATGACTCCCAATTCGACCTCCCAATCGCCTTTGACAGAGTCCTTCGGCAACATGACATCGTCGTTGGGACCGTTCAGGCAACTGATGGCCTTGGTGAACATCGGGGGTTCCGCGGGCATTGCAAAATTCGCCTCTTTGGCGTGATCCGCGTAGTTCAACCCGATCGCAATGAACTTTCCGATCCCCTTGACCGGCACGCCCAAGCGGGGCGCACCGCGAACCAGGGGCAGCTCCTTGCTGTTCAATGCGGCAAGGCGCGCCAGACTTTGCGGCGTCACTGTCAGGGGCGAAATGTCGTCGATGTGGGCCGACAAATCGCGGATGGCGCCGTCGCTGTCCAACAGGCCCGGCTTTTCGCGGTTGGACGGACCGTAACGAAGTAATTTCATGTGCTCGATCTTAGGTACCCGACGCGCGCTCCGCAACGTCCCCAGTAGGTTGGAAACCTCCGCCGCTCAAGAATTAGTTTCTTCAATCCTTCGAAACTGAACACCCTCGAGCCAGAGTAAACCGGGCTTTCCGTCAATCGGCTCCGAAAATTCCGCGACACCCGGACTGGTTGCTTCCATGCCCATCCTGAACAGGTCATCGCCGATCGGCACCAGCACATCCGTGCCGCCCATCCATAGCTGGCGCTGCCGCTGCACCACCCGTACCGTGCCAAACCACGGATTTTCGGAATAGTACTCGCCGACATATTTGGCGAGCACGGCGGACGGTTCCATCGGTTTCTCGCCTTGGTATCCGGCGCGTGCATACCAGTCCGCTCCATACGCCAGGGCTGTAATGGGGGCGGGTGGACTGTCGCTGGCGGTAGGTGATTTTTCGGTCGCGGCGGGCGAAATTGCCGCGCGTTCGAAGATGATCGGGAACATATTGAAGCCCGGCTGGTCCGCGATGAAGTTTCCGTCCTCGGATTGCTGCAGCGGGATCGTGCCCCCGTCGGCGACGAGCGTAAGACGGTCGGCGGTGTTTTTGATCTCGAGGTGTCGACCGGAGCCGGACGTATAGGTGGCGCTGTAGCTGCCGGCGGACTCGACCTTTGCCGCGGCATCGTACGGAGGTTCCGCGGGCGGCTTGCTGCCCTCCTTCTCGGCGCGCAGCAGTTGAATGGCCAGTTGCGCAACAGGATTGGGCCGATAGCCCAATTGTGCATTGATGGATGCAAACGCGCCGATCTTCGCGTCCAGATCCATGTGAATGGCCGACATGAACGAGACCATGCCGCCGGTATGCCTGAGGCGAACATGTCCATCGAGCTTGTCGACCGCAATCCCATAACCGTAACCGGCGGTCGGACCAAACGCCGGCGCCGCGATGTGCGGAGTCGAAAACAGCCTAAAGCTGTCCTCGGAAACGATGCGGCCGCCGCGAATCTCGCCACGATTCAAAATCATTTGCATATAGAGCGACATGTCCTTGGGCGTCGATGCGATCGATCCGGCGGCAAATTCCACCGCCAAGTTGCCGGCGGGCACCAGCGCGCCGTGGCGAGGGTAAGGTCGATCATCGTGCAAGGGCATGTAGCTCTGAGCAATCCGCGCGCGTGATGCACTGGTGATGGTCGGCGAGGTGTCAGTCATGCCGACCGGCTTCAGGATGCGGGCGGTGACCGCCGCCGGCCAAGTACGACCGTCGACTGTTTCGATCAAACGTCCCAAGACGTCGTAGCCCCAATTGCTGTAGTGGAACTCGGACCCGGGTTTGAGCGCCTGGCGCGGGCGCCGCTCCGGCGAGCTGGGAATCAGCGGCGCGTCATCAGGCATGCCGCTGGAATGCGTCAATAGGTGATGGACGAGAATCTCCCCGTAGGGGGTTTCCATGGACAGCCAGGGAAGGTAACTGCGGATGGGCGCCTGCAGGTCGACCTTTTGCTCATCGTGCAACTGCAAAATTGTCAATCCCACAAACGATTTCGAAATCGAACCAATTTCAAATAGATGCGACGTGGAAACCGGCAGCTTGGCGGGCAGATCGACATAGCCGTATGAGGCAGCGCGAATGGTTCCTTCGCCGTTGGCGAGGCCCAGCGTCAGCCCCGGCGCATTCATTGCCGCACAGTAGCCTGCGATAAAACGATCCAATGCGCGCATCGCATTCGAATTGGCGGCCGGCGCAGCGCGAACGAGTCCGGTAAGCAAGTCCAGGGGCGCCGCTGCCAGCAATCCCAACGCCAACATGTCGCGCCGGCTCATGGAATTCAAGTTCATTGCTTTACCACGTATGATTGATTTACGGCTCGAGTTCCCGCGCTACACCTAATGCGGCGCCGGCAGCGGCGGATTGCCGCTGTAACGTGCGAACCAACTCATCATGTAGAGCTGCGTGCGCATCCAATTCGAGGGCTTGGAGCCGGTGCCATGGAATTCCTGATCGAAGCGCAGCATCGCCGCGGGAACACCGCGATATTTGAGCGCTTGATAGAACTCCTCGCTCTGCGGAATGGGCGTGCGCCGGTCGAGTTCTCCCGTCATGAGCAGCGTGGGCGTCTTCACGTTGCCGACATGCATCAGAGACGATTCCTCGAGCCAGTCGGTCGGGTCCTCCCAAAATGGCTTCTTGAAGAATCGATAGGTGAAGAATGGCACGTCGGTTTCGCCCGCCATGCTGATCCAGTCGATCACCGGACAGCGAACGGCGGCAGCCGCGAAACGATTGGTGTGGGTGATCATCCAACTGGATAAGACGCCGCCGCCGCTGCAACCCGAGACGTAAAGGCGTGACTCATCGATCATGCCCTTCTTGAGCACGGTATCGACACCGGCCATCAGGTCATCGTAGTCAGGACCCGGGTAGTGCTTCAAAATGGCGTCGCCAAAGGCGGTGCCGTAGCCCGTCGATCCGCGCGGATTGGTAAAGAGCACCACGTAACCGTTGGCGGCAAAGTTCTGGAATTGCGGACTGAACCCCACGTTATACATGCCCTGCGGACCGCCATGGATTTCGAGCAGCAGCGGATAGTGGCGCGCGGGATCGAAATCCGGCGGCTTGACGATCCAGCCTTGAATTTTCGCGCCGCCGCTGGAGTCATACCAAATCTCCTCGGCATTGGCGAGCGGGACTTCGCGAAGCAGTTCATCGTTAAGATGCGTAAGCTGCAGCACACTCTCAGGCTTGCGTTCATTCAACAGCACCAGGTTGCCGGGCTCGCGAAAAGACGAGCGCACGGCGGCAATGGCGCCTTTGCCGATCGTCGCACCCAGCAGGATTTCCGGGCCGCTGGTGAGTTGCCGAATGCCTTTGCCGCGCGACCAACTATAAAGGTGAATGCTGCCCCGATCCTCCGCGGTGAAATACAGCGCACCGCCGTCCGGCGCCCACTTGATGCCTCTCGGATCTCGATCGAAGCCCTGCGACTGCAGCGTTGCATTGCTGCCGTCCGCTGACATCGTCCAGAGCTCCATGACGTGATTGGTATCCGTCTTGGTGTATCCGACGTAGGCAATGGTTTTGCCGTCGGGAGACACTGCGGGTTGCCCCCAACTTCCTTTCGTTGTCGTGAGCCGCTTGACGGCTCCGCTTTCGAGATCGACCGAGTAGATGTAGCCCTCTCGATCGTTGCGATCCGGATCGCCTTCTTTATAGCCTTCGATGATGACGGAACGTCCGTCGGGCATGAATCCCCAATCGACGCTGGTCGCCACTTCGAATGCGGCCGCTCCAACATTCCAATTGCCGCTCGTGACCTGCCGCGGCGTGCCGCCGTCGCTTGCCACCAAAAAGAGATGGTGCCAGCCGCGTTCGGTGAATCCGGCCTGGTCTCGGAACGTGTGCAACCGCTCTGTATAGCGCGGCGTCTTCGCCCACTTCGCCCCTTCCGGCGCCGCCGGCAGGTCGATGTTCCATTTCTCAGGATCAGGCACTCTCGCGGTGTACCCGATCCATTTGCCGTCGGGCGACCAGTGCAAATTGCCGGGCTCCTCGGTAAGCCAGGTCAGTTGGGTCGGCGGCCCTTGAACTCCGAGTTGCAAAACAAAGATTTGAGCGCCTTTCGGCTCGCCTGGCGCGAGGAACGCGATGCTCTTGCCGTCCCTGGACCAGACCGCGCCGCCGCCCTTGGCCAAGAATCGGTGATGCGAACCGTCGGCATTCACGATCCAAATCGAGCTTTGATATTTGTCCGCCTCTTTGTCGATCCGGGTTCGCGTATAGAGAACTTGCGAACCGTCCGGCGAAATTTGCGGCGCACTAGCCGATTGCAGATCGAGATAGCGGCCTACGGTGAATCGGCCGGTGGCGTTTGAATCCGCCGCGTTGACATGCAGCGCAACGCCTAAGAAGGCGATCAGAACAAGGATGCGACTCATGGGTATCAATCCTAAGTTTTAGCTTTTGTGGTGTCGACTCGCGGTGAGCATTGTACGCGATCAACGCGTTCGGCCGCACGCAAAGCTCTGTTAGCATGCCGGCCGTCCCCTCAATAGCTCATAAGGGATTTCATGACGACGTTGTTTGACCCGATAAAAGTCGGCCGCCTTGCCTGCCCTAACCGGATCTGGATGGCACCCCTCACCCGAGGACGCGGCACCCGCGAGCATGTTCCGACCGACCTCATGACAATTTATTATTCTCAGCGTGCCTCGGCGGGACTGATCATTACCGAAGCGACCCACGTCAGCCTGGAGGGCAGCGGTTGGCCCTACGCGGGGGGCTTGTTTAGCCAAGAACAGGTGGCCAACTGGAAAAAGGTGACCGATGCCGTACACGCGGCCGGTGGACATATCTTCGCCCAGCTCTGGCATATGGGCCGACTCGTACACCCCTCGCTGCACGGTGTTCAGCCGGTGTCCGCCAGCGCCACCACGGCGCCGGGTAAGGCGCACACCTATGACGGCCGGCAGCCCTATACCGAGGCGCGGCCCTTGCTGATCGACGAGATTCCGCGCCTGATCGGCGACTACGTCATCGCGGCGCAAAATTCCCTTGCAGCCGGCTTCGATGGAGTTCAACTGCACGCGGCCAATGGCTACCTGATCGATCAATTCTTGCGTGACGGCAGCAACAAGCGCACCGACTCGTATGGCGGGCCGATCGAGAATCGTGTGCGCTTGCTGAGCGAAGTCGTGCAGGCCTTGGTCGACACCGTGGGCAAGGACCGAACCGCGGTACGCCTATCGCCCAATGGCGAATCGCAAGGCGTGGACGATAGCAATCAGTCGGAACTTTTTCCGGCGGCAGCCGCGGCATTGGATCGGCTCGGCATCGTATTCCTGGAACTGCGCGAACCCGGGCCCAACGGCACGTTCGGCCGGTCAGATCGGCCGGCCGTGGCGCCGCTGATCCGAAAAACCTACAAGGGGATCTTGGTGCTGAACTCGGATTACGACCTGGCCCGTGGGCAGGCCGCATTGGCCAGCGGTGCTGCGGATGCCATTACCTTCGGAAGAAAGTTCCTGGCGAATCCGGATCTGCCCTTTCGCTTCGCCAACGATCTGCCGCTGAATGCAGACGATCAGAAAACCTGGTACTCGCCGGGGCCGGAGGGCTATATCACCTATCCCGCCTATGCTTAGATGACACACATGATGGGCTTTGCGGGAGACTATGACTGCATCGTCGTGGGCGCGGGGACGGCGGGATGCATCCTGGCCAACCGTTTGTCGGCGGATGGCGGCTGTCGGGTTCTGCTGCTCGAGGCCGGCGGCACGGACAATTGGATTTGGTATCACATCCCGGCAGGTTACTTGTTTGCCATCGGCAACCCGCGCTCGGATTGGATGTTCCGCACCGAAAGCGAACCGGGCCTCAATGGCCGCTCGCTCGCATATCCGCGCGGCAAAGTCATCGGCGGATCCTCGGCGATTAATGCCATGATCAGCATGCGCGGCCAGGCGGCGGACTACGATGGCTGGCGCTCGCTCGGCCTTCAGGGCTGGGCGTGGCAAGACGTGTTGCCGGCATTCAAACGGCTTGAAGATCATTTCCTCGGTGCAAGCGAACATCACGGCTCGAGCGGTGAATTTCGCATCGAAGCGCCGCGCATCCGCTGGCGAGTGCTCGATGCGGTGCGCGAGGCCGCCATTCAGCTTGGCGTACCGGCAATCGATGACTTCAATTGCGGCGACAATGAAGGGGTGTCTTACTTCCATGTCAACCAGAAGCGAGGGCGGCGTTGGTCGGCCGCACGCGGTTTCCTCAGACCTGCGATGGCACGCCGTAATTTGCGCATTGAGCTCAACGTCGTGGCCGAGCGATTGATCATCGAGAACGGACGCGCCTGCGGCGTGCAGTTTCGGCGCGACGCCCAGCGATTTGAGGTCCGCACCCGGGGAGAGGTGATTCTTGCGGCGGGCGCCATCGGATCGCCCCAGCTTTTGAGTTTGTCGGGAATTGGCCGGCCGGAATGGCTCGCGCCCCTCGGCATCGAGACCATTTTGGAGCGGCGCGGCGTAGGTTCGAATTTACAGGACCATCTTCAGCAGCGGGTGATCTACAAGGTCAGCAATGTGAACACACTGAATGAGGCCTATCACTCGATGTGGGGGCGCGCCTGGATGGGCCTCGACTATGCTTTGAGACGGCGCGGGCCTTTGACCATGGCGCCATCGCAACTCGGTATTTTCATGCGCTCAGATCCGCAGCAGCCGAGGGCGAACATCGAGTTTCACGTGCAGCCCCTTTCGCTCGACAAATTTGGAGATCCCTTGCACCGTTTTCCTGCGATCACGTTGAGCGCTTGCAATCTGCAACCGACTTCGCGCGGCACTGTGAGACCCAGGTCCGCCGATCCGCGGGAACCCCCGATGATTGCGCCGAACTACCTGGCGACGCCCGCCGATTGCGCGGTCGCCGCGGACGCCATTCGTGTCACCCGGCGCCTCATGGCGCAGCCCGCGGTCCAATGCTTCGCGCCGATTGAACTGCTGCCCGGCCCCAGCGTCGGCGATGACGCAGCGTCGCTGAGTGTCGCGGCAGGAAATATCGGCACCACAATTTTCCATCCGGTTGGGACGGCAAAAATGGGGCCGGCGGCGGATTCAGAAGCGGTGGTCGACGCACGCTTGCGCGTTCACGGCGTCGAGCACCTTCGGGTGGTCGATGCCTCGGTCATGCCGACGATCACGTCCGGCAATACCAACACCCCAACCGCGATGATCGCCGAGAAAGGCGCGCAAATGATTCTCGAGGACCTTCGCGGTTGACCTCCGCCAGGCCGGAGCGATCAACGATTTACGCTACTTATGTACGGTGACCGACGGGTCCAACTGTGACAACGCATCTCCCGCGTTCGTCTGGCCGGTCCGGTCGATATCCGTGCCTGTATACGAGCGGCCGTATCCGCGGCACTTCGAAGCTATCCGGCTTCCCGTATCGGTCAGGCAATTCGGATCCTGCATGGCGGCCGTCGCAGCCGGTTTTGGCTTCGCATTCTCGGCAGTGCTCGCGCAGCCGAATAGGGCCCCTCCGGCGAGAACAACGATTGCGATTCGCGTGTAAGCGGTCATAACGCCCTCCTGATCTAAGGCTACCCCGGAACTAGCTATAGCCCTGGCCGTGATGCTTGTCTAGTGGTGCTGTGACCATAATTCAAGGCAAATCCCCCGAATTAATGCGCTGTGAGCGCATTGTGGACACCGGGCGCCGCATCAAGCCCGCTCGAAGCAAGCGACGGTCTCCACATGCTCGGTAAAGGGTATGAGATTGAACGCACTGAGGGACACGAGGCGCAACCGGCCGCGCGAGGTCAGATGCGCCGCATCACGAAGCAACGATTCGAGTCCGCAACTGATGTAGATGAGTCCTTCGGGCGGATGCTCGCTCAGATAATTCGTCAGTTCCGCGCTCAGGCCCTTGCGCGGCGGGTCGGCAATCACCGTCCGGAACTCTGTCGCGGCCAGTAGGTCAGCCGCCGCCTCACCGGGGAGGACGGAGATTTTGGCGCGCTCCGCCGGCTTCAGCTGCGCCAGCCCGAGTTCAAGCCCGTGCAGAGAACTCAAGCTGAGTTCATTCAGTGTAATCGCCCCGACTTTCTCCAAAACCGACAGCCCGATGGCGCCTACGCCCGCGTAGAATTCGGCAACCCGCGAATCTGCCGGGATTTGCCCGCGCACGTGCTCGATAATCAGCTGCGCGATATCCAGATTGCTTTGCCCAAATGCTCCCGGTGGATAATGCACTGCGGCGCCGCCAAATCGTTCGACGACGCTTTCCGGGCCGCACCAACGGTGAAAGTGCGGACCAAGAATGGTATTGGCGCGATCAAGATTCGCGTTGAACCAGAGGCTGTGAAGATCCTTTCCCAGGCGCTCGCGAATCAGGCTCGCGCACTCGGCCAAGGGCTCCGGCGTCGCGCAGTTGGCGACAATGACGACCTGCGCAGTTTGCGAGCTGCGTTCCACGACCACTTGCAGATAGCGCGCAAGCCCCAAATGGACGGCGTCCGAAAACGAGGTCACCTTGGCGTCGACGAGCGCGCGTCGCACCACATTCGCCACGCGATTTATGAGGGGATGGTGAACGCTGCACTTGGGTATATGAACCACGCGGTGGGTGCCCGACTCGAACAGACCCAGCTTCGGCGTCCCCAAGCGACCGCGAATCGCGAGCCGTGCGCGGTGCCGAAATCCGGCCGTTTGCCCGGAAACAACCCGCACCGGCGGCAAGCTATGCAGGCGCGCCAGCTCCTCGAGCGCGCCGCTCGCGCTCGGCATAATGCCCGGCTCACCGAACCTCGGGCAGCCCGGACACGGCGGCCGATGAGGACATGTCTGCGGTTCCTGTAATTCGCCCAAACTTTGCAATACCCCTCCTGCCTCAGTCGATGAGAGCATACCTTGTAGGGTCTGCACAGAGCGGCCGCGGCACGCGGTATCATGGCGGGATGGCTAGCGCGGTCGATGCCAATCGTTCCTGGATTGCAAACGCAATTGCAAAGCTCGATGAGGATCGACGCCGGGAAGTCGACACGCCGCTTCTGGCTCTCGGATTACCCGAGCTGCCGGGCTGCCGAATCTACATAAAAGATGAAACCGCGCATCCCACCGGCAGCCTCAAGCATCGTCTGGCTCGTTCATTGTTTCTGCACGCGATTTGCAACGGGGATATTCAAGAGCACACGACGGTCGTGGAGGCCTCTTCAGGATCAACGGCGATCTCCGAAGCCTATTTTGCCAACTTGCTCGGGCTGCCGTTCATTGCGGTGGTTCCACGCGGAACCGCCACCGCGAAGCGCGAGGCGATCACTCGCGCCGGAGCACGTATCCATTTGGTCGAGCCACACGACGAGATTTCCGCGGTGGCGGCCCGGGTCGCTCGCGAGATGAACGGTCATTTCATGGATCAATTTACATTTGCCGAACGAGCCACGGACTGGCGCGGCAACAACAACATCGCTGAAAGCTTGTTCGCGCAGCTGGCAAAGCAAACCTATCCGATTCCTGCGTGGATTGTGGTCGGCGCCGGCACCGGCGGCACGAGCGCCACGATTGGCCGCTACATTCGCTATCAACCCAAACTCAACGCGACCCGGCTCTGCGTGGTGGATCCTGAGGGTTCCGCGTTCTTCCCGTACTTTGAGGCCGGCGATCCGACCGTGTGCGGCGGCTGCGGCGGGATCATCGAGGGTATCGGCCGGGCTCGAGTCGAGCCCTCCTTCATGCGCAATGTTGTCGACCGGATGGTGGCTGTGCCGGATGCCGCCTCGATAGTCGGCGCTCGTTGGTTGGAACGCCGGTTGGAACGCCGCTTTGGTCCTTCAACCGGCACCAATATTGCCGGCGCACTCGCGCTGGCGGCCGATATGCAATCGCAGGGCGAAAGCGGCAGTATCGCCACGCTGGCATGCGACGCAGGCGATCGCTATGCGGATACGATTTACGACGATGCGTGGCTCGCTTCGCGGAAAATCGACTTGCGCGATTGGCAGACGCGATTTGAAAATTTGACGGACGGCCGCCGCTTCGGCCACGATCTGCGGCGGGCCGAACGCGCTTGCAACTGAGTGATATTCACACTGCCGGATGTGAACCTACGGGTCTTAGTGCTACTTATGCGGCGTGCCGATGCACCAAACGACGAACAACAGATACAGAGCTGCGCCCAAGCCAAAATAAAGTTTCTCCATAACCCGCCCCGGAGAGAATTGATCCACCACGCACTAGGTGGGAGATAATCCATCAAATCCAGAACGAAAATCGGTCAGACAAAGCCGGAACTCAGGGTCAGAAGGATTGGAGCGTCGCCATTTCCGCACAGCGTTTGCTGCTCTGCCGGAAGATACTCAACACTGCAGCGCTCCCGGCATCGGCGTGCGCACATCAGAATAATCACGGAGTTGGGAATTGAGTAATCTACCGCTGCGCCTGCCGCTGGCTTTCACCACCACGCACGAAGTTGTACCCGATGAAATCGACGAATACGCGCACGTCAACAATGCGGTCTATTTGCAATGGCTGGATCGCATTGCCTGGACGCACGCTGCAAAGCTGGGCACGCCGCTTGCGCACTGTTTGGCGATCCGCCGCGGCATGGCGGTGCGGCATACTCGCATCGACTACCTGGAGGCGGCAGTGCTCGGCGATGCGTTGCTGCTCGCGACATGGCTGGTGGCCTGCGACGGACGGCTGCGCTGTACTCGCCGGTTCGAGATTGTCCGGTTGAGCGACGCAAAGCGCGTGGCAGAGGCGGAGATCGAGTATTTCTGCCTCAACCTCGACACGGGCAAACCCTGCCGGTTCCCGCGGGAGTTTACGGAGAGCTATATGGTCATTCCGGAGGTGGCGGCCGCGTATCGGCAGTTGCCGCGCGAGCTGCGTCACGTCGGTTACTCACGTGGCGGCCTGGAGCACACCGGAAGCAGTCCTTGATCGACGCCGCGAACGACATCGTCCTCATGGACGCGGCGCTCCTCAGTCAGGCCATACATACCCGCAGGGTCTCCTGCGTCGAGGTCATGAGCGCGTATCTGGATCACATCGACCGCATCAATCCGAAGGTGAATGCGATAGTTGCACTTCAAGATCGCGCGGAGCTGCTCGCGCAGGCGAGTGAACGCGATGCCCAGCTTGCGCGAGGCGAGTCCATGGGGGTTCTGCATGGTTTCCCGCACGCGGTGAAAGATTTACAAGCGGTCAAGGGCATTCGCATGACCTTGGGGTCGCCGATCTTGAAGAACTTCGTTCCTGCCGCGGATGGATTAATGGTCGGACGGTTGCGCAGAGCCGGCGCAATATTTATCGGCAAGACCAATACCCCTGAGTTCGGCTTGGGCTCTCATACTTACAACGCGGTTTACGGCTCGACCCGCAATGCCTATGACCCAACCCGCTCGGCAGGCGGCAGCAGCGGCGGCGCCGCGGTATCTCTTGCACTGCGGATGCAGCCGGTGGCCGATGGTTCGGATTATGGCGGAAGCCTGCGCAACCCAGCGGGATGGAACGCCGTCTTTGGCTTTCGCACCAGTATCGGCCGCGTTCCGAACGACGCGTACGATGCGTGGCTGCCCTCCATGGGCGTCAGCGGTCCGATGGCCAGAAACGTCACGGATCTCGCCCTGTTGCTCGCGGTTCAGGCGGGGTTCGATGCGCGTGCGCCCCTGTCACTGGACGGTGATGGCAGCGCGTTTCAACGGCCTTTTGACCGCTCGTTCAGGGGAAAGCGCATTGCCTGGGGTACCGACTTCAAGGGACAGGCTCCGTGCGAAGCAGGCGTACTGCAGGTTTGCCGGCAGGCGCTCCGCACCCTCGAGACACTCGGCTGCATCGTCGAGGAGGCCGCGCCGGATTTCGATTACGAGGCACTATGGCAAGCGACCATAAAGCTTCGCAGTTGGCAGCAAGGCGTCTCGATCCAAGCCTATTACGACGATCCGGCCACGCGCGCTTTGCTCAAGCCTGAGGCGGTATACGAAATTGAAACCGGGATGCGCCAATCCGCGCGTGATATCACCGCCGCATCGGTCGTGCGCACCGCGTGGTCGCGGGCCGTGGGTAAATTTTTAGAGCGCTTCGATTTTCTCGTGCTGCCCACCGCGCAAGTCTTCCCGTTCGATATCGATCGGCATTGGCCGCAGGCGATTGACGGGAAGAAAATGCAGACCTATCACGAATGGATGAAGGGCACGCTGCTTGTCACCATGTCAGGCTGCCCGGCGCTGGCCGCGCCGGCCGGCTTCAGCGACACCGGCCTGCCCATCGGTATTCAATTCATCGCGCCCAATCGCCAAGAATTCAGTTGTCTGCAGTTGGCGCATGCCTATGAAAGCGCCTTCAGTTCCGGAAATCGACGGCTGCCGCCGCTGCTGGTTCGCAGCTAGCCGCCGCTCGGCGCATCGGCCAATGACTTATGGCGCGGCGGCGCATCGACAGACTCCCCGTTAAATCCACCGGTCGCTAGATGCCGCTTGACGCTTCGGGCGCACTTTACAAATCTTTACCTCTCCTGCAAAGAGTGCTAACAGTCGGCGCGCAGACTGACCATCGTCTCTCCACTTACCAAGGGGCCACGATGACTACTCCGTCCGAATCAGGAAACAGCACACCTCCGCGTCGATCCGTTTTCAGCCGTATTACCGTGATTGCTTTTGTCGCCGGAGCCGCGCTGGCCGGCAGCATCGTCGCCGCGGCCGCGACCGGAATGGGCGCCTGCGGCTTTCACCACGGCATGATGAGCGGTCCGCACAGTGCCGCCGACATCTCGGCACACGTCGATCATGTGCTCAAGCACTTATACGTTGAGATCGATGCCACGGATGCGCAGAAAGCGCAGATCACACCGATGGTGCAACAGGCCGTGAGCGACTTGCTGCCGATGCACACGCAGCTGCAAGCGGCCCATGCGCAAGCCCTTCAAGCGCTGACGGGAACCACCGTTGATCGGACCGCGCTGGAAGCTGCGCGCGTTGCCCATTTGCAGCTGGCCGACCAGGCATCCAAGCGGTTGACGCAGCTTTTGGCAGACGTCGACGACGTGTTGACGCCGGCGCAACGCACTGCCCTGGCCGCCCACCTGAAGCAAATGCACGTCAGATCATGATGCGCTGGCATTGACGGCTCGCTCTCTTTAGAGTCCCCGGTCAATGGATGAGCGGATCTTGATTGTCGAAGACGATGCCCGCTTGGCCGAGATGCTCCTCGAGTATCTCGGTCAGGCGGGTTTTGGCGTTACGGTTGCGCCCTTGGGTGCCACCGCGCTCGAGAAACTCTCGAAGACCGAGTACGACGCGGTCGTGCTCGATCTGATGCTGCCCGACATGGATGGCTTGAGCGTATGCCGTCAATTGCGTGCGAGTTACGACACGCCGGTGCTGATGCTGACCGCGAGAGGCGACGCGGTCGATCGAATCGTCGGATTGGAGCTGGGCGCCGACGACTACTTGCCGAAACCCTTTGAGCCGCGGGAACTGGTTGCCCGGCTGCGCGCCATCATGCGGCGCCGGATTCGCGGCACGACGGACGAGAAGTCCTCGCACTTCGGTCGCCTTGAGATCGATACCGCAGCGAGAGCGGTACGCTTGGACGGCAAGCCCTGCGAGCTGACCGGATATCAATTCGACCTGCTGGCGGCGCTGGCGAAGAACGCGGGCCGGGTCTTGTCCCGCGAGGTCCTGATGGACCTGGTCAAAGGTGAAGAATTCGAATCCTTCGACCGTTCCATCGACGTGCACATTTCGCGCATTCGAGCCGTCATCGAAGATAATCCCAAGAAGCCGCGGCGCATCATCACGGTGCGCGCAGCGGGTTACGTTTTCGCCAAGGCGCAGGACTGATGTTGCGCCTCTACCTTCGCTTCTATATCGCACTGCTGATCAGCCTCGCCGTGCTGGGCCTGGCCGCCTCGGTACTGGTGCATTTCGCCGGCGGTCCGATGGAGCAAGTGGGCGTTACGGTCGGACGGCTGGCACAAAACATCCTGCCGACTGCGCGTGCGCCGGCCTCCGAACAACAGGAAGCGCTGCAACGAGTTGCCGCCGGGCTCAACGCGAATGTCACGCTCTTTGCCGAGGATGGAACGGTGATTGCCGCCATTGGGCGGCCGTTGGCCATGCCGAGCACGCGGCACTCACACCTGCTGAGTTTTGCCCATTGGCCGGGGGGCGGCGCGCTTTCGAGCGTGCGCCTGGCCGATGGCCGTCTGCTGGTCGCCAGCGTTCCCATCGGCTCCAGCGTCACACGCGCGAATTTTCACTTGCTGGTGCTTTTCGCGGTGTTATCGATAGGCCTCGCAGCCTTTCCCGTCGTTCGGCAAATCAGCGGACGTCTCGATCGGCTGCAGCGCGGCGTCGACTCGCTCGGCGCCGGCGATCTCGGCGCGCGCGTCGCGGTCGAAGGCCACGATGAAATCGCCGGCTTGGCGGAGAGCTTCAATCGGGCAGCGGCCCAGATTGAGCAGCTCATCCGCGCGAACCGGTCGCTGCTCGCCAATGCCTCGCATGAATTGCGCACGCCGCTGGCGCGTATCCGGCTGGCGGTGGAAATGCTGAAGCAATCCGCCGATCCGAAAACCAAAGCCGGCTTGGAGCAGGACATCGCTGAGTTGGACGGCCTGGTCGATGAAATTCTGCTCGCCAGCAGGTTGGACACGGTGGCGCCAAACGAGGTGCGCGAGGAAATCGATTTGCTCGCCCTCGCGGCTGAAGAATCCGCGCGCTACGATGAGGTTCAGCTCGAAGGCGAGCACGTCAAGGTCCAAGGCGACCCCCGATTATTGCGCCGGTTGCTGCGAAATCTGCTGGAGAATGCCAAGCGCCATGGCGTGCCGCCGACCCAAATCAGACTGCAGCGTGAAGGCAACATGGCGGTGTTGAAGGTTTGGGACAACGGCCCCGGTCCGGCGGCCGCCGAATTCGAGCAGGTGTTCACGCCCTTCTATCGCCGCCGCGACAGCCACAACAGCACCGGCAACGGCCTGGGTTTATCTTTGGTACGGCAAATAGCGCGCCGCCACGGGGGCGATGCCCGCTGCGCCCTCTTGGACGGCGGGCGCAGCTGCTTTATCGTCACGCTAGTGAGCGGTGGCGCCGCATGAAGCGGCGCGGCCGAGCAACAGCGATCTTTCGCGCGTATTCTGGGCCAGCGATGCCGCGCGGGTGAACTCGATGCGGGCCTCCTCGAAGCGCCCCAGCTTTTCCAGCAGGTCGCCGCGCACGCTCGGCAACAGATGGTAGGCACTCAGCCGGGAATCCGAGGTCAACTCGTCGACAATCTCGAGCCCGGCAGCGGGTCCGAAGGCCATCGACACGGCTACGGCGCGATTCAGATCGACCACCGGCGAGGGTGCGAGCTGCGCCAGCGCGTCGTAAAGCGCAACGATGCGCACCCAGTCGGTTTCTTCGGCGCTGCGCGCCCGCGCGTGACAGGCTGCGACCGCAGCCTGCAGGGCGTAGGGCCCCAATGCCCCGCCCAACGCCTCCGCCCGCTCCAAAGCCTTCAATCCACGATGAATCAACAATTGACTCCAGCGCGTGCGGTCTTGTTCGAGCAACAGGATGGGCTGGCCCGATGGGCCGACTCGTGCGGCCGCCCGCGATGCTTGAATCTCCATCAATGCGATCAGACCATGGACCTCGGGCTCGCGAGGCGCGAGTTCGGCGAGAATCCGGCCCAGGCGCAGTGCTTCTTCGCAAAGCGGCGGCCGCATCCATTCCTCACCGGCCGTCGCCGCATAGCCCTCGTTGAAAATTAGATAAATAACCTCGAGCACCGAAGCAAGCCGCGCCGCGAGTTCATCGCTATGCGGCATTTCGAAAGGGACATGTGCTTCTGCCAGCGCGCGTTTGGCGCGCACGATGCGCTGGCCGATAGTCGGTTCCGGCACCAGAAACGCTCGCGCAATTTCCGCGGTGTTGAGTCCACCCAGCAAGCGCAACGTGAGCGCTACCCGCGCTTCCGTCGACAGGACCGGATGGCACGCGATGAATATGAGCCGCAGCAAATCGTCGCCGACGTCTTTGTCGGATTCCTCCTCCGGTGCGGCAGTCTCCGGCATCAGCAACTCGGCGTCGTTCGCAATGGCCTCGTGCTTGCGCTGCAGAAGCTTGAAACGCCGCAACTGATCAAGCGCGCGGTTCTTCGCGGTTACCATCAGCCACGCTCCAGGGTTGTTCGGAACGCCGGACACCGGCCATTGCTCGAGCGCCGTAACCAAAGCATCCTGCGCGAGTTCCTCGGCGCGACCGACATCGCGCAGCATGCGCGCGAGTTTTGCAATGATCTTGGCCGATTCCATGCGCCACACTGCTTCGACGGTGTTGCGGACGGCGGATTCAACCATGATGCAGGTGATTCTCTCGGCGAGCTATTGGAAACACGGCCCAAGTTCGCGGACTTCGATGGTCGTTGAGCTCGCTGCCGGGCACTCCGCGGCGATGGCGATCGCCTGCTCGCGCGTCTCGCAGTTCAACAAAAAGATCCCGCCGATCATTTCCTTGGCTTCGGCAAAGGGACCATCGACGACGCTGGTTTTTCCGCCGCGTACCTTGACGCGCGCTCCGCTCGTGTCTTCCTTCAGCGATTCGCTCAAAGTGAGCAGCCCTCGAGCCTTGAGCGACTCACTGAAGTTCACCATTCGGTCATATATCGCCCGGCCCTCGGCCTCGGTGCGCGTCCGACGCTGGCCCGCGGGTTCGACAATCAACAGCATATAACTCATCGCACAGCCTCGTTGGATATCCGCCCTCGCCAAAGTATGACTCAAACGCCCGGCCGGATTGAATTCAGTCATGTGAAATCTGCCAGTTCGTATAACGGGCGGATCTCGATTTCCGAGTCCCCGGGCATGGGATTGGGGCAGCGCTTGACCCATTCCACTGCCTCCTCGATTGAACGCACCTGCCAAAGCCAAAACCCGGCGACGAGTTCCTTGGTTTCGGCAAACGGCCCGTCCACCACGGTCCGGTTGCGCCCCGAAAATTGCACGCGCTTTCCCTGAGTACTCGGGCGCAGTCCTTCACCGGCGAGCATGACGCCGGCCTTGACGAGTTCCTCGTTGAACTTGCCCATCTCCGCGAGCAGGGCCTGGGTCGGCAGGACCCCCTTTTCGCTGTCTTGAGTCGCCTTGACCAGTACCATGACTTTCATATCGCCCTCCTGTTGACTGCTCTACATGACGACGATTCAGCGGTCGCGATTTCGACCAAGACTGAAATATTATTGCTTTGGCCGCGCCGCGGCCGGCCCTACGATCGGCCTTTAGTTAATGGTGCCTGTAAAAAAACCCTGAGCGGGGCGTACTGGCCGCACCAGTGCTGCGCTGAAAACTCTGGACGACAATGCATCATCCGCCAAACCGCAACGCGAATAGCCAGGCTGCGCATACGGCCAATACGGCCCCTAGTCCCGCGACGGCCTGTACGCGCGGGCTTCGATTATCGCTAACGCCGCTTCGAGCATGGATCCACCCGACACCCAGTCCGAATAGAAATCCGAGCGCGTGTCCCAGCACATCCACATGCGCACTGCCGGTGCCGAGCAGCGTCAAGAGGCAAATTCCCGCAATGAGCGGCGCCCAGCGATACCAGAGGCGCTCGCGCAGCGTGAGGCGCTGCCGCCAGGCCATGCCCGAGAGCAAGCCCAAGGCCGCGAAGACGGCCGTGGACGCACCGACCGCGCGGTGCGTGATCGGCGTCATCAGAATCTCGGCATAGTTTGCCAGCACCGCCGCGCCCAAGATGCTGGCCCAGGCGATACCGGGGCCGAGCAGCCGGCTCACCGCTGCGCCTGCGAGGGCGCCGAACAGCACATTGCCGAGCAAGTGTTCCTGGTCCAGATGCAACGTCAGCGCCGTCACCGCTCGCCACCATTCGCCCCGCGCACCGGCGTCCAGGGAACCCAAGGACAGCCAGTCCGCGCCGAAGGCGGCGTTGCCGGCGCAATAAGCGGTCAATAATAGAATCGCGACATACGCAATCACGCCCAGAGCGGCGCCCGGATGCGGCTGAAGCACTTCCGGAACGCTGCGCTTGATGCCGCGCTCCGCGGAATAGCGGTTCAACTCCTCGTACGCCCGATGGCGTATCTCGACCGGCACGCTCAATACCCAGGAATTTTCCGTTTCCGCCGTCTCATACTCGATGCCCCGAGCCTCGAGCACCAAACCGTACTCATGACAGAGAAATTTGGAGCCGCGGAAAACCACGGCGGATTCGGGCGTCGGCGTCGGATCCATGATGCCGGCCCTATGGGGACCGCGCGACCTTAAGTCAATGGGCTTAACCCGCGAAATTGCCCTGAATTGGAACTTAGGCCACAGTTACCGGCCCAATCCCATGAAGCCCATGAAAAGCCATCATTTACTATTGATCGCCGTATTCGCGCTGACCGCGTGCGGGGGTGGGGGCGGCGGTACATCCGGCATGACCCCGAGCGCACCTCCGGCTCGAGGAACGCTGCTGCAAACTCCTCCCGACGTTCTATCGACCTTGACGATCTCGGATCTGCTGACCGAACTTGAACTGCCCGTCAACCAGTTGCTGTTATCGGTGAGCAGCGCACCGCTTTGCGATGTCGTTTTCTATCACATTCAATACGAGACGGTCGGCGGCATGGGTGAAGCCACCACCGCGTCCGCCGTCCTCATGATTCCGACCGGGTTGGGTGCGAACTGCAGCGGCGAACGGCCCATCATTATGTACGCGCACGGCACCACCACCGATCGCGACTTCAACATGGCGAATCTGCAAAATGCAGAAACGGTTTCTCTGGCCGCCTTGTTCGCATCGCAGGGCTATGTCGTGGTGGCGCCGAACTACGCGGGCTATGACACCTCCACCCTGCCCTATCATCCCTATCTCGTCGCCGATCAACAAGCGAAGGACATGATCGATGCGCTGACCGCGGCGCGCACCGCGCTGCCGCTTGCCTCTCTGACCACCGTCAAGGACAACGGCCAATTATTCATTACCGGCTACTCTCAGGGCGGCTATGTGGCCATGGCCACGCATCGCGCCATGCAAGCGGCCGGCATGAAAGTCACCGCTTCGGCGCCGATGTCGGGGCCCTACGCCTTGGCCGCCTTTGTCGATGCGGTGTTTTATGGCGAGGTGAATGGCGGTGCTACCGTCTCCTCCGCATTGCTGCTCGGCGCTTATCAAACCGTGTATGGAAATATCTACGCGAACCCCACCGACGTATTCGAACCGCAATATGCGGATGGCATCCAGACTCTGCTGCCCAGCACCACCCCGCGCAGCCAACTTTACGCGCAGGGCAAGCTTCCCGAATTTGCGCTGTTCAGCCCCACGCCGCCCGCGCCGCAGTTCGCGGCAATAACGCCGCCCACCACGCCGGCGAATCTCGCCGAGGTGTTTGCGCTCGGATTTGGTGCCGGCAATTTGCTGCAAAACACGTATCGCCTCAGCTATCTTGAGGATGCACAGGCGAATCCCGACGGCGGCTTCCCCACGCTCACGACCGGTGTTGCTGCGGCGGCGCCGGAACTGCCCTGGCGGCAGGCGCTGCGCGAGAACGACCTGCGAAACTGGGTTCCCACGGTCCCGGTCCTGCTGTGCGGCGGCGATGCCGACCCGCTGGTCTTCTTCTTCAACACTCAGCTGATGCAAGGCTATTGGGCCGCTCAGGCGCCCTCGGCGGCAGTGAGCGTGCTCGATCTGGAGGCCGCCGCAATCCCGAACGATCCGTACGCCAATTTGAAGCAGGATTTTGCGATTGCGAAAGCGCTCGTCGCCGCGACCGCAGTGTCGCAGGGCGCGACCGACGGCGGCGCACTGGCCGTCGCCGAGGCCTACCACGCGATGCTGGTCGCGCCGATTTGCTTCGCGGCGACCCGGTCGTTTTTCGCGGGTCAATGATCGCCGACTCGTGCGGCGTACGCGGTCCAAACGTATCGGGAAAACCCTGCCACCTCAAACCAAAGCGCGCATGCGCTTCAGCGGGTAAGATTACGCATCGCAATTTGAGGAGTTTCACGCGTGCTCTGTAATTTCACCAAATTTCTGCTGCCCAGCGTGCTGTTGTTCGTGTCCTCACTCGCCTGGAGTGCAACACCGCCCGAGAGTGCCTACGGCGCTTTGCAGTGGAGAGAAATCGGCCCATTCCGTGGCGGCAGAGCCGTCACCGTCTCCGGAGTTCCCGGATCTCCCAATGTGTTTTATTTCGGCGCGGCCGCGGGCGGGGTCTGGAAGACCATCGATGCCGGTGCGACCTGGAAGCCCATATTCGATGCGGTGAAGGCTTCGTCCATCGGCGCCATCGCGGTGGCGCGCAGCAATCCTGACATCCTGTATGTCGGCACCGGTGAAGGCAACCTGCGTGGCGATGTCACGTGGGGCGGCGGCGTGTTCAAATCGACCGACGCCGGCAAGACCTGGACCGATCTGGGTTTGACCGATACGCGGCAAATCGGCGCCGTGCTCATCGATCCGGTCGATCCCAATATCGTTTTGGTCGCTGCCATCGGACATGCCTTCGGTCCCAATACGCAGCGCGGCGTCTTTCGCACCGCTGACGGAGGCAAAACCTGGGATCGCGTGCTGTACAAAAACGAGTTGACCGGCGCCATCGATCTGGCCGCCGACCCGCACAATTCGAAGATCATTTATGCCGCGCTCTGGCAGGTGCGCCGTCAACCGTGGAATTTTTCAAGCGGCGGACCCGGAAGCGGCCTGTATCGATCGACGGACGGCGGCCTGACGTGGTCGCAGCTCACGGGGCACGGTTTGCCCGAGGGAATTCTTGGCCGAATCGACGTCGCGATTTCCGCGGTCGACTCGCGGCGCATCTACGCCATGATTGAAGCGAAGGAAGGCGGCTTATACCGCTCGGACGACGGCGGAACGCAATGGCGCAGGGTCAGCGAGGACGGCCGCGTGCGTCAACGCGCCTGGTACTTCTCGAAGATTTACGCGGACCCCAATGCCATCGACACGGTCTATGCGCTCAATACCGGCATGTTGCGCTCGGTCGATGGCGGCAAGACATTCAATCTCGTGTCCGCGACGCATGGCGATCATCATGCGCTTTGGATCGATCCGAATAACTCCAAGAGTCTGATCAACGCCAACGATGGCGGCGCCAGCATTTCCCTCGACGGCGGCAACACCTGGTCGACCCAGGATAATCAACCGACCGGCCAGTTCTACCATGTCACCACCGACAACCGCTTTCCGTACTACATATACGGCGCGCAGCAGGACAATTCCAATCTTGCCGTTGCGAGTTTCGATGACGAGGGCGTCGTCGGCCCGCGCGACTGGTATCCCGCCGGCGGCGGCGAGTCGGGTTTCGTGGTACCCGATCCGCGCAATCCCGATATTATTTACAGCGACGCAGAAAATCAGTACGCGCGCTTCGATTATCGTTCGCAGCAATCTCAGAACATCAGTCCGGATCCGATCGACAACTCAGGCCATCCCGCGAGCGAGCTTGCGCACCGCTTCAATTGGACCTCGCCGCTGATGCTCTCGCCGCACGACCCGGACGCGCTCTATGCCGCATCCGAAGTCCTTTGGAAATCCACCGATCACGGCATGAGCTGGAAAATCATCAGCCCCGATCTCACCCGCAACGACAAGACCAAACAAACCGCGTCGGGCGGACCTCTGACCAAGGACATCACCAGCGTCGAGTACTACGACACGATCTTTGCGCTGGCCGAGTCGCCGCTGCGCAAAGGCAATCTCTGGATCGGAACGGATGATGGTCTGGTGCAAATGACGGAGGATGACGGCGCGCATTGGCACAATGTCACGCCGGCAGCCATGCCGGCGTGGAGCACGATCAGCATGACCGAGCCGTCGCACTTCGACGCGGCGGTCGCGTACATCGCCGTGGATCGGCACCGGCTCGATGACATTGCGCCGTACGCGTGGAAGACCGGCGATGCGGGTAAATCGTGGGTCTCGATTGCCGCCGGCCTGCCGGCGGGTGCGGTCGTGCACGTGGTGCGCGAGGATCCGGTGCGCCGCGGTCTGCTGTACGCCGGCACCGAGCTCGGCGTATTCCTGTCATTCGATGACGGTGAGCACTGGTCGCCACTGCAACACGGCCTGCCGGTCACGCCCATCCACGACCTGACTGTGCACGGCAATGATCTCGTCGCGGCCAGCCATGGACGCGGATTTTGGATCTTGGACGACCTCACGCCGCTGCGCCAGGCAAAGGCATCGGCGGATGATCTCGTACTGTATTCACCGCAAACCGCCCTGCGCCTCTACTATCCCGACCAGGTCAATTCCCGCCGACCCGTAGGGGTAAATCCGCCCGCCGGTGCCCTGATCGACTACGTGCTGCCGGCCGACGCCTCAACCGAGCTCACACTGGATATTGTCAATGCCAAGGGTGAATTGATTCGGCATCTCTCCAGCACGAAAACCAACAAAGAAGTGCAGCCGCCCGAGTGGCCGGATCAAATCGTCCACAGCGATCTGATCCCCGCCAAGGCCGGCATGAATCGTCTGGTGTGGGATCTGCGCTACGACGATCCGGTGCAAATTCCCGGTGCGTTTTATGAGGGCGAAGCGCCGCGCGGACCCGTCGTGCCGCCCGGCCAATATCAGTTGCACCTCAAATTGGGCGGCCAAACTCGCACGGCGGCGCTGACCGTGAGCGCCGATCCGCGAGTTGCCCATAGCGAGGCAGCCATCGCGGCAAAGACCGCTCTGGCGCTCGCCACCTACCATGATATCGACACGCTCCATCGCGCCGTCAATGAGATTCGCGCCAAGCGCAAAACGCTCCAATCCGCTCATGGCTCCCCCGGACTCGACGCCAAGCTCACGCGCATCGAGGAGGCGCTCATGCAGGTGAATATGAACGGATCCGAGGCGAACCTTGCCTTTCCGGGCATGCTCAATGAGCAGCTTGCGGCGTTTGCGGGCACGCTCGAGGACGCCGATACGCCGCCCACGACGCAGCAGCAGGCGCTGTATAGCTCTCTGCACGAGAAGCTGCAGGCGCAACTGGCCCTGTGGCGAGGACTACAGCAGAAGTAGCCTATTCCTCATCGGTCGATTCGCCTTCTTCCGGGGCTGCCGCATCGCTGCGCAGCACCGGCAATTTTGCGCGCGTCAGCGCTTGATTGAGTGGCGCCAGTTCGTCCTGCCAGATCTTCGCCGCCGCGGCGCCGAGTGATTGCCATTCCTGGAGCAGAGAATCGGCTGCTGATTGCTGCGCCCGGGTGGGCGCTGCATCCGCCTCGAGCACCTGGGTATATAGACTCAAGATGTCGCCGTTGACGCGCTCGAGCCCACGCCGTGCACCGGGCTGTGCATTCGCACCGGGGTCCATGAGCGACTCGAAGTGCTCACCGAGCTCTTTCGCCTGCGCCGCAACTGCCGCTCCCGGCGGGGTATGCAGTGCTTTGATCTGTGCGCGCAGGGCCTTGACCTCTTGAGCCTTCGCGCTGCTGGCATCCAGTGCCTCAGCCAGGCTTTTTGCCACGGCAAACTGAGCCGCATAGTTCTGCTCGGCGATATTGACGCGAGGATCCGGCATCACGACGAGCGGTTGCTCCCACCTATGGCCGCCAATCTCGAGCCGCACGCGATAAACCCCGGGAACCACCGGCGGCCCCAAGGGCTCCTGCGGCGTGTCATGGGGAACGGCGGAGATCGGAAAGCTGCGCCTCACGGCGCGCGGCGTCGTGCAGTGCAGGTCCCAGACGAAGCGGTGCATTCCCGGCGTAGTGGCCGGCGCCTCAGGTTGGCGAATCCAATATTGGGGGATCAATTCCTTCTCGCGTTCCGCCGCGTTGAAGCCAACCGGATCGGTGCTGGACACACGCCTGAGGACCGAGCCGTTGGCATCCAGAACTTCGATGGCCACAGCGCCCTTGGCGGCCTGCGGCAGATAGTAATCAATGACCGCTCCGTTGGGCGGGTTGCGCCCCGAAGGCTCGTCCGGAGGAATTGGTGTGTCGGTGCCCGTGCTGCGCTTCGCCCGTATCGCGGGCGAGGGTTTGAGCAACGTCACCCCGGCCGCGGCAGTCTTTAGGTCCGCGCGCAACGGACCGATATCGTCAAGCACCCAGAACGAGCGGCCGTGCGTGGCCACAATCAAGTCCTGATTGTGAATGACCAGATCGCGCATCGAGGTGTGAGGTAAATTCAGCTGCAGCGACTGCCAGTGATCTCCGTCATCGAAGGACACCCACACCGCCCTTTCGGTGGCGGCGAACAACAGCCCGCGCCGCACCGGATCCTCGCGCACGGCATTGACCGGTGCATCCTGCGGTAGTCCGGCGGCGATCGACTGCCAGCTCTTGCCGCCGTCGCGGGTGCGGTAAACATACGGTCTGAGATCATCCAATCGAAACCGGCTGACCGAGGCATAGGCGACATTGGCATCGAAGTGCGATGCCTCGATCTGCGTCACCTTGCTCCAAGCGCTGAGTTCGGGCGGCGTGACGTTGCTCCACGCGCCGCCTTCATTGTGGGTCACCCAGATCAAGCCATCATCCGTTCCTGCCCACAGCAGCCCCTTCTCCACGGGCGACGCGCCGACGGAATAGATGACGCCGCGCTGCAAATCAGCCTTGTCCGCATGCATGTCTCCGACCGATGGCGGAGATCCGCTGCTGGGCCGTGTCAAGTCGTCGCTGATCGTCTGCCAGGACGTACCGCCATCGCTGGTCGCGTAAAGGCGGTTGGCGGCGTAGTACATCCGGTGTGGATCTTGCGGGGAGAACAAGATCGGCTCGGTGCGATCGGCGCGCACATCCGGCGATGGCAGCGGAATCGGCGAAATGTTTTGCACCTGGCCGGTCGACAAATGCGTTTTGGTCACCACGTTGCGTCCGGCCCCAAAAATCACGTCAGGATCGAGCGGATCCGGCGCGACATAGCCGTACTCGATCACACCCACCGGATGCCATTCGCGAAAGGTGACGATGCCGTCGTTGCCGCGATTCGAAATGCACACCGAACCGCTTTCCTGTTGGCCGGAGCAGAGCCGATAGGGATAGGTTGGCGTGACGCTCACATGATACAGCTGTGCCGTCGGCTGGTTGTACCAGGTGCTCCAGGTCTTGCCGCCATTGACCGTGATCAGACTGCCCTGATCGCCCACCAACGCGATGTGCTGTGAATCGTCCGGGCTGATCCATATCGCCTGGTAGTCATCGCCGCCCGGCGCGCCTTTGAAGGAAATCCAATGCGAACCGCCATCGGTCGACTTCATCGTCACGATCGATGCGCTGTACACCACGTCCGCGTTCTTGGGATCAACCGCGAGAACGGACAGATCACCGCCGCCGATGCGCAGTCCCGGTCGCGGATCTGTCGTGGCAACGTGCCAGTGCTCGCCGCCATCGTCCGAACGGTACACGCCCGTGCTCGGAGCCGCGCCGCCTTGCGCCGCCGGAACCGAGCTGGTCGCGACGGTGGCATACAGTCGACCGCGGGCGCTCGGCGCGACCGCGACATCGATCTGCGAGAGGCCCTGCGGCAACCCGTCGGTCAGGGGCCGCCAATGATCGCCACCATCGGTCGATTTGAACAGGCCGCCGTGCGGACCATTGAACATGTTCTTGTCTTCCCACGGACCCGAACGCGCATTCCAGAACCCCGCGTACAGAGTATGGGCGTCGAATGGATCGATTCTGATGAAGGAGGCGCCGGTATTTTCCCCTTGGTCCAGCACTTTCGACCACGTGGCGCCGCCGTCCAACGATCGATACAAGCCGCGCTGCGCGCTCGGGCCATAGGGATGGCCCAACACGGCGGCATAGACTCGATTGGCGTCACGGGGATCGATTGCAATGCTGGGGATTTGCTGCGAATCATCGAGCGACAGGTGAACCCAGTACTTGCCGCCGTCGGTCGAGCGGTAGATGCCGTTGCCCACCGACAGGTCCGGACGGTGCAGCCCTTCTCCCGATGCCACGTAAATGATCTTGGGGTCTGAAGGCGCCACGGCGATGGCGCCGATCGACTGCACGGGCTGTGAATCAAATATCGGCGTCCATGTGCGGCCATCGTCATCGGTCTTCCACACGCCGCCATCGACGGCACCGGTCAGGAAGGTGTGCGGCTGGCCCGGCACGCCCGTGACCGCACGCGTCCGGCCGCCGCGAAACGGCCCCACCAAGCGCCAGTGCATGTCTTGCACGATCGAGGCCGTGCTGATTTCCGCACAGGCCAGCCTGGGCAGCGCGAGCGTAAGAAGGATGGCGATGAGGTGGCGACGGAAACGAATCGTCTGCATGTTGTATTCCTGCGTTTGAAGATCGTGCGTTATTGAATGATAGTTCATTTGCTCTCAATGAACCGCACGAACTCAAGATCGCAGATTAGGGCGCCGCCCTACGCCGGCGGCTTTTCCCGGGCGGCACGCTTAGGACTTTTTAGCGGCCTCGCGGGCCGCACGCGCCTTGAGGTACTGCTCATAGGCATTTTTTTCCGCCGCTTCAGCGGTGATGTGAATCTGCACCTGGTCGCTGACCTGGGGCACATACAAACCTACCCTCACGGACGAGCGCGTCGGATCGGCCTGATCGAATTCGAGCGTGCCCTGTTGTTGAATTGCGCCGTCGGATTGGCAAAGCCCAAATGATTCCAACGCACGACACCCTGGGTGTGTTCCGGCTCAAACGTGTAGGTGGCGGCTACCAAAGGCGCGGCGGCCAGCAGCGTTGCTGCCGCCAAGACTGAGCGACGGATCATGCGAGAACTCCTCCGGTGGTGGGAAAGGCGCCACCTTGCCGTGCTCAAGTCGCAAAGTCCTGAAATCTCCCTGAATCGCTCTGAATAAGTCTGACAACTTCGGCTATTTGCTCCAAGTCCACTGCCGGCTGCTGGCACGGCAGCCACCGTCGGGATAGCCTGTCCAGGCGCGACCCCGCACAAAGCGTCCGCTCGGGAGACCGGTAGCAGTGCCGTTGTGCAGAGCCTCCGTCCCGTTGATCCAGACCTCCTCCACGCCAGTCGAGAGCTGGTGGGGTTTGTCGTACGTCGCGTGATCTTGCACGGTGCGAGGATCAAAAACGACCACGTCGGCAAAATAACCCTTGCGCAGCATGCCGCGGTCCTTCAGCGACAAATTCTGCGCGGGTAACGCGCTCAGCTTGCGAATCGCCTCCTGCAGCGAGATGACCTTCTCGTCGCGCACGTATTTCGCGAGTACCCGCACGAAATTTCCATAGGCCCGCGGATGCTCGGCAGACTGCAAAAACACGCCCTCCGGCGCGGGCGCGGCCGCGTCGGAGCCAAAACTGACCCAGGGCAGAGCCACCTCGCGTCGCACGTTGTCCTCCGACATCAGGAAGTAGGCGGTGCCGACGCGCGAGCCATCCTCTGCGACTAGCTGAATCGCGGCTTCTTCGGGAGTGACGCCGCGCATCTTGGCGACCTCGTCGAGCGTCTTGCCGGTGAGCGGCTTCAGGGCCGGATTCTTGAATTCGAGCAGCAGCGTGCCCTTCGGACCGGCGCGTTGCAGCAGGTTTTCCCATTTGGGCGACGGATCGCGCATGTCGGCAAGGATGCGGGCGTGCAACGCCGGATCTTTCAAGCGAGCGATCCACTTGTTGAGCCCGCCTTCCTGAACCCAGGGTGGCATGGTTACATCCAGGCCCGTGGCACCGGCGGTGTACAGGTACATATCCGCCGTGATCCTTGTGCCCGATGCCCGCGCCGCCTGCACTTGGTCGATGACCTTATCCAGCTTGGGCCAATTGACCTGGCCTGCGACTTTCAAGTGATAAATCTCAGCCGGAGCCCCGGACCCTTTCGCGATATCGATGGTTTCCTGCACTGCCTCGACAATGCGATCGCCTTCGCTGCGCATATGCGCAATGTACATTCCGCCGCAAAGCGCGGATTCACTCGCCAACGCGATCAACTCCGGCGTCTTGGCATAGGTGTTTGGGTTGTAAATCAGCGCCGTGGTTACACCCAGCGCGCCCTCTTGCATCGCCTGGCGGACCAACTGGCGCATTTGCGTGAGTTGCACCGGGGTCGGCTGCACATCATTTTCACCCAGGACGTTGATGCGCACCGTGCCTGCGCCCACGAATGCGGCGACGTTGGGCGCGATACCCTTGCCCTGCAGTTTCTCGAGATATTCGCCGAGCGTGGTCCAGTCGATGTCGTATTTGAGGTCGCCCTGCTGGCTCTTCATTTCCGCTTTCATGGCGGGCGTCAACGGCCCCATGGAATCCTCGCCCATCACCTCGAGCGTCACGCCCTGCGTGATGTCGCTGAGCGCACGCTTGTCCACGAGCAGCGATTCCTCCGGGTGAGCAAGCATATTGATGAAACCCGGCGACACCGCCTTGCCGCGCGCATCGATCTCCGAACGGCCCGTGCCCGGCGCGTGCGGGCCGACATAAGCGATCCGATCCTTGTCGATCGCGACATCGCCGACGAAGGGCGGCTTGCCCGAGCCGTCATAGATCAAGCCATTGCGAATGACGGTATCGTGCTGGACTTTCGCGGGCGCCGCCAGGGCCGCCGCCGACAAGGCCAGGGCCAAGGCCGTGCTCAAGGCGATGATTGAACTAGCGCGCCGGCATTGCCTGGCGGCCATCGATTTGTTTTTCATCAGATGCTCCCGGGTGATGCCCGCCATTCTAATAGTTCGCGAAAAACGATGCGGCTATATATTCTGGCGCAACGCTTTTCCGGCCGTCAGGTAACCGCTTCTTTCAACATGGCACGCAGCGCTGCGACAAAGGACAACCATCGACGAGGGGACACTGCAATGGAATTTGTACGAATCAATCCGTTGACCCAGGAGCCGGCCAGCAGGGCCGCCGCGATGTCTCCCGACGACGCGCGCGCCGTGGCGGATCGCGCCGCGAGTGCATTTCCAGGATGGTCATCGCTCGGACCGAACGCGCGGCGCGCGCTGCTCATGAACGCAGCCATCGCGCTCGAGGCGCGCAAGGATGACTTCGTTCGCGCCATGATGGCGAAGTCGGCGCAACCGCCGGCTGGGCCATGTTCAACTTGATGCTGGCGGCCGGCATGATCCGTGAAGCGGCTGCATTGACCACGCAAATCGGCGGTGAAGTCATTCCGTCGGATAAGCCGGGCTGCCTGGCATTGACGCTGCGCGAACCCGTCGGCGTCATTCTCGGCATTGCGCCCTGGAATGCTCCCATCATCCTCGGCGTCCGCGCCATTGCCGTTCCGCTCGCCTGCGGCAACACCGTGATCCTGAAGGCCTCGGAGCTTTGCCCGCGCACGCACTCGCTCATCATCGAGGCCTTCGCCGGCGCGGGTTTTCCCGCGGGCGTCGTCAATATCGTCACCAATGCACCCAAGGATGCGGCAGCCGTGGTCGGGGCGCTGATCGACCACCCGGCCGTCCGGCGCATCAATTTCACCGGCTCGACCGCGGTCGGCCGAATCATCGCCAAGCGGGCCGCGGAACATTTGAAACCCTGCCTGCTCGAGCTCGGCGGCAAGGCACCATTGATCGTTCTCGAGGACGCCGATCTGGATGAAGCGGTCAAGGCGGCCGCTTTTGGCGCCTTCATGAATCAAGGACAGATCTGCATGTCCACCGAGCGCATCATCGTGGTCGATGCGGTGGCAGCGGAGTTCGTCAAGCGCTTTGCGGCCAAAGCCAAGTCCATGGCGACGGGAGATCCGCGCGAAGGCAAGACCCCACTCGGCGCGGTGGTCGATCACAAGACCGTCAAGCACGTCAACAGTCTGATCGATGATGCCACGGCGAAGGGCGCCACCGATCGTCGCGGGCAGCAAGCCGACCATGTTCTCATGCCGGCCACCGTCGTCGACGGCGTCACGCAGGACATGAACATCTATCGCGATGAAAGCTTCGGACCGGTGGTCGGCATCATTCGCGCCAAAGACGAAGCCGACGCCATCCGCATCGCCAATGACAGCGAATACGGTCTGGCAGCCGCGGTGTTCACTCGCGATACGGCGCGCGGCCTGCGCGTGGCCCGTCAGATCCACTCCGGGATTTGCCACATCAATGGTCCGACCGTGCACGATGAGGCGCAGATGCCGTTCGGCGGCGTGGGTGCCTCCGGCTATGGCCGTTTTGGCGGCAAGGCGGGTATCGACCAATTCACGGAACTGCGCTGGATCACGATCGAAACGCAAGCCGGCCACTTTCCCATTTAAAGAGTCGAGGAAACATCATGAGCACCGAAACGACTGCCCCGGCCACCCCGGCCGCTCCCGAGCGCGCCGAAGCGGACACGGTCTCCTTCAGCATCGTCGAGCAGACTGCGTGGGTCAAATTCAACCGGCCCGAGAAACGCAACTGCATGAGTCCGAAATTGAACCGGCAGATGATGCGGGTGCTCGATGAACTCGAGTTTCGCGCCGACGTCGGCGTGCTGGTCTTGAGCGGCGAGGGCGACGCGTGGTCGGCCGGCATGGATCTGAAGGAGTACTTTCGCGAGACCGAGAAACAAGGCCTCGGTGCCGTGCGCGCCGCGCAGCGCGAGTCCTATGGGTGGTGGCGCCGTTTGCGCTGGTACCAGAAGCCGACCATCGCAATGGTCAACGGCTGGTGCTTCGGTGGGGGCTACGGTCCGCTGTTTGCCTGCGATCTGGCTTTTGCGGCCGAAGAGGCGCAATTCGGATTGTCCGAGATCAACTGGGGCATCTTGCCGGGCGGCGGCGCTACCAAGATTGCCCGCGAATTGCTGTCATTTCGCCGCGCCATGTATCACTCGATGATGGGCGAGAACATCGACGGGAAAACCGCCGCCGAATGGGGACTGGTCAACGAGGCCCTGCCGCTCCAGAAGCTGAAGGCGCGCGTGGAAGACGTGGCGCGAACACTGCTGAAGAAAAACCCGGTCGCGCTCAAGGCCACGAAAGATGCCGTGCGGCGCGTTGGTGAAATGACTTACGACAATGCCGAGGACTTTCTGGTTCGCGCCCAGGAGGCGGCCAACTCGTACGATAACGAGGGGCGCAAGGAAGGCATCAAGCAATTCATCGACGACAAATCCTTTAAGCCCGGGCTTGCCGCCTACGACCGGTCGAAACAAGGCGGTCCGAAACCATGATCGAGGCGGCGCCGGCCACTTCGGGCGCTCGAAACACGACGTTTCTGAAGCCCAGATCGGTCGCGGTGGTGGGTGCATCTCCGACGCCCAGCCCGGTCCGCGTGCAGTTTGATCTGTTGCCGGTCTCTTATATATTCAAAGCGGGGCACCGCATGCGGGTGAGCGTCGCCGGAGCGGATTATCGGGAGCGCGACCGCGAGACCGCGAATCCCGCACCGATCTTGACCATTTACAATTCCAAGGAGGCGCCATCGGAGGTGCTGCTTCCCGAAGTACCTAGCGGCTGATGCGCTCTTTGATCTTCAGCCGCGGAAATACCCTGCGGGCATTGCCCTCGAATATCTTATTCCGATCGGATTCGCTCAAATTCAACGCGTCGAGGTAGCGTTTGGTGTCATCGAAATACTGGCCCGTCTCAGGATCGATGCCGCGCACGGCTCCGACCATTTCCGAGCCGAAGAGAATGTTGTCCACCGGAATGACCTTGAGGAGCAATTCGATGCCGGGCAAGTGATACACGCAGGTATCGAAGAACACGTTCTTCAGCACATAGTCGCCGAGCAGCGGCCGCTTCATATCCTGGGCCAATCCCCGATATCGGCCCCAGTGATACGGAACCGCGCCGCCGCCATGCGGAATGATGAAGCGCAAGGTCGGAAAATCCTTGAATAGATCGGCGGTGAGAAACTGCATGAAGGCCGTGGTGTCGGCATTGATGTAGTGCGCTCCGGTCGCATGAAAATTGGGGTTGCACGACGAACTGACGTGCACCATGGCCGGAACATCCAGCTCCACCATTTTTTCGTAGAACGGATACCAATACCGTCGGTGAGCGGCGGCGAATTCCAATGGCCGCCCGAGGGGTCGGGATTCAAGTTGCAGCCGATAAAGCCGAGCTCGGATACGCAACGCTCGAGTTCCGCTGCACTTCGCTCCGGCGGCACACCGGGCGATTGCGGCAACTGACAGACTCCCACGAAATTATCCGGGTAGAGCAGGCAGACGCGATGAATCAGGTCGTTGCAGGCGCGTGTCCAGCGCCGGCTGGTAGTTTCGTTGCCGATGTGGTGGGCCATGGCGGAGGCGCGCGGCGAGAAGATCGTGAGATCCGTGCCGCGCGCGCGCTGCAGCTTCAGCTGCGCATTCTCCAGGCTGTCGCGAATCTGATCGTCGGAGATTTTTTCCTGAGCGTCGAGCGGCACATCCAGACCCGCCTTCAAGCCCGCGAGCTGCGCATCGCGAAATTTTTGCAACGCGCTGGGTGCCGTCGTGTAATGACCGTGGCAGTCGATGATCATGACCAATACATCCGCGTTGGATTGTCCACCAGAATGAGCCGCTGCACGGCCGGATCCGGGCAAATTTTGGCAAATAGATTCACCAGCTCGCCGTCGTTCGGCATGTCCTTTGAGATGTTGGGGTGCGGCCAATCGGTACCCCACAAAATTCGGCTGGCATCTTCCTCGATCAGCATCTGCGCGAACGGCACCGCGTCAAGAAAGGGCCGTTTGCCGCTCGAGACCCGCTCGGCGCCGCATACCTTGATCCAGGCCAAAGGATTTTTCCGGTACAGCGCAAGCAGCGATTGAAACGGCGCTTGCTGCAACCCGTCAGCCGCTTTCACCCGGCCCATGTGATCGATGATGAACGGTACATCGATGCGGCCGAGAAGCTCGCCCTGGCTTACGATGTCCTCTGCATCGAAGTGCAGCACGACATGCCAACCCAAGGGCTTGATGCGCGCGAGCAAGCGATAAAAGATGCCCAAATCCGGTACCCCGCCCAAATGCTTTACGAAGTTGAAGCGGATCCCGCGAATGCCGCCGGCGTGCAGTCGTTCAAGTTCGCCTTCCGTCACGCGATCCTCGACGCAGGCGACGCCGCGATAGCGTCCTTCGCTCGAGGCGATCGCATCCAACGTGACCGCCATCTCCGTGCCGTGGCAGCTCGCATGCACGATGACCGCCCGCGAAACTCCCAACTTTGCGTGAAGGCGGCGCAGATTCTCGACCGGCGCATCGGGGGGTGTATAGCTGCGGTCGGCTGCGTAGGGAAACCTGTTGGCGGGGCCAAAAACATGGCAATGCGCATCGCAGGCGCCGGGCGGCAGCACCAGCGTCGGCGAGACCGGATCCGGATCGGGCGGCGCGCAGGTCTTGAGCGGGTTCTTGGCGATGGCATTCATTTCCGCGATTCCTGGTTGAACGCGCCTTCGTCCGCGAAATACTTAAGTCCCGCCTTGGCGAGCGGCTCGCGCATTCCATAGATATCCAGGCCCAGTTCGCCCGCAGCCAATTTTTTGCGGTTGGCAGCTTCTTTCTGTTCGCGCGCGGCCGAGGCCGCCGCCACGGCCGCCGCATTCGCGCGCGGTACGATGACCACGCCATCGGCATCGCCAATGACCACATCGCCAGGACACACCAGCGCTCCCGCGCAAATGATGGGAATGTTGACGGACCCGACTGTGGCCTTGACCGTGCCCTTGGCATGCACCGCCCGGGACCATACCGGGAAATTCATCTCGCTCAGTTCCGCGATATCGCGGCAGCCCGCATCGGTAATGAGTCCCAGCGCGCCGCGCGCGCGAAACGAGGTGCCGAGCAACTCGCCGAACATGCCGTCGGTATTCTCCGACGAGGTGCCCAACACGACCACATCGCCGGCCTGCAGAAATTCGGCGGCTACATGCAGCATCCAATTGTCGCCCGGATGCGCGAAAACTGTGATGGCGGTGCCGCAGACGCGGGCACTCGGATAGATTGGCCTCATGTAGGAAGCCAATAAGCCCGTTCGGCCCATGGCCTCGTGGATTGTTGCGACGCCAAATTTTGCGAGTTCCGCCACGCTGCCCGGGTCCGCGCGGCTGACCTGTTTGATCGCAATGCCAGATTGTCCCATCATCGAATTACCTCGCCGGCTGTGGATTCAAGGAATGTAAACCTCACCTCGCATGATGAGCCGCGCGGTGCGCAGCAACGCCGCCCGCACCACTTCGGACGGATTATCCGGATTCATCCCGAGCACCACGGTGAATTCTCCGCTCGGGTGCTCCACTGAAATGCTCTTGTCGAGTCCGGGAGGTACAACGGCGCAGCGATGCGCAACGCTCCCGGGAAGTACCGCGGCGGTCGCCACCGTTACGGCGCCAAGCACGCCGACTGCCGCGTGGCAGTCGTGCGGGATGAAGGTTCGCGTCGAGATGCTGCCGCCCGCGCGCGGTTTGGCCACCAAGCACATCTTGGGGACGACCAGTTTGGCGACATCGCCCAAATTCATCTTGGGGCCCGCCTGCAAGCGGATCGATTCGATTTTCTTTTTCAGTGCGGAGTCGGCATTGAGCGCATCGCGGCTCTCGTATCCGGTCACACCCAGATCTGCCGCCGCGATGATGACCACGGGCATGCCGTTGTCGATGCACGTGACTTCTATATCGTCGAACCGGTCGACGAGGCGCCCGGTCGGTAGCAAAGACCCGCACACGGACCCCGCGGTGTCGAGAAAGCTGATGTTGATCGGTGCGGAAGTACCCGGACGCCGTCGATATGCGCACTGCCGGCATATTGAATCTGCCCGCCTGGGGTGAGCACCTCGATATCGCTCAACGTGCCGGTGTTGCGAGTCAGTACACGCAAGGTTGTGGTGTCACCGCGCGGCGGCACCAATCCCGTTTCCAGCGCAAATGGCACCACGGCGGCGAGCATGTTGCCGCAATTGGGCGTGGTGTCGACCCTTGCGTCTTTGACCGAAACTTGCGCGAAGAGAAACTCGAGGTCGACGCCGGGTGAAGTCCCCCGCCGCACGATGCCCACCTTGCTGGTTAGCGTGTCGGCGCCGCCCAAGCCATCGATCTGGCGCGCGTCCGGCGAGCCCATGATGGCGAGCAAGGCAGCATCGCGCGCGGATACCTCGCTCGGCAAGTCGCTTTCCAAAAAGAACGGCCCCCGCGAGGTACCGCCGCGCATGAATAAACAAGGAATGGAGCGCTGCATTTATCTGTCGGTAGAGTGTTCGAGATGCATAGTATGGCGTATACTGTAACGTAATAGGGTATATACCTGTTATCGCGTATGGTGATAACACAAAGTGAGCTGCCAATGGATCTCAAGCAACTGGAATATTTTCGCCACGTCGCGGAATTTGGCAGTTTTACCCGTGCCGCAGCCTTCTTGTCGGTGGTTCAGCCGGCCTTGAGCCGGCAAATTCGCCAGTTGGAACTGGAATGCGGCCAAACCTTGCTGGATCGCAACGGACGCGGCGTCACTTTGACCGAGGCGGGAACGCAACTGCTCGAGCATGCGCGCGGAATCTTGACGCAAGTCGGCCGGGCTCAACAGGAGCTGAACGACCGGCGCAACGGCGATACAGGACATGTGACGCTCGGCCTGCCGCCGAGTCTCGGCAGCAATGTCACGGTGCCGTTGGTAAAGGCCTTCCGCGAGAACTTGCCGAATGCGCGCCTGGCGACCGCGGAAGGTCTGTCCGCCTATATTTTGGAATGGCTCAACAGCGGCAGGGTCGACTGCGCGCTGGTGTACAACGCGGCGAATCAAGCCGCCTTCGAGTCCATCCCCGTCGTCGATGAACAGCTCTTTCTCATTGCACCTCGCACAGCGCGCCGCAAGAGTTCGTCGTCGATCACATTGGCGCAACTGGCGGACTATCCGTTGGTCATCCCGAATCGTCCGCATACCATGCGCATGGCGGTCGAGCACGCATTGGCCGAAGTCGATCGCAAAATTCAGGTGGCGCATGAGATCGAATCGATTCCGGCGATCATCGATCTGGTCAGGCAGGGTCTCGGGTTTGCGGTTCTCCCCATCAACGCTGTCCGCTCGACGCCCTGGAGCGACGAAGTTCTTGCCAAGCCCATCCTGGCGCCGACGCTGACAATTTCGCTGTCGATGGTCACCTCCTCGCTGCGGCCGAAGAGCCGGTTCATGCGCAATGCCATGAATCTGGTCTGCGACACGGTCAGAAAAGAAATTCATTCGAAACTGGCGGCGCCCACCTTAAGCGCTGCGAAATTAAGCGCATGACGGATTCTCGCGACTACGAAACGATTCCGGGAACCTACGTGTATGATGCGCGCCGCGGTCGCTTGGGCTACGCCTTGAACATGTTTTGCATGTCGCTCAATGTTGCCGAGAACCGCCGCAAGTTCAAAGAGAATGAGGCTGCCTATCTGGATGGGTTTGCACTCACCGAGGAACAGCGGCGCACCGTCCTGAAACGCGACTGGCTCGGCATGCTCAAAGTCGGCGGCAATATCTACTACACGATAAAGATCGCCTTTTGCGATGGCCTGACGTTTCAGGATGTGGCCTCGATGATGTCCGGCGTATCCAAGGAAGAATACGCACAGATGATGCTGGCCGGCGGCCGACCCGCCGCGGGCAACCGCTACAAGGATGACGCGGAATCGGATCATTCCGATGGCTAGCATCGTCGCCGGCATCGCCTGCTCTCACGTACCGGCCATCGGCGTGGCCATGGATCGCGGCATCACGGCAACGCCCTACTGGGAAGGACTTTTCAAAGGCTACGAGCCGGCACGCCACTGGCTCGCGAACCTTAAGCCCGATGTCGCCATCATTGTCTACAACGATCATGCATCGCGCCTTCTCGCTGCAAATCATTCCCACATTTCTCATCGGAGTGGCTGATCGCTTCCCGATCGCGGACGAAGGTTTTGGGCCGCGCCCGGTGCCCGTCGTAGAGGGTCATCCTGCACTCGCCTGGCATCTGGCCGAATCCTTGATCTTGGACGAGTTCGACATGACCATCGCGAATGAAATGCCGGTGGATCACGGTCTCACCGTACCCCTGTCCATTACCTGCGGCCAACCGGCGCAATGGCCCTTTCCCGTCATCCCCCTGTGCGTCAATGTCGTGCAGTATCCGCCGCCCACCGGCGTGCGCTGCTTCAAACTCGGGCAGGCCATCGCCCGTGCGGTCCAGAGTTTCGAGCAAGATCTGCGCATCGTCATTTACGGCACCGGCGGCATGTCGCATCAGTTGCAGGGCGAGCGCGCCGGCTTGATCAATCGAGAATTCGACCAGGCCTTTTTGGATGGCATGACCAAAGATCCGCTTGCCTTGACGCGCATCAACCCATACCGAATACATGCGCGAAGCCGGCTCCGAAGGCGTGGAGATGGTGATGTGGCACATCATGCGCGGCGCTCTCGATGCCGATGCGGCCGAGGTTTACAGGCACTACCACGTCCCGGCATCGAACACCGCCGCCGGTCTCATGATCTTGGAAAACAGGAGAGTCACTTGAAGGTGTGTCTTGCGGGTACCGGAGCGTTCGGCGTCAAGCATCTCGAAGCCATGTGCGAACATTCCTGGCATTGAAGTGGTGTCCCTGGTGGGTTCAAGCGCCGAATCCGCGCGCGAAGTCGCGCAGCAGTGGAAGATTCCGCACTGGACCGGGAGTTTGGCGGAGAGCTTGGCGCTGCCCGGCCTTGATGCCGTGATCTTGAGCACGCCGACGCAAATGCACGCCGCGCAAGGCGAGCAATGCATGCTCGCGGGCAAGCATGTGATGATCGAGATACCCATGGCGGATTCGCTCGCCGACTCGGAGCGTTTGGTGCGCGTGCAGCGCGAGACGGGCGTGATCGCGATGGCTGGCCACACGCGCCGCTTCAATCCCAGCCACCAATGGATTCACAAGCGCATCCTGTGCCCGGGAGCTGAAAGTCCTGCAAATGGATGTGCAAACCTATTTCTTCCGGCGCACCAATACGAATGCGCTCGGCAAGCCGCGCAGTTGGACCGATCATTTGCTGTGGCATCATGCTTGCCACACCGTGGATCTTTTTGCCTATCAAACCGGCCAGCAGGCGGCCGCGGCATTTGCGCTGCAAGGACCGATACACCCGACGCTCGGCATCGCCATGGACATGTGCATCGGGCTGAAAGTTGCCAGCGGCGCCATTTGCACGCTGTCGCTGTCCTTTAATAACGAAGGACCGCTCGGAACCTTTCTTCCGCTACATCTGCGACAACGGCACGTTACATCGCCCGCTACGACGAATTGCTCAACGGCAAGAACGAATCCATCGACGTGTCGAAGGTGGATGTCTCGATGAACGGCATCGAGTTGCAAGATCGCGAGTTCTTCGCCGCCATCCGCGAAAAGCGCGAACCCAACGCCAGCGTGGCGCAATGCCTGCCCGCCATGCAAACATTGGATCGATTGGAAAAGCAGCTGACGGCGGCGGCCGCTTAGGAGCCTGTCAATTGTCTCGCGCGAGCCGCGCCGGGCTACTGCGGCTTCTCGAAGGGCAGCCCGACGTAGTTCTCTGCGAGACTGGCGAGCGCTGCGCTCGAACTGCTCAAGTAATCCAGTTCCGCTAATTGCACGCCGGTGATTGAAGGGATCGTCGGAGAATTTGTGCATGATGGAGGTGAACCACCAGGAGAAGCGCACCGCTTTCCAAACTCGGCGCAGGCACAATTCCGAATATTGATCCAGAAGCGCTCGAGTGCCGGAGCAGGTCCCACTGTAGTGTTCAACCAGGCACTGATGCAGCACGCGAACATCGGCGGCGGCCAGATTCAGACCCTTGGCGCCGGTCGGCGGTACGATGTGCGCCGCGTCGCCAACCAGGAAGAGCTGCCCGAAGCGCATCGGCTCGACCACAAAACTTCGCAAAGGAGCAATGCTCTTTTCGATCGAAGGAGCGGTCACCAGGCCCGCGGCGATGCGTTCGGGCAAACGCCTGCGCAATTCGTCCCAGAAGCGGCTGTCGGGCCACGCTTCCAGCTTGTCCTCGACGCTGCATTGCACGTAGTAACGGCTGCGCTTCGCTGAGCGCATGCTGCACAAGGCGAAACCGCGCTCATGATTGGAATAGATCAACTCGTGATCGACCGGCGGCACGTCCGCCAAAATACCTAACCAGCCGAATGGATAGACCCGCTCGAAGGACTGCACCGCGGCAGCGGGAATACTGCGGCGGCAAACGCCATGGTATCCATCGCACCCGGCGATAAAATCACAGCTTAGCTCTTGGCTGCTGCCGCCGTGCTGATAGCGCACCGTCGGAGTCTTGCGATCATAGCCTTCGATCGACACATCGGCGGCTTCGTAGACCAATTGCGCGCCGGCATGAGTGAGGGCATCGACGAGATCCTTGGTGACTTCCGTCTGCCCGTACACCGACACGCTGCTGCCGGTCAGCGCTTTGAAATCGACCCGGATGCTGCGGCCGGCAAAGGCGAGATTGACGCCATCATGTACCAGGCGATCATTCGAGCATGCGTTCGCCGGCTCGGGCCTGGATCAACAAGTCCACCGTGCCCTGCTCCAACACGCCGGCGCGAATGCGGCCGGCTACGTGCTCGCAACTCTGCCGCTCGAGAACGACGTTATCGATGCCATCGAGCGACAACAGCCGCGAAAGCAGCAACCCTGACGGCCCGGCACCAATAATGGCCACCTGAGTACGAGACATGCGCGCGCTTCCACACGTGGACTTAGACTCAAGCCTAGCAGCGGCAATGCCTAGGAATCGTACGATTCCGATGCAGACCGGTACTTATCCGCCACGGTGCTGGCGGCGAAATTCGTGCGGCGATATGCCGCTGTGGCGACGGAAAAAGCGCGAAAAATAAGCTGAGTCTTTGAATCCCAAAGTGGTCGCAATGCCGCTGACGGAGTCCGCCGCATAGATGAGCCGCCGCCGCGCTTCCAGGGCCAATCTTTGCTGCAGCAGGTCAAATCCGGTGCTGCCGGTCAACCGCCGGCACAGTCGATTGAGGCTGGTCTCGGACAAGCCCAATTCTCGGGCAAAGCGCTGGACGGGCCAATGCTGCGCATAGCGATTCTCGATCAACTGTCGAAAACGCCTCAGCCGCGCGAGATCGGTGCCGCTATAGGATTCAGATGCGCTTGAATGCTTGACCGCCTCCGCAACTGTGTACAGCACGCAGCATGCCAGCCAGCCGCCCACGGGTCTCGAAACGGCATCGGGTCCCCTCAGTTCCTTGTCCAAACATTCCAGCATCTGAGACGCACGATCCACGAGCGCCGGATTGAAACTGAGATCGAGGACGCGCGGCAGAGAAAACAGCTCTTCGATGGGTACCTGATGCGCCGCTGAGGCCAGCTCGGTCAAGTGCTGGAAATTGATTGTCAGCACATGCCCTTGCGTGTCCGCGCGAAACCGAAAACTATGAATTGCTCCGGCTGGGACGACCACGAGGGCCGGGCCATCGAGCATCGTGCGCAACTCTTCAATGACCACACTGGCGGGCCCGGCGGTGATCAATATGCATTGACACAATTCGGCATGCCGATGAGCAGCGATTTGCCAGAGATATTTGCGGCTTCGGGATTGAATGTCTTCGACGTGCACCGGACCCGCGACGCGGGTTGCGGCACCTTGCTCGCCGTAGAGTGAGAAGCTGGGGACGTTTTGCCCGACGGATCGCAACCCCAATCCCTCCCGTTTGCACTTAGAATAAGCCATCAGAATGCTATAACTAATAGCTATACAGTCTACAACGGGGAGCGCCCATTGAACAAAACGAATATTGCATCCGCAGCTTTGCGCTCCACAATCGCGTTTTGCGTGCTCACTGCGTTCTGCGAGGGGATCGACCTGCAAGCCGCCGGCGTGGCGGCCGCGGGAATTGCCGCGGAATTCAAGCCCACGAGCGGCGAGTTCGGCACCTTTTTCAGCGCCAGTACCTTTGGATTATTTTTTGGTGCCCTGATCGGCGGCCGCCTTGCCGATAGCGTCGGGCGCAAAAAGATCTTGGTGGCGTCTGTCGCGCTATTCGGCGTTTTTTCTTTGCTCACCTCGATTGCCTGGAGTATTCAGTCGCTCGTCATTAGCCGCGCTCTCACCGGTTTAGGCTTGGGCGGCGCGCTGCCCATGGTGTTGGCGCTCGTCGCCGAGACCGGCAACGCCGAACGCCAGGCCGGGCGTGTCGCCATGGTTTATGCCACCACGCCGCTCGGCGGCGCGTTGATCAGTCTGCTCAGCATGCTGCTCGCGCCGACACAGTGGCGCGTGATGTTCGTGGTTGGGGGTGTCGTGCCGCTGATACTGGCGCCCATCATGGCTTTCGCGCTGCCCGAGTCGAGCGCCTTTCAGCGAATTCACGCTGGGCCGAAAAGCGTCGCCATCCTCGACGCAGCCGGCATGCCCAAATCCGGAAGCTTCATGGCCATCTACTCCGGCGGCCGCGCGCTGCGCACGCTATTTTTATGGACGAGTTTTTTCCTCGGCCTGCTGCTGCTTTACTTGCTTTTGAATTGGTTGCCGACGCTCTTGGCCAGCAACGGACTGAGCCGCGCGGACGCGGCGGGTGCGCAAATCGGTTTCAATATCGGCGGATCGCTTGCCGCGATATTGATTGGCTTTCTGCTCAATGGCCGCCTCAAGAATTGGGCGGTCGTCGTTACCTTTGTGTCGTTGCCGATTTTGCTCGTCGCCCTGGCGAAATCACCGCCGCAGCTGGCGATCATTTGCATCACGGTATTCCTCTTGGGCTGCGCGATAATTGCCGCGCAGGCATTTTTGTACGCAATGGCGCCGGCCGCTTATCCCACCAGCATTCGAGGCGTGGGCGTGGGCGCCGCGGTCGCCATGGGGAGAATCGGATCGATCGCCGGACCGAAGTTGGGCGGTGTGCTCAAAGCGGCCGGGCACTCGCCGTCGCAATTGCTCATGGACCTGCTGCCGATAGTCGTCGCCGGAAGCATTTGTGCCCTGCTACTGGCATGGGAGGTGCGGCGCACGGAGGGGTCGCCAAAATCCTGATACGCGATGCCAGGACGTGGCACTCCGGCTGGAGCGTAGATCTCTTTTAAGAGGTCCTTGCCGCGGTGCCGCCTCGCGCCTGAAGGGCGAGCGCAACCAAAGCGACGCCGCCGAAAAAAAGATTCACGCCCACAATCAAGCCGATCGCCCAGGCCGCCGTGCCGGGAAGCCCGGCAAGGATCAGGCCCGCCAGGATCAAATCAACGATGCCACTGATCAGCATCATTTCCCAGCGAGAGGATTTTTCGCGCCGGTGGGCCAGGGCGTACATGATGGAGACGACCCCTTCGAGCACGAGAAAAATCGTCAGCATCACCGTCAGCGAGAACACACCCGATAGCGGCCAAATCAACAAGACGATTCCAACCAGAATGCCCACGATGGCGGATAACAAGGACCAAGCGAAGCCCGGCGAGCCCCGGGTTTGAAAGGTCATGACCAACCCGAGCACGCCGCTCAGCAAGATGAGCCAACCGATCAGAATTTCGACGGTCACGGTGGCCAGGGGCGGCACGCACACGGCTATCAACCCCAAAACAATCAGGACGATTCCTTCGATCAGAAAGAATTTCCAATGCGCGTGCAGGGAATTTTTAATGGCCTCGGTCTGGTCGAGTCTGTCAGCCGACATGGTTCATGCTCCTTCAACCGATGCGTTAATCTAGCACGCATGCTGTCCTGCAGATACGTCGCCCCGGCGCTTCCCGCCTTTGCCGCGCTGTTGGCAAATTCGATGGCTTCTGTACGCGAATGCGCCGGTCAGGACCCCGACCTGCGCGCCGGCGCGTGCAATGGACCGGGCATTAACGGCTGGAACTGGCGCCCCTGGACGGAGGGCCGGGCCGCCGCAGGGGCGGGCGACCGATGGAAAAGCGATGAGGGCCCCGACTCGCGGTTCCTCATTGCAGCGGTGCGCTGCGTTGCAAAAACCTATCGCCTCGACGCACCGATTGTTCGTGGGCGGGAGTTCGTCGGGTGGAACGATGACCCATCGGGCGCTGACCTTTCGTTCAGATTTTTGGGCTGGCGGTCTGGCGATTTCCGGCGAGTGGTACGTAACCCAGGATGACGGCACCCCTCTGTCGTTCGAAGCGGCACGCGAAACGGTGCGCGCCAACCCCGCAAAGATTTTCCAGGGCCGCGTGGGTCCCTTTCCGCTGCCATCAATAATCAACCCCATCATCGTGATCAGTGTCTGGGGCGGAGAAAACGATCTCTGGAAGTGCTCGGGAGTATTGTGCGCCTCACCGTCCCGCCTGAGGGGTATCGCTGCAAGTTGGGACGCTTCACCGATCATTACTAGCCTTCGGTTGCTGCGGCGGCAGTCGCCGCCCTTGCGCCTTTGCCAAGGATTGGGGCGTGCGCGACAATGACGCCGGTCTCTCCCCAAAACGTCCACAACAGACGGAGATGAACATGGCTGAGAACGTCTATAAGGTCATCGAACTGATCGGCACGAGCACAGTGTCTTGGGAGAAAGCGGCGGCCGCCGCGATCGCGCGCGCCGGGAAAACCCTTCGCGATCTACGGGTGGCCGAAATCGTCGAGTTGGACATCCAGCTCAAGGACGGCAAGATCGAGGCGTACCGCGCAAAAATCAAAGTGTCCTTCAAATACGAACGCGAAAAGTAAGGTGCTGGCCGGCTAACCCGCGGCGCCGGAACGCCGCGACCTCGATTCGCAGGAGCGAAAATCATGAAACTTCGCTACAAGGTGCTGGGCGGCACCGCGATTGTATTGGTGGCCGGGACTGTCGTGCTCGGCCTGGTGCTGAGCCACGATTCGCCATGCAGGGCGCCGCCGCCGCTGGCGGCCAACACGCCGTCGATGCGGGCAATCGTCTATCGATGCTATGGCGGCGCCGAAGTGCTGAAGTTGGAACAGATTGCGAAGCCGACACCGGCGGATGACCGCGTTCTGGTAAAGGTACATGCCGCGTCCGTGAATCCACTGGACTGGCATTACATGCAAGGCAGGCCGTACATCATGCGCCCGATGTCGGGCGTGGGTAAGCCCGACAGCATCTTGATGGGCGCCGACTTTGCCGGCACGGTCGAGACGGTCGGGAAAAACGTCACGCGTTTCAAGCCCGGCGATGAGGTGTTCGGCGACCGGGACGGTGCACTTGGAGAATACGTGAGTGTCCGCGAGAACGGCGCGATGGCGTTAAAGCCGGGCAACATGAGCATGGAGCAGGCGGCGGCGGTACCGATCGCCGGCATGACGGCATTGCAGGCGCTGCGCGACAAGGGAAAGGTCCATTCCGGACAGAAGGTGTTGATCAACGGCGCATCCGGCGGCGTGGGTACCTTTGCGGTGCAGATCGCCAAGAATTACGACGCCGAGGTGACGGGAGTTTGCAGCACCCGAAACATGGAGATGGTCAAGTCCCTTGGCGCCGATCATGTCATCGACTACACCAAGGAGGATTTCACCCAAGGATCGACGCGTTATGATTTGATCATCGACAACGTGGGCAACCACACCCTGTCAGAATTGCGGCATGTACTGACTCCGAACGGCGTCTTGGTTAGCGTCGGGGGACCGAGCGACAACCGGTGGCTTGGGCCTTTGGCAACCTCGGTCGATGCCTATTTCGTTGCACCTTTTGTCAGTCAGAAATTGATGTTCATGCTGGCACAGGCCAATCAAGATGACCTCAATGTGTTGCGCGATCTGATGCAGGCTGGGAAATTGACGCCCGTCATCGATCGACGTTACCCGCTGGCCGAGACGGCTCAGGCCATCAGCTATCTTGAGAAGGGACACGCCCGGGGTAAAGTCATCATCGCGGTGGATGAAAGCGCACCCTAGTGCGTTGCGAAGCGTCTTGCATTTTCCAGGTCGCACTTGAGCGCCGCGTAAGTCACATTCGGCCGGTATACCCATTGCACGTCGCCCGCGACCGGCGCCGCGAGAAACTCGGGGTCCGACAACTCGAAGTGATAAGTCAGCGCGCCTTTCCCGTCCGGGGTCAGCCGCTCCACCAAGTGCTTGCGGGCGCCGGACGGCAGGCCGTACGCATTGCCCATGGCATTATCGGCGAAATGCGTCGTGTCGATGACCAAGCTCTTGCCTTCCCACCGGCCCACGGAATGACCTTGAACCGAGAACGGCGCGCCGTCGTGCGTGGCGGCATCCATGTGAACGATGCGCTGCGCGCCATCGAATTCGCCGTCGATCAGAATCACGCCGTCGCCTTTGGTGATGCGTTTAAGGTCGGGCGTAATCATGAAAACGGGCGCGGAATTGGGCACGCAATTGGCACCGGGATGGTTCTTTTTTTCATCGAAGCGCTTCAACGCTGTCTTGGCCTTGGCTGTCAGGGAAAGTTTTTCGGGATCCAACTGTTCCTCGAGCTTGATTGCCAGTAGCGTCACCCAGACTCCATCGAGATCCAGACTCCTCAAGGCGCCCGAGGGCGCGGCATCGGCGCTGGCAAGGCGAGCCACTTCGCCTTTGCGATCGAACAGTGTCGCATCGCCCTTCTTGATGAGCGTCGGAATGAGGCTCTTGCGGCCAGGATCCCTCGCGGGATGCCCGGTGACGGTGATTGAATCGCCTAGCGTGCAAAATGTCTTGAGACCAGCCCAGGCGGCGCAGAATCGAAGGAGGACTCGCCTCCACTTCCCAATCGAGGGCTTGCCCCGTCGCCGTGAGCTGTTTCAAGTAGATATACACGTGCGGGTTCGACCATTCGAATTTCGTGACTGCGCCCTCGACGGTTACTGTCTGTTTGTCGTCGTACATGGCCGAGCTGTGATGCGCCTTTGAATCCGGTGCCATCATCAAGGCTGCCGCGAATGGAAGGATCGATGCCACGTAAGATCGGGCGCGCCTTGTTGTTTTCATTGACTCCCCCCTAGAACCGCAGCGACAGACAGCTCAAACCGCCGTCCATCTTCGCAAATTCCGACATGTCGAGCGAGCGTACCCGGTAGCGCAGTTTCTCGAGAATGCCTGCAACGATTGGAAACCCCGAAGCAATGAGAACCTCATCGTTCACCCGCACGGCGTTGGCGGCATAGATTTCGCCGGCCGCGACCTCAATCATTTCACAATCAACCAGCCCATCCGCGGGCGGGAATCCCGGAGCAGCCAAGAAACGCCGGTCGCCGAGATACGCGATGCCCGACTTGAGATGCAGGAGCGAGGGATGTCGGCGTATATCGAGCGTCGATGAGGTGTATTGATGGCGCGCGAGAATGGCTGCCAGCTGCGCGGCTCCCGCGTCGTTGGTGCGCGCGGACAGTCCGATCAGAAAATGATCGTCCACCTGGCACACATCGCCGCCATCGACCGTACCGGGCGCTTCGATCCGCTCCATTCGAGGCCGCAATCCTCGCGCCGCTTCAGTTACCGCTTCGGCCACCGCTTCGGCCACGGAGGCGACTTCGCCCATACGGCTGTTCGCACCCGGTCGCGTTGCGATCGCCACCCTTTCCGCAATGACGAAGGTGTCCTCGACAAAGGTGCCGTCGGGGTGGTTGTCATCCGCCGGCATGACGATCGGTTCGACTCCGCACGCCGTCAGCGCGCGGCAGTACGCGGCATGCTGCTCGAGCGCCTTGCGGATATCCGGGCCGGTCGGCGATCTCGACATCGTCAAGCCCTGCGAAAAGTTTTCGCCCGGAAGACGCACGATGGCCTTGGTGAAGCGCATTTGGCTCAATCATAGCGCCTCCCCAAGGGCAGCGCGCGCTCCGCGCTACTGAAGAAGATGACGGTTCAGGTAGGCATCGGTTGCCTTGAACAGTGCGATCCAGGATGAGTAATGCGCCAGATCGTGAATTTCATTCGGCATCATGATTTCATCGTGATCGACATGATGAAGGCGCAGGTCCTCGATTAATTCCACGGACTGCTGCAGCGGTACATTCCTATCGTCGTCTGCCTGCACGACGAGGACGGGAGAATGCCATTGATCGATGGTCGCGATGGGCGAGGAATCGAAACCGCGCCGCGTTGCCTCCCCGGGCTCCACGGACACGCCAAGCGATGCCAGCATCGTGTCCCAGTTATAGACGCCGGCGTAATCCACACCGACGGCGATATCCTTGGAGTCGCGGGCAAGACCCAGGGCCGTCATGAGGCCTCCATAGCTCGCGCCCCATATGCCGATTTTGCGTGCATCGACATCCTTCCTCGCTTGAAGGTAGGTCACCGTACCCAGCAGGTCGTTCAATTCGCTGCCGCCGTCCGGACCAAAGTCTTTGGCCTCCCGATAGTCGAGCCCATAGCCGATGCCGCCGCGATAGTTGACCGAGATGACGATGTACCCTTCCGAGACGAAGTGCTGATTGAGCGCATACATCCAGTTGTAGGCGCCCATGGGATTGAAGCCGAGCAGCATCTGGCGCCGCGGACCGCCGTGGAAAAACATGATCGCGGGATGCGGTTTTGTCCCGCCCGCATCGCGCGGCAGGAACAGCTGGGCGTGCACGGTTTGTCCATCTTTTGCCGAGTAAGTCACCGCTTCGGGCGACACCAGTTTCGAAGAAGGAAACGCCGCTGTTCCTTCCGGTGCGAGCGGTTGCCAGCGGCCAGCCGTTGCCAACATCACAGGCTGCAGCGGTTTGGTCGCATCGCTTTGCAGCGCGAAGATCGTGCCGTCGCCGCTGATCTCTGGATAGTCTTCGATCGCTCGATCCTTGCTCACCGGGCTCGGCTGGCCGCCCTTGAAGTCGACGCTCCACACATGCATCCGATCGATATCCTCGTTCGAGGAATAAACCAGCCGATGCCGATCGAGACTCAAGACCATGTGCACGATTTCAAATTGGCCGTGAGTAACCGGCCGCGGCGCGCCGCCGCGCGCCGGAACGGCATAGAGCTGCAGCCAGCCCGTCTTCTCCCATGGAAATACCAATTCGCCGCTCGAATTCCAGAGCAAATTCTTTTGCGCCAGCGTGGGCGCAAAGACACTGCCGACGCCGCTGTCCGCAACCCAGACCCGCCGGCCCTCTCCGCTGGCCGCGTCAGCAACCCAAATGGACCAAGGTTGCCCTGCGCGATGCGAGACAAATGCGGCATTTTTTTCCGACGGGATCCGAATGAACGCGACTTGTGTACCATCGGCCGAAAATACTGGGGAAATATCGTGATCGAGGCTCGGGCGGAGCCATGTGATGGTTTTGGCGGCGAAATCAAAGACGCCAACCAGCGAGTGCTCCTTGCGTGCGCTCACGAACGCCAGCTTCTTGCCGTCGGGCGAGAAGGTCATGGCTGCGATGCGGCCCTGATCGACGATCAGCGGCGAGGCCGCAGAGCCTGCGGGTATCGCGTACGTCATGATCTTGCCCTTGTCCGCATACACCAAGCGGCTGCCGTCGGGCGAAAAACTTGGCGAGTGACCCGTCCCCACTTTGCGCGGAGCGCCGCCCGCTGAGAGAATCGCCCACACTTCCCGGGGAGCAGGACCTTCCGGCGAATTGTTGACGTTGGCGGGTTGATCGTCTTCGATGGATCCACCGCGAACATAGGCCAGCTCGCTCCCGTCGGCCGACCAGGCCAAATCGCCGATATCGAAACCGTCATCCAAGGTATAGGGGGTGATCTGTCGTGCGTGACCGCCTTGCGCCACCCAGATATTGCGGACGCCTCGGGTATCAAACACCCACGCGATGGAATTGCCCTTCGCAGACGCGGCCAAACTCGAAGGGTAAGGCGCTTGCATGACTTCTTCGATGCTCACCGGGGCCCCGATAGCCGCGGCGGCTTGACTCAAGGATGCTGCAATCGAAAAACTGCCCATTAGAACCGGTATGGAAATGCGCATGGCAAGGGTCCTTGACGCGCCACGACGCGATCGACCGGCTCTTGGGTCAGCCTTTACTCGCGTCGCGTGCAATTTGGCCTAATTGGAGAAACTTGCCCGATAGTTAGCCTGATAAGAGAATTACTGTCAATCCGGGCCGAACGCCGGAGCTTTATCCCTGTGACTGCGCCTCATTCGCCGCAAGACTGATCAGTTCGCTCGCCAGGTTGGGATCTTCGCTCGAACAGATCCCAAGCACCAAAGCGCTTTCGCAGTCCCGCGCGACATAGGCATGCCCCATGGTGCTGTCGATGTAGATGCCCTGCCCCGCGGAGAGGCGCACCGGATTGTAGAACTGCAGGTGCACTTCGATCGTGCCTTCGATAACAAAGATGAACTCTTCTCCTTTGTGCTTCAAAGGCTCGCCAAATTCGGCAATGTCCTTCGACCGGATCCGCGTCAGGATGGGCACCATGCGCTTTTCGCGAAGATCGGCGCAAAGATACTCATAGTCATAGTTCGGGGTTGAGATCTGGATCGAGTTGCCGCTGTTGGTGAGGCTGCGGCGCGCCGTAAAGACCGGCAGCACATTTGCGGGCGGCGTTTCTCCTTGAGCCAGAAACTCGGTCATGCTCAAGCCCAACCTGGCGGTGAACTGCTGCAATTTATCGTAGGTCAGCGATAGCTTGTCGGTTTCCACCTTGGCGAGGGTGGAGAGTGGAATTCCCACGCGCTCGCTCAACTGGCGCAACGTCCACGAGTTCTTCTTTCGCACCAACCGGACCAGACTGCCCAACGTGCTGTTCTTGCTCGCCATTTAAGAATGTCCTTGGGAACTATGAGGCTGTTGTTTGCGGCTAAGTATCGACGTATTGCCTGTTAAGAGCCAATCCCCGACATTCGCGAGTTGCCGCGTCTGGCCCCAACCGCCTGTTTTGGCTACGCTAAAGGCTGCGACGGAAGCGCTTGGACTCACTGCTGCAAAATCTCGTTTGCCGGGCGCAATTTTGCGCACGCCGGGTGTATTTAGGCTATCGGTATTCGCCAGGAGAATGAAAATGCGCCCAGTAACCTTCTGCCTCGCCATTTGCCTAGGTGCCGCGTTGCTGCCGGCGACCGGGTATTCCAAGGGATGCCTCAAAGGAGCGGCCGTTGGCGGTGTCGTCGGACACGTCGCCGGACATCATGCCGTTGTGGGAGCCGCTGCGGGGTGCGTGATCGAGCATCATCGCGAGAAAGTAAAGGACAAAGCGGCACGGCAAAATGCCCAGGTGCAAAATAGTGCGGCCGCCGGTGGAACCGCGCATAACGGGGATCGCAATGACTCTAAGTGACGACCTAAACAAATTGGACGAATTGCGCGCGCGCGGCGCGTTGACGGATGAGGAGTTCGCGCGCGCCAAGGAGCGGCTGCTGAATGCGGGGGGGGCCCAGCCTTCTGCCCCATTCGTGTCGGCGGTCAACACCTTCCGCCGCAGCCGCACCGACCGCTGGATCGCCGGCGTGTGCGGCGGCCTCGGACGGCTGACCGGGATGGAGTCCTGGGTATGGAGGCTATTTTTTACCGTTCTATTCCTTTGCGCAGGAACGGGCCTGCTGGTTTATATCCTGTTGGCCATCTTCGTGCCGAGCGACTGACAGGAGCTCCTGCGCCGGGCTCACAGATGAAGATCGGATTTATTGGCCTCGGGCAGATGGGCGCCGGCATGGTGGCAAACCTGCTCAAAGCGGGGTATGAGGTCGCGGTTTACAATCGAACCGCAGGCAAGGCCGAAGCGTTGGTCCGCCTTGGCGCGAAAGCGCAGCGCAGTGTTGAGGCCGTTTGCGCGGCGGACGCTGTCATCACCATGCTGTCCGACGATGAAGCGGTGGAGAGCGTCGTTTTCGGCAAGGCAGGCGTGCTGGCCAGCCTGCCAAAAGGCGCCGCGCACATTTCATCGAGTACCATCAGCGTGGCGATGTCCAAGCGGCTCGCGGCTGCCCACGCGGGTCTTGCGCAGGATTACCTGGCCGCTCCCGTGTTTGGGCGTCCGGATGCCGCCGCAAACGGCAAGCTATTCGTGGTGGTCGGCGGACCTGCGCGGTTGATCGACAAATATATGCCGCTTTTCAGTGTCATGGGGCCGAAAACCTTTGTGATGTCGGCCAAGCCGGAGGATGCGAATCTGGTGAAATTGAGCGGCAATTTTCTCATTGCGGTGGTGATCGAGTCGCTCGGTGAAGCACTCGCGCTCATCGGCAAAGGCGGCCTCGATCAGCGTCAGTACATGGATCTGCTCACCTCCACCTTGTTCGACGCACCGGTCTACAAAACCTATGGGCGCCTGATTGTCGAGCGGCGCTTTGAACCGGCCGGATTCGCGGCTCCCTTGGGGCAAAAAGATATTCGCCTGACCCTTGCGGCCGCGGAAACGCTGGAAGTTCCCCTGCCCCTCGCGAGCCTGCTTCGCGATCGTTTCCTGACGCTGCTCGCTCAGGGCGGCGCGGCGCTCGATTGGTCCGCCATCGGACAACTTGCGGCGCGCGATGCAGGCATGCAGGAAAGTGCGCCTGCAACCTGAGTGCAACGTGAGCGAAGCAAAGTCAGGGCTTCTGGTCGAGCGCGGCCACCTCGGCAGCCGTGATGGAGTCCGTGTAGTGATTGCCGAAGTTAGTGCGCACGTAGTTGATCACGGCCGCGATTTGCGCGTTGCTGAGCGTTACGGCGGGGCCGCCGAACCCCAGGGCATGTTTCTCCCCGAACGCCGGCATGTTGCGCCTTCCCATCAGCAGCGTCAGCGCCATGTATTGGCGCGATGCCAGGGTCGGATCCTTTGCAAGAGCCGGATAATGTCCCGCCCCCACCGCGCCTCCGCCATCGGCCATGTGACATCCCTGGCATATGTTTTCGTAGATCTGCCGGCCGTCCATCGCCGTCAGCGGCACCGAATCGAGTGCGACCGCGGCGAGCGCAACCCCAGCGCAAAGTACGGCTGTCGCGATGGCCGCCCGCTTTCCCCTGCTCATGCCGCAGCTCCAGCGTGCGCCCGTTGGTTCAGCCGACCGATGGCATCCAGCGCCGAAGTCACGGCGCCTTCCTGCCACGCAGGCAGATATGAAGCGTGCTCTCCCGCGAGCACGATGCGGCCGTCGAATGCGCACAAATTATTGTAGTGCTCGTCGCGATTCTCGTCCGACCAAATGCCGAAGCAACCCATGGCCGAAGGTACGCGGTGCCAGGCCACGGAAATTCCGTTGTCGAATTCTTTCGCGTACTGCGGATGAATTCGGCCGCCGTACTCAACCGCCTTGGACACGCGTTGCGCGGGCGTCATGGACGTAAACTCCATCGAATCGAGCATGTTCCAAATGTATGCGCCGAGCAGCACGCCTTTGCCGTCGGCGAAAAAGCCGGTGCTTGGGTAGCTGATCTGACCGATCGGCAGGTCGGTGTAAGTGATGCCGCCGTAGATTTGCTCGTCCTCCTCCCAGAAGCGACGTTTGAACTGCAGGCCCACCTTGAGTCCCGTACAGTAGGGAACCGCGGCGATCGCCTTGGCCATCGGTCCGCCGACGTTCATGGGTATCTGACCGAGAATCGACAGCGGAATGGTGCAAACGCACCAGTCGGCTCTGGCTGTGTGCCCGCCTGCGCCGGCGCTCGTGTCCTCGTACGTCACGGTGACGCCGCTTTCGTCCTGATGAATCTCCACCACCTTGGCGTTGTAGCGAATCAGCGGCTTCAGTTCTCGCCCGAATGCCTCGCCCACCCGGCCCATGCCGCCCACGGGTTGGAACATCGTCGTTTGCATGTCGTACATTTCGCCGATGGAAAGTGCGCCCCAAAGACGCGATCTCAATAAGTCGCTCAAGCCGACGGGTTCGGAGAAGATCGGCCTTGCGCTCAAGCCGCCGCCCGGATCACGATCGAACCCGCGCTTGTCGCTGCTTTCGGGCCCTTTGACGAAGCGATAATTCTTGTCGAGCGCGCCGCTCGAGCGCAGCGAGTCAAGCAATATCGCCTGGTCCTCCTTGCTCACTTCGGCATCGAGCGCATGGCTTTGCGTGGCCTTGGCCAGCAGCTCCGCGATATGCCCATCGTAATCGGCTTTGACGGCGCGCAGCCGCTGCGGCTTGCCGCCAAACGCCGTTTGTTCATGCAAGTAGGCGTTGTGATTGACCTGCACAAACGGCTCCAGTGCCACACCCAGCCGCTTGCAGTAGCTGAGCATGCCGCGATGGTGGTACGGCAGGCGCCAGGGACCCGGATTGATATACAGGCCCGGATCGAAACGGCACTCTTGGGCCTCTCCTCCCAATTCCGTGTAGCGATCGCCGCCGCGTAGCGTCCAGTTGCGCCCGCCCGCCCGGCCGTTGTATTCCAGCACCTGCACCTGGTAGCCGGCGTTGCGCAATTCGTAGGCGGCGACCAGCCCGGCAATTCCGGCGCCTAACACCAAAACCGAGGCGCCCTTCGGGGCGGCGCTCAAGCGGATCGGACCCTGGAAACCGGATTCGGCCGCCAATCCGAGACTGTGCATGGCTTGGTACATCATCGTCCCGCCCGCGCTCAAACCGATCATCGTCAACAGTCGTCGCCGCGACATGGCGGATCCAAAATTCTCGCTCATCGTTGCACCTGATTGTTAAGACAATGAGGATAACGCGGATCGGTAAGCCAGCGTTGTCGAATCAACCGCACGCGCGTACCCGCGAGCAAGACGACGCCCTCTGAGTCGAGCAGCCCCCGGGCCGAGGCGAGGCCGCGAACGGCGTCGATATCGCGTACCACGACATCAAAGGAGCCGAGGCCCTCTCCGCGCCCATCGCGGTCCGCGGTGAAGCGGATTTCACCATCGTCCAATGGAATGCGCCAAATTCCCGCCTCCTCCAGAGCTCTGCGGCCGAGAACCTGCGCCCAGCGTGCCGCCATCCGCGCGGGGTCTTTAGCCTGCAGCTCGGCGCCCGCCACCTTCACCGAGGTCTCGGTGCAAACATGCGACTGCCAATCCGGACCGCCCCATTCCCAGCGCTCTTTGGGGATCATGCGATCCAGAGATAGGATCGCACCGCCGATGTCCTTCGGGTGAATGTGCGTGAAGGCGGCGCCGTCCTTATCCATCTGATCCGCAATGCGCACCGCGGCGTCTTTGACGCGGTCCAACGCTTGTGCCAAGTCATCCACTTGCAGAATGACCATGTAACCGCCGTCACCGCCGCGCTTCTCAAGCAGCCTGCCGGCCGTCGTGCCCGCTTGTTTGGGTGAAACGACTTCAAGAAAAGTGTCCCCGATGGGAAAGACGGCATTGCGCAGTCCGTACTTGCCCACTCCGGGATCGTCGTAGGCGTAGTCCACACCCAAGACTGCTGCGATGTCGGCGCGAGCGGCGGCCAGGTCCTCTGCGACGAGTGCGATTTGCCGGAGGCGCATGTTCAGCGGCCGCGAAAGACCGGCTCACGTTTCTCAACGAACGCTCGCACCGCGTCCCGATAGTCCTCGGTCGCGGCGCAGTGAATGTGGTGCGTCGCCTCCATGTCCAGGCAGTCCTCGAGCTCTCCAGCCATGGCGCGATTGAGGTTCTCTTTCATATAGCGATAAGCAATGCTCGGGCCCCGCGCCAAGCGGCCCGAAATTTCTTGGGTGCGCGCGGTGAGCTCTTCCGGTTCACACACCCAGTTGGCAAGACCAAGCCGCAGCGCCTCCTCGGCGCTCACGCGTTCCGACAAATAATAAAGTTCGCGCGCCTTTGCGGACCCGACCAGCTGGGTGAGGAAGTACGTTCCGCCATAGTCGCCCGAGAACCCGACCCGGGCGAATGCCGTGGTGAGGATTGCGGTGCGCGACATGATCCTAAGATCGCAGGCGAGTGCCCAGGCCAACCCGGCGCCGGCAGCGGCGCCCGGCAGTGCCGCCAGCGTGGGCTTCGGCATCTTGAACAAGCGTCCGGCCGTCGCGCGCTGATTCACCCGCTGACGATAAATCGCCTCATCGAGGGTGACTGGTGCCGACTCATGGGTGCGCTCCGCCATGCCCTTGACGTCTCCGCCGGCGCAAAAGCCTTTGCCTGCGCCGGTCAAGACCACGCATTTCACCGCCGGCGCCACTTCCGCCCAGGCCAGTTGCTCAGCCAAAGCCCGATTCATTGCCTCGCTCATCGCGTTGCGCGCGTCCGGCCGGTTGAGGGTCAGGGTCAACACGCCCTCCTGCAACGTCGCGAGGAGGTCGAGCGTGCCAGTGTCGATCTGATCAGTCATGAGCGTTGCCTTGTGGTGGATTGTGCTTCCACTCGATTGCGAGTCGAGTCGCTGAGTTGCGTATCGCAGGTTCCGGTCATTGCGGCGATCCATTGCTCGATCAGCGCAACGCCTTCGACGTGCGTGGTCGTGCGCCCCTGTTCGGGCATCATCACGCCGGGCTCATCGGATCTCAGGCGGTGCGGCAGAATCGAGTCCTGAGGATGTCCCGGCACAATGTCGAAAAAATGATCGCCCGTACCGCGGCCCGCGGCAACGGGCGGCTTGCAGACGCCGAGATGTCGATCGGCTGTCGCGAAGATCGTCAGATCGAGCGCTGTTGTGTTCGCCGGTCCCTTGGCGTTGTGGCAATGCCCGCAGTTGATATCCAGATAAGCCCTGGCGCGGGCGTCGAGCGGTTGCGCACTGTCGCGCCAGTCGGCGTTTTTCGCAGCGCTCTTGGGATCGGCGAGACCAGTGAGATAACCGATCTTCTTCCAATGCTGGAGCTGATTCTCGCTTCCCATCGCATAGAAGTATTCTCGATTCAGGTGCCGCGCTTTGGTACCGATGGGGGCAATTTGCTTGGTCTTCAGATCCGCGACATGGCATCCCGCGCATTGGTTTTCGTTGGGCACGACGTACGTGAAGGCCTGTTTGCCGTCGTCGGAAACGAGTTCGAGCGGCATGGCGTCGCCGGTACGTGCCAGCAAGGCATCGGTCTGGGCCGAATTCCAGACATACGGCAGCGCCTCCCAGCCGCTGTCGCGACGCACCAGAATACGCGTTTCGATCAAATGCACATTGGCAAGTTTCAAGCCGCGTTCACCGCGGCCGGCGTCTCCAAAATCACGCGACTGATCGTAGGTACGCGCCACGGCCTTTGAATCGCGCGCCGAATCCAAAGCACGCGGGTAATAGAAGGTTTTGCTGATGATGGTGCCGACCGGAAAATCGAAGCTGCCATCCGCGTTATAGCGGGCGCTGGTTCCGCGCGGCATCCATACGGTGCGAAGTTTGTGAGCGTAGTCGCTGAACAGCGGCGTGTTCAGGTCGTAAGGCACAACGGCATCGTTGAGCGCGAGATCATGTCCGTCCGCATAGACCACGTGCCAATCGCTGAGTTTGGCAGGCCTGCCCTGCGCAAAAAAATGTACCGGCGGCGCCGTTCGGTTACAGGCAACCAACGCCAGAGCGGCGGCGCAAGCACAGAATCCCCATGCCCTTGCAGCTTGATTGCTACCCACGGAATGCGGCATCAAGCATGGCGGGATCTCTAGCTGTGCGGCAACTCAACGGCCGCGAGCTTCGGCAACTCGCACTGGAAAGAGGTCTTGTCGATTTTCGGGTTTTTATATTTATTCGGTCCATCGGCATTCAGGACTTCCGCGTCGCCGTTCTGGACGCAGATGCGTTCGGCCGGGGGCGGCAAGCCGTTGACCAGACTCTTTGAATCCACGTAACCGTCCCAGAGCACATCGGGAAAATGTCCGTTGATGCCGAACATGGCAACCTTCAGTGTCTTTAGTTCCAAGCCGTCGGGCGAATCGCCGCCGCCCTTGAAACGATTGCCGTAGACATAGATGGCCCGAGGGTAGGGGTCATAGTGGGGATCCACTCCCTGGGTGCTGTAGTAGTTGGTGGAAAAATAACTCGCAATGATCACGTTCGCGGTGTGATTCCCGGCGATGTCATTATCGAAGATTTCAACTTTCGGATTGGAGTTGACAATGACGCCCGACCCGGCCGGCACGCTGGCGACAGCCGCGCCCTTCGCCGCAAAATTGGCCAGGTTGTTGTCGAATGACTTGTTGTTGAATACCCGGGTCGATTGGCCTGGCTGCGGCAGATTCGGCATATTGAACACCAAGATACCGCCGCTGTTGCCGGTCGCCGTGTTTTCGTAAACATCGGCGTTGATGGTGTTTTCGATCTCGATTCCGGCGACGTTCTTCTCCGCGTGATTGCGCCGCACGATCACATTCTGCGACTGTCCCACGTAAATGCCCGCATCCGAGGCGCCGATCGATGCGGAATCCTCGATCAGGACATTCTTGCTCTTGACGGGATAAATGCCGTACGCGCCATTCGTGGTCTTCGGACCTCCCGTCCATTCCACCCGCACGTCGCGGATCGTGACGTTTTCGCCGTCATTGACCTTCAGACCATCGCCTTTGCTGTCCTCGATGGCGAGGTGTTCGATGGTGAAGTCGTTGGCATATACCAACATGCCCTCAGGACCTGAGATCTCATTCTTGAACGACAGGATGCTCTTGTCCGACCCGGCACCGCGGATAGTGACGCCATTGGCGCGCAGCGTCAGCACGCGATCCAGTGCATGTCGACCCGCCGGAATTTCGATGACCGAGCCCGGTTTCGCATCGAGGAACTGCTCCTGAAGCTTCTGCTGGTAGGCCGCATCGTCTGCCGACAAGCCTTGCGGCGACGTTCCCCCGCCCCCGCAGCCGGCGATCAAAGCACACAGAATGGCTGTAGCGACTTTACCCATGGTTTTCTTCCTGATTTTTTGAAAATCGCCCAATTTTCAGGATCCAAGCATAGCATGAGGCTTCTCGGGGAGAAGCGATGCCCAAGGCTTGGAAAAGGCCCTCAAGCCCGGCTACCGTTGAGAAATGCAGCGCCATGCATTAGCTTGCTCCATCAGGTTTGACTGACCCGGGGAAAAGAACATGAAGCGATGGATCAAAAGAATCGCCCTCCTCATCGGCGGCCTCATCGTCGCAGCAGTACTCGTAGGCGCCAGCTACGAGCAAATCATGCGTTGGCGGGCCGTCAGAGAGTTTCCCGCGCAGGGGCGTCTCATCGACATCGGCGGCAGGCACATGCAAATCGACTGCCGTGGAAGCGGCGCGCCAACCGTCGTATTCGAAGCCGGACTCGACACCATGGGATCGCTCAGCTGGAGTGCCGTACATGAGCCGGTCGCCGCCACGACACGAGCCTGCGCCTACAGCCGTGCGGGCATTATGTGGAGTGAGCCCCGAGCCGGGAAATTCGAACCTGACGATGTAGCCCGCGATCTTCACGCATTGCTGGCCGCGGCCGGCGAGCGGCCTCCCTTCGTCATGGTCGGCCACTCTCTCGGTGGGCCTTACATCATGAATTTCACCCGTCTCTATCCGCAGGATGTCGCCGGTCTGGTGTTCGTCGACGCATCGCATCCGGACCAGATCGACCGCATGGCCAAAGCCGCCGGGAAGAAGATGGAAGCCGGAGAGGGAATGCTTAAAGCCGCAAGCGCCTTGAGTTGGACCGGAATCCCGCGGCTGGTTGAGACACACACGGCCAATCCCACCTTCCCCGCGCAGGCAAAGCTCGCCGAGGATGCCTACTTCAGCCGCTCACTGTCCCCGGCGCTGCAGGAATTGGACTCCTTGAGCGCGACCTTGGCTTCCGCCGGCCAGCTGCGGCAGTTGGGAGACCGACCCATCGTGGTATTGACCGCCATGAAGCCCTACCCGGCGGCAATGCTGAAGGCCATGCAGATGACGACCGAACAAGGTCAGCGCATACAGACCGCATGGAAAGGAATGCATGATGAAGAAGCCTCATGGTCGCACCACAGTCGTCACGAGCTCGTACCGGACGCCACCCACTACATCCAATTCGACCGCCCCGATCTCGTGATCGCCGCCGTCAAAGAAGTGGTCAACGATGTGCGGACCGGGGGCGCCGCCGGTGGTACGCCTGCGGCGAACGCGCCCTAAGGCGGCGTGGACCCCAGAATGCAAATCTCAAAACTGATCGGCGTCGCGGCCGGGATGATGTTAGCCGGCGCTGCCGCGAGCGCCGCCGAAGTCACGATCGTCAGCAATGTGTTGGGTCCCGAAGGCCCGTTGTACGTTGATGGCAACCTGTACTACGTGGGATGGGTCTCGAATACGCTATCTCGATGGGACGGCAAATCCACGACCGTTTTGAATAGTCTCGCGGGCTGTAGTCACAACGGCCTGGCCTTGACCCGGCACAGGACCTTTCTGCTGGCATGCACCGACAATCATGGCGCGATCCTCGAGCTCGACATGAACGGAAAACAGTTGCGGCGCTGGGACAAAGATACCAAGGGGAATGAATTCGTGGGCGGCATCAATGATGTCATGGTCACCGCGAATGGCGGTGCCTACGCGACGGTGTTCGGACCGCCTGAGGACCTGCCGACCAAGGTGGCAGGCAAGATCCTATATCTTGCGCCCGATGCGCGCGGCTGGGTTGAAGTGGCGCGGGATCTCAACTACGCCAACGGTATCGGCATCTCCCCGGATCAGAAAACGCTTTATGTCAGCGAGACGGTGGGAAATTGCATCCTCAAATTCGACGTCAAACGCGACGGCACGCTCGAAAATCGATCGAATTTCGTCCTGCTGAATCTGCTGACTCCCAACAAAGCGAATTCCTGGTGGCTTGGCCCGGATAGCATGAAGATCGACGCCAAGGGGGATATGTATGTCGCCCAATGGTTCGGTGGAAAGATCTTGAAAATATCCGCGCAGGGAAAACTGTTGCGGCAGTTCGATATCGCCGCGGGAGACGGTACCACCAATGTTGCGTTCGGTCCCGGCGAGAAGGACTTGTATGTCACGGTAGTCAAGGATCCGAATGACCCGAAGGCCAGAGGCAGCGTGGTCAAAATTCCCAACGATTAAAGCTGATATTGGAAATGTTCGCGCAGGGTGCGCGGCACGCCCGTTCAGCGCCTCAAGATGCGGGCCGAAATAGAGGTTAAATCAGGGCCGCCGCCTGCGATCGCGGCTCAATGTGCAGCAACAGGAGGCTCAACAGAAGGCAGGCAAGCAGGCTCGCGCAGGCATCCACGACGTAGCTGCCCGCGACGCCGCGCCAGGCATAGCCCCATCCGTCCAATACCAACATGTAGGTATTGGCGACATTGAATGCCGAGACCATCAGGCAATAAGTCGTTGCGGCAAATGCATTGCGGCGTCCGATGGTGGCAAATGTGATTGCATACGAGGCCGTGAAGGACAAGGACTGAAAGGCATTTTCGCCGATCAATGCCGCCGCAAACGCCCACGGTGTGCGCGGTAGAGCGAGCAGCGTCAGGGTGAATATCGATCCAACCACGCCGATGGCGAGATACAAAAAGCGTACCGGCAGCAATCGATCGATCAGAGGAAAGACCAAACACCCGGCAATTCCGGCGATGAGAACGCCGGCGCCGCCGACGAGCCCGACGAAATGACTCGATGCATGAAAATCATTTCCCAATCCACCCAATAGGTTGACCAGGGAAAAGGTTGATGCCGGCGCGACGAACAAGACGATGGCGATGAGATTCTCGCGCCGCTTGAGCAGGCCGATGATATCGGCGAAGAACTGCGGAAAGCTCTCGCGTGCCAGGCGCCGATCCGGGCCCGGCGCCGGCATCCAGCAGAAAATCACCGTCGGCAACAGAACGATCACTGCCAGCACGAGCGCGGCCGCCGTCGCGGATAGTCGCAGCACAATTTCTCCTGTCATCATGGCCATCGCGCCGCCGCCGCTGATATTGGCGATGCTCACCCACACGCTCAAGGAGTGTTCTTCGTCAGCCGTGATGATGCTGGAGAGCCAGCCTCCCAGGGCGCTCTGATAAAGATTGGCGAAAAAGAAACCGGCGACCAGACAGATTTCCACCCATGTCAGATGTTCGAGATTCGTCAGGGCGAGAGCCAGAAGCATCGCGGACAGCAAGGCTGTCAGCACGCAATACCAGCGTCGGCTGAAGCGCACATCGAGGACCGGGCTGACCAAAAAAGTCCAGAAGCCCGGTGAGATCGCCGCCGCGGTCATTGCCGCGATCGTCGCCTCGGGAACGTGGCGCGCGCTCAGGAGTTGCGGCACAGCGATCACCAAAATGCCGCCGTACATCCCGAACAGCGTGTTGGTGAGACCGAGCAGCCAAACCGGCGCGCGCCGCCGGCCTGAACTCACGGCGCCTCCCAACGGCCGGAAGCTTGGGACCGGTACAGCGCATCGATGCAGCGCATGGTCGCAATTCCGTCTTCGATGGGAAATTCCTGCTGGGTCTCGCCGAGAAATGCCGCGGCCGCCGCATCGCACTGCAAGGCGTACTGATCCACCGCCGGGAAATCCTCGAATTCCGCCGATGCGCCGTCCAGACTCTTGCCGCTGTCAATAATGATTCTGCACGCCATGTCCTTCGACGGGGTGAAGGGCACCGGCATGTCGATGCGCCCATCTGACCCTAGGATCGTGACGCGCTGATAGGCGGCCGCGCGAAATGCGCTGCTGAAAACGAGTTGTCCTCCGCCGGGGAATTCCAACAATCCGCTCGTGAGCGTGTCGACTCCCGGATTCGCATCTCGATTGAGCAGGGCGATCGCCCGCGTGGGCTCCGCGCCAAAGATGTAACGGGCGGTAACGAGCGGATAACAGCCAACGTCGTACAGAGCGCCGCCGCCCAACTCCGCTCGATTGCGGACATTGTTTGGATCCAGCACCGTGAATAAAAACGCCGATTGGATACTGCGCACGGTGCCGATCCTGCCTCCTCGCACCAGCGCCCGGACTCGATGCCATTGCGGGTGATGGCGCACCATGAAAGCCTCGATGACCTGCTTCTGATTCCGGTCGCGCGCGTCGATGAGGGCCTGGGTCTCAGGCGCGTTGATGCCCAGCGGTTTTTCGCACAGGACGTGCTTGCCGGCGTCGAGAGCTTTTACCGTCCATTCAACGTGAAGGTGATTGGGTAATGGATTGTAAATGGCATCGATATTTGAATCATCGAGCAACGCCTCATAGCTTCCATAACTGCGCGGAATGGCGAAGCGTGCGGCGACGCCGGCCGCACGAGAGGCATCGCGTGAAGCGATGGCGGCGATGTTGCCCCGCTCGCCGCCCAAGATCGCGGGTATGACGCGTTTGATGCCAATGTTGGCCGTGCTTAGGATGCCCCATTGGACTTTACGCACGAGCTATGTCGCTGCTCGTCTGAAAACGACGCTGTTCTTGCCGCGCAGATAAATGAAGCCGGTAATCTTCCCGTCATCGCCGCGCTGAAACACCTTGGGCGTCGATCCATGTCCCGGCGTAAAAAATATATCGCGGGCCTGCGCCATCTGCGCAGTTTGGGGACCCTCGTTGAGCGAAGCGACAAGATCGGCGCCCCGGCGTACGAAGGTGAATCGCATGCCGGCCCCGGCCTCGTACCTGCCCGCATATTCGTCCAACACCTTGCCGTCCAGCTCCACCGTATCCGGATCCTGCTGCAGCGTTAACGTCTCGCTTCCGATCATCTTCCAGGCAGTGCCCCGCTTCCTCCATGTCTCAACCGAGCGGAATTTCATCTCGCCGGGCTTGCCCTGCTCCAACACATCGATAAAGCTGGTCACCGCGGCATCGCCGTAGACTTTGCAATTCCAATCGGTCGTCGTGATCCTACGAATGAGTGTTCCCGCGGCTGGCGGCGTCGCGCCGGCCATGTCGGCACGGGTCGCTTTCTCGCCCGTCTCATTGAAGAAGATCACATCCGGATCGAGCATCTTCGCCATTGCCGCGCCGTCGCCGCGCTGGCCCGCATCCGAAAAAGCCTGCGTCCGCGCGTGCAGAAGGCCGCAGCTATCCTGGGAAAATGCGGGAACCGACAAAATACCTGCGACCAGGGCCGCCGTAAGAAACAAGCGCATGGGAATCCCTCGTAACGAATTTCAAACTCATGGGAACCAGTGGTTCAGCGTGAACCGGGCCCCCGCGCCAGATACGCAGAAATTGGAGCTTTCATCCCCAAATTCTATCCTGAACCCGCGCAATTGCCTGCAACAAAAGCGGAAGCGCCTATACTTTGGCGAGGACTCGTGCGATCAAACAGAGGGAGCGTCGTTGAGCACACCCACAGCCAAAACTTTAGCCGGCCTCGCTCCGCCGCCGCTGAAACCGGCGTCGTTCTTCAAGACCCTTCGGGCTTCCAGGGGCAACGCCTTCGAGGTGATTCCTCTCGAAGCCTACGAGAAGCCGGTTTACTTGGCGAAGTCGATCCTCGGTAACGTTCTCATGGTCAATGACCCCGAGGGGGTGCGTCGCGTACTACTGGATAACGTTGCCAATTACCCAAAAAACGACTTGGAAATCGAATTCTTTTCGGCGATGTTCGGCGAAGGTCTATTGAGCGCGCCGCACGCCAAGTGGCGCACGCATCGAAAAGTGATGGCGCCCTCCTTCGGTACGCGGACCGTGGAATCGTACGCGCCGGCAATGGCGGAGACCACGGTGGCCTTTGCAGAGCATTGGGAGGCGCTGCCCAAGGCTGCCGAAATCGACATCGCCGAAGAAATGAAGGCGCTGACCCTGAAAATTATCTGCCGGACCATGTTCTCCACGGACGCGGATGAGTTGGCAACCCACTCCCGCGAGGCGCTTAACTTCGTGCAGTCCTCGCTGGAGTTCGGCCTGCTCGATGTGCTGCCCTTGATTGGCCCGCGGCGAATCAAGCGCACGGTGGAAGCGATCCGCGCGCACTTCAAAGGCATGGATGCAGCGATATATCGCCTGATCAGCGAGCGCGAAAAGATCCGCAATGAGGCCCCCAGAGATTTCCTGACGCGGCTCGTCGCGGCCAAGGATCCGGACGATGGCGTCGGATTGAATGCCGCCGAGGTGCGCGACGAGGTCATCACCATTTTTGTGGCCGGCTATGAGACGACCGCCGTGAGCATGACTTGGGTCTGGTACCTGCTGTCGCAACATCCGCTGGATGAAGCGAAGCTGCACGAGGAGCTGGACACTGTGCTCGCGGGGCGAACGCCGACCGTTGAGGATCTGCCGAATCTGCCCTACACGCGGATGATCATCGAGGAGGCAATGCGCCTCTATCCACCGGCGCCGGGGATCTCGATTCGGGAAGCTCAGCAGGCAGATGAAGTATGCGGTTTCAAAGTGACGCCCGGACTGCAGGTTTTAATTTCGCCCTGGGTCCTGCACCGTCACCGCCGTCTTTGGGACGATCCCGAGCGATTCGATCCGACGCGCTTTAGCCAGGAGGCAGCGGAGAAGCGGCCGCGCTTTTCCTACTTGCCCTTCGGCGGCGGACCGCGCGTCTGCATCGGTGCGACGCTCGCCATGACCGAGGCGACATTGATTCTCGCCGTGCTCGCCCAGCGGTTTCGCCTGCGCCTCAAAGAACCGCAGGAAATTAGGCTGCAGACGCGCATCACTTTGCGCCCCAAGAACGGCATGATCACTATCGTGGAACGCCGCCCTTCCGCGCACCCGGGCGGTGCGAATGCGCCGCCCTGACGCACGCAAATCGTGCGGGGTTATTCCTGCGGCGGCGAATGTCTTGCCAGCGCGCGGAACGTCGTCACACTTTGGTCGTGTCAAGTGAAATGAAAGTTCGTGCAGCCGCTTCTTTATCATCCGGGCTTAACGAGGCTCTTATAGAATTACTCGATGGAAACATCCCGAGACCAAACCATGAGCGAACAAGCGTCCAAGCACTACTTATTGGCTTCCGATTTTGATCAGACCTTGAGTTTCAAGGATTCGGGAGTGGTCTTGAGCGAGTTGCTCGGGATTTCCGGATTCGAGGAGCGCGTTGCCGGACTCGCCCGAACCAACCTGGTTCAGCAAGGCGGCGAGTTGGCCTATCTCATTCGGCATGATCCGGAATTCCGCGGTGTTCGCCGCGAACATCTCGCCGAGGCCGGCAGGCGTGTGCGCCTCAAAAGCGCGATTCCGGCGTTGCTCGATTTCATGCAGCGCGGCGCCGCGGGTTTTAGGTTCTCGTTCTTCGTCATTTCGGCCGCGCCTCGCGAAATCGTCACTTCGGCGCTGGCAGGCATCATTCCAGCGGAGCACATTTACGGAACGGAACTGGAATTCGATGCGCACTCGCGCGAGGTGAAGGCGATCAAGCGCGTGCCCGCGGGCTACGGCAAGGTCGCCGTCATTGAAGAGCTCCAGCAGCGCTTGAAAATACCCGCCGACCGCGTGGTCTATGTGGGCGACGGCGGTTCGGATGTGCATGTGATGCTGCATGTCAACAATCACGATGGCCTTACCATCGCAGTCTCGGAAAACCAGCAACTCGCGCGGATCGCGAAGCGCGTGATCTTGAGCGACAGCGCTTTTAGCATCATGGTGCCGATTCTTGACCAATTGCTGCACTGGCGAACTGCCGAGATCCGCGAGCTGTTCGAATCCTACGGCTTGACCTTGGAAGAATGGGAAAAAGAGAGGACGGACCGGCTCAAAGTCGGCAGCATGCTCTCGCTCAATTCGGTGGCCCGGGCGGGCGCAGCATGAGTCATTTCTGGATTGAAAGCCTGGGGTGGGCCGCCACTTGTGTATTCGTGGCCTCATACTTTTTTGCCAAACCCTCATGGCTGCGCGGATTCCAGATGGCGGGCGCGCTGCTCTGGATGACCTACGGCATCCTGATCGGGTCGATGCCGGTCATCATCGCGAACGTGCTGGTTTTCGCGGCGGCGGCGTGGACGTCGCTGCGCAAGTCTTCGGCCCTGGGAACCGGTTCTCCCGCATAGCGATCGCCTGGCCTGGGGCTTCGGAGCGTCCCGCTGCGCAGCGGGACTTCGTTCGCATACAATGCAGCATCATTCAAGCACTGAAGCAACCATGAGCAAGGCGTTCCGTTCTGAAGATGAAAACCCTGAATCTGCGCGGCGCGGTTGCCGGCGGATGATTCTGCCGCACCCGGTGTCACTGCTGGGCACCGGGCAGCCGGATATCGAGACAGAGATGATGGGACAGTTGGGGCCGGGAACCATCTTCATGATGGGCGACAATCCAGTCCTCTCGAAGATGCCGGAGAGACCTAAGCTTCTGGATTTTTATCGGCAGCGATTCTCGCCTTTCACGCGCAACCACCTGCTGCAGAGCGCCATGGTCGCGCTGAAAAGCGGCATGGAGGAGAAAGTTGTCCTCGCGTGTTTGCTGCATGACATTGCCAACGGCGCGCTGATTCGCGTCGACCACGGCTATTGGGGTGCGCAACTCATCGAGCCTTACGTGTCGGAAGAGATCACCTGGGCGGTGCGAAATCATCAGGCGCTGCGCTTTTTTGCCGATGAGTCGGTGGGCTATCAATATCCCGAGGCCTACAACAAATTCTTTGGCCCTGACTATCAGCCTGAGGAGTACGTCCAGCAGGCTTACATGCAGGCGCGCCAGCATCGCTGGTACATGACTTCCCGGCTCATCACCCTGAACGACTTGTACTCGTTCGATCCGAGCGTCACGGTGGACCCTGAAATGTTCACCGATATCATCGGCAGGCATTTCAAACAGCCCAAAGAGGGTCTGGGATTCGATGGCTCGGCGGTGGCGCACATGTGGCGCACGATGATTTGGCCGAACAATCTGCTGTAATGCTTTGATTCGGAGCTGTTCGCACCCGCAAAAATAGGAGACGGGAGATGGACCTACAGATCAACGATCAGACCGTGACAATCGATGCCGAACCGGATCTGCCGCTGCTGTGGGTGCTGCGCGATCTGCTGGGGATGACCGGCACGAAGTTCGGCTGCGGCATGGCGCTCTGCGGCGCTTGCACCGTGCTGATCGACGGCCAGGCGTTGCGCTCATGCGTACTGCCGGTCGCGCAAGCCACGGGCAAAAAGATCACCACCATTGAAGGCATCGGCACCACCGCGGTGGGCGCGGCACTCCAAGGAGCATGGCAACAGATCAACGTTCCGCAATGCGGCTATTGCCAGGCTGGGCAGATCATGTCTGCCGCCGCATTGCTGCAGGTCAGACCCGATCCCAGCGATGCCGACATCGATGCCGCCATGTCCGGAAATATTTGCCGTTGCGGCACCTATCCGCGCATACGTGCAGCGATCAAACAGGCTGCCAATCATATGGGGCAAACGAAATGAGCGCGGTTGCCAAGGATTTTGAGTCGATGACTGGCTTGAGCCGCCGCGAGTTCCTGCGGCAACTTCGAGCGATGGGCGGCCTGCTGCTCGTCGCGGATGGCCTGCGCATTGCGAAGGCCGCAGATGCGCCCAAGTACGGCGCGGAGGGCATGGAGCACGGCACAGTCGACAATCCGCTGGTGTTTCTCACCGTGGGTGACGACGGCTGGGTGACCATCGTCGCGCATCGCTCGGAAATGGGCCAAGGCGTGCGCACGGGCATGCCCCTGATTGTCGCCGACGAACTGGAAGCGGATTGGAGCAGGGTCCGCGTGCAGCAAGCGCCTGCCGACGAAGAGAAGTACGGCAACCAGGATACCGACGGGTCGCGCAGCACTCGGCATTTCATCGACCCGATGCGCCGCTGCGGAGCGGCGGCACGAATGATGTTGGAACAGGCGGCTGCGCTCTCCTGGAACGTGCCGATCGTCGAGGTTCGCGCCCTGAATCATGAAGTGCTGCATCGGAAAACGGGCCGCAAACTGTCCTACGGAGCCCTCGCTAAGAAAGCCGCGAAATTGCCGGTCCCGGCCGCGAGCGCGTTGCGCTTGAAAACATCCGACGAGTTTCGCTACGTAGGCAAAGGCGGTGTACCGATTGTCGATGGGCACGATATCGTCACCGGCAATGCGCAGTATGGCATCGACCCTTGGTTCAAAGACATGAGCTTCGCGGTCATCGCACGCTCCCCGGTACTCGGGCGGCAGCGTCAAGCAATTCGACGGCAACGCGGCGGCCGCGGCCCCGGGCGTGCGGAAAGTGCTGCAGATGCCTGCGCCGGTGGCAACAGCCACCTATCATCCGCTGGCCGGTGTCGCGGTCATCGCCAACTCCACGGGAGCGGCGATCGCCGCGCGCAAATTGCTCAAGATCGAGTGGAATGACGGCGCCAATGGCAGCTACGATTCCGAGGATTATCGTACTTCGATGCAGGCGTCGGCCCGCAAGCCCGGCAAGCTGGTACGCGAGTCGGGCAACGTGGAGGCAGCATTCAAGTCCGCCGCCAAGGCAATCGAGGCGGAGTACTACATCCCGCATATTGCCCATGCGACCATGGAACCGCCTTGCGGGGCGGCTCGCATCATCTCCGGCAGGGTCGAGGTCTGGGCGCCCACCCAAGCACCGCAAGTCACGCGCGAGGATGTTGCGAAGCATCTCGGGGTCTCCGCGGAAAATGTGACCGTGCATGTGACGCTGCTCGGCGGGGGATTCGGCCGCAAATCGATGCCGGACTTTGCCATCGAGGCGGCGCTGTTGTCGCAGGCAATGGATGGCCGCCCGGTCAAGGTGACCTGGACCCGCGAGGATGACCTGCACCATGATTTCTTGCACACCGTGTCGGTCGAATATATGAAGGCCGGCGTCGGGGCCGATGGCAGGGTCTCTGCGTGGCTGCATCGAAGCGTGGCGCCCTCGCTGGCAACGAGCTTCGCCCCCAACGTCAATCACGAAGTCGGCGCCGAGCTGGGAATGGGCTTCATCAACATGCCCTATGACATCCCCAACCTTCGGCTCGAAAACCCCGAAGCCGCTGCGCATTGCCGCATCGGTTGGTTTCGCTCCGTGTCCAACATTCCGCACGCTTTTGCCGTGCAGTCGTTTGTATCGGAGCTGGCGGCGAGTGCCGACAAAGATCATCGCGACTATTTGCTGGAACTCATCGGGCCGGCGCGAAAAATCGATCCTGGCAGCCTGCAAGATCATTGGAATCACGGCGAGTCGCCGCAGCGCTATCCGGTGGACACCGGCCGCTTGCGGCGGGTGGTCGAAACGGCCACGCGGGAAGCCGGCTGGGGCAGGAAATTTCCGACAGGGCGCGGGTTGGGGCTGGCCGCGCACTACAGCTTTTTGAGTTACGCCGCGGCGGTCGTCGAAGTGGACATCGATGAGCTGGGGCGAATCGCGGTACCCCGCGTCGATGTTGCATTTGACTGCGGTCCACAAGTCAATCCGGAGCGCATTCGCTCGCAACTCGAAGGCGCCGTCATCATGGGCTTGGGCCTCGCCATGTTCGGGGAGATCACCTTCAAGAAGGGTCGGTCGCAGCAGAACAACTTTCACCAGTATCGCGTCACGAGAATGAATGAGGCGCCTGCCGAGATCCGGGTGCACTTGATTCCGGCGACGGATTGGAGCGTGCCCTTGGGCGGTGTGGGTGAACCCGGCGTGCCGCCGATCGCACCGGCACTGTGCAACGCGGTGTTCGCGGCCACAGGCAGGCGGATTCGTAGTCTGCCGATCAAGGATCAGGCCAAGCGCACCGGTTGAAGGCCGGCCCGGCGAAGATGCTCGGGCGAACTCTAAACGAGTGGGCTCCGCGGGCTCGGATCCGGCCTCGATAGAACGGAAGTCAGTTGATACGCCAGATCGCCCAACGTGTAGGGCTTCGGCAGGAGCGGGATGCCTTCGTTCTCGGCGTCGCGCTTGGCCGCGGCGGAAAACCCGCTGACCAAAAGCACCGGCAATGAAATTCGGCGTTGGCGCATTTCTCGAACCAAAGCCATTCCGTCCATGCCTCCCGGCATCATGACATCCGATAGCACCAGCCCGATACCAGGGGTTGCCGCGAGCTCGTCCAAGGCGGCTTGCCCGGTCGTAACCGGTATTACTTCGTAGCCCAACTCGGTCAACATCGCGCTCGTCAACGAGGCGACCTGAACGTCATCTTCGACCAGCAGCACCCGGCATAGCCCGGGAGCGCACGCCGAGAATTCGTGCTGTGACTCCATCCGCCGCGGACTGGCGCCCGGGGTTTCATCGGACCTCGGCAGCAACAGCAAAACCTTCGTGCCCTCGTGGGCTTTGCTTTCAATTTGTACCGAACCTCCGGATCCATGCGCGAAGCCGTACACTTGGGCCAGCCCCAACCCAGAACCCTTGCCAATGTCTTTGGTGGTATAAAACGGCTCGAGACAGCGCGCAATCGTCTCAGGGTCCATCCCTACACCGGTATCGCTGACGCGCAACTCCACAAAATCGCCCGTCAGTCCATATTCGCCGATATCAGCGCGGTTCACCGCGGCGATCGTGATCGTGCCGCCTTGGGGCATGGCATCCCGCGCATTCACGCAAAGATTCAGCAGCGCAATGCCCAGCTCGCCCTCATCGACGCGCACCGGCCACAGGTCCGGGTCAAAAGCTGTCTTCACCGTTACCGACCCCCCCAGCGATCCATCGAGGAGCTCTCTCATTCCCTCCACGTGTCGAGGTATGGCGATCGGCTTCGCATGCAATTCCTTTTGCCGTGAGAAGGCCAGGAGTTGACGCGTAAGCGCGGCACCGCGCTGCGCCGCTTGACGCATCCCGTCGCGCACCATTTGGCGCCGCTCGCTCGTCGGCTCACGATCCAAGATGGAGAGACCGCCGCTGATGACCATCAAAAGATTATTGAAATCGTGCGCGATACCGCCGGTCAGCTGCCCGACCGCCTCCATCTTCTGACTTTGGCGCAGCAAGCGCTCGGTGCGCTCGCGCTCCTCGACCTGAGCCAAAAGTGCAGCATGGGCGCCACGCAGTTGATCGGCCGTACGCCGCTGTTCGGTCAGGTCGGTAATGATGCAGCAATGGATCTCTTCGCCGCTCAAGCCGTTGGCCCACAGTGCGCTGAAGGACACATAAGTCGGGATGACGCGCCCCTGATCCGTTTTGATTCCCAGTTCGCCTTTCGATCCGCAGGCGATCAGGTCGAGTACATTAGGCCAATCGGCCGCCGCGATGAATCGCGCCAGCGATCCACCGATCACTCGCTCAGGTTGGGTCTCGATCAATTCGGCGAGGCGGCGGTTGCAATAAAGAATGTCGCCGCTGCGAGTAAGGGTCAATGCGCCTTCCTGCATTTCCTCGACCAGCAGCCTATAGGTCTGATCTGCCGTCTCGAGCGTGTAAACCCGGGGTACGTGGTCGGGACCCGCGACGACTACCGCATCCACGTCTCCATTGCGGATTGCCTCAAGCGTCTCTTCGGCCTCACGCAGCTTCTCACGAAGGGCAGCATTCTCCAGGAGCAGCTGCTGCGCGGTCGCATCCGAGGTGGCACTGGAAAATTCACCAACGGGCGGTTTCATTTGGCAACGGCGGGTGTTTCTTTCGGGCTTAGACCGAGACCTACCAGAACGCGCTCTTCGTTGGCAAGATCGCCGATAATCCGGCGCAGCGGCAACGGCAGCATCTTGACCAAGGTTGGGGCCGCCAAAATCTGATGCTCTTGCGCCGCGGCAGGATGCTGATAAATGTCGACCACTTCAAGGTCGTACTCGCCGTGCAAGCGCTCCTCGCACACCCGCCGAAGATTGGCGATCGCCCGCGACGAGCGCGACGTCGTACCGGTAATGAACAAACGCAATACATACGACGGCCCCTTCGGAAGCACAGGTGTCGGCTTCTCGCTCATGGTGCCGCAACCGGACGTAGATCCAACCCCACCAAAACTCGTTCCATGTTCGACAGATTTCCGATGATTCGCTTAAAGGGTTCCGGCAAACGACGTACGAGTGTCGGCACCGCCAAAATTTGGTCCCCCGCCGCGAGCTGCGGATGCTCAAGGAGATCGATTACCTCGATTTGATATCGCCCAACCAGGTGCTCCTCGCAAATCTTTTTCAGGTTTGCAAGCGCCGTAATTGATTTTGGGGTCTGACCCGCCACGTACAGGCGCAGATTGTAAAGACCGCCGGGAAGCACCGATTCCTCCATCGCCGAATTCATGACTTGATTCATGACACATTCCCCCCACGCTGAATCGCCATCGCGCGTCTCTCCGCTTGCATGCGCTTCTCGAGTTCCTCACCGTGCTGTATAGATTTCTGAGCCTCTTCTTCTTCGGATTCAAGCTCCGCACGCAGCTCGGCGATTTGCCGCTCGAGCGCCGCACGCTTTCGCTGGATGTCGCGCTGTCGGCGCTCATTGTCCTGAGCACGCCGAACCGCGGCAGCGGCGTCGACCATTTCTTGTGCAATACGAGCGGACCCGGTCAAGACCCCGCCGTTGCCCAAATAGGCATCGACCAGATTTACGCCCTGTGATGTCAATTGATACTCGCGAATCTGATTGGAATGGTTCATGCCGCGCGACTTGAGCACATAAATTCCGCGATTGCGCTCGCCGTTGCTTTCCAGTTGCACCAGAGAGAGCCAGGTGTCCATGAGCGATGACATGCCGGCATCCGCCTTGTCCATTCCTTCCACGGAAAGCAGGTCCGTCAGGAATGCCGTGATCCCGCGGCTCTTTAGTAGATCGACTACCCGCAGCAGCATTGAATGCACGTCGCCGGTTTCGCCCCTCAATGCGGAGATCGGATCCAGCACCACGGCGGCCGGCGCGAAATTCTCAATCTCCCGATACATGCGCGCCAGGTGCATCTCGAGTCCGAACAGGCTCGGCCGCGCTGCCTCGAAACGCAGCAGTCCCGCATCGACGCGCGGCCGCAGATCGAGGCCAATCGAGCGCATATTGCGGACAATTTGTGCCGGCGACTCTTCAAACGCGAAATACAGGCAGCGTTCGCCGCGCGCACAAGCCGCCTCGACAAAGTGCGCTGCCAGGCTGGTCTTTCCGGTCCCGGCTGCCCCCGACACGAGAATGCTGGTGCCGGCATAAAACCCACCGGCGCCGAGCATCTGGTTCAAACCCAAGATCCCGGTTGAGACCACCTCGTTGGAGGCCGAATGCGCCAACCCTGCCGAGGTGACCGGCAACACGGATACGCCCTGCCCGTCGATCAGGAACGGATACTCGTTGGTGCCATGAGCGGAGCCGCGATATTTTACGATCCGCAACCGCCGGGTCGTGATTTGATTGCTGACGCGATTGTCGAGCAGCATCACGCAATCCGATACGTACTCCTCAATGCCAAATCGTGTGAGCGCGCCCTCGCCACGCTCGGCTGTGATAATCGCCGTCACGTTCCGCTCTTTGAGCCAGGCGAAAAGCCGGCGAATCTCCGCGCGCAAAATCTGCGTGTCGCCCAGGCCGGCAAACAGCACTTCGATCGTATCCAGCACCACACGCTTGGCACCCACTGAATTGATCGCATAGTCCAGACGCACGAACAAACCTTCAAGATCGTATTCTCCGGATTCTTCGATTTCGCTGCGCTCCACGCGCACGAAGTCGATGGCAATTTTCTTCTTTGCAATGAGGGCACCCAAGTCGTAGCCCAATGAGCAGACATTTTTGATTAGATCGTCGCTCGACTCCTCGAAGCTCATGAACACGCCGGGTTCATTGAACATGACGGCGCCGTTGACCAGAAAACTCGTTGCCAAAAGAGTTTTACCGCAGCCGGGGCCGCCGCAAATGAGCGTTGGACGCCCGGCAGGCAATCCGCCCAAGGTGACCTCGTCCAGTCCCGTCACTCCGGTTCGCGCTTTCGCAAGCGGCCGCGCCGTCTCTGCGGCAGGTATTGATGCCGTGATGCTCATTGATTGTTGTTGTCCTTAAATACCCGTACTGATCCCGAAGGGCCCTGTCCGCACGAAACGCCGTTGATGCGCTCGCGCAGCGCTGTTTCGATGAAATTGGTGAGCGACCGATTATCCCTGGCGGCGGATTGCCGCACCTCGGCGAGAAGATCAGGATTTAGGCGCACCGTGACCGGTGTTTTTAGTTGTCCCATGGCTGCACTGTGGTGCAGGACGGTGCGCAACGCAATACACGCATCGGTATGCTTTTGCTGTCAGCCGTATCCTACAATTCACGCGTGCTCGCTTGTTCGGTGTTGTGCGAGCACCGGCAGCCACGGATGCGCTGGATCGATCATCTGCCGGTCGATGAACGTCCGGATCCATGCCGGCCGAATCCACGAGTCGCTGCAGTATCTGCGCAAGGCGCGCGCCGACATCTCCAGCGAAGAGGACAATGGCAACGCCCAAGGTTGGCGGAATCGCGCGATCGGACACATCGATGGCGCGATCGGTGCCGTGCACCGCGTATTCCACGAATAGCGAATAACCGCCGGTAGCGAGCGAAGCGTCAGCCGCTTTCGGCGACGCTCCTTTGCTCTGTGCCATCCGGATTCATTTCAAGTCTGGGCGGATTGTCGAAAATCATCGTGGGGATCGTTTCCGGTGAAAATACCGGCCATCGCGGCAGCTGCGGATGATTCGGATTTCCGGTCCTGGCGAACTGGATCCAGGCGTCGCACATTTTCCCGGCCAGCGCGCGCGCGTCCGCACCTCCGCCCGTCATGGTCTCGCAGCGATCCGTGTTGTCGAAGACAAACGCGATTTCCGCGCAATGAAATGCGCGCGGCCGTCCGCTTAAGATGGGCGTCTGCCAGGTAAACCAGTACAAGTAGGCCGGCGCGCCGCCCTGCGCCGCCTTGCGTTTGGCCTGCTCGATCGCGCTGCCGCGCACGCCCGAGGCGGCGATGCGGGACCAGAGATCAAAGGGCTTTGCGCGCGGTGTGCGCCGGCGAAACGCGGCGATGACGTTCATTGTTTTCTCGCCAAAGATCCCACGCACGCGCGCCTCGAGATCAGCCTCACTCATGGCTTCAAATTCGGGGTGATTGATCGCGGTGACAAATTCGTTCAGCGTTGTGCCGATGATCATGGGTATGCCGGCGGAAATGCCCGGAGCTCCTGGATCAAAGGGATGACTGGGAAGAATCGTGCCATCGACAACCGGCCCGAATCCCAACAACGCCGAAATGTGCCGGAAATTCGGGATGCCGCCGGCAGCCTTGGGCCGGTTTTCCCGCAGAACCTTGTCCGCAGCCGTCAGTATCTGCGGATAGGGCAATGTCTGGATTTGTCCGATCGTCGCCACGCTGAGTCCCAATTCGCGAACGATGGCGTCGGCTATTCTCTGCGCATTCTCCTGCGGGATGCCCTGCAATATGGAGCCGCTCTCGACAATCGCCCGGTGAAAGAGGCCCTTGGCCGCCGGCATCGCCATGAGCGTCGAGACTTTTCCGCCGCCTCCCGACTGGCCGAATATCGTGACCTTTTGCGGATCGCCGCCGAATACTTCGATGTTATCGCGCACCCACTCGAGTGCGGCCACGATGTCGAGCATGCCGACATTGCCGGACGCCGCATAGCCGAATTTGGAGAGGTCCAAATAGCCGAAGACATTCAATCGGTGATTCAAGGACACGACCACGACATCGCCGCGGCGGGCCAGATTCTCGCCATCGTAAGAGCGCAATTCCTGGCCTGAACCCGCCGTGTAACCGCCGCCGTGCAGCCAAACCATCACCGGGCGCTTTTTGCCGTCCAAAGCGGGAGTCCAGACATTGACGCGCAGGCAATCCTCGCTTTGCACGCCGTCGTCCCAGGCGAACATGAATGCCTCCTCATCGTTTGCCCACCCCGCGCGCGGTCCCTGCGGGGCCACATAGCCATATTGGCGCGAGCTTCGCACCCCTTCCCAGGACTTCGGCTTGATGGGTGGCATGAACCGATTGGCACCCGCAGAATTGTCGGCATAGGGAATGCCTTTGAAGGTAAAGATCCCGCGCCGTATGTAGCCGGCGACGCGGCCTTCGCGCGTGGTCGCGACGGCTTCGCCGTCGAGGGCAATCAGCGGCGCCGCACTCCGGGCGCCCACCGGCGCGGGCGCAGCCAGGGCTTTGGGTCCCGGACCGGCGGCGGCGGCGGCGAGTGCTGCCGCTCCCCGCAACAGCGCGCGGCGCTGAATCGATGGACCTTCTTTCGAACAAGGCGCTGAGGCAGGCCGCAGGGTCTTCATGGCATCTCCCGAAAGTTGAACCACACGCAGGCCCTCACTCTAGCGCGGCCGCCGTCGGGAATCTCGTCTTGAGAGAACCCCGCGTCGGGCGGATGATGCGCACACGATCTTGGAGGAATGAAAGCGGTGGCATTTGAAATGACCAACCTGGTGGGAGCTGAGTTTCCGCTCTTCGCCTTCAGCCATTGCCGGGATGTGGTGGCGGCGGTGAGTCGAGCGGGCGGCTTTGGGGTATTGGGAGGAGCGCGCTTTACGGCGCAGTCGCTGGAACTGGAACTGAAATGGATCGATGCCCACGTCGATGGTAAACCCTACGGCATCGATATTCTGATTCCGGAGCATCAGGCGGTGAAACCCGGCACCAGTGTCGAGGCGATCGAGGCCATGGTCCCCATGGAGCACCGTTCCTTCGTCCGAGACCTGCTCCGCCGCAGCGGTATCGAACCGAAGGCCGAGCCCGCGCTGGGCCGCGCGACCACGGCCTACGACGGCGAACCCTTGCTGGAGGTCGCCTTCAAACACCCGATTCGGCTCATCGCCAATGCGCTGGGGATTGCCCCGCCGATGATGATAGAGCGTGCGCGGCATCACGGCGTTCCCGTCGCGGCTTTGGTCGGCGCAAAGGAACACGCCATTCGCCAAATAAATGCCGGTGTCGACGTGATCGTCGCACAAGGAAGCGAGGCGGGCGGCCACTGCGGCGAGGTGTCAACTCTGGTGCTCATCCCCGAAGTGATCGCAGCGATATCGAAGATTCGCAGGGTCCCCGTGCTCGCGGCGGGCGGAATCATGACCGGCCGCCAAATGGCCGGGATGATGGCGATGGGGGCCGCCGGAGTATGGACCGGGTCGGTGTGGCTTGCGACCAGCGACTCTGAGACTTCCGAAGTGTTGCGCGAAAAACTGGTCGCCGCAACTTCGCGCGACACCGTTCGCTCCAAATATCGGACGGGCAAGTTTAGCCGGCAATTGCGTTCCGCCTGGCATGAAGCGTGGGAGACACCCGGCGCGCCTGCCGCTTTGCCGATGCCGCTGATGGGCGTCCTCGTCGAGCCGGCGCTTCAACAAATCAACAGTGCCGCGCTCAAAGGCAATCCGCACGCTCGAGAACTCGTGACCTATTTCGTCGGTCAGGGAGTCGGTTTGATCGATGGCGTGAAATCGGCGGCTCGGGTGATGCAGGATTTCAAGGAAGATTTTGCGCAAGCCATGGGCACCGTGATGGCCTGGAACGAATGAACAAAATTACCCCCAGAGCCTTTCACGATGCCTTCATCGCGGCGATGAAGTCGGAGGAGGATGCATTTCGCACGGCTCTCGGTTTTGAATCCAAATCCTACAAGTACTTCATGCGATCGACCATTTATCCCAAGATCGCCCGCCATCTCGGACTCTCGTCCTGGAACAAGGAGTACTACACCCTCGACGGGATGTTTTACGAGGAGCGCGGAATCGACGCCACGGGCAAATTTGCCTCTTACGCGAATTGGGTATCCGTCGCCATCGAACACGAGATCGATGCCGCCCACGCGCAAGAAACCATGAACAAACTGCAGCTGTTCAATGCGCCGCTCAAGGTGCTGATCTCCTATGCCCCGCCGGGCAACGCCACGGAGTCCCTGCTGCGAAAATATGAAACCATCATCAAAGCGTCCGACGTCTTCAATGACGTTGCGACCTTGAGGCAACAGCTGGTGATCCTCGGCACGCCAAAAACCGTGGCGGAATGGCGCCTCTACGCCTACGAGAATGAAGGTTTTGTCTTGATGCTGCCGGCGTAAGATCGATCGGCTGGTGCCGATGGCTCACCGCTCGACCAGGAACTTGGCCTCTTTGGGATCAATCGCGAAACGCCCCGAGACGACATGATTGATCCATTCGGCCGTCTCGAGTGCACCGCCGAAACAGAAGAAGTGAGGTGCAATGACCCGGGTCGAGCTGGGCAGCTGCATCAAGCGCATTACGTGCTGTTCGGGTGTCGTGGCAAGTTCGGCCACTCCGCTCACCGCGCTCAAGTTGCGCATCACCGTGCGCAACGAGGCCCCAATGCCGCATCGCATCGCAAATTTGATGAGTTTTGATAGCGGTGCAGGACCCGCGATTCCGGCAAGAATTGGCAATCGCACGTCGATTCGCGCAAGTTCGGGTTCCCATTCTCGCAATGCATTGCCGTTGAAACCAAATTGCGTGACGATGAACATTGCTAACCCGGTGCGATCCGCAAACGCCTGTTTGGCTTTCAGCGCGTTGCCAAGCATGGTGTGTCCGATCCCGCGCTGGCCTTCGGGATAACCCGCAACGCCAATTCTCTTGATGCCGGACTTCTCGATGAGCCCGGAGTCGAACACGTCCAGCGTACTTTCATACTCTCCCGCCGCATGCTCGGTATCTCCGGCCACCAGCAATACTTGCTCGACCCGGTGAGCAACCAGTTCCGCCAGCGCGGTGCGCAGCGTTTCCGGATAGTTGATGCGCCGTGCGACAAGGTGCGGAGTCGCTTGAAATCCGGCGGCTTGCACGGCGAGCGCCGTCCTGATGACCTGCGCCAGAGTGGCACTCGGCACATGCGAAATGTAAATTGCGCTTTGCGCGGGCAGCAAGGCGCGCAATGCGGGTAAATGCTTCTCCTCGGAGGGCGTGATCTCGATGGACGCTGCCCGCATGAAGGCGACAATGCGCTCCTTCAGAGGCGCTGCTGTCGGCATGTATGGCGCTCGAACGCGGCCTAACTCGTTTGGCGGCGTGCACCTGCTACCAGATGCGAGGTGATGCGCGTGACGTGTTCCCCCTGAAAGCGGCACATTTCAAGTTCCAGCTTCGTGGGCATGCGCGATTCGCTGCCGGATCCGGTAACGCAGCTGGCGCCGTAGGGAGTGCCGCCCGTGATCTCGCGCATCGTCGCGAGTTCCTTGAACGTGTAAGGCAGGCCGACGATGATCATGCCGTGGTGGAGCAACGTGCTATGGAACGAGGTAATCGTTGTTTCCTGGCCGCCGTGCTGACTCGCGGTACTGCAAAAAACACTGCCCACCTTGCCGACCAGCGCGCCGCGCCCCCAAAGGGGTCCGGTCTGATCCATGAAATTTCGCATTTGCGCGGCCATATTTCCGAATCGCGTCGGCGTGCCGAATATGACGGCATCGTATTGCTCGAGCTCGTCAGGTGTCGCCAGCGGCGCAGCCTGGTCGAGCTTGAAACCCGATGCCTTCGCGACATCGAGCGGGCACAATTCCGGCACGCGCTTCACGATGACCTGAGCGTCCGCGACCCGCGCCGCGCCTTCCGCCTGCGCGTACGACATCGCTTCGATATGTCCGTAGCTGCTGTAGTAGACAATCAGAATCTTGGCCATGGCTTTGCGCTCCATTGTTCGCATAGCGAAATATTTTTCGCTTTCAGGCTACGTCTTGCCCGCCGCAGCGTCAAGCCGCGTGGGATTTTTCAGGTTTGCGCACTGAGCGAGAGCCAAGGAACCACGGCCAGATCGCTCGAAATTTGGCGACTGACCTGCTGCAGCATCGCGAGACGCTCGCGGATCATCTTGGTCTTGGTGGTTCGCCGTGAATGGCTCGACGAATTGAGCGCGGCGACCACCCTTCCGCTCTGATCGAACACCGGAACGGCGAGGGCAATTACGCCGTACGCCAATTCGTCTTCGACCGCGGAGTATCCGCAGCGCCGGCACTCCTCGATCAGTGCGCGCAGCTTTGCAGGATCCGTCACGGTGCGTTCCGTCAGCGCTTCCAGGTTCGCGTTCTGGAAATAGCGCTGCAGGCGCTCCCCGCTGACGCCCGCCAGCAGCACGCGCCCGGTCGAGGTTGCGTGCGCCGGGAATCGGCTGCCGACGTGCGCTTCCAGACGCAGCAACGTACGTACCGAGGTTCGCGCCACATACACGATTTCCACGCCGTCCAATACGCACAGGGCCGCGGAGTCCGCGGTGTTGCGGGCCAGCTCTTCCAGATGATTCTTGGTCAGCTGCTCGATGTTCATCGATTCGAGGTAAGCGGCGCCGAGTTCGAGCACCTTCGGCCTCAGAAGAAAATCGCGGCCGCTGCGCGTGATGTAGCCCAGCTCCTCGAGTGTGAGAAGGCAGCGCCGTGCGGTCGCCGCGGGAATTCGGGCGCTGCGCGCGATCTCGCTCAGGCTCAACGCCGCATGATCGCGCGAAAAGGCACGGATCACCGCCAGGCCCTTGGCGAGGCCCCCCATGGCCTCGCGGCGCGGCGGTGTGGTTTTACGAGCTGGCACGCTCTTTAGTCTATTTCGATATCCGAAATCCTGAAAGGACTTCCTTGGGTTCGCTTGACGTTTGCTCGACGCAGAGTTCAGTATGGTTTCGTATATCGACGTGGTTTTCGATATACGAAAATCATAGGGGAGAGAGTTTGAAAATCGGGCCTCAAGACCGGCACAGTTCGGCGATATCGAGCGCGAATGAGGAAACCATCCTGGTCCGCGGACGCGATCTTGCGCGCGATCTCATCGGATCGCTCAGCTTCACGGAGCATTTCTGGCTGCTCGTCACCGGCGCGGTGCCCTCCGCCGCGCAGCGCCGAGTGCTCGATGCGACGCTGGTCGCCATTGCCGAACATGGCATGGTCCCCAGTGTGCAGACGGCCCGCATGACACTCGCAGCCGCCCCTGAAGCACTGCAAGGCGCGGTGGCGGCGGGAATCCTCGGCTGCGGTTCTGTGATTCTCGGGTCATCCGAAGCGGCGGGTCATCTTTTTGCGGCGATCGAGCAACGCGCCGGTCCCGGCGGCCCGGTGGTCGACGCGGCGCGGGCGATGATCCTCGAATACCGCGGCACGAAGCGCCCGATCCCGGGATTCGGGCACCCTCTGCACAAGCAGATGGATCCGCGCGTCCAGCGGTTATTCGAGATCGCCGGCGAAGCCGGCGTGAGCGGCAGACACGTGCAGATTGCGCGCGCGGTGGAAACCTTGCTCCCGGACCTGGTTGGCAAGCGGCTCGCCTTGAATGTGTCCGGAGCGATTCCCGCCGTGCTGCTTGATGCGGGGTATCCCGTCGGCGCGCTCAAGGGCGTTCCGATCTTGGCGCGGACCGCCGGGTTGATCGGGCATCTGCTCGAGGAGCAGCAGCAGCCCATCGGTTTCATCATGTCGCACGCCGCCGCACAGGCGATCCATTACGACGGCGAGATGCCTGCCGGTTTCAAACCGAGCAAGGACACCTGAAAACCGGCATGGGCGCGCAACCTACATTGGCGGGAATCCGCATTTTGGAGCAGGGAACGTTCATCACCGGTCCCTGTGCCGGGATGATGCTGGCGGATCTCGGCGCCGACGTGATCAAGATCGAGAGTCCCGACGGCGATCCGTACCGGGCCTACCAGGGTGGACAGTACTCCCCGCATTTCCAGGCCTACAACCGCAACAAGCGCAGCCTTGCGCTGGATATGAAGTTGAAGGACGACTGCGCGCTCTTCGACCGGCTTGCGGCCGAAGCGGATGTCTACATTCAAAACTTTCGGCCGGGAACGGCTGACCGGCTGGGCGCCGGCGTTGCGCGCCTGCGGACGCTCAATCCGCGTCTGGTGTACTGCTCGATCAGCGGCTTTGGATCGAGCGGGCCTTATTCCGACCGACCGAGCTACGATTCCGTGGCACAGGCTTTGAGCGGATTTTTGAGCGTGGTCGTCGACAATCGGCGGCCCCAGTTTTTGGGTCCTGCGCTGGCCGATGCGATTACCGGCATGTACGCCTCCCAGGCCATCCTTGCGGCACTGGTACAGCGCGGCCGTACCGGAGGCGGTTCGCATGTCGAAATCTCGATGCTGGAGGCAATGGCGCATTTTGCCATTGAGCCGTTTGCGGCCTTTTTTGCTCTCGGCGAAACGCCAACCTCGGCGGATCGGCCGCGCCTTGCGCAGGCCTACATCCTGCGCACCTCGGATGACCGTCTCATCGCCATACATCTTTCCTCGCTGGAGAAGTTCTGGCAAGGCTTGGTCGCGGCGCTGGACGCCCCGGAACTGAAAGAGGATCCGAGATTCAATCCGCGCGCACGCCGTATCGAAGAATACGAAACGCTGCGGGTTGAACTCGACAACCGTTTCGCGCGCCGGCCGCTCGAACACTGGGTGCGGCGCTTGCAGGCAGAAGATGTTCCTTATGCGCCGGTCAACCTCATCGACGACGTCGTGCGTGATCCGCAGGTCGAGCATTTGGGGATCGTCGTGCCCATTGAATCGCCCAACACCGCGACGCGGGCGGTGCGTCCCGCTGCGCAATTCGACGGGGTCCGCGCGCGCACCGTAAAAGCAGCGCCGCTGCTCAACCAGCACGGCGAGTCCATTCGCGAGGCGCTGAAAGCAGGGACCTCCGGGTGGCGCCTTTGATGCTGCTTCCCACAATGCTGGTCGGCAGCTACCCTCAGCCGGAGTGGTTGATCGATCGCCAGCGCCTCGCCGGCCGCTTTCCGCCGCGCGTGCGCGCCCGCGAGCTCTGGCGAATCCCCGAGCCGTATCTCGCGGAGGCGCAGGACGATGCCACGCTCATGGCCATCAAGGCGCAAGAGGACGCGGGCCTCGACATCATCTCCGATGGAGAAATTCGCCGCGAGAGTTATTCGAACCGCTTCGCGACCGCTCTCGACGGCATCGACTTGGACAATCCGGGCAGCGCGCTCGACCGAAGCGGACATCCCAACCCGGTGCCGCGCGTCGTCGGAAATATCCGCAGGCGTCACGCGGTGGGCGTGCGAGATCTCGAGTTCCTGCGTCGCCACACCCAGCGGCGGGTAAAAGTGACGGTGCCGGGACCCTTCACGATGGCGCAGCAGGCGCAGATCGATCATTACGGCGGCAGCCGCGAACTCGCCGCCATGGACTATGCCGCCGCGCTGAACCAGGAGATTCGCGATCTGTTCGATGCCGGCGCGGATGTGGTGCAGATCGACGAGCCTTACATGCAAGCGCGGCCTGAAGAGGCACGCGCATTCGGCCTGACAGCGCTCAATCGAGCGTTGGCGGACATCGTTGGTATCACGGCGGTTCACATCTGCTTTGGCTACGCCGCCATCATTCATTCCCGGCCCTCCGGCTATTCTTTCCTGCCGGAGTTGGCGCAGTGCCGCTGCACACAGGTCTCGATCGAAACCGCGCAGTCGAGCTTGGACTGCGCCGTGCTCCAGCAGTTATCGGGCAAGAAGATCATCCTCGGCGTCATCGACCTGTCCGACCCGACGGTTGAGTCTCCGGAAGTCGTGGCCAATCGAATTCGCCGCGCCCTGCCCTTCGTCGAGCCAAAGAATCTTTTGATAGCGCCGGACTGCGGCATGAAGTATCTGCCGCGCGAAGCGGCTTTCGGGAAGCTGCAATCGATGGTCGCCGGCGCGCAAATGGTGCGCACACAACTGGAAAACGGAACAGGCCTTGAGCCTTAAATAACGAAGAGGGGGATCTCACATGTTCATTGTCATGCGCCGAATTCTGTCGATTCTGGCGGCCGCGTTCGCAATCCTGGTGATTGCAGAGCCGGTCGGGGCCCAAACCGCGCCCTCGGCGCAGGCCGGGCCATCGCAGGCGCTCGAGGAAATCGTGGTCACGGCGCGCAAACGCAACGAGAATTTTCAAGACGTACCCGTCACCATGGACGTGTTCACTTCGCAGGAGATTGCGGCGGCGGGCATCGAAAGTCCGCGCGACTTCATTGCGATGGTGCCGAACATGACCTTGGTCGAGACGCAAAACATCGGCAATTCCTTCATTACGGTCCGCGGCATCTCGCAGGCGCGCAACAGCGAGCCCTCGGTCGCGGTGCTGGTCGATGGCGTGTTGGAGCCCAATCCTTACGAGTTCACCCAGTCACTTTACGATATTCAGCAAATCGAAGTTCTGAAGGGGCCGCAGGGCGCGCTGTACGGACGCGATGCCATCGGCGGAGCGATCATCATTCGCACCGCCGACCCGTCCGATCATTTCGAGGCGAGCACCCGAGTCGGCGTCGGCAACGGGCTTTCTGAGAAGGCCGGCCTCAATTTGAGCGGACCGCTCGACTCCGCGGGCACATTGAAGTACCGCGCTTCATTCAACGCCTACAATACCGACGGCTATCTGGAGAATGCCTATCTCGACCGCAAAGCCGACCCCTATCGCGACTACTCGGGGCGGCTGCGGCTGTTGTGGACACCGGCCGATAATTTCAGCGCGGACCTGCGCTTCATGTATGACAAGGCCGAAACCACGGCTTACTACTTCATCATTCCCCGCGCTGTTGAGTCCAATCCGTTCAGCGACTTCAGCACGCCTGGCAATGCCAACGACACCACCTCGCAGATCCAGAACAACAATCTGGGCACCGACAAGCGCGACATCCTGGATGTGGCACTCAAGCTTGACTACAACTTGGCGTACGGAACCATTACTTCAATTACCGACTTCAACCACACTCAGGAGATCGACACCGGCGATGCCTACGATTTCCGGCCGGTAACGGCCTCCGACAACTACGCACTCACTTCATTTGTGGGTCCGATACCGACCCCGGCCCAGGGTGGGCCTTTCGATGAGAGTCAGAGCCAGTTCATCGACGTGAGGACGACCAGCCAGGAGTTGCGCTTCACTTCACCGGTGGTGGGAGGCTTCTCCTGGATCGCGGGCGCATACTTCGTCCACACCAATCGATTCATCTCCACCGGAAACCTGGCGGATCGTGGCGACGGGGTTCCGGCGGTCTTCTATACCCCGATCGTCGATCCGACCAATCCCTATGCCACCAATACCAACCAGACCTTCCTTGCAGACAGCCAGGACAACAACGCGTGGGCGGTATTCGGCGATGCAACCTACGAGTTCACCAAACAGTGGGAACTCGATCTGGCGTTGCGCTATGACCAGGACAATCGAGAGAACACCACTCTCACCCCGACCCAGTTCTTGCCGACGACTACGGCCTTCACGGGCGAGGTGCGCAAAGCGACCTTCAGTGCGACGCAGCCCAAAGGAACCCTGCGCTTCAAACCCAACGATGACTGGACCTTCTACGGCGGCTGGAGCCGCGGATTTCGCAGCGGCGGCTTCAACCAAACCGGTGTGGGGGACGTGGCGCGCGCGAATGCCGTGCTCGGCGTCAACGACTTATTCCAGGCTGAGATTGCCGATACCTACGAAGTCGGGTTCAAGAGCCAGTTCATGGATCGGCGGCTGACATGGGATGCGGATGTCTTCCATACGCAATCCAAGAACGGATACTTCTTTGTTTTCATCGCGGCGGACTCGACCCAGAATTTGGGCAATCTCAGTGCGACCTACAAAGGTTTGGAAACCTCTCTCACGGCTCACCCGACCGACCAACTCGACCTGTACGCCGGGCTGGGCTTTACCGATAGCCGGATCACGGCCATGGCCGACCCGACGGTCATCGGCAATCAGGCGCCGCTCGTATCGCGCAATACCATCAACGCCGGCGCCCAATACAAGCAGCCCTTGGGCGACGGCTTGCTCGGCACGGTGCGCCTGGATTACAACGAGATCGGTCGCACCTGGTGGGAACCGTACAACATCACCTCTCGCGATCCGGTTTCCCTGGTGGATCTACGGATGGGTCTGCAGGCCAAGAACTGGACAGTGACGGCGTGGTCAAAGAACCTGACCAACAAGATCTACAACGCCGAGTTCTCGCCCGGAAATGTCGGCGGCGCGGGCTTTCTGTGGCGGGCATTGCCGCGGCGCTATGGCGTCGATCTCGACTACAAATTTTGATTCGGAGGTAACCTATGGCTAGCACAACGAAGTTGCCGTCCCGGCTGCATCACACGGCTTACGTCACGCGTGACCTGGAGGCGACCCGCAAGTTCTATGAAGACTTGATTGGACTACCGCTGGTGGCGACGTGGTGCGAGGTGGATGAGCTTTTCGGTGCGGAACGCGTCTACTGCCACTTGTTCTTTGCCCTGGGAGACGGGGGCGCCCTCGCCTTCTTCAAGTTTGCCAAGCCGGAGGATGAAGAACTCTTCGGGCCGAAAATGCCTGCCTCTCCCTTCCACCACATCGCACTGAACGTTGACAAGGAAACGCAGCAGGGCATCGAGAAGCGCCTTGCGGCGGCCGGCTACAAGGAACCGCAGTCCTTCGTTTTGGAACACGGCTATTGCCGTTCGGTGTATGTCACCGATCCGAATGGATTGATCCTGGAGTTCACGCTCGACAGCCCGCGGGCGCCCGAGATCAACCGCATCCGGCTGGGCCAGGCGCATGCCGACTTGAAGCGCTGGATGGCCGGGGATCACACCTCCAACAATACTTACCGGTAGCAGCTGCGTCGGTTCATGAAGCACAGTGCCGACCGAATTTTGACGACGCATGTCGGCAGCCTGCCGCGCTCTCAGGCGGTGACGGACGTGCTGTTCGCGCGCGAACGCAACGAGGCGAGCGATGCGCCGGCCGCGGCCGCCGTCATTGCCAATGCCGTCGCCGAAGTGGTGAAGCGGCAGGTCGCCGTCGGCGTCGATGTGGTCAGCGACGGCGAGATGAGCAAAATCAGCTACGCCACCTATATCGCCGAGCGCCTGTCAGGATTTGACGGCGATACGCCGCGGGAGCCGGGCCAAGATCTGGTCGAGTTCCCGGGTCTCTTGAAGAAGCTGGCGGAGCGCGGCTCGACCGCCAAATACCGGCGGCCGCGCTGCGTCGCCGAAATTCGCGTCAAGAATCTCGCGCCCTTGACTGAAGACCTCAAGAACATCCGGTCGGCGGTCGCGGCGGCGACGCCCACGGAAGGCTTCATGAACGCGGCCTCGCCGGGCGTCGTGGCGCTATTTCAGCCCAATGACTTCTATTCCTCGCAGGACGAGTATCTGACGGCGCTGGCCGAGGCACTGCGCGTCGAGTATGAGGCGATCGTAAAGACGGGAATCATCCTGCAGATCGACGCGCCGGATCTCGCGATGGGACGCCATACCATGTATCGGGAGCGCTCGCTCGCGGAATTCGAAGTGCTCGCGGCGCGGCATATCGAGGTCTTGAATCATGCCTTGAGAAATGTGCCCGCGGACCGGGTGCGCATGCATGTGTGCTGGGGCAATTACGAAGGACCTCACCATCACGATGTACCGATGGAGCGGCTGCTGCCGATTGTGCTCGAGGCGAAGCCGCAAGGCTTGCTGTTTGAGGCGGCCAACCCGCGCCATGCGCATGAATGGACCGTATTTAAGAGCGCCAAAATCCCGGACGACAAGATTTTGATTCCCGGTCTTTTGGCCACCACGACCAACTACATCGAGCACCCGCTGCTGGTGGCCGAGCGCATCGAGCGATTTGCACAAATTGTCGGCCGCGAGCGGGTTATGGCGGGCACCGACTGCGGCTTTGGGACCTTTGCCGGATTCGGCCCGGTCGAACCCGACATCGCCTATCTGAAACTTGAGTCCCTGGCGCAAGGCGCGCAGATTGCCTCCAGCCGGCTGTGGCGGTAGCCATGAGCACGCCTCTCGATGCCGCAGGATCCGTTGCCGGACGTTCCCGGGACGATCCTCGGGAGGACAACAAAGGGGCGACGACGCCGTTTCGTTTCTACGACAATCGCCAGAAATATCTTGCCTTCATTACGACTTGCAATGAGAAGTCGGCCATTTCGCGTCGTGCCGCTCATGAGATGACCTTGCTGCGCCCGACTCCGCCGGCACTGCGGATCTTTGATGCGGGAATGGGCGATGGCACGGTGCTCACACGCGTCATGCGCAGCACGCATCGCCTCTTTCCGACCGTGCCTTTATTCGTCGTCGCCAAGGAAATCAGTCTCGAGGATGTCCGTTTGGGACTCGAAAAGCTGCCGGAACGGTTGTTCGAGCATCCGGCGACTGTTTTCGTCGTGACCAATCTCAACTACGCCGAAGCGCCGCGCCTGATGCCGCGCGATGCGCACCGGGCGGCCGCACTCAATTGGCAGGAAGTGCGATTGACCGGCACAACGGCTCACGAGTACGCGGAGCAGATCGAAGATCTGGCACCCGCGCTGACCAATGGCTGGCAGACCACGCCGAATCCGAAGACCGGCAACCCGCAGGTGGTCCGGCCATCGGTACTGGCGATTTATCGTGAGGATCACAAATTTCTGCTCGACACCGTGATCCCCAAGCCCGGCAGCATTTTTGAGCACTACGACTTGGTGATTGCCTCGCAGCCATGGCGGGCGCGGATGGGCGCCGAATTCAAGGTCCGCAAGGTGCTCGCGCCCTTGGCACGCAGCCTGGCGCCCGGCGGCCGGCTGCTCGCGATCCAGTCCTATGGACACGATCCTGCCTTGGAAATCATCCAACAGCTGTGGCCGCAGGAGCACCCATTTCAAGTCGACCGCCACGAGCTTCTGTCGACCCTGCGCCGCGAGCTCGGACGCGATGCGCGCGACTTCAGCCTGACCGCTCCGCCGGATGATAAGGCCGTGTTTCGCTACGAGATGCACACGCTGCCCTCGGAAATCGGCGATCGAATCGGTACGTCCACCTTGTTCGCCGCCTGGAATGCGGCAATCTATGTGAATCAGATCGAGGACGAGCGGCTCGATGAAGTCGTTCCGAATGGCGCTTACCTCGCAGCCACGCAAAACGTGTTGCAGAAGCACGGCGGCCTGTGGTTCAACGATGAGGCCTTTGTGGTCGCTCGTCGGCGCACGTGAGGCAAAACGAAGGGCTGCCATGAAAAGCTACACGCCAGAATCGGTAACCGAGGCCGTACTCAAACAAATGGGGGGCACGGCGGACGAACGTCTCAAAACCCTGCTCGAAAGCGCAATCCGCCACCTGCATGCTTTTGCCCGGGAGGTGAATCTGACGCCGGCCGAGTGGCTGAAGGCGATCGAATTCTTCACTCGCGTCGGTAAAACCTGCACAACAACGAGGCAGGAATTCATCTTGCTCTCCGACGTCGTCGGATTGAGTACCTTGGTGAACACGCTGCACGATGCGACAGCGCTGGAAAAGGCGACTTCCACGAGCTTGTTGGGACCGTTCTTTCGCGAGGATGCGCCGCAGCTGGCTCTCGGCAAGCAGATTTCGAATGCCGATAAATCCGAGGAAATCCTTTTATGGGGAACGGTGCGCTCTGCCGCGGGAAAAGCCGTCGCCGACGCCAAGCTGATGGTCTGGCAAACCTCCAGTGCCGGGGTCTACGACTTGCAGGAGGGCGACGGCAGCGCGATCGATTACCGCGGCACGTTTCACAGCGATTCGGAAGGCAAATACCATCTTCGCACCGTGCGGCCGCTCGGTTATTTCATTCCCATGGACGGTCCGGTGGGGGATCTCGTTCGCCACCAAAGGCGTCAAGGCTGCCGGCCGGCGCATATTCACTTTCTGATCAGCGCTCCGGGGTTTCGCGAATTGGTCACAGCGCTGTACTTCCGAGGTCCCTATCTCGAAACGGATGTCGTTTTCGGTGCATCGCCGGAACTGGTGGCGGATGAGAAAACGAGCGACCCGCAAGCGCCGCTCAAAGGGTTACCCAGCGTGCATTTTGATTTCACACTGGCCCGCGCTGGCTCGGTGGATGCGGCCGGCGGCCGGGTGGGAGCGGATCCCACCAAGCTCGGCCCGGCACTGCGAATTTGATCTGCAGGCCGATAGCCTGGGGGGGGGATGAAGGCAACTACAGCGTGAAATGTACGACCTTTGCCCGTGTACAGTTGACCGGGGACTCGTCGGGTTGTCCTTGACTGCGCGAACCGACCACGAAGGTCGTGCCGCCCAGAATCAGGCTGTTCACCAACAGCGCGAGGGCGACCGCGCCGAGTTTGATCGCAAGCCGGGTCTTCATTTTGAATTACTCCGAGGGCGTGAGCTTATGTCTGCGACTGTCAGGATTGACTCGCGCCGCTTGTCAAAGTTCCAAACCCTTTTGCCGCCCGTGTTGAATGCTCAGTACACCTCTGGCACCACCATGTCGGCGGACACGACCTGGCGAGAATAGTGCTCGTGATGTTCACGCGCGGGTAGAACGATGGCCGGTTTAACCACCTCTTTATAAGGAAACTGTTGCAGCAGGTGATGGATACAATTGAGCCGGGCTCGCTTCTTGTCGACCGCGTGAACGACCCACCACTTCGCCTCCGGTATATGCGAGCGCTCCAACATGACCTCCTTTGCCTTCGTATAGTCCTCCCATCGGCGGCGCGACTCGAGATCCATGGGGCTGAGCTTCCATTGCTTGAGCGGGTCGTGGATGCGTCCCAGAAAACGCACATACTGCTCCTCGTCCGTGATCGAGAACCAATATTTCAGGAGCCTGATCCCGGAGCGCACGAGCATGCGCTCAAACTCCGGAACCGACCGGTAAAATTCCTCGTATTCCTCCGGGGTGCAGAATCCCATCACCCGCTCGACCCCGGCGCGGTTATACCAGCTGCGGTCGAATAAAACGATCTCTCCGGCCGCCGGCAGGTGCGGCACGTAGCGTTGGAAATACCACTGGGTACGCTCGCGATCGTTGGGCGCAGGCAGTGCCACCGCCCGGCAGACGCGGGGATTCAAGCGTTGGGTAATCCGTTTGATGATGCCGCCCTTTCCAGCGGCGTCCCGGCCTTCGAACACAATCACCACCTTTTCGCGGGTCTCGACGATCCAGTCTTGCAGCTTCACGAGCTCGGCCTGAAGCCGGAACAGATCGTTGAAGTAGCTCAGGCGATAAGCCCTCTCAGCCTCGGCGTCCACCTCGGGCGCCAAGCCCGGCGCCTGGGGGCGATCTTCGATTTCCATCTCCAATTCTTCGTCGTAGCTGTCGGCCAGATCCCGGCTCATCCGGCGAATCAGTTCTTCGTTATCCATTTTCGGCACATCATTCATGGGCGAACTCCCTGGGCGAGACCGGACAAGCCCTCGCGCCCCAGATACCCTTTGCATACTCATTGATCGTCCGGTCGCTGGAGAACCGCCCCGACGAGGCAACATTCAAGAGGGCCCTGCGCGCCCATGCTCGCGGGTCCGCATACCAGTCGCGCATCTTCTGGTCGGCCTTGAGATAAGAAGTCAGGTCCGCCAAGAGCATGTACCGATCCCCGTGCATCAGCAGGTCGTGCAGCGGTTGGAAGAGTTTCTGATCGGAGCCGCTGAAGTGGCCGGAGGCGATCAAATCGAGCGCCGCACGCGTCTCCGGCTCATGATCGTAGTGCCATCGTGGATCGTACCAGCCGCGGCTATCGGAAACCTGCTGCGCAGTGAGGCCGAACAGCAGGAAATTCTCCTCGCCGGCTTCGGCGGCCATTTCGATCGTGGCGCCATCGCGGGTCCCCATGGTCAAAGCGCCGTTCATCATGAACTTCATGTTGCTGGTACCGCTCGCCTCATAACCGGCGGTGGAGATCTGATTCGAGACATCGCTCGCTGGAATCATCCTTTGCGCCATGGAAACATCGTAGTCGGGCAAAAATAGGACGCGCAATCGTGCATTCGCGGTTGGATCCGCGGCAATCGTTTGAGCCACGCTCTCAATGAATTTGATGATGAGCTTTGCGATCGCGTAGGCGGGCGCCGCCTTGCCGGCGAAAAAAAATGTCCTCGGCAACTGCACCGATCGAGGGTTGTCCCGCAGTCGGTTATAGAGAACGATGATGCGCAATGCGTTGAGGAGCTGTCTTTTGTATTCGTGAATGCGCTTGATGTGCGTATCGAATATCGTTTCCGGATCGACGCTGAAACGGAATTTGCATGCTATCCATTGCGCGCAGATTTTTTTGCTCTCGCGTTTCACCTGCAAGAACCTGTCGAGAAAATTTGCGTCGTTGGCCAGCGGCTTCAACCGCGCCAGCTGATCAAGATCGGTGATCCATGCGCTGCCGATGGCCTCGGTGATCAATTCCGCCAACGGAGGATTCGACAGCAGGAGCCAGCGGCGCGGCGTTACCCCATTGGTCTTGTTGCTGAATCTCTCCGGGAACATCTCGGCGAGATCTTTCACCGTGGTCGTGCGCAGCAACTCGGTATGAATTTTCGCGACCCCATTGGTGCTGTGAGCGCCAACGATGGCCAAATTCGCCATCCGCACATGCTTCACGGCGCCTTCTTCGATCAGGCTTATCCGTTGCACGCGGCCTTCGTCGCCCGGATATCGCCTGCGCACGGCAGCCAGCAGCCGCCGGTTTATCTCAAAGATGATTTCAAGCTGCCGCGGCACGAGCAACTGAAACCACGGCAGCGGCCATTTTTCGAGGGCTTCCGGCAGCAGGGTGTGATTGGTATAGCCCAGCGTCCGGAGGCTGAGATCCCACGCCGGGTCCCACTCCAAGTGGGCTTCGTCCAGCAAGATGCGCATCAATTCTGGGACGGCGAAGCTCGGATGGGTATCGTTGAGCTGCAGCGCCGCTTTTTCAGGAAGCAAGTTCCAGTCCGTGTTGTGCAGCCGAAAGCGGCGGATCACATCCGCCAACGAGCACGCCACCAGAAAATATTCCTGCACGAAGCGAAGTCCCTGACCCAGACTGGTTGAATCATCGGGATACAGCACCCGGGTCAGGGATTCCGCTTCCAACGCCTCGGCAACGGCGCCGACGAACTCGCCGTGACTGAAGGCCTGGAAGTCGAAATATTCGGGTGCTTTGGCGGCCCACAGGCGCAGGGTGGTGATGGTGTTGCCGCCATAACCCACGATCGGGCGATCGTAGGGAACTCCGATCAGGCGCGATGGCCTGCCGCTGACGGCATGCAAAGTGCCCTCGCGAACCTCGAACGAGCAACCGAGTTGAATCTCGACTTGATCGCGTACCCGGCGTACTTCCCAGGGATCATGACGCGCCAGCCAGTTGTCCGGACGCTCAATTTGCCATCCATCTTGGATGAATTGCTTGAACATGCCGTATTCGTACCTCAGCCCATAACCCATCGCGGGAATCTGCAGGGTAGCCATGGAGTCCAGAAAGCAGGCTGCCAATCGACCCAGGCCTCCATTGCCAAGTCCCGCATCGGCCTCCTGCTCCAGGATGGCCAGCCAATCGAGGTTGATCTCTTTGACGGCGCGACGGGCATCGGCATCCAGGAGAAGGTTTGCGACATTGTTGGCGAGCGATCTCCCGATGAGAAATTCCATCGAGAGGTAATACACTCGCTTGGGGTTCTCGTGTGCATAGGTGCTCTCGGTATCCACCCAGCGTCGGGCGAGCAACTCTCGCACGGAGAGTGCGAAAGCCTCGAAGCGTTCATGCGGCGTCGCGCTCGCCAGACCGACGATCTTGTCAGCCAACACGTGCTCTTCGTAAAGCGCCTTGTTCAACCGCGCGGCTGGGGGCGATTCGCCATTCCTGTCAACCAACCCCGGCGCGGAGCCATCGGCTTGACTGACCTGGGCAATCGATTTCGGTTGTTCGTTAATCATGCGACCCTCCGCCGGCGGCAGCGATGTGCCGCCTGATGGCAGGCTATCGTAACTACATTGGATTTTTATGAATCTACGCCAGGCGCGAGAAACAGGGTTGGAGTTCCAAACCGGCCGTCTTATTGCGACGCAATATGTCGCCGCCCGCGGAGCACCCTGTCGAATTGCACCATTGCCGCTCGTCGTAATAAACAAGACGCACCGGCAATGTCGGGGCCTTTTCCGATATCACATCAAGGATACATATCCATGAATCGCTCGATCGCAAAGTCCGCGCTCGCATCTGCGGGATTACTGGTGGGCTTGAACAGCCCCTCGTTCAGCGTCGCTGCGCCCGCGCAATATACGATCGATCCGCAGCATTGACGGTACTCTGACGCTGCACGGCATCACAAGCCCCTCGCTTTGACCGTTAAATCGTTCAAGTGCATTCCCCATCCCCTGCTGAAGCGCCAGCTCTGCGGCGCGGATGCATTCGCAACGTTCCAGCGGGACGAGTTCGGACTCGATGCGGGAAAATCTTACGGCTTCAGTATGGAGGTCACGCTGCGCATTCAAGTGGAAGCGCTCAAGGACGTCTGACCCTATCCGCAGAGCTTACTTGGTGGCCGCCGCCGTCCCAATCCGATTCAGCGCGCTCAAGGCGGCGCGCGGCAATTTGAGGTGTGCTGCCGAGAGGTTCTCGCGCAAATGATTCACGGACGAGGTGCCGGGAATCAGCAGAATGTTGGATGAGCGCTGCAGCAACCAGGCGAGCGCAACCTGCATCGGCGTTACCCCGAGCGACTTCGCGACATCCGTAAGTTCCGTCGATTGCAGAGGCGTGAAGCCGCCGAGCGGGAAGAACGGGACATAGGCGATGCCGGCACTGGCCAGCTCGTCGATGAGCGCATCGTCTCCTCGATGGGCGAGATTGTAGTGGTTCTGGACGCAGACAATATTCGCGATTGCGCGCCCTTCTTCGAGCTGCTTCCTCGTTACATTGCTGAGGCCGATGTGACGAACCAGCCCTTCGCGCTGCAGCCGCGCGAGAACGGCGAGCGGCGCCTCGACGGGACCTTCCGCTGGCCCGTGGGCACTGAACATCAGGCGCAGGTTCACGACATCGAGTGCGTCCAGTTTCAGGTTTCGAAGATTGTCGTGCACGGCGCTCGTCAACTCCTCGGCGGAGAAAGCCGGATTCCACGAGCCGTCCGATCCGCGGCACGCTCCGATTTTAGTGACGATTACCAGATTGTGAGGATAGGGGTAAAGAGCTTCGCGGATGAGTTGATTGGTGACGTACGGACCATAATAGTCGCTCGTATCGATATGATCGACGCCGCTCGCCAATGCCTCGCGCAGTACCGCGAGCGCGGCCTCGCGGTCTTTCGGCGGTCCGAACACGCCGGGCCCCGCGAGCTGCATGGCGCCGAAGCCCATTCGTTTCACGCGCCTTGTTCCCAAGGCGAAGGTTCCTACCCCGCCGATATCGATCATGAGACCCCCGCCGCGATGCCAGCGGACAGTTTAGCCGACTGCTAGGTCAATCTGACCAGCGCATCCTTGTTTGATGTCGGCAATCCCAATTGCGCTTCGTGTTCAGCCACCAAGGCGCGGTCATCATGCTGCCAGGGGTGAAACCCAGGCCGGAAGAAGGACAGCCATGCCGGAAAGATCTGGCGCAGCAGGCCGGGGTAAATCAGCAGAAACCAAAAGACGCGCAGCCACGTGCCCGGACCATCGATGCCGTCCTGCTTGAGGAATTGCCGCATCGCGCGCACGCGACCCCGCAGGAAGGTGTAGCTGATGTGCAGCATCACGAGCGAGCGAAGCTTCCAGCGCTTATAGGTCGACAGCTTGCGCGTCGCGGCGAGGAACGTATCGAACGCGACGCCCTTGTGCTCGATTTCCTCGATGGCATGCCACTTCCATAATCGCGCGGCATCCGGCGACGCGTTCTTGAAGTGGCGCTCGTTCTTCAAACAGGCATGCGCAATGATCGCGGTGAAGTGCTCCAGCGCAACGGTAGTCACCAAACCGACGATGGGCGGCTGGTCCTTCAATTCCGCCAATCGCGAATCCAGATCGGCGTGCATGGGGCGGACGTCGTAGCCGGCTTGTTCGACTTGACTGTTCAGATGGCCGTGCTCGCGGCTGTGGGCAGCCTCTTGTCTGATGAAGGCGTCAATTTGCGCCTGCAGCTGCGGCGGAACGCCATCACGGAAATGCCGGACACTGTCGATGAAAAATGCCTCGCCCTTGGGGAACGTGAGCGAGAGGCTGTTGTAGAACGCCGTGGCAATGGCATCGCCGGCGTTCCACCAACGCTGCGCGGTTCGGCCGCGCGCGAACATCACATTGCGGGGTTGAATGTGCAAATCTGCAGGGGTGGGAGAAGAGTGGTTCACGCAAGCTCGATCCAAACCGGGGGAGCCGATACAGTAACCGCTATTTATGTGTCCGTCAATATGCTATTGATGATTGCATAAATTATGTCTAGCGCAACGCAGCAAGCGCCTGTGCGAAGTAATCCCGGCGTCTGGAGGCGCTCGCACCCAGAATGTCGCCGAGCAAAGGCCCCACCGAGGACTCCGCGTACGCCGCGAAGGCCACGATCAGCGCAACGCGCGAGATGCGTTTGGCATCGCTCTTGGAGCGCGGCCGCGCGCGGCTCGCGATGAAATCGGCCAGCATGCGGTTCACCGGCGCCAGCCGCGCGGTCTCTCCGGAGCGAACCAGCCAGCCCAACACACGCCCCAGCCCGTTCTGACTGAAAAGATCGAAGACCCGGACAACCACGGCGCGATAGTCATGTTCGAGGTTGTCCATCTCGACATCGACTGTCTGCAATCCCGCCAGCAGCTCGCGCACTAGATCTTCCGCAATCGCGGCGTGCAGGCCCGCGGCCGAGCCGAAGTGATGGCTCAAATTGGGATAGGTGACCCCCGCTGCATCCGCCACCGCGCGCATGGTAAGAACAGCGTCGCTCCCCTCCACGATCAGCCGGCGCGCCGCGGCGAGCGCCTGGGCTCGCATGTCCGATGCCGCGCGCCGAATTCGCGGCCGCCGCCCGGCCATTGCAGTGTTCGTTTTCATTCCTGCGAAGTCTGGGCGATGCTTGCGATCGCATCAAGCCGTCGGGATCACGCGCTCGAGCCGCGCGTAGCTCGCTTCCATGCCCTGCTCCATGCCTGTAGAGAGCATACGGGTCCGAGTTTTGGCATCGGGCAGTGTCATGCGCATCGTCATCAAGGTGCCGCCGCCGTTCGTTTCAAATCTCGTTTCGACGTGATTGTCAGGCGTTGCCTCCGGCAGATGCATACGCTCCACGTGCACGATTCGGCGGTGCGGTTCGAGCTCCATGAATTCTCCTGTCAGAAAAAAGCCGGCGCCTTTTCCATTGATCCATTCGTAACGGATTTTGCCCTGAGGTTTGGCTTCGCAAATGCACACGGGCATGCTCCAGCCTTCCGGCCCCAACATCCATTTCTGAATCAGTTTCGCAATCGTGTGCGCACGATACACCGCCTCGGGTGACGCAGCGAAGCGCCTGGTTACCACAACGTACTTTTCGCCTTCAGTTTCAAGAGTGAGCTTGCTCATGGTTTTCTCCTTCCCTTTGGGGTCTTCATGTCGGCCAGCACGGCATCGAGCCGCTCGTAGTTGCTTGCCAGCGCCTTGCGCAGCATCGCAAGCCATTGGTCAATCGCCTCGACACCGTCCTTTGCCAGGCGACACGGCCTTTTCGCGCCGTCAACTCGCCGCGAAATGAGTCCCGCGCTCTCGAGCACTCGCAGGTGCTTCGAGATCGCCGGCTGAGACATATCAAACGGTCGCGCGAGTTCCATCACGGTCAGCTCGCCTTCGGCCAACCGCCCGAGAATCGCGCGGCGCGTCGGATCGGAGAGAGCGGAAAAGGTCATGCCGAGATCTAACATAGCCTATAGGTTATATAACTTGTAAGTTATTGTAAAGCACAAATTGACTCCCCGGAACCTGATCCAGTATTCGGAGTCAACAATCCAGCGCATCCTGATACCTTGAGCGAACTGCGGATAATCGAGCGCATGCCGTCAAAAACTTCGCGACCCGCCGTCCTTTTCATCGTGTTGGCGCTCCATGCGGCAACGCTCGCACTGTTTCTTGCCGGCTCCAGAACCATGAACATCGCCGGGATTGTTGAGCATCCCATTCATCTGTTAGTCGTGCCCCCGGTCAAGCCGCCGCAATTGAGAATCGAGAACACCCTGCCTCGACACTGGAGCACGAATATCGCCGTCGCGCTGGCGCCGCCCCTTCTCAACTCTTCAACTCAATCGGCTGCCGGATCCGCCCCGGATGGCCAGGGACCCGCGGTGAACTGGGTGGCGGAAGCGCACCGCGCCGTGCGAGCATTCGAGATCCGCACGCATCAGACTGCGAATAGCGCGCTTTCCGTGTCGTCCTCGTTGGATGAATCGGGATCGCGTGAACATCACGCGGGTGATCAAATGAAGACCCCCGCCGGCGATTGGATCGTATGGATCAACGCCGACTGCTATCAAATCGCGAGCTGGAATTCGAGCGAGGCCGCCGTCGGCGCGATCTCGCCCAGAACGATCTGTCGGAAGCGCGCCGCCCGTGCGCCGGGCGACTGACCTCTCGGCCTGGAACCCGGCGAGGAGAAAGCCGCTGGCAAATCCGCCGTACATTGGTATTCTCCAAGTCGTCACGCCCGACATCGGTCAGTTAGCTTCAAGAGGTGCCGATGCAGCTTCCTTCGGACCGCAGAATTACAGAATCGCACGCGAAGTTCGACGATGCGGCCCAAATGGCGACATTTTTGGCGTCGATTCCCGATGCCGATGGCCTCGCCGCTCTTTTGATGGAGCGCCGGGTCGTTTCTACCCGCACTTTCGACGACGATGCCCTGACTGCGCGGTTTGTGCGAAGCAACGGCACAGCGGTCACGTGTTATACGGTAGAGGCCGTCACAATCGACGAGGCTGAGATGATCGCCGCACAGTGCGAGCTGCTGGATGACTGGAACGTGGAGAACTTTTCCAACGCCGTGCACATGGCGCTCGATCCGGAACTATAGAGTGGAGGCCGTAGTGCGCCGCATTTTTGATGCCAGCGCCTAAGAGACGCCGGGTTGAAATTCCTACCGCTATTCTGGTCGGGCATTTGGCGCAAGCCCGGTCGAACCGCGCTCATATTTCTTCAAGTGAGCGTCGCCTTCGCGCTCTTCGGCATGTTGCAGGGCCTGAAAACCGGAGTTGACCACGCCGCCGCCGCCGCCCGCGCCGATCTATTGATCGTGCACAGCCGTTTGAGTTTTCTTGCGACGTCGCTGCCCGCAGGCTCGCTCGACCAGATCAAGTCGGTGCCCGGCGTGAAGCTGGTGGTTCCTGTTGACATCTTTGGGGCCACGTATCAAAAGCCCACCCAAGGACTGGGGGTCGTCGCCATCGGCGTGGTCAAAGACTGGCCGTCCGCGTTCACCTTTACGATAGCGCCTGAATACCTTGCGGCCTTCGAGAAACAGCGCACCGCAGCCCTGGCCCGGGTCGAACTGGCGCAAAAGTATGGCTGGAAGGTCGGCGATCGCATCCCCCTGATGTCGCAAACGGCGCAAATGAATGGCTCGACCGACTGGGCCTTCGACATGGTGGGAACCTTCACCGACAGCGACGTCGGCAGCGGACGAGACAATATCCTGATCAATTTGGCCTTCCTCGAAGAGGCGCGTGCGCTCGGGAAAGGTACGGTCCAGCATTTTAACGTCGCAATTTCAGATCCGAAGCAGGCCGCGACCGTAGCGGATGAGATCGACCGGCGCTTTGCCAATTCACCTCAAGAAACAAAAACCGAATCCTTGCTGGAACTGGCACAGGCGCGGGCGCAGTCGATCGGGGACATGAACTTTCTCATCCGGGCTATTGTCGGTGCGGCGTTGGCGGCGCTGCTTTTGGCCACCGCCAGCATGATGATGCAATCCATCCGTGAGCGCAGATTGGAACTTGCGGTTCTCAAGGCGGTCGGCTTCACCGATCGCACCGTGTTTCTGCTCGTCCTGGCAGAGTCTTTGCTGGTATGCGTTGCCGCTGCCGCGTTTGGACTCGCGCTGGCTACGCTGCTGCTGCCGATTGCAGGAATGTTCGTCGTGGGACTTTCGATGCCGAGGATCGTCATCGCTGTCGGCCTCGGCCTCGCCATCCTTGTGGCGCTGATCAGCGCCGCGTTGCCCGCCGCCCAGGCGGCCCGACTCAAAGTCGCAACCGCATTGGCAATTGGCTAGGCATGAAATTCGTCCGGCAATTCATCGGCATCTTGCGCGTCGATCTGTCGGGCGCCGCACAGCGAATGGGGTCGGTTCTGACCATCATCATCGGCGTGGCCTGCGCTGTCGGCGTGCTCGTCTCCATGCTGGCCATGGGTATTGGGATGCAACGCCAGGCGACGGCGAATGTACGCCCCGATCGCGTGATCTTGAACAGCACTGGCGCGCGCTCAATTCAGAGCAGTATTCCCAGGGACGCCGCGCTCAGCGCCCGTGATCTTCCGGGCGTCAAAAAAGGCATCGATGGCGCCCCGATTGTGATTTTCACGACGCTGGTTCCGATCGAAGCCCACAGGCGGGTGACCGGAATCCGGATCTTTTTTCCGCTCGTGGGCACGACCGCCAATCTGACCCAGTACCGGCCTGAGATTCACTTTACCGACGGGCGTATGTTTCGGCCCGGGCTGCATGAACTGATCGCCAGCAACTCGTGCCGCCGCCAATTCACGGGGTTCGACATGGGCGATCGGCGCTCGATCCGCGGCATCGACTGGGTCGTCGTGGGCCATTTCGACGAGGGACAGGCGCTGCAATGTGTCGTGTATACCGACGTCGATATTCTCATGTCGACCTTCAATCGCAACACCTACAACCAGGTCGCCGTGATGCTGCAATCTCCGGCGGATTTCACCGCGTTTCGGGACGCGTTGCAGGCCAATCCAACGTTGCGCTTGGAAGTCCAGCGCGAGAGCGATGCGATCGCGGAAGAGTTCAGGCAGCTCAAAGGAATTCTCGATTTCGCCAGCTACTTCGTCGGCACCATCATGGCAATCGGTGCGACGTTGGGCGCGGTAAACTCGCTGTATGCGATTGTGGACTCCCGACGCCGAGAGTTGGGCACCTTGCGCGCGATCGGCTTCGGGTCCGGTGCGGTTGTTGCATCCATTCTGTGTGAATCCTTAGTGTTTGCCTTGCCGGGCGCACTGCTCGGAAGCGCATTGGCGTGGCTGTTTTTCAACGGCTTGTCGGCGAGTCCCTTTGGGTACAGTTTTCGTTTGGCCGTGACGCCGTCTCTCGGGCTGATTGGGGTGGCTTGGGCGCTGTCGATGGGCTTGGTCGGCGGACTGCTTCCCGCCCTGCGGGCCGCGCGCTTGCCGGTCGCGACAGCGCTGCGCGCCACGTAATGCGCCGCCCGTCCGATCGATTCTTAGGCCGCAGCCCTCTTTTCGGAAGCAATTCTCAGCAGCAGCTCCCACGATACGACGGTCGCGGAGAACAGCAGGACAACCGTTGCGACGGCAAACAACGTATGGTTGTCGCCCAAATCAAGTGCCATGCGAGCCGCTCCATAGATCAGCAGGCCAAAACCAATGAGAGAAGGGTACTGACGCCGCAAGGATTGCCAGCGCGAACCCATTTCGTATGGTTCCATCGCTGCCCAGTACAGCCGCAGCAGCGCCGAGACTCCGCGCAACGCAGTAATGCCCAGCGTCGCGTAGCCGAGTTCCGAGAGCTTTAGTGATGGAAAGAGCGCGAGCAGCGAGACCAACATGACGACCAGGTAGTTTTGGAACGCCTGCTCGGCCAGGCGCCGGGAGTTCTGATGCATATGTCCCGAGACGGACGGGCCAGTCACCGAGACAGCGACGAAAAGAAGGCCAAGCAGTGTGGCTGCGGAGGCCCCCGTGACTGCATACAATTGGGTCCATGTTTGCATGAAAGACGAATCCTTTTTGCGATCGAATAAAAGTCCTGATGCGATTAGACGTTATTTTTTGGCAAATTCTCTCGCGCGGACCATCGGCCTATTTCGCGCTCGAGGTGCGTACATGGAGATTCAGCTCTCTCGCAATACGCGCGGCGATCCGATAGCTGTCGCCACGCGGCCGGCGAGGATAGGGGCGAGAATCGCGATTCCAAGCATCGCCTAACTGAAACCAGTCGATCGGCTTGGCAATGTTTCCGGTGTCGAGCTCGGCGTCCAAGGACGCAAAGAAGGTCTGCCACCGGACGCGATAGTAGTCGTGCATCAGCCCTGCCCAGTCCTTATTCCCGTAGTCGTGAAGCTCGGCGCCTTCGCTGGCTTTCCGGTCGCCCCAGGTCGTGAGAATGGAGCGTGCGTCATAGTTGAGGCGCACCGCTTCCTCGGACGTTGAGGCCCAAGGCGGCACGAACCCAAGCCACGTGCCCAGCAAAAAGAAATGGCTGGAGGCGAGCAGCTGATCTTGCAGGTCCATCAAATGAAGCCAGCGTTGCGACAGGATATGAAATTGCGCACGCTCCTTCGCATCGACCGCCTCCTTTATCCGGGGCAACATCAGCCGGCTTTCGTTCGCCAAGGTCTGGCGAGCGATGTCTACAAGATCGTACGTGTAGGTTTCGCTCGCCCGCAGTTCCGGGGCGACGAGCAGCATTTCAGGCAGCACCTGCTTGAATGCTTCTACGTCGTAGCGCATTGCTTCGGGAGACCAATGCGATGCGCGGTTTGCCGTGAGGCTCGGCTGGGCGTTGAACAGCGACTCCTGTGCCGCGTCGCGTTCGCTGTTGAACTTAACCTCATCGGTGTGGATGCCATACGCGGTGTTCAGCAGCTGCTTCCAGGCGGCCAGCGCATGAGGATCGCGGGCTCCGTAGCGGCGGCGGACATAGTCCGCGATCCACTCAGCCATGTCGATGGGCTCTGGCCGCCAGGCCATCTCGGTGAATAGATCGTATGCGAATGGGTTGGTATCCAAGCCCTCCGTAAAGACCGCGGTGCCGGACATATTGCTGTTGGTGCTGCCCAGGCGCTGTAATCGGCAGGTGATATTTTGCACATTCGCCCCGAGAGTCGTGCGGCCGCCGAACTCCCAAATCCCACCGAATAGGAAGGGCGCCCCGCGAAAGTCCTTCATGCGATCGTCGCGCGGCACCCGATCGTGATCGATATCGATGATGAGCAGGCGGCTGCGATCGACGCCGCTCAGTAGGTCTTGCCGCGGATTGCCCTGCCATGCCAGCATCATCCAGCGGGCATCGGGATGTGATCTGGCGAGCGCGGTCTGCACCTCGCGCGCCGCCTCCGGCACGGGCACATTGCCCGACTCACCGCCTTCCTGAAAAACCTCCATGTCGTACACGCGGCTGTCGCCGAAAAGCTCATGCTGGTGGTGGTAAAATGCGGCCGCGAGCTTCGCAAACATGGGGTCGCGCGGGTCGAGCCATCCGGGCCGCGTGAACCCGGCCCACTCGCCCTGCGCGATCACATGAGCGCCCGGAAATTTCTGCTGAAAGTCCGCCGGGACGATGCCGTAAAACCCCGGCAGCACCGGCGTGATGCCCAACTCGCGCAAGCGCGCGATGATTCGCTGCGCGGACACCACACGCAAACGCATCAATTTCTCGCTGATTGGACCGGCGAAGCAGCACAGGTTGCCCATCAACTGCCAATTCTGGTGCGCCGGCAGCGCGATCCAGCTGCGGATTTCGGAATCCGAATAGCCGACATCGCTGAAGGTTTGATAGAGCACCGTTTCCATGCCGCGCTCGACGAGCATCGCGTTGATCCCGGAAAGCGCCAGGACATCGATCTCATGCTCCCAGCGTTCCCAACTCCAATAGGGCGCCGTGTAACCGTCGATATTCTGATTGAGCGCGTAGCGGTAGGTGTAGGGAGTGCTCTTTTCGATCGCCGCAACCGGCAAAGGCCACGCACCCGATGGGCCCAGCCGCGTGCCATTGGTGGAGATCGCAACATGCGCCACGAATTTCAGGTACCAATTCACTCCGAAGAGCAGTGAACTTGGCGTGGTGCCTTGCACCTTGATGCGGCCATTCGCACTCGAAATTCGAAACCGTTCATGGCCGCCATCATCCTCGAGCGCACCCAACTCGAACTGCGCCGCTCTCGTTCCCAGCAGACGAACGAGCAGGCCTTGTTCCGCCTTGACGTCGAATGAAACGGATCCGGCAGCCTGTGCCACGGAAAGGATCAAGGACAATCCGAGCGCCGCCGGCCAACGCCATAAAGAGTGCTTGCCCATCTTGAAACGTAGCCGAGGGTCCATTCAGGGCACTATACGATGCCGGCACTCTCCGCGTTTGACGTTGTCGTCAGACCCGCAGGCACGCTAGCATGTCCTGCATGGAACGAGTGTCGCGGCGGGTGTTTAACTTGGCGGTCACCACCTTGCTGGTGGCGCCTCGGCCGTCATGGCCCGGCTCGGAAACAGTGCCAAAATCTCTTGACCACATTATTTTGGGTTGCGACGACCTGGATGCCGGCGTCGACCATGTCTATCGGCAAACCGGCGTTCGAGCCGCGGCGGGCGGCGTGCATCCCGGAGCGGGTACGAGGAATGCGTTGCTGTCTCTGGGTAAGTTGCGATACCTGGAAATCATCGCGCCCGACCCATTACAAGCCGCATCGACCGATCCCCGCCACGTGGCCGGTCTCAAGAATCCCGCGCTCGTCGGCTGGGCGGTGCATCGACATCATCTCAAAGCGTTCGCGTCGCTTCTGCAAAGCGAGGGCGTCGAATCAGTGGGTCTCAGCGCCCGGTTGCAGCTCGACGTTCAGATCCGGGCGGTCGACGATTTGCGTTTGGCGGCGAGCATCGAGGGACCCAAAGACACCTTGCAGTTGCATTCGCGCTGATTGCGCCGACAGCCAATGCCGCCGAAAGCGTTTTTATCGTGGAGTTCCGGCAAGGACAGTGCATTCGCCCTGTGCGAGGCACGGCGGCTCGGGCTCGCGGAAATTGTGGGCGTTGTGACGACTGTCAACGAGGTTTACGACCGCGTCGCGATGCACGGCGTGCGTTCCGAGTTGCTCGATCGCCAGATAGCCGCTTTGAAGCTGCCGGCGATCAAGGTTCTGATACCGAGCCCCTGTACGAATGAGCTCTACGAAGCGCGCATGGCCGATGCCTGCGCGGCGATTAAGGCGTCCGGTGTTCACCACATTGTGTTTGGCGATCTTTTTCTCGAGGACATTCGCGCTTATCGCGAACGAACCCTCGCGGCGCTCGGCATGACGCCGCTCTTTCCGCTGTGGGGCCGCGATACGCGGCAATTGGCCCGAGAAATGATCCAGCAGGGTCTCGTCGCACATCTGGTATGCCTTGACCCGAAACGAATGGGGACGGGCTTTGCGGGGCGCCGCTTCGATGCGGAATTGCTCAATGAGATTCCCGCAACTGTCGATCCGTGCGGGGAAAATGGCGAGTTTCACACCGTGGTCAGCGGGGGCCCGATGTTCCGCACGCCCATCAGCGTCTCGATCGGCCGGACAGTCGAACGTGACGGGTTCGTCTTCACCGACGTCATACCCGGCTAGATCGGATTTCGGGAATCCTTATTTTGGACGGTACGCGTCCGCCAACAGATCGCCATCGATCCCGGCATTTTCCTTGCTTCCAGTCGCGTAGCGATACAACGCTGCCGTGTAAATGCTGTGCAACGTCGTACTCACCAGACCGAGCGCGATCATGGTCAGCACAAACAGCGCCATTGCCAGGAAGATCGATGCAGGCGCCCGCGTCGAGACCGCGGCCAGCACCACCAGAAAGGCGAGACCTACGACGGGAATGGCCACCACGGCCACGCCGAGGCTGATCCCTCCGTTGCCGATGACATTCTCGCCCCAATTGCGCCGCAAAAGGGCAAGACTCCGGGAGATCGCCTCAACGGGACCGACGTCCTCCTCGATCAACACCGGCAGTGTCATCGCCGTCGCGATCGTCCAGCCTGCACCGATGATCGAGATGACGATACGTCCAATGAACCCCACCCGTTCTTCGATGGCGCGCAGAATCGTGCCGACCGTGGCGGCAATGGCGGCGTAACCCAATATGGCCGGCAGGTGCGCGAGCGCCATCTGCAACCCTTCGACGACGCCGGCAGGTTCGCCGTCGAGCCGCTTGAGAGCCACGCTGATCAGGGCCGAATTGAAAAACATCATCACGGCGTAGCTGACGAAATAGAAGCCGTACATCGTAATGTAAAACAGCAATCGGCTGGTGTGCGTCGTACTGCCGTCGGCCATGGCAGGCTGTAGGCTGTGATAGAGCGCGTACACCGGCAACGCAAAGGATCCGAGCAAGATCAAAAGCACGATGGAGGACAACAGCGGGAATACGAGAAGAGCGGGATCTTCCTTGAGTACGTCCCAGCATTGACCGGCGAGAGACCAGCTGCGAGAGATCTTGTCGAACACGGATTCAACCCTCCATGGCCATGTGCCACCTGGCCATTGCGCCACAGATCGGCCGCTTTTGGGCGATCATTTTCCAAAAGTGTGAATTGGCGGCGTCAGTTAGGTGCTTGATTTGGATCGCCGGCATGATATTACATAATGGCAGGAAAACCGGCGGGTGCCGGCGCCCCAGCCTGCGGCAACAACAACCCATCACCAGGGAGCAAATGATCAATTTTCCACAAACGCTGTCGGGGTTCGTGGTGGGCGTCATCGTCGGGCTCACGGGCGTCGGCGGCGGCTCCTTGATGACGCCCATTCTGGTGTTGTTTTTCGGTATTCACCCGGTGACTGCGGTGGGCACCGATCTTTTGCATGCGGCGATCACCAAATCCGGTGGTACGTATGTACACGCGAAAAAGAAGCGGGTGGAGTGGCGCATCACCGCCTTGTTGGCCGCCGGCAGTTTGCCCGCCGCCCTCATCACGCTGTTCAGCCTTCATGCCTTCACCGGCGGCCTCGGCAGCTCCAAAATAATCACCACCACGTTGGGACTTGCCCTGATCTTTACCGGCTTTGCGCTGGCGTTGCGCGCCCGTATGAAGCGCCTGTCAAAAACCTACGGTCACGTCGCGCTTCCCCGCCATCCGGGTTTTACGATCGCGACGGGCGTGGTGCTCGGTGTTCTCGTCTCGCTCTCCTCGGTGGGAGCAGGCGCGCTGGGCATCACTGCCCTGATTTTCCTTTACCCGCGACTTGCGGCGCAACGAATTGTCGCGTCGGATTTGGCCCACGCCGTGCCTTTGACACTCGTTGCCGGCGTCGGCCACTGGCTGTTCGGCGAAGTGGATTGGCGGCTGTTGATCTCCCTGCTGGTGGGCTCATTGCCCGGCATTTATATCGGCAGCCATCTGGTCGGGTACATACCCGAATGGATCTTGCGTGTCCTGTTGATCGTGATGCTGCTCCTCATCGGAACGCGGCTGCTCCTATTTTGACCGGTGCCCCGGTTTCGAGCGATCAGCCGGCGCCGGCCGCACCGCCAGCTTGGCCAAACAGCAAATCGTCGCGAATGTCGCGGATATCGCGGCCTTTCTCGATCAGGTCCAGATACCAGTGAGCATCGCGGATGTCGCCGTACAGCACCGCGCCGCGGATCTTGTTGTGTTCAATGACCAGGCGCTTGTAAATCCCGCGCTCCGGGTCCTTCAGCACCAGCGATTCGCATCCGGGACCGCATGCAGGGTTGCCCGCGGAAAACACCTCGATGCCGCTGATCCGCAGCTGCGTTGACGGGGCACGGTCGCGGTATCCGCGAACCGAACGCTCGGCGAGAAAGGTAGCGCACACCCGCGCCTGCTCGAATAGCGGCGCCACCAGACCAAAGGTTCTGCCCCGATGCTGCACACATTCGCCGACTGCATAAATTGCAGGGTCATTGGTCTGCAGCGTGTCATCAACCAGCACGCCGCGTTCACACCGTAAGCCCGCCGCCATGGCCAAATCAATGTTGGGCTTGACGCCGACTGCAATGACGACCAAATCCGCCGACAGTTCGCTGCCATCGCCCAGGACGATTCCGGTCACGCGCGCCGCGCCTGACAACCGTGAGGTCGTCGCGCCCAATCGGAATTGGATGCCGCGGCGCTCCAGATCCTCACGCAGCAACTGCGCGGCTTGCGCATCGAGCTGCCGCTCCATCAGATGTTCATGCCCATGAACGACGGTGACATTCATGCCGCGCGCTCGAAGTCCGTCGGCCGCTTCCAGTCCGAGCAGTCCCCCGCCCACCACCACGGCGCGACCGCCGGCCCGGGCCGCAGCCAGCATGACATGGACATCGCTCAAATCGCGAAAGGTGATGACGCCCGGGAGCTCGCTGCCGGAGACGGCCAGCACCGCCGGGCGCGAACCGGTCGCGAGCAGCAGCCGGTCATACGAAGCCTCGACGCCATTCCGGGATCGCACACGGCGCCGAATGCGATCGATATGAATCACGGGATCCGCGTCATGGATCAGAATGCCTCGCCGACTGTACCACTCGGGCGGGTGCGTCACGATGTCCTGGATTCGTTTGGTGCCCGCCAACAGAGGCGAGAGCATCACCCGGTTATAGCCGCCGCGCGCCTCGGCTCCGAACACCGTGATGTCGTACGCCTGCGGGTCGAGGTTGATCAATTCCTCGATCGCGCGCATGGCCGCCATGCCATTGCCAATCACGACCAATCGGCGCTTGCTTGCGGACCGGCGGCGCTGCAGCGATTCGTCGCGCACCCAAACCCTGCCGTCAACCACACGGGTCAGATATGCGGGCACCGAAAAAGCCTCCTCCTCGAGACAACGCCCCGTGAGCAGGCTGTAGTGATGTTTGTAGATGGGCGAGGCAACGACCACCTCTCCGCCGATGTCGCCGACAATGCCTCGTCCGAGCACATTCGCGTCGCTGGCCGGATCGTAGTTGCCGATGGCGTAGACCGCGTCGGCGACGCGAAAAATCGCCACCTCGGCACCGTCGATGAGGGCGGCTACGCCGCTGTCCGGCGGAATATCTTCCAGTGCGCACGCCGGGGTCCAAACGCGCGCGGGTAGCTGTACTGCCGCGCCGCTCACACCAGCTCCTGGAAATTCGCCCGTTCCTCGGCCCGGATGGGCCGCGGCTGTCCGCGCTCATTGACGAATACCACCCGTGGGTCAGCTCGATCGCTGTTGATCAGATGCCGGAATCGACGCAGTGCCTGTGGATCGTTGAGCGTTTTCTTCCACTCGCACTCATATGCGGCGATGAGCCGCCGCATATCGGACTCGAGTTCCGCGCCGATTCCTAGTTTGTCTTCGCAAATGACCTGCTTCAGGTATGCCAGGCCCCCTTCAAGCGCGTCCCGCCATACCGCAGTTCGCTGCAGGCGCTCCGCGGTGCGAATGTAGAACATCAGGAAACGGTCGACGTAACGAATCAGGGTTTCCCGGTCCAGATCCGTGGCGAGCAGCTCCGCATGCCGCGGTTTCATACCGCCATTGCCGCACACGTACAGATTCCAGCCTTTTTCCGTCGCAATGATTCCGACATCCTTGCTCTGCGCCTCGGCGCATTCGCGTGCACAACCGGACACCGCAAACTTGATCTTGTGCGGAGAGCGCAATCCCTTGTAACGATTCTCGAGATCGATCGCGAGGCCGACGCTGTCTTGCACGCCGTAACGGCACCAGGTCGAACCGACGCAACTCTTGACCGTTCGCAGCGCCTTGCCGTACGCATGCCCGGATTCGAAGCCCGCATTCACCAATTCGCGCCATATCAAAGGCAGCTGATGCACTTGCGCGCCCAACATATCGATACGCTGGCCGCCGGTAATCTTCGTGTAGAGCCTGTACTTCTGGGCGATCTGCCCGATGATGATCAACTGCTCGGGCGTGATCTCGCCTCCAGCCACCCGCGGAATGATCGAATAGGAACCGTCCTTCTGAATATTGGCGAGAAAGTAGTCGTTCGAGTCCTGCAGCTGAACCTTGTCGCGCGCGAGAACGTAGTCGTTCCAGCAGGAAGCCAGGATCGATGCCGCGGCCGGCTTGCATATATCACAGCCGAGACCTCGGCCGTGCTTGCGCATGACCGCGTCGAAGGTGCGCAAACCGCCGATGCGCACCAAGTGAAACAGCTCCTGTCGAGAATAAGGAAAGTGTTCGCAGAGATGATTGTTGACGGCAGCACCGTTGCGCGCGAGCTCCGCCTTCAAGACCTGTGTGACCAATGCGGCGCAGCCGCCGCAGGAGCTCGCCGCCTTGGTACGCTGTTTCAGCGCGCCGAATGTGGTTGCGCCCGCCGTGACGGCCGCGCACAAGTCACCCTTGCTGACACCGTTGCAGGAGCAAATTTGGGCGGTGTCCGGCAACGCACCGATGCCTATCTGTGGTTTGGGACCGGGCGCAGCGCCCGGAATGATCAATTGCTCGAGATCCGCCGGTAGCGGCAGCGCATTCTGCACCATGGATAGCAACACGCTGTACTCGTCGGCGCCGCCGACGAGGATGCCGCCCAGCAAGCGCGTACCATCCGGGCTGACGACCAGCTTTTTATAGACCTGCCGCCGCTCATCGGTAAAGGAGCAGCATCTGGCTCCTGCGGTCGCGGCGTGCGCATCGCCGATGGATGCCACGTCCACTCCCAAAAGCTTGAGTTTCGTGCTCATATCCGCGCCGTTGAAGACGCGAGCAGGCGCGCCGAGCACCTGCGCCGCGGCAGTTGCCGCCATTTGGTAACCCGGCGCCACGAGTCCGAACAGTTTGCCGCCGAACAGCGCACACTCGCCGATGGCGTAGATGTTCGGATCGGACGTGCGGCACTCGTCGTCGATCACCACGCCGCCTCGTTCCCCGACCTCGAGGCCCGCGGCACGTGCCAATTCATCCCGGGGTCGTATTCCCGCGGAGAACACAATCAGGTCCGTATCGAGTTCGCCGCCGTCGGCGAAACGAAGGCGATGCGCGCCATCCGCGCCATCCACGATCTCGGTCGTGTGCTTTCCTGTGTGGATGCCGACGCCCAACTCGGCAATGCGGGATCGCAGTACGCGGCCGCCGGCCTCATCGATCTGCAGCGCCATGAGCCGCGGCGCGAATTCGACCACATGCGTGTCCAATCCCAAATCTTTCAGCGCCTTCGCGGCCTCGAGCCCCAACAATCCGCCGCCGATGACCGCGCCGCTCTTTGCCGCTGTGCTGGCATCGCGGATGGCGTCCAAATCCTCGATCGTGCGGTACACGAAACAGCCCGCCCGCTGGGCGCCGGAAATGAGAGGGACGAAGGGAAACGACCCGGTCGCCAATATCAAGCGATCGTATTGCAGTGAGCCGCCGGCGGAGGTGTCGACTCGGCGCCGTTCTCGGTCGATGCGCGTCGCCCGTTCCGAAAGCATCAGACGCATGCCCGGTTGGTCGAAGAATCCCGGCGGCACGAGCGACAAGTCTTCCGCGCTCTTCCCAGAGAAGTACGACGTCAACTGGACGCGATCGTAGGCGGGACGCGGCTCCTCGCATAGCACGGTAATGTCGAGGGGTGTGCTCATCTGGGCCTGCAGCAGTTCCAGAAGTCGCTGACCCACCATCCCGTTGCCGATCACCACGAGTTTCATAGCATCTTTCACATTGAAGAAGGAGCAACAAGCGTGCCACGAGTTGCGCGCGCTTCGAGTCGTTATGGATCAAGCTGTTAGTCGAGTTGCACGCGCCGGGGATCGCGCTCCCGCCCGCCGCGGCGGTTCAAAACGGGGCGTCGCAGCCGTGATCGCGCGCGGTGGTAGTGCGGAGCGAATAATATAGAGTACTCGCCTGGGCAAGAAACCGGAGACCGCAAATGAATGAAGAAACCCTGAATTTAAGTATCCGCAAATTCCTAAAAGCAGTCGGCATCAATTCGCAGCGCGCAATCGAGCAAGCGGTTGCCAAGGCAGTCGCGGCACACAGCATCTCGGGTACAGAATCTTTTCCCGCCAAAATGTCCCTTGAGATTGCCGGACTCAATTTGAAAGTGGAATTCAACGGCGACATCGCGCTTCAATAGCCGCGGCCGCATGATTTTCGAACATGACATCGTCGTGATCGGCGCCGGGATGGCCGGCGCCTCCATCGCCGCGCACTTGGCGAAGCATTCCTCCGTGAGACTGCTCGAGATGGAACCGAAGCCGGGATACCACTCCACGGGTCGCTCCGCCGCCGTCTTTACCGAGTCTTACGGGAACAGCACCGTGCGGGCATTGACGCGCGCCAGCCGCAAGTTTTTCCTGTCGCCGGATCCTGCTTTTGCAGCCTCGGATCTCATCAAGCCGCGCGCAATTCTTCTCATCGCAAGAATGGACCAAACCGACGCCATTACCCGATTCCTCGCCTCCACCGTCGCCTCGGATGGCATCGAGCTGAAATCCGCGCAGCAAGCGCAGTCGCTCCATCCGCTGCTTCGATCGGATGATTTGTGGGGAGCGGCTTACATCAAGAACGCCGGTGACATCGAAGTTCACGAATTGCACCAGGGTTACCTGAAGCTCTTTCAATCGCGGCGGGGAGCGCTGACCACGGGAGCGCAAGTCAAACAACTGGAGAGGGATGGCGGCTTTTGGTCGGTAACGACCGGGAACGCGATCTATCGCGCCGGAATCGTTGTCAACGCCGCGGGGCCCTGGGCGGGAGAGATCGGGAATCTCGCGGGCGCGATCAATGTGGATTTGCAGCCCCGCCGGCGCACGGCCTGTTTGGTCAAGCCGTTGCCGGAACATCGGGTTCAGGAGTGGCCCATGTTGATCGACGCGGAGGAAGAATTTTATCTGAAGCCCGATGCCGGCATGTTGCTGTTATCGCCTGCCGATGAGACGCCATGCGACCCTTGCGACGCTCAGCCCGATGAGATTGATATCGCGATTGCAGTGGATCGGATCGAACGCGCCACTACGCTCAACGTGACCCGAGTCACTCACAAGTGGGCCGGGATTCGTTCATTCGTCATCGACCGCTCGCCCGTGGTCGGCTTTGATCCGCACCAAGCCAATTTTTTTTGGCACGCCGCGCTTGGCGGGTATGGTATTCAGACGGCGCCCGCCCTGAGCCGCGTGGCCGCCGCACTCGCCATGGGTCGGCCGATCGAAGAAGATCTGCTCTCCTTCGGCATCACCGAGGCTGCGCTTTCGCCATCCCGCCTCCACAATCCATCGGCTGCCTGACGGTCGCCCGCCGGGGTATCACCGCCGGCGCGTCTTGGTCATGCGCCCTGGCGCTTTTTTCGGCCGCTTTGCCGGCGGAGCCGCTTTTCCGATCGGCTCGGACACCTCATGGGATTCCGATTTGGTGAGCGAATCGATCAAATCGTCCTCCTCGCTGGTGCAGCCCGATACGGCTGACGCTTCGTCGCAACCCGGGCCGAGCAGGTACGCGTGCCCCATTCCGGAATCAATGTACATGCACTGTCCCGGCTCCAGGATGACCGGCTCGTAAAACTCCGTATGTACCGTCACGCGGCCGGTCAGAACAAAAATAAATTCTTCGCCGGCATGCCGCACCAACTCGCCGAATTCTTCCAGCGTCCTCGCATGGGGGCGGCCGAATATGGGAATCATCCGCTTCTTGCGGATGTCGGGACACAGAAAATAGTAATCGTAATTGCGAGAATCGACGTGAACGGCGGTCTCCAGAGTCCCGACGCTGCGCCTCGTCATGAGCCTGGACTCGGGTTCGTCGCCATGAGCCAGCAGCTCCGACATGCGCATTTTGAGTCTTTGGCTGACCTGCAGAAGTCTGTCGTAGCTGAGCGTGAGACGGTCATGCTCGACCTTGGCCAGCGTCGAGAGCGGGATCCCCGTCCGCACACTCATCTCCTTGCGTGTCCAGCCATTGCGGGTGCGCAGGCTTTGCATGAGTTTGCCGAGCGTGGGCATGTTCTCACTCATGCGAATTGTCGGTCCTGCTGAAATGCAGATCCTGGAAATCGAAGCTGAAGTCGGTTGCCGGTGACACTGCAGTCATGGTCATCCCGTCCACCTTGGTGTCATAGCCCTGCTCGAAACGAACATAGGCATCCGCATCGAGGGTTCGATCATTCCAGTGAACAATGAAAATATTGCCGCTGTAGGGGGTCAATGGGCCCTCCAGCGCATTCGTCCGGCTGAACTTAAGAATCAGTTTGTCGTTTTCGCGGCGCACCGTGGCCTCGCCGCGCCAAGGGTCGTGATACGTTCCCGCATAGGCATCTAGCGCCAGCAACGGGGACCCTGCAGCGGCTTCGATCTTCGCTGCCGCGTCCTCAACCGTCTTGGCTGCCGCGTCACGTTTTGCGCTGTATTCCGAGCCGATCGCGATCCAGTCGCGTCGCGGTGCCTTCACGTAAGCGTCCAGGATTTGATCACCGACCGTTTCCATGGCGATGCCCGACTGTTGATTCGTGAACACCAACACTCCGAGCTGCAGTTCCGGAATCATGGCGACCCAGGTAACGCTGCCCAGTACGCCGCCGGTATGGGCGACTTTCTTGTATCCCAGCACGTCTTGGACTCCCCAGCCCAAGGCATAGCCGTTGAAGTGGGTGCGATACATGGAAGCCAGCAGCGGGCTCACCGGGATGATGGTATTCATGGTCCACATTTCTTCGCTGCGCGCGGTACTGAATAGCTGCCGGCCTGTCGGCATCTTGCCCGCGGCGAGCTGGGTTTCGAGCCACTTCGCCATGCCATTGATGCTGCAGTTGATGGTTCCCGCCGGTCCGACCGCATCCATGTTGAGAACCGGAATCGCCTTCAGCTCGCCTTTGATCAGAACATGCGGAGCTGCGACGTCGCTGCGGTCGGAAATCCGGTCATAGTTTGCCGCACACGGCTGCATTTGCAGCGGCTCGAGAATGCGCTGCGTGACGAAGTCTTCCCATGACCTGCCCGTCACCGCCGGAATTATCTGGCCCGCCACCATATAAAGCAGGTTGTCGTAGTCGAATTTGCTGCGAAATCCGGATACGGGCTTAAGATAACGCAGGCCGTGAATGATCTCATCGCGGCTGAAGTCGGTGGCCGGAAAAAACATCAGATCGCCGGCGCCCATGCCAAGTCCGCTGCGATGCGTGAGCAGATCGCGAATCGTAAATTCGCGCGTCACATAAGGATCTTGCATGCGAAACTGCGGCAAATAATCGATCACCTTGTCGTCCCAGTGAAGCTTGCCCTCGTCGATCAGAAGCGCAAGCGCCGCCGTTGTAAAAGCCTTGGTGTTGGAGCCGATTTGAAACAGCGTGTCGGCATCGACCTGACCCGGCTTACCGAGTTCGCGCACGCCGTAGCCTTTGGCGTAAACGAGTTTTCCGTCTTTGACGATGCCCACGGCCATGCCGGGCACCTGGAACGCCTTCATGGCGCGCGCCACGGTGGTGTCGATCGCTGCGGGCGAAATCGGCAGGGTGGCTGGTGCGGCGGCCCGGCTGAGCGATGCCAGCGGGGCGAGAACGAGGAGGATCGACAAGCGTTGAACCATGGGTCTCACGGTGGGCTCCGGTGGGTTGAATGTTTACTCTTGCTCTGAATAGGATCATTCTAGCCTAATCAGAGCACTATAGGGATAAGCGGAATGTGCATACCCATTCGAGCTGCGGCGGCGGTCCTTCTCGTCGGCGCATCGATCGGGCACGCGGCCCAAGCAACCGTACCTGACTCGCCGGCCGGCGCAGCTGCGCGAGATCTCACAGCGCCGGATGCCGATGCGTGGCTGGATGGCTTCATGCCGTTCACGCTGGAGTCGAACGACATCGCCGGCGCCGTGGTCGTGATCGTCAAAGATGGCCAAGTGCTCACGCAGCGCGGCTTCGGCTACGCGGACCTGGCGGCGCGTCGACGGGTCGACCCCGCGACCACGATGTTTCGAGCGGGATCGATCTCAAAATTATTCACCTGGACCGCGGTGATGCAGCTGGTCGAACAGGGCAAGATCGATCTGGACGCGGATGTGAACCGGTATCTGGATTTCAAGATTCCGCCCTACCAGGGCAAGCCGATCACGATGCGCAACCTCATGACGCATACACCCGGTTTTGAGGAAGCATTCAAGGGCGGCATCCGCTTCAGCGGCACAGTCCCCCCATTGAGCGAGGTGCTGAAAAGCCTGCTGCCGGAACGGGTCTATGCGCCGGGCACGACGCCCGCCTATTCGAACTATGGCGCCGGCATTGCGAGCTACATCGTCGAGCGCGTCTCCGGGGTACCGTTTGCCGAATACATTGAGCGCAACATTTTCGCGCCCCTTGGCATGTCCCACGCGTCCTTTCGCCAGCCCTTGCCTGCGCAACTCGCGCCTTTTATGGCACAGGGTTATCCGAAAGCCTCGGTCGATCCCAAACCCTACGAGCTGATTTCGGTGCCGGGCGCGGGTTCGCTGGCCGTGTCTGCGGCGGATATGGCGAAATTTATGATTGCCCATTTGAACCAAGGCACTGGTTTGCTGAAGCCGGAGACCGCCCTGCTGATGCATGATCCGACACATGTGACGGTGCCGGGTACCGATCGTATGGCACTCGGCTTCTACGAAATGCAGGTCAACGGCTTGAGTGCGATAGGGCACGGCGGCGATCTCAATTATTTCCACAGTGATATGTGGCTCTTCCCCTCCAAGAACGTCGGCCTGTTCGTTTCGATGAATAGCGCGGGCGAGCATTCGGCCACCGAACTGATCCGCATCGCGCTCTTTGAGCAGTTCGGCGATCGTTATCTGCCGGCAGCGAACCCTGCGCCGCCCGTGGAACTGCCGACTGCCCAAGAGCACGCCCGGATGCTCGCCGGCAACTACATCAGCAGTCGCAGTGAATTTACGAACTTCGTGGACGTTACGAACTTCATAGGCCAGGTGAAAATCACCCTGGATAAGGATGGGCGGCCCTCGGTTCCCGCCATATTGGGAGGGCCACCCAAGAAGTGGATCGAGACCGCGCCCTTCGTCTGGCACGACGCTTATGGTCATGGGCGCCTGGGCGCCAAGGTCGAGAACGGGCGGGTGACGCGCTGGAGCCTCGATCCGGTGTCTCCCTTCATGGTTTGGATCCGGGCTCCCGGGTATCGGGATGCGGCATGGCTGTTGCCAGCGTTCCTGGCGGCGCTCGCGATCGTCGCATTGACGGCCTTATCGTGGCCGATCGGAGCCATCAGCCGGCGCCGCTTTGGAGCGGCCATGACGCTGAGCGGCGCGGACCTCAAGGCCTATCGTTGGGTGCGCGGCTTCTCATGGCTCGTGCTTGCGGGTTTCTGCGGGTGGGCCTGGCTCTTTGCGTCTTTCGAGTCGGACGCCAACATCGATGCCGCACTATGGGCGCTCGAAATCGCGGGCACCGTGGGCTATATCGGTCTGGCCGGCGCCGCGCTTTGGAACCTGCAGCGGGTTTGGCGGGGACGTCGAGGTGGGTTCGCGAAGCTTTGGAGCCTGCTATTGGTGGTCGCCGCCTTTTTGACATTGTGGGTGACGTTGAGCTTTCACCTCATAAGTTTCGGTACCCGCTACTGAGGATATTTCGCCGCCCTCTGTTTTGACAATTGAGGGTTGAGGGTCGATAAATGCCGCATGACGATCACCACGACTCCGAAATGGCCTGAGTTGTCCTTGACCGAGTGGCGCGGCACGTACGCCACGCTGCACATGTGGTCGCAGATCGTCGGCAAGACGCGTCTGGCCCTCGCGCCGATGGAAAACCACTGGTGGCAAGTGGCTCTCTACCTCACCGCTCGCGGCTTGACCACCTCTACCATGCCGTATGGCAACCGTGGCGTCGAGGTGCAATTCGACTTCATCGCGCACCAGCTGCTAATTCAAGTCGACGATGGCTCTCGGCGCTCTTTTCCGCTGGCCTCGATGCCCGTGTCTGATTTCTTTGCCCGATATATGAGCGCGCTGCACGAGTTGCGGATCGATCCTGCGATCTATGCCTCGCCGGTGGAAGTCGTAACGGCAATTCCCTTCGCGCAAGATCACGAACATGCGACCTACAACCCCCGCGCCGCGCAGCAATGCTGGTTGATTATTCTCAACGCACAGCGAGTCATGCAACGGTTTCGCGGCGGCTTCACCGGAAAGCAAAGTCCCGTACATTTCTTTTGGGGCAGCTTTGATCTCGCCTGCACACGCTTCTCCGGACGACGCGCTCCGAGGCATCCCGGCGGCGCACCACACTGCCCGGACTGGGTCATGGTCGAGGCGTACTCCCATGAATGCAGCAGCTGCGGCTTCTGGCCCGGTGACGAAAATGCCCAGCCCACCTTTTATGCCTATGCTTATCCCGAGCCGCCGGGATACGCCGCGCACGGCGCGCAGCCCCGAGCCGCCCACTACGACAACACGGCTCGTGAATATTTGCTGCCTTACGAATCGTTGCGCGCGGCACCCGATGCTGACGAGGTGCTGCTGAGCTTCTTCCAGACCACCTATGAGGCGGCCGCCGATCTCGGCCGTTGGGACCGAACGGCGCTCGATCGTCCCGCCCCGGCCAAAGCGGTCTACAGGCCGCGGCTGGAACCGTAAGTGCTGCCGTTTCATTTCGCCTTCAGACGCGCCTCCGGAAAGTACAACCCGATCCGTCGACGCTGCCACCACACCCCCCTGCGCTGGTCCGCGGCGCTGGAAAAGGTGTAGTCGTAAAACTGCGCGCGGATGTACTGCGGTGCCCTTTCCGCAAATGGATTCCTGTCGAGCAACGCGGTCACGGTGGGCTCGTTTTCCAACAGGCGTTCCAGAAAGTGCGGGAACCAGTTCACCCGTCGAGGATCATCGAGCGCGGCGAACCACATCTGCCAGTCCAGTCTTGGCTGGTGCGGAATGTTCCAGGGCGGCCGGCGCGCCACATCGCCCGGCTTGTACCGGAACTCATACTCGCGCCAGTCGGACCCGTCATATGACCCCTCGACGATGATTTCGTCACGCTCGGTCGTCATGACCGCGAACAAACCATAGCTGCTGACCAAGCGCAGCGGCTCGATCCATTGGTCGATCTTGCGCACGGCAACCGGCGGGCTGCCGCCGAATCGCAGATCCATCTCCACGAGGCTTAAGAACACCAACGCCCAAGCGCAAGCGCCGACCACCAACGAGAGAGTCTTCGCGTGCTGCGTGCGGGCGCGCCGCACGATCGCCTGCACCAGGCGCTGCGGCAGACACTTTTGCAGGGCGGCATCGTCGAACAGCAACAAGCACAGCAACATGGTCTGAAGATTGAACCAATTGTAATTACCGGTGAGCAAGATGCAGCTTTGCAACAGCAGAATGCCGTACGCGGCCAGGAAGCGCAGCCGCCGCGGGAAGACCATCAGAAACGGCAGCATCAGTTCGACAAAAAACACGCCACCGGTTGCGAACCTCAAAACGGTCGGCGGCAAATGTGCGGCATACCAAGCGAGCGGCGTCGGCAGTGGCTGGGTGAAAAAGTGATATGACAGCGCCGATAGGTTCCACCAGTTTGGGTCGCCGCTCAGCAGCTTCACCACTCCCGACATGAACATGAATCGAAACAGCAGCCAGCGCAGCAGCCAGATCCCCGGCATTTGCGCGAGACTCAACAGCAGGGAAAGGAAACCCGTCTCCAACAAGAACGTGTCCCACTGAAATGACATGAACACCTGTCCGCCATAGAGCAGCGAGAGATACAGCACATAGAGGGCAAGCAGGCTGAAGCGCGGCAGCACATTGAAGATCAGTAGCAGTGAGAATCCCGCGCCGATCCAGCACACCAAGCGAATCGCGAGATCGCTTGAATTGATCCAAAACAGCATGGGCATCACGAAAAACCGTTCTGCGCCGGCGCTGCCGCTGATGAGCTTCACCAATTCGGCGATGGGCAGGATGCCGTGGCTGCCGATCAGCCCGAGCGCCTGCGTTCCGAAGGAGACGAAAGCCGAGAGATAAATGAAGCCGAGCAAGCGCAGAAATACGAACGACACAAGATCGTAGCGCGGCGGCCCGTAATCCTTGCCCCACAGAAGAAGACTTATGCGATAGAAGGCCGATCGGTGCGCGGCGATGAAGGCGTAGATCCGCTCCGTCGCGGCCGCAAAGCCGGGCAGTCTCTTATAGAGCGTGAGCCAGAATCCCTTGGCACGTGCGTGGCTTAAGGTGCGAAAGCTCGCCTCGGCGGCACTGGCACGGCGGCCGTCGGGTGCGATGTACTGCACGGCACGTTGAAAATCCGCGAGCGGGATCTGCGGAAACTGCGGCGCCACGTCCTGATACGCCCGGTAATCGACCGCGGCGCCGGTCAACTTCTGCCAGTAGCGCGCCCAGTAGGCACAAAATTGACAGTCCCCGTCGAACACCAGCAGCGGGCGTGAATCGACCGGCAGATCGCCCATTGCTGCGGTCCCCGATGGCTTAGAAATTCAACAGTTCGGGCGTGCGGCTCTTGAACGGAGTGACGCGCATCTCGGCGCGCAGATCGGCGATCGAGCGTCCGAGCATTTTGTGCCACTCCACCGACATCAGCGGCGGCGCGCGGCGGCCATGGCGCCAACCCTCTGAAATGAGCGAGACGTATTGATCGATGTCGACGAGGGGGCGCAGGCACATCATGGTGGTGGTGACGGCGAGAAAGCGCGTTGAATAGTTTTGTCCGAACTGTGCCAGTTGAAAGCCGGAAATCGCGACCTCTCCCTGGGCCGTGAAGCCGAAGCCCCCGAACAGATGCCACACGTCATGCAGCTGCAGGATGCGGCGGTTGGTGCGGTTCTGTGCGGCGAATATCGGCGGCAGCATCACATCGTCGGGATTGATCACCTCGAGGTCATAGCCTTTGGAGGTGAGCATGTCGAGAAGATTGCTTCCCAGGCTGTCTTTGGGCCAGTTGCGCAAATCGTTTGTGGTCATGCGCACTTCCGCTTGGGCCAGAAGCTTCCTGACGTCCTCGTGCAGGTAGTGGGCCCGCTCGCAGCGCATCAATAACTCCGCGTCATAGTGCATGCCGATGACGACGACCCGGCCGGTAAAGTCGAGCGCACTGTCCTTGGCGTTCGCATTGGATTGCGCCGCAGGCTCGGCATCAACGACGCCCCAGAAGGCATCCCAAACGGCCCGCGGCGTCTGCCATTCCTCGATGACAGCCGGCGCGGTGAGCCACGGAAGTCGCCGCCGCAAAGACGGCATGCGGTCAGCGCCCTGTTCCAGATCCAGCCAGGCGTCGGCAATGGCATCGAAGATGCTAATTTGGCGCTCCGGTTGCACGAATGCCGCATGGGCCATCAACATTGCCGCGGCCAGCGGCGGCGGCGCTTCGAGCAGCGGTATGCCGGTGCGGCAGCCAAGCTCAAAATCCTCGCGAAACTTCGAAGTAGTGAGCGCCATATGAATCCCGCGGGAGGGTTGGGCTTGTATACTAATACGACGATTGATCGATAAATAGTCAAAACTCTCGCTCCCCTACTGACGGGAATAGTCCATGGCGTTGGGCACGATCGGTCTTAGAACCAAACTGTTGTACGGCTTTGGCACGGTTGCGTACGGCATCAAGGACAACGGTTTTAACTTCCTGCTGCTGATTTTCTACAATCAACTGCTCGGCCTGCCCGCGCAGCTGGTGGGCCTCGCCATCATGATTGCGCTGATCGTCGACGGTTTTTCCGATCCCTTGATCGGACATATATCGGATCGCTTTCACTCCCGCCTCGGCCGGCGGCATTTCTTCATGTACTTGTCGGCGCTGCCCTGTGCCGTTGTCTACTACCTTTTGTGGAATCCGCCGGCGGGCTTAGGATCGGGAGCCCTATTTTGGTACCTCTTGATCACGGCAATCGTCGTTCGCATCTTCATTGCGCTTTACGAAGTGCCGAGCGCGGCGCTGCTGGCGGAGCTGACGGAGGACTATGACCTCCGAACATCGCTGGTGGCGTACCGATTTTTCTTCGGATACCTGGGTGCGGTGCTGATGGGCGTGATCGCCTTGTCCGTGTTTCTGAGGCCCACCGCGCAGCAAACCGTCGGACTCTTGAATCGCGCGGGCTATCATGGCTACTCCATCGCGGCGGCGGCGCTGATGTTCATCTCCATTCTGATCTCCACCGCCGGAACGCATCACTACATTCCCTATCTGCGCGTACCGCCGCCGAAGCGCGCCTTCAATTTGTCGCGAGACTCTCGCGAAATTCGCGACGCGCTGGCCAACCGCCCCTTCCTGGCGATGATCGCTTGCGGCTTCTTTTCGGCCATGGCGCTGGGGCTGGTCGCGACCCTCAGCATCTATTTCTACACATACTACTGGGAACTCTCCACCGACCAAGTCTCGCAGCTGCTGCTCTCAGCACTGCTTTCGGCCGCTGCCGCCCTGGCCCTTGCACCCATCATCACGCGGCGGCTGGACAAAAAGCGCGGCGCCATCGCGGCATCCGTCATTTCGCTGCTGCTCGCACCCGCTCCGATTATTCTGCGGGAATGCGGATTATTCGTCGACAATTCATCACCGGCGCTATTGCCGATCTTGCTGCTCTTTACCCTCGCGCTCGGCACCATGAGCGTCGTGTCAGGCGCGTTGGTGACATCGATGCTGGCCGATACGGTGGAGGAAAACGAGATTCGCACGCATCAGCGTACGGAAGGTTTATATTTCGCCGCCGCGTTCTTCGTGCAGAAGTGCGTCTCCGGCCTCGGTATCTTCATGGGCGGCCTGGTCCTCGCCTGGGTGAGGTTTCCCGAAGGTGCGCGGCCCGGAATCGTGCCCGCATCGGTATTGCGCAATCTTGCGTTTACTTACGTGCCGCTGATCGTCGTGCTGCTCGCGGTCTCCATATTTTGCATCCAGTTTTACCGCATCGGGCGCGCCGGTCATAACGCCAATCTTGCGCTGCTGCATTCGGAGCAGGCCGTACCGGCGCGGGTCAATCGGTACTGATCGCCGTGTTTCGGCCGCCCGCCGCGGCGATGATTTGATGGGCGGCGCAGGCGCCGGCTGCGAGCGCGGCGTGCACCGTACCCCAATGCCCCGCGACATCGGTATGTTCTCCCGCAAAATATAAGGTGTCATCGACCGGAGTTCGGATTTTCTCCGGCGCGTCCAACGCGCCGACCGGCACATAGCTATAGGCACCTCGAGCGTATTCATCGCTCTGCCAGTTGTGCATGTGCCAACTCGATAGCATTTGCCGGATGCGGGCCGGGGGCAGCGCGAATATTTTTACCAGCGTTGAAAGCGCCCGCTCGAGCAGCGCGCCGGCATCGCCGTCTGCCGTGATGAGTTTGAGGAGCTGTTCCGCCTTCGGTCCGCCCGCCCATGCCGTGAGCAGGGGCGCTTCATGGGGCGCGGGCGTCCACCACGTCGGGGGCGACTCGCCGGGCGCAAATAGAAATCTCATTCGCGGATCCCAGAATTTTTGTTTGAATGCCAACGTCAGGCGCACTACCGCGCCCATCTTGAGCCGATCGGCCTGAAACAAAACGTCGGCGGGCCGCGGAACCATTTCGATGGTCCGCGCATGCAGCACACCCAGCGGGACCGTGATGATCGCGCGATTGGAGTGATACTGAGGATCGCCGCCGCCTCGTGCGATCTCGACCGACACGGCGCTGCGTTTCCATCTCATTTTTTTCACCGGCGCGTCGAGGATCAGCACACCGCCCGCGGCGACGAATTGGTCGGCCAGGAATTTCGGAATGGCCGCATAGCCGGCCTCGACTCGAAACAGGCGGTCGGCCGCTATCGCATCCTCCGCGGCCTGCTGTCTGGCGAGCGCCGCGACGGAGATCCAGCGTTGATCGGCGGCGTTGAAGCCTTCAACGTAGTTGCCGGCCGCCCGCGCGGCCACCGGATCCACTGCCTGGGCCTCGACGTACTCGATAAAGCCGAGGTCGCGGCCGCCGGGATGCGTTTGCACCCACCGCGTCATGTCCTCCAACACCCGTTCGGCCGTTCCCGGTTGCTCCTGCTCATCAGCCGCCGTCAAGCGGCTGCCGTCGAACCGATACGTGAAACCCTCAATCTCGACCGTACTCAGGCCGGCCTGTTCGATGAGCGACCAAGTCTCGGGCGGCAAGCCGTGAATAAACTCCGCGCCCAATTCAACCGGCATGGGCAACGCTGAATGATCAAGCGAAACAGGTTGTGTTCGGATGCGACCGCCGATCCGATCGCGGGCCTCTATGATGAGCACGCGCTGGCCAGCCGCGGCGAGCAGACATCCCGCCTGCAGACCTGCAACGCCCGCCCCCACGACGATGACATCGTATTCAGTGTTTCCCACGAATCTTCACTTTCATCGCAATGACCGGCATATGTGACGTAATCCACTCTTTCGCGCTCATCCCTCGTGTCAACCAACTGGCGATGCACGCGTTTTTTACAGCCATAGGGGCTCAATTGAGCCGCCGCGCACCGAAAAAGGTTGGCGCATCGGGTTAACTCGGTTTTGAAGAATTTTAAGGAGATATCATGATAAACAAATCCAAATCGCTCCTCATCGGCCTGTATCTGACGGCATTGGGCACCTCGGTGGGCATGGCGCAGACCGTTCCTGATCATCCTCGCGTGAATGAGGTCAATCAACGGCTCGACGATCAGCAGGCCCGCATTAATCAGGGGCTGGCCAACGGCACGATGACCGGCAAGCAGGCCGCACACGACGAAACGCACGATGCCAACATCGCAAAGCGCGAAAGTGTTGACGAGGCCAAGCACAACGGGCATCTGACCAAGGGCGAGCAACACCGACTGAATAAATCCGAAAACAAAAATAGCCGCCGCATTTACAAACAGAAACACTAGGCCCAGGTTAATTCTCGATACAGGCCACGGCTTTCATCACGGCGCGCCTTCTTTTAAAGCCCGTCGCTCGCGAACGAGTCGCCGATCTGGCGCAAGTCAGTGTCCCAGTACCCGCGCGAATAGCGCCGATACGCCTGTATTGATCGCAAAGCCGCCGAATATCAGCCAGCCGAACAGCAGCGCCGCCAACCCGAGCGGCCTGACCCCGGCTGCACGTATGGCCGAAAACTGCGTACTGACCCCCAACGCGGCCATTGCGGTCGCGAGAATCAGCGTATCGACATCGATGGCGGCACTCACCAAAGGATGCGGCAATATAGCCATGGAGTTGAATCCCGCCACCGCGATGAACCCCAGTGCGAACCAGGGTATGACGGCGCGCCAGGACTGGGTCGGAATTGATGGCCCAAGGGCCTCTTGCGGCGCACCCGCCTCGACGTTGCGCGCCAAATACGCAGATAGCAAGACCAGGAAGGGCGCCAGCATCATGACGCGGACCAACTTTGTGATCACCGCCGTATTCGCCGCGGTGTCGGCGACCGCCTTGCCCGCCGCAACGACCTGAGCGACCTCGTGAACGGTGGATCCGGTAAAAATACCGTAGGCAAAGGGCGTGATCGGAAGCCAATGCAGACGATCATTCAGATGGTAAAGCGCCGGATAGATAAAGATGGCGAGCGTGCCAAAGGCAACCACCGTCGAAACCGCGACGCAGACTTCCTCAGCCCGGCCGCGCACCACCGGCTCGGTCGCCATCACCGCAGCCGCACCGCAAATTGAACTGCCCGCGCCAATCAGCATCGCCGTGCGGCGATTCAAGCCGAACAGCCGGGTTCCCGCCCAGCAGGACAAGGTAAATGTGCTGCTCAAGACAATGAGATCGATCATGACGCCGACCACGCCCACCTGCCCGATGTCCTGGAAGGTCAATCGCAAGCCGAACAAAATGATTCCGAGCCGCAGCAGGAACTGTTTTGAAAAGGCCACGCCGCGGGCACTGTAAATCGAAATCCGCGGATACACCGTGTTGCCGGCGATCATGCCGCCCACAATGGCGAGCGTCAGCGCGCTGATACCGTTCGCCTGCATCCAGGCGCTTTTGGCGAGTTCGGTTGCGAGGATCGCGATGGCACCTGTCAACAGTATGCCCGGCAGGAAACTGCTCAAGCGCTGCCCGCGCGGGTTTCCCGGCTTCGCCGCCAGTGCCAGGGGATTTGCCGCCGCCCGCATAAGAACCTTGCGTTCCACGCGTCATCGCGCCGGATCACTATGGGCGCATTTAATCTATTCGTAAAATCGATTATTTGTTTATAATTAACTCAATCTATGCATAAGCACGAACGATGCGGCTGAGCCTGCGCCAATTGCAGATATTTCGCGCCATCGCCTTGAGCGGCAGTACCACCGCCGCGGCCTTGTCCGTTCCGCTGTCGCAATCAGCCGCGAGTGCCGCGCTGAAAGAGTTGGAACGCGCCCTGGGAGCCCGGTTCTTCGACCGCGTGGGAAAGCGGCTTCTTTTGAACGACTCCGGACGCGCGTTGCTGCCGATGGCGCTTGCAGTATTGGACGGCGCACACAGCCTCGAGAGCGCGTTCCTGTCGAACGCTCAGGCACTGCCCGTCGAGCTGCATATTTTTGCCAGCACCACCATTGGCAATTACATTTTGCCGCCGCTGCTGGCGCGCTTTAAGGAACGCGTTCCTGCTGCCCGCCTCGAGTTGCAGATCGGCAATACGCTGGACGTGGTCACCGCGGTGCGCGACTTCGAAACCGACATCGGATTCATCGAGGGGCCCTGTCATGCGAAAGACATCATTGTCGTTCCCTGGCTGGAGGACGAACTGGTAATTGTCGCCTCGCCATTGCATCCCTTGGCGAGGGCCGCGAAGCGGCGCAAGCTGAAGGTCGGGGAACTTGCCCGTGCGCAGTGGCTGCTGCGAGAAGCGGGATCGGGCACGCGCGAAACCGTTGATCAGGCGCTCTTGCCGCACCTTCTTAACATTCCCGCCTCGATGACGCTCGGCAGCTCCGAAGCGATCAAAAACTCCGTGGCCGAGGGCTTGGGGGTCAGTTGCCTGTCGCGCTCGGTGGTGCGCAATCTCCTGGCCGCCAAGCGCCTGACGGTATTGGCGACGACCCTGCCGCGCTTGACGCGAAGTTTTTTGATGATTCGTCACGAGAGAAAAGTCCTCTCCGAACCCTTGCGTCAATTCGTTGCGCATTGCCAGGTCGGCAACGCTTAGGGATCTGCCGGAATCAACAGCTGCGGGACGCCGCGAACGCGGGCGTTTTCTCGGCGCTGCCCACCTCGATCGCGGCTTGCAACAGCTCGAGAGCATGTCCGGGTTCGTCGGCAAAGGCAAAGAGCTCCAGATCGCTGCGGCTGATCACCTCGTGGCGCACCAAGCCTTCGAAATTGATGATTTCGTTCCAGTAACTCGAGCCGTATAAAACGATCGGCAATTTGCGCGCGAGCTTGCGCGTTTGCGCCAGTGTGAGCACTTCCATGAGTTCATCCAGGGTCCCAAAGCCGCCGGGGAAGACCACCATGGCCCGCGCGAGATGAGCAAACCAGAGTTTGCGCATGAAAAAATAGCGGAATTTGAACAGCAGTTCGCGCGTGACATAAGGATTGGGCTCTTGTTCGTGCGGCAGACTGATGTTGAGGCCGATCGTGCGGCCGCCGGCGTCCCGCGCTCCGCGGTTTGCAGCCTCCATGATGCCGCCCCCGCCGCCTGAGCAGATCACAAAGCGATGGACATGCGAGGGCAGGGTCGATGACCAGACGGTGATGAGACGCGCGAGTTCGCGCGCCTCGGTGTAAAAACGGCCGAGCGGCCCCTCTTCGGACAGGCGCGCGGAACCGAAGAACACGATGGTGTCGTGCACCCGCTGCAGCCGCAAGCGCCGCAGCGGATTTAAATACTCGGCGATGATTCGCAGCGGCCGCGCGTCATCGCTGGCGAGAAAATCCGGATCGAGATAGGCCAGAGAATCTTCCGTGTCATGGTCTTTCATTTACTGGGTTCTCGCAAAGTCAATGAAACCGTGTGCGACATCGGTATGCAACAGCGCCACGCGCACGTGATCTCCCACATCCAAGCCTTCGAATCCCTTGACCACCTTCCCTTCGGTGGTGGGCGAGGATATGCGCACCCAGGTGCCCTTATCCGAGGCGCCGGTGACAATGGCATCGAACTTCGCGCCAATGCGCGACGCCAGCAACGAAGCGGCCGCCGACTTGTTCACGGCTCGTTCCACCTTCGCCGCGTTGTGCTCCTGGAGGGTGCAATGCGCGCCCAGGTCTTGAAGCTCTGCGTCAGTGTACGGCGAGGCGCGCTTGGCCAGTGCCGCCTTGAGCAATCGCTGCGTGATCAGATCGGGGAAACGCCGATTCGGCGCGGTGGAATGCGTGTAATCGAGGACGGCGAGACCAAAATGCCCCGCAATGGCTTGTCCGGGTTTGTCCAAGACGTATTCCCCAGAACCCAGGAGTTTGACGACCGACAGCGACAAATCGGGATAAAGATCCGGGGCGCTTTGGCGCCGCTTGTCTAGAAATTTGTTCAACGCCGCGGAGCTCGGTTCAGTGGGCAATTTCTCTCCAAAATCCGCCGCCAGCGCGACGATGCGATCCCAGCGCTTCGGCTCGCGCAATATCCGGCGCAGCGCGCTGAAGCCCTTGGCGGTGAGAAATTGCGCCGCTACGCCGTTGGCGGCCACCATCAACTCCTCAATCAACTGTTTCGCGCGATTGGGCTCATCGGGAAGAAGGTCGCGCAACAAGCCGGCGCTGAACACCGGCTGCGTCTCGATCGTCTGCAAGTCGAGCGCACCGCGGGCGCGGCGCACCGCGCGCAGCAACTGCGCCACTTGGTCCTGGGTACGGAGCTGCTGATCCATGCCGGCCACTGCAGCGACTGCCGGAGGCATCGCGCCCGTGCCCGCAAGCCAGGCGCCCACCGCGTTGTAGGCCAGCTTGGCGCGATTGACCACCCGGGCGCGGTACAGATCCGACCGCACAACCGCCCCCGCCGCATCGATTGCCATGTCGGCGACGAGGGCGAGGCGCTCCTGGTTCTCGCCCAGGGAGGTGAGGTCGGTTGAGAGCTTCTCGGGCAACATGGAAAAAATGACTGCCGGTGTGTACACAGAGGTCGTATTGATGTGCGCATGATCGTCGATGGGCGAGCCGCGCACGATCACGGCGTCCACATCGGCGATGGCCACCAAAATCCTGATCGCATCCGGACTTGAAGGATCAGCGGCGCTGAGTTGATCGAGATCGCGCGAGTTGTCGTTGTCGATCGAGGACCACAAGAGGTCGCGCAAATCGCGAATGTCGGAACCTGCATCTTGCGCCGGCCCCGTGATCGATGCCAACTGCTTCAAGGCGGGAGCGCCGAAATCCGGCAATAGGCCATTGTTCGTCATGGCTTGGCGCGCAACATTCAGAAGAAGGCTGCCATGGGCAGCCGGTGTACTGTTCATTGATGGTCCTTGGGAGCGCTGGGAGCCTCAGGCGAACCAGCAATTGGTGGCGACCGTGATGCGGGTGTCGCTGCCGTAAAAGGGCGTGACTTCGTGGAAAACGTACGAAGGGAAAATCACCAGCTGGCCGGCTTCGAGTTTCAATTCCACGGGCGCAAAGGCATAGGAGCGATGCAAGGTAACATTCGCGGGGTCGAGATACGCGTTCGCGCCCTGCCTGACGTCGAGGAATCGCAGCACGCCGCTGCGAGGGTGCTGCGGGACACTTTCGCCGGCACGCACACAGTACACGCCGGACCAGGATGCCAGGGGGTGATTGTGGGCGACGAAGGATCCGGCGTAGCGCGAAATGTGAAACCAGGTGTGATTTTGAAAGCTGAGCTTGGCAATGTCCTGCGGCTTTAGCGAGGTGGTCTCGATGACCATCTGCGCCACTGCATTCAACATGAAGCTGCGCAGCTCCTGCACGCAAGCTTCCGGCCACCGGAACAGATTGAAACGGCTTTCGAAGGTTTCCTCCTGGGCGATGTGGCTCGGCGTTGGATTCCTGTAATCCGCACTTTCACGCTGCAAGAAAAGCGACTCGAGTTCCCCGTTCAGGCGCTCGCAAGGCGCGAGACGCATCTCTCCGAACGGCACGGCGAACAGCGGATTGACCTTGAGGGCCGAGGTTACCATCGCCCAATGCCCTGCTGACCCGGAGCAACGAAGCGCAAACGGGCGGTGACCAGAATCAGCGTGCCGGCAGAGCGCAGCAACGCGATCTCGTGCGTGAGGGACGCCGGGAATATCGCCATCTGCCCCGGCGCCGGGCGCCAGGCGTAGTGGCCCGGCGTGAAAGGCACGCGCATGACGGAATTCGTGGCGTCTTGAAACATGGTTCCAAGCCGCGACTCATACAGGCGCAGTACGCCGCTATCTTGGCGGGTGGCCGAAGGCTCGGGTGCCGCAACGCAGTACATTGCGCACCACGCGGTCAACGGATAATTCGTCGCAGGCAGGGATCCCAATGGCTCAATGATGGTGAACCAGCCGCGAGCCTCGAGATTGAAGGAGCGCAGCCGGCCGGGATCGAATGTGTTGAGCGTCTCGACCACGGAACACACGCCGCGGAAAATCTCGGTGGCCAGCGTGCGGGCGGGCTGCTCCGGCCACTCGAACAGGTCATCCTGGCTTCGGTACACCGATGTATTCGCCGGCGGCGGCCGGCGGCGGGACCGTTGCATGAAAAGATCGACGAGTTGTGGATTGAGATCCTCCGACTCAGGCACCGTGACGATCCCAAGCGGCATCGCAAAAAGAGGCAGCACGATCGGCGGCTCGGCATTCATGCGAGCCCCTCCAGGTAGCCGTGCAATTCTCTGAGCTCATGGGCGTAATGTTTTGCCCGTCCGGAAGAGGTGCCATACAGCGGCTCGCGCACCTGCCAGTTGCTCGCCGTCCTGATCGCCGCGCTGCGTGCCGCCACCAGGGGGACCTGGCCCGCCCATGGAAGGCCGAGAAATTCGCACAGACGTTGCATTTGGATGTGCGGCTCTTGGACCAATGCATCGTAGTTGAAATCGAAGATATCGCCCGGGAACTCCGACTTCCAGTGCGTCATCAGGCGCCGATACTCGCCGTAGTAGTGGCCGATGTCCATGAGATTCAAGGCATAGCTCATCTGCTGTTCGAGATGCAGGAAAAATATGGACAAACAGTTGTCCAACGGATTTCGCGTGGTATGCACGATCTTGGCGTCCGGAAACAGGCGCTTGATGAGGCCCAAGTACAAGAAATTATCCGGGCGCTTGTCGGTCACGTACGCGGCGCTCGCCGAGGCGCGCAGGAGTTCGGCACGATAGCGCGCCGCGATTCCATCCAGCCGCTCCGCAGATACCGTATCAAGCGTTTCAAAATACGGCACGAATTCACTGGTAACCAGCTGCGGGAGAAAGTCCATTTCGCCGCCCGCGGCCACACCGGGCATCCCCGCGAGCAATTGCTCGGCGAGCGTCGATCCTGAACGAAACATGCCGACGATGAAGATGGGTTGCGGCGGAATGTCGATCGTGTGGGCCCTCGTGCGCCGCGAGTCGCTGCCGATCACGCGGTCGACGAACGCCTGTTGTAGCGCGCGATCGTAGGGAACGATGCGGGACCCGGCGCTGCTAAGGCTGGCCTGATTGGCTGCGGTGTAGGCCGAAAATGCCGCGGGGTAATCGCCCGCCGCATCCAGCAGCCGGCCAAGCGCAAATCCCAGGCTGGCGCGATCGCTCATTGCGGATGCGCGCAGAAACGCATCCCTCAGGCGGTCGATAAGAGCGGGCTCGGCGCTCCCTGCCGGCTGCACATTCGCGAAGCGCGCGAGTGCCTCGAAGGCGTTCGGCTCAATCGCGAGGATGCGCGCATACAGCGAACTCGCCTCCGGCCGCTTGCCAAGGTCCTCATACAAATTGGCGAGGTTCAGCAATGCAGGCGTGTAGGCGGGATTGAGATTCAGCGCCCGTTCCAATTCGCCGGCCGCCGCCGGATAGTCGCGCAGGAAATCGCTGAAAATGACGCCGCGATTCAAGTGCACTTCCTCCGGCCGCGTGATGCCGCAGGCAAGCGCCCTTTGATAGGAAGCCAATGCCTCGTGGAAACGGTGCATCTGGCGTTGCAGAACGGCCAGGTTGTACCAGGCATCGGCATGTTTCGGCCAGCGTGCCACAATCGATTGATACGCGGCGACGGCCTCGGCAGCCTGATTTTGGCGGTGCAATCGCGCCGCCTCGCGCATCGGCTGGTCGGCAGGATCGGTCGACATCGTCTCGGGCGTCGGCTTATCCAGGGCAATTTCCCCATCCGACGCACGATTCCGGTAGCCTTGTCGCCACGCAAATATGTAGAACTGCCATGGCCCGTGATCTTGAAACCGATATGGAAACGCTGCGCACGGTACTAAGCCTAGCGCAGAACCGGGATTTTGTGCGGGCCGCGGAGCTGGCCGAGCAAACCCTGGCGAGCGGATTCGAGCATCCCATGCTGTTGAACATTGCCGCCACCCGGCTCGAGCAACAGGGGAAATACGAGCAGGCACTGCCATTGCTCGAACGCGCCGTGGCGATCGCCCCCAAAGACGTCGGCGCACGCAACGCGCTGGGACTGTGCTTGCAGCGCCTCGACCGGCCGGCGGAAGCGCTCGTTCATATCGACGAACTCTTGAAGCAACAGGGCGATTTGCCGTTTGCGCACGCCAGCAAAGGCAACGCGCTCATTGCCTTGGGGTCTCTCGGCCGGGCGAGGGAAAGCCATTTGCGGGCGCTCGAACTCGACCCTGCCAATTTCACCAGTTTGGCCGCGCTGGCCTCGATCGCCACGCACCGCGGCCAACATGAGGATGCACGGCTCTGGGCCGATCGTGCCCTCAAAGTCGCTCCCGGTTTTCCGGATGCCATCTTGAGCCTCGCCGCCGCCGATTTGGCGGTCGGTGAACTGGATTCGGCGGAAAAGCGTTTGCGGGCCCTGATCATGGATTCACGCGCCGGACCGTCCGATCGGGCCCGCGCCACGGGATTGCTTGCGGATGTGCTCGACGCCGGCCGCCGTTACGAGGAGGCCTTCGAAGCCTACGAAGTCTGCAATCGCTCGCTGCGGCAAATTCACCGGCATTATGCGGGCTCGAACGTGCTGGGATATACGCGGGCGCTCACCGCGGCCGTGGAAAAGATCCATCCCGATCAATGGCTGGTGCCGGCGGAGGCGCCGGAGCCGCAGGCGGCCGGCCATGTGTTCCTGGTGGGATTTCCTCGCTCCGGTACCACCTTGCTGGAGGTCGTGCTGGACGGAAATCCGCGGGTCGTCAGCCTGGAAGAGCACGAGCTGCTGGCCGATGGCGTGCTCGCTTTCATGCGCGAGCCGGTCAATTTGCTTCCGCTGGCGCGGGCGGAGAGTCAAGCGGTTGATGCTTTGCGGCGAACCTATTGGCGCCGGGTGCGCGAAGCGGGCGCGGATGTCGCGGGCAAAGTGTTCATCGACAAGCATCCGTTGAATTCCGTGAAGCTGCCGCTGATTGCCAAGCTGTTTCCGCAGGCAAAAATTTTGTTCGCCGTACGCGATCCGCGCGACGTGGTGCTGAGTTGCTTCCGGCGCCGCTTCAAGATGAATCCGTCGATGTATGAATTGCTCACGTTGCCGGGTGCGGCCGCGTTTTATGCCGCGGTCATGACCTTCGCCCACACCGGGAAGCGCATGCTGCGGCTCGAGTGGCACGAGGTTCGCTACGAGCGCCTCGTGGCCGGATTCGAGAACGAGATGCGCAGCGTGTGCGAATTTATCGGGCTCGAATGGATGGCGGGGATGAGCGATTTTGGCGATCGCGTTCAGGCGCGCGAGCATGCCACGCCCAGTACGGCGCAGTTGTCGCAAGGTTTGGTCACGTCGGCCACGGCCCAATGGCGCAACTACGAGGCTCAGATCCGATCGGTTTTGCCGGCGCTCGAGCCGTGGATGAACCGGTACGGTTATACCTAGGACCGACCGAGGTTGCCGCGCGGGCTTAGCGCAATCGCCGCACGTGATATGAATGATTTGAGGGTGCTATCAACAAGAATGCGCCGCTCGCCGCTCGCCTGATGGTGACCGCGCCCCCCTTCGAGAGCCATCCGTCGTTCTCCCCCGTGGTCCAAACTTGGCCGCTGTCGAGCACGATGAGTGTCTGGCCGCCTGAGCCGGAATTTATCGCGTCAATACGTGCCTTGATCGATGTCGGGCCGGCGAATGCCGCATGCTGCTGCGCCAAAGACAAACCGAAGTTGGCCGGACCCTGGGCGGCGGCCGATGCCGGTGCTGCAGCCGATGCCGGCGCGACAACCGGCGGCGTCGGCTTCCCGGCCGCCGGTGCCGATGGCTTGAGCGCAGCGGATGCGCGTGCGGCATCCGCCGGCCGATGCGCAAGTGCGTCGTAGCACGCGAGCCGCGCGTCCGGGGCGGCGATGGCAGAGCAACTTGCGAGAGTCTCACCGCGGCTCACTGTGGCGGCTGCCCACAAAGACAGCAGGCATACCGCGTATTTGATCAAGTGCCGGCAACCTGACGCTGCGAATAGTACTGGCCGTACACTTCGGTGGCGGCTTGAATCATGTCGCGCTCCGCCGGCGTCAGCAACGGATTCCAGATGTCGAAAATCAATATGGCCCGGGGCGTGTCCGATAGATTCCATGCCTCATGCTCGATCGTATCGTCGAATACCCACGCTCGATCGGGAATCCATTCGCGGGTGGTGGCGCCGACCCGGAAGCCGCAGTCGGGCGGTACGATGAGGGGCAAATGAACGGTCAAGCGCGTATTGGTCACGCCGGTATGCGGCGGAATGCGGGTACCTGGATCAAGAATTGAAAAAAACGCGGTGGGCGCGCGGCCGCTGACCCGGCAACGCGGCACGACCTCCTCGAGCGTTCGCGCAGTCACCGGGCAGCGTGCGATATGACCCGGTTGCGGCTGGCTCTGGTTCCACAGAAAGTACGCGCTCCACTTTCGCGAACGGTTCAATTCCTTGAACTGATCGAGCGGAAGTCCCGCCGGGAAATCGATATACGGCTGCAATCCTTCGCGGTCGGCAACCAATACCCGCAACAGTTCCGTTCGGATGTCGGCGGCGGCCGCCTCGAGCGAATCGAGCCAGGGAAACATGCTCCGGTCGAAAAACCCGATGGCGGGAAGTTCCGGGAAGTACATCCAAGTCGGTTGCGAGTGATAGGCGCGCCGCTGCCCCATGAGATGTTCGAGACACATCTCGACTCGTGGCTGCGCGAGGCCGCCATGCTGCTCGCGAATCTGTGCGAGCGGCTGTTCGAGCGCCTGCGCAAGACCCGCTCGATCGGCGTCGACCTGCTTCTTGGCGTGATCGAAGGCGTCCTTCAGGTGCAGCGGGATCTGCGCGCCGAGCGGCAGCGAGTCGAGCGCCGCTTGAAAGGCCCGCGCCGCATTCCGGGGATCGCCCATGTCCTCGAAATATTGGCCTTTTTGCAAGAGCGCCGACAAATGCCGCGGCTCGAGGGCCAGCGCTTTTTCGATGGCGTCCAATTCCTCCATACGCCGTCCGAGCGCCTTTAAGCTGCTGGCAAGATTGGCCCAGATTGCGGGTTGATTGGGATTGGCGCCGGCCGCGCGGCTAAAGAGCATCTGCGCCTGGTCGGGAACGCCGCGCGCCAGCATGCGAACGCCCAATTCGTTCAGCACGGCCGGGTGATGCGGGGCGCGCTGCGCAACATTGGCCAGCAGCTGGTCCGATTCCGGAATGCGGCCCGCGGCCTGCTCCGCTTTCGCCGCCTGCAAAATGCGAATGATCGTCGCTTCATCGAGCGGCATGGGGGCAGCGGAATTCACGGCATCATTGTATAACAGCTGCCTGGATTCACTCCCGGAGTATTTGACATTAGCGCCACGATCGATCTTGAGCTCATGCGCGCATCCATGTTGCTCGAGAACGACCCGGCCGCCGCGGCACGGCGCGCCGGCGAAATCCTCGCCAGGCATCCAGGGTCGGATGCCGCAGGGCTCCTGCTCAGCGCGGCATGCCGGCGATTGGGAAACTCCGCGGACGCCGTCGACGTCATCGAGGCCCTGGCGTGCACCAACCCCGGCTCGGCACTCCTGCAGTTGGAACTGGGCTGCACCTATGCCGGGTGTCGCCGCACGCAAGACGCTATGGCGGCGCTCGAGCGCGCCGTTGCCCTCGACTCGGGTCTCGCGGAGGCGTGGCGCGAACTGTCTGCACAGCGCTTGCTCAGCGGCGAAATCGCATCCGCCGATAGTGCCTACACTCGATACCGGCAGCTCGCGTCCAATCCTCCGGATCTCGCCGATGCCTATGCCGCCTTCGACCAGAACCGGCTCGAAGAAGCGGAATCATTGGCAAATCGACGTTTGCGAGAGGGCACGAACGAGGTTGCCGTTTTCACGCTTCTAGCGGCCATTGCGCTGCGGCGCGGCGATGACTTGTCTGAACAAGCGGCGCTCAATCAGCTGCTGCTGCGGGCTCCGTGCGACGGCAACGCGCGCGAACAACTGGTGCGGCTGCTGATTCGCCAGGGCCGCGCCGCAGAGGCCCTGCCGCTCATCGATCGGCTGCTGGCATCCGATCCCGACAACGGCGCTTTCTTGATGCTCAAGGTGGGAGCTCTGCAAATCGCGGAGCGCCACGATGAGGCTCTCGCCATCAATACGCGGCTGATCGCGAATCAGCCCGACAATCCCGACTTTTGGCTGCTGGCCGGCAATCAACAGCGCTACCTCGGCCATCCGCGTGAGGCCATCGATTGTTATGAGCGTGCCATCGAACTGCGGCCGTCGTTCGGCATGGCTTATTGGGCGCTCTCAAATCTCGAGACCGTTCCCCCCTCTTCCGCGCGCCTGGAAGACATGCAGCACCAATTGCAATTGATGGCGCCCGCCAGCGAGGACGTCACCGGCCTGGAACTCTCCTTGGGTAGCGCATTGGAAGCACGGGGGAAATTTGCCGAGGCTTTCCAGCACTATGCTCGCGGCAACAGCCGTGCCCGCGCCTCGTTCAATTACAATCCGCAAGCGACCACCGCCTTCGTGCAGCGCTTCAAAGCGACTTTTACCGGCGGCTTCTTCTCCGCACGGGGCGATTGGGGAGTTGCGGCGAGGGATCCGATTTTCATCGTCGGTTTGCCGCGCTCCGGTTCGACGCTGCTGGAACAGATTTTGGCCAGCCATTCCCAAGTTGAGGGCACGCGCGAACTCGCCTATATCCCGGTGATGGCGCGGGAACTGGCGGGCGCGCCGGAAACGGCCGCGAGGTATCCGGAAAATCTTGCATCGCTCGGCAAGTCCGAGGTCGAAGCCCTGGCGTCGCGCTATCTTGCGAGCGCGAACGCGCACCGGCGGCATGGCAAGCCGCGCTTCGCCGACAAGATGCACGGCAACTTCGTCAGCATCGGGCTTTTGCATCTGATGTTTCCGCACGCGGCGATCATCGATTCTCGGCGACATCCGATGGCTTCCGGATTTGCCTGCTTCAAACAGCTGTTCAACCCCGGCATGAATTTCGCCTACGACTTGGGCGAACTGGGGCTGTATTACCGGGACTACGCGGATCTGATGGAACATGTCGACGCAGTGCTTCCCGGGCGTGTCTATCGGGTTCACTACGAGCGGCTTGTGACCGACACTGAGAACGAAGTGCGAAGGATGCTGGCCTATTGCGAATTGCCGTTCGAGCCGGAGTGCCTGCGGTTCTATGAGAACAAGCGAATCGCGCAAACCATCAGTTCCGAGCAGGTGCGCCGGCCGATCTATTCCGAAGGCGTGGATCAATGGCGCCATTTCGAGCCCTGGCTGGGGCCTTTGAGGGCCGCGCTGGGGGATCTGATCGACAGCTATCCACGCTTCCAATAGGACCTTCACCTCCGAGTGGGTGCGCCAGCCGGGCGCACCATAAAAAAAAGCGGCGGACTCCATAGTCCGCCGCGATTTTGCCATCAGTTCCTTAGATCAGAACTTCACAGTGACGTGCGCGTACAGGTAGCGGCCCAAGGTATCGTACGTTCCGACCCAGGTGTTGTCGTTGCACGACGAATTGGGGCAGTCCGAATAGTTGCCGTTGGCCACGATCGGCGGCGCCTTGTCGGTCAAATTGTTGATGCCCACCCTCAAATCGACACCTGAGGACGCAATCGGCATCGCCAACGACAGATCCAGGTAGGAGTAGCCGCCGATCCGCGAAGTCCCCGCAAAGTAGGTCTGCGAGAGTTGCGGATCCTGGCTGACGCGGTCGGACTGCGTCGGTCCGATATACCGCCAACGCAGCGCGAGATCAGCTCCCAGCCACGGTGTACGCCAATCCGCGTTGAGCACATGGCGCCAGTGCGGCGTCGGAGCACCGCAGGTCGTCCCGAAGTAACCCGCGCAATTGTAAGCGGGACCATCGGTCAACGGCTCGGTGAAGAAATTCAACACCCGTGTGCCGGATAAAGTCAGGGCAACCTTGCCCATCGAGCCCACATCGAGCAGATAGCGCGAGGCCAGGTCGATACCCTTGGTCGAGACCGTGCCGATATTTTCCTCGGTGGCCGTGACAAAGTCGGTGTTGTTGAACCACAACGATCCAGTGCCCGCGCCCCGATGGATGAGCCCGCAGAGTGCGGCGTTGCCGGTGAGGCCGCAATTGTTGACGATGGTGTTCGATGATAGGGACTCGATCGTATTGGCGATTTTGATGTAGTAGAAATCCAGCGAGGCGACCAAACCAGAAACGAACGAGGGCTGGAATACAAAGCCGTAAGTAAACGTGTCCGCCTTTTCAGGCTGGAGCGCCGAGTTGCCGCCGACCGAGGTGTTGATCTGTGCGGCCGGGTTCGGCGTGATGCTGCCCCACTCGGACGCTGTCACACCCGTGCGAGAACAGAACGCAAAGTCGTGGCCGTTGACGGTGCCGGTGGTTCCGCCGGTGCCGCCGACCACAGCGCCCCAACACGGATCCGCGGTGCCGCCCGCGCCGATGACCGCCGGCGCGAACAAGTCGCCGACGCTGGGTGCGCGTACGGCCCGGTTATAGCCCGCTCGCAGCTTCACGTCCTGAATCGGTGCGTACTCGACACCGAACTTGTACGTATTGGTGTTGAATCCGGAGGTGTAGCTCGAATAGCGATAACCTGCCTCGGCCGACAGGTCGTATGCGGCCGGCAGATTGTTCAGGATCGGCAGGCGCCCTTCGGTGAATATTTCCGCGACATGGAAGCCGCCATCAATGGGGGAGGCCGCCCCGTTGCCGCCCGAGTTCAACCCGTTCTCATAAATATAATCCGGATTGAAGAAGTAGCTTTCCGAACGATATTCCGAACCCAAGTTCACGCTCGGCCCTTCCGCGGCCGTCGGCAGCTTGAAGCCAAGCTTGCCGAAATCCGCGGTCACGGAACCATCGACAATGTACTCCTTGACCGTGACGCTGTAGCTTGCGGGCGTGCTGATGTAATTCGCCGCCGCTGCCGTTACGCCGCCTTTTTGAAAGATGTTCCACGGGACGCAAGTCGGGGAGGTGCCGTTGAGTGCCGCCGCGCAGGCCGGCTGTCCTGTCGCAGGATCGGTGACCACATCCAGCGCGTTCAGCGCGTTGGTCGTCAAAACATAGCCGCCCTGGGAATCGTTCATCGTGTTGAGTCCGATTTGCCCGTATACATCGTAGGAAAGGCCTTCTATCCAACTGCCTTTGACGCCCAAAGTTTCGCGAAAAGAATTCGAGACGTAGTTGTCTTGACGAGGACCGTTTTCTACCGCGCGACGGCCGACGTACAAGGTGATGTCGCCGGCAGGCGTGTTGGGAAACCCGGCGTGATTTTGGGCAATTAGCGCCGGCGTACAAAACAGGCCGACTTGCTGCGCTGACAACTGCGGGCTGTTGCACGGGATCTGCGCCGCGGTGTAGCTGAACAGACCGCTGGGCCCGTAGTCGGCGGTGGACGTGTTGCGCGCGTACATGAAGCTCTGGTACACGTTCGTCTTGTCGTTGATGTCGTAGTTGATGAACGAGCCCGCCGTGTAGCGGTCAGCGGCACGCTGCAAATAGCTCAGAGCGCCATAGTTGTAGCTGTCGGCTGCCGTGTACGGCGAAAAAGTTCCGTTGGGCTGTACCGCGTACGTGCCCGTCAACTGACCGAACTTGCCGGTGGCGCTATTCACGCCGAACAATGCGAAGCGTCCGGTGGCCGGGGTGCCCGAGCCGCCGCACTTGAGATTGCCAGGTCCGGGCAGCGTGCTGGGAGTATTCAGGCTGCAGCCCGCGAAGTCGTACTGATAGCCGACCGCAGGGGAGGTTTTCAGGTACGTCGCATAGACAGTGACATTGCCTTTGCCGTCGGCAAAATTCGAACCCATCAGGACGGAGACATCCTTGTTGAAGCCGGCGTCGACCGTGCTGTCCGGTATTTGATCGTTGGCCGCAGCCAGGTCGGCGAGAAGATCAGAGTGATTGTTCTGATAGCGGCCGAAACCATAGTTGGCGTCGACTTTCACGCCCTCGAAGTGCGTGTTGAGGACGAAGTTGACGACGCCGGCGACGGCGTCGGCACCGTACACGGCCGATGCGCCGCCGGTGAGTACGTCGACTCGCTCGATCAATTCCGCTGGAATCTGGTTGATGTCCGCGCTGCTCGAGGTGCTCGGAGTCGCGCCAAGAGATGCACCTGGCGCCATGCGGGTACCGTTGACCAGCACCAGGGTGCGTTGTGAACCCAGGCCGCGCAAACTTACCGTCGCGGTCCCGTTGGAACTGATGGAGGTACCGCCGCTTTGTTCAGCGACCACCTGCGGCAGGTTGTTGAGCAGGTCCTCGGTGCGCACCAAACCGGTCTGTTGAATGTCGAGCGAAGTTAAGCTCGTGACCGGGCTGATGGAAACATCGTTCGGTGAAATAGCGAGGCGCGAGCCGGTGACAACCACTTCCTGTAATGCGGTGTCATTGGCTGCGGCTGGAGCAGTTTGTGCGTAGGCCGGTGCGCCAGCCGCCGTGGCGGCGGCTGCGGCCAATACAGCACGCACCGCGTACTGCAGTTTGGTATTCCCCATTCTTCTCTCCCTTAGGTAAAGAAACGATTCAATCTTTGCGAGCTCCGTGCAGCGTCATACATCCCAACGCCGCCGAAGCCATTTGTACGATGATTACAACACGCCACACCACGGATGTGAAGCCATCTAGCGGAGTCCAGAACAGTTAATTGCTTGACAGTCGATCAATAAGCCGCGGCTCCGCAGCGGCGCATTGCCCATGCTACCGATCTGCGCCATTGTGAATCGCTGTCGCGGCGCTCGCGCCCCGATGCGGGGCGCAGCCTGGGCGAGCGAGCTAATGCGATTGCAACTCACTGTTTATTAAAACTAATTTCATGAAGGCATGCGCCCCGGTAAACGCGCCGCTGCTCCACGAAAGCATGCCGCTCGAGGGTGACACTAACCGAGCGCGCTTGGTATATCAGTCCCCGGCGCAAGTTCGATGGGAACCTGCCCTGCAATCCCTTAACAAACCACACGCGCCGCGAAGGCTCCTCGAAACTGCCATGAGCAAAAAAACAACGGCTGCAGTCCGGGCTGCGCCGCCGCGTAGGAGCCCGCCGGCCGCCGCATCCTCGTGCGGTGGACAGACAGTCTTCCGCAGAGGAGCTAGGGTTCAGATCATGCCAAGTCCAAAATCCGCTACGGATCAACCGCCGAGTCCAGGTGGCGATCCGGATCAACCGTCGAATGATGCGCCCGCACCGCCCTCGCGCGAGCCGGCGCAAGAATCGGAGCACAAGAACAAAAGCGGTTTTGGGCACATCGGCAACAACGTCGAACCGCGCCCCGAAGGATCACCGCCGCCGCATGAGATTTTCTAATCTCTGCGCAGCGCGGCAGGCGGCCTGTCGTAGGAACGGCGCCAGGCACGGCGCAGCTGGCGCGATGAGGCGAAGCCGGTGCGTTCGGCGACGCGTTCCACATCCAAACGGCTGTTGCAGAGCAACTGATGAGCGAGTTCCACCCGCAGACTGTTGATGTAGCTGGTGAGATTCATACCGGCGTGTTCGTTGAACACGCGCGATAAGTGCCGCGCGCTGGTATTGGCAATCTTGGCAAGACGTGTCAGCGTCCAATTTTGGGCGGGGTTCGCGATGATCGCATCCTGAACACGATGCACGGCCGGATGCAGGTGATTGCGGCCCGCCAGCCAAGGCGATATTTGCGGATCGGCGCCCTCGCGGCGCAGGTACAACACCAGGTGCCGCGCGATGGCAACTGCACAGGCGTGGCCAACAAGAGAGCCCACGACATTCAGCATCAGGTCCAATCCGGCGGTGACTCCGGCACTGGTATGGCGCTCGCCGTCGATCACGAACAGGCGGTTGTCCAAGACCTTGGCCTGCGGCGCAAGCGCGGCCAATTCGCTGCATTCGGCATGATGCGTCGTGCACGAATAGCCATCCAAGAGTCCCGCTCGAGCAGCCAGCAAAGCGCCGGAGCAGATCGTCATCAGCGTGTGCCCCGGACGAATGCAAGCTTTGAGCCAGTCGACAATGGCCTGCTCATCCTCGCGCACCGCGGACTGATTGACGTCCTCGGCGAAGGCAATTCGATCGGCGGATCCGGGAACGACGATCATCGCGCCGTCAGGCAGGCTGCTCGGCAACGGTGCAATGTCCGCCAGCGGAACGCCGATTGAAGAAATGGCGCGCACGCTTGACCCTACATAGTGAACATTGAACCGCAGCGCGCTCTGCTCGACATTGGCGCGGCGCAGGACCTCCATGGGGCCCGCGATGTCCAGCAGCAGCACGCGCTCGGGCAGCACAACCCAAACGTCGAGGTTTCGCGATTCAGCCTGCTTCACGCAGCCTGCCGTCCCGCAGCGATGTGTCTCTTGTCAAACGCCGCCAGCGATTCCACGGCCGTCATCACACGCGCGAAACGCCCGTCGAGAACCAGCTCGGTTCGCGCCTTGATGTCGGCTGCGGTCCAATGGCCTCCATGTCGATCGGTCATGGCGAAGCTCAGCGTGGCCTCGCTGACAAAATCCACCTCGTAGCCGCTGTCCGAGGCATGTCGGGTCGTAGTCTCGCAGCATTGCTCGGTGCGAATGCCCGATACGATCAAGTGTTGAATTCCACGTTCGGTCAGCCACACCGCCAATCCACTGCCGATGAGTGCGCTGTGGCGATGCTTGTAGAAAGTGACATCCGGTGCGATGGACAATGCGGCCATGCTCTTCACGAATCCCGACTCCAGGGAAAATGCGCCCGACTCTTCCACATGGAACATGCGCGCCACCGGAATCTGTCTCGCCTTGGCCCCATCCGCCAAGGCCTGCACGCGATCGAGGAAAGCAGGCGCATCCGACGGATCCCAATAAGGCCGGTGCTCGAACGATTGCTGAACATCGACAACCAGTAGTGCGGTGCGCGAGTAGGACACAAATGGCCTCCAGGTCGGTTTTGGATGGGACATTCTGGGCCCGAAATAAGCTTCTAGGAATACGGCAATTAGACAACTACCGGACAGAAAATGCCATTCCGGCGCGTGGGACGCGATCCTTGTGCCGACCGGCAGGCTTAGTCGTCGCGATGGACGCGATTCTTGGACCGCCCGGCACTCGCGGTTTGAAACTCAGTCTCCAAGTCCCGTACCAGGCCGCGGATGAGTTCCAGCGTCTCGTTGATTTTCTCCAAGCGGGCGGCGACTTGACCGGCCATATCGCCCGTCCAATGCTCGCTCAGGTTTGCCGACGTCTTCACGGTGAGGAACCGCAAATCGCCCTCCACCTTGGTCAATTGATTCGCGACGACTCCGAGCGGCAGCACGATCGACAACTCGAAATTGGCGGTCGAGAGGCGGCTCACGGGGCGTTCATTGCGGGAGGCGGGCATTGCTGGAAATCATTTCGTCTTCCATCAATACCGGCGGGATCATCCCGGCGCCGTTGAAACGGTCCATGAATTCGCGCAAGTCAAAGGTCTGGCCCGTGAGTTCTTGCTGGTGGGCATATTCGGCCATCAGCCGATCCACCAGCAGTTTGCCGGTGATATAGCTGGTGCCGTAACCCGGCTGGCGCAGATACAGCAGTTGTTCGAAACCGGTGAGCGAGTCTTTGGGATTGGCCCAGCCCCGCGGCGTCCATTCGGCATGAAATTTGCCGGCCTTTTCCAAATCGAATTCGTTGGCCTGAACATACAGCGAGGCCAGGCCCCGTGCGGCACGATTGGCGAGCATGATCCACACCAGTTCCTTGGCGCGTGGATTGTCGTCATAGAGCCCGGCGTGCATCAGAATCTCCTCGAACGCCGTGGCAAACCCTTCCGCGCGATTGTCCCAGATGTTCGACAGGGACGCCCGGCGGCGAATGGGGCTGGCATGCGGTTCATCGCGCATACGCGCTAGATCGAACCAATGATAATCATGCGAAAAAAGCAGCATGGGCTCGCGATGCGTCACGCGCGTGAAGAACACGCGCTCCTCTTCCGGTACGAACTGCCCCAGCTGCGGAATCAGCGCAGCCTTGAGGTAGGGCTTGTCGGGAATGATGTCCTGAGTGATCAGAAATTTTACGAACTTGTCCAGCCGCGCCGCCTTGAGTCGATCGAACGCCGCTGCGTCACGCGCCGGCTCGAGCTGCGGCAAGTTCCGATTGTTGTGCTCCTCGAGCTTCAGGGCAGCCCGTGCACGCTCCAATTCACGGCGCAGCAGAGCCACTTCTTGGTCCCAAGTAAAGGGCACAAAGTGCACATTCTGTTGATACCAGGTGTAGTCGGTCTTGCCGATGCCCGATGGGCCCGACTTGCGCGGAGCCTCTCGTTCCAGCCAGGCGATGAATTCGTCGGTGGACTTTTGCGCACGGATGACCGCCGCCCTGAGCTCCGGCGCCGCCGCGCCGATATCGGCGTGCTGACTGCCCTCCAGCGTGCTCACGGTGAGCGTACCCGCAGCCATCGACTTGAGCGCGCGCGATTGGCCGCGCAGCTCCTGCACGCCGTACACCCACAAGTCCCGGGCGTTGCTCTCCTTGAGGTTCTGCCTGGCTTCGGTGAGCAGCTCAGGAATGGACCCGATTCTCGCGACGAGTTCGGTCTGCGCGGCGCTCGAGAGCGGAAAGCGGTAGGTATAGAGCTCAATCTGCGGATACACATTGGGCCCTTCGCGGGAGGGAACGTCGGTGCGGGACGGCCAGACGCTGACATAAAAAGCAGGGTCGCGCGCCCAAGGCCGCAAGACTCTCAAGTTAAAATCCAGGCCGTTCATTTCCGCCCGGACCAGCTTGAGGTCGTTGAGCTGCGCGATCGGCCAGCCTTGCGTGTCGATGGCGGAGAGCCTCTTCTGCCACGCGGGCAGGGCCGCCGCCTTGGCCGCCATGGCACCGGGACCGTAATCCGGCACGTCTCCGTGCATGGCAGGATGCTCGAACTCACGCCATTGCTCGAAAAGTTTGACCAAGGCTGCGTATCCGGCCGTTGGCTGTTTCGCGTCAGCGGCGCCGTGCGCCGGCAAACCGCTGAGCAGCATGGCGGTCACGGCGACCGCCGATCGTGTGTCCGAGATTCCCATGATTCGTCCTATTGCTTGGTCACGTTGATGTACTAGAGGTCGGTGGCTGCCTCGAAATCGTCCCTGGCAATGTCTGTGCGCATGCGCTGCCACGCGGGCCAGACAATGACGGTCATTCGAATCTAATGCAATATGCCAAGAACGATCTTTGAGCGAGGTGCCTTCTATGAACAGCGGAGCCTTCAGCCGCCGGCAGTTTGTCGGGATGGCAGGCGCGGGCCTGACACTCATGGGTTCCCGCGCCGTGCGCGCCGCCACCTCCCCGCTGGCGGACTGGGCCGCGCCGGATTTCGTGGTGCTCAATGCCCGGGTCTACACCATGGATCCGCGGGTGCCGCAGACGGAAGCCTTTGCCGTCAAGGACGGACGCTTTGTCGCACTGGGACCGACCCGCGACTTGAAGAATCTGATCGGCAAAACGCAAACGATCGACGCGCAGCAGATGACCATCGTGCCGGGCTTCATCGACAGCCACAATCATGCACCCGGCAACGAGCTGCTCTACGAGGTGCTGGTCGGAAATCCTTACGAGGTCGAATTCGTCACCATCGCCAGTATCATCGACAAACTGCGCGCCAAGGCGCAGAAAACGCCCGCCGACACCTGGGTCGAGGGCTATTTCTTCGACGACACCAAGGTCAAGGACCAGCGCGCACTGACCCGGCAAGACTTGGATCGGGTCTCCACGCAACTGCCGGTGATGGTGCAACATCGCGGCGGACACACCGCCTTTTACAACAGCAAGGCGCTGCAAATGGCCGGCATCAACAAGGACACGCTGAATCCCGCGGGCGGAACTTTCGATCGCGATGCGCACGGCGATCTTACCGGCCGCGTCACCGATCGGGCGCGGGAAGTGTTCGACGCCGTTGGGAAGCACCTGACCTATTCCGGCGAGGAAGCGATGCGCCGCGATCGGGACGGGCTCGCCTTTATTTCCAAGCAGTTCGTGCGCTACGGACTGACGAGCGTCTGCCACGAGGCGGGAAATTTGCAGGCCTTGCAGCAGGTGCGCGCCGCGGGCGCCCTGCTGCATCGAGTCAGCTATGAGGCCGAAGGGCAGGAACTCTCCGCCATGCTGAGCGGCGGCATGTCGACCGGCTTGGGCGATGAGTGGATTCGGCTGGGCGCGACCTGCGAGCACACGGCGGACGGATCGTTCTCCGAACGCACCATGGCCATCAGCGTCCCTTATCCCGGCAGCAACGGCTACCGCGGCAATGTGACCGAAACTCAAGAGGCTCTGAACGCATGGTGCGAGCGGGTGCATCGCGCCGGAATTCAAATGAATTGCCACGCCAACGGCGATGTCGCTATCGATCATGTGCTCACCGCTTACGAACGCGCCCTGCATCTAAACCCCGTTGCCGACGCGCGACCAAAAATCACGCATTGCACGCTCATCACCGACGATTTGGTACGCCGGATCAAGGCCATCGGCGCCGTACCTGCGCTCTTTACCTCTTACGCGTACTACAACCCGGATAAATTCCACTTCTATGGAGAAGAACTGATGAAGCGTTGCATGGCCTACCGCACGCTGCTCGATGCGGGAGTGCCGGCCGCGGCTGGTTCGGACTTCGATCCCGGTCCCTTCTCACCTTTGATGGGGATCCAGGGGATGGTGACGCGCACGGGGTGGAACGGTGAAGTCTGGGGCGCGAATCAGCGCATCACGGTCGACGAGGCGCTGCGCGTCAACACGCTGAATGGCGCCTATGCGACGCGCGAGGAGTCGATCAAGGGATCGATCACGCGCGGCAAGCTGGCTGATTTTGTCATGCTGGCCGAGGACCCGCATACGGTGGATCCCGCCAGGATCAAGGACATCAAAATCGTGCGCACCGTGGTGGGCGGTAAGACCCAGTACTCTGCGTAACGAACATGCAGAGTATGCGGGGCCAAGTGAAGATCATGGGCGGCAACTTCCTGCGCGTGTTCGAATCGAATCTTGAAATTCGCCAAAAAGGGGTAGGTCTTTGTGGACACCAAGTTTCAGGCTCTGTTGACCCGCTATCACGCGCGCATCGCCGATGAAGCCCGGCTCATGAAAATCGATCCCGCGAGCTTCTCCAGGCGGCGCGATGAATTTCTTCTCGCTGTCGGCCCCGAGGTCGGCTGGCTCATGCACGCGCTCATCATCGGACGGGGCGCCAAGCGCATCCTGGAATTGGGGACGTCTTACGGATACTCCACCGCTTTTCTCGCCGACGCCGCCCGTCAGACCGGCGGCCGGGTTTACAGCATGGATCTTGCGGCCAACAAACAGCAATATGCGCGCGCGCAACTCCAGGAGTGCGGCCTTGCGGCGCAGGTCGAATGGAAGCTGGGCGATGCCACACAAATGCTGAAGAGCCTCGAAGGGCCGTTCGACTTCGTACTGGTCGATCTGTGGAAGGATTTGTACGTGCCCTGTCTGGAGTTGTTTTACCCCAAGCTTGCACAGAATGCGGTGATCGTGGCGGACAACATGCTGTTCCCCGAGAGGGTACGGGCCGATGCGGAGGCCTACCGGGCCGCCGTCAGGGCCAAGGGAAATTTGCAAAGCGTGCTGCTGCCGATCGGCAACGGAATCGAATTGTCCTGCCTCTGGAATTGATCAGGCATGAGCCGCCCAGGCGGACTCGCCCGGCGCGTAGGGGAGGCAGGGATCGAAGCGGCCCGGCGCTTCTACGTAGCGTAACGCCTGGGTGCAGCCGATCTTCGACGTGAAAAAGCCGAGCAGCGCGAGCTCTTTCATCATTCGAAAATAATGCGCGGGTTGAGGGCTCGCGGGCTCCGCCGCGGACACCGGTGTTCCGGGCACATTCTCCGCTTTTGCTTCGGTCGCATCGCCGCGCACCACCGGCGACAAGCCCTTGCGCCGGCGATCCGCCTCCTCGCGCGCGTCCATCACGCGCTTCTGTTCCTGATCGAGCGTCGAAAGTACTGCAAGCCGCTGGGCCGGGTCCGCGGCCATGAACGTCACGTTATGGGCTTTTCTCATCGCCTCGTCCACTTTGCGCATGCCGTCCAGAAAAGCTGTCCGCTCCGTCGGGCTGTAGCAATCGGTCACCATGAGTGCCATGAAGGCGCCGGTTTTTGCCGCCTTCGCACCGGGTGTCTTGGTGGCCGGAAGAATCGTCTCCGCAATCTCGTCGAGGTAGGCAACATCTTGCAGGCTGAACTGGCCCGGCACCCGCTCGGCCGCAGCGTCCGCTTTCTCGACGGCGGCCAACAGCCTGTTGCCGCCGACAAATGCGACTCCGCCCAGCAAGGCGCTGACGCGACGGATCGCCTCGCGCCGATTGATCAGCTGCAACTGCTCTGGTTCGGGTGATGTATTCATACTCGGCTCAAAGGTTGCGGCGATTGAGCTCGTTCACCGCGAAATCGACCGCGCGAGCCGTGAGCGCCATGTAAGTGAGGGAGGGATTCTGACAGGCACTGGAGACCATGCAGGACCCATCGGTGACGAACACATTCGGTGCATCCCAGACCTGATTGTGCGAATTGAGCACCGAGGTCTTGGGATCGCGTCCCATTCGCGCCGTGCCCATCTCATGTATGGCCATTCCCGGAAAGGACCCTGCGTCGAATGTCGTGACCATTTTCGCGCCGGCATGTTCCAGCATCTCCGCCATGTCGGCAATCATGTCCTTACGCATCAAGCGTTCGTTCTCGCCCGTGGCGCAATCGATCTTGAGAACCGGCAGTCCCCATTTGTCCTTCTTCGCGCTGTCCATGCCGATGCGATTGGCGTGATTCGGGAGCATTTCACCGAAGCCCGTCGCGCCAAACTTCCACGGGCCCGGCAGAGTCATTTCATCCTTGAATTCCGCGCCCAATCCCAATTCCTTGACGGCCCGGGTCCATCCCTCCCGGCTCGCCGCTCCCTGATAGCCGAAACCGCGCAGATAGTCGCGTTTGTCGCCGAATAAATTGCGGTAGCGCGGGATGTAGATGCCGTTGGGGCGCCGGCCGTAGTAATACTTGTCGTCCAGTCCGGTCAGAGTTCCTTCCGCGCCGCAACGAAAATGATGATCCATGAGGTTGTGCCCCAATTCGCCCGAGCTGCTGCCCAATCCGTCCGGCCAGACATCGGTCGCGGATCGCATCAGCAGCCAGGTCGAATTGAGGGTGGAGGCACACAGGAACACCACCTTCGCCGTGTAGTCGGTGGTTTGCTCAGTAACGGCGTCAAGCACGCGCACGCCGGTGGCACGCTTGCGATCCTTTTCGTACAACACCTCGGTGACAATCGACCAAGGCTTCAGCGTGAGCTTCCCGGTCTTCACCGCCGCCGGCAGAGTCGAGGACTGTGTGCTGAAGTAGGCGCCATAAGGGCACCCGAGCCAGCACGCATTCCGATATTGGCAAGGCGCACGCCCCTCCAGAGGCTTGGTGGCATTCGCGACGCGCCCGATGATCATGTGGCGTTTGCCGCCGAATGCATTCTTCAGTCGTCCGGCGACCAGCTCCTCGCCGCAGTTGAGCGGCATGGGGGGAAGGAACTGCCCGTCCGGGAGCTGCGGCAGCCCGTCGCGCGAGCCCGAAATCCCGGCGTGCCGCTCCACGTGGTCGTACCACGGCGCAATATCGCTGTAGCGGATGGGCCAGTCGACCGCGACGCCTTCTTTCGCGTTGCCTTCAAAATCGTAATCGCTCCAGCGATAACTCTGCCGTCCCCAGGTGAGCGATCGCCCTCCCACTTGATAGCCTCGATACCAGTCGAATCGTTTGATCTCGACATAGGGCGAATCTTTCTCGTTGACCCAGAAGGCGAGGTTTTTCTCATTGAGCGGATAATCCCGCTTGAGGACCGGGTATGCCTGTTCCATCGCGTAGGTTCGGCCGCCGCGGTGCAAGTACTCCCAAGGGGCCTTCGTGGCGTTGACGTAATCCTTCACGTGCTCGACATTGCGGCCGCGCTCCAAGAGCAGGACCCGCAGGCCCTTCTCGGTCAGCTCTTTCGCCGCCCAGCCGCCGGAAATACCGGAGCCGACCACTATCGCGTCGTAGTGCACAGGCATCGTTGTACCTTGGGTCAGTTTTCAGCTTATTCTATCGCGATTCCGCCAGCGTGATGTTGACATGAATTTATTCTCGCGCAGAAAGTTCCTCGCCCGCACGGCTGACGTCAGCGCGCTCGCGGCCGTGGTTGGCGCCTCCGTCCCATTTGGCGCGGTCGGAGCACCGCCGGCGGAATTAAGCGGGATCTCGCCGGGCCGCGGAAGACTCAAACAATCCGTGTGCCGCTGGCCCTACGCGCGGGTTTCATTGCCGGACTTCTGCCGCCGCACCAAACAGATGGGATTTGCCGCAATTGATCTGCTGTTTCCTGACGAATGGTCTGTCGCGGCCGACGCCGGCCTTACCGTGTCCATGGGATACGCCAGTCGGCGCGACAAGTTCATCGCGACGGGATTCAACGATCCGGCAAATCATGCGCTGCTTCTGGGAGAACTGGAAATGGCGCTGCCGGGGGCAGCGCAGGCGCGCGTCGCAAATCTCATCGCCATGTTCGGCAATCGCGTTCCAGGTATCGATGAGTCCGCCGCGATTGCCAACTGCGCAGCCGGCCTCGCCAAGATTGCGCCCCTCGCCGAAAAACACGGCGTTACCGTCTGTGTGGAATTGCTCAACAGCAAAGTAGATCATCCGGGATATCAGGGCGACCACACCGCGTTTGGCGCGGCAGTCATGCGAGCGGTCAATTCACCGCGCGTGAAATTGCTCTACGACATCTACCACATGCAGATCATGGAGGGCGATGTCATCCGCACCATCCGCGATAACATGAATTGGATCGGACACTTTCATACCGGCGGCGTTCCGGGCCGGCATGAGATCGATGACACCCAGGAATTGAATTATCACGCCATCGCTGCCGCCATCGCCGACCTTGAATTCAAGGGCTATGTCGCGCACGAATTCGTGCCCACCCGCGCCGATCCATTCTCATCGCTCGGTGAAGCGATGCGGATTTGCACGGTGTGAGCGGACGGCGTCGGACGGCAATGCCTATTCGAACTTAAGTGAGAGAACCGATATGAAAACTCGATCCGTTGAGATGGGGCGCTGGGCAGCGTGGGCGGTTCTCGCTCTTTCGCCCCTGTGTGTTTTGCCCGCCGCCGCACAAACGCCTCAAGGCGATCCGAAGGCCACCGAACAATGGGAACCGGTGCCGCCGATTGTCACGCCGGGTGCACGCCCGGGAGCGCCGCCCTCCGATGCCATCGTCTTGTTCGACGGCCGAAACCTGGATCAATGGGTGAACACCAAGGATCATGCACCGGCCGGGTGGAAGGTTGCTCACGGCGTAATGACCGTCGTCAAGTCCGTCGGCAATATCGAGACCAAACAACTCTTCAAGAATTATCAGTTGCACCTTGAGTGGCAGGTTCCAAAGGGAATTACCGGCGAAGGACAGGCGCGCGGCAACAGCGGCCTGTTTCTGGCGTCGACAGCCCCGGGTGACGGCGGTTATGAGATTCAGATCCTGGACTCTTGGAAAAATACAACCTACGTCAATGGCCAGGCGGCGAGCATTTACAAGCAGTCGCCGCCGCTGGTCAACGCCATGCGCCCGCCGGGTGAGTGGCAGACTTACGATGTGGTGTGGACCGCGCCGGTCTTTGCGGCCGATGGAACTCTGAAAACGCCGGCCTATGTCACAGTGTTTCACAATGGCGTGCTGGTCCAAGACCACTTTCAGCTGACTGGTGAAACCCGCTACATCGGACAGCCGAACTATCGTCCGTATGATCGCGCGGCGATCAAACTGCAGGCGCACGGCGACCCATCGGCGCCGATCAGTTTCCGGAATATCTGGGTACGGGAGCTGAACTAGTCGATTCTTCGGGATAACGCGTCCATCCGGGATGGCGCGAGAAGATTCTTTCAACCCGCGGGCGGACGGGTTGCCAGCATCGACGTGCGCGCGGCAAAACGCTCGTACCACGCCGCTGTCCGCGGATGGGACTTTCTCCAGTCGAGCGTCGCGAATCGAAAATCGAGGTATCCCAGCGCGCAACCGATGGCGATGGTGCCGAAATCGACTCGCTGATCGAGGGTGCCGGCACGCGGCTCGATCTCCGCCAGACTGCAAGTCACCTTGTCCAGCTGCCCGTCGATCCAATCCTTCCAGCGCAAGGACTCGGGGCGCGCGAAGGTTTCGTACCGCACCAGTACGGCTGCATCCAAAACGCCGTCGCCCAAGGCCTCGTCCCGGTAAATGGGCCATCGCGCCGCCGGCTGCTTCGGCATCAAGTGTCCATCGCCCAGCTCGTTTAGGTACTCGCAGATCACACGGCTGTCGTAGAGCACCGTGCCGTCCTCGATGAGCAGCGTGGGTACCTTGCCCAGCGGATTGCGGACGATCAGCGCGCGATCACGATTGACCGGGTGAGGCGCGGCCGGCAGGAGCTCTATTCGCTCACGCAAACCCAGCTCGTGCGCACTCACCAGGCATTTACGTACGTACGGCGACGTCGCGGAGTAGTAAAGCTTCATCGGGCTCTCCACACCGGCACCTAGCGACGCGACTTGGCGTACGTATCAAATGCAACGGCTGCGACAATTATCAGGCCAATCACCACCTGTTGCCAGTACGACGACACATGCATGATCACCAAACCGTTGGTCAGCACACCGATCAAGAGGGCGCCGATGACGGTACCGCCCACTCCGCCGCGGCCGCCGGCGAGGCTGGTGCCGCCGATCACCACCGAGGCGATCACCCGTAGCTCGTAGCCGATGCCGCCGACGGCTTCAGCGGCGCCGAGTCTCGCAGACAATAAGAATCCCGCCAGTCCCGACAGCGCCCCCACGATTAAATACACGCTGGTGATGATGGCCGGTACGTCCAATCCGTTGAGGCGCGCCGCCTCCGGATTGCCGCCGACCGCATAAATATAGCGCCCATAACGGGTGTAGCGTTCCGTGACAAAGCCAGCGGCGGCGATCAAGCCAAACAGCGCAATGGGCACCGGGATGCCGGCGATCGATCCCGTGCCCCACCACCGATAGCTCGCATCGAACCCCGAGATGGGCGAGCCGTCATTGAGAATCAGAGTGGCACCGCGCCAGACAGTCATGCCGCCCAAGGTCACGATGAATGGCGGGACACTGAACAGCGTCACCGCCTTGCCCTGCAAATATCCCACCAGGGTTCCGACCGCTGTGGCGGTCGTCAAGGCCACGAGCCAGCCCCATGAGTGCACTCCCAGGGCTTGCATCACAAAAGCGCCCGACATGCCTGCAAACGCCAGCAGCGAACCGACGGCCAGGTCCACACCCGACGTCAGGATCACGAACGTCATGCCGACCGCGATGATGCCGTAAATCGAAACCTCGGTGAGGATGTTGGACAGGTTGCGCAGCGACAAAAAGCGCGAATTTTCGAGTGCGAAGAACAGAATCAGCGCGAGGAGAAACAACAACGTACCGTAGCGCCGCAGCCACGCCACCGCGTCGAAACGGCGCGGCGCCGTGTGCTGCTCCGGTAGGGCGTTTTCGGTCATGCAGTGCTTCGCTTGAAGTCCGCTGCGCTCGAAACAGCCATTAGTTCCATCAGCTTGGTTTCCGTCGCGTCTCGAGCATCGAGACGACCGCTGATGCAGCCTTCGCGGAACACGACGATGCGATCGCTCAGGGCAAGAACCTCGGGCATCTCGGAGGAAATGATGATCAACGCCATGCCGCTTCGCGCCATTTCAACCAGCAACTGGTGAACCTCGGCTTTCGCCCCGATGTCGATACCCCGGGTCGGTTCGTCGACGATCAAAACCTTCGGGCGCAATGCCATACAGCGCGCCAGCAGGACCTTCTGCTGATTGCCGCCGGACAGCGTACCGACCGCCGCTGCTGAGCCGGTCATTTTGATGCGCAGTGCCGCCCGGTACTTCTCGACCAACTGGCGCTCTTTCTTTTCGTTGACAAAAATGCGCCAGCGCGCGATGCGCTTCAAACTCGGCAGCGTCATGTTCTGGCTGATCGATTGTTCCAGAAAACATCCCTGCTGCTTTCGATCCTCCGGCACTAGCGCGATACCGGCACGAAGGGCCTCTTTGGGCGATCGCAACGGGCGGATTTCGGTTCCGTTGAGATACAGCACGCCGCGATCGCAGTGATCGGCGCCGAAAATGATTCTCGCCAGTTCCGTGCGGCCGGCTCCCACCAAGCCGGCGAATCCCAAAATTTCGCCGGCTCTCACCTCGATCGACAGATCGCTGAGCGCAATGGCATGCCGGCCACTGGAATCGCGCCCGCGGGACACGCCTTTGACGGCGAGCACGGCTTTGCTGAACTCCGCGGCGGGCGCGCGCTTCGAGACCTCCACGTCGCGGCCGACCATGAGACGCACCAGATCTCGGATCTCCACGCTGTTCACGTCGCCCCGCGCAACGAAGCGGCCGTCGCGCAGCACCGTGAAATTGTCGCAAACCCGCTTTACCTCATCCAAACGGTGCGTCACGTAGATAAAGCTCACGCCCTGCGCTCTGAGTTCGCCGATGACACCGTGCAGGATTTCAACTTCGCGGTGCCCTAGGGCGGCGGTCGGCTCATCCATGACGATGAGTTTGGCCTTTTGCGCAACGGCACGGCCAATTTCGATCATTTGCTGATGGGCGACGCTCAAATGACGCACTTCCCGCCGCGGATCGACTTCCAAGCCGAGGCTTGCCAGCAAGGTGCGCGAGTTTTCGTGCATCGCCGCCCAGTCGACGAACCCGCGCCGTTCGGGTTCGCGTCCAAGGTACAGGTTCTCCGCGATCGACATGAACGGCAACAAATTGAATTCTTGATAAATGGTCACGAGACCGCAGCGCTGCCGTTCGCGCGGCGTGTCGCTCGGCTTGAGGATCGTCCCATCCAGCGTTGCTTCGCCCCGGTCCGCGCGTAACGCGCCCGACAGTATCTTCAGGAGCGTTGACTTGCCGGCGCCGTTTTCGCCCAGCAGCGCATGCACTTCGCCCTTGTACACGTGAAGTTCGACGCCGTCCAAAGCCTTGACGCCGGGAAATTGCTTGCAAACATCGCGAACCTCCAGAAGGTTCGTAAGCACCGCTCCGTTAGCGAACTTCGCCAATGCGCTCAGCCTGATTGACGTTCGATTGCGTGATGAGCAGCGGCGCGATGCTCGCACCTTGCATCGGCGTGTGATGACGGATCCGTTCCACCAATTGCCGAAGCGCGGTACGCGCCTGATTGATGGGAGACTGCTCGACCGTGGCTGCCATCTCGCCCGCGCGCACCAATTTCAACGCCTCGGGCGTCGCGTCGAATCCGATGACTTTGACGCCGGAAACGCCGCCCGAACGCAGGGCTTCCAAGGCTCCCAAAGCCATCTCGTCGCTCTCCGCCACAACCGCCTGCAGCGACTGGGCGCCGAGCGAGGTCAACACGTTCTGCGTCACGGTCAAACCCTGCTCACGCTTCCACGTGCCTGATTGTTCCGCCACGATTTTGTATTTCGCGCCCGCCGCCGCCAGGGTCTCCTTGATGCCGCGCGTGCGGTCGATGGACGGGCTGGACCCCAGCTGTCCCGTGATCAGCAGAATCCGGGCGCCGTTCGGAAAGGTGTCGATCAGCCACTGCGCCATGAGGCGTCCACCCGCGACATTATCGGCTCCAACATGCGGAACGTTGACGCTGGTGTGATCGACCCGGCGATCCAAGGTGACGATTGGAATTCCAGCTTTGATCACCTCTTCGACCGCCGGAGTGAGCGCGTTCACATCGTTCGGCGCCAGAATGATGCCTTGAGTACCTCCGGCAATTGCCGCCTCGATATCCGCGGTTTGTTTGGCGGAGTTCGACTGTCCATCCTCGACTGAAACGCTGACGCCCAGGCGTGCGGCCTCGGCGTCCATCTCACGCTTCACGGCGACGAAAAAGGGCTCGGTCATATCGTGCAGACTCGCGACGATCTGAATGGAATTTCCGCCTGACTTGCCGGAGCACCCGACGCCGCCCAGCAGAGTGCTTCCCACGAGCAGTGCCGCAAAGAGGCCCGCGAAGGTGATTTTTCTGAAGCTCGTGGGCATCAGTGCGGGGCTTTTGAGTTGGGCTGCCGCGCAAGCCAGTCATGCTCGGGGTCGTTGCGATAAACCCAATTGCGCTCGGGACCGGCCATGACATTCAGGTAGTAAAGATCATAGCCGTGAGCCGCGCCGACGGGGTGATAGCCCCGCGGCACCAGGACAACATCACCGTCATGCACGCAAACGGTTTCGTCGAGATCGCGCTCATCGGTGTAGACGCGCTGGAAGGCGAATCCTTGCGGCGGCATCAGCCGGTGATAGTAGGTCTCTTCCAGTACGGTTTCCTTTCCCAAAGCCGCTGTGTCGTGCTTGTGCGGCGGGTAGCTCGACCAGTGTCCTCCCGGCGTGATGACCTCCACGACCAGCAGACTGTCGGCTTCCTTGGTTTGCGGAAGTATATTTCTGACATAGCGCGTATTTGTGCCGCTGCCGCGCACCTCTTTGCTCATTTCGGCGGCGGCAATGGCGCGAGGCGAGCGTCCGGCCTTGCCCGGCGCCGAACACACCGCTAACTCCACTGGACCCCTCGCGGCCACCGAGTAGGTTCGTCCCGCGGGCGCATACACGGCGCCCGGCGCGGCATCGTCGAATACCGAGCTGCGATGTCCAATGCTTTCAAAATGTGCTTCGTCGATAACGATGTCTGCGGTTCCCGCGAGCACCACCAGGCACGTCTCGCGGTCTTCCGTACCCCCGCGCAGCTCTTGGCCGCCCTCGAGGCGATGTACTTGAAATCCAATGTGCCGCCAGCCGGCGCTCTCCGGAGTGATGTTGATTACGCAACCGTCCGCATCAGGCGTACCGGACTGGATCAGAAGCTTGCTCATGAACGCTCCATCTCGCGCAAATTGGCGGCCGAAGCCTCGCGGCGCAGAGTCTCGAGTCCGAGGCTCGCGTAGGACTTGGGATTCGCCACACCCGGATCCTGTTCCGCTTCGACGATAACCCATGCAGCATAGCCAATTTTCGCGAGCGCTTGCATCACGCCGGCAAATTCGAGGTCGCCGTCGCCAGGAACGGTAAACATTCCACTGATCACACCGTTCAAAAAGCTCTGGTTTTCGGATTTGACCCGGCTGAAAACGCGCCCGCGGATGTCCTTGCAATGCACATGCGCGACCCTTTGGGGATGATCGCGAATGAGCGCCAAGGGGTCGATGCCGCCGAGCGCCGCGTGACCCGTGTCCAGCGTAAGCCCGACCGAGCGGCCCGTCGCCTGAAGGAAGCGATTCAAATCCCGCTGCGATTCCACCACGGTACCAAGGTGATGGTGGTAAGCCATGCGCAGCCCTGCAACGGCCAAGTAGTCGGCGACCTCGGTCAATTTTCTCCCAAACTCATCCCAGCCTGAATCGGCGAGCCGCGGTGTCGCCGACATCGCTCGGCCTTGATCGCAATGAATGGCGTTGCTGGTTTCGGCAAGAATGAAAACGCTGCAGCCCAGCGCCTTGAGCAGTCCCAAGTGAGATTGCATCGCATGAATTTCCGCCTCAGCCGAACGGGTCAACAGGCTGGCGCTGTACCAGCCGCCGACCAACGCCAGTTGATGGCGATTCAGCAAGGTCCGAAGTACATTGGCATCTTTCGGAAATTTTCCGCCGAGTTCGATGCCAGCAAATCCGACATCGCGGGCATCGGCGAGCACGGAATCGAGCGGTGTATCGCCGCCGAGCGCGGGCAGGTCATCGTTGATCCACGCGATGGGACTCACGCCGAAGCGGATGCTCATGCGTCAGACTCCCAGCCGCCGGTTCTTGCGCCGGTCCAAGGATGCCGACCGGGCTGCATCGACCTCGGCGCGGGATGAAACCTCTGGAATCGCGACGTCCCACCATGCGCCTCCCGCATCCGTGCTGAGGGCCGGATCGGTGTCGATCACGATCACATGGGTGCGCGCGGATTGGCGCGCGCGTTGCAGCGCCTGCTCCAGCGCTTCAATCGAACCGGCCTTTTCGGCGATGGCACCCAGGCTCGCAGCGTGAGCGACGAAATCAACGTCCGCAACAGTCGCGTGCGGCGAATCTTCCCACAGGGTGTTGAAGGCCGCGCCGCCGGTCGCCCTCTGCAGACGATTGATGCAGCCGAATCCTCGGTTGTTGAGCACCACGACCACCAATCGATGCCCCAGGGACACCGACGTCGCCAGCTCGGAATTCAGCATCAGATAGCTGCCATCGCCGACCAGGACGTACACTTCGCGCAGCGGCTGCGCCATTTTGACGCCCAAACCTCCGGCAATTTCGTAGCCCATACAGGAGTATCCATACTCGACGTGATAGTCATCCGGCGCTCTGGATCGCCACAACTTGTGAAGTTCTCCCGGCAGCCCTCCCGCCGCACATACGACCACCGCATTTTTCGAACACGTGCGCCACAGCGCGCCGATGACTTGCGCATCCGAAGGCAGACCTGATCTGGGCGCGCGGGTTACATCCTCCCAGGCAAGATTCCACCGGCCGACTTCCTGGCTCATGGTTGCCCTGTCTCGATCGGGACGCCAGCCCGCCAGATTTTCGGTCAGCGCGGTGAGCACCTCACGCACATCGCCCACCACGGCCAAGGCCTCGTGCTTGCCGGCGTCGTAGGCCGCAATATTGATCTGCGCCAGGCGGCAATTGGCAGCGGTAAACAGTGCCCGCGAGCCAGTCGTAAAATCTTGCAACCGCGTACCCACACCAAGGACCAAGTCGGCTTTGGCCGCTGCGGCGTTGGCGCAGGCCGTGCCGGTCACGCCAATGGCGCCGAGATTGAATGGATGATCCCACGGCAATGCGCCCTTCCCCGCTTGCGTTTCCGCGACGGGTATCCCACAGCGGGTGGCGAAATCGGCGAGCAACGCTTCCGCGCCGCTGTAGTGAACGCCGCCGCCGGCAATGATCAACGGCGCACTCGCCGATCTTAACAAGGCCGCGAGTTGCTCTATCTCCCGTGGATCCGCCGCCGGGCGGCGAATGCTCCACACGCGACGGCGAAAAAACACTCCCGGGTAGTCGTACGCCTCGGCCTGCACATCCTGGCAGAATGCCAAAGTCACCGGACCGCATGAGGCCGGATCCAGTAGCGTATTCATTGTGTGCGGCAGCGCGTCGATCAATTGTTCAGGGCGGGCGATGCGGTCGAAGTAGCGGGAAACCGGTCTGAAGCAGTCGTTGGCGGAGATAGTCCCGTCGGCAAAGCTCTCGATCTGCTGCAGCGCCGGATCGGGGCCGCGAGTGGCAAAGGTATCTCCCGGAAGAAACAGCACGGGCAATCGATTGGCATGCGCCAGTGCCGCCGCGGTCAGCATGTTGGTGGCACCCGGACCAATGGAACTCGTACAAATCATGGCGCGCCGCCGCCGTAGCTGCTTCGCCAAGGCGATGGCGGCATGGGCCATGGCCTGCTCGTTATGGGCGCGATAGGTTGGCAGTTGCTCCCGCGCGGCGTGAAGCGCCTCTCCGAGACCGGCGACATTGCCATGGCCGAATATGGCCCACACACCCGCGAAATAGCGTACCTCTCCCGAGCCCGCATCGACATACTGGTTGGCAAGATATCGAACCGCCGCTTGCGCCGCGGTGCATCGAATGATCTTCATAACGCGACCGCCTCGCGCGCGCGGAGCCACGCGTTCGCCAGCCTGGAGAAATTCGCGGCCATCGCCTTGCAGGCGTCGGCATCGCTCATGGAGCCGGCAAACCAGGCACGCGCCACATCCTGGAAAATAGTTCTACCAATGGCGAAACCCTTGACGATTGCGAATGGCGCCGCGGTGGAGAAGCATGCGATGAGTTCGGCCTCGGGCTGCGAGAGTCCCAGAAGCAGGACTCCTCGACACAGCGGATCCTCTTGTCCAATCGTATCTTGAATGGCTTCCCAATGCGCGGCGCTGCTGCTCGGCGGCAGTTTCCACCAATCCGGCCGCACGCCCAGAGCGTAGATTCCCGACAGCGCACGCGCCATCGTCCGGGAATCCGCCGGCAGCCCTGGCGGTAAAATGACTTCCAGCAGCAATTCATGACGCGTCTTGCGGCACGCATCGAACAGGCGCCGCAGCTGGCGATCTTGCCGCTCTTTGAGATCGGCCTGATCGTCCGGATGATAGCTCACCAGACATTTGACCACCTGATTGAGCGGCCAGGTCGACAACTCAACGGCGGCATCGGCGCTTTCGAATTGAAGCGGACGAGATTGGGGGATTTCGACCGGACGACCGGTCCAGTAAGGCAAATCCGCGGCCGCGCTCAAGGCCTCCGATCCGTAGCGTCCATCGAGCAGCACACCAAAACGCCGGTCTTCACGGGCGGCCGCGTGCAAGGCCCGCAATCCCAAGGTTTTGAAGGCTGCGATCCGCTGTCTGTCAGCCGCACCGAAATTCGCGTTTTCGAACTGACTGCGATGATCGATGGCGAATACCATCAACTCAGGATAGTCGTATGCGCGCGTCGATGCCCAGTGCACATGATCCAAATGGCGGATGAAGGATGGCGTGGGCTGCTCGCCGGCCGTGCGCAGCATCGCTTGCAACTCGGCCCAGGTCGGCATCGCCGGCGCGCAGCCGTGACGCGACACCACGATGGCGCCGCAGGCATTTCCCATGCGGCAGCTTTCCTCGAGAGATTCATCGCGCAGCCAGCCGCGCAGAAAACCGCCCATGAAGGCATCGCCGGCACCCAGCACGTTGAGAACGTCCATCTTGAATCCGGGAACCACCAGGTCCGATTCAATATCGTCGGGTATCTCGCCCGCCAAGGCGACGCAGCCGCGTGCGCCCCGTTTGCAAACCAAGGTTGCCGCCGTTTTCACTCGGACGTTTTTGATGGCGGCATGCAGCTGCTCCGATCCCCCTAGAATGCAAAGCTCCTCTTCCGTGCCGACGATCAAGTCGCACCAGGGCAGTGCCGCCTGAAGGCGTTCGGTGACCGCTGCGCTGGATACAAAGCGATTCTCGCCCAAATCTTTCGCCGTCAGCCCCCAAAGCACCGGCCGATAATCGATGTCGAAGACCACACGTCCGCCATTCGCTTTGACTCGCCGCGCGGCGCTCAAGCTCGCTGCGAACACGCCGGGCGTGGAGAGATGCGTACCGTTGATGAGAACAGCACGCGCCGCGTCAAGAAGCCTTGGATCGAGGTCCTGCTCGCACAGCGCCATGTCGGCGCAATTCTCGCGATAAAAGATCAGAGGAAACGATTCGCGATTGCGGATCCCGAGCACGACCAAGGCCGTCAGACGCGCGGGGTCCGTACAGACGCCGCGCACATCGACTCCCTCGCGAATCAATTCTTCGCGAATGAAGCGCCCCATGTGATCGGCGCCGACCCGAGTCAGGAGTCCCGCTCTCAATCCGAGTCTTGCCGCCGCAATCGCCGTGTTGGTCGGACTGCCGCCGACGTACTTGGCGAATGACCCCATGTCTTCCAGACGGCCCCCGATTTGCTCACCATACAAGTCCACGCTCGAGCGGCCGATCGTGATCAGGTCAAGGGTTTTATCCGTAAGATGCAAGGAACTCACGCAACGGGAAGTGAGCGTTTGATTATACTCGGCGCTGAAGTGATCGTTCGATCAGGCGCCGAAAGATTCGAATTTGGGGAGCGGATGTTCAACGTAGCGATATTTGGGGCGGGTCGGATCGGGCAAATTCATGCACGCAACGCCGCTGCGCAGCCTGAGCTCACGCTCAAATATATTGTCGATCCGAACACCGCGGCCGCCGCCGCGCTCGCACGCCAAACGGGCGCCGAGGTTGTGGACATGGATGCGGCCTTGGGCGACTCGTCCGTTTCAGGTGTCATCATTGCGAGCGCGACGAATGCGCATCTGGATCAAGCCCTCCTGGTTGCATCGACGGGCAAAGTCATTTTCTGTGAGAAGCCCTTGGATCTTGATCTGGGGCGCGCCCGGAGTGCCGCGCCGCAATTGTCCCGGGCGAAGTTGTTGGTGGGCTTCAACCGGCGCTTCGATCCGCATTTCGCCGCGCTCAAGGCGAGGATTGATTCGAACACCATCGGCAAACTCGAGAGTTTGCACATCGTCAGCCATGATCCGGCGCCGCCGCCGGTTTCCTACATCCGCACATCCGGCGGCCTGTTCAAGGACATGGCGATTCATGACTTCGACATGGCGCGCTGGTTGCTGGGAGAGGAAGCGGTAGAAGTCTTCGCGAGCGCGAGCTGCCTCACCGACCCCGCGATCGCCGCCGCCGGTGATGTCGACACCGCGCGAATATTGCTGCGCACTGAAACCGGCCGGCTCTGCGTCATCAGCAACACTCGCCGGTCAGGTTATGGTTACGATCAGCGCATTGAAGCCTACGGGTCCGGCGGCACGGTGCGCGCCGATAATGTGCTGGTGAGCACGGTGTCAACCGTAACGGAGCGCGGTTCGACAAGCGATGCGCTGCAGAATTTCTTTCTTGAGCGCTATAAGGACGCCTATCGGGCTGAAATGCAGCATTTTTTGGAAATTGTACGGGATGGCCGAGCGCCATTGGCGGGCTACCGAGACGGCGTCGCCTCGCTCGTGCTCGCTGAAGCCGCGGCGCTGTCGGTGAAGCGCAACGCTCCCGTCAGCGTCGCCTCGGTTTGATCGACACCCCTCTGGCTCAACGCCACTGATGGGCTCTGGAGTTCCGATGTTCAATCGATTGTGCAAATTGACCCTTCTTGGTGCTGCGCTCTTGGGAGGTCCGGTTGCTGCTCGCGCGCAAACGCCCATGCCGGTGGCGCAAATGACGGATTCTCCGTGCCCCCCGCCGCCGCCCAGGCCGCCTCAGGAAATGCTCGATGCGATGCTCAAGCCCGGCGCCAAGCCGCCGCCGATGCCGGCAGCGGGAGATGAGAAGCTGCGCGAGTATCTCAAGCAACATGCGGAGGATCTGGCGCGAGACTATGCCGACCTGTGTCATTACAAGTCCGACAATGCCGCGATCCTCAAGGGTGCGCAACCTAAGGCCGTCTTCATGGGCGACTCGATCACCGAAGGTTGGCGCGTCGGAGATCCATCCCTGTTCACCCGCGGCGTGATAGACCGTGGCATCAGCGGCCAGACCAGCCCGCAGATGTTGGTGCGTTTCTACCAGGATGTGGTGGCTCTGCATCCCCGAGCCGTGCATATCATGGCAGGCACGAACGATGTTGCCGGGAATACCGGTCCCAGCAGCCCCGAAGACTTCAAGAACAACATTCGCGCCATGGTCGATCTCGCAAGCACCCACGACATTCACGTCGTCCTGGCGAGCATTCTGCCGGCAGTGCGGTTTCCGTGGCGGCTGGATATTCATCCGGTCGAGCAAATCCGGCAGCTCAATGCATGGCTGCGACAGTATGCCGCCCAGCATCAGCTGATCTACGCCGATTACTATGCATCGTTGGCGACACCTGCCGGTGCGTTTCGCCCTGAGCTGAGCAACGACGGTGTGCACCCGAACTCCGACGGTTATGCCGCGATGCGGCCCATCGCGGACGCGGCGCTTCGACTGGCCGAGCACGGCGCTCGCTGATCGCGCAGCTCGCGCTGATCGACCGCGCGCGCTAATCGATGCCGTGGATGCGCAGGCTGATCAGTTGCTCGAGCGTCAAGTTCTGCATGCCTTTGGAGCGCAATCCCTCGATGTACTCCGGCGTCACTCCGTGGATGCGCAGCGCGATCAGCTGATCGGGAGGCGCGTGCGGGAAGCCGAGGTGGCTGATCTCGCCTGCAAATTCCGCAGAGACGCCGTGAATGCGAAATGCAATGAGCTTGTCGGGGTCGGTGGTGTCGATGCCCGCTGAACGCAAGCCGCGGATATAGTCCGGCGAAACGCCATGGATCCGGAAGGCGACCAGCTTGTCCTCATCCGTTACCGTTATCCCAACGCCATGCAATTCATTCGCGAACTCCGGCGTCACTCCGTGAATGCGAAACGCGATCAGCTTGCCCGCGTCGGCCGCTTCGAGCCCTGCGGCGCGCAAGTCGCGAACGAACTGCGGCGTCACGCCATGAATTCGAAAGGCGAGTAATTTCCCCGCATCCAAGCCACGCACCGCGAGGACCTTCATTGCACGCGCAAATTCGAAACTTACGTCGAATAGCGTCGCCGAAAACAATTCTCGCTCCTCGAACTGAAAGCCCAGCTTTGACATTTCAGTCCGGTATTGAGGGTTGGGTTGGAACGTGAATAGCCCCGCGCCGCGCTGATCTTGAACGAATCCCTTGCAATCGACGGTTCCCGCATCACGCGCGATGGCGAAGCTCACATCGTGTTTGGAAGTACCCGCCCAGTCGAGGCCGTGCAAATCCGCCAGTTTCCAAGTCGAGGATTCGCTGAAGTGGTCCTCCCCCTGAGAGCTTTGCAACGAAAACTGAACGCTGTCCGGCTGATCGCTCGGACTCAGGCTCCAACTGCCGTTTTGCACGGCGCTCAAGGCGATCGCCGGCAACAGCGCCAGGACCGCAAAATACGATGGAACACGAACACGCATGAGTCGGATGCCTCCTGGAAGATCGATGTTGGTCATGAGATGTCGGCCATTTTCAGGGCAATCAACTGCCGGAGCGTCAGGTCCTTGAATCCGTGGCTGCGGATTCCTTGAATGAATTCCGGCGTGATGCCCTGAATTTTCGCCGCCAGATAGTCACGCACATGCAAGTTGGTAAGGCCTGCTGCCGTCAGGCCGCGCACATACTCCGGTGTGACCTGGTGTATCTTCAAGGCCACCAATTCGGGATTGCTGGCCTCGATGCCGGCGGCGCGCAGCTCGCGAATGTAGTCCGGAGTGATGCCATGAATTTTCAGCGCGATGATTTCATCGACGGTGAGATCCTTGAGGCCCGCGGATTGGAGCCCTTCGATGTACGAACCGCGTGGCTCGGTGGGAGCACCTTCCGTAGCGGACTCCCTACGACGCTCTGCGGCGCCGGGCGCCTCGATGCGGGCAAGACGGACAGGGAAGGCCACCCGCGCTGGCCGCACGACGCGCACTTGCGACATCGGCGCCGCAGCGATCGCGGCGATACCGGGCGTTGCCGGCATGGCAATCGTTGCCGACGCGTCGGAACGGGAACTTTGCAGCTGCGCCACTGTTGTTCCCGCCAACAGAACTCCGGCGACGCATAACCCGCCGATGAACGCCATCCCGGCCACAGACATGCTGCGCGCGGCGCGGTTGATGCCGAGCAAGCGGCTGATACGCGTACTCAAGACGCCGCCGTTTGCCGCCATCGCCCAAACCGTTGCCGAGCGCGATTCCTCGAGTTGGGCCAACGCCCGGGCGTAGTCGCACGCATTGCCGCACGCCGCCACAGCAATATCGTCACAGCAATGCTCGCGTTCATTGCGTATCACACGATTCACCCACCACACGGCCGGGTGATAGAACAACAGGGTCTCGGTAGCGATTTGGAAGGCATTGACCAGCAGATCCCAGCGTTTGATATGCGCCAACTCGTGGGCAATGATCGCTTCGACTTGCCATGGCGAGAGACCGGCGAGCACCGAGAGCGGCAGCACGACAACCGGCTTCCAGCTGCCGAATACGACGGGCGACTCCGCGGCTTTCGAGCACACATACCGCACGACGCGGGAAACGCCGAGTCGCCGCTGCAATGCGAGACAAATCTTGAGCAGGTCGCCCGAAATGGGCTCCGCATGCTGACGCCGCAAGCGCATCAGCAGCATCCAGCCACCCAGGGTTCGCAGCGTAAACATATAAACCCCTGCGAACCAGGCAAGAACCGCATAGCTCATCCAATCGATCGAAACAAGGGGTGCGGCAATCGGCAGCGGCGGCAGCGCGTGGAACGGCGCAGCACTCAACGGCATCGCCCCCAGGCCATCCCCCAGGTCCGCAACGGATTCTGGAGACTGTTTCAGAATGGCGAACGTGATGAAAGGAACGAGGAGCATCGCGGCCAATGTGCACACTGCAGCGGCGTAGCGCGCTTGCGGGCTGCGCAGCCGCGACAGCAAGGTGCACAGAACCAACGCCAGCACGGCCCCCTGCCAGAGAAAGTGGAGCAAGCACCAGCCCAACACCCGGATTGTTTCAGGATTAGTCACTTGGTTTTCCTCTCATGTTCGTCCAACATGCGGCGGATTTCTTCTATCTCGGCACGCGAGGTCTTCTTCCCGGACAAGGCGTGCATCATCAGCTGACTCGCCGAACCCGCGAACGCGCGCTGCACCAGGTCGCTGACCAGTTGCCGCTTGGTACTCTCGGCCGGCTGCCGCGCGACATAGACATGCGCCCGCGCGTCCTCGTTGCGGACCACCATGCCCTTCGCCGTCATGATTTGCAGCAGCTTCAGCACCGTGGTGTAGCCGGTGGGTTTTTGGGCTTCGAGGACTTCATGGACCTCGCGCACCGTTGCGGGCCCTCGCTCCCACAGCACGCGCAGGATCGCCAGTTCCATGACGGTGGGCTTCGGGGTCGATGATTTGTCCATGCGCGAAGGTTACTACGAATGCATTCGTAGATGCAACGAAAATCTTCGTACATCGCGCCGGCGGCAGGGGCGCACCCGCATCCCGCATCCTCTTCCCCGGAGGCCGGGCATAATTCGACACCAGCCCTTTGCAGCCCAAAGTCCGTCGACAGCGGCACAGCCGGGGCGCGTTGGACATCAAAAAACCTATTGATAACGCTAGACTGCGGCGCCTGATTCGGTATATTCACGCGGACGTGCGCGTGCGCATGCCTGGCGTTACACAAACAATCCACCTAAGGAAAGTCATGAATAAGATTGTCATTGCGTCAATATCAGCCGTTCTCGTAACCACGATTGCAGCGGCCTATGAAATTCATCATCCCAATCTGCGGGATGCCTATGGCGCGACGGAAAATGCCATCCACCACATTCAAGAAGCCCAGGGCAATAACAAAGGGCTTGAGTTTGGCGGGCACGCCGAGAAAGCCATCGAAGCGTTACGGCATGCCCAGCAGGAACTCGCCGAAGGCGACAAATGGAACGATGCTCACCATAGGTAACCCGAGTATTTCAATGCGGCGTTGAGGGAAGGGGCTCGAGCCGCCCGAACGTAGGGGATTACATCTTCAGTCGTACCACGCCGGCGAGCATCTCCAGCTGCGCCGGCAACCTTCCCGCGCTTTCGCCGTCCAACTCCAGCAGGACCGTCGAATCGCTGGTCGCCCTAGCGCGGCGAATACGCAGCACTTCGGTGCCCGGTTCGCGGACGTGACTGCCGTCGTAAAGGGTATGTCGCTTGCGGATGAAGTCCATCCATCCGAATCCGGACCAGATCGTCACGTCGAGCGCACCGTCATCGAGTTGCGCTGCCGGCGCCACCTGCATTCCCGCACCGAAAAATCGACCGTTGGCCAAAGCGCAATTGGTGATCGGAATCGAGCGCGGCGGCATATCGTCGAATTCGAGACTGACTATCGGGTCCCGATAAACCGCCAGCGCTCGCAGCGTAGCCAGCGTAAACGCCAGTTGGCCGCTCACGGCCTTCAGGCGAGAACTCACCAGGTGCGCAACCAGCCCACCGCAGCCGAATGAGGCAACGTTGATGAAGATCCGCACGGCCGGAGCGCCGTCATGGCCAACAAAACGAGCGAAACCCAAGTCGATCGTGCGTGTCTTTCGCCCTCCGAGGGCGGCGCACGCGGTTTCAAGATCCGACTGAGCAAGGGTCCGTCCGAAATCGCAACCCGTACCGAGTGCCACCACCCCCAGCACCGCCTGCCGGGCAACCGGCGCGGCGCCGTCGAAAAACCCGTTCACGACCTCATTCAGCGTACCGTCACCACCGACGGAAACGATCATCTCGAAGCCCTTGCGGAGGGCTGCACGCGATAGCGCAGTGGCCTCACCGGGTCTCTGCGTGGCCACGTACTCGAACTCGCCCAGTGAAGACCGCAGGAGTTTTGCGATCCGACTCCATTGTCGGCCCGTGGCACCCGCCGCAGACGCCGGATTCACGATTACGAAGCTGCGGAAGGCATCTATTGGCGGCATAGTGTCCAGGTGAGCTCTGTGGCCGCCAACATACTTCGATCGAGAGCGAAGCGTGCGGAATTCGCGCTCGGTACAATTTCAGGCCACCTTGGCAGTCCGTTCTGACATGCGACCAATCAAGCTACAGGGGTTTGCCGGCGCTGGCTTGGCGTGGACTTGGCTTCCAGTGTGCGCGCTAGCGATCATGCCATTCTTCCTGAATGCGCAGGAAGCGTCCGATCCAGCCACCGGCCTGCAGCGCAACGTCATCTTTTCAGAATACTCCCCGCTATCGGGAAGCGTGGAGCTGGCGCGTCGGACTTTGAGCCCGTTGGTTGATCTGGAAATTACGCGGGCGGCGAAGAATGCCGCGCTGCGCCCGCAAGCCGTCGATTTGACGGCGGAAAGATTCTCGGTCTATGTCCCGGCACTGCAGCCATCGCAAGGATACGGCCTGATGGTGTTCATTCCGCCGTGGCAAGATGCCCATCTGCCGCCCGGCTGGGCGGCCGTTCTCGACGCGCACGGAATGATATTCGTCAGCGCAGCCAAATCCGGCAACGAAGAAAACGTCCTCGATCGGCGAATTCCCTTGGCACTGCTCGGCGCTTATAACGTCATGCAACGCTATTCAATTGATCCCGATCGAGTCTACATCGGCGGATTCTCCGGCGGATCAAGAGTGGCGCTGAGAACCGCGCTGGCCTACCCCGACTTGTTTCACGGCGCTCTGCTCAACGCCGGTAGCGACCCTGTCGGCGACGGCGCGATGATTCTGCCGCCCGATGACTTATTTGCCCAATTCCAAAATTCGTCCCGCTTGGTTTACGTCACGGGATCGGAAGATGACTGGAATATCCAGCACGATTCGGTCAGCCGGGATTCGATGAAGTCTTGGTGCGTTTTCGGTGTCGCCGTTGAAACCATGTACCGGGTCGGTCACGAAATCGCCGCCCCCTACCCCACCGATCGTGCCCTGACGGCGCTCGATCGGCGAACGCCTGTCGATTCCGGCAAGCTCTCGGTTTGTCGGGCACGCATCGCCAAAGACATGGCTGCAGATCTGCAGCGCACTGTTGCCCTTCTTGACCACGACAAACCGCACGATGCTTGGCGGTCTTTGACCAAGCTCGACATTCGCTTTGGCGGTTTGGCGGCCTCCCCGGTCATTCGACTAGAGCAACGTATCGGGTCTCGGCGCTGAGTAGGAATCTTCCCAGGGCTATCGGTTTACGCGTCCGGACGCACGCCATGGCGTCGCTCGACATCCCGCACCAGTTCAATCACTTGCTCGATCTGCGGCTGTGGGTATTCCGCATATTCTGATCCCGAAGCCTGCAGTATTGTAATGGCTAATGTACCGCCGCCGTCCTTGCGAGTTGGGTTGAAGCGTTGAATTCCACCTTGTAGCGGGTGCCGCCGTCGTTCGTGGCCACTTCGATCGTTCCAACCTTGCCGTCGCCGACTAGGATGGCGGGCGTGGAGAAAACTTTATCGTCATTGCTCAGTGTGCATTCCAGAAGAATGAGTCCCTGTACGCGTCGCCCCAGTGCCTCGGCGGTTTTCCAAACCGGCGACTCCCTGTCCTCGTTTGACAAGGACGCGAAGCAGCGGGTCTCGTACGACTGTCCAGCCCCAAATGAAACCTTACGAACGAACTCTTTGCCGGAAGCGACCAGGAAGTCGCGCGTCGCGGAAGGACCGCCGAGTTGCATCACGTCCGCACCGTTGATCCACCATTTCATGTTGACCGCAATGAGTTTTGCCGGGGCTCCCGGCACTGGAACCTCCGGCTGGGCCGCCCAAACGGCATAACCGCCGGCAATCGTGAGCCCGACGGTAACGGCTATTCCGCCTAATCGCCGGCCAAGTCCGGGAGAGGGATGCTTAAGCATAGCGACTCGCTCCTTAAGAGGATGGATTGATTGCCAATGGCATCCAACCGGCATTAGCCAGGAGGATTCGTTGGCGAGTTGGGTTTTCAACAGAGCATCCGCGTAGTGCCGCCTTCCTAATTTCGACCCCGCCACCACCAGTGCATCACAGGCGAGTTCTTGGTCGAATCGCAATCGCGCCAATGCCCAGTACATCAGGGGATTGAACCAAGCCACGCACAGCCAAGCGGTAGCAAAGACATTGACCGCTGCATCGCGCCGCGCGAGGTGCGCGCGTTCATGTGCCAGTACCAGAATGCGTTCCTCCGGACTGTAGCGGGCTTCAAAATCGGCCGGCACGACGACCCGTGCGCGCCAGGCGCCGACTAACAAGGGTGCAACGACGGATTTACTGCGGTAGGCGCCGTCCGGATGAATCGTCAAGTCTCCGAGGGATCTCACAAAGACGCGCTGGCGCCGCACCAGCCACATGGCCATCACGGCTGTGCCGAGCAGCCAGATCGTCAGTCCCATCACGAGGTAATGGCTCGATGCGCCGGCGGCATCGATTGAAACCATCGCGCCGGAAAGCGCGGCGCTCACGGGGCCGGGCGCCGATTCGCTCATCATTCGAACCGAGTGGAGCGGCGCAGGCAGCAACACTGCCGACGCGCTCGCAGGAACCAGCAGCCACTGCCAGTAGGCGGCGCGCGCCCCGATCCAAAACCGCAGCGGCTTACGCAAGATGCCGACCAACAGAATCGCGATGCTCGAGGTCACGGTAACAATCAGCAACGAGTGAAGGAGACTATTGATCATCGTCCAGCTCCTGAATCAGACGCTTGAGGTCCGCGATGTCGCTCTTCGCGAGTTTGCGCTGCTGGCTGAAATGTGCCACGAGCGGCGCAACCCGGCCGTCGAACAGCCGGTTGAGCAATCCCGCGCTTTCGCTGGACACCCAATGCTTGCGCTTCAGTACCGGTGAATAGAGATAGCGCCGCCCCTCCTTCCGAGCGCTGATCGCGCCCTTCTTGAGCAGCCGATTGAGCAACGTCTTGACGGTTGATTCTTGCCATTTGCCCCGCGGCTCCAAAGCCGACATAACGTCTTCAGTGGCGATCGGACTTCCCTTCCAAAGCACCTCCATCACGACAGATTCGGCTTCGCTGATTGAAACGTGGCCTTTCACGCAACCCTCCTCACCGGATTGCTGACTACACATGTAAACGCCACGCAGATTACACGTGTAAACGATAAAGTCAACCTTCCATTGGGTTGCGCCGAGAGTCGGGTCAGCCGCCGGCTTGGCGATTTCCCTGCGTCCTGCGACGCGATGCTTCGCTCAGTCTCGAGGAGGAGTGCACGGCGGCGGCGTACCGTCGTTGCACAGGCCGGTGCGCGGATCCCGATGTCCGGCACCCGTGCTGTCCTCTTGCGGCGGGTTGGAGAAACAACCGGACATCAACCACGCGGTAGCAAGAACAGTGACTATTATCTTCACGATTGGCTCCTGGGGTGGTGCTTTGCAGCGTTCCAGCGCTCTGCGTGCGCGAGGAATCATGTCGCTAAGCCGATAGTTCATCAACCATTGATATCACGCCCGTCAAAACGGTGCCCCCCACTCTGAGGCGGCAGGACTCAATCTCCAGCCGAGTAAATGACCTCTCTGCGGTTTTGCCCTTCACGGAGATCTCGACCGTCGAACCGCTCAGAATGTGATCCGCTGTTTCGATATCGCGATAGGCGATGCTGCCGAAGAAGCCATGCTGCACGAGCCGCCCCTTGATTTCGTGCCGTATCCTGGAAAGGGCCGTATCGAACTCCTCCCTACCCTGCTTTTCTTCCACGGGGCACCTCACCGGCCGGCTGGATTTCGATGGTCCTCACTCTTATACACTACAGGACCACATTCCGAAGGATCTTCCAAACGCCGGCGTCGCGCTTCCAAACCGTAAGATAGGGTCCGCCTCCTGTTGTAACGGCGCCGTCGGCAGAGCGAGTCCCCACGGTGCCCGTTCCCCATTCGTAGACCAGGCCATGATCGGCGGTCACGGCGCCCTGGTGGTGTATGGACGCCGACACGATCCGGGCCTTGGCGAGCCTGTCACGATAGAAAATCTTGATTGCTTCTCGCCCGCGAATGCTTTCGCCCCCGGCCGTTACGAAAACCGCGTCAGTGGCGTAAGGCTTTACGATCACGTCGACGTCCCCGCTCTGCATTGCGGTCGCCCATTCGCTGTTTGCGCGCAGGATGGCGGGCATCGCATCGGACACTTCATCGACGGAAGCCTCCAGTGCGCGCGGCGCGCCCATGAAGACAAGAAGACCCAATGCAATCGTCAGTCTGGCCATGAACATCGTCGTCTCACTCCTTGTTGCCATTGCACCCACACTTTCACCGAGGACGAAGCGTAACTAAGCGGCAGTGGGCAATATTGCGCAAGCGTTTTCCGATTTTCCCATCTACCGCCAAACGTCTTGTCGGTCACCATGAAGAAAATGGTTTTTACGGAGAGTCAAATCGTAAACATCCTGTGCGAAGCACGCTGCACATCCATTGACGACGTCGCGAGAAGGCACAACATCAGCGAAGCGACGATTTATGCGTGGCACAGCAAATTCGGCCGATTGGGTGCCGAGGATTTAAAGCGGCTGCGTCATTTGAACACCGGGCATGCCAGGCGTCACAGGCTGGCGGCAAAAAGCGGGAACTGAGCGAGGCTTCCGGTCTGGGCAAGCGGCCCATCAGGCCGCCCGTCAGGAATGTTCCGCCAGACAACTCGCGAACAGCTCGGCAGCGGTTCTAAGCTGACCGCTCGACAATCCGGCATAGCCGATCAGCAACCCGGGACGCGCCGGCTTTCTTCGGTAATAGGGGTGCACCGGATAGAGCCCTAAGCCGACTGTCGCGGCCCTGTTAAGAAAGGTCGCCAGTTGATCGAACTTGAGCTCGCTCAGCCAGACCACGAAGTGCATGCCGCCGTCGTGCGGGCCGATTTCGATGCGTGCTCCCAACAATCGCTTCAACGCATCGACGATGACGCGCCTGCGGGTCAATACTTCCTTGCGCGACTCTCGCAAGTGCTTTTCGTATTGGCGGGTCTGAATATAGGTCGCCAGGGCAGCCTGCTCGATCGCAGGGGACCCCAGGTCATCGAGCAACTTGGCGGTGAACAAATCGCGCCTGAGCGCTTGCGGGCAGACGATGTAGCCGAGACGCAGCGAAGGAAACATGGTCTTGGAAAAGGTGCCCGCATAGATGACTCGATCCGCCAGGTCGAGCGAATACAGCGCCGGAGCCGGCCGGTTGCCGGAGTGAAACTCCGCATCGTAATCGTCTTCGAAGATCCAACAATCATTTGCCCTCGCCCACCGAAGCAGCTCCATTCTCCGGGCCAATGACATGGTGACGCCGGATGGAAACTGATGCGCCGGGCTGACGAGCGCGAGGCGCACGGCACGCCTTGGCAAGTCCTGCACCACCACGCCTTCCGCGTCGGTACGAACACTGACCAGGCGCGCTCCGTGGGCTTTCAATACATTCACGGCCAATTGGTAGTGCGGGTCTTCGATGACCACACTGTCACGGTTGTCCAAGAGGACGCGCGCAACCAGTGTTACCGCCTGCTGCGTGCCGCCGACGATCAGAATATCAGCGGGATCGCAGGCCACACCTCGGCGGCGGCCCAAATAGTCGGCGAGGACGCGCCGCAGCGGCATGAAGCCGCCTGCGGCTGGATAGTTGGGCCCGGCACGCAGCGCCGCGGCGGCGAGCTTGCGTCGCCATGAGCTGAGAAGGTGCGAATTGAGCAGCGGTTCCCCGTACTGCAGGTTATACCGATGATTGGTACGAGTCCCGAGCGTGATCTCACCGAGCTTGCGCATGCGCGCCACGTACGCCGAGGTCGGTTTTCTCAGAGCAGAAACGCGTTTGACCGCGGGTGCGCTTATCTTGGCCACCCGGGTTCCCGAACCCGCCCGGGCCACCGCAAGCTGTTCCGCGCAAAGCAGGTCATAGGCCTGAATGATCGATTTGCGCGACACCTGAAGGGCGCGGGCCAGCGCGCGGCTCGAGGGCAGCCGGCTTCCGGAGAGGATCCGCCCTTCCAAAATCACACGCTTCAGCGCACGCGCAATTTGCTCGTACAGGGCACCTTGATGGTCAAGTTGCAATTCCATGCGTCACGTGGCTCGCGTGCCCGAAAGATAGACACACGGTGCGCGATCGCACCACGCCCTGCAGCGCGTTGCCGCGTAAATGCGCTGTCCGCCAGAAGACACGGTCTTCCCGCCTGACCAGATGCCCACGCACATGATGCAGGCGCGGCGACCGCCGGAAAGCGTCCGTTGCATGTTCCACCTGGGCCACCGGCATTTCAGGCAGTGATGCGTGCACCTCGACATGATCGAGCAAGGGCGCGCGATCCCGCTCGAGACGTTTGCGATTGAGAATGCCTCTCGCCACGGGCATCCTGCGGGTCGCCCCGCGTGCATTCAGCAGCAGGAAAAAGGCGAGGAGCAATGGAGTATCGTGCGCGACCGCGGCAAGGGAGGCGCGCGCGATATCCCGCCGCTCATGGGCATCCGGAGTCACCGCGCTGTAATAGCGCAACCATTGATCGTCGAATCGATATCTCACCCGCTGCAGCAGGTCCGCAATTCCGGCATCGTCTCCATGCGTCACGCTGGCGTAGTATCCCTTGAGCATCGCGTCGGGATCGACTGTCGGACTGAAGCGCCCATCGAGGTCGATGCAGGTCTCCATGGGCGACATTTGCGCTTCGCATTGGCCGTCAGCGGCCCCCACGGTCCAAAATGTTCGCGCCATTGCAGAGCGTCCGTCCGCCGATGCGCGCAGCAACACCCCAACCCGCCGCCCGCGCGCATCCGGATCCTGTTGCCGCACGACGCCGCACTCGCAGATGACCCGCTGGTGTACCGCATCGTTCCATTCGACCCACAAAAGCGGCGCCGGAATTCTGAGCAGGTCCAGACAGTTCGCCAGCCGATCGCCGTCCGCAAACGCCAATTCGGCGCTGGCCCGCGTCAGATCGTCCGCAATCACGAAGCGCAGCGGACATTCGACGACCGTGCGCGCGAAGTCATTCGGCCCGCGAACCCTCACGGCTTGACCGCCGGGCGTGCGCGGCAGGATGACCAGCGGTTCGCGGGTCTGCGCGACGAGATCGAGCAGCCGCATCAGTGACCGGTCCCGGCCACGGCCACGGACCGGCAGAGCAGGCCGGCGCTGCGCATGTTTATCATGCGACGGCACTGTAGTTAGTGCGGGCAGCGCCATCAACATCCAGTTTGCGTCCTTATTTTGATACCACTTGCATTATGCTATCGGTCACGCGGCGCGGTCAATGCATTTCGGCGCCGCTCTCGAGCAACCCTTGTTTTCCTGGATTTCGCTGCATTTGTTGCCATATGGCAACCGGTTGTCTATTACAAGTGGTTACCGGATTTAGATGCAAAGTGGATGTTGATTGCATTCGGCACTGCTCTATTCTCAGCCGCTGGGAAGTTGGCTCTGACCTTCGCGCGGCATGACAGAAAGCCAACCGGCACTTAAACGCTAACTATCAAGGGAACTACAATGGGAAATCACAAAATGCGGCTTGCAATCCGCACGGTGCTCGGCGGCGGCTCGCTGGTCGCGTCCCTCGGTACCGCGAACGCGCAGACCGCACCGGCTACGGCGGCGAACACGGCGCCACCCGAGCAATTGCAGGAAGTGGTGGTCACCGGATCGCGCATTTCCGTGCCGAACCAGGCGTCCATCAGCCCCGTCACCTTTGTTTCGGCGCTCGATGTTCAGCAAACCGGTGTAAGCCGGGTCGAGGATCTGCTCAATTCGTTGCCGCAGGTGTTCGCCGCACAGGGCGGCAACGTTTCCAATGGAGGAACCGGCGCGGCGACGGTTAACTTGCGGGGCCTCGGTGACAAACGCACGCTGGTGCTGGTCAACGGATTTCGATTGGGCCCGGGTGACCCGGCGAACTCCGCATCTGACGTCAACATGATCCCGGCGGAATTGATCGACAGCATTGAGGTGCTCACCGGCGGCGCCTCCTCCGTGTACGGCGCGGATGCCGTCGCGGGCGTGGTGAATTTCAAGCTCAACGATCATTTCGAGGGTGTAAAACTGGTCGCCGATGCCGGCATCTACCAACATCACAACGACAATCCCGAGGGCGTGCAGCAGGCGATTGCCGCCGCGGGGTTTCAAGAAGCCCCTAACAGCGTCAACACCGGCGCGCAAAAATCACTGGCATTCATCGCCGGCCTCAACAGCCCGGATGGCAACGGCAACGCAACCTTCTACGCCACCTACCGCAACATCGCCGGGGTGCTGCAGAGCAAGTACGACTACAGCGCCTGCAGTCTGGGCTCGGGATTCGTGACGAACAACTCGGGCAAATTCTCCTGCGCCGGTTCATCCACCTCCTATCCGGGGCGATTTACGGCGGTCGACGTCAATGGCGTCCCGCTTGCGGGCCGCCAGGTTGAGAACACGATTGGCCCCAACGGCACCCTGATCCCGTTTAGCGCCGCTAATCTGTACAACTTCGGCGCGCTCAATTTTTACCAGCGGCCGGATGAGCGCTACACGGCCGGGGCGTTCATGCACTATGAGTTCAATGAACACGCCACGGTGTACTCGCATTTCATGTTCATGGACGACATTTCGACCGCTCAGGTGGCGCCCGGCGGTATTTTCGCCGACTTGCGCACCTTCAATTGCTCGAATCCATTCCTTTCGACGGATCAGATCAATACCTGGTGCGCCGGCAACACGGCGAATACCGCCACGGTACTCATCGGCCGGCGCAACGTGGAGGGTGGACCTCGCCTCACGACGTTCGAGCACATGGATTTTCATGAGGTCCTCGGCGTCAAGGGCAAGATCGACGACGCATGGGACTACGATTCGAGCTTCCAATACAGCTACGTGAACAACCCCAACATCAACTTCAATTTCTTCGATAAAACCAAGGAAGCCAACGCGCTCAATGTCATTCAAACGCCGACCGGCCCGCAGTGCGTCGTGGGGGGCGCTTGCGTGCCCTACAACATCTTCAACTTGAGTCAACCCCCGTCGCAGGCGGCCATCAACTACCTCGACACCCCGGCGCAAAGCCAGGGTTTCGTCAAGCAACTGGCGGTAAACATCAATTTCACCGGGGACCTCGGCAAATATGGGGTGCAGTCGCCGCTCGCCAGTTCCGGCCTCAAGGTCAATGTCGGCGGTGAGTACCGGGACGTGACCTCGGCGGTTCAGACCGATGCGTTCGAGCAGTCCCCCAATGTGGACGGCGCCGGCGGTCCCGCACCGCCGATTCTCGGCGGCGAAATTTCACGCGAAGGCTTTATTGAGGCGCGAATGCCGCTGCTCGAAGATAAACCCTTTGCGCAAACGTTGAATCTGGAAACAGGTTATCGCTACTCCAGCTACAACCTGGGTTTCCAGACCAACACCTACAAATTTGGCGTCGATTGGTCGCCGGTTAGCGATGTGAGACTTCGCGGCAGTTTCTCGCGCGCAGTTCGCGCCCCTAACGTGGTGGAGTTGTTCACGCCGGCGGCGATCGGACTCGACGGCACTTACTCCTCCGATCCCTGCGCCGGAGCCACTCCGGTGGCATCCGCCGCTGCCTGCGCGCGAACCGGTGTTACTGCGGCGCAATACGGACATATCGAGTCGAATCCGGCCGGTCAGTACAACGGGCTCCTTAGCGGCAGCCAAACTTTGCATCCGGAGACGGCGCTGACCAGTTCCTTTGGAATCGGCTGGACACCCTCGTTCATTCCGGGATTTCGCGCGCAAATCGACTACTACAACATCAAGATTGAAGGCGTCATCCAAGGCCTGGGCGGCGCCAACATTCTCAACCAATGTATGACGAATGATCTTCTTTGCGGCGACATCCATCGCGACCAGTTCGGATCGCTGTTCCTATTGACTGCGTTGCCGGGCGCCGGATACATCATCGACCCCTTGGTCAATAACGGCTCCGTCCTGGAACGCGGCGTGGATCTGGATTTGAGTTATTCTTTCGACATCGGCTCCGTTGGAAAAATTCGCACAGCGCTCGTCGGCACCTACATCAATTCCTACGAAGTCGAACCCATCGCGAATGACCCCGGCTCGTCCTATCAGTGCGTCGGGTACTACGGCGCGACCTGCAGTTCCTTCAACACTGGGGCCGGGATTCCGGTATTCCGCTGGCGTCACACGCTGCGCACGACTTGGTCGACGCCGTGGAGCGGGCTTGATGTGTCGGTCGCCTGGCGTTATTTCTCCGGCGTGAAATCCGAGCAGTTCAGCACCAATCCGAATCTGGGTGCGATCGGGGGCACCATCGCCAACGGCGTCATTTCAAACACCGACGCCTTCATCAGCTCGTTCAATTACATCGATCTGACCGCGGCTGTGAAACTCGGCGACAAAGTGACGCTGCGCTTGGGCGTCAACAATGTCTTCGATAAGGATCCGCCCGTCATTGGAGCCAGCACGCTTCCCGGACCGCCGGCGGGCAACGGCAACACCTTCCCGCAGGTCTATGATTCGCTGGGGAGGTTCATCTTCGGTCAAATCATTGCGCAATTCTAAGAAGGTTGAACGCGAGGGAGGAGAGATCGATTCCGATCTCTCCCCCGCCGGCTTAAGGTTAACCGCATGAACCGAAGAAATTCCGTCAGCCTCTTGAGTCCGACGCTCCTCCTATGGGCCGCGCTCAATCTTGCCATCATCGGGCAGGCGAAGGCTTCGAAATCGCCCTATCCGAGCATGGCACCGATCGCGCGATACCTGATGGCCGAAAGCGCGGAGGTAGCCCTCGCGCGCAGCGCGGCACCGGCATCCATATCAGGAAACGCCACGATCGCCGTGCTCAAACCGCACGGCTACGAAACCGCGGTCAAGGGGGAAAACGGCTTTGTGTGCATCGTCGAGCGCTCATGGATGTCGCCCTTCGACTGGCCGGAGTTCTGGAATCCCAAGATGCTCGGTCCGATCTGTTTCAATCCGCCCGCCGTTCGGACGGTACTACCGTTTACCTACAAAAGGACTGAAATGGTCCTGTCCGGATTATCCAAGCCTCAAATAATCGATCGCCTCAAACAGGTGATCGCAACAAGGGAAGTTCCAGCGCTGGAACCCGGGGCGATGTGTTACATGATGTCCCGCGATCAGATTCTCGGCGACGCACAGGGTCACTGGCATCCGCATCTCATGTTCTATGGCGCGCGGTCCGAGCATGGAGAGATGGGAAACGATCTTCCCGGCTCCCCGGTATTGCTGAACCCGCAGTTTCAAAACGCTCCGGAGGAACTGGCCACCTACATGGTGGAAGTGGCGCGCTGGTCGGATGGAACGCCGGTCGCGACGCAAGGTCAATGAGAGCGTGGGCGGCCGAGGGCTTCGCGGCGCTGAAACGCGGCGATCCGCGCGCAGCGCGAGATCTGCTGACCCGCTTGGTGCAGGCGGGCGAAGCCGATGCCGCCGTTTGGTTCGCCGTGGCCGCGGCGCATCGGCAACTACACAGTGCAGCCGAGGAGAGCTACGCCTTGGATCAGGTGCTCAAGCTCGACCCGAACCACGTTCCCGCTCTGATCGGCAAAGGCGACCTCTTCGCCCGGCTGGGTGATGAACGCGCGGCAAGCGCTCACTATGGCGTTGCGATCCGGTTGGCGAATTCCCTTCCCTCCCGGCCGAAGGAATGGCGCGCGGCGCTTGACCGCATCGCTGCGGTTCGACAGCGCATGGCCGGCAATTTCGAGGCGCATCTCATGAGCGTGCTGGCGGCGCGGGGGCTCGGCGAAGCGGGGACCGAACGAGTGGCTCACGCGGTTGACCTGCTGCTCGGTAAGCGGCAGATTTTTCTTCAGCAGCCATCGAACTTCTACTTCCCGGGGCTGCCCCAGATCGAGTTCTACGATCGGCGCGACTTTGCGTGGGTGCGGACGCTTGAGATGCTGACGCCGCGCATATGCGCCGAAGCCCAAGCGGTTCTCAACGGCGAGGGATGGGCGCCCTACATTGAGAATGAGGTGCGCCGCCCGAACGCAAATCCGCTGCTGCAGGATTCAAACTGGAGCGCCTTCTACCTGATCAAGGACGGCAAGGTGGTGGAGTTCAATGCACGGCGTTGTCCCGCCACGATGGCGGCGCTGCGGGACTTGCCGCTGTGCCGAACCGCTCGCACGCCGGCCGTGCTCTTTTCGTTGCTGCGCCCCGGAACTCGAATCAAACCTCACCACGGATACATGAACGCCCGGCTCATCTGCCACCTGCCGCTGATCGTCCCCGAAAAATGCGCGCTGCGCGTGGGTAACGAAACGCGCGCATGGCGTGAAGGCGAAGTCGTCGTTTTTGACGACAGCGTGGAACACGAGGCTTGGAACCTCGGCAAGGATTTGCGGGTGGTGATGATATTCGACGTCTGGCGTCCCGAACTGTCGCCCCAAGAGCGGACGCTTGTCGGGGCGATGCTGGATGCCCGCGACCAATTCGATCGAAAGGCTACAACGGGCTAAGACCCTGATTTGCCGGTCGAGACATGCAGCGTCCTCCCAGATAACATATTGATTATTCGTGCATTCGCCGTCGGCGTCTTGACAGCGATCCATCGACTTTGGCACCATACCCACTAGTTGGTATATTTTTCTTCGAAATCATTGAAGCGCTCTTATGGTTGAAGTGCATCACGAATCCAAGGCGTCCCTGCTCGATGCGGCGCTATCCGTTTTTCGCCGCAAGGGATACACCGCGACGCGCGTCGAGGATATATGCGAAGCGGCCGGACTGACCAAGGGAAGTTTCTTCCATCACTTCAAGAGTAAGGAAGACTTGGCGATTGCGGCCGCTGAACACTGGATCACCGTCACCAGCCCTTGCTTCCTGTCCGCGGCTTTTCAAACGCTGCCCGATCCACTCGACCGTTTACTGGCCTATGTTGATTTTCGCAAGTCGTTGCTACAGGCCCGGCTACCGGAATTTACGTGCTACGCCGGCACCATCATTCAGGAGGTTTACGAGACGCATCCCGCGGTGCGAGACGCCTGCGAAAAGTCGATCACGGGGCACGCAGAAATGCTCGTCGCAGATATTGAAGAAGCCATGCGTCTGTACGGCGCGGATGGCTCATTTAGCGCCGAAAGTCTGGCGCTCTACACCCAGGCAGTCCTTCAAGGGGCGTTCGTTCTCGCAAAGGCCCAGCAGACGTCGGCCGTCGCGGCCGATTGCCTGGATCATTTGCGCCGGTATATCAAAATGCTTTTCCCCGCGCGCCAGCCTGGGAAAACAGTTCCGCCGAGAATCATATGATCACGCTGTTTGATTATCGCCCCTCTCAAAACGCCTGGAAGGTGCGCCAGCTCCTTTGGCATCTGCGTGTCCCCTATCAATCCGAATTCATCAGCGCGTCCGAAAGTCGCCGCGGAACGGTGACGCGCGCACCGGTCGATCATTGGGGTCCCGTGCCGGTGGTTCGGCTTGACGATGGGCGCGTGCTGTCGGAATCCAACACCATTCTCTGGTACTTGAGCAACAACACGGAGTACCGTCCGCAAGATCCTTTCACCCAGGCAAAGGTCTTTCAATGGCTGTCATTCGAAGCGGACTATCTTCAGACCACGGTCGGCAGCCTGCACTACTGGGCGCTCACCGGGGGACTCTCCGCGCGCCCGACGAATCTGGTCGATGACAAACGGGCCACCGCGAATCGCGCGCTCAATATTTTGAATCGCGAACTCGCCCTGCAGCCCTTTATCGCCGCCGACACGTACTCCATCGCGGATATTGCAATTTTTGCCTATGCGCACCTCGCAGCCAATGCCGGCATCTCAACCGACCATCTCCCGGCATTCGAGGCTTGGGTCGCGCGCGTCCGCGCGCAGCAGGGCTTTCTGGCGCCCACTCATCCGCTATGCTGAGCGCCGCTATGTTTTGTTGCGGCTGAGAATTTCCGGCTGTTTGCGGGTGCGTGCTCTTGGCACACGCCGTCGTCGAATTTTCTTATTGCTTCCCGCGCGGCGCGCGACGCCTGCCTCGTTGGCGGCTTGCAACTCAGCGGCGACCGACGCCATGGACCGGGATGTCCTGCGGGTGTCCGCACCCAAGTGCAGGACACGCAACTCAGACATGAATTTGCTCCACAGCTTGGGACCGCCCTTTTCCAATAATTCCGCGCCGATGTTGTACTTATTGCTGACGGGCAGATATTTGCGGCCCCATCCCGCCATCTGTGCGAGCACCGGCACAAGTTCGATGCCTTGCTCAGTGAGACTATAGATGGCTTTTTGTTTGTGGCTCGGATCATGGGCTTTGGTGATGATCCCTTGCTCAACCAGCCGCTTGACTCGATCGGCCAGAATGTTCGAGGCGACTCCCTCCTCGGAATTCACCAGCAATTCCCGGAAGTGTCTCCGGTTGCCGAAGATAACATCGCGGATGATCAACAGGCTCCATTTGTCGCCGAGGATTTCGAGCGTCAGGTTGATGGGACACCCGGATCTGTGGTCACTGCGCACTCGAACTCCAGTTGGATTTAACCAATGAATAAACCAGCTACTCTATGCAACCGGTTGCCAATAAGCAATCCAAACGGCTTGTTGCACTGCGATGGCCGCGATGGGGTCAAACGCTTTGAGGCGTCCATCGGCAGCCCGAGCAGCCGCTTTGATGCCGGAAACGAGGGGTTTCCTTTGTCAATTCATCGACAAATCGAAGCGGGAAACGTATAAACGTCACGATCAGTCATTACGTTCCATTGCATCGTCATTCTAATGCCGCCCAGTTTTTAGACCCAAGGAGCCGCCAAACCATCTATGCATCAATCGAACCCGTCGAACTTCCCCGCATCTCGCCCGACTCTCAAGCTCAAAGCCGGTACTCGAAAATCTCCCCGGGAGATTAAAACGGCACCCCCACCCCGACCGCAAAGCAAACTCAGCCAAAAGCCCGGTGCTGCATGGTCAGACGACCTTAAACGATATTCCTAGGATCCTTTGGGTCCGGCGCTGCGGTTTCCCAACTTCGCCCGCAGCACCTTCCCGATCGCTTCAAGGGTTACTTCCGGTGCGCCCGGACCTTGAGCCATCGATGCGCGCTGCTGTAGTCGTTCTTCGCGCGAATTGACACGAGGAAACGGTGAATCCGGTATGGGAACGCCAAGAAATTTGCACAATGGCGGCCATCCCATCATCACCTCGTAGACCAGCAGGCGATCTTTTGGAACCGCCTTCTCAACCTCAGCGTTGTGCCGCCCAAAGGCGGCGATCATGAATTCGCGGTCGTGGATTCGATCGCCAAACGCATTGAACACCGTCTTTTGAAAGAATTCCGATAGAGCCGACTTCACGAGCGGCTTGTTGTGCTCTTCGGAGAAGATGGTCTGCTGCGTCGAATCGAACCAGTCTTGAGGATTGCGGACCGACAGCAAAACCTTCGCGGAAGGATAAAATTGCGCCAGCTCCCGCCAAAACGCGCAGCCGGGATAATCTACCGTCGACTCAAAACCCGTAAAAATGGCGTTCCAGTCCGGGCGCCCCTCGGCAGCACCCACCCAGCCGGCTCCACGCGAAGGTTCCATCAGCACTTCTGTCATGTGATAGCACGGTCCGAAGCCCAACTGCTCCAGTGCAAGTTTGAGCGACAACGTTCCGGTGCGGCCGAGTCCCGCTCCGATGACTTTAAGTGCCATGTCAAAATCTCCCTGTGCAGCGACCGGAGACTACCGCCATCTGATCCGCCGAAAACATCCCGACCCGCAACTTATACCCACATCCATGTGCGGCGCAACAAGCGCAAATAAAGGCAACGTCAGCCGCAAATTACGGGAATTTTCGCTCATCGGCATCGTCATAAGATAATGACCGCTGCCGCTTCGCGTCTTTGCCTATGGTCGGTAGCCCGGGAGCTGCAGCAATGAATAGAAAGCTGGGCGGAAATCGCCTCTACGACTTGCAGAGTTATGGACAGAGCACCTGGCTGGAATGCGTGCATCCCCGCATGCTTGCCGGTTCTCAGTTTGTTCACCTGATCAAAGAAGGCATCTCCGGTATCGATGCCAATTCGGCTGGATTTGCCGCCGCTTATGCCGAGGATCTGACCTACCTCAAGACCGTCGCGAAGTTACGTGCGAAGGGCGCCGAAGCGCGGCAGATTTTCGAGCATCTGCGCATCGACGATGTACGTCACGCCGCCGATCGCTTACGGCCGGCTTATCGAGATTCCGGCCACCGCGACGGTTATGTGAATATCGATCTCTCGCCCGCTCTCGCCAATGATGCGCAAACCACCCAATTGGAGGCGCGACGCTTGTGGAACTTGATCGACCGGCCCAATCTGATGATCAAGATACCCGCCACCGACACCGGCTTGATGGCAATTCGAGGGCTGACGGCAGCGGGCATCAATGTGAATGCCACTTTGATTTTCGGCACCCGCCGCCATCGGCAGGCGGCCGACGCCTATGTCATGGGCTTGGAGGATCGTGCCGCGGAAAGATTGCCGCTCGATCGCGTTGTATCCGTGGCGAGTATTTCCGTGCGTCGCATCGACGCCGCGATCGATCATGATCTCGATGCAATCCATCGCCCCGAAAAGGCCGCGCGCATCAGCCGTCTGCGCGGTCACGCTGCGATTGCCATGGCGCAATTTGCGTACCAAGATTACAAAAGCATGATCGCATCACTGCGTTGGCGGCCTTTGGCCGCGTCGCACGCGCACCCGCAGCGGCTGCTATGGACCAGCGCGGACAGTCATCAAGGATGCGACAGCGATCTGAAATACATCAATCGGCTCATCGGCCGCGATACGATTAGTTCGATGTCGCTCGGTGCCGCGGAAGCGTATCGCGATCACGGCACCGCAGCGCCAACGGTCGAGCGCAATCTGCTCGAGGTGCTTGCACAACTCGGCGACCTCGAAACCGTGGGAATCGATCTTGACCGCGTGAGCACGCAATTGGAGCGAGAATCTTTAAGCGAGATGGCCGAGGGGGTCAATACCGCCCTGACGCGGCTCGCGCAAGCGGCCTAGAAACGCGACTCAAGGAGAGATCATGATCGGCTACGCCACCCTCGGGACCAATAATCTTGCGCGGGCACAAGCTTTTTACGATGCGCTGCTGGTGGAAATTGGCGCCAAGCGCCTGATGGAATTGCCGCATGGATTTACCATGTATGGCGCCAGATTGGACCGGCCGGCGCTGGCGATCACTCCTCCTTATGACGGGAAAGAAGCGAAGCCCGGCAACGGCAACATGCTGGCTCTCGTTCTCAACGAGAGAGCCAAAGTGGATGCCCTTTACAAAAAGGCGCTGCAACTCGGCGGATCGGATGAAGGCGCGCCGGGCGTTCGCGGTGAAGAAGGACCGCAGGCGTTTTACGCCGCCTACTTCCGGGACCCCGAAGGGAACAAGCTCTGCGCCTACCGCGTCGGCCCGGCGTAGCGTTGGCCCAAGTGACTTGGGCAATTTGAGGTGCCCGTGCAAGGGCTCGTCAGACGACCAGCTTCCCGTTCTCTTTGACGTTGATCCGCTCGAGCCCTCTCACATGATCGAGGATGTCGGCCTCTTCGATGTGCTCGAATGAGCAGTTCCTCAAAGTCACATCATGGATCGGTGCATTTGCGAAACCGCGCAGCTCCAGCGCGAGCTTGCTTTTCCCGCAGGTCACGTTCTCAAGATGGATGTCGCCGACATTGGGGCGTTCGGGCCCCGCGGCACCTTCCTCGTAAGTGAAGTCGATTTGCAGGACCGCGGCGCTCACCTCGCCGATCCTGATGTCGCGGAAAAAAATGTGCTCGATTGTCCCGCCGCGCATGGCGTTGGTCTTCAGGCGCAGCGCCTGATTCAAATTGGGGCTGCTGAGATCGCAATTCTCGAAGAAAACATTGCGCACACCGCCCGACATCTCACTGCCGATGGTCAGCCCGCCGTGGCCTTCCTTCATTTTGCAGTTGCGGACCACGATGTTTTCCGAAGCAACGCCGACGCGGCGTCCGTCGTGATTGCGGCCCGCCTTGATTGCCAGGCAATCATCGCCGGTGTCGAAGGAACAATTCTCGATCAGAACATCCTGGCAGGAGTCGGGATCGCAGCCGTCATTGTTCGGTCCGTGACTGACGACGGTTATGCCGCGCACGGTGACATTGAGGCAGAGAACCGGATTGATCTCGAACATCGGCGAATTTTTCATGGTCACGCCTTCGATCAGGATATTTTTTGAGCGGCAAAATTGCACCATGTTGGGACGCAGATAGTGGCCCTCTCCGAAGATGCGTTGAGCGAGCGGCACGTCCTTGTCACCCATGTTGAACAGTGCGTTGCGGGCTGGATCCTGATGCGGCTGACCCTCGCGCCAGCCGCAGTTGGTGCGGCCTTTCCACGGCCACCAGTGACTGCAATCGGCATTGCCTTCCAGCGTGCCCGAACCGGTGAGTGCGATATTTTCCTGACCATCCGCATAAACCTGCGCCGAGTAGTTCAGACATTCGACGCCTTCCCAGCGGGTATAGACCAGGGGAAGATAGCGTGCCGGATCGCGGCTGAAGGACAGCACGGCGGCATCGGCCAGATGCAGATTGACATTGCTTTTGAGATGAATCGGTGCGGTCGAAAACGTCCCGGCCGGAACGACCACGCGGCCGCCGCCGCCGGTGTTACAAGCGGCGATCGCCCGCGCGATTGCCTCCGTACAGTCCGTAGTGCCGTCGCCGCGCGCACCATACTTTGTGATGTCGAAATCGCGCTCGGGAAACGTCGGCGGCTTGATGCGCGCGACAATGTTCGCGGCGCTTTGCCAGGGATCGGCCGCAAAAACGATGCCGGGCAATGCGCCCAAAGCCGCGGCGCTTGCCCCGGCCAGAATAAAATCGCGCCGCGTGGTGTTCATTTGGATTCTCCGATGACAGCCGGCGCATAGCGCGGCGACAGTAGATGTAATACGCCCAAGGCCAGCAGATAGACGGTGCCGGCGACCATGAAGAGCGGTGTGTAGCTGCCAATTGAATCCAACACCCAGCCGGCATATTTCGCCATGAGCATGCCGCCGATGGCGCCCGCGGTCCCGCCGATGCCGACGACCGAAGCCACGGCCGAGCGCGGGAAAAGATCGGAGGGCATGGTTAGCAGGTTGCAGGAAAAGCCTTGATGAGCGGCGGCGGCGAGCCCGACGATAGCGACGGCGAGCCACAGATTGTCGACATACATCGCGAAAATAATCGGCGTGACCGCCAGCGCGCAGATGAGCATTGCGTATTTTCGCGCAGCGTAGAGCGGCAGGCCGCGCGCCAGCAAGCGCGATGACAGCCACCCGCCGGCGACGCTGCCGAAATCCGACAGGACGTACACGGCGACCAGCGGCGGACCGAAGCTTTGCAGATCCAGGCCATGGCGTTTGGCAAAAAAATCCGGCAGCCAGAACAGGAACATCCACCAGATAGGATCGATCAGAAATTTGGGGATGGCGAAGGCCCAGGTCGCGCGCAAAGTAAGCAGGTGCCGCCACTTCACCGGTGCTTCCGTGCGTTCCTGGGGATCCTGGCGGATATGCGCCAGTTCCGCCGCGCCCACACGGCCGTGCCGGGCGGGGTCGCGATAAACGATCAGCCAGACGATGAGCCACACGAGGCTGAACACCCCGGTAATGAGGAAGGCCGCACGCCAGCCCCAGGCCAAGGTGATCACGGGAACCAATACCGGCGTGATAATGGCGCCGACGTTGCTGCCGGCATTCATGATGCCCGCCGCCAAAGCGCGTTCGGATTTCGGGAACCAGTCGGCAACCGCCTTCAATGCCGCGGGGAAATTGCCGGATTCGCCCAACCCCAGCGCGAAGCGCACGAGTTGGAAACCGAACAGGGAGCTGACCGCGGCATGCGCCATGTGCGCGCCGGTCCAGATGATGATGGCCAGGCCGTAACCTAAGCGTGCGCCGATTTTGTCGATCAGCCGGCCGAACACCAGATAGCCTAGGGCGTAGGCTGCCTGGAACCAAAAGACGATGTCCGCATAGTCCATCTCCGACCAGGCGAAATCGCCTTGCAAGACCGGTTTCAGGACGCCGATGATCTGGCGATCAACGTAATTGATCGCGGTGGCGGCAAACAGCATGGCGCAAATGAGCCAGCGATAATGGCCGGCCCGCGCTGCCGCACGCGTGATCGTTGCTTCGGCCGCGCCGCCCGTGCCGATCTCGCCGGCGCTCATTTCGCCGCAACCGCGAAGCAGGAAATCCTTCCGTGGGAACCGAAATCGGCAACCGCGCTCTGTCCCGGCTTGATGTTGTGCACGCCGGTGACGGCGCCGGTTGAAACCAGCATGCCGGCTTTCAGGGGCCGGCCGATCTTCGCGGTGTGCGCGGCCAAAAATTGCAGCGCACCGACCGGGCCCCGCGGCAGAACGCCGGCATCGCCGCGTCCGACGATTTTGCCGTCGATGCGGGTCTCGACGGCCAGGGACTTTAGCGGCTGCGCCGCCCAATCGCGAACCGGCGGCCCGAGGATCAGGCCGGCATTGTTGCCGAAATCGGCCGCCACCACCGTCGGGCCCAATTCGTTGATCGTCGCCAGTGGACTGCCGGCGGTCTCGATGCCGATATGCATTGCGCCGATCAGGGCCTGCGCTTCGCGCTGCGTCCAGTCGAGTTTTCCCGGCGGCGCATCATGGGCGATGCGCAGGACGAATTCGGCTTCGACCGCCGCAAAGCCGCCGACAAAGACCGGAAATTCGACGACCTCATGAGCTTTTCGCAGACCGGCGTCGAAAATGGCACCGGCGAGGCGATCGGTTCCAAACACCGCGCGCAACGGCGGCGCGATCATGCCGACTTTCCAACCGATCAGACGATCGGGCCATGCCTTGATCGCCAAGTCCTGGCACAAATAGGCCGCTTCCAGATCCGGCGGAATCGTCCCGGGAAATTCGGCCAGAGGTCTCGCGTCGCGCCTCGCGCTGACCAAGCGGCGGGCAATGGCGGCCGCGGTCCTGAGGCGATCCTCGCTGCGCCCACTCGTCACCGCGTTTTGCACGACGTTTCCCCCGTCTTTCCTCCTTGCATTGTAACTAGGAAACCGGTGTCATAGTCAATGATACCGGAGGCAAAACGGGGAATGAATATGTACGACAAGGTCTATCAGGCGACGCACCCGACCATGATCGCCGAGGCCGGCAATCAGGAGCTGCGCGATCTGTATTTGATGAGCCATTTGTTCCGCGACGGACGCGTAGTGCTCAACTACAGTCATCATGACCGGCTGATCGTCGGCGGAGCCTGTCCGCGCGGCGCAGCGGTCAGACTGCCGCCGCAAGGGGCACCCGTTGCCGGTGCGCCGCTGCTGGAGCGGCGCGAGTTAGGGATCGTCAATGTCGGCGGCGGCCGAGGTGTCGTAACGGCGGACGCTCTGCGCCATGAATTATCGCCCCGCGACGGGCTCTATCTGCCGATGGGCACGAAGGACGTGGCCTTCGAGTCGCCGGACGGCAACGCCAAATTCTACTTGGTTGCCACCATGGCTCATGCGCGATACGAGCCTGTCAAAATCCCGATCGACAAGGCAGTGCCTTTGGAGCGCGGGGCGCTTCAGACGTCGAACCAGCGCACGATTTATCAATACATCGTGCCGGCGACCTGCAAATCGGCGCAGCTGCTGCTGGGCCTGACGATTCTCAAGCCGGGCAGCGTATGGAACACCATGCCGCCGCATCTACACGACCGGCGATCCGAGGTTTATTTCTATTTCGGTTTGGGCGAGGATGACCGCGTGTTCCATTTCATGGGCGAACCCGACGCCGCGCGCCATATCGTGGTTGCCAATGAGCAAGCCGTGGTATCGCCGCCCTGGTCGATCCACATGGGGGCCGGCACCTCGAACTACGCTTTCATCTGGGCAATGGGCGGGGAGAATCTCGATTACACCGACATGCATGTCCTCGATATCTGCCAGCTCAAATGACGAGCAATCCCTTCGCCCTTGACGGCCGGACGGCACTGGTTACCGGCGCCAATACCGGACTGGGTCAGGCGATCGCCATCGCGCTCGCGCAGGCGGGTGCCGACATCGTCGCGGTCGGCCGGCGTGCGCCGGTCGAAACGCAAGCAGCTGTTGTGGGCTCAAAGCGGCGCTTTCATTTCATTTCCGCCGATCTGATTTCGACGGCGCCCATTGCCGGCGTGGTCCATGAGGCGCTGCGAGCAATGGGCCGCCTCGATATCCTGGTCAACAACGCCGGCCTGATCTCGCGCGCCGATGCCCTGGAGGTGACGGAAACCGATTGGGACCGGGTGGTCAATGTCGATTTGAAGTCGGCGTTTTTTCTGGCGCAGGCGGCGGCGCGCCACATGGCCGCTTCGAACGGCGGAAAAATCATCAACGTGGTGTCGATGCTGTCCTTTCAGGGCGGCGTTCGCGTGCCGGCGTACACCGCCGCGAAGAGCGGCTTGGCCGGAATCACCAGAGCCTTGGCCAATGAGTGGGCGAAGCAGCGCATCAATGTGAACGCGATCGCGCCGGGCTACTTCGCCACAGACAATACGCAGGCTTTGCGCGACGACGAAAGCCGCAACCGCGAAATCCTCGCGCGGATACCTGCCGGCCGCTGGGGCGTGCCGGCGGATCTGGGCGGCGCCGCGGTATTCCTGGCGTCCGCAGCGTCAGACTATGTGCACGGCGCCATCATTTCCGTGGATGGCGGCTGGCTCGCGCGCTAGCCCGGGCCCGTATCGCTGGCTCCGCTGAGCGTCAGTGCCCCGCCTCAGTATTGATAGCGTGCGCCAAAAAGAATCTCGCGTCCCGTATGGTGGTAGTAATAAACGAGATCCCGCGAGGTATCGTTGAACTCGCTTTCATACTGGTCGGTCAGGTTGGCGCCTTCCAGGGTGACCCTGAAGTGAGACGTGATGTTGTACTGGATCGACGCATCGAGATTGAAGGTCGCGTCGAAACCGTCGGCGCTGGTACCCACTTCCTGACCGGGGACCACGGTCAGATAGCGGCTGCGGTAAGCGCCCGAGACACGCGCGCTCCACTTCGAATCTTCATAGTACAGCACTGCACCCGCAGTATTCTTTGACAACCCGGTCAATTGATTGGTGACAAAGGTGTTCGGGCCGGTCAGGTATTTCACCTTCGACTCGACGTAGGTGTAGTTCATCTGCAGGCCGGTATTGCTCAAGAATCCCGGCAAGAAGCGAAACGGTTGCTGATAATTGAACTCGATTCCCTTCACGTCGCCGCCCGGCGAATTCACCGGCGTGGAGAAAGCCCAGGTCGCATTCGGACTGCACCCCGGCGTCGAGCCGCAAGCCGCAATGGCGAGTGAATTCGGCACGCCGAACGGATTGCCGTTGAAGACCGTGTTGGTGGTTTGCGTGGACGTGAAAGTCAGCACCTGCTTATAGAACGGCGCCACCGCGAGCATGGTACCGGTCGCCGGATACCACTCGAACGATAGGTCATAGGCATTGGCGAGGAACGGCTGAATGTTCGGATTGCCGGTCTTCACGTTGAACTGGGTTCCCGAGACCGTCACGGCCGTGCTGGCCGCCAGGTCGGTCAGGTTCGGCCGCGAGAGGTCGCGCGAAACCCCCAGTCGCGTCAGGAAGTCATCGCGCAGCGACCAGGCCAGATTGAGCGCCGGTAAAACGTTGTTGTAGTCGCGGCTCGCGGTGATCGGCAGCAGTGTCGAGGCATAGCCCAGCGAAAATTGATCGGTGCGAACCGTGCGCACGCCGATGTTGCCGCGTAGCTCGTGCGACAACAAATGCCCGTCGAAATTCATCTGCAGGTATCCGCCATAGTCCTTTTCCGACACGGACACGTTGTCGCCGAGGTCGCCCGCGGTGCTCAGCGCAAACAGGCTGCTGTTCGAATAAATTCCGAGCGCATTCGCCGCCAGGAGCGTGCTCGGCGTCGCCCAGATCGTCGTGCTGCCTCCCGGCACACTGACGCCCGCGCCGTTGGCGTAGTTAAGCGTCTGCCCGTAGCTTGATATGGGCACGGCCAGCAGCGGTGCGTACGCATTCTTCGAGTTCACAGACTCGCCGTTCACCAGCCGGTAGGAGGTCGTGTTGAAGCTGTATTCTTTGAACTGCAGCCCTCCCGACAAGTTAACGGCATCGCTCGCCTTGAAATGCACGTTGAACTCGGCGTTCTTGAATCCGTTGGTCGTCGTCTGCGGACGCTCGCGGACCTCGGTCAGCACCCAGGGCCCGGTCAGGCCGACATTCTCGGTGCCGAAGTTCAGGCCGGGGATTCTCGATGAGCTGAAATCGTAGCCGACGGTCTGGTTGAATTGATCCCACCCCAACGTCGTCTGCACCGGGTTCGCAAAGTTGGATTGCGACCAGCCGATCAGCTCATCGATGCTCCATCTTGGGCTCAAAGTATGTTTGCCGTTCAAGGTCGCTTGATTGAAATCCGTGTGCAAGCTGTCGTACCGGTCCTCGACGCGCGTATCGACGCCGCTGAAGGTGCCCGAAGTCATCACACCCTGGCTGTTGATGGTATCGGAGAGTACGTTGATGCAACCGATGCTGGTCGAGGTATTCGGGTTGGTGCAGCTGCCCTGTCCCGACAGGCCGGGTTCCTCGAGATATTGCTCCTGGCGCGTTTCTTCGTAGTAGGAGTGCAACACATCGAGCGACAACAGATTCGCGTCGTTGGGTTTCCACTGCAAGGACACGGAGTCGCCCTGGCGGGACTCGGTGTCCTGAAAATAATCGTATCGGGGAAAACGCGGATGCAGCGCGCCATCGGCTTGTTGGCACACGGCCGGCAAGGTTGCTGCCGTCCCGGTGCACGGCGTGCCCAGAACGGATGCGAATCCATAAGGCGATGCGCCCAAGGGGGTCGTGCCGGTTTTAAGCACCTGCGCTTCGTCCCAGCGCACGGTGCTGGCGCCGGTGTCCAGATAGCTCCGCTTAGCGAAGGAAACCGAGGCCAAGGCACCGAGCGTTCCGTCGGCGAATGTATCGGAGATCAAACCCGAGAACTGTGGCCCGACCGTGCCCGAGAGATCGTTGTAGTTGCCTTTCGCCTGGGTGATCAAGACAAATTTGCCGTAGTCCAACGGATGCGCCGTGTGCAGATCCACGGTGGCGCCGATCGATCCTTCATCCACGCTGGCTTCCGCGGTTTTTCGCACGGTGATGGAATTGAACAGATCCGATGAAAAAATATTGAAGTCGAAGTCGCGGGTGCGGTTGACGCCCCCCTCATTGTCCGGTCCGCCGGTGGTCGTCAGCGCCTCCATGCCGTTGATGCGCACGCGAGTGTATTGGGGGCCAAGACCGCGCACGGTGATTTCGCGGCCCTCGCCTTCCTCGCGTGTCACCGCGACGCCCGGAATTCGCTGCAGCGATTCCGCCAGATTCTGGTCCGGAAATTTGCCGATGTCCTCGGCCAGAATACTGTCTTCCTCAATATCGAAATTCTTCTTCAGGTCGATTGCCTGTTGCAGGCTGCTTCGATAGCCGGTCACGACGATTTCCGTCAGCGCATCGTCCTTGCTGGGCTGCGCGGAAGGGCCGTCCGCAGCGGTGTTGGCCGGAGCATCGGCGCCGGCCGCGCCGGCGCAGAGCCCGCAGAGCGACATAATCACGCTCGCGGTGGTGCGGACTGAACCCAAGGGTCCTTTGGATTTTCGAGTTGTCTTCATGCTCCCCCCTCCGCGACCAGAAAACTGGATGCTACCGATGACACGCATGACCCGCTCTTTTTGCGTTTGCACTGGCGAGTGTGCCTATGACACCGGTATCAGAACTTAGCAAACTCTCCTGCGTGCCGCAAGGGCCCGCCATCCCGCCGCGCCAAGGATTCAATCCGCCAAAGGTTTTCGTTTCAGGATGCCGACAGGGTCCCAACCGTCGCCGCCGCGCAAGTATTCCCCCGGCTCGAACTTGTCGGCCTGCAGGCGAGTGAGCTGGATCGAGTGCGGTTCGCGCAGCAAGGGAGTTGCGCCGGGCCCGCTTGACTGGTACTCGGCGTAAAACGCGGTCGGAAGGTAATCGGTCTCCCCGGGATGCCACTCGCGCCACCCTGCGGGCACGATTTGGGCGCCCATCCACGTGTTGAGAAACACCACGCTCGCGTAAGCGCGCCACGGCCGCGCCAAATAGACATTCTCAACGCCGGCCTGCGCCTCGAGGCGGCAATCACGAAACACAAAACCCGAGTCCTGTGCGGCGTAGCGCTTGCTCTGCGCCGTGACGAAGCCTTCGAAATGCGCGTTGCTGCGAATGACGCAATGGTCGAACACCGCCTTGCCGTCGCCAAAGATGAAATCGACATTTCCCTCGATGAAGCAGCGATCGAAATACTGGCGCGCGGTCGGACAAGTGCGCTCGGCACCGCTGCCGCCGCACTCGCCGGTACCTGAGTAAAGCGTGTCCTGATTGCCGAGCACCCGCACGTTCTCGAAAATGGCGCGATCGCCGCGCACCAACAGCGCCACGGCCTGTGAACCCTGCGGCAATTGGGGATGGGTGCGGTTGAAATCGTTCACGAATGAGATGTTTTCGGCCAGGAAGTCATTGGCCAATATGTTCACCGTGGCGGAATTGAGCGTGCCGCCGTCCGAGCCGGAACTCTTGCCGGCCACCACGACGGTCTTCGAGGCATCCTCGTAGGGGCCGCGCAGCACTATGTTGGGCTTGGTGACGGTGAGCACTTCGCGATAAGTACCAGGAGCGACAGAAATGACCGCGCCGGGCGGCGCCACATCGATGGCGCGCTGGATGGAAAAGTATTCGCCGGTGCCGTCCGCGGCCACATAGAAGGTCTTGTCAACCGGAAGGACCTCGACGGCAAGCTGCGGCGCGGAATTCAACGCGGGGAAGGGCACAAAACGTGCGCTGCATGGCAGGGCCGAGCCAGGATGGCCATTGGGCGTGCGCGCGACCGTCACATCCGGCCCCTGCGGCTCGAGGTTGCCCACCCCCGATCCGACGGTGATGTCGGCGTACTCGGCACGCACGTGGGAGTCGCTCAGACCGTCGGCAAAGACACCATCAAGCGTCACGCCCAGCTTATGTTGCGCATCGAGTCCGGCGAATAGATACTCGCCCGGCGTCAGAACGTGCACATTGCGCAAGACGATATTGCGGTATTCGGGAATCAATTGGCCCGAGAAGTTCGTATAGCGCGGGCTCAGGACGATGGGATTGGTCACGTTGCGAATACACACGTTCTCGTATCGGACTTCCTCGACCAGCCCCCCTCGGCTGGGGTCGGACTTGATCCGGATTCCGTTCGACGAGCCGTCGATGCTGAGATCCTTCACGAGCACGTGACTGACACCGCCGCCGGTGCCGCTGCCAATGGACATTCCATGGCCGGTGTAGAAGTGGTTGTCGATAATCGAGATGTGCGATGCCGGGGCGCCCGGCCGCGAGCTGATGGCGACGCTGTCGTCGCCGGCGTGAATGTAGCAATGCGTGATGGTGACGTTCGTGGAGGAAACGGGGTTGATACCGTCCGTGTTGCGGCCGGTCTCCGGCGTCATGATCTTCACGCCCCAGGCGGTAAAGCCGTCCGAGTCATGGACAAAGACATGGTGCGCGGCCGAGTCGCGCAGCGTAATGCGGTAGAGCGCGAAGTTGCGCACGCGATTCAACTCGATGAGCCCGGGCACTTTCTGATATTTGTCCAGCACCTTGGCGGTATGCGCCAACTGCCACCAGGTGACCGTCTGCCCCAGGATCCTGGCGCCTCCGCGACCATCGATCGAGCCGTCGCCCATGATGCCGCTGTCGCTGATGTCGTTGCCGCTGAGCAGCGGCTTGCAGCCGGTGCCGTGCTCTCCGAGAATGCCGCAACTTCCCGGAGTGATGTCGTAGAGCCGCGGGTCGACGGACGCGGCGAGTGACGTATTGGCGTCGATCACCAGCGTAACACCTGTGCGGAGCATCAAGGGACCCGAGAGAAAGGTCTGCTTGCGGCCGTAGGCCTTCAGCTCAACCGCTTTGCCCGCGGCGCACCCATCGAGCGCGCGCTGGATCCGGGCGGTATCCAGGTTCGCCTCCGCCTGCGCAGGCAACACGCCGTCGACTGCCGCGAGTCTTGCCTGCAGCACCACGCACGCAGGCGGGATGCGAGGCTCCGTGACGTTGCGGCCATCCTGGGCCGGCGCGCTGGAGGTGCCGGCGAAAAACAAAATGATCAGAAGTTGGCAACAGAAGAGGCGCAAACGAAACCCCCACGAGCCCAAGAACGCTCAGAGCCGATAGGCCTGCTTCGGCAGTTTGTAAGCCAGATCGATCGCGGTCTCCCTGGCCTCGTCCTCCGGAAGACGATGCTCGGCGACGAGACGCGCGAGAAACGCGCAATCGATCCGGCGCGCCACATCGTGGCGCGCCGGAATCGACAAGAATGCGCGCGTATCGTCGTTGAAACCGACGGTGTTGTAGAAGCCGGCGCTTTCGGTCGTCTGCTCGCGAAATCGGCGCAGCCCCTCGGGGCTGTCGTGAAACCACCAAGCCGGACCCAGCTTGAGCACCGGGTAGATGCCGGCGAGCGGCGCGAGCTCGCGGCTGTAGGCCGATTCATCCAGGGTAAAAACGATCACCGTGAGCCGCGAATCGTTGCCGAAGCGATCGAGAAGCGGCTTGAGCGCGCGCACATAGTCGGTTCGCTGCGGAATGTCGGCCCCCTTGTCGCGGCCGTGGCTGTCAAAGAGCGCGCGGTTGTGATTGCGAAAAGCACCCGGGTGAATCTGCATCACCATTCCATCATCGAGGCTCAACTTCGCCATCTCGGTCAGCATCTGCGAGCGGAACAACTCGGCGTCGGCCGGCGTGAAGCGTCCCGACACGATCTTGCCGAACAGGGCTTGCGCCTCGCCGTCCCCCAGGTCCGCGGTGGCCGCGCTCGGATGGCCGTGATCCGTGGCGGTCGTCCCGAGGGCGGCAAACTCTGCACGGCGCACCCGGTGCGCCTCCAGGTAACCGCGCCAGGAGTGCGTGTCTTGGCCGGTGAGTCTGCCGAATTTCTCGAGCGCATCCCGGAAGAATTCGTGCTCGGGATCGACCACCGGATCCGGGCGGTAGGTGCTGATAACCCGCCCCCGCCAGCCGCTGCGGCGAATCGCCATGTGAGCGTCGAGCGAATCCACGGGACTCTCGGTCGTCGCGAGGACTTCGATATTGAATTTATCAAACAACGCACGCGGCCTGAAAGCGCGGGATGCGAGCGCCGATCCAATGGCATCGAAATACAGGTCCGCCGTGCCCGCCTCGAGGCGGACGGTGAGACCAAACACTTCGGCAAACACCTGGTCGAGCCAGAGCGCCGAAGCAGTGCCGCGGAACAATTTGTAGTGACTGGCGAACAGCCGCCACGCCTCGCGGGGCTCGAACGCCGGCGCACCCTGCCGGGTCCTGACGCCCAGCTTGTCGAGGGACACGCCCTGGCTATAGAGCATGCGGTAGAGGTAATGGTCCGGGGCAAGCAGCAGATCGACGGCGTCCCCGAAGGGCTCGTCGTACGCGAACCAGGCCGGATCGGTGTGGCCATGCGGGCTGATGATCGGCAGATCGCGCACCGAGGCATACAGCGAGCGCGCGAGCGAGCGCACGCCGGCGTCGGCCGGGAAAAGCCGATCAGGATTTAGGACGAGTGGCCGTGACATGGCGGGCAGTATAGGTAACCGGTGTCAGGTTTTGCAACGTCTTGCTGACGAGCGGTCCGCGAGCCGCGCGGTTGCGGACGATTAGGAGCGGCGCGCCGCAACGCCGGGCGGACGCGCCGTCGACTGACGCTCGATCAAGTCGGGGGTGAATTCGGCAGCAGGCGCCCTTGCCGCTTCCTTGGGCTTCACAAATAATTTTTCCGCCGCCGCTCTGCCCATCTCCCGCACCGGCAGGCGCACCGACGTCATGGCCGGCCACATGCGCGTGGCGATCGGCGCGTCATCAAATCCAATGATGGACAGATCGTCGGGGATGCGCATGCCGAGTTCGTGCGCCGCGCCGTAGACGCCGCTCGCCATCTCATCATTGCCGGCAAAGATTGCGGTCGGCCGGTCCGGCCGGCCGAGCAGCTCGCGGCCCCGGGCCAATCCCGACTCATAGGTGTAGGCGCCGAGAATGGTGAGCTCCGGCTTGAGCTCGAGACCGTATTCGGTCAGGCCTGCGATGAACCCCGCGCCGCGCTCGTGCGAGGAACGAAACAAAGGCGGCCCGGAAATATAGGCGATGCGCCGGTGACCGAGCTGCGCCAGCCGGCGGGCGGCGGCCGCCGCGCCGTGCCAATCATGCGTCAGCACCAGGCGGGCCGGCGTGTCGACTGCGGCGCAGGAAATGCGCACGTAGGGGCAATCCACGCTTTCGAGCAATTTCGCCAGTCGATCGTCCTCCGACACCGACGGCATCAGCACCACGCCGAAGAGGCGAAGCCGCTCGACGAAGCCGCGCATGTCGTCAAGAAACGTCGGGCTGCGGCGGTCGCAGGGCCGAATCACCAGCTCGTAACCGCGGCTGGCCAGTGCGTCCTGGATCCCGAGGTGAACATTCTCGACGTACTGCGAATTGGGATTGTCATGAATCATGCCGACGAGGAATGAGCGGCGAAACGCCAGTCCGCGTGCTTGCGGATCGGGCTTGTAATCGTGCTCGGCGATGATGGCCTCGACTCGAGCGCGGGTTTTCTTGTTGACGTAGGGCGCCTCATTGATGACGCGCGATACGGTCTTCTTTGATACCCCGGCAAGGCGTGCAATGTCGGTGATGGTGAGTTTGCCGCCGCTCTTGACGCGGCTTGCGCGCGGCGATTCGCGGGGAGATTTTTTGCTTTTAGCGCGGCTGCTCATCGGCTTTTCTTCAGTGCGGCATCGGTTGGTCGTGCCGCCCGGCCGGCAAACGCATGCACCGATCGCCGGGCGACCGGACCTTTCAAGCAGTGTAGCAAACCATCGGCCAAATCGCCGGGCGCGCCGGCTCTGTGCCCGGCCGCCGACACTGCGATTGCGGCCGGCACCCCTGTTGGCCCATATTTGCACAAATTCGGATTCCGGCTACCATGCCGATATGATACCGGTTACCGACGTGCTGCGAGTGCATCCCCGGGACAACGTGCTGGTCGCCCTGCGCGACCTGCATCCGGGGGAGACGGTGCGATCCTCGGCCGAAGAGCTGGTCGCCAAATCCGCGGTGCCGCGCGGACACAAGCTTGCCGCGGTCGCGATACGCAGCGGCGCCGCCGTCAGCAAGTACGGTTGGCCGATCGGCAAGGCCACGCAAGATATCGGACCGGGCGAGCACGTGCACACCCACAATCTCGTCACCGCCCTCACCGCACACGAGGAGTACACCTATTCGCCGGCTGCGGCTGCGGCGGCGGCTTCCGCACCGCCGGCCGTCGCGCGCACTTTCCTCGGCTATCCACGGCGCAACGGGCGTGTCGGCACGCGCAATGAGATCTGGGTGCTGTGCACCGTCGGCTGCGTGGCGCGCACCGCGCAACGCATCGCCGAGATCGCGGGCGAGCGCCTCAAGGGCCGCGTGGACGGCGTGTACGCCCTGACCCATCCGTTCGGCTGTTCGCAGCTCGGCGACGATCTCATGCATACGCGGCAAATTCTCGCATCGCTTGCCGCGCACCCCAATGCCGGCGGCGTGCTCATCGTCGGCCTGGGATGTGAGAACAACCAGCTGCAGGCTTTGCTCGATGCCGCGAACCTCGATACCAGTCGCGTACGCAGTTTCAACGCACAGGCTGTCGATGACGAGGTGGCTGACGGGGTACGGGCGGTGGAGGAACTGGCCGATCTATTGCAGCAGGACAGACGGGTGGGCCGGCCACTGTCCGATCTCGTGATCGGACTGAAGTGCGGCGGCTCCGATGCGTTCAGCGGATTGACGGCAAACCCGCTGGTCGGCCGCATCAGCACGGCACTGACGAGCGTCGGTGGCACATCCATTCTGTCGGAAATACCCGAAGTCTTCGGCGCCGAGCGCATGCTCATGGCTCGCGCCGTCGACCAGGCGGTATTCAACGACGCCGCGAAACTCGTCAATGACTTCAAACACTACTTCACCTCCGCCGGGCAGCGTGTTTCGGATAATCCATCGCCGGGCAATCAAGCCGGAGGAATCACGACCTTGGAGGAAAAGTCGCTCGGCGCCGTGCAGAAGGCCGGCGATGCGCCGTTGACTCAGGTGCTGAGGTATGGCCAACGGGTCCAAAAGAAGGGATTGGCCCTGCTCGAGTCTCCGGGCAACGACGCGGTCTCCAGCACCGCGCTCGCGGCCGCCGGCGCCACCGTGCTGCTCTTCACCACGGGGCGAGGCACGCCGCTTGGGTTTCCGGCGCCGACGCTGAAGATTTCGAGCACCAGCGCGCTCGCACAGGCCAAGCCGCGTTGGATCGATTTTGACGCCGGTCCGCTGCTTACGGGTGCAAGCTCGGACGATCTCGCCGCAGCGCTCCTCGACTTGGTGATCGACACAGCGTCGGGACAGCCGACTTGCGCCGAGCGCAACGGCGAGCGGGAGGTGGCGATCTGGAAAACCGGAGTGACGCTGTGACAGCGACCGGACCGGCCTCTGCGGCTGCCTCGACAGTTGAAACATCCGCGGGCCATGCGGCAGGCGCGGCGATGACCGAGACTGAGACGGCCTTTGGACGCCTGAGCGAGCGCACCTTGTCGCAGGCGCCGCCGCAGGTGCTGCGGCCTCGCTACGATCGGGCCAACACCCGCATCGGAACCGTGCACTTTGGACCCGGCGCTTTTCACCGGGCTCACCAGGCGTTCTACTTCGATTGCCTCCTCGAACAGGATGCCGGGCGCGCCATCTGCGCAGTTTCCCTCAAGACCCCGTCGGTCCGCGATGCACTGGCTGCGCAAGACGGGTTGTACACACTGGTCGAGCTCGACGCCGCGCCGACAGTGCGCGTGATCGGCGCGATCCGCGAGGTGCTCGTGGCTGCCGAAGATCCGGCCGCGGTGAGCCGCCGTCTCATCGCTCCCAACACCTCGCTTGTCACCATCACAGTGACCGAGAAGGGCTATTGCCTCGACGGCAACGGCATGCTCGATTTCGATCATCCGGATATCGCCCATGACCTGAGGCATCCTGAGGCGCCCCGCAGCCTGATCGGCTGGCTGGTGCGCGGGTTACAGCTGCGGCTCGAGTGCGGGTTCGCGCCCTATCTTGTCGTCTCCTGCGACAATCTCTCGGACAACGGCGCGACCTTGCGGCGGGCGGTGCTCTCTTTCGCAGCGCGCCGCGACGCCGTTCTTCGCGATTGGATCGAGGAACGGGCCCGCTTTCCTCGCACCATGGTTGACAGCATCACGCCCGCGACTGACTCGGCGCTACGTTCGAGCGTTTCGCAGGCTCTCAAGCTGCAGGACGCATGGCCGGTCCAACGCGAACGCTTCGTCCAATGGGTGATCGAGGAAACGGACTGCGCGACACAGCCGGACTGGACCTCGGTCGGCGTCACGCTGAGCCGCGATGTTTCCGCCTATGAACGGGCGAAGCTGCGCCTGTTGAACGGAGCGCATTCCACGCTGGCGTACCTTGGCCTGCTGGCCGGCTTCGAAACGGTGGCGCAGGCAATGGCGGAGCCTGCCCTGCGCGCATTCATCGAACGCCTGATGATCGAGGACATTCAGCCAACGCTCACGGTCCCGCGCGGCGAGGAACTCGCCGCGTACCGAGAATCCATCCTGAAGCGCTTCGAGAATCCTGCCATCCGGCACCAACTCGCGCAGATCGCGTGGGACGGTTCGCAGAAGCTGCCGATTCGTCTCCTCGGCACCATCGACGATGCGATTCGCGCCCACCGCCCGCTCGCGCGGCTAGCCCTCGCGGTGGCCGCCTGGATGACCTTCATCCGCTCGCGCGTCGCCTTAGGACAGACCATCGTCGATCCACTGTGCGAGCAGCTCACGGCCTGCGGCTTGCGGGCAACGGGCGACTCGAAGCATGATCTGCCGATGTTTCTGAACCTGCCCGGGGTGTTTCCCGCGGGCCTTTCAAGCAATGCCGATTTCGTGCCGGCCCTCGGCCGCGCCTACGACCTCATCGCGCGCGGCCCGTTGGCCGCGGCGGCATCGTCGTAATGCCGGTGGCGTCCGAGAAAAAACGCGTTGCCCTGATCGGCGAGTGTCTCATTGAACTCAACGGCACGCCGTTCGGCACCCTGCACCAAACCTTTGGCGGCGATAGCTTGAACACGGCCTTGTATCTGGCGCGCCTCACGCGCCCGACCGTCGAAGTGAAGTACGTCACGGTGGTGGGCTCGGACATCTTGAGCGAAGGAATGGTGCAGCGTTGGCACGCCGAAGGTATCGACACCGCGCTCACCTTGCGCGATTCGACCCGCCTTCCGGGACTGTATCTGATTCAGACCGATGCCGGCGGCGAGCGCACCTTTCTCTATTGGCGCAAGGAATCCGCGGCGCGCAATTTGCTTCAACATCCGGGCTACGTTCATGTCGCGGCCGAACTGGCCGAGGCCGACCTGATCTATCTTAGCGGTATCAGCCTGGCAATCTTGCCGGACGCAGATCGCCTGAAGCTTCTCGATCAACTGCGGCAAATCGCGGCACGTGGAACGGCTGTCGCCTTCGACACCAACTACCGCCCCGCGTTGTGGCCTTCGGCAGATTCGGCGCGTGCCGCCGCGTCGGCAATTTTCCCAGCGACGCGGCTCCTGTTCGTCACGTACGATGATGAGCAACGCTTGTGGGGCGATTCTTCGCCGGAGGCTACCTTGGCGCGTTTGCATGCTGCGAAGGCCGCGCGTGTTGTGATCAAGCTCGGTGCGGCTGGTTGCCTGTTCAGCGACGGCGCGATCGTGCAAAAAATTCCCGCCACGCCTGTTGCGATGGTGACTGATACCACCGCGGCCGGCGATGCCTTCAACGCAGGTTTTCTGGCAGCCTGGCTCAATGGCCACGCTCCCGAGGAATGCTGCCGGGCGGCGAATGCGTTAGCGTCGGTAGTTATCCAGCATCGGGGGGCCATCATTCCCGCGGGCGCAACGCCTTTGTTCGCGCAACTACTGGCCCATCGCGGCCGAGGGCCCGCCGCATGAGCTTGAAAGAGAACGCAGCATACTTTTCGCGCGCCAGGGTCGTCCCCGTTTTGACCTATGAATCGGTTGAAAGCGGTGTCGCCGTGAGCCGCGTTCTGTTCGATGCGGGACTGCGGATGCAGGAGATTACATTGCGGACCGGGTGCGGACTTGAAACCATCGCCGCCGTCACGCGAGAATTGCCCGGATTGATTGTCGGCGCGGGCTCCGTGGTTACACCGGAGTTGGGAGAAACCGCGATCCAGGCGGGCGCACGCTTTCTGGTAAGTCCCGGTACGAACGATGCGCTGCTGCGGTTCGCCGCGGATTGTCGCGTACCGTTCTTGCCGGGAGTTTCGACAGTGAGCGAGACGATGCGAGTGCTGGCGCTGGGATGCACCGCCGCGAAGCTCTTTCCCGCGGATCTGCTGGGTGGTGTGACGTTTTTGCGCGCCGTAGCCGGGCCTTTGCCTTCCATGAAATTCTGCCCCTCGGGCGGGATAGATGCGCGTGTCGCGCCCGATTATCTGCGAGTCGCCAATGTTCTCGCGGTTGGGGGTTCGTGGATGGCGCCGGCCGAGCTAATCCGCGAGAAACGATTCACCGATATCTACCAACTGGCCGAACAAGCTGCGGCACTTTGACGGTGGGCGCCGCTCAGCGGCGGCGAAACACGTCCATCAAACTCGAGACCGCGGTCGTTTCAGACGTCTCGTAGTTGTGTTCTTCGTCGAACAGCGTTCGCGACGGGTTGACCAGGTCGCTGCGCGAAACCAAACCAATGAGTTCGCGCGATTCCGCGTTTTGCACCACGGGTATGCGTTCCAGATGATGAACGGCGAGCCGCGTCGCAATGGCTCGACAAGTTTCATCGGGGAGCGCCATGACCGGGATATTCTCGCCAAACAGATCTCCGACCGATTTGTCGCGCTCGGCCCCTTTTTGCTTCAATAGAGCCGCGCGATCCAGCATGCCGACATAGCGGCCGTTCTGCACCACCGGAAAAGCTCGATGGATCTGTCCTGATCCGAAATACGAGGCCAGCACGTTGGCGACGGTTGCGGCGGCGTCGATCGTTTGCAGTTTCCGAGTCATCACTTCCTGTACCGTGAGGCGTTCAAGCACATCGATCCCGTACTCACGATGAATGTGCCGGCCGCGCCTCGCAATCTTTTCAGTCAGAATCGACCGGGGCATGGTCAAAACGGTGAACCCATAAGCGGTTACGCACGCAGTGATCAGCGGCAGCAGTGCATTGACATCCTGCGTCACTTCGAACGCGAACAGGACCGCCATGAGAGGCGCTCGCATCATGCCGCCGAGGGTCGCGGCCATGAATACCAGCGGCCACAAAGCGGGCTCGCCCCCGGGCATATAGGGGCCCAGGACGACACCCAAACCCGCACCCAGCATCAGTAACGGCGCGAGAACTCCCCCTGAGGTGCCTGAGCCCAGCGCAATCACCCACATCGCGGCCTTGCACAAAAGCAGGCCGAGCGCCACGCTGACCACCAGATGATTCTGCAACAGGTCGCCGATGACATCGTATCCAACTCCGAGCGCCCGAGGCTGCAGATAACCGCCAACGCCGACCGCGACGGCGCCGATGGCCGGCCACCACATCCAATGGATCGGCAGTGCGCCGAAGACATCCTCGATCTTGTAGAGCGATGTTGAAAGCACCCACGACAGGCCGCCGCTCGCAAGCCCGGCGAGAAAACACGGCAACAGAACTGTCGAGGTAACTGCCGAGGTTTGCAGCGGGAACAGCGGTCCTGCGGCGAAGAAATAGGGACGCGTGAATCCCGCGACGGCGCAGGCGATGGCCACAGGGAGCAAACTCCTCGGGCGCAGTTCGAACAACAGCAGTTCGACCGCCAACATCACAGCGGCCAGCGGCGTGCCAAATATTGCCGTCATGCCCGCCGTCGCGCCCGCCACCAGCAGCGCCTTGCGCTCCGCGCCGCTGATGCGAAGCTGCTGCCCGATCAGCGAGCCGATGGCGCCGCCGGTCATGATGATGGGACCCTCAGCGCCGAAGGGGCCGCCGCTGCCGATGGCGATCCCCGACGACAACGGCTTCAACAGTGCCACCGTCGGCGACATTCTGCTCTGCCCGAACAGAATGGCCTCGATAGCCTCGGGGATCCCATGACCGCGAATCTGCTCTGACCCGAAGCGCGCCATCAGGCCAATCAGCAGCCCGCCCACGACAGGGATTGGAATCACCCAGAGTCCCAGGTGGTTCAGCGCCGGCGAGTGGTTTGCGAATGAGAATGTTTGAAAGAAAAAGACGTTGGTAAAGAGTCGGATCAAGGCCAGCAGTCCGAAAGCCGCCACTGTGCTCACGAATCCGATTGGTGCGGCAATCGCAGCCGTGCCAAGAAGACGCCAATTGGCCGTGAAGTCGCGCCGGGTATCGATCATGTCGCAAAACCTGGGACCAGCGTCGGAAAACTGCCGCGTATGGATCGAAGCTCGGCACGGTGCAATCCAGCTAGTTTCCTCAAGAGTCCATCGCCCTTTTTCACCAAATGCACCTGAACCTCCCGGCCGTCGCGGGCGCTGGGCCGTCTTTCCACCAAGCCGCGCAATTCGCAGCGCGAAATAAGCGCCGCGACGCCGTGCGGCTTCGCCTGCAGACGCTGCGCGAGTTCTCCCACATAGGCAAATTCGCGTCCGGGAAAGCCCTTGATGTGAAGCAACAGCAGGTACTGCAGCGGCGTTATACCGTGGGCGCGAGACGCCGTTTCTGAAAATCGCTCGAATTTCCGCATTTGATGGCGAAATTCGGAAAGGCCCTCGAAGTCGGATTTGTCCAGTGTCCGGTCATCCGCTCGATTCTTCACGCTTGAACTCTTGGATTAATTAATATCACAGTGTGCCATATCCGGCGGGAGAGCTCGCGAGATTTTCTAGAAAGGCAAACGCCGACAATGGAGCAAGCATTGCGCGTTGATGCCCAACGCGGCAACGCACTACTGCGCCGCAGACTGAACCGGGCAGGCAATCACCTGCTCGTAGGTGCCGGTGCCTAAGCCGCCCGGTCCGAAGATCTCGTGCTGCGCAATCCATTCCCGCGAGCGGTTGAATGCTTCCTCGGTATAAGGTTCGAACACGATGCGTTCGCCCGGCCCCCATCGCTTCGTGTCCATTGTGGCGTGAAAACGCGCCGGAAATTCATTCTGATAGAAATGAGTGTAGGCCTCGGGCCGCAAATCAATATCGCGTTGCGCCCTCTGCAGCGCTCGGAAGTACTTGCGCAGTTCGGCCGGCTGCGTGTCGCCCGTGATCATGGTCGCGATCATGAACGTGGTGTCGATGACCTTGCGAAATCCCAGCTGCTCCGCGAAATGGTAGGGACCACTGAACAGGGCCGCCGCCGGAATCTCGCCGTCGATCAGCAATTGCATGCGCTTGAACAGCATGCCGTCATTGAAGGATAAGTTTATTTTCTCCGTCGGAAGGTACTGCTCCAGGGACTGGAGGCTCGAATAGTGACTGCCCGACTGAAAGCCCACGGAAATAGGCACGCCCGCCAGGTCCGCAGGGTGGCGGATGGCGGAATCTTCAGAAACGAATATTCCGGCGGGCGCCACTGAATAGGCGTCGGGATAGAGCTTGCCCAGCCCTCTGGAGGCGGCAACGTTCACGGTCCAATGACAAGCACAGCTGACATTGGAGGCTCTTCCGGCTTCGAACGATTGATAGGCGCCGACCTTTTCCCCCTTGTCATGCACCTTGCCGTCCGTCGCCTGCACCTCTTCGTTGAAGACATAATCGAGACCTTCGGCCGTGAAGTAACCCTTCTCATCGGCGACCCATTCCTGCAATCTGAAGTGGGGTTGAATGACGAATTTTTTCATATGTCACGTCCTCCGAGCGCCGGAAATAAGTGGCTGCGGCTGTGCTGGTGACGACATTCTCAGCGTCACCGAAAGGTTAGTAAAGGTGGTTGTGACCGACTCCATCGTTTCTGACCCTCGTATACTTGGGTCCTGCTCGTCATACACCGGGAGCGCCCGCATGCACGCACATCGTTTTCTTGGTCCCTTCATTGTCATGGCCGTTATTGTCATGACACTCGCGTCGCTCGTTGCGGCCGCCAAAACTCCGCAGGGAGCCCTGCCGCACTCCCCGCCTCTGGCCGAGATCCGGACCTCCGATGTTGATCTGTTTTACCGCATTTACGACGCCGCGGGAGGCACCCCGAGCGCCGATGCGCTCCAGCACTATATCGATGACGGCAGCGACGGCGTGCGCCAGTTCGTACCTCATCGCATCAAATCCGCAGAAGCCCTCGCGAAAGCCATCTCCGAAAATCGTGTGGTCTACGACAAAGCTCGAGCCTGTATGTCGGCGCTACCCGCCGTGCGCACGCGCCTCGCGGCAGTCTTTAAGAAATTGGCGGCCATCGATGCGGACGCAATCTTTCCGCCGGTTACCGTTCTGATCGGCCGAAACAATTCCGGCGGCACGACCGGCAAGTCCGGCGTCTTGATCGGCCTTGAAGTGGTTTGCCGATCAGACTGGTTGCAGTCGAGCATCGAGGATCGTCTTGTTCACCTCATCGCACATGAATATGCGCACTTGCAGCAGTTTCCACGAGGCGGCGAGGACGCTCGGCCCGATACAGTCCTCAAGCAATCGCTGGTGGAGGGCGTCGCCGAATTGATTGCGGAACTCACCTCGGGCGAGGCGAGTGAGTCTCATCTCCAGCGTTGGACCAAAGGACACCGGCGCGAGATCGGCGCGGCCTTCCTGTCCGACGTGGACAGCACGGACTTGAAACCCTGGCTCTACAACGGCGCCGGCACGCCCGAAAAGCCCGGAGACTTAGGTTACTGGCTGGGCTATTGCATCTCCAAGAGCTACTACACCCACGCACCGGACAAGCGCGCGGCAATCAGGACGCTGCTCGAACTGAAAGATCCCAAAAAAATTCTCGCACATAGCGGCTGGAAACCCGGCACCCTCGACTGATGGATTTCGCGCCGGGTTCGGACCGAGACCAAAAATAAATGCCGCGCCATGCGCGCTTCCTGGTTGACCGTAGCAGTGTTTTGCGGCAATTTACAGAGACACGATTCGTTCCCCTGAATGGGGATTTAAGGGAACTCGGGTTCGAAGCCCGGGCTGCCCCCGCAACTGTAAGCGGTGTGCCTTACATCGAAAACCACTGGATTGTGAAATCCGGGAAGGTGATGAAGGGACTCCAAGCCGCGAGCCAGGAAACCTACTTATCGTGGTCGCCCATCGAACAGCCGGGGTGCGCTGAACGAGAGGAAATCCCTAGTGGCGACGGAGTAGGCTGCGCGTGCGCAGGCCTGCGCTGCTACGCCCTCGATTGGGTTAACGCGACGCGGGCCTCGTCCGATGCGGTCAGTGGATGGTCGTCATCGGGGAGATGTCATGGATATACCGTTCTCGCGCGGCACAATCGGCTGTCATTCAATTCACGCCTGTTTCGCTTTGTGTTTGGGCACGGCCTGTGCGGCGCTGCTGTGCATGCCTCCCGCGCCGGCGTGGGCCGACACCAACGATGCCAACGACGATGCGTTGCAGCTGGTGGTCGTGACTGCCACCCGGGTTCCCACCCCGGAAATCCAGGTGGCGAACAGCGTTACAGTTGTGACGGATGAAGATATCTCAGCCAGACAGATTCGAACGTTGCCGGATCTGCTCAAGGATGTTCCGGGATTGAATGTGGTGCGGGAAGGAGGCCCGGGCGGCCAGACGTCGGTATTCATGCGCGGCACCAATTCCGATCATACCAAGGTGTTCATCGATGGCATCGACGTCGCCGATCCAAGCAGTTCGACTTCGTCGTTCGATTTTGGCCAATTGTTGACTCAAGATATCCAACGCGTGGAGATTCTGCGAGGCCCACAGAGCGGGCTTTATGGATCGGATGCGGTCGGCGGGGTCATCAATGTCATCACCAAGGTCGGATCGGGACCTGCTCAGTTCAACGCCGGCATCGAGGGCGGATCGTTCGACACCTTCAATCAGACGGCCGGCGTCAGTGGTTCCGCCGACCAGTTCCATTACGCCGCGAATTTCCAGCACTTTCATTCAGGTTCCACGCCCGTAACGCCGTCGGATTATCTGCAGCCGGGGCAGGCGCGAATCAATGACTACGACGACAACCTGACCGGCTCCACGAAGCTCGGGCTGGATTTGACGGATACGTTCGATCTCGGTTTGGTCGCCCGCTACACCGACTCGCACCTGCGAATCACAGGGGATAATTTCGATTTCTTCCCGTCGATTCCCGACACGGCGCAAAGCGATTTCAACACCAAGCAGTATTACCTGCGCACGACTGCGCACTTATTGAGCTTTGGCGGAGCGCTGGACCAGACCTTGGGCGCTGCATATTCAAATATCAAGTCGTATGATTTCAGCCCGGATGGCCCTTCGGAAACAGAGAATTTCGGCGCGAGGGTCAAATTTGACTGGCAAGGCGTCGTTGCGCTGGCCGCGAGTCAGAAATTGGTCTTGGGCGTTGAGCATCAGCGCGACTCGATCTCAACACCGATTTCCGCGAGCACCTCGATCAACTCCGGTTATGCAGAATTGCAGTCCAACTTCTGGGGCGGCCTGTACGATACCGTGTCGGCACGCTTTGACGACAATGACCGTTTTGGCAGCGAGGTCACCTACCGGATAGCGCCGGAATATCTGTTCGGCGATTCCGGCTTGAAGATCAAGGCAAGCATCGGCACCGGCTTCAAGGCGCCGACGTTGAGTGAAATGTTTCAAAGCTTCCCGGCTTTTGATTTCTTTGCAAACCCGAACTTGAAACCCGAGACCGACTTGGGTTGGGATGCAGGCTTCGAACAGGCGTTGCTCGAGAATAGCCTGCGATTCGGCATCACCTACTTTCATATCGCCATCAGGGATTTGATCGACAGCAGCCCTGGTGGGACCACAGACGCGAATATCGGACGGGCGGTGACGGATGGCGTCGAGAGTTTCATTGCATATCAGCCGATAAAAGTGCTCACTCTGCGCCTCGATTACACCTTCACGCAGGCCACCGATGAAATAGCGCATCTGACGCTGCTGCGCAGACCGAAGAATAAGGAGAATCTCGTGAGCGCATGGCAGGCGACAGACCGGCTGCAGGTGGCTGCCACCCTGCTATCGGTCAGCTCCTGGGTGGACGGCAATCGGGATTTCTCTATTCCTCGTTTGAACGCCTCCCCTTACACGACCGTGGATGTCGCGGGCAATTACAGCCTCACACAGAATTGGACATTGACCGCGCGCATCACCAATTTGTTGAATCGTCACTATCAAAATCCTGACGGATTCGATCAACCGACATTCGGGGCGTTTGCGGGCATCAAGGCAAAGTTCTAATGTCGGCCGTTGCGGTCGCACACGCTTTGCAAATGCACACGACGTTGCGAGCTTCGAGTGGAATCGACTTCAAGATCGATTCTGAAATGCTCACACGAGTGCACCAGCAAGGGGTTGAATCCGTGGCGAGTCCACATCCATTCGGTTTGCCGCAAAGCGGGCAAGCTTTCAAACCGGGTCTAGCCTGAGTCACGATTTCCTTTTTTGCGAGGCTGTTATATTGAAGCACTTATGCGCCCTGGTCGAAACTAAAGGCATGAGCATTAGGCTCGTCGCCGCGTGGGTCGCGCTGCTGTGCGCGTTCGCCGCCGCGGCGCAGACACCGCAGCACGTGATGTCGCTGAGCATGTGCACAGACGCGATGCTGCTCGAATTGCTGCCGCCAAAGCGCATCGCCTCCATTACATTTCTTTCCAGGGATCCGAGCAACTCCGTTCTCTGGCCGCAGGCCGCTAAAGTCCCCATCAACTACGGCAGCGCCGAGGAGGTGCTCGTGGACAGGCCCGATTTTGTGCTCGCGGGCACGTACACGACCCCGGCGACTCGGATGCTGCTCAAGAAGATCGGAATACCGATGCTCGAGGTTCCCGCCGCCAATAGTTTCGCTGAAATCCGTGCCGCCATGCGCAGCGTGGCTCACGCGCTCGGCGAGGATGCGTTGGCGCAGAGGCTGATTGCGAGGATGGATGCAACCCTGCGGGATTTGGCGGCGACCAAGCCTCAGCGCAGTATCCGCGTCGCCGGGTGGAATGGCGGCGGCTCGGTACCCGGACGCGGCACGCTGTTCGACGCCATTCTGACCGCCGCCGGCGGCGTCAACGTCGCATCGCATGAGGGTGAGGGTGACGGTTCATTCGACCTTGAACAGTTGCTCGAGGCACGCCCCGATGTGCTCGCTTACGGCAGCGATTCGAATTCAGCACCCAGCCTACACACCGATGAGGCCTTGCATCCCCTCATTCTCAAGCTCTACGAGGGCCGCCGAATTTCCTATCCCAGCGCCCTTTACAGCTGCGGCGTCGTGGAGAGCGCAGATGCGGCTGTTGCGCTTCGCGCCAGTCTGCTCAAGGCTCTGCCCGGCGGGACTTGACGACAGTTTGCGCCTCTGCCACGGAGCGCACCTCAGGCTCTGCCCGGCGTTTTGGGACGGTGGATTCGTAAACAAGTCAATATTTTCAATATCTTATATCGTAACGCGCGTTGCGATAGCTCACGGAGGATATCGGAGATATACTTCATATGTCGTGTCGTACTTTATACTGCAAAGTTATGAGCACGAACTCTGCATCCGCGAAAACGCCGTCGTTGGAGATGATGGCCGCTGCAGCGAACGCGGTGCGAGGTATTGGAAAAGTTGGTTAGTGATCGCAATTAAAAATCTTATATTCACGACGCAGCACACGCGTCATTGCATCCGGGGGTTATAGAAATGAACGCGGCAATAAACGCACCCATCCAACAAACCGGTTTAAGAAACCGTTGGGCGCAGTTGGTCATGGGAATCATCTGCATGGCGATGGTGGCCAACCTGCAATACGGTTGGACGCTATTCGTGAATCCAATGCACGATAAGTTCGGCTGGACCAAAGCGGCCATTCAGGTTGCATTCTCGATTTTCGTGCTCTGCGAAACCTGGCTGGTTCCGGTCGAAGGTTACTTGATGGACAAATTCGGTCCGCGCCCGGTGGTCCTGGTTGGCGGCATCCTGGCCGGGATTTCCTGGATTTTGAATTCTTATGCGAGCTCTCTGGGAATGCTGTATTTCTCCGCAGTGATCGGCGGAATCGGCGCCGGTAGCGTGTACGGAACCTGCGTCGGCAATGCGCTCAAGTGGTTCCCGGACAAGCGCGGACTTGCGGCCGGGCTGACCGCGGCGGGTTTTGGTGCGGGTGCTGCGCTGACCGTGATTCCCATCGCCAACATGGTGAAGGCCGGCGGTTACGATAAGGCATTTTTCACTTTCGGGATGATCCAGGGAATCGTGGTCGTGGTGGTGTCGTTGTTCCTGATTCGACCGCCGGTTACCGCGATTGTTGCTGCACTGAAGGGCGCGGTAAATCCGATGGCCCGGCGCAATATTGGACCGGGCGAAATGCTCAAGACGCCGGTGTTCTGGGTTCTCTACGTGTGCATGGTGCTGGTCGCGTCAGGCGGCTTGATGGCGGCTGCGGAGATTGCACCTATCGCCAAGGATTACGGCGTTGACAAGATTCCGGTCACCGTTCTTTGGGCCACCCTGCCGCTTCTAACGATGGCGCTGTCGATCGACTCACTCGTGAACGGGTTGACTCGGCCCCTCACCGGTTGGATTTCGGACCATCTCGGACGCGAGAACACCATGGTGTTGGTGTTTATTGTCGAGGGAGTGGCGATCTGGGGACTCATGCAGTTCGGCCACAACACCGCCGGATTCTTGATCTTCGCGCCGCTGATCTTCCTCGGCTACGGCGAAATCTTCTCGCTCTTCCCCGCGGTGAGCGGCGACACCTTTGGCCCGAAGTACGCGGCGACCAACAATGGTCTCCTCTACACCGCCAAAGGAACATCTTCGCTGCTTATTCCCCTGGCCAGCGCGTTGAAGGCATCCGCCGGCAGTTGGGTGCCCGTGTTGTGGATCGCGGGCGCACTGCCGATTGCCGCCGCCATAATGGCGATATTCGTGCTCTCACCCATGCGCCGGAAAATGCTCGACAAGATGGTGGCGGACCCGGTCGGAAAGGATATGCAGACGCAGACGAGTTAGCGCGACCGCGGGACAATTGGGTCATAAATGGGGTGGCATTTGCCGCCCCATTTTTTTGACGGCGGTAGAGGCCCCAGCAAATAAACTACTAGCGCTGATCCGCTTCCGGCCTCGCCACCGCATGTACAAAGGCGGCCAATTCGTCGGCATCCAATTCACCGTCATGATTCCTGTCCGCACGGGCAAACTGCATCTCGAGGAATCGAAACACCTGATCCTTGGACACCGTCTCGGTTGCCGCAATCGATCGTACATAGTCCTGGATTGCCATGAAATCCTCCGGCCAGAAAGAACGCCCCGTTAATATGCGGGCAAACCACGCCAACGCGGTTCCATGGACCGCCATCATAACGCCTCAGCGCATAGAATTGGTGTAAAGAGGAACCGATAAGCGCCTCACACTCTCCGCATCGTTTGCAGCATTTTTACCTTGGATTTGCGATTCTACCGGCGTGCCTCAAAACCTAGCCCCAGCAAGCGCCGCCGCTCGCACGCAAGTCCGCTCCGCGTCGAAAATCCAGGCAGTCGGGATCGTCATCCTGGCGCGCAATCAATCCGAAGCCACCTCGAAGTGCATTGCCCGTATATTCGCTGCCAATAGCCACTCCGGGTGGCGCAACTCCTTATGGATCGTGGTGGTCGCGGACTCATGCACGGATGACACTGCCAAGGCGGCTCGAAACGCGCTCGGCGCGTTTGGCCAGGTCTTGGAAATCTGCGCTCAGTCCCCGCAGGCCGCCCATCAGCTGGGCGCAGCTGTCGTGATGGAGCATTTTCGCCGGGTTCCACGCCATGCGCTGCTCCTGACGAGCACGGATGCCGCCGCAGTGTTGCCGCGCGATTGGATCGACATGCAGCTTCAATTCTCAGAATCTCCGATAGGATTGGCGTCGACGCGCTGATCGTGGGCAAATCGATGCCGCTCTGGATGCGTTTTTAGCCAAAGAAATCTGACCTCACTTTGGCGCGTCAATGAGCACCAGACTTATTCCACCCATCGTTGTGCTCGAAACGAAAGCCGATCTGCTTGCCGTCGGGCGACGAGCATTGCACATATTAAAATCGCTGACTTAAGTTGCATCTCATTTCTTCCTGGCGTGAAGCGCATCACGCTCGCTACTGAGGCCCTGCGCGATGCCTGGCGCACCACGGATAACTGAGATCGTACACACGCTCTGCCTACGAATAATTGAGATCGTACACACGGTCGTTCGTTAAGGTTTTGCCCTAAATTGTCGCTCAATGGGTACCCGGCGTGATCCCCCAAAATCGCTGGGTCACAGGATCTTCATGCGGCAATTTGCGTATCAGAGCTGCTTCACACGGCGCGTCACAAACGCAGCGATCCTCTGCGTCCTCGCGGCGCTCGGCGGTTGCAGCGGCGGTGGCGGCGGCAGCGGCAGCCGTGATGAATCGGCGCGGACCTATTCCCTCGGCACCTCGATCAGCGGGCTCACCTCCTCGGGGCTTGTGCTGATGGTTCGTGCCGCCCAGCGTAGCGACGCAGATCTCTTTCTCATGGTTAACGAACTAAATACCTCCGGGCAAGGGCTGATGGTCAACGCCACGGCGGTGAGCGTACCGGCGGGAAGAACTACGCTACGGCTTGCCGGATCCTTGCCGTTAGGCACCAGCTACTCCGTGACAGTCCAGACGCAACCCATGGGTGAGACATGCACAGTCGCGGGCGGTAGTGGCACGATCCAATCGGCGAACGCGGCAAATGTGGTGGTGACCTGCTCGAATCAAGCCTATTCCCTCGGGGGTTTGATCATCGGTTTGAATGGCCCCGGTTTGGTTCTGACGAATGGCACCGATACCCTTGCCGTGAACTCGGGAGCCACAAGCTTTACGATGCCGACACCGGTTGCTTACACCAGCGGCTATGTGCTCACAATCCAGACACAGCCCGCCGGTTTGGCCTGCGCGGTTGGCAACGGCACCGGCACCATGCCCGCCGGTGCAGTGACGGACATTGCCATCACCTGCACCGATCAACCTTTCAGTCTCGGCGGCACGATCAGCGGGCTAGGCAACAATGCGGGGCTCACGCTCAGCAATGGCAGCGATATACTAATCGTTGCCGCCGGCAGCAACAGTTTCACGATGCCCGCGCCGGTTGCTTTTGGCAGTCCCTACTCGGTTGCGGTGACGACGGCCCCGGCGGGGCTCTATTGCACGGCGAGCAATGCCTCTGCGACGATGCCGGCCAGCAACGTCGCCGGTGTCCTCATCACCTGCTCGGACCAGTCGTACACCGTGGGCGGCACCATCAGCTGGCCTGCCGGCAGCGGCTTGGTGCTGGCCAATGGCGCCGACCTGCTCGCGGTGAAGCCAGGTGCATCGAGCTTCACAATGCCCACCGCTGTGGCCTACACGAGCCTCTATGCGGTGACGGTGCAGACGCAGCCGGTGGGTCTGACCTGCTCGGTGAGCAATGGCACGGGCACGATGGGTAGCGCAGCGGTCAGCAATATCGCGGTCACCTGCGCAGCCAATACCTACACCGTGGGCGGAACGATCACGGGGCTAACAGCGAGCGGCCTGGTTCTCTTGGACAACGGCGGCGATGCGATCGCCATCAGCACCAACGCCGCGCTGTTCACCATGAACACGGGCGTTGCCTACGGCGCTGCTTACACCATCACGGTTCAGACGCCGCCGGCGGGTCTGGTGTGTTCGGTGAGCAATGGAAGCGACACCATGGGTGCTGGCGATGTCACGGGTGTGAGCATTGCCTGCGTGTCGAACTTCACTCTTCTGCATTCCTTCGCCGGGGGCAGCGGCGATGCCGCCGATCCTTACCATACGTTGATCCAGGGCAGCGACGGCGACTTTTATGGAACAACGCTGAGCGGCGGCGCGAGCAATGTGGGCGCGATCTTCAAGATCACGCCGAGCGGAACCGAGACCGTTTTTTACTCCTTCGCCAGCATCCCTTATGCCGGTCTCGTCCAGAGCAGCGATGGCAACATCTACGGCACGACGGCCAGCGGGGGCACCAACTCACGGGGCACAGTCTTCAAGATCGCGCCAAGCGGGTCCGAATCCGTTTTGTACTCCTTCCCCGCGGGCAGCAGCGATCCCTATTCGGGTCTGATCCAGGGCAGCGATGGCAACTTCTACGGAACGACTGGGGCCGGAGGGAGCAGCGACGACGGCACGGTCTTTCAGATCACGCCAAGCGGGGCCGCGACCGTGTTGCACGCCTTCGCCAAGAGCGGCACCGACGGTGAAATTCCCTATGCCGGCGTGATCCAAGGCAGCGATGGGAATTTGTATGGAACAACCTATTTCGGCGGCGCCAACAACCTTGGCACGGTCTTCAAGGTCACGACCGGCGGGACGGAGACCGTCTTGTACTCCTTCAATGGGGGTAGCGACGGCGAACACCCTTATGCGGGTGTAATCCAGGGGAACGACGGCAATTTCTATGGAACGACCTATCAAGGCGGCAGTGCCGGCAACGGCGCAATCTTCAAGCTCACGCCGGGCGGCACCGAGGCCATCTTGCATACCTTTGCCGGAGGCAGCAGCGATGGCGCAACTCCCGAGGCCGGTCTGATCCAGGGCACCGATGGCAATTTGTACGGAACCACACTTCAAGGCGGTACCAACGGCCTCGGCACTGTTTTCATGATCACGCCAAGCGGAACCGAAACCGTTTTGCACTCCTTCGCAGGGGCAAGCGACGGTGCAAATCCCGGGGCGAATCTGGTTGAAGGCAGCGACGGCAATCTGTATGGATCGACCGGTGCAGGCGGCAGCGGCGGCTACGGCACGATCTTCAAGATCACGCTGCACTAAATCTGCTTCATCGACGCGCAAACTCTGGTGCGCGAATGAGCGCGCCGGTTGGCTCAAGGTAGAAGTTGTACTGAGCACGACAAGAACGCAGGAAACTCGGCCTGTTGTGACCACCTTCGCGCAATACCTCGCGGTGCGTCAGCCATACCACTGTCGCGGCGGCCAAGAAGAAGTACCGATGAGCAAGGTGGGCCAAGACCCACAACCGATCGGGACGCCGCGCTCGCAGTGTGAACAGAAACTGAGACTCGAACCCGACATGCGCCAACTCGTCGGAAACAAAGGTTCGGCAGAGAACCTGCAAGCGCTCGCAGCCCGTGGCTGATTCGAGCGCGCGATAATATACGTTTCCAATCAGTTCGGCGCAGATCAGGACGCTGACATGGAAATGAAGTCCGGCGAGTCGCCGCAAGCGACGGAATATCCGGTCTGTCCAGTGGGTTCTCTTCAGCGGCATCCGATGATCCCGCATGAAGGTCCGCAGGAGTGCTGCGTGACGCCGCTCCTCTCGAATGATCAATTCAAATATTCTAATCAAGCGAGGCTGCTGCTTCTCGAGTGCGAAACGTTTTGCCGCCTGCAGAAGCGTCCGGCCGCTAGACTGTTCGCCGAGCTGAAACATTGCGATCGAGTTTGCAATGAGTTCCCGTTCCTCCGGCCGTAGAATGTCGTTAAGGTCTTCGGGCGCGCAGCGCGAATGCAGCGCGTGATGTTCAAAATGATTCACCCAGATCTTGAGTTCCCCGGTCCCCACACTCGCACCCTCCTGATTGAACAGGACCGAGTGTGAGAGCTCAATCGGGCATCCCAGTGGAGAGATTCGGGCGGATTGTGGCGGCGATCGCCAGGTTTCCGATCCGTGCGTGTTGCTTCATGACCACGCTTCAGCATCCGACCGGCGCCAAGCAATTCAAAAGATTGCCCGGTTACTGAGGCGTTGCTAACGGGGCGCGCAAATCAAGCTGCTCAATTCGCGTCGTTTGAGCCTTGATAATTTCGCGCGCGAAGATCAATTCCGCGCAGGCAGCTCGGGCATCTGCAAGACTACCTGGTGCGCCGAAGAATCCCTGTTCGACGATTACACGAAGCGTCCGATCGCTAACCGGCGTATCCGTGCGAGCTTCGTTCAAAATGTGGGCCTTCATGTTCTCGTCTCCACTGCCGCACGCCATCGGGTTGCACGAGATTGCACTCGCCACCCGGCATCCCATGCCGATTGCGCCACGAATTCGCGCGTGGTCTGTGCGAAGCAGTTCAAGAAACGGAAAATCGATGCCGCGAAATGCCCGGGCAGGAGGATGATTCCAGCTGCCCGGCGCAATCCGCGCCGGTCCTATCCGCCTGGCGCGTCGAGCGAGCCGACCTTCGGAATTTCGGGTTGCTGTCCCTCTCCCACGTCGGCATCCCTACTCTCTTGATCCGTTGGGTATTTATGATGCTGTGCGTCTTTCTCGTGACGAACCGCGTCCTGCGATCCTTCACCCCTGCGATCGGAAGGGTTTCGGTTGTCCCTGTTCGCATCGTTGTTGTCGCGTGGCATGGCACATTCCAGTCGTTGTGCGGCGAACTACCGCGAAATGAGCCTCCGCTTGCGAGAAACAGGGGGCCATCAGACGCCGGGCCGATCGCCCGTAGGACACTTGCGCGTAATCTCCCTGACAAGGCTTTAGTAGCGGGTCACGACGACGACGTCGCCATCCCGGCGTGTCACGGTGACACCGACGTTTTTGTCCTGGCGCTGCAGAAGCAGATCGACCGAGCCGGTCCTCAAGCGCAAGTTGCGCAGGCGCACGTGATCCAGGAAGTCCGGCAGCATCGGGCGATAAAACTTGATCTCGCCGGTCCGGTCGAGCAGTTCCAGACCGAGCGAGGCCTGCAGCAAGCATAAGGGAGTCGCGCTCGCCCAGGCCTGCGGTGAGCAAGCCACGGGGTATTGAGTTGGTGCGTTGCGCTCCCGCCGTGGGAAGCCGCAAAAAAGTTCGGGAAGGCGGCGCAAATCCATGTAAGCGGCAGCGTCGAAGAGCGCACCAAACAACTGAGCGGCCGAGGTCTGCAAACCATAACGAGCAAAGCCCATGGCGATGAGACCGTTGTCGTGCGGCCAGATCGAGCCATTGTGATAGGACATCGGGTTGTACCTCGATTCGGAAGCGCCAACCGTCCGGACGCCCCAGCCGCCGAATGACGCCGGCGACAGGAGCGTCGCCGCGACGCGTTGGGCCCGCTCGGCTGAAGCAATCCCCGTGAACAGGACCTGTCCGGCATTCGACGCGACCACCCGGCAGGGTTGTTTTGCACCGTCGAGGGCGAGTGCGTATGTGGAGAGTTCCTCGCACCAGAACTGCGCTTCGAATCTCAATCGAAGCGCTTCGGCCTGCGCGGCGAGCGCCGCGGCGCGCTGCGGTTGTCCGAGAGCCTCCGCCAGAACGGCGGCGTGCCGCTTGGCGCCGTATACGTATCCTTGCACCTCGCACAGCGCAATCGCGCCTTCCGCCAACCGGCCATCTCGATGAAAGATCGCATCGAAAGAATCCTTCCATCCTTGGTTCGCGAGGCCCTCTTTCGTCTGGCGATGGTATTCCACGAAACCATCGCCATCACGATCGCCATAGCGGTCGATCCAAGCGAGCGCCGCCTCCGCATTCGGCCACAGCGAGCGCACCGTCTCGAGATCGCCGGTTCGCCGGAAATATTCGCCGAGCAGCAGCAGGAACAGGGGCGTCGCGTCGATGCTTCCATAGTAACGGCCAAATGGCACCTCGCGCAGGTTTGCCATTTCGCCATGGCGCATCTCGTGCAGAATCTTCCCCGGCTCGGCATCCCGTTGCGGCTCCGTCGCGACCGCCTGCGTGGCGGCAAGAAATCCAAGAACCCCCCGTGCGATGGTAGGGTCGAGCCACAAAGTCATCAGGGCCGTGATGATCCCGTCGCGCCCGAATGGCGTGCTGAACCAGGGAATACCGGCATACGGGTAAGGCCCCTGTGGCGTGTCGGTAATGAGCATGTACAGGTCCGAGACGGATCGTCTGACGATTTCGTTGTATACGGAATTCGAACTGTCGACGCTGGCGGCGCGCTCGCTCGACTCCTTGAGAGCGTGGCGCGCGGCGCGCATCTTGCGATAGAAGGAACGACCACTCCATTCACCCTGCCCAGCGCTCGCGAAGTCTACGCGCGCGAATATCCTGCGCGTCGCTCGGGCCTTCAGCGATATCTCAAAGTCCGCTCGGGCCGTCGTCAGTGTTTTTGGCGCGGGGAAGAATGCAATCTGCGTGACCCGCTCGACCTCATCCAGTCCCATGTAGCGGATCATGATGCCGTGATTGCTCACGAGCGCGGCGCGCGATTGGCCGCGAGCTTTGCGATGCTCACCGCGGACCTCGAAGAGGTCCGCGAAGTCCGACGCGAATCGGTATGTCAAGCGCAGGCTCAAAGGACGATCGCTGTAATTTCGCACCACGAGCCGCTCGTAGCACGCCCCGTTCCAGATGAATTTCATGCGGTTCAGATGAATATTCTCGCGCCGCAGCGCGATCTGGCCGTCCTCGAGCAGGTCGGGATTGCTCAGATCCGCCGTGAATACGGCATTGTCGTCCTGCGTCATCGAGGAGAGCAGCAGCGGACGAGCTTCCTCGAGAAGCAGCTGCAGCTGCGAGAGCATGCGCGTGTCGCGATGGTACAGACCCTCCGGATTTCCCGGTTCGCCGCCGATGTCGCCGCGATGGTCGAACACCGCGAAGGTGTCGCCGTGCTTGAGCGTGCGCGTGCGGCGCTGTTGGAGTGTCGCCGAGACCGCAATGGCAAATTGGGGTCCCGGCGCCTCATCGACCGAGTGGGAGGACCTCGTCGGATCGAACAGGGAGGAAGTATTCATTCGTTGTTCCAAATGAGGGGACGGACCGGCACAGCTTGTAAATTTTTCAGCCGCAAGTATCGGCGAAAACGCACACGGCCCAACATAAGAGTTTCTCTTACACAGCTCAGTTCCCTTTCAAAGCCGACAAGAGCGACAGGAGCGGATACGATGCGTCTCACGATTGTAACAGCGTGCGAGGATCAGATGAGGATGAGGATAGCGCAGGTGGCACCACTGGCCGAAGCAGTGCCTCCGAAACTGTATGGCGGTACCGAACGCGTGGTTGCCTACCTGACCGACGCCCTGGTGGAACTCGGGCACGACGTGACGTTGTTCGCTTCGGGCGACAGCGTCACCAAAGCGACACTGTCGCCCGTCTGGCCGCGCGCGCTGCGCCTCGACCCAGACGTGAAGGATCACTTTGCGCCGTTGTTCATGCAGCTCGAGACCGTCGCGCGGCGGGCTCATGAATTCGACGTCATTCATTGCCACCTGGACTACTTCGGCTATCCGTTGCTGCGCCGGATCTGCACCCCGTCGATCACGACCCTGCATGGCCGCCTCGATCTGCCGGAGCTGCGGGCGCTGTACGGGCTTTACGGTGACATCCCGGTGGTGTCGATTTCCGATTCACAGCGCGTGCCGCTGCCGGAAGCGAACTTCGTCGCGACGGTGCTGCATGGTCTGCCTCAAAATCTGCTGATCAAGGGCGAGGGACGAGGCGCATACCTCGCCTTCCTCGGACGCATCTCTCCGGAGAAGGCGCCTGACGCGGCGATACGCATCGCGGCACGAGCCGGAATTCCGCTCAAGATCGCGGCGAAGGTGGACAACATCGATCGGGAATATTTCAAGACCACGGTCGAGCCGCTTCTCGGAAACGCCGATGTGGAGTTCATCGGCGAGATCCGCGAAGACCAGAAACAGCAATTCCTGGGCAATGCCGCGGCGCTCGTTTTCCCGATCGCGTGGCGCGAGCCCTTCGGACTAGTCATGATCGAAGCGATGGCCTGCGGAACTCCGATCATCGCGTTCGAGAACGGTTCGGTGCCGGAAGTGTTGGAAGATGGGGTGACGGGCTTCATCGTGCAGAATGAGGATCAGGCCGTCGCGGCCGCGCATTGCATTGGCGCGCTCGACCGGGGCCGCATTCGGCGTGAATTCGAGAGGCGCTTCACCGCGCGACGCATGGCGCAGGATTATGTGAGTCTTTATTCAAACCTCACTCGGGCGCGCCGCGTACCGAATCTGACGATAGAGGTTGCGGGCAAAAAGAACCCGGCTCGCCCGCCGATCAGGCATCCCGTGGCGGCCGCAGCACGAGACGTCTTGCCGGCCGCGCCGGTCAAGGTTGCGCCGATCGTCCTGAGCTAGTCTGCGGCCGGTTAGAGCTGGGATCTGATTGGAATGAGCACCACTTCTGCAATTTTCTCGGGCAGGGAACGCCGCTGCCATTGCGCAAAGTCATAAGCCGTCGAGTGCATCAGATCTGCCTCGAAAACGCCTGTCATTTGCCGGGCAAATTTTGCGTTGTAAATATTGAGACTTGCCTCATCGTTTAATTCGAATGAGCGCATGTCGAAGTTCGTCGAACCGACTGAGACCATATAGTGGTCGAATATCAACATCTTGCAATGGAGCATGGTCGGATCGTACTCGTGGATCTCAACACCGCTTTCCAAGAGCGGGCCCCACGCTCGTTTGGTGGAGATGCGCACCGTTTCGGAATCAATGTGCTTATCCGGCAGCAGAATACGTATTCGAACGCCTCGAGCACGCGCCTTGATCAGCTCCCTGCTCATGAGTGTGTCGGGAATGAAGTAGGCCGCCTCAATATCGATGGATTCCTCCGCGGCGGTGATCGCCATCAAATACATGAGCCTCATGCTTTCGCTGCCGCCGGCGGGGGAACTGCTGAACATATGCATCTTCAGTTCGCCCTGCGGCGCCAGTTCCGGGAAGTAGGTCGGGCCATTCAGAACGCGGCCGGTGGCCTTGATCCAATTGTCGAGGAATGCCGCCTGGAACTGCGCGACGACCGGGCCTTCGACTTTGAAATGCATGTCGCGCCAGTGCTCGGGATCTTGAGCGTGGCCGGTCCACTCATCGGCAATACCGACGCCGCCCGTGAAGCCGATTCTGCCGTCGACAATGAGCACTTTGCGATGGGTGCGGTTATTGAGCTTTCCGAGGCTATACCAATGCAGGGCATGATAACGCTCGACTTCCACTCCGGCTTGCCGCATTTGACCGATCAGCTGCGGGTTCATCTTTTCGCTGCCGAGCCAATCGAGCATGAGATGAACTTTGATGCCGGCGCGGGCGCGCTCGATGAGCGCATTCGCAAATTCCTCTCCCGTGCGGCCTGACCAATAGATATAGGTTTCAAAGTTGATCGTGGACCGCGCGGCGCGAATTGCGCTCAACATCGCGGGGAAGATCTCGTCCCCGTTTTCCAGCACGACAATGGTATTTCCCGCAAGGATTGCCGGACCCAACAAGGTACCCATTTCGCGCTCGAACTGCGGATGCACCACGGGATAGAGATGCCGAATTTGATGCTGTATTTTTTTTTCGGGCGTGCGAAAGTTGATGACGAGCACAACCGCAATTAGGGTCGCAACGATGCTGATGGCGACAGTCCACACTAGAGGCACCTTGGTTTTGCCGGGCAGCATTCTCTGTCTGCGGGCGACGTTGAGGCTAGCTCAGTCCATTTCGCCGCGTGTAGATTGCCAGCTCGTCGGCTACGAGCAATGGAATCAATCACCCCGCGCGACGTTCGCTTTCGCGATCACGAACAGCAACGCGCCGGCGACGGCTGCCATCGCCAGGGCCTTTGCAGGGTTTTTCTTCGTGTAAGCGAGTATGGAATCCGACGCATCGGCGGCGGCATCTCGCCCTTGGCTCACCAGATCGGCGAAGGCACTTCCACGCTTGGCAGCGGTGGCTCGGCCGCGCTTTGCGAGCGTATCGAGTGAACTGGCTTCCATGGAGCGTCCCCCTTTTGTCTATTGATTGATCGAGACTCAGTCTGACTTAACGGCCCCGCGCTCAAACTGGCGGTTGACCTCAACAGGGGTCGGAGAATTGCGGTATCGATTGTAAGATATGACGCAGCGTGCGGAAGTTGTGCCCGGGGCCCTGAAGTCTTACATCTTTTGCGGCCGGTTATCGGTGTTCATAACCTCCTCGTAGGTAGATGATTCGAAGTGATACTGGGTAACCGGCGCGTCCAAGCTGCACAGATGGTCGGTCTGATTCCTCCGAGGTAAAGATGAGCAGGCGTTCCGCCGGCCGAAACGATGTGGTGGAACCCAGTAAGCCACGCCTGTTGAAGGTATTGGGCCCGGGGCTGGTCACGGGTGCGGCGGACGATGACCCCAGTGGGATTGCCACCTACAGTCAAGCGGGCGCGCAATTCGGCTTTCGTCTCGGGTGGACCTTGCTGCTTACCTATCCGCTGATGGTCGTGATCCAAACCATCAGCGCCCGCATCGGTCGGACCACCGGCCTAGGCATCGCCGGCAATGTTCGTCGGCTCCACTCCAAGTGGCTCCTATATTCGCTGGTTGGCGCGCTGACCTTGGCGAACGTGTGCAACATCGGCGCCGATCTGGGCGCGATGGCCGAGACCGCGAGATTGCTGATGCCTTCGGTGCCGTCCTGGGCATTGTTAGCCCTATTCGCGATCGTCTGCGCCGGAGGTCAAATTTTTATGCAGCACAAGCGCTATGTCGCTTTTTTGAAATGGCTGACACTGTCGCTATTCGCCTATTTTGCCGTGCTCTGCGTAGTCCGCGTAGCCTGGACAGAGCTTCTTCTCGGTCTTGTTTGGCCGCGGCTCAGTCTGGACAAGGGATTTTGGCTCATGGTCGCGGCCATCTTGGGGACCACCATCAGTCCGTATTTATTTTTCTGGCAAGCGGCCCAAGAGGTCGAAGACACTAAGACGGAACCCATTCGTAGGCCTCTGGTGCAGCGGCCGGCGCAAGGGGCCGACGCGCTCATCCGAATCCGCTTGGATACGGTGATTGGCATGGCGATTTCCAATTTAGTGGCACTCGCGATTCTGGCCACAGCGGCGGCGACCTTGCATGGTTCGAACATCAATGAAATCCAAAGCGCAGCGCAGGCTGCAGATGCACTTCGCCCACTTGCGGGATCCTTCGCCTTCGCCCTGTTTTCGTTGGGAATTGTCGGCACGGGCTTGCTGTCTGTTCCGGTGCTGGCGGGTTCAGCCGCTTATGCGCTCGGCGAGGCTCGGGGTTGGCCTGTCGGCCTGTCGCGGCAACCAAAGCAAGCCAAGGCTTTTTACGGAACCATCGCTGTCGCCACGTTGATCGGCGCTGTTGCCAATGTGCTTAAGGTAAGTCCGATGAAGGCGCTCGTCTGGTCAGCAGTGCTCAATGCGATCGTGGCGGTGCCAATCATGATGTTGCTCATGAGAATTTCGACGAATTCATCGGTGATGGGGAAATTCGTCATATCCCGGCGCTCGCAAATTTTGGGCTGGTTGGCGACGATCGTGATGGGCATAGCGTCGCTGGGCTTTATCGTTTCCCTACTGTTTGGATAGGGAAACCACGCGGCATCTCCTCGGAAGCTTCCGTCCGCCCTTGATTATTCGACCTAGCCTGCGAGCAACGCTGCAATTTTCGCGTCAAGGCTCCAGGGCCCCGGGCCGCCCAGCATAACGACCGTCAGTCCGATGCAGTACAGCGCCTCGGGGACGTAGAGCAGGTCTCCGATCCAGTCCGCACGCAGAAGTATCTAGTCAACCACCGCATTGACCTCTTAAGACGCGTAAAGGCCACTGAGATCGTGGATCTTTCAGCGCTGACCGAACCCCAGATCGAGGCAATCGCGAAACGGCAGATGATCGCCGTTGCTTAATGCGCTTGCGGCATCGAGCACTCCGCGACTAGTAATAACGCGGGATCGGTCCGACCTGCGGTGTCGTGTTTTTTCCCAAGTCGAAGAACACCTCATCCGCGTAGCACCAGCCCCAGCCCTCGGGGGGATCATAACCCTCGATGATCAGGTGACCTGTCGCGTGATAGTGACGAGTTGCGTGACGGCCCGGCGATTGATCGCAACAACCAACGTGGCCGCAAATCCGGCAGATTCTGAGGTGAACCCATGGGCTGCCGGTTTTCAAACACTCCTCGCAGCCGCGCGCGCTCGGCGTAACCTTCTTGATTGTAGCCAGATGCGCACAGCTTTTACCCATGATCGCCGCCCTCCTCCACCGTTGGGAGTTTAGCCCATCCAAAGGCGCATTAGTTCGCCGTCCGGGCCGACATTCGGTCTCCGTCACCGCTTCTGGTACGAGTGAAAAATATAATCCCTATCCTTCACGACCGTGTGGCACGCGAAACCGCAATTGACCGTGCCGGTGGGATCCGGCTTGAACGTGTCGGACGCGGGCTGGTAGTCAAATACCGCATACGCCCATCCCTGCGTGTTCGGGAATCGCTTGCTATCCTTCTCGATGAGAAAAACATCCTGCAAGGTGTCCGGCACGTTTACCTGAAAGGGTGATTCCGCCATCTTTTTCGGTCTCCACTCGATCTTCGCGATCTTCGAACCGTCGGGGAATGGCTTGCCATTGCCCGGAATGCCGGCTCTATAGGCCGCGACCATCGTCGGGTTCGCGACCTCGACTTTGAGCAGCTCGGGTGTCTGACTCACGGAGACGACCTGCCAGTTCTCGTATCCTCTGAATTCTGAGAACGAGAGCCCGCCCGACAGTTGCAGGCTGTACTTATCTTGTGCGGACCAGGCTATTTTCCCCGCGCCCGAGAGTACTACCGCAATAGCCGCTATCGTAAGCGTGTTCTTGGTCTTCATCGTTGGCAACTCGCTAGCCGTAAGCAAAGTCCGGCTTGCTTTGCCCGACTTCGATAATGTAACCATCAGGATCGCGAATGTAGCATCTGCGGCCTCCAAAGACCGTTTCGTAAAATCGAGCCGATCGCTCAATGTCGACGACGGTGCCCAAAGCGCTTCCCTGCCGATCGAGGTCCTCAAGACCAATTTGATTCGAGAAACCGGCCCCCCCCACCGCCGGCTCTTGCCGCTCGATATAGATTCTGCTAGTTTTAATGACACCGGTGTCATATCGCATCGGATGGATTACGGCATCGGCGGCCGGTCGCGCTGCCCGAGCCATATCTATATGCCTTGCGCTGCGCGAGGGGATGATGCGTCCAAGCAAAGAACGGCTCCTGATTCATCGCGTTCATTTCGCCAGTCTTGCTACCGGTATCAGAATCCGTGCCGATACCGCAGACTGAATAATTCCAGATTGCCATTGGAGGGAACACCATGCTCTATTCAAGGAACACGTCGATCGCGTCAGCAGCCGTCATGCTGTTGGCGGCCTGTTGCATGACACGCGTTGCCACCGCCGGCGACTCCGACGGGAGAAGTGCCGGTATTTTCGATTCAGCGATGGGCGCAGGGCCCCGTGAGTTGCTCGCGGCCTTGGATGGACGGATGCCGTTGGAGCCGCGCTTGCCGGGCCGCAGAGTCATCTGTGCCACGCTGAGGGCTGAATTGACATCCGTGGCTTTTGCCTCACCGACCACGACCGATCCGGACGTCGACTCGATCGCAGCCGTCGCGGCTAATCCGGTCAGTTCCAACCCCGACACGGCGCGTATCCAGGCAGCGCTGGATTCGTGCCGCCGAGGCGGCGTCGTCAAGCTCGCTGCGACGAGGCTTTTCGATGCATTTCTAACAGGTCCCCTGACACTGCCCAGTGGAGTTACGTTATGGGTGGATTCAGGAGTAACCCTATATGCGTCTCGATTCCCTGCGGACTACACGGCCGCAGGTCTGGTTCCCGGCGATGAATGCGGTAACGCCTCTTCGACCACGACCGGCAAGGCCTGCAAGTCCTTGATCACGGTGGCGGCGGGAGCAAGCGGCAGCGGAATCGCGGGTCTCGGAACCATCGATGGCCGCGGCGGCAGTGCGCTGACAGGCGGCCCGAAAGCGGGCGTCATGACCTGGTGGGATGTGGCATTGCTGAATAAAGTATCGGGCTTCTCGCAGAACTGCCCAATTTTGCTCGACCTCACCCAGGGCGGTAGTGACTTTACTTTGTACCGGATAGCGCTGCTCAATTCCCCGCATTTCCACGTCAAGGTCGATTCCTACGACGGATTCGTTGCATGGGGTGTTCAGATACTGACGCCCTCGCTGGCCTACTCGGTCGCGGACTACGCCTGCACGACCCTGCCGAGCACGACGGTGGCCGCGACAGCACCCGGGACCTGCTATACACCGGATTTTGCCAAGAATACGGATGGCATTGATCCGGGAGGCAGCCGCAATGTGCTCATCGCGTATTCCTACATCAACGACGGCGATGACAACATTGCGGTTACCGCGTCCAACAGCAGCAACTGCATCACCACGGCCAATGGGTTCTGTTCGAGTTCAAACACGCTGGTGGCCCACAATCACTTCTACTATGGACACGGGATGTCCATTGGCAGCGGAACACAGGGCGGCGTGACCGGCTTATTCGTGTGGGATCTTTCCATCGACGGCGAAGACAGTTCCAATGGCGTGGGTCTGCGAATCAAGACCTCTCTGGGCGCGGGCGGGGAGGTGTCAGCGACCTATGCAAAAGTCTGTCTGCAACGTGAAAAACAGCCCATGGTCATCGACCCGTACAACAGCGCGCCGAGCTCCACCACGGAGTTTCAGCCGAATCTGCACGACATCCGCTACCTCGGCATTCATGCGGTAGAACTCCCGGGAGCGAAGTATCCGGGCTCGACCAACTGGAACAATGTGATGAATGGCGTCAGTGCGACGAACCTGTTGACGAACGCCGTACTCAACAATGTGTATTTTGATGTTGCGCCGGCCTGGGGCAACTCGAGCAAGGCCCCTTTTACCGGCTCGCCCAATTTTGCCGGCTTTGTCATCGGCCCCGGCTCAACGAGCTTCGCGATACCGACCACGGGCCTGGACGTCACGGTAACGGGCGCTCCTGCCGGCACGGCGACTGCTGAAAATGCCATCGATTGCAGTAACGCCTTTCCGCCGTTCCGCACCGTGAACGACAAATCGCCGATTTGATCGGCGCGGCCGCAATCTCCTCCGCGTCACCCCTTCCCGCTGCTCACTGCCGAGGGAAAACTTGAATTCCCGCCGAAGTAACACTCGACGCTCTTTACCTTGCCATCTCCAAACTGAAAATATTCCACGTTCCGGAACGTCTTTCCGTTCGTGGTGTGACAGACATACAGCACGAACGCGTCGTTGTCGGTCCCGGTCACCTGCTTCAGGTCGAACTTTGCAATGTAGGCGATCTGCGTGTCCCAGCATTTTGCCTTGTAAGCGCTTCTACTGATGCGGTCGTCGAGCGGACTTGAGAATGTGAAATCGCCCGCCAGCATCATGTCGATTTGATGCCAGTCCTTCGTCTCCCATGCACCGTAGTATTTCCGGACTGCCTCTTCGTTCTTCGAACGCAGTCCAGCCTCGGCGCGGGCGCCCGCTAATTGCGGGATTCCCACCCCGGCCGCCAGTGCGCAGGCGCCGGCACTGAGCACCGTGCGGCGCGAGATTGCTCGGTATGTCATGACCTCATTTCTCCCTTGATTACTCGACCTCTACAAGCTCCCGGCCGTCGGCATGATCAGTGCTTCCGGCCGGCCTTCTTCACCGGACGACGAAACAGCAATTCGATATAGCGACGCAGGTGATCGATGCTCGCTTCAACCACGGCGGCGTTGCCCTTGGCCTTCGCCAGGATGAACGCGCCCTGCAGAACTGCTTGCGCGTGCAGAGCGAGGCTTTCAGCGGTCCATGATGCGCGGATGCGGTAGCGCTTCATCGCCTCGACAATGTCGGGCAGCATCATGGCAGCTTGACTGTCGATGCTTGCGTCGCATGCGTCTCGAATCTCGGAGTGTGATCCGTATGTCTCCTGGATCATGGTCCCGGCGAGACACGTGAACTCTGCAACCTCGCCGCGCAGCATTGTCTTGCGAAAATCAACGTAGCCGAGAACGCGATCAAGCGGATCGTCGAATCGGCGGTAGGGAGCAGCCGCCAACAGCCGGCGGCTCAACTCAGTCCAATGATTCGCCGCCGCGACCGCGAGGCGATCCTTGCTCGGGAAGTGGTGAAAGAACGCGCCCTTGGTAACTCCGGCGCTGGCGCAGAGCTCGTCAACCGACGTTGCGGCATAGCCCTTCTGCCGAACGAGTTTGACGGCAGCATCGACAAGTTTGCTGCGCGCACCACCGGATGCCGGCGGGCGGATGGGTTGCGGACTCATGATCAGAGCCTACCAACTAGTTGGTATGTCGTCAATACAGTCGGGCAGGACATTCCGACGCCAAGATTGGCGCGGAACTTACTGGGCTTTGAAACTTCGTTTCAGCTCATCGGCCGCGAGGCGGGAGAACAGGGGCGGAAAATTGCGCTGCGCCGTGACGCTGGCATTCTGGTTGACCACCAGATACTCGGTCTTCTCATCGCTCCAGGCGGGCCATTCGGGCAGCCCCGAAGCGTTTGGATTACCGGTTTTGGCGAAGTTGGTCCAATAGACCTGCAGCAGACCGGACAGCGAGGCATCCTCGGCCGTCGAGGGAAGCCACCGCCATTCCCGATCTTTCAAACTGCCGAACACGAACGGAACTTCCAAACTATGAAACGCGCCTAGAGTTGCCTCGCCCTTTCCGGGGATCGAACGGTCAAATCGATAGACGAACACGTGCTGACCCACGGCATAAGTCAGATTTGCCATCGCGCCAACCGGGCATACGCCAATCAAATCATTGGCGGCTGCATCCAGCCCTACGTCCTTATTCATTAGTATCCGCCCGAAATAGACAGCGATGGCGAGATCGGTCCAGCCTCGGAAGTAGGGGCGCGCGGCGGTCGTAAATCTTTTCAGCCCGCCGGATTCGGCCGGGCTATTTGCAGTCCCTGAGACTTTGGCCGCTGCTGCAGCGGAAAGACGAAAAGCGCTGAGCTCACGCCCATTGAGCCCGATCAGCAAATTCACCTTTTGGATTGCACCGGTAAGGAAGGCCTGCTGCGGCGACATCGGCAGGACCCACCCGTCCGCGGTCGCGGCGGTGATGTCGGTCGGGAAATGTTCCTTGGCCCTGGCCACCAACGCTTCAACATCGGCCGCCGGCAGTGCGCGCAATTTCGCCAACGGCGACGACTGCGCATCGCCGGGCGCCAAAGCACTCACCGCGGAACCGAAAGCCTCCGCCTGAGACAATGTTTGTCCGGAATCAAACGCAGGTCCGCTCTCGGATATCACCCGCTTGAACAGTCCGGCCGCGAGCGGCGAGGTCATCAAACGTGCCGCGTCAATCGCGCCGGCTGACTCGCCGAACAGCGTGACGTTATCGGGATCGCCGCCGAACCGCGCGATGTTTTGTTTCACCCAATTGAGCGCAGCGAGTTGGTCCAACAGTCCGTAGTTACCCGAACTATGGTGCGCAGACTCGGCCGTGAGTTCAGGATGACTGAAGAATCCCATCGCTCCGAGTCGATAGTTCAACGTCACCAACAACACTCCATGCCGCGCCAGGGAAACGCCGTCATATGTCGACTGTGTGCCGCTGCCCACGGTGTTGCTGCCGCCATGCAGCCAGACCATGACCGGCAGCCCGTGTTTCACCGGCCACTCGGGAATCCATACATCCAGATACAGACAATCTTCGGATGACTTGATGGGAGGCTGCTCAAAACTAGAACCATACGCTTGCGCCATCGGTGCAAAAAAAGGCATGAGGCCCGAGGTCCGCTGCGTGCAGGCGCTTCCTGGTTGTTGCGCGTCTCGTACGCCCTGCCATGTCGGCGGTGGTTGAGGAGGCTGCCAGCGCAACTCGCCGACCGGCGGCCGCGCGTACGGAATTCCTCGAAATGCGATGACGGATCCAACGTAAGTGCCGCGCAATGTCCCCGCATCGATCTGCGCCAGCGGTTCGCCCCCAGACGGCGTGTTCAGCGCAGGCAGCTCAAGATGCGAGAAACTCGATGCATGATAGATCGGGTAGTGCCCACCCCGATTCTCGAGAAATAGCACCGAAGCAACGATTGCCAGCAACAGCGCGCCGGCGGTCCCCAGTATCCACTTGCGTTGGATTGTCACAATCCAAGGCTACCTGAATACAGGGAACCTGGCTCGCCTGCATGGTCGCGGTGGACTTAACTGTCTCAATGAGACCCAAATTGACAGGCGAGATCTCGCTGAGCAAGCGCTGTGGCGCAGTCGAGCGATTCGTACGGATTGGAGTTTCCCGCGAGCGGAACGAAGGCAATCGCGGATTTCGGCTGGCTCGCGCACAGGTACTCGACGACGTACCGCTTTAGGTGATCTTCCTGACCGATCAATCGAATTTGTCCGATGTCGCAGGTCACGCCATTTTTCGCAAGTGCCTCCTTGAAAGTTTGCAGCGTCACGGGTACCTCAACGGGACCGGGATCCGTCAGCCGGCATTTAATGCTCTGCTTGGCCGCCTCGGCGCAGGACATGACGACGGTTTCCGACTGAAATCCCGGTTGCGCGATCCGCAGCAGAAAGCCATGACCGTCCTTGCAAGCGACCTCGGAATACTCCGAGTGCGTCGACTCACTGCGGCCATATAACTTGAGGGTGCCGACGTCGCATTGCGCGCCCGCACCCGCCTTGATCATGGACGCCACCAAACTGTACACATTCACGTTTTCAGGCAGTTTGCAGAAAAACCCCGGCTCCTTGCCTTTCGACACATCGATGGCGCGCGCTTCCTCCGCGCTCAGGCAGGAAATGCCGATCGGCATTTCCTTGGTTACGGTCTCCAGCAGGTAGCCCATGCCGCCCGCACACGCGACCTCATAGACACGCGTCTCCAGTTCTTTACCGCCTGATGTCGGCCGGCGCGTTCCGGCGACAACCAATTTCGCGTCGCTCACATCGCAAGAGATCTGCAGGGCCTGAAGAAGCGGCAGACTTTGAGCTTTCGCCTTGGCTCGTGCCAGAACAGGATCCTTTGGCACCTCGGCACTCGTATCGTTTTTGTAAAGGCCACCCAGCTTCTCCAAATCCTCCCGCGATAGGGAGCCGTTGATCCCGCTGTTATCCAGATGCACGCCCGGCGCACCCTGCGCATGGGCGCGATTGGTCGGGAACGCGATCAGGCCGGTAACTACAATCAATACGGCCAGCCTCATGCGGCGCGGCAAACTGAACATGCCTAATCTCCTGTCATCAATGCGTCGGCGCGGCCCAACCACTCCAAAAACCGCTGCGGCCACGCCGCGACCGGGCCCGAATTGTCTGCGCGCAGGCCAAATCCATGGCCCACGCCTTCATAGATGTGCAACTCCGCGTGGCTGCCCGCTCGCCTGAGGGCGAGATAGAGTTCCGCAAGTCCTTGGGAAATCGCCGGCTGGTCTTGCGCACCCGCCAATAAAAACGCCGGGGGCGTCTCGGGAGAATAATGCAATTCCGCAGGAATGGCCGGATACAGCAGTGCCTGGAAACTCGGTCGCGAGCTTTGTCGATCGACCGTATCGCCAGCGCCGGCAGTACCGCTGTCGTAGCGGGACGCCGCAAGCGCTGCCAACTCGCCGCCTGCGGAAAACCCCATGACGCCAACTCGCTTAGGATCGAGTTGCCATTGCGCCGCTTGACTGCGTACCAGGCGAATCGCTCGCTGCACATCGGCAAGGGCGTCTTTCTCCGTGTAGAGGGATCCCGGCTCGCGCGCGAGGCGATACTTGAGCACGAACGCAGCAATCCCGTGATCCGCCAAAAACTCTGCGACGCGATATCCTTCGTGATCCATCCACAGTTCCCGGTGACCGCCGCCGGGAATCACGACGACTGCGGTGCCTGAACGCTTGCCTTGCGTCGGCAAATAGACCGTGATCGATGGCACGTGAACGTTCGAAACGATGTGTTCGCCGCGCTCGGTAAGACGAAGTTTCTCGGGACTAAAACTGGCCGGCGACCCTGGCGCGCCGCTCGGCCAAAGTAATTGCACTTCGTGTCGGTTGCCGGCTTGGTTGGCCGCATGTACAGGGCCGATCAACGACAGCAGCATCACCGCCGCGGATGCGCCGGCGAGCCAATACCTTGAAGCCGCGTTTAATGTCGCGCCGGCCATTCGAGCGCCCGCTCCCCGACGATCGCAGCCGTTGGGTCCAGCAGCGTCAAGATGAGGCGCAGCGAATGCCCGGCAGCTTCGGACGGAATTGGCGCGCCTACCTGCTCGGCCTGACTCAAGTACGCAAACTTTCGATTTCCGCTTGCGACAGCGTTGCCCTTTTCATCAAGAAGGCTCCACGCCACCTCATAATCATGCAAGGGAAAGTAAGGAATGTCCGCCGGCGAATTGGGGGTCACGGTGCCGACGAATCCCGTGACGGCATTCGCATCGCGCACCCAGTGGGTTTCGAGTTTTGCGGGCGCCGTCATCTCCTTCCACACCTCATACGAAGGCTTGCGCTGGCGCGCTTCGTCGACGACACCGTGTTCGACGTACCCTTCCGCCTGTCCCGGCCAGAGGTTGCGTCGCGATTTGTAATCCTGGTAACACCATTGGATGGTGCCCGCAATCCAGTCCCGCGCCGCCATCAGTGGCATTTGTTCTTGCAAGGTTCTGATGCGCTCCGGATCCGCCTCTCGCGGATCCTTGGCGAAGAATCCCGGATAGCCCCATTCCGAGATGATCACCATTTTCTTTGGAAATAATTGGTTAACCCGGTCCAAAGCGGGTAGCAGCGCGGCGGCCGGACCGTGCCAGGTCCCAAAATATTGATTCATCATCAGGAAGTCGGCGTCGTTTGCAGCCGATTGCTCCGCGCGTTCGAGTTTGGGCAGATTGTCGTCCGCATAGCTGACGTATCGGCCCGGATCGATGCTGCGGATGAAGTCGCGCATCATGCGAAAGTACTCGATACCGCCTGGCGTGCCGGTGGCACTCTCATTGGCCACGCTCCACGCAAATATGCTGGGATGGTTTCCCGCCTGCTCGATCATTTCCTGCATCTGCTGCCGCGCAAGCGCCTGCACTTTGGCATTCGACAGCTGAGCCTCGCTAAATTGCCAGACGGGAATTTCGGGGATGAGCAAAATGCCGTGTCTGTCGGCATAGTCAAGGATGTACGGATTTTGCGGGTAGTGGACCGGCCGTGTCAGCGTGGTATGCAGTGCCTTCAGGTCGTCGAAATCTCGCCGCATGGTGCCACGTGTCTCGGCCAAACCTTCCCACGGGGAATCCTCGTGTCGAGTCAGTCCCGTCAAGCGCACACGCTCTCCATTCAGAACGAGGTGTCGGTCCAGGATTTGCACCGTGCGTATTCCGAAGGATTCGCTTTGTGCATCCAGTACATTGCCGCGCCGATCCAGCAATTCCGCGTCCATGCGATACATATTCGGATGATCGATGCTCCAGAGCCGCGGCTTGGATACCGTGAGTGAAACCACGGTGTCCGCGGCCCCGGCGAGAAGCGATACTGCCTCCGTGACGCTGGCGACCGCCAGGTCGTGTTGATCGTAGACCGTCGCGCGCAGCCGATTCCCTTGCTGCCCTATCGCGCCGCGAATGAAAAAGTGGTCGCGAATCACTGCGCCCTCGGAAGTCGGCTCGCTGCGGATGCTCTGACGATGAATCCAAACCGGCCCGGTTTCGGTCAGCCACACGTCGCGAACGATTCCGCCGTACGCCCACCAGTCATACCATGCCTCCGGAGCTCCACGCGCTCCGTAGCCGGGGATGGTTTCCGCGTTGGGTCGATTGTCGATCCGCACGACGAGAATATTGTCGTTTCGCAATTGCGAGGAGACATCGAAGGCGTACTCGGTGAATCCGCCTTCATGGCTGCCGAGCTCGACGCCATTCAGCCAAACGCGCGCCTTGTAGAAGGTCGCGCCAAAATGCAGCTCGACGTGCCGTCCGGGCAAACCGGGAAGCATCGCAAATCGCCGAAAGTACCAGGCAACACCCAGGTAGTCGTGATATTCGCCGATGTTCCAGGTGTGCGGGAGGTTGACTGACCGGGTGTCGGCGGGAATGGTTTTTGCCCAGCCGGATGTCTCGCCCACCTGGCTCGGGTCGGTTCGAAACAACCAGCCTTGATTGCAATCGATTCGCGTTGCGCCGAGCGCCGCAGGGCTGAATATCACCCCCAGCAGCGCACCAGTTCTTACGATGTCGCCGATTCGCAGCATGATTGGGTGCCCGGCTCGTCCTCGGCGGCGCTTCAACACAATTGAGTTATATCGCATTTATATTATAATATTTCCAGAATGCCGGTCAAGCATGGCTCACGCCGTGCGCTCGCGTCACACTGAAAATAGCGAGGAACGCCCTGTCATCGCCGCAGGTGCGGCAGCGGCCTTGGGATACGATGGTATATTGATCATATTAGATACGAAGCGGGCACCGCTCAGGCTCAGCTTCGTTACTGACGGAAAACTTGCGCCATGACGACAGATAAAAAGCCGCTACGTAGTCAAAAGAGCTACGGCCGCAAGGACAAGGACGGTTTTATCCATCGCAGCTGGATGAAGAGCGAGGGCTTGCCAGCCGACGTTTTTGACGGGCGTCCCGTCGTGGGGATCTGCAACACCTGGTCGGAGCTGACGCCTTGCAACGCGGGACTGCGCGACATTGCCGAGCACGTCAAGCGGGGTGTGTGGGAGGCCGGCGGCCTTCCGCTCGAATTTCCGGCGATGTCGCTGGGTGAAACCCAGATGCGGCCGACCGCCATGTTGTTTCGCAATTTGCTGGCGATGGAGGTCGAGGAATCCATCCGCGGCAATCCGATAGACGCGGTGGTTCTGCTCGGCGGCTGCGACAAAACCACTCCTGGACAACTCATGGGTGCGGCGAGCGTCAATCTTCCGACCCTCGTGATCTCGAGCGGTCCGATGCTGAACGGAAAATTCCGCGGTTGCGACATCGGCTCGGGCACGGACGTATGGAAATTTAGCGAGGCGGTTCGCGGCGGCAGGATGTCGATGGACGATTTTATGGCGGCTGAATCCGGCATGTCGCGAACGCCGGGCACCTGCATGACCATGGGCAGCGCATCGACCATGGCCGCCATGGTAGAGGCCATGGGCATCGCCCTGCCCTACAACGCGACGACACCGGCAGTGGACGCACAGCGCCGGCGGATCGCCCACGAGAGCGGACGGCTGATCGTGCGCATGGCTCGCGAAGACGTGCGGTTGTCGACAATTCTGACGCGAAAAGCCTTTGAGAACGCGATTCGGGTGCTAGGCGCGATCGGCGGCTCGACCAATACGGTTTTGCATTTGCTCGCGATTGCGGGCCGCCTCGGAGTACCCCTAAAGCTCGCGGAATTTGATCGCCTGACCGCCGATGTTCCGCTGTTGGTTGATTTACAACCTTCCGGTAAATTCTTGATGGAAGACTTGCACTATGCAGGCGGGTTGCCCGCGGTAATGAAGGAACTCGCTCCTCTTCTGGACACCAACATCAAAACCAGCTGGGGACAGACGATCGGGGATAGTTTTGCCTCGGCCGAGTGCTTCAACCGAGACGTCATTCGCACGCTGGAAGCGCCCGCCAATCCGGTATCGGGAATCTGGGTCTTACAAGGCAATCTCTGTCCCAACGGTGCCGTGATGAAACCGAGCGCCGCCGGCCGATCGCTATTGTCACACCGCGGCCGCGCGGTCGTATTTGAATCCATCGAAGACTTGCACGCGCGCATCGACGATCCCGGCCTGGATGTGGATGCCAAGAGCGTGTTGGTGCTCAAAGGCTGCGGCCCGAAAGGCTATCCGGGCATGCCCGAAGTCGGCAACATGCCATTGCCGCGCAAGCTTCTGGAAAAAGGCGTCAACGACATGCTGCGCATTTCCGATGCCCGCATGAGCGGCACGGCATTCGGCGCGGTTGTCCTGCACGTCGCCCCTGAGGCCGCGGCGGGGGGGCCGCTGGCGCTGGTGCGCGACGGGGATGAGATTCTGCTCGATGGTCCGAATCGGCGGCTCGAACTGCTGATATCCGACGCCGAACTGGCAGCTCGTGCGCAAGCGTGGAATCAAAAGCCGCCGCCGCCAAAATATTCCCGCGGCTACTACCAGCTATACGTTCAGCACGTCATGCAGGCAGATCAGGGCTGCGATCTCGATTTCCTTGTCGGGGCCAGCGGGAGCGTCGTCGATCGGGAATCGCACTGATGAGCCGCGCGGGATATGTCGTCGGGGACTGGGGAACCAGCCGATTGCGCCTGTTCCTGTGTATCGGCCCGGGAGAGGTCCTCGATACAGTCGACGGACCCGGGGTCGCAGCCGTCAAGAGGCCGTTCGATGCTTTGTTCGAATCGATCATGCGGCCCTGGGAGTCCGAGCACGGCCCACTGACCGCAGTGATGTGCGGCATGATCGGTTCGAGCATCGGCTGGGTACCGGCGCCCTACGTGAATTGTCCGGCCGATCCCGAGAAAATCATCGACGCCTGCATCGCGCTGCGCGGGGGCCGTGTTCACATCGTTCCGGGCGCGCGCTGCGAGAACCGGCTTCGCGCAGCGGATTTTATGCGCGGCGAGGAAACCCAGATACTGGGCGCCCTGACCCTCGATCCCACGCTGCGCCGCGGGCGGCATCTCCTTTGTCTTCCGGGAACCCATACCAAGTGGGTCCTGCTGGAGGATGGGATCATTGTTGAATTTCTGACCGCGCTGACCGGCGAACTCTTCGGCACCCTGCGCGATCACAGCATTCTGGTACCCTCTGACGGCCGCTCGGAGACGGTGACTTCGGATGCGGCCTTCGACGAGGGAATCAAGCGCTTCCATGAATTCCCGCAGACGCAGGTCCTGCACCGGCTCTTCGAATGCCGAAGCCGCATGCTCAACGGCGAACTCGGCGCTCGAAATGCAGCATCGTTTCTGTCCGGGCTTCTGATTGCAAGCGACGTCAGCGGCGCATTGCAGGTGTTTGCGGATTCACCGACAAAAACTCCGTTGCGTCTCATCGGGGAGCCGCGACTGACTCAACTGTACGCCACCGCGTTCCAACACCAGTCATGCGGTGCACAGCAGTTGGACGGCGCGGCCGCCTCGCTCGCCGGTCTGAACCGCGCTCACCAACACATCGCGTCCCGGATGGAAACGAATGCGGTCTGAATCGCTCCCGCCCCCGAATGCGCTGGTGGGAATACTGCGCGGCGTGGTGCCGGAAGCGGTCATCGAGGTGGCCAGGGTCTTGTACGGTGCCGGCTTCCGGATCATCGAAGTGCCTCTCAATTCGCCGCAGCCGTTTGCCAGCATTTCAGCATTGGCAGGCTCGCTGCCTTCGGATTGCCTGGTGGGCGCGGGCACGGTACTCACCGGCCAGGAGGTTCATCGAACCCATGCCGCGGGTGGGCGGCTGATCGTCGCCCCCAATTGCGATGAACAGGTCATCGGTGAGGCGACAAGGCTCGGAATGCGAGTCATGCCGGGAATCGCGACCGCCACCGAGGCCTTTAGCGCCGTACGTGCGGGCGCAACCCGCCTCAAGCTCTTTCCGGCGAGCAGCTACGGTCCGCAGCACTTGCGGGCGTTGTGCACGGTCTTACCGAAGGAAATCCAAATATACCCGGTTGGCGGTGTGACGGCGGAACAGATCCCCGGATGGCTGGCGGCGGGTGCGGCAGGCTTCGGCTTCGGTTCGGAGCTGTTCCGCCCCGAGTACCGTTTCGACGATATCAAGCGCCGGGCGGAGCTTCTGGTGCAGGCATATCTTGCGAATTCCACAACAACAAAAATTTCTTCCGGGGAGAACAGTTGAAACTCTCGTTTATCGATACGTCGATCATCGGCATTTATGCAGTCTCAATTTTCGTCCTGGCACAATGGGTGTCGCGCGAAAAGGGTACGCATCAGAAGGATGCCCAGGATTATTTCCTCGCAAGCCGCGCGCTGCCTTGGTGGGCAATCGGCACTTCGCTGATCGCAGCCAATATCTCCGCAGAACAGATCATCGGCATGTCGGGCTCCGGCTATGTGATCGGCCTTGGGATTGCCTCTTACGAGTGGATGGCGGCGATCACCCTCATCATCGTCGGCAAATACTTTCTACCGATCTTTTTGAAGAACGGCATCTATACCATGCCGGAGTTTCTGGAGAAGCGTTACAGCACCAGCGTCCGTACCGTCATGGCAATTTTTTGGCTGGGCGTTTATGTATTCGTAAATCTGACGGCGATTCTCTGGCTGGGAGCGACCGCCGTGCACACCGTCGCGGGCGTCGATCTTGAAGTGGCGCTGGTCGCGCTCGGCTTGTTTGCCGGCGCCTATGCCCTGTATGGGGGCCTCAAGGCCGTGGCATTGACGGACATCGTCCAGGTTTCCCTCTTGGTGCTGGGCGGCCTCATCATCAGCTACATCGCCCTGAATAAAATCTCCGGCAATACGGGGGTGATCGCCGGATTTCACGACCTCACGGCGCGATTCCCGGACAAATTCAAAATGATTCTTCCGCGGGACAATCCGAACTATAAGGATCTTCCGGGCCTTTCCGTGTTGTTGGGCGGCATGTGGGTGATGAATATTTCCTACTGGGGATTCAACCAATACATCATCCAACGGGCGCTCGCCGCGAAGAGCATCCGCGAAGCGCAGAAGGGCATCGTACTTGCCGCCTTTTTGAAGTTGCTGATGCCGGTCATCATCGTCCTCCCCGGCATCGCCGCCGTCGCGCTGGCGCCGAATCTGGATCGCCCGGATGAGGCTTATCCGCATCTGATGGCCATGTTGCCCACGGGGATTCTGGGATTGGTGTTTGCGGCCTTGATCGCCGCCATCGTTGCCTCGATGGGCTCGAAGATCAATTCGATCGCAACCATTTTCACCATGGATGTTTACCGGCCGCTTCGGCCCAACGCGACGCAGCAGCACCTGGTCTGGGTGGGCCGTGCGACCGCAGCGACCGCGCTCATCATCGCCATCGTCATGGCGAGACCCCTGTTGGGCAGCTTTGACCAGGCCTTTCAATACATCCAGGAATTCACCGGTTTTTTCACGCCCGGCATCTGCGTTATTTTTCTTCTTGGCATGTTTTGGGAGCGATGCACGGCGGGGGCGGCGCTCACCGCGGCAATTGCCTCCGCGGCACTGTCGTTTTTGCTCAAAATCCTGTGGCCCGCGCTGCCCTTCATCGATCGTGTCGGCGTCGTGTTCCTGGCATGCTCAGGCATCGCGATTGCGGTATCGCTGATTCAACCCCGCAGTAAAGCGGCGCTGCGCGTCGAATTGAAGCAGATTGACTACTCCACGAGCGGAGGCTTCAATCTGGCTGCCGTCGCAATTACCGGCATTTTGATCGCGCTCTACGCAACCTGGTGGTAGGCGAGACCATGACGAAATCTCGCTTCACCTGTCGGGCTGGCATTCATGCCCTGTCTGGCACAGAGTATCCCTCATGAGTACACCCGTTCGCGGCCAGAACCTGACCTATAGCATCGCCAATCAAATCGGCATCGCCATCGTTACCGGCGTGTATTCCGCGGACAATCCCATCCCCATCGAGGCAGAACTGTGCCGTCAATATGACGCAAGCCGTCCGGTGCTGCGCGAAGCAGTCAAAATGCTGACCGCCAAGGGATTGCTGGGAGCGCGGCCGCGACGTGGCACCTGGGTGCAGCCGGAGGATAAATGGAACCTTTTGGATCCCGACGTGCTGGGCTGGCTGTTGGAGCGGAAATTCTCCATGGCGCTGCTCATGGAATTTACCGAAATTCGGCTCGTCGTCGAGCCCGGCGCGGCGGCGCTCGCCGCCGGTGCCGCGGGACCGAGCGAGAAGGCGGCCATTCGCAATGCCATTGTCCGCATGCAAGCCGCGGATCGTGGTGAAGATGATCCTCTTGATTCAGACATTGCGTTTCATGTCGCGGTACTGCGCGGCAGCCGCAATCGATTTTATGCGCAACTCTCAGATTTCATCGCGACCGCGCTGCGCTTCAGCATTCGAATGACGAATCGGTACAAAGGCGTCAGGTTGGCAAGCGTCGCCGATCACCAGAAGGTCGCCGATGCGATCATTTCCGGCAAAGTCGATCTTGCGCAGGAGTCCATGCAAAAGCTGATCCAGGAGGCCATGGAGCTCATCGCTAAACGGGAAGCGCAAGAGCGGCGCGCCGCCAACCGGCCGCAACGAGCCCATAGCACCTAGAAAATTTGAGTATGGCTCGACGTCGACACGGCGCCCCTGCATCTGGTCGCGGACGCTTTCTTGTGCGGGCGGCGCGTAGCGGCGGAACCGTTCGTGGAGTGGCGGGTGCATGCTCGATCTGAACGGAAAATTGCGGCTGCATGATGCTTTCAAAGCCGTGACGGTGTTGGTCGGGACGGAACGCGAACCCGTCGTGGTCGTCGATAATTTCCTCAGCTCACCGCAGCTCTTGATCGATTACGCAGCCGCGCATTGCGCGTTCGACGCGGTATCGGACGCCTTTTATCCCGGCTCCCGGGCACCCGCGCCGGCGATATACTGCTTCGCCTTGCGCGCATTTCTTGCACAGATAATTGCCCAAACCTTTGGCTTGCAAGATAGCCGCGTGACCGGTGAAATCAGCCACTTTTCACTGGTGATGACGCCGCCTGAAAAGCTGCAACCGGTGCAGCGCATGCCGCATTTCGACAATACCAATCCCAAACAACTCGCGCTGCTGCACTATCTTTGCGGGCCGGAACACGGGGGAACCTCCTTCTATCGCCATCGGCGCACCGGCTTTGAATACATCGACGAGTCGCGGCTTGCTCGGTATGGAAGAGCGGTCGATGCGGACCAGGCGGAGCTGGGCGTGCCGCCGGCGAAATACATTTGCGGCGACGATCCTCGGTTTGAACCGACCGCCTCGTTCCACGCGGCGTTCAATCGGGTGCTCATTTATCGCAGCATCAATTTGCACAGCGCCGATATCTCATCGACATTCAAACCGGACGCAAATCCGCGCAGCGGCCGCTTGACCGCCAACACCTTCTTTTATTTCCGCTGAAGCAGCGCTTGTCGTTCGTCCGCAAATGTCAGGCGAATGGACTCGATCGCCGCGCCTGCGGCGTCGTCGCGCGCATGGTCGCCTGAATTGGGAAACACCGTGAGTTGCAGCCGGTCAAGATCCTCGGCATGTAAGTGATCTCCCGCCGCCCCGCGCAGGATCGGACTGTTGCGCCAATAATCCCAGAGCCCTGGAAAGGGACTCGGGATGTGAATGCTGCGCGACAGATGCAACTGATCGACGGGCACACGCACGATCCTCCAGCGGCTCTCAGCGCTCACCGAAGCGCTCCAGGCGGCGCCGTCGCGCTCGATCAGGATCACCTCGACGGTCTTGCGTTGGCCGCCGATCGCCTGCAATTTTATTTCGACGGCAGTCGCGTGCCGCGCATCGTCCTTGCGAGCCGCGATAGCATCACCGATGGAAAGGGCGGCCGCGTATCGTTGCGGCGTGTCTCTTCCCAGGTCCGGCAGCGTCAATGTGAGCGCTGACTCATCGTCCACCTCGCCGGGCGAAAGCTTGAAGAAAGGCGATCGGTAGCGCTCGCCGGGGCGCACGAACGAGAAGCGGGTGAAGTCCTCCTTGGGATTGAGCAGCCGCATGGGCGAAGCCGCGGGCGTGACCCGGAATGACCAAGGCGAGTCCAACTTGAATGGCCACTCACCCGGCTCCTGTGGTGCGGCGCCGGGGAAGGTGGTGACGCGCGCGCCGCTCTTGACGCTGATCGCGTATTCATACAATCCCGGCGCAAGATCCCCGGCCGCCCGCGCCGCGACGTAGTCATTGCCTCGCGACCGCTGCATCAAGATGGACGATCCGAAGCCCCGCGCTCCCGCGGGCCGTACCCACAGCTTGAGTTCCTCAGGCACCGCGTCGGTGACGGCTCGGGCACGAATGATGACCGGACCGTCAGCGGGAAACTCCTTCGGCGTTAGCGGTAGCACGACATCAGGGTAGGAGACGCGTTTGTTGATGTGATATTCATCAATACCCACCCTTCCTACGGATGGGGGCAACGCCCCTTTGTCCACGTGCTCGTTCTTGCTCAGCAGCCAGACGCCCGGCTCGACCATGAATCGGGCGCTCACTGCTCTGCGTGTGGCCGCCGGCGGGCCTCCCGGGTTGATGGGCGTGACGTAGAATTGGGTCCCTAAGTCCGGCAAGTGAATCGTCATCGGCCACGATCGGTACAGCAATCGGGATACGACCTTCTCCGGCTGCGGCTGTTCGAACGGATCCCGCACCAAAACCTCGTCCGGATAGACCTCAAGGCGCCAGAGGCCGTTTTTCACCTTGTCAAAGAAATAGGCCCCCGTACCTTCGTAGTCGACCGCGCCCGAAGAGTCAAAGCCGACAATTCGCTCGAGAGCACGCGGGTTGCGCGGCACGGAATTCGTCGCCCCGGCATTCATAAACGCATCATCGGCATTCAGCTCACTCAAATTTTCTTCGTAGCTGACGCGAAAATCACCGAATTTTAGATTCTCGGGATAGCGGCCGTATGACTGATAGGCGGGCAGACGCCTCATTACTTCGGCGGCGATCGCTGCACTCACGGCTTTGCGCGGGGTGTGCACCAAATTGAGGTAGTGCGTCTGCCAGCCCAGATTGAAGGGCGCGGTTTGCAGCATGTCATAGGCAAACATCGTCGCGAACTGCGCACCGACGGCGCGATAGGTGCGTGCCATCGCCGGATACAGATAGCCCGAGAGCAGGTCCGCCGTATCGAATTCATACACGATCCGGGGTCGACCCTTGAGTTCGGCGCTCAGCATGTCAGGATACCCATCGACCGCCGGGAGGAAATTGCCTTGCAACGTGCGGCCGGCACCAAGCCCCGATGGATACCAGCCAAAACTGACGCCATCCACGCTCGAAGCTTTGATCGCAGGCGCGATTTTGAAGTCCTGCGATACGTTGAAAAACGTCAATTTTTTGCAGCCGGTATTGCGCACCGCCCCCACCAGGGTATTGATATAGGCAATGGAACCGGCAACATCATCGGGGTGATGGACCGGCTCATTGATCATCTCGACGAATAAAATGGCCGGCTCGTCCTTGATGGCGGTGTTGGTATAAGGATTGATATGCTCCAGCAGCTGCTTGATGTAGTTCGCCTGAGCAGCGATGGAATCGCGATTGGTGCCCATTTCCTCACGGCTGAAATATTTCGAGAACCCGATGTTCGTGGAGGACTTATTGACCTGGTCCGCAAAGGCGGGATCGTAGGTATGAATCGGGGTCAGAAGAATGTAGATTCCCCGCGCTCGAGCTTTTGCGATCGCATAATCGAGCAAATCGACATGCTCGTTGACGATGAGATTGCCGGCCTTGTCGGCATTCTCCCAGTCACCCCAGGAGCACAGTCGCAATGCGGTCCATCCCATGCGTGCAAACTGCGCCAGGTCCTCATCGATCATGGCCTTGCGGTCGCTGGATACCAGGCCAGACATGCGATAGTCGGAGCCTGACATGATGCAATAATTGGCGCCGAACAGCCGGACCTCCTCGTGCGTGTCGTGCCAGCGGATGACTCCGGCAGAATCCAGGTACACCGGCCGATCCGCCGGTGCCGCATCGTGCGAGCGTGACTCCGAAGGGCGCGCAAGCGCTGCGGCCATCCACAGCGCAAGTGCCAGAAACCTCAAGGCCGGCATCTTCGACACGGCGCGTTCAGCCTCTGCCGATGAAGGGCATCTGAGTGGCCATGATGGTCATCGATAGCACGTTGGCATCGAGCGGCAGGGCCGCCATGTGCACGACTGCATCCGCGATGTGCTGCACGTCCATGGTCGCTTCCTGGCGCAGCGAGCCGTCGGCTTGCAGGGCGCCTTGCGACATCCGTGAGGTCATGATGGTCGCGGCGTTGCCAATGTCTATTTGGCCGCAGGCGATCCAGTGGATGCGCCCATCCAATGACAAAGACTTGGTGAGTCCTGTAATGGCGTGTTTGGCGGCGGTGTAGGGCGCGGAAAGTGGCCGCGGAGTCTGCGCCGAAATGGATCCATTGTTGATGATGCGGCCGCCTTGCGGCCTTTGATCCCGCATGACGCGAAATGCAGCGCGGGCGCACAAAAAAACTCCGGTCAGGTTGACCGATATGACTTCATTCCATTGTGCCAGCGTGAGCCCGTCGATCGGGACCTGCGGCGCACCCACGCCGGCGTTGTTGAACAGCACATCCAAGCGGCCGAATCTCTCGACCGTGAGCCGGAACAATTGCGCCACCGCCATTTCATCTCGTACGTCGGTCGGCACAACCAGCGCGTTCGATTCTTTGGGCGCCAGAGCCAGCGTCTGCTCCAGCGCATCCGCGCGCCGGCCCGCCAATACCACTGCATATCCAGCGCGCAGCAGCGCAAGCGCCGTTGCTCGCCCGATGCCGCTTCCGGCGCCCGTCACCATGGCAATTTTCATGCTTCGTCCACCGCAATGACAACAATTCTGGCCATCATGCAGTCACTCCCCGGGCACGGCAGTGCTCGGCGATGAAGTGCGCGTGCGTCGGCATCGCTTCCGCCGTTTGGCGGACAAGGAACTTCAGGCGCTGCATTTGACTTCGGGTCGAATCGATTGGAACCATGTCTGCGAGCGGATCATGGCGGCGCGGCCAGACGCCCTGCCCAATGAACACCGACAACCAGTTCGGCTCCGTGAACAGTTCGCGGTCTTCGAACGCGACCCGTCCGGTGCTGCGAAACAGGTTCATGCGATAGCTCAGCGTTTCTGGAATTGGCATGGCCGCGCAGTACTGCCACAGCGCAGAGTCATCGCGCGTCGTCGCCTTGTAGTGCAGTACGATGAAATCGCGCACCTTGTCATACTCATCGATTTGCAGCTGGTTGTACTGCTCGGCATCGCACGGGTCGAAGCTTCGGTCCGGGAAAATAGCCGCCAGCTGCGTGATTCCGCTTTGAATCATATGGATGGAGGTGGATTCCAGCGGTTCGAGAAAGCCGCTCGCAAGACCCAGCGCGATGCAGTTCTTGTTCCAGAATTTCTTGCGCCGTCCGGTCGTGAACTTCAAAAATCGCGGCTCGCCCGTCGCCTTGCCGTCCAGGTTGGCCAGCAGCGTCGCCGCGGCCTCATCGTCACTGATGAAGCGGCTGCAATAGACATAGCCGTTGCCGATGCGATGCTGCAGCGGAATGCGCCACTGCCAGCCGGCCTCGCGCGCCGTCGATCTCGTGAAAGGTGTGAGTGCGCCGGTGCTCTCGCAGGGTACCGCCACCGCCCGGTCGCAGGGCAGCCAATGGGTCCAATCCTCGTATCCGGTCTTCAGCGCCTGTTCGATCAGAAGCCCGCGAAAACCCGAGCAGTCGATGAACAAATCCGCCTCAACCTGCTGGCCGTCATCCAAGTGCACCGCACGAATGAATCCGTCCTCGCCGCGCAATTCGACATTCACGATCTTGCGCTCCATCCGCACAACCCCGCGCGCCTGCGCGTACTCGCGCAAATATTGCCCGTACAAACTCGCATCGAACTGGAGCGCATAGGATAGGCTGGACAAGATGAGCTGCGGATCTTCCACCGGGCGGATGAATTTCCCCAGGCGCGCCGCGGTTCCGGAGAGCGAATAGTCGATGAGCGATTCCTCGCTGCCCGCCGCGCGCAGCCGCAGCCAGTGCTGATGAAGGCTCACTTGATCGATGGGCTTACCGTACTTGCCGAACGGATGAAAGTATCGGTGGCCCAGCTTGGCCCAATCTCTAAATTCAATGCCGAGCTTGAAAGTGCCTTGCGTTTTTCGAACGACATCGTTTTCGTCCAGTCCGAGCAAGGCGTTGAACGAGCGAATGGGCGGAATGGTGGCTTCGCCGACACCGATCGTGCCGATCTCCGGCGATTCGACCACCGTGATCTTGCTGTAGCCGTTCTTCAGCACTCGCGCCAGCGTCGCGGCTGCCATCCAGCCGGCAGTGCCGCCGCCCACGATGAGAATACTTCGAATGCGATTATCCACGGGAAATACCGTTTTGGCAGTGTTGCGCGATGTACTCTTCGTGCCGCGGGGCGGCCTCTGCGGCGCGGCGTATGGTTCGGCGGATTCCGTCAAGATCGGCCCGCACATCGGCGAGCCCGCGCTGATCGCTGAGCGTATCGTAGCGTTCCGGCCATAGTTCCTGGCCCATCAGTACGGCGACCCAATTGGAAGTTGCAAACAGGTCGCCGGCATACTTTGCCACCCGGCCGCTATGCCTGAACTGGGTTAGTTTGTAGGCGAGCGTCTCCGGAATGTGCATATTGCCGCAGTAGCTCCAAAGCGGAGCATCGCGACGCTCGGTGGCCTTGTAATGGAAAATGATGAAATCGCGCACGCGTTCGTATTCGCAGATCGCCACTCGGTTGAATTCCTCGGCAACAACCGGCGCGAATTCTCGATCCGGAAAGAAATTCAGAAGGTGCGTCAGGCCCTTTTGAATCATATGGATGGAGGTGGATTCCAGCGGTTCGAGAAAGCCGCTCGCAAGACCCAGCGCGATGCAGTTCTTGTTCCAGAATTTCTTGCGCCGTCCGGTCGTGAACTTCAAAAATCGCGGCTCGCCCGTCGCCTTGCCGTCCAGGTTGGCCAGCAGCGTCGCCGCGGCCTCATCGTCACTGATGAAGCGGCTGCAATAGACATAGCCGTTGCCGATGCGATGCTGCAGCGGAATGCGCCACTGCCAGCCGGCCTCGCGCGCCGTCGATCTCGTGAAAGGTGTGAGTGCGCCGGTGCTCTCGCAGGGTACCGCCACCGCCCGGTCGCAGGGCAGCCAATGGGTCCAATCCTCGTATCCGGTCTTCAGCGCCTGTTCGATCAGAAGCCCGCGAAAACCCGAGCAGTCGATGAACAAATCCGCCTCAACCTGCTGGCCGTCATCCAAGTGCACCGCACGAATGAATCCGTCCTCGCCGCGCAATTCGACATTCACGATCTTGCGCTCCATCCGCACAACCCCGCGCGCCTGCGCGTACTCGCGCAAATATTGCCCGTACAGACTCGCATCGAAGTGGAATGCGTAGGCGAACAGCGGCGACATTGAATCCTCGCCATCTGTGCCCGCAGCGACCCGGCCTAGACGGGCGGTGACGGTGTTGAGCGAGTAATCTTCGAAGCTCCCCGCTTCGCCCGATTGCCGCAGCCTGAGCCAGTCCTGATGCAGCGACACCTGTTCTGGGCGGGTGCCGTGCAGCCCGAAGGGATGGAAATACTCGCGGCCGATGCGGGACCAATTTTTGAATTCGATTCCCAACTTGAGCGTGCCCTGCGTCCGGCGCAAAAAATCGTCTTCATTGAGTCCCAACGCGTTGTTGAACAGGCGAATGGGCGGGATGGTGGCCTCGCCGACGCCGATCGTGCCGATCTCCGGCGATTCGATAACGCGGATCGCGCCGAAGGCAGACCCTAAGCGCCTCGCGAGAATGGCCGCGGCCATCCAGCCCGCGGTGCCGCCCCCCACGATGGCGATATCGCGTACCCGGTTGTTCATCACCACCGTGCTCCGAATCCCGCGGAACAATGCCTTTCTATGTAATTCGCGTGTGTCGGCAACCTCTGAACGCCGTCCGTGATCATTGATCTCATGCGAGACAAGGCGGCGCTCACTTCCCCTTCATCGAGAACGTCTGCGAGCGGATCGTAGTCCAGCGGGTCGAAGTTTTGGCCACAGAAGAGCGCCAGCCAACTGTCCTCGCTGAAATGTTCATCGTCCAGCATCGCGATGCGCCCGCAGCGGCGAAACAATTCGATCTTGGCCTGCAGCGTGTCCGGAACTTTAAGCTCGCGGCAATGATCCCAAAACGGAGTGTCGGCCCTTTGGGTCGCCTTGAAGTGCAAGATGAGGAAATCGCGAATGCGTTCATGTTCTGACGTGGTGAGGCGATTGTATTCCTCGATGTCGGGTGGGCTGTAGCGCGTCACCGGAAACAGCGTCAAGAGCCGGGTGATTCCGGTCTGCACCAAATGCAGACCGGTCGACTCCAACGTGTCGAGAGCTCCGCCGGTCAGGGTGATCCAGTTCTTGTCCCAAAACCTGATCGGCCTGCCCGCAAACACGCGCCTGAATCTAGGCTCGGTCAGCGCCGCTCCCGGCAAATCACGGCTCAAAGTCGCCGCCGCTTCGTCATCGCTGACATCGCGGCTGGAGTAAACATAGCTGCTGTCGAGGCAGCCTTGCAGCGGAGTACGCATGCGCCACCCGGCACTTTGTGCTGCGGATTCCGAGTACGGTGCGGGATCGGCAACACTTTCGTAGAGCGCGCTGACGGCGCGATCGCAGGGGAACCAGTATCCCCAGTCCTCGAAAGCACCGGCTCTCGGCCGCCCGAACAGCGTGGCGGGAACGCCCTGGCAATCGATGTAGAGATCTGCAACCACGCACGATCCATCATCAAGTCGCAGCGCATCGACAAATCCGTCGTCACTCCTCAAAGGAGCATCGACCAGGGTTCGGACGATGTGCTTGACCCCATGGGCCTGCGCGTATCCCCTCAGATAGGCGGCCAGCAATCCCGCATGGAAGTGATACCCGTAGGAGTAAAGCGATAGCATCGAGCGCCGGTCAAGCGATGCGTGTGCGAACTTGTGCGCTCGAGCGGCAACGGTCGCGGTCGAGTATTCCTCAATGCGCGTGGGATCTCCCGCTTTGCGCAGTTTGATCCAAAAGTGGTGAAACGGGACGGCGTCGAGCTTGGCACCATACGAACCGTAGGTATGAAAGTACCCTTCCCCTGGGCCTCCCCAATCGGTGAATTGCGCGCCCAGCCTGAATGTGCCCCGGGTCTGTTGGACCAGATCATTTTCATCGATTCCGAGCAGACTGTTCAGCCTGTGAAAACTCGGGAGGACCACCTCGCTGAGCCCGACGGCGGACTCCTGCGCCGTTTCAATCACGCGGATATCGCAAAAATCGGATTTCAGGCGTCGGGCGAGCGTTGCCGCCGCGAGCCACGCGGCCGCTCCTCCGCCGACGATTGCGATGCTCCGGATGCGATCCTCCGACAAGAAACCTCCTCGAAACTGGGCCGACATTAAGGCCCTCCACGCGGATCGAGTCAACGCCATGCCTTCCCAAATCCCCGCCATGAGCCCGTGTCAGGGGGCCCATTGACAGTTATCATCCTATTTATCGTATAATATCGTTAATGGCCAATTTGGGATGAATGCAGTCCGATCGAAATCAGACGCATGGCTTGTATAAAAGGGGGATGTTCGTGAAAGCAAGAAAGAGTTTGCCTGCGTGCGGCACCGGCGCACTCGCCATTTTTTCGACCTTCGGATTGCAGGCCTATGCAGCGGAGACAGCGGCTAGCTCCGATGCTGACTTGACCGAGATCGTCGTCACCGGTGTTCGCCAGGCGATGAAGGACTCCATCAATACCAAGAAAAATTCCGACATCATTGGCGACGACATCACCACTGCGGAAATCGGCCAGCTCCCCGACGTCACGATTGCCGAGGAACTCAATCGTCTGCCCGGCGTCAATACGACGCGCGACCGCGGCAATGCCAGTCAAGCATCCGTTCGCGGACTCGGGCCGCGACTGGTGTTGGGGCTGGTCAATGGCCGGGAAGTGGCGTCGTCCGAACCTTCGCAAGATCTGCGTTGGGAAATCTATCCCTCCGAAGTCTTGTCGGGTGCGCAAGTTGACAAGACGCAAAGCGCATCGCTGGTGCCCGGCGGCATTGCCGCAACTGTCGATATCAAGACGATCTCCCCGCTCGACTACAAGGGTCCGGAGTTCAGCTTTCGGGCCGGACCGACTTACAACGATGAGGGCAAGGATCTGCCCGGCTACAGCCCCGTCGGCTTCCGCGGCAGCGGCGGCTATATCGGACATCTCAGCGATGATTTCGCGGTCTCGATCGCAGCTAGCGTGCAGCGCGAAAAGAACGGATTCCCGGATTTCCGAACCTTCGGATGGAATACGCCCGCCAACAGCGGTGCTACTCCAGCCAACCCCGCCGGTAATACCGGCGACTTGAACGGCGACGGTGTTCCCGACAATACGACCTGGGGCCTCAATACTGAAATCAAAGAAGTCACGCAGGATCGTTACGCGCTCGCCGGAGGCGCCGGTTGGCGCGCCAGCGACGCCCTGACCATCAAGGCGGACGCCTTGTGGTCCAAGTACACCATCAAGGAAAATCAGTTCCAGACCTGGTATGGCAACAACATCACCGGCAACTGGGCTAACGGAAACTCGAGCATCTATAACGCGCCCGGCAACTCATACCAAATCGTCAACGGCTCGGTAGTCGCCGCCAATCTCAATAACGCCTTCCCGAACTATGAGAGCGAAATCGCCCGATACAACGAGAAACATACGCTGACCGTTGCCGGGCTCAATGCCGAGTGGAAGCAAGGCGAATGGGACAACAGCGCGGATCTGTCCTTTTCGGAAGCCTGGCGCCAGAATCAGTGGCAGGCGATTTATCTCTCCGATATCTATCCGCCGAATCTGGCGTTCAACGTCACCAACGGCCAGGTGCCATATGGCGCCTTCCCGGGTTTCGATCCTGCCGACCCGTCGCTTCAGACTGCGGGCGGATTTCGTTCGAATAGCGGATCGGACGTCAACGGCACCGGCGAAAGCAGCGGCCCGGAAGATACCCGGGATCGCTTGTCCGCGTTCGCCTTGAATTTTGCACGAAAGTTCGACCAGCCATTCGTCGATACCGTGAAATTCGGCGGCCGAATTTCCGACCGGGAAAAGACCCATCATGAAAACCAATGGGGCTTGTGCGCCGGCACGGGCTCGACGTCATTCACCATCCCTGGGGATCAAAACTCCCAGGTTTGCCCGGCGGGAACGGCGGGTCAGGGAGGCGTTGCGCCCTTGTCGCTGGCGAGTGCGGGATTGTCCCAATTTAATGCTCCTTCCTTCGTCGCACCGCCGTTGGTGTATGGAAATTGGGACAGCCTGTTCCCACTGGTCTATCCCAATTCGGCGGCGCCGGCGGGTTCCGATATGCCCTTGGTACGAACCGATGTCGTCGAGAAATCCTACGAAGGCTACGTCCAATTGGATTTCAAGAGTGCCATCGCCGACCTCCCCTTGACCGGAAATGTCGGCGTCAGAGTGGTTCATACCAAGACCACCAGTTCGGGATATCAGTCACCCGATGGCACGACCTTTACGCCCGTCTCGATCGACAATGACTACACGGATGCATTGCCCAGTCTGAACGCCACGTTGCATTTGACGGACAACCAGCAGCTGCGCTTCGGCGCTTCCATCGCCATCTCCCGGCCGCCGCTCGATGCGCTCGTGACCGGCTTCAGTCTGAATCCCACGGGTAACCCGCCAACGGGCGGCGGCGGAAATCCGAAACTCGATCCCTTCAAGGCGGATCAAATCGATTTCTCGTACGAGTGGTATTTCCACGAGGAGTCTTTGCTTGCCATCGCCCCGTATTACAAAGACGTCAAGACTTACATTGGCGCGAGCCAATCGAGCGAGAACATCGGCGGCACGCAGTACATCATCACGTCCGAAGGCAACACCAAGGGCGGTGAGATTGGCGGCATTGAATTCACGTTTCAGACGAGATTCTTTTTCCTGCCCGGCTTCCTTCAGGATTTTGGTGTCTACGCCAACCACGCCCAGGTCGAATCGAACATTCATGAGGCCGCACCGGTCGGCAATCCCTATCCGATGGTCGGATTTGCAAGAGCGACGTCCGAGGCTGATCTGTTCTACAACAAAGCCGGCTTTGAATCGCGTCTGGCCGTGAAGCACCACACGGCCTTCACCGTGGCACCGACCTGGGTGGGGACGACGCTGAAAATGCTTGCGCCCGAGACCACGTTGGATGCCAGCGCTTCCTACACCTTCGCACAGCACTACAGCGTTCGCTTGCAAGGCCGCAATCTGACCAACGAGCGGGCGCGTTTCAGCACCGACAACAACCCGCAAAATCTCGCCAACGATGGCGGCTATCAGGTCTACGGCCGCTCCTACCTGCTCGACTTTGGAGTGACGTTCTAGGAATCCACCCCTCCCCCGGGATTGGATTCGGCGGGGCCGCAAGGCGGCCTCCGCCGTTCTTCTAGCTGCGGTTCAATCTCTTGATCAGCGCCGATTTGATATGCGCCGCCAGCTCAGGCGTCATCTGAGCCAATGCGCCGCGCCGTTCGGGCGGTAGGTGAGCAACCGGATCGATGTCCGTCTGAAACACATAGTGGTCGAACACTGCGCGCCATGCCGCACGCTGATTGGCGGGTAGCTGACGCAGCGTGAGAAATCCATGCAATAGACAATCGTACGGTGACCCGAATTTTGGCTGGGCCGCATCCCACCAGTAATTGACCAGCACGTTGAATGTCTCCAACGACTTGACGTGATGCCACCAGAGGTACGGTATGAAAAGGGCATCGCCCGCCTCGAGCTCGGCAGTTTGCGCAGTCGCGAGCGCCTGCGCGAAGCGCGGATAGCGAATGAGGTCAGGCTGCTCCAAGGACACCATGCTGACAGGCTGACCCGCAAGCGTGAAATGAATCGGTCCCACATAAAGATTGCGAATCTGATCCGGCGGAAACAGAGTGAAGCGGCGGCGGCCGCCCACGACACAGGCAATATTGTCCGAGATGTCGTAGTGAGTGGTGACGGTGATCGAATTGCCCACCCAAATCCGCGGCGTTGCCGACGGATCCGCGAGGTCCATGACATTCTCGCTTGAGAATTTCGGCAAATTCTCCGGGATCGACGCCGATTGAATGAATATGGCCGGCGGATCCGCGTCATCCGCATGCGCCAGCAGCGTCTCGAGCGTGGAAGAAATCCTTTCGGACCGTCGCTGGAAATTGACGCTCGACAAATCGCCGGTGTAGAAGAATCGTCCCGCAATCGAGGGGGCGCCCACCAAAGTCTCGACCGGCCGGCCGCCATCAAATTTCTTGAGGTAGTCGCAAAGCGCCCGGTTGGAAGTCAAGCCCGCCTGCACGGCCGGCCAGTTCCTTAGCAGGCCTTTCAGAACGGCGGGTTCATTCCGCGGCAGGATGTCGCTTTTGAAGGTGGCGAGATCGACATCGCGCCACTCCTGAATCCGCCGATCGATCATGGTCCATCCTGCAAGCACACCTCAGCGTTGAGCGGTGCCGTCTCTCGAAACCCTGGGATCGGTGAAGCGCGAATCGGCCAAACCTTTGATATTCAGCTTGTAGACGAACACATCACCGGCGTGAGGCTGGGCTTCCAATGAATCTGCGGTCAGACCTTCTCGCGCAGAGGTCACGTACAGCATATCGAGATTTGGACCGCCGAAAGCGATGCAGGTGGGCTGAGTCGCCGGAACCTCGATTTCCAGGTCGACCGATCCGTCCAAGGCATATCGAACCACGCGGCCGGCGCCCCAATGCGCATTCCACAGATAGCCCTGTGCATCGACGTTTGAGCCGTCAGGAAACGCGCCGCGCGGCGTGCGCGCAAACACGCTGCGGTTGCCGATGAACCCGGTATCCGGGTCGATTTCGTATCGCAAAATCTCACGCTTCGGCGTGTCGGTGAAGTAAAGATGCCGGCCATCGGGACTGAAGCAAATACTGTTGGAAATGGCGATATCGGTCAGACGAACCTCCGCTGTCTTCCCACGCAGGCAGTAGAGTTTTCCGGTGGGCTCCCCCTGTCCCTCGACCATGGAGCCCGACCAGAAGCGGCCCTGCCGGTCCACCCGGCCGTCATTGAAGCGCAAGTTCTTCGCCGCGTGGTCGGGCCGGACGAGCCAATCCAATCGCCTCGATTCGGGATGAAATATTGCGAACCCCGACTCAAACGCCGCGACTATCTCGTCGGACCCTGCAACCAATCCGAACGATCCCAGTCTCTCAGGCAAATCGAAGGTCCGAAGCTCACGCGTCACCGGATCGTGACGGAACAGACGCCGCTCTTGGATATCGGTCCACCAAACTCGCCTCTCGATGGGATCCCACAACACCCCTTCGCCGAGCGTGTTCCCTGCCGGGATAATTTCGACCAGATCGGTGCTCTTGGCGGTGCTCATAGTCTGCAGCGATTCGGTGAAAAGTGTTCTCGTCAAACAATGGTACGCGAGTTGCCGTACGCAGCAGAGCCTGCACCTGCAGCACTAATCGCCTTCGACACGTGCTTTGATCCCATCATTTCGCCGATCCGTCGGCGCAATGCTCCTGCGCCCGGTTGAGCTTTTAGCAGCAGCATTAATAGTGTTATTAATAATACCATTGACAAAGAGCCTGTCCAAATTGATCCAGATCGAGGCGGCGACGTCATGCTAGGTCGAGAATTAGTGGGGGTGCCTACCCAGGGCTGCTGTTCTTTCACGCAATGATGTAAAAATTCGCGTTCGGCCAATAAGGACAAAGGTACCGATATGAACTCTAAAAGCGCCCTGATTATCGCAACTGCAACGCTGGCCAGCGCATCCGCGTTCCTGGTTACCATGGCGGGACAGGCAGATGAGAATTCCGCTCCAGTCTACGTGACCCGAATTCCCGCAGGATACCGCGACTGGAAGGTGGTTTCCGTGGCCCACGAAGAGGGCAACCTTCACAGTTTCGCCATCGTCTTGGGCAACGATATAGCCATCAAGGCGTACCGCGAAGGGAAGCTGCCCTTTCCCAACGGCTCGATCATCGCGGCTTTGCACTACAGTCACGTCCCGTCGGACGAGAACAACAAGGTCTTTGGAGACAAACAATCTTACGTTCCCGGGCCCGCCACGAACGTGCAGTTCGAGGTCAAAGACTCAAAGAAATATGCGGCGACGGGCGGTTGGGGATTTGGGCACTTCAACTCTGATGGCAAACCTGCCGGCGCTGCGCTACTTAAAACCTGTTTTCCCTGCCACGAGCCCGCCAAAGCCACGGACTTGATCTATACGCATTACACGCCCTAGCAATCGCCGCCGACCTCAATCATCGAGCCCCAAGGCCCGCAAGATCCTGGGCGCATGTTTCTCGACGCGCGCGGCGCGCGTCGCCGATTGCTTCGCCCCCGCAAAGTGCAGCAGATAGCCTTTCTGTCTTCCCGGCGTGAGCGCATAAAAGGCTTCTGCCAATTCCGGGTCATCATCCAGCCGCCTTAGGAACTCCGCCGGCATGTCGTAGTCTGCGACGGCCTTCTTTTGAACCTTGGCACCTGATTGCTCAACTTCAATGGCCTCATTGATATATGCAGTGACCGCGGCCTTTTGTTTGTTGATTTCAGCCAGGGATGTGTACCTGATTTGCCTCGCGGACTGCACGTTCTTGGTTTGTTGAATCAAGATGCCCTTCGGGTCCTTGAGCAAGGCGCCTTTCATGAACAGCAAGGCGCAATAATCCTTGAAGCCATGGATCAACACTATCTTGCCGCCATGGAAGTCGTAGCAAGCTTGGCCCCATTTCAGCTCTTCATTGAGGCCGGACGCCAGGCAAAGCTTGCGGAGCGCAGCAAACTCAGCGTTCCAGCGTTTTTCCTTGCCGTGAACCTTGCTTACCAGCGGATTTGCTTTGCCCCTGACTCGATCCATTTCCTTTGTCTCACTATCGATTGTCTTCGGCGCCGGACCAGGACCGCTTAGCTATATATCGCCCGCGCAGCCAATCCGTGTCAAGGCGTAAATCCAGCGATTTTCGGGCGATTAAACGTTGAATCGAAAATGCATGACATCGCCTTCCTTGACGACATATTCCTTGCCCTCCAGACGCAGCTTGCCGGCTTCCTTCGCACCCGCCTCCCCCTTGAAGCGAATGTAATCATCGTAGGCAATGACCTCGGCTCGAATGAAGCCACGCTCGAAATCCGTATGGATGACACCCGCCGCCTGAGGCGCGGTGGCACCGGCATGCACGGTCCAAGCGCGCACTTCTTTGGGTCCCGCCGTGAAATAAGTCTGCAGACCCAGCAATGAGTAGCCGCCGCGGATGACCCGATTCAGCCCCGGCTCGTCCAGTTTCAATTCCACCAAGAACTCGGCGCGGTCGGACTCGTCAAGCTGCGCAATCTCCGCTTCGATGGCGGCGCAGACGGGTACGACTATCGCCCCCTCCGATTTGGCGATCTCGCGCACCCGGTCGAGGCGCGGATTATTGCTGAAGCCTGCTTCGTCAACATTGGCGACATACATGACGGGCTTGTCGGTGAGCAAGTGCAGATCGCGCAGCAAGGCGTGATCGTGAACGTCGAGCTTGAGCAGCCGCACCGCTTTCGCCTGATTCAATTGCGCCCGCACCTTCTCGAGCAGGTCCCGCAGCCTCACGGCGTCTTTGTCCGCCGTCTTGGCCGCCTTCAGCGCCTTCTGGTGCGCCCGCTCCACGCTGTCGAGATCCGCCAGCGCCAATTCCGTGTTGATGACCTCGATGTCGCCGGCCGGATCGATCTTCCCCGCCACATGGATGATGTCGTCGTTCTCGAAACAGCGCACCACATGCGCAATCGCGTCCACTTCGCGGATATGCGCCAGAAACTTGTTGCCCAGACCCTCGCCCTTGGATGCGCCGGCGACCAAGCCTGCAATATCGACGAACTCCACGGTGGTCGGCAGAATCTTCTCCGGATGCACGATGGCGGCCAATTTTTCCAAACGCGGATCCGGCACCGGCACCACGCCGACATTGGGATCAATCGTGCAGAAGGGATAGTTCTCCGCGGCGATCTGTGCGCGCGTGAGCGCGTTGAATAGCGTGGACTTGCCGACATTCGGTAAACCGACGATTCCGCAACGAATGGGCATTAAACTTTTCCTGAACGGCTGTGCAATCGGGTCATGGCGCGTTCCGCACCTTGTTCGAGCAGCAGCGGAATGCAATCCACCGCCGTTCCGACGGCATCCAAAATCAGATCCTCTTCGGCACGCGGCGCGCGCGTCAGCACATAGTCGATGACCTCGGCCTTGTTGCCGGGATGCCCAATTCCTAAGCGCATGCGCCAAAATGTCTCGCCGATATGCGCAATGGTATCGCGCAAGCCGTTGTGGCCGCCGTGGCCCCCGCCTTGCTTCAGTCGCACCGTACCGACCGGCAGGTCGAGCTCATCGTGCGCGACCAGGATGTCGGCCGGCGGGACTTTATAGAAGTCGCTCAGTTGACGAATCGAGAGGCCGCTGCGATTCATATAGGTCGTGGGTTTCAGCAGCACCAGCTCATGGCCGTCGATGCTGACCTTGGCGGTCTCGCCGGAGTATTTGCGGTAATCGCGAAACTCTCCGCCGTGACGGCGCGCAAGCAGATCCACGAACCAGAAGCCCGCGTTGTGACGGGTCACCAGATGTTCCGGTCCTGGGTTGCCCAGACCGACGATGATGCGCAACGGTAAACCAGCCATTTGAACAAAGCCTTTAAATGACAAGGGCCGTCACACCGACGGCCCTCATGACACAACGCTTATGAAGATTACTTCTTCGCGTCTTTCTTTGCCGGTTCCTTCTTGGCTTCCTCTTTCTTTGCAGGTGCTGCCGCTTTGGCCGCGTCGGCTCCCGCTGCCGGCGCTGCCGCCGCTCCAGCTGCCGCGGGCGCTGCGGCCGCTGCCGCACCTTCCGCACCGGGCGCAGCGGCTGCCGCGGCGGTCGGTTCAGGCTCTTCAGCACGCGGGCTATGGATCGCAACCACTGCCGCATCTTCCTTCGCCAATTCCACCAGCACGACGTCCTGCGGAACCTTCAGCTGCGACAAGTGGACGCTCTCGTTCAGCGAGAGCCCGGAAATATCGACTTCAATGAATTCCGGCAGATCCTTCGGCAGGCAGGATATCTCGACCTCGGTGCGCATATGCGACACGATGCCGCCTTGAGACTTGACGCCCGGCGAAACTGCCGCGCCGCTGAAGTGCAGCGGAATACTGATGCGAATTTTCTCGTTTTCTTCGACGCGCTGAAAGTCGATATGCACGATCGCATTCTTGAATGGGTGCCGTTGCACATCCTTCAAGATGGCCGCCTGCGACTGATCGCCCACCTTCAGATTCAAGATGGTCGAATAAAAGCGCTCGTTCTCGAGCATGATCAAGAGCTTCTGATGGCTCAAGGTGAGGGTACGCGCGGCCAAGTGCCCGCCATAAAGAATTGCCGGTACTTTCCCGTCGTGACGCAGGCGGCGGCTCGCACCTTTGCCTTGCGTATCCCGGAACTCGGCAACGAGTTCGAAAGAGGTTTTCATAATCTTCTCCAGTTACAACGCTAACACGGCGCCCTTGCATCGCGACCAATTGCAAAGGCACCGACCTAATCTATGTACAACGAGCTCACCGACTCCTCGTCGCTGATGCGGCGAATCGTCTCGGCCAATAATCCCGCGACGCTGAGCTGGCGGATCTTCTTGCACTTGGCACCCGATTCCGACAGCGGAATGGTGTCGGTGACCACCAGTTCGTCCAGCACCGATTTCGAAATTCGTTCAATCGCCTGACCCGACAGCACCGGATGGGTGATGTAGGCCACCACCTTGAGCGCTCCTTCATCTTTCAGAGCCTGCGCGGCCTGGCATAGTGTGCCGGCCGTGTCCACCATGTCATCCACCAGCACGCAGGTCTTGCCTTCGACCTCGCCGATGATGTTCATCACTTTCGACTCGTTCGGCCGCGGCCGGCGTTTGTCGATGATGGCCAAGTCGGCATCATCCAAGCGTTTCGCCAGGGCCCGTGCACGCACCACGCCGCCGACATCAGGCGACACCACAATCATGTTCTGGTACTTCTGTTTCCAGACCTCGCCGAGCAGCACCGGCGATGCGTACACATTGTCCACCGGGATATCGAAAAATCCCTGAATCTGATCGGCGTGCAAATCCACCGTCAGCAGTCGATCCACGCCCGCGCGCGTCATCATGTTCGCGACCAGCTTGGCGGTAATCGCCACGCGCGTCGCACGGGGGCGGCGGTCCTGGCGTCCGTAGCCGAAGTACGGCACCACCGCCGTCACCCGCTTGGCCGAGGCGCGCCGGCAGGCATCCGCCATCATCAGCAGCTCCATCAAATGCTCAGCCGGCGGATGCGTGGGCTGCAGGATGAACACGTCGCGTCCGCGCACATTCTCCCGAAGCTCCACACTCACTTCCCCGTCGCTGAATCGATCCACATCGGCGCGCCCCAAGGGCACGTGCAAGTGGCGCGTGATCTCCGTCGCGAGCGGCGCATTGGCGTTTCCGGTGAACACCGCGATCGACAACGAGCTAAATTCATTTGTTTGCGACATCGACCTTGCTCAAAGCGACAAATCGCTCTCACCGCAAAAACTTGGCTGGGGTGGAAGGATTCGAACCTCCGAATGGCGGGATCAAAACCCGCTGCCTTACCACTTGGCGACACCCCAACTTGGAAAAAAACCGACGACCGCTTCAACCGGGCCGCAATCCCTCAAGCAAGGGTGAGTCATTCAGTCCGCGAGCCAGAAAGCCTTGAAACTCTGGCGGTACCTTGCGCAAAATCTCTTGTGCAAGATCCTTATTCTCGCAGGCCAAAAAAACACAGGCCCCCGTGCCAGTCAGGCGCGCAGAACCGAAGACCGATAGCCAATCGAGCGCATGTGCAACTTCAGGATAGCGGCGTCGCACCACGCCCAAGCAATCGTTCCTTCCACCAGACGCCAGGAAACCGTGAATTGTGATGGGCGCAGAATTCCTTGTCAATTCAGGATCTTGAAACACCGTGGCGGTGCTGACATTAACATTCGGTTTTAAAATCAAATAGTTAGCTTCGATCGGAGCCTCTGGCGGGTACAGGGGGGTCAGGCGTTCCCCCACCCCTTCGGCCCACGCCACCCGGCCCTGCACAAATACCGGCACATCCGCCCCCAGCTTGAGGCCGAGCGCTGCCAGTTTTTCGCTCGGCCAATGCACTCCCCAGAGATGGTTGAGCGCAAGCAAACAGGTGGCGGCATCGGAACTACCGCCCCCTAAGCCACCGCCCACGGGAATTATTTTTCTGAGGCCTATGTCGGCGCCCAAGGGCGAACCGCTGGCCGCTTGCAGCGCCCGGGCAGCGCGGATGCAAAGATCAGTGTCAGGCGGCAGCCCGGGCAAGTCGTTCGTGCGGCAAATCAATCCGTCGGGGCGCACGCCGATCGTGATTTCATCGCATAGATCGATGAATTGAAAACAGGTTTGCAGCTCATGGTAGCCGTCGGGCCGCCGCCCCAGAATGTGCAGAAACAAATTCAGTTTTGCCGGCGCCGGCCACACCGACCTCGAGGCGATCATTTCGGCCAATCCCAATGATCGATGACGATGCGCACGCGCACATCGCCCGCGGTCAATACCAGCCGCGATGGCAGCACATCGCCGGCCACCGGCATATACCGATCGTAGGAAATGTTCCACCCGGCCTGGCTCAGTACTTTCGCCCGATCCTGATCATTGCGCGAAAGATCAAAAGTCGAGGCGGGATTCGGTACGCCGAGCAACCAGTAATGCAGATTCTCGATCGGCAGATCGAATCCCAGCTTCTCCCGCACCAAGGATTCCACCGCATCGCTCGGCGGCGCGCCGTTCAGCGAAAGGCCTTCCTGAGTCTGCTCGAGCACCAAAGCGCCGATGCCGAACGGGCCGGCCAGATGGACGTCCGCGTTGTTGTCCGTTTGCCGCCAGGTGAGCGTGGCCTGCCAGCCTTGTGTACCGAAAGCGACGGCGGCGCGTCCGTTGAGTTGCCAATCGCTCGCGCTTTGCAATTCGCCGGCGCGCCGCTGCCACTCAGCCGATGGCGGGGCCGTGCGTGTGGCCGCGCATGCGGCCAGCGCACAGCAACCCATCAACGTCAACGCGCGCCGCATCTTTGAATCAGTTTGCGGAAGTCAGGCGATGCCGCGTCGATTTCAGCAAATGATTGTCCGCATCCAGGGCGCTGGCCTCGGACCAGATTCTCCGCGCTTCGTCTTGCTGTCCCAATTGCCACAGAACTTCGCCTAAGTGCGCGGCAATGTCGCCATCGTGATCATCGGCATACGCCGCTTTCAAGTAGGGCAGCGCATCGAGGGCTCGCCCTTGGCGGAAGTACACCCACCCCAAACTGTCCAAAATCGCGGGATTTTTAGGCGCCGCGGCGTGCGCGCGTTCGATCAGTTTGCGGGCCCGCGACAGGCTTTTGGTGTGGTCGGCCAGCGTAAATCCCAGCGCATTCAAAGCCGCAGGATCGTTGGGCCGGGTCTTGACCACCTGGGTCAATTCGCGCAGCGCCTCGGAAACCAAGCCCTGTTCTTCATAGACGGACGCCCTCGCGTAGCGCAACTCCACGCTATCGGGATAATCCGTCTCGCCCTTTTCCAAGACCGCGAACGCTTTCGGCAGCTCGCTCGATTGCACATACATGCGCGCTCGCGCCGTCAAAATTTCCGGCGCCCGCTGCGGCTCGTCCTCCAAAAGGCGGTCGAGCAGCTCATCCGCGGCGCTCGGCGCACCGTGCTTGTGCAGCAAGGTCGCCGCCCGCAGCAGCGCCGGCACCACGTTTTCCCCGTTCTGCACTTGCGAGAAAAACCGCAGTGCGCGTTCAGGATCGCCGTTGCGATCCGCCATCAAAGCCAGGTAGTAAAAAGCATCATCGGGAAACTTGCCGGTGTTCAAGAGCTGGCGGAACTTGGCCGAGGCTGCTTCGAAGTGCCCCTGTTGAAATTCCAGCAACCCCAACAGACGCAAGGCCACGGCGGTCGACTCCGGATTGCGTGCCAGAAGTTCCAGCTGCTCGGTGGCCTCGGGCAATCGCTGCGCCGTCATCAAGAGCGCCGCGTAATTGAATCGATTGGTTGGCGAGGGGTCCGCATCGAGCTGCGTCTGCGCCGCGCGCAGCGGCTCCTCGACATCGCCGGCCATGATCCGCGCCCGTAGCAGCGTCTGCGCCAGCTCCTTATGCGCTGTTTGCTTGGCGTCGGCGCTGCTCGATGCTTCGATCGCCAGCGCCCCGCTCAAGCTATGCACCGCGGCCGCCGGATCGTCCGCGCGCATCGCGGCAATTCCTTGGATCCGCAGCGCCGATGGCGAAGTCGGAAAGTACGACGCCAATCGATCGGCGAGTTGATGCGCGCCGAACACGTTCTCATCGGATCCCAGATCCGTTTCCACATCGGCAAATTCGGCATCGAGCCCCGCGGGAGAATTCAACAAGACGACTCGATAATGAGCCGCGGCTTCGTCGACCCGATCGAGTGCCAGCGCGGCGCGGGCCGCGGCACGCTGTGCCTGCAGCGATTTGGGATCGACAACGAGCCAGCGCGCCGCAACGCCCGCCATCAGCGAAGGCTGAAGCGTCTCGGCGGTCACTTCGGTGGCGCGCTGCAAGAGCGCGGGATCGGTTTCATGCGCGGCGGCCGTTGCATATTGAATCGCGGCCACACGCGGCTCTTGACGCGCTAGGGCTATCTCACCCGTGACGGTATAAAATGATTGGGGCGCGGGCTCGGAATTGGAATGCGTAGCGGCGCAGGCGCTCAAAACGAGCACGCTGAAGCCCAAACCAGCCCGGACGATGATGGAAAACGAGAACACGGCCGCACTATAGCGAAATGAATAACCCGATGCCGCGGATTCATCCTTGATCTGGCGGTGCGTCATACACCAGAATCCCTTCAAACTCGGGCCAAAGCGCTTCCATGGCAGTCAATATCCTCGGTATCAATCATAAGACCGCACCGGTCGCGCTGCGCGAAAAGGTGGCGTTCACCGAGGATCGGCTGGCCGCCGCCTTGCGGACCTTGCGTGAGGAGTTGGGAGTGGCCGAGGCCTTGATTCTATCCACGTGCAATCGCACCGAAGTGTACTGGTCGGGCACCGCCAGCGGCACGGAGCTGTCGCAGTGGCTGGAGCGGCATCACGGGGAAAACCTCGACCTTGCCGCCAGTCTCTATGTCCATCAAGAATCGCGCGCCATTGAGCACACCTTCAGCGTGGCCTCGGGGCTCGATTCCATGGTTTTGGGCGAGGTGCAAATCCTGGGGCAATTGAAAGACGCCTATCGAATCGCGCAGGAAAGCGGCAGCACCGGCCCCATCCTCAATAAATTGTTTCAGGCCGCCTTCTCGGCGGCGAAACGCGTGCGCACCGAGACTCGCATCGGCGCCAACGCCGTGTCGCTCGCTTCCGCGACCGTCAGTCTGGCACGACGCGTGTTCGAGAACTTGAGCGCCCATAACGTCTTGCTCGTCGGCGCCGGCGACATGAATGCGCTGACGGCGCGGCATTTCATGAGCGCGGGCGTCAAACGCATGGTGATCGCCAACCGCACTTTGGAAAAGGCCCAAATACTGGCAGCCCTGCTGCACGCTCACGCCGTGCCCTTGACGGATCTTGACCGGGAACTGGCCGAGGCGGACATCGTCATCAGCTGCACGGCGAGCCCGGAGCCGCTGATCGGCAAACCGGCCGTCGAAGCGGCCATTCGTACCCGGCGCCGGCGGCCGATTTTCATGGTGGATATGGCCGTGCCGCGGGATATCGATCCCAATGTCGCCGACCTGGAAGACGTCTATCTTTTCTCAATCGACGACCTTCAGCAGTTGGTGACCGAAAATATCCAGCAGCGTGAGGTGGCCGCAGGCGGCGCACGCCTGCTGATCAACGAAGAGGTGGCGCGCTTTCTCGCCGAGTCGCGCGCGCAGGATGCAGGGCCGGCCATTCGCGCACTGCGTCAGCAAGCGGATGGGATTCGCCAGCAGACCGTGGAGCAGGCGCGGCGCATGCTGGCGGCGGGCAAATCGACTGACGAAGTCATCGATTACCTCGCCAATACCCTCACCAGCCGGTTGTTGCATGCACCCACGCAGGCTCTGCGCCAGGCGGCCGAACTGACGGACATGGCCCTGGCGGAAACCATTACCCGTCTCCTGACCGAAGAACGCGACCGTCACTAGGGGCCTTAAGGCCCCTCAAGGCCGCTATAATCCGCCGCCATGAAAGAATCCATCCGGCGCAAGCTGGAAAAACTTGACGAACGCTTCGAGGAAATCAGCCGCCTGTTATCCGACGCCGGCGTCATTTCCAAGCAAAATCAGTTTCGTGAACTCTCGATGGAGTATTCGCGTCTCGAAGATTTGGTCGGCCGCTATCGGCGGTTTTTGAGCTTGGAAGGCGACGCCGCGACGGCACGAGAATTGGCGGCCGACAAAGACCCGGCGACCCGCGCCATGGGCGAGGAGGAGCTGGCCGAGCTGAATCCGCGTCTCTTGGGCGAGGAACTCGAGTTGCAACACCTGTTGGTGCCCAAGGATCCGCATGATGACAACAATATCTTTCTCGAGGTTCGCGCCGGTACGGGCGGCGACGAGGCTGCCATCTTTGCGGGCGATTTGTTTCGCATGTATGCCCGCTACGCCGAATCGAAGGGCTGGGGCGTCGAGGTGTTGAGCGAGAGCCCCGGCGAGCACGGCGGTTACAAAGAGATCATCAGCCGCGTCATCGGGCGTGGTGCGTACTCCTTGCTGAAATTCGAGTCCGGGACCCATCGGGTGCAACGCGTACCCGCCACCGAAGCACAAGGACGCATTCACACTTCCGCGTGCACCGTGGCCATCTTGCCGGAACTGGAAGAGGTCGAGGCGGTGGACTTGAATCCAGCGGATCTACGCATCGATACCTATCGATCATCCGGTGCCGGCGGGCAGCACGTAAACAAAACCGATTCGGCCATTCGCATTACGCACTTGCCCACCGGCATCGTGGTGGAATGTCAGGACGAGCGTTCTCAGCATAAGAATCGTTCGCGCGCCATGTCCTTGCTCAAGGCGAAGCTGCTGTCCGCGGAACGGGAAAAGCAGCAGAGCGCCCAAGCACAATCGCGCAAGCTCCAGGTCGGATCCGGCGATCGCTCCGAGCGCATCCGCACCTATAATTTTCCTCAAGGACGCGTGACCGACCATCGCATCAATCTCACCCTCTACAAGCTCGATGACGTGATGAATGGCAATCTCGATGAATTGGTGCGCGCCCTCAACCAGGAACATCAAGCCGAAGAACTGGCAAATCAAGTCGAATGAGCGCCGTGGCCACCCTCTCTGAAACCGTGAAGAACGCCGAGCTTGCTCTGGAGCCGCACAGCGAATCGCCGCGCCTCGACGCCGAATTGTTGCTCGCCAAACTGTTGGGGCTGCCGCGCACGGCATTGATTGCGCGCGGCAGCGAACCCATTGCAGCGAACGAGGAAGGCGCCTACGCCGAACTGATCGCCAAGCGCGCGGGCGGAGTACCGGTCGCCTACCTTACGGGCAGCCGTGAATTTTGGTCCCTGCCGTTCAACGTCTCGCCCGCGGTTCTGGTGCCGCGCCCGGAAACCGAGATTTTGATCGAGCGCGCCTTGGCCTTGTTGCCTGCGGACGCCGCCTGCTCGGTATTGGATCTGGGTACCGGCAGCGGCGCCATCGCTTTGAGCCTTGCGCACGAACGTCCGCAGTGGACGATCACGGCTGTCGACATCTCGGCCGCCGCGCTGGAAATCGCCGCGCAAAATGCGCAACGCCTGCAGCTGCCGCAGGTTCGGTGGCGGCAGGGAAGCTGGTTCCGCCCGGTGCCGGCCGAGCGATTTCATCTGATTGTCGCCAATCCCCCCTATCTTGCCGCGAATGATCCGGCGCTGGGAGTACTTCATGCGGAGCCGGCTTCAGCCTTGATCGCCGGCCCGAGCGGCCTCGAGGCACTGGACCAGATTATTGCGCAGGCGCCGATGCACCTGCATACCGGCGGCTGGTTGGCGTTGGAGCATGGCATCACCCAAGCGGCCGCTGTCGCGCACTTGCTTCAGCAGCGAAGGTTTGATTCGGTTTGTACTTACGACGATCTTTCAGGCAGGCCCCGCGTTACGCTCGGCCTTCACACACAACACTAGGAATTCCCATGATCCGCTTCGAAACCAGCTTGGGCGACTTCACCATCGAACTGTTCGAGAAGGAAGCGCCCGAATCCGTCGCCAATTTCACACGCTACATCGACGAGGGCTTCTTCGACGGCACGATTTTTCATCGCATCGTGCCCGGCTTCGTCATCCAAGGCGGCGGGTTCACGGAAGACATGACGCAAAAGAATACCAAGCCGCCGGTCAAGAACGAAGCTGACAACGGCCTGAAGAACAAGCGCGGTACCTTGTCGATGGCGCGCACCAACGACATCAACAGCGCCACTTCGCAGTTCTTCGTGAACCTGAAAGACAATGACTTTCTCGACCACTCGCGCGGCAATTTCGGTTACGCGGTATTCGCGAAGGTGACCGACGGCATGGACGTCGTCGACAAGATTGCGGCGGTGAAAACCGGCCGCAAGCGCGGCTTCGATGATGTGCCGGTGGAGGCGGTGACCATGAAAAGCGTGCGCCGCGTGCAAACTTAACGGGCGTGGCGAAAAAGAAATCATTCTTTCGGCGGCTGGCATGGTCGATCGTCGGGATAGTGCTCTTTTGCATTGCGGCCAGCGTCGTCATGGTGGCGCTGCTGCGCTGGGTCAATCCTTCTTACAGCGCCTTCATGGCCGAGACGCAGCTATCCGCCTGGGCAAAGCACGATCGCGGTTACGTGTTCCGTCATCGCTGGGTGAATTTGGATCAAATTTCACCCAACTTGCCGCTCGCCGTGGTCGCCTCGGAAGATCAGAAATTTCCCGAACACTGGGGCTTCGACGTGGAGGCCATCGAAAAGGCCTACGAGATGAACCAGCACAGTCATCGCGTGCACGGCGCCAGCACCATCAGCCAGCAAGTCGCCAAAAATCTCTTCTTGTGGTCGGGGCGCAGTTATTTTCGCAAAGGGCTGGAAGCCTATTTCACGGTGTTGATCGAGGCCTGCTGGCCCAAGCGGCGCATTCTGGAGATTTACTTGAACATCGCCGAGTTCGGCTACGGCGTCTACGGCGCTGAGGCGGCGGCGGAGCGGTTCTTTCATACAACCGCCGCCAAACTGACGCGCAGCGATGCGGCGGTGCTGGCGGCGGTGTTGCCGAACCCCCAGCGCCTGATCGCCGCCGCGCCGTCGGTGTACGTTCAGCAAAGGCGCGACTGGATCCTAGGACAGATGCAGGCGCTCGGGGGCCCCGAGATGCTGGGTGAGATCGACGCCTATCCGAGCCGGCGCCGCTAAAATTCGTTCCAGAATTCCCGGTATTTCAAACACCGCGCGATTCTTGATGCACCGGACGCCGGCGCGATACAGCTCGATATGATCGGCAACCTGCGAAACACCGGAACGAATGTCCCGGAACGAATCGAGCACGACACCCGTCCCATTCTCCTCCACCCATTCGGTGTTGTAACGTTCCTGCGGCATGGTCCAGGCATTGCGCACCACGATCACCGGCAGGCCCTGCTGCACCGCCTCGCTGATGCTGCCGGGACCCGGCTTGCCGATAAAGAAGTCGCTCAATTGCATGTAGTAGCCGATCTGCGAAGTGAAACCGACGATCAGGCGGGGTGCCGGGGCGGGTTGGCTGCGCAACTGCTCCGCGAGAACGGCGTTGTGCCCGCACGCCAAAATGAGCTGCACGTCATCGAGGCGCCTTGAGATTCCGCGCATCACCCGCGATCCATGTCCGCCGAACATCACCATACCGGTGGGCCGATCCGGATCCAAACCCTGCTTCAGCATTTCCGCCCGGCGATCGAGCTTAAGCTCGCGATAAAAGCCCGGGTTGATGATCATCCCGGAGGTCTCGTGAACGCGCGATTCGTCCAGAACCGCAGCGCGCGCTTGGGCTACGGCGCGCGGGGTTCCGCAAATGAAGTGCTGCGCTTGATCGGGCTCGATCCAAAAGTGCGGCGGGAAATCCGCCAAGTCGGTGAGAATGGTCGCATAGGGAACTTCGGGGTTGGCGAGCGTCGAAGCCTGATACATGGCGCGGTTGAAATTGGGCACCATGGAGACGACCAGATCGGCCCGCGTCGTCTGCCAATGCCGGCGCAGCTGACGTACCAAGGATTTGTGGCTCAAACGAATGAACATCTGCAGGATACGCAATTCCTGCGCCAGGCCCAGGGTCCAGCCGCGCGCGAGCCGCACGTTATAGTAGTCTTCCGGCTTGACCCCGGTGGTTCTGCGAAATATATCTTGGGGATCGAGGATTTCGAACAAATTGACCAGCCTGACCTGCCAGTCTTTGTATTGTTCGCGAACGGCCGTCTCGAGGGCGACGGCGGCGGAGCGATGCCCTCCTCCCGCATTGACGTACACCAGATCGATCGTTGTCATTCGCGCGCATTTTGAGCGCCCAGTATGACCAAGCGATGAAATCCCTGCTGTTGGTGACGCTATTGACGTTTCTCGGCCAAATGGCTGCGGCCGCTCCCACGCACTTGAGCCATGGCCGCTTCAAGGATTTGCGGGTTTACGGGCCGCCGGCGGGAGCGTCGAGCTTCGTGCTGTTCTTGTCCGGCGATGAGGGTTGGGGCGACCGCGCTGAGGGTTTCGCTCAGCAGCTCGCACAGCAGGGCGCCATGGTGGTGGGCATCGATCTTCCCCAATTCAAAGCCTCGCTGGAGGCGGACGGCGGCGACTGTGTATTTCCAGATGGAGACTTGGAGAACTTGAGTCATTTCGTGCAAGCCTATTTTCACAGCTCGACTTATCTTGCGCCGCTGCTGGTGGGGCTCGATGACGGCGGCAGCATGGCTTACGGGGTACTGGCGCAAGCACCGCCGGACACGTTCGCCGGCGCGCTCAGCTTGGGTTTCTGTCCGCACCTGAAAATGGAGGAGGCGCTGTGCAAAGGCTCCGGACTCGACTTGACGCACGGCGCCCGCGGCTCCGGCTTGAACCTGCAACCCATTAAAACCTTGAGTAATCCCTGGGTGGTCCTGAAAGACGCCAAGAGTCTCGATTGTCCCGCGGCCCTTGCCCAAGATTTTGTCTCGCACGTGCACGGCGCGGCCATCGCGGTGCTGCCCGGTTTGAGCGAGCGGTCCGTCAATGCCGCCTTTGCCAAACTCGCTGCCGCGAATCTCAATCGCGGCGTCGCACCGCCCGCGGCACTCGGTGATCTGCCCGTGGTCGAAGTGCCCGCGCTTCCCAATGCGCCCCCGGCGGATTCCTTCGCCATCATCATGTCCGGCGACGGCGGTTGGGCGGGGATCGATCGGGACATGGCCGCGGCATTGAGCGCGAAGGGCATTTTTGTCGTGGGATTGGATTCCCTGAGGTATTACTGGACCAAGCGCACGCCGGAGGGACTCGCGGCGGATACCGACAAAATGATTCGCTACTACCTCGCACACTTGGGCAAGAAGCGCGTGCTGCTCATCGGTTACTCCCAGGGCGCAGATGTGCTGCCCTTCGCGGTGAATCGTCTCCCCGCGGCGACCAAAGCACACGTCTCGCTGGCGGCGATTCTGGGCATGTCCGAACATGCGCTCTTTGAATTTCACGTCAGCAGCTGGATTTCCGATAGTACATCCGGTCCCGAAACGCTGCCGGAGGTGAACCGCATCAGCGGCATCCCGGTGCTGTGCATTTATGGCGAGGACGAGCATGACTCGCTGTGTCCAAAACTGGACCCGCGCAAATTCAAAATTGTGAAGGTCAAGGGCGGCCATCATTTCGACGGCAACTATGCGGCCCTGGCGGATGACATCCTGTCGGCGGCCAAAAGGCAGGAGGAGCCTGTCCCCTAAATGCGCCCTTCCGCCACCATCCAGTCGTAGCAGTCCTTCACCATGTCCTTGAGAGGAACGATCCGATAGCCCAGCTCGCGCTGCGCCTTCGCGGAGGAGGTGCTGACTAGCCGTTTCATCAAGCCGGCCATTTCCGGCGTGATGGGCGGTTCCTTACCGGTGAAGCGGCTGGCGAGATCGCCCAAGGTCGCGACCACGCGCAGCAGTGCGACGGATGTCTCTTTTTCGGGAGCGGGCTTGCCGAGCAGCGCGGAAATCTCTTTCACCAGTTCCATCATGGTTCTGTTTTCGCCGCCGAGCAGGTATGCCCCGCCGTTTTGTCCCTTGTCGGCGGCGGCAATGTGCGCAGCCACAACTTCACGCACATGCGTAAAGGTCAGCAGGGAAGGCGGTACGCCGGGCAGTTTGTCGTCGCGAACCATCACGAACAGGCGGGACCAGGTCCCAATGTCATACCCGCCCATAATGGCGCCCGGTTGCATGATGACAACTTCAAGCCCCTTGAGCGTGGCGGCACGCGCCAGCTCCTGCGCCTGCCATTTGGTCTTTTGGTAATTGACGCGGGCTTTCGCCGCAAGGCTCGGTGTTTCTTCGTTGATTTCGCCGCTCACCGGGCCATAGGCCGAGATCGACGAGGTCACGATCAGGCGACGCACCCCTTTGGCCAATGCGGCATCGACGATGTGCTGAGTTCCTTCCACATTGTCGCGAGTCTGCTGAGCATTTCCCCCGCGCCACATATTGGTGTTGCCGGCAACGTGGAAAACCGTATCGGTCCCCTGTGGAATGGCGGCACGCAGCGAGTTTGGATCGCTCAACTCGCCGACCGCGAGTTTCGGCCGGAATCGTTTCACAAATTTGAGGTCCGAGGAAGGGCGATGCAGAGCGGTGACATCCCAACCGCGAATCATCAACTCCTTGACCATGTTGAGACCGACAAAGCCGGTCGCGCCGGTGACGAAGGCCGCCCGCCCGGTCCTAGGCGGCATCAGCCGCATCTCCCGCATCGGGCTCGTAGCCCAAGAGCGGCGCCAACCACCGTTCTGCCTCGTTCACCGTAAATCCCTTGCGTTGCGCATAGCTTAAGACCTGATCGCGGTCAATCTTGCCGACGCCGAAATAGTGCGCCTTCGGATGCGAGAAATAAAACCCGCTCACCGCCGCTGTGGGGAACATCGCAAACGATTCCGTCAAATGTAAACTCGCGTTGCGCTCCGCATCCAGGAGCCGCCAGAGCAGGCCTTTTTCGGTGTGGTCCGGACAGGCAGGATAGCCCGGCGCCGGCCGGATGCCTTGATATTCCTCGCGAATCAGACCGCTATTGTCCAATTGTTCCTGCGGCGAGTAAGCCCAATATTCGCGCCGCACCCGCTCATGCAGGCGTTCCGCCAGCGCCTCCGCCAACCGATCCGCGAGGGCCTTGAGCATGATGCTGCTATAGTCATCATGCTGCGCTTCGAATCGCGCCACGTGCTCATCGATGCCGATTCCTGCGGTCACCGCGAAGGCGCCGATATAGTCCGCACGGCCGCTGTGCGCGGGCGCGATGAAATCGCTCAGGCAAAGCTGTGCCTGATCCTGCGGTTTGGATTTCTGCTGGCGCAGGTTGTGCAAACGCAGTTGCGCCGTTTGCCGCCCCTCGTCCGTGTACACGTTGATGTCGTCATCGCCCACACTGTTGGCCGGAAAGAACCCGACGACCGCGCGGGCCTTGAGCCATTTTTCGGAAATCAGCGCGTTGAGCATGCGCGTCGCGTCCGCGTACAAGCTGCTCGCCGCTTCGCCCACGATTTTATCTTGCAAGATATCCGGAAACTTGCCGGCAAATTCCCAGGCGTTGAAAAACGGCATCCAGTCGATGTACGGCACCAGTTCCTGCAACGGATAGTCATCGAAAGCCTTGATGCCCAGGAACGTGGGTAGCGGCGGCGCATAGGCCGCCCAATCAATCTTGAATTTCTTGGCCCGCGCCTGGGCCAGCGATAGCTGTGGTGCCTTGGCACTCTTGTTGCGATGCTGCTCGCGCCGCCGCTCATGCTCTGACTTCAAGGTCGCGACATAGGCTTCGCGCGAGCTTTCGGTGACCAGCTGCTGGCACACCCCGACGGAGCGCGACGCATCTTTGACGTACACCACGGCGCCCGCGTACTGCGGATCGATCTTCACCGCCGTGTGTGCGGGCGAGGTGGTCGCGCCGCCGATCAGCAGCGGCTGCTTGTATCCCAGGCGCTGCATCTCCTTGGCGACATGCACCATTTCGTCCAGTGAAGGCGTGATCAGTCCCGACAGGCCGATGAGATTCGCGCCTTCCCGCGTCGCCGCCTCGAGAATTTTCTCGCAGGACACCATGACGCCCAGATCGACGACTTCGAAGTTATTACATTGCAGCACCACACCGACGATATTCTTGCCGATGTCGTGCACATCGCCTTTCACGGTGGCGATGACGACCTTGCCGTTCGAGCGGCTCGCGCCGGATTTCTCCTTTTCAATGTATGGAATCAGCACGGAGACGGCCTTTTTCATCACGCGCGCCGATTTCACCACCTGCGGCAGGAACATCTTGCCGGCGCCGAATAGATCGCCGACGACATTCATGCCGTCCATCAAGGGTCCTTCGATGACATCGAGGGGCCGCTTCGCCTGCAGGCGCGCCTCTTCCGTGTCCTCGAAAACAAATTCATCCAATCCCTTGATCAGGGCATGCTGCAGGCGCTCGGCGACGGGCAGCTTGCGCCACTCCAAATCATCGCCGCGCTTCTGTGCGCTGCCGCCCTTGTAGCGCTCGGCGATCTCCAAGAGCCGCTCCGTCGCGTCCGCGCGACGCGCCAAAATCACGTCTTCCACCCGTTCGCGCAGTTCTTTGTCGATGTCTTCGTAAATCGCGAGCTGGCCGGCATTGACGATGCCCATGGTGAGCCCGGCGCGGATCGCGTGGTACAGAAAGACCGAATGCATGGCCTCGCGCACGCGATCGTTGCCGCGAAACGAAAACGACACGTTGCTGACGCCGCCGCTGGTGTGAGCCGCGGGCATGCGTTCTTTGATGGCCGCGACCGCTTCGATGAAATCCAGACTGTAGCGGTTGTGCTCCTCGATGCCGGTGGCAACGGCGAAGATGTTCGGATCGAAAATGATATCTTCGGCCGGGAAGCCGATCCGCTCGGTCAAAATCCGGTACGCCCGCTCGCAGATGCTCACTTTGCGCTCGATGGTATCGGCCTGCCCTCTCTCATCGAAGGCCATCACCACGACCGCGGCACCGTAGCGCAAACACAGTCGCGCATGGGTCAGGAATGCTTCCTCGCCTTCCTTCAAGCTGATGGAATTGACGATGCCCTTGCCCTGCACGCATTTGAGGCCTGCTTCGATCACGGACCATTTCGAGGAATCGATCATGATGGGAACGCGCGCAATATCCGGTTCGCCCGCGATCAGGCTCAAGAATTTCACCATCGCGGCCTGCGAGTCGAGCATGCCCTCATCCATGTTCACATCGATGATTTGCGCGCCGTTCGCCACCTGTTGGCGCGCCACATCGACCGCTGCCGCGTAATCGCCCGCTTCGATCAACTTGCGAAACTTCGCCGATCCGGTGACGTTGGTGCGCTCGCCGACGTTGACGAACAAGCTCTGCGCATCGATGGTCAGCGGTTCCAGGCCGCTCAAGCGGCACGCCGATGCGATGCGCGGAAGGTCGCGGGGCTTGAGACCGTCCACCGCCCGTTTGATGGCGCGGATGTGTTCGGGCGTCGTGCCGCAGCAGCCGCCCACCATGTTGACGAAGCCGCTGGCGGCAAATTCGCGCAAGGTATCAGCCGTTTGTTGCGGCGTCTCGTCGTACTCGCCGAAGGCGTTGGGCAAGCCTGCATTGGGATAAGCGCAGACGTAGGTTTCGGAGATGCGCGAGAGTTCTTCGATATAGGGCCTAAGCTGTTTGCCGCCGAGCGCGCAATTCAAGCCCACCACCAACGGCTTGGCGTGGCGGATGGAATTCCAGAAGCCTTCCGTGGTCTGTCCCGACAACGTGCGGCCGGAGGCATCGGTAATCGTGCCCGAGACAATGATGGGCAGCTCCTCGCCCACCTCGTCGAACACCCCGCGCACCGCGAACAGCGCCGCCTTGGCGTTCAGCGTGTCGAACACGGTTTCGATCAAAATCATGTCCACCCCGCCCGCCATCAGCGCGCGGGTGACCTCGGAATACGCCGCCACCAGTTCGTCGAAGCTGATGTTTCGAAACCCCGGATCGTTCACATCAGGCGAGAGCGAGGCGGTACGGCTGGTGGGACCCAGGGCGCCCGCGACGTAGCGCTGCACGCCGGTCGCGGCGCTGCAATCGTCCGCGACCTGGCGCGCCAGCCGCGCCGCTTTCAGATTCAGCTCGCCGACCAGCGCCTGCATTCCGTAGTCCGCCTGCGAGACGGAGGTGGAATTGAACGTATTGGTGGAAATGACATCGGCGCCCGCATCGAAGTAGGCGCGATGAATGTTTGTGACGATGTCCGGCTGAGTCAGGCTGAGCAGGTCATTATTGCCGCGAAGATCGGTACGCCAGTCTTTGAAGCGCTCGCCGCGAAATTGCGCCTCGCTGCAGCGGTGGCGCTGGATCATCGTGCCCATCGCGCCGTCGAATATCACGACGCGCTGCTCGAGCAGCGCAATGAAGGCATCGGTCGCGGACTTGTTGTGCGCCATCACGCCACCCGCGCTTCTGTGACGCGTGGCCGGATCCCCAAGGCATGGCAGATGGCATAGGCCAACTCGGCGCGGTTCAAGGTGTAGAAATGAAACTCATCGACACCGTGCTGGCGCAGCCGCTGCACCTGCTCGATGGCCACGTTCGCGGCGATCATGCGGCGGGTATCGGGGTCGTCATCCAAACCGTCGAACCGGTTGCGAAGCCATTCGGGGACCGAGGCGCCGCAGCGCGCCGCGAAGCGCAGCAATTGCGGGAAGCGTGTGATGGGTAGAATCCCCGGGACGATGCTGGTATTGATCCCGGCCGCCGCACACCGGTCCCGGTAGCGCAAAAAAAAGTCGGTCTCGAAAAAAAACTGCGTGATGGCGCGGCGGGCGCCGGCATCGACCTTGCGTTTCAGATTCTCCAAATCGGCCTCGACGCCGCCGGATTCGGGATGGCCTTCCGGATAGGCCGCCACCGATATTTCGAAATCCCCGGCTCCGCTCAGGCCCCGGACCAAATCCGAGGCGTAAGCGAATCCGCCGGGGTACGGCAGGTAGCGTCCGTCCGCGGATAGATTGGCAGCTGGAGCATCGCCACGCAGGGCCACCAAGTGCCGCACGCCCAGTTGCCAATAAGTCGTTGCGATCTGCAGCACCTCCTCGCGTGCCGCACCGACGCAGGTCAAGTGCGGCGCGACCCGCAGGTCGGTTTCCTTGAGGACGCGTTGCACGAATTCGTGGGTGCGGGTGCGGGTCGAACCGTCTGCGCCATAGGTCACCGAGACAAAACTCGGGCGCAGGGGTGCCAGCCGTTGGACCGACTGCCATAACTGTTGAGCCATGGCTTCATCCCCGGGCGGAAAAAACTCAAAGGAAACAGCCGGATCGGACACGTGAAACCTTAAATGGCACTGACTCGACATTAAGCATGCAAGAGCCTACGATTTGACTCAACTTCATTATTTTAATACCCGAAATGAATTAGGCTCATGTCGTCGACTGCCCTTGAAATCCGGCATTTGGAGACCCTGCTGGCCTTGGCGGAGTGTGGCAGCCTGTCCAAGGCTGCGGCACGGCTGTTCTTGACGCAATCCGCCCTGTCCCACCAGCTCAAAACGCTGGAAAGTCACTATGGGGCCGCGCTGGTCGAGAAAAATGTCCGGCCATTGCGTTTTACCGCCATCGGGCAACGCTTATTGGGTTTGGCGCGCATGGTGCTACCGCAGGTGGCCGAGGCCGGCCGCGATGTGGCGCGCCTCGCCCAAGGACATGCAGGCCCCTTGCGGGTCGCCGTCCAATGCCACAACTGCTTCGATTGGCTGATGCCGGCGATGGATGCTTACCGGACGCTGTGGCCTGAGGTGGAACTCGACATCATTTCGGGCTTTCTCAAAGATCCGTTGCCGCTGCTCGATCAGGGCGAAGCGGAGCTCGCCATCATCCACGATCCGCAGGAAGTGCATCCCACCGTGGTGTTCAGTCCGCTATTCCGCTATGAAAGTGTCGCCCTTATGAGCCCGCGGCATCGATTGGCTGCGAAGCCCTGGCTGCAGGCTGCGGATTTCGCGGCTGAAACGCTCATTACCTATCCGGTGCCGGACGAGATGCTGGATGTCATGAAGCACTGCCTCACGCCCGCGAATATCAACCCGAGGCGCCGGACGGCGGAATTGACGGTGGCGATTCTGCAGCTGGTTGCGAGCGGGCGCGGCATCGCGGCGCTGCCTTCATGGACCGTCGGGAATTATATAGAGCGCGGCTACGTGGTCTCGCGCCCCATCGGCGAATCCGGACTGCGCTGCGAGCTTTACGCCGCGACTACCCACGCCGGCGCACAAGCCGCCTATATAAGAGAGTTCATCGCCCTGACCCGTACTCAGAGTTTGACGACGCTCGCGGGTGTGTCGGCGCTGTAGCCTGAGGGCGGGCGGCCCTCAGCCCATGTGCAAACCGCCGTTCACGGAAAAATCGGCGCCGGTCGCGAAGGCCGATTCATCCGAAGCCAGCCAGGCGACGATCGAAGCAATTTCCTCGGGGTCGCCGAGTCTTCTTACCGGAATCGACGAGACGATTTTTTCCATGACCTCCGGCTTCACCGCTCGGACCATGTCGGTGCCGATGTAGCCCGGTGAAACCGAATTGACGGTGACGCCGCGGGCCGCGACCTCTTGTGCGAGGGCCATGGAAAATCCATGAATGCCCGCCTTCGCGGTCGAGTAATTCGTCTGCCCGAATTGGCCCTTCTGGCCGTTGACGGAGGAGATGTTGATGATCCGGCCCCAGCCTCGATCCACCATGCCATCGATGACCTGCTTGGTGACATTGAACAGGGAATTCAGGTTGGTGTTGATCACCGCATCCCAGGAATCCTTGGTGAGTTTGCGAAAGGTGCCGTCGCGCGTGATGCCCGCGTTATTCACCAAGATGTCGATTTCACCCACTTCGGCACGCGCCTTCTGAAATGCCGATGCCGTGGAATCCCAGTCGGCGACATTGCCCTCGGAACAGTGCACGTTGTAGCCCTTGGCACGCATGTCGCCGATCCAACGCTCCTTGCGAGTGGAATTGGGGCCGCAACCCGCAATGACCGTATGCCCTTCGGTGCACAATCGGACACAAATCGCCGAGCCGATGCCGCCCATGCCGCCGGTTACGTATGCAATTCTCTTTTGCTTGGTCATGATCGCCCCTCTCTACCGCTGCAACACATAATCGCCCGGCGCATCGCCGAGAACGTCGTAGCCTCTTGCCGGCTTGCCCAATGGAGGTGGAGGCGCATTTTGCGCGCCGGAATGTGCCGCGAGCCATTGCTGCCACCAAGGCCACCATGAGCCTTGATGCAAAGTGGCCTTGTCGAACCACTCCGCCGCTGCGTAGGCCGTGGTCGCGTCCTTCCAAGTCAGCTCGCGAAAGCGCCGCCGCGGATGCACCGGACCGCACACGATGCCGGCGTTGTGCCCGCCGTTCGTCAATACATACGTGTAGTCGCTGGACCGGGTCAATGCTCGCGCCTTATAGGTCGACTTCCACGGCGCGACATGATCGGTTTCCGTGCCGAACACCACCATGGGCACTGTGATGGACTTCAGGTCCACCGGGCTTCCGTTGACTTTGAAGCGTCCGTTCGCAAGGTCGTTCTGGAGATACAGCTGCTGCAAGTATTCGCTGTGCATGCGCCAGGGCATGCGTGTGCCGTCGCTGTTCCACGCCATCAAGTCGTTGAGCTTTTCGCGTTTGCCCTTGACGTAGGTATTGATCGCCGGCGCCCACAGGAGATCGTTGGAACGCAGCAAGCCGAAGGCGGCGCCCATCTTGTCGCTGCTCAACACGCCCGCCTTGTGCATGACCGCTTCGAGCATCGCCAACTGGCTCGGACTGATAAAAAATGACAATTCGCCCGGCTCGCTGAAATCCATCTGCGCCGCCAGCAAAGTCATTGAGGCCAGGCGCCGATCGCCGTCCCGCGCCATCGCAGCCGCAGCAATCGACAACAACGTGCCGCCGATGCAATACCCCACCGCATGGATTCTTGAATCGGCAACAATCGAGGAGACCCCATCGATCGCGGCGCGGATGCCCTTGTCGTGATAGTCATCCATCCCCAGGTTGCGATCGGTCTCATTGGGGTTTTTCCAAGAAATCACGAAGACCGTATGACCTTTTTCGACCAAATAGCGCACGAAAGAATTTTGCGGCGACAAGTCCAGGATGTAGTACTTCATGATCCACGCCGGAACGATGAGCACCGGTTCAGGATGCACCGTGGGTGTGGTGGGCGCGTATTGAATGAGTTCGATGAGTTCGTTGCGGTAGACGACCTTGCCCGGGGTGATGGCCACATTCACAGCGACCTTGAAATTCTCCGTGCCGGCAGGCTGATCGTGCTTCAACGTCCTGTTCACATCCTCGAGCCAATTTTGAAAACCGGTCACGAGGTTTTGCCCGGATTGCTCGCGGGTCAATTCCAAGAGTTCCGGATTTGACATCAGGTGATTGGCCGGGGAAGCCGCATCCAGCATTTGCCGCGTGGAAAAGCCGATGAGATCGGCGCTGCGCGGCGCCATGCCCGGAACGTTTGTGGTCGCCTGCTGCAGGACCTTGGCCCAGTTCAAATAGCCCCGCGCCATCATATTGAAGGGCCACTGCTTCCAAGCGTCGGATGTGAAGCGTGCGTCGTCGGAGACCGGCGCCAGTGCCTGGCCGGTGGAGGCCTGCATGGCGAACGAAAAATTGTCCATCATGGCCTTGAAGGCCGTGTGCGCGATGTCGGCTTGTTTTTGCGGCGCCTGCGCGATATTGAGGTACCAATCCCACCACGCCTGGGCATAGTCGTCCGGCGCCAGACCGCCGGTGATCGCCGCCAATTGCGCGCGCATTTCGCGGCTCAATTGCTCTTGAGTGCTCGAACCTTCAGATTCAGCCATAAACCTCTTCCAACTTAAGGATTCATGATGGCACGCGCGATAGTGCCTGTAAAAAAAAAGGGCGACCGTGGTCGCCCCAATCTTTAACGCGCTAAAACTAAAAGCTAAGCGGCTTTCTTGGCCTTCTCGGCAACCTTGGCGCTGGTTTCGTCAAGCCACTGCGTCACCGCCCCTTGGGTCTCGGTCGCAATCTTGCTGAACTCTTCCGCACGGGCGCGCAGCTTGTCGCTCAAGGACAGGTTGAGCGAGGTCTGCTGACCGATCATGTCGGCGGCCGACTTCGGACCGACGCTGGCCTTCGCCTGCGCCAGGCTCCACTCCAGGTAATCACCGGCAACGGCGAACTGGTAATGAGCGAGACGCTCGAGGGTCTTCAACCCCTCCTGCTGCGCGCGATACACGGGCGCCATCGCAGTCTTGTAGGTCTCGAACAGGGTGCTGAAATCGAATGTGGGCTGGGTCATGGGCGTTCCTTTATTCCGGATAACAATGATTGGATGGGCACATTATACAGAAAAAAGTATGCGGTGCAAAATAAATGCAAAATGATCGATCCATCGATGCATTGATCTTATATATCATTGTTTTTAAAGAAATTAATTTAAGATATTTATTAAACATAATACACGGTGTCACCGGATTTAACGCATTGCAGTAACACTTCCCGAGCGTCTCGCCGCGTTGTCCGCGCAGTTCGAATCTGCGAGGATCGAAAAATGCCGTTGCAGCACCTGATCGACAATCTGGAAGAGTTCTGCGCGCTGCGGGGGGTCTCGGTGTTTCGCACCTCGCTCAGTCCCTGGGTCGCGGGTCGCATGCACGAGAATCAGATCGTTCTGCGCCGGGGTTTGAGCCAGGAGCAGCAACTGCTGACGCTGATCCACGAGCTGACGCATTTCCTGGCGCACAAGCCCGAGCCGCAACTCAATCGCACCGTATGCGAGTACGAAGCGGAGGCCGTGGAGAAATTGGTCTCAGGTCATCTCGGCATCGGCATTAGAGGCCGGGGTGACCCGATCGACCTCAACACCGTCACAGACGACCTGCTGGCCGGCTCCGTGGCGCGCGTGCGCTGGGTCGCGCGCACGCTCCTCGATCGGCTACAGGCGTAAGCCGCCGTCGAGATCCAAACACCGCCCGGTGAAGAAATCGTTTTCGATGATGAACTGCGCCGCGTGCGCGATTTCGTCCGGTTGGCCCAAACGCTTCAGCGGGACCGGCGCGATCACTTTCTCCAGCACTTCCGGTTTCATCGAGGCCAGAATATCGGTGTGCGTAAAGCCGGGCGCGATGCTGCCCACGCGTATGCCGTAGCGCGCGAGTTCCTTCGCCCACACGACCGTCATGGACGCGACGCCGGACTTCGCAGCGGAATAGTTCGATTGGCCGGCATTGCCGTGCCGCGAAATACTCGAGATGTTGATGATCACGCCGCCCTTGGCGAGTTTGATCATGCGTTCGGCGGCTTCACGCGCACACAGGAATACGCCGGTGAGATTGACATCGATCACCGCCCGCCATTGCTCCAGCGACATCTTGCCGACCACATCGCCATCCTTCACTTTGATCAGCAGGGCATCCTTGACGATGCCGGCGTTATTGATGATCACGTCCAAGGATCCGAAGTCCTTGAGCACCGCATCGAGTGCGGCGGCGACATCGGCTTCGCGCGAAACATCGGCCGTATAAGCCTTGGCACGAACGCCCAAGGCGAGGCATTGCGCCGTGGCCGCGGCCAGGTCCGCCGCATTCATATCCAGGAGCGCGATGTGCGCGCCCTGGCCGGCGAGGCGGACCGCAAGTGCGCGACCGATGCCGCGGCCGGCGCCGGTGATAACGATGGTTTTATCTTTGATCTTCATACACGGCACGGCTCACTTAAGTTTTGGGTGGTTCCTTTTCCGGCGCAGGCGGTTCCGGTTTCGCGCCGGCAAAGGCCGACATCATGGAAGCCTGGATTTTCGACCATTGATCCATGTTCTGGCGGGCAAACTCGGCCAGCGGCGCCATCGGACCGGCGAGCGCCTTGGTCATTTCGGCGCGCATCGTCTCCTGCTGGCGAACCAGCGCGCCGACGCTTTGTTCCATGTACTTGGTCAGCATTTCCTGCACTGGATTGCCGTAAAAGCGAATGACGGCTTCCAGCAATTCGGTGCTCAAGACCGGCGTGCCGTATTGGTCTTGTTCGGCAATCACCTGCAGCAGTACCGCGCGGGTCAGATCCTCGCCGGACTTATCGTCGATCACCTTTACTTTTGCACCCGAGACGATCATTTTGCGGAGGTCCTCGAGGGTGACGTGACGGCTTTCGGTCGAATCGTACAGACGCCGATTCGCGTACTTTTTGATGAGGCGTTCGTTTGACATATTGTTAATCGCCGTTTTTCGACCGGATCCTAAGAGCCGAGCATAGCGCCCTTAGTATGCAATGCACAATCGCAAAAAACTGGGAATTGACCCGTAAAACTGATGGAATTATTGCATTGCATAGAATACTGATATGAGCGCCCAAGGTCCTTTCTCAAGCGCCAACCCCTTCAGCGCCGGATTTCTGAAGGCCTGGGTCGACCAGGCTGGCGCCTTTCAAGACATGCTGGCACGGCTGGCCGATCAGTCGACCGCGGCGATGCCTCCCTCCCTGTCCTCGCCGTTGCTCGGTCCCTGGAAGGATTTCGTCGACAAAATGGGGATGGGAGGATTTGATCCGAAGATGTTCGCCGGCGCACCGGCTTTGGGGTTGTCCCGGGAGTATCAAGAGACCGCCGCGAAACTGCTCGAACTCGGTCGGCAATTCCAACAACGGTATGCCGAATTCGCGCAGCAGAACGCGACCATCATGCAAGATGCGTTTCAGGTTTTGAAAAAACGCCTCGATGAAACGCCGCAGACCTCAAAGGCGCCGGCGGACCTTTACGACGCGTGGATCGACTGCGCTGAAGGCGCTTACGCGCAAGCGGCCCACGGCGATGCCTTCGCGCGTTTGCTCGCGGAGCTGTGCAATATTTCGAGCGCTTTCAAAGTTGAGCGCGGCAAATTGACCGAACAGATCGCCCGGCATCTGGACTTGCCGAGCCGGGCCGAAGTCGACAGCCTGCATCGGCAGGTTCGGGCACTGAGCGACGTCATGCGCGCCGCCGCGCCGAACCCCGTGCCAAACCCCACGCCGAACCCCGTGCCAGCCACCGCGCCGGAGCCGGCCAGGGCGCGCAAGCCGCGCCGAAATCCCAAGCACGGCAGGAAATGAGCAGCCCGACCGACTCCCTGGCGCAGATGCTGCAGAGCGCGGCGGCGATGCAAGAAAGCGGGCAAGCCGTGTTGCGGACGCTGCTCGGCATGGGGGACATTGAGGTCGGCACGTCGGAAAAGCACTGTGTGTACGGCGAAGACAAGGTTCGCCTGTATCGCTACACGCCGTTGGCGAGGTCCGCAAACTTAAAGCCCGTGCTCATTTGCTACGCGATGGTCAATCGGCCCTATCTGCTCGATTTACAGCCGGACCGTTCCTTCATCCGCGAACTGCTGCTGGCGGGGCTCGACGTGTATCTGCTCGACTGGGGCTATCCCGACGGCGCGGACCGCTTCTCGAGCTTCGACTCGTACGTCAATGGCTACCTGCGACGCTGTGTGGAATTCGTACTGAAGGAGCAGGCCCTCGATGCGCTCACCCTGTTGGGTGTCTGTCAGGGCGGGACCATGAGCCTCTGCTACGCGGCGCTCCACCCTGCGCACATCGCTCAGCTGGTCACCATGGTCACACCGCTCGATTTCAAGACTCCGGAAAACCTATTGTCGAAATGGGCGCAACACATCGACGTCGGACTGCTGACCCAATCGGGCAATGTCTCCGGCGACTTCCTGAACCTGGTTTATTTGTCTTTGATGCCCTTTCGACTCACGCAACAGAAATACGTCAACCTGCTGCAGATGCAGGGAGACCGGGTGCAGCTCGAGAACTTCATGCGCATGGAGAAATGGATATTCGACAGTCCCGATCAGCCGGCCACGGCGTTTCGCGAATTCATCCAATGGTTCTTTCAGGAAAATCGTCTCATTCGCGGCGAGCTGACGCTGGCCGGGCGGCCGGTGCGGCTCAAAAACATCACCGCACCCCTATTGAATATTTTTGCAACGAAGGATCATCTGGTGCCGCCGAGCGCGAGCATTCCCTTGGGCGCGCACGTCGGGTCGAAGGATTACCAGTCCTTGGAGGTGGATGCCGGACACATCGGCTTGTATGTCGGCGGCAAGACCCGCAAGTCCGTTCCGGCTGCCGTCACGGCCTGGCTGCAAGCGCGGCGCTAGAAAAGAACCTCACCATCTCGCGGCTGGCGTCAGGCCCCGAAACGTCGGTAAAGCTTCCCGCCGAACCGCCGCCCGACCACGCATGTCCGGCGTCGTGCACCAGCCAATTCTCGGCGACCGCATCCCCCGTGCCATTGTGATAACGCGTGCGTGTAAACGCGCGGCCGTTGCCCTCGCCCGCCGGCGCCTTCAAGGTGTCCTGCGCGCCGCCAGGAGCAGGACCACCCAGCCATTGGCTCACGATCTGCTCGCCATTGCGCGCATTCACCAGGATGTCCTGGTCGCCGTGGAACACGATGAGCGGAATGCTCTTGGCCGGCAGCTGCGCGCCCGCCGCCGTGCCGTCCTTCATCGCTGCGATCGCGGCTGCGAAATTTTGGGCAGCCCCGAAGGGGACACCGGAGTGAATTCCGACCGCGGCGTATAGGTCTGAATAATTTGCCGCCAGGATGGCAGCCATGGCGCCGCCCGCCGACATCCCGGCGATGTAGACGCGGCGCGCGTCGATGTCGTAGGCACCGATCACCTCGCGCGTCATCCCGGCGATGATCGAAGGTTCGCCCTGATCGCGGCGTTGATTGGCCGCCGTGAACCAGTTCCAGCATCGGGTCTTGTTTGCCGCCTCGGACTGCTCGGGATAGAGGACGAAGATGCGCTGTTCTTCGGCGATGGTATTCATCCGGGTACCGAGCGCAAAATCATCGGCGTCTTGCAGGCAACCGTGCAACATCACCAACAAGGGCAATGGCTTGCCGGCGGCCTGTGACGGAATGAACAGCTTGTAGCGCCGCGATCCGTGACTGTTCGCGTAAACACCCTCGAAGAAGGACTTGGGTTGCGGCAAAGAATTCACGGGCGCGACGGCGGCGCTAGCCGATCCGTGCGCTCTGGCCGCCGTCCACCGGCAGCGCGACGCCCGTGATGAATGCCGACTCGTCGGAGTGCAGGAACAGCGCCGCATACGCGACGTCCCACGCCGTTCCCATCTTGGCCTTGAGCGGCACCCGCTTGTCGCGCTCCGCGCGCAACTCGGCCTTGGTAATATTGCGCGCCTTGGCGTGTCCCTCGATCGCCATCGGCGTATCCATGAGACCCGGCATGATGGTATTGACGCGAATGCCGTACTTGGCATTGGCGAGCGCGAGTTGTTGACCGAGCATGTTCATGCCGATCTTCGATAATTTGTACGCGGTCAACCCGGGCGCATAGGCCACCGCCGCGAGCGATGAAATATTCACGATCGTGCCGGAGCCCTGTTCTCGCATGACCGGCACGACCGCCTGGCAGGACAGTAGGCATCCTTTCAAATTGACCTGCATGATGCGATCGAAGGCTTCCTCGGCAATGACCTCCGGGGGCCCATCACCCGTCCCGCTGCCGACATTGTTGTGCAAAAAATCGATGCGACCCCAGGCCGCGACGCAGGCCTTCGCGTAGGCCTTGCAATCGGCGGCACGTGTCCAATCGGCTTCGATGCACTGCGCGTCCCCGCCCTCCTTCGCGATGACGGCCGCCGTCTCCTCGGCACGCGCCAGATCCCTGTCGACCAGCAGCACCTTGGCACCCTCGCGTGCGAACAGCACCGACGCGGCGCGCCCGTTGCCGATCGTGTCCCCCGGCGTCTGCCCCGCGCCAACGACGATTCCCACCTTGCCTTGAAGTCTCACCGCTCAAGCTCCCGGCAAATAGTCATCGAGCGGGACGCCCAGACTGTTCAACGCCCAGGAGACCAAGTTGTACTGGCCGATGGTAAAGACCAAATCGATCATTTGCGCGGTGGAATATTTTCTCGCCAAGGCGTTCCAGGTTGCCTCCGATACCACCGAGTTCTCGAACAAGTCATCGACGGCCTGGAGCAGGGTGGCATCTTCAGCCGCCCACGGGCCGGCCGGCCCCTGCTTGACGGCTTCGATTTCCGCGGCGCTGATGCCTTCGCGCTTGGCGATTTCGACGTGCTGCGCCCATTCGTATTCGGCTTGATTCAACCAGCCGATGCGCAGGATAAGAAGTTCACGTTCGCGCGGCGGCAATGTTTGCTTGCGCAGCACGTGGCCCGCGAACACGGTCCAGCGCCGCACCAGGTCGGGATGGTTCATCAACACTCTGAAGAGGTTCAAGTCGCGTCCGTTGACCCTGTGCTTGGCGGCGGTTTCGGCGTCTTCACCCGACAGATGTGAAAAATCGCGCATTGCAATGCGCTGTTTGCGCCTGATCATGCCATCCCCCTCCGGTCCTTAAGTCCTTGCGCTACGGCCGCGATAATACCGCGGATGCCGTGCGGCGCCGGATCTGATCACTGAAAGCCGTCGGTGAGCGTCTGCAAGAACGCCACGATGTCTTCGATGTCCTGCTCGCTCAAGGCGGACGCATCGCCGGCGCGGCGATCGAACGGGGCCTGCGTATCCACATTGCCGGCGAAGGCCCGCGGCAAATCATCGAATTTCAAAATGCGCCCGTCCGGCGCGCGGGGATACCAGCGCTGCGGATTCGTGTCCCGCTCGGCGTAGAACCGCACGACATCGCTCAGGGAATGAAACACGCCGTTGTGCAGGAACACCGGCCGCCGCGCGACATTGCGCAGCGAGGGTGTGCGAAACATGCCGCAGTATTCCTGCCGGTCCCGCAAATCGGTTCGGTAAGGTCCGCACAAACCCAGATCGTAATATCCGCGATCGGCGTTGGCGGGAATACTCGAGTTGCGCGGCGCACCGATCGCGGCGAAACCGAAGTCGGTGAACTGCGGAAATGCGCCCTTGACCTTCGCGCTCGGATGGCAGCGCGCGCAGTTGCCCTTTTCGGGGTCGTTGAAAGCCGCCAATCCGCGCATTTCCTGCGCACTCAACGCAGTCCCATTCTTCAGATAAGCATCGTACTTGCTGTCGTAGGGATAGAACTCCGCGGGGCTTTGTTGATAGGCCTCGAGCGCCATGAGCACACCTTTGAAGGCTAGCGCCGGATCGTCAAACACCTTCTCGCCGAAGAGTGCGCGAAATTGCAGAGCGTGTCCTGCCAGCACCTTGGCAACTACGGTATCGGAATCCTTGTTGGCCATCTCAAACGGTGAGAACAAGGGCAGGCGCGCCTGATCGTGAACGGACTGAGAACGCCCATCCCAGGTACGGCCGCCCGCGGGTCCCTGATCGACGCTGTCGTCTCCATCATCATCGACAAAGTGCTCGGTGAAGGGCGGCGTGTTCTGCGTGTACTTGAGCGAGGGTACGGCGCGCACGCCGAAGCTGCGGCCATTGGTGCCGCCGCGCTGCACCGCCTGGGAATTGTCCGGCCCGAAATCGCGCCTGGGATCGTGGCAGGTCGCGCAGGCAATTTTGCCGGACGCGGACAAGGCGGGATCCGAAAATAATTGCCGCCCCAGCGCGCAGAGCGCCGCGGCGGAGGGCATCGGGTCAAAGCTGCGCGAATAAAACGGCTGATGATCGGCGATGCGAAGACCCGCTTGGGGTGGATCGCCGGCTTCAGGCCGGGCAATACCCATCGATGCGGCGCCCGCCAGCACGGCGGCAAGAAGGACTCGGCATGCTCGCGTCACCGTTCAGTGAACGCGCCCGCCGGCGCGACTGCCATCGGCGGCCGCCGGGGCCTTGAATAACTGCTCGACGTCCACGGCGTCGAAAATGTAGGCGCGATTGCAGAAATCGCAGTGAACCTCAACCTTGCCGCGCTCGGCGATCACGCTGCGGGTTTCGGCTTCGCCCAAGCCCTGCAGCATGCCGGCGACACGCTCGCGCGAGCAGCGGCAGCGAAAATAAAGCGGCGAGGGTTCGAACAAGCGCAAATCGTCTTCGTTGAACAGCCGGTGCAAAATCTCCGCATCGGCCAGGGTGCGCAATTCTACCGGCGTCAGGGTGTCCGCGATGAGCTGCACGCGTTGCCAGGCGTCCTCGATCGCCGCCGCATCGGCCGCCGGCAGCGTGGCTGAACCCGGAAGTTTCTGCAGCAGCATGCCCGATGCACCCTGTACGTCCGCATGCAGCCACAATCGCGTCGGCAATTGCTCGGAGTTTTGGAAGTAGGCTTGTAGCGAATCGGCAAGCCGCTCGCCCTCGATGGGCACAATCCCTTGGTAGCGCTGCGTGCCTTCGTCGGTTTCCAGCGTAACCGTGAGGTTGCCGTTGCCGATGAGTTCATGGATTTGATGCGCCGCGCCGGCGCCCTCCCGGTAGCGCGCCAGGCCCCGCACCCCTAAACCGCTGGTGCACTGTGCCAGCAGCAAATGCATCGGCCCGTCACCCTGCAATTGCAATGACAACACGCCCTCGAACTTGATCGTGGCCGCGAGCAGCAGCGAGGCCACCACGGCTTCGCCCAGGGTCTCGCGAATCACCGGGGGATACTGCCGATGCTCGATCAACGCGCGCCAGGCGGCGTCTAGGTGAACCAGATGTCCGCGAATCGGAAAGCGGTCGAATAAGAAGCGGTGCAGCGTATCTCGGTCATGCATTTCCGCCGCCCAACTTGATTTTAAGAAGATCGTTGAGCTGCGCAGGATTGGCCTTGCCGCCGGTTGCCTTCTGCACTTGACCGACGAAGAAGCCAAACAGCTTGTCCTTGCCCGATCGATAATCCGCCAGCTGTTTCGGATTCGCGGCGATGACCGCGTCGATCACGCTCTCAATGGCAGCGGTATCGGTGATCTGGCGCAGGCCCTTGGCCTCGATGATGACATCCGCCGGCTTGCCCTCGGTCCACATCGCCTCGAACACTTCTTTGGCAATCTTGCCCGAGATCGTGTTGTCCACAATCCGGTTCAAGAGGCCGGTCAGCTGCTGCGGGTCGACCCGGGAGTGCTCGATATCGACGCTGTCACGATTGAGCGCACTCGACAGTTCGCCCATGACCCAATTCGCCGCCAGCTTCGCGTGGCCCGCACCTTGTGCCGTCACCACCGCCTCGAAATAAGCGCCGAGCTCGCGGCTGGCGCAGAGCACGCCGGCGTCATAGGCCGAGAGGCCGAAGTCGCGCGCGAATCGCGCCGCCTTCTGATCCGGCAGCTCCGGCAGCGTCGCGCGCACCGCCTCGATGAAGGCCTCGTCGATTTCGACCGGCAACAGGTCCGGATCCGGAAAGTAGCGATAGTCGTTGGCCTCTTCCTTGGAGCGCATCGAGCGGGTCTCGTCCTTGTCGGAGTCGTACAGACGGGTCTCCTGCACCACCTTACCGCCGCTTTCAATGAGTTCGACCTGCCGCGCCACTTCGTACTGGATCGCCTTCTCGACGAAGCGGAATGAGTTCAAGTTCTTGATTTCGGCGCGAGTGCCGTATTTTTCCTGACCGCGCGGCCGCACCGACACATTGGCATCGCAACGGAAAGAGCCCTCTTGCATGTTGCCGTCGCAAATCTCCAGATACCGCACCAGCGTGTGGATCTTCTTCATGTACGCGACCGCCTCCTTGGCGGATCGCATGTCGGGTTCGGAGACGATTTCGAGCAGCGGCGTGCCGGCCCGATTCAAATCGATGCCGGACGCGTGGGCCAGCCCTTCGTGCAGCGATTTGCCGGCATCCTCTTCCAGGTGCGCGCGCGTAATGCCCACGGTCTTGATCGCGCCGTCGTCCAGCATGATTTTGAGCGAGCCGCGCGCCACCACCGGCAACTCGTACTGGCTGATCTGGTAGCCCTTCGGCAAGTCCGGATAGAAATAATTTTTGCGCGCAAACACGGAGCGCCTTGCCACCGTGGCGTCCACCGCGAGCCCGAACTTCACGGCCATCTGCACGGCGCGGGCATTCAGGACCGGCAGCACCCCGGGATAGGCCAGGTCGACCAAATCGGCCTGGGTGTTGGGCGGCGCCCCATACGCAGTCGCGGATCCTGAGAAAATCTTCGACTGCGTCGCGAGCTGCGCATGGATCTCCAAGCCGATGACGACTTCCCAGTCGCTCATTGCTCGTACCCGCGCGGCGCATGCCGGTGCCAATCCGTCGCTTGCTGGTACTGATGCGCGGCGTTCAACAACTTCGCTTCCGCGAAGTGCGGCCCGATGAGCTGCAGGCCCATGGGCAGGCCATCCACGAAACCGCAGGGCACCGAAACGCCGGGAAGGCCCGCGAGGTTCGCGCCGATGGTGTAGATGTCGTTCAGATACATGAGCACGGGATCATTCATCTTGGCGCCGATATCGAAGGCCGGCGTGGGGGTGGTGGGGCCGAGCACCAGGTCCACCTGTGCGAATGCCGACCGGAAATCATCCGTGATCAGGCGGCGCGCCTTCTGCGCCTTCAAATAGTAAGCGTCGAAATAGCCGGCGGACAACACGTAGGTGCCGGTCATGATGCGCCGCTTCACTTCGGCGCCGAAGCCCTCGCCGCGCGAGCGCTTGTACAAATCCATCAGATCTTTTGGATTTTCGCAGCGATAGCCATAGCGCACGCCGTCGAAGCGCGACAGGTTCGAGGAACACTCCGCGGGTGCCACCACGTAGTACGTGGGCACCGACAGCGGCAGATGCGGCAAGCTGACCTGCAGCGTTTCGGCGCCCAAGCCCGTATAAATGTTCAGCGCGTCCTCGATCAGGGCCGCGTTGCGCGGCTCTAAACCCTCGAAGAACTCACGCAGCAAACCAATTTTCATGCCTTTGAGCGGCTGATCCAGGGCCTTGGAATAGTCCGGTACCGGCACATCGACGCTGGTCGAGTCACGCGGATCGAAACCGGCCATCACCTGCAACGCCGCCGCCGCATCTGCCGCGTTGCGCGCGAAGACGCCGGCCTGGTCGAGGCTGGAGGCGAAGGCGATCATGCCGTAGCGCGAAACGCGGCCGTAGGTGGGTTTCAGTCCCGTGACGCCGGTGAGCGCCGCCGGCTGGCGAATCGAGCCGCCGGTGTCGGTGCCGGTGGCAAGGGGCGTCAAGCGGGCGGCGGTCGCGGCGGCCGAGCCGCCCGAGGAACCGCCCGGAACCTTGGCGGGGTCCCAGGGATTCTTGACCGGTCCGTAGTAGCTGGTTTCATTGGACGAACCCATCGCGAACTCGTCCATGTTGGACTTGCCCAACATGACCGTCCCGGCCGCCTTGAAGCGGGCCACCACGGTGGCATCGTAGGGCGAAATGAAATTATCCAGCATGCGCGAGCCGCAGCTGGTCTTGACCCCATCGGTGCAGAAAATATCTTTATGAATGAGGGGGATGCCGAGCAAGGGGCCCCGTTCCCCCGCAGCAAGGCGGACATCGGCGGCGGCCGCATCGGCCATCGCCCGCTCCGCCGTCAGGGTGATCATGGCGTTGAGCGCAGGATTGAGACGCTCGATCCGGCCTAAAAAGTGCCGGGTGAGTTCCGCGCTGGAAATCTGCCGCCTATTGAGGCGGTCGGCGAGTTCGCCGATGAAAAGGTTATGCAGCATCGATCAACAATAGCCTACAGTTTTACTCGATCACCCGCGGCACCACATACAACCCGGCGGTCACGGCCGGCGCGTTCTCTTGGTATTTCTGGTGGTGATCGCTTTCCGAGACCACGTCGGCCCGCATCCGCTGATGCTGCCCGTCGAGCGGATGCGCCATGGGCAGCACGCCCTCGGTGTCCGTGCGCGACAACTCATCGACGAAATTGACGATGCTCGACAAGCTGCTCACATACACCGGCATCTCTTGCGCAGTGATGGACAGCCGCGCAAGGTGCGCGATTTTTTCCACGTCTTGACGGGTTAGGCTCATAGGGTTGGTGCTCAAAATGCGCAGCAACTCACGCAAATTAAGCCTGGGGGATGATACACGTTGCCTTGTGATATGTCGTGTCGGTTGTTACATTAGCCGATCTTTTTTTAACCCCATAAAGCCACGAAAAATACCCCATGTTCAAACGCCTTAGAGGTTATTTCTCCAATGACCTCTCAATCGATCTTGGCACCGCCAACACCCTCATTTACGTCCGCGAGCGCGGCATTGTTCTGAACGAACCCTCGGTGGTGGCGGTGCAGGATGAACCCACGCGAGGCGGCAAAATCATCGTCGCCGTCGGGGTCGAGGCCAAGAACATGTTGGGCCGCACTCCGGGTCATATCACGGCGGTTCGGCCCATGAAGGACGGAGTGATCGCGGATTTCACCTACACGGAAAAAATGCTGCAGTACTTCATCAAGAAGGTGCACGGCAACCGTTTTTTGAGCCCTTCTCCCCGGGTGCTGGTTTGCGTGCCCTTCGGGTCCACCCAGGTCGAGCGGCGCGCCATCAAGGAATCGGCCGAGGGGGCGGGCGCTCGCAGCGTGGACATCGTCCCCGAACCGATGGCGGCGGCCGTGGGCGCCGGCCTGCCGGTGCAGGAGGCACGCGGTTCCATGGTTCTGGACATCGGCGGCGGCACCTCCGAGGTCGCGGTCATCTCCTTGAACGGCATCGTTTACGCCGCCAGCGTGCGCATCGGCGGTGACAAGTTCGACGAAGCCATCACCAATTATGTGCGCCGCAATTACGGCATCTTGATCGGCGAAGCCACGGCGGAGCGCATCAAGTTGGAAATCGGTTCGGCCTACCCCGGCCAAACTGTGCGCGAGATCTCAGTCAAGGGCCGCAACCTGTCGGAAGGCGTGCCGCGCAGCTTCACCTTGAACTCCAACGAAATTCTCGAAGCGCTGCAAGAACCGCTGCAAGGCATCGTCGGCGCGGTCAAGCAGGCGCTGGAACAAACACCGCCGGAGCTCGGCGCCGACGTCGCGGAGCGCGGCATCGTATTGACGGGTGGCGGGGCGTTGCTGCGCGACGTCGACAAATTGCTCATGGAAGAAACCGGTTTACCGGTGGTGATCGCGGACGACCCCCTCACCTGCGTTGCGCGCGGCGGCGGGCGGATCCTTGAGCTCACCGAGGAACACGGACCCGGCATTTTCGGACTGGAGTAATGCAAGCGACGACCGACCATGGTCGCCTTTCGTAGTACCGACGCCTCCGGTCGAGTCACGGGACTTCTGTTCCGCTGCGTTCTGTACTCCTTGCTGGCCCTCGCGCTCATCATCGTCGACAAACGCTACGATCATCTGGGAAAAATCCGCCGGCTGCTTTCGGTGGTTGCCTATCCTGTGCAAATTGCCGTCGCCTCGCCTTTCGAAGGCTGGCACTGGTTTCGCGACAGCGTGACCACCCGCGATGCATTGCGCGCCGACAAGGCCAAGCTCGAAGGCGAGCTGCGCCTCGCGCAGTTCAGGCTGCAGCGCTACGAGGCGTTGGAGGCCGAGACCCAAAGACTGCGCGCACTGCGGGAAAATACGGCCGGCGTGACCGATCGCTTCGTCGTCGGCGATGTCATGAACGTAGATCTGGACGCTTTCCGCGAGCGGGTCTTGGTGGACAAGGGCGCGAGCGACGGCATCTATGTCGGACAGGCGGTGCTCGATTCCGGCGGCGTTTTCGGACAGGTCGCCCGGGTCGGGCAACTCACCAGCGAGGTGATCCTGGTCAGCGACGCGGCGCACGCCATTCCGGTGCAGATCAATCGCAACGGCCTGCGCACGGTGGCGGTGGGAACCGGCGACACCAGCCGGCTGAAGCTGCCTTACTTGCCCACCAGTGCGGATGTAGTCGCGGGCGATTTACTGGTGACCTCCGGTCTCGGCGGCGGATTTCCGGCCGGCTACCCGGTCGGGACGATCTCGGAGGTCAAGCGCGATCCGGCGCAATCCCTCGCCGAAGTCGACGTCAAACCCGCGGCGGCACTCGATCGCTCCAGGGAACTGCTGTTCGTGTGGCTCAAACCCCAGGCAACCGAGACGTTGCCGCCGCTCAAACCCGGCCCGGTGCCCAAGAAATGATGCGCGAAACACAAATCCGGCGTCTGCCGATGGCGCTGTCGGCGCTGGTGGCGCTGGCGCTCGCGGTGGTGCCGCTGCCGGAGGTGCTCGACGCGTTTCGTCCCGATTTTCTGGTGCTGGTGGTCTTCTACTGGTGCATCGAGTCACCGCGCGCCGGCGGACTCTCGTTGGCCTTCTTCTCAGGGTTGGCGCTCGACGTGATAAATGGGGTGGTGTTGGGACAACACGCGCTCGCCCTCACACTCATGGGCGCCTGGGCCACGCATCTGCGGCTGCGCATCCGGGTTTTCTCGATGCTGTCGCAATGTCTTGTGGTGTTCGCGCTGCTCGCGGGCTATCAATTCGTGCTTTTCTGGGTCGACGGCGCCACCGGCAACCCGGTGACCGCTTTCAGCCGCTGGCTCGCGCCGGTCATCGGAGCGTTGCTCTGGCCGGCGCTCCTCAGTGTCATGGGCAAAGTGCATGGGGGGCGCTGACGCATGATCTACGATGAATTCTCGCCGTCTCGAACCCGCCGGACCCTTACTGCCGGCGGACGGACCTTGCGCGCGCTGGGATTGGACGGTCCCCTGACGGGCGTGTTGGCCATCATCGTCGTGATCGGCATTTTGGTGGTGTACAGCGCCTCGGGCCAGAACTGGAAAATGGTGCAGCACCACCTGGTGAATATCGGTATCGCGGTGGCGGCCATGCTGGCGCTCGCCAAGTTCGCGACGCCGCAATACCTGCGAATGTTCGCGCCGATCGCCTACGTGATCGGCGTGCTGCTGTTGATCGTGGTCGATGTGACCGGCCACGTCGGTAAAGGCGCGCAACGCTGGCTCGACATCGGCTTCATGCGCTTTCAGCCTTCCGAGATCATGAAGCTCGCGGTGCCGATGGCATGCGCGTGGTATATGCACGAACGGCCGCTGCCGCCGACCTTTTTGGACCTGATCGTCATGGGAGTGCTGATCGCCGTGCCGACGGCGATGATCGTGACGCAACCGGACTTGGGCACCGCGCTGCTGATTGCAGCGTCCGGCCTGATTGTCATGTTGCTGGCGGGATTGCAGATTCGCCTGATTCTCATCGCCATTCCACTGCTGGGCGCTGCGGCTTGGGGAGCGTGGCATTTCATCCACGACTATCAGCGCCAGCGCATTCTGACCTTTCTCAATCCAGAGACCGATCGTTTGGGCGCCGGCTATCACATCATTCAGTCGCAAATCGCCATCGGCTCCGGCGGCCTCTTCGGCAAGGGCTACATGAACGGCAGTCAGGCGCAGCTCGAGTTTCTGCCCGAGCGCTCCACCGATTTCATCTTCGCGGTCATCGGCGAGGAATTCGGGCTGCTGGGGCAGCTGCTGATACTGTCGTTGTACGGTGTGGTGATCGGCCGCGCCCTGTACCTGGCCATGCAGGCCCAAGGTACGTTCGCGCGCTTGACCGGCGGAGCCATCGCCCTGAGCTTTTTCGTTTATGTGTTCGTCAACTCGGGAATGGTGAGCGGCATTTTACCCGTGGTCGGCGTCCCGTTGCCCCTGATCAGCTACGGCGGCACCTCCATGGTCACGCTGCTGGCCGGTTTCGGGATTCTCATGTCGCTGCATTCGCACCGCAAGCTGATAGGGTCCTAAGCGATGCGCACTTGCTCTAATACGCGAACTCTCGAATCGAGAACTCTCGAATCGAGAACTTTCAAATCGCGGGCTCCGCTTAAAGCGGCGTGGCTGGTTTGCGTGGCGTGGCTGGGCTTGAGCGCCGAACCCGCCTTGGGCGTGGACATCAAGCGCCCGGAGGTCAAGGAATTCATCGCACACATGACGCAAGCCTATGGCTTCAAGAAACGTGCGCTGCGCAAGCTGTTGAAATCCGCTGAGAGTCAACCGGCCATCATCGACGCCATGGCGAAGCCGGCCGAAAAGGCCAAACTCTGGTACGAGTATCGCCCGATCTTCCTCACAGAGCGGCGCATTCGCGAGGGCACGGAATTCTGGACGGCGCATCGCCAGGCACTCGATGAGGCCAGCATCAAGACCGGCGTCGCTCCGGAGTACCTCGCGGCCATCCTCGGCGTTGAAACTTACTACGGTCGCCTGACCGGAACCTACCGGGTTCTGGATGCCCTGGCGACGCTGTCTTTCGACTATCCGCCGCGCGAGAAATTTTTTCGCGACGAGCTCGAGCAATTTCTGCTGCTGACGCGCGATGCGCATCTCGATCCCAAGACCCTGAAGGGATCCTACGCCGGCGCCATGGGCGCGCCGCAGTTCATGCCGTCGAATTACCGGCGCTACGCGGTGGACGCGGATGCCAACGGCCGCATCGATCTGTGGAATGACTGGCCGGATGTCTGCGCCAGCGTCGGCAACTACCTGAAGGAGCACGGCTGGAATGCCGGGGAGCCGGTCTTGGAAGAAGCCACGGTCCTTCCTGACAAGGCAGCCGATCTGGATGGACGCAAATTGGCCCTGTCCGAAACCGTGGGCTCGCTCGCCGCGAAAGGGGTCAGCTTTGATGCCCCGTTGCCGCCCGAGGCGCCTGCAATCTTGATTGCCGCGGACGAGCCGGACGGCGTTCACTGGCGCGTCGGCTACAACAATTTTTTCGTGATCACCCGCTACAACCACAGCGCGCTCTACGCCATGGCCGTCTATGAACTCGCCACGGCGGTGAAGCAGCGCATGCTGGCGAATGACGCGGCATCGGCCGCAGCATCCTCGCCCGCATCGGCCGCTCCCTTGGCCACAACCGCGACACCGCCGTGAGATTGTCGCGCGCACTGGCGCTGCCGCTGTGCGTCGCGATCGCGGTCGGAATGGCCGCCTGCTTTAGCGCGCCCCCGCGCGTCGAGAGCCCCAGCGTGACACCCGTGCCTCCGCCGCCGGCGGAGCGGCCGCCGCCGCCCGAATCCGTACCCGACATGGTGCCGCGCTACGAACCGCGCTCCCGCAATGGCAATCCGCCGTTCTACGATGTGATGGGTAAACGATACTTCGTGCTGTCCTCGAGCGTGGGCTATGTGGAGCGCGGCGTCGCATCCTGGTACGGACCGGGCTTCCACAAGGTTCGAACCTCCACCGGCGAGCCCTACGACATGTACGCCATGACCGCAGCCCACAAGACGCTGCCCTTACCCGCCTACGTGCGCGTGACCAATTTGCAAAACGGACGCAGCATCGTGGTGCGCGTCAACGATCGCGGACCCTTCGTCGGCAATCGCATCATCGATCTTTCCTACACCGCGGCATACAAGCTCGACATGTTGCGCAACGGCACCGCCATGGTTGAGGTCCGAAGTCTCGAGCCCGTGTCGGCCAACACACCGCTGGTGGCGCAGGCCACGGCGCCGGCAGCAGCGCCCAAGGGTGTGCCTGTTGCCGCGCCGCTGACTGCGACGCCCCTCACCGCCGCAGCCGCACCGCCGACGACGCCTGCGTCATCACCCTCGGCATCGGCGAGCGCCGGGGACTTGAGCGGCGGCATCTCCACCGTTCCCGTCCCCCGCGTGCTCTTTATTCAGGCGGGCGCCTTCAGCGATCCGAAGAACGCCGAACGGCTCATGGAAAAATTACGTGACGGCGGCTACGGCAAAGTATTCGTACGCGACAACGAAATTCAGGGCCGCAGAATGTACCGGGTGCGCATCGGCCCTGTTCCCGATGTGGCCGAATTCGACCGCGTTGTCGCGGCTCTCGAGCGCGTGGGCATCAATGACGCGCATCTTGCTCTCGACTAATCGCTATTGCCGCGCGGCGATACTTCCGTAAACTAGCCAATCTTCACAGGGTATGCACTAAACATGGTTCGTTCCGTTCTCGTCAGTCTTTCCGTCGCCGCAGTCTTCAGCGCAACTTGCTGGGCAGCAAAGCCTCACCATAAACATGTAGCGGCCGCTGCACCCGCTGCGTCCACGCCGGCCGCGTCCACACCCGCCGTGTCGGTACCGTTGGTCGCGGGAATGGCCATTCCCAATCCGCCGCAAGTCGATGCGCGCGCTTACATAGTTGCGGATTATCAGACCGGCAAGGTTCTCGCCGCGAGCAACGCGACGGAACGCATGGAGCCGGCCAGCCTGACGAAGCTGATGACGGCCTACATCGTCTTTCACGAACTGAGCGTCGGCAAGCTCAAGCTCGAGGATATGGTCAACGTCAGCGAGCACGCCTGGCGTTCCGAAGGCTCGCGCACCTTCATCGAACTGGGGAAACCGGTATCCGTGAACGATCTGATTCTCGGCATGATCGTGCAATCGGGGAACGATGCGACCATCGCGCTGGCCGAACGCATCGCCGGCACCGAGGATACCTTCGCACAACTCATGAATTCGACCGCCAAGAGCTTGAACATGGTTGGCTCGCATTTCGAGAACAGCTCAGGACTGCCCTCGCCGCAGCACTACACCACCGCGCGCGACATGTCGTTGTTGGCGATCGCGATGATTCGCGACTATCCGCAGTACTATAAATATTATTCGGTGCGCGAATTCGAACACAACGGCATCAAGCAACAGAATCGCAACGGGCTGCTGGAGAAGGACCCGAGCGTCGATGGATTGAAAACCGGTCACACCGATTCCGCGGGCTTCTGTCTTGTCACTTCGGCGCACCGCGAGGGCATGCGCTTGGTCTCGGTGGTACTCGGTTCCAGCAGCATGAAGGGGCGCGAGAATGCCAGCGCCGCGCTGTTGGGCTACGGCTTCACTTTTTACGACACCAAGCTCGTCGTGAAGGGCACCACGGCATTGGCCACCACGCACGTGTGGAAGGCAGCCAATCCGACGGCCGAATTGGGCATCGCGGATAATTTGTACATGACGCTGGCGCGTGGTCAGTCCGACGTGAAAACCACCGTCGAGGTACTTCCTAAGCTGATTGCGCCGCTGGGAACGGATGCGAATGTCGGCACCGTGCATGTCTTCAACGGCACCAAAGAACTGACGACGGTCGCGTTGCACCCTTTGAAAGCCGTCGCAGCCGGCGGCTGGTGGCGGCGGCTCATTGACACCATTCGTCTCTGGTTCGCATGAGCGGCCCGCTGCCCATCTGCTACTTGAATGGCGCGTACCTGCCCTTGAGCGAGGCCAGAGTGTCGCCTTTCGATCGCGCCTTTCTCTTTGGCGACGCGGTGTACGAAGTCGTCCCCGTTTACGGAGCGCGGCCGTTTCGGCTGCGACAGCATCTGGACCGGTTGAATCGCAGCCTAGCGGGAATCCGCATGCCGCCCGCGATGTCGCACGGCGACTGGGCGCACATCTGCCAGGAGCTGGTTTCGCGAAACTCGGCGGACCAGGGACACCTCTATATGCAGGTGAGCCGCGGGGCGGAGTTCGGCCGCAATCATGCATGGCCCGACGGTCTGAAGCCCACGGTATTCGCTTATTGCACCGAGCTTGCGCCGCTGCCGGAGGCGTTGCTGGAAAACGGCGTCGCCGCCATCACCGCAACCGAGACCCGCTGGGCACGGCGCGATATCAAATCGACCGCACTGCTGGCCAATATTCTTCTGAAGAAGCTCGCCGCCGATGCCGGCGCATTTGAAACCATCATGCTGGAAAACGGCGAACTCACGGAAGGGTCCTCAACGACGGTGCATGTGGTGAAGAGCGGCGCAATTCAGACGCCGCCCAACAGCCAGCACATTCTTCCGGGAACCACACGTGATGTGGTCACCGAACTTGCGGATCTTTTGTCGATCCGCAACTCGAGCGCCGCCATCTCCGAAGCGGCGCTGCGCGGCGCCGATGAGATCTGGCTGGCATTCTCCACCCGCGGGGTACTGCCGGTGACCAAGCTCGATGGCGCGCCCGTGGGCTCCGGGGTCCCAGGCCCGCTGTTCAAACGCGTCCACCTGGCATTTGCCAACTACATCCGCGAATTGGCCAAGACGCCGGCGCTATGAGCACGGCTCCCCAGGAATTTCCCGCCGATTTTCCCATCAAAGTCATGGGCCGCCAGGACAGCGATCTGCGCGCGCTCACTCAAGCCATCGTCGAGCGACACGCCGGAGCCATGCCGGAATCGCGTGTGAAGACTCGTACCAGCGCCGACGGCAATTTCCTGGCGTTGACCTATACCGTGCACGCCACCAGTAAAGAGCAGATCGACAAGATCTACCGGGAATTGACAGCCTGCAAGTCGGTGTTGATGGCGCTGTAGTGCTCGACTTCCGGCGCTGCGGAACCGGTATGAGTGTGGCTTCGATGGCCCAATTGCCGCAACAAATGCGGCAGCAAGCGTTGTGCCACGGACTCGACGCTGAGCTTGATCCCCAGATCCGCAAGCCGCGTCACGCGCAAATCCTTATAGCCGCACACATTGATGCCTTCAAAGGGTGCCAGGTCGAGCGATACGTTCAACGCCATGCCGTGATAGCAGGCGCCGCGCCGAATGCGCAGGCCGACGCTCGCCAGTTTCGCGCCCTCCACATAGACGCCGGGCGCTTTTCTCGAGCCCGATGCCGCGATGCCCAAATCCGCCGCGGTCGCGATGACGGCATTCTCCAGCGCGACCACCAAATCACGAACGCCCAATTTGAGCCTTCGCAAATTCAATAGCGGATAAATCATCAGCTGGCCCGGTCCGTGATAGGTCACCTGGCCGCCGCGATCGATTTGCACCACGGGAATATCACCCGGCGCGAGCAGGTGTTCTCGGCTGGCGTTCAACCCGAGGGTGAATACGGGTGGATGCTCGACGAACCAGATCTCATCGCGCGTCGCATCCTGCCGCTCGTCGGTGAACTTCTGCATCGCGCGCCAAACCGGCTCGTAAGGCGCCAGCCCAAGATGGCGAATCAGCGGCAAGTCGTTCATAGGCTTGCCGGCATCGATGAATTTTCGGGCATCGATGAACCCTCAGGCACCCAAAGTCTTGACCGCGAGCTTGGCGTTGTCCAGGCCCGCGTTGTTGCGCGCCAACGCTTGCTCGGCTCGATAGCTCGAGCGCACCAACGGACCCGAGACGCACTCGAGGAAGCCAAGCTCGAGCGCCCAGCGGCGGTAGTCGTCGAACTGCTGCGGGGCCACGAATCGTTCCACGTTCAAATGATTCGGCGTGGGTCGCAGATACTGCCCCAGCGTCAGTACATCGACCTGCGCCGCGCGCAGATCCACCAGGGTCTCGCGAATCTCCGCATCCGTCTCGCCCAATCCCAGCATCAAGCTGGTTTTCGTGAGCACGTCGGGTTTGTAGACCTTGGCCGCACGCAGGACCTCGATGCTCTGCTCATACCCGGCGCGCGGATCGCGCACCGGGTGGGTCAAGCGCCTGACTGTTTCCACATTCTGTGCGAATACGTCCAATCCCGAGTCGAGTACGGTGCGCACATCCGTCATGACGCCTTGGAAATCCGGCGTCAGGGCTTCGACCGCCGTGTCCGGATTCAAGCTCTTGATGGCGCGAATTGCCGCGGCATAGTGCGCCGCACCGCCATCCGGCAGGTCGTCGCGATTCACGGAGGTCAGCACCACGTATTTGAGGCGCATGAGCTGCACCGATTTCGCCACATTTTGCGGTTCTTCCGCATCCAGCCAGCCGCGCGGGTTGCCGGTGTCGACGGCGCAAAAGCGGCACGCGCGCGTGCATACGGCGCCCATCAACATAATGGTCGCGGTACCCGCATTCCAGCATTCGCCGATATTCGGACATTTTGCCTCTTCGCACACGGTGCTTAAGGCGTGCTCGCGAACGATTTGCTTGACCGCGCCAAATGCGGCGCCCGTCGCCAGTGGCGCGCGCAGCCATGTCGGCTTGCGCGGATTCGAGGCGGCTGCGTGCGATTGCTTGATGCCGTCCTTGATGGCGGTAAAGCCTTGGGGCGTGATGTATTTTTGGCCGCTGCGCGTCGGGCGTTGCTCGGACATGGCGCAATTGTACTCCACCTGTTTGGCGCGTGATCCCGCCGGATGCTATGGTCTTTCCAAAGGTTCAAGATTTATGTCATTCGTCATACCACTTTTAAATGATCGCGAACCGCTGTCGCGCCAGATCTATCTGTGGTTTCGGCAGGCGATCCTGCGGCGCGTGATGAGCAGCGCGGAACGGCTGCCCTCGACGCGCGAGTTGGCGGAGCAGCTGCATGTTTCCCGAACCGTAGTGGTGCTCGCCTACGAACAGTTGTTGGCGGAAGGATTCGTCGTGGGCCGGGGAGGCTCGGGAACATACGTCGCGGACGTGCTGGCGGCCGGTCGCGCCGGGCCGCGTCCGAGCCGCCTCAAAGTACGGCTGTCCCGGTATGGCCGTGCCGTGGGCACCGGGCCCAAGGCAAATTTCCCGGGCAAGCAATTGGCGCGCCCGCGCTACGATTTTGCTTATGGCCGCAGCGATATCGAGGTGTTCCCCTTTGAGATGTGGCGCCGGATGCTATTGCGCCATGCACGCAAGGCCTCAGTGCGCGCGTTGGACTACGGCCCGACCGGCGGCAGCGTGGCACTGCGCGAGGCGATTTGCGTGCATTTGCGCCGCTCGCGTGCCGTGCTGTGCGACCCGTCGCAAGTCATCGTCGTATCCGGCTCGCAGCAAGCCCTGGATCTCGTCGCACGCGTGCTGATCGATCGGGGCGATCGTATCGCCATTGAGGATCCCTGCTATCAGGGCACCCGGGAAGTTCTGCGTGCCGGCGGAGCACGGCTCCTGGGAGTACCCGTCGATCGCGACGGCTTGAATCCCGCCAAGCTGCCGGACGGGACGCGCATGGTGTTCGTCACACCGTCGCACCAGTTTCCCACCGGCGCCATTCTCTCGCTGCCCCGCCGCCTGAGCCTGGTCGACTGGGCCCGGAGGACCGACGCCTTGGTCGTCGAGGACGACTACGACGGCGAATACCGCTACGAGGATCAGTCGCTGCAGTCGCTGCAAGGCCTGGATGCGGAAGGCCGCGTCATCTACATCGGCACCTTCTCGCGCACGGTGTTCTCCTCGCTGCGCATCGGTTATCTCATCGTGCCCAAGCCGCTCGTCTCTGTGTTCACCTCGGCCAAGTGGTTGTGCGATCGCCACACCGCGACGCTGGAGCAAGAGACCCTGGCGGAGTTCATCACCAGCGGCCTGTACGAGCGGCATCTGCGCCGTGTCCGCCGCCGAAACGCCGCGCGCCGCGAGGCGCTGCGTGAGGCCATCGGTAAATATTTGGGCGATCGAGTGGAGGCGACCGGCTTCGGCGCCGGTGCGCACATTGCCCTGTGGCCCGCCGCGCGCGTTTCCGAAACCGAGGTGATGGCCAGGGCGGCGGCGCTCGGCGTCGGCATCTACGGCATATCGCCGTATTTCTTGTCCGCACAGCGCAAGTCTGGATTCATGTTGGGCTACTCGCGGATGACCGAAAACGACATCCGGGAAGGTGTGCGGCGCTTGAGCCTGGCGCTTAAGCCTTAGAACTCGCCGCGTTGAGAGCAGCCAGACGTTCCGGTGTCCCGACGTCCTCCCACATTCCGCCGTAGAGCTGCGCAGAACACCGTTCCGCCGCCATGGACCGCAGCATCAGGGGCTTCATGGGAAACACGCCGTCGCGACAACCGGCGAAAAAAGAAGGCCGGTACATGGCAATGCCGCTAAAGGTAAACAGCCCGGCGGCGCTGGCCACGGCCTTGCCGTCTTGAAGGCCGAAATCGCCGCGCAGATAGCTCGGATTTGGCACCAGCACCAGGTGCGAATCGAGCTGAGTCCCGATCTCGAGCGTTTGGAATGGAAAGTCGGTATAGATATCGCCGTTGACCACCGCGAACGGTCCCGGCGAGAGCAGCGGGAGCGCGCGAAAGACGCCGCCGCCGGTTTCCAGCGCGCGCGGCGCTTCCTCGCTGTAAGAGATGGCCGCACCGTAACGCGTGCCGTCTCCCAGAAAATCGCGGATCTGCCCGCCCAGCCACGCCAGGTTGATGACGATGCGCTCGATGCCGGCCCCCACCAGGCGCTGCACGTGCCGTTCGATCAACGGTTGTCCGTGAACCTCGAGCAGCGGCTTCGGCGTCGTATCTGTCAACGGCCGCATGCGCTCGCCGCGCCCCGCCGCCACAATCATTACCGCGCGCGGCCGCTCACCTGCCATGGCTAGGTGCCCGCCTCAGCCCGCGTGCGCTGCTGGGCGGCCTGGAAGGGCCCGTCGATGCGGCTGACGATGAATTCCGAAAACGCCGTCGTCTCTGGATATTTAAGTGCCGTGTCGCGCACATAGGCGAGGACGCGCGGCAAATCCTTCAGGTATTGCGGCTTGCCGTCTCGATAGAACAGGCGCGCGAATATGCCCAGCACCTTGATGTGCCGTTGCAGGCCGATCAGATCGAACCAGCGCAGAAACAAGGCCTCGTCGGCGTGCAACTTAAAGCCGGCTTCAAGCAGGCTGTCGCGATACTCGAGTGCCCACTGCCGCACGCGCGCCGGCGGCCACGCGATGTAGCAGTCCTTGAGCAGCGATGCGAGATCATAGGTCACCGGACCCCATACGGCGTCTTGAAAATCCAATATGCCCGGGTTGTTGCGCTCGGTCACCAGCAGATTGCGCGAATGATAATCGCGATGCACGAAACAGGACGGCTGCGATTCCGCCGTTTCCACCAAGCTCTCGAAAAGCCCGGCGAGCAGCGTGCGCTCCCGCCGGTCGATCTCCAATCCCAGATGGCGCGCGAGAAACCATTCCGGAAACAGTTCCATCTCCCGCAGGAGCATCGCGCGATCATAGCGAGGCAGATCCCGCGAGATGCGGGCATCGGCGGTCTGCATGATGCTCAGGCTGTGAAGGGCATCTGCGTACAACTCGCCGGCGGCGCCGTCCAGCCCCAAGGCATCGAGGTATTGGCGCGAACCCAAGTCCGACAGCAGAAGAAATCCGCGCGCCATATCCCGCGCCAGAATGATGGGCACATTGAGATCGAGGCTTCCCAAGATTCGCGCCACCTTGAGGAATGGTCCGGATTCTTCCTTGTCGGGAGGCGCATCCATCACGATGTACGAGTCGGCATCGCGGGTCACCCGAAAATATCGGCGAAAGCTCGCGTCCGCGGACGCCGGCGCAATCGCAGCACCGGCGAAACCCAAATCCTCGATCACCCATTGCGTCAAGTTCGCCAGTCGGGAATCGCTTGCATCCGATACATCCATGCTTGACCATTCACACACCGCAAATGCGGCGATTTAAGTATACCGACTAAGGCGACGCATTTTGCTCAGCGCTTCCAAGTTCCACGCCGCATGGGTTTTGTTCTGCCTCGCCAGCGCCGCGGGCTACGCCGATCAGGTCTGCCCTGCTCCGCCGAAGTTTACCTACACGCGGCCCGAGGGAATCGCGGCGGACGATCACCGCATTTACATCGAGACCAACAACGCCGAAGTTCAGCTGGGCGCCGACCTCAACGCCGTGCTCACGGGCCGTGTCACCGTGACCCAGGATCAGCGCAGTGTTTCGGCCGATTCGGTCACCTACGATTACAACAGCGACAAATTGGACGTCAAAGGCAAGGTTGATTTTCTCGACCCGAGGCTGCGGGTGCGCAGCGACTCGGGCAGCTACGCTGCCGCCGGGATTGGCAATTTCAACGAGGCCTTTTTTCAGCTCATGGATCGCAACGGCCGCGGCTTCGCCAAGGACATCAATGTGAATCCCGACGGCAAGGTGGCCCTGGACAATGTCCATTACACCAGCTGCCCGGTCGGAAACGAGGATTGGAGCCTGAACGCCTCGAAAATCAGCCTCGACACCAAGCTGCAGGAAGGCGTCGCGCGCCATGTCGTCATGCGGTTCAAGGACGTACCGGTTTTCTACACACCCTATATTTCGTTTCCCTTGGGTGATGAGCGCAAGAGCGGCGTGCTGTTCCCGAGCTTGGGCCATTCCGGCAGCAACGGATTTGAGCTCGAAGTGCCTTACTACTTCAACCTGGCGCCCAACTACGACCTGACGCTCACACCCGGCGTGCTGACCTCGCGCGGCGTGCAATTGGCGGAGGATTTCCGCTATCTGACCGCGAGTTCGCACGGCCAGTTCGACGCGACCTTTCTGCCCAACGACAAGCAGCAGGACCACGAGAATCGTAGCTACGTGCGCTACACCGATGTAACCGACATCCAGCACGGCCTGCGTTTCGATGCCGACATTGCCGGCGTCAGCGACAGCAACTACTTCGAGAGCTTCGCGGTGGGAACGGAGCAAACCAGCGTGACCTACCTGGAACGCCGCGCGGATCTGCTTTATTACGATGACGTGTGGCGCATCCGCGGGCAGCTGCAAAATTTCCAGACCATTGATATCTCGGTCCCCGACTCGGAACGGCCCTACTCGCGCGTGCCGCGCGTGCAGGCGAACGCCCTGTATCCGATCGACAACAGTAATTTTGAATTCGCATTCGACAGCGAAGCGGTCAATTTTCTTCGCGGCGTCGGGCCCACGGGCGTGAGACTGAACCTGTCGCCCGAAATCCGCTGGTCGGCCCGCGGCCCCGGGTATTTCTTCGAGCCCGCGGTCGGCTACGATTTCACGCAATACGACTTGCAGGATGCCGGTCTCGGCCTGCCGAGCACGCCGACCCGATCGCTGCCTTACGCGCGCTTGGACACCGGGCTCGTGTTCGAACGCGAAGCGGGCTCTCAGGGGCAGCGCACGCAAACCTTGGAGCCGCGGCTGGTGTACAGCTACGTTCCCTATCGCAATCAAGATGAATTGCCGATATTCGACAGCGGACTGCCGGATCTGAACTTGACCGAATTGTTCCGCACCAACCGTTATGTCGGGTCGGATCGGATCGGAGATGCCAACCAACTGGCACTGGCGGTGACGACGCGGCTCTTCGATACCGTCTCCGGAACCCAGTATTTATCCGCGACGATCGGTCAGATTCGATATTTTTCGATCCCGCGCGTGGGGCTTCCCGTTGATTCCTTGACTCCGGGCGCGGAGGTCGCACCGACCGTACCGATCGTGAATCCCTTGGAGTTGCCCGGTGATGCGCTGCAGGTCGTGCGAGGCCAGCCCTTCGTCCCCTACCCGGGACAATACACCTACAGCCTCAATCGCAACGGCCTCGTGCAGCCCCTGCAACTGACCTCGCAGGTTCCGGGCGCATTCCCCGCCTCCGACATCGTCGCGGAAGTGGATCTGACGGGCTACAAGCACCTGGGGGTCAATCTGGACTACCAATGGAACCCCTACACGTCCCAGACGGAGAAATCCGAAATATCCGTACAGTACCGGCCGGATCCCACCCGGGTGGTGAACATCGGCTATCGCTTCCAGGAAGGAATCCTCAAGCAATGGGACGGCTCGTTTGCCTGGCCGATCGCGGACCACTGGAACACAGTGGGGCGTTGGGTCTATTCGCTCCAAGACCGCCAGACCATCGAGCAAGTGGCGGGATTTGAGTATAAAAGCTGCTGCTACAAGATCCAGCTGGTACAGCGCCGCTATTTGAGCATCCGGCCGGGTACGACCACCTTCGGCGGAGGCACACTGGACACCTCGATTGCATTACAATTGGAACTGACGGGCTTAAGTTCGGTCGGAAAGCGTGAGGATTCCTTCCTAGAACAGTCGATCCGCGGGTACTCGACCCGTGACCCGAGCACCCATTAACCAGGCCAGGACTTAAGGTTTGACCTATGCGTAAAGTGTTCCAATTCTGCGCGATCGTCGTCGCACAGATGCTTCTGCTGTCGCCGTCTTTTGCGCAGACCCGCGACATCAGTGTGCACGGCGAGCTGCTCGACCGAATCGCGGCCATCGTCAATGACGGCCTGGTGCTCAAGAGCGAGCTCGATGAACAGATGGCCTCGGTCGAGAAGCGGCTTCAGGAACAAAAAGTTGAGCTGCCCTCGCAGAGCGTGCTGCAGCAACAAGTGCTGGATCGCCTGGTGTTGCAGGAAATTGAATTGCAGCGCGCCAAGCACGTGGGCCTGACGATCACCGATGAGCAGTTGAATAGCGCGCTGCAGGAAATCGCCGCGCGCAACAAGATCCCCTTCGATCAGTTGCCGACGGCCCTGGCGGCGCAGGGAGTCGATTACAAGCAATATCGCGAATCGATGCGCAAAGAATTGACCTTGAGCACGCTGCGGCAGCGCGATGTCATCGCGCATATCAATGTCTCGCCGCATGAACTCGAACAGTATATGGCGCGCGAGCAGAACGCTGCCGCGAACGATGAATTCAACGTCTCGCACATCCTGTTGTCCCTGCCGGCGGCCGCCACGCCGCAGCAGCTCGAGGATATTTCCCACAAGGCGCAGGATGTGGCATCACGGGCCAGCAAGGGCGAGGATTTCGGCCAACTGGCCATTGCGAACTCCAACAGCCAGACTGCCCTGGAGGGCGGCTCCCTGGGATGGCGCAAAGGATCGCAGCTTCCGCAATTCATTTTGGACCTGGTCGTCAAAATGAAGCCGGGCGAAGTGAGCGCACCGGTTCGTACGCCCAGCGGCTACCACATCGTGAAACTCAATGAACGCCGCAGCGGCGAAGCGCCGGTGATCATCAATCAGATCCACGTGCGGCACATTCTGATGAAGCCGAACGAATTGGACGACGACGCGACCGTACGCGAGAAGCTCGCCAAGCTGCGCGAGCGAATTCTCAAGGGTGAGGATTTTGCCGGCATCGCCTCGACCTCGTCCGAGGATCCCGGCTCCGCGCCCGATGGCGGGGACTTGGGCTGGACCGGTCCGGGTACCTTCGTGCCTGAATTCGACAAGGCCATCGCCGACCTGAAACCGAATGAGATCAGCGAGCCCTTCAAGACTCGCTATGGCTGGCACATCGTGCAGATGCTGGGAACTCGAACCTATGACAGCACGGACGATGTGCGGCGGCAAAAGGCCTTCGCCGCGATCCGCGAGAGCAAGGCGGACGAAGAAACGGAGTTGTGGTTGCGCCGCTTGCGCGACGACGCGTTCGTCGAAACCAAGATGTAGTGTACATACCGCGTATCGTCATCACGTCGGGGGAACCCGCCGGTGTGGGACCGGATACCTGTGTCAGTTTGGCGCAAAGAGACTGGGAAGCGGACTTGGTGGTTGCGGGCGACGCAGCACTCCTCTCGGCCACGGCTGAAGCGCTGGGTCTGCCCCTGACTCTCGAACGCTACGACCCTTCGCGCCCCCTGAAGCCGCATCGCTGCGGAACCTTCCAGGTTCTGCACATTCCCACGCGCTGCCCGGTCGTGGCGGGGAATCCGGACATCCGCAATGCCCCCTATGTAATTGAAATGCTGGATCGCGCCAGCGACGGTTGCACCAACGGCGAGTTTGCGGCGATGGTGACGGCGCCCGTGCAGAAAAGCACGCTCATGGATGCAGGTTACCGCTTCAGCGGCCACACCGAATATCTCGCCGAACGAACCCGCGCGGCACTGCCTGTGATGCTTTTGATCAACGATCAGTTACGGGTTGCACTGGTCACGACGCACCTGGCCTTGAGCGAGGTGCCGCGCGCGATCACGCGCGAGCGGCTGCGCTCCACCTTGCGCATCGTGAACATGGACTTGGAGCGCCATTTCTCCCTGCAGCCGCCGCGAATCGCGGTATTGGGCCTTAATCCGCATGCCGGCGAAGGCGGCCATTTAGGAAGCGAAGAATTGGACATAATCGGACCGGTAATTGCCGAACTTCAGGCGGAAGGCATGAACTTGCAAGGACCGATCCCGGCCGACACCGCCTTTACGCCGCGCTTTCTGAAGACCGTCGATGTCATCCTCGCCATGTACCACGACCAAGGATTGCCGGTGATCAAGCACGTAGGCTTTGGCAACGCGGTGAACATGACCTTGGGATTGCCGATTCTGCGCACCAGCGTCGATCACGGCACGGCGCTCTCGCTGGCGCGCACGGGGAAAGCCGACAGCGGAAGCTTGAGCGCGGCCGTGGCGCTTGCCATCGACCTGGCCTCCCATGCCGGTTCGTAAGCGCTTCGGTCAGCACTTTCTCCACGATCCTGGCGTCATAAGACGAATCCTCGACTCCATTTCACCCGGGCAGGAAGACCGCATCGTGGAAATTGGCCCAGGTACAGGCGCCTTGACGTGGGGACTTCTGCAGCGCGTACGCAGCTTGGATGTCATCGAGATCGACCGCGACCTGGCGCGATCGCTGCGCGAGGACGCCCGCGCCGCAAATGGATTGCGCGTGCACGTCGAAGACGCTCTCCATACCGACTTCGAGCGCCTGCGCGCAACCGGTCCTCCGCTGCGAATCCTCGGCAATCTCCCCTATAACATTTCGACGCCGCTGCTATTTCGGCTGTTATCGCAGCGGGCGGCGATTGCCGACATGCATTTCATGCTGCAAAAGGAAGTTGTCGACCGCATGACGGCGCAGCCCTCCAACAAGACGTACGGTCGCTTGACGGTCATGCTGGCTGCGGTGGCGGAAGTTGAAAAGTTGTTCGATGTCGGACCCGGCGCGTTCAAGCCGCGGCCCAAAGTCTGGTCGGCCATCGTGCGCTTGCGGCCAACGCTTCAGCCCCGCTTCGACATCGGCGCGGACGGCGTGCTCCGAATGCTGGTTACAGCCGCGTTTTCGCATCGGCGCAAAATATTGAGCAATGGGCTGAAAGGGCTGCTCACGCCGGAGGAAATTGAATCCTGCGGCATCGACTCGCAGCTCCGCCCGGAAGCATTGACGCCTGCGCAATTCGGCCTGCTTGCCGCCCACCACTCTCGGTTATACTCAAAAGTGCATGGCGGACTACAAGAAAATCTTGGTACTGTTGGATCTGACTGACACGAGCGAACAGATCCTGGCCGCAGGCCGCGACATGGCCGCGCATTCGAACGCCGCCATGGTGATGCTGCATGTGGTCGAATTCATCCCGGCCGAACCCATGGGCGAAACGCTGATGCCGACGGTGCAAATTGAAGAGGATTTGGAACAGCGCGCCAAGCTCAAGCTGGATGAATTGTCGGCCCGCGCGGGATCAACGCGCGTCACCACCCGGGTGGAAGCCGGCAATAAGAAAACCGAGATCCTGCGCGTTGCGAAAGAAGAGGCGGTCGATTTGATCGTCCTCGGCAGCCGCGAGCGCCACGGCTTAGGCGTCCTGGTCAATTTTACCGAAGACACGGTCCTGCATGCCGCGCACTGCGACGTGCTCGCAGTTCGAGTTCGCTAATTCATGGACAGTCCATCCGCACTGCCGGCGAGTCCCAGAATCCGGGTCGAGGTGGAGACTTCCTACATCGAAGAGCAATCCGATCCGCGCGACAAGCGTTTTGTCTTCTCCTGCACCATTACGATTCGCAATGAAGGACGGCTGCCGGCGCGTCTGCTCGCACGCCACTGGATCATCACGGATGCGAACGGCAATGTGAAGGAAACGCGCGGCGATGGCGTGGTCGGTGAACAGCCGTACTTGAAACCGGGCCAGGGATTTCGCTATTCGACCGGTGCCGTCATCGAGACCCCCGTCGGCACGATGCAGGGCAGCTATCAAATGGTGGCCGATGATGGCGAGCAATTTGACGCGCCCATCGCGCCGTTCCGGTTGGCAATGCCCGGCGTATTGCACTAGGAGCCCGCCTGACCATTCCGCGTGACGAGCAAGGAGCCTGATGGCGCTGTACGCGATCGGCGATGTGCAAGGATGCGACGCCGAGCTTGGCACCCTGCTCGGTACCCTGAAATTTTCGGCCGACCGCGACTCTGTGTGGTTCGTCGGCGATTTGGTAAATCGCGGCCCCGAGTCGCTCAAAGTCCTGCGCCGAATTCGAGCCTTGGGAGCTGCCGCCACGGTGACTCTCGGCAATCACGATCTTCATCTTCTGGCGGTCGCCTATGGCGGTGCGCGGCTGCGCAGCGATGACACGCTGGACGCGATCTTGACGGCGCCGGACCGCGCAATGCTGCTCGAATGGCTGCAGGAGCGGCCGCTGCTGCATGAGGATGCCGATTTGAACGTGTGCATGGTGCACGCCGGACTCGCGCCGCAATGGGACTTGAACGTTGCGCGAAACTGCGCGCACGAACTCGAGAAAGCCCTGCGCCGCAATCCTGAAAAGCTGTTCGACCGATTATATGGAGACCAACCGGATTGTTGGGATGAAGCTCTCCAAGGCGAGGAGCGCCTGCGCTTCATCGCGAACTGCCTCACTCGGCTGCGCTACGTCGACACAGAAGGCCGATTGGCCCTTCGTGCCAAGGGCTCGCCGAAAAAAACCCAGACAAAATCGCTCATCCCCTGGTTCGAGGCACGGGATGCACGCTGGCGCGGCCCGCAAATCATCTTCGGTCACTGGTCAACGCTCGGCTTTTTCAGAAATGCCGATGTCACGAGCCTTGATACGGGTTGCGTCTGGGGAGATCGCCTCACCGCTTTGCGCCTGGATGTCCCCGACGCCAAACCCGTGCAGGTCCCCTGTGCGGCGCCGACCGCTCGCCAGGAAGGGTGAGCCGATCAATCTCACGGTGTCGTCCTGACCGCGCGTAGGATCTCGCCGCGAACGAAGAAACGGCTCCCGCTCGCCTGATACGGTATGCAGGTGATGTCCTGTTTCACATTTCTCGCGCTGAAGTGGGGCAGGATTTCCCGCGCGAACTCCTCGACGAGTTCGCAATCGCCGACGCCGTAATTCCGAAACGCATCGCTCGTCAGCGTGAAGGGCTCATAACGTGCATCGACGGCTGCCAAGTCCCCTGAGTGCAGAGGTTTGGCGGATGCATCTGGCAATGCGGGTGAAGAAAAGACCAGGCTCAAGCGCGGACCCAGGTAGCCGCGGCCCAGAGGCACCGACTCATTGCATCCCAGCAGCGCAACCTGCAAATCGCGGCGCGCACCCATGTCCAAGAGCAGAGAGCGCATCTTGTCGCGCAAGCCCTGGCAGGAATAGCGCGCTGTGCGGCCCATGTAGGAAAACTCGAGATGCTGCTCCTTCCATACCGCCGGGAACGGGCTGCCGGCTACGGGATCGGCAGCCCAGAGCGGCAGCGCAAACAGCAATCCGGCGCCCGCAGTCATCCAAAAAGCTCGCATATCGCCTCCAGACCCGTTTGGACCGTGCCGAACGCAACGAAGTTCAGCGCCGGTATAATGGTGCCATGGCTGCCATTGCCCCCTTTAACTTACATCGATGGATCGAGCAGAACCGTGACCTGCTCAAGCCGCCGGTCGGCAATAAGTTACTTTTTGAAGACAGCGGCTTCATCATCATGGCGGTGGGCGGACCGAATTCACGCAAGGACTATCACCACGATCCCAGCGAAGAATTTTTCTTCCAGATCGAAGGGAACATGGTACTGAAGACCGTGCAAGATGCCCGCTTGGTGGATGTGCCGATCAGAGAGGGCGAGATGTTCCTCTTGCCCGCGCAAGTGCCGCACTCGCCGCAACGCCCCGCCGGCAGCGTGGGGCTGGTCGTCGAACGGCGGCGCAGTCCTCAGGAATTCGACGGTTTTTCCTGGTATTGCGAAAACTGCGGACATCAGCTCTATCTGGAGCGGGTCGCGGTCGGCAACATTGAAACCCAGTTGCCGGAGATCTTTGCGCGATTTTATTCCAGTTTGCCGCGTCGCACGTGCAGCGTCTGCGGCACGGTCATGCAGGCACCCGCCTGACCGCGCAAGATCTTAAGCGCGCCCAAGCCGGGGCTCTGGATGCGGCGGATCCGCTCGCCGGTTTCGCGCACGAGTTTTATCATCCGCACGACTCGCAAGGACGCAAGCTGCTGTACTTTGGCGGCCATTCCCTGGGGTTGCAGCCCAAATCCGCCGCAGCGCTGATCGAGCAGGAACTTCAGGATTGGCGCCGCTTGGGAGTGCTCGGCCACACCGCGGGCACGCGTCCGTGGATTCCCTATCATGAGCGCGCCGCACCGGCGCTCGCCGCCCTGGCCGGCGCGATGGAAGGCGAAGTTGTCGCCATGAACTCACTGACGGTGAATCTGCACCTGATGATGGTGAGTTTCTTTCGGCCCGACGCGGCGCGCAATACGGTGCTTATCGAAAGTTCGGCCTTTCCATCCGATCGGTACGCCGTCGTCTCGCAGCTCGAATTTCATGGTCTAAAGGCCTCGCAAAATTTGATCGAAATTGAGCCTCGGCGCGGCGAGCGCACGTTACGAACAGAAGACATGATCGAACGCATCGAACGGGAAGGCAGCCGCCTGAGCCTGGTACTCCTGCCCGGTGTGCAATACCTGACCGGACAGCTGCTCGACATGCCGGCGCTGATCGCGGCGGCGCGCCGTGTCGGCGCCCATGTCGGTATCGATCTCGCGCACGCCATCGGCAATACACCCCTGCAACTGCACGACTGGAATCCCGACTTTGCGGTCTGGTGCAGCTATAAGTATCTCAATGCCGGGCCCGGCGCCATCGGCGGCTGCTTCGTGCATGAGCGGCATGCGCGGAATTTCAAGCTGCCGCGATTCGCCGGCTGGTGGGGACACAACAAGGCGGACCGGTTTCTCTACGATCCCCAATTCGATCCGATCGCGGGCGCGCAAGGCTGGCAAATCAGCAATCCACCGATCATGTCGACAGCGCCGCTGCTGTCTTCGCTGGAGATTTTTCAACGGGCCGGCATGGCCGCCTTGCGCTCCAAGTCCATCGCCCTCACGGGATACATGCAGAAACTCATCGAGGAACATCTGCCAGGGCAGGTCGAGATCATCACCCCCAGCGCACCGGAACAGCGCGGCTGCCAGTTGAGCTTACGATTGGCGCGACCGGCCGCGGAAGCGAGACGCTGTCAAGAAGCACTCACGGCGGCCGGCGTGATCGGCGATTGGCGCGAACCGGACGTACTGCGCCTCGCGCCGATCCCGCTCTATAACTCATTCACCGATGTCCTGGCGGCGGTCAACATTCTGGCGCAGGCTTTGCGCGGCAATCCGTGATCCGCATTGTCGGAGCAGGCCCGACCGGTGCGTTGCTCGCCATTCTCTTGGCAAGGCGGGGACTTGAGATCGAATTGTATGAAGCGCGCCCGGACTTGAGACTGCTCCCGCCCGGCTCCGGCCGCTCCATCAATCTGGCACTGGCCGATCGTGGAATTCATGCGCTCAAACAAGCTGGAGTATTCGATGCCGTGAAGCCGGCCCTGCTCCCCATGCGCGGCCGGCTCATTCACTACGAGACCCGGGACACGGCCTTTCAGCCCTACGGGCAGCGGCCCAATGAGGTGATCTATTCGGTTTCCCGGCATCGCCTCAACCAAGCTCTGATTGAGGCGGCAGCCGGCCAACCCGGCGTGCGGCTTCTTTTCCAGCACCGGCTCGAGGGCGCCGATTTCGCCGCGAATACCGCGCAAATTCGCGACCTGGCGAACGATCGGGTTCTTGCGGTACCGATGCGGCCGATGCTCGCCACCGACGGCGCCGGCTCAGCCATGCGCCGCGAGATGTCGGCGCACAAGCTGATTCAGGCCCGTGAAATTGACCTGGAACACGGCTACAAGGAGTTATCCATTCCCGCGGGGCCGCGCGGCAGCTTTCTCATGGCCAACGATGCGCTGCATATTTGGCCGCGCGGCAACTTCATGCTGATCGCGCTGCCCAACGCCGATGGCAGCTTCACGGCAACGTTGTTTTTGCCAAAGCTCGGGACCGTGAGCTTCGCAGCGCTGCGCGGCGCCGGCGACATCGAGGGGTTCTTGACGCGCAATTTTCCCGACGCGCGCGAACTCATGCCGGACGCTCTCGCGGAATTCGGCGCGAATCCGCTGGGGTTTTTGGGGACCGTCACCGCGCAGCCCTGGTACTTTCGGGACCAGGCAACCCTGATCGGCGACGCGGCGCATGCCATGGTTCCATTTCACGGCCAGGGCATGAACTGTTGTTTCGAAGACTGCATCGAATTTGACGCCTGCGCCGCGCGACACGCCTCATGGGAAACCGTGTTTGCGCAATTCGGCGCCGCCCGCAAGCCCAACACCGATGCCATCTCCGCCATGGCATTGGAAAATTACTTGGAAATGCGCGAAAGCGTGGCCGACCCTGAATTTCAGCTGCAGCAGGCGCTATCGCTGGAACTCGAGCGGCGCTTTCCGCTACGCTTCATTCCGCGCTATTCCATGGTGATGTTCCACCATGAGATTCCCTACCTCACTGCTCAGCAGCGCGGCGCGGTGCAGGCCGATATACTGTCCGACCTCACGCGCGGCGCAGCCTCTCTCTCAGAGGTGAATTTCGAGCGGGCGGAGCAAGAGATCCGCAAGCGTCTGCCACCGCTTTAGAGCAGCGGGCTGGCCACCGCGCTGAACCTGGCGCGATCGAGGGTGAGAAAGCTGTAGGCGTAGACATTTTTCTCATCGGCCTCGTGGCGTTCGCGGCCCGCCTCCTTCCATTCGGGATCGCGCCAAGCGCCGAAAAACGTGTCGCCGTCGGTGATCCTCGCGTGCACCAGTGTGAGGTGAATGCGCACCGCCTGCGGCAGGCACAGGCGATAGATTTCCGCGCCGCCGATCACCATGAGCCGCGCTTCCGCTCCTGCGCCCACTTGGGCCTGCTGCAACGAATGCACCACTTTGCAGTCCGGCGGCGCGAAATCATTCGAGCGGCTCAAGACCCAATTGGTTCTGCCCGGCAATGCCTTCCCGATCGACTCATAGGTCTTGCGGCCCATCAGAATGTGATGACCCAGGGTCAGGCTTTTGAAATGCCGCAGGTCGGCCGGCAAGCGCCACGGAAGCTGGTTGGCGCGGCCGATCACATCGTTTTCGGAAACCGCAACCACCAATTCCACCGCGGCGTTCGTCATCCGTTCTCTCAAAAAGCGAAAGCGGATTTATACGCCGCCCGCCGCCGTCCCGCCAGCGCGTGGGCGCTTCGGCGCGTGGCCACCCGAGACGGTCGTCTGCGTCCCTAGTCCATGGCGAGCGAGTTGGGACCGCTTACCGGCGCCGCGGTCAGCGCGACTTGGGTACCGCGCGCATCAGACGTGCATTTTGCGCTCGCCACCGTCATGCCCGTCTTTTGATCACGAGCTTGGAAATAAAAAGTGTATTCGTGTCCGGTGTAATAATCGTCGATGGCACTTTCCGGTTCGCTGCTGCGTACTAGCTTGAATGCCGGTGCGATGCTTCCGGCCGCCGCCATACTCGACGCGAAAGCGCGCGTACAGGCATTGAGGGCCGTGCTTTCGGTGGAAGCGTGGGAAACGACGGGTATCAATGCCGCGATCGATGCGGCGCTGAGAAGAAGGCTGCGGAGGTTCATGGTGGTATTCCTCGTACAATACCAATCCCCAACTCCCCATTTGAACGGTAGCGCGCGGCGTAATCCTGAACAAATGAGAAATTGTTCTACCAGCCCGACGTTTGTCTCATCTATAGCGCGCTCGAAGTATTAGGCGACCCGGCACTCGCTTAAGATCCAGCGCGTCAACTCCTGCAAATCCTCACGCGCGCGATCCTCCGGCCGATGCAGTAGATAGTAACTCTCGTTGGTGGTCAGCTCGGCTGCGAACAATTTGATCAAACCGCCGGCATTGAAGCGATCGGCGCTCAACCGCGAGGGGACCAAGGCCACCCCCACACCTTGCTCTGCAGCACGCACGACCGCCGACATGGTATCGAGTCGCACGAGCCGATTGGGCTTGATGGCTTCGATCCCGAGCCCGGCCGCCCACTTCTCCCAGGCCTCGCGACGCTCTTCGTGCAGCAGCAGCGTCTTCCCGTTGAGATCCTCGTAAGTGTCGATCGGATTGTCCAGCAGGAAAGCCGGGGAGCAGGCCGGGATGAAATTTTGCGCAAACAATTCGTGCACCACCAGGCCATCCCAAGGACCCGCACCCACGACGATGGACAGGTCGGCCTCGGGTGGATGCGTTTTCGGCGCGGAGAACGTCGTTTCGATGCGGATATCGGTCTCTTCGCGCGCCTGGGTAAACGAAGCGAGCCTCGGCAACAGTAATTCGTTGGCAAAAAAGGAGGGCACGTTCAGGCGGATGATGGTGCGCCCATAGCGGACCTGCAGCTGCTCCGTGACCGATTCGAGCTTCGAGAAAATGTCATTGATATGCTCGAGGTAATTTCTGCCGGCATCGGTCAAGGTCAGCGTGCGCACGCCGCGCTGAAACAGGCTGACGCCCAGCTGCCCTTCTAGCGCCTTGATTTGATGGCTGATGGCGGAAGGGGTGACGAACAATTCCTCCGCCGCCGCCTTGAAGCTCTGCAGTCGCGCGGCAACCTGGAAAGTCTTCAAGAATTTGAGCGACGGCAGCCGCATGGTCGCTAGCGCGCCTGCGGCCGCATGGCATCCGCACGCTCTTCATTGCTGATGACGTGAGGAATTGCGATGGGCGTTCCGTTTTTGAAAAACGGTGTGCGCCGGTAATCGCCGTTGATGCGAGCCTTGAGGATGGTTTTCAGGAACCACCGAATCGTCGCGCCCATTCCTGCAGCCTTCGGCTTCGGATCGCCAATCGCGCCGTGTGGATTCGCATAGGTGCGGACCGCGCCGAACGAAACCTGCAACGGGTGCTCGGGGGCCTCCAAACAGTTGTGCAACAAGCCCACGAAAGAGATTTTGTAATTTTCCAAGGTGTTGCCGATGGGTGTTTTACAGCAACCGGCGTACCAGCGAAGCATTCCCTTCTCGGTGAGGCGCATGCACGCCAATACGTCCGCGCCCTGGGTGAAGGTCACATTCTTGGGCAGCGTTTGCACGACATCCGATCCGCCCTGCGCGTCCAAGGTCGCGCTTTCCTGTCCTAAGAAGCGCGCGAAGGCCTGGCAGTCGCGGCAGTAGCACACGACGCGATTCGCGCTCTCGGTGTCGCTGACCCAGCCCTTGATGGTTCCGCACCGGCATTGAAGAGGATGTTGCATCGTTCTCTCACTATACTGACATAGGCTTTACCGTCGCGAGTGCGTGTATATTTTTAACAAAATCATATGTTTATAGTCAGCCAGCGGCCGTGATTCCCACTCGAGCACACATCATTACCGGCAGCTTCGGCAGCGGTAAAACCACCGCCATTCGTCGGCTGATGTCCCGCAAGCCCGAAGAGGAGCTGTGGGTTGTCATCCTCAATGAATTCACCGATGCCGGCATCGACGCGCTTAGCGTCGCCGAAGCGTCGCGCGGAAATTACGATGTGCGATTGGTTGCCGGCGGATGCCTGTGCTGCGTCGGCGAACTCGAATTTGGCAGGCAGCTGCGCGATCTTCTGCGCAACTTCAAACCCGCTCGATTGTTGATCGAACCGAGCGGTGCCGGACATGCGGCGGACATCATCGACACGCTCTCGGTTTACGAAACACAGAATGCGCTGCAACTGGATAGCGTCATTTGCCTGATCGACCCGCAGGACGCCCGGCGCATTCTCGATCAGCGTCCGCCCGTCGAGTGGTCGCAGATCCAATCGGCCGATGCCCTGCTGCTGTCGAAGCCTGACCTTGCGAATGAACGGGAGCGCCAGGATTTCGCGCGAATCGCCGCGGAACAGTTTCCGCAAAAGCTCCATCTCGGCACCTGCAGCCACGGCGAGTTGCCGCCGGAAGCGCTGCGCAAATACGAGCGTGAGCCGCGGTTTTCCCTGATCGCGAAACCAACCGCCGTCGCCGACCCGCAATCCGGCGACTTCGAAATCGGCGGACTGCGCGGCACCGAAACGCAACTCCAGGCACTGGGATTCTGGGCGGTGCAATGGATGTTGCCGCGCGAACTCTTCTTTGCGCGTGCCATCATTGAGCCGCGCCTGACCTGGCTCTTGGAAGCCGATCACGGGTGGTTGCGGCGCATGAAGGGCGTATTTCGCACGGGACTCGGTCCCTCCTGGTTGGTCCAGTCGCAGGGGCCCAAGCTGTGGGGCGAAGACAGTGCGTTTCGGCGCGATAGCCGCATCGAGATTGTGCTGGGTGCAGCCCCGACCAGCGAGTATCTGGACTTGTGGCGCGGCATCTTGCGCGATGCAGCCAATCCACCAAGACGGTGACGCCCGCCCCGATTTTTCCGGGTTACGGCTCGCGGCCGCGGAACCAGCCGCTGACGCTGAGGCGCTCGCGGCGCGCCTGCATCACTTCGTGCTCGCGCCCCGCCGTCAGAAAGCAAACAAGCCTTCCCGCGATCGGTTCAACCGTGAAAAAACTCTCGTCTGCGTTGTGAATTCTCAACACCCCGCCATCCGCCGACTGCCATCCGGGATTCAAATAGAGCACCATGGACAATGTGCGTTGGGTGCTTCCGCGCGGCTGGTCGACATGGCGGCTGTATGCCGCGCCTGCGGGATACCTCGCGTAATGCAGCTCCAGCGCGAATAACCCCAAGAACGCCTCGCGATTCAATTGCAGACGCAATGCTTCCAAGCGCCCGAGCAGCAAACCTTCGGGCGGCAGCAGCGGTTCGCCCAGCCAGCACGTAAAATCGCCGCGGAGCGCACCGACGCGCTGCTCCATCCCCTGCCCGCCGACGCGAGCAGGCGCGAAGTCTCCGCGTGCCTCGCGCACCTGCACGCACTCCCGCAGTGCCAAGACTTCCGCCGCGGATGCAAACTCATCTCGAATCCAAATCCCACTTGCCCCGAGCTCCGCGCCGGCGCCGGCGCTCGAGTGGAGGCTCTTGGCGTCTGTGCTCGGGCTCATCGCGGTCGACCACGCCGCGGCGGCGGCGGCGCGCGCTTCTTCGCGCTTCGCCGCGCACGCTTTTTCGGGGCTGCCTCCAGCATGGTGCCGCGGCAATTCTCAGCGCCGCACAGACATCGAAAAACGCTATCGATATCGGCGGGATCGTCCGGATCGCGGCGGATTCGATAGTCGTACACGAGTTCTTCGCCGGTGCGGATGGTGCGAACCGCCTCGATGAAAATGCGTTTCCCGATCTGAACGGTCTGGCAATTCGGGTCGCAGCCGTGGTTTACGAAACGCGCCTCGTTGCCGTTGATGCCGGCATCGATGACGGTCTTCGCATCCACCGTAAACAGGAACGTGTGACCGTCCAGGGGTTGTGTGTGCGCATAGCGCGCATCGGCGAGCTCATGGCTGATGCGTTCGCCCAGGTATTCGATGATGTTGGTACCCTTGCGGATTCGGCGCAGCGCAAAAACACCGTGGCCGTGAACACGCGAGTGGCGAACCTCAAAGAGAGGCGTTGTTGGGCGCCGCCGGGCCTTGTTCATACCGCGATGGGGGCTTTAATCGCGGCGTGATAGCGATAGTCGATGATTTCAAAGTCTTCGTAGTCGTATGCGAACAGGCTGTCGGGCTTGCGCTTGAGCCTCAGTTGCGGCAACGGGTAGGGGGTCCGCGACAGTTGCAGCTCGGCCTGCTCGAGATGATTCAAATACAAGTGGCAATCCCCGCCCGTCCACACGAAATCGCCCACTTGAAGGCTGCACTGCTGCGCAATCATGTGGGTCAGCAGCGCATAACTGGCAATGTTGAAGGGAACCCCGAGCAAGGCATCGGCGCTCCTCTGATACAGCTGGCAGGATAGCCGCCCGTCAGCCACATAGAATTGGAACAGGGCGTGGCAGGGCAACAATGCCATGCGATCCAACTCGCCGACATTCCAGGCGCTCACCAGGATGCGGCGCGAATCGGGGTTGCTGTTGAGCTGATCGAGCACCAGCGAGAGTTGGTCAATATTCCTGCCGTCCGGCGTCGGCCAGCTGCGCCACTGCTTGCCGTAGACCGGACCCAAGTCGCCATTCTTGTCGGCCCACTCGTCCCAAATGCTGACGCCGTGTTCCTGCAGATACTTGACGTTGGTATCGCCGCGCAGGAACCAGAGCAGTTCGTAGATGATGGAGCGCAGATGCAACTTTTTGGTGGTCACCAGCGGAAATCCGGCGTTAAGATCGAAACGCATTTGGTAGCCAAACACGCTCAAAGTACCGGTTCCGGTGCGGTCGCCTTTTGACGCACCCCGTTCACGGATGTGGCTCAAAAAATCGAGATACTGCCGCATTAGGCCTTCGCAGGAACCAAATTGCCGGAAGGCGCATTGCGGCGGTAGGCATAAATCATGATCCCGGCGCCGACCACGATCATGGGCATGGTCAATAGCATGCCCATGGTCAACCAGTCGCCGACGAGATAACCGATGTTCGCATCCGGCAGCCGAACCCATTCCACCGTGAAGCGCGCGCATCCATACAACAGCAGGAACAATCCGGTCGGCGCCAAGCGCGGCCGAGGCGTTCTGGTGTACCACAGCAGCACCAGAAACAGCACCAGGCCCTCGAGCGTCGCCTCGTAGAGCTGCGAGGGATGACGCGAAATCAATACACCCTGGGCATTCGGCACGCCGAATCCCCATGGCAAAGTCGTCGGCTTGCCCCAGAGTTCGCCGTTGATGAAATTTCCCAGCCTGCCGAAAAACAATCCGATACCCGGCAGCGGCGCGACAAAATCCAATACATCGGCGATTCTCTTGTGCTTGATCCGCGCAAACCAGATGCCGGCGACCAGCACGCCGGTCATGCCGCCGTGAAAGGACATGCCGCCGTCCCAGATGTGAAAAACATTCAGCCAATTTTCGGCGATCACATCGTGGCCGTAAAAAATGCACCAACCCAGCCGGCCGCCGACGATGACGCCAATCGCGCAGTAGAAAATCAAGTCATCGATTTCCAGCGCCTTCCAGGTCGAGCCCGGTCGGCGCGCACGATATCGCGCCAGCCACCATGCGCCGACGAATCCGATCAAATACATGATGCCGTACCAGTGCACCTGCAAGGGTCCTATGCCAAAGACGGGGCCGATGGACACGGCGACGGGGTTGATATGCGGATAGGTGAGCATGGCCGCTACTTTAAACTCTGATTGATCCGACAGAAATAGGCTTTGAGATAACGGGTCTCCGGAATGGCGGGATGCACCGGATGATCCGGCGCTTGGCTGCCCATTTCAAGGATTTGCACATGCTTGTCGGCGCCGCGCGCGGCTTTGGCGATGGCATCCTGCAATTCCTCCGCGCTTACATGAAAGGAGCAGGAACAGGATACCAAGATGCCGTCATCCGCGATCGCTTGGATGGCAAGCTGGTTCAGGCGCTTGTAGGCGGCCAGCGCCTTCGGCAGGTCCTTCTTGCGCTTCGCGAACGCCGGCGGATCGACGATGACGACGTCGAAGCGCACGCCCTGCCGGGTGAAATCCTCGAGTGCATCGAAGGCATCGCCTTTGCGCGTAACGAGCTTGAGGCGATTGCGCTCGGCGTTCGCGGCCGCCAGTTCCAGCGCCGCCGCCGAACTGTCGACGCAGGTGACCTCGCGCGCGCCGAGGTGCGCCGCACGCACCCCCCAGGCTCCCACGTAGCTGAATACGTCCAAGACGGTGCCTCCCCGCGGCACATACCTCGACAAGGCGCGACGATTGGCGGCCTGATCGAAGAACCAGCCGGTCTTTTGTCCGCCCACCAAGGGCGCATGGAATTCGAGATCATCCTCGACAACCAAGGCGGGTTTGTCGAAGTTGCCCTTGACGGCTTCGACATAGCTCGGCAAGCCCTCCATTTCGCGCGCGGCGCTGTCGTTCTTGAAGAGCAGCGCGTCGCACTTGACGACCTGGCTCAACGCTTCCTGTATTTGAGGCTTCAGCTGTTCCATGCCGGCCGTGCCGATCTGCACGACGCAGCTTGAGCCATAGCGGTCGACCACCAACCCCGGCAACCCGTCGGATTCTCCATATACCAATCGATAGTAGGGCTTCGGATACAGCCGCTCGCGCAATCTCATCGCGGCGCGAATGCGCGCGGCGAACCAGGTCGTGTCGGGAATCTTCCAGGTCTCGAGCATGCGCGCGGCAATGAGCGATTTGGGATTGACGTAGGCCAATCCCAATGCCCGGTCATTGTGCGCCAACACACGCACCAACTCGCCGGCCTGAAATTTGGGCAGCGGCGTTTGGCTGGTATCGACCTCGTTGCTGAAGATCCAAAGATGCCCGGCATGCAGGCGGCGATCTTCGTTGCGCTTGAGGCGCAGCACCGGCAGCTGCGCCGCTTCACGGGAGTCAGTCATGTAACAGTCTTGGGCTATAGTAAAGCCCATTCTAACCGACCGGGAGCCCGGGGAGCCTGTCTTAAGGCCGTGAACATGCGTAATCATCTCGCCGACGAGACCAGTCCGTACCTGCTGCAGCACGCGGACAATCCGGTCGACTGGTATCCCTGGGGCGAAGCGGCGCTCAAGAAAGCCCGGCAGTTAAACCAGCCCATTCTCCTCTCAATCGGCTATTCGGCCTGTCACTGGTGCCATGTCATGGCGCACGAATCCTTTGAAGACGAAGGCACCGCTGCGCTGATGAACGAGTTATTCGTCAACATCAAGGTCGATCGCGAAGAACGTCCCGACCTGGACAAGATTTATCAAATCGCGCAGCAAATGCTGACCCACGGCTCCGGCGGCTGGCCGCTCACGATGTTTCTCACGCCCGAGGAACAACCTTTTTTCGGCGGCACTTATTTTCCCAAGGAGCCGCGCTATGGCATGCCGGCATTTCGAGATCTGCTCAAGCGCGTAGCCGAGTACTACCGCACGCAGGGTGCGGAAATCGCCGTCCAGAACCGGGAGCTCGCGGCGGCGCTGTCGGCCATCGTTCCGCAGCCCGATCCAAAGCGGGTGCTCGACGACTCGCCGTTGCCTCTGGCGCGCGCGGCGCTCGAGAGGTCCTTCGACGCGACCAACGGCGGCTTTTCCGGTGCGCCGAAATTTCCGCATTCGACCAGCATCGAGCGCTGTCTGCGCCAGTGGTACGCCACCTCCGCTACACCCGAGCCCGATCTAAAGGCGCTGTACATGGCGACCCTGACGCTCACGCGCATGGCGGAGGGTGGACTGTACGATCAGCTGGGCGGCGGATTCGCGCGCTATTCGGTGGACGGCGCCTGGATGATCCCGCATTTCGAGAAAATGCTGTATGACAATGGGCAGTTGCTCTGCGAGTATGCGCGCGCGCATCTCGCGACCGGCGAGGCTTTGTTTGCCAAAGTCGCGCATGAAACAGCGGATTGGGTGCTGCGCGACATGCGCTCCGCGGCGGGCAGTTTCTACTCCAGTCTCGACGCCGACTCCGAGGGCCACGAAGGGAAGTTCTACGTTTGGAGCCGCAGCGAAGTGCAGTCGTTGCTGACGCCGCGCGAATACAGCGCGTTTTCCGCCCGATTTGGTTTGGACCGCCCCGCCAATTTCGAGGGCGAATGGCATTTGCACACCCATGCGTCGCTCGGCGACATTGCTCTTGCACTCAAAGAATCCGCGCCGAGCGTGGCCGCGCTCATTGAATCCGCGCGCTCGAAGCTGTTGCAGGCCCGCAATTTGCGCGTATGGCCGGCGCGCGATGAGAAAATTCTCTGCTCTTGGAACGCGCTCACGATCAAGGGTCTCGCCATCGCGTCGCGCGTGCTGGGGCGGTCCGACTTGGCGGAGGCGGCCGGCGCCGCGGTGGATTTTGTGCGGCACCACTTGTGGCGCGACGGCCGATTACTGGCAAGCACTAAAGACGGCCGCGCGCACCTGGGCGCCTATCTCGATGATTACGCCCTCCTCGGCGACGCCCTGCTCGAGCTCCTGCAGACCCGCTGGCGCAGCAGCGATCTGGAATTGGCCCGCCAGTTGGCCGACGTGGTGCTGGATCAATTCGAGGACAAGGAAAACGGCGGATTTTTCTTCACTGCCAAGGATCATGAACGCCTCATTCACCGCAGCAAAAGCTTCCCCGACGAATCCGTCCCCTCGGGCAACGGGTTCGCGGCAAGCATGCTATGCCGCTTAGGGTTCCTGCTGGGCGAGACCCGCTATCTTGATGCGGCGGAGCGCACCCTGCGCTGCGCGTGGGCGGGAATGCAGGACTATCCGCTGGCGCATATGAGCCTCGTGAACGCACTGGAGGATTATTTATCCTCGATGCAAATCTTGGTTATTCGTGGCGAGGCGTCGAGCGCCGCTCACTGGGCCAACACCTTGGGGAAGCTGTACGCCCCGACGCGCATGATTTACGCCATCCCCAACGAGGCGGCCCTGCCGGCCGCGCTGGAGGCGAAGCGTCCGGGTGAGACCACGGTGGCGTATTTGTGCAGCGGCATGACTTGCTCAGCACCGCTGACGAATCTCGATGACGTCGCGCGCGCGCTCAAGCTGCGCGTCACTTGGACGCGTAGCGCTTCCTGAGTTCCATACCGACCCGGCGTTTGAAATCGCCGTGCAGGGCATCGGAGTACAGCGGTGCGGCGTTCCAGTCAAGCGCCCAGGGCTGCGCGGTGCGCGTGCTTTCCGGTTCCGCGCTGTCGCGCGGAAAGATGTGCGCATGCAGGGCCGGATCCACATTGCCATAGATCGCATAGTTGATGCGCGCGGCGGCGGTGATGACCAGCAGCACGTCGCCGATCAGCCCCATATCGAATAAAAATTGCGTCCGCGCATCGGTGTCGAGTGCATTCAAGTGCGGCACGACCGGATCCGGCAGCAACAAACAATATCCGGGCAAGACTTGGCGTTCGCCCATGATCACCCAGCCCGAGGGCAGTTTGGCGATGGCGGCGGGCAGCTGAGCGGCGCGGCAACGATCGACCAGCGCATGGATGGTAGTTACGGGCACTTGATCCTCACGGTTATCTATTTCTCGCGCGACTTCGCAATCAAATCTGCAGTCACCGGCGGTGCGGAATTCCCGAAATGCGAACGGATGTAGGTCAAGACGGCAGCCGCGTCATCGTTGCCCATCCAGCCGAACAATAGCATCTGGGTCGGATAGCGGCCCGCGGGAATGCTTGCCGGCCGCTTCTGGCTCAGCACCCACTGTGCGAGCTCGACCGGATCTCCCATCACGGCCGGCGACCCGGACAGGCTTGGGAAGACTTTCGGCACACCCTCGCCGTTTTCACGGTGGCAGGGAACGCAGTTTTGCGCATACAGCGCCGCGCCCCGATCGGCGCCGGCGTCCGCCGCGGCGCCGGCCGCGGCACTGGCCGCGGGGTTCGGGCCGGATGGCCGACAGGCCGCGAGGAGCAGTAAAAATCCCAGCGGCGCCAGGCGCGTCGCCATCATCGTCCTGCCGCCCACGCCAAGGCTAGCCGCGCCAAGTGCGGAACGCCCCTGTATCCAAATGCACGAAATTAGATGCACGGTAGTAGCCAACGCCTCCTCGCTTCAAGGTTTCGGCGTGCGCCGCCAAAACCTGACAATCCACGCCGCTCATTCGCACATCGATCGCGCGGCCCTGCATGTGCAGACTGTGCTGCGACACGCCGCTGCTGCGCTCGTGCAAACGCTCGTTGGTCTCGGGCGAGCGATAGCCGGAGATCACGCTGTATGCCGCCGGCACGCCGATGAGGGCGGCCACCTCGACCAAGTAATCCATCAGCTTCGGATCGATGGCGTGCTTGTCGCCGTTGCGAAAATCTCGCAGCAGAACCTCGAGGGCGGCAAGCGCGTCGGGCACGTAGGAGCCGCCCCGAAAATACTCGATATCCAGGCGCTCCCCGCCATGCAGATTGCTCAGCGCGATTCGCCGGGAGGCCTCATCGGTCGCCCCGAGCACGGACCGCGGCCACAGCGTCATGGCGCCCGCCAACGCCGCCGCGCCGGAGATCGCCGCGGTACCGGCAAGCATGCGGCGTCGCGTGATCACGCGGCGCGCTCCTCGAGCAGGCGCCCGCGATCCAACGCCAGCACCGTCGCCTTGGGGAAAAAATTGAATTCGGACGCGGACGCCCAGGTATAGGCGCCCATCATGCGCCCCACGACCACATCGCCGATGTTCATCTGGGGCAGCTCGAGTTTTTCCCGGATGACATCGATGCTGTCGCACGTCGGCCCGGCCAGGACCGACGGGAAAGTCTGCGCGCCCGGCAGCAATGCCTCGACCGGAAAAATCGAATGATCGTACATCTGACCGCTGTAGCTGCCGTACAGACCATCGTCGAGGTAGTACCACCAGCGTCCGTCGCGCAGCGCCCGGCCCATGACCGAAGCAACGGCGATGGCCGCGGGCGCCGAAATATAGCGGCCCGGCTCCGCGATGACGCGCACATCGGATGGCAAATCTTTGAGCGCGGCGGTGATCGGAGCGCAAAATTCTTCGATGGACAGCGCCGGCTTGAGATATTGCACCGGAAAGCCCCCGCCGATATCCAGAATGTGCACCGGATGACCTGCCGCGGCGGCGCTTTGCAGCAGCCCGCGGCAGACCTCGATGGCCCTGACCATCATTGCGGAATCGGCATTTTGCGAGCCTGTATGAAATGACAGTCCGTCGATCTTGACGCGCAGCTGCGCCGCGAGCCGGAACAGGTCTTCGACCGCTTCCGGGTCGCAGCCGAATTTGCGCGACAAATCCACCTGCGCGTCGGGACTGCGAAAGGAAACGCGAATCAACACCGAGCAGCGCGTGCGAAATTGGACGAACTTGCGCAGCTCGTCCGGATTGTCGATGACGAAACGCGTGACGCCGAAACTCAAGGCCGTGCGGATATCACTGTCGCGCTTGATGGGGTGCGTGTGAATGCAGCGTTTCGGGTCGACGCCCAAGCGGCGCACCAATTCGACCTCGCCATTGGTCGCCAGGTCGAAAAAAGCGCCTTCCTCCATGAGGGTGGTGATCAGCGATGCATGGGGCAGCGGCTTCAGGGCGTAGTGCAGATCCACGCCCGGCAACGCCGCGGCGAGGCGGCGGTATTGTTGACGCACGCGCTCGGCGTCGATGACGAGCAAGGGCGAGCCGTAGCGCGCCACCAAATGTTGAATTGCCTCTCGCGAGAAAGGATCTTGCTGGGGATCGAGTTCCATCAGGGGTCGGGAGTAGGAGCCACTAACTGACGCTCAACTCCAAGGAATCATCGCCCATGCCGCTGGCGCGCTGCAAGCGATCGAAGATCGCGGCCCAGCGCTCTTCCTGCGGCAAACTCTGAACGAATATTTTCACGCACCCGATCCGATCCAGCGTGCGCAAATGGTTGTACAGGTTGTGTGCATAGGTGTCGGGTTTCTTGCCGGCATTGATCCATGTCATATGCCGCTGGGTGTGCAGGGGCGGGCGCATCGCCAACACCGCCACCTTCTCCTCCCGCGCGACGATTTCACCGGCCCGGACCTCGAGGTCGTCCGAGTCCACGATCTCGAGAGGCGTCGAGGGTGCATAGTGCAAGGCGCGGTCGCCGGGGGTGCGCGGCACGGCTCCGCCAATGGCCAGTACACCGACCACCTGTTCGAGCTGCGAGCGGGTGATGAATCCGGGGCGCAGCAACCGGGCTTGATTGTCGAGGCAGGAGACGATGGTGGACTCGAGTCCGATGGGCGAATCGCCGCCGTCCAGAATCACTCTGACCGCATCGCCGAACTCATCCCGCACATGTTCAGGTTTGGTGGGACTCAGTCGGCCGTAGCGGTTGGCCGAGGGCGCGGCAATACCCCCGCCGAACGCGTTCAGCAGCTGCTGCGCCATGGGATGCGAGGGGATGCGAATGCCGATGCTGTCCTGTCCGCCGGTGACGATTTCATTCACGTTCTCCGCCTTGGGCAGAATCAGCGTCAATGGTCCGGGCCAGAATCGATTTGCCAGCTGCTCGGCAACCGCCGGCATCTCGGAAACCCAGCGATGCAGGTAGCGCGGATCGTCCAGATGAACGATGACCGGATGGTCGGGCGGCCGGCCCTTGACCTCGAAAATCTTGCGCACGGCCGAAGGATCGGCCGCATTCGCGCCCACTCCGTAGACGGTTTCGGTGGGAAACACCACCAATTCGCCGGCGCGCAGCGCTTCGACGGCCGTTTCAATCTCTGTCTGTGTAGCTCTTACCACTCGCCAATGATATCAAGACTGCGTTGCGAGCAAGCGCCGCTTGCTGATTAACCCGGTGGTTTTACAGTTGTGAACTACTTTGTAGCAGGAAGGCGACACTCCATGAACACCAAGTCGAGCCAGCGGCCAAATTTGAATCCGACTTCATGAAAATGCCCTACGTTGATGAATCCCAGGCTTTCATGCAGTTTTATGGATACGCGGTTGTCGGCGTCGATGCCGGCGATCATGACATGCTTATCCATCGCCGCTGCCCGACTCATGAGCTCGATCACCAACTGCCGGCCGATGCCCTGACCGCGCCGGTCGGCGCGGACATGAACACTGTGCTCCACGCTGTGCTGATAGCAAGGCGGCGCGCGAAAGGCGCCAAAGGTCCCAAATCCGGTAATGCCCGATGCATCCTTGGCAACGATGAAGGGGAAGCCGCCGGCGCGCTTGGCATCGAACCAGGCGGCGCCGCGTTCCGCGGTGTATTCGACCTCCGTATACACAGCGGTCGAGGTGCGAATCACTTCGTTATAAATCGTCAAGATTTCCGCGAGGTCTTGGTGCGAGGCAGGGACTAAGGATCCGGTCAATCGAGATACCCCGGGGGCTTGGGGAGGGCCTGAAAATCCTTCGGGTCGTGCTGCACGATCAAGCGCCCGTGGGTGTTCCTGAGAATGGTTTCAATGCGGCTCATCGAGGCCAGCGTATCGGCGCGATCCGTGTTGTACAACGGCACGCGCTTGAAGAGTCGATTGGCTCGCAGATGATAAAGATCTCCGGAAAGAATGACGGTGCCGCTCTTTTGCAATTTGAGTTTTAAGACCTGATGCCCGGGCGTATGTCCCGGTGCGCGCAATATCATCACCGTGCCGTCGCCGAATACATCATAGTCGGTCTCGATGCTTTCGTTTTTCGCGTTTTTATAGGCGCTCCAGGTTTCCGGCAGCACCCCGCCCGGCGGCGGCGACACCAGCGCCCAAGCCAGCTCCGTCTTATTCATGATCCACACTGAGTCGGGAAACTCGTTGGCATTTCCCGTGTGATCCCAATGCAGATGCGAAAAGGCAATGAAATTGATGTCCTTGGGAGTCAACTTGAGCGATTGCAATTGCGCCAGGAGCGTAACCGGTACCGTGACGTGCACGCCCGGCGCCGCATCGCTGCCCTCCTTGGGATAGTTGTAGTGATCGCCCAGCCCCGTATCCCACAAAAGATCGCCCTTGGGGTGGCGTATCAGGAAACACGGCACGGCTATTTCCCCGGACTTGCCGTCGTATTCGCCGGTATCGGAAAATCCGCCCATGTCCTTGAACGTGGCATGGCCGCAATCGAGGACGTAGAGCTTCAAATCGGCGCTTCGGGCGGCACAGGGGGCCGCCACAGCCATGCACAAAAACATGAGTGCCATTGCCGGAAGCGTAGATTTAAAATACGCGTCATTCATGAGACTGGCCCTCCTCAAGAACCCTATACTAGTCCAAGCGTGAGCGAACACGAACACCACCATCCTGAGGAACACGCGCAACGCGCGCCCGGTGCGCTGGAATTGCGAGTTCGAGCTTTGGAGGCCCTGCTGACCGAAAAGGGCTACATCGATCCGGCCGCGCTTGATGTTCTGATCGATACCTATCAGACGAAAATCGGGCCCCGTAATGGTGCACAAGTCGTGGCGCGGGCTTGGGTAGAGCCCAAGTTTCGCCGCTGGTTGCTGCAAGACGCGACTGCCGCCATCGCCTCCCTGGGGTTCAGTGGGCGCCAGGGCGAGCACATGGTCGCGGTCGAGAACACGCCGGAGGTGCACAATATGGTGGTGTGCACACTGTGCAGCTGCTATCCCTGGTCGGTCTTGGGGCTGCCGCCGACGTGGTACAAGAGCGCGCCCTATCGAGCGCGCGCCGTGAAGGATCCGCGCGGTGTCCTCAAGGAATTCGGCGTTGAATTGCCGCCGCTCACTCAAATCCGCATTTGGGATTCGACTGCCGAGGTTCGCTACCTGGTCCTGCCGCAGCGGCCGGCGGGCACGGAGCATTTGAGTGAGCGCGAACTCGTGGATCTCGTCACGCGCGACTCCATGATCGGCACCGGCCTGCCGAAATCGGCGTGAGTTACCATTCGCACGCCGACTTGGGCGGCCAGGATGTGCCGGGCGACATCGTTTTAGAACCCGAGGGCGAATACTTTCACGCGCCGTGGGAGCCGCGAGTGATGGCGCTCGTGGTCGCCATGGGGCCCACGGGCATGTCGAATATCGACTTGAACCGAGCGACGCGCGAAACGCTGCCGAACTATCGCGACTTGAGCTATTACGAGATTTGGCTGGCGGCGCTGGAGAAGCTGGCGCGGCAGAAGGGCGTGCTCGGCGATACACCGCCGCCGCCCAAACAAGTGCTGCACGCCGGGTCGGTCCTGGCAATCATCAAAAAGGGCTTTCCGGCCTCGCGGCCCGCCGTCGCGCCCGCGCGTTTTGCCGTTGGGGATCGCGTACGCACCGTCGCTCTGCCACCGGAGCACCACACGCGACTGCCGGCGTACGCGCGCGGCAAAGTGGGTGTGGTCGAGCGGGCCCACGACGCGCACGTCTTCCCGGATACGAACGCACTCGGCTTGGGCGAATCGCCGCAGTGGCTCTATACCGTGGCTTTCGATGCGCGGGAACTCTGGGGCGAGAGCGCGCCGGCCCCGCACTCCATCATTTCGGTGGACGCATTTGAGCCCTACCTGGAACCCGCATGAAGCACGCGCCGGTGAAAGACTTGCCGGGAATTCCCTTGGACGCCGACAGTCCCGTGTTCAACGAGCCGTGGGAGGCGCGGGCTTTCGCGATGACGCTGGCGCTGCACGAGCGCGGCGTATTTACCTGGCCGCAATGGGCGCAAGCGCTATCGCAGGAAATTGATCGCGCGCATGCGTCCGGCGATGCCGATCTTGGCGACACGTACTACCAGCATTGGCTGCGGGCACTCGAGTCGCTGGTCTCGGCACTGTGAAATTGACCGGTCAAAATCACTGGGGCCGTAGCGAGGCCGTCACGTCCGGCGGATCGAGCGAGGTTCTCACCCAGCTGCCGTCTTCTTGCCGATTGAGTTCGTAGGCCGGCCAGTAGTGCTTGTCGAGCTTCAGCGTAATCACGTCCGTCTGCCCGTTCCAGCTGATCGTCTTCAGCCGCAGCGACGCGCGATCTGGCTTGCCGCTGACCGCGGTGATGAAGGCATCGAGATCGGGCGTCGCCTGCCCGTCCACCTCGGTGATGCGCCGGCCGGCATACAGTCCATAATGAGTCGCCGGCGATCCATAAAAGAAAAACGAGACGAATACGCCATAGGGAGCAATACCGCGTTGCGCGGCCATGGCGCGGTGCGGCGCCTGCAGGGTCGCGCCGGCCCAGATGAGCACCCGATCGATGTCGCGGCCGTTCAATGCCACGGTTTTCATCTGCAGGGTTTTTTCGGCGCCGTCGCGCCACACCGTCACGGATACCGTTGGGTTCTGTACCGCGCGCTCCACCTCGCGAAACCGGTTCACAACCTTGCCGTCGATCGCCAGCAGCAGATCGCCCGGTTCAAGCAGCGCCGCCGCGGGCGAACCCGCAACCAGCCGGTTGATGCCGAGCACCTGGCGCCGCTGCGGGTTGTGTTCCTCGAAGCGCCGCACCCATTCGTCGGGCAGGCCCAACTCGCGGGCGCCGGCCAGGGATTGCACGTCGAATTCCGCTTCGAAGGAATAGAGCGGCCTGCCATCGGCGACCGCGCCGATCATTTCGCTGACCAAATCGGACGGAATGCCGCGATTGATCTGCTCCAATTCGCGTTGCGATTCGAACGCGAAACTCGACCACATCGCGAGCACATCGCCCTTCTCATCCGTCAGGACCCCGTCGTAATCGGTGGGCGGGTTGATGAGATTGATGACTTCCAGGTTGCTATCGCGGAAACGCAGCGTGCGCGACAGCGGAAATGAAACCACGTCGACGCTGGCGATTTGCGTCTTCTGCGATTGAATTTTTGAGTCCGCGCGCTGGCCCACCACCCACACATCGTCGCCGGGACTCAATGGGCGCGTCACCAACGTCGCGGCACGCACCGGCGTGTTGCCGATTGACTTCGGGTCGTAGGAGATGAGCGCGAGATTGTGCAACGGATGGATGAATACAACTTTGCCCGGCACCTCGACGGTGCCTGCGAACGTGATGCGCACATCGCCCATCGCCACCGGCACCGTATTGCGGTCAATCGCCACCAGGCCGCGTTGCGCATCAACGATCACGCCCGTGCCGTGATAGTTTTTCTCCGTCACGCCCGAAACCGAATAGGGCATGTCGAAATTCACCAGCACCAGCGAGGGCGCCATGCGATCGATGCGCGGATCGCCGGTCTTCGCGAACTGCGTCGAGGCAGGCTTGAGCACGGAAGGTGCAGGTCCGGGAGCGATGCTGATGCAGGGCCAGGTGCCCAGCGTATCGTCGCGCTTGCACTCGCGCGCCGGAAACCAGCGCCGATCCATGCGAATCACTTTGAGCTGCACTGCGCGCGGATCTTCAATGGTGACGTAGCGCACCGGCGCCCTCGCCCCATCGGCCAGCTCGGACAACGCAGCGGCAAAGTCCGCCAGGTTGTCCACCTTCTTGCCATTGAACGACGAGATCAGCGCGGCCCGCGGAATGCCGGCGGCGCCGAAGACATAGCCGGGGTTTGCGATATAGACGCCCTTGATCGGCACGTTGAAGTGACGCGCCTGCTGATAGGACAGCGTGTGCACCACGGCCTCGCCGAACTCGATGAATTCGTCCGGGGTAATGCTGCTCAAGGACTCCACGTCCAGATCGTGCTGCAGCGTTTGGCTGCCGCGCCGCACTTCCACCTTGACGCGCCGGCCCACATGATTGTCCAGCACTTCCTCGAGCGAGAAAAACTCCGGAATCGGCTTGCCGTCGATCGCGACCAGGATGTCGCCCGGCGCCAAAACTCCATCGGCGCCCGAGCCGGGTTGCACGTCATCGACCACCAGCATGCCGGTCAACTTCGGATAAGCCTTGCGCATGCCGGCTTCGGTTCCGGCATCGAGGCCGAGCCGCTTCAGTTCGTCATACGGGGTGTATTTGAAGACGGTCTCGAGCGTGCCTCGCGGTACGGGTTTGCCGACCTCGAGATACTTGAGCGCGCGCACCACCGCCGTCAGCGGCAGGTAGAAACTGGAAGCCGCGCCCGTGGCGCCGCCGGCGTTGAGCGCAACAACCCGCCCCTCGATGTCGATTACCGGCGAACCGGAAGAACCGCCCGAGGTGCTCGAAGCCGCCTGGTAATAAAAAGTATTGAAGTCGTTGTACTTGCCATAGCCGTATTCCGGCGCTTCGCGATCCAGGCGCGCGAGTGTCCCCGCGAGAATCGACAACTGCTCGCCGGCATCGTTGCCGACCACGCGGATTTCGCGCCCGATGACGGCGCCTTGCGGGTACAGCGGCAACTCCGCCGGCTGAATGAAATGCAGCTTTGCCGGATCGTAGTGATAGATGCCGAAGTCGTGGATTGGATCGCGATAGATCGGCAAGAGCTGCACTTCTTCACGGTTCAGGAAGATCGCCTGTGCCGTGACAGGACCGGGCGTCACCACGTGCCGATTCGTCAGGATGAGGCCGCGCTTCGCGTCGATGACGAAGCCGGTCGCCTGGGCGGTGGTGTTCCATTCGGTATCGAAGGCGCGGGTGCTGTCGATTTGAATGGTGACGACGCCGGTTGCAATACGCTCCAGCGTCTGTGCCCAGTTGGCCGGCGTATTCGGGATTCCAGGGGCTTGGGTCGGGGCGGGCGGAGCAGTCGGGGCGGTGAACGCGGGAGTAGCCGAAAACGCAAGCAGGGACAAAAACAGCGAAATACGGGACATGCCGATCCTAGGGTTAGAGACTCTGAAGTGCCTACGGATCGGACATCGTCGAGCGCCGGCCGGTTCCTGTTAAGCCGCCGTCCCCTTCCAAATCAGGTCGAGCTGCTTCGCCGCGCGCACATCATCCAATCGTCGCACCGGCATTGTATGCGGCGCGGAGGTCAGTTTCTCGGGATCATGCTGCATTTCCTCGCGAATCGCTGCCAGCGCGTCGCAAAACCGGTCCAGATCCTCCTTGGCCTCGGTCTCCGTGGGCTCGATCAGCAGGCATTCGGGCACAAGCAGGGGGAAATAGGTCGTCGGAGCGTGAAATCCATAGTCCAGCAAGCGCTTTGCGACGTCCATCGCCGATGTGTGATACGCCTTCTGTTCCTGTCTCAGTGTGATGATGAACTCGTGGCTGGCGCGCCGCTTGGGGTAGGCCGCCTCGAAGCCCAACGCTTGCAGCCGCTTCATCAAATAGTTTGCATTCAGTGCCGCGAACTCCGCCACGCGCACCATGCCTTCGCGGCCCAGGAGCCGCATGTAGATATAGGCGCGCAAATTTACGCCGGCATTCCCCATGAAACCGGATAAGCGCCCGATGGATTGCGGCAGGTCGCGCTCCGTCAGCCAGCGATAACGCGCACCATCCTTGCCGACGATGGGAAGGGGTAGGAACGGTTTCAACCGTGCACTCACGCCCACGGCACCCGATCCCGGCCCGCCGCCGCCGTGCGGCGTAGAAAATGTTTTGTGCAGATTCATGTGGATGACGTCGAATCCCATGTCTCCGGGACGCACTTTACCCAAGATGGCGTTCAGATTCGCGCCGTCGTAATACAGGAGGCCGCCGGCCTCGTGCACGATGTGCGCGATCTGCACGATCTTGCGTTCGAACACACCGAGCGTGGACGGATTCGTCAGCATGATGCCCGCGGTTGCCGGACTCACCGCCGCCTTCAGCGCGTCGATGTCCACGTCGCCGTTGGCATCACAGGGAATTTCCTTGACGATGAAGCCGCACATGGTCGCCGTCGCGGGGTTTGTGCCATGCGCCGCCTGCGGCACGATGATTTCAGTGCGCGCCGCGTCGTTGCGCGCCCGGTGGTACGCGCGGATCATCGCAACCCCCGCAAACTCGCCCTGCGCGCCGGCCATCGGTGTGAGACTGACCGCCGGCATCCCCGTGATCTCTTGCAGCATTTCCTGCAGCTCGTACATGCACGCCAGAAACCCTTGCGGCTCCGGTCCCAGTGGATGTCTGCCCAAAAATTCCGGCAGCATCGCATAGCTGTTGCAGGCCTTCGGGTTGTACTTCATGGTGCACGAGCCCAAGGGATAGAAATGCGTATCGATGGAGAAATTCATTTGCGAGAGGCGCGTAAAATGCCGCACCGCCTGCAACTCCGAAACTTCCGGCAGCGCCGGGCGCTTCTGGCGGCGCAAATTGGCCGGCACTTGTGCGGTACCGGCAACCGGCGGCGGGAATTGCGTCACGGCGCCGCGGCCCGGTTTGCTCAACTCGAATATCAATGGTTCACGTTGCTTGAGTTGCATGGGTTCTCCTAGGCCGCCGCGCGCGAGGCGCTCATCGCGTCCGCTAACGCGGATACATACGCTTTGATGTCGGCATCGACTTTGGTTTCGGTGGCGCACACGAGCAGGGCATGGCCCAGTTCCGGATAGCGTTCGCTGAGATCCAATCCCCCCAAGATTCCGCTGCGCGCCAACGCCGCCAGAATTGCAGCCGGGGGCCGATCCAGCAGCAGAACAGCCTCATGAAAGTGCGGCGCGGTGAACGCTCGCTTGACGCCGGGCACTTGGCACAACGCCCCGACCAGATCGTATGTTCGCTGCATGCTGGCTTGCGCAACCGCTTCCAGTCCGCGCGGCCCCAATAGGCTCATATAAATTGTCGCCGCCGTCACCATCAAACCCTGATTCGTGCAGATGTTGGACGTGGCTTTGCTGCGGCGTATGTGCTGTTCGCGCGCCTGCAGCGTCAGGGTAAAGCCCGGCCGGCCCTCCACATCCACGGTGCCGCCGACGATTCGCCCCGGCATCTGACGTACATACTCCATGCGAGTGGCCATGAAGCCGAAATACGGGCCGCCCGAGGACAGCGGCACGCCCAGTGCCTGACCTTCTCCGCAAACGATATCTGCGCCGCGCGCGTCGGCGGCCCCGCCCCATTCGCCCGGCGGCTTGAGCAGTGCCAGCGATGTCGGATTTACGACCGCGATCAGCATGATTTTGTTGTCGTGTGCCCAATCGGTGAGCGCATCCGCATCTTCCAGGTTGCCGAAAAAATTGGGCTGCTGTACGACGAGCGCCGTGAAATCCTTGCCGGTGTGGGGCTTGAGCGCCTCCAGCAGCGTGCGCCCGGAAGACCGGTCGAAATCCACCGGCACGAAGCCGATGTCCTGATTGCCGGCAATTGCCTGCGCCACTTGTGCATAGGTGGGATTGACGGCGCGCGGCACGAGGATGCGCCGCGAGTTCGAGGCGCGATTGGAGCGGACGGCCATGAGGCAGGCTTCCGCCAATGCCGAGGCGCCGTCGTACAACGAGGCATTCGACACTTCCATGCCGGTCAGCGCGCACATCATGGATTGGTATTCATAGATGAGCTGCAGCGTGCCCTGACTCGCCTCTGCCTGATAGGGTGTATAGGCAGAATAAAATTCACCGCGTGTGGCGATGGCCCATACGGGCGCTGGGATGTGATGCTCATAGGCGCCGGCGCCGATGAAATTCAAAGGACGACCATCGATCGCCGCACGCTCGGTCATCAACCGCGCGATCTCCATCTCGGAGAGCGGCGCGGGCACGTTTAGAACGCGCGCGCGAAGATCTTTTGGAATTTCATCGAAAAGATCATCGATCGAGCGCGCCCCGATGACCTCCAGCATGCGGGCGATGTCCTCAGGCGTGTGCGGAATGAATGCCATGTTGCCCCCCCCTACTTCGACTCTTCCGCCAGGTAACTCTCGTAGGCGCCGGCGGTCATGAGCGATGCGGCATTCACGGGGCTGCCGGTTTCCAGGCGAAACAGCCAACCCGCGCCATAGGGATCCTCATTGAGGAGTTCGGGCTTGGCGGAAAGCGCACCGTTGTTGGCAATGACTTTGCCGGCCAGCGGACTGTAGACGTCCGACGCCGCCTTGACCGACTCGACCACCGCGCAGGCCTCGCCCGCCTTCAGTGTGCGGCCGACGTCCGGAACCTCGACAAAGACCAGATCGCCGAGCGCGCTTTGCGCGTGATCGGTGATGCCGATTTCCAAACTTCCATTTTGTGCCTGGCGCACCCATTCGTGACTCTTGGTGTACTTCAGGTCGCTCGGTATGTTGTTGCTCACGTTGGATCCCCTATTCTGTGTCGATCAATGGCTTGCCATGGCGAACGAATGGCGGCTTGACGATGCGCGCCGCGTGTAATTTGCCGCGAATGTCCACCTGTACGCGCGGCTCGGATGTTTTCGGCACGCGCGCCAGCGCAATGGAACGATTCAAAGTGGGCGAGAAAGTTCCACTGGTCACTTCGCCTGAAATGCCGGCGGTGCGTGACGCCGCCGACCAAAACTTTCTGATGACTGCGCAGCACGCCGCGATCCACGAGCAACAGACCCACCAGTTCGCGGCCGCCTTCGCGTTGCGCGCGCTCCAACGCCTCGCGGCCGATGAATTCGCGGTCCTTGGGTTCGAAGGCGACGGTCCAGGCGAGGCCGGACTCCAAGGGATGGAAATTCTCATCCATGTCGTTGCCGTACAGGTTCATGCCCGCTTCCAGGCGCAGCGTGTCGCGCGCGCCCAGCCCCGCGGGCGCGACGCCCTGCTCGCGCAACCGGTTCCAGGCGTCCGCGGCATCCGCCGCCGGAATCATGATCTCGAAGCCATCCTCTCCGGTGTAGCCGGTGCGCGCCAGGAACCAAGAGCCGAATGCCGCGCCGAAGAAAGCTTTCAATTCGAGCACCGCCGCTTGCTGTTCGGGCTGAAGCAGCATTGCCGCCTTGCGCCGTGCATTGGGACCCTGCACGGCGATCATCGCCAGTTCCTTGCGTTCGACGACCGTGACGTCGAAATCCGCGGCGTGCCGGCGTATCCATGCCAAATCCTTGTCGCGCGTGCCGGCATTGACCACCATGCGATACCAGGTTTCCGACATGTAGTAGACGATCAGGTCGTCGATCACGCCGCCGTTCGGCAGCAGCATGCAGGAATACAACGCCTTGCCGAAGGTCTTGAGCCGGCCCACATCGTTCGCGAGAAGCATCCGCAAAAATTCGCGCACGCGCCCGCCGGTCAGGTCGACGATGCACATGTGGGACACATCGAACATCCCCGCATCGCGGCGCACCGCGTGGTGCTCCTCGATCTGCGAGCCGTAATGCAACGGCATGTCCCAGCCGCCGAAGTCGACGATTTTGGCGCCCTGCCGGACGTGGGTGTCGTATAGAGGAGTCTTAAGGCCCATCGCAACCTCGCTGCGAACGAATACAGAGACGCGAGCACCTTCGTGCTTCGCCCCTCTGTCCTTAAGACCTGAGAGATTGCGCGCCAACCATCAGCGCTGCTCCCCTTCGGTGGGCCGCCTGATGCGACCGCTCTCCAGAGATCGCGAGAGTCTGCCGTTCATGTGCCTGAGCGTTTCCGGGCGGTTGCGCCTTCGGCGGCCCTAGTAAAAGGACTCTCTCCAGACAGCTCTTATCGCGAGTGGGGCGGCATCATACAGAAGAGCCACTGGGGATTGAAGCCGGAAACCCTCATATATCTTGCACATCGCCGGTTGTGCGTGGGACCGGGCGGCGCACTATCCGCCGGAGCGTTTGGCCGGCCATCCCAGTTTAATCAGCTCAGCGACGATCGCGTCGCGGTGATCGCCCTGAATTTCAATAACGCCGCCGCGCACGGTGCCGCCGGATCCGCAGCGCTTTTTTAATTGGGTGGCCAACGCCTCAATGTCGGCGGGGGACAAGGGCAACCCCGTGATGGTCGTGACACCTTTGCCCCCTCTGCCTTGAGTTTCTCGCGCCACGCGTACGGCGGCGGGTTTGGCCGCGCCGGGGACTCCTTTGGGACAGACGCATTCGCGCACGGCACGGCGGCAGTTGGGGCATAGGTTGCCGATACCGGTCGAGTAGACGATGCGCGAGTTCATGAAGTTGCTACACGAGAATGGAAATAACGGCACCGGCCGCGTTTGGCTCTCGGTACTCCGATTCGAGCGAATTCATTGAACCGACTATACCCGCCTGACCCATCCGGGTGCTGCGGGTATAATGGTGGGATGAGATCACGTCGACATTCCCTAACCGTCAAGGTGGGCCCGGTGGCCATCGGCGGCGCATCACCCATCGTGGTGCAATCGATGACCAACACCGACACCGCCGATATCGACGGCACGGTGGCCCAGGTCAAAGCACTGGCGCGCGCCGGATCCGAATTGGTCCGCGTCACTGTCAACAACGACGAATCCGCGGCGGCGGTACCGCACATCCGCGAGCGCCTGGATGCGCAGGGTATCAACACGCCCCTGGTGGGCGATTTCCATTTCAACGGGCATAAGCTGCTCAAGACGCATCCGGCCTGCGCGGAAGCGCTCGGCAAGCTGCGCATCAATCCGGGCAACGTCGGTCGCGGATCGAAGCGCGATCCGCAATTTGCGGAAATGATCGAGACGGCCGTCAAGTTCAAAAAGCCGGTGCGCATCGGCGTGAACTGGGGCAGCCTCGATCAGGATTTGCTAACCCGCATGATGGATGAGAATTCAAAGCTCGCTGAACCCAAGCCGGCGATCGACGTCATGCGCGAAGCCATCGTCGTCTCGGCTTTGGACAGTGCGAAACGCGCTGAATCATTGGGGTTGGGCTCCGACAGGATCGTCATCAGCGCCAAAGTGAGCGGCGTACAGGATTTAATCGCCGTATACCGCAATCTGGCGGGTCGTTGCGCCTACCCCTTGCACCTAGGGCTCACCGAAGCCGGCATGGGCAGCAAGGGCATCGTGGCCTCTACCGCGGCCATCGGCGTGCTGCTGCAGGAGGGCATCGGCGATACCATCCGCGTTTCACTGACTCCCGAACCCAACGGTGATCGCACTCAGGAAGTCATCGTCGCTCAAGAAATACTTCAGACCATGGGATTGCGCGCATTCACCCCGATGGTGATCGCGTGCCCCGGGTGCGGCCGTACCACCAGCACCTATTTCCAAGAATTGGCGCAAAAGATCCAAAGCCATATCCGGCACCGTATGCCGGAGTGGCGCAAGCAGCGTGCGGGCGTGGCCGACATGACGGTCGCGGTCATGGGCTGCGTGGTCAACGGGCCCGGCGAGAGCAAGCATGCCAACATCGGCATCAGCCTTCCCGGCACCGGCGAGCACCCGGTCGCGCCCGTGTACGAGGACGGCGCGAAGACGGTGACGCTCAAGGGGGATCGGATCGCTGAAGAATTCCAGGACCTGGTCGAGCGCTACATCGAGCGCACCTACGCCAGAATTCAGCCATGAAAGATTTATCGGAAAAGAAATGCGCGCCCTGTGAGGGCGGTGTAAAGCCTTTGACGCCCGCCAAAGTCAAACTGCTTGCCAAGCAGCTGCACAAAGACTGGAAAATTGCCCCGGATTCCAAGAGCCTCAAGCGGTCGCTTAAATTCAAGGATTTCTACCGGACGATGAGTTTCGTCAATGCCCTGGCGTATATCGCCAACAGCGAAGATCATCACCCCGATTTGGAGGTGGGCTATGACTACTGTCATGTCACCTACTCCACGCACTCGATCGGCGGGCTGTCGGTGAACGACTTCATCTGCGCCGCAAAGTTAGACCGCCTTTAGAAACTCCGGTACGTCGCCCGACACTCCCAAGGCACGCTGGGCAAACGCGCGTTTCACGAATGGCATCCTGGCCACGGCGCTCAAACCCGCGGTGCGCAAGCGGGTGCTCAGTACACCGGAATTGGAAAACAGCCGCTCCAGTCCATCCAGCGCCGCTGCCGCGACGACGTTCTCGCTCCGGCGCCACCGCTCGTAGCGGCGCAGGTGCCGGTGATCGCCGTAGTTCTGCGCGCCCCCGGCTTCGCCCAAGACCTGAGCGAGCGCCGCGCAATCCAGCAAGCCCAGGTTCAGTCCCTGGCCGGCGAGGGGATGCACCACGTGCGCGGCATCGCCGAGCAATACCGCCCGGGGCCGCGCGTAAGACACAGCGTATTGCAGCTTGAGCGGGAAGCTCGCCAGATCGCTCGTGAGCGTGCACCGTCCCAACGCCGCGCCGCCGGCCTCGGTCAGGGCCTCGCTGAACGCCTCGGGATCCATCGCTCGCAAAAGATCGGCCTTGGACCGCGCGACGCTCCACACGATGGAACATCGTCCGTCGCTGAGCGGCAAAAAGGCAACAGGTCCGCTGCTCAAGAACCGCTGCCACGCGGTGTTGGCATGAGCTTGTGCGGTTCGCACATGCGCCACCAACGCGTCTTGGTGATAGGCATGGCCGGCGGTGTCGATGCCGAGCAGTTGTCGCGTCTTGGAATCTGTTCCATCCGCTGCCGCGAGCAGCGTAGCGCGCAGTTCGCGTCCATCGCTCAAGGAAAGCGTCACCTCGTCATCGCCCGTTGATATCGCCTCTACCGCACCCTCGATCAGCACAGCGCCCGCGGCACGCGCCGATTGCAGGCACTGCCATTGCAAGGCCTTGCCGTCCACGATGTAGCCGAGATTGGGCTCGCCGAGTTCTGCGCAATCAAAGGTCAGCGACCCGGGCCCCGCCGGCGTCCCGCCGGCATCGAAGACGCACATGCGCTCATACGCGAACACCCGGGTTGCGGGCAGTAAATTCCAGACCCCGCACACCTTGAGCAGCCGTTCCGAGGCGCGGCTCAATGCGAATACGCGCAGGTCCCAGTCGGCGCCGCTGTGCGGCGCGGCCGCAAAGTGATCGGCCACCACCGCCACCCGGCCTGGCGTGCTCAATTTACGTGCCAGCAGCAGGCTTGCCATGACCGTGCCCGTCACACCCGCGCCGACGATGATCACGTCGAATTCCGGCGACCGCCCGCGGTTCATAACCCCACACCGCGCGCAAGCTTGGGAACGCGCCCGCCGCCGCCCGTGCTGAGGCGCGACAGCGCGGACTTTGCGGGCGGCAGCAGATCGAACGCGAGCAGCCCCAAGTTGCGCACGCGAGCCGCTGCGCTCAAGGGGCTGGAAAAAAGGCGGACCAGTCCATCCGTGAAGGCGATGACGCCGCCGCGGTCCGCGCGTCGCCAGGCATCGTACTCGCGCAGAAGTGCCGGGCTGCCGGGATCGGCACTGCTGCGAAGGTTCTCGGCAATGAGTTCGGCGAGGCAAGCCACATCGCGCAAGCCCAAGTTAAAACCCATGCCCGCCACCGGGTGCAGGCTCTGTGCGGCGTTGCCGATGATGGCGCACCGCGGCGCGCTGGTGCGCTCCGATTGACTCAACGACAGCGGATACGCCACGCGGCGTCCCACTTTGAGGAACCGGCCCAGGCGAAACCCGAAGCGGCGTTGTACCTCCGCGAGAAATTCCCGGTCGGACCACGCCAGGGCTGAAGGTGCGGCGTCCGTCGTCAGGGTCAAGACCAGCGTGCAGCGGCCTCCATCCAATGGCAACAATGCCAGGGGACCGTCGGGTGTGAAACGCTCGTAGGCCACGTTGTCGTGAAAGCGCTGCGGCAACACGGTGGTGATCACGGCCGTTTGACCGTAGTCGCGGACCTGCGCGCCGATCCTCAAGGCGCTGCGCACGACCGAGTGCGCGCCGTCCGCGGCCACAACGAGCTTGGCGTCGATCGTGCTTTTGTTACCGGCTTCATCGACCTCAATTTTGACGGCCTCATCATTCGCGGTGATGAAGGACACGTCGGCCGGACAAAATATCTTGAGTTTCGGGCTCGAAAGACGCGACCAAAGGGCGCTGCCGAGCGCCCGGTTGGATACCACGTAACCCATCGCGGCGAGGCCCTGCTCACGCGCGTCGATTCGCGCAAAGCCGAATCGACCCTGGTCGGACACATGAATCTTGGCGATGGGCGTTGCGAGCGCCTCGAGTGCGGACCATGCGCCCAAGGCGTCCAAGATCCGACGACTGCCGTTCGAGAGCGCGGTGGTACGTTCGTCAAAGCTGGGTTGTGCCGCCGCATTATGTGGAATTGCCTCGATGAGGGCCACACGCACGTCCAAGGGAGCGAGAGCCGCACCCAAGCTGGCGCCCACCATCCCGCCTCCCACAATGGCAACGTCAAAGATCATCGCAGTGCCTCGATGGCATCCGGCGTTTTCTCCAGCCCGCCGGTCAGCACTTCCGGCGCGCCCCGTGTCACCAGTACTTCATCTTCGATGCGAATGCCGATATTCCAAAACTCCTTCGGAATTTTAGGTGAGGGTCGAATGTAGATGCCCGGTTCGACGGTTAGCGCCATCCCAGGTTCCAGTACACGCCACTCGCCGCCCACCTTGTAGTCGCCCACGTCGTGCACGTCGAGCCCCAGCCAGTGGCCGGTTCGGTGATTGAAAAACGGCGCATAGGCCTGCTCCTTGATCAATTTAGGTGTGGATCCCTTGAGCAACCCCAGCCGGGCAAGACCTTGCGTGACCGCGCGCACCGCCGCTTCGTGCGGCTCATTCCAATGGTTTCCCGAACGCACCTTGTCGATGGCCGCCAATTGCGCCTCGAGCACCACCTCGTAAACGGCGCGTTGCACTGCGGTGAATCTGCCGCTGACCGGGAAGGTGCGCGTGACATCCGAGGCATAGTAGTCGTGTTCACAGCCCGCATCGAGCAGCAACAGATCGCCGTCGCGCAGCGGCTGATTGTTGTCGCGATAGTGCATGACGCAGGCATTCGCGCCGCCCCCCACGATGGGTTGGTAAGAGACGTCCGCATTGTGCGACCGGAATTCGTGCAGCACTTCCGCCATCACCTCGTACTCCATGCGGCCGGGACGTGCGAAGCGAATCGCTCGGCGGTGAGCGCCGACCGCGATTTGCGCAGCGCGCCGCAGACTGGCCTGTTCCGGGCGGCTCTTGTAGAGGCGCATGTCATCGAGCACATGGTTCAGCGCCACGAATTCCTGCAAGCCGCCCGCGCCCTGGCGGGACTGCACCTTGAGTCCATTGACCCAGCTCAAGATGCGGGGGTCGAAATCCAAATGCGTTCCCATCGAATAGAAGATCTGCGAGCGTTGCTCCATCAGTCCGGGCAGGATTTCATCGATGTCCTCGATCGGAAATGCATCGTCCGCGCCATAGTCTTCGACCGCTCCTTCCGTCCCGGCGCGCGCGCCATCCCAGGACTCCCGCAGCGCGTCGTGCTCGCGCACGAACAGAAGATATTCGGCGTGGGGACGCCCGGGAACCAACACGGCAACCGCGTCGGGCTCCGGGAAGCCGCTCAAATAGTAAAAATGGCTGTCCTGGCGGTAGGCGTATTCAATGTCGCCGTTGCGGTGACGCACGGGGGCCGCAGGCAGAATCGCGATCGCGTCCTTGCCGATCATGCGCATGAATTGGCGCCGTCGGCGTGCGAACTCCTTACGATCCATGAGAACCCTATATAGAGTCAGTGCAGCCGCTGCTGCTCGGGGTAGATCTGTCTGCGAAGCGGCAGGAGTTCTTCGAACACGACCTGCGCCGCAACCCGGATGAACTCAACCAGTTCCGCATAGGCCTGCTCGTTGGACTCGTCCCCTTCCGCCTCATCGCCCGTGGCGCGGGAGATCTCGGTGAAGTCCCGGACGATTTCACCGACGTCTCCGCCCAATGCTTCGAGGTCGGAGATCGATCCGGTACCCAGTCCATAAAGAAAGCCGGTGCACCATAATGCAAGTGCGTTGGCGCGCCCATTGAGCGGCTGTTCATCGTCGGGCAGCAGGGGCTCGAATTCCATTCCCTGTTCTCCGAAGGATGTCGCCGTGGCGGTAAACACTCTTTCCAGAATCGCGGAGGACTCGTCGCTGAGCGCGGCGCCGTCCGGAAGGATTTCATTGATCCAGTCCTGCATTCTGTAAGGCGAGACCGAGCACAAGGCGCCGCACAGAGACCCATGCGCCTCGGCGGCATCCGCCAGGCCTCCGGCTGTGGCCAATACATCCTCGAAATCCTGGAACCGAATATCAGACATCATGATTGGGCGAATGATAGCGCAGTGGAGGCATAAACCCGCCTTTGCATTGCGCTATGGGCCGCTCTATATTGGCAGCCTATGAATGAAGCCAACCCGAAGTCAGCGGTCGAACTCGAGCTCAAGCGCCTGGAAAAGCGTCTTGAAGATCTCATTGTAACGGTCAGTCACATCAAGGAAGAGAATCGGGCGTTGCGTCAGCGCCAGGATACCTTGACGTCCGAGCGCGCCACGCTGTTGCAAAAAAATGAACAAGTGCGGGCGCGGGTCGAGGCCATGATCGGCCGCTTGAAGTCCATGGAACAGGCATGAGCGACAATCAGGCGCGCGTCAGCGTGCGAATTCTCGAAAAGGAGTATCACATCTCCTGCCCGATCGAAGAGCGCTCCGACCTGCTCGATTCCGCCGAATTCTTGAACATGAAAATGCGCGAAATCCGCGATAGCGGCAAAGTCGTCGGGTTGGATCGGATTGCGGTGATAGCGGCGCTAAACATGGCAAATGAGCTCATTCGATTCCGCAATCGTGACACCAATCTCGATTCCGACGTCGGCGGACGCTTGCGTATCCTGCGTGAGCGCGTAGAGTCGGCCTTGGAGAAAGGTCAACAGCTCGAACTCTGAGCGGCCTGTCTCGACTTTTAAATTTGGCGCTGCCTGCGGTGTTCGATGCGGATCGGGTTACCTCCTGACCCTAATTTTGTAAACCCCAGGGGCCAATGCTTGCTGGCATCATTGTGCAAGTCCGCCCCGAGCGGAAAGCCTTAAGTGCCGCAGTCGGCCCCACCTGTTGCTCAGGTCGGGAGCAACGATCCAAAACGGCATCTGCGGGTAGCGCCATCCCATCTCAATGAAGGCAATCCTTCGTAAACAACTGCGCGCCGCGCGGCGTGCATCGGGCGCGCCGGAGCATCGGCGTCCCTCCCACGCCGGCCGTCGAGGCGGTGGTGCCTGCCAAGCGAGCGCCGTCAGATCCTCATCCCCTTCGTGGCCGTCGAGGCTCAGGGCCGGCGCTTGGGTATTGGGGGGCGGGTATATGATCGCGCCTGGCGTTCCGTCGGCGACGCTGCCATTGGAAGGGTCCGCACCTGGCGGGGCTCGCGTTAGACTGCCGGCGCACCGATGTGAACTTCGCGGATGATTGGGACCTGCAATTGGATTCACTGGCAACAGAAACGGGAATGGAGCACTTCCGATGAATTATTGGCTGATCAAATCGGAGCCCGCCACTTTCAGCATCGATGATCTTGGCAAGGCTCCCAAACAAACCACTGCGTGGGACGGCGTACGCAATTACCAGGCGCGCAACATGCTGCGCGACTCCATAAAAAAGGGTGATTTAGCATTTTTCTACTATTCCAGCTGCGACGTGCCGGGCATCGCGGGCATCGTCAGCATTGCCCGCGAAGGTTATCCGGACGTCACCGCCTTCGACCCGAAGAACCACCACTACGATCCCGATTCCAAGAAGGATGCACCGTCTTGGTACGCGGTCGATGTGAAGTTCGAGCGCAAGCTCAAGCGCATCATCACGCTCGATGAGTTGCGAAAGCACGCCGAGAAGAAGTTGAAGGATTTTGTTTTGCTGCGCCGTGGGAATCGTCTGTCGGTCATGCCGGTGACGAAGAAGGATTGGGATTTCATCCTCGCCCTTGAGTGACGCCGCTCACACCGCTAGCACATTGTGGTGTGCATGCGCGAGCTATTGCTTGTAAATTAATTATTCGTGTATATACTCGGATCCCGGACTAACCCGATAACGGAGTTTCTATCATGGCAGCGAAAGCAAAGAAGGCGAAGAAGAAGGTAGCTAAGAAAAAGGCCGCTAAGAAAAAGTAAGCCTTCGAAAGTAATCAACTGTGCCCGCGTAAGCGGGCACAGTTGTTTCTGCAGGTAGGAAATCGCGCGTGTCTCTGGATCCCTCAACGCAAAAAAAACGCCGCGCCGCAGAAGCCGCGGTCCGCTACATCGAAAGCGGCATGGTGTTGGGAATCGGCACCGGATCCACCGTCAATCAACTCATCGAAGTCCTGAAAGACCGCAAAATCCAGCTCTCCGGCGCAGTTTCGAGTTCGCGCCAGACATCCGAAAGACTGCGCGCGGCGGGCTTTGAAGAACTCGACTTGAATACTTCCGGCGACCTCAGTCTCTATATCGACGGCGCCGACGAGGCCACCGCCGACGGCATGCTCATCAAGGGCGGCGGTGCCGCGCTGACGCGCGAGAAAGTCGTCGCAGCCGCCTCGAAGCGCTTCGTCTGCATCATCGATGACTCCAAGCTGGTGCCCGTGCTGGGCGCCTTCCCGCTCCCCGTCGAAGTCATAGCCATGGCTCGCTCCTATGTGGCGCGGCAGCTGGTGAAGCTCGGCGGCCAGCCGGTATGGCGCGAAGGGGTTGTCACCGACAACGGTAATCCGATCCTGGACGTGCATGGTCTGAAGATCACCGACCCCAAAACCTTGGAATCCGCCATCAATCAGATTGCCGGCGTCGTGACCGTGGGCCTCTTCGCGCGCCGTCGCGCCGACGTGCTGATCATCGCCGGCGATGCCGGCGTCAGAACCTTGGAGCCTGTCTGAGCATTCAGACGGGCTCCTAAATCTCTAGGCGGGTACCAATCTCGACCACTCGGTTGTGCGGCAAGCCATAGTAGTCGCCGATGACTTGCGCGTTGCGGGCCATCTGCATGAATGCGCGGCGGCGCAACGGCGGCAGATCGGAGCGGCGGCCGGGAAGCAATTCTTCCCGGCTCAGGAAATACGTGGTCGCCTCTGGATCGTACGGTACGCCGTGGCTCTCGGCCTCGCGCAAGATCGCGGTGATGTTCGGCTTCTCCATGAAACCCACCTGTGCGACGACCCGGACGATGCCCTCGCAAACGGGGGTGACGGTCAAGCGCTTGGGCGCGGACACGCGCGGCACCTCGCGGGTCACCACGGTCAGCAGTACGACGCGCTCGTGCATCACCCGGTTGAACTTGATGTTATTGAGCAAGGCGCGCGGAATTCCCGACGCCTTCTGATCGAGGAAGATGGAGGTGCCCGCGACGCGGACCGGCGGATCCAATTTCAAGTCTTCGATGAAGTCGCGCACCGGTTTTTGCTCGCGCAGCAACCGTGCCATGAGCGAGGCGCGGCCGCTCTGCCAGGTTTGCATCAGCCAGAATATCGTGAGTCCCGATACCAGCGGAACCCAGCCGCCGTCCTCGAGCTTGGTCAGATTGGCGAGCAGGAAAGCGATATCGACAATGAACAGCAGCGACAATCCGGTACGCAGTAGACGGCTGTCCTTGCCCGTGCGGGATTTGATGAGGCTCAAGGTCAAGGGCGTCACGATGGTCATGGCGCCGGAAACGGCCAGGCCATACGCTCCGCCCAGTGCCGCGGAGCTGCCGAAACCCACGACCAACGCGAGCGCCGCCACCATGAGAATCCAATTCATGGTCGGCACGTAAATCTGACCGACGACGGACGCCGAGGAGTGCTCGACGCGCAGGCGCGGCAACAGTCCCAAGCTCACCGCTTGCGTGGTCACCGAGAAGACCCCGGAGATGACCGCTTGTGAGGCAATGACGGTGGCCGCCGTCGCCAAAATCACCAGCGGCCACAAGGACCATGCCGGTGCCATCAGATAAAACGGATTGCTGATGGCCGCCGGATTCTCGATCAACATCGCGCCCTGCCCAAAATAATTGCAGACCAGCGCCGGCATGACGACGCACATCCAGCCCAATCGAATCGGCGCCTTGCCGAAGTGGCCCATGTCGGCGTACAGCGCCTCGCCACCCGTCACGCACAAAAATACGCCGGCGAGCACCGCGAGCGAGCCGATCTGGTGCTGCGCCAGCAATCCGATCGCGCGGCGCGGATCGATCGCCAACAGCACGCCCGGCTCGCGCACGATCCATGAGACGCCCAGCACGGTCAGGACCGCGAACCAAAAAAGCATGACCGGCCCGAACACTTTTCCCACCGACCCGGTGCCGTGCCTTTGAATGACGAACAGGGCGACCAACACCAGGAGAGTGATCGGCAGCACGGGGAACTGCGCACCCGGTGCGGCCACATGCAGCCCTTCGACGGCGCTCAATACCGATATGGCAGGCGTAATGGCGCCATCGGCGAAAAACAGCGAAGCGCCCAAGATGCCCAGGGTTCCATAGAGTTTTCGGCGCGGGCTTGCGCGCACCGTGTTGACGACCAAGGCAGTCAGCGCCAGTACGCCGCCCTCCCCCTTGTTATCGGCGTTGAGCACCACGAGCACGTACTTGAATAGGATGACGACGACCAAGGACCAAAAGATCAGCGACAGCACGCCCAATACGTGCTCCGGAGTCACGGCAATCCCAGGGCCCACAAAACAGGCCGACACCGCATATAGGGGGCTGGTGCCGATATCGCCGAACACAACGCCGAGCGCCGCGAGCGCCATGGGCGCTAGCCGTTGACTCGAATTGTGCTCGCCCGACATCTCTTAGAACCGCCTAAACCTTCGCACCGTTTAAGAAAAGGGCCCACATCGGTGGGCCCTATTTGGCTGGGGGACTAGGATTCGAACCTAGGTAAACGGTGTCAGAGACCGTTGTCCTACCACTAGACGATCCCCCAAATTCGATCGATCGTTTAGCTAAGGAGGCCGAAGGCGCTCTCGTGATTATCGTTTGGAGAACTGGGTGCCGCGACGCGCCTTGCGCCGGCCGACCTTCTTACGCTCCACTTCGCGCGCATCGCGGGTAACGAAGCCGGCTTTACGCAATGGCGAACGCAGCGTCTCATCATAGGCCATGAGGGCGCGCGTAATCCCGTGGCGAATCGCACCGGCCTGGCCGGTAATCCCGCCGCCTTCGACATGCGCTTCGACATCGAATTTGCCATCGAGTTGTACCGCGCCGAAGGGCTGCTGCACGATCATCCGCCCGGTCTCGCGGCCAAAGAATTCATCCAAGGTTCGGCCGTTGATCGACACCTTGCCGGTGCCTTGACGCAAGTAGACCCGCGCGCTGGAGGTTTTGCGGCGGCCGGTGCCGTAGTAATTGGCGACTGTATTTGCCATTGAATGTCCTAGAAATTAAATTTCCAGCGCCTTGGGCTGCTGTGCTTGATGGGGATGATCCTTGCCGCCGAATACATGCAGCTTCTTATACATGCGACGGCCCAAGGGGCCCTTCGGCAGCATGCCTTTGACGGCGAACTGAATGGCGCGCTCCGGATGCTCTTGCAGCAGTTTGCCCAGGCTGATGCTCTTCAAGTTGCCGACATAGCCGGTGTGTTGATGGTAGAACTTGTCGGTGAGTTTGGCGCCCGTGACGCGTACCGCGCCGGCGTTGACGACGACAATGTGGTCGCCAAGGTCTTGATGCGGCGCATAATTTGGCTTGTGCTTACCTTTCAAGCGATGCGCGATTTCCGAAGCCAGGCGGCCCAGGGTTTTGCCTGCGGCGTCGACTAGAAACCAGTCGCCGCGAGATTCTTCAGGCTTTGAAAATACGGTGTACATGGGATGCTCAACAAATAGGGTCTTGACGAAAGGCGCGAAAGTGTACAGAACAGCGCGGGTAGATGCCAGCCTTCGGATCCGCATCATTACGCACCTATAATATAATGTATCGATGAGCGCACGAAGGTTTGCAGTCTTGGATCGCGCAATTGGCGAAATAGACAAGATAATCAAGATCTTAACAATCCCTCCACGCTCATCTCGAAGCGTCCCGCAAACCGCCCCCGGACAGGCGCTGCCGGAAGCCGAACGGGCCGAATCGGTGCGGTTGATGCGGGTAAATCACGCCGGAGAGGTGGCTGCCCAGGCGCTGTACCAGGGCCAGGCGCTCACCGCCCGGGACCCGCAGGTGAAGTCCGCCATGCAAGAAGCTGCCGGGGAGGAAGTCGATCATTTGGCCTGGTGCGAGCAGCGCCTGAGGGAATTAAATGGCCGGCCCAGTCTTTTGAACCCGCTTTGGTACTTCGGATCCCTGACCCTCGGTGCTTTCGCGGGCGCACTCGGCGATCGCGCCAGCCTTGGCTTCATCGCCGAGACCGAAAAGCAGGTCGAATCGCATTTGCGCGATCACCTGGAGCGCCTGAGTCCAAGGGACCTGCGCAGCCGTGCCATTCTGACGCAGATGACCCACGATGAGATGCAGCATGGTGCGAAAGCTGCCTCGATGGGAGGTAAACCGTTGCCTTTTCCCATAACATTGGCGATGCGCGCGACATCGAGACTTATGACCCGCGGCTCGTATTGGATCTAGTTAGGTTGCTTTTAGTGCTTGCGATTCCGGGACTTATGTAATAAAACGTGCGCCAGCATTGGCGTTTAAGCCGCGAAAAAACCATCGGGAGTGAACATGGAAGAAGGGGCAAAAGCCTTAAGCGATATCCCAGCGATCAATCGTTTCTTGAGCTACTGCCGCATTCGGACAGTCCCTTCAAAGACCGTGATCATTCACGCCGGCGACCTGCCGGACATTTTGTACTACATCATTTCCGGTTCCGTCGAAGTCATGATCGAAGACGAAGACGGCAATGAAATGGTGCTGGCCTATTTGAACAAGGGCCAATTCTTCGGCGAGATGGGCTTGTTCTACGAACAGCCGACGCGCAGTGCATGGGTCCGGACCCGCCAGCAATCCGAACTCGCCGAAATGACCTATCCGCGCTTTCGGCAGATTGCCGCGGAAAGTCCTGGCTTGATATTTGAATTGGCGACGCAATTGGCAACGCGCCTGGATCGCACCAACCGCAAGCTGGGTGATCTTGCATTCGTCGATGTCACGGGACGCGTGGCCCACGCCATCATGGATTTGTGCGGCGAACCCGATGCGATGACCCATCCCGAAGGCATGCAAATCAAAGTCAGCCGGCAGGAACTTTCACGTTTGGTGGGTTGCTCGCGCGAAATGGCCGGGCGCGTGCTCAAGGTGCTGGAAGAACAAGGACTGCTGCGCGCCACCGGAAAAACCATTGTGGTATTCAACGCGCGGCCCAAGGTCAAGACCCGTCCGCTGATCGTCCCGGTAAAAGCGGGCGCGGGTGCGAATGCGGTCGGGGCCAAGAGCCCGCGTGCCGAACAGCCTGATGATGAAGACGATGAGGATGACGAGGACGACGACGAATAAGCCGGGGCACACCCCGCTCCCCCGGTGCTTTAGGCTTTTCTTCCGCCCGATTCGATTTGCGCGCGCATCGCCTTGATGGTGTGCGCATAATCGGCGCTGCCAAAAATCGCTGAGCCCGCGACAAAGGTATCCGCGCCTGCCTTGGCGATGCTCGCGGCATTCTCGACTTTCACGCCGCCGTCGATTTCCAGTCGAATGTCCCGCCCGGCGGCGTTGATCCGCGCGCGTGCTTCCGCGAGTTTGGGCAAAACTTCTGGAATGAATTCCTGGCCGCCGAATCCGGGGTTCACGGACATCAACAAAATGACATCGATTTTGTCGATCACATAATCGAGCCAATTTAATGATGTCGCCGGATTGAACACCAGGCCGGGCTTGCAGCCCGAATGGCGGATGAGCTGAATGGTGCGATCCACATGCTGCGTGGCTTCCGGATGAAAACTGATGTTGGTTGCGCCGGCCTTGGCGAAGTCCTCCACCAGAGGATCGACAGGGGTCACCATGAGATGAACATCGATGGGCGCTTTCACGCCGGCCTTGCGCAATGCCTGGCAGACGACAGGGCCGACCGTGAGATTCGGCACGTAGTGATTGTCCATGACATCGAAATGAATCCAATCCGCTCCAGCAGCCAGAACCGAATTGACCTCTTCGCCAAGACGCGCGAAGTCCGCGGACAGGATCGACGGTGCGATGATGATACCCATGGTCAGGAGCTCCTAGCGCATGCCTCGCGCCGCACGTACGGCTTCGTAGGCTTCCTGAATTCTTTGAGTTTTCTCTTTCGCCATTTGCGCCATTGACTCCGGCAGGCCGTTGGCCACGAGCTTATCAGGGTGATGCCGGCTCATCTGGCGCCGATACGCCTTCACGAGCTCCGCATCGCTGATGCTGGCGTTGACCTCCAGCTCTGCATAGCATTGTGCCAAGTTATTGGCCTGCGCGCGCGAACCATTCTGCCGCGAACGCAGCGATGCCTCCATGTTTGCAAACTCCAGGTCCGACAGCCCGAGCCGCTGTGCGATTCCCTGAAGTATCCTGCGCGCCGGGGGCGAAATGCCGTTGCCGGCGAGCGCCGCACGGAGTTGCAGATCCACGAACGCCCGCAACAGATCGTAGCGCAAGCCGCAGGACTCGCGCAGCCGCTCGATGCTTAAGTTCGCATCGTAGCCGGCTGACTTGCCCGTCCTGAAGCAGGCGATGGCCGCGGCGACGTCGTTGGGTCCTAGATTCAGTTCCTGCATCACGCGCCGTGCCGCGTCGATCTCTGCCTCGGAAACGCGCCCGTCCGACTTGGCAACATAGCCCATGATCTCGAACGTGGTGCGGAAGAATTCGCTGGAAATCGAGGCTGCGCCGTTGCCGGTCGCAATCCGAACCCCTCCCTTCGGATTAAGCATGTAACCAATGATGGCGCCGGCCAGCGCTCCCCAGGCGCTCCGGGTGAGCAGAAAACCAATCAAGGCGCCAAATAAAATGCCGTTCCAACTCATTCGCGTTGACCTACACGCCGTGTCCCGCCACAATCGCCGACCTTCAATGGTAGCAGTCGCGAGCGTTTGCACATGGAACAGTATTCGCATTCGGCCCCGCTTTTCGAGACGCATTTGCGCAGTCTCAAAAAAATACACCAAGGAAAGGTGCGGGATATCTACGATGTGGACGATCAGCACCTGCTCATCGTCGCCACGGATCGGCTGTCTGCGTTCGACGTGGTGTTGCCTGACCCGATTCCCTTCAAAGGAGAGGTTCTGACCCAGATTTCGCTGTTCTGGTTCGGCAAAACTGCGCACATCACGGCCAACCATCTCTCGAATCTGCGCGTCGAGGATGTGATCGGCGACGTGCAAGAGCGTGCGCAGCTCAACGGCCGCGCCATGGTAGTCAAGAAGCTCGATGCCTTGCCGCTCGAAGCGGTGGTCCGGGGCTATCTCATCGGCTCCGGGTTCAAGGACTACCAATTGCACGGCTCGGTTTGCGGCATTGCATTGCCCGCCGGGCTCACGATGGCGGCACGCTTGCCGGAGCCGTTGTTCACCCCCGCTTCCAAAGCGCCGGCCGGCTCCCACGACGAGAACATCGAATTCGATGCCATCGTCAAGCTGGTGGGCGCGCAATGCGCGAAGGATATTCGCCGCATAGCACTGGAGGTTTATCGATTCGCCGCCGAACATGCGCGCGCGCGCAACATCATAATAGCCGACACGAAGTTCGAATTCGGCCTCGACAAGGCGGGCAAACTCTATCTCATCGATGAGGTATTGACGCCGGATTCTTCGCGCTTCTGGCCGATGGCTTCCTACAAGCCGGGGATCAGTCCGCCGAGCTTCGACAAGCAATTCGTGCGCGACTATCTGGAGTCGTTGCACTGGAATAAGAAGCCGCCCGCGCCGCACCTGCCGCCGGAGATCTTGGCACGCACCAGCGATAATTACCGCGAGGCGCTCAAGCTGCTCACGGCGTAAGCTTGGTTCATGTTCAAGTGGTTCGAGACCATCGAGGATGGCCTGTTCACCGGCTCGCGCGGCATGCCCCGGCCCTGGGGCCCCGTGCTTCGGGTGGTGCGCTATCCTGCCGCGCTGGTACGCGACTGGCTGCGCGGCGAGATCAGCGTGCGGGCCATGAGTCTCGCCTACACGACGCTGCTGTCGATTGTCCCCTTGCTGGTGTTCAGCTTCGCGATTTTGAAGAGCTTGGGCGGCGCGCGCGGCGATTTGAAATTCATCCTCTCGCAGTTCTTCGCGCCGATGGGCGGCGCGGCGGATCAACTGACGGAGAGTGTTTTGCAGTTCGTGCGCAATATGCGCGGCGATCTGCTGGGATCGATCGGCCTGCTGTTTTTGGCCTACACGGTCGTCACGACCATTCAAAAGGTCGAAAAGAGCTTTAACTTTTTGTGGCGCGTCGATCGGCCGCGCAGCTTTTTGCGGCGCTTCACCGAATACCTGGCGGTGATGATATTGGGCCCCATCCTGCTCGCCGTGGCGCTCGGCCTGTTGGCGGGCGCCGAACACAGTCCTTTCGCCGCGTGGGTCGACGGGATCAAGCCATTGGCGTGGACCTTGAGCGCCCTGGGCAGAATCCTGCCGTACGTGATAGTCACCGTTATCTTTACCTTCATGTATGTCTTCATTCCCAATACCAAGGTGCAACTGCGGGCGGCACTCATTGGCGGTATTACCGCAGGAGTGGTGTGGGCATTGGTCGGCAAAGTGTTCACGGCGTTCATCGTGTACTCGTCCAAACTGGTGGCGATCTACACGGGCTTCGCCATCGTGCTGACGACGCTTATCTGGGTTTACTTGAGTTGGCTGATTTTGCTCATCGGTGCGCAGCTCGCCTTCTATCTGCAATATCCGCAATACCTGCGCCATGGCCAGGAATCCTTCGAACTCACCGGCCGCGATCGCGAACAAGTGGCGCTGTCGATCATGTACCTGGTCGGCCGCGATTTTTCAGCCGGCAAGACCGGCTGGTCGGCGCATGCTCTGGCTCAGGAACTCGATATCCCCAGCATCGCCCTGGCGCCCGTGCTGCATTGTTTGGAACAAAATGGATTGCTGTTGGCCACCGAACACGAGCGTTTCGTTCCGGGCCGCGACATTGCGGCCATCAGCCTTGCCGAAATCTTTGAGGTCGTTCGCGCCCTGCACAGCGGGCGCCTGGCCATTGCCATCCACAGCGTGGGTCCCGCGGTTGCGCTCTTGAATGAAGCGGAAGGTTCGATGGAGGAACCGTTGAGAGGCCGCACGCTGAAAGATTTTATCGAGACGAAGTTCTAACCGGCCGCCCGGGAAATTCCGCTCACTCTCCGGCGATCGTCATCTCCTGCAGCAATATCGAGCCGACGCGCACGCCGCCGCGCGCATCGATGTCGTCGCCCGCCGCGGCAATCCCCTCGAACATCGATCTCAAGTTGCCCGCAATGGTAATTTCCGCCACGGGGTATTGAATCGCCCCGTTCTCGACCCAGAACCCTGCCGCGCCGCGCGAGTAGTCGCCCGTTACGGTATTGACGCCCTGTCCCATCAATTCCGTCAGCAGCAACCCGGTTCCGAGGCGTTCCAGCAAGGCCGGCATGCCGCCGGAGAGCGTGGGTGCCACCAGAAGGTTGTGCGCACCGCCGGCGTTGCCGGTGGTCTTGAGTCCCAGCTTGCGGGCGGAATAGCTCGATAAAATGTAGCCGCTCAAGACTCCGTCGGCGATCAGTTCGCGGTCGCGCGTCGCGACGCCTTCATCGTCAAACGGCGCGCTGCCCATCGCCTTCGGCATGTGCGGGCGCTCCGCTATGGAGAATCCCGCGGGAAATATTTGCTGTCCTACGGAATTCAGCAGGAACGATGCCTGACGGTATTGGCTGCTGCCACGGATTGCCGCGACGAAATGCCCGATGAGGCCGCGCGCCAGTTCCGGCACGAATAGCACGGGCGCGCGGCGGGTACTGATTTTCCGCGGTCCGAGCCGGGCAATGGTGCGCCGCGCGCTTTCCCGGCCAACCGCCTCCGCGTCCTGCAGCTCGTGCCAATCGCGCGAGCTGCTGTACCAGTAGTCGCGCTGCATGTCCTCCCCGTTTCCGGCCAGGACCACGCAGCTCACCGTGTGCGACGTCGTGGGGTAGCCGCCGACGAAACCGTGCGTGTTTCCATAGACATGCAACCCTTGGTGGGTGCCGACCGATGCCCCCTCGGAATTGTTGATGCGCGTGTCGAAAGCCAGCGCCGCGGCCTCGCAGGTTTTGGCGATCTCGATGGCACGGTCGGCGCTGACATTCCACGGGTGCGATAGATCGAGATTCGGCGGCGCGCGCGCCATGAGTGCGGCGTCCGCCAGCCCCGCGCTCTCATCCTCCGCGGTAAATCGGGCGATGCTGCAGGCCTTGGCGACCGTTGCGCGCACGGCTTCCATGGAGAAGTCGGCGGTGCTCGCCGAACCCTTGCGCCGCCCAAAATACACGGTGATGCCCATACTGCGATCGCGTTGGTGTTCCAGCGTCTCCACCTCGCCCAAGCGCACGCTGACCGACAGCCCCGTATCCTGGCTGACCGCCGCTTCCGCCTGAGAGGCCCCCCGGGCCCGGGCTTCCTCGAGCGCTCGTTCGATGATCGATTCCAGGTCCGTTTGGGTGAGTCGCGCAGGGGTATGGGTTGCGGTCATACGGTGATTCTACCGGCCCGAGTGATAGCATGGGGAATATGAGTAGCGAGAATGAAGGCCAGGATTCCGGCGAATCCGAGGAGCAGCAGGCAAGCAAGAGCGCCCGCAAGCGCGAAGCGGCGTCTTTGCAGGAATTGGGCGTAAAACTGTCCGCCCTGCCGGATCAAGAGATCAAAGCCTTGGACTTGCCCGAAAATCTGTTTGTGGCGTTGCGCGACCTGCGCCGCCTGCCATCGCACGGTGCACAGGTCCGGCAACGGCAATACATCGGCAAATTGATGCGCAACATCGATCCGGAGCCGGTGCTTGCCAAGATGGCTGAGCGCAAGCAACGCCATGATCTGGAAGTCCGCCATTTTCAGCAGATTGAACGATGGCGGGATCGCTTGCTGTCGGAACCCGAGGCGGCCTTGGGTGAGCTGCTCGAGGAATATCCCCATGCCGATCGTGCCGCCTTGACGCGATTGCTCGCCAAGGCCGAAAAAGAACGCGCCGAACAGCGTTCACCCGTGGGCGCCCGGGAACTTTTCGCGTTTCTGCGCCAGTTGCTCGGATAGATTGGTAAACTTGCCCCGATGAAAGCTGTGGTTGGAGTCATCATGGGGTCGTCTTCCGACTGGGAAACGATGCAGGCTGCGGCCGACATATTGACCCGCTTGAATATTGCGCACGAGGTTCGCGTCATTTCGGCGCATCGGACGCCCGATCTGCTGTTCGAGTACGCCGCTTCCGCGCGCGACCGGGGCCTCAAAGCCATCATTGCCGGTGCCGGAGGCGCCGCGCATCTGCCGGGTATGACCGCCGCCAAAACCTCGGTTCCCGTACTCGGCGTTCCGATTCAATCCAAAGCATTGAGCGGCATCGACTCATTTCTGTCGATCGCGCAAATGCCCAGCGGCGTTCCGGTCGCAACGTTTGCCATCGGCGTCGCCGGCGCGGCCAATGCAGCGCTGTTCGCGGCCGCGATGCTGGCGAATGAGGACGCCGGTATTCGAACCGCGTTGGATGCATTTCGCCAGGCGCAAACCGCGGCGGTTATCGCCAAGCCGGATCCGCGCCACTCTTGAAATTGATGCACGTCGGCATCGTCGGAGCCGGCCAGTTGGGGCGCATGCTGGCGCTGTCCGGATATCCCATCGGGGTGCGCTGCCTGTTTCTTGATCGCAGCGCCGAGACGCCCGGCGCGCAGGTCGCGCCCAGCCTCATCGGGGATCTCGAGGATGCGGGGCTGCTCGCGCAGCTAGCCTCGCGCAGCGACGTCGTCACCTTCGACTGGGAGAACATTTCCGGGGGCGCCCTTGAACCTCTCGAGAGAATCACACAGGTCCGCCCGCCGCGCGCGGCGCTCGAGGTGTCGCAAGATCGCCTTGCGGAAAAAGCGTTGTTCGCCCGCCTCAAAATCCCGGTGGCCGCACATTGCGCGGTCGACAGCCGCGCGGAACTGATCCGTGCCAGCGAAAAAATCGGGCTTCCCGGGGTTTTGAAAACACGGCGCTTGGGTTACGACGGCAAAGGGCAATTCGTGCTGCGGGCCGCGGAGGATGTCGATCGCGCTTGGGCTGCCATCGGCACGGCGGGCCTGGTCTACGAAAAATTTCAAGATTTTTCTCGCGAAGTGTCGCTGGTGGGCGTGCGCTCGGCGGCCGGACAGTCGGCATTTTATCCCTTGTCCTGCAATACGCATGGAGGCGGCATTTTACGCTACAGCATTGCGCCCTTTATCAGCGCACGGCTCGAAAAGCGCGCGCGGCTCTACATGAAACGCGTCATGGGCGCCCTCGACTACATTGGTGTTCTGACACTCGAGTTTTTTGTGGTGCGAGGGTCTCTGATCGCCAATGAAATGGCGCCGCGAGTACATAACTCCGGCCACTGGACCATCGAGGGCTGCGTGACGAGTCAATTTGAGAATCACCTGCGGGCGGTTTGCGATATGCCGCTCGGCAGTACCCGCGCGCTCGGGCACACGGCCATGATCAATTTTTTAGGCCAAATGCCCGACCGCGAGCGCTTGCTGGGCATCGACGGGTTGGCGTATCACGACTACGGTAAAACACCCCGCCCGGGCCGAAAATTGGGCCATTGCACCATCCTCAAGCGCCTGCCAAAGGACCGCAATACGGCGCTTTCGAATACACTAAAATTGATCCAATGGGCCTAAACTGCTTAAGTTGGGCAGTATTATCGGCTTAAATCAACCCGCGCCATGTACCTAGAACTCTTCAAATTGCATGAATTGCCGTTCCGCCTGAGCCCGGACCCGCAGTTTTTGTATTTGAGCAAACAGCATGCCCGCGCCAAGGCGTACATGGAGTCGACCATCTGGTTCACCGACGGGTTCGTCGTGATCACCGGTGAAATCGGCGCCGGCAAGACCACCTTGATCGAAACGTTTTTGCGCGAGCTGCAAAGCGACGCGATCGTCGCGCAAATCAACCAAACGCAATTGTCCCCCACGGCGTTTCTGCAAAGCGTCCTCGTGCAGTTCGGCTTCTCGCCGTTCAACATGAAGAAACCGGAAGTGCTGGCGACGTTGAATCAATTTTTGACGGAGCAATACAGCAACGGACGCAAGGTGCTGCTCATCATCGATGAGGCGCAGAACCTGAGCAACCGCGTGCTCGAGGAAGTGCGCATGTTGTCGGGCGTGGAGACCACCAAGGAAAAGGTGCTGCGCATTATTCTCGCCGGACAGCCTGAACTGAGCGACAAGCTGAATTCCCCCGAGCTGGTCCAGCTAACGCAACGCGTGCGCCTGCGCTTTCATTTGACCGCCCTGACCAAGGCGGAGACCAACGCCTATATCGACCATCGGCTCGAGGTGGCCGGCTCGCAAGGACGGCGCATATTCGCGGAGGACACCTACGCGACCATCTACAAGTACACGGGCGGCGTACCGCGGCTGGTCAATACGCTCTGCGATACCTGCCTGATGGCCGCATTCGGCAAGGACAAAGACACCGTCGGCATGGAGGAGCTGGACGCGGCGATCGGCGAATTACAGTGGGTCGAATTCGCATCGGGCACCAATCGGATGAGGGTGCCGAATATGGAATACACCATGCCGCCGCAATCCGAATCCGCGCAAGTTGTCGGCCGTATCCTGCTCGCCAGCGACGGTAAAACCGTGGGGGAACGTGAACTGAAACCCGGGCGGCTGGTGATCGGCCGCACCTCCGACAACGATTTGCAAATCGACAGCAAATTCATCAGCCGACATCATTGCCAAATCGTGACGCAGCAAGACTCGTGTCTGATCGAAGATCTCAACAGCACCAACGGCATCTTCGTGAAGTCGAAACGCGTACGGCGGCACAACTTGAACGACGGCGACGTGGTGCAAGTCGGCCAGCACGAAATCATGTACATCGATGAGCGAACGCCGCGCGTGAAAAACGCCCTGGATACTGCGGACAGCGCCGCAGCCACCGGCGTCACCGAAAATCCGAAGATAGGCTAGCCGTTCAAATTGGACGGCAGATCGATCGTCTCGCCGCTATATTCGCGGCTCAATTCGCGGCAGTCCTGGCGGCGCAGATACAGCGTGAGCGCGGCAGTTTCCGCGAATACGCCGATCAGAAAGGCTGCCTTGCCGGCGAATCCGAGCGGATTGATGTAGAACAGAAAAATCGCGGCTGCGCCGATCAGCATATAGATGAACGGCAGCCCTTCATAAACAGGACGAGCAAGGCGCATGGGTTTTCCCTCCCCTCAAGCGCCATCATAATGCGGCAGGTCGGCAGGGAGCCTGCCTATTTGACTTAAGCCCTCACTTTCAGCCGATGCCTACCCTCGCAGGGCAGCTCATCCTACGCGGTTTTCTAGCCGTGTCCGACTAGCTTTTCCACCAGGCGCGACAGCCAGGAATTGCGCCAGCCCTCGACATGCAATCGATCGGTCTTGGGCTTGCTGCGCTTTGCTTCGGACAGAAGATCCTGAGGGATCTTGAACGTGCCCGTCATTGAATGGTCGACCATGGAAACTCCGTCGTGTGATGACGGAGTGCAGACTACCGATTCCGACGTCGAGGCCGATGAGACTTGGCGCACGCTCCGTTCGATTCACCTGCGTGCGTGCGCGGGCGCGTCGCAGAGCAGAGACGCATTCGCCGCTTCCCAGCTTATGACATGACGTTATGACAGCGCAATTGTCGGCGAGCTAATGCGCCACTCCGTGCAAGCGGGCAGCTTCGAACTCATCTCCCGGCAACCAGTTCACCGTGCCTTTTCCCAGCATGGCCTCCCAGCCCAAGGCAAAGCCGAATTTGGCCATTTCCGCATCGCTGGTGAAATCCATCGATGGGCTGTATTCGTCGCTCGGACGATGGTAGTGCTTCGCCGTGTACTCCTCGTGCTGCGCCTTGCCCCACTCGGGCGTGTGACCGGCAAATCTAACGCCGGTATTGATCGAGAACGCGGGGACACCCGCTCGCGCCATGCTGAAATGATCGGAACGATAGTAGTGGCCCGCGCCAGGTTCTGCATCCGCCTGAATCTCGAACCCAAAGGCTGCCGCGGTCTTCTCAACCGTGGGATAGAACGACGTGCGCTCCGCGCCCGTCACATTCACCGATTGCGGCATGCCCATCGGCAGAATCGCATCGAAGTTCAAATCCAGCGCGATCTTGGCCGCCGGAATGGGCAGATGTTTACCGAGATAATTCGATCCCAAAAGACCCTTCTCCTCGGCGGTCACCGAGGCAAACAAAACCGGGGACGGCGGGCGCGCGCCCGAGGCGCTGAAGGCGTGCGCCAGCTCGAGCAATATCCCGCAACCCGTGCCGTTATCAACCGCACCGTTATAGATGTTATCGCCGCTCATGCTCGGATCGATGCCGAGGTGGTCGTAATGCGCCGAATACACCACGGCTTGTCCGCCGCCCGAGCGCCCCGGCAAGAGGCCGAGAACATTGTAGGACACGAATTTTCGCACCTTGCTCTCGATGTGCGCTTTGAATCGCACGGGCAATTCCTTGGCCTGGAATTGCCGCGTTCCCGCGGCTGCGATCATATCGTCCAAATTCAGATTGGCCGCGCTCATGAGTTTTCTGGCGACCTCGAGCTGAATCCACGCCGCGGCCTTGAGCTTCGGGTCCTGGTCATTCCCCAAGGCCACTTGCTCGGCGCTCCAGGAATTCCGCACCACGTCCCAACCATAGCTTGCCAGATCGGTACGGTGAATGATCAGCGCACCGACCGCCCCCTTGCGTGCGGCCTCTTCGAACTTATAGGTCCAGCGGCCGTAATAAGTGAGCGCCTCGCCGTTGAAGAATTTCGGATCTTTCGACGGCGGCTCGTTCACGATCACTAGCACCACCTTGCCCTTCACGTCCACGCCCTTGAAATCGTCCCACGTGTATTCGGGGGCATCGATGCCGTAGCCCACGAAGACGATGGGTGCGTCGATATCGGCGCTGTCGGTCTGCGTCTGATTGCCGACCACATAGTCCTCTGCAAGCCTTAAGTCCAGCGCCGCACCGTGCGCCGGCCGCAACGAAGCGGTGGTGCCCGGCAGGGTCTTTACGCCCACGAAATCCACCTTTTGCAAGAAACTGCCGTTGTCGCCCGCGGGCTTCAGTCCGTATAGCGCGAATTGAGTGGCAATGTAGTTCGCCGCGATATCGCCTCCGCGCGTGCCGGTTCCCCGGCCCTCGAGAAGATCGTTGGCCAGGAATCGGACGTGCTCGCCGATGCGGCGCGAGTCGATCCCCTGCATCGAAGCCATGACATCGCTCGGCAGCGGCAGCGGCAGCTGCGGCGTGGCCGCTGTAGCGGCTGCACTCGACAACCATCCTGCGCACAAACCCAAAACCAATGCCGCCGGTCGGTAAAATTTCATCGCGTCAGCCCCCGGGCAGAATTCAAATGGCCAGACTTGCGGCGCGCTCCGCCGCGAGGGCCGTCATCATGGCATATTTTGCGCGCGCCCCGCCAAACGCGGCCTCTGTGAAGCCATTCGCGGATCGGCAAACAGTGAGCTTGACGTATATATTGGCAATCGATCGAATTGCCGGGCAAGTGCGCCCACAGGAAAAATCGCTTGTCCTTGCATGAATCCGGCGCTGCCCACCGCGGAGCGACTTCCGTCGGTCCGGCGGACGTTTCTCGGAGCTGGGCGCGGCTGGACGGCGTCGACATCCTCCGGGGTCTCGCAATCTTCTTCGTGCTGATGAATCACGTCAACATGCGGCTGTTTCTCGCCAAGATCCCGTACACGCAAGGCCTTTCCTTTCAGCTGGTGCACTCCTTGGTTTGGAACGGACAAAACGGCGTGCAAATATTCTTTGCCGTATCGGGCTTTCTCATCACCTCGACTTCAATTCGGCGCTGGGGATCGCTCTCGAGGGTAAGCGTGCGGGACTTCTATGCATTGCGCTTTGCCCGCATCGCGCCGCTGCTGCTGCTGTTGCTGGCAGTTCTTTGCACGCTGCACGCCGCCGGCCTCAAGAATTTCGTCGTTTCGGACAAAACCGGGGGACTGGGTCGAGCGCTGGTCGCGGCACTGACATTTCACGTCAATGTCCTGGAGGCGCATCGCGGATACCTTCCTGCGAATTGGGACATTCTTTGGTCGCTATCCGTGGAGGAGATGTTCTATCTATTTTTTCCGCCTGTCTCAAGGCTTTTGGGACGCGGCAAGTGGCTCATCGTCTTTCTCCTGATCGTGGTTGCGCTCGGGCCATTTGGCCGCACGATGTTCGCGCACGGAAACGAAGTCTGGCAGGAATATTCCTATCTGGGCGGCATGGATGCCATCGCTCTCGGCTGCTTGACGGCGATTGCCCTCTCACGGACGGCGATTGCCCCCGGGGTTATTCGAGTTTTGGGGGTTCTCGGGTCGCTGCTGGTTCTCATCATCCTGGTTTTCCCGCTCCAGGCGAAAGCCTGGGGTCTCGAACGCACTGGCCTGGACATGACGATCTTGGCGATCGGAAGCTGCATGATCATTGCCGCGGCGGCAAAGACCCGGTGGAAGGGGCCGCGTATCCTGCTTCCGCTGATAACACTGGGCCGGCGAAGCTACGAAATCTATCTGACTCACATGTTTGTGGTGTTCGCGCTGTTTGGGCTTTTCACGTCCGCCGCGCTCGCGCTCGCCGCCGTGCCGGTTTTGTTCATCGGCGTCATTCTGATCTCCGGCCTGTTGGGCGAGTTGGTCGCGCGCTTCTATTCCGAACCGATGAATCGCCGGATCCGTCAACGTTTCGGAGACGGGTCAGATGTGCTCGGCTCGGTCGTACAGTCCTAGCACTTCAGCACTGTAAAAATGATCGGCGCGTCTTTCCGGGCTGAACGCTCAATTCACAGTTCTGGAGGACGAGTTTCGAATGGCCAACATCGGCCTGTGCACCGGCATGTGATATTGATCGCTGCGAGTTCTCGTCAGGGAGGGCGAGCACACCAACCAATCAATTTCACTAGCCTGTGCCACCGACCGTGAGCGCATCGATGCGCAGCGTGGGCTGGCCGACTCCGACCGGAACGGATTGCCCTTCCTTGCCGCAGGTCCCGACGCCACCGTCGAGCTTCAGATCGCTGCCGACCATGCTGACCCGTGTCAGCACGTCGGGACCATTGCCGATCAGGGTTGCGCCCTTGACCGGCGGTCCGATCTTGCCGTTTTCGATCAGGTAGGCCTCGCTCGCGGAAAACACAAACTTGCCCGAGGTGATGTCGACCTGACCGCCGCCGAAGTTGACGGCATAGAGGCCTTTGTCAACCGATGCGATGATCTCTTCGGGCGCTCGTGAACCGGCGCGCATGTAGGTATTGGTCATGCGCGGCAAGGTCATGTGCGCGAAAGATTCGCGCCGGCCGTTGCCGGTAGGCGCCATGCCCATGAGCTTGGCATTCATTTTGTCTTGAATGTAGCCGCGCAAGATGCCGTTCTCGATGAGCGTCGTGCACTGCGTCGGCGTGCCTTCGTCGTCGACATTCAAGGAGCCGCGGCGCCGATCGAGGGTGCCGTCATCGACCACCGTGACATCGTCGGACCCGACTTTCTGGCCGATGCGATTCGAGAAGGCCGATGTTCCCTTGCGGTTGAAGTCGCCTTCCAATCCGTGACCAATCGCCTCGTGCAGCAAAATACCCGGCCAGCCCGGGCCCAGCACGACCGTCATGGATCCCGCGGGCGCGGCCACGGCATCCAGATTCACCAGCGCTTGTCGAACCGCTTCGCGCCCGTGCTCGAACGGGGCATCGCCCTTGAGCAGATCATCGAATCCAAAGCGGCCCCCGCCGCCGCTGTAGCCCTGCTCGCGCCGGCCGTTCTGTTCAACGATGACCGAAACATTGACGCGCACCAAGGGGCGCACATCCGCGGTCAGCGTGCCGTCGCTCGAGGCGATCAGCACAATCTCATGAACTGCGGCCAGCGAGGCCATCACCTGCTTGACCCGGGGATCGAGGCGGCGCGTGTCTGCATCGATGCGCATCAACCAGGCCACCTTGTCCTCGTCTTTGATGGCGTCCAGCGGGTCGATGGGCAGATACAGGCGATGCGTCAAGGGCCGCTGCCAGGCTTTCACACCGTTTTTTCCGCCGCTGCGCGCAATCGCGCGCGCGGCGTCGGATGCCTCGAGCAGCGCCGGCAACAACACCTCATCGGTATAGGCAAAGCCGGTTTTCTCACCGCTGATGGCGCGCACGCCGACGCCTTGTTCGATGCTGTGCGCGCCTTCCTTGACGATGCCGTCCTCGAGCGACCATGACTCCTCGCGCGATATCGCGAAGTACAGGTCCGCGTAGTCCACTCCACGGCTCATGACGGTGTCGAGCACCTGGCTTAAGCGCCGCTCATCGAGACCGGATGGGGCGAGGATCGTTTTCTCGGCCACCGCAAAACTCGGCGCAATCAATTCGGCGCTGCGTGCGTTCATGTCAGAACCGCGTCGGCGCGCGCCACTCCCAGCTGACGATTGTTGAGCGCGGGGAAACGAGCGCGCGACTCCGCTTGGCCGGCAAGGTCGATGTCCGCCGTGATGACACCGGCACCCTTGGCCAAGCGCGACAACACCTGGCCCCAGTAGTCCACGATCAGCGAATCGCCGTAGGTCTCCCGGCCGCTGGTATGCAGCCCAGCCTGAGCCGGCGCGACGACGTAGCACAAATTCTCGATGGCGCGAGCGCGCAGCAAAGTCTCCCAGTGCGCGCGCCCGGTCGGCACCGTGAACGCCGCGGGCATCGCCAGCCATTCCGCGCCCTGCGATACCAGCTCGCGGTAGAGTTCCGGGAAACGCATGTCATAGCACACCGACAGGCCGAGCTTGCCGACCGGCGTATCCGCAATCACCGGCTCGCGGCCGGGAAGCACATGGGTGGATTCTCGATATTGCTCATCGCGGCCCGGGATGGTGACATCGAACAAGTGAATCTTGTCGTAGCGCGCCACGCGCTTCCCGGTCGCGTCTATCAGCAGCGAGGCATTGGCCACCCGCTTGGCGTCGCGGGTGCGGATCACGATAGTGCCCGCGAGTATCCACATATTCAGTCGTTTTGCGGTATCCCTCAAAAAATCCTGCACCGCGCCCTTGCCGTCAGCTTCGGCGACTTGCAGTTTGTCCGCGTCCTTGAGACCGATAAACGAAAAATTCTCCGGCAAGCAGGCGATCAGCGCTCCTGCGTCCTTGGCCTCGCGTAGCAGCGCGCCGGCGGCGGCGAGATTATCGGCCACGATGTGGCTCGAGGTCATTTGTATTGCGGCGACTTTGCCCATCTATTTCGGTGCCTCGGCGGTTGCGGCAGCTGCGTCTGCGCTCTTGATGCGTTCGACAGTCGGATTATCCCAACTGCCGGTAATGCGATAATACCCTCGCGCCAGTCCTTTCAGCGGTTGTTTGAATACCTGCGTGAATAACAGCGCGGCCGCGCCGCACACCGGCCCGCAAACCAGCGTGCTCGCGACCGGTATGGACAGCGAATTGCCGACGTTGCCCGTTATCACTGCAGTTTGGTCGTAGTCCTTGGTTTTCAAGCCAACCCGGCCAATTAGTCCAATTTCTGCCGCAGGTCCCTTCAGCAGCACGTTTTCCGTGTAGGCGTTGCCGTCGCGCAGGTCGAAATCGCCGTGAACACTGTCAAATGCCAGTCCCTTATCGGTGAGGTCGCTGAAATCGAGCGCCAGCCGGCGCGGCAGCGCCGCGATACTGGTGAAGCCCAGGACACGGCCGGCGCCGGGCTTGAGGCCGACAACTTGACCCTTCTCCATCGACAACTGCACGTGGCCGACGGTTTGAGCGAGAGCCTCGGCCGTCGGTGCGCCGAGCCAGGTTAGGTCAAATTCCATTTTGCCGCTCTTGGCCTGAATCACGTCGGCGTAGCCCAAGTCCTTCAGCGTGCCCTGTACATCGGTGCTGATCAAAGCGCCCTTGATACGGCTGACGCCCGCCTCCCTGGCGCGCCATTCACCCTGCGCACTCATGGTGAACGTGGGGGCCGTCACGCTCAGGGATTTCAGAGCCACGCCCTCGTCCTCTTTTGCCAGCGTCGCGGTCACATCGCCGAATTGCCGTTCGCCCCAGACCAATTCCTTGGCGTGAAAATTGACGGCCGGAATGGCATGCGGATCCGCATCCGCCGAAATGCTCGCGGCCTTATCGCCGCTCACTGCCGTGGAGTCGGCGGAATCTCCCGCGTCCGGAACGTCGAAATGCAGCCGGTCGAACTGCAAGCTCCAAGGTTCGGTTGAATTCTCGGCGCTCGGAATCGTGATCGCCCCGCTCACATTGGGGCCGCCGACTGTGATTCGCCAGCTCCGTTCGCCAACCAAGAGATCCAGAGATACGTCCCGGAATGCCAAGCCCAAGTAATCCAGTTCCGCGACATTGAGTTTCGCGTTGCGCATGTAGTAGGACAACGGCTTGGCATCCGTGGCCGTAGCACTCAAGCGCAGCCAGCCGCCCAAGTCCAGGTGCTGCACCGAGCCGCCGATATTCAAGATCTGCGCCTCACCGGCCCCGGATTCGCTGCCGCCAAAACTCATGGATGCATGCGCGAGACGCATGCCGGCGGAGCCGGGCTCCAATGTATAGGAGCTGCTGACCAGGGAGCCGACCGCGAAGCTTCCCTGCGGAGCCCCCGATTCCGGCCATTGAATCTCGAGCCAGGAAGGCAGCGGCGTGGTCGCGGTCTTGTCCAGCGGCGCCGGCAAGTTCATGTTGAATCCCACCAGTGTGCTGCTGATCCGCAAGGAGCGCTCGCGCGCGGGTTCAGGGCTGATTTTAAGGACGGCGCGCCAATCCGTTTCGCCGCTCAAGCCCACGGACGCAGGCATGCCCAGCGCCGCGCGCAACGCGTCCGCGGTCGCGGTGCCGCGGAATTCAAGTTGCGTGCGCGTGACCGGCTTGTTGCGCGGCGTGCGTGCCTGCATTTGGAAGGCACCCCCCAAAAATTGGCCGTGAATGTCGGCGCGCGTAACCTGGCCGCCGTCGATATCGAAGTCGCCGGCAACATCGGTGGCCTTAATGGGCGAACCCGGCCTGTTGACGCTGTCGCCCTCCAGGCGGCCATGAATCAGCACCTGGCGATGCGCGAAATCCCTGAACGGCAAAAATAGATCCACCGAAGCTGCAAGCGGGCCGTTTGCCTCGACGTTTGAAAAGGCATGTTCGGCGATCTCGTCGAGCGGGGTTGAGCGTAAATAGCTGAGTGCACTTGCTGCATCGCCGCGCGTATTGACATGAATTCTCAATTCGCCGGTGCTGAAATCGGGGAAATGTGCGTCGCCCGATTCCAGCATGAGATCGCCAATGTGCGCGCCCGACAGGTGCGCGCTCATGCCCTCGTTGCGAAATTCCGCCGTCGCGGTCAGATTTTCCACCGGCGCCCATCCCTCGCTGTAGTCCAAGGTCATTCCCTCGATGAGACAGCGCGCGAGGAACAATCCGCCGCCCTGCCGGAACGGGAAGTCGCGTACAGGACCTTGAAATGAGGCGCTCGCCCGCAGCCGGCCGGCGACGAAGGCGCGATTCAGCCATTCGAGCGTCGAAGGCGCGATCAATCCTCGCGGCAGATAATTTCGCGCATTGCCTGCATTTCCGCTTTCGATGGCGCTGACCAGCGTGAGCACGGGCGAGGAGCCATCGGCCGGTTGGTGCCAGGCCAATTGACCGTGAATGTCACCGTCGTGGGTTTTCGCCTCCCAGTCGGGCGAGGCGATCAACAGTTCTTGCGCCGTTCTCTTCCAGTACAAGTTGGCCTTGAAACGCTCCAGCTCGAGCGGATGCTGAAACTGCGTCGGCCAGTGAAATACGCCCGCATTGGTATCGATGATGACTCGGCCGCCGCGCTCGTTTCCGGCGATCGAACCGGCCATACCGCGCAATCCCGGTATGCCGTTCAGCGAAGCGTAGCCGGCATGCTGAAACTTGGCCTGCACCTGCATTCGCCACGGCTGGTCAAGCTGCGCGCGCTCGAGCGCAATCGACACATCCGTCCAGACTCCGCTCGGTGCTACCTCGCGCAGGCGGTCGCGCAGCTCCTTCTGCGGCAGGAATCCCGTCAGCGGCAGCACCGATTCGGCGCGCAAATAGTCGGCGCGGGCGCGCACGCCGAGGAGTTCGCCCCGGCTTTCCTGCCAGGAGACGTCGAACGCAGACTCCGGTTCGCTGCGTCCCACGCGCACGCGCCGGCCGCCCAAGCTCCACTGATCGCCGGTGTGGCTCAAAGTGACGGCACCGCTCATCTGGTCGAACTTGTCGACCGGCCCCTCAGGCAACTGCATGACCACATTGGTTGCGCCGAAATCGATGTCGGCACGGGTCAGTATCCCGCCTTGGCCAAGCGCTGCAATGTCGAAGGCACCCGTCCCTGAGTCCAAGTTGGTCAGATATTCGGGCAGAAACTTGTGCCATCCGGGAAACGAAATGGCACGGGCTTTTGCGAGCGCATCCCACGCCAGATTCTGTAGAGCGCCGCTGCCGCGGGCGTGCCCTTCGAAGCTCACACTGCCGCCCAGCGCCGCGGGCAACTGCGCGCTGAAGCTAAGCGCGAGCTCGCGCGCGTCGCGGCGCATGTCGATGTCGACGCCTTGCAGCGTCAACTGCGGCAGCTGCGCGTTCCAATTTTCCAGGCTGAGCACCGCCTGCCGTATGACCAGGCGGCCGGCCGGCAGGTCGCCCAAGGTGAGCGAGCCCGGTGACGAGCCCTCCCCGCCCAGTTCAATTTCCGAGGCAACCGCGAAGCGGCTGGGGCCCAAGCGCACCACGGAAATGGTCGGCGAATCGACTTCGATGCGCCCCGCCAGCAATTTGCCGCTGCGGATCAGCTGCCAAATATCCGCGGCGACCCGGCCTCCGGCGGCGCGCGCGAGCACGCGCTGATCGTCTTTCGAGCGCAGCTCCAGCTTTTCGAAATAAAGCTCGGGGCCATACCAGCGAAAGGCCGGCGAGACATGCGCAAAGGCAATGTGGAAGCCGGTCTGTGCGTGCACCCATTCTTTGATTTCTGCCTGATACTGGGGCGCGCGGTCGAGTGCGATCTTGAGGCAAAGCATGGCGAGCAGCACCAGCAGCAGGAGAGCCCCGAAACTGAGTGCCAAGACCTTGCGGAGCTTGCGGATCGTCATTTACATCAGGACGACGTCGTACTGAGCCACGGTGTATAGCGCCTCGGTCTGCAGGCGGATGGGTTTGCCCGTGACCAACTCGAGCTCGCCCAATGCCGAGGATTCTTCGTCGAGAAGGCGCTCGATGACGTCTTGATGTGCCAACACCATCAATTGTCGGCACTCGAACTGGCGCGCCTGGCGGACAATCTCGCGAAATATCTCATGACAAACCGTTTCCACCGTCTTCACAAATCCTGTGCCCTCGCATGTCGGACAAGAGCGGCACAATAGATGTTCCAGGCTCTCGCGCGTGCGTTTGCGCGTCATTTCCACCAGCCCCAACGGAGACACCGAGGAAATGTTGGTCTTGACGTGATCCTCATTCAACGCGCGTTCCAACGCCTGGATGACCTGGCGGCGGTGTTCCGGCTCCTCCATATCGATAAAATCGATGATGATGATGCCGCCCAGATTGCGCAGGCGCAGTTGCCGCGCGATGGTGACCGCCGCCTCGAGATTGGTCCGAAAGATGGTTTCCTCGAGATTGCGGTGGCCGACGAAGGCGCCGGTATTCACATCGATGGTGGTCATTGCCTCGGTTTGATCGATGACCAGGTGGCCGCCGGACTTCAGCGGGACTTTTCGCTCCAGCGCCTTTTGGATTTCCTCTTCGACGTGATGCAGCTCGAAAAGCGGGCGCGCCTCGCCATACAGATCGATGCGCGTCAGTGCCTCCGGCATGAACGCAGCGGCAAATTCCTGCATCTCACGATGCGCGCTGGGCTGATCGATCAGCACCTTGTCGACATCCGGGCGCATCAAGTCGCGCAGCACCCGCAGGTGCAGCGGCAGATCCGCGTGCACCAGATTGCCGGGCTGGGTGCGCAAGCCCTTCTGGCGCACGAACTCCCAGAGCTTGCGCAAATACATCATGTCCGCGCGCAAAGCTTCCGCCGCCGAGTCCTCTGCAGCGGTGCGCACGATGAACCCGGCATTTTCCGCAGGCGCAAGGCCGGCCTCGACGGCGGCCCGGAGCCGTTCGCGCTCGGTTTCCTTCTCGATCCGCGCCGATACGCCGACGCCTCGGCCCTGGGGAATGTAGACCAGATAGCGGGACGGTAAAGTAATGTAGGTGGTCAGGCGCGCGCCCTTGGTACCCAACGGATCCTTCACGACCTGGACCAGGATCTCGTTGCCTTCGGCGACCAGCGAGCGAATGTTTTCGGTGTGCGGCGGCTCAATGCCGGTATCCGCGTGACGTGGATCGAATATATCGGACGCATGCAGGAACGCGGTGCGTTCCATGCCGATGTCGATGAACGCTGCCTGCATCCCGGGTAACACCCGGGAGACCCTGCCTTTGTAAATGTTGCTGATCAATCCGCGCCGGCTGGCGCGCTCCAGAAATACTTCCTGCAGAACGCCGTTTTCCACGACGGCGGCGCGCGCCTCGTGCGTGCTGGCATTGATGAGAATATCAGTGCTCATGCCGCCAACACGTTACGCCGGCTGCTTTGAGCAGCGCGGCAGTTTCGAACAGCGGCAGTCCCATCACCCCCGAGTAACTGCCTTGCAGATCGCTGATGAAAATCGCTGCGTATCCTTGGATGGCGTAGGCACCGGCCTTGTCGGCCGGTTCGCCCGTTTCCCAGTAGGCGCGGGCTTCGTCGGGACCAATGACTCGAAACCTGACCGTGCTGCGGCTGACCCGAAGCTGCGCTCCGGCAGTGGTGCGCAATGCGACGGCCGTCAGTACTTCATGAGTGCGGCCGGAGAGCTGCAGCAGCATGGCAACGGCATCGTTCGATCCCGTGGGTTTCCCCAGAATACTTCCGTCGAGCACGACGGCGGTATCGGCTGCGAGCACCGGAACGCCGCTCGAATCGCCGCTGCGCTCCCACCCGAGCCCGGCCTTGGCTTGCGCAAGCCTCGAGACATAAGCCGACGGGGGCTCGCCCGGCCCCACAGTTTCGTCCAGGTCGGCGCCGAGCACCCGAAACGACACGCCGATTTGCCGCAGCAGTTCGCGCCGGCGGGGCGAGCCCGAGGCCAGAAAGATGAAGCTGTCGGATTTCACGCGCGGTGGTAGGGGTGACCGGCGAGCAGGCTCATCGCCCGGTAGATTTGTTCGGCAACCACCACCCTGACCAACGCGTGCGGCAGCGTCAAGGGCGACAGCGACCAGGTTTGATCGGCGCGCTCGAGAACCGTCTTCGCGAGCCCGTCGGGTCCGCCGATGAGCAGTGCGAGCGGGCGCGCGTCGCGCAGCCGCTCGGCCAGCCACGCGCTGAGCTGTTCCGTGCTCATGGATTTGCCGGCAATCTCCAGTGCGACCACATAGTCGTCCCGGCCGATCGCCGCCAGCATGTCCGCGCCCTCGCGTTGTACGGCGCGCTGCGGGTTGTCGCCCGCGCTGCGCGTTGCCACCGAAATCTCGTGCAGTTCCAGAACCAGCGGCGTGCGCAGCCGTTTCTGATATTCGAGAAATCCGCTGTTGACCCAGTCGGGGAGGCGGGTACCGGCAGCGATCAACCGGCACTTCATGAAAAGATCACGCGCTTGCGGCGCGCTTCGTGACAGTCATGTCCCACAGCTTCTCCAGTCCATAGAACTCGCGGACCCGGGGCAACATCACATGCACGATCATTTCGTTCAAGTCGATCAGCACCCAATCGCCGTCCTGCTGGCCCTCGACGCCGTGCGGTCGAAATCCCGCCTCCTTGGCCTTTTCGACCACGCGCTGCGCCACCGAACGTACATGGCGATCGGAGGTGCCGCTCGCGATCACCATGAAATCGGCGATATCGGTCAGGCCGCGGACGTCCAGAACCTTCACCTCCAGCGCCTTCAAGTCGTCGAGGGCGGCGAGGATTACGGTCTTCAGGGAAGGTGCTCTGGGAGCGCGCGCCGTTTTGAGAGGGGCGACGGCTTTCTTGCCGTCTCGAATCTTGCGGGTCGAAGTCTTTTGCTTTGCTGGCACTACGTGGTCCGGTTCCTGGAGTAACAATGGGTGTCTAAGATCAGTTTACGCACTGGATCGGGCATGAGGAAGCGCGGATCGCGACCCATTCCGATGAGCTGTCTGACCTCGGTGGAAGAAATCTCCAGCTGGGTTACGGCGTGGATGAAGATGCAGCCCGCCCGCGTCTCATGCAAGTCGTTGATGCGGCCCGTGCCCCGATCCACCAGCAGTTCTCCGAGGGGCCCCATGCCCGGCGCACGCCACCCCGGACGGTGGGCGACCACCAAGTGCGCCAGTTGCAACAGTTCCTGCCACTGATGCCACTTCGGCAGGCTCAAAAAGGCATCCATTCCGACAATGAGGCACAGGCTGCGGTCGGGATACTCGTGCCGCAGTTCGGCCAAGGTTTCCACCGAGTAGGACGGTCCGGCCTTGCGCACCTCGCGATCGTCGACGACGAAACCCGGCTGGCCCGCAGCGGCCAACTGCACCATTTCGAGGCGCAGCTGGGCGTTGGCGATGGGTTGATCGCGGTGCGGCGGATTGCCCGCCGGGAGAAAGCGGATTTCCTTGAGTCGCAGGGCCTGCTGGAGTTCGAACGCAGTTCGCAAGTGCGCGTAGTGAATCGGATCGAACGTGCCGCCGAAAATGCCCATGGGGTTCATTGGGTTACCCTGCCTTAAATCGTACCGGCTTGCAAAGCACCGGCGAACGCCCCCGTGAGCCCGGTGAGCGCGCCCCAGGCGTCGCCCACCGCCAATCCTTTGATGACGCGGTCGGTATGGCTCGCCTGCAGCAGCAAAGGCGCCAAGGGCAGCTTCTTCAAGCGCGCGAGTGCCCGCCCCGACGGATTCGCTGCGAGGTTCCAGCCGCTGCCGCGCGCCGCAGAGTGCAGGCGGTCGCGTTCGCGTGCCTGCCACATGCCGCGCAATTCACGCACCAACGCCCACAGAATCAGCGTCGGTTCCACTCCCTCGCTCTTGAGGCCCAGCAGCACGCGCAGCGCGCGGGCCGCGTCCCCCGCCGCGGCCGCGGCCGCCAATTGGAAAACATCGTAGCGCGCGCTGTCGCCGACGGACCGCAGCACCAGAGCGGCATCGATCGGCTTGCCGTTTGCCAGTAACCCAAGTTTTTCGAGTTCCTGCCGTGCGGCCAGCAAGTTGCCTTCGACCCGATCGAGGATCAGTTGCGAAGCCTCGGGGTCGATCTCGAGGTTCAGCGCTTTTGCCCGGGCGCGCAACCACTGAGGCAGCGCCGCCGCTTCGACCGGCATGATCGGCACCCACGCACCGTGCTTCTCTATGCCCTGCACCCAGGGAGCATCGATGACTTTTCTGTCGAGCTTGTCGGTGATGAGGAGGAAAATCAGATCGGGCGCGGGGTGCGCAGCGAGGTCGGCCAGCAACGCCGCACCCTTGTCCGGCTTTCCATTTGGCATGCGCAATTCGAACAGTCGCCTCTCCGCAAACAACGACAGCGATTGGCTAGCGAGACGCAGCTCATCCCAATTGAAACTGCGATCGATGAAAAACACCTGCCGCTCCGCGTATCCGGCGGCACGCGCCGCCGCGCGAATGGCATCCGCCGCTTCGCCGACCAGGAGCGGCTCATCGCCGGAGATCAAGTAGATCCCGGTCAAGCCTCGGGCCAACGCCGCCGGCAGTTGTTCGGCGCGAATACGCAATTAATTTCGCGCCCGGCTGGGACAGCTCAATCGTGGGTTAATAATCGAAGCTGGTGCGTGCGGCCGCATACTCGCCCTCCATCCGTGCCACCAGCGCGGCCACGCTCTCGACCTCGTGAATGCCGCTGACGCTTTGCCCGGCGCTCCAAATGTCGCGCCATGCTTTGGCCGCCGTATTGCCGCCCGTTCCGAAATTCATTTTGGTCTTGTCCGCTTCGGGCAGATGATCGGGATCGAGGCCGGCGCGCTCGACGCTGCCGCGCAAATAATTGCCGTTCACGCCGCTGAACAAGGACGTGTAGACGATGTCCTCGGCAGCACTGTCGATGAGCATTTGCTTATATTCGGGCGGCGCATTGCCCTCGTCGGTCGCAATGAAGCGCGTCCCCAGATAGGCCAGGTCCGCACCCAGAGCGCGCGTCGCCAACACGTCGGCGCCGCTGCTCATGGCGCCGGAGAGAATGATGGCGCCCGGATAAACCTCGCGAATTTGCTTCACCAGGGCAAACGGACTCAACAATCCCGCATGGCCGCCCGCGCCCGCGCACACGGCGATGATGCCATCGACCCCCTGTGCCGCCGCCTTTTCCGCATGGCGCAGGTTGATGACGTCATGAAACACGATGCCGCCATAGCCATGCACAGCGGCCACCACCTCGGCGGGCGGCCGCAAGCTGGTAATGATGATGGGCACTTTGTATTTCACGCACAGGCCGACATCCTGTTCCAAGCGATTGTTGCTGCTGTGCACGATTTGATTCACCGCGAACGGCGCGACCTTAAGATGCGGGTTCTGCCGCTTGAACGCCGCGAGCTCGTCCGTTATCTGCGCCAGCCAATCGTCCAACTGCGATGCCGGCCTGGCATTCAGCGCGGGGAATGAACCGACGATGCCGGCTTTGCATTGCGCCAGGACCAACTGGGGGGTTGAAACGATGAACATCGGCGCGCCGATGACGGGCAGGCGCAACTGATCGCGCAGAATCTCAGGAATGGGCATTGATTTTAGGACTTCACCGAATTAAGGCTTGTTGGGCGGCGCTCTGGCATTATGGCTTACTCCGGCGAACAACATTCGACAGGATAATAAATTGAAACACTTAGCCTTGGGATTGGTACTCGCGTGCGCCGCCTCCCCCTTTGCCGCGTTGGCCGATCAGCCGCCCCTGATCGATCGCAATCTCTTTTATGGCGAGGTGGCCATCGCCGGCGCACAGATCTCGCCGGACGGCCGCTATTTATCCTTCCTAAAACCTTACAAGGGAACCCGCAATATTTGGTTGAAGGGTGCGGATGAACCCTTCAGCGCCGCGCGCCCCGTGAGCGCCGAAGCGACTCGGCCCATCCGCAACTATTTCTGGAGCCACGATTCCCGGTACATCCTGTATGTGCAGGACGCCGCTGGCGACGAAAATTTCAATGTCTATGCGATCGATCCGAAGCTGCCTGCGGATGCCAAGAGCGGCGTCCCGCCGACCCGCGCGCTCACGAATCTAAAGGGCGTGCGCACCGAGATCTTCGCGGTGCCGAAGGCGAAACCCGACATCCTCTATATCGGGCTGAATGACCGCGACCCGAAGTGGCACGATTTGTACGAGCTTAAGATCTCGAGCGGCGAGAAAAAGCTCCTGCGCAAAAATACCGATGAGATCGCCGCCTGGCAGTTCGACGATGCCGGCACGTTGCGCCTCGCGGTGCGAACCACCCGGAGCGGCGACACGCAGCTCCTGCGGGTCGATACCGATGGGTTCAAGCCCCTCTACGGCTGCAGCGTCCTGGAAAATTGCCAGGCATTCGATTTCGATGCCGGCGGCAAGAATGTCTACCTTGCCACCAACAAGGGCGCGTTGGATTTCACCGAGTTGGAAACGATGGATTTGGCCACCGGCGCGACGAGCAAGGTCGAGAGCGATCCGGACAAACGCGTCGACCTGTTCAACGTCGAGATTTCAAGGCTCGATCACCGGATTCTTTTTACCGAGTACGAAGACGATATGTTCCGGCGCTATTTCAAGGACCGCGCCTTCGAGGGCGACTATCGGTGGTTGCAGTCCAAGTTGCCGGGACTGGAAATCAGTTTCGGCGCCCGCTCCAACGATGAGAATATTTGGATCGTCAGTGCGCATAGCGACACCGAACCGGGCATCGTCTATGTGTGGAACCGCAAGGCCAAGACTCTGGCGCAGCAGTACCGCGTGCGCGAGGAGATCCCGCGCGACGCCTTGGCGCGGCGCAAGCCCTATCACTACAAGTCGTCCGACGGCCTCGATATTCCGGCCTATTTGACCTTGCCGGCGGGGCTGACCGCAAAAAATCTGCCGCTGGTGGTGTACCCGCATGGAGGGCCCTGGGGCCGGGATTCCTTCGGCTACGACACGAATGCGCAATTTCTGGCCAACCGCGGCTACGCCGTGCTGCAGCCGAACTTCCGCGCCTCCACCGGTTACGGCAAAAAATTCCTCAATGCCGGCAACGGCGAGTGGGGACGAAAAATGCAGGACGACATCACCTGGGGGGTCAAGGCACTGGTGGCTTCAGGCGTGGTCGATCCGAAGCGCGTCGGTATCTCCGGCGGCTCCTACGGCGGCTACGCCACGCTGGCCGGCGTTGCATTCACCCCCACGCTGTACGCCGCCGCGGTCGCCTATGTCGCCCCGTCCAATCTGATTACCTTGCTCGATGCCATACCACCGTATTGGGAGGCAATCCGCAAGCAAATGTATACGCGCATGGGCGACCCCACGACGCCGCAAGGCAAGGCACTGCTGGTGGCGGAGTCACCGCTCACCCAGGCCAAGGCCATTATCACGCCGTTGTTGGTGGTACAGGGAAAGAACGATCCGCGCGTCAACGTCCGGGAGAGCAATCAGATTGTCGCGGCCGTGCGCGAGAACGGCAAGCCGGTCAAATACATCGTGGCGCCGGACGAGGGCCACGGCTTCGCACGGCCGATCAATATCTTGGCCTACGTGACGGCGATGGAAGATTTTTTTGCGCAATACCTGGGCGGCCGTAGTCAGAAAGACGTGCCTGCGGATGTCGCCTTGAGACTCAAGGACATTACAGTCGATCCTGCGACGGTGAGCGGTGCTGTCAGCTTGAAGGGCGCGCTGGCACCCGGCCCGGCGGGTGCGCCGAAGTAGCCACGCCGGAGCTCAAGTGCGCCGGCCGATTTTCCCGACGGGCACGTTGATTTCAGACGGCTGCGGCTCGGAGTCCTCCTCCGCGCCGCAGCCGTCGCAACCTCCGCAGGCCGCTTGTGTCTTGCCGGAAGCCGCCGCGAGCCGTTGTGCGACGCCCTCGAGTTTCAAAAATGACGGCGCGGCCTCGAGAATCCCGCTGAGGTAGCGAAATATCCGCTGCCGCAAACTTCGCGGCCCGAGCTTGACGAGGGCATAGCCCAGGCTGACCAAGATCACGGCGCCGACGAGCAAATTATCGAGTGCGGCATTCATCTCAGGTCAGCGCGGTGGCGATGCGAAACGTGATCCATGATCCGATGTACGCCATGGCAAATAAATAGGCTGCCATGATGATGGGATAGCGCCACGAGTTGGTCTCGCGCTTGACGGTGGCCAGGGTCGAGAGACACTGCGGCGCGAAGACATACCACGCGAGCAGTGACAGAGCCGTCGGCAGACTCCATGATTGCGTGATGAGCGGCGTCAGTGCGCCGCTCACGTCGTTGCCGGTCGCCGACAAGGCGTAGACGGTGCCGAGGGCGCCGACAGCGACCTCGCGGGCGGCGAGACCCGGCACCAGCGCGATGGATATTTGCCAATTGAATCCAATAGGCTTGAACAGCACGGCAAGCCATGCGCCCAAATGTCCCGCGATGCTGTACTGAATTGCGGGCCCGGTCGCTCCGGGCGGCGGCGCGGGGAAGGAACTCAAGGCCCACAGTATGACCATCAACGCGAGAATGATGGTGCCGACTCGGCTCATGAAGATTTCAACCCGTTGCCACAGGCCGATCCCCAAGTTGCGCAGATTCGGCCAGTGATACGCCGGCAGCTCCAGCATGAGCGCCTGAAAGCCGCCTCGCTTCCCGGTTCGTTTGAGCACGAAGGCGACCGCCATCGCACTCACCACGCCGACGATGTACAGCGCGAACAGCACCACGCCCTGCAGTTCCAAGCCGCCCCAGATGGTGCGCCGTGGAATGAATGCGCCGATGATCAAGGCGTAGACCGGCAGGCGCGCAGAACAGGTCATGAGAGGCGCAATCATGATGGTGGCCAAACGATCGCGGGGATTTTGGATGGTGCGCGTCGCCATGATTCCGGGAATTGCGCAGGCGAAGCTCGACAGCAGGGGAATGAACGCGCGCCCGGACAGGCCGACCATTCCCATGACGCGATCGAGCAGGAACGCGGCGCGCGGCAGGTAACCCGAATCCTCGAGCACCAAAATGAAAAAGAACAGGATGATGATTTGCGGCAAGAACACCAGCACACTGCCGACTCCGGCCAGCACGCCGTTGATGAGCAAATCCTTGATCAAGCTGTTGGGCAGTTCCGATCCCAGCCAATTGCCGAATACCGCGACGCCGAGTTTGATTTCGTCCATGGGCACCTGCGCCCATGCAAACACCGCTTGAAATACCAGGAACAGGATCACCGCCAGAATCACCGGGCCGAGCACCGGATGCAGCACCAACGCATCGAGCCTGTCGCTCAAGGTCACGCCATCGAGCCGGTCGGCGCCGACGGCGCCCAAGATCCGGCGCACCTCGGTTTGATCGTGCTCGATATCCTTTCTGCTCAAGGGTTGCCAGGCAGTGGCAGACCCCAAGCGTTCGGGCATGGCAATGGAATCGAGCACTTTGATCAAGGCTTTGACGCCGGTGGTTTTGACGCCGACCGTCTCCACCACCGGCACCCCCAATTCGACGGCCAATCGCTCGGCGTCGATGACGATGCCCTTGCGGCGCGCGATATCGGTCATGTTGAGCGCCACGACCATGGGCAGTCCCAAGCGTTTCAAGCTCAGCACCAGGCGCAGATTCTGGCGCAGATTGGTTGCGTCGGTCACGCAGACCACAAAGTCGGGTGCGCTCTCGCCGGCTCGCCGCCCCAGCAGCACGTCGGCGGTCACCTGCTCATCCGGAGTCAACGGATCCAGGCTGTAGGCGCCGGGCAAATCCAGAATTCGGATCCGGGCCCCCGACGGCGTGAGCAGCGAGCCCTCTTTGCGTTCGACGGTGACACCGGCGTAATTGGCGACTTTCTGGCGGCTGCCGGTCAGAATATTGAAAAGCGCGGTCTTACCGCAGTTGGGATTTCCGACCAGGGCGATCAGAGGACTCGGGGCGCTGCGCGCGACGTCCATGGGTCAGCCGTTACGGGAGCAGCGGCTGCTCCGGACACACGCGGATACAGGCGGCCTCGAAGAGTCGCAGAGCAAAGGTGCCGGTTCCAATGCGCACGGCGATCGGCGCTCGCGCCAATAGGCCCCGGGCAACGATGCGCACCGCCTCACCGGGGAGAAACCCCAATTCAGCCAGGCGCCGGCCTACCTCGGCGGGCGCCTTTGAGTCGGCTCCGGCGACGGAAACCACACGGGCCGAGGCTCCCGGCGCGAGCTCCGCAAGCGGTATATCGGTGCCGACCGACGGGACAAAGGACAGGGGGAGCGCGTCCAACATGAACGCAATTCTACATGAGAATCGTTCCCATTACTATTACGGAGTCACATTCCTGCCCGAAAGCGCGGGCGGTTCCTGATAGTCTTAGATGTCCTACGAATCACCGGAGGCGTATGAAATGCCTACGCTTTTTGAGAAGATCATCGCCGGCGACCTCCCGGCGACCGTGCTCTACCGCGACCCGCGCGTGATTGCGTTTTTGGACATTCGTCCCGCGGCGCCGGTGCATATACTCATTGTCCCGAACAAACCCATTCCTACAGCCAATGATATTGCCGACGAGGATGAAGCGCTGATCGGCCACATGTTCATCGTGGCGCGCGATCTTGCACGACAGCAAGGCATCGCCGAGAGCGGCTATCGGCTGATCATCAATTGCAATGCACATGGCGGCCAAGAGGTGTATCACTTGCATGTACATCTTTTGGGCGGACGGCCTCTCGGGCCGATGGTGGCGCGAAATTAGAAGAGAAAATAAAGAGGATCCCTGATGAAAAAGAAAAAGGCCGTGCGCACCAAATCACGCACCAGCGTGAAGGCGGCCGTCAAAAGGCCATCGGTCAGCGCCGCCAAATCCACTCGGGCCATGAAGGCGCGAGAAATCTCTCGCCCCAATCCGCGCAGTGCGCCGCGCCGCGAGTTGTATCCGCCGCTCGAGCCCTATCGGCACGGCTACTTGCGCGTCTCGGACATTCATGAAATTTACTACGAGGAAAGCGGCAATCCCGCCGGCAAGCCGGCGGTGTTCCTGCACGGCGGCCCTGGGGCAGGATCGGACAAACGCTCGCGGCAATTCTTCGACCCGCGACACTACCGCATCGTGGTGTTCGATCAGCGCGGCTGCGGGCGCAGCCGTCCGAGCGCCAGCCTCATCGAGAACACCACCTGGCACTTGGTCGCTGACATCGAGCGTCTGCGCAGGCACTTGAACATCGAGCGCTGGCTGGTGTTCGGCGGATCTTGGGGGAGCACGCTGGCGCTCGCCTATTCGGAAGCGCATCCGGAGCGTGTCAGCGAAATCGTGTTGCGCGGAATATTCCTGCTGCGCTATGCGGAAATCCGCTGGTTCTATCAGCATGGCGCCTCCGAAATCTATCCCGATGCCTGGGAAGCTTATCGCGACGCAATTCCGCTGGATGAGCGCGACGATTACCTGAGCGCGTACCACAAGCGGCTGACCGGCACGGATCAGCGCGTCGCCCTGACCGCGGCTCGCGCCTGGTCCGTCTGGGAAGCCGCCTGCAGCTTTCTGCTCAGCAACGTCGACAACATCAAGAAATGGGGCGAGGATCAATTCGCGCTCTCGGTCGCGCGGATCGAGTGCCACTACTTCGTCAATCGCGGATTCTTGCGCAGCGAGAGTCAATTGATCGATGATGTAGCGCGCATTCGAAATATACCGACAACCATCGTGCAGGGCCGCTATGACGTTGTCTGCCCCGCGACCAGCGCATGGGACTTGCATCGGGCCTGGCCGGAAGCGGACTTGAGGATCGTGCCCGACGCGGGCCACTCGGCCTTCGAAGCCGGCAACACCCATGAACTGGTGCTTGCAACCGATCGTTACCGCAGCCGTTAGGTCCCAAGGGGAGAATTAGTGTCTGAACTCGCATACATCGGCTTGGCGCGCGCGACGGACGCGCGCGACATCGCGGAAATGTCCCGCGATCTCATCGAACAGGGGTTGTCCTGGTCATGGACGCCGGCACGCGTGCAGCATTTCATTTCCGGCCCGGAATCTTCTGTCGTGGTCGCTCGCCGCGAACGGCGGGTTGCGGCGTTCGCCATCATGCATTTCGGCGACGATGTGGCGCATTTGAATTTGCTTGCGGTTGCGCCGGAACACCGCCGCCAGGGCTTGGGATCGCAGCTCATGGACTGGCTCACCCGAACCGCCATGGAGGCCGGCATATTTCGCATCAATCTCGAACTGCGCACACACAACGAGGCCGCACGAATTTTCTACGAGCGCCTGGGTTTCGATCAGCTCGGCGTCGTCCAAGGCTACTATCAGGGCCGGGAGGCGGCGCTGCGCATGTCGCGGCACCTGGCAAAAATATAACGCTCAGGACGCCGAACGCGCCGCCCCGTCCTTGAATCCGCCGTCCGCAACGGCCGATTGAGCGCTTCGCCTCACCTTCCCCAGCGGGAAAACCACCGTCACACGGCAACCCCGCCCCGGACCGGTATCCACCGTCATTTCACCGGCGGCATCGCGTACGCGGTCGGCCACGCTCCATAAGCCGAACCCATGCGCCCGGGGTTCGAACAGGCTCAACTGCCATTCGAAGCCGGAGCCGTGGTCTTCAACGACGGCACGCAACTCATCCGGTGTGCGCGTCACCGTAACCGAGGCGGACTGAACCCCCGAGTGCTTGACGACGTTGCGCAGCAATTCGCGGATGACCTTGAAGACCAACACGCGCAGGTCGATGTCGATGGTTGCATCCTCCGCGGCCACTTTCAGGTCGACCTGCAGATTGTCCTTGCTGCGCATGTAGACGCTGAGCCACTTGAGCGCCGGCTCCAACCCCAATTCATACAGTCCCGGCGGGCTCAAATCGGCGATGACCCGCTGCGCGATCGACTGCACTTCGCGCACCGTGTTGGTCGCTTCGCTGAGCAATAGCCGGATCTCGGGCGGTGAACGCGCCATGAGCGCGTCCAGCGTCATCGACAAGCCCACCAACTGCTGGCCGATGCCATCGTGCAGATCCACGGCGGTGGCGCGCCGCGCGCGCTCTTCGGCGCCCACCAACTCGCGGGCATAGAGTTTCAGGCGATCTTGATTCTGCCGCAGCCGCTCGTTCAGATCGACCAGCTCGGTGACGTCGCGTGCGACGCCCCAGACACGCACCAGGTAGCCCTGCTCGATGACGCCGCGAAATCCCGTGATGAAATTGCGCGGGTTAGAATTGACGGGCACGGAGAACTGCAATCCATCCACCGAATATCCCTGATGCGATGCGGCACCCAGGTGCCGGATGAACATCGCAAACCAGGGCATGTCGGTGCGCCATTGGCGCGCTTCGGCCTCGGAGAAACCCATTTCGCGGTTCAATCGCAAGTAGGTCAGATTGCTCTCCGCGACATAGGCGTGAGTTTTCAGCCATGCAATCTGATCGTCCACCGGCAAATGCGGGTCCATCGGCGAGGACAGCTCGACCCGCCACACCGCTTCGGAACTGTGCTCGATGAAATTGCGATAACGCTCCTCGCTGGTGTGCAACAGCTGAAAAGCGTTTCTTTTCTCGAGCAGCACGACCGTGAGGAGAAAGTTGATCACCACCAAGGTCGCAAGATACAGCTGCACGGCACCCACCCGGACAAAGGGACTCGGGTCGCCGGCGAAAGGCCCCAATCCGTGGCTCGCGAAATAGGACACCAACACGGCCGTGGCCGCGGCGAGGATGGTCGACCAGCGCGGCGGCATGCGAAATGCCGCCACCACCACGAAGGCGAGCAGCACGAAGGGCATGTCCAGGATCGTGGTGACGCCGCCCGGCGGCGCGGAAAACACCCAGGCTGTCATGGCCAGCATCGCGAAACCGATCAGCATCATTTCGATGGCGGGGGCCGCCGGCGCCGAATGCTGGCGTGCGTGAAAGCGCACTGCCCACCCCATGACGATCGGCGCGATGCACAAGGATCCCAGCCAATTGCCGGCCCACCAGATCTGCAATTCGCGCATATATTCGGGAGTACCCAGCGAGCGCGTCTCCGCAAAACCTCCCACCAGCGCGCTGACGGCGGCGCCGATGGCAACGGAGGCGATGAAGAGCAGCACATTGCGCATCCGCGGGACTCGCGGAGTCTCGATGAGCCGCGAGGCGACGAACGCGCCGACCATGCCGTCAATCGAGTTGGCCACGGCAAACGGCACGTAAGTGGCGAATCGGAAGTGTCCGGATTGCAAGGCGCTGGCCGACAGCTCGATTGTGAGCTGAACGGCTAAAATCCATATCCAATTGCGGCGCGGCGAAAGCCACAAGGCCATGAAGAGCAGCCCCGCGGAAGGCCACAGGATGGTCAGCGCCTCGGTATTCTCGTGCAGCTTGAGACCAAGTCCCACCAGCAGCGCATACAGCGCGGCAAAGGCGGCGAGGGATCGGGCGCCTTTGGCAATTCCATCACGCGTGAAATCCCACACAAGCCCGGGTGGTTGTTCTGCGGGCGCGGTCGGCGTCGGCACTTTTAAGACCTCCCTGTTGGAGGATGATTGTGCGCCAGTTTGTTGCGATACTACAAACCTTCCCATGGCTGCTAAAAACACCACGCGCATCTTCGGTTCAACCCGACGGCACGTTGCAAGCATCGGACAGGGAACGTGGCAAATCGAAGGCTCGAAGGCCGACGCTGCCGTCGCGGCGTTGCGCTGCGGACTCGATCTCGGCCTGACGCATATCGATACGGCGGAAATGTACGGCTCGGGACTATCGGAAAGAATCATCGGCAAGGCCATCGAAGGACGTCGCGACGATGTGTTTCTGGTCTCCAAAGTGCTGCCCAATCATGCCTCGAAACAAGGCGCGCTCGCCGCCTGCGAGCAGTCGCTGGCGCATCTCTCAACCGACCGGCTCGACTGCTACCTGCTTCATTGGCGAGGAAGCGTCCCGCTGGAAGAAACCATCGGCGCATTCGAGACCCTGGTGCGCCAGGGTAAAATCCTGTCATGGGGCGTCAGCAACTTTGACGTGCGGGACTTGGACGAAGTTAGAGCGATCGCCGGTCCCGGCCATCCCGCCTGCAATCAAGTTCTTTACCACCTCAAGGAACGCGCGATCGAGCACGCCGTGCTTCCCTGGTGCGCCAAGCACGGCAGCGCCATGATCGCCTACACGCCCTTCGGCCAGTCGCCCGGAATCTACGAGGGGGCATCTAAGGCGGCCGGGGTGTTGCGGGAAGTGGCCGATCGCCATGGCGCGACGCCCCGTCAGGTGGCCCTGCGCTTCCTGCTGCGCCACCCTCAATCCTTTGTCATCCCCAAAGCCTCGCAAATTGCGCACGTCACCGAGAACGCCGGAACTTGCAACGTGGAACTCAGCGATTCCGACATCGCCAAGATCGATGCGGCGTTCCCGCTCGGCAAGGCGCCGCGCGGGCTGCCGATGATTTAGCGCAGGATATGCGGTCCCACCGCGTCGATGCTCGAAGTGCCGGTCAGGGCCAAGGTCACGCGCAGTTCATTGCGCATGATCGAAAGCACATGCGTTACGCCCGCCTCGCCCGCGGCCGATAAGGCATACAGGAACGCTTTGCCGATCAGCGCGCCTCTCGCGCCCAGCGCGAGCGCCTTGGCAATGTCTTGACCGGAACGGACACCGCCGTCGAACATGACCTCGCAACGTCCGCCGACGGCATCGACGATTTCGCGCAGCACGGAGATCGAGGATGGAGCGCCGTCCAGCTGCCGCCCGCCATGATTGGAAACGACGATCGCGTCCGCGCCGGCGGCCACGGCCAGTCGTGCATCTTCGACGTCCAGCACGCCTTTGAGGATCAATTTCCCCGGCCAGCGGCTTCGCACCCATTCCACATCGCGCCAATTCGCCGAAGGATCGAATTGCGTCGCGGTCCACTCTGCCAGGGTATTGATGCCGCTCGAGCCGCCGATGCGCCCCACCAAGTTGCCGAACGTGCGCCGCTTGCCAAACAGCACGCGCAACGCCCAGCCGGGCTTGGTGGCGATATCCCAGGCGTTGCGCAACGTCAATTGCGGGGGAATGGTCAGCCCGTTGCGCGGATCGCGCCGCCGCTCGCCGATGACCTGCAAATCGAGCGTGAGCATCAATGCCGAGCACTGTGCGGCCGCGGCGCGGTCGATCAGTTCCTGGTTGAAGCCCCGATCCTTCATCAGGTACTGCTGAAACCAGAACGGTTGCTTCGTCGCCTCGCGAACATCCTCGATCGAACAGATCGACATGGTGCTGAGGCAAAAGGGAATGCCGCAGGCGGCCGCGGCCCGGGCGCCCAGTATTTCGCCGTCGGCATGAAACAATCCCGCGAGGCCCGTCGGGCCAATGGCAAGGGGCATGGAAACCGGCGAGCCGAGCAAGGTCGAGTCGAGCGAAATCTTCGACACGTCGACCATCACACGCTGCCTAAAACTCATCGCGTCGAGATCCGTGGCATTGCGGCGGATGGTGCGCTCGTCATACGAGCCGCCATCGGCGTAATCGAAAATCGCTTTCGGGATTCTACGCTGCGCGAGCCGGCGAAAATCGTCGGTGCTTAAAATGACTGCCACGGGAGCGAGTGTACGGGCGCGTATGGCCGCACAGCAAATACGGCACGGCCCGGGTTCGCGCACCCGGGCCGTGAAACTGGCGACGAAGATGCCGCTATCGGCGCCTGCCCCTTATCGGGAAAGCTCCCTTATAGGGAAAGCCAAACGTCGATACCGCCATGCTTGCTGCAGGCGCGATTCCGATCCTTGGTGGTTGTGAAAAAGCCGTCGTGGCAGCGGGCTGAGCTGCGCGGATGATCGTGCCGGTATTGCTGAACCTGATCGTCACCATTCCTGTGATCGTCATTGTTCTTGTGATCATCGCGATGAACGTCGGCCTTCATGACCTGATGTTCGTCCGGTTTGCGGTCGTCCGGTCGATCCTGCGCGCTGACTAGCGCCGGGGTCACGCTGGTCATCGCAAGAGCCGCCAAAGCGAGCAACGTGGGTTTCCAAAAGTTATGGCGCATGGGTATTTCCTTGTTCAGTTTGAAACGTGCATCGTGGGGCCGGCCCAACCGAGGTGCAATTCCCGGCGGCAGCCAGATGCTGTCGGTGCGTGCCTACGCATGGCGGCCGAAAAGTACCCATCCAACCCGATGTTAGCTAAGCTTTGGGGGCCCTTCAGGAGATCCAACTTGATAACAAGAATATTTTGGCGCGGCGCCGCGCTTGCATGGCTGCTCGGGCCTGCACTGGGGCAGGCTGCGGCCGGCAGCGCAGGAAATGTGGATGCAGCGCGTCTGGAGGCCGCGGACTCCGAGCCGCAGAACTGGTTCACGGGCGGCCGTGACAAGGACGGCACCTACTTTTCGCCCCTGACCTCGATCAATACCGGCAACGTCAAGCAGTTGGGATTTGCCTGGAGCTACGATTTGGGAGAGCCGCAGCGCGGCCAGGAGGCCACGCCGCTGGTGATTGACGGCGTGATGTACACCTCGGGAACCTGGGGCTATGTGTACGCCGTGGATGCGGCCAATGGCAAAGAGCTGTGGCGCTACGACCCCAAGGCCGACTTCTTCATGGGCAGAAATCCGTGCTGCGATCTGGTCAATCGCGGCGTCGCCGTGTGGAAGGGCAAGGTATTCGTAGCAGCCGTTGATGGACGCCTGCACGCGCTCGACGCGGCAACCGGGAAGAAGCTCTGGGAAGCCGACACCATCGTCGATCGCACGCTGCCATACTCGAGCACCGGCGCCCCGCAGATTGCCGGCAGTGTGGTAGTCATTGGCAACAGCGGCGCGGACATGGGCCACGGCGCCGTACGCGGCTACATATCGGCCTACGATTTGGAAACCGGCGCGCTCAAATGGCGTTTCTTCACCGTCCCCCCGGCGGTGGGTCAACCTTACGAAAATCCGGAATTGGCCGCGGCGGACAAAACCTGGGATCCGCATCGCAAGCCGCAGTTCAAGGGCGGCGCGACTGCCTGGGACGGCTTTGCCTACGATGCGAAACTCAACTTGTTGTACTTCGGCACGGCCAATGCCGCGCCTTACGATCTCCGCCAGCTAGGCCCCAAGCAACTCGATAGTCTGTATGCCACCTGCATCATTGCACTCGATGCAACGACGGGGCGAATGGCGTGGTACTACCAGGAAACTCCGCATGACAGCTGGGACTACGATGCGGTCCAAAAAATGGTGCTGGCCGACATCGCCATCGACGGCCAGCCTCATTCGGTCATCATGCAGGCTTCCAAGAACGCGTTCTTTTACATTCTGGATCGCAAGACCGGAAAATTGCTGTCGGCCAAAAGCTACGCCTTCATGAACTGGGCGACCCACGTGGACATGAAGACGGGCAGACCCGTGACAACCCCGCAATCCGCTTGGTACAACACGGCCAAGCTCACCTACCCCTCTTGGTTCGGCGCGCATACCTGGAATCCGATGTCATATAGCCCGCGTACACGGCTGGTTTACATTCCCGTGATCGACGTTCCCACGATTTGGGTCGACCTGCTCCACAACGGCAGCAAAGTGAAATATGTCGAAGGGTTCTTCACGGTGCAGGGCATCATTCCCGACGACACGTACGATGCGAAGGATTCCACGCGCTTGTTCGGTCCGGTGCCGGATGAGCAAGCGGTGAAGACCGCGCGTCATGTCAAACCGGTGCGAGAATTGATTCGTGCCTGGGATCCGCAAACGGGGAAAAAGGTTTGGGAACACGAAACCTCGTCCGGCATCCGCGGCTACGACGGCGGCGTGATGTCGACTGCGGGGAATCTGGTATTTCAGGGCCGCGGCAGCGGCGAGTTGTGGGTCTATGCGGCCGACACGGGCAAAGTGCTCAAGGTTTTGAAAACCGGGAGCCACATCATGGCCGCCCCGATGACCTACGCGATCAATGGCGAGCAGTATGTTGCCGTCCAGGTCGGCTATGGCGGCACGGCGATCACGGTTGCTGCCATTCCGCCGAGCAGCGCCGCGCTCAAATATCAGAACACCAATCGAATTATCGCCTTCAAACTGGACGGCGGCGCGGTGCCGATGCCGCCGGCGCGCATCGAACCCCCATTTCCCAAGCCGCCCGAGCAAAAGGCGACCCGGGCGCAGATCGACGCGGGCGAGGTGACTTTCATCGAGCAATGCACGCGCTGCCATCAGCTGGGTCCGAGCACCACGCCCGATCTTCGCAAGCTCAATGACGGACTGCACATGGAATTCAAGGACATACTGCTGCGTGGCGTGCTGGCGCCGGCCGGAATGGAACGCTTCAACGATATCTTGAGCGACAAAGATGCCGACAATGTGCATGCCTACTTGATCGAGCAAAGCTGGATTGCGTACCGCGCACAGCAAAGCGCAACCACGCAACAAAGCGCGGCCGCGCATCAATGAGCATGCCGCAGCCTGGACTCATGATGGATCGGCCGCTGCTGATCTCCTCAATTCTGGAGCACGCCGAGGCGCAACACGGCCGGATGCAAATTGTCTCGCGCGAAACGCACGGACCGGTATTTCGCTACACCTTTGCGCAGTGTGCTGCCCGCGTCAAAAAGCTTGCGAACGCCCTCGCCGACCTCGGGCTGCCGGCCGGCGCGACGGTCGGCTCGCTGGCCTGGAACAATCACCGTCACGTTGAGATCTATTACGCGGTATCGGGCAGCGGACTGGTCATCCACACCTGCAATCCACGCCTGCATCTCGATCAGCTGATTTACATCGTCAATCACGCGGAAGACCGGGTGTTCTTCTTCGATTGCACCTTCGCCCCGTTGATCGAGAAGATCGCCGCGCACTGCCCGAACATCGAGGCATGGGTTTGCATGACCGATGCGGAAAACATGCCGGCGCTCGATGGCATCGCCAATGTTTACTGCTACGAAACATTGATTGCAGAGCAGGAGGAAGAATTTGACTGGCCGCAATTCGACGAACGCGCGAGCGCCGCGATTTGCTACACCTCCGGGACCACGGGCAATCCCAAGGGTGCGCTGTATTCGCACCGCGCAATTGTCCTCGACGCCATGACCATCTGCATGCCGGGGATGCTGGGTCTGTCTCCGCGAGAATGCATGCTGCCGGTCGTGCCGATGTTTCACATCAATGGCTGGTGCGCTCCGTATGGCTGCCTCGTCGGCGGCGCGAAATTGGTGCTGCCCGGCCCGCGCCTCGATGGCCCGGGCTTGTACGAAATGATGGAAAATGAGCAAGTGACGGTCAGCGCCGGCGTTCCTACCGTGTGGCTCGCGCTGCTGCAGTACGCAGAACAGCACAATTTGAAATTCTCGAGCTTGAACCGGGTGCTAGCGGGCGGTTCGGCCGTGCCGCTCGCTATGATTGCGAAGTTCGACGAGCGCTTCGGCATCGAAGTCAGGCAAGGTTGGGGAATGACCGAAACCACGGCGGCGGCGACCATCAGCTGCCTGACCCGGGACCAGCTGCAATGGACGCCGGCAAAACGTCATGCGGCTGCCGCCAATTGCGGTAAAACCGTGTTCGGCATCGACATCAAGGTCGTCGCCGAAGATGGCTCGACGTTGCCGCGGGACGGCACCTCTCAAGGCGAGCTCATGGTGCGCGGTCAATGGATCATTAGCGGCTATTTCAAAAGTGGTGTCTCGCCGCTGCGGGACGGGTGGTTTCCCACCGGCGATATCGCCACCATTGATGCCGACGGTGTGCTGCAGATACGCGACCGCGCCAAGGACCTCATCAAGACGGGCGGCGAATGGATCAGCTCGATCGATCTGGAAAACACCGCCATCGCGCATCCGTGCGTGGCGGCGGCGGCCGTCATTGGCGTCAGGCATCCGAAATGGCAGGAACGGCCCCTGATGTTCATCGTTCGCAAGCCAGGGCACAGCCTGGAATCCGCGGACATTCTCAGTTTTCTTGCGGAACGCATGGCCAAGTGGTGGGTACCGGATGAGGTCATATTCTTGGAATCCCTGCCCGTCGGGGGCACCGGCAAGGTCCAGAAGACGCTGCTGCGCGAAAAATATGGGAAGGTTTTCGACTAGACGGGGGATCACGCATGAAAAATCTTCTTCTCGCCGCCCTGTTCAGCTTGAGTCCATCGCCGCTACTCACCGTGCAGGCTGCGGACGACCCGCCGGCTGACCCATCGTTGGCGAGAGATCAAGCCAAAGCGGTCAGCGACGCCGTGAAGCACGATGCGAAAGCCGTCGCCGATGCCGCCAAGGTTGGGGCGAAACAGGTGGCAGACACGGCGAAGGCAGTTGCGCACGAGGTCGCGGCGGCGTCCAAGGAAGGCGCGCAGCAAGTTGCGGCGAGCGCCAAAAAGGGCGCGGAAAAAGCCAAAGCCGCCGTCAATGGCGAAAAGCCCGCAAATCCGCCGGCAAAGCCCACGAAAAACGCACCGGCGACTCCGGAGAAGACACCGGGGCAATAAAATTCTCGGGGCGGCTGCATCCAAATGCGCGGTGAGGGGCATCTTATAGGCACCAAACATCGCTGCTAAGGAGACCCCCATGTCTATCGGTTTTGGCGCCTACCTGGTCGGCGTCGCTTTTTGGATGTTCATCGGCGCGGTCGCCGTGGCGGGAATCATCGCCGACTATCAGAAGCGCCGCTTGAACGTCGAGTTGCTGCGCACCATCATCGAGAAGGGCCAGGCGCTCGATCCGGCTCTGGTCACGAAACTGATCCTGCCCGACGCGCTCGATGATCGCGTCGACCCGGCGGATCTCAATCTCGGTGGAATCATTACCACGGCCACGGGCGTCGGCATATTTTTGATGTCTTACTTCATCAACCGGCTGGCGCCGGTCGCGCTGTACCCGACCATGGCGGCCGGCACTGTGGTGATTTGCGTGGGCATCGGTCTCCTGATCGGTGCCAAGGCCATGTCAGCCGCTCGCCAGGAGCGATTGAACAAGTCTGCCCCGTGACAGCGGCATTGCCGGCCGGCGCGCTGGCCGGGGCGAACGAGATCTCAGTCGTGTTATTGGCGATGAATGGAGATGACGCGGCGTACGGCGAGCTGGTGCGCCGCCGGCAGGACGCGATTAGAAATCTGTTGCGGCGCCTGGCGCGTGACGCACCGCTGGCGGATGATCTCGCGCAGCAAACATTCGTCCACGGCTGGCAATCGATTCGGAGTTTGAAATCGCCCGGCGCGTTTCGCGCCTGGCTGCGAAAACTCGCGGTAAATTTCTGGCTGCAGCATGCGCGCAGCGCAAAGCAGGACGTGGCGCAGGATATGGACTTGCGCGCCGAACATCCGGTTTCGATGCTGTCTTGCGCATTGGACCTCGACGCGGCGCTTGCGCGGCTTGCGCCCGACGTGCGCCTGTGCATCGTGCTCGCCTACAACGAAGGCATGAGCCATGGCGAGATCAGTCAGACCACCTCGATTCCCTTGGGAACCGTAAAATCCCATATCACCCGCGGCTCCGCGCGTTTGCGCGAGCTGCTCGAAGCTTACGGTGACGCACATGTCCGATGAGATTGATCATCCTCTCGCCGCTCTATTTGCAGAGGCGCACGAAGGCTTGCCCAGCGCAGAATTCATGCAGGCCCTCGTGGCGAAAATGGAACGCGCTCGCCGCCTGCGCAGCATGCGGCGCATCGCCTTGGGTTTGATGTTGGCGATCCTCGCGGCATGGATCATGCCCTCGGTGTTCGCAACCACCGCCGCGGTGGTGCGCACGGTGGGCGAGCAGTCGCGATCCTACGGCATACTCGTCATTTCACCGGCGGGATGGGCCGTCTCGATGCTGATCGGCTTCCTGGTCCTGTTGCGGTCGGGTGCGTTGCGCCGCCGCTAGGCGGCGCAACTTATGTCCTCTCGCCGAGCGCGTACAAATATTCCACGAAGGATGCGACCGCTCCGTCCAAGCCCTGAATTTTTGGATTGCTCGACTCGATCAGATAGTACTCATCGGGGGCATGCGCGCCCGTTCCGTGACCCAGGCCGAAGTGACCCGCCGCCAGGCTCAAGGGGGGATCGGTAAACACATAGCCGGGCCATGAGCCCGCGGAGCGCGGCCATAACTGCGGATCGAGCCCGAGCTTGCGATAGGTCGCGAGCTGGGTCTTGATGAGCTTGCTATCGGGATCAGTTTGCGTCGGGTTGTAGCCGCCGCTCATGTTGACTTCAATGTCGCCGAAGCCATGTTTGGCCAGGTGGGCTTTCAACTTTGCCAGCGTATCGGCAGCCGTCATGTCCGGCACCAGGCGCATGTCGATTTTCGCGACCGCTTTGTGCGGCAGCACGGTCTTGCCGCCCGGACCCGTATAGCCGGCCACCAAGCCCTCGATGTTGATCGTGGGACGCGACTCCAGCAGCATGAGCGAATCCACCCAGCTCTTATCGTGCACCCAGTGCTGCACACCGAGCGTCTTTTTCACGGTGCTCTCGGCCGTCTTTGCGGCATGCTCTTTGATCATCTGTTCTTGCGCCGCGCTCAAGGGCTTCGCCTTTTCGAAGAATCCTTCGACCGCGGGCGTGTGTCCGTCTTTCTCCACCAGCGTGTTCAACGCCTGGACGAGATGCCATGTAGGTGAATCCACCTGCGCTTCGAGGCTCGAGTGCACGTCATGAGCGGGTCCGCGGCCCCATTTTTCACCGCTCGAAATCAATTCCAACTCGACCACCCCCTTGGCGCCGAGGGACACTTGAACTCCGCCATCGCGATCCTGGCCGGCTTCGGGCATAAAGACGCCGACGCACTTCTTCAGCTCGGCCATGACCTCGGGATTTCTCACGACTTCCTGAAAATGCGGTGAAGCGATTTCTTCTTCGCCCTCGCAGACCAGCACCAGATTGACGGGGAGTTTCTTGCCGGCGGCTTTGAAGGCCATCAAGGCGCTGAGAAAGGAATTTTCAGGGCCTTTTTGATTTACCGCGCCGCGTCCCATGCAAACCGTGCCCAATCCCTCTTTCTGCACCAGCCGTGCTTCGAGCGGCGGGGAACTCCACTCCTCCGGCACGAATTGCTTCACGTCATACATGAAATAGATCGCCATGGTCGTGCGCGCTCCGGCATCGATCTTGCCGAACACGCCGGGCTTGCCCGACGTCGGTATCAGTTTCACGCCCGAGAATCCGGCATCCTGTGCGAGCTTCGCCATGTGCTCGGGACCCTGGGGATAATTGCGATTTTCGGCGGCGATCGAGGGCAACGCGATCCACTCCTGCAGGCGCTTGATGTTGGCGGCATGCATTTTTGGAATCTGCGCCAGCACGGCCGACTTGTCGGCGTCGTTCGGCGCGGCAAATACGCCGATGGGCACTGCCGCGAGGGCGGCGCCGGAAACTGCGCCCTGCACAAAATTACGCCTGCTGAACTCACGCGATAAATCATTGGCCATTCGCTTCTCTCCTGTTCGAGCGATTCTTGGGTAGTGGGGAGGATACCAGCACGCCGTTAGAGAGCGAGCAAATGATTGCGGTAATACGTGCCTCGCTCGGCGTAGTTTGCCGCGACCTCGAGTAAAGTTTTCCGCTCATCGGCGCTGAGCTCGCGCACGACCTTCGCCGGTGCGCCCAAAATCAAACAGCCGTCGGCAAAAACCTTGCCTTCCGTGATGAGCGCTCCCGCGCCGACCAGGCAACCCTTGCCGATGACGGCGCCATTCATCACGATCGCCTGAATGCCGATCAGCGTGCCCTCGCCGACGGTGCAGCCATGCATCATCGCCTGGTGTCCGATCGACACGTCGGCGCTGACGGTGAGCGGGAATCCCATGTCCGTGTGCAAAACCGCAGAATCCTGCACGTTGCTGCGGGCGCCGATACTGATGGTTTCGTTGTCGCCTCGAAGCGTGGCCCCGAACCACACCGTGGCATGCTCCGCGAGGATGACTTTGCCGATCACCGCCGCATTCGGCGCCACATAGGCGCTCGGCGCCAATACGGGTGAATCCTCTCCCAATTTGTAGACGCTCATGCCCGATCGCTCCGTTCGAGGGCGCGGATATCCGACGCCCAGGGCAACGCCGAACGGCACCAGATTTGCCGCTGCGGGACCAGGGCTGCGCGTTGGTTCATCGTTCCCACGCGCAAGGCATAGGATTGCGGATCTTGCGCGTCGGCTGAATAAATCGGCGTGCCGCAATTGGGACAGAACGCCTGCGCCCGTTGAGTGCCGCTGTCCGCAGTCTTGATATAAATCTTTGGCGAGCCCGCCAGAAATACCAAGCTCGCCGGGGATGCCGGCGCGCTGACCCGGTACGCCGTCCCGGTCAACACCTGGCAATCCGTGCAATGACAGACGTTAACCCTGGCGGCGTCAATTTCCGCTTCGTAGCGAATTTGTCCGCAGTGACATTGACCATCAACCTTCATAACAACCTCCAATGACTGCAGCATCATCCTGCGGAGCGCGGGTCGCGCGCAACACCGACGCCAAGCTATGATCAAGGGACGATGGATGAAGTTGAATCCCAAGGGCGGCCACCCGACCCCGCGCCTGCGCGGCCGCGGCAGGTCTCGATGTTGTTGCGGCTATGGTGCTTTCGAGATATCCGGCCGATTGCGGTCCCAGCGAATCTTCTCCTGATTACTTTGAGTCTCGTGTGGCTGTTGCTGTGGTCGGCGATCGATTGGTGGGAAGCGCTGCCGGATCCTGAATTTCTCGTCGCAGGTATTCCGCTATTTCCCTGGTATGCGCTGGCCATGCTGGCTTTGGCGGCGTTGCTGCGCGGCCAGTCCAACCCTAAACCGGCTTTTGCGCAGGCGTTGTTGCTGTCGTTGGGCTTAGTGCCGCTGCCCCTGCTTCTGGCAGCTCTCGCAATACCCTATTGGGGTCTTGATTGGCGAATCGCCGCCGTTGCCGTGCTGGTCTACTCAGCTTTCTATCTGGCGCGCGGGCTGCGCTCCTTCACGGGCAGCTCGCAACGCCGCGCGGCGTTCGCCGGCATCGTCTTCCTCACGGCCTTCCTATGGCTAACCGATGCGCTCGACGCAATTCCGGATGTTTGGGCCGCGCCGGAAGTCGCCGAGGCGTCGGATAGCGGCAATGCGCAGGCCGACGCGGAGAGCCTGCTGTTCGAGCAATCCAGGCGCATCGATCAGGCGCTCGCGACCATTCGCGCCGATGCTTCTCTTAAGCCCGAGTCGTTCTTCCTCGGTTTTGCAGGAGTGGGAGAACAAAAAGTCTTCGCGCAGGAGATCGGCCTCGCGTCGCGGGTCTTGTCGGAACGCTACGGAATGGAGAGCCGGGCATTGTCGCTGATCAACGATCAGCGTGACCTGGACGGCGCGCCTTTGGCCAGCGTCTCGGGCTTGAGGTACGCGCTTCAAGGCCTTGCGAGCCGCATGAATCTCGACCGCGACGTGCTGTTTCTCGTCATTTCCTCGCATGGCGCACCGGATCCGGCCATTGCGGTTTCGAACGCGGACCTTCCGCTCGATGACATGACCGATGAGGACCTCGCTGAAGCGCTGAACGATTCGGGCATCAAGTGGCGCGTCATCGTCATATCCGCCTGCTATGCAGGCGGGTTCATCGATGCGCTGAAGAATCCCCGCACCATAGTCATCACCGCGGCGGCCGCGGACCGTACGTCGTTTGGGTGTTCGAACGATCGCGATCTGACCTACTTCGGCGAAGCATTTTTTCGCGATGCCTTGCCCGAAGCGCGCTCGCTCCGCGAGGCATTCGAGAAGGCCAAATCGGCGATTGCCTTGCGCGAACGCCGTGAGCGCGTCGACGCGTCCAACCCGCAGGCTTATTTCGGCACCGAGATGCAAACCAAACTCGCCGCGATGAAGGACCACGCGCCATAACCCTGGTAACCTGCCGGCATGAACGCGCCAACGCATCGTACGATCGAAGCCAACGGCATCCAGATGCATATTGCAGAGCAAGGCAGCGGTCCGATGGTACTGCTCTGTCATGGATTCCCGGAATCTTGGTACTCGTGGCGCCATCAATTGAGCGCGCTGTCGGCAGCCGGATTTCACGCCGTTGCACCCGACATGCGCGGTTACGGCCTGACGGATCGGCCTGCTGAAATCGAGCGCTACACCCTGTTTCACCTCGTCGGAGACATGCTCGGTGTGCTTGATGCGCTCGGTGAAAAGACTGCCGTGATTGTCGGTCATGATTGGGGCGCCCCGGTCGCATGGCATGCGGCGCTGCTGCGGCCGGATCGCTTCCGCGCGGTCGTGGGACTCAGCGTGCCCTATCGGCCTCGGGGCAGCGTCGCACCGACATCCGTGATGCCGCAAAACGCCGAGGCCAGCTTCTATCAATTGTACTTTCAGGCGCCGGGCGTGGCGGAGGCGGAACTCGAACAGGATGCGAGTGTCTCGCTTCGCAAAATTTTGTATTCGGGATCCGGCGATGTGCCCAGACGCAATCCGGGGGGCTCGAACGCAGGAGTTGGCATGGTGCCCCGCGCCGGCGGATTCCTCACGCGGATGCCGAGCCCGGAAGTCTTGCCGGCATGGCTGACCGATGCGGACCTGGAATTCTACGCGCAGCAATTCAAGCATTCCGGATTTCGCGGCGGCCTCAACTGGTACCGCAACATCGATCGCAATTGGGAACTGATGGCGCCCTTTGCGGGCGCCGCGGTGACGGTGCCCGCGCTATATATGGCGGGCGATCTGGACCTCGTGGTTTCCTTCCCCCGCATGAAAGAAGTCATCGCGGACTTGGCGCGCTACATTCCCAATCTGCGCGGCACCATCATGCTGCCGGGCTGCGGCCATTGGACGCAGCAGGAGCGCGCCGGCCAGGTCAACCAAGCGATAATCGAGTTCGTGCGCGGCCTGTAGGTGTCCAATCGCATTGCTTGCGCAGGGTATGTGCCGGATGCGTAATATACGGCTGGTTTCCCCAGGGGCCGCTTAATGACTCAGCCAATCGTTCCTGATCCGTCCGACCCCACGCGAGCCCTCAGTCGTTCGTTGAAGGGCAGGCATTTGGCGATGATCTCGATTGGCGGCATCATCGGTGCCGGGCTGTTTGTCGGAAGCAGCACTTCCATCCGGGCGGCAGGCCCTGCGGTTTTCATCAGCTATGCAGTCACGGGGATGCTCATCCTCATGGTGATGCGCATGTTGGGCGAAATGGCCACGGCCCTGCCCAAAGTGCGCTCGTTCACGGAGTTCGCGCGCGCAGGTTTAGGCGATGGCGCAGGCTTTGTCGTGGGCTGGCTCTATTGGTATTTCTGGGTTCTCGTCGTGCCGGTGGAGGCCATCGCGGGAGCAAAGATCCTCCAGGTCTGGTTACCCGGTTTTTCTCAGCTGCAGATCGGTCTCGGCTTGATGACCATGATGACGGCCGTGAACCTCATGTCGGCACGTTCCTATGCCGAATTCGAGTTCTGGTTTGCATCGATCAAAGTTGCGGCGATCCTGGTATTCGTCGTCATTGCCGCTTCATTCGCCTTCGGCTGGACCGCCCCCTCGGGTGCGACATTTGGCAATCTGATCAATTACGGCGGATTCACGCCGGGCGGCTGGATTGCGGTCATAGGCGCGGCGCCGACCGTGTTCTTCGCCATGACCGGCGCCGAGATCACGACGGTGGCCGCGGCCGAGTCGGCTCAACCGGGCCGCGCGATCGCAAAGATGACCACGACGGTGATATGGCGCATTTTGATTTTCTACGTCGTGTCGGTGTTTTTGATCGTCTCGGTGGTTCCTTGGAATACGGTGCAATCCGGCGAGTCGCCATTTACCCTGGCGCTCAATACGATGCATGTGCCGGCGGCGAGCGCCATTATGAGCGTCATCATCCTCACGGCCGTGCTGTCCTGCTTGAACTCCGCCTTCTATGTCAGTTCGCGGGTGCTGTTCATCCTGGCTGAGCGCGGCGATGCGCCGCAGGCATTGGTCAAATTGAATGCGCGTCGCGTACCTGTGGTGTCGGTGTTGATCGGCGCGGCGGCGGGATTTCTCGGCATCATCGCCGCGACCAAAGGAGCGCAAAAGGTATTCGACTTTCTGCTGAGTTCCTCGGGCACGCTCATGGTGTTTGTGTACATGATCACCGCTGCCGCGCAAATTGCCCTGCGCCGGCGGCGCGAACGCGACGGCGAGGCGCCGCCCGCGGTCAGCATGTGGCTATTCCCTTACCTGAGCTACGCCACCATCGCCTGCATGGGCGCAGTGCTCGTCGCCATGGCATTCACGGCCGGACAGCGGCAGGACTTCAACGCCAGCTGTATCACCTTGGTCGTGGCCGTCGTCGCTTATTGGATCGTGCGTCGTCTGCGGCAACCCCGGGCGGCAGCTTCGCCCGTGATCTGACGGGCTGGCATGGAATTTTTGCGAAAGAATTTTCGCCCAAAGATTTAGAACTTCCGCGCCTAAGCTGCTAATTCGGGGATCTTAGGGTGCTTCAGGTTGCGATATTTTTTATCGGGCCTGCGGAGTTTATCCATGCACATCAGTGGTTTGATTTGCCTAGCACGGATACGTCCCATCGACAAATGATTAAAATCTAATTATCGATTACAACATGTACGTTTCTAATTTGAGCGTTTTTGGCAGGATGGATGCCGAGAAGTTTAGGAGAACCTCGCGCCGGCAAGCCAGCCAACTCCCCCGCTGGTGCGAATCCTTAGCGGCGTGGGCCTCAAAATCCACGCCGTTTTTTCTTTGGGCTCCGCTCCTTCACCCGTTCTGGGACTAATCGCACAGGTCTAACTGCCGTGGCCGCCATCGCAACGAGTTTGCACGCGCCACCCCAAGCGGGAGCGGCACGGCTGCGTCGCCCCGCCATCCTGTTTCTCGTCGCGGCGCTACACGCCGCGCTCTTGATGCTCGCTTCGCGCTGGCAGACCCACCTCAACGTGCGCACCGAGCAATCATTGGTGTTTTTATCCCTTCCCGCGCATGTGCAATCGGCCGTGGATACGCCGTCGCCGCCCAGTTTGCCGCGCAAGAAGCCCGCGCCGACGCATGACACCCAACTGGTTGTCGTTCCGCCGCCCGCCGAACCGCCGCCGGCCGAACAGAAGCCCGCCATCGTCGACTGGAACGCTGAAGCAGCGCTCACGGTGAAACAACGGGAGCAAGCGGCCACGGGGCCGCAGCCTCGTGCGTTGGACAAGCGCTCAGGCGGAATGTACTTCAATGGCCTACCCCTCGCTCCCGATGAGGGGAGTGCCCCTGAGTTCGGATGGGACCATGCCCGCACCCATCGGGTCGAAGCACTGGAGGGCGGCGGATCGTTGCTTTGGATCAACGATCGATGCTTCATCGTGATGGCGGGCTTGATTCCATTTCCGATGTGCGGCATCGGCAAGATCCCGGTGCGCGGCGACCTGTTCGATCACATGCGCGATCCGAAGCTGGATCCGAACGCGAATAACACTGCGCCCTGAACTCGCGCCGCGCTGAGTGATGGCAGCGCGCCTCGAGCCGGCTGTGCAGACTGAGCGCCGACTCAGCAGCTTGAGCCGACTGAGCAGCTTGAGCCAGCAGCGTCATCGCTTCGGCGCCAACCCCTCGATCAATCGGCAGGCACGGGCAACCGCATCGTGGGAATCAATGCGTGATGCGTAATCCGCGCGCCGCTGCGCCGATGAGTCATCTCCCAGAATATTCTCGATCGCGCGGGTCACGCGGGCCGCCCGATAGCGGCTCTGTGGAATACTCTTCCCCAATCCGAGTTGCTCGATACGCCAGCCGCTGTCGAACTGATCGTAGCCGTGGGGCACGACGAGCTGGGGAATACGCGCTTTGATCCCCTGAGCCAGGGTGCCCACACCGCCGTGATAGACCAGCAGCGCGGCTCGCGGCAGTACCTGGCTGAACGGCAGATAGCGGAAGACCTGGATGCCGGCGGGCAAGTTTGGCGGAACCTGCTCGGGGTAATTGGTGACCAGCATCGCACGCAGCCCCAACTGCTGCGCAGCCTTGACCGATTCCTTGAAAAATCGCTGCATCGTCGACCCGGCTGATCCGGGCGTAAAGACGATGGGCGGCGCGCCGGCGCTCAAGAATTCCTCGGCTTCCGCCAGGGGCGCCGCCTCGCCGTCGGCATCCCACAAGGGAAACCCGACCTCGTGTGTATTGGCCGGCCAGTCCGGCTGCGGCGCTGCAAACCAGGCTGGAAAAAATGCAATCACCAGTTCCGGCGAGTGCATCCAGCGATGCATGACTCGATCGACAGGCTCGAGCCCGAGCCGCGCGCGTAGCTCGTTCAACGGCGCCTTGAGCCGGCGGTCCAGAATCACTGCATCGATAACTCGAAACAATCCCTGCTTGAACCATTTCGGCCGCGCGGCCGAGAGTCGCACGTTGCCCATCATGCCCTGATCGACGAGAGTTCGGATCACACTGGGCTGCAGATGCACCGAAGCGCTCGGCACGCCGAGCTTTTCCTGCGCAACGCGGGCACCGATGGCCAGGCTCGAGAAGGCCACTACGGTGCGGGAATCCGCGTTCTTCTCGATCAACCGGTAAATTTCCGCGATCGCGGGCACGATCACCTGCGCAATGACCTTGAAGCCCTTGCGTAGATGCCAGAGTTCCGGATTCGCGATGGCCGCGTTGGCCTCCGCAGCGCTGCCCACGGCCAGAAAGCCGATTCCTTGAGCCTCGATCAATGACTGGAACATGGGATTGGTCAGAATCGTCACGCGATGGCCGCGAGCTTTGAGCGCCGCGCCCAGAGCGATGAATGGATGCACGTCGCCCGCACTGCCCATGGTCGGCAGCAACACGTGCAGGCTTGGCTTGCGATCGCCGTCGTTCACCGTTCGAACTTGGTCGAAAGGATGATTGACGAGTTCGTGCGCTCAACGCCGTCGAGCGCTCCAATACGATCGATGACTTGATCCATCTCGGCCACCGACGCGGCCACGGCCACGGCGATCAAATCCACGTCGCCGCTCACCGAATGCAGCAGCCGCACTTGGGAAATGTCGCGCAACGCCGCCGTCACCGCACGGGTCTCCTTCGGGCCCACCTTGATCAGGACGTGTGCGCGCACCGCGCCGGTCTCATGTTCCGGCGCCAGGCGAACGCCGTAGCCGGTGATGATCCCCTGCTTCTCCAGCCGCTCAATGCGGCTCTGCACACTCGTGCGCGAACGCCCTACCAGCCTCGCCAGCCTCGCAGTTGAGGCACGGCCGTTCTCCCGCAGCGCCGACAGCAGCTTCTCATCGATGGAATCCATGGCACTTCGCCGCTTTTACCGTTCTTAATGTAGTAAATATACCTTAAAAATGCCCAAAACAACCCTACCATTTGCCGGGACCGTGCGCAAAAATGCGCCTCCTAAAGGGAGGCACTGTTCCCACAGCGACTTAAGGGTAGGGCGGTATGAAAGACATCGTTATCGTCGGCGCGGGCAAAATCGGCTCGATGATCGCCGAGTTTTTGGGCGGTTCCGGCGACTACGCGGTGACCGTGGTCGACCGAGCGCAAGCCCAATTGGATCGGCTCGAGACTTCCATGCCCGTCAAAAAAGCCGCGATCGACATCACGCAAGGCGATGCCTTGCGCAAGCTGCTGTCGGGTAAATTTGCGGTCCTGTCCGCGGCCCCTTATCACGCGACGCGGCTCATCGCCGAGGCGGCGAAGAGCGGGGGCGCCCACTACTTGGATCTGACCGAAGATGTCGCCAGCACGCGCGCCGTCAAGCAGCTCAGCGTCGGCGCGCGTACCGCTTTCATTCCGCAATGCGGCCTGGCGCCGGGATTTATCACCATCGTCGCATCCGATCTGGCCTCGCGCTTCGATGAGCTCAACGATGTACGCATGCGGGTCGGTGCGTTGCCCGAATTCCCCTCCAACGCGCTCAACTACAATTTGACCTGGAGCACCGACGGGGTAATCAACGAGTATTGCGAGCCATGCGAGGCCATCGTCAACGGCCAGCTGCGCGAAACCCAGCCGCTGGAGGAATTGGAAGAATTCTCGCTTGACGGAATTTTATACGAAGCCTTCAACACGTCGGGGGGCCTTGGCACGCTGTGCGAAACGCTCGCCGGCAAGGTGCGAAATCTGAACTATCGCACCATCCGCTATCCAGGCCACGCTGCCATCATGAAGGCCTTGCTGAATGACCTGCGCCTGCGCGACCGGCGCGAACTTCTCAAGGATATCCTCGAGAACGCGGTGCCCATTACGCTTCAGGATGTTGTCATCGTTTTCGTCACCGTGAGCGGCATGCGCGCAGGTCAGCTCATGCAGGAGACCTATGCCAATAAGATCTATGCGGCGCCGATGGGCGGCAGAGTGCGCAGCGCCATCCAGATCACCACGGCAGGCGGTATTTGTGCGGTGCTCGACATGCTCAGCGCCGGAGAGATTCCGCAGTCCGGGTTGATCCGCCAGGAAGAGATCGGCCTCAAGGCATTCCTCGCCAATCGCTTCGGTAAGGTCTATGCGATGGGGACGCCCGCCGCCGCGCACGCCGCCTGAGCGATCGGCGATTCAACGCCAGACACAAAAATGTGCTGTTTGCGCGCCGGGCTCACGCCGAACCTTGACTGACGAAGGCTCTTATATCGGCCAGCGTGGGCGCCCTGCCGCGCAGAAACGCGGTCAACGCCGCCACAGTGTCGGCGTGCGAAACCTTGGGATACAGTTTCAATGTCACAGGTACGCCCAGCGCGCTTAAGGCCGCGGCAAGGTTGCGCGCATTCTTCGGCCGCACGGTCTCGTCATTGAGCCCCTGCACCAACAGCATCGGCGGCGCGTCGGCACGGACGAAATTGATGGGTTGGGAGGCGGGATAAAGCGGCGGCGGACCGAACATGTCTTGATCACCCGGCTCGAGCAAGGGCAAAAAATCGTACGGTCCGGACAAGCCAATGACGCCGGCAATGCGCGGCGCGGCCATCCCGGAAGCCGAGAAGTAACGTGGATCCAGCGTCACCAGCGCCGCGAGGTGCGCGCCTGCCGAATGTCCCATCAGGTAGAGGCGCTCTCGGGCGCCCCCATACTCGTGCGCATGCGCAGCGGCGAAAAGTGCCGCGCGCGCCGCATCCTGCATGAATTCCGGCATTTTAACTTCAGGGTAGTGGCGGTAGTTCGCCACCAGGGCCACATAGCCCGACTCCGCAAGCGCGGCGCCGACGAATCGATAATCGGCTTTGTCTCCCTCGCGCCAGCGGCCGCCGTGCCAGAAGAGCACCACGGGCCGCGTTTCGACGGCGGCGCCTAGCGGCACGTAAACGTCCAGACGATGCTGGCGCTCCGGACCGTAGGCGACATTCGCGTGGCGCTTATACGCACCGAAAACCGCCGGTACATTGGCTGCGAAAAATCCCAGGCGTTCGAATCCCGCCAGAAACAGCGCGGGCACTTCGGCAAGCGCAGATCGGCGCGACACGCGATCCTTGCTATCGGCAGGCATAGGTCGGGGCGCTCTCGGCGTCCAACACGCCATGCATGATCAGCCACTCGCGCGCATCGGCGGCGTCGCGCTCGAACCATTCTGTCGCGCTGCCCAGCCTGAAGGTGTAGCCCCACGCATCCATGTCGCGGCACATTCGCTGCCGGCCGACGTTGGGCAGCGAATCCGCCAGGATGATCTGTAGGTAACAGACGGCATTTTCTTCTGCATGATCGCCGCCCGCGTCCGTGTGCAAGCCGGCGCGCCGCTCCGGCGTCATGCAGATAAAGTGCGCGCTCTCGTGCAGCACGGAATGCAGCGGCGTGTCGAGGCGCGCGAATATTTTGGAACCCATGAGTCCCGCCTCGCGTTCACCCCAATATGAGCCGGGGATGACTTCGTCCGGCGCCACCAATTGCAGAACCAAACCGTAGCGATCCAAGAGCACTTGCAGGGACAGTCGATCAATGCCGTTGACCAAAAGCAAGGTGCGGCCCGCGCGCCAGCGTTACTTCAAGCTCGTGAGCCGGCGCATGGTGATGGCTACCAGATCGCGCGCCATTTGTTGGCGCAGAATGTCGGCTTCGTGCTCTTTGGCAAGTTGTTGGGTCACGTCGAAACTGAAGTCCTTCGAAAGGCTGATGGTCTGGGGTGCGAGCAATTGCTTGTCGCCGCCCCGAACGCTGAACGTCACCGTGTAGGTGAGCTCATATTCCGTGGGAATGTTCTGCGCCGATACAGCCAGCGTGCGTTGCTCGACCAAGTCCTTTGAGACATCGACCGTTGCCGTGGCGCCTTCGCTCCTCAGTTGAACCGTCGCTCCCGCGGATTTCAACTGATGTTCGAATTCCCGCGAATAGTCCGTATACGGGTCCTTGAGCGACAGGTAGGGCCGCGCCATGACCGCGGGCAGCGGCTCACTGCCGGCCAGGCGGAAACCGCACGCGGACAGCACGCACATGCTCATCAAAACGACATATCGCGCGCTGGCCACGCGGCATTACACCACGATGTTCACGAGCTTGCCCGGCACGATGATCACCTTGCGAATCGCCGAGGCCCCGACGAATTTTTGAACATGGGGGTCAGCCAGGGCCGCTGCTCGAATCGCGGATTGGTCGGAGTCCACAGCAGCCGTAATGTGGGCTCGCAACTTGCCGTTCACCTGGACGACGATCTGCACGGTGGCCGACTGCAAGGCCGCAGCATCGGGTTGCCGCCAGGGCTCGTCGATCAGCGCAGTGCCGAAGCCCAACTCGAACCAAAGCGCATGCGTGACGTGCGGGATGATCGGAGACAGGGTCAGGACGGCAATCTCCAGAGCCTCCTGCACGACACCGCGGTCCTGCGTGCCTGCTTGCGGAAGCTTGGCCACGGCATTCAAAAGTTCCATGACCGCCGCGATCGCGGTGTTGAAGGTACGGCGTCGACCGATATCGTCCGTAACTTTGGCGAGGGTCTGATGCGACTGCCGGCGCAGGGCGCGTTGCGCCTCGGTCAGCGCGCCCTTGTCGAGCGGCGCCGCCGGACCCCGCGAGACATGTTCGTGAACGGCCTTCCACAGCCGCTTGATGAAACGAAATGCGCCCTGCACGCCTTCATCGGACCATTCCAATGTTTGTTCGGGCGGCGCGGCGAACATGATGAACAGCCGTGCGGTGTCCGCGCCGAATTCATCCACCAACATCTGCGGATCCACGCCGTTGTTCTTGGACTTGGACATCGTGACCACGCCGCCGGATTCGACTTCTTTGCCGTCGGACTTGAGCACTGCGACGCTGCCCTTGCCGCTCTTGGCCGTCGTGACGGTCACGTCGGCCGGATTGAAGTATTGGATTCGCCCGGAGTCGCTCTTGCGGAAGAACACCTCGTTCAGCACCATGCCCTGGGTGAACAAGCGCGCAAAGGGTTCCTTGAATGAAACGGCGCCCATGTCCTTCAGAAAACGCGTCCAGAATCGCGCGTAAAGCAAGTGCAGAATCGCGTGTTCGATGCCGCCGATGTACTGATCGACCGGCAGCCAGTATTGCACCCGGTAGTCGAGCATGGCCTGGTTATTGTCGGCGCAGGCGAATCGCAAGAAGTACCAGGAAGAATCCACGAACGTATCCATGGTGTCCGTCTCACGGCGGGCCGGGGCACCGCACCTCGGACACTTGACGTTCAGGAAGCGCTCGTCTTTCAGCAGCGGGTTACCGCTGCCGTCGGGTACCAAGTCGGTGGGAAGGATGACCGGCAATTGCTCATCCGGCACCGGCACCGCTCCGCAGCCTCTGCAATGAATGATCGGAATCGGGCAACCCCAATAACGCTGCCGCGAAATCCCCCAGTCGCGCAGCCGCCAGGTGGTCCGCTTTTCGCCCAAGCCTTTCGCCTGCAAATCTCGGGCAACGGTGTCGACGGCGGCTTGATAGTCCAGCCCATCATAGGGCCCGGAACTGATGCAGCGGCCATGATCGGAGTACCACGGCTGCCACGCCGCCAAGGAATAAGACTGCCCCTGCCATTCGATAACTTGCTTGATGGGCAGTCGATATTTTTTGGCGAAGGCGAAATCCCGCTCGTCGTGTGCCGGCACGCCCATCACCGCGCCGTCGCCGTAGCTCATGAGTACATAGTTGCCGACCCACACGGGTACGGGTTCGCCGCTGATGGGGTGGCGCACATGCAGGCCGGTCGGCATTCCCTTCTTTTCTTGCGTGGCAAGCTCGGCTTCGAGCGCCGGTCCGCGTTTGCATTCCTCGATGAAGGCGGCCAGCGCGGCGTTGTCCTGCGCCGCAAACTCAGCCAGCGGATGCTCGGCCGCCACGGCGCAGAACGTGGCGCCCATGATGGTGTCGGCGCGAGTGGTGAACACCCACAACACGCCGCCCTCGCCGATGTCGTGCGGAAAGCCGAGGCGCACGCCTTCGCTGCGGCCAATCCAGTTGGCCTGCATCACGCGCACGCGTTCCGGCCAATCCGGCATGCGATTCAGTTCATCGAGAAGATCCTCGGCATACGCCGTGATCTTCAGGTAGTACATGGGAATTTCGCGCTTTTCGATGATCGCGCCGGTTCGCCAGCCCTTGCCGTCGATGACTTGCTCATTGGCCAGTACCGTCTTATCGACCGGATCCCAATTGACCGTACCGGTTTTCAAATACGCGATGCCCTTTTCCAGCATGCGTAAGAAGAGCCACTGATTCCAACGGTAGTACTCGGGCCGGCAGGTCGTGAGTTCCCGTGTCCAATCGAGCCCATAGCCCAAGGATTTCAATTGGGCCTTCATGTGAGCGATGTTGTCGAGAGTCCATTGCGCGGGCGGCACGCCATTCGCGATGGCCGCATTTTCGGCGGGCAGGCCGAACGCATCCCATCCCATGGGCTGCAGGACGCTGCGGCCGTGCATGCGCATGAATCGCGCCAGCGCGTCGCCTATGGTGTAATTGCGCACGTGGCCCATATGCAAGCGTCCGCTTGGATAGGGAAACATGCACAAGCAATAATACTTCGCGCGGCTGTCGTCTTCCTTGGCCTCGAAGCTATGCTGTCGGTCCCAATAATGCTGTGCCTCCGCTTCGATAGCGGCGGGTTCGTATCTTTCTTGCATGATTGGGCCTCAGAATACCCGAGATGCCCGACGGCCGCGAACTGCACTTAACGATGGATCGCATGCGAAACTTGAATTTCTACGGCGCGCTGGGCTTGAGTACCTTGAGCGGCTGCCTGTGGTTCCTGGCCGTTACGCCATTCGACCTATCGTACCTTGCCTGGTTCGCCGCGGTCCCGATGTTCATGTCCGTCGAGCGAACCGCGAGCTTTCGCCGCGCGCTGTTTTTGGGATGGTGGGCCGGAGTCGTGGAGACGGGCGGCGGATTTTACTGGCTGATCGACGTGATGCGCCGTTTCGCCGATTTTCCCTGGATCGGCGCAGCGGCCGTGTTTCTGCTTTTTTGCGCCACTCGCGCGATCATTTTCCTGCTGTTTACGGGCGCCGTGCTCGCCATCCGCAAACGCATCCGTGTTCCCATGACGCTGCTCGGACCCATCGCCATGGTGAGCAGCGAGCTGCTCGTGCCGCAGTTATTTCCTTGCGGCCAATGGATCAGCCAGGCTTGGAATCCGCATGTAATCCAGGTGAGCGAGCTGACAGGACCCTTGGGCGTCACAGCGCTGCTGATGATGGTCAATGGCGCCCTCTACGATCTCGCTCTCGACTGGCGCGCGGCGCGCTACGCCGGCCTGGCGGCCGCTTCGCTGGTCGGGGCTGCGCTCATCTTCGGCGCCGTGCGGATGCGTCAAACCGATGCCGTTGCCGCGCGCGCGCCGCACCTCAAGGTGGGCCTGGTGCAACCCAATTTCGCCTACACCATCGACGGGGAGTTTTCACGCGACGAGGCACTGCGCCAATTGACGGCCCTGCAAGAACAATCGCGTCGGCTGCAGCAAGAAGGCGCCCAGCTGTTGGTATGGAGCGAGGGCAGTTTTCCGATTGCCGTACCGCTCGATTTCAGCGCGGACTTTTCGGCTGACTCGCTGGCGATGATTCGCCGCGGCTTCAACGTACCCACGCTGATCGGCGCCGAGATGTACGACGCCGCGCACGAGGATGCGTTCAATTCGGCGATCCTGCTCGATCGCAATGGCAAAGTTGCGGGCCACTACGACAAGGTGCGCCTGCTGGCCTTTGGCGAGTACGTGCCGGGCATCGAGACATTTCCATGGCTGCGAAAACTTCTGCCCGAGGGTGCGGGACGATTTACCGCGGGTCCGGGTCCCGGTGTGATCTCGCTGCAGGGACCGAACGACGACACGTGGCGCCTGGGTCCCGTCATTTGCTACGAGGATATTTTGCAGGGATTTTTGCGCGGCGTCGGGAAGCTGCATCCCGATCTGCTGGTCAACTTGACCAGCGACTCCTGGTTCGGTGCCGACACCGAGCCGTGGGAGCATCTGGCGTTGGCCGTCTTTGCAAGTGTGGAGCTGCGCGTGAGCATGGTGCGCGCGGTCAATTCGGGCGTATCGGCGCTGATCGATCCGAACGGCCGCGTGACACGAAAAACCTACGCGGACGATCCATACCGGCAACCTCGCGGCGCCGACGGGATCGTCGTCAGCGCGCCCAAGATGACCGGCGGCCACACCGTATTCGTGGCGGTCGGCAATTTGTTCGCCTACCTGTGTTTGGCCGGCACCTTGGGTCTTTTGGCGCGCGCCTTGCTGCGCGGCCGTCCGCTGCCCGCCCCTAGTTCAGATCGTGTTGCTGCATCGCAATAGTGGTATTGTGATTGCGACACCTGCTGCTTGCGCGCTTCAAAAAAATTGAAATAGTATTTTATTGCGCAGCAACCGGCACCCCTTCCGGCAGTCGGCACCAAGGTATGTCAGCGAAACTTAAGACCGCGGCCTCGACCGCAGGATTTCTGGCCGGCGGCGGCACGGCCGGAAAGCTCATGCGCGCCAAGCGTTGGGAAGATACGCCCCTGGGCGCCCCGGAGTCGTGGCCTCAGAGCCTGAAGACCGTTGTTCGAATTCTGCTGACCTCGCGCTACCAGATGTGGATGTTTTGGGGTCCGCAACTCACCATGTTTTACAACGATGCCTACGGCCCCACCCTCGGCGTCAAGCAACAGTGGGCCTTGGGCGCCTCGGCTCGAGAAGTTTGGAAGGAAATCTGGTCGGACATCGGTCCTCGCATCGAGCACGTCATGCAGAGCGGGGAAGCAACCTGGGACGAGGGATTGCAGCTGTTTTTGGAGCGCAGCGGCTACCCGGAAGAAACCTACCACACCTTTTCATATTCGCCCCTTGCCGACGACGACGGCCGGATTGTCGGCATGTTGTGCGTCGTGACCGAGGAGACCGAGCGCATTATCGGTGAGCGGCGGCTATACGCTCTGCAAGAATTGGCCGCCGGAATCGCCGGCAACAATACCTTGGGCATGGTATTCGATGCGATCGCGCGCCAGCTGAATCGCAATCTGAAGGACCTGCCGTTCACGCTCGCCTATCTTTTCGACGAACACGGCGAAGCCTGTCTCACGTGCTGCAGCGGCGTCGATTCGAAGCATCCCATTGCACCGGCGCGCATCGATCCGAAAGATCCCGATGCGACGTGGCCGGTCGAGGAGGTCTTGGCGCGTCGCACGGCGTTGAATTTGAGCGATCTCAAGGATCGCTTTTCCGAGTTGCCGATGGGCGCGTGGGACAAGCCGCCGCGCGAAGCCATCATCGTGCCGATTGCGCAGCAGGGACGCGAGTCGCCGGCGGGCTTTCTGGTTGCGGGCATCAACCCGTTTCGACGCATGGACGATGCCTACTTGGGATTCATCAATCTGGTCGCCGGACAAATCTCCTCCGGACTCGCCAATGCGCGGGCCTATGAAGAAGCACAACGACGCGCGGATGCACTGGCCGAACTCGATCGCGCAAAAACCGCCTTCTTTTCCAATGTCAGCCATGAGTTCCGCACGCCGCTGACGTTGATGCTAGCTCCGCTCGAGGATGTACTGAGGCGTTCGGCCGGCGATCCTTTGAGCCAACATCGCGAGTTGGTGCAGGTGGCACATCGCAACGGCGTGCGGCTGCTGAAGTTGGTCAATACGCTGCTGGATTTCTCCCGCATCGAAGCCGGCCGTACTCAAGCCTATTTCGAGCCCGTCGATCTTGCCGCGTTTACCGCGGAGTTGGCATCGAATTTCCGCTCCGCCATCGAACGAGCCGGCTTGCGGCTGCGCGTGAATTGCCCGCCTTTGCCCGAACCGGTCTACCTGGACCGCGACATGTGGGAAAAGGTGATTCTCAATTTGCTCTCGAACGCATTCAAATTCACGTTCGAGGGCTCGATCACGGTCGAGACACGCTATGTGGATTCGGGTGAACGGGTCGAAATCACGGTGCGCGATACCGGCACGGGCATCCCCGCCGGCGAACTGCCGCATCTATTCGACCGCTTTCGCCGAGTGGCAGGGGCGCGCGGCCGTTCCATCGAGGGCAGCGGCATTGGATTGGCCCTCGTGCGGGAACTCGTGAATGTTCATGGCGGCACGATCAACGTTGCCAGCGAAATCGGCCAGGGCTCGGTCTTCACGGTGGCGCTGCGCTTCGGCAACGAGCACTTGCCGGCGGAAAAAGTGGGCAATGCACGCGTGGAGAACTCCGGGGAAACCCGGGCGCAAGCCTATATCGATGAGGCTTTGAGTTGGCTGAGCGATGCCACTCGGGAGACGGCGGCGAACTCGGCCGGCGCAACGGAGACCGGACCGATTACCCGCATTGAAGGCGCCGCCAGCCAGAGGGTGCTGATCGCAGACGATAACATCGACATGCGCACGTATCTGCAGAAGCTGCTGCAAACCGCGGGCTTTCAAGTCGAGGCGGTGGACGACGGGGAAAAGGCGCTCACGGCTGCGCGCGAGCGCAAACCGGACCTGGTGCTGTCGGATGTGATGATGCCGAAGGTCGATGGCTTCGCATTGCTCGCGGCAGTGCGCAAAGACTCGGCGCTGCGGGATGTCCCTGTTCTGCTCCTGTCCGCGCGCGCCGGCGAGGAAGCCAAAGTCGAAGGCTTTGCGGCCGGCGCCAATGACTATCTGGTCAAGCCTTTCAGCGCACGCGAGCTGGTCGCGCGTGTGCGGGCCAATCTCGATCTGGCGGCGCTGCGCCGGGAGTCGCAGGAGGCATTGAGCCGACTCAATGCGTCGCTGGAGCAGCAAGTGGCCGACCGGACGGAAGATCTGCGCGGCAAGGAGGCGCGCTTGCGGGCCATATTTGCCACCAGCTACACCTACCAGGGCTACATGTCCACGGACGGCACCTTGCTCGACGCCAATGCGACTTCTCTCAGCGGCATCAATGCTCCGTTGCAAGAGGTCATCGGCAGGCCGTTCTGGCAGACGCCCTGGTTCACGAGCACACCCGGGATGCCGGAGCTCGTTCGCGACGCCATTCCGAGGGTTGCCGCCGGCGAAGTCATACGGCAGGAAATTCATATCAACCTGCCGCAGGGCGGCTGGCGTTGGTTCGATTTCCAAATGCGTCCGGTTCGCGACGGTCAAAACCACGTGGTGGCAATCGTTCCGGAAGCGGTCGAAGTCAGCGAGCGCCGCCGCGCAGAAGAGGCGTTGCGGCAGGCGCAAAAAATGGAAGGCATCGGTCAGTTGACCGGCGGCGTGGCGCACGACTTCAACAACCTCCTGACCATCATCGTGGGCAGCCTCGAAACGGTTCGCCGCCAGATCCACACGGGATTCGATGTCGCGAACATCGAACATTTGATCGACAGTGCCATGCGCGGCGCGCAGCGCGCGGCTTCGTTGACGCAGCGGCTGCTCGCGTTTTCGCGCCAGCAGCCGCTCGACCCAAAACCCATCGACGTGAGCCGGCTGGTGAGCGGCATGTCCGATCTCTTGCATCGGACGATCGGCGAGCAGATTTCCATTGAAACCGTCATGGCGGCCGGTCTTTGGCGCACTAACATCGATGCGAACCAGCTTGAAATGGCGATCATCAATTTGGCGGTGAATGCGCGGGATGCCATGCCGGACGGCGGCAAGCTGACTATCGAGACCTCGAATGTTTCGCTCGACGCGGGCCACACGATCGATCAAGCGGAAGTGATCCCCGGCCAATACGTCATGCTGGCCGTTACCGACAACGGCTTCGGCATGACTTCTGAAACGGTGGCGAAGGCCTTCGAGCCGTTCTTCACCACTAAAGACATCGGCCATGGGACCGGCTTGGGTCTGTCTCAGGTTTATGGCTTCGTGAAGCAATCGGGCGGTCACGTAAAGATCTACAGCGAGATAGGACAAGGCACGTCGGTCAAAATTTATCTGCCGCGCCTGGATTCAAACGATGCGGTCGCCGCGGCCGAAGCGGCACCGAGAATTGCAAGAGGTCGCGACGACGAGACGATTCTCGCCGTCGAAGATGATAGCGACGTCAGGGCACATACCGGCGGTATCTTGCGCGAGCTCGGATACCGCGTGTTGGAAGCCTCCCAGGGCAGCGCCGCACTCGAGATTCTCCAAGCCCACCCCGAGATCGACTTACTGTTCACCGATGTCGGTCTGCCGGGCGGCATGAATGGTCGGCAACTCGCGAGCGCGGCGCGAAGATTGAACGGCAGACTCAAGGTGCTGTTCACCACGGGGTATGCGCGCAATGCCATCGTGCACGAAGGCCGTTTGGATCCGGGCGTGCAGCTGATCACCAAACCCTTCACCTATGCAGCATTGTCCGGGAAGATCCGCGACATGCTGGATGCGCGTGCCGCGCCGCCGCGCATCCTGGTGGTGGAAGACGAAGACCTCATTCAGATGCTGTTGAGCAGCCAGCTCGAGGACATGGGCTTCGAGGTGGAGATCACCGGTTCCGCGGCGGCGGCCAAGAGCAAGCTGGCTTTGCTGCAGGGTCAGGTGGATGCAGCGATCGTGGATCTTGGACTTCCCGACGCTGCCGGGGACTCTTTGGTACGGGAGCTGCGCACGGTGTATCCCGCGCTGCCCATTGTGATTTCGAGCGGCTACGACGAGGCCACCCTACGGGGCCGGTTCCCGACCGAACGGTCGATCGAGTTCCTGAGCAAACCCTTTACCGCGGAGCAGCTCGAAGCTGCCATCCGCGATTTGGGGATCAAGCCATAACGTTGATCTTGGAGGCCGCGGGGGCCACAGATCCGGCCGCTGCTGAACCAGCGGGGCTCGCGGTCGGTGCGGCCGGGCTCGTAGGCGCCGGCTGGCCGCCGATGATCTGCTGCAGCGAACTGAACAAACTGCCAAACAGGTTCTGCGCGGTTCCCACGGGAATTGGCGCCGCGGTATTGCTCGAAGAATTCGATGTGAGATCCAACGGCGAGGCCTTCTTATGGCCGTGGCCATGGCCATGAGGGGGCAGATTCACCGCGGGCAGGGCCGCCGTAACGGCAGCGGGCATGGTAAGTGATGACATGGGCTATCCTCTTAAAAAATGAATCAGGCTCGAGCGGCAACAACTTGCCACTCTCGGTCGGCAGCGGCGTAACCTTGCCGCTCCTGGCTGCGGCAGATCGTTCTTAAGCACGCTCGATCATTCAATTACGACATTGTCGGAACTAACTCAGCAGGATTCGTGCCAAACCGGGAAACCTCATGGCCCCGGGAGATGCGCCGATGGCGGCAACTTGATCCGCCTTTGTCAGCCGACCGATAAAGCCGACGGACGCTTTCAGCGACTTATGATCGTCCGACGGATTGCGCAGCACACTGCTTTGCGCATCGAATAAGAATCCAGCGGCTTCAATCTCCCGGCGCAGGCGTTGGGGATCGATCGAGTGAAATAGGCATTTCCCGGCATGAAATCTGCGATCTTGTCGCCGCGCTTCACTTGCGCAAAGCAAATCAGCTGTGCGGGCTTGCGCACAGAATCTAACCCGACTTGATCCGCCGGCCGGCGGATCGGAAAGAGCGGCGGCCGGGACATCTGGCGTTCCCGTGTCAGCATGCGCCGACAAAAAAATCAAAAACGCCGCGGACAGCAATACGCGAAGATACGGAACTGATTTCGACATGGCGGGTCCCTCAATTGCCGGACTCGAACCATACGAGTTAAAGTCCAGTTCAAGTCAAGCATCCTCTAACTTTGGAGACGCTCGTGGGACTATTGATTGGTGAAGTCGCGCGGCGTGCCGGATTGTCGACCTCTGCGCTGCGCTATTACGAAAGAGTAGGGTTGTTGCCGCCGCCCGCACGCGTCTCGAAGCGGCGAATCTACGATTCCAAGGTGATTGGCCGAATTCGCATCATCTTGCTGGCATTGGATGCCGGTTTTACCGTGAAAGAGACCAAAACATTTCTCAGCGGCTATCCTCTCAGCAGCACGCCGGCGGAGCGCTGGCGTGTTCTGGCTGCCAAGAAGCTCGCCGAGTTGGATGCGCAAATGATGCGGCTGGCGCAAATGAAGTCGATCCTCAATGACAGCTTCCAATGCCGCTGCATGCGCATTGAGGATTGCGAAAAGTACGTGCCGCCCTCCAATCGAGCGGCGCAATGAACGATGCCGGCGTGATCAAGGACGTCAAGCTGGGCGAGCACGACATTCTCTCTTTCCTGAAGCCCGACTCTCTGTGGGGCGCGCTGATTTATCTGGTCTTTTTCGTTCTCCTGGCCTTGCTCCTGTCCCGCATTCTGCGCGCCAGCGTGCATGCCTCGATGACTCGCAAAGGCCACTTCGATCGCACCACCATCAGTTTTCTGCAGCAATTCGGCACGGTGTTGGTCTGGGTGGTCGTGCTGATTTTGTATGCGCACCTGATACCCATGTTGCGCTCCATGGGCACCGCCTTGCTGACGGGCGCGGGCGTCGTGTCAGTTGTTATCGGTCTTGCGGCGCAAAGCACGCTGGGCAATCTGGTGGCCGGTATCTCGATTGCGATCTATCGGCCGTTTCGCCTGGGCGATACCCTGCAGGTCACCGCACCCACCGGCACGGACATCGGGGTGGTGGAACTCATTTCGCTGGGATACACCACCTTGCGTGCGCCGGACGGGCACATGATCGTGCTTCCCAATGCGATTGCGGCCAGTCAGGTCACCATTAATCTGAGCACGAACTACGCGCCTTGGCCAATTACGATCACCATTCGCTTGAGCCGCGACGCGGACATCGAGGCCGCGCGGCAATTGGCGCTCAGCGTGGCCGCTGAAATCGCGGGACAAGCCGCGGTGGTCGGTTGCTTTCTGACCAAGGTCGACGCGGCCGCCATCACGTTGGAGCTGCGCTTCAAGGCGGCCGATGCCGCCAGCCGCGATGCGGTGCGCTCCAAAATGTTGACCACCCTGCCGGCGCGATTTGCGGAAGCAAAAATCGGATCCTCGGGCACCGAGCTGCCGGCCTTTTCTTAGGACATCCGAAGCATATGCCGATATCGCCGCCTTGTAGGAACGGACATGGCGCTTAGGCTGGCGCGTTCGCAACCGGCGAGACCTGGATGAAAGCGCTGGCCGGGGCAGTTAAGGAAAATCTCATGAGTACACCGAACGGCGGCACCGTCAGACTCTACGAACTCGCTTTGGCGGACGGGCGTTCCGCCAGTCCATTCGTGTGGCGCATCCGCTATGCGTTGGCGCACAAAGGCATTCCCTTCGAGACCGTGTACTTGGGCTTCACTGAAATTCCGCAGGTGTTCGGCGGAAAATTCAAGACCGTACCGATCCTGGAGCATGCGGGCACGGCACTCGCGGAAAGTTGGGATATCGCCGAGTATTTGGACCGTGCCTTTCCGCAGCTGCCGCCGCTATTCAACACGCCCGCGGAGCACTCTCTGGTGCGTTTCATGGATGCTTGGTTCATCAACGAGGTCCTGCGCAAAATGTTCCGGGTCTATGTCAAGGACGTGCATGATGCCGCGCGCCCCGAAGATCGTCCCTATTTTCGCGAGAGCCGCGAAAAAAATATGAAGGGCAAGACCTTGGAGAGTTTCACGGCGGATCGGGCGACCTACCTGCCGGCCATTCGCGCGTCCTTGGCGCCGCTGCGCACGCACCTGCAGAAGTTTCCGTTTCTCGGCGGCAGCGCGCCGAACTACGCGGACTATATCGCGCTCGGCGGATTTTATTGGGCAGCCAGCGCCGGCACGCTGCCTCTTCTGGAACGCGACGATTCCCTGCGCGATTGGCTGGATCGGGGCTTCAGTTTGTATGGCGGCATTGCGCGCGAGCCGGGAATCAAGCCCCTGTTCGAGTAAAATTCGTGCCGGTGCGTCGGCGCCAAACGGCTATGCCGAGCAGTAAGAAGCACCCGGTCACCACCGGATAGTTGCCGATCCTCGCGTACGGCGTGAGACCGCTCATGGGTTGCACGTCGGCGCGCAGCACGGCCTGCTTAAACTGGGCCACGCGGGCGACGACCTTGCCCTTGGGGTCGACTACCGCGGTGATGCCGTCGTTTGCGGCACGCACGAGATATCGGCCTGCTTCGAGCGCGCGCATCCGCGCGATTTGCAGATGCTGATGGGGCGCGGTCGAGTCGCCGTACCAGGCGTTGTTAGTCACGTTGACCAGCAAAGTGGCTTGCCGCAGCACGCCAAGCTGTTGGCTGCCGAAGGCGTCCTCGTAGCAAATGCTCAAGGCCAGCTTTTGGCCGGCGGCGCTTAAAGTTGGTTGGTGCGAGGAACCTGCCGTGAAGTCGTCGTAAGGAAGACTCATCAGGCGCAACCAGCGGCGCACGAATGACGGCACCGGGAAGTATTCGCCGAAGGGCACCAAATGCCGCTTGTAGTACCAATCATCGCCCGCGCGGCTCATCACCAGAATCCCGTTGAAATACTGTTTGGTTGCGGGCCGATAATCGACCAAACCGATCGCGAAATCGGCGCCGTGAGCGCGCCCCTGCTCTTCGAGCTGATGGAGGTAATCCGGAATTTGGATCGACAGTACGGGTAGCGAGGCTTCCGGCCAGACAATGAGGCGGGCGCCCCACGCCTCACCGGTCAGTTTCAGGTAGCGCTGCATGGTGAGCTCGCGATTTTTCGCCTGCCACTTCTGATCTTGAGGCACCGCGCCCTGCACGGCGGCGATCGGCACCGGAGAGCCGGCCGGGTCAGTCCATTGCACGGACCTAAGCAGCGCGGGCACCGCAAACAATAACGCGACCGCAACGAGCGCGAGGACACGTCGCGCCGGCGCCAAGGCCGGCATGAATACAACATTGATCCCGACCGATATCAAAACGGCGGCCCAGGTCACGCCATAGACGCCCAGCAGCGGCGCCCACCCCGCAAGAGGCGAGTCGATCATTGCATAGCCCGTCGACAGCCACGGAAATCCGGAGAGCAACCATCCGCGCAACCACTCCAGCAGGACCCACAGCGCCGGCAGCACCAACCAGTCGCGCGTCACACTGGGCTTGAGCCAGAAACGGTTCGACAGGTAGCACAGCGCGGCGACATAAAGCGACATGGCTGCAACCAAGAGCGTCTGCAGGATCAGGGTCAGCCACACCGGTACCAAGCCAAACACATGCAGGCAGGTGTAGAGCCAGTAAGTGCCGAAGGCGAATAGCCCTAAGCCGAATGAAGCGCCGGTCCAGCCGGCGCGGCGCGGCGGAAGTCCCCGAATCAGAGCAAACAGCGCCGCGGGTGCGGCCAAGGCGAGCGGCCACCAGCCAAAGGGTGCGAAACCGAGATTAAAACTCGCTCCCGCGGCGAACGAGGCGATCAGACGCGCCAGGACTTGCTTCCAATGCGCGGTCTCTGGGCCGCGCATGGCGACGTTCAAGCGCTCGACTCGTTGGCGACCGGAGGTTCGATATCGAAGGGAACCGTCACGCGCAAAAGATCGATGCGGCGCCGATCGGCGCGCAGAATACGAAACTCCAGATCGCCAACTTTGATGGTTTCGCCGCGGCGCGGCAGCCGGCCGAATTCCTGCATCAGCAGGCCGCCGATGGTGTCGTATTCTTCGTCGGAAAACGCCGTGGAAAAATATTGATTGAAATTGGCGATCGGCGTCAACGCACGCACCGTGAACTCGCGCGGACGCTCCTTGCGGATGGTTTGATCGTCTTCGACGTCATGCTCATCGTCGATCTCGCCGACGATTTGCTCGATGACATCCTCGATGGTCACCAAGCCGCACACGCCCCCGTACTCATCGACCACCATCGCAATGTGATTGTGGCTGCGGCGAAATTCCTTGAGGAGCACATTGAGTCGCTTGCTCTCGGGCACGAAAACCACCGGGCGCATGTATTCCCGTATCTCGAAATCTTCGTCCGTCGCCGCCTGCAGCCGCAGCAAATCCTTGGCAAGCAAAATTCCGAGGATCTGGTCGCGATCGTCACCGATGACCGGAAAGCGCGAGTGGCCCGACTCGACCACCAATTCGACCAGTTTCTCAGGCGACTCGTCGCGCTCGACGAACACCATTTGCGAGCGCGGCACCATGATGTCCCTGACCTGCATGTCCGCGACGGCCAGCACACCCTCGAGCATGACCAGCGCATCGCCATCGAAGAGTCCCCGCTCGCTCGCCTCGCGCAGATTTTCGACCAGCTCCGCCAGATCCCGCGGTTCGCCGGACATGGACTGGGTGATGCGCTTTAACCAGCGGCCGGTAGAGCCGCCGTGAGTCTGCTCGGACATGGGGTGAGAGCATACCGGATCAGCCGTAGGGATCTGAAAACCCAAGCCGATCAAGGATTTGAATCTCGCGCAGCGCCATTTTTCGGGCCTCCGCCGCGCGCTGGTGATCGAAACCCTGCAGGTGCAGGACCCCGTGGATCGTGAGATGCGCCCAATGTGCTCGCAGCGTCTTGTCCTGAGCACGCGCCTCCAGCGCGACGATCGGCGCGCAGATCACCAGCTCCCCCAAGAAGCATTGTCCATCGGGGAGCCTTCCGGCGCCGGCAAATGACAGCACGTTGGTGGCTTTGTCCTTGTGACGATAGCGTGAGTTCAAGCTGCGGCTGCGAGCCCGCCCGACGATGCGCACCGACAGAGTGCAGGAACTGCCGAGAGGAGCAAGCGCCGCTTCAGCCCACCTTCTCAAGAGCTGCGCGCTCGGCGCCCAGGGGCTGCGCGACGCGTAGCTCACGTCGAGTTCGAGCCGCCCGCTCACGCTAGGGCTCACGCTAGGTCGCCGTGCCACGCTAGGTCGCGTCGTTGGGTGAGCTTGCCTCATAGGCCTGCACGATTCGCTGCACCAGAGGGTGGCGCACCACATCGCGCGAGGTAAACATCGTGAAGGCAATGCCCTGCACACCGCGCAAAATATCGATCACGGTGCGCAATCCCGATTGCTTCGAATTCGGCAGGTCGATCTGGGTGATGTCGCCGGTCACGACCGCCTTGGAACCGAAGCCGATTCGGGTCAGGAACATTTTCATCTGTTCGTTGGTGGTGTTCTGCGCTTCATCCAAGATCACGAATGAATCATTCAACGATCGGCCGCGCATGAAAGCCAGCGGGGCGACTTCGATGACGTTGCGTTCGATCAACTTGGCGACCCGTTCGAAGCCCATCATCTCGTACAACGCGTCATACATCGGCCGCAAATACGGATCGACCTTTTGCGTCAGGTCGCCAGGCAGAAACCCCAGGCGCTCGCCGGCCTCGACCGCCGGCCGAACCAGCACGATGCGCCGGACCTTTTCCGATTGCAGCGCCTCGACCGCGCACGCCACCGCCAGATAGGTTTTGCCCGTACCTGCAGGACCGATGCCGAAGGTCAGGTCATGCGTGCGAACATTATTGAGGTACTCGGTTTGATTGGCGCCGCGCGCGCGTATGGCGCCGCGCGCCGTGCGGACTTTCAGATCCTCCGATTCGGCCTTGGTCTCGGCATCCTTGGCCTGCATGTCCAGCGCTTGCAGCGCGATGTGCACCCGCTGCGAATCCACCGGTTCGCGCTGTGCGCGCGCATAGAGGTCCTGCAGCACCGATTCCGCACGATCGATCGCCGGCGCCAGACCCACCAGTTGAAATCGATTGCCGCGCCGCCTCACCTCCACGCCCAGCCGAGATTCGATCAGGCGCAGATGTTCGTCCAAGGGGCCGCAGAGCTCGACCAGGCGGACATTGTCCGCGGGAGCCAACAGCACGTCGCGGGTCAGCGGCGCCGAACTCAAGTCAAGCCCACTGCGGCAAGCCGGCCGCGCAAAGAATTAGGCATGGCCTCGGTGATGACGACGTCCGTAAAGCTGTTCATGAGCGATCCCGGATTATCGCGCGGACCGTCGAAATTGACCCAGCGATTATTGTCGGTGCGCCCCGCCAGCTGCGCCGGATTGCGCTTCGCCGGGCGCTCCACCAGCACCCGCTGGCGGCTGCCCACCATTCGTTGCGAAATGGCGCGTGCCTGGCCGTTCAGCCGCTGTTGCAGGAGTTCCAGACGCTGCTGCTTGATTGCATGCGGCACCTCGTCGGGCAATGCCGCGGCCGGCGTACCGGGACGGCGGCTGTAGAGAAAGCTGAAAGACTGATCGAAGCCCACCTCCGCCACGAGGTTCATCGTGGCCAGAAAGTCGTCGTCCGTTTCGCCGGGAAACCCGACGATCAAGTCCGTTGATATGCAGATATCGGAGCGCACTGCACGCAGCTTGCGCAGCTTCTGCTTGTACTCGAGGACGGTGTGACCGCGCTTCATGGCGGCGAGAATGCGATCGGAGCCGCTTTGCACCGGCAGATGCAGATAATTGTTGAGTTGCGGGACGTTGGCATACGCTTCGATCAAACTGTCATTGAATTCGAGCGGATGCGATGTCGTAAAGCGAATGCGCTCGATGCCGTCGATCGCCGCGACAAAATGGATCAGCGTCGATAGATCCGCGAGGGTGCCGTCCGTCATCGGTCCCGCGTAGGCGTTGACGTTCTGACCCAGCAGGGTGATCTCGCGCACGCCCTGGAGCGCCAGATGCTGAACTTCGGCCAATACCTGTTCGAAGGGGCGGCTGATCTCCTCGCCCCGCGTATAGGGCACGACGCAGAACGTGCAGTACTTGCTGCAGCCCTCCATGATGGAAACGAAGGCGGTGGCGCCGGTCGAGCGGGACTCCGGCAGGCGATCGAATTTTTCAATTTCCGGAAAACTGACGTCGATCTGCGATCGGCCGGAGTCTTTCAGTCCTTCGATCATCGCCGGCAAGCGGTGCAAGGTCTGCGGTCCAAAGACCAGATCCACGAACGGCGCGCGCGCCGTAATTCCCTCGCCTTCCTGGCTCGCGACGCAGCCGCCGACGCCGATGACTACATGGGGGCGCTGTTGCTTGAGGAGCCGCCACTCGCCCAAGAGCGAAAACACCTTTTCTTGGGCCTTTTCGCGTACCGAACAGGTATTGACCAGCAAAACGTCGGCCTGCGCCGGATCGTCCGTGCTCCTCATGCCATGCGCGGCTTCCAGTACGTCCCGCATCTTGCCGGAATCGTACTCATTCATCTGACAGCCGAATGTTTTTATGTATAAAAGACCGGGCATTTACAATAGGGGCTCTAGAAAAGGCCGTTGATAAACTCGCTGGCGGCGACTGGCCTAAGCAGAGCCGCCAACTACAATGATACTGGCTCAAGCCTTCTTGTTCCCGCATTTCTCTGCGTTTGTACTAGAATTGACGCTTGGTCGGCCTACATTCACGCGAGTAACTTGGTTGATTGAATCATGGCGATCACGATTCAGCACATCCGAACGCTGCGCCTGAAAGTTAGGGCGGAAGGCTATCCCTGGCTTAATGAGCACCGGCATGGCAATACGCGAAGTTCTAAAAATGGGCGACCCCAGACTCCTGGCGGTTGCGCAGCCGGTAGGCGAATTCGGCACCCAGGGCCTCGAGAGCCTGCTGGACGATATGCGGGACACCATGCGAAATCTCAATGGCGCGGGGCTGGCCGCCCCGCAAATTGGCGTTGGTTTGCGCGTGGTGATTTTCGGTTTCGACGAGAGTCAACGCTATCCGGACGCGGATCCCGTGCCCTATACCGTGCTCATCAACCCCGAACTGACGCCGATCGGGGATGCGCAGGATGAAGACTGGGAGGGATGCCTATCCGTTCCCGGCATGCGCGGTTTGGTGCCGCGCTACCGCGAGCTGCGCTACACGGGATTCGACGCCGCGGGAGTGCCGATCGATCGGACGGTGAGGGATTTTCACGCCCGCGTCGTGCAGCATGAGGTCGATCACCTGGATGGAATCCTCTATCCCCGCCGCATCCGCGATCTGACCCAGTTCGGCTTCAACGACGCGCTCTTCCCCGGGGAAACCGTGCAGGACGACTAGCGTTCTCGCCATGTGGTATTGATCGGTGTAGCGCTCGTCTCGAGCCGATCAATGTCACAGGCCGACGCTCGACGGTACCACGCGTGTACTGCCTGTGGCGTTCAACTGAATGGTCTGATCGCGCAGGTTCTATTGGGTGATGCGGCAACTTGTCAGTCACACTTATTGTTGGGACAGAGCGCGCGGCCTGCCCGGCCGAGGGTGTCGAGGTTACTCTTTGTATTGCCGTCAGTCGCGCTGATCTCTTCTTGCGTGAGGCACACCGTGTTGCTGAAACGCGTTCCGGTGAGGATCTGGGTTCGACAGTATTTCAGCTGACCGTTGATCTGGCGTGGCTGGTAGCCGCGTTTCAGCAGGGTCTGATTGACGACCAGATTCGCATTGTCGGTGGCGGAACTCGCGCTTGCGGATCTCGCAGGAATGGTTGCCGCCGGCGTAGAGTTTGCAGTGGTCACCGCATTGTGTGGTGTTGACGCTGGTGGCCCAGCCACGCAACCGAACAACATGAGTAGGGTAACCTGGACCGCCAATAGTGCCCTCACCGATTCGCACATGAAACATCCCCTCATGCCGAAAACAATTACACAGCTATGTGCGTTTCGACAATTTTTGGGATGAAGCGCTCCGCGCCTGGGACTAACCCCGAGATTAGCGACGTGAGCATGGTGCTGCTCGCGGATCGAAACTCGACCGATGCATTCCGTTTCGCCGATTCTTGACAAACGACTCGAGAGAGCAAAACGCAGCGAACTGGACTACACCTCAAATCGCGCGGGCGGTCAATCGTCGACTGTTACCGATGCCCGCGGTCGAGTCAAAATTTTAGCTTCTGAGTGGACCCGACCGATGGCTTCTCCAGCACCGTGAGATTGAACGTCCGACCCGAAGGCCTAGGCCGTCCGAGCCGCTCAAATTCAGGGTGCAGAGGGGGTGTCGAAAATGATGACCCCCCGTCCCTGCTTGCCCGCGTTCAGGTCCGCAAACGCGCGCGGCGCCTCATCGATCGAATAAGTCCGCGTAATGAGTTCATCGAGTTTCAGGCGCCCGCTGCGATACAGGCCGATCAACCGCGGAAAATCCAGCTGTGGGCGCGCCGATCCGTACATGCTGCCCGTCAGAGTCTTCTCCGTGGTTGCAACCTGCTGCGCGCTCAGCACGATCTGATCCTTGGGCCCGGCAATACCCACGATCACGGCAGTGCCGCCGCGCCGCAATACGCCCCACGCCATTTCAGAACTCCTGCCGTTCCCCACGCAATCAAAGGCGTAATCCGCACCGCCGCCGCACAGCTTGTACAAATCCTTCGCGGCATTGGCTTGCCCGGTGACGTTATAGCCATGCGTCGCGCCGAACTGCGTCGCCATCTCGAGTTTCTCGTCGCTGGTGTCGACGGCGACGATCATGCCGGCGCCGGCGATGGCGCAGCCTTGGATGGCATTCAATCCCACACCGCCGCAACCGAAAACGACCGCGATCGAACCGGCCTCTACCTGGGCGGTGTTGACTGCGGCGCCGACGCCCGTCATCACCCCGCAGGCAATCAATGCCGCGCGGTCGAGCGGCATGCTCTGGTCGATCTTGACCACATTGCCCATATGCACGGTCGCGTATTCGGCCATGACGCCGCAGCCGCAGAAAACGTTGAGATCTTTGCCCGCAGCATCGCGGGTACGAACTGTGCCGTCCGGCAACGTGAACAAAGCCTTCAAAGATTGAACGCAGAGTTGCGGGCGGCCCGTCTGACAGTAGTGGCAATGTCCGCACATGCTCACGAATGAGCTCACCACATGATCGCCGACCGCGAAATTATCGACGCCATCGCCGATGGCGACGATGACTCCCGCGCCTTCGTGGCCCAAGACTAACGGCAACGGATAGTTGATGGTGCCGTTGGTCGCCGACAAGTCGCTGTGGCAGACGCCGCACGCGGCGATGCGTACGGTCACTTCCCCGTGCCGAGGTGCCGCGACTTCGATTTGTTCAACCAAGACCGGCTTGCCGACCTCGCGCGCCAGAACTGCTTTCGCCAATTGAGCCATGGAGTATTTTCCTATTCGCGAGTGAGCGCAGCATATCGCTGCAAATGCGTATCGCTGTCGCCAAACATCAATTCGGCCGCAGTCAGCCGTTTGAACCAGTGGCTGACGATGAGTTCATCGGTCATGCCCATGCCGCCGTGCAGTTGCACCGCCTGCTCGCCGACGAAGCGAGCGGACTGGCCGACCACTGCCTTGGCCGCCGACAGCGCGCGACGCCGCTCGGATACATTCGTACTCGCGCAGCGCAGTGCTGCCAGATAGCTCATCGATCGCGCCTGTTCCAAGTGAATCAGCATGTCGGCAATGCGGTGCTGCAAGGCCTGAAATCGGCCGATCGGCACGCCGAATTGTTGGCGCGACTGGACGTAGCCGACGGTGGCATCGACCAACGCCTGCATGGTGCCGACCGCTTCGGCGCAGAGCGCTGCGAGTCCGATGTCGAGCCCCGCCTCAACCATCGGCAACGCGCCGCCCTCGCTACCGAGTCGATTGCCGGCCGGCACTTCCACACCCTCTAGATACACGTCGGCGGCACGCTGACCATCGATGGTCGGATACACGTCCAGTTTCAACCCCTTCGCATCGCGGGGAATCCGAAACAGCGAGACGCCCTGTGCGTCACCGGGGTTGCCGGAAACACGCGCGGAGACGAGCAGCGTGTCCGCAGCGCCCGCGTGCATGACCACGGCCTTGTGGCCATCGAGCGTATAGGTATCGCCCGATCTCACGGCGCGCGAGGTGACCCACTGGGATTCAAAGCGCGAATCGGGCTCATAGTGAGCGAGCACGGCGATGGCGGCGCCGCTCGCCATGCGTGACATCAGCTCCGCCGCCGCGGAATCCCCGGCATAGGCGCGCAGCACCGCGGTCGCAATCACCGCGCTGCTCAAAAATGGTTCGAGCAGCAAGCTCTTTCCGCAGACGTCCATGACGCTCAAGGTTTCGAGCGGCCCAAACCCCAGGCCGCCCTGCTCCGCCGGTACGTTGAGCGATAGCACGCCGAGCTCGCCCAATCCGGCCCAAACCGTCCTGTCCCAACCTGCGGCCGATGCGTTGACGGAGCGAAATTTTTCGAACGTATATTGATCGGTCAGATAACGATCGACCGTCTCGTGCAGCTGCTGCTGCTCGTCGCTGAATTCGAAGTTCATGGTACGGCGCCTAAAGACCGACAATCATTTTGGAAATGATGTTCTTTTGAATTTCGTTGGTGCCGCCGAAGATCGACAGCTTGCGCAGATTCATGTACGCCGCAGCCAGGGTCGAGGCGTAGCGTGGTCCTGATTCTGCGCGGCTCGGATCCGCTTGCCAGCCCGCCGCCATCGCTTCGCGGCGAAACGGCAGGGCGTAAGGTCCCACTGCGCGCATCAACAGTTCGGAGATCCGCTGCGCGATCTCGGTGCCGCGGATCTTGAGAATGGAGGCCTGCGGTCCCGGCGCCTTGGCGCCGCGCTCTTGGGACAGCATGCGCAGATTGGTGATTTCCAGCGCCCACAGGTCGATTTCGACCTGCGCGATATGGGCGGCGAACAAAGGATCCTCGATGAGCGGGCGGCCATTCTTGACTTCGCTGGCCGCGATGCGCTTCAGCCGCGCAAGTTCTCGTTTGGCGCCGCCGATGCCGGCGATATTGGTGCGTTCGTGTCCGAGCAGAAACTTGGCGTAGGTCCAGCCCTTGTTCTCCTCGCCGATTCGATTCTCGACGGGCACCTTCACATCCTCGAACCAAATCTCATTCACCTCGTGGCCGCCGTCCAGGAGCGTTATCGGCCGCACCGTGATCCCCGGGCTCTTCATGTCGATCAACAGAAAGCTGATGCCGGATTGCTGCTTGGCCGCCGTGTCGGTACGCACCAGGCAGAAAATCCAATCGGCATACTGACCGAGCGTATTCCAGGTCTTCTGACCATTGACGATGTAATGATCGCCCTGCAGGACCGCACGGGTCTTGAGCGATGCCAGATCGGAGCCGGCACCCGGCTCCGAGTAGCCCTGGCACCACCATTCGGCTCCGGAACTGATGGGCGGCAGGAATCGCTGCTGCTGGGCGGCATTGCCGAAGGCCATGATCACCGGCGCCACCATCTTGGTGCCGAAGGGAATCAGCCGTGGCGCGCCCGCCTGCGCCGTCTCCTCGTCGAAGATATATTGCTGGACCGAGTTCCAGCCCGGACCGCCGAATTGTTTGGGCCAGCCGATTCCTCCCCAGCCCCGCTCGTGAAGAGTGCGCTGCCACAGCACATGGTCCTCGCGATTCAAGTCGCGGCCGTTCAAGACCTTGTCGCGGATCGGCGCAGGCAGCTTTTCCCGCAGAAAGGCACGAACTTCCTCGCGGAAAGCCTGTTCCTCCTCGGTAAATTCTAGACGCATGGGACGTTTCCGTTTAAGTTCTGTTCTGCAGAACAGAATTTAATTCTGAAATGGTGCAAAATTATGGGGATCGGGATAAGGGGTTGTCAATGATGCTGACGAGGAAGGGCAATATATCCGCGGTCACGGCGGCCGCTAAGGCTGATCGCCATTTCGTGAACGCCTTGGGCCGAGGCCTGGAGGTCCTGGCCTGTTTCCGCCACGGCGATCGCATGCTCGGCAATCAAGATCTGGCACGCGCCTGCGGTCTGCCGAAGTCGACCGTCTCCCGCCTGACCAACACGCTCACCAAGCTCGGTTACCTGGTGTACGTCGAGGACAGCGCGAAGTACAGCCTGGGAATCGCGACCTTGAGCCTGGGAAGCGCGATGCTGGCGCGCCTCGACATCCGCAAGCTCGCGCATCCGCGCATGCAGGAATTGGCCGAATTCGGACAATGCATGGTGAGCCTGGGCACGCGCGACCGGCTGTCCATGTTGTACATCGATGTCGTGCGCGGCTCGAGCGCGGTCACCTTGAGTCTGGACATGGGCGCGCGCATCCAAATCGCGACCTCGGCGATGGGACGCGCCTACATGACCGCCGTCGCGGAAACCGAGAGAAACGAAATCATGGAACGGGTGCGCGAGTTGGTGGCCGATGACCGTTGGCTGGAAATCAAAGCGGGCCTCGAGCGGGCGATGATCGACATCCGCGAATTGGGCGTGTGCTGCTCTTTCGGTGAATGGCAGAAGGATGTCAATGGAATCGCGGTGCCCGTGCGGCCCGGCGGCGGCTTGCCGCCCATGTCTATCAATTGCGGTGCGCCGGCCTACATGGTGTCCAAGGACTTCTTGCTGGAAAAGGTGCGCCCCAAGCTGATCGCGCTGGCCAACGAATTGGAAACTTCGCTCGGTACGCTCACGCCCTAAGGCGCTGCCTTGGCGGACTCGCCCGGTTTTTGCACCTGATCGGCCGACCATCCGCCGCCAAGATCGCCGATCAACGAGACGGCATCGAGCAGGCGCTGCTGCTGCACACCCAGCGCGGTTTCTTCGGTGCTCAATTGCGTCGCCTGGGCGGCGGCGGCCGTGGTGTAATCGACGGTGCCCGCGCGGTACTCGTTCAGCGCAATCTCGGATCCGCGCGTGGCATCGCGCACCGCGGAGTCCAGCACCTCGCTTTGCTGCGCGAGGATTCGCAGGCCCGCGAGATCATCCTCGACGTTTTGCAGCGCCTTGAGCACGGTGCCCCGATAGTTGGCAACGCTTGCCTCATAGGCCGCCTTCGCCGCGGCAACTTGAGCGTGAGTCAGTCCGCCCTGGAATAAGTTTTCGGCGGCATCCGCTCCCAGCGACCACACATGATTTGCGGCGTGCAGCAGTCCCGCGAGCGGTGACTGCGTAAAACCATCCGCAGCCGAGAGCGTCAGCGTCGGATAGTATGCCGCCTCGGCGACGCCGATTTGAGCATTGGCTGCGGCCATCTGGCGCTCGGCGACTGCGATGTCGGGCCGGCGTTGCAGCAAGGTGGACGGCACTCCTGCCGGCAGCGGCGGCAGCGTCGGCACCTGGGTGCTATGCGCAATATCGAGATCCTCGGGATTCTTGCCGGCCAGCACGGCAATCGCGTGCGCAAACTGCGCACGTGCGACTCCCAGCGCAATCAGACTCGACTGGGTGTTTTCCAACTGGGTCCGTGCCGTGATGACGTCGGACGGCGGCGTGGTGCCCGCGACACCCTGATTGCTCACCACGCGCAGCGATTCCTTGAAGGCCGCAACTGTCTGTTGCAACAGATCGATGTTCGCGTCGGTCACCCGCAACTCGATCACGGCGGTCGCGAGCGCGGTTTGCTCCGAAAGTGTGGCGTTCGCGAGCGTTGCCGCGCTCGCCTGCGCGGTCGCTTTGCTCGCTTCGATATTGCGGCGGACCGCACCCCAGAGATCCGGCGCCCAGCTGACATCGCCCTCGAGAGATCCGGCAGTCACCACCCCGCGGGTGCCGGGCGAGTTCGACCCTCCGGCGCCGGTGCTCAGGCCGTTCGCACTGTGCTGTTTGGTTACCGAGGCGCTGATCCCGACGGTCGGAAACAAGGCGCTGCGCGCAACCTGCACTTCGGCCAAGGCTTCCTGGTAGTTGGCGTAGTCCTGACGGACAGTCTGGTTGGAAACCGACACCGTCGGTTCGAGTTCATCGAGCAACGGATCGTTGAACGCGGTCCACCAATCGCCCTTGGGTTGATCGGCCGCGGGCGCGGCCACGGTCCAGCCGTCCAGTTCCTTGTACTTGCTCGGCGTCGGCACCGGGGGGCGGTGATAGTTGGGGCCGACCAGGCAGCCTTCGAGCAGCAGCGCGAGTGAGACTGCCGACGCTTTGCGGAGAGTGTTCATGATGCGCTCGCGGGCAATTGTCTATTCCACGGCAGCGTGGCTGACCACCGCGCCAGCCTGACGCGCAATCGGTCGAGGAAGAGGTAGATCACTGGCGTCGTGTACAGCGTGAACACCTGGCTCAAGATCAAGCCGCCCATCACGGTGATGCCCAGCGGCTGGCGCAGCGAGGCACCCTGGCCGATGCCGATGGCCAACGGAACGGCGCCCAGCACGGCGGCCGCGGTCGTCATCATGATCGGCCGCAAGCGCAGTACCGCCGCATCGTGGATGGCCTGCCGCGGCTCCATCCCTTCGCGCCGCTGCCGAATGGCGACGTCGATCATCATGATTGCATTCTTTTTGACGATGCCGATCAACAGAATCATGCCGATCATGGCGATGACCGAGAATGGCGTACCGAAGATCAGCAGCGCCAAGGTGGCGCCGATGCCTGCCGACGGCAGCGTCGACAGGATGGTGATGGGATGCACGGTGTTTTCATAGAGAATGCCGAGCACGATATACACCGCCCCCAAAGCGGCGAGAATCAGCAGCGGCATGGTCGACATCGACTGGGAATAGACCTGCGCGGCGCCGGCGTAACTGCCGTGGATGGACGCCGGCACACCCAGTTCGCGCGATACGACGCCGATCTGCGCCGTGGCTTTACTGAGTGAGCCGCCCGGCGGCAGGTTGAACGAAATGGTGGCCGCCACCAATCCGCCTTGATGGCTGACCTGAGTCGCCGTGTGGTTGCTGACGGACGAGGCCAGCGCCGCAAACGGCACCAATGTTTCCGCCGCCGTGCTGTCTGCGCTGCCGCTGGAGCTGCCGCCCTTGGAATTGGCAATCGAGTTGGTTTGTTGATTGGCTTCGGCATTGCTGTTGAGCGAGTTGGTGTTGGAGGCGGCGCTCGCCGTCGAGACCGCCTTCACGGGAGTAACCGGCTTCACCGTGCTGCCCGGCATCTGCGTCTGCTGAGTCCCGCTCGCGTTGCCGGCAGCGGTGCTGAAGCGCATGCGCTCGAGCGCCTGCGGGTACTGCCAATACTGGGGAGCCACTTCCATCACGACGAAGTACTGGTTGAGCTGGTTGTAAATGGTCGACACGGTGCGTTGGCCGAAGGCATCGTACAGCACGTTGTCGATCTGGTTCGGTGCAAAGCCGTAGCGCGCCCCGGTGGCGCGATCCATGTTGACGAACAACTGCAAGCCGTTCTGCTGCAGGTCCGAGTTGACATCCGTGAGCGCGGTGGTGTCCTTGCCGAGCGCGGTCACGAGCCTCGGCACCCATTTATATATCGCGTTGGGATCGTCGCTGGTCAGCGTGTACTGATATTCGGATGCCGATTGGCGGCCGCCGATGCGCAGGTCCTGGGATGCTTGCAAATAGAGCCTGGCGCCGGACACGGCATTGAGCTTGGGCCGCAAACGAGCAACCACCTGCGCAGCGGACAGCTTGCGCTGTGCCAGGGGCTTTAATTCAATGAATACATTGGCGCTGTTGAGCGCGCGGCCGCCGGCGAAACCCGCCACCGAGGCCACCGCGGGATCTTGCTCAACGATGCCCTGCAGTTGGGCCAGCTTCTGTTCCATTGCCTGGAACGAGATGCTTTGATCGGCGATGATCTGGCCATTCAAGATGCCGTTGTCCTGCTCCGGAAAGAAGGTCGAGGGCAGCAGCTTGAACAAAAACACATTGAGCACGATAAAACCGATGAGCAGCAATCCGACCATGAGCGCGTGATCCAAGACGCTGTCGAGGGAGCGGGCATAGGCTGACTTGAAGCGTTGGAACTGCCGCTCGAACCAGACGGCCATGCGCGACTTGGAATGCAGCCCCTTGCCGCGCTTCAGCAGATAGGCCGCCATGGTTGGTGTCACTGTAAGCGACAGCACCAAGGAAATCAGAATAGCGACCGACAGCGTCACCGCAAATTCGTGAAACAACAGCCCGATGGTGCCGGGCATCAACAGAATCGGCGTGAACACCGCGATCAACGACAGGCTCATCGAAATCACCGTGAAGCTGACTTCAGTGCTGCCGCGCAGGGCTGCCTCCTCCGGGTCCATGCCCGATTCGACATGGCGTACGATGTTCTCGAGCACCACCACCGCATCGTCAACCACGAAGCCGGTGCCGATGGTGAGCGCCATCAGCGATAAATTGTCGAGACTGTAGCCGAGCAGGTACATCGGGCCGAAGGTGCCGATGATGGACAATGGCAACGCCACCGCCGGTACCAGGATGGCACGGGGCGACTGCAGGAACACGAACACAACGCCGATCACCAGCAGCACCGCGACGAACAGCGTGCGCTCGGTATCGCGCACCGCGGCGTTCACCGATTGCGAGCGGTCCAGGGCGATGCCAACGTGCACATTGTGCGGCAAGGTGGCCTCGACGGACGGCAGGACCTTTTTGATCTGCGCCACCGTCTTGACGATGTTGCCGCCCGGGAGCGGATAGACGATGACCAGCACCGCGTCCTTGCTGTTGTAGAGCCCGGCATTGCGGATATTCTCCGCGCCGTCTTCCACGTCGGCGATGTCTTTCAGCTGCACCGGCGCGCCGTTGCGGTAGGCGACCACCAGATCGCGGTACGGCGCAGCTTTGTTGATCTGATCATTGGACGTGACCTCGAAGCGCTGGCCGCCCTGATCGATGTGGCCCTTGGCACTGTCGGCGTTGGCGGCGGCGATCGACGCGCGCACATCTTCCAGGCCGATGCCATAGCTGTTGAGCTTGTCGGGCTGCAATTCCACGCGCACCGACGGCAGGGCGCTGCCGCCGAGCGTGATCTCGCCCACGCCGTCGACCTGCGACAACTGCTGCTGCAGCACCGAATCGGCTGAATCGTAGAGCTGCGCCCGGGTGAGCGTTTGCGAGGTCAGGGCCAGAATCATGATGGGGGAATCGGCCGGGTTGTACTCGCGATAGGTGGGATTGTTGCGCAACGTGCTCGGCAGGTCGGCGCGCGCTGCCTGGATCGCCGCCTGGACATCGCGTGCGGCGCCGTTGATGTCGCGGTTCAAGCCGAACTGGATGACGATCCGCGCCGAGCCAACCGTGCTCGTGGACGTGAGTTCGTTGACGTCGGCGATTGTTGCCAGGCGCCGTTCCAAGGGTTCCGCCACGGTCGCGGCCATGATGTCCGGACTGGCTCCCGCCATGCTGGCCTGCACCACGACGACCGGAAAAGTGATGTTCGGCAGCGGTGCAACCGGCAGGCGGAAAAACGCCAGCAGTCCGGACAGCAGGATGGCGACCGCCAGCAGCGTGGTGGCCACGGGACGCTTGATGAACAGGCCCGGAATACTCATGGCCCGGGCTCGGATGCCGTTTCAGAGCCCTTGCGCCCAAAGCGCAAGGCCAGGCGGTCGAAGAACAGATAGATCACCGGCGTGGTGAACAGCGTCAAGAGCTGGCTCACCGCCAGTCCGCCGATGATGGCGAGTCCCAGCGGCCGGCGCAGCTCGGAACCCGTGCCAGTGCCGAGCAGCATGGGCAACGCACCGAGCATTGCCGCCAATGTGGTCATCAGAATGGGCCGGAAGCGCAGCAGCGAGGCCTGAAAAATCGCTTCGTGGGGCGGCTTGCCGTGCTGCCGCTCCGCCTCGAGCGCGAAGTCCACGATCATGATTGCATTCTTTTTCACGATGCCGATCAACAGCACGATGCCGATGATGCCGATCACGTCCAGATCCTTGCCGGCAATCATCAATGCCAGCAACGCACCGATGCCGGCCGACGGCAGCGTCGAGAGAATGGTCACCGGATGGATGAAGCTTTCATAGAGCACGCCGAGCACGATGTAAACGGCGACCAGCGCGGCGATCAGCAAGAATACTTCGCTGGACAACGAATCCTTGAAGGCCTGCGCGGCGCCCTGGAACGAGGACGTAATCGATGAGGGCAAGTGCACGGCGCTCTCAGCCTGGTTGATTTCGTCGACCGCTTTGCTGAGCGACGCATCCGGCGCCAGATTGAACGATATGGTCACCGCGGGAAACTGCGCCAGGTGACTGATGACCAGCGGCGACTTGGTGATCTGGATGGTGGCAATGCCTTTCAGCGGGACCTGGCCGGTGCTGCTGGTCTGGCTCGGCAGGTACAAGTTGCCCAGCGATTCGATGGTCGGCAGGCTTTCCGGCTTCGCCACCAAGATCACGCGATACTGGCTGGACTGATCGAAGATGGTCGACACGATGCGCTGTCCCAGCGTGTCGTACAGCGCATTGTCGACCGTGGCTGCCGTGACTCCGTAGCGCGCCGCGAGTTGCCGGTTCACTTCGACGTTGACGCTCAGCCCATCGTTGTTGAGGTCGCTGGTGACGTCGGTGATCGAGGAGATCTTTTTCATGCGCGCGATCAGCGCCGGCACGTATTGCTGGAACGCCTGTTGACTCGGACCTCGCAACACGAATTGGTACTGGTTCGGCGACACCGTGGTGTCGAGGGTCAAGTCCTGTTCGGGCTGCAGATACAGGCGAATGCCGGAGATGTCCGCGACTTCACCCTGCAGGCGCCGGGCAATGACATCTGCGCTGTCCGAACGATCGTCGCGCGACTTCAGATTGATCAAGAAGCGGCCGTTGTTGAGCGTGGTATTGGTGCCGTCGATGCCGACGTAGGAGGTCAGCCCCGTGACATCGGGGTCCTTGAGGATGGCCTCGGCCAGCGCCATCTGCCGCTCCACCATGGCGGTGTACGACACCGAGTTGTCGGCGACGCTGATGGCTTGGATGACGCCCACGTCCTGGACCGGGAACAGCCCTTTCGGAATCGTGACGTACAGAATCAAGGTCAGCGCCAGGGTGCCTAGAAAAACCACCAAGGTCAGCGTCTGGCGCGCCATGACGAATTGCAGCCCGCGCTCATACGCACCGAGCAGCTTGTTGAACAGCCGTTCGCTCAGCTGCTCGAAGCGGCTGAGGCTGCGCTCGGCGCTCGCGCGCAACACGCGGGCGCACATCATGGGCACCAAAGTCAGGGAGACCACGCCGGAAAGCACGATGGTCACCGCGAGGGTAACCGCGAATTCGCTGAACAGGCGACCGATGACGCCGCCCATGAACAGCAGCGGAATCAACACCGCGATCAGCGAGACCGTCAAGGAGACGATGGTGAAGCCGATTTGGCCGGCGCCTTCGAGCGCGGCTTGCAGCGGCGTCTTGCCCTCTTCCAGATAGCGCACGATGTTTTCGATCATGACAATCGAGTCGTCGACCACGAAGCCCGTGGCGATGATCAGCGCCATGAGCGAGAGATTGTCGATCGAATAGTGCAGCTGGTACATCATCGCCAGCGTTCCGATCAGCGAGACCGGCACCGAAATGCTCGGAATGATGGTCGCCGGCAGATTGCGCAGGAATACGAAGATCACCAGCACCACGAGCACGATGGCGAGGCCCAGCTCGAGGGCGGCGTCGAACACCGAGGAGCGGATCACGGCGGTGCTGTCGGCGACGATTTCGACTTTCATACCGGCCGGCAGCGTCGACTCGAGCTCCGGCAGCTGCTTTTTGATTTGATCGACGGTGGCGATCACATTGGCGCCGGGTTGGCGCTGTACATTGAGAACGATCGCCTGCCGCGTGTCGTACCAGGCGCCCAGCTCCGTGTTCTGCGCGGACTGGCTGACACGGGCGACATCGCGCAGGTACACCGGCGCACCGTTTTGATAGGAAATGACCGTATTGAGGTAGTCTTTCGGATCCTCGATCTGATCGTTGCCGTTGATGGTGTAGTCGAGTTTCGGACCGTCGATGTTGCCCTTCGGCTGGCTGACGTTGACGTTCGCGAGCAGCGAGCGCAGATCGTCGATGTTGAGTCCATAGCCCGCAAGTTTCTGCGGATCCGCTTCGACCCTGACCGCGGGCACGTTGCCGCCGGCGGGCGTCACCAGCCCCACCCCCGGAACCTCCGAGATCTTCGCTCCGAGCCGATTATTGGCGACATCTTCCAGTTGCGTCAGCGACATTGAATCGGACGTGACCGCCAACGTGAGGATGGGCTGATCGGCCGGATTGATCTTGGCATACGTCGGCGGCGCCGGCAGTCCGGAGGGCAACAAGCTGTTGGCCGCGCTGATGGCTTCCTGCACGTTCTGCTGCGCGATGTCGAGATTGAGCGACAAATTGAATTGCAAGGTGATGACGGAGGCGCCGGCAGAGCTGCTCGAGGTCATTTGCTGCAGGCCCGGGATTTCGCCCAACTGCACTTCCAACGGAGCGGTTACGGTGGTCGCCATCACTGTGGGGCTGGCGCCGGGATAGAAGGTCTGCACCTGGATCGTCGGATAGTCGACGTCCGGCAGCGATGAAATCGGCAGAAACCGCACGGCGACCAGACCCACCAATACCAGCGCAACCATCAGCAGCGAAGTAGCCACCGGCCTGAGGACGAACAGGCGGGAAATATTCATCCGATCGCGACCAGCGCTTACGACGCCTTTGAGCCGGAGGTGCCGGAGCGTGCGCGCTTCGCGGGAGCACCGGGCGCGGGCGCCGCACCTGCGCTCGGCTTCCCCCCTCCGATCTTGATCTTGGCACCGTCGCTCAGACGGTCCATCCCGTCGGTGACCACGACTTGACCTGCCGCAAGGCCGGAGACAATGACGGTATTCGTTCCGTCGCTGGGGCCGAGAGTCACCTTGTGAACGGAAACCGCGTCGCCGCCGTTTACCAGATAAACATAGTCTCCCGGCGCGCCGCTCAGCACGGCCGCCGTCGGCACCAGCACGGCTTTTTGCAACGTGTCCACCAATAGAACGACGTTGACGAATTCGTTGGGAAACAACACTTCATCATCATTGGCAAAGATGGCGCGCAAGCTCACCGTGCCGGTGTTGGTGGCCATCTGGTTGCTGATCGCGTATAGCGAGCCGGTGGCGAGCTGCTTGCTGTTGTCGCTGTTGAACACCGTGACCCCCAGCTTGGTACCCGTGTTGAACCGTTGCAGCACGTCGTTCAGCGAGTTTTGCGGCACCGTGAATTGCACGGTGGTCGGTTTCATGGTGGTGATGGTGACGATACCGGGCGAAGTTGATTGCGTGACATAGTTGCCCGGATCCACCAGGCGCAGCCCCACCCGCCCCGCGACGGGAGCCGTGATGTGGCAGTACGCGATGTCGAGTTCGAACTGCGCGATATTCGCGCGGTCGGCCTCGACCGCCGCCTCGTCCTGTTGAACGGTGAACTTTTGATCCTCATAGGTCTGTTCCGCGATCGACTTCTGCTGGTTCAACTGAGTGAAGCGGGCAAGATCCGCGCGTGCCTGCGCCAACGTTGCTTGATCCTTGGTCAACTGCGCTTCGGCCTGCTGCTTGTCGATTTCGTACTGACGCGGATCGATTTGTGCCAAGAACTGGCCCTTCGTCACATCCTGGCCTTCCTTGTAGCCAACCGCCGTGAGATAGCCGCTCAGTTGCGGCAGCACATTAACTGTGGCGATCGGCGTCACGGTGCCGAGTTCGCTCAAGGTTTCGGGCATGTCGCCCAAGATCGCCGCAGCGGTGCTGACGACCTGCGGTGGCGTGGCGGCTTTTTGCTTCTTGCCGCCGAAGATATGAACGAGAACCAGGACAAGCAATACGAGTCCGACGATTCCTACAATGAGCCGTACTCGATTCTTACGTGGGCGTGGGGCAACGTTCGGCGCGTCCGCGCTCATGGGGCTTCTTCTTCACGACTCAGGTGTGGGTTGGAACACCGCGGCGAAAATTCGTTCACCGTTGTCACTGTACGCAGGCGGCGGGTCAAGCTTTGTCAAGCTTTATGCGACCGGCCCCATGGGCGGCAATACTCGCGCGCCCGCGCGCCAATCCGTCGGCGATTGCCCCGTCCAGCGGCGAAATGCCCGCGTGAAGCAGCTGCCCGCCGAGAATCCGAGCAGATACGTGACGTCGCTGACGCTGTGTCGTGGCGCGCTCAAATAAGCCAGCGCCAGTGCGTAACGCGTGTCGTCGAGTATTTCTTTATACGTTGTGCCGCATTCGCCTAATTTCCGCTGCAAGGTACGCGCGCTCATGTTCAAAATTTCCGCGATGTCCTCCTGCGAGGGTTCGCCGTGCGCCAGTCGCTGTGTCAAAACCTCGCGCACGCGCACCTCGATATTGTCGCGCTCCAGTTGCGATAGATACTGAAGCGCGATCGCATCATTGTGCCGCGCCAGTTCCGGGTTGCCGCCATCGAGACGCCGCTCGACGCTATCGCGATCGAACACCAATCGTGTCTCGGGAGCATCGAACACCAACGGCGCGCGCAGCAAATTCACGAAGTCATCGAGCTTCGCCGGCGGCGAGCGCCGGAATTCAATGCGCAGAGGTGAATATTCCCGGCCGATCAGTGAGCGGCACATGCGCAAGTAGAGTCCCACCACCGCGTCGATGGGCGCATCGCCCAGATCCGTGGTTGGAGAGATGATGAAGTGATATTCGGGACCTCGCAGGAAAAACTGATAGTCCACTGCATCGCTGACAATGTGACAGTACCGCTGCGCTCTTTGGAAGGCTTCTTTCAAGGTGGAACTCGCGGACATCCCGTAGCTCATGGCGTGGAAACTGGTCGGCCTGATATAGCTCGCGACCTTGAGCCCGAACCCCGGATCGCCGGTCGCGGACAGCGCGATCTTCCAAAGCCGCAGGCTGTAAGTTACCGGGCAGCGGGCGGTGGGAATGTCGAGCGACTTGACGTCCAAGCCGGCCTCGGCGAGCAGTGCGACGCTATCGCATCCGGCGGCGTCCAACGCGCGGCAAATCGCCTTGACCCAGGAGCAGAGCGTGGTTTTGCCGCTACCCGTATCAGCCGGTATCCGCACCTCTCTCGCGCCCAAATTAGCCCCCCAAGATCAGAACGGAATGTCGTCGTCGAATTCCTCTTTGCCGCCGGACGGCGCCGGCGATTGGTCATAGTCATCGCGCGGCGGCGTTCCGCCGCTCGCGCCACCTGAGGCGCCCGCGCCACCTGAGGCGCCCGCGCCGCCTCCCCCGCCCCCGGCCCCGCCGCCCCCGCGGCCGCCCAGCATCTGCATATTATCGGCGATGATTTCCGTGGTAAATCGGTCGTTGCCCTGTTTGTCCTGCCATTTGCGGGTACGCAGCTTGCCCTCGACGAAGACTTGCGATCCCTTGCGCAGGTACTCGGCGGCGATCTCGCCCAGCCGCCCGAACAGCGCAATGCTGTGCCATTCGGTGCGCTCCTGCTGAGCTCCGGAGGCCTTATCCTTCCAGGACTCGCTGGTCGCAATCCGGATATTGGTCACTGTCATGCCGCTCGGCATGGACCGGGTTTCAGGGTCGGCACCCAGGTTCCCGACCAGAATTACTTTGTTTACACCGCGCGCCATGTCCTTCCCCTAAACCCTCTTGAGTGCCGCGTATTGTACACGCCGATCGGAGCCCCAATATCGGGGCCTGAGGCACGCAATAACGCAGATATGCGCCCGCTCGAGGCACCCCATAGGGGCGATGTACCCGCGCTTGACGCGGCGCGTATAGTAATCGGTTAGATGCAAAATATCCGAATCCGGGGTGCCCGGACCCACAACCTGAAGAATATCGATCTCGACCTGCCTCGCGATCGATTGATCGTGTTCACCGGCCTTTCGGGGTCCGGCAAATCTTCCCTGGCCTTCGACACCATCTACGCCGAAGGCCAGCGTCGTTATGTGGAATCGCTGTCCACCTATGCCCGGCAATTCCTGTCGATGATGGAAAAGCCGGATGTCGATACGATCGAAGGACTCTCGCCGGCCATTTCCATCGAGCAGAAGTCGACGTCGCACAATCCGCGCTCCACCGTCGGCACCGTCACGGAGATACACGACTACCTGCGTTTGCTGTTCGCGCGCGCCGGCACCCCGCGGTGTCCCGATCACCACATCGACCTTGCCGCGCAAACGGTCAGCCAAATGGTCGACGCGGTGCTCGAACATCCGGAAGGCACAGCCTTGATGCTGCTCGCGCCCGCGATTGCGGAACGCAAGGGCGAACACGCCGAACTCATCGAGGAGCTGCAGGCCGGCGGATTTGTACGCGCACGCATCGACGGCAAGGTGGTCGAGCTCGATCATGCGCCCAAACTCGATGTACGCCGCAAGCACACGGTCGAGGCGATCGTCGATCGATTCAAAGTACGGCCCGATCTGGGACAACGGCTGGCCGAATCTTTCGAAACGGCGCTGCGCTTAGGCCAGGGTGTCGCACGCATCGCCTACATGGACGAAGCGGAGCGCGCCGAGCTCGTATTCTCCGACAAGTTCGCCTGCCCCATCTGCAATTATTCCTTGAGCGAGCTGGAACCCCGGCTGTTCTCGTTCAACAGCCCCATCGGCGCCTGCCCCACCTGCGACGGCCTCGGCACGCAGGAATTCTTTGATCCTGCGAAGATCGTTGCCAATCCGCATTTGTCCCTGGCGGGCGGCGCGGTTCGCGGCTGGGATCGGCGCAATGCCTACTACTTTCAATTGATCCAATCGCTCGCCCGCTACTCTAAGTTCGACATTGAAGCGCCGTTCGAGACGCTACCGCAAAAGATCCAAGACCTGGTGCTGTTCGGCAGCGCCGATGAACAGATCGAGTTCAAGTATTTGGACGGCAAAGGCGGCACCGTCTCGCGCCGTCACACCTTCGAGGGCATCGTCCGGAATCTCGAGCGGCGCTACAACGAAACCGAATCCGTGGCGGTGCGCGAGGAGCTCGCCAAGTACCGCTCATCCAGGGCCTGCCCCGACTGCCTGGGAACGCGGCTGAACCGCGCCGCGCGAAATGTTTTCGTCGACGGCAGGAGCGTTCCGGATCTCTCGGCGCTATCCGTGGAACGCGCATTGGAATTCTTCGGCAAGCTCAAGCTCGCCGGGTGGCGCGGTGAAATTGCGGTGAAGATCGTCAAGGAGATCAACGATCGCCTGGGGTTCTTGGGCAATGTCGGCTTGGGATATCTCACCTTGAATCGCAGCGCCGATACCCTGTCGGGCGGCGAAGCGCAGCGAATTCGACTGGCAAGTCAGATCGGCTCAGGATTGGTCGGCGTGATGTACATTCTGGATGAGCCCTCGATCGGCCTGCACCAGCGTGACAATCAGCGCCTGCTCGACACGCTGGTCAATCTACGCGACCTCGGCAACACGGTCATCGTCGTCGAACATGACGAGGACGCGATTCGCCAGGCGGACTATGTGGTCGATTTGGGCCCCGGCGCCGGTGTGCACGGCGGCAAGGTCGTGGCGCAAGGAACGGCGGCCGAAGTGGCCGCGCACCCCGACTCGATCACCGGTCAGTATTTGAGCGGCCGGCGGCGGATTGAGATCCCCGGCCTGCGCCACGTTCCTGATCCGAAGCGCATGTTGCGCGTGATCGGCGCGACCGCCAATAACCTGAAAAAAGTCACGGCTGAATTTCCCTTGGGGTTGATGACCTGCGTTACCGGCGTGTCCGGTTCGGGCAAATCGACTTTGATCAACGACACGCTGTTTCGCGCCGTCGCGACGCAATTGAATCACGCCGCCGCGGGTAGCGCGCATTTCGACCGCATCGAAGGATTGGAACATATCGACCGTGTGATCGAGATCGACCAGAGCCCGATCGGGCGCACGCCGCGCTCCAACCCGGCCACTTACACCGGCTTGTTTGCGCCGATCCGCGAGATTTTCGCGGCCGTGCCCGAATCGCGCGCACGCGGCTATGAAGCGGGGCGATTCAGCTTCAATGTGAAGGGCGGCCGCTGCGAAGCCTGCCAGGGCGACGGCGTCATCAAAGTGGAAATGCATTTTCTGGCCGATGTATACGTGCCTTGCGACGTCTGCAAGGGAAAGCGCTACAACCGTGAGACTTTGGAAATCCGCTTTAAGGGAAAGAACATTCAAGAAGTGCTCGACATGACGGTCGAGGACGCGCTGCCATTCTTCTCGGCGGTACCGACGGTGCAGCCCAAACTCAAGACACTCCTCGATGTGGGCCTCTCGTATGTGCGTTTGGGACAGAGCGCCACGACCTTGTCCGGCGGCGAGGCGCAGCGCGTCAAGCTGGCGAAGGAACTCTCGAAGCGTGCCACCGGACGCACCCTGTATATCCTCGATGAGCCCACCACCGGTTTGCATTTCGCGGATATCGCCCAGCTGCTCGTGGTGTTGCAGCGCCTTCGCGACGAGGGCAATACAGTCATCGTGATCGAGCACAATCTCGATGTCATCAAGACCGCGGACTGGGTCGTGGATTTGGGTCCTGAGGGCGGCGATAACGGCGGGCGCATCATTGCCGTCGGCACACCGGAACAGGTGGCTGCCAACAAGGTTTCCTATACGGGCCGTTATTTGCGCGCCAGCCTGGCGGCCCCGAGCAGTTTCGAGCGCAAACGGGCATGAACGCGTGCGCGTGACCGGCCAATACGCGCCGCTCCTCGGCATACTGATCGGAGCTTTGGGCGGCGCGATTTATTGGTTGACGGTGCAGATTTGGCCTTCGAGTGTCGCCGTCATTCTGGCCATGGCCGCCACCGCGCTGCTGACCACCGAATTTCGGGCACTGCCGGCGACCCGGCTTGATCTGTTGGGCCGAGTGCTGTGCCTGCTGGTCAAGTACAACGCTCTGATGGCCTTGTCTGCGGCCAAGCTTCCCTTTGCCGCTCCGCCGAATGTTCCTCTGGCGTTGATCATGATCTGCGGTTATGCCGCGAGCTTCGCGCTGCTGGTATCCGTCATGGCGGCGCGTGCTGAGAAAGCCGCGCCGAAAATCGGGCACGGGGCGTTGGCGCTTGCCTTGCTGGTGGGATTCGCGCCCGCCGCGCTGCTCGGCATTCCGGGCCTCATTGGGCTGGCGGCCGCCATCGTCGTTGGCCTGGGATTCATCGCCTTCTTCAAATATAAGAAAATGGCCGCCGCGGGCGACCGATTGGATGCGACGCAGTTGGTCACGGAGGCCTGCTTTTACTTGGGCGCGCTCGCGACTTGGAAATACGTTTGAGCGGCCCGGCAGCCCTCATGGCGCGCGCCGCACTGCCGCTGCTTCGGCGGCTCGATCCCGAGTTTGCGCATGATTTGGGATTGGCGGCATTGAAGTGGGTGCAACCGCTATGGCGACGCCTGCCCGTCCCGCCGGCGCTCGCGGTGCGATGCTTTGGATTGCAGTTTTCCCATCCCTTGGGGTTGGCCGCCGGATTTGACAAGAACGGCGATTATCTGGATGCGCTCGGCGCATTGGGATTCAGCCATATCGAGCTCGGCACCGTGACGCCGCGTCCGCAGCCGGGGAATCCGAAACCGCGAATCTTCAGAATTCCCGGCCGCGAGGCGCTGATCAACCGCATGGGGTTCAACAACAAGGGGGTCGATCACTTGGTGCAGCGGCTCTCTCAGGCGCACTACCGTGGAATTCGCGGCATCAGCATCGGCAAAAACTTCGATACCCCCATCGAGAACGCGCACGACGACTATGTCGCCTGTCTGCGCAAGGTCTACCTGCACGCGGATTACGTCGCGGTGAATGTCTCCTCGCCCAACACCGAGCGCTTGCGCGAACTGCAGACTCGCGATGGGCTGCAACGCATCTTGGGCACATTGCTCGAGGAGCGCCTCGCGTTGCAGCGGCGCTATACGCGGCATGTTCCCTTGCTCGTGAAGGTCGCGCCGGATCTCACCCCCGAGCAACTCTCCGCGCTCGCGGCCGAAGTGCGTTCGGCACAACTCGACGGCGTGATCGCCACCAATACCTCCACCGATTTGAGCGTACTTCTGCCGCCGCCAGTGCCTGCGCAGCGGGGAGGCTTGAGCGGCGCACCGCTGCATCCCGCCTCGGTCAAAATCATCGCCCAGTTACGGGCCGAACTCGGCGACGGCTTTCCGATTGTCGGCGTCGGCGGCATCGTGAGCGCGGAACATGCGCGCGCGAGCTTGGCCGCCGGCGCGAATCTGTTGCAGATTTATACCGGCTTCGCATATCAGGGCGCCGCGTTGATCGAAGAAATACTGCGTGCTCTGCCCGCATGATTGATCCGGAACTTATCGAACAGTATCAACGCGACGGCGCGGTGTGCATTCGGCAGCTATTTGCGCGCGACGAAATCGCGACGCTGCGGGCCGGAATCGACTTGAATCTCTCGAGCTTGAGTCCGCGCGCCATTGTCGCCAGCGCCGCGGATGACCCCGGCCGTTTCGTCGAAGATTTCTGCAATTGGCGGGAAAATCCGCACTATCGCCGTTTTATCTTCGATTCGGCGCTTGCCGAAACCGCCGGCCGGCTAATGCAAAGCGCGACCGCGCGGCTGTACCACGATCACATGCTGACCAAAGAACCGGGTACCCGGCAGACGACCCCGTGGCACCAGGACCAGCCGTACTACAACGTCGAAGGCCGGCAGAACGCGAGTTTTTGGATTCCGGTGGATCCCGTGAGCCGGGATTCCACGCTGGAACTCGTCGCGGGCTCGCACTTGGGACCCTGGCTGATGCCGCGTACGTTCATGGACGCCGAGGCCAAATGGTTTCCGGAGGGCACGCTCCAGGACCTGCCGGACATCGACGCGGCCCGCGATAAATTCCGCATCCTGGGCTGGGAATTGCAGCCGGGCGACGCCGTATGTTTCCACATGCTGACGCTCCATGGCGCGCGCGGTGTCCTGGGCGCGCAGCGACGCCGGGTGTTTTCGGTGCGGTTTCTGGGTGATGACATCCGGCATACGCCGCGCCGCTGGAAAACGTCTCCGGATTTCCCGGGACTGGCCGATGAGTTGTCCTCCGGCGCGCCCATGAATCACCCGCTTTTCCCTGTGCTATGGTGCTCACCGCCATGAACAAAATTCCCTGGATCGCATTCGCCCTCGCGTTGCTGTTCGCGATTTTGTATTTCGCCAACACAGTATCGAGCCTGCCGCCCATGGTCGCTTCTCATTTCGACGGCGCAGGGTTCGCCACCGCCCACATGACGCGCGCTTTTTACACCAAATTTGTGTTTGGCATGGGCGTTGGGTTTCCGATTGCCATGGTGGCGCTGCTCAGTGTGGTCTATGCCAAAGCCAGCGACATGAAGCTGCCGAACCGGGATTACTGGTTGGCGCCCGATCGCATCGCCCAGACGCGCGCGCTGCTGGTAGCACACGCGGTGTGGTTCGGCTGCCTCATGGTCGCCATGGTGTGTTACATGCATTGGCTGGTATTGGTCGCACATCACAGCGTGCCGCCGCGCCTGTCCAATCAATTGGTCATGGGAGGCTTGCTTGTTTTTGTCGGGATCGCCGCGGGCTGGATCATCGGATTGCTGCGCACTTTCCGCCGCCCGCGCGCGATCATTTAGAGCGCCCCGTGATTGTGGCATCCAACATCACGCTGCCAAAGTTACGACCGTAGTGTCGCGCTGAGCGTGATCTCTGGAACGCTCGCCAGCGCCTTGGACAGCGGGCAGTCTTGTTTCGCCTTGGCGGCGATTTTTTGAAACGTCGCTTCGTCGATGCCCGGCACGCTGGCCTCGAGCTTGAGACCGATGTGCTCGATCGAGAACCCTCCGCCCTTCAACATCAAGCGCACCGCCGCCTGGCAGTCCACCGCCGTCGTGGAAAATCCTGCCGCATCGCAGCCGAAAGAGAAAGCCATCGTAAAGCAGGCCGCATGCGCCGCCGCCAGCAACTCCTCCGGATTGGTACCGCGCTTGTCATCCTCGAAACGGCTGGCAAAACCGTAGGGGTAGGACTTCAACGCCTCGGTTTGAGTACTGATCTTGCCCATCCCCTGCTTGCCCCGACCCTCCCAGTGCACCGTTGCGGTTTTATCGCTCATGGAACTCTCCTCGTTGAATCCAACTGCCTGTTAAGGTGAATCAATCGTGCATCCGCGTGATCGCAGCGCGTCCAAAAAGCCGCCCGGCTCGATCAGCATGTCCATGCTCACGACCGCCAGCGTGACTCCACCCATCGGTTCATTGCGAAGGCAGCGGGATGAACTCCGTTTCGCCCGGCACCGGCGGAAATTCACGATTGGCCCATCGCTGTTTGGCACGCTCGATGCGCTCCTGAGAGGAAGCCACGAAATTCCACCAAATATGGCGTGGCGTGGGGAAGCGGTTGCCGCCCAACAGCATGGCGCGCGCCTCGCCGCTCGCGCGCAATCGGATCTTCATTCCGGGCGGGAGCGCGGCGAGCTGCCCCTCGACGATTTTACCGCCATCCAGTGCGAGCTCACCCTGTACCACGTACACGGCGCGTTCTTCGTGATCGGCCGGCATTCCCAATGCCGCACCCGGCGAAAAGCGTGCGTCCACGTACAGCGTGGGCCACGCCGTGACGACCGGCGAGCGCAATCCCAAAGCGTCCCCGGCGATCACGGAGACCGTCACGCCGTCGAGGACGCGCTGCGGAATCCTCGCCGCGGGGTAGTGGGTGAAGCTCGGCGGGTCATCCTCGCGCCCGTCGGGCAACGCTACCCAGCTTTGGATGCCGTGAATTTTTTCACCTGCGGCTCGTGCCAGGTGCGGTGTGCGCTCGGAATGCGCGATGCCTTGCCCGGCAGTCATCCAGTTGACGTCGCCGGGAAGGATCTCGCGCACGTTGCCAAGACTGTCGCGATGCTCGAGTGAGCCTGAGAACAAGTACGTCACCGTTGCGAGTGCGATATGCGGGTGCGGCCGCACGTCGATTCCATGACCCGGCTCGAATTGCGTGGGCCCCATGTGATCGAAGAAAATGAATGGGCCCACCATCTGACGTCCTTCGGCCGGCAGGACTCGTCGCACGACGAAGCCGCCGAGATCACGCTGCCGCGCCTCCACTAACTGTAAAATCGCCATGGGCCGCTCGTTGTGGTCTTCTTCCCATCATTATGGCATTTGAAACCTGCGGGGCCGGGAAGTTCGAATGAGCCTAAGGTTGATCGTTTGTCGTTAAACACGGACAGGGGCCGCCGGTCCTTGAGCGGCTCATGATGATATGTTCGTATGGCTATGAGAGTTCTTAGGTCTGGAGGCCAAACAATGACCGAGACCGAGATCTGGACGAAGTGGGAGAGCCAAGTTGTCAACGGCATCTTTCCGCTACGCCGCTTTTTGGGCAGATCGAACCACAGCGTTGTATTTCTTACCGAATGCCGCGCGCAGAACCTCGCGCACGCGGCTATTAAGATCATTCCGGCCGACCCGGCCCGCGCCGAATCGCAACTCGCGCGCTGGCAGCTGGCCGCCTCGCTGTCTCACCCGCGCCTGATCCGCCTCCTCGAGGCGGGCCGCTGCAAGCTTGGCGGACACGCATTTCTTTTTGTCGTCACCGAGTATGCCGAGCAGAACCTCGCGCAGATCCTTCCGCATCGCGCGCTCACGGTCGACGAAGTGCGGGAAATGCTGACCCCCACTCTCGATGCCCTGACCTTCCTACATCACCGAAACCTGGTGCAGGGCCAGCTGAAGCCGTCCAATTTTTTGGTCGTCAACGATCAGCTGAAGTTGGCGAGCGATACGATTCGTGCCGCGGGTGAGGCCGGCGGAATTGACCTTCCGGGTGACATGCGGGCGCTCGGCGCCACGATTGTGGAGGCACTGACTCAAACTCGCCCCCGCCCGCAGGGCCCTGTAGAAGGCCCTGCTTTCCCCGCGGCTCTTTCTCTGCGGCTCGCAGATGCCCTGTGGCGATGCTTGAGCCCGGAGCCGGGTGACCGTCCAACCGTTTCCGAGCTGCGAAACCAAATCGATGCGGCACCGGAGGCTGCGGCACCCGAGGCTGCTGCACCGCCCGCCCCGGCGGCGCAAGGGTCCGGGCCCGCTTCTCAAGCGCCCGCGGCGAGCGTGCCTGCGCCTGGCATGCCTGCCCCCAGCCTGGCTGCGTCCCCGACGCCTGCGCGGCCGGCTTCCCCTGCTCCGCCCGCGGCGACTCGCGCGCCCGCAGCGCCGGCCTCTCCGGCGGCGCCCGGTGGACACGCATCACCTCGCGATCCGCCCCCTCGCTGGCTCATTCCCGCGGCCGCCGTGGGGCTGGTGTTGCTCGCGCTCTGGGGCGGCGGCCGACTGTTGCGAAACACCGATCGCCCGCGGCCGGCAGCGCAGCCCATGGCTTCGCAACAACTCTCCGCGCCGGCGGCGCTGCAATCCTCCGTTGCAGCCCCGTCCGCATCCTCGCCGGTGGTGCATGAAGAGATTCCCGCGGTCTCGCGCGGAGCCCGCGATTCGATCCGCGGCCAAATCAAAGTCGCGGTTCGCGTAACCGTGGATCGCGCAGGGAATGTCAGTGCCGAGGATCTGGAGGTCCATGGTTCGAGCAGGTATTTTGCGCGCCTGGCTGCCGACGCCGCGAGGAAATGGAAGTTTGCGCCGGCGGACAACCCGGCGCCGCGCGAGTGGCTGGTGCAGTTCGAATTTTCTCGCAGCGGCGTCACCGGACATGCAGCTCCGCGGGTCAAATGAGGATCTCTTTAAGCCTCAGCCCGAAGTGCTCATAGGAGTCGAATGGCGTCCGAACTCGCGATGCGCGCCAGGCGCGGGAAGATATGTTTGAAGCTGGAGGCGTGCGTCTCCGATAAGAGTGTGCACGCCGCGGCGCCGCAGCTGCAGGTCGAGATCGGTACCATAAAAGGCGCCCCACTGGCGTTTGGTCACCATGACATCGGCGGCATGGGGCACAACCTGCCGGGCGAGCACACCCCTCTGCAGGTCGATCAGCACCAGGGCCGCTGTTTTCGCATTGAGTTCCATGCCGTTACCCGTAAGTTCGTTCTATCGATCGCCAAGCTCCCGCTTCACATCATTTTTGCCGGGATGCGGCGCCCGGTTTCAGCCGCTCGACACGCGCCGCGACGGCCTGAATGTAGTCCAACGCCTGCTGCTTGGTGCGGCCGAGGTTGAGCGCGTGCGGCATGAATTGTCCATGCGTCGCATCCATCGCAAACGTGGGATGCGTCACGGCCACGGGAGGCAGCGGCGTTGCGGCCTTCATGGATAGATCCAGGCTCATGGCGATCCGTGAAAACGCGTTTGTCGCGTGATCCGGCACTTCGGCCGCCGCGACGGGAACGGCGGCGGTGAGCGACGGCGGCGCGGATTGCCCGAGCATTGAGGAGATCGCGTCGCTGTCGGTTCTCATGGCGGAAAGCGACCAAATCGATTCAAAGGAATTGGCCGCCTGTTCGCGCATACCTAGGTTCGAATTGATGCCATACAGGTTCATCACGGTCTTGATGATGGAGGTGTGATCGAAGACTTTGCCCGGGAATGCTTGGCTGCCGAGCCCTCCCGGCGCAATCCACGGCGAAATCGCGATCGCGGGAACGCGAACCCCCAATCGATCGAATGCAAAGTTCTGCGGATTTTCCGCCCGCCCATGGTTCTGAGTTCCGTCATTCGGCGGAGCCGCGGCGGGCGGATTCTGATGATCGAAGAAGGCGCCGTGCTCATCGTAAGTGATCATCAACAGGCTCTGCGGCCAGACCGGAGAATTTCTGATCGCCTCGTAAACGTAGCGGATAAAAGCTTCGCCGGCCGCCATGGAGCCGATCGGATGCTGACAGTTGCCGTTCTGAAAGCCGCCCGTCGCCAATCCGTAGTTGGGTTCGATGAAGGTGTAATCGACATCGAAGCCCTCGGCCAGATCGTCGACGAAGAACTCTTTTTCGCCAACCCTGAGCCAGGAGAACTGCCCGGTATTCAGCCGGAACGGATCGATCATGTCCTGGATGGCGAGAACCTGCGGAAACAGATCGTCGTGATAGACGCGCCAGCTGCGGTTCGCCTGCTGCAGGCGCGTGTACAACGTACCGTTCGGAAAGCTGAAGCTCAACGAGTCGATGGTTTCGCTCTCGATCGTGGTCGCCGCCGCCGGGCTGTTGTCGAGGCCGCCCGAGGAGCCTGCGTGCGCGAAAAATCGATTCGGCCATGTCGGCCCGGGCATGGAGGAATACCAGTTGTCGAACAGGAAGTACTGGCTGGCCAGCGTGTGCAAGACCGGCAGCGCGCCGGCGGCGAATCCCTGCCGCGATACATTCCAGTAGGGCTGCTGCGCAAATCCCGACATCGGTGGATTTCCGCCGATCTGCGCGGCCACGTCCTCGAACTCGTGCGGCGGATCAAGCGGCGTCCGGTCCGGCGCATCCCCGGTCATGCCGAAGCTGGCATCCACCGGCGCAATGCCGTTTCTTCCCGAGAATGCGAACAGATGGTCGAACGAACGATTCTCGAGCATGAGCACAAACACATGCTTTATGTCGGCCATGGGAGCCCAAGCCTTTCCATCGTCAGTCGATCATACTCGGAGCGAAAATACTTTCTCAATGCGCTTTCGAACACTTCGTGACGGTTCGAGGCATGCGCAAACAGGGTCATCGACGAGTGGAACTTGAGATTGTCGGGATAGCCGAGAACATCTTCGATCGATCGGGCATGTGCGGCCGTTACGAGCTGCGCGCATTCGAGCAGCCTGTCTCCCAGCACCGGATGAGCCGTGTACGCTTTGGCCTCTTCGAGGTTTGAAATGGCGTAGCGCTTTGCCAGGGGGCTGCTCCCCAGCCCTTGGATCTGCGGAAAGACATACCACATCCAGTGGCTTTGCTTGCGACCGAGCCGTAGCTCGGTCAGAACTTGTTGATAAACCTCGCGCTGCGCCTCGACGAATCTGCCTAAATCGTAGCGATCGCCGCTGCTCATGCGGTCATCCTGCGGGTGTCGTGAGCGCCTTCAGGAACAAATAGTAGAATTCGACACCCGTGTAGTAGGCGTCGATCTTGAGGCGCTCGTCCCGGCCGTGCGCCCGATCGTCGGCGCGCTCGACTGCCACGCCGCAAATGCCGTAGCTCGGAATTCCCGCGTTCATGGTGTAAATGCTGTCCGACGCGCCGGCTTCCATGATCGGCAACACTGTGAAGCCCGGCCACAACCTGGCGGAGACACTGCGCAGTGAATTCATGACATCGTCGCGCAGCGGCGGCGGTGCCATCGCCTTGCGATCCGATCCATGGTCCGTCAATTCTCCGGTATCGCTGCGGTACCTTACGTTAAGTTTCGGATCGTTGAACAGCTTGATCAGTTGCAACCGGATCTCCTCCTGCGAATGGCCGGGGAAAATGCGGCAATTCACATTGGCTTCGGCGCGTCCGGGCAGCGCATTGGGCGCATGACCACCGCTCAGCATGGTTGCGACGCAAGTGGTGCGCATCACCGAGTTCATGTGCGTATCCTGCGACAGCCGCTCAACCGCCTTCGGATCCGGCGGAGTGGCCAGGATGGCGCGCAGATCGGCGGCCGTCTGCGCGGTTTCGATCTTGGCCATCTGAGCGAAATACTCGCGGGTCACCGCGTTCAACTCAAACGGAAACGTCCATTTCTGCAATGCCGCGAGCGCGTCGGCCACATGGTAAATCGCGTTGTCGGCGGTGGGCAGGGAACTGTGGCCGCCTGGATTTGTTGCGAGCACCTGATAGTCCCCGTAGAGTTTCTCGGTTGCCTCGAATCCCACAATCTGCGGCTTGTCGGGGCGCACGCCGCCCGAATCGGGATTCAATGCATATTCCGCGTCGATGAGTTCGCGGTGGTTCTTGAGCAGCCAGTCGACGCCGTTCGACTTGCCGTTTTCTTCGTCGGCCGTCAGCGCCAGGATGATGTCGCGGTCCGGAATATATCCTTCCTTTTTCATGCGGATGAAGTCGGTTACCGCAATGGCGTCGCTGTCCTTCATGTCTTGGGTGCCGCGGCCATAAAAATAGCCGTCCTTCTCGACGAACTGGAAGGGATCTGTGCTCCAATCCTCGCGCCTCGCCTCGACGACGTCCAAATGTCCGATGATCAAGATCGGTTTCAATTTCGAGTTAGGCTTGCCGCGATATCGCGCCACCATGTTGCCCTTGCGATCGTTGGGCCCCAGCACGACCACGTCCGCCTTGGGAAACCCGGCGTCGAGCAAACGCTTCGCCATGGCCTGCGCCGCCACGGTGGTGCTACCGACCGAATCGGTGGTGTTGATTTCGACCAGCTGCCTGAAGATATCGTGTGCATTCTGGCGCGTGGCGGCATCTAGCTCCCCATTCGCGGGGCCGGCCGCTTGCGCGCACAGGCCGAAAAGAATCGCGGCAGTGCCGCCGGCGACGATGCGAATTTTCAAGGATAAATCTCCGGACAGTGGCGAGGATCGGACCTCAAGCGGCCATGCTATCTTATGCGGCGTTTCGACGCGTGGCGCATTCGCGCTCCCGCATTGGAGATTTGCGATGGCTAAAAAGAAGCGCGACGGAGTGACCCGCGGCGCCGCGGAAGCGGCGGTACAGACCTTGTTGCGCTGGGCGGGTGAAGATCCGCGGCGCGAGGGCCTGCGCGATACGCCGAAACGGGTCGTGAATGCGTATCGCGACTGGTTTTCAGGCTATTCCAGCGATCCCGGCGCCTACTTGCGCCGCACCTTCGAGGAGGTCGAAGGCTACGACGAAATGGTGGTGCTGCGCGATATCTCGTTCGAATCGTTCTGTGAACACCACATGGCGCCCATTATTGGGCGGGCGCACGTCGGCTATTTGCCGAGCGATCGGGTAGTGGGCATCAGCAAGCTGGCGCGGGTCGTGGACGGCTATGCCCGCCGTTTTCAGGTTCAGGAAAAACTCACCGCGCAGATCGCCGGATGCATCAATGAAGTACTCAAGCCCCGCGGCGTGGGCGTCGTCATTGACGCGGTCCACCAGTGCATGACGACACGGGGTGTGCACAAGCGCGGTGTTTCCATGGTGACCAGCAAAATGCTCGGCACTTTCCGCGCCGATGCCAGCACGCGCGCGGAGTTCCTGCGTTTTATCGCCATTGAAGGCGCCAACCAGAAATAAAGGAGCTAGGGGATCGGCTCCTAGCTTCTCGGGGGCGGGACCTTGGGCAGCGGGCGCACGGGCACCAGTTCGACCGAAAAGCTGTACTTGTGCCGCTCCCCGGGTTGCAGCGCGCCGACTCCGACGACTTGGCGCGTGATCTTTTCACCTTTTTCGTTGGTAATCGCGATCACCACGCAGTATTCGCACTGCTCGCCGCGCGCGGGGTGATGGATGGTCCCCTCGATGCGCATGGCGGACACGGCTTGAGCGGCCGGCTCCGCGTTGACCGTATTGAAGCGCAGGTGGTGTTGGCACCCCGGGCAGATGTTCGCACTTTGCAAAACCGTGGCCTTGCAGTGCGGACATACCCGGGTCGCGCCGAGTGTGCTCTGGCGAGCGACGCTCATGGTCCTAGACGCTCATGCCTAGCTGGCCAGGCTCTTGATCTTCCCTTTCTCATCCTCCCAGCCAAACTCTACGTGTCCGCGCATGCGCGAGCCCGCTGCAACCGTGATCGAGCCCGCCTTGACATCGCCGACGATGACGCCGCCCTCGAGCACATCGACCCGTTTGGCCGATTCAATGTTCCCTTGAAGTTCCCCGCCGACGACCACGATACCGGCCAAAACTTGACCGGTCAGGTGCGCGCCGCTGTCCATGGTGAAATTGCCGTCAATCCGCACATCGCCCTTGAAACGGCCCGCCATGCGTACATTACCCGAGCCTTCAATCTTGCCTTCAATGCTCAGATTCGCCGCAATCACCGATTCTCCGCCCTCGACCGCGGTTTTCGGAGTGGGGCGCCGCGGCGAAACGGCCAGCCCTGGATCGTTAATGGTGCGTTCCGGCGGGCTTCTCTCCGGAGCCAATGCCGATGAGGGAACGGATGAACCCGCCGGGCCGGGCGTGGGGTTTTCTTTCCAGAGCGCCATAAAATAACTCTCCCGCTGATGAGTGGCTAAAGCGTACACGCTAACCCCGCCAAATGTCATCGGCCTACTGTCTTTTATTGGAGACGGTAAGGATGTTCGGGGCGCTTGCGCCAACGATATACTGCTCGGACTTTAAGGACAGGGGTGTTAACTTTTGTTTCAGAAACTCGAGCGGCTGGTGTCCGATTCCATTCTCGGCTTGATGGCGAAATATCGAGCCGATCCCTTCAAGCACAAGGTCGATCTCGGAGTTGGCGTCTACCGCGATCTGTCGGGAAATACGCCGATTTTGGAGTGCGTCCGCAGGGCGGAAAGGGAGGTTCTTGCCGCGCAAACCACCAAGGCCTATGTGGGGGCCGCCGGCCGCGAAGAATTCAACAGCGCCCTGGAGGAATTGGTGCTCGGCGCCAACCATCCCGCGCGCAAAGATCGGCGCGCTCGGACGCTTCAATGTCCCGGCGGCTGCGGTGCCCTGCGGGTTGGAGCGGAACTCATCAAGGCGGCCGCCCCCAGCACCGTGGTGTACTTAAGCGATCCCACCTGGGGGAACCACGCGCCCTTGCTCGGAGGGTGCGGCCTCAAGCTCGAGCGCTATCCCTATTACGCACCCCAAGCGCACGAACTGCGTTTCGAGGCCATGCTGCAGCGCCTCCAAAGTGCCGCCGAGGGCGATGCCGTGTTGATTCATGCCTGCTGCCACAATCCCACCGGCGCGGATCTGAATACCGAACAGTGGCAAGCGGTGACCGAACTCCTGGTTCGCCGCAAGTTGGTCCCCTATCTGGACCTGGCGTATCAAGGTTTCGGGACCTCGCTCGATGCTGACGCCGCGCCCATCCGGATGGTGGTGGAGCAAGTGCCTGAAGCGCTCATCGCCGTATCGTTTTCCAAGAATTTGGGGCTGTACCGCGAGCGCGTCGGGGGACTGATTGTCGTCAGCGAAAATGCGTCGCGAGCGGATGCCGTCCAAACTCACATGCTGCACATCGCGCGCAGCATTTATTCCATGCCGCCCGATCATGGCGCGGCCATCGCGGCCCGAATCTTTGCTGAGCCGCTCTTGAGGCAGCAATGGGTGCAGGAACTCGATGCCATGCGGACGCGAATTCAAGACATGCGGACCTTATTGGCCAGTCGTCTGCGGCAAGTGACGGGCGGCGACTCGTTTGATTTCATTCGCGCGCAACACGGAATGTTTTCGCTGCTTGGGGTCGCTCCCGATGCCGTCGAACGCCTGCGCGAGAAGCATCACATTTACATGACATCGGACAGCCGCATGAACCTCGCGGGCATCATGCCGGACAATGTGACTTACGTGGCCGAGGCATTCGCCGCGGAAAGCGCGGTTGAGGCGTGAATCCGCGCTACCGCGTGCGACCGCCGATTTCTCGCGCGGTCGAGTGCGGGAGATGCGTTGAAATGGTCTCGAAATAGCTAGCCGATCAATTCGAAGTGCCGAGCTCTAGCCGCCCAACGCCTGATTGAGGGCGGTGACTTCCGCGGCCGAGTCCTGCATGACGCTCAAAGTCTTCGACTGATTCAGGCCGAGCCGTTTTGCGGCGGGCAGTTCTTGCAGCGTGGCTTCGAGGCCGGAAATGTCGGTGCCGTACGAGACCATCAAGATGGCGACGCCGACGACATCGGTCAGGTCGGGCGACTCGAGCTCGGTGCGGGTAAAATCCTCCTGTCCCACCGCCCGCGCCATGTTCTCGGAGAATTTCCAATTCTCCAAAATCGCCTTGCCGATCGAGGGGTACCAATCGTTGATGATGTCATTCAGCACGTCTTCGCTGGCGAACAACTCCGGATGCCCGGTGGCGCGCGTCAAGATGTACAGCTTGCCGATGCCATGCATCATGCCCGTGAGCATCGCCTCATCCGGGTTCACCCGCGTGCAGGTCCGCGCGAGTACATAGGCGTACGCGGCAACGTAAGTGCTGCGCTCCCACAGATCGTTCAGATGCGGTGCGAGACTCGCCAGCTTGTTGGCCTTGCGGATTTGGTTCATCGAAAAGGAAATCGACGCGCTGCGCACCATGTTGTGGCCGATGCGCGCGATTGCCGTGCGCAAGTCGGTGACATTCTTGCCGCTGCGATTGATGGCGGCGGAATTCGCGATGCGCAGCAGGCGCGCGGCCAGTGCCGGTTCCGATCCCACCACCCGCACGATTTGTTCGACCCGCGTGTTCGGATCGGACAGGATGCGCCTGACTTGCAGCGCTATTTCTGGAAACGACGGCAAGTCGACGTGGCCGCCCGACAACTCTTCGGCGAGGCTGCGGATGAAATCAAAAGCGATGCTGGATGGAGATTGCACAGGACCTAATGGATCGGCCAATTTGCTTCATCCTTGAGGGTCATAATGCATTAAACCCCTGGGGATCCCCTACTTCTTGGAAGCCGACGGCCGGGTCGAGAATCGCTGTTGAACTTCGCCATTGCGCGAGCTTTCGGTGAAGCGCCCCGCACTGTAGCGAGCAACCACGTCGCGCCAAAAAGCCACTGAGCCCGGGTGGCGCATGTACTCGACGATTTCCCAGTCACCCGCGAAGCGGTCGAATATCAAGGTCGCTGCATCGCGTCCGATCCCCGTGCGCCGGTACTGCATCCTCACAAAGAATTCCGACATGCGGTAATTCGCCGCTTTCTCTCCGGCCTTGGGAATGCGCGGGCGCGTAACCAACGCAAATCCCACCGAATCGTTGCCCTTGAGAATCAGCAGCGGGTGCGATTGATCGTTGGAGAACCAGTTGGCGAAAATCTCGGCTTCGTGCGGATTGTTCGCGCCGATGACTGAAAATAAACCCGTGTTTAGATCAGCCAGAGATTCGATGTACTCGCCGTAGACACTCTGGATCCACTGGCGATCCTGTTTCGAATGTCTGACGTCGCGAATACTGACAAGCAACGAAACTTCACCCTGAATCTATAAAAAGACACAGCCCGGACGAACATGCCTCATGGCAGCCCGTCCGGGCTTGTGGGTTCAGCTAACTCCGAAGCGTATTACTGCGGCTTCGCAGCTGACGCTGCACTGGCAGCTGCATCGGCGGCGGCGCTCGCAGCGGCGGCCGAATCAGCAGCGCTAGAGGCAGCGGCATCCGCAGCTGGCGCAGCGGCCGGAGGAGGAGGAGCAGCGGCCGGGGCGGGAGCCTCGGTCTTGCTGCCGCAAGCACTCAGCATGAATGCAGCGACAAAGGCGGTCAGAGCAAGTTTGGTCTTCATCTATCGATACCCCAGAAAATTTAAAGGTAAAAAATTTAGGCCGAGCGTGTTGTTTTTGGGCCTATACCCAAATGTCCCGGCCGATTTTAGAGTGTTTTGGCCCAATTTCATATCTCTTTCGCCTACACCGTCACCCCTTTAACGCAGGAGTTCGCGGCTGGGGTTAAGCTAAGGAGCCTGTATGAGCATTCTGCGCCGCTCCCGCAGGGTTGGCTCTGGAACGGGCGTCTGCGGCGGAATGCTCATGCAGGCTCCGTACACGCAGGCGCATAATTCAGGCGATATTTTTAGGCGCGGGAGGTCAGGTGAGCGATTCCAGTCTCGATCAGCTATACCCCGCTCACCTAGGGCTGCTCATGGGCCGAGCCGATCGCGCACTGGCCGCGACCGGCTTTGATGCTTTGGTGGTACACGCCGGGCGCCCGCCGCTTCTGTTTCTCGACGACCAGGACTACCCCTACAAGGTCAATCCACAGTTCAAGGTGTGGGTACCCATTGTGGACAATCCCCGCTCGATCCTGGTGTACCGGCCGGGCGCGCAACCGACCGTCCTCTTCCATCAACCTAACGACTATTGGCATAAACCGGCGAAGCTGCCCACCGCTCCTTGGACGAATGCCGTCAATTTGATCCCCCTCGAGGATGATTCGAAGGCGGCACACCATTGGGACAAATTGGGGCGGGCCGCCTTTCTAGGCCCCGAGAATTTAAGCCGGGGCGTGGATCCGGAATGCGTCAACCCCAAAGCCTTGTTGGCGCTGTTGGACTTCGAACGCGCCGTCAAGACACCCTATGAATTGGCCTGCCTGCGAAAAGCGAGTGACATGGGCGCGCGCGGCCATGCGGCCGCGCTCGCGGCATTTCACCGCGGCGCATCCGAATACGATGCGCACATGAACTATCTGGCCGCGTGCCAACAGCGCGAAGAAGAGATGCCGTACAACAACATCGTGGCCTATAACGAGAATACGGCGGTCCTGCACTATCAACATCTGGAACGGACCCCGCCCTCGCCGTTGCGCTCTTTTCTGATCGATGCCGGCGCCCAATACCGCGGATATGCGGCCGATATCACGCGCACTTATGCACGAGGCGCCGGGCGCTTTGCAGATCTTTGCAAAGCCATGGACAGGGCGCAATTATCGCTATGCGAAGAGATCATCGCAGGCCGGGATTACCGCGACGTGCACCTGTCGGCGCATCGGGTCTTGGGTGATGTCATGCAAAAAATCGGCCTCACCAAGCTGCCCGGGCAGGCGGCCTTGGAATGCGGCGTGACCGGCGTGTTCTTTCCCCACGGGATCGGGCATCTGCTGGGCCTTCAGGTGCACGACGTCGGCGGTGTGATGGGCGATGCCAAAGGCCACGAGCGCGAGCGGCCCAAAGGACATCCTTTTTTGCGCCTGACGCGAATGCTCGAGCCTGGCGTGGTGGTGACCGTGGAACCTGGCATCTACATGATCGACTCGCTGCTCGCCGCGGCTCACGCGGACGAGCGGCGTGCCCACATCGATTGGGCGGTGGTCGATGAATTGAAGCCCTACGGTGGAATTCGGATCGAAGACAACGTCGCGACGACTGCGGCGAAGCCCGAAAACATGACTCGAGACGCGTTCGCCCGGGTCGCCGCTGCGAAAGGCGCGGCGGCCTAGGAAAGCGAAGGCTCAGGCAGCCGCTTTCTTTTTGCGGCGCTTCGGCTTTGTTTCCGCCTCGCCCTCGTCTTTGGCCGGCGCGGCTTTCTTGCCCTTGGTCTTCTTGGGCTCCGCTTTCGGCGCCTTGTCCGCCTTCGCGGTCTTGGCAGCCTTCTTATCCTCTTTCTTTTCGGTCGCGACCGGGGCGGACTCCACCAACTGCATCAGCGCCATGTCGGCCGAATCGCCCGGCCGCGGTTCCATTTTCAAAATGCGCGTATAGCCGCCGGCACGCGCCTTGAAGCGCGGGCCTAAGTCTGCGAACAGCTTTTCGACCACGTTGTCGTCGCGCAAACGCGAGTGCGCCAGCCGGCGCAACCCGATCGAGTCCACCTTGGCCATTGTGATCAACGGCTCGACCACGCGGCGCAGCTCTTTGGCCTTCGGCACGGTGGTGCGAATGGTTTCGTGCTGCAGCAGCGAGGTCGCCATGTTGCGCAACATCGCATGGCGGTGAGAGGCGTTCCGCGATAGCTGACGCCCGCTGTTTCTGTGACGCATAGTCTTCTCTTAACCCTTGATCGCTAATTCAAATACCGTCGCGCTCGTCGTCGCGCTTCAATCCCGGCGGCGGCCAATTGTCGATGCGCATTCCCAGCGTCAAACCATGGCTCTCCAGAACCTCTTTGATTTCCGTCAAAGACTTCTTGCCCAGATTCGGCGTGCGCAGCAATTCAACTTCAGTGCGTTGCACCAGATCGCCGATGTAGTGGATATTCTCCGCCTTCAGGCAGTTGGCCGAACGCACGGTGAGTTCCAGCTCGTCGACCGGGCGCAGCAGAATCGGATCGAATTGCGTTTCGGTGGCCTTGGTGGTCGATTCATCCTGGCCTTGCAGGTCGACGAAGACCGACAGCTGATCCTTGAGAATGCCGCCCGCACGGCGGATCGCCTCTTCCGGATCGATCGTGCCGTTGGTTTCGATGTCGAGAATGAGCTTGTCCAAATCGGTGCGCTGTTCGACGCGCGCGCTCTCGACGTTGTAAGTCACCTTGCGTACCGGGCTGAACGAGGCGTCCAGTTGCAGACGGCCGATGGCGCGGGTCTGCTCTTCGAAAGCCATGCGCTGTGCCGCCGGCCGATAGCCGCGGCCGCGTTCGACCTTCAGCGACATCGACAACTCGCCGGCCTTGGTCAAGTTCGCGATGACCAGGTCCGGGTTCAAAATTTCGATGTCGTGATCCCCGGCGATGTCGCCGGCGGTCACGGGCCCCGGGCCCTTCTTATGCAGGCGCACTTCGGCAACATCGCGCGTATGCATGCGAATCGCCACCGCCTTCAGGTTCAGCAAAATGTCGACCACGTCCTCTTGGACGCCTTCGATCGCGGTGTACTCATGCAGCACGCCCTCGATCTCGATCTCGGTGATCGCCGCCCCCGGCAGAGAGGACAGCAGCACACGGCGCAGCGCATTTCCCAGCGTGTGGCCGAAACCGCGCTCAAACGGTTCGATCACGATGCGGGCATGTCGCGGCGACACGGGCTGCACTTTGACGACCCGCGGCTTCAAAAACTCATTGATTGATCCCTGCATAATGGAGTTCACCTTTGACTAAACCTTAAGACGGCGCAGCAAGCGCTGCGTCGCGTGACAATTCCTACTCGCCAGCGCTACTTGGAATACAACTCGACGACCAGGCTCTCGTTGATGTCCGGCAGGATTTCCTGACGATCCGGAACGGATTTCAATATTCCGGAGAACTTCTTGTCGTCGACTTCCACCCAGTCGGGAAACCCAACCTGGGTCGCGATCGTCAGCGCCGCGGTCACGCGCGTTTGCTTCTTGGCGCGCTCGCGCAAGTTGATCACATCGCCCGCCTTGCACTGATAGGACGCGATATTGACGAGCTTGTCGTTGACCGATACGCCCTTATGGCTCACCAATTGGCGGGCTTCGGCGCGCGTGGCGGCAAAGCCCATGCGGTAAACCACATTGTCCAGGCGGCATTCCAAGAATTGCAGCAAGGTCTCGCCGGTTGCACCGGGACGGCCCGCAGCCTTCTGATAGTAATTTCTGAACTGGCGCTCCAGGACTCCGTACATGCGGCGCAACTTTTGCTTCTCGCGCAGCTGCAGGCCGTATTCCGACAAGCGCTGCTTGCGCTCGCTCTTCACGCCGCCGGGTGGGACCTCGAGCTTGCACTTCGACTCGAGAGGCTTCACCCCGCTCTTCAGGAACAGATCGGTTCCCTCGCGACGGGATAGCTTGCACTTCGGACCGGTATATTTTGCCATTGCGAACCTTTTAAACGCGACGCTTCTTGGGCGGACGGCAGCCGTTATGCGGAATCGGCGTAACGTCTTCGATATTGGTGATCTTCAAGCCGCAGCCGTTCAAGGCACGCACCGCGGATTCGCGGCCGGGGCCCGGGCCCATGACCCGAACCTCGACGTTCTTGACGCCGTGCTCCTGAGCCGCAGTGCCCGCGCGCTCGGCGGCGACCTGCGCCGCGAACGGCGTCGACTTGCGCGAACCACGGTAGCCACAGCCGCCGGAGGTCGCCCACGACAAGGTGTTTCCCTGTCGATCGGTGATCGTGATGATCGTGTTGTTGAACGAGGCATGCACATGCGCGATCGCATCGAGCACGTTTTTACGTACTTTCTTGCGCGCGGGCTTTGCACCGGGTGCAGCGGCCGCTGCGGCCTGCTGCGCGTTTTGCTTTTGATCAGCCATTAATCGTACTTCCTAGGCGCTGCGCCATTTCCCAGGCGCTGCGCGCCACCTTTAAACGGGGTCGAGCGACCCCGAACGAAAAACCTTTACTCAAGCCTCTAGACCTTGCCCGGCGGCGCGTTCATCTTGACCGCTTGCTTACGCGGACCCTTGCGCGTACGCGCGTTGGTGCGCGTGCGCTGTCCGCGCATCGGCAGGCCCTTGCGATGCCTGATGCCCCGATAGCAGCCCAGATCCATCAAGCGCTTGATGTTCATCGACACTTCGCGCCGCAGATCGCCCTCGACCGCGAACTTCGCAACCTGCGAGCGCAGCGATGCCACTTCGGCGTCGGTGAGGTCCTTCACTTTTACGTGATACTTCACACCGGCGGCATCGCAAATGCGCGCGGCCCGGCTATTGCCGATGCCGAAAATGTGAGTCAGGCCGATGACCACATGCTTGTTCATCGGTATGTTGATGCCGGCGATACGCGCCATCTACTTCTCCACCCGCGCCGTCAAAAAAAAGCGCGCTAGTATATTAGAAAACCCTATATAAATCAATCTGGCGGCCGCTTCGCGCGCCTAGCCCTGCCGCTGCTTGTGGCGGGCATCAGACGAACAAATGATGTAAACGATGCCGCGCCGCCGCACGACTTTGCAGTTCTTGCAGATCTTTTTCACCGAAGGACGAACTTTCATTTTTTAGCTCCAATACCTCGAAGGCTGGCCTTTTTCATCAGGCCCTCGTATTGCTGCGACATCATGTGAGATTGCAGCTGCGCGACGAAATCCATGACCCCGACGACGATGATCAACAGCGAGGTGCCGCCGAACTGAAACGGAATGGCCGGATTCACCATGCGAATGATTTCCGGCAGCAAGCACACCGCCATGATGTACAAGCCGCCCCACAGCGTCAGACGCGTCAGCACCTTGTCCAGATATTCGCCTGTCTGCAGGCCTGGTCGGATGCCTGGGATGAAGGCACCGGCCTTCTTGAGGTTCTCGGCCGTGTCCCGGGCGTCATACACCAGGGCGACGTAGAAAAAGGCGAATCCGACCACCAACAGGCCGAACAGCACAACGTGCAAGGGCTGACCATAATTGAGGATGGCGGCTATCTTTTGCAAGGTCCGCTGGATGACATTCGGGTTCGGGCTGTTGCCGAAAAACTGTGCAACCGTGGCCGGGAAGACCAGCAAGCTCGAGGCGAAAATCGGCGGAATGACGCCTGCCATGTTCAATTTAAACGGCAAATGCGTGCTCTGCCCCTGCATCATGCGCCGCCCCACCTGGCGCTTGGCATAGTTCACTTGGATCTTGCGCTGCGCGCGCTCCACGAAAACGCAGAACAGGGTCACCAAACCCACCACCACCACGATGAGCGCCACGACCAACGCGTTCATTTCGCCGGTTCGGACCATCTCCAGCGTATTGCCGATGGCACGCGGCAACCCGGCGATGATGCCCGCGACGATGATCATGGTGATCCCGTTGCCGATGCCGCGCTCGGTGATCTGCTCGCCCAGCCACATGACGAACAGGGTGCCCGTGGTGATCGAAATGGTGGCCACGAACAAGAATTGCGGGCCGGGACTCGGCACCAAATTGCTGCCGGAATTCTGGATGGCCAGTGCCGCGCCGAAGCCTTGGAAGGCCGCCAGGCCCACGGTGCCGTAGCGCGTGTACTGCATCAGTTTGCGCCGGCCGGATTCGCCATCCTTGCGGATCTGATTCCATGGTGGGTAAACCATCGACGCCATCTGCACGATGATGGACGCGGTGATGTAAGGCATGACATTCAGCGCAAAAATGCTGAAGCGCTGCAGCGCGCCGCCCGAGAACATGTTGAACATGCCCAGCAGCGTGCCGTTCTGGGTGGAGAAGAAGGCGGCGAATTTGGCCGCATCGATGCCCGGCACCGGAATGAAGGTGCCGATCCGGTACACAATGAGCGCGCCCACCAAAAACAGCAGCCGCTTGCGCATTTCGGCAAAGCGGGTGATATCCCCCAAGGCGGCGGCTGGATTGGTAGCGGATGTAGCCACGCGTTTCTCTTAAGCCTCGAATTTTCCGCCGGCGGATTCCACAGCGCTCTTTGCGCCCTTGGTCGCCGTGATGACCTTGTCCTTGATCGCAAAGGGCTTGGTGACCTTGCCCGACAAAATGATCTTCACCAGCTTGGTGTACTCGGGGACAAGATTCGCTTCGATCAGCCCCTTGAGCGTCACATCGGCGCCGGGAACGCGCATGAGATCCGACAATGTCAATTCGGCGCGCGAGGCCTTCATTGCCGAGCGAAAGCCGGTCTTCGGCAACCGCCGCTGCAAGGGCATCTGGCCGCCTTCGAAGCCCACCTTGTGATAACCGCCCTTGCGGGCGCGCTGGCCCTTGACGCCGCGGCCGCAGGTCTTGCCCTGGCCGGCGGATGCGCCGCGGCCCACCCGCAGACGGGCTCGTTTGGAGCCGGCGCCCGGCTTAATCGTATTTAATCTCATCAGACCTTCCCCAGTGCCGGCTCGACCTTGAGCATATGACTGGCTCTATTGACCATGCCGCGATTGGACGGCGTATCCGCCACCACGACGCTGTGACCGATCCTGCGCAGCCCAAGGCCCTTGACTGAATTGCGAATGGCGGCGAGTTGTCCATAGACGCTCTTGATCAAGGTGACCTTGATCGCCTTGTCCTCGCCCGCCTTGTGCGCATGTGCTTTGCTGGCCATGATTAACCCGTGATTTCTTCGACGGACTTACCGCGCTTCGCCGCGATGTCATCCGGTGTACGCAGCTTGCCCAACGCGTCCATGGTCGCCCGCACCACATTGATGGGATTGCGCGAACCGTAGCTCTTGGCGAGCACGTTGCGCACGCCTGCGCACTCGAACACCGCCCGCATGCCGCCCCCGGCGATCACGCCGGTACCGTCCGCGGCCGGCTGCATATAGACCCGCGTGGTCCCATGCCGTCCTTTGACAGCGTAGAACAGGGTTTCGTTCTTCAAGGACACGGTAACCAGGCTCTTGCGGGCCTGCATCATGGCCTTGGAAATCGCGACCGGCACCTCGCGCGCCTTGCCGTAGCCGAATCCGACCCGGCCGGCGCCATCGCCCACCACGGTGAGCGCGGTGAAGCCGAATTGCTTACCGCCCTTGACCACCTTCGCGACTCGGTTCACGGCGACCAGCTTTTCTAGCAGGTCATCGCCGGACATCGGTTTTTCTGTTCTCGCCATAGTGCCTTAGGACCCTTGAGTTAGAACTCGAGACCCGCTTCGCGAGCGGCCTCGGCCAGCGCTTTGACGCGCCCGTGGTACATGAAACCGGAACGGTCGAAAGCGACCTTGTCGATGCCCTTTGCCTTGGCACGTTCCGCGATGGCGCGGCCGACGGCTTTGGCGGCTTCGATGTTGCCGGTGGATTTCAATTCCCCGCGCACGTCCTTCTGCAAGGTCGAGGCGGCGACCAGAACCTTGTCGCCCTCCGGCGCGATGATCTGCGCATACATGTGCTGCGGCGTGCGATGCACCGACAGGCGAATCGCGGCCACTTCCTTGATCTTTACGCGGCCCCGCAGTGCGCGGCGCAAACGGGTGTCTTGCTTGGTCAATTTCATGATTACTTCTTCTTCGCCTCTTTCAGCGAAATCTTCTCGTCGGAGTACTTCACGCCCTTGCCCTTGTAGGGTTCCGGCGGCCGAAAGCCGCGGATCTCCGCGGCGGTCTGACCGACGCGCTGCCGGTCGATTCCCTTGACGATGATTTCCGTCTGGCTCGGCGTCTCGATGGTGATGCCGTCCGGAATCGCAAAATTGATCAAATGCGAATAACCCAGCGTCAGCGTCAAACTCTTGGCCTGAACCGCCGCGCGATAACCGACGCCGACCAGTTCGAGCTTCTTCTCGTAGCCCTTGGTCACGCCCAACACCATATTGGCGAGATGCGCGCGCGTCGAACCGGCGATCGCATTCATACCCTCGGTCGTGGTGTCCGCCTGTACTTCCAGGTGCTTGTCCTGCTGCACGACTTTGACGCCCGCTTTGAGCGGCAACGTCAGCGAGCCTTTGGCGCCCTTCAGCGTGACGGCTTCCGCGCCGATTGTGGCGGTGACGCCCTGGGGCAGGTCGACCGGCATTTTTGCAACTCGAGACATGATTAAACCTACCTAAGCCTTACTGGACGACGAACAGCACTTCGCCGCCGGTGCCGGCCGCGCGCGCTTGCTTGTCCGACATGATGCCCTGAGGAGTCGAGACCACGGCGACGCCCAAACCGCCCAGCACTTTAGGCAGCTCATCCTTGCCGCGATAAATTCGCAGGCCCGGGCGGCTGATGCGCTCGATGCGGTCGATGACCGGACGGCCGTCGTGGTACTTCAATTCGATCGACAAGGTGCTCTTGGCGCCCGTGTTGTCGACGCCGAAGTCCGCGATGTAGCCCTCGGCCTTCAGCACCTTGAGAATGGCCACCTTCAGCTTCGAGGCGCCCATGCCCACGGTCGGCTTGCCGGCGGATTGCGCATTGCGGATACGCGTCAGGAGATCGGCAATTGGATCAGTCATGCTCATTGTGCGCGCCTCACCAACTCGCCTTCGACAGGCCTGGAATCTCGCCGCGATTGGCCGCTTCGCGCAGCTTGGTGCGCGCGAGGCCGAACTTGCGGTACACGCCGCGTGAGCGGCCCGTGATCGAGCAGCGATTGCGCTGCCGGGTAGCACCCGCGTCGCGCGGCTGCTTCTGCAGCGCGACTTGCGCGGCTTCGCGAGCCTCCTGCCCGGTCTTCGGGTCGCGGATCAGCTCTTTGAGCTCAGCGCGCCGCTTGGCGAATTTCTTCGCTATCTTGAGGCGTTTCTTCTCGCGCATGAGCATATTCGTCTTGGCCATGGGCTACCTACTTGCGGAACGGAAAGTTAAAGGCTTCTAACAACGCGCGCCCGTGCTTGTCATCGCGCGCCGACGTGGAGATGGTGATGTCCATGCCACGAATTTGATCGATTTGGTCGTACTGGATCTCGGGGAAAATGATCTGCTCTTTGACCCCTAAGCTGTAGTTGCCGCGGCCGTCGAACGAACGGGTGCTGATGCCGCGAAAATCGCGGATGCGCGGAATGGCGATGCTGACCAAGCGGTCGAGAAACTCGTACATGCGATCGCCGCGCAGCGTCACCTTGCAGCCGATCGCCTGACCATCGCGCACCTTGAAAGTCGCGACAGACTTCTTGGCTTTCGTCACCGCCGGCTTCTGCCCGGTGATCTTCGCCATGTCGGCGGTGGCCGCGTCCATGACCTTCTTGTCGGCCACGGCTTCGCCCACGCCCATGTTCACCGTGATCTTCAAGATCCGCGGTACTTCCATGGTGTTCTTCAGCTCGAGCTTTTTCTTGAGCTCCGGCACGATCTGCTGGTTAAAAATCTGTTTAAGTCTTGCTGCCATAAATTACTCGTTATTTCGCGTCGACCATTTCTTTGTTCGACTTGAACAAGCGCACCTTGCGGCCGTTCTCGAGCGATTTGAACCCGATCCGATCGCCCTTTTGGGTCGCCGGATTGAAAACCATCACGTTCGAGACATGCAGCGGCGCCTCGGTCTCGATGATGCCGCCCTGTATGCCGGCTTGCGGATTGGGCTTCTGGTGCCGCTTGGACATGTTGAGTCCCTCGACGCGCAGGCGGTCGTCCGCCAGCACCTCGATCACTGCGCCTTTGCGTCCCTTGTCGCGGCCGGCGATCAAAATCACCGTGTCGCCTTTGCGAATCTTTTTCATGACTTTTCCACGGGCTGCGCCCGAATATTTCCACGGGCTTGCGCCAGGCCGCAAACCCGCTCCGATAGGCCGGCGCTGCGCGCCGGATTCAAGAGCCTCTTCACAATACCTCGGGTGCCAGCGAGATAATCTTCATGAACTGCACGTTGCGCAGCTCGCGCGTCACCGGTCCGAAAATACGCGTGCCGATGGGCTCGAGCTTGTTGGTCAGGAGCACGGCGGCGTTGGTATCGAAGCGGATCAGCGAGCCGTCGGCCCGCCGCACGCCGCTCTTGGTGCGCACCACCACCGCGTCGTACACCTCGCCTTTCTTCACCTTGCCGCGCGGGATCGCATCCTTGACGCTGACTTTGATGACATCGCCGACCGCCGCGTACCGGCGCTTCGAGCCGCCCAGCACCTTGATGCACATCAGGCGTTTGGCGCCGCTGTTGTCGGCCACATTCAAAATGGTTCGCATCTGAATCATGTCGACCCCTTATTCGGCGCGGGCGCGGTCGACGACGCGCACCAACACCCAAGATTTTCGACGCGACATGGGCCGGCACGGCTTGATCGAAACCGTGTCGCCTTCCTTGCACTCATTGCTCTCGTCATGCGCCAGCAGCTTGGTCGTGCGGCGAATGTACTTGCCATAGGTCGGATGCTTGACCAAGCGCTCGACCGAAACCGCGATGGTCTTGTCCATTTTGTTGCTGACCACTTTGCCGGTCAGCAGGCGCTGGCCGGGAACCGGCGCGGCGCCCGGCTCCGCAGCGGCTGATGCTGTTTCCGCGGTCGATTGTGTTTCGGATGCCATTACGAATTCCTCATGCGCTTCGCGCAACTCTCAACGGGGCCGAAGCGGCCCCGCCCGATAACCTGGCGCGCGTTCATTTACGCACCTGCGCCTGGGCCAGCACCGTCTTGACGCGCGCAATGTTCTTACGCACCTTCGAAAATTGATCCGGCTTCGCCGCCTGTCCGGTCGCGCGGGCCATGCGCAAATTGAATTGTTCGCGGCGCAGCTTCAGCAGCTCCTCGCCGAGATCTTTGGGCGCCTTCGCGCGCAAATCTTTCGCCTTCATGTACGCACCTTCATGTCCTGACCTGGCGCTTGACGAACGCGGTCGACACGGAGAGCTTCGCGGACGCCAGGCGGAACGCCTCGCGCGCGATGGTCTCGCTCATGCCTTCGATCTCGAACAGCACCTTGCCGGGCAGCACTCGCGCCACCCAATACTCGACATTGCCCTTGCCGGAACCCATGCGCACTTCGAGCGGCTTCTGGGTGATCGGCACATCCGGGAATACGCGGATCCAAATGCGACCTCCGCGCTTCACGTAGCGCGAAATGGCGCGCCGCGCCGCCTCGATCTCGCGTGCCGTCATGCGGCAGCGATCGGTGGCCTTCAGGCCGAACTCGCCGAACGCCACGGTGTTGCCGCGCTGCGCACTGCCCGAGATCTTGCCCTTGAATTGTTTGCGGAACTTGGTCCGCTTCGGCTGCATCATGCTTGTTTACCTGATCAAGTCGCGGCCGGTGCCGCGGGTTCGGCGGATTTGGCGACTGCCGCCGCCGCTACGGCCTCGGCTTCGGCCTCCACGGCCTCTTCCGCCGGCTTGTCGAACACTTCGCCCTTGAAAATCCAGACCTTGATGCCGATCACGCCGTAAGTCGTTTGCGCCTCGGCGAGACCGTAGTCGATGTCGGCGCGAAAAGTGTGCAGCGGCACCCGCCCCTCGCGGTTGGTCTCGGTTCGCGCGATTTCCGAACCATTCAGACGTCCCGAAATGCGCACCTTGATGCCCAGCGCACCGGAACGCATGGTATTGGTCACGGCGCGCTTCATGGCACGGCGAAACATCACGCGCTTTTCCAATTGCTGCGAGATGCCCTCGGCCACGAGCTTCGCATCCAGTTCCGGCTTCCGGATTTCCGCGATGTTCAGCCGGACATCGTTCATGCCCATGCCTAGGATCTTGGCGACGGCGGTACGGAGCTTCTCGATATCCTCGCCCTTCTTGCCGATCACGATTCCCGGCCGCGCCGTGTGAATGGTGATGTTCGCGCGGCGTGCGGCCCGCTCGATGTGGATGTTGCTCACCGATGCATCCGCCAATTTCTTGTTCAGGTACTTGCGCACCAAAAAGTCGGTGTGGATGTTCGAGGCAAAGTTCTTCGTATGCGCATACCACTTCGACGACCAGTCGCGCGTGATGCCTAGACGAATACCAATTGGATTTACTTTCTGACCCATTAGGCCTCTCGCTTACCGTCGGACACTTGAACCAGGATATGACTGTTGCGCTTGGCGATGCGCACGCCGCGACCCTTGGCGCGGGCGTGAAAGCGCTTGAGCATCGGTGCCGGGTCGACCTCGACGCGCGTCACTTTCAGATCATCGACATCGGCATTGAAATTGTTGTAGGCATTGGCGATCGCGGAATCCAATACCTTCAGCACGATCTTCGCGCCCTTCTTCGGCATGAATTTCAAGGTGTTCACCGCAAGAGTGGCGGACTTGCCGCGAATTGTGTCGACGACCAAGCGGCATTTCTGGGGAGAAATGCGCGCGTAGCGTAAAACTGCTTTGGTCTGCATGACTATTCCGCCACCGTGACTTTCTTGTCGCCGGAGTGCGCTTTGAACGTGCGTGTGGGGGCGAACTCGCCGAGCTTGTGGCCGACCATGTTCTCCGACACGAGCACCGGCACATGCAGCCGGCCGTTGTGCACGGCGATGGTCAGTCCGACCATGTCGGGAATGACCATGGAACGCCGCGACCAGGTCTTGATCGGGCGGCGATCATTCTTTTGGCTGGCGGTCTGCACTTTCTTGGCGAGGTGCAGATCGACGAACGGGCCTTTCTTGAGCGAACGAGGCACTTTAAATATCTCCAGTCTTAAATTCGTTTGTTCTTGCGGCGCTGAACGATCATGCCGTCGGTGCGCTTGTTGCGGCGCGTTTTCTTGCCCTTGGTCTGCAGGCCCCAGGGGCTCACGGGATGCGGATTGCCTTGACCGGATTTGCCTTCGCCGCCACCGTGGGGATGATCGACCGGATTCATCACGACGCCGCGCACCGTCGGGCGCACGCCCAGCCATCGCACCGCGCCGGCTTTGCCGAAGACGCGCAGATTGTGCTCATCGTTGCCGACCTCGCCGATCGTCGCGCGGCAATCGACGTGCACTTTGCGCATCTCGCCGGATTTCAGGCGCAGGCTGGCATACACCCCTTCGCGCGCCGCGAACTGCGCGGAAGCTCCGGCGCTGCGCGCCATTTGGCCGCCCTTGCCGACTTTCAATTCGATGTTGTGAACCGTGCTGCCCACCGGAATGTGCCGCAACGGCATGGCATTGCCGGGCTTGATGGGCGCATCCGAGCCCGACCGGATTTCATCGCCGGCCTTCACGCCCTTGGGTGCGAGGATGTAGCGGCGCTCGCCGTCCTTGTAGAGAACCAAGGCCAGATGCGAGGTGCGATTCGGATCATACTCGAGCCGCTCGACGATGCCGGGAATGCCGTCCTTGTCACGCAGGAAATCCACCAAGCGATAGCGCTGCTTGTGGCCGCCGCCGATGTGGCGCGTCGTTTGCCGGCCCGAGTGGTTGCGGGCGCCGGTGCGGTTTTTCTTGGTGGTGAGGGACTCGATCGGGCCGCCCTTATGCAGGTGCGATCGATCCACTTTGACTACGAAGCGCGTGCCCGGTGAGGTCGGCTTCATCTTGATGAGTGCCATGCCTGATTCCCTATTTCGCCGGGGCGCCGGTGAAGTCGATGGACTGACCGCTTGCCAAGCGCACGTAGGCCTTCTTGAAACCGGTGCGCTTGCCCGGCATGTTCTTGAAGCGGCGCGTCTTGCCCGGACGGTTCAAGAGATTCACGCCTTCAACCTTGACCTCGAACATCAGTTCGACAGCGCTTTTGACCTCCGCCTTCGAGGCATCGTCACGCACCCGAAATACATATTGATTGGCCTTTTCCGTCACGGTCGCAGCCTTCTCGGAGACGTGGGGCTGAATCAGCACGGTCATCAAACGCTCTTTGTTCATGCTGCGCCTCCGAGACGCTGGTCCAGCAGTTTCAAGGCGCCCACGGTGGCAACGACCTTGTCGTGCTTGACCAGGCTCAAAGGATCGAGAGCCGATACCGCCATGACTTCGACATGCGGAATGTTGCGGGCCGCCAGGAACAACTTCTCTTCGTAGGCCTCGACCAAAATGAGCGCGCGGCTCAGGCCGAATTCAGCCAATTTGCTGACGAGCAATTTGGTCCGCGGCGCGGAAAGCTCGATCGACTCAACTGCAACCAAACGATCGTCACGCACCAACTGCGACACCATGGTTTGCATGGCGGCGCGATACATCTTGCGATTGACCTTTTGCGAGAAGTCGCGCGGCTTCGCCGCGAACGCACGCCCGCCGCCGACCCAAATGGGGCTGCGAATCGAGCCGGCCCGCGCCTGACCGGTGCCTTTTTGACTCCAAGGCTTCTTGCCGCCGCCGCGCACTTCGGCGCGGGTCTTTTGTGCCTTGGTGCCGGAGCGGCCCGCGGCCATGTAGGCGGTCACGACCTGATGTACCAGTGCTTCGTTGTAGTCGCGTCCAAAGGCGGCATCCGACAACTGAATTTCGCTCGCCGGCTTGGCGTTTTTGAGCTGAACTTTCATGAGAGCTACTTCTTCTCGGCTTTGGCGGACGCGCCGGCCTTCGGTGCAGCGCCTTTGGCAGCGGGCGCGGCCTTCGCCGCAGTCGGGGCCTTATTCGGCATCAATTTCTGGCGCCGGGTCTGGCCTTTCGCCTTGACCGACGGCTTCACGATGACGCGGCTGCCCTCGGCACCCGGCACGGCGCCGCTGATGAGCAAAAGATTTCGCGCCGCGTCGACTTCAACGATGCGTAAATTTTCAATGGTGCGATTGCGCATGCCCATGTGACCCGACATGCGCTTGCCTTTGAAGACACGGCCCGGGGTTTGACGCTGGCCGATGGAGCCAGGCGCGCGGTGAGATAGGGAATTTCCGTGAGTTTTCATGCCGCCGGCGAAGTTATGCCGCTTCATGGTGCCTTGAAAACCCTTGCCGACGGTGGTGCCCGTAACATCGACAATCTGTCCGGCCTTGAACATGTCGACTTTGATTTCACCGCCGGTCGCGAGATCCTCGCCTTCACCCTTGCCCAAGCGGAATTCTTGAGAGGTATATCCGGCGGCCACGTTTGCCTTGGCGAAGTGACCGGCAAGGGCCTTCGGAATGCGCGAAGGACGGCGGCTGCCAATGGTCACTTGGACCGCGCGATAACCGTCGGTTTTATCGTTTTTGACTTGCGAGATGCGATTCGGTAACGCCTCGACCACCGTCACGGGGACGGTGACACCGGCGTCGGTGAACACTCGGGTCATACCGCACTTGCGGCCAACCAGACCAATGGACATTGTCAATCCTCATGCAGCGAGGGCTTCAAAGAGCCTCGCATCGTTGCGACAGATCAGCGGTTTGGACACTCGGACCCCAAATCCCCTTGAGAATTTGGCGTCGGCGCCCACGCGCTCCGACCTCTAAAATGGACGCGGGAGTATACCGGAATTCACTCCGGGATCAACCTTTTGCGCCCTTTGTAGGACCGGGTCGGGACCCGGTGAGTTCGCGCCTTAGCGCTAATTCAACTTGATTTGCACGTCCACGCCGGCCGGAAGCTCCAGCTTCATCAGGGCGTCAACGGTCTTGTCCGTGGGGTTCAAAATGTCCATCAGACGCTTGTGGGTGCGGATCTCGAACTGATCACGGGCGTCCTTGTCGCCATGCGGGGCCGTCAAAACCGTAAAACGCTCCATTTTGATGGGTAGCGGCACGGGGCCCTTGACGGTCGCGCCGGTGCGTTTCGCGGTATCGACGATCTCGCGGGCCGACTTGTCGATCAACCGATGATCGAAAGCCTTCAGGCGGATGCGAATATTCTGATTAGCCATAAGGGTCTTCTCTTAACCTTCAAATAGGGGGTCGCTTCGACCCCCGGAAAAGTTGGGCGCTTTAGCGCCCTAAAACAGGGGCGCGGATTCTACCCTAGAAAAGCGCTTTCGGGCCAAAATTTAGATCAAGCAATGACCTTGGCGACCACGCCTGCACCGACGGTTTTGCCGCCCTCGCGGATGGCGAAACGCAGGCCCTGCTCCATCGCGATGGGGGCGATGAGCTCCACCACGATCTTGATGTTATCCCCCGGCATCACCATCTCGGTGCCCTCCGGCAGCTCCACCGCTCCGGTCACATCGGTGGTACGGAAGTAGAACTGCGGCCGATAGCCCTTGAAGAAGGGGGTATGCCGGCCGCCCTCTTCCTTGCTCAAGACATACACTTCGGCCTCAAACTTGGTATGCGGGGTGATCGAACCGGGCTTGCACAGCACCTGGCCGCGCTCCACTTCCTCGCGCTTCGTGCCGCGCAGCAATACCCCGACGTTATCCCCCGCCTGACCCTCATCGAGGAGCTTTCGAAACATCTCCACACCCGTGCAGGTGGTCTTCTGCGTCGGGCGAATCCCCACAATCTCCACCTCATCGTTGATCTTCACGATGCCCCGCTCGATGCGCCCCGTCACCACCGTGCCGCGCCCCGCGATCGAGAACACATCCTCCACCGGCATCAAAAAGGCCCCTTCCACCGCCCGCTTGGGCACCGGAATATACTCATCCAGTGCCTTCACCAGCTTGATCACCGAGGGCACGCCAATCTCTGAAGCATCCCCCTCCAAGGCCTTTAGGGCAGATCCGGTGATGATCGGGGTCTTATCGCCGGGGAATTTGTACAGGGTCAGAAGATCCCGCACTTCCAGCTCCACCAGCTCTAAAAGCTCCGCATCATCGACCATGTCCGCCTTGTTCATGTACACCACGATGTAGGGCACGCCGACCTGGCGGGCAAGCAAAATGTGCTCCCGCGTCTGGGGCATCGGGCCATCGGCCGCACTCACCACCAGAATCGCCCCATCCATCTGCGCCGCACCCGTGATCATGTTCTTCACGTAATCGGCGTGTCCCGGGCAGTCCACGTGCGCATAGTGACGGGCGTCTGACTGATACTCCACGTGCGCGGTTGCAATCGTGATGCCGCGCGCACGCTCCTCGGGGGCCTTGTCAATCTGATCGTAGGCCTTGAACTCCCCGCCGTGCTTCTCGGCCATCACCTTGGTCAAGGCTGCCGTTAAGGTCGTCTTGCCATGATCCACATGCCCAATCGTCCCCACGTTCACGTGCGGCTTCGTTCGCTCAAACTTCCCCTTCGACACAGGCCTTACCTCTCAAAAATTAGATGCGTTTGGGATCTTAAGAAGCTTTCTTCATCACGACATCGGCCACATTGCCCGGCACTTCCTGGTACTTGGCAAACTCCATGGTGTAGTTCGCGCGGCCCTGGCTCATGGAGCGCATGGATGTAGAGTATTGAAACATTTCGGCGAGCGGCACCTCGGCGGTGACCACTTTGCCGGACGGGCTGTCTTCCGTACCGACGATCTGGCCGCGGCGCCGGCTCAAATCGCCGACGATGTCGCCGTAATAATCTTCCGGCACGACGACCTCCACTTTCATGATGGGTTCCAGCAGCACCGGCTTGGCCTTGCGGAACCCTTCCTTGAATCCGATCGAGCCCGCGATTTTGAACGCCATCTCGTTGGAGTCGACATCGTGATAGGAGCCGTCGAATATCGTGACTTTCACGTCCACGATGGGATAGCCCGCGATCACTCCGGTCTGCACGGCTTCTTGGATGCCCTTATCCACGGCCGGAATGTATTCGCGCGGCACACTGCCGCCGACGATGCCGTTGACGAATTCGTAGCCCTTGCCCTGCGGCAACGGCTCGAGCTTCAGCCACACATGGCCGTATTGGCCGCGGCCGCCGGTCTGGCGAATGAACTTGCCCTCGGATTCGACCGTGCTGCGCAAGGTTTCGCGATAGGCCACCTGCGGTTTGCCCACATTGGCGTCGACCTTGAACTCGCGCTTCATGCGATCGACGATGATTTCCAGATGCAGTTCCCCCATGCCCTCGATGATCGTCTGGCCGGATTCCGCATCCGTGTGCACTCGAAACGAAGGATCTTCCTTCGCCAGGCGCTGCAGCGCCAAGCCCATTTTTTCCTGATCGACCTTGGTCTTCGGCTCGACAGCGACGGAAATCACCGGCTCCGGGAAATCCATCTTCTCGAGAATGATGACTTTGTTGAGATCGGACAGCGTGTCGCCGGTGGTGACATCCTTCAATCCCACGGCCGCCGCGATGTCGCCGGCGTGCACTTCTTTGATCTCGGAGCGATCGCTGGCATGCATTTGCAGCAGGCGGCCGATGCGCTCGGTGCGGCTGCGATTGGGCACGAACACTTGATCACCTGAATTCAATGTGCCGGAGTAGACCCGGAAGAACGTGAGATTGCCGACGAAGGGATCGTTCAGAATCTTGAATGCCAGCGCCGCGAACGGCTCGGCGTCGTCCGCTTTGCGCGTCATCGCATCGCCACTCTCGCTCTGGCCTTTCACCGGCGGCACTTCCGCCGGAGAGGGCATGTATTCGACGATGGCATCGAGTACCGCCTGCACGCCCTTGTTCTTGAAGGCCGATCCGCAGGTCACGAGGCAGATTTCATTCTTGATGGCGCGCGCGCGCAAGCCCTTCTTGATTTCCTCATCGCTCAAAGATCCGCTTTCCAAGTATTTGTTGAGCAGGACCTCGTCGCCTTCGGCGGCCGCCTCGATCATTTTCCCGCGCCATTCTTCGCATTCCTTGCGCATATCGTCGGGAATGTCGCGATATTCGAATTTCATGCCCTGGGTTTCCTCGTCCCAGAAGATGGATTTCATCTTGACGAGATCGACCACGCCGGTGAAGCCATCCTCGGCGCCGATCGGCAACTGTATCGGCACCGGATTACCGCGCAAACGGGTCTTGATCTGCTCGACGCAGCGCAGGAAATTTGCCCCGGCGCGATCCATCTTGTTGACGAAGGCGATACGCGGCACGCCGTACTTGTTCATTTGTCGCCAGACCGTTTCGGACTGCGGCTGCACGCCGGAGACCGCGCAGTACACGGCGACGGCCGAATCGAGCACGCGCAACGAACGTTCCACTTCGATGGTGAAATCGACGTGTCCCGGGGTATCGATGATGTTGATGCGGTGCTCGGGGAAACTCTTGTCCATCCCCTTCCAGAAGCAGGTTGTGGCCGCGGCGGTGATGGTGATGCCGCGCTCCTGTTCCTGCTCCATGTAGTCCATCACGGCCGCGCCGTCATGGACCTCGCCGATTTTGTGCGACACGCCGGTGTAGAACAAAATACGCTCCGTCGCGGTGGTTTTCCCCGCGTCGATATGAGCGGAAATACCGATATTTCGGTAGCGCTCGATGGGCGTAGTGCGTGCCATAGGTAAACCCTATATATGGCTGAGCCGGCGTTTTACCAGCCAACAAGTATTCGCGTGCGCCGGCTGCGGCGCGTTACCAGCGATAGTGGGCGAACGCCTTGTTGGCATCAGCCATGCGATGGGTGTCCTCGCGCTTGCGCACGGCGGCGCCGCGGTTTTCGGCAGCCTCCATCAACTCAGCGGCGAGGCGATGAGCCATCGACTTCTCGCTGCGGGCGGTGGCTGCCTCGATGACCCAGCGCATGGCCAGAGTCTGGCGGCGGTTCGCGCGCACTTCGACCGGCACTTGGTAGGTGGCGCCGCCGACTCGCCGCGATTTGACTTCGACCACGGGTTTGACATTGTCCAATGCCTGCTGCAGCACAGCAATCGCCTCCGCGCCGGCTGCACCAGCCTTCTTTTCGCTGATCCGATCGATGGCGCCGTAGACGATCTTCTCGGCGGCCGACTTCTTTCCGCGCTCCATCACCATATTGATGAATTTGGCCAGCATGTCGTTCCCGAATTTTGGGTCGGGAAGAATGGTGCGATGGGGGGCTGCTGCTCTACGGGACATGGAAAACCTTCTTAAGCCTTCGGCCTATTTCTTGGGACGTTTGGCGCCGTACTTGGAGCGCCCTTGACGACGGTCGCTGACACCGGCGCAATCGAGTGCACCGCGGACCGTGTGATAACGCACGCCGGGGAGATCTTTGACGCGGCCGCCGCGAATCAACACCACGGAGTGCTCCTGCAGATTGTGCCCCTCGCCGCCGATATAGCTCGAGACCTCATATCCATTGGTGAGGCGCACGCGGCAAACCTTGCGCAGCGCGGAATTGGGCTTCTTCGGCGTGGTCGTGTACACGCGCGTGCAGACGCCGCGCTTTTGCGGTGAAGCGGCCAGGGCCGGAACCTTGGACTTCCAAGCCGGTTCATTGCGGCCAGTCCGGATCAATTGGGTCGTCGTCGCCATAAATACCTTTAGAGGGCCGTCCAGATAAATAGAGGCCCTGGATGCAAAAACTAAATTTTACGGGCTCGCGCCCGGCACTAGGGTGCCCCAGAGACAAAGGCCGGCGATTGTAGGAACCAGCCGTGCGGGTGTCAAGGCAATTGCTGCTCTGCGTCATAGATTACAATGCCGCGGGCGCCCGACAAAGTACTCTCGAGGGGAAATACATGATCAAACAGCTCGCCACCACAGTGGTATGGATTCTGGTGTCGGCAACCGCTGCTGCCGCGAACAATGCGCCGGCGAGCGACGCGTCGATTCGCGAGATGCTCGAACTGACCAACGCGCGGCAGATAATCGAGTCCATGAAGGGGCAAATGAACACGGTGATGAGTACGGCCATGCAGAATGCCATGAGAGGCCAGACTCTGACGCCGGAAAAGCAGGCCATCCTGGATCGCACGACCGCCAAAATGTCTGCCGCCGCTGCCGACATGCTGAACTGGGACACCCTGCTGCCCATCTATATGCGCACATACCGAGACTCTTTTACGCAGGATGAAATCGATGGCGTCATAAAATTCTACAAGAGTGCGGCAGGCCAGGCGTATGTGAAGAAATTGCCGCTGGTAATGCAAAACGTGATGCAGGAGATGCAGGGTTTCATGAAACCCCTTCAGGAAAAAATGGTCGCCATTCAGCGTGAGTCCATGCAGGAGCTCAAAGACCTGCAGAACAAGGACGCGAAAAAATAGCGGGGTTTCCAGCCGCCGGCTGGAGCCCCGTTCACGGCGGGTCGACCTCGTATCCTTGGGCACGCAACAAATCGAGCAATCCGCCGCGCTCGAGCAGCAGGTCCAAATTGACCACGGCGATCGTGGTGCCGGCGGAGTGCAAATATTTTTCGATATTTTCGAGCCAGGTCTGGCGAATGCGCCCGATGACATCGACCGCGCCTTTGCCCGCGTCCAAGGCGTTGCGGCAGGCGTCCACGTCCTTGAGCTCGGGCATGCTCTCGATTCGCTCGACGTTGCCGCTGGTCCACGCTTGCGCGCGCTCCACCAGCCGCGGCAGGCCGCTCTCGACGGTGCTGAGCGAGGCTTCCACGCAGGTTCGCTCGGTCGCCGCCGGCATGGTTTTGAGCGCCTCCAGCATGTCGCTGACGCCCGCCACCTTGATCTCTTCAACCCGCACGCCGTGTTTTTTCGCCAGGATGCGCAGTGCCGCGCCCAAATCGAGCCGCATTGACAGATTGACCTGATGAAAAGACGCTTGCTGCAAAAATGCGGCCGCGATGATCGGACGATAGCGTTCCCACTTATCCGCATCGTCGGTTACTTTGCTTCGCTGCGCGGCGAAACGCGCGTGCAAGTCCGGCGGCAGCACATCTTTCAGTTTCTTGCCGCCGCCCACCATGAGGTATTTTCGGTCGGCGATCAGCATCCACAATATTCTCGGAACGCTGATTTCAATGGGCTTCTGCACCAGCACCTGGCTGGTGCTCTCGAGCACGGACTCCACCTGCTTGGAGCGCCAGGTAATGTCCCGGGGCAGCGGCGATATACTGCCCAATATCCAGACGTTGGCGTCGCCGCGATGCACGTGCCACATGCCCGGACCTGCGCGTTCCGCGGTGACCACGATTTCATCGAGCGCGGGAACCGTCTGCGCACCGGCCGGTGTAATGCCAAATGCCCTGACGCCGGCCGCCGCCGCGCAGAGTCCAAGCGTCAGAAGCGTGGCTGCAGGTCGCATGCAGCCAAGACTACAGGGTTTTATTGCACGGAAGCTCGGACAGGCTCCTACGCTTTCGCCTGCGCCATGATGCCGAGCGGACGCCCTTCTGGGTCCTTGAGCATGGACAACCATTCTTCGGTGCCATCGGCGTGCCGGTGCACCAAGTGCGGCGCGTTGATGAATTCGACGCCGCGAGATTTCAAGAGTTCATAGGCCGCGCCGATATCGCCGACCCGCAGATACAGAATGGATTCCGGAACCGCCGCCGACTCCTGGCTCAACATCAAGCGGGTGCCGCTGCAATCGAAAAACGCAAGATTGCCGAAGGTGTAAAGATGCGGCAGTCCCAGGACATTTTTGTACCAGGCTTCCGCCTGCTTGATGTCCTGCACCGATCTTGCAATCTGTGCGATGGTTCCCAGGAGCAGTGGCGAATTCATTGTCTTGTCCCTCAGGGCACCGTCTTTGGGCGCGCGGTGCCATTGGCGCAGTTCTTTGCGATTGGCGACTCCAAGCTTCGCGAGCGCGTTGGCGATGTGGTACTTCACCGCATCGATGCTGATGCCGCGGCGTTGCGCGATTTGGCGGCTCGTCAAGCCATGCTTGACCGCGTGCACGGTGCGCCATTCGGCGGGCGTCAACACATCGTCGTGCGGCGGTCTCCCGCGGCGGGATCGGCTAGCCATGGACGCATCTTATGCCGCGCAAGGCGGAATTTCCCTCCCCCTCACGCGGGCGCGGCGCCGCGAATTTTTCCTCGGTACATGACGGCGGCAAGCGGGTTGCCCCCGAGTCCATAGCAAAGTTCCGCCGGCCGCCCGATGCGCCAAAACGCGAGGTCCGCGCGCTTGCCCGCTTCGATGGTTCCCACCTCGTCGAGCACGCCCAGCGCCCGTGCCGCTTCGCGCGTAACGCCGGCCAGCGCCTCCTCGGGAGTCAGGCCGAACAGCGTGCAGGCCATGCTCATGCTAAGCAGGATGGACGTGCAGGGCGAGGTACCCGGATTGCTGTCGGTGGCGACGGCCAGCGGCACGCCGGCGCTGCGAAGCACTGCGACTGGAGGCGGAGTCGTCTGACGCAAAGTGAAATAGGCCGTCGGCAATAAGACGGCGACCGTACCTGCATCAGCCAGCGCACGCGCGCCATCCGCACTTACATACTCCAGATGATCGCAGGACAGCGCGCCCCATTTCGCCGCCGCCTGCGCGGCGCCGATGTCGCTCAGTTGCCCGGCATGCACGTGAGCCCTCACGTGCAACCGCTTTGCGGCCTGCAGAAACTGTTCGGTCTCGGCCACGGAAAACGCAATCGTTTCGCAGAAACTGTCGACGGCGTCCACCAGCCCGTCTGCGGCCAGCGTATCGAGCCAGGGTCCGCTCACCTCATCCACGAAGCGCTGTCGCTGCGCGGCGAATTCGGGAGGGAGTGCGTGCAGGCCGAGAAATGTTTTCTTGACCGATATCGGCAAACTCTCACCGAGCTGCCGCGCCACCTCGAGGATTCGGCGCTCGGCGGACAGCTCCAGTCCATAACCGGATTTGATTTCAACCGTGGTGATGCCTTCCGCCATCAAGCACGCGAGTCGTGCGCACGCTGAAGCGTACAAAGACTCCTTTGTCGCCGCGCGCGTTTCGCGCACGGTCGATTGGATGCCCCCGCCCGCCCGCGCGATGTCCTCGTAGGATGCGCCGCAGAGGCGCTGCTCGAACTCCGCGACCCGATTGCCGCCGTAGACCAAGTGCGTGTGGCAGTCGATCAAACCCGGTGTGATCCACTGGCCGCGTACATCGTATATCGGCGCGCCCTGTGCTTGCGCGCGTCGCCGCCCTTCTTCGGCCGTGCCCAGCCACGCGATGCGCTCACCTTTTACCGCAAGCGCAGCGTCCTGCATGCTGCCGTAGACGCCCGCACCTGCCATGGTCGCAATGTCGGCGCCGACCCACACCTGATCCCAATTATCGGAAAATTTAGGCACCCCGTATGATAGCAAGATGATGACCATTTACCGTTTGCAGTCCGCCTATTTGCCGCAAGGTTGGGCTCGTGACGTGATGGTCTCGGTGTCCGACGGCATGATCACGGCGCTCGAAACCGGCGCAAACTCGGCGCTGCCGTCCGCTCATGCCGCGCGGATCGAAGCGCTCGATGGCATCGTCATACCCGGGATGCCCAATGCCCACAGCCATGCCTTTCAACGCGCCATGGCCGGAAACGCGGAATATAGAATGAGTGCGCGCGACAGCTTCTGGACTTGGCGCCAAGCCATGTACGCACTCGCAAATCGCATAACGCCCGAAGAGTTGCAGATTGTGGCGACACAATTGTTCGTCGAAATGCTGAAGGCAGGCTACACGTCGGTGGCGGAATTTCACTATTTGCACCGGGCCGCCGGCGGCGCGCGCTATTCAGGCGCCAATCCCTTGTGGGATGCGGTTAGCGACGCCGCACGCACTGCCGGCATCGGGCTGACGTTTTTACCGACGCTCTATCAGAGCAGCGATTTCGGAGGCCAGCCGCTGAAACCGGAGCAGGCGCGATTTTTCCTGGACACCGACGAGTTTCTGCGCGCCATCGAACAGCGCATCGCGGAGGAGCGGCGTGCGAACAACCGCATGCTGCGCACCGGGGCGGCATTTCACAGCCTGCGCGCCGTGCCGCTCGATCGCTTGCGCCAGGCCGCGCTCGCATTGCGCGGCATCGATGCCAGCATGCCGGTGCACATTCACGTGGCAGAGCAATTGCGGGAAGTACGCGCCAGCGAGCGGGCGATGGGCCGCCGCCCCATTGAATTGCTGTTGGATCAAGAGCTGCTGACGAAATATTGGTGCGTGGTTCATGCAACCCACGCCACCGCCGGGGAGCTTTTGGGGCTGGCGGCCGCCGGGGCGGCCGTGTGTGTGTCCATCAGCACCGAGGCCAACCTGGGCGACGGTTTTTTTGACGCGCCGCGCTTTCTCAATCTGGACGGGCGATTTTGCGTTGGGTCCGACAGCCAGTCGACGGTGAACCCCGCTGAAGAGTTACGTTGGCTCGAGTATCAGCAGCGCTTGCGCAAAAAACGCCGCGGCGTCCTGGCCGCGAAAGGCGAATCGCATGTCGGCACCCGCCTGTGGCGCGACGCTGCCGAGAACGGCGCACGCGCGCTCGGTCAACCGGCGGGCCGCATTGCCGTCGGGTGCCGCGCGGACTGGGTGGTGCTGGACGCCCGGCATCCGTCGATGGCCGGATCGTCCCAAGATGCCGCCTTGGATCGGTTGCTGTTCGCCGGTGCGGACAAGGCGATCCGCGACGTCATGGTCGGCGGCCGGTGGATGATCAAAGATGGGCGCCACTCCGCGGACGAGGGCTTGCGCGAAGAATTTGGCCGGATTATGGTCAACTTGAATCAAGGTTGACTGTACCTGTCTATACAGCTTAGTCTGGAGCCCATGAGCAAGGCCGCCATGTCATTGCAGCCCCTTTACCTGCAGGTTAAGCGTCACATTCTGGACAACATTGGGTCCGGCAAGTGGGGCGCTTCGACGCGCGTGCCCTCCGAGAACGACCTGGTCAGATCCTTCGGCGTATCGCGAATGACCGCCAACCGCGCGCTGCGCGAATTGCGCGACGAAGGCGTGTTGGTGCGGGTTGCCGGAGTCGGAAGCTTCGTCGCCGAACGCCACGCGCATGCGCACCCTCTCAAGATTCGCGGCATCGCCGACGAAATTCGCGAGCGCGGCCATGTTCACCGTGCCGAGATCGTTTCCTTGGAGCGAATTCGGGCCGCGGCCGAGCTTGCCGAGGATTTTGGTATTGCGCCGCGCAGCGAATTGTATTGCTCGCTGATCGTGCACTTCGAGAATGACCGCCCCATTCAGCTCGAGGATCGGTGTGTTTTGCCGAAGCTCGCGCCGGATTACCTGAACATGGATTTTAGCCGGACCACGCCGCACGACTATCTGGTCAAGGTTGCGCCGTTGCAGGAAGCGGAACATCTGTTGCGGGCGGAAATGCCGGACGATCGGACGCGCAAACTATTGGCGATGAAGCGCGACGAACCCTGCCTGGTTGTCATCAGAAGAACTTGGGCCGCCGGCCAGATCGCCTCGGTCGCACGGCTGTACTATCCCGGATCCCGCTATGAGTTGTCGGGGCGCTTTCGCCCCTAGAGGAATGAGCATGCACCCCCCTCCCAAACCCAGAATCATCCGCGCGGCACGCGGCAGCGCACTGAGCGCGCGCAGTTGGATGACCGAAGCGCCGCTGCGCATGCTGATGAATAACTTGGACGCCGAGGTCGCGGAGAATCCCGCGGAGCTGGTGGTATACGGCGGCATTGGGCGCGCCGCCCGCGATTGGAATTGCTATGACCGCATCGTCGAGACGCTGAAGTCGCTGACGGAAGAGGAAACGTTGCTCGTGCAGTCGGGCAAGCCCGTCGGCGTGTTCCCCACCCACTCCGACGCGCCGCGCGTGCTCATCGCCAATTCCAATCTCGTGCCGCATTGGGCAACCTGGGAACATTTCCATGAGCTCGATCGCAAGGGGCTGGCCATGTTCGGCCAGATGACGGCCGGCTCCTGGATTTATATCGGCAGCCAGGGGATCGTTCAGGGCACGTATGAAACATTTGCCGAAATGGGCCGGCGTCATTTCGGCGGAAACCTCACGGGCAAATGGATTCTCACCGCGGGCCTGGGTGGGATGGGCGGCGCGCAGCCGCTGGCTGCGACTATGGCCGGCGCCAGTTTATTGGCCATTGAGTGCCGTCCCAGCCGAATCGCCAAACGCCTCGAGACGGGCTACATCGATGCGCAGGCAAACACCTTGAATGATGCGCTGAGCATGCTCGAAACAGCCAAGCAACAGGGCAAGCCGCTGTCGGTGGCCTTGCTCGGCAACATTGTCGATGTACTCGGTACGCTTCTCGAGCGCGGAGTCAAGCCGGATGCGCTGACCGATCAAACGTCTGCGCACGATCCGGTCAACGGCTATCTGCCGCAAGGCTGGTCCGTCGAAGAATGGGACGAACGGCGGGTCAAGGATTCCGCAGGCACCGCCGCCGCGGCGTCGAGCTCGATGGCCAAGCACGTGGAGTATCTGCTGCGCTTCAAGCGCATGGGGTTGCCGGTTTTCGATTACGGCAACAACATTCGGCAAGTGGCTTTCGATGCCGGCGTCTCGGCAGCCTTCGACATACCGGGCTTCGTTCCCGAATACATTCGGCCGCTGTTTTGCAGAGGCGTCGGTCCCTTCCGTTGGGTTGCCCTCTCCGGCAATCCCGAGGACATCTACAAAACCGATGCGAAGGTCAAGGAGTTGATCCCCGACGATCCGCACCTGCATCAATGGCTCGATATGGCGCGTTCGCGGATCCATTTTCAGGGCTTGCCGGCGCGCATTTGCTGGGTGGGCTTGGGAACGCGGCATCGATTGGGCCTGGCCTTCAATGAAATGGTCAAGAGCGGCGAACTCTCGGCGCCAATCGTGATCGGCCGCGATCATTTGGATTCTGGATCGGTGGCGAGTCCCAATCGCGAGACCGAAGCGATGAGGGACGGTTCGGATGCCGTTTCAGACTGGCCGCTGCTCAACGCCCTGCTCAATACCGCTTCGGGCGCGACCTGGGTATCGATTCATCATGGCGGCGGCGTCGGCATGGGTTACTCGCAGCACGCCGGCCTCGTCATCGTCTGCGACGGTAGCGACGCGGCGGCCAAACGCATTCAACGCGTGCTCTGGAACGACCCCGCGAGCGGCGTCATGCGTCATGCGGATGCGGGCTACGAGAGCGCCATCGCGTGTGCCCGCGAACAGGGTCTCAGGCTGCCGATGATCGGGCGCTCCCAGGAGCCTGTTTGAGTAGCAATGCCCTGACCTTGCAAGCCGGCGCGCTCCCGCTGTCGGCATTGCGGCGGATATATGAGCAGCCCGCGGTCCTGCACTTGTCGCCGCAGGATCGCGCGCGCATTGCTTCGGCCAACGCGTTGGTGGATAAGATCGTCGCGAGCGGCGATGTGGCCTATGGCATCAATACCGGATTCGGACTGCTCGCGCAAACCCGCATACCCAACGAGCAGCTCGAGCTGCTGCAGCGCAATCTGCTGCTTTCACACGCCGCCGGCGTCGGCGATGCGCTCCCCGATGCTGTCGTCCGGCTCATCCTCGCGCTCAAGATCAACGCACTGGCCCGCGGTCATTCCGGCGTCACGCCGGGGCTGTTGGATGCTTTGCTGGCGCTGCTCGAGCACGAGGTTTACCCGATACTTCCGGCGCAAGGGTCCGTGGGTGCGTCGGGGGACCTGGCGCCTTTGGCGCACTTGAGCGCAACCCTGCTCGGCATCGGGCACGTCCGCGTCAACGGCACGCGCGTGCCCGCAGCCGACGGATTGCGTCGGGCGGGATTGCAACCGATCAAGTTGCACGCCAAGGAGGGGCTCGCGCTGATCAACGGCACGCAAGTCTCCACGGCCTTGGCGCTCGCAGGCCTCTTTGGCGCCGAGGACTTGTTCGCCGCCGCGTTGGTCGCCGGAGCGATGTCGGTGGATGCGCTGAAGGGCAGCGACTCGCCCTTCGATGCGCGCATTCAACAGGTTCGCGGACAACCGGGCCAAATTGCCGTCGCGCGCGAATATCGTGAATTGATCGCGGGCAGCGCCATTCGCGCTTCACACCTGGATTGCGCGCGGGTGCAGGATCCTTATTCCTTCCGCTGCCAGCCCCAGGTGATGGGGGCGTGCCTGGACCTCCTTCGCAACTGCAGCACAACGCTGAAGATCGAGGCCAATGCAGTGACGGACAATCCGCTCTTGTTCGCGGAGGCGGGCGAGGTGCTGTCGGGCGGAAATTTTCATGCCGAGCCGGTGGCTTTTGCCGCCGACACGCTGGCGCTCGCGATCGCCGAAATCGGCAGCCTGTCGGAGCGGCGAATTGCCGTGCTCGTCGACCCTAAAATGAGCGGCCTGCCGCCCTTCCTGGTCAATAACAGCGGTTTGAATTCCGGCTTCATGATCGCGCAAGTTACCGCGGCGGCGCTGGTTTCGGAGAACAAGACTCTCGCAGCGCCGGCGAGCGTGGATTCGATTCCGACTTCCGCGAATCAGGAAGATCATGTGAGCATGGCGACCCACGCGGCACGCCGCTTGCTCGTCATGGCGGACAACGCCGCAGCGGTGGTCGGTATCGAGTTGCTGGCGGCGGCTCAGGGCATCGATTTTCATCGTCCCGCCAAATCCTCGCGGCGTCTCGAGGAAGTTCATGCGGCCATTCGCCGCGACGTGTTGTTTTATTCAGCGGATCGATATTTCGCGCCCGATATCGATGTCGCGCGTTCTTGGGTAAAATCAGGGCGCTTCGTAAATCAGGTCAGCCGGGTCCTGCCATCAAGGTCCACCGAATCATGAAACTCTGCGGCTCGCTTTTTCTCTGCCTCTGTTGTTTTGCCGGCGCCAGCCGCGCAGCGCCCGTCAATCTCGCAACCTTGACCTGCATTCGATATCAAAACGAGTTCATTGCGCCGCCCGTGCCCGCGCCAGGCGCGGATTCCATCAATACCATGATGTGGTTGTTCGGTTATTCCGTGGCCAAGTCGGGTGCCCACGTCATGTACGGCGATGCGTTGGCTGGGTTCGGATTTGCACTGGATGCGGAATGCAAGAACAATCCCACCGAAGCCTTGCTGGACGCGCTGACGAAGATCAAGCCCGACAACAAGAATCCCATGGATTTGACCGGCTTGGAATGCGAAACGTTCGCCTCCCGTCACCTCGATCTGGTGAAATCGGACCGCGAGAGCGCGGACACCATCATGATGTGGTTGTATGGCTTCGCGGTGGCCAAGACCGGCAGCCATCTGTTCGATTCGAGCGGCCTTCAGAGTTTCGAAGACGCGCTCATGGCCGACTGCAAGAAAAATCCCGGCCGCAGTCTGTACGACGAGCTGGGCACCGTTAAATTCTCAATTCTTAAAAATTAGACGCCGCACGAGTGAATCGGTCGGCGAGGCTCACATGCGCCGGAAAGTAAGGCGGCGCAGCAGTATTCGGCAGTTCCTCCAAGATCCGCGCCACCCGTTCCGGCGTGCCCAAGTCGGTCCAGCCGCAATGCGGCACCGTGATGACTTTGAGCATCGATTCACGGCCTTGCAGCACGTCCTTCGAGAAATCCACGCTACGCAAATTCTGGTAGACGGAATCGAGAAGTGCGCCCTCGAGACCGCGCATCGCGGCAATGGTCATTGCGAATCGGCTGTCGAACAAGCTGAGCAAGGTCCGTACTGGCGCGGCCATGATGAAAGCATTCCACAATGCGCCGGCATCGAGCAGCCCGCGAGCCCGGATGGCGTTCGGTTTCTCGATGAAGCGCAGGACGCCCGATACACCATCTCGGCCGGCGGATACGGGCAGGATGTAGCCCAGCTCGGTGTCGGGTTCATCCGGTTCGACCCCAAGAAGGTAGATCGAACTGCGGTCGGCGTGCGCCAAGGCTGCGGCCCGCCGCAATGATCGAGCCATGACATTCTCATCGCGTAGGTAGTGATCCGCGGGAAGCAGCACCACCGTTGCGTCCGGATCCCGCTCCATGATGCGCAGCAGGGGCAGCAAAATCCCAAATGCCGTGCCCCTGTTTTGCGGCTGCGAGATGACGTTTTGTTCGGGCAGGTAACTCAACAGCGGCGTCCACCATTGCCGATGCTGTTCCGCGACGACGCTGCAGATCCGCTGTAGCGAGGCAACCGAGGCGGCGCGCTGCAGGGCCTCTTGCAGGAGACACGGCCCTCCCTGCAATGAACAGAATTGCTTCGGCAAAACCACGCCCTGCTCGTTGCGCGTCAAGCTGCTCAGCCTGCTGCCCTCGCCGGCGGCCAGCACCAGCGCCCATGTCTCGAACCGGTGCTTCATGCAAAACATGCTCGCTTCGGCGGCCGCAGGAGAAAATGGCACACAGTCCCGAAGGTCTGTAGGAATTGACCGATAGGAATTTGCTCAGACGTTTCCTACGGTCGTTCGGTGAGCCCACCGAATGCGATGTCCTGCCTGTCGTGGTCAACTGTGAGCGTGGTTAACAATGTAAGAACAAGGGCCGTGTGGGTAGCTGGGCTTGAGGTCGGCGCACTGTGTCTGCTGGCCTGCGCCGCGGTTGCGGCACCTCCCGGACGCCTGCAGCCCCGTGCATCGGCTCAACAAATTCATGCGCCGGCTCAACAGCTGGACCTGCGTGCGCCCCCTCGCGGTGTGGAGGGCGGCAGCATGCCGGGAAGATCGCCCAATGCTTTCCCCTCGATGGTGCATCGCCAAAATAATGTCACTCAGGAACCCGTTGAACTTCCGCTTCTGGGGTCCGAGAGTATGCGTGTGCGCCCGATCATCCAGGATTTCGTCCAAAAAGTGCACCGCGAAGGCCTGCCGGTGGCACGCTTGTTCGAGACCAAGTCCGCATTGCTGCATCTTGGCTTGAGTCCCCGCGGTAAGCCGGGCCTCTGGCTGGTGCAGAAGACGCAGTGATGTGCCGCGGTGCATGAATCGTAAGCGCGGATTCGCGCCCTAGCCCAATGCCGAATGCCCCGATGACGGCCTCTTTGAAAATTCTCTACGTTGAGGACAACTCGCTGGTGCGCGAGGTAACAGCCGAGCTCCTGGCTCAGGAACAACGGCAAATCGTAGCCTGCGCCGACGCCGAGACGGCGCTCAGGGAATTTGCAGGAAATTCATTCGACATCGTCATCACCGACGTCAGTCTGCCGGTCATGTCCGGCATTGATCTTGCGCGCAACCTCCTGCGCATCAAGCCGCATCTCCCCATCATCATCGCGTCGGGCTATGCGCTCGACTTCGGGCTCGAAAACTGGGCCCGCAATGTTCGCGCCATCATCAAGCCGTTCGAGGCCTCCGAAATCGAGACGGTTATCAACGATCTGCTCGCGGGCTAGCAACCGGTCTTCAGCCCGCGCGCGGCAGTTGGACGTGAAAGGCGGTTTCGCCATCGCCCGTTTTGACCTCCACATGACCGTCATGGGCTTGGACGATCTGGGAAACAATGTAGAGACCAAGACCCAAACCTTCGCTGCGGCCTGATTGACGTTGGCCGGCGCGAAACGGATCGAAGAGGTGCGGCAAGATCTCAGGCGGTATGGTGCCGGCGTTTTTCACAACGAAAATCACGTGGTTGCGGTCGCCGCCCTCCAGGCGCAATTGAACGACTCGCTCCGGGTCGCCGTGTTTCAGGGCATTGCCGATCAGGTTGGACGCCATCTGTGCGATGCGCTCCGGATCCCAGAACCCGGCGAAATTTCCGACGTAGCTGGCATCGATTGCACGCTCCGGTGCGGCCGCCTGATGCTCGCGCAGGGATCGCTCGACCAAGACCTTGAAATCCGCCGGCTCGCGCCTGACGGCAAAACCTCCGCCCAAACGCGCGCGGGCCAGATCGAGCATGTCTTCGATCATTCGCGCCATGCGATTGCCGCTGCTGACAATGCGGGCGGCCGCTTCGAGCGCGGCCTGATCCTGCGTACGGCGCTGCAGGAGTCGGGCCGATGCCAGCATGGCGCTCAAGGGACTGCGCAAGTCATGGGCCAGCAAGGCACTGAACATTTCATTGAGGCGCAGCGTTTCGGTACGGTCACTGAGCTCGGCGGACAGAGCCTGGCGCTGCCGATATAGCTCGAAGAACACCTCAGCCTTGTTCCTGAGAATGTGAGGTTCGATGGGCTTGTAAATGAAATCCACCGCGCCGGCTTCATAACCCTTGAATTGACGATGCTGCTCGCGCGCGCCCGCGGTCACGAAAATAAGCGGTATGTGCCGGGTCCGTTCGCTGCCGCGCACCAGCTCCGCGAGCTCGAAACCATCCATGTCCGGCATCTGCACATCGAGAAATGCGAGCGCCACCTCGTGCACCAACAGCAGTTCCAACGCTTCCGCGCCCGAGCGCGCGGTCAAGATCTCGAGGTCGCGGCGCGCCAACAGGGCCGACAACGCGAGCAAATTCTCGTCGAGGTCGTCGACCAGCAGACATTTGATGGGAGCCAGCGTGGAGGTATCCATGTTCAGTTCATCCGTGCGGCGACAGTGATGTCCAAAGTGCGCAACAGATCGGCAATCTCCTCGAGCGCCAGCACGCTGCTCGCGGGCCGCAGCTTCAGAGCCGACAACGCCATGTGCGGTGCCCGCGCGGACTGCGGGGATTGTACGACCGTGACGCCTCCCGCGTCATGAATCGCAGCGAGGCCGGCGGCGCCATCCTCGTTTGCGCCGCTGAGGATGATTCCCAGCAGGCGCTCCTGATAGACCTCCACCGCCGACTCGAACAACACATCGATCGAGGGTCTGGAATGATGAACCGGATCGTCCGCCGAGAGCGCGAGCTGCGGGCCGCTGTCCACCAGCAAGTGATAATTATTTGGCGCGAAATACACCGTTCCCGGCGCGACCGGTTCCTTGTCTTCCGCCTCGCGAACCGGCAACAAGCACTTTCGAGCGAATATTTCCGGGAGCACGCTGGGCCTGTCGCGCGGCAGGTGCAATACGATCATCACCGGCGCCCGGAGCCCCGGAGGGAGCGCGGGCAGCAGCACGGCAAGCGCCTCGATACCTCCCGTGGAAGCGCCGATCACGACCGCGTCCACACGTCCGGCGAGATTCATAGTTCGGGCCGCTTTTGAAAAATTCGCTCCGGCGGGACGAAGTCCGCGAAAGCACCGGCATGCGAGGAAAAGCGTATCGATTCTTTGGCGCCCAGACCCAGGAACCCGTGACGGCATAGAGCATCGCGGAACAAACCAAGCGCCCGGTCCTGCAGAATGCGATTGAAATAGATCAGCACATTGCGGCAGGACACGAGCTGCACCTCCGCGAACACGCTGTCGGTCGCGAGGCTATGATCGGAAAAAACGATGTGATCTCTCAAGGATTTATCGAACACCGCCCGGCCGTAGGCGGCAGTGTAGTAGTCGGAGAGTGACGAACGCGCCCCGGATTTATGATGATTCGCGGTAAAGCCGGCGATGCGTTCCACATCATAGATTCCCGCCGCCGCCTTCTGCAGCGTTCCGGAATTGATGTCCGTTGCATAGATCATGGTTTTGGATAGGAGGCCCTCCTCCTGCAGGAGGATCGCGAGCGAGTATGCCTCCTCGCCGGCGCTGCAGCCTGCGACCCAGACTTTGAGCGAAGGATACGTACGCAGCAGCGGCACGACCCTTGCGCGCAGCGCCAGAAAATATGCGGGGTCGCGGAACATCTCGCTCACTTGCACGGTGAGAAAGTCCAACAGCGCCGGAAACACCGTCGCATCGTGCAAAACCTTGTCCTGCAGTTGCGACAGCGTGCGGCAATCGAATCGGCTCATCGCCGCCCGCATTCGACGGCGCAGCGAAGCCGCCGCGTAGCCGCGGAAGTCATAGTGATACATCAGATATATGGCATCGATGAGGAGCTTGAACTCGATGTCGCATTCCCGCCCTACGGTTCGCACACCGCTTACTTCGGCATCCATACGCGCACCAACGACAGCAGTTTCTCGACGTCCAAAGGTTTGGCGATATAGTCGTTCGCGCCCGCAGCCAGGCTCTTGTCGTGGTCGTCCGCCATCGCCTTTGCGGTCAGCGCGATGATGGGTAAATTTTTCCACTCGCCGCGCTTTCGAATCTCGCGCATGGCCGTCAGTCCATCCATCTCCGGCATCATGATGTCCATCAAGACCAAGTCTATGCGCGTCGCCGCGGTTTGCGCGGATCGCGCCAAAACGTCGAGCGCTTCGCGCCCGTTGCGCGCGATGTTCACGGTGATGCCTTTCGGTTCGAGTACGCTCGACAAGGCGAATACATTGCGCACATCGTCCTCGACGATCAGCACGCGGCGGCCCTCGAGTGCGCTCTCCCGGTCGCGCACCGTTTTGAGCATTTGCTGATGCTCGGGCGGCAGTCTCGCCTCCACCTGGTGCAAAAACAGCGTGACTTCGTCCAATAGCCGCTCCGGCGAGCGTGCATCTTTGATGATGATCGACTTGGAATAGCGGCGCAGCCTCTGTTCCTCCTCCCGGTCGAGCGCGCGCCCGGTGTAAATGATGACCGGCGGGAAGGCCACGTCTTCCTGCTGGGACATCGCTTCGAGCAGATCATAGCCGCTCAAATCGGGCAGGTTCAGATCGACGACCATGCAATCGAAAGTGCTGTCCTTAAGTTGGTTCAACGCTTCGCCGGCGCTCGCCACTGCGGTGATTTGTACGTCGCCGCTGCTCAACAATTGCCGCACGCTTTCGCGCTGCCTGGGATCGTCCTCGACGATCAGCAGGCGCCGCACGTCTTGAGTGAACTTGGCTTCCAATCGCTGCAACGCCTCGACCAGCGCTTCGCGCTTCGCCGGCTTCAACGCGTAACCGATGGCACCCAGTTCCAGCGCCTCGCGCTTGTAGTCGGAGACCGATATCATGTGAACCGGGATGTGCCGCGTGCGCGGATCGCGCTTCAAGGTGTCGAGCACACCGAGTCCGGAATGATCGGGCAGGTTCACATCCAGAAGGATGGCGCTCGGCAAATACTTTTCCGCGGCAATGAGTCCCTCATTGGCCGATGCTGCGGCAACGCATTGGAAACCCATCTCGTGCACCAGATCGCGCAGGATCATCGCAAAAGCCGGGTCGTCCTCGACTAACAAAATGACTCGGCAGCCCGGTTTGATCGCGTCGCGGTCATCCTCCGTTACCGGCGCAGCCGCCGTCGGCAGCGCGGCATTTTTCCGGAGCGGGACCGGCTCTGCGGTCGGCGGCGCCTCGGGCAGCACGCCGGACTTGAATTCCCGCGGCACCGTCAAGGTGAACACGCTGCCCTCGCCCAGAGCGCTTTGCACGGCGATTGCACCGCCCAACAGAGCCGCCAGATCGCGCGAAATCGACAATCCGAGACCCGTGCCGCCGAACTTTCGATGGATGCTGCCGTCCGCTTGCCGAAAGGCTTCGAAGATCACCTCCTGCTGGTGGCGCGCGATGCCGACGCCGGTGTCGCGCACGGCGAAGGCCACGCTGCCGCGTTGCGGCGAAAACACCCGCAATGCCACCTCCCCTTTCTCCGTAAACTTGAATGCGTTCGAGAGCAGATTCTTGAGAATCTGGCCCAACCGCTGCGGATCGGTCTCGATCTGCTCAGGTACGCCCGGCTCGATGGCCCAGGAGAAGCGCACATGTTTCTGATCTGCGGTGGGCTGGAAAGTCTTGGCCAGCGATTCCACCGTGGCCGCCACCGAGATGTGCTCGGGCGTCAGTTCGACTTTTCCGGCTTCGATTCTCGACAGGTCCAGTACATCGTTGATGAGCGCGAGCAGATCATTACCGGCCGAGGTGATGGTTTTGGCGAATTTCACCTGGGCCGCGGTTAAATTGCCGTCCTTGTTGTCGGCCAGGAGCTTCGCAAGTATCAGGGTCGAATTGAGCGGCGTGCGCAACTCATGGCTCATATTCGCGAGGAATTCGCTCTTGTACTCATTCGCACGCTGCAGCTCGTCGGCTCTCGCAGTCAAGATGTCCTGCGCCTTGGCGAGTTCTTCCTTCTGGTGCTCGAGCAATTGCGCCTGTTCTTCCAACTGCGAGTTGATCTGCTCGAGTTCGGATTGTTGTACCTCGAGATGAACCTGCGATTCTCGCAGCGCACGTCCCTGCTCCTCGAGTTCCTCGTTGCTGACGCGCAATTCTTCCGCGCCGGCCTGCAATTCTTCCGCCTGCTGCTGGGTTTCTTGCAGCAATTCTTCGAGCCGTTGACGATCCTTGGCGGCGCGCACAGCGACGGCAATCGATTCGGAAACGCGCGACAGGAGCTCGCGCTGATCCGCGCCGGTGGCGCTAAAGAAGCCGAGTTCCACCACGGCCTGCACCACTCCGTCGATGCTCGCCGGAACCACCACCAATTCATTGGGAGTGCCTTTTCCGATGGCGGATGCAATGGGCAAATAACCCGAAGGGACATCCCGCACCCGAAGAGCGCGTTTGTCTTTGGCGGCCTGACCGACCAAGCCGTCGCCGGGACGCACGGTTTCCACCGATTCACTCTCCGGAAAGGCATAAGCCGCAAATCGTCGATATTGACCCGCTTCGGCGATATACACGGCGCCCACCTGCGCCTCCACGAAGCCCGCAAGAAACGCCAGCAGATTGTTGCCCAATCTATCCAGCGGCTGGTCTCCTTGCATTTGCTCGCTCAATCCCATTTGGCCGACGCGGATCCAAGCCTGCGCCTGCCGAGTTCGGAAATCCCGAGACGCAACCACCGCGGCGCCGGCAATCAAGAACAGCAATACCCCCGTTCCGCCCAACGTCACCGCCAGTGCCACCGTTGCGGCGCTTCGTGATTCCTGAGCGCGCTGCGCAATCAACTGCCGCTCGCCCGACTCCATCTCACCCACGGCGACGCGAATGCGATCCATATAGATCTTGCCTCGGTCCGTGCGGACGATGGCCAGGGCCGCATCCGGCTTTCCCGCCCGGCGCGCGGCGATGGTGGACTCCAGCTCCGTCATTTTGAGATTGGCGAGAGATTCGAGCCCATCGAGCCGCCGCTGCTGCTCAGGGCGGTCGAGAAACAACGTGCGCATCGCCTTGAGTTCGTCGGGCAGCGCATCTTTGGCATCCGTATACGGCGCCAGATAGCTCTCCTCGCCGGTGAGCAGGAATCCGCGCTGCCCGGTTTCCGCATCTTTCAGCGTTGAAAGCAGCCCCTGCAAGCGTCCCAACACTTCGATGCTCTGCGTCAGGTTTGCGGCGGTGGCCGTCGTGGTCTGCAAAGACTGGTAGGACAGCAGCGCGATGATCCCCACTGCCACCACGGCCAGCAGAAATCCGATCAGGGTCTTGGGCGGTAAAGGTAGTGTGCTGCGTACCGCGCCGATCGAGCTTTTTGATAGGTTATTAGAATCCATGGCGGTGCTCGATGGGCGATCCGCAAAATTCTACGTGAGAACGGCAAGCCTGCCTGTAGGAAACGGCTGACACACAGGCTGCGCCGGATCACACTCACGTCGCAGGTAACCGCTCTCGCGCCGCGCGTAACATAGCCCTGAGCTAGTTGCTCGGTGCGGTGGCACGATGGCGTTGCAACGACAGCAGGAGAAACGCACCCGCGAGCACAAAATAGGCCGCGCAAAATTGAATCGCGGCACCGCGCGCAGCGCCATCCAGCTGCGGCAGTACATACGCGCTGCCATCGAGCCGCACGGAGTGCATGATTCCAAAAAAACACAGCATCCCGCCCACGGCCAGGTACGCGGCCGCCGATCTCAGCCGGCGTTCAATGATTTCGACGACAAATGCCGCCCAGATCGTCGCGGTGATGATGAAGCCGTTACCCAGCGCCACGATGACGCTCAACGCAGGCAGGCCGTGTTCGGATCCGGCCAGCAGCGCCGCAAATTTCTGCGGCGAAATGTACTTGGGGTCGCTCAGCTCAATGGTCAACAGCCGCGCGACCGACGGAAAAAAACTGATGGCCACGGCGATTGCATGTCGTGTGGGCACCGCGCTGAACGCCTGCGCGGTGATCGTAAGCGCCAGAAACACCAGCACGGGTGCCAGCACGGCGAGCGGCACCATCTCGATCAGATTGCCCAAAAATCCGAATATTCCGCCCGCGCCGACGAAAACACCCGTCAGCAACGTGTATCCGGAGCGGGCACCCATTTCCTTGTAGGCGGGATGCCCGATGTAAGGCGTGGTCTGCGCGACGCCGCCCGCGACGCCCGCCAGCAAAGTTGCCGCCGCTTCCGCCAGCAAGATGCTGCGCACGTCGTAGTCATCGCCCGCGACGCGCGCGCTCTCGGTGTTATTGACGCCGCCGACCACGGTCAGCAGCGCAAAAGGAATGATCAACGGCAGATAATCGCCGAGGCCCGCGAAGCCGTGGAGAATACCGGGATCCGGGTGTGGAAACGCGATACGCAGCGTCGGCATCGCGGGCGCGGGAACCTGCATGCCGAGAAAACCGAAATGACCTGCTCCGTAGTAGAGCACGGTCCCGATGATGACCGCGAATAGCACACCGGGCATGCCGAACGGCGCCGGCCCTCTGCCAACCAACGCGTAGAGAATCAATCCCAAGGTCAGCAAGCCGACCATGGGGTATTGCAGCAAGTCGACCATGGGGAAAAATCCGATCAATGTCAGCGCGATGCCGGCCAACGAGCCCAGGAGTCCCGCCATCGGAATAACCCGCCGCACGGTTCTTCCAGCGAAAGACAGCAGCAACTTCAACATGCCCATCGCCGCAGTGGCAGCCATGCCGAGATACCAGGTTTCGAGGCCGGCTGACGTGGGATCAAGACCCGCCGCGCGAAACTTGGCATAGGCAGGACCGAGTACCAGCAGCGCCATGCCGATGGTGGACGGCGTGTCCAGGCCGAAAGGCATGGCGGTGACATCGTTGCGGCCGGTGCGGCGAGCGAGTCTCACGGCGAGCCATGTGTAGATCAGGTCGCCCGCCAACACGCCCAACGCCGTCCCGGGAAACATTTTTCCGAAAACGATGTCGGCCGGCACGCCGTAGCCGCCGATCAATACGGCGGAAAGCAGCCCGAGAACCGATAGATTGTCGACGACCAGCCCTAAGAAACCGTTGACGTCGCCGGGAACCAGCCGAAAGTAGGAAGACGGGCCGGCCTTAATTCCCAAGATTGAGCAGCGCCGCGTTGCCGCCCGTAGCCGTCGTGTTGACGGTCAGCGTGCGTTCATTCGCGAATCGCGTCAGATAGTGCGGCCCTCCCGCCTTCGGGCCGGTGCCCGATAGCCCATTGCCGCCGAAGGGCTGCACGCCGACAACCGCTCCGATCATATTGCGATTTACATAGGTATTACCGATCGACGTATCCGCGAACACCTGCCGCCAAAATGATTCCAGCCGGGTTTGCACGCCGAGCGTCAAACCGTAATGGCTGTCGCGGATGGCCGCCAGCACGTGCTGTATCTCGCTCGATCGATAGCGCACCACATGCAAAATGGGCCCGAATTCTTCACGAGTCAGCTGACTCGCCGACTCAAGCTCGATCAGATGCGGCGCGAAGAAGCTGCCGTACGCATGGGCGCCGCCCAGTTCGCAAGCTTTCACGATGCGTGCTTCCTGGCGCATCCGCGCGACGTGCTGCGCCAGACCGTCGCGCGCCGCCGCGTTGATCACCGGACCCACGTCGGTTTGCAGGTTGGACGGATCGCCGATGAGCAATTCGTCCATCGCCCCCGAGATCATCTCCAATACCGCGTCGGCGATTTCCTCCTGCAGGAACAACAAGCGCAGCGCCGAACACCGCTGCCCGGCGCTCATGAATGCCGAGCTCACCACATCATCGACCACTTGCTCGGGCAGTGCGGTCGAATCCACGATCATCGCGTTCAGGCCGCCGGTTTCGGCGATCAGCGGCACGATAATGCCGCCGCGCGCGGCCATCGCGCGATTGATCGTCAAGGCAGTGGCCGTCGATCCCGTCATGGCGACGCCTGCGAGCGCCGGATGGGCCAGCGCAATTTCCCCGAACAAGCGCCCCGGCGTCGGTACCAGGTGCACCGCCTGCGGAGGGACGCCCGCCTCGTGCAGCAGGCGAATGAATCGCGCGGCAATCAACGGCGTGGGCTCGGCCGGCTTCGCGACCACTCCATTCCCTGCCGCGAGAGCGGCGGTCACTTGGCCCGCGAAAATCGCCAGCGGAAAGTTCCAGGGACTGATGCAGGCAAACACACCGCGTCCTTGCAGCGTCAGCTCATTGATTTCACCGGTGGGGCCCTCCAGGCGATCGGGTGCGGCAAACTGCCTGCGAGCCCGCAACGCATAGTAGCGGCAAAAATCCGTTGCCTCGCGCACCTCCGAGATGGCGTCCGCGATCGTCTTGCCCGCTTCACGGACCAAGAGTTCGTGAAAAGCCGCGCGGTCCGACTCGAGCAGATCCGCCGCTTTTTCGAGACTATTCGCGCGCGCCTCGCCGCCGCTCAAATTCCAGGAGGCCTGAGCCGCGGCGGCGGCATCGAACGCCAGCCTGATTTCCTCCGGAGTCGCGTCGCGCGTGCTGCCGACTTGATCGCGGCGATCCGCTGGATTGGTCACCGCATGCGTTTTGCCGGGCAGCAACTCACCACTGATGATCGGACCTGCGGTCGGCGCGCCGGCCGGCGACCTTGCGCGGTGGGCCGAGATCTCGGCACGCAGCGTTTCAAGCTCGCGCGGATCTCCCAGATCGATCCCACGCGAATTGCGGCGATCGGAATACAGTGCGGCCGGTACCGGCAGCCTGGGATGGGCGTACGAGTCCAAGCGCTCGAGTTCGGAGATCGGATCGCGGACAATCTCGGCGACCGGGACCTGCTCGTCCATGAAGCGATTGACGAACGAAGTGTTCGCGCCATTCTCGAGAAGGCGCCGCACGAGGTAGGCGAGCAAATCTTTGTGCTCACCGACGGGCGCATACACGCGCACCCGCGGGAAATTTGCGACCTGCCGGGCGGCCTCGGCATACAGCAACCGGCCCATGCCATGCAGCCGCTGAAACTCGAAGTTCGCGTTCGCGGGCGCAAGCTGCAGCACCGCGGCGATGCTGTGCGCGTTATGCGTTGCGAACTGCGAGTAGATCAGATCACTGTATTTAAAGAGGCGCCCGACGCAGGCCAAGTACGACACATCCGTGGTCATCTTTCGGGTGTACACCGGGTAGCCGTCAAGACCGCGCTCCTGGGCGCGCTTGATTTCCGAATCCCAATAGGCGCCCTTGACCAAGCGCACGGTCATGCGTCGCTCGTATTGGCGTGAGGTGGCCGCAACCCAATCGATGACGTCCAGCGCGCGTTTGCCATAGGCTTGCACGGCAAGCCCGAGCCCCGGCCATGCTCGGGTGGCCGCGTCTTTCGCCAGCGCCTCGATTATGTCCAGCGAAAGATCCAGCCGGTCGGCCTCCTCGGCATCGATGGTCAGCTGAATCCCGAGTTGCGCCGATCGACGCGCAAGCTCCAGCGCCTGCGGCACCAGCCGCTGCATGACGCGGCCATGCTGCAGCAGGCCATAACGAGGCTCCAAGGCCGAGAGCTTGATGGAAATGCTCGACACTTCATGAACCGGACGCCCCGCCGCCGTCGAGCCGATGACGTCGACGGCATGTTGATAGGACTTCAAGTAGCGCGCCGCATCTTGCAGCGTTCGCGCGCCTTCGCCCAGCATATCGAACGAGCACAGAGCCACTTCCGGCTCGCGCGCGCTGCGGGCCAACGCCTCTTCGATGCTTCGCCCCACCACGAACTCTCCGCCGATGATTTTCATCGCCCGGCGTACCGCAAGACGCACCAACGGCTCGCCGGCCTTGCGCGTCAACGTTCGCATCCACCCGGTCGCATCGGTCTTGATCGAGGGGTCCAAATCGAGAATACCGCCGGTTAGCATCAAGCCCCATGTTGAGGCATTGACGAACAGAGACTCCGATTGGCCCGAATGAGCGGACCAGTCGCCTGAGCTAAGCTTCTCGGCGATCAAGCGATCCGCCGTGACATCGTCCGGAATTCGCAGCAGCGCTTCGGCAATGCACATGAGCGCTATGCCTTCCTGGTTCGACAAACCGAATTCCTGCAGGAACGCGTCGAGGAAGGGACGCTCCTCGCGCCGCGCGCGGGCGCCTTCAACCAGCTTCATCGCCAGGGCGACTGCGCGATGACGCGCGCCGCCGGTCAGCTCCAGGCTATGCAACAGACGCGGCACCGCCTGGTCCTCAGGCCAGGTGCCGTGAACTCTCATTGTCCGGCGCAGATCTTCCAGTCGGGCGCTCGAAGCAGGCGGTTGGGGGTTGGCGGCCATGGTCTCTAATTTTAAGGGCTAATCGTCGCAATAAACACTGCGCTCGGCGCAGAATCCTCAAGTTGCGCTATTTTGCTCAAATGCGCTCTGCAGTCATTCAGGATAGCAAGATCCCAAGGCTCCAGCCGCTCGGATCGCCCCCCTCCAACCAGAGACAATGGGTCCTGAATGCCCAGTATTAAAGTCGTTTCGCCGTGAATTGCGGCCACAGGCTGAGCGTCGCGCAAACGCTCGATACGGGTCGCGGTGCGCAACGATTGGGACACCATGAGGTTTAAATCCACGCACGGTCCGTCGATAAGTTCGCAGTGCGCGGGCGTGGCGCCGTCGAATTCCACGCAATCGCCTGCTTCGCGCAACACGCAGCGTTCCCCGCTGCCGAACTCGAGAACGAGTCCGTGCCCCTGCAAGAGCGCCATCTTGCGATCGTATCCTGAAAAATCCGAGAAGGGCCCGGATGAATGGATTTGCGCCACGCTGACGCGCCACTGGAACGCATCGCCGGTCGGCGGCACCCGGATCGCCTCGTGGGTGATACCGCCACCATTCCTCCACGGAGTCGCCGTGAAAGAGGAGCGGCGGATAATTTTGATACCTGCGCTCATGCGCTATTGCAATCGATGCATTGGATACCCGGCTCCCTTCAGACCCGTTATGCTAACTGGAAATAGATCGTCCGGCAGGCTCGGCCCGCATGATTCAATTCAAAGATCTTCGCCAAGTCTTCCACGCTCGAAGATATAGAATTCGCGTGAAGGAGGTCCCCATGTGTTCACTTCGGGTTGGGGTCGTGCTCGCGGCAGCAGCGTTGCTGGCCGAAATGCCTGCCGTTGCCTCGCCCGAATATGGGCACGTCGAGTTCGCCAATTCAGGCTCTCCCGCGGCCCAGGCGGACTTCCTCCAAGGCCTGGCTTTACTTCATGACTTTGAGTACGACGACGCGGCGGCCGCCTTTCGGCGCGCCGAATCGGCGGATGCGGATTTTGCGATGGCCTACTGGGGAGAGGCGATGACCTTCAACCATCCGGTTTGGATGGAGCAGGACCTCAAGTCTGCCCGCGCCGCGCTAAACCGGCTCGCACCATCGGCGCCGATGCGTCGCTCCAAGGCGCGAACGGACCGGGAGAAGGCCTATCTTGACGCAGTTGAAATTCTCTACGGCGCGGGCACGAAAGCGGATCGCGATGTCCAATATGAAGGCGCGATGGCGAAGCTTCATGCGCGTTATCCGGACGATGTCGATGCGGCGGCGTTCTATGCACTGTCCATCCTCGGCAGTGCGCACGGGGGCCGCGATGCCGCGACCTACATGCGATCAGCCGCCGTGCTGGAAGAAGCCTGGATCGATCATCGAGAGCATCCTGGCGTGGTGCATTACCTCATTCACAGTTATGACGACCCGGTGCACGCACCCCTCGGGCTCCGGGCGGCTCGCCTTTACGCCAAAATCGCTCCGGACGCTGGTCACGCCCAGCACATGACGTCGCACATTTTCCTCGCGCTTGGCATGTGGCCGGAAACCGTCGATGCCAATGTCGCCGCGATCGCCGCCGTCAACCGTGGACGCCTTGCTGAAGGGAAGAAGCCCTATGCCTGCGGGCACTCGCCGAGTTGGCTCGGCTATGCGTACCTTCAGCTCGGCGATGTGGAATCGGCGAGGAAGGCGCTCGAGGCGTGCCGCGCGGCCATGGAAGCCGCGCTTCCCATGGAGCACCCCGGGCATTCGATGGATCCGGATGACAGCGCGACCGGTTCTTTCGCCAATATGAGATTGCGCTACCTGCTCGAGTCGGAAGACTGGAGCGGCGAGGTGGCCGGCTGGCCGGCGCCGGCAAACGCGGGTCTCGGTGCACGGCTCGACTTCGCTTTCGCCCGCGCCGTTGGGGAAATCGAGCAGGGGCATGGCGCAGCCGCGCGCGACGCGATCGTCGGATTGAATGCCGTCTGCCGCTCGATCATCGATTGGGAGACGAAGCGCAACGAGCCCGACCCGACCGACCGCGTCCGCCCCGAAATACTTCTGGATGAAGCTCAAGGTCTGATGGCCGAGCACGAGAATCATCCGGCGGCGGCCGAGCAGCTGCTGCGCCGTGCGGTTGCTCTCGAGTCGGCGCTGCCAATCGCTTTCGGTCCGCCGGTGATCGAGCAACCGGCGCGTGAGCTGCTGGGAGCGTTTCTGCTTCGCCGCGGCCAAAAAACCGAAGCGCGGGTGGAATTTGAGAAGGCCCTCGCCGCGGCCCCGGGGCGCCGTCTGGCGAAAAAAGGCCTGAAAGCCGCGTCGGCCGGCTCCGTGAAATAGCCTGGTACAACCCGTGGCAGCCTGATGAGCGAAAAACAATTCGGCTTGGTGATCTTCGATTGCGACGGCGTGCTCGTGGACAGCGAACTGATCACCAATCGGGTTTTCGTCGGAATGCTGAATGAGCTGGGGCTCGCACTCTCGCTCGAGGACATGTTCGATCGCTTTGTCGGCCGCTCCATGCCCCAATGCCTCGAGATCATCACGAAATTGCTCGGCCGTCCGGTCCCGCCACACTTTGTCGACGAATACCAGACGCGATCGGCGAGCGCCTTGAGGGCGGAACTGAAGGCGGTTCCGGACATCGAGACCGTGCTGGCCGCGATGCGCATGCCCTATTGCGTGGCATCGAGCGGCTCTCATGAAAAGATGCAAACGACCTTGGGGATAACCGGGCTGCTGCCGCAATTTCGCGGAAAAATGTACAGCGTTACGGAAGTTGCGCGCAGCAAGCCCTTCCCGGATGTGTTCTTGCATGCGGCCCGCCAACAAGGCGTCATGCCTGCGGACTGCGCCGTGATCGAAGATACGCCGACCGGCGTTCGAGCAGGAGCCGCAGCCGGTATGACGGTATTCGGCTACTGCGCGCTGACGCCCCGACAACGCCTGATCGAAGCGGGCGCACATCATGTCTTTGAGCGAATGCGCGATCTTCCCGCTTTGATATCCGGCGCCCCCTGAAGACTCACATGCGTAGTTGGAGCGCCAGTATCACCGCGTTGTAGATGCCGTGAGCAATCATCGGCGCGAGGAGCATTTTGGTTCTGTCGTACGCCAACGCGGCGCACAGACCCAAACCAAACACGGGAATCATCGAGGCCGGCGGGTGCACAATGGCGAACACGGCGGCACTTGCCACGATTGCCGGAAGGGCGTCCAGGGATCGGCGTAGTCCTCCAAAAATGAGTCCGCGGAATATGAATTCCTCGAAAATTGGCGCGGCGACGACCGCGAGCAATGGGATCCAGATGTTTGCCGACAATCCGCGCGCCGATTCGCTCATGACATCCTGCAACAGGTCCAAGCGGCGCAGCCCGTAGAGGTAGGCCGCGCCCGCCAAGGCCGCGGCCAGCCCGGCGCCGACACCCCAGCCGCCGGCCCGGAGCATTCCGGGGAGGAAAACCCGCGGGATTCCCTGCGTCTTCGAGCGCCAATAGACCAGCCGGAACAGCGCATACGTCGTTGCGCCGGCGATCGAATACGCGGTGACGATGGCGTTGCCCGACAAGTGATGAGTGGCCGCCATGAAGATCGCGAGCGTGATGCCCTGGACGACGAAGAACATCATGGCGGCTATGATGCCGTCCGAGGCGGAGACGCGCGCCGGCGGCGATGCCGCGGGATCAAGCAAGTACGGCAGTTCGTCCCGCGCCTTTTGCCACAGCGCCAGCGACAGCAAACCGCTCAGCACGATCACGACGATCTTTTGCCACCATTCGCTGGCAAAAATGGCGTACGTGTAGAGGCCCGCCAGCATCATGTAGAGATACACGTAAGTCGGCCGAAGCTTGGTCCGCACTTCCTGTGCAAGGGGATCACAGCCAAAGACCCCCAGGGCCACCGCAATAGCCGCGTAGATGGGCACCCCCAGCAAGACGATCGCCGCAAAACCGATGAGTTCGATATCGGCGTGTCTCTTGACGATCACAGCGATGATGAAGACGACCAGCGGGTAAGCGAGGGCCAGTATTGCCCACAGCCGCGCCTTTTCGCGCAACACGCTTTCGAGGGACCTTGGAATGGTGAACAACAACCACAGCGCGCCGCCCTCGGAATTGAGCGTTTGGAACGCAGACATCATCAACGTGTACGCAGCGATTCCAAACGCGATTGACGCGACCGTTGCGTTGCTGATGCCCGACAAAGTCGCGCTGTGAAGCCGGCCCTGAAAGACAATCTGACTGAAGACGATAATCACCGGAAGCACCAGCGTCTGCACCAGAAAACTGCGATCTCTCCCCAGCAACCTAAGCTCTCGCCGTTGCACCACCGTGCCGAGCAAAAAACGCGGCCGCGCGCGCGCTTCGCTCAAAACCACCCGGGGCGCCGACCGGCCCGTCTCGCGCGAGCTCGCGGCCACCACGCCGTTGCGCAGCTGAAAGCTCAGGAGCGCCAGTCCGATCCACACCGCCGCACCGACTTCGAAGATCAACAGGAATGCGAGTCGCACCGCTGCCGGAACATCGGGTGCGTTGATGGCTTTGACCACCAGCCCGGGCGGCAGCCAGCATCCCCAGGCAGGGAACTGTCGTGCCCAATTCATCACGAACGCCAACGGTTGAGGCAGTCCGATGGAAATGACCAGGTACAGCAGCAGAACACTGAGTACCGAAAGCACGGCCTGCAGATTGCGCAGCCTCGAGGGCGATAGGGACATGCGCAGGCCTGTGTCGATCAAGGTCCGGATCAGCGCCGCGAGAAGCAGCAAGGGGACGATCGCGATGACGGCGACCAGGGGTGCCGTCCAGCGGTATCCTGAAATCCACGCGGTCAATGTCCCCGCGGGCAGCAGCGTGAGGAGGCCGATGGGATTGGCGATCGTCCGTTCCATCAGCCGGCTCCACAACAGCAACGGCATTCGCATCGGCAACGTGACCAACCACTCCAGATCCCAATCTGCGTGGCTAAGCTCTCGCGTGGCCAATGCTCCGAGGATCGCGACGATCAAAAGGAGCGACCACTCCATGCTCAGTCCTCGGGTCATCGCCTCGGTGAGCACTCCCGAAGGCACCGCGAAACGGGAGACCCCGGCGGGCGCATCCAACGCCCGATGCAGGTTCACGATGCCTTGCCGCGCGATGTTGCCGTAAAGGAACAGCATGAACAGCGCGACGATTGCGCTCACGACCCAGCGATTGCGCTTCTTCGCGGCGGTTGCCGGACGTCCGCGCCGGCCCCCGACCCGCCGGTTGTAGGTCAACGTCATCAAGTTCGCGAGCCGCTGCAGCCGCAAATACGTCAACAGCCACACCGCTCGTCCCCCGGATGCGGCACCCGCCGGCGAACCACCCATCATGCCTCTTCGGACTCCGCCGTCACGGCCAGGAATACTTCTTCGAGCGTACCCCCCGAGGTCACGTTTTCCTTGAGTTGCTGCGGACTGCCGGTGGCAACCAGCTCGCCGTGATGAATGATGCCAATGCGGCTGCAGAGCCGCTCAGCCATGTCGAGTATGTGCGTCGACAGAAAGATGGTGGTGCCCTGATCGGCGCTCTTGCGCAGGCGCTGCTGCACGTCCCGTGAGGCGCGCGGATCGAGGCCATTGGTGGGCTCGTCAAGAATCAGCACCGATGGCTCGTGAATCAGCGCGCACGCCAGCCCCAATTTCTTTTTCATGCCCATCGAGTAGTTGACGGCGAATTCCTCTCCGACCTCATTCAGGCCCAACTCGGACATCAGCCGCTGGGTGCGCGCTGCGGACTCGGTACGCGTCAGGCCATGCATTTCGCCGATGAATTGCAGAATTTCGCGGCCGCGCAAGTAGTCATAGAAAATCGGACTGTCGGGCAAGTAACCGACGTGGCGCTTGACCTCGGCGCTGTCGCGCTGGCAGTCGAGGCCGGCGATCCGCACCGAACCACCGCTCGGCACCAAGATGCTCATCATCATGCGGATCGTGGTGGTTTTTCCGGCGCCGTTGGGCCCCAGAAAACCAAACATTTCGCCCTTGGGAACCGTCAGAGTCAACGGCGCGAGCGCCCGGAAAGTGCCGTAGGTCTTCGACAGCTCTAAGAATTCGATCATTCGCCTTCCCTGGAACCGGCTATTGGGACTGGCCGCACGGGGGCATAGCCTAGCAGGCCGCGGCGCCGGCGAGAATTTCTAGCGGATCAGCTTTTCCAGAAGGTAACGAGCACGAAAACGATCGCGATGATGGTCAGCCCCACATGTCCGAGGGCTGCATGCGATTCCGCGAGCAAGTCATTCGCCTCGGGCTCACGGGGAATCAGGCGGGCAAAGGCGGAAAGAAACAACATGTGCCAAGAATAATGGCACCCACGGATAAAAACGTGATTCGAATCACGTCTCTTTAGCGGCAAAGGTCGGATTTTTTAGAAATGCGGACTGTGATCAGCCCTCCGGCTCATCCAAGTCATCGTCCTCGGGATCGCCCGGGGCGTCCTCGTCATCGAGCTCGAACTCCTCAGGAGCCTCGGTTTTGTCGCTGGTTTCACGGATCGGCGCCTCATTTTCATCCGGCCTTTCATCCTCCGGCTCGTCGTCATCATCCACCGTACCGGTGGTCGGCGGCGCGACTGCGTTTGACTCCTCAAATGGCGGCAGTTCGGGCAATTCGGGTTCGTTTATTTTCATGGCAAGCGGCCTGTATTGAGTATTCAGGCCTACGCTGCGCCTATATCATGCCGCGGTCTGTCGGAGGATGGGGAGACTTGTCCGGTGAACGCTCTTACACGGATGATCGCCGTTGGCGCTGCCGCCATTTTTCCCGCCGTGCTATTCGCTCAAGCGGCACCGGCGCCCGTGGCGATCGATGAACTCGCGCGGCTGCAGGCAGAACTGCGCCGCTCGCACGAGAGCGGCGATCAGGCCGCGTACTTGGCGGCGGCCCGGTCGATGTATTCATTTCTCAACGGTTCGCCGCGCGCCGAGCTGCAGTTGATGAGCGCGCAATCCTTTGCACGCAAGACCGACGAGGCGCTGCAGAGCTTTGCCCAATTCGTGGCCATGGGGCAGTCGAACCCGGAGGTTCTGAACGCCAAATCATTCGATCCGCTGCGCACGCTGCCTCAATACCAGACCATTTACGCCGCCATGGCCGCGAATACCGCAAGCAAATCCATGGCCGGCGAAGTATTCCCCTTGGCAGGCGCAGCGCAGGTCCCCGAGGACATCGACTTCGATCCCAATGCCAGGCTTTTCTATATCAGCACAGTCCTCGGAAAACAGATTCTTCTGGCGGACATGGCCGGCCATACAAAGGTGTTCGCCAACGCGCCGGATCGATGGCCGATGCTGGCCCTGAAAGTGGATTCCCACCGCGGGGTTCTGTGGGCCACAGAAGTGGCATTGGACGGATTTGCCGCTGCCGCGAAAGAGGATTGGGGAAGATCCGCGATCCTGGAATACGACCTGGCTTCAGGCAAGCTTGCACATCGGATTGAAGGTCCACCGAAGGCCGCTCTGGGCGACATGACGCTGGCGCTGAACGGCGATCCCATCGTGTCCGACGGCGAGCATGGCGGAGTTTACCGGATCAACCGCAACACCCAGAGCGTCGAGCGTATCGACGCCGGCGATTTCGTGTCGCCGCAAACGCCGGCCGCGCTCGAGGATGGCAGGCGCCTTCTCGTGCCGGACTATGTACGCGGCGTAGGCGTGCTCGACTTGAAAACCCGGCACGTCGACTGGGTTCCCATGGACGGTCAGCACGCTTTGAGCGGCATCGACGGCCTCTATGCGCTTGGCGATACGCTCATCGCGACGCAGAACGGTACATCGCCGGAAAGGGTCGTGCGATTCGCTTTGGCGGCGTCCAAGACCCGCGTGCTATCTGAGTCCATCATCGAGCAGGCTACCGCGACGCTCGGCGATCCCACGCATGGAGTCGTAATCGGCAATTACTTTTACTACATCGCCAATTCCGGCTGGGACGTTCTCGACGAGCACGGCAACCTGCTCCCAGGCAAGAGTCTTCCCCCAAGCTCCGTGAGGCGCGCAAAAATCATCTGAGGACCTTTGCGGCCAAGGGCCGCACGTCCTCGACCAGATGAACCAAGACTCGGCCCGGTTCCTCGACTTCGATCATGTGGGCCGAATTCTCGAACCAGACGAACCCCTTCTTGGGTGCCTCAAGGTGCTTGAACCAATCGGCCGTGACCTGCGACGGCGTGGTGAGATCGTAACGGCCCTCGAACATGAATATGGGGCAATCGAATCGCGTGATATCGGTGTAGTTAAAATTCAGCAGGTCGGGCAATAGCCGAGGCAGCGACAGTGACGCACCCTTGTCGACTGCAGCGACATCCTCCAGCGAATAGTCGGGAGACAGCTGCGCCAGGTCGGAATAGTAAGACAGTCCCTGGCGTCCATAAGTCAGTCCGCCGAAGGAGACCGACCATTTGCGCTCGAGGTTGATCTTCGCCAGCGGTACGGAGCCGTCGGCCTCCGGGTACGGCGCGATGGATTTGAGTTCAGCCACGGCCGTGCCGTTATTGCGCGCCTCGGCCAGCTTCAAGGTCAACCGGTAGCCGACCCGTTCGTTTTCCTTGCCGTTGATGACCTGGCCCATGCCGATATAGGCGTACAGCCACTCAGGGTGTTGGTGCGCCAGCGTCAACCCGACCAAGCTGCCCCACGAATGGCCAATGACAAAGATTTTGTCCTTGCCGTACTTGGCTCGCAGATATTGCACAACCTCGGCGGCGTCCGCGGCGATTTGCTTGAGCGAGAGGGTGGGCCCGATGACGGCCGGATCATTCGCCACATAAGATTTCCCTGAACCGCGCTGGTCCCACTGGACCACCGTGAAGTAGTCTTCCCAATCGCTTTGCCAAGTCCAACTGGTCTGCGTTTCCGGGGACGCAGGGCCGCCATGAATCATCAGAATGATCGGGTTGCGGCTATCCCGTCCCCGCACGGAAATCCATTGCCGGGTGCCGCCGACCGGAATTTCGAGACGTTCATCGATGCCCCGCGGCGAGACGATCTTGCGCCAATTGCCGATGATTGCAGTCGCGTGGTCGCGGCTGAAGGCCCGATTGGGCGCGTCCGCGGAATGCGCGCTGATGCCGATGAGAAGAACCAATGCGAAGAATGCGTATGCGGTGAATCTCACTCGCCACCTCCTCAATAAAAAAGGCCCCGAATCCCAAGGCGGATCCGAGGCCATATTTTTCCAGATGCTTGTTATTGATCTATTCCGCCGCTTCCGTGTCCCCCGCCGGTACTGCGTCGTCCGAGTCGCCCATTCCGCCGCCGACATCCATGAAACTGCGGCGACGGCTGTCGTCCGAGGCGCGCCGGCGACGCGCATGGTACGCAAAGCCGGTTCCTGCCGGAATGAGGCGCCCGACGATGACGTTCTCCTTTAAGCCCCGCAGATCGTCCTTCAGGCCCCGAACCGCCGCCTCGGTGAGCACGCGCGTGGTCTCTTGGAACGATGCCGCCGAGATGAAGGACTCGGTCGCCAACGACGCCTTGGTGATGCCTAACAACAGCGGCTCCCAGGTCGACTGGTGCTTGCCCTCGGTTTTCTGCCGCGCAATGACGTCGAGCAGCCTGCCGCGATCCATCTGTTCGCCGCGCAGCAGCGCCGAATCGCCGGCATCCAGCACTTCGATCTTGCGCAGCATCTGGCGCACGATCACTTCGATGTGCTTGTCGTTGATCTTCACACCCTGCAACCGATACACGTCCTGGATCTCGCGAACCAGATAGTTGGCCAGTGCCTCGACGCCCTGCAAGCGCAGAATGTCGTGCGGGTTCGGCTCGCCATCGGCGATGACCTCGCCCTTCTCCACCTGTTCGCCTTCGAACACGTTGAGATTGCGCCACTTCGGAATCAGCTCCTCGTACTTGTCGCTGCCCTCGTGGGTGATGATCAAGCGGCGCTTGCCCTTGGTCTCCTTGCCGAAGCTGACCGTGCCCGAGCGCTCGGCCAGAATCGCCGAATCCTTCGGCTTGCGCGCCTCGAACAGATCGGCGACACGCGGCAGACCACCGGTGATGTCGCGAGTCTTTGAAGACTCCTGCGGGATACGCGCAATGACGTCGCCCACGGACACCTTGGAGCCGTCTTCCAAGCTGACGATGGCGCCGGCCGGCAACGCATACACCACGGGAATGTCGGTGTTGGCGAAGGTGACTTCCTTGCCCTTGGCATTGGTCAAGCGCACCACGGGCCGTAGATCCTTGCCTCCGGAACCACGCTGCTTCGGATCCAGGACCACTGTGCTGGTCAAGCCGGTGACATCGTCCACCTGGCTGGTGACGGTGATGCCGTCGACGAAGTCGGAGAACTTGATCATGCCGGCCACTTCCGTGACCACGGGGTGGGTATGCGGATCCCAGTTGGCGACCGCCTGTCCCGCCTTGACGACATCCGCGTCGTTTACCGTGATGGTGGCGCCGTACGGAATCTTGTAACGCTCACGCTCGCGGCCGAATTCATCCACCACGCCCAATTCACCGGAGCGCGATACCGCGACCAAGTGCCCTCTTTCGTGGCGCACCGTCTTGATGTTGTGCAGGCGAATCGTGCCCTTGCTCTTCACTTCGACGCCGTTGGCCGCAGCCGCTCGCGAAGCCGCGCCGCCGACGTGGAAGGTACGCATGGTCAGCTGCGTGCCCGGCTCGCCGATCGATTGTGCCGCGATGACGCCGACCGCCTCGCCCATGTTGATGCGATGCCCGCGGCCCAGATCGCGGCCGTAGCATTGCGCGCAAACACCATAGCGGGTTTCGCAGGTGATGGGTGAACGCACCATGACCTGATCGATGCCCATCTTTTCCAGCAGCTTGACCAATTTTTCGTCGATCAAGACGCCGGCCTTGACCAGCACTTCGCCGCTCGAGGCAACGACCACATCCTCGGAGACCACACGGCCCAACACGCGCTCGCCCAAACCTTCAACCACATCGCCGCCTTCGACGATCGGGGTGATGGACAGTCCGTTGACAGTGCCGCAGTCGATCTCGGTCACCACCAGATCCTGTGCCACGTCGACCAGGCGACGGGTCAGGTAGCCGGAATTCGCCGTCTTCAACGCGGTGTCGGCCAAGCCTTTGCGTGCGCCGTGAGTCGAGATGAAATACTGCAGTACGTTCAAGCCTTCGCGGAAATTTGCGGTGATGGGAGTTTCGATGATGGAGCCGTCCGGCTTCGCCATGAGGCCGCGCATGCCGGCCAGCTGGCGAATCTGCGCGGCGGAACCGCGAGCGCCCGAATCGGCCATCATGAAGATCGAATTGAACGACTTCTGACGAACCTTGTTGCCCTTGGTGTCGGTGACCTCGTCGGTTCCCAACTTCTCCATCATGGCCTTGGCCACCTGATCGTTGGTTCGCGACCAGATGTCGACCACCTTGTTGTAGCGCTCGCCATTGGTGACCAGACCTGAGGAGTATTGCTCCTGGATCTCCTTCACCTCTTTCTCGGCGGTCGCCAGGATCTTCACCTTGGTTTGCGGAACAACCATGTCGTCGACGCCGATCGACACGCCTGCGCGGGTCGCGTACTGGAAGCCCGTGTACATGAGCTGATCGGCGAACACCACCGTTTCCTTCAGACCGACCGTGCGGTAGCACGCGTTGATCGTTCCGGAAATGATCTTCTTGGTCATATCCTGATTGATGGCATCGAATGAGAGGCCCTTCGGCAGGATCTCGGACAGCAATGCCCGGCCGGCCGTGGTATCGACCACGCGCACGTTCTTGACCAGCTGGCCGCCGGCGTCGCGAACGTGCTCCACGAGACGCACCTTCACCTTGGCCTGCAGATCAATATTGCGGCTTTCGTACGCGCGATGCACCTCGGCGACGTCGCTGAACGCCATACCCTCGCCCTTGGCGCCCACGCGCTCACGCGTCATGTAGTAGAGGCCCAGCACCACGTCTTGCGAGGGAACGATGATGGGATCGCCGTTCGCAGGCGAGAGGATGTTGTTGGACGACATCATCAACGCCCGAGCTTCCAGCTGCGCCTCGATGGACAGAGGCACGTGCACGGCCATTTGGTCGCCGTCGAAGTCGGCATTGAACGCGGTGCAGACCAGCGGATGCAGCTGGATCGCCTTGCCCTCGATCAGCACGGGCTCGAAAGCCTGAATGCCGAGGCGGTGCAAGGTGGGTGCGCGATTCAATAGCACCGGATGCTCGCGGATCACTTCTTCCAGGATGTCCCACACTTCCGGGCCTTCGCGCTCGACCAGCCGCTTCGCGGCCTTGATGGTCGAGGCTTCGCCGCGCAACTGCAGCTTGGAGAAGATGAACGGCTTGAATAGTTCCAGCGCCATTTTCTTCGGCAATCCGCATTGGTGCAGGCGCAAGGTCGGACCCACCACGATGACGGAGCGGCCCGAGTAATCGACCCGCTTGCCGAGCAGATTCTGGCGGAACCGGCCCTGCTTGCCCTTGATCATGTCGGCCAAGGACTTCAGCGGCCGCTTGTTGGTGCCGGTAATGGCACGGCCGCGGCGGCCGTTGTCGAGCAGTGCGTCCACCGCTTCCTGCAGCATGCGCTTTTCGTTGCGTACGATGATATCCGGCGCGTTCAGCTCGAGCAGCCGGCGCAGGCGGTTGTTGCGATTGATGACGCGGCGATACAGGTCGTTCAGATCGGAGGTCGCGAAGCGGCCGCCGTCCAGCGGGACCAACGGACGCAGATCGGGCGGCAGCACCGGCAATACGGTGAGCACCATCCATTCCGGCTTGTTGCCCGACTCCATGAACGCTTCGATGAGCTTCAAACGCTTCGACAGGCGCTTGATCTTGGTCTCGGAATTGGTATTCGCCATGTCCTCGCGAACTTTCACCACCTCGGACGGCAGATCCATGGACTTCAGCAGCTCATGAACCGCTTCAGCGCCCATGCGCGCATCGAATTCATCGCCGTGCTCTTCGATGGACTCCAGATACATCTCGTCGGTGAGCAGTTGGCCGCGCTGCAGCGAGGTCATGCCGGGATCGACGACCACGAAGGCCTCGAAGTACAGCACGCGCTCGATTTCGCGCAACGTCATATCCAGCATCAAGCCGATGCGCGAGGGCAGCGACTTCAAGAACCAGATATGCGCGGTGGGGCTCGCCAGTTCGATGTGGCCCATGCGCTCGCGGCGCACCTTGGACTGCGTTACTTCGACGCCGCACTTTTCGCACACGACGCCGCGATGCTTCAGGCGCTTGTACTTGCCGCACAGGCACTCGTAGTCCTTCACGGGCCCGAAGATCTTCGCGCAGAACAGCCCGTCGCGTTCCGGCTTGAAGGTGCGGTAATTGATGGTTTCGGGCTTTTTAACTTCGCCGTACGACCAGGAGCGGATCATGTCCGGGGAAGCCAGCCCGATCTTGATCGAGTCGAAATTTTCGACCGGCACTTGCTGCTTGAACAATTTGAGTAAGTCTTTCATGGATTAGGCCTCGCTCTCTAGTTCGATGTTGATGGCCAGGGAACGTATCTCCTTGACCAAGACATTGAACGATTCCGGCATGCCGGCTTTCATTTCGTGGTTGCCGTCGACAATCGCCTTGTACATCTGCGTGCGTCCGTTCACATCATCCGATTTGACGGTGAGCATCTCCTGCAAGGTGTAGGCGGCGCCATATGCCTCCAGCGCCCACACTTCCATCTCGCCGAAGCGCTGTCCGCCGAACTGCGCCTTGCCGCCCAGCGGCTGCTGGGTGACCAAGCTGTACGGCCCCGTGGAACGGGCGTGCATCTTGTCGTCGACCAGGTGGTTCAACTTCAGCATGTACATGTAGCCGACCGTGACCGGGCGTTCGAACTGCTCCCCGGTGCGGCCGTCGTGCAGCGTGGTTTGACCGGAAGTCGGCAGGTCCGCCAGCGTCAGAAGACTCTTGATTTCGTCTTCGCTGGCGCCGTCGAATACCGGCGTCGCCATCGGCACACCCTTCTTCAAGTTGCTGGCCAACTCGATGACTTCTGCGTCGCTCATCGACTTGATGTCCTCCTTCTGACCGCCGGTCTCGTTGTAGACCTGACCCAGGAATTTGCGCAGCTCCACGATCGCGTGCTGGGCTTCCAGCATCTTGCCGATCTTGGCGCCCAAGCCCTTGGCGGCCCAGCCGAGGTGAGTCTCGAGAATTTGCCCGATGTTCATGCGCGAGGGCACGCCCAAGGGATTCAGCACGATGTCCACCGGCGTGCCGTCAGCCATGTACGGCATGTCCTCTACCGGGACGATGGAGGAGATCACGCCCTTGTTGCCGTGGCGTCCCGCCATCTTGTCGCCCGGTTGCACGCGGCGCTTCACCGCCAGGTACACCTTGACCATCTTGAGCACGCCCGGCGCCAGATCATCGCCCGCGGTGATCTTCGCCTTCTTCTCCTCAAAGCGCTTTTCAAACGCCTTGCGCTGACCCTTCAGGCGCTCGGAGACCGTCTCCAACTGCGTATTGACCTCTTCCTCCTTGAAACGGATCTCGAACCACTGTTCCCGCGGCAGGTCCGCCAGATACGCATCATCGATCTGCGTGCCCGACTTTATCTTCTTCGGACCCGCTTCGGCAGCCTTGCCTTCGATCATGCCGCGCACGCGCTGGAACAAATCGTCTTCCAGAATGCGCTGCTGATCGGCCAAATCCTTGCGTACCCGCTCGAGTTCCGATTTCTCGATCGCCAGGGCCCGTGAATCCTTTTCGACCCCGTCGCGCGTGAACACGCGCACGTCGATCACCGTGCCGTCCATGCCCGGAGGCACGCGCAAGCTTGTGTCCTTAACGTCCGAAGCCTTCTCGCCGAAGATCGCCCGCAGCAGCTTCTCTTCCGGTGTCAGCTGAGTCTCGCCCTTCGGCGTGACCTTGCCGACCAGAATGTCGCCCGCGCGCACTTCCGCGCCGATGAAGGCGATACCGGCCTCATCGAGCTTCGCCAGGGCCGAATCGCCCACATTCGGGATATCGGCGGTGATTTCCTCGGGCCCCAACTTGGTGTCGCGCGCGACGCAGGTGAGTTCCTCGATGTGAATGGTCGTGAAACGATCTTCCTCGACCACGCGCTCCGAGATCAGGATGGAGTCCTCGAAGTTGTAGCCGTTCCAGGGCATGAAAGCCACGAGCAAGTTCTGGCCCAACGCGAGTTCGCCGAGGTCCGTCGACGGACCATCCGCGAGGACGTCGCCGCGCTTGATTGAATCGCCGGCATTGACCAGCGGCCGCTGATTGATGCAGGTATTCTGGTTCGAGCGCGTGTACTTGGTCAACGAATAGATATCGACGCCCGGTTCCCCGGCCGTCGTCTCGTCATCGTTCACGCGCACCACGATGCGCGACGCGTCGACCGAATCGACGCTGCCGCCGCGCCGCGCCACCACGGTCACGCCGGAGTCGATCGCGACCGCGCGTTCCATGCCGGTGCCCACCAGCGGAGTCTCGGAACGCAGCGTCGGAACCGCCTGGCGCTGCATGTTCGATCCCATGAGAGCGCGGTTCGCGTCGTCGTGTTCCAAGAACGGAATCAGCGAGGCCGCCACCGACACGATCTGTTTCGGTGAGACGTCCATGTAATTGATCTTGTCGGACGAGGACAACGTGAACTCGTTCTGCGTGCGGCAGGAGATCAGGTCGTCGACGAACTCGCCTTTCTCGTTCAGGGTCGCGTTCGCCTGCGCGATCATGTACTGGCCTTCTTCGATGGCCGACAAATAGTCGATCTTGTCGGTCACCTTGCCGTTGGCGACCCGGCGATACGGAGTCTCGAGGAATCCGTAATCGTTGGTGCGCGCATAGACGGCCAGAGAGTTGATCAGGCCGATGTTCGGACCTTCCGGCGTTTCGATCGGGCACACCCGACCGTAATGCGTGGGATGCACGTCGCGAACTTCGAATCCGGCGCGTTCGCGCGTCAGGCCGCCCGGGCCAAGTGCCGAAACACGGCGCTTGTGCGTGACTTCCGACAGCGGATTGTTTTGATCCATGAACTGCGACAGCTGCGAGGAGCCGAAGAATTCCTTCACCGCGGCGGCGACTGGTTTGGCGTTGATCATTTCCTGCGGCATGATCGGTTCGCTTTCGGCAATCGTCAGACGCTCCTTCACGGCGCGCTCGACGCGTACCAAACCGATGCGGAAGGCGTTCTCGGCCATTTCGCCGACGCTGCGGACGCGGCGGTTGCCCAAATGGTCGATGTCATCCACGTGGCCGTTGCCGTTGCGGATGTCGATCAGGGTCTTCATGACCTCGATGATGTCTTCCTTGCTCAAAACGCCCGATCCGGTGATTTCCTCACGGCCCACGCGGCGGTTGAACTTCATGCGTCCCACCGGCGACAGGTCGTAGCGCTCGCCGTTGAAGAACAGATTCTGAAACAGGTTCTCGGCGGCATCCTTGGTCGGCGGCTCGCCGGGACGCATCATGCGATAGATTTCCACCAGCGCCTCGAGGCGGGTCTTGGTGGGATCGATGCGCAGCGTGTCCGAAATATACGGACCGCGGTCCAAGTCGTTCACGTACAGCGTGCGAATCGAAGTGATGCCGCTTTCGATGAGCTTCGCCACCGTCGGAACGGTCAGAATCTCATTCGCTTTCGCCAGAATTTCGCCGGTTTCCGTGTTGACGATGTCATGCGCCAGCACCTTGCCCTGCACATACTCGGTCGGCACGGGAAGACGCTTGACGCCGGCTTCTTCGAGCTCCTTGACATGGCGCGCCGTGATGCGGCGGCCTTCCTCGACAATGATCTTCTTGCCGACGCGGATCTCGAATGCGGCCGTTTCGCCGCGCAACCGCTGCGGGATGATCTCGAATTCAATTTCCTTCTTCGACAAGTGGAACACGTTTTTCTCGAAGAAGATGTCGAGAATTTGCTCCTCGGTCAATCCGAGAGCGCGCAGAATGATGGTCACCGGCAATTTGCGGCGGCGATCGATGCGCGCGAACACGCAGTCCTTCGGGTCGAACTCGAAGTCCAGCCAGGAGCCGCGATATGGAATGATCCGCGCGGAGAACAGCAGCTTGCCCGACGAGTGGGTCTTGCCGCGGTCGTGATCGAAGAATACGCCCGGGCTGCGGTGCAGCTGCGACACGATGACGCGCTCGGTGCCGTTGATGATGAACGTGCCGTTGTCGGTCATGAGCGGCAGTTCGCCCAGATACACTTCCTGCTCGCGCACGTCTTTGACCGGCTTCTTGGCGCCGCTGGCTTCCTTGTCGAGCACCACGAGGCGCACTTTGACGCGCAATGGCGCCGCGTAGGTCAGCCCGCGCAGCTGGCATTCCTTCACGTCGAATACCGGTTCGCCCAGGCGATAGCTCACGTACTCGAGAGTCGCGTTCCCCGAGTAGCTGGAAATCGGGAACACGCTGTCGAAGGCGGCATGCAAGCCGATCTCATCGCGTTTGGATTCCGCGGTATCCGCTTGCAAGAATCGCCGGTACGAATCCAGCTGGATTGCCAGCAGGTAGGGCGTGCCGAGAATGCTCGGACGCTTGCCAAAGTTCTTGCGGATGCGCTTCTTTTCGGTGAACGAATAGGCCATATGACGTGCTCTCCGGGCGCTTGCGCCCTTTCCAGGCGCTCGCGCGCCACAATTAACGGGGCCGCAACGGCCCCGCCCTAAAATTCAAATCAAAGGCGCAGCCGGCGGCTGCCGCGTATTTCAGCGGCAACCGTCGAACTGCGCATATCGGCAATAATCACTACTTGATAGCAGCCTTGGCGCCCGCGGCCTCGAGCTTGGTCTTGATCGTTTCGGCATCCGCCTTCGGAATGCCTTCCTTGACGGTCGACGGCGCGCCCTCAACCAGATCCTTCGCTTCCTTCAAGCCCAATCCGGTGATTTCGCGGATGACCTTGATGACGCCCACCTTGTTGGCGCCGAACTCGGTCATGGTCACCGTGAATTCGGTCTGCGCCTCGGCAGCCGGAGCCGCCGCACCGCCACCGCCGCCCGCCGCGGCCGCGGCTACCGGAGCCGCCGCAGTGACGTTGAACTTCTTTTCCATGTCGGCAATCAGCTCGACCACTTCCATGACGGTCATCTTGGAAATTGAGTCGAGGATTTCGTCTTTCGTAACAGCCATTATCGTCTCCAAATAAATATGGGTTTGTTGAAACCCGAATCAGGATTATTTCGCCGCCGCCTCAGCGCTTTTCTTGGCTTCAAGAACCGCAGCCAATGTCCGCACCAACTTCGAGTTGGGGGCAGCCAACGTACCAACGAACTTTGCAATCGGCGCCTTGAGCAGACCCAACATTTTCGATAACGCCTGCGCGCGCGTTGGCAGTGAAGCCACGCGCTCGAGTGAATCGGCCTTGAGCAGTTGCCCGCCCAAGGAGACGATCGTCGTCACCAGTTTGTCGTTGTCCTTGGCAAAGGCCTTGACGATGCGGGCGGCAGCGCCCGGATCGTCGTTGGAAAATGCCAGGACAATAGGTCCTTTCAACGCCGGAGAAATGCACTCGAAAGAAGTGCCGGCAACCGCCTTGCGCGCGAGCGTGTTCTTGACGATTCGCAGGTAGACGCCTTCCTTGCGCGCCTTGGCGCGAAGGTCGGTCATCTGCGTCACGGTCAAGCCACGGTTCTCGGCGCCCACCACGGACAGGGCTTTCGCCGCGACCGCGTTGACTTCCGCCACCACGACTTTCTTCTCTTCTAACTTGAGTGCCATCTTTGGTTCCCCGTAGAGAAGCGTCACACAACAGATGCGAACGCCGTCGCTCGCATCCACCCTTTGAGTACTTCGTACTCATTGGTGCGACCTTCTCAGGCGTTCCTGATTCCGGTCCCACCATCTGCGCAGGCTGTCTTTAAGAGCCTCTTCGGTTCCTTGCGGAACCCCAAACTCGCCTGCGGTCTTCGAAGGTGGTTGCAGGAAGCGTTAGCCTCCCGCAGCCCTCCATCTAGTCATGCGCTTACGCGCTTGTCTCCATGCGCTTCGCGCATATGTTCATGCGCTTCGCGCAACCATCAACGGGGCCGATGCGACCCCGCCCTTTAAATCTTGACCAAGCCCAGACTCGACTGATCGACCGCGACCCCAGGACCCATGGTCGAGGAGACGGTCAGCTTCTTGAGATAAACCCCCTTGGATGTCGCGGGTTTGATCTTCTGCAGGTCGTTCACCAGCGCCAACAGATTTTCCTTCAGTGCGCTCGGCTCGAAATTCGCGCGCCCGATCTGCGCGTGCACGATGCCCGCCTTGTCGGTGCGGTAGCGCACCTGGCCGGATTTCGCGTTCTTTACCGCTTCCGCCACATTCGGCGTAACCGTGCCCACCTTCGGGTTCGGCATGAGGCCGCGAGGCCCTAAGATCTGTCCGAGCTGCCCAACGATGCGCATGGCATCGGGACTGGCGATTACCACATCAAAATCGATCTGTCCGGCCTTCACTTTCTCGGCCAGATCCTCGAAACCGACAATATCGGCGCCGGCCGCTTTGGCGGCATCGGCGTTCTTGCCCTGGGTGAATACCGCCACGCGCACCGTCTTGCCGGTGCCGTGCGGCATTACCGTTGAGCCGCGCACCTGTTGGTCCGACTTGGTGGCATCGACGCCCAAGTTCACCGACACGTCCACCGACTCATTGAATTTCGCGGTGGCGAATTCCTTCACCAACTTCAGCGCATCGTCGATCGGATATGTCTTGCCGGGGGGCAGTTTCTCTTTCCAGCTCTTGGTACGTTTGGCTACGGCAGGCATGTCACACTCCCTCCACGTCAACGCCCATGCTGCGGGCGCTGCCGGCGATGGTGCGCACAGCCGCGTCCAAGCTGGCCGCTGTCAAATCCGGCATTTTCACCTTGGCGATGTCCTCGAGCTGCTTGCGGGTAACTTTCCCGACTTTCGCCGTATTCGGCGTGGCGCTGCCCTTGGGAATGCCGAGCGCCTTGGCAATGAGTACCGACGCCGGCGGCGTCTTCATGATGAAGGTAAAGCTGCGGTCGCTATATACCGTAATCACTACTGGGGTCGGTAATCCTTTTTCCAAGGCCTGGGTCTGTGCATTGAATGCCTTGCAGAACTCCATGATGTTGACGCCCTGCTGGCCCAACGCAGGGCCTACGGGAGGACTTGGGTTGGCCTGGCCTGCAGGGATCTGCAGCTTGATATAGCCGGTGACTTTCTTCGCCATCTAACGCTCCTGTGGGTGCAAGCGCCGCCCTTGCGGCTCCCCTGTTCAGGCGCTTACGCGCCAACTTCCTAGGCGCTTACGCGCCAACTTCCTAGGCGCTTACGCGCCAACCTTTCAACGGCGCCAAAGCGCGCCGTCCCAAAATTAACCTTTCTCGACCTGCGAGAAATCCAATTCCACGGGGGTCGAACGCCCCAGGATCTGCACCGCCACCTGCAGCCGGTTCTTTTCGTAATTCACGGACTCGACCACGCCGTTGAAATCATTGAACGGCCCGTCGGTCACTCGCACCACTTCGCCGGGCTCGAACAGCACCTTCGGCTTCGGTTTGTCCACACCTTCCTCGACGCGGCGCAGAATCGACATGGCTTCCTTGTCGGTGATGGCCGCCGGTTTGTCGCTGGTGCCGCCGATAAAGCCCAACACCTTCGGCACCTCCTTCACCAGATGCCAGGTGTCCTCGTCCATTTCCATCTGCACGAGCACATAGCCCGGAAAGAACTTGCGGTCGGACTTGCGCTTCTGCCCGTCGCGCATCTCGACCACCTCTTCGGTGGGCACGAGAATTTCGCCGAACTTCGCTTCGAGACCCGCGCGCTTGACGCGCTCCTTCAATGACTCCGACACTTTGTGCTCGAAGTTCGAATACGCGTGAACCACATACCATCGCAAGGACATAAGAGCTCCGCGTCCGCTAACCCGGGGCGCCGCCCAAAAAGCGGGTCATCCAGGTAAGAATCCAGTCAAGAACGAAGAAAAAGAAACCCATCAAAATCGCAAAACCGATCACCACGTAGGTGGTTTGAAATGTCTCCGTGCGGCTCGGCCACACCACTTTGCGCAATTCGATCCGTGCGGCCTGCGCGAACTGGACGAACTCCTTGCCGTAGGTGCTCAACCATAAAAGACCGGCACCCGCCGCGAGTCCGAGAACCACCATGCCGACACGCAGCAGCAAGGGCCGCTCGTCGAAATAGTAGAACGCCGCGATTCCGCCGAGGATCGCGACGATCGAGAAAATCAGCAGCGCGGTGTCCTTGGACGAGGAGACCGCCGGTGTTTGCACTTCAGCCATTTTGCATTTTTGCCATGTTCACTTACTGCTACCTACAGGCCACTTCGAAGTGGCAGGGCAGGAGGGAATCGAACCCCCAACCTGCGGTTTTGGAGACCGCCGCTCTGCCAATTGAGCTACTGCCCTGTGTGCGATGATCAGCGCGAATTAGGCAATGACCTTGGCGACCACGCCTGCACCGACGGTTTTGCCGCCCTCGCGGATGGCGAAACGCAGGCCCTGCTCCATCGCGATGGGGGCGATGAGCTCCACCACGATCTTGATGTTATCCCCCGGCATCACCATCTCGGTGCCCTCCGGCAGCTCCACCGCTCCGGTCACATCGGTGGTACGGAAGTAGAACTGCGGCCGGTAGCCCTTGAAGAAGGGGGTATGCCGGCCGCCCTCTTCCTTGCTCAAGACATACACTTCGGCCTCAAACTTGGTATGCGGGGTGATCGAACCGGGCTTGCACAGCACCTGGCCGCGCTCCACTTCCTCGCGCTTCGTGCCGCGCAGCAATACCCCGACGTTATCCCCCGCCTGACCCTCATCGAGGAGCTTTCGAAACATCTCCACACCCGTGCAGGTGGTCTTCTGCGTCGGGCGAATCCCCACAATCTCCACCTCATCGTTGATCTTCACGATGCCCCGCTCGATGCGCCCCGTCACCACCGTGCCGCGCCCCGCGATCGAGAACACATCCTCCACCGGCATCAAAAAGGCCCCTTCCACCGCCCGCTTGGGCACCGGAATATACTCATCCAGTGCCTTCACCAGCTTGATCACCGAGGGCACGCCAATCTCTGAAGCATCCCCCTCCAAGGCCTTTAGGGCAGATCCGGTGATGATCGGGGTCTTATCGCCGGGGAATTTGTACAGGGTCAGAAGATCCCGCACTTCCAGCTCCACCAGCTCTAAAAGCTCCGCATCATCGACCATGTCCGCCTTGTTCATGTACACCACGATGTAGGGCACGCCGACCTGGCGGGCAAGCAAAATGTGCTCCCGCGTCTGGGGCATCGGGCCATCGGCCGCACTCACCACCAGAATCGCCCCATCCATCTGCGCCGCACCCGTGATCATGTTCTTCACGTAATCGGCGTGTCCCGGGCAGTCCACGTGCGCATAGTGACGGGCGTCTGACTGATACTCCACGTGCGCGGTTGCAATCGTGATGCCGCGCGCACGCTCCTCGGGGGCCTTGTCAATCTGATCGTAGGCCTTGAACTCCCCGCCGTGCTTCTCGGCCATCACCTTGGTCAAGGCTGCCGTTAAGGTCGTCTTGCCATGATCCACATGCCCAATCGTCCCCACGTTCACGTGCGGCTTCGTTCGCTCAAACTTCCCCTTCGACACAGGCCTTACCTCTCAAAAAAATTTAGAAAAACACTGGAGCCCACGAACGGGATCGAACCGTTGACCTCGTCCTTACCAAGGACGTGCTCTACCAACTGAGCTACGTGGGCCGCATCCATTTGGAGCGGGTGATGGGAATCGAACCCACGTGATCAGCTTGGAAGGCTGACGTTCTACCATTGAACTACACCCGCACTCCGCTAGAAGCCAATGGCACGACCCCACATCCTTCGCTGGTGGAGGGGGTAGGATTCGAACCTACGAAGGCATAAGCCAGCAGATTTACAGTCTGCCCCCGTTGGCCGCTTGGGTACCCCTCCCTAAAATGAGCCGCGTATTTTGCGGTGCGCATCACGACGTGTCAATGCAAAGTCGGGGCCAAACTCAGGCTTCCTTGAATCTCCGGCCAGAATCTTTTTGGCCTTGACATTATCGTAAGATATATATATCGTAAGATACGTTATAAAACATATCGAGAGATATATGTTCCATCATCATTTTCACTGCGCCGGACGCCATCGTTCCCATCACGGCTTCGGTCCCTTTGGCCGGGGGTTCATGGAAGGCGGCGGCATGGGCGGCCGTGGATTCGGCATGGGGCGAAAGCTCGGCTCCGGCGACTTGCAACTGCTGATTCTCAAATTGCTGGACGAGAAATCGCGCTACGGCTACGAAATCATCAAAGAGCTCGAAGAGCGCTCGAAAGGCTTCTACGTCCCGAGCCCCGGCATGGTATATCCCGCGCTGACCTACCTCGAAGAGATCGGCCACGCGACTGTGGCCGTCGAGGGCACCCGCAAACTGCACAGCATCACCGAGTCGGGCAAGGACCACCTGGCGAAGAACTTATCCACCGCCGACGCCCTGCTGACTCAATTCGGGCGCGTGGGCGAGCGCATGGATCGTGTACGCCGGGTACTCGACGCCGAGGAAAGCGGCGAGCCGGATCAGGAGCGGCGCGGCTCACGTGAATTGCACCGGGCACGTCGTGACCTCAAACTCGCGCTGGCCGACAAATGGCATGGCTCGCGCGAGGAGCAGCAGCGCATCGCCGCGATTCTCGCGCGCGCGGCCGCGGAAATCGCCGGCAAATAAGCGAGTGCAGCTCCTCGCGCGATGAGCGCCGACGGCTACCTCAGCTTGGACTCGAACAACCGGAAAATTCGCTTGTATTCATCGAGCCAAGAGTCGGCGTTGGTAAATCCATGCCGATCCAGTGGGTACGGCGACATGCTGAAATTGTCTTTGTGCAACTCGATCAGCCGCTCGTACAAGCGCATCGAATCTTCGAACAGGACGTTGTCATCGATCACGCCGTGGCAAATGAGCAGCGTGTCCTGCAGGCCGGCCGCAAATTCAATGGGCGAGGAACGCTCATAGGCGATCGGGTCGACCTGCGGATCGTTCAAAATGCCCGACGTGTAGCCATTGTTGTATTGCATCCAGTCGGTGACCGGCCGCAGCGCAGCACCGGCCGCAAACTCGCCCGGCGCGCGAAACAGCGCCATCAAGGTCATGAAGCCGCCGTAGGACCCGCCGTAGACCCCGACGTGTTTCGGATCGACAGCCGCCTGCTCGACCAGCCATTTCTTGCCGTCCAGCAGGTCCTCTAACTCGGGATGTCCCATTTGCCGGTAGATGGCGGTGCGCCAATCGCGGCCATAGCCTGCGGATGCGCGATAGTCCATGTCGAGGACGACATAGCCCAAATGCGCCAGCAGATTGTTGAACATCTGCTCTCGAAAGTAATACGAATAGCGCAGGTGCACGTCCTGCAAATATCCCGCTCCGTGGATGAACAGCACCGCCGGTTTCTTCGCGGCGGCGGTGGCACCCGCGTCGCGATACAACTTCGCGTAGATCACGCCGTCAAAATGCGTCGACGGAACCTTCACGATTTCTGGCTGGATCCAGGTGAGCGATTTGTATTCGGCCGTTCGCGTGTCGGTCAGTTGGCGGGGCACGCCGGATCCATCGGCTTTGGCCACCGAAATTTGCGTACGCATGTAGGGCGTCGAATGGGTCAGCAGCAGTTGCTTGCCGCTTCGATCCACCTCGGCTCTCTCGACCCCCTCCATCTTGGTCAGCCGCTGCAATGCTCCGCCGCCGCTTGGCACCCGATAAACGTCGTAGGAATAAGGTGCAACTTCGTTGCTGAGCACATAGAACCAGCGGCCATCCTCGGACAGCTGCGGACTCGATACCTCGAATCGGCCCTGCGTCAGGGCGCGCGGTTCGCCGTTCAACGGTTTCGTGTACAGGTGCGCGAAACCCGATTCTTCGGACTCGTACCAAAGCGTCCGACTATCATTGAGCCAGCCAAATTCATTGAATGACCGGTCAATCCAGGCCGCGTCGCTCAAGCGGTGCTGCGGCACCAATGCATGGTTGGCCAGATCGACGCTGACGATCCAGCGATCCTTGTGGTCGATCGCATAGATCGCGATGCCAAGCTCGGCGCCGTCGGCGCTCCAGACGATGCCGGCGTTGATCGCATCGGGCTCGCGATTAATCACCCAGACACCACGCGCCTTTTTGTCGCCGCTCGCCTTGTCTCCGTTCGACTTGTCCGCACTCGCCGGTTGCGAGCCATTTGCGGTCGACGCCGGATTGGCCGGTGGATGCGCCTTGGCATTCTCCTCGCGCACGGCTTTCAACGGATCGTCGTAAATCCCCGGTAGCTTGTCGAGCGCGAGCGCGTGCATCGTATGGTCGGTGAGATTGAGCAGTATCAGAGATTGAGGCGCGGGCGGGTTGCGCGCGACACGCAACCGCTCCTTTTCGAACTCCTCGTAGCCGGACTCGGTGACGTAGCGCGTGAGCTGCCCTTCCCGGCCCTTGACGTGGGATTTAGGCTCGGTGACGACCAGCAGCCAGCGCGCATCCGGCGACAGTTCGGTACCGCGAACGACCACTTCATCGCCCAGATAGAAAGGCAGCACGCCGCGCGTCACGTCGCCTTTTTGCAGCTCTTCGTTGTGTTCGCGAACAGTTTCTTTGTCGTCGTGCAGTTTCTTCAGGGTCGAAAAAACACGCAGCTGCATGTCCCGGAGGTCATCCGCGGCCGGCGGCACATTCGGATCCTTCTCTGCCTTGACGATGGCCGCGGGCGTGGTTACGCCGCTGGCGAACTCGTGCACGAACCAATCGTTGTCGGCTCGAAAGCTCAACAACCGTCCATCCAGCGAGAAATGCAGGTGGCTTTTTGCCTGCGGCGTCCGCGTGATCTGTGTCAAATGTCCGCTCGATAAATCGCGCACGAAAATATCTCGATTGCGGATGAAGGCCGCACGCTTGCCGGCGCGATCGTAGATCGAGGGTCCGTCGGCATTCGCCATCGCGGCCGCATCCATGACCTGATCTTTGCCGCTGGAGGGTTCGATGCGATGCAAATCGACGATCGGCGAGCCGATGCGCTTCAGCGAATAGTAAATGGCGCGGCCGTCGGCCGACCAATATGCATCGCTGACCGGCGGCCCCATCCAGTCGGGATCCGCCATGATTTTTTCGAGCGACACGCCGGTCTGTGGGGCGCCGAACGCACCGAAACTGGCCAAGCCCACGGCACAGGCCGCTAACGAAATCACGCGCAAATGATGTTTCATGGATCTCCGCCTAATGATCTATTTCTTGAAGCAGCAGGATTTTTGGCCGGCGCAGCCGGCGATGGCCACAGCAGCGCGCAACCTCTCTAGGTCGGACGCCGATCCGGACCTTGAGATCGATCCGGGCCTGAAGGTCGATCCGGATTGGGCGGCCGTTCCGGCACCGGCTTAGGCGCCGGTCTCGTTTCCGGACGCGGCGGTCGTCCGCCATCGCCCGGATTCGGCCGGGGCGATGGATTTGGCCGCTCAGGCGGACGGGTCACCGGCGGACGCGGTCGTGGAGCTGGCGGTCGGGGGCGTGGTGGCGGATTGGGGCGCACGACCGGCGGCCTGGGCCGCGGCGGCGGGGGACGCGGTCGGTGCGGAGGCGGCGGCCGGTGCATCCAATAATCACGACGTCCATACCAAGGGCGGCCGGCATAGTAGCGCCCCCAATAGTCGCCCAGACTGAAGGCGACGATGCCTATTCCTAACTGCGCGCCGAATTGGATGACGGGCACGCGGCGGCTCTGATAGTCGTAGTACAAGTAATTGCCGTAGACCCAGCCGTGATTGCCTTCCCAATCGACATCGCACCAGGTCCAGTCATCCAGACAGCCGTTGAGATTCAACAGGGCATTGGGCGGTATGGTCGTGACCAAGGGATAATCGGAGCTCGGGCCGGAGCGCAGATGCACGGAGCCCTGGGTGTAGGCGTTGGCTGCCCAAACGGAAGACCCGTACCAAATAGCGACGAGGCCGGCGAGCAGCAGTGACAGACGCTTCATGACTCCACCTGTATCGGGTTCTTTTGCCGCCAAGTGTGAGCCCATTGCAGAATGCCTGCAACGGCGACCGCGTCGGAGAAACCCCTACGCGATCTTTTTGTGTCCGTGCAATCGCGCCACCAAGTCTGCCTCGGCGCGGCTCAAACCGAATTGCTGCGTCAACTTGCCGGGGTCGCTGCCGCGACGTGCAAAATCGATGGCCTGATCGAAGCACTGCGCGGGACCTCGAAGCTCGACCGACTCGATGCGCTCGGCGACTCCGGAGTATTCACGTTCAATGCGATTCACGCGCCTTCCGGTTCGCAAACTGATCGACGCCGTGACCTCGAGTTCGCGCCGCATCGCTGCCAAACTCGACTCGATCGCCATGCAGCGTTTGCGCCAGCGGCGCATTGAAGCCGACAACACGGCAGTGGCGATGAGCGCGCAGACTGCCAGCGTCGCGCCGGCGATTTCCAGAATGGTATTGACGTTGAGCGTAATCATGTCAGGCGTACTCATCGATGTGCGATGTGGGCGGCCGCGGGCCCCCCGATTCCGGGATGTCGGCGGATTTCGAGACGGGTTTGTCCGGACCTTGGTCCGATCGCTGCCGGCGCTCCTTGTCGTCTTTGGACGACCGCCGGTCCGCGATCGGCAGGGCGGGGAAAAGGCCGGAATTGCTCAAGCGGTCAACTTCACTCATTGCGTGACCTCGCTCAGGGGGATTTGGGTGATTCGGTCGCAGTCGATTTCACATCTTTCATCAGCACAGTCTTCCTGATGTCGGCCGGCGGCACGCGCACCGCCAAGCGGTTGGTGGCGCTGCCGCCATCAGCCAATTCAACGCCCGGCGCGACGCTCTCCGGAGTATTCGTCGTGGTCCGCGCCGTCGTGGTGTCCGCCGGAGAGACCGCCTCGAGCACCAAGACGGCGACGCGCCGATTCGCATTGCGCCCCTCGGCGGAAGTATTCGCCTGGCGGGGATGAAATTCGCCGAAGCCGACGATCTCGAGGCGCAACGGATCGATGCCCTGCTTGGTGAATTGATGCACGACGCTCGCAGCGCGCGCCGCCGACAGCTCCCAGTTCGACGGAAATGCGGCGGTGTGAATTGGGCGGTCGTCGGTATGGCCTTCGACGCGGATTGGATTGGGGAAGGGCTTCAGCACTTCAGCCAACTTGTTGAGCACCGGTTCCGCAGAGCTCGAAAACGCGCCCGAGCCGCTCGGAAACAGAATGTCCGTGTTGATTTCGATTTCCAGCCACATGCTCTCGCGCTTCACCGTGATCAGCTTCGCGTCGATCAACGCGCGCATCGCGTCCTGCACCTCGCGCTCCATGCGAATCAGGGAACCGGGCAGCTCCTGCGACACGGGCTTCGGTATCGGGGTCACGGTATCCTGGCTCTTTATCTTGATGAGCGCGGTCGGCGTGATGCCGACCAACGGTTTCTCGCCGCCCTTGCCGGGTTCCGGTTCGCCCAAATTCACCGGGCGCATGCTCCGCGGCGCGCCGTTGAAAGCGGCGATCATGGCATCGGACAGGACGCGAAACTTCCCCTCGTTGACCGACGACATTGCATACATCACCGTGAACAGCGCGAACAACAGCGTCACCAGATCGCCGTAGGGAATGGCCCAGGCTTCGTGGTTCACATGATCTTCGTGCTTTTTCTTGCGGGCCATATCGTGCTAACTAGTGATGAAAGTACCCTTGCAGCTTCGATTCGATGTTGCGCGGATTCTCGCCCTGCGCAATGGCGATGAGTCCCTCGATCACCATGGTGCGAACCTGCGATTGACCGTGAATCACGGCTTTGAGCTTGTTGCCCATCGGCAGGAACAGGAGATTGGCGAACGCGATGCCGTAGATCGTCGCAATGAACGCCGCCGCGATGCCATGACCGAGCTTCGAGGGGTCATTGAGGTTCTGCATGACCGCCATCAGTCCCATGACCGCGCCGATGATCCCCAAGGTCGGCGAATACACGCCCATGGACTCGAACACCTTGGCGGCCTGCGTGTCGAAGTGCTCCATCGTGTCCAGTTCGATTTCCATGCTGGAACGAATCGCGTCCGGTTCGCCGCCGTCCACCAGGGACTGCAAGCCCTTTTTTAGGAACTCGTCCTGCTCTCCTTCGACCGCCGATTCCAGGCCGAGCAAGCCCTGTTTGCGCGCGACATTGCTCCACTCGACTATTTTTTCGATCATGCCCGCGGGATTGTTGGCCGGCGGCTTGAACACCCATGAGGCGATTTTCCAAGCCCGCAAGAACGTCGCCAACGGCGTCTGCACCAGGCTGGCGGCAAGCGTACCGACGACCACGATGACGAAGGCCGCGCTGCCGACCAGCGCACCGGCGCTGCTGCCTTTCAAAATCGCGCCGCCAATGATCGCTATCAGCGCGAGCACGATGCCAATGATGCTTAAGATGTCCATGGATCAGTCCGGCGACAGCCACTCCGACAGCCGGGCGCGCAGCCGCACCAAGGCCTGGCCATGGATCTGGCAGACCCGCGATTCCGAAACCTCGAGCACCTCGCCGATTTCACGCAAGTTCATGTCGTCGTCGTAGTACAGGGAGAGCACCAGCCGCTCGCGCTCCGGCAGCACGCCGATGGCCGCGCTCAGCGCGCCGCGAAATCCCGCGTCCTCGATATCCTCCAAAGGACCCGGCCCATCGTCGCGCGCATGATCCGCAGGACTGGATTCGTCCTCGCTCGATCCCATCTGATCGAAGCTGAATAGCCGGCAGCTCGCGGCGTCCTGCACCAGCTTGTGATATTCCTCGATGGAAACCCCAAGCCCCTCGGCAATATCGGTGGGCGTCGCATCCTGGCCTTTGGCGTTCTCGATCTTGCGGATCACGTCGGCCATCTCGCGCATGTTCCGATGCACCGAGCGCGGCGTCCAATCGGATTTGCGCACTTCATCCAGCATCGCCCCGCGTATGCGGATACCAGCGTAGGTCTCGAAGTTCGCGCCCTTGTCCGCCGAATAATGCTTGGCCGCATCCAACAAGCCGATCATTCCGGACTGAATCAAGTCGTCGACCTCCACATTCGGCGGCATGCGACTGACCAGGTGATAGGCAATACGCTTCACTAAATCAGCGTGTCTCAACACCAATTCGTGCTGCGGCACTTGATCGACCGGCGTGTGATCTTCCGAGGCCGGTTTCGCGCCGCGTTTTTGAGTGTTCGAGTACTGTGTGCTTGCTCTCATTGCAATACCGTCGACGGGGCGATCCTGGCCCCGACCATTCGTTCGACAAAGAACTCCAAGTGACCGCGTGCCCCTTGGGGCACAGACCACTTATCGGCTTTAGAGGCAAGATTCTTGAGCGCAATGGAGGAAATAGATGCCGGGAAGGCATCTACCACGGCCGTCTGCCGCTGCACGGCGCGCCGTAGATAGTCGTCAAACGGTATCGAGCCGGCGAACTCCAGCGTCACATTGAGAAATCGGTCACAGACCCGGCTAATTTTCTGGAAAAGATCGGGTCCCTCGCCCGACCGCCGGGTCTGATTCGCCAAAATCTGGAATCGCTGTACGCCGTGCTCGCGGCTCAATACCTTGATCAGAGCATAGGCGTCGGTGATCGAGGCCGGCTCGTCGCAGACCACGACGACCACGTGGTGCGCCGCCTGGCTGAATGTCATGACGCTGTCATGCAGGCCGGCCGCCGTATCGACGACGAGCACTTCGACCTGATGATACAGGTCGCTGAAGGCGCGGATGATCCCGGCATGCTCGGCCGGCGATAAGGTCGCCATGCGTTTGATGCCGGAGGCAGCCGGCACGACTTGCAGTCCGTGCGGGCCGGTAACGATGGCATCCTCCAGTGCACACTCGCCTTGAACGACATTACCCAAATGGAAGCGGGTGTGCAGCCCCAGTACGACGTCCACATTGGCCAACCCCAGGTCGGCGTCCACCAGCATGACATCGCGGCCCGATGCGGCGATGGAGACCGCCAGATTTGCGGATACCGTGGTTTTGCCCACCCCGCCCTTGCCGCCCGTCACGGCGATCACCTTTACCGGACGCGAAGAGTTCAGTTCGGCCAATGCCTCGGCTCGTTCCCGCGAGAGTCTGAAATCACGCATGGGCGGCGGCTCCGCCGAATGCACGGGCCAACGATGCCTCGTTGCGTGCGCGCGGCGCGCGTTCCTTGAGCTTGAGCGCGGCGCGGATCAGCCACACTCTTTTCTGATGCGCGGCGTGCAAGTCCTCCGGCACCCGCTGCCCATCGCAAACATACGCGACTCGCAGCTTATGGCGCAGAACTGCGGAGATCGCCCCGCCCAGGCTCGCTGCCTCGTCGACTTTGGTCAGTACACAGGCTGCCGGAGTGACGCGCGCGAACGCCTGCACGATTTCCTCCAGCGCATGGCCCTCGCCCTGTGCCGGCAGTGCCAGCAAAACGCGTGCTCGCGCAGCGCCCAACTTCAAGGCCGCCAGTTGCTCGGTGAGCCGGACATCGCGCGGCCCCATGCCCGCGGTATCGATCAGAATCAATTTTTTTGAACTGAGCCGCTGCAGCACGCGGCCCAATTCCTGACCGCTGTTGGCGGCGTACATCGGCGCTCCGAAGATGCGCGCATAGGTCATCAATTGCTCGCGGGCACCGATGCGGTAGCCATCCGTGCTGACCAACGCGAGGTCCTGGCTTCCATGCAGCATGCACCAGCGGGCCGCGAGCTTGGCAATCGTCGTGGTCTTGCCGGCGCCGGTCGGACCCACGACGGCTGTTATGCCGCCCGTGATGCAGGTCATATCGTTGATCACCGGCAAATGCTTGACGAGCAGCGCCAGCGGAATATGCGAAGGATTGTCGAGACTGGTGCGCCGCGGCGTCTTGCTCGCCAAGGCCATCGCGATATCGGGGGCAATATCCAGTGCCGACAGTTCCTCCAACACGCGCGCTTGCAGCGGTTCGCGCAGACGCTTATCGCTCCAGGTCATGCCGGCGAGTCCGGTCTCGAGCAACCGGCGCAAGTCCTGCAATTCTCGCTGCATGGCGCCGAGCCCATCGCCCGTGGCAGCCGTTGCACCGGCTGCCATGCGCGCCGGGACGGGCGCCGTCGATCGGGGCGCGGCCGAACTCAATGGCGCACTGATCGGGGCCTTAAGTCCCGCGCCGCTCGACGGCGCGGCGTTCACGGTTGGCCGAACGCTTAATTTGGACCCGACGACTGCTTTCGGCGCGACCGCTGCGATCGTCGCGGCCGCCAGCGTCATCTCGGGTGCCATGATCGCCTCGGTCCGGGGACGCTTCGCCTCGGCAAACAAGGCCTCGTCATAGTCCACGGCGGCGATGACCTCGATGCCTTCCTCGCTGCGGCGGCTCGACAGGATGACCGCATCCGGTCCCTGCTCCGCCCTGACGAGGGCGAGAGCCGCGCGCATGCTGGGCGCCGTGTATCGTTTAATTTTCATGTCAATCTCCGTGAATCAATCCAATCTCTAGGAGCCTGTCCTATCGCCCCACTGCGGCGATCACGCGGATGCGGCGATTTTCCGGAATCTCGTTATAGGCAAGCACCGAAAGCGACGGCGTGGAGTGGCGCATCAGGCGCGCGATCCACGGGCGAATCTTCGGTGCGACCAGCAGCACGGCCGGTTCGCCCGCGGCATCCTGGCGGCGCGCACTGTCGCCCAAGGCCGTTTGAATTCTGTCCGCCAACCCCGGCTCAAATCCCGGCGAGGCGTCGCTCGCGCCGGCCATTGAATCTTGAAGCACCTGCTCCAGCGCCGGATCCAACGTAATCACCGGCAATTCCTGGCGCAGTCCGCCGATGTTTTGAACGATGGTGCGGCCGAGAGCGACGCGCACGGCGGCGACCAACGCCACGGGGTCCTGGGTCCTGGGCGCCAGTTCGGCGAGCGTTTCGCAAATGGTGCGCAAATTGCGGATCGGCACGCGCTCCAGCAGCAGGTACTGCAGCACCTTGACGACCACGCTCATCGGCAATAGCTTCGGCACCAAATCTTCGATCAGCTTCGGCGCGGTCTTGCCCAGACGGTTCAGCAGCTGCTGCACTTCTTCATGACCCAACAATTCGTGGGCGTGCGACTGCAGCAAGTGGCTCAGATGGGTTGCGATGACGCTGCTGGCATCGACCACGGTATAGCCCTGCGACTGCGCCTGCTCGCGTCGTGCCTTGTCGATCCAGATGGCATCGAGACCAAAGGCGGGATCCTTGGTGGCCGAGCCCGGAATGGTGCCGGAGACCTGTCCCGGATTGATGGCCAGTTCCCGATCGGGAAACACCTCCGACTCGCCCACCGGCGCGCCGAGAATGGTGATCCGATAAGAGTTCGGGCCCAATTCCAGGTTATCGCGGATGTGCACGGCCTGAACCAGGAAGCCCAGCTCTTCGGACAACTTCTTCCGCACCCCCTTGATGCGGCCCATGAGTTCGCCGCCCTGGTTGCGGTCGACGAGAGGGATCAAGCGGTAACCAACTTCCAAACCGATGACATCGACCGCCTCGACGTCATCCCAGGACAGCTCCTTCTGCTCGGTGGATGTAACTTGCGAAGCGGCGGGTATCGCGGCCACCACTGCTTTGGGCGGCTGCTGCCGGCTCAGCAGGTACGCTCCGGCAGCGCAGATTGCCGCCATTGCCAAAAATACGACGTTCGGCATTCCCGGAATTATCCCGAGCAGCCCCAGGATACCGCTGGTGACGCCAAGCGCGCGCGGTTGCCCCAAGACCTGCGCCATGATCTGCTGGCTCATGTCGTGCGGGCGGGAAACGCGCGTGACCAGAATGGCCACGGCAACCGACAAAAGGAGCGCCGGAATCTGCGCCACCAAACCATCGCCGATGGTCAGCAGGGCATAGGTGCGGCCGGCATCGGCGAGCGACATGCCGTGCTGCGCCGCGCCGATGATGGTGCCGCCGAAAAGATTGATGAATACGATCAGGATGCCGGCGATGGCATCGCCGCGCACGAATTTGCTGGCGCCGTCCATCGCTCCGTAGAAGTCGCCCTCCTCGCGCACCTCCTGGCGGCGGAGAATGGCATCGGCCTGCGTGATGATTCCCGCGTTCAAATCCGCGTCAATCGCCATTTGCCGGCCGGGCATGGCGTCCAGAGTGAATCGCGCGCTGACCTCCGAGATGCGCCCGGCACCCTTGGTGATCACCACGAAGTTGATGATCACCAGCACCGTGAACACCACCATGCCCACCGCATAGTTGCCGCCGACGACGAAATGGCCGAAGGCGGCGATCACGTGTCCCGCGGCCTGCGCGCCGGTGTGCCCGTTCATGAGGACGATGCGCGTCGAGGCGACATTGAGGCCCAGACGCAGCAGTGTCGCGCCGAGCAGAACCGTCGGGAAAGTCGCAAATTCGAGGGCGCGCCGCACGTAAATGACCGCCAAAAGAATCATCAGGGACAGGGAAATATTGAAGGTAAAAAACACGTCCAGCAGGAACGCCGGCAGCGGCAGCACCATCATGGCGAGCACGACCATCACCAGCACCGGTACTCCCAAACCGTTGCGGGCGAATTCGCCGAACGTGGCTACGGCTCCGCGCGCGCTCATGAGTCTAGGTACTCATCGCCGACTTTGGGATTGGGCTTAATGACCCGCGCTGCGATCGTCGGATTCAAAGTGCGCACGCGGAAGATGTACGAGAGCACCTGAGCCACCGCGACATATAATCCGTTGGGAATCTCCTTGCTCAGGTCGGTCGAGCGATACAGCGCCCGCGCCAGCCGCGGCGCAGCGAATATCGGCACGCGATGCTCCTCGGCGATGCGGCGGATGTTTTGCGCGACCAGATCGACGCCTTTCGCCAGCACCACCGGCGCGCGCATTTTTTTCGGGTCGTACTTCAGGGCCACGGCGAAGTGCGTCGGATTGACGATTACGACATCGGCCGTGGGCACCTTGTGCATCATGCGGCGGCGCGCCAGCGTCTGCTGCATTTGCCGGATGCGCTGCTTCGTTTCCGGCCGGCCATCCAACTCTTTGGATTCGTCGCGCAACTCTTGCCGCGTCATGCGCAACGCGCGTTTGAACTGGAACAATTGCAGCGGCACATCCACGACGGCGACCAGCGCGAGCGAACCGCACAGCCACACGAAGGCCCAACTCAGGAGCCCTGCGCCGCGCGACACCGCCGCGCGCGGCGCCATGCGCCCGAGAGCCAGCACGTCGCCGAAAATCCAGCTGACGATTCCCGCGCACACCGCGCCGACGACCAGGCACTTGAGCAGCGCCTTCGCCAGCTCGGAAACGCCATGCAATCCGAACAATCGCTTCAGTCCCGACAGCGGATTTAGGCGGGAAAAATCCGGCGTCAGCGCCTGCGTCGTGAAGTTCCAGCCGCCCAGAGCCACGGACGCCAGCACCACCATGACGATGAGGGCGCCGAACACCGGCAGGATGGCGGTCACCGCGCTCATGCACGCGGCGCCCAAGGATTGCGCCATCGAGTCCGTGCTGCTCAGTGCGCGTGCGTCGATCGAGAGTGAACGGCGCATCATCTTTGCCAGATTCGCGGCGACGCTGCCGCCGATCGCGGCCAGCGCGGCGCTGCCGCCGATCATGGTGGCGAAATTGGTGAGTTCCCGCGAACGCGGTATCTGGCCGCGCTCGCGCGCTTCTTGCAGGCGGCGTTGCGATGGTTCTTCGGTACGTTCGCCGCCCATTTCGGATTCGGCCATCAGGGCACCCCCGCCGCGGGAGCGCCGACCAAGGCCGAAACGGCCAGAAGCGCATTGTTGATGAGCGTGGTGATGCCCGACATGATGCCGTCGAGACCCGCAAGCAGCACGAAGAAGCCGCTCATGAGCGTGATGGTGAAGCCGATTCCGAATAAATTGAGCTGCGGCGCGGCGCGCGTGACGACCCCGAGCGCGAGGTTGACGATGACCAGTGCGATGACCGCCGGCAGCGCGATCAGAAGCCCGGTGTCGAACACATGCGCGCCCCACAGCACCAGCGACAAAAATATGCCCTGATCCAGATGGGCGCCGATGGGCAGCGTTTGAAAGCTCTGTGCCAAGGCGCCGAGCAGCATCAAGTGCCCGTTGATCGCCAGGTAAGTCAGGGTGCCGAAAATCATGAACAGCTGGCCGAGCACCGGAACCTGCGCGCCGCGCTGCGGATCGACCAAGGTCGCGAAGCCCAGGCCCATGGTGAGCGAGATGCTTTGCCCGGCGAAGACCAGGGCCTCGAAGGCCACCTGCACCACCAGGCCGATCGCGACGCCGATGAGCAATTCCAGCACGGCGGCGAGCATTCCCGTCGCGGAGAAGATCGACAGTCCGGCGGGGACCTGGATCAGCGGGCCGAGCAAGAACGCCAGGGCTAAAGTCAGCACGATCTTCACCAGCGTCGGCACCACCGCCTCGCTCGCCACCGGAGCGGCGAGCACGAAGCCGCCGATGCGCAGCGCGGGCCACCACATCCGGCTCACCCACGCCGAGACATCGGAGACGTTCAGGGTCAACGGCTGCATGCGGCTAGCCGACCATCGCCGGGATGCTTGCGTAGAGTTCGTGCGTGAAATCGATCAGCACGCGCAGAATCCAGGGTCCGGCGACGAACAGGCTGAGGACGAGCATCAATAATTTGGGGATGAAGCTCAACGTGGACTCGTTGATCTGAGTGGCCGCCTGCAGCATGCCGATGACCAACCCGGTAATCAGCGCGATCAGCAGCAGCGGCGCGGAGATCAAGGTCGTGACCATCAGCGTCTTGTGCGCCAGATCCATGACGTTTTCCGGCGTCACTGGTGAAAACTCGACGCCAGCGTGCCGATGAGCAGTGTCCATCCGTCGACCACCACGAACAGCATGATCTTGAACGGCAACGAGACCAAAACCGGCGACAGCATCATCATACCCATCGACATCAAGACGCTCGCGACCACCAGATCGATCACCAGGAATGGTATGAAAACCATGAAGCCGATCTGAAAGGCGGTTTTCAGTTCACTGGTGAGGAATGTAGGCACCAGGACCGACAACGGCACGTCGTCGGCGCTCGCGAATTGCGCCTTGCCCGAGAGCTTCGAGAACAACTGCAGGTCATTTTCGCGGGTTTGCGCCAGCATGAACTTCTTCAAGGGTGCGACCGTACGGTCGATCGCCACTTCTCCGGCGAGCTGGCCGTCCAAATACGGCTTGATCCCGGACGCATAGGACTGCTCGAGCGTGGCACCCATCACGAAAAAAGTCAGGAACAGAGCGAGGCCCGTGAGCACTTGATTCGACGGCGTGGTCGCCATGCCGAGCGCCTGACGCAGAATCGACAGCACGATGATGATTCGCGTAAACGCCGTCATCGCCAGCAAAATCGCCGGCAGCAACGTAAGCAGCGTCATCAGTATGAGGATCTGAAAGGTCAGCGAATAGGTCTGCACGCCGTCGGCCGCCGACTTCAAGGCGATGGCCGGCAGCGCGGCCTGCGCGCCCGCCGCGATCGGCACGAACGCCAGCAGCGCGGCCGCCGCCAGCCGATGACGGTGCCGATGCAGCGCCTGGATCACGGCGCCCCACCCGGCCGCTTCATCATGTCTCGCAAGCGCTCGGCAAAGGCCGGCACACGGCCCGAGGCCTTGAGCACGATGGGCGCGCTCAAGGGCGTCAAGGCAACGATGCCGCTTGCGCCCACGCCGAGCAGGACTTGCGCCTCGCCGATGCGAACCAGCACCACGCGCTCGCGCGGCCCGACGCTCAACTGATCGAGAATCTCAGAGTCGACGGAGCCCCGCGGCGAACTCAGCTTGAAACGCTTCAAGACCCAGCCGATGGCCAGAATCAGCGCAACAATGGCGATCAGGCTCAGGGTGAGTTGAGCGAGGCTGCCGATCGATAGCGGCGAGGCGGGTTGCGCCATCGCCGTCATTTGGCGTGCTCCATCCTTTCCGTCTCGCTGACCACGTCGGTGAGACGAATGCCGAATTTTTCGTTGACCACGACCACTTCCCCGCGCGCGATGCGTACACCGTTGACCAGCACGTCGAGCGGTTCGCCCGCCAGGCGATCGAGTTCCACGACGGCACCGGGCGCCAGCTGCAGCAAATCTCGCACCGACATCTTCGCCCGCCCTACTTCGAGCGCCAGGGTGACCGCGACATCGAGTATCAACTGCAAATTCATTTCCTGGCCGCCCGCGCCGGCGGCGTTGGGACTCAAGTCGCTGAATTGCGCGCGTGCGACGGCGGACTTGGGATCTGGCGGACTCATACCGGGGCTCCTGGAAGAATTTTGAGGGCGTTGCGCCCTTGAGAGATGCCGAAGCGGCCGCGATACAGCGGCACATCGCCGGCGAACAAGGTGACCTGCTGGGGCGCATCGATGGGAATGATGTCGCCGGGCGAGAGGCTCACCAGCTCCCGCAAGCTGATTTTGGCTTGCGCCAGAACGGCGCGCGTATCGAGCTGCGTGTCCTTGAGCGCATTGGTGAGCACAGGCGCCCAGGCTTCATGCTTGCGAACCGGGGCTGTTCCGCCGTCGCCGGCCAGTGCCTCGCGGATCGGACTGAGCAAGGCATCCGGCAGCAGCCAGTCGATGCGGCCGCTGCGCGCCGCGAACTCCACGCTAAACCGGGCGACGGTCACCGACTCGAGCGCCCCGCCCAATTGCAGCAGTCGCGGATTGGTCTCTTGTTTCACCAGCTCCAATTCCACCGGCGACACGGGCTGCCAGGCGGCGGTCAAATCCACGGCGAAACTGCGCAGCATCAGATTGAGGAAGCGCTGCGCCGCCGGCGCGGTCACGGCCTGCGGATCGGCGTTGGCGCGGCCCGTGCCGCCGAAGAAGCCGTCCAACAATGTCAGCAGCAGCGCCGGCTCGACGCAGACATAGGCAAATCCGGGCAATGGCTTGAGGCGCACGACCGCGATCGTGGCCGGCACCGGCAAGGAAGCCTGCAAGTCGGCGCTCTTGACCGATTCCAGCGAATCGAAATGCAGGCCGGCGTCCCTTCCCAGCAATCCGGCCAATGAAGTGCCGCAGCGATCGCCGAAGTTTTTGCAGATCGCTTCGAGCAGCGGCAACTCGCTGCGATTGATTCGCTGGGCGGCGAAATCGTAGGGGCGCACCGTCGCGGCGGCTTCCTTGCCATTCTTTTCGAGCAGGGCCGCCACTTCTTCGTTGGAGATGCGTGCCCGGTTTTCCTCCATTACTGCACCACGAAGCTGGTGAACAGCACGTCGTCCACATCGGGACCGCCTTCCTTCTTCTGCACGGCGCGTACTTCGGCGAGCGCTTCTCCGCGCAGCTTCTCTTTGCCTTCGCGCGACATCATCGATTGATAATTGCGATTGCTCATCAGCAAGAGCAGATTGTTGCGGATCAGGGGAATGTTCTTCTGCACGCTCTCGATGGCCTTCTCGTCGTGCGCCATGATCTCCATGGTGATTTGCAGGAAGCGCACCGCGGAGCCATCCTCAAAATTCACGACCAGGGGCGGATCGATGGCGTAGTAGACCGACGGCTTGCCGGCGCCGCCGCCTTCCGCACCCTTTGCCGCCGCGGCCACCGGCACGATGGCGGTGATCTTGCCGTCCTTGTCCATTTTGAGATCCGGCAGCGGATGCAATTTGGCGTTGATGAAGCCGCCGAGCACCACGGCAACGAGGGTGAGGGCAAATATGCCCAGCCCATTGACCAGGGTGCCCATGAAGCCGCCTGATTTTTTCGGCGGCGGAGGGGGAGGAGCGTCGTCAGCTTCGTCTGCCATAGTTCGATTCCAAGGCGCGGACACATGCCGCACCTCGAATCGAGCAAGTTCTATGCCAGAAGATTTTTAGAGTTTTTTCTCAATAATATTCAGCAGCTTACGAAGATCGGCGCCCCTGCGGCCGCTGCCGTAGGAGCGCCGGCAATTTGACGCTTACCAAATACTCACGCGCTCATTGGGCGGCAAATACATTTTGTCGCCGGGTTTCACGCCGAACGCTGCATAGAACCCGGGTTGATTTCGCAGCGGCGCCGTGCCACGCACCGCCGGCGGCGAATGTGGATCGGTTTTGATGCGCTGGATCGCCTCCGCATCGCGCACCTTGCCGCGCCAGAGTTGCACCCAGCCCAGGTACAGACGCTGATCGCCCGTGAGGCCGTCGATCACGGGCGCCTCGTGGCCCGCCAGGGATATCCGGTAGGCCTTGTAGGCAATCGCCAAACCGGAGTTATCGCCGATATTCTCCCCCAGGGTGAGCGCGCCATTGACGTGGTATCCGGGGACCGGTTCATAAACGTTGTACTGCGCCACCAGCGCCTTGGTCTTTTCGGCAAATTTGTCGTGATCGGCCTTGGTGAACCAATCGTGCAAATTGCCGTCGGCATCGAATTGGCTGCCCTGATCGTCGAATCCATGGCTCATCTCATGACCGATGGCCCCGCCGATGGCTCCATAGTTCGCGGCATCGTCGGCGCTCGCGTCGAAGAACGGCGGTTGCAGGATGGCGGCCGGGAAGGTGATCTCGTTGCGGGTGGAGTTGTAGGATGCATTGATGGTTTGGGGGCGCATGCCCCACTCGCCGTGATCGACCGGTTTGCCCAATTTGGCCAGATTGCGCCGGTATTCGAACTCGTTGGCCCGAATCACATTGCCGAGCAGGTCGTCGCGCGAAATCTTGAGTGCACTGTAATCGCGCCAACGGTCGGGATAGCCGATCTTGGGCAGCATTTTTGCCAGCTTGGCCTGCGCGCCTACTTTCGTTTCGGCGCTCATCCAATCCAGCGTGTCGATATCGCGGCGGTAAGCCTCCAGCAGGTTCAACACCAAGGTCTGCATACGCGCCTTGTTCTGCGGCGGAAAATATTTCGCGACATAAAATTTGCCCAGCGCCTCTCCCATGCTGCCGTCCAGGAGCGTGATGCCGCGCTTCCAGCGCGGTTCGTTCTCTGGTACGCCGCGCAGCACCCCGCCCGTGAACGCAAATCGTTCATCGACAAAAGGTCTGGACAGGTAGGGTGCAAACGTGGACAACACCCGCCATTTGAAATAAGCCTTCCACACCGGTAGCGGTGTGCCGGCGACCACCTTGCTGAGAGCGGCGAGGTAGGTCGGTTGGTTCACGATCACATAGTCGACCTTGCCCTCGATGCCGGATCCGCGGATGAAGCGCTGCCAGTCGTATCGGGGCATCAGCGCGGGAAGCTCCGAAAGCGCCGTCTTGTTGTACGTCTTGATGGGATCGCGGTCTTCGACCCGGGTCCACTGAATTTTCGCCAGCGTCGTTTCCAGGTCGAGAATCGCACCGGCGCGGCGCGCGGCTTTGACCTGTCCGGCCATGCCCAGCAGTTTCTCGATGTGCGCCCGGTATGCGACGCGTGCCTCCTTGAGCTTGGCGTCGTCCCTCAGATAATAGTCGCGATCCGGCATCCCCAAGCCGCCTTGTTGCAGGATGACGGCGTATTGCGCGGAATTTCTGGCATCCAGATTGATTCGAAGATTGAAAGGCGCGCCGGCACCGATCTCGATCAGGTGCGCCATCGCAGCGGGAATCGCGTTCATGGTCTTGATCGCATCGACTGCCGCGAATTCCGCCAGCAGCGGCTTGAGACCCAGCGCCTGCAGTCGTTCCTCGTCCATATAGCTTGCGTAAAGATCGGCGAGCTTCTTCGCGTCGGGGTCATCGTTGCCGGTCGACTGATCGAGAGCATCGACGATGGTTCGCAGCTGCTCTTCGGTCTTATCCTGCACAACGGTGAACGAGCCCACGGCTCCTTTGTCGGGAGGCAGCTGATAATTTCGCAGCCATTGTCCGTTCAGATATCCATAGACATCGTCTTGAGGACGGACCGAGTGCTCGACATATTGAAGATCGATGCCCGAGTGCAGCGCCGGGGGCGCCGGCGCGGCTTCGGCGGCGGGAGCGGGGGCGGCCGCAAGCGGCGCGGCCTGGTTGCTGACGCAGGCCGTCAAGCCGGCGATACAAATCAAAGTGGCACAATGCTTCAACATCGTCTCTCCTCAGAATTTCAATGAAACCTTCAAACCCGGACCCGCGTCATCGAGCACGAGATGCGCGCCGTGTAATTTAGTCACCGCAGCCACCAGTGAGAGGCCCAATCCCGAGCCGGGGAAATTCCGCGCCTCGTCCAGGCGAACGCGCCGGCCGAGCACGATCTCGCGTTTGTCCGCCGGAATGCCGGGTCCATTATCCTCTACAACCACCTGCGGCGCGCTGCCCGACCCGTCGAGCGCCACGCGTATGTGGCCGCCGTCGGGCGTGAATTTAATGGCGTTGTCGAGTAAATTCGCCAGGGCTTGAGCCAGCAATTGCCGGTTTCCCTGCACGTGCGCGCCCGGCGCGACAGAGCTGTCGAGCACAATGCCGCGTTCTTCGCTCACCGGCGCGTACAGCTCGACCACGCTGCCGACCAGCTCCGACAAGTCCACCTGCTCGCGCGCCACGGTACCCGTCTCCGCCAGCGCGATTCGCAGCAGTGCATCGAGCGTGCTGCGCATGTGATCGACCTCGGTGGTCACTCGTTCGAGCACGCGCCGCTCGGCCGACCCGGGCGCCAGCGAGGTCATCGCCCCCTCCGCGCTGGCCTGCAGGCGATTGAGCGGCGTGCGAAGGTCGTGGGCCGCGCTGTCGAGTACGGTGCGCATGCCCAGCGTGAGCTGCTCGATCTTGTCGAGCATGGTGTTGATCTCGCGCGCCAGCGTATTGATCTCGTCATCGGCATCGCGGACCGGCAGGCGCTGCGACAAGTCGCCCCGCATGATTTGCGTTGCCACCGCGGAAATCGCGCCGGCTTGCGCAAGAATGCGCCGCCCCATCCAGAATCCGCCGCCGAGGCCCAGCAGCAAGGTCAGCACCACGGCGGCGATCAGGCCTCGCATCATGAGGCTCTTTACATCCTGACGTTCCTGCACATCGTGGCCCACCAGCATTTGGTAGCCGCCCGGCAGGGCGAAATAGCGGGCGCGCATTTCGTGCTCGCGCGTCTCGTCGCCGAACGGCACGGATACCTTGAACAGAAACCACTTTTCCTTGGTGTCGATTTTCGGCCACGCGGGGACATTGCCGGCCACCGGGCGCAGCTGCGGATCGACCATCAGGTAAACCGCCCCGCGCACATCTTGATCTTGCGAACGCTGCTCGACCAATTCGATGAAGTCGTTGCGCGACAGCACCAGCATCTGTTCGCGCAGGCCCTGAACTTCCGCTTCGATCAAATTGTCGGTGCTGCCGTCTACGACTCGCGACACGGCAAAATCGACCGCATAGATGAGCGCCGCCGCACCGATCGCGAATACGATCGAATAGACGATGGCGATACGGAAAGGCGAGGTATCGAGAACGCCGAGAAAACGCTGATCGGGACTCATCTGAGCGGTTACGAGCTTGTCTGTTCTGCGCGTGGCGGCGCCGCTATTCGTCTTCGCGCAAGCTGTAGCCCGCTCCGCGCACGGTGTGCAGCAGGGGCTTGTCGAAGTCTTTGTCGATTGCCTGGCGCAGACGGCTGATATGTACGTCGATCACATTGGTTTGAGGATCGAAATGATAATCCCACACGCCCTCGAGCAGCATGGTGCGGGTCACCACCTGGCCGCTGTGACGCATCATGAATTCAAGCAGCTGAAATTCCCGCGCGGTCAATTCGATTTTCTTGCCGTTGCGCATGACGCGCCGGGTCATGCGATCCAGTTCCAAGTCCGCAAGTTTCAGCCTGGTGCTCGCCTCGGCGTTGCCCGCATCGCCTCGACGGGCGAGCGCATCGATCCGCGCCAGCAGCTCGGCCATGTGATAGGGCTTCGTCAAGTAGTCGTCGCCGCCGGCGCGCAGGCCGGTAATCCGGTCATCGACGTCCCCAAGCGCGCTCAAGATGAGGACCGGCATTTTCCGCCCCGTGGCCCGAAGCGATTGCACCAGCGCGAGCCCGTCGAGCTTCGGCAGCATGCGATCGACGATCGCAAGATCGACGGCGATGGAGGAGGCCATGTGCAAGCCCTCGAGCCCGTTGCCCGCCACGTCCACCGTATGGCCGGCTTCCCGCAACGCCTTGGCCAGGTAGTCGCGCGCAACCTCGTCGTCTTCGACAATCAAAATGTGCATGGCTTGGTATCTTAGACTAGGATGCCCTCGCCCGGGTTCACTGGATAGGACCCCAACCCAAGCGAAGTGTATGCCCGAGATTGCCATGATCAGGCGCGCGCGCCGGCGCGCAGTCAGCCTGTCCGGGACCCTTGCCTCAGTGCTTGCTGCCGCAGTCATCGCCCCCCTGTCCTACGCCAAGGACGCGCCTTTATGGGAGTTCGGCCTCGGCGCGGGCGCAATCGCCTTCCAGGATTATCGGGGCTCGGATACCACGCATGCCTACCCCCTGCCCGTGCCGTACATTATCTACAACGGCAAATTCCTGAAGGCTGACCGGGACGGCGTACGCGGGACCCTGCTCAATCAACCTTGGCTCGACATCAATTTGAGCTTTAACCTGACCACGCCGGTGCGCAACGATCGCGAGCGCAGCGGCATGCCGGACTTGCGTTCCACGGTTGAGGTGGGACCCTCCTTTGATTTCCACTTGTTTCGCAGCGGCGATCGCAAGGTCAAACTCGACCTGCGCATGCCTCTGCGCGCGGCGGCGACGGTCGAATCCTCGCCGCGGATCATCGGGTGGACATTCAGCCCGCGATTGAATTTGGATCTGAGGGATCCATTCGGGCTCCCGGATTGGAATCTCGGACTCTTGGCAGGGCCGCTGTTCGCGGATCGCCGCTATCATGATTACTTCTATTCCGTCGCCCCGCAGTATGCGACGCCCACACGCCCGGAATTTGCAGCGGCGGGCGGCTACGCCGGCACGCAAACTCTTGCCGCGCTGTCGAAGCGCTACCCGAAGTTTTGGGTGGGCGCCTACATGCGCTACGACACGCTCGCAGGCGCGGCTTTTGTTGACAGCCCCCTGGTTCAGCGCAAAAGCTATTGGACGGGCGGGTTTGGTTTCGCGTGGATGATCCGAAAATCATCGCAGATCGTGGAAATACCGGACTGAACGACGATGCGGCGTTTCTTCAAAACTCTTTACGAATATTTCGCGCTCTACAGCTCTCTGTCGCTTCTCGGCCTGATCTGCCTCACCTGGTCGGTATTCGCGCTGCCGCTTTATTTCATATTGCCGGCGCGCCTCGGCACCGCGCTGGGCCGCCGCGGCATCATGGCCGGCTTTCGCATCTATTCCTGGTCGCTGTCGATCACGGGAACTTACCGCCTGGACCTGAAAGCCATCGATGCTCTGCGCAGCGGACCTCCGGTGATATTGGCCCCGAACCATCCCGCGCTGATTGATGCGTTGCTGATTCTGACCCGGCATCCGAATTTGGTCTGCGTGATGAAGTCCGCTTTGATGAAAAACGTGTTTTTAGGGTCAGGGTCCCGGCTCGCGCGCTATGTGCGCAACGACTCGTCCCGGCATATGGTCAAGGAGTCGGTGGCGCATTTGCAGGCCGGCGGTGTATTGCTGCTGTTCCCCGAGGGAACCCGCACCACCCGATTTCCGATCAATCCCTTGGTGGGCAGTGTCGGCCTCATCGCGAAACATGCGAACGTGCCGGTGCAAACGCTGGTCATCGAGACCGATTCGCCCTTCCTGAGCAAGGGATGGCCCTTGTTCAAGCGGCCCGAACTGCCCATCACCTATAAAGTCCGGTTGGGTCAGCGCTTCGAGCCTCCCACGGATGTTCCCGCGTTCACCGCAGAACTCGATCGCTACTACCGGCAGGCGCTGCAAGATGCGCCACAAGCCCGCTGGCTCAAACACTAAAGATGACGCCATCGAGCACCCATCTTGTGCTCATTCCGAGCTTCAATCCCGGCGCGAAGGTCTTTTCAACCGTCCAGTCAGCGCTGGTCCAATGGGCGCCGGTTTGGGTTGTGGTGGACGGCAGTACCGATCATTCGGAACACCGGCTCTCGGAAATGGCTGCAACCGAGCCGAATCTTCGAATTTGGGTGCTGCCGAAGAATCGCGGCAAGGGGGCGGCGGTGCTTTTCGGCATACGGGAAGCCCGGGCGCTAGGATTCACGCATGCGCTGACTCTGGATTCCGACGGCCAACACCCCACCGCCAGCATCCCGCAGTTCATGCAAGCCTCCATGGCGTCTCCCGACGCCATGGTGCTGGGGGAACCCGTATTTGACGACAGTGCCCCCAGTTTGCGGGTCAAAGGCCGAAAAATATCCAACTGGTGGGCCAACCTCGAGACGCTTTGGGCCGGAATCCACGATTCGCTGTTTGGCTTTCGTGTCTACCCCATCGGCGCGCTCATCAGCGTGATGCGCCGGCAACTCTGGATGCGGCGCTTCGACTTCGATGTGGAAGCCGTGGTGCGTTTGTGCTGGCGCGGCATCCAGCCCATCAATCTACCGGCCCCTGTGCGCTACTTCGGTCCGGAGGCTGGCGGCATATCCCATTTTCGTTACGGGCGGGACAACACGTTGCTCACTTGGATGCATTTTCGGCTGTTTTTCGGATTTCTGGTGCGCCTACCCCTGTTGGCAGCCCGGCGCTTGCGCCGGAGCCCAAGCTAAGTTGCCGCACCCGCCCGCACCTATATAATGCGGCTACTTAGAACTCCAATCGAAAGCTTAAAGCTATGTCCGACAAAGCGTCGCTCATGCAACAGCCGGCGCCGCTGACCGATGTCGGTCTTCAGCGGGAACTTGCCGCGCTGTTCGTGCAAGCCTTGAATCTTGAGGTCAAGCCTCAGGATATCGATCCCGACGCGCCGTTGTATGGGGAAGGGCTGGGCCTCGATTCCATCGATATCTTGGAGGTGGCGCTGATCGTCTCCAAGCAGTACGGCATCCACTTGCGGGCCGACAGCCAGGAGAATCAGCAGATCTTCCGTTCCTTGAGGCACTTAGCAGAGTACATTGCGGCGCAGAGAACCAAGTAGCCATGGTTCTCCGGCGTAGACTGCAGCTTGCTGCCGTCCTTTTATTCCTCATCGTCTACTCCTTTCTATCGCACTACAGCAATCTCAATCCGCAAGCGCACGATTTGCGCACGCTGCTCGCGCTCGCACCCATGCTGACTTTGGGACTGGTACTGCTCTGGCGCTGGAGCGGCGCTCTCGTGGCGCTGTCGGCGGCGGCGGCAACGGCGGCGTTGCTGCGTGCCTTCTGGCCGCTATTCGCGCAAAATTTCCCGATTGTTTACCTGGTCCAGCAGGTGGGTTTTTATTCCATCATGGCCTTTACTTTCGGTCGATCGTTGCGCAAAGGCAGTATCCCGTTGTGCACACAGCTCGCGGACAAGGTACACGGTCCATTGACTGCGCTCGAGCTGCGCTATACACGCAGCGTCACGCTGGCGTGGACTGTCTTCTTTTTGCTCAACGTGGCGGTCAGCTTCCTGCTCTTCGAGTTCGCTCCGCTGAGCGTGTGGTCGGTGTTCGTGAATTTTTGCTCGCTGCCGCTGATCCTGTTCATGTTCGTGGCGGAATACGCCGTCCGCCGCCGTGTGTTGCCGCAAGTTCATCGCAGCGGATTGATCGCCACCTTGCGCGTATATTTTGCGGACTCGCCTCCGAAATGACGGACCCGGTCGCGCTGCTGTCGCATACCTCGCCAACGGCGATCGTCGCTTATCGATCGGGACTTGGGGTGACTGCCCGGCAATTTCTTGACGAGGCGCGGCAGGTAGCGGAGAGATTGCCCCAAGGCAGGCATGTGCTGAATGTCTGCGCCGACCGCTATCAATTCACCGTCGGACTCGCCGCCTGTTTGATGTCCGGGCGCGTCAGCTTGCTGCCCTCGACCCATACTGCGCAGGTCATCGCGCAACTCGCCGCCTTTGCTCCCGACGCTTTTTGTTTGACCGACGACAGACGCTGCGACATCGAGCTGGCGCGGGTCTATTACCCGGATCTCGTGCGCCCGACAACCCACCTTGCAGCCGCGTCTTTCGACGTGCCGCGCATTGCCGCCGCGCAACTCGCCGCCATCGTTTTTACTTCCGGCTCTACCGGCACACCGGTGCCTTATAAAAAGACCTGGGGCCTGCTGTCGCGTTGCGTTCAGAACGGCGCGCCGCGGTTGGGCTTGTCGGACGGCAGAAGCCATACCCTCGTCGGCACGGTACCAGGGCAGCATATGTACGGCTTCGAATCGACCGTGCTGCTGGCGCTGCTCAGCGGCAATGCATTGAGCGCCGAACGGCCTTTCTATCCGGCGGATGTCGCCGCCGCCATCCGGCGGGTGCCTCAGCCCCGGGTGTTGGTCACCACGCCGATCCATCTGCGCACCTTGCTGAGCTCCGGGGTCGAATTCCCGGCGCTGGATCTGGTGATGTCGGCAACCGCCCCATTGAGCCGCGAACTGGCGCGTGAGGTCGAAGAGCAGTACCGCGCGCCGTTGCTGGAAATCTACGGATCAACCGAGACCGGGCAGATTGCCCTGCGGCGCACGGCAGATACGGCGGCCTGGCGGCTTTGGCCGGGCGTTCACTTGAGCCTCTCGAACGGGCAGGTCTTTGCACAGGGCGGTCACATCGAACAATTGACGCCTCTGTGCGATGTCATCGAGCTCACCGGCGAACAAGAATTTCTGCTGCATGGGCGGACGGCCGATCTGGTAAATGTTGCCGGCAAACGCAGTTCATTCGGCTATTTGAATGCACAACTCAACGCCGTTCCGGGCGTCGTCGACGGCGCGTTCTTTCTGCGCGAAGACATGTCCGGTGCGACCGGCGTGACGCGCCTGGGCGCGGTCGTCGTGGCGCCGGGACTGACCGTGGCCGCCTTGACGGAACAGCTGCGGCTGCTGATCGACCCGGTCTTTCTGCCGCGGCCGCTGTTGATCGTGGATGAGCTCCCGCGCAATGCGACCGGCAAGTTGCCGCAACAGGCGCTGCAAGGATTCGCCGAGCAGCGATTGCGGAGCCACGAATCGCAATGAAAATGCAAAGCACATTGCAGATTGCCGCCGACCACCCGTCATTCGCGGGTCATTTCCCCGCGTTTCCGGTTCTGCCGGGCGCCACGCTGCTGGATGAGATGATCAAGATCATCGAACAGGCGCGCGGCATCGACCTTACATCGTGGCGCATTTCATCCGCGAAATTTCTCGACGCGGTGCGGCCGCGCGACAACCTGGTTTTCGAGCATGAAGCTTGCGCGCCGGGATTGATTCATTTCACGATCCGGGTCGACGACCGCAAAGTGGCCAGCGGCACGCTGCATGAATCCTAGACCGGGAAATCTGATGGGCGGCCAACCCAAGGCCGCTGAATGGGTCAGACACCGCGAGCGCGGAAGCCTCTGGCTGCTGAGAATCATGGCGTTTCTGTCGTTGCGCTGTGGGCGCAGAGCGAGCCGCTTCATTCTGTACGGCATCGCCATTTATTTTTTCTTGTTCGGCCCCAGTGCAAGGCGCCACTCGCTCAAGTATTTGCGTCTCGCCCTCGGCAGGGAGCCGCTGGCACGCGACCGGTTCCGCCAGATTTTGAGCTTCGCGACCACCATTCACGACCGGGTCTATCTCATCAACGGCCAATTCGAGAAATTCAACATCTCGGTCGAAGGCGAAGACAGGGTGCTGGCGCATGAACCCAAGGGCCGCGGCGCGGTGTTGCTCGGCGCGCATATGGGCAGCTTCGAGGTCATGCACTCCCTGAGCCGGCGGCAGGACGGACTGCGCGTTGCCATGGCGATGTACGAAGAGAACGCGCGCAAAATCGGCGGCATCCTTGCCGCCATCAATCCCGATTGGATTTCGGACATCGTAGCCCTGGGGCAAATCGATGCCATGCTCAATATTGCCGAGCGGCTGGATCAAGGAGCCTATGTCGGCGTGCTCGCCGACCGCACTCTGGGAGAAGAACCGGCGCAGCCTGTTATATTCCTGGGGCAAGAAGCGTTCGTCCCCACGGGACCGATGCGAGCGGCCGCCATCCTGCGTTGCCCCGTATTCTTCATGGCCGGCCTGTACCGTGGAAGGAACAACTATCATGTGGTGTTCGAACAGGTCGCGGACTTCTCCGTCATGAGCGTCGGGCGCCGCGATCTTGCGGTGCGGGCCGCGATCGAACGTTACGTCGCGGTTCTGGAGCGCTACTGCCGCAGCGATCCGTACAACTGGTTCAATTTTTTTGATTTTTGGCGCAGGCCGGCGGGAGCCCAGTGATGCAGCGCTTCCTCGCATTGATCGCCTGCGGCATCTTCTTGGCCGCCGGCAGCACACCGTCGCGGGCCGCGCCCGCACCGGCGCCCGCACGGGTGCCCGCATCCGCCCCCGCGGACTCACACGAGCTCGATCAGGTCATGGCCATGTTGGCGATTCGCCAGCACGGCCGCGTCGAGTTCATCGAGCAGCACTTTCTTTCCGTCCTGAGTCGTCCGATCGAATCCTCCGGTGAACTGCGCTATGACGCGCCGGATAGGCTCGAAAAGCGCACGCTCAAGCCGCACGCTGAGACTCTGGTTCTGAAGGGCGAGGAACTGACGGTGGAGCGCGCACATAGCCGCCGCGTGATGGACCTGCACGCTTACCCGCAGATGCTGCCTTTCGTGGAAAGCATCCGCGCCACGCTGGCGGGGGATCGCAAAACACTCGAGCGATTGTTTCGGCTCGATTTCACCGGCAGCGTCTCGCGCTGGACCTTGACGCTGGTGCCGCTGGAATCGAAGGTCAGGCAAGCCGTCAGCCAGGTGCGCATTGACGGCGCGCAAGATCAATTGTTGAAGGTGGAAATTCGCCAGCCTGACGGCGACCGCTCATTGATGACCTTGCGGCCCTCCACCTTGCCATGAACGTGCGTCGCGCGCGTGTGCTTTTCGTTTGGCTCGGCTGCGCGGCGTTTGCGGTCATCATCGTCGCGCGTGCGCGTTACAGTACCGACCTGTCGGCATTCCTGCCCGCGCATCCGACGCCCACGCAGCAATTGTTGGTCGACCAGCTGCGCGATGGACCCGCCTCGCGCACGATTCTCATCGCGATTGAGCAAGGCGACGCCGCATCGCGGGCGCGGGCGTCGCTAAGCCTGGTCGAAGACCTGCGCAAAGATCCTCAGTTCTCCAGCGTCAATAACGGTGAAGCAGTCGCCGGACAAACCGATCGCGAATTTTTGTTTCAGCACCGTTACCTGCTGAGCGAAGCGGTGAATGCGCAGCGCTTTACTGCGGCCGGCCTGAACACCGCCATACGCGAAACCATTGACGACCTGGCCTCGCCGGCAGGTCTCTTGTTCAAGTCTTTGCTGCCGCGCGACCCCACGGGCGAGCTGCTGAATATCATCGATCAGCTGGCACGCTCGCCCCAACCCGAGAGCCGCGATGGAGTTTGGGTTTCGAGCGACGGGGCCCGAGCACTGGCGGTCGCGCAGACTCAGGCGAGCGGATCCGACAGCGATGCTCAAAGCAAGGCCATCGATGCGATCCGCGCCGCGTTCACTGCCGCTGCCCGCGAGCCGGCGCAGTCGGGCGCCAAGAGTCTGCAATTGCACTTGAGCGGCCCGGGCGTCTTTGCCATCGCGGCGCGTGCCAAGATCGAGCGCGCTGCCGTGCGCCTGTCGATTGCCAGCGGCATTCTCGTCGTGAGCCTGTTGCTGCTCGTGTACCGCTCCTTGCCGGCACTCGGGTTGGGACTGCTGCCGGTCGCCACCGGCGCATTGGTCGGCATCGCCGCGGTAGCCTTGGGATTCGGCGCCGTACATGGCGTCACCTTGGGATTCGGCATTACCTTGATCGGTGAATCGGTCGACTACTCGATCTATTTTTTCGTTCAATCGCGCCAGACGCATGGCGGCGCCGGCAGCTGGCAGCAGCTGTGGTGGCCCACGATACGCCTTGGGATGCTGACGTCGGTGTGTGGATTCGCTTCTCTGCTGCCGTCGGGTTTTCCCGGACTCAAGCAGCTGGGTCTTTATTCCATCAGCGGACTGATCGCGGCTGCGTTGGTGACTCGCTTTGTATTGCCGGCCTTGTTGCCGGCGGGCTTCACGATTCGCGATGTAAAGCCGGTTGGACTGCGCGTCGGCGGCTTTTTGCAGGCAGTGGAAAACTTGAGCAGCGGCAGCATTTTATTATGCGGAGCGGCTCTTGCGCTCTTGAGCCTCGGAGTGCTGTATCACGACCGTGCTTCCCTCTGGAACCGCGAACTGTCGGCATTGAGCCCCATCTCGGCCGACGAACAGAACTATGACGCGAAATTGCGTGCGGACCTGGGTGCCGCGGACGTCCGCGACCTGGTGATCGTCTCGGGACCCGACGTGGAATCGATACTGCGCGGCGCAGAACACGCCGCGAGCGCGCTTCAGCCCTTGGTGGATGGTAAAGTGATCGGCGGCTTCGAGAATCCGGCGGCCTACCTGCCGAGCATGGCTACCCAGGAAAGCCGGCGCAGCAGCCTGCCCGGCGCGGCGGAGCTGCGCGCCAATCTAAACCGAGCCGTTGAGGGGTTGCCGCTGCGCGCCGATCGCCTGCAACCCTTTCTCGAGGACGTCGAAGCCACTCGGCATGCGGCTTTGGTAACACCGCGCGATTTGGCGGGTACGTCCCTGGCCGCCGGATTCGACGCGCTGGTTCTTCATCAGAAGGATCTATGGAACGCATTGCTCCCCCTGCGCGCTGCAAGACCGGGCAGCGAAATAGATCTGGATCAAGTCACGGCGGCACTTCGGCGAGGCCACGCGGACGAGGCGCGGGTGCTCGATCTGAAGCAGGAATCCGATGCTCTGTACGACGACTACCTCGCTGAAGCCATTCATTTCTCGCTGGCCGGGTTCCTGGCATTGACCGTGCTGCTGATGATCGCGCTGCGTTCGCCGCTGCGGGTCGCGCGCGTGCTGGCGCCGCTGGTACTGGCCGTTCTCACGGTTGCCGCGGGGCTCGCCATGGCCCGTGTGCAGTTGACCATTCTGCACTTGGTGGGAATGTTGCTGATCGTCGCCGTGGGTTCAAACTATGCATTGTTCTTTGATCGTCAAGCGAACTCGGAGGGGGCCGGCGACGACGCCCTGACGCTCGCGGCGCTGGTGATCGCCAATGCCAGCACGGTCATCGGTTTCGGTCTTCTCTCCTTCTCGCAAGTACCGGTCCTCGTTGCGCTGGGAACCACCGTCGCGCCCGGCACATTTCTCGCGCTGCTGTTCGCGGCAATCGGTTTTCGCGCCGTCCGCACCGCGCATGCATAGCATTTTCTGCGCCGCGTCGGCCGACGCGAGGGCTCCGACGCAAATGATATGGCTGCCCGGCGCCTACCACTCCGCGCAGGACTTTTTGGATCAAGGCTTTGCCCGCGCCGCAGCACGGCGGCGGGTCCGCCTCGATCTACAATTTGTCGATTTGCATATGCAGCACCTGGACGACCGCGACGTCTTTCGGCAGCTGCGGTCCGAGATCGTCCTGCCGGCACGGGATTCGGGCGCCGCGGTTTGGTTGGCGGGCATTTCGCTCGGCGGGTTGATTGCGCTCGACTATGCCAGCTCCTATCCGGGTGAACTGGACGGACTCTGCCTGCTCGCGCCCTATCTTGGGAACCGCATGCTGATTAACGAAATTGCCGCGGCCTCCGGGCTCGCCAAGTGGCGGCCCGGTGAACTTGCGGAATCGGACGCGGAACGCCGAATATGGCGCCATATCAAAACGCGAGTCGACTCGCGGCCGGTGTTGCTGGGCTACGGCAGGGATGATCGATTTTGCGCGGCCCATGACATGCTGGCTGCGGCGCTGCCGAGAAACTGGGTTGAGGTGGTCGACGGAGGTCATGAGTGGGTGGCGTGGCGGACACTCTGGGAGATTTTTTTGGATTCGCACTTCTCATGAGCCAACGAGAGACTGCCCGCTGTTGGAAGCCCCCACGCTTGTTGGTCGCGTCGGCAGCCGTCCACCTGGGCGCGGCGGCGGCATTGATCGCGCGGCCGCGTGCATGGCCCTGGGCGCTGGGCGCACTTCTGGCCAACCACGTCGTGCTGGCCGCGGCGGGGCTTTGGCCGCGGAGCCATTGGCTGGGCGCGAATTGGACCCGCTTGCCGGAATGCGGCACTCTCAGCGCGGGCGTCGCCATTACCATCGATGATGGACCGGATCCGGCCGTCACACCGCGGGTGCTCGACCTGCTCGACAACCATGGAGTCTGCGCCACTTTTTTTTGCATCGGCGAACGCGTGCTGCATTACCCTGACGTCGCACAAGAAATCGTGCGCCGCGGACATGCTATTGAGAATCACAGTCAGAGACATCGGCACAATTTTTCATTGCTGGGTCCGGGCGGAATGAATTCGGAAGTGTTCCAGGCGCAAGAGAGCATTTTTCGTGTGACGGGCAGCAGTCCGAAATTTTTTCGCGCGCCGGCGGGCCTGCGCAACCCCTTTCTCGACCCGGTGCTCGCCCGTCTGCAGCTGCAGCTTGCCAGCTGGACGCGCCGTGGCTTCGATACGGTGAGCGCGGATGCCGATGCGGTGGTGCGCCGCCTGGTTAATCCGTTGCAGTCGGGCGATATTCTGTTGCTGCATGATGGTAACGCGGCGCGTACCCGCCGCGGTGAGGCGGTGATTTTGGAGGCATTGCCGCGCGTGCTCGACGCGCTCACGACCCGGGGGCTGAAGCCGGTCACACTGCGCTCGGCGCTTCCGCCATGAAGCCGATGCAACCTCTGTTGCTCGCCGAATTCACAGCGACCAGTTGCATCGGCACAGGGGTCGTGCCGACGTTCGCCAGTCTGGTGGCGCAACGCAGCGGTCTGACCCACTGCGATTTTGAGACCGTCAGGATCGACACGCACATCGGCGAGGTTCCGGGTGTCGATGCACAGCGCCTGCCGATGCAGCTTCGCATATTCGACTGCCGCAATAACCGATTGGCGGAACTTGCCCTGCAGCAAGATGGTTTCCTCGAAGCCGTCGATGCCGCGGGCGCCCGTTGGGGCCGGGGCCGAATCGGCGTGTTTATCGGCACGAGCACCGCCGGCATCATGCAGACAGAACTGGCGTACCGCGCACGCGACCCCATCAGCGGCGAGCTGCCGAAGGCGTTCGAATACGGCACCACCCATAACTCGTTCTCAGTCGCGGATTACATTCGGCGCCGTTGCCGCCTCGACGGGCCGGCCGTGGCCGTCTCTTCGGCATGCGCGTCGAGCGCCAAGGTGTTCGGTGCCGCAAGACGCATGATCGAAGCGGGTCTTATCGATGCTGCTCTGGTGGGCGGAGCGGATTCGCTCTGCCTGACGACCTTGTATGGATTCCATTCGCTGCAGCTTTCCTCCCGCGCACCCTGCCGCCCGTTTGATGTCGCACGCGATGGCATCTCCATCGGTGAAGCCGCGGCCTTTTTCCTTCTCGAGCGGCCGTCGGACAAGGCGAACGGCGATTCCATCCTGCTGCACGGCGTGGGGGAATCCAGCGATGCCTATCACATGTCGGCGCCGCACCCGGAAGGATTGGGCGCGAAACGGGCCATGCAATCGGCGCTTGACGCGGCGGCGCTCGAGCCCGGCGATATCGATTACATCAATCTGCACGGTACCGGAACCCCCAGCAACGATCGCTCGGAAAGCCAGGCCGTCACGAGCCTGTTCGGTCCGACGACTCCTTGCAGCTCGACCAAGGGTGCGACCGGCCATGCATTGGGAGCCGCCGGCGCGCTCGAGGCAGTCATCAGCGCCCTCGCACTTCGCAATGGATTGATGCCGGGCGGCATTCAGACCACTCGCATCGACCCGACCCTCACGGCGCACTACATTAAAGAGAATCGGCGTGCGCCGGTGCGCCGCGTGCTCAGCAATTCCTTCGGCTTCGGCGGCACCAATTGCAGCTTGATTTTTGGCCGGGCCGGATGAAGCTGTTCGCATACGTCGGCGGGATCGGGGTACTGGGCCCGGGACTCAACGATTGGCCGCGAGCTGCCGCCGTGTTGTCGGGTCGGCAGCCCTATGTGGCCGCACCCACGCTATTGCCGGTTCCCGACATTTTGCCGCCCGCAGAACGGCGGCGTACCGGCAGGGTGGTCAAGCTCGCTCTCGCCGTGGCGTTGGAAGCGACCGCGAACGCCGATGCGGATCCCGAACGAATGCCGAGTGTGTTCTCTTCCTCCGGCAGTGACGGTCACATCTGCCACGAAATCTGCCAGGCGCTGGCACTGGCAGCGCGGGAAGTCTCGCCGACACGCTTCTCGAATTCAGTCCACAATGTCGCGGCCGGATACTGGAGCATCGCCACCGGATCCATGATGGAGTCGAATGTACTGTGCGCCTTCGACGCGAGCTTCGTAGCCGGACTATTGGATGCCATGACACAGATTACGGTGGATCGGCAAACGGTGTTGCTCGTCGCCTATGACACGGAATATCCCCCGCCGTTGCACGCCAAGCGTCCGATACCCGACGCGCTCGGAGTCGCCATGGTGCTGACGCCCGAGCAAACCACAACCTCGCTGGCCGGTATCGAAGTGACGCTCACCGATGAGGGCGCCGACAAAATGGCCGATCCGGAACTCGAGGCATTGCGGGTCGCGGTCCCTGCCGCGCGTTCGCTGCCGCTCATGCAGTTGCTCGCCGGCGGGGTCGCCGGAAGAGTGGTTCTCGATTACCTCGATGTATCGCGCGCCGCCGTTCAGGTCCAACCTTGCGCATGAATCGCGCATGGATCGAGGCGCGCATTCCCCATCAGGGGCGCATGTGCCTGCTCGATGAAGTGCTCGCCTGGGACGTTCACCACATCCGCTGCAGCACCGCCACGCACCGCGCGCTGGATAATCCGCTGCGCTCCCATGGCCGGCTGGGAGCCGCCAGCGGAATAGAATATGCGGCGCAGGCCATGGCGCTGCACGGCGCGCTGGCGAGTGCCGCGCCAGGCGCGAATCCGGGCGCGTCGCGAGCGGGGCTGCTCGCCAGTGTGCGCGATGTGCGGCTGCATGTGCTGAGATTGGATGACATCGAGTCGGACCTGTCCTGCGAGGTCACGCACTTGGCCGGAGACAACTTGACCGCGATGTATGAATTTGTCTTGCGCGACAAGGATAGAGCTTTGCTCGGCGGCCGCGCCTCGGTGGTGCTCAATGCCGGCAGGCGGTTGCGGCTATGAATGAAATCGCGACTCGTGCATTGGTCACCGGCGGCAGCGGCGGACTCGGCGCGTCCATTTGCCGAGTCTTAGGCGCACAGGGCCATTTCGTCTATGTGCATGCTCACCGCGGCATCACGGCGGCCGAATCGATCGCCGCACAAATCGTCGGCGCAGGCGGCCAGGCGCGCGCACTGCAATTCGATATAACCGATGATGCCGCTGCTCGCACCGCCATCGATCGGATTCTGGAAGAGGGCCCGATTCAGGTTCTGGTCAATAACGCCGGCGTGCACGACGATGCGGTGTTTCCGGCCATGACAGCTCAGCAATGGCATCGCGTCATCGACCTCACGGTCAATGGGTTTTACAACGTCACCCAACCCTTGATGTTGCCCATGATCCGCACACGCTGGGGCCGGATCATCAGCATCACCTCGGTGGCCGGACTTCTGGGCAATCGCGGCCAGGTGAATTACGCCGCGGCGAAGGGAGCGCTGCATTCGGCCACCAAGGCATTGAGTCTCGAGGTCGCGAGCCGCGGCATCACGGTCAATGCCGTCGCCCCCGGCATCATCGCCGCCGGCATGGGCGGCGCAGCTTTCGATGATGCTGCCATCAAAGCCATCGTACCGATGAAGCGTGCCGGTTCCGCTGACGAAGTGGCGAGCTTGGTGGCGTATCTCGCTTCGCGCGAGGCCGGCTACATCACCGGGCAGATCATTTCAGTCAACGGCGGCATGATTTAGTGCCAGGACGAGCGATCCAACCGGTCAATATCACTACGCCGACGCTACGGACTTCACAGTACCGCCTAGGCATACGCATCCAGCAGGGCGCTCGCGCTTCGCGACATCGACACGGGTGCCGGCGCCACGATGGCGCCCTCGCCCATCGAGGGCGAACTTTCGTAGGCTTGCGATGGGGGCGAGCGCTCTTGAAACGAGCGGTGCGAGATATCGACGCTCACTTGCGAAAATCCCTGGGACCCGAGCATTTCGCGCAGCTTCGGCGAACTCGATTCCAGTGCATCGCGCGTTACCGCGCTGTGGCTCGAGAGCCAAACTTGCGCATGTCCGCCTTGCAGGGCGATACGCACTTCGATGGGCCCGAGCGCCGGTGGATTCACCTGCAGTTTTGCGCTGGTCAAATTGCCGTCCATCATCAGCGAAACGCGATCGGCGACCCCTTGTCCGAACTGCGCCGTATCCACGCCGGCGGCTACCTTGAAAGTCGGCGAGGGCGCCGTATCGGTGGAGGTGTTCGAGCTCAGCAACTGCGCGGCGCCGGCGCTGCCGTCATTCGATGCGCCGGCGAGCGTCGCGTCGGGACTGTTGGCGTGCGAGCGCTTATCAGTCGCGCCGGCGGCGGCATCCGAGAGCACTTGCGTAACCGATGCGGCCGCTGCGGCGGTCGCGGCCGCCGACACGGACGCGGCGGAAGCGCGCGCGAATTCCGCCGCGGGCGAGCCTGCCGCGGGATCGCTTGAACTTGCCGCACCTTGTGGGCCGCCGGATTCAGCGATCGCCGAATCCTCGGATGAAGCCGTATCGGGCAAAGGCGCGTTCGTGCCCTGCACGGCCGCCGCTGCCATAGCGGCTTGCGAGGCAGCGTCGGTGCCGCCGGCCGCCGGCCCGGTGTTCAAAGCCGAGTCGTTTAGCGCATTGGTGCCGCTGGAAGCGGAGGTTGAATTGTCTGCCGCATTCGCGGGAGTGCCGTTCGAATTCGCGGTATGCGCATTGCCTGTCGGTGCCGCCGGAGCCGCGGCCGCTTTCGACGCCCCGGCCAGGGTCAGCGTCCGCATGCTGAGCGCATGGGGCATGCTCATACCGGAGCCGATCGCAGTAGAATCGTTGGCCGCGGAGGATGCCGCAGCGGCGTCGACGCCGGAGGGCGCGGAAGATGCTGAAAGATCGGGCGGGACCTGCGAAGGCGCGGGCGACTCAGGCACCCCCGGATCAGGACTCGGCAAGGGCGAAATGCCGACGGCGCCGTCCGCGCCGGCAGGTACCCTCGGACCCGCGGCTATCGTCGCAGACGCGGCTCCCTGCGCGCTGCCCTGTATCCCCTTGGCGGCAGTGGCGGCGGCCGCGGCTAGGGAGTCTGTTTTGGCCGGCGGCGGAGAGCTGGCCACCGGCGGCAGGGCGTTGAGCGCAGGCGGCGGCTGATTGCCGGGCGCCGGCAATGAACTGCCGCTTGCAGCGGGGCTCTGCTGCTTGTTAGCCGCGCTCTTGCGCGCCGGCTTGGCACCCGCATCGCTCAAGGCGGCGGCGAAATCCTGGCTTCCGAGGCGCGAGCTCGTCGATGCGGCCGGAGTCGGCGCATCGGGCTGGACCACATCGCTCTGGGGCGGAGCATGAAATACCGGCGGAGCTGCGTTCATACCGCTGGAATTTGCAAGCGACGTGCCAAGGCCCCGGGCAGCGGCGGGAGCCCGCCCTATTTCAAGTACTTATCAAACCAAGCGATTGTGCGCTGTTCCGCATCCGCAAGATGCGCCGGATCGCGAAGACCATGACCTTCGCCGGGGTAGATCATGATGGAGGTCGGCACATTCATCGCCTTCATCGCATGCCAGAATTCCTGCGTTTGCGGTGCAGGACATTCGATGTCGCGTTCGCCGACATAAGCGAAGGTGGGAGTCTTCACATTATGGATGTAGTTGATCGCCGAAGAGGCGCCATAGACCGCAGGATCGTCGTACGCGGATTTGCCGAAGTAAGGAATCATCCACGCATCGATGCCGTTCTCGCCGTAGTACGACAGCCAGTCGCTGATACCGGCGGCCGCCACCGCCGCTTTGAACCGATTGGTTTGAGTCACGGCCCACATGCTCATGAAGCCGCCGTAGCTTCCTCCGGTCAACCCGAGGCGCGCCGTATCGATGGGCGCGACCTTGGCGGCCGCGTCGATACCGGCCAGAATATCGCGCAGGTCGCCGTGGCCGAAATCGCGCACATTCGCCAGCGTAAAGCGCTCGCCTTGTCCGTAGCTGCCGCGAGGATTGGGCCGGAATATGGCGTACCCATGCTCGAGCAACGCGCTGATCGTCCCCGGGCCTGGGAACCCCGGTGTCACCGCCGCCGCAGGTCCGCCATGCACTTGGGTAATCATGGGAACCTTACCCTCGGTGTGCAGGGGCAGCAGCAGCCACCCCTGAATATCGAATCCGTCGTTCTTCCACCAAACGCTTTGCACATGGGCGGCCAAACTCAATCCCGCATTGGTGGTCGTCAGATTGTGCCAATGGCCGATTGTGCCGACTTCGATTTCCGGCGCAGTCGTGAAAGATTCGTGCGAGTCGGCCGTCGATCCCGAGGGACACGCGGTCGATATTCCGCCGGCGCGATCGCCGAATGACTCCTCGCCGCTCCACACGATCTTCGGAGGCCTGGGCGCGAGGCCGGAACCCAAATCCGCGAATTGAGTCTTGTCTCCGGCGAGCATCTCGGCCTGCAAATGGCCGTCGCAGCGCCAGGAGATCGCCGTCGCTGAGGCATGCATACCGGGAGTTAAATTCGTCGCGACGCCGCCGTCTATCGCAATCGTATAGACATCCCCGCCCGTTGAACCGAAGTCGCTCATGATGCCCGCGATAAACGCGACCACTGATCCGTCGCGCGATACTTTCGGCATCGCGAGTTGCTCGCGAGCATCGGCCGGCGTGTAAACGACGCGCGCAACCCCACCCCTTTCGGGGAAGGCATACAATTTCGCAGTCCACCAATTGTTGTCGCCGTCGCCCGGAGCGGCAGTGCCGATGAACCCCTTGCCGCCGGGGCGCCAGTCATATTCGTAAACGAAAAGATCGGGCGGCGAGATCCATTGCAAGGCGCCGTTCTGCAAGACCGCAATTCGCTGCTCCGGCGGCGGTGCATCCAAATCGCCGGCAATCGCGGCCCCGGCTTGAGTCGCACCCACTTCCTTGGTGGCGTTTTGAATCGCGAGCATGGCGAGACGCCCATCCGGCAAATAGCGCAGCCGTACGATGGTCCCGCTGAAATCCAGCAGCTTGTCCAAGCCGCTGCCATCGGCGGCCACGGCATACAGCGAGCGCGCATGGCTGCCGGGCGTACGCAGCGCAAAGGCTACGTGTTTGCCGTCGGGACTCCACGTCGGCGAGTCCGGCCAACATTGCGGTACCCGGCCGCAGGGCATCGGGACCGTGACGGCAGCACCGCCAGAGACATGTCTGATCAGGAGATCCCGCACGGTCGGCGCCCCGCCGCTCTTGGAAGAGTCGCCTTCCACCGAAGCGACCAGCTCGCCGTTCGGTGAAATTTCAACCTCGAGGTAGCGATGTACCAAGCGCTCGGGCTCAGCTTGCGCAACGCACCCCAGTCCCAAGCCCATGCAAAACACCGCGATCGCAGTCTCCACTCTCATGTCTTTCCCCTATGCCATTGTTGCGGCTAAGAACCGCGATTGAACTTCAAAACCAATGTCGCGCAACCCAAAAGACCGACGCCCTCAATCCGCGCGAGCAGCCGGTTCATGTTGCCGGTAACGCCGAATCTTGCGGTTGCATGAACCGCGCGATGCGCGAGCCAGCCATATCCCGTCAAAATGCAGAACTCGGGCAACATCGATGTCGCCGCGAGAATCGACATTTGCGGCACCATCGGAACTGCGGGGTCGATGAACTGCGGCAGCAACGCCAAAAAAAACAGCAGCGCTTTCGGATTGGCCAGCTGCAGAGTCAGCGCCCCGAAGTATACGCCGCGCAGATCCCGTTCCTTCGCCTCGGAGTTTCCATCGAGCGCAACGGAGTGCATCGAATGCGCGGAGAGTAAAGCCTTGAGTCCCAGGTAGATCAGGTAAGCCGCGCCGACCCATTTGGCGATGGTAAAAAAGCGCGCGCTTGCGGCGATGATGGCGCCCAAACTCGTGGCCGACAGCGCAAAATAAATACCATTGGCGGACAGGATTCCGGCCGCCGCCGGCAACGTGCGGCGCAGCGCGCCGCGTATGCCTTGCGACACCGTGTAGAAAACGGCGGGGCCCGGCGACAACGACAGCGCGGTTTCCACACCCAAGAACAGGAGCCAGGTCTTAAAGGTCATCGAAAAATTCGTCGGTCATCCGGCGCGCCGCTCACTTTGTCGCGGCCGCGACTTGCGGGAGCTGCATGCCGAGCTGATCGAATAAAAAGGCGTAAATATCGGCCTGCTGGTTCACGCGAATCAATAAGGCGCTGCCGATGCCATGCCCCGCATGTGCATTGATACTCAGCAAAATAGGCTTTCCCGAGTTGGTCGATGCCTGCAGGCGTGCGATCATTTTGCGAGAGTGCGCCGGATTGACGCGTCCGTCGGTTTCGCCGGTCGCCATGAAAATGGCCGGATACGCCGTGTCGGCCTTCACGTGATGATAGGGCGAGTAGGCATACAGGGCTTTGAACTGCTCGGGATTCTTCACAGAGCCGTATTCGGTGGTATTGAAGGAGCCGTTCGGATCCAATTCCACCCGCAGCATGTCGTAAATTCCCACCAGCGACACAACTGCGCGAAACAGATCCGGACGCTGCGTCATGGCCGCGCCCATCAGCAGGCCGCCGTTGCTGCCGCCCATAATGGCAAGATGCGCACGGTCGGTATATTTTTCCGCGATCAGATGCTCGGCAACCGCGAGAAAATCGTCGAATACATTTTGCTTGTGCGTCAACGCGCCCTGCCGATGCCAGTCCTCGCCATATTCGCCGCCGCCGCGCAGATTGGCATCGACGTAGACTCCGCCGCCGTCGAGCCATAGCCGGATGGAGGCGCCGAGAAATTCGGGCGTTTCACTGATGCCGAAGCCGCCATAGCCGTACAACAACAGCGGATGCGCGCCGTTCAATTGCGTGCCCTTGCGCCGCACGATGTTGATGGGTATCGCGGTCCCATCCTTGGACATCACGTATTCCCTGATCACTTCCGTATCCGAAAACTTCACCGGACTGGATTGCGTAAGATGCGTGTCCGAGGCGTGCGCGCTCTTCGGATCGTAGCGGCGGAAGTACTGCGGCCGAAGATACGTTGCCACTGAATAGAGCAGCGTGCCGTCGCTCAGGGGCTCCATTTCATTGACAGCCGAGACATCGGGTAGCGGCAGATTCCCCGCAGGCTTGCCGGCGTGATCGTAAGCGGCAACGCGCGAGGGTCCGCCAATGAGTTCGCGCAGGAACAATGCGGTCGGCGTGAGGATCACGGGCTCTCCGCCGAATTCACCGCTTGCCAACATGACGGCTTCGCCTTCGGAAACGAGGGTGACCGCACGGCTCAAGCCGGTGATGCCGGGCGCAAGCTTGAGCAGCTTGCCGCGCGGCGCCCCCTGACGGGAAACCATATACAGCGCGCCATCGGCGCCCGCCGCCGCGGCGACAACTTTATCCTCGAACCGCGTGATCTGCCGCACCGTTCCGCCGGTGTCGATTACGTAGTGCGCGAATTCGCCCCCGTCGCCATTGGCGACCGAAGCAATGACCAGTTGCGGATTGAAACGGGCATCGAGCTTGATCTCGGCGACCTTGGGAAAATCCTTGCCGAGAACGTAGCTGTCCTTCGCCGGATCGTCCCCCAGTCGGTGAAAATAAATCTGCTGGAAAAAATGCCGCTCCGCCGCCGGCCGCTCCACCCCAGGATAGCGCGTGTACCAAAATCCCTTGGAATCGGCGCGCCACGCCACGCTGCCGCCGCCCGTGGGATATTGCACGCGCGGAATCTGCGGGCCGATTTCTTTGCCGGAGGCCACTTCAAACAAGTGCAACGTGCCGTCTTCGCTGCCATTCTCCGACATCGACACGGCCAGCAATTTGCCGTCCGGTGAAGGCTCGAACCAATCGATGGCGGTCGTGCCTTTGGGGTTGATGGCGTTCGGATCGACAATGATGCGAGCGAAGGCGGGATCCGCGGCATTGGTCAGCAGCGCAATCATCGGCTGCTGCTTGGGCGGCTGCGTGTAATAGGCAAAAACGGAATCCCCGACCGCATGCAGTCCGGCATAGGAACTCGACGTCGCGGAAATTTGGCTGAACAATTGCTTGAAGATGGCCGCGCGCAGCGGCAATGAATCCAAGTACTTTCTCGCCGCGCGATCCTGTGCCGCGCTCCATTCGCGCACCTGCGGATCTGCGCCGTTCTCCAGCCAGCGATAGGGATCCGTAACGGCCATGTGGTGGTAGACGTCCGTTACCGGCCGTGGCTCGGCGGGAACGGATTCTGCATTTGCCGCCTGCGCAACGCCCGAGATGATGATGCCGCTGAGAAAGGTGAGAATAGCCGCTCGCACTTTGCGATTTTTCATAGGCGGGCAATGATCTACCCTCGTTCCCATGATGGCAAGCCAGAGGCAGCCATCCGCTCTCGTCTGATCGACAACGGCAATGGGCTCGGCGTTCATGTGCTCGAGTCCGGATTCGAAAGCGAGAATCGACCCTGCATCTTGCTCTTGCATGGTTTCCCTGAGATCGCATACAGCTGGCGAAAGCTGCTGCCCCTGCTCGCCGCAGCCGGCTTCCACGTTGTTGCGCCCGATCAGAGAGGCTATGGGCGCACCACCGGATGGGATGACCGGTATGACGGCGATCTCGCCTCATTTCATCTGCTCAACTTGGTGAAGGACACATTGGGATTGGTGCGAGCGCTGAGGCTGAGCAGCGTCGCTTCCCTCATCGGACATGATTTTGGCTCGCCTGTCGCTGCCTGGTGCGCCCTGTTGCATCCGCAGGTTTTTCGGTCCGCTGCTTTACTGAGCGCTCCATTCGCGGGACCGCCCGGGCCGGCATCCGGCACGCGTTCCATGAGCGCTCTTGCTGAATCCCTCGCGGCATTGCAACCGCCGCGCAAGCATTATCAACATTATTTTTCGACTTCCGCGGCCGACGCCGATATGCGGGAATGCCCGCAGGGAATCGAAGCCTTTCTGCGCGCCTATTTTCACGTCAAAAGTGCCGACTGGAAAGCGAACCTACCGCATCCGCTGACATCTTGGGCCGCCGCCGAACTCGCCAAAATGCCCGGGTACTACATCATGGATTTCGGCAAGAACATGCCGGAGACGGTCGCCGAGCTGGCGCCGAGCGATGTCGTAGCCGCACGCTGCGCTTGGTTGACGGACGATGAGCTTCACGTCTATGGCGAAGAATTCGCCCGCACCTCGTTCCGCGGCGGCCTCAAGTGGTATCGCAACGCGACCGATGCGAACGGTGCCGCGCAATTACACGCATTCGCGGGTCGGCGTATCGAAGTGCCCTGCTGCTTCATCGCCGGGAAAAGCGATTGGGGGACCTATCAAAGCCCGGGCGCATTGCAGGCGATGGAATCCACAGCCTGCAGCCGGTTTCGCGGCGTGCACTTGATCGACGGCGCGGGTCACTGGGTTCAGCAAGAACAGCCCGCCGCCCTGGCTGAGTTGCTGGTCGACTTTGTGACCGGCCTCGAGGGAGGCGACTGGACCGGGCCCTAGTTTTTGGCAATCTGCGCGAGAAAGCCCGCGACATGCTCGTTCAAGAATGCGCGGTCCGCAGGCGATGCTCCCGCGCCGGCCGGATGACCCCAAAGAGAAGGGATGATCGCGAGAGTGCAATGGGGGATGAAGGCGGCTTCGTAGCGCGCATCGGTAACAGGAAAGTACAGGTCCGTTTGCGACGGCATGTACAGCACCGGAACTTTGATCGAGCGCAGCGCCGTCTCAACGTCCTTGAAAGGCGGCGTCTTGCCGACGTCATGGTATTCCCAGGTACGCATTTGCAGGATCAAATTGTTGGCATCGGCGCCAGGAATGAAATTCGTCCGAAAGTGATGCACCACCTCATCAAAATTCTTGCCGAAGGAATCATTGCTGCGCCACAGCTCCTGACGCCACCACTCCTGCGAGAACAGCCACCCTGCCCAAACCATGGAGAAAGCTTGTATGCCCTTCGTCGGCTGGGTGGTGTAATCACCGCCGTTGAAGACCGGGTCGGTGGTCAGAGCGGCAATCTGGCCTTCGAGCCGCACGATGCCGTGACCGTAGGTCTTGGCCGTTCCCGAGGTCGCGACGATGCCGTCCATATAGTCGGGATAGCTCACGGCCCACTGAAATGCCTGCTGCGCACCCATCGAAAATCCGATGACGGCACGCACATGCCGCACGTGCAGCTGTTCGGTGAGCATTCGATGCACGGCCTCGACGTTGTCGCGGATGGTTGTGATGGGAAATCGCGGTCCGTGAAACGGATCCGGCGTGTTGCTGGGCGATGAAGATCGGCCGTTGCCGAACAACTCGCTGGTGACGAGAAACAGTTTCTTCGGGTCCAGCGCCTTGCCCGGTCCGATGAGCCAGCCATAGCCGTGCATCTCTGCCATGTAGTGCGATGGCAGGAGGATGGCGTTGTCGCCTTTGGCATTCAATTTGCCATAGGTTCCGTAGACGATGCGAGCATCGGGCAGAACAGCGCCGCTTTCGGTCTTGAAGTTTTTGATTGTGAATTCGTGTTGGAGCGGCTCGGCGTCCGCGGTGGGCGCTTGCGCATGTGCCAATTGAACTGCAAATGAAACGAGGATTATCGCAATGAACCGCAAGTTGCTTCTCCCTGCCCGGCCGTTGAAAGACGCGCTGAAGCATACACCAGCCATCGAGGTGCATACTTCCAGCATGCATCGGTCCGCCATGCGGTTTTTTGGGATGGCATTCGCGTTCTGCTTCGTGTGCATGCGCGTCGGCGCCGCATCCAGGTCGATCACGGAACTCACGCCATTGGCGACGTTCAAGCTGGGAAAGACTGCCGACTGGGTTGCGATAACGGGGGACGCAGTATGGGTCGCTAGCACCGGTCCCTTTGCCGTACATCGAATCGATCCCAGAACCAACACGCGCGTTGCAAGCGTCGCGCTTCCCGGCGAGCCCTGCGCTGGTCTTACCACCGGTTTCGGCAGTCTCTGGGTACCGTTGTGCACGGCTACGGCCTCGCTGGCAAAGGTAAGTCTCAGCAGCAATGAAGTAGAGGCCATTTTCACAGTGGGCGCTGCCGCAGCCGAGGGGGGCATAACCTTCGGCGCCGGTAGCGTGTGGTTGATCACTGACAAATCGGGCGTTCTGGCGCGAATCGATCCGGCGAACGGCGCGATTCTCCGCACCTATCACGTGCCACCCGGTTCGTATAATCCCGCGTTCGGGGGCAATACCGTCTGGGTGACTCACGCCGAGGGTTCGGAGTTGACGGGTATCGATGCCGGGACGGGAAGAACCACCGCAACGATCGCGACGGGACGCAACCCGCGTTTCCTCACGGCAGGCGGCGGCGCCATTTGGACTCTCAATCAAGGGGACGGAACATTGACGCGCGTCGACGCGCGCAGCAAGCGCGCCACCACGATTGCGTTGGGTACGCCGGGTCATGGCGGGGACATCGCCTTCGGCTACGGCAAGGTATGGACCACCATGCCTAAGTTCCCGTTGTCACTGATTGACGCCAATATCGACCAATTAAGATGTCAGTGGACGGGCCCGGGCGGCGATTCGCTGGGGATTGGACACGCAGCAATCTGGCTCACCGACTATCACGCGGGCACGATCGAGCGCATCGCAATCAGAGATGCGCTGGCGCATTGCGAGATATCGCGGAGGGAGTCGACTACCGGCGCGGCGTCGGCGCGTTCTCGAGACGACTGAACACGTTTTGCATGCTCTGGACCCGCTCTATATAGGCGCGCGCTGCGGTGTCGCCGCAGCGCTGCCCTTCGGTCAACCTGAATCGGTGTCGTGCGAAATCATCACCGGCGCCCGCGCCGCATAAGTGGATCAGGGCCGCCAGCATTTGTTCTTGCATCAGCGGTGCGGAACCCATTCGATGGTGCTCGAGAATGAGCGCAACGCTTCGATCAAGATACGCGGAGGTCAGCTCGACCGCATCGCTCGGTATGACTCGAGTATACAAACTGTTGAACCAGCAGGAGTGCCAGTCATTCCACGGGCCGTCGGTGACGACGGCGTGATCGTGAATGCAGTAGCGGCGCGCTTCCGCAAAAGTCCCGTCGGTGATCTGGTACATGCCGACCGCGCTCGAGGCCGGCCGATAGACTTTGAAAGGTTGCGATGACCAGGACCAGCGCCAATACGTGCGCGCCACCGGATTGCCCGAGCCCTCAACCTGGGCGATCGCCGCGAGGAAATCCGGCGTCATGACGGGAGTCGAGAATTTCTTGAAGATCGGCCCGTATTCAGCCCAGGTCTCGGCGGGAGACTTGTATAGGGTTCCGCTCACCGGAAAGAACAGCTCGGAAGGCTTGCGCAGCACCTGATAGACCCAGTTGATTCCGAGCCACAGGACCAGAACGATGAGCGCCGCCATGATGACCTTCGCCGGCCGCGGTGCAGGCCGCCACCAGCGCCGAAAGCGACGCCACAGCTTGACGCTTCCACGCCAGAGTTTTTTTGCGCGACGGCCTCGCCTGCCTGTTCGCCGCACCGGCTTAATGGGCATAATCCGTCCAAGGTATCCGAATGTAACCCATCGTCATCGCATTGTTGCTGGCGTTGCCTCTGGCTTCGATCGTAGCGCAGATCGTTTTTACCGGTCAGGGCGCCCTGCACGGCGCCGGATATTTGGCCGTGGTTGCAAAGTGGTACGTTTTTTGGGCGATGGGTGGGCGCTTGACGGTGCTGGCTACCGGCTGTTTTGCCTGAGCGCGATGGTGACGCTTTCGGACTCCGGATCAAACATGATTCTTGCCTCGCCTTTCTTGAGCTGGCTGACAACCCGCGCCACCTTGTCCTCGAGCGAGAATTCTTTTTCGCCGTAGTCCGTGCCTTCGCGCAGCACGAAGGATTCGATGACCGATTGCAGCAGGTCCAGGGGCAAATCGCCGTAGGGGACCTCGATCGGTTTGGAAGTGTCGTCGCCGGGCATCGAACCCTAGGGTATCACCCTGGCGTGTCGCCCTGGCGTATCGCCCCAGGGTGTCACGGCCTTTCAGCCGTTGCCGCCGTCGGCCCGCGCCACGAGCATCGAGCGCATGGCCGCATCATCGCCTTCGCGCTGCTCGCGCCGATCCGCGGCGCTCTGCTCTTCCTTGCGAAAGCGATCGACCACCCGGTTCAACGACTCGGCTTCGATGCGCTTCTCGCTCCACTGCGCGCGGCGCTTGTCGAATTCCTTGCGCGCCAGATCCAGCGATTTTTGATGCTGATTCAGGGCCTCGCCCAGCCGCTCGAGAAAGGAGCGGTAGTTCTGCAGCTTCACCGCACTCATGGCGCCGTTGGACTGGGTGGAGTTGCGCACATATTCGTCGCGGTATGCCTGAAGCTGCTCGAGCTGGCGCTCCAGCTCCGTCACCTTGCGTCCCGCATCGGCCATGACGCGGCTCAAGTCCCGCGCTGAAGTCGAGGCGATTTCGTGAATGGGCTCGAATCGTTTGGACTTGATCATGGACGGCTTACTATCGGCCCGTTGCCGCAGCCGGCGCCGAGAACTGCGTCACGAGTTGTTTGAGATCCGAGTAACTTCGCTCGATTCCGACCGGTTCGTACATGTCCTGACGCAGGAATTCGAGCATTTTGGGCCACTGCTCGACGGCGAGATCCACTCGGGCGTCGGAACCGCGGCGATAGGCCCCGACGGTGATCAAGTCGCGGTTCTGCTGATAGGTCGAATACACCTGCCTGAAGCGATTCGATAGATCGAGCTGCTCGCGCGTGGCAATTTGATGCATTGCACGACTGATCGATGCCTCCACATCCACGGCTGGATACAGGCCGTTCTCCGCGAGGCGCCGCGACAGCACAATGTGGCCGTCCAGAATGGCGCGCGCCGCATCCGCGATGGGATCGTTCTGATCGTCTCCCTCCACCAGCACGGTGTAGAACGCCGTGATCGAACCGACGCCGCGATCGCTGTTGCCGGCGCGCTCCACAAGCTGCGGCAAGCGCGCGAACACGGAGGGCGGATACCCTTTGGTCGCCGGAGGCTCGCCGATGGCGAGCGCGATCTCGCGCTGCGCCTGCGCGAAGCGAGTCAGCGAATCGAGCAGCAGCAATACCTTCATGCCGCGATCGCGAAAGTATTCGGCGATGGCCGTCGCAAGCCACGCGCCGTGCAGGCGCATGAGCGGCGGATTGTCCGCCGGCGTGGCGACAACTACGGCGCGCCGCATGCCGTCGGGGCCCAATGTGTTGCTGACGAAATCCTGCACTTCGCGGCCGCGCTCGCCGATCAGTCCAACGACGGTGACATCCGCCTTGGTGTATCGAGTCATCATGCCGAGCAGCACCGACTTGCCCACGCCTGAACCTGCAAACAACCCGATCCGCTGTCCCCCACCCACGGAGAGCAGCGCATTGATCGAGCGCACGCCGACATCGAGCGGATCGCGTATTGCCCGGCGCATGAGTGGATTCAGGGGCTCTCCGGTCAATGACACGCGATCCGTGCAGCGCAATTCGCCGAATCCATCGAGCGGGCGCCCCGCGCCGTCCAATACCCGCCCCAATAATTCGTCGCCAACGGAAACGGAAGATTCGCTGTGCGTGGGAATGACGCGCGCGCCGGGCATCAGCCCTCGGATATCTCCCGTCGGCATGAGAAACAGCTTGTCGCCGGAGAAGCCGACGACTTCCGCTTCGATTTGTTTGCCCTCTGCGGTGTCGACCAGACACCGTCCGCCCACGGCGGCCTCGCAGCCCACCGCCTCCAGCGTCATACCGACCATGCGATTCAGCGTGCCTTCGACGACGAACTCGGCGGCGCTCGCCATTCTTTGGCGCGCTTGCACCAAGCCTTCCGCCCATCGTTTGGAGCGCAGTTGCGCGTTGCCCTGGCTCACGTCGTCCCGCCCCGCGGCGTGGCTGCATGGCGTTCCGTTCCCAACAGCTCGCTCAAGATGCTGCCCAAGCGCGTTTCCAAACGCGCATCGATGCGCGATGTGCTGGTGGTGATTTGGCATCCGCCGCGCGCCATGACGGGATCTTCGATGATGGTCCAGGCGCGCTCATTCTCGGTGGGTGCGAGATGCTGCTTGACGACCGCCGCATCTTCCGGATGCAGATGGACGCGCACATCGCGCGTGGCGACCGGCAAAGCCGCGATCGCTTCGCGGATGATGCCGATGATTTGCGTTGGATCGGTTTTCAGTTCGCGGCGCACGATTTGCCGCGCCAGCGCCATCGCCAGGGTGAGCAGCTCGCGCTCCACCTCGGCGTCGAGCGCGTCGAACGGTCTGGCCAGGTCGTAGAACATGCCCGCAATGCGATCCACTTGCGCCTTCACTTCGGCGCGCCCTGCGCTGCGTCCCTCTTCCAGTCCCTGCTCGAAGGCCTCTTTGTGCGCCTCCGCCTGCAGATCGGCGAGGCCGCCCACCGTGGCCATTTTTTGCTGCGGAACCGGAGTCTCCATGTCGGGTACCGTCCACAACGCGACCGTCGCGCCGGGCTTGAGGTGAGCGTCAGACAAACTCGCCGGCTCCCTTGCCGCCGAGACTGATGGTGCCCTCTTCGGCCATGCGCTGAGCGATCACGATTATTTCCTTTTGGGCCGCTTCGACGTCCGTCAGTTTTACCGGACCGCGAGCCTCCATATCGTCCTTGAGGATTTCCGCCGCGCGCTTCGACATGTTCTTCAAGACCTTCTCTTGTACTTCGGGCTCGGCGCCGCGCAAGGCCACCGCCAGGGTATCGGAACCCACCTCACGCAACAGCGCTTGGATGCCGCGGTCGTCGACATCGAGCAGGTTGTCGAACACGAACAACAGATCCTTGATCTGCTGATGCATCTCACCATCCGCTTTCTCGATCTTGCCCATCTCTTCGCCGAGCTTCTCGCGTTCCATGGCGTTCAGGATATTCGCGACGCTGCGCGCACCGCCGACGCGCCGCAGGGGCGCCGGTGCCGCGACGTTCGCTTGTTTCTCGACCAGCTGATCGAGTTCGGTCAGGGCGGTTTGCGGCACTTCGTTCAAGGACGCGATGCGCATCAGTACTTCGGTGCGCAAATCCTCGTTGAGCAGCGGCAGGATGGCGGCCGACTGTTCCGGCTCGAGGTGCGCGAGCACGATGGCGGCGATCTGCGGGTGTTCGCCGCTGATGATCTGCGCGACCGCCTTCGCTTCCATCCACTTCAACGCCTCGATGCCTTGACCGGTCTGGCCGCTGGACACCCGGTCGAGCAGCATGTCCGTCTTCTGCTTGCCCACGGCCTGGGTCAGCACGCGCCGCACGAAATCCGGCGACCCGCCGGCGATATTCGCCTTGGCGTCCGCAATACCGATGAACTTGTCCAGCACCGAACTCATTTGCTCGCGCGATACTTCCTTGAGCTCGGCCATGGCGATGCCCAGTTTCTGCACCTCCCGGGCGCTCAACTGTTTGAGCAAATTAGCGGCGTCTTGCTCGCCCAAGCTCATGAGCAATATGGCGGCGCGCTGCGTTCCGGCGAGTTCGTCGTTAGCCATCCGCGGAGACCCAATCCTTCACGACCTGTGCGGCACGCCGCGGATCCTGCCCCACCAAGGTTCGTGCGGCCGCGATCTGCTGCTCAAAACTGGGGGAGAGCTTGATGGCCTTGCCCTGGCCGGAGAGGCTCAAGGTATCGCCGTCCCCGGCTGAGGCGGCGGAGGATCGCTTTGAAGTCTTGGTGAGAGATTTCATCAGCGGCCGCAGTACCAGGAACGCCACGATCAGCACCAGGGCCGCACCCACGATTTGTTTGGCGAGCTGCAGCAGCCAGGGTTGCTGCCAAAGCGGCAAGCCGTCGACCGGCGGCAGCACCGGATTGCTCTTGAACGCTTGATTCATCACGTTGATCTGGTCGCCGCGGTCGTCCTTGAGACCGATCGACTCCTTGATGAGCTGCGTGAAGCGCTTGATGTCCGTGTCGCTCATCGGAGCGGTGGTGACCTTGCCGTCGGCATCGACCTTCTGCCAATCGTCGAGCACGACGCCGACATTGAGACGCTTCAAGACGCCCACCGGCTGTTTCACGTACGACAGGGTGCGATCGACTTCGAAATTGCGGGTGCTGCGCTGCGCGCTCGAGCTGGGTCCCGAACTCGCGGCGTTGGCTTGGGCGGCACCGGCAGCATTGGGCGGCGCCGTCGGATTTCCGGGCGTTGCGGCGCCCGGAATGACCGGCGCACCCGACGTGCCGGGAGGTTGATTGCTCAAGGCTCCCGGGATGCCTTCCGCGCCGTCGCCGCCCTTGCGCATTTCATTGCTGGTCTGCTCGCTGCGCACGGCGGTCTTCTGCGGATCGTAGTTCTCGCGCGTCTCCTCGGTGACGGTATAGTCCATGTCCGCGGTAACCGTGGCACGCACGCGTCCGGCGCCCAGCAAGGGCTCGAGCAAATCGATGATGCGCTGTTGGTAGCTCTCCTCGAGCTTGCGGGTTTCCTCGAAGTGCCGTGTCGTGGCCACGGCTTCTGCGCTTTCATCCGGGGAGTTGAGCAAGGTTCCGGCCTGATCGACCAGCGTCACGTCGTTGGCCGACAATTCGGGCACGCTCGAGGCGACGAGGTGCACGACGGCCGCGACCTGTCCGGGGTCGAGACGCCGGCCCGGATACAGCTGCAGCATCACCGAGGCCGTGGCCTTGTGGGCGTCGCGCAAAAAGACGGACGGCTTGGGCAATGCCAGATGTACGCGCGCGCTCTGCACCCCTTGGACCTTGATGATGGTTCGCGCCAATTCGGTTTCAAGCACCGACTGATAGCGCACGCTCTCCATCAAGGTGCTGTTGCCGAGCGCAGAGTCCTTCTGAATCATTTCAATTCCCATCGAGTCGCTCTGCGGCAGCCCCTGGCTCGCCAGGCGAATGCGGGCTTCCTGAACCTTGGATTCCGGCACCGACACCGCGCCTGAAGGATTGAGCTTGAACTCGATGCCGGCGGCCGTCAGCGCGTCCATGACCTGGCCGCTTTCACGCTCGGACAGCTGCCCGTACAGCACCGTGTAATTCTGGCCCTGCGACCACAGCACCAGCCAGATGGCTGCGGCGATCGCAGCCGCAACGCCGGCAAGCAACCCGACCTGCTTGAGTCCGGGAATATCGGCCAGGCCGCGCGCCGGAACGGAAGTGGGAACGATGTCAGCCATTGATTAGAACCTCGCGGTCGTTAGACCGACATATTCATTACTTGCGTGTAGGCATCGACGAGCTTGTTGCGCACCTCGGTCATTGCGCGAAACGCCAGCGAGGCCTTTTGAACTTCCAACATCACCTTGGTGAGATCGACGCTCTTGTCGCCGGTCTCATAGGCATCCGCCAGGGCGGTCGCCTGGTTCTGCATACTGGCAACATGGTCGACGGAATTTTTCAGCAGATTGGCGAACTCCGAGGGTTGCGCCGCGGCGGCGGGCGTCTCGGAAATGCCCGACGCACGGGCCTGGAGCGCGCGCATTTCGGCCAACACCTGCGAGATTTGCATGCTGCTCATGGTTACACCGTCATGAATTGCTGATGGACGTGCGGCACGGCGACCCCCGCCGCTTTGAACTGCTGCAGCTTGTGGCGCAAGGTGCGCGGACTGATGCCGAGCCGCTCTGCCGTGAGCTTGCGGTTGCCGCCGGTAACGCGCAGCGTTGCCAGGATGAGCTCGCGCTCACGATCTTTGAGATCGCGGTCCAAGCCCGAATCCAGCGCCGGCGCCGATCGTGCCGATGGGTTTCCCATTGTCGCTGCGGGCCACTCGATCAGAGGATTTTCCCCGGCCGGTGCCGTCGCCGCGCCGGTATCGAGGTCGGCGGCATCGATGCGGCCGCCCGTGGCGAGCCAGGCAGCCCGCTGTACGATGTTGTTCAATTCGCGCGCATTTCCGGGCCAGTCGTGGCTCAGCAATTTGCGTTCCGCATCCGCGGATAAACTCAGCGCCGCTTGACCGGGACGCGCGCATGCCTGCATCGCGCGGCGCGCCAGCGGCAGGATGTCGCCGCGTCGTTCGCGCAAGGGGGGCAGGCGCAGCGACATCACGTTGAGGCGGTAGAAAAGATCCGCGCGGAATCGCGCGGCGCGCACTTCCTCGGGAAGGTCGCGGTTCGAGGTCGCGATCACACGCACATCGAGGGCGATGGTTCGGGTGCTGCCCAGGCGTTCCACTTCACGCTCTTGCAGCACCCGCAGAATTTTGGCCTGCAGCCCCAAGTCCATTTCCGAGATTTCATCCAAGAGCAGCGTACCGCCCTGCGCCTGTTCGAATTTTCCGGCGTGCGCGGCGAGCGCGCCGGTGAAGGCGCCCTTCTCGTGGCCGAACAGGCTGGCCTCGAGCATGTTTTCGGGAATCGCCGCGCAATTGATGGCCACGAAGGGTTGGTCGGCGCGCGGCGAATTGTCGCGGATGAAGCGCGCGTAGACTTCCTTGCCCGTGCCGCTTTCGCCGGTGATGAGCACGGTGGCGTCGTTCTCGGCTATCTTGCGCGCGAGGCCCGTCAGCCGCTTCGACTCCGGATCGGCGGCGATCAGCTCGTTAGGTGCGACCCGGGCCGCCAGCTGGCGCCGCGCCATGTCGATCAAGGCCTGCGCGTCGAAGGGTTTGACGATGTAGTCGGTCGCGCCCTCGCGCATGGCGGCCACCGCCTGGCTCACCGTTCCATAGGCCGTCATCAGCACCACCGGCAGATAGGGCCGCATCCTTTTGATCGACGACAACAGCTCGTAGCCATTCGCGCCCGGCATGTGCACGTCGGAAATGACCAGGCCGATGTCTTCGCTCGACAGCAACTGCAGTGCCGCGGAGGCATCCTCGGCCGCGAGGGCGGCCAGTCCCGCTGCGCGGAGGGTGTCGAGCAGCGCCTCACGCAGCGCAGCGTCGTCCTCGACCACCAGTACCGCATCGTTCAGTTTGCTCATGAAATTTCCTCTGCCGGTAGGTCGATCACGAACGTCGCGCCGCAGCTCGAATCGGCGAGATGCACGCTGCCGCCATGCGCTTCGACCACGGATTTGACGATCGACAGTCCGATGCCGTTGCCGCGCGCGCGCGTGGTGAAAAAGGGTTCAAAAATGCGCTGTCGGATCTGCGCCGGCACGCCGGGCCCGTTGTCGCTCACCACGATCTGCGCGCGCCCGTCCGCCGCGCGCCGCGCCAGCAGCTCCAAATTCAATGGGGCCGTCGCGGCCTGTAAAGCATTGGTGGCGAGATTCAAAACCGCAGACACCAGCGATGGCGCATTGGCCCGCACCATGAGATCGGGCGCCAGAGTGCGGATGGTCAGGCGGACTCCGTCGCGCAGCGCCGGCCGCACCCATTGCGCCACCTGTTCCAGCAGTGCGCTCACACTGACCGCTTCGCGCGCGGCGCCGCCATGCGCGAAGGCGAGCATGTCATTCACCAGTTTGTCGAGTTGTTTGAGGCTGCCGACGGTCTTTTCCGCACAGCGCGACAGATCCGCCGCAGTGAAGCCGGACAGTGTCATTTGCGAGGCGTACAGCAACGCGGCGGCGAGCGGCGTGCGGATCTGGTGCGCGAGGCCGGCGGCCAATTCGCCCAGCGTGAGCAGTCGTTGTTGACGGGCCAGCAGGACCTGCATGAGGTGCGACTCGGTCACATCGGTGAGCAGCACCACCTCGCCCCCATTGTCGAGCTCGCGTCGGGAAACATTGACGAATCGGCCGCTGCGCAGCTCCATATGCTCACCGACCTTGGCGGGACTGGTCGTTGCGCGCGCTCGCACAGCGGAGAAGGGCTGCCCGAGCAGTGGCTCACCCAGCAGCGCAAGGGCTGCGGGATTGAATTCCTGGATCTCGCCGCGCCCGTCGAGGACCAGCACGCCGCCCGGAAGGCCCTTGATCAGTGCCGATAAGCGCGCGGCGAGATGCTCTCTGCCCGCGTGGGCTTCCGACAGATCGGCGCGCAGCTGGGCCACCTCGCCGCGCAACGAATCAAAGGCGCCCGACAGTTGGTCCGAAACCGAACCAAAGGCCAGAAACGCCGCCTGAAGTTCGGAGCGACGGTTTTCGATCAGCTCGAGTTTTGTGGCTGCCATGGCTGAGGAAGAAAGCAACTTCCGTGCCTCGGCAGTATTTGCTCTGCCTATCAACCAGTTACGATGCGGCCGGTGCCGCTGACAGCGGCGGCGTCAATAAATTGTCAGGCGCTTGGGCGATATGTCGATCGCTGAGCGGGTATCTCAGGCACTGAGCCGGTACTTGCGAAGTTTTTCGACCAACGTCGTGCGCCGAATGCGCAGCAGCCGCGCCGCGCCGGCAACCGTGCCATCCGCTTCCTCGAGAGCCTTGCGGATGAGACCGATTTCAATTGCCGACATATGGTCTTTCAAATCGATCCCGCCCTGCGGCAGCTCGGCATCCATCATTTCGTACACGACGGCGTCGGATTCCCGTTCCTGGGCGGATTCCATTTCCGGTTCCTCGGCAGTTACGGCGTCCAGGACAGGCTCTGCCCGGGCATCGATGCGCACCTCGCTGCCCAGCCATCCCACGCCCGCGCTGCCGCGGTAACGGTCCGGCAAGTCGGCAGCCGTGATCGTCTGGGCGGGAAACAATATCGCGAGCCGCTCGAGCAGGTTCGAGAGTTCGCGCACGTTGCCGGGCCAGCGATTGCGGGCAAGACAACTCATTGCGCTCGGATCGAACCGAATCGCGCGCCCGGCGCTAGGGCCCTGCCGCTGCACCAGATGCTCGATCAACACGGGCAAATCATCCAGCCGCTCGCGCAGCGGCGGCATCTGCAGCGGAAACACATTCAGCCGGTAGTACAGATCCTCGCGGAATCGCCCGGCGATGATGGCCGCATCCAGATCGCGATGCGTTGCGGCGATGATGCGCACATTGCAGCGGATGGTTTTGTTGCTGCCGACCCGCTCGAAAGTGCGCTCCTGCAGCACCCGCAGCAATTTCACTTGCATCTGCAGCGACATGTCGCCGATCTCGTCCAGAAACAGCGTGCCGCCCTCGGCAAACTCGAAGCGGCCGAGCCGCGTCGACAGCGCACCGGTAAAGGCGCCTTTTTCGTGGCCGAACAGTTCGCTTTCCAAGAGATCGGCGGGTATGGCGCCGCAGTTCACCGGCACGAAAGGGTGCGCTGCGCGGCTGGATAGCTCGTGAATGTGCCGCGCCACCATTTCCTTGCCGGTGCCGGATTCACCGAGGATCAACACATTGGTATCAAAGGGCGCGACCTGTTCAATCAAGCGATGCACTGCGCGCATGGCTTTCGAAGCGCCGCTCGGACGGAATCGATGGGCGCCCGGCTGCGTCGGATGGCCGCTGCGCACGTTTTGCGCCTGATTCAGCACGGCGGACAGGCGCCGTTGCTTGACGGGCGTCTCGAGGTGAAACCAGGCCACGTCGCTGCTGGTCTCGGCGATCTTGGGGAGTCCATCCGCACTAATGCAAATGACGGGCAGCGGTTGGCGCATGGCGCGAAGCTGCGTCACGAGTTCAGGGCCCAGCGCCGTGACGGTCTCGCGTCGCGCAATGACCGCCACGCAATCCGACGTGTTGCAGTGCGCCGACGCACGCAACTCCGCCACATCGCGGATCAGAACCGGTTCCAGGTCCAAAAAATGTAATAGAGCCTGGAGCGCGCTTGCCTCCGAATCTGAGGGCTCGATCACAATAACTTTCGCTTCAACCACGACTGGGACTCCTTCCCATTAATCAAAGTGTGACGGAGCGCACAAATCTCGGGTTCCGTCTTAAGCTTTTCGTCTAACCCTTTGACATAGCTCAATCAATTTCGAGCGCAGGGACATACTAACTGATGAACTTGAGAGAAAAGCAGTTGGCAAACCCCCGCAAAGAGCGTAGGGGCTTCCCGCAAAACTGGCAGCGGTGTTTAACCTTTGAAGGGACTCGGGGTTTCTATGCGCCGGCGTGCTTGGCGCCCGCGACCAAGCGGCGATGATGTCGAAAAATCAACTTCTCGAGCATGTCGATGACCGCGTCGCTTAAACCGACGAAACGAAACCGTGTGGCGCGCATGCCATCGATCGTCGCCTGCCCTGCGGCGATGCTCGGAATCTTGAGCGACTGCGGCAAAGCGGAGTTGATGTAGACCGACAGAAGACCGGTGGCTTCGGGCTGAGCGGTGTGCTCGCCGAACCACTCCAGCGCGCGTGACGACATGCGCACCCGCTCCGCGGCCGGCAGACCGCTGCCGCGCAGCGCCAATTCGGCGGTCAGCCGCAGGAGGATATTGACCTTGTACTCGAGTCGCTGTAGCTCGTGCAGCAGCGCGGGCGACTCATCCTTCAGCGCCTCGTGGACCCTCACTTCGTCAAGCGAAGATTCGGCGCCGAGCAACTGATGATTGTCTGCATTGAGCCGCGCAAGCTGCACGCCCTCGGCGAGAACCCCCGGCGTCCAGACCACCGGGAGCGATTCTTCGAATATCAAACCATCGCCCAGAAATGATTCAGGCATGGCTCCCTGACCTTTGAAAGAACTCTTAGCGCCGCGGCCGATTGTCGGAATAGGCGGCAACCGCCCTCCGGCCGACCGCCGCCATATCGAGATCCCGGCCCTTGCTGCGCCGCTGATGCTCCAGGAGCCCAATCGCGCGCTCGTTGGTCGAGTTGATTTGCGCGAGCAACGCCTGATCGGCCGCAGATACCTGCTTTGTGCCGTTGCGGAAGAACTTTAACAGTTCCATTCGCTCGCGGTCGAGCGACGCCAAGGATGGCAAGTCGCCTTTTTCCGCGGCGCTCAGCATTTCGCTCGAAAGAGCCAGGGCGCGCGCCAAACCAGGGTTGATTTTGCCCTCGCTCATGGGCGACTCGACGATCTGATCCCAGCCGGTTTTCACCTTTTGGACCAGCGATGCCACCTCGGCAACGATGCTCGAGTCATTCGTGACATTGGCCATGGTGAGGCGCGCCAGCATATAGACATATAAGGCGCGCAGATTCTCGGCGATCTTTTGGCCGCGCTCCATGTCGAGGGTGTTGTTGAGCTGATCGATCAGCCGGATCGCCTTGCCCATCGCGTTGCCCTTGGCGATCACGTCATTGAGCGGCAGATTGTTCTCGATGCGGCTCATGCAGCCCTGCGCCGTCGCGAGGTGCGCCAAAATCTGTTCGAACATGATTTGCACCAGCCTTGCGGGACTGGCGTCGGCGACTAACCCGTGGCTGCGTACCGAACGGTACTGGGCCGCCCCTCGTTGCGAGTACACGGCTAGCCGCCGGTGCCTAGCGTGCCGCTGCCCAAGCTGGTATTGCTCTGCGAGGTGCCGGCACCTGCGTTGGCACTGGGATTGAACTCGGCGTTCAAATAGGTTTGCGTTTGCTTCAAGAGCGCGACCGCCGTATCCATCGCGTTGTACTCGGTCGTGAGCCTCGCGGAGTAAGCCGCCATTTGCGCGGCGAGCGCGGTCTGCTGCTGGGAAACATTGGTCAGGCTGGTCTGCAAGCCCTGATTGATGGTATCGAGCAGGCCGCCGGGTTGAGTGTAGTTGTTTACTAGATTGTTAATCTGCGTGGCAATGCCGTTCGTGCCGCCGAGCAAATTGCCGACAGAAGCAAGGCTCGCGCTCAAAGCGTTTCCGAGCGTTGTGTCATTGCTCGAATAGGTACCATCCGTGCCGGCGGTAATACCGATGTCGGTCAGCGATTTTATGCCGCCGCCGGCGTTGGTGAACTGTCCGAGAATGTTCTGCAATTGATTTTGAAACGCCTCGAGCGTGGCGTTGCCATTTAACGGGCCCGCTGTTTGCGTGGATGGATCGTAGCTGGTCAAAGTTTGAATACTGCTTAAAACACCGTTCACCGCGGTAACGAACTTGTCGATAGCCGTCTGCGCCGAGGAGGTGTCGGGACTGATCGTCAGGGTCGTCGATATGCCCGGCGCCGAGGCCTGCTGCAGATTGAGCGTCACGCCGCTGACGGCATTGGCGACCACGTTGCTGCCGCTGGTGGCCGGGAAGCCATTGATCATGTAATTGGCGTCTTGCGCGGGCACCGTTGTCAGCGCCAGCGATGCCAGACCGCCGTCGCCGCCGGATGGGGTAACCGTGATCTGATTGGCCGCCCCGGTGGTGGTTCCGGTCAGCACCAGGCGTGAGCCGCCGGTGGTAGCAATCACGCTCGCGCTCACACCCGGGTTTTGCGCCGAGTTGATGGCGGCGGCGATGCCGGCAAGCGTGTTATCGCTCGAGTCGATGGTAATCTGCGTCGACGAACTGCCGACCGAGATGGTCAGCGTGCCCGTGCCCACCGCGGCGGTGCTCGACAGCGGGGCCGAAGTCGCCGTCGCAACCGTCGCCAGGTTGTTCACCTGCAATGAGTAGCTGCCGGCCACTGCATCCGAGGTGGTGCTGGCAGTGGCAATATTCTTATCGGCGACGCTTGCGGAAAATGCTGCCAGCTGGCGGGGGTCCTGCAACGCGGGCAGCGCTGCCTGCAAGGTATCGAGCGCGGCAGTGAAAGTTCCGTACCCTGAGACCTCAGCGTCCAGCGTGTTTTGCTGATTCGTCAATTGGGTGGTCTGCGCCGCGCCATACGCCGTGGTTAGCGAAGAGACGATGGCGCTGATATCCAACCCGGAACCGATGCCCGTAGAGGTAATCAAGGCGCTGCTGCTCGACGGGGTGCTGCTCGAGGAGCTGGGAGAAACGACTGAACTCATAGGTTTTACGTCCGCGCGTTACGTTGCCCAATTTATCGGCAACATCTGCTCAGACTTAAGCAAGCGGCGTACCAAGAACGGTTAAGAACCGAGAGCTTAGGCGCGCTTATCGACGACGACGCCTGAAATGCCGACGCTGCGTGCCAGGGCGGCGAACTCGCTGGCAGGGAATTCGGCCAGTACCTCGCCGTTGGCGGGATTGATCTGCTGGATGAGCTTGTCGTCCGAGTCCGGCGCGACGCGAAACTGGTCGGGTTTACCCGAATTGTTCAGGTACTTGTTGAGCAGCTGAACCTGCGCCTGTAGGTCGGGGGCGGCCGGGGCTGCCGCGGGCCTGCCGCTTGGCGGCAATATATTGCCGCTGTGTTGAACTACAACTGTTGTAGGCGCCTGACTTCCGTGCACGAGGCTCACCACCGGTATCTTTACCGGCTGTCCGTCGCTAGCCATGTTTACACCTATTACTTAACGCAATACCTCTGTCGTTCGTTTCGAGCTCCGTTCGAAGACCACGGCCCGACCGCTATCGGACGAGCCGTGGGATTTTTTCGACTATCTTTCTACTATCGGCTGTTATTGCAACAGCTTGAGGATCAGCTGGGGCTGCTGGTTGGCTTGCGCCAACACAGAGATACCGGCCTGTTCCAACACCTGAGCCTGGGTCAAGTTCGCCGTTTCAGAGGCAAAGTTCGCATCCTGAATGGTGCTGCGCGACTGGGTCAGGTTCTGTGCTGTTGAAGTCAAGTTGCCGACCGCGGCCGTGAAGCGATTCTGGATAGCGCCCAGTTGGCTCTGGAAACCCGAGACCGTCTGCAAGGCCGAGTCGACCGCTTGGATGGTCGCATTGGCACCGGCCACGGTGAGCACGTTGTTACCGGCCAGGGTACCGGCCGCAGTAATAGTCTGCGCACTGGTGTATCCAACCGAAGCGAGATCCGCAGCGCCGCTGATCTGGACGTTCTGGCCGGCGGACAGCGTCAGCTGACCCTGGAACGTGGTCGCTGCAAAGCTCGCCGCCGCAGTCTCAGTCGTCGCCGTGGTTCCCGTCACTACGGCAGCCGTCGCCGGATTGTAGGCCTGAATGCTGGTGATGCCACCGGCGTTGGCACCGGTAACGGTTCCCGTCGCCACGGTGAAGGTCTGTGCAAGCTGGATGTTGCTGCCGTCAGCCGCCGTCAACAGAACGGTGCCCGCCGAGGGGCCTGCCGAGGCCGAGACGCCGCCGTCCTGAGTGGAGAAGCTGTTGATGGCAGTAATGATGTCGCTGGAGGTGGGAGCGACGGTTGTGTTCAACACGCTCACGCCATTGACCGACAACGCATAAGAACCGTTGGCAGTGGTACCCGTGCTCAAGGCGACGGGCGTGATGGTCACCAGCTGATTGTTGGTGGCGGTCGCCGTCAAGCCCGAAGCGCCGGCGCCATTGATGGCCGAGGCCTTCGCGTACGCTGAGGTCGCGTCCTGATAGGCGACGCCACCTGAGGTTTTCGCCGTGGTGGCGTATTGCGAACTGGCACCGACCGTGACGGCCGGAGCAATTCCTACCGCCAGCTGCAGCGCACCGGTGGTCGCTGCATTGCTCACCTCAGTGGTGTTTGAAGCCACCGCGCCGATCTGGTTGGCGCCGACGCCCTGCGTCAGGTTGACCGAGATGGTGTTGCCGACGTTCGCACCCACTTGATAAGTGGTTACGCCGCTGCTGCCGTTCAACACGCTCAAGCCGTTGAACGATGTCTGCTGCGCGATCTGCGAGATTTCCGAAATCTGCTGCTGCACCTGGGCATCCAAGGCCTGACGATCCGAAGCGCTGTTCGAACCGTTGGCGGACTCGACCGCCAGGGTACGAATGGCCTGCAGGTTGTTCACGATGGTGTTCAACGCGCCGCCGGCGGTCTGCGTTTCCGACACGGCATCGTTCGCATTGTTGACGGCCTGATTGGTGCCGTTGATCTGCGTGGTGAATTGTTGACTGATCGCAAGACCCGCGGCATCGTCGGCGGCGCTGTTGATGCGCAGACCCGATGACAGGCGCTCCAAGGACTGCGACAACTGCGCCTGCGAACCCGTCAGGTTGTTCTGCGCGTTCAGCGAAGCGATATTGGTATTTAGAACTAGTGACATTGATGACTCCTGAAAGTTTAACCACCGGCCCCTCTTAGGCCACTTGTGTTCACTTCACCCACTTGGGCGGACCGGTGACACATTCAAAGTCTTTATCGGACCGAATCCGGGGTTCTTGAGGCGCCGGCGGCGCTTCTGATCGGGGTTTTGCTTGAGCCATGTCGCAATTTCGCTCTTAGGGAATTTGACAGTGTGAAATGGCGGAAATCGCTGCGGAGTCGCCGCTGACGCCTGTTATCGGCCGCCCCACGCGATATTGAAGGCCCAAATGGCGCGCGGCTTTGGAGTACAATCCCGGCCCCTTCGCCACCGTCGAAATAGCGTGAAATCCGTCAAACGCAAAAGCCCCAAGGTGGGCTTTGTCAGCCTTGGCTGCCCCAAAGCACTGGTCGATTCCGAACGTATCCTGACGCGCCTGCGCGCCGAGGGGTATGAAGTGGCGCCGAGCTACGCCGCCGCCGATCTGGTGGTAGTTAACACTTGCGGTTTCATCGACTCCGCGGTGGACGAATCGCTGGAGGCCATCGGCGAAGCGCTGGCCGAGAACGGCAAGGTGATCGTCACGGGTTGCCTGGGTGCCCAGCCGCAGAAAATTCTCGACCGGCATCCGCAGGTGCTGAAGATCACCGGCCCGCAGCGCTACGAAGAAGTCGTCGCGGCAGTGCATCAATATCTGCCGCCGAAACATGAACCCTTCGTCGATCTGGTCCCGGAGCAGGGCATCAAACTGACGCCGCGTCACTACGCGTATTTAAAGATCTCCGAGGGCTGCAACCATCGCTGCAGTTTCTGCATCATTCCATCGATGCGCGGCGATCTCGTTAGCAGGCCGGTTGGTGAAGTATTGCGTGAAGCGGAACAGCTAGCGCGCGCCGGCGTGAAGGAAATCCTGGTGATTTCCCAGGACACCAGCGCCTACGGCGTCGACTTGAAATATGCGGCGCAAGCGTGGCGCAACGTGCAGCGCCGCGCCCGCTTCTACGACCTGGCTGAAGCGCTCGGCGAATTGGGTGTGTGGATTCGCCTGCACTATGTCTATCCTTATCCGCACGTCGATCAGGTGATCGAGCTCATGGCCGAAGGAAAGGTACTGCCCTATCTGGACATTCCCTTTCAGCATGCCAGCGCGCGGATCCTTAAATTGATGAAGCGACCCGCCGCGGCTGAAAATACCCTTGCGCGTATCGCCGCGTGGCGCCGCGTGGTCCCCGACATCACCATTCGCAGTACGTTTATTGTCGGTTTCCCCGGGGAAACCGACGCCGACTTCGAAGAGCTGCTCGCCTGGATGCGCGTGGCGCAGCTCGATCGCGTCGGTTGCTTCGAGTATTCGCCGGTCGAGGGAGCGGCGGCCAACGCACTCAACGAGACCGCGGTGCCGCCGCAGCTCAAGGCCGAGCGGCGTGGCCGCTTCATGGAACTCGCCGCCAACATCAGCGCGCAGCGCCTGAAGCAAAAAGTCGGCCGCAAAATGCAGGTACTCATCGATCGCGTCGATCGCGACAATGACTTTGCCATCGCGCGCTCCGCCAGCGACGCGCCCGAAATCGACGGCACGGTACGCATAGCAGGTGCACGCGGCGCCTCCGGAGCACTGAGCGTAGGCTCCTTGGTCGAAGTGCAGATCACCGGCGCGGGCGCCTATGATCTTGAAGCGCGCTTGCTAGACTCGATTCATTGAAGTTGTAACTTGGGTGCTCGCGCACCTCATTCGGAGACCCGTTCGTGGAAATTTCTGCAGATAAAGTCGTTTTGATTCACTACACGCTCAAGGATGACGCCGGAGCCGTGATCGATACATCCGCCGGCGGTGAGCCGCTGGCCTACATTCAGGGGCACGGTAATTTGGTTGCAGGCCTCGAGAAGGCGCTGGAGGGCAAGCCGGACGGCAGCCAGGTCGCGGTCTCAGTGAGCCCCGAGGACGGTTACGGCAAGCATGAACCCGGATTGATCCAACGAGTGCCGAAACGCACGTTGCAGGGTTCGGGCGAGGTGAAGAAAGGCATGCAATTTCAGGCGAGGACCCCGGACGGCATGCGCCTCTTTACCGTGACCGGCGTGATGGGCGACATGGTGACGCTCGACGGAAATCATCCGCTCGCCGACCAGACCTTGCATTTTGACGTGCAAGTGGTGGGCGTGCGCGAGGCGACGACAGAAGAATTGGAGCACGGCCATGTGCACGGCGCCGGCGGTCATCACCACTAGGCCTCGCTCGGGAACTCGTGCCGATCGATATCTACCAGGCGGTGCTGCTACAGGAACTTGAACAGCGACAGTCCCTGCGTCATCGTGTAGGCCTGCAACGCTGCGCTCAGCGTGGTGTTTTGCTGGTCAAGGGTGGTAATCGCCTTGGCGTAATCCAACCCTTGCAGATTCGTAATCGATTGCTGCAGTTGGGTCTGCTGGCTGGTCGCAACCGATTGCTGCGTGGTGATGGAATTCAGCCGGCCGCCGATGGTAGCGCGCACATTGGAAGTCTGATTCAGTGCCTGATCGATATTGTTGATCGAGCCGTTGATCGAATTGTTGAGCGCGGTCGCAGAGGTCGGTGAGGTAATGCCGGCTTGCAGTGCGTTGACCAGGTTCTGCACGGTGGTGAATAGGCTTTGGTTGGCGCTCGGCGCCAGAGTGAATGAGTCGCCTGTGGCCGGCTGCCCGCTCAAGGTCACCTGCACGCCGTTGAACGCAATGGTGCTGCCGTCGGTGTAACTACCCGTCGTCACGAGGGTCGCGCCTTCGGTTACCTGGTAGGTCCCCGGCGCCGTAAACGTGATCGCGTAGGTGCCGCCGTCATAAAGGGCTGGGTTCGACACCGTGGTCGCGCCCGCGATGCCGGATCCCGTATTGCCGGCCGCCGCGGATACCGTAAAGGTGCCGTTGCCGGTTTTGATTTGATTGAAAACCGTGTCGCCGTTGTCGCCGTCTGCCACCGTCTGGCCCGCCGCAATCTGCACCTGCCGCTGTCCCTGATCGCCGTTATAAGTCGCGCCGGTGGCGGTCAAAGTGAAAGGCTGCGTCTGCGCTGCGAAGCCGCCGAAAATATACTCGCCATTGCCGTTGGTGGTATTGGCCAGCGCCACTAAGCTGTTCTGAATCTGCACAGCCTGTGTCGCGATGGCGCTCAAGTTCGAACTCGTCAGAATTCCGCTATTGGCCTCTAAAGCCAAATCGCGTAGGGACTGCAGCTGCGTCTGCACCTGCGACAGCGTACTGTCCTCGGTGTTCAAATTCGTCTGCGCGCTGGTCGCATTGGTGCCGTATTGTTGGCTCTGTACCAGGGCTTGATTGTAATTGTTAACGCTGCCGGCGGCCGTCGGGTTCTGCGAGGCAGTGGTGAAGCTCAAGCCGCTCGACATTTGATTCTGTGTCTGGCTGATGCCGGATTCCAGCGAACCGATAGCAGCCAAAAACTGCGTTTGTTCGAGGTTTTGTGTTACGCGCATAGCCGCCTCCTTTAACTGAACGTGCCGTTCACTGAATCGATCAACGTGGTGAAAAGGCTGTTGCCGATGGTCAGCGCCTGCGCCGCCGCCTGATAGGCCTGCTGCCATTGCAACAGCTTCGCCGCCTCTTCGTCCAAATTCACGCCGCTGGCCGACTGCACGCTGGTGAGCGCTTGCGCATTCACCGCGGCTTGTGCGGTTTGTGCCGTGTTGATTTGCTGCGCCTGGCTGCCCAAACCTGTGATCAGCGCGCTCACGCCTGCGGTGATACTGGTGGTGCCGTTGTTGAGCACGCCGACATTCTGCTGATTGGCAGCCGCCAGGGCATTGCGATTGTCGCCGGTGCCGCCGGCGTTGCTCGAGACCGTAAAGCTATCGCCTGCTGCCGGCGCGCCGCTGATCTGCACCTGCCAGCCATTCGCAGCGATATTGCCGCCGCTGGTGTATGCGTTGGGTGGGCCGCCGTTGATGGTGTAGGTGGTCGGACTCGTGAAGGCGATGGTCGCGGGCGCAAGCAAATTGGGGTTGGCCGAATTGAGCACCGTGCCCGAACTGATGGTGGCCGCACCGCCATTGGTACCCGCCGCGGCGGTTACGATTGCGCCGGCTGCCGCGATTTGCGAGGGATTGGTCATCACGACATTGACGTTCGCGGCCGCAGTCGCCGTGGGCTGGATCAGGAACTGGTCGCTCGCCGCAGGAGCGCCCGACAAGACGATTGACACGCCATTCGCGACGTAAGGATTGGCGACCGTGCCGGCACCCGTCGGGGTCACGCTCACACCCGTGGTGGTATCGGTCAGACTCGGCGTACCGCCCTGAAACGATAGGATGTAATTATCCGATGTCAGCGCACCCAAGCCGTTCGCGTTGACGCTGACAGCGGCGGTGACGGCGTCCGTGTTTTTCGAGGACGACGTGGCCAATGCAGCGCCCACTGAAAAAATATTGGCGCCGAGCTTGCCGTTCAAATCCAGGCCGTCGCCTTGCTGTGAATTGACGGTCTGACTGAACGCCGTGGCGACCTGGCCCAATTGACCCAACGCCGGGTTGATCACCTGGGTGCGCGCCGCCAACAGACCACCCAAGTCTCCTGAGGTGATGTTGCCGCTGATCACGTTGCCGTTGGCGGTGGAAGTCGAGATCTCCAGCTGCGAAGCATTGAACTGATTCGGCACCGTGGTCAATTGGGTTGTCTGACCTTGCAGCACCAAGGGCTGACCGTTGCCGACGAACACGTTCAAAGCACCGTCCGGATCCGTCGTCGTGGTGATGCCGACCAATTGCGACAGGTTCGATACCAGCTGATCGCGCTGATCCATCAGCTCATTGGGCGGTTGGTTGCCGTCTTGCGCAGTACCGACGACGATTTGCTGATTCAGAGTCGAGATTGCCGACGCGATGGAATTGATCTGCTGCACATCCGCGGTGATGCGTGAGTTAACGTCCGTGTTCAGTGAGTTGAGTTCCGAACTGGCGTTCTGGAAGCTGGTGGCGACGGCCTGCGCCTGACCGAGCAATGCCTGCCGCGATGCGGTCGATGTGGGATTGTTGGCGACGTTCGAAAACGCGCTGTAGAAGCTCTGTAGCGACGTGCTCAAACCGCCCACCGTGGTGCCGAACAGATTGTCGATTTGGCTGCTGTAATTCTGCAAAGCGTTCAACTGACCCAAACTGCTCTGCGAGGTGTTCAGCTGGTTGGCGGCAGCTTGGCTATAGGCGCGGCTGATCCCGGTGACGATGACGCCCGCGCCGACGGTGGCTGCACCATTCGATTGCGGTAGCGCCTCGGTCAGATTTGCCGATTCTACGTCGTAGCCCGGGGTGCTGGCATTGGCAATGTTGTTGCTGGTGACGTTGATCGCCTGCTGAAACGCCTGCAGCGCCGAGACACTGATTCCAAATACATCTGCCACAATGGTTCTCCGCGCTCAGTCAGTTCGAATTCACTCGACTCCCGCAATATCGGCACGCGCCACGATTTCTATAGTTTCGCGACGCGGGCGGCGAGCGCCGACTGCAAGGTATCGCTGCCGAGAATTTGATTTAACTTATTGCTGTAATCCGGGTCGGTGGCATATCCGGAATTGCCCATGGCGGCAATGTAGGCGCCGGCATTTCCGCCGCCGGCGATCACATCTTTATAACGCGGCGAATTTTTTAGCAAGCTGCTGAAATCGTTGATGCTTTCCTCAATGGAGCCATAGGCACGAAAGGTTGTGCGGCGCGGCGTCGCGACACCGTTGATCACTTCCATGCTATCGGCGGTCGCGCGCGCCCCCGACCACTCACCGCCCGCTTTGATGCCAAACAAGTTGTGGCTGGAGCTGCCGTCGGCGGCGCGCGGCATGCGCTGGCCCCATCCCGTCTCGAGAGCCGCCTGCGCGAGCATGCCCTTGGGATCGACGCCCAGCGACTTCGCCGCGCGTTGAATCGAGGGCATCACGCGACTGACAAATTCCGCCGGCGAATGCGCGATGGCCGCCGTCGGCGCTCCAGCCGCGGGTGGGGTCGCCGGCACCGACTCGCCTGAACTCAGTTTCACCGAACCCGACGCGGTCTTGCCCGCCAGCTGTTGCTTGAGCAGGCGCCCTATCCCTAAATCGGCATGCTGGCTGATGCTCAATGCGACTTGTTTGTCGAACATGTCCTGATACATGCCCATTTCATTGCTGTCGGTCTCTTCCGCAGCGGTCGCGTCGCGCATGCTCTTCAGCATCATTTGCAGAAACAGTGCCTCGACTTGCTGCGCGACGGCGCTCAAAGCTTCCGGTGAATTCGGATCGCGCTTCAGCGCCGCCAGGGCGTTGACATCCGTGTAAGTCGTCGCTCCCGAAAAATCGCTCGGCGTATCGCCGGCTGCGGGCATTACTGCGGCGATGGGCGTGAGGGTCGTCATTTAAATGACCACCAGCTCGGCCTGAAGCGCGCCGGCCTCGCGCAGCGCTTCCAGAATCGCGACCAGATCGCCGGGAGCGGCGCCGACATCGTTCACGGCGCGCACGATTTGATCCAATTCCACGCCGGGCTTGAACAAGAACATGCGATTCGATCCTTGGTCCACCTTGATGGTCGAATTGTTGAGGACCACGGTTTGTCCCAGCTTGGAGAGCGGGTTGGGCTGGCTGACGGTCTGTTCCTCTTTGATCGTCACGGACAACGAGCCGTGCGATACGGCCGCCGGCGTCACGATGACATGGCTGCTGATCACGACCGTGCCGGTGCGCGAATTGATGATCACTTTGGCGGCGGCGGAGCCGGGTTCCACTTCCAGATTTTCAACCTGGGACAGGAACGCCACGCGCTGAGTGATGTCGATCGGGGCCCTGACACGGATCGAACCGCCGTCCATGACGGAAGCAATGCCATCGCCCATGCCCTTGTTCACGCTGGCCACCAAGCGGGTGGCGGTCGTGAAGTCAGGATCATTCAAATTCAATGTGACCGAATCGCCCTGTGCGATCTGCGAGGGCACCGCGCGCTCAACCGTCGCGCCATTCGGGATGCGCCCCGAACTCGGCACGTTTACCGTGAGCTTGGATCCGTCGGCGCCTTCCACGCCGAAGCCGCTGACGATCAGATTTCCCTGCGCGATCGCGTAAATCTGTCCGTCGAGTCCGTGCAGCGGCGTGACCAGCAGCGAGCCGCCGCGAAGACTCTTCGCATTCGCGATCGAGTTGACGGTGATGTCGATGGTTTGGCCGGGTTTGACGAATGCGGGCAGCACCGCATGTACGGCGACCGCGGCCACATTTTTGAGCTGCGGGGTAACGCCGGGGGGTACAACGACTCCCAGTTGCGCCAACATGTTATTGAGCGATTGAATGGTAAAGGGCGCCTGGCTGGTCTGATCTCCGCTGCCGTCAAGACCCACGACGAGCCCATAACCGACCAGCTGGTTGGTGCGCACACCCTGTATTTGCGCCATGTCCTTGATGCGTTCCGCCGTCGCCATGGGAGCACAGATCAGGGCGAACAGCACCAGCAGACACAGTTTGATCAAGGATTGCATGATCAGTACGGCGCGAATACGGAGTTGAAGAAGCGAGCGAGCCAGCCCATCTGGTTGGCACTGTTGATCACACCCTTCCCGGAATAGCTGATGTGTGCGTCCGAGACTCGGTCGGAGGTGACCGTGTTGTCGGCCTGAATATCCGCAAAGCGCACGACTCCCGAGACATGCACGAACTCGTCGCCCTGGTTGAGTTTGATCGTCTTGTCGCCCTGAACGACCAGGTTTCCGTTTGACTGCACTTCCATCACCGTGACCGTCAGACTGCCGGCCAGACTATTGCCCTGCGTACTCGAACCCTCGCCGTCAAAGCTGTCGGCGCCGGCCAAGGTCGTGGTGAAAATGGGCACACCGCCCGCTGTGATGGTTTTGCCCAAGATGGTCGGACCGGTATTGTTCACGGCCGTGGTCTTGGTGGTCTTGGTCACCGCGCTCTTGCTGGCATTGGTCACCTCTGTCAGGCGGATGGTCAGCACATCTCCGACGCGGCGCGCTTTCAGATCCGCGAACAGTTCGATCTGTTGACCCGATTGAAAAATGGCGCCATCGGTGCGCGGCGTCGGCGGCGGCAATACACGCGCGACCACAGGATCCGGTTTGGGATGTGTGCGGGGGACGAGGCCGCACGCCGGCAGCGCGCTGCACACGAGCAACCCCAGCAGCAGTGTCCGCCATCGCGATGAGAGTTGCGCCATCATGTCAGGTTCGTCGTGAGGAACTGCAGCATTTGATCAGTGGTGCTGATGGCCTTGGAATTCATCTCGTAGGAGCGCTGGCATTCGATCATGGAGACCAGTTCCGTCACGGAATTGACATTCGAGGTCTCGAGAGCGCCTTGCGCAATCGTGCCGAGACCGTTGCTGCCGGCCGTGCCGACTTGCGGCGCGCCGCTGGCGGCGGACTCCACCAGTAGGTTGTTGCCGCTGGGTTGCAGGCCCTCCTCATTGATGAAATCAGCGAGCTGGATTTGGCCGATCTTGGTTCCGGCAGCGTTGGTCGCCGATGTCGCCGTCACCGTACCGTCGGAGCCGACGGTGACCGATTGCGTGCCTGCCGGAATGTTGATGGCGGGCTGCAGCGGAAATCCGGTCGCCGTCACCACATTGCCTTGGTTGTCCAAAGAAAAAGTTCCGTCGCGGGTATAGGCGATGGTTCCGTCGGGCATGGTGATCTGAAAGAACCCGCGCCCGTTCACCGACATGTCCAAAGCACCGTTGGTTTGATTGACGCTGCCCTGGGTGTAATCCTTCTCGGTGGCGACGATGCGCACGCCCGTGCCCAGAGTCAGTCCGGTGGAGAGCTGCGTATTCTGTGTGCTCTGCGCACCGACCTGGCGGATGTTCTGGTACATCAAATCCTGGAACGCGGCGCGGCCTGCCTTGAAGCCGGTGGTGTTGGTATTCGCCAAATTGTTGGCAATCACCGCCATGCGGGTGTTTTGTGCGTCGAGGCCGGTTTTTGCGGCCCATAATGCAAGATTCATGGGATTTATCCTTTCGCGTTACGAGCTCAACATCATCTTTTCCGCACTCTGTTCATCGGTGTCGGTTGAGTTGATGCTCTTGATTTGAAATTCGTACAGACGCTGCAGTTCAATCATGCTGATGAGCGACTGCGCGGCGTTCACGTTGCTCGACTCCAGCATTCCGGACGTCACGGAAACGGAATCATCGGTCTTTGCCTTGCCGCCGCTCCTGAGCCGCAGCAGGCCGTCATTGCCCTTTTGCAGGGTGGCTGTCGGCGGATTGACGAGCTTGATGCGATCGACTTGCGAGACCGCGAACGGCGCGGATCCCTGCGGTACCACGGACACCGTGCCGTCGCTGCCGATGTTCACAGTCGTGGACGGCGGCACCACGAGGGGCCCGCTTTCCGTCAATACGGGCAAGCCGCTGGCCGTCGTGACCGCCCCGGTGGGCGAGACGCGCAGATCGCCTGCGCGCGTGTAAGCTTCCTGGCCATCGGTGCCGCGAACTGCAATGAATCCGTTGCCGTTGACCGCGATATCGAGATCGCGCCCGGTATTCTCCATGGTGCCGGCGGAGAAATCGGTGCCGGCATCGCCTGCCACGGCATTCACGCGCGTGGCATAGCCCGGTCCGTAGATCGGCTCGCTGTCGAAGGTGACGGAGTCCGCGCGGAAGCCGATGGTGCTGATGTTGGCGATGTTGTGATTGTTCACGGCCTGCGCTTGCATGATTTGCTTCGCGCCTGTCATCGCCACGTAAAGTCCTCTGTCCATGATTTAAGTTTCGTACCGAGTTCTAGTGGTTGATGGCGATGACGGTTTGTGAGTTCTGATTGGCGGTGGTGATGGCCTGCGCGTTGGCCTGGAAAGCCCGCTGCGCGGTAATCATGTTCACCAGTTCCGTGGTCAAATCCACGTTCGAACTCTCGAGGGCGCCCGATTGAATGCCGCCGAATCCGGCGGAACTCGCCGTGCCTTCAACAACCGTTCCTGATTGGAAAGTGGCTGCCCAATTCGTGTTGCCGAGCTGTTTCAAGCCGCCGGGGTTGGGAAAATTCGCCATCGCAACTTGGCCCAGCTGGGTGGTACGGCCGTTGGTATAGACGGCCGACACGATACCTGAGGCATCGATGGAGACGGTGCTGAGCTGGCCGGTCGCGAATCCGTTCTGGATGATCGAGGTCACGCCGAAATCGCCGCCGTACTGCGTCGACTGGCCGAAGTTGAAGGACATGTTCATGGCAGCGGCGCCGTCGGTCGGCGTGTAGCCGTTGAAAGCCAGGGCCCCGCCCACCGGTGCCGTCACGGCGCCGGTATTGGAAAATGTCAGCGCCTGCGCCGCGCCGACCGCGGTGCCATTGACGGTCATGTTCACCGTCCACTGATTCGGCACGGCCGTCTGCGTGAAGTAAAAGGTCGCCGTTTGTGCGGTGCCGAGCGAATCGTAGACCGTGGTCGATGTCGACTGGTTGTAGGTGGCAGGATTCGTCGGATTGAATGGCAACGCCGGCGGCGTCGAGGCGGAGGGAAGATTCAAAATCACCGTGCCGGCGGTGGTTGCCGCGGGAGCGCTCTGCGCGGTCTCGAGGTTCAGATCGGTGGTGGTGCCGGTATTGAAGCCGCCGTTGGCGGTTGGCGGATACACCTGCAGCGCCTGCCCCGTGGCGTTGACCACATTGCCGTTCAAATCCTGGGTAAATTGGCCGTTGCGCGAGTAGACCGTGCCGCTCGCGTCCTTCAGCGTAAAGAATCCGTTACCGTTGATGGCCAAGTCCAGATTCGAGCCCGTCGTGGTGACATCGCCCTGCGTGAATTGTTGTGCCGTTGCATCGACGCGCACGCCCTGGCCTACCGAAGACTGATTGAGGTTGACCGCGCCCGCCGCGTACACGTCGGCGAACTCCGCGCGGGAACTCTTGAAGCCGACCGTGTCGGCGTTTGCGACATTGTTTGACACCACGTCCAGATCCGTGCTGGCCGCTGTGAGTCCTGACAATGCAATGTTGAAGGCTGACATCTTCGTACTCCTGAATGAATTAGTTCGAAATCTGCTGGACGCCGCTAAATGGCACGCTGCCGACCCCGGATACATTCAAGGTCAGTCCCGCCGATCCTGCTCCCATGCTGACGCTCTCCACGGTTCCATTGACCAGTGTGGTCGCGGCCGTGCCGCCGGAAGTTGCGCCCGCGTATTGCGCGGTGAGCGTGTAAGTTCCTGCGGGTGCCTGCGAACCGTTGCCGGTGGTTCCATTCCACGAGAAGTTGGCGAGGCCGGCCGATTGCGCTCCCAGATTGATTTGACTCACCAACGCGCCGCTGCTGTCGGTGATGCTCAGGGTCACCTGCGAGGTGTTCTGCGGAACATTGACGGCGCCTGTGACGGTGGCACCGGCCGCGATCGTGGCCGTGCTGCTGTTCACCAACGCCTGGTGACCCAACAACGAGGACGCCTGCAGCGCCTGATTCGAGGTGAGCGAATTCGACAAAGAGCTGAACGAGGTGTTGAGCGAGCTGATGCCCTGAACTTCGCTGAGCTGCGCGAGCTGCGTCAAAAAGGTATTGCTGTCCACCGGACTGGTGGGATCCTGATTTTGCAGCTGCGCCAGCATCAGCGTGATGAAATCCGTTCCACCCAGGGTACCGAGAGAACTGGCAGAGTTCGCGGCGCTCGAGCCCGTGCTCCGTGCCGGTTCCGGTTGCAGCGGGCGTTCCAGTACCGGTGGTCGGCAAATTCGTCGGCGTCGTGGCGTGTGTTCCATTGATCAGCATGGTGCGTTCCTAAGCCTAGTGGCCCATCGAAATGGTTTTGAGCAGCAAATCCCGGGCCGTGTTGATGGCATCCACGTTGGTAGCGAAGGTGCGGTTCGCCGAGATCATGTTGGTCATCTCTTCGATCGAATTGACGTTCGAACTGAAGACGTAACCATCCTTGTTGGCCGCCGGGTTGTCCGGTTGGTAGCGCATCAACGGCGGCGAAGTGCTTTCGACGACCCCAAGAACACGCACACCCACGCCGGCATCCTGCTGGTCGAAATCGGCGGCCGAGTTGTCCATCATGGTCTGAAACACCGGATGCCGCGCGCGATAGATCTTGCTCGGATCGCCATTGACGCTCTCGGCGTTTGCCAGATTGCTGGCGGTCGTGTTGAGGCGAATGGTCTCGGCATTCAGCGCGCTGCCGGCGGTATTGAATACGTTGAACAAAGACATGTTCTCTCCTTAAGTGCTGCTACTGGCCGTTGATGGCCAGCGTCAGCTCCGCAATCTTCAAATTGATGAACCCCAGGCTCGCCTGGTAGCGCACGTTGTTCTCCGCGAAAGCCGCCTGTTCGACCGGCATTTCCACCGTATTTCCGTCGAGCGAGGCCTGATAGGGATTGCGGAACTTCAAATCGGCGGAAGGGTTCGTCGGGTCGTTGAGCATGATGTGCGCACCGTCGGTGACGGAAAGCGGCAGCGGCACCGCATCGCTTTTGCTCAAGACCGCGCTGAAATCGATATCGCGCGCCTTGTAGTTCGGCGTATCGGCGTTGGCGAGATTTGTCGCCAATATTCCGACGCGTTGCCCCTGCAGCAGCAGCGCTTGCTCATGGATTCCAAAAATGTTCTCGAACATGCGATCGACTCCTGTTGGGGGTAGCAGTAGCAAGAGGTGTGCCAACCGCAAAAGCGCGCGCCAAAGGCGAGCGAACGGCGACCCAGGTCACAGATGAGGCCCCGGCGGCGCGATCCGGTGCGCCACACCGGCCGCCGGCGGCAAGATTTTGCCGCCGCATGGCCGTACCAGGGGACGGCGCGCCGGCCACGCCTCGACCGCCAGCGCGGCTGGCACGACGCTTGCTTATTGATTAATACCTATGCGAATTGCGCCAAAATTTCGTCGCGGCAATTTCAGCCGCTGCGTTCCCTTTAGTCTGGCTCTCGCCGTCCTGGCGCTGGCGCCAACGCTGGCGGACGCTGAGATATCCGACCCTCAGGACATCGCACAATTGGAGGCGCTGGCAAAATCGGAGGCTGCCATGCAGTTTCCGAAGCTCACGGAGCGGCAGCGCTTTCTGGTCGGCCCAATTGAATCCCGCCTGGCGTTCGACAAGTGCAGTCGGCCGGTCAGACCCGTGGTGTCCTCGCCGCAGCACATGAAAGATAGAGTCATGATCGAGCTGCGCTGCCAGGATGCCAAACCCTGGCACCTCTACGTACCCGTCAGGATCGTCGCGACCTCGCCCGTCGCCGTCGCGGTGCATGCCATCGTTGCAGGTACGGTCATCAAAGCGGCCGATCTCAAGGTCGAGGAACACGATGTTTCGGAACTGCCCTTGGGGTTCTTGGATGATCCAGCCATCGCGGTGGGACTCATTGCCGGCCGGCCGATTGCCGGAGGCGCCTATCTCACCAATCAGCAGCTCACGGCACCGAAGGTGGTGGAGCGGGGCCAATCCGTGACGCTCTTGGCCGATGCCGGAGGGATTAGCGTGCGCATGGCGGGCCGGGCCTTGAGCGATGGCCTGATGAATCAGAGAGTTAGGGTCCAGAATCTGTCATCTGGCAAGATCGTCGAGGGAATCGCCCGTTCGGAACAGGTCGTCGAAATTATTTTGCAATAGCCCTTAAGTGACCCACGTCACAGCCGATAACGGGGGAAGCGTGAGGTCTTTGGGGCTGATTCATTAAAGTTCATCCAAACCCTGACGATAACAAGGCATGGGCAGATAGTTTGCCCCAGGAGATTTTCGGTGAGTGACAAAATCAGTGGAATATCAACAGCCGAGCCGCTCGCGAAGCCTACGGGTTCGAGCACCAACGGCGTTGTAACTGACAAGTCGCAGGGCGAAGGTTCCGCGCCGGCCGCAGCGGCACAGACTTCGGATCATGTGACCCTGACCGACTCCGCGCGCTCCTTGCAGAAAATCGAAGAAGCCGTCGCCAAGACTCCGGTTGTGAATGCACACAAAGTGGCCGCCGTGAAGCAGGCCATCAGCTCGGGCACGTACACGATCGACACGGGTCGAGTCGCCGATAAAATGCTGAAGTACGAGCGCGGCCTGAAGTAACCCCATGAATCCGGATGCCCGCCGCCGTCTCGAAGATTTACTGGATCGCGAGATCGAGCTTGCGCACGTCCTTAAGGCCACGCTGGCCGCGGAGAAGACCGCCCTGACCGGCGATTCTCCCGGAGCGGTCGAAGAAAACGCCGCGGAGAAAATTCGCGTGCTCGAGGCCATCGAAAAGTTGGATCAAGAACGCCGTGCGCTGTGCGGAAGTCCCTCGAGTCCGGGAATCGCGGCAACTGTCGTCGAGCGCTGGCGCAGCTTGATGGAACTCATGGCCGGTTGTCGCACCGCAAACGAGGTCAACGGCCACATCATCCATGTACGCCGCCATCAAGTCCGTCAATTGATCGACATCGTGCGCGGCGGACCGTCGGTCACTTACGACCCTCAAGGCAAGACCTTCGCCAAGGCGCTGCGCGCCCTGGCCCGAGCCTAACTTATGCTAGTACTCAGCCGCCGAGCCGATGAATCCATTGTCATACAACCCGCGGATGGCGTTGATGCCAATATGACCATGGCTCAATTGTTTGCCAATGGCCCAATCCAGATCACGCTGCTCGGCGGAACGGGCCGGCGGGTCAAAATGGGTATCGAGGCTCCCGAGCAGCTCGCCATCCGCCGAAAAGACATCGCTTAAGGCTCGCTGATCCTGACCGCCTCGCGGTCGGATTTTACTTATCGATCGGGCGGCTTACATATCCAAAGCGCTTCGCATCGACCCCTTCGCTATCGCCATGGCGATGTGCATAATGGCCACCTTAAGAACAATTCTACGGAAGAGTCGTACGGATGGAGCGTCGATTGCACACCCGCCACCGCGCGCGCACAACTGTGTACGTGGTGATGTCCGGCCGCAAGAGCCGAATCTGTAAAGCCAAAAATTTGAGCGCCAACGGCGTCTTTGTGGAGACGGAAAATTTGGGTCTTCGCAAAGGGCAACAGGTGCAGCTGGCCTTCGCGATTAACTTAGGACTGGTGACCAAAATTCATCGCCGTACGGCCATCGTTGCGCATGTCACCCGCGGCGGCACCGGTCTCATGATGGAACAGTTCGCAGGGCGTTGAGGCCGCAGCCTCAAGAGGCGCTCCTGGATCGGTCCTCGAGCCCAAGCCGGGCTTGACACATCCTGTAAACTTTCAGGCATGCCACCTTTCGATCCTCCCCGCTCGGATGCGATCCGCATCCGCGGCGCCCGCCAGAACAACCTCAAAAATCTTGATCTGGACCTGCCCCTCAACGAACTGATCGTCGTTACCGGCGTCAGCGGATCCGGAAAATCTTCGCTGGTGTTCGACACGCTGTATGCCGAGGGTCAGCGCCGCTACGTCGAAACCTTTTCGCCGTACGCGCGCCAATTTCTGGATCGCATGGACAAGCCCCAGGTGGAGCGCATCGAAGGGATCCCACCGTCGATCGCCATCGACCAGACCAACCCGGTGCGCACCTCGCGCTCGACCGTCGGCACCATGACGGAACTCAACGATCACTTGAAACTGCTGTTCGCGCGCGCTGCGGTTTTGCACTGCCGGGGCTGCGGTAACGCGGTACGGCGCGACTCCGCCGCCAGCGTCCAGGAGCACTTGGGCGCGTTGGCGCGCGATCACGGCGACCCGAAACTGCTGCTGACCTTTCCGGTTCCCATCCCCAAGAACTTCACCGAAACTGAAATCAAGGGGCTGCTCGCCGCCCAGGGGTATACGCGTATTCATGAAAAGCACGGCGACACGCTGCAGGTGATTCAAGATCGCTTTCGCTGGTCTCAAGTCGACCCCGCGCGCGCCGCCGATGCCATCGAAGCGGCGCTCAAGGTCGGACAGGGACGCATCGATGTCTACCGGGAGGGGCACGATGCCGGCAAACCCGCCGCGCCGTGGCGCTTCTCCACAGGCCTGCATTGCGCCGACTGCGACATTCAGTACAAGGATCCGAGCCCCAGCACCTTCAGCTTCAATTCACCCATCGGTGCTTGCGATACGTGCCGAGGGTTCGGCCGCAGCATCGGCGTCGACTACGGATTGGTCATTCCCGACACGGCGTTGAGCCTGCGCGAGGGCGCCATCAAGCCCTGGCAGACCGAATCCTACAAAGAGTGCCAGACGGATCTGATGCGCTTCGCGCGCAAACGCGGCATCCCCGTGGACACCGCTTGGCGCGATCTGACCGAAGCGCAACGTGGCTGGGTGATCGAGGGCGAAGGCGAATGGACCAAGAAGGTTTGGTACGGCGTGCGGCGCTTCTTCGCCTGGCTCGAAACCAAGGCGTACAAAATGCACATTCGGGTGCTGCTGTCGCGCTACCGCTCCTATACCGAATGCGGGGCCTGCGGCGGCGCCCGGCTCAAACCCGAAGCGCTGCTCTGGCGGATCGGCAAGCCCGGCGTCAACATCCGCAACCTGATGCTGCGGCCGATCGACGCAAGCCGGGAATTCTTTGCTGCCCTGGAATTGCCGGCGCTGCACGGTGAAGCCACCGAACTCCTGCTGCGTGAGATTCGCGCTCGCCTCAAATATCTCACGGACGTGGGCCTCGGATATCTGAATCTCGACCGCCAGTCGCGCACCTTGTCCGGCGGCGAGGTGCAGCGGATCAATCTCACCACGGCGCTCGGCACCTCGCTGGTCAACACCTTGTTCGTCCTCGATGAACCCTCAATTGGTCTGCACCCTCGGGACGTCGAACGCATCGTTGGCGTCATGCATCGACTGCGCGACGCAGGCAACACCCTGGTCGTGGTTGAACACGATCCCAAAGTGATACAGGCGGCGGACCGGGTGCTCGATATCGGACCCGGACCCGGAGAACACGGCGGAGAGATCGTGTTTTATGGGCCGCTGCGCGAGCTGCAAGGCGCCAAAGGGTCGCTGACCGCCGATTATTTGTTTCGGCGCAAACGTGTGAGCCGGCCCGCGCTCTCGCCGCGCGGCGCGGCAGCGGCGCACGATTCCTTGCGGCTCGATGGTGTCGGTGAACACAATCTCAAGAACATCGACGCGGTGATTCCGCTCGGGCGCTTGGTTTGCGTAACCGGCGTCAGCGGCTCCGGAAAATCCACGCTGGTGCACGATGTCCTGTTTCCCGCGCTCCTGCGCGCCAAGGGCAAGCCCACGGAAAACCCCGGCCTGCACCGCTCTTTGCTGGGCGCCGAATTGATCGACGATGTCGTGATGGTGGATCAGAGCCGCATCGGGCGCACCACGCGCTCGAATCCGGCCAGCTATGTCGGCGCGTTCGATGCCATCCGCGATCTATTCGCCAAGCAGCCGGAGGCTCGCGAGCGCAAGTACACCGCGGGAACCTTCAGCTTCAATGCAGGCAATGGCCGCTGCCCGGCCTGCGGGGGCAACGGCTTCGAGCACGTCGAAATGCAATTTCTCTCCGACGTGTATTTGCGCTGCCCGGATTGCGACGGCCGCCGCTATCGCGCCGATGTGCTCGAGGTCAAGTTATCTCGCGGTGGAATTCCGGCCAAGAGCATCGCCGATGTGCTCGACCTGACAGTCTCAGAGGCACTCGCGTTTTTTGCTTCGGATCCCGAGGTCTGCCTGCGGCTGGCGCCCCTCGCCGAGGTCGGACTCGACTATCTGCGCCTGGGGCAACCGGTTCCCACGCTGTCCGGAGGGGAAGCGCAGCGCCTGAAACTCGCCGGGCACTTGGCCGACAGCGCCGGCCGCTCCCAGCCGGCCAGGCAGAAAGTGTCTTCTTCGGGCAAAGACGGCGCCCGGCGCGGCTCTCTGTTCCTGTTCGATGAGCCGACGACCGGACTGCACTTCGACGATGTCGCAAAACTGTTGAGCGCCTTTCGACGGCTCATCGACGCCGGGCATTCCCTTCTCGTCATCGAGCACAATCTCGACGTCATCCGGGCCGCCGATTGGATCATCGATCTGGGGCCCGAAGGCGGCGAGGCCGGCGGGCGGATTGTCGCGGTCGGCACGCCCGCGGAAATCTCGGGCCTATCGGCCTCGCATACCGGGCGCGCACTCATCGAAGAGGACAAATCCGTTTTCGGCGTGCACGACGCAGCCGCATCAGCATATATGAGCGCAGCGGCGCCGCGTGCAAAGCCCTCGGCGATCGAGATTCGCGGCGCCCGGGAACACAATCTCAAGGACGTCAATGTGAACTTGGGTCTAAATAAGTTCACGGTCATCACCGGCGTTTCGGGCAGCGGCAAGAGCACGCTGGCCTTCGATATTCTATTTGCCGAGGGTCAACGCCGCTATCTCGAGTCCCTGAACGCCTACGCGCGGCAGTTTGTGCAGCCCTCCTCGCGCCCTGATGTAGAAGCCATTTTCGGCATCCCGCCCACGGTGGCGATCGAGCAACGCACCAGCCGCGGCGGACACAAAAGCACGGTGGCGACGCTCACCGAGATCTATCACTTCCTGCGCCTGCTCTACGTGAAACTGGGCGTGCAATACTGCCCAGGCTGCAAAGCCCGGATCGAGCCCCAATCCGCCGACGCCATCGCAGCGCGTCTTCTCACCGAATACCGCGGCAAGCGCATTGCCCTGCTGGCACCATTGATTGTCGCACGCAAGGGCCTCTATACCGCTCTCGCGAAGTGGGCACGGGGCAAGGATTTCACGCATTTGCGGGTGGATGGCAGTTTGATCCCCACCAAGAAGTGGCCGCGCCTGGATCGCTTCATCGAGCACAACATCGAATTGCCGGTGGCTACGCTGACGGTCAGCGCCGCCGGCGAGGCCGCGCTGCGTGAACAATTGGACATAGCATTGCAGCACGGCCGCGGCGTGGTTCATGTGCGATCCGAGGCCGATACGGGCTCCGATGCCGGCGTCTTCTCGACCAAGCGCGCCTGCCCGAACTGCGGTACCGGCTTCCCGGAACTCGACCCGCGGCTTTTCTCGTTCAATTCGAAGCACGGTTGGTGCAAGAGCTGCTTCGGCACCGGCTTGCAGCTGCCGCAATTCGACGCTGAACAAAGCGGCGAGGAATCCATGTGGCGGGAAGAAATCGGTGCGCCGCTCGAGGCGTGCCCGGGATGCGCGGGTCAACGCCTGAACCCCATTGCGCTGCATGTGCTTTTTCGCGCCCAGTCCATCGCCGCGCTCACGGACCTGCCGGTGCGGGAATTTTCCGCGCAACTCGCCAAATTGAAATTGGTCGGGCGCGAGCGCGACATCGCGCGTGATCTGTTGGCGGAACTCGCCGCCCGAACCGCTTTTCTGTGCGATGTCGGCCTGGGATATTTGCAATTGAACCGTGCCGCCCCGACCCTGTCCGGCGGCGAGGCGCAACGGATTCGTCTGGCGGCGCAGTTGGGATCGAACCTGCAGGGCGTGTGCTACGTTCTGGACGAACCGACCATCGGCTTGCACCCGCGCGACAACGTCACGCTGCTCAACACCCTGGAGCGGCTGCGCGCCAAGGGCAACACGCTGGTCGTCGTGGAGCACGACGAGGACACGATCCGCCGCGCCGATCATGTGATCGATTTGGGCCCGGGCGCCGGGAGCCGCGGCGGGCATTTGGTGGCGCAAGGCACCGCAACCCAGTTGGCGCAGATGGGGAATTCAGCGACCGGCCGCTGCCTCGCGGCGCCGCTGCTGCATTCCCGCTCCCGCCGGCGTCCGATTGAGCGTGACACGCCCATCATCGAAATCGCCGGCGCGAACTTGCATAACCTTCGCAAGGTCAACGCGCGAATTCCGCGTGGGCGCCTCACCGTCATCACCGGCGTATCAGGATCGGGCAAATCGTCTCTCGCACGCGATGTGCTGCTCGGCAATCTAAAGCGTCTGTTGGCGCGGCCGAGCCGGGCCGAGCGCGCGAGCAAAGTCGGCGTATCGCTTCATGGGTGCAATGCCCTCACAGGCTGGCAGTCGATCAGCCGCGTGCTCGAGGTCGATCAAACGCCTATCGGCAAGACTCCGCGCTCCTGCCCCGCGACCTATATCGGATTCTGGGATTCCATTCGGCGACTCTACGCCGATACGACGGAGGCCCGGATGCGCGGGTTCACCGCCAGCCGCTTTTCATTCAACACCGCCGGCGGCCGTTGCGAAGCCTGCGAAGGCCAGGGCCTGCAGCGTATCGAGATGAGCTTCTTGCCGGATGTGCAAGTGCTCTGCGATGTTTGCGGCGGCAAACGCTTCAATCCTGAGACCCTGAGCATTTTGTTCAAAGGCAAGAACATCGGCGAGATCCTGGCGATGAGCGTCGAGGACGCGCTGCCGTTTTTCGCGGCGCAGCGCAGCGTTCATCATCCCTTGAGCCTGCTGGCCGATGTGGGGTTGGGTTATCTCAGCCTGGGCCAGCCCAGTCCGACGTTGTCCGGCGGAGAAAGCCAGCGCATCAAGCTGGTCACCGAACTGGCAAAGGTTCGTACCGACGAGCTTGGACAAGACATCGCCCGCCGCGAGGGGCAACACACGCTGTATGTGCTCGACGAGCCCACGGTGGGTCTGCATATGGCGGATGTGGAAAAGCTGCTGCGCGTCTTGCATCGGCTGGTTGACACCGGCAATACCCTGGTCGTCATCGAACACAATCTCGACATCATGGCGGAAGCGGACTGGATCATCGACCTGGGGCCCGAGGGCGGCGTGGAGGGCGGACGAGTCGTCGCGCAAGGATCGCCCGAAAGCGTCGCGCGCAGGCCTGAGAAGAGCCACACCGCAAAAATCCTCGGCGAGTTTCTCACGGAACGCGGCGCCGCTTGAACAGCCGCTCAGCGTTGAGTGGTCTTCGGATTGGGTTCCATCAGCTCGATACGATTACCGAAGGGATCGTCGACATAGATCCGGTGATAACCTTCCAGAGGCTCGTCTTCCTTTAAGGGATAGCCCCAGGCCTGTAGTTTTTCCCGGAGCATGGACAAGTCTGTAACCAACAGGGCCACGTGGGCTTTGCGCGCCGGCTTAAAATCAGCCTCGACGCCCAAATGAATCTTCAAATCACCGCGCTCGAACCAGCATCCGCCGCGTTTCGCGAGGTTGGCCGGTTTCGGCGTCTCGCCTATCCCCAAAATGTGCCCGTAGAAATTCCTGGCCAGATCTTCGCCGCCGGCCGGCATGGCCAATTGCACGTGTTCGATGCGCGTCACTCCCACAGGTTGATATTATCCTGGAACCAGCGGCGCAGAGATACCAATGAAAACCATTCTCGTCACCGGCGGCACGCGCGGCATCGGCCGCGCAACCGCCCTCAAATGCGCGCGCCTGGGTTGGAGCGTCGCGCTCAACTATGTCAGCAACCAGTCCGCGGCCGAGGATGCGGCGTGCGCGGTTGGCGCCGCCGGCGGCCGTGCAATTACCCTGCAAGGCGACGTCGCGGTGGAAGCCGACGTCATTTCGATGTTTGGCGAAGCTGAATCCAGGCTGGGCCGCCTCGATGGTGTGGTGATCAACGCCGGCATTGTCGCGCCGTCGTTGCCGCTGGCAGACATGGACAGCGCGCGGCTCAAACGCGTGTTCGACGTCAACGTCTACGGAGCGTATCTCTGCGCCCGCGAGAGCGCTCGGCGATTATCGAAGGATCGGGGCGGCAGCGGTGGCGCGATCGTCCTGATCTCATCGGCGGCCAGCCGCTTGGGCTCGCCCTTCGAATATGTCGACTACGCAGGATCCAAAGGCGCCGTCGATACCTTGACGATCGGTCTGGCCAAGGAACTGGCGCAACAAGGCGTGCGCGTGAATGCGGTTCGTCCGGGGCTCATCGAGACCGAGATCCATGCCAGCGGCGGGCAGCCCGACCGCGCGCAACGCATCGGTACAACCACGCCGATGGGCCGCGCAGGGCGACCCGAAGAAGTCGCCGAAGCAATCGTTTGGCTGCTGGGCGATGGCGCCTCCTATACAACCGGCGCCATTCTCGACGTTGCCGGCGGGCGCTGATCGTCAGCGCCTCGTCGAGGATTCCGGCTCACCCAGGGCTTAAAGGAATCCGCTTCGGATGGGGAACTCCTTTCGTCACACCAAAATCCGCGGGCAAGGGCGGGATGACCTGATTCGGGTACCAGAAGGTCAAGTGACAGCTTTCGCAGACGCCATCCATTGCCGCGCCCGCGTTCATCATGCCGGTCGGGTCCTTCTTATCGATGGCCGTCAGCATTTGGGCGCTCACCTCGCGCAGGGCGCGCGCAAATTGCACGAAGGTTGCGTGCTTCCCATCGAAAAGTTTTTGCCCTTCTTCGGCGCTCAGGACTCCGGAAGTACCCTGATCGAGCACCGGGCTGCCGGGAGCCACGAGCCTGCGGCCATCCATGACGAGCAAATTGGTTCCTTCGATCAACGCGATGGCATGGCGCCTGGCCTGCTGCCATTCTTCATCGGAATGCGGCTGTTGAAACACGGTCCCTTTCGTCGTCGTGGTAATGCTGACCGAATCCCAAAGCGCATCCGCCGACGGATCGATGATGGCGTCCATCAGTTCTTGGATGCTTGCCATGACCAGAAAAGGTGGCGGGGCCGGGGCGGATGCGGCGGGCGCGGCGGGCGCGAGTACGGCGGCAGTCTCGGTGCTTTTCTGACAGCCGCTGAGTGCCGAAAAAGCGACCAATATTGAACACACCGGCATTAGCGGGCTCTTCACAAAAACCACTCCCATGTGCAGTCTAGTGTTCCGACAGCGCTAGTGTGAATCTTCGGTTGAGGGAACGCCAGCCGTCCAAGCCTCGATCACTTGCCGGCAGGAACATCGGCCGGCATCTTCTTGGCCGGCTCTTTTGCATGCAATCCCTCGTCTTCGATCAAGCGCCGGCGCACATACAAGAAGCGAATCGTCTCATATTCAAAAGGCGAGCCGCTCGAATAGTAGCGAAAGTCGATGTTGGCGCGCTGATCGATCGCGTTGAGCGTCCCCAAGCCCCAGGAGACGCCGCCGCGATATAGACCCCCGACATTGATTTCGTATTCCGCGCCATAGTCGGCAAGAAAACCGAAGCCGTCGCGCAGCGTCGAGGGTCCCAGCAGGGGAATCACTAGATAGGGTCCAGGGTGCATGCCCCACTTCGCCAGCGTGGTGGCAAACCCGGTGGGCGCACCGGGCAATTTGAGTTTGGTGGCAACGTCGAACAAGCCCCCGATGCCGACGGTGCTGTTGACGGCCAGGCGCGTCAGGCTGCGCAAGCCGTACTTGAGCCGCCACTGCAGCGTGTAGTTGATGACGCTGTCGATTTCGGCGAGATTGTCAAAGAAATTATGAATGCCCGCGCGGATCGGCCGCGGTGCGCGCCGGTAAACGTCCGCCACCGGCAAAAAAATCGCCTCATCGAAACGCGCATTGAACCGGTACGTGAACCGGTTGAGACGCTCCCAAGGATCATAGGTGTACATGGGCGGTGCATCGGCCGGCGTCACCAGCGGCGCGGCATCTTTGGGCTCCGGGGCCGGCCCCGTGGCGGATTCAGCCGCGACCGCTTCGGCAAACGCCGCTGCGCTTGCGGCGGCCGCAGCATTGTCGGCCGCCGGCGTCTGAGCGGGAACCGTGCGGATGGAGAGTACGTGCGAGGCGCAGCTCTCGAGCAGCGCTGCCGGAAGAACTACGATAAGGGCGGCGAGAATCGCCGCCTTCACGGCGCGCTCCGCGGCCAGCCGCCTGACAGCATATCCAGCATGTCGGCCACCTGCTGTCGATCGCCGATTTCGCCCAGATGGCCGCCGTGATCGTAGACGACAATTCGGGGACCCAGAGTCTCCTGCAACCAGGCGAGTTCGCGCTTGTTGAGGATCAAGTCGTTGCTGCTGGTCTGCGCATAATAATCGCCGTTGTCGCGCAAGACGTCGGTAATGATGTCGAGTCGATTGGATGCGATCAGCGAGGCGCCGGTCGCGTCCGGCCGGCGCTTGAGATAGTAGGGCGCGAATACCCGCGTGAAGTAATCGGCAAAGGGTTTTGCACGCAAATCCCGTTGGACATCCTCGAGCGAGTCTCCCACCTTGGGCGGGTGCTGGGGATCGGTGACCACTCCGGTCTTGGCGTATAAATCGCCGATGAAAAACATGTCGACCAACTGCAGGCGGAATGTCAGCGCAATCGCCGCGGAAAAATCCGCGTCCGTCTTGAGCGTGGCCGCCGCGGCACCGAGCAGAAAATTCTCGTCCAGTTCGAGGCGGTCCGACGCCCGATACAGATTGGCGATTTGCGCGTAGAGGCGGCGATACAAAAGCTCCACGCCATCTTCTCCGGGACCGATCGTCGCCGCGAAGAGTCTGTCCAGGCGCCCGACCGAGGAGAACAGGCTCACCGGCGGATTGACCATGACCACGCGATGGATGTTCAGCTTGCCCTCAGTTGCATCGATCGACTTGACGATGGCTGCATTCGCGCCTCCCAGGCTGTAGCCCACCAGGTCGACGTCGGTGATTCGAACCTTGCGCGGCAGGTGCGCAACGATCTCTTGCATGGCGGCGTATAAATCTTTTCCGTCGCGCATCAAATCGCCGGCAACACCCGTGCTCGATGCCGAGACGATGAATCCCGGAAAGGTGGGGGATGGCAAGGTCAATACGTGGTAACCCGCGCCGTACAGCGCCGCCCGCAGGATGGAAATTGTTTTGGTGTTGCCATCGCTGCCCGTGCCGGAAATGACGATGGCGAGCGGTGCGGGCTTGTCTTGAGCGGAGAACCATACGCGCAGCTTGGCGTCGAACCAGAGAATCCGCGGCACGGGCAGGCGCCACGGCAACCGGACGTCGATTTCAGAGAGCGGGACTTTTGCCGGCAACGATGCCATGTCCTGCGGCGGGGTGCCGAAAACCGTGGCGCGAAGGCCGGCGGAGTCGGCGAGGCCAATGCCGACGCCGGCAGGCGGCGGTGGTGACGGCTGCTCGGGCTCCGCCGCAACGGCGGCCGCACACAGCGCCGCACTCAACACCAATGCGAATGGAATCATTTGCAGGCCGGCGCTCATCATTCGCATTCGCATTATTGTTACGATAACAGCAAGAGCGCGCAGTATCGACGACCGCTGCGCGTAGGACGCGACCTACCTGAACTCACGCTCCGGCACATACGGCGAGGACGATTGAAATGCTCGGAAAAAAGCAGCGCGCTACACCCTTCGCAGCACTGCGCACGTTGCTCGACACGACAAGCAGCCGGGGTTTGCCGCTGCCGCTGCCGCTGCCGCCGAAATTGTCGCGACTGTATGGCACGCTTCGACTGCCCGTGCCGCGCTCAGGTCCGCTGGTCTACAGTAATTTCGTCAGCACCTTGGACGGCGTCGTCTCCCTTCAAGTGAAAGGACACAGCGGCGGCGGCGACATCAGCGGGTTCAGCGGCCAGGATCGCATGGTGATGGGGCTGCTTCGTGCTGCGGCCGATGCCGTGATCGTCGGTTCCGGAACGCTGGCTGCGGACCCGGAGCACCTCTGGACTCCGCAAGCAATCTGCCCCGAACTGGCAGACGATTATCGCCGGTTAGCCAAAGCGATGGCCAAGCCCCGCGCGGCCTTGAATGTGATTGTGAGCGCTGCGGGAGCGGTCAACTTGCGCCTGCCGGTCTTCGCCTCCGGAGAGGTCGACGCGCTGATCGTTACGACGCGACGAGGCGCAAAGCAGTTGTGCCGGAATCGGGTGCCCGGCACGGTCCAGATCCAGGCGATCCGGCGTTCGGGCGAAATTCCCGCCGCGGAGATTTTGCGCGCGGTGAATCGAACCATGGCCGGCAAGCGAATGCTTGTCGAAGGCGGCCCCCGATTGCTAGCCACATTTTACAAGGAGCGCCTCGTCGATGAGCAATTTCTGTCGCTCGCGCCTCAGCTCTCGGGCCGGGAAACGGGCGATGCGCGCATGAGTTTGGTGATGGGCAAAACGTTTGCGCCGCGCGATCCTGTATGGGGACGATTGACCGATGTCCGTCTGGGCAGTCGTCTGTTGTTTCTTCGTTATTCCTTTTGATTTGGACGGGCAACGCTAGCTTTGCGGAGGCGCCTCCGGCGCCGCCGTTTGGAAGGGCGGCAGTTCCCCGCACGCGGCATCGATGGCGAGAATTCGCGGATAAGGATTCATATCGACCGAGAAGCGTCTCGCATTGAACACCTGCGGCACCAAGCAGACATCCGCCATCGTCGGGGAATTCCCATGGCAGAATCGTCCCGTCGCGGCGTCTCGAACCAGCCATCGTTCCAAGGCGTGGAACCCCACGTTCACCCAGTGCCGATACCACGCATCGCGCGTCTGCTTGTCCAAGATCAATTTTTCTTCCAGATAGCGAAGCACCCGCAAATTGTTGAGCGGGTGAATATCGCTGGTAATGGCCTGTGTGAGTGCCCGAACCCTCGCGCGGGCCAGAGGCTCCGCAGGCAGAAGCGGCGGATGCGGATACAGCTCGTCCAAATATTCGATGATGGCCACCGATTGCGTCAGCACGGCGCCCTCGTCCATGCGAAGCGCGGGAACGAATCCTTGGACGTTGATCTGCAGAAATTCCGACAGGCGGTGCTCGCCGGAGCGCAAGTTCTTGATGATCGAGGTGTACTGCAGATTCTTCAGGGCCAAGGCGATTCGCACTCTGTACGAGGCCGAACTCAAGCCGTAGCCATATAAAATCATCGGTGGAGTATATTGCCTAAGATCGGCTCAGACGCAAATTCACGAAATGGGACTTTATATATGCTCAAGAACAGCCTTTTGGCACTGGCTTTGTGCGGCATGGTCGCGGCCGGCCCCTGCTTGGCGCATGCGAAACTGCAGAGCTCTTCGCCGGCGGCCAACGCGCATTTGACCTCCGCTCCCAAAACTCTGACGCTCAATTTTAGCGAAGCCGCTCAGCTGGCGGTATTGAAACTCGTCCGGGACGGTAAGGAAATTGCCGTCCCCCTCGACAAAGGTGCAAAGCCCGGCCAGACATTCACCTTGACGTTGCCGGCCCTGTCGCCGGGCAATTACACCGTGCAATGGACAGCCGTGGCGTCGGATGATGGCCACGTTACCAAAGGCTCCTTCGCGTTCTCGATCGCCGCGTAACAGCGCCGACCAGGGTTTGAAGTGGAGATCAGCGGCTGGGACGTCGCGGCCGTATTCGCGAAGGCAGTCACGTATGCGGCGACTTTCGGCGCGGCGGGCGCGGTTTTTTTCACCCTTTACTGCGGCACGCTGCTTCGTGACCCGCAGCGCGCCCTGATCCGCCGGCTCATCTGCATCCTCGCGGGCGTAGCGGCAGCAGTGAGCATCTTGCGCATCCTGCTGCTGGCCGGTTCGATGAGCGGCGATGTGGCGGGCATGTTCAACACCGCCTTCGCAGGCATGATCCTGCGCGCAGGCGAGGGCCGGGCAGGCGGCGTGCGACTCATCGGACTTGCCCTCATCTTATTTGTGTTGTCGAAGAATCCGGTACTTCGGGGACCGGCGATAGTGGGGGCGATGGTTGCATCGACATCATTTGCGTGGGTCGGACATGTTCATGCACTGACGCCGAACACCGTGCCTAGCTTGCTGCTCTGCTTGCATCTATTGTGCGCCGCATTTTGGCTGGGAGCGCTGCCGCCGCTGTTGATCATCGTGCGCGGTGCCCATCAGCCGCAAATCGCGGCGGCTGCTGCGCGCTTCGGAAAATTCGCGCTGCGGGTGGTGGCGCTGCTGCTGGCGGCCGGCGCGAGCCTGCTTCTCATGCTCATCGGCAGCGCGGCGCAATTCTGGGCCAGCGATTACGGACGCATGATGGCCGTCAAACTGCTGGCCGTCGCGGCGCTGTTAAGCCTTGCCGCGTGGAACAAACTCGCATTGACTCCCAAACTCTTGCAGGGCGACGCGCGCGCGATGGTCAGGTTTCGCCGCTCGTTGCAGGCGGAAATGAGCGTCGGCGCTTTGATTCTGCTGACTACGGCCGCTTTCACCACGGTGACGGGACCGCCTTAGTAGCTCGGCAGCGTGTAATCCACATAGACGCTCCCGGGCGTTCCCGAAACGCAGGCTTCCACCTCGAAAGCAGAGCGTATCAAGGCGGGCGTCAACGTTGCCTGCGTGGCGCCGTCGCCCTCGACCCGCCCGTTCGACAATGCGAAGATGCGGCTGGCGAAGCGGCCCGCCAGGGTCAGGTCATGCACCGACGCGATGACCAATTTCCCGCTTTTCGCCAACGACTGCAGGCGGCGCGCGGTATCGAGGGCGTGCTTGGGATCGAGGCCGGCAATCGGTTCGTCGATGATCAAAACATCCGGGTCCGCGACCAATGCGCGGGCGAGCATGGCCCGAGCGAGCTCGCCGCCGGAAAGTGTGGTGGCCGGCTGCTCTCGGTGATCGAGCAGGTCGCATGCTTGCAGTGCTCGGGTAATCTGCGGATGGAAACTCGCAGGCAAACCGCCGAGCGCCGGCAATGTCGGCGTCAATCCCAAGGCAACCAATCTTTCTACCGAGATCGGCCATTCGCAGCGCGGATTCTGCGGCAGATAGGCGCGCCGATGCGCCAGCTGCATGCCTGAAAGTTCGCGAATGGGAACCCCGTCCAGCATGACGCCGCCGGAATCCGGGCGTAGCAGTCCTGCCAACACCGACAGCAACGTCGACTTGCCCGCACCATTCGCGCCGATGACGGCAACAAAGTCCCCCGATTCGGCATGCAGCGAGACGTCGTCGAGCACCGCGCGCGCGCCGCGTCGAACACCAATTTTTGCAGCATCGAGAACGCTCATGAGACGCTATGCCGGTCCCAAGGATCAATCGAACTTGCTGAAATCGGGCGCTCGGCGCTCGGAAAATGCGGTGAACGCTTCCTTGAACTCCGCCGATTTGAGCTGCCGGAGGAAGTGACCCGACTCTTGGCTCATGCGTGCCAATAAAACGGCTTCGTCGCGCATCAGCGCTTTGGTCGCGACCACGGAGGCCGGCGCGCGCGACGCAATCGCCTTAGCCGTTGCCCGGGCGACCGAGTGCAGCTCGGCAGCGGGCACTGCTCGATTCGCAATCCCCCAATTCACCGCCTTTTCCGCGCTCACCGGTTCGCCGAGTACGAACATCTCAAATGCGCGTGCATGCCCTATGCGCAGCGGCATCAACAAGCTCGAACCCGCCTCGGGAACCAGCGCCAGATTGACGAAGGGGGCGATCAGCACGGCCTTCTCAGCGAGATAAACCATATCGCAATGCAAGAGCATCGTGACGCCGACACCGACGGCGCGGCCATTGACGGCGGCGACAATGGGAGTTCGGGTTGTGGCGAGCGCCGGCAGCAGCGGATTGGCATCCTCCGGTTTCGGCGCCGAGGTGGAATTGCCGACCGCCGCAAAGTCCGCAAGATCGTTTCCCGCCGTGAACATATCGCCGTTGGCCTGGATCAATATGCAGCGAATGTTCGGATCGGCGTCCGCAGCGCCAATTTCGGTCGCGAGGGTCTTGTACATGGCCCGGGTCAGCGCATTTTTCTTGTCCGGCCGGTTCAGGGTCAGTATCAAGAGCTTCTCGGACTTCTCCACCAGAACATGCTCGGTCACCAGAATTCTCCTTCGCGTTTTTAGGGCGCCGTCTTGCGCAGCCGCACGACCAGCCAAAAGAAAAAGGGCGTTCCAATCAAGCTCGTCAGTACGCCAAGCTTCAATTCAGGTCCGACGTGAATCAAGCGGGTTGCAATGTCCGCGGCCAGCAGCAGAAGCGCCCCCAACAATGAGGCCGGTATCAGGATGCGACTGGGTTGATGACCCAGCAACGGCCGTACCAGATGCGGTGCAATCAATCCTATGAACCCGACGACTCCCGTGACCGCTGTGGATGCGCCTATCGCCAGGGCGGTACCGAATACCGCCAGAAAATACAGCGCTCCAATATTGACGCCCAAACTGCGGGCTTGCGCCTCGCCCAACGTCAGGGCATCGACCCCCCGGGCCGTGAACAGCAGCATAGCGCAACCCAACAGGATGAACGGTGTCACCAGAAATACATGATTCCAACTCCGGTCCGCCAACGACCCCAGGAGCCAGGTCATGATTTCGTATGCGGCATAGGGGCTGGGCGCGAAGTTGAGCGCCAGGGCAATTCCGGCCGCCGCGAGGGCGGAGACAGCGGCCCCGGCGAGCACCAACGTTATCGAGCCGCCGCCGCGGCCCAGGGTGAAAGTCAAAAAGCTCGCGAGCAATGCGCCGATCAAGCCGAGCAACGGCGCGGCAGTCGTGAAATGCGCCGCGAACCCGAAATAAACCGCGATGACGGCACCCAGCGCGGCTCCGGCCGAAACCCCCAGCAATCCGGGCTCCGCCAGGGGATTGCGGGTGACGCCCTGCAAAACCGCACCCGCCAACCCCAATGCGCCGCCGACTTCCAGGGCAAGGACGGCTCGCGGCAGGCGCAGCTGCGTGACGATGGTTGCGGCGAGATTGGCATCCTTGGACCCGGGATCCGAGGACCACAGACCTTGCCAGACTTCACCGATCGGCAGCCAGACCCGGCCCGCGAGCAGCGACGTCACGAACAATGCGGCGAGCAGCAGCAGGAGAACGACGCTGAGCGGCCAGGCGCGCCGCATCACGCGTAGCTTCTGCTGACAAACCAAAATACCCCGAGCGCCACGAGAAACGCCGACGCGACATCGACGACCACGGGCCGGGGCAATGCAAGATGCAGGCGCTTTAATCCCAGCACCAGCAACGTCGCACCGACCACGAGCGCCAACTGACCCACTTCCACTCCCAGGTTGAAACCGACCAGCAGCTCTGCCAGGCGTTGGGTGGGCAGCTGCAGTTGCAGCAGATCCGCGGCGAAGCCAAAGCCATGTATCAGGCCGAACACCAAGGTGACCAGTATCCTCAATCGGCCGGCATCGCGTATGTTGCCCGAGATCAACAAGTAATTCGCGGTAAACAATCCGGCGCCGAGCAACAGCAGGCTCGGCAGACCTCCAAATCCCAAAATCTGAAACAAAGCCATCAGGCACAGGCACGCGCCCACGCCCAACGCCGCCACTTTCGGCTGCCGTGTCTGAACCACGATGTTTTCCGCGCCGATCAATGCAATCGTGAGAGCGACCAGTGCGTCGATATATTCGGCGTGCGGCCTCAGGATGCCGGTAACCGCCAAGGCCAGGGTCAGGCTGTGTCCGATGGTGAAACCGGTCACGACGAAGACTAGATCGCGCAGGCGGCGCGAAATCAGCACCAAGCCCAACAGAAAAGACATGTGATCGACGCCGGTGAAGATGTGCATCATCCCCATGCGTATGAATTCGAAAAAGCTCGCATTCTTGAGCCGGCTGCCCTCGCCGCCCGTCACTTCAATCGTTTGGTGCTCGTTGGTGATGAGCTGCTCGGTAAATTCGCCGGTTGCCGCGTTTTGTATCTGCGCGAAATTGGTGTGACTCGAGACCAAATCGAAGAAGGCGCCGGAGTGAATTTGCAGATTGGCGGCCGTGGCGCACCGAAAAGTGAAATCGAATTTACTGAAACCCGCGAGCGCCGACAGAATCTCCACGGGCGGCACCAGCGCGCAACGCTGGCCGTCCGCTATCGCGTAGGTTTTCTGCGTCAAATAATCCCGCAAGCGTTCCGGCGTCGCGGGGTTCGCGTCGCTTCCCAGCCGCTTAGCCTCGATTTCCGGAATCGTGACAACCACGTCGACCGTACGCCCGTTGATTTCCCAAACGGAATGCGACTGGCTGCGCACGTGCGCCTGGACGGGCGCGCCGATCCACGCAGCGCACATCAGCAGGAGAATCGCGGCCGCCTTCAACGCAAATCTTCCGCGATCAGTACATTCGCGCGCTTGCGGAGAAATGATTCGCCGCTCAGTTTGAGCTTATTAACCGCCTGATTGCGGTAATCGCTCAAAACCTGGGCGCGCGCCGCGGCAAACCCGAAGGGTACCGGGTATTTGTTCCTTTCCATCTCGAGAACGTGTATGCCATCGGGCAGTTGGATGAGCTTCGAAACCGAGCCGTCGCTCAAGTCCCGGGCGGCCGCGAACAACTCATCGCCAAGATGAATTTTTGCGGCGAAATAAAATTCCTCGCCCTTGGTCCTGCCCGAGTCGCGGCCGTTTAGCCGCGCGAGCATCTCGGCATCGGTGATTGTCCGCTTGAGCGCCCGCGGCTCGATCGGCAATTCCGGCAGCGCGGACGCGGGAAACACCCAATCCCTCACCCGCATGACGCCTTCGCTGACATAGCGGTCCTGATGAGTTTCGAAGAATTGGCGCAGCGCCGCCTCGCTGGGCTGCGAAGTGATCGCGTTCTCGGCGATCTCCAACTCGACCGCATTGACCAGCGCGCTGCGCACGTCGGGGTCGGTCGCAGCGACGTCCAGCTCCTTCCCGCGCTGCACGAATAGCTCCTCGCGGATCATGTCATCCAAAACTTTGTGTCGCTGTTCCCGAGTCGCATGGTTCAAGTCGACTCCATACAAGGTCTGCAGCAGCGCGAGGTAATCGGCGCGCGATACCGGCTGCTGATTCACCAGGGCGACATCCTCGGCGGGGACAATCAGTGTGCTGGCGCTGTGCGCGGTAAAGAGCGAGTAACCGGCCAATACCAGACCGATCAATACGCCTGCCGCCATGAGTACAAAAGATCGCGCATTGCTGATCTTCGAGGGATCGCGCCAGGGCGCGCGTTCGGATTCTTGATCAATAGCCATGTTGGATCGCACCGGGGTGGGAAATTGAATAGACATACAAGGCCAGCTCGCGGATGTTCGCGGCACCGGCGCGATTGATCCACGCGGGGCATACGCCCTGGCGGCCGTAGGCGATTGACATGTGCAGCGCCTCGCGGCTGCCGTCTCCGTAAAGCGTGACCGCATCGCTCAGATTCGGTGCGCCGATCGCCGAGTCGCCCTTTGCATCGAGCGAGTGGCAGTCGTAGCAGCCGCCGTGCCCGGTGAACAGGCTTGCGCCCCGCGATGCGGCGGCCGCATCCGCCGGCCGGCCCTGCTCGCGCATGAGAAATTCAATCACGTCGTCGATTTCCTGTGGAGTCAAGGGTTTGATGTTTTTGTCGGCGGGGTTCGGCTGCGGCCGTGCGTATGCGGGCATGATCGCAAGATTCCAAGCCTTCGGATTGCGCGAACGGATTCCGTAGTCGATCACCCTCTCGATCTCGGCCGGACGCCCGGTGCCGTAAAGCCAGTCGTCATCGGTCAGGTCGGGAATCCCTCTGGCGGGATCGCCGATTCCGGAAACGCCATGACAGGCCGCGCAGTGTGCTTCGAAAAGCGGCCGTCCGCGGCGCACGGCAAAGCGAAGCAACGTCGGATCGGCGGGCAGGGCGTCCGGATCAGCGCGCAACAGTCGTCGTGTGGCATAACCATCCGCCGCGAAAACGGCCGCAATCAACGACGATGCCATGATGAGGACGAGGAGAAAGCGCACCATTCAATGATAGCGCTTAGGCCGCCTCGCCATCGTGCGCGGCGCGCCCTGCGTTGTTCTTTGCGGCTACACCCGGGCGCGCCACAATCTCAAGTCGTGAATCCGATCCAGCGTCCGGCTGCGACGATTGTGGTCCACAGCAGCAGCGAGGCACCGCCGGCCAGTCGCGCCGCCCGGGACGGTCGACCGCGATCCCAGGCTTCAAGGTGGCGCGTGCCCAACCAGTGAAACATCGCCATGTTGACGCCGGCCAACAGTAAGCAGACCATTTTCAGTCGAAACGGAAAATTGCCGTAGTAGGTAAGCGCCTTGGATGAAAACATCAGCATGCCGGCAAGGGCGGCAACGCCGAAGGCCGTCCAAGTCCACGGCAGCATTTCCGAGGCGACCTGACTGTATGAGCGCTCTTTGTTGGCCAGACCCAGCAGCCTCAGGTCGACGGTCATAATGCTGCCGACAACCAGCACGAGCGTGAACACATGCACCGTCTCGATGGTTGGAAATAGCCAGTCGGACTCGCGAATCTGCGTTGGGAAGCTCAAGTCCTGCAGCCGTGTCAGCGCTTCTACCAAGCCCATGGTTCAGCGCACCGCAGGCCGTGGGTCAGACATAGGCAATCCAGCGTCCGGCGGTCACGATGCCTGCGCCGATGATCACCGCGGCGATCCCGATGGCGCGTGCGGTGAGCCGCCGCGCCGGCGATTCACTCCAGTACGCAGGATGGCCGCGCATGCGAATTTGCACGGCCAGCAAAATGGAAGCGAGTGCGATGACCATCAGCATTTTCACGCGAAAAACCCAATTGAGCAGCTCGCGTGACGGCTCGGTGATGGTGAGCAGAATGCCCGTTACCAGCAGCACGCAAAGAGAAGTCCAAACCCAGGGCGTCGATTTGGCGATCAAAGCCGCCAGCGGTTGCTCTGCGCGCGTCAGTCCGATGAGCCGGAAGCTCACCACGTAAACGGATGTCAGGAGAATGGCGATGCAAATGATATGGATGGTCTGCACCGTGGGGACGAACCAGGTGGCCGATTGAAATGCGACGCTGACACTCGTCCTCGACAACCAATCACAAAACTCTTGGATCACGAGCCGCCTTGGGGTTGATGGAGCGCCTGCGATGAAGGCAGCTGCGGAACATCCTAAGCAAGGGCGGGGGTAAAGTATAGTCGGCAAATGCGCTTTGGAGTTTCGAAACAATCCCCTGCGATGATCGCCTGGCTCGCGCCTGCGCTGCTTTTGGCATGGTGCGTCGGAATGTTCGGGCGCGGCTATTGGACCCCGGATGAGCCGCGCGAGGCGGATATTGCGTGGCGCATGAGCTGGCAGCCGGACAAGTCCGTGCCTCTGTTGGCGGGCGAAGCCTTCTGCGAGAAACCGCCTTTGACTTACTGGCTGGCCGCCGTACCCATTGAGCTCTGGGGCGATCAGGGGTGGATCGCTCGGCTGCCCAATCTGCTCTATGCGCTGATCTCCGCACTTGGTGTCGGCTTGCTGGCGTCGCGAAGCGCCGGCCGATTCGCCGGCGTGGTGGGTGGGGCGGTCATCAGCACCTTTCTGCTGTCCTACCAGGTCGCGATTTGGCTGGCCACCGACGCACCGCTGCTGGCCAGCGTTTCGATCGCCCTGCTCGGCGCGTACATCGGCTTTTACGCGACCGGCGGCAAGGAGCGCCTGCGCGGTTACCTCTTGATGCATGCAGCCCTGGCATTCGGATTTCTATCCAAGAGCGCGGTCGCGTGGATGGTGCCGGCCCTGGCCATCGCGACCTTGAGCATCTGGGAGAGGCGCTGGCGTGAGCTGCTTCGATGGGAGTTGTATGCGGGGTTGCTGATTCAAGCCGCGATCATTCTCACCTGGGTCTGGTTCGTGTACCGCGGCGCCGACGGACCGCAACACTTGAAGGTATTTTTCTGGAACAACCTGGTCGGCCGCTTTGCCGCCGTCGACGCGCCGCCCGACCTGCAATACGCAGCGGCGCATCGCAATTCTCCAGGCAAATACCTGATCGAACTGCCCATGTATTTATTCCCGTGGACCCTGCTCGCGATTGCGGCGGCACGGCGCGCGTGGCGGCAGCGCCAATCCTCGCGGCACGAGAATCGCGCGGTGCGCTTTGCCATCGCCGCTTCTCTGCCGCCCCTCGTGGTGCTGTCGTTGGCGGCAACGGCGCGGAATATCTATTTCGCGCCCGCCCTGCCGGGAATTGCGCTGCTCATTGCTTGGTGGGCGCGCGAAATCTCCCCGAGTCCCGATCAATGGGATGTACGGGCGCTGCGCGGCACGGCCGCACTGCTGCTGGTCGGCGTTGCCGTATTTGCAGCGGCCCTGACGCTGGTAGGCGCAGATTCCTGGAGCGGCATTGCCGGGCCCGTGAGCTTCGTGGTGATCTCATTCATCGGACTGCTCGGGGCGGCATTTTTTTCCATCCGAGCGTGGACCGCTGCCGCCGATCGCGCCGTTTATTCTCAATGGGCCCTGTTCCTCGCGTATTGCGCGCTGCTGATTGGACCCGCCTCTCAGGCGTATCGGCAGGTGGACCGCTGGCAGGACCTGGCGAAGATCGGGCGGGCCGTCCAGCTGAAGACCGCTGGAGGACCGCTGATTTTGCTGGCACCCGATGAGACCACTCGTGCAGTCATCGATATGTATGCGAGGCCTTCGGTCGGCAGGATCGCGGGGCCGCTGGATGCCGCCGGCATCGAACGCCTGCGCGCAGCCGCCGCTGCGGCGCCCCAGAGTTTTTTCCTGGTCCAGCTGGCGAAGCAATCGCCGCCGGGGTTGCCGTGGCGGCCGAGGCCGCAGGACGCCGCTCTTCCGGCCTGGATCCCGGAGGCGAATCTACGGGTGATCGATACTTACTCTGTGCCCTACGGACGGCGCTACGCGCTGCTCAAGGTCGAGCGCTGAGCAAACGGCGGTACAAGGAATCGTATTCCTTGACCTGTCGAGCCCAGGAGAAATCCTTGGCCATGGCATTTTGCATGACAGGCAACCAGCTACGCGGATCGGCGTACCAGTCGAGCACGGTATTGATCGCCCAGCGCACGGCCGGCGCATCGTAGTCATTGAAAACACAGCCGGTGCCCCTTCCTAAGCTCGGATCGAAATGCTGCACTGAATCGGCGAGCCCCCCGGTATTGCGCACAATGGGAATTGTTCCATAGCGCAGGCTGTACATCTGGTTCAGGCCGCAGGGTTCATAGCGCGAGGGCATCAAGAAAATATCGCTGCCGGCTTCGATCAAATGCGCAAGCGGCTCATCGAACCCGGAGCGGTAGCTTACGCGGTCTGGAAAGCGCTGTGCGAGACTCGTGAAGAAACCGGCATACTTGGGATCCCCGCTGCCAAGCACGACCAGTCCGAAGTCGCGCACCTGCAAGAGACCCGGAAGAGAATCGAACAATAGGTCGATCCCCTTCTGTTCGGTCAACCGGGTCACCATGCCGATGAGCGGCTGCGTGGTAGACAGCTTCAGTTGCAGCGTCGCTATCAGCATTTCCTTGTTGATGAGTTTACCGCGCAAATCCTGCGGCGAAAAATGCGCACTGAGGTACGGGTCGAAGCGGGGATCCCATTCTTGATAATCGACGCCGTTCAAAATTCCGGTCACTCGGTCCGCAAGGCCGTGCAACGCGCCTTGCAGGCCCATCCCAAGAGGCGTATCGCAAATTTCGCGCGCATACGTCGGACTCACCGTGCTGACGCCGTCCGCATGTTGAATGCCTGTCTTGAGCGAATTGATGACGCCGCGCGCCATGTCCTCTTGATCCAGCAGAGAAGAAGCCGCGCCCAATCCAAGGTCGCCGGCGGCGCTGCCCGGCATGAGGCCCTGGTAACCTATGTTATGAATCGTCAAGAGCGATTTGGCCCGCCCCAGCAGCGCATCGCCGCGATACAGCGTCTTGAGGTACAGCGGCAAGAATGCCGTGTGCCAGTCATTGCAATGAAATATATCTGGGCCGAATCCCAAGCGCCGGCAGCTCTCGAGCGCCGCGCGGGTGAACAGCAAGAAGCGGCGATGCTCGTCGGGATCGCCCGTATATAAGCTGCCGCGATCAAACAGCGCCGGACAATCAATGAAATACACTGGGATGTCGCTGTCCGGGTAGTTTGCGCTCTGAAGAGAGAACCGATATTCGGTATCGCCGATGATGAGCGCGACCTGCTGCGCGCCTGGCACCGGCCTGAAGGACGGATAGTTGGCGCGTACGACGCCATAGAGCGGCATGAAGGCGCGGACAGTGTGTCCGATGGCACCCAGGTTATGGACCAAAGCGCCGGCAACGTCCGCCAAGCCGCCGGTTTTCGCGTACGGCACGATTTCCGAACTCAAAAGGCACAGCTTCAACGGCGTCATGAAAACGCAGTCTAACAAACGCCGCCCGGCCTTAAGATAATCCTGCTGCAAAACCTAATGCAGGCTCGGTCTGAGTGTGTCACGCTTCGCTGAATGCGACACGCTGCCCGCAATAACACCGGACGCTACGTCAGCCGTTTAACCAGCGGTACCCTCGCGGTAATCATGGCAGGAGGCCGCGGCGAACGCCTCAAGGCACTCACGCAGCATCGCTGCAAGCCGGCCACGCCGTTCGGCGGAAAGTTTCGCATCATCGATTTCGTGCTGTCGAATTGCGTCAATTCCGGTATCCGTCAAATCGCGGTGCTGACTCAGTACAAAGCCCAGTCGCTGATCCAGCACATCCAACGCGGCTGGAGCTACCTGCGCGGCGAGCTCGGCGAGTTCGTGGAATTGATCCCCGCGCAACAGCAGATCGGCCAGCACTGGTATCGCGGCACTGCGGATTCGGTGTACCAGAATCTGGATTTCATCCGTTCGCATCATCCGACGCACGTTTTGATCCTGGCCGGCGATCACATTTACAAAATGGATTACGGCCCGATGATCGCCTACCACGAGAACTGCGAAGCCGACATCACCGTGGGCGTGGTGGACGTACCCATCGAACGCGCCAATGAATTCGGCATCATGACCACCGACGATACCAACCGGGTGATCAAATTCGCCGAGAAGCCGCACAATCCAGACCCGATCATCGGGCATGAGAAATTCGCGCGCGCCTCCATGGGGATTTACGTCATTGCCATGGATCGCCTGGAGAAGCTGCTGACCGAGGATGCAGCCAGCGAAACGACCAATCATGATTTCGGCCGGAATATCATTCCTCCCGCCATCGCGCGCATGCGCGTTTTTGCCTACCCATTTCATGACGTGGAGACCAGTGCGCAGAATTACTGGCGCGATGTGGGCAACGTCGATGCCTTGTACGAGGCGAACATGGAGTTGGTTGCGCTGGATCCGGAATTGAATATCTACGATCACCAGTGGCCCATCTGGACCTATCAGGCCCAACAGCCGCCGGCGAAATTCGTGCTGGACGATGAGGGCCGGCGCGGCATGGCCGTGAACTCGATGGTGGCCGGCGGTTGCATCATCTCGGGCGCCTACGTCAGGCAATCGCTGCTGTCGAGCGATGTGCGCATCGAGGAAGCCAGCGTCGTTGAAAGTTCCGTGTTATTGCCCGGAGTAACCATCGGCCGGCATTGCAAGATCACCCGTTGCATCCTCGATGAAGGTTGCGTGATTCCGGACGGCTTGCAGATCGGAGTGGATCACGCAGCAGATGCGCAGCGCTTCTTCATCACCAAGCGCGGGGTCGTGCTGGTGACGCAGGACATGCTGCGCGCACCGGCCGGCGCCGCACCCAAACCTCCGTAGAGACCGCTTCTAGGTGCCGCGCAAGCGAAGCGCGGACCAAGCCGCGATCGCATCGCGAGCCTCGATTCCCAGCATATCGGGCTGCCCGTCGATTTGGCCGGTCAGCAGCTTGACGTCGGCCCCGGCCGTGCCCCATGGCTTGTACAGCGAGGGCAAAGCCTTGCCGAACAGTACGACCTGCGGGCAGCCGACCGCCGCCGCCGCATGCGCGGGCCCTGAGTCGACGGTCACCAGACCCGCGGCCCGGTCCAAGAGCGTCACCAGGCGCGGTATCGGCAGATCATCGGCGACATTGTGCAATCCGTCGATTCCCGCCAGCGACACGAGTTGCTGATTGAGTTGAAATTCCGGACCGGTGCCGAGCAGCACCAGCGCGTGCTCCGGATGCCGTTGGCGCAGGTATCGCAGCACCGCGGCCCAGCGCTCGTCAGGCCAGTACTTGTTGTTGACGGCCAGGCGGCGCGGACCGCGCCGCATCGTGCGCTTGTTGCCGATCTGCACGAGAATCAAGGGTTGATCGGCCAGGCGCCGGGTCTTCAGCCACTCATCGAGTTCCGCGCGTTGAGTTTGCGTCACCTCGAGATAGCAGCCCGGAAGCACGGCATCGATGTTCGTGCGCGCGGCCGTCACCCCGCTCGGCATGATTTGCGCCAGCCGCCGCCATTGCTGCGCGGCATGTTCGCCGGGCAACAAGGGGTGATCTTCGACGCTCACGACAAGTCGATCGGGAATGCCGGCGCGCTCGAGAAGGGGTCGGGCCGCTGCATCGCCATCGCAGAACCAGGTCGGTCCGGCGCCGCGCGCGCGTAATTGGCGCACGATGCGCTGCTGGTCGATGCTCATCCAATAGGGTGTCTTGCGACTGCGCACGCCAAAAATCTCGCCCACGCCGGGTTGCCCGCGCAGCAGCGGCGCGCTCCAGGGTCCCGAGGTCACGATATCGACCGGCGCGCGAAACTCGGCGTGGAGAACTCGAATCAGCGCCGTCAGCAGCACCATGTCGCCAAAGGCGCCGCAGCGCAGCGCCAGCGGCCGCTCAACGTTTTGCGGCGCCAACGCCAATTCCTAGGTGCCCGTCTGACTATTCCGCGAAAGATCCTTGCGGATGACGCTGTCGCTGAATATCTCCATTTCCTCCAGTTGCGGACTGAATTGCAGCAGGAGAAGATCGACCCCCACCTCTTCGAACTTGCCGATTTGGTCCTGCACCTGTGCGGGAGTACCGACCAGCCCGGAGCGCAGCCCGCGGTTGGACACGGAATATTCCTGAATCGACATTTTTTGCTCGAGCTGCGTGCCCTGCAGCCATTGCTGATAATTTGCGTAGCCCTTGGCATTTTGCTTCACGTCAGTGATGCGCTCGACTTCCTTGGCCACCTCGCCGTCGGACTTGCGGGTGAACGCATAGCCGGCGACGCCGAACTGCATTCTTCCCAACCCAAATTTTTCGCGCCGCGCGCTCATGTCGGCAATCTTGGTCGCCACATGCTCCGGCGAGTCGCCGTGCATGACGTAGGCGTCGCACTTTTGCGCGATGAGGTTCTTCGCGGCCTCCGATTCGCCACCCGCATAGATGGGCGGCCGCGGCGTGCGCACCGGTTTGGGCTCGAGCACGGTGTTCTCGGTGCGATAGTACTTGCCGCTGTGGTTGAAACTCGGCTGCGACCAGGCGCCATTCACGACGTCGAGCCATTCCGAGGTTCGGCCATAGCGATCATCGTGGCGCTCGAAATCGACGCCATACATTTTGGCTTCCTGCTCCCACCACGAGGAGACCACGTTGAGAGCAAGGCGGCCATTGCTGATGCGATCGATATTCGCGGCCTGCTTGGCAAAAAGCGCCGGCAAATGAAATGTCGGCCGTACCGCGACCATCAGCTCCAGTGTGTTTGTGACCGCCGCCAGGGCCGCCGAGGTCGACCAGGCATCGAGGCTGGGCGCATCGATCCCCTTGATGTCGTTCATATTGAGTTCGGCGATCAGCGAAAGGTCGAAGCCGATCTGCTCGCTGCGCCGCGCGAGCTTGCTGGTGTACTCCCACGTGGCCTGCATGTGCTCATCATCCACGTTGCGCAACCAGCCGCCGAACACGGGCATCCAATAACCGTAACGAATTGCTTTTTTACCCGGCACGGCGCACCTCGTCCTGCAGATAGTCGGCGAGATTTTCAACCGGGTTGAACCCGATGACCCGCGGCGCATCGGCCACGAAATTCGACAGCGCATTGATGTCGTAGTAGTAAATGTTGCCGTCCCGATCGTCCACGATGTACTCGATTCCTCCGACATCGATACCGGCGGCGCGCACGATGCGCTCGATGTCCGAGGCCACCTTGGGCGGCGCCTCGTATCCCTCGACTTTGAGACCTGCCTTCGACGCTTCGACCACACAGGCGTTTTCCAGGCTCTGACCCGTGGACGTCTGGCAAATATCGGCAGGGCACAAGTCGAACGTTTCGCCGGTCAGATGCACCTTGATGGCATAGAGGTACTTGCCGCCCAGGGTCTCCACGCGCGTGATGAATCCGCCGCGTGCGGGAATGAATTCCTGCACGAGCGCGACGCTGTCGTTGCCTAGATCCAGTTTTCCCGCCGCGACCGCGGCCGCCAGTTCGCCTTTGGTGTTAAAGCGTGTGATCCCCTTGCCGCTCCCGCCGGTGTTGGCCTTGACGATGACCGGATAGCGCAATCCTTCCGCCGCCGCGGGCGCCTGATGGGGAGAATGAATGATGCGCGAGGGCAAAAAGCGAAGACCCAGCGATTTCAACAGCGAAGACTGCGCCGCCTTGGAAATTTCATAGCGAAATGCCTTGGCGCCGTTGATGACGCGCACGCCCTGCAGCTGCAAATGCTCGAGATATGCCAAGGTGTGGAAAATGCCCGAGCCATGCTGGCGGCTGTTCGCCGAAGGGCTCATGCGATTGAACAACACTTTGAAGGCGGCCTTCTGCGGGCCTATTTCATAGAAATGATCGGGTATGAATATCTTGTCGAAGGGAACCTTGCGCCGCTCCAGTTCCGCAAATATCGCCGCGAACCACTGCGGATGTTCATAAAGAAATGCCAGCGCGGCACGATCAACTTGCGCGCTTGGACTGATGGCCACTGCACCGCTCGATACCGACATGAACTCTCCTGATCCGCTGAAGTAAACCGCTCGAACCGAAAATCATGCGCCCCCGACGCGTTGCTAAGCAACACGGACGATAGGACGGCGATGGCTGGCCAACACGCGTCCGCCAGGCGGGCGAGAGGCGACGATTAACAGTATAGTCGCGAGAGCGTCGCCGGACGTGCCGGGCGGGAACAAATGTTAAATCGCCGGCGTCCGCCATTTGCCAGCGCGGGCCTATTTCGGCATCCTCTGTGAGACATTAGGAGAAGCGGGATGAGTTCCGAGGATTCGCCCCCGCGGCCGGAGTGTTCCGTCAACACCGATACGCCCAATGGCCTGCGGTTTGCCGCTTTGTACGGCGATTTGCGGCAACTTGCCGAGCGGCAGCTGCGCCGCAGCGCCGGTGCGGCCATCAGCCCAACCACCTTGCTTCACGAAGCCTACCTCGACATGTCGGGAAAGGAAGCGATATTCCCCGATCGCGAGCGATTCATCGGCTATGCGGCGCGGGTCATGCGCGGCCTCATCATCGATTTGGTGCGCGAACGGCGCGCGCTCAAACGCGGCGCCGCCTTCCATATCACGCAACTGCCCACAGAGTTGGGCGCGCCCGACGGCGACGAGGCGGCGCTCACCCGCCTTTCCGACGCGTTGGACGAACTCGCCACCCACGATGCACGGTTGGCGGAGGTGGTGGATCTAAAATATTTTTGCGGTTATACCTTCGAGGATATCGCCGCTCAGCGTGGCACGTCGAAGAAGACCGTGCAGCGTGATTGGGAAAAAGCGCGGGTCATTCTTTTTCGGCAGTTGACCGACGTCTCATAAGCGGTTGAGAACGGCGCTCCTCACTTTGGCGGCGGGATGCGCGGGGCTGATCTGCTCGCGAGCACTGGCTTGGGGGGACCTCGGTCATGAAGTCACCGCCCTGATCGCCTATCGGCACTTATCGCCGCATGCCCGAAGCGCATTGAACGCCATGCTGGAAAGCGATACCGACACCTTGACGGCCGGCGACTTTGCCAGCCGGGCGACCTGGGCCGACAAATACCGCAACGAGCATCGGGAAACCGCCGCATGGCATTTTGTCGACATCGAGATCGATCACCCGGATATTGCAGAAGCCTGTTTTGATTTTCCGGCATTACCGCCCGGCCAATGGGCAAGTCAAGGTCCTGCTCAGGATTGTGTGGTCAACAAGATCGACGAATTCGCCGCCGAACTCAAAAACCCCTCCACACCGGCACCAGAGCGTCTGTTGGCGTTAAAGTTTGTGATTCATTTGATCGGCGATCTGCACCAACCGTTGCATGCCGCCGATCACCACGACCGGGGCGGCAACTGCATCTCCCTCTCTCCCGCCGTGGACACACAGAATAATCTTCACGCCTACTGGGATGTCAGCGTCGTGAATGCATTGGGGCAATCGGCCGCGCAAATCGCCCGGCGGCTCGAAGGACACTTAAGCCGTGCCGGCATCGAAGATTGGATGCGGGGCACGCCGCAAAGCTGGGCGATGGACACGTTTGAAACCGGGCGGCGCGACGTTTATGCGCTGCCCTCGATGCCGGGCTGTCAAAGCGGCGGATCGGTCGCTCTCACGCCTGCCTACCGGGCCCAGGCTGAAAAAGATGCCATCGCGCAGCTGCTCAAGGCTGCGATTCGCATGGCGGCGGTGCTCAACGGCGCACTGGGTTAAGTGGCAGCGAAGCCGGACTATTTCAGGGACAAGGGTCCCATCTCAGCGCCGGCAAGATGCAGGTGTAGAACCTCGGCCAAGGTCGGCGCTATTTGCCGCATGTCGATTTCCCCCAGAGATTTTCCCTTGGGGATGTGCGGCCCGACGATGAAAAAGGACGAGCGCATTTCCGCGCGCTGCGGCACATAGCCGTGCATGCCGAGGTTGCTCGGTTTGGTGATCAGGGGCATGGAAAAGCTGTAGGCCATTTCATAGCCTATCTTGAGCGAAACCAAGAACGCGGCATTCGGGAAACCGCCTCCTTGACGTACTTCCTCCTGCGACCAAATGCGATCGATGCCATTGGCCGGGTCGCCCGCCAGTTTGTCCAGGAGGCCCTTGACGCGGACTCGCAGCGCCTCATCCTGAGGGTCGGCGAGCATCACCGCCGCGCTGCCGCCGGCGGGCCACAGCATGGCCTTCCAATCCGTCACCGTGTTGTCTTTGTCGACGCTGAAAAACCCCGCCTCGAGGAAAGCCGCGTAGAGATTGACGTCGTGATCGATTGCGGCGAATCCATGATCGGACACGACGCAGACCGTCGCGTGTCCCGGCGCGGCTTTTTCGGCGGCCGCCCGCAGCGATCCGACCAGGGCGTCCAGGCGCTCCAGAGTTTGGTTCGATTTCGCGCTGAACGGACCGGACGCATGCTCTTCGGTGTCCAGTCCGGTCAAGTACACGGTGAAAAATTCGGGATGCTCTTTTTCCAGCAAGCGAATCGCGAACCGCGCGCGGATTTCATCTTCCGCGACCGTTTCCTCCATTCCGCCCGGATAGCGCTGCCCGAGTTCGGCCGCAAGTTCCTGCTCCAATCCCGGGGTGCTCAAGGCACGCTGCAACTTGAGGTCGTCGTCGGTGCCGGCGCGCCAGATTTGCGGCAAATTGTAGGTAATCTTCGCCCCCACACTCACCGGCCAGTAAATATTGGCCGTCTTGAGATTTGCCGCCGCGGCGGCGTCCCAGAGAGTCGGCACCTTGATATCTTCGGCGTACCAGTACCAGCCCTCGCTGATTGCGCAGCTTGGGATCGAAGGTCGTATTGTCGATAGATGCCATGCTTGGCCGGCGAAGCGCCGCGTCAATAACGTGGTGTGGCTGGGATAGGTCAGCGTCGGCAGTACGCCGCGAACGCCTCGGGCATAGGCGCCATCCGCCATGAAGGCCCGCAGGTTCGGCACTTTCAGGCCGTGGCTCGGCGCATCGATCACGGCTTCCGGTTTCATGCCATCGACCGATATGAGCAGAACCATCGGCGCGGTGGCAGGACCGTTGGCCGCGGCTGCGTGCGCGCAGATGAGCAGCAACACAGAAAACAGCGGCAGGCGGTATTTCATGGGACATCCGGCGTTGATAGGCCTCGAAACAATTTCAAAAACTCCCCGGCCGCGGCGTGCACGTTGCGCTGCCAATCGTCGGCTGCCGCGTGATCCGCGCCGTCGGTCACATATTTTACGCAGGCAAATCCGGCATTTTCGTGCCAGCACACTTTGGCCAACGCGTACGCTTCCATGTCGATCACCGCGCAATCCACTTCGATGTCCGCGGTCGCGAACGAGTCGCCGCTGCCGCAGACAGCGGCCGGCAAGCCGCGTGAAAACCGGTTCGAACTTCAGCGCGGATGGCGCTTCATCGTAGGGCGTGACCCCGAGTGCAAAGCCAAGGCCGCTGACATCCATGTCGCGCTGGACGAATTCTTGGCACGCCACCAGAGTGCCGGGCGCGAAGCAACGGCTGCCCGCAGAACCAAAATTCACGACCAACGGCATCTCCTCTCCCTGATGCGCATAGCGCGACAATTCCTTCGTGAGCGCAATGGCCGCATTTACCTTGCCAACCCCGCAATACAACACCGGCACCCCCGGCGGCCTCGAACACGCCCGAGGACTCCACGCGCAACGCGATCACCACGAGGATGCGCGGCAGATTAGACATGGTACGCCGCCGTTAATAGATGATGGAGGCGCGTAGCCGCAGATTCCGCCAGGAGAAACCCTGGATGATGCGCAGATCGATCAATGCCAGCAGCGCCTTGAGCTGATAGCCTGCGCGATCGCACAAGTCCGCCGCCGCCCGCATGGTCCCACCGGTCGCCAAGACGTCATCGACGAGTACGACATTGCCGCGGCCTTTTTGCATCTCCAGGACTCCCGAACCGTACTCAAGGTCATAGGCCACATCGACGACCGGCGGGGGCAGCTTGCCCTGCTTGCGAACCAGCACAAAGCCCTTATGCCGGCGATGCGCCAACGCTGCACCCAGGATGAATCCACGCGACTCGATTCCAGCCAGCGCGTCGATCTCCCGCCATTCCTCGGCGCTCAGCAGTGCGTCCAGCGCATCCACCGTGGCCTCGAAGTGATCGCGCAGTAAGGGGCGCAATATCGCGAAACAGAATTCCTGCGCGCGGAAAATCCGGCACGTCCCTGATCGCCTGCTTCAAATCGGGCATAAGTCCTCACTGACCGGCATCCCAGGCATCAAGTTTAGCGGCTAACCGGCCAAGATTCCCGACCGCAGCCCGCTGACCCGGTCAAGCCCTCAAATCCCTTTCTCCGTCCACGATGCTATCCTGCGCGCCTAGGCGTGCCCGACGACACTGAAGGTAATAAATTACGAATGATTTTGGTCATCGATGTCGGCAATACTCGCCTCAAATGGGCCTGGCTCACGAGTACCGGACTGTCCGATCAGCAGGCCGTGGTCCATCGCGACGCCAAGCCGGGCATCTGGACCACCACGCTGTTCGAGTCGGGACAGAGGCCCAGCCGGGTATTGGTCTCGAACGTCGCCGGGCCGGTGATGGCAAAAACACTCGCCAAACTGACCAAGAAAATATTCCGGGTCAAGATTGAGTTCGTCACGGCCGCGCGGGAATTCGACGGACTGACCAGCGGCTATCTTGATCCTTCGCTCCTGGGAGCTGACCGTTGGCTGGGGCTGATCGGCGCCTGGACGCGGGCCCACGGCGCTCTATGTGTGGTGGATGCGGGGACCGCCGTCAAGGTCGATGCCGTGGACGCCAACGGTCAGCATCTTGGCGGCCTGATCGCGCCGGGCATCCATATGATGCGCGAAGAGCTGATGGCCAATACCAGCGACATCGCCAAGGCTGCCTCGAATAGCACGCCGTCGCTTGCCGGCGTACTGGCGAATAACACCATCGCCGCCGTGTCCCGCGGGGCCGTGTTTGCGCTCGCGGGAATGGCGGACCACGCCTGCGAGGTCATCGAGCAGAGCACCGGCAGCGCGCCAAAATTGTTCATCACAGGCGGCGATGCCAACATGATCGCAGGCACGATGCGCGCGCATGGCGAAATCGTGCCGGATCTGGTGTTGCAAGGCCTGGCTGTCATCGCGGCACAGCCACGCTAGTAGCCGCCCGTGTTTCGCCCGGGACCCAAGAATCTCATCACCGATGTCGCGGGCCTCAAGGTGGGTCAGGCCACCGACGAAGCTGTCCGCACCGGCGTCACGGCCGTGTTATGCCCAAGCGGGTGGACGGCGGCGGTGGATGTGCGCGGCGGCGGTCCGGGGACGCGCGAGACGGAAGCGCTCGCACCGGAAAACTTGGTGGGACGCGCGCACGCCGTGGTGCTCGCCGGGGGTTCGGTGTTCGGTCTGGCCGCGGCGGATGGCGTCGCCGCCGCCTTGTCAGTGCAGGGAGTCGGTCTGCAATTGCGCCCCGGAACCGCCCGCCATTCCCATTGTCCCCTGCGCCGTCTTGCATGATTTGAACAACGGCGGCGACAAGAACTGGGGGCTGCTGCCGCCCTACCGCGACTTGGGACTGCGCGCATTGGGCGCGGCCCAGCGCTGATTTCACCTTGGGTTCAGTCGGCGCCGGACGCGGGGCGCAGGCGGGAATGCGCAAAGGCGGCATCGGATCCGCATCGCTGGACTGCCAAGACGGTTTGATGGTCGGCGCGCTCGTGGCCGTTAACTCGGTCGGGTCGGTTTTGATGCCGGATGGCAAAACCTACTGGGCATGGGCCTTTGAGTTGGAGAACGAGTTCGGCGGCTTGCGGTCCCCCACCCAGCAAGATGGATTTGAGCGATCCTGCGCCCGATGAAGCGCGTCTCTCGGGCATAGGGCGCCTGCGGCCGGGCGTCAACACCACGATCGCGGTGGTTGCGTGCAACGCCGACTTGAGCTCTGCGGAATGCAAACGGGTTGCGATGATGGCTCAGGATGGAATTGCACGCGCGGTGCGACCGGCACACACTCCTTTCGACGGCGACACGATTTTCGCCCTGGCCAGTGCAGAGTTGACGCTCGACGTGAATCTACTGCGTGCTGCGCAAATCGGGCGGATCGGATCTGCCGCCGCGGACTGCCTGGCGCGCGCCGTCGCCCGGGCGGTGCATTTCAGCTCTTGAAGTTTATGTCGGCGGGATCGCGTGGCAATGCAAACTGCGGCAATGGGATTTTCTCCACACTCCGGTTGGGCGGCCATGGTCGTGCTCGGCGGCAGCTGCGGCTGCCCCGGAATTGCTGGCGCGGTCGCGCGTTCAATTGATCGACGATCAGGATCCCGAATCCAAGCAGCCGTATCACGCCGTCGAATTTCTGTGCGTCGAGGAAGCAACGGGCCGCCTGGACGGATATATGGCGGTCGCGACTCGCCTTGCGCATGAGGCCATTCGCGCGCAATGTGAACAACTGAAGAGTCGTGGCGTCCTCGTCAAGTGCGTCGGCATCGTCGACTCATCGAGCCGCAAGCAGGTTTCGTTGCCGGCAATTCTCGCCTCGCACGCACTTATTCATGCGGCGGACGGCGACCATTTTAGAAACGCACTGTTCGTCGCCGCGGAACACCATCGGCTGCGAGTTTGCCGAATTCCGGCCAAGAGACTGGAAGCTCACGCAGCCAAGTGCCTGCGCCGCCCGATCGATAAGTACTCGGCGACCGTTGATGCACTCGGGCAGGGGAAAGGGCCTCCCTGGGGCGCGGATCAGAAGAAAGCCGCGCTTTTGGCTTGGACACTGCTAGCGCTGTGATTTTGATCGGTGTATCCGCGCTGGCCGGGCAGCTAACCATCGATTGCGCCCGCCAGCGCCGCTTCAAAATCGGCTTGGGCAGTCCGCAACCGCTGCAATTCATCCTTTGACCACACATGCTTTAGCTTGCCGTCGATCAAGATTGCGGCTCGATCCGCGTAGTGTTCGACGATATCCAATGAATGAGTGGCCAGGAGCACGGCTGCACCACCCGCTCGATGCGGCGCTCGCAAATGCCGCTTGAGAATCAGCGAGCTCGCCGGATCAAGGCCGTTGAATGCTTCATCGAGAACGATCAGCAACGGATCCCCCACCAAGGCCAAGAGCACCGCGAGCTTCTGGCGCGTGCCGAGCGAAAGTGTATCGACGAATGCGTCGAGGTAAGGCGTGAAGCGCAATTCGTCGGCCAGCTCGAGCAAATCGTCCCCGACCGCACTCGAGTCCCTTTGCGGCTGCATGCACTTCCAAGCACTGACGCGCCGTCAAAAGCGGCGGCAGAACATCGGGCGCGCAGCCATAACCGAGCTGCCGCTTGGCTTCGAAAGAATCCTGGCGAAGCGAATGTCCGGCAATCAAGATTTCGCCCCCGGACGGAATCAGGCGGCTGACCACGCAGTCGAGCAACGTGGTCTTTCCGCAGCCGTTGGGACCCAGCAGCACAAACCACTCTCGGGCCGCCAGGGCGATCGAAATATTTTCCAGCACCGTGCGCCGCCCATAGCCGGCCCTAAGTTCGCGGATTTCGAGGATGGCATTATTCACGGGGGTCTCAGTATTCCAAATGAGGCCGCCGCATAACGCAAGGCAACCCAGCACTGCCGTACTGGCGCCCACCTCGGCCGACGTTCGATACGGGACATTGACCACCAACAGCAGCAGCGCTTCGATCGCACCGGCGGCGACAATCACTGTGCAGGCGGGCAGCAAGAATGCACGAATAACCTCGCGCGGCCGTACGGGCAGCGGCGCCAACCATCGCCGCGCCAGGCGGCTCGCCGAAACGACCCCCGACCCCACCAGCGAAAGCGCGCCGAGAATTCCGAACAGGCCAATGACCACCATGGCCGAGTCTGCCATCGTGCCCAGCGGCATCATGACCAGCAGCGGAATAATTGCGCGCGCGATGATTTTGGGTTGCGCCCAGGCAAACGCTTGACGAATCGGCCAAGTCCCGAGCGCGCCCAAGGAAGGCCGGATTATTGCGGCCCTGTTCATTTTCCGATGGGGAACGTAGCGGGAACCCGGCGGCAGGTCCGCCGGCTTCGGCTGCGGGATGAGAAAACTGCCGACGACGCCGGCTGCAATTCCGCCGCTAAACATTCCCCATACTGCGAAGGGTGCAACGACGTCGACGCGCCCTTTCAGGGCGAGAACCAGCGCATCCGAGATTGCCGCGATCGCGAGCGAGCCGATCACGGCGATTGCCGGCAGCGTTTCGATGAGCAGCGACTCCCATCGCGCAGTCCATGCGCCGACGGGGACGGCCGCCAGCCAGGACCTTGCGAACTCGGCCCGTTTGAGCGCGCGCCGCCGCGCGATCATGACCGCACTGCCAACCGCTGCAAGGCCGGCGCACAGCGGACCATGCAAACGCAGCCATTTGAGTGGGGGCGCGGTCATCGCCTCCGCCCAAAACAAAACGAACAGCACTCCCAGGCCGAGCAGCACCGCGAGGGTCTTGACCCCGGCGCGCGAACGCCGATTGCGTCGAATCAATCTCGCGGCGGCGAGCCGGGGTGCTCTCACCCGGGAGCCTCTGACAGCTTCCTGTTCGCCGGGAGCTTCGGGTAGGCGGCAATCAACGCTCGGGTGTAAGCGTGGCGCGGCGAGTCGAACACGGCAGCCGCCGCTCCCTCCTCGACGATTCGCCCCTGCTGCATCACATAAACACGATCCGCAATGGCCCTGATCACGTGTAAATCGTGCGACACGAACAGATACGCCACCTTCAGGCGCTCGGCGAGATCGGCGAGAAGCTTGAGAACCTGGGCGCGGATCAGCACGTCGAGGGCGGAAACGGCTTCGTCGAATGCGATCACCGCGGGCTCCGTGATCAGTGCGCGTGCAATCGCGATCCGCTGGCGCTCGCCGCCCGAGAATTCCCGCGGCAAACGCCGCGCATCGGCAGCGGACAGTCCGACTTGCTCCAGAACCCTGGCCACCTTGCGTCGACGCTCCACGTTCGAGGGCGGCGAGCTTAAAAGAAAGAACGGCTCGCCGATCAGTTGCTCCACGGTCCACCTTGGATCAAAACTACCATAGGGATCTTGAAAAACCACTTGGATAGAGCGCCGCAGGCGGCTCAAAGTTGCGCCGGTCGCGTGTGACAGCGTTTCCCCGAGCAGACTGACCTCTCCCGCCTGAGACCGCTCGAGTGCGAGGATGACTCGAAGCAAGCTCGACTTCCCGGACCCCGACTCGCCGACCAAGCCCACCGTTTCGCCCGCATGCACGGATAAGGAGACATCGTCGACGGCGCGTAACGGCGTTGAGGGACGCCAAAGCGAGGTTCGTTTGCGCGGGTATTCGCGCACGACGCCCTGCACTTGCAATACCGCGGGTGAGCTGTCCTCGCGCATCGCTGATTGCTTCGGGCGCAGCTCCGAGGCCGCCACCAGCGCCGCCGTATAGGCACTGCGAGGCCGGCTCAATATCTCCGCCGTTGAGGCCTGTTCGACAATCTCGCCCTGGTGCATGACCGCCACGCGATTGGCCAGCTGGGCAATGACGGCAAGATCGTGCGTCACCAAAATCATGCCCATGTTTCGGGTGCGCACCCATTCATGCAGAAGCCGCAGCACCTGCGCTTGCGTGACCACGTCCAAGGCCGTGGTGGGTTCATCCGCGATGAGGAATTGCGGCGAAAGAACCATCGCCATGGCGATGGCCACGCGCTGGCGTTGGCCGCCGGACAGTTCGTACGGCAGCCGATGGAAGGCGCCCTGCTCTCCTTGCAGCCCCACGGAGTTCAATGTTTCGCGCGCCAAGCTTTGCGCCTCCCTCTCGCTTGTCTGACGGTGCGATCGCACGGTCTCCGCTACTTGGTCGCCGATGCACATCAGGGGATTCAACGCGCTCATCGGCTCTTGAAATACCATGCCGATATCGCGTCCGCGAATCGATCGCATCTGCGCTTCGGATTTTAGGGTCAAGGTCTCGCCGTTCAGGCGCGTGATCCCCGAGAGCGAAGCTTTCGGCGGCAATAGACGCATGATGGAGAGCGCAGTCATTGATTTACCCGACCCCGATGCACCGACCAAGCCGAGGATTTCACCGGCGCGGACGTTGAGCGAGACGCCTTTGACAATGCGTGTTGCACCGATGGCCACATTCAGGTCGAGGACTTCCAGCAGTTGCCCAGCGCTCATGCGGAGCCTCCGGAGCGCCGGCGCAATCCCTCGCCGAGCAGATTCAATCCCAGTACGAACAGCAGGACCGCGATTCCCGGGAACAATGCGAGGTAGGGCGCCAGTGCCGTCAGGGTTTGCGCCTCGTTGAGCATGCGGCCCCAGCTGGGCGTCGGCGGTTGGGCGCTCAATCCCACGTACGAGAGGCCCGCCTCCGCGATGACGCCCAGCGAAAACTGGATGGTTCCTTGCACGGCCAACAAGCCCAGCAAGTTGGGCAGGATATGCTCCCAGGAAATTCGCAGGGGTCGCTTGCCCGCGACGCGGGCGGCCAAGGTGAAGTCTTTAGTCCACTGCTGCAGCGCTCCCGCGCGAGTCACGCGCGCGAACACCGGGATATTGAAAATGCCGATGGCGATGATGGCATTGATGGCGCCCGGACCGAATACGGCGGTGATGAGAATTGCCAGCAGCAAAGCAGGAAAGGCGAATATCAAATCGTTGCCGCGCATCACGATCTCGTCGGTCGCGCCGCGCCGCGCGGCTCCCAAAAGACCCAGAGGCACGCCGATGCAGGCACCGATGATCACTGAGAGCAGCGCCACGCCGACGGAGGTCTGTGCCCCCTGCATGATCAGCGACAAGACATCGCGGCCCAATTGATCGGTGCCGAACCAGTGGTGCACATCGGGCGGCCGCAGCTTATCGGCAATGTGCAAAATGCGCGGGTTGTACGGTGTCCAGAACGGCGCGATCGCCGCCGCCGCCACGAACAGTGCGGTGATGAGGCAGCCCGCAGCCGAGGCTCGAGTTGCGCGCGGCGAACTTCATGTATCGCGCGCCCGCAATTGGGGATTGATCAGAACGTAGCCCAGATCGACCAAGAAACTCACCATCACCACGGCGAACACCAGCACCACGACCACGCTTTGCACCACGATCAGATCGCGCTGCACGATGGCTTGAAATACCAGCCGCCCCAAGCCCGGCAGAAAGAAGACGTTTTCGATGATCACTCCGCCGGCGAGAAGAAAGGAGAATTGCATGCCCAGAATGGTCAGCACCGGCACCATGGCATTGGGCAACGCATGCTTGAGCAGCACCCGCCGTTCGCCGACGCCCTTGGCGCGCGCGCTGCGAATGTAGTCCTCGCGCAGCGTGTCGATGAGCGCACCCCGCAGCACGCGGGCCAATATCGCGGCCTGCGGCATGGCCAGCGCGATGGCCGGGAGCGTTAGGGCCTTTACCGCCGGCCAGAATCCCGCTTCCCAACCGGGGAATCCCCCGGCCGACACCCAGCGCAGCGTGATCGCAAAGACCAGCACCAGCAGCATTCCCAGCCAGAAATTCGGCACCGCGAGCCCCAACTGGGTTATGCCGCTGACGATCGAATCGCCGAGCCGTCCTCTTCTTGCCGCGGCGTACAAGGCGCTCGGAAAGGCCAAGGCGATCGTCAGCAGCAAGGCGTACACCGCCAGCGGCAATGACACTTGCAGGCGCTCGGCGAGCAATGCACCGACCGGTATGCGGTAGGTGTAGCTCAGGCCGAAGTCCCCGCGCAGCAAGCCGCCGACCCAAGAGCCGTAACGCTGCCATGCCCCGGCATCCAATCCCAGCTGATGACGCAGCGCCGCCACCGTGTCGGGATCGGCCTGCAGCCCCATCATATAGCGCACCGGATCGCCGGGCACCACCTGAACGATGATGAACACGATGGCGGTGGCGGCGAGCAGCGTCGCCAACAGCACGCCCAGTCGCCCGGCAAGATATGCACTCCCGAGGCGACGCACGCTCAAGATCAATAAAATCAGAGTTCCGGCCGAAAAAAGCCCGCCGGCCATCCTGAATGAGGGCAGAAGGAGCGGCGATTTGGCGCTCAGCTCGTCGTCGTGATGCACTTGCGCGCCATCGTCAAAATAGGCGCGCGTGACATCCACGACGCCCAGCACGTTGTCGAATCCGATACCGTGCGCACGCGCATTCCAGATATCCAGCCGTGGATATTGGAACAGAAAGCCATTGACGGCATCGGTGGCGAGCTTGCGCTGGATCTGTTGCAGCAGATCCCTGCGCACAGCGGGGTCAACGCTATCGTCCAACGCGGAGATCAGCGCCTTGAATTCGGGATTCGAATAGCCGAAATAATAGTCATCGCGCGCGTAGATATCGTAGTCCAGCGGTTCGGCATGACCCACGATGCTCATATCGAAGTCATGACGGGTATAGACCTGATCCAGCCACTGCGCCCATTCGAGATTTTCGATCGTGACGCGGATTCCAATCTGCCCGAGTTGCGATGCGACGATTTCGCCGCTGCGGCGCGCGTAGCTGGGCGGCGGCAGCTTCAGCGTCATTGAAAAGCCGTGCGGATAGCCGGCCTGCCTCAACAGTGCTTTCGCCCTGGCAATGTCGTGCGGATACATACCGGTCAGATCGATATAGGCAGGATTGTGCGGCGGAAAATGACTGCCGATGGGTGTGCCATAACCGAACATGGCGCCGTCGATGATGGCGCGCCGATCCAAGGCGTAAGAAATCGCGCGGCGCACCAGCACATTGCCGAGCGGCGTCACGCGTTCATTGAGCCCCAGAACGGTCTCCATCTCGGTGGTTCCATTGAAAACCTTGAAGCGGCGATCATGCGCGAACTGCGAAAAACTCTCCGGGGCCGGATAGTTGGAGAATGCATCGACATCGCCCGCCATCAACGCGGCAAAGGCCGCGGTCGGATCTGTGATGAATTTGAAAGTGACCTGGCTCAATGGCGTGGGCGGCCCCTGGTAATCCGGATTGCGCTCCAGAGTGATGGAGTCGCCGCGCCGCCATCGCAAGAATCGAAACGGGCCCGTGCCGATGGGCTTGAGTGCATTGTTCGCGGCGGATGAGCGCGACACCATCACAGCCGATCCGAACGCGAGCGACTGCAGCAGTCCTCCGGAGCGGCGGCTGAGCAGAACCTTCAAGGTCAAAGGATCGACTACCTCGACGCTGCGAATCGCCCGCAGGCGCGCTTTTTGAGGATTGGTCGATCCGGGGGCTAAGATGCGCTCCAAGGAATATTTCGCGGCCGCGGCGTCGAATTCGCTGCCATCGTGGAATCGCACGCCGCCTTTCAAATGAAACACGTAACTGAGACCGTCGCTCGCGACTTCCCACGAAAGCGCGAGTCCTGGCAGCACCGAACCGTCCGCGGCGAATTGCACCAAGCCCTCGTAGACATTGCCATAGAGCATCTCGGATATCGCAGCGGCGGGATTGGCGGTGGGGTCGAGAACCGGCGGCTCGAGCTGCGTGCCGATGATCATGCGCTGCTCGGCCCGAATCGGGCACGCCGCCAGCAGAGCGGCACCGAGCACAGCGAAAGCTGATAGCAGCGGTCGCCTCAAGGGCGTTGCCAACTCGCTGTCATGCGCTGCCGACCAGTAACGTGTACGCGGACAGCGCCATCACCTTCGCGGAATTCACCATGTCGTCCATCAGTACGTACTCATCCGGCTGATGGGCCAGCTCGAGAATTCCCGGACCATAGGCAATGCATTCCCGCAGCCTGCCGATGCGATCGATGTGCTTCTGATCGTACGTACCGGGTGAACAGACGATTTCCGCCTCGCGCCCCAGCACACGTCGAATCGCGGCGGCAGTGCTGCGCGCGACCGGGCCATTGCGATCCGCCATGGCCGGTTGGACCTCAAAAATATCGCGAAGCTCGTAGGCGAAACCCTCGCGCTCCGCGACGAGCCGGTCCAGCAACGAGCGCACCTCCCCTTTGACGCTGTCCATGTCTTCTTCGATGAGCAGGCGCCGGTCGATCACCATGCGGCACGAGTCCGGCACACAGGATGCGGGAAAGCCGGACGTCTCTGCCTGGCCGCCGTGAATCGAATTGATGTTCATCGTGGAATGCCGTGCGCCCGAAGGAACCACCGGCATGTCCGTGCGCCGTGCGGCAATCTTCGGGTAGAGATCCCGCTCCAGGCGATCGATGAAAGCGTTCATGTGGCGCACCGCGCAGTCGCCTAAAAAAGGCATCGATCCATGGGCCATGCGGCCGCGTGTTTCTATCTCGGCCCACCATACGCCGCGGTGGCCGATACAAACACGGTCCACGTTCAGGGGTTCCGGAATGATCACGTGATCGACACGGGGCGGTGAAAACCAGCCGCGCTGCGCGAGATAGTGAACGCCGCCGTAGCCGCCGGACTCCTCATCGACCGTTCCGGAGATCTCAAGCGCTCCCGGCAATTCCATGCCCGAATCGATGAGCGCTTCGACTGCGATAATGGATGCGGCAAGACCGCCCTTCATGTCGCAGGCGCCTCTGCCATAGATCCTACCGTCGCGAATCACTGCGGCGAAAGGGTCCAGCGTCCAGCCCGCCCCGGTTTGCACCACATCGATGTGGCTGTTGAAGTGCACGCAGGGCCCGGCAACACGGCCCTGCCGCCGAGCGATGACATTGACGCGCGGATAGCGCTCGCTGTCGCCGGGTGTGCCGGCCGCCCTCACATAGTCGACGGTAAATCCACGGCCGCTCAACCGCCGTCCAATGAATTCCGCGCAGGGTTCATAGGCTTCACCCGGCGGATTGATGGTTGGGAAGCGTATCAACGCCCGCGCCAGCTCGACTAATTCTTCGCGGCGCGCATCGATGGTCTTGAAAAGATTGTCCGTGGGATCCCGGGTCATGGATCCCTCGACGGATGTCGCGCAAGCGTGAGGGCGGCGCGGCTGCGGGCCTGATCCGCCAGGAAACTCAAGCCCAGCCGGGAATAGACCGCGGCCAGCGTATTATTGACCGGCACCCCATTGGGATCTGCGTTGCGCCGCAGTTCCAGCATCTGTTGCGCCGCAGGCAACCGTCCGGTCTTGATCGCCGCATCCAGCCAGACTTGCTCGAACAGATCGCGCTGCGCGTGGCTGCCGCCGACTTCGGCCATCCGCGGCACGGCGACGCTCAAGTGATGCCAGGCAGCCTCGAAGTCGCCGTGTGCGTAAGCATGCAAACCCTCGCATCCCGGCAGCGCAACTTCCCGCCATACCGCGCGCGTAAATGGGCGCGCGCGCTCGGCGTACCGGCGCACCCATGCCAGCAGCGTCGCGGCCTCCGGGCGGCGCGCTCGCGCCAAGCCGTACACGTATTGCAAGGTCAGAAATGGCTGAATCGTGTCCTGCTCGCGCGCTTTCAGATGCTCGCCGAGATCATGCCAGCGGGGACCGACATCGATGCCCGAAATTTCGAACCTGGCGAGCAGCGAGACTGCGCCGACTTGATCTTGCGAATAATTCTTTGCGATGCCCCAGCAATGTTCGTCATACACTCGCAGCGCTTCGCTCTCGCGGCCTTGGCTCAAATAAAACAGTGCCGCGTGCCACCAAAGGTGCGTGAGCATGAAGGAGTTCAGACCGGACCAGGTGTCCGCGGCGTCTTCCAGGAATTGCGCACCCTCGTCCATGCGCCCGCGAGTCAAGAATATGTGCGCGAGGGCATGCTGAGCCCACGGTTCTTTGCGGCGCATCGCAAGCGCCGAGCGCGCCTCGGACTCGGCCTCGTCGAGGAGGTGGCACTGCTCGTAGCCGAACGCTTTCATGCCGTAAATGTAGGGGACGTCGCTGTTCGCGGCGCCGACCTTCAAGCCGATGCGCAGCATTTCGGGCGAATTGCCGCGGTTGAATTCGAAATACTGATGGGTCTTGACGATCGCCAGATCGCGCGGAAACTCATCCGACACCTGATCGCACAAGCGGATGCTGAGCTCGAGGTCATCGTCGACCCATGCACGCAACATGGCGCAGTTGAGCTGTTCGCGCCGCGTGGCGCCCGGCGCCGCGCGTTGCGCCGCGGCCAGAAACTTCGCGGCCCGCGAAGCACCCTCGGGCGCCTCCAACAGCATCCACAACATTCCTGCATACACGTTGGCCATGCAGGACTCTGGGTCCGAGGCAGCGGCGACGAGGATGCGTTCCGCGCGAGTTTCGTAGGCCAGGTAGCCTTCGATGAATGCATCGATCCCTCGCAGCGTGCTGTCGCGCTCGCCCGTGACCGGATTGCCCAGATAATCTCGCATCATCCTTGGGATGATACTGGAGCTTTGAGAGTAACCGCAGCTTTGGGGTGCGCCGCCTTTCGGCAGGCTTAGTCCGCGCGCGGTGCGGCGGCTTGGTTGGCCTTCAAAAAGGCCGCGACATCCGCCGCCGAGCGCTGCGGAATCTCGAGTTGTGGCAAATGCCCGACTTCGGGATAGGTAATCAATTTCGATCCGCCGATCGCCGCGGCGAATTTCTTCGCCGCATTAGGTTCGATGAGCGGGTCGCTCTCTCCCCACAAGATCAATGTGGGAACCTTGATGGTGGACAGCAATTCCGCCGTCGAGCCGGCTCTCGAGCCCATATTGATGCCCATCAAAATCTCTCTGTGGCCGGGGGCCCGCTGAAACTCGGCGAAGCGATCCACGACAAAGGGCGTGATCAGCGATTTGTCGTGGACGTCATCCTTGAGACCCTGTTCGATCAGGGGTCGATTGTCGATTTTGCTCAGGATGAGGCGGCCCAGCCGATAGCGCAGGATCTTGAATGCCAGCGGCGGATTACCCGGCTTGTCATTCGCGAAACCGGCGGCATCCACCAAAATCAGCGCATTGATCCGATCCGGATGCCGCACCGCAAGTTCCCACGCTGCGCCGCCCCCCATGGAATTGCCCGCGACGGCAAACTTCGGCAGCATGAGCTTCGCGGCGAAGGCATCGACAAAGTCGGCCAATTGATCGCCGCTTATCGTACTGCCGGCCGGCGCGCGGGTTAAACCGTGACCGGGAAAATCCAGGCTGATGAGGTGGAACTGCGGCTTCAGTTCCCGCACCCAACCATCCCAAGTCGTGAACGAGTCGGCGAACCCATGCAGCAGCACGAGCAGGGGTGCACTTGGATCGCCGTCCTCACGGTAGTGCGCGTGATAACCGCCGGGTAGATCGACGAAGTGCGAATCCGCTTTGGCGTATTTCGCCTCCAGCGTCTCATAGGGAATGTCCGGCCCGCGCAGCCAGAGCCACGCGCCGATGAGGATCAGGACGATGAGTCCGAAAAAGATGCCGAGAATTCTGCGCATGACCCTTCCTGGTATTTACCCGTGATTTCCTAGTATTTATACGTCAGTCGGATGCCGATGGTCGTCGGTTCGCCGGCCGCGCCGACTTCGCTGCTCGGCAGGAAGAAATTTCGTGTGAGGTCGTAGGATTTGTCGAAAATATTTCGCCCCCACAAGGTCGCCGTCCAAGGCGCACCTGAGGCCGGCGCCAGCGTCAAATTCGCGTTCGCCAGCCAGTATTTCGGAATGGTGAAATCGTTGCTTCCGAGCAGGAAGAACTGGCTGTAAGTGTCGTGAAAACTGTAGTTTGCCTCGGCGGTCACGCTGAAGGCGCCGAGATTCCACGAGTAACTCGCATCGCCGCCATAGCTCCATTTGGGGAAGCTTTCCGGGCGGCCGTCATAATCGACCGGCGGCAGCGCCGGATTCAAGGGAGCGTTCAGCAGCGTGCTGGTGTAGTAGCCTTCGGCAAATCCTGCGTATTGCGAGATGGCGATCCCGGCCACCGGCCGCCACTCCACATCCATTTCACCGCCGCTGATCCGCGAATTGGCATTGACGAATCGGCCGATGAACGACTGCGAGGCATCGTCGAATACTTTGCCCAGGATCTGCTGATCCCGGTAGCGGTAGTAGAACACGGATGCGTCCACGCGAAGAGCGCGGGTGACGTCCGATTTCACGCCGATCTCGTAGGCCGTGAGTCTTTCCGGCTCGAACGGATCCGCCGACGGCGCAGTCACGGTGTTGTGAGCGGTGAAGCCGCCCGACTTGACGCCCCGGCTGATACTTGCATACAGCAGCGTGCTGGAGACTGGCTTGTAGTCCAGCTCCGCCTTGCCGGAAGGCAAATTCGAGGTGATAGATCCGCCCAGCGCGCCGCCGGTCAACGAGGGTGCTCCGGGCAAAAACGCCGTGTTGAGCCCGATCAATTCACGGCTCTCGTGGTCCTCGCGCACGCCGAGCGTCGCCTTCAGAGTGTCGGTGAGTTGATAGTTGCCCTGCGCGAAGACCCCGAAGGAGTTGGCCACTTGCTCGTAAGTCGTCACCGCAATGCCGCCAAGCCGATCGGTCAGATCGGAATAGAAATTCTCGCGCAGATCCTCGTTGGAGTAGAAGATGCCGCTCACCCAACCGAACCGTCCGTCGTTGCCCGCCAGACGCAGCTCTTGGGAGAACACGTCGAGGTCGCTGTTGAAGTATTCGTCCGAATCGTCGAACTGAGTCGCGTCCCAATCCGCATATTCACGCCGGATGAGCTTGTCGAAGGCGGTAATGCTGGTGAGTTTGGCGCCGCCGAAATCGACATTCGCGGTCAGGTCGACACCGTCATTGCTGTCGTCAAGCCCGGGCTTTGAGTTGGCACTGATGCCGATCAGCTTGGCGAACGTCGGATTGAGCGCCCAACCCGTGGCATAGCGCGACGTATCCGCAGGAATGGACGGCGGACCGCTGCCGGGTGTAAATGGCTGCAACAAATAGAGGCCCTGTTCATCGGATTTATCCTGCGCCCCATGAGCGCCGAAACGAAGATCGACCGCTTCCGAAGGATCCCATTGCAACTGGCCGCGAATCGCAATCTTGTCTTTGTCGCCGAGCATCTGGCCGGTGACCCGGTTGCGCTGCCACGCACCGCCTTGTTCCGTTGCCACCGCAAGCCTGCCCGTCAGTCCCTCGGCAATGCTGCCGGACACGAATCCTTCGGCGTTGAGCTCATTGTGCGAACCGTATTCCAGAGAAAATCCCGCATGAGCGTCGGCGGTGGGCCGATTGCTGATGAAATTGATCTCACCGCCGGTGGTATTGCGGCCGTACAGGGTGCCTTGAGGACCGCGTAACACTTCAACGCGATCGATGTCGAAGAGCTGCCCCTGAGTTTGGATGGGCAAAGCGAACGCGACGCCATCCAGACTCACGCCCACAGGCGACGTGTTGTTGGACGTGTAGTCGATGAATCCGACGCCTCGCAGACGAAACTGCGGCTGGCTGCTGCCGAACGCGGGCTCCACTTGCAGGCTGGGCACCGCGTTTTGCAGATCGTTGACGTAGCTGATGGACTTTTCCGAGAGGCTGAGACCCGAGAGTACCGACATGGCGATGCCCACGTTCTGCGCCGACTCCTCGCGCCGCTGCGCCGTCACGACGATTTCCTCCAGGCCGCCGTCGTCGTTTGCCGATGGCGACGGCGACGCCGCGCTCGAGGCGCCTGCTGCGATGAAAATGGCCCCGGCGCCTGCAGCGGCGGCCATTAACCGAATGAACATCCCAAGTCTCCTGATAACCGGCAGCTAAGAATCTGCGCGCATCATCGGTGAGGCGCAGGTGCTTTGTGAAGTGTTGTTTGTGTAGTGGGTGATGCGGAAATGGTATGGCGTCCACGTGATAGCCTAAACGATAACTGTTCGCGATTGGAAAACGAGCACTTGCGCTCGAGTCGGGTCCGCCTGACCTGTAGAAATTACACTTGCGGTCCTGCACGATTTCTTCTGTGGCGATCCATGCGTAAACTAGCTGATATCCGTTTCCTCCAGGCTCCTAGGCTGCTAATGCTGCGGAATTTCCCGATGCTGTTTGCGTGCGTGTCGCTCATGGCCGTGGCTCTCGCGCGCGCTCAGACTTCACCCATTCCCGCAGCAGATTATAAGGTCGCCAAATCCTGGCGCATCGGTGGAACCAACGCTTGGGACACGTTGGCGTTGGACGCCAGCGGCAGCCGCCTGTTCGTGACCCGGGACGATCACGTCGATGTGATCGAAACGGTCAGCGGCAAACTGACCGGCAATATTCCACGCACGGCCGGCGTGCACTCGATCGCATTCGCCCCTGCGCTGAAGCGCGGCTTTACGAGCAATGGCCGCTCCAACTCCGTCTCCGTATTTGAGCTCGATACGCTGCGCGTTGCGTATGAAGTACCCATTTCGGGCACCTCGCCGGGCGCCATTCTTTACGAGCCGCAGCAAAATCACATTTTTACCGCCAATCGGGAAAGTGCGAATCTTTCGGTACTGGACGCCGGCACGCTCCAAGTTGTGGCCACCGTGCCGCTCCCCGGTGCTCCCGAATCCATGGCGACGGACGAGGCGGGCCACGTGTATGTGAATATCAACACGGCGCCGGGAAGGTTGGTCATGATCGACGCCAAGTCCCTGATGGTAAAGGCCAAATGGGTCCTGAAGGAATGCGCCGGGCCAACCGCCCTTGCCCTTGACGCAACGAATCATCGCTTGTTCTCGGTGTGCGCAAACCAGGTCATGGCGGTAACCGACTCAGTATCGGGCAAATCGATCGCCCAAGTGGTGATCGGCCGGGGATCCGATGGCACCGTCTTCGATCCCGAACTGGGACTGGTATTCAGTTCCAATGGCATTGATGGCACGCTGACCGTGATTCATCAAGATACGCCGGACGAGTATCGCGTCATCGCAACGGTCACGACTCAGGTCAGCGCCCGCAGCATGGCGCTCGATCCGGCGACCCACAAGATCTATCTGGCCGCCGCGCAATTCGGTCCGCCGCCCGCGACGACCGAGGATCAGCCGCGCGCACGTGCAACCGTTGTGCCCGACAGCTTTCTCATTCTGGTTGCGCAGCCAAAATAGGCGATCTATGAGCGAGAGAACTCAAGTGGTCTGCGGACATTGCGACACGATAGTGGGCTTGCCTGGCGATCGGTTGAAGGATGCTCCGCGTTGTCCCACGTGTCATTCGCCCCTGTTCGAAGGCAAGCCGGTCGAATTGACCGAGGCGAATTTCGACAAGCACCTGAGCAGGGGCGATCTGCCGCTGGTGGTGGACTTTTGGGCGCCCTGGTGCGGGCCGTGCATTGCGATGGCGCCCTTTTATGAAGCCACCGCGCGCCTGATGGAACCTAAGCTGCGCTTCGCGAAGCTCAATACCCAAGATGAGCCGGCGCCGGCCGGGCGCTTCAACATTCGCGCCATTCCCACCATGATCGTGTTTCGGGCAGGCAAGGAGATTGCGCGGCAAACCGGCGCCATGGATTCTGCCAGTATGCAGCGTTGGCTGAACTCGATCGCTTAAAACAGTCATTCGGATCGAGCACTCGTCACTGGCCGGCGTACTACGTCTTGCGAAACACCAGGACGAATCGGTCTGTTTTGCCGAGCGCCGGCCCTTTGTAGCTGATGAGGTCGCGCGCATCGTCCGGTCTTTTGAGCAGATCGCTCTTGGCGATGACTTTGAAGCCATGCGCCGAGAAATCTTGCACGGCGAATGACTCTTCTATGCGATGGAGTGTGCCGGCGTCGGATTTACCATGCCCGGCCTTGGCCGAGTGATCGATCAACAACAGGACACCGCCGGGTTTGAGCGATCGCGACAATTGATCGAGAACCGAGCTGACATCGATCTTCGGCCACGGGCTCTTCGGGTCGGTATCGACCCAATACATGTCGTGATACACCTTGACCAAGAGAATTGCGTCCAGGCTCGCAGGTGGCAGTTTCATATCGTTGAGATCGACGGTCTGCTGCGTCACGTTGGTCAATCGGCCGCCGGCCAGCCGGTCCTTCAGAGCCGGCTGACTCCAATGATCGAATGCAAGATTGTTGATCAGGTACACATGTCCGTTGGGGCCCACCACATTGCTCAGCAACTCGCTGTAATAGCCGTCTCCCGCCAGAACGTCGGCAACCTTCATTCCCGGTTTGATACCCGCGAGGCGCAGCATCTCCGCCGGATGGTCGAGCGCGTCGCGCGCTGAATCCGCCGCGGGACGGCCCGGGTGGGTGAGTGCCGCGTCGTAGACATCCGCGCCGTTGGCATGCGGTCCTGCCAACAGCAATCCTGCACAGAGCACGGCGGAAGTCAGCGTGAATTTGTGTTGAATCATTGGTTCTCACCCTTGATGAATATCAGCGCAATGAGCGTGATGAGCCCAGCCGATGACAAATAATACCCGACAAAGGCGAGCCCGTAATGAATTGCCAAATAAGTTGCAATGGGTGCGGCAAGAGAGGCGCCAAGGATCCCGGCGAAATTGAAAGTCAGCGAGGTGCCGGTATAGCGCACCGGAGTTGGGAAGAGAGTCGCCAAAGCGCTTCCCAGCGGGCCGTAAGAGAGGCCGCTCAAGCCGAACCCGCATGCCAAAAACACGAATACGGCGGCCGTGTCGTGCGCACTGAACAGGGGCCTGAAGACAAAGCCGTAGCCAATAATCAGCGCCGTGGCGATGAGCAGCATCGTGCGGCCGCCGACGCGGTCCGCCAGCGATCCCGCGATTGGTATCGTCAATCCGAAGAACGCCGCGGCCAGCATTTGCATGACCAAGAACTGCTGCCGCGAGAACCCGAGCGAATTCGTACCCCAGCCGAGCGCAAAGATGTTTGCCAGATAAAACACCACGAAAGTGCTCGTGGACCCCAGGGTTCCCAGAACAAGCCGCAGCGGGAACTTGGAAAACACCACGTTGAACGGCAGGCGTACGCGTTCACCTTGGGCGATGCTGCGCCTGAACGCGGGCGTTTCGACCAGCTGCAGACGAATGTACAGGCCCACAGCCACGAGCACGGCGCTGGCCAGGAAGGGCACGCGCCATCCCCAGCTGAAAAGCTGCGCCTCGGATAACTGATCGCTGATGAGGAGAAAGGTACCGATTGAAATCACGAGACCCAGCGGCGCGCCGAGCTGCGGAAACATCCCGTACCAGGCGTGTTTGCCCGCAGGCGCATTTTCTGTCGCCAGCAGCACGGCGCCCCCCCATTCGCCACCCAGGCCGATCCCCTGCCCGATACGGCAGAGTGCCAGCAGCAGGGCCGCAAAGATGCCCGCTGAGGCATACGTCGGCAGCAGACCGATGCAGATGGTTGAAAGACCCATGGTCATGAGTGCCGTGACCAAGGTCGTTTTGCGGCCGACGCGATCGCCGAAATGTCCGAAAAGCGCAGCCCCGATGGGTCGCGCAACAAATGCCAGCGCGAATGTCGCGAGCGACTGCAGGGTGGCGACGGCCGGATCGCCTTTTGGAAAGAAGAGACGGGGAAAAACCAATACCGCCGCGGTGGCGTAGATATAAAAGTCATAAAACTCGATGGTGGTTCCGACCATGCTGGCCAGAAGAATGCGGCGCGCTCCCCGTGCATCGGGAGCAAGGTTCGAGTCGAGCAATGCGAGTCCCCGGCATTTCTTATGAGTTTTGCCGATACTACAGCAAGCGCTCGGGACAAAATCAGTGCGTTCTGTGCCGTCCCGGGATGGACGGTGCCGCGCGCCCGGCAGGGGCGGGACGGTAGGCCGGCCGGCGGCCGCCGTGTCCTCGATCCGGATGATCGCGATGGTCGTCGCGATGGTCGTCGCGATGGTCGCAGCATCGCGAGGGACCGACTACATAACCGACTCCCCAATCGCCGTAATCATAGCCATAAGGTGCGTAGTAGCCGGCGTCGTAGCCGACGCTGCCTTCGACGCCCACGCCGGTTACCGCGCAAGCGGACGCCAGAAGGGCCGCGATTGCGCCGCAACCGCTAGCGAGCAGCCGGCCGCGCAGGGATTTCATTTGGGCTCCGCATGGGTGTCGCTTTCGGTCCATTCCATCACGCCGAACGGCGCGCCGGCGGGATCCGCGGCCACGGCGATCATGCCGCCGTGCCGATCGAGGCGCGGCTGCACCAGAACGCGGCCGCCCAAGGCCGTCACCTTGTCCACGATTTCCGCCGCATGCTCGACGCGCACGAAATTCAGCCAGTGAGAACGGCGGCGCGCGGTGCCTCGCGCCAAATCATTCGCGCTCGCGCGGGCATAGTTGTCGCTCGACATAATCAGGTGTTCCAAGCCGTCCGCGCTCGGCATGTCGAATACGTCATAGCCGAACACATCCTGATAGAACGCCGCTTCGGCTCCCGCATCTCTGCCGTGAAGTGAACTCCAGATCCAATCGCCGGTCGCCGGCAAGTAGTCCGGCGGATCGCCGCTGCTCGAGGCGAGCAGCGCAAACACCGCGCCCTCGGGATCCGCCAGCACGCATTGCTGGCCGCGCATGGGATAACTCTTGACGCCGGCCAGGACTTTCGCCCCATGAGAGAGGGCGAGCCGCTTGGCGGCGTCGATATCATTGGTGGCCAAAAAAGTCAGCCATGCCGGCTGTCGCTGTTGACCGGCGGGAATCGTCTTTTCGACGATTCCACCGATGGGCCTCCCGTCGAGCATCACCACTGCATAGTTGAGCTCGCCCACGCGAACGCGCTGAAAGGTCCACCCGAACAGGCCACCGTAGAATTTCTCGGCCGCGGCAAGATCAGGAGTGATCAGATCGGCCCAGACCATTTTTCCTGGATGATGCTCGCCGCTGGCGGGAGAATTGAGGGCGGGGAGTTGAAAATCCGCTCCGCGCGCCATCGTTACGCTGCAAAGCAAGAGCGCCGAGACGATCAGGCCCGTGAAACCGCGCCGCCGGTATGTGCACCGCATGCCTCGATACTGCGCGCGATGACTGCGATATGCTGTACGTCGCCGCGGGAGAGCAGCTGTCAGAAATCGCTTACCTCTTGGACAGGATATGCGCATCAAGTTGACTGACTATCGGGTCGCCCCCGGATCCGAGGTCGATCTGAAGAAACGCCCGACCGCGGTTCCTCCTGCGTACCGGAACAATCGCGAATATCAGGAAATCCTCAGTGCGCACGTCAAAGAATTGGGTGCGCAGCAAGAATTGTTGTATGCAGCCAACCGTTACGCCCTGCTGATCATTTTTCAAGGCATGGACGCCGCCGGCAAGGATGGCGCCATTGCACATGTCATGTCGGGCATCAATCCGCAAGGCTGCCGCGTGGTCAGCTTCAAGTCTCCGAGCGCCGAAGAACTAAAGCATGATTTTCTGTGGCGCACCACGCGCGAGCTCCCGGAGCGCGGCCAGATCGGCATCTTCAACCGGTCGTACTACGAGGAGGTCCTGATCGTCCGCGTGCATCCTGAAATTCTTCGAGCCGAGGGCCTGCCCCACGAGCTCATGGACGAGAAGCGCATCTGGCGCGACCGGTATCGCTCAATCGTTGGCTTGGAGCGGCACCTCGCTCATAGTGGCACCCGGGTCATAAAATTCTTTCTGCATCTGTCCAAGGACGAGCAGCGCAGACGCTTCCTCAAGCGCATCGAAATGCCAGAAAAAAATTGGAAGTTTTCCGCCGCGGATATTGCGGAGCGCCGCTATTGGAAGCAATACACGAAAGCCTACGAGAAATGCCTGGGCGCCACCAGCACCCACGATGCGCCCTGGTATGTCGTACCCGCCGACGACAAGGAGAACGCGCGCCTCATTGTGTCGCGCATCGTGCTCGACACGCTCGAGGAACTTCGCCTGAGTTACCCCAAATCCAGTGCCGGCCGCCGCCGCGAATTGCGTTCGCTGCGCAAGCAGCTCGAAGAGTAGGGGCCGTTCGGCTATCGGGGCTTGCGGGCGCCGACCACAATGAGCACCACGCCCGCGACCACGGCGGCGCCGCCGACCCAGGGCGGAACTGCGTGTTGCTGCGAGACCTTTGCTTCCACATCCCCGATCTTGAGCACGCTCTTTTCGCTCGAATAAGAAGGTGACTTGATGAGCACGAACAACCCGCCGAGGATCAAAATCGCGCCCAAGACTTGCAGCACACGCATGGAGAACCTCGATTTCTTGAGAAGCTCGGGCGGCAGTGTAGCCCAAGAGGCCCCGAGACGTAGTTCACGTGTATTCCTTGAGATCTGATGATATGTTTTGAATGTTATGGCGCCCCTTCGGACCCCTTCGCTGTCGCTCGTGCTGCTGCTGGCGCTCATTCTGCCGCTGCAGAGCTTCGCCGCGGCGCGGAGTTGCAGTGCTCAAACCGGCGCCGCGGCCGCGCACTCCCACTCGCATTGCGCAGGCGACCCCGGGAAACCGCAGAGCGCCGAGCCTCATCATCACTGCGGCACGTGTTGTGCCGCCGCCGTAGCCTTGACGCCGTTTCGCTGGACTGCGCCGGGCGCGACCGGTTCTGAGGCTTTCCTGCCGGTGCACCGGCCGCATCCGAAGGTCACCCTCGACCGTCTCGATCGCCCCCCACGCTCCTTCGCGAGCTGATTCGCGGCGCAGCTGCGCCGCTGATTTACGCCCGAGTTGAGAGGAGGACGATATGCGATGCGCATTTCTTCTGTTGGTGGCGCTGGCGGTGCTGGGCATCGGTGGCTGCACGAGCTTTACCCAAGACGGCGGTTTCGATGCCGTCGCGGTTGCCGCTCGCCGGCACTGGGCCAAAGACATCCAATGGCCGCGAACTTCTCAGGAACGCGCCAAGACCGATTCCCAAGTTACCGCGCTGCTGGCACAGCCCTTGTCGGTCGAAGACGCGGTGCAAATCGCCCTGCTCAACAATCGCATGCTGCAGGGAACCTTCGAGGAACTGGGAATTTCCGAGGCCGACCTCGTACAGGCGGGCCGCCTGCCCAATCCGCGCTTCGATTTTCGGCATGCCGCCGCCGCCGGGCAATACGACATCGAGGAAACCTTGAGCCTCAATGTGCTTGCTTTGTTGACGATGCCATACGCGCTCGACATCGAACGACAGCGCTTCGCTCAGACGCAAAATCTCGCGGTTCTACGCGTCGCGCAGCTGGCCACGAGCACCCGTGAGGCTTACTACGCCGCCGTCGCCGCGCACGAATCGTGCGGCTACCTGCTCAAAGTCCGCGCGGCCGCTGAAACGGGCGCGGCGCTCGCGCAAAGGATGGTGGCCGCAGGCAATTGGAACCGATGGGACGAAGCGCGCGAGCAGCATATCTATCTCGAGGCCGCTCAAGGTTTCGCGCGAGCAGAACTGGCCGATGCGGCCGCGCGCGAGAGACTGCTCAGCATCCTGGGACTATCCGGGGAAAAAGCAGACGGGCTGCAACTGACGCTCGCCGAAGCGTTGCCGGGTTTGCCGGACACTCTCGAGAGTCTTCCCGACATCGAGAGCACGCTGCTGCAGAATCGGCTTGACCTGCAACTCATGCGAATGCGCATGGATGAACTGCAGCGCAACCTCAAGCTCACTCGCAGCACCCGCTTTGTGAACGTACTCGATGTCGGCGCGACGCGCGTGCAACAGGGACCGCGCGACGCGCCCTACGAACGGGGCTATGCCATCACGTTGGAAGTTCCGGTTTTCGACAGCGGCTCCGCGCGCGTCAGGAGATCCGCCGCCGTCTACGCACAGGCGGTCGACCGGTTCACGCAGGCGGCCGTCGAGGCACGCTCGCAGATTCGACAGGCCTATGCCAACTACCGCACAGCCTTCGAACTGGCGAAGCAGCAGCGCGACGAGGTGGTGCCGCTGAACAAGGACGTCGTGCGGGAGAATCTGCTGCGCTACAACGCCTCGCAAATCAGCATTTTCGAACTGCTGTCGAGCGCACGCGATCAGGCGGCCGGCCTCGATGGCTACATTCAGCGCGTGCGGGATTTCTGGATCGCCAAATCGCAACTCGACGCGGCATTGCTGGGAGACGCCGCACCGTAGCGGCCTCAAAAGGAACTATCATGCTTTCACGACGAAGATTTTTCAGCAATGCCGGGCTGGCCGTGGCGGGCGGCGCCGTTGCAAAAGTCGCCCTCGCGGCACTTCCCGAAATTGTTTCCACTGACTCGCCGTCCATGCAGCCGCCGCGGACTCCGCCGAACGGCAGACCGTACCGCCCCGTGGCCACATTGAATGGCTGGTCGCTGCCGTGGCGAATGCGCGATGGCATCAAGGAATTTCACCTGGTCGCAGAGCCGGTCATCCGCGAGATCGCGCCGGGCATGAAGGCGCATCTGTGGGGTTACAACGGCCAGTCGCCCGGCCCCACCATCGAGGTGGTCGAGGGCGATCGCGTGCGGATATTCGTCACCAATCGCCTGACCGAACCCACCAGCATTCACTGGCACGGTCAGCGTCTGCCCAACGGCATGGACGGAGTGGTCGGATTGAATCAACCGGCGATCAAACCGCGACAGACATACGTTTACGAGTTCACCGCGCAACGCGCGGGCACATTCATGTACCACCCGCATGCCGACGAGACGACGCAAATGGCGATGGGTATGATGGGTTTTTGGGTCACGCACCCGAAAGACGCCAATTTCATGCCGGTCGACCGCGACTATGTATTCTTGTTGAACGCGTACGACATCAGTCCCGGCAGCTACACTCCCAAGGTCAGCACCATGCTCGACTTCAACTTGTGGACTTTCAACAGCCGCGCGTTCCCGGGCACTGCGCCGATGGTGGCACGTCTCGGCGAGCGCGTGAGAATTCGTGCCGGCAATCTCACCATGACGAATCATCCCATTCATCTGCACGGCCATGAGTTCGTGGTGGCGGGCACCGACGGCGGATGGACATCGCCGGCCTCGCGCTGGCCTGAGGTGACGACCGACATTGCGGTCGGCCAAATGCGCGCCATCGAATTCACCGCTGCCGCGCCCGGTGATTGGGCCTTTCACTGCCACAAAAGCCATCACACCATGAATGCCATGAGTCATGCCGTGCCGAACAGCATCGGCGTCGATCAGAACGATTTGGCGCCGCAAATTGCCGCGCTCGTGCCGGGTTACATGAACCCTCAGATGGCCGGCATGCAGATGAACATGCCACTGCCGGCCAATACTTTGCCGATGATGACCGGCGCGGGCCGGTACGGCGACATCGAAATGGGCGGGATGTTCACAATGGTGAAAATTCGTGCGGACATCGCCCACGGGGATTACCGCGATCCGGGTTGGTATCAGGCCCCCGCCGGCAGCGTCGCCTATGCATGGGACGGGGATCCGCCGCCGGCGGTGCGCGGCGATGCGCCCGCGAGTGCCGAAGGCGCGCTCTACCAGGTCCGCAAGCCGGCGGGGCGCATGGAGCACTAGGAGCATGAGCGCGCAACACCGTCGTCACTGTGACCATCGACGCACCGCCGGAGAAGGTGTTCGTGCTGTTGTGCGATGTCCAGCGCTGGCCTAAAGAGACTGCGGCGGCCGCAGTCGATCCCGGCAATAGATGAACAGGCTGTTGCCCGCGATACTCACGGCGAACAGCGCCAGAGACATCGGGATCACCTCGAATACCTTGTGCAAGCCCAGCCAGCTCACCGGCGAATCCCACCACCGCAAGAAATCGGCAACATGCCCGGCGCCACCGTCCTTGACGCAGCAGCGCATCAGTCCGACTTTGATTCCGTCGCCCATGCCGATGTGTGTCCATTCTCCCTGGCGAAACCAGCCGTGCAGTTGTATGCCGATGAGATAGAGAAATGCGGCAAGACAACCATAGCCGATGATGGCGCCGATGACGCTCGTAACGCGCAGGGCTGCGGTTCGCGCGCTCATGTCTGGCCCGCCAACGGACATCCCTTGACCTCGAGGCGCACGATGCGGCCGGATTCGCCCTGCAGATCCGAGGGATTCAGCAAAGTGTCGGTGGGCTTCAAGTCGATGTCGATCCAGTAGACATTGCCTGTTCTCTTGCGATCGGCGATGCCCGGATTGAATCCCAAGGCTTGCGCTTGAGCCACCCGCGCCTGGGCGCGCTTCGGCTCGCTGTAGAGTCCCAGGGAAATCACCGATCCTTCGTTCGGACCCGGCATTTCCAAGGCATCGTCGATCCCGCCCGCCTTGAGCTTGGCCAGCGTCTGTTCGGCTACCGGGCGCGTGGCGGGCAGCGGCAAGTACACCCAGACGCCGGCCCAGACCTCGCCGTCGGCAACGCGCTGACGCGGATCGTATCCGCCACCGCGCAAGATTGACGCCGCATGAGCCGCCTCCGATACATCCCGAAACGGTCCGACGCTGATGCAGCGCTTCACATTGGTCAGAAGGCCGGAGTTGCCGTCCCGCGCACCGTCCGGTGCCGCGGGCGCGATGGATGCCGCAGGCGGCGCAGCCGCATTGCTGCTCGATTCAGTGCGCGCCGCCGCACTCTCGGAGGCCAGTTTCAGGGCTGCCGGGGCGGAGGCCGGGGGCGCTACGACAGACTCGGGCGCTTTGGCAATGCCGTGCTCCCATAGGAAATAGCACACATTGGCCAGCACCAGGCACACGACGAGAGTTTTCAGTAGAGTCAAGCATCACCCATGAATCAAGCGCAAACTCGCCTCGCCGGAAACGAAGCGCTGAACGCGATCCTCCGTTTCGAGCAACAGCGCTCCGTCAGCATCCACACCGCGAGCGATTCCCGATACCGCGTGATCGCCCACTATCACTTGTGCGGCGCGGCCGTTCAAGCCATCGAGGGCCGCCCAGGCATCGCGAAACGCGGCAAATCCGCAACGCTCGTACTCCAGCAGCATACTCAAAAGTTCGTCCAAGATGGCGCCAACTACCCGATTGCGTAAAACGGGCCGCGTGCAGGCGTCCGCTACGGCGGCGGCCGCCGTTCCGCCGGTCTCGATTTCATGGCGCGCCTCCACGGACAGCGACACATTGATGCCCACGCCGATCACCACATGCGCCGGCCCCCCCGCCTCGGCGCGTAATTCAATCAAGACGCCGCCGAGCTTGCGGTCTTCGAACCAAATGTCGTTTGGCCATTTCAACTTGATTCCCGCAGCGCCGGTGCGTGTCAGTCCCCTGGACACGGCGACGCCGACCCCCAAGCTTAAGGCCGGCAAGGTGCGCACCACATCGCTGCAGGTCCAACCCAACGACATGGCGATCCCGCCGCCAAAGCTTCCGATCCAGCGCCTGCCCAGTCGGCCACGCCCTGCGTGCTGCAGCTCAGCAATGCAAACATCCGCAGTGCTCGGCGGCGGCGGCGCGCTGCTCAGCAGCCGGGTATTGGTCGATCCGACCTCGAACAGGACCTCGAGGTTGTGCAAGTGCGCCTTGCGCTCATCGGACAGTTCGGCGCGAATTCGGCCGATGTCGAGCAGTTCAACCGGTCTTGCCAGACGGTAGCCGCGTCGCGCCAGGGCCTCGACCTCGATCCCGATAGCGCGCAGGCGCTCGACGCCTTTCCAAACCGCGGCGCGGGTTTGACGCAGCTCCGCCGCCAACGACTCGCCCGAATGGATTTCGCCGTCCGCCAACAGCTGCAGCAGCGGCGGATGCGTCAGCATTGGGAGGCCCTTCGCTCACGGCCAGGGAGAATCCTCAGACAAGCTCCTAGGCCGCGCGCGATCGAAACAGCCATAAACGCCGCACACGATTTTCCGTTCCTGCACGCATGCGTGCGATGTTGCTGCGATGGGTAAAGATCACAAAGGCGGCGACCGCGGCACAGAAGGTGCAAAGCGGAACATTGTTCGGTTCGAGCAGCAGCACGGCCGCCACGAGCGCAACGGTCGAGAGCATGGTGGCGAGACCCACATAGCCGAACAGCAACAACACGATGAGCCAGCTCAGGAGCAACGGCACCAGTAAGCGCACTTCCATCGCGGCGATGACGCCGACGACTGTCGCCGCCCCCTTCCCGCCGCGAAAATCGAACCATACCGGATACACATGTCCCACGATCACTGCAAATCCGCATGCCATCGTGAGCCATTCGCGCGACACGCCGGCATCGATGCCGATTGCGGGCAACGCGGCGGACGGCAGCCACCACACGGCAATCATCCCCTTGGCGATATCGATCAGAAGCACCAGGAATCCGAACAGCTTGCCCTGCGTGCGCATGGCATTCGTGGCGCCCGCATTGCCGCTGCCCATGCGGCGAATATCGACACCGCGTATGCGGCCGAGGATCAAGCTGCCAAGCAGCGTCCCGAGCAGGTACGCAATGAGGATTTTGACGCCGAGTTCCAGCATCGCGCGATTATGACCCAGTACCTCGGGACTGTGAATTTGAGCGGCTCGCAGGGCGCCCGACTCTCATTTTCACGGTGCTGGATGTGGAGTCTCGAATGGCTGTCGCTTAGGAAGGTGAATTTCCGCGAGCATACAGCGCACGCCGCCGCCGCCGGCGCGCTCGATGGTGGGAATCTCCGCAGGAACCAAGGTAGCCCGAGCCTCCAGGGCGCAGCGCTGGGCCGGGCACAAGCTGCGCAGCGCGGTCGTGGATAAGGCCAGGAGCTTGCCTGTGGGCACGGTCAACTCCAGGACATTGGCGGCGAATTGCGTCATTTGCACCGGCGTGACCTCGACGATCTCATGGCCGGTCGAGCGCAGCCGGGACAGCACGGCCGCACGGTGCTTATCCACGATGGCGGCGCTGCAAACGACGGCGAAGTCCGTACCGATCGCCATCAAAACGTTGGTGTGATAAATGACTGTGCCGCGGGCATCGACGGCATCGAAGGTCATGAGATCGTAGTCCAGCTGCTGCGCGAATTCGCCGAGCACATCAAGGTCGGTCCGCGGCGATGAACTCGCGTAAGCGATCCGATGAACGCGGTCGAGGACGACGCTGCCCGTGCCTTCCAGATACTTGTCCTCGCACTCGCGATGCGTGAGATCGACCGTGCGCAAAATGCGAAATCCCCCGTGCCGCACGACCTGCTCCAGGACTTCGTCGCGGCGCTCCCAGCGCCGGTTCGGCGCCAGCATGGGATACAGAGTCACCGTGCCGTCGTGATGAAAGCTGACCCAGTTATTGGGGAAAACCGCATCCGGCTTGGGGGGCTGCTCGCTGTCGGGCGCGATGAGCACTTGCACGCCGGCGCGCTCCAGAGCCTCCGCCAATGCGTGGAATTCACGGAGCGCGGCGTCTTGTAGGTCCTTTCCGGCCAGGGGCGCCTGTTTCGCTTGGAAGGCATTGCTGGCTGCCGTTTGCGGATTGCAGCCAAATCCCGCAGGCCGCACCATAAGCACGGCCCCGGCGCTTTGTGGTTCCCGGCCAGGGTGATCTGCGACCGACATAGGGCAGGCACTATACTAGCTAAATTTGGGGGGGACGCTTTGCGGGTATCGATTGCCAGAGCCATGGGAGTACTGACGTTCGTGATTGCCATCCAGGCTCACGCCGCCAACCCACCTGCACCCGCGAAGCCACGGGCCGCCTCGCCGCCGGCGAAGCCCGCGGCAACCTACCCCTTTAACTTCGATATTTTGCTGGAGGATGCCAAGCGCAGGGCCGCGGCGCCCTACACGCCGCCGCGCAGCACCGAACCCTCCGCGCTGGACAAGCTGAGCCCGGAACAGTACCGCAGCATGCATTTCAACCCCGATGCCGGCATCTGGCGCGCGGAGAATTTGCCCTTTCGGCTCGAGCTGCTGCGGGCGGCGCCGAGTCTTCCGACGGTTACCGTCTCGACCGTCGAGGACGGGATGGCCAAAGATGTGGTGGCCTCGCCGGTGATGTTCCAGATGTCCGGGACCCGGCCGACCCAGTTCGCCAAAGTATCGGTGCCGCTGTCCGGGTTTCGGGTTCGCAGCCGCATCAACTCGAACAAAGTCTGGGATGAATTTTTGGTCTTCCAAGGCGCGAGCTACTTCCGCGCCGTCGCCAAAAATCTCTTATATGGGCTGTCGGCGCGCGGCCTCGCCATCGACACCGGCGAGCCATCCGGCGAAGAGTTTCCGGTATTCACGCATTTTTGGATTGAGCGGCCCGCCCCGCGGGCCACGGCCATCGTTATCTACGCGTTGTTGGAGAGCAAGTCCACCACGGGCGCCTACAAGATTACGGCGCAGCCGGGTGTGGAAACGCTGACCGATGTGGAATTCACACTGTTTCCGCGCGCCGAAATGCGCGTGCTCGGCATCGCTCCGCTGACCTCGATGTTTCTGTTCGACGAAACCAATCGGGGCCATCTGGATGACTATCGGCCGGAAGTTCACGATTCGGACGGGCTGCAGATCACGACGAAGTCCGGCGAACATCTGTTTCGACCGCTGGCGAACCCCCTCAAGCTGCAGGTCTCCAGCTTCACCACCCAGGTGCCGCAGGGCTTTGGGCTCGTGCAAAGATCCCGGCAGCAAAGCGATTTCGAAGATTTCGATGCTCAATATGAGCGCCGTCCCAGCGCTTGGATCACCCCTAAGGGGGATTGGGGTCCGGGCGCCGTCGAACTGGTGGAGATTCCTTCGGGCCGCGAAACCAATGACAACGTCGTCGCTTTCTGGCGCCCCGCGGCGGCGCTTCTACCGGGGCATCCCGCGCAATTTGCCTATTCCATCAGCTGGTGTGCCGAGCCGCCGTTGCCCAAGGGCTTGGGCAAAGTCATCGCAACTCGCTCCGGCGCCAGCATCGACCGCAAGCGGCGCGTCTTCGTGTTGGATATCGTAGGCGCCGGCGAAAAGCTCGATGGCTTGCGTCTCGATCTCAGTGCTTCCGCCGGCGCGATTTCCAACTCGGCGCTGGTTTCGAACGGTGAATTGCACGGCCTGCGCGCCAGTTTTGAGATTGACCCCAAGGATGCCGATGTGATCGAGCTGCGGCTTCGGGTCATGCGCGGCGACACGCCGGCTTCCGAAACCTGGTTGTATCGATGGACCTCCAGCTAGATACGAACGCCGTATTCGGAGCCGACTCGCCGGGCGGCATGCCGCCGGAGGCGCCCATGAGCATGGCGCCGCAGGATTTGAGCTACAAATCCTGGCGAACCGAGCGGCATCTCATTTCTCCCGAGGTGCTGTACGCGCGCTTCATTCTTATCGTGGTGACGTTGGGCGTGACCACGTACGGCGTCTATCAAATGCTGCAAGTGGTGCGCTTCGCCAGCATGACGCTATTGCAGGGCACGATGATATTTTTCTTCGCCGTCTCCTTGGGCTGGATCGCATTCTCCGCCGGGTCGGTGTTGGCGGGCGCCTCGAAACGGCGCGATCCGGCCGCTCCGGACTCGGCTTCGACCGGCGCGCTGACGGCCCTGGTAATGCCCATCTACAACGAAGATCCGACGCGCACCGCCGCGGCGCTGCAGGCCATGGCGGAGGCATTGCAGCGCATTGATGCGCATCGCGGATATGAGATCGTGATTCTCTCGGATTCGACCGATGCCGATGCGTGGATTCGCGAGACACTGCGGGTCGCCAAGCTGCGCGCGGCGCTGCATTCGATCATGCCGGTTTGGTACCGGCGGCGCTGGCTGAACGTGGCGCGCAAGTCGGGCAATCTCGAAGACTTCGTGACCCGCTGGGGCGGACGCTACGATCACATGATCGTGCTCGATGCCGACAGCCTCATCGATGCGCCAACGCTCAAGCGGCTGGTGCAGGCGATGCAGGCCGATCCGAAGCTGGGCATTCTGCAGACCGCGCCGCAATTGATCGGCGCGCGCACGTTGTTCGCCCGCTTGCAGCAATTCGCCGCGTGCGTCTATGGTCCGATCATCACGCGCGGCTTGTCCGCCTGGTCGGGCGACAGCGGCAATTACTGGGGTCACAACGCCATCATTCGCGTACCCGCGTTCGCGCAATATTGCGGACTGCCCAAGCTCAAGGGCCGCAAGCCGTTCGGCGGCTTCGTGCTCTCCCATGATTTCGTCGAGGCCGCCCTCATGCGCCGCGGCGGCTGGAAAGTGCGCATGGCCACCGATTGCGGCGGCTCCTGGGAAGAATCGCCGCCGACCCTGATCGATATTGCCGTTCGCGATCGCCGCTGGGCGCAAGGCAACCTGCAGCACATGAAAATCATCGGCAGCGCGGGCTTGAGATTCATCAGCCGCATGCATCTTGGCGTCGGCATCATGAGTTATTTGTCCTCGCCCATGTGGCTGGTGATGATCGGCATCGGCTTCGCACTCGCGATCCAATCTCGCCTGATCCGACCGGAATATTTCAGCCACGACTTCCAGCTGTTCCCGACCTGGCCGCGGTTCGACGTTGCGCTCATGATGGCGCTATTTTGGTTCAGCATGGTGGTGTTGCTGATTCCAAAGATGCTCGGATTGATTCGCGCGCTGTTGTCGCGCCGCATTCGCGGCGGTGCCGGCGGCGTCATCGGCATCACGGCAAGTTTCCTGCTGGAAGTCATTCTTTCCGCGCTGTACGCGCCGATCCTCATGATCGTGCAATGCCGCCATGTCTTCGAGGTATTCATGGGCCGCGATTCGGGCTGGAAGCCGCAGCGGCGCGACGCGGGCCATACCAGCTGGATCGACGCCTGGCGCTACCATCGGCGGCACATGCTGTTGAGCTGCGTCACCGCGGTCATCGTGTACTTCATCTCGCCGCCTTTGCTCGCATGGGTTTCGCCGGCTCTTCTGGGCCTGTTTTTCTCGGTGCCGCTGTCGCAGATCAGCGGCAGCGAGACCTTGGGCAGATTTCTGTCGAAATTCGCGCTGCTGCGCACTCCCGAGGAGCTCAAGACACCCGCTTTGGTTCTGCGCCGCGAAGAATTGGTACGCGATGGCGACGCGTTGCCCACGGAGGGGTTGCGCTTCCTGGCGCGGCACCGCGAGGCGCGCCTTGCGCATATCAGCGGCAATCTGCCCCGTCCCGCGGATCCGCGCGGCCAACCGGATCCGCACGCCTTCACCGCCGAACAGAAATTGATGGATGCACGATCATTGGATGAAGCCTTGCAGTGGCTGACGCCGATCGAACGCGTGGAGGTTGCCGCCGACGCACGATTCCTCAATCAACTGGCCCTGCTCCCCGACTCCGTTCAACCCACGTATTCGATCTAGGATTCAAAACTCATGGTTCGTCGACGCGAAATCTTAAGAAATGCGCTTGTTTTGGCAGCGGGGCAACTGGCCGGGGCCGATCTGATCGACGCCGCAGCACCGCCCAAGACATCGGCGCCGCAGCCCGCGACAGCGCCATCCGCGTCGGCGGCCGGTTCAGGACCGGCCAAGCCTTTCGATTATGCGTGGCTCAAGGGCCAGGCGCGATTTCTCGCCGGCAACGCCTATCAGACCTCCAAGGACGTACTGCCGCCCAGCATGGCGGCCCTGAGCTACGATCAGTATCAGTCGCTGCGATTTCGCAGCGATCACTCCCTCTGGGGCGATGCCGGGCTGCCCTTCCGCGTGCAGTTTTTCCATGTCGGGCGCGGCTTCGCCCAGGCTGTGCATATCTATGAGGTGAACGATGGGCAGGCGCGCGAAGTACTCTACGACCCCTCCATGTTTGAGTTCGACAAAGCGGGCATCGACCCTGCGGTGATGCACGCTCACGCCGGCTTCGCAGGCTTTCGGGTGCAGTACGTCACGGACTGGAAAGACGACGTCACGGCATTCCTCGGAGCTGCCTATTTTCGCGCCGTCGGCGGCGATACTCGGCAATATGGCCTGTCGGCACGCGCACTCGCCGTGGATACGGCCTACCCACGACCCGAGGAATTCCCGCGCTTCACATCCTTTTGGTTCGAGCGGCCGGCGAAGGATACCGGGACGCTGACCCTGTATGCGTTGATGGACTCACCCAGCATTGCGGGCGCCCTGCGCTTTTTCATCGCACCGGGCGGCACGCTGATCATGGACATCGATTCGGCACTGTATCCGCGCAAGGCCATCGATCGGTTGGGCGTTGCACCGCTGACCAGCATGTTTTTTTACGGCGAAAACGATCGGCGTGTGGCAAACGATTGGAGGCCCGAGATTCACGACTCCGATGGCCTGTCGATGTGGACCGGCGCTGGGGAGTGGATTTGGCGTCCCTTGATCAATCCCGCGCAACCGCACTTGAATTCTTACTTCGACGAAAATCCGCGCGGATTCGGCTTGCTGCAGCGGGACCGCAATTGGGACCACTACCAGGATGACGGCGTCTACTACGACCGGCGGCCGAGTCTTTGGGTCGAACCGAAATCCGGCAGCCATGGCGGCTGGGGTAAGGGCGCCGTGCAGTTGTTCGAAATTCCGACCCCCGACGAGACGTCGGACAACATCGTGGCATTTTGGAATCCGGCCGAAAAAACCAAGGCCGGCCAGGAAATGCTCTTCAGCTACCGGCTGTACTGGGGCACGCACGTGCCCTTCTCATCGCCGCTGGCGCAAACTCTTGCCACGCGTACCGGCATCGGCGGCACTGTTGGGCAGAGACGCCAATACTACTCCTGGCATTTCGCGGTCGATTTCGCCGGCGGCGAACTCGGCGCGCTTCCCAGGGACGCCACCGTCGAGGCGGTGATCAGCACCACCCACGGCAGCACGACCGAGCACGTGACCGCACACTACGTCGAGGAGATCAAAGGCTACCGCGCTTTGTTCGATCTCAGGCCGGCGGACGACAGCAACGAGGCCATCGACTTGCGCATGTACTTGCGCGTCGATGGCAAGCCGTTGACGGAAACTTGGATCTATCAGTGGACCCCGCCGCCGGTGAAGGATCGTAAGGCGGCGCTGGGGTAGGCGGAGACTTAGCTCGTCGCACCCAACGCGATCACGTGCTCGCGGCCGGAGACCACGACGCCGCCCGGCTTCTCGAGCGTCACCGCGAAGGCCGCGGGCTTTCGGACCATGAGTGTTGCGCGAATCGGAATGATGACTTCGCCGGCGTTGGCCGGCACATCGAATACGCCGCCGTCCACGGGGTAGCGCTTATCGCGCCCGGCATCGAATATCCATATTTGATACTGATGCATGGCCGGGTCGTTCGCAGCTAAGCCCGCGAAATGCAAAAAGCCGCGTTGCGTGGCGGGATCCCATACGACATCGCCGCTCACGCCCGCGGCAGCAGGATCCTTGCCGGCTCCCAGAGAAATCTTGAGCGAATCGGTTTTCGCCAGCAGCGCCGCGCGTTCCTCGGCGGCTGTCGGCGGCGCCGCAGGGGACGGCGGTACGTTCGCAGGAGCCGGCGTGACCTCCGGGGCCGGTGTCACCACCGCAACCGGCGGCGGCGATCGCTCCCAACCGAAAATAGCCAGTACCAAACAGGCCGCGGCAGCCAGCCAACCATAGCCGCCGAAGCGGTTGGCGCGCCGCGTCGCAGACGATTGATTCTGATTCGCATGCTCATTTTCGGCCACCGCAACGCGCGCCGCGCCGAGATCGACGACCGGGCTCGGCCGGGCAAAGTGTTCCGCCGCCTGCTGCGCAATCCGCGCCGCGAGAGCGGCCGGCAACGGCGCGTCGCCCGCTGTTCCGGCCAGCGTGACCGCCGCAGCCGCTCGTTCCAGATCCCGCAAGGCGGCGCTCGCGCGTTCGCTGTCCATGACGTCGAGCGCGCGCTGTTCGGCCGGCGACAAGCCCTCGGTCACTTGCTTGATCAGCAAGTCCACCATGGCTTCGTCGGGCTGATCTTGAGGACGCGTGTCCGACATCAACCCTCGCTTAAGACGCGTTCGGCGTCTACATTCATGAATTCACGTACCTTGATCAGGCCCCTGCGCATAAATGACTTCACTGTGCCCAGGGGCATGCTGAGCCGGGCAGCGATTTCCGACTGGCTCAAGCCGTGCAATAACCCCAACTCCAATACTTGCCTTTGCTCCGGCCGCAGCTCCGCCAGCGCGCGCGCGGCTTGTTCCGCCTCGATTGAAGTTTCAGAAGCCGTGCCGGGGTCTGCGAAAGCGATCGTCTCCAGCACTTCGACAGGATCCATCTGCGGTTCGCCGCTGCTCTTGCGCAGCCGATCGATGAGCCGACGCCGCGCGATCATCGCGATGAAAACCTTGTCCGAACCCTGTGAGGCATCGAAGCGGCTCGCGCTGCGCCAGATGTCCAGAAAGATTTCCTGCGTTGCGTCCTCGGCATCCGAGGGCGTGCGCGAAAACCGGCGGGCAATACTCCACACGAGCGGACCATATTGGTCTATGCATTCCCGCACGGCGGCGGAATCGCCACTCGCAATGCGTTGCAGCACGGACGAACTCATTGGTTGCCTAAGACATTATTCGGATTCGAGGCACGACTGGATGCAGCTTGATTTTTGTGCGGGGCTTAACTGGAGCTTGAAGCGTCGCATGATAATGATAAATCGGCCTCGACGGGAGATCCCCTGAACGGGCGCCCCCGGAAGGGACGCCGGGAACAGACGCCCGCAAGGTTCGATCTGACGCTTACTTGCCCGCCTTCGGAAACTTGAGCAGCCGCAGTTTCTGCGTGTCGCCTGCCGGGCGGCGCAGTTCGGTCTCCCGCTGCAAATGAGGCAGGGCCTGTTTCGGGTTCAAGATCACCCAGCGCCATTCGTTGAGTTGGTGCTTAAGCAGCGGCAACAAGGCGGGCTCCGCTTCGGAATTCGGATCTTCGGCCGGTACCAGCGTCGAGCAATACAGCTCGAAATACTCGGTAAACAAAGTCTCGTATTGCGTCATGGGATCCAAAAACGCGGGGTCACGGACCAGGTCGGTGCCGACATGGCTGGCGCACAGCAAGCTCGCTGATTTGCGCACATAGACGGTGTGCTCGGCGACAACGGCATGTTCGTACACCAGCGTACGATGGAAATGCGCCAGTATCCGAGCCCGCGCCTTGCCGCGAACGTTGTGCTTCTTCAGATATTCGAAGAGTGCCTTGCCGTGAATGAGCCGCAACGCGGCGTGCCGGAGCGCGACGGCTTGATTGCGCAACACGACGAAGTCGGCGACTTGCCGCATCAACCCCGAGTGCTCGAGTTCCCAGGCATGCCAGGCTCCCGGTGTGGCGAGTACCCGCTGGGCGACCACATGCTCCTTGGAATCGTCGCTGCGCAACGCCCTTTCGATCCGATGTGTGGATTCGCGCATGAGTCTTGCGTGACTGAACGCGCTGCGTTGCACCAGTAACTTCCCCTCGCGAAACCAAGCGGATCGCAGTGAATATGTCGAACCCCAAGCTTAGGCGCAATCGGGGGCGATGATAAGCGTCGCCAATGCGCGACGTCAGACAGATTTTTCCGACAAATTCGGACCTAGGCGAGCAGCGGCGGGGCGAGATGAATCTGGTTGCGCCCCGAGCGTTTTGCAACGTAGACCGCGGCGTCCGCCTGCGCAAGCAGCGGCTCGCCCCAGATGCCGAGCGTATCGCTGGCGGCGATGCCGATGCTGCACGTGACGCTGATGGGCTCGCCGAATCCTGACACGCGCACATCGGCGACGCGTTCCACGATGCGTTGCGCAATCGGAGTCGCCGCAGCGGCGTCGGCGCTGCTCAAGATCACGACAAATTCTTCGCCGCCATAGCGGCCAATGACGTCGGATTGGCGCAATTCCGCATGAATCGGCTCGATGATGGCGCGCAGACAGGCGTCCCCTGCCGGGTGTCCAAAGGTATCGTTGATCTGTTTGAAGTGATCGAGATCAATGAACAACAGCGCGATCGGCAGGCCGCGCGCCTTGGCTCGTGCGCAGGCGGCATCGAGCCGCTCGATAAGGGACCGGCGATTTAGTACGCCGGTCAAAGGATCGGTCTGCGCGCGGCGCTCCGCTTCGGACAACGCCACGCGCTGCGCGCGCAAACGATCCGCGACGCCGAGGGCAATCAAGACCGACGCGGCCACCATCGACAAGGGGAGTCCGTAATAGTCCATCGCGTCTGAACCCGCGGAGGAGGTCATGAGGAAGCGCAGCGCTGCCGCAATCGTGAATCCCTCGAGCAAAGCCCATGCGATCAAGAACCAACCCGCCGCTCGATTGCCGCGCCGCCACGCCAGCACGCAGACGATGATCGTGAAGGCGGCCGCGACCACGAACATGACATTGCCGACAAGGTTGACGAGCGGCAGCAATCCGACGAACTTGGCGACATTTGCGGCCGTGATGATGACAAAAGCGACCGCAAGCCAGCCGAAGACTGCATAGACGCGCGGCGAGAAATGCTTGAGGTCCGCGATCTCGCGCGTGAAAAGACAGGCGACGGCGCCGCTCAAGCCCACGGGAACATTCCATGCGAACGAATCGAGCGGCGCGGCGAAGGAAAGCCACGGCCAGTCGAATCCCTGACCCGAAAGATAAGCCACGTACAACGCCTGAAGAGAAAACATCGTTGCATAAAGAATGAACAGCGGATCCTTGAGAACGAACCAGATCAAGAGCGCGGCGAGCGACACGGACATGAGGGCGCCAAAGGTCAGCGCAATCATGCGCGCCCGCTCGGCGCCGAGCGCCATCGTGCTTTGCAGCGCGCCCTGGGAAACGCTGAGATACTGCGGCTCGCTGCTGTTGGAGGAGAGGTGCGCATACAGGGGCTGCGTCGGCGGCACGCCCTCCGGCAGGATGAACACCATATCGCGTGCGCCCAAGAATGCGGGCAGATTCCCGGCGAGGACCAGCGGTACGACTTTTCCATCCCGATACGCCACCAGCTGCGCCTGCAGGCCGCGCGTGGCATCCAAAATCAGCACCGGCGTGCCGTCGATGCTGGCAGGCTCATGTGGAGTGAACTTCAGCCAATAGTCGCGCCAGATATTGTGACCTGGTGCTTTCGAAAACGGCTGCAGCTGATCGTCCAGCGAACCGCTCGCGACCGCCTCCGGCGTTGGAGGAACGACTGCGGGCGCAAGTGCTCGAATCCTGATCGCTGTGTCGGCGGCAAGGCCTTGGGCGGCGCCCATGCTTCCGAGCAAAATCAAAAAGCCGGCGGCGAGCAGAACACGCACGGATTCGGGGCGGTCAGTACTGTCGCGACAGAAGCCAATGGGCCAAGGCACGCAGCTCCTCGGCACGTTCGCCAAATGGTGCGAGTGCCTGAATGGCTTGATTGTGCAAGAGCCTGACACGCTGCTGCGACGCGGAGATGCCGATGATCGCCGGATGCGTCGGTTTTGCCCGCTGGCTGTCGGCACCCGTGGCCTTGCCCAGCATCGAGGCATCGCCCATGACATCCAGCAAATCGTCTTGAATCTGAAAGGCGAGGCCGACGGCATTTGCAAACCGCGATAGTGCGCCGTAGAGGGTTGACTCGAGCGGCGGCGCACACTCCGCCGCCATCAATACGCTCGCTCGAATGACGGCCCCGGTTTTGCGCGCGTGCATGTCTTCGACCTGGCCGATGTCGAGCCGCCTGCCCTGCACCGCCAAGTCGATTGCCTGTCCGCCGGCCATGCCCGAAGTACCGATGGCTTGAGCCAGCATGTCGATCAACCGCAGCCGGACCGCGGCGGACGCCGGCAACTTCGGATCACGCGCCAGCAGCTGAAACGCGAGCGGTTGCAGCGCATCGCCGACCAGCAGCGCCGTGGCCTCATCGTAGGCTTTGTGGCAGGTTGGCCGGCCCCTGCGCAGATCGTCGTCATCCATGGCAGGCAGGTCGTCATGCACCAGCGAATATACGTGCACAAGTTCGATGGCACAGGCAGCGGCCTCGACATCGTCCTCCGTGAGTCCGACCGCGCGGGCCGTGGCAAAAACCAACGCCGGCCGTATGCGCTTGCCGCCGCCGAGAACGCTGTAGCGCATCGCTTCGTGCAAACGCGACGGTACGACCTCGGCCTCGGGAAGACGAGCCGCCAAAGCGGCTTCCGTGCGTAGCCGCCAAGTTTCCAGCTGGGTGCCGAAATCGTTCGCATCCGCGTCGCGGATGCGCCGATCAGCCGAGTCGTTCACGGACCCCGGCTCACACGCTTGATGTCGCTGAGCGGAATTGCGGTGACGGCGGCGTAACGCGCGCCGCCATCGGTATATTCAAATGGCAGCTCGGGAGCCATGGGACCCGCCACGCGAGGTCCGCGCAACGAGGTTAGAAGCGCTTTGACGGGATTGCTGAAAGCGTCATTCACCGCGGTCCCCTCGAATCCGCAATGCGCCATGCAATTGTCGCAACGCGGATTTTTGCCGACGCCGTACTTCTCCCACTCGGTGTCCTCGATCAGCGCCTTGTAAGTTGGTGCGTAACCTTCGTCGGACAACAAGTAGCACGGTTTCTGCCAGCCGAAAACGTTATAGGTTGGGTTGCTCCAGGGCGTGCACTGATAAGTTTGGTTGCCCGCCAGAAAATCCAGGAACAGTGCCGAATGATTGAAAGACCAGGCCGGTTTCCCGGATGGGCGGCGCCGGCGGCTGAAAATGTTCCGGAACAGCTGTTTGCTGGCATTGCGGCCGAGAAACACGTCCTGCCGCGGCGCGTGGTGATAACTATAGCCCGGAGACACCGTGATGCCTTCGACGCCCAGCGCCATGGCGGTATCGAAAAACTCAGCCACGTCGTCCGGATTTTCACCGTTGAACAGGGTGCAGTTCACGGTGACGCGAAAGCCCTTGCCGCGCGCCAGCTTGATGGCGGCAACGGCCTTCTCGAACACGCCCTCCTGGCACACCGACTCATCGTGGCGCTCCTTGTTGCCGTCGAGATGGATCGAAAATGTCAAATACGTCGAGGGTTGGTATTCGTCGATGTGCTTGGAGAGCAGGATGGCGTTGGTGCACAAATAGACGAATTTCCGCCGGGCCACGATGCCGGCCACGATCTGCGGCATTTCCTTGTGAATCAGCGGCTCGCCGCCCGGTATCGACACGATCGGCGCGCCGCACTCATCGACGGCGCGCAGGGCATCCTCCGCGCCGACCCGCTTTTGCAGGATCTCCTTTGGATAATCGATCTTACCGCAACCGGAACAGGCCAAATTGCATTGGAACAGGGGCTCCAACATGAGAACCAGCGGATAGCGTTTGTCGCCGCGCAACTTACGCCCGGCTATATAGCGGGCAACCTTGTACATCTGCAGGAGTGGGATAGCCATAAGCCTATATTACCAGTACCGCCTGCCGGTGGTCGCGCCAGATTCGGGCCCACTCCAGCATGAACCAGGGGGTAAATGTCCGGCCGCCCTGCGCGGCAATTTCGCGGTTTAGCGCCTCCGGACCGATCCAACGCCAATCGACAATTTCGTCGGAATTCACCTTAATCGGTTCGCGGCAACGTCCTATGTACACCGAGCACAATTCGTTTTCCGCGCCCGTGGCGTCGAATTGCGCTTGATATTGGAATTTAAACAAGAACTGCAGGGGGCAACTGATCCCCAGTTCCTCATGCAGGCGCCGACGCGTGGCCGTCTCCAGCGACTCCTCGCCGCGAGGATGGCTGCAGCAGCTGTTGGACCAGTACATTGGCCACAGCCTTTTGGAGGCGGCACGCTGTTGTATCAGCAGCTCTCCGTTCTCGTTGAAAATCAGCAGCGAGAAGGCGCGATGCAGAACACCGCGGCCCTCGTGACATAAGGTTTTGCTCAAGAAGCCCAGACTGCGATCGGCCTCATCGACCAAGATCAACGCGTCGGAATCTGCCTCAACATGACTCATGCAAGAATCATAACGGCTCCCGAAACAGAAGCCAGTGCCGCGCTTATTTCAGCATGCCGTTGTCGCGGAACCAACGAATCGAGTCCTCGAACGCCCGCTCCGGCGGGCGCCATCGATATCCCAATTCCCGCATCGCTTTCGCACTCGAAAAGAACATCTTCTTGCGCGACATTCGCACGCCTTCCAGGGTGATGCGCCCGCTGCGGCCGGAAAGCCGGGCGAATCCTTCGGCCGCGTAGGCGATGGGCAGAACCAGCCCGTAGGGCAGCCGCACGCGCGGCGGCCTGCGCCCTTCAAGACGCGCTATCATCTCCAGGATTTCCCGCAGGCTCATGTCCTGGCCGCCCAAGATATAGCGCTCGCCGGACTTGCCGCGCTCATACGCCAGCAGGTGGCCGGCGGCAACATCATCGACATGGACGATATTCAATCCCGTATCGACGTACGCGGGCATTCGCCCGGCCGCGGCATCGAGCACCAGCAAACCGGTGGGCGTGGGCTTCACGTCGCCAGGACCCACCGGCGTGGAAGGACTCACGATCACCACCGATAGGCCGCCCTGCGCCGCCTCGCGCACAACTTCTTCGGCCAGATACTTCGAGCGTTTGTAGTGCCCGATCATGTTGTCGAGCGAATTCGCGCTCAGTTCATCGCCCGGAGTGCCGTCGGCGGGAATGCCGATGGTCGCGACGCTGCTGGTGTAAACAATTCGCTGCACGCCGGAGCGGTGCGCTGCGCTCAAGACATTGCGCGTGCCTTCGACATTGGTTTGATACAACTGTGCAGGATCGCGTGCACCCAATCGATAATCCGCGGCGACATGAAACAATCCGTCGCAGCCCTGCGTCGCGCGCTGCAGTGAACCGGGGTCGGTGAGATCGCCTTCGGACTCTTCGACATCGAGACCCCGCAGGTTCCGGCGATCCGAGCCGCGACGCGTCAGCACCCGGACCTGCCATTGTCCGCGCAGCAATGCCCTCGCCACCGCCGCGCCGACGAACCCGGTCGCCCCGGTCACCAGAGCCTTCATGCGAGATGCGCGCCGATCGCGCGCAATGAGCGCATTGCAATCCGATAGCGCTGCGCCAGCCGAATCAACGAAGCAAGCTCGCGCGGCGCCAGAATCAGGCCCCCGATCAAACGCACGAACTGCACTCGCCCTGCTCTGCTCGCCGCCACCACTGCGCGCGGCAGCCCGTCGGCGGCGGTATCGACGATGACACGAACCGCGATGAACGGAAGATTGTATTTGGCGGCGATTTGCGCCACGGCTGCGCTTTCCATGTCGACGGCTGCCGCGCCGGTATTGCGAAAGGCCGCAGCTTTGTCGGCCGGCGTCTCGATCGCATCATTGCTGGTGAGCAGACTGCCCTCCGTCACCACGCACAAATGACTCACCGCCGCGGCCACCTGAGCCTGCCACGTGCGGCAGGCGCTGTATCGAGTGCCGTCCGCCGCGAGCAATTCGCACGGTATTACGACGCTTCCCGTCTGGACTGACGGATCAAGGCCGCCGGCCAAGCCGAAGGTCATAAGCGCCGAGACTCCGGCATCAACCAGCGCTTGAGCTGCCGTCGAGGCAGCGACTCCTCCGATACCGCTCAAGGCCAGCAACGATCCTTCACCCAGCAGCGCCAATTCGCTCAAGGGTGGATCGCCGCCGCGCGGCATCGAGGGGCCTAACGCACGCGCCTCGGACGGGAGCGCCGCAACGACGCCCACCGCTTTCAAAATTGAGGTATTGGGCTCAATGAGCGATTCCGCGCCGTGTCAGATTCCGGTAGGCCGCCAGCGCCCACAAGGGAAAATAAGCTGAATAGCCGTGATAGCGCAGATAAAACACGCGCGGAAAACCCGGCGCGGTATAGCTCGGATGTGTCCAAAGATCGTCCGCTTGCCGCGTGTGCAGCAGGTAGTCCGCACCGCGCCGCGCGGCATCGGATCCCGCCTCGCCGGCCGACAGCAATCCCAGCAGCGCCCAGGCGGTTTGGTACGGAGTGCTGCCGAACTGCTCCGCGGGCCGCATTTGCAACGCATAACTGTCGTTGCTTTCGCCCCAGCCGCCGTCCGCGTTTTGCTTTAGTTTGAGCCACGCGACCGCACGCTTCACCATGGGATCCTCCGGTCCAATGTGCGCTTGCGCCAACGACATGAGCACCGACCAGGTGCCGTAAATGTGGTTTGTGCCCCACCGGCCGAACCACGACCCATCCGCTTCTTGTTCCTTTCTCAGATAGGCAATCGCGCGCGCGAGCGCGGGCTTATCCTGCGGCCTGCCGATGCGCGCGAGAACGGTGACGACACGCGCCGTCACGTCGGCGGTGGGCGGATCCAAGAGCGCACCATGATCGGCGAACGGAATCTTGTTCAAGTAGTAGCAGGTATTGTCGGCATCAAACGCCGCGAATCCGCCGTTGCGGCTTTGCATTCCCACCAGCCAATTGAGCGCACGGCGCACGCTTTCGGCATAACGCGATGAATCGCGCGCCTGGTGCATGGCCCAGGCCACCACGGCGGTGTCGTCGAGATCCGGATAGAAATCATTCGCGAATTGAAACGCCCATCCACCGCCGGCCAGATGCGGACGACGCACGCGCCAGTCGCCGGGCTCGTCGAACAACTGTTTGGTCTTCAGCCAGTCGAGCGCGCGCGTCGATGCTTCGCGCGAGACCTCGTCGCCCGCTTCTTGCATGGCGAGCGCCGCCAGCGCTGTATCCCAAATCGGCGAGACGCAAGGTTGGCAATAGGCGCTCGATGGACCCACCACCAGGAGCTTTTGCAAGGCCCGCTTCGCCGTGACGCGCCGGGGATCGTCCACCGGGTAACCCAGAATCACCATGGCCTCCAGCGCATTGACCATCGCCGGAAAAATGGCGCCAAGGCCGTCCTCGCCGTTCAATCGATCGATGAACCAAGCTTCGGCGCGCCGCGTGGCTCGCTCGCGCAGCCCCGCGGGGACCAGGGGATCGATCATGCGGCCGATGTGATCGAACAGCAGGAATGCCTTCGCAAGCAACCCCGCGCGCTTGAAATAATGGCGCTCTTTCTCGGGCGGCGTCGTGTACAGCTCGCGGATGCCGATGTTGCGCGGATTCCTGGCCTTTGGCTTGCGCGTGCACAAAATGAACAGCGGTACCATCACCGTACGCGACCAATAGGAGACTTTGTCGATGTGAAACGGAAACCACTTCGGCAGCAGCATGATCTCTACGGGGATATAGGGTACCCCGCGCCAGGGCAGCTCGCCGAACAGCGCAAGCGCTATTCGCGTGAAGACATTGGTCCGCGCCGCGCCTCCCCGCTGCAAAATTGCGGCGCGCGCTTTGCTCATGTGGGGCGCCTGCGCATCGTCGCCCGCGAGTTTCAGCGCGTAGTACGCTTTGACCGTGCAGCTCAAATCCAATTCGCCGTTGTGATACAGCGGCCAGCCGCCGTGCTCGGCCTGGCGCGCGCGCAGGTGGGCGGCGATCTTCCCCTGCAGCGGTGCGTCGATCTCATCCAGGAAGTGCATCATCATGATGTACTCCGCGGGAATCGTGCAATCCGCTTCGAGTTCGTAGAGCCAGTATCCCTGATCGGCCTGCTGTGCAACGAGCGCATCGCGCGCAGCGGCTATGGCGCGGTCCAGCGGCGAAGAATCGGCCACCCGTTTCAGCGTGTGCGAGACAATATCGCTGCGCGCGTCGGGCAGCTCCGCGGGAAACGGAGTGATTTTCGGCGCGGTTCGATTCACGACCCTGAACTCCCGTATCGCCGGAGTGCGTGCTCTTGCCCGCTTTGGGCCTCGTATTCGGTCAGGATGGGCGTGGCCCGCGGCCATCGCGGCTCGGGAAGTCGCGCGAGCGGCAAACCGCGCGCCGCGCGCGCGAACAGGCGCTTCAGCATCCAATCATTGCCGATGAAGATATTGGTCATGAGCATGGTCATGCTGACTGCGGTTCTCGTTACCTTGACCTGCGCGCCGGCGGTAAAGCCGGGATTGCCGGCAATTTTACGCAAGGTCAAGACGGCAAGGCCAATCGCCCAGAGGCAGAAGCGTCGTATGCCCTTCTCTTTGCCAGGTATTAACAACGTGTATTCCAGCGCATTGCGCAGGTGCGCGTGCGCAACGGCCACCAATTCGACAATTCCCGCCTGAAAGCGCGGATCATTCGAGTTGCTCGAGATGCTGGCAAGATCGACGCCGTGCCGGGTAAAAACGTCCTGCGGCAGCCAGCAGGCACCGCGGCTGCGGTCTTCCCAGATATCCTTGAGGATGTTGGTCATCTGCAGGCCCTGGGCGAATGAGGCGGCCAGGGCGCTCAAGCCGGTCCGGCGGCGCGCAATTTCGACCGAATAATCGCAAAAAAGATCCGTGAGCATCTCGCCCACGACGCCCGCGACGAAGTAGCAATAATTGTCCAAATCGCTCGTGCGGGGCAGCCCTTTGAGACTGGCGTTGAATTGAAATCGCGGCATGCCGTAGCACATGAGCTCCACGCATCGCTTGATTGCGGCGTGTTGGGCGGCGCCGAGGCCGGCGGTTACCCGGACCACGCGATCCATATTGCTCACCAGATCGCGTTCGGTCGGCAGGGTACGCTCGGAGAGCCGATGCTCGAGATCGCGCGCCAATGCCGCGGCTTCGGCACTTCCGGCCACCACGGCGCTGAAACGCTGCAGGAAGGCCAGTGTTTCGGGCGCCGACAGCGCAGGTTCGTCCTCGATGGTATCGGCAATTCTGCACAGCAGATATGCGCTGGTCACGGGAATGCTCAAAGCAGGCGGCAGTTGCGGGATGGTCAACGCAAAAGTGCGCGAAACATGCGGCAAAATCTGATCCTGGTAGACCTCATCGGAACTGACGGAATCCATGCTGGCAGTATCTCGGAAACCCGCAAAAATAGCATCATGTCAGCCGGTTAGGGCTGGTGCAAATCCGCAACACCCCCCGTAGCTCATTGCCACGATGAGGGGCGGGCAGTATAAACTGGGCCGATATGGACGTCCCGCCCGCCAGCTATCCGCTGCTTGAAACCATCGCCTCGCCCGCGGATCTGCGAAGACTACCGGCGGCAAAGTTGACCGATCTTGCACAGGAATTGCGCCAATTTCTCATTCATAGCGTTGCCACACGCGGTGGTCACTTTGCCGCGGGGTTGGGGACTGTAGAACTTACAATCGCGCTGCATTATGTGTTCAATACTCCTGATGATCGGCTCGTTTGGGATGTGGGACACCAGGCCTATCCGCACAAGGTATTGACGGGACGCCGCGAGAAGCTGCACACCATTAAGCAAGACGCGGGGCTCGCGCCCTTTCCGACCCGTGGCGAGAGTGAATACGACACTTTCGGCGTCGGCCACTCCAGCACATCCATCAGCGCTGCCTTGGGCATGGCCGTAGCGGCCGCGCAACGCGGCGAGGACCGCAAGGTCGTGGCCATTATCGGCGACGGCGCGCTGACCGCCGGCATGGCATTCGAGGCTTTGAATCATGCCGGTTCGCTTCCCGCCGACCTCTTGATCGTGCTCAACGACAACGATATGTCGATTTCGGAAAACGTCGGCGCGCTGTCGAATTATCTGGCGCGCGCTCTTTCGGGCCGCATGTATTCGCACCTCCGCGAAAGCGGCAAGAAGGTATTGCGGCAAATGCCGACGGTTTGGGAACTCGCACGACGATCCGAGGAACACATCAAGGGCATGGTGCTCCCGGGAACCTTGTTCGAAGAAATGGGATTCAACTACATCGGACCCATCGACGGGCACGATGTCAAAGCGCTCGTCAATACGCTGCGCAATCTGCAAAAACTGCGCGGCCCGCAGTTCCTGCATGTGGTGACGCGCAAAGGCAAGGGTTATGCGCCGGCGGAAGCCGACCCGATCAAGTGGCACGGGCCCGGCCCGTTCGACCCCGCGAGCGGGATGATCTTCAAAGAAGCCAGCAGCGGCCCCACCTATTCGCAGATTTTCGGCAAATGGCTGTGCGACATGGCGGATCGCGACCCCGCCATCGTCGGCATCACGCCCGCGATGCGCGAAGGTTCCGGACTGGTCGAATATTCGAAGCGCTTTCCCGCACGCTATTTTGACGTCGCCATCGCCGAGCAGCACGCGGTAACTCTCGCGGCCGGCATGGCGGTGGAAGGCCTGAAACCGATCGTCGCGATCTATTCGACCTTCTTGCAGCGTGCCTACGATCAGCTCATCCACGACGTCGCCCTGCAAAACCTGCCGGTGGTTTTCGCGATCGATCGCGCCGGCCTCGTCGGCAGCGATGGCGCCACGCATCAGGGGAGCTACGACCTGTCGTTCCTGCGCTGCATTCCCAACATGGTGGTCATGGCACCGGCGGACGAAAACGAGTGCCGCCAGATGCTGTATACCGGCACCACCTTGAGTTCGCCTTCGGCGATTCGCTATCCGCGCGGCACGGGACCCGGCGTACCGATCGTCGCCGAGATGACTGCGTTGCCGGTGGGTGTCGCGCAGCTGCGCCGCGAAGGGCGCAGCGGTTTGGCGATTCTCGCGTTCGGTGCTCTGGTCGACTCGGCGCAAAAAATTGCGGAGCGCCTGGACGCAACCATCGTGAACATGCGTTTCGTGAAACCCCTCGATGAAAAAATGATTGCATCGATCGCCGCGCGGCATCGCGCCCTCATTACCATTGAGGAGAACGCCATCATTGGCGGCGCCGGTGCAGGCGTGAGCGAAGTGCTCGCGGCGGCCGGATTACAATTGCCCACCCTGCACATCGGAATACCCGACCGGTTCATCGAGCACGGCACACGCGACACCTGCCTTGCCCGTGCGGGGCTGGATCTCGCGGGTATCGGCGCCCAGGTCGAATCCTGGTGGTCTTTGCAAGCGCAGGCCCGCATCCGTTCCGTGATCGGCGCCTGATCCAGCACTGCGAATTTGAACGGCTCGGGTTCTCGTCAAAGCGCTATCACCGATAAGAAATGACCGGCCCGCGGCGCTAGTGAGCTCCCGCTTGCTCCAGCAACTCGGCGACATCCTGCAAGTTTCGTTTCGTTGCCTGCTGCAGTGGGGTGTGGCCGGCGTTGTCGGCGGCATTCGGATCGGCACCGCGTGCCAGCAACAAGCGGACCAGCTCGACCTTGTCGTGCGTCACGGCCAACATCAGCGGCGTGCGCCCCGCCTCGTCTCGCGCATCGATGACCGCGCCTTGATCCAGTAGCGCTGACGCCCGCGCCACGTCGCCCTGCGCGATGGCCGATTCCAGAGTCGCCGGCTTCTGCGCACTGAACCTCCCAACGAGGTCGGCGCTCGCAGCGATTGAATTGCTTTCTGCGGCACGAGACGACGAATCGCGCGCCTTGAGGCGAGCACCCGCCGTGGGCTGGGCTGCGGCCAACGGAGAGGCCGAAGCCGCCGCAGGTGCGTAGTTCTGCGCCACACTGGGCGGTGCTGCCGGTGCGGGCGTGGCAGCAATCGGTGCCGCCGCTGCATACGCTTTCTTACGATTGGCCTGCGTTACAACGATTTCCTGCAACGAACTGGATTCGCCGGGCGATTGCCGTGTGGGCGCCGTAAACGATGGAGCGGCATTGGGCTTGACCTCCGTCAACTTCGGGACCTCGTCCTTTGCCTGCGATTGGAGCTGAGCCTGCCCCGACGCGGTCGATGCCGGCGCGGCAGCCGGCGCCGCTTTCTCCTGAAGCGCCGGAGTGTTTTCCCAGTAGCGCGGCGCAAACAGCAGTGCGGCGAGGAGCGCGGCGCCGACCGTGCCGAAAACAGGGATTTTCCAGCGCGAATCGTTGGCCGCCGGACGCGAAGCATCGAAGGCAGGTTGCCGGGCTCGCCTCGCAAGCTCATCGGCGACGCGGCGGCTCTCGGCGATAATTGCCGCGCGCACGGCATCGCTGGGAGCCGCAGCATCCGCGCTGGCCCGGCGGTAACGAGCGAGCAATTCTTCGTCTCGAGAGTCGTCACTCGGGGTCATGCGTATTCCCATAGCAGTTGTCGCAGTTTGGCTCGGGCGTAGCGTAGTCGGCTCTTGACCGTTTCGAAGTTCGATCCGGTGGCGTCGGCGATTTCCTCGACACTCAGTTCGCCCTCGGCCTGCAGCAGAAACGCGAAACGTTGCTCCGCCGGCAACTGCGCGACGGCGCTAAGCAACGCCGCGGCCTCATCTTGCGATTGGACCTGTGCCGCCGGTTCGAGTTTCGGCGAATCGGCCAGCCGTTCCAGCGGGCTTGGCGCCTCCGGGTCTGTGCCGTCGCCGGCATCGAGGCTTTGCAATCGATGGTTGGCGCGAATCATGTCTACCGTGCGGTTGTGCGCGATGGTGAACAGCCACGTCGTGAATTTTGCGGTAGGCCGATAATCCGCAGCGCCCCGCACAACCGCAAACCAGACCTCCTGCATCAAGTCATTGGCCGCAGCCTCATTCCTTACGTTGCGCTGAAGATAGCGAAATACCCGTGATTCATGCCGCCTGTACAAGAAATCGAACGCGGCGGCTTCGCCGCGTCCGTAGCGCACCATCAGATTCTCATCAGTCTCCCGCGCCAGATCCATTCACACCATTATCAGCCGCCCGGCGGGTCCGGTACATACCCTGGCAGGGGAGAATCGGGAAAGGGATTGGGCCCCCGCTGCCATCGGCGCGATGGCACGACTCCCATCGCCACCAGATTCTCGTAGCTGTCGTAGCGAATCTTGATGACTTCATTGGGCAAGCTCGATAGCCGGTCGAAAGTCGTGTCCTGCACGTATGAAGTCTCGCGTTGTCCGTGCCCGGTGCCGAGCTTCTGCGCCGGCACCGCATTCGATAGCGAGGTATACGGCTGGACCTCCTCGGCCTTCGACGCAGCCGGCGGCGATGCGGCGCGCCCCGCACTATCGAAGCCGCCTTCGATTCGATTTTGAGCGTAGCCCGGCTCCTCGGAGCGTCGCTCGAATGACTTATAGGTCGGACCCCGAGCTGGGCGCTCCAGAAACAGCGCGACACCGACGACGCCGACGTTCGCGGGACGACCGGTTCGCTCCGCGTAGGAATTGGCTGCGGCGGTAAAATTGAAGGCCGCGATTTCCGAATTGCTCTTGCGCCAACCGGTGATTTCATAGCTCTCGCCCGGACTGAAGACATAGCCGCTCTGGCCCCACGCCCCGGTTTCGCCGCTGATGACATTGACGCCGTCCACAGCCGTTACCGCAAGCAAGCGCTCGCCGCGCTGATTTTGAATCATGATCGAGTAGCGAGCGCCCGGCCTGCCCGCGACCCAATACTCTCCGCGGCTTCGATACATCGGCAGCACCGAGCCGGTATCGCGGTCGATGATCTGCACATCCGCCAGTCTGCCGGCCGCATGTGCATCCGTTCTTACGCCAAGTACCGCTAAGCCGATCAGCAAGGTTCCCAATCCAACGCATTTCATGTGAATCTCCGGTGTGGCTGCTTCCACCTGAATCGATTCGGCCCGAGAAAAGGGGTTAAGATTCGCGCGGAGAATTGTCAGGAGCGGGAATGCCGGTCAGTTTCACTTCACATAACATTCGCTTGGACGATGGTTCCTATACCAAGCCCGACGTCGGTTATTCGATGGACCAGCACCCTTGGTTTCTCGCGGCAAAACGCATCTTGGACGGCGCTTTTCCCGCTGATAAGCGGCATTTGCGCATTGCCGATCTGGGCTGCCTCGAGGGCGGCTACACGGTCGAGTTTGCGCGTCTTGGCCTGCAGGCGCTGGGAATCGACGTGCGCGAATTGAATATTGACGCATGCCGCTATGTGCAATCGAAGGTCGATTTACCGAATCTGCAGTTCGTCCGCGACGATGTGTGGAATATCGCCGCGCATGGCACATTCGACGCGGTATTCTGCTGCGGGCTTTTCTATCACCTGGACAAGCCGCGCGAGTTTCTCGATCTCCTGTCCCGGGTGACCAAACGCCTCTTGATCCTGCAGACGCATTTTTCCGAGGCCAACGACTCGCCGAGCTTCATTCGGCCGCGCCGATTTCGACGCGCCCTCGCCAAGGTCTTGCCGCTCAAAAACACCGGAACCACCACGCACAAGCTGTCTATCTTGAGCGAGCACGAGGGCCTGCCCGGCCGTTGGCTGCCTGAGTTTCGCACCAAGCGCGCCTTTCTCGACCGCGAGAATCGCCGTTGGGCATCCTGGAACAACAAACAATCTTTTTGGATACAGCGCGAATACCTGCTGCAAGCCATGCGCGATTCGGGATTCGACCTCGTGCTTGAACAATTTGACGGGCTCGGTCCCAATATCGCCTTCGAGATGACCGCGGGAAGCTACCGGACCTCCGGGCGCAGCACATTTATCGGCATCAAGACCGCGTACGTCGCGGACACGGCGCCCGCGGTGACGCCGGGATTGCGTCAAGCCTAGTCAGTAACGTTGCACACCTGGAAATACATCATGCATTCAAGAAAAATCCGGATACTCTGTGGCGCGATTGCCGCCGCCCTGTTGCTCGGCGGACGGGCCGCCCTCGCGGATTCCCCCACGCCGCCGCCTGCGGCGGGCGATATACCCGCGAATTTCACGGCCCCGACGGACGCCGACGACTACGTCAAGCGCGACGTCATGGTTCCCATGCGCGATGGCGTGAAACTGCATACCGTCATCATCATCCCCAAAGGGGCGGCGCATGCGCCGATGATTCTCGATCGCACGCCGTACAACGCCAGCAAATTCGCCAGCAGCTCGGAAAGTCCGCGCCGCGCGCTCATCTTGCCCTTGAGTTACGGCGAACTCTCCGATGCCGGCTACATCATCGTAGTCCAGGATGTGCGTGGAAAATATAAGTCCGAGGGCGACTACGTGATGAATCGGCCGCTGTCGGGCGATTTGAATCACACGCCGGTGGACCATTCCACCGACGCCTACGATACGATCGACTGGCTGGTCAAAAACGTGCCGGAATCCAACGGCAAAGTCGGCACCATGGGCACGAGCTACGACGGTTTTACCGTGCTCATGAGCCTGGTCAACCCGCATCCGGCCTTGAAGGCGGCCGCGCCGTTCAATCCCATGGTGGACACCTGGAAGGGCGACGACTGGTTTCACAATGGCGCGCTTCGCCAAACCTATGCGGACTACATCTATGCGCAGACCGCCAGCAAAGACTCGGAGGACAAATGGATCGCTCCGCGCTACGACGCTTATGACACTTGGCTGGCCATTGGCTCCGCGGGCGCGCTGGGCAAAGAAATGAATATGGATCAATTGCCGTTTTGGCAACGTCTCACCCAGCACCCCGCGTACGATCACTATTGGAGCGAGCAGGCGGTGGATAAGATCCTCGCAGCGCGTCCGCTCACCGTAGCGACCCTTTATGTGCACAGCCAATGGGACCAGGAGGACATTTACGGCGCCACGGCGGCCTTTGCGGCGACACGCTCGCAATCCGGGCCGGGACACGATAATTCCTACTTGGTGATCGGACCGTGGCGCCACGGCGGCGGCAACGGCGACGGATCCTCGCTGGGCGCGATCAAATTTAACGGCGACACGGGCCATTGGTTTCGCCAGCATGTCTTGCTGCCCTTCTTTGACGCGCATCTGAAGGACGGCGCACCCAAGGCGGATATCGCGACCGTCACCGCATTCGAGACGGGCACAAACGTCTGGCGCCGCTACGATCAATGGCCTCAGTCCTGCGCGAGGGGTTGTCCCTTCACGTCGGTGCCGCTGTATCTGGCGGCCGGCGCCAAATTGAGCTTCGACAAACCCTCAACGGGCGCTGCCTTCGATGAATACGTCTCGGATCCCGCGAAGCCGGTTACCTACCGGCCGCGGCCCATCCGTCCGACCTATGCGTCGGATTCAACCTGGAGACGATGGCTGGTCGACGATCAGCGCTTCGCGGGCGATCGCACCGATGTTCTTACGTACACCTCGGAGGCGTTGACCGCACCGCTGCGCATCGCCGGTCAACCGGCGGCGCATCTTTTCGCGTCGACCAGCGGAACCGACGTCGACTGGGTGGTGAAGCTCATCGATGTCTATCCGGATGAGGTCCCGGGAGACACGGAGATGGGGAGTTATCAATTGCCCATCGCCATGGATATCATGCGCGGCCGCTATCGCGACGATCCGGCAAAACCATCGGCCATCCCGGCCGGCAAAGTTATCGGCTACACGCTCAAGCTGCCCAACGCGGATCATGTGTTCTTACCCGGACATAGAATCATGGTGCAGGTCCAGTCGAGCTGGTTTCCACTCTACGACCGCAATCCCCAAACCTTCGTCCCGAACATTTTCTTCGCCAAACCCGCGGACTACGTCAAGGCCACGCAGCGCATATTTCACAAGCCCGACGCCGCGAGCTACGTCGACTTGCCGGTGGCAAGATGAGTTTCGGCGCACGATTCCAATCGAGACCATGAGCGGCGGAATGACAGCTTCAAATCTGCTGGTGTTTGCCTTGGCCTTGGTCGTCGCCGCCGGATCTCCCGGTCCCAGCGTTGCGGCGCTGGTGGCGCGGGTTCTCACCCGCGGCCTTCGCGATGTGCTGCCGTTCTTGGCAGCCATGTGGCTGGGCGAGGCGCTCTGGCTTACCTGCGCCGTGGCAGGTCTTGCGGTGATGGCGCGCACCTTGGGGCTGGTGTTTGTCGCGATCAAGTTTGTCGGCGTTGCGTATTTGTTGTTTCTCGCGTGGAAGATGTGGTTTGCGCCGGCGCAGATTTCAAATGACGAACTGCCGCCGGGCCGCTCGCCCTGGCGCCTGTTCGGTGCCGGACTGGCGATAACGCTGGGAAATCCGAAGATCATGGTGTTCTATCTGGCGCTCCTGCCGACCATCGTCGACTTGGATCGTATCGGCACGGCCGCTTGGATTGAGCTGACCGGCGTCACGCTGCTCGTGCTGATGTCGGTTGACCTCGCCTGGGCTCTGCTCGCGGTGCGTGCGCGCCGCTTCCTCACGAGCCGCCGCGCGGTAAAGATCGCGAATCGCACCGGCGCGACCATGATGGCGGGCGCGGCGGCGGTGATCGCCGCACACTAGGAGCCCTGCTGATATTCCGCGTGAGCCGCGCTGGCTGGATGGGCGCCATATCAGAACTTTGCGGTAAACGCCACGAACACCTGGCGGCCGAACATATCGTAGATGCTGTAGGTGTTCGCTGCGCCGCCGGCGACGATGCCCGAATCGATCAAGGGTGGATCCTTATCCAGGAGGTTGTTGGCACCCGCGCGGATCTGCAGGACCTTGTTGAGATTCCAGGTAGCCTCGAGGTCGATGTAGCTATACGACGGGATGGTCGCATTGACGAAGTCGTAGCCGCCAAACGTGGCGAAATGCAGGGTCGGGTCACTGCTGTTGTTATCCTGGGAGACCGGGCCAATGTAGCGCCAGGTCAAGGATGCCGATACATCCCAGGGAGTATCCCAGGTGGTGCGGAACAGATGGTGCCAGCGCGGATTGATCGTCTGGCACGTGGCGCCAAACAGGCCGGCGCAGTCATAGGTGTGCGCTCCCGGCAGCGGCGTTGTCTCGTTGTGCAGCAGGTATGCGCCGTTCAGCGCAAATGAAACATCGCCGAATCCGGGCGGCAGATCGAGCTTGTAATTCAACTGAGCGTCGATGCCGCTGTTGATCGCCGTGCCCAAGTTGTAGTTCTTCTGGATGATGTAGCCCCCGGAGGCGATGCTGTTGCCGGTCAAGCTGCCGGTGCTGGGCGAGCGCACGATCTGGCTGCAAAACGTCGGATCGCCCGTGTTGGCGCAATTGGAAAGGACGACGAGATACGGGATCACGCCGATCTCGTCCTTCACCTGAATGTGGAAGTAGTCGATGCTGCCGCTCAGGCGCGCGATCCGGCCAGGTGCGAAGTTCAAACCCACCGTATACGTATCAGCCTGCTCCGGCTTCAAGGCCGGATTGCCGCTGGTCTCCTGCGACAACTGGTTGGCCGTACCCTGCGGGATCGAGCCGCTGTTGTATTGAGCGGCCGTCACCCCGGTGCGTTCGCACTGAAGCAAGGTGAAGCTGATCGGCGGCGCACAGGGATCAGGGACGACCGTGGTAAGCCCGACGATCGGCGGCGTGAACAGCTCCGCGACGCTGGGCGCGCGAATGGCGCGGTCGTAAGAAGCGCGAAAGCGATAGTCCGCAATCGGCGCGTACTGGACCTCGAACTTGTACGTATTGGCGACCCCTGCCGTCGAATAGTCTGAACGGCGGTAACCGGTGTCGAACAAGAGTTCCTCGGCGCCCGCCCGATCCTGCATCAGCGGTGCGCGCAGCTCGATGAATTCCTCCGCGACCGACAGGCCGGCATCGATCGGCGCCACCGCGCTGCCGAAGCCCGACAAAAGCTGACTCTCCTCTGCGGCATCCGGCTGCAGCAACTCGTGATCGCTGCGATGCTCGAAGCCGACGTTCACGCCGATTCCCTCGGTCGCGAGCGGCGAGGTGAAGCCATAGTCGCCGAGCTTGCCGGTGACATCGGCGTGAAGAGTGCGCAGCGTCGCGGATCCTGCCGCGGTGCCGAGCAAGTACAAATAATTGAGCGCGGGCGGCGTGACGGCGCCATCGCTGAAAATATTGTATGGAACACAGCCGCGGTTACTGGCGTTGATGCAGATTGGATTGGCCGCGGTACCGGTCACCAGCAGCGCGTTGGCGATGCTGTCGTAGCTCAAGTACTTTTGGTTGGAGTCGGAAAATGCGGTGTAGAAGTACTGACCATAGAGATCATAGCTCCACGCATCCGCAAAGGTGCCCTTGATGCCGAAGACCGCGCGATAATTGGTGTGCTCGAAATCGATGAAACGATCTCCGCCCTCAATGTTGCGCCGGCCGATTCGGACTTGTGCGGTGGCGGAGCCCGGGTTCGCAGCATCCGCCGCGATCTGCGCCGGCGTGCAGAGGATTCCCCGCTCCTGCGCGCTCAGCAAGGGATTACTGCAATTGATGTAGTAGTCGCCCGCGCCGGTCGGATCGAGCGGATTGCTGTCCTTGAACAACGCGGCGGGCGCCACCTGCTCGTGCGTCTTGTCGTCCATGAAAAAGAATTCGGTATAAGGCTTGAACCAATCGTTGATTTCTTCGTGCGCCATGATCGCAGCGTTGTAGCGATCATCTTCGCGCGTTATATAGATGAACTGCTGGGAGTTGTAAGACGCGGGCGGCGTGGTCGCAACGCTGCCGTTGGGAACGAAGCCGGTGCCTGCGACGCTGTAGACGCTTCCCCTATTGGGTCCGGATGCCGGTTCAAACCAGTTCGAATTGGAGGAGCCGCCGCACGCCAGGCCGGTGACGTTTCTATTGGCATCCTGCACGGGATCCAACTGGCAGGCGCCGAAATCGCGTTGGCTGCTGGCGACAGGATCGGCATGCCGGTAGCTCAAGAAAGCCGTGACGTTGCCCTTGCCGTCCGCGAAGTTCGTGCCCATGAGCATGTCGAAGGATTTGTTTCGGCCATCCTTGGCGGTGCCCGCGGGCGGCGTGCCCCCAAATTGCTCGACCATGTTCTGGACAATCGTGTCGCGGTTCTCGTGCCAGTTCTCGCCGACTTGCCCGTCTACCTGAAAGCCCTGGAAATCCTTCTTCATGATGAAGTTCACAACGCCGGCGATTGCATCAGATCCGTAGGCCGCCGATGCGCCGCCGGTGACGACTTCCACGCGCTCGACCAACCCGGCCGGAATTTGATCGAGGTCCGGCGCCGGCTGTGCGATCGCGGTGTTCGGGGAACCGACGCCCAGACGCCGGCCGTCGATGAGTACCAGCGTGCGCGCCGGTCCGAGGCCGCGCAGGTCCGCCGTAGCCACTCCGCCGGCTGTCGCCAATCCGGAGGTGCCATTGCCGAGATCCTGACCCAGATCGTTACTATAGTTTTGCGGCAGCTGGGTGATGATGTCGCTGATGTCGGTTTTCCCGGAGACCTGAATGGATTTCGAGGAGACAACCTGAATCGGGCTCGTGCTCACCTCATTCGGAGCGGCGATCCGCGATCCGGTGACGATGATTTCTTGCAGCGGCCCCGGTTCCGCTGCCGCAGCCCTCGCCGGCTGCGACGCCGGCAGCGGCGGCGCCTGCGCCAGCCGGATCTTATCTTCGGTAGCGCGATTCTTATCGTCCGCAGGCGTTGCGGGTATTGTGTTGCCCGACTGCGCCTGCAGCGAAATCCCGGCTCCTTCGCCAAGCGAGGAAGCCGAGATGGGGACGACGGTCACGGTTTTGTCGTCAAGATAGCGGTACGTCAAACCGGTACCCGACAACAGCTGCTCCAGGGCTTCGTTCGCGGTGATGTCTCCGCTCGCACCGTTGGTGCGAATATCCCTCACGGTGTTCGACAAATACAGGACCTGCAATCCGCGGCTTTGTGCCAATTGCTTGAGCGCGGGACCTAGGCCTTGTGCGGCGATATGAGTCGGCTCATGGATGGATGCGCTCGCGCTGTTTGCGAGGGCGAGACCGACGAGGGAAATGCAGACCGCGGCGGCGACAACAGCAATGCGCATTAGCGCCCACGCGCCTCTTGCGGGGCCTTCGAAGGCGGCCCGACAATGCTGCCGCCGATCCCGATTGGAGTAGAGCGTTGTCACATAGAAAATGGGTATGTCAGCGCGTTTCGCGGCGAAGAACGCGCACTTGCTTCTCCGTTTCGATTACTTGAATCGAGTTCTGGCTGCGCAAAAAATTGATGAGCGATGCGGGATCCGTCGAAGAGTAGACGCCGCTGATCTTGAGACTTCCCAATTCACCGTCATCGATGGTCAAAGGGCGCCGGTTGTAGCGATTGAACTCCTCGGCCACATCGCTGAGCGGCGTTTCTTCGAATATCAGACGCTTTTGCACCCAGGCCGTGGCAACCGCCGTGTCGGTGCGGGTTGGCTTGGTCACGACGTGCGGCAGGACCGTGAGCTGTTCTCCCGCGGATAAAACGATGGCGGCCGTCCCGGGGGCGTTCAGATCGTCGTAGGTTTCAACGCGGCCTTCCACCACGGTGACGACCGTCGCGGCCTGCTTCTTGTAAACATCGAATTCGGTTCCAACCGCGCGCACCTGTGCATCGCCCGCCTGCACCACAAACGGCCGCTGCTTGTCCTTCGCGACGCGAAACAAAGCCTGCCCCTCGAGCAGCGTCACATCGCGTTGCGCCGCGGTGAGGCGGACCTGGATCGTGGATCGCGCGTTGAGTTCGACCGTCGATCCGTCCAGAAGCTGCACAGTGCGCTGTTCGCCGATTCCGGTCGTGTAGACGCCGTTGTATTTGTTGCTATCCAGTAAAATAACGGCTGCAATTGCGAGCAGCACGACTGCCGCGAGCGCGACGGCTGCGCGCCGCGAGCGCCGTGCGGCGTGCGGTCTCACGGCCGGCGGCGCCGCAGTCGGCTGGATCCTGTCGGAAGGCAGCGCAACCACCTCCGGCGCGCTGCGCGCGCGCTCGATCAGGGCCGCAATGTCGATTTTGCCTTCAGGATCCGCCGTGGGCAGATCCGCCCACACGCCGGATATCTCGAGGTAGGCGTGAATATGCTCTGGCGAGCGGCGCAACCACTCGATGAAGCGCAAACGTGCGTCGCCGTCCACATCGCCGGCGCGAAATTCGATGAACCAGGTCGACGCTTCGGCAATGATAGCCGCATGGGTTCTGCCGTTCGAGACTGCGACTTTCATAGCTTCATGGCATTTTGACTCGCCCGAAGGTTTCGACAGTGTTCGACGCCTCGGGCAAGATATTTTTTTGCCGTTTCACGGGATACGCCCAATTCATCTGCAACCTCCTGCACTGAGTAGCCTGCGACACGATGCAAAACCAGCGCGGTCGCAACGCGGGTGGGTAAATGCGCGAGCATGTGCTCGAGTTCATCGAGCCTTTGCGCCTGAGCGGCCTGATCCGAGGGATCGTCGCTGGCGGCGGTCCTAAGTTCTGAGAACACTTCCGCGACGTCCACCGACACCGGCTCAGCAGAGCGCCGCACGGCGTGTTGATGAATCACATGGCTGGCGATCGTAAAAAGGTAAGCCTCGGGACTGCGAATATTTTCGTAGCCATTGACACGCAATAAACGTAAGAACACTTCTTGGGCAAGATCGGGGACATCGGCCGCATTGCGCAGTCGCAGCGATAAAAAGCGGCGCAAGCGCGGTCCATACCGGGCCGCAATGCCCGCAACGAAGCTGCGATTGTCCGGCTCTCCCACGTCCCCACCCCTAGGCCGAGTATCCCCCGGACAATTAGAGCGCTTTCATTCGGAAAATGGGTATGACCTTGACGCTATTTGTCTTAGGTTACATGGCAAAAAGGGCTACGTTGCAGCGCAGCATACCCCGGGTTGCGAATCAACACGCCGAACTATTCGATTGCCGGCTCCCCGCGAGGCTGTCCAGAACTCGACGGTTCAGCTTCGCAGCCGAGCCGCGATAGAACATTGGCTACGACTTCATCGCAGTGAAGTCCGCCGAACTGATAGATGTCGCCCTCGGCAAGATCGATCTCCTTGGCGAGCGCTTCACGCAACATCCCTTTTGCGCGAAAGTGGCGGCTGCGCACGGTTTCTGGCGGAATGGAAAGCGCGTCCGCGATTTCCTCGACACTCATTTCTTCCACCGACCTCAGCACAAAAACCACTCGAAATATTTGCGGTAGTTCGCTTACCTTTTGCTCCAGCACGCTGCGCATTTGCGCGCGGGCAAGCAGATTTTCCGGTCCCTGACCCGAGTCGGGTACTTCAGCGATTTCGTTCATATGACGATAGGAACTCACGAGCGGAACGATGTTTTCGCGGCGTGCGGAACGGCGCTTGCGGGCGGCGCATGCGTTGAGAACCAGGCGGGAAAACCAAGTGGCCAGTGCCGCGTCTCCATGAAACTGGCCGATCGAACGATAGGCGCCCAAGTAAGCGTCCTGTAAAGCGTCCTTGGCTTCGGCGTCGTCGCGCAGGTAGGCGCGCGCCAGCCTGTACAGGCGCCGATTGTAACGGCGCATCAGGAGCTCGAAAACACGGCGATCTCCCGCCGCCGCTCGGCGTGCGAGGGTTAGGTCATCCTCCCCAGGACGCAGCGGGGGGCCGAGATCGGCATTCCATTGGGTCGCCGTTTCTTGAGTCATTGCACGCTGATCTTACCCTTCATCGTGGGATGGAAGGCGCAGCTGTACTGGATCTCGCCCTTCTTGGTCACCGTGTAGCTCCAAGATGCATCTGCAGCGATGCTGCCCGAATCGAAAAGCTTGTTCGCCGCAGTGGCCGTGTGGGGAAACGGATCCTTGTTCACCCACACGATTCGGTCGCCCGGATGCACGGTCAGCACGGCCGGACTGAACTGCACACCGTCAATCGTGACGGTGTGCCGCGTCCCTTGCACCGCTGCTCCCGCAGGAGCGATCAGGGCGGACGCGACCAAAGCACTCAACAGACCGCGCAAGCCCCGATCCGAGCCCACCTTAACCGCCCGCCTTGCTCAGTTCCCCTTGCAGGTGTTTGGCATGGTCCAGGTGTGCCACGAATGCGGGTCGCACTTTCACCAACAAGGCTTTGAGTTCGGCATTCTGAGCGCTTGGAATCAGCGTCTTGTCCACCGCTTCCAGGACCGCCTCGTGGTAGGCGACTTCGTGATCGATGTAAGCCTTGTCAAAGGCATGCCCCGAGAGCTTCTTCAACGCGGCCAGATTGTCGTCGCCGCCTTTCTGCAGGCTCTGGCTGGTGGGATTGGGTTCCGGGGTGACGTGAAGCTTCGTCACCAGTTCCGTGGCGGATTTGTTGACACCGGTATGATCCGTAATCATCCGCTGCGCGAATTCCTTGACGTCCTTCGAATGGGATTTGGACAGCGCGAGTTTGCCGGCATCGATGTCGACCTGGTTCGCGGTGACAACAATTGCGGCAATTTGCGGGTCGGTGGGTCCGGCTCCCTGAGCCCAGGCGGCGCCGGCACCCAAGGTGAGAAGGACCACGGTGCTCATCAGTATGGTTTTCATCGCATAGTCTCCAAGTTCGCGCGTGGCGCGTGTTTTAACGGCTGCTCATGGGATTAGGTGTCACGACATCGTCGCCCGTTCCCGGTGAGTCATTCGCGCCGCCGGCTCGGTCGGATGCAGCGTTTGGGACTTTCGGAGGTTGCGCCCGCGGCAGCCCCGTTTACCGCCGGGCCCCGTCCGGCGTCGTCAAATTCATCGCTCGATCGAGCGCTGCGTCGATGCCGGCGTGCCAGTCCTTGAAACTCAACGGAACCACGTAGTCCGGGTCGAGCGACTTGACCCGCAACTCGAAAAAATAATTCAGCCAAAAGCACACCCTCCAATCCTTGCAGGGATGTTGATAATCATGTTTGCCGGTCTGGTAGGCGACACACAGAGGGGCCCCCGGTAGGCAGGCCTGACCTCCTTCTGAATAAAACTGCAATCGATCGCCCACGGGTTCTCCGACGATTGCGACACGCTCGGCACCGGCATGTTTGACGAATACGGCAGTGGAAATTCCGGCCGAGAATGTCGCAGGGCCGGTGAGCAGGATGACCCGCCCGGCCGGAGGGATCAGTGTCGGCAGTTCCCGCGCGAAGCGATGGGTGTTCATATAGTCGCCGCCGCCGTCATAGCGCAAATCGAAAATCACATTGCAAGGGCGCTCGCGGCGCAGCTGCTTTTCCACACTTGACAAAAAATCCTTGATGCTGCGGCCGCCTTCGTCGACATTGGATTTGAGCTGCACCAAATCAGTGCAGGTTCCAGGGAGTCGTACACTCCGAAATGGCTGGTCAAAGTCAGTCCATGAAATTGGCAGCGGGCGGTCGGGTTCGAGCGCGCGCCATGTTGCCGGCATGCCCGCCAAGGGCTCACTCGACAACCAGCGTTCCGCCGGTCCCATCGGCTCGCCCGTCGATGGGACATAGGCCACCAGACTTTTGGTGATCATTTCACCGGTAGGGGTTTCAACGGTCCAACTCGAGTGCTGCGTGTCCGGCGCCGCGTCTATGCCGTAGAGCAAGTCCGGCTGCGTCAGGTACTGCGAGGCATGCAGGCGCCGCCAGTTGGCCGTGCCGCCACGCAGTTGCTCGAGTTTGCTCATGACGGCTTCCACAGGATGGCCGTCGATCGCTGTTACCCGGCTGCCCAAAAGATCCGCGTTGTTCTCAGTTGCGCGAACGACATACAACCCGTCAGAAAACGCGAGCACGCGTACGGGAAGCTCACTTGGCACGGCACTGGGCTCAGTCTCAACCCGGGAGTGACCGTTGTCGGCCAAGGCATCAATTTGCATCAGCTGCACGCGCAAATGCGGTCGATCGAGGACCGTGCCGCTTGCCTCGAGCGCATCGATTCGTCGGCCGGCCTCAGCCCGGCTCGCCGGCGAAAATGAGCGGTCCATGGCGAGAAGCTCGCGGAAATAGCGAATGTCCTGGCGCTGCGCATCGAGCGCACTGGCGACGGCCGGAAAGTCCGGTTTCGGCGCCGAAATGTGAAAGTGAAGCCGCATGGCTCCAAAGAATGCCGGTACGGCAATCAGCACGAGCGCGATCAGCCCCATTGCCGTGAAGCCGATTGCCCTGGCCGCGGATTTCGTGGGTAGCGTTCCTCTTTGCACCATCACCCAAGAACACCGTTCAGGCGATGAAGTTACACCAACCGGACTGCACATCCCATCGGGCTTGTGCTGCCCCGGAGAATCAGTGATACCCAAATTTAACTGCAAAGCGCTCTAAGTGTTCATGGTTGGACAGGAAATTGGCGCTTTGCGGCGGCCCGGCCCCTTAAGGCTCCTTATTGTCGACAAGGAGCCGGCGGCGCGCAGTGTATTCACGCACTTGTGTCATCGGACTACCGATTTACACATCGTTGGGGAAGTCGGCTCGGGTGGCGCGGCGATTGATGCTCTCGAGGATCTGGCGCCCGATGTGATGCTTATTGACCTGGCGTTGCCCGATATGTCCGGATTTGACGTACTGCGGCTGACAGGAAACTCTATGGGGCCGCTTGGCATCACGACTTCGCACCAACCCGAATACGCCGAGCGGGCAATTGCGGAGGGGGCAGTGGATCATTTGGTCAAGCCGGTCAGCGCAGATCGCTTCGATCATGCGATCGGACGAGTTCGGCAGCGTTGTGGTATTGGCCAGGAGGCCGAGAGTCGATTAATCCGACAGATTCTGGGTCTCTTGCGGAGGCGTCCGAAGTTACTGGTCGGTGAAAGACAACACCGGCTATATCCACTCGACGTCGAAAAAATCGATTACGTGGAAGCCGACGGCAATTATGTGACCATTCGTGTGGGCGACACGGAATACATCAGCCGAGACTCGATAAAGCGCTTGGCGGCCGAGTTGGCGGATTTTGGTTTCGTACGAATCGATCGTTCGATTCTATTGAATATTCGCGCAGTCCAATTTGCGGAACCCACCGGTCACGGAACCCTTGCCTTTACGCTGTCTTCCGGCGCGTGCTTGCATTCCAGCAAGACATACCGCGAGAAAATCGTGCGCTTGTTGCCCTGGCATCATTGTCGGGTCGGATCAGAAGTCTGAACAGATAACTTGCTCACTCCCGGTCCGAGCTTGCGTGCTCGGACGAGTCACCTCTTCAATCTTGGCCTTGCTCCCTGCCACGGAGCGCGTCGTCCCAAAAATCATCGATGTGCAGACAACTATGTAATTGTCTTTCTCATGAGGCTCGCCGATCAAATCGCACAATGCCGGACGCCTTTTATAGTCGAGAATACGATCACCAAGCAGCAAATGCGCCTCACGGGCGCGGCGGACTTCTCGAGTTCCCTCATCGCTTGCCCAATTCGCTACAGCCTGAGTGATGACCTGGTGGGTCTTTGTACAGCGTTGGCCTACTCCAGGGGGGCGCGCACACTCGCCTGCGCGGATCTTTTGCACATACCGGCCGACCGCGTTTGGATTGAGTGGTGCGAAGCGCCGTGGATCAAGGAACTCAACCGATACGGATTTCGGGCACAGCATGCTCAAGCCGTAGGAAGGCGCGGCGCTTTGATTCAATCATCACCAAGGGGTCGGCGAGGGTTGATCAGGAGCTTTTGGGCCAACGGCGACGGTGAGCTGGAGGTGCTCGCGAGCAGCATGGAAGCGTACTTTGATTTCGATACCGAAGCCGGCGAGGATCCGCCCGCTCCGGATGGCCGCAATGGCTCGGTCATCAGTGTTTTTGATCGCGCCGCCGGCAACGCCGATATCTTGCGACGCTGCTTTCGTTTCCGCTACGAGCGCTCTTGGCAGAGCTATTATCAACAGGCGCAACTTTCGGCCTGTCAGGCCGATTCAATCGCGCGGCACGCGCTCGGCACCATTGCAATCGACATACCGGTGATCTTGGCTTTCCTCTTGCTCCTGGCAACTCGCCCCGGTCTGCCACGCCGATCGCTCATGCTGGAAAGAATAAACCAGGCGCGGATGAAGTCGGGGAAGACGCGGCTCCTGGACCACATCGAAGTCTCTTCTCCGCTGTTGCCTGAATACAGATCCACTGCAGGCGAGAGCGTGGCTGGCAATCCTCGTCGAGGTCCGCGGCTCCATCACGTGCGCGGACACCTGGTGCGGCGCGGGAGCCAACTATTTTGGCGGGTTCCGCACTTACGAGGCAGCGCGCAAGCCGGCATCGTTCGCAGCCGCACGGTGACGTGGACCCTGGATTCGCCGTGCGAGCGCAGGCCTGGCGCCAATTGAGCCGCCGTATTTGGCGCTCGAGAGCCACATGCAATGCGGCGACAGCGCTCGCGGAACGCGCAACGGTGAAATCTTCGGCAGGCTTCTCACTCTCTAGAAAAACGTTCATCACGTAACCGGTCGCCTCGTCTCAATCCAGACGAGGCTCATCCCATTTTTGTGAACACAGCGGCGAGCGACGCGTATTTTTCGACGCCTACGACTGGGAGACTGAGCCCGGACTTTGGGCGCCGTTGCCGGAGTGCAACGGGAATCGGGCTGGAATCTCCCGCTGCATATGAAGGGGCAGTTTCAACACCCTTTGGGGAGTACGAAATGGTGCTTGGACTACGATTCGGATGCGAAAGGTTCATTGGCAGTTGCGCGATGGGAGTCCCGACACCGCTCAACAGCCGCACTCGAAGGCGGCGTTTGCTCGCCGCTGCGGCGCTTGCTCTCGCCGGTCTGCCCGCTCTCGCGCAACAGGCCCCCGTTACAGCTGCGGAGCCCGATGCCGCTCTTACGGAGATCGTCGTCACCGGATCGCGAATTGCCGCTCCGAATGAGGTAAGCACCAGTCCGATCGCAGTCATGTCGTCGAAGTACATCGAAGTATCCGGCAAGAGCGATGTGAGTGATCTCTTGATGCAGTTGCCGCAGAATTTCAATAACTCACTGAGTCAGGATCTCGGCAACACCACCACCGGACTGACCACCGCGGGCGGTGTGGCGACCGCGGATTTGCGCGGACTGGGCCCGAATCGCACCTTGGTTCTCGTTGACGGCCGCCGCTTGGGTCAAGGCTCGCCGTATACCTTCATCCAACAGCCCGCTCCGGACCTCGATCAAATTCCGGCCGGATTGGTCGAGCGGGTCGAAGTCGTCACCGGCGGCGCGTCTGCGGCCTACGGCTCTGACGCCATCGCAGGCGTCGTCAACTTCATCATGAAGAAAAACTTCGAAGGCTTTCAAATTAACGGGCAGCTGGATGAGTTTCAACACGACAACAACGACGCCTTTGTGCAGAACTTGGCAAGACAGTTTGGAGTGACCCCGCCGACGGGCAACATTGAGGACGGGCGCCAGCGCAATTTCGACATGCTCATGGGAACGAATTTTGCCGACGGCAAGGGCAACATCACCGCCTTCCTAAGCTATCGGCACCAAGACCCGGTTGCCAGCAGCGACCGCGATTTCGGAAGTTGCCAGCTGAATCCAACGTTTGACGCGACCACCGGGCATATCAACGGCGTGGCCTGCGGCGGGTCCTCGAATTCAAATTCATTTTCGCCGGAGAGCGGGCCCAATAAGGGAACCGCTTACAGTGTCTTCGGGACGAACTTCGTCCCCTTGGGCTCGGTCGCCACAACGCCGCCGGCGGCTTTCAATTCACAACCCTATATCTACTTGTCGCGCGAGGATGATCGTTACAACGCCGCGTTCTTGGCACACGATCAAATCGCCGATTACTTCCAACCGTACGCCGAGCTCTATTTCATGGACGACAAGACGCATCAACAGGTCGCGCCCTCGGCTCTTTTCAAAGACTTGAATCCGCTCGACCCCCAGACGGGAAATTACAATGTCAACTGCAACAATCCATTGTTGAGCGCGCAGGAGCAATCAATACTTTGCACCCCTGCGCAGATTACCGCCGCGAACGCCGCTCCCGATGTGGGATGCACATTTACGCAGACGCCAAGCGGCCCCGTCATGTCGCCGAATTGCGTGAACGTTCGCATCGGGCGCCGCAACATCGAGGGCGGCGGACGCATTTCAGACTATGAGCACATGAATTACCGGCCGGTTTTCGGAATCAAGGGCGATTTCGCGACCGCGTGGAGCTATGACGTCTACGGTCAGTACTACTACACGACGTTTTTCAACTCCAATCAAAAGTACCAGAGCTTCCAAGCCATCGGTAACGCCCTGCAGGTGACCGGCACCGCCGCCGCTCCGACCTGCGTGAGCGGACCGCCTTGTGTTCCGTACAATATCTTCTCGGACGGCGGCGTTACGCAGCAGCAGCTCAATTACCTGTATCTGACCGGTACCGGTCAGGGAACCTCGACGCTGCGCACGCTTCATGCCGAAGTCACAGGCAAGCTCGGCGACTACGGAATCACCTCGCCGCTCGCGACCGACGGTGTCGGCGTGGACGTCGGCTTCGAGCATCGTAACGATCACGAATCCTTCCAGCCGGACTCCGCCGAGCAGAGCGGGCTGTTGTCCGGATTCGGCAGCGCGGCGGTGCCCATTGACAACAGCATCTCAGTGGGCGAGGAGTTTGCAGAGCTTCGCGCGCCGCTCGTGCAGGATAAGCCGTTCGCCAAAGAGCTGTTGTTCGACACCGGATTTCGACACTCCGACTATTCGTACGCTGCTTCTCCCTCGACTATTACCAATACCTACAAGTTTGAAGTGCAATACTCGCCCATCGAGGATTATCGGCTGCGGGTCTCGTATGACAAGGCCATTCGCGCGCCGAGCGTCGTCGAGCTCTACAACCCGCAGCTCGTCGGAGGCATTCAATTCGGCAACGACCCCTGCGCCCCGCCCATCACCTACACGCTGCTTCAGTGCGAGCGCACCGGCGTGACTGCCGCGCAATACAACAGCGGCTCCGTGCCGCAAGGTGCGGCCGGACAACTATCCCAGTTGGCGGGCGGCAACCCGGATCTCAAGCCCGAACAGGCTGAGACGTATACGGTGGGCCTCAACTTCGCGCCGCGACAGATTCCACACTTCACCGGCAGCATCGATTACTTTCATATCGCGGTGAAGGGCGAGATCTCGACCCTGCCGGCTGCCGTGATCCTGTCCAACTGCGCAAACACGGGTAATCCGCTCTACTGCGGCCAGATCGTGCGCTCGTTCAATACCGGCGGATTGACGGGCGCGAGCATCGCTTCAGGAGGCTATTTCATCCAGACCGACGTCAACATCGGTGCGGCGTTGGTGAGCGGCGTCGATGTGCAACTCAATTACCGGCTGGACTTGCCGCCGGGCTTTGGTGATCTGGCGTTCGAGATGAACGGCTCCTATTTGCAGCATGACGAGTCAACCCCGTACGTCGGAGCACACACGTATGACTGTGCGGGACTGTTCGGCTTTACCTGTCAGACGATCAATCCTCGCTGGCACCATATTTTTCGTTCGACTTGGCAGACACCCTGGGGAGTCTCCGCATCCGCCACCTGGCGCTTCATCGGCGGGGTCTCGCAAGACAACAACACCAACGATCCGACGCTGCATGACTCCTCGCCGAACGGCGTTTACGACGACTTCAATGCGAAGATTCCGTCCTTTAGCTATCTGGACCTCGAGGCGACGTGGCAGGTCAACAGGATCCTGCAGTTGCGCGCCGGCGTGAACAATATTTTGGACAAGGATCCGCCCATCATCGACAACAACATCGTGGCTGGTGGCGGAGCAAACACTTACGATGCCTATGATCAATTCGGCCGCCAGCTGTTCGTGGCGTTCACCGCCAAATTCTAGGTTGCGTTACACAGATTGCTGAGTTGCGGCCTTTCGGCGCCGCAATTCGGCGGCTAATTCCACGAGGTGAATGTCCGGGGGTGACGGCATACAGATGACTTTGTCGAGCCGGTGCGTGACCTAGGTGATCACTATTAAAAAGCCGCAACACGCGCCATAGTGGAGTCACCCAGGCTCCGCCGAGAATCACATAAGTACCACCGAAGCGACTGGATTGCCGGCGCGACACGTCATCGCCGTGGCGCTCGGCAACGCCATCGAGTTCTATGATTTCGTCACCTATGCATTTTTTGCCGCTCAAATCGGCCGGGCATTTTTTCCTTCCGATACCCCCGGCACCAGCTTGCTGGCATCGCTCGCCACTTTCGGCGCCGGATTTCTCACGCGGCCGCTCGGCGCCTTCGTGTTGGGACGGCTCGGCGATCGCATCGGCCGCAAGCCGGCCATGATCGCTTCATTCACCTTGATCGGCATCGGTGTAACGGGCCTGCCGCTGATACCCTCGTACGCATCCATCGGCATCGCCGCACCCATCCTGGCGATTTGCTTCCGGCTCATCCAGGGCTTCGCGCTCGGCGGCGAAGTCGGTCCGAGCACGGCGTTCTTGATGGAGGCCGCGCCGCCCTTGCGCCGCGGGTTCTACATTTCACTCCAGGCGACCAGCGCTGATGTGGCCGTGATGGTTGCGGGCCTCGTCGGCGTAGGCCTGGCGAGCGCATTGGATCCGGCGGCGCTCAACAGCTGGGGCTGGCGCGTCGCGCTGCTGGCCGGCGCGGTCATCATTCCGTTCGGCTTGTTGCTGCGCCGGACGCTCGGCGAAACCTTGCAGCCGCTGCATGATCCGCACGAAATCCCCGCCGTGCGCAGCTACTTCCGTGTCGCCGCAGCCGGGCTGGCGTTGCTCGCCTCCGGAACGACCACGAGCTACTTGCTGAACTATATGACCACTTACGCCAACTCCACCCTCGGCATGCCGGCTAAAATCGCCTTCGGCGCGACCGCCGTTGTCGGTCTCTGCGGCGTCGTCTGCGATCCGTTGGGCGGCTGGCTTTCGGACAAGGTCGGGCGCAAGCGCGTGATGATCATCCCATGGATCTGCCTGGCGCTCGCCGTGTTTCCTTGCTTCATGCTGCTCGAGCGTGAGCGCACCAGCCTCGCGCTCTATGTCGCCTGCGCGGTGCTGGCCTGCGCGTCGACGCTCTCCGCTTCCGCATCGCTGATTGCGGTCAACGAATCTCTTCCGCATCGGGTGCGTTCGGCCGCATTCGGCATTATTTATGCGCTGTCGATCTCCATTTTCGGCGGATCGGCGCAATTCATCGTCGCGTGGCTCACGCGCCTGACCGGCAATCCGCTTGCGCCGGCGTGGTACATGATCGGCGGCGTGATCGTCGGCCTGATTGCGCAGAATGTCATGCCGGAGAGCGCGCCGATCAAAGTCGGGGTGAATTTGCGGCGGGGCTAAAGCAATGACTTTATCTTGTCTGCATCGGCAGGCGTCGCGGGATTGTAGACAACCATGTTCAGATCCGACCGGCCATCGACTGCAAAAGCGGAATATTCAAAAGCGATCGGGCCGAGTACCGGATGCCGTATGTGCTTGACGCTCTCACTATGGCTGCGCAGATCGTTGTCCAGCCACAGCGCCTTGAACTCCGGACTGAGCCGGCAGAGCTCATCGACCAGCGGTTCCACTTCCGCCGCCGCTCCCGCGCGAGCCGCATCCACCTTGAACGCGCTCACCACATAGCGTGCCACGCTGTCCCAGTCGTACTGAGCGGCGCGCACCACAGGATCAAGAAAGATAAAGCGCAGAACATTGCGTTGGTTGGGCGGCAGCGATCCATAGTCGGTGAGCATCACGGTGGCCGCCCGATTCCAGGCGACCACGTCCCATGTCGCAGTCCTGATGAGCGCGGGGCTTGGCTGCAGCGCATCGAGCACCCGCTGCAGCCGAGGCGTTACGACCTCGTCCTTGCGGTAACGCACCTCGGGCGGACGGCCGAGGCCGAGCAGAAACAGGTGCTCACGTTCCACGTCAATAAGCATCAAGGCCCGCGCGATCCGATCGAGGACCTGTGCCGAGGGCGCGCCTCCGCGTCCCTGTTCGAGCCAGGTGTACCAGGTGGGGCTGATATTCGCCCGCTGCGCCACTTCCTCGCGGCGCAGCCCCGGGGTGCGGCGACGCTTTGCCGCAAAGCCGAAGGCTCCGGGATCGAGCTTCGCGCGTCGATTCTTGAGATAAGCGCCTAATACAGTCTCGGTCGCGATGTGCGGCTCCCTGTTAGCGGTTATAACAGGATAATGTCACTACTTTACTAGAATACTAGGATGATGGAAATTTGTCTCCAAGCAAACTCAGGAGATCTCGCCATGCGTATATTCGTCACTGGAGCAACCGGCTGGGTCGGCTCAGCGATCGTCAAGGACCTGATTGGTGCCGGCCACCGGGTGCTCGGCCTCAGCCGCGGCGACGTGGGAGCCCAGGCGCTCAGCGCCGCCGGCGCCGAAGTTCACCGTGGTTCGCTCGCGGATGTGGACAGCCTCAAGAGCGGCGCGGCGCAAGCCGACGGCGTGATCCACACCGCCTTCAATCACGACTTCTCCAAATTCGCGGAAAACTGCGCGGAAGACCGCCGCGCCATCGAGGCGCTCGGCGCCGTGCTCGAAGGCTCCGACCGTCCGCTGCTCGTGACCTCCGGCGTGGCGCTCCTGGCCCCAGGCCGCACCGCGACTGAAGAGGATATGCCGCCGTTCCACTCTCCCAGTTACCCCCGCAAATCGGAGGCCGCGACCGCCGCGTTGGTGGAACGCGGCGTGCGGGCAGCAACCGTCCGGCTCGCGCCGTCGGTGCATGGTCACGGCGATCATGGCTTCGTGCCGATCCTGATCCGGATCGCGCGTGAGAAGGGCGTGTCCGCCTACATTGGCGAAGGGCGAAATCGCTGGCCTGCCGTGCACCGGCTCGACGCCGCGCGCGTCTACCGGCTCGCGCTCGAGCGCGGTGTGGACGCAAAACCTTTGCACGCGATTGCCGAGGAGGGCGTGTCATTCAAGGCGATCGCCGAGGTCATAGGCCGCCGCCTGAACATTCCCGTGGTGTCGAAGTCCCAGGCAGAGGCCGCCGATCACTTCGGCTGGTTCACCATGTTCGCTGGCATCGACGCCCCGACATCGAGCGCGCGCACTCGCGCCAAGCTCGACTGGAAACCTGAACAGCCAGGCCTCATCGCCGATATGGATCATCCGGCCTATTTCGCGCAGTAGAGCGCCTGTCGGCTTGAAGTTCGACTGCCTCCTCTGGCCCTCCGCACCATCAATGAACAATCAGCCATTCATAGGATTTTCCTGAGGCTTTCGCGCGCGACTTGGGGGACAGTAACAATTAAACAATGGGGTGCTTATGAGGAACACAGCGGTGGCAGCGCGAAATCTCATTTGGATCGTCTTGGCCTCAATGGCCGCCGCGGCTTGCGGCGGCGCCGGAGGCGGGGGGCCGCTACCGCCGACGGGGCCCAGTTACAATTTGGCGGCCGGACTGGCGAATCTCGCGGCAAGCGACGTCAGCGCGGCCATGACCGCCACCGGAACCCTGAACGGTTTCAACTTGACCGGATCCATGCAATTGACTCAAACCGCTGCCGTAGCGGCGACATTCAATGCCGGGCCGGCGTTGATGCAAACAACAACAGTGACGGGCACCTTTGTCACCCAACAGGACGGTCCTGTTCCCGGCGTGATTTATTCCTTTGCGCTTTATACCTCGAGCGCCAACGCAACGCTTGGGCTGGACACCAATTTCAACTCCGTGCTCACGGATGCGATCGCCGACCCGTCTTTTGAGTTCCCACCCTCGGTTCAGATCGGCGATTCGGGTGTACTTGGGATGATGAGCCTCTACCTGGATGGCATGCAGACTGAAGATACTCTCCAGGTCAGCTACGCTGTGAACGGCAATCCTCAAAATACCGACTCGGTCATTGTGGAGATCATCTACGCGTATTCGGGGAGTTTATTCGGCGGCCAGATTTACCAATTCGACTATGTTTTGACGACCACCGGGACAATGACTTTGCAATCACTGTCGATCACTTATCCGCCTCAGCCGGGCGCAACTACGGGGGACATGTATGTGCTTACCGTCCAGCCATGAGCGCGGCACTCGCCGGCGGTCGCGGCTTTATAACGAAAAAACCCTCACCAACTTGCGTCGCTGAGGGTTTCCCTTTTTTCATTGATAAAAGGCATCAAATTAAGAGCCTGGCAGTGACCTACTTTCACATCGACAAAGTCGACACTAGCATCGGCGCAGAGCGTTTTCACTTCCGAGTTCGAAAAGGGATCGGGTGGTTCCCACTCGCTATGGCCGCCAGGCAAACCGGTTGCAAAGGGCCGAGTCATGGCTCAGCCCTTCACGAATTCAACAATTTGTTTCGACGTTTAGTCGCATTCAAGTCAATTGATTCACTCCAACACGATCTGACGTTAGGCAAATCGCTTGGGTGTTATATGGTCAAGCCTCACGGGCAATTAGTACTGGTTAGCTAAACGCATTACTGCGCGTACACACCCAGCCTATCAACGTCGTAGTCTTCGACGGCCCTTTAGAGACCTTAAAGGTCTAGGGAGATCTAATCTTGGGGGGGGCTTCCCGCTTAGATGCTTTCAGCGGTTATCCCGTCCGTATATAGCTACCCGGCAGTGCCACTGGCGTGACAACCGGAACACCAGAGATACGTTCACTCCGGTCCTCTCGTACTAGGAGCAACTCACCCTCAAATCTCCAACGGCTACGGAAGATAGGGACCGAACTGTCTCACGACGTTCTGAACCCAGCTCGCGTACCACTTTAAATGGCGAACAGCCATACCCTTGGGACCTGCTACAGCCCCAGGATGTGATGAGCCGACATCGAGGTGCCAAACTCCTCCGTCGATGTGGACTCTTGGGAGGAATAAGCCTGTTATCCCCGGAGTACCTTTTATCCGTTGAGCGATGGCCCTTCCATACAGAACCACCGGATCACTATCACCTACTTTCGTACCTGCTCGACATGTCCGTCTCGCAGTTAAGCACCCTTATGCGATTGCACTCTATGCGCGATGACCGACCGCGCTGAGGGTACCTTTGCACTCCTCCGTTACTCTTTGGGAGGAGACCGCCCCAGTCAAACTACCCACCATACACTGTCCCCAACCCGGATTACGGGCCAAGGTTAGAACTGCGAAGTTGTCAGGCTGGTATTTCAAGGTTGCCTCCATGAAGACTAGCGTCCCCACTTCGTAGGCTCCCAGCTATCCTACACAAACAAATTCAAAGTTCAGTGTAAAGCTATAGTAAAGGTTCACGGGGTCTTTCCGTCTTTCCGCAGCTACGCCGCATCTTCACAGCGATTTCAAGTTCACTGAGTCTCGGGTCGAGACAGTGGGGCCAGCGTTACGCCATTCGTGCAGGTCGGAACTTCATGATTTCCACGATTACTCGTGGCATAGACTATACGTTCATCTGATCGCACCGAGTTGAGCAGCTCGGTGCCGAAGTACTTTCGCTTGCCCGATGGATTCATCTCCATCGCTAACCTCACGATCGTTTCAAAACCTTCAACTTCGCGATGTTTGCCCTCGCTCATCAACTCACAAACTCTTGCGAATTTGTCGAAGTCGTTTTGCTTGGATGACATCAGTGGATTTGCTCGGAAATGAGGTATCACGATGGATACCAACTCACCGACATTTCTCACTTCGAATTTGATCGTCTTGTCTGATCGATCTGGTCGTATGCATCCGCAATTCCACTTTTCCTTGATCACGTAGAGCAGCTGAGCTCGATCCGCGTTCTGGCTGACCGAGAAACTCGGTCGAACCTCCCAGCCCAAGCAATGTCGTTTGCTCGGTTGGAATGAAACGCAGAAGCAGCCTTCGCCATCCACGAAACCTGAAATGTAGGAATCGAGATGCATAGACAATTATCAGAGCCGGCGTGTTATGGAGCAGCTGTCTACACCATCCAGGGTTCTCACACCCTGAGTCGTTACGGGGAAACAAGATGGCGCCTTCACGCGAGTCTTGAGTCTTACCCTCGGTATTGCCCTCGACGCACCTTGCACAGCGTCGTTAGGGTTCCACCGATTTGAGCCGGTCATCTGAGTAGTGTCACCACTACCCTGGGCAATATTACTTACCCGACAAGGAATTTCGCTCTTCCATGTTATTGATTTCATCGAGAAATTTTCTCTCCATAAAACCAAGATGAGGTTGTCTGCTCATCCTGCATGTCGCCATGCAGATCGGACTATATCTTCACTCGCTAGCGCGAGCGTTCGGCGTGTAGTCTCTGAGGATTCTGGCTTGCACCAGTCTTTCCTGCTGATTGACTGCACTGTTAGATTTTCACTACCACTCGCTGTCGAGTGATGAGTACTAACAGATACTCAGTTATTCCAGCATTTAGCCAAATTTCACTAAGGCAGCGATTTTAACCTTAGGACCGTTCTGGTCGTTCATCAACACGTAAAAGTCACGTGTCAATGGAGTATCGCATTGCGCTTTACTCCTGCATGTCGCCATGCAGTTCGGACTTTATCATCCCCTCGAAAAAGGGGCCTGGCGTAAAGTCTCTGAGGATTCCGGCGAAAGCCGGCCTTTCCTGCTGATTGACTGCACTGAAAGATTTTCACTGCCGCTTACAGCGACGAGTACTTTCAGATACTCAGTGTTTCCAGCATATAGCCAAGTTTATTTACGTAACTACAACTTTAGAAGTTGTCCTAATCATCTAACCCTGAACTCTACATCGTCGACTCGACTCTCTCGTCTACCAATGCCTATAGTTACGGCCGCCGTTTACCGGGGCTTCGATCAAGAGCTTCGCCTTGCGGCTGACCCCATCAATTAACCTTCCGGCACCGGGCAGGCGTCAGACCCTATACATCCACTTTCGTGTTCGCAGAGTCCTGTGTTTTTGGTAAACAGTCGCAGCCCCCGATTATCTGAGACCTCTATCCGCTCAGGGAGTAAATCCCATCACAAACAAAGGCACACCTTCTCCCGAAGTTACGGTGTCAAATTGCAGAGTTCCTTAACCCGAGTTCTCTCAAGCGCCTTAGAGTTTTCCTCTCACCCACCAGTGTCGGTTTGCGGTACGGACGATCATTACCTGAAGCTTAGAGGCTTTTCCTGGAAGCGTGGCGTAGACAACTTCGGTTTCCGAAGAAACCTAGTACTCAGTTCTTGGGGTTAATGAAACTCCGGATTTACCTGGAATCTCCCCCTACAACCTTGAACCGGGAACCAACCCCGGATTGTTTAGCCTTCTCCGTCACCCCATCGCAGTAATGCTCGGTGCAGGAATATTAACCTGCTTTCCATCGACTACACCTTTCGGTCTCGCCTTAGGATCCGACTCACCCTCAGCTGATTAACATAGCTCAGGAAACCTTGGGTTTTCGGCGTGCGGGTTTTTCACCCGCATTAACGTTACTCATGTCAGCATTCGCACTTCTGATACCTCCAGCAAACCTCGCAGTTCACCTTCGCAGGCTTACAGAACGCTCCCCTACCGCTTAACTATCCGAAGATAATCAAACCCATAGCTTCGGTGCTTGGCTTAAGCCCCGTTAAATCTTCCGCGCAGGCCGACTAGACTAGTGAGCTATTACGCTTTCTTTAAAGGATGGCTGCTTCTAAGCCAACCTCCTAGCTGTTTTAGCCTTCCCACATCGTTTACCACTTAGCCAAAACTTTGGGACCTTAGCTGATGGTCTGGGTTATTTCCCTCTTCACGACGGACGTTAGCACCCGCCGTGTGTCTCCCGTGATAACACTCCTGGGTATTCGGAGTTTGCATAGATTTGGTAGAACGGGATGTTCCCCTAGTCTAAACAGTGCTCTACCCCCCAGGGTGAATTGCACGAGGCACTACCTAAATAGCTTTCGGGGAGAACCAGCTATCGCCAGCCTTGATTAGCCTTTCACTCCTATCCACACCTCATCGACGCACTATTGCAACAGTGGTTCGTTCGGGCCTCCGGTAGGTGTTACCCTACTTTCACCCTGGACATGGATAGATCGACTGGCTTCGGGTCTACTCCTAGCGACTGAAACGCCCGATTAAGACTCGGTTTCCCTACGGCTCCCCTATTCGGTTAGCCTTGCCACTAAAAGTAACTCGCTGACCCATTATACAAAAGGTACG
>CAVRHU010000001.1:0-667500 GCA_963721095.1 uncultured Gammaproteobacteria bacterium | reverse complement strand
TCGGACACCTTCGCAGCCCCGATCTTGAACTGCATCAGCACGAAGGAATCGCTTTGCAATAAAATCCTGGCGCCCCGATGCTTTGCGAAATCGACCACGATGTCGGCGCGCTCGCCCGGCGCGAGCTGCAGATTCGTGACCTTGAGCGGCGCCGGCAGCAGTCCTTGATCGGTGCCGATCTGATAAATTTCCGCGCCCTCGCTCAAGGACAGCCGATAGAACCGACCATTGGCGGCATTGAGCACTCGGAATCGATACTTGCGCGGCTCAACCTCGAGAAAGGGGAATATTTTCCCATTGACCAGCTGCGTCTCACCGAAAACCTCCGGCACCCACGGACGCTCCGGATCCGCCGATACGGGATAGCTCAGTTGCCCGTCGCGGCGCACATCGCGATCGAACAACACCAATGGGATTTCGTATTTGCCCTTGGGCAGATGTAATTCGTCTTCCACTGTGTCGCGAATGACGTGAAGGCCGAATAATCCGGCATAGATGTTGAGCCGATTGATGCCCATCGCGTGATCGTGATACCAGAGCAGCGCGGCGTCCTGCCTGTTCGGATAGCGATAGGTTCGCGACTGGCCGGGTACGTACCAGTCTTCCGGATAACCGTCGCTCTCCGGCGGTGTCTTCCCGCCGTGCAAGTGCACCACGCCGCGAACTTCCGGGACATGCTCCTCCGCGCCATGCAGGGTGTGATCGATGGGCAGAAAATGTTTCGTGGGCAGCTCGTTGACCCACTCGATGGTCAAACTCTCACCGCTGCGCGTATCGAACATGACGCCGGGAACCGACCCGCCGTAGGACCACAATCCGGTGGCCGGCAGATCGCGGTGCAGCTTGCTTGAGGTCGCGCGCATCGCCACGCGATAGTGCTGCGCCTGTTCACCGTGCCGCGTCGGATCCGTGTGCGTGCCGACCCGCCGCGCCACCACGGGAAGCGGCAAGGGATCGACGAAGCGCGCCAGGGTGTTTGGATCGAGATTCGGCACCGGCGGCGGAGCGGCGCGCGACATCGAGTGCGGGAACGCGCGGCGCGCCAGCGTGCCAGCGGTTGCCAGAGCGGCGCGTTGAATGAATCGACGTCGGCTTGTCACGCGGTAAATGTACCGGAATTGCGCCGCACCTATCCGCCGGTAGCATAAAGCGGCAAGGGCACGGGATTTCTCCCGTGCCCTGCCTGCCATCGAACGGGTCGACTACGGCTGGCGCGTTCGATTACCAGCCGTAACCGCCTTGAACCTCGCCGGTGTTCGGATCGAGGAAAAGGCGCCGGTCGCCGTTCTCGTTGCGATCGAAGTCGAACATGGTCGCGATCGAGTTTGCGATCGTGTCGAATGAACCGTTCCCGATGCGCGTCTTGTGCAGCCAGTTGTCTTCGACGAAGCGAATGATCGAAGACTGGTCGGTCATGGTGTGATCGACGAAATTGCCGCGCGCCCAGGGCGAGATCACCATCATGGGCAAACGCGGGCCATAGCCGCAGCGGCCCTGCGCATGCACCGTGGCCGGGTTGACGCCGGATAATGCGCCAACGCCGCTGCCGCAGAGTCCAGGACCGCTCAACGCGTCCGCGTCGGTCGCGGACTGATTGACGATTTGTCCCAGCACGTGGTCATACCAGCCATCCGAATCGTCGTAAGCAATCACCACCGCGGTCGACTCCCAATCGCGCTGCTTCTGCAGGAAGTTGATGGTATTGACAATGAACGTCTGCTCATCCAAAGGATCTGAATAGCCCGCGTGGCCGTCCTGAAAGCCCGGTGCCTTCAAGAAAACCACCGCGGGAAAATTGCCCGCATTCACCGCGTCGAAGAAATCGTGCGTGTCGTACTGATGGTTGGCGCCGTCAGTCTGCCCAATTGAGTGCACCGACTTCGGCCGCACGTGCGTAGGGTTTGCGGTCGAGGTGTAATACTGGAATGGTTGGTGGTGCGGAATGTAGTCGGCCTTCTTGGAATTGGTGATCTTCGAAGTGGTGGTGCGCTTGCAGCCCGTCGAGCCATCCGCATTGACCACCGACAGATCGAAGCCACCCTCGAAGAATCCCCAAGTTACGCCGGCAGCATTCAACAGGTCGCCGATATTTTTGCCGCTGAAGTGGACCAGCTCACCGGTTGTGGTGGAGCAGGTGTCACCGAGCGGATCCGCATCGCTGATCAGCGAGAGGCCGCCGTTGCCGTCGGGAATGGTCGCGCCGCCCGGGCTCATGTTGCTCGTGGCCCCGTTGGTCTGACCGGAGACCAGATTGATGGCGCCCGGCGTCGAGGGACCGAAGTTCGTGTCATACGAGTTGTCGCTCATCGCGAAGTGCTGCGCGTAATTCCAAAGCGCCGTGACGGTGTTGCCGTCGTAATAGCCCATCGTGAGACCTGTTGTGGCGAATATCGGCGTGCCGGTCGGCGGCGGACCGGCCGTGCCCACCGAGGCGGGGAAGGCGTCCATCAGGCCATGATCGAAAGCCAGTTGCTCGGGGGTGTAGTCATGGTCTTGATCATTGGTTGCCGCCTGACTGCGGTCGAGTCGGAAGGGATTCGTTGCCCCGGTGCCGTTGACGGGATTGGTGGCATTCGGATTGCTGCTGAGCAAGGTGCCCCGTAATCCATTCACCGTCGGCGTGCCGGGCTGGGCCTCGAAATGCGGCTCGCCCGAGGGGTTCGTCGCGCGCGGATAGGTGCCGAAGTAGTGGTCGAACGAAACGTTCTCCTGGAATATCACGACCAGGTGTTTGATCGGCGTTGCCGTCGCGCTGCCACCACTCCAACTGCCATTGTTTTCTGCGTTTGCGGTGCCGAGAACGGCTACCGCCGTTACCATTCCCGCCGCGAATGCCGTGATGGATCTGCGCATCGTCAACCCCCTTGAATTGTTCAAATGAAACTTGCGTCTTTGTAGCGGGCCAACATGAACGGCTTATTACAGGCGCAGGTGTATTGGGCAACCCGCGCCGAGCCGTGGTTGCCGGCACCGATGATTGACCCCATGGGGAGCGACCGTTAGCCTACGGGGTCATCTCGTAAGGATTGCTGGTGCCGCCCAACATTCTCGGATTCTGGAAAAATTCTTCGCGAATCAAGATATTGGCGTCGTGCGCGCTGGCTTGTTCTGTGGTGGGCCTGCTGATCTTCCTGGGCTGGCGTTTCAGTGCCTCTCCGCCGATCGCCGCTGCCCTCCCGCAGCCTGCCGCGTCCGCCGCACCGTCCCCCGAGCCCGCACCGCCGCCCATCGTTGCACAGCAAGCGAGTGTCGCCTCCATCATCGAAGTCGTCGTCGGCAGAAACGATACGCTCGACGCTATTTTCCGGCGGATGGCGCTCAACAAGTCCGATCTCGCCGCCATCCGCAATTTGCCGGGCATCCGTCAAAGCCTGGACTTCTTGAAGCCCGGCGATTCGATCAAGCTCACGCACACCGACGGCGACATCAAGGAACTCACCCGCAAGGTAAGCGAGACGCAGACCCTCGATGTCGTGCGCCAAGACAGCGGCTTCGAGGCGAAGATGATCGACAATCCGGTGCAGGTGCGGGTGCGCACCGCGAGGGCCACCATCGATTCGTCGCTGTTCCAGGCGGCCGGCGCGGCCGACATATCCGACACGGTGGCATTGAAGCTTGCCAATATCTTTGCTTGGGATATCGACTTCGTGCTCGACATCCGCGAGGGCGACCGATTCACCGCCGTGTACGAGCAAGTCTTCCAGGACGGAAAATATCTTCGCGACGGCGAGGTGCTGGCGGCCGAGTTCGTGAACAGCGGCAAGGTGTACCGCGCCGTGCGTTACGTTTCGGATGACGGCCACGCCGGCTACTACACACCGGCGGGCTTGGCGATGCGCAAGGCGTTCCTGCGGGCGCCGCTCGAATTCACGCGCGTCAGTTCCGCATTCAATCCGCATCGCCGCCACCCCATCTTGAATCTGATTCGAGGGCACATGGGCACGGACTACGCGGCGCCCATCGGCACGCCGGTGCACGCGGCCGGCGATGGACACGTCAGTTTTGTGGGTCAGCGCGGCGGCTACGGCAATGCCATCGTTCTCTCCCATGGGGCGAATGTCTCGACCCTGTATGGGCACATGTCGCGCTTCGCACGGAATATGCACGTGGGCACGCGCGTTCAGCAAGGCGAAGTCATCGGCTATGTGGGCATGACCGGACTGGCCACCGGTCCTCACTTGCACTATGAATATCTGACCAACGGCGTACATCGAAATCCGCAAACGGTGCAGTTGCCGGGAGCGGAGCCGCTGCGCGCGCAGGACTTGCAACGATTTCGCGACATGGCGGCGCCGCTGCTCGCCGACCTCGCGCTGCCACAACCAGCCGTCGCGGTTGCAGCCGGGGCGCCCGGGGCGCCTTCGCCGGGCACAGCGCCTTCGCCGGGCGCAGACCCGGCAAGCTCGGCGAGCGCTGCACCGGCGGCCACGGCAGATCCACGCTCCAAAGCCAGCGTCAATTGACTAAACGCCCGATGGGGATTTACCTCGGCTTGATTTCCGGAACCAGCATGGACGCAATCGATGCGGCCCTGGTCGATTTCGACGCCGCGCCGCTTTCCATCATTGCTACCAGCGCTACGCCCTTTGAACCCAAGCTCAAACGCAGGATCTCCGCGCTCATCGACCAAGCCGAGCGGGTTTCACTCGATGAAGTCGGTCAAATCGACGTGGAGCTGGGAAGGGCGTTCGCGCAGGCAGCTCTCGCGTTGATGCAATCCGCCGGGATCAGCGCGAACCGTGTAACCGCCATCGGCAGTCACGGGCAGACACTGCGCCACCGGCCGGACCTGGGAGTGCCCTTTACCTGGCAGATCGGCGATCCCAATGTGCTCGCCGAAATGACCGGCGTCTCGGTGGTCGCGGATTTCCGCCGGCGCGATGTCGCGGCCGGCGGCCAAGGCGCGCCGCTCTTGCCCGTGTTTCACGATCAGGTTTTTCGCAGCGACGAGGAAGACCGGGTCATCGCCAATTTAGGCGGCATCGCGAATATCACCATTCTGACGCAGGGCAGCAGCGTCACCGGCTTTGATACCGGCCCGGCGAACCGTCTGCTCGATGCCTGGATTGCAGAGCACCAGGGCAAGGATTTCGACGCCGGCGGCGCTTGGGCGGCTTCCGGCCAAGTCGATGAGACGCTGCTCAACGAATTGCTGGACGAGCCATACCTGCGGCTCGCGCCGCCCAAGAGCACGGGGCGCGAACTGTTCAATCTGTCGTGGCTGAAGAGCAGGCTCGGTTTGTTTTCGCGTCCCCCGGGCGATGTTCAGGCGACACTGCAGCAGTTCACGGCGCGCACGCTCGCCGACGCGGTGCGCCAATACGCGCCGGGCGCCGCACTCTATGTTTGCGGAGGCGGGGCGCACAATTTAGGATTGCTCAGCGCCGTCGCCGCGTTGATTGCGCCCAACCGCGTCGCCAGCACAGCCGCGCTTGGGCTCGATCCCGATTATGTCGAAGCGGTCGCCTTCGCGTGGTTCGCGAAGCGTACTCTCGAGGGGCTGACTTCGAGCGCAGGCAGCGTTACCGGCGCGCAGGGTGCACGCATTTTGGGCGGCGTGTATCGCTACGCTTGAAGAGCACATGAACGACACCGACCTACAAGTTCCGCAGCTGTATTTCAACCGCGAACTCTCCTTTCTGGAATTCAATCAGCGAGTCCTGGATCAAGCCAAGGATCCCAGCATTCCCATCCTCGAGCGGGTCCGATTCCTATGTATCTCCTGCGCCATTCTCGACGAGTTCTTCGAGATTCGCGTCGCCAGCCTCAAGGAGTTGCTGGAGGCCGGTGCGATTCAAGGGGGGCCCGACGGACTGTCCGTGCCGGAACAATTGAAGGCCATCCGTGTGAACGCCGTGCGCCTGGTCGATGAGCAATACGAAGTTTTAAACGATGTGCTCATGCCGGAGCTCGCGAAGAACGGCATCATTTTCGTGGAGCCCGAAACCTGGACCCCGGCGCAGGCGGCCTGGATCAAGGATTATTTCACCCGCGAGGTGGAACCGGTCTTGAGCCCGCTGGCGCTCGATCCTGCGCGGCCCTTTCCGAAAATACTCAACAAGAGCTTGAATTTCGCGATCGTGGTGGAAGGCGAAGACGGTTTCGGGCGCAACAGCGGACTTGCCGTCGTTCAGGCGCCGCGCTCGCTGCCGCGCCTGATCCGGCTGCCCGATGAACTCGGCAGCCGCAATTTCGTTTTCTTGGGGACGATTGTCGAGGCCTATGTCTCGACGCTGTTTGCCGGCATGCAAATGCGCGGCTGCTACCAATTCCGCGTCACGCGCAACAGCGACCTGTTCGTCGAGCAGGAAGAAGTCGATGACCTGCTGCGCGCGGTCGAGGGCGAACTCGCCTCGCGGCGCTACGGCGATGCCGTACGCCTGGAAACCGCCCACGATTGTCCGGAGGAAATCCTCGCCTACCTCCTGGAACAATTCGCCCTCACGCAGGACGATCTGTACAAGGTCTCCGGGCCGGTGAACATGAATCGCTTGATGGCGCTGTATGATCTGGTGGATCGCGCCGAACTAAAATATGCCGCGTTCATGCCCAGCATTCCGGACCGGCTGAAAGCGGGCGGCGATCCTTTCTCCACTCTGCGCTCCGGCGATGTGCTGCTGCATCACCCGTTCCAAGGATTCGGGCCGGTCACGGATTTCATCCGCCAAGCGGCGAACGATCCTCAGGTCCTGGCAATCAAGCAGACGCTTTATCGGGTGGGCAACGACTCCGCCATTGTTGCCGCGCTGGTCGAAGCTGCTGCCGCGGGCAAGGACGTCACGGTCATCATCGAACTGCGGGCGCGATTCGACGAAGAGGCAAACATCGAATTGGCGACCAAGCTGCAGGAAGCCGGTGCGCACGTCATGTATGGGGTATTCGGTTTCAAAACGCATGCGAAACTCGTCATGGTGGTACGGCGCGAGGAGAAAGGCCTGCGCCGTTACTGCCACCTGGGCACCGGCAACTACCATACCAAGACCGCGCGGCTTTACACCGACTATGGCCTGATGACGGCCGACGAATCCATCGGCGAGGATATTCACGAGATTTTTCTGCAGCTCACGGGCCTGACGCAGGTGCCGAAGCTGCGCAAGCTGCTGCACGCCCCGTTCAGCCTTCACCAGGCGCTTTTGGCGAAAATCGACCGCGAGGCCGAGCACGCGCGGGCCGGCAAGCCGGCACGCATCATCGCGAAGCTCAATGCCCTCACCGAGCCGACTGTGATTCAGGCGCTGTACCGTGCGTCGCGCGCCGGCGTCGACATCGACCTCGTCATTCGCGGGGTGTGTTGCCTGCGGCCCGGCGTCCGCGGCGTTTCCGACCGCATCAAGGTGCGTTCCATCGTCGGGCGCTTTCTTGAACATTCGCGGGTGTATTTTTTTGAGAATGCGGGGGCGCAAGAAGTGTATTGCGGCAGCGCCGATTGGATGGACCGCAATTTGTTTCGCCGTATCGAGATCGCTTTCCCGATCGAAGATGCCGCCCTGAAGGCTCGGGTCGCGGATGATTTGAAACTCTACCTCGAAGACGACATGCAGGCCTGGACACTGGACACTGACGGGCAATACACCCGTGCCGCGGGCGAGAAAAAATTCTCCGCGCAGGCCCGGCTGATGAATCTGTATGACGAGCGGGTGGCCCTGACCGACGGCTAGACGGCGCAATACTTAAGACAGGGCCCCGACGATGCTCAGGCGAAATCCGGCTTCTTTGAGATAGGCGCGTTCCTGCTCGAGGTCCTCGAGCGTGAGCGGGTGCTCCTTGATCCAGCGCTGCGGCAACTCGAGTGCGACGTTGCGGCTCTTGACCGTTAATTTCACTTCCGGCAGCGGCTGCGGGCTTCGCCCGCGGTGCAAGAGCACCGCGAGCCGCAGGATCACGATCAAAAACTCCGCCAGCCGATCCCACGGAGGCAACAGATCCTCGAGCGTCTCGACCGACAACTGGCGGCGGTGGCCGCCCACGAGCGCCGCGAGCAGCAACTGTTCTTCCCGTGGAAATCCCGGCATGTCGGCGTGCTCGAGCAGGTACGCGCTGTGACGGTGATACTTGGAGTGGGCGATATCGAGGCCGGTTTCGTGCAGCCGCGCGGCCCAGCGCAGAACCGATTCCGCCAAGGGATCTTCCAGTCCCCAGGCGTTCTCAACTTGCTCGAGCAATCCCACGGCCGTGGCCTCGACCCGATCCGCCTGCAGCTCGTCGATGTGGTAGCGCTGTTCCATCGCGCGCACGCTGCGAACGCGCGCATCTTCGTTGGTAAAGCGGCCCATGAGATCGTAGAGCAGTCCCTCGCGCATCGCGCCTTCGGCCACGCGCACACGGTCGATGCCGAAGTTCTCGACCACTTCCGCCAGTATCGCCAGTCCCGCGGGAAACACCGGCGCGCGCTCTGCGTCCACGTCCGGCAAGTCCAGTTCATCGACATGTCCCGCGGCGATGACGCGCTCGGCGAGAGCGTTCAAGTTGTCGAGCGTGACCTGAGGCGAATCGGGATTAAGGCGGTGCAGCACGTCGCTGATCACGCGCACCGTGCCCGAGCTGCCGAATACCTGCAGCCATCCCATCTTCCGGTAAGCCTCCTGCACCGGCTCGAGTTCCAGCCTGACCGCCGTGCGCGCCCGTTCCAGGCGCTTCGCGGAAATTCGGCCGTCGTCGAAGAAGCTGGCGCTCAAACCCACGCAACCGACGGACAAGCTCTCGAGCAGGAGCGGATCAAAGCCCTCGCCGATGACGACTTCAGTCGAACCGCCGCCGATGTCGATGACCAGCCGCTTATCCGGGCTCATCGGACTCGTATGCGCGACGCCGGAGTAGATCAGGCGCGCCTCTTCCAGCCCGGAGATGATTTCGATGGGGTGGCCCAGGGCCGCACGAGCGCGCTCCAGGAACCACCGCTTGCGCTTGGCGCGGCGCAAGGCGTTCGTGCCCACGACTCGCACGCTGTCCGCGCGCATCGCCCGCAGACGCTGGCCGAATCGTTCCAGGCATCGCAAGGCACGTTCCGTTGCGGTGTCGTCGAGCCGGCCGCTGTCGCCCATGCCGGCGGCCAGGCGAACCATTTCACGCAATCGATCGAGGATGACGAGCTGGCCGTGCGAGTAGCGCGCAACGACCATGTGGAAACTGTTGCTTCCTAAGTCGACGGCGGCAAGCACGTCGGGCACGACCTTACCGCGGCTCATCTACACTTCAACGTTCTTAGGCCGCGAATGAAGACCCGCAGCCGCAGGTAGTTTTCGCGTTCGGATTGCGAATCACGAACTGGGCGCCCTGTAGATCCTCTTTGTAGTCGATCTCCGCGCCCATCAGATACTGCGCGCTCATCGGATCAACCAGGAGTTGGACGCCGCGTTTCTCGACGCAAAAGTCGCCCTCTTCGATTTTCTCGTCGAATGTGAACCCGTATTGAAAACCTGAACAGCCGCCGCCCGAGACGAACACGCGCAATTTCAGGTTGGGATTCGCCTCTTCGCGGATCAGTTCGCCGACCTTGCCGGCCGCCGCGTCGGTAAAGATCAGCACGTCCGGCATCTGCGGTACAGGATCGGCGGAAACAGTGGATTCGGAGGTTGCGCTCATAGGAACATTCTACAGGCCGCGCCACGGCCAATCAAAGCTGCGAGCCCTCTTTGCGACCTGCGTTCGCTTCGGCGGAGACCGAATCGCCCGGCCCGGGCCCCGTTTTGGTTCGATGGATCAATTTCCCATTAATTTGGGCGCCAACGGCGGTTTCAATGGTCGTGTAGTGAACACTGCCGAGGACGCGCGCCTTCGGGCCCATTTCGACGCGGTCGCCGGCCTCGATATCGCCTTTCACGATGCCGTTCAGGACGATATTCGTGACGACGACCGAGCCCTCGATGCACCCCTGCTCGCTCACCGACAGCGTGGCGCCGCTCCCCACTTCGCTTTTAACATTGCCGTTGATATAGCCATCCAGATGAAATCCGCCGACGAACTCGACATCGCCGTTGATTCGGGTCTTCGCGCCGATCAGCGTGTCGATCTCTGCTTTCTTATTCGGTTTCGGTTTGAACATCTGCTTCACCTTTGCCTGGAATATCGCCGTTCGCTTCCGTTTCCACCGACATTCCCTGTGCCTTCCAAACGAAGGCCTGCCGAAAGCTATGATTGGCATCCCGTCCGCTATGAATCTCGACACCGACCCGCGTCGGCTCGAAGCCCGCCGGCAGTTCAATCGCTTCGTTGTACTCCTGAAAGTACTTGAACGAGTATGCCAGGCTGATGCGGTGGTTAGGCGAGACTTGCGCGTAGTTTAGCGAGAGCGGCTTGCCGCCCAGCAGTCCGTCGAGTGTGACGGCGGCGTTGCCGACAACCTCTTTGTCCGGTTTTCCGGTCTGCATCAAAACGAACTTCAAGTGATACTGGCCGGCAGGTCCGTCCGGTACGATCTGCATCTGCTGCACTTTCACGTGAATCAGCGACTCAGGCTGAACCAGCCCGCGATAGAATGATAGATCCTGATTGAGGCGCGCGATCTGACTCTGCATGTCGCCGAGACTCCGCTCCACTTGCGCGTAGCCTTCGCGGTCCACGCGCCGCGCCGTTTCGGCCGCCTCTAGCTGGCGTCGCTGATTCTCGTTCTCCGACTCGAGCGTGCGAATGCGCCGGCTGGCTGACAATGCGCCGCGCACCGAGTCGACCACGCGAAAACCCGCATCGTAGCGCCCCAATTCGAACGCGCTGTAAAGGATGGCCCCGGCGAGCAACAAGCCGACCGCCCACAATGCCGCGAGGCGCTTTGGCGCATGCGGCCGAACCACCAATTTGCTGAAAGAGTCGGCCATTCTTAAGCTACGTCGCTCCTCGGAAAACTCAAACCTCATTATACGAACCCTCGACCCCTAAGACAGCGCTCCAGTTATCATCTATTCTTGAGACCATGCTCTGGCTCAAAGCATTCCACGTCGTTGCCGTGGTCGCCTGGTTCGCCGGCCTGTTCTACTTGCCGCGGCTGTATGTGTATCACGCGCAGGCATCGGATTCGATCGGCATACAGCGCTTCGAAATCATGGAGCGGCGCTTGTTCGCCATCATGACCATCGGCGCCACGCTCGCCGTTTTGTTTGGCGGCCTGATGCTGATCGAGTCCCCAGGATACCTGCAGATGACCTGGCTCCAGTTCAAACTGCTGTTCGTGGCATTGGTCATCGCCTACCACGTGTACTGCTACAAGCTGATGCGGGATTTCGCCGCGCAGCGCAACACCCGCAGCGCCAAGTGGTTGCGAGGGTTCAACGAATTGCCGGCGCTGCTGCTGATAGTCATCGTCATCCTCGCGGTGGTCAAGCCTGGTTGAGCGCTCCCTGCATTCGCTCAACGCTTACGAGGCCGCCTGGATTTCCGGCCACCAATCCGGATACGGCGGCAGACCGTCGGAAAACATGTGTTTTCCCAAATCATGCAGCGCCCGCACGTAGACTCGCCGTTTGAAATACACCACTTCGCGCACCGGCGTCCAATAATCGGTCCAGCGCCAGCGATCGAATTCCGGCTGATTGGTGAGGTCGAAGCGCAGTCTTGATTCGTCGCCGATGAGCTTCAGCAAATACCAGCGTTGCTTTTGACCAATGCATCGGTCGCGCACGTACTGGCGCGGCAGGCGATAACGCAGCCAGCCCTGGGTTGAACCCAGAATTTCCACATCCTGGCGATCGAGGCCAATTTCTTCCCGCAGTTCCCGATACAGGGCGTCTTCGACCGGTTCGCCGCGATTGACTCCGCCCTGCGGAAATTGCCAGCCGCGCCCGCCGACGCGGCCGCCCAGGAACACCTCTCCCGAGCCGCGCGCCAGGACAATGCCCACATTGGCGCGGAATCCGTCCTTGTCGATGGTGTCGGTGGGGACTTGCGGGGACATGCTCACCCGGCCCCCACTTGAACTCGATTTCTGCCCAGCGCCTTGGCGCGGTATAGTGCGGCATCGGCGTCGGCGATCAAGCGGTCGGCCACGGCTTTGAGATCGGCTTCGTCGCGCCCCGGTGCGACCGCGGCAACGCCCACGGACACCGTCAGACCGCGCGAAACTTGCGAGTTCAAGGCGAAGGGCGACGCAGCAATCACCTCGCGAATTCGCTCGGCCAGGATCGCCGCATCGGCTGCGGTGGCTTCGGGCAAAAGTATTGCAAGCTCATCACCGCCGAAACGCGCGGCGGTATCCATGTTGCGAATTTGCGCTTCGATGCGCTGCGCAACCTCTTTGAGAGCGCTGTCTCCCGCCAGATGTCCGTAGCCGTCATTGATGCCCTTGAATTTGTCGATGTCGATCATCAGACAGGCGATCGTCCCGCCGCGCCGCTGCGCGCGCGCCAGTTCTTCTTTCAAGCGCTGCTGCAAGTAGCGCCGATTGTGCCAGCCGGTGAGGAAATCGGTGATGCCGGCGCGCAGCAACCGTGCGCGGTTCACGGCGTTTTCGATGCATACGGCGGCGACCGCGCCCAAATGCGCGAGAAAGTCTGTGCCGTGATGGCGCGTAAAGCGCGTGGCATCGCGGCTGCCGAAGCATAACGCCCCGGTCGCGCGGTCCTTGCGCGGCAATGGTACAAGCGCTGCGCTCTTGAGATTCGATATGCCGGGAAACAACAGATGATGATCGGCGCCGACATAGGGACCAAGCCACGGCTTGTGCAGCACGGCGAGCTGCGGTGCCAATCCGACCAGCGAATCGACGAAAAAAATCTGCTTGAATTCTTCGGGGCGATCGCCGCCCGCGACCAAAAGGTGCCGCACTTCGTGCTGCGGATCGAGCAGCACCACACTGACCGCATCGAGCGAATATGACTCGCGCAGGCCCCCCACCATGGCATGCAGCAATTGCGGCAAACTGTCGGCGCGCAGCAGCGTCAACTCGCGCGCCTGAGTGCGCTTCATGATGGTTTCGTTGTTCGCGGCCTCGGCGCTCATTTCCGCCAGGCGCTTGCGCAAGTCCTCGATCTCCCTATCCGTGTCGGTCAGCTCCGCCATGCCCTGTTCCTTCATACCGCGCGCGCGGCCGCGCGCACATCCAAGTAAGCTCTGCCGCGGTTCATGATTGCCGTGAACTCCTGCGCATTCTTGGATTTCACCGTGGCGACCAGCCCATTGACCGCCTTTTGCAGCGCAAGCAGCGACTCATTGCCGTAATCATTCGAACTTTGGATCTCGAAATACAGTTCCGGGCTCTCGGCGGCGACGCGGCTCGCCACCTCCAACTGTGAGTCGAACGTCGTGCTCGACAAGCGTGCCAACCGCGGCGCGGCTTCGCCGCTGTCGGCCAGGGCGGTGAAAAACGCGATATTGAGGGCGTGCGACAGCCCCAGAACGTAGGCGATCAAGCGATCGTGCTCGTCCAGATCCATCACGACCCGCTCAGCCATCGTCGGGGCGAATAACTCCTGGGCTTCCGCCAAGGCTTCCTTGTCCCCCAAATCGATGAAAATGACGTGCCGGCCCGACAGCAACTCGGTATCCGGTCCGAACATGGGGTGCACCGAGGTGACGCGGCAACCGGCCTGGACCAGCGCTTCGAGCCCCGCGCGCAGCGGCGTTTTGAGCGAGCCCAAATCGAACACCAGTCCGCGCGGTCGTCGTCGTGCCAGGAGTTGCAGCAATTCGGCGGTCGCGGACAGCGGTGTCGCCAGCACGATCAAGTCGAAATCCAATGGGTCGGTCTGCCAATCGGCGCACCTCTCAAAGCCCGGCGAGGCGCCGCGGGGGTCCGCGATGGTGACTCGAAACCCTTGGGAGGCCAGAAACTCCGCAAACCACCCGCCCATCTTGCCGTGGCCGCCGATCACCAGTGCGCGTTTGCCGCTGCCGTGGGCCTGGGCCGCAACGCGGGCCTGCTCCTGGGTCGCAAGCGAGGACAGAATGAGCTGCCTCAACAGCGATTCGGCCAGGTCGGGCGAGACCTTGAGGCGCTCGGCGGTATTGCGACCCCGCAAAATGACCTCCCGCTCTCGGCCGAAATCCCGCGTCGCGCGTCCCGTGGCCCGTTTCACGGCCGCCACTTGCTCGCTCAAAGCCTGACGCTTGGCCACCAAAGCCAACAATTGACCGTCTAGGTCGGTTAGTGCCGTCCGCAATTCGTCCAGATTCATATGAAAGAAAGCCCCTTAAGATTCATCGGCACGGCTACCATTCTCTAATGAGCAGCAGCAAAAAGACATTTTGGACTGAAACCCTCCCGGACCCCCTGCCGGTCAATCCGCTCGAAGTGGCGGCCCAATGGCTGGCCCAGGCACAGCGCGATGCCGCGCAGCCGAATCCGAACTCCATGATCTTGGCGACGGTCGACAGCCGGGGCTATCCCTCCGCCAGGGTCGTGCTCTGTAAGGAGATCGCAGCGCAGCAGGGTTATATACTCTTTTATACCAACTACCGATCGCGCAAGGGTAGCGAGCTTGCCGCCAACCCGCGGGCCGCTGTGGTATTTCATTGGGATCACTTGCACCGGCAAGTTCGCGCGGAGGGCCGCGTGGAATTGCTCTCCGATACCGAAAACGACGCCTATTTCCGAACGCGGGTTTGGCAGAAGCAGTTGGGCGCCTGGGCGAGCCAGCAAAGCCAACCGGTGGAATCCCGAAAAGCCTTGGGCGAAGCGGTGGCCCGCGAGGCACGCCGCTTCGGCATTCCCTATGAGGGCCCCGCATCCCAAGAACCTGAGAGTGTCAGCGTTTCGGTGCCGCGTCCGCCCAATTGGGGTGGATACCGGCTCTACGCCGATGCGGTGGAACTGTGGGTTGAAGGGGAATACCGCATTCACGACCGCGCCCGCTTCACGCGGACGCTCAAAGACGGCCGCGAAATTTCCGGGGCCCCTTGGGCATCGACCCGATTGCAGCCGTAAACTTAAGGGCCGCCGCACGCATGTATACTGGTTTTTTTCTGAGCTTATCGCATGGCTGAGCGTTCATTCGCCAAAGAAGTGCAGTCGCTGCGCCTGAGCGCAGGCGCCGAGTTCGAAGGAGAAGGGATTCTCGCTGTGACCAAGGCGCTGCTGCAATCCGGCGTCGGATATGTGGGCGGCTACCAAGGTGCGCCGATTTCGCACCTCATGGACGTGCTGTCGGACGCGAGCGTGATCTTGGGCGAGCTCGGCGTTCGCTTCGAATCCTCGGCGAGTGAGGCGACGGCCGCCGCCATGCTCGCCGCGTCGGTCAACTATCCCATCCGCGGTGCTGTGACTTGGAAATCCACCGTCGGCACCAATGTTGCCTCGGATGCGCTCTCGAATCTCGCCTCGGCCGGGGTTATCGGCGGTGCGCTGATTGTGCTCGGCGAAGACTACGGCGAAGGCGCGAGCATCATGCAGGAGCGCACTCACGCCTTCGCCATGAAGTCACAGATGTGGTTGCTCGACCCGCGCCCGAATCTGCCCTCGATCGTCCAGGCGGTGGAACAGGGCTTCGAGCTTTCCGAAGCGAGCAGCACGCCCGTCATGCTGATGTTGCGGATTCGCGCCTGTCATGTGGTCGGTCAATTTCGCGCCAAGGACAATCGCCGGCCGCCTTTCACACTGCAGCAAGCGATGAACAACCCGGTGCGCGCATTCGACCGAATCATTCTGCCGCCCTCGACTTACGCACAAGAGCGGGCAAAAATCGAGCAGCGCTGGCCCGCCGCGGTCAAATTCGTCAAAGAACGCAAGCTCAATGAGTTCTTGGGAGAAAACCCGGCTTGCGACATCGGTATCGTGCTGCAAGGCGGTTTGTACAATACCGTGCTGCGCGCGCTCGAGCGGTTGAATTTGGCCGACGTGTTCGGCGAATCGAAGATTCCGCTCTACGTCTTGAACGTGACATATCCGCTTGTGCCTGACGAATTCAGCCGCTTCGCGCAGGGCAAGAAGGCCATTCTGATCATCGAGGAAGGCCAGCCCGAGTTCATCGAGCAGGCGGCCAGCCTGTTTCTGCGTCAAGCGGACCTGCAGACGCGCATCGTCGGCAAAGGACCGCTGCCCATGGCGGGCGAATATACCGGCGCCGTGATCATCGCGGGCCTGCGAAAATTTCTCGCGGAGTTCGGGCATCTGCCGGCCGCGGACATTCCCCTGCTTCCGGCCGCCATGCTGGCGCGCAATGTACCGGTGCGCCCGTCGGGACTGTGCACCGGATGTCCCGAGCGCCCGCTGTTCGCATCCATGAAACTGCTCGCGCGGGAAATGGGGCCGATGCACGTCAGCGCGGACATCGGCTGTCATTCTTTTTCAACCCTGCCGCCATTCGATCTGGGCGGCACCATCATGGGCTATGGCCTGGGTGCGGCCGGCGGCGCGTCGTTTAACGTACCCAATCCGCGGCGTTCGCTATCGATGATGGGCGACGGCGGTTTCTGGCACAACGGTTTGACCAGCGGCATCGGCAATGCCGTCTTCAATCGGCATGACGGCGTGACCATCATCGTGGACAACGGGTACTCGGCCGCCACCGGGGGGCAATACATCCCGTCATCATCGGCCGACATCAAGGGTCGTCACGCAAGGAACCGCATCGAGTCGGCCGTGCGCGGCGTGGGCGTCGAATGGGTGCGCACGATTCGCACCTACGACATGAAGCAGACAATGAGCGTACTGCGCGAAGCGCTGCTGACTAAATTCACCGGACCCAAAATCGTGATTGCCGAAGGCGAGTGCCAGTTGAATCGTCAGCGGCGCGTGGCTCCGGCCATCAAGAAGTTGATCGGCGACGGCGAGCGCGTCGTCCGGGAGCGCTTTGGCATCGACTCCGATGTCTGCACCGGCGATCATTCTTGCATCAGGCTGTCCGGGTGCCCTTCACTGACTCTCAAAACGAATCCTGATCCCCTGCGGCGGGATCCGGTCGCGTATGTCGACAACAGCTGCGTGGGTTGCGGGGTTTGCGGCGAAGTGGCACACGCCGCGGTCCTTTGTCCGTCTTTCTACCGGGCCGATGTCATCGTGAACCCGAGCCTTTGGGATCGGTTCAAGGCGCGCCTGCGCATGGCCGTCATCCGCGTACTGGCTTGAGGCGCTCACGGCCCATCACCTTGACGATTGCCGCTCTGGGCGGTCAGGGCGGCGGCGTCGTGACCGACTGGCTCGTCATGACCGCCCGGCGTGCAGGCTACTTTGTGCAGGCAACGTCGGTTCCCGGCGTTGCGCAACGCACCGGCGCGACGATCTACTATTTGGAATTCTTTCCGAGAAGCGACGCGCCCGCGGGCCGCGAGCCCATCATGGCGCTGATGCCGAATCCGGGCGACGTGGACATCGTTGTGGCGTCGGAGTGGATGGAAGCCGGCAGAGCCATCAATCGCGGCTTGGTCACCCGTGATCGCACGACGCTTATCGCGTCGACCCATCGCGATTACACCATCGGCGAAAAAATGTCGCTCGGCGACGGGCGGGCAAGCTCGCGGGAATTGTTTGAAATCGCATCCGCGTCGGCGGCGAAGCTGATTGGTTTTGACATGGTCAAGGTCGCCGAGGGCGCGGCAGGCCGCATCAGCGCCGTCATACTAGGCAGTATTGCGGGCGCCGGCGTACTGCCCTGGTCAATCGAGGAATATCATCATGCCATCCGGGAATCCGGCCTCGGCGTCGACGCCAGTCTGGCGGCTTTTGAAGCCGGCCGTCGGGCAGTTGTTGCCGCTGCCGCCGCGCCGCTGACGGCGGCACACTGGCCCGATCCGCACGGAACAATCGACTCTTCCGACTACGCGTTTGGAGCCTTGTCCGCGCAGTTGCGGCAAAGAATCGAAAATCAGTTTCCCGCAGCGCTGCGCGAGTTGCTCGGAATGGCAGCAGCTCGCCTGTGCGACTACCAGGACGCGGCTTACGCCGCCATGTTTTTGGATCGCATCGCGCACATCCGCGCGATCGACACGTCGGCGTCGAACGAGGGGCAATTGACTGCCGCCGCGGCGCGTTCCCTGGCATTGTGGATGAGCTTCGAGGATGTAATGCGCGTCGCGCAGCTCAAGACTCGGCGCGGCCGCGCGGAACGCATTCGACGCGAGGTAAAGGCCGGCCCTAAAGACCTCGTCGAAGTGCGCGAGTTCGTGAAGCCGCGGGTTGAGGAAATCTGCGGCACATTGCCGGCCGGCTTGGGCCGGCGCCTGCTGGCATCCGCCCGCGCGCACCGCACCTTGGTCCGATTCACCGCCGGTCGCCGCATTTCGACGACGAGCATCGGCGGCTTCGCGTTGCTGCGTAGCATCGCCGCCCTCCGAGGTTTCAGACGCAGCAGCCTGCGGTACCAAATCGAAAATTTGCGCATCGAAGCGTGGTTGAAGCAGCTCTTGGAGATTGCGCCGCAAAACTACGCCCTCGCCGCGGAACTTGCGGAATGCCAGACGCTGGTGAAAGGCTACGGCGACACACACGAGCGCGGTTGGTCGTCATTCAGTCAACTATCGGCACTGGTCCCGAGTCTGGTGAATGATCCCGAGGGGGCGGCCCGTCTGCGCGCGTTGCGCGAAGCGGCCCTCGCCGATGATGGCGGCGTGCAGCTCGAACGCGTGCTCGCATCGCTGCGCACCCGTTCGCCGGTTGCGGCGTAAGCGTCCATACCCGTCGGCCGAGATCGTATGTATCTCACGCTGGACAAAAAGGGCACGCTATACGACCAGATCGCTCGGGCGATCAAGTTGGAGATTCTCGAAGGGCGCATCGCCGCGGGCGCGCGCTTGCCCTCCACCCGGGCGCTGGCGACCGCCCTCGGCGTGGCGCGAAAATCGGTGCTTCAAGCTTATGAGCTGCTCTGTGCGGAGGAGTTGGCCATCGCTCGTGGGGGATCAGGCACACGGGTTGCGATTGTCAGTCCTGCTACTCGGCCGCGGTCCAGGGCCGGCATCATCCCGGTTTCACGCTATGCCGCGCGGATGCTGTCACTCTCCCCCGTTACCTTGGCCGGCGCGCATGCCAGCGGGCGGCCGAAATATAACCTGCTCTACGGCGAGCCGCTCGTTGACCCAGGCCTTTTCCATTCGTGGCGGCGCAAGTTGGCGGCCGCCGCGCTGCGCGCCGGGCCGACGTACCCGGCTGCCGGAGGATATCTGCCGCTGCGCCGCGCGATCGCCGACTATCTCGTGCGCAGGCGCGGAGTGCTCTGCAATGCCGCCGACATCCTGATTGTCGCGGGCACACAGCAAGCCCTTACCTTGGCGGAGCGCGTACTGGTGAACCCCGGCGAACGGGTGGTCGTGGAAGATCCGCATTATCAGCTCGCCGTACACAGCTTGCTCGCGCACGGCGCGGAGGTCAGAAGCGCGCGCACGGACGATGAAGGTCTGGTCATCGGAGAATTGCCGCAGCGTCGTACCAAGTTGGTATTCGTTACGCCTTCACATCAATTCCCGTCGGGTGTCGTGATGAGTTTGAACCGGCGCCTGGAACTCTTGAAGTGGGCCGCGCGAACCGGAAGCTGGATATTCGAGGATGATTACGACACGGAATTTCACGCCGGCGGCAGGCCCCTGCCGGCGTTGCGCTCTCTCGATCTCGCCGACCGCGTGCTGTATGTGGGCAGCTTCTCCAAGTCGCTGTTTCCCTCGTTGCGCCTGGGGTACATCGTATGTCCCGCGGCACTGCGCGACGCCCTGTACAAGGCGAAGCTGCTCGACGATCTCGGTTCGCCCTCGGTGGAGCAGGCCGCCCTGGCGACTTTCATTCAGAGCCGGCAATACGAGAAGCATCTGCGCAAGTCCGTCAAGGAGCTCATTCATCGCCGGAGAACTGTCATCGACGCATTGCAGCATCTCGCGGGCTCGCATATTGACATCGGGCCGCACCAGGCCGGCATGCACTTCGTCGTCTGGTTTCGTCATCTTCGACTTCGATGAACTCGACGCCTTCCTCGAGCGCGCCACAACGTTGGGCCTCGGCTTGCATCCTATCCACCCTTACTACCGCAACCGGCCTGCGCGGCCCGGGCTCCTCATCGGCTATGCAGGACTGTCCGTCGGCCAGCTGAAAACCGCGGTCGAACTCTTCGCACGCTGCCTGGAAAGCGCCACGCCGCGCTAGCGTCCCGCTCTGTCTCGGCATCCCGGCGCCCGGACCGGGGCCCGGGTTCATCCCACGTTACTTTATACCTAAACTATATAAGCATGATATAATGAAGTATGAAGCGAATTGTCTGCCTGGGCGGAGGCCCCGCCGGCCTGTATTCCGCTATTTTGTTCAAGAAGGCGCTGCCCGCTGCGTCGGTCGAGATTTTCGAGCGCAACCGCCCGGACGACACCTTCGGCTGGGGCGTCGTGTTTTCGGACAAGACCATGGGCAACTTCCTGGAAGCCGACGCACCCTCGCATGCGCGCATCGTCGATGAGTTCTACCACTGGGACGACATCGACGTGCATTTCAAGAACCAGATCATCCGTTCGCATGGTCACGGCTTCGCCGGCATCTCGCGCCGCATGCTGCTCAGCATTCTGCAGAAGCGCGCCGCCTCGCTCGGCGTGAAGCAGACCTTTCGTCACGAGATCGACGACACCGGCGAGTTCGACGGCGCAGATCTCTTGGTCATCGCGGAGGGCGCCAACAGCAAGGCCCGGATGCGGCAGGCGGAGAAGTTCGGCCCGCATCTCGAGGTGCGGAAATGCCGCTACATCTGGCTCGGCACCACCCAGAAGTTCTCCGCGTTCACCTTTGCGTTCGAGAAGACCGAATTCGGATGGTTTCAAATTCACGCCTATCAATTCAGCAAGGACCTTTCCACCGTGATCGTGGAGACGCGTGAGGAGACCTGGGCCGCGCACGGGCTGGACAAGGCCGATGCCGACCAGTCGATTGCATTTTGCGAGAACTTGTTCGCGGCCTATTTGGACAACGCGCCGCTCTTGTCCAACGCGCGGCATCTGCGCGGCTCGCCGTGGCTCAATTTCAATCGGGTGGAATGCCGGCATTGGCACGAGGGCAATCGCGTGCTCATCGGCGATGCCGCGCACACTGCGCACTTTTCGATCGGATCGGGCACCAAGCTGGCGATGGAGGATGCAATCTCGCTGGTAAGGCACGTCAGCGACGCGAAGGACGTGCAATCCGGCTTGGCGTCCTACCAGACCGAGCGCAGCGTCGAGGCGCAAAAGCTGCAAAGTGCGGCGCGCAATCGCATGGAATGGTTCGAAAACGTCGCTCGATACGAAAACATGGAACCTCTGCAGTTCGCCTACAGCCTGCTGTCGGGAAGCCAGCGCATCGGCCACGCCAACCTCAAGCTGCGCGACTCGCTATTCATCGACAAGATCGAGGCCAAGCTGGCATCGCAGTGCGGCGGCATCCGCGAGCCTCGCCCGCCGATGTTTCTGCCGTTTCGTCTGCGCGATATGCACTTGGTCAATCGCGTGGTGGTCTCGCCCATGGCCCAATATCGCGCAGTCGACGGGATGCCCGGGGATTGGCATTTGGTTCACTACGGCGCACGCGCGACGGGTGGTGCCGGGCTGGTGTTCACTGAAATGACCTGCACGTCGGCCGATGCGCGTATTTCTCCCGGCTGCACCGGACTGTGGAACGAGACCCAGGCGGCGGGGTGGCGGCGCATCGTGGAATTCGTGCATGCGGAATCGCCGGCGCGCATCTGTCTGCAGCTCGGTCACGCCGGACGCAAGGGCTCGACACAGTTGGGATGGCAGGAGGCCGATCACCCATTGAGCAGCGGCAATTGGCCCCTTCGGGCGCCCTCGCCCCTGCCGTATCTGCCCGGCATCAGTCAGGTGCCGCAGGAAATGTCGGCGGCGCAAATGGAAGCGGTGAAGACCGATTTTGTGCGGGCAGCGACGCTTGGCGCCGCGGCCGGATTCGACATGCTTGAATTGCACATGGCACATGGTTATTTGCTGGCAAGTTTCCTGTCGCCGCTGACCAATGTCAGAAAGGACGAATACGGGGGCTCCGTGGAAAATCGGTTGAAGTTTCCGCTGCAGGTGCTGCGTGCGGTGCGCGCCGCCTGGCCCGCCTCGAGGCCCGTCAGCGTACGCATTTCGGCATGCGATTGGGAGGAAGGCGGCTTGAGCGAGACCGACGTCGTCGCCATCGCGAAGGCCCTGGCATCCGCCGGCGCCGACATTCTCGATATTTCCAGCGGTCAGACGGTCGCGACGCAGCGTCCGGTTTACGGCCGGATGTGGCAAACACCCTTGGCCGACATGGTGCGAAACCTCACCGGCGTCCCCACCATTGCGGTTGGAAATATCTTCGAGGCCGATCACGTCAATTCGATCATCGCGGCGGGCCGCGCCGATTTGTGCGCGCTTGCCCGCCCGCATCTTGCGAATCCTTCGTGGACGCTCGCGGAGGCGGCCGCGCAAGCCTATACGGAGCAGTGGTGGCCTGAGCCGTACCTGCCCGCCAAGAGCCAGCTCGAGCGCGCCGCGACCCGCGCTGCGGCCAGCGCGGCGGGCTCTGTATGAACGGCAATAAACTGCTGCAGGGGCGCCATGCGCTGGTCACTGGGGGCGGGCGCGGAATCGGCGCCAGCATCGTTCGAGCGCTGATCGCTCAGGGCGCCAGGGTGAGTATGCTCGGACGCACTGCGGCCACTCTCGAGGGGTTGTCGGCCGAGCTCAAATCCTCCGGCGCGCAAGCTTTCTGTGCAACCGCGGATGTCGCCAAACGGGAATCCGTGGACGCGGCCTTTGCGGCCGCGCGTACCCAGTTCGGCCCTATCGAGATTCTGATCAACAACGCCGGCCAGGCCATCAGCGCCCCGATCACCAAACGCGACGATGCTTTGTGGGAGCGTCTGCTGGCCATCAATCTGTCCGGCACCTATTTCGGAATTCAAGCGGCGCTGCCCGACATGCTCCAAGTCGGCTTCGGGCGAATCGTCAATATCGCCAGCACCGCGGGACTCACGGGCTATCCTTATGTGGCCGCGTACTGCGCGGCGAAACATGGCGTCATCGGATTGACGCGCGCCATCGCGAGGGAGGTGGCCACGCGCAACATCACGGTGAATGCAATATGCCCGGGATATACGGATACGGATTTGGTCAGAGAAGCCGCCGCAAAAATATCCGCCGTCACGGGCAGAAAGCTCGAGGATGCTCTGCAAGCCATGACCAAATCGAACCCACAGGGGCGGCTTGTCCAACCCGATGAGGTGGCCAACGCCGCGACATGGCTGTGCCTGCCCGGCAGCGAATCGGTCACCGGACAAAGCATCGTGGTTGCCGGCGGAGAATTGATGTGAGTGCTGCCATTGGCTTTGATTCGAGGTTGACGGACGACACCCATGAATCGCTGCGTTTGTGGTTGCGCTTGCTGACTTGCTCGCATCTCATCGAAAACCACGTGCGCAAATCTCTGGCCGCGCATTTCAAAACCACCCTGCCGCGCTTCGATCTCATGGCGCAGCTCGAGCGCTTCCCGGACGGCCTGCAGATGGGTGAGTTGTCCAGGCGCATGCTGGTAACCGGCGGCAACGTAACCGGCATCGTCGATCAACTGGAGGGCGCGGGCTTGATCGTCCGAGCCGAAGACCCGGCCGATCGGCGCGCCTACCTGGTCAAGCTCACCAAGGATGGCCGGCGTCTATTCCGGCAAATGGCCGTCGAACACGAGTCATGGATCGTGAATCTGTTCTCCGGCGTTCCCAAACGCGAGCAGCGGGCATTGAACGAATCCATGTCGCATTTGCGTGCGCAACTGACGCGGAAAACATCATGACAGACACCTTGACCGATTACGCCGCCCGGCATTTCCTGTGGTCCGTTCAGCACGGAATCGGCCGCATCACGTTGAATCGCCCTGAAAAGAAGAATCCCCTGACGTTCGAAAGTTACGCCGAACTGCGGGATCTCATGCGCAAGCTTCCGCTCGCGCCCGAAGTCAAAGTGATCCTGCTCAGCGGTGCCGATGCCAATTTTTGCTCCGGCGGGGACGTGCAGGAGATTATCGGACCCTTGACGCGGATGAGCATGCCTCAGTTGCTCAATTTCACGCGCATGACCGGCGATCTGGTGAGGGCCATGCGCGCCTGTCCGCAGCCCATCATTGCCGCGGTCGACGGCGTATGCGCCGGCGCCGGTGCCATCTTGGCCATGTCGTCCGACATCCGGTTGAGCACGCCGCGTTCCAAAACCGCGTTCCTGTTCACGCGCGTGGGGCTCGCCGGCTGCGACATGGGCGCCTGCGCGATCTTACCGCGTATCATCGGGCACGGACGGGCGGCCGAACTGCTGTTGTCGGGCCGCACCATGGGTTCCGACGAAGCGCTCGCCTGCGGCTTCTACAGCCGCTTGCTGCCCGCCGAGGAATTGCTTGCGGCGGCCACACAGCTCGCCCAAGAACTTGCGAGCGGCCCGACTTTTGCACTCGGCATGACCAAAACCATGCTCAATCAGGAGTGGAACATGGGCTTGGATCAGGCGCTCGAGGCCGAAGCGCAGGCGCAGGCGATCTGCATGCAGACCGAAGACTTTCGCCGCGCATACGAGGCGTTCTCGGCCAAGCAACGCCCGGCTTTCAAAGGCGACTAGGATGAGTACCAACGCAATGAACACCTCCGAGCGATGAGCACCAAGACCTTGCAGCCTGCGGAGTGGCCGCGTCCGAAGGGTTACGCCAACGGCATGGCTGCACGCGGACAGATGTTATTCGTTTCCGGCCAGATCGGCTGGGACGCCGACGGACAATTCAACAGCGATGATCTGACCGGGCAAGTCGCGCAAGCGCTGCGCAACATCGTGCGCGTTCTCGAGGAAGGCCACGCGCAGCCGCGGCACCTGGTCCGGTTGACCTGGTTCGTGTTGAGCCGCGACGCCTATGCTCGCGAAGCGCGCGAAATCGGCGCCGCATACCGCGAAATCATGGGCAAGAATTTCCCCGCCATGTCGGTTGTCGAAGTGCGAGCATTGGTCGAACCGCGCGCACTCGTGGAAATCGAGGCAACGGCCGTAATTCCCGACGACGAAACCCATGGCGACGTGGCGACCGCCTGAGCGAATCAAGTACGCGCCGCTCGACGCGCCCTGGCCGACCTCGGTTCAGGCGGAGAAGTCGCAATTGTTCCAGCCGATCAGGGTGGGCTCGGTCCAGTTGGCCTCGCGCACCTGGGTTCCCGCCATGGTTCCATGGCGCGCGACCGATGGGGGCGATGTCACGCCGTCGGTTCTCGCCTGGTATGAGCGATTTGCACGCGGACGTCCCGCCGCCCTGGTCGTCGAAGCCACGGGCGTGCGCGACGTCGCCAGCGGACCTTTGCTTCGCATCAGCGATGATCGTTTTCTGCCCGGGCTCGAGCGCCTCACGGAGTGTGTGCGCCGCGCGAGTAACGGCGAGACCAAGCTTTTCATACAAATCATCGATTTTTTGAGCATTCGGCGCCGTCCCCCGCCGCAAAAATACTTCGAGCGCTTCTTGCAGGTGACGCCGCGCCACCGTGAATTCCTGCACATGATCGACGGCGATGAGACGAGCGTGCGTGCGCGATTGGCCGCGCTCGGAGAATCGGATTTGGAAAAGGTTCTGACCGCGCGTGAACTCGAGGCGCTGCGGCAGGGCTTTCGCGAGCGTGTCACCGATACCGACGTGGCCGCGGTCCGCGATCTGCCCGCCACGCTGCCTGCGGTGTTCGCGTCCGCCGCGGTTCGCGCGCGCAAAGCCGGTTTCGACGGAGTCGAGTTGCACTACGCGCATGCCTACACCCTGGCATCCTTTCTCTCCGCACGAAATACCCGAAACGATGGGTACGGCGGCGCACGCGAACAGCGGATTCGGCTGCCGTTGGAAGTGCTGGCGGCGGTACGAGATCAGGTCGGCGCAACGTTTCCGGTGGGCTGCCGGATGCTCGCGGAAGACTGCATTGAGTCGGGCAGCACCATCGAGGATACGGAGTACTTTGCGCAGAGCCTCGCGGGCGCCGGGATGGACTTCATTTCCTTGTCGCGCGGCGGGAAATTCGAGGACGCCTCGCAGCCGAAAATCGGTGAAGCCGCCTATCCCTACACCGGACGCAGCGGCTATGAGTGCATGCCGTCGTACTATTCGGACGCGAAAGGGCCATTTGGCCGCAATGTCGTCGCGTGCTCACGCATCCGGGCGAAAGTCCGCCAGGCTGGATTCAACACACCCATTGTGCTCTCCGGCGGCATACATCATTTCAATCAGGCGGAGCAGGCGCTGCACATTGGTGCAGCGGACATAGTCGGATTCGCCCGCCAGGCACTGGCAGATCCGGATTGGTTTTTGAAAGTCCGCGAAGGCCGCGGCGCGAGTGTGCGTCTGTGCCTGTACACCAATTACTGCGAGGCGTTGGACCAACGCCACCGCGAGGTCACCTGCGAGCTTTGGGATCGAACCCACCTTGATGAACCCGGAATCATGCTCTCCGCCGACGGCAAACGCAGATTGCTTCCGCCTTGAGTCGGCGATGCGCGGTTCACTGAGCCGCCTACCAACCGACCGCTTCGCCGTCCTTGCGGAAATCCGATCCCGCGCGATAGTAGCCGGCGACGTGCCTGGCGCCGTCGGGAGCTGATTGCGCCGCGGACGGATCGGCGACAAACATGATGATCTGCACGCCGCCGACCCCGTCGCCGTCGACGGATTTCACCGAGTGGCCCATGGCTGAGAGCTTCGCTCCCACCAAATCATACAGAGGCGTCTCCAAGCCCAGCGTATTCGATACCTGGGAATGACGGAATCGCGCCATATCCGCGGCCGCCTGCAAGTTGGCGCCCAAATCCAATATATCCACCAGCAACTGCGCATGTCCCTGCGCCTGCATGTCGCCGCCCATCAAGGTCACCGTCATCAGCGGCTGATCGTTGTGCATGATGAAGCCCGCGGATAGGGTGTTGAACGGCCTTTTGTGAGGCTCGATCGCATTGGGACTCTTGGGATTGAGCGTAAATAACGCGCCGCGATTGTGCAGAATGAACCCGTAGCCCGGCACCGTCAGGCCCGAACCGAAAGCGGAAAAATTGCTGTTGACCCAGGACACCATGTTGCCGTCGGAATCGGCGGTCGACAGTACGATCGTGTCGCCCGGCATGGAAAAATTTCCCTGGGGGCCCGGACTCGAGGCATGCCGCGGATCCACTTTTCCGCACAGCGAAGCGGCATATTTTTCCGACAGCAATTTTCGCAGCGGCACGCTCGCGAAATTCGGATCCGCGTTGTATTGATAAAGATCGGCGTACGCGAGCTTCTTCGCCTCGATCAGAAAATGCCAATATTCGGGGCTCGTCGGTCCGAGCGATGCCAGGGTCCGTCCGGTCGTCCACTGCGCTACGCAGGCGCCCAGGATGTTGAGAATCTCCTCCGCCGCCCACGCTTGTGCCGGCGGCGGCAATTCGAGGATGTCGTAGCCTTTGTAGTTGATGCGCGCGGGCTCGACCCATTCGCCCTTGTAATTGGCGAGATCCTCGAGCGTCATTGAACCGCCGAGTGCACGCGACTTCGCGACAATGGCTTGCGCGATTTCTCCCTTGTAGAACGCGTCAGCTCCCTTTGACTGCAGCAGGCGCAGTGTCCGTGAAAGATCGGGATTTCTGAAAATCTGTCCGGGCCGCGGCGGCGCACCGTTCACGTACCAAGTCTTGATCGAATCGGGATCAGGCGACGTGCAGCACGACCGCAGCGGCAACGCGTTGGGCAGCTGCCAGTCGTGCGCGATGCGCTCGGAAACCGGAAATCCTTCCTGCGCATACCAGGCGGCCGGTTTGAGCACCTCTTTGAATGTGAGCTTGCCGAAGCGCTCGAGCACCGCCTGCCAGCCCCACACCGCGCCGGGGACCGTCACCGGCAATATTCCGCCCGCAGGCATGCCCGAACCCGGACCCCAGTTTTTGGGATTCCAGGCGTAGCCCAATTTATTGAATCGCTCAACGGTCGCACCGGTGGGTGCCATGCCGCTGGCGTTCAGCACATAGATCTTGCGTTCCTTGGCAACGTAGATGATCGCGAATAGATCTCCGCCGACCCCCACCATCATGGGTTCCGTCACGTTCAGCATCGCCGCCGTGGCCACGGCCGCGTCGATGGCATTGCCGCCGTGCTGCAGAATTTGCAATCCCGCCTGAGCCGCCAGTGGTTGACTGGTGACGACCATCCCGTGTTGCGCCATGACTTCGGAGCGGCTCTGCGCCGGCCAACCCTCGCTGCGCACGCCGCGGACGGCGTTGCAAAACGGGGGTTGAGGGACCGCTTCGCAGGTTTGCATCGTGGGCGCCTGAGCAAATGCTGCGCCGGTCAAAAGGCTGGCCGTAAGAAACACTGCACAAGTGGATTTTTGCATTGCCAGCCTACAGTTGTTGCGCGATTCCCGGGGGTGCCGATATTGCCACTTTCCCGCGGCGGTTTCACGCACGCGTTAGACTTGCGCAGCCGATTGCCGGCATCCCGCGGCTGAGGAGTTGCGCACTCTTGATTTGGTTATTGCATCTGAAGGCCCTGCTGAGGCATTTGTTTCTTCCACCCGCGGGTCCGCTATTGCTGGCGCTGCTGGGGTTGCTGCTGCTCAAAGTGCGTCCAACCCTCGCCCGAATATGCTTAGGTGCAGGTCTGGCATCGCTGTGGTTGCTGTCGACTCCGATCGTGTCGGATGCATTGTCGGGTCTCGCGGAGCTGTATCCACCCCTGGACTTTCGGCAGGCCGCCACTGCCCGGGCCATCGTGATCCTGGGAGGCGGCGGCGAGCGCAACATTGCGCCGGAATACGGCGGCCCGGCGGCCGAACCTCTCTCGCTCGAGAGACTGAGCTACGGCGCGTACATCGCGAAGAAAACCGGTCTTCCGATTCTCATCACCGGTAATTCAAGCGAGGCCCGCGCCATGCACGCTTCGCTGCAGCGGAATTTCGGCGTCGAGACGCGCTGGATCGACGACCAGGCATACGACACGTTTGACAATGCGCGCAACTCCGCACGGATACTCAATGCCGAGAATGTGCACCGTATCGTCTTGGTGACACGCGCCACCCACATGCGACGTTCCATGCAAGAATTCATCGCCGCCGGTTTCGATGCCGTGCCGGCACCCGTCGGAATCGTCGCTTCCCGGGATTTTGGCGTGTTCGAATATTTGCCGAATCCGGAAGCGCTGCTCCGCTCGAATGCCGCAATCTACGAATTGATCGGCGAACCCGTGCGGATCTTTCTCTCCGCCAGCCATTTGCGGCGGCACGCCTCGGCACCGTGAGATTGAGCGGCTTGCATGATCTACCGGCTCAGCACTGGAAGGGTAGGAAGACTCAAGGCCCTGTATCCTTCGGGCCTTGAGTCGTCTTGCCCTCCCTGGCGACGCTGTTATCGGTAGCGCCCCATCAATTTGTCGAGCGCCGCACTGCCGGGAGAAAGCTTGTTCAGCGGGATGCTGTTGAGCGGCACCTTCGCGGTGCGATTCAAGTTATGAAATTCGGTGCCGTCCGCTTCATTGATATGGATGAGTCCGGTCACGTATTCATTTTGCTTGAGTTTGCTTTCGATGTAATTGTACGCGGCGGTACGATCGGTCGGGTCGTAAGACGGGTCGAGCTTGCGCAACACCACGCGGCTGCCGTCATGCAGACTGACCGGAATCGCCTCGCCGGCGGGATAATCCACCGCGATCTCTTCAGCGCGCGGCACGAAGTCGGCTTCGACCGCCGCGTGATAATGCTCGCGCGTAAAACCATAGCTCTTGGTCGAGCCCTCGTGATCGTTGAAGGTCACACACGGCGAGAGGACATCGATCAGGGCGAACCCATTGTGGCGCATGCCGGCTTGAATCAGGGGCACGAGCTGGGCCTTGTCGCCCGAGAAGCTCCGCGCCACGAAAGTTGCGCCCAACGAAAGCGCCAGCAGCACCGGATCGATCGGCGGCGAGGCATTCGTCTCGCCGCGCTTCGCCTTGCTGCCGACATCCGCGGATGCCGAGAACTGTCCCTTGGTGAGGCCGTAGACCCCGTTGTTCTCAATGAGATAGAGCATGTTGACGTTGCGGCGTATGACATGTACCAGCTGGCCGATGCCGATGGAGAGCGAGTCGCCGTCGCCCGAGATGCCGACATAAGTAAGGGCGCGATTGGCGGCATTCGCGCCGCTGGCGATCGACGGCATGCGGCCGTGCACGGAATTGAAACCATGCGACCCGCTGACAAAATAAGCCGTCGTCTTGGATGAACAACCGATCCCGGACAGTTTGACCAGCTGTTCCGGCCGCAGAGACAGCCCCCAGCACGCCTCAACCAAGGCGGCGGTCACGGAATCGTGGCCGCAGCCGGCGCACAAAGTGGACATGCTGCCCTCGTATTGGCGGCGCGTGAGCCCTAATTCGTTCGTCGGCAGCGAGGGATGGGAAACTTTCGGCTTGTTGATGTATGACATGGGGAACTCGTTATGGAGAGCTAGCGCGGCACCGCGGTCAATCGCGGCGCCTCCGCCAGCTTGGCACGGATCTCATCGACGATGGGCTGCGCGGAAATGGGCAGCCCGCTATAGCTCAATATGGAGAATAGCTTGGCCTTCTCCACCGCGGTCTCTAATATCAAGAGGGATTTCAACTGCGCGTCGCGATTTTGTTCAACCACGAAAATGGTCGCGTGCGATTTCAAGAATGCCTCCACTTCGCTGTTGAACGGGAATGCCTTCACGCGCAGATAGTCCACGTCGATTTTCTGATGGTTGAGGACATCGAGCGCTTCGCGGATCGCGCCATCGCAGCTGCCGATGCTCACGATGCCGACGGCGCTGTTGCCCTTGCCGATCAGCGCCGGCTTCGGCACGTATTTGGAGGCATTGGCGAATTTTCGCTTCAGCCGATCGAGCACAACCTGGTATTCGGCGGAATCTTCGGTGTATCCGCCATACTGGTTGTGGCCCGAGCCTCGCGTGAAATAGGCTCCTTTCGGAGAAGAGCCCGGCAACGTGCGGTACGGGATCGCATCATCATCCCGATCCAGATATCGATAGAATTTCTCCAGGCCCTCGACTTCTTCCTTCGATAGCACCTTGCCGCGGTCCGGCTTGTAGGCGTCGTCCCATTTGAGGTCCGGGCACATCCAATCGTTCATGCCGATATCGAGATCGGACAGCACGAACACCGGTGTCTGCAGGCGCTCCGCAAGATCGAAGGCCTGCACGGCCATGTAGAAACATTCCTCGGGATTTGCCGGGAATAGCAGAACATGCCGTGTATCGCCATGCGATGCATAGGCGCAAAGCAGAACGTCTCCTTGTTGCGTGCGCGTCGGCATGCCCGTGGAGGGTCCGACCCGCTGCACGTCGAAAATCACGCAGGGCACTTCGGCGTAATACGCCAGGCCGATGAACTCATTCATCAAGGAAATTCCCGGCCCGCTCGTGGGCGTGAACGCCCGGGCGCCGTTCCATGAGGCGCCCAAGACCATGCCCACCGCGGCCAATTCGTCTTCCGCCTGCAGGACCGCGAAATTTCTCTCGCCGGTCGCCGAATCGACCCGGTAACGCTCGCAAAACCCCTTGAACGCATCCATCAACGAGGTTGACGGGGTGATCGGGTACCACGCCCCGACCGTCGCGCCCGCAAACACGCAGCCGAGACCGGCGGCGGTATTGCCGTCGATCATGATGTGCCCGGCGGTCCTGTCCATGTGCTCGACGCGCAGAGGCAGCGGAGAAGTCAGATTCTCTTTGACGTAGGCATAGCCCAGCCGCAGCGCTTTGGTGTTCGAATCGAGCAGTTTGGGCTTCTTGCCGTAGCTTTCGCTGAGCAACGCGCTGATCACATTCAGATCCACGTCGAGCAGCGCCGCCAAGACGCCCGCATAGGCGATGTTTTTCAAGAGAATGCGATTGCGCACGCCATCGAAGTTCTCGTTCACCAGCTTGGCGAGCGGCACCGGAATCACGGTGATGTCGCCGCGCTGCAGGAGCGCACTGCGCGGCCAGGTCGAGTCGTAAATCAAATACCCGCCGGACCGCAACTCGCGGATGTCCTTGGAGTAGGTCTCCGCATTCATCGCGACCATGATATCGACGTGGCTGGCCCGTGCCGCATAGCCGTCGCGGGTCACGCGGATCTCATACCAGGTCGGCAGTCCCTGAATATTGGAGGGAAAATAATTCTTGCCGGTGACCGGCACGCCCATGCGGAAGATCGCCTTCATGATCAGCGAATTGGCGCTGGCGGACCCCGTGCCGTTGACGTTGGCGAACTTCACCACGAAATCGTTCACACGGTTGGCCTCGGCAATCAGGCTGGGCATGCACGAACCTCCTCATCGATGGCGAGCGGAATTCGAATGGTCGACTTCTGCATGTCCCACGCGGCGGTGGGACAGCGTTCCGCGCACAGGCCGCAATGTACGCAAACATCTTCATCTTTGACCATGACTCGCGCGGTCTGCGGCAACGGCGCCGAGACATATAACGCCTGAGTCGGATTCGTGGCGGGCGCCGTCAAACGGGCGCGCAATTCTGCATCCGCACCGTTCGGCGTAATGGTGAGGCAATCCACCGGACAGATGTCGATGCACGCGTCGCATTCGATGCACAGCTTCGCGGAGAACACCGTCTGCACGTCGCAATTCAAGCAGCGCTGTACTTCCAGCGCGGCCTCTTCCGCCGTGAATCCCAGTTCGACCTCGATGTTGATTTTCTTGAAGCGATCGACCAAACCCACATGGGGTACGAGGCGGCGCTCGACGCCGTTGTATTCGTTCTTGTAAGCCCATTCGTGCATGCCCATCTTGCGGCTGGACAGAGTCATGCCCCGAGGCAGGCGCTCGTCGATCGACTCGTCGTGGCAAAACTTGTGGATGGAAATCGCGGCCTGGTGGCCGTGTTCCACCGACCAAATGATGTTCTTCGGGCCGAAGGCCGCATCGCCGCCGAAGAAAACCTCCGGACGGGTCGATTGAAATGTGCGCGCATTGACCTTTGGAACATTCCACTTGTCCAGTTCGATGCCGATGCCCTTTTCAATCCATGGGAACGCGTTTTCCTGGCCGATGGCGAGAATGACGTCATCGCAGGGAAAGAAGACATCGCCCAGCGAACGGGTGGCTTTGATGTCCCCGTTTTCAATGTCGTATTCCAATTTCTCGAACATCATGCCGGTCAGCTTGCCGGCCTCGAGGACGAAAGCCTTGGGAGCGTGATTGATGACGATCTCGACCTTCTCCGCCTCGGCATCTTCGAGCTCCCACTCGGAAGCTTTGAAGAACTGACGCGGCTTGCGCGCCATGACTTTCACGTTCTTCGCGCCGAGACGCAATGAACTGCGGCAGCAATCCATCGCCGTATTGCCGACACCGATGATCAAAACCTTCTCGCCGATCTTGTCGATGTGGCCGAACGCGATGGATTCGAGCCAGGCAATCCCGATATGAATGCGGTCGGTGTCGTGGCGGCCCGGCAGCTCGAGTTCTTTGCCCTTGGGCGCACCCGAACCGACGAACACGGCATCGAATTCTTCGGCATCGAGCAACTTCCGCATGCTCTTGACGGGCGAATTCAGGCGCAAGTCCGCCCCCATATCGACGATGTAGCCGATCTCTTCGTCGAGCACATTCGCGGGGAGCCTGAATGCCGGAATGTTGGTGCGCATCAGTCCGCCGGCCACGGCGTACTGTTCAAAGATGGTGACTTCATAGCCGAGCGGCAGCAGATCATTGGCCACTGTCAGCGAAGCGGGCCCCGCGCCGATGCAAGCGATCCGCTTGCCGTTCTTTTCGCGCGGCGCTTTGGGCAGAAGCGCGGTGATATCGTCGCGATTGTCCGCCGCGACGCGCTTCAGCCTGCAAATCGCGACCGGCTTCTCTTCGATGCGGCCACGGCGGCAGGCCGGTTCGCAGGGCCGGTCGCAAACGCGGCCCAAAATACCGGGAAACACGTTCGATTCGCGATTCACCATATAAGCCTGGGTGAATTCGCCTTGAGCGATCAGGCGGATGTACTCGGGAACGTCGGTGTGCGCCGGACAGGCCCACTGGCAATCTACAACCCGATGGAAGTAATCAGGCTTGGAAGTATCGGTCGGCTCCATGTTTCCTCGTAATTTTAGCCCCAAAAGCCAATTCAGAAGTATAACGGTCGGGTCGCGCTTCGGGTGTGATGCAGACAGAATCAGTAGTTGCCGCAGCGCGCCGGGAGGCGAAAGAAGGAGTTGGCGGCAACCGCGAGACCGCGACTGGTCGTTTTTTGATAAGCTATTGAAATCAATCAATTTTTTAAGAGCGCAGCGCCATGTTTCTCGTTCGAGGTCAGGATACGACGTGTCCACACTGTTGGGAACGGATCACGCTCACGCTGGATTTGTCGGTTCCCGAACAATCGTACATCGAAGACTGTCCGGTTTGCTGCAAGCCCTTGGTGGTGTCGTACAGCACGAGCAACGGGGAAGTCGCTGAATTCAACGTCGAGGCCTCCGATTGAAACCGCGGGCCGATTCGCCGTCCTCAGGCGCATTCAAAATGCTGCGCATTCTGATTCTGCTGCTCGTATTGCTGGTGGTCGCGCTCTCCGCCTGGCAGGACCGGTATCGCAGCACGCGCTGGCGGGAGCCTTTGTACGTCGCCATCTATCCCATCGCGGCCGACGAGAGTCCCATCACCTTGCGCTATGTAGCCTCTCTCGACGCCGAGCGCTTCAAGCCGATCGATCGATTCTTCATGCGTGAAGCGCAGCGTTACCGCCTGACGGCGGCCGAACCGGTGAGGACCCGCCTGAGAAGCGAACTGCACGATCAGCCGCCGCAGCGCGCGCCGGATGCGGGCGTGCTGGCGACGGCCCTTTGGAGCCTGAAACTTAGGTTTTGGGCCTGGCGGGCGAGCGGTCATGTGAATGAACCGGAGGACATTCGAATGTTCGTGCTGTATCACGATCCGGCATTGACGCCGCAAGTACCCCATTCGTTGGGACTGACCAAAGGCCTGATCGGCGTGGTCTATGCGTTCGCGGCGGCTCAAATGGATGGCGAAAACGACGTGGTAATTGCGCATGAACTGCTGCACACCGTGGGTGCCAGCGACAAATACCTGCCCGGTACCGATGCGCCCCGATTCCCCGACGGCTACGGCGATCCCAATCAGGTGCCGCTCTATCCGCAGCGCTTCGCCGAGATCATGGCGGGACGCATAATGCTGAGCGCCGATCGCTGGCAACAAGCGGCGAGTCTGGACGAGGCGCTCATCGGTCCTGCCACCGCGCTCGAAATACGCTGGCGATAAAACTCGCGCGCCCCCCCCTTCTTCGATTCAATTCAAGGCGGCGAGCACGGCGCCATGCATGGGTCCATTGCTGGCCAGCACGGTCGTTGACCCGAGCGTGATGGGAGCGCCGGTCAATTCGGTGAACCGGCCTCCCGCTTCGTTCACGATCGCGACGCACGCGGCAATATCGAGAATATTGATGTCGGTTTCAATCACCGCATCGATCTTTCCCGACGCGAGCAAATGATAGTGCAGAAAATCGCCGTAACCGCGAATCCGGTTCGCCTTCGCAATCATCGCGCCGTAGCGCGTCCATTGCGGGCCCGTGGCGAGGCTTTTCATGTTGCCGCACGACAGATGTGCGGATTCAACGGCGGATATGTTGCTGACAGCGATCGGCTTGCCGTTGAGGAAGGCGCCCTGGCCACGCTCAGCGTAGGCCACCTCGCCGTAGATCGGTGCGCTCGACACGCCCAAAACGATCTCGCCTTTGTGCATCAATGCAATTTGCGTGGAGAACATGGGGTACTCGCGCACAAAGGCTTTGGTGCCGTCGATGGGGTCCACGATCCACAGATACTCCGCATCCCGACGATGCATTCCGGTTTCTTCGCCATAAAAACCGTGCGCGGGAAAGCGCGCCTCGATCATTTCGCGAATCGCCGCCTCACAGCGGACGTCGGCCTCCGTGACGGGCGATTTGTCCGCTTTGATGCGGATTTCAATGTTGCGCTGATACAATGAGCGCGCGATGAGCGCCGCCTTTTCGGCAGCGTCGAGCGCCGCCTGCAGTTCCGGGGAATGGGCCATGGAGTGCCAAGATAGCAAACCTCGTGCTGCCGACGCATCCTTGCAGTATTGTTCAATCATGGGAAACCGGCTTAGCAAAATATATACGCGCACCGGCGATGACGGCAGCACGGGCCTCGGCGATGGTTCGCGCGTGGCCAAGGAAAACTTGCGCGTCGAGGCCTATGGCACAGTCGATGAAACCAATAGCGCTCTGGGCGTCGTCCTGGGGAATGCCGGGTTGCCCGCGGAAATCCGGCGCGCCTTGACCGAGATTCAGCACGATCTATTCGATCTTGGGGGAGAGCTCTGCATCCCCGGCCATAGCATGATCAAGCCGGCGCACGTCGACCGGCTGGAGTCGGAATTGGATGGACTCAACGACGGACTGCCGCCGCTCAAGGAGTTTATTTTGCCCGGCGGGGGTGCCGCCGCCGCCGCCTGTCATTTGGCGCGCGCGATCTGCCGGCGCGCGGAACGCCGCTGCTGGTCTTTGGCGCGCGTGGAAAGCGTCTCTGCAGACGCGCTCAAATATTTGAATCGCCTGTCGGACCTGCTGTTCGTCATGGCCCGCGTGCTGGCACGCGGTGCCGATGGCGAAGTGGTGTGGCGCCGCAGCGCTCTGCCGTAGGACCCTATCTCCTTGTCAACTGCTTCATCGGCTCAGCCGACGTTCGCGGATGGTAAGTGGGAATGCAGCCATTCGGCGTGCCAACGTTCCAACTCCTCGCGCGCCAGCGGCCGGCAGAACAGGAATCCTTGAACCTGATCGGCGTGGCGCGACTTCAAGTAGTGCCACTGCTCTTCGGTCTCCACGCCCTCGGCAACCGTGTCCAATCCAAGGCTCTTGGCCATCGCGATGATGGCATCGACCAAAGGCGCGTTCGCGCCGCTCTTCGAGACGATGTCGCGCACGAAAACCCGGTCGATTTTCAGGGTATCGATCGGGAAGTGCCGTAGGTACGACAAAGAACTGTAGCCCGTGCCGAAGTCATCCAATGCGGTCGCGACGCCCAATTCCTTCAGCGCTTTGACTGCCTTGCTGACCACGGCTGAATATTCAATGAGCGCCCCTTCGGTGAATTCCAGCTCGATCATGCGCGGCTCGATGCCGGCGGCATGGATCGCGCGCGATACGCGCTCCGGCAAGCTCCCGTCGCGAAACTGTACGCCCGAAACGTTTACCGCGACCTGCCAGCGGTATTCGCCGCCATCCTGCCAGCGTCGCGCCTGGGCGCAGGCCTCACGCAGCACCCAGTCGCCGATCTCGACGATCAGGCCGCTCTGCTCCGCCAGCGGAATGAACTCATCGGGCGAGACAAATCCGCGTTGCGGGTGCCACCAACGCAGCAAGGCTTCGACGGCTTCCACACGCATGCCCTCGACGGCCAGGCGCGGCTGATAGTTCAGCGTGAACTCGCTGCGTTCCAGCGCCTTGCGCAGATCGGCCTCCATGGACAGGTGCTTGGCGGCGCGTGTGCTGATCGATTTCTTGAAGAATTCCAACCGGCCGTGGCCGGCCTTCTTGCCGTGATGCATCGCGGCGTCGGCATTCTTGATCAAGGCTTCGGCGGTCGGCGCATCGCCGGGGTACATGCTGACGCCGATGGTCGCGGACAGCGGAATCTCCTGCTGTGCAAACACAAAGGGCCGGGCCAAGCTGAGCTGCACGCGTTGCGCGACGACCTGGACGCTGTCAGTCGTGGCGATGCCGGGCAACGCGAGCGCAAATTCATCGCCGCCCGTTCGCGCCACCCAGTCGTTGATGTCATTCAGAGCACCGTCGTTTTGCAGGGTGCGCTCTGTATCCCGCAAGCACAGTTGCAGCCGATGGGCGATCTCCTTCAGCAGGCTGTCTCCGACCGCCTGACCCTGGGTATCGTTGATGCGCGAAAAGTTGTCGACATCAATCATCAGCACGGCGATTCCGCGCTGGCGGGGATTCGCCCACGTCACCTGCTGTTCCAGAATCTGCAGCAGACGCTGCCGGTTGGGCAATCCGGTGAGCGGATCGTAGTAAGCCAGATAGCGTACCCGCGCCTCGCTCTCCCGCAATTGGTCTTGAGTCTCTTTGGCGCGCACCAGGAATTTGACACGCTCCGCCAGCAACATCGGATTGATTCCTTTCGAAGTGAAATCCGTGGCGCCTGCGTTGTAGGCGCGTTGCACGGATTGCATATCATCCAGGCTCGTTTGCATCAAAATGGGCACATGGCGCGAACTTGGGCCGGCGCGCAACTCGCGGCACACATCGAAGCCGGTCATGCCGGGCATCACCACATCGAGCACCACGCAGTCCGCCGGATGGGCTTGGAAGGCGGCTAAGGCGCTCGTGCCATCGACGGCCGTGATGACCCGGAAGCCGGCCACCTCGAGAGCGCTGCCCACCAGCAACCGCGCGCCCGGATCGTCGTCGACGACGAGCACCGTTGCCATGACTTGTCTCTCATCTTGCTTCATCGGAACCTCTTAAGCCGCGCTCGGCGAGCGCTCCTGCATCAACGCGTCGCAGAAGTCTTGATATTCCCGGCGAATTTTTTGTAACGAGGACGCAGCCTTGGCGATGCCGCCTTCGCGCACCAGCCCCTCGCACTCCTTGGTAAGCGTGGCCAACCGCATGCCGCCCAGATTGGCGGTGCTGGATTTGAAGGTATGAAGAGCCACTTGCAGGGCCTCGACTTCACCGCTTAGCGTCGCCTGTTCGATCGCCGCGATCAGGGGCGGCGAATGCTTCATGTACAGTTCGATCATCGACTCCAGCAGCGCCGGCCTGGCCAGTGCCGCGATATTTCGCAGCACGCCAGGATCGATCAGCGGCAGCAGCGAGCCCTCGCGCCGCTCGGACTGAGGGTTGACGTGCAGCGCCAGCCAGCGCTTGAGCAACGCCGCCAGCTGCTGCTGCGTGAACGGCTTGCCGAGAAAATCATCCATACCCGCGGCGAGACATCGTTCCCGCTCCCCCTCCATGGCATTGGCCGTCAACGCAATGATGGGCAGCCGCGCGCCGCCCGCGTTCTGTTCGCGTCGGCGCAGCTCCGCCGTCGCCGTCAGGCCATCCATTACCGGCATTTGACAGTCCATCAGCACCGCGTCATAGGCATCGTTGTTCATCTCCTCCAGTGCCAGCCAGCCGTTCTCCGCGGTATGCACGACGCAGCCCAGGCTTTCCAGCATTCCGACCGCCACCTCCCTGTTCACGGCATTGTCCTCGACCAGCAGAATCTTCGGCACGAAGGCGCGCGCAGGCATGGCCGGCAGCGCCGAGCGTATGGCCGTCTCCTCCAGCGCCGCTTCCGGCGCCGCCGTCATGGCGCGCGTGACGCAATTCAGCAACTGCGAACGGCGCAGCGGCTTGGTGAGAATGGCAGCGAACAGCTGGACCGTCTCGGAGTTGTTCTCGTAGTGATCCCGCGTCGTGAGCATGATGAGGCGCATTGCAGCCAGCCGCGAATCATCGCGGATGCGCTTGGCTAGCTCGATGCCGTCCATGCCCGGCATGTGATCGTCCAGCAGCGCAAAATCGAACCGCGGACCTTCGTCTGTGTTGAGCACGGCGAGCGCATCCGCGCTCGATTCCTTCGCGACGACCTCGACGCCCCACGAGTTCAAATGCTGCGCCAGGATGTTGCGATTGCTGGTGTTGTCGTCGACGATGAGCGCCTGCAATCCGACCAGCCTCATCCGCGGCAAGCGCGTGAAAGTCGGCGATGCCTCGATCACCGGCGACAGCCGTACCTCGAACCAGAATACCGAGCCGCGCCCCACCACGCTGTCGACGCCGATTTGACCGCCCATCAAGGTGGCAAGCTCGCGGCAGATGGCCAACCCCAAGCCCGTTCCGCCATATTTCCGCGTGGTGAATGAGTCGGCCTGGCTGAAGGCGTTGAAGATGTCGATTTGAGCTTCCGTCGAGATGCCGATGCCCGTATCGATGACCTCGAAGCGCAACAGATCGTCGCCGCCCAGGATCTTGACCCGCACGATCACTTCCCCGGCGTCGGTGAATTTGATCGCGTTGCCCACCAGGTTGATCAGGATCTGGCGCAACCGCATCGGATCGCTGCGCACCTTGGCCGGCACGTCGAGACCGACGTCGCAGGCCAGTTCGAGCCCCTTGGCGTGGGCGCGTGCCGCGCAGATTTCGATTGCCTGCTCCACGGTTTCACGCAGGCCAAATTCGATGAATTCAAGCTCGAGCTTGCCGGCTTCGACCTTCGAGAAATCAAGGATGTCGTTGATGATCTGCAGCAGCGCGCCGGCGGAGTGAGAGATGGTCTGCGACAGGTGCCGTTGCCGCGGAGTCAATTCCGTTGCCTGCAGCAATTCCGACATGCCCATGACGCCATTCATCGGGGTGCGGATTTCGTGGCTCATACGCGCGAGAAATTCGCTCTTGGCGCTGCTGGCGCGTTCCGCCGCCTCTTTGGCGCGGGTGGCCTCGTCAATGACGAGTTGCAGCTCGCGATTGGCATTGCCCAGATTTTCCGTGCGATCGGCGACCTGCTGTTCGAGGAATTGGCGATATTTTTCCAGGCGCGAGTCGCGATGCCGGATCTGCCCGAGCATTTGATTGAAGCCGTCGATCAACGAACCGATTTCGTCCTCGGAGTTGCGCTCGACGCGCAAGCTGTAATCCTCCTCGGCGGAAACGCGCTGCATGGTATGCGCCAAATTGACGATGGGACCGGAGATGTGCTTCTGCAGCCACGCCGCGAGCCAGTAGGAGATGAATATTGCCGTACCGATGGCCGCGAGGCTGATCAAAGCATAGTCGCGCCAGTACGGGTACAGCGATGCGACCGGCACGAGAATATGCACATAGCCGAGCACCGCGCCTTCGTGCGCGACAGGCGCCGTGACTTGAAATTGATCTCGACGCGCGCGGGCCGGCGCGCCGCTCGGATCGAGGAACACGCCGCCTGCGGCGCGATCGTAGGTCGCAAGTTTCCGCCCGTCGGGTAGATACACTTCCGCGATGTCCACCATCGGCTCGTCGCGCAGGGTGGTCAAGGCGCTGATGGCGGCCGAGGTATCGCCGCGGCCGAGCGCCTCGATTGCGCTGGCGCCCGCCGTGCGTCCAATGGCGGCGGCACGTTGCTGCATTTCCGCCCGCAGGTGCAGCAGGTTCGTCGCAACATGCATGGCAATCGCGATCGCGAATGCAGCCATCGCAGGAACCGTTATCACCACTCGCAATTTGCGTTCGATCGGGAGGTCCGCGAACCAACGAAACAATAGCCCTCCCCCGCACCGAACTGGTGTGGATTACGACCTCACCTTAACGTCGGCCGAAGGGCGGAAATCTGCTGATTTGGAACGTGATCAGGTTCACGTTGCGCCTAGAGCCGGGGTTTTCCCTAAAGAGCCCGAGGGAGTGCGGCTCCGCGGCAGGCGGAGCCAATACAGCGGCGCGCCCGTTCCCAGTCGAACGCGGGACCCGGATCGGTCTTGCGTCCCGGCGAAACGTCGCTATGTCCTACCACCCGATCAGCGGACAGTCGAGGGTATGCGTCACAGAGGGCGGCCACGGCCGCCGCGAGCGTGTCGTATTGGGCGGCTTCGTAGTCCAGGGTATCGGCCCCCTCGAGTTCCACGCCGATGGAGAAATCGTTGCATGCCGCGCGGCCGTTGTAGTTCGACTGACCGGCATGCCAGGCGCGATCGGTGAATCTGACGAATTGAGTCAAGCCGCCGTCGCGCGCCACGAGCAAGTGCGAGGACACGCGCAACTCGCCGATTTCTGCAAAATACGGGTGCATGTCGCGCGGCAATGTGTTCATGAAGAGCCGTTCTATCCAGGGTCCGCCGAATTCTCCCGGCGGCAGGCTGATACCATGCACGACAATCAGATCCGCCTCGACGCCCGGCGGACGCGCATCGAAATTTGGCGACGCCACTTGCCGGGCACCCCGCATCAGTCCGCTTTGAAGATCGACCTGCAAGCCTCTTCCTTTCGCTATCCTTGGGATCCGCAGCATGGAGCTGCGCTAGCATATGCGACAATCATCGGTATATGCATGCCACTTCGATCCTCGGCCGGATTCCATGCGTTTGACCCGTGTATTCGTGCAGGCCGAGCTGCAGCCCGGCAGCGTGGTTGAGCTGCCGCGAGAAACCGGCGCTCATCTGGCGAAGGTCCTGCGCGCGCGCAACGGCGATGCCGTCGTCCTCTTCAATGGCGACGGACGCGAATTCATGGGGGTCATCGAGAAGGTGCAAGGCTCGCGCGTCAGCGCATCGATCGGTGCCGCTCGTAGCATGGACAGAGAATCGCCTTTCCCTCTCACCCTCGTTCAATGCGTGCCGCGCGGCGATCGCATGGACTTCATCGTGCAAAAAGCGACCGAACTCGGCGTCGTGCGCATCGTACCGGTCTTGAGTCAGCGCAGCGTGGTGCGGCTGGATGAAAGCCAGTCCGCCTCGAAACAGGCGCACTGGCGCGCGGTCGCGATGAGCGCCTGCGAGCAATGCGGGCGCAACCGTGTGCCAAGCGTGAGCGCACCTCTACCGTTGCTGAGCTACCTGGGGGCCTTGGCGCCGACGGCCGGCGAGGGCCTGCGGCTCGTATTGGAACCGGAACGCGCCCGGCGTGCCGAGCGGGGCGCGGGCACTCTCGAGATCGCAGCTCCCGGGTCGGTGTCGAGCGCCGAGATCGCAATCGGCCCGGAGGGCGGCTTCGCACCGGAGGAGCTGGAGGCATTTGACTTATCGGCGTACTTCCGCGTCGGTTTGGGTCCGCGCGTACTGCGCACCGAAACCGCGGCCATCGCCGCGATCGTGGTGTTGCAGGCCCGCTTCGGCGATATGTCGGCTGTTTCCGACGCTTCGTCGCGATCCACAGACTCTTGATGGCGCTGACTCTTGCGGCTATAAACCTGTCACACGCGGTTCGCCGGGATGTCCGATGAAGTGGAGAATTTCGCTCGTGCTGGCGCAAGCGTCTCTGCTGCTCGGCTGCGGCGGTGGTGGCGGCGGCAGCGGCAGCGGCGCAGTTGCCCCGGTCATCACGGCGCAGCCGACCAACCAACGCGTGGTCGTGGGACAACCGGCGAGCTTCACCGTCTCGGCAAGCGGGACCGCGCCGCTCAGCTATCAGTGGCAAAAAGGCACGACGCCCATCACGGGTGCCACGGCCGCGAGCTACACCACGCCGCCCACGACGCTGTCGGATGACACTTCGACTTTCCAGGTCGTCGTTTCCAACTCGGCGGGCAGCGTTACCAGCAACGGCGCGACACTGACCGTGGCCGCGGGTACGGCGACGGTGCGCGGCGTCGATGTCACCACCTACAAGAACGATTTGAGCCGCAGCGGCCAGAATCTCGCCGAGTCGACGCTGACGCTCGCGAATGTCGCCGCGTCGACATTCGGCCTGCTGCGCCTTCTGCCCGTGGACGGCCGGGTCGACGCACAGCCGCTGTACCTCTCGGCACTGAGCCTGGCCGGCGGCATGTTCAATACGGCGTTTGTCGCCACCGAGCACGATTCGGTCTACGCGTTCGATTCCGATTCCGGCGCGGTCCTGTGGCATGTATCGCTGCTCGGCTCGGGCGAGGTGCCGAGCGACAATCGTGGCTGCATCCAGGTCTCGCCCGAGATCGGCGTCACCTCGACGCCGGTCATCGACCGCACCGCCGGCGCTCATGGAACGATATACGTCGTCGCCATGTCCATCGACGGCAGCTCCAACTATCATCAGCGCCTGCATGCGCTCGATGTCGCAACCGGCGCGGAATTGCTGAACGGACCGGTGGAAATCAGTGCCTCCTTTCCCGCCACCGGAACCGCGACATCTTCGTTCGACGCCAAGAGCTATGAAGAGCGTGCGGCCCTGCTGCTCTCCAATGGAACGATCTACACCAGCTGGACGTCTCACTGTGACAACCAGCCGTACGGCGGCTGGATCATTTCGTATGCGCAGAGTTCGCTGGCGCGCAACGGTGTTCTCAATATCGCGGCCAACAGCTCCGCAGGACCCGCCATTTGGATGGCGGGCGGGGGACCCGCCGTGGACGCGTCGGGAAATATTTACCTGCTCTCGGCCAACGGAGCATTCGAGACCACACTGGACGCCAAGGGTTTCCCGAACGCTCAGGACTACGGCAACTCGTTCCTCAAGATCTCCAATGCCGGAGCGGGCCTGAGCGTCTTGGATTATTTCACCATGTCGAACGAGGTGGCCGAGTCGAATGCCGACATGGATTTGGGCTCCGGAGGCGAACTGCTGCTGCCGGACATGACGGATTCGACCAATACGGTGCGTCATCTCATGGTGGGTGCCGGGAAAGACGGCAACATTTATGTGGTCGATCGGGACGCCATGGGGAAGTTCAGCGGCGGCAGCAACAATAATTATCAGACGCTCAATGGTGCGCTGCCCGGCGGCGTCTGGTCGACGCCGGCCTATTTCAATGGCACGGTCTACTACGGCGACGTATCCGGCACACTCAAGGCATTTGCAATTTCAAGCGCCAAACTGGCCGGCGCGCCGCTGTCGCAATCCACCACGCAATTCATTTATCCGGGGACCGCGCCCAGCGTGTCCGCGAACGGCACCGCCAACGGCATCGTATGGGCCCATGAGAACGCGAGTACGGCGGTGTTGCACGCCTATGATGCAACCAACCTCGCGCATGAGCTCTACAACAGCAATCAGGCGGCGGCGAATCGAGACCAGTTCGGCACCGGCAACAAGTACATCACGCCGGTCATCGCGGATGGCAAAGTTTTCGTCGGCACGACCAACGCCGTGGCGGTCTTTGGACTGCTGCACTAGCACCGTGAGATGAAGAGCGTCCCTTAGAAGGCCGCGCTACTGCATCACCGAGGTTTCCTCGGCAATCATCTGCTCCAGACGCTCGAGATCGGGTATCAGCGGCGTCTCGTTCACCATACGGACCTGACAAATCACCGGCGAACGTTCCGCAAAACTGCGCGACGGATCGGGTCGTACGACATCGGCGTTGACGCGCACCAGCTGCGGAAATCCTTGAGTCAACATCCCGAAGTAGCCGGCCTTCACTTGTCCGCCGGCGGCGTGGAAAATCACGATGCGCGTGCGCGTCGAAATGCTCGGCAGCGGTTGGCCGAAGGCACCTTCGAAGGACACCACCGGCACGTTGCGCCCGCTCCAGCTAACGAGACCCACGTACCAGGGCGGCGCGTTGGTCATTTCCGTAGGGGCCTGGTAGCCGATGACTTCGGCGACGCAGGCGCGCGGCACGATCAGGCGCTCCCCCGCCAGGGGCACCAACAGGCTGTAAAGTTCGTCGCGCAATTCGGACATGGGACTTTGGGAACCTTACCGAGCGACGGCGCTGCGGCGATTGACCAGGGGCTCGATCGCATCGAGCAGCTGGCTTTCCTGATAGGGCTTGCCGAGATAATCGTCCACGCCAAGCTCAATGGCTCGGGCGCGGTGCTTCTCGCTGACCCGCGAGGTGATCATGACAATGGGAATCTGCTTCAAGCGCGGATCGTTGCGCACGTGCGCGGCGACTTCGTAGCCGTCCATGCGCGGCATTTCAATATCCAGCAGAATGATGTCCGGTAGGTTTTCCTGCAGCAGCGATACGGCATCGACGCCGTCCTTTGCCGTCAACACGCGCATCCCATTGCGTTCCAGCAGCCGCTGCGTCACGCGGCGCACCGTAATCGAGTCGTCGACGACGAGCGCGAAGGTGCGCCGGTCGCGTTGATCGAGCACCACCGTCTCGGTGGGACGTGCGCGCCACTCGGATCGCACCAGCGAGCCCATGTCGAGAATGAGGACGATGCGACCGTCGCCCAGGATCGTGGCGCCCGCAATGCCCCGGATCGCGGATATCTGCGGCCCCAGGGACTTCACGACGATTTCGCGGCTCCCGACCAGTTCATCGGTCACCAGAGCCGTCGAGTGTTCGCCGGCGCGGATCAGTACGACAGACATCGATACGTCCGAATCCGGCAAGCGCGTCGCGCCCAAACCGACGAATGAACCTAAGTGCTGGAAGCGATACTTTTGGCCGCCGTATTCGAACAACGGCGCATCCTTGCCCAAATGCCGGCTGACGATATTCCTCGGCAGGCGTACGACGCCTTCCACCGTCGCCAGCGGCAGGGCATAGGTCTCCTCCGCCACACGCACGATCAAAGCCTGGCTGATCGCCAACGTGAAGGGCAGGCGTATCGTGAATCGCGATCCCTTGCCGTAGGTCGAGTCGATGAATAATCCGCCGCCCAGCTTCTTGACTTCGGTCGCGACGACGTCCATGCCGACGCCGCGGCCTGCGGCCTGCGTGACGTGGCCGGCGGTGCTGAACCCCGGCTCCAATATGAGCTGCACGGCCTCCTCGTCGGTAAGCTTCGCGTGGGCATCGATCAGGCCGAGTGCAATCGCCTTCTCGCGGATCAGCTTGACGTTGATGCCGGCGCCGTCATCCGCGACGACGATGACGATTTCCGCTCCATCGCGTTCCAAGCTGATGGAAATCCGGCCCACATCGGGTTTGCCGAGCTGAGAACGCCTCTCCGGCGCTTCAATGCCATGCACCACGGAGTTGCGCAGCATGTGCTCCAACGGCGCGACCATCCGCTCCAGCATTTGCCGGTCGAGCTCCGCAGCAGCGCCTTGCACCGCCAGCTCGGCCCGTTTGCCGGTATCGTTTGCCGCCTGCCGCACCAGTCGCGTCAAGCGCTGCACGTGCCGCTGGAACGGCACCATGCGCGTGCGCATCAAGCTGTTTTGCAGTTCCGTGATGACCCGCGCCTGCTGCGTCAGCAGACTCTGCGCCTCGCGCGTCAAAGTCTCGAGCAATCCTTGTATGCTGGCGACGTCGCTCGAGGTTTCGGCGAGCGCGCGCGAGAACTGCTGCAAGGCCGAGTAACGGTCCAATTCGAGCGGATCGAAATCGTCTCGCCGCGGTTCGATATTCTGGTGCCGGTGCAGTACTTGCGCTTCGGTTTCGATTTCCAGCCCGCGCAATTGCTCCTTCAGGCGTGTGACGGTTCGCGCCAGCTCGGCCAGATTGAAATCGATCGAATTGACTTGCTGATCGAGGCGGGCGCGAAAAATGCTGACCTCGCCCGCATTGTTGAGCATGGTGTCGAGCAAGTCGGCATCCACGCGCGCCATTTCCACCCGCTCCACGGGGGGCGCCTCGCGGCCCGGCAATACCGGCGCGCTGCTCAATTCCAGGCTTGCTGAGGCGTCCTCGCCCGGCGCAGCCGGCTCCGGCGAAGACTCCAGCGCGGTTGGCCGAGCAGGCGGTGCGACCGCCGCACGGGCGGGAGGCGGCGCAATTGCGGCCGTGGGCGATGCTGCCGAGGGCGCGGTCGGCGCCGGTGGCGCGGCAGGCGCGCCGGCCGCAGCCGGCGCGGCTGAGGGCTGCGCCACCGCGGGTTGATGGCCAAGCCCGCGTATTCGCGCAATCAAGTCGCGCGCCTCGCCCGGCAGGGTGCCGGCGCTCACCAGATCGCGCATGCGCGAGAGCTCATCCAGGCTGGCCTGCATGACGGCGTGAGCATGATCGTCGCCCGCGACCGAACCGCTGTCGATCTGCAGCACCAAGGTCTCGAGTTCGTGACTCAAGTCGCCCATGGCGGTGACCCCGGCCATTCGCGCGCCGCCCTTGAGCGTATGCAATTGACGCTGCAGCTCGGCGACCGGTTGCTTGTCCTTTCGGTCCTGGTTCCAAACCGTCAGCGAGCCCTGAGCGGCTTCCAGCAGTTCGGTTGCCTCCTCGCTGTAGATGTTCGCTATTTCGTGATCGAATTCCTCCGCGGGCGCCGCGGGCGCAGTGGGAGGCAGGGGCGGCGCGGGAGGCTCATTCAGCGCGGGCACCATCGCCGAGGCGCTCGTGTCGCGCGCCGCGCTCGCGATCATGGCATCCACTTCTGCTTCCAGATCCCGGAATCGAGCCAGCAACGCGGGCTGATCGGAGAAAAATCCGGTCGATTCATTGATGTGGGAGAGCACATTTTCGATGGCGCGCACCGACTGCTCGAGCGTCGCCAGACCCGCATCCGACAACCCTTGGCCGCTGTCGAACACCTTGCGCATGACGTGATTCAGCGGTTCGGTGATGCGGATGCCGTGGCGTGCCTCCGCCATCTTCGAACTGCCGCTCAAGGTATGGATGGCCCGGTACACCGATTCGGGCAGATCGTGGGGTGCCGGCTGACCGGTACGTTTGCGCAGGTACTCGCGGATTTCCGTCAAGTGACTCGACGTTTCCTTCGCATAGATGTCGTGCAGCGTCGCGTCCATGGACGGCTTTTGTGCGGCCGTGTTGGCGGCCGCCGTGACGCCTGCCCAGCTCGTCGTCGCGCTGTTTGCGTCCGATCCGGCGCGATCCTCGGGCGCCACGTTGACCTTGGCCTGCTCAGGATCGCGGCCGTCGGCATAAGCAAAAGCGCGGCTCATCAACGCCTCGGTCGGCGTGCTGATGGGTCGCCCGGTCTCCAGCTGTTCAACCAACTGCGGCAAGGCCGCGACCGAGTTGCGCAGCAACGCCATCATTCCCGGGGTGCGCGACAGGGTCTTGTCGATGATCCGATTCAGCAGATTCTCGATCGACCAGGCGAATTCCGCGATCGCGCGGGCGCCGACCATGCGGCCGCTGCCCTTCAATGTATGGAAACTGCGGCGCATGGAAGCCAGGGCTTCCTGATCCATGGGATTCTGGTCCCACAGCGGGAAGGCTTTTTGCACCGAGGCGATTTCTTCCTTGGCTTCCTCGATGAACAGCTCGACGAATTGCGGATCGACCGCCTCGGGCTCAGGCACCACGATCAGAGGATTGGTCGCGGCGTGCGCGCGCTTGGTGCGCTCCATCGCGATGGTTTCCGCCGGATCCAGTTTCAGCGTCTTGGCCGCTTCGCTGCTCGTGAGGTTCAAGTTCGGCACGCGCGCCAGCGCATCATCGTCCGCGAGCGTCTTGAGACAGGTCTCGGCGTTGTCCAGCATGTACCAAGGATCGGTGCGCCCGTTTTGCAGCGTCTCCATGTAGTACTCGATGCTGACGATGGCATCGGCGACGCGTTCGAGGCGGATCGGATCGGGCGGCGGCGCACCCGGCTCGATGAGCACGCGGACCTGCTTGCCGATGGCATCCATCAGTTCGACCGCCCGGCCCTTGCCGAGCATCAGCAATCCGGCGGTAATGCCGCGCAACAGCTGCGGCACATTGTCGAGGCCCTGCGCCGAGAATTCGTTGGGCTTTTGTACAGCGGTCGAAACCGCTTCCTTGATACGGGCCAGATTGACGATGCACTCGCGCAGCACCGCTTCGCTGACCTGCTTGAATTCGTGGTCTTGATCGAGCGGAGCATCCGCAGCAGCCGCCGCCGCCTGGGGCAGAATCAAGCGCACCAGCTGATCATCGAGACTATCTTCCACCGACAGGAGAACGCCGGCGACCCGGACCAGCGAGTCCTCGGAGGGCGGCTTGCCCTCTTGAATGATTTGTGCCAGCGCTTGGATTTCATCCTGCACGCGCTGGCGCAGCTCTCCCAAGCCGAGCACGCCGAGCGTGTCGCTGATCTTTTTCAACAGCTCGAGCTGCGGTTGCAGTTCCGCGCTCTGGCCGCCGCCGCGCCGCACGAAAATATCGAGGACATCCTTGACCTTGGACAGGTCCTCCTTGATCGCCGCGGCAACCGTGCGCATTAATTTGACGCTGGGCGCAGACAGGCTTTCGCGCTCCTGCTCAATGGTGTCATCCACCGGCAGAAGTTCGGCGAGCTTGAACGACGCGCGCACCGCGGAGATTCGGCCGCCGCTGGTGGTGGCGCGCGCAACGTAGTACAGCAGGTTGTTCAGCAGGTCGATCGGCGGATCTTCGCAGTAGCGTGCTTCCCCGAGTTCGTACAAAGCCTTGATTTGCCGATCAGCCTGACCGAGCAAGCGCTTCAATGTCGCACTGCCCTCCAAGCCATTGGCACGTACCGCTTCGAGAATGGCGCCGGTGACCCACCATAGCTGGAACACCGGCTGCGTCGTCGCGACCTGTTCCAGCTTTTCGGTGACCTTCGCGAGAATTTCCAGATTCTGCACCGTGCGTTCGCCGCGGATGTAGCCGAGCAAACCGATTTGGAATCGGGGCCGGAGGCGCCGCGCCCATTGAGCCACCGAAATCGATTGCTCGCCCTGGGTAAGAGACTGCGGCGCGGCGTTCTGATCGGACTTCAGATTCAGCAGCAGCAGCGTGCCCTCGGACAGCAAGGGGCTGCCGCGTACGGAGCGCAAGTCGTTGAGCAGCGGCAGCAGCACCAGCGCGAGATCCCGTCCGCCGGACAAAACGCGTTCCAGGTAGGTCGGCAGCTGCACCATCGCACGCATCAGGGCATCGAGGCCGTCCACCTGCCGTTTCTGGTCGTTGCCCGAGCCGAGCAGATAGCGCGTGACGTGTTCCATTTCCTCGGCGAGCAACGCCGCGCCGTATACCTCGACCAGGCGCAGCACGCCATGGGCCGAGTGCAGCTGATCTGCGCATCGCTCCAGCAGGACACGCTGATCTGGCCGCTCCGCGTATCCTTCGAGCGAGGCGCGCGCATCGTTCAGCGTCGCCGCGAGTTCCTTGGCGACGATGTGCAGAGTTTGGGAGCTGATATCAGTCATGCCGGAACCGTCGGGAGCCTAAGCTCCGATGCCGCTCGCCTTGCGCATTTTTCCGGGGACGGCTGGAGCGGGCGCGGGCGGAGCGGCAGGTTCTTTCAACGCAGGCAGCTTGCCCGAGGTGGCTCCGGTGCCGAAGTCGGGAAGCCGGAATCCCGCCACGGACTTGCGCAGCTGCGCCGAAAGCGCTGCGAGTTTCGCGATGGAAGTGGACGTCGCGGTCGATCCTTCCGCGGTCTGCGATGAAATTTCGCGCACCACTTGCATGTTCTTGGAAATATTGCCGGATACGGCGGCTTGCTGGCGTGCGCTGGCGGAAATGTTCTGCACCAGGCTCGCGATCTGATTCGAGACCTGTTCGATTTCCTCGAGCGCGGCGCCGGCGTTTTCCGCCAACAGCGCGCCGCCGACCACATCCGTGGTGCTGCGTTCCATCGACACCACGGCTTCGTTGGTATCGGTCTGAATGGTGCGCACCAGCACTTCGATCTGCTTGGTCGCGTTCGCGGCCCGCTCCGCGAGCCTCTGCACCTCGTCGGCGACCACCGCAAATCCGCGGCCGGCCTCGCCCGCCATGGATGCCTGGATCGAGGCGTTCAACGCCAGAATATTGGTCTGCTCGGCGATATCGTTGATCAGCTCGACGATGTTGCCGATCTCCTGAGAGCTTTCGCCGAGGCGCTTGATGCGTTTGCTCGTTTCCTGAATGGTCTCGCGGATGGCGTTCATGCCGTCGATGGTGCGCCGTACTGCGTCGCCGCCCTTGTGAGCGACATCGACCGAGTGCCTCGCGACATCCGAACAGCGCTCGGAATTGCCCGATACCTCTTCGATCGAGGCGGCCATATCGGCCATGGATTCACTGGCCGCGGAAATTTGCCGCGATTGCGCGCTGCTGGCTTTCGCCATGTGCGCCGCCACTCCCTGGGTCTGTTTGGCGGCGCCATCCAGCTGAATCGCGCTGTCGTTGATGGTGGTGACCAGTTCGCGCAGCGCTTCGATGGCATAATTGATCGAATCGGCGATCGCGCCGGTTATGTCCTCGGTGACCGTGGCCTGTACCGTCAGGTCGCCATCCGCCAGGCTCGACAGCTCATCCAGCAAGCGCATGATGGCTTCTTGATTGCGTTCGTTTTCGCGCACCCGCAGCTCGTTGTTGCGCCGCTTGTCGACGGTCTTTGAATAGGCCCAGGCGAGCGCGGCCACGAGCAGCGCCGCCAAGCTCAGGAAACCCAGAATCCAAATCTTGTAGCCGCCGCCGCTTTCCACCCTGGGCGCCGCACTGCCCAATTGAGTCGCAAGCGTATTGGCAAGGGCCGGCAGGGTGCGAGCGGCGGTCTGCGCCTTCGCGAGCGGCTCGGCGGCGCCGATCGCCTTGCGTACGCTGTTGGTGTACTGCTGATTGCGCTGCACGACCGTTTTCAACCGCTGTTCAGGATCGGCCCCGGTGACTTTCTGGATGGCGATGCCCGATTCTTCGCCCGACAAGCCGCGCATCACTTGATTCAAGAATTCCAGGCTGTCCGCCAGACGCTGCGCACTGGGGCCGGCATCGCTGACGCCGGAACTCAAACCGTTCAAATCCTGTTGAATCCGCTGCACCGTCAGCTCGAAGCGCTCGAGGTAACGGCTCATGCCCTCGAGCTTTTGCACGCCCACGGAGCTGCCCAGATCGCCCAGCTCGGACAACAACTTGGGCGCCAGTTCGCGCACTTCTTGATTGGAAGATTGGATCGTCTCTACGGCCGGCCGTGCTTCCGCGACCGCAGTCACACCGTCGTTGAGCTTGCTCCACGCGCCCGCGTCGCCGGTGCCGGGAATGCCGCCGCGCAAGGCCTTGAGCCGGGCGGCGCTCTTGGCGAGCGCATCGAATGCGCTCGATTCGCCCCGTAATGCGTTTTGCGCCTCGAAGGGGATGCGCTGCACCACCAGCGCCAGCTGCTCGGCCGGCGCGGCAACCGGCGCGGCGTTGCGGGTCAGCGCCGTCAAGGCGGCGGCGATGATCAAGCAAAGCACCAGCAAACCGGCCAGTAACGGCAGCAGATTGAGATTCGGTGACTTTTCGATTCGCCTGCTCGTCATCTTTAGTTCCACATCTAACTTGCCGCCTGCAGGAAGCTCTGGCTTTCCACCAGAGTCTTCAGGCTCAAGACCGGCCAGACTTCGCCCCCGCGGCGAAAGGCGCCGGCAAGATAGCTATCGCAGCGGATCACTGTCGGAGGCGCGTCCGCACTGAATTCCGATTCGGCGAAACGCCGAAAACCCAATACTTCATCGACCATCAGACCCGCCGGAATATCCCGGTGATTGACCACGACGATGCGCGTATTGCGCCCTGACGTGGTCGCGCCGCTGCCCAAGAATTGCCGCAAATCCAGCATCGGCATCAACGCTCCGCGCACGTTGGCCAAACCCCTGACCCAGCTCTTGGCACCCGGTATGCGGGTAACCACCGCGGGATAACCCAGGACCTCGCGGGTCTCCTCTCGGGCGACCAAAAACGTCTCGCCGCCCATGCGAAACGCAACGCCGACCCACTCTTGACCCGCGTCCGCTTCGGCAACGCTGTTCGCCGCCACCGTGCGGCTGCGCTTCTCTAACTCCTTGAGCAATTCGAATGGTCGGTCGCGCAAGCCGCGCAGGCTCGTCTCTGACCCGCTAGTCGTACTCGTCATGTAGCCAGTGCGGCCTGCGCCTTCTCGACCAGCGCCTGGGCAGATACAGGCTTGACCAAATAATCCACGGCGCCCTGACGCAAGCCCCAGACCCGATCGGTCTCCTGGCCCTTCGTTGTCACCATGATGATGGGGATCAAGCTCGTCTCCGGGTCGTTGATCAGCATGCGCGTCGCCTGGTAGCCGTTGACGCCGGGCATCACGATGTCCATGAAAATCAGATCCGGTTTCATTTCCTTCGCCTTGCGCACGCCCTCTTCGCCGTTTTCGGCGGCGGCGGTCTTGAAACCGTGCTTCTCCAGCGCCTTTTGCATGACGAATACCTCGGTGGGTGAATCGTCAACAATTAGAATCAGTGCCATCTCGTGTTCTCCGTCATTTCCCGACGTGAGCTTCGATCGCTCCCAACAATTCGTCTTTGGTAAACGGCTTGGTCAAATAGTGTTCCGACCCTACGATGCGGCCGCGGGCCCGGTCGAACAGCCCGTCCTTGCTCGACAGCATGATCACGGGAATCTGTTTGAATACCTTGTTGTGCTTGATCAAAGAACAGGTCTGGTACCCGTCGAGGCGGGGCATCATGATGTCGACGAAGACGATGTCCGGCTGGTGGTCGGCGATCTTGGAGAGGGCGTCGAAACCATCGACAGCCGTGAACACCTCGCAGCCCTCCTTGGTGAGGAGCGTTTCAGCGGTTCGGCGAATGGTCTTACTGTCGTCGATCACGAGGACCTTGAGGCCCGTGAGTTTAGGCTTACCGCTGGTGATCATGTTCTCCATGACTTGCGTAGGTGCTGGAATCTTGTGGCTTTTTAACATATCCAGGCCGCGCAAGCCACGGTACGGGGTCGACATTTCGAGGCATCGCTACGCAAACAACGGTGGCCTGGTTCACAGTTTTCCCATGAGAGCGGGCGCCGGGGCCGCTTGCTAGACTTACCGGAATGAGTAACTCCTCTTCAGTGCGTCTCCTCGTGGTCATGGACCCCATCGCAGCCATCAAGCCGGCGAAGGACACCAGCTTAGGGTTGTTGCTCGCCGCACAGGCGCGAGGCTGGGAGCTGCACTACGCCGAACTGAAGGATCTTTGGCTCCGAGACGGCGTTGCATGGGGCCGGCCGGCGCCCCTCCGGGTCTCAGATGATTTGTCGAAGTGGTTCTCGATGGGGCAAGCCGCTCCCCGCAAACTGGGCGAATTCGACGTGATCCTGATGCGCAAGGATCCGCCTTTCGATACCGAATACATTTACAGCACCTACATCCTTGATCGCGCGCAGCTGCAGGGTGCGCATGTTTACAATCGGCCGCAAGGGCTCCGCGATATCAACGAGAAAGTCTATACGGCCTGGTTTCCGCAGTGCTGCGCGCCGACGCTCATCACGCGCGACATGCATGACATGGGCGAATTCCTCAAGGAGCATGGCAAGGCCGTGTGCAAGCCGCTGGATGGCATGGGCGGCAAATCCATCTTCGTTCTCGAGCAAGGCGACAAGAACCGCAATGTCGTGTTCGAGACCCTGACCGGTTTCGGCACCCGCTACGCCATCGTGCAGCGCTACTTGCCCGAAATCGTCACCGCGGGCGATTGCCGGATCATTCTGATCGATGGAGAACCGGTGCCCTTCGCGCTGCGCCGCATTCCGTTGCCTGAAGACAACCGCGGCAATTTGGCAGCCGGCGCGCGGGCCGAAAGCCGTCCGCTCAATGACCGCGATCGATGGCTCTGCGCGCAAATCGGACCTAAGCTGCGCGATGCGGGCATGATATTCGTCGGGCTGGACGTGATCGGCGACTACGTCACCGAGATCAACGTCACAAGTCCGACCGGAATTCGTGAATTAAACAAAAAGCATGGTATCGATATCGGTACCCTGCTGGTGGAGGCGATCGAGAGGAATTTGGGCGTCGCGTGACTTCAGAAACGCTTCAAACCGATGGCGGGCTGCAAGGCGGCGATTTGCTTCGCGCCGGGCTGCCGCCCGCGAATGATCGCATGCTGACCACCTGCTTTCTTGCGGCCCTGTTGCACGGAATCATCATTCTCGGGGTCACGTTCAGCTCCACCAGCAGCAGCTCGAAAGATGACGGCGCGCCCGGCCTGGAAGTCGTGCTCGTCAATGAGCGCGCGCCAAGCGTTGCGCAGAACCCGAACGCCCGCTATCTGTCGCAGCGCACGCAATTGGGCTCGGGCAATACCTTGAAGCGCGAACGCAGCCTGATCCCCAAATCCTCGTTGATGCCGGTCGACCGGCTGGGGGTCCCCAGCGGCGAGGGCCTTGACGCAAAGCGGTCCGGCGCCGATACCGGCGCGGAAGATCTCGTGGCCACGCATAGTCCTTCGCAGAAAATTTTCTATTTCGCCGCTTCGAGCGCCGCCAAGGACGCCTCCGAGCTGCCGTTGTTGCTCGAGAAACGGCCGGATCTCGCCATGACGCCGAACGATGACGGCATCGAACTACGCTTGCGCGGCGAGTCGAAGCAAGAGCTCTGGATCGCCGCCGACACGCGCGAGTCGGACGTCGCAGTGTATTTGGACAGCTGGCGCCGCAAAATCGAGCGCGTCGGCACGATGAACTTTCCCGATGTCGCACGGCGCGAGAAGCACTCCGGAACGCCGGTTATCGAGGTGACCATTGGCGCGGACGGCAAACTGCTGCAAACCATAATCAGGCGCAGCAGCGGCCACGCCGAAATTGATGAGGCTGCCATGCGGATCTTGAAGCTGGCCGCGCCTTTCGATCCATTCCCCAGCGAATTGTCCTCGAAGCACGATCAGATCCGCATCGCGTACGAGTGGCAATTCCTCGAAGGCTCCTCGCAGGGCGGCGCCGTGTTTTATTCAGAACCGGACAAGCCTTAGGCTGCCGGCAATGAGCGATTCCGGCTACCTGACCAACCAGCTGCTGATCGCCATGCCCTACATGGGCGATCCGAATTTCGCGCAGTACCGTCGTTCTGATCTGCGATCACAATTCGCAGAGCGCGCTCGGGCTCATCCTCAACAAACCCCTGCCGATGCGTATGGGGGAAATCTTCGAACAGCTGGAAATCGAACTCGGCAACGGGCCCCTTTGGGACAGACAGGTATTGCGCGGCGGACCGATGCAAACCGATCGCGGCTTCGTCGTGCATCGCGCCTTTGGCGAATGGGACTCGACGCTCAAGGTTTCCGACGCCCTGCACGTCACGACCTCGCGGGACATCCTGGCGGCCATGGCACGCGGGCAAGGGCCGGATGAGGCCGTCGTCGCCCTCGGGTATGCCGGCTGGGACAGCGGTCAATTGGAAGAAGAGCTGCGGGCGAACGCATGGCTGAGCGCGCCGGTGGATTTGGGATTGATTTTCGAACTTCCGTTTGAGTCTCGCTGGCACGCCGCGGGGCGTCTCTTGGGGGTGGACCTGTCCCGAGTCAGCCCCACCGGCGGAAATGCCTGAGTCTTCCCGACCGAAGATCGTCGTGGCTTTTGATTACGGCCTGCGTCGAATCGGCGTTGCCTGCGGCGACACCGTGAGCCGCAGCGCGTCGGCCCTGAAAACCGTGCCTGCGGAAGCCAAGGGCCCGCGCTGGGAGTTGATCGCTTCGATGATCCATGAGTGGCAACCCGACCTCGCGGTGGTCGGGCTGCCGTATAATGTGGATGGTTCCGACAACGACATGACCGTCGCCGCTCGTGGCTTCGCGGCCGAACTGACGCGCCGCTTTGGCGTGGAAGTTGTCATGGTGGACGAACGCTACTCCTCGCTCGAGGCCGGGGCACGGCTGCAAGCGGAGCGGGCGTCCGGATTGCGGCGGCGGCGCGTGGCGAAGTCCGATGTCGATGCCGCGGCGGCCTGCGTGATCTTGGAACGTTGGTTCACCGAAAAAACTTAGGAGCCCTAGGCGCAAATGCGATCACAACAAGACAGCGCGGGAGGCTTGCGCCACCTCATCACGCTCGAAGGCCTGGCGCGCGATGCATTGACGGCCATTCTCGATCGAGCGGAGCGGTACCGTCGTCTTCCCGGCCAGCCCGCCTACGAAGGCCGCGAATTGGCCGGCGTGACCCTGGCGAATCTATTTTTCGAACCGAGCACGCGCACGCGTGCCTCGTTCGACCTTGCCAGCCGCCGCTTAGGGGCGCATGTGCTCAACCTGGACTTGCATTCGAGTTCGCGCGCGAAGGGCGAGAGCATGCTGGACACCATCTATACGCTCGAGGCGATGAACACCGATGTGTTCGTCATTCGTGACTCCGAAGCGGGCATGCCCGAATTCCTGATCGATCATGTGGCTCCGCACGTGTCCGTGATCAGTGCCGGCGAGGCGCACCTGTCGCATCCCACGCAAGGGCTTCTCGACGTGCTGACCATTCGCACGCACAAGCGCCGCTTCACGGGCCTGAAGGTCGCAATCGTCGGCGACATCAAGCATTCGCGGGTGGCTCGATCCGCAGCGACGGCGCTCAACACTTTGGGTACCACGGATTTGCGCTTGGTTGCCCCCGAAGCGCTGCTGCCTGAAGAAGCAGAATTTCGCGGCGCGCAGCGCTTTACGCGCATCGAGGACGGCATCGCCGGTGCCGATGTGGTGATGATGCTGCGAATTCAAAAAGAGCGCATGGCGCAGGCCGCCTCGCTCGACGACGCCGCGTATTTCAAGGATTTTGGCCTGACGCCGCAGCGCCTCAAGCTGGCCGCCCCCAGCGTGCTGGTCATGCATCCCGGCCCGATGAACCGCGGGGTCGAAATCTCCTCCGAAGTGGCCGATGGCCCGCGCTCGGTGATTCGCGAGCAGGTGAACAACGGCGTCGCCGTGCGAATGGCCGTGCTCGCCTCGATCGCCGCGACGCTGACTCGCCATCGCCGGCCGCTGTAGAGCGGCCGTTCGATACTCGTCCCCCATAGTGTGAGATGGACCGTCCCGCCTGAAAGGTCTAGCCATCCGAGCCGGTCAATCTCACAGTGGCGATACCTGCCTGCTCGAGCGTGCGGGCGGCGGCGAGGCACAAGGCTTCGCGCCACGGTGCGCCGATGAGCTGCACGCCCACGGGCAAAGCGCGTTCCGCGGGTGAATCGCCCTCGCCGGGCCAGACCGGGACCGTGCACACGGGCAGGCCGATGCACGAAATCGGCTGGGTCAGCACGCCGAGTCCGGCCTTGGTGGGAATGCGGCGGCCATTGATCTCGAGTGTGTCCTGCCCGATGCGTGGCGCAACCCCCGGGGCGGCTGCAGCAATCAACAGGTCAAAGCGGTCGAACAATTCCATCGCTTGCGCGTAAGCGTGCTGGCGCACGCGCTGCGCCTGGATCACCCAGCTTGCCGGAATCAATCCGCCTGCGACCAGGCGCGAGCGCGAAGAGGGTCCAAAATCCTGGTACTGCTCGATCAAACGCGGCCGATGCAGCGCGCCACCCTCCGCGCCTGTAATGATGTAAGCCGCCGCGCGCGCGACTTCAGCGCACTCGAGTTTCGTCCACTCGGTTGCGCCGAGCGCCGCCGCCGCCAATTGCACCGAACGGCGCGCGGCCGAATCCGCCCATTCGTGAAACCAGCCTCCCAGAATGCCGATCCGAGTTCCGCGCGGCAGCGACAACGATCCACCGGCCGGCTCGATGGGCCGCTGCGCGCAGGCAGGGTCAGCGGGGTCCGGCCCCTGCATCGCGTCATAGGAGAGCGCCAACCCGAGGACGCTGTTGGAAAACGGGCCCACATGATCGAAGCTGTTCACGAAGGGATAGGTGCCGCTGCGCGGCAACCGGCCATAAGTCGGTTTTAAGCCAAACACGCCGCACAGCGATGCCGGCACGCGAATCGAGCCGCTCGTATCGGACCCCAGCGTAATCGGCAACAATCCAGCGCCCACAGCCGCAGCCGAACCGCCGGACGACCCGCCGGCGCCGCGGGTGCGATCATGCGGATTGCGCGTGATGCCGTAGTGATGATTTTCAGTGAGGAATCCGTAGGCCAGTTCTTCCATATTGAGGGCGCCCACCAAGATCGCACCCGCACGGCTCATTCGCGCCACGATGGTTGCATCGGCGGCGGCGGGAGCATTGCCGGCATTGATCTTCGCGCCGGCCAGCGTCACCATCCCTTCGACGTCGAACAAGTTCTTCACAGCGAAGGGGACACCCGCGAGCGGCGGCAGCGGCTTGCCTTCGGCGTACAAGCCGTCGATTGCAGCGGCCTCGCGCTCGGCGCGCTGAAAGGTCTTTGCGGTAAAGCAATTTAGATCCTGATCGCGGGCGGCAATCAGCGCCCGGCATTGCGCCAGTACAGCCGCAGCGCTACGTGTGCCTTTGGCGATTTGCTGCGCGATGTCGGCAGCAGTTCCAATCACGGCCGGAACACCGGCGCGGGTTCCGAAGCGAAAGGCAGCGGCCAGTCAAAGACCGTTCGCGCGATGGCTTCGAGGCGCGAGAACTGCACGACGATTTCGGCGATTTCGGCCTCGTCAAAGGCGTATCCCTGCAGCGCCAATGCCGCGCGCACGTAGGGCTCGTGCCGGTTGTCCTGGGCTTGCGTCACGCATCCATCATCGCATTTCGCCGCTCGTCCTGCCTCAAGTCCCGCTGATCCCAGGCTCGTTGCCGCGACGGGGCGCAGCGCACAGGCTGATCCCCGGAACAATTTTCTCCGGTGTATATTCAGGTTCCCAATGACGGCGACCCCTATCGCAATTCGGCCGCGGGCTGGGCATTCTTCGTGGCTTCTATATGCCGTCCTGGCACTCCTGTTCGGCCTTTACATGGGCATCAATTCGATGGTCGGCCTGCGCGGCACAGGTATCGCCGGCTGGAAACCGATGGTCTGGGAGCTCACCAGCATCATCGTCATCTTCGCGCTCATCCCCTTGGTGGTGCGCTACGAGGCGCATTTTCGCCTGGACGGACACCCACGCTGGCGCATTGCGATTGCACACGCCGGCGGCGCGCTGATATTTTCGGCACTGCATGTCGCGGGCATGCTGCTGCTTCGAAAGCTGACCTACGCCGTTGTCGGCCAACAATATGGCTTTGACAGCTTGGCCGTTCAGGCCTTCTACGAGCTGCAAAAAGATCTCATCACCTATGTGGTCATCTTGGTGGTCATTTTTGCGAATCGCGAATTTCAGGTGAGGCGCACCAGCGATTTGCGCGCGGCGGAGCTCGCGGCTGAACTCGGTCAGGCGCGGCTCAGGGCTTTGACCGCGCAAATCGAGCCGCATTTTTTGTTCAATACGCTGAACGCGATTTCCAATCGCATGCACGAAGATGTCGAGGCCGCGGATCGCATGATCAGCAGCTTGGGGGCGCTGATGCGCGCCGCCTACGATTCGGACAATCAAGTGCTGGTTCCCTTGGCTCGGGAATTGGAATGGCTGCGCGACTACGCCGCCATGATGACGGAGCGCTTCCGCGGCCAGCTGGCCTTTGAATTGAAAGTTTCGCCCGGACTTGAAGCCGTCGAGGTTCCGCGCCTGCTGCTGCAGCCGCTGGTGGAAAACGCGCTTCGCCATGGTCTGCCCCACGGACGCGGCAACTTGACGGTGGAAGTTGCGCGCCAGGGAAAGAATCTGCTCTGCACCGTCACCGATGATGGCGTGGGAATCGATGATGCCAGGATCAAGCCGGGCACCGGGCTCTCGAACGTTGCGCGGCGCCTGGAGCTGCTTTTTCCCGGTACCCACAGCTTCACGCTGGCGCCGGGCCATTCCAAAGGAGCCGTGGTAACCATGAGCTTTCCGGTGTCGACTTGACCCACACGGTGATCGTCGTCGATGACGAGCCGCCGGCGCGCGCCAAGCTGCTGCGTTTTTTGGCGCCGTTGCCGGAGTTCCGGGTCGTTGCCCAGGCGGATGGCGTGGAGAGCGCCGTTGCGGAAATTACGGCTCGCAAACCGGACGTCGTCTATCTCGACATTCAGCTGGGCGCTCAGAGCGGGTTCGATGTTCTCGATGCCATCCGCGGCACCGAATCGCCGCACATCGTCTTTACCACGGCCTATTCCGAGTATGCCGTTCAAGCATTCGAGGTGCAGGCGCTCGACTATTTGCTGAAGCCCTACGATCGCGAACGGTTTTTGCGCAGCATCGAGCGCGTCAAGACGGCATTGGCCGACCCTGACCATGGCGACCTCGAAGAGCGCGTGCGTCGTGTGCTCAGCGCAATGCCAGGCCGGGCCGCACCCATCAAGCAAATCCTGATACGGGATCGAGCACGGGCTTACTTCGTTCCGGTCGAGAGCATCGATCGGCTATCGGCGGCCGGCAACTATGTTGAGATTCATGCCGGCGGAAAAGTGCACTTGATGCGCGAACCGCTCGCCAAGGTGGCCGCACAGTTGGACGCCGGCGAATTCATCCGCGTACATCGCTCGCACGTGGTGCGGCTCGCCTCCATCGCGGAGCTGCAGCCCATGTTTCACGGCGACTATGAGCTGATCCTGCGCAACGGCGAGCGCCTCGCGCTCAGCCGCCGATACAAGGCGTTGCTGCCGCCGGCGATCCGCGAGCGGTTGTGAGCCGTCCCATGTTCCGGCTTAGACCGCGCCGCGCTTGGCTCGCACGACGACAGTACCCGCGATCTTGTCGTGCCAGGCCTGGCGATTCTCGTCGAATGCGATCCAGATGAAGCCGAGGAAAACCACGAACAGCGACAGGAAACATCCGAGCGCGCGCACGATCGCTGTTTCCCAATCCACGGGCCGCCCATCCAGGCGCACCACGTGCAAGTCGAACACGATTCCGCCGACGGTCGTGCCGCGCAGTTTCCACATGATCGCGCCGTAGACCGCCAGCACCACGATGTGAAAGTCGCCCCACATGTGACCGTCGCCGAAGGGGTGCAGGAGGCTTGTCGCGAAGCCGACCAACAATATGTCGAGAAACAACGCGCCCATGCGTACCCAAAAGCCGGCGCGCGGCATGGCGGCCGTGATCAGCGGCGGCACGCTCGCCACCGCTGCCGGGGGCGGCCCGGGAGGCACGGGTGCAAAAGGCGGCGGTCCCGATGCGTAAGGCTCCGCGGCCGCATGCGCCGCGGTCGCTGCCGCCGCGGCTGCGCCGGCGCCCGGCGCGGCACTGGCGGTCCAGCCGGGACCGGCCATGGCTGCGGCGCTGTTCAGTGGCGGGCTGCTGAAACTTCCCGGAGGCGCGTCGAATGCCGCGGGTGGATTGCCGCCGGCGCGGCGCGCACGCACGCGCAGTACCAAGGTGTAGAGCACGGCGCCGAATGCAAAGAAGCCGAGCAACTTGTAAACGATGAATCCCACGATGGGGACCACATACAGCACCAGCACAACCGCGCCGCCGATGAGCACGGCGACGGCCGGGTGGCCGGCCGGGCCGGGCCTACGGCCTGAAATGCGGCCGCCGAGCCACGCCAGCATGACGGCCTTGCCGAACAGCGACATGCAAAACAAGCCCCCCACGACGAAGGGCACCGCCGCGATGCCGATCACCGTGACGCAGAGCAGGACCAGCAGTACGGGCGTCAAGAGAATGCCCAGCAACGCGGCCAGCGCCGTGTGTCCGGGCTGGGATTCCAGGGTGTGTACGCACTGGTCGATCCCACCGCGGAACATCAGCGCAAGACAGACATAAAAGGCCAGGAGGCACAGCGCCAATGTCCAAGCCCAGCCGAGTCCGGCTGTGATGGCCAAGGGGCGGCCCAACAGCAAACAATGCGTGATCCAGGTGTTCAGGCCGCTGAAGCCTGTCGAGCCGCCGACATCCCAATCGATGACTCTTTGCACTGAGCCATGCACGATCGCGCCGGGGGCGCGAACCACGGTGCCCATCACCGCGACCACGTCGCCTTCGACTTCGGCGTGCGGTCCCAGCTCAACGTTGCCCAGCACCGCCACCACATCGCCATCCACCTTGGAGTCCACAGAGGCGTTGCCCATCACCGCGACCGCATTGTCGCTCACAGGTCCTGTGACCCGGGTATTGCCTATGACCGAGACGACGTCCACGGCTTCGCCGTCACTGGTCGAAGAGCCGAATACCGACACGACGGAATCCGCCTTTTGGCCGCTCTCCAAATGGCTCGAATGGCCAATGCTGACCACATCGCCGTCTTCGTGATGCTGCCGATTGAGTCGGCGATGAAACTCGATCCGGTTGCGCCAGTCGGAGCGGTCCTCCTGATCCGAATCATCGTTGAACTCATCGTCTGAAGTCGCGGCCGATGCGCCCGCCGCAGCGTGGTCGTCCTTCGCGGGTGCGGCGCTTGCGCTCGGTGCCTGTGCCGGTGCGGGCGCAGCCGCCGTCGCGGCGTGCGTCGGGGCTGCCGCCGCTGCCGCGTCGGGGTGCACGGCCAGGGCCGCCGTTAGGCACAGCAGCGTGAAGAGGAAACCCAAGCGCTGCAATATCGAGGTGTTCATGAAGGGTTACCCGCCGATGAGGGCCGAAGATAAAGCGTCCGGTAGGCTGCAGCCCCCAGCCCAAACAACGTCACGTAGAGGAAGGTCCCCACGCCTAAGATTCCGTACAGCCACAAAGGCGGAATCACATGCACCAACAGTGCCACCAATCCCCCTGCCGAGGAGATGACTGTCAAGAAGGGGTGCGCCCAGGACAGCAGCACCGCCGAAACCTCATCGAAGGAGCGGTCCCCCAAGTAGGCGGAAACGCCTCCCAATATGGTCGCCGCCACGAGCCCTGCGCAGACCAGAACGAATGTGACGCGCGCGCCCACCGGCCAATTCGAAAAACTCACCCGCCACCAGGGAAGTTGTGCGCGGCGCGCCAACTCGTTGGCCACCCGCGATTCCAGCGTGCTCGGCGCCCGGCGCGGCGGCAGTCCCGAGAGCGCCTGGTGCAATACCCGTTCAAGTTTCAGGGTAGCGTCGCTATTTTTGTTCATGGGGTCAGGCATCCAGTGTATCGCGGGCGCCGCCCACGCTTTGGAGCAGCGGCAAAAGTGCCGCGCGGGCGCGGCGAATGTCGGTTTTGATCTTGGTCAGCGAAACACCGAGTTTGTCGGCAATCTCTTGGTAGGACAGGTCCTCGAAATGATAAAGCGCGAGCGGCAGGCGCTGGTGGTCGGGCAGCTGCCGGAGCGCGGCATCGACGATGGCGCTGCGATCTTGCGCACTGAGGTCCGCGAGAATGGTATCGGGCACCTCCCAGTCCAGCTCCGCTCCCTCGTCCTCGCTGTCCTGGCTGTTCGAGCGCAGCTCCGAGAAAAGGCGCCAGCGCTTGCGGTAGCGGCTCAAGTAGTTGAGGGTCAAATTAGTGGTAACGGTCTTCAGCCAGCCGCCCGCCGTGACGCTGCCCTGCAGATCGGCGAAATGCTCGTAGGCACGGATAAACACTTCCTGGGAGATGTCCTCCGCCTGACTGTCGTTGCCCGCCAGCCGGGCGGCAGTCGAGAAAACCATGTCCTGATAGGCACGCATAAATGTCGTGAACTCAGCCGTTAGTTGCGTTTGCACTGGAATGTGTGTTCGTTTAAAAACAAAACACCGCCGGCCGACAAAAGTTGCGGTTTTAGCCTGTCTGGAGAAGGGGTTGCCCCATTTTCACCCCGGTTCCCTTAATCACCCCTTCCCTGAGCCTAAACCCCGCCGGAGCCAGCACTATGATAGTGGAGCCGTGCTCGAACCACCCCATTTCTTCGCCGCGCTGCAGCGCAGCGTCACAGGGGATCACGTTGGGTCCGCGGTAGCGCAAGTGCAGTAGCACGTCCAAAAACCTTAAGCGGATACTGGCGACCAAAATGGCCGCCACCGGCACGAGCGTCAGCAGGGCCCCCGAGCCCAGCCGGCACTGGATGACGGCTCGTTCGTTCTTGCAGAACAGCCTGTCGACGCGTTTTAGCGCAATGGGATTGACGTTCCAGGCATCTCCGGAGACGTAGTTGACCTGCTCAACCCGGCAGTCGGCCGGCGCATGAAACCGGTGATACATGCTCGAGGTCAATCGCAGGGTCGCATACTGGCCCCCTTCGTAGTGCTGCGCCAATTGCTCATCTGCGAGCAGTTCGCTGAGTGAATAAAGGAAGCCCTTGGCCTGCAGTGCCATCCCGTGCTCGATCGTGCCGCACTCGCCGACCAGTCCATCGCAAGGGCTGACAAGATGCGAGGGATTGCCATCGACAGGGCGGGCGCCGGGCTTCAATTCCCGCGTAAAGCAGTCGTGCAGGCTTCTGAAGCGGGTTGTTTTCGCCTCGCTCAAATCCAGCTCGGAGAACAGGCGCCACAAGGCGATGCTGCCATTGCAGACCCATGGATGTTCGATGCGGCTCCACCAGCCCATGAAGCGTGTCACCAGACGCCGCGGAATGCGGTTGCTCAAAAGGAAATTAATGTCCTCCTGCTGAGTCAGCCGCCCGATCAGGGATCTGGCATTCATCGTAGTGTCATCCGTCTGCAATACAGTCCGCGCCTGGGCGTCTTGCGCGAGGTGCGGCGATTACAACGTTGGGCTATGTGTTGGGCGCACTCGCTCTGGCATTTTTGCTGCGAAAAATAATCGTCAGGCTGCAGCTGTCCCGCGCCAAGCACCGGTCGCTGGCGGGCCACTCGCGCATGGCGCGGCGCTTCGCCTCCTGGGTGCCGTTCTATGAATATGACGATTCCAACTTCTTTGGCGTCGACGGGGCACCCGCGCCCGTCGTCACGGCGCGGCGCGCCGGCTTCATGCGGCTCTCCTCCCTTTTTGCCGACCGATACCGGCGCACCCTCGAGCGCACCGCCGAGCTGACCGACAGCGTGTCGGATCTTGAATTTACCTCCCGCTACCGCGTGCCGTTTCAATTCAGCGGTTACGCACGCAAGTACCTGAAGACCGGCTCTTTCGTTCAGTCCTCGGACGGTGTGACGGTCACCGATCTCGACGGCAACCGCTTTTACGATGTGACCGGCTCGTACGGGGTCAATGTCTTCGGCTACGATTTTTACAAAGAATGCATCGACGCCGGCGCGGCGCGCGTGCGAAAGCTCGGGCCGGTGTTGGGCGCCTATCATCCGCTGACTTCGCAAAATGTTCAGCGCCTCCTGGCGATTTCGGGTCTCGATGAGGTTTCCTTCCATATGTCCGGCACGGAGGCGGTCATGCAGGCGGTGCGGCTGGCGCGCTATCACACGCGGCGCTCGCATCTGGTGCGATTCTGCGGCGCGTATCATGGGTGGTGGGGCGATGTGCAGCCGGGTGTTGGCAATCCGGTCGCGGCGCGCGAAACCTACACGCTCAAGGACATGGATGCGGCGGCGCTCAAGGTCTTGCGGACCCGCCGCGACATAGCCTGTGTGCTGGTAAATCCTTTGCAGGCCCTGCATCCCAATACCGGGGCGCCCGGCGACTCGACGCTGCTCGACAGTGGACGCAAGGCGCACTTCGACCGCGGCGCCTACACCACGTGGCTCAAGGATTTGCGCGAGGTCTGCACCGAGCGGGGCATCGCCCTGATCTTCGATGAAGTGTTCGTGGGATTTCGCCTTGCCCCCGGCGGCGCCCAGGAATATTTCGGCCTGCGCGCAGACATGGTGACGTACGGCAAAACCGTGGCCGGGGGGCTGCCCGTCGGCGTGCTGTGCGGCAGGCACGAACTCATGCGCCGGTTTCGCGACGATCGTCCGGCCGATATCTGCTTTGCCCGCGGTACGTTCAATTCCCATCCCTATGTAATGGGTGCGATGCACGAGTTCCTGACCCGGCTGGACAGCGACGCCGTTCGCGCGATCTACAACGGCCTCGATGAACGCTGGAACGGCCGAGCGCAACAGCTGAACGAGCGGCTTAGCACAGCTTCGCTGCCGGTGCGCGTCGCGAATCTGTCCACGATCTGGACCCTCTACTATCCGCAGCCCTCGGGCTATAACTGGATGCTTCAATATTATTTGCGCGCCGCCGGGCTGGCTTTGAGCTGGGTGGGCACGGGACGACTGATATTCAGCTTGAATTACAGCGACGCCGACTTCGCCGCCGTCGCCGACCGCATCGTGTCCGCGGCCGAGGAAATGCGGCGCGACGGCTGGTGGTGGACCGGCCCGCAACTGACCAACAAGGCCATCAAGCGCCGCGTGCTCAAGGAAATGCTTCAGGCGCGATGGGCTTCAGGCTCAACTTCGCCCATCGGATCGATCAGTTCACCCCGCAGCAAGTAGAGCGGCGCCTTCGCATAAATGATCGCGTCGTTGAAGGGATCGGTCAGGATCTTGGTGGCCCATACCAGGCCGGTCTGCACGCCCTTGATGAAAAATAACTGGATCATTCGAAACAGCAGCGCGCCGGCACCGACGAACAGCCAAATCTCGCCGACGTGACGCACGAACCCCATGCCGCTGGTGTGCGCCGCAAATAGACCGAAGAAGGTCGGGTCCAGCCACAGCACCAGCGGTACGAGCGCCCAGACGGCATGCAAAATCACCTTGCGCCGCAGGTTGTAGCCGACTTTGATTTCTTCCTTATGTTCGTGGGTGGCGCGGTTGATCGCATCGTATCCCTTGGGCTCGAAAAAGAAGTGACCGGATTGCCGGCTGACCATGGATACCAGCCAACCGATCAAGGCCGACTTCACCGGATCGAAAAACACCGTGACATACGCAATGATGAAGCTGATGGCACTCAGGAGGTGCAGGGACTGGTTGATGCGGCTGTGGTGATAATAGCGATGATCGTCCCAGCGCTGAGTCTTCAGTTCCGCCAAAAAACTTTGCATAGGGTTTCCTTGGGATGGTTTCGACGCCCGGTCCATGAAACAAATATAAGATTTTCGTTACACGGCTATGACATGCGGCAGTTTTCGATGGGATTGGATGAAAAAAGTGAGGCAAGTCGTCATCTTAACGTCATCGTTGCCTGCCATCGTTGCGGCTCATGAGGATCATGATCGTCACCGACGCCTGGTTTCCGCAAACCAACGGTGTGGTCAGCACGCTGGCACAGACTGCGGCGTGGCTGGGGCGTTTTGGTCACGAAGTGAGAATGCTGACGCCGAAGGATTTTCGCAACGTCGCCTGCCCGACCTATCCCGAAATACGGCTATCGCTGTTTCCCTACAAAAAAGTCGAACGCGACATTCTCGCCTTTGCGCCGCAGGCGCTGCATATTGCCACCGAGGGTCCGCTGGGGCTGAGCGCGCGCCGCTTTTGCCTGAGGTGGGGCGTTCGCTTCACGACCTCGTATCACACCCAGTTTCCACAGTATCTGCGGGCCCGATTCCCCATCCCTTTGAAAGTGTCCTACGCGGCCCTGCGACGCTTTCACGGCTCGGCGGTGCGCTGCATGGTGAGCACCGCTTCGATGCGCAAAGAGTTGTCGTCGCGCGGTTTTCGCAATCTGGCGCACTGGCAACGCGGCGTCGACACTGAGAAATTCCGCCCGCGGCCAAAGGATTTTTTCGACCTGCCGCGCCCCATCGCCGCCTGCGTCGGGCGCGTCGCCATCGAAAAGAACGTCGATGCCTTTCTTCGCATGCCGTGGGCCGGCAGCAAGGTCGTGATCGGCGACGGGCCGGAGCGCACGCGGCTGCAGCAGCAATATCCAAACGCAACGTTTACCGGCTACAAATTCGGCGACGAGCTGTCTGTGCATCTCGCCGCCGCCGACGTCATGGTGTTTCCGAGCCGAACCGATACTTTCGGACTCGTCAATCTGGAGGCGATGGCCTGCGGTGTGCCGGTCGCCGCCTACCCCGTCATGGGCCCGATCGACGTGATCGAAAACGGCGTGACGGGTGCTTTGGACGAGGATCTGGCCACCGCCGCGCTGCGCGCGCTCAAGGTCGATCCGAATGCATGCCGGGCGCGCGCGCTCAAATCGGGATGGGACATCTCGAGCCGGGAATTCGAAAACAACCTGGTCCCGTGCCGCGATCTCGCCGCGGGACAGTTTCGGGTAGCACGGCCCTTGATATTGACCAGTTCCGGTAACGCTCGTCAGGGAGAGTGAGAAGAATCAAGGCATGAGGAAGCAGTGCCTCGATTCTTCTCGCGACGATCCTGTGTTGACTAACCGAAGTTAATTTTGGCTTCCAGATTGGTGCGCGAATCGGCGCTCGCCAAGGCCTCTTCGAGCTCGATGCGGCCCTCGCGCACCAGGTTGTAGAGCGCACTGTCGAAACTCAGCATGCCGCGCTCCGTGCCGGTACGAATCGCTTCTTTCACGCCGATCACATCGCCCTGCTTGATGAGCTCTGAAATGTGGGGCGTGTTCACCATCACTTCGCAGGCGGCAACGCGCGTTCCGGTTTTCGCGAATACCAGACGTTGCGAGAGAATGGCGCGCAGGTACTGCGAAAGATCGAGGAAAATTTGATTGTGCTGATCGCGCGGAAACATGTTGATGATGCGATCCAGGGTCTCCGCGCAATTGTTGGCGTGCAGGGTCGCGATGCAAAGATGCCCGGTCCCCGCGAGTGCTATCGCCGCCTCCATGGTTTCGCGGTCGCGAATTTCGCCGACCAGAATCACGTCGGGTGCGGCGCGCACCGCGCTGCGCAGGGCGCGCGCGAAGCTTTTGGTATCCAAGCCCACTTCGCGCTGATTGATGATGGATTTCTTATTGCTGTGCAGGAATTCGATCGGATCTTCGATGGTCAGAATGTGATCGGATGAGGTTTCATTGCGGTAGTTGAGCATCGCCGCCAGCGTGGTCGACTTGCCGGCGCCGGCGGCGCCGACCATCAGAATCAGCCCGCGCTTCAGCATCACCAGGTCTTTGTAGATATCCGGCATGCCCAGGTCTTCCAGCTTCGGCATTTCGGCCGTGATGTAGCGCAGCACCATGGCGGGGTAGCCGCGCTGATAGAAGACGTTCACGCGAAATCTACCTAAGCCGATTTCGGAAATCGCGAAATCGATTTCGAGCTCTTCATTGAAGTGCTCGATTTGATCCTGCGTCATCAACCCCAAGGCCGCTTGACGCACCGTTTCGGGCGTCAATATCTGTTTATTGACGGGGAAAATCTTGCCTTCGATTTTGATCTTGACCGGCGCGTTGCAGGTGAAAAACAGGTCCGATGCCTTCTTCTCGACCATCAGCTTGAACAGCGGCTTGGTGTTCATCACCTGAGCCGGAAGGTCCGCAGGCACGCTCATTGACTAAAACACCTGTCCTTCTTCTTCCTCGACGATCTGCAGCGACTGGCCTTCTGCCTCCGGGTTCTTCATCTCGCGCTTGCTTTCGAGCTTCACACGCAGACGCAATTCGTTCTTCGAATCGGCGTTTCGCAGCGCATCCTCGTAGGAGATCAGGCCTGCCTCATACAGGTCGAACAACGCCTGATCGAAGGTCTTCATGCCGAGCCGGTTGGAGCGCGACATGACGTCCTTGATCTTGGTGACTTCGCCCTTGAAGATCAAATCCGAAATCAGCGGCGAGGCCAGCATGATTTCCATGGCCGCGATGCGCCCGGAGCCGGTTTCACGCGGGATCAGGCGCTGTGAAATGAGCGCGCGGATGTTCAATGACAAGTCCATGAGCAGCTGCTCGCGCCGCTCCTCGGGAAAGAAATTGATGATGCGATCGAGCGCCTGGTTCGAGCTGTTGGCGTGCAAGGTCGCGAGCACCAAGTGGCCGGTCTCGGCGAATTGGATGCCGTATTCCATCGTCTCGCGATCGCGAATTTCGCCGATTAGAATGACGTCCGGTGCTTGGCGCAGTGTGTTCTTGAGGGCCAGATGCCAGCTCTCGCAATCGACGCCGACTTCGCGGTGGGTAACCACGCAGCCCTTGTGCGCGTGCACGTATTCCACCGGGTCTTCAATGGTGACGATGTGGCCCCGGGTCTTCTCATTCCGATAGCCCACCATGGCGGCGAGCGAGGTGGACTTACCCGACCCGGTGCCGCCCACGAGAATGACGAAGCCGCGCTTGGAGAGCACGACTTCCTTGAGAACGGGCGGCAGCTCGAGCTCTTCGAGGGTGGGTATTTTGGCATTGATGGTGCGCAGCACCGCGCCGGTAAAACCCTGCTGAATGAAGGCGCTCACGCGAAAACGCCCGATGCCGGGCGGTGCAATGGCGAAATTGCATTCCTTGGTTCCGTCGAATTCTTTGGTTTGCCGGTCGTTCATGATCGCGCGGACCATCCCGGCACTCTGTTCAGGACTTAAAGAGCGATCCGATTGCGGCCTGATTTCACCATCGACCTTGATGGCGGGCGGAAACCCGGCCGTGATGAACAGGTCCGAACCCTTTTTCTCGACCATGCGCCGCAGCAGGTCTTGCATTAAACGTATGGCTTGTTCGCGTTCCATTTAAATGCTGTCCTTGTTCTGCGCCTTGTACTTCGCTTCCTCGCGGCTGACAACACCTTTAGTCACTAATTCCTGCAGGCACTGATCGAGGGTTTGCATGCCCTGACCCTGGCCTGTCTGGATGGCGGAGTACATTTGGGCAATTTTGCCCTCGCGAATCAAGTTTCGAATGGCGGGCGTGCCGATCATGATTTCGTGCGCTGCAATACGGCCGCCCCCCACGCGCTTCATCAAAGTCTGCGAAATCACCGCCCGCAAGCTCTCGGACATCATGGCACGGACCATGTCTTTTTCCGCGGCCGGGAACACGTCGACGATACGGTCGATGGTCTTCGCCGCCGAACTGGTATGCAAGGTGCCGAATACCAAGTGGCCGGTTTCCGCCGCGGTGAGGGCCAGACGAATGGTTTCCAGGTCGCGCATTTCGCCCACCAGCACCACGTCCGGATCTTCTCGCAGCGCCGAACGCAGCGCCTCACTGAACCCCAGTGTGTCGCGATGCACTTCGCGCTGATTGACCAGGCATCGCTTGCTTTCGTGCACGAACTCGATCGGATCTTCGATGGTTATAATGTGATCCGGACGGTTGTCGTTGCAGTGATTGACCATGCCGGCGAGCGTCGTCGACTTGCCCGATCCGGTCGGCCCCGTAACCAGCACGAGACCGCGCGGAAGCATGCACAAATCTTTGAAGGTCTTGGGCGCGTTCAATTCGTCCAAAGACAGAATAGTGGATGGAATGTTGCGAAATACCGCCCCGGCGCCGCGATTTTGATTGAATGCGTTGACGCGAAAGCGGGCCAGCTTGGGGATTTCGAACGAAAAGTCGGTTTCGTAGAACTCTTCAAACGCCTTGCGCTGCTTGTCGTTCATGATGTCGTACACCATGCTGTGCACTTCTTTGTGCACCAGGGCAGGCATGTTGACCCGCTTCATGTCGCCGTCCACGCGGATCATCGGCGGGACGCCCGCCGAAAGATGCAAGTCCGACGCATTGTTCTTCACCGCAAAGGCGAGAAGCTGCGCGATATCAACCGCCATTTACGGCTCCTAATTAGACTAGGCGTTAGCCACCAGCAGTATATAAGAGGGTGTTGTCACCCAATATGTTAATTGGTCCGCAGAATTTGACGCTTCATGTGACCCACGTCCGGTCTCGGATACGTAGTGCGGCCCTTGCCGCCGGACGGGACCCTGAATCGGTCGCTTTGGTTGCAGTTACCAAGGCTAAGACTGCCGAATCGGTGCGCCTGGCCGCCACCGCCGGCGTCACGGATTTCGGCGAAAACTATCTGCAGGAGGCTGTTGGCAAAATGGACCAACTCGCCGACCTGAAGCTTCAATGGCACTTCATCGGCGGCATCCAATCCAACAAGACTCGCACCATCGCGGAGCGCTTCGACTGGGTGCAGAGCGTGGACCGCCTCAGTGTGGCGCGGCGGCTCTCGGAGCAGCGGCCATTCCACACCCCGCCGCTCAACGTTTGCATCCAAGTGGCGCTCGTGCCGGAGCCGACCAAGGGCGGCGTGCTGCCGGAGGATCTACCGGACCTCGCGCGCGCCGTCGCCGACCTGCCCCGGCTGCGCCTTCGGGGCCTCATGAGCGTGCCTCCACCGCAGCCCGGGGACGCCGCGGCGCGTGCCGTGTTCGCGCGCCTGAAAGCGGCGCTGACGGATCTGAACGCCCATGGCCTCGAGCTCGATACACTGTCGATGGGAATGAGTGGAGATTTCGAGTCCGCCATCGCCGAGGGGGCAACGCTGGTGCGCATCGGCACGGCACTTTTCGGCGCCCGGTAAGGCTGCCGAATCATTTAGAAACTTTCGGGCATGGGATTTCGCATGAACAACATAAGAAGACTCGCATTTATCGGCGGCGGCAACATGGCAGCCGCGCTGATCAGCGGCCTCACCAAGCGTGGACTTTCATCCAAGCGGGTCGTGGTCGCCGATCCAAGCCAGGATCAGCTGCAGAGGTTGGTGCGCGACTATGCGGTGGAAACGGCCGCCGACAACGCAACCGCGGTGCAGGGAGCCGAGGTCGTGGTGCTGGCCGTGAAGCCGCAGCTCATCCGCGGCGTTGCCCTGGGCCTGGCGCCGCATCTTGCAGCAAGCCGGCCGCTGGTGGTATCGGTCGCCGCTGGGATCCCCCACGCGTCTCTCGCGCGTTGGTTTGGACCGCAGGTACCGGTGATCCGCACCATGCCGAACCGACCGGCGCTGAACGGCTTCGGCGCAACAGGTCTCTACGCTCCCGCGAGCGTCGGCGCCGCCTATCGCGCACTGGCTGAAAGCCTGATGGGCGCCGTCAGCGCCACCGTCTGGGTGGAGCACGAATCGCAGATGGATACGGTCACGGCAGTGTCCGGCAGCGGTCCCGCCTATTTCTTTCTGTTCATGGAGGCGCTAGAAGCGGCCGCTCATGAACGCGGCTTGCCGCGCGACGTCGCACACCAATTGACGCTCGAAACGGCGTTCGGAGCCGCGCAAATGGCGCGGCAATCCACCGATTCTCTGGCGACGCTGCGCGAGCAGGTCACCTCGAAAGGCGGCACCACCGCGGCGGCGCTCGAGGTGCTTAACGGCGCCGGCCTTCGTGCTATCGTCGCGCACGCAGTGGCTGCGGCGGACCGCCGTTCAGCCGAACTCGCCGCCGAATTCGGCGGCCCTTGAGTTTGTATTTTCGGGCGGGGCCGCATCGGCCCCGTTGAAGGGTGGCGCGAAGCGCCTGAAGAGGTAGCGCGAAGCGCTTAAATGGAAGCGATCAGATACATCGTCGACATGCTGCTGTGGCTGCTGCTGCTGGCCTTCGTGCTGCGGCTGCTGTTTCAATTGGTGCGCGCCGATTTTCGAGACCCGATGGCCGATGCCATCGTGCGCGTGACCAATTGGCTGATACTGCCCCTGCGCAAGGCGCTGCCGCCCATCGGCAAGATCGATACTGCCACCGTTGTCGCCGTGCTGTTGGTGGCAGGAGCCCGCACCTTCGTGATGATGGCCATGGCCGCCGGCGGCGGCAACAGCGGTGATTGGCTGGTTTTTCTGCGCGTCACCCTCCTGGACTTAGTCGGCTTGGTGCTGCGTATCTATCTTTTTGCGATGTTATTGTACTGGTTGACCAGCTTCGTCAGCCCGAGCGGCTACGCTCCGGGAGTCCGTTTGCTCGCGCAGCTGTGCGAACCCATCTTAAAGCGCGTGCGCCGTATTATTCCGCCCATCGGACAAATTGATTTTTCCTTCCTCTGGGTTTCGATCGCGATCGGCGCGTTGCTGGTGTTATTGCGTTGAACATCGGCTCGTACATGACTGATATCACAGTGAACGAAGCAACTCTCGCGAGGCCATACTTGGGCTTCGCAGGCGCGGAAGCCTGAAAAACCAGGGCGAATTGCATCGACGATAAAAATCTTTTTTCGCAAATGCGCTAAACATCGGCTTTTTTCTATGTTATTTTCGGCGCCGAGTTGAAATTTGCGGGCAGTCGCTGTCCGCTCGCGCAAACATTAGCAGGAGATTAAATATGGCGAAAAAGAATGCAGCACCGACCAAGTCTGAAATTCTCGCTACGATTTCGAAGGAAACAGAGCTCTCTAAGAAGCAGGTCGGAGCCGTGTTTGACTCGCTTGGGGGTGCAATCAAGAAGAGTCTGCGAAGTCACGGCTTGTTCACGTTGCCCGGGCTTTTGAAGATGAAAGTCGTCAAGAAGCCCGCCACGAAGGCACGCGAGGGCGTGAATCCGTTCAATGGCGAAAAAATGATGTTCAAGGCGAAGCCGGCGAGCAAGAAAGTGCGCATTGCCGCACTCAAGACGCTGAAGGAATTCGTGAACTGAGTGATTTTGGCTTTTTGGGAGCGGCTGAGGCAGCTCGGCCGCTTCGAATTGCCTATTCGATTCCGACGAGTTCAACGTCGAAGACTAAAGTCGCGCCCGGCGGAATGACCCCGCCCGCGCCGGCATCGCCGTAGGCCAGCTCGGGCGGAATGATGAGGCGCCGGCTTTCCCCGACCTTCATGCCGACGACGCCCTGATCCCAACCCTTGATCACCGAGCCTGTGCCCAAAGGGAACTTAAAGGGCTCGTGCCGCGTGAGTGAGCTGTCGAATTGCTTTCCCTTATGATCCGTGGCACCCGCCTCATACAGCCAGCCCGTGTACTGGACCACGGCGATTTGGCCGCCGCCGATGGCGGCGCCGGTACCGGGCTTCAAGATTTTTTGCAGAGAGGTCACGGGACTTTGCGCTGCCGCGGCGTTCGGCGGCAGCTCGGATTTGCCGCTGCAAGCGGCGGTCAGGGCGATGCAGGCCGAGAGAACGCATTTGCGAAAATTGATGGGTGCCATGGACGCCATCATAGAGGAATTCATCGGCGCCGGAGTGTTTGGGCGGCGGTGCGCGGCGGCTGCGGTGTGCGGCGGCGTCAGGCCGCGCGTTCAGGCGACGCGCAGCAACACTGCGCACACGGCGCAGGTCGCGGCACTGCTGGCGACCGTGATGCCGATTTCCTCGCTCCAACCTATTGCGAAGAGCCGCATTGCACCGACGGCATCGTCGACTTCATCAACCAGCTGGAGCACCCATTCCATGGGGCAAAGTCTAGGTGCATGGCTTACAGCTAACCGTGAGTGGGATCACACCCTAAGCTAAGGCATCGGCTTGCCATGGTGCCTGCGGCTGCGTAGGCTCTACGGACATGCAGCGCATTCTCGTCCTGAACCCCAAAGGGGGCTCAGGTAAAACGACGATAGCCACCAATCTCGCCAGCTATTTTGCGATTTCGGGCGACCGTCCGCTGTTGCAGGACAACGACCCTCAAGCCTCCAGCACCCGCTGGTTGAAAAAGCGCAGGCCCGACCAGCCGTTCATTCACGGTGTCGCGGCATTCGAGCGCAATTCGCGCATGACTCGAGCCTGGCAGATGCGCATACCGCCCGACTCGGCGCATGTCATCGTCGATACGCCCGCAGCGGTGCCCGCGCAAGACATGCCCGACATGACAAAAAATGCCGATGCCATCATCGTGCCGGTGCTGCCTTCCGATATCGATATTCACGCCTGCTCCAAGTGCATTGCCGACCTGCTGCTGATCGCCAAGGTGCGGCGCGATGAATATCGGATTGGCGTGGTCGCAAATCGTGTCAAGCGCAACACCGTGATTTATCAGTCGCTCATGCGCTTTCTCGAGACTCTGCGCATACCCGTGATCGCCACCTTGCGCGACTCGCAAAACTACGTGCGCGCGGCGGAGCAAGGAACGGGCATTCACGAGATGAAGCGCTACGTGGTGGAACAAGACTTGGAGGATTGGCTGCCGATGCTGGCGTGGCTGAAGGCCAAGGAAGACAAGGCGAAGGAAACGGCGGCGCACTCAAATCAAGGCATCAACTCGTTGCCGGTCACGGCCTGAGCCGCGCGCGCGGCGCTTCGCTCTATTTTTTCTCGTCGAAATTACCGCGGGCTTTCTCCGCCCAGTTCTTGTAACTGTGCCAGTTGTACAGACTATTGGTGATCGCGGCGTGGCGTCCGCCGGTCTTGGCGACCGCGCCGTCACCGCGCGGAGCCCTGCGGTCCACTCCGGTGTATCGAGTCTGATTTTTGAGTTCACTCATCTCGTTTGCCTCTGTCGATGGGAACGACAGTAAGTGCCGTGGCCGATCCTCGACAGGAACTGTGTCACGGGGAGCCGGCGCTGTCGCGCAACGGCGACGCGCATTGGGATGCGCATCTCACGATGCGTCGCGGTAAGTTAAATGGATGAAATTGTGACTCCTTTCCAGGCCTCGAACAGCGGCTTCAGTTCCGTCAGCTGCGACTCGAGCGCCGCGGGCAAGAGCATCGTGTATGAATCCAGCAGCGCCATGGCGTTGCGCGCGGGATCCGTTCTGGTCGCTGCACCCAGGCGGCGCGACATATCGCGATTCACCACGTGCAGGTTCTCATACAAATCCTTGAGCGGCGCAAACCCGGAAGCGTCGTCCGCGCTTTTGAGATAGCGCGCCAGCAGAAACATGCAGATGCTGCGGTAGACCGTTTCCGCTTCGCTTGCGAAGGGCAGATGGAATCGGGCCATCGGGCGCAGCCGATCCGTCCAGGGGCATCCCGAGGTCGCCATGATCAATCCCAGCACGGAACTCAAGGCCTGCTGCGCCGAGGTTTCAGCATGCACGGTGCGTTCGGCCTGGGTGACCGTCACGCCCACCGTATCGAACGAAACCAGCTCTTTGAGCAATTCGACAGCCGGCGCCATGTGCAGGGCCGCCGGGCACTGCGGGTTTTCTTCGCTGCTCAAGGGACAATTCGCGCACTGGCTGAACTTCAATTCCGTCCAGAACGGCGGCTCGGCCGGTACGTCATTGGTTAGCCTGAAGTTCTTGGGATCGAAGCACAGATCGAGGTGTTTTTTCGAGCCGTCCGGCAGGTCGAAACCATACCGAATGCGCAGCGTTTCCTTCATGCCACGAGTCGGTAGCAGGGCTTGTATTCGGCGCCGGTGAACTTCATGCGGCCCTGCGCTACGAACGATCGCAGCAGCCTGTCGAGCGGCTCCATGATGGCGGGTTCGCCGGCCAGCTCAAAGGGGCCGTAGCGCTCGATGGCATTGACTCCGTATTCCTTGATGTTGCCGGCGACGATTCCCGAGAATGCGCGGCGCAAATTTGCGGCGCGTTCATGCACGGGCTGGTCGAGCGACAGGCGCAACGCGCGCATCGAGGCATGCGTGACCTCGAACGGCCGCTGGAACTCCAGCGGGATTTTCAGCAGCCAATTGAAGCCGTAGGAATCGCTCGCCTGACGGCGGTAGTCGCGCACCTCCGCCAATCCCTGCACCATGGCGCGGGCCACCCCGGCGGGGTCGTCGATGATGACTTTGTAGCGCGCCTGTGCGGCGGCTCCCAGCGTAGCTCCGATGAAGTGATGGATCTGCTGAAAATAATCGGCGCTGTCGGCAGGACCGGTGAACACCACCGGAAACGGCAGTTTCTGATTGGCCGGATCGAGAAGAATGCCGAGCAAGTACAGAATCTCCTCGGCCGTGCCGGCACCGCCCGGAAAGATGACAATGCCGTGGCCCAGACGCACGAATGCCTCCAGGCGCTTTTCGATGTCCGGCATGATGACCAACTGGCTCACGATGGGATTGGGCGGCTCGGCCGCAATGATCCCCGGCTCGGTGATTCCTAAGTAGCGGCCATCGGTGATGCGTTGTTTGGAATGCCCGATGGTGGCGCCCTTCATGGGGCCTTTCATCGCCCCGGGACCGCAGCCCGTGCAGACATCCAGGCTGCGAAGCCCCAGCTCGTAACCCACCTTTTTCGTGTAGTCGTACTCGAAACGGCGGATAGAATGGCCGCCCCAGCAAACCACCAGATTCGGCCGCACCTGCAATTCCAGTACGCGTGCGTTGCGCAGGATGTGAAACACGGCGTTGGTGATGCTCGAGGACGAATTCAGATCGAAGCGGCCGCTCTCCATGATCTCGTTGGATATGAACACCACGTCGCGCAGCACCGCGAACAAATGGTCCTTCAAGCCGCGGATCATGACGCCGTCGACGAACGCGGCGGCCGGGGCGTTTTTGATCTCGAGCTTGATGCCCCATGCCTGGCGTACGATGCGCAGCTCGAAATCGCGGTACTTTTCGAATATCACCCGCGCATCGTCGCTCTCGCTGCCGGAATTCAGGACCGCCAGCGCGCACTTGCGAAACAAGGGGTAGAGACCGCCCTGGCCGGAATCCAGCAGTTTCGCGATCTCCTGCTGGGAGAGGTGCTCCAAGCTGCCTTTGGGCGCCACCCGCGCATCGACCATGTCAGACGATAGAATCGAGGCTTCCACGCAGCACCTTATTTACGGGTAAATGTCGATCGGAATATTATCCTGGGTGCGCATCCACACTTCGACCATGTCGGAGTTCGAGAGAGCAATGCAGCCGTCGGTCCAGTCGCTCGATTCATAATACGCCGAAGGATGGTGCGGCGAGTTGGGGAACCCGTGGATCATGATGGAACCGCCCGGAGCCCAGCCTTTCTTATGGGCCCTGAGCTCATCCTCTTTGTTCGGATAGGACACTTGGATGGCCAAAAAGTAGTCGCTGCGGGTATTGCGCCGGGCCAGGTAGTAATGACCCTCCGGTGTTCTGAAGTCCCGCTCCCGTTCCTTCTGCCCCACCGGGCTCAATCCTAGCGCCACCTTGTACACGCCCATCAGGTGCTCACCGTCGTACAAATACAGCTTGTGCTCGGATTTATGGACCACGACCCGATCGGCGAGCTCGAATTCAGAGGAGAAAGCCGTACCGGCAAGCGCACCCGTCGCCATCACCAGACACAAGCATGCACTTTGTGCCGAAAATCGGCCAAATCGCTTAACCATTCCCAAAAGTATACCTGGTCGGCGCAACTCAATAATGGGAGCCTGTCTGAGTATTCCACGTGGCCGCGAGCGTGGAATACTCACACAGGCTCCTAGCTCACGTCCCGGTATACTTGGGCCCATGCGCCTACCCGTCGTTGCCATCGGTCTAATCACGCTGCTCTCTGCCTGTGGCACGCCGTCGGCCATTAAGCCGGTGGAGTACTTGGACGATCGCACGGCCATGACCGTGGGCTCGCTCAAAGAACCGATCGAGCTGGTGCCAAGCATCAGGCAAGGGGGCCTGCACGTCATCACCAATCTCGGCAAGAGACTGAGCTTCGCCTACCTGGGTCCGGTCGAATGGGATCGCAGCGGATCGATCGTTTACGGGCTGTGGGTGCACATCGCACCCGGTACCGATCGGCCCATCGCCGACATTCGCTCGAGTGCGGCGCTCACCATCGTGCTGGATAACGGCACGCGCGTACTGAGCCCGATCGATGCGCCGCAATTGGGTCGGGGCGCCTACCAACCCGTCGCATCCTGGGGCCAGACCGCCTACTTCGAACTGACGGTCGAGATGCTCAAGCAAATGGCGGCGAGCGAAAAGCTCGAACTCGATGTTCGCGCGGCGGACAATTCCGTGGTGAACTTCGTGGCCTCCGGCGACACGCGCGAAACGCTGACCAACTACTTGCATTCGCGCGGCATCACTGACGATTGATGTCCTCGACCCGCGGCAGAGCAATCGTCGTGCCGGGTCGTACGTCGCCGAAATCCACATCGGGGTTGTATTCGGCGACCAGCCATATCGGCAGGTCCGAATGCTGTTGGGCGATGATCCACAGCGATTCGCCTCTTTTCACCACGTAGTTTTCGGTGCCGGAAATTCGATGGGTGGCGAAAAAAGTTTCCTGCAGCTGCCGATGATACTCGCGCCGCGCCGCCTCGAACTGCGCCGCGCCGACCTGCGATAGATCCAGCTTGACCTTGTGACCCAGCGTTACCATGGCGTTTTTATGCAGTTTGTTGAGCGTGCGCAGCGAGGCTGAGCTGACTTTGGACCAATCGGCGAAATGCCCGAGGGTTTCCGCCGCTTGCACCACGACGGTGTTGTCCGCGCCGACGCTGTAATCGGTCGTGTCGCCGTTGCCGGAAGGGGACGCCGCCGGAAGCAACGCGGTGCTCTCAGCCTGCTGCTGCGAAACCGGCTCCTTGGGGGGCGGCAGACGCACCGGCCCAGCCACTGCCGCAGCCTCAGGAGGCGCGGGCGTCGCGGCGGCGGCGACCAATGGCTCGGGCGTCGATATGGCCGCGGCGGTGGCGGCCGCCGCAATCGCGGGTGCGGCGCCTTCGGCGCGCGATGCCGGCATGGGGATGCGCACCGTTTCGCCGCGCGCAATCGCGCGTACGCCACTGAAGCCATTGGCGGCGAGCAGGCGATTCAGCGTCACGCCGCTCACGGCCGCGATGCTCGCCAGCGTCTCGCCGCGCCGTACGCGGTGCGCACCGTCGTTCCTTTGCGCCACAAAGCGTTCCGCCGGGGGCAGCCGCGCCCAAGCCGCCGCGATATCGGCGGGCGGCGGCGAGCCCGGTATGCGCAGGGCATACCCGCGCGGTACGAATCTTGTTTTGTTCCACACCGGCGGCCGCAGTGCCGGGTTCAGCACGCGCAGGGCGCCCAAATCGGCCTTGAAGGCCCTGGCCAGTGCATCGATCGCCACGTAGTCCGGTAATGTCACGACCGTGCTCTCGGTTTCCGGCGGATGCGTGAGCGGACCGAAGTATTTCTCGGCGTTGCGGTCGACCTCGAGGGCCGCAAGAAAAGCCACGTAGAAATTCCTCGACGCAAATCCAAACGTGGCTCCTTGATAGTGTTTGACGATCACCGCGATATTGCTCGTGCCGAGCTCTTCCTGGGCGCGCTTCAAGCCGCCCGGCCCGTGGTTGTAGGCGGTGACGGCCAAAGGCCAGGTACCGAGCAGACGGTAGTTGTACAGCATCAGGTTGGCGGCGGCCTCCGTGGCGCTATACGGGTCCAGGCGCTGATCCACCACCCCGTCCACGCGCATATAACGCCGGGCCGTGCCGGGCATGAATTGCCACAGTCCGGCCGCGCCCACGCGAGAATACGCGGCCGGGTTGAACGACGATTCCACATGCGGCAGCGCGCCGATCTCCGGGGGCACACCTCGGTCGGCAAGAACGCGGGAAATGCTGGCCTCGTACTCCTGGGCCCGGATCAGCCCTTCGTGAAAGCGGTCGGCCTGCCCCAACTGGAAACGAATGCGGTCAATTGCCTCGCGGTACCCCGCCGGCGTGGTTTTGTCGCCGAACGCATGCAGAATCCGCCGTTCATGCGGCGTGAGGTTTTCGGTATCGCCCGCCGCGAAGCGCCGCAGCAGGGCCGCATAGCGTGCCTTCGCCTGCTCGACGATGCGCTCCCGCTGGCGCGGCGAATCGGACGGATCGAAGCGCAGCACCTCATAGACCAGACCTAAGTACCAGTCGTCGTGCAACAGGCCCTGATCGGTCGTGACCTCGGTGTAAACACGAATCCAAAAGCGCACGTCGGGTTCGAGTTCCGGCGGATAGGCGAAGGCATCGGACGGATCGGCGCGCACCGGCGCGCACCAGACGAGTGGCGCCAACAGAAGCGCGAAGCAAAGCCAATGAGTAAGTTTCGACCTGGATTCAAACAAATCAAAAAACCCTAAGCGGCGACTGCGCTGTCTGTGCGATCCCTGCCGGGGCGAAAAACCAATCCGAACACGATGAAAATTCCGAGAGCGGCCGCGGCGGGAATCGGCCAGATGGCATGCCAATCGTGCGTCACCGTAAGGCACGCGTGCGCGGCGGCGGCCGCATCGCTGCAGCTTGAATTGCTGACGGCATAGCGGTTCACGACGGCACCGGAGACGAAAGCGCCCACAAAGTATCCCAGACCATTGGTGACGAAATTGATCAGCCCCTGCGCGGCGGCGCGTATGCTCGCTCCGGCACGTTGATCGGTGTACACCTGACCGCCGACGAAGAAGAAGTCATAGCACACGCCGTGCAGCAGAATACCCGCATAGATCAGCCACATGGCGCCGCCTGCATTGCCGTTGGCGAAGGCGAAATAGCGCAGGGCCCAGGCCATCATGCCGACGAGCATGATGACCTTGATGCCGAAGCGGCGCAGCAGGTAGGCCAACAACAGCATGAAGAACACTTCGGACATCTGGCCGAAGGTTTGAATGAAGGCCGCCTCCGGCACTTTGATTTCGTTCAAAAACGGGTTTGCAAAGGTGTAGTAGAACTGCAGCGGAATGCACAGCAGGAATGAGCCGATCACGAAAATCAGGAAGTCGCGTTTCTTCAATAATTGCAGGGCATCCAATCCCAGGGCATCGCGCAGGCTGAATTTGCCGCGCGCGGCCTTCGGCGGCGTGTGCGGCAGCAGCAGCGCATACACGGCCATGCAAAGCGATGCGCCGGCGGAGATTTGCATCGGCAGCACCAAGGCATCGGCATGCAGGCTCTTGCCTACCAGAATCCCCGCGACGATCCAGCCGATGGAGCCGAGCACGCGCACGTAGGGAAAGCTGCTGGACTCCTTGAGGTGGTGAAAGGCGATGGAATTGGTCAGGGACAGCGTCGGCATGTAGCACAGCGCGTAGAGAATCAGCAGCGGATAAAATGTCGCGAAAGCAGTCTGCTGCGACACCATCCACATCAGGGCGGCGCCGGCGAGGTGCAGCGCTGCGAGCAGCTTCTCACTCGCGAACCATCGATCCGCGACGATGCCGATGAAGAACGGCGAGACCAGCGCGCCGATCGCCGTCGCGCCATACGCCAGGCCGATATGGGAATCCGTGAAATGCAGGGTCGCCCCCAGGTAGGTGCCCATGGTCACGAACCATACGCCCCAGATGAAGTACTGCAGGAACATCATCAGCGCGAGGCGCGCTTGGGTCATGGCAGTTCGCGGATGCGGATGCGGCGTAGTTCCAAGGAGCCGGGATGATCGCCCTGAATGCCGATGTAGCCTTTCTTCGCCAATCCATAGTTGGGGTACTTCGCGAATTTGCTCGCGGCGACCTTGGCTTTCCAGTCGGGGCTGTTGAAGTCGTATTCGACGACTTTTTGGCCATTCAGCCAATGCTCGACGTGATTGCCATTGACGATGATGCGCGTGCGGTTCCACTCGCCGAACGGTTTGACCACGCCTGCGGGAGGTCCGTACAACGCGTACGCCGCCGCGGCCGCGGTAAGGCGGCTGCGGCCATCGGGTGCGTTGGCATCATCGAGCAGCTGATACTCCGGGCCGCTCCAGTAAATGTGGTCGTACTCGCGGGTGGCGCGGTAGAAGACTCCGCTGTTGCCGGCCTTGCCGATTTTCCATTCGAGTTCGAGTTCGAAATTGCCGAATTGTTCCTTCGTCACCAGATCATCGACGTCGCCTTCCTTCGCGAGCGTGCCGTCGACGACGTGCCAACCCGCCGGCATGCCTTCCGAGCGCCAACCGCGAAAGGCATCGGGCATTTTCCCGTCAAACAGCGTGTGCCACTCCGCCTTCGCCGGAGGCGCGCTTCCCTGTGCTCTCACGTCGCTACCCACCCCGGCCGCCAAAATCCAGGCGCCCGCGAGCAGCGCCGCCTTACCGACGATTCGTCCATCGATCATGTTGATCTCCATTCGCCGCGGGCGACCGCAGGGATAAATGTATCGAGGCCCGGCGGCGGAAAATCCAGCGTCTTGCCTTGTTCGGCGCTCATATAGGCGGCCATCAGCAGCGATACTACCTCCAGTCCATCCTCGAAGGTCAACCGCGGCGCTTCCTTGCCGAGGAATGCCCGCACGAAATGCCGGTCTTCGCTTTCATAGCCGTAGGCGGCAGCTTCGCTCGCCACCACCGGCATCGATCCGATCTCCGCATTTTGCTTTTCGACCAGATCCTCGCCGCTCGCACCGCGCACCTCGCGCGAAAAAAACAGATTCAGACCGCTATCCAACGTGTTCCAGGACATCGAATATTCCGGACCCAGCAGTTCCGCGGACAGGCGCAGGCCGGCGCCCACGAAGCTCCATGAGGTCGAGGCTTCCCCGATCAAGATCTGACCCTCGGGCGTCGCAAACTCGATGCTCACGCTGGCGAAATCCTCGGACGGCCGCTTGGCGTAGTCGACCTCCGGGCCATACTGGGCCGCGAGCTTCGCGGGATACGGGCCCTTCGACCACTTCAGGCTCGCGACGTGCCCGGTGATGCGCACCGGCCGCACCGATGCTCGCGCGGCCCCCGGCTGGGTCAGCAAATGGCGCACCAGCAGGACCGAGTGGCACATCATGTCGTTGAGCACGCCGCCGCCTTGCAGCTCTCCGCGCCAGAACCACGGCGCATGCGGCCCGCTATGTTCCTCGGATGCGCGCGCCAGATACGGCCGCCCGGTGGCGGCCGCGCCGCGCGCCCAGATTCTCGAGCGGCCGGCTTCGATCTGCGGCGCGAATACCTGATTTTCCAAATAGCCGTGCGCGACGCCGCTGCGCTTGACCAGATCCAGCATGCGCTTGGCATCCGCGACGTTCCGCGCCAGCGGCTTCTCGCAGGCAATTCCCCGCAGTGTGCCGACGCCGCCCTCGATGGCATGGACGATTTCCTCCATGTTCTCGAGCCGCATGTGATTGGGTCCGGTGAGCCATAGCGCGTCGATGGCGGGGTCCGCGACCATGTCGCGAATCGATGCGTAAGCTTTGGCAGTACCGATGTCGAGGTGGCGCGCCAGCGCCGCCGCGGAGCTTGCATGCTCGAGATTCGGACTCCAGACCCCGCGCACCTCGGCGTCGCGCACGGCTTGGAAGCCCTGCATGTGGAAGCGCGCGTTGAAGCCGGAACCGACGAATCCCACGCCGAGCCGCCCAGGCGCGTGGTGGATCGAAGTGCTGCTCATGGGGTGCCTGGACCGAGCCCAAGCTTCTGCAGCAGTTCCGCCGGTGGTCCCTCGAATTTCGCCAGCGGAACATTGCCGATGTAGCCGATGTCCTTCCAACCGGCCGGTGTCGAGTAGAAGGCGCCCACGGTGAGGTCGCGGAAACGCGCAAAAAAGGCCGCGGCCCGCGCGAATTTCGGCAGGGCATGGGGCTCATAGCAGATGTCATCGCAAATCGCGTGCTGCTGGGACTCATCGAGTTCCGCAAAGTATTTCTCGAACCGCAACAGGCCCTCGGCGTCCATCCAGGCCAGGCCTTCGAGTACCACGGGACGATCTGCGAGCTGATGCGGATACGGAGCGCTTACCCACTCGTCGATGAAGTCCACCACACCCACGCTCGCGGCGTCGGGCGAGTGCCCGTCGTCCGGCAAAATGACGTTGCAGAGCGCCTTGGCGGTGCGGCGCTCGGCCGCGGACAGCGTCAACGGCCACACATCGCCGGGCTTGTAGACCTTGGTGAGATCGGGATCTCCGCCGTAGCCGCGAACTGCGGGCCACGCAGTCACCTCCTGACCCCACACCCGCTGGCGCAGCAGCGGCATCGAGGCAGCCGCCGCGAGTATCCATTTGATTGTCGTACGCCGGTCCGTCACAGCTCCTTCCTCCGCATCCGATCGGCGATGTGATCGGCCGATCGCCACGCCAGCGCCATGATGGTCAAGGTTGGATTCTTGTCCGCATTGGAGGCGAACACCGCGCCGTCGGTCAAGAACAGGTTCTTGACGTCCCAGGTCTGGCACCATTCATTGGTCACCGATGTCTGGCGGTTCGCGCCCATGATCGCGCCGCCGACCTCGTGGATGATGAAGCCGCCGGGCGCGATCGCGTCGGCCCCGTCGCTATGAACCTGGCTCAGCACCCGCCCGCCCATCGCCTGCACGATGTCGGCAAACGTCTTCTGCATGTGCGCGGCTTGGCGCGTCTCATGCTCGGACCATTTCCAGTGAAAGCGCAGCACCGGGATGCCCCATTTGTCTTTAACCACCGGATCGATCTCGCAGTAGGAGTTCTCATTCGGGATCATTTCGCCGCGCCCGGCGAAGCCGACGAACGATCCGTAGTATCGACGGGCATCCTCTTTGAGCTTCTTGCCGTAGCTGCCGCCGGTGAAGCGTTCCAGACCATGCAGTGTGCCCGCATCGGGCATGCGCCGGCCGCCCCCGAATTCAATGTGATAGCCGCGCGCAAATCCCAGCTTTCCCTTCTGCTGATCTTGGTAGCCCCACCAAGGTGCATAAAACGCGTGTCCGCTGGCGCCGTCCTCGTTTTGCGGCGGCAGCGATTCGAGCAGCGGGATCTGCCCGCTCAAGTCGGCACCCACCGTGTCCATGACGTAGCGCCCGACCTTGCCGCTGGAATTCGCGAGGCCGTTCGGGAACAGCGTGCTCTTCGAATTGAGCAGAATTCGCGCCGTCTCGCAGGCGCTGGCGGCGAGCACGATCACCCGCGCAGTCGCCTGATGCTCCGCGCCGCTGACCTTGTCGAAATATTTTACGCCCTTGGCGAGACCGTTCTTGCCCAGCACCACTTGGCTGACCATGGCATTGCACACGATGTCGAGGTTCCCGGTCGCGAGTGCGGGCGGCAGATGCACCGTGGTCGACTGGTAATTGGCCCGAATGGAGCAGCCGCGGCCGCAGTCGGTGGCCCAGATGCACGCCGAACGCTGCTGCATATGCTGTGAAAGAATTTTTTGCGCCTTCAGGTTGCCGGGATGCAGCAGTGCCGGCGAGCGTTTGAAATCCAGCTGCTGCGTCAGCACCGCCCGATGGCCGGGAACGATGGGAATCCCTAAGCGCCGCGCACGCTGTTGCACCAGGTAGTCGCTGACCAGGGGTGCGGGCGGAGGCAGGAGGCATCCCGGCGAGGAATTGGGCGTGTTCTCCAGGCCCTCGGAGGTCCCGTATACGCCGATGAGCCGCTCGACTTTGTCGTAGTACGGTGCCACATCCTCATAGGAGATGGGCCAATCCATCCCTAAGCCGTCGCGCGAATGGGGTTTGAAGTCGTAAGGCCCATTGCGCAAGGAAATGCGGCCCCAGTGGTTGGTCCGGCCGCCGAGCATGCGCGAGCGCCACCAAGCGAATCGTCCGTGCGGATCGCTCGTGGACTGCACATAGGGTTCTCCGGGAACCGTCCAGCCGCCATCGATCGTGGCGTCGTAGAATCCGAAGGCTTTTTCCGGCGTCGACGCGCCCCGCAGAGGGGCCTGATCCGAGGTTTGAAACATGGGGGTTTCTTGCTCGGGCACGTATTTGCGCCCCGCTTCCAGCATCAGCACCCTGATGCCTTCCATGCTCAAGGTATAGGCGGTTTGGCCGCCCGCCGCGCCGGATCCCACGACGATGACGTCGTAGTCCTTTCCGCGGGACCGGGAGGTTTCGATGCTCACACCGCCATGTTAGCGCCTGGCGCGCCCGTCTACTCGTCTATCCGCACTTCGAGTCGCCGCAATTCAAGCAGGTCATGCAGCCATCCATCATGACCACTGCCGCGGTGCTGCATTTCGCGCACAGCTGCGCGCCGTCCGGAAAGTGTGACTTTGAAAACGCATCGGTCTGCTTGGTACGAGCCTCGAACTCCGCGCGCTTTTCCTCCACCAGTTTTCGCTGGTGGACATCGAGCTCCGGCTTCTTCAACAAGCCGATCGACTGCAGGTGGCGCTCGATGACATAGCCCAGTTCCGCGATCGTCGAGGGCATGAATTTGCCGCCCGGCTGCCAATAGCCGCCCTTCGGATCGAATACCGCCTTGAGCTCATCGACCAGGAACGTCGTATCGCCGCCCTTGCGGAAAACGGCAGAAATGACCCGCGTCAGCGCCACGATCCATTGGAAATGATCCAGGTTCTTCGAGTTGATGAAGACCTCGAAGGGGCGCCGCTGCTCATGCGGCGTGCCTTCATTGAGCACGATGTCGTTGATGGTGACGTACATCGCATGATCGGAGACCGGCGTCTTGATCTTGTACGTCGAGCCGATCAGGACTTCGGGACGCTCGAGCTTTTCGTGCATCCATATGACATTGTCTTGAGCTTTCGGCGCGTCTTTTGGCGCCGCAGCTTCCTTCGCCTCGGGTTTCTGCACACGATACTTCGCGATCTTCTTGCCGATTTTGATATGAGCCATGATCAGAATTTCCCGTAATAGCCTTCTTTCAGCGCATCGAAGAGATTCGCGGCGGTATGCATTTCGCCGTCGTATTCGATCTCCTGATCGCCTCGCGCCTCGACTTCCGTACCATCTTCCAAGGTGAAGACATAAATGGTGTTCTTCAAGTCGTCCTCCTTGACCAAAACTCCCTGGAAGGCTTCCGGATTGAAGCGGAATGTCGTGCAGCCCTTGAGCCCGGACTCATAGGCGTACATATAAATGTCTTTGAAATCCTCGTATTTGTAGTCGGTCGGGACATTCGCCGTCTTCGATATCGAAGAGTCGATCCAGAGTTGCGCCGCGGCCTGAATGTCCACGTGTTCCTTCGGACCGATGTCGTCCGCTGCGATGAAGTACTCGGGCAGCTTCTCGGCGGGCAGCTGCGAATTCGGCATCGCACGTGGATTGATCAATTCTCTGTAAGCCAGCAGCTCGAAGGAAAAGACGTCAACCTTTTCCTTGGACTTCTTGCCCTCGCGCAGCACATTGCGGAAATAGTGATGCGCAAAGGACGGTTCGATGCCGTTGGAAGCATTGTTGGCCAGCGACAGGGAAATGGTGCCCGTGGGCGCGATCGAAGTGTGGTGAGTGAAGCGCGCGCCCACTTCCGCGAGTTCATCGACCAGCTCCGGCGAGGCTTCGGCGATGCGCTGCATGTAGCGGCTATAGCGCGCGTGCAGCACCCGCCCGGCAATGCGGGCGCCGACCCGCCAGCCGTCTTTCACCATTTCGGGACGCTTGCGCAGCATCTCGCGCGTAACCGTGAACTCTTCGCTCATGATCGGTGCAGGGCCTTTCTCTTTGGCCAAGTCCAGCGCGGCTTCCCAGCCCGCCACCGCCATCTCGCGCGAAACGTTTTGCGTAAAGGCCACCGATTTCTTCGACCCGTACTTCATGCACAGCATGGTGATGGTCGAACCCAGTCCCAGGAACCCCATGCCATGACGGCGCTTGCGCAGGATTTCCTCGCGTTGCTGCGCCAGGGGCAGGCCGTTGACCTCCACCACATTGTCCAGCATGCGCGTGAATACCTTCACGACCTTGCGATAGGACTCCCAGTCGAATCGCGCATCGTCCGTGAAAGGGTCGACCACGAATTTGGTGAGATTCACCGAGCCTAAGAGACAGGAGCCGTAAGCAGGCAGCGGTTGTTCGCCGCAGGGGTTGGTGGCGCGGACATTTTCCGTCCACCAGTTGTTGTTCATCTCGTTCACCTTGTCGATGAGGATGAAGCCCGGTTCGGCAAAATCGTACGTGGAGGTCATGATTACGTCCCACACGCGCCGCGCCGGCAATGTCTTGTAGATCTTGCAGGCGACCAGTCCGTCCTCGTTCGCGACATAGCCCTGCGTGTACGGCCATTCGCGCCATACGAACTTCGCGGTGTCGGAGAGATCCGGCCGCTCGGCCTCGAATTCCTGGATTCCCAAGGGAAACGCCAAGGTCCACTCGCCGTCGCTTTTCACCGCCTTCATGAATTCGTCGGTCACCAGCAAGGACAAGTTGAACTGCCGCAAGCGGCCGTTCTCGCGTTTGGCGCGGATGAATTCCAGCGCGTCGGGATGTCCGATGTCGAATGTGCCCATCTGCGCGCCGCGCCGGCCGCCCGCCGAGGACACGGTGAAGCACATCTTGTCGTAGATATCCATGAACGACAGCGGGCCGGAGGTGTAGGCGCCCGCGCCCGATACGTAGGCACCGCGCGGCCTCAAGGTCGAGAATTCATAGCCGATGCCGCAACCTGCTTTCAGCGTCAGCCCCGCTTCATGGACTTTCTGCAGGATGTCGTCCATGGAATCGCGAATCGTTCCCGAGACGGTGCAATTGATCGTCGAGGTCGCAGGCTTGTGCTCGAGGGCACCGGCATTGGAAGTCACCCGCCCGGCAGGAATGGCGCCGTGACGCAAGGCCCACAAAAACGACTCGTACCACTGCTCGCGGCTGGGTTCGCTCTCGACATCGGCCAGAGCGCGCGCGACTCGCTTATAAGTATCGTCCATCGTTTTGTCGATGGGCGAACCATCCTTCGAGGTCAGCCGATACTTCTTATCCCAGATGTCGAAGGAGGCTTCTTGATAAGGAATGCTGCCGACATCTGTGGGCTGTATTTTGACCACCGTATTCATGGGTATCTACGCCGCTCCGTTATAATTATTGAGCCAAACCTGAACACAATGGCGGTGTTCGCGCGAAAAAAAACGTTGGTGACTTAACAGAAGACCGATGGGACTCGACTGACCGTGCCGAACACAACATCTTGTGTTTGAGTTGAGAGGGTACGGCGCGATGGTAATCATCGTCAAGACTTTTTTTGCAGTATTTTTGGTCAAAAAAACACTGATAAATTATATAGTTAGCAGATTGTCCGCAGAAATTGGCTGATTACACTTTCGGAAGCATAGGTCAAGAGGGAAAAGTGCAAATCGCAAGATATTGTGTTTGCACACGTTATCCACATTATGTTCCATTGACTTTGAACTGCGTCACACTTTTTCGCCGCCCGCCCAAATTCCGGCGCTTTACCGGCGCATCGCGCGCCCTCGGTTGAAATACAACTCGGGCGACCCAATTTCCGAGTCACGCGCGTGAGTTTCGATTCACAGGAAATTTAGCACCCTATTTTTTATCAGGAGTTTCAAGAATGACCGTTGTACGTTATGAGCCGTGGGCCCTCGTGAGCCGGCTACAGAAAGAAGTTGATCGTTTGTTTGGGGCACCGTTGACCACCGCTGCCGATTCCGGTGCATGGCTGCCGCCCGTGGATATTCATGAGGAAGCGAACCAGTTCGTGCTGCATGTGGATCTGCCGGGCGTCGATCCGAAGGCCGTGGAAATCACCTCGGATCAGGGTGTGTTGACCATTCGCGGACAGCGCGAGGATGCACGCAAGGAATCGCGTGAGGGCTTCCGCCGCGTCGAGCGCATCAGCGGCGAGTTTCAGCGCCGCTTCAGCTTGCCGGAGAGCGCGGACGCACAGAACATCAAGGCGAAGGTCGCCAATGGTGTGCTGGAAGTCGCAATCCCGAAGCTGGCGCAAGTGCAGCCGCACAAGATCACGGTTGAAGCTGCCTAAAAGGGCTGGAGCTTCGGAGCCTCGCTGTTAAGGGCATCCGCGCTACGCGTCCTTCCGTGTAATATCGCCTCGATCCTGGCGGGGAGGCCGGACCTACAAGTCCGGCCTCGCTTTACTCGCCGGCCCCAAGGAGCCGCACGGACCGAGCATGAATCTTCGTCTCAAGTTTGCAGCAGCGCTCGCCGCGTCTGCGATCAGCGGGTTGACGCTGGCTGCGTTTCCAGCGGCCGACGGCACCCCCGTGCCGACGCTGGCCCCCATGGTCAAGCGCGTCTCGCCCTCCGTGGTGAACATCGCCACGCGGGGGACCATCAAGGAACAGTCCGGCCACAATCCGCTCCTCGACGACCCGTTCTTCCGGCGATTCTTCGACACTCCGCAGGATTCGAAGCCGCGTGAGCGTCAATTCCAAAGCGCAGGATCGGGTGTCATCGTCGACGCGAAGAACGGCTACATCATCACCAATCATCACGTGGTCGAGAACGCCAGCGAGATCACCATCACGCTGCTCGACAACCGCACTTTCAGCGCCAAAGTCGTCGGCAGCGACGAAGGCGCGGACATTGCGGTTTTGCAGGCAAAACAGCCGAATTTGGTCGCCATGCCCCTCGGCGACTCGAGCAAGCTCGAGGTCGGCGACTACGTGGTCGCCATCGGCAACCCGTTCGGATTGCAGCACACCGTCACCGCCGGTATCGTCAGCGCGCTGGGGCGCAGCGACATCAACCCGGAGGCCGGCGGCTACGAGGATTTCATCCAAACCGACGCTTCCATCAACCCGGGGAATTCGGGGGGCGCCTTGGTGAATCTGCGCGGCGAGCTGGTCGGCATCAATTCCGCCATCCTGTCCCGCACGGGCGGCAACATCGGCATCGGTTTCGCGATCCCGGTCAATATGGTCCGCAGCGTCATGGACCAGCTCATTAAATACGGTCAAGTGAAGCGCGGCGTCCTCGGAGTTCAGCTTTACAGCGTCAATTCCGATATTGCCAAGGAATTCGGCCTCACCGAGACGACCGGCGCCCTGGTGGCGGGCGTCGTGCAAGGATCGGCCGCGGATCAAGCCGGCATCAAAACCGGCGATATCATCACCTCGCTCAACGGCATCACGATGAAGAGTTCGGGCGAGCTGCGCAATGCCATCGGCTTGCTGCACGTCGGCGACAAAGTGGAGGTGGGCATCTTGCGCGACGGGAAACCGCGCAAGCTCACCGCATTGATCGCCGAGCGCTCCGAGGTGGAGTCGGCGAGTGCGGCCGATATCAATCGCGGACTCGACGGCGCCGAACTGGCGGATGCACCGGACGGCGGCGGAGTTCTCGTGAACAAGGTGCAGGAGGCGAGCGCCGCGGGCCAGGCCGGAATTCGCGCCAACGATGTCATCGTGGGGGTGGGACGAAAGCCGGTCACCGACCTTAAATCGTTTCGCGAGGCCGTGAAAGGCGCATCCGTGCTGGTCCTCAAGATTCGACGGGGCGGCGATACCTTCTTGCTGCCGGTGCGCTGATCGATGCGCCTCAAGTCCATCGTGGTTCTCGGCGGCACCGGATTCCTGGGCACGCGGCTGGTCGCCCGCCTGATCAAGGATGGTCATCAAGTCACCGTGCTGTCACGGGACCGCGAGCTGCACAAGCACCTGCTGGTGCTGCCCGGCCTCACCCTGGAGAATTGCGATGTGTATCAGGAACCGCAGCTGAGCGAGCGGTTCCGCGGCAAGGATGTCGTCATCAACCTCATCGGTATTCTCAACGAGCGGGGCTTCAGCGGCGCCGGCTTCCGCCGCGCACACACCGAGCTGACCCGGCATGTCTTGCTGGCGGCGCGATCCGCAGGGGTGGCGCGGCTGCTGCAAGTATCGGCGCTGAAGGCCGCGCCCGATGCGCCCAGCTACTACCTGCGAACCAAGGGCGAGGCGGAAAAGCTCATTCGCGATCAGAGCGCCGTGGACTGGACCATCTTTCAACCGTCGGTGATGTTCGGTCCCGGCGATTCGTTTCTGAATCGCTTTGCCGGATTGCTCGCCGCGATCCCCTTCGTCTTTCCGCTGGCCCGGCCGAATGCGCGGCTTCAGCCGCTCTGGGTCGACGACATGGTGGACGCGCTGCTGCGTTGCCTGCACGGCGGCGCCGCCAGCCGGCAAACCTATGAACTCGGCGGCCCGCAGGTCTACACCTTGAAGGAAATTGTCGTCTGGGTGGCGAAATTGACCGGCCGGCACCGTTGGATCATCGGACTGCCGGACTTCATCGGACGCACGCAAGCCTTCTTCATGAATTTCGTTCCCGGCCGTCCTTTCTCCGGCGACAACTACAAATCGCTCACCGTCGACAGCGTGTGCAGCGAGGATGACTTCGCGAAGCTCGGCATCAAGCCCAAATCCATGGCTGCATCCGCGCGGCTTTTCCTGGGAGCGCAGGAGGACAACGCGAAGCTTAGCCAGGATCGCGCTGCGGCGGGGCGCGCCAAGTCCTCGCCTTGAACGTATTGCGTTAAACGCCCTCGGAGCCGGGGGGTGCCGGAAACGCCTTCGCCGCCGCGAAGATCCATTCGCGAAAGTGCGTCACCTTGGGCAGTGCCAGAAAACTCTTCGGACACACGAAGTGGTAGGCCGACGCATACGGCAACGCGCCGCGGCCCGCGAGCTTGAGCGTGCCCTTCTGCAGCGCCCGGCTCACCAGCGTCCAGCGCCCGAGCGCATAACCCAATCCTTCCTCCGCGGCCGCGAGCAGGCCGGCGGAGTCTTCGATGCTCGGCGCCCGCGAATGCCATGCCGCCTCCTCGGATGCCTGCGCCCAAACATGCCAGGGCTCGTCGCCGCTTTCGAGCAGCGGGAATTTGCTCAACGGGGAGCCGCGTTCGATCATGCCGTGCTGCTTGATGAGATCCGGACTCGCCACCGGCACCAGCCAGTCGTCCAGCAGCTTCTCGCTGTGCATGTTCGGATAGTTGCCGCGCCCGAAGCGAATCGCAATGTGATTCTCCGAGCGCGAGAAATCCACCAGTTCACGCGAGGTATGAAACCGCAATTCGATGTCGGGATATTTGCGCCGAAAGGAGCGGATCCGCGGCAGCAGCCAGATCTGCAGGAACGAGGACAGCAGACTGATCTGCAGCGGTCCCGCGCGGCGGTGATGTTTCATCTGCTGCAGGGCCGACTCGAGTTTCTCCAACCCCGCCCTGACCGCAGGCAGCAGTTCCGATCCTTCCTCGGTGATTTCCACGCGCCGTCCGCTGCGCCTGAACAGCGGCACCTGGATATACGCCTCCAGCGTTTTGATCTGCTGGCTGACGGCCGCGGGAGTGACATTCAGCGCATCGGCCGCTTCCGAAAAACTCAGGTGCGCGGCGACAGCCTCGAATACGCGCAAGGATCCCAGGGGCAATCGATCGTACGCGGATGGCACTTTAAGCTTTCCTTAACTTTTGATCAGAGATTGAATTTGTTCGGAACCGGCGCAGGAGCCAACCTATGCACCGTGGATTCAATCTTCATCGGAGCGCATATCATGAACGATTTATACTTTGTCGCAAGACTGGTGCAAGGTCTGCTCGCTGTGAGCATCGTATCCGCCATCGTGATGGCGATTCAGTTCTCGATGACGGGCTTTTAGGGGCTGGTGGATGTCCCGCACACCAAAAGATCTCGTTGCGGCTGATCGAGTTTCGCCAGCTGGCGCACGCGGCGATAGAAGGCAGGCAGGTTGCCGCCTACTGCCTTCAACTCCCGCTCGAAGCCGGGCACGCATGCATAATAGGTGGCGATCGATGCCAGGTGGGCATTGTTGATGTCCTGCGCGAACCAGGCGTCGAAAGGCGCGTGACCGCCCCACTGCTCGCGCAGGGCCGCATAGGATTCGCGCAGCGCTGCGAATTGCTGCCGCTTGCGCTCGCGCATCGACGCAGGCGGCAGGCCGGAGGCATAGACGGCACGCAGCCGTTCTCGCGTTTCGGTCAGCAGCGTAATCACCTGCAGGTAGCGCTTCTGCTGTAGCAGATGTTCCGCCAGATCCCGCGCGCGGTCCTGACTCTCGAGCCAGCGGCGCACGCCCTCCTCCTCCACCGTGGTCGCCAGCGCCTCGTTAAACGACGCGTCGTTGCGCACGTACAGCAGCTGGTGGGTCAACTCGTGAAAAATGATCGCCGCCAGTTCCACATCATCCCAATTGACCATTGTGCTCAGAATCGGATCGTCGAAGTGCCCCAACGTGGAATACGCCGCGACGCCGCCGACCACCACATCGTATCCTTGCGCGTGCAGGCCGGCGGCGAAATGCCGCGCCTTCGCCTCGACGAAATAACCGCGGTAGGCCACGCAGCCGACGATGGGGAAACACCATTTCTTCGGCTCGACCGAAAATTCCGGAGCCGCAACCACATTCCACACGACGTAGGGCCGGCCGATATCCGCGTACTTTCGATAGCTGCCGTTGTCCGGCAGCTCAAGCTCGCGGCTGGCGAAATTGCGTATCGCCGTCACCGATTGCAATTGCGCGCGCAGCTTGGGCGATGTCCCGGGTTCATCGATGACGCGGGCGATGGGCTCGCGTTTGGACATGAGCGACAACTGGCCTTCGGCGCTTTGCAGTAGGTAGCAGCCGCCGCTGAGCGTGGCGATCACGGCGATCGCCACGGCAGCGCGGATTGGGATGGCGATGCTGTTAAACTTCACGCATGCAAGTGTATCTGGTCGGCGGCGCGGTTCGGGATGCGCTGCTGGGTTTGCCCGTCAAGGAACACGATTGGGTGGTGGTGGGGAGCACCCGCGACGAACTGCTGCGTCTCAAATTTCGCGAGGTGGGCCGCGACTTTCCCGTGTTCCTGCATCCTGATTCGCACGAAGAATATGCGCTGGCACGGCGGGAGAGAAAGACCTCGCCCGGATATCGAGGCTTTGCAGTCGAGTTCGGACCTGAAGTCAGCCTCGAGCAAGACCTCGCGCGGCGCGATTTGACCATCAATGCCATCGCGCAGGCCGGCGACGGATCCTTTATCGACCCCTTTGGCGGGCAGCGCGATTTAAAGGATCGCATTCTGCGCCACGTGTCGCCGGCGTTCATCGAAGACCCCGTGCGTATTTTGCGGCTGGCGCGCTTTGCCGCCCGCTTCGCGCCGCTGGGGTTCACGGTGGCTCCCGAGACCATGGCCCTGATGTGCCAGATGGTCGAACAGGGAGAGGTCGACGCCCTGGTGGCCGAGCGGGTGTGGCAGGAAACCGAAAAGGCTTTGCGCGAGACCGGCGCCAGTATGTTTTTCCAGGTACTGCGCGATTGCGGCGCCTTGAAGATCGTGTTTCCGGAGATCAACGCGCTGTTCGGCGTGCCGCAGCCAGAGAAATGGCATCCGGAAATCGATACCGGCGTGCATACCTTGATGGTGCTGGACCAGGCGGTGCGCCTGAGCGCGGATACGAGGGTGCGCTTTGCCGCGCTGGTGCACGATCTGGGCAAGGGCACGACGCCGCACTCGGAATGGCCCGGCCACAAGGGACATGAGGAACGCAGCGTGGTGCTCATCGAGTCTCTGTGCGATCGGTTCAAGCTGCCCGGCGAGTATCGCGAACTCGGCGTCATCGTGGCGCGCTATCACGGCAACGTGCATCGCGCATTCGAGCTGCGGGCCAACACCATTTTGGGAATCCTGGAAAAGACCGATGCATTCCGCCGGCCGGAGCGATTTGCGCAGGCGCTCTTGGCCTGCGAGGCGGACTCGCGCGGCCGCTTGGGCTTGGAAGGAGCTCCCTATCCGCAGCGGCCCTACCTGCAAGCGGCGCGCGATGCAGCGGCCACGATCAAACCCACGCCCGAGGATCTCGCCGATTCTGTCGGCCCCTTGATTGCCGAACGCATCCACCAGCGGCGGCTGCGCGCCATCACGGAACTGACCGCTTCGCGTCCAGCCAAGCAATGATGTTGGCCACCGTGTCGCGGTAGAAGCGCTCGTACAGGCCGCGCGAAACGTAACCGATGTGCGGCGTCGCCAGCAGGTTGTCCAGGTTGCGGTAGGGATGATTGGCGGGCAGCGGTTCCACATCGTAGACATCGATGGCCGCTCCTGCGATTTGACCTGTTTTGAGCGCCGCGATCAACGCGGCTTCGGCCACGATGGGCCCGCGCGAGGTATTCACCAGGCGCGCGCTGTGCTTCATCAAGGCCAATTCCGCGGCACCGATGAGTCCGCGCGTGCGCTCGCTCAATACCAGGTGCACGGAAACGACGTCCGCCTGCCGCAGCAGCTCTTCCTTCGATGCCCACGCCGCGCCGGCGGCGGCGGCTTTCTCCGCGGTAAGATTTTGGCTCCAGGCCAAGACGCGCATCCCAAACGCCACGCCGATCATGGCCACCTGCGACCCGATGTGCCCGAGTCCAATCACACCCAACGTCTTGCCTGACAAGTCATCGCCGATGGAATGCTGCCATCCACCGCCGCGAACCGCTGCGGCCTCGGCGATGAGATGGCGCGCCCCCGCCAGAATCAGAGCCCAGGTCAATTCAACCGTCGGGCTGCTGAAATAGCCGGTGTGTACCACCGAGACGCCGCGGGCGGCTGCGGCCTTCAGGTCGATGGACGCATTGCGCGGACCTGTGGAGGCGATGAGTTTCAAGTTCGGCAGCCGCTCGATCAGCGCGGCGCCGAGCGGCGTGCGCTCCCGCATCACACAGACGATGTCATAGGGAAGCAGGCGCGCGGCCACGGCATCCGCATCGGCGAGATGATCGCGAAATACATCCACATCGGCGCGAGCCGTGACGGCAGACCAATCCGCCAGCTTCAGCGCCACATCCTGATAGTCGTCCAAAACCGCGATTTTCGTGCGCATACTCTCTCCGTTGCCCGCTCGTCGAGCTCAATCGAACTCAAACCTTAAAGCGAATGCCGCAAGTCCAAAAGAGCAAACCCGGACAACGGCGTCTCGATCTCTCTCAGCCACACCATCGCCTTGAAGCGCTCGCCCATTTCGCCGGGCATCATCAGCCGCCGTGCCTGATTGGCAAGGCGCGCAAAGCGATTCTCATCGCCGCCGGCTGCGAGCCGCATTTCCTGATCGATCTTCAATCCCGCCAAAAAATGCGCCTGCGTCGTAAAGCCGGCGAGCTCGAATCCCGCCTCTCTCGACGCTTCGGCCACGCGGGTAAAATCCACCCACGCGCTGATGTCCTGCAGGCCCGGGGTCGCGAACGGATCGTCGCTGAGACGATGGCGGAAATGGCACACCAAGGTGCCGTCATGCCGCTCCGGCAAGTAGTACTGCGCACGCGGCAGCCCGTAATCGAGCCACAGCACCGCCCCCCGGCGCAGCGCCTGCGTGACCGCGCAGGTCCACGCGCCGAGCCGCGGACAATACTCGGATACATACCCGTCATTCCAGGGCCCGCTGACCGCAGAGAGCTCGCGGCAAACCTCTCGCATCGCAGCGCGCGCAGGACGCGCACCCCACGCGAATTCCCGGCCGCGCGCTGCGCCGTGGATTTCGACGCCCAGTTCCTCGACCGCATCGGATTGCCAGCGAAAGCGAGCCACCGGCAACGCGTCCAACACCTCGTTCGCGAGAATGACACCGTCGAAGGGCTCTTCCGGCGGCCGATCGAGCCACCGCACGCGGTGAAGCAGCTGCGGCAGCTGCTGCGCCAGATGCTTGCGCTGACGCTGACGCAGGTCGGCACTCACTTCGAGAATCCAATAGTGTTCCGGCAACTGGTTTAAGGTCTCCAGACGCGCCAAAAGATCCCCAGCCAGGCGGCCGCTGCCGGCGCCGATTTCCAGCACCGAACCGGCGCGGGTACTCCGCAGGACCTCGGCGCATTGCACGGCCACACAGGCGCCAAACAAACGCGAGACCTCAGGCGCCGTCGTGAAGTCGCCGTCCGCACCCAGCTTCTCGGCTCCGCCGCTGTAGTACCCGAGGCCCGGCGTATACAGCGCCAGCTCCATGAATCGCTCGAAGCCGATCCAGCCGCCCGCCGCTTCGATTTCAGCCATCACCCGCTCGCGCAGGCGCGCGCTGTGCTCGGCGGCGGCAAGTTGGGCAGCGCCGTGCTCGGTGGCTGCGGACGACTCGACGGCGGTGGGCTTGTCGGGCGGCGTCATTTCGCGCCGCCGCATCTGTTGCGGTATCGTTGCGGCGCATGGTCGTGATGAATGACAATTTTGCCCTTCGCGCTCAAGTCGTGTTGATCACCGGCGGCGCGCGCCGCGTCGGCGCCGAGATTGCGCGCACGCTGCACGCAGCCGGCGCCAACATTCTCATTCACTACCGCTCGTCGGCCGCGGCCGCCATTGCCTTGGCGGACGAACTCAACCGCGTGCGCCAGCACTCTGCCGCCATCTTTGCCGCGGATCTTTTGAACGCCGACGCGCCGCAGAAATTGATCGCGGCGACCCTGCTCGAATTCGGCCGCTTGGACATTCTGATCAATAACGCCTCGAGTTTTTACGCGACGCCGATCGGTCGGATCACGTTGCCACAGTGGGACGACCTGGTGGGAAGCAATCTGAAGGCACCGCTCTTCTTGTCTCAGGCCGCCGCGCCCAGCCTGCGGGCGCAGCGCGGACTCATTATCAATATGATCGACATTCATGCGCTGCGTCCCCTAAAGGCGCATCCGGTTTACAGCGCCGCCAAAGCCGGTCTCGCCATGCTGACGCGCTCATTGGCGCGGGAGCTGGGCCCGGAAATCCGCGTCAACGGCATTGCGCCGGGGCCCGTGCTCTGGCCGGAGGGGGTCATGGATGAGGACTTGAAGCGCGAGATCATCGATAAGACGGCACTCAAACGCCACGGCACGCCGCAGGATATTGGCCGCACCGCGTTGTTCCTGGCGAAGGATGCGCCGTACATCACCGGCCAAATCATCGCGGTTGACGGCGGCCGCAGCATTTAGCGCGGGCGGCACATCAGGTTGTGGCGGCGGCCGCTCGCGCGCGCCAGGCCGCCAGATCCGCCAGCGTGCGCTCGAGCATGACGCCGACGTCGCGCGAGCCGCGAATGGCGCCGGGCTTGCTCAAGGTAATGCTCACCCAGCTCACGCCGAATTCTTCCAGGATGAGCATGGCAACCCGTTCGGCCAGCGTTTCCACCAGGTGAAATCGGGACTCATCCACAAAGGCCAGCACGCGCTTGGCGACGCCCTTGTAGTTCAGCGTGTCGTCGATGGAATCGGAGCGCGCAGCCTTGCCGATATCGGCGCTGAACTCGATGTCCATGACAACCGTCTGCTTGACCTGCCTTTCCCAGTCGAAAATTCCGACGATGGTCTCGGTCTTCAAGGCGTGAATGAAAATTTTATCCATGCAACGACTCAATCTCCCAATTGGCCCGGGCGCTCATGCGCAGGCCGCTGCGCAAGCCCGCCGACAGCCGCATGCAGCCGGCCAGTGCGATCATGGCGCCGTTATCCGTGCAAAATTCAGTGCGCGGAAAATACAGCTCCGCGTCCGAGTCCCGCACGACCGTTGCGAGCCGTTCGCGCAGTCGACGATTCGCGCCCACGCCGCCCGCCACGACCAGGCGCCGATGACCCGACTGCGCCAGGGCGCGCCGGCATTTCTCCGCCAATGTCTCGACCACGGCCTCTTCGAACCCGCGCGCCACGTCCGCACGGACCGGATCGCTCGGCTCGCGGCCGCGCAAGGCTACTAGGGCCGCGGTTTTCAGGCCACTGAAACTGAAGTCCAGGCCCGGCCGATCCAACATGGGCCTCGGGAAGACGAACTCACCGCTGCGGCCGCGCTCCGCCAGCGAGGCCAACGCGGCACCGCCCGGATACGGCAGCCCGAGCAGTTTGGCGGTCTTGTCGAAGGCCTCCCCGGCGGCATCGTCCAGGGTCTCGCCCAGGACCGTGTAGCGGCCCAAGCCCGCGACATCCACGAGTTGGGTATGGCCGCCGGAGACCAGCAGAGCGAGGAACGGGAAAGCGGGCCGCCTGGGCTCGAGCAGGGCCGCCAAAAGATGGCCCTCCAAATGGTGTATTCCCAGCGCGGGCCTGCCCCACGCCGCGCCCAAGGCGGCAGCGAACCCCTCGCCGACCAGCAGCGCGCCAATCAGACCGGGACCCGCGGTATAGGCAACCCCGTCAATGGAGGTTTTATCCGACTCCGCCTCCGCGAGGGCCTCCCTGACCAAAGGCAGCAGCCGGCGCACGTGGTCGCGGGAGGCCAGCTCGGGCACGACCCCTCCGTAGGCTTGGTGCATTGCTACCTGGCTATGAAGTCGATGCGACAGCAGGCCGCGCCCCTCGTCATAGACTGCGACCGCGGTCTCATCGCATGAGCTCTCGATGCCTAAAACACGCATATTTTTGCCTTTTGCAGGGGCGCACTTTAGAATGCGCCCCCCTGTCGCTCTCTTGAGCGACCGTGCCACCAATTGAGGTCTGAATGCCCAGCGTTCGCGTTCGTGAGAATGAATATTTCGATGCCGCCCTGCGTCGCTTCAAGCGTGCCTGTGAAAAGGCGGGCGTCCTCACCGAGCTGCGGCGCCGTGAATTCTACGAGAAGCCGACCCAAGAACGTAAGCGAAAAAAGGCCGCTGCGGTGAAGCGGCATTTGAAGCGTCTCTCGCGGGAGAACATGCGCGGCACCGGGCAGCAGCCCGCCAGCCCGCCGCCGGCTGCCCCGTCGCGACCTTCCTACTAGGGAACTGGTCGCGGTTTGGCTACCCTCAAAGAGCGAATTACCGACGATATGAAGGCGGCGATGCGCTCCGGCGAAAAGGAGCGGCTCGGCGTCATCCGCATGCTTACCGCTGCCATCAAGCAGCGTGAGGTCGATGAGCGCATTACCTTGGATGATGCGCAGGTACTCTCCGTGCTTGAAAAGATGATCAAGCAGCGCAAGGAATCGGTCGAGCAATTCACGGCGGGCAGCCGCTCGGATCTGGCTGACAAAGAGGCAGCAGAAATCACCCTGCTGCAGGGCTATATGCCCGCGCAGCTGAGCGCCGCGGAACTCGATGCCCTGATCAACGATGCCATCGCCGCCACCGGCGCCGCCAGCATCAAGGACATGGGCAAGGTCATGGGCCTGATCAAGACCAAGGCGCAGGGCCGCGCCGACATGGGCGCAGTCGGGGCGAAGATCAAAGCCAAACTGGGCGGATAATTCCAGCCTGCCCGAGTATTGCATCGTGGGGGGCGGTCCATGACCGGCCGGATTCCTGACTCGTTTCTCGACGAACTCGTATCGCGCTCGGATATCGTGGAGATCATCAGCGCGCGCGTGCCGCTGAAAAAGGCCGGCCGCGAGTACAAGGCCTGCTGCCCGTTTCATAACGAGAAATCCCCGTCTTTTTCCGTGAGTGCGGACAAGCAGTTTTATCACTGCTTCGGCTGCGGCGCGCACGGCACGGTCATCGGCTTTCTCATGCAGTACGAGAAGATGGAATTCCTCGACGCCGTCGCGGATCTGGCGCAGCGCGCCGGGCTCGAACTGCCGCGTGAGGCGAAAAAAGAGCACGAGCCCGGCAGCGCCGACCTGCACGATCTCATGTTGCACGCCGCGCGTTTTTTCGAACAAAATCTGTCCGACAATGGGCGGGCGCAGGCTTATGTGCAGCGCCGCGGCATCGATGCGCAAACCTGCGCCAAGTTCAGCTTGGGTTACGCGCCGGACGCGTGGGAAGCGCTGTTGAAACGCTTTGGAAACTCCGAAGATGAGCGGCGCCGGCTGCAGCAGGTCGGCCTCATCCTCGAGCGCAGCGGCGAGAAATCCAGTGGTTTTTACGACCGCTTTCGCGATCGCCTGATGTTCCCGATCCGCGACTCGCGTGGCCGGGTGATCGGCTTCGGCGGCCGTGTGATCGATCAGGGCGAACCGAAGTACATGAACTCCCCGGAGACCCCGCTGTTCCACAAAGGCCGCGAACTCTATGGGCTGTACGAAGCCCGGCAGGCACGCGCGGATTTCAAGCGGCTGCTGATCGTTGAGGGCTACATGGATGTGGTTCGGTTGCACCAGGCGGGGATCGCCTACGCCGTCGCCACCCTGGGTACGGCAACGACACAGGAACACCTGAACAAGATCTTCCGCCAGACGCACGAGGTTGTGTTCTGCTTCGACGGCGATCGCGCAGGACGACAAGCGGCATGGCGCGCGCTGGAAAACGCGCTGCCCCTGGCGCAGGACGGACGTGAATTGAAGTTCATGTTTTTGCCCGAGGGGCACGATCCGGATACGCTGGTCGCGCAAGAAGGCGCCGAGGCCTTCGAAGCCCGCATGAAAGACGCGCTGCCCTTGTCGGAATATCTGCTGCAACAATTGGTCGCCGAAGTGGACCTGGATCACGTTGACGGACGCGCAAAGTTAAAGGCCCTTGCAGGACCGCTGTTTGCGCGCATGCCGGAGGGCATTTACAGGGAAATGCTGGCTGACCGGTTGGCCTCGCAGGTCAGCATGCCCGCCAATAAACTCAAAGAATTCTTCGCCTCGGGCGCCCATAAGCCGGGCGCGCACAGCTCGGAACTCCGGGTTCGGCAGCGCGGTCGTATGAGTGCGGGGCGCGGTAATTTGCTGACTCAGGCCATCACGCTGGTCCTGCATCATCCGGCCGCGGCGGGCGCCATCGAGGATCCGGATCTGCTAGGCGGCGTCGATAAACCCGGTATTTCCGTGCTCAAGGAGCTGCTCGAGCAAGCTGCGACGGCCTCCTCGCCCAGCACGGCGACGCTGCTGGAACGTTGGCGCGGTCGGCCGGAACATGAGCGGCTGACCGCACTCGCGATCCAAGACCCCCTGGTAGCGGATACCGCGGCGGCGGCTAAGGAACTGAAGATGGCGGTCGAAAAGCTGCTTGAGGAGTATGGTCCGGGGCGCCGAATGGACGAATTATTGAAGAAAGCGGAGGAATTGGGCTTGAATTACGATGAAAAGGCCGAATTAAGCAGTCTTCTCAAGTCCAAGGGCCGCTCCCGGGCGCCCTCCTGACCGCAAGCTAGACCTGGCTACGGAATAGCCAAAATCGTATACTGCTCGGCTTGCATTTTAAAATGTCCAGACTCTAAACGAGGCGTCCACCTTGATCAAAAAAGCGCCAGCAGGCACAGCGACTCAAATCGCGGACGAGCGTCAGTCGCAATTAAAACTATTGATCGCGCGCGGCAAGGAACAGGGCTACCTCACCTACGCTGAAGTCAACGATCACCTACCGAGCGAAATCGTCGATCCGGAACAGATCGAAGATATCGTCAACATGATTAACGACATGGGCATTCCGGTGTACGAAAAGGCGCCGGATGCCGAATCGCTGCTGCTCACCGACGCGACCGCCGCTCCGGATGAAGAGGCGGTCGAAGAAGCCACCGCGGCGCTCGCCAATTTGGACGCCGAGTTCGGGCGTACCACCGATCCAGTGCGCATGTACATGCGCGAAATGGGCACGGTCGAACTGCTGACGCGCGAAGGCGAAATTCGCATCGCCAAGCGCATTGAAGAAGGCCTCGAAGCGGTAAAGATTGCGCTCGGCAGCTATCCAGGCACATACGACCTGCTGTTGCGGCATTACGAAACCGTCAAGGCCGGGCAGATGCGCCTGGTCGATGTCATCGTCGGCTTCGTCGATCCGAATGCACCGGACGAAATCGCGCAGCCGCAGAATCCGAAGATGATGGCGCTGGAACGCGAAGAAGCCGCGAACGACGACGATGAGTCGGAGAGCGATGAGGAGGAAGAGGCCATCGACACCGGGCCCGATCCCGAGGAGGCCGCGAAACGCTTCAGCTCGATCGCGAAGGTGCATCACCAATTCTTGAACGCGCTCGACAAGCTCGGATCGAAGGATCCGAAGACTTTGAAGATCCGCAAGAAGATTTGCGGCGAACTGATGGAGCTCAAGCTCTCGCCGAAGATGTTCGATCAGTTGATCGACAATCTGCGCCAGCACGTCACCGAAGTGCGGCTGCTCGAAAAGGAAATCATGTTCCTTTGCATCAAGCAGGCCGGCATGCCGCGCAAGGATTTCATTTCGACATTTCCCAAGAACGAGACCAGCACGCGCTGGCTCGACAAGCACATCAAGGCGAAGAAGCGCTACTCGGGACCGCTGGCAAAATTCAAGGACGAGGTCGAGCGGCGCCAGAACAAGCTCAAGGACCTGGAAGGGTTGTTCCATGTCCTCATCAATGAGATCAAGGAAATCAATCGCGAGGTTTCGATCGGCGAAGCGAAGGCGCGGCGCGCAAAGAAGGAAATGGTCGAAGCCAACCTGCGCTTGGTGATCTCGATCGCCAAGAAATACACCAATCGCGGCCTGCAGTTCCTCGACCTGATTCAGGAAGGCAATATCGGCCTGATGAAGGCCGTTGATAAATTCGAATACCGCCGCGGCTACAAGTTCTCGACCTATGCGACTTGGTGGATTCGTCAGGCGATCACCCGTTCCATTGCCGACCAGGCTCGCACCATCCGCATTCCGGTGCACATGATTGAAACCATCAACAAGCTGAACCGCATTTCGCGGCAGATGCTCCAGGAGATGGGACGCGAGCCGACCCCGGAAGAGCTCGCAGTGCGCATGGAAATGCCCGAAGACAAGGTTCGCAAGGTGCTGAAAATCGCCAAGGAACCGATTTCCATGGAAACTCCCATTGGAGATGACGAGGATTCGCATTTGGGCGATTTCATCGAGGACACCTCGGTATCCTCGCCGATTGATTCCGCAACCACGGAAAGCCTGCGCGAGACCACGCACTCGGTGCTGGCGCAGCTGACGCCGCGCGAAGCCAAGGTGTTGCGCATGCGTTTCGGCATCGATATGAACACCGATCACACGCTCGAAGAAGTGGGCAAGCAGTTTGATGTCACCCGCGAGCGGATCCGCCAGATAGAAGCCAAGGCGCTGCGCAAACTGCGTCATCCCAGCCGCAGCGAGCAGTTGCGCAGTTTCTTGATGGACGATTGATCGCCCGACGATGGCGAGGCAACCAAACAAGGGCCCGCTCATGGGCCCTTGCTTTTTGACGGACGGCATGAACATCGAAATCAGGAACGAGACCCCCGCCGACGCGCCGGCAATCGAGGCCGTGACGATTTCCGCTTTTCGGAATGCGCCGCATTCGGGGAATAATGAACAGATCATTGTCGCGGCGTTGCGCGCGGCGGGACAACTCACGGTTTCGCTCGTTGCGGTCGTCAAGGGAAATGCATCTGCCGAACACGATGCAGTTGCCGGCAAGCTGATCGGTCACGTCGCGGTTTCCCCGGTGTACGTCTCGACGGGCACGCCAGGCTGGTGCGGTCTGGGCCCCCTTTCCGTGCTGCCTGAACATCAACGCCGCGGCGTGGGAACGCGTCTCATGCGCGAAGCACTAAGCACGCTTCGGGAGAAGGGCGCCGCCGGCTGCGTGGTGCTGGGCGACCCTGCGTACTACGGCCGTTTCGGTTTCCTGGCAGACCCGGCGCTCGTCTTTCCCGGCGTGCCGCCCGAGTATTTCCAGGCTCTCTCGTTTGGATCGTCCACGCCGCGCGGCATGGTTTCGTACCACGCGGCCTTTTATTGACGGCATTGAATCCTATCCAGGGCGCCGAACGGCGCGAACCTTGCCGCTCGATCCACCGCCGCAATAAAACAGGTCTGCCCCGTCGGACTCAAGTCCACTGACGCCGGTGCCGGCTGGCATTTCAAGCCGCTCGAGCACCGCACCGGTATCCGGGTTGATCCGACGGATATCGCTTGCGTCCCCTTCCCAGGTCCCGTGCCACAACTCGCCGTCGATCCAAGTCACGCCGGTTACGAAGCGATTCGATTCGATCGTGCGTTTGATGGCGCCGGTATCAGGATCGATTTGATGGATCTTGCGGTCCCGGTACTGGCCCACCCAGAGGCTTCCCTCGGCCCATGCCAGCCCCGAATCACCGCCGCCGCCGGGCGCGGGAATCGACGCCACCACCTCGCCGGTGGCGGGATCGATCTTGTCGATGCGCGCCTCAGCGATCTGATAAAGGTACGTGCCGTCAAAGGCTGTGCCCGCGTCACACGCGCGGTCAAGTGTGCGCGTCGTCTCGCCGCTCTTAGGATCGAAGGCGACGAGCCCGGCGCCGATGGCGGCCCAGACCTGGCGGCCGTCATGGCTGACGCCGTGCACGCGCTCGCCGCCGACGAAGGGACCATATTCGCGCACGATCTCGGCCTCACGAACCCGTTCAGGGGATCTGGCTTTGGCTTTTTTGGGGGTCATCGCCGGCTCCTGGTGACGCGCCTCGAATCGGCGCCGCAACATCACTTTATCCAAGAGGCAATGCATTGGGGAGTAACAAGATTGTCGTGAATTCCGCCAATGGTGCCGCCAGCCAGCGACGCGCCCGCGCCTGCCCTATCGAGCGCACGCGTCTGGCCGCCTCGAGCTCGGAGAGTGAGCGCTGAACGGTGCGCTGACTGGCTCCAACGGCCAACGCCAGGGCCGAAGTCGACCAGGCCTCGCCGTCGGACAGCAGTCCCACCAGTGATCCCTGATCGCCGTCGATCGGGGGCGCCAGCACGACCGCGCCCGCGCCGCGCGGCCTGATGACGAAGCCTCGCGCCGTGGCCTCGATATGCGCCAGCGGTACGATCAGCGCGCGCAATCGGCCGATCTCGACTCGCAGGCGCGCCCGGTGCGAATCGTCAGGACGACGGGTACGGAACACGCGCGAGATCAAGGCGTGCCGGCCGATCTCGCTCGGCCACGCCTCGGCGAGCGCCCGCACCAACGCAAACAGAACGGGGCGCGGCGCCAGCGGCCGCCACACGGCACCGCATCGCAGACCGCGAGAGCACGCGTCGACCACCAGCGCGCCCGAGTCGAACAGCGCTGCGACCTCTTGCAGGCGCAGCGTCTGCTCGCCGCCGCCGATGACGCGCCGGGCTGCGGGACGATCGAGCGCAGCCCGCGCTTCCGCCACTTGCGCCAGGAGTGCCGGCACGCGCGCGCGCTTGGCCGCCTTGTGCGCACGCACGAGCGCCTGTTGCGCACGTGCGAATGCCGCCTGCGCCGGACCAGCGCGCAGCGAGCGCAATTCAAGCTCGGCCACGGTCAACCCGGCGATTGCCTGCAGCGAGGGCGGCATGCCGCCCGCATCGAGGCGTGCCAGCGCGGCCCTGGCCTCGTCAGAGCGACCGAGCAATAAGAGTCGGCGTGCCGCAATCAGCCGCGCCTGCAGCGCGTTGGCGCGATCCGCGCGCGCCTCCAGCGTGAGCGCCGCCAGGGCTAGCGAACGCGTCGAGCCGCCGAGGTCACGCATGGCCAGGGCTACCTCAGCTTCGGCGACTACGCAGCGGGCACGCGCGAGCTCCTCGTGGGCGCCGAAACCTCGCGCGGCGCGCCGCAGCAGCGCTCGGGCCAGGGGTTGCTCGCCGAGCTGCGCCATGGCAATGCCGCGCAGCGCCAGCGCGGAAGGATCGTCGCGAAGCGCCACCCGCTTGAGTGCGCCGAGCGCGTCGCCCGCGGCGAGGGCGCGCGCCGCAGCAGCGATAAGAGAATCCATGAAGGGCAGGTCCGCCTTATCGCTCTGGCCGCGCTGTGTAACTCACCCGGCCACAACTTCCAGCGTCAAGTGCCGCTCACTGTTGAGCGAGTTGGCGACCAGACAGCTGCTCTCCGCTTTTTCCAAAAGTTTTTTTGCCCGCTCGACATCGGCGCCCGCCGCGACGTGCAGCTTCGCGTGAGTGTCGAAGCGCGTGAAGCGCATTTTGCCTTCGACCCGGTCCAACGTTCCCTGGGTGCGTGCCTCGAGCCTGTGCCAGGAGAATTTCGACGCAGTTGCAATGGCCCTGAATCCTAAGACGAAGCAGTCCGCCACGGATGCGGTCAGCAAACCTTCGGGCGACCATTGATTACCCGGGCCGTCAAATTCCTTCGGCGGCGAGGATTCGATGATTCGAACACCCTCGGCGGACAGCGGCACATCGCCGACGGGACGGACAGAAGCGTTGACAGCGTAGTGATGCGGGAAAGGATGCATAAAGATCTCCGCGAAATTTCGGTTAGTAAACGCCCGGCTGCGTCCCGGCGTGCGCCCCGGCGTGCGCCGTGCCAAACAACTTGAGCTCGGGACTGTGGTCGACTAGGCGAATCATGCGCTCGAATTTCAAGCCGATTTTTTCTAAGACGGCGATTGAGGACCAGTTGTCGGAAGAAGTGATCGCAACCACGCGCTTGATGTGCAGCGTGTCCCTGGCATGGGTGAGAACCGCGGCCGCGGATTCCACGGCATACCCCGAAGACCAGTATCGCGACAGGAACGCGAATCCGACGTCTGGATCGTTCAGCCCTTCGCGCTTGACCAGGCCGCAAATCCCGATCGGCGTTCCGTCGCGCAAGCAGGCGGCATACAAGCCGAAGCCATTGCGTGCGTAGCTGTCCATCGGCCCGTGTTGAATATAGTCGCGGGCATCGCTAAGCGTTCTGACTCCCTTGTCGCCGATGAAACGGATGAATCCGGCCTCGTTTAACAGTTCCAGAATAAATTCGGCGTCGCCGAATTTCAGTTCACGCAAGTCGAGCCGCGGAGTTCTAACGACGCTTTCAGATTGAATGGTACTCATGGGGTCTTGCCTGCCATCGACGCCAAACCGAATGCTTCGGCCAAGAGCCGATACGAATGTCGGCGCGCGGCCGCGTCGAATGTCCAGGTGTTGATGACGATCTCGTCCAACTCGAGTTTACGCGCCAACGCGTTCAGCTTATCGGCGACTTGCGCGGCGTCTCCGATCAACGCCTTGGCGCGGAGCTTGTCGATCATGACGCGTTCCGCGTCGCTGTAAGGGTAGTCGGCAGCCTGTTCCGGCGATTCCAGCGGCAGCCTCAATCCCTTCTCGAAGCCCGCGCGCCAGTACTCTCGGGTCTTGAGCAGTCGCCGCGCCTCGCTTTCGGTGTCGGCGGCCAGTGCCCAAACACAGATCGTTGCCCGCGGGTGGGGATAGCGCTCGCTAGGCCGAAAGTTCCTGCGATATAAACTCAAGGCCTCTTCGACACCCGCGCCTTCCGTGAAGAAATAGGCGTACGCGTAGGGAAGGCCAAAATGCGCGGCTAGCTGCGCGCCGTAGTCCGAACTTCCCAATATCCACAATTGCGGACTGCTGCTGCCCATTGGAAGCGCCATGATATTGCGATACGGATGGCCTGCGGGAAGCTCGATGCCCGACACCCAATGCTGGAGTTCTTGTACTTGCCGCGGGAATTCGTCCGCGCCATGAGAATGCGGGTTGAGCGCATGGGCGGTCAACCCATCCGATCCCGGTGCGCGCCCCACTCCCAGGTCGATGCGGCCCGGCGCAATTGCCTCGAGGACGCGGAATTGTTCCGCCACTTTGAGCGCGGAGTAGTGCGGCAGCATGACTCCCGCGCTACCCACGCGAATCCGCCGCGTCGTCGCAGCAACTGCGGCGATCAGAATTTCTGGCGCGGTGCCCACGATGCTGGGGCTGTTGTGGTGCTCCGAGACCCAGTACCGCTCATAGCCCAATGTATCGCAGAGTTGCGCGAGCGCAATGGATTCGCGGATCGCGACGTCCTGAGCGCTTCCCGCCGAGGAGGGAGACTGATCGAGTACTGACCACTTCATCGGCCGGTCGGTGATTCCGATTTGCGCGCCAAAGCCGCCGCAAGCATCGCCGCCATTTCATGCGAGTCCGCCTCATCCGTGTCTTGCAAATTGCGCATCACGCCTGCCCGATCCGCTTGCGAACGGTTTTGACTCACCTTCCACTTGCCCGACAGCGCGGTAATCGAAAACTCGAAGCCGACGATCAGGCTCAGCATTTTGTCGATATAAGGCGCGGGCGCGTCGTCGATCCTCCAAGGCAGGGGGCGCGTGGCTTCGTGCGTTGCCGTCAGACCGGCAACGAAATCGCGCAACCAGCCCGCATCTTGGATGAATCGCAACGTGCCGCTGGCGTGCACCACGGCGTAATTCCAAGTTGGCACAACCTCGCCGGTTTCGGCCTTGGAGGGATAAAAGGACGGCGAGATATAAACCTGCGGGCCCTGAAAGACGGCAAGCGCCTGCGTCTCGGCACGATAGTCCCGCCACAGCGGATTGGCACGCGCGATGTGACCGCGGATACACCCGAGCGGCTTGGGTTCATCCAGCGTTTGCATGGGCAGATGGTTGGCCACAAGTCCGGGGTCGCCCAGCGTCACCAGGGTGCAGAACGGGTGCGCGCGCATCAGCGCGTGCATCACCGCGGGGCGGGTTTCGTTGAAATGCGCGGGAAGGTACAAAATTCATCCTCGACGGGTGGTCGGACCCCAGCCTAATTGTTATTGGCCCGTATGGCGAGGGACCCCTTATTATCCCCTAAACATACCTAACCTTCCCTTTGATATTGACTTATAGAGTCATTTAAGACACTTTACATCGGTGAGCGAAAAAACCCAAGAAAGCACTCTCTACTCGCTCGAGCAGGTCGCCCAACGGCTCCGGCTTCATGTGAGAACCGTGCGGGCCTACGTTCGTGCCGGGCGCCTCAAGGCAATTCGCATCGGCAAGCAATATCGCGTTACCCGTGAAGAGCTCGAAGGGATTGTCGGAGCGAGCGATATTCGCGAGACCGTGGCGCGGCGTCGGCGCGCCGAGGTTTCGAGCGTCGTACAGATGGACGCAGTCACCGAACACACGGCGCTTCGAGCGGCCGATCATCTTCGTCGCGCCGTGAAGAGCCCGCGCGAGGATGGCTCCGCGCTGCGCATCGAAACAATTTACGACCTCGGGCGCGCCCATTTGAAGGTGATCGTGATCGGCTCACTGCCCGCTGCGGCCCATGTTTTTGGACTGTTGGGCGCAATCTTGGACGCTTGACAAACAAAGCGGCCGGCGCGGATTATTTCCCGTCTCATGTGCCGTAACATCAAAACGTTGTTCAACTTCAATCCTCCCGTGACCGACGACGAAATTCGCGCGGCCTCCCTGCAGTTCGTGCGCAAGGTAAGCGGTTTTCATACTCCGTCCAAAGCCAACGAACCGGCATTCCTCGGCGCGATCGATGAAATCGAGGCCGCGTCGCGCAGGTTGCTTGATTCGCTGCAAACCAACGCGCCTGCACGAAATCGGGAAGAGGAAGCCGCCAAAGCGAAATCGCGCGCTGCCTTGAGATTTTCCCGAGTCAGCTAGATCGAAAGTCCGAAGCAAGCGCAGGTGCTTATCGTCGGCGCAGGTCCGACGGGCTTGGTGCTGGCACTGTGGCTCACCAAATTCGGGGTACGCGTCAGAATCATCGACAAGCTCGCGGCCTCCGGCACGACATCGCGCGCATTGGCTGTTCAGGGCCGCACGCTCGAGTTCTATCAGCAATTCGGGATCGCGCAGGCGGTGGTTGACCGCGGCCATAAGGTCCCCGCCTTGAATCTTTGGGTCAAAAGCAACGCCGCGGCCCGCGTTCCGCTCGAGGATATGGGAAAAGGTCTCACACCCTTCCCATTTCCAATTATTTTTCCGCAGGACGAGCATGAAGCATTGCTGATCAAGCGTCTGAGCGAGCTCGGCATAGAAATCGAGCGCCAGGTAGAACTGGTTGATTTCGCGGATGGCGGTGGAGAAGTTCGCGCGACTTTGCGCAAGGCGGGCGACGAGCAAGTCGGCAGCTACGCCTATCTCGCCGGCTGCGATGGCGCCCGCTCCCGAGTGCGAGAAGTGCTCGGTGTGGGATTCCCCGGTGGCACCTACGACCATTTGTTCTATGTGGCCGATATCGAGGCGGCCGGACCCCCGATGAACGGCGAATTGCACGTTGACCTGGATGTTGCCGACTTCCTGGCGGTATTCCCGCTGCAACAAAGGGGCAAAGCGCGTCTGATCGGCTCGATCCGCGAAGACGCTGCAAAAGACAATGAGCACCTCAAATTTGAAGATGTCCGGGGCTTGGCGATTCACAACCTTCGGATTGAAGTGAAGAAGGTCAATTGGTTTTCAACCTATCGCGTGCATCACCGCGTCGCGCAGCAATTTCGCGTGGGCCGCGCGTTCTTATTGGGCGACGCCGCGCATATCCATAGTCCGGTCGGCGGACAAGGAATGAACACCGGCATTGGCGATGCGGTCAATCTTGCTTGGAAACTGGCCGCCTCGCTCAAGAACCCGCGCACTTCCCCGCTGCTCGATAGTTACGAACCGGAACGAATTGCATTCGCGCAGCGATTGGTCGATACAACTGATCGTGCATTTACCGCGGTGATCAGCGACAGCTCGTTCGCCCGCTTCGTGCGCACCAAAGCCATTCCCGCTCTGGCACCCGCACTGTTCCGCGTTCCAGCCATGCGTAGATTCGCCTTTCGCACGGTCTCGCAAATCGCGGTGAACTACCGCGGCAGCCCCTTAAGTCACGGCGCAGCGGGGAAGGTGCATGGCGGCGATCGATTGCCCTGGGCGAAGATCGGCGCGGGCGAGGAGCACAATTTTGCCGCGCTGGCGTCGATGGATTGGCAACTACATGTGTACGGCGAGGCTGCGCCCGACTTGCAAGCGCTTGCGGCGGCCAAAAAAATTCCGCTGCACATTTTTCCGTGGTATGCAGGCCTGAGTCAGGCGGGTCTCAAGCGCAACGCGGCCTACCTGATCCGCCCCGATGGCTACATCGGCGCCGCCGATTCCGGCGGCAACGCCGCGGCAATCGGCGCCTATCTCAGCGAGAAAAATTTATAATGGATACTCGGCGTGCCTTCATCAGCTTTTTGGCCACCAGCCCGTTGTATGTGGGCCTGGGATATTTCGCCAGGTCCTTCGCACAGACGGCTGCCTCATCCGACGGCGATGGTCTGATCGCGCGCGCGGGCGACGCGCTGGATGTGTTTGACTTCGAGCCTGTGGCGCATCGGAACATACCACCTGCCCATTGGGGCTACCTGGTGAGCGGTGTGGACGGAGAAGACACGCTGAAGGCAAACCGAGCGGCCTATTCGCACTACCAATTGCAGGCCCGCCGAATGATTGACGTCAGCAAAATCGACTTAAGTGTCGAGCTGTTCGGCGAGAAGTTCAGCAGCCCCATTGTGCTTTGTCCGCTCGGTGCGCAGAGGGCCTTTCATCCTGAAGGGGAAATTGCCGTTGCCCGAGCCGCGAGGGCCAGGGGCCACCTGCAGATTCTCTCGACCGTCACTTCCACCGCCGTCGAGGATGTCATCGCCGCGCGTGGCGCGCCGGTCTGGTTCCAGCTCTACACAACATCGAGTTTCGATGTCACCACCAAATTGGTGAAACGCGCGGAAGCCGCCGGCTGCCCCGTCGTTGCGGTAACGGTGGATTTACCGGCGGGCAGGAACATCGAGACGGCTCAGCGTCTTGCACGCACTGATACCCGAACCTGCACCTCCTGCCACGCGCCGGCCGGATCCGCCTTCGCCTCGCGCCCGATGTTTTCGCAGATTGATGCGACCGGTCTGCAGATCACCTCCTCGTCGCTCACCTGGGACTTCGTCAAGCGGCTGCGAGACGTCACCAAGATGAAAATTCTCATCAAGGGGCTGGAATCAGCGCAAGACGCGGACCTCGCGGTGGTGAACGGCGCCGACGGCATTGTCGTTTCCAACCACGGAGGTCGCGCCACCGATACGGGCCGGGGCACACTCGAATGCCTGCCGGAAATCGCCGCCGCGGTGCGTGGCCGAGTGCCCATCCTTCTTGATGGCGGGGTGCGGCGGGGCACGGATGCGCTCAAGGCCCTGGCCTTGGGAGCGACGGCCGTGGGGATTGGACGGCCTTACATTTGGGGACTCGGCGCCTATGGGCAAACGGGCGTCGACCGGGTGCTCGAACTGCTGGACAATGAATTGCGGCTCGCCATGGTGGGAGTCGGCGCGCGCAATGTACACGAGATCACGCGCGCCGCCATCATTCGAGCGGCGTGATATCGGACCGCTTACCGGACCTGCTAGAGTTCAATTCATCCAAACGACGAGGGATTAAGCTGTGCTCAAAACGCTGGAGGCGGTCCGTCCCCTGACATTGGCCGAAATGCAGGATGCGCGTAAAAGAATCGCCGGCAGTATTGTGCGCACACCGCTCGTGCGTCTTGACCTGGGACCAAAATTTCCCGACATCCGTCTCAAACTCGAAAATTTGCAGGCCACGAACTCGTACAAGCTTCGGGGCGCGGTCAATGCCGTGGCGATGCTCTCGGAGGCCGAGCGAAAGCTGGGTGTGTGGACGATCAGCGCGGGCAACGCCGGTCAGGGCGTCGCATACGCCGCGAGACTTGCAGGCGTCCCGTGTACCGTGGTCGCGATCGAGACCGCGCCGACCGCAAAAATCGATCGGATGCGGGCCCTCGGCGCGAAACTGGTGCCGGTGCCATACGAGGCCGCCTGGCGTGCCCTCGGCGATCGCGCCTATCCCGGAGTGACCGGAACGTTTGTGCATCCCTTCGATGACCAGAACTTCATCGCGGGCCACAGCACGATGGGATTCGAAATTCTCGAAGATGCACCGGATACGGTTGCTGTCATAGCCGCCATCGGTGGGGGCGGACTCATCACCGGCGTGGGCAGTGCCTTGAAAGCGCTGAAACCGGCAATCAAAGTTTGGGGCGTGGAACCCGAGACGGCCGCACCGACGGCCCTGTCGTTTTCAATGGGCTCGCCGCAGGTCTTCAAAGACTGGAAGGCCTCGTTCGTCGACGGCGCCGGCGGCCAAAGCCTCTTCCCGCGCATGTGGGAACGGCTGAAGCCAGTGGTGGACGGCGCAATAGTCGTCAGCCTGGAGCAGACCAAGGAGGCGATGCGCATGCTGGCGGAGAAGGCGCGTGTCGTCGCAGAAGGCGCGGGATCGTTGTCGCTGGCCGCTGCGCTCAGCGGAAAAGCCGGACCGGGACCGATTGTCGCCGTCGTTTCCGGCGGCAACATCGACTTATCCAAGTTCTGCGATCTCGTGTCCGCACCTGCAAGCTGAGGGTGGCATCTAAACGATAAGACTCTTGCGGCCCTCCAACCATGGACAGAAGGAATGTCCATGGAACTGCACCCGATTCTCTCAGCCATGCGCCGCAATAAGGTCGGCGCCATCGTGATCGTCATCCAGACTGCCATCACCTTGGCCATTTTGTGCAACAGCCTGTTCCTAATTCAGCAGCGGCTGCGTTCCAGCGAACGGCCTTCGGGTTTGCAGGAACAGGACATTTTCACCATGGCCAACCAATGGGTGGGGAATCCGTCGGACCTGACGGCCAAAGTGCAGGCGGATTTGGCCGCACTGCGCGCGCTGCCCGAGGTCGTGGACGCCTTTGCCTCCCAGTCCTACCCGCTTTCCGATGGCGGCTGGGACGACGGACTCTCATACGAAGCCGGGGATCCGCACTGGGTGACCAATGGCGCGCTCTACTTTGCCGACGAACATGGCTTGGCAACTTTGGGTCTCAAGCTGATTGCCGGCCGGAACTTCGATCCGGCGGAGGTCGTCGAGCGCAGCGACATGGAGGGCAAACCGCCGGCAGCCCTGATTGTCAGCCAGGCATTGGCGACGAAACTTTTTCCGGATGGCCATGCGTTGGGCAAGTCAATTTACCTGAGCACCTATAAGCAGAAGGCGCCGATCGTCGGCATCGTCGAGCGATTGCAGCAGCCCTGGGTTTCAGTGCGCAATAGCAAAGTTGAATACGCCATGCTCCAGCCCTACCGCTTTATTGAGCGGTACTCCTACTATGTGGTGCGCGCGAAGCCCGGTCAGCTACGAGCCGCGATGAAGAGCGCCGAGCAGCAGCTGTTGGCCATCAACCGCGGGCGAATCAACGACAAGACACGCACCATGACCGAAACCAGGCAGCGCGCCTATCGCGACGACCGGGGTCTTGCAATCATCCTTGGCGTCGTGAGTGTGGTGCTTCTGATTGTGACTGCATTCGGAATCATTGGCGTCACCAGTTTTTGGGTGTCGCAGAGGCGGCGGCAGATCGGCATTCGCCGGGCAATGGGAGCATCGCGCACCGCCATCCTGCGCTACTTCCAGACCGAGAATCTCATGATTGCCACGGCGGGCGCAGTCTTGGGAATCCTTCTGGCCCTGACCTTGAACTTTTTGATGGCGGGCAAATTCGAAATGGCGCGCCTCAATGTCGGCTCGACGGTAGTCGCCGCAGCAATCGTGGTGCTGCTGGGGCAGATAGCGGTGCTCTGGCCGGCGCTGCGCGCGGCGTCAATCTCTCCCGTGGTCGCGATCCGCAATGTCTAGAAAGAGCCGCTGCTAGCGAGGTACGCGTCGGTATCGTGTTATGGCTGACGCGCGGCGCGTGGCACAACCACCGTGGTCCGCGCATAATGACGACGAATGTCTCCGCCCGAAGACCCTCCCGTTCATATGGACCGCAGGCGCCTGCTGCAAGGGAGCGCCTCAGCCGCTTTACTGCTCGCCGCAAGACCCGGGACCGCATCGATTCAACAACCGGCAAAGCCGGTGCCGCTGACTGCAGTGCGCCTGCTTCCTTCACCCTATTTCACGGCGCTCGGCGTAAATCTCGAATATCTGCATCGCTTGGAACCGGATCGGCTGCTGCATAACTTTCGCAGCCAGGCCGGGCTCAAACCGAAGGGCGCGGTCTATGCCGGTTGGGAGAGCGACACCATCGGCGGCCATACATTGGGGCATTATCTGTCGGCCCTGAGCCTCATGCATGCGCAGACCGGAGACGCCGAGTGCAGGCGTCGCGTTGTCTACATTGTCGATGAACTGGCTCTGTGCCAATCACAGAGTGCAGACGGTTTCGTTGCAGGATTTACTCGCCGCAAAGGCGATACCATCGAACCGGGGAGATTGGTCTTCGAGGAAGTTCGTCGCGGCGACATCCGAGCCCGCAGTTTCGATTTGAACGGATGCTGGGTACCGCTCTACAGCTGGCATAAGCTGATGGCGGGATTGCTCGACGCCCAGCAATATTGCGATAGCAGGCCTGCAGTGCACGTCGCTGAGAAATTGGGCGGCTTTATCGGGGGCGTATTCGACGCGCTCGATGACGAACAGATTCAAAAGATGCTGGCTTGCGAGCATGGCGGACTGAACGAGAGTTTTGCGGAGCTCTACGGCCGGACCGGCAACCGGCGCTGGCTATTCCTGTCCGAGAGAATTTATCACCGCAAGATCCTGGAGCCCTTGAGCCGCGGCGAGGACTGTTTGCCCCATATCCACGCCAATACTCAAATTCCGAAATTGATCGGATTGGCGAGGCTGCACGAGCTCACCGGCGAGGCGCGCCATTTGAAAGCCGCCAGCTTTTTCTGGGAGACGGTGACCAGCGATTACAGCTATGTCATCGGCGGCAATGCCGATCGGGAATACTTTGAAGGACCTCGTTCAATTTCGCGCTATATCACCGAGCAAACCTGCGAGTCGTGCAACAGCTACAACATGATGAAGCTGACGCGATATCTCTATGCGCAGCAGCCGCGCGCGAGCTATTTCGATTACTACGAACGCACGCACCTGAATCACATTCTCGCGCAGCACCATCCGCAAACCGGCATGTTTGCCTATATGGTGCCCATGATGTCCGGCAGCCATCGAGAATTCTCGACGCCCTTCGATGATTTCTGGTGCTGCGTCGGAACAGGGATGGAGAGCCACGCCAAACACGGCGATTCAATTTTCTGGACGCGCGGCGACGACATCATCGTCAATCTTTATGTCCCCGCCACTTTGAATCTCGCGCATCCATCGATTGCTCTGCGCCTCGACACCGCATACCCTTACTCCGACGACATCGTGTTGACGGTGGCTCGCGCGGCAGGAAGAGGGGCTTCGGCCATCTCGTTGCGCATTCCGTCGTGGTGCGAGACACCGCGTGTCAGCGTCGATGGCCGCGCCGCAGCGCCTCGGGTGATCGACGGGTATCTACGGCTGCACCGCGTGTGGCGCGCGGGACAAGTCGTTCGTCTCGTGCTTCCGCGAAAGCTGCGAATCGAACCGACCGGGGACGATCCTGGTACAGTTGCATTGCTGTTCGGACCCTTGGTGCTGGCCGGCGATTTGGGTCCTGCGACGCAACGCTGGGACGGCCTCGCGCCGGTATTGGTAGGCGGCGATCTTGCGCGAGGCGACGATCTCGCACGAAGTATTGTGCCGACGACGGAGCCCGGCGCGTTTCGGACCGAGGGCCTGGTACACCCCGTCGACCTGACGCTGCGCCCCTTCACATTCCAGCACGACAACAACACCGCCGTATATTTTCGCCGCTTCACGGAAACCGAGTGGCAGCAGGAGCAAGTCAAGGTCAAAGCAGAACGAGCGCGGTTGCAGGAACTGGATGCGCACTCCACGGATGTGGTGCGCCTCGGGGATGCCGATGCGGAGAGCGAACACTCACTGGAATCGAAAATCTCCTACGCAGTCGTCTATCGGGGACGCGCGGGACGCGACGCGCGCTCGGGTGGCTTCTTCGAGTGCGCGATGAAAGCAAATCCCGGCCCGCTGACCCTTCAAGCGACCTATTGGGGCGAGGAGCGCGATCGCAGGTTCAAAATTCTCGTGGACGGCGTCGTCATGGCCAGCGAACAACTCAGCGGCGCGGGACCGGCCGATTTCGTGGAGCGGGACTATTCAGTTGACGAAGCATTGACCCAGGAGAAATCGACGCTGCGCATCCGCTTCGAGCCTGAGACGGGCTTTTCGGCGGGCCCGGTATTCGGGCTCAGGTTGTATCAGCGCCCCCTTACGCCTCGGCGGGCGTAAGGGGGATGCTGGATTTAAGGCACGAACGTATCAGAATCGACTGTGATGCGTGTCGCCGCTATCGTTCCTTTGATGGTCGGTGCTGCAGGCGTCTTTCCATCGGGCATCAACTGATTGATGGAAAAGGTTCCTGTGTAGCTCTGGCCGTCCCTCGACAAGATCACGTACTGCTTGATGAACGCTGGACCGCCCGGAGCGCCGGGTCCACCACCCGGATTGCCAGGTCCCGCGGGAGCATTGGAGGCTGCCAAGGGGTTCCAGGATAAGCCGATGTGGTTGAGCACATAGGTGCGTTCGCCGGTTTGTTTCCATACGCCGATACAGGTGGCACCGACTATTGGGTTGCGGGCGCCCGAGAAAGTGATTTCATTGCCGTCGGCGAACCAGCCGGTGGTGCCATTGTCGATCGGCGCGCCGTCGGGAATGCCCAATGTCGCCATGTTGCCCAGGGATGTGTACTTGAAGGCCCATAGGCCCACGATCGGGGCACGAAAAAAAGACGGCCCGAATTCGTCTTCCGACACTTGTCGATAATCTGCCTTCATGAAACGCGCGCCGGCAAAAGACGATGGTGAATTCCGCAGATCGGACGTCGGTACTTTGAGCCCCGGAACGTCGAGGCAGCCGGCGCTGGCTTGTTGAGCGAATCCGGCTCCAAAGGCAAAAATCGCGACCAGCCCAACGCCGCGGACGGCGGCTCGGCATTTATATAGGTTAAGTAAACTAGTCTGGAACTTCATAAGAAAAGACTCCCATGTGCGTATTTAAATTCCCCTTGTCGACCTGAATCGACTGCGCGCAATCTAAGCTTTACGGCCGCCGCAGTCCTTGGAGAATCGTGAGGGATTCGTGAGGGTTGACGGCCGACGCTGCAATGGGAGATCTGCTTGGACCAAGTTGTGTATCGCTGCGGAGACTGCGAGCTGGATACTGCGAACCGCATTTTCAGGAAAGACGGAACGGAGTACGCGCTCGAGCCCAAAGTATTCGCGGTGCTGACGCAGTTGGTGATGCGGCCCGGCGAACTGCTGACTCGCGATCAATTGTTGGACGCCGTCTGGGGTCACCGTTATGTCACACCGTCTACTCTCAATCGCGTTATTGCCCTGGCGCGGCGCTCGCTGGCGGACGACGCCGAGGATCCTAGGTTCATCCAGACCGTTCATGGCTCGGGCTACCGCTACGTAGGTCCGGTCGAAAAGACGGCGACAATGACGGCGGAACCGCCAGCGCGATTTGCGCCGCCCCCCTCGGGACGTCTTCCGGCCCCCTTGCACACCCTGATCGGCCGAGTCAATGAGCTCCACCAGATCGATGCGCTTCTGAGCGGCGGCCGCTCCCTGACACTGCTCGGGACCGGCGGGATGGGCAAAACCCAGTGCGCGCTGTCTTTCGCTCAAACTCACGCAATTCGCTATCCCGATGGAGTTTGGTTCTTCGATCTGGCACCGATGCGCCGCGCCGACGAGTGGCTGCAAGCGCTGGCGCTCGCGTTGGCGATAGCGCCGGCCGGCGAGCGCGAACTGCTCAGCAAGATCACGGAGATCTTCGCGGATCGTCGCGCGCTGCTGCTGCTCGACAACTGCGATCGTCTCTCCGCAGAAGTGGGCGCGCTGGCCGTTGAAATTTTGCGCGGAACCGAACAACTGAAGATTCTGGCCACCTCGCAGCAGCAACTGCGCTTCGTGAGCGAACGCGTGCTCCGTCTGCCGCCGCTTGAGTTGCCCGCCCTGCAGCAGCCCTCGGATGAGTGCGAGCTGCAGCAGATTGCGACGGCACCGGCGGTGGCGCTGCTGCTGGCGCGCATCAATGATATTCGGTCGGAATTCAAACTGACCCTGCACAATGCCCCGGCGATCGTCGGCATCTGCGAAAGGCTCGATGGCATGCCGCTCGCCCTGGAGCTCGCGGCGGCGCGCTTCGCGCTGCTCTCGCCGGAACAAGTGTTGGAGAGGCTCGATCATCGCTTCCGCTTCTTGGTCGGCGAGGTTGCCGGACGCGACCACCGCCACCGCAATTTGATCGCATTGCTCGAATGGGGCTTCGCGCTGCTCTCGCCCGATGAACAGCGCCTCTTGGCATGGCTTGGGGTGTTCGTGCAAGGTTGGACAGTCGATGCTGTGATCGATCTGGCACCCGCGTTCGGCGTATCGCCGGAGGGGGCGGTCGATCTTCTCACGGGGCTGGCCAACAAATCTTTGGTCTCCGTCGATCAGAATGTGAGTCCACCGCGCTACCGGCTGCTCGAGAGCGTGCGCGAATTCGCCCTCGAACAGCTCAAGAAATTGGGCGATGAACGGCGTGCGCGGGACGCGCACCTGGCCTACGTGCTTCGCATGACGGAAACCGCGCATGCGGACATGCTGGGCGGCAGGATGCGTGAGCGCATTGCGCAGCTCATGCCGGAGCACGGCAATATTGACGGCGCGTCGGAGTTCGCGGCCGGTCCGGGTGGCGCCCCGCAGGCCGCTCTGCGCATTCCCGGACTTTTGACGCTCTATTTCAAGGCGCATGGTGAAACCACCTTGGCGACACGCTTGTGCGAGCGCGCACTCGCCGTTGACCCTTCAATGCGCAGCCGCGAGCGTGGACAGGCGGAATTGTGTCGAGGCATCAACGTCTTCTTCGCCAACAAGGTGGCGGCCGATCAGCCCCTGCTCGAGGCAGTCAGTATCGCGCGGGAAGTCGGCGACGAATGGACCGAGGCCTATGCATGCGGGCATCTCGCCCTATGGTGGATTCACTGCGGCCAATCGGCGCAAGCTTCAGAGCATCTAACGTTTGTTGAGAAGTTGGCGGAGAAACACGACGATGCGTTGCTGCGGGGGCTGGCCGGGTTAGCGCGCGGCTGGCTGTACCTGGCGGCAGATGATACCGGGAGAGCCGTTGATGTCCTGCGCTCGGTTCGCGGTCTCAGCGGCGACTCTCATCAACATCACTTCATCGGCATGTATATCGGTCTGGCGCTATTCCGGCGCGGCGACCTGGCGGGGGCGGCGGTTGAGTGGCATGAAGCCATGCGAAAAGCCATCACGGTAGCGCACCTGCGGGGCATCGCGGGGTCAGTGGAAGGCTGCGGCTATCTCGCTGAACAGTTTGGCAAAGCTGAGGAAGCTTGCCGATTCTTGAGCGCAGCGGAGCAGTTTCGCCGGCGATCGGGGATGCCGCTGTTCAGCTTCTGGTTCAGCCACAATGATTCCGTCGGCGCGCGACTGCGATCGACTCTCGGGCTAAATCGCTACGAGGAGCTGCTAAGGGCAGGCGCGCGGATGCGCACGGAAGACGTGATAAACGAAGCCGCTGAGCACTTGCGGCAATTTGGAGCATCGCTCACAGCTCAAGCGCCCTGAAACGTTCCCGCCGGATCATACTTCTTTCGCAAAGCCTCGAGCCGTGCGGTGTTCTGCGATCCAAACCGGCTGACGTCGGAATCATCCTGTCCGGCGAAATTTGTTTGAATTCCCGGCAACGCCTGGCGCGACGCCAGGTCATGGAGCGCCCGAATGCCTTCGCGCATCGAGCCCACGGCGCTCGCCGCATCGGTAACGCCGATGAAATTCACGAAGAACTGCGCGTTTCGGTGTGCAAACGCCGAGTCTTCCGCGGCAAACCGGGCTACCGCACCGCCCATGTGCTGCACGTGAATTTCGCATCTCATGGTCGGCAACCGGTTGGCCATGGCAGCGAGTTCGCCAATGATGTGGTCGCTGAGGGCAGAGTAGTTTGCGGTCTTCCAATAATAATAATGTCCCCGCGGCGCCGAGGGATCTTGGAGCTGCTGCCAATGTGCGTAAGGCATTCGGCCAATGTGATCCACCACCGGCCGGCCGTGCCCACGCAGCGCCGCCAGCGCCGCTTCTCCCTCATCGAGATCGCCGGACCAGCAGACGGCGAACATGACCACCGGACGCCCATGCCAGGCAGGATCCAAGAACGGTAACGGCGGGCCATGCGTGATCACGGCGAGCCCGCAAAATTCATCGGGTGCGTTCGCAGCGAAATCCCGAAAGGCGCTCAGCGCCGCAGCGGCATGTTCGGCTGGATGGACGATGAGTCCCGACACAACCTCGCGCAGAGGGTGCAAATTAAAGTCAAAGCCGGTCACCACACCGAGCCCCCCGGCGCCGCCACGCAGTCCCCAAAAAAGATCCGGATGTTCCTGCGGGGAAGCACGGACGAATCGGCCATCCGCGAGCACCAAGCTAGCGCTGCGTAAATTGTCGCAGGCGAGACCGTGTTTGCGCATGAGCCACCCCACTCCGCCGCCGAGTGTGAATCCACCGACGCCGGTGCTTGAAATCAAGCCGCCGGTGGTCGCAAGCCCTTCAACCGCAGTCGCCCTGTCCACGTCGCGCCACACGGCGCCGCCCTGAACCGTCGCCACGCGCAGCTCGCGGTTGACCGATACCTGGCGCAGCTTGGAGAGATCGAGAAGCAGCGCGCCATCGCGAATCGAGCGCCCGGCCACATTGTGACCGCCGCCTCGGACGGTCATCCGCAGCCCGTGGTCTACCGCGATGTGCGTTGCATGGGACACATCCTCCGCATCGGCGCACTCGACGATGCACGAAGGATACCGATCGACGGCGCCGTTCCAGACACGCCGCGCAATGTCATAGCCTTCATCGCCGCGAACCAGTGAGTTGCCTCGCACACGGGAGCGGAGTGCGTCGAGTACCGAGGCTTTCAGAGTTCCGGACCCATCATTCATCGATCGTCCCCTAAAGCGTCCTTCCACGCCGCAGTCTACGTAAAAAGCGGCAGTGGATTGCTGCGCAATTGTGATGAATTTGTGATATGCCGTTTTGGCCGCGGCGGGTACTTAGGCAAGCGAGGCCATTCATTGTTGGGATGCGACGAACCCAGCCCAATAGAAAGGGTGTTCATAGGGTCGACGGCCGCCGCTGGTCAAGGTCATCAGCTCCAGCTGCGACTGCTGCAAGGCGCGCGCGGCGTCCACCCCGGACCTGGCCAAATGGGCATAGAGCTGCCGCATTAGCAAGGCCGTGCTCTTATCCTCGACCTGCCAGAGGCTCGCGATCACTTGCCGTGCTCCCGCATGCTGCACGATCACGTTCAATCCCTCGATCTCACGGCCGTCATCGCTCACCGCCCCGCCAAGGGCCGTCTGGCACGCCGACAGCGTCACAAGATCAAGGCCCGAAAAGCTCAACTTGCTGATGGCATCGAGGCTCAGGCGCGAGCCGTCCCCGAGCACCAGGAACGAACTCATCACGTTCCCCGGCCGCAAACTGAAGTGCGTGCCGATATGCAAGATGGAGTAGTCGCTGGTGTCTTGCAGCACCGACTTGAGGCGCGCCTCGGTGAAGGCGGCATCGGCAAATCCGAGACCGGGCAGCGCGCCATTTCCGATCGACATCGCAATGCAGGCCGAACCGCGCTGCGTCAGCCCCGTGATGGGGCCGCGCACCACATCGCACAGTTCATCGGCCATTGCCGGCAACGCCTCGAATCCTGGCACCGCTTTGGACACGCCGAGACCGCGAACCTTGAGCAGGCGCGGCGGATTCGTGGTCGGCGTGCGCGAGCCGCGCTCCGGCACGGAGTAGATCTGCAGCGCATATTTTTCGATCAGATAGCGGCTGCCATCGTTCAACGCGGCGAATGGCACATAACGCAATGCACCGTCGAGCCACAACACCAAACGTTTCGCGTGTGCAGCCTGGGCTGCGGCATCCAGAGGCTTCGCGAGGGCCGTGTACAAGGCTCGAGCGGGCGCCGCGACATCCGATCGCCGGTTCAAAGCCTCCAGAAAGTGTCCGATCTCCTTCTGCAGGTCTACCGCGTTGACGGGTACCTGGTATTCAATCTGTTGTTTGGCCGTGGCGACTAAAACTCGCAGATGATTCTGAGTGAGCAAAAATACCGCCAGTGCCGCGTCCGGTCCGGCACGGCGCAGCTCCTTCGACAGACCTGCGGCCCGAAGGCCGTGCTCAACGTCGGCGGGAACCGGGTTGGTTTCGCGTGTAGTTAAAACGGCTTGAATTTGCTGCCGCCTGGCTTCATCCAAGCTGACGTCGTTTCGCAGCAACTGTTCCAAGCGGGCGTGTTCGGCGGGCGTCAGTCGATCCGCCTCCAGCAGCCGCGCCAAACGTTCGAATTCCTCGCCGCGTTCTCCGGCCGCCGTCAGCGCCTGCGCGTAACGCTCCCGCAGTGCCTGCTCCTCCCTCGTGAAGTCGACATGCAGGTCGGTCGGCGCCGGTGCTCCCCGCAGCTGGAAGTCGTAGAGCTCCTGGCCTTTGAGAAGCTTGAGCACCTCCAAACCTTCGTCGATGCGGCCGACCCCCATGAGCCAATCCGCCACGGATCGGTATACCGATACCTTGTCCACCAAGAACGTGCGCTGCAGGTCCCGGTCGCTGCGCTTGAAATCGCCGCGCAGGCGTTCGATCTGACTCACTGCTTGCTTGCCGAAGAAGATCGCCAGAGGAGTGTCCTGACGTGCAGCGCTCGCAGTCGCGAAAGTGAAATAGGCACGCCATAGAGGATCCGGCGTACCCACGGCCTCGGCGGCAGCGACGCCTTTCAGCGCCTGCGCATACGCGCCGTCTGCGTCTCCGCGAACCTCATCCAACGCACTCTCATTTTGGTACACCGTACTCCGCAGCGTGGGTTCCACGTCGCGGGCGCTCAAGACCCAGTCGCCCGCTTCTTTGCAACGCGGAGCCGCTTCAGCCCGTGCCGCAATTTCCACGGCGCACAATTCGTTGACCACGCGTAGATTGACCGGATGCGCCTTGGGCAGGCGCGTTTGAAACAATGCCAGCGCTTGTTCGAGCCGCCGGGTGCGATCGGGATCTGCGGCGTCAGTCGCGCGTGCCAGCGCCAGCAGCAGATAGCCGCGCTCCACCGTCAAGGTGGAATCGTCGCCCGCGGCTTCGATTCCCGAGTCCAGAGCAGCCCGGGCCGCGTGAAGATCCCCGAGTTCCAGTTGCAGATTGCCAAGTCCCCGATAGTGCGCCACCAATACCTGGCGCTCGATGTTGCTGCGGCTTCGAACGACGATCAGGTCCGCGCGTTGGTAAAGATGCAATGCCGAGGGCAGATCGCCCAGCGCGCGACTGGCCTCGGCCAAAGTCCGCAAAACCGCGACCAGTTTGGGTGCGTCCTTGCCCAGGGTGGCCTCACCGACCTCCAACGCGCGCTGCGCAAAGGGCAACGCTTCGAAAGGCCGGTCACGCTCGATCAGCATGACGGCCATTTGGTTCAGCGCCGTCAGATAATGCCGCTGCAGCGGTCCTTTCTCGGATTCGGCCAGTCGAATCGCTTCGCGCAGCGCGGCTTCCGCGGCATCGAAGTCATCCCGGCGTTGCTCGATAGTCCCGAGCAGCACGTACGCAGTTACGAGTTGCGGCGCCCCGCCCTGCAGCTGCTTTTCGATCGCAATTTGTGCCTGGGCATTAGCGCGCGCACTGTCGTAGGCCTCCTCGCGCAAATCGAGATTGGCCTGGATGTTTTCAATGGCGGCGCCGGCTTCGCTCACCGTCGCGTGATTGGCGATCAAGATGCCGTTGGCTCGGGCTAGCGCCTCGCGCGCGGCGCGAAAATCGCGGAGCGAAGCGCGCACTTGCGCGAGTCCCACCAGCACTTTTTGCAGCTCGATCTGCTGAAGGCCGGGGGCGCGCTCCCGAGCCTTCAGTGCTTTTTGCCAGGCATCGGCGGATTCTGCGAGCTGCCCCTGTCTGAAAGAGATCCATGCATAGGCGACGTTGATATCGGCAATCTCGCCCGCGTATTTGTTGGGTTGCCGTTCGAGGATGGGTTCGGAAAATTGCAATAGCGGAATGGCCTCTTGAAATTTGTCCTTGTATGCAATCAGCGGGGTTGCGAGCGAAGCGGCCCACCAGGCGAGTTCCGCAGAGTCCTCGCCTTTTTCGTGCGCCACGCGCGGGATGGTGTCGCACATCAATTGAATCGCTGCGTCGGGATCCGTCTCGTTGATTTCCATGAGCCGTCTGCGCAATTTTGCAACCGGGACGGCAGAGGTGTCCGGCACTTTGGACGCGGTGCAGCTGGCAGGCAAAGTGATCGCAGGGGCATGCGTGCTCAAAAGCAAAATTCCTGCGATGAGCGAAAGCCCAACGATATGTTTGCGCAGGCTCACGGAGTTGCGGCGTCGATTTCCAACTGCAGCACGTTGTCCCTCGGCGGCGTGATGCCATTGCGCTCGAGAATCTCGCGCACCGCGGAAGTCAGTGGAACGGGCAGGTCGGCATCGATGCCCGGCCGGCCGAAGGACTCGTAGCCGCGAGCTTGCACGCCCGCCGCCTTGAGTTCGCGAATCAAGTGCTGCTGCAGTTCTTTCGGATGCTCACTGTGGATTCGCGCGATGGCAGAAGCCGAACCTCGCGTCACGGGAGGGGGCGATTCGGTGCGCATTTGCAATGCCACGGTCACCGCAAGCCCGGCAATGGCCGCAGCAGCAAGGAATGCGGGCAGACGGCGGTATCGGCTCGTTCGGGAGGGCTGCAGAACGCCTTCCGCGCGTGCACGGGCGATCAGCTCGTTTTCGCGCCGGCCACTGTCGTCGACTACCGGAGGTTCTTCGGCCGCGATTCGCGTCAGGATTGCCGTCCGAATGGCGCGCGCGGCCAGCGCGGCTTTCTCCGGCTCGTCGCCCTCGCCCCCCGCCAGGGAATCGAACCAAATGTCATCGTCATCGCGCATCGATTCCTATCCTTCCAAGAAAGCCAGCGCATACCAGTCGGCCAGATATAGGCGCGCCCGCTTGCGGCACTGTGAAATGAACTCGCGCGTCGCGCCGGGTGAGCGTCCCAGCAGCGCAGCGATTTGTTCGTGTGTCAGGTTGTCTTCGGCAATCCACGAGATGACCAACGCGTGCTCGGGCGAGGCCTGCAGGAATTTATCCCAACAGCGTTCGAAGCACGCCGCGAGCTGGTGTTGTTTAACCGTGTCATCCGCCGTAGTTACTCGTTCCATGGATAGTTCTGCCACTCTTGCTTGAGTCTCCGGACTCATTCCGGCTTCCAGCTCCAACGGCACTTCTCTTTCCGGCTGACGCAGGCGGTCAAGTATCGCGCGCCGGCAAATGGAGCGAATCCAGGGCAGCAGTTCGGACTCGCCCCGAAAAGTCGCGCAACGCTGCCAAACCTTGATAAAGGTCTCTTGCACCAAATCGCGCGCGGCATCGGGGTCGCGCACGGCGCGCAGACAATCGCGGTGTAGCAGCCCAAAATAGGCACGATCCAGCGACCTCAGGGCGCCCTCAATCTGCCGGCCCCCTTCACGGCAAGCATTCATAAAAATCGCTTTTTCCAATGTACACCCGGCGGCGAGGCGGCTTTCGAGGCGCCTTTGGCCTAGCGTAATGGAGGCACCTCCGGTACGAAATAGCGCGCATGACTTAAGACGCGGTTTTGGCCCTCTTTGTCAGGGTGCTTAGGATGAGGCCTGACGTTTGCGCCTGAGCCGCGTCTACATCCATAGCCGTCGAAATCGGCCCGAGATAACAAATCAAACCTCTAATGAAGGAAGCCTGCAATGAGCGCCTCTGAGTATCAAAAGCGACAGGAGGGGAATGCCGTGGTGTTCAGCGTCGTGCCCGCTCCTCAAAAGCGTTTCATGTTTATCGTCATTATGGGCGGCCTGATGCTGCTCCTCGGCCTGTCTTTTTTCTCCTCCGAGCACCTGCTGGGATTGATCGGAATTGCGGGCGGAGGGGCGGCCGTGTGGTGGGGCTGGACCCACGACCTTCGGCCGGTCGAGTATCGCAGCCCAAGCACTTTCCGCGTCGTCACGGGCGAATCCATACAAAGCAACGGGAAAACCTTCGCCCGCGCGGACATTCACCGCCTGATCGTCAAGAACGGCCTGACTGATGAAGAAGTCGGGGTGCCGAACCTTTTGATAGAGACTCCGCGCGCTCAAGCGATGGGAATGGCGCATCGCGCCGAAGTATCTCGAACCGCGCACGGCCTGGCCGTCGAATTGGGTGGCCGGGGCTACGTGCTCGCCGGCGGAATGGACAAGACCACCGCCTTCGGTTTGTTGAGTGACGTATCCCGGGTCTTGGGAATGGGTATCGTTTAGGAGAAAATCATGATTCGAGCACAGACGATCGTTTTATCGGCGAGCCTGCTGACCTTGGTCGCTTGCGGCTCCGCTGGCGCGGGGGGCGGGGCGAGCGGCGAGCCCTCCGAAGCTCAAATGAAAGAGGCCATGCTGTACGCGATGAATCATCCGCCCGGAATCCAGAACAGTGAGCCCATCACCATCAGGTTCTTCAAAAAAGAAGCCTGCGACAATCCGACGCCGATGGGCTACAACTGCCGATTCGATGTCCAGGTTGCCTCCGCCAATATTGGCGCCAGTATGTACAACAACATACCGCAGGGCTTCTTTTACGTGGACAAAGAAACCGGTAAGTGGGCGATGAGGCCGCCGTTCTAAGCGGCCCTCACCGTGTCTTGGTTTCTATCTTTCGAAAGCCTGCCGGCACGGTGAAGGCATCCGCGCTCACGGCATTGGTCGACACCGAAACCAGCTGCGATGACACTGTCATCAACGCCACGTCGCCCGGCGGCATCGGAGCAGCTGCGGTAGTGGTTGCCGGCGAAGCAGCAGGCGCGTCTGCCGTGTCCCTCTTCTTTTGAAAAAGGCCGCCGAATTTGCCGGCCAGTGCGCCTGCGAGGCCGCCGGGGCTAGTCGGAGCGGGGCTTGGGGAGCTGTTGTCAGGCTGGCTCGGTTGCGCCGCGGGCTGCGAATTTGAATCCTTGCACTGCGGACCGCCAAGCCCCAGTGTGAAGCTGCTTTTGACAGGATAGCCATTCACGCCCTGCATCTTGGCGGCAACTTCCGACCAGACACCTTTGTACTGGCCGAACAGGGCCTTGGCTCTCTCGGACACGTCTTGGGAGTTCGACGGCTCGATGCCCATCTTGGAAGCATACGCACTGTAGAACTTTCTGACTTCGCCGCTCTCAGCGAAATCGGCGGAGGTCCACTGATCCAGAACCAGTGCAATCTCGCATATCGCTCCCGTGTCCTTGTCCTGGCAAGGTTGGGTGGCGGTCACGGTTACCCGTTGCGCATCGTAACCCGCGAATTGCGCCTTCTCGCCGCTCTTGGTGATGTCCACCCTCGCCGGAAGCCACACGCATTTTGACTGGTCGACCGCCGAGGGTTGATTCTTGTCGGCGCTCGAGTTCAGCTGATCTGACATTTTCTGCATCTGCGCGTGCAGCTGTTCAAAGGTCGTTTCGGTGTATTCCTGTTTCTTCATATTCAGATGGTAGAGCTTGTCCTGATCGAGGAGGACGATCTCGGCAGTCGGCCCCATGGCATTTCGCGCCAGAAAACCGACGATTTTCGACTGCATCTTCATATCGGTGTCGATGCGCGACTTGTCGCCGGATATGCTGGTTCTGGAAGTACCCGACATGTTTGCAAACGCCATGCCGCCGACACCTTCAACGGATGTAGAGCGTTCGATGGTTATGTCCGCCTGGGCGAGCCCCGCAGCGAAACAGAGAATACCGGCCAACATAACCGGGGTGGTCGACCGTCGCTTTTGCATTTTCATGGCAATCCCCTCTTCGGTGCAGTGCATAGTTAGACCGGAACGCTACCCAAATCCCGCCACAGCCGGCCGAATTAGCGCCGGCCCTCGCCGTCGTGCGCCTTTGGCAGGCATAATCCCCCGGATGTCCAATCATCTGCACTTCCGAAAGTACCTTTCCCCCTTGAAAGGCCTCATCGGCTCTCTGCTCGTTGCGTCCGCGGTTCTCGGCGCGTCGGCGCCGCCCGTACTGGCCGCGCCGGAGACCGGTGAGCCGGCGCTCGCACGCGAGATTCTTCGCGAAATGATCGACACTCGCTCGACGCACGACGTCGGGTCAACGGAACTGGCACGCAAGGTACAGGCGCGTCTGCTTGCAGCCGGTTTTGCCGCATCGGACGCCCAGCTGCTCATTCCGGTCGATCACCCGCGCGCCGGCAACGTCGTCGCCCGCCTCCACGGCAGCGCAAAGGGCAAGCCGGTTCTGTACCTGTGCCACCTCGACGTCGTAGCGGCGAACCCGGAAGATTGGACACGCGATCCGTTTCACCTGACCGAGGACAACGGATGGCTGTACGGGCGGGGCACGATAGACATGAAAGGTCAGGATGCAGCCGTACTCGCGGCGCTGCTGCGCCTGAAACGCGAAAGGTTCGTTCCGGAGCGCGACATTGTCGTCGCCTTCACCGCGGACGAAGAGTCGGGCGGCGAGCGCAACGGCGTCGACTGGCTGTTGACCGAACACCGCGCCCTCGTGGATGCCGATCTCGTGATCAACCCGGATGGCGGCGAAGCGGGCATGAAAAACGGTCGGCGGCTGTATGTCGGTGTCCAGACCAGCGAAAAGATGTCGATGGCATTCGAGGCGGAAGTGACCGACAAAGGCGGCCACAGCTCGCGGCCCACTCCCGATAACCCGATCTATCGTTTGAGCGCAGGCCTCACGCGGCTTTCGAAGTTTCGATTTCCTGTTCATCTGACGGAGACGACGCGACAGTATTTTGAGCGCCGGGCGGCCATCGAGACAGGTGCGGCACGTTCCGACATGCTCGCCGCGGCGAAGACGCCGCCCGATCCTGCTGCACTTGAGCGTCTTTCGGCCGCGGTCGAGACGAATATCTTGCTGCGAACGACCTGCACGGCAACCCAGATCGATGGTGGGCACGCACAGAACGCGCTGCCTCAGCGCGCGCGGGCGACCTTGCAGTGCCGGATCATGCCCGGCGAATCGCAGGACACGGTGCGCGATACGCTCGCGCGCGTGCTCGACGATCCGACAATCAAGATCAGTGTCATCACCCCCGCGACCCCAAGTCCCGAGTCGCCGCTGTCGGGCAACATTTTGCCGACCGTCGAAAAAGTGACTCGCCAACTATGGCCGGACGTTGTAATTCTTCCGCAGATGGGCGCCGGTGCGAGCGACAGCAAGTACACGCGTCTCGCGGGCATGCCGAGCTACGGCATCGATGCCATGTTCGACGACCTGGACGACGCCCGCGCGCATGGTCGCGACGAACGCATCGGTGTCGCAGCCTTCAGCCAGGAAGTCGACTTTACCTACCGGCTGATGCGCGAGGTTTCGAAACAGCGCTAGAAACCCCGAGCTCCTGCGGTGGCCCATGCGCGGCCCGCATCGTTTGCTACGGGTATCGGGTAGAAAATGAGTGGGCCCGCTCGGACTCGAACCGAGGACCAAGGGATTCACTTAGCCCCGCCGTTTCCGGAGGGAGTGGACTATCTCTTCACCCCGGTGGGGTGCGGGACGCTCTAGCCTGTCATTAAGCGCGGCTTGACGCGCTCAGGTAGTCTCTGCACCTTCCGGCGGTGTACCGCCGGCTTGGCTCAGGGTTGCCATCAGCTCCGAAGCTGGTCAGGTTTCCCTGAATTCATCCCGTCCACTTCGCACCTTGCGATGCGAAGGCACCATTATTGATGAGTCCCCTGCTCTAACCAACTGAGCTACAGGCCCGACGGCGCGCATCTTAACATGCGGCGTCCTTAAGCCCCGCAAGCCGTTGGGTTATCGTAGCACCGCCTGTGAGAATGCCGCCCTTACCCGACCTACCCATAAAAGAGGCCCTGCCGGCGCTCCACGAGGCGTTGATGGCTCAACGCGCCGTGCTTCTCGAGGCTCCGCCCGGGGCGGGTAAGAGCACGGTCGTTCCGATCGCTCTCCTGCAGGCTCCGTGGCTCAAAGATCAAAAGATCTTGATGCTCGAACCCCGCCGCATCGCCGCGCGCGCCGTGGCGATGAGGATGGCGTCGCTCCTGGAAGAACCCATCGGCCGCACCGTGGGATTTCGCACGCGCTTGGAGACCCGCGTCGGCCGCGAGACGCGCATCGAAGTGGTCACGGAAGGAATTCTTACCCGCATGATGCAAGAGGACTCGGCGCTCCTGGGCGTTGGCTGCGTCATCTTCGATGAATTTCACGAGCGCAGCCTGAATGCCGACCTGGGACTCGCGCTTTGCCTCGAGAGCCGCGAGAACTTGAGGGAAGATTTGCGGCTTTTGGTGATGTCGGCAACCCTCGACTTGAAACCCCTCGTGCGGTTGCTCGGCGATGCGCCGATCGTCTCTGCACAGGGACGTAGCTTTGAGGTCGCGACGCACTATGTGGCGCGCCGCAATGACGTTCCCGTCGAATTGCAGGTTTCACAGATCGTGCGCGCAGCACTGCGCGAACACGCCGGAGACATCCTGTGCTTCTTGCCCGGCGCCGCGGAAATCCGCCGCGTGCAGCGCACCTTGCAGGAATCCTTACTCGATCGCGGCTTGCAAATCATGCCGCTGTACGGAGATCTCGAAGGCGCAGCGCAGGATGCGGCGCTTGCGCCATCGGCTCCCGGCACGCGCAAAGTCGTGCTGGCGACGAGCATTGCTGAAACCAGCCTCACCATTGAAGGCATTCGGGTGGTCGTCGATTCGGGTTTGCGGCGCTATTCGCAATTCGATCCCACCACGGGTATGAGCCGGCTGGTGACGGGAAAAGTATCGCAGGCGGCGGCGGATCAGCGTCGCGGACGCGCCGGCCGTTTGAGCGCAGGAGATTGTTACCGCCTATGGTCGGAAGGCACGCATGCTTCCTTGAGCCCGCAGACGCCGCCGGAAATTCTGGATGCGGATCTGGCGCCGCTGGCGCTGGAACTGGCCTGCTGGGGCGCCGCGGATGCCAACGGTCTTGCGTGGCTCGACCCGCCACCCGCAGCACCGCTTGCCCAGGCACGCGAGCTGCTGCAGCAGCTCGAAGCCGTCGACGCAGCGGCGCGGATCACTGCGCACGGCCGCACTCTCGCCAAATTGGGAATGCATCCGCGTCTCGGGCACATGCGAATCATGGCGCAGAAACTGGGCGCTGAGCGTCTCGCCTGCGATCTCGCCGCAATCTTGAGTGAGCGCGACATCCTGCGCGCCCATCCAAACGCGCGCGACGCCGATTTGCGGCTGAGGGTTGCAGTGTTGCGCGGCGATCAGCGCGATTTGCCCGCGGGCGTCACCGTGGATGCCGGAGCACGATCGCGAGCGCAACGCACGTCCGGCAATTGGCAAAGAGACCTCGCTCGCGATTCGCGCGACTTAGGTGATCCGCACCATGCGACCGGAATCCTCCTGGCCTGGGCTTATCCGGATCGCATCGCGCAGGGCCGCGGCGCGGGCGGCCGCTATCTGCTGGCCAATGGCCGCGGCGCTCACTTTGCCGAAGCGCAGGCACTCGCGAAGGCGCAATACATCGTGGCGGCGGAGCTGGACGGGGCGGAGCGCGAGGCGCGCATTTTTCTGGCCGCGCCCATCGGCCTCGACGACTTGAATGCGCACTTTTCAGCGCTGATACGCGAATCGGCCGAGATCCGCTGGGATGATCGCCTGGGTGCGGTGAGCGCCAAACGCGAAAGGCACCTCGGCGCGTTGCTCTTGGCCTCATCCGAGATGCGTGACCCCGATCCTGAAGCATTGCAGCGTGCGGTGCTCTCAGGACTCAAGCAGGTCGGCATCGCGGAATTGCCGTGGACCAAGGAGCTGCGCCAATGGCGCGCACGCTTGATGCTCATGCGCCGCTACCAGATTACCGCTCCTGCGCCGTGGCCCGACCTCAGTGACGAGGCGCTTGATCGGGACATCGAGCAATGGGCGCCGGCGTGGATCATCGGATTCACGCGGCGCGAGCACTTTGCGAAGTTGGACTTAGGTCAAGCGCTACGCGCTTTCCTGACGCACGCTCAGGGGAACATCCTGGAACGCGAAGCCCCGACTCATTTCACAGTTCCGAGCGGCTCGCGCATCCCGATTGACTATCTGGACGGCGAAAATCCGAGCTTATCGGTTCGGCTGCAGGAATTATTTGGATTGAACTCGACGCCGACGGTGGCCGGGGGCAAGCTGCCGCTCGTGCTCAAGTTGCTGTCCCCCGCCGGCCGGCCCGTGCAAATCACCAAGGATCTGGCGAGCTTTTGGAATCGCGGCTATCACGAGGTTAAAAAGGATCTCAAGGGCCGATATCCCAAACATTACTGGCCGGACGATCCCTACACCGCCCAAGCCACACGCCGTGCCCGGCCGCGTTAAGATCCGCTTCTGTCACAACCCGTAGGAAATCACTCATGCGTCCGATAACGCTGCTTGCAACTCTCAGCTTGTCTTTGCTGTGCTTATCCTCGATGGGTTTCGCCGCAACGGCAGGCATGAGCGCCGGGGTCGCCATGGATCCTGCCGCCGCGGGGCGATTCGCGGGGTTGGCGCTCAAATGCCTGCATGATGAATACCCGAATCACATCAGCCTCACGATGGACCGCGACTCGGACGTGCATCCCCCGCGCGAATTGACGCCCGCATTTTACGGATGTTTCGACTGGCACTCCGATGTCCATGGGCATTGGCTGCTGGTGAGACTGTTGCGCTTGATGCCGGATGCGCCGTTCGCCGCGCGCGCAAGAAGCGAACTTGCACGCAGCTTCACAGCGGAAAACATTGCGGGCGAGTTGAGTTATCTGAAGACTCCGGGCCGTGCGTCATTCGAGCGGCCGTACGGGCTCGCATGGCTGCTAAAGCTCTCAGCGGAACTGCGCCAGTGGAATGATCCGCAGGCAAAACAATGGTCTGCAACGCTCAAGCCCCTTGAAACCGAAGCGGCATCTCGCATCAAGACCTGGTTGCCGAAATTGCACTATCCGATCCGCATCGGCGAGCACGACCAGACCGCATTTTCATTCGGGTTGATCTGGGATTGGGCCGGCGTGGCCGCCGATAAGGAAATGCGTGCATTGCTCAACGATGCGGCGCAACGCTTCTACATGAAGGACCGCAGTTGCCCTCTGAGCTATGAGCCCTCCGGTGAGGATTTCCTCTCGCCCTGCCTGGCCGAGGCCGACTTCATGCGAAGAGTCCTCGATGCCAAGGCATTCGCAGCGTGGCTGTCGGCATTTCTACCGGGCATCCCCCGGAGCAATGCAAGCGCGTGGCTGCAACCCGGCGTGGTAACCGATCGTGCGGATCCGAAGCTCGCCCACATTGACGGATTGAATTTGAGCCGCGCGTGGATGCTCGAGGGAATCGCGCACGGATTGCCCAAGGGGGATCGGCGCGTACCCGCGCTTCTCGCAGCCGCCGCGCAGCACCGAGACGCCGCGCTGCCCGCCGTTACCGGCGAACACTACGAGGGCGGACATTGGTTGGGTACCTTCGCGGTGTACCTGACGAGCGGCGCAGGCTTGCGCTGATATAATCTGCGGACTTGAATGCCGCGTAAGGAAATCAGCACACATGTCGGACCCCAGCGAGATGGATCGCGCCACTTTCAAGGCGATGACCGAGAGCACGCAAGCCGATTGGCAAAAAATCGCGACCGCCGCCAATGCCTTCAATGGCGACCTCGCGAACCGCGTTTTGGCTCACTTGCAGATGCTTAAAGGGGACTGCGGCGGCTTTTCCGTGGATCGCTTGGAACACTCGCTTCAATCGGCATCGCTTAGCTTTCGCGATCGCATGGACGAGGAATATGTGGTATGCGCCTTGCTGCATGACATGGGCGATATTCTCGCTTCCACCAATCACGCCGAACTCGCCGCGACGATACTCAAGCCGTTCGTCTCCGAGGAGAACTGGTGGCTGCTTCAGCATCACGGCATCTTCCAGGGTTATTACTTCTTCCATCATTTGGGGCTGGATCGAAACATGCGCGAACAGTTTCGCGGCCATCCGAATTTCGAGCGCACCGCGCTCTTCTGCGAGCGGCACGATCAAAATGCGTTCGATTCGAACTACGCCACCTTGCCGCTGGAATTCTTTGTGCCCATGGTGCAGCGGGTGATGGCAAGTCCAAAGCGTTCAATCTATCTGCGCGCGGGGCACAGCGAGAGCAAAGAGCTGCTGCAGGCTTAGGCGCAGTTTCTAAGACTTCACCGCCGCCATTTCGGCGGCATCCTTCTCGACGGCGATTACGGCCGGAGTGCGCCAGCCGCTGCGCACTCCCCAGAAATAAAACGCCAGCGAGGCGACCGCAACGCACAGCTGATCCCAGCCGTAGCCGATATAGCCGTGACCTTCGAATTCCTTGCTGCCCGCCCACGATAGAAGCGTGATGGCAATCAGATAGGCGAGGAGCCACCAGGATGCGCGCAGCTGCCTGCCGAAATCGCGCCAATCGCCCTTGGCCTGGTAGTACAGGTACACCGGCAAAGGCAGAATCAACAGCAGCATGATCTGGCCCGTGTGCGGCCAGCGTGCCCAGAACAACATCAAGGTGGCCAGCACGAACGCCGTGGGCGATAGAATGGCCAAACCCGGCACGCGCAGCGGGCGGTGCAAATTGGGCGCCGTGCGCCGCAGAACCATGACGCTGATCGGCACCACCAGGTAGGTAATGATGGTAGCTACTGAGATCACCGCCGCGAGCTTGCCCCAGCCGCGAAAGAAGAACAGGAAAATAAAGGCCACCAGAAGGTTGAACCACATTGCCGGCCGCGGGATGCCGTATTTCGGATGAACCCGCCCGAGCACTTCGGGTACCGTCCCGCTGCGTTCCATGGCATAGATCATCCGCGCGGTCGAGGCTGTGTAGGCGCTGCCCGTACCGCTCGGGCTGACAAATGCATCCGCGTAAAGCAGCAGCGCCAGCCAATTGAGATTGAGGGCAAGGGCCAACTGCGCGAACGGCGAACTGTATTCCAGCGCCGCCCATCCCTCACCCAGGTGGTCAGGCGCCACGGACCCCAAGAACGCCACTTGCAACAACAAGTAGATGACCGTACTCAAGGCGATGGAGCCGAAAATCGCGAACGGTACGCTGCGTCCCGGATGGCGCGCCTCGCCGGCCAGATTCACCGGATTTTGGAAACCGTTGTAGCTGAATACGATGCCGCTGGTCGCGACGGCTGTGAGAATGGCGGCAAGATTGCCCACGTGCCGGCCGCCATGCACACCGATCTGAAAATTCTGCGGATGAAAGCTTGTGCACATCAAGGCGACTGCCGTGGCCGCGGGCACGATGAGTTTGAAGAAGGTAATGGCGCTGTTGGTATTCGCAAAAACCTTCACGCTCCAGAAGTTCACGAGGAAATAGATAACGACCAGTACCGCGGCGATCCACAGTCCCGCATGGCTCAGTTCTCCCTGCCCATTGGCGGCGTGCACGTACAAGGAATGCGCCCAGTCCCAGGGCCAGGAACTCATGTATTGCACGGAGGCCTCAGCCTCCACCGGGACCACGGAAACGATGGCGATCCACGCCGCCCAGCCGGCCACGAAACCGACCAGCGTACCGTGAGAGTAGTGCCCATAGCGCACAGCTCCGCCGGACTCCGGAAACATGGCGCCGAGCTCGGCGTAGGTGAATGCGACGAACATAATGACCACGGCACCGATGATCCAGGCATAGACCGCACCGGGGCCCGCCAATTGAGCCGCGCGCCACGCACCAAACAGCCAGCCTGAGCCGATGATGGAACCTAGGCCCGTGAACATCAGTGCGATGGCGCCGATTTCGCGACGGATGGCGTTTTCATTGGACATGTGTGATCTCCTTGCCGGACTGTAGCGGCTTTGCACGGTTCCGCGCTACGGGCGGCGCGCCCAGGCTATATTTGAGTCCATGCCGCGGCCCTCCGCCGAAGTACCCCGCAGGGGAGCGTTCCATGACTGTAAAGACGCATCAAGAGCGACGTTCTCTTTGAAGAAGCGGCTGCATCGCAGGCTTTGGGAACCCCTGTTAGCGCTGCTGCGGGCCGGCCTGTCGCCGCGGCAACTCGCGCTGTCCACGGCTATCGCGATCGTCATCGGCAACATTCCCTTCCTGGGAGTCTCGACCATTCTCTGTGCCATCATCGCCTTGATTTTCCGTTTGAATTTGCCGGCGATTCAGCTGGTGCAGGCGGCGATGGCACCCACGCAGCTTTTATTGATCATCCCCTTCATCCGCTTGGGCGAATGGATGCTGGGCGCCCCACGGCAGGTCGTTTCGCTCAAGGCCGGCCTCGCGCTTCTGTCGCAAGGGGTCTGGCAAACGATTGTGGTGCTGCGCGACGCCATATTTCATGCGGTGCTCGCGTGGGCAGTGATCGCGCCGCTTTGCATTTATCTGCTGCAGCGTATATTGACGCCTATATTTGAGCGCATGGCCGCGGCAACGAGAGAATCATGGTCGACACGGAACGAAGGCTTCTGACAGGTTCTTGGGCTTTTGCGATGGCCTGCGCGATCTTGGGGTCCTTCGCGCCGGCGCTGGCAGCCGCGCCGAAATCGGCATTTGTGCTATCGGGCTCCGATCCGCAACTCGCCATCAGCGTTCCGCTGATTTACACCGCAAAGGCCTTCGGCTGTTCGGGCGGAAACCAATCGCCGGACCTGCATTGGTCCGGGGCGCCGGCGGGAACTCAGAGTTTCGTGCTCACCCTGTTCGATCCCGACGAGCGCAGCACACCGTCGGGATGGTGGCACTGGGTCGTCTACGACTTGCCGAAAACAACGACAAGCCTGTCACAGGGCGCCGGGGCCGAACATAGCGCCTCCCTGCCGGGGGGAACGCTGCAGGGCCGAACCGATCTGGGCGAAGATGCTTATCACGGCCCCTGTCCCGCTGAGGGCGACCCTCCACATCGCTATGTGTTCACGCTCTACGCGTTGAATGTGGCGAAGCTGCCGGTGCCCGCGGATTCGAGCGGTGCCATGGTCACCTCGATCGTACAAGAGCACCTGCTGGGGAAAGCGGTATTCGTGGCGCATTACGGCCGGCCGAAGAAATAAGGCCGGCGATTTTAAGCCGCCGCCTCGTCCTCGCATCCATGCTCGCAGCGATCCCGCTCGATCTGCAACGTGGCATGCTGGATTTGAAAGCGGCGCTTTAGATCCGGGGTGAGCGAGGTCAAAAGCGCGTCTTCGGCGCCCCGGTCCGGCACGACCAGGTGCGCGGTCAAGGCGACGCTGGTGGTGGAGAGCGCCCAGATGTGTAAATCGTGAACGTCCGTCACGCCGCGCTGATCGGCCAGATAGGACATCACGGCCGACGAATTCACGCTGGCGGGGACCCCATCGAGCGACAGCGTCAATGAATCCCGCAACAACCGCCAAGTGCTGACCAAGATCACCGCCACGATCACCAGGCTGACGATGGGATCGATCAAGCTCCATCCCGACCAGGCGATGAGCAAACCCGACAGCACGACGCCGGCCGATACGACGGCATCGCTCAGCATATGCAGGTAGGCGCTGCGCCGATTCAGGTCGCCGTGACTGCCGGCGTGAAGCATCCACGCGCTGATGCCGTTGAGCGCAATGCCGACCGCGGCGACGATCATCACGGTCCGCCCCGCCACCGGGGGCGGTGATCCCATGCGGCTCGCCGCCTCCCACGCAATGGCGCCGCAGGCCAGAAGCAAGAGAACCGCATTCGCCAGCGCGGCCAACACGGAGGAGCGTCCCAGGCCGTAGGTAAACTTGGCCCCCGGCGGTCGGCGGCCGAGCATCAATGCCCCCCAGGCACAAACCAGGCCCAGCACATCGCTTAAGTTATGACCGGCATCCGCGATCAATGCGACCGAGTTCGACATGAATCCGAAGCCGCCTTCGACAAAGACGAACACGAGATTGAGGGCCACGGCGATTGCCATGCGAAGGTTGATCCCGTCGGCCGGGATGACATGAGCGTGTCCGTGTGCATGAGCGTGATCGTGCGGGTGCTCCTCGCGGCGCTGCTCGTGCGGGTGCTCCTCGCGGCGCTGCTCGTGCGGGCGCTCATGCTCGTCATGTGCATGGTCATGCGCGTGGTCGTGGTCGTGATGCTCTTCGTGTTCCATCGGGTTCGAATTCCTTCAGTGCTCAAACGTCCGCATGCGCCACAGTGCGGGGAACAAAACGCGCGCCCATAAAACTGTCACTATAATTGTGGCAACGCCACCGATCACAATGGCAGGGACCAAGCCGAACCACGCCGCCGTCGTGCCCGATTCAAATTCTCCCAGCTCATTCGATGCGCCGATGAACACCGCTGTTACTGCGCTCACTCGTCCGCGGATCTCGTCCGGCGTTTGCAGCTGCACCAGCAGCGAGCGGACAAACACGCTGATCATGTCCCCCATCCCCAATATCACCAACGCAATCAAGGCCACCCAAAACATATGCGTGAGTCCCAGGACCACGGTTGCCAGGCCGAATGCGGCAACGCCCGCGAACATCGTAGTGCCGACATGCCGCGACACCGGCCGAAACGCCAGCCACGCAGCCGTGGCGCCCGCGCCGACGCCGGGGGCGGCCCGCAGATAGCCGAATACATCCGGTCCGGCGTGCAGCACATCCCGCGTGTAGGCGGGCAGTAGCGCAGTCGCCCCGCCAAACAATACCGCAAATAGGTCCAGCGAAATGGCTCCCAGTACCGTTTTGCGGTGCCAGACGAAGCGCAGGCCCTCCAATAGGGTAGACCAAGTCAGGCTGGTGCGGACCGAGGGCAACCGCCGCTTCCGAATCAGGGCCACCAGCGTGATCGCCGCCAGCAGCAATATAGCTGCAGCGCCATAAACCACCCCCGCGCCGCTGTTTTGGCCGAAACGGCGCTCGGCCAGCGCATACACGATGCCGCCGATGCTCGGACCCACGATGACTGCAACCTGACCGGTCGAAGAGTTGATCGCGAGCGCATTGCGCAGGGTCGCAGTGGGCACGATGGTAGGAACGAAGGATTGCGTGGCCGGCATCTGAAAGGCCCTGGTGATGCCAAGCACTCCCAAGACGGCAAAAATCGGCAGCGTGGACCTGATGTTCATCCACGCAAAGCCAAGGAGAAGCAGCGTGCAAGTCGCATAGGCGCAATGCCCAAGCATGATGATCACGCGCCGATCGAATTGATCCGCAACGTGCCCGGAGAACAGCACCAGGCATAGGAATGGCAGAAATTGCGAGAGTCCGATCAGCCCGAGATCCAATACGCTCCCGGTGAGGTGATACACCTGCCAGCCCACCGCCATGATGACCATTTGCGTGGCGATCGAGCCGAAAAACCGCGAGTAAAGATACAGCGAGAAGTCGCGATTCTTCAGGACTGCGAAGCCGCCGGCCACAGGTCTTAAATGTCGGCCGGCGAACTCATTCGCTGCGGATTCGCGGCCAGATCCTGGGTGAAGAGCACGTTCAGCAACAGGCTGCGCTCATGTTGCAATCCTTTGAGGTACCCGGCAAATCTTTCAGGCCCGAGAAATTCAATGGGCGCGCCAAATACGTAGGCGGACTTGAAGTATTTTTCCACCGTCTCGACAAACTCGATCGCGCTGCTGCCCTGTTCGCGAAGCTGTTCCGGGGAGAACTCAACATAGAGATTTTTTGTCCTGGCCAGGCTCAGCTGCGCTCCGCGCATGACCGCCACCTCGCTGCCCTCGGTGTCCATTACGATCAGATCGATCGAGGCCCATTCCGACGGAAGTGTCCGATCGAGGGTATCCAAAACGACCGTGATCTCTCCATCTTCGGGGGCAACCCGGCTGTTGCCCGTGTTGATGCTGTTTTCGGTGAACTGAATGTTTCCGGCGTGGTCTCCCAGCGCCGTATTGATGGAAACCGCGTCTTTGATCCCATTCAGCGCCAGATTCATCGTCAGCAGTCGATAGTTGCGCGGACTCGGCTCGTAGGCGACGATTGAACGCGTTCCGGAAATTCGCGCCAGCGGTATCAACACGGCCCCGATGTGCGCGCCGGCGAAGGCCACCCGCGACTTGGCGTCCAGCAGATGCTTCAGCCAGCTTATCTGCGGCCAGTCGTACTCTCCATTCTCGAGCAGGGAGCGTGACACGTTGAAATCGCCGGCATGCACGCAGAGGCGGCCATTCTTTGTCTCGGCGACGATTGCGATCGCATGTTCGCCGAGGGATTTTGCCCGCCATCGGCCGCGCAAGCGCCTCGAGAGCCGCTTTATATAAGGATTTCTCACTCAAAAATGTCGGGAAACATACAACGTTGCGCTCTCGATTTTGTAGAACGTTTCAGGTCGAACGCCCTGTACGTCGCTGGCCAATACATGATCTCGCGCCAGATTTTGCCCATAGCGGAAGTCGAGGTTCAAATCCCAGTTCGGCAGCACATCCCGCCATTGGCCGCCGAGGCCGGCATAGATCGACGTCGCCGGCGTTTCGACGTTATAGCGCGCAACTCCTCCAAACATATCGAACGCAAAGGGCCCGTCAAATCGGTGGCGGTAATCGAGAGCCCGCAGACCCAGAAGCTGGTGACCGTCGACTTGGTCGATTTCCACGCGCACCCCGAGGTCGTTGCTTTCCGACACGGCGCGCCGCGCGCCGATTGCGAAGTGCGGCCCGTAGGCCAACTGAGAGGTCGTAATGGGAATGCCTTTCTCCAAATCCGTGCGCACTTTGTTTGCATTGACGCCCGCATCGACGAAGACCTGCGCGCCGTGATGATCCGAATTGCCCCGTGGGGAATCCTCGTCATCGGATTCGACCGCATCGCGGCTGTGTTCATCGCCGCCGTAGCGAACGAAGCCGGAAAATCGTGAAAACCCGCTGCCATCGACGTCCCGTCCGCCCATGGCCTCGGCGCCGACCACGACGCCATTCCAGGGCCGTGAATAGCGCAAAGTGAAATCGTAGTAGTGATGGTAAGGAAACGCGCCGGGCGTCGGCACGTAGGTGCGATTGTCGCCGCCATAGTAGGTTTGGTTTTGCAGAGTTCGCGCTCGGGCTTCCAGATATCCGCCGAACGGCGGCTCCCAACCTACCCGCAGCATCTGGCTCCTCGCACCCACACCATCGCCGAAGTTTCGTTGGTCGGCGCCCCAGCTGCCGAGGACGAAACGATCGTTGGTCATGCCGCTCAGAAAAATGTTGTGCACGTACCAGATATTCGACCATTCGGAGATTTCGTACGTGGCATCGAAGTAGCGGAAAAAACGTGGGACATCGATGCCCGCCGACGCGGCCGGGCTGCCCAAGAGATAGCTGCCACCGTCGGAGTTATCCTCGCCGGCGTATTGAAAATACACGGCGAACGGTACCTTGGTCGGCACGATAAAGCGGCTGACGTAGGACGCTTGTTGGTTTCCTTGCGTCTGGGACGTCCCGCTGGGCTCGAGGAAATCACGCGCCAGAAACCGTGCCGATGATGGCAGCCCGGCGCCGCCGCCATATTCCAGCAGCCTGTTGACCCCAAGCGACCAGCCGCTGAAGGGCTCGATCGAAAATTGTGCGCCAAACAGCCGCGGACGCCCGATTTGTTCCTTCCCGTTGTACGAGACTTCCATGGACGACATCCGCGCGAGAAAGAACTCATATTGAAATCCCAGGCGGGTCAGCGGCTCGTAATTCGACAGCGTTACCGACGGCATGGTCGGCGCTTCGGTGCTCATGATCGAGCTGCTGTCCGTCATGGGCGAGAACCAATGATCGCGATAGCCGAAGTCGAGTTGCGCCCAGTTGGTGCCCACGCTCGCCATGGAACCCGTGGGCGTCGCACGTCCCTCGTATGCGATTCCGCCCGCGCTCACCAGGAAGTAATCCGTTGGCTGCACATAGCCGACCACGGATAACTCGTAATCGCTGTCGGCCGGCATTCCATGCTGATTCGGCAGCGCCACCTCATCCTTGGAGTGCGCGACGGATCCGGTGGCGCTGGCATGCGATACCGCGTAGTCGTGCGAATAGCGTTCGAGGTACTTGCCTACCCGGGTGCAGAGCGGCTTGTCGATCTGGCATGCCTGCGGCAATGCCAATTTCACCAGCTCGACGGAGAACGGACGCTTGAGGATGGGCTCGTCGGCGAGGATCAGAACCCGTTCGACTTGCCGTTCGATTTCCGGCTCGAGGTTCATCGGCAGGTACGCGGTCACACCGCCGGCCGTCGCGGTGCCGCATGCGGCAAGAAGCATGCCGGTGATGAAAATATGCGCGGGTTTGCCCATCATCGGATCGGCGGAACGATCAGCGTCGCCGCTCGACACGCGCCGTGGGCCGCATCGGCGGAGCAGGCACGAGGGGCCAGGGTTCGATCCAGGCAAATGTGCACCTCGCGCAGCCGTGGCGCCTCTTGCCGGCTGCAAGTGACGACGATGGACTGCGCCGGGAGCGTTGGATTCGCGTGCAAAAAGGCTGCGGCGATGGCACCCGGCGGCTGCTCGATTTGGCGAGTCAGTCCGGACAGGGACGCTGGAAGGCTGATGCCGGTGTAGGCACGGCGCACCAGCATGAAGAAATCCGCAGGGTCGAGGCCGCTGCAGCTGCCGTGTGCCGACCACTCATGATAGACAAGGCCGCGCGCCGGCATGATGTCGGAAATACTGGAAACCACGCTGTCGGGAATCGGCTGGTTCCCAGCGCAATGCTCCGGCCATCCTTTTTCATATTGGGGCCATAATCCGTGCACGATGAATCCGAAGCGGCGCGGCCCGTTGCACTCCGCTGCCGCCGGGTCCGAGAGGCAATATGCCGGCGACCAGGACAGGGACAGCAGATAGTAGTCGAAAGTGCCTGCCTCGCCGTCAGACGATTTTCGATGCCGGGCGCCGGCGCTCGTGGCGAGGGCCAATGATGCCAACAGCAGAAGCACGGCCGTGTTGAGCGGAAGCTCTCGGAAACGAGTCATGAGTTCTCGCTCAACCGCCGGCGCGGAACGATTGAATTTCGAGGCCGCTGGCGCCGTTCACCCAGGTGTCCTTGTCGCGGATGATGGCTTGCGCCGGCAGCGCCGCGGTCTGGACCTTGACGCCGGGAAGTTTGCGCACAGCCGTACCGACCGCGAAAATTTCGACCAAGCTGGATCCGAGTTCGACAATGTAGGTCTTGATGCCGACAACCTCCTCGGCACCCAGCGCCGTTGCCTCGCGGTTCACCCGATCGAATACCTGCTCGCGGGCCTCGTAGATCAGCGTCGTCAAATCGCCCAGTTCGCCCCTCGCCAGGCTCTGGAACGCCGCTCTGATGCCGCCGATCGCGCCGAGCGAGTACACCGAGGTTGATATGAGGAGTTTGATCGGCGCGTATCCAAGCTGCGTCATGCCCCAAAGCTCTTCGCCGGTCAGGTCGCTGGAAACGGGCGCACCGCGGGTCTCGGGCGGCAACTGCGGATGGAGTGCCGCGGTGCCGGCCATGTACATCTCGTGGAATCCGGCAAAGTGCAGCACGTTGGTGCGCACGCCGACCACGGCATTGCCGCCCACCGCCTTCGCGTGCATGACCATCCGGTCCAGCGCGTGATGACGCGTTTCATTGAATACATCGCTGAATTCTTTGATCTCGCCGCGCACCAGCGTCTTGAGCGTCCCGGCGATGCCGCCGACCGCGCCCACTGAATAGGCAATGTTGCCGAAAACGAATTCCTTGGGATCGTAGCCCGCGTCCATGTGGCAATACAGTTCCTGGGCATCGCCGGCGCTGGTGAACAACGCCGTGCCCGGGCCGCCTCTGACGCCCGATCCGACGAACAAAAACTCTGAATTGCCGCTGAGGCCGCGCAGCTCGGAAGTCACGCCGACGACGCCGTGGACCTGTTCGCGATCGGCCTCCGCGCGCATGCGCTTAAAGGCCGCCGCCCGGCCTTCGTGAATCATCTGTGTCACGTCGGGGATCTCGCCGCCTACGATGCCGCGGAACGCCGAACGTAAGCCGCCGAGAAAGCCCATCGACTGAATGCTGTTGCCAATCACGACGCCGCTCGGGACGAGGCCCTTGAGGCGCATGCAGTAGATTTCGTTACCCGACAGGCCGGTCAATTTTGGTGCGCTCTGCATGCCGCGATCGTAAGATATAGCGGGCTGGCTGTCGACGCACGTCCGCAAATCGTGGTTTCAGTCGACGCGGGAGAAGTCAAGCCGAGTGTCTGGAACGAGGCGTCCAGGTACTCCAGAGAATCAGGGCCAGCAGAACCGCTTGGAACGGCAGTCGAACGATGAGGGCCCAGCGCGGAACATTGAACAGCTCGGCATGCTGCAGCATGTAGACATTGGCCGGTGTTACCGCGATGGTCAGCAGGAATAGACCGATGCCGGCGGCACGTCGCGTCGCGGGTATCAAGATGCCGACCGCCCCCAACAGTTCGAACACGCCGCTGATCAGCACTGCGGCGCGGGGCCACGGTATCGCGGGCGGTACGATGCGCATTTCCGCAGCCGTAAGCGAAAAATGTGCGACGCCCCCGAAAAGAAACCAGAGAAATACGAGAGTCAAGCCGACGCGCCTTAGAATGCCCGTCATAGGGGGATCATTTGACGCAATATTTTTAGGCTCATCGTTCGCTGTCGTCATCCGCGCTCCCCGAGGGGTCAGGATCGGTCAAGTGCCGGCGTGCCAGGCGCCGGCGCCGCCAAAATCTTTCGAACCTGGGTCCCAGCCCCACCCATTCCGGGCGCAACCAGACCGGATTCGGCAGATCGTCGCCGATCGTTGAGAAAACCAGCGTGCGCGCCTCCTTGGCTGCATCGACGACGCTCGCCGGTACGTCGCGCCACACGACGATCGCTTCGATGCCGCGATCGAGGCCGGCTTGCAGAGCGGTCTCGACCCGCACCACCACTGCATTCCAGGCCGGAGTGCTCGCACTTTCATCCGGCATCGCGTCTAGAAACATCTGCACCAGCGCGCGAGCTGCCTGCGGCGGACTATTGAGCACCTCGCTTGCATTTGAGCCCATCGCGATCGCCTGGAATTCGAACGCCGCGCGAACTTCCGCCAGCAGGATTTGCAGGGCCGCGGGTACGTCGAGCGGCCGAATATCGGCGCGATCCGCCACAGGTGCTGCGTTCGTGGTCGACTGTGCGCCCTGTTCGGCCGGCGCTGTCGGCGCGCGGGTCGGCGAGGCGGCCGGTGCGGCGGCCGGCGGGGACATCTTGGCAACATCCATGGGCGGCCCCCTTAGTGCGCCGGCGCATGGCGATTGACGAGGCCCACCATCCGATCGGCCGACGCGCGGAATAAATCCAGCCCGAGATCGGGCAAGTCTACATAAGTGGCGCTCGCCTTGAGCAGCGGCTTGACGCGCTGGGTCTGTTCGATGATGTCGTCGTGCGGGGCGAAGACCGTCAAGGGCGTTTTCAGGCCTTTGAGTTTTTTGTCGATGGCATAGCCGCATGCCGCGCGAAATGCCGCTCCCGGGTTTGCTGCGAGCACGTGCTCGATGAATCGATCATGAGCATCGCCAAGATCGTACGGCGGGTGGCGAAGCGCGAGCCCGCCGCGCCACGCCCCCAGAACATGGCCGCCCTCCGTAGCCGGCCGCAGCGGCTGCTCGCTGTATTTTTCCATCTGGCGTTGCTGCTCTTCTGCGGTAAAGAGGGGCATGCCGACGGCGAGCACGCGGCGCACCTGCGATCCCAATTGGTGGGCGATCTCGATTGCCTCGATGGAGCCGGTGTGTACGCCAAGCAGATCGATTTGACCCTGCATTCCCGCGGCCTGGAGACCATCCACTGTCGCCTGCGCGTATTGTTCCAAGGACAGCGCCCAGGGCGGCGCATCGGAAAACCCGTAGCCCAAGCGATCGGGCGCATGCGTGGGTCTTTCGAGTTTTTCTTGAAAGCCCTCCCACATCGCGCCTGAGCGCGGCGACATATGCAGCAGCACGAGCGGTACGCCTTTGCCGTCATGGCTGCGCAGATGCAACTGGCCAAATCGCGTCGGATAAATGCGGCGAATCATTGAGAGTCTGTCCGAGGATTCCTAGTGAGTACTCAGGAATGCTTCTATCACGGGCGCGACGGCTTCGGGACGCTCAATGTGCAGCATGTGCCCGGCGCCGGCGATGCTGACCACATCGGCATCGGGGTAGGCGGCGCGCAGTGCGTCGATCGTGCCGTCGGCGCCCAGACGGGTCAGGTAATCCGATTCCTCTCCCAGTACCATGAGCAGGGGAGCGCGAATCTCGCGCCAGGTCGCCTCCGCATCTTCACGTTTATAAAGAATGGGATTGACCCAGTGATGGCGCGGATCGGCGGCCAGGCGCACGCGATCGTTCCCATCGGCAACGCCCCAAACCCGCGCCACGAACGCCGCGGTGTCGGCGGAAAATCTCGGATAGCGAAATTGGATCACGGAGGCCAGCTGCTCGATGGAGTTGTAGCTCTTCTCCAGCGTCGGGCTTTTGATTTGATTGAGCCATTTACGCATGCGTTTTGGCGCATCCTGGGGCGACGTGCGCGGCAGTCCCAGACCTTCGAGATTGATGACGCAGCGCACGCGCTCGGGCCGAAGTCCGGCATACAGATTCGCGATATTGCCGCCCATGCTGTGACCGACGACACAAGCCGGCGAGACCGGCGAAAGCTCGTCCATTAGGGCATCGAAGTCGCCCAGGTAATCGGGAAAGCCATAACCCTCTTGCGGCCACTCGCTGCGCCCGAAACCGCGCCAGTCGGGTGCGACGATTGGCCAATCATTCCTGAAAGCATCGACGATGAACTGAAACGTTTCGCCCGCGTCCAGCCATCCGTGCAGCAAGAACACGGGCGGGCGCAGCGCCGTGGGTGCCGGGCCCCAACGCGTCAAATGCATCTTGAGACCGCGAATCCGCAGTGTCTCGTACCGCGGATGCCGCAGCGCCTGATACGCCGTTACGCTGTCCAATCAGTGCAAGTGTTGCAGGCAGAAGCAGCAACCGATCAACGCGCCGACGAGACCGCCAATCACGCCCCCCACTGCGCCGCCGACGCCCGCTGCGCGTCGCAATAGGTCCTGCGGAGGCTGGTCGCCGCCGCCATCGGTTTGTTCGCCGCCGCCCTTGCTTGGGCCGTTTGGAGGGGGCGGTGGAGGTGGAGGCGGTGGGGCTTTGTGTTCATTTCCATTTGGCATGTTCCATCTCCTAAGTATGCCGGGAGGCCCTGCTTTCATACACGCAAGCGGCACCCCGCCGCAAGACCCGCAACGGTTTGCAGATCCGCCTTGTTGGGGTGCATGCTCCAAAAATGATGGGAGATCGAATAGGGCCCTACCGCGTACTGCGGACCCTGGGCACCGGCGGGATGGGCGAGGTTTACCTTGCCGAGCGGGCCGATGCTCAATTCGAACAGCAGGTTGCCATCAAAGTTGTCCACGGCGGTGCGCTCGCCGTATCGATGCATTCGCGCCTCAAGCTGGAACGTCAGATTTTGGCGCAGCTCGATCATCCGAATATTGCGCATCTCCTGGACGGCGGCGCCTTGCCCGACGGCAGTGCGTATCTCGTCATGGAATACATCGACGGCGTGGCGATCGATGAATTCTGCGATTCGCATCGACTCGATCTCAATGCGCGCCTGAAACTCTTTCAAACAGTTTGCTCGGCAGTTCACTATGCGCATCAGAACTTGATTGTTCATCGTGATCTGAAGCCGTCCAACATCCTGGTAACCGCCGCCGGTGTGCCAAAGCTTCTGGATTTCGGCATCGCAAAACTACTGGATGATCGGCAGGTGGCACGGCACACCCTGGCAGTGACCCAAGCCGACATTCGGGTCATGACTCCGGATCATGCGAGCCCCGAACAGATCCGCGGTCAGGCGATCACCACGTCCAGCGACGTCTATGTGTTGGGCGTGCTGCTTTATAAATTGCTGTGCGGCACCAGCCCCTTCTTCATTTCCTCAATGCGGCTCGCGGAAATCGAGCGCGCAATCTGTGAGAAGGATCCGTTGCCTCCAAGCCAGATGGTGTCCGCCAATGATTCGCCGGAATCGAAATCGGTTGCCGAAGCGCGCGCCACCAATGCGAAACGGCTGATACGGGCTTTGGATGGCGATTTGAACAACATCGTATTGATGGCCATGCGCAAGGAGCCGGAGCGCCGCTATGGATCGGCGGAACAGCTCGCCGCCGATATTCAGCGTTACCTCGAAGGTAAGCCGGTGATCGCACGGCGCGATACGGTCTCTTACCGCACCACGAAATTCGTAAGCCGGCACTGGCTGCCGGTCAGCGCCGCCGCTGCGGCTACCTTCATGATCGTTGCCTTCTCGGTGACCACGTACGTGCAGTCGGTGCGCATCGCCGCCGAGCGCGATCGCGCCGCGCAGCAACGTGAGCTGGCCGAACATGAACGCGTGCGCGCGGAAGAAGTCTCCAGCTTCCTCGTGAATTTATTCAAGCTGTCGGATCCGGAGGAAAATCGCGGCAATCAGGTCACCGCCCGCGAATTGCTGGATTCTGGCGCGAAACGGCTCGAGGCAGCGCTTCAGGATCAACCTGAAACCAAGGCCGCCTTGTTATCGACGGTCGGCGCCGTTTACGACAGCCTGGGACAGTACAAGGACGCGCTGCCGATCCTGGACGAAGCGCTGCATTTGCAGGGACCCTCGCAGGACGGATCGCATATCGGCACGCTGCTCGAGGTCGCGAGTGCGCGTATCGGGACAGGAGATCTGCCGAGTGCCGAGCACCCGCTGCAGGACGCGCTGCATATCTCCCAAAGTCAATTCGGCGCCAAAAGCATCGAATCCGGCCGCACCTTGTGGGCGCTCGGGAGGCTTCGACTCGAGCAAGGAAGACTCGCCGAGGCCCAGGACTTGTTCTTGCAGGGCTTGCGGATCTTGCAATCCGACAACGCCCCGCAAACCGATATTTCATCGCTCCTCGACGATTTGGCCAGGGTGTACACGCGCGAGCAGCAGTGGCTGCTCGCCAAGAAGACCTATGAGCAAGCGCTGGAGATAGACCGGCGGGTTCTCGGCGACGATCATCCCCGCGTCTCGCAATACCTGGAGAATCTCGCGATTGTCGCGCAAAACATGGGTGATCTGAAGCAGGCGGAGGCCCTGTTTCGCGATGCGCTCAACCGAATGGAAAACGTTTACGGCAACCGCCATCCGGAAACTGCGAAAACAAAGGGGAACTATGGTTTGCTGTTGCAGCGCGAGGGACGGCTGGTGGAAGCCGAGCCGCTTTTGCGCGATGCCGTGGCAATCCGCTTATCCCTTTTCGGGCCGGATAACTACAACGTCGGCTACGGGCGCGTGAGTCTGGCCATGCTGCTGCACGACAAGGGCGATCTGGTTGGCTCGGAAAATGAATTCCGCCAGGCTCTGGCGATCTACGATAAAACTTTGCCGGCGAATCATCAGTATCGCGCGGCGTTGCTCATGCACTTCGCGCGGTTGCTGGTGGATCGGAATAAATCGGCCGAAGCGCTGGCCAAGAGCGAGGAGTCCGTCAAAATCTGGACCGCCACCTCGCCGCCTACGAGCCCTCAGACCGCGTTGGCCCACGCCATCCACGCCTATGCGCTGGAGCACCTGGGTGAAACCTCACAGGCGGCCCAGGAGCTTAACGCGGCCGTGCCGGTGTTGGTCAAAGCACGCGGTCCTGACGATGCGGCGGTGAGACGCGCGCAGGCCTGGCAAAAAATTGCCGACCCCAATGCCGTACAAACAGCCAACACGAGTGTGATCGCGCACCGGCCTTGAGTTCAGCTGCCCAAAAATAACCGGTAGGCGGGATTGTCCGTTTCTTCCGTGTACGCGTACTGCAGTTCGTTGATGTGCAATAAAAAATCGGTGTGAGTTTCTGCGGGCACCTGGATCCCGGCGAGCACGCGGCCGTGGTCGGAACCGTGATTTCGATAGTGGAACAGACTGACGTTCCACTGCGTGCCTATGGCCTGCAAGAACTTGAGCAGCGCCCCTGGGCGCTCAGGAAATTCGAAACGGTACAGCTTCTCATCGGCGAGCCCCGGCGCATGGCCGCCCACCATGTAGCGCACGTGCAGCTTGGCCATTTCATTGTCGGTCATGTCGCGAGCCGCAAAGCCCGCGGCGGTGATTTCCGCAAGCAACGCGTCGCGTTCCATTCTCCCCTGGGTCGCGAGGCTCACGAACACCTGCGCGGCTTTCACGTCGGAATAGCGGTAGTTGAATTCGGTGACGCTGCGTTTGCCGAGCACTTCGCAGAAACGCAGGAATGATCCCGGCGCCTCCGGCATTTGCACCGCGAACAGAGCTTCGCGCTGCGCACCGATGTCCGCGCGTTCCGCGACGTACCTCAAGCGGTCGAAATTCATATTCGCACCGCCGTTCACCGCGATCAAAGTGCGCCCGCTGCAATTCTCGCGCGCAACGTATTTTTTGATGCCCGCAACGGCCAGGGCGCCCGCAGGCTCTGCGATGGAGCGCGTGTCCTGGAAAATGTCCTGGATGGCGGCACAGATCTGATCGGTGCTCACCAAAACGATTTCGTCGACATACTGGCGCGCCAGGCGAAAAGTCTCCTCGCCCACGCGCCGCACCGCAACGCCGTCGGCGAACATCCCGACGCGCTCCAAGGTGAGGCGCTTTGCGCCGCGCAGCGATTCGTACATCGCGGCCGCGTCCTCCGGCTGTACGCCGACGATTTTCATGCGCGGATACAGAGATTTCGCGTACGCCGCGATGCCCGCAATCAACCCGCCGCCGCCGACCGGCACGAAAATGGCATCGATTTCATCGCCATGGCGCTGCCGCAGGATTTCCATGGCAATCGTGCCCTGGCCGGCAATGACATCCGGATCGTCGAATGGGTGTACGAATACCAAATTTCTCTGGCGGCCGAGTTCCGTCGCATGTTCGTAGGCATGATCGTAATCATCGCCGTGCAGAATGATTTCCCCGCCGAGAGCCGCGACGGCCTGCACCTTGATTTCCGGGGTGGTGAGCGGCATGACGATCACCGCGGGGATGCCCCGGGTGCGGGCCGCCAGCGCGACCCCTTGGGCGTGATTCCCCGCCGATGCGCAAATGACGCCGCGCTGCGCGCTGATCGCGGACAACTGCGCGATTTTGTTATAGGCACCGCGAATTTTGAACGAAAACACCGGCTGCAGGTCTTCTCGTTTGAACCAGACGTGATTGTTGAGGCGTTGCGACAACCGGGGCGCGGCTTCAAGAGCCGTCTCAACGGCGACGTCGTAGACCTTGGCTTTGAGAATCCGATCGACGTAGCTTTCTTGCATGAGCGGCATCGAGGGATACATTAGCTGAAGCGGCCGCACAGCGGTATGCCGGTTCATACTGTGAGACGGTCCACACCCCTTGAGGCCGTGGCGCTCTAACCGGTCACTAATTCGGTAACATACGGCCATGCGCGTACTGAAACTTTGGCTTTTCGCCTTGGCTATGGCGTCTCCGGCAGCTTTCGCGCTTTCCGGAAACACCGTGGTCACCGACAATGTCAAAGCACGCTTGGTCAGCGAGGTCGCTGCGGTTGGGCCTGGGCAGGCATTCTGGGTCGCGCTCGAACTCGACATCCGCGACGGCTGGCATACCTATTGGCGCAATCCGGGCGATTCCGGCGAACCGACCAAACTGGTATGGCAGCTACCGCCGGGATTTGCCGCCGGCGATATCGTATGGACCACACCGCATCGCTTTGAGATCGCGCCGCTCGTCAATTACGGCTTCGCCCAGCACGCGGTGCACATGGTGCGGATTACGGCGCCGATGGACCTGACGGCGGGCACCTCGGTTTCCCTCGCCGCGAAGGCGAGTTGGCTGGTGTGCTCCGATGTCTGCATCCCTGAAGACGCGAATTTGAAATTGACGCTGCCCGTGAGTGCCCAGCCCGGCGGCGTCGACCCGGCCTCGGCGGCGCTGTTCACCACCGCGCGCAGTGAGTTGCCCAATGCGCAACCGGCGCCGACTTCCGCTCGAATTCAAGGCGACAAGCTCATCATCACGCTGGGCAAAGAGTGGGGCACCACCCTGTCGCAGATCACCTCGCTCAGCTTCTTTCCCTACGACGAGGGCGGCATCGAGTATGCCGCGCCCCAGACGATGACGCGCACCAAGGGTGCCGTCGATCTTGCGATGAAGGTCGGGTATCAGCCGCCGAAGGCCGGCGCTATTCGCGGCGTGCTGGTGGTCACGACGCTGAACGGCGGCCATACGGACACCGTCCCTATCGAAATTTCGGCGGATTTCTCCGGTGCCGGCACAGCCGGCGTCAAGGCGGCACCACGCTTCCCATCCTTGACGCAATCGAATCAGGAACCGGAGCATTCCCTGCCGACGCTGCTGTTGTTCGCCGTATTGGGCGGCCTGATATTGAATCTCATGCCCTGTGTCTTTCCGGTGCTGTCCATCAAGGCGCTCAACGTCATGGAACAGGCGAAAAAGCATCCCGCGGCGGTGCGCGCCAAGGGTCTGGTGTTTGCCGCCGGCGTGATCGTTTCGATGCTGTGCCTCGCGGGGGTGCTCCTGATTCTGCGGGCGGGGGGCGAGCAATTGGGCTGGGGCTTTCAACTGCAATCGCCGCTGTTTGTGACCCTGTTGGTTTATCTGTTGCTCGCCGTCGGCCTTAATTTATCCGGGGTGTTCGAAGTGGGCGGCGGCCTCGCCGGCGTCGGCGATAATCTCACCCAAGGCGATAGCTACGGCGCCTCGTTTTTCACAGGCGTCCTGGCCACGTTGGTCGCCACGCCCTGCTCCGCACCTTTCATGGCTCCGGCGGTGGGCGCCGCGCTAACCCAGGCACCTTTCAACGCGCTATGCATCTTCGCGGCATTGGGCGTCGGGATCTCACTGCCCTTTGTGCTTCTGTCATTCGCACCCTGGATGCGCCGCGTGCTGCCGAAGCCGGGTGCATGGATGGACACACTGAAGCAGGTGTTCGCCTTTCCGGTATATGCAACGGCGGCGTGGCTGCTCTGGGTGGTCGCGCAGGAGACTTCTCCTTTCGGTCTGGGTGCGGCACTGGCAGGCAGCATCTTGGTCGCGCTGGCAGCCTGGTCCTTCCAGAAATCCCGTTCCAGCGCCGGCGGCGGCAGGGTAACCGTCATCGCCACGGCCGTCATCTCATTGCTGCTCGCGATATTTTTGCCGGTTCGCTTCGCCGATGTTGCCGCCGCTGCTCCGGGCGATACGGCACTGCTACGGCCGGGTGTCGACGAGTGGCAGCCTTACAGCGCAGCCCGCGTTGCGGAACTCAGCGCGGCGGGCCAACCTTTGTTGGTGAACTTCACCGCCAGCTGGTGCCTGACCTGTCTCGTCAATGAACGCAATGCATTTTCCGATGCTGCCGTCCAAAAGGTGTTTCGCGACCGGAAGGTGACGCTGATGAAGGGCGATTGGACCAATCGCGATCCGGCCATCACGAAAGCGCTGGCCGCGTTCGGCCGAGCGGGCGTGCCTCTGTACGTGGTTTACAACGGCAAACCGGGCGCGACTGAGCCGGTGGTTCTGCCGCAGATCCTGACGGCCGGGGTCGTGGAAAGCGCGTTTGCCGACACTCCGGCAAAATGAGCCTGAGGTGTGATTGAATGCGTGGCCGTGGATAACACCACCACCATTTCGGTCATCGATTTTCGCCGCCAAAGCATGGTGCTTCAGTGGCACGCCCTCGGGGGAACCTGGACCGCTTGCGACACGCCCCCCTCGCTCGTTCATGGCATCGCGTTGATTCGCGCCGGCGGACCCAATATCTGCATCTATGGACAGGGCGGACGGCTGCGGCTGCAGGTCGGTCCGAATCAATACGCGCTGGCGGAGAACTCGCCGCGAATCAGCTGCACCCGCGGCATCGCGAGCTTTGGATTTCGCCGTCGGTTCACCGTAAGATCGAGCACCGGCGGCGTGCTGTTCAGCCATTCGTATTGGACCAATCAAGGCCGCGACTTTTACCGATGGCTCGCGGATCGCGCTGAGGACCCTGATTGGCGCATCAGTTGCGCGCGACAGTGGTCGGATGGCGTACCCTCCGCCACGCTGCGGCCCCACTAGCGCCCTCGGCATCGCCGGCGCCGCTGCATCCGTCGCACTAGCCCAGCAGGCCTTTCAGTTCCTCCGAAGCCAGATGACGCCACTGGCCCGGCTGCAAATTTCCCAAGTGAACATTCATGATGCGGACTCGCTGCAGGCGCTGCGCCCTGTACCCGAGCGCCGAACACATGCGGCGGATCTGGCGGTTTAATCCCTGAGTGAGAATGATGCGAAACGACTGTGGGCTCAAGCGCGCAACTTTGCCGGGCTTGGTCAGTTTGCCCATGATCTTGACGCCGTCCGCCAACATGCGCAGCGACAGATCCGTGATGGGACGGTCGACCGTCACCACGTATTCCTTCTCGTGATTATTTTCCGACCGCAAGATTTCATTCACGATATCGCCATTGTTCGTCAGCAAAATCAGGCCTTCAGAGTCGCGATCCAGTCTGCCGACGGGAAAAATCCGCTCAGGGTATCCGACGTGATCGATGATGTTGTCCTCGATGAGGACATCGGTGGTGCAAATGATGCCGACCGGCTTGTTGAGCGCGAGGTAGACCTGCTTCTTCTTCGCGCCGATCGAATCGCCGTCGACGCGGACTTCGTCGCCATCGGCCACTTGAGAGCCCAACGTGGCGGGTTGGCCGTTCAAGGTCACGCGGCCCGCCTCGATCCACCTGTCCGCCTCGCGCCGCGAACACGCGCCGGTTTCGCTGATGAACTTATTGAGCCGCACGCCGACGCCTCGAAGTCAGCCGCTCAAAAATGTGGCGATTTGCTTGGCCAAGGTTTTCGGGGCGGCGGCGAACAGGTCATTCGCATAATCGTCGATGTCGACAAACTTTCCGTTCGGCAACGCGGCCTCGAGCTTGACGATATCGTCGGCGGTTTCAAGCTGCGTGCGCATGATGAGTGCCGGTTGCTTGATCGCCGGTATCCCTGCGGCAGGGACCCCCGCCAGAACCAGACGCCGTACCAGCGCGGGTCTCGCGGCCGCAAGATCGAGTGCCGCGCGGGCGCCGCTATGGATGCCGAGCAGGTCGATCTGACGCAGCCGTAAATCATCCGCAAGATCGGACAAGGCGCCGGCCGCCTCCGCAAAGCTTGAGGTGGGCGAGGGATCGGATTCGCCGAAACCTGGAAGATCCGGCGCATAGACCGACCGTACATCGGCAATCTCGGGCAGAAAGCGGTTGAAGGCCCGGCTCGAACTCTGATCGGCATGCAGGCAAAACAATGTCACTTGTTCGTCGAAACCCCCGGTCGCCGGAAACGCCGTCCGAACATGCAGTTGTCCGAATCGACAGTCGAAATACGCACGTCGAGTTCGCACCGTTGCCGCCGGCAACGTTAATTTCGAGTGCTTTGCCAAGATATCCACGCCTCCAATGATGATTCGCCCGTGTTTAGGATACTCGAACTCGCCGGCTGCTCTTCAAACGCCCACGACATTTGTGGTTTTTGCGCTACATTAATTTTTACACTTCTTTGCAATAAGGCTAGCTTCGGGGACAGAGCACAGCTAGAGTGTTGCTCGGACGCAATTGGGCTACAGGGACATAAAAAGACCGATCATCGTCGGGCGCTCGTAAAAGAAGCGCCGCGAGAGGCATGGGGACTTAAAAGCCGGGTCGCATGACCCGGCTTTTTTATTGCATCGATCGGTCCCACACCCGGGACATCGTGAATCCGCTCGAGCGTCCGCCCCTGAAGATCACTTCCTCGATCAGCCGCCGGCCATCTTCGGAAATGCTGTAGTGCTCTTCGAATGGCGGACGATCTTCGTCTTGCTCACTGCTGCGCACGATCAACGTTTTCTCGAGCCAGCCGCACTTGGGCGGCGGAGCGTCCCGCGCAGCGGGCAACGGCGCATCCCGGTCCGAGGGATTGCCGTGATGGTGCGATTTCTTGCCCTCGCCAGGCTGGCACACACGCGTTTGACCTGAAGAAGTGAACGTCAGGACGCCCCCCACTTGTTTGACGTCGAGCTGTTTTCCCGGAAATCGGGACGCGTCGGCCAATACGCTGACGGAAGGTGTTGCAGGAGGCATCAAGCCCGGATAGCCGACGCCTCCGCGGCCGCCTCGGCCGCCACGCCCGGAATTTGCGGTGTTATCCGCTGCTGCCGCGGCTTGCGCATTGGCCATCTGCAGCAAATGCAGGGGATCGTCGCTATCGGCGACATTGAGCTTCCAATGGCCGCTGAAATCAACGCCGGCGGGCGGCGCCAAGCCCTGCCCCTGGCTGGCACAACCAGCGATGAACACCACAGCCGCAAGAAATGCGACGCGCATCGTGAACCCCCTGAACTTCAGGGGAATCTTATAATGAAATCAGCTGGCGGAGTGGTGCGAGCGGCCGGCCGATCGCAGATCGTTTGGGCCGCAGATCCAGACCCGGCCTTCGAAGGGTTGGAAGCAGACGCGAACCCCCTCTGTGCGGCGCATGGTTTGCGATCCACAGGCAATCTTGCCGTCGGCGAGGTCGGCCTGGATCAGATCGACCAGCGACGCGCTGGGTTCGCCGGCATCGGTGGGCGGCAGCGCATGGGCAAGAATGCGCGCCTGTACCTCATCGCGGCGAGCCGAGTTGCCGAGCACCGCGCGCTTGAATTTGTCGAGCACCACCAGGACGGAGCTCAATGTGTTGTCCGTCACATCGCTGGGCCTGCCGGTTCCCCCCATGAATTTCAGGTGCAGCAGGCCGCCCACCCCGCGCCCCTCATCGTGAAGGCAGAGCGCCAGAGCCCCGTGCAAATCCGCGATCAAAAGCATGGGCTCGGGCGACACATGATAAGTGTCCGCTGCGACCGATACTTCCGTGAGATCTTTAACCAATGGGGGGCCCTGTGTTACCCCCACGATGCTGCGCCGAACCTCAAATTCGCTCTGCCAAGCAAATCACGGTTTTTACCTATTACAAAATGAACTGCTGCGCGGATTGACAAGGATCGGCAATGACTGACAAGGATCGGCAGTCATAAGCTCATGTCACGTGAGTATTGGCGCGATTCGGGGCGCGCAAAGTATCGTGTTTTCCATGTATCGGTACGACTTCACCGACAAGACTTTGGTGCGCCAGCGGGTGGCGCAGTTTCGCGACCAAACCCAAAGATTCCTCAAGGGAGCGTTGAGCGAGGACGAATTCAAGCATCTGCGATTGCGCAACGGCCTGTACATCCAGCGACACGCGCCGATGCTGCGCATCTCCATTCCCTACGGGTTGCTGGCGACGCGGCAGCTGCGCACCTTGGCGAAAATTGCGCGCGACTATGATCGAGGCTACGGACATTTCACGACCCGCCAGAATCTGCAATTCAACTGGCCCAAGCTTGAGAAGGTGCCGGATATTCTGCAGGAACTCGCCGAGGTGGAGATGCACTCCATCCAAACCAGCGGCAATTGCATTCGCAACATTACATCCGATCATCTGGCCGGGATCACGCCCGATGAACTCGAAGATCCGCGGCCCTGGTGCGAGATCATTCGCCAATGGGCGACGTTTCATCCTGAATTCACCTACCTGCCCCGTAAATTCAAGATCGCGGTAACAGGTGCGCCCCAGGACCGCGCGGCTTCGTTGGTACATGATGTCGGCGTCCACATCGTTCGCGGCCCGAATGGCGATTCGGGTTTCGAAATTATCGCCGGAGGCGGTCTAGGCCGCACCCCGATCATCGGCCAGGTCGTGCGCGAGTTCCTGCCGCGCGAACACCTGCTGTCCTACCTCACGGCGATCCTGCGTGTCTATAACCTGGAGGGCCGCCGCGACAATCTGCACAAGGCGCGCATCAAAATTCTGGTGCGCTCGTTGGGGATCGAGGAATTTCGACGGCGCGTGGAAGCCGAGTGGCAGCTGCTTCGCGACGGGGAGCTGCGCCTCGACGATGCCGAGGTCGCGCGCATGCAAGGCTATTTCAAGCCACCCGATTACCTGGCGCTGCCTAGCATTGCGCCCGATTCCGGAAGGCAGCCTGCGTTTCGCGCTTGGTACCGCTACAACACCGCGGCGCACAAGGTGGCCGGCTATCGCGCCGTATACATCTCGCTGAAGAATCCGCGCGTTCCTCCCGGCGACGTCACGGATGCGCAAATGGATCTCATCGCCGGCCTGGCGGATCGCTTCAGTTTCGGCGAGGTTCGCGTGACCCACACTCAGAACTTGCTTCTCGCTCATGTCGAGCAGAGGCGGGCCTACGAGTTGTGGCTCGAGCTTGAGCGCGCGGGGCTCGCCACGCCCAACATCGGAACACTGACCGATATCATTTGCTGCCCGGGACTCGACTTCTGCAGTTTGGCCAATGCCCGTTCCATCGATGTCGCCAAGCTCATCAACGAGCGCTTCGACGACTACGACTATATCTACGATTTGGGCGAAATCGACCTGAAAATGTCGGGCTGCATGAATGGCTGCGGCCACCACCATGTCGGCAACATCGGCGTGTTGGGTGTGGATAAGGGCGGCGAGGAGTGGTATCAGATCACCATCGGCGGCGCTGCCGGCGCCGATGCTTCGTTGGGGTCGGTCATCGGTCCATCGGTACCGAAATCGCAGGTGGTCGATACGATCGAGCGCTTGCTCGAAGTGTACGTGGAGCAGCGGGAGCCCGAGGAACGTTTCCTCGACACCGTGCGCCGTCTCGGCCTGAAACCCTTCAAAGAACGAGTTTATGCCGCGCCGCTTGCTGCGTAACGGAAGAGTCGTCGTAGACGAATGGCGCTATGTCACCGAGGCCGCGGCCGATGCGGCCGCGCCGCTGATCGTGACCCTCGCCCAGTGGCAGCTGGAGCCGGACACCTGGCTGGCGCGCGGCACCCCCTTGGGAGTGGTGCTCTCGCCTCCTCATCACGTGAGTCAAATCGCCGGGGACCTGCGTCACTTCAGTCTGATCGCCGCGGAATTCTCCGGACCCGCTGAAGGGCGCGGCTATACCCAGGCGCGGCAGCTTCGCGAGCAGTGGCAATTCACAGGGGATCTGCGCGCAGCGGGCTACGTACGGCGCGACCAACTATTTTTCATGGCGCGATGCGGCTTCAATAGTTTCGAACTGCCCGACACCGATATCGAGGACGCCTACACGGCATTTTCAACATTTGCCGCCGCCTACCAGCCCTCGAACGACTTGGGGTTGGCGCGCAAGCTGCGCCTTAGGGAATATCGCGCAGCGGAATAACCAGATCTTTCAAGAGCCGGTCGATCTCCTCCTGCGTCTCCAGCTTCTCCACTTCCCGTACGAGCTTGCGCGGCAGATGCGGTGCCAACAGCTCGATGAATTCATACATATAGGCCCGCAACAGCGCGCTGCGGCGAAATCCGATCCAGGTCGTATGACCCTCGAATAAATGCGCCGCGTCGAGCACGACCAAATCGCTGTCGGCGACAGGATCGATGGCCAGGCGTGCCAGGATGCCGACCCCGAGGCCGATGCGCACATAGGTCTTGATGACGTCCGAATCGCGGGCCGTGAGGGCCACATCCAGCGACAATCCCGCGGTTTCGAACAACGCCGGCAGCGAGGACCGCCCCGAGAAGCTGAAAACATAAGTCACGATCGGATACTCGGCCAATTTCTTGAGCGTTAGCTTGCCGGCGGAGGCCAGCGGATGTCCGCGCGGAACCACCACCGCTCGATGCCAGTGATATACCGGCAGGCGGATCAAGTGCGGGAATAGCTCTTCAGAGCCCGTGGCGATGGCGAAATCAACGCGGTCGCGCGCGACCATCTCGGCAATCTGTTCGGATGTCCCCTGGTGCAGATGCAGGCGCACCTTGGGGTATTTGCTGCGAAATGCACCAATCACCTGAGGCAGCACGTAACGAGCCTGAGTATGCGTGGTGGCAATCGACAGCGTGCCGCCGTCGGCTTTGCGCAACTCAGCCGACGTGCGCCGGATGTTCTGCATTTCGCGCAGAATGCTGCTGGCGCGCGAAATGATCTCCTCGCCCGCCGCGGTCGTGCGCGTCAGCGCGCGGCCCTCGCGCTCGAACAGTTGAAATCCAAGTTCCTCCTCGAGCATTTTCAGCTGGCGGCTCACGCCGGGCTGCGAGGTATGCAGCTGCCGGGCCGCGGCCGTGATGTTCAGTCCATTCTCGTGGACTGCAACGAGATAGCGCAATTGCTGGAATTTCATCGACTCGCCTTGGGGCTTGGGGTCCCGTCCTAGCGCCGTAGCATATAAGGTATTGCGCATCACGAGCAGGCATGTGCTCATGCCTGAGAATTCGTTTGGCCTGGGCGCCGCTCGTCGTATAGTAAAGGCGGCGCAGCCGCGTGGAGTTGAAATTTTGCGCTGCCTCAACAGCTTAAGAGCGGAGCAAAGGGTTCGCCCGATGAGTTACTTTCCGGCTTTCTTCAATCTTTCGGCACAAAAAGTTCTCATAGTCGGCGCAGGCGAGGTGGCACTGCGCAAGCTCACGCTCCTTGCGCGAACGGGCGCCGAAATTACCGTGGTGGCGCCGCGCATGCTGCCTGAATTTGTCGAGCGCGCAGCCGCCGGCAAAATCAGCGTGGCGGTGCGCGAGTTCGTGCCGAGCGATCTGGACGGCATGCGGCTCGTAATCGTCGCGACCTCGCGGCGCGCGGTGAATCGCTGGATCGCCGCTTTAAGCGAATCGCGCGCCATCCCCGTCAACGTCGTCGACGACCGCGAGGCCTCGCGCTTCATCGTTCCGGCGCTCATCGATCGCGACCCCGTGTTGGTGGCGATCTCCACCGGTGGCACATCGCCGGTGCTCGCGCGCCGTCTGCGCGAACGGCTGGAGGCGCTCATTCCCAAGCGGCTCGGCGAGTTGTCATTGTGGCTGCGAGCGCTGCGACGTACGGCTCGACGGCGATTGCGCGACACCGGCTCGCGGCGCCGCTATTTCGAACAGCTGGTGGATGGCGCGGCCGCACGGCGTTTCGTGGAAGGCGACACGCATGGCGCGGAGAGCCTGGCGCAGCAATTGCTGGCGCTACGATTGAGTTCGCCGCCGGAATCCGGCGAAGTCGCGCTGGTGGGCGCGGGGCCCGGGGATCCGGAACTGCTGACGCTGAAAGCGCTGCGGGCGCTGCAGGACGCCGATGTCATTCTGCACGATCGGCTGGTGCCGCCGGCCGTGCTCGACATGGCGCGGCGCGACGCCAGACGAATTTGCGTCGGCAAGGTCCCCGGCGGCACCGGCCGCACACAAGCTGAGATCAACGCACTGCTTGTCGAATTTGCCGGGCAAGGCCTGCGCGTCGTTCGGCTGAAGGGCGGCGACCCCTTTATTTTCGGCCGCGGCGGCGAAGAGCTCGAAGCGCTGCAAAAGGCGCGGATTCGTTATTCGGTGATTCCCGGCATCACGGCTGCAGCCGGCTGCGCAGCCTACGCCGGCATACCGCTGACTCATCGCGATCACGCGCACAGCGTCACGTTCGTCACGGGACATCGGGACGGCGGCGGCCGCGAACCCGACTATCAGGCCCTGGCAAAGCCGGGAGTCACCGCCGTGTTCTACATGGGACTCGCCCGCGTGGAGCACATCGCGGCCCAGTTCGTGCAGCATGGCGCGCCGGAAACGCTCCCTGCCGCGCTGATCGCCCAGGGTACGCTTGAAAACCAGCGCGTCATTCTCGGAACTCTTGCGACGATTGCGCAGGCCGCGGGCCGCGCTCAGCTTCAGTCGCCAACGCTGTTGGTGGTGGGGGAGGTCGTGTCCTTGCACGATTCGCTGGCGTGGTTCAACACCGGCGCACAACTCGAAGCTTCGCAGTCGGCCTGAGCGCTCAGCCGATCGCCTCGGTAAAACCGCGCTCGGCGATCCAGGCTTTGTTGAACAGTCGCGATTGATATTTCGCACCACCGTCGCACAGCACCGTCACAATGGTGTGGCCGCGGCCCATCTGTTTGGCCAACGTGACCGCAGCGGCCACATTGATTCCCGCCGTACTGCCGAGCAATAGCCCTTCTTCGCGCAGCAGCCGGTATACAAAATGCATGGTCTGCGCATCCGAAATGCGCAACGCATCGTCGATCGGCGCGCCTTCCAGGTTTGCCGTTACGCGACCGGTGCCGATTCCCTCGGTGATGGACGATCCGCCGTCGGATTTGAGCTCGCCATCCTTGATGTAGTGAAACAGCGCGCTGCCTGGCGGATCCACGAGGACGATGCGCACGGCCGCCGACCGGGATTTCAAATAGCGGGCCGTTCCTGCCAAGGTGCCTCCCGTGCCGGTCGCCGCACAGAACGCGTCGACCTTGCCGCCGGTATCGCGCCAAATTTCCGGTCCGGTCGACTCGAAATGTGCGTCGCGATTCGCGGTATTGTCGAATTGATTGGCCCAAATCGCCTCGGGTAATTCTTGGGCGAGGCGCCCAGCGACCTTCTGGTATTGATTGGGGTTGCTGTAGGGCACCGCCGGAACTTTGCGCAGCTCCGCGCCCAACGCTTCGATGATTTGATACTTCTCAGCGGCCTGATTGTCCGGCATGACAATCACGCACTTATAGCCGCGCGCATTGCACACATGCGCCAGTCCGATGCCCGTATTGCCGGCGGTGCCTTCGACCACGGTGCCGCCCGGCTTCAGGGTGCCGCGGCGCTCGGCATCCAGCACGATCCACTTCGCGGCCCGATCCTTCACCGAGCCGCCGGGATTCATGAATTCGGCCTTTCCCAAAATCTCGCAGCCGGTCTCATCGCTCAGGTGCCGGAGGCGAATCAAGGGAGTGTTGCCGATCGAGTCGGTGAAGCCGTCTTTGATGTTCATCAGTGCGAATTTAAGCGATTCCGCACGCAAAACGGTGAATTTAGAAAAAAGAGTCCCCGGACGAGCCGGGGAATTCGAGTGGAACAGGTGTGAGGATAAGACCTTACACGTCCGTTAGTGGCGGATACGCCGCACAAGAGTGCCCAAACGTTCGACCTTGTTTGTGTCTTCCAGTGTTGCTAACAAGAAACGCTGGTAATAAACACGAACTGCTTCCTGGACCTAATGATAAGCGATACCGTAGATAAATCCAATAGTTAACCCTTTTTAATTAGATTCTGCTGCGCTATGTCAAACTTGTTGCCAATTGGTGACAAAACAACACCTGGCGTGTCGCCAGGATTGCTACGGCCAGACCGACGCCTTTGCGTCGAATTGTTCGGAAGTGGCCGGCACCACGCAGAATCGCTGTCCCGTGGGAGCCTCCATGACCCACCAGGTTTTGACCGCCTCAACGCGTTTCGCACCCAGTTTCTCCAGTCTTTTCACCTCGGCCTCCACGTCGTTGCTCTCGATATCGAGGTGGACACGGCTCGGATGACTCACCGCCTGGACTTCGATGTGCAGGCCGTGCTGGGGGTCCTCGAGTCGTTTGTAGATCTCGCCCTCGCCGGGCGGCAGGGCGCGCACCGGCATACCCAGCGCGTTTCCCCAGAAATCCGCCGAGCGATCGAGGTCCAACGTTTCGCAATCGATGATGAAGCCGCACAGTTTGCTTTTATGCATGCATTCCTCCAAATTCCCGAATCTCACGAGAGGCGCCCATGAAATATCTGCACACGATGGTGAGGGTAACGGACCTTGAGCGCTCGCTCAGGTTTTATCGCGATGCGCTCGGTCTGAAAGAATTATCGCGCAAGGATTATCCGAAGGGGCGTTTCACGCTGGTTTTTCTGGCGGCGCCGGGCGATGAAGAGGCGCAGGTTGAACTGACGTACAACTGGGATCCCGAAGAATACTCGGGCGGCCGCAATTTCGGGCATTTGGCCTACGCCGTGGATGACATCTACGCCGCCTGCAAACGCCTTATGGATCATGGAGTGACCATCAGTCGTCCGCCGCGCGACGGGCACATGGCCTTCGTGCGCTCTCCGGACAATGTATCGATCGAATTGCTGCAGAAAGGCCCTGCGCTGGTTCCCATGGCGCCGTGGGACAGCATGCCGAATGTCGGTCAGTGGTAGCGCGGTGCAGGCGCATTCCTTGAACGCCGGCTAGAACATCTCGGATGGGTCAGGGACTTTGGGCAGAGCCTCGGTGCGCGACAAAATATGGTCGCCGGTGATCATCTCGCTGTAGCCCAAACCCGGGCCGACCATGGGATAGACGCCGGCGTCGCGGTCGATGATGACCTCCAGAAATGCCGGGCCGGGATACTGAATGAACTCCGACACCACTCGCGGCACGTCGGCCTTCCGATCGAGACGGACGGCGTATTTGAATCCGTCCGCCTTTGCCGCTTTGACGAAATCCTTGGTGTGCAGGCTCTTGTCGCTGGCGCTCATGCGGCCCTTGTGAAACAGCTTTTGCCACTGCCTGACCATCCCGTCGCCGAAATTGTTGAGCACCACCACCTTGATGGGCAAATCATAAGTGGTCACGGTCTCCAACTCCCCAATGTTCATCCGGATGCTGGCGTCGCCGTCGAAGTCGATTACCAGGCGGTCGCGTTGCGCGAATTGCGCGCCCACCGCCGCCGGCAATCCGAATCCCATGGTTCCCATGCTGCCTGAGGTCAACCACAGGCGCGGGCTGCGGAAGTCGAAATACTGCGCGGCCCACATTTGATGCTGCCCGACGCCGGTCGTGATGATGGCTTCGCCGCGCGTCAAGCGATTGATTTCCTCGATGACGTAGTAGGGCTGGATGAACCCGCTGTTGCGGTCGTAGTTCATCGCGTGCCTGTTCCGCAAGTCATGGCAGTGCCGATGCCAGTCCGACCAGTCCCGTTTGAATTCCTGCGCTTTGCCGTACTCCAGCAATGCACGCAACGCATCGGACATGCGGCCGACATGATTCCAGTTCACGCGCTTGACCTTGTCGATCTCGGAGGCATCGATGTCGAAGTGCGCGATGAACTTGGCGCGGCCCGCAAATTTGGCGACGTTGCCCGCGACGCGATCGTCGAATCGTGCACCAAAAGCGAGCAGGCAGTCGCAATCATCGACGGCATAGTTGGCGAAAGCGGTGCCGTGCATGCCGAGCATGCGCATGGATAGAATGTCCGTGGTGTCGACCGCGCCGATTCCCATGAGGGTGGTAACGACGGGAATCTGAAACTGCCTCGAGAATTCACGCAATGCCTCCGCGGCACCCGCGTTGATCACGCCGCCGCCCGCATAAATCAGCGGGCGCTTTGCGGCCGTGAGGGCCGCGAAAAAATCGGCACACGCGGCCGGCGACAGGCTCGCGGCTGAAAGGCGGCTCATGCGCTGTCTATAGCCCGGCACCGGCAGACCGCCGGAGCCCTTGAACACGCCTTTCCAATTCTGCACGTCCTTCGGCACATCAAGGACCACGGGGCCCGGCCGGCCGGTGCGTGCAATCTCGAATGCGGTGCGCACCGTAGCCTCGAGCTTTAGCGGATCGGTGATGAGAAAAACATGTTTGGCGACCGCGCCCATGATTGAGGGCACCGGAGCTTCTTGAAATGCGTCCGTGCCGATCGCCGTCGTGGGGACCTGGCCGCAGATGACCACGATGGGAATGGAGTCCGCCATGCTGTCGCGCACCGGCGTCACGGTGTTGGTCGCTCCGGGCCCTGAGGTCACCAGCGCCACACCCACGCGGCCGCTCGCGCGCGCGTAGCCGGCCGCCATGAAGGCCGCCCCCTGCTCATTGGCGGGCACCACCAACGGCATCGCGGAGTCGTGCTCTTGATTGAAGCGAAACACGGCATCGTAGATCGGCAAAATCGCACCGCCGCTGTAGCCGAAGACCGTATCGACTCCTTCATCGGCCAACACCTGGACGAGCATGTCCGCACCGGTCATGACGGCGTCCGCCAGCGGGTGCGCGGGGCGAGTTTGCTTGTCGGCGGAGTCCTTCACGTGGAAAGACTAGCAGTTCCGTCCCTGGCGCCCAAGCGCAATGCTCCCGTATGCTTGAGGGCCATCTCAAGTGTTGCGCGAGGCCGATGCGTCACGTCATTGCGATTCTGCTGCAAAATGAGGCCGGTGCGCTCACCCGCGTCACGGGATTGATCTCCGCGCGCGGCTATAACATCGAGTCCCTGTCCGTCGCGCCGACGAATGATCCGACCGTCTCGCGTGTGACCTTGGTGACCTCGGGGTCGGATGCCGTCATTGCGCAGATCAACGCACAGCTGCTCAAGCTCGTGGACGTGGTTGCGGTCGAGGACATGACCGGCGGCAACACGTTGGCGCGCGAATTGCTGTTGATCAAGTTGCAACTGCGCGCCGCGCAGCTCGAATCCGCGGCCGCTTTGGTGCGCGGCGCAGGAGGCAGGGTGCTGTCGTCCAATCCGTCGACATATATCGTCGAACTCGCGGGAACGGAACTTGAGATCGGCAAATTCATGAAAAGCGTCGGCGCATGCGGTGAAATCATCGAAGTGGTGCGCAGCGGCGTTCTCGGCATCGAAGTCGCGCCCCGCGTTTTGGGCTAAAATCCGCCGCGTTGCCCGCTGAATAATCCGAGGATATGGACACTTTATGCCTGAACTTGAAGTCACGCCGGAACACGCCGCCGATCCCAACACCCGACGCGTAGGCATTCTAGTGGGCGTCGTCGGCATCCTATTGTCGGTGGTGACGATCGCCTCGCACCGTGCGCATACCGATGCGGTCATTCATCGCACCGAGGCGAACGATCAATGGAGCTACTATCAAGCGAAGAAAATTCGTGAAAATACCGAAGAAGTGGCTCTCTCGCTCCTGAACAGCCTGGGCACCGATCCTGCGAAAACCCAGTCGATCGCGCCAAAGTTCGAGGCCGCGCGCGCCAAGTACGCCGCCGACGCGGAGAAGATTCAGGAAGATGCGAAGGCGAAAGATAAGGAAACCGAGAAGGAAGAACATCGCGCATTGTTTTTTGACATCGGCGAAGGCCTGCTCGAGCTGGGACTCGTGCTGTGCTCCCTGTACTTTTTGGCGCGCAAGCTGTTCTTTCCGGTCTTTGGCGTGCTCGCCAGCCTCGCGGGCACGATCTTGGGCATCATGGGTTTCATGCTTTGAAAAGCTTCCTGGCCTGGATCGCGCTCATCGCATGGACCGGCGTTACATTTGCCGCCGATGCCCCGACGAGTTCCCGTGTGGAAGCGCGCTCCAACGATCTACTGGCCGTGGGTGTGGTCCACGATGACAAGATGATCATTCACATCAGCCGCCTGGCTGACAATGCACCCGTGCGCGATGCGGTGGTCACCGTGGTGCTGCGAGGCACGGTGCATCCGACGACCGCGGAATCCGACGGCAGCTACTCCCTGCAAACCAAGGACCTCGCGCTGCCCGGTACGGCGACCGTAGACTTCCACGTCGATCGGGGAGGGGCAAAGGACAGCTTCAAGGGTACGCTCAATGTCGGTGCACGGGACGGGCCATTGGACGACAAGAACAATAGCCGGCAGCTCTGGTGGTGGGTGCTGAATTTCGCGGTTTGCGGTGCGGCCGTGTGGCTTTTCACGAGGCGCCGCAAGGCGGCCGCGAAGGACCCGTCGTCCTAGGAACCTGAAGGTATCGCCGCGTCCGACGCTCTACAGGGCGGCGTTGTCGCTCTCGCCGGTACGAATGCGCAAAACCCGCAGGATGTCAGTAACGAAAATCTTGCCGTCACCCACCTTCCCGGTTTTCGAGGCGCCGACAATGGCCTCCATCACTTGATCGACCAGTTCGTTTTTTACGGCGACTTCGATGCGGGTCTTCGGCACGAAGTCCACGACATACTCTGCGCCGCGGTACAGCTCGGTGTGTCCGCGTTGCCGCCCGAAACCCTTGACCTCGGTCACGGTCATGCCGGAGACGCCGATTTCGGACAGCGCCGCGCGCACGTCATCCAGCTTGAAGGGTTTGATGATGGCGGTAATCAATTTCATTCTAGACTCCGGTCGGGGGCAGTCTGGGTAATACTATTACGTTTCCCAGGGGGGTACACCTGATCTCTACAATACCAGGAGCCTGTCCGAGGGTTCCCCGTAGCTGCGACGCACCTTAATGCCCCGCATTACTTTCATTGAGCCGGACGGCTTCCGGCATGAGATAGACGCGCCCGTCGGCATCACCCTGATGGAGGCGGCCAAACAAAACGGCGTGAAGGGTATTCTCGCGCTGTGCGGGGGCGCCTGCGCGTGCGGCACGTGCCATGTCTATGTCGAGGCGCCCTGGTTGCCGAGGCTTAGCGCGCGCGAGGAAATGGAAGACGGCATGTTGGAGAGTGCATGGCAGCCGCGTGAGAATAGCCGCTTGAGCTGTCAGATTCATGTAACGCCGGGTCTCGAGGGTCTTGTGGTAAGGGTTCCCGAGCATCAAGGAGATACTTGACCGATGTTTGGCATAGCAATACACGGCGGCGCAGGGACACTGCCGCGGTCCGAGATGAACGGTGAGGCGGAACGCAAGTATCGGGAGGCCTTGAGCGAGGCCATCGATGCGGGTTATGCGTCGCTGCAAGACGGCGGCAGCAGCCTGGATGCGGTCACACGTGCGGTGGTGCAGCTCGAAGACAATCCCCTGTTCAATGCCGGGCGCGGGTCGGTGTTCACCCTCGACGGCCGCAACGAGTTGGACGCCTCGGTCATGGAAGGGCGTTTTCTGAAAGCCGGTGCGGTTTGCGGCCTTACGCGCATCCGCAACCCGGTGGAGCTTGCGCGCGCGGTAATGGAAAGATCCGAACATGTCATGTTGGCGGGCACCGGCGCCGAGGAGTTCGCCTTGAGCCAAGGTTTTTCCCTCGTGCCGCAGAGTTATTTTTCCACCGCCGAGCGCTGGCAGCAACTGGAGCGAATTCGCAGGGGAGAGATCGGACTATCCGGACACACCATCTCGCATGTCGGCACGGTGGGAGCGGTCGCCCTCGATAGCTTCGGCCATTTGGCTGCGGCCACCTCCACCGGCGGAATGACCGGTAAGCGCTTTCAGCGTATCGGCGATTCGCCCATCATCGGCGCGGGTACCTATGCCGATGACCGTTCATGCGCTGTGTCGGCGACCGGACACGGCGAGATATTCATCCGCGCGGCTGTGGCTCACGACATTTGCGCGCGGATGCGCTTCGGCGGCCGCAGTGTGGGAGAAGCGGTACGGGAAGTGATTTTCGGGGAACTGGCCGCCCTCGCCGGCGAAGGCGGCGTGATCGCCATCGATGCGCAAGGAGAGATCGCCATGGAATTCAATTCCGAGGGGATGTTTCGCGCCAGTAGAAAAGCGGGGGAAGAGCCGCGGATCGGGATTTATCGTTAGCGCCCGATCTTAAGCGTCGACGTGATGCCGGCGCTTTTCGAAGCGCCCGGTGCGCATTGTGGCGTACTCCGCTTCCATCACGATCACGCGATTTCTGCCCTCTTCTTTCGCGCAGTACAGGGCTTCGTCGGCAAGTTGGATCAACCCTTCCAGGGTTCGGTTCGCTGCAGGCAATATGAATGCCGCGCCGATGCTGATCGTCAGCCGGCTGGCGACTTTCGAGGCCTCGTGCGGAATGTTCAGCTCGGCGATGGAACGCTGGATGCGCGTCAGCACCTCGGCGACGTATTCGCGGCTCGCCTCGTACAGAACGATTGCAAACTCCTCGCCGCCGTAGCGCGCAACGAAGTCCAGCGGCCGCCGCGCGCACTGATTCAGGGACACGGCCACTGCGCGCAAGCACTCATCGCCGGCCTGATGGCCATAGCGGTCGTTGTAATCCTTGAAGCAGTCGACGTCCGCAAGCAGCACGGCGATGCGCTCCTCCTCGCGGACCGCTTGCTGCCAGACACGCGCAATGTGCTGGTCGAACATGCGGCGGTTTTGGATGCCGGTCAGACCGTCGCGCGCAACCATTTCTCGCAGCAGGCACGCCTCCAGGAATCGCATGCGGCTGGTCTTCTCGTGCATGTAGGTGACCGACGCACAGAACAGATTGGCGGCGACGAGAGCCAGAGCGCAGTAGCTGAATTCGCGTCCGGGCAGCTCGAGTACCGTGCCCGCGGCAAGATAGGCCAGCATGACGATGACGTTGGCTGCGACCGCGTGGTAGAAGATCAGCCCGCTCATGAAGTAAATGAAAACGATGCTGAGGATCAGGCACGGAATCAACAGCGAGATGCCGCCCCGCGCGGCAATGATTTGGATGGCCGCGACGCTCAGGCCGAAGATGGTCATGATGAAGATGGTGAGAGGCGCGTGAATCCGGTGACGTTGCGGCGAGAAACTGCACGCAAGACCGAGGAGCAGGATCGGAATGATGACGAAGATCTGAATGCGGCTGGGGATGCGATCGAGTCCCGGCCCCAAGACCATCGCGTCCATTGCTGCAAATGCAACGGCGATGAGGATCGCAAGACAGAGATTTACGCGCGAGTGCAGCAGGTTCTCGTCGAAATTCCTGCGGCGGAACTCGGCTTCGAGCTCACCGTTGAAGGTGAGCCACGGAAAACCCGCCCGCAATTGCCGGGCATGCGGCGAATTGGGTAAGTCTTCTGTGGAAAGCCCAATGGCAGTGCTCATCCGCCTCACCGTACCGGCCCCGCGTCATCATCTCAATGACCTGGGGCACTTTTCGGCAAGCCGCCAGGACTTGCGCGCATTATGTCAAATATCGGGTCAATCGGCTAAATAATGCGCCAGATAAGTATCGAAATCCGTGTTGTCGGAGGCCTCGATGGCGCGTTGCGCTTCCAACGAATCGCGCGCCTCGCTGGCGAATTCGCTGAGCCGGCTTTCGTTAGGCGGATACAACCCGAGAAAGTAGTCTTTGTGCAATTTCGACATTCGCAGGGCCAGCTGGAGAAATGTCTCCCCGGTCTGGCGCATCTCGGTCAACAGGCGCGCCGAGGGCGTCAGTTCCACATCGTCTATCTTGGCGCGTTGCTGCTCGAGCGCCGAAGAATAAGGACGCGCGGCCTCGCCATGATCGAGCATTTCGCACAGACCCTGCATCGAATCAAGCAGTTCTCGGGCCCAGTCGGTCATGGCGATGCTGCGCCCTTCCCGGCTCAACCGCAGGTTTGGTTCCCGGCCGCGTCTCGCTACCAAGAGATGATTCGCATCCAGCGCAGATTGTTCGCCGAGGCTGATCGGTGCGCTTTCGCGCAGCAAACATAGCGCCAGAAACGCTTCCAGAAAGCGCAGTTTGTTTTGATTGACGCCGACCGGATCGAAAGCGCTCACATCGAGCGCGCGCACCTCGACGTATTCCACACCGGCGCGATGCAGCGCCTTTGTCGGCCGCTCGCCCGAACGCGCGATGCGCTTTGGGCGAATGAAACTGTAGTACTCGTTCTCGATCTGCAGAATGTTGGCGTTGAGCTGCTGGTACACGCCGTTGACCTTGACGCCGAGCTTCTCGTACGGAGGATAGGGGGTACTGATCGCGCGCGAAAGATCGCGTACATACTCGGATAAACTGTTGACCGATACGCTTAAAGTCGATTGATTCTTGTTGCGGTAGCCGATGTCGCTCATGCGCAGCGACGTGCCGTAGGGCTCATACGCCGTGTCGGCATCGAGCGCAGTCAGCGTGTTTTCGCGGCCTGCAAAAAAACTGTTCGAGACGGCGGGCGATGTGCCGAACAAGTAGAGCACCAGCCAGCCGTAGCGGCGATAGTTGCGCAGCACGCCGAAATACTGTTCGGAAATGAAATCCTGCGGCGCCTGCCGCGACTGATTGACCGCTTCGAGCACACCCCACAATTTCGGACTGAACGAGTAATTGAAATGCACGCCGGAAATCGCCTGCATGACGCGCCCGTAGCGCACGCCCAGGCCGTGCCGGTAGATCGTCTTCATGCGCCCGACATTGGAGCTGCCGAACTGCGCCAGCGGAATGCTCGCGTCTCCGTCGATCGCGCAGGGCATGCTGGTGGCCCACAACAGCTCGTCATTCAAGTGGCGATACACGAACTGATGGATATCGCAAAGGTATTGCAACAGCTCCCAGGTCTCGCCAAACGGCGGCGTGACCAGTTCAATCAGCGACTCGGAAAAATCCGTCGTGATGTGTTCGTTGGTAAGCGGCGCTCCCAATGCTTCCGGATGGCGGGTCTGGGAAATGGCGCCGTCGGGGGATACGCGCAAGGACTCTTTCTCGACGCCTTTGCGGCCGCCGCGCAATATTGCCCTTTCGCCGGAGTTGATGAGTCCCGCGAGGCGTTTCTCGAAGCCTTTATCCACCACGTTGCGCACCATTATCTAAGATTCTTTCTTTACGGCAGTTCGGCGATCACTTCGATCTGTACGAGAAATCCAGGATCCACCAAGCGCTGCACTTGTACCCAGGATGTGGTCGGTAGGCGTTCCTTGTTGTAGAACTCGAAGCGCAAGTCCGAGGCTTTCAGCAATGCGTCCATGTCCGTCGTGTAAATCGTCTCTTTGACAACTTCTTCGAAGTCGGCTCCGTGCGCCGCGAGGGTACGGCGTATATTGGAATACGCGGCCCGCATTTGCCCGGCCATATCGCCGGGCGAAACCAGACGGCCGTTCTGATCCGCCGCCACCGAGCCGGAAATATACAGGGTTTTGTCGATCAGGACGGCTTGCGAGTAGCCGAAGTCCTTTTCATAAGGGTTGAGATGAAACACCCGCTTCACCCGCATCGGCGGCGCTTCAGGCTCGCGCTCGCAGGCGCTTAGGCTGAAAACTGCGATGCAGGCGATCAGCGCGGCGCGGCGCGCGGCGCGCTTGGATTCAGGATTTGCGGCTCGACGCGGTTTCAGCACGGGAGCGTAACGCGCGCAGCATTTTGGGCAGATCCTTGCGCAGCGCAGTCCGCACGATCCAGTTCGGCACCCAGAAGCCCGGCGCCAAATCGACCGCATAGTGCGCGATCGTGTAGTCGCCGTCGCTCTGCAGTTCCCACGAACCCCTCAGCGTGCGAAGGTCTCCGGAAATCCGCTCGATCGATACCTTCGCCGGCCGGTCGTAAGTGGCGCGAATCACATACGTTACCTTCGGCACATACCAAGAATAGTTCATGACGTGCCGAATTTTCTGCCACGACTGATCCGGCGCGGTCTCCAGAACATCGCAGACCTCGAGCCCCGGCACCATCCGCAGCGATTCCGGGCAGCTCGTTATCAGCGACCAGACGGTTTCGCGGCTCGCGTGAATCCTGACAATGGCGCTGGCGCTGCCGCTCTGTTCGGCCGGATCCAACGATACCGACACGGCGATATCGTTTCCCGCAGAGGCTTCGACGGCTGTATTCGCAGCTCGGGCCATGCCGGTTGCCAGCAAAATTGCAATGATGAATTGGGTGCGCACTAGATTGTGTGACTCCGGCCAACCGATACTGTTCGGACCAAATTGCCGCCAGGCGGTTATTTTCGGGAAAAACCTTCATTTCGAAGCGTCCATCCAACCTTTCATTTTTGCCTCGAGAATGTCCAGCGGCATCGCACCGCCCTGCAGAATCTGCGAGTGAAATTCCTTGAGATCGAAGCGCCCGCCCAAGCGTTGCTCCGCCAGTGTACGCAAGGCGCGGAATTTCACCGCACCCATGCACGCCAGCACTGCCGCCGGACTCGCTGCGTACCCATCGATCAGAGATTGAGCGTCGACATCGTCGACTCCAAGATGCGTACGAAGATAGTCAAAAGCTTGACCTCTAGTCCAGCCTTTCGCGTGCAAACCCGTATCGACCACCACATCCACCGCGCAGTGCCGCATCGCCGCCGTCGCATTCAATTTGCCCGATTCGTCGCCGTACAGGCCCAATGTATCGCCCAGCGAGGCGGCGTAAAGACCCCAACCTTCCGTAAATGCCGGCTCAGAGCCGAAGCGGCGGAATCGCGGCAGGTCTGCTTGCTCCTGCTGAAGGGCTATTTGAAAAAACTCCCCCGGCAAGCCTAGGCGCAAGAAATCGGCTATCGAGACCGCCGTCTTGGCGCCTTTGCCGGCATTTACGAAAAGGATGCCGACGCCGGGCGACCTCTGCCGGAAGTACAGCGAAGCGTCCGGATGGGGCAGCCACTCGGCGCTCTGCATCTCCAGATCCGACTTCGGAGTCTCAGAGAAAGCCGCCGGCAGCGCCGCTCTCACTTGGATCTCCAATTCCTTGTAGGCGTTGACCAGGCCATTCGCCGCAATGGGCGGCGTCTCGGGTGAAGGCGGCGTCCCGGTCGGCGGCGCCGTCCCGAGACGCTCGACTTCGGCCGCGCCGATGCGATTGATTTCATCGGGCGAAAGCGTCGTGCCGCTCGATTTCTTGGCCAAGAATGCATACCACTCGCGGCCCAGCGGCAGTTCCGACAAAGCAATGCCGGTTCTCGCCCGCGGCAGGTATTCCTTTTGCAGAAAATCATGCAACACGCGATTCGCGGGGAGCAATTTCTCCGCGACGGCGCGGCCCAAGTCCCGGGTCAGCCGCGCCCGCTCTGATTCCTTGAGGCTCGCCGGCAAGGTTCGCAACGGCGCATAGAAGACATTGGCGGAGTCATCCACGCCGAGACGCTCGAGGACCTGAAGCATGCGCTCGATCACGGAGCGGGGCGTGGTATAGCCGCGGCGCATGCCTTCGCGCATGTTGAGGATGGCTTGCTGCGTCCAACGCACGTAATCGTCGATGCGCTTCATCCAGTTGTCGTAGGCCAAGGCGTTTGCTTCCGGGTGCTGCGCCAGCTGCGCCGCCTCAGCCGCGATCTGCTGCGTCATGCCGCCGAACGGATTGATGGGCAGCAGCTCATCGGGAAAGGTAAAGGCCTCGATGCGGATCTCGCGCCGTCTGCGAAAAATGTCGTACGTCAACCGGGAGGACGCGTCAAGCGCGTCGCGCGAAACGCCGAGCAATTCTTCAAGATAGCGGCGCTCGATACTCAAGGAATCGGCGAGCAATTGCGGCGAAATCACACCCTCCGTCGGCAGACGCTCGTCCCAGTAGCGCTCGACAATTAGACTGAGTTGACCGGTCGGCGGCGCTTTTGCCGGCGGCGCGGGCGGCGGCGCGCGCCGCACCCGCCCAGCGCAAAAAGCGCGATTCCGCAGGCAGCCTTGCAAGAAAATCCGGTCATGCATGGATTATATGCCGGCGGGTAGGTCCATAATTCGCGTACTTACCGCTTTACGGAGGCAGCTATGTTGGTAGGAGCAAGCCCGCGACGCGTCGCGATCGTCGGAGGCGCACGAATCCCGTTTGCGCGCGGCAATGGCGCCTACGCACAAGTGGGGAACCAAGAGATGCTGATTGCCGCACTACGCGGCGTAGTCGAGCGATTCGGCTTGCGCGGACAACGTGTCGACGATGTCGCGGCCGGCGCCGTGATGAAGCATTCCAGTCAGTGGAATTTGACGCGGGAGTCGGTCCTCGGATGCGGGTTGGCGGCGGAAACGCCGGGGCTGGACTTGCAGCGCGCCTGCGGAACGAGCCTCGAGGCGGCGATCTTGTTGGGCAACAAGATTGCGTTGGGGCAAATCGATTGCGCCATTGCGGGAGGCGTCGACACGGTGAGCGATCCGCCCGTGGTTTATCCCCGCAGTTTTCAGCAACTTTTGTTGCGAAGCTATCGCGGCAAGTCGGCAATCGCCAGGATAAAGCCCTGGTTCGGAGTGCGTCCAAGGAATTTCCGGCCGGTACTGCCGGGGGTTACCGAGCCGCGCACGGGCCTGTCCATGGGTGAGAGCACGGAACTCATGGTCAAAACGTGGGGCATCACGCGTGCAGAACAAGATCAACTGGCCCTGGAAAGCCACCAAAAGGCCGCGGCCGCGTACGCCCAAGGATTCTACAAGGACTTGGTCATCGAATATCTCGGATTGACCCAGGACAACAATATCCGCACCGACTCGACGCTTGAGAAACTCGCGAAACTTCAGCCCGCCTTTGATTTTTCCGGATCGGGTACGTTGACGGCGGGAAATTCCACGCCGATGACCGATGGCGCCGCCGCGGTGTTGATGGCTTCTGAGGCGTGGGCTCGCGAGCGCAATCTTCCGGTGCTGGCTTATTTGAGCTATGGCAAGGTCGCGGCGGTCGACTACATCGAAAAGAAGGAGGGATTGCTCATGGCTCCCGTGTACGCGGTCCCGCGCATGCTGAACGATGCAAAATTGAAGCTTCAGGACTTCGACTTCTATGAAATACACGAAGCTTTTGCCGGACAGGTGTTGTGTACCTTGAAAGCCTGGACCGACCCGACGTATTGCCGCGACAAACTTCAATTGCCGGGTGCTCTGGGCACGATTGACCGGTCGAAATTGAATGTGAAAGGAGGCAGCCTCGCCATCGGACATCCGTTCGCGGCAACCGGGGCGCGAATTGTCGCCACGCTGGCAAAGATTCTTGACGAGGCCAAGGGCAAAAGGGGCTTGATCTCGATCTGTACCGCGGGTGGCATGGGGGTGACGGCGATCCTGGAACGTTGAGCTTCGACAATTGAACGCGCTATCCTCGAAAGCACATGTCCGTCAAGCTTAAAGACCCGTCACTGCTGCGCGAGCTGTGCTACATCAACGGAGGTTGGAGCGCCGCGGATAGCGGCACCAGCGTGGAAGTCACAAATCCAGCGACATTGAAAAAACTAGGCTCGGTCCCGAACATGGGCGCGCCAGAGGCTCGAGGTGCGATTGCGGCAGCGGCGGCGGCGCTGCCCGCATGGAGGGCGCGTACTGCAAAAGAGCGGGCCCTCATCCTGCGCCGCTGGTTCGATCTGATGATGGAGAATCAGGAAGACCTTGCGGTGCTGATGACGGCGGAACAAGGCAAGCCGCTGGCCGAGTCCAAATCGGAAATCGTTTACGCCGCCTCATTTATCGAATGGTTTGGCGAGGAAGCCAAGCGTTTGTACGGCGACATCATTCCGGGCCATCAAGCTGACAAGCGAATCATGGTATTGCGCCAGCCGGTCGGCGTGGTCGCGGCGATCACTCCGTGGAACTTTCCGAGTGCGATGATCACCCGCAAGGCCGGACCCGCATTGGCGGCGGGCTGCACCCTGGTCTGCAAGCCGGCCACGCAAACCCCTTTTTCGGCGCTCGCCCTGGCGGAGCTCGCTCACCGCGCGGGGGTACCCGCGGGCGTGTTCAACATGATCACCGGCAGCGCGGCGGCGATCGGCGGGGAAATGACCGCCAACCCGACGGTGAGGAAAGTGACATTCACCGGTTCTACTGAAGTGGGCAAAAAGCTCATGACGCAATGCGCCGGCACGGTCAAAAAGCTCTCGCTCGAATTGGGCGGCAACGCACCCTTTATTGTATTCGACGATGCCGATTTGGACGCCGCGGTTCAGGGCGCCCTGGCCAGCAAGTACCGGAATACCGGGCAAACCTGTGTTTGCGCGAATCGCCTTTTGATTCAGGCCGGTATTTATGAGGAGTTCGCCAAGCGGCTCGAGGCGGCAGTCGCGCGGCTGCGCGTGGGCGATGGTCTCAAGGGCGTCACGGACCAAGGGCCGTTGATCGATGACAAGGCAGTGACGAAAGTTGAAGAACATATTGCGGACGCGCTTGCGAAGGGCGCCAAAATCGCTCTGGGCGGCAAGCGCCACGCGCTGGGGGGCTCGTTTTTCGAACCCACGATCCTCACCGGCGTCACGCCTCAGATGCTGGTGGCTCGCGAGGAAACGTTCGGACCGGTGGCGCCGTTATTCAAATTTGAAAGCGAAGCGCAGGCGATTGCGATGGCCAACGACACGGAATTCGGACTGGCCGCTTACCTCTACACTCGAGACCTCGCGAGGAGCTGGAGAGTTGCCGAAGCCATAGAATACGGAATCGTGGGATTGAATACCGGCATCATCTCGACTGAAGTGGCGCCGTTCGGCGGTGTCAAGGAATCGGGCATCGGCCGCGAAGGATCCAAGTACGGAATCCTCGATTACACCGAGATCAAGTACGTCTGCGTCGGCGGAGTGAGTTAGCGACGCCGTGCTGGGACGCTTCCTCGAGTTCTCGCTCGCCGCACCCGACGTTCAGGCTTCATTGGACTTTTACATGACGCTGGGCTTCTCCTCCGCGGAGGTGGGCGAAGCGTGGCCGCATCCCTATGCCGTGGTTACCGACGGACGGATCTGCCTGGGACTGCATCAGGAGCCCATTCCCGCGCCCTCGTTGACCTTCGTAAAGCCCGGCTTGCTAAAGCACCTGGACGCGCTCGAGCAGAAAGGCATCAAGTTCGAGTTTCGTCATCTCGGTAACGATGTTTTCAATGAAGTCGGCTGGCTGGACCCCTCGGGGCAGTTGGTGCGCTTGGTCGAAGCGCGCACGTTCTCGCCCAGCAAACGCCTTGCCAATGACACGTCGCGCTGCGGTTATTTCCTCGAGATCGCCCTGCCGGCGCCGGATCGCGAATTGGCAAAGACCTATTGGGAAGACTTTGGATTCGTCGGCATGGAGGAGCCCGGCGATCGCCTGCCGCATATCGCTTGTACCAGCGATTTCATCGATCTCGGCCTGTATCATCCCGCCGATTTGAGGCGTGCAACGTTGCGATTCGAAGTCGACGATGTGGGCGGCACCCTGGCGCATCTTGCGGACAAGGGCATCGAGCCGAATGGCGAAATGCCCCCTGGATTGCGGTCGGTGCCTGCAGCGGTACTCCTGGCGCCCGAAGGAACGCCGATTCTTCTGACTAGTTCGTCGGCACCGTAATCTTGAATTTTAGCTGCATCGCGTCCTGCACCTGCAAGGCGCCATGCATCAGGCTGTATGGAACCAGGCCCAAGGCCGACTGCCGCAGTTCCACCGAACCTGCCGCAATGAAGTGATGTGCATCGCCCTGCAAGATGAGCGGAACCGACATGCGTGAGGTATGTCCCGCCGCACTGATTTCCAAGTCCGCGTTCAACTGATTCAGACGGCCGCTGAGCGAAGCACTCTTCACGGTGATTTCCGGATATTCAGCGGCGTCGAGCACCGCACCGCTCAGCATATTGCGGCGTGTCCCCGCTTTGGCGTCTTCCGGTACGTCGCCGGTGAACTCGCCGCCCTCCTCCTGCCGCGATTGCGCATCGTCGATTAGGAACGCGTCTGCCCGCAGATGGAGTGAAAAGGACGACGCCGATACATCGGCGCCGATTTGCACGTGTCCAGTTAGCGTCCGATTGACCATGACGTGGTTGTGGCCAAGGTTGCGCAGAGGTCCCGCTCGATAGACCAGCAACCTCAATTCGGAATCGTTGGAATCGATAGGATATTCGCCGGGGGCCGGCAAAGATTGCAGGGCCGCTTCAGCACTCGCGGGCGGCGCGGCCGGCCGCGGATGCCTTGCCGCACACGCCGCCGCGCACAGCATCAGAACGGCGACGGCAATCTTGTTCAACATTTATCGGGGGCTCTTGGGCTTGCTAGACTAGGCAACAGTTTGCAGCCGGAGACTCGCGATGCCAAATCAAAGCCCCCCGACTCGCTACAGTGCGGTCGCGCAAGGATTTCATTGGCTCATCGCGGCGCTCATCGTGGTTCAATTCACGTTGGCGTGGTCGGCGGATGGTCTGCCGATTGGCGCGCGAAAGCTCGTACTCTTGGCGCGGCACAAGAGCTTCGGCATGACGATCTTGATGCTGGCGGTGTTGCGGCTGCTGTGGCGTCTGTTCAATCGTCCTCCTGAATTGCCGGCAGGCATGAGCACGGTTGAAAAAAGGCTCGCGCGGGGAACACACGCTCTTTTCTATGTTTTGCTTTTCGTGATGCCATTGACCGGCTGGATGATGTCTTCAGCGAAGAACTACTCGGTCAGTTGGTTCGACCGATTCACCTGGCCCAATCTCATCGCACCGAACGAGGAAGCATTCAATTTTCTCAAGTTCACGCACCACACCCTGAGCTGGCTGCTGTTCACGGTCGCGCTGCTGCACATACTCGCGGCGCTGAAGCATCACTTCTGGAATAAGGACGATGTGCTCAGGCGCATGCTGCCATTCACTAAATCGGAGAAGCCATCATGAGGAATTTCTACCTTGCCGGGACGGCCGCCATGCTTTTCAGCGCCGCCGCCGCTGCAGCCGCCGCGAGCTACGTTTCCGATCCGCAACAGAGCCGCCTGGAGTTCGTCGGGGTTCAGGCGGGCGCCGAGTTCAAGGGCGTATTTCACAAGTTCACCGCCGACGTCGACTTTGCGCCCGACGCTCTCGCGAGCTCTCGTATCGACGTGCAGATCGAACTGAATTCCGTGGATTCTCTGGACAAGGATCGCGACACGACCATGCGCGGCAAAGACGTCTTTGATGTCGCTCACTATCCGACGGCGCACTATGCGACCAAGTCCATCACGAAGACCGCCGCCGGCTTTTCCGCCGTCGGCACGCTGACCCTGCACGGAGTCACCAAGGACGTGCCGATCGAGTTTCAATTCGTGCCGGGTGCCGCGGCCGCCAAACTGTCCGGAAGCGCCAAACTCAACCGCTTGGATTTCGGCGTCGGACAGGGCGACTGGAAGAGCACGGAGATTGTCGGCAATGCCGTGAAAATCAATTTTTCGTTGGTGCTGAAGCTCAAGGGCTGACATGCCGCACAGCTTTGACGACGTCGCCGAATGCGTTGAAAATACCTTAAGCCGCGTCGGATCCCGCATCGTCCTGGCGCTGCCACTGGGTGTGGGCAAGCCCAACCCTCTGGCCAATGAGTTCTACCGGCGTGCGCGGCGCGATCCTCACCTTGCGCTGACGATTTTCAGCGCTTTGAGCCTGCGCGCGCCGCAGTGGCAGGGCGAACTCGAGCGCCGCTTCCTGGAGCCCTTGGTGGCGCGGCTGTTCGGCGCCTGCGTGCCGCTCGATTATGTGACGGATCTGCATGGCGCCGGCGTACCTGAGAACGTGCGGATCGTCGAATTCTTTCTGGATCCCGGAGCCCTGCTCAACGTAGAGCACTCTCAGCAGCACTATGTCAGCACCAACTACACGCACGTGGCGCGCGAGGTGGCGGCGCACGGCGTCAACGTCATCGCCCAACTTGTTGCGAAACGAAGCATCGAGGGACGCACCGAATACAGTCTGGGATCAAACCCGGATGTCACCCTGGATTTGCTGGAACTTTTGGCGCCGCAGCGCCGCGCCGGCCGGGATCTCGTAGTCATCGGCGAGGTCAATCGGCAGATGCCCTTTATGTTCGGCCCCGCGGTGGTGGCAGCGGAGACATTCGACGCGCTGATCGAGCACCCCCGCTATGACTACGACCTGTTCGCGCCACCCAATCAACGCCTGCATACCGCGGACTACGCCATCGGCTTGTACGGCGCTCGATTGGTGCGCGACGGCGGCACGCTGCAAATCGGCATCGGCGAACTCGGCGATGCCGTGGTTTACGGGCTGCAACTGCGTCACCAGCAGAACACTGAGTTTCGCGAAATACTGCGCGGCCTGAAGGCAACCGAGCGCCTTGGGACGGTCTTGGACGCAAACGGCGGCGCGGCGCCGTTCGAAGCCGGCCTCTATGGCTGCACGGAAATGTTCGTTGACGGCTTTCTGGAGTTATATCGCAGCGGGGTGCTGCGGCGGCGCGTCTACGCGGACGTGCGTATTCAGCGGTTGCTCAATCAGGGAACAGTCGGCGAGCGCATCGATGAAGAATTTCTGGCGGCGCTGGCAAATGCAGGCTTTGAGAGTCCCTTGAGTGCCGCGGACTTCGCGGTGTTGCAGGAGATTGGTGTGTTTCGCCGCGAATGCCGTTACCGCGGCGGCGGCATCGAGAATTCCGAAGGACAAATTGCCGCGGCCATCCTCAACACGGTCTCCGGCCGCCGCGACCTGCTGGCGCTGTGCGCCGGACGTCAATTGAGCGGCGGCACGCTGCTGCACGGCGCTTTCTTCCTCGGCCCGCGCGGATTTTACGCTGCTCTGCGCGATTTGCCCGACGCCGAGCGGCGCCAATTTTCGATGTGCGGAGTCTCGTTCGTCAATGAGCTCGATGGCGATGAGCAGGCGTTGAAAATTGCGCAGCGCCGGCACGGAAGGTTTTTGAATTCCACCATGATGATGACGCTGCTGGGAGCGGCCGTGTCGGACGGTCTGGCGGACGGCCGTGTCGTGAGCGGCGTCGGCGGCCAGTACAATTTCGTGGCGATGGCGCATTCTCTGCCGGAGGCACGTTCGATTCTCACGCTGCGCAGCACGCGCGAGAAAAACTCCAAGGTCACCTCGAACATTCTATGGAACTATGGGAACACGACCATTCCGCGGCACCTTCGGGATATCGTGGTCACGGAATACGGCGTCGCGGATTTGCGCGGCTTGAGCGATCAGGACTGCATCGCTGCGGTATTGAACATTGCCGATTCGCGCTTTCAGGACGGCCTGAAGCGCGAAGCCCAGGCGGCCGGAAAACTGCGCGCCGACTTCGAGATTCCAGAATTGCATCGAAACAATACGCCGCGCGCCTTGGAAGAACGTTTTATCCTGCCGCGAGCGCGGGGATTGTTTTCCGACTTTCCCTTCGGCACCGATCTCACCAATGAGGAAATCGTGCTGGCGAAGGCGCTGGGCAGATTGAAGGAGAGGACGGCAGGGGGTTGGCCGCGTGTCAAGGCCTTAAGTGCAGCTGCGGCTTCGCGGGGCACGCCAAGCGCGTTCCGGCCGTACTTGGAGCGCATGGCGTTGAATACCCCGAAAACCCGGCAAGAATGGCTCTGGCAACGTCTGCTCGTGCGTGAATTGCGCGATATGGGCTAATGCCGGGCGGTCCGGATTGTTTCTCTGCTCCCGGGTGAGTAACCTTGCCATCCCGGCCTACCCTGCGGAGCGACTTTATGAAAATCGGCGTGCCCAAAGAAATCAAGATTCATGAATATCGAGTGGGGCTGGTGCCCGCGGGGGCTCGTGAACTCGTCGATGCGGGGCATCAGGTCATCGTGCAAAGCGGCGCTGGCGCGGGCATTGGCTTCGATGATTCGCACTACCAGACGGCCGGTGCCTCGATCTCAAGGAAGGTCGAGGAAATTTTCGGCTCCACCGATCTGATCGTGAAAGTGAAGGAGCCGCAACTGATCGAGTGCAAGATGTTACGCAACAATCAAACGCTGTTTACGTATTTGCATTTGGCGGCCGATCGCGAGCAAACGATGGCGCTGCTTGCCTCCGGCGCCACGGCCATCGCCTACGAGACGGTAACCGCGCCCGACGGCTCGCTGCCGCTATTGACTCCGATGAGCGAAGTGGCCGGACGCATGTCGGTTCAGGTCGGCGCGAATTGCCTGCAAAAGGCCAACGGCGGATTCGGCGTGCTCTTGGGAGGGGTGCCGGGCGTCGCGCCCGCCAAGGTCGTGGTGCTCGGTGGCGGCGTTTCCGGTACCCACGCGGTGGAAATGGCGGTCGGTCTGCGTGCCGACGTCACCGTTGTGGATCGCTCGGTCAAGCGCTTGAGAGAACTGTCCGCAATTTTTGGCAGCCAGCTTAAAACCGTGTACTCAACCGCGCACGCCATCGAGGAACTGGTGCGCGACGCCGACCTCGTCATCGGCGCGGTGCTGATTGCAGGAGCGGCGGCGCCCAAGCTGGTCACGCGCGCCATGGTGAAAACGATGAAGCCCGGCGCGGTGCTGGTCGATATCGCGATCGATCAAGGCGGCTGCTTTGAGACCAGTCACCCGACGACGCATGCCGAACCGACCTATGTGCTGGACGGCGTCATCCATTACGCGGTCACGAATATGCCGGGCGCGGTGCCGAGGACTTCGACCTTTGCACTCACCAATGCGACTTTGCCGTATGTGAAGGCGCTGGCCGATCACGGCTGGCGCGCCGCCATTTCCAAGGACCCGGGGCTGGCCCAGGGTCTGAACGTGCATGCCGGTCAATTGACGCACGAGGCGGTCGCGAGCGCCCTCGGGCTGGATTACAGAGCGTACCGCGCGGCGTAACTTTGCGGCCCAAAGAACCTTAGGGACGGGGTTCGCTATAATAGGGACGAAGGGAGTTAGATGAAGAAAAAACCGCGGGTACCGAAATTTCGTCGCGCCACGCCTGCGGTTCGCCGCGAATCTTTGGTTGAGGCCACGCTGGGCTGTTTGAAAAAGTACGGCCATGACGGTGTTTCCGTGCGCCGCATAAGCGCCGCGGCCGGCGTGTCGATCGGCTTGATCAACCACCACTTTCCCAGCAAGTCAGGATTGATCGCGGAGACCTACGAAACGCTGGCGCTCTCGTTGCAGGATGAACTGCGCGCCCGCGCCCACAATCGAAGTGCATCGCCGCGCGAACGGCTGAGCGATTTTTTCCGTGCATCATTCGCTCCGGAGCTCCTCGATCCGCAACTTTTCAACGTCTGGGTGGTGTTTTGGAGCATGGTCGCGCACTCCCGGGAGATCCGCGAGGTACATGATCGAACCTACGGCAAATATCGCTCGATTTTGGAAGGTTTGCTGGGAGAACTGGTCGAATCGGGCGCGGCGCCCAAGCTGAAGCTGCGCTCTGCCGCGATCGCGCTTTGCGCCCTGCTCGATGGCCTATGGGTCGAATTAAGCCTCAGTTCCGAGACATTCAAGCCGCATGAGGCAATAAGTATCTGCGAGGATTGGATTGCGGCCCTTTGTGCGGGCGCCTTTCCGCGTATTCTGCGGGGAAAACGCCGCAAAACTTGACCGCTTCTCTTGTTATACTATCGTTCAACAAGAGCTGAATGACGGTAAACCTCCTCATGGACGCACGGCGCCGCGCATCGGACGAAGACTTTAGCCTGCCCGGATGGATCTACCGGGACGCCGACTTTTTACGCGCCGAGAAACGGCAGGTCTTCGCCACTTCGTGGCAAATCGTCTGTCATCTCAGCGACATTCCGGCCGTCGGGGACTATCACACGCTGGACTTCCTCGGTGAACCCATCGTCGCGGTGCGCACTCGCGACGACGGCGTCAAGGCTTTCTTCAACGTGTGCCGGCATCGCGCGTCGAGGCTGCTCGACGGCGCCTCGGGGCATTGTCCGGGGCGCATCGTCTGCCCCTACCACGCCTGGACCTATGATCTCGACGGGGCGCTCGTTGCCGTGCCGCATCGCAAGGAATTTGTCGATTTCGCGACGGAACACTACGGCCTAAAGCCTCTTGAGATCGAAATCTACAAGGGATTCGTATTCGTTCGTCTGCAGCCGGGTACACCCAGCGTCGCTGAAATGCTGGCGCCTTACGAGAAGGAGCTGGCTTGCTATCGGCTCGAGGAACTCGAGCCGCTCGGGCGAGTGACGCTGCGGTTGCGCCAGGTCAATTGGAAAAACGTGACGGACAATTATTCGGACGCGATGCACATCGCCGTCGCGCACCCTGGACTGTCGCGATTGTTCGGCCAATCATACGGAATCGAGGCGGAGCAGTGGGTGGACAAGATGTGGGGACACCTTCGCGACGCGCCCTCGGCGCAGCGATCGGAGCGCATGTATCAGGCCCTGCTGCCGCGCGTACCGCACTTGCCCGAGAACCGGCAACGTTTATGGACCTACTTCAAGTTGTGGCCGAACGTTGCATTCGACGTTTATCCGGATCAGGTCGATTTTATGCAAATGATCCCGATATCACCCACCGAAACGCTCGTCAGGGAGATCGCTTACGCGCATCCCGACGCGAGGCGCGAAATGCGGATCGCGCGGTATCTCAATTGGCGCATCAATCGCCGGGTCAGCTTGGAAGACAAGGCATTGATCGAAAGGGTGCAGGCCGGCATGGGGTCGCGCAGCTATTCGCCGGGTCCGCTCGGCCACAACGAAGTATCGCTGCGAAGTTTTGCGCGCCGCATGCGAGAAGTCATTCCGGAAAGCAGGTTCGCGGAGTCGCCGGGAGCCGGTTGGAGCAGCGCCGCCCGCAGCGCTGCCGGGAGCAGGAGCCTGTCCGGCTATGGCTGATTCGTTTCGCGATGTGATCATCGTCGGCGGCGGCCACAACGGCCTGGTCTGCGCGGCGTATCTCGCCGCCGCGGGACTCAAGGTTACGGTGCTCGAGCGCCGGGCGGTCGTGGGCGGCGCTGCGGTAACCGAAGAATTTCATCCCGGTTTTCGCAATTCCGTCGCGGCCTATACGGTTTCGCTGCTCAATCCGAAGATCATTCGAGACCTGGACTTGCCGGCCCACGGCCTGCGCATCGTGGAGCGCAAACTGGCCAATTTTCTGCCGCTGGACGAGAGCACCTATCTCAAGGTGGGTGCGGGACAGACCGCCCAGGAGGTTGCGAAATTTTCCCCGCGCGATGCCGGGCGCTTGAGCGCTTACGGCGAGCGTCTCGACACCATCGCGGACGTGCTGCGTGATCTGGTGCTGCAAACCCCGCCAAACGTCACTGCCGGCGGATGGCTTCAGGCCTTGCCCGAAATGCTGCGCGGCGCGCGCCAGGCCAGGCGAATCGCCAAACTGGATCTGCCGATGCGGCGCGAACTGTTGGATCTATTCGTGAAGTCGGCGGGAGACTATCTCGACGCTTGGTTCGAGAGCGCTCCCATCAAGGCCGCCTACGGCTTCGACGGCGTGGTCGGCAACTACGCGAGTCCGTATGCGGGCGGTTCGGCTTACGTTCTTCTGCATCACGTATTCGGCGAGGTTAACGGCAAGAAAGGCGCCTGGGGACATGCCATTGGGGGAATGGGCGCCATCACCCAGGCAATGGCCAAAGCATCCGCCGCGCGCGGTGTGGAAATTCGCGTTGCGAGCCCGGTTCGGGAGATCTTGGTCGAAGCCGGACGCGCGGTGGGCGTGGTTACCGAAAAAGGCGAAGCGATTCGCGCGCGCAGCGTCGTATCGAACCTGAATCCGAAATTGCTCTTCGGCTCGCTGATCGATTCGAGCGTTTTGCCGCAGGATTTTCGCGAGCGCATTAAGTCTTGGCGCTGTGGCTCCGGAACTTTCCGCATGAACGTTGCGCTGGCGGAATTGCCGGACTTTAAGGCGCTGCCGGGCCGCGCCGCCGCCGATCATCACACCGCGGGCATCATCATGGCCCCGAGCTTGGCCTACATGGACCAGGCTTACCTGGATGCCAAGGCTGGCGGATGGTCGAAGCGGCCTATCGTGGAAATGCTGATTCCCTCCACGCTCGATGACAGCCTGGCCCCCCCGGGGCAACATGTCGCCAGCTTGTTCTGCCAGCACGTTGCCCCTGTTCTGCCGAACGGCGCTTCCTGGGACACGCATCGCGAGGAAGTCGCGGACGTGATGATCGATTTGGTCAATGTTCACGCGCCAAATTTCAAGGCCGCAGTGCTCGGACGCCAGATCATGAGCCCGTTGGATCTTGAACGCACTTTTGGGCTCATCGGCGGCGATATCTTTCACGGCGCCCTGAGCCTGGATCAGCTGTTTTCGGCGCGGCCCATGCTCGGGCACGGCGACTATCGCGGCCCCTTAAAAGGCCTGTACATGTGCGGCGCCGGCACGCACCCCGGCGGCGGCGTCACCGGGGCACCGGGCCACAACGCGGCGCGGGAAATCATCGCCGATTTTCGCCGTGGCCGCCTGAAGCAGGCCTAGGAGCCGCCGCCGCTATTTTTTGCTTGGATCCGGATAGGCGAATGGGTCGGTCACCGCCGGTTGCGTGGGCAGCGGCTTGTGAGGCAGCGGCTTGTCGCTGTTCGCCGCGGCCATCAGAACCGTCGCGAGCACGACCGACGCCTCGCGCAAATCGAGCGGACGTAAGTGGTCGAAAGTGTCCAGGTCCGTGTGATGAACTCGCGTCTCGTAATCCAAGGGATCCTGGATGAATTCAAACGCCGGCAATCCGAGCCGGCTCAGGAAAACGTGGTCGGTTCCTCCGGTCGGCTTGGCCACGACTGCGCTCGCGCCCAGGCTGGCAAAGGGCGACAACCATTCGCGCAAAATCGGCACCACCGCGAAATTGCCTTCGGCGTAAATGCCGCGAATTTTTCCGGAACCGTTGTCGATGTTGAAATAAGCCGCCAAGTCGGCGAAGCCGGGCAGCGGCTGCACCGGGTACAAATCGCCAAGAAAGTAAGGCGGTAAATCGGCCTCGGCCGGATCGGTCGGCTGTGGTCGATGGGCAAGATGCTTCTCGACATATGCCTCCGATCCCAGCAGTCCCTCTTCCTCGCCGGCCCACAGCGCAAAACGAATGGTGCGTTTGGGGTGAACGCCGAGGCTGGCGAGAATGCGGGCCGCTTCCATGACCACCGCGCTGCCGGCGCCGTTGTCGGCGGCGCCGTCACCCGCAACCCAGCTGTCCAAGTGCGCGCCGGCCATGACATAGCCCGAATGCGGATCATCGCCCGGGATGTCAGCCAAGGTGTTGTAGGCATTGTGATCCGCGTCCTCGAAGTGGACCCGGCTGTCGATCTCCAGCCGCACTTCGCCGCGTTTCGCGAGACGCGTCAGCTTTCGATAGTCCTCCGCGGCAAGTTCGATACCGGGAAGCTTTGGCGTCTTGCCGACCTGGTATTCGTAGCCTTCGCCATGCACCAGTCGACCTTCGGTGCGCGACATTTGCACCAGCGCGACCGCGCCCTCCTCGGCCAGAAACGCCTCCAAATTCGGTCTGAAGCGGTAGCGCTCGATGCGCTTTTTGCGCTGCTCCGGGTCAAATGTCGGTTGTTGATATTTGTCGAGCTTGGCGATTTCGGCGTCGCTGAGACGCTGAAAGGGCGCCTCGCCATCGTCCTTAGGCGGCGCGGGCCAGGTGACCAACACGATTTTGCCGGCCAATTTGCCCTTCCATTCGGCGAAATCGCTCTCATTCGCCATGGGCGCAACCATGATCGGTGCGCTCAAGACTCCATTTGTCGCCGGTGTCCAGGCCAGCGGGATTGCGCGCAGCTCCAACGGCCGAGGCGCGATCATGCGCACATGCGAGGACTCGATCCACCAGCCTCGTCCGAAATCAAAGGCCTCGGCTCGGACATCCTTCAATCCCCAGCTCTTGAATTTCTCCTGGGTCCATCGCTCTGCTTTGCGCATCGAAGGCGAGTTGGTCATGCGCCCGCCGATTTCATCGGCCAGGTAGGCCACGGTATCGACCACTTCGCTATGGTTGAATCCCGCGTCGGCGATCCGATTGATGGTGACGGATTCGGCCGCAACGGCAGCCTTGGATGGTGCCGCGGCGGCTGCCATCGACGAGGCGCTCAGAAAAATACACGCACAGAACACAGCAGGCTTCATTGACTCAGACTCCCTCGCAAAGTTTAAGACCCAATCAATCGCTCTCCCAATTGAAGCGCCAGACGGCGATCAGTGCAAACAGCGCCGACCAGCCCACCAATATCGCCGTGGGCGCAAAGGCGGATTGCAGCGGCAAACCGCGCCACGTCATGGCGTCGAGACCATCGACGGCCCAGCGGGTCGGAACGAACTCGGTCAGGTGTTGCAGCCATTCTGGAAATAGGAAGGCCGGCACCCAGGCGCCCCCGAGCATCACCAGGATCAGCACGGAAAACATGGCCACGCCACGGGTTGCGCCCACGGAGCGCCCGAGCGATGCGATCATGAGTCCGGTCGTGGCGGCGAGCAGCGCGAAAGCGCATGCGACCATCGCAAAGCCGGGGACGCTGCCCGCAATACGCACGTCGAACGCGACGCGCGCCACGAGGTAGACGACCGCCAGTATCATGACTGCGATCAGCGTCGTGCCGGCAACGCGGCTGCCGAGCAGCACGGTACGCGACAAAGGCGCCGCGCGCAGGCGGCGCCACATGCCTTCTTGGCGCATCAACAACAGCGTAATGCCGGCATCGATGCCCATGAAAAGGATGAACTGGATGCTCATGCCCGCGAATGAGTGGGCATACGAGTTGTAGCGAGGGCCGGTCGTGACCGCGACATTGTCGACGTTGAAAGGAATGGGTCTCGCAGTGCCGATGAAGTTCGGCCGCGACAGCCGTTGCATCACGTGCTGGGACAGCAATCCTGCGACCATCGGTCGCACCATGGATTGCGAGGGATCGTAGAGTAGTTTGACGTCCGGCATCGGGCCGGCACCCAACAGCGCGCCGGTCGCGGCGGCCTCGAATCCAGATGGAAATACGATGGCGGCGCGCAGCTTGCCGCTGCGCACCAGTTGAAGCGCTTGGTCTTCCGGGAGCTCCTGGATTTCGAGTGACGCATCCTGGTCCAAGCTTTCCAGCACCGCTTTGGTCAGTGCGCTGTGATCCAAATCGGTGATACCGACTTTCATGCGCGAGATGGGATTGCCGCCCGAGCCGGTCCCGCCGAACAAAAAGCCGAAGAACGCCGCGACCACGATCGGCGTCAGAACGCTGACGACCAGCGCGCGGCGGTCGCGCAAGAATATCTGGATGTCTTTGCGGACCAGGGCGCGAAATGCGGTGAATTTTGAACTCATACGTCGCGCAGCGTGCGTCCTGTCAATGCCAGAAACACATCCTCGAGATTGGCACGCCGGCTGGTCAACTCCTGGCAACTGAATCCGCGCGCGGCCAGCCTCTCGAGTACCCGCGGTGCGGCGGTGCCGAGATCATTTGCCGAGACCGAAACTTCGGTGCCGCTCAGCTCGACCCGGGTGATCCCGGCTAGATTTCCGATTTCCGCAAGCGCTGCCGCATCGGGCGCGGCGTCATATTTCAATGTCAGCTTGTTTCCCAAATGAGCGCCCGCCAGCAAGCCTGTCAGCGTATCGTCGGCAAGAACGCGGCCGTGATCGACGATGACGATGCGATCGCACAAGCGCTCGACCTCTTCCATGTAGTGCGTCGTATAGACCACCGTTCGCCCCTGGCCCGCCAACACCTCGATGGTCTCGAAGATGGCATTGCGGCTTTGCGGATCGACGCCCACCGTCGGTTCATCCAGCAATAGAATCTGCGGCTCGTGCAGCAGCGCGCAGGCGATGTTCAAGCGGCGGCGCATGCCGCCGCTGAATGTGGTCGGGGGGTCGCGGGCGCGATCCGAGAGGCTGGTCAATTCCAGCACCGCCGCGATTCTTGTGCGAAGCTGCGGCCCCGATAGGCCGTACAGTCCGCCGAAAAATTCCAGATTCATGCGGGCCGGCAACTCTTCCAGCAGCGCGATCTCCTGGGTGACCAGTCCCAACTTGCGCTTGGTGGGATCTGCGCCGGTTCCCAGTGTGGTGGCGTCGATCGATACCTTTCCCGAATCCGGCTTGGTGAGGCCGGCGAGCATGCTGATGGTGGTCGACTTGCCGGCGCCGTTTGGGCCCAGCAGCCCGAGTATTTTGCCGGGCTCGGCGGCGAAGGATACGTTCTCGACAGCGGTGATCGCGCCGAATTTCTTGTGCAGACGGTCGGCGATCAGATTCATCGCACCGATACTGCCAGCAGCGCGCATCGAGCGCTAGGAGTCCGTGAGACCGGCTGCTAAATCTCCACGCCCTGCGCCTTCAAATATTCATCATACGAGCCGCGGAAATCGACGATCTTGCCGCCGGGGCGCATTTCGATGATGCGGGTAGCGAGGCCGCCGACGAATTCCCGGTCGTGCGAGACAAAGATGAGGGTACCGGCGTAATGTTCCAACCCGATTTGCAGCGACTCGATGGTTTCCATGTCCATGTGATTGGTCGGCTCATCCATCAGAAGCACATTGGGCTTCGTGAGGATAAGCTTGCCGTAAATCATCCGGCCCTTCTCGCCGCCCGACAGCACCTTCACGGACTTTTTGGTCTCCTCCCCTGAGAACAACAACCTCCCCAAGGTGGCGCGAACGATTTGGTCGTCGTCCGCCTTGCCGGTGTATTGGGACATCCAGCCAAACAAGTCGATTTTGTCCTCGAACTCGGCTTGCGGATCCTGAGGCATGTAGCCGGGCTGCGCGTTTTCGACCCAGAGAATCCGGCCGCTGTTGGGCCGTAATTCTCCGGCAAGACAGCGCATGAGGGTCGTTTTACCCACGCCGTTGGGCCCAATGATGGCGATGCGCTCGCCCGCCTCGACGTTGAAGCTCAGGTTGTCGAGCACCTTTTCGCTGGATCCCGGATAGGCGAAGGTCAATTTCTCCACCGTCACCGCCGAGCGATACAGTTTCTTGCCTTGCTCGAAGCGGATGTAAGGATTTTGCCGCGAAGAGGGCTTGATCTCCTCGATCTTGATTTTTTCCAGCTGCCGTTTGCGGGACGTCGCCTGCCGCGCCTTGGATGCGTTGGCCGAAAAGCGGCGCACGAACTCCTGCAGGTCCGATATGCGGTCTTTTGCCTTGGCATTGGCCGCCTCGACCCGAGCCCGCGCCTGCACCGAGGCCAGCATGAAGTCGTCGTAATTGCCCGGATAGATCTTCAGTTGCTGAAAGTCCAAATCCGCTATGTGCGTGCACACCTGATTTAAGAAATGCCGATCATGGCTGATGATCACCATGGTGGCGTTGTAGTTGTTGAGTGCACCCTCGAGCCAGCGGATGGAATTGATGTCCAGGTTGTTGGTCGGCTCATCCAGCAGCAGCACGTCCGGATTGGAGAACAAGGCCTGCGCGAGCAACACGCGCAGCTTCAGGCCCGGTGGCACTTCGCGCATCGGACCGTTGTGCCGCGCTTCATGGATGCCGGCGTCCGTGAGGATGCTGCCGGCTCGGGCCTCGGCGTCATAGCCCCCATATTCCGCGAATACTCCCTCGAGCTCCGCAGCCTTCATGTAATCCTCATCGGTGGCTTTGGGATCGGCGTAGATCCGATCCCGCTCTTGCATGGCGGCCCACAGTTCGATATGGCCGCGCATGACCACATCGAGGACACGATCATCCTCGTAGCCGAATTGGTTCTGATTCAACTTCCCGAGCCGCATCCCGACCTGCAGCATCACGTCGCCGGCGCTGGCCTCGAGGTCGCCCCCCAGCACTTTCATGAGCGTGGATTTGCCCGAACCGTTCGCGCCGATCAAGCCATAACGATTACCGTCGGAAAACTTGACCGTGACCTGCTCGAAGAGCGGCTTGGCGCCGAATTGAACGGCGACGTTGGATGTGGAAAGCATATTGTCCGATCACCAAAAAGATAAGCGGCCGCGGCGGCCATTGCCTAACTGAGCTCAAGATGGAGTGCCGTGTCGTTCGCGTGAAGCACGCGAGGCATCTGCGTTCGCCTTTCCGGCGGGCGCATTTTAGCGGAATTGCGGCCTCGAGTCCTTAAGATTTCGTTCAGAGTCTCGGCGAGTCGTCGGACAAGCGCCAGGGCGGAAACCGGCGGGTATGCCCTGCGTGATACAGACAAATGATGTTGCCGTCCGGATCTTGCAGGTAAGCCTCCCGCCAAAGCCATATCTGGTCTTTGGGAGCCTGGTTGAATTCGACTCCTAGCTTGCACAACCGCTCGTAGGTGGCATCCAAATCGTCGCATTCGAAATAGACGACGGTTTGCGACGGCCGCACCGTATCGAAGGCATGCAGCGAAAATGTTGCGCCGTTCTGGCATTCAAATCTGGCATAGCGCGGCAGAGAGCTGACGATTTGCGTAAACCCCAAGCGCCGATAGAACTCGGCCGACCGCTCCACATTGGTGGCTGGCAGCGTCACTTGGTTCAGATTCATGACAGCCATTATCGGCCAAACGGAGCCCAAGCGCGCAATTTTGGCGGTATATTCACCCTCAGAACGATAAGGGCACACGGGGGCGACGATGAAACGCAAACCATCCTGGGTCGCAATTGCGTGGGCCGGTTTTTCGCTCAGCGTGTCCGGCGCCCGACTGGGCGCCGCTGATGAGGCCGCGCCGAAGATTAAATATTTCAGTGCCGCTCAACTCGCAGCCCAAGTCGCGCATACCACGAAGGGAATCGCGGGCAATCAATTCTTAAATGGCCCCGGTTCCATCATGTATATCCTTCGCCGTGACAAAACCGGGGAGACTGAGATCCACATGTCGTTCAACGACATCTACGTCGTCAAAAGCGGTCATGCAAAAATTACGGTCGGCGGCCAAGTTACCGGCAATCGCGAAACGCCGCCGACCGAATGGCTCGGCGGCGAGATATCCGGCGGCACGGACTATTCATTGGCTCCGGGAGACGTCCTCTTCATCCCGGCGGGCGTTCCGCATAAGGTGCGGGTATCGCCCAAGGCCTCCATCACCTACGTGCTAGTGAAGACGCCGAAGTAGCCGGCCGGTTATTTCTTGCGCCGCGCCGGACGCGCGTTGGGTGCGGAGGCGCGCTTCGATACAATTTTGCCCTTGCGCACCGCGGCTTTGCGTTTTGCAAACTTGGCGGCCTTGCCGGCGCGTTTGGCTGATTTTGCCGGCCGTTTCGCCGCTTTTTTGCCGGTCTTTGCGGCGAGTTTGACCCGTTTAGCCGGAACTTTCGCGGCTTTCTTAGGCGCGCTTGCGGCAGTCTTCTTGGTCGCTTTCTTGGTCGTGCTTTCTTGGCCGCTTTTTTCGGAACTTTTTTCGATGCGTTGTTTTCCGTCTTCTTGGAAACCGCAGTCGCCTTCACGGCCGGACCGGAATCCACGCCGCGCAACTGATCCAGTATCGCGGGATTCTCCAGCGTCGACATATCCTGGGTAATTTCTTCGCCGCGAGCCACCGCCCGCAGCAGGCGGCGCATGATCTTACCCGAGCGAGTTTTTGGCAGGTTGTCGGTCAGGCGAATTTCGTCCGGCTTCGCGATGGGACTCAGCTGATCGCCGACCCATCCCCGAAGCTCATCGATGAGCGCTTTCGCGGCGGCGCCTTGCGGCCTCGGCACGTTGAGCACCACGTAGGCAAAGGCAGATTCGCCCTTGATGTCGTGCGGCTTGCTGACCACGGCGGCCTCCGCCACCTTGGGATGCGCGACCAGCGCCGACTCGATTTCCATGGTGCCCAGTCTGTGACCTGCGATGTTGAGGACATCATCGATGCGCCCCATGATCCAGTAATACCCGTCTTTGTCGCGGCGTGCCGAATCGCCGGCGACGTAGAAGCGATTCTTGAATTTCTCCCAGTAGGTCTTGATGTAGCGCTCGTTGTCGCCCCAGATCGTGCGCAGCATCGATGGCCATGGCCGTTTGATCACGAGGTAACCGCCCGCGTCTGCGGTCTTTACGGGGCGCCCTTCCTCATCGACGATGTCCGCGAAAATTCCCGGCAGCGGCTTGGTGCAGGATCCGGGCTTGGTGGCCGTCACGCCGGGGATCGGCGCCATCATGGTGGCACCGGTTTCGGTCTGCCACCAGGTGTCGATGATGGGGCAGCGCTGCGCGCCGATCACGCGGTGATACCACATCCACGCTTCTGGGTTGATCGGCTCACCGACGCTGCCGAGCACCCGCAATTTTCGTAAATCGTATTTTCCCGGCAAGCCATCGCCCAACTTCATGAGCGCGCGAATCGCCGTGGGCGCGGTATAGAAAATGCTGACCCCGTGCGTTTGGCACATCTTCCAGAAGCGGCCGCCGTCCGGAAAAGTTGGCGCTCCTTCATACATGAACACGGTGGCTCCCGCCGCCAACGGTCCATAAACCACGTAGGTGTGTCCGGTAACCCAACCGACATCGGCGGTGCACCAGTAAATGTCGTCATCCTTGAGATCGAAGCACCACTTCGTCGTCAGCTTGGCGTTGAGCAGATAGCCGCCGCTGCAATGTTGAATGCCTTTGGGTTTGCCGGTGGACCCGGAGGTGTACAGCAGGAACAAAGGATGCTCCGCGTCGACCCATTCCGGATCGCAATTCAAGGGCTGATCCGAGATCGCGTCGTGCCACCAGAGATCTCGGCCGGCACGCATTTGACACGCAGTTCCGGTGCGCCGATAGACGATGACCCGCCGCACGGAATTGCAGCCCTCGGACAATGCTTTGTCGACCGCGGCTTTCAATTCGACGGCGTGCCCGCCGCGCCATCCGGCATCCGCGGTGATGACAAGCTTTGCGCCGGCGTCTTCGATCCGGTCCTTGACGGCATTTGCGGAAAATCCGCCGAATACCACTGAATGCACGGCGCCGATGCGCGCGCAGGCTTGCATGGAGACGATGGCCTCGGGAATCAGCGGCATGTAGATGATCACACGATCGCCGCGGCCTATTCCCTGCGCCTTGAGCGCATTGGCGAACCGACAGACTTCTTGATGCAGTTGCCTATAGGTGAGCTTGCGCACGTCGCCGGGCTCGCCTTCGAAAATGACGGCCACCTTGTCGCCCCGGCGCGCCAGATGCACATCCAGGCAATTGTGCGACACGTTCAGTTGGCCGTCGGTAAACCAACGGAAATTGGGCGCCCGCGAGTCGTCCAGCGGCACGGTAAAGGGTTTCTGCCAATCGATTTCAGCCGCGGCGAGATCCGCCCAGAAGCCTACGTAGTCGCTCGCCGCCTTGTCGTACATGCTCTGCAATTCGGCGGCCTTGAGCGTGGCCTGTTCCACGAAAGCTCTGGAGGGCGGGAATTCACGATCCTCTTGCAGGACCGATTGGATGTCTTTCTGCGCCATGATCACTCCCCGTCTCATGCAGCGGTGGCGATCCGGCGCGCCTGCTGCCGCAAAATATTCCCAAATCCATGGGTGTCAAAAAAAGACTCGAGCCCGCTGCAATCCTGCGGCTTTGGCCTCAGGTCATCGAGCGTCGCCTCGATCGGCATATCGCATACGATACCGGTCAAACGGCGGGCAAGGTAGGCGGCATCCTTATGAGCCAGTAGTTTAGCAGCGACGGCAGCGGCGCCGCGCAGTTTCAAGAAAGGAATTCGATGAAGATTTGCATACAATTCATCGAGGGAACCGAACACACCGAAGAGTTCCGCTGCGGTCTTCTTGCCGACGCCCGGCACGCCGGGGATGTTGTCGACGCTGTCCCCGGTCAGCGCCAAAAAGTCGGCGATGAGCTCGGGTGCGACTCCGAAGCGTGGACCGATATCATGGTAGTGATAGCGCGTGTTGCCGCTGTAATCCCAAAAGATGTCGCCGTCGCGTATCAATTGCGATAGATCCTTGTCGCGCGTGACCAGAACGTTGCGCAAACCCGCGGCGCGCGAGCGCGCCGCCAAGGTTCCGATGATATCGTCCGCTTCATATTCGGCGCTTGCGAACTCGGCGAGGCCCATATGCCGGCAAAATTCGCGGCACAGCGCGAATTGCCGCTCCAAATCGGCGGGCGGCGAGTCGCGATTGGCCTTGTAGGCCGGATAAATGGCGTTGCGGAATGATGTCGCGCTGCGCAGGCTCAGGTCGAAGGCGACGCCGATGCGTTCCGGCCGCACCCTCTCGAGAAGATCCGAGATAAAGCGCGCGAAACCGTACAAGGCATGCGTGGCATTGCCGTCGGCGTCCACCATATCGGGCGGCATGGAATGATAGGCGCGAAAGATGAAATAGCTGGCGTCGATGTAATACACCACGCCCGATCGCGGCACGGGGGTCCCCGCGATTGCGCTCACATCGGCCAGCGTTGCATGCGCTCGTGCAGTGGGCTGGAGCGCGGAAAATGCGCGACCAGATAGTCCATTTGATCCGCGAGCACGCGCCGGCCTTTCAAGAATATATATTCGGCATAGGTCGGGGTGAAGGGCACGGCGAGAAGCTGCATGCCCGCCTGCTCCGGCGTGCGGGATGCCTTGGCGTTGTTGCAACGGCGGCAGGCTGAAACCACATTGCTCCACGTATCCTGGCCGCCGCGGCTGAATGGCGTGACATGGTCGCGGGACAGCAGGCTATATGTAAAGCGCGCGCCGCAATACAGGCACAGGTAGGCGTCGCGGCGAAACAGCGTCTGGTTGTTGAGCGGCGGCGTGTACCCCGCGCCGCGCAGGTTGCCCGGATTGCCGGTTACCCCCAAGGTGGCGATGATCGAATTGACATCCACGATGGTGCGCAGTCCGGTACGTGCGCAGGTGCCGCCATATAGGCGGTACAGCTGCGTTCCGCAGGTATAAGCCACCTGCTCGGTGTGATACAGGCGCGCCGCCTCGCGGTAGTCGACCCATTCCAACGGCATACCGGAAACATCGGTGCGCAGTATTTGCTGGGACAGCGGATGGGTGTGCGAAACCACCGCGATTTCGTCCCGCCAATCCAGCAATTGATGCTTGTGTTGCTCGCTCACGTTCATAACACACTAAAGATAGTCGACTCTTATGCCATAATTCAATGTTTGGCGCTAAGTCTCGGCTTGGGAGAGTTTTGCATGTCGATCGTCGTCGGTGTCCTCAAGGAAACCGCTGCCAAAGAAACCCGCGTTGCCCTGGTCCCGGAAATCGCCGCCAAACTGAAGTCCCTCGGCATTCGAGTGCTGATCGAACGCGGCGCGGGGACGGCTGCGCATTTTCCCGATGCCCTGTACGCAGATGCCGAATTCAGCGATGCCTCCACGATACTTGCCAGCGCCGACGTTATATTGAAAGTGCAGCCTCCCTCCATGACGGAAGTCGCAGCACTCAAAAAAGGCGCGATCGTCGTCGGCTTCATGCAGGCCTACGCCCGCCCGGATCTGGTCCGGGCGCTCAAGGAGCGCGGTATTACAAGCTTTGCGATGGAGTTGGTGCCGCGCATATCGCGCGCGCAATCGATGGACGCATTGTCTTCGCAAGCTTCCGTAGCCGGCTATAAGGCGGCTTTGATCGCGGCAAATACTCTGGAAAGATTTCTACCGATGCTGACCACGGCCGCGGGCACGATCCGGCCGGCCAGCGTGCTGGTGATTGGCGCCGGCGTCGCCGGGCTGCAGGCCATTGCCACGGCAAAACGCCTCGGAGCCGTCGTCGAAGCGTATGACGTGCGTAGTGCGACCAAGGATCAGGTCAAGTCGCTGGGGGCGAAGTTCATTGAGACCGGCGTTTCCGCCGAAGGCGCCGGCGGCTACGCGCGCGAGCTCACACCCGAGGAAAAAGCCAAACAGCAGGAGGTCCTGGACGCGCGCATCGCCGCCAGCGATGCGGTGATCAGCACGGCGTCGGTACCCGGGCGCGCCGCGCCGCGCATCATTTCTCCAGCGGCAGTGGCCCGCATGAAGGCGGGCTCGGTGATCGTCGATATTGCCGCCGAACAAGGCGGCAACTGCGAGCTGACGAAAGCGGGCGAGACGGTCTTGGAGGGCGGCGTCAAAATCGTCGGCCCCCTGAATTTGCCCGCCTCCTTGCCCTACCACGCCAGCGAAATGTATTCGCGCAATCTATTCAATTTTCTTAAGCCGGCCTTGCCCAAGGGCGAACTGGTGGTCGATTGGAACGACGAGGTATTTGCGGGCGCGGCGCTCACACACGACGGACAAATCAAGCACGAAGCCACCCGCGTGGCGCTGGAGGGGCAAAAGACATGATCGACGGCGTCATAGCACTCTATATTTTCATGCTGGCGGCCTTCACCGGCTACGAGGTCATTTCGCGCGTGCCGGTGATCCTGCACACCCCGCTCATGTCGGGGTCGAACTTCGTGCACGGCATCGTCCTGGTCGGCGCGATGGTCGCTCTGGCCGCCGCCGACACGACCCTGGTGCGGGTTATCGGCTTCATTGGTGTGTTGCTGGCCGCCGGAAACGCCGTCGGCGGCTACGTCGTTACCGAACGCATGTTGAAAATGTTCGTGCTGGCCGGCAAGAAGAAAGGACCTTAAAGGATGCCTTCCGCCTCGACCGTTCAAACTCTCATCCAGCTTTCGTATCTCATCGCGGCCGCCCTGTTCATTCTGGGCTTAAAGCGCATGAGCTCGCCTGTCACCGCAGTCAGCGGCGTTCGCTGGGCTGGCGTCGGCATGTTGCTGGCGACCATTGTGACGTTGGCTTTCATGGGCGCTTCATCGCTCAACTTGATGCTCGTCATCATCGCAATCGCTATCGGCACAGTCATCGCATGGGTCAGCGGCAAACGCGTGGCCATGACGGATATGCCGCAAATGATCGCGCTGTACAACGGCATGGGTGGCGGCGCCGCGGCGGCGATTGCCGCCGTGGAGTTGTACGGCGGCAATGAGCACAGTCTGGTGCACCTTTGCATGGCCGCGGTCGGCGGCTTCATCGGCGCTGTCTCCTTCAGCGGCAGCTTGATTGCTTTCGCCAAGCTGCAGGGCCTGATTACCAAATCGGTGCGCTTTAGCGGCCAGAAGTTCGTCAATTTAGGCATATTGCTCATCACCCTCGGATTCGGGTTCATGGTCGTGAGCGGAACCGGAGCGGATTCAGGACTTCCCCTGGTGTCGCTGTTCTTCGTGTTCGCACTGATCTTGGGCGTCGCGATGACGTTGCCCATCGGCGGCGCCGACATGCCGGTCGTGATCTCGTTGTACAACGCACTCACCGGGCTTGCGGTGGGCTTTGAAGGATTCGTTCTCGACAATGCGGCGATGATCATCGCCGGCACCGTCGTCGGCGCAGCCGGCACGCTGCTCACGCAACTCATGGCGAAAGCCATGAACCGCTCGCTCGGCAATGTGCTGTTCTCGAATTTCGGCGAGAGTTCTGCGGCGGGCGGCGGCGGCGTCACCGGCACGCAGAAGGCCATCGAGGCTTCGGATGCCGGCGTGATGATGGCGTACTCGCAAAAAATCATCATCGTGCCCGGGTATGGGCTGGCGGTGGCGCAGGCTCAGCACAAGGTATGGGAGTTGGCGCAATTGCTCATGGACCATGGCGTGAAGGTGCGTTTCGCGATTCATCCGGTCGCCGGCCGGATGCCGGGCCATATGAATGTGCTGCTCGCGGAAGCCGGCGTGCCCTACGACTTGATTTCGGATTTGGACGAGATCAACGCGGAATTTGAAACCGCGGATGTGGCGCTTATCATCGGCGCCAACGATGTGGTGAATCCGGATGCACGCGCCAACAAGAGCAGCCCGATTTACGGCATGCCGATCTTGAACGCCGACAAGGCGAAAAATGTCATCGTGATCAAACGCGGCCAGGGCCAGGGGTTTTCAGGCATCGACAATGCGTTGTTCGTGCTCGATCAAACCCGAATGCTGTATGGCGATGCGCAGGCAGCCGTGAGTCAGTTGATCCAAGCCGTCAAGGCTGCAGGCTGATCTGGAATCGATCTTTGACGAGCCAATGCGACGGATTGCGGGCCGCGTAGTCGGTCAAGCGAATCATTTCGCCGCTCAACGTATTCCCCTGCAGCTCGAACCGCACGTAGTGATAGTTCGGAAAGACCTTGTCTTGGTAAAGATCTGCGGCCGTGCGGTCCACCTCGTAAGGCGACGCGCCGCCGCCGCCGGAGACCAGGTAGGTGACGCCGTCTTGCGCCAGCCGCTCGTAGTTGTGAATGTGGCCGGCGCTGATCACGAAGCGCGCCGCGCTGTGGGCGGCCGCCGTCCCTAAATACGCCGCGAGTGCTTGTTCATTCGGTCGGGCATTGTGATCCACGTATTTGACCGTTTGCACATCGGCGAGCGGCGGATGATGCAAAACGATGAGCACTACGCGAACCGCAGGATCGATTGCACTCACCTGGGCTTCCAGCCACAGGCGTTGCGTGCTGCCCGGCAACAGCGAGCTATCACTGTCCAACGCGATTCCGACCAGCTTGCTGCCGACGGCAACCGAATACCAGCGCCGCCCGCGCAATTCGGGAAAGACGCTCCACCACCGGTCGAGGCAGCTCGATTCGTAGCAGGCCGAAAGCTCGTGATTGCCGAGCGCGGGATAAACCCGCAAGTGCTTGCTGCGCCAGACTCGCGTCTCCGCGCGATACACCTCATAGTCGGCGGCGATGCCGCGAAACGGCAGGTCGCCGCTGATGAAAATAGCGGAGGGATTCTCTGCGGCAATTTTCGCAACCAACGCTCGGCGTGCGGCCGGCGAGCTGGCTGCCGTTTCGCTGTCCGCCGTGAACCGCGTGTCGCCGTAGGCAACCCAGACCAACGGAACGGGCAGCGCGGAGTCCGGGATCTGAAAGGTGGTTGCAGCCGCGGCCGGGGCGCTCAAAATGACCGCAAAATACAAAACCACGCGCAAAGATGTTCGCATTGCGCGATGCTACGGCCCCGGAGGTTTTCAAACCATGAAAATATTCATTGCTGCGCTGTTGTGCATTCCCTCGATCGTCGGCGCCGCCGGTAGCGCGCCGAGCGAAAGCGCGCGCTGGCAGCAGTACGCGGAGCACGTCCACATCGTTCGCGACAACTGGGGCATTGCGCATGTCTACGGGAAATCCGACGCCGACGCCGTATTCGGCATGATTTATGCGCAGGCGGAAGATGATTTCAATCGCATCGAGCATAACTATCTCATCAGTCTCGGCTGGCTGGCGCAGGCGGAGGGTGAATCCGCGGTCTACAGCGACTTGCGCGCGCGCTTGTTCATCGATGTCGACGAGCTGAAACGGCAGTATCGCGCGGCCGCCGGCCTGGCTCAAGTCGCTGATGGACGCCTGGTCGGACGGCCTGAATTATTTCCTGTCGAAACATCCGAACGTGCACGCCAAGGTCATTCGGCACTTCGAACCTTGGATGGCCTTGTCCTTCACCGAGGGCAGTATCGGCGGCGACATTGAAACCATCGACCTGAATCAATTGGAAAAATTCTACGGATCTTCCTCGCCGCCCACGGTGCGCTCGAGCGCGCCACCGGATCCCTATCCTGAGGAGTCTCAGGGCGGCTCGAATGGATTCGCCATTGCCCCAAAATTGACGGCGTCCGGACACGCGATGCTCTGGATCAATCCGCACACGTCCTATTATTTTCGTTGCGAGTTGCAGATGGTCAGCGAACGCGGCCTCGACGTGTACGGCGCGGTCACCTGGGGACAGTTCTTCGTCTATCAGGGCTTCAATCCGCACAATGGCTGGATGCACACCTCGTACGGCGGCGATGCCATCGATGAGTACGCGGAAGACCTGGTCAAGAAATACGACGGGTTGTATTACCGATATGGAACAGGTCTCAGGAAACTGCGCGTCAGCCAAGTCAATATTCCCGTCAAGGGCGCAGCGAGCCGCTCCTTCACGGTGTATCACAGTCACCACGGTCCCATCATCCGCGCCGAAAATGGCAAGTGGATCGCCATCAAGTTGCTGCAGGTACCGGTGCGGGCGTTGGAGCAATCCTACTTGCGCACGAAAACCACCGACTACGCATCCTTCCGCAAAACCCAGGATATGCGCACCGACACCTCCAATAACACGGTGTATGCGGACGCCAATGGCACGATCGCCTACTTCCATGGAAATTTCATTCCGAAGCGCGATACCTCGTTTGATTTCACGCATCCGGTCGACGGCAGCAATCCGGCGACGGAATGGCAGGGGCCGCATGCCGTCGCGGATACCATTACCTTGCTGAATCCCAGCAATGGCTGGCTTTTCAACAGCAACAATTGGCCCTTCACCGCGGCAGGGGACCAAAGCCCGAAACGCGAAAACTATCCGCGCTATATGTGGACGAGGGGAGAAAATCCGCGCGGCCCCCACGCCATTGAAGTCTTGAGCAGACTTCGCAGCGCAAGCTTGGACAGCCTGATCGCGGCCGGCTACGACCCCCACCTGACCGCCTTCGATGTGCTGCTGCCGCCGCTGTTTGCCGCGTATGACGCCCTGCCCAGCGCCGACCCGCGGCGCGCTGATTTGAAGGAGGCGATCGACACGTTGCGTGCCTGGAACCGGCGCACCTCCGCGGATTCGGTTGCGACGGCGGTTGCCATTTTCTGGGGCCAGGGTTTGATCGAACGCAACGGCGCGGCGGCCCGCGATGCGAACGAACCGGCTTACGACTATCTGGTCGACAAATTGACCGACGCGCAGCGCCTGGATGGCTTGAGCGCCGCGCTCGCCAAGTTGCAGCAAGACTTTGGCCGCCGGCAGATCGCGTGGGGCGAGATCAATCGCTTCCAGCGCTTGACCGACGACATCGTGCAGCCGTTTGACGACGCGAAACCCAGCTTGCCGGTGGGCTTCGCCCCCTCGCAGTGGGGCGCGCTGGCCTCCTTCACCTCGTCGAAGCCCCGCAAAACCAAAAAGATTTATGGATCAGAGGGCAACAGCTTCGTGGCGGCGGTGGATTTCGGTCCGACCATCCATGCCAAAGCCATCATGAGCGGTGGGGAGAGCGGCGATCCAGCGTCGCCGCATTTCACGGATCAAGCCTCTGATGTTCACTCAGGGTCGCTTCCGCGACGTGCTTTTTTATCCGGAGGACGTGCGCGCTCATGCGGAGCGCAGCTATCAGCCTTGAAGCGTAGGGCCCAGTGATTCTGACCGGTTGGTGCGTTCGGCCTACGACTACGCATGAGGCCACTCGACCGATGGCGGCCACTCGAAGCTCATCCTCCGGCACCGTGAGTTTGGGCGTCCCATGTGAACGGCCTGGGCCATGCAGGCGGCCGTTCAAATTCACGGTGACGCTAGCGCGGCGGATGATGCGGCGGCGGTGCGCCGCGCATGGCCTGCGGTCCGCGCGCACCCTGAGCCGCGCGATGCCGCTGCTCCGGTGTCATTTGACGCCATTGCTGCCGCAACTGTTGGCGCCTTTCCGGCGGCATTTGACGGAAGCGGTTGAAGGACTCGCGCACCTCGCGTTGCCGTTCGGGAGGCAGCGACTTGAATTCCTGCCAGCGTTGCCGCAGCAATTGCCGCTGCTCCGGCGGCATGGCACGCCACTGATTGAATCGTTGCTGGGCGCCGGTGCGCTGTTGCGGCGTCATGGATATCCAGCGTTGGCTGCCCTTAGCCAGCGCCTGTTGCCGCTCCGCCGGCAGGCTATCCCACTTGCCATGATAGCCTTGCAGGAGTTGTTTCTGCTGCGGGGAGAGCGAGTCCCAAGCCCGTGGGCCGGCGGGCGCCGGAGCGGCTGCCGCCGGCGGCGCGGACGCAGGAGCCTGAGCGAAGCTGGTGGCAACGCTTAACGCGAGGCATGCGCAAAGAGCCAAATACCTGATCATTTCTTTGCATCCTGCGGCGGCGTCGCGGGAGGTGGAGGATCACTCCCACGCGGCGGCGCCTTCTTCAAAAACTCCCACAAAGCAGCATCACCCACATCGTCCGAGCCCAAAAACTCGAGAAAACTCTCATCGGGCGTCGCAGGCGGTTTGGTCGATGACGTCGGCGGCTGGGGAACCGGCGCCGTTGGAGTCGCAGGCGGCGGCGTAGCATTCGCCGTCGCGCACAACACACCGAACAGCAGCCAGCTCCTTCCGAAGCCCGCGAAAGTCAACCTACGCAGCCGGTCCCGAATTCGCCGCCTTATCCGCAAAATCATAGAATTCAATATCGTTTTGCAGCATTTCCATTGCATCAGCCGAACCTTCGTCCGAAGACGCGACGAGGTCAAGGTCTTCGAGATTCGACGGAGCATTGGCCAGAGTGGTCGCCTGATGGCCGATCGGCGAACCGATCCACAGGCCAAGGCCCAAGATGGCCGCGGCGGTCATGCCGGCCGCGGGCGCCCACATCTTCCAGCCGAATAACCAGGGGCGGCGCCCGCTCGAAGCGGCCTCGAGCGCGGCGCTTCGCGCCTGGGTCAGCCGCGAGCGGATTCGCATATCCAGTCCGTCGACACTGTCCTGAAACAGCGCACGGCTGCGCATCTCGAATGCGTTGTTATCTTGTTCGCTCATTACCAAACCTCGTCCAACTGTTCGCGCAATGCGTGCACCGCGCGCGAATAATGCGTCTTCACGCTGCCTTCCGAGCAAGCCATGGCGCTCGCTGTCTCGGCAACATCCATTCCTTCGAAATTGCGCAACATGAAAGCTTCACGTTGCCGAGCCGGCAATGCCCGCAGCGATTCTTCCAGCCGCTGCATCGCCTGTCCCTGCATCAACTTCTCCGGAATGGTGGGCGCCGAATCCGCGACGTTTTCCAGCGGATCCTGCGCCTCATTTCCGGATCTTCCTTCGGGCCCGGCAACCATGTCATGACCCGTTTGCGCACCGTTCGGCGCCGCTGCAGGTCCCGTATGCCGTTCTCCAGAATTCGATAAAACAGCGGCCGCCATTCTGCGCTGGGGCGCGAGGCGTAGCTGCGAGTCAGCTTGAGCATGGCATCCTGCACGACGTCGAGTGCATCGTCCGGGTCACGCAAAGCGACCTGCGCCATGCGAAATGCTCGACGCTCGATCTCGGCTAAGAATTTCTCGAGTTCTCTCGTGTACTCCAGAACCGCTCCCTCCGGCGCTGGAGCGGGATTATCCCAGACCATCCAAGCTGTATTGAGCGTATCAAAGCGAGCCATGCGTATCATCTCCATTCAAGGTATAAACGCTTGGCCGAAGCGTTGGTTGACGACGCGAACAACGCAAGATCAGCAACTTACGCACACCGTATGTGACTCCCGTTGCAATATTTTCGATCGCTACCTCGGCGGGAAATCCAGTGGGGCCCGTAATCCTTTGAATTTAAAAGAATCAATTCGATTTCGAGTGTTTTTTCACCAATTTGACTTAGACCCGAAACGGAACGGGCACTTAGGGCAAATGACCCCTGTTTCTCAACAGACTTATCCACAGAATTTGTGGACAAACGGCCCATGATTCTGCAGATCGCACTCGACACGCCCGCTGCGACGCGTTTTCGATTACCTGCCGCCGGCGCAATCGCCGGCACAAGGGGTGCCGCGGCCCGGCGTGCGAGTGTCCGTGCCCTTTGGCCGTCAACGTCTGATCGGAATTTTGGTTGGCATCGTTTCCGAATCAATGATTCCGTCGGCAAAGCTCAAGGCGGCGCACGAGTTCTTGGACGAACAACCGGTCTTCGATCCTGTGACCTTCGATTTGCTGCGTTGGGCAGCCGATTACTACCACCATCCGGTCGGGGAAGTTTATGCGGCCGCGCTGCCGGCCTCCCTGCGCAAAGGTCAACCTGTCACGGCCGGCACCGAGTTCTTTGTTCTCACCCCCCGAGGGCAGGAAGAACTCAAAGAACCGAGCTCGAAGCGCGCGCCTCAACAGCGCGCTCTGCTTGCCTGGCTCGCCGATCGGGGCCACGCGAAGGCCGACGAAGCCGGCGAGACTTTCAAGCCCGGCCTGCTCAGGAACTTGGCGGCGCGCGGCTGGATCGAGGCGCGTTCCGCCGATGCGCCGGAGCTGATTCCAATACACATGAATCCCGGCGAATTGGCGCTCACCGGGGCGCAGGCGCAAGCGCTGGACGGCATTCTCGCCGCTGTCGAACTTCAACGCGCATCTGCTCTATGGGGTAACGGGCAGCGGTAAGACGGAAGTGTACTTGCGGGTCATTGCAGCGGCCATCGCACACGGCGGCCAGGCATTGGTGCTCGTACCGGAGATTGCACTCACGCCTCAGCTGGTCGATCGCTTTCGGCGCCGTTTCAGCGCCGGCATTGCAGTGGTGCACTCCGGACTGACCGATGTGGAGCGCCGCGACGCGTGGCGCGCGGCGCACAGCGGCCAGGCGCGCATTGTCATCGGGACCCGCTCGGCGGTGTTCACGTCGCTGCCCAGGCTTAGCTTGATCGTGATCGATGAAGAGCACGATGCCTCGTACAAACAGCACGAAGGCTTTCGATATTCCGCGCGCGATCTTGCCGTCATGCGGGCGCGCAGCGCCGATGTTCCCGTCATTTTGGGATCGGCAACGCCATCGCTGGAAACTTTGGAGAATGCCGCGAGCGGACGCTATATCAAACACCTGTTGCCGCAGCGCCCCGGTGCCGCGCAGCCGCCTCGAATGTCGCTCATCGATCTGCGCCGGCACGCCGCCGAGCAAGGAATCTCGACGCCCGCCCTGCAGGCGATCGACCAACACCTCAAGGCCGGCGGCCAGGTCATCGTGTTCTTGAATCGGCGCGGCTACGCGCCGAGTCTGTTTTGCAACTCCTGCGGTTGGGTCGCCCCCTGCGCTCACTGCGATGCGCGCATGACTTTGCATCGTCGCGCGCGGCAACTTCGCTGTCATCACTGCGGCGCACACGCGCCCGTGCCTGTAATTTGCGGCAGCTGCGGCCAGGCGCTGCTGCCCGTGGGGCAGGGCACCGAACGCGTCGAGGAGACCCTGGCGCGCTTGTTTCCCGACGCACCGCTGGCGCGGTTGGACCGGGATAGCGCCTCGGGCAGAGGCTCGATTCAAACCGTGCTCGACCGGGTGCACAGCGGCGAGGCGCGCATCTTGGTCGGAACTCAAATGCTCACGAAGGGCCACCACTTTCCCGACGTGACCTTGGTGGTGATCCTCGACGCCGATCAGGGATTGTTTGCCAGCGATTTTCGCGCCACCGAGCGTCTCGCGCAGACCATCACCCAGGTTGCAGGCAGGGCCGGACGCGAGGCGCGCGCCGGTGAAGTGATGATACAAACGGAGTTTCCCGAGCATCCGCTTTTAAACCGTCTCATCGGCGAAGGTTACGAGAGCTTCGCCTGGAGTGCGCTGGAAGAACGTCGTGAGGCCGGTTGGCCGCCCTTCTCGCGCCTGGCGCTGCTGCGGGCCGAGGCGAAGGACAGCGCGGCACTCGACGCTTTCCTGCGCGCCGCTGCCGCAGCGGGTCATGAGATCGCCGACGGCGCGTTGAAAATCTTGGGTCCGGCGGCGGCGCTGATCGCTCGCCGGGCCGATCATTTCCGCGCGCATTTGTTGATCGAAACGGCTGTTCGGTCCGCTTTGCAGCGCTTCCTTGCCCGCTGGCTGCCAAAAATCGAGGATCTGCCGCAACCCAAAGGACTTCGTTGGTCGATCGACGTGGATCCGCTGGAAGTCGATTGAGCACTTTGCGGTAAACTGCGCAGCCTTTGAACTAAAGAGACCGCGCCTTTGAAAACTCTGATCGAAGCTTTGCTGCAGCACGCGTTGGATGCGCTGCCGGAAGACCTGGTACCCCGCGACGCTCGCAGGGTCGGCATCGAAGTCGAGATCACACGCGATGCGCAGCATGGCGACTTCGCCACCAATCTTGCCATGCGCTTGGGCCGGGCCACGCGTCAGAGTCCCCGTAAAATCGCCGAAGCCTTGATCGAGGCAATGCCCTCGAACCCGTCCATCGCCAAGGTCGAAATGGCCGGCGCCGGATTCATCAATTTCTTTCTGAAGGATGATGCTTATCATCGGGAGATCGGCAAGGTCTTGCAGGAGGGATCCTCCTATGGCCGATCGAATGTCGGGGCAGGGCGCCGTGTGCAAGTGGAATTCGTTTCAGCGAATCCCACCGGACCTTTGCACGTTGCCCATGGCCGGCACGCGGCCTTCGGGGCCTCGCTGGGCAATCTTCTCGAAGCGGCGGGCTACATCGTCCAACGCGAGTACTACATCAACGACGCCGGCCGGCAAATGGATATTTTGGCCGTCAGCGCGTGGCTGCGCTATCTCGAGCGTTGCGGCGAAAAATTCACCTTTCCGGCCAATGCCTATGTCGGCGATTATTTGGCCGCGGTAGGCGAGCAGCTGTTCGCCGGCGTCGGCACCAGCCTGGCGCATTCTGCCTCTGAAGTGTTCGGCGGTCTGCCGCCGGACGAACCGCAGGGCGGCGACAAAGACGATTTCATCGATGCGCTCATCGCGCGCGCGCGCACCTTGATTGGCGATGCCGCATACGAGAAGGTCCTGCGTACCGCCCTCGACGGCATTGTCGGCGACATCCGCGAGGACCTCGCCGAATTCGGCGTCACATTCGATCGCTGGTTCTCCGAACGATCGTTGAGCGAAAACGGCGCCATCGACCGCTCGATCGAGACCTTGAAGAAATCCGGTCACGCCTATCTCAAGGACGGCGCGCTCTGGTTCAAAAGCACCGACTTCGGCGATGAGAAGGACCGCGTCATCGTTCGCGACAACGGCTTCAAGACCTATTTCGCCTCGGACATTGCCTACGTGCTGAACAAGCTTGAGCGCGGCTTCGAGCATCTCATCTATGTCTGGGGTGCCGACCATCACGGCTACATCACGCGGCTGCGGGCCGCGTTGATCGCGCTCGGCGGCCCCCCCGAGCGCTTCGAGGTGCTGCTCATGCAGATCGTCTCGCTGTTCCGGGGCGGCGAAAAAGCGAAGATGTCGAAGCGCTCGGGCGACTACGTCACCTTGAGGGATCTGCGCAAGGAAGTGGGCAACGATGCCGCGCGGCTGTTCTACGTGATGCGCAGCCACGACCAGCATTTGGATTTCGACATGGAACTGGCGAAGTCGCGATCCAACGAAAATCCGGTGTACTACATTCAATACGCGCACGCGCGCGTCTGCAGCGTCATGCGGCAATTGAAGGACCGCGGGCTCGAGCATGACGTCGCGCACGGCATCGCTTCCTTCGAGAAGCTCGCGGAGCCGCAAGAGCTGCAATTGATCAAGCGCATCAGCGCCTATCCCGAAGTCGTCAAGCAATGCGCGGCGCTGCGCGCGCCTCATTCCCTGGTGCACTATCTGCGCGACCTGGCGAATGATTTTCATACCTACTACAGCGCGCACCAATTCATAGTCGAGGATGCCGGCGCGCGCGATGCGCGGCTCAATCTGGCGCTCGCGGCCCAGATCGTGATCCGCAACGGTCTGAAGCTCCTGGGCGTGTCCGCGCCCGACACCATGTGAGAACCATGGCACGCGACTTCAAACCCCGGCGCAGCAAACCGCGCGGCTTCTCGGGCTGGCTCGGACTCGGCGCGGGATTGGGCCTCGGGCTCGCGGTGGCCGCGGTGATCTATTTAAAGGATCACCGGCTCGACGTACCCGAGACCCACGCCGCCAAAGTGATCAAGAAACGGCTTCACGGCAATGATGCTCCCGAAGCCGGCGATGCGACCGCGGACGACGCGAAGTCCTACGCCTTCTACGAGATGCTGCCGAAATTCGAAGTGGTAGTGCCCGAGAAGGACAAGGATGTCAGGCCGGATATCAAATCCGTGCCGGAGACGCGCAGCGGCACATATGTATTGCAAGTCGGCTCATACAAGAATTTTGCCGACGCCGACCGCGTGCGCGCCAAGCTGGCGCTGCTCGGGATCGAATCCAAGGTGCAAAAGGTCAGCGTGGAAAATGACACCTGGTACCGCATCCGCGTCGGCCCGATTTCAAAGCTGGACGACTTGAACCGCATGCGCCAGAGCCTGCACAAGGCCGATGTCGATACGCTCGTGATCCGGGTCGGCGATTAGCGCCTCGGGGCAGCCGCGGCTAGCTTGCCAAAGCCGCGAAGGCCTTGGCGATGTGCATCCAAGCGGAAGTAGCCGCAATCGGCGCGGTGAGCAGCTGTTGCGCGACTAATGCGATGCCGCCATAGACGTAAACCGGATGAGGCCGGCCGAGGTTGCGCCAATCGCGAACCATGGCAACGACGAGAAACAAATCGGCGACCAACCCGGGCGGTGTAGCGACAAAGGGAGGCGGCGGCCCCGCAAGACCGGGCGGCGCGAAAAAGGTGAGAAAAAGCCGCGCGATAGCCGGCGTCATCATGCCGATCATCAGCAAGGTCATCAGTCTTTTATGGGTTTCGGGCCGGCGTATCTTGACGATCGCCAGGGCAAAAATGACTGCCATCAGCGGCCACGCGAGCAGTGTCACCGCCGAGAATCGCAGGGCAGCTTCGCCGTAGCCTAACGCTGCGTTTCTCGCCAATACCGCCTCTTGGCCTAGCAGGATCGAGCACATCATGGCGGTAAATAGCGAAATCCCCGCCAATCCCCAAGCGCGATGCGTGAGCGTACGTCCCAAGGCGACCAGCGTGGTTTGCACGAAATAGAAACAGGTCCATGTAAAGAGCAAAGCGCCATGAATGTGAATGATGGGCTCGGCGTGAAACGTCCCCGCGGCGACCTTCGCCCAATAGGTTGGGGTGAATCCGCCGAACGCGACCAGCAGGAAGCCGCCTGCCATCCACACATAGAAGTTTCGGCTCTCGGATCGTATTGCGGGCGCGGTGGCTATTGCTTCCATCTTGTTTCTCTGCGCAGGTAACTGGCGGCGTGCAGTATGCCAGGGAGGAAGGCTTGAATGTTAAGTTGTGTCAAGACATGGATGAACATCCAATCGCTAGCGGCGATACCACTCAATCCTCGCCCAATTGCCGAAAATCGACGCCTAATGCCCGCAACTTGCGGTAAAGATGTGTGCGCTCCATCCCCACCCTCTTCGCCAATTGCCCGACTTTTCCGTTGCAGAGCAGCAATTGCTGCTGTAGATAGGCGCGCTCGAATTGCTCGCGCGCTTCGCGCAGCGGCAGCGCCAGAAGGTCTTGCTTCACCAACGGCTCATCGACCGCCATTTTGACAGCCAATTCGCGTTCTATCTCCTCGAGCCGGATCTCCTCGCCCGCGCCCAGGATCAAAACGCGTTGCACCAAGTTCTTGAGCTCACCCACATTCCCCGGCCAAGGATAATTGCGCAGCCGGTTCTGGGCGGCGACGCTGAAGCGGCGCAGCGGCAGGTGCTGTTCGTCAACCAGCCGATCGACGTAGTAGCGCAGTAAATCGGGAACATCCTCGGCGTAGTCGCGCAGCGGCGGCACCCGCAAGGTAATCACGCTTAGGTGCGCCAGCAGGTCGCGTCGAAACGGCTCCACCATGGAGTTTCCTTCGAATCCTTCCTGGGCCGAACTGATCCAGCGCACATTGAGATTCAAACGCTGCCGGGCCCCGACCCGCGTATAGCCGTTTTGTTCGATGGCGCCGAGCAGCGCGCGTTGCGCATTGGCGTTCAAATCCTCGAGGCCGCTGATATAGAGCGAACCCGCCGTTGCCTGGTCGAATGCGCCCGGTTCAACCTTGCCGTCGCGTTCGCTGCCGAACAGGGCCGCGGCGGGGTCTTGCCCTAGACTGGCGGCCACCACCGTGAAAAAGGGCTTGGGCGCGCGCGCGCTCAGGGAATGCAAGTACCGGGCATACGCTTCGCGGCCCGATCCGAGCTCCCCGACGAACAGCACCGGAGAGGAGCTGGAAGCCGCCTGTTGCACCTGCTCCCGCAGCATCTGGGTGATTTTGGACTTGCCGATCGGTACGGCCAGCGCCGAACCCTGCGTGCGCGCCGACAGGCGCTTACGCCGCCCGGCATCGAGCGCCCGTTCGACAGTGCGCAGCAGTTTGGTCAGCGACAACGGCTTTTCGACGAAGTCGAACGCACCCAGGCGCGTGGCCTCGACGGCCGTTTCGACCGTTCCATGTCCAGACATCATCACCACCGGGCAATCGTAGCCGTCGGTCATCGACCATTCGCGCAGCAACGTTATGCCGTCCGTGTCCGGCATCCAAATGTCCAGTAGCACCAGATCGGGAATCTGCGCAGCGCGCGAGGAGCGTGCCTGGCTTGCATCCGCCGCAATCTCCACGTCATAGCCTTCTTCGGAGAGAATCTCTTTGAGCAGCCCGCGAATGTCGGCCTCATCGTCCACCACCAGAATTCTTGAAGCGGTCATACGCGTTCTCTCCTGTGTTCACCTGTGCGCGGCTTGGCAGAGCCTGCGGTGCGCGCGCCGTCGGCCAGCGGCAATACAATCCGCACGCGGGCGCCGCCGAGGCGCAGATTATCCGCCTCAATGCGACCGCCGTGCTCTTCCACGATTTTCTTGACAATCGCCAGCCCCAGCCCCGTACCCTTCGGTTTGCTCGTGACATAGGGATCGAAGACCGTGCCGATCAAATCCCGCTGGAAGCCGGGCCCGTTGTCGGTCACCACGATTGCGACGGAAGCCCCCTGCTTTTGACCCTCATCGAGGAGCTGCGTTTCAATTTCAATGCGCGCGCCCACCTTGCCCTCGAGCGCCTCCAGAGAATTCGTGACCAGGTTGTTGAGGATCTGCCGGATGCGCATCCGATCGGCGGAAATCGCCGGCAGATGCGGGTTCAAGAGCAGTTTCATTTCCGCGCTGCTGTCCTGCACGCGGTACAGGTCGACGACTTCCGTGATCAATTGATTCAGATCGAAGCGCGAAAAGTGCATGTCGGGAGCGCGCGCGTACTCGCTGAAGGCGTTGACCATCTGCTTCATCGCATCGACCTGGGCCACGATGGTGGTGGTCGCGCGCTCGAGGATCTGGGCATCCTGCTCGTTCATGCTTCCGAGGAACTTGCGCCGCATCCGCTCGGCGGATAGCTGGATGGGCGTCAGCGGGTTCTTGATCTCGTGCGCCAAACGACGCGCCACCTCGCCCCAGGCCGCATCGCGCTGCGCTTGCAGCAGCGTGGTGATGTCGTCGAATACCAGCACCACGCCCGCCGCGCCGCCGGCGTCGTTGGGCAGGGCCGTACATGCGCACATCAACACATGCTTGCCGGACTCCGACAGCAATTCGATTTGTTCGCGCCAGTCGAGCTGCTGAGGTCCCAGGCGCTGCTTGATGGCGCCCAAGAATTGCGTGAACAATGCGTTGTCGGAAATCGATTCGTCGAACGGCTTGCCGATGGCGGCCTCGAGATCAACGCCCAATATGGCGCTCGCCGCCTGATTCGCGGTGCGCACCTTCAAGTCCGATTCGAGCGAGACCACGCCGGTCGATAGGCGCGCGAGAATCACCGCCAGTCCCGCCCGCTCGGCCTCGACGGCTTGCTGGCTGCGGCGCGTTTCCTCTCGCGCCCGGCCCAAGCGCTTGGTCATGTCGTTGAAAGAAGTCACGAGAAATCCCAATTCGTCGCGGCCCGGCAGCGGCAGCCGCGTGTCGTAGTTGCCCTTCGCCACGGCGCGGGTGCCCGCGATTAGATCCTGCACCGGCTGCACCAGGCGCTGTGCGGCGAAGAACGCGCCATAGACCGCTGCGATCAGCGACATCAGAACGACAAAACTCAAAATCAGCACGAAGGCGAATTTGAGCGGCTTCCGGTTTTGTACCAGGGAGGCGTAGGACGTGTAAGAGCGCTGCACCGTATCGGCCAATTGGCTGAGCTGCAGCGGCACCGGATACAGCGCGATCAATACGCGCTGTCCCTGGCTGTTGTCCTCGATTGGTGCCGCGGCGCGAATCAGGTAGCCGCCGATCGAGTCGGTGTCCAAGCTCACGTACGGCCGGCCGCGACGCAATTGCAGCATCATTTCGTCCGTGGCGGGAACCGGCAATGCATCCATGGGGCGATCGGAACTGGTGGCGATGATGCGCGCCTGCGCTCCGACGACGGTGAATTCGATCGCGGTGCTGTCCTGCCGTTGGCGATCCAGTGAGCCCGCCAATTGAAAATTCGACAGGCCGATCAAAGAGTGCGCAACCACCTGCGTGTGCTGCAGGAATTCGCGTACCCGCACGTCGAGCGCCGCATGCGACAGCTCCCGGGTGTCGCTCAACCCCTGGCTCACTTCTCTCTCGAACCAGCTATCGATGCCGCGATTCAAAAACTGCAGCGCGAAATAATAGACCACCAAGATCGGCGCCACCGCCAGGGCGCTGAAAATCGCCACGGTCCGGCCTTTCAAGCGGGATCCCGGCACATGCCTGCGGTAGTCGCGCACCAGCCGGGCGAGCTTGCCGACCAGCAAGGCGAACAGAGTGAGCATCCCGGAGATGTTGACCAGCAATATCCAGGGCAGCCATTTGGCGAATTTTTCCGAGTTTTGCACGGCGGAAGCCAGCATGAACAGCGCGGCCAACCAGAGCGCGACGCCGATGCAGACCAAGACCGTGGAGCCGTACTTGCGGATCATGGCTGGAACGTCCAGGCGTACCAATCGGACTCTCGATGCCAGTCGCTGACCCAGAACATCAGCAGCCGCAGCGTAAACGGCACGGTGCCGAAATCGATCTTCGCCTTGACCCGTCCCTCGTAGCGGCGGTCTGCGGCGATCAGCGCCTTGTCCAGCGCCGGCAAGCTGTGAACCTCTGAAAGGTGCGCGATGGCTTCGTCGACCGTGCCCAAGGATTCCTGCTGACCGCTGTTCTCGTTGCGCAAGATGTAGTGCGCGCTCACGGCGTTGTACTGCAGACGATAGCGCTGCGTCAGTTCGGCTACGCGCGAATCCGGCAGCAACTGCCGCACGCGCTCGATGTCCAGATCGACCTCGAGCGTCAGGGGCACGCCTTCCACCAGGCCGCGCCGCACCGCCTCGCTGATCGGCAGGTCGATACGCGCATTCAGATGGTAAACCCCGTCCAGCAATTCCAGATCCGCGGAGCGGACTTCGAAACGGCCCGCCAAACCCTCCGCCCACAGCGGCTGGGCGAGGATCAATCCCGCACACGCGGCGCCCGCGAGGCACAGCAGTCGAAATGAATTTCGTGAGTTTATGCGCGCGGCACTCATGTTTTGGTCAAAGCAGCATAATAGAAGCCGTCGGCACCCGCCTCACCGGGAAGTATTTGCCGGCCGAACTCATCGGTCTCGCCGAACCCAGGCCATCCTTGCCAGTCCTCCGCCGGCACGATTGCCGCGCCCGCGGTGCTCGCCAAAAACGCCGCGATGACATCGTGGTTTTCGCTGCGTGTGACCGTACAGGTGACGTATACCAAGCGCCCCCCCGGGGCGAGAAGGCCCCATGCGGATTTCAGCAATTTGCCCTGCAAAGCCGGCAATTTGTCGATATCGGACGGGGACTTACGCAATCGGATATCAGGATGGCGTCGAATCACGCCGAGCCCCGAGCAGGGTGCATCGAGCAGAATTCGGTCGAACGGCATTCCATCCCACCAATTCTCAAGGTGGGTCGAATCTGCCGCCAGGACCTCGGCGTGCAGGCCGCCTCGGCTCAAGTTCTCGCGTACCCTCGCCAGGCGTTGCGGATCGACGTCGAGCGCTATCAAGGCCTTCAAATCAGGTTCCCGTTCCGCGATCAGCGCCGTTTTGCCTCCGGGAGCGGCGCAGGCATCGAGTACCCGCATATTCCGGCCTAAGCCCAAGGGAAAGGCGACGCACTGCGCGCCCAAGTCCTGCACGGAGACCCTGCCATCGGCGAATCCGGGCAATTCATGCACGTCGCGGGGTGAGTCCAAGACGATGGCGTACGGCACGCGCTCCTCGGCGCGCGCCGCAATCCCCGCGCTGCGCAGCTCTTCGAGATATCCGGCGGCAGTTGCGACGCGGCTGTTGACCCGCAGCCACATCGGCGCTTGGACGTCGCTGGCGGCGAGCAGTTGCGTCCAGCGCACCGGCCAATCGGCGCGAAATCGATCCGCCAGCCAGATCGGTGCGCCGTGACGCGTGTCCGGCCTGCGCGCGATTTCTGTATCGAGCGTCTTTCGCTCCCGCAGGTAGCGCCGCAGCACCGCGTTGATGAGTCCCGAGGCACGGTGAGCATCGGTCGCCTTCGCCGTCATCACCGCCGCATCGACGATCGCATATTCCGGGGTGCGCTGATCCTCGAGTTCGTAGAGCGCCACGGACAGGAGGCCGCGCACCAAAAAATCCAGCGAACGCACCGGCGCCGACAGGAGCTTTGCGAGAATGGCCTCGTGCCGGAAGTAGCCGCGCACAGCGCCATAGCTCAACGAGCGCACCGCCGGGAAGAGTTGGGGGTCCGCTGCGGCGAGCGCGTCCTTGAGCGCCGCATCCAGCGTCACGCCCTCACGCAACACGCGTGCCACGGCGTAGGCGGACAGGGAGCGCGCAGTGGCGGCGGCGGGTTTCATGAAGGGCCGAAGCGCGCGCCATCGAGGCGCTGCCCTCGCAAGAACTCCGCGGCCGGCAAAGCTTTGCGGCCGGCCAGTTGCAGCTTCAAAATCCGCAATACCCCCGTGCCGCACACGACGTCGATGCCTTCGCGCGTTGCCGTGAGCACCGATCCCGGCGGCACGCCTGAATGGCTCAAGTCGGGGGCGTCCACGGCCTCCGCTTCCCAAATTCGCAGTTGCCTGTCCTCGAAGCGCGTCTCGGCCATCGGCGAAGGATTGAACGCCCGCACCTGGCGCGAGATTTCCTCGGCATGCCTCCCCCACGCGATCATCGCCTCGGCTTTGTCGATTTTTGCCGCGTAACTGACGCCTTCCCGCGGCTGCGCGACTTCGGTGAGCGTGCCCCGGCGCAACGCCTGCAACGATTCGTCGATGAGCAGCGCGCCCAAGGCGGCAAGCTTGTCGTGCAGTGACTGGGCGTTGTCACGCACTTCGATTGGAATGGAGCGCGAAAGCAGCATCGGCCCGGTGTCCAATCCCGCTTCCATGCGCATGATGGTGACGCCGGTGGCCGCATCTCCCGCCAGCAGGGCGCGCTGGATCGGAGCAGCTCCGCGCCAGCGCGGCAGTAGCGAAGCGTGAATGTTGAGGCAGCCGCGCGCCGGGATATCGAGCACGGCCGCGGGAAGTATCAAGCCATAGGCGACCACGACCAGCACCTCGACTTGAGCGGCCCGCAATAAATCGAATGCGTCGGGGCCTTTGAAGCTCGCGGGTTGATGGACGGACAGTCCGAGCTCGAGCGCCCGGCGCTTGACGGGACTGAAGTGCAGGGCCTGACCGCGGCCGGCCGGGCGATCCGGTTGCGTAAACACGGCCGCGATTCGATGCCGCTCGGCCAGCTTGTTGAGCGCGGGAACCGCGAAGTCAGGCGTGCCGGCGAAGCCCAGCTTCAAAGAGTGAGCGGCGCTCAAGGCTCAAAGAGCCGGCGCGTGCGCGCGGGAATCGCTGCCCGTGGATCTTTGCTTACGCTCTTTTTCCAGGCGGCGCCGAATCAGCGTGCGCTTCAGCTCAGAGAGGTAGTCGACGAATAACTTGCCTTCCAGGTGATCGATTTCGTGTTGGATGCAAGTGCCCAGCAATCCCTCGGCCGCCATCTCGAAAGGCTGGCCGTCGCGCCCGAGGGCCCGAACCCGGATGTGCGTGGCCCGCGTCAGCTTGTCGTAAATGCCGGGCAGGGATAGGCATCCCTCCTCCCCAGGGCCTTCGCCCTCCTTGCTCAGGATCTCTGGATTGATGAGCACCAGTGGCTGATCCCGCGTTTCGCTGACGTCGATGACGATCACGCGCTTGTGCACATCGACCTGAGTGGCAGCCAAGCCCACGCCATTGGCGGAGTACATGGTGTCGAGCAGGTTATCGATGAATTGACGCAATGCGTCATCGATCCGGTCGACCGGGGCAGCCTTCTTTCGCAGCCGCGGATCGGGATACTCCAGAATTACGAGCTTTGTCATGGGAGTTATGAGAGCAATATCGTGTTTTTGGCCCAGGAATGTTGCTAAAGTTCCGCCGCTGCTTAACTTAATGCCCGAGCGCCAAGCGTTCACGGGCTTGAGCAAAAGACAAAAACGGGCGATGCGTCCCAGTCTTGAGCGGCCGGGCGGAAGTATACCAGTCAGTCTGCAACCATAAGCTGACTCATGGGAGCGAAACGAATGCAAGGTCATCGAATATTAGGCCTATTTCTAGGGGTTGCAGTGCTCGCGGGCTGCCATTCAACGGCCTCGAAGCCGGAAGCACCGGCGCCTGAATCCGCGGTCCCGGCGAGCGAGCCGGTGGCGGAAGGCACCGTGGTGGGCAATGAAAAGACGTCCATCGAAGCCGCTATCGAGGCGAGCTCCTCCTCTTCCACCTCTTCCACGGAAACGGCGGAAGTGCCTCGCAAAGCCATCCCCCTGGCCGACAACGCCCCCGACAGCTACGTGGTCAAGCGGGGCGACACGCTGTGGGGTATTGCCAAGGTCTTCTTGCGCGATCCTTGGTACTGGCCCGAAATCTGGCAGGTCAATCCCCAGGTCCATAACCCGCATTTGATCTATCCGGGCGACACCTTGCGCCTGGTGTATATCGACGGCCAGCCGCAAATCGTGTTGCAGCGCGGTTTGGAGCGCGGCGGCGACGTCCGCGTCGAACCCACGGTTCGCAGCGAGCCCATCGACTCGGCCATTACCACCATTCCCTACGCGACCGTCGCCGCATTCATGTCGAAGCCGACCGTGCTCGACCGGGATCAAATGAAGGCCGCGCCCTATGTGCTCGCGACCCGCGACTTGCACGTCGTCATGTCCGAAGGAGATACCGTTTATGCCCGTGGATTCGCCAGTCCGGCGGAACTCGGCTCTCACTACAACATCGTGCGCGTCGGCGACGCGCTGATCGATCCGGACGACAAGCGCTTTCTCGGCTATGACGGCATTTTCACGGGTTCCGGTCACATCACCCGCCAAGGCGACCCCACCACCTTGGTGCTGACCGAATCCGCGCGCGAGTCCCGCGCCGGCGACAAGCTCATTCCCGGCGGCGTCGATGTGCCGCTCGATTTCATTCCGAGCGCCCCGCGGGTCAAAACCAACGGCCGCATCATTTCCGTCGCCAATGGCGTGACCGTCATCGGCCAGTACGAAGTGGTCGTCGTCAATCGCGGTGCACGCGATGGCCTCGCGCCGGGCAACGTGCTCGGCGTGTTCGACACGGGTCCTTTGGTCTCGGATTCCGACAAGAAAGGCTTCTTCGCTCTCAGTTCCGTGGGTGCCAAGAAGGTGGCGCTGCCGTCCGAACGAACCGGCACGTTCATGGTGTTCAAGACCTTCGACAACATCAGTTATGGCCTCATCATGGAAGCCACGAACCTGATTCGCGTCGGAGACAAAATACAAAACCCGTGAGTTTGGCGGGAGAATCTCGATAATCTCAGCGCGAAAGCGCGCTTAAGGGCGTCGCCGGCTGCGCCATAATCGGCCCGATGCAGCGGGCCGACGAGGTGTTTGCGTGGATGGCGCTGTCGCGCGCACCTGCTCTCTGCGTTCCCATCCTTTCGGCCGCCTTGGAACGTCTGGGCGGTATTTCAGGTTTTCTCGAATCCTCCGGCCCGGCTCGCCGAAGTGCCGGAATTCCGGCGGCCGCTTGCGAGTATCTGAGGAGCGCCGCCGCCTCGCCCAGTAGCGCGGAGCGAGCGTGGATCGACAGACCCGATCACCATCTGGTCACGTTCGCCGATGCGCGCTATCCCGCCTCGCTGCGAACATTGGAGAGCCGCCCGATCGTCCTTTATGTCGCGGGAGACGCCGGCGTTTTGAACGAGCCGCAGCTCTCGATTGTGGGCAGCCGCAATCCCACGCCCGCGGGCCGCGACACCGCGTACGACTTCGCCGAGTCGCTGGCGGCGCGCGGACTTGCCATCACCAGCGGGCTCGCCGCAGGCATCGACAGCGCCGCGCACCGCGGAGCGTTGGCTGCGCAGGGAATCACGCTCGCGGTACTGGGAACAGGGATCGACTCGGTCTATCCGCGCAGCAATCAAGGCTTAAGCGAGGAGATCCGTTTTCGGGGCGCATTGATCAGCGAATTCCCGCTGGGCACGCCGCCGCGGCGCGCGAATTTTCCACAGCGCAATCGCATCATCGCCGCGTTGAGTCTCGGTACGCTGGTGGTCGAGGCGGCGAGCCGCTCCGGGTCATTGATCACGGCGCGGCTCGCGGGCGACCAGAATCGAGAGCTGTTCGCCGTCCCGGGCTCGATTCACAACCCGTTGAGCCGCGGCTGCCACGAGCTGATTCGCCAGGGCGCAAAACTCACCGAAACCATCGCTGACATATTGAGGGAGTTGAACTTTTCGGCGTTCTTCGACGCCCGGCGCAGCGCCTTGGACGGTCCCGGCTCGGCCGTAGAGTTGGAGGCGGGAATGGACAAGGAACACAAAATCTTGTTAGATGCGCTCGGCTTTGATCCGGCGGACATCGATATGTTGGTCGTTCGCACCGGATTCAAAGCTGAAGCCGTGTCCTCGATGATGCTGATCCTCGAGCTAGAAGGCCACGTTCAGGCCGCCCCCGGGGGCCGTTACTCCCGAGTCGTTAGGAGCCGGAGGTGAAAGATAACGTTCTCGATCTGCTCATCTATCTCTTCGAGAATTATATGAGTGCCGACGATGAGCCGCGGCCCGATCGGAATACATTGAAGCTCGAATTGGACAAAGCAGGATTCGCGGAACCCGACATCGAACGGGCTCTGGAATGGCTCGACGGTCTTTCGGGGGAACAACTCGGCAAAGTCGCCGAGGCGACGGCGCGCGCAGTGCGGGTATTCAGCAGCCAGGAACTGGTGCGGTTGGACACGGACGTGCGAGGTTATTTGATGTACCTGGAAAACGTTCGAATTCTTTCGGGCACGGAGCGCGAGTTGGTGATCGACCGCCTGATGGCGCTCGAGGCCGACGAGATCGATATCGAGCAGGTGAAATGGGTCGTGCTGATGGTGCTCTTCAGCCAGCCCGGTCAAGAGTCCGCTTATGCTCAAATGGAAGACCTGGTCTTCGAAGAGCGCACCGACGCTTTGCATTAGAAGACTTTGAGCAGCAATCTCGTTATTGTGGAATCGCCTGCCAAGGCGAAGACCATCAAGAAATACCTCGGCAAGGACTTCGAAGTTCTGGCCTCCTATGGGCATGTGCGCGATCTGGTGCCGAAGGAAGGCGCCGTCGACCCGAAGCATCGCTTCGCGATGAAGTATCAGGTGGTCGAACGCAATAAGAAGCACATCGACGCCATATCCCGCGCACTCAAGAAAGCCAAGGCCCTCTTCCTGGCCACCGACCCCGACCGCGAGGGCGAGGCCATTTCCTGGCATTTGTACGAACTCTTGAAGTCCGAGGGCGCGCTGAAAGGCAAGGAAGTGAGCCGCGTCGTTTTCTACGAGATCACGAAGAACTCGGTGCGCGATGCCATGGCCGCGCCGCGCGAGCTGTCTGTCGACCTCGTGAACGCGCAGCAGGCGCGCCGCGCGCTGGATTTTCTCGTCGGCTTCAATCTCTCGCCGCTGTTGTGGAAGAAGGTGCGGCCGGGACTGTCGGCCGGCCGGGTGCAGAGTCCCGCGTTGCGCATGATCTGCGAACGCGAGGACGAGATCGCGGCGTTCGTCGCGCGCGAGTATTGGACCATCGAGGCCGAGCTGTCGCATTCGGAGCAAAAGTTTCCCGGCAAATTGGTCGAGTTCCAGGGCGAGAAGGTGGAACAATTCAGCTTCACGAATGAAGCGCGAGCCCGCGAAGTGGAGCGAGTGCTGCAGGCGGAGGCCAAGGGCGAGCTCACCGTGTTGTCGGTCGACCGCAAGCAGCGCAAGCGCAACCCCGCGCCGCCGTTCACCACCTCCACCCTGCAGCAAGAAGCGGCGCGCAAGCTGGGCTTCAGTGCGCAAAAAACCATGCGGGTGGCGCAGCAGCTTTACGAGGGGGTCGACATCGGCGAGGGGCAGGTGGGCTTGATCACCTACATGCGCACCGACTCGCTCAACCTGGCGCAAGAAGCCATCGGTCAGATCCGCGACACCATCGTGCAGCTCTACGGCCAGGTGGGACTTGCCGAAGAACCGCGCATCTACCGGACCAAGTCGAAGAACGCTCAAGAGGCGCACGAAGCGATCCGGCCGACAACCGCCGGCGTGCTGCCGGGGGATATCGAGAACAAGCTCGAAGCCGATCAATTTCGGCTGTATTCCTTGATCTGGAAGCGCACGATCGCCTGCCAGATGGCGCCGGCGATCTTCGATACCGTCACGGTTGAGATGCGCGCCGGCGCCGAGGGGCCCAAGCGCACTGGGCTGCGCGCCAATGGCTCGACCTTGGTCAAACCGGGTTATATATCGGTGTACCAGGAAGGTCTGGATGACGCCGTGCAGGACGATTCGGATCACGTGCTGCCGCCCATGAAGGAGGGCGATCGGGTCAAGCTGCTCGCCGTCGTGCCGAGCCAGCATTTCACCGAACCGCCGCCGCGCTTCTCGGAAGCATCGCTGGTCAAGGCGCTGGAAGAGTACGGCATCGGCCGCCCCTCGACTTACGCCTCGATTATTTCCACCTTGCGCGACCGTCAGTACGTGGAGATCGAAAGCCGGCGCTTCACCGCAACGGATATCGGCAAGATCGTCAGCCGGTTCCTCACCTTGTACTTCACGACCTACGTGGATTACGACTTCACTGCCAAAATGGAAGATTCGCTGGATGCAGTCGCGAGCGGCGAGCAGGAATGGGTTCCGCTCCTGGAAAGATTTTGGAAACCCTTCATCGATCTGGTCAAGCACACTGAAAAATCCGTCAGCCGCGAAGAAGTGGCGCAGGCGCGCGATTTGGGTCCGGATCCGGTCAGCGGCAAACCCATGAGCGTGCGCATGGGACGTTTCGGACCCTTTGTGCAAATCGGCACCAAGGACGATGAGGATAAACCACGGTTCGCAGGCCTTCGCCCCGGTCAAAAGATGGACCAGATCACCCACGCGCAGGCTCTGGAATTATTTAAACTGCCGCGCAAGCTCGGGACGACGGCGGCGGGCGAGGAAATCACCACCAACGTCGGGCGCTTCGGCCCCTACGTGAAGTACGGCGCCAAGTATGTTTCTTTGAAGACCGACGACCCCTACGAGATCACCCCGGAGCGTGCGCTCGAGGTGATTCGCGAGAAGGAAATTGCGGATGCCAATCGGCTGATTCTGGAATTTCCGGACGCCGGAATCCAAGTCCTGAACGGACGTTACGGACCCTATATCACCGACAAGGCGCGCAATGCGAAGATCCCCAAGGACAAGGATCCGAAAGGCCTGACATTGGAGGAGTGCCAGGCACTGCTGGCGGCGGCACCGGAACGGGGCAAGTGGGGACGCAGAGGCGCGAAGGGCGCGAAGGGCTCGAAGTTCGCCGCGAAGACTCCGCCGAAAGCCGCGAAATCCGCGAAGGATGCACCGCCCGCGGCCGCCCCTGCCGGAGCGGCGCCGGTGAAGCTCGCCGCGAAGGGCAAGACGGCGGCGGTCAACAAGCAGGCGCCGCGGAACCCGGCTGCAGCATCCGTGAAACCGGTCGCAGCGCCGAAGCCCAAGGCCAAGCTCAAGCCGCCGGCCAAAAAGAGGCCCGCAAAAAAGAAGGGCTAGGAGTCCGGAAGCCAATGCCAAATCTCGATTCGGCAGACGCATCGGCAGTGAAAAGCTACCTGAATGAATTGCAGGACCGCATTACCGCGGCACTCGAGAAAATTGATTCCCTGAAATTTCGGCGCGACGCGTGGGATCGGCCGGAAGGCGGCGGGGGCGAGAGCCGTATTTTGAGCGACGGCGCCATATTCGAGCGTGCCGGCGTATCCATCTCCCATGTGTTCGGCGAGAAAATGCCGCCATCCGCGTCCATTCAACGTCCTGAAATTGCCGGCGCGCCCTTCGAAGCCATGGGATTGTCGCTGGTGTTTCATCCGCGCAATCCTTATGTCCCCACGACGCATTGCAATGTCCGCTTTCTGGTTGCGCGCCCGGCAACAGGCCCCGAGGTCTGGTGGTTCGGCGGAGGCTTTGACCTCACGCCCTACTACCCCAGCGAGGAGGACGTGCTTCACTGGCATCGGTGCGCTCGAGACGCGTGTCAGCCGTTTGGGCCGGACGTTTACGCGCAATATAAGGCTTGGTGCGACCGCTATTTTTTTCTCCCTCATCGAAACGAAACGCGAGGTGTCGGCGGATTGTTCTTCGATGATTTGAACGACGGCGGCTTCAGCCGCTGCTTTGCATTTCAGCGCAGCGTGGGAGATCACTTTCTGCCCGCGTTCCTGCCCATTTTGGAACGGCGCAAAGACCAGCCGTACGGCGATCGCGAACGCCAATTCCAGTTGTACCGCCGCGGCCGGTATGTGGAATTCAATTTAGTATTGGACCGGGGCACCTTGTTCGGCTTGCAGTCGCGCGGCCGCACCGAGTCCATCTTGATGTCGCTGCCGCCGCTCGTCCGGTGGGACTACGATTGGCATCCGTCGCCGGGATCGCCTGAAGCGAACTTGTATGAGAATTTTCTCCGTCCGCGCGACTATTTGACCGAACTCGCCGGCGCTCAATTCACAGTGCCGGAACAAGCTCGACCCGGCGGACCGCGCAGCTGAGCGTTTCCGCGCCAAGCGACAGGTACACGTGGCGGTCGGCCACCGTGAGCGCGAACTCCATCCGCCTTTCGAGCCGCGCGGTCAACGCCGCCAGCCAATCCCGATCCACGGCGTACAGTTCCAAGGCCTCGGCGCGGTGGATCTTTTCCGCCCCCAACCGTGCGGCGAGTTGCTCCGCGTCCTTGTGGGTATATATCGCGACACGCGGCGCAAGTTTGGCGGCGCGGTGCAGCCGCGCGGCCTCGGGTGCGCCGACATCGATCCAGACACGCAACGCGCCGGTCAGGTCGCGCACCGAAATGGCCGGATGTTCAGGATCGGACAGCCCCTTGGAGAAACCGATGCCTTCGGTGTACTCGAGACAGTACGCGAGAACGCGCGTCAGCAGGTGTTCCTCCGTCTCCGACGGATGACGCGCCACGCGCAGATCCAATGGGGCATAGGCGCCGCGGTCCGAATCGGCGAGTTCTATCTTGAAGTTATAAACAGTTGCGCCGAGCGCCATGTGTCACCATGCTCCAAACTGTATTCTAGCGGGCCATTGACGCACGGTGGCGGCAGGTCCTGCGATCGACACAAGCTCACCCGCATTTTGGACGATTGACAAAAGCTCATCGGTATTTTTTGATGTCCCCGGCAAGCGCAATGAACTCGCAGCCATGAACGCACCGACAATCATCGCCGGGCACCCGGTCAGCGTCGATGCTTCCGGGCAATTGCTGCCCTGGACTTCCTGGATCGCGGCGCTGGACCGCGAAATGAATTTCTACCAGCAATGTCCGATCGATCATGGCTATCCGCGCTTTGCCTGCGAAACCTTCCTCGATGTGAGTTGGACTCCGAACACAGAGCGCACCGACATCATTCCTTCGACCCAAAACGGCATGGGAATCATTTCGTATCTCAAATTTCACGCCATGCGCGCGCAGCAGCAGCCGGCGTGGCTGGCCACTGCGCGCCTGTTGGGCGATTATCTGCTGAAGGAAGTCCTCACGCCGGCCGCCGGCAAGTATCCTGCGTTCACTCGTTCCACCGGCAGGCGCGCGCACTTCCCGCAGCCCGCCGATTGCGGCTCACAGTCGGATCGGCCGTATGAGATCCAGCCGGACAAGGGCGGAATCGCGGGCTTCGCGCTCATGCTGCTCTTCGAAGCGACCGGCGAGGCAAGGTATCTGCTGCAGGCATTGCAAAACGCGCGCGTGCTGGCGGCGAATCAGCAAGAGGGCGACGGCGCCCGTTCGCCCTGGCCGTTTCGCGCCGACTATCGCAGCGGCGAGGGCCGCGGGCCGGTGTCCGGAAACATGACCTATATCTTGCGCCTCTACGATCTGCTCACCGCGCACGGCTATGCGGAATTCTCAGCCCCGCGGCAGGCGCTCTGGCATTGGATCAAGGATCACCAAATCCCGAGCGCCGCCGCGGACGGCGCCCTGTTCGCACAGTTCTTCGAGGATCACGACACGCCCACCAATCGCAGCGCCTGGGCGCCCTTGAATCTTGCGCGCTACCTTCTCGAGCGGAAGAATGAGCTGGATCGGGACTGGCAAAACGACAGCCGTGCGCTGATCGAATTCGTGCGCGCAAACTTTACGCACCGCGAATCCGGCGTGATCGTCTGCCACGAACAGGATGAGGACAAGCAGGCTTGGGGAGGCGTGAACTCAACCTACGGCGCCGTACTGGCACTGTACGCAAAGGCCGTCGACTCTCCGGTGTTGGCCGGCGAGGCACGCCAGGCGCTGAATTTCACGCTTTACTGCATCGATGAACGAGGCCGGCCGCGGGACCTGCCGCAGAATCCGCAGCCGGGAGGCTGGCAGGAGGACGCCCACACCGATGTCATCCATAACTACGTGGATGCCTTGCAGGCTTTTCCGCAATGGGGACTGAGCGATGCCGCGGCCCGGGATGTGTTGAATTCAGACGGGAGTCTTTAGGATCGCCGCGATCAGCGCCGAGGTCGCCGCGTCGGTTTCGGCGAAGCGCAAACCCACACGGCATCGGCCATCGCTCATCGGCACGCAATAACGCACCTCGGCCTGAATGTGGAAATCGCGGGATTCGCCGCAGGCTTCCAGCTCCAAATCGATGAGGCATTGCTGACCATGCGCCAGCTCGAAGGGAACTGTGATGCTCGCGCCGACGCGCGACATATCGACCGTGTGCCCGGGCAGGACCGACATTCCCGGCACCGTGACGTTGGCGCGAATCGAGACGGACTTGCGCTCATAGTTGCGGCGCTCCAGAGTTGCGCGCCGCACCAGCTCCTCGCCGTCGTACTCATGCGATTCGATCAAGCTGTCCACAGCGGTCTTGCTCATGCGCTCTCTCCTTGGCCCGCGGTCTCTATCTAGAAATGGTAGCCGAAGCCGTGCGCGGACGACGCCGGCAACTGTGAACTGCAGCGCGATTCCAAGCGCTGCCGCCACAAGATGTCAAATTGCCCGAGGATTGATCGGCGTCCGACCGCACGGTGGCGGCGAACGGGAGTTCAGCCCGCCATCAACAGCTGGCTCATGGCGGCAAATGCCGGCAGCGTGACCGGATCATTGGCGGCGCTGGTGGCGATGGGATGAGAACAAAATCGCGCGATCACCAATTCGGCTTTCGGCGCAATGTACAGGCGCTGACCGTGGATACCGCGTGCCTCGAAAACGCCGAGCTCGTTGTGGGACACCCACCACATGTTGCGGTAGGAGTAGCCCGGCAGCAGCGTGTATCCCGCCAGGGCAAATTTGGCCGGTTCGGCGCCGCGCCGGATATCCGCAATGACTTCCGCCGGTATGACCTGCTTGCCGTGCCAGGCGCCCTCGCAGCGCAAAAGCTCACCGAAGCGGCATAGATCCCGAAGACTGGCGCTCATTCCGCCGCCGCCCATCGCCACTCCGATGGAGTCGACGGTAACGTAGCCATCCTCCTCGCAGCCGATCTGCGACCAAATTCGCTGGCTCAACATCTCCTCGAGCGCGGCGCCGGTGACCCGTTTCATGACCCAGCACAGCACTTCCGTGTTCACCGTCTTATAGGCAAACGCCGCGCCGTGCGCACCTTCCTTGCGCAGCGTGCGCAGATACTCATAGAAATTATCCGCTCCCTTGTAGCCGGGAGGGCGCGGTCGCAGGCCGCCCGCGCGTGCATAGTCCCAGATATGCGCCTTCGGATCCGCATACAGCTCGGAATATTCCACGCCGATTTGCATGTCGAGCACGTGGCGCAAGGACGCGTCCTCATAGGCGGTGCCGATCATCTCCGGCAGGTAATGCGACACCGTCTTGGTTTCGTCCAGGGCCCGCTCGTGAAGCAGTGTCGCGGCAAGCGTGGCTGCGTAAGACTTGGTGATTGAAAAACACGCATGCGGGCGCTGTGCCTGAAGCGCGCCGAAGTAGCGTTCATAGATGCGGCGGCCGCGATGCAGGACGACGATGCCGTCGGTATAGGTGTCCTTCAGCGATTGCGCCCAGGTGAGCCTGCGGCCTTGCAAGTCCGCGAAAGCCAGGGCATCGATCGACGGCGCAAGATCCCGGGGCACGACGCCAAGATCGCTCGGTGCGGCGTTGCCGCGCCAGATGGCCGCGGTCGGCGCCAATTCGCGCATGTGCGCCAACGACCAGCGTATCTGCGGAAACTCCAGGAAGCGATCGTCCTCGAAGCGGATTCGTTTTGCCGGCGGCGGCGGCGAGCCCTGCATCCAGCCCAAGGCATTCGGGTCCGACGCATCGGCATCGGGATATTCGACGCCGTCGATTTCGAATATGCCGCTTTTCATGACTCGCCCTTAAGAGAGTGGATGGCCGTAAGACTGCCCAGTTGGGGGGTGCTTCGCAAGCGAGGCTTTGGCGCGAATTCGCCAAAGACGGCACAATGCACCATGAATTACCGCCACGTCTATCACGCCGGCAATTTTGCCGACGTCGCGAAGCACGTGGGATTGCTGTACTGCCTGAATGCACTGAAGCGCAAGGATGCGGCGTTTTTCGTGCTCGACAGCCACGCCGGACGCGGCTTCTATGACCTGCAGGCGCCGGAAGCGCAAAAGTCCGGAGAGGCGGAACGAGGCGTACAGCGGCTGATCGTCAACGCCCTGGCCGAAGAATCGCTCGCCGATTACTTCGGCGCAATCCATGCGCGCCGCGGCAAGCGGCTGCCGCGCTATCCCGGTTCACCCGCACTGATCGCGCAAGCTCTGCGCCCGCAAGACCGCGCATTGTTCGTCGAACTGCTGCCCGCGGAGGCACGTGCCGCGCAGCGCGAGATCGAATCCAGCGGGAGAATCAGAACGGAAATCCAGGATGGCTATGCGGCGCTGAAGGCGTTCCTGCCGCCCGACGAACGGCGCGGACTGGTGTTGATCGATCCGCCCTACGAAAGCCTTGATGAACTCAAAATGATGCTGCAGGCATTTACCGAGGCTTACCGCCGGTGGCCGAGCGGCGTCTATCTGATGTGGTATCCCATTCGCAGCGCCACGCAGCGCACGATGGTGCACAATCGCTTCGAGGCACTGCAAATTCCCAAAATGTTGTTGGCGGACCTGGCGATTCATCCGGACGATGCCGGGCTGGGGCTGGCGGGAAGCGGTCTCATGATCGTCAACCCGCCGTACGGCGCGGACCAATTTCTTCGCGATGCCTACGGCGCGATCCATCGGGGAATTGCGGCTCCCGGCGCGGGTTACGTCGAAGTGGCCCGCTTGACGCCGGAGCGGATGGCAGAATAGCGCATGCTTTTTTAGAGGTGGCTTATGGATCAAAAATCATTGCGCGAGCGGCTCGCCAATCTGCACGCCGAATTGGCCGACGCACATCAACGAAATCCCGCGACGCGACAGTCGCTCGGCGAGATCCTTCCTGACGTCAAACGCATGGTGGATGAGCCCGCGGGCGCGGCTGCGCCGTCGCGCAAGACCCTGCCCGAGCGTTTGGAAAAAGTGGCCGTGCAGTTCGAGGCCGAACATCCGACGCTGGCGGCGAGCGCCCGGGGGCTCATCGCGCTGCTGAACGAGGCGGGGATCTAGCGCCGGGCGCTAGCGGGTCCAGACAATCGAATCGTCGACGCGCGCAGCGATGCGCTCGATTTCGCCCGCGCCGATGCCGGAGTCGCGCATCAGAACGGCGATGCTGCCATGTCCCGGCACGGGTACGATGGTGCCGCGATAGCCTTGATCGTCGAATTGCGTCGGCCGGCGCACCGATTCATGCACCAGCACCATGACCGTGACCGGCCCTGAAGGCGTTTGCACCACCAGATGCGGCACCCGATACCCGCGGAACGTGCAGCTGCTGGCGTAGCTGACGATTCCCGCATCCGGCTTCAGGCGCAGTTTCGAATCTTTCAGCACGTCTTCCAATTCCGGCTTCGGCACCGCGATCTCGGTGCGCCGCCAGGCTTGCGGTTCTCCCGCCATGTGCGCAACAACCGCCGCCGCAAGACTGGATTGCGGCAAGGTGAGCCAAATGCCGCCGGCGACCGCCGCGCCGAGCAAAACGCTGGCCGCGACCGCCATCCAGCGCCGCGGGGCGCGCGCCGTGTCGGCGCGCTTGCGCGCAAACGGCAGCACATCGCCCTTGGGCGGAATATCGACTCGCAACGCCCGCTCGAGCCGCGACTCGAATTTCAAAAGCTGTTCGGTGAAGGCTCGGCACTCGGCACACGCTTCTCGATGCGCGCGCAGCTCCGCGTCATTGTCATGCGGGTCGGCCAAGATCGCCGCTCGATAGTGCGCGTGTTCCATCATTCTTGCGGATCCTGACTCGTATCTTCCCCGCAAGCCGCGCGCAGCTGGCGGCGCGCGCGGCACAGGCGCGTCAGCACCGCCGGACCCGAGAGGCCGAGTTCGCGCGCAATCTCGGCGGTCGAATAGCCCATCAGCACCTGTAGAACAAGCGGCTCGCGGTATTCATCGGGCAATTTCATCATGGCGGCACGCACGTCGCGAATGTCGTGTTCCTCGGCGGCAGCCAGCAGCGGCTCCTCTTGGGCGATGAGTTCGTCCACATCCACGGTCGAGAAGCGCTTGCGCTCGAAGGTGCGCGCATATTCGCGGCGGATGATGGTCAGCAGCCAGGGTTTCGCGGCGCCCTCGTTCAACAGTGAGTCCTGCGCCTTCCAGGCCCGCAACATGCTCTCCTGGACGACGTCCTCGGCCAAAGCCCGGTCGCGGCACAACCAAAATGCGAACCGCAGCAGATCCGGGCGCAGTGACTGGCACAGCGCTTGGAACCGGGCGCGATTGCCCTTTCCGGCAGCCTCATCGTTCATGTATGAATCAAAACCCGGCTTAAGGTATCGTTCCTGCGATATTACCGCGTTCAACGGGCGCCGCCGACGGTCAAATATGCCGACTGGGCACGGACTTGGGCTTTTTGCGGCGGCAAACTGAGTGCTAGGAGTCACATTCAAGATGACCGGAATGGGCGGCAATTCATTTCCAAAAACCCGCATGCGGCGCATGCGCCGTGATGAATTTTCACGCCGTTTGATGCGCGAAACGCGCCTGAGCGTGGACTCGCTGATTTACCCTATTTTTGTGGTCGAAGGCCGCGGCGATCGTCAGCCGGTGGCTTCGATGCCCGGCGTCGAACGGCTCACCGTCGATCACTTGCTGCGCGAATGCGAGGCGCTGGTACGACTCAAAATCCCGGCAATCGCCTTGTTTCCGGTCACGCCGGAAGCGAGGAAAACTCTGGACGCCCGCGAATCCTGGAATCCTGATGGCATCGCACAAGCGGCCGTCAGAGCCGTCAAGAAGGAATTCCCCGCCTTGGGCGTGATCACCGATGTGGCGCTCGATCCTTTCACCACGCATGGGCAGGACGGCCTGATCGATGACACTGGCTATGTGCTGAATGACGAAACGGTCGCGGCGCTGGTGCGCCAGGCACGTTCGCACGCCGATGCCGGCGCCGATATCGTCGCGCCCTCCGACATGATGGACGGGCGCATCGGCGCCATTCGCAGCGCATTTGAAAGTGCCGGGCTGGTACATACGCGCATTCTTGCCTACGCGTCCAAGTACGCCTCGAATTTCTACAGTCCGTTTCGCGACGCCGTCGGATCGGCCGCGCAACTGGGTGGCGGCGGGAAGCACACCTATCAAATGGACATCGGAAATTCCGACGAAGCGCTGCGCGAAGTGGCGCTCGATATCAACGAAGGCGCCGACATGGTCATGGTCAAGCCGGGTCTGCCGTATTTGGACATCGTACGGCGCGTGAAGGATGAGTTCGGAATGCCCACTCTGGTCTACCAGGTCAGCGGTGAGTACTCCATGATCATGGCCGCCGCCGGCAATGGTTGGTTGAATGAACGCGCCGTCGCCATGGAAGCGCTGATGTGCATCAAGCGCGCCGGCGCCGATGGCATTTTGACCTACTTTGCAAAACACGCCGCTCAGTGGCTTGCCGAGACAGGCTCCCGGTGAACTCGAGTGCGGGATCGGAGGCGCCTGATCAGTACGGAGTTGCGGGTCACCCCATCTCCCATAGCTGGTCGCCCTTCATCCACGGAATGTTTGCCAAGGCCACGGCGCAAAATTTGGTCTACCGGCTGTTCGATATTCCGCCGGAGAATTTTCGCCGCGAGGCGCTGCGTCTGTTCGCCGGCGGCCTCAAGGGCCTCAATGTCACGTTGCCGCACAAACAGGCGGCTGCGGAACTGGTGAATGAACTCACGCCGCGGGCGGAGCGCGCCAAAGCGGTCAACACCATCGCATTTTTCGAACAGACCTCCCTGTTGGGCGATAACACCGACGGACTCGGTCTGATGGCCGATCTCGAGAATAATCTGGGACTCGCGCTCACCGGCAAGCGCGTGCTCATTCTGGGGGCCGGTGGCGCGGTTCGCGGCGTGCTCGGCTCGCTGATGGAGCGCGAATTGCGCGAGCTGGTCATTGCCAATCGCACGCCGGAGCGCGCCCGCAAGCTGGCCGCCGAATTCGCCGATTTGGGCGAGATTTCAGGCTGTGGTTTCGCCGAGGTACAAGGCCCCCCTTACGATCTCATCATCAACGCAACCTCAGCCAGTCTGCAGGGAGAGATGCCGGAGATGCCGGTCGGACTGGTGAGCGAAGAGAGCATCTGCTACGACATGGCCTACGGACGCGGACATACGCCCTTTACGTTGTGGGCGAAATCCTTGCACGCGGGGCGTACCACCAAGGGTTGGGGCATGCTGGTTGAACAAGCCGCGGAGTCTTTTCTACTGTGGCGCGGCATACGCCCGGACACGGGACCTGCACTCGAGGCACTGGCGCAGCACGCCTGAATTGCACCCCGGCAAAGTGCGTTTGACCGGCTTGCATGTCCACGACCGACGCTCAAATTTACTGTGACAGGCGACGGCTCTCGAATCGCCACCGGCGGTCAGATGGGCTCAGGCGCACTCGCCGTGCCGGAGACTCTCGTCGTCCAACGCCCATCGGCATGTGGCATTGATCCGTCTCGCGTCAGGGGGGATAAGGAGACTCAAGGCACTGTTATCTTCGTGCCTTGAGTCTCCTTATGCTCCCTGACAAGCGCTATACCTCACCGATCATAGTCACTGAGCCGACGCTCAGCGCATGGTGACGAGTTCCTCGGCGCTGGTCGGGTGAATGGCCACGGTGTCGTCGAAATCCGCCTTGGTGGCGCCCATGCGAATGGCCACGGCAAATCCCTGCAGCATTTCGTCGGCTGCGGTCCCCAGGATGTGGCAGCCGACGATTCGCTGCTCGGGCCCGACGCAAACCAGCTTCATGTCGGTGTGCGTTTTTCGCGTGGTGAGCGCGTGGTACATCGGCGTGAAGTCCGCGACATAGACTTTCACCGCGTCGCCGTATTGCGCGCGTGCTTCCGCTTCGGTGGCGCCGACGGTGCCGATCGGCGGATGCGTGAAAATCACGGTGGGAATCAGGTTGTAGTCCAAATGCCGCTTGGGTTGTCCTCCGAATAGCCGATCGCTCAGGCGCCGGCCCGCGGCGATGGCCACCGGAGTCAGGGCCGCACGGCCGGTCACGTCGCCAATTGCATAGACGCCGGCCGCATTGGTGTTCTGAAATTCATCCGTGCCGATGTAGCCCATGTCGTCGGTTGCAACGCCGGCCGCCTCCAAGCCGAGGCCGGCCGCATTTGAATCTCGGCCGATCGCCCACAGCACGCAATCGAAGCCGGCAAATTCGCGCCCATCCTCCGTCACCAGAGTCCTCTTGTCCGAGACCGCGCGCACCGCGGCCGGTATGGCGCGTTCATGGACAATCATTCCTTGGGCGCGGACTTCGCGCATCAGGGACTTGCCGAGCATGGCATCGAAATTGGTCAGCAGGCGGTCCTTGCGGACGAACTGTTCCACCTCGCTGCCGAGCTCTCGAAAAGATGAGGCCAGCTCGCAGGCAATGTAGCCGCTGCCGACAACGGCAACCCGCTGCGGCCGGGATTGAAGCTCAAAGAAGCCGTCCGAATTGATGCCGAGCTCGGCGCCCGGAATCGCCGGCCACATGGCCTTGCCGCCGGTCGCAATGACGATGTGGCGGGCGCTGAAGCGCCGGCCATTGACCAAGACGCTGTGGGCATCCGCGAACCGGGCAGCGCCGCGCACATACGTCACTCCTTTGGCGGCCAGATTGCGTTCATAAATGCCGTTCAAGCGCAGTACATACGCATCGCGCTTGCGCTTCAATTCCGCCCAGTCGGAGCCGCCCGTCTTGACCTCGAAGCCGTAGTCGTTCGCATCTTGCAAGCTCAAGGCGACGCCCGCGGCGTTCCACATGACTTTTTTGGGGACGCAGCCCACATTCACGCAAGTCCCGCCGAGGCGATGCGGCTCGATGACGGCGGTCTTGGCCCCGTATTCGGCGGCGCGCTGCGCACAGGCGAGACCGCCGCTGCCCCCGCCGATGCTGATGAGATCGAATGCTTGTTCGGACACGGGAGGTTTCATCCTTCCTTAAAGACGCTCGCAGGCGACAATGATACGTGTTCGCATGCCTTATGGCCCATGGCTGGGTGCCCGGGCGCGTCTGCTAGAATTGGCCGGTGAACAATCCACTGTTGGAACTCGGAGCGCTGCCGGACTTCGGACGCATTGAGGCGCGCCATGCGCGTCCTGCCCTCGAGGAGGTACTGGCGCAGAATCGTGCGCGGCTTGCGGAACTGACCGCGCAGCAAAAGCCGACCTTTGCCTCGCTGGTGGTGCCGGTCGAGGAGCTAAGCTACCGTTTGAGCCGCGTTTTTAGCCCGATTTCGCATCTGAATGCGGTTGCGAATTCCACCGAGATGCGCGAGGCGTACAACGCGTGCGTGCCGTTGCTCACCGAATATTCCTCGGAGCTGGGACAAAACGCGGCGCTGCAGGCGGCTTACGCGCAAATCCTGAAGAATGAGGGCGAAGCGCTCGACCCGGCGCAACGCAAGCTTTTGGAAAACGCGTTGCGCGATTTCCGGCTTGCCGGCGTCGACTTGCAGGCCGATCAGAAAGCCCGCTACCGCGAGGTGGCCCAGCGTTTGGCGCACCTGGCGACCAAGTTTTCCGAGAACGTACTCGATGCGGCGCGCGCCTATACGCGCAGCGTTACCAACAGCGCGGAGCTGGCCGGTCTGCCCGGCAACGCCATCGATCGTGCCGCGGCCGATGCGCGCGAGGCCCATCAAGCGGGCTGGCTGTTCAAACTCGATCAACCCACCTACATGACCGTCATGTCCAGCGCCGAAAGTGAGCAGCTGCGCCGCGACATCTACGAGGCCTGGATCACGCGCGCCTCGGAACTGGGCCCAAGCGCGGGACGATTCGACAACAATGCCGTCATCGCCGAGATCCTGCCGCTGCGCCACGAGCTCGCCAATCTGCTGGGTTTCGCCAATTTCGCCGACTACGCGCTGGCGACGCGCATGGCGAAAAGCAGCAAGCAGGTGCTGGCCTTCCTCGATGATTTGGCCCGGCGCTGCCGGCCGGCGGCGCGCGAAGAATTTCTGGGGCTGGAGGAGTTTGCGGGCCGCAAACTCAATGCCTGGGATATCGCCTACTACGGCGATAGGCTGCAGGAGAGCCGCTACAAGGTCTCGCAGGAGGCCTTGCGCCCTTACTTCCCGCTGCCCAAGGTGCTCGATGGCCTGTTCGTTCTGACGCAGCGGCTATACGGTATCAGTGTTCGCGAACGCCCCAATGTCAGCGTCTGGCATCCCAGCGTGCGCTTCTACGATTTGCTCGACAGGGACCAGCGCGTCGTGGCCGGCTTCTTCCTCGATCCGTATTCGCGTGCCGAAAAGCGCAACGGCGCCTGGATGGACGAATGCGTGGTCGCCAAAGCACTGCCGTCGGGCACGGCGCTGCCGGTGGCGCAGCTGGTGTGCAATTTCACCGCGCCGGTGGGTCCGCAGCCGTCGCAGTTGACGCACGACGAGGTGATTACGCTGTTTCACGAATTCGGTCACGGGCTGCACCACATGCTGACCCGCGTGGCTTACCCCAGCATCGCCGGTATCAACGGCGTCGCCTGGGACGCAGTCGAATTGCCGAGCCAGTTCATGGAGAACTTCGTCTGGCGCGCGGAGGTTCTGCCGCTCATTTCAGCGCACATCGACAGCGGCGAGCCGCTCCCGGTCGACATGCTGCAGCGCCTGCTCGGCACCCGCACCTTCAACGCTGCGCTCGACACGCTGCGGCAGATCGAACTCGCGACATTCGATTTTGAGTTACACGCCAATTTCGATGCCGGGGTGGGTGCCAATATCGCGGCGACCCTGGCCGCCGTGCGGCAGCGAGTCGCCGTGGTGCCGGCCGCGCCCTTCAATCGGATGCACGCCAGTTTCGCCCACATATTCGCCGGGGGTTATGCCGCCGGCTACTACAGCTACAAATGGGCCGAGGTGCTCGCCGCCGACGCCTTCGAGGCTTTCGAGGAGGCGGGTGTTTTCGACGCAAAAACGGCGACCCGGTTTCGCGAATCCATCCTCTCCCGCGGCGGCAGCGTGGATGCGATGGACGCATTCGTGCGCTTCCGCGGGCGCCAGCCGGACGTGCGGCCCCTGCTAAAGCAAACGGGCATTGCCGCGTGAGGTGGTTCGCCGCGCTGCTGTTGGCGCTGCTGTCGATCAAAGGAGTGGCCGCCACCGCTTACGTCAGCGATGAGTTGGTGCTCGGGGTCTACGCCGAGGAAAATAATCAGGGACAGCGGCTGGCGACGCTGCATTCGGGCGCGAGCGTGGAAACATTGGCGCAAAACGGGGATTTCACCCAGGTAAGATTGAGCGACGGCACCACCGGTTGGGTGAAATCCGCTTTTTTGACCGCGCAGGAACCCGCCGTCGTTCGACTCAAGCAGCTTCAGGAGGAGCTGGATCAGAGTCGTGCCACCACGCCGGCACTGGCCGAGGCGGCCGCGCGCAGCGAAGTCGAACGCCTCAAGCTCGAGCTGGCGGCAAAACAAGGCGAGCTGGATGCCGCGCAAGCCGAAAGGCTGTCGCCGGCGAGGGCCCCGCCGCTGAACTCCGGACCTCTGGCGGCTATTCTGGCGGCAGCGGCACCTCGATGGCCGCTGATTGCCGGTTCCGCGGTTGCCATCGGATTGGCCTGTGGTTTTTGGCTGGGTTATGCCACGCTGGCGCGGCGCGTACGCCAGAAATTCGGGGGGATCAAAGTTTACTAAATCTTGGGATTTCGCGTCGACCGATTGACTTAATACTGTGAGCCAAGTCCATAAGGAGAAGCAGGCACGTGGCGCCATCGGCCGGTAGGGCCTAAACTCCCATTGATGTACGACCTCAGACGTAACGATTACGACGTCGCGAATTCCGTTCAGGTCAGCTCCACCGCGGCGGTCAGCGCCGCCGTCCGTGAACTTTTTACAACTGCCTGGCCGGCGGAATACTTCGACAAGGTCGCGGTCGCTTTTGACGATTTCGACAAGCTCTTTACCGGCCGCATGCCAGGGTTTCACGGCGTCGATACGCTGTATCACGATCGTCAGCACTCGCTCGACATGACGCTCGCCATGGCGCGCCTGCTGGTCGGCTATGAGCGCACCGTCGAGAGCCGCCTGCGCTTCGGCGCCGAGCGCGTGAGCCTGGCGCTGGTCACCTCGCTGTTCCACGACGCCGGCTACATTCGGGAATTCGATGACCTCAAGCACAGCAACGGGGCCGAGTTCACGCTCTATCACGTCACCCGCAGCGCCCGATTCCTGGCGCGCTATTTGCCCAGCATCGGCATGGAAAACTGGGTGCCGGTGGCGACGCGGATCGTCCATTTCACGGGTTACGAAATCAAGCTCAACATGATCCAGCTCGCCGATCCCAAGGATCGGAAGCTCGGACACCTGCTCGGCACCGCGGATTTGATCGCGCAAATGGCCGACCGCTGCTACCTCGAGAAGTGCCGCGACCGGCTGTATCCGGAATTTGTGCTGGGCGGCGTCGCCGCCACCACGGCTGTTGACGGGTCGCTGCGCGTCCGCTACAGCTCCGGTTTGGATCTACTGCGCCAGACCCCTGAGTTCGTGCGCGAAACTTTCGTGGCACGCCTCGAAGGGGAGTTCGAACACGCGTATCGCTACGTAGAATGTTTGTTCGGCGGCAAGAATCCCTATCTTGAGGCCATCGAGCGCAATTTAGGGTATTTGCATCGCGTGCTGCGCACCGAGCGTTGGCCGATGCTCAGGCGCAATCCGCCGCTCTTTACCTCGGAAGACACGCAGATCAATCAGGTTCGCGGCTTGATGCTGAATCGCCTGAAAGCTCTCTGGGCTTAGCTTTCAATTAAGGCAGATCGATCGCCGCGACGTAGCGCGCGTGCAGATCCTCCAGATTCTCGAGCACGACCTCCTTTCCCAGCAAGGGTGCACCCGCAATGGCTGTTCGCAACACCTGCGGTGTCAGGCGCTGTCGGGCTTTTTCCGCGACCGGCGCGAAGCTGAAATGCCAGGGCTCCGGCTGCACGCCGGAACGCACGCCCTGGAAGGGGCGAAAGAATCCGAAACGCGGGGCGTGATTCGTCAGCCAGTCGTTCAGGCCGGCAAACGGTCCGCCCGGCGCGAACTCGTCAGGCGTCAGTTTGATCTGATAGCCCGCTTCGCTGAGCGAGCGATCAACCAGATCCAGATCCGTGCCCCAGTGATGCCGGCTGGCGCCTGGCAAAGCCGACCACAGCAAGATGGCATCGATCAGTTCCCGCGGGGTCAGCGTCGCGGCGTCGAGCGGGGCGCCGCCGGCATCGAGCATGGGGCGCTCGCCGGTGAACTTGCCGTTCCAGATCTCAAGTTGCCGGCCAAAATCGCGAAAACTGCTCACGGGAGCAAGATCGATTCCCTCCTCCCGTGCGGCGCGGCGCAATTTTAGAAATGGCGCCACAACGTGGGCGTGCAGCAGACACGGAGGATCGGCAAGCACGGCAATATGCGACCGGGCTTGGCCCGTCAGCTCTCGATCGTTCAAGAGGCAACGCCGCGGGCCGAGGCGAACTCAGCCACCTGGTCGAACACCCGGGCGAAAATGCCCACTTCCTGGGCGCCGGAGATCGTGTATTGGCCGTCGAAAATATACGTGGGGACCCCGGTGATCCCCAGCACGGCCGCGTGGCGCTCCGCCGCCACGACACCATCTTGCCCCACCCTCAGGATCAGTGCCTTGCGCGCCACCGCGGCGTTCAAGCCCACTTCATCGGCCAATCGCACCAGTTCGTCGGTGTCGCCGATGTCGCAGCCTTCCTCGAAGTAGGCACGCATGATGCGATCCTTGATTGCTGCCTGCAGTCCGCCGCGTGCCGCGTGAGCGATCAGAAGATGCGAGCGGCGGGTGTTGGGGATCCGGCTGATCAGGTCGAAACGGAAACGAATGCCGCTGGCCTCTCCCAGCCGCTCGAGCTCCGCATGCGATTGTTGCAGCCGGGCTTGATCCGGCATCTTGGCCGCCATGTAGGTCTCGCGATCCACGCCCTCGACCGGCACGTCCGGATTCAACTCGAAGGGCCGCCAAACGATCACCGGCTCATATTGTGGACGTGCCGCGACCGCGAGGTCGAAGCGCCGCTTCCCGAGGTAGCACCAAGGGCAGACAGTATCGGAGTAGATATCAATTCGCATAGAGGCGCCCATGAGCGTTGGATTGTACCCTCGCCCCTTATGGGGGTTGGCCTGAACAGGTATGATTATCGGCTAGAGACGGGGGTACTGGACAAGCGATGGCACGAAGCCTCAAAACGAGCTATTTGCTGCTGGCCCTAGGGGTCAGCGCGGTGCTTGCGCTGATTCTGGGCGGGTTGGCTTACTACGAGCATCGGGTCAACACCTCCGATGCCAACCAGCTCACCTACGCCACCGTCGAACAAAAGCTGGAAACCGATCTTCAGGCCCGGGCCCGTTCTCTCAGCAACATCACCAGCACCTCCCTCGCTCCCGCGCTCAAGGACGGCAACAATGCCCGCGTCGCCGCAATTGCCGCGAGGCTTCTTGATGAGCGCGACATCGAGCGTGTGGAGGTCTGGGGTCCGCACAACGACATCCTGTATTCCGGCAGCAATCCCGATGCCCGGCCGACCAACTTGGGGCCGTTCGTCCTGCGTACCGACTTGACGCCCGCGGGCAGCCTCGAGCTTTGGATGAGCCGTGCTGAAATGCAGGACACCCTGTCCAGCATACGCACGCAGCTGCTCAGCAAGCAGGGCGTCCAGACCAAGCGTATCCGCGGCGTGTTCACCATCATCACCGTGCCGCTCTTTATCTTGGGGCTGCTCGGCGCGTGGCTCATCGCCCGCAGGCTCTCCGGTCCCATCGCGGCCCTGGTGAAGAGCGCCGATCGAATCGGCGACGGCGACTACACCCGCCCGCTCGATGTGGTGCGCAGCGACGAACTCGGCGATCTGCAATTTGCGCTCGAGCGGATGCGGCAGAACCTGAACGAAACGACCATCACCAAGAATTACCTGAACACCGTGCTCAACAGCTTGAGCGACGCGGTGTTCGTGACCTCCCCGGACGGCATCGTCAAGAGCTGCAATGAAGCCGCCCAATCGCTGTTGGGGTATTGCTCCGATGAATTGGTCGGCAAGCCGTTGCTGGGCTTCATCGATGAGGTGCATCGCAGCGCCTTCGACCCCACGCATTCCGCGGCGGAAGCGCGCGAGACGGTGCTGCGCACCGCCAGCGGCCAGACCATCCCGGTCTCCATGGCGAGTTCGGCCATCGACTCGCAGGACCCGCAGTTCCAGGGCAACATCTACGTCGCGCGCAACATCACGGAGCGCAAGCGTGCCGAGCGGCGCATCCGCTACCTCGCGCGCTACGACACGCTCACCAAGATGCCGAACCGCATGCAGTTCCAGCATCTGCTGCAGCAGGCGATTGCACGCGCGCGGCGCAACCAGCGCTCGCTCGCGCTGTTGTATCTGGACCTGGACCGCTTCAAAGAGGTCAACGACACGTTCGGCCACGCGGCCGGCGATCGTACCTTGGAAATATTGAGCGAAAGGCTGACGCGAAACCTGAGCAAGGACGCGGTGATCGGCCGGCTCGCGGGCGATGAGTTCGCCATGTTCATCGACGATTTGCCGGTGGACACCGACAATCGCGCCGCCTTGGGAACCCTGGCCCGCACCTTGCTCGATGAAATTAGCCGCACCTTCTACGTCAACCAGCAAGAGGTTTACCTCACCGCCAGTGCCGGCATCGCGATTTGTCCCTACGATGCCGAGAATGTGATCGATCTGATCCGCAACGCCGATGCGGCCATGTATCACTCGAAGCAGAACGGCGGCAATTCCTGCGCATTCTACGTGCCGAGCATGAATGCGGCGGCGGTCGAGCGGCTGATGCTCAAGAGCAAGCTGCGTCGCGCGCTGGAGCGCGATGAGCTGGTGATCCTGTATCAATCGAAAGTGGATCTGCGTACCGGTCGCGTGGTCGGCGCCGAGGCGCTGCTGCGCTGGCGCCTTCCGGGCTACGGCGATATTTCGCCATCCCACTTCATTCCCCTCGCGGAAGAGACCAGTTTGATTTTGGATATCGGCGAGTGGGTATTGAACCGCGTCTGCTCCGACTACCGGGAATGGCAGAAAGTCGTGCCGCATCCGGGCCGGATTGCAATCAATCTGTCCTTGCGGCAACTCAAGCAGGCAAGCTTCATCTCGCGCTGCCGCAGCGTATTTCGCAAGAACGGCGTATCGCCGACCTGCTTCGAGCTGGAAGTGACCGAGACCACCTTGATGACCGATCCGAAGCGCACGATCGGCCTGCTGAACGAGCTATATGCCATGGGCCTGAGCCTCGCGATCGATGATTTCGGCACGGGATATTCTTCGCTCTCGGCGCTGCAGCAATTTCCGATCGGCACCTTGAAAATAGACCAATCGTTCGTGCGCGATGTCGCCGTGGACACGAACGACGCGGCCATCGTGCGAACCATCATCGACATGGGCAAGAGCCTGGATCTCGAGGTCATCGCCGAGGGCGTCGAGGAAGCCGAGCAATTGGAATTCTTGCGCACCCATGGCTGCTACTACGCGCAGGGACGCTTGTTCGGCGATGCGATGGAAGCCAACAAATTACTGGGTATTCTTGCCGGCCAGGAAGGCGGCACGCCGCATCACGGCAACTTGTGCGCGCCAACCGTGCTTCGGCCGGTGCGCATTTCTTCGTAACTTAGGACAGGCCCCTTAGTCTCGATGCTCGCCGCGAGAGATCTCACCCTGCGGCGCGGTCCGCAGCCGCTGTTCGAGCAGGTCAGTTTCACCGTCTTTCGCGGCAACAAAGTCGGCATAACCGGCGCTAACGGCGCCGGAAAGTCGAGCCTGTTCGCCGCCATTTTGCGCGAGCTCGCCCCGGACCGCGGCGGCATCGATCTGCCGGCGACGATCAAAGTGGCGCATGTTGAACAGGACATCGCCGCGAGCACGCGGACCGCGATTGATTTCGTACTGGACGGCGATAGCGAGCTGCGCAGTGTGCAGCTTGCCATCGAAGATGCGGAAAAGCGCGACGCCGCCATGGCCCTCGCCGAACTCTATTCGACGTTGGAAACGATCGGCGGTTTCAGTGCCAGGGCGCGCGCCGCGGCAATCATGCATGGGCTCGGATTCAAGCCGGCGGATCATGAGCGCGCCGTCGCGGAGTTTTCGGGCGGCTGGCGGGTGCGCCTCGCCATGGCGCGCGCGCTTTGTTCCCGCGCCGACCTTCTGCTCCTGGATGAGCCCACGAACCATTTGGATATCGATGCCATCGTCTGGCTGGAGGAATGGCTGACGGCCTTTCCCGGCACGTTATTGATGATTTCGCATGACCGGGAATTTCTTGACTCGATCATCGACCGGGTACTGCACATCGAGAACCGGACGATCCACGCATACGCGGGCAACTACACGCAATTCGAACAAAAGCGGGCCGAGGAATTGGCGCAGAAATCGGTGCTGCACGCGCGGCAGGTCAAACGCATCGCGCAAATCACGGCCTTCGTGAACCGGTTTCGAGCTTCCGCCACCAAGTCGCGGCAGGCGCAGAGCCGCCTGAAAATGCTGCAGCGGATGGAGCGCATCGTGCCGGCGCACGTCGACAGCCCGTTCGAATTCGAGTTCACAAAGCCGCTGAAAACGCCGCGGCCGCTCATCACCGTGGAAGACGCCGCATGCGGCTACGGCGGCAAGCCGGTACTCGCCGGCATCAACGTGTCGATCGGTCCGTTGGACCGCATCGCGCTGCTCGGGCCGAATGGCGCCGGCAAATCCACCCTCGCCAAATTCCTGGCCGGCGAAGCCGCCGCACTTCAAGGGAAACGCATCGCTGCGCCCGACCTCTCGATCGGCTATTTCGCCCAACAGCAATTGGAGCAGCTCAAGCCCGACTGCGATGCTTTTTGGCATGTGCGCAATCGGGGCGGCGCAGACTATGCGGTCGGCGATGAGCAAAAAATTCGCGACCACCTGGGAAGCTTTGGGTTTCAGGGCGACCGAGCTTTCGAACCGGTCGCCCGATTTTCCGGCGGCGAGAAGGCCCGGCTGACGCTCGCCCTGCTGGTGGCGCGGCGCCCCAATCTATTGCTGCTCGACGAGCCGACCAATCATTTGGATATCGAAATGCGGCAGGCGCTGACCGTAGCCCTGCAAAGCTTCGAAGGCGGCATGGTGGTGGTGTCGCACGACAGGCACTTGATCAAGTCGGTGGCCGACATGCTGTGGCTGGTGGCCGACGGAAAATTGCAGGAGTTCGCCGGCGACCTGGATGACTATCAGCGCTGGCTGCGGTCGCGCGGCAGCGCAGCGCCGGCCGCTGCCGCCACCAACGCCCCCGCCAAGTCTCCCGCCAAGGCCGGCGCACCGGCGAAGAAGGCGCCGGTCGAACGCAAAGCCGCCCGTCGCGATCCAAAGGCAAAACTGCGCCAACAGCTCGAGCAGGTGGAGGCGCAAATAGCCGCGGTCTCCGCCGAGCGCGCCTTGGCCGAGGCCGAGTTCGCCGCCAATCCCACGGAGCCCAAGCTCATCATGCGGCGGGCGAATTTACAGAGGGACGCAGCGTTCCTTGAGACTCAGTGGATGGAAATCGGCACCGCCATCGAAGCGGCGGAAGCCGCCGAAAGCGAGCGGGGCCCACAAGAGCCCGTCTGAGTTTCGCCGTCGCCGCGCGCGTCACCGGCTCTTGGCACCGAGTGTACTGGCAATGCCCTCGGCGATTTGCGACAGCGCGTTGTCGGCGGCCCGGTTGTAGGCATCCACAATGGCGCTCATCCGATTATCGGCCGCCGCTTCATGCACATCGGGTTCGAAGCGCGCCAGAACGTGCCGGTCGGCGGAGTTGCCGATGCGCGCCTGCAAACGCACGTGTACGGTAGGCGGACCACCGGCCGCGGCGTACTCCGCTTGGAAATCCGTCACTTCGATTTCCAGCCAGTAGGGACTGGCGAACACGGATGTTTCCGACGTGGCGTTGCGCAGGGTGGGGTTGGCGTGAAACTGTTGCACCGCCAGGTCCTGCAATACCTCATCGAGCGGCCCGCTCCAACGCACATCCGCAAAATAATCCATGTGCCGATCCGGATAGAGCGCGGCGATCCGTTCGGTATCGAGCCCTGCACGTACTCGCGGACGCAGGACCGCGAGATCGCCCGGAACATCGCCGCCATGCGGATCGACGGCCGGCGTAGCGCGCGTGGCCCCAAGCACATACATGGTGGGCGGCGCCGCCTTGTTTTTGAACAGCGATCCGGCGCAGGCCGCGAGCGTCACGCCGAGCAAAGCCAACAACATCGTCCGCTTCACTTGGGCACCTCGATTCCGCGGTAATTCGATTCGTAGATCAGCTGCGAGGGATTCTGCTTCAGGCTTCGCGATAGATCCCGGAAATCGCGCACTGCCTGGCGGCTTTCGCGCAGCAGCTGCTCGAATTCCGGCAGACTTTGTTTGGAGAAGCGCGAATAGCCCGGCTCGTTCTCGGTCACAAAGCTGTTCAATCGCGTCGTGGTCTTCGCGAGATTGTCCGAAATCCGGCGGATATTGGCCAAAGCCGCCGTAAGGTCGGGCGAACCTTCGGCAATCAGGCCGTGCAACTGCGCGACCGTGCCCTGCACTTCCTGCGTCGTGTGGCGAACCTCTACCAGGAGCTGCTGAGCCGCGTGCAGCGTGTCGGGCAATTCCCCGCTGGCAACCCGGACATTGTCCAGCGTAGCCTTGAGCCCGCGCACATTCTCATCGCTGAAAATCTCATTGAAGTGATTCGCCAATTCGACCAAATGAGTGGTCAAGGCAGGAAGATTGCTCAAGAGCACATCGAAGTCCGAACGCCGCGAGCGAATCATCGGGTAACGTTGCCCCTGCGCCAGGGCGCCGGTGGTCTCGGCCTTCGGATCCTGCTCGAGATCGATGAACAGCAGGCCCGTCACACCCTGCAGACTCAAGGATGCGCGCGTACGATCGTCGATCGGCGCGGTGGAATCGATGTCGGCGATCACTTGCACGGTTTTGCGCTGCTGCGGATCCAACCCGATGCGCACCACCCTGCCCACATCCACGCCGAGATAGCGCACCGGACTGCCGGCGGTGAGGCCGCTCACCGAGCCCGGGAAATAAATCTCGTAGCGCTGGTAGGTGCGTCGGTCCTGCTGATCGGTGTACCAAAACACGAACGACACGGCCATGGCGATCACCAAGATCACGAAAGCGCCGACCGCGACGTAGTTGGCGTCTCTATCCATGATCATCTTTCGCGGCTTCCATCTCGGCCGCCCGCGCCCGCGGTCCGTGGAAATATTCCTGAATCCACGGATTCGGGTTTTTGAGCAAGCCCGGCAGCGTATCGCTGATCATCCGGCCATCGATGATAACGCCGACGCGGCTGCAGGTCTGAAACAAGGTATCCAGGTCGTGGGTAATCATGACAACGGTGAGCCGCAGCTGCGTGTGGAGGTATAACAGTAGCTCATCGAAGGCTGTGGCGGAAATCGGATCCAGGCCGGCGGTAGGTTCGTCAAGAAACAGGAGCTTGGGTTCGAGCGCGAGCGCGCGCGCCAGTGCGGCGCGCTTGATCATTCCGCCTGATAGCTGCGAAGGAAACTTCGCGCCGTCGTCGGGCGCCAAACCCACCATGAGCAGGTTCATGTCCGCCAGTTCGCCCAGGGTTTTCTCCGATAAGGAATAATATTCCCGCAGCGGCAGCTGAATATTTTGCGCGACGGTCAAGGAGCTGATCAACGCGCCATTTTGAAACGTCACGCCATAACTTTGCACCAGGCTGCGCCGGTCGGTGGCCGCAAGATTTTTGACATCCTGGCCGTAAATCTCGACGCTGCCGCTGTCGGGATGCCGCAGCCCCAGGATTGAACGCAGCAGCACCGACTTGCCGGCACCGGAGCCGCCGACCACGCCGAATATTTCGTGCTGCTCGACCTCCATGTCGAGTCCGTCGTGAACGATCTGCTCGCCGAAGCGATTGTGCAGGCCCCTCACGCGAATGGCAGGATTGAAGTTCGGGTCGAGCATTAGAAGTGAATCTGCACGAACAACACGGCAAACAGCGCGTCGGCCAGAATGATCATGAAAATGGATTGGACCACCGCGACGGTGGTCAGGCGACCCAGCTCGCGGGCCGAGTCGCGCACCTGCATGCCGCGGTAGGTGCCGACCATGGCAATGAGAATGGCAAATACCGGCGCCTTGACCAATCCCGACCAGAAGGTCGTCGGCGAAAGCGATTCGCGCAATCGTGCCATGAACTGCGGCAGGGGAATGTGCAGATTGATCAGCGACAGCAAGCCGCCGCCGGCGAGACCCATGGCATCCGCGATCACCGTCAGACATGGCAGCGCGATAATGAGGGCCAGCACGCGCGGCACGACCAGCAGCTCGATCGGATTCATGCCCATGGCGCGCAGCGCGTCGGTCTCCTCGTTGAGCTGCATGACCCCGATCTCGGCGGCAAAGGCGCTGCCCGACCGGCCTGCCACGATGATGGAGGTCAATAACACGCCCATCTCGCGCAAGGTCGCGATGGTCACCAGGTCGACCACGAAAATATCGGCGCCGAAGCGCGACAGCTGCTGCGCGCCGAGGTACGCCACGATCACGCTGATGAGAAATGCGATCAGCGCGACGATCGGGATCGCGGTGATGCCGGTTTCGTAGACATGCCGCGCCACCGAGGAGATTCGCCACGCCCGCGGCCGCGAGAATGCCTCGCCGATCACGGTCGCGATGCGTCCGAGAAAAACGATTACGCCGCGCGCATGCCAGCCTTGCAGTACCGACCAGCGCCCCAGCTTGCCGACCAAACGTTCCAGGGTCGGGGTCGCCGCCCTGCTGTAGGCGGCATGCCGTTCGATATGGAGTCTTTGCAGCAGGTCCAAAAAATGCGGCGGGTTGCCCACATGGCTCACCTTGAGATCGGGCGCCGCCTCGGCCAGTCGGCGCAGCAGCGCCCAGGCGGGGCTGATGCCGGGCGTCCGCACTTGGGTCCAATCGCAGACCAGGTTGCCATGCAAGGCGGGCAGGCTTTTGAGGTGCGCTTCAATGCGCGGCAGAGCCGTCAACGACCAATCGCCGAACAGCGCGAGCCGCCAGCCGTCGCCGTCCGGCTCGAGCGCCAACGGGTCCGTCATAGTCGCACTCATAGCGATATGCTAGCAGGCAATGGGGCATAACGATCCGCTGTTACAGATCCTGATTCTGCTTGCCGCATCGGTGTGCGTGGTCGCCGCCGTGCGAAAATTGGCGTTGCCGGCGATCCTGGGTTATCTCGCAGTGGGCATGCTGCTCGGTCCGCACGCCCTCAAGCTGGCGGCGGATAACGAGACCACGCAATTGTTGGCGGACTTCGGCGTGGTGTTCCTGGTGTTCACCTTAGGACTGGAGTTCTCGCTGCCGCGCTTGGTCGCCATGCGCTGGGAGGTGTTGGGAGTCGGCGGCGCGCAGGTTCTGATCACGACGGGCGTGGTTGCCGCGGGCGCCGTTTTCTTCTTCGATGTGTCGCCGGCCGTCGCCGTGCTCATCGGCGGCTCGGTGGCCATGTCCTCCACGGCCATCATCATCGCGCAGTTGACCGAGCAGTCGGAAAATAATCGCACCCACGGCCGGCTCGCCGTGGCGATTTGCCTGTTTCAAGACTTGAGTTTTCCGCTGCTTCTGGCGTTGCTGTCGGCATTGAGCGGCGGCGTCGGCACCGTCGATGCCGCTCACATCTTGGGCGCGATCGGCGTGGCAGCGCTCGCCCTGCTGCTCGTGCTGGCCGCGGGGCGGTGGTTGCTGCGCCCGCTGTTTCTGATGATCGCCTCGGTCCGTTCCCCCGAACTTTTTTCGCTGGCGGTGCTGCTTGCCGTGCTGGCCTCGGCCTGGGCCACGCACGCGGTGGGGCTCTCACTGGCGTTGGGTGCCTTTCTCGCCGGAATGATGCTCGCGGAAACCGAATTCCGGCATCAGGTCGAGGCCACGATTCGATCCTATCGCGAAGTCCTGCTGGGCTTGTTTTTCATCACCGTTGGAATGCTGCTCGACGTCGGATTGCTGTTGCGCGACCTGCCGGTCGTGACGGCCATTCTTCTCGGCATGCTGCTCCTGAAAGCGGCAGTGGTTGCCGTCGTGGCGAAGCCCGCCACCAAGAGCTGGTTCAAATCCCTGCGCACCGGCGTGATTGTCTCGCAGGGCGGCGAATTTGGTTTCGCCTTGTTGATCCTGCTGTTGAGAAAATCTTTGCTCAATCCGGCGATCGTGCAGCCGCTGCTCGCCGCGACGGTGCTGAGCATGGTGCTATCGCCGCTGCTCATCCGCCACAACCGGCGCATCACCCGCATCCTGTTGCGCGAGACCGGCAATCCGCAAACCGAGGCCATGCGCCAGGAACGCGTAACCTTGGCCGCGGCCGACCGGGAGCACGTGGTGATCTGCGGCTTTGGCCGCGTCGGACAGAACATTGCGCGCGTGCTGGAACAGTCGGGCTTCGAGTACATTGCGCTCGACGTGGATCCTTACCGCATCCGCACGGGTCGCCAGGCCGGCGACCCTGTGGTCTACGGCGATGCCGGTCAAGTCAAAGTGTTGGAAAACGTCGGTGTGGCCCAGGCCAGCGTCGTGGTGATTACGTTTGCAAATCCGGACGTCGCCCTGCGCATCCTAAGAGCAGTGCGCGAACTGCGCGCCGATGTGCCCATCCTGGTGCGCACGCAGGACGATACGAAGCTCACGGAGCTGCAGGCCGCCGGCGCGACCGAGGTGGTGCCCGAAACCTTCGAGGCCAGTTTGATGTTGCTGTCCCACCTGCTGCTGTTGGTCAAGCAGCCGGTCGGCACCGTGCTGCGCACCGTGAACGACATTCGCAGCCATCGCTACGGCATGCTGCGGCAGTATTTTCGCGACGCCTATGCCGAGCATCTGGACGCAACTCACGCCTTTCGCGAAGAGTTGCATAGCGTCATTCTGCCGCCGAATGCCTGGGCCGTCGGCCGCAGCATCACGGAGCTCAAGCAGCGCGGATCCGAGGTCACGGTCAATGCGGTGCGGCGCGATGGCATTGTAGGACGCGACCCCGGTCCCGACACGGTGTTCAAGGAAGGCGATGTGGTGGTCGTTTATGGCACGCCGGAAGCCGTTGAACACGCCGAAACGCTGCTTTTAATGGGTTAAATCGCCCCGAGGGCGATCCACGAAATACCCCTTTACAAGCCCGGCGGCCCATCGCATAGTATTGGCAGCTGTTTAAGGGCAAACCCGCCGAAAGGTGGGGACGCAAAACCACCGGTCTAAGGGGCTTCTTCGGAAGCCTGACGATAGCGGGGTCGCCAGTGAATCTCAAAGCGCACACGCGCATGCAGAAACCGCCAGGTTTTGTGCCCCCCACAGCGTTTCTTAGGTTCACGTTTCCGGGGGGAAGCACATGGTAAATAAAGTCACTGATCCGCGGGGCGCGGATTCATCGGGCATTTATCGCCGGCCGCGGATGGTCCTGCGCCTCAAGCGATTCGAGGACCTTCCGAGTCTGCTTGAAAAGACCAAGAGTTATCCCACGCCCGTGCGCATGGTCGGCGCCGATTATTCTCAAACCCGCTGCGTGGGCGGCGACGGCGGAACCACGGTCGATACCAGCGGTTTGGATCGGATCTTGGAATTCGGCGAGCACAGCGTGCGGGCTCAGGCCGGGGTGCGGGTCAGCACCTTGGTCAAGGCACTGGCCGAGCGCGGCCAGGAACTGCCGTTGACGCCGGAGATGGGCGAGATTTCCCTGGGCGCCATGGCCGTGACGACCCTGCCGCAGGCTTCCTACAGCACGGGCATGGCACAACTGTCGTCCTGTATTTCCGAAGTGAACATGATCACGCCGCAAGGCAAGCAAATGAATGTGACCGATCGCGAACGCGATCTGCTGCGCGTGCTGCGCTCGAGTTTCGGATTGCTCGGCATCGTGCACGAAGTCGTGGTTCGCGTGCGGCCCCTGACGCCGGTGAAGATCGACTACCAGGTGATGACGTTGAAAGAATTCAGCTCCCGGTATGCCGGCTTGGCTGAGTCGGCGGGCGCGCTGCGTCTGCACGTCTCGCCCTTCCATGACCGGATCACGCTCGAGCGCCGCACGCTCGATGATTCGGCGGCCATCAGCCGCTCCGGAATCTGGCAGATCAAACAGTCGGTGATGCGCAATGTCCTACCGGCGTTCGGCTCGACTGTCGGCAGCGTGTTGGCCGCACCCGGCCTGCGCAACGCCGTCTTGTCGGGCATGCATCGCGCTCTGGGCGGCGGCAGCCGCGGCGTCATGATGTATTCGCATGAATGGATGCGCGACATGCCGAAGGAGGCCTGGAAGGCGCGGCATACCTACAGCCTCTGGGCTTTCCCGCAAGCTGACTATCCGAAGCTGCTCGGCGAGTATTTCGCATTTTGCAAGTCGTACTACAAACAGCATCGCTATCGCGGCAATGTCGTGAGCGGCGCGAGTCGGCTGCACCAGGATCGAGGTTCTTTGTTCAGTGCAAGCTATTCGGGACCGATGTTCACGCTGGAACCTTCGTCCAGCGGCGAACAAGGGTGGGACGACTTTCTGATCGATTTCAACGACTTCGCGTCCTCGCATGGCGGCATACCCACGTTCAATCAGAGCCGCGCGCTGCAGCCGGAACATGTGGCGAAAGCTTTTGGGGAGCGCGCCAAGCTGTTTCGCGCGCTGCGGCAGCGCACCGACCCCTTGAATCGGCTGCGCAACAGCTACTTCGCGTATCTGCTGGGGTAGTAGGTCGGCAAATTCACAGGCCCGATACGATCTTGGCCTTGATCGATTCGAATTCCGAATCGCTGATCAGTTTGGCCTCGAGCATTTCGCGCGCCTGGCGCAGCCGGCGCGCAGGCTCGGATTCGGCCCCGGCGGCCTCGCTGCCGTAGGCCGGCGATGCGCCGCTGATCTGCACGCCGCCGGACTTCGCGCGCAACTCCTCGAGTTCGCGCACGCGCCGCTTCTCACGCCACACCTGATCATGCTGCTGGCAAATCCGATACATCGCCTGCGCCTGATCCTTTTGCAAGCCCTCGAAACTCCACACCCGATTCACCTCGGCACCGATATTCAGGTCCGAGCTGCTCTGTGCAACCAGGATCAAGTCGGCGGCGATGATTCCAGCGCTGATGCGCGTCTCTTTGAGGTCCTGCCAGCGGATGTCGGCCGAATCGTAGCCGCCGAACACGCGCCGCTTGAGCGATATGAAGCGCCCGCTGGTGGCCGCGATGAGCGCGCGCCGATGAGTGAGCGCATACAATCGCCGCTGCGCCGCCCACGCTTCGAGAGTCTCGCCGCTGGTCAGAAGTCCCTGCAGCGTCGCGAGCGCCGCCGCCAGGCCCAAATTATCGGCGGCCACGCCGGCGTCGCTCATACCTCAGGCCTTGTCCTGCAAATGCGCCTCGAGGAACCACAGGTACTTGTCGATCTCGCGGGAAATTCCGGTGAAAAGATCCGCCGTGTCCGCATCGCCCAGCTCATCGGTGGCGGTAATCGCCGCGCGCAACACCTTGCCATAAACCGACAACTGGGTGGAGAGATAAAATAGATGATCTTTGCCGGAGGTGATGCTCAAGGGGTAGTTCTTGAGTTTACTGCGTTTCGCCGCGACCGCGACGGTCCCTTCAGCGGTGCCTCCCAGGCTGGTGACTCGTTCGGCGATCTCGTCGATTTGTTCCAAGACGGCGTCGGAGATCTTGTCGAACAGCTCGTGCAAGGCGATGAAATGAGGACCTTTGACGTTCCAATGCGCCTGCTTGATTTGGCTCTGCAAATCGATGGCGTAGGCCAGGCGATCGTTCAAAATCCCGGCTACATTGCGGCGGATTTTCTCCGACAGATCGATCTTCGTTTTGTACATGCGGCGCCCCTTCCCGATAGCAAAAAATACCTGGCTCTATTTTGCACTGCTTTGGCGCCGAATCCCAAGAAAGAAAGTAATGTCGGGTGCGGTGTTCACAGCGGCATCTTCCGCGAAGCCAAATTCGATGCGCCACGCTTTGCCTATACGGTGTATCGCACCGACGGTGAGCTGCAGGCTTGGACCCAGGAACCGCAACTCGCTGTCTTCGACCCGGCCTGTCTGGCCATCGAGCTGCGCGCGCAGCGACCACGCCGGCCCGAGCGAGCGAGTCGCCGCAAAGCGCGCGAAAAGGGAAGTGCGATGCGCCGCGCCCGCGAATATTTGATCGCCGAAAGGCTGCGCCGCCCCAAGCTCCGCCGCCACCTGCCACGTGGGCCAGCGCCAGGCGCCGTGCGCCCAAACCGCCCCATCCCAGGCACCGTCTCCGGTGAGCTTGGCGACGGAACCCGTCGGTGCCGCCAAGCCTGCCCAGAGAGAAACGGTTCGATGTTCATCATCGATGGGATAGAAGCCGAGCTCGCCGGAAATATCGCCGAGGCTGGTCTGCGGTTCGGTGAGATCGACGCTGCCGCGCCCCGAATAGGAGTAAACGAGTTGATTGATGGGGTAAAACGGCCTGTTGCCCGGGTTGAAGCCGAACCAACGATGCCAGCGATCGATGGCCGAGTCCAAGAAACCGCCGCTGTCATTGATGATCGGGAGGGTTACGCGGTATCTCCAGGACTGGTACAGGGCGTCCTCGAAGCTCAAACGCAGTGTATGACTCTCGCCGTCCACCAAGAGGCTCTCTTGTCCCCGGTTCTCCACGTTGAGCGTATTGCTGATCGACAATGTTGCCGACAAGTCCGCACCGTCGCTGAGGCGCCCGTCGGTCGGCAAGGGCAGATAAAAGCCGCGAACCAGCGGGTTCTCGTCGCGCACCGGAAAAAATTCATCGGCGCGTGCCGCACTGGAACACGCGATGAGCGCCGCCGCGGCGATCGGCCAGCAGGACCGGGCGATGCGCCCTGCACCGCGGGGCGCATCGCCCCGCATCAGCTCAAATCTCGGAGCGACGCATGCGCAGCTGAATGGCCGCGACGATCAATACGATTCCCACCGCAACTCCTATCCATGTTTCGGCGCTGGTAAAAAATCCACTGGGGTTCATCAGATGCCATACGCTGGGTGCAGCTGAGCCCGCATTATCCACAACGCCGCCATCGTGCGTCCAATTATACTTCGAGCCGTTGAAGGACACCGACGGCAGCGCGGTCAATCGCCTCATAATGAGATGTCCGACCATGCGCGTACCAAAAAATACCCGCTCGAGAATATAAAGAAGCAGCGGCGGCAATACCGCCCACAACATGACGGCACGCTTCGCCCAGGCGGACACCAGCATCAGCCAACCCGCGACCGGCAAATACCAGACCGCCGTCGTGACAATGGCGTACATCCACAGCACTTGCGCCTGCCACCACATATCGCCGTTCCACAGCGAGCTGCCGATCGAGGCTCGTGCCCGAATCGACAAAATGAAGGCCGCGATCAGCGCGGTCGCATCGGCGGCCGCGAAGTACACCAGCGGAATGATGATCATGCCGACCAATAATTTGCACAGCACGGTCGCGGCGTCCGATATCGGCAGGGACTTCCAGAACAAGATGCTGCGGTCCTTGCGGTCCGTGTACAGGCAGTCGAGCAGATACCAGGTCGAATACACGCCCATGACCAGGTAGAACATCGCGCCGACGATCACCAAGAAGGCGCCCGCGGCTTCCTCGGATTCCCGCGGCGAGGTGAGGCGCGGGATGCTGACCTGGCCGAAGAGCGCGGCCAGCAGCAGCAGGCCGCCGAACACTGCGGGAATCATCCAGATCGCGCGGTTTTCCCAGAATTCCCGGCGAATGAGCCAGTTGCTGTTGTTCACGCTGCACCTCCGGAAAGCTTCGCGACGAAGAGATCGGATACGCTGGGGGTGTGGATTTCGCCAAATCCCTCGAGTTTGCCCGGATCTACGTTTTCGAAATACAACACGACCTTGCCGAGGATGTGGCGCTCGTAAAACGGTTTCTCGGCGCGCGCCGCATCCAGGCGGTCGGCGCTGACAGCGACCGCGGTAAAGCGCGTCGCGACATCCTCGAGCGAGGTGTCCAAAACGATGCGGCCCTTGTCGATGAACACGATATCCGTGAGCAGATTTTCGACTTCTTCGACCTGATGAGTCGTGATCAGGATGGTTCGCGTCTCATCCATGTAGTCGTTGACCAGCGCGTCATAAAAGGCGCGGCGCGCGAGGATGTCCAGCCCCAGCGTCGGTTCATCCAACACCAAGAGCTTCGCGTCGATGGCCATGGTCAGCGCCAGATGCACCTGGGTTTTCATTCCCTTCGACAATTCACGCATCCGGCGTTTGCCGGTGATCTGGGTTTTGGCCAGGAATGCGGTGGCGCGATCGCGGCGGAACCGCGGATGCACGCCGGCAACGAAGTCGATGGCGTGATCGACCCGCAACCACGAGGGCAGCACCGCCACGTCGGCGATGAAACAGCATTCGTTCATGAGTTCTTTGCGCTCGCGAAACGGTTCGCGGCCCAAAACGGTCAGATGACCTTCGTAATGTGTGAGGCCCAAAATGGCTCGCAGAGCGCTGGTTTTGCCTGCGCCGTTGGGACCGATGAGTCCGACGATACGGCCTGCCTCGACGTTAAGGTTGGCGCGATCCAGCGCAACGTGCTTGCCGTATTTCTTGGTCAGATCTCGAGCTTCGATGAGCGCAGCCATGGTGGGTCTCATTCTTCCTTTGCATCGCTGCCGCGGGGCGGCGGTGCCGGGTGGGTAAGCGCCGGTGTTTGCGCAAAAAGTTCTTCTGATGAAAATCCGAGCCGGTTGATGACGGCCAGAATCTGCGGCCAGTCTTCGTTCAAAAAGCGCTCTCGTTCGCCCGCCAGGAGGAGCCGTCGGGCGCCCTCGCTGACATACATGCCGCGACCCCGGCGTTTTTCGACCAGATTTTCATCGACCAGCTGCTGATAACCTTTCAGCACGGTCAGCGGATTGAGCCGGTAGTCGGCAGCCACGGCTCTTACGGAGGGCAGGGGGTCGCCCTCCTTCAGCGCGCCCTCGAGGATGAGGGCTACCATTCGATCGCGCAATTGGCGATAGATCGGTTGGTTGTCGTTCCAGTTCGGGTCCATTTGTCGCTCGATGTGCCGACCCCTCGTGTGGGGGACATGTAGCACGGTAATCTACCAGAGCGCCGAGCTTCTAAAGGCTCAGGCCACGTCGTTCGAAGTGTTCGCCGCGGTGCTGGCCAGCGAGCCCACCGCCGTCGGCTGCTGCAGTTGTGCATTGAACAGGTAGGCCATGCCGCCCATGATTACGCTGTTGAAAATCAACGCGAGCGCGAGGGCTGACAGTTTGGTTGAGATTGAAGTGCTCATGATCGTCTCCTATCAAGTGTTTCCGGTCTTCAGTCGATCATCGAATGGTGTTTCGGTGACTTGGTGATATAGTAATATACAACACCACTACATGCAAGCACCCAGCGCAAAATATTTCTCGATCTAAGCGATTGTTTTTAAAAGAAATACTGAAATCGATCCAAAAGACTCGAAAATAATTGCGCACGACCGGCCGGGCTTTGCCGCCGAACATCCCGCCACGTATGCTGCAAGCACCATGGATCCTTCGGATGATGACGCGGGATTGATGCTGCGCTACCGGGATGGCGATGCAGCGGCGTTTGCTGCGCTTTACGCCCATTACAAAGGCCCTTTGTATCGCTATCTTTTGCGCCACGTGCGCAGCGCCAGTGCCGCGGCGGATTTGTTTCAAGAGGTTTGGTCGCATTTGATCGCGACGCGTGCGCGCTACGAACCCCGCGCAAAATTCGCGACGTTCCTGTTTCACATTGCGCACAACTGCGCGATCGATTTTTTCCGCCGCGATTTGAATTTGCGCCGCGTGATTCCGCATGACGCCGAGTCCTTGCTGGAAGCAGAAGTCCCCGAACATCAGCGCCCGGACCGGATCGCCGAATTCGTCGAGCAGCAATCCGCCGTGCTCGCCGCGGTCGCGGCGCTTCCGCAGGAACAGCGAGAGGCGTTTCTGCTGCGCGAGGAAACCGGACTGAACATCGAGGAGATCGCGCGCATCACCGACGTGCCGGTCGAAACGGCAAAAAGCCGCTTGCGCTATGCGGTTCGAAAATTGAAGAACTCGCTGCGGCCCATTCAGGAGCCCGAAGCACTGCGGCTTCGAACATATGCCTGACGATAGAAAGCCCGACGAACTCGACGACTATCTGCGCGGCGGCAGCGACCTGTCGTGTCAGTACAAACGCGAGTCCTCGCCCGCGCCGCCTCAAGAACTCGATCTATGGGTGCTTAATTCCGCGGGCTCGTCGAAATCCAAGACGCCGTTCAAACCGCAAAGCCTGGCGCCGTTCGCCTTCGCCGCCAGCATGATGTTGTCGCTCGCGCTGGTGCTGGCGATCGTGTTCGCTCCGCAAGTCAAAAAACCCGACGACAAGCCGCAGGTGGTGCGGGTACGCATTTTCCGAAGCGAGCCGCCGCGCGCAGCGCCCGCATCGCCGCGCGAGCGCAATCCGGCGCTCTGGCTCGAGGATATCAGTGCACTGCGCCGCGCCGGCCGAAGAAGCGAGGCGGACGCGGAAATGCGCCGCTTCCGCAGCGCCTACCCCGGCTACATCATTCCCATCAGCGAGTAATCGACTGTTGACTCACCACCGTGCTTGCTCCTTGCGCTCGACGTCGGCGCTGATGCTTTTCTTTTTGGCGATTGCCGCCGGCGCGCGCGCGTCCGCTGCTTCCGTGCTCATGATTTCGGTCGATGGGCTGAAACCGGAGTACGTCCTCGACGCGGATGCGCACGGCCTCAAGATTCCTTTTTTGCGCGGCATGATGCAGGGTGGCGCCTATGCCCACGGCGTGACGGGTGTGTGGCCGACGGTCACCTATCCCAGCCACACGACGCTGCTGACCGGTCTCTCGCCCGCCGAACATGGCGTCTACAACAACCTGGAATTCGACCCCAAAGGCACTTTTGCGAACGCCTGGTATTGGTATGCACGGCAAATTCGCGCACCCACGCTGTGGCAGGCGGCGCATGAGGCAGGACTGTCCACCGCGAGCATCGGCTGGCCGGTCAGCGTCGGCGCCACGGCCGTGGACTTTCTGATCCCCGAGTATTGGCGGGTGGCACGCTTGACGGAGGTCGATCCGTCCGACGCCCTGCTGGTGGCGGCCATCTCGCGTCCCGAAAGCCTGCTGCAAGAGATGCAGGCGCGACTGGGACCCTATATGCGCGGAAATGATCCGAGCCCGCCCGGCGACGAAATCAAGACCCGTTTTGCGTTGGACATCCTCAAGACCCGCAAACCGGCGTTCATGACCATTCACCTCAGTTCGCTCGACGAGGAGCAACACCTGCACGGACCGTTCAGTCCGGAGGCCAATGCGGATCTCGAAGTGATTGACGGTCAGCTCGCGCAGCTGTTTGCTGCCTCCCGGGCCAACGATCCCAAGGCCATTGCGCTGGTGGTGTCGGATCACGGCTTTGTGCAAATCACGCACAAGGTGAATCTGATGCAGCCGTTTTTACGGGCCGGGTTGATCCAAAGCGGCGGCTCCTGGAAGGCGCAGCCCTGGTCCGGCGCCGGAATGGCGGCCGTCATGCTGCACGATCCCGCCGATTCGCGAACGCAAGCTCAGGCGCGCGATTTGCTGCAAGCCCTGAAGGCGGATCCCAACAATGGCATTGCCGAGGTGCTGGAGCGGGGCGCCATCGAGCAGCGCGGCGCATTTCCCGGCGCAGCCTTTCTCATTGTCATGAAACTCGGCTACTACGCGCTGGCGGACGCAACGAGCCCGATGGTGAGCGAGGTTCAGGGCACTCTCGGCAGCCACGGGTTCTCCCCGGAATATCCCGAGATGCGCGCCGCGTTTTTCATCGAGGGTCCGGGCATTGCCCGCGGGCGCGACTTGGGATTGATCGACATGCGGCAAATCGCACCCACCGTTGCGCAGCTGCTCGGCGTGCGCTTGAAGTTGGCGAGGCAGCCGCCGCTGGTCATCCGTCAATGACGCTCCAGGTTCATTTCGGCTACCATCTTGGGTTTTTGCGCGGGAGCTCGTCATGAAGAAGCCAGTCACCATCACCATCACGGGCGCCGCCGGCAATATCGGGTATGCGCTCGCATTTCGCGTCGCGTCGGGCCAAATGCTGGGCGCCGACCAACCGGTCAATCTGAATCTCCTGGAGATCCCCGCGGCAAGTGCGGCCGTACAGGGCGTGGTGATGGAATTGAATGACTGTGCTTTCGCCACCTTGAACAAGGTCACGGCCTCATCCGACGCCGGCGTGGGGTTCAAGGATTGCAATTTTGCCATGCTGGTCGGAGCCCGGCCGCGCGGTCCGGGGATGGAACGCAAGGATCTCTTGCTGGAAAACGCCAAGATCTTCTCCGCGCAAGGCAAGGCGCTGGATACGGTCGCGAGCCGCGATGTGCGGGTGCTGGTGGTGGGCAATCCCGCCAACACCAATTCGCTCATCGCGCAACGCAACGCGCCTTCGCTGCCCGGAAATCGCTTCACTGCGATGACTCGTCTCGATCACAACCGCGGTCTCGCGCAGCTCACGGAAAAAACCGGCGCTCCCTTGAGCCAGGTCAAAAAGGTCATTATCTGGGGCAACCATTCGGCCACTCAGTATCCGGATCTGCACCACGCCACCGTCGAGGGCAAGGCGGCGCTCGAGCGGGTGGACCTGAGCTGGTTCAAGGATAGTTTTATCCCCACGGTGCAGCAGCGCGGCGCCGCCATCATCAAGGCACGCGGCACCTCATCGGCCGCATCCGCCGCGGCGGCTGCGATCGATCACGTGCACGACTGGATGCTCGGCACGCCCTCGGGCAATTGGGTCAGCATGGGCGTTGCGTCCGACGGCAGCTACGGCATACCCGAAGGGGTCGTCTATTCCTATCCGGTTACCTGCAAGAACGGCGAGTACAGCATCGTTCAGGGATTGGCCATCAACGATTTCAGCCGCGAAAAAATGCAGGCAACGCACCGCGAGTTGCTGGAAGAGCGCGACGGCGTCAAAGACTTGATCTGAATAAAGGGGCGGTCCGATGCATGACCTGTTGACGCCTGCCATGATCGTTGGCTGGCTGCTGCTGTTCGTGGGTGCCTTTTGCATCTTGGCCTACCGGCGCGCGAGCCTCGCGGCGAGTACCGGGGTCCTGCTCGTGCTGCTGGCTTTGTATTGGGCCTTCGGGACTGCTGCCCTGTGGTGGAAGATCGTCGTTTCCGTGCCCTTCGTGCTTCTGTTCCTTTTCAGTCTGCGGCCGCTGCGCACCCGGCTGCTGACGCGGCCCTTCATGAAGAAATACCGCAAGCTGCTTCCCGCCATGTCCTCGACGGAACGTGAGGCGCTCGATGCGGGCACGGTCTGGTGGGACGGCGAATTATTCACCGGCGGCCCCAACTGGCCGAAACTCATGTCGGCAAAACCGCCTGCGCTCACCCCGGCGGAACAGGCATTCCTGGACGGCCCCTGCGAAGAGCTGTGCTCGATGCTCGATGATTGGGACATCACGCATCGGCGTGCGGACCTGCCCGCTGCGGTTTGGGCCTTCATCAAATCGCAGGGCTTCTTCGCCATGATCATTCCGCGGCGCTACGGCGGCCTGGAATTCTCAGCCTATGCCCACTCCTGCGTGCTGATCAAAATCGCTTCACGCTCGGCCACGGCTTCCTCGACCATCGCCGTGCCCAACTCCTTGGGTCCGGCGGAACTATTGCTTCACTACGGCACCGAGGAGCAAAAGAATCATTACTTGCCCCGGCTCGCCCGCGGCGACGATGTGCCGTGCTTTGCGCTGACGGGCCCGCGCGCCGGTTCGGATGCTGCTTCCATTCCCGACACCGGCATCATTTGCAAAGGACAGTGGGCCGGCCGGGACGTGGTCGGCATCCGCCTCAATTTCTCGAAGCGCTACATCACCCTGGCGCCGATCGCCACGGTGATCGGACTGGCGTTCCGTCTCTACGACCCAGAGCATCTCATGGGCGAAAAGGTGGATCTGGGGATCACCTGTGCGCTGATTCCGCGCGATACGCCCGGAGTCGCGATTGGCCGGCGGCATTTTCCCTTGAACATCCCGTTTCAAAATGGGCCCATCCAGGGACGGGACGTGTTCGCACCCTTGGACGCCATCATCGGGGGCTTTGCCACGGCCGGGCAGGGCTGGCGGATGCTCGTCGAGCAACTGTCCGTGGGCCGCTGCATTTCCCTGCCGTCCAATGCCACCGGCGGGGCGCAAGCCGCCGTGTATGCCTCGGGCGCCTATGCGCGTATACGCCGGCAATTCAACACGCCGATCGGCAGTTTCGAGGGCATTGAACAGGTTCTGGCGCGCATGGCGGCGCGTACCTATATCGTGGATGCCGCGCGCTCCGTGACCGCAGGCGCCATCGACGGCGGCGAAAAACCCTCCGTGCCCTCCGCCATGCTCAAATTTCACGCCACCGAAATCGGCCGCATGATCGCCAATGATGCAATGGACGTGCACGGCGGCAAGGGCATCATGCTGGGGCCGAAGAATTATCTCGGGCGGGGCTACCAGGTCGTGCCCGTCGCCATCACCGTCGAGGGCGCCAATATCCTGACGCGCAACTTGATCATTTTCGGTCAAGGCGCCGTGCGCTGTCACCCTTTCGTGCTGAAAGAAATGAATGCCGCGAAGAATCCGAACCGCGAAGCCGGCGTGCGCGAGTTCGACGCCGCAATCGTCGGCCACGTGGGATTTGCCATCTCGAATGCGGTGCGCTCCTTGGTTCTGGGTCTGACCTCGGCGCGCTTCACGCGAGTGCCGGACACGGGCGCGACGCGGCGTTACTTTCAGCACGTCAACCGCTACAGCGCCTCGTTTGCGCTCGCGACGGACGTGGCCATGCTGGCGCTCGGCGGATATCTCAAGAAAAAGGAGACGCTCTCGGCGCGGCTCGGCGATGTGCTCTCATCGATGTACTTGGCATCCATGGTGCTCAAGCATCATGAAAATCAGGGTCGCCAGCCGGACGATCTTCCCCTGGTCGAATGGGCCTGCCGCAGCCTCCTTTATCAAGCGCAGGAACAGCTGCACCTGTTTCTGCGTAATTTCCCGAACCGGCCTTTGGCGCTGTTCATGCGGCTGTGCGTTTTTCCGCGTGGACTCAGCTACTCGCCGCCGAGCGACCGATTGGGACATGCCATTGGCGATCTGGTGATGAACCCCACCGCCACCCGCGAGCGTCTGACCGCGCACATCTATAAGACGATGGCAGCCGACAACCCTCTGGGGAAACTTCAGGCGGTGCTGGTGCTCTCGGCGGCGGCGGAGCCGCTCGAGAAACGCATCCGGGTCGATGGCGTCAAGACCGGCCGCGTCACGGCACTGGATCTGCCGGGCCAGATCGCGCAGGCATCCTCGCTCGGCATCATCAGCGAGTCCGAAGCGGCACTGCTGAGGGACTACGACGCCAAGGTTCAGGACATCGTCAACGTCGACGACTTTGCACCGCATGAGCTGGGCGTGGGAGCGGGCGCTTAAGTATGGAGGCCGTCGAGCCCGCGGCCCCGCGCGAGGTCGACGTTGCCGGAACCCCGGCCGCAGTGCCTGCACGCTGCAAGAACTGCGACGCCGTGTTGCTGGGCCGCTTCTGCATCGATTGCAGCCAGGCCGCCAATGTGCACGTGCCGACCACGATGGAGCTGATGCACGAGTTGCTGGAAGGCATCACACACTCGGATTCCCGTCTGTGGCGCACGCTGACGACCTTGTGGTTCAAGCCGGGAAAACTCACCGAAGAATTTGTCGCCGGCCGACGCGTCGCCTATCTGCCGCCGTTTCGCCTGTACCTTATTGTGAGCATCGTATTTTTTTTGATCGCTTCACTGGTGCATGTGAACGTCGCAATGATGACCTTTGACGAGGCGACGAAGGCCGGCCGGGCGCCGCTGAGCGCATCGCAGCAGCTGCCGGCCGATCGCATCACCAGCTGCAACGACATCAATATCTTGACCTCCTCGAGTCACCCGACGTGGAACCCTCGTATCAGGCACGTTTGCGAGGCAGTGCTGAAAGACAACGGCGGCAACCTGGTGCATCTCGCGATCGGCACCGCATCGAAGGCGATGTTCATCTTTTTGCCGCTGGTCGCATTTCTCAACATGCTGCTGTATTGGCGCCCGCGGTATCGATACGCGGAACATCTGCTTTTCTTCGTGCATCTGCACGCCTTTTACTTTTCCGCGGCAATCCTCATGCTCTCGTTGGCCAATACTGCGGACGCGTGGCCGGGGCTTCAAGGTATCGCGGGGTTTCTCGAGACGATTCTGGGATGGACTTTGCCGGTCTACACGCTCATGGCCATGCGCCGGGTGTTTCGCCGTACCTGGCCCGGCACCCTGTTCAAAGGGGTTGTGCTTTTCTTCGTCTACATGATCGTATTCGGCCTCACCGTGGCCGGCGTATTCGTGTACGCCGCCCTGCAGTTGTAAACTGTGGTCTTTAAACAAGGAGAGTCAAATGAATCGGCTACTGTTGGCGTTGGGCGTGTGTTTAATGGCGGCCTTGGCGGTGGCGGGGGATCGCATTGCGCCGCCGGCAGGCGCGGAAGTGTATTTCATCGCGCCGCAGAATGGGGCAAAGCTGCATAGCCCGGTGACGATCAAATTCGGCCTGAAGGGGATGGGAATTGCCCCGGCCGGCATCAAGTTCGACAACACCGGTCACCATCATTTGTTGATCGACACGGACTTGAAAGATGTGAATCTGGATGCACCCATGCCGGCAACCGACAAAATCGTGCATTTTGGCAAGGGCCAAACCGAAACGTCGCTGACTCTGGCGCCCGGCAAGCACACTCTGCAGTTGGTATTTGCCGATTACCTGCACCAGTCGTTCAATCCGCCGCTGACCTCGAAGAAAATCACCATCACGGTGGATTAACAGGCCCCTCGAGTGCGCGCGATTCTGCATATCGACATGGACGCTTTCTATGCGTCCGTGGAGGAGCAGGATCGCCCGGAGCTCAAAGGCACGCCGCTCATTGTCGGGGGGACGGGCGGTCGCGGCGTCGTCGCAGCCGCGAGCTACGCCGTGCGCCGTTTCGGCGTGCGCTCCGCTATGCCCATGCGCGAAGCGCTGCGGCGCTGCCCGGATGCGATCGTCGTACCCCCGCGCATGGCGCGTTACAAAGAAATCTCGGATCAGGTCTTCGCGATTTTTCATGAATTTACCCCCGCGGTGGAAGGCCTGTCGTTGGATGAAGCCTTTCTCGACGTCACGGCCAGCCTGCAATTGCACGGGAGTCCGGAGCTGATCGGGGCGGAGATTCGCCGCCGCATCGCCACACAGACCGGCCTTACGGCGTCCGTCGGAATTGCACCCAACAAACTTCTGGCGAAGATCGCATCGGATTTGAACAAGCCCGATGGCATGTGCCGGATCGATGCCGGCAATATGCGGGAGATTTTGGACCCCCTGCCGATCCACAAATTGTTCGGGGTGGGCCAGAAGACCTTGCCCGCGGTGCTGGCCGCCGGCATCCAGACTTTCGGCGACGCGCGCAGCGCCAGCGAGGCGGTCCTGTGGCGTGCCTTCGGCACGCACGGCAGGGCGATGCGCGACCGCGCAGCCGGGCTGGACGATCGGGCGGTGGAATCCGAACGCGAAGAAAAGTCGATCAGCGCTGAGGAGACCTTCGATAAGGATCTTCGCGCGCCCGCGGAACTCCGTGCGCAGCTCGCGGCTTTGGCGGATCGCGCCGCCTCGCGCCTGAGAGCGCAAAACCTGTTGGCGGGCCGGGTCACCGTGAAAATTCGCCGCGGCGATTTTACGACCTATACCCGCCAGCGCGCGCTCGAGCCCCCGACTCAGGATACGGCCATCGTATCCGAGGCCGCGCAAGCCCTGCTCAGCGCCTGGTTGGCGTCGCAGCCGCGCGCCGCCGTTCGGCTTCTGGGGGTGGGGATGGGCGATTTGCAGGTATTGCTGCAATCGGATCTGTTTTCCGGTTCGACACCGGATTCAAACTCGCGCCTCGATTCCGCGGTCGACGGGATCAGGGACCGGTTTGGGCGCGGTTTGCTCACCCGTGCCAGTCTTCTACCCCGGGGGCCGGGAAACGGAAACTAATCACCGGTTGGTATTATCCTACTGGAATACTTCAGACAGACTCCCAGCCATGTACTTAAGCTTCTTTGGGCTCGCCGAAAAGCCCTTTGCCATCACGCCGGACCCGCGTTACCTCTATTTGAGCGAGCGTCACGCGGAAGCCCTGGCGCACTTGCTGTATGGCATCAATGAATCCGGGGGCTTCATCCAGTTGACCGGCGAGGTGGGCACGGGCAAGACCACGGTCGTGCGCACGCTGCTGTCGCGCGTCCCGCATCACGCCGATGTCGCGGTGATATTGAATCCGCGTGTGACGCCGGTGGAGTTTCTGCTCACCATTTGCGAGGAACTGGGCGTAGTCATCGCCGACACGGATCGGGAAAGCGTCAAGCAGATGGTGGATGCGCTCAATCGGCGGCTGCTCAATGCCCATGCGGAAGGCCGGCGCATCATCGTGTTGGTCGATGAGGCGCAGAATCTTTCGATCGAAGTACTGGAGCAAGTCCGCCTCTTGACCAATCTGGAGACTCCCACCCAGAAGTTGTTGCAGATCATTTTGATCGGACAACCGGAGCTGCGGGAATTGCTGGACCGGACCGATTTGCGCCAACTCGCGCAACGGATCACCGGCCGATACCATTTAATGCCTTTGTCCAGGGAGGAAACCAAGGGCTATGTGCGCCACCGGCTGCGCGTTGCGGGCGCAATCGAGGAAATATTCACGCCCGGCGCGCTCGGGGAATTGCACCGGCTATCGCTGGGCATTCCGCGCGTCATCAATGTTGCCTGCGATCGCGCCTTGTTGGGCGCCTATACCCAGGAGACGAAGAAAATCACCGCGTCGCTGGTGCGCCAAGCCGCGGGCGAAGTCTACGGGCGCCGCTTCTTCCCCACGTGGCTGGGATGGGTGATCGGCTCTCTGGGCGTTGTCGCGATCGCCGGCACGCTGTTCCTCGGTTGGCAATTCTGGCGGCATCAGAGCCCCGTGCTCTCGGCATCGCGGGCCATCAAGAGTGCAGCGGCTCACGCCGCGCAGCTCAAGCCGGCAGCCGTTCCGCCGCCGGCGGCGCCGGCACTCGTGGCACCGCCGGCGCCCAAGCTGGCATCGGTCAATGCGCTGCTTGAAGCCAATGAGGCCAATACGACCGATGCGGCGGCATTTCGTCACCTGCTGGCGTTGTGGGGGACTGCCCTGGCGGACGACCGGGATCCCTGCGGGCAGGCCGCCAAAGCCGGGCTTTCGTGCCTGGATCAGCGCGGCTCCTGGACCCAGGTCAAAATCCTGAACCGGCCCGCCATCCTGACGTTGACGGACGATCGCGGGCAGCGGCATCGGGTCGTCTTGTCGAGTCTCGATGACAAGACTGCAACGCTGAATCTAGGCGAGCACAACGAGAAGGTGTCGCTCGAAGATCTTTCGCGCGATTGGTTCGGAGAATTCACGGTGGTATGGAAACCCAAGACCTCGCATACGCGATTGCTTTCCCTAGGCATGCAGGGAGACGAGGTTCGATGGCTGCGTCGCAGCTTGAATGCTTTGGGGGGCGTGGCATCGGATCCCGAGCACGCGGATGTCTACGATCAAGAATTGGCAATCGCCGTGCAGAACTTTCAGCGCGAGCATCGGCTCAATGTTGACGGCATCGCCGGCGTTCAGACCCAGGTCGTGCTCGACACGGCGCTGGCCGATCCCAATTCGCCCCTGTTGTCCAATGCGCTGCGCGGCGGCTAGGAAAATCCATGTCCTTCATTCTCGATGCATTGAAGAAATCCGAAATCGAGCGCCAGCGCCAGTCGATGCCCGGATTGATGGACGCGCCGGCCTCGTTGCGGCGCGGTCGTCTGCCGCTCTGGGCCATACTGCTGGGATGCCTGCTCGCCGTTAACATCGTCGTACTGATCTTTGTCCTGATGAAAAATGGCACGCCCGCGGTCGCATCGGCGGCCGGGCGGCACGACGTGCCGCTCGCGGATGCCAAGCCCCCCGCGGTCGACGAGCATTTCAGCCCCCTGAGCGCAGCGCCGGTCTACGCGCCCGAAATTCCCGTACCGCCCGCCGAGGCGCCGGCCGCCAAGGAATCGGCGGGAACTCTGGTTGTGCCGCATACGGAAGCTCCGCGCGCGGCGGCGCACAGCTTTCGCCGTCCCGATCCCGTTCTGAGCGACGAGGAGGCTTCGGAGAATGACGAAGTGCTTCCCACCATCAGCGAAATCAATCTAACGGGAGCGCAAGCGCTGCCTGAATTGCACCTGGACGTGCACGTCTACGCAACCAAGCCGTCGGATCGTTTCGTGTACATCAACATGCGCAAGTACAAAGAGGGCAACACGCTGCAGGAAGGGCCTGTCCTGGAAAAAATCCGGCGCGACGGTGTGGTGCTGAATTACCGGGGATTGCGTTTCATACTGCCGCGGCAGTCATGAACTCGCGCTCCCGGCGAGTCGTCGCAGCGCGTCGCCGGTCATTCTGTAATTGACCCACGCGGGGTCTGCCTGGGCTCCCAGGCGTTCGTAGAAATCGCGCGAGGGCTTGTTCCAGTCGAGCACCTGCCATTGGAAACGCCCGCAGTCGCGCTCCACGGCCAGGGCGGCCAAATAACTTAACAGCGATTTGCCGATCGCGCGCCCGCGGTACGCGGGGCGCACGTACAGATCCTCAAGATACAAGCCGGGCTTGCCGAGAAAAGTCGAAAAATTGTGAAAAAAGAGCGCGAATCCGGCGGGGTCCGCGTCGAAGCGCGCGATGACAGCTTCAGCGCGCGGCGTTGGTCCAAAAAGCGCCTTGTGAATCGATGCCTCGGTCGCAACGCTCTCGTGACGCAGCTTTTCGTACTCCGCCAATTCGTTGATTAGCGACAGGATAAGCGGAACGTCGGCGGCATTGGCGGGGGAAATCCTAAGACCGGTTGGTTGTGTCATTGAAGCGTCGACCTGTGGGCGGGCCGGGCCCGATCATGCGATGATAATCCAATGCGCAAGATTTTAACCCTGACCATGAGCGGTTTGGTGACCGTGCTGCCGCTGGCGCTGACGGTGTATGTGATTTGGTGGCTGGTCCATACGGTCGAGGGATGGTTGCGCCGCGCGCTGATCGCACTGGGGATTGTCAGTCCCGAACATTACTGGCCGGGCTTGGGACTGATCGCCGGATTCTTGCTGCTGCTGTTCGTAGGCAGCGTGGTGAATGCCTATGCCGGCAAAATTCTGCTCAAATATTGGGACGACTTTCTGGGCCGCATTCCCTTCGTTAAAACGCTTTATGGCGGTTTTCGCGATGTGTTGAGCTTGCTGCCGTCCGGCAGCGGCGAGAAACGCGATCTGCAACGGGTCGTGCTGGCGCGCTTCGCGGACGTGCATGCCATCGGATTCGTGACCCGCGAGGATGTGCCGACGGTACTGCTGGCGCACGGCGGGGCCGATTGGGTCACGGTGTATTTTCCCATGAGTTATGCATTCGGCGGCTATACCATTTATCTGCCGCGCGATCGGGTCCAGCCGCTCGACATTTCCGTCGAAGATGCCATGCGTTTGGCAATCACCGCCGGGCTGACTGCTGCCGGCAAGCACAACAGCCGGTAGATACCTTTCTCTAGTTTTCCGCGTGGACTTAAGGCGGGTTTGAAGGTGCTCAAACACGGACTGAAATGTTTCATTTTGGGACTGGCGATTTCGCAACCGGCCGCCGCCTTGGCGACCACCGCGCCCGGCGTGAAATCAGCATCGCCGGCCGACAAATACCGCGTCTGGCGCAGCGAAGCGGTGCGCGTGCTTGCCGCAAGAGCCGATGCCAATTCTGTCGCAACCGCGGCGGCCTTGAGTTTCACGAGCAGTTTTGCCGCGCCCGCGGCCGCGCCCACCGCACTGCAATTGATCTCCCACGCGAGCGAGCTGGCTCCGGAAAGCGCGGCAATCGGCTGGCTGCGCCTGCAACTCTGCGCCGCCACGCCTGCGTGCGACAGCCGCGACGCGGCATTCATTTTGCGCTGGGTGGATCCTGACAACGCCGCGGCTTGGCTCGCTCAGCTCTCGATTGCGCACAAGGAAAAGGACACGGTTGAAGTTGAGCGGGTACTCGGCGACATGGCGCGTGCCACGCGATTCGATCTTTACTACAACCAGATCATGGTGATGATGTTCGACGCGTTGAATGGGGTGCGGCGCGAGCTTCCCGGAGGCGTCGTCGCGTCGGATACGGCCCGGCTGGCAACGCTCGCCGGGGTCGCCACGGCCGAAATCGTTCCGGCATTTTCGCCGCTGATTGATTCCTGCCGGGAGGCTGCCGCCAAGAGCGAGCGTCGCGAGGATTGTCTGAAACTCGCGAAGGTCATGCAGAGAGGCGATACCGTCATCGTACAGATGGTGGGATTCGGCATCGAGAGACGCTTGATTCCAACGGACAGCAAAGAGGCGAAGAGCCTCGCCGAACGAAAGCACTTGCTCGAATGGCGCTTATCCGCCGCCAGCAAGTTGGATTATGCGATCTTGCCCTGGACCCAGAGCTCTCGAACCCGAACGCGCCTGGCGCAGATGCGCTTGCGATCGCGTGAGGAAGATGTTTGCATTGCCCTGTTGCGCGCGCACAAAATGCCGCTCGAGCCCGCGGAGAGTCAACAATGATCGATTTGTACTATTGGCCCACGCCCAACGGCCACAAAATCACGATGTTTCTGGAAGAGACGGCGATGCCGTACACGATTGTGCCGGTGAATATCGGCAAGGGCGAACAGTTCAAGCCTGACTTCCTCGCAATATCCCCGAACAATCGCATGCCGGCAATCGTCGATCATTCGCCACTGGAACGCGGCGCGCCGATCTGCGTATTCGAATCGGGTGCGATCTTGCTGTACCTGGCGGAGAAGAGCGAACAATTCATCCCGAGCGAATCCCGCGGACGGGCGGATGTTTTGCAGTGGCTGTTCTGGCAGGTGGGCGGCTTGGGACCCATGCTGGGGCAGAATCACCACTTCGCCAGGTATGCACCTGAAAAAATTCCCTACGCGATCGATCGCTACGTGAAGGAAACCAATCGCCTGTATGGCGTATTGAACCGGCGGCTGGCCGACCGCGAGTTTGTTGCGGGCATGTACTCCATTGCCGACATGGCGTGCTATCCGTGGATCGTTCCGTACGAGGCGCAGGGGCAAAAGCTCGAAGACTTTCCGCACCTCAGGCGTTGGTTCGAAGCCATCAAGGCGCGCCCCGCGACGCTAAGCGCCTACGAGAAAGGCGCGGCCTTCAGCACCAACACCACCATGAGCGAAGAAGCAAAAAAGATCCTGTTCGGACAGACCGCGCAAAGCGTGGCGCCGAAATAACCTGCTACGGCGACTTCACATCGTGCGACTTGAACCACGCCAACACGTATTCCGCCTTGTCGATGAGCAAGCTCGGGCGCGCGGAAATATCATGCGATGCGTTGGGCACCCTGACCAGCGCGGTGTCGATCTTTCGCAGCTTTAACGCCTGGTAGAATTGTTCTGCCTCGCTCGAGGGCGTTCGGTAGTCGACCTCGCCGGTCATGAGCATCGTCGGCGTCTTGACGTTGCCGACGTAGGCGAGCGGCGAGCGCTTCCAGTAAGCCTGCATGTCGTCCCACGGGAACTCGCCGAACCAGTACCGATAGAAGTAGTTGTTCATGTCCCCGGTGAGCACAAAGCTGGTCCAGTTGATGACCGGCTTGACGACCACCGCGGCGCGAAAGCGATCGGTATGTCCGACGATCCAGGCGGTCAGCACGCCGCCGCCGCTGCCGCCGGTCACGAACAGCCGCTGCGTGTCGAGGTAGCCGCGACCTATTACGGCATCCACGCCCGACATTAGGTCGTCGTAATCCTTGTCGGGGTAGTCGTGGTGAATCAGATTGGCAAACTCCTCGCCGTAGCCCGTGCTGCCGCGCGGATTCATGTAGAGCACGACATAACCGGCCGAGGCGTACAATTGTATTTCCGCCGCAAAGCTCGGCCCGTACATGGCGAACGGGCCGCCGTGAATTTCCAGCACGAAGGGATACTTTTTCGCAGGATCGAATCCGGGTGGTTTCACGATCCAACCTTGCATGCGGCGATGGTCGACCGAGGAATCAAACGTAATTTCTTCCAGTGCGCCGATCGTGCGCTGCTCGAGCAGATTGTCGCTCAAGGCTCCCAACGTTTTGATGTCCCGCTGGGACGTGCCCGTGGCCAGCGCGGCAGGCGCCGTCGGGGTTGACTGGGTGAAGGCGAAGCGGCCATTCGGCGCGATCGAATAAGAGCCTCCGGAATAAGGGCGCGAGACGTCGGCGCCGCCGATGCCCTCCGCAAGGATGCGCATTTTGCCGGCAAGATCGATAGCCGCAATCTTGGTCGCTCCATGATCGGCGTACTGAAACACCAACGTCTTGGCGTCGCTCAGCCATTTCGGCGATGCGGCGTCCCGGTCGAGCGACGCAGTGATCGAATGCGCGTGGCTGCCGTCGCTGTCCATGACGTAGAGTTGGGTGGCTTGATATCCCAACTGCTTGTCGTCGAATCCCAGGTAGGCGATGTGCTTGCCGTCCGGCGAGGGCACCGGATGCCGATCGGGCCCGCGCCGATCCGTCAGCGCGTGCAGCGAGCCGTCGGCCAGATCGACGCGATAGATCTCGCTGTCCAGCGGGTCATAGTCGGCATCCGCGCGCCGATTGGCGCTGATCAGGATGCCGGTTCCATCCGCCGTAAAGGCGGGCGGCCCCGAGGTCTCGAAATCGCCGTGCGTCATTTGCCGCGCAGCGCCGCCGTCGGCGGAAACGACGAATAGCTGCGTAAAGGTGCTGGGCAAATAACCCTCGCCGTCGGCCCTGAAAACCATGCGGTCGATCAGTTTCGGCGGATCCGCCCACTTGGCATTTTTTGGCGTCTCCGGCAATTCCACTTTCAGCGGCTTCCGCTCCTGCGGTACGGACATCAGGAAGGCAAGCCAGCGGCCGTCGGGCGACCAAGCCAATCCGCCCGGGGATTCGGTGAAGTTGCTGATCGGCGCGCTGATGCCGCTCGCCACCCAGTACATGAACAGTTGCGCCGAACCGTCGGCGGCGCGTGCAATGTAGGCGATCCGGCTGCCATCGGGCGACCAACGGGGGGAGCCGCTGGTGGGCGCGCCGGAAAGAGGTCGTTCATTCTTGCCATCGACGCCCACCAACCAGACGCTGCCCCGCGCGCGGTCGGTCTTGATGTCGAATCCCATGCGCACATACGCGATGTTCCGTCCATCGGGCGAAACTTCCGGATCCGCAGCCCATTGAAGATCGAACACATCTATCGGCTTGAATGCCGGCTTCGGCGTCTGCGCGTGGCTTGGGAGTGCAACGGCACCGACCGTGAGCAGCGCCACGGCAGAAAATATCGCACTGATCGAGACTCGATTAACCATGATTATTCTCTTTGCCGGCTGCCCAGCAGTAACGTTGATGTTCATTCACGATCCCGACGGCCTGCATGAACGCGTAGCAAATGGTGGTGCCGACGAATTTAAATCCTTTTTGCTTCAGATCCTTGCTCATCGCGTCGCTGTGAAGCGTCGATGCGGGAACCCCACCCAGATAGAGCGGCCGGCGGCGCAGCACCCGGCCGTCGGTAAACTGCCAGACATAATCGCTGAAAGAGCCCTCCGCTGTGCGAATATTGAGATACGCGCGGGCGTTCGTCATGAATGCATCCACCTTCAGCCGATTGCGGATGATGCCGGGATCTTGCAACAGGCGCCGGCGTTTCGCGGCCGTGTAGCGCGACATTTTCTCGGCATCGAAATGATCGAAAGCCCGCCTGTAGTTTTCGCGTTTACGCAGCACCGTGATCCAGCTCAATCCCGCCTGCGCACCCTCCAGGCAGAGCATCTCGAACAGCGCATTGTCGGTGCGCACCGGCACGCCCCACTCGTTATCGTGATAGGCGATATAGACGGGGTCGGCGGGACACCAAGCGCAGCGCAGTTTCCCGTCGGCATGCCGCTGCGCCTTCAGTTTCCGTCGATCGTTGGCCACGGACTAAAAAATCAATGCGACTTGGCGGCAATGACCTCGATCTCGACCAGCGCGCCGGGCGCCGCCAGGGCCGCCACCTGGATGGCGCTTCGAGCAGGCTTGTTGGGCTGATCAGCCGTGCCAAAAAATTGCTTGTATCCCGCCATCATGCCGGCGAAGTCCATTTTGTTGTCCTTCGCCGGATCGCCGACCATGAAGATGGTCATTTTTACCACGTCGCTCATGGTCAGTCCCAGGCGCGCAAGCGTTGCCTTGATTGCATTAAGTGCACCGACGGTTTGGATCTCCATATCGCCATAGGCCGCAACACTGCCTTTCGGCGCATCTTTGTTGACCACCGGCGCCAAGGCGCCGCTCAAGAAATAGGTGTCCACCCCCGCCTTGACCGTGACCGCCGAAGAAATCGGAAACTCATTGCCGTCCGGCAGGGGCAAACGCTCCACTTTCCGATGGTCGGCGGGCCTCTTCGCGTCAGCCGCCACGACGGCAGGCGCGGCGGAAATCATTGCCAAGACGCTCGCGGCGAGAATGAGCTTGCGCCCACAGTTCATGCTAGACATTGCAACCCCTCGTGAACTAAACGTGCAATCGTACGGCGTGGCGGACCTTGTAGGCCATTTCAATGCAATCGACTCCCCGGGTGCGGCGCGCCGTGCTGCGAATTTCATGCATGAGCTTGAGCAGCACGCGCGTGCTTTGATCCGACGTCAAACTCAAGCGCGGGTCTACGCCCAGGTGCAAAACCGCGAAGCGCTCGCGCGCGGAGCGAACGAAGACGGCAACGCCCAACGGCCTGCCTTCGTCGGAAATCGCAAATAGGGTCTGAACGCCGGCAACGTCCCCGACGCGGATGCGCAGGCCGCCGTCCTGCTCATAGATCTCCGGCACCCCGTAGGTATCGATGGACTGCTGAATGCCGACTCGTACGCGATGCTGGTTTACGTTGAAAAACAGCAACTGTTCCAGGGCCGGACGCTGTTCCGCAGCTAGCTTCGACGTAATGCCGATTGACGCGCCCAATGACCCCCCAGGAACCCGCTTCTTTAAATGAGCGGCCAGTCACAGAACTTGGTTGACGCAGTGCAACAGACGTTGTCTGCAGCCTGAGACTCCGTATCGTATAGCGTCGCTCGTTGAATGACACTAGCTTAACCATTTCTGTGGTGGTGCTGCATTGCAGTATCGCCGTCGTAGCCGCAAGTCATATAGGTCCGCATGAAAGGAAACAGTGGGTGCTAGCTTCTGACGAGGACGGCAGCTCGCTGGACGCCCTGAAGTTCAGTCTCGCGAGCGACATCATCGAGCTCGTCGTTCTGACTTCGGACGACGTCTTCATGCAAACCCTGCGCGAGGCGGTGGGCGGTGCCCGGCGCCTGTGGCACGTCCCTTCCCCCGACAAAGTCAGCGACCTTCTGGTCGCGGGCCAGGTCGGCATCGTGGTGCTCGATGTTCAGACTCTGCACGACACCGCCCGGGTATTCGTCGAGCAAATCAAGCGTCAGTTCCCGGATCTTGTGCTGGTCGCGGCAGGGCACCGTGACGATGAGACATCGCTCGCCGCGCTGATCAGCGCAGGACTGGTGTATCGCTTCATTCACAAGCCGATGTCTCCCGCCAGGGCGAGATTGTTTGCGGAGGCGGCGATCAAGAAATATGAGGATCAGCGCCGGCGCGCGGCCGAGACTCCGCTGCGCAAAATCGCCCCGCCCTCGAATCCTGCGTGGCTGATCGGCGGCGCCATTGCCTCGCTGCTGATCGTCGGCGGCATTGCATGGATCGCGCATCGAAGCAACAGTGAAGAGCCCGCGCTGCCGCCCCTGAGTGAAACCGCGAAACCCGCGCCGGTCGAGTCGGGTATTTTGTCGCGCGCCGCGGCGGCGCTGGCTGCGAATCGCCTGACGGAGCCGCCCGGCGACAATGCTCTGGAGCTCTATCTGCAGTTGCAGGCGCGCAATCCGGCGGACTCCGATGCCCGCTTGGGATTGGCCGAAGTTCACGAGCGGTTGCTGGCGCGCGCCGAGAATGCGCTGCTTGAGGAGCGCCTGGACGAAGCCGCGGCCGCCATTGAGATCGCACGCAAGTCCGGCGTGGAAAACGGTCGAATCGCCTTTCTCACCGCGCAACTCGCAAAGTCGCGCGAGCAAATCAAGGCGGCGCAAGCGCAGGTTCAACAGCAGAACCGCGCGCGCACGGAGCGCACGGAACCGAAAACCCAAGAAGACCGTGCCGCGCCCTTCGTCACTCTGGCGGCGCAGCGCATGGCCGACGGCCATCTCTTGGAACCGGACCGCGACAGTGCCCGCTACTACGTGCAAGAGGCTTTGCGCGAGGATCCGCAAAACTCGGCGGCCCTCGAGGCGAAGCGCGCATTGGCTTCGAAATTGATGGAAGACGCACGCAGCGCCATCGACCGGCGGGATTTCGCACGCGCGCTCTTTGTGATGGAGGGTGCCGACGGCATCGCCGTCCCGGCAAACATCGAAGCGGTGCAAAATTTGCTTTCCGCCGCGCGTAAACAGGCGGAGGCCGATTCCAGGACCCAGCTTCTCAAGAACGCCAACGAGCGCCTGCTGCAGGATCGGCTGATCGAACCCGCGAATGACAACGCCAAGTACTTTTATCTGACGCTAAAGCAGCTCGATCCCACCAATCCGGCGCTCGCCTCGGTGCTGCAAGATTTGGGAACACGTTTGGCCGCCAAGGCGCGGCGCGCGCTCATTCTGGGGCAGCTTCCCGCCGCCAAGAGTTGGCTGGATGAGGTCGGCGCGGTCGGCTTCAATTCCCCTGAAGTGAGCTCCGTGCAGCACGATCTGGAAGCCGCGGTCGCGAAACAAAACTTCATGACCACGCTGATCCCGGCGAGCCAGCTCACGGTCCTGAAGGTCGTTCAGCCCAGCTATCCTGCGAAAGCGGTCAACGGCAAGATCGAGGGCTGGGTGGATGTGGAATTCACCGTGACGGAGACCGGCAAGGTGAAGGATGTGGGCGTTCGCACGGCCAGCGTTCCCGGCGTTTTCGATGAGGCCGCGGTCAAGGCGGTATCGCAATGGCGCTACAAACCCCTACTGCGCGACGCCAAGCCCGTGCCCGTGCGCAGCGAGATTCGCGTCCGCTTTACCCTGCCCTAGCCGAGCCTGTCCGAGTATTCTGCCTCAGCCGCCCAGCCAGCCTCCTTATGCCGCGGAACTGCGCGCGACCGTCGCGGCCGCCGCTTCTTGGATGAGCGCACCGATCTCCGCGCCGATGCGTAGATCATCGACCGGGCCAAACGCATGCTTGCGAACCAACCCGCTGCGATCGATCAGAACCAAGCTCGGTGTGCCGCGCATTTTGTACCGTTCCATCGTGTGGGGAATCGGCCCGGCGGGATTCGGCTGATCGAGAGCGATCGGAAACTTCAGGCGGTATTCCTGGATGAAGGCCTTCAGTACCGCGCCGGTGAACGCATCGTGATGCTCGAATGTCGTGTGCATGCCGATTACCGCGACATCGCCCGGCGCAAAGGTTTCAAAGATTCTGCGCGCCTGCGGAACGCCGGAGGCAATCGAGTTGGGACACAGGACTTGAAACGCCGCGAGCACTACCACCCGGCCCCGCAGTCCCGAAAGCGTCAGGGGATGGTCGGTATTGAACCACTTGTCGACCAGCAGCTCCGGCGCGGCGTTTTGCATTGTCATAAATGATAGAACGCCGAACATAAGTCCGCTCTGGGGCGTTCGAGAGATCCTTCAGCGGTTTTTTTTAAAGATAACCTTAAATCGCGCCGGTGGGAAGCGACGGCTGTCTTAACGATTGAGGGAGCCGAGGGGATGCTCTTTTTCCCGGCGCTTGCGTTCGGCCACTTCTTCGCGATCGACGCTCACATTGATGGGCGCCTTGATCCCGATGCGCACTTGCGAACCGTTGACGGCCATCACAGTGACTTCGACATCGTCACCAATTCGTAACGATTCTCCGGCGCGGCGGGTAAGTATGAGCATGGATTCATTAGGACACGCGCAAAAATCTTTGCCTGTGGGCGATAGTTTTAAATCATTGTAGGACTTCACCGACCTGCTGGCGGCGAAACTGCATGAGGAATCTAAGGCTCGCTGACCGCGCGCTCGTTGTTTTCCTCGGTTCCCCAATTGCTCACGGTGGCTTCGTAAAAAGCCAGTTCCTGCAGCAGGTCCTCGAGGCGCTGGGCCTTCCCCATGGCAAATCCCTGCCCGTAGTCCACGCCGAGATCGGCCATGCGCACCCGCAGCACGTCGGTCTCGACGTATTCCGCGATGGTTTCCATGCACATGACCTTCGCGAGCTGCGCGATCGCCTTGATCATGGATTCGGAGCGCGCGTTGGTGACCGCATCGCGAACGAAGCTGCCGTCGATTTTGATGTAGTTGACCGACAGGTCCTTCAAGTAGGCCAGCGAGCTCACGCCCGTGCCGAAATCATCCAGCGCGAACTGGCAGCCCAATTCTTGCAACGTACGCATGAAGACCTGCGCCTTCTCGAGATTGCCGATGGTGGCCGTTTCGGTCAATTCGAAGCACAGAACGCTCGCCGGCACGCCGCTCGTCTTGAGCTGATCGACCACGAACCCGAGGAAGGATTCATCCTGCAGCGATTGTCCGGAGAGATTGACGGCGAAGCGCGCGAATTCCTCGCCGACCGACGCGCTGTGTTCGCCGAGCAATTCACAGGTCCGCCGCACCACCCAACGATCGATCGTCGGCATCAGCTGGTAGCGCTCCGCAGAAGAAAGAAATTTGCCGGGCGGAATCATTTCACCGCGTTCCCCGAGCATGCGAATCAGCAGCTCGAAGCGGGGGCGCCCGTAGTTGCCCCGCAGCGGCAGGATGGGTTGCGCGTCGAGTCGGAAACCATCGCTGTCCAGGGCTTCGCGCAGCTTGCCGATGACCAAAATATCGGTATGCCGCCGGATGATGCTCTGGTCCGAATCCTGAAACATTTCGACGCGGTTGCGGCCCCGGTCTTTTGCGGCCTTGCAGGCGATTTCCGCGGTGGCCAAGGCATGCACGAGCGGGTTGTCGGAGCGGCCGATCGGCGCAACACCGAGACAAACCGATACTTCGAATGCCCCTTGTCCCGCGCGCGGCACGATGCCCTCGGCGGCGGCCCGGATCTGCTCCGCAATCGCCGCGGCCGATTCCATGCTGGAGTTGGGAATGAGCGCCGCCAGCCGGTCGCCCGATATGCGCGCGGACAGAGCCTCTGCCGGAAGCGTCTTCGCCAGCCGATCCGCGACGCTGACGATCACGTCGTCGCCCACGTGCATGCCGAACGTCTCGTTGATGACGTGCAGCCGATCGATATCGAGATACAGAATGATATGAGAGCCCGTCGCCGCGCCCAGCACGCCGCCTGCGTGCCGCTCGAATGCCTGGCGGGTCATGAGGCCTGTGCTGGTGTCGTACTGAGCTTGGATGATGTTCGTCGAACGCTTCGCCAGCATTTCCGCCACGCGCGTCTGCTGCACATCGAAATCCTGTGCGCTCGGCGGGTTGAACAGCGCAAGCACGCCCATCACGCGCCCGGAAGTGTGCCGTATGGGGCAGGCCAGAATCTTGTACGGTGCCGCGACGTCGGTCGCGACTTTGGAAATATGATTGATGACGATCGTGCGCTGCTGCATCTGCATCCACGCGGTCAAATGATGCTGAGCCCGCTGCAGTGCTTCCGGCGCCATCGGTGCTCCGCTGCGGGTCATGGACACGGATATGTTCTTGTCCGGCACCCACAGCGCGGCGAGTGCGCAACCCATGCGGTCGAGGCCGGTCTTCAGGATCTGCGAAAATTCGTCCGCGTCGCTGGCGGCAGCCTGATTGGAGGAAATCTCCACCATCAGTTCCAGGTCGCGTTCTTTGACGTTGAGATCGCGCTCGCTGGAACCCAGCTTGGCGCGCAATGCCAGTTCGCGGCGCAGACACTCGAGGGCCGGCTGGACCAATTGCCGGACCGTCTGCAAAGGCCGCGGTTCTATTTGGGTACCGGAAAGCCGTACGACCAGACTCGCGATCCCCAACAATTCGATGTGTTCGCCGCGCACAGCGAAGGAATACACCACCCGGTCCGCATCGATGGTTCTCGCGATGCCCGGAAACTCGGTGGTATCGGACAGGGCATTGGCGATGGCCTCGTTGATGAGCTCCGGCTCGTCGCTCAAATCCCATTCATCCGAAGCCCAGACCAGGTTCGAATAGCCGTCGTGAACGACCACCCCGCGCAGGCTCGGCATGAGCATCCGCAACAGGCGCCCGTAGGGGTCGAATGAGGTCTCGGCATGCGTTTCGACGACGTTGGGGGTGATGTCCAGCACGGAGGCCATCTTCAGGAAATGGTTGGGTTAAAAGCCACGAATCAATGTGCTGGAAACCCTGCCCGGGAGCTTTGACCAGCGTCGCAATTCAACGTAAGAGTTAAGAGCTCCGCACGTAGGACGTCGGCAAAACGTCCTGAATATTGACAATATGCGCCGATTCTTGTGATGCACCTCCCGCTTCGTCTTGAGGAGTGCTCAGCGCCTCTTCATGCGCGCGAGAGCCTTGAGCAGGTAGCGCCCCCCGGGGATGCGCACCAAACGGAACACCCGGTGCCAAAAGCGCCGCGCGTCGGCATCGATGCTGATCAGCGGCAAGCGCTCGTAGAGATGCTCCTGCGGCTCATGCACGATCGCGCTCCCGGCTTCCACGCTCGCAATCCTCTCGCCCGACATGAAAGTCAACAACACCTTTTCGGCATGCCATTCGATTCCAAGGTCGACCAGCGGGCCGGTTCCAAAAGACCGTTGCGCGGCACGCTCGGTGTTGCGCAGAAACACGGTGATTTCGTGCGGAGCGGGCCGCGACAATTGCCAGGTGCCAACCCCTAGATCTCGCGCCACAAATACACCGGTAAAATTGCGTCGCAACTTGGGAGACATTACCGCATCCTACTCGGGATTGACCCGCTGACCAGTGCTGTAGGATTTCGCGGTGGATGAACCGATAAAATTGCTTCCCGGACAGGCGTTGAGCAGAAGCGGCAGACCGCGGCTCGATTATTTTGCCGTCGCCAGCCTCGCATTCCCCTTCATGGTCAATAGCGCCGTGCAGGCGGTGCTGAACGCCACCGATACCTGGTTCATCGGCCGCGTATCGCCCGCCGCCACTGCGGCGATTGGCGCGGTCTACTGGCCGGTCCTGGTCTTCGGACTCCTGTTCGGCGGCGTCGGACTCGCCGTGCAAACCTTGGTGGCGCAGGCCTACGGCGGCCATCGCTATGCACGGGCGTCTCAGGCCACGTGGACGGCTTTGTGGGCGTCGCTGTTCACCGTGCCCGCGTTTGTCTTGTTGGCGCTGACGGGCGCCAAGATATTCGCGCCCTTTGGACTTCCGCAGGAAATAGGCCGGCTCGCTCTGACCTATTGGTTTCCGCGCATGCTGGGCGGACCATTGGGCGTGGCGCTCTGGGCGGTACTGGGCTTCTTCAACGGCATCGGCCGTCCGACCGTTACGCTGCGCATCGCCGCAGGTGTGGCCGTGATCAACGCACTGCTCAATCAGCTGTTCATGTTCAATCTAGGGTTTGGCGTGGCCGGCTCCGCGTGGGCGACCAATTGCGCGCAACTGATCGGAGTCGGCACGGCGCTAATCTGGTTCCTGGCGCCCTCGACCCGCAGGCGTTTTCGCTCGCATCTCACGACGCGCCTCCACGGCCGGGCGCTGTGGCATCAGCTGCAACTCGGTTTTCCCATGGGTGTGCTGATTGCGGCCGACATTCTCGGCTTCGCGCTGTTTCAATTGATGCAAGTGCGCCTGGGCACGGTCGACGGCGCCTCGACGCAAATCGTCATGATGCTGACGTCGTTCAGCTACATGCCGGCGGTCGGCATCGCCATGGCGGGCACCACGTTGGTGGGCCAGGCAATCGGCGCGCATCGCAAGGACTGGGCGCTGAAGGTAGGTAACGGGATCATTTTGATCGCGGTGCTGTACATGGGCGCGATCGGTGTGTTGCTGGCCATCTTGGGACCCTGGGTGTTGCCTTTTTTTACCAATACCGCGGATCCTCAGGCGCCGCACGTGGTCGAACGAGCCATTACGTTGCTGTGGATAGCGGCCGGCTACCAATTGTTCGACGGCCTGAATATCAGCAGCAGCGCCAATTTGCGCGGCGCGGGCGATGTGCGGCTTCCGGCGATCATGGTTCTTGCGTTATCGTGGTTCATCTTCGTGCCCCTGGCGCACAGCCTGTCGTTCGCGCCCGGCCAAGGGTGGGTTGACTGGTTGCCGCAGTATGGCTTGGGCGCGGTCGGCGGATGGTTCGCGGCGTTGATTTACATTTTTTTCTTAGGTCTGACGCTATTTCTTCGCTGGCGCTCGCGCGCCTGGCAACGTATCGCACTGCCTCTCAATTGATGAAACCGATCTGTCTGCCTGTTGACCGATGAACGCGATCACGCCGCTCATTCGCATGGTCCTGATCTGCGCCTGTGCCCTGCTGTCCGCCGCAGCCGGCGCGGCCGGTTCGGCGAACGTAGTTCCCGCTGCGATTACACAAGTGATGGACGCGCAGCGCCTCCCCTCCGCCGCCTTGAGCTTCGTCATCATGGACGCGGACACGGGACGCGTCGTCGTGAGCCACAATCCGGACACGCCGCGAAGCCCCGCTTCCACCATCAAGACAGTCACGACTTTTGCGGCCCTCGACATGTTGGGCCCCGCTTTTGTCTGGCAGACGCACGCGTGGATGCGCGATGGCGATCTTTATCTTCAAGGCGGCGGCGATCCGTACATGACGTTGGAACGGTGGTGGAGTTTCGTGCAGGGCCTGCGGTCGCAGGGCCTGAGTTCCATTCCCCGCGACATCGTCATCGACGACAGCGTTTTTTCTCTGCCGAAGGAAGACCCGGGCGCGTTCGACGGCCGGCCGAATCGCGCCTACAACGTCGTACCGGACGCCTTGATGGTTAATTTCCAATCAATCGAATTTACCCTGGCGGCCGACACCGAAACGCATCGAGTGGACATCATCGCGAGTCCCGCTCCGGTCAACCTCGAGATCGACAATCACATACGTTATGCGGCCGGCCGCTGCGCAGGTGCGGCGGCGAGAGTGGATTTTCAGGTTGCCTCGCCGGCCTGGGACCGGGTGGTTTTCTCCGGGGCCTTGTCCGCGCATTGCGCGCAGCGCTCCTTCGAGCGCGTTCTGCTGCAGCCGCCCACCTACGCCTTCGGCACCTTCGTCAAAATGTGGCGGGAATCGGGCGGCGAGTTCGAAGGCAAGTTGCGCATCGAAACAACTCCAATCGACGCCAAACCGATCTATACCTTCGATTCGTTGAGTTTGGCGGAGATCGTACGGCTCACCAACAAGTACAGCAATAATTTGATGGCGCGCCATTTGCTGCTGACGCTGGGCAAGGAGCGTTACGGTGATCCGGCCACGCTGGAAAAAGGCGTGTCGGCGATAACGGAGTGGAGCCGCGCAAGAGGCTTCGACCTCAGCGGTGTGGACATCGACAATGGATCCGGCCTGTCCCGCAGCACGCGCATCTCGGTGCTGCAGATGGCGAAGATCCTGAGCGCGGCCTATCACAGTCCTTTCGCGCCGGAATATTTGGCGTCGTTTCCCCTGGCCGGCATGGACGGCACGCTTCGTTCACGCATGAAAAACAGTCCGGCGGGGGCGATTCGATTGAAGACGGGCCATCTCGACGGCGTCAGCGGCGTGGCGGGTTATGTGACGGCCAAAACCGGCAAAACCTTTGTCCTGGTGTCCTTGGTCAATAACGTGCGCGCCGATTTCGGTGCGGCTGAGCCGGTGCACGCCGCATTGGCGACCTGGATTTTGGATCATCTTGAGTGACGGCAGATCGACGCCTCAGGGGCGCTCCATCTCCCAGAGTATCGTCGTGACGTTTTTGCGCACCCAGATCCCAAAGCCGACATAGCGAAACCACTTTTTCAGGCGGCGCCGATACCAGGCCCCGGTTCGCAGATGCACGGCGCGGTCCGTGCGGCTGCGGTCGCAATTCTCGCGCCAATCCTCCGTGGTCAATGCCGACACGTAAAGCGCGGCACGGCTCAGGCGTCCCAGGTTTACGATCGCGCGCACCGCCGCGGCGTCGGGCAGGTACTGCAGCACGTCATAACAAATGACCAGGTCATAGGGTTTGCGCGCAGAGAAATCGACGATCGATCCGAAGGTCCAGCCGTATCGGGAGCACAAGTACTCGCTCGCCTCGAGCGCCATGTAGCTTGCGCGCGGCAGCAGTTCCCTGAATGGCTCGCGCAGCAAGCCGATGCCGCAGCCGGCATCGAGGATTCGCCGCACCGGAATCTGACATTGTCTCAACGCGCTCGCGATGAGGGCGGCGCGGCTGCGCATCTCCGCGGCCGTGACCACCCGCGTCGCCGCGTTCAAATAAAATTTTTGGAAATACGCCGCGCTGAAATTGTTCGCAGGCGCTCGAGCGTGTACCTTACGTGCTCTTTTTTGTTGCCGGTGTCCCGAGGTTTCGCCCATGCTTGAGAAGATCCCGCGCGCGATGGCGTTGCTCGCCATGATAGTGGTCTCATCGACGCTCTGCTCGCCCCCTTTGCTCCTCGCGGCGGAATCCGCATCCGCAGGCGGCGTGACTGCATCCACGGGTGGCGTGCCTTCCATCGAGGCAAAGACTTCGGGGATGCGCCATATGCCCGGCTTCCTGCCGCTCCACTGGGATGCCAGGAACGGCAGGCTGTACCTGGAAATTCCGCAGCTCGACACCGACCTGCTGTATTTCGATTCGCTGCCCTACGGCACGGGCTCCAATGATCTGGGGCTCGATCGCGGACAGGTATCGGCGGCCAAGCTGGTTCGTTTCGAGCGCTTCGGACCCAAAGTCTTGTTGGTCCGGCCCGATGAAAAGTTTCGCAGCTCCGGCCAAGATCCGGCCGAGCAGCTGGCGGTGCGCCAATCCTTTCCCGAATCGATTCTCGGCGGTTTTACCGTCGTCGCTGAGAACTCCGCCGCGTCTGGCGGAGCGGTATTGGTGGACGCCACGGACTTCTTTTTGCGCGACGTGCATGGCGTACTGGAAGCCCTGGGGAAGCAGGGCGCTTACAAGCTCGATGCGGCGCGTTCAGCCATTGCCATCGATGCGACCAAGGTGTTTCCGAAGAATACCGAAGTTGAAGCGATTCTGACATTTGCGTCGGATGCGCCGCTGCGCGGTTCGTTTGTGTCCGACGTGACACCGGACTCTCACGCGCTCACGCTGCGCGAGCACCAATCGTTTCTTGAACTCCCGGGCCCCGGTTATTCGCCGCGGCGCTTCGATCCTCGCGCCGGGTACTTTCCTTTTACCTACCGGGATTACACGGCGCCGCTGGGCGGCTCCCTGGAGCAGCGCTTCATTGTGCGCCATCGTCTGATCAAACAAGATCCGAACTGCGTGCAGGCGTGCGCGCCGGTCAAGCCCATTCAGTACTACGTCGATCGCGGTGCGCCCGAACCGATTCGTTCGGCATTGGTCGAGGGTGCGCGCTGGTGGGACAACGCCTTTCAGGCCGCCGGCTGGGCTCCCGGCACCTTTCGCGTCGACGTTCTTCCCGAAGGCGCCGACCCCATGGATGCGCGGTACAACATCATTCAGTGGGTACATCGATTCACGCGCGGTTGGTCCTACGGACATCCCGTGACCGATCCGCGCACGGGCGAAATCATCAAGGGCAATGTGACGCTGGGGTCCTTGCGCAGCCGGCAAGACTATCTCATTGCGGAGGCGCTGCTGTCGCCCTATGTCGCGGGTAAGAAAATTACGCCCGAGAATGACCCCATGCTTGCAATGGCTTTGGCCCGTACACGGCAACTGGCTGCACATGAAACCGGCCACACCTTGGGATTGGCGCACAACTTTGCCGCCAGTGCGTTTCCGCACGCACCCGCCGAGTCGGTCTCGGTGATGGATTACCCGCACCCCTGGATTACCCTCGATCCGAATGGCGTGCCCGATCTATCGCAGGCCTACGGCGTGAACATCGGACTCTGGGACAAGGTCGCCATCGACTACGGCTATCGCCAGTTTTCCGACCCCGCCGCGGAACGCGCGGGGCTCGAGGTCATCTTGAACAACGCGACGAAGTCGGGACTCGTCTATATCACCGACGAAGACGCACGCCCGCCGGGCGGCGCGCATCCATTCGCGCATCTCTGGGACAACGGCACGGATGCGGCCGACGAACTGGCGCGAATCATGAAAATTCGCAGCGCCGCTTTGGCCAGGTTCGGCGAGAACGCCATTCCCGAAGGTGCGCCGCTGGCGACCTTGGAAGACACGCTGGTGCCGGTTTATCTCATGCATCGCTACCAGACAGAAGCCGCGACCAAGATCATCGGCGGACTGGATTATCGGTATCAGCTGCGCGGCGACGGACAGATGAACGCGGCGATCGTGTCCGCGGACGAACAGAGAAAGGCCTTGCGAACGGTCGTAAAGACTTTGTCGGCGGAGACTTTGACACTGCCCGAGCACCTTCTGAAGTTATTTCCGCCGCGCCCGCCGGATTTCGAGCGTACCCACGAGTCGCTGCCCGCCCACACCGGATTGACGTTCGATCCGATCGCTGCGGCAGAATCCGCCGCGGATCTGACCTTGGGATTCTTGTTCGATCCGGAGCGTGCCGCGCGCCTCGTCGAATATCACGCTCGTGCCAATACCCTGTCTCTGGTCGAGGTCATTGACGCGGCGCTCAACGTCAACCGGCCCGAGCCCAAGGCACCCGCCCGCCATGCGATCGAGGCTGAGGTCCATGCCGCCATTTACGCACGCACCGTGGAGGCATTGCTCACACTGGCGGCGGATCCGAAGACCTCGGTCGAAGTGCGCGCCATCACGTCGGCCAAACTTGAGGATATACGACACCGTAGCGATGCCAATTCACCGCTTGAGATCTATCTCGTTCGTCGCATCAAACAGTTTCAGGACGATCCCAAAGAATTTATCGCGGCGAAACCGATTGCGGCGCCGCCCGGCATGCCCATCGGCGAGGACGAGTAGGGTTCATGGCCGGCGGGGTGCGAAACGTAATCTTTGATCTGGGCGGCGTGGTATTCGATTGGAATCCGGATCACATCGTCTCGCGTGTACAGCCGGTGCCGGAATTGCGGGCGGCGCTCAAAGAGGCGCTGTTCGGCCATGCTGACTGGCGGCTGTTCGATCGCGGAACGCTCACTGAACCTGAGATGATCCAGCGCCTGCAATTGCGGCTCGGCGCGAGCCGGCAGGAAGTGGATGCGATTTTCGATGCGGTACGCAATTCTTTGGTGGAAAAGCCTGAAACCATCGATCTGCTGCGCGCTCTTCAGGGACAGGGGACGCCGCTCTACTGTCTTTCGAACATGCCCGCCAGTATTTACACCCACCTGCGTCAGCGGCATCACTTCTGGGATGCATTCAGCGGCATCGTGATATCCGGCGAAGTCCAGATGATGAAGCCGGAACCGGAAGTTTTCACGCACCTGCTCACCGTCTTCAATCTGCGCGCGGACGAGACCGTCTTCGTCGACGACTTGCTCGCGAACATCGATAGCGCCAGGCAAGTGGGCCTGCACGCCGTCTGGTTCAAGGACGCCGCACAGTGCCGCCGGGAACTTGATCAAATTCTAGCCAGCTGATCCTAGTGTTGGTATCTCGAGACCGAGAATGATCGGCCTGCATGGCGGGAAGCATTAGTGCAGCTGCCCATGAAACGTCGCCGGATCGCCATCGCCGACGCGATCCCCCGCCAGCGGAAAGCCGGTCGAATCCATTTTCATGGCTGCCGCGCGCTCGTTCTGCATCACAAATGAGATGTGAGTGGCGGGGGATGAGCGAAAGGCGAAATTGCCATCCGCCTGTTTGAGCAGCCGCTCCGGTCCCTCGCCCAGCGGCTGGATCATGAGGCGGCCATCTTCGTCGAACACCCGATAGGTTCGGCGGTATTGTGCGAACGAATCGTGCAAATTTCCGGGGACTTGCCCTAGTTTCAGCACGAACGTCCCGCTTAGCCGCGCAATCTCGGCTGGGGAAACGGGTTGATCGGCAAGCTTCTGCTCGGGTGCCGGCGCGGGAGCGGGAAGGGGCGGCAGCTCGAGGATGGAACGCGCCAGTGCGCGCGTGATCGCGTAAGCGTTCTGGCCCTCGGTATTGGTGAGCACCGCAATCGAGAGCTGATCCTCCGGAAAATCGTACAGGCTGCCGCTGTAACCGATCAGCGAGCCATGCTGCCCGATGCGGCGATGGTCATCTTCGTGGTTCAAAATCATCGCGAAGCCGTACTGCGCCTTGGGGTCTTGCGCGCTCATATGCGCCGCAGCCCCCTCGGCGGTGGACATCAGCAGAAAAGTCTCAGGGCGGACCAGATTCTTGTTCTTGATGGATTGCCACAACTGCAGCAGATCCCCGACGGTGCTGCAGAAGCGCAGGTCCGAGTTGTAGGCCATGTCGTTCTCATTCGCGGCGACGTAGCTTCCCGCAAAACGACGGTACGAATGGGAAAGGCCGTGCACCAGGGTGAAATCGTCGCAATAGGTGGTGGACTTCACGCCCGCCGGCTGGAAGATGTTCTGCTGGACGTAGTCCGGGAAACTTTGGCCGGTAACCCGCTCGACAATCGTGACCAGCAGCTGAAAGCCGGAGATGGACCAGTCCCATTTCGTTCCCGGGTCATTCACCCATTTTTTCCCGGCGTACAAGGCCATCACTTCATCCAGCGCCTTTGGCTGGCGGCTGGTTGCTTCAATGGGATCGCCGAGATAGTGATAATCGACGATGCCGGAAGTGTGATTGAGCAACTGTCGAATCGTGACGTGATGACCTTGGAGGGGGAACTCAGGAATGAACTTGGAGATATCGTCATCGAGCGACAATTTGCCCCGTTCGACCAGTTGCATGACGGCAATTCCGGTGAAGGGCAGCATGGGACCGACCACGTGATAGACGGTTTCATCTTTAGCCGGCGCTTCGAGGCCAAGGTCTGCGTAACCAAATCCCTTGTGCAAGAGTATCCGGCCGCCGCGCGCCACGATCACGGAGGCACCCACGACGTGTTCTTGCGCCATGACCTGTTGCACGATGGCATCGAGATCGGGGCGCGGGTGTGCTGCCGGCGCGCAAATCGCAGCGGCGGAGTCGAGAAGAAGCAAGGCAAGGAAAACTTTTCTTAGGGTTTGCATCGCTGACTCGAGGCTGGAAGAAGGTGTTTCATTCGACCGTGGGCCGGTCATGATAGCCTCCCCGAGCGCGCCAATTCGGTCATATTGGCCGGATACCACGAAACACTCATCAGTGGGAGGCACGAATGCAGGCTCACCGCAGGGACCAAGGGTCAGGTCGCATTGTGTACCTCGACGGCTGGCGAGCGTTGGCCATCGGCGGCGTGATCATCGATCATTTCGGTACATCGCGGGGCATCAATCTCGGCCGCCTCGGTGTGGAATTGTTCTTTGTGCTCAGCGGGCGCCTCATGGCGCAAATACTGTTCGTCGATCACTCGGAGCTGAGACCATTTTACTATCGCCGCTTCTCCCGGGTCTGGCCTACCATGGCGATGCTGATCCTGGTCCTGATTCTCCTCTCATGGCTGGTGCATGAACCGCTGATCGATCGCTTCGATGTCATCAGCGCTTTGACTTACACGTATAACTACGCGCCCTTTGCACACCGGACCGGAATGTTGGACCACCTCTGGTCGCTCTGCGTCGAAGAACACACCTACATTTTCTTAGGCGTCCTGGCCCTGGCCGCCCGCCGATTTCCTCGTTGTCTGTGGCCCGTGCTACTCACGGTGATTTTTGCGAACGTCATTGACGGATTTGTCAGCACGTTCCGGTTGAACCAGGATTATTACGCGGCCTTTTGGCGAACCGACGTGCGAATGGGCTCGATATTGCTGGGCACCGCGGCGTTCATGCTCAAAAAACAAGGTCTATTTCAGGTGTTTGGAAATTGGCCGCCGGCAATCGGCTTGCTGGGGCTATTGTTGAATATCAACATTGTTCCGGATCCCGTGAAATACAGCATCGGCACCGCGTGTCTGGCGCTCGCTGTCGCCAACCTCGACAACGCAACCTCCGTCGCCAAAAATCTGCTTTCCGCGCGCACCGTTGTCTGGCTCGGGCTCATTTCGTTTTCCTTGTACATCTGGCAGCAGCCCTTTGCCGAGCTATGGCCGCATTCGCTGGTCATGAGGATTCCGCGCGTGGCCGGGGCATTCGCCTGTGCCATCGCGAGCTACTATTTTATCGAGCAACCGGCGCGGCGCTGGCTCAACGCACACCCGCCTCAGTGGGCACGCAGCAAGCGGCTTGCAACGCGGGTGCGGTCTGACTCAGGTCCCCCGGCCGATCCCAGCACCTCGTGATGCACTATTCCACCGTCAGACTCTTCGCCAAATTGCGCGGCTGGTCGACATCGGTGCCCTTCAGTACCGCCACGTGGTAGGCCAGCAATTGCATCGGAATGGCGAACACGGCCGGCGCCTGCAGCGCGGTCGCATGCGCGGGCATCGGGATGATGGTGATGCCGTCCTCGCTCTCCATGTGCGCGTCGGGATCGGCGAACACGTACAGCTTGCCGCCGCGTGCGCGCACCTCATGCAAGTTGGATTTGAGCTTTTCCAATAGGTCGTTGCTCGGTGCGACGGCGACCACCGGCATGTCTTCGTCAACCAGTGCGAGAGGACCGTGCTTGAGCTCCGCCGCGGGATAGCCCTCCGCGTGGATATAGGAGATTTCCTTGAGTTTCAGCGCCCCTTCCATGGCGATGGCTTGCAGCGGTCCACGGCCGAGAAATAGCGCATGATGTTTCTCCACGAAGATTTCCGCGAGCGCCTGAATGGTTGCGTCGAGCTTGAGCGTCTTTTCGACCAATCCCGGCAGCTGCAGCAGCTGTGAAACCAAAGAGCTCTCTTGCGCGGCTGCGGGGCCATTCTTGGCCAGGGCAATGGTGAGCATCGCAAGAGCGGTGAGCTGGGTGGTGAAGGCTTTGGTCGAAGCGACGCCGATTTCAGGTCCGGCTCGCGTCAGCAGCACCAGGTTCGACTCCCTGACCATGGAGCTTTCCGCGACGTTGCAAATGCTGAGCGTGGCGAGATAGTCCGCCTGCCTGGCGTTGCGCAGCGCCGCCAGGGTATCCGCGGTTTCGCCGGACTGGGAGATGGTCACAAACAGCGTATCCGGTGTGATCACCGGATCGCGATAACGGTATTCGCTGGCAATCTCGACACGGGCCGGAATTCGGCAGACCTGTTCGATGAGATAGCTGGCCGTCAGGCCGGCGTGAAAACTGGTGCCGCAGGCCGCTATGTGCACAGCTTTGACACGCTTGAAGATTTCGGCGGCCCCCGGACCGAATGCGGCGTCCAATAGTTTGCCGCCCGCGATTCGCTCCTCCAGCGTCTGCGCAATTGCGCGCGGCTGCTCGTGAATTTCCTTGAGCATGAAGTGCCGGTACGGACCTCGCTCCACGGCATCCGCCGGCAGATCGCTTTCCCGCACCGCGCGTATCGCGAGGCCGCCCGCTGCATCCAGAATCCGAACCGACTGGCGGCGGACCTCGGCGACGTCGCCTTCCTCCAAAAACATGAAGCGGCGCGTCACCGGCAGGAGCGCGGCCACGTCCGAGGCCGCGAAATTCTCGTCTAGCCCCAAGCCGATGACGGCCGGACAACCTTGGCGCGCCATGACGATGCATTCGGGATCCGCTTCGCTCAGAACCGCGAGCGCGTAGGCACCCTGCAACTCGGTCACCGTGTTGCGTACCGCCGCGAGAAGATCGGGGGACGAGGCCAAGTGATGATGAATGCGGTGCGCGATGACCTCGGTATCGGTGTCCGAAGTGAAGCTATAGCCCAAGTTCTTGAGCTCCGCACGCAACGTCTCGTGATTCTCGATGATGCCGTTATGCACGATCGCGACCGCGCCGCGCGAAATGTGCGGGTGCGCATTTGCCGTGGTCGGTACGCCGTGAGTCGCCCAGCGGGTATGCGCGATACCGATCGATCCATGCATCGGCTCGAGGTCCAACGCGTCTTGCAGGACTTTGACCTTGCCGACCGTGCGCAGGCGGCCCAATTTTCCGTGATCGAGAACGGCAATTCCCGCAGAGTCGTATCCGCGATACTCGAGGCGCCGCAATCCCTCCATCAGGATTGGAACCGCGCTGCGCTCCGCGACCACGCCGACGATGCCACACATAAACTTCGGCCCGCCGTAAAAAAGGGTGGTTAGTGTGCCCGAGAGTACCGGCAAATGAAGCCCTTCCTCGTCGGTCGTGTTGTCTAAATAATATTGTTTGCCAAATAGTATTGGTAAGTATACAGTATTAGCTTATGGATGATAGCAACGAGCGCAAGTTTCAAAAAGAGCTCAACGGAGGCTTGGTGGGCCTGGTTTTGCTGGCCGTGCTCGCCGAGTCGGACGAAGATCTGTATGGCTATGAAATCGCCAAGCGCTTGGCGAGTGCCAATGAGGGAACCTCCATTTTCAAGGAGGGCACCATTTACCCCGTCTTGCGCGCGCTCTCCGCCGGCAATTTGTTGACCAGCCGCATCGTGCCTTCCTACTCCGGTCCACCGCGCCGCTACTACCGCATCACCGAGCAGGGCCGCGGCGTGCTCGCTGAATGGAAGGTGATTTGGCAGGGGACCCGCGACTTCGTGGATCGATTTATGGAAACAGAAAATTTAAAGATAGGACAGCCGTCATGAACCGCAATGCGCCTCGATCGATAGATCAATACTTAGGGCAGCTGCGCGAAGAGCTCGCTGGAGCGGATTCCGCGCTCATTCAAGACGCGTTGTACGACGCCGAAGAATATCTGCGCGCGGAGGTCGCGGCGCATCCGGACAAGTCCGAAGCCGATGTGCTCGAACTGATTGCCTCGACCTACGGCGCGCCCGACGAGGTGGCCGCCGCCTACCGCGATACGGAGGTCAAGGTCAAAGCCGCCATGGCGACACCGCGCAAGGAGGCAAAATCTGCCGTGGGAAGATTCTTCGGCGTATTTCTGGACCCGCGCACCTATACGTCTCTATTCTTGATGTTGCTGGGACTGCCCAGGGGCATCATCTATTTCGTGCTGGCGGTGACCGGACTTTCCTTGTCGGCCGGTTTTTCGGTCCTGATCATCGGCGTACCTTTCTTTCTCATGTTCATGGCGATTTGCCGCGTGGTTTCTTTGGCGGAAGGCCGTTTGATCGAAGCGATGACCGGTGTGCGCATGCCGCGCCGGCCCGTGTACCAGGGTAAGGCGTTGGGATTCTGGGCGCGGATCGGCGAGATGCTGAGAGACCCGCGCACTTGGACTACGATCGCCTACTTCATTCTGATGCTGCCGATGGGAATCCTCTACTTTGTGATTGCCGTCGCAGGGCTCTCGGTAAGTCTGTCTCTTACTGCGCTGCCCATTATCGGGGTACTCGGACAAGAGGGATGGTTCGGCGCAGGAGCCGTCGAGGTGTTCTCTACCGCGCAGCCTGAATGGGTATTCCATACGGGATTTGGGATTCCCCTTCTTGGACTGGCGGGAGTTCTCTTGCTGACTTCGCTCATGCACCTGGCGCGCGGCACGGGTAAGCTGCAGGCGATGTTTGCCAAATCGATGCTGGTCGCGCGCACGACCTCGAGCCCCGAGGCAGCCGTGCCTAATGCCGCGCTTGCGGCTCAGTGACGCGAGCCGGTGCGAACGCGTGCGAGCCGGCGCTAGCGTGAAAAGAACTTCGCGATTCGCTTGGCGGCATCCGGTGCCAGCCCTTCATTCTTGAACAGCTCCAAGACATGGGCGTCATGCAGGCTCAAACCATCGGTCTCGATGAGCGCGCGTTTGTCGACTTGATTGGCGTACCAGGAATTGCTCAGGATGTCGGCGGACAGAGCCTTAAGCTCTGAATCGAATCGATCATCGGGGAAGCAGTAGTTGGCCAGGTGCATATGCTCGGCTTCCACGCCGGAATAGGTGCGGCAGGTGAACATCATTTCCGCGGCCTTGGCTGTGCCGATACGATGCGGCAGGCGCATGCTCAACCCCCACACCGGCGTCAGGCCCCATTTCGCATACACATCCGAGAATTGCGCGGATGCGGAGGCGACGATGAGATCGGCCGCCAAGGCCAGCTCGAGCGATCCGGTCGAGCAGTGGCCTTGCACGGCCGAAACCACCGGCTGCGGAAGATTTGCGATCTTCTGAATGACCTCCGAATGAAAATGCGGTTTGGCGTGCGCTTTCACGTGCGCCAGTACTTCCTGCATGTCGTATCCGGCGGAGAAGTTGCCGTTTGCACCCCGCAAGATCACCAGGCCGATGGTCTTGGTTTCTCGCGCCAATGCGTCGACATGCACCTCCAGCGCCTCGAACATGTCCTTGGAAAGCGCATTGAATTTTTCCGGGCGGTTGAGCGTCAGTGTCGCCGCGCCGCCGCTATTCTCCCTCAGGACCAGGTCGCTCATAGCGAGGCTCCTCCGTACGATTCCACCATCCGCCGCCGAGCGCTTGATACAGCGCCGCGGTATCGGCATACCGATTCGCGCGGGCCTGGATCAAGCTCAAGGCCGCCGTGTTGTAGGCTTGCTCCGCATTGAGCACGGCAACCAGACTGATCGTGCCCAGGCTCAGCCGTCGTTGCGCGAGCTCAAAGGTTTTTTTCGCGGCCCGCTCCGCCTCGGCGCTGGCCTTGAGCGCATCGGCGTCCGATTCGAGCGCGCGCAGCGAGTCCGCCACATTTTGACATGCCAGGATAACCGCGCTGCGATATTGGGCGGCCGCCTGATCGAGAGCCGCGTCCGCCGCGCGTTTCTTGTGGACCAAAGCCCCGGCATCGAACAGCGTCTGCGTCAACGATGCGCCGGCATCCCAAAAGCCCGTGTATGGCTTGAAGAGCGTGCCCAAGGTCAGCGCGCTGGACCCGAGGTTGCCGGTGATTGCGAACTGCGGCAAGAGATTGCCGATCGCAACGCCGACCTCGGCCGAGGCCACATGCATATTTTCCTCGGCCTGGCGAACATCCGGCCGCTGTTCAACGATTTTCGACGGCAGGCTCACCGGCAGATCGGTAGGCAGCGTCATATCGTCCAACTGAAATGTCTCAGGCGGCTCCTCCGAAGGCAATTTTCCCAGTAGCGCCGTCAGGGCGTCGCGCGTCTGACCCAATTGTTTTTGCAAAGGCGGCAGCGTCTGCGCGGTTTGCGCCTCCAAGGATTGTTGCGCAAGCACATCCAGATCGCTGGCGGTGCCCAACTGCCGCTGATGCTGAACCTTGTCGGTCAACTGATGCTGCAGCTCCAGCAGCCGCTCCGTCGCGGCGATCTGGCCGCGCAGCGATCCTTCTTGCACCACCGTGACGACGAGGTTACTGCTCAAGGTCAGGTAGACCGCCTCGAGCTGAAATCGATTGGCCTGCGCCTGTGCCTTGGCGGCTTCGACGGCGCGGCGTGTCGCCCCAAACACATCGGGCAGGTAGCTTACGGTGAGCTGGGCGGTAAAAAGATTGTAGTAGGGATTCGATTGCGGAAGGTTGGTCGGGTTGGCAATGGTTCCCACCGCGTTCTTGGCTCGAGTGGCTGCGAAGTTTCCGTCCACGACGGGAAAGAAGCTGGTCCACTGCGCCAGATATAACTCGTGCGCTTGCCGCAGCGCTGCCTGCGCCGCGCCTACGTCCGGACTGGACTTCAATGCCTGCGCGACCAGGCGGTCAAGCTGCGGTGACTTGAATAGGGTCCACCACTGGTTGGGGATATCCATTCCCGCCACGAAGCGCTGCGCGTCGCCACCGGTCTCCGCTGCCGTGGTTTGCGGTTGCGAGGCGCTGCCATATCCCGTCGCCTCGGGCGGCGTGGGCCGTCTGAAATTGGGGCCCACGGCGCAAGCCGGCAAGACGAGGCTGAGCGCGGCGGCGATGAGGCGATGGAATCTCATCGGCCCCACCGCGCCTGACCATGCCGCTGCTCGGCCCAATGTTCGATGACATGATACATCGAGGGCAGTACAAAAAGAGTGAGCGCCGTGGAGATCGCCAAGCCGCCGACGACCACGGTTGCGATCCCACGCTGCACGTCGCTGCCGACCCCCGTGTGAATTGCCGCGGGCAGCATCCCCAAGGTCGCGACCGTGGCGGTCATCAGCACGGGCCGCAGGCGCTCGGTGGCGCCCTGCATGATCGCCTCGTGTAATTCCAGCCCGGACTTTCGCATGCGATTGAGGTTCGACACCATGATGATGCCGTTTTGTACGGCGACGCCGAAAAGCGCGATGAAACCGACGCCGCTTGCTACGTTCAGATTCTGACCCGTGAGGTGCAGCGAAATCAGACCGCCCAGCGTCGCCAGCGGGACCACGCCCAGGATGAGAACGGCCTGCCGGAAGGATTTGATCCCGACGGTGAGAAAAATCAACATCATGCCCATCACCAGCGCGAGGATAACCAGCAGCCGCGCTTCCGCGCGGCGCTGATTCTCGAATTGCCCACCCCACTCCAGTCGAATCTTGGATCGATCGAAATGAACCTGCGAGGCGATTTTGGATTGCGCCTCCGTCAGATAGGAGGTCAGGTCGCGATCGCGGTTGTCGATCCGGATGGTGAGATTGCGCTGGCCGTTCTCGCGGGTGACGGTGCTCTCGCCGGAATGCACGCGAATATCGGCCAGCTCGGACAGGGGCACTTGCGCACCGCTCGAGGTGCTCACGAGGAGATTGCCGAGAGCCTGCGGTGAATTGCGCGCCTCTTGCGTGAACCGCACGGTCAAGGGATAGGTTCTCTCACCGACATGCACGGTGGACACAGGCGCCTGCCCGACGCCGGTCTGAATGACATTCTGCACATCGGTCATATTGATTCCGAAGCGAGCGGCCTTTTCGTGATCGAGTTTGATCTCGATCTGCGGGATCGGCGGCTCTTGGAAGATGGAGGCGCTCGAGGTGCCCTGGATGCCGTACAAGACATTGACGATTTCCCCGCCTATCCTGCGCAGCTCGTTCAGATCGTCGCCATAGAGCTTGGCCACCAAAGGACTGTGCGCGCCGCCGATCATGTCGTTGACGCCGTCGATGATGGGCTGGCTGATCCCGATGGAATATCCGGGAAGATCCTTGTTGAGATCCGAAGCGAGGCGGTCGACGAATTGCCGCTTGGACTCGCCGGCGGGCCAGGTTTCGTAAGGCTTGAGTCCGACGGGAGCCTCGATGTGCGACATGGTCCAGGAATCGGTGCCGTCATCGTTGCGTCCGGTTTGCGTGACAACATACGACACTTCCGGATATTTGAGGATGGCACGGCGCAGATCGCTCGCCATATCGCTGGCCTTGTTCAAAGCCAATCCCGTGGGCATCTGCACCTGCAGCCACAACGCACCTTCATCCAAGTCGGGCAGAAAATCCCGGCCCACCGTGGCGCCCAAGCCGACCACGGCAAACAGCGCGAAAATCACCACGCCATAAATGATTCGCGGCTGCTCCAGGCATGACCCGAGCAGACGGTCGTACTGGATGGTGAGGCGCTCGAGCCAGCGGTTGTGGTACACGTGGCGCGGATTGCGAAATGCCAAATACGCGAGAGCCGGCACCAGAGCCAGGGCGGCCAGCAACGCGCCGAACAGCGCATATCCCATGGTATAGGCCATGGGCGTGAACAATTTTGCCTCGGCCCGCTCGAACGAGAACAAGGGCATGTACGCGGTGATGATGATGAGGCTGGCGAAAAATATCGGGCGCGTGACCTGCAGCGTCGCGGCCTTGGCCTCGCTTTCGCTCAGTTCCTCGCTTGGCATGGCTTCGCGCCGGCGCAGCACCGCCTCGGTCACGACGATGGCGCCGTCCACCAGAATGCCGAAGTCGATCGCCCCGAGCGACAGCAAGTTGGCCGACACATGGGTGAGATTCAGCAGCGAAAAGACCGCGACGAGCGCGAAAGGAATGCTCACCGCGACCACGAAGGCGCTGCGCGGGCTGCCGAGAAACAGGATCAAAATGAGGAAGACCAGCGCGATGCCTTCGAGAATGGTTTGACCCACCTTGTGTATGGTGGCTTTGACCAGATCGTCGCGGTCGATGTAAGGGACGATGCGCACGCCCTGTTGGGCCAATTTGGCGTTGAGTTCGGCCACCTTGGCGTGCAGGCCGCGCAGCGTCTGCGACGGGTTTTGATATTTCAGCATCAACACGATGCCTTCGATCGTGTCGGGATTCTTGTCCTTGCCGAGAATGCCCTCGCGCTCTTGATGGCTGATGACGATGTTGCCGAGGTCGCGCACCAGTACCGGCGTTCCGCCGACTTGCGTGACAACGATGGAACCGATTTCCGCGAGGTTATGGATCAGTCCGACGCCGCGGATGACGTAGCTTTGATCGCCGCGAGACACGCGCCCGCCGCCGGCATTCTCATTGTTGTTGTTGACGGCATTGATGACATCGGTGATGCCGAGCCCATAGTGCTGCAGCTGTTTCGGATCGAGATCGAGCTGGTACTCGGTGGTGAAGCCGCCGAAATTCGTATCATCGACCACGCCCGGAACGGACTTCAGCGCCGGAATCACGGTCCAGCGCTGGATCTCGGACAGCTCCTGGAGATTTTTTGTATCGCTCTCCAACGTGTAGCGGTAAATCTCGCCGCCGGGACCGGCCACCGGATCGAGCGTGGGTGTCGCGCCGGCGGGCAGGACGGCCTGGGCAATGCGTTCGGTCAGGCGCTGCCGGGCCCAGTAGTCCTCATACCCATCGCGAAACAGCACCGTGATCAAGGACAGACCGAAGGTGCTCGACGAGCGCATCAGCAACAGGCCCGGCGTGCCGTTGATCTGGCGCTCGAGCGGCACGGTGATCAATTGTTCCACTTCCTCGGCGGCAAGTCCGGGAATCTGGGTGGTGACCTGCGCCGCCACATCGCCGAGTTCGGGATACGCCTCGACCGACAAGGTTTCCCAGGCATACACGCCGAAAGCCGCGAACAACGCGGCCAGAATGAACACCGCGACGCGTCGATGCAGGCAAAAAGAGACGAATTGATCGAGCATGCTGCTCAGTCATTCAACAGAATTGCGCCCTTCACGAGCACTTGCTCGCCGGCGCTCACGCCGGAACGGACGGCAACCGATGAACCCTCCTCGAGCTGTGCATCGACGTTGCGCCGCTCGAAGGTCCACGGTGCTGTGGCGACGAACACGCTGGTCCTGTCGTTATTCATGAGCAGTGCCGAGCTCGGCAAAACAATCAGAGATCGCGCGCCTCCCGACAGCACGACGGTCGCGAACATATTGGGCTTGAGCGCATAGTCGCCGTTGGCAAAGGCGATGCGTATCTTTCCGCGGCGTGAGTCGGAATCGATGACATCCGAGAGAAACAAGACCTTCCCGTGCAGCACCCGGTCGGGATAGGCCGCCAGGGTGACCTGTGCATCTTGGTTTTTGGAGACGCCGGCAATGTCTTTCTCGGGAACCATCGCCGTGACCCAGATGGTGCTCAAGTCCGCGATGGTCATCAACGGCTGCGTCGGATCATTGATCATGTTGCCCGGCGCCACGCTCAAAGTGGTCACGCTGCCGCCCACCGGCGCCGCCACCGAGAGCGTGCGCGAAGCGGACGATGCGGACTTCGTTTCGGGAGATGCGCTGAGCGTCTTCAGGTGCGCCTGTGTGCGCGTGTATTCGGCAATCGACTGAGCGTAGTCGCTCTTGGCCTGATCCAAATCCCGATCCGACGCCACCCCGAGATTGATCTGCGCCTGCTGGCGCTCGAGATTCTTCTGGTTCAATTTGAAGGCATCGGCGGCCTTCTCATTATCGGCATAGGCTTGCGCGAGATCCGGCGAATCGATGATCGCCACCACCTGTCCACGGCTCACACGGTCTCCCAGCGCGACTTTGAGCGCAATCAGGCGGCCGCTCAAAGGCGTCAGCACCGCAGCGGTGCGTGCTGGATCCGATTCGACCACGGCAGGTAGCAACAATTTGGGATTGACCGATTGCGCCGATGCCCTCATCACAGCCAGGCGGCTGCGCAGCGCCGAGCCCTCGGGAACCATGATCTTGTCCCCTTGCCGCACCATCAAATCCGGTTCCGACGGACCCTTGTTGCCGCGGTTCAGCAGTCCAAAACCATGGGTCAGCAAAACCACGAGCAGCAGAAGGCCCAGCCCGATCCCGCCCCACAGAAAGGCGCCGCCGCGAAATGTTGGCTCGTGATCATGTATTGGCATGTCTCATCCCGAAAGGTTTCTCTAAGGACATTAAGACAGTTCGATGACGAATCGGTGTCGGCGGCGGATGCTATGCCTCTTCCCTTATCCTGTCTAGGGGGATAGGATGTGGCTGGATGAAGGACAACCTGCATACATTTCCCGAAATCGCGACCCGGCTGAAACGCGCTCAAGGACACCTGGCCGCGGTCATTGACATGATGGAGTCGGGCCGCCCCTGCATGGACCTCGCACAGCAGTTGCACGCGGTGGAAAAGGCGGTCGGCAATGCCAAGAAAGAACTCATCAAGGACCATATCCATCACTGCATGGAGGAGACTTCGGAGGCGCTGCCGCGTGAATTCCGGGAGCTGATCAAGGAATTCCAAGGAGTCACGAAGTATCTCTGAGTGGCCGCGAGAGGAATGACCTAGCGGGCTCCGACAGTTTGGGAGGTATCCGGGAGCACCGCGCCGCCGAAACGGACGTCTACCGTGATCCGCACCAGTACATCGTCCAATGAAATCTGCCGATAGAGCTGCCGATAGAGGCGCGCCCTTCGGCCGCCCGGACGTCAACCCTTCGGTTTGGGAGTCTTCCGGGCGATGATCTCGGCCTTTTCTTTTTCGCCCAGCTTGACCGGCCGTTTCCAAGCGTCCTTGGTAATTTGCTGACCTCTTTCGAAGGTTAGCGCGCGATCCGGCGTGCTCGCGGCAATCGTCGAGCCGGCGCCTGTCGTGGCCCCCGCACCGATCCGCACCGGTGCCACCATCATGGTGCCGGAACCGATGAACGCTCCGTCATCGATGAAGGTGGGCCACTTATTCGCGCCGTCGTAGTTGCAGGTGATGCTGCCGGCGCCCACGTTCACATCCTTGCCGACGCGCGAATCGCCGAGGTAGGTCAAATGATTTGCCTTGCTGCCCGCCCCGATCTCGGTGTTTTTGACTTCGACGAAATTACCGATGTGCACCTCGCCGTGCATGACGGTGCCGGGCCTAAGCCTCGCGAAGGGTCCGATGCGGCAATTCTGCGCGACGACGGCATGGTCGAGAACGCAGTTGGCGAAGATTTCCGAGCCTTCGCCGACGCGCGAATTGGCGATCACGCAGTTGGGCCCGACCTTCACCCCGGCCGCGAGATGAACCGTGCCGATGAGTACGGCATTGATATCGATGAAAACGTCGCGCCCCACTTGGATGTCGCCGCGAATGTCGATGCGGCTGGGATCGGCCAGCGTGGCGCCGGCGAGCATCAGTTCCTCGGCGCGTTGACGCCGCAGGCCCGCCTCCACCTCGCTCAGCTGAATCTTATCGTTGACGCCGGCAACCTCCAAAGCATTGGCCGCCGCAATGGCTTCGATGCGAACCGCGTCTTTGGCGGCGCCCGCCACCACATCGGTCAAAAAGTACTCGCGCTGGGTGTTGTTCCTTCCGAGACCGAGGAGCCATTCGCGCAGGCGCCCTGCCGGCGCCGCCATGAGGCCCGAATTGACCTCGCAAATCTGCAGTTGCGCAGGGCTTGCATCGCGGTGTTCGACGATGGCCGTGACCTGTCCTTCGGCGTTGCGCACGATGCGTCCATAGCCTTGAGCCTCGTCCAGATTGACGGACAGTATGGCGAGCGCACCGCTGTCGGCGGCGGCGGTCAGTTTCGCGAGGGATGCGCCGCTGATCAGCGGCACGTCGCCGTACAGCACCAGCACCGTGTGTTCGTCGGGAATGAGGCACATAGCCTGCATCACGGCATGGCCCGTGCCGAGCTGATCCGCCTGCAAAACCCACTCGACCGGTTCCTCGTGCAGAGCCGCCTGCACCTGCGCGCCGCCGTGCCCGTAAACCACGTAGATATTGTTGGGATTCAAGGCGCGCGCGGCGCCGATCACATGTTTCAACAGCGGTTCGCCCGCCAATGGCTGCAGCACTTTCGGCAGATCGGAGTTCATCCGCTTGCCCTGGCCGGCTGCCAAAATCACGACCGAAAGCTGCATGCAAACTCCGTCGGCGGCAGATTCAGATTCTAGGAGCCTCTAACTTTCTTGCGCAGGCGCTCGATGGCGCGCAATTGCGCCAGAATGCGCACCAATTCCGACTGCGCTTCCGCGATATCCATTTTGTCGCTGCGATTGCGTACCGCGTCCTCGGCGCGCTGTTTCGCCGCGAGCGCGGCGGCCTCATCGAGATCCTTGGCGCGCACCGCCGTGTCCGCCAGCACCGTCACGAGGTGCGGCTGGATCTCCATCGCACCGCCGCCGACGAAGAAGGACTGCTCCTCGTGGCCCTCGGTCTCCACCCGCACCTCGCCCGCCGTCAAGGTGGTCAGCAGCGGCGCATGCCGCGGGTAGATGCCGAGTTCGCCGAGCGTCCCCGGCGCGAACACGCGCGTGGCTTCGCCCGAGAAGATCTGGCCCTCGGCGCTGACGATGTCGACGTGGATGGTATTTGCCATGATTTATTGCAACGTTTTGGCTTTCTCGACGGCCTCTTCGATGGCGCCGATCATATAGAACGCCTGCTCCGGCAGGTGATCGTATTCGCCGGCGATGATCGCCTTGAAGCCGCGGATGGTGTCCTTGAGCGAGACGATCTTTCCATCTTGGCCGGTGAAGACCTTTGCCACGTTGAACGGTTGCGACAAAAACCGTTGGATCTTGCGCGCGCGGTAGACGCTGAGCTTGTCCTCCTCGGACAACTCATCCATGCCCAGGATCGCGATGATGTCTTGCAGTTCCTTGTAGCGCTGCAGCACGGCCTGCACGGCGCGGGCCGTGTCGTAGTGTTCCTGGCCGACTACCAGCGGATCGAGCTGACGGCTGGTGGAATCGAGCGGATCCACGGCGGGGTAAATGCCCAGGGAGGCGATTTGCCGCGACAACACCACGGTGGCGTCCAAGTGCGCGAAGGTGGTCGCGGGAGAGGGATCGGTCAGGTCGTCCGCGGGGACGTACACGGCTTGAATCGAGGTGATGGAGCCGGTCTTCGTCGAGGTGATGCGCTCCTGGAGCACGCCCATTTCCTCCGCGAGCGTCGGCTGGTATCCCACCGCCGAGGGCATGCGGCCGAGCAGCGCGGACACTTCGGTGCCGGCCAGCGTGTAACGATAGATGTTGTCGACGAAGAACAGCACGTCGCGGCCCTTGCCGGAAGCCTGTTTCTCGTCGCGGAAATACTCGGCCATGGTCAGGCCCGTGAGGGCGACGCGCAGGCGGTTGCCGGGCGGCTCATTCATCTGCCCATACACCATGGCGACCTTGGATTTGGACAGGTCCTCTTTGTCGATGACGCCCGAGTCGATCATCTCATGATAGAAGTCGTTGCCTTCGCGGGTGCGCTCACCGACGCCGGCGAACACGGACAGTCCGCTGTACTGCTTGGCGATGTTGTTGATGAGCTCGAGCATGTTCACCGTCTTGCCGACGCCGGCACCGCCGAACAAGCCAACCTTGCCGCCCTTGGCAAACGGCACCAGCAAATCGATAACCTTGATTCCGGTCACCAGCAAGTCCTGGCCGCCGGCCTGTTCGTCATAAGAAGGCGCCGGCCGGTGAATCGGCAGATACTCGGTCGCCTTTACCGGACCGCGCTCATCCTGCGGCTTGCCCAAGACGTCCATGATTCGGCCGAGCGTGCCGGTGCCCACCGGCACCAAAATTCCCTTGCCCGTGCCTTTGACAGTAAGCCCGCGGCGCAAGCCTTCGGATGGGCCCATTGCAATGGCGCGTACCACGCCGTCGCCGAGCTGCTGCTGCACCTCGAGAGTCAGATCGACCTCGTCGAGTTTGAGCGCGTCATACACCTTCGGGATCTGATCGCGTGGAAACTCTACGTCGATGACCGCGCCGATGATTTGGACGATTTTACCGCTGGACATGTTGATTGACCTCTTACCTAAACCGCTGCCGCGCCGCCGACGATTTCCGAAAGTTCTTTCGTGATCGCGGCCTGGCGGGCCTTGTTGTAAATCAGTTGCAGCTCATCGATGAGCTCGCCGGCGTTATCCGTCGCCGCTTTCATGGCCACCATTCGCGCGGCCATTTCGCAGGCCACGTTCTCGACGGCGCCCTGAAATATTTGGGCCTCGATATAGCGCATGAGAATGCCGTCGAGGATGGTCATCGAGTCGGGCTCGTAGATATAGTCCCAACGTTCCTGCAACTCATCCTTGTCGACGGTTTGAATCGGCAGCAGCTGCGACACGATGCCCTTCTGGCTCATGGTGTTGACGAACACGTTATGCGCCAGCTGCAGCTTATCGACCTTGGTGTCGCGATAGAAGTCCAGCATCACCTTGGTGGTGCCGATCAGATCCTTGATATGCGGGCGGTCACCGAGATGGGTAACCGAGGCGGCGATCTCGACGTCGGCGAGGCGGCGGAAGAACTGCAGGGCCTTGGAGCCGATGACGCACAAGTACACTTTGGCGCCGCGCGATTGAGCGTCACGGATCGAAGCCAACGTCGCCTTGAACAAATTGAGATTCAGCGAGCCGCACAAGCCGCGATCGGTGCTGATCACCACGATGCCGACCGACTTCACCGGGCGCTCGAGCGTGAAGGGATGCTTGTAGTCCAAATTGACCTGGCGCAGGTGGCCGATCATCTTGCGCACCTTTTCCGCATAGGGACGCGCGGCGCGCATGCGGTCCTGGGCCTTGCGCATTTTGCTGGCCGCCACCATCTCCAGCGCCTTGGTGATCTTGCGGGTATTTTTGATACTCGCAATCTTGCCCCGGATTTCTTTTGCGCCTGCCATTGCGTCCTCTTAAGTCCAGGCCTACAGCGTCGCGAAGAATTCGTCGCAGCACTTCTTCAGCGATGCTTCGACTTCTTTGGTCAGGTCCGGCTTGCCGTTGATGGTCTTGAGCAGGTCGGCGTAGCTGGAGTGCGCGAAGGACTGCAGGCTCGCTTCCGTCTCCACCACCTTGAGGCGCGCGACCTTGTCGAAATAGCCGTTGTTCGCGGCGTACAGCGTCAGCGACATTTCCGCCACCGACATGGGCGAGTACTGCTTTTGTTTCATGAGCTCGGTGACGCGTTGGCCGCGCTCGAGCTGTTTGCGGGTGGCTTCGTCAAGGTCCGAGGCGAACTGCGAGAAGGCGGCCAGCTCGCGATACTGCGCCAGCGCCAAGCGCACGCCGCCGCCGAGTTTCTTGATGATATTGGTTTGCGCTGCGCCGCCGACGCGGGACACGGAAATGCCGGCATTGATGGCCGGACGCATGCCGGCGTTGAACAGGTCGGTCTCCAGGAAGATCTGGCCGTCGGTGATGGAGATGACGTTGGTCGGCACGAACGCCGTGACGTCGCCGGCCTGGGTCTCGATGATGGGCAGTCCGGTCAGGGAACCGGTCTTGCCCTTCACACGGCCGTTGCTGATCTTCTCGACGTATTCCGCGTTGACGCGGGCGGAACGCTCGAGCAGGCGCGAGTGCAGGTAGAAGACGTCGCCGGGATAAGCCTCGCGGCCGGGGGGACGCCGGAGCAGCAGGGAAATCTGACGATACGCCACGGCCTGCTTGGACAAATCGTCGTACACGATCAGCGCGTCCTCGCCGTTGTCCATGAAGTATTCGCCCATCGCGCAGCCGCCGTAGGGCGCCAGATACTGCATCGCCGCGGGGGTGGATGCGGATGCCGCGACGATGATGGTGTGGCCCATGGCGCCGTGCTCTTCGAGCTTGCGCACGACGTTGGCGATGGAACTTTGCTTCTGGCCGATGGCCACGTAAACGCACTTAACGCCGGTGCCTTTCTGGTTGATGATCGTATCGATGGCGACCGCAGTCTTTCCGGTCTGGCGGTCGCCGATGATCAGTTCGCGCTGGCCGCGGCCGATCGGCACCATGGCATCGATGGCTTTGAGACCGGTCTGCACCGGTTGCGATACGCTCTGGCGGAAAATGACGCCCGGCGCCACGCGCTCCAGGGGCGACTTCAATTTGGCGTTCACCGGACCCTTGCCGTCGATGGGCGTTCCCAAGGCATCGACCACGCGGCCAAGTAGTTCAGGTCCGACCGGCACTTCGAGAATGCGGCCGGTGGTTTTGACCTCGGCGCCTTCCGAAATGCCTTTGTAGTCGCCCAGCACCACCGAGCCCACGGAATCCTGCTCGAGATTCAGCGCGAGTCCGAAGATGTTGCCGGAGAATTCCAACATTTCGCCGTAGCGCGCGTCGGCGAGGCCGTGAATGCGCACGATGCCATCGGTGACGCTCACCACCGTGCCGACATTGCGTGCTTCGGTGGCGGATTTGAATTTGTCGATGCGCGCCTTGATGAGGTCGCTGATTTCCGATGCCTTGATGGACATAACCTAAATCCTCTAGCAAATACTGATCATTTACGCCGTCAGCTCGAACGCGATGCGCTTGAGCCGGCTGAGCAGGGAACCGTCGATTACCGTATCGCCGGCGCGCAGCACCGCGCCGCCAATCAGTGTGGAATCCGTGGCGCTGTGCAGGCGCACCGCGCGCTTGAGCTTGCGCTCCAGAGCTTTGGAGAGCGCCTGCTCCTGGCGGCTGTCGATCGGCGCGGCGGAGGTCACCGTCACGTCGATGACCCTTTCCGCCTCGTCCTTGTACTCGTCGAACAGCGTGGCAATTTCCGGCAGATAGCCCAGGCGGTGATTCTCCGCGAGCATGTGAAAGAAATTTTGGCCGTGTTCATCGATGGCGGTACCGGTAACGCCCATGACCAGTTGCGCCAGGTCCTCGCCGCTGACGCTCGGACTGCCGAGCAGTTCATGCACGCGCGGATCTTGCACCGCCGTCGCGGCGGCGCGCAGCGTCTCGGACCAACCCTGCAGTTGCTTGTCGGACTGGGCCTCCTGGAAGGCCGCTTTGGCATAGGGCCGCGCGATGGTGGTCTTTTCAGCCATTTATTCCTTCCTAGATCTGCGCGGCGAGCTTGTCGATGATATCGCCATGCGCGCGCGCATCGATCTCTCGCTCGAGGATCTTCGCTGCCGCACTCACGGCGATTTGCGCGACATCGCGCCGCAGGCTCTCGCGCGCGTGCGCGGCCTCGAGGTCGATCTGCTCTTTGGCGGAGGCCAAAAGCCGCGCGCCCTCGGCGGCGGCCGTACCCTTTGCCTCTTCCACCATGTCGTTGGCGCGGTGCTGCGCCTGGTCGACGATCTGCGCCGCGCGTTCGCGTGCTTCGCGCATGATGACCTCGGCGCGCTCATGGGCGTTTGCCAGGTCTTGCGTGCCCTTCTCGGCGGCGGCAAGTCCTGCGGCGATCTTGCGGGTCCGCTCCTCCATCGCGTCGATGATCTTGGGCCACACGAATTTCATCGTGACCATGATGAGCGCCACGAACACGATCACCTGCACGAACAGCGTGAGATTGATGTTCACGTTTGATTCCTTGCCGGCTTTAAGTTGCGGTCCGGTGTCAGTGCGTCAAAGCGGCGGTGAACGGATTCGCAAACGTGAAGAACAGCGCGAAACCGATGCCGATCATGGCGACCGCGTCGACCAGTGCCGCGACGATGAACATTTTCACCTGCAGCATCGGAGTGAGCTCTGGTTGCCGCGCGGCGCCTTCCAGAAAGCGGCCGCCCAAAATTCCGAACCCGATCGCGGTCCCGGCCGCGCCCAAACCGAAGATGATGCCTACGGCGAGCACGGTCATGGCCTGGACGTGTGCAATGTTTTCCATTCAATCCTCCTAAACGAAAACGAAAATGAAATCTGGTTATCCGACTCTGTACTAATGCGTTTCCTGCGCCATCGCCAGATAGACGATCGACAGCACCATGAAAATGAATGCCTGCAGCAACCCTATTAAAAAATCGAAAACGGTCCACGCCGCCACCAGCAGGATCTGAACGACCAGCAGGAACCACCCGCCACCGGTCGAGAGCTGGTGGATACCGGCCAGCGACAACGTCGCCAGCAGCAGGAAAATCATTTCGCCGGCGAACAGGTTGCCGTACAAGCGCAGTGACAGCGACAGCGGCCGCGCCAGGAGCGGCACGATCTCCAGTAGAAGATTTACGGGAATCAGCAGCACCTTGAGCACCGGATTCCTGGCGCTGAATGGCTGTAGCGTGAGTTCCCCCAGAAATCCGCCGATGCCTTTCACCTTGATGCTGTAGTAGATGATGAGCACGAACACCGTAAGGGACAGGGCGAATGTGACATTGAGGTCGGTACTCGGCACCACCTTCAGATGCCCGACGCCGGCGCCGCGCGCCAGCGCCGGCAGCAGGTCGACCGGCAACACGTCCATGAAGTTGAACAAGAACACCCAGCAGAAGATGGTGAGGCCCAAAGGGGCGAGCAACTTGTTGCTGCCGTGAAAGGAATCCTTCACCTGGGTGTCGACGAACTCGACCACCATTTCGACGAAATTCTGGAATTTGCCCGGCACGCCGGCCGAGGCGGTGCGCGCAGCCATGTAGAACGCACCAACAAAAAGCAACCCGAGCGCCAACGATACTCCAACGGTGTCCCAATTGATGACGGAAAAATCCACTATTCCCTTGGGTTCCTTGTTGGAGAGGAACGTCAGGTGATGAAGGATGTATTCGTTTGCGCTGGTAGGTTGCTCTGCTGCCATTTCAAGATCTATGTGTGTCTTAACCGTCCCAAATCAACTGTTTTTCGCACGTCCGCGCGGGACATTTGTCCCGCCGAGCGGCGGCAGCATGTTCGCCAGCGCAACCCAAAATACGCAGAAGGTTGCGATATAAGTGCCCAGCATCGCCAGCGGCACCACCCTCATCGTCTTCAGCACCAGCACGAACAGCACGATCACCATCGCGATCTTGGCGCTTTCCGCTATGAAGAACGCGCGCATCGCCCGCTGCCCATCTGCAGCCGATTTGCCGCCGAAACCTAGCAATGCCATGACAAGACTCGCGGCGGTGCTGATGCCGCCGCCAATCGCCGCGGATAAAGCCGCGTGAGGGCCCGCAATCAGCCAGCTCGCGAGAGCGCAGACTACGGTCACGGCCGCCTGGCCCAGTACGACGCTGAGAGCCAGCCGCCGCGCTAGGGCTAAATCGATAGCGACCAAGTTAAATCCCGTGGAACGAAGCTAAGAACACTTCGCCGTTCTGCCAAAAATGGCCGGCGCATTATAGAGACGCCGCCTTAGGTCATCAAGGCGTTTCTAGGGCTTTTCGTCGCCTATTGGATGTGCGCCAAAATGCCTTCCAGCTCGTCCAAACTGTTGTAACTGACGATAAGTTTGCCCTTGCCCGAGGCGGCATGTTGGAAGGCGACTTTGGCGCCCAATTTCTCCGCGATTTCGGTTTCCAGGCGGTGAATGTCCGGGTCGGGCGCGGCGGCGGGGGCGGCGGAATCGGCCGTTTTGGGATTCATGATGCGCCGCACCAAACCTTCCGTATCGCGTACCGACAAAGACTTCTTGGCGACCAAAGCGGCGACTTCGATCTGCTGGCGGCGGGTGGCCAGCCCCAGCAGCGCGCGCGCGTGGCCCATTTCGAGCTGACGGTGCTCCAGCATCTCCTTGACCTCATCGGTCAATTCCATCAGGCGCACCAAATTGCTCACCGCCGCACGCGACCGTCCGACCGCCTCGGCGGCCGCCTGATGCGTCAATCCGAACTCCTCGATCAGACGCAGCAGCGCGCGGGCCTCTTCCAGCGGATTTAGGTTTTCGCGCTGAATGTTCTCGATGAGTGCCATGGCGACCGCGTCCTCGTCCGGGACGTCGCGAATGACCGCGGGAATTTCCGTAAGTCCTGCCATCTGCGCCGCGCGCCACCGCCGCTCGCCGGCGATGATTTCATAGCGCTGCGATTCGGTTGGGGTAGGCCGCGGCAGCGGACGCACCAGGATGGGCTGCACCAAACCGTGCGACTTGATGGAATCGGCCAGTTCGCCCAGGGATTCGGGGCGCATGTCGGCGCGCGGCTGATACTTGCCTCGTTGCAGGAGGTCGACGGGAAGGGAGGCCAAACGATCGCCGGCGAGAATTGGCGGTTTCTCGGCTTCGGGCGTGCCGGCTCGCCGCGCGAGCAGGGGGCTGAGCTCAGCCAGGCCTCGACCTAAAGACGGCTTTTTGCCAGACATTGCAATTCCCCGTAAACCGATCCGGCGATTATACGGGCGCGCCCGGCGGAGCGTCGCGGCGAATCATCTCTTCGGGCGGCAGCTCGTCGCGACGAATCATTTCGCCGGCGAGCGCCAGATAGGCCAAGGCGCCTCGCGATTCCTTGTCGTGAAACAGCGCGGGTTTGCCGAAGCTGGGCGCCTCGGCCAGGCGCACATTGCGTGGAATGACGGTGCGGAACACTTTCTCGCCGAAATGCTCGGTTAGTTGCGCGGAGACTTCGTTGGCCAAATTATTGCGCGGATCGAACATGGTGCGCAGCAAGCCTTCGATCTCCAATTCCGGATTGATGCTGTCTTTGATCTGTTCGATGGTCTGCATCAGCGCGGTCAAGCCCTCCAGCGCGTAGTACTCGCACTGCATCGGCACCATGACGGAATCCGCGGCGACCAGCGCGTTCAAGGTCAGCATGTTGAGCGATGGCGGACAATCCACGAGGATGACGTCGAAATCGCTTCGCACCGCAGCCAGCGCGTTGCGCAATTTGAACTCGCGTCCCACCGTCATGGTGAGCAGCCGAACCTCGGCCGCGGTGAGATCCTGATTGGCCGGCATCAGCATGAAGCCGCCGTATTCGACCGTGACCAGGGCCTCGACGGCACTGCAATCGCCCAGCAGGACATCGCAGCTGGTGCGCGACTGCGCATTCTTGTCGATGCCGCACCCCATCGTGGCGTTGCCCTGAGGGTCCAAATCGATGAGCAACACGCGGCGCTTGGTCGCCGTCAAAGACGCGGCAAGATTGACCGCGGTCGTGGTCTTGCCCACGCCGCCTTTCTGATTGGCCAATGCGATGACGCGTTTCATGTCCGTTTCAAGTCTTACTTGCCTTTCGATGTGCTTCGAACCAACTCCACGAGATGCCGGTCATCGGGGAGGCCCGGCACCCTCAAGCGATGCACAGCCAACACGCGAAACGCTCTCGGCAATGCGGATATCTCATCATCGGGCCGTTTTCCCTTCATGGCCAGCAACCGCCCGTCGGGCGCGCACAAGTGACCTGCGTAGGCCACGAAGTCGGCCAGCGAGGATAGAGCCCGAGCGAGCACTGTATCGAAAAGTTCGAAAGGTCTATAGGTTTCCGCACGGGAATTGACCACGAGCACATTGCCGCAGCCGATCCGCCGGGCTGTCTGCTCAACGAATCGTGCCTTCTTCGCCGTCGCCTCGATCAGCGTAAAACGGCGCTCCGAATTGACCACGCTCAAGACCAGGCCCGGAAAGCCGGCGCCGGTGCCAACATCGGCCACTCGCTGCCCGTTGAGGTAGGGCTGCACGGTCAAACTGTCGAGCACATGCTTGCGCAGCATGCCGGGGCGATCGCGGATCGCGGTCAAGTTGAATTGCGCGTTGCCCTGTTCGAGTTCATCCACGAGCGTCAGCAGCGTTTCGGCGCGGAGCGGGTCCAGTTCCACTCCCAAGTCTTGCGCACCTGAGACGAGTGTCTTGAGCTCACCGGCGCGGATGCCCAGGGATCCTGTCTGAGTGTTCAAGAGGCGCCTACCGGTCTGGTGCGTGATCGGTGCGATCCGGCGGATCCGCAGCGTCCAGCTGAATGCTCAATTGCGCCGTCCCATCCGGCTCGCTCTCGAAGTGACCCACAAATGTCACGCGGCCCTCTGAACCGGCGCATTCTTCCGTCGTTGCTTGGGCGTTCTTGATCCACAGTCCGCAGGCATCGGCGTAAATCCGCGCCGAATCGTCCGCCGGCAGCCGCACGCTGGCCTCCACACGCGTGAGCCGGTCATGCCTGAAACACAGCAGATATTCACTGGGCGATCGGGCCACGAACCGCGGCCGCGTTCCGTCGACGGCGTAGCACTCCAACTCGTCCGCCGGCGCAACACGCTGCGCCTCGTCGCGAAACATCAACACCTCGTGCAATGTCAAAGGCACATCTTTCAACACGCTGCCGAACGGAACGGCCAGTAAGGCATGCCAGTCATAGGATGCATCCAGGGGAGCCGGCGGCGGCTCGGGGGGCGGAGCCGGTTTGGACGCCGGCGCGGCGCAGGCCGCCAGCACCAGCGTGGCTACTCCCACGAGTGTTCGCATCATCATGTCCCCGCCAATCGATTGACCAGAGTTTCCAGTTCGGCGGCGGCATCCGGATCCGCCGGCCGATCCTTGTCGAGCACGCGCCGCAAAGCTTCCAATGCCGTGCCCTTGATTTTGGAGCAGGCCCTCGCATAGTGAACGCGCCAATCTGCGATCAGCTCGCGCTCCAAGATCTCATAGTCCCGGTCATTGACGATGGCATCGAGAATCATCGCGCACACCGCCAGTTGCTGCACGCGAGCCCAGCTCAAGACGGGCGAGGACGAACCTTCGGCGAAACAACGGCGCAAATAGGCGGGCGGGTCCGCGCTCGCGATCTCGTCCAGAAGATCGCCGACATCGTAAGATTGGGTCAAATGCTCGAAGCCCGCCATCGACCGCATTATCCTCGCCGTGTGAGAACATAGGAACATGAACCGAATTTATTTGCTGCTCTTGCTGGCCGCGCCGCTTTTGACCGACTCCAGGGCCTTCGCCGTCACACGCATCGAGCGCGGCAACCTGACCTTCGAGAACATTCCTCAGGCGCCGCCGGAGTTTGCCGCGAAATTGAACGGCTATCTCAGCGCGCGTCAGGCGACACCGCTCGATTGGTCGCCGAAGGGACAATTGCTGATCGCAACGCGTTTCGCCGATGTCGACCAGCTGCACTTGGTGGAACAAGCCGGCGGCGCGCGCCGGCAACTCACCTTTCTGCACGAGCCGATCACGGAAGCTGCGTTTTCGCCGGATCCCGCGCGCAGCGCCTTCGTGTTTCTCAAGGACTCGGGCGGCAACGAAAACGCGCAGCTCTACTATCAACACCTGGGCGATCCAGCCGCCAAAATGTTGACTGATGGCAAATCCTTGAACGGCGCGCCCATCTGGTCCAACAGCGGCCGCGAAGTCGCGTTCTTCAGCAACGCTCGCGATGGCCGAAGCTTCGACATCGATATCGTGGATCCGGAATCGGGCACGTTGCCGCGCCTCGCCTTGGCCGGCGACGACAGCGGCGCCGCATGGTCCGCGCTCGATTGGTCGCCCGACGATTCGAAACTGCTCGTGCGCAAGCAAGTTTCCATTTCCGAGGCGTATCTGTACATCGTGGATTTGAACAGCGGCCAAAAACGCGAGGTCGAACCGGGGACGGTCAAGGTCGGAATTGCTGGGGCCAAATTCTCCCGCGACGGGCAAGGGGTTTATTTGATCTCGGATCGCGACAGCGAATTCGCCCGGCTGCGCTACGTCGGTCTCTTCAACAACGAAAAGACCGTGGTATCGGCGCACGTTCCCTGGGATATCGAGGCGTTGGCGATTTCGCGCGACGGGCATTATCTGGCTTACGTGAGCAATGAGGCGGGCATCGGCAAACTCAACCTGCTCGACTTGCGCACGCACCAGGATCTCAACCCGCCGCGGCTGCCGCAGCAGGGGGTCATCGGCTCCTTGTGCTTCGACGCCGACGGCAAGCGCCTGGCGTTCGGATTCGCGGCGCCGAATCAACCGCGCGACGCATACGTGTTGGATGTCGCCGAAAATCGCCTCGAGCCCTGGACGCGCAGCGAACCGGGCGCGGTGGATGCCGCGAAATTCGTATTGCCGAGGCTTACCGAGTTTCCCACCTTCGATCGGGTGGACGGCAAGGCCCGCCAAGTGCCCGCGTATGTCTACGAGCCCGTCTCGGCCGGACCGCATCCCGTGCTCATCTCGCTGCACGGCGGCCCGGAGTCGCAGTTTCGTCCGGGCTTTGATCCCTGGATTCAATACCTGGTCAATGAATTGGGCTTCGCCGTGGTCGCGCCCAATGTCCGCGGCTCATCGGGATACGGCAGGACCTACATGGCGCTTGATAACGGCCTTCTGCGCGAAGACGCCGTGAAGGATGTCGGCGCGATGTTGGTGTGGATCGAGCTGCAGAAGGACTTCGACGCCAAGCATGTCGTGGTCGCGGGAGGCTCCTATGGCGGGTATCTCAGCCTCGCGACTCTGGTTAACTACAGCGACCGCTTGCGCGGCGGGGTCGATGTCAGCGGTATCGCGGATTTTGTGACCTTCCTGACCAATACGGCGCCCTACCGCCAGAACCAGCGGCGCGCGGAATACGGGGACGAAAGGGACCTCGAAATGCGAAGCTTCCTACGGCGCATTTCGCCCCTGACCAACGCCGACCGGATCACGCGCCCGCTGCTCGTCGTGCACGGCAAAAACGATCCGCGAGTGCCCCTCTCCGAAGCGGAACAGATCGTGAACAAGCTGCGCGCAAAGGGTGACGAGGTTTGGTATCTACTGGCTGCCGATGAAGGCCACGGCTTTCGCAAGCAGCAAAACCGCGATGCCTATTATGAGACGTTCGCGCAGTTCCTGATGAGGCTGCGCAACTGACGCGGAATTCAGGCGGCGCGCGCTACTTGCTTTCGGTGCTCGCCGTCGCCAGCGGCGAGGGCTGATTGGCGAAGTACTCGGCGGCGATCCGGACGTCTTTGTCGCTGGTCAAGAGCTGCGCCATGCCGTCCATGACGACGTTCTTGCGGCGGCCGTTCTTATAAGAGATCAGCGCCTGCTCCAGGTAATCCTCATGCTGTCCGGCGAGCACCGCCGGTTTCGGCTCGAGCGGTGCCGTGGTACCGAGACCGGTCTCGCCGTGGCAGGCAACGCAGGCAGCGACTTGTTTGGGCGGCGCTTTCGCCGGCGCGGACGCCGCGGGCTTGATCGGCTCCGCACCCTGCAAGTAAGCCGCAATGTCCTCGATATCCTGATCTGAAAGCGACCAAGCCTGCGCGTGCATGGTGGGGTGAGGCCGCGTTCCGTCGCGATACTCATGCAATGCCGCGACGACGTATTCCGCGTTCTGGTGGCGCAATTTCGGCACGCTGTAGTCCGGATAGGCGTTGCGGTAATTGTCGATCCCGTGGCATCCGTAACAGGTGTAGAACTTCATCTCGCCTTTGGCCGGATCGCCCGCCGCGTGCGCGCCCAACGAAAACCACGTCAACGCCATGACGGCGAGCCACGCTTTGGCGGTCAATCGAGAAAGCATCTAGTACTCCGGACGTTCTTGGGTTCTATAAGGTGCGGTGATGTTAAAGAGTGGGCGGCCAAATTGCCACTCAGAAGCTATTCAGGTGATTCCGGCATGTCACTCTAAAGCATTCGCCAGATCCTGCAGCAGCGTGGCGTCGGTCGGTTTGGTTCCCGCCGGATAGCGGCTGACCACTCGGCCGCCGCGGTCGATCAGGAATTTCTCGAAATTCCAGCCGATATCGCCGGGAAAGCCGTTTTCCGGTGCTGTCAGCCAGGCATACAACGGATTGCGCTGCGGGCCGTTCACCTCGATCTTCGCCGACAGCGGGAAGGTCACGCCGTAGGTCAGCGAGCAAAACGTTTGAATCTCCGCGGCGGTGCCCGGCTCTTGTGCGCCGAACTGATTGCAGGGAAACCCCACCACCGTGAATCCCTGGTCTTTGAGTTCTTGGTAGAGATCCTCGAGACCCGCATATTGCGGGGTATGACCGCAGCGGCTCGCGACATTCACCGCCAAGGTCACCTCGCCGCGCAGCGGCGCCAAAATATTGGATGTGCCGTCAAGCCCCGGCACTGGAAAATCGTAAAAAGTATTCATGCGGGATCCTTCGAGTGACGCACATTCTCAGGCTGCGCGTTCGCGTCTCTTCAAATGCACCAACAGCAACGAGACGGCGGCCGGTGTCAGTCCCGGAATGCGCGCCGCCTGTCCCAAAGTTTCCGGACGCACGTCGCAAAGGCGTTGGCGCGCTTCGTTCGACAATCCGCCGACTTTGGCGTAGTCGATGTCGGCCGGCAGGCGCAATTCCTCGTTGCGCAGGGCACGGTCGATCTCGTCGCTCTGGCGCTTCAAGTATCCGGCGTATTTGGCCTGCACTTCGACCTGCAGCTTCACTTGTTCGCCCAGGCGCTCATCGGCGGACCAGCCGGCGGCCGCGCATGAAACGACGCAGGCCAGGTCATCGAAGGACAACTCAGGCCGCCGCAACAGATCGAAGGCGTGCGTCTCGCGCGACAGCGCGGTGCCGAGTTTCGCGAGCAATGCGGCATCCACATCGGCCGGATGTATAACCGCGCGCTCCAGCCGGTCGACTTCCTCCGCCACGGCAGCGCGCTTGCGCTGAAAGAATTCCCAGCGCTCATCGTCGATGAGCCCAAGTGCCCGGCCCGCCGCGGTCAGACGCAGGTCCGCGTTGTCCTCGCGCAGGGAAAGCCGGTATTCGGCTCGACTGGTGAACATGCGATACGGTTCGGTCGCGCCGCGCGTGATCAAATCGTCGACCAGCACGCCGAGGTAGGCCTCGCTGCGCTTGGGGTGCCAGGCTTCTCTTCCCTGCACTGCGAGCGCGGCGTTGATCCCGGCCAACAAGCCTTGGGCCGCGGCCTCCTCGTAGCCGGTGGTGCCGTTGATCTGGCCCGCGAAATACAAACCGGAAAGAAATTTGCTCTCCAAGCTGTATTTCAAATCACGCGGATCGAAGAAATCGTACTCGATGGCATATCCGGGCCGCGTGATGTGTGCATTTTCGAACCCCGCGATGGTGCGTACGAATTCCTGCTGCACGTCGAAGGGCAGACTGGTCGAGATGCCGTTGGGATAAATCTCCATTGTCTCCAAGCCTTCCGGCTCGACGAAAATCTGGTGCGATGGCTTGTCGGCGAATCGCACGACCTTGTCCTCCACCGAGGGGCAGTAGCGCGGTCCGACGCCGGCAATCAAACCGGTAAATAGCGGCGAGCGCGCGGTCGCCGCGCGAATGATGTCGTGAGTGCGCTCGTTCGTGGCGGTGATGTGGCAGGGGAGTTGTCGCGGGTGCGACGCGCGAGTTCCGAGATAGGAGAACACCGGCCGCGGGTCATCGCTGTGCTGCTCGCGCAGCGCAGTGAAATCGATGCTGCGGCCGTCGATGCGCGGCGGCGTGCCGGTCTTCAATCGCCCGACTCGCAGCGGCAATTCGCGCAGACGTGCCGCCAAACTGGTCGAGGGCGGATCGCCTGCCCGTCCACCCGGGTGGCTCTCAAGACCTACATGGATTTTGCCGCCCAGGAAGGTGCCGGCCGTGAGAACGATCGCCGGCGCAAGAAACTCAAGGCCGCTCGACGTGCGGACACCGACGACCCGATCGCCCGCCAGAATCAAATCCGAAGCTTCCTGCTGAAACAGTTCCAAGTGGGCTTGCGATTCCAACACTCGTCGAATCGCACGCTTGTAAAGCTGCCGGTCCGCCTGCGCACGCGTTGCGCGCACGGCGGGTCCTTTGCTCGCGTTCAAGGTCCGAAACTGAATCCCCGCCTGGTCGGTGGCGCGCGCCATGGCTCCGCCAAGCGCGTCGATTTCCTTGACCAGATGTCCTTTGCCGATGCCTCCGATCGCCGGGTTGCAGCTCATCTGCCCCAAGGTCTCGATATTATGCGTCAGCAGCAATGTCCGGGCGCCCATTCGGGCCGCCGCAAGCGCCGCTTCGGTACCGGCGTGGCCGCCGCCGATGACGACGACTTGGTACTGTCCCGCAAAACGCATGACGCTGAATCTACTCGATTTATAGGCCGGGCGCGTACTCTAAACGCTTGCGGCGAAAAGCACCAGGGAACCATTGATGCGCGGTTTGAACTAAACCTTAAGGAGCCTTAATAAATCATTCCCCGGAGCCTTCGCATGAGTTCCAAGTCATCGGTCCCTCCTAAGATTCCCGCGCCGGCCGGGCGCGACGGCGGGGGGTTGGGAATCACGGCCATCGCGGTCATCGTCGCACTCCTGATCGGCATGATCGGGATATTCGATGTGGCGGCGGGAGCTGCGCCGCAGATTGGTCAGGCCGCTCCGGATTTCACCGCGGTCGACAGCAAGGGCAACCCCACCCGCTTGAGCGAATTTCACGGCAAAACCGTGGTGCTGGAATGGACCAATGCCGATTGCCCCTACACGCGCAAGCATTACAGCAGCGGCAGCATGCAAAGCGTTCAGGAGCTGGCGCAGAAGAACGGCATCGTGTGGCTGACGGTGATTTCCTCGGCTCCCGGCAAACAAGGCTATGTGAATGGCGCCGCGGCGGATGCGCTGACGGCCGCGCGCCACGCGGTCCCCACCGCGGTGCTGCTGGACCCTACGGGAAGCGTGGGGCATTCGTACTATGCGAAGACCACGCCGCATATGTTCGTGATCGACAAAAACGGGATGCTCAGATACATGGGCGGGATCGATAGCATCGCAACCACCGACGAAGCGGATATTGCGCGCGCCGAACCCTATCTGAAGGAAGCGATGCTGGCGGTGAGCGCGGGCGATCCCGTGCCGCACCCGGTCACCAAGCCTTATGGCTGCTCGATCAAGTACTAATGCGTCGGCACCGTGAATTTGACCGGCTCGAGGCATGCGCTAAACCAACCGGTCAAAATCACTGCGCTGGCGAGCGGGTATAGTCCGCTTCTTGGTTATCCGCCCCGCCATTCCCGCTGAACGCCGGACCCTCGAGGCACTGCAGTGGCGCGCATCGCTTGGCAACGAAGGCGATCGCGACGCGTTGCTACGTCATCCCGATGCCATCGATCTGCCGCTGGAACAAATAGCCGGGGGCGGCGTGTTCGTGCTGGAACAGGACGGCACCATCGCCGGCTTCGCCGCCATTCTGTCGCGCGATGATGGCGACACCGAACTCGACGCGCTCTTTGTCGAGCCGAGCCTTCAGCGCTCAGGATTGGGGCGAAAGCTGATCGATCACTGCGCCGAAAAAGCGCGCTCGATGGGCTCGAACGCACTGCACGTCGTGGGAAACATTCACGCCAAGCCGTTCTATCTGACCTGCGGATTCATCGTGGTCGGCACCTTCGAAACGCGCTTCGGTCCGGGTGTGCTGATGCGCAAGGCGCTGTGAGCGATTTGAAAACCGCGCGCGGCCGCGCCCATGCCTATTCCACCGCGACCGGAATGCCCGCAAACTTGCCCGCCCATTTTTTCGGTCCGGTTTCATGCACCGATTCACCGTCGGCGCTCACCGCCACGGTGACGGGCATATCCTTGACGTCGAATTCGTACACCGCCTCCATGCCGAGTTCGGGAAAGGCCACGATGCGGCTGCCGCGAATGGCGTTCGACACCAAGAAGGCCGCTCCGCCGACGGCAATCAAATACGCAGAGCGGTGCTTCGCGATGGAGGCGACGGTTTCGGGCCCGCGTTCGGCTTTTCCCACCATGGCGAGCAGTCCTGATTTGCCGAGCATCGTGTCCGTGAATCGATCCATGCGATTGGCGGTGGTGGGACCTGCCGGCCCCACGACCTCCGTGCCGACGGGATCCACAGGTCCGACGTAATAAATCACACGCCCGGTGAAATCCAGGCCGTCGGGCAACGGTTTGCCGGCATCGAGCAGCGCGCAGATGCGCTTGTGCGCGGCGTCACGGCCGGTCAACAGCTTGCCCGACAACAACAGGCGCTCGCCCGGCTTCCACGCCGCGATCTCATCTTTGGTCAAGGTCTCGAGGGAGACACGGCGCGCGCCGGCATCGGCGCTCCAATGCACCTTGGGCCAGAGATCCAAGTTGGGCGGTTCCAGCAGCGCGGGCCCGGAGCCGTCGAGCGTGAAATGAATGTGCCGGGTTGCGGCGCAGTTGGGGATCACCGCGACCGGCAACGATGCCGCATGGGTCGGGTAATCCAACACCTTGACGTCCAGCACGGTGGTCAAGCCGCCCAAGCCTTGCGCGCCGATTCCGAGCGCGTTGACGCGCCGGTAGATTTCCAAACGCAACTCTTCCAACGGCGTCCCGGGACCGCGCGCGATCAGATCGCCGATGTCGATCGGATCCATCAGCGATTTCTTGGCGAGCAGCATGGCCTGCTCGGCGCTGCCGCCGATGCCGATGCCCAGCATTCCCGGCGGGCACCAGCCCGCGCCCATCTCGGGCACCATTTCCAAAACCCAATCGGCCACGGAATCCGATGGGTTCAGCATTGCAAACATCGATTTGTTCTCCGAACCGCCCCCTTTCGCGGCGACGGTGATCTGGAGTTTGTCGCCAGGGACGAATTCCGTGTGGATTACCGCGGGAGTGTTGTCCTTGGTATTGCCGCGCTTGAATGCAGGATCTGCGACGATGGAGGCGCGCAGCTTGTTTTCAGGGTTCAAGTAAGCACGGCGCACCCCTTCGTTGATCATCGACGGTAGATCGCGCTTCGCGTCCCAGGCCACGCCCATGCCCACCTTGACGAACACCACCACGATGCCGGTGTCCTGGCAGATCGGCCGGTGGCCTTCGGCACACATGCGCGAGTTGGTCAGAATCTGCGCGATGGCATCGCGCGCGGAGGGACTTTGCTCGACCTCGTACGCACGGCCCATGGCGCGGATGAAATCGGGTGTGTGATAGTAGGAAATGTACTGGAGAGCGTCCGCAACGCTCGCAATCACATCGGCTTCGCGAATGACGGTCATGTCGCAAATCTACCAAGTTGTGGGCAAGCATGGGTAGCGAATCCCATACAATCGCTGCAATGAGAGACGGCAGGCGTCGGCGATTCGGGACGTTCGTATGGACGGGAATTTGCGCGTGCGCGTGGTGGGCTGGACCTACGGCCGCCGAGGATATCGGGATGCTGCCGACCGTCGAGTGCCGGCTCGAGCATCCGCTGCATTTGGCGTCCATTCCCGCGCACTGCGGCGCCTTGCGTGTGCCGATCGACCGTGAACATCCCAAGGACGGAACGATTGACCTCAAAGTGGCCGTTGTGCCAGCCTTGAACCGGCACAGCGCCGCCGCGCCCCTGTTTCTCCTGGCCGGCGGCCCGGGACAAAGCGCTATGCAGGTGTATGTCGCGCTCAGCAGCGCCTTCGCGCGCATCAATCGCACGCATGCGATCGTTTTGTTGGACCAGCGCGGCACGGGAAACTCCGATCCTCAGACATGCGTTTATCCGGAGGACTGGCAGGAGCCGGTGGATCCGCTGCCGGCGCTGCGCAAGGCCACGGTCGACTGCCTGGGCAAACTCGGGCCCCAGGTGCGTTTCTATACCACCAGCATCGCGGTTCGCGATTTGGACGAGGTGCGCGCCGCTCTGGGATTCCAGCAGATCGATTTGTACGGCGGTTCCTACGGCACGCGGGTTGCGGAGCTCTACATGCGCCGCTACCCCGCCCACGTCCACGCCGTGATCCTCGACGGGGTGACCTACCCGCAGCAGGCCATTGGCGTCGAGACCCCGGAGGACGCTGAGCGCGCCTTGAATCTGATCATTGCGCGCTGCCTGCGGTCGCCCGATTGCGCCGCCACCTATCCGCACTTGCAGGACGAGCTGAAGGCGCTGCTGACTCAATACGGACCGCAGAAAGCCAGCGTCACCATCGACGATCCCAACAGCGGTCTGCCGCTCGAGATCGAGTTCAACCGCCGAATACTCAACGCCGCCCTGCGCTTGCTTTCCTACAGCAGCCTGCAGGCATCGCTCTTGCCCGCGCTGATTCACGAGGCGGCGCACGGCAAGCTGCGCCCGCTCGCGGCCCAGTCGGTGATGAATATGCGGCAGATCACCGATCAGCTGGCGAACGGCATGCAGTACAGCGTGATCTGCAGCGAGGATCAACCTTACTTCGCGGCCGCCGACCGTGCCGCAATCGCAAAGACCTACCAAGGCACGGACATGATCGACGCGTTGAAGGAGATCTGCGGGCTCTGGCCGAAAGGACCGGTGGACGCGGATTTGCACGCTCCCTTGCACAGCGACATTCCGACGCTTTTGTTATCCGGTGAAGCCGATCCGGTCACCCCTCCGGTCGACGCCGAGCGCGCAGCCAGCGGACTCACGCGCCACCGGCATTTGATCTTGAAGGGCGAAGGCCACGGCCAGCTGACGACCGGGTGCATGCCGATCGTCGCCGCAGATTTTCTCGACAACGCCGCGCCCGACAAGCTGGATGCAAGCTGCTTGGACCGGCACACCCCCGAGCCATTCTTCCTCAGCATGACGGGACCCGCGCCATGATCGAGGCGATGGGCCTGAACAAGCGCTTCGGCAGCATCGAAGCGGCGCGGGATGTCTCGTTCGTGGCGCGCGACGGCGAAATCACCGGTCTTTTGGGCGCCAATGGCGCCGGCAAATCCACCTGTCTGCGCATGCTCTACGGCGTACTGACGCCCGACAGCGGCAAGGCGTGCATCGATGGCATCGACATCCGCGGAGAGACCTCGAAGGCGCGGGCGCACCTGGGCGTGCTGCCGCACGCGGCGGGCCTGTACAACAACCTGACCGCCCGGGAGAACATCCGCTACTTCGGCACGCTGCACGGCATGCAGCCCAAGCTTTTGACGTCGCGCATCGCCGAGCTGTCGCTGGCGCTCGGCATGGATGGCTTCATTGAACGCCGCGCCAAGGGATTTTCCCAGGGTCAGCGCATCAAGGTGGCGCTGGCCCGCGCACTGGTGCACGACCCGGGCAACGTCGTGCTCGACGAGCCCACCAACGGGCTCGACGTGATGGCGATCCGCAATTTGCGCGAGATGCTGCTGACCCTGAAGTCGCAGGGACGCTGCGTGTTGTTTTCCTCGCATGTCATGCAGGAGGTCGCGGCGCTGTGCGACCGCGTGGTCATCATCGGCCACGGGCGGGTGCTGGCGGATGCCACGGTGCAGGAAATTCGCGAGCGCAGCGGCACGGCCACGCTCGAAGAAGGCTTCCTGCAGGTGCTGGGCGATCCGGAAGGCGTGAGTTGATGCGAACCCTGTTCACGGTCTTTGCCAAGGAATTCTTGGAAAATTTGCGCGATCGGCGCACTTTGTTGTCGGCGCTTTTGTTCGGCCCGCTGTTCGGCCCGCTGCTCTTCGGCCTCATGGTGTCGCGCATGCTGGAGCAAAGTGTGGTGGAGGCGGATGTGCCTTTGAGGATCACGATCTCCGGCGGCCACTACGCTCCGGGTCTGATCCGCTATCTCGAAGGACGCGGCGTCAAGCTCACGCACCGGGAACTGACGGAGAACGAGGCGCGGGCGGCGGTCAGAAACGGCCGCTCGCAAGTGGTGCTGCTGGTTCCCGCCGATTATCCGAAGCTGTTCGTCGATGCGAGACCGGCGCCGGTATTGTTGTTCGCGGATAGCTCGGATTCGCAGACGCGAAAGATTGCCGACCGGGCCAAGGGCATGTTGAGCGCTTATGGCAGCACGATCGCACAGGGGCGGCTGGAGATGCGCGGCGTGAGCCCGCTGCTCAGCATTCCCATTGCCGTCAATGAAGTCGATATCGCAACGCCCGCCGGGCGCGCGGTGGTCATTCTGGGGTTCATGACCTATTTCGTGCTGTTCGCCTTGTTGATGGGCGGACTGTACTTGGCAATCGATTCCACGGCGGGGGAGCGCGAACGCGGATCGCTCGAAGCGCTGCTCAGCCTGCCGGTTGCGCGTTCGGCCTTGGTGGGCGGAAAAATTCTGGCGACCTGCGCCTATATGTGCATTTCATTGGCGTTGAGTCTCACGGCGTTCGTTTGCGTTTTTCGCTTCGTGCCCCTCGAGCGAATCGGCATGAGCGCTAATTTGGGCTTCGGCACCGCACTGATCTTTTTTGGAATCTGCCTGCCCTTCGTGCCCTTGGGCGCCACGCTCATGACCTTGGTCGCATCGTTCACGCGTACGTACCGGGAGGCGCAAACCTACCTAACCACCGTGCTGTTGGTGCCGACGCTGCCGATCGCCTTCGCCAGCATCTACTCGCTGAAAACCAAGAGTTCGCTGATGATCATCCCTTCCTTGAGCCAGCATTTGTTGATGACCAGCGTGCTCAAGGACGAATCGATTTTATTGCGGGACGTGCTGGTCTCTGCGGCCGCTTCGCTGGGATTGGCAGTGCTGATGTTCGTGCTCACCGCGCGCCACTGGCGGCGCGAAACCATGCTCGGCTGATTGTTGTTGTATGAGCGTTTAATAACCCGCGCTTAGGGGGATTCCTGTATAGCGTTCTACTAGAGCGTATGTATACTATTTGCAACGCGTAAGGTAGCGTTTCTCAGGAGAGATAAGGATGAGCGCATCTGCATCCGCACGGATGGGCACCGCGGCATTGCTGGCCATTCTGACGGTGTCCGCAGGCACAATGCTCTGGCTTTTCTGGCGTTTTCCACTCATGACTGCAGTCGTCACGCTCGGTGTATTCGCCGCTCTCGTCGTTTTGGCGAAGCTTGCCCGATCGATCGATGTCGACTTGCAGGATTTGGATCGGACCGAACAGAGCGTTTGATCCTGTCGCCGATCAGCGACAGCCTCGGCCGAGGCTGGGCCAGCGTCGCTGTAAATTTCCCAACCATCCGCTGAACTAGATGACGTTTTCGAGGTGCTTGAGCGCGGCTTTGGCCCGCAAAGTTTGCGGATGATCGGCGCCGAGTTGTGACTCCAAATCGACGCTCGCTTTCTTCAAAAGTGCCGGCGCTTCGGTGCTGCCGCTTTTCGCCAGAACCTCGCCCAACCGTTCCTGGGCCTGTGCCAGTTCCCAAATATCATCGGGTGTCTTTTCGCGGATCGAAACCGCTTCCCTGAGTGCCGTTTCCGCATCCCGTTGACGGCTCAATGCGGACTCGACGGTTCCCAAATTTTCAAGCGCCATCGCCAACGTGGCCGCGCTTTGCGCGCCGAGCTTGCGCAATCCCGCGCTGGCCTCCGCAAACTGCTGCTCGGCCTGCGGATAATTGCCCTCGCTCGCGGCGAGTTGGCCGACGGCGATCTCGGTTCGCAGTGTCAAGGGATGAGCGGCGCCGTAATGGGCGACTGCGGCTTGATGCGCCTCTCTGAGCGTGCTCCCGGCCTCGGCTTGGCCTGCAGCCAACTGCGCTTCGCCCAAGAATATCCTGGCTTGAAGGGCGACCGGGCTGTCCGGGCCCGCGTAGCGGCCGGCCATGTCCGCCGCCTGCCGCAGGATGCTGATGGCGGGTTCAAGGCGATTGGTGATCGAGAGTATCCGGCCGAAGTAGCTCATCCCGGCGGCAACCGCGGCGGAGTCTCCCGCCAGCGCCCGTTCCCGCTCCACGGAACTCTTCAGCAGCGCTTCGGCCTCGCGCAAATGACCGTCGCGCATTTCCAAAGTCCCGGTGTTCGCCACGATGATCTGTGCATCGAGCCCGTCGCCCAAGCCCAGCGCGCGATAAATGGCGGTGGTTTCGTAATTCGCCTTGAGCGCTTCGGGCAGCCGGTTCACGGTGCCGAGCGCGATGGCCAGCGAGTTGAACAGCACCGCGGTTTCACGATTGTCATGGCCCGACAGGGCGATGCGTTGGGCAATGGCGTCGCGAGTCGCGGCAATGGAGCCGTCCAGGTCGCCCCGCGCGCGCTGCAAGCGGGAGCGGATCGCCAGGCCTTCCAGGCGTTCTTCCGCGAAGCGTCGCGGCGATTCCTGCCAGAAGGATTCGGCCTGCTGCAGCAATTGCGCCGCGCGATCCGCATGGCCTCGCAGCAACTCGATGTTGGCCAATTTTTGGCGCGCATCCGCGACCGCGAAGGGATCGGCACGCGAATCCGCTTCGGCGAGAAATCCCTCCAGCAGCGCCGCCGAGCCGTTCGCATCCTCCAGCGCACCGTACAGATCCGCGAGCGTCAGAACGATCTGGCCCGCAAGCTGCGGCTGATCGTGATACTCCTTCAGCACCCGCTGGGCGCTCAAATCGATCATGCCCTTCGCGGTCGTCGATTTTGAGCCCTGATCGCTGATCGCCGCTCGGAACAGGCCCGTCAGGTTGTAGCGCACCGCTTCCTCTCGAGCCGCATCGCGCCGTGCGACGTCGCGTTCCCGAGCCGCTTGCTCGGCCTGCCAGGCCGCCACGCCCAATCCCACCGCCAGGGAAACGATCACCGCCGCCACGGCCGCTGCCGCCCAGCGATAGCGGCGCAGCGTCCGCCCGATCACATACAGGCGCGCGCCCTCGCGCGCTTCGACCGTCTCGCCGCGGCGGCCCCGCTCGACATCGAGCTTGATGGCTTCCACGGTGGCATAGCGATCGCCCGGTTCCTTGCGCAAGGCCTTGGCCACGATGGCATCGAAATCGCCGCGCAATAGCCGCGGTGGGACCGGTGGGTTCGGCTGGGCTCCCGCCGTGCGCGACAGCGACGGCGCCGGCCGTTGCAAAACCATGCGCATTGCCTGCAATACCGGCGTTTCCTGTCCCATCCAAGGATGCGTGCCGCTCAAGAGTTCGAACAGCAGCAGACCGAGAGCGTACACATCGGTTGCAGTGGTGACGGCGCCGCCGGTCAGTTGCTCGGGCGCCGCGCAGATCGGCGTCATCGGTGTGGCCGCCGCCTGGGTTATGCGCGCGCGCTGCGCATCCAGAAGCTTTGCGATGCCAAAATCCAGGAGTTTCACCGCGCCGCCCTGCGTCACCAAAATGTTCGAGGGTTTGAGGTCGCGATGAACGATCAGATTGCGATGGGCACAGGCCACGGCATCGCACACTTGAATGAAGAGTGCGAGGCGCTGATCGAGCGTTGCCTGGGTAATTTGGCAGTACTCGGTGATCGACCGGCCTTCGACGAACTCCATCGTCATGTAGGGACGGCCGTCTTCGGTCACACCGCCGTCGTAGAGCCGCGCGATGCCCGGATGTTCGAGCCGCGCCAGGATCTGGCGTTCCGCTTGAAATCGGTCCATCTGCGCCGCCGCTTCGCGCTGCAGGAGTTTGATGGCGACGCGCTGCTCGAAGTTGCCGTCCGCGCGGCTGGCCTGATAGACCTCGCCCATGCCGCCGCGCCCGATCAGCCGCGTGATGCGCCATGCACCGAGACGCAGTCCGACCGTGCCGTCCGGAATGAATTCCTCCGCGGAAGGCTTGGGAGGGATCGACAGAAATCCGCCCGACGCGCTCGCCGCGCGCAGCAGGCTTTCGACCTCCGCGAGCACGGCGGTGTCTTCGATGCGCCGAGCTCGCAGGTTCGCAATCCGTTCCCCCTCGGGCAGGTCGAACATATCGTCGAGCAGCGCATCGACCCGGGCTCTTTGCGCCGGAGACAGCGGGGCCGTGACTTGATCGCTCGGTTGCATATTCTTTTGCCTAGCGCTTGTCCGGCAGTGTACCCGAAGGGGCCGCGAATATTCGATTGCAGAGCGCCCCCAGCTTCTCGGGGAGTGCATCCGCCGCCACCGCGATGTCGTCGTTGCCGCCGCGAATCTGGATATCGCACAACACGTCGTTTTTTTGCGAGATGACCTCATGAAGCGTGTCCTGCCACACCGCCGCGTCGCCGACGCCGTTGAGCGGTCGAACCGGCAGCGGCATTCTTCCGGCCGACCAGGCCTCGAGCGAGGCTTTACCGAGCCCCGGACGCACGCTCACGGTGATGGCCGAGAACCCGGTGGTCAGAAACGCGCATGACTGACCGTCCCCGGCCAACGCCGTGGCATGGGTGATGGGTGCATGCAAAAATGCGCTGACATCCGCAGCCTTGAGAACCAGCGTTTCACAGGCCGAAATCGGCGCGACGACAGGCGGCGCGGCCGTCGGCGCTTTTGCGCAGGCCGCCATACTCAGGCACGCAGCGACGAGCGGGAGGCGGAGTTGCGCCAGTGGATTCATTTTGCTTGCGCCCCGGCGTCCTTCATCGACTCGAGGCGCGCAAGGTCGATCTGGCCCAAGCTTTGTTCCAGCGAGCCCATGCTCACGCCATGGCCGCTGATATCCACGGAGAAGCGTTTCACGAGAATGATGCTGAGATCGCCCTGCTTGTTCGGCGCGTCGTATTTTTCATGCACCGTTCTGCCGCCGATGACCACGTCTTTTTCAAAACCGCGGTCGCTCTCCGACGTGGTGTTCTGGATCAAGCCCCCCGCCAGGTCCATCAATCCCGACACGCCGGAAATGTCGGCGATTTCGATGTGCGCGGCGGCGCCGTTGTCGCCGGCATAGTCGGCCTTCGCGCTCGAGGTCTTCACGCCGACCGCACTCTGATTCACGCCTTCCGCGTGCGTGCGCTTCATGCCGGGCAAAGAGGCCGGCAGCACACCCTCGAGGGTTTTGAAATCGACGGTGTCGACGCGATGCGGACCGCCCATCGCGCCGCCCAAGGCGCTGAGCAATCCGCCCGCCGCGGACATCGGACTTTGTGCACTCCCGGGATCCGCAGCCGTGGGGGCGTTGGCGGGCGCGCTCGTGGCGGCCGGCGCCGCCGAATTCGACGCGGCGGCCTGGCTTTCCTCGCCGGCTTTGGCCAGGTTCGACAGCGCTGCGCTCAATCCCGCCTTGCCCTTCGCGTCGGTCCCCAACGCATTGCCCAAAACATTGCCGAGGGTGGCCGCACCCTGATCGCGCGCGGTCGCCTGATCCGCCGCCCGATCCGCGGCAGCGGCGCCGAGAAGTCCCGGCCGGGCGGCGCCGATGTGCGCGACCGTGCTGAGCACGGCGAACACAATCCCCACCAGAATGGTGCAGATCACCACGCTCGCCGTATAGCCGAAGGCTTTCTCCTTCGGAGATTGCAGGAGCACCGGCAATCCGAGATACAGCACGTAAATACCGTACAGGCCGGCCAGCAACTGCAGCAGCGTCGGCAGGATCGGCGATAAGGCGAGCACGGAACTGAGCAGTGCAGGAGTGAGACTGTATGCAGCGACTTTGAGCGCTTGGCGCTGATCTTTCGTTCCGGAGAAGGTAGGCGCCAGCGCGTTGATGATGAGTCCCACGACAAACACGCCGAACAAGGCGGAAACGAACATCATCAGCGTATACGTCAGTCCGCTGGAAATCGGCATGCGAAAGCTGCCCCCGAAGGCAGTGGAGACGCCGAGCACCGACATTCGCAGGAAGCCCAATAAAGCGGCCAGCAGCGCGAGCGGCATGACGTAGCCCGCATACAGCTGTGCAACTGTGGTGGGTTCCGGAGCAATGACCGGCCACTCGGTTTTTGGACTCAAGACCAGGTTTTTGATGCGCGATAGCAGCCCCGGCGCCGCGGCCGCGGCCCAGGCGTGCGAGGCGACAGCCGACGCACCAGCCGTTGTCGCCGCTGCCCTGACATCCGCGCTCAGCATGTCGGCCGGCGCGACCGTCGGGCTCGCCGCCGCTTCGATTTGCTGACCACACCCGCCGCAGAAGCGCGCATCGGGCGGCAGGGGTTTGTTGCACTTCGGACAATTCATGTTGCTCTCCTTCGTTGATGGCTGGCGTGTTGGCTATGAGAACCAGAAGGAGCTTACGAACCCGCCATGGCGGGGCGCTGCTGCAGGCGCACGTGAAACCCTTAAGATCGCGTTTCTGCATCCATCGCGCCGTGTTGTGTCTAGAATCGGAGGATGGAAGAGGCTCATCCGCTACCCGAAGACGCCTTGGTGCGGCTGGAGACGAGCACGGCATCCGCCGATGTGCGGCGGATCGCCGCCGAATTGCTGCCCGCCTTTTATCAACAGCTGCGGCGGATCGCCCAGCGTACCCGCGCGCGAATGGGTGCCGGCCACACTCTGCAAACGACGGCGTTGGTGCACGAAGCATACCTGCGCCTGGGACAGTCGCGCAGCTTCGTCGATGAGACCCATTTCTTGCGTGCGGCCGCGCTGGCCATGCGACACGCCCTGATCAATTACGCCCAATCGCGCGTCGCCGAGAAACGCGGCGGCGGCGGCCAGCATCTGACCCTGTCCCATATCGATGAGTTCTCCGTCGAATCGGACGAAGGCTTGCTGGCGCTCAACGAGGCCATGGATAAGCTCACCCGGGAGATGCCGCGCCTGGCGGATGTGGTCGAGTGCCGCTTCTTCGGCGGCTACGGCGAGGAAGATACGGCGCGCGCGCTGGGGGTATCCTTGCGCACCGTGCAGCGCGACTGGCTCAAGGCTCGCGCCTGGCTGTATCGTGAAATGGGCGGCAAACCCTAGCGCGCGGGGCCGGCATGCCGCGCGCCGCTCTCAGAGGTGGCGGGAATGGCGGCGTCAACCGGTTCTTGGTTCTAGCGCCATGATAGATTTGCGCGTTCGCCATTCCATACCGGCGCCGCTCGTGGGTTTATCAATCGGGACTTTAAGCGGGAGCAATCACTGTGAGCTTATTTGGCCATCCAACTGATCTGAATCGGCAATTCATCGCAAGACCGGACACCGCCAAAGAGGACATCCTCTACAAGTGGCCGGACATGACCATCCGCAAGTTCACACAGGTGACCGTACAGCCCGACGAGACTGCGCTCTTTTTCAAGGAAGGTAAGCTCGCCGGCACGCTGCCGCAGGGCCGCTCCACCATGGACGGGGCGCTGATTCCCTTCCTGGGCGACATCGTCGACTGGGCGAGCGGCGGAAACATGTACCGCGCCGAATTGTACTTTGTGGGTACGCGCGAATTCGTCAGCCTTCCCTTCGGCGGTCCCATCGACAACATCGAGGATCCGGAGACCGGACTGGCAGTAGCCTTAAGGGTGTTCGGCGAATACGCATTATCGGTGAGCGATCCCGCCGTCATGATTTTGAAATTGGTCGGCACCCGCCAGGCCAGCAACGATCTGATCACCGATTGGGCACGCGAACAAATTCTCAAAGCCTTGCGAACCAGCGTGGTGAAAAAACTCACCGCGGAAAAGTGGCCGGTGCTGGGATTGGCGGGGCGTACCGCAGAGATCGAGACGGCGCTGATTGCGGACGTCCAAGCACCCTTGGAACCGTATGGATTGAGAATCACGCGGCTCGGCAACATGACCATCAGCCTGAGTCCGGAGGATGAACAAACCCTGAAAGGCTTGCGCAAGGACACCGCTTACACGCGGCTCGCGGGCGGCTTTCGCGAGTACGGGGTCGGCGCGGCGCTCAAGGGCATCGGGGAAGGAGCGGCGGCCGGCGGCGGCAACGGCGCCGCGGCCTTAGGCATCGGCATGGGACTGGGCGGTATGGTCGCGGGAATCGGCGTCGCGCCGGGCGGTGGACAGAATCTCGGCGGCGGTGCCGGACCGGGGCCGGGGCCCGGTGCGAGCCCGGGCGGCGGCGCTGGTGTGGCTTGCGCCGGTTGTCACGCCGTGAATGCACCGGGCGCTAAATTCTGCTCGAGCTGCGGCGCAGCCATGGCACCGAAGGCCGTGCACTGCACCCAGTGCGGCACGGCCGCGGCGCCCGGCGCAAAATTTTGCGCCAATTGCGGAGGTGCGTTGACTTGAGCAGGCGCGCCCGACTCTTGCGCGGCGCCGGGACGATCTCGGCGCTCGGCTTCGCAGCCGCCGCGATGGCGCGCACGGGCGGCGGCAGTCACGCGGCGATCAGCCACGGCAGCAGTTCCGGCGGATCGTTCGGCAGCGGCGGCTCCTTCGGCGGCCTCGTTGGACTGCTGATCCTCATTTTCGTCGTCGGCTACATTTTGCGTCGTGTGAGGAATGGTTCGAGCGGCCGGGGAATGGGCGGTTCGCCGCTCGGGGGATCGCCGCAAGCACAGGCGGCGATCGCGACTTTGGGTTCCGTCATCGGCGCCTCCAGTCTCGCCAAGATCGCGTTAGGCGACGTGGGATCCGAAGCCGGCGCGATGAGGCGCGCCCTGCCGCCCGGGATCGATGCCATCCGCGCGCTCGATCCGGGTTTCGAAATGGAGACCTTCCTGCAGCGTGCGGAAATGACTTTTTTCTTGGTGAAGCGCGGGGTGCAAAAAAACGACGCCGCGGCGATCCGCCCCTACTTGAACGACGGCGTCTTCAACGCCGTGTCCTCGCAGCTTGTGCAGTCCAAGGCACAGCATCGTCACGCGCTGTTGGAAAGCCTGAACGTCCGGGGACTGGCGGTGGAGGACGCGCAGTGCAACGCGCAGGGACAAAGCATCGTCGTGCACTTCGACCTGGTGTACCGCGCCAAAACAATGAACGATGCCAATCAAACCGTGGCCGACGAAGGACAAGATCAGCGGCACGCGGAACGCTGGACTTTTGGACGGGGCCCGGCCGCGCGCACCGCGGTTAACGGCGGCGTCATTGCGGCGCACTGCCCCGCGTGCGGCGCCGAACTGCGCTTAGGCCTGGACGGCACCTGCTTACATTGCAAAGCGAGCGTCACCAACGGTTCGGTGGACTGGGTCGTCGTCGCGGTGCAGCCCGCCAACTACGTTGGCTACTCCGCGGACTCCTCGCTGGGTTTCGCGGCTTCCAGCATTCCTGAGGGTGTCGCCGCCCTGACCGCCGCGGACAAGGATTTTTCTGTGGGTGTGTTCGAGGGCCGCGTTAAGACGGCATTTCTCGCGCTACAGGATGCCTGGTGCAAACAGAACCTGGATCCCGGGCGTGCCTTCATGAGTCCGGGAGCCTACTTCACCTGGAGCGCGCAGCTCGAAACCCTGGCCGCCGAAGGCCGGCGCAATGTCATGGAACATATCAGCGTTGGCGCCATCCAGCCCATTCGCATCGTCCATGGCCGCGTGTTCGATGACCTGACCGTCCGCATCAGCGCCGCAGCTGCCGATTTCGAAGTCGACAATCAAGGCGAAATCGTCTTCGGGGATCGCAGCGTCAAGCCCTTCATGGAGGACTGGACCTTTCAGCGTTCCGTGGGAGTCGCCACCTCCAACAAGCCTGGCACGCTCGAGAACACCTGTCCCAGTTGCGGCGCGCCGGTGTCCTTGACTCAGATTGGCGAGTGCCGTTACTGCAAGGCCGCGGTGACCAGCGGCAAATTCGATTGGGTGGTGTCGCGCATCGATCAGGAAGACCAGACCGGCGCCGGCAGCGGCGCCTCCATGAACATGAACCAGGTCGGCGAGGCCATCGCACTGCAGGTGGGGGGCGCCATTGTCGGCGGCTTGCTCAGCAGCCTGCTCTCGGATCGGCGCTGAGGCGGGCTGCCGCCAACTCGACGGCCCCGCTCGCAATCATTTGCCGATGCAAAAACTGCCGAAGATTTCTCCCAGCAAATCGTCGCTGCTGAATTCACCGGTGATTTCGCCCAAGGCCAACTGAGCGCGCCGCAATTCTTCGGCGAACAGCTCGAACGCCCGCGTCGCGCTCAAGGTTTGCGCGGCTTGCACCACGCAGGATCGCGCACGCTCCAGGGCATCAAGATGGCGGCGCCGCGCCGACAAGGCTCCCGAGTCGGCGCCGCGGAAACCCGCTCGATTTTTCAGGTGGGTGCGCAGCAGGTCGAGTCCCTCGCCGGTCTTGGCGCTCAAGAACACTTGCGGCGGATCGCGCGACTCGTCGATGTGGGCTTGCGCACCGCTCAAGTCGATTTTGTTGAAGATCAGCGTGACCGGCACACCCTTCGGCAGTTCGTTGAGTTCCGCCGCCAGGTCCGACGCGCTGCTCTCTGCGGCGGGCGCCGCGGCGTCCAACAGGTACAACACGCGGTCCGCCCGCTGAAGCTCGGCGAGCGCGCGGCGGACACCTTCGGCTTCGACCACATCCGCAGCCTGGCGTAAACCCGCGGTGTCAATCAGATTCAGCGGCAAGCCCTCGAGATGGACTTGCTGGCGCAGCACATCGCGGGTGGTGCCTGGCTGATCGGTGACAATGGCGATCTCGTCGCCCACGAGTTTATTCAGCAGGCTGGACTTTCCGGCATTGGGTTTGCCGGCGATGACCACGCTTAAGCCTTCGCGCAGCAGCGCGCCCTGGCGCGCGGCAGCGGTGATGGCATCGAAGGCGATGAAGATCTTTGCCATACGATCGCCGAGAACGCTGCCGGGCACGAAATCCAGTTCCTCATCGGGAAAATCGATGGCCGCCTCCACCAGCGTCCGCAGCTCGGTGATTTGTGCCTGCAGCTCATGCACATGCGCGGAGAATTCTCCCTGCATGGAACGCACGGCGGCGCGCGCCGCGGCGACGCTGCCGGCGTCGATGAGATCCGCGATGGCTTCGGCCTGGGCAATGTCGATCTTGCCGTTCAAAAAGGCGCGTTCGCTGAATTCGCCGGGCCGGGCCATGCGGCAGCCCAACTCCAGCAACCGCTTGAGCAGCGCATCGAGCACCAGCACGCCACCATGGCCTTGCAGCTCCAACACATGTTCGCCCGTGTAAGAGGCCGGAGCGGGGAAGTACAGCGCCAGCCCCCGGTCGAGCGCCTCGCCCTCGCCGGCGAGGAAGTCCGCCACCTGCGCGACGCGCGGCGGCGGAATGTGACCGATGATCGACTCCGCGATTTGCGGAACATCAGGACCTGAAACGCGAATCACCCCGACCGCACCGCGCCCCGGGGCGCTGGCGACGGCGGCGATGGTGTCATTGGCCACGCGGGATACTCAGACCGGCGTCTAGGAGCGCTGCTTGGCAGCCTCGGCTTCGACCATTTTATTCACGCGCCACTGCTGCAGGATTCCCAGTACCGTGTTGGTCAGCCAGTAAAGCGTCAGTCCGGACGGGAAGAACGCCATCATGCCCGTCATGACCAGCGGCATGAACTGCATAATCCTCGCCTGCATGGGATCCGGCGGCGCGGGATTCAATTTGAACTGCGCGAACATCGCGCCGCCCATGAGCAATGGCAGCACGAAGTACGGGTCGCGCGAGGACAGATCGTTGATCCACAGCAGGAATGGCGCCTGGCGCATTTCCACGCTCTCCAACAACACTCGATAGAAGGAGATGAACACGGGAATCTGAACGATCGTGGGCAGACACCCGGCCAGCGGATTGATCTTTTCTTTCTTGTACAGCTCCATCATGGCGCGGCCGAGCTTCTCGCGGTCGTCCTTGAAGGTCTCCTGAATCTGCTTCATGCGTGGCCCCACGGCGCGCATTTTGGCCATGGAACGCCCGGCGGCCTGCTGCAGGGGGTAGAAAAGCAATTTGATCAGGAACGTGACCAGGATGATCGACCAGCCCCAGTTGCCCGTGAGCTTGTGGATCCAGTTGAGCCCGAAGAACAACGGCTGCGCGATCACCTTTAAGTATCCGAAGTCGACGGTGAGCTCCAATTCCCGGTGCATCGCCGCCAGTTGCGATTGCAATTTGGGTCCGACAAACAGGTCCTCATGGAATTGCGCGGTGGCGCCGGCCGGCACATCGACCATGGGGCCGGTGGCGCTGATCAGGTATTCGTGATTGCGAACCTGCAGCTGATATTGATAAGGCCGGTTCGCGTTCGGCACGACCGCCGCGACAAACTGATGCTGCAGCGACGCCAGCCATCCGTTCGATATCGTTGCCGAATACTTCGAGTCGCTGTCGCTCTCGACATTGAGATCCTTGGACTTGGTGCCGTCGTAAATCTCGGGGCCCCTGAACGAATAAGTCTCGACGTCGAAGTAGGAACGCGAGGCATGTTCCCAGTGCCGCAGAATCTGCGCATACGAGGCCAACTTGCGCGGCGCGCTGCCCTCGTTTTTCACCTCGTAGTCGAGTCCGACGGCATATTGGCCGCGCCGGAAAATGAATGTCTTGGTGACGGTCAAGCCCTGACCGTCCGTCCAACTCAAAGGCACGCGCAGCTCGGTTGCGCCCGGCGCTAGAACGAAACTCTTTTGATCGGATTTCCAAACCGCCAGGTGCGTGGGCGCCGTCTCGCCGGCCGTGCCGATGAGTCCGCTCTGCAACAGGTACAGGGTCGGCGGCGGCTGATAACTGAATAACCTCACCGGAATATTGGGCGTGTCCTTGCGAAGCGGATACTCCTTCAAATCCGCCTGATCGAGTTCGCCGCCTTTGAGATTGATGAGGATGTCGAGCACATCGGTGGTGACGTGCAGCTGCGGTGGTTCCGATGCGGACGCGGCCGGCGCTCCTTCCGGAGCGGGCGCGGTGGCGGGGGCGGTGGCGGACGCCGCGCTCGACGCCGGGGTATTGATTGCGGACGGCGCGCCGGTTGGCGCCGCCGGTGACTGCGGAAGCGCATCGCCCAACGTGCTTGCCGGTGCGGACGCAATGGGCGCGCTGCCGGTGCTCGTTTGCGCTGCGGGCGCCGCCGCCGGCGCTTCGTAGTCATGCAACCAGGTCTGATAGTTCAGAAACAGGATTGCGGCGAGCACGCCCCAAAGCGCGAGACGGATATTAGGCACCGGTCGCCCTCTTATCCGGAACGGGATCGTAGCCGCCTTCCCTGAACGGGTGACAGCGCAGCAGGCGCCGCAAGCCCAGCCAACTTCCGCGCAGGACCCCGTAGCGTTCGATGGCGGTATGCGCGTAGCAAGAACAGGACGGATAGAAACGGCAGCGTGGTCCCAGCATGGGACTGATCACCAGCTGATAACCGCGGATGATCCACAACACGGGTTGGCGGGGCGTGATCATTTCTGAATCGATTTCCAATGCTCGTCGAGGCTTAGGCGCAATTCGCGAGAGGTTGCGGCTCGCGCCGCGTCCCGGGCGGACACGGTAACATCGACCGGCGGCAATGAGTGTTGGTTCACGCGAAAGGATTCTCGTGCGAGGCGTTTGATGCGATTGCGTGCCACGGCGGTACCGAAGGTGCGGGTCGCGATGCTCAAACCCAATCGCGCATGGGTTTCATGGTTGGCGAGAACCGAGAGGCTGAAAAAGGCATCGGAGAATTTTTTACCGCGCCGCTTCACGTCACGAAATTCGGCCGGCTGGTGCAAACGCTTGCGCGGCTCGAACGTCAGTTTACGGATCGGAGAGCGCCCTTCTACAGGATCGCGTTACGGGCAGAGCTTCTTGCGGCCCTTCGCACGGCGGCGAGCCAGCAATCGGCGCCCGCTCTTGGTGGCCATGCGCGCGCGGAAGCCGTGGGTACGGGCACGATGCAAATTACTGGGGTTGAAGGTACGTTTCATAGCGGCGCGACTCGAGCAAAACCACGGGCCAAATCAAGGATATGGGCGATTTACGAAAGGCGGCAAGGGTACTGAGCGGGCATGGATGTGTCAATAGACGCCCCTTCAAGTTGGAGCTAGACTTCCTGCCCTTTTCACTTCGCCCCTTGTCTCAAACCTAGGAGAGCGCTCTTGCCGGAGTCGCTATGGAACCGCTGTCTGCGAGTACTCGAGGGCGAGCTCCCGGAACAGCAGTTCAACACCTGGGTACGGCCCCTGCAGGCTGTGGAGCGGGACGGCGAGCTGACGCTGCTGGCGCCGAATCGTTATGTCATCGAGTGGCTGGGTCAAAACCTGCTGCCGCGGATCAAAGAGCTCATTCTTGCATTTGCCGACGGGCTCGCCCCGGAAGTCGCGCTGGATGTGGGGACACGAGCCGGGATCATCGTTCAGGGTCCGCCGGCGGCCTTGCGGGATGACGGTGCGAGCGCGGCGGCCCGGGCGCGCAAGCTGGCGCCGGTGGTGCTGGGCAGCCGCATCAATGCGGAATTTACCTTCGACAGTTTCGTCGAGGGCAAGAGCAATCAACTGGCGAAGGCGGCCGCGATTCAAGTCGCGGGAAATCCCGGCCGGGCTTACAACCCGCTGTTCATTTACGGCGGCGTGGGTTTGGGCAAGACGCACTTGATGCACGCAGTGGCCAACAAACTGAAAGAGCGCAACGGCGAGGCGCGTCTGGCTTACGTTCACAGCGAGCGATTTGTGGGCGATATGGTGCGAGCGTTGCAGCACAACACCATCAATGATTTCAAGGCGGCCTATCGGTCGTTGGACTGTCTGATGATCGATGACATCCAGTTTTTCGCGGGAAAAGACCGCTCGCAGGAAGAATTCTTCCATACCTTCAACGCCCTGCTCGAGAGTCAGCAGCAAGTGATCCTGACCTGCGATCGCTACCCGAAGGAAGTCGACGGCCTGGAAGAACGCTTGAAGTCGCGCTTCGGCTGGGGTCTCACGGTGGCCATCGAACCGCCCGAATTGGAAACCTGCGTGGCGATTTTGATGAGCAAGGCGGCGATGACGCATGTCGATCTTCCGGAGGAAGTCGCGTTTTTCATAGCGAAACGGATTCGTTCGAATGTGCGCGAACTGGAAGGTGCGCTGCGCCGGGTCGTCGCAACGTCCAACTTTACCGGCAGACCGATTACGCTGGAATTCGCCAAGGAAGCGTTGCGAGATCTGCTGGCGTTGCAAGAAAAGCTCGTCACGATCGAAAATATCCAAAAAACGGTGGCCGAGTACTACAAAATCAGGATCGCGGATTTGTTGTCGAAACGCCGTAGCCGTTCGATCGCCCGTCCGCGGCAAGTGGCAATGGCGTTGGCCAAGGAATTGACGAATCACAGTCTGCCGGAAATCGGCGACGCTTTCGGCGGCCGGGACCATACGACGGTGCTGCATGCCTGCAGGCGTGTGAAAGAGTTGCGCGAGACGGATCGGCGGATTGGCGAGGACTATTTAAACCTGTTAAGAACCTTGGCTGGATAGGTGGGAAAAGCTGTGGACGACGCTGTGGATAAAGATATCCACAGAAAGGTGACAGTTTGCCGGCGGTCTGTGGACAAGCATTGAGGGGTTTACGTCGGGTTGTAATATATTGATTTACATGGAGATTTTTGAGTTATCCACAGTAATTTTGATCCTTCATAATCATAGTAATAATCTCTTTTAAGAATCTAAATCTAAAGATGAAGACGGTGAGCCCATGAAATTGACGGCAGAGCGCGAGAAGTTATTGACCCCCTTACAGGCGGTCATCGGGGTGGTCGAACGGCGCCAAACCATGCCGGTACTGGCCAATGTGCTGCTTGGTGTCCGCAAGGGGCAGTTGTCGATTGCGGCCACGGATTTGGAAGTGGAACTCGTGGCGGCAACGGACGTGGCGGTCCAGGACAGCGCCGACATCACGGTTCCTGGGCGGAAATTCCTCGATATCCTAAGAGCGCTGCCGGAGAAGGTCTCGGTTTCCTTGAGCGTTGAAGGCGAGAAAGTCGTCATCAAGGCGGGCCGCAGTCGGTTCAGCTTATCGACGCTGCCGGCAGCCGATTTTCCGGTGATCGACGACATCAATTCACAACAGACGGTACAGTTGCCGCGCAAAGAGTTGCTGCGTTTGTTGGAGAAAACGCATTTCTCCATGGCGCAGCAAGATGTCCGCTACTACCTGAACGGCATGCTGTTGGAAATCGACGCACAGGTGTTGCGCGCGGTGGCGACCGATGGGCACCGCCTTGCCTTGTGCGAAACGGCGCTGGCCGCGAAGGCCAAGAACTCGCAGCAAGTCATTGTGCCGCGCAAAGGCGTGTTGGAGCTGCAACGGGTGCTCACCGATGAAGGAGTTGCCGAGGTTGCGATAGGGAGTAATCACGTTCGTGCGCAGATCGGCGATATTCGCTTCACATCGAAGCTAATTGACGGACGATTTCCGGAATATTCACGCGTCATCCCGGCGACGCCTGCCTACGCCATTCGCGCCGATCGGGATATTTTGCGGCAAGCTTTACAGCGTACGGCGATCCTATCGAACGAGAAATATCGGGGTATTCGCGTGACCGTGAAGAAAAACATTCTGACCGTTCAAGCTCACAATCCGGAGCAAGAGGAAGCCGAGGAAGAGATCGAGGTGGGTTACGCCGGCAACGATCTCGAGGTGGGTTTCAATGTGAATTACCTACTGGACGCCCTTGCCGTTATCGATGGTCAAGAAGTCGAGTTGGGGCTCACTGATAGCAATAGCAGCTGCCTGATTCGTTCGCCGGGAAATGCCAGCGCGCGCTACGTCGTGATGCCGATGAGGCTATAAGTCGTGGCCTTGAGCCGGCTGCAGGTAACGGATTTCCGCTGCTTGCAGTCGGCTGAAATTCAGCCCGATTCAAAGTTCACGCTGATCAGCGGCCCAAACGCGTCGGGTAAGACCAGCCTGCTCGAGGCCATCTATGTTTTGGGCCGTGGCCGCTCGTTTCGCACCCGGCGTCTGGAACATCTCATCCGACACGGGACCGAGCGCTTCGTGGTGTTTGCCGAAGTCGAGACTTCGAGCCGGCGTCTACCCATGGGGGTCGAAGGTACGCGCAAGGGCATGCGAGCGCAGATCGACGGCGACAAGCCTTCCTCGCTCGCTGAACTGGCCTTGTTTCTGCCGGTGCAGATTATTGATCCCGAGGTCCATCATCTCATCGAGGAAGGTCCCAGCCGGCGCCGACGGTTCCTCGATTGGGGTGTGTTCCACGTGGAGCAATCTTTCGTGGGTCACTGGCAGCGCTATCAGCAGGTCCTCAAACAACGCAACGCCGCGCTCAAAGCTCATCAGCCCAGGGCCGTGGTCTCTGTGTGGGATAGTGACTTGGTGCGCTCCGGAGAGCAATTGGGCGCCGCTCGAGCGCGCTATGTGTCCCTTGTGAGCCCTATTGCCGAGGGCATCGCGCGCAACCTGCTCGGTCTGGAGCTGTCTCTGAGCTATCGCAGTGGATGGCTCAAGGGTCAAAGCATGGCCGAGGCGCTCCAACAAAGTTGGAATCACGATGTCGATCTGGGCGCGACCCAAGTCGGACCGCACCGCGCGGAACTGGGGATTCGACTCGCCGGAACACCGGTCAAAGACCGCATTTCCCGCGGTCAACAAAAACTGCTGGCGGCAGCCTTACTGATTGCTCAAATCAAATTGTTTCCCGAAGGTTCACCCGTCCAGCCCACCCTGCTGCTCGATGATCCCGCGGCTGAGTTGGACGACGACCGCCTTGCAGACCTCATTCGGGAGGTGACGTCGCAGTCGGTGCAGTTGATCGTCAGCACATTGCATGGCGAGTTCGCGGCCTTTGGTGAGCCGGGTCGACGGTACACCATGCTCGGCGGTGAGGTATCGGGCTAGTGTTTCACGTGGAACAAAAATCCATCCCATTCGATTTGGCGATGTTCAGTGGTTTTGTCGTTTACAACGCGGTCCTCCTGTACTGGGTTTATGGCCACAGACGGCGATTTCTACCGGAAGAGTAGGCCTAAATCAGGTACGGGCGCGGTTGGTAAACCGCAGCGTCGATCCGCGGTCCACATAGCTTCGTAACCAAATGATTTATAAGGAAATTAATCGCTAAAATGATTAGTTTTTGATGCCAGAAACTGTTAACATGATGGGTCGCAATTTAGGATTGAATATGGCCCAGGACGACGTTTACGATTCGAGCAAAATCAAAGTCTTAAAAGGCCTGGACGCCGTCCGAAAACGTCCTGGCATGTACATCGGCGATACGGACGATGGCAGCGGCCTTCATCACATGGTTTTCGAGGTTGTGGATAACGCCATTGACGAGGCATTGGCCGGTCATTGCGATTGCGTCGTCGTAACCATCCATGCGGATGAATCGGTCACGGTGACCGACAACGGCCGTGGAATACCTGTGGATATCCACGCCGAGGAAGGACGTTCCGCCGCCGAGGTCATCATGACCGTGCTGCATTCCGGCGGTAAGTTCGATGACAGCTCCTACAAGGTCTCGGGCGGCTTGCACGGCGTGGGCATCTCCGTGGTCAATGCCCTTTCCGACTATCTGGAACTGAACATCCGGCGCGACGGCAAATTGCATCGCCAAGAATATCGCCTCGGCGAGCCGCAAGCCCCCATGGCGGCGATCGGCGATGCGACCGAACACGGCACCACGCTGCGCTTCAAACCGAGCGCACAGATTTTCACTCACATCTCTTTCAATTACGACACGCTCGCCAAGCGCTTGCGCGAACTATCGTTTCTCAATTCCGGCGTGCGCATCGAACTCGTGGATGAGCGCGATGAGAAATCCGAAGTGTTCCAGCATGAAGGCGGGCTCAAGGCCTTTGTCACGCATTTGAACCGCAGCAAAACGCCGGTGCATGACACCGTGCTGTGGTTCCAAACGCGCGATGGCAATACGCAGGTCGAAGTCGCGATGCAATGGAACGACTCGTATCAAGAGAGCATGTTTTGCTATACGAACAACATTCCGCAGAAAGACGGCGGCACCCATCTCGCGGGTTATCGCGCCGCATTGACGCGCACGCTGAATAATTACATTGAAAAAGAATTGGCGTCGAAGAAGGAAAAGATTCAAACCACCGGCGACGATTCACGCGAAGGTCTGACCGCGATCCTCTCGGTAAAATTACCCGATCCGAAATTTTCCTCGCAGACGAAAGACAAGCTGGTCTCCTCCGAGGTCAAGGGCGTGGTGGAATCCGCAGTTGCCGGGCGCCTCGAAGAATTCTTGCTCGAACATCCGCAAGAAGCGAAGGCCATCGTCAACAAGATTCTCGAAGCGGCGTACGCGCGCGAAGCCGCGCGCAAGGCGCGCGAGATGACCCGCCGCAAGGGCGCACTGGATATTGCGGGGTTGCCGGGCAAACTGTCCGACTGCCAGGAAAAAGATCCCGCGCTCTCCGAGATTTTTCTAGTCGAGGGCGATTCCGCCGGCGGTTCCGCGAAACAGGGGCGCGATCGGCGCACACAGGCAATCCTGCCGCTCAAGGGAAAGATCCTCAATGTCGAGAAGGCGCGCTTCGACAAAATGCTCGCTTCCGCGGAAGTCGGCACTTTGATCACGGCACTCGGCTGCGGCATCGGGCGCGATGATTTCAACGTCGATAAATTGCGCTATCACCGCATCTTTCTGATGAGTGATGCGGACGTTGACGGGAGCCATATCCGCACCTTATTGCTCACATTTTTTTATCGGCAAATGCCGATCCTCATCGAGCGCGGTCACATTTACATTGCGCAACCGCCTTTGTACAAAGTCAAAAAAGGCAAACAAGAAACCTACGTCAAAGATGACCTGGAGTTGAATGCGCTTCTGCTGAACACAGCGATCGACGGCGCCGCACTGCATGTCAACGCGGACGCGCCGCCCCTTTCGGGTTTGGGTCTGGAGTCATTGGCGACCAAGTATGTCGAGGTGCAGGGCATCGTGACACGTTGGGCGCGCCGCTATGATGAGCGTTTCCTCGAACAACTGCTGTATGTTCCCAAACTGACCACCGAGGCGTTCGATCGGATCGATGCGCTGCGCGATTGGTGCCGAAATTTGGAGCAGCGGCTGAACTCGCTGGATGACGTTTCGCGCCGCTACCGCCTTGTGGTCAACACGCTGGCCGCGGGCGGCCATCGAATAAATCTGCAACGCCTCGAGCACGGCTTGACGACTGAAAAGCATGTGCCGCGAGAATTCTTCGATTCAGCCGAATATTTGCGCATTGCCGAGCTTGCCGAGACCTTGAGCGACCTGATCGGGCCGGGCGGATTCGTGAAGCGAAACGATGACAAACTGGAAGTCACGAGCTTTAAGGCTGCAATGACTTGGCTGTTCGAACAAGCCAAGAAGGGCCAAACGATCCAACGCTACAAGGGCTTGGGCGAAATGAATGCAGATCAGCTCTGGGAAACGACCATCAATCCGGAAACGCGGCGCGTGTTGCAAGTGCGAATCGAGGATGCCGTGGCGGCGGACGATATCTTCACCACGCTGATGGGCGATGCCGTGGAACCGCGGCGCGAATTCATCGAGAAAAACGCGCTGAACGTATCGAATCTAGATATCTAGCTATCGCCCGACCAAGCGCTGCAGCTGCTCGGTGTACCTTGCCCCTGTGACACCGATCGTGGCCACGGTGTCTCCGATCTCGCGCAGATCCTGCGCGGTGAGCTTGAGCGACAAGGCGCCGATGTTTTCTTCCAGGCGATGCAGCTTGGTGGTGCCTGGAATGGGAACGATCCAGGGCCTCTGAGCTTCGATCCATGCGAGTGCGAGCTGGGCCGCCGTTGCGTGCTTGCGCGCCGCGATTGCGCCGAGCGCATCCACAAGGGCCTTGTTGGCCTTGCGTGCTTCGGGTGCAAAGCGCGGTATGTTGTTGCGGAAGTCCTTGGCATCGAACGCCGTGCTCGCATCGATTTTCCCGGTCAGGAAACCTCTGCCAAGCGGGCTGAACGGGACGAAGCCAATCCCCAGTTCTTCAAGGGTCGGAAAAACTTCCGTTTCAGGTTCTCTCCACCATAGCGAGTATTCACTCTGCAGCGCCGTCACGGGTTGAACGGCGTGGGCGCGACGGATCGTCTTGGCTCCGGCTTCCGACAAACCAAAGTGTTTGACCTTTCCCTCCTCGATCAATCTCTTCACGGCGCCTGCGACGTCTTCAATCGGTACCGCCGGGTCAACGCGGTGCTGGTAAAAAAGATCGATCCACTCGACCTTTAGACGCTTCAGGGAGGCCTCCGCAACTTCGCGGATGTGCTCCGGACGGCTGTCGAGACCGCTCTGCTTGCCGTCCTCGATCTTGAAGCCGAACTTCGTCGCGATCGCCACCTTGCTGCGGAACGGCGCCAATGCCTCGCCGACCAGTTCCTCGTTGGTATACGGTCCGTAGATCTCGGCCGTGTCGAAAAAGGTGATCCCGCGTTCAACCGCCGCCCTGACCAAGGCGATCATGTCTTTCTTGTCGCCGGGCTGCCCATATCCATGGCTCATGCCCATGCAGCCGAACCCTAGGGCTGAGACTTCGAGATTGCTGTTTCCTAATTTTCGCTTCTGCATATCAAGGATCCTCATCCGCAGCGCCGCGCTTACCGTCCATATTCAACCCCCCGGCGATGAAACGGAAGTCTTGCGTTCCAGAATCGCCGGCCGACCTTGACGCTCGCCCAGAAAATCTTCCAATACCGTGTAGTATTTTTCGGGTTCTTCGAATGCGGGCAGGTGGCCGCTTTTCTCGAAAAACACGAGTTGCGCGCCCGGTATGGCATGCGCCATGCGCCACGCGGTGAGCGGCGCCACGTTCATGTCGTAACGGCCGGTAATCACCAAGGTGGGAAAACGAAAACCCTCGAGCGCCGCAGTGAGATCGAGATTCTCCGTGGCTTTCGAAACAGCGCTGCCGACCGCCGGTTCAAAGCCGAGATTTCCCATATGCGCAAGATAGGTATCGCGCATTTGCGGCGAGTAGAACATCATTCGCATGTGATTGACCAAGCCCGCCTGCGCGGCCGCATAAGGATCGGCGCTCAAGCGCTTCGCTTCCTTCTCGCCCAGTTCCTCTTGGTCAGGAAACACTTGGGGAAGAAGATGAACCATGTCTTTCCATGAGGGTGCGGGGGAATCCGACAAAATTAACCGGGCGACGTGTTCCGGTTGCGCGGAGGCATAGGCCATCGCAATCATTCCGCCGTAGGAGTCTCCCAGGACCGCGGCGCGGTCCAGCGCCAAAGCCTTGCGGATGGCGTCGAGATCGGCTACCTGCGCTTCCATGGTCTGCGGCGCATCGGGTTGCATATGTTTGGACGCGCCGGTGCCGCGCTGATCGTAGAGTACGACCAAGCGATGCACGGCAACGCGCCGCCACAAATCGTTCTGCATCATGTAGGCATGGGAAAGCCCTGGGCCGCCGTTGACCACGATGAGGGGAATCTTCGCGCCGGCTGCACCAAAGGTTTCATAGCCCAAGTCAACCTGAGGCGTGTGCACGGATCCTACGCGGTGGGCAACTTGTGCCGACAGCAGCGTCGGCATGAGAACCGCAAACGCCAACCAAGGCTTCGCCGTGCCCCCGGCAGGGCGGTTCAAGCCAGCCACCGGACCGCGCCGGTGCCGACATCGTGCATGGCCGAGACGATCTTGAGCTGATGTTCCCTGACCAGCGTCGCGAGCACCTCGCTCCGGGCCGTCAGCTGCGACGCCGCGTCCTTGGCGTTCTGATCCGCGACACTTTGCACGAACTTCTTGTTCTTCGAGGTGTGATGCATCAAGTTGCAGTGCAGGCTGCGGTCGGTGCGAAAGCGTTCGTTACCCTCTTTGAGGCGCAGCAATGCCTGGTCCGCCGTGGTTGCCGTCTGCGTTTTCTGAGTGGAAACCGCACATAGATCATCCGCCCGCACCAGTGCCGCGCCGGCCACGAACAATCCGCTGAACGTCAAGAAGTGTCGTCGGGTCGCCATGAAATTCTCCCTTGATAGCCATGAGTCCGACTGCGCGCCGATTGTAGCGTAGGCGCCCCCAAAGTGATCCCGCCTTAATGTCCGGGCCGCTCCCGATCCGCTATTCTTCATACATGGCCGTTCAAGAGTGGATTCGAAAGGGCCGCGAGCTTGGCGCTAGCGATCTGCATATCGAAGCGGATACGGCTCCGGTTGCGCGCGTCCGCGGCCAGCTCTCCGCGATCGGCCAGCCCATGGCGGGCGCGACGCTCGTGCACGCCGCACGGGAGCTGCTCGGCAACGACGGCTGGACCCAATTCTTGAGTCGCGGGTCCGCGGATGTTTCCCGCACGATTTCCGGCGTTCGCTGCCGCATCAATATTTTTCAGACTCTGCGCGGCGTGGCGATGGCGGTGCGGCTCTTGAGTTCATTTCAAAACAACTTGCGCGCCTGCAACCTGCATCCTGACCTGAAGCGGCTGACGGAGATGACGACCGGACTGATCGTGATCTCCGGGCCCACGGGAAGCGGCAAGTCCACGACATTGGCGGCCCTGGTCGAGGAGATCAACTCCTCCAGCGCTCGTCATATCATCGCCATTGAAAGCCCGTTGGAATACGTCTTTACCAATCGCCGCTCCTTCATCAGGCAGCGGGAGATTCCGACGCACTCCCCGACCTATGAGCAGGCCCTGGTCGATGCGTTGCGCGAGAACCCCGACGTGCTGGTGATCGGCGAAATGCGCACACCCGAAGTCATGCGCCTCACGTTGAGCGCGGCGGAGACCGGGCACTTGGTCATAGCCACCATGCATTCCGCCACCTGCGCCGAAGCCCTCACACGCATCTGCATGTCGTTTCCTGCGGAAATCCAGGGCGGCATCCGCGCGCAGCTCGCCGACTGCTTCGTCGGCGTGGTGTGCCAGCGCTTGGACTTTTTGCCCGAGTTTCGCCTGCGCGTTCCGGTATGCGAAATTCTGTTGCCGAGCGCCGCCTCCAAAGGGACGATTCGCGGCGGCCAATTCAGTCAGATCGCCAATGTGCTGCAAACCGGCGGCGAGACCGGCATGTGGAATTTCGATCGCTACCAACGCTGGGTGGCGCAGAAGAAAGATTGGGTGCAGCCGACATTGGCGGCGCCGTTGCCGGAGGAGCGGGTCGCTGCCGCGCCGCTCAAAGTTCAGCGCCAAACGATCGCGCCGACCATTGTGAAGGATGATTCGGTGGAAATATCGATCGACGAGGAAGTCGATCTCGATGAATTGGCGAAGCGCATCGAGCAGCGGACGCCTCGCCCGCGGGAATAGACCCGTTTAGTTCTTGGTCGCGACGATGCTCACCATGCCGCCGGCTGCGCTATCGCGCATCACGCTGAATCCCAGTGCCGAAAGCTTCATCATCAGCCACGCGGGCGCGAGTCGAAGCTTAGGATAGCTGCTGACGGTCTGGCGCCACCGCCCGCCCTCTTTTTCGTGCAAGAGATCGTGAACGATGACCTGATGCTGTTGATACTCGAGAAAGCAGGTCAAGATTCGCGTCTCGGCGGCGCGCACCAAGATGAACCGCTGATCGCCTTTCAATGTCGAGCTGGCGTAATCCCGAAAGGTGGTCGCGAACACGCCGGCGCGCGGCAGCGCACCCGCCGCCGCGGTCAGCAGTGAATCCACCGCGGACAAGGTTGGGAGGTGGGTAAGCGTGTCGCCCATGCACACCATGACCTGCACTTCGCCGCTCGCGAAACGGCCGAATTCCAAAAGATCGCCATGGTGAACGGCGATCTCGGCCGCGGATCCCGAGCGGGAGCGCAATTCATCGAGCAGCACCTGGCAGCTGTCGATGGCAACGACCTTGAAGCCGCGCTTCGCGAGAGCTAAGGCATGCAACCCCAACCCGGCGCCGAGATCGACCGCCACGCCGCGGGCGGCGGGCAGCGGCAGGGCATCGATTTCCGCCGCGCCGCGCGCGAACGCCGCGTCCAAATCCCCCAGCATCCAGGAATAAACAGGTCCCAGGTGCATCTCGTAGTGCGCCGCTGCGGTTGCCGTTGCCAAGGGAGATTTATTCCATTTGAAGATCGCGCATGGCCGGAGTCGCGAAGGCGACGCCGCCATCGACCGTCACGGTCGATCCGATCACATAATCGCCGGCGCGCGACGCCAGGAAAATCGCCGCGCCTGCCATGTCCTCGTCCTCGCCGATGCGCCGCGCCGGAATATGCTTGGCAACCTCATCGCCGCGGTCGCGCGCCTCCCGATTCATGTCGGACTTGAAGGCCCCCGGGGCGATGGCGGTGACGTGGATGTGGTCCTTGACCAGGCGCGCCGCCATCAAACGCGTGAGCTGAATGAGACCCGCTTTGCTGGTCACGTAGGAGTAGGTTTCCCGGTGCGTCAAATAAATACCGTCAATGGAGGCAATGTTGATGACTTTGGCGGGTCGATCGGGCGTGGCGGCTTTGCGCAAGGCCGGCGCCATCGCCTGCGTCAGAAAGAAAGGCGTCTTGGCGTTCAAATTTAACACCTTGTCCCAACCCTCTTCAGCAAACTCATCGAAGGCAGCGCCCCACGCCGCACCGGCATTGTTGACCAGAATATCCACCTTCGGCTCTTGCGCCATCACGGCTGCCGCGAGTCCCTTGGCGCCCGCGACCGTGGAGACGTTCATGGGAATGGAAATGCAGGTCCCTCCGTCTTTGGATAGCTCCTTTGCAGTCTGATTACAGGCGTCGGCTTTGCGTGCGGAAATGTAGACCTTGGCGCCTTGCGCGATGAAGCCTGCGGCAATCATCTTGCCGATACCGCGCGATCCGCCCGTGATCAGCGCTACACGGCCCTTGAGCGAGAATAAATCCTTCGTGTTCATGGCGGGGTATGCCTCGTTGCGTAAATTTCTGCGGCGCCATTTTAGCCTAAGGCGACGCGCTAACCCTTGGGCTGCTCTCTCTCGGCCATCTCTCATGACACAAGGCCAGAAATCGGGTACCCGCCTGCGATAGGGGCTGATGCTTGAGGCTGTATGCGCCGACCTGTCGATCGATGCTGCCGTAAGGCACGCCGTCGACGGGAACCAACTGCGGCGGCACCTCCGTCAGCAGATCCGACACGTAGGTGACGCCCTTGCCGTCCGCGACCAGCGCAAGCCGCAATTCCATATGGCTCACCTCCCACACCGATCCGAATGCATCGCGCAATCGCTCGCCGGTGGAGCGCCGCGCAGTCTCGTCGAGAAACGAGGTGACCAGCGGCAATTCACGCAGGGTGCCGACGGCGTCTCGCGTCAACGCAGCACGCGAGGGATGATCGCTCGCGATCATTAACCGGCGCGTTTCAGAGAAACAGGGATGCAGCGCGAAGTGCGCCGGCATGTTGTGATGAAACGGTCCGAATCCCAGTTCCCACCGGCCCTCGGCAACGCCGTGCACGATCTCACGGCTCGGAGCGACGACGACTTTGAGCCGAGTGAGGGGGTTGCGTTCGCAGAATTCCTTGAGGAGCGCAACGCCGAGCCGCGAATTCGCGGCCGGCGAGAGCGCGAGCGAAAGCGTTGACAAGGCGCCCGTCTTGATCTGAACGATGTCCGCGAGTACCTCGCGTTCCTCGTTCAACGTCGTTTGCGCAAATCGCAATAACCGAAAACCGGCCTCGGTCGGCCGCGGCGGATTGCCTCGACGCAACAAACTGGTGCCCAGACGATGCTCCAGATTGGCGATGGTTTGGCTCACGGCCGATTGCGAGAGATCCAGCCGCTCGGCGGCGCGGCTGAAACCGCCGGCATCGATGACGGCGTGAAAGCAGCGCAGCTCGTGACGTTCTATCTGCATTGATGAAGCATAACCCGAGCGGGCATCGGGTTTGCGCCCGAAGATTATTCACCTCACTGATAGTTCTATCACTCCTGCTCTCTGGCCTTGCGCCGCGTGCGGGCTTTTACTGGAACTTTCAGGAGGCGCCATGAACGCGGTGGTTGATATCAAGAAGGGTCTGGAAGGCGTGGTGGTCGATAGCACCTCGATTTCCTTGGTCGATGGCGAGGCCGGGCGGTTGTACTACCGCGGATTGCCGATCGAAAAGCTGGTCCACTATCCGTTTGCGGCGGTCGCACACCTGGTGGTTTTCGGAGACCTGCCCGATGCGGCGCGGCTCGAGAAGTTCGAAGATTTCTTGTGGAGCGCCGGACGATTGCCGGCGGAGCTTGCCGGTTGTATCGAGAAGCTGGCGCAACTCCAGGGTCATCCCATGGCGACGCTGCAGGCCGCAATGCCTCTGCTGGCTTTCTCGCCGCCCGCGAAGGTGTTCGGCCGTACCGACGACGAACAGGAAGCACTGGTCGCCGCCGCGCGATTGCCCACCGCGCTCGCCCTGCTGCTGGCATGGCGCGCAGGACAAACACCCGTGTATCCCGAGACTCGCCGCTATGGCGAACGTTTCCTGCAACTGGTGCATGGCCACGGGCCTTCGGAACGGCAGACCCGCGTATTCGAGCAAACCCAGATTCTGCAGATCGATCACAGTTTCAACGCCAGCACCTTTACGGCGCGCGTGGTGACCTCGACTTTGGCGCCCCCGGCATCGGCATTGGCGGCGGCGATGGGGTCACTCTATGGTCCGCTGCACGGCGCCGCCGATCAGGGCGCGCTCGAAATGGCGCAAGAAGTGGGCGACCCCCGACGAGCCGCGGACTTCGTGGCCGAAGCTTTGAGCGCCGGCAGGCTCGTGATGGGTATGGGCCATCGGGAATACCGTGTGGTGGATCCCCGTTCGCGCATCGTCAAGACGCTGGCTGAACAGATCGCTTCGACGCCGGATGAGAAGCGACTCATCGAAACCTTGAAAGCCGTTGATGAGGCCTTTGTCGCGCAGACCGCGCAGAAGAAGCGTTCGCTGCGCGCCAATCTGGAGTTCTACAAGGGTGTCGTCTACCTCGCCCTGGGGTTGCCGAAGGATTTCTTTACGGCGACTTTTGCCGCCGCGAGAATTTTTGGCTGGTCGGCCCATATCGTGGAACAGCGCAAGGACAACCGGATCGTTCGGCCGTCGGCGAACTACATAGGACCCGCTCCGCAGCCCGATTAAATTTCTTTGCGGTGCATGCCTTCCGGTAACATCGCGTGAATGCTGTTTTCTGAAACCCTGGCGTCGATGCAACCGCGGGACGGTGGTTGGCGAGCCGTCATCGGCGAGGATTGGTCCCAGGGCCGGGCTACATTCGGCGGCATGGTCGCGGCCCTCGGCAATGAAGCCATGCGCCGTCTGGTGCCGGCTGATCGCGAACTGCGAGGGTTGGAGACCACCTTCGTCGGACCTGCACTCGCCGGCGAAGTCGGCCTGGACACAGAAGTTTTGCGCATCGGCAAGGCGGTCACCATTGCCCGCGCCAGACTCTTGAGCGATGGCAAGGTTGCCGCGACGTTGACCGGCATCTACGGCAGCGCACGCGCCACCGCGCTTTCCATCCCGCCGGCCATTGCCGCCGGTGTGCGCCCGGCGGCGGACTTGCCCGATCGCCCTGCGGCCGACATGGGCGGCCCATCCTTCGTTCAGCATTTCGGCTACCGCTGGGCGGAAGGCGCGCGGCCGTTCGCCGGATCCGATTTGCGCACCGCCAAAATCTATGTGCGTCACCAAGATCCGGCGCCGCTCACCGAATCCCACGTGGTGGCGCTGATCGACTCCATCCCTTCGGTGGTGTTGCAGCTCATGAGCACACCCGCGCCGTCGAGTTCGCTCACGTGGACCGTGCAAATGCTTCGCCATGACTACAGCTTCGAGCCCAAGGCCTGGTGGCGAATCGATGCCGAGGTCAATTCCGCCGGCAGCGGATATTCCTGCGAATCCTGCCTGTTGATCGACCCATCCGGTGCACCCGCGGCTGTCGCGCGTCAAATGGTGGCGGTGTTTGGATAAGAAGGCACTCAACGTCGCCGTACATACGACCTGCGGCAACTGCGGTGCGACCTTGATGGGCCCCTACTGCTTTGCCTGCGGGCAACATGCGCATGAAAGCGCGCGTTCGATTTCGGTGCTGTTCCACGACGCCTGGCACCTCGTGACTCACATCGACGGCCGTTTCTGGCAATCCCTGTACATCTTGCTGCTGAAGCCCGGCAAGCTCACGAAAGAATACTTCGCGGAGCGCCGCGCGCGATATTTGCCGCCAGTACGCCTGTATCTGGTTTTGAGCGTGCTATTTTTCGCAATCGGTTTTGCGACTCCGCACAAGCGGTCCTCGGCGCCGGTGGCCGGAACGCCGACTGCCGCGTCGCCGAGCACCGCAACTCACGATGCAGCGCCCGGCGCCCCAACTCGTGAAGCCGCGCCGGTGAAGAAGAAATCGCGGACCGGGATTTTCGAAATCAGCGATTGCAACGAGGTCAAAAGCTCGATTGGCTGGTTGCAAGACGTCATGCGGCACTCCTGTCTGCGCAACCAACAAGACGGCGGAGAATCGGTCGAGCGCGCCTTCCTTGCCAATATTCCGAAGATGATGTTCGTGCTCGTGCCCATGATGGCCGCCGTGATGTTGCTCCTGTATTGGCGGCCGCGGCGCTACTACGTCGAACATCTGGTGTTATTCCTCCACAACCACGCGGCAATATTCCTGCTGCTGCTCATTCAATCGCTGCTCGGCTGGGTTGCGGCCTGGCTGGCCTGGAGCAACATCCGCGGATGGGTGTCTGTCATCATCACTCTTTACAGCTTCTGGTACATATACCGCGCCATGCGGGTCTACTACGGCCAGGGGCGATTGCTGACGTTTGGCAAACTTTGCGTCATCGGCTTCGCTTACCTGATCGGATTCGCCTTCACGATGGCGGCGACCGGGCTCCTCAGTTTGATGATTGCGTAACGGTGAGCCGCCAGGCTCGCAGGGCTACTGGCCGACGAAAATGCTCTTCGGCAGCTTCACGTGCACGCCCACATTAGGTTTGTCCACGAGCTGCGTGATCGCGACATTTCCTGCGATGCTGACCAGCTGATACGCCTGATGCCGAGTCAGCTTTTTCTCCGACACCAGAAAATCGATCATCTCCTGGATGGCGGCCTTCGTGGCAATGACGAGATCCGGGTCGGTCGCCATGCTGATGTAATCCGTCGCGGTTTCGGCGCGCGGCCATTTCAGTTTCATATCCTTGCGCACCGTGAGCTGCAGGCGCCCCCGCAGCGAAGTCTCGATTGCCGTTTGATCGACCTCGCCGTCGCCCTGCGCCACATGACCATCGCCGATCTCGAACAAGGCGCCGCGCGCAAACACGGGAATGTAGAGGGTGCTGCCGGCAATCAGTTCGCGATTGTCCAGGTTGCCGGCGTGACGGCCCGGCGGATTGCTGCTGACCCGGCCGAGCTCCGGCGCCGGCGCGATCCCGATGCTGCCATAGAAGGGTTTCAGCGGAATCACGATCCCGGGGAGAAACTGCGCCGTCATTTTTTTGCGATCGAGATGGATGATCTTCGCAGGTACGCCGGTTTCGCAGTTCTCCGGCAGATACCCACTGCAGCCGTTGTAGCCGTAGTCGATCGGCAATTCGATCGAGAGGATTTTGACTTCCAACACGTCTCCGGGTTCTGCACCCTCGACATAGACCGGACCGGTGAGGATATGCCCGCCTGGGCCGCGGCGCTCGCCCGTCACCTCGTTCACGATGGCTTTGAGCGATGGCTGAATTTTGTCATCCGGCACGCCCGCCTTGGCCAATCCCGTCGGCGTATTGGTGAGCAGGGTATCAACGTCGATGATGTCGCCCGAGTCGATCCGCAACACCGGCGGCGCATCCGCCCAGTAATAGCCGTAAGCCACGGTTGCCGGCGTAGCCTCGAGCCGATGGGTCTTCGGCGCGTGCGCCGAGGCGCTTGCGGTGGCGAGAGCAACCAGAGTCGTGAGGGCAATGAGAATTTTTTTCATGGGAGTATTACGCTATCACAACGGTGCGCCGCTGCGGCGCCGGTCTAATCAGCCGGTACTCAATCGAGGGCGCGGGCGCAAGTCTTGAGCGAGTCTGTGCCGATCGCTTCGAGGAATTGCGCAAAGGCCTTGTAACGACGCAGCTCCTGGATCAAGGCACGTCGATCCTCGGCGCTCAAAGCATCGACGTTTTGACCGTACTTATTCAGTTCGTACCAATAGCCGACGCCAATTCGCTCCTCATCGACAAAGGTGGTGAGCTCCTCGTAAGCAAGCTCGTAACCCCTGACTTTATCGGGTGGCAAAGTGCCAATTATTTGCGTTGCGATTGCCGTCTCCCAACTCGCCTTTCTGATGATTTGAAAAGCGGTCTCCGGGTATCGAAGGGGCCCCTGATCGGTACCCTGGGCTGGCGTCGCCGACAGCCTGGCAATGTCAACATCAATTTGAGTCCGCCAAGCCGGTATCGAATCCAAAACCTGCTTCACTTGTGATTCTGCAAAGATGATCTCCCGGCGAAATCCCTGCAGGGTCTCCGCAGCCATGCTCGATCGATGGTAAGCCTCGACAAGCTGACCAAGACCGAGTGCAATGATGACGCCCACGGTCACGATGCCGATGTGTACGAGGAAATCCTTGATCGATCGAATCGATCCGTGCGGCACGTGCAGTTCCACAATCGCTCCGACAGGTAGTTGATTCCGCAATTCCAGAAGACTGGATCTATTTCTTCCTCACCCTGGCGAGGTTCTGTTTCACCCGAAGCTTCACGATGCTTGCGACCAGCGCGTAGGGAATTGGCGCATCGAGCGGGAACTCAGCCTTGACCCGCGCGGTCGCCACGCTACGCCGCCTCGACGGCCGACACCTGCGCGATTTGCGCGAGCCCCGCCTCGATGGATCGCCGGACCTCGTCATTGAGCTCGCGAGCGTCCTTGCCGGCCGCGGCGATGGGTTCGCCGATGACCACCCGGATCGTGCCGGCCTTTTTGACGATGCCACGCCTGACCCAAAAGTCGGCGGCGTTGTGCGACAGGGGCACCACGAACTTGCCCGTTTCGGTCGCCAGCAAAGCGCCGCTCACACCGTACTTGCGTTTCTCGCCCGCGACGACTCGCGTTCCTTCCGGAAAAATGATGATCCAAAGACCGGAAGCCAAGCGTTCCTTGCCTTGCTCGATGACCTGGTTCACGGCCCGGTGTCCGGCCCCCCGATTGATCGAGATGGGACGCAGGAGCTTTAAACCCCAGCCAATGAGGGGAATCCACAGCAACTCGCGCTTCAGGACCCAGACTTGCGGCGGGAAGATCAAAAACTGCGCGATCGTCTCCCACGCAGAGGTGTGATTGCTCATCACGATATGATTGCCGGCCGGTATTCGCTCGCGGCCCTCGACTGTGAATGTCAGGCCGCACACTTTTTTCAATAGCCAAAACTGCAGCCGCGCCCACGTGCGGGCGATCGCGAACTGTGTGTGATAGGGCGACCAAAAGCATAAAGTCATGAAGCCGCCGAATGCCAGCGCCGACACCATCATGAATGCGGTGAAGAACAGCGACTTGGTTAGCTGCATGCGCAGAAGCCCGGCCTAGCCCGGCAAGCGCGACAGATCGGCGACGCCGCCGAGCAGGATCAATGCGTCGCGGAGCAGGGCCAGGCGGTTGTTGCGCTTGGCCTCGTCCTCGTCCATGACCATGACGCGATCAAAAAATTCGTTCACCGGTGCCCGCAAGCCGACCAGGGCTTGCAAACTGTCCGCATACCGCCGTTCTCGGGTTGCCTTGATTACAGGATCGCGCAACCGGGTCAGTGCGCGATGCAACTCTCGCTCGGCCTCTTCGCTCAAAGCCGCGGGTTCAACGGCCCAATCGGCGCTCACGTGCGTTTTCTTGAGGATATTTGCAATGCGTTTGTTGATCGCGGCCAGCACGACGGCATCCGGCATTGCCAAAAATTCCTTCAAGGCGCCAAGCCGCATGACGGCATCCAACGGCGAACGCGGACGGTTGGCCATGACCGCATCGAGCATCTCAGCGGTGGTGCCGGGCTCCTCGAGCTTAAGGCCGCGCAAGCGCTCAGCGATGAAGTCGTAAACCTCGTCGGCTACGCCGGCTCGTTGAACCGGCTGCGCGTCCGCGGCCGCCGCCAATACTTCTTGCAAATCCAGGTTCAATCGCGACTCGAGCAAAATGCGCAGCACTCCCAAGGCAGCGCGGCGCAAACCGAATGGATCCTTGGCGCCCGTCGGCCGTTGCTCGATGGCAAAGATTCCGGCCAGCGTGTCGATCTTGTCAGCGAGCGCCAAGGCCTGGCCGATTTTCGTCGAGGGCAACGCATCGCCGGCATAGCGCGGACGATAATGTTCCTCGATGGCCACGGATACATCGCGGGGTAAACCCTCCGCTTCGGCGTAGTAGCGCCCCATGGTGCCCTGCAATTCAGGAAATTCGCCCACCATGGCCGTCATCAAGTCGGCCTTCGCCAGTTTTGTGGCTTGTATCAAGTCGGGCCCGGCTCCGATACGGCTGCCGATCAGCTCCGCGAGCCGGGTGATGCGCGCGGTTTTGTCCGCGTAGCTGCCCAGCTTGGCTTGAAAAATCACGCCGGACAGCCTCGCCGCATGTGCCTGCAACGAAGTCTTGCGGTCCTGGTCCCAGAAGAACGCCGCGTCGCTGAGCCGGGGGCGCACCACGCGCTCATTGCCCTCGCGTACCTTTGAGGGGTCGCGGCTTTCGATATTGCAGACCGTGACAAACCAGCCCGAAAGCTTTTCATCCGGTCCCTGCACCGCGAAATAGCGCTGGTGATCCTGCACGGTGGCAATCACCACTTCGCGAGGCAGGCTGAGAAAACGCTGCTCGAACTGGCCGGTCAGCGGCACCGGCCACTCCACCAAGGCGGTGACCTCGTCCAGCAGGCCATCCTCGATCAACGCCGAGCCGCCGACCTGTGCCGCCGCCGCCCTCACCCCGGCGCGAATCATCTCGCGGCGTGCGGCGAAGTCGGCGATGACTTTGGAGCGGTGTAGTTTTGCCTCGTACCCCTTGGCGCTCTTCAGCGAAATGGGCTTGGGATGGTGGAAGCGATGGCCGGACGTCACCCGGCCCGATGGCAAGCCGAACAATTCAAGCGGCACGACCTCATCGCCATAGAGCAGCACCACCGAATGCACCGGTCTCACGAACTCGGCGCTGTGCGCACCCCAGCGCATGCGTTTGGCGATCGGCAGCGCGGCGATGGCTTGCGTCAGAATCTCTTTGAGCAGCGAGACGGTTTCCGCGCCGCGCTCGATGCCGCGGAATTGCAGCCACGCACCTTTTTCCGTGGTGAGCTTCGAGAGTTCGCCGACATCGACGCCGCAACTCTTGGCAAAGGCCGTCGCCGCCTGCGTTGGCACGCCCTGCGCGTCAAAAGCGTGGGCTAGAGGCGGCCCGCGCCGTTCCACTTGCCGGTCCGGCTGACGTTCCGCCAATTTCTCGATCCAAACGGCGAGCCGGCGCGGCGTCGCGAAACCATGAACCTTGCCGTGCGCAATGCTCAAGGCCTCGACGCCCTTGATCAGCCCATCCGTCAGTGCTTTGGAGAGCGCCGGCAGCGTCCGCGGCGGTAGTTCCTCGGTGCACAGTTCGAACAGCAGGTCCTTCGTGCTCATCCGGTCACTCGCTGCTGCGCGGCGTCCTTGAGCAGCGGAAAGCCGAGCGCTTCGCGGCTGTCTCGATAGCCTTCCGCCACGCCGCGCGCCAGGGTTCTCACCCGAAGTATGTAGCGTTGGCGCTCGGTGACGGAGACGGCGTGGCGCGCGTCGAGCAAATTGAACGCATGCGATGCCTTCACCATTTGTTCATAGGCCGGAAGCACCAATTTGTCCTTCAGCAAGAGCCGGCAGGCGGCTTCGCAGGCATCGAACTCCACAGAAAGCACGGCCGTGTCGGCCTTTTCAAAGTTATAAGCAGACTGCTCCACCTCGTTCTGATGAAACACATCGCCGTAGGTCACGGTGCCGAACGGCCCCTCGGTCCAAACGATGTCGAAAATGCTTTCCTTGCCTTGAATGTACATGGCGAGGCGCTCGAGGCCGTAAGTGATCTCGCCCATCACCGGACGGCAATCGAGTCCGCCCACCTGCTGGAAGTAGGTAAACTGGGAAACTTCCATACCGTTGATCCAGACTTCCCAGCCCAAGCCCCACGCGCCCAAGGTCGGGGATTCCCAATTGTCCTCGACGAAGCGAATGTCGTGCGTCAGCGGATCGAAGCCGAGTTGGCGCAACGAATCCAGATACATATCCTGAAAATCGTCGGGCGAGGGCTTGATGCAAACCTGGAATTGATAAAAGTGCTGCAGCCGGAACGGGTTGTTGCCGTAGCGTCCGTCGGTGGGGCGGCGCGAAGGTTGCACGTAGGCGACGCTCCAGGGTTCAGGTCCCACGGCGCGCAGGAAGGTCGCCGAGTGGAACGTCCCTGCACCCATCTGCATATCGTAGGGTTGCAGCACGATGCAGCCTCGATCTGACCAGTATTTCTGCAGCGCAAAAATCAGGTCCTGAAAAGTACGCGGGGGCGCGGGAGAATGCATGAATGCTCGCGGAACAAAGCCTGCGAGTATAGCGATGGAGCCTCGAGGTGTCCCACGGTTCCCCATGCACCGAATTGGCTCACCGGCCGCGCAAACGCTAAAAATCAGCGGCAATTCGCTGCTTAAGGCATTCTTTGCACCAAAATGATGCGTCAATTCCGGGTATTTGATCCATAATGATGCGCACGGTGCCCGCGATTGGTCTCAAGTGCTTGATCTGCCTTGAGTCGACCCATGGCACAGTAACTGCATTGCCCAAGAGCCCCGGGCCGGCCGGGCCCCTTACACACTTGCGAGGACGCAAATGACTCCCGCCGATGTTCTGAAATTAATCAAAGAAAAAGATGCGAAGTTCGTCGATCTCCGCTTTACCGACACGATTGGCAAGGAACAGCACGTCACCATCCCGACGCGGCTGGTCGATGAGGGATTTTTCAAGGACGGCAAGATGTTCGACGGCTCTTCCATCGCGGGATGGAAGGGGATCAATGAGTCGGACATGATTTTGATGCCGGATCCCGCCACGGCGGTTGTCGATCCATTCTACGAAGAGACCACATTGAATCTGCGTTGCGATGTCATCGAGCCGATGACCATGCAAGGCTATGGGCGCGATCCGCGCTCCTTGGCGAAACGCGCCGAGGCGCATTTGAAAGCTTCCGGCATCGCCGACTCGGCGCTGTTTGGACCGGAAAACGAGTTCTTCATTTTCGACAATGTCACGGTCAGTTCCAGCATGAACGGCTGTGCCTACGAAGTGGATTCTTACGAAGGCGCCTGGAATTCAGGCAAGGCGTATGACGAGGGAAACCGCGCGCATCGCCCAGGCGTGAAGGGCGGCTACTTTCCGGTTCCGCCTGTCGATTCACAACAAGACATTCGCACCGCCATGTCCATGGCCTGCGAAGAAATGGGTTTGAAATTCGAAGTTCATCATCACGAAGTCGCGACTGCCGGCCAGGGCGAGATCAATGTCGCGGCGAACACGCTGACCAAAAAAGCCGACGAAGTGCAAATCCTGAAATACGCGCTGCAGAACGTCGCTCATGGATACGGGAAAACCCTGACTTTCATGCCTAAGCCGATCGTCGGCGACAACGGCAACGGCATGCATGTGCATCAATCGCTGCAGAAAGACGGCAAGGCCCTGTTCGCCGGAGACAAGTACGGCGGTCTCTCGGATATCGCCCTGTACTACATCGGCGGCATCATCAAGCATGCACGCGCGATCAACGCGTTCACGAATGCCAGCACGAACAGCTACAAGCGCCTGGTCCCGGGCTTCGAAGCGCCGGTGAAGCTGGCGTATTCGGCGCGCAATCGCTCAGCCTCGATCCGCATTCCTTGGATCTCGAACCCCAAGGGGCGGCGCATTGAAGTGCGTTTTCCGGATGCCACGGGCAATCCTTATTTCATGTTTGCCTCCATGCTGCTGGCGGGACTGGACGGAATTCAAAACAAGATTCATCCCGGCGATCCTGCCGACAAGGACTTGTACGACTTGGAGCCGGAAGAGGACAAGAAAATACCGACGGTTTGCCATTCGCTCGACATGGCGCTCGATTACTTGGACAAGGACCGCGGCTTCCTGAAGGCCGGCGGCGTATTCACCGACGATCTCATCGACGCATATATCGAATTGAAGATGAAGGACGTGACGCGCGTGCGAATGACCACGCATCCGATTGAAATTGAAATGTATTACAGCTTGTAGATAGGAGCCTCTGCGCGAGGCTCCATCGGGGTGCTTAGGCCTTAAGGTGACGGCGGTCACGCCGTCGTCACCTCGTTTTGTGGTCCGGAGGCGATAGGTCTATGCTTTGGAAATATGCACCCGCGGCGGACATGGTTGGCAATAGGCCTGTTGGCGGCGTTTACGGTGCAAGCGGCCGTCATTTACAAATGGGTCGACGCCGACGGAGTGGTTCACTACTCCGATCAGTCCTCGCCGGGTGCGGAAAAAATTGTTACGGCGGCGCCCGCGACGCCCGCCGCATCGACGGCGCGCAGCGCCAGTACGCCGATCGCCTACGCTCCAGCAGGCCGCTCAGCCTGCTCAGGGCGGTCTCCATTACACCGAATTCTCGATCACTTCGCCGTCGCCGGAGCAGACGTTTTTCGGCGACGACGTTGTGGCCGTGCACTTGAATCTCAGCCCGACGCTGCGGCCCAATCAAACCATCACCTGGCATTTGAATGGCAAGCAGCTGGATTACCCGCCGAACGCCGTTTCGTTTGCTCTGCCGCGCTTGGATCGCGGCACCTACGCGCTCGCCGCCACCATCACCGATCAGCAGACGAGCGAATCGCAGACCAGCAACAGCGTGACCTTTTTTGTGCGCCAGCCTTCGGCGTTGTCGCCGCAGTCGCCGCTGAAAAAATAACCCCAAGCGTAGCGCGCCCGGAGGCTCGGCTTGTCCGCTGAGCTCCAAATAGACACGGTAAGAATCGACGGCACCGAACTGCTCGATGCCATGGTGACCAGCGTTTTTCTGCTGGACGAACTACTTCGCGTCACGTACTTGAACGCGGCGGCGCAGACTTTGCTGGGGCTTTCGGTCAATCAAGCCCTGGGCCGCGCGATTGCCGAATTGACGCGCGGCGCCGAGAGTTTGCTGCCGATGTTTGAGCGCGTGCGCGAAGGCGGCGAAGGTGTCGTGCAGCGCGAGCTTGCCTGGTCCGCCCCGGGCGGCGTGGACCGCATCCTCGACTGTGCGGTGACTCAAGTGCTGATCGGCGGCCAGAGCCTGCGGCTCCTCCTGGAGATCGAAGACATCACGCAGCATCGGCGCCTGACGCGCGAGAACGCGCTGCTGGCGCAGTTGGGCGGGAGCCGCTTGATGGTCCGCCAGCTGGCGCACGAAATCAAAAATCCGCTGGGCGGCTTGCGCGGCGCGGCGCAGCTGCTCGAACGGGAACTCTTGGATCCGGCATTGCGCGAATACACGCGCGTGATCATCAGCGAAGCGGATCGTCTCACGAATCTGTTGGATTCCATGTTGGGCCCCGGACGTCCGCCGTCCAAGCAGCTGATCAACGTGCATGAATTGCTGGAGCGCGTCTATCACTTGCTGCGCAGCGAGGCGCCCCCGGAGGTGGCCATCGACCGGGATTATGACCCGAGTCTGCCTCCTCTGACGCTCGATCCCAATCACATCATTCAGGCGATGCTCAATCTGGGCCGTAATGCCATTCAAGCCCTCACCGGCGCACAGGTTGAATCGCCGCGCTTGATCTTGAGAACCCGCGCGGCGAGCAACGTCAGCGTCGGTGCGCATCGCCATCGCTTGGTTGCCTCGATTCAGTTCGAGGACAACGGCCCGGGCGTGCTCAACGAGATTCGGGAGACCATTTTTTATCCGCTCGTTTCCGGCCGCGCCGACGGCTCCGGGCTCGGGCTGGGAATAGCACAGGATCTGGTCAGCCGTCACGGCGGCTTGATCGAATTCGACAGTACTCCGGGGAGAACGATATTCGTCATTTCCTTGCCGATGGACTCCGCATGAATGTGAAGCCGTTGCAAGTCTGGCTGGTCGACGACGACTCATCCATTCGCTGGGTGTTGGAGAAGGCGTTGAAGGGCAGCGGCATGACGGCCAAGTGCTTCGACCAAGCAGACAATGTCCTGACGGCGTTGCGCGCCGATGCGCCCGATGTCCTCATGACCGATATACGCATGCCCGGCCGCAGCGGTTTGGATCTGCTCAAGGAAATCCAAGTCTCGCGCCCCGGATTGCCGGTCATCGTCATGACCGCGCATTCGGATTTGGATGCGGCGGTCGCCGCCTATCAGGGTGGTGCATTCGAATACCTGCCCAAACCCTTCGACATCGACAAGGCGGTCGATCTCGTGCGCCGTGCCGCGCAACAAGCCAATTTATCGACCGACGCCGAGGCCACGCGCCGCAGCATCCCGGAGCTTCTGGGCCAGGCGTCATCCATGCAGCAGGTGTTTCGCGCGATTGGCAGATTGTCCCGCTCCAGCATGACGGTCTTGATCACCGGCGAATCGGGCACGGGCAAGGAACTCGTGGCGCGCGCTCTGCACCGCCACAGTCCGCGCTCGAACAAGGCCTTTGTGGCGTTGAACACCGCCGCCTTCACCGCCGACCTGCTGGAATCCGAATTATTCGGCCATGAAAAAGGCGCGTTCACCGGCGCGGATGCGCAGCGCCGCGGCCGCTTCGAACAGGCGGATGGCGGCACGCTGTTTCTCGACGAAATTGGCGACATGTCGCCGGCGCTGCAAACGCGCCTACTGCGTGTGCTGGCCGAAGGCGAGTTCTACCGGGTCGGCGGCCAGACGCCCGTCAAGGTCGACGTCCGCGTCATCGCGGCGACTCACCAGGATCTCGAGATGCGGGTGAAGTCGGGCCACTTTCGCGAAGATCTCCTGCACCGGCTCAATGTGATTCGCATCGAGATTCCACCGCTGCGCGAGCGGCGCGAGGATATACCGGAATTGTTGCGCCACTATCTTTTCGTAGCCGGGCAGGAACTCGGGGTCGAGCCGAAATTGCTGACCGGGCCTGCGGAAATCGCCCTCGTGACCTTCGATTGGCCGGGCAATGTGCGCCAGCTGGTGAATGCATGCCGCCGTCTCACGGTCACCGCGCCCGGCCGCGAGGTTCGCGCCGAGGATATTCCGCCGGACCTGGGCGGTGTGCCGGCCGGACAAACGGCCAATCACGATTGGATGGCCAAGCTCTCGCACTGGGCGGAGCAGGAGTTGGACTCCGGCACGCAGCGCCTCCTCGACACGGCGGTCCCGGAAGTGGAGCGCATTCTCATCCGCGTGGCTCTGCGCAAGGCCGATGGTCTCAAGCAGGATGCGGCAAAATTGCTGGGCTGGGGGCGCAATACGCTGACGCGCAAGATGAAGGAGCTCGGGATGGAGGACGTCAGCTAGTACTCGCCCGATCCTATCTCCCCAGGCCTTATAATTCATTCATGGGCGAATTTCTCTCCAAGAAACTCAGCGCAGTTCAGGCGCTGCTGCTCGGCATTCCGCCGGCGGAGTGGTTGCTCGCCGGCATTGTTGGCTTGGTGGTCTGGGCTGTCCTGTGGATCCTGCGCGACCTGATCGCGTCGCGTTATCAGAAATACGCCGGCACGAGGAATCCCACGCTGCTCCGGCTGATCGCCTATCTCATCGGCAATACCACGCAAATTCTTTTCTTCGCCGTGGCGCTGGATGCCGCACAAGAAAGCCTGACCCTCCCCGACAAGGTGCAGCGCATCGTCTCCAAAACGGTGATGATCCTCATTTTGGTGCAGATCGGCCTCTGGGCTGGGCGCTCGGTGCGCTTCTATCTGGAAATGAAGGAGCGCGAGCGCGGCGCCGACCGGGTATTTTCGGGCTCCCTCGACATCATCAGTTTCGTTGCCCGCGTGCTGATCTGGTCGCTGCTGATCCTCGTTGCGCTGGACAATCTCGGCGTCAACATCACCGCGCTGCTCGCGGGGCTCGGCGTCGGCGGTGTGGCTGTGGCGCTTGCTCTGCAAAATATTCTCGGCGATCTGTTCGCTTCGCTGTCGATCGCGTTGGACAAGCCCTTTGTGATCGGCGACAACCTCACCATCGACTCTTTCATCGGCAAGGTCGAACACATCGGCATCAAGACCACGCGCCTGCGCAGCGAAGGCGGCGAACAGATCATTTTATCGAATGCCGATATCCTGAAGAGCCGCGTGCGCAATTTTGGGCGCCTTTCGCAGCAGCGGATACTGGCAACCATTCGCCTTGGGTTCGACACGCCGACGGAGAAGCTCAAGGCACTGCCAAAGTTGCTGGAAAACGTCGTTCGCGAGCATCCGCAGGCGCACTTCGAGCGCTGTCACCTCAAAACTTTGGGTGAAAGTGCATTTCAATTCGAGCTTTCCTATTTCGTACAGCAGCCTTCGACCAATCCGCTCCTCGATCTGCAGCAGGCGGTCAATTTCCGCATCATCGATGAGGTTCGGCGCTTGGGGCTGCAATTCGCCTACCCCGCGCAACGGGTCTTTGTGGACGGGCACGCCGCGCTCGAGAAATAGGCGGAGACTCTCTGAGTGTTTCACGTCGTGCTGTTCGAGCCTGAGATCCCCGGGAATACCGGTAATGCGATCAGGTTGTGCGCCAACAGCGGCGCGACGCTCCACCTGATCAAACCTTTGGGTTTTCGCCTGGACGACAAGAGCTTGAGGCGTTCGGGACTCGACTATCACGATCTGGCGGAAGTGAACATTCATGCGAACCTGGAAGCCTGCCGGAAGCTTCTGCAGACGTCGCGCTGGTTCGCGATCGAGACCGGCGGTGCGCGCTGCTATAGCGATGTGACGTACCGCTCGGGAGACGCGTTCTTGTTCGGCCCCGAAACCCGCGGCCTACCGCAAAGTGCGCAGCTGGATGTCGGAGTGGATAATTGCCTGTTCATTCCCATGCGCGCACAAAACCGCAGCGTCAACTTGTCCAACGCCGTGGCGCTGGTGATTTACGAAGCCTGGCGGCAGAGCGGCTTTTCAGGGCAGCTCTAGACGCGCCGCTGGGAAAATCTCCTTCGATATTGCGCCGGACTCACACCGACTTTCTTGCGGAAGTGGTGGCGCAACGTGGTCGGTGTGCCGAGGCCGCAACGTTCAGCGATGTGATCGATGGAAAGCTGCGTGTTCTCGAGCAAGCCGCGCGCGGCGTCGATTCGAGTTCGTGTAACCCAATCCGCTGGAGTCAATCCGGTTGCCGCCCGAAAACGGCGCATGAAGGTACGCTCGCTCATAGCCGCGAGGCGTGCCAATTCGCCGACGCGCCATGTGTGGCCGGGCCGCTTTCTGATCCTGTCCAGAAGCACTGACAACGATTGAGCCCGCCCCGATTCGGGCTCCCGCGCCTCCACCGGCCGCTCCAAAAATTGCGCCTGGCCGCCGTCGCGATGCGGTGGGATCACTAGTCTGCGCGCCACTTGATTCGCGATTGCGGACCCGTAGTCGCGGCGCACGAGATGCAAGCAAAGATCGAGCCCTGCGGCGCTGCCGGCCGAAGTCAGGACGTCGTCTTCATCCACGTAGAGCACGTTCGCATCGACATGAACGTTTGGGTAACGGTGCTGAAGTTCGCCGGCGTAGCGCCAGTGGGTCGTCGCTCGCCTGCCGTCGAGCAGCCCGGCCGCGGCCAGCACGAATGCACCCGAACAAATGGACAGCAATCGAGCGCCCCGTGCACACGCAGCGCGCAGCGCGTCGAGGATAGCCGGCGGCACGGGCACATCGATGCCCTCCCATCCGGGAATCACGATGGTGCCTGCAGCCTGCAAGCGCTGGACACGCACGATGCGATCCACAACGGCTCTCCGGGATTCGTGCTGCTCGACGTTCGAAGCCCGGCGTTGTTTGCGAAGGGCCACATCCCCGGCGCGGTAAATCTGCCGCACGCGAAAATCGTTGTGTCCAAGATGCGCGAATACCCTAGCTCGACGCTGTTCGTGACCTACTGCGCCGGCCCGCATTGCAACGGCGCAGCACGTGGCGCGGCGAGGCTCGCCCGGCTCGGCTACGCCGTCAAGCTCATGGCCGGCGGAATGACGGGCTGGATTGAAGAGGGATTTGAATTAGAGCGACCGTGACCCGCCGGCAGTCATCAGCGATTCCACGGGCGCAGCACGCGTCTCACCGGGTCGGTTACGGTCGCCGGTAGCGCCGGGTCCAGCAGCCGGCGTCGGCGCAGATGCCTTATCGCCGCCTGCACAGTGGATTTGGACAGGCCGGTTTTGGTCGCAATCGTTTGGAGGCTGACGGACAGGGTGTCTCTTTTGCCCCTTGCTGCATGGCGCAAAAAATACAGATAGACGATGAAGGCGGCGGGGCGGCGATCATGTCCCACCAGATCGGGCATGAGGACATCGATCACGTAATTGTCCAAATTGAAGTGCTGCATCGGTAATTACTATATCGATTATCGCTACTTTGCGCCGGTGAATTATCGGATAATCGCCGCTGTGCAACAGCTTCAGGGAGTCAGCGCCATGATCACGCAGGTCAAATTCGTCGGCATACCTACCGGCGATCAGAATCGTGCCCTCAAGTTCTATACCGAGAAACTGGGATTCGCAGTGTCGACCGACCAGGTCTTCAACGCCGAGCAGCGCTGGATTGAGTTGCGCATCGCGAATTCGGCCACGCGCGTGGTGCTCTTTACACCAGAAGGCCATGAGAGCCGGATCGGCTCTTTTTTCAACGGCGCCTTCGCCTGCGATGATGTCGATGCTACCTACCGTCAGCTCAAGGCGCGGGGCGTCGAGTTCGACAAGCCGCCGGAAAAACAACCATGGGGCGAATTCGCGATCTTCAAGGATCCCGACGGCAATCAGTTCGTCCTGTCCTCTTCGGGGTGAAACTCCTGGGGAGCAGTGCGGCCGGGCTCGAGGGACCCGGCCACACGTACCTCAATTCGCCGCGGATTGATCCTTCGCTTTCTGTTGCTGAATCCAGCTGTTGGCGCGGGCGTCGAGCAGATCGAGCGGCAGCACGCCGCCGTTCAGCATTTCGTCGTGAAAGCTGCGGATGTCGAACTTCGGACCCAGTTCCTTCTTTGCACGCTCGCGCAGTTCCCGAAATTTGAGCTGACCCAGTTTGTAAGACAGGGCCTGTGCCGGCCATGCGATATAGCGGTCGGTTTCCGATTGAATCGTGGGCTCATCGACCGGTTGATATTTGCGGAAGAATTCCACCACCTGATCGCGGCTCCAGCCTTCCGAATGCAAACCGGTGTCGACCACGAGCCGCACGGCGCGAAACAACTCGCTGCTCAAGCGCCCATAGTCGCTGACCGGGTCTTGGTAGAACCCAACTTCTTTGCCCAGTTGTTCGGCATACAGCGCCCAGCCCTCGATATATCCGGAGTTGCCTGAATGCCGCCGAAACTTGGGCAAACTGGTCATTTGCTGCTGCACGGAGAGCTGCATGTGATGCCCAGGGATGCCCTCGTGATAGGCGGTGGCCTCATCGTCGATCAGCCAGCGATGCGCAAAATTCGACGTGGCGACGCTGACCCGTCCCGGACGCTTGCCGTCGGGCGTACCGGTTTGATAATGCGTGGCCGCGCCCGATTGAAAGGGCGGAATGGCTTCGACCGTCACGGGGGAACCGGGAATGTAGCCGAACAGCTCGGGAAGCTTGGGCTGCATTTGCGCGATGTACTTGCGGAAGTCGTCCAGAATCTGCTCGGCCGAGGTCGGAATGTACTTCGGATTGGTCTTCAACGATTCGCGGAACGCCGCGACATCGTTGAAGCCTTCCTTGCGCGCGATAACGAGCATTTCACCTTCGATACGGTCGATCTCGCTCAGGCCGATCGCGTGAATCTGTTCCGGCGTCAAATTGCTGATGGTGGTGCGGCTGCGGATGTCGTTGAGGTAGCGTTCCTTGCCGCCCGGCAATGAAGTGACGCTCAGTGTGGTTCGACCGGACGGCGCGTAGTCGGTGGCGATGAATGCGGCAAACTTTTTATAAGCCGGAAAGACCTCGTTGTTGACGGTGTCGCTAATCTCCTTCGTCAGGCGCTGCCGGTCCTCGGCGGAAAAGCTGTCCGGAAACTTCTTCGTCGGAATCAGAAAAGGGTTTGAGGCGATGATGCCGTCGCACTGCGCCTGCACCTTCTCGAGAAGAAAGCGCACCGGCATGAGCTTGTCCTTCATTCCCGCGCGCAAGGTCTCTTCGGATTGCGCGAAAGCGCGCGGAATCTGATGCAGGCGCGCGATGTAATCCTCATAGTGCCTGACCGAATCGAGCGGAACCGCGAGCGGCATGTCCGTGAAGCGGACCTGCGGACCCTCCATGTGGTTCACCGGCATCTCATATTCTTTGAACTTGAAGTTTGCGATTCGCTGCGTCAGAGAACGCTCCATCACCTCATGCGACAGCTTGTCCTGTTCCGGAAAGCCGGTGGTCGGAATGGCGTTCAAGCGTGCGAGGAATTTACGATCGGCCGCGTCCTGCCTCTGAAACGCTGCGGGTGAATAATCTTCCAGCTGATCGTTGTATCGATAGTCGCCGATGGCGGTCGCGCGTTCAGGATGAGCCTTGAGATCCGCTTGGAATTCCTCTTCGAAGAGGGCGTTCTGCGCGGCAATTCTCGAATCGACCGTGACCGCATCCTTGGCGGCGGCCGTGAACGAGCAGGCGATGAGCAAGGCTATGAGGGTTGTTTTGTGCATATTTGAAAAGGTTAGCATGGTGTGGGCTACTTCGCGGAAGCGGGGAAAGCCGGCAATTTGCCGATATCGCGCGCATCGTGCTGAATGATTACCGTGGCCTTCAAGTTCGTCGCGAGTTGCTTGAATCGATCCAAAGACGCAAGCGTCTCGGCGCGGCTGGTGTTGAAGGTGGGCACGCCATTGCTGTCGTAATTCTCGCGAAAGTGGGCCAGATCCCCGGTGATCAGCACGTCGCCCTTTTCTTTCAGCTTGACCAGCAAACTGTGATGGCCGGGCGTGTGGCCGGGAGTGTTCAGCATGATGACGCTGCCGTCGCCGAACACATCCTTGTCGCCGATGACCGGCTCCACCTTTCCGCCGCCGCTGATCCAGTGCGCAAAATTCGCCGGATTGACGCCCGGATTGGGCGTGGCTGCATTCAATGCGTCCCAATCGCCTTTGCCGATCAGCAGAGTCGCCTGGGGAAAGGAGGCCACTTGCCCGACGTGATCGCCGTGATAGTGGCTGATGCCGACGAAGGTGATTTGCGAGGGGGTCAGGTGCAGCTGCGCGAGCTGTTCCACCAAGCTCGAGCTCGGCGCCGTCGGCGCCGGGGCGCTGCCCGCGGCCGCCGGGTTGCCGGTGTCCCACACGAGATAGTCGTTGCCGTGTTTGATCAAGTAGCAGCTGAAGGTCAGCTGGATGCTGAGGCCTTTGAACGCTGCGACATCCGAAAACCGGCTGACATCTGCCAGCGTCGTGGTCTTGCCGCAATCGAAGCGCGTCAAGGACAGCTCGGGCGCGGATTGCGCAGCGGCCGAAGCGGCGCCGACTGCCAGACTGGCGAACACGGCGGCCAAACTAAAGTTCATCGGTTTCATGAAAGATCCCCGTTGTTCATTGAAATAAATCTATTCGGTCTCGGAGCGCACGTCGCGCCCCATGAGCGCCTGCACCACCGAGCGAACCGGCTTGTTTTCGTACATGATCGCGTATATCTCGTGGCAAATCGGCATCTCCACCTGCAGTCGTTGCGCGACATCGTATACGGCGCGCGCCGCCGGTACGCCTTCGACCACCTGATGAATCGCGCTTTGCGCGCTGACCGGAGATTCGCCGCGGCCCAGCGCCATGCCGAAGCGGCGGTTGCGAGATTGATCGTCGGTACAGGTCAGCACCAAGTCTCCAAGACCTGCGAGACCCATAAAAGTTTCACGCTGCGCGCCGAGCTTGACGCCCAAGCGCATCATTTCCGCGAGACCGCGGGTGATCAATGCCACGCGAGTATTGGCGCCAAAGCCCATGCCATCGGCTATTCCTGAGCCGATGGCAATGACATTCTTCACGGCACCGCCGACTTCCACGCCCATGATGTCGGTCTGCGTATAGGCGCGAAACGTGGGACCCGACATGCTCGTCGCGAGTTCTTTGGCGAAGCGCTCGTCCGCCGATGCGATTGTCATGGCGGTGGGCAGGCGAGAGCCGACTTCCTTCGCGAAGGTCGGCCCCGACAACACGGCGCCGGGCGTATCGCCCAAGACCTCGCGCACCACCTGGTGCGGCAGAAGTCCGCTCGCAATCTCGAAGCCCTTGGTTGCCCAGGCAATGCGGGCGTGGGGTGCGAGGTGCGGCCGTACCGTCTCCAACGTCGCCCTGAAAGCATGCGAGGGCACGGCGATCAGCGCGTCGCGGGAGGCCTTCAGGGCCGTGGGCAGATCGGCCACAACCTGCAGTTCCTCCGGGAACTCGGCATCGGGCAAATAGCGCATATTGCGGCGGCTTTCGCGCATGGCGTCGAGCTGCACGTCATCTCGACCCCACAGTTGCGTCGGGTGTCCTTCGCGCGCCAGCAAAATGGCGAGTGCCGTGCCCCATGAGCCGGCGCCGATGACCGTCATCGGTTCCGTGCGCCGGGTCTGCATGGCAGCGCCTAGGCTCCTAATTCACCAGATTCGGCTGTTGCGGAGCCTGCTGTTGCGCTTGATTGAACAAGGCGTCGAAGTTCACCAGGGGCAGCAGGAAATTAGGGAAGCCGCCCTTGACGATCAGGTCGGAGATCACCTCGCGCGCGTAGGGAAACAACACGCCGGGACAGAAGCTGCCGACGAGCCGCTTCAGATCCTCGACCGACGCGCCCGCAATCGTGAACAATCCGGCCTGCTTGACCTCCACCAGATAAAGCGTGACATCCCCCTGCTTGGCTTCCACCGTGACGGTGAGCAGCACTTCGCGGGCCTCCGGCGACAATTCCTCGGTGGAGGTGTTCATGTTGAGCTGGAACTTCGGCTCCCAGGTCTGATTGCTCGGCAGGCGCGGACCATTCGGCGACTCATACGAACAATCCTTCAGATACACGCTCTGCAAGCTCACCTGTACGCCGCCCACTTCTGCTTGTGGCTCCGCCGCTGTAACCTCGTTCATCCTGCCCCCTGAATTAATCGATCCAACTCGCCGCTGAGATTCAGCGCGTGGAGTTCTTCACACCCGCCAACATGTTTGTCGCCGATAAAGATTTGCGGAACTGTGCGCCGATTGCTGCGCGCAATCATTTCCTCGCGGGATTTCTCGTCTTCTTCGACATTGATCTCATTGAAAACCACCTGCTTCTGCTGCAGCAGGCCCTTGGCTCGCTGGCAGTACGGACACCAATCCGAAACGTAAACGGTGACCACCGGCTGCGTCATTTCGAAACGCTCTTGCTCCGGGACGTCTTCGCCAGCGGCAGGTTGTCCTTCACCCAGGCATTGAGGCCGCCCTGAAGATTGAACACCTTGGTAAAGCCGAGTTTCATCAGGGTACGCGCCGCACCCGCGCCGTTTGCGCCGCTGTCGCAATACGTAATGACGTTTTTGTCGCGCCATTTTTTCAAGGTGTCTGCTTGCGACTCGATCTCGCCCACCGGCACGTTGCGCGCATCGACGATGTGCCCGGCATCGTACAGCTCCTTGCTGCGCAGATCGATGACGAGGGCGCCCTGATTCATGAGCCGCACAGCCTGCGTCGCGCTCAATGCCGCGAACGCCTGAACCCGCGCTCGCAGTTCAAAAGCCAGTACGGCAATGGCGGCCAGCAGCGTCGCGCCCGCAAGATAGGGATGATGGCCGATGTATTCTAACAATCGCTGCATGTCGCACAATTTGGACTTTTTGGGCGCGCAAGTATAGCAGCGGCCACAAGGCTTGTATGCTTAAGAGGATGTTGAACACCCGGCCATGAATCAATGCTTTAGAGGCCTGTGCGCCGCCGCGCTGATCGCTGTCTTGAGCGCCGGCAGCCCCGCCGCCCCGCCCGCGGACTCGGCGCACGCGGACGCTGCGAAAGCCAAGCTTGCGGCCCTGCGCGCGCGGATCGCGGAACTCACCGGCCGCATGGGATCGCAGCTGGCGCAGCGCGATTCCTTGAGCGCGCGCGTTCGCGAGACCGAACTTGCCATCGGCGCGAAACGGCAGCGCGTTGAAGAACTGCACGCGGCGCAGCTGGCCGCGGAACGCCACCGCTCCGAGTTGCGCGCGGAAGAAGGCCGCAATCTCAACGCGCTGCAAACCGAACGCGAATCGCTTGCGAGACAGGCGCGCGCGGCATACATGATCGGGCGGCAGGAAGAACTCAAACTGCTGTTGAACCAGAGCAACCCTGCGCGCCTGGGCAGAACGCTCACCTACTACGGCTACTTCGCCGAACAACGCAGCCAGAAAATAAAGCTCATTCAGGGCAACGAAGCCCGGCTGCAGCAGCTGGTCGCGCAAATCGAGCAGCAGACGCAGGAATTGCAGAAGCTTGAAGATGACGCGACCCAGGAAATTGCGGGTCTGCAACATGCGCGCGCCGAACGCAGCGTGGCGGTCGCGGCGCTGAACAAGAAATTGCAGAGCGGCAACCAGGAACTCGGCAACTTGAAGCGCGAGGAGCAGGCGGTCGAATCGCTGGTCGCGGATCTCGCCCGCATGATGCAGGACTTTCCGACCGATCCGTCGCAGAGCTTCGACCGCATGCGTGGGAAATTGCCCTGGCCGGTTTTGGGGCATGTGAGCGCGCGCTATCAGGCGCCGCGCGAAAATTCGGGCGGCATTCGCTGGAACGGCGTGATGATCGAAACGCAACGCGGCGCCAAGGTGCGCGCACCCTTCTTCGGCCGCGTGGTTTATGCCGACTGGCTGCAGGGACTCGGACTCTTGATGATCATCGGCCACAGCGGCGGCTATATGACGTTGTACGGCCATGCCGAAGTGCTCTATAAGTCGGTCGGAGACAAGGTCGCGCCGGGCGATGTGATCGCCTCCTTGAGCGACAGCGAGGGCGCCAAGCCGCAGCTTTATTTCGAAATACGCGAAGGCCGCAAGACCGTCGATCCCAAACTCTGGCTTAAGACAGCCCCTAACGCGCAGCAATAATTTTAATTTGACACTACGGATAAGGCGGCTGGCGGCAAGGCTTCTGCGCACGTATGCTTGAGCCTCAAATGCGCAACAAATCTGGTAACGCCCTCTTACTGGCCGTCGGCATCGCCATCGGCCTGTCGCTCGGATTGGCGCATGGCGTGTTCGCGGAGAAGCCCGCTCCCGGCGCCGATCTGCCGTGGCAAGACGCGCGCATGCTGGCCGCGGTGCTGGAGCGGGTGAAGCATGATTATGTGAATCCAGTGGACGACCATCAGCTGCTGCAGGCCGCGATCCGCGGCATGGTGGCATCGCTCGATCCTTATTCCGCCTATCTCGACGGCGACGAGTACGACGAAGTCAAAATCAGCAGCTCCGGCCGCTACACCGGCGTCGGCATCGACTTGTCGATCGAGGAGGACCAGGTGGTGGTGATTGCGCCGTTCGACGGCTCGCCGGCGGCGCTGGCGGGGATTCGCTCCGGCGACATCATCGTGACGATCGACGGCATCCCCGTGAATACCAATAGTTTGGCGGACACCATTGGGCGCATGCGCGGCGCGGAGGGCACCTCGGTCAAGATCGGCATCATGCGCGGAGACAATCCGGAACCGATGCTGTTCACCCTGAAACGCTCGCGCGTGGATCTGCACAGCGTGCGCGGGGAAATGCTGGAAAGCGGCTACGCCTACGTGCGAATTTCCCAATTCAGCGAGACCACCGGCGACGATCTCAACAGCACGATGAAGGATTTGCGCAAACACAACGCCGCGCCCCTCAAGGGCCTGGTGCTGGACCTGCGCGACAACCCCGGCGGTGTCCTGGAAGCGGCGGTGGCCGTGGCCGATGCCTTCATCGACAGCGGCGTCATCGTCACCGCGAAAGGACGAACCCCGGACTCCAAATTCGAAATGGATGCAACGCCGGGAGATGTGCTCAACGGCGCGCCCATTGTCGTCCTGGTGAACGGCGGCTCGGCCTCGGCGGCAGAGATCGTCGCGGGCGCGCTCAAAGATCAGCATCGCGCAAAACTCATGGGACGCACAACCTTCGGCAAGGGCTCGGTGCAAACCATCATTCCACTGTCCGATGACCGCGCGGTCAAACTGACGACGTCGCTGTATTACACGCCCTCGGGCGTTTCCATCAACCACACCGGCATCGCACCCGACATCGAGCTGGAGCGCGACCCGAAGCCGCCGGCAACACCGGTGCCCGACAGCGCGCCGCTGCAGCAGCGCGATAGCGGGGTGAAGCGTGCCTTGGAAGAACTGAAGGTGTCGCCCAGTGCGCGGCCCGGCGCGGTGACGACCGCGGCACGCCTCTAAGCAATGCGCAGCACGCGTTCCATCGAGATCCTGTGCTTGGCACTCGCTGCCTTGGTGCTCATCTGGTCCGGTGCGCTGACCAATCAAATGTGGCCTGTCTTAGGACTGCTGGGCGCATTCGCGCTCGCCATCGTGGGATTTCGCGGACGCCGCTTCCTGCCCGGCCGCACGCGTTCCAAGCTGTCGATCGAATCCTGGTCGATGGTGGTGTTCATCACCGGCGTGCTGTGGTTTACCGGAAAGGGCGCAAGTCCCCTGTTCAACTTGTATCTGTTGCCGATCATCTTGAGCGCGTTGACCTTGGGCCGCGTCATCACCTTGCTGCAGGTGGCAGCGATTGCGGTCTGCCACCTGTTGCTGGCCCTGACCACGCCAGGCGTCGAAGTCATATCGCTGCTATACGCCAGTCAGGTCGTGGGGCAGCTGGCGCCGTTTCTTTTGGTGGCGTATCTCACCACCACGCTGTCGGCGGACATCACCGAAGCACGCGAGCGCATCGAAAATCTGGCGCAGACCGATTCCTTGACCGGACTCTACAACGTGCGGATGTTCAACGAAGTCTGGCAGCGGGAGCACGAAGCATGCCAGGGAAACCGCGGCGTGTATTCGTTGCTCATGATCGATATCGACAAGCTCAAGGAAATCAACGATGACTTCGGTCTCGAGGCCGGGAACAGCGCCATCACCTTGGTGGCGCAATGCCTGCAGCGAAGTATCCGCGCGACGGATCATGCCGCGCGACTCGGCGGCGATGAGTTCGCGGTACTGCTCCCCGGCGCGTCCCCGGAAGTTGCGGAAGCCGTGATCAAGCGCGTGCGGCACAACGTCTACAAGACCACGCTGGACTTAAGGTCGCGCATGATCCGCTGCAGTGTGAGCATTGGCGTGGTCAATTACCCCAAGGACGCCCGTGACATGCGCGACCTGCGCAGCTTGGCGGACGACAAGATGTACCGGGACAAAGAACTGCGGCGCATGCCCGGAGCCGAAGCAAACGCTTGAATACCGACCGGCAAAGGGTTGAATGTGCTGGACTTTTGCGGGGAAGATGGCAAAGTTAGCGCTGCATCACGCCGGAGCGTGCTTAACATATGGTCAGCTTGGCGTCTTACGCCTTGATTTGAGAGAGGGTTAATGCGGTCAATCACTCGAGCATCGGCGCGGTCGCACGCGCCACGGCGGCTTTCCATCGGCGCATTAGCCTGTATTTCCTTGAGTTTTTGGGCATGTCAGGCCTCCGCCAAGCCCATCGCCGCTCCGAAGCTGAAATCCAGCTCCGTACTCATCGTGGACCAAAGCGATTCCTCGGTCCTGTACTCGCGCAATCCCGACGTGGCCGCGCCCATTGCCTCCATCACCAAATTGATGACGGCTTTGGTGGTACTCGATGCCAAGCAGCCCCTTGATGAACCCATTCAAATCACCGAAGCGGACCGCGACTACCCCAAGGGGGCCTTTTCGCGCTTGACCGTGGGCACGGTCCTGACGCGCGGCGATCTCATGCACGTTGCGCTCATGGCCTCGGAAAATCGTGCCGCGCACGCCCTCGGCAACAATTATCCGGGAGGCATCACGGCCATGGTGGCTGCGATGAACGCCAAAGCGAAGGCGCTCGGGATGACCAGCGCTCACTTCGTGGATCCGACCGGCCTGTCGAGCCAGAATGTAGCCAGTCCGGAAGATCTGTCGAAGCTGGTGATCGCCGCTTCGAAAAATCGCATCATCCGCGAATTTTCGACTGACAAGAACTATGCGGTGCGGGTGCGCAAGCACCTGGTCGAGTACCGGAATACCGATAATTTAGTTGCCAACCCCACCTGGAACATCATCGTTCAGAAGACCGGCTACATCGCCGAGGCCGGTAAGTGCCTGGTGATGGCCGCCGTCATCGAAGGCCGCTCCGTCGTCATCGTACTGCTCGATTCGTTCGGCAAGTACACCCGAGTGGCCGATGCCCAGCGCATCAAGACGTGGATGGCGAATACGTCCAACCCGCGCTTCCAGGTATCGATTCGCTAGCCGGCGGCGGGCTGCCCTTTAGCTGGTAGCCAACCCGCGCGCGTCTGCGATCATTGAGCTCGCGGGATCCATGTTCTTCTCCAGATGCGGCAAGGCTTCCTGCGCCGTCATCTTTGCCTTGAGCCTATCCCCCAATCCGGCTTCGGCGCGGGCGCGCCACAACAACGCCTTTTCGTTCGAATCCGTCGGCATTCAAGGGCCCGAGGGCAAAGCTACGCGCTGAATATTAGATCGTTTTTCAACCCCAAAAGCAGTCATGCCCCGATCAATGGCTAGTCAGTATCATGGGAAGAGTGTCCAGGGCGGGAGGTCAATATGCGCGTAATGCTCTGCATCGGGTGGGTGGCGTGGCTTCTGGTCAATCCCGCATGGGCCGCGGAGCGGACCCTGTCGGTGACCATCTATAACGATAATCTGGCCTTGGTGCAGGACCGCCGGGATATCGAAATCAAGGACGGCCGCCAACGCATCGAATTCCAGGACGTCTCGGCGCAAATCCGACCGGAGACCGTATCGCTGTCGGCCGCCGACATCGCCATCGTCGAGCAGAACTTCGACTTCGACCTGCTGACCCCCGCGAAACTCATGGAAAAGGCGGTCGGTCAGGAGGTCACCATTGTGCGAGTAAATCCCGCAACCGGGGCCGAAACGCGCGAGCAGGCCCTGGTTCTTGCCACCAACGGCGGCGTGGTGTTGAAGATCGGCCAGCGCATCGAAGTGCTGCGCGATGACGGCCTGCCGGTGCGGGTCATTTTTGACAAGGTGCCGGACAATCTTCGCGCGCGGCCCACGCTTTCCGTCAGCATCGTGGCGGCACATGCCGGACTTAGGCGTGCGACCTTGAGCTATCTCACGCCCGGTCTCGGCTGGAAGGCGGATTATGTGGCGCTATACAACGAGGGCGACGGCAGGATCGATGTGCAAGGTTGGGTGACGTTGACCAATTCCAGCGGCACCACCTACGACAATGCCCAAACGCTGCTGGTCGCCGGATCTCCCCGGCTCAATGGCGGTCCCGAGAACTATCGCGAGCCGGTCCGCCGCCAAACCATGCAGCCCGGGACGGAAAGCGGCACGCGCGAGCGATTGGGAGACTACTACCTCTATCCTTTGGCCGAACGCACCACCATCGCGAATTTGCAGACCAAGCAGGTGAGTTTTCTCGACGTGCATGGCGTCCCCGCCGAGCACGGGTACGAGTTTCGCAATCGCTGGTTGGGCACAACGGAAACCCCGCAGAGCGCGCAGAGTATTTACAGCTTTTCGACCAGCGCGCATGCGGGCCTCGGCGATCAGCTGCCGGCCGGCACGTTGCGTTTCTACATGAAGGATAAGCGCGGCGACCCGCAATTCATCGGCGAAAGCCGGATCGATCACACGCCGATGGGCTCCACGCTGTCGCTGGCGACCGGCGATGCCTTCGACGTCAAGGTGCATGCCGTCGTCGATAAGCGCACGCGGTTGTCGACATTCGACTGGCAAACCGACATGCGTTATGAGCTGACCAATGCTCTGCCGCATGCCGTCGTGGTGAAGCTGCGCCAGGACGGATTGTGGGGCGACTCGAGCGTCAAAGCGGAGAGCCAGAAAAGCACGAGGCTGAGTGCCGATGCGGCCGAATGGCCGGTGACCGTGCCCGCCAACGGCAAGACCACCGTCACCGCGACGTTCGAAACCCGCTACTAGATCCGATGCGCGCGCACCCACTCATGGGTTTGAGCCTCATCGCGGCGAGTGGAACCGTGTTTGGCGCCGCAGCCGAAATTCTTGCTGAGCCGCCGTCGAATCTCATCGTCACGGTATACCGCGCGCCATACCGCGATTCGGGGTCCATCGACCTCGATGACCTGAACGGTTTTGCCTTGGTGACCGAAACACGGGTTGTTCGGCTGCCCGCCGGCCTCAGCCGCGTGCGCTTCGAAGGTGTCGCCGACGGCATCGAGCCGAGCAGTGCCCTGATTACCGGACTGCCGGGACGGGTGATCGAGAAGAATCGGGATGCGCGGCTCCTGAGTCCCTCCGCGCTCATCGCCGCCGCCGTGGGCAAGCGTGTGGAACTGCTGCGGACCAACCGCAAGACGGGCACGACCCAGCGATTGCCGGGCACGATACTCTCGGATGCGGAAGGGGGCGTCGTGTTCAATACCGCCGTGGGCATTGAGGCATTGCGCTGCTCGGGACTGCCGGAAACTTTCAGTTTCGAACCGGTCCGTGACCTGTCGGCGCGGCCGACCTTGTCGGTCGAGGTACAAACCCAAAGCGCCGTGACCCGAGAAGTCACGCTGTCGTATCTGGCCCGCGGTTTCGATTGGGCCGCCGATTACACGGCGACACTGTCTCAGGACGGGAAGCACCTGGACCTCGGAGCCTGGGTGACTCTGGCGAATTCCAACGGCGTCGCTTTCCCGGCGGCGCATGTGCAAGTGGTCGCCGGCAGGGTCAACCGCGAGAGCGGCGAGGTCGAGCCCATCGATGTCGGCGGTCCCATCGTGGCGCAATGCTGGCCGCGCGGTTCGACCAGCGATCAACCCATGATACTTCGCGAAACGTCCTTGGAATCGATGGATCGCATGTTCAAGAGGAGTGTCGCCGCAGCGGCGCCGGCGCCGATGAGCCTCGAGGAAGTCGTCGTCACCGGCAACAAGAATGTGCAGCAAGAACAATTGGGCGACCTGAAGCTGTACCGTGTTCCGGAGCGCACGACGCTGGCCAGCCGCCAATCGAAGCAGGTGCGCTTGATGGATCAGTTGGGCGTTCCGGTGGCAACGATTTATGGGATCGACCTCGGCGAGGACGCGGATTCCCTGGGCCCGGCCCATCGCCTGTTGCGCACCCAAAACACGCTCGCGAATCACTTGGGCCTGCCGTTGCCATCAGGCTCGGTCGCGGTATTCGGCCCGCACCGCGGCGAACGGTTGTTGGAGCATGAATCCGGCCTGCGCGACACCGCCGTGGACGAAGAGGTGGAAATCGACATGGGCGGGAGCGCCGAAGTGCAGGTGTCGGCCACGCGCGAGAAGACGAGCGTCGACTCGAGTACAGCCAAGCTGCTGCCGCTCGTGCCGGGGGTGGCGCTGCGCGGGGTTGTGGTGAATGACGCAGAGCGCATCGACGTCAGCAACGCCCGCGCCGATGCAATCGATTTCGAATTGCGGCTGAGGCTGCCGGACGGCGAACGCGTCGTGCGCGTCGATCATCCGCTGGGGACCAAGAACGGCAGACCTATATTTCGATTCAAGGTTCCCGCCAATCAATCGGTCGCGGTGCGCTTTCAAACCCAAGGCACCGTCAATGGAATTCTGCGCACTCCATAGCGTTTGATGGCTTGCTAAGTAGCTTACAATCGCGGCCATGCCGGGAACTCGCACGCACGCAGCTGGGCCGCAATGGTGAGAAGCCGCCAATCGCGGATCAAGAACTATTTCGCCGAGAATCGGCTGTTCACGATCCGCAGCATCGTGGCGGGGGTGTTCGCGGCGGTGCTGCTGGTGGCGGTCGCCGGTAGGCTGTTTTATCTGCAGGTCATCAAGGGCGACTACTACAAGAGCCTCTCGCAGGGCAACAGCATCCGCACCGAGCCGATCCCACCCAGCCGCGGGCTCATCCTCGACCGTCACGGGGTGGTGCTGGCGGACAACATGCCCGCCTTCAACATCGAACTCGTTCGTGAGCAGGTGGGCGACGCCAAGGCGGTCGATGCCACGCTGGCGCAGTTGGTGAGCATCGGTCTGCTGCGCAGTGATGAGGTGAGCAACATCCGCCGCACGATACTCCTGCACAAGGTGTACGAAAGCGTGCCGATCAAGCTGTCGCTGAACGAAGAGGAGATGGCACGGTTCGCCGTGCATCGCTACCAATTCGCCGGCGTGGACATTCGCGCACGCTTGGCGCGGCACTACCCGCTGCGTGAGATGGGTGTTCATGCCATCGGCTATGTCAGCGCGATCAACGAACAAGACTTGAAGCAAATCGACAGCGCCGAATACGCGGGCACGAGCCTCATCGGCAAGCTGGGCGTGGAGGGCGCTTACGAGCAGCAGCTGCACGGCAAGCCGGGCTTCAAGGAAATCGAAGTGAATGCCGCGGGCCGCCCGGTGGACAAGCAGGGAGGTTATGCGGCCGAACTGCATACCCGCCCGCCCGTGGCAGGCGAGGATCTGATTCTGGGCATGGACGTGCGCGTGCAGAAGGTGGCCGAAGAGGCGCTGGCCGGCAAGCGCGGATCGGTGGTGGCCCTCGATCCGAAAACCGGCGACATCATCGCGCTCGCCAGCACCCCGGGTTTCGATCCCAACGACTTCGTCCGCGGCCTGTCGGTCGCGCAGTATGCGGCGCTGTCGAACAATATCGATGTGCCTCTTTTGAATCGCGCGTTGAGGGGTGCGTATCCGCCGGGCTCGACGGTGAAGCCGCTGTACGCTTTGGCTGCGCAGCACTACGGAATACTGACTCCGGAGCATATCGAATACTGCCCAGGTTTCTTTACCTTGCCGGGCAGCAGCAACAAGTACCGCGACGATAAAGTTCATGGCTCCCTGGATATGCGGCACGCGATCTCCGAATCCTGCGACGTGTATTTCTATCGTCTCGCCGACAAAATGGGCATCGATCGTATGCACGCGTTCATGAGTGCATTCGGCTATGGCGAATTGACCGGGATCGATATTCCGGGCGAAAAGCCCGGCCTATATGCCTCGCCCGAATGGAAGCGCAAGGTCTTCAAGCGCAAGGCCGATCAAGTGTGGTTTCCCGGCGAAAGCATCAGCATGGGCATCGGACAAGGTCCCATCACGGTTACACCTCTGCAACAGGCGCACTTCGCCGCCGAAATTGCCGAGCGCGGCAAAATCATCGCGACGCCTCGGCTGGTCGCGGCGACTCGCGCGCCAGGTTCGGTGACCGTAGTCCCGCGCGCCCCCAGCTTCAGCAAACCGGTCGATCTTGGTACGGAAGATCAGTGGAATGTGATTTACGACGGCATGATTGGCGCGGTGACACAGCCCGGCGCCACGGCCTACCAGGCATTTCTCGGCGCGCGCTACAAGCTGGCAGGCAAAACCGGAACAGCGCAAGTAGTAACGGTCAAACAAACGGAAAGCACCAAGCACAAGGAGGCGGATGAGCGCAAACGCGAACATGCCTGGTTCATCGCCTTCGCGCCGGTCGACGATCCGAAGATCGCGATTTCCGTTTTGGTTGAGAATGGCGGCTTTGGCGGTTCGACCGCCGGTCCCATCGCGCGCAAGGTGATCGACACGTACTTGCTGGCGGACGAGCCCGCGGAGCCGAAGAAAAATTCCGCCGAGCTCGGCAGCGCCACCAACCCGCGCTGAGACGCCTCGTCTAGAAGCGTACCGTGAGATGCACGCCCCAATTTCTCGGCTCGCCCAACTGAACGTACAGCTTGTTGTTGAAATCCGGCGGTTCATCGCCGAAGTAAAACCCGCGCACGGTGTAATTCTTGTCGAGCAGGTTGCGCCCCCAAATATAGGCCTCCCAGCGCGGCGTCTCCCAGCCCAGCTTGCCGTTGATGAGTCCATAGGCGTTCGAACGCGTCCAGTTCGGCGGCAGATCATAGAAAAACGGTCCCATGCCGGTGAGGTCCACCCGCGCATAGGGCCCGCGCGGGTCGCGCCAGGTTGCGTTGATTGCCGCTTGCCAGGGAGGCGCATGCGGCAACGCACGATCGGGAAAAGTCACGCCGTTTTGCACGAAACCCTGGTACTGGGTTTGCAGTAGTCCGAGCGAACCGCCTAACACCCAGCTTTGCGTAGCCGCCCAGCTGGCCGTGCTTTCCAAACCGTAGTTGAAACCTGATTTTGCATTGCCGGTATAGAAGATGAAGGTATTGGGATTGCTCGGATCGAGCTGCTCGCCCGTAATCAACTGTTCGTCGTGGCGGAGCATATAAAAGAGCGAGGTGTTGACTTGCAGGCGCCCGTCGATCGCCTGCGCTTTGTGCCCGATCTCCAGATTGAGATCCGACTCCGGCCCGAACTGCAATTGGTTCGCCGGCAGTCCGGGGCTTAGGTTGAAGCCGCTCGCCTTGTAACCTCGGGCGATGAGCGCATACACATGCTGGCCATCGGCAATCCGGTAGTCGATCGAGGCCTGGCCGCCCCACAGGCCATCCGCCGGACCAAAATTGTTGAAGGTCGTCGGCGCATCGAGATTCGTGGTCTGATCGTCGTACCGGCTGGTGTGGCGCTCGCCCCGCAGCCCGACGGACCAACGCGCACGATCGCTGAAGTCCCCGTCGAGCTGGCCGTATAGCGCACCGCTGCGCGAGCGATACCCGCTCGAAATCACGGTGAGTGAATCGGAGTTTTGCGTGGCATCGAAAGGATCGATGTAAACGGCGGCGCTGGTATCGGTCAATGACTCGCGCAGCTCGAAGGCATAAACGCCGACGAGCCAGGAGAGACCGCGCGGCGATTCAGTCGTCGTCGTATCCCCCAGGCGAAATTCCAAGCTGCGAGTCGAGCGATGGCGTACCTGATCCTCGGTGGCGTCATCCGTATAGGGCGCCCAGAGAATGGGGTTGCCCCAATCGCCATCGAAGCCATAGTTGACCTTGGTATCGGCATAGGTTGCGATGGTGGTCAGGGTCGTTGAGCCCATGCCGGTGTAGGTTGAATGGGCCGAAAATCCCGTGGAATATTGGCGGTCGACGCCGGGATTGTCGGATTCCGTGGTGCGGCTGTTGTCGATCGCGAAGGCATCGTACCCGTTGTTGATTTGTGTGCGCATCAATGTCAGGTCGACGCGCCAGTCCGCATTCGGTTGGAAGCGCCATTTGCCGCGCAGCGTGAGCTCGTCGCGATTGTCCGTGTCGCTGCGTCCGAGATAGGCGTTGTGATAAAACCCATCGCTGGTGTACTGCTGCACGGCAAGCCTGAACGAGGAATCGAGCGCACTTACCGGGCCGGTGAGCACCGCGCCATAGGAGCGCTCGTTGTAGTCGCCGAAGTCGACCTCCGCACGGCCACCGAAGGTGTTGGACGGATCGGCCGTTTTCACATAGATGAGTCCGGCCAGGGCGTTGGCGCCGTACAGGGTGCCCTGCGGACCCCTCAGGACCTCGATGTGATCGACGTCGAACAGCGTCGCCGCGGACCCCAGGCCGCTGAAGTCGATGTCGTCGATGAGAAAGCCCACCGAGGGATTCGGAGCCCCCTGGTACTGCTGCAGTTCACCGATGCCGCGGATCTGAAAATAGCGCGGGCGCGAGGTGTCGCCCGCCCAATTAAGATTGGGCACGAGGGCCAGCACGTCCTCGAAATGCTGCTGACCCGCATCGCGCAGTGTCGAATCGCTCAAGACCGACGCACTGCCCGGCAACTCTTCGAGAGATACGGACCTCAACGTGGCGGTGACGATGATTTCGTCGAGCGGCTGCGGGTTGTCGCCGCTGTCCGAGGCTCTTGCCGCGGCAACCAGGCTCAGTGCGGCGATGAGAATACCGAATGCGGAATCAGTTCTACCCATGCTCCCTCCGCCGGTACTAACCGGATCAGGTTCAATGGGTTTGCTGGTGTGCGTTACGCGGCCAGCATCTCAGGCCCTAAAGGCCACCCCAGCGTTGTTGAGAATAAACCTTAAGTAAAAAAAAGTGTGCGGATCGCGCCGATCAGGCCGCCGACGACCAGGATCACCATCGGCAGGAAAGTCATGCCGTAGCCCACTTCCCGTTTGGCCGGGTCCTTGACGTAGGTGTAGGCATAGAGCTCCCGCCCGATCAGATACACCACCCCCAGCGCCGCGGCCACCAGGGGGCTGAAATAATGAGAGAACAGATAGATTCCCGGCAAGAAAGCAATTAGCTGTTCCAAGGTATTTTGCTGGACGCGGAAAAGGCGCTCGAAGATCTCATTGCCGGTAATGGCCGGCGCCTTCACCCCATACCGTCCCCTGGCGGCGCCCACTCTGAAGCCGAAAACGATGAACTGCAGAACTGCGAGCGCAGTCACGATATCGACATAAGCCATGGAACTTCCTCCGCTGTTGTTGGATTCTAGCACTCCGTCGCCGGCAGTTTTCCGTCAGGATAGTGATCCAATGAGCTTACCCCGTAAATCGTCCCGAAACGGCACCCGCGGCTATGCGCACCTGGTCGAAATCGACGTGCCCGTTGCCCGTGTATGGCGCGCCTTGACCGAGCCGGGGCTGATCAAAATATGGTCGGGGTTGGAAGCGGAGATCGACCCTCGCCAGGGTGGCCTGTATCGCATCGGCAAGCGCACCGGGCACTCGCGGGAAGCGCACATCGATGTGTTCGAGGTAAACCGGCGTCTGCGGCTCATTTACCTGAACGGCAAGAATGCACCGCCGAGCGATAGCGCGGCGGTCGACGATTTCATACTCGACACGCGTCGCGGCGAAGGCAAAACCTCGCTGAGGCTCCTAGGATCGGGGATTCCCGAGACACCCGAGTGGGACCGAAGCTATGCCGGCATCCGCATGGGATGGGAGCGCTTCATGGGCCGCATCAAGGTGACGCTGGAGAGTCCGCCCGTTCCCAAAAAGCCCGCCAAAATCCTACCCAAAGACCCGCCCCTGCCCGGACTTGATTATTGATAGAGCGGCCTGAATCTTTGTGCTTAACTCGCCTGGCGGCGGGGACGCAAAAAGGAGAGGGCAATGCTGGGGTTTCTCATTCGCGCGGCGCTGGTTGCGTTGGGGCTATGGCTCGCCACCGACTGGGTGAGCGGCGTCTCGATCGATACCCCGTCGACCTTGGTCCTGGCCGGGATATTGCTTGGTGTCGTCAACTCCATCGTGCGGCCCATTGCCATTTTACTGACGCTGCCGATGACCATTCTTACGCTGGGCTTGTTCCTGCTGGTCATCAATGCCGGCATGGTTGCGCTGGTCGCGTGGATGTTGCCGGGCATGCATGTCGCAGGGTTCGGCGCTGCCTTTTGGACTTCCATTTTGGTGAGTCTGGTGAGCTTCGTCGGTTCCTGGTTTGTCGGCGGCAAAGGCCGCGTCGAAGTGATCCGCAGGCGCGGCTGACCTTATGGGGACGAGGCCTGCTCCAGCGCTTCGAGCCGCGGGCCCGCGACTTGGCCGATCCGCTCCGAGGTGTTGTACAACACGACGCTGAATGTCACCAGCGCAATCAGCAGTAAGAGGGAAGCCCTCAGGTGCCGCGCTTCGAAATTCCGCACGGCGGTGGCAAACCCAATGAGGGCCAGCACCGCGGCGACGATGATGACGGCATCGACACTCGCGCGCTGCCAGTAACTTCCGCCCAGATGCAGCCACATGCCAAACTCATCGAACGTCAGCGCCATGGCAACGCCATAGCCGAGCGCTGCCAGCTTGAGATCCTGATCGCAGCGAGCGCTGAACAAGAGATAAGCGGCGACGCCGGCCAGCAGGAATATTCCGTAGTTCAAATGATGCACATGCGTGCCGTGCATGAAGAAATAAAGATTCGGCATGCGGTTGGACATGATGAGCAGTACGACGATGCGTGCCGCGATGAAGGTGATGATGAATCCGAACAAGGCGCGGCGTGCGAGCGGCGCCGGCTCGATCAATATCGGTGCAGGCGCCGCCTTGGGCTCTGAATCGCGCGGGGCCGGCACCAGGGGTTCTTTGACGCTCTGCGTTTCCATGCGTTATTGAGTCTTTGGCTCCGCCAATGTTTTCGGGTCCGTGAGGCTGCCGCCGGGCACGGTCAAAATGCACACGCCGACGATAATGATGGCCATGCCGACCAGTTGCAACCCGGAGAGATGCTCGTGCAGCACCCACCATCCGAGCAGCGCGGCGATCGCGGGATTCACATAGCTATAGGTGCTGATGAGGGTCGGCGTGGTGTGCATCGTCAGCCAGCCGTATGCGGTATAGGCGAGGCCCGAGCTCAAGAATGTCAGGTAGCAAAGTGCGATGAGCCCGGGCGCGCTCGGCGGCCAATGGATGGAGTCGCCGCGGGCGAGCGCAAAGCTCAACAACATCAATCCGCCCATGAGCATTTGCAGCGCCATGAACATCATGGAACTCAACTGGGTCGTGATGCTGCGGTAGTACAGCGTGCCGAGCGACCAGGATGCGCACGCCGTCAGTACACCCAGTTGCGCGAGGGATGCTTTCGAAAAAAACGGGCCCTTGGGAACCAGCATCAGCACCGCGCCAAGGAAACCGATCACCAATCCCAAGACTGCCGACCGGGTCAGTGGATGCCCGCGGCGTCCGAACACCCCGAGCCCGGCAATCCAGAATGCGGAGGTGCCGTTGAGCAACGCCGCCTCGTTGCTGGGAAGGTATTGAATGGACCAGGTATTCAAGCCATTGCTGACGAACACCATGAAGAAGCCGGCGATGGTCACGTGCCGCCACTCGATCAGCCGCGTCGGCAAGCGGCCGCCGCCGTAGAATTCGGCGATCAGCGCGAGCAATACCCCGGCGGTGACGAAACGAATTCCGGCGAACAGCGCGGGCGGCAGATTCTCGACCGCGATCTTGGTGAATAGAAACGAAGAACCCCACACCAAGTAAACGATGCCGAGGCAGGCGAAAACCTTCGTTGAATGACGCGAGTCGCGCAATCTGGCGTCGTTTAGGTTCCAGCGCGGAAAGTCATTCGACATTCCCCATGAGTTTCTTCACCGGCCGGCTCAAGACCATGAGTATCGCGCCCGTTCCTACGGTGATATAGACGATGTGCATGTACTGTCCCGGCATGGCGGGAATATTGTTGGCATCAAATTCTCCTGCGATCAGTCCGGCGACGAGATTTCCCAGCGAGGTCGCGAGAAACCACATGCCCATCATCTGGCCGACGAAGCGCTTCGGCGCCAATTTTGTGTAATAGCTCAAGCCCACGGGGCTGAGACACAGTTCGCCGAAGGTGTGCAGCAGATAAGTCATGAGCAGCCAATACGGCAGCACCTTCGAGCCGTGAGCCACGATTTCAGCGGCCGCCGCCATGACCAGAAAACCGGAACCCATCAGCATCAAGCCGAGCGCGAATTTCGCCGGCGCGGAGGGATTCATGTGACGCCGCGCCAACGCGATCCACATCCAGGCGAAAAACGGTGCGCACAAAACGATAAAAATGGAATTCAGCGACTGAAACCATCCGGTGGGAATTTCAAAATGCAGCCAGCCGATCATGCGATCGGTGTAGCGCTCCGCGAACAAATTCAAGCTGGAACCGGCTTGCTCGAATCCTGAGAAGAACAGGGCACAGCCGACGAATAGCACGACCAGCACCACTCCGCGTCTGCGCTCCTCGACCGTCAGATCCGCGAACAGGAAGTAGTAGAAGAAATACAGGATTCCCATGCCGGCGATGATGTAGGCGGCGGCATGGCCCAGCCGCAATGCATTCATCGGAATCCATCCGAGGCTGGCTCCCAAGACCACCAGTGCCAATACCGCTACGCCAATCCACAGTCGCAGCCACTCCTTGGAGCGCGGTACGGTGCGGGTGTCGCTGCCGACGGGGTGTACGGTCGAGGCGCGCACCCCGGCCTCGCCGAGATACTTTCGGGTCAAATAAAATTGCACCACGCCGAGGAGCATGAAAAACGCGCCGGCGCCGAATCCCGCGCGCAGGCCGAAGAATTTCTGCGCGACCGGAATGATCAACGGCCCCAGAGCGCCGCCGATATTGATGCCGATGTAAAAGATCGTGAAGGCGGAATCGAGGCGTGCTCCGCCCTCAGGATACAAGCCGGCCACGATGGCGCTGACATTGGGCTTCAGCAACCCAACACCGAGAACGATGACCAGCAGCCCTATGTAGAATCCCGTCGGGCTCGTTGAAATCGCCAGCAGCAGGTTGCCGGCGGTGATCAGGATTCCGCCGATCATGACGGCGCGCTGTGCACCGATCAGCCGGTCGGCGACCCAACCTCCGGGCAGCGCCGCCAGATAAACAGCGCCGTTGTACAGTCCGTAAATCGCAGCCGCAGTTTTGTCGTCGAGCCCGAGGCCGCCGGTTGCCAGCGAGGCGACCAGGAAGAGAATGAGAACCGCGCGCATGCCATAGAAGGTGAACCGTTCCCACATCTCGGTGAGAAACAGTGTGGCCAGCCCGCGTGGGTGCCCGAAAAACGTCGCGGCCACAGGCTCCTAGGCTCCGGCTTCGCGTTCAGCCTGTTCGGCTGCCTCTTTCTCGCGTGCCGCTATTTTGTCTTTGAGCAGGAGTCCGGCCATGATGATCCCTATTTCGTAGAGTAAGTACATCGGCACCGCCATGGCGCTTTGCGACACCGCATCGGGTGGCGTGACAAAGGCGGCAAAGATGAATATCCCCAACAGCACAAAACCGCGATTCTTCTTCAGGGTCTTGAGGTTCACAAACCCTGTCCAGACCAATAGTACAGTAGCGACCGGTACTTCGAAGGCCATTCCGAAGGCCAGGAGCAGCACCATCACGAAATCCAGGTACGCGCCCATGTCGGTCATCATTTGCACGCCGTGCGGCGTCGTGGCGACGAAAAAGCTCAGCATCACCGGGAAGACTGCGTAGTAGGCAAACGCGGCGCCGAGGTAAAAAAGGACGATGCTGGATACCAACAGCGGCACGGCCAGTTTCTTCTCGTGTTTGTAAAGACCGGGTGCGACAAATGCCCATGCCTGGTACAGCACGACGGGCATGGCCAATCCCACGGCGAGAAGCAGCGCCAGCTTGAAGGGCACGGTGAAGGGGGCTACGACGCTGGTCGCAATGATGGTGGCACCGTTCGGCAATTTGTTGATCAAGGGTTTCGCGACGAACGTAAAGATCTGGTTCATGTAGTAGGCGCAGGGCACGAAACAAATGCCGACCGCCAACATCGCCTTGAGCAGGCGATCGCGCAGCTCCAACAGATGCGAGATCAGCGTCCCTTCGGCGAGTTCGCCGGGCTCGCCGGGCTCATTCATTGGCGGCTTTGTTTTCGGGCGGACTGGGGTGCCAATCCGCACCCTGGACGTTCGCGGCGTTTTCCGCAGAGTATGGCGTCGCCGGCGAGCTTGCGGGCGGCGTGACGACGGGCGCCGGCGTGACTACCGGCGCCGGCGTACTGGGAACGTAAGAAGTATCGAACGGCGCGGGTGCGCTGCTGGGCGGCCCGTCGGTTTTAGCGGGGCCGGTCGATTTCGTTTGCCGGAGCAGCTCTTCGGCGCTCACTTCGCGTTCCAATTGCTCGGTCAACTGGCGCGCCATGGCGCGGGCCCTCCCCACCCAGTTGCCGACCTGTCGCGCAACCTTCGGGAGTTTCTCGGGACCCAACACGATGAGTGCTATGGCCGAGGTGAGCAGTATCTCCGAGAACCCAACATCAAGCATGCGGCATCAGGCGTTGGTTTTCGGCGGTACCTTGACGTCGCTCTCTCGCGTCGCTGCGCTCGAGGCAAAATCCGCGTCCTTGTCTTGCTTGAGCTGCTTGGTGCCTTCCTCGTTTTCGCCCTCGTTCATGGCGGACTTGAAGCCCTTGACCGCCGCGCCCAAATCCGAGCCGATGCTGCGCAGGCGCTTGGTGCCAAAAATCACCAAGGCGATCAGCAGAACGACAATAAGCATTTTTGAATCGAACATCTCGCTTCTCCGATTCCACGTGTAATCGATTGGGCGCCAATGATACGCCAAAGATATTATGACATTTGACCGCGGCGCACCGATGCGTGTTCGGTCGCATTTGACGGTTTAATCAACTTTCCAACCAAATAGTTACCGGACCGTCGTTGGTTAAAGACACCTGCATATCGGCGCCGAATACACCGCTTTCCACCGCGCCTAGCTCAGTGCGCGCAGCCTGTACCAAGACGTCGAACAAACGGCGGCCCTGCTCCGGCGGTGCAGCGGTCGAAAAGCCCGGTCGCAAGCCCTTCGCGGTGTCCGCGGCCAGGGTGAATTGCGGCACCAGCAGCAATTGCCCCCCAACCTGGGTTAAGCCCAGGTTCATCTTTCCGGCCGAGTCCGCGAACACCCGATACCGGACCATTCTCGCGAGCAGCCGCTTGGCGCTCACTTCGTCATCCGTTGGCCGCACGCCCACCAAAACCAGCAATCCACGGCCAATGGCCCCCACCGATTTGCCTTCCACAGTGACCTCGGCATGCGAAACGCGTTGCATCAGGGCAATCATCGTCCTCTAGATCCCACTTTTATAGAGAAATTACCGATTATTAGGGTTTCCTTATCCATTTTTATACGATTTCCTAAAGAATCATAGCTAATAAAAAAATTAAAGCGGATTGTGCGGATAAATGAAAGAAAATGGTAGTAAACATCATAAAGATGCCAGAAATTAGCTAATTAGTGGGAGACAACTCACGATTTCCAGATAAAATAAGGCAATTATAGCTGTGCAATCCCGCGTTAGCGCTTCGCCCTGGGATTTGGGAAAATGGCGTTTCGCTCGAGCCGACGTTTCCGCCAAGGAGTCCCGACTGGCCACATCCTACACTGAGCAATTTTCGGTAAGCATGGACGGGCTGAAGCTCTATACCCGAGTTTACGCGGGCCCCAAGCCTTCAGCGCGGACCGTACTCTGTCTGCACGGCCTGACCCGCAACAGCCGCGACTTCGAGGACCTCGCGCCGCATCTACAGCACCGCTTCCGGGTGATCGTGCCGGATATGCGCGGCCGCGGCCGGTCCGCGCGCGATCCCAATCCGCAGAACTATCAGCCGGCGATATATCTTCAAGACATCCTTGCGTTGATCGATCGCGTTGACGCGCAGCGGGCGGCCATCATCGGCACCTCCATGGGCGGCCTGTTGGCCATGATGATGGCGGTGGGCCATCGAGACCGAGTATCCGGGCTGGTGCTGAACGACATGGGGCCGGAAGTCGATCCCAAGGGACTGGAACGCATCAAGAGTTATGCGGGGCGGCTGCCGGCACCCAGAAATTGGGACGAGGCCATTGCACAAACTCGGTCGATGTTCGGCAATGCCTGGCCGAACCTTTCAGAGCAGCGTTGGTCGGCGCTCACGCGCCGCGGCTATCGAGAGGATGAGCAAGGCGTGCTCCATGTCGATGCCGATCCGATGATCGGAGAAATGCTGCGCGCGGCGCCGGCAGCGACCGCCGATCTCTGGCCGTTTTGGAAAGCGCTTTGCGGCATACCGATGCTGGTGATCCGCGGCGCCCAATCAGACATTTTGAGCGGCGCCACTTTTGCGAAGATGAAGGCGGAGAATCCGCAGCTTGAGCAGCTCGAAGTGGCGCAGCGTGGTCATGCGCCCCTGCTGGATGAGCCGGAGTGCATCGCCGCGATCGATGCGTTGCTGGAACAAATATCCTGACTCGGATCTTCGGCGCGGTTGGCGTGGAGCGCTACTTGCGCCACAAGGTCGGCGTGAACAGCACCAGGATGGTGAACACCTCGAGCCGGCCCAGCAGCATGGCGGCGGAGCAGACCCAGGTCTGAAAATCGTTCAAGACCCCGTAGTTGCTGCCCGGCCCCACCAATCCCAATCCGGGCCCCGCGTTATTGATGCAGGCGATGATGGCCGAAAACGACGTCATGAAATCCAAACCGCTCGCCAGCTGCAGGAAAATCAGCGTCACGATGCTCATGAAATACAAGAACACGAAGGCCAGCACCGCGAATACCACACGATTTGCAATGACCGTCCCGCCGACCTTCAGGGGGCGCACCATGTTCGGATGCACCAGCTGGTTCAATTCGCGATGCGCTTGCTTGGCGAGCACCAGCGTGCGAATCATTTTGATGCCGCCGCCGGTGGATCCTGAACTTGCCACGAGGCAGCTCAGGAACATCATCCACATGGGCGCGAATATCGGCCAGCGCGAATAATCCTGGGTATGCAGCCCGCTGTCGGTGGCGATCGAAACCAAGTTGAACACCGTGTTGCGAAGCGCCGAGGGGTAGTCGGGATAGGTGCCCTTGAAGAACAAGAAAAGCGACACCCCGATGCAGCTGCACGCCAACACTCCCAGGATCGCCTTCGCTTCCGCGTCGCGAAAGTACGCTTTGATGCCGCGCTGGCTCCAGGCAAGAAAATGCGTGGCGAAATTCAGGGCCGCCAGGACCGAAAACGCGGTCAACACCATCTCGATGGACAGCGAATTGAAGTGGCCGATGCTGGCGTCATACGTGGAGAAGCCGCCGAGCGACAGCGCGGAAAAGCCGTGGCACACCGCATCGAACCAGTTCATCCCCGCGAATCTCAAACAGAGGATGCAGACCGCGGTCAAGCCGGTGTAAACCGCCCATAACAGCTTTGCGGTCTGCCCAATGCGCGGCGTGAGCTTGCTGTCTTTCATCGGTCCCGGCATTTCGGCGCGGTAAATCTGCATGCCGCCGACGCCGAGCATGGGCAGGATGGCCACGGCCAGTACGATGATGCCCATGCCGCCCAGCCAGCTCAAAAGATGGCGCCAGAGGTTGATGGACCGGGGCAGGAATTCGAGTCCCGAAAGAACCGTTCCGCCGGTCGTGGTCAAGCCGGAAGCTGCCTCGAAATAGGCGTCGGTGAAATTGATGGGCAAATAGTTCCACAGGGGAAATCCGGCCACCGCGGGCAGCAGCACCCAGGTGAGCGCCACCAGCATCAGGCCGTCGCGGGTTTTCAGCTCGCGCTTGAAGCGCCGCGTGGCCAGCCATAACAGGGCGCCGAGGACGAAGGTGGCCAGGGCGGAAATGATGAAGGATCTGAGCGCTTCATCCAGTCCCCAGATCGCGAGGATCAAAGGCGCAAGCATCGCCGCCGCGAACACCATCATGACGAGGCCGAATACGTGAGCGACCGGCAGTAAAATGTCTTTCACAGAAAGGAGGCGGAGCCTTGGAAGAGTTTCTCGACCGCCTCGATGTGGCGGCGATCGGTGAGGAATAAAATCAAATGATCGTCGGGCTGCACGGTGGTGTCGTGATGCGCGATGATGACCTCGTCGCCCCGAACCACCGCGCCGAGCGTGGTCCCCTCGGGCAGCGAAATGTCCTCGATGCGCCGGCCGATCACCTTTGAGCTGTCCGCATCGCCATGCACCACGACCTCGAGCGCTTCCGCCGCGCCCCGGCGCAGGGAGTGCACGCGCACCACATCGCCGCGCCGCACGTGCGCCAGCAGCGATCCGATCGTGACCGTCTGCGGCGAAATCGCCACGTCGATCGAGCCGCTCTCGATGAGCTCGGCATAGGAAGGCTTGTTGATCAAAGCCATGACCTTGTGCGCGCCCAATCGCTTGGCGAGCATGGCCGACAAAATATTCGCCTCTTCGGAATTCGTGAGCGCCGCGAAGATATCCGCGCTGTCGATGTTTTCTTCCAGCAGCAATTCCTCATCGGCCGCATCGCCGTGCAGCACGGTCGTGCTTTTCAGCTGCTCCGAAACGCGGCGCGCGCGTTTGCCGTCGCGCTCGATGAGCTTGACCTGATTCTTGCCTTCCAGCTCATTGGCCAGCCGCAGGCCGATGTTGCCGCCGCCGGCGATCACGACACGCCGCGCGGGAGCCTCCTCGCGGCGCAGTTCCTTCATGACGACGCGGATATTTTCGCGTGCGGCCAGAAAAAATACCTCATCGCCGTCCTCGATGACCGTCGTGCCCTCGGGCTTGATGCTCTTGCCGGCCCGATAAATGGCCGCAACGCGTGCGTCGGCGGAAGGGATGTGCTTGCGCAAAGTGCTCAAGGTCTGACCCACCAAGGGTCCGCCCTGCAAGGCGCGAATTCCGACCAAGCGCACCCGCCCATCGGCGAAATCCAGAACCTGCAGCGCGCCCGGGTAGCGGATCAGACGCGCCACATATTCGGTCACCAATTGTTCCGGACTGATCCAGACGTCGACGGCGACGCCGTTCTCGCCGAACAGCCGGTCTCTTTCGGTGTAGTCCGCGGAGCGCACCCGCGCGATCTTCTTCGGCGTGCGGTACAGCGTCCAGGCAATCTGGCACGCCAGCATGTTGACTTCATCGCTGTTGGTGAGCGCGACGAGAATGTCGGTGGTGGCAATTCCCGCGGCCTCGAGAATGCGCGGGCTCGATCCGTTGCCGTTGACCGTGCGGATATCGAGCCGATCCTGAAGATCCCTCAATATTTCTTCGTTGTGATCGACGACGGTGACGTCGTTCGCTTCCTCGCGCGACAGATGATATGCCGCCGTTCGGCCCACTTGTCCGGCACCTAAAATGATGATTTTCACAGCCAGGAGCCTGTCAAATTGTTACCCATTACTCTACACGACCTCGAGATTGGCGTAGGAGAGCATCAGCCACTTCGTGCCTTGCCTCTCAAAATTGACTTGAATGCGGGCATGCGGCCCATTGCCCTCGAAATTCAAGACCACCCCGTCGCCGAATTTGGTGTGCCGGACGCGGCTGCCCATGCGCATTCCCGCGGCCGGAGACTCATCCAAGGTGCTGCTGCGCTTCACGAACACCGGACGCGACACCTGCAGGCGCGGCCGGATTTCTTCGATGAGATCGGCCGGCAATTCGCTGATGAAGCGTGAGGGCTGGCCATAGGCATCCACACCGTAGAGGCGGCGCTGTTCGGCATAGGTGATATAGAGATGGCGCATGGCGCGCGTCGCGCCGACATAGCAAAGGCGGCGCTCCTCCTCCAATCCGGCCAAATCGGCCACGGAGCGCTGATGCGGAAACAGACCGTCCTCCATGCCGGCAAGAAACACCACTGGAAATTCCAGCCCCTTCGCCGAATGCAAGGTCATCATCTGCACGCAGTCGTCATAGGGGTCCGCCTGGCCTTCGCCGGACTCGAGCACGGCGTGCGCAAGAAAGGACTCGAGCGGCGACAGCTCGGCTTCGGCTTCGGTCTCCGGCGAGAATCCGCGGGCCGCGCTCACGAGTTCAAGCAGGTTCTCGATCCGTCCTTCGCCGCGTTCGCCCTTTTCTTTCTTGTAGTGCTCGATCAGTCCGCTCATCTGGATGACGTGATCGACCTGCTCGTGCAGCTCCAGACCGTTCACTTCGCGTGCGAGCCGGTCGATCAGCTCCATGAAAGATTGCAGCGCCTGCGCGGCGCGTTGCGGCAGCGCGCCTTGCGCGCCAATCGCGCCGTTCCACAACGAGGTGCTGCCGGCGCGCGCGGTTTCACGCACCAGCTCCATCGTTTTGGCGCCGATGCCGCGCACCGGCAGATTGACCACCCGTTCGAACGAGGTGTCGTCGGCACGGCTCGCAATGAGACGCAAATAAGCCAGTGCATCTTTGATTTCCGCCCGCTCGAAGAAGCGCAAACCGCCGTAGACCCGGTAGGGCATGCGCGCATTCAAGAAGGCTTCTTCGAACACGCGCGACTGCGCATTGGACCGGTACAGCACCGCGACCTCGCGCCGCGCACCGCCGCGCGCCACCCATTCGCGGATGCGGTTGACCACGAAATCCGCTTCGTCGCGCTCATTGAAGGCAGCGTAAAGTTTGACCTTCTCGCCGTCCTCGCCGCTGGTCCACAAGGTTTTGCCGAGACGGCCGGCATTGTTGGCGATCAAAGCGTTGGCCGCCTTCAAGATCGTTCCCGTGGAACGGTAATTCTGTTCCAGCTTGTAGAGCACGGCCGCCGGAAAGTCGCGGCGGAATTGGTTCAAATTTTCGACGCGCGCGCCTCGCCATCGATAGATCGAATTGTGCGTGACGATGCCGCCCGCAATGTAGTTATGAGTGCGCTCGACGTTGATGTCGTATACCTCGGCATCGTGGGTCTCGTACTCGATGCGCTCCACCACGTCGAACCGGCCGGTATCGACCGCCATGACCATGCCGCAACGGATGCTCGCGGCCGAAACAAAGGGCAATGACTTCTCGAGCATGTGCCCCTGAAGGATGAAGCGGCCGTCGAGCCGCTCGCGAATGGCGCGTGCAATCGACATCAGCTCGCCGAAGTCGGCGCGCACCGTCTCGAAACGCCAACTTGGGCTGTGCGCCTTGGCGGCACGGACCTTAAGACCCATGGCTTCGAGGACGGCGCGATCCTTGGGCGCAACGCCGATCACGGAAATACGATGCATGGGGGTACCGCCGCGCCGGTCGCCGCACAGCGTGATGACGATGTTGCGACGATTGGAATTGCGGCTCTGGGGCTGGTGATGCGGCCGGTCGATGTCCAGGCCCACTTCTTCCAGCAGCCGTTCGGCCGATACCAGCGTGTCGAGCGAGCCGAATATCCGCCGCAGATGGCCGGCATCATGTACGAAACCGTTGCGGGCTTTGCCTTTGCGTGGAACGAACGGACAGGTCGGCAGGCCGAAGCGCAGCGACGTCACCACCTCGTCGATACGCGCTTCATTCTCGCTGGCGTGCGTGCGGACGATCCACAGCGCGTCGGCATGCTCCTGGAGTGAGCGTTGTTTGAAGCCCACCATGGGCCGCACCTGGCCTTCGGTATAGACCTGCGAGGTCCCGAGCCGGTATCCCAAACCTTCCTTATGCATGAGATACAGGAAATAAGTCTGGGGCGTCTCGCCGAGCACGTAGCCGGCGAAGTGCACGTGCTCAGGTGTGCTCTTGACGACGGCGCCGGAGCGCAGATGCAGGCACACGATCTGCCCCCGGCGTCGCTTCGCGAAGCACTCGGTCACGCGGGCAGGACGTAGATCGCCGCCGCCATAGTTGGAGAGCACGGAATCGCCGGGGACAATTGATTCGATCGCACGCTTCGCGCCGTCGCCCATCGTGACCTGCGTCCCGGCAGCGAGACATTGATCGTCGTCCCCGACGACGAACGGCATGCCGCCTTGGGCCGTCAGCAGCATGAGCCACTTGTACTGAATGGCGTTGGTGTCTTGGAATTCATCCACCAAGACGTGTTGAAAGCGCGTCCGGTAATGCTGCAACAATGAAGGGTTGTCGCGCCACAGCTCGTACGCGCGCAGGAGCAGTTCCGCGAAATCCACCACGCCCGCTCGCTGACAGGCGTCTTCGTACGCCTGATAGATCCTGATCAGCTGCCGCCGCGTGGGATCGCCATCGTCCTTGATGTGCTTGGGCCGGTGGCCCTCGTCCTTCTGAGCGTTGATGAACCAGAGGATCTCGCGCGGAATCCAGCGCGTCTCGTCGAGATCGAGCGCCTTCAAGACCTTGCGCAGCACCCGCGCCTGATCTTCCGAATCCAGGATCTGAAAGCTTTGCGGCAGGCCCACTTCGCGCCAATGAATACGCAGCAGGCGGTGCGCCAGTCCGTGGAACGTGCCGAGCCACATGGCGCCGCTCGGCAGACCCAACAAGGTTTCGATGCGGCTGCGCATTTCCGCCGCGGCCTTGTTGGTAAAGGTGACCGCCAGAATGGAGTTTGGCGAGGCGCCCTCGACCTGAATCAGCCAGGCGACTCGATGCACCAAAACCCGCGTCTTGCCGCTGCCCGCGCCGGCCAAAACCAGGGCGGCGCCCAAGGGTGAGCCGACGGCTTGCCGTTGATCTTCGTTGAGGCCGTCGAGAAGGTGCGAAACATCCATCAGGGCGCGGATTGTACTGCACGCAGGTCCGCCGGGAGGTCTTGCGTTTTAAGAGATTTTCGGGCGGCTTTCTTCGGCAAATTCGATGAGCGCGAGCACCAGGGAAAGCACTACGGGGCCCGCGATCACGCCGATGGCCCCGAACGCCGGAATCCCGCCCAAAACGCCGACGAAGACGGCCAGGGCGGAAATTCGCGCCCGGCCGGAAATGAGGAGCGGCCGCACCACATTGTCGAGACCGCTCAGCGCCGAGCCCCAAACCAGCAAGAAAATGGCCCAGCCCCAGTGCTTTTGAAAGAACAGCCAGATCACCGCCGGAATCCACACCAGGGCCGACCCGCCCACCGGCAGCAAGGACAGCAGCGCCGCCAACACGCCGAATACCACCGGCGAAGGCAGCCCGACGATCGCGAAGCCGATGCCGATGAACAGCCCCTGCAGCAAGGCGGTCACCGTGGTTCCGAATACGATCGCGCGGGTCACGGCACCCAGCTGGCTGAAGAGCCGCTCCTTGCGATCTTCGTCCATCGGAATCAGGCGGCGCGCGCGCGCGATCATGACCTCGCCGTCGCGCAAAAAGAAGAACAGCAGAAACAGCATGATCGCAAAAGCCAGCAGCGACCCGAGCGCGCCCAGGAAAAACGAGCCGCCCCAACTTGCGGCGCGCTGCATCACCTCGCGCGTTCCCGACACCAGCCAGGATTGCACCTGTGCCGCGGAAATATCGGCGTGCGCCTGCAGCCAGGTGTTGATGCGCGCGATCCAGGGAAATTGTTGAAGATCCGAGAACGACTTGATGTCCATGTCGGTCGCGGATTTTTGCAGCGCCTTGAGCAGCGCGGATATTTGCGAAACGAACTCCACCGACAGCGCGCTCAACGGCAGGAGAATCACGATGGGTGCGAGCACCGTTAAGACGACGGCGGCAACCGACTTGTTCTTGACGCGGCGGCGCCAGCGTAGATTGAGTGGAAACAACAGGAACGCCAGAAAAGCCGCCCACGTCATGGGCAGCGCGAACGGCTTGAAAATCAGCAGCAGCGCATACCCAAGAGCGGCCGCGACCGCCAGCGTAAATACCCGAGAATAAAAACTTGGTGTGCCGGGCATGAGAACATCCTACCATTCGGTGTGCCACCGAGGAGCGACACATTAACAGCATCACGCGATCCCGAAATTCCGCGGTCAGAAGTTTGGGCTGCACGCTTGCCTGCCTGCTGGGAGGCGCGGCGATGAGTGCGCCCTCCGGCGCCCCGATCGTTGCACCCTATGGGTCGTGGGCCTCGCCCTTGAGTGCCGAAGCCCTCGCCGCGGGCGGGATCAATTTCTCGGATCTGCGCAGCGCGAATGGGCGCTTGTACTGGTCCGAAAACATCCCGGCGCGCGGCGGCGAGATTGCGGTGTTCAGCCATGGAGCGGGAGCGACCGCGCAAGCTACGCCGAACGGAGCCAATGTGCGCACGCGCGTGCATGAGTACGGCGGCGCGCCGTTCGTCGTGGTCGGCGACACCATTTACTACAGCCAGTTATCCGATCAACGCCTGTACGAACTAAAGCACGGCGGCGCGCCGAGCGCCGTGACGCCGCCGAACTACCGCTACGCCGATTGCATCGCATTGCCGGGTGCGGCGCATTCAGCGGCCGCATTGTTGTGCGTGCGGGAGGATCACAGCGATCCTGCTCACGTGCACAATGCACTGGTGCGGTTGCCTTTGCCGGTCGCGGGTCCCGGCGAGGTGCTGTTTGACGGCAGCGATTTCGTTTCCTATCCACGTTTGAGCCCTGACGGCCGGCGGCTCGCCTTCATTACCTGGAATCATCCCAACATGCCTTGGGACGGCACCGAACTGCGGGTCGCGGAACTGACGGCCGAGAGCCTGAAATCATCGACCGTCGTTGCGGGCGGCGCAGCCGAATCCGTCCTGGAGCCTCAATGGGCCGCCGATGGCACCCTGTACTTCATTTCGGACCGCAGCGGATTCTGGAATCTGTACGCAGATACCGCCGCGGGTGTACGACCGGTCTGGCCGCGCGCCGCTGAATTCGCCACGCCGCTGTGGCAATTCGGACAGTCGAACTATGTACTGCTGGATGACGGTCGCGCAGTCGTGTGCTTCAGGGAGCGCGGTATCGCGCGGCTGGCCGTTATCGATCTGAAGAAAGGCACGGCACGCCAACTCGACCTCCCCTATGTGGATTTCTCGCACCTGACGCGGATCGACGAGCAGCACATTGCGGCAGTCGCCGGTGCCGCAAAGTCCCTTGCGTCGATCGTGAGCATCGACCTGGCGAGCGGCAAGGCAACGACGCTGCGCTCCGCCGGCGAGTCGCCGCTGCGCGGCGATTCCATTTCCAGCGCCGTACCCATCGATTTTCCCAGTGCGCACGGCCGTCTCGCGCATGCGTTTTATTACGCGCCGACCAATCCGCATTACCGCCCCGAGGCGGGAACGTTGCCGCCGCTGTTGGCGCTGGTACACGGCGGTCCGACCTCGCAGGCCTCGCCGGCGCTGCGTTCAAGCGTGCAATTCTGGACCAGTCGGGGAATTGCGGTGGTGGACGTCAACTACGGCGGCAGTTCCGGCTACGGCCGCGCTTATCGGCAGGCGCTGAACGGCAACTGGGGCGTGGTGGACGTCGAGGATGTCATCGCAGCGGTGCGTTTTCTGGTCGGCACCAAGCGCGCCGATGCCAGGCGCACCGCCATCAGCGGCGGCAGTGCGGGCGGCTACACGGTCCTGGTTGCGTTGAGCACCAGCGATGTGTTTCATGCCGGCACCGATCGCTTCGGAGTTTCGGACATGACGGCGCTCGCTCGCGATACGCACAAGTTCGAGAGCCGCTATGTGGATTCGCTGATCGGTCCGCTGCCTGCGGCGCAGGCGGTGTATGACAGCCGTTCCCCCTTGAATCACCTCGATGGATTCAAGGTGCCCGTGCTCGTCCTGCAAGGCGCGGATGATCCGATCGTGCCGCCGAATCAATCGCAGCGCATCGTCGATGCATTGCGCGCGAGGCATGTGCCGGTGGCCTACATTCTGTATCCGGGCGAGAGCCATGGTTTTCGCAAACCGGAGACCATCATCAACTCTCTGCAGGCGGAATTGTCGTTCTATGGCCAAATATTCGGCTTCAAACCCGCCGACCGACTGCCGTCGTTGACGATCGAAGGATTGCTGCCACCCGCGTCCCCCGCGTCCTCAAGGTGACGGCGCCGCGCCCGCCTCGTCGATGGCTGCGCCGGGCGCGTGGGGTACTCCGCGTCCCAACAGCCACGCCTCAATCATGGCATTGACCGTCTCGGGTGCTTCCTGCTGCACCCAATGCGAGACGTTCGGCAGGTAGCGCAGCGTCAGATTGCTGACGAACTCCTGCGTGCCGTAGGTCAGTTCCTTGCCGAGCGCCGCATCGACCTCTCCCCAGATCATGAGAGTGGGCGCGTCGATTCGCACCGTACCCCGCCGGCTCGTACGCCGGTATCCGCGTAGCAGCGCCCGGTAAAAATTCAGCATCGCGGTGAGTGCGCCGGGTCGCGCGGCAGCCTCTCGGTACACGCGCAGCACCTCGTCGGGGAAGCGAGATTTGTCCACCGCCATATCGCGAAACACGCGTCCGATCGCCTCGCCACCGCGGCGCCGCAGTCCCCACTCCGGGAGCCAGGGCAACTGGAAGAAAAAAATGTACCAGGACTTCTTGAGCTGCCGGAGCGTGCGCAAACTCTTGCGCGCGAGCGCGGGGTGGGGGACGTTCATGATGATCAGCCTCGAGATCGGCAGCCGGCCGAACATGGCGTAATACCAGGCGATCAGCGCACCCCAATCATGGCCCACGAGCAGGACCTCCCTGGCCCCGGACGCCTCGATCAATGCCGCCACGTCTTCCTCGAGATTCTCCAAGGCATAGGCGTTGACACCCTGGGGACGGGAGCTTGCGCCATAGCCGCGCAAATCCGGCGCCCAAACCCGAAAGCCCAATTGCGCGAGCAGCGGCATCTGGTGGCGCCAGGAGTACGACGACTCCGGGAAGCCGTGCAGGCAGAGCGCGAGCCGCTCACCGGATCCTGCCGTGGCCACATTGAAGTCGATGCCGTTGGCGCGGACGGTCTGATGGTGGATGCCCTGAGAGTCGATGGGGTGCATGGTGTCTATATGGCCGGTTCTTGCTATGTTGCCGCAAACTACAAGAAGCGGAGCTCAAAGCCCATGAATGCATTGAACATCATTTGCGGCAGGATCATTCTCCCCGGGATGCTGCTGGCGTTCTGCGCCGCCGGATGCACCCCGTCCTACGACGCCGCCGCGGAACAAACGAAGCTTGCGCAGCGGGATGCCGATTGGTCGAGCGCGTCCTTCGACGGCAAGGACATCGAGAAGATCGTCTCTTACTGGAGCGATGATGCGCACGTGCTGCAGCCGGGGTTGCCCCCGATCGAGGGCAAGACCGCGATTCGCGCCTTCGTCACCGCGAGTTTGAAAATTCCCGGCTTCAAGATCCATTGGGTCTCCGACAAGCCGGTCTTGTCGCCGGATGGAAAAATGGCCTATCTGCTGAGCAATGTGGAAACCACCGCACCCAGTACGAAGGGCACCCTGGAGTCCACGCACGGACGTTCGGTGACGGTGTGGCGCCGTGATGGGGACGGCATTTGGCGCTGCGTAGTCGATATCTCCAACGACGCACCGCCGGCGTCGGGTTAGCCTCATGCGCACAACAGTTCTTTTCGCCTCGCTATTGTTCGCCGCAGCGGCCTCGGCGCAAACCTACGACACCGTGCTTCAGGGCGGGCGCGTAATGGATCCGGAGACCGGCCTTGACGCCACTCGCAACGTCGGCATCGCCCAGGGCAGGATCGTGCGCATTTCCTCGGAACCCCTGACCGGCCGACGTATGCTGGATGCCAAGGGTCTGATCGTCGCGCCTGGCTTCATCGACCTGCACCAGCACGCGCAGGACGTTGCGAGCAGCCGGCTGAAAGCCTTCGATGGCGTTACCACGGCGCTTGAGATGGAGATCGGGGTGCCGGATGTCGCGGCGTTTCTGCAGAAGAAGGACGGCCGCTCGCTGATCAATTACGGCACCACCGCGAGCCACGCAGCGGCCCGCGCTCTCGCCTTCGGTCAGCCCATCCACGATCCCAGCATCATTCCGCCGGCGGGACCTGTGACCAACGAGCCTGCCAGCCCGGCACAGATCAAAGCGATGGAAGATCGCCTGCGGCAAGAGCTCGATGCCGGTGCGCTGGGGATCGGCATGGGAATTCAATATACCCCGGGCGCGACCCGCTTCGAAGTGATTCAAATGTTTCGCCTGGCGGCATCAAGGCGCGTGCCGGTGTTCACGCATGTCCGCAGTTTCGGCCTGATCGAACCGGGTTCGAGCATCGAGGCCGTCAGCGAAGTCATCGGCGCTGCCGCGGTTTCCGGTGCGTCACTGCACATCGTGCACATCAACAGCAGCTGCATCAGCGTTGCGCTTGATTGCATCTCTCTCGTCGCCGGAGCGCGCGCCCGCGGCCTGGACGTCACCACCGAGGCCTATCCTTATATCGCGGGAATGACGGCGATCAACTCGGCACTGTTCAACCCCGGTTGGAAAGAAAAGCTCGGTGTCGACTACAACGCGCTGCAGCTGCCCGACACGGGCGAGCGCCTGACCAAGCAGCGCTTCGATGAGCTGCACGCGCAGCCCGGCAATCGCGCGGTGCTGCTCTTCATGAATACCCAAGAGATGGTCGATACCGTCATCGCCGAACCGCTGGTGATGATCGCGAGCGACGGCGAGGACGGGCATCCGCGCAATGCCGGTACCTTCTCGCGCATCCTGGCGCGCTACGTGCGCGACCGCGGCAGCATCACGCTGATGGATGCGATTCGAAAAATGGCGCTGATGCCGGCGCAGCGGCTGGAAAAATCCACCGTGGAGGCGCGCCGCAAGGGCCGGCTGCAGGAAGGAGCCGATGCCGACATCGTGGTGTTCGACCCGAAGATCGTCGCGGATCGCTCGACTTACGCGGCGCCGCGCGAGACCAGCGTGGGGATGAAATATGTGATCGTCGGCGGCACCGTTCTCATCGACCAGGGCAAGCTGGTGGCAAACACCTTCCCGGGAAAGGCTTTGACGGGGCCTCAGGCCGGAAAATAAAGATAGTGATCCAGGATCAGCGCGGCAAACAGCAACATCAAGTAGGTGATGGAAAATCGAAAGGTCCGGATGGGTAGGTCGGGCCGTATCCCTTTATTGAGCGCCACCACGAAATAGAGAAACCGCGCATTCAAAGCCACCGCGGCCGCAAGATAAACCAGTCCGCTCATGCGGGTCAGGAATGGCAGGAGCGTCGTTAAAATCAGCAGAATGGTGTACAGCACGATCTGCAGCCGCGTGTAGGGTATGCCGTGAGTCACGGGCAGCATCGGAATGCCCACCTTGGCATAGTCGTCGCGGCGCGCGATGGCGAGTGCCCAAAAATGCGGCGGCGTCCAGGTGAAGACAATCAGGAACAGCACCAAGGCATTCGGATCGATGGAATGGGTCACCGCGGCCCAGCCGAGCACGGGCGGCGCTGCGCCGGCGGCGCCGCCGATCACGATGTTTTGCGGCGTGGCGCGTTTCAGCCACAGGGTGTACACGATCGCGTAGCCGATCAGCGAGCAGAAGGTGAGCGCGGCGGTGAGGCCGTTGACCCCGGCCCACAAGATCGCCATGGAGCAAAGTCCCAGCGTGACCGCAAACGCGATGGCATGGCTCTCCAACATGTGTCCCGTCGGCAGCGGCCGGCGCCGCGTGCGATTCATTTGCGAATCGATGCGCTGATCCAAAATGTGATTGAAGGCAGCCGCGGAGCCTGAGGCCATGGCGATGCCGATGGAACCCAAAATCAGGGCATTCAGCGGGATCCAACCGGGCGATGCCAGCACCATGCCGACGATGGCGGTGAACACGATCAGCAGGCTCACCTTGGGCTTGGTAAGTTCCAAATAATCCCGCCAACCCCCGGGAACGGCGGCCGCGATGGGGGGACTAGTGGGTACGGTGGACATCGCTCAAGGGTATCACGGCCGCCTCCGGGGGCTGCGGCCAGAGCAATCGCAGCAACGTCACGATACAAATTACCAGCAGGGCAGCGCCGGCGTTGTGCAGCGTGGCTAAGCCCAAGGGCAAACCAAAATGCACCATGCTCGCCCCGATCCCGATCTGCAGCAGCACGGCACCCACGAGCAGACCCCCGGCCACTTTCAGGGCGCGGCTTTGCGCGCGGGCGAGGGTGGTCACGCCTACAAAGGTCAAGATCAAGCCCAAGACCACTGCGCCGATTCGATGCGTCACGTGAATGGCGATCCGAGCAGGGTTCGCCAGCACGCCGCCGGTATAGTCGATGTCCAGCCCGCGCCACAGCACGAAGGCGCCGCGAAAATCCATGTGCGGCCACCAAGACTGCTGGCAGGTCGGCAGATCCGGACAGGCCACCGCCGCATAGTTGCTGCTGGTCCAGCCACCGAGCGCGATTTGCAGCGCGAGCGCAGCCGCTCCCAACAGCGCAAGTTTGCGCAGCGATAGTTCGCGTCTCGACAGCTCGCGCCGCTCGGGCTCACGCGACAGCCACCAGAGGACTCCCAAGGTGCAGAGGCCCCCCAGCAAATGCGCCGTGACGATCAAGGGTTTCAGCAGCAAAGTGACGGTCAACGCGCCGAGCGCACCTTGCAGACACACCAGAACGAACAGCAACGCGACGGCGAGCAGCGGCTGGCCGCGAGCCTTGCGGTTCCACAGTGCCCAAGCCAAAAGTCCCACGATGATGGCTCCCAGCGTGGTCGCGAAATAACGATGAATCATTTCGTGAATGGCTTTGCTGAAATTGTGATCCGCCTGCGGATATAGATGACCGTAGCATCCCGGCCAATCCGGACATCCCAAGCCTGCATTGGTCAGACGAACCCAGGCGCCGAGCACCACGACTGTGGCGGCGAGCGCCGCGCCGGCCAGCGCGATCCGGCGAAACCAAAGCAGGCGATGTTGGCTGTCCAAGGTTAGGAGCCTATCTGAGTATGCAACGCGAGCTCCTAGCCGATGGAAGACAGGCGCAGCAGACGCTTCATATCCTCGAGCATGCCCTTGGGTTTGGCATCGGCGGCATAAAACATCATGAGATTTCCCAAAGGATCGATCACATACACGCGATGCGGATTGATCACAGCGGATCGCTGCGGCAACAACGCGAGCAGAGGTTCATCGGCTGAGCTCGCGCGAATCGCGATCAAATCCGGATGTTCCGCCAGCAGGTCCTTCAAGTCGCAGCAGTCGCCATCCGCGATGAAGACGCGCTGCACGCGATCCATGTCGCGATCGAGCGCCAGGCGCACTTGGCGCGTGTCATACAAGTGCCGGAGGCATTCATCATCGCAGTGCCCGTGCTGCACATACAGGAGAGTCCACTTGTGCCTCAAGAATTGCGGACTCGTTTGCAGCGTGTCGCTGCCTTTAGCCGGCGCGGCCAATGGCAGGCGCAGTGCAGGAAGCGGCCGCGCGGGATCCACCAGCTCACCCGCGTTGACGCGACTGCCGGGATGCCAATACTTTCCGTAGTACAAATAAAAAGACAGCGCGAGGGGGGCGAAAAACATCAGGGCCACCCCGATCAATATGCGTCGCTGACGCCGATCGTGCGCACTCACCCCCGTCATGCCGGCTTGCCCCGAGTGCGCCGGAAATTGGTCACGACATAGATCACTGCCAAGGCCAGCGCCAATCCGAACCATTGCACCGCATAGCCGACATGCCGCAGGGGCGGAAATCCCGGCGGCACCCAGTTGCGCACGTAGCCGTCAGGCTGGTCGGCGTCGAGCAGGATCAGGTCGGTGGCGGATGTCCACTTCGACTCCTTCAGCAGCTGCGCCACGTCCGCGCGCGTGGGATAAGCCGCGACCACAGGATAGGGGGGAGCGAGCGGCGCAGGCACGCCTAAGCGAATGCCGGGACTCGGCAGATTGTCGGCGCGGCCCCGGATGGTTCTCAAATTCCCGGCGACCGGGATCGCCGGCCGCTCGGCGCGGGTCCTTCCCAGCGGCACCCAGCCGCGATTGACCAGAACCGAACCGCCGCCTTGCAAAGCAAACGGAGTGATCACGTAATAGCCGGCTCTCTCTCCCTCGATCATATTGTCGATCAAGACCTGCCGCGTCTCATCGTAACTTCCGACGGCCTCGACGTAGGAGTAGCGCGCGACGGGCGGCGATTGCAAATCGATCGGCCGCGCTGCAGCACCCGCAGCCGCGAACGAGTTGAACAGCGCGCGTTTCTCATCTGCACGGCGCAGCTGCCAGCGTCCCAGCGAAACCAGCATGGCAATCAAGACGATCGCGAGCAGCGTGGTGAAGAGCCGCGGCTCGAAAGTCCAATTTCCGACTTGGATGGACACGGTATACTGCGAGTTCTCAAGGCCTAGACGCGCCAAATGGCATTCAAATATCTCATCCTAGTGATGCTCGTGCTGATCCTCATCAGCTTGGGCAAAGCGCTGTATCACTTGTCGAGCACACGCGAAGACGACGGCAAGAAAATGGTCACGGCGCTTGCGTGGCGTATCGGCCTGTCGGTGGCGCTGTTCGTGCTCTTAATCGTCGCCTACTACAACGGCTGGATCCAACCGCTCCACTCGCCTCACAGCCAGTAGACGAAGAAAAACAGCCCAAGCCATACCACGTCGACGAAGTGCCAATACCAGGACACGGCTTCGAAGCCGAAATGTCTCTGAGGCGTGAAATGGCCCTTCAGCACGCGGAACCAGATCACGGTGAGCATGATGGCCCCGACCGTGACGTGCAGGCCGTGAAAACCGGTCAGCATGAAAAAGGTGGTGCCGTAGATGCCGGTGCCGAGCTGCAGTCCGAGCTCCGTATACGCCTCGTGGTACTCCGTCGCCTGCAGGGCCACGAATGAGAAGCCCAGCAAGAAAGTCATGGCCAGAAAAATCTTGAGCCTCAAGCGGTGTCCCGTGATCAGGGCATGGTGGGCGATGGTGACCGTGACGCTGCTCGAGAGCAGGATCGCCGTGTTGACCACCGGCAGCCCTAAGGCCGGAACCGTTTCGAACGTGCCGTTGGCGCGCGGTCCCAAGCCCGCAGGACCATTGGTCGGCCATACGCCGCCATAGTTGTTCCACAACAGCAGCTTGCTGAACATTTTCACGCCGTCGCCGGACAGCCACGGCACGGAGAAATTGCGCGCATAGAACAGCGCGCCGAAAAACGCTGCGAAGAACATGACCTCGGAAAAAATGAACCACATCATGCCCATGCGGAACGACCGGTCGACCGCCATGTTGTACATGCCCTTCTGGTTCTCGCCGATGACGGTGTGAAACCACAAGATGAACAGTATCGCCAGCATCAAAAAGCCCGGCAGCAAGAACCACGGAGAGCCCCAGTCATCGAGCGTAATGACGGCGCCGGACATCAGCGTGAACAGCGTCACCGACCCGTAGATGGGCCATGGGCTGGCGTGGGGGATGTAGTAGTGGTTGTGCTCTTCTGTGCTCACTTTCGCCATATTCAAATCTCTGATCGGTGGAACAACGATAGTCTAGCGGGGTAAATCAGGGCCGTGTTGCGCTTTGCGTCGTATCGTAGAATGTATAAGACAACGTGATGCGGTCGATGTCGGGCGGCAACTGCGGATCCACAATGAATCGCACCGGCATATCGCGGCCTTCGCCGACGGCAAATTTTTGCGGACTGAAGCAAAAACATTGGGTCTTGTGGAAGTACTGCGCGGCGCTGGCCGGAGAAAAGCTGGGAACGGCTTGGGCGACCGAGGCCACGGAGGTCAAATTCTTCGCATAGAATTCGGTCTCGTACAGTTTCCCCGGATGAATCCGCATGGAGGCGACCTCGGGCTTGAACTCGTAGCTGCCCACAGAGGCCGGGGAGGCCACGAATTCGATGGTGACCTCCCGGTTAAGGTCGACCGCTTCCTTCACCACGGCGGGACCGGCCTTGGCCTCGGCATTGCCGATGCCGGTCGCGCGGCAAAATACGTCGTACAAAGGCACCAACGCCCAACCGAAGGCGAAGCTGCCCGCAGTCATGATCAGAAGGCCCCAGACCAGTTTGCGATTGGCGCGCTTGCGATCCATCAATGGTGGCTGCGAAAGATCAGGATCGCGATGATCCCGAAATAAAATGCCAGCGCCACGGTTGCCAACCCCAAGGCCGCATTCCGAATGCGCAGTCGCCGTGCGTCCTTGCCCGGACGCGCGTCCTGGGTCGTGCTCATTCTATTTCGGGCGCCGTGGTAAAGCTGTGGTACGGCGGCGGCGAGGACAGCGTCCACTCCAAGCCGTTGGGCCGGGCGTCGTCCCAGACCTTCGCGCTGGCCTTCTTGCCGCCGCGAATGCACTGCACGATCACGATCGCGAACAGAATCTGCGACAGGCCGAAGCCGAAGCCGCCGATCGATGACACCATGTTCCAATCGGTGAATTGCACGGCATAGTCGGGGATGCGCCGCGGCATGCCGGCCAGTCCCAAGAAGTGCTGCGGGAAGAACAACACATTGACGAAAATCGTCGACAGCCAGAAATGCCACGTGGCCAATTTCATGTTGTACATGTGGCCGGTCCATTTCGGAATCCAGTAATACACCGCGCCCATGATGGCGAAGATGGCGCCGGGCACGAGGACGTAGTGGAAGTGCGCGACCACGAAATAAGTCTGGTTGTATTGGAAGTCCACCGGCACGATCGCCAGCATGACGCCGGAAAATCCGCCGATGGTGAACAAGAACAGGAAGGAGAGAGCGAACAGCATCGGCGGCTCGAACGACAGCGAGCCGCGCCACAGGGTCGCGGTCCAGTTGAACACCTTCACGCCCGTCGGCACCGCGATCAGCATGGTGGACATCATGTAGAACAGTTGCGCGGCCACCGGCATGCCGTCAACGAACATGTGGTGTCCCCACACGATGAAGGATAAAAACGCGATCGACGCGATGGCGTAAATCATGGAGGTCGCGCCGAACAGGGGCTTGCGCGCGAAGGTCGGCAGGATCTCCGAGATGATGCCGAAGGCCGGCAAAATCATGATGTACACCTCCGGGTGCCCGAAGAACCAGAAGATGTGCTCGAACATCATCGGATCGCCGCCGCCCGCCGCATTGAAGAAACTGGTGCCGAAGAAATGATCGGTCAGCAGCATGGTGACCGCGCCGGCGAGCACCGGCATCACGGCGATGAGCAAGTAGGCGGTGATCAGCCAGGACCACGCGAACAGCGGCATCTTCAGCAAATTCATGCCGGGCGCGCGCATGTTCATGATGGTTACGATGATATTGATCGCGCCCATGATCGAGGAGGCGCCCATCATGTGAATGGCGAAGATCAGCATCGGAAAACTATCGCCGGTCTGCAGCACCAGGGGCGGATACATGGTCCACCCCGCGGCGGCCATGCCGCCCGGCACGAACATCGACGACAGCATCAAGGTGAAGGCGAAGGGCAGCAGCCAGAAGCTGAAATTATTCATGCGCGGCAGCGCCATGTCGGGCGCGCCGACTTGCAGGGGCACCATCCAATTCGCCAAGCCCACGAAAGCCGGCATGACCGCGCCGAAAATCATGATCAGCGCGTGATTGGTGGTCAGCTGATTGAAAAACACCGGATCCATGAGCTGCAGGCCCGGCTGGAAGAGTTCGGCGCGGATGAGCATGGCCATCGCGCCGCCGATGAAGAACATAATCAGGCTGAACACCAGGTACATCGTGCCGATGTCCTTGTGGTTCGTGGCGAAGATCCAGCGCTTGATTCCCGTGGCCGGACCATGATGATCATGATCGTCATGGGCGTGATCGTGATGGTGCGCCGTGTTGCTCGCGTGAACGTTGGCCATAGTCAGATAGCTCTCTTAGGAAATTGCTGCAATTTAATTGGGTAAAACTTGCGCGGTGGGTGGCGGCGCCGCTGCAGGTGCCGCGGCCGGCGTGGGTTGAGGCAGGGCCGCCTGCTTGGCGGCCGCTTTTTGCGTCTCGACCCACTTCTTGAACTCTTCGGGAGTCCGCACATCGACGACGACGGGCATGAAGCCATGGTCCCGTCCGCAGAGTGCCGCGCATTGACCGCGGTAAACGCCTTCCTTGCCCGGATCCACCCTGAACCACAACTCGTTGATGAAGCCCGGAATTGCCGCGCGCTTCGCGCCGAAATCCGGAACCCACCAGGCGTGGATGACATCCTGCGAGGTCAAGAGCAGCCGTACCTTGGTGCCGCTGGGAATGACCAGGGGCTTGTCGACCTCCAGTAGATAGTTCGGCACCGATTTAGGATCGATGCCCGAATGAAGCTGGCGCGCAAAATTCGAATCGCGGGCGAGCGTGGAGAAAAAATCGATGCCCTCCTCCGCGTTCATGTAGTTGTATTCCCATTTCCATTGGTAACCGGTGACGCGGATGGACAACTCGGAATTGCGGGTATCTTCCTGCTTGAGGATCAGATCGGCCGCGGGAATGGCCATGACCACCAGGATCAACACCGGAACGATGGTCCAGATGATCTCCACCTTGGTGCTGTGGAGCATGGTGGTATCGGCCACCGCGCCCTGCGAGTGGCGGAACTTGACCAGCGCATAGATCATTGCACCGAATACCACGATCGCGATGCCGACGCAGATCCAAAAGACTTCCATGTGCAGCCCGTACATGTCGCGGGCCAGGTCCGTCACACCGGTCGGCAAATTGTAGCCGTTCGAGGTGTTCGCGCCGGCATTCGCGGCGAACCCCAAAGCGGCTAGGCAAAGCGCTCCTGCAGAAATCCGCTTGCGCGGCCTGGAAGTACTGTGATCGATGCCTGAAGTAACTCTCATCTCAACGGATCCCCTATTTCGCGAACAAGCGGCGGTGATTCGTTCACGCCGCCGACCAATCTACCCAAGCGCTCCGCCAACACGCGGCGGTCTTCCTCCGTGAGGAAGCTGCCGACCTCGTAGGCCCGTCCGTGACTCTCGATCGTCAACCGGCTGGTGCCAAGCCGCCGTGGCGGACTGCGAAGTCTAACCTTCGCCCAATGCCTGGCAAACTCCTGTTTTGCCTCGCCATCCCGCGAACGGGTCACCAAGCTGATCCAAGAATCGCTGATCAGCACCGTCTGGGTGTAATTTCGCCGCTGCATGCTCGAATGCAAAGCCACCCCTAAGGCCAGCATCTCGACGGCCCAGAACAGCAGCACCGGCCAGAATCCCTGTAGGACGAAAAACAAGGCAAAGCTCAAAGAAAACAGGCAAGTAGCCGCAAAGAAAAGCCTGGCGCCCGCGAGCGTCAGCGAACAATTGGGCACCAATTCGATGCGCTGTTCCATGCCGCGAAGGATAACTTAAGGTCGGGTGCCTGAGGATCGGTGAGCGCCCTATTTCTTTATTGCGCCTTGTTGCGGCGGGCGCGCAATTCCCGCTTGATTTCTTCCAGGGAAACGCGGGTGGGTTCGTCCCGCCCGTGTCGCGCCGAGTACGCCGGCGCCCAGGCGTGAGCGAAAACGACCTCGTAGGTCGCGGGTAACCGCCCGTTCTGACGGAACTGTTCATAGGCCGCCTGCAGGGCCGCGAATTTGCGCCGGCCGGTCAGGCCCCTCGGCCGCCCCGCCGTGGAATTGTGCGCGCCGGTCGCCTTCAGATCCGCCGCCACCTTGCGCACGTCCAGATATTGCAACGTTACTCGCTCGACATCGAGCACCGGCGCCGCAAACCCATTGCGCACCAGCGCGTCGCCCAAATCATGCATGTCGATGAATTGGTGCACGTGGCTGTCACCGTCAACCTGCCGCCACGCGCTGCGCAATTCGCGCAGCGTGTCGGGCCCAAACGCGCTGAAACTCAAAAGACCCGAAGGCCTTAAGACGCGGCGAAACTCTGCGAACACCGCGTCCGGATCGCACCATTGCAGCATGAGATTGCTCACGATGAGATCGATGCAGCCGTCGCGCAGGGGCAGAAGTGCCGCATCGGCGCAGACCCGCTCGAACGGCCGCAGCCAGGATTGCCGTTTCCCGGCCACCCGCAACATCTGCGCCGAGGCGTCGAGCGCCAGCACCCGTGCCTTGGGGTATAGGCGCTTGAGCGCGCGGCTGGCGTGGCCGGTACCGGCTCCGGCGTCCAGCACCACATCGGGCACCCGCTTCACCAGCCGCAGCCGCTCCAGAAGATTCTCTCGGACCTCGGCATGCAGGACCGCCGCGCCGTCATAAGTCTTGGCTGCACGATCGAACGAGCGTCTGACCCAGCGAGGTTCGAGAGCGTAGGCGCCGATGTCATCGCTCATAGGCGATTACGATGCCACAGATACTCCCGCGCCGTGCGCTTCGGCGGCGATTTTCAAGCGCCCAAAGAGGCGCAGATCGTGCTCCGTATCGGGATTTCCCGTGGTGAGCAGCTTCTCGCCGTAGAAGATCGAATTCGCGCCGGCCATGAAACAGAGGGCCTGGAGTTCATCGCTCATTTCGGCGCGCCCCGCCGAGAGGCGCACATGACTCGCCGGCATGAGAATTCGCGCAACCGCGATCATGCGCACGAAGTCGAACGGGTCGAGCGGCGGAGAGTTCGCGAGCGGAGTTCCCGGTACGCGCACCAGGTGGTTGATGGGCACGCTCTGCGGATGCTCCGGCAAGGTCGCCAGGGTGTGCAGCAGCGCGATGCGATCCTGGGCCTTCTCGCCCATGCCGACGATGCCCCCGCAGCAAACCTTCATGCCGGCCTCGCGTACGGCCTCGAGTGTGTCGAGCCGGTCTTGATAGGTGCGGGTGGTGATGATTTCCTCGTAGTAGCGCGCCGAGGTATCCAGATTGTGATTGTAATAATCGAGGCCCGCGGCCTTGAGCTCCAGCGCCTGGGATGGACTCACCATGCCGAGCGTGGCGCAGGTCTCCAAGCCCAACGCCTTGACCTCGCGGATCATGGCGAGAACCTTGCGCAGATCCTTCGGCTTGGGGGAACGGTAGGCGGCGCCCATGCAAAAGCGGGTGGCGCCTGAATTCTTGGCGGCGCGGGCGCGCGCGGCGACATCTTCGAGCTCCATCAATTCCGACGGGTCGAGTCCCGTATCGAAGCGCACGCTCTGCGGGCAGTAGGCGCAGTCCTCCGGACAGGCCCCCGTCTTGATGCTGAGGAGCGTGCTGATTTGGACCGTATTGGGCGCTTGGAAGCGCCGGTGGACCGCCTGCGACCGGAAGACTAAGTCTATGAAAGGCAAATCAAAAAGTTCTTCTACCTCGGCGAGCGTCCAATCGTTGCGTACGTCCACGGCACCTCCTGTTGCCCGTCAGTATTCGAGCGCCCGGGCTTCTAGTCAACTGCAGCACAACAAAATGGTTTACCAATATATTGCGGCGCGGGCGCTAGAATCGCGCGCCCATGATTTTGCCCGAATCCCATCCATCGAAACTCTTGACCCGCGATGACGGCGGTCGGCTGCGCTATGAAATAGCGGGCGAAGGCGATCCGGTCGTATTCATTCATGGTTTCGGTCTGGACCTGCAAATGTGGGATGCACAGTGGCCGGCATTCGCGCAGAGCCACCGGGTCATTCGCTACGATCTGCGCGGCTACGGGAGCTCGAGTCTGCCGACAGGGCCGTATTCCCACGTGGATGACCTGCTGGCGTTGATCGACTTCTTAGGCGCCGGCCCTGCGCATCTGATCGGACTTTCTCTGGGCGGTCGGGTCGCGCTGCGTGTTGCCGCACAGGCGCCTGAACGGGTGCGGACCCTGACCTTGGCGGATCCTGCGATGGACGGACACATCTGGACCGCCGACTGGCTGCGGCGCTGGCGCGAAATGACGGACGCCGCAAAAAGCGGCGATCTCGCGGGTGCCAAAAAACTCTGGCGGGAACACATTGTGTTTGGGCCGGCGAATGCGCGCCCCGAAGTGGCCGAGGCGCTGCGAACGATGATCGAGCGGTACTCCGGTTGGCACTTCGATCACGAGGATCCGGGCAGCGCTCCTGCCGTGCAGGCCGAAATGCCGGCGGGCTGGAGTCTTCCAACCCTGGTTCTGGTCGGCGAGCGCGATCTTCCGGACTTTCAGAGTATTGCGCGGCGCTTGAGCCGGCAGTTGCCCGCGGCCGAATTGCGGACCCTCTCGGGCGCCGGACATATGAGCAACATGGAGGTTCCGCAGGCCTTCAATGAAGGGGTGCGGGAATTTCTGCGGCGATTTTGACGCGCCGCGCCCGTGCGCGCATGCGATTCACCGATGGAATTGATACTCGAGCGCGAGTCCGATGAACACGGACATGCCGAAATAGTTGTTGTTGAGGAAGGCGCGAAAGCATCCGTCCCGATCGCGCGCGCGAATCAGCCAAAGCTGGTAAATGAAAAACAGCGCGCCCGCGGCCAGGCCGGCGTTGTACCAGCCGTCCGCACGAATCGTTTTGCCCACGAGGTATAGCGTCACCAAGGTCATGACCTGCAGCACGAAGATGATGTGCCGGTCCGAGTCGCCGAACAGAATGGCGGTCGAACGCACGCCGATGCGGATGTCGTCGTTGCGATCCACCATGGCGTACATGGTGTCGTACACCGTCACCCACAGCACGTTGGCGAGCAGCAGCAACCAGGCGACGCGCGGTACCGACTCGATTTGCGCGGCGAAGGCCATCGGGATTCCGGCGCCAAAGGCCAGTCCCAGGTACAACTGCGGCACCGACAGGAATCTTTTCACGAAGGGATAGGTGACGGCGATGAATGCGCCCGCCACGGCCCAGAGCAGCGTCAAGCGATTCAGCTGCAATGCCAGCACCAGCGATGCCAGCGACAGGAGTGCGAACAGCACCAAGGCTTCGAGCGTCGTCAAGCGCCCCGCGGCGAGGGGCCGATCCTTGGTGCGCGCAACGTGCGGATCGAAACTTCGGTCCGCATAGTCGTTGATCGCGCAGCCCGCGGATCGCATGAGCACGGTTCCGGCCACGAAGACGATGAAGATGAGCGGCTTCGGCTGGCCGCGGCCGGCGATCCAGACCGCCCACAACGTCGGCCACAGCAGCAGCCAGATGCCGATGGGGCGGTCGAGGCGCATGAGGCGGATGTAGTCGTGAATGGTGCCGAGAATTTTCGGCAGCTCATCGGTGGTCCAGGGATGAAAGCGAATGCGATAGGCATACCATCGCATTCGCGCCATGATCATCTGCGCCAGTTCATCGCCGTTGCGTGGCAGTGGCACTAGGAGAGCGTCCCCGAAGTGCGCCGACAAGCCTGTCTGAACATCTCAGGGGCTCCTAAGAGCGGCCCATGGCGGGCAGGAACAATTCCTGCGTCAGCAAGGGAGCCCCTCGCAGTGCCACCCGAGAGCGGCGTGCCCACAGGCCCGCGGGCTTGATCTCGGCTCCCCGCAATGCGCGCGCCGTGACCGCTTCCTTTGTCGGCAGCCACGCGTACTCATACGGACTGCGCTCGACCCCGGACAGGTCCGCCAGGGTCTCTCCCAGCGCCGCGTCACCAAGTTCCGCGAGCCAGGAATGCGCGCAGAGCGTCGAGTCCGGGATGACGGTCTGGCCGAATACCCAGACGCTGTCGCCGCAGAACATTTCGACGTCGCGAAACAGGCCGGCCTGATCCTCGGTGCGAAGCGCCGCCCGGTGCGAGGCGCTCAAGATGCCGGTCCACAGATCAACCAGGCGCAGCGCGAAGCGAGCGCCGCAAGACTGCCGCAGGCGCAGCGTCAGCAGTCCCTTGCCGATGAGCCACGGGCGCAATTGCGCATCCATGGACAATTGCCCCAGGCGTTCCTGCGGTTGCCACTGAATGGATTCGATCGGACGAGCGTTGCCTCGAGTCATCCGCGCGATTCTACCCCACGCGGCCGTATTGCTCAGCGAATCCCACCCATCGCCGGATGAGCGGCGCGGCGTGCGCAGGATAGTCGCGCAGCAAGGATTCCGCGGCGATCTGTACCCGCGGCAGCAAATCCGCATCGCGTAACAAATCGGCAACGCGCATTTGCGCCAATCCTGTCTGCCGGGTCCCCAGGAGTTCGCCAGGTCCGCGCAACTCCAAATCGCGCCGTGCCACTTCGAAGCCGTCGTTCGTGTCGCGCATGACTCCGAGGCGCTGACGCGCCAGCGGGGACAGGGGCGCTCGGTACAACAGCAGGCACGAGCTCGCGTGCTGCCCCCGCCCGACCCGGCCGCGCAGCTGGTGCAGCTGCGCGAGCCCGAGGCGCTCCGCGTTTTCGATCACCATGAGCGTGGCATTCGGCACATCGACGCCGACTTCGATCACTGTCGTCGCCACCAGCAGCTGGATCTGCCCGTCCTTGAAGCGGCGCATCGTGCCCTCTTTGGCTTGCGGCGGCATGCGTCCATGCACCAGTCCCACCTTGAGTTCGGGCAGTGCCGCGGCCAGCGCCGCGGCCGTCTCCTCCGCCGCCTGGAAGGGCATCTCTTCCGATTCGTCGATGAGCGGGCATACCCAGTAAGCCTGGCGGCCCTCGAGGCACGCGGTGCGAATCCGCTGCACCACTTCGTCGCGGCGCGTCTCCGCGAGCACCACGGTCTTGACCGGCGTGCGCCCGGGCGGCAGCTCGTCGATCACGGAAATATCGAGATCGGCGTAGGCCGTCATGGCGAGTGTGCGCGGTATCGGTGTGGCGGTCATGATGAGCTGATGCGGCTGATGGCCGTCGGCTGCGCCTTTCTCGCGTAAGCTCAGGCGTTGATGCACGCCGAAGCGATGCTGCTCATCGACGATCACCAGGGCCAGCGAGGCGAACGCGACGCTCTCCTGAAACAACGCATGAGTGCCGATGATGATGGCGGCGTGCCCCGCGCGGATGCCTTCGAGCACCGTGCTGCGCGCCTTGCCGGTGAGGCGGCCGCTCAAACCGGCAACCGCAATGCCGAGCGGTTCGAACCAGCGCCGGAAATTTTGCGCATGCTGATCGGCAAGCAATTCGGTCGGCGCCATCAGCGCGACCTGCCGTCCCACTTCAATGGCCTGCGTCGCCGCCAACGCGGCCACCAGAGTTTTGCCGCACCCCACATCGCCCTGCACCAAGCGCAACATCGGCTTCGGCAGCCGTAAATCGCCTTCGATTTCCAGCAGCACGCGCCGCTGCGCGGCGGTCATGGAATAGGGCAGCGCGGCGAGAAAGCTGGATTTCAGAATGCCCGCCGATTTCAGCGGCCAGCCCGGATCGCTCTGTATGCGCCGGCGCAGCAGCTTGAGCGACAGCTGGTGGGCCAGCAATTCCTCGAATGCCAGACGGCGCTGCGCCGGATGCCGATAAGACATCAGCAAATCCACGGGCGCATCGGTGGGCGGCCGGTGAACGTACAGCAGCGCATCGCGCAACGAGGGCAGGCGCGCGTCGGCGAGAAGCGCCGGCGGCAGCCAATCCTTTGGATCCTCGATGCCTGTCTGGTCCAGCGCCATTTTGACCAGCAGCCGCAGCCGTCCCTGCGTCACGCCTTCCGTCATCGGATAGATCGGCGTGAGATGTTCCTCGGGCGGCTGGGGCGCGTTCGGATCCACGCGCCGGTATTCCGGATGCACGAACTCCAAACCCTTGGGACCGCGCCGCGCCTCGCCGAAGCAACGCACTCGGGAACCGCGCGCCAGGCCCTGCTGCTGCTGCGCCGTGAAATAAAAAAATCGCAGCGTCAGGAAGCCTGATCCGTCGGCGATGCGGCACAGCATCTGTCGGCGGCCGCGGAACGCGACTTCCGTCAGCAGTACTTCGCCTTCCACGGACGCCCGTTCCCCTGCGCGAAGCTCGCCCAGGGGCACGATGCGCGTCCGGTCCTCATAGCGCAGCGGTAATAAGAACAGCAGATCCTGGGTTGTTTCGACGCCCAACGAGCGCAGGCGCGCGGCGAGCGCTTCGCCGACGCCGCGCAATACCGTGACCGGCTTCAAGTCGATCACAGGGCGACGATGCACTCCACTTCAAACTGCGCACCGCGCGGCAGCGATGCGACCCCGACCGCGGCCCGCGCTGGATACGGTTCGCGAAAATATTCGGCCATGATTTTATTGACCAGCGCGAAGTGGGACAGATCGATCATGAAGATGTTGGCCTTCACGACGTTATCGAGCGTGGCGCCGCTCGCGATGACAATGGCTTTCAGGTTGTCGAAAGCCTGCCGGACTTGCGCCTCCATGTCGCCCTTCACCAATTCCTTGGTGGCCGGGTCCATGGGAATCTGGCCCGAGACCCAGACGGTATTGCCCACTCTGGCTGCCTGTGAATAGGTGCCGATGGCGGCCGGCGCGTTGGCGGTCGAAATGATTTGTTTGCTCATAGCTTTGGATGGTAATGATTAAAGGGAAAATCGGGCGGCGAATTTTTCAGTCAAACGGCGAAATATTCCAAATGGCGAATAAGTCACGGGGCGAAATTCAGTCAATCGCGAAAAGTCTAACAGCGCGAAAAGTCTAACAGGGCGAAATATCTAAGCCAGGGTGCGCGACACCCGCTGCACGTCCGGCATGCGCCGAACGGTGCGGATGACGCGCGCGAGATGTTTCCGGTCGCGAACCTGCACTTGGAATTTCAAGGACGAACTGTTCACGTCGCGTTCTTCCAATGAGACCTGATCGATGTTGGTTTCCGTGCCCGCAATGCTCGAAGCCACCGCCGCCAGCACGCCCACCTTATTGTTGATTTCCAACTGGATCTCCGAGCTGAACAAGCGGCCGCGCGTCGGTTCCCATGCCACCGACAGCCATTTGTCGGGCTGTTTGCGGTACTCCGCGAGATTACCGCAGTTCTGACGGTGAATCATTACGCCGCGGCCGGCGCTCAGGTAAGCCATGATGGGATCGTTGGGAATGGGGAAGCAGCAACGGGCGTAGGTCACCAGCAGGCCCTCGGTGCCCGCAATCATCAGCGGGCCGCCCGTGTGGCCTTGCCCCGGATCGCCCTCGCCATTCGCCGGCTGCAGCCGGCGTGCGACCAGCGGCGCCAGCCGTTCGCCAAGACCTATTTTTTCGTACAGCTCGTCGGCATCGCGCAAATTGAATTCTTTGACCACCGCATCGATCTGTTCCGCAGGAATCTTTTTTAAGTTGAGCGAGAATTCTTCCAGCGCGAGTCCCAGCAGGCGGCGCCCGAGTTCCAGCGCATCGCCCTTCTTGAGGTTCTTCAGATATTGGCGGATCGCCGCGCGAGCCTTCGCCGTCACCAGGAAGCTGGACCAGGACGGATTCGGCTTGGCGCCCTTCGCGGTGATGATCTCCACGGTCTGCCCATTACGCAACGGCGTGCGCAGCGGCACCAGCCGCCGGTCTACCTTGGCGGCAACGCAGCGATTGCCGACATCGGTGTGGATGGCGTAGGCAAAGTCGACTGTGGTGGCGCCGGTCGGCAGACGCAGGATTTTGCCTTTGGGCGTGAAGACATAGACCTTGTCGGGAAACAGGTCGACTTTGACGCTCTCGAGGAATTCTTCAGAGCTGCCGCCCTCTTGAATTTGCACCAGGCTCGCGAGCCACTCGCGGGCCCGGTCGTGTTCCACGCCGCCGAAGGTGTCGCCGCCGGATTTATACTTCCAGTGTGCCGCGATTCCCGACTCCGCCACGCGGTGCATCTGTTCGGAGCGAATTTGCACCTCGATGGGAACGCCGTTCGGACCGAACAAGGTGGTATGCAGCGACTGGTAGCCGTTGACGCGCGGGATGGCGATGTAATCCTTGAAGCGACCCGGCATTGGCTTGTAGACGCTGTGCACCAAGCCCAGCACGCGATAGCACACGTCCGCGTTGTCGACGATGATGCGAAAGCCGTACACATCAACCATCTCGTTGAGCGAGATTTTCTTGTTCTGCATCTTCTTGTAGATGCTGTACAAGTGCTTTTCGCGGCCTTCCACGGCGCCGTCGATCCCGGCTTTCTTCAGGGCTCCCTTGAAAGTCTCGGCAATCTTGGCGATGAACTCTTTCTGGTTGCCGCGGGCACGCTTCAGCTCCCGTTCGAGAACCTTGTAGCGGTAGGGATATAGGGCGCGAAACCCAAGGTCCTCCAGTTCCAGCTTGACGGCATAGAGTCCCAGACGCTCGGCGATCGGCGCGTAGATCTCGAGGGTTTCGCGGGCGCTGCGCCGGCGCTTGACCGGCGGCATGACGCCGAGGGTGCGCATGTTGTGCATGCGGTCGGCGAGCTTGACCATGATGACGCGGATGTCGCGCACCATCGCCAGGAGCATTTTGCGGAAGCTCTCGGCCTGAGCCTCCTGGCGGTTTTTGAACTGGATCTGGTCCAGCTTGCTGACGCCGTCGACCAATTCGGCCACCACCTGCCCGAAAATGGAGGCGATTTCGGCCTTGGCGGTGGGCGTATCTTCGATGACATCGTGCAGGATGGCCGCGACGAGGGTGTCCGCATCCAAACGCAGATCCGCGAGGATGTCGGCAACCGCGACCGGGTGCGTGATGTACGGTTCACCGGATACGCGCTTCTGTCCCTGATGCTTTTCAGCGCCGAAATCGTACGCTTCGCGCACCCGCTCGACTTGGGCGGGGGATAGATAGGCTTCGAGTTTATCTAAGAGCTGGCTGATCCCGGTGGAGCGTCTTCCACCAGGCAAGAAACCGAGTATGGAAGACGCATAGTCCATCGCCGCTCTTGGTTCGCCGTGTGTTTAGTCCCCAAGCCCGAGCTGCGGCGCACGGAAATCCGACGGCATGTCGAGTTCGCTAACCGGCGGCTGTGCCGGCTCTTCGGGCTCTTCCAACATTTCCAACGTGATATTTCCGGCAGCGATCTCGCGAAGCGCTACCACGGTCGGCTTGTCGTTCTCCCATTCCACGGTCGCTTCTGCGCCGTTGGCCAGGCGGCGGGCACGCTTCGCGGCCAGCAACACCAGGTTGAATAGGTTGGGTTCATTTTGAAGGCAGTCTTCGACTGTGATACGCGCCATGCTTGAGGTTCTTCCAATGGAGGGATCGAAATCATAGCAGAAATGGCGCCCTCCTCGCCAGCCGCAACGGCGGTGGCGCGCGCCGAAAAGGCCGCTATTTAGGGGCGATTGCCGCGGCTATGATCAAGGATTAACCAACCGCGCCGCCAGTTGCACCACTTCGGGTCGCGCCGCCTTAAGAAGCCCGCCGCGGTTCTCGACGATGGCCTGCAAATCCTCGATGGCCTGTTCGAATTGATCGTTGATGACGACGTAATCGAACTCGCGCCAATGGTCTAAATCCTCGGCCGCATCGCGCAAGCGCCGCTGAATGACCTCATCGGAGTCGGTGCTGCGCCCCTTGAGGCGCTGCTCCAATGCCGCGCGCGACGGCGGCAGAATGAAAATGCTCATGGCTTCCGGAATCCTTGCGCGCACCTGGCGGGCGCCCTGCCAGTCGATCTCCAGCAGCAGTTGCTCGCCGTTCGCCAGGGCCTCCTGGACCGTGTACACCCCGGTGCCGTAGCAGTGGTCGAAAACCTGCGCATGCTCCAGAAACTCGCCATTGGCAATCATTTCCTGGAAGCGTTCCTGGCTGACGAAGTGATAGTCGTGGCCGGGAATTTCGTTGGCTCTCGGGCGGCGCGTCGTGTAGGAGACCGAAAACTGAATGCGCGGCTCCCGTTCCATCAAGGCCTTTACCAAACTGGTCTTGCCGGCGCCGGACGGGGCGGCAACTACGTAAAGGCGTCCTGGTGGCATCGATCGCTACGGGAGTTGGACACGGTTTGTCCAGCGCGGAATTTAGCATATGCGTGACGGCGACGCGGCGCTCAGCGCGCGAATAAAAATACGGTAGCGCCGGCACCGGTACGAATATCGTCGATGGCAACACCGAGCGATCCCCGTATGGCGGATGCCGGATCGATCCCGCTTGCCGAGGTGGAAGCACTCAGCCTGAAGACCAATCCAACCAGCGTAAATGCAGCCGGCGCTGCCGTATGAAAATGGTGAGGGCTAACCCCGTGCCTTTTTGCATCGTCTGCTGGATAAATCGCAGAAGCGCGCGGGAAAGAGACATGGGGATGCAAAGGAAGGTCAAAGGGAGCTCAAAGGAAGGTCAAAAGAAAGGTCAAAAGAAAAAGGCAAGAGAGGGCCGGGCGACCATCGCCGCACATTGCGACCCAAATGTGTAGCACGACACCCAGACCTAGCGACCCCTTTGCGTGGCCAAATTACCCATTTTTCGCTGGGGCTTCCCCAGATTGGTGTTACGCGGTGCACGATGTTGGATAATCCCCGTCATGCACTTGCTCGAGCGACAGGATCAACTCGAGTTGTTGAACCGATGTTTTCAGCAGGCGCGCAAGGCATCCGGTAGTCTGGTGCTCATCGCTGGGGAAGCCGGAATCGGCAAGAGTTCGCTGGTCGAGCGATTCGCATCAGAACACCGGCGAGATGCATTCACGCTCTGGGGAGCCTGCGACGCCCTCGTCACGCCGCGCGCACTCGCACCCGTCCACGAGATCGCGGCGCAGATGGCGATCTTCAGCGGTCATGCCGCACGGGGCGAGGAATCGAGGGACTGGCTGTTCCAAACTGTGCTGGAAGGTCTGGGGCGTCCGGAGCGCACCTGCCTGGTGGTGCTGGAGGATGTGCACTGGGCCGATGAGGCTACGCTCGACTTCTTGCGCTATATTGGCCGGCGCATTCAACGCACCAGCGCTGTCTTCGTCGCCACCTATCGCGACCAAGAGCTGGCCGTAGGCCATCCCGTCCGCCTCGCGCTCGGCGAACTCGCGGGGCACCAAGTATTGCGGATGCGCCTGCCTCCTCTCTCACTCGGCGCAATCGAAGTGCTCGCCAATGGGAGCGGCCGAGACCCGGCCTTCCTGCATCGAATTACCGGCGGCAATCCATTCTTCGTCCGCGAATTGCTGACCAGTCCGGAACAGCGCATTCCAGAAACGGTACGCGATGCGGTCATCGCGCGGTTGATGCGCTGCTCTACCGCAACGCGCGAGCTCGCCGAGCTCGCGTCGATTTCCCCCGGGAGAACCGAATCGTGGCTGATCGAATCGGTACTCGGTTCGCGGCAAGCCGCCGTCGATGAGGCCGGTACGCGCGGGCTGCTCGACGTGCTGACGGATTCGGTAGGCTTTCGGCATGAACTCGCGCGGCGGGCGGTCGCCAGCGTAATTCCTCCGGCGACGGTACGCGGCCTGCACCAAAAAGTGCTTCAAGCGCTCCTCGCGCGGGGCGGCGATCTGGCTCGCATTGTCCACCATGCCACACTTGCCGAGGATGTGGCTGCCGTTTTGGAATACGCACCGCGTGCTGCAAAGCAGGCGGCGCGGCTCGGCGCTCATCGGGAGTCCGCTGGGCATTTGGGCGCTGCTCTGCGGTATCACGTCGAATTGGCGACCGCCGTTCAAGCCGACCTGTTCGAGCAGCATGCCCGCGAATGCAGTCTCGCCAACTTGTCGCTCGAATCGATCGAATCTGCCACTACAGCGCTGAGCTGTTGGCGGCGCTCCGAAAACCCTTTCGCACAAGCGCGCGTCCTAGGCGCCTTGTCGCAAGAATACCGCACAGTGGGAGACAGGCTTCGCGCTGATGAATGCGTCGCAGAAGCGATTGACCTCCTCGAGGCATACCCGCCTGGGGCAAATTTGGCGATGGCATACAGCGCACGTGCATTGCTGGCCGTAAACAGAGGTTGGGACCGCGAAGGCCTTGATTTCGGGCACCGCGCGCTGGCTATCGCACGTAAGGTCGGCGACCACGCGACGGAATCTCATGCACTGTGCAACATCGGCGCGGCGCTTCTGGGCAGGAATGATCGTGCCGGTTATGAGTTCCTCGAGCAAAGTCTCGCGTTGGCACTCGAGCATGCCCTTGAGGACGAAGCGGCGCGCACGTATCGTACCTTGCTGTTCTATGCCGTCCTGATCCACGACTTTGCGCGAGCGGACCCGCTATTTCGCGAAGGCGTCTCGCATTGTGAGGAACGGGGAATTCTTTCGCATGGCGCGTATATGCGCGCGTACTTTGCCCCTTGCGAGCTCGATCGAGGCCGTTGGACAGAGGCCGCCGGCTTCGCCGAGCAGCTGCTGCGCAGCCCGGACATATCGGGGGTTCAGCAGCGCATCACACTGATGGTCACGCTCGCTCTCGTACGCGTGCGCCGCGGCGATCCTGGCTCGGAGGCGCTGCTCGATCAAGCTCTTGACCTTGCGCTTCCGACCTGTGAACTCAATCGCATCGGCCGCGTCGCAGCCGCACGTGCGGAACATGCCTGGTATCGGGGCGATATCGATCGCGTTGCACGAGAGGTTGCCGGCGGGTTGAGGCACGTAAACGATCACACGGCGCCATGGATCAAGGGCGAGCTGCTCTGGTGGCAATCGCGCGCGCAGCCCATCGATTCGATTCCCGCCGACGTCGCGCCGCCGTTCCAATTCATGCTCGCAGGTGACTGGCGCGCGGCTGCGAGCGCGTGGGGGCGCATCGGCATGCCGTACGAGCAGGCGCTGGCGCTTGCCGAAGGAACCGAGGAGGCTTTGCGCGAGGCGCTTGGCATTCTCGACAACCTCGGCGCCGGGCCGCTCGCCGCCATGGTGCGCAGACGCCTGCGCGAATGCGGTGCGAAAGCGGTGCCTCGCGGTCCGCGCGAAACCACGCGCGCAAACCCACAAGGCCTGACCTCAAAGGAAGTCGAAGTTCTTTCCCTGCTGGCGCTCGGCGACAGCAACGCCCAGCTCGCACGACGATTGCATCGCTCGACCAAGACCATCGATCACCACGTATCAGCGATCCTGGAGAAGCTGGGCGTGAGAACCCGCACAGAAGCGGTGGCTACGGCGTATGCGCTCGGACTCGTCGGTGCGCGAAGTCGAGAGCCAGGACAGCCATGAAAATTATTCGATGTTCTGCACCTGCTCGCGCGAAAATCTCGTAACGCATTGATTTGTAACGAGCGTCTGAGTGCACGCAGGTCAATAGCTACGTAGTGAGCTACAAGTTATCTGGGTGCCTGCGCCTGGACAGCAGTTCTTACATCGCGCGAATCTTGGAGCGTTTTGGAGTCTTTGCAGGATAGCCTTCCGCTTACTCTGAGGGCCACATTGTGGCCCAAGACGTTTGCGGTAACATCGAAGCTGAGAATCAAGAACCCACAGGAGCGCTGTATGGACGCATTACTGGTAAGCCGCGCCCCTGAAGTCATGAGTGGGGCGCTCTGTTTTAGGGGCACGCGCGTGCCCGTAAAGAACCTGTTTGATTACCGCGAAGGGTCATCGACGCTCGAGGATTTTCTGGAGGACTTCCCTTCAATATCTCGTACGACCGCCGTTTCGGTGCTAGAGGCAGCGAGGGAACGGCTAGCGCTCGATGCGACTGCTGCTTGACGAGTCGATCCCAAGCCGCCTACGTCGATCGCTGATCGAACATTCCGTTCGAACGGTTGTTGAAGCCGGCTGGTCTGGAGTTAGGAACGGCAAAATTCTGGCACTTGCCGCAGCTGAGTTCGACGCATTTGTAACTGCAGACAAGAACCTGCCATTTCGGCAGAACCTTGCCCATTGCGTTGGTTGTGCTCGATTCGGTGTCGAATGAATTACCGGCGCTACTGCCTCTGGTTCCAGCTCTGCTGCGCGAGCTCGCATCGTTGAAGCCAAAGTCCTTTACGCTGGTCAAATTGGCATAACTCTCGACGGCGGCCGTCATCGCCATTTCTTTGGTGTGATTGTCACCGCCTCTTGCGACCGTACACTTGCCGAAACTTTCCCATTTCTGTCCCTTACCTAGAAAGACCACGTATGAAAACCCTCATCGGAACATGGCTAGCTTTCACACTGATACCGTTTGCATCGCTGGTATACGAGACCTCTTCGGCGGCCGATATCCGAGATGCCTACTTGGGCTCCTGGGGCACTGGTGATGAAGCGGGAATGTCTATATTAGGAGGGCTGAAAATCACTGCGACTAGTATTTCGATAGAGGGCAGCCGCTCTAGCCCGAATTGCCACACGACTTATAAAGTTGTTGATAGAAGCGAGGGGCCACACCCATCTCCCGATGAAGGATGGCCATTTTCAGAGGTTCCGACCGAACTAACTTACACAACGGTCAAGATTCAATTGAAAGTGAAAAAGTGTCTGGGGACGGCTGCTTTCTTCAGGTTTGCCGTTCCGTCCAACACGAGAGACCATCTCGATGTCGTCCTTTACAATAGCGAGAATAGGCCAGCAGGTTGGTTTGCATTTTATAGACGCGAATAAATACACAAGAGGACTTTCCCATAATGTCCCTAATCGGGCGTATTCACAGCGTTAGGACTCAAGTCGTTCGGAGCGCCCGGATACACATCCAGTCCAATCTCCAGTCCTGATTGGCCCAGTTTGCCTAGGAGCGCTGGTGAAAACTCAAGGCCAAAGTTCTTTGGTCCGAAAATGCCCACAAATAAATGCAGCGTTCCGCCGTCTTGTCGAAAGCTCTCAAGAAGCGATCTATGGGGCGAGAGAAATTCGAGGATCGCTTCCAATGCTTCGTCGAGGGAACGTTCCGTTGAATCGTGGAGGTCTTCGCCGAGCAGCCGCGCAACCCAATAGCTTTCGGCATAGACACCTTCCAATGGAGCTCCGGCGCGGGTGGTCCGAGGAACGCCATGGGTCCATTGCCGCGTCGGCGTCAAACCCAATTACACACTCGCGAAAGACAAATCCTTTGTGGGGTGGCGTAAACGCAGCGAGACGCGGAATTGGTAAGGATTCACGCGTCCAAGCTTACCAATGAAGGCACGTGATAATGTTGGTGCTTTCCCATAAATAGACCACTTAGAGAAAATGCTGCCTCTCGACAGCCCCCAGTGGGCCGAACTAAGCCACGCCTATGGAGCCGCCAGCGATATTCCGCAATTATTGAAGCAACTGACTAATTTCCGTAGAGCCACGGTAGATAAAGAACCATGGTTTTCGCTGTGGAGCGCACTTGCGCATCAAGGCGATGTTTATTCAGCATCTTTTGCTGCCGTCCCACATGTAGTTGCTGCAATCGGGGTGGATCCAGTCGGAGCTTCAGCGACGTATTTTCAATTTCCGGCGTGGGTGGAGATATGCCGTCATCAAAAAGCTGTGGTGATCCCGCAGGATCTCGCGAGACCATACGCTGACGCATTGGCTTTACTCCCCTCGCTAGTAGCTGCAGCAGCCTCGAAGAAATGGGATGACGAGTTTCTAGCGTGCGCCCTCTCGGCAATTGCGGCAGCAAAGGGCTTCCCAGCCATTGCGGAGGCGTCGATGGAAGTCGATTCTAGAGTTGCCCTAGAATTCAAGGAATGGTTTTCCAATCGCTGAGGCACAAGCGACGTTTCCAAAAAAGATTACCTATGGAAGAAATGTTTGAGAGTTCGGTGCGTTCCGCCGGGGACCTGGCTGGGGTATTCGAATATGATGATGGTGTTGGCTATTTCTACTTATACGAAGTACCTGGGCAAGCAACTCGAAAGATAATTAAGTCCATTCGCATCTCATCAGGAGAACCTGATTACTCAGATTCAGAAATCGCTATCCGATGGGATAGGCAAGAGCGAAGGGTGGGGCTGTTTATCAGAGGCAAACTATGGGCGGTCTTCGATGCTGAGATGCGGCAAAGCTATGGCGGCGATTACTCGCCGGATAAGCAGGCGCAGGTGCCTCTCGAGATTGCTGACGGATTTGAAATAGCTAATTAGTGCTTATTAGACTTTCCCATAAAGAGCCGTAAATGACCCAGTTAAATAACCAGCATCATTGTGCCGCAAGGAGCTGAGGGTCCGGCGGTGCCTGCCTCCAATGCTCGTTTTTGGGAAAGTTTGCGAATTGATTGCTGCGAAGCTGACGGCCGCCGGTGCCTGCAACTGTCAGCGCGCGTGCGCTAGCTCGTCTCGAACAATCTTCCGCACCTGTTCGGCAGTAATAGGCTTTTCAGCGGTGCCTAAGTACCGCGCGAGCGCCTCGTTAATAAGCGTCTGATATCCAATGCCTGTTCGCGCCGACTCCGCTTTGAAAGCCGCGACGATCTGATCGTCGATGTAAATGGTGATGCGAGTTTTTCCCTTCGTTGGCACAGCTTGCCCGCGCCGCCCTTTGGAGAAATCGTACTCACCCTTCATAATCATTTCGCTCCTTCGTGGTTGCTCGTCGCACGGATATTAGCCGCTCGCCGTCTTCGCGCTCCGTCCAAACAACCACTAAAATTTCGCCGGCGGCGTTCATCCCGACTGTAATCCAGCGAGACTCTCCTGCGGAGTGGTCATCCTCCACCGTCAAACCCAGCGGATCGTTCAACACACCTTCCCCCTCAACCAAGGACAGGCCGTGCTTGACGATATTGGCGGCGTCCTTCTTGGGATCGAATTTCGTGCTCATATGTATTATATATGTATCATGTACACACTTCAAGCTTGCGTACGCGGCCGGTCTTTGACGTTGCAAATTGCGACCTTAAAGAACTGGTCTCCGCCACATGCGGCGAGTACTGCGATGCGGGTCGCGATGCTTCCGGGAACCGATCGCATTTTGCGACCGGTTCAGAACTACCGTAGAGGCCGACCGATGTGCGCATTGGTTTCCTGACCTCTGATGCTACGATTGCGAGCGCCGGGATCGCATGGGCGTGACCTTTCGCTCGCCGTGCTCGATTTCCAATAGGAGCGCCGTCCACGTTTCGAGCGCGGCTTTGCGCTCCGCAAAATAATCGTGCGTGTTGTATACGCCCTGGAGGCCGGGCAGTTTGTGGTTGAGGCAACGCTCCGCCACCTCGCTGCGAATCCCTAAGGAGGACAAATGCGTGCGCATGGTGCGCCGTAAATCATGAATCGTGAATTCGTCCAGGCCGTGATCGACGCCGGCAAGAGCGGCGTTCAAGGTGTCGATGCCGACATGCAGTGCACGTTGCCGTCGGTCTCTGCGCCGCTTTGGAAGTACGAACTCGCTGCCGCAATCGACTTCGCGTAAGGCCTTGAGCCATCCGACCACCGCCGGCGCCAAGGGGATCGACAAGGGCGCTGAGGTCTTGGTGCGCTTGGCCGGGAGCCGCCACACCGGACCCAGATCCGTTGAGCCATCGAGATCGAACTCGCTCCACTTCGCGCCCAGCAATTCGCCTTTGCGCACGCCGAGGGCGAGCAGCAGCTTGATCGTCAGCAGATTGGTGCCGCCGAAACTCGGTGCGTCTCGCAGCGCCTTGAACAACCGCTCGAGCTCATCGCGGCTCAAGGATCGTTGCCGCGCGGATTCCTGGCCGCCGGCATCGCTTAAGTTGAAATCGGCCACCGGGCTGGACGCCATTAGATGCCTGCGGACGGCGAACCTAAAAACGCGCCGCATGTGGCGCAGCAAATCATTCGCGGCCGTCGGGGCCTTCTTTCCCACACGGGCTAGTAAGCGCGCCGCCATGGCCGGCGTGATCTCGGCGGGCACGGTATCGCCGAACTCAGGAAGCATGTATTTGTCGAGATACCGGCGCGGCACGGCCGGGTGCTTGAGGCGTCCACCTTTGATTTCGGTTTCGTACCAGTCCTCGGCCAGCTCCTTGAACTTGCCGCGTGCCTTCTTGGCGGCGCTGGCCTTGAGCTGTGCTTCGATCTCGCTCTGCTTCTCGAGCAGTGGATCCCGGCCTGAGTCGACTAGCGTGCGTTTGGCGCGCGCGGCCTTGCGGGCGTCCGCCAGTTCCATGTCCGGGTAGCTGCCGAGCGCCATCCAGCGATCGCGGCCGCCAAAGCGGTAGCGCAGCGTCCAGGCTGTGCCGGAAGCGGATTGCTTGCGAAGATAGAGTCCCGCGCCGTCTGGGAGCAGGACGGGTTCGCCCTTCTCATGCGCTCGCTTGACCTGCAGCGCCGTCAGTCTGTCCCGCGCCATGGGCGCACCCTTGTAGCTAGACCAGGAACACGCAGTTCCACCCGGCTGTAGCTAGCGTTGTAGCTACGCGCCCAGCTACAAACTTTAGCGCGGCAGGGCCTGGAAGTCCATGTACGCTGCTTGTCAATAATTGCCTGATTTATAGAGAAATGCGAGCGACGGTGAAGCGTCCCCAAACAGCCCCGGAAGCTACTCGATGTTCTGCACCTGCTCGCGCATTTGCTCGATGAGCACTTTCATATCCACCGCCGCACGGGTGGTCTCGATGTCCTGGGATTTCGAGGACAGCGTATTGGCTTCCCGGTTGAGTTCCTGCATTAGAAAGTCCAGCCGCCGGCCCGCGGGCTCGGGCCCTTCGAAGGTTTTGCGCACTTCGGCGACGTGCCCGCGCAGTCTGTCGATCTCCTCGTCGACATCCAGGCGTTGCGCCAAGATCGCGAGTTCCTGCTCGAGCCGGTCCTGGTCGACGTCGCTGACCAGTTGCGCGATGCGATCGAGAAGCTTCGCGCGCATGCGGGCACGGATTTCCGGCAGCCGGTCGGTGACGCGTCCCGAGAATTCCAGCAGCCCGGCGCAACGCTGTTCCAGCGCATCGCGCAGGCGTCCTCCCTCGCTGTCGCGCGAGCGGGTCAAGTCCGCCAAGGCTTCCGCGAGCAAACCTTGAGCGGCCGCGATCATCGGCGCGGTGTCGCGGGTCCCGTCGCGGATGACCCCGGGCCAGCGCAGCAGATCGAGCACATCGATTCGAGCCGATACGCCCGCTTGCGCCGCCACGTGCTGCGCGCGCGAGGTTAGGCTGGCCAGCAATTCGGCATCGACTTCGAGCGCGGAGGAGACGACCGTGGGCCGAAAGTGCAGCGAGCACTCGACTTTGCCGCGGCGAACGGCCGCGGCGACCGTGGCCCGAAAGTCGGCTTCGGCGGCGCGGAATTCCTCGGGCAAACGGCATCCCAACTCGAGGAATCGGTGATTTACCGTCTTCAATTCCCAGGCCAGCAGTCCCCAGGGGAACTGCCGCTCTCGTCGGGCAAAGCCGGTCATGCTACGAATCATGGGGGTCGCCACTAAAATCGGCGATACTACATGATTCGCAAGCCAGACGAGGAGCGGGCATTGCAGATCGAAACCGCGGACGTGAGCCTCATCGGGCACCGCGAGGAAAACCAGGATCGCGTAGCAGTTGCGGCCGCGGAACAGGCCGTGCTCCTGGTGGTGATCGATGGCATGGGCGGCCATGCGGACGGCGCCCGCGCGGCGGAAACCGCGCTCGCCACCATGCTCGAGGCATTCTGGCAGAGCCCCCATCCCATTTTTGATCCCGGGACGTTCCTGCATTTGGCATTGGGCAGGGCGCACGAGGAAGTCGTCAAGCTCGGCTCGTCCTTGAGCGCGGAAGCGCGACCGCGCGCGACCTGCGCGGTATGCCTCGTGCAAGATTCGGCGGCTTATTGGGCGCACGTCGGCGACAGCCGCGTTTATCAATTGCGCCAGGCGCAGGTGCTCGAACGCACGCGCGATCATAGCCACGTTGAGGTGCTGTTGCGGGAAGGTTTGATCACGGAGGCCGAAGTGCACGGCCACCCGATGCGCAACTACGTCGAATGCTGTCTCGGCGGCGACGCTGCATTGCCGGAGATGACCATCTCGTCGCGGCGCAAATTGAAGGCCGGCGATGTGCTGCTGCTGTGCACCGACGGCTTGTGGGCCAACCTTAAGGACCAGGATTTGGGGCGCTTCGCGCAGAACAATGGCAAACCGTTGCGCGATTCGCTCAACGATTTGGGAGCCCAGGCGGTGCAGGCTTCCGCGCCTTATAGCGACAACACCAGCGCCGCGGCGCTTCGCTGGAAGACGGCGTGAGCATCAGGCCTAGCGGGCGCGCCGCCGATCAATTGCGCGAGTTGAAGTTCGAACGCGGCTATACCCAGCATGCGGAAGGCTCGGTGCTGGTGAGTTTCGGCGCGACGCGCGTGTTATGCACTGCCAGCATCGAGGACAGCGTGCCCGGATTCCTGCGCGGGGCCGCACAAGGCTGGGTGACCGCCGAATACGGCATGCTGCCGCGCGCCACTCATACGCGATCGGCACGCGAGGCCGCGCGCGGCAAGCAAAGCGGACGCACGCAGGAAATTCAGCGTCTGATCGGCCGGGCGCTGCGCGCCGTGGTCGATTTGAAAGGTCTCGGCGAGCGCACCCTGACCATCGACTGCGACGTGTTGCAGGCCGACGGCGGCACGCGCACGGCAGCGATCACCGGCGGCTTCGTGGCCCTGGCCGATGCCATCGATACGCTGCTCAAGCGGCGCACCCTCGTCTCGAATCCTTTGCATGGCCAGGTCGCCGCCGTGTCGGTGGGCATCTACCGTGGCACGCCGGTGCTGGATTTGGACTATGCCGAGGACTCGAACGCCGAAACCGACATGAATGTGGTGATGAACAGCGGCGGCGGGTTCGTGGAAGTGCAGGGAACTGCGGAAGGTCACGCGTTTCGCCGTCATGAGCTCGACCAATTGTTGGACCTTGCCACCCAAGGCATCGCGCAATTGCATGCCGCGCAACTCACGGCCCGCGCAGCCTGACGCTCGCGTCACGCGGAATGCAGAAACCCGCTCCTAGGCGCTTGGTGATCGCCACCGGCAATACCGGGAAATTGCGCGAATTTCGCTCCCTGCTCGCCGGATTGCCGTTTGAATTGACCAGCTCAGCGGAGCTTCAGCTGCCCTCGCCGGAAGAAACAGGCGCAACTTTTCTGGCCAATGCCTTGCTCAAGGCGCGTCATGCCGCGGCTTTGAGCGACTCGCCCGCGGTCGCCGACGATTCGGGGCTCGAAGTCGATGTCTTGGGCGGCGCGCCGGGCATTTTTTCGGCCCGCTATGCCGGCTTAGAAGCCGACGATGCGGCCAACAACGCCAAGCTGCTGCGCGCGCTGGCCGGCATCCCGCACGAGCAGCGCCGGGCGCGCTACCGCTGCGCGTTGGTGTTCGTCGAGTGCGAAGCAGACGCCACGCCCTTGATCGCCGAGGCGGATTGGCAGGGATTTGTATTGGACACCCCGCGCGGCAGCGGCGGCTTCGGCTACGACCCCTACTTTTGGCTGCCCGAACTCGATAAGACCGCGGCCGAACTGCCGCCCGCGGACAAGAACCGCTTGAGCCATCGCGGCAAGGCGCTGCGCGCGCTGCGCGACCAACTGGCGGGACAACGGTGATCGACCCCTCGCTGGCGCTGTACGTGCATATGCCGTGGTGTGTACGCAAATGCCCCTACTGCGATTTCAACTCGCATCAGCTGAAGTCAGGTCAGCCCGACGTTACTTACATCGACACGCTGATCCGGGACTTCGAACTCGAGTTGCCGCGACTGCGGGGGCGCAGGATCGACAGCGTGTTTTTCGGCGGCGGCACGCCGAGCCTGTTCGATCCTTGCGAATTCGCCCGGTTGATCGTGGCGCTCAAGGCGCGGATTGAGTTCGCGGATGATGCGGAAATCACCCTGGAGGCAAATCCAGGGACGATTGAACGGGGCAAGTTCCAAGGCTACGCGGAGGCGGGAATCAACCGGGTGTCGCTGGGCGCGCAAAGTTTTGACGCCGGTGCACTCAAGGTGTTGGGCCGCATTCATTCAGCCGACGACACGCATCGAGCGGTCGAGGAACTCATCGCCGCAAAACTCAGCAATTTCAATCTGGATCTCATGTACGCGCTGCCGCAGCAAACGCTGGAGCAAGCGCTGAACGACGTGAAGATCGCCTGTTCGCTCGAGCCCGCGCATATTTCCTACTACCAGCTCACGCTCGAACCCGGCACCGTATTCCATTCGCGGCCCCCGTCACTGCCGGACGAGGATGCAGCGTGGCAGATCCAACTCGCCGGCCAGAAAATGCTGATGGACTGTGGCTACGCGCAATACGAAGTGTCGGCATACGCCAAGGAGGGCGCGCTATGCCGACACAACTTGAACTATTGGCAGTTCGGCGATTACGTGGGCATTGGAGCCGGCGCTCATGGGAAAGTGAGCGAGGCGCTGCCTGAGAAGATCTTGCGCACCGTCAAGGCAAAGCAACCGCGCGAATATCAGGCCGAGATTGGCCCCGCAACGCTGGCAGCAGGGACTCGCAGCTATGTTCCCGCCGCGGATCTGCCGTTTGAATTCATGCTGAACGCGCTGCGGCTAAACGAGGGATTTAGCAGCGATTGCTTCCGGGAGCGCACCGGACTTCGGCTGGAAAGCCTGCACGAGAAGCTGGCGGCGGCCAAGAATCGGGGTTTGCTGGAATCGGTGGCTTCCGGGTGGCGGCCGACAGCGCTGGGGCGACGCTTCCTCAACGATCTTCAGGCCAGTTTCCTCGCTTAAGCTTATACACATCGTTCGTCGGACCCCGAACAAAGTGAGACCTACAGCACATTGCATCTGCAGTAGGTCAGATGCATCTTCCAATACATTGATTATAAAAGAGAAAGTGGCCTGTCTATTTTTTGATCAAATTAACAATTACGCGATTTTCCAGCGTACCAGTCCCCTGCACCCGATGCCGTCCACAGACTTATCCACAGTTATTGTGGACAAATATGTGCGTGAAATGACTCTTGTGGAGACTGATGGGTGCGCATATGATGCGCGGCCCTGTTTTTGGCATTGAATTCTCGAGATCAAGCCAAGAGATATGGGTCCAATGGCGTGGCGATGCGTTTCTCAAAGCGAACGCTTCGATTCTGCCGCAACAGCTTAACGAGGTTTCCATGAAAGCCGGCATCCATCCCGATTACAAACAGATCACGGTCACGTGCACCTGCGGCAACAAGTTCGAGACGCGTTCGACCATCGGTCAAGATCTGCAGGTCGAAGTTTGTTCGAACTGCCATCCGTTCTACACCGGCAAGCAGAAAATTGTGGACACCGGCGGCCGCGTCGATAAGTTCCGCAAGAAGTACGCGAGCGCGCCCGCAAAAACCGCGGCGCCCGCAAAACCCGCGACGCCGGCAAAACCTTAAGCTTCCGACAGTTCATTTCGCCGCGCGGCGAGAGCCGCGCTTCTTACAAGAGACCTCTCGGCGAAGCCGCTCGCGCACCCGGCGACGAGCTTTCACTTCGGCGACGTATGCGCTTGATTCCGTTGTACGGCCGTGCAAGGCTGAGGCCTGAAACAATCGAAACATAGCCGTCGGATACAGCGAATGAGCACGAAATACGAACTCAAGAATCTCACGACCGGAAAAACGAGCCAGCTGAATGCCATTTCCGGGACGATTGGGCCCGATGTTATCGACATCTCGCATCTGACCAAGGACCAGGGCGTCTTCACCTTCGACCCCGGATTCATGGCCACCGCGAGCACTGAAAGCAAGATCACTTACATCGATGGCGACGCGGGCATCCTCTTGTACCGCGGCTATCCGGTCGAGCAGCTGGCGAAGCAGTCGAGCTTTCTCGAAGTGGCGACGCTGCTCATCAATGGGAAGCTGCCGACCAAACCGGAACTCGATGCGTTCACAGATTCGATCATGCGGCACACCATGGTGAACGAGCAGTTGCTCGGGTTTTTCCGCGGTTTCCATCATGACGCCCACCCCATGGCGATGGTTTCCGCGGTGGTGGCCTCGATGGCCGCCTTTTATCACGACACCACGCACATCGGAGATCCGCGGCACCGGGAAATCTTTGCGCACCGGATCATTGCGAAGCTGCCGACGATTGCCGCCGCGGCATACAAGCACACGCTCGGACAGCCATTTATCTATCCGCGCAACGATCTGCAATACACCTCGAACATGCTCAATATGTTCTTCGCCGTTCCTTGCGAACCGTACGCGATCGATCCGGTTGCCGCCGAAGCGCTCGATCTGTTGTTCATACTGCACGCGGACCACGAGCAGAATGCCAGCACCTCGACGGTGCGGCTTGCCGGCAGCACCGGCGCGAACCCCTACGCCGCCATCTCCGCGGGCGTATCCGCCCTGTGGGGACCGGCGCACGGCGGTGCGAATGAAGCCGTGCTCGATATGCTCGACGGCATTGGCTCCGTCGCGAACATCGACAAGTTCCTGGCCCGCGTGAAGGACAAGAATGACAGCGTGCGGCTCATGGGTTTTGGGCACCGGGTGTACAAGAACTTCGATCCGCGCGCCAAAATCATCCGCGACATGTGCTACCGCGTTTTGGAGAAGATGGGCAAGGGCAATAATCCGCTTTTCGATCTATCGCTCAAATTGGAGGAGATCGCGCTGAAGGACGAGTATTTCGTGTCGCGCAAGCTCTATCCCAACGTCGATTTCTACTCCGGCATCATTTACAGCGCTTTGGGCATCCCCCGCTCCATGTTCACGGTCATGTTTGCCATTGCGCGAACCGCCGGCTGGGTGGCGCATTGGTGCGAAATGGTTGCGGATCCGAATATGAAAATCGGCCGGCCGCGCCAGCTCTATACGGGTCCCACCAAACGAGATTATCAGCCGATCGAAAAGCGCTAAGTCGTGCCGGCTTTAATGGTCATGAAATGCGCGCCGCTCCTCGTGCTGGTCGGCGGCATCGCCTTGGGCCAGGAGGCCGCCACTGTCCCGCCGGCACCGGCGCAGTCGCCGGCTTCCACACCAACCTCAGCGCCGATTTCCCCGGTGCCCACCCCGGCCGGCACGCCCGGAAGTAGCCGCGCCCGGGTCGTTTTGACTCCTGAAAAAAATCTTTGCGCGGAGCGCGCGGATCCGGTCGCGGTCGGCAGCGTGCAGTGGAACGGCTGGGGCCGCGATCTTTTCAATACGCGCTATCAACCGGAACCGGCGATTCGTGCCATGGACGTGCCGAAGCTCGCGCTGAAGTGGGCATACGGATTTCAGGGCGGCGGCAACGAGCTTGGCCAGCCGACGTTGGTCGACGGCAGATTGTTCGTGACCAGTTCGGCCGGCCGCGTCTACGCGCTGGACGCCAAGAGCGGCTGCACTTATTGGACCTTCGATGCGCCTGCGGGCAGCCGCACGGCGATTTCGATCGGGGAGCTGGGCCAGTCGAAGCGTGCCGCGATACCCCGAAGACTTAAACGCACTCTCGCGCATCTGGACGTCATCAAGGCGCCGAGCGCCGCATTTTTCGGCGACGACACCGGCGCCGTGTATGCGCTCGATGCACAAAAGGGAACGCTGCTGTGGAAGACGCAAGTCGACACACATCCCACGGCGCGCATCGTCGGTGCGCCGACCTTGAGCAACGACCGGCTATATGTCGCCGTGGGTTCCAACGAGGACAGCAATACCGCCAACCCCAATTACAGTTGCTGCACCTTTCGCGGCAGCGTGGCGGCGCTCGATATCGCCACCGGCCGTATTCTATGGAAGAGCTATACCGTGCTCGAGGAGCCGCAAGCTACGCGTAAGAACAGCGCCGGCGTGCAGGAATTCGGACCTGCCGGGGCCGCCATCGCCTCCTCGCCCACCATCGATGACAAGCGCGGCGTGCTGTACGTCGGCACGGGCCGATCCACGACCGGAATCGAATTGTCGCTCACCGATTCGATCGCCGCGTTCGGTTTGAGCGACGGCAAACTTCGATGGGTCAAACAGCTCACGGTGCCGGGCAGGACCGCCTCGAGCGGCTTTATCAGCTCACCGGTCTTGCGAACCTTGGCAAGCGGTAACGAGGTTATTTTGGCCGGGCAGCTCTCGGGCATCGTCTACGGACTCGATCCCGATCACGGCGGTGAAATCCTATGGCAGAGCAAGCCGGGGGACAGCGATGCGAACGAAAAAGGGGGGGTGGCTTGGGGCACGGCGGCCGATCATCGCAGCTGGTATGTCGCTCTCTCCGGCTCCTTGGCTGACCCAGGCAATGTGAGCGGCAGCCTTTGGGCGCTGGATCCGAAAACCGGCATTGCGCGCTGGCACACGCAGTCGCCCAGCCCGGCGTGTTCCTGGAGCGAAGGCCCGTGCTGGCACGCGCAATCGCAAGCGGTTACGGTGATGCCGGGCGGCGTGTTTTCGGGATCGATGGATGGCCACCTGCGCGCCTATTCGACCATCGACGGCAAAATTCTCTGGGACTTCGATACAGCGAAGGCCTTTCAGACGCAAAACGGCGTGCGCGCCAGCGGCGGTCCTCTGGACCATGGCGGCGCGACCATCGTCAACGGCGGCGTTTACATCATCTCCGGTAATACGCTGCTGGCGTTTTCAGTCGACGGCAAATAGGACTTTTCATGGCACGCTACGCGCGAATCATTTTTTTCAACCTCGGCGTTTTGTTCGCCGCCACAGCCTTCGCCGCGGCCCACGCAGCCGATCAAGCCGAAGTCCCGGCGCTGGAAAATTCGGTGGTCAAGATTTTTTCGACCATGCGCTATCCGGATCCCTTCAAACCCTGGACCAAGCAGGCACCGAGCGAGGCCACCGCCTCAGGCGTGGTCATCGAGGGCAAACGCATTCTGACCAACGCGCACGCCGTGCTCTACGCCAGCCAAGTGCAGATTCAGGCGAATGCGGCCGGCGACAAGCTATCGGCGTCGGTGCTCGCCATCGCGCCCGGCATTGATCTCGCGGTCCTGCAACTCGACGATCCGAGTTTCTTCGACACTCACCCGCCGGTGGTGCGCGCCAGCAAGCTGCCCCAAATCAAGGATCCCGTTCTCGCCTACGGCTTCCCGACCGGGGGCTCATCGCTGTCCATCACCAAGGGCATCGTGTCGCGCATCGAGTTCGCGTCGTACAACTATCCGGTATCGGGGCTGCGCATTCAGATCGATGCGGCCATCAATCCCGGCAACAGCGGCGGCCCCGCGATCGCCGGCGACAAAATGATCGGCCTTGCATTCAGCCGGCTGGGCGGCGACAGCCAGAACATCGGCTACATCATCCCGAACGAAGAGGTGGATCTATTCCTCAAGGATATTGCGAGCGGCCACTATGTCGGCAAGGCCAGCATGCATGATGAGTTGCAGACGCTGGAGAACCCGGCGCTGCGCGAGTACCTGAAGCTGGACAAGAGCGTCGAGGGAATGGTGGTGCACCGGCCCGACAAATCCGATCCTTCGTATCCGCTCAAGGAATGGGACGTGCTGACCCGGATCGGCGATACGCCCATCGACAATCAGGGCATGGTCAAGATCGACAGGGATCTGCGGGTTAATTTTAACTACATGATCCAGAAGGTGGCCAAAGACGGCAAGCTGCCCCTCACGGTGGTGCGCGCGGGCAAAACTTTGAAGATCGAACTTCCCGTGTCGGCGGAGTATCCGACGTTGGTTTCGGATCTACACGGCGAATATCCGTCGTACTTCGTTTATGGACCGATGGTATTTTCGCGCGCGACCCGGCAGTTCTTGGGTGCGTTTGAGAACAACGCCAACTTGATGCGCGTCTTGAGCTATGTGAAGAGTCCGCTGGTCACCCGGGCCTTCGATCCGCCGACCGACGATCTCCAAGAGCTGGTGGTCATTTCTTCGCCGTTCTTTCCGCACAAGCTCGCTAACGGCTATTCGAATCCCGCAGGTTCGGTGGTGTACTCGGTGAACGGAACCCCCGTGAAGAGCCTCAAACATCTGGTGGCGCTGCTGCGGGACCTCAAGGATCCGTTCGTCACGATCGAATTCGCCTCCAAGGGCGGCGAAGCGCTGGTTTTCTCGCGCCCCGCTCTGGTCGCCGCCACGGATGACATTCTCACCGACAATGGCGTCCGGGCGCAGGGTTCGCCCGACATGCTCGCAGTGTGGCAGACAAAAGCTCAGTGATTTTGACCGATGTAGCACGCGACAGGCGGCAGTGCCTCGAGGCTTCTCACTCTTCCTGGCGAATGCTCGAACCGGTGAATATCACTACGCCCGCGCGACCAACGCGAGCTGAGCTTCTGTGCCCCATGCGATCGATGGCGGCCGCTCGTAACAAGTCCTGCGGCACGGTGAGCTTGAGCGATCCATCTAGCCGCTCAATTTCACTGTGCCGAAGCTAGTTCGCGTCGACCAGCTCCGACACTTCCCGCGCATCGGCGCGTTTCATGGGGCGCCCATCGACGGGAGAATAGGGCGATTGACGGATACCATCGATCGGAAATACCGTGGCATCGACCGTGCGCCCGTTGGCCTCGAATCGCAGCGCGGGATAATTCACACTGCGTTCCGCATCCATTTTCACGCGCCGCTCATAAAACTCGTGCGGCACGCCGATCTCGAGCAGCCGGATCGCGACCGATTCGGAGGCGTCGGCGAATAAATGCAGATTGATATCGCTGTAATTGGTGGCCGTCCCGGTCAGTACGGAACCCACCAAACGGGGTTGAAACTCCGCCAAAATCCGCATGGTGTCGAGGGCGATGCGCCGCTGTTCCCTCAAGGTGTGATCGTGGGTATCGCGCCCAAAAAGGCGTTGATGCGCTCGGAGCGCCGCCTCTATCTCGACGTTTTTGGGCAGCACTGCGACATCGTTGACGCCCAGGCGGTCGGCGGCTTTGCGCTTCGCCTGCAGGAAATCCTCGATACCGTGCTCTTCCATGATTCTCGCCGCCTCCTGCGCGAGAGCGCGGCGTAGATCTTCGGAACGCTGCGAAAACTTCTTAGGCATGGGTGAGGAGCCTGTCTCGGTATCCCACGGGCTCTTAGAATATCGGTTTATCGGCTTCGGGGTTGTTCGGGTTCTGCCCTTCGTACAGTTCGGCCTTGGGCAAATTACCCTCGATGAATTTTTCCATGATGCCGGTGGGGTCGTCGGAGCTTGCGAGCAAGCCGGTCTTCGGCGAAATGCGCACGCTGACGATGCCGTCCGGGATGGGCACGGCGTGCCGGGCGGTGCCGGCCAACGCCTCCTTCATGAAATAGGTCCAGGTTGGAACGGACACGCGTGAGCCCTGTTCGCCTTCGCCCAGGGTTCGGTCCTGATCGAAGCCGGTCCAGACGGTGGTGACGATGTCGGCGTTGAAGCCGTTGAACCAACCGTCGTGAAAGTCGTTGCTGGTGCCCGTTTTGCCGGCGATGTCGTCGCGATTGAGCGTGCGGGCGCGCTGACCCGTGCCGCGTTTGATGACATCGGCCATCATGTCCGCCAGCAGGTATGCCACCTGCGGACTCACGATCTGCGGTGCCAGATTCTTCACTGGAATCAAGCTCTTACCGTCGTGCGGCGCTTCGTCCAGCAGACTTGGGTGCGACCCGACGGCCGCGCTTTTCGGACTGGGACCATCGCTGGGGCGCCCGCACTGCGAGCAGGCGATGGCGGGGTTGGCCTGCTGCAGAATTTTGCCATTGGCATCCTCGACGCGGTCGATGTAGTAGGAGCTGACCTTGAAGCCGCCGTTGGCGAAGGTGGCGTAGCCGATGGCCAGCTGCAACGGGCTCAATTCGGCTGTTCCCAAGGCCAGCGTCAAGTCGTCCGGCAATTGTGATTTGTCGAAACCGAAGCGAGTCACGTAATCGCGCGTGTACTGGCCGCCAATGGCGCGCATCAAGCGCACCGAGACCAAATTCCGGGAATGCACCAAGGCATCGCGCAGTCGGACAGGCCCATAAAACAAGCCCGTGTCCTCGTGCGGACGCCACGCCTGTTCCTTGCCTTCCTCGTCGATGACCACCGGTGCATCCAACACCACGCTGGCGGGGGTAAATCCCTTGTTGAAAGCCGCCGCATAAATGAACGGCTTGAAACCCGAACCGGGTTGGCGCCGGGCTTGGGTCACGCGGTTGAACTTGCTCTGAAAGAAATCAAAACCGCCGACCAGGGCCACGACCGCACCGTCCTTCGGATCGACCGACACCAGGGCGCTCTGCGCTTCGGGTACTTGCACGAAAAGCAGGGATTCGGCCGTGCGGCCGACGGTGTAGATGACGTCGCCGCGGCTCAAGATCTCCGAGGCTTGTACCGGCGGCCTGTCGACCTTCTCGTCCGGTAATTCCCGCCGGGCCCAAGAAAGCTTCTCCCAAGGCAGCGTGACGACCCCCAGATCCTTGACGTAGATCTTGGCGCTCTTGGCCTCGACTTGCTCGACGATGGCGGGTTTTAAACCGCCGATAATGGGGAATTCCTCGAGCTGCGCTTCGAATTGGGCGGGCGTGCTGATTTTGGACAAGTCGACCTTCGCGCTGGCCCCGCGGTAGCCATGGCGCATGTCGTATTCGATCAGGCCGGTGCGCAACGCGACGGTGCCCGCCGCCTGCAGGCGCGAGTCCAGGGTCGTATAGACCTTGTATCCCGCCGTATAGACGGCATCCCCATACTTGTTCTGCATGTCGTTGCGAACCATTTCGGCCAGATACGGCGCGTCGACCTCGACAGAGGCGCCGTGGAGGCGCGATTCCATGGGGGTGGATTTGGCCTGATCGTACTCAGACTGGCTGATGTAACCGAGCTCGAGCATGCGGCCAAGCACATGAGTGCGCTGCAGCTTTGCGGCTTCGGGGTTGGCGACCGGATTTCGCGTCGACGGTGCGGTCGGGAGGCCGGCCAAGGTGGCCATTTCCGCGAGGCTCAACTGGTCCAGGCTCTTGCCGAAATACACTTCCGCGGCGGCCGCAACGCCGTAGGCGCGCTGGCCCAGGAAGATTTTGTTCACGTACAAGGAGAAGATCTCTTCCTTGGTGAATTCTGCCTCCATGAGCAGGGAAATATAGATTTCGCTCATCTTTCGCTTCAGATCGCGGCGCGGGGTGAGGAACATGTCGCGCGACACCTGCATGGTGATGGTGCTGGCACCCTGGCGGATGCCGCCGGCGCGTAAATCGGCCACCGCCGCCCGCAAAATACCCTGGAAATCAACGCCATGATGGCGGAAGAAGCGGTCATCCTCGGTGGCCAGGAAAGCCTGTATCAGCTTGGGCGGCAATTGGTCGTAGCGCACCGGGATGCGGCGCTGCTCGCCGATGGACTGGATCAGCTTGCCGTCGCGGGTGTAGATGCGCAGCGGCACCTGCAGCTGGACCTCACGAAGGCTGCCCACATCCGGCAGGGCGGGCCTCAAGTAGACATAAGCACAGACGTTGGCGAAGGCAATTAGCGCTATTAAGCCAACTAAAACTGCACAAATGCGCGAGATGAGAACTAGATAACGTTTGGCCACAGAAAACCGTTCTAACTTATTGCGTCGGCGGACATGGGCAGCATATTACCGCCGGTTCAGTGGGCATACCCATCGAATGATGGGACGCAAAACCGAAGGTCCATAAGGGTATGACACCTTACGGCCGGCCGGGTTGCCAGACCAGTAACTAACCAAACGCTTAAGGCTTCCCTTGGGCGGTGAGGTCCGAAATGGACGAGTCGACCGCCTCGAAAGCTTCCGAAACTGTCGCAAGTCTCAGTTTGCCGACTTGGGGGTCCTTGGGGCTCATTACCGTGAGTAGTTTCACGTTCCATTTAACAGTTTCTTGCTAAGTTTGCTTGTCATAGCTAATCTCATGCACGCGTTTCGACCTACAAGGTATTGAGCAAAAAGGGAAAAAATTTGTGTGGTCGTTAGGTAAAAGATATCGTCCGCTTTTGGGACTTGACATAACCACTTCGTCGGTGAAGCTGATCGAGCTCACGATGTCGGGTGGCCAATATCGCGTTGAGTCTTATGCGGCGGAACCGACTCCGCACAACGCCATCAACGAAAAGGCCATCGTCGACGCGGAAGCGGTCGGCGAAGCGATTCGGCGCGCGGTAAAACGCTCCGGCGCCAAGAGCCGCCTCGCGGCCATCGCGATCAGCGGTGATGCGGCGATTACGAAAGTCATTCAGATGCCGAAGACTCTCGGCGAAAACGAATTGGAAGGCCAGGTCGAAATGCAGGCCGACCAGTACATCCCCTTCCCGATGGAAGAAGTCAGCTACGACTATCAGGTCGTGGGCCCGTCGGAAAAAGATCCGGATATGCTCGATGTGCTGCTCGTCGCGACACGAACCGAGAACGTGGAGCAGCGCCAGGCGGCGGTGCAGGCCTCGGGGCTGACCGCTCACTTGGTCGACGTCGAGGCCTTCGCGTTGGAAAACGCCTGCGCACTCATGCGCCACCAAATGCCCGACGGCGGCGTCGACCGCACCGTCGCGGTCGTCGACTTCGGCGCCAGCAGCACCACATTCAGCGTGCTGCGCGATCTGCGGGTGATCTATACGCGCGATTTCGCTTTCGGCGGCCAGCAACTGACGGAAGAAATCATGCGCACCTACGGCCTCAGCATGGAAGAAGCCGGCCGCGCAAAGAAAGAAGGCGGATTGCCCAGCAACTATCAGCCCGAGGTCCTCGACCCTTTCATCGACGACATGACGCAACAGGTCAGCCGTTCGCTGCAATTTTATCTGGCCTCCGGCAGCGGCCGCGCTCAGCCGGACCAAATATTGATTTGCGGCGGCTGCGCCAACATCCCCGGCGTTGCCGATGTCATCTCCAGCCGCGTGGGCGTGCCGGCCGACAAAGGCGATCCGCTCGGCAACATGAAGGTGTCGTCCAAGGCCAAAGCGCAAGCAGTGGCGCGCGATGCCACCGCATTACTCACAGCCTGCGGCCTAGCGCTGCGCAGCTTCGACTAAAGAGTAGCCATGCCGCGTATTAATCTACTTCCCTGGCGCGAACAAGAACGAAAGGTCCGACGCCGCGAATTTCTGGTCGCGCTGGGCGGCGCCGCTTTTGCCGCGGTGGTCTTCGTCCTGGGCGGCAAACTGCTGTATTCCAGCTGGATCGATTCGCAGAACGCGAAGAACAATCTTCTGAAAAAGGAGATCGTCAAACTCGACGCGCAAATTGCGGACATTCAAGACCTGGAAAATCGCAAGCAGCGCCTGGTCGCGCGCATGGAAATCATCGAGAAGTTGCAGCGTAAGCGGCCCGAAATCGTGCATCTGTTCGACGAACTGGTGAAGACCGTGCCCGAGGGAATCTACCTCACGCAGATCAAGGAAACCGGCAAGAAGCTCGAGATGAAGGGCGTCGCTCAGTCGAGCACGCGCGTATCCACCTTCATGCGCAATATCGATGCTTCTTCCTGGATGGATAACCCGCAGCTGCAGGTGGTCGAGACGGCCAAGGATTCGCCGACCGGCGGCTCGAGCTTCACGCTCACCAGCGATGTGGTCGGCGTGGACGTTGAAAACGGCGGCGAAACAACGGTTAAGAAGGTTGCGGCGAAATGAACCTCTTCGATCAACTTCGTACTCTCGATCCCCGCGACGTCGGCCGCTGGCCGGTGGCCGTGCGGGGATTTTTCGTCCTGCTCGGCTTTGCGGTGCTTGCAGCCGTCGGCTGGTACTTCTTCCTGTGGAACGACGAGCGGCCGCTGTTGCAGAAGGCGCAGGCGGATGAGCAGGATTTGCGCGCGCAATTCGAGAACAAGCAGCAGCGCGCCGCCAACCTCGACGCCTATCGCGCCCAGCTCGGCGAGATGGAACGCAGTTTCGGCGCGATGCTGAGGCAATTGCCAGGCAAGACCGAGGTGCCGAATCTTCTGGTGGATATTTCGCAGACCGGCTTGTCAGCCGGCCTGACCGAAAAACTGTTTCAGCCCGGGAGCGAGAAGAGCAATGGCTTCTACGCAGAACTGCCGATCAAGATCAAACTGGTGGGCAGCTACCACGACTTCGGCCGGTTCGTGAGCGGCATCGCCGCCCTGCCCCGCATCGTGACGCTCAATGACATTCAAATCGCGCCGGTCGATGCAAAGAGCGGCTACGACAATTTGACGATGGACGTGACGGCCAAGACCTACCGCTATATCGAGGATCAAGGCGGCAGCGCGAAACCGGCGGCGAAGAAGGCGGCGGCGGGAGGCAAGACGTGAGACAGATATCGGGTATCGGCGTCATCGGCGTCATCGGCGTCGTACTGGCGGCATTGGTCGCGGCCGGTTGTTCGGGCGGCCAATCGGATTTGCAGAAGTGGATCGAAGCCACCAAGAAAAAGCCGGGTGGCCGCATTCAGCCTCTGCCGGAAGTGAAGCCCTACGAAACCTATGTCTACTCGGCCGGCAATCTGCGTTCGCCGTTCCAGCCGCAGGGTCCGAACGCGTCCAATGGCCTCGCGAGCGCGCGGATGAACTCGCATCGCAATCGCGAATTCCTGGAAGGTTTCTCGCTCGACACGCTGAAGATGGTCGGCACCTTCAAGGTGGGCAACAATTTTTACGGGCTGGTGCAATCCAAAGACGGCCTTGTTCACAAGGTTCAGCCCGGCAATTACATGGGGCAGAACGACGGCAAAGTGACGGAAATTACGGGCGGGAGAATTAGCCTCGTCGAAATCATTCCGGATGGTCTCGGCGGCTATATAGAGCGACCGGCCTCATTGGCATTGGCCAATTGAAGCCACAGGGAGATGAAAGCATGATCAGAATTCAATACCGAGCGGCGATACTGAGCGCGATGGCGCTGGTCGCATTGACTGCGATCAGTTTGACGGCGCGCGCCGCTGATCCGGTCCAGCTGCAATCCATCGACGTTCAGACCCTGTCGGGTCAACAGGTGCAGCTCAAACTGCACATGAGCGGTCCGGCGCCGGAGCCGTTGCCGTTCACCATCGACAAGCCCGCGCGCATTGCGTTCGACTTGCCGAACACCAGCCTGGCGCTCGCCTCGCGCCGCTTCGACGTGCGTTCTGGCGGTGTCGACACCGTGCTCGCTGCCGAAGCGAACGGCCGGGCGCGTCTGGTCGTCAATGTCGACGCCTTGATGCCCTACACCACCAAGGTGGACGGGAACGACATCATCGTCACGCTGGGACAACAGCCGGGCGCCGACGTCGGCAAGCCCGCCGCCGCGCGTGCCGCGGCCGCAACGTCGAGTCCCGGCGAGCGCGCCATCCGCACGATCGATTTCAGGCGCGGTGCCGATGGCACCGGCCGGGTCATCGTGCAGCTCACCGATCCCCGCACGCCGGTCAATGTCCGGCAGGAAGGCCAGCAGATCGTCGTGGACTTTGCCGGCACGGTCATGCCGAAGAATTTGATGCGCCGCTATGACGTGCAGGATTTCGCGACGCCGGTACAGACCGTCGACGCGGTGCGTGTGGAGGGCAGTTCACGCTTGATCATCAGCTCGCAGGGCGACTTCGAACAGCTTGCGTACCAGTCGGACAACCAGTACACGGTTGAAATCAAGGCATCCTCGAAGCGCACCGCGGGCGGTGCCGAGGAGAAGAAGGAATACACCGGCGAGCGGTTGACCTTGAACTTCCAGGACATCGACGTGCGTTCGGTATTGCAGTTGCTCGCGGATACCAGCGGCCAGAACATCGTCGTCAGCGACTCGGTCTCGGGCAATCTCACTCTGCGTCTGCAGAATGTGCCCTGGGACCAGGCGCTCGATATCGTGCTGCGCACCAAAGGGTTGGACAAGCGCCGTCAGGACAACGTGATCATCATCGGGCCGACGGAAGAATTGGCCACCCGCGAGAAGGCCGAATTGGCGGCCCACAAAGAGGTGCAGGAACTCTCGCCCACCCATACGGAATTCATGCAGGTCAACTACGCCAAGGTGACGGACCTGGCGAAACTGATCAAGACGACCAGTGCCACGGCCAAGGATTCCATGCTCTCGCCGCGCGGCAGCTTGTCGATCGACGAGCGCACCAACACCTTGCTGGTGCAAGATACTTCGGAGAAGCTCGCGGACATCCGACGCCTGGTGCAAACCTTGGACGTGCCGGTCAAGCAGGTGCTGATCGAGGCGCGCATCGTCATCGTCAGCGATACGTTTGAGCGCGATCTCGGCGCCCGCTTCGGAGTCAGCACTGCGCAGGCCAACGGACCCAACGGGCTGCTGGCCGTGTCGGGCAACGGCACCGGCGCGAACTCGATTCTCGGCACGGGTCTCGGCAGCGCCTCCTTGTCGGGAACCACGCTCGACAATCGCTATCAGGTCAACACGCCGGCCGCGAATACCAATGGCAGCATCGGCATTTCCTTGCTGGGCGGCAGCTACGTGGTCGATCTGGAACTCTCGGCGGCGCAGAACGAGGGCAAGAGCGAAGTCATTTCTTCGCCGCGCGTCATTACCGCGAACCAGAAGCAGGCCACCATCATGCAGGGTGTCGAAATTCCTTATCAGGAGTCGGCATCGAGCGGCGCCACGACCACGCAGTTCAAGGACGCCGTGTTGAAGCTCAAGGTTACGCCGCTGATCACGCCTGACAATCGCGTCATCCTGGATCTCGACGTCTCCGACGACTCGGTCGGTCAACAGGTCACCAGCGCCACCGGCGGCAGCGTGCCCTCCATCGACACGCGCCAGATCATCACCCAGGTGCTGGTCAACGACGGCCAGACAGTGGTGCTCGGCGGCATTCTGGATACCACCAAGTCCAAGTCGGCGAACAAGGTGCCGTTCTTCGGTGATATCCCGTTCCTCGGTGCATTGTTCCGCAGCACGACGGACATCAACAACAAGACCGAACTGTTGATTTTCATCACGCCGAAGATTTTGCGTGAGGGATCGAATCTCTACTAACGCCGGCCGCGGGCTGGTGGACACATGTGGGGGCGCCTTTCGGCGCCCCTTATTTTTTTGAGAGGCAATCAGGCGAGCGGCGCCGTCCGTTATGATCAGCGGCGACCATGCTGAGCAAGCGCAACGTTTTTCTGATAGGACCCATGGGCTCGGGCAAGACGGCGGTCGGCCGGCATCTGGCGCGCCTGTTGCGCTACACGTTTCATGACAGCGACGCGGATATCGAGGCAAGAACCGGCGTGGACATCGCATTCATTTTCGAGAAAGAGGGCGAAGCCGGATTTCGCATCCGCGAACGAGAATCCATCGACCGGCTGACTCGCCTGGAATCCATCGTGCTGGCGACCGGAGGAGGCGCCGTGATCGACCCGGCCAGCCGCGCCGCCCTCGCCGAACGCGGCGTCGTGGTGTACCTGGTGACTTCCGTCAATCAACAAATCCAGCGCACTCGGCATGCGCGCCATCGGCCTCTGCTGCACGACACCGATCCTGAACAGCGCCTCAAGGATTTGATGGCGCGCCGGGCTGCGCTGTACGCAGAGATTGCCGACCTCACGATCACCACCGACGCGCGGCGCGTGCAGCTCGTTGCTGAAGAAATCCATCAGGAATTGCGCCGGACGCAGAGCTCCTAGGCTTCGTATAATCACCCCCGTGCAAACGCTTCAAGTCGAACTCGGTGCCTCAAGCTACCCCATCACGATCGGTTCGGGGTTGCTGACGGACCGCAACCTGCTGGAGAGCCAAATCTCCGGCCGCGACTTGTTGATCGTGACCAACACCACGGTGGCCAAGCTGTACCTGGCCAAGCTGACGGGCAGCTTTTCCCAAAGGCGCATCGCAGAATGCATCTTGCCCGACGGCGAGCAGCACAAGACGCTGCAGACCGCCGGTTGGGTGCTCGATGCGCTGGTCGCCAACAAAATGAACCGCGATGCCACCGTGCTCGCATTGGGCGGCGGTGTCGTCGGGGACATTGCTGGCTTCGCCGCATCCTGCTATCAGCGCGGTATAGGCTATGTGCAACTGCCGACGACGCTTCTGGCGCAGGTGGACTCCTCGGTCGGCGGCAAAACCGGGGTGAATCACTCGGGCGGCAAGAACCTCATCGGCGCCTTCTATCAGCCGCAGTCCGTCATCGCGGACACCGATGCCCTGCGAACGCTCACGGAACGGGAGTTCAATTCAGGTCTGGCCGAGGTGATCAAGCACGGCGTTGTCTGGGATCCGATGCTGTTTGCATGGCTGGAAAAGCAGGTTCCCCAGCTGCTCGTGCGGGACACCGACGCCCTTACCTATGCCATCGGTCGATCCTGCGAGATCAAGGCCACTGTAGTCGCGCGTGACGAGCGCGAGCGCAACTTGCGCGCGATTTTGAATTTCGGCCACACCTTTGGCCACGCCATCGAGGCCGCGACCGGCTATGAAAAGTACTTGCACGGCGAGGCCGTGGCCTTGGGGATGATCATCGCGGCGGATCTGTCCTGCCGATTGGGAATGATCGACGCGGCGGTCAAGGAGCGCCTGCGCGACCTCGTGGCGAGAGCCGGATTGCCGACCGAGGCGCCGCACATCGGCGCCGCGCGAGCCTACGAATTGATGCAGATGGACAAAAAAGTCCTGGGCGGTGCTGTTCGCCTCGTTCTGCTCGAGAAACTCGGCCGCGCCATCGTCACTGACCAGTACTCCAAGGCTGCGCTCGAGGCCACACTGGCGGAACATTTCGAATGACGAGGTTCGCCAAATGAGCCGGTTCGCACAAATGGGCGGGTTCACCAAATGAGCGCTCTTGCACCCTATGCCGCGCACCCGGAGCATTCGCGCGGCCGCCGCCACCCAGAGCCAAAACCCGAATACCGCTCGGAATATCAGCGCGACCGCGACCGCATCGTTCATTCGACGGCATTTCGCCGTCTGGTCTACAAGACCCAGGTGTTCGTCAATCACGAGGGTGATTTGTATCGAACTCGGCTGACTCATTCCCTCGAGGTCGCGCAAATAGCCCGAACCGCCGCGCGCGCGATGAAGCTCAACGAGGAGCTATCAGAAGCCATCTGCCTTGCCCATGATCTTGGCCATACGCCTTTTGGACACGCCGGCCAGGATGCCTTGAACGAGTGCATGAGCGACTTCGGCGGCTTCGAACACAACCTGCAATCGTTGCGCGTGGTCGACGAGCTCGAGGAGCACTACGCCGAATTCGACGGCTTGAACCTGACCTTCGAATGCCGCGAGGGAATTCTCAAGCACTGCTCCTACAATAACGCCGTTCTGCTCGGCGACGTCGGCGAGCGATTCATCCATCGCCAACAGCCGGGGCTCGAAGCGCAACTCGCGAATTTTGCCGATGAGATTGCATACAACAACCATGATGTGGAGGACGGCATCCGTGCCGGTCTCATCAGCGTCGAGCAGTTGTTGTCCGTGGCACTGTTTCGCAGGTTTCACGATGAAGTGCAGGAAAAATACCCGCAGCTCGCGGGCCGACGCCTTGTTTACGAAATCTTGCGGCGAATGATCAATCACCTCGTGAGCGATCTGATCGACTCGTCCACCGCACGTTTGAGCGCTTCGGGAGTTCGTTCCATCGCCGAGGTCCGGTCGCACTCGAAAGCCTTGATCGGCTTCAGCGATGCCACGCGCGAGTCGAACGCCGCGCTGAAGGTATTCTTGCGCGAGCAGCTCTACAAGCACTACAAAGTTCGGCGCATGACCGCCAAGGCACGCCGCGTCGTGCGCGATCTGTTCGACGCGTTTTTCAACGATCCGGCGCTGATGCCCGACGAACACGAGGCGCGCACACGCTTGGAACTGGTGAAAGGACCCGCGGGACGTGCACGTGCCGTGGCCGATTACATCGCCGGCATGACCGATCGCTACGCGATTCTGGAGCACCGCCGTCTGTTCGAGCCCAGCGAGCGAACATGAGGAAACGGTCCAGGCGCCCCACATCCACGAGCAATCATGAGTGAAACGCTGAAGAACGATCTTCTGCTGCGCGCCCTGATGCGCGAGCCTACGCCGCGCCGGCCGATCTGGCTGATGCGCCAGGCGGGCAGGTATCTGCCCGAATACCGGGCGACGCGCACGCGTGCGGGCGGCTTTCTCGAAATGTGCACGAATCCTGAAATCGCATGCGAAATCACACTGCAGCCGGTCGATCGCTATCCACTCGATGCGGCCATTTTGTTTTCCGACATTCTCACGATTCCCCATGCGATGAATCTGGGATTGGAGTTCGAAGCCGGCGAAGGTCCAAGGTTCGAGCGGCCGGTTCGGACTTCCGCCGACATCGACAGGCTCGGTGTGCCTGATCCGGGACGGGAATTGAAGTATGTAACGGACGCCGTTGCTCGTGTGCGCCTTGAACTGGCCGGGCGCGTGCCCTTGATCGGCTTTGCGGGCAGCCCGTGGACCGTGGCGACGTACATGGTGGAGGGCGGCAGCAGCAAGACCTTTGGCTTGATCAAACGCATGATGTACGAGTCGCCGCGCGAGTTGCACCGGCTGCTCGAGCTGCTCGCAAACGCCACGATCCTTTATTTGAACGCGCAAATCGCTGCGGGCGCGCAGGCGGTCATGCTGTTCGACACTTGGGGCGGTGTGTTGACCCCGGCGCAGTACGAAGAGTTCTCGCTGCGTCACATGGCTGGGGTGATCGATGCGCTGACGCGAAAGTCAGAGGGGCGCAGGGTTCCGAACATCGTATTCACCAAGGGCGGCGGCGCGTGGCTTGCCAAGATTGCGGCGATCGGCTGTGACGCGGTGGGCGTCGACTGGAGCACCGACTTGAGCGATGCGCGAAGAGCCGTCGCGGGACGCGTGGCGCTGCAAGGCAACCTCGATCCATCGGCCCTGTTCGCAACGCCTGAGACCCTGCGCGCCGAAACCTTGCGCGTACTCGACAGCTACGGCGCCGGCGCCGGACACGTATTCAATCTGGGACACGGCATCACGCCCGACGTCGATCCGGAACGGGTCGCGCTTCTCGTCGAGACAGTCCAAAACTACCCGCTCAGCTAGCTCGCTCGGAACGATTGTCGGGCTACGGGGATCGACTACCCGCCCATGGATCGCAACCGTCAGGGAGTTGCGCCTTCGATCCGGAGCAGGGCCTGCTAGCTGTATATAGCGCCGGTTCGGCCATAACGGTCAATCGCCTAAAACGATGCATTTGTGTGGATTGACACGCCAGGCTCTAAGGCGCAGCGGGTGATGAGGTTGCGCCACCGCCGCCGACGGGAAGCGCGCGAAGCTCGTCGCGCAGGGCACGGCGCAGAATCTTCCCGACGTTGGTCTTCGGCAATTCGCTGCGAAAGTACACGTGCTTCGGCACTTTGTAGCCGGTGAGTTCTTTGCGGCAGTAGGCGATCAATGCATCGGCGGTGAGGTTCGGATCCTTTTTTACCACAAACAGCGCGACAACCTCGCCCGAATTTTCATCCGGTTGCGCCACCGCGGCAACTTCCAGCACCCCGGGGTGCGCCGCCACGACACTCTCGATCTCGTTGGGGTAGACATTGAACCCCGACACCAGAATCATGTCCTTTTTGCGGTCTTCGATATAAACGAAGCCCTTTTCATCCATCCGCCCGATATCCCCGGTGCGCAGCCAGTCGCCGAACATCACCTTTTCGGTTTCGTCGGGCCGGTTCCAATAGCCGCGCATCACTTGCGGCCCGAATACGCAGATTTCACCGACTCCGTTAACCGGCAGTTCCGCGCCGGCGTCATCGCGGATGGAAACATCGGTTGACGATACCGGCAGTCCCACCGATCCATTGAACGGGAGCCCGATGGGATTGGCCGTCACCATCGGCGAAGTCTCGGTGAGCCCCCAGCCTTGGGCCACGGTGTTGCCGGTCACTTCCTTCCAACGCGCGGCGACGACCGGCTGCACGGCCATCCCGCCGGCAAATGTCGCGCGCAGCGCGCTGAAGTCCACGGTTGCAAATCCCGGCGTGTGCAACAAGGCATTGAGCAGCGTGTTTACGCCGCTGATGAAGTTGAATTTGTATTTCTTGAGTTCGGCCACGAACGCCGGGAAATCCCGCGGATTCGTGATCAGTACGTTTCGCGCGCCCAAGGGCAGGAAAGCCAGGCAATTGCTGGTGAGCGCAAAGATGTGATAGAGCGGCAGCGCGGTTATCACGATGCGACCGCCGCCGGCCTGGAGCGCGGGCCTGATCCACGCCAGCGATTGCAGCAAGTTCGCGACCATGTTGCGGTGGGTAAGGACGGCGGCTTTGGCGACACCGGTGGTGCCGCCGGTGTATTGAAGAAACGCAATATCCTCCGGGCCCAAACTGACCGGTTCCATCTTGAGGCCAAGTCCGCTTCCCAAGACTGTTTTGAAGGACACCGAACCGGGAATTCTCCAGGCCGGCACTTGCTTGCGCACGTGTCGCAGCACGAAATTTACGATCCACCCCTTCGGGGCACCCAACATATCGCCCACGCCCGTAACGAGCACATTTTTCAAATCCGTTCGCGCCAACACCTGCTGCAGTACATGCGCAAAATTCTCGACGATGACGATGGCCTTCGCGCCCGAGTCCTTCAATTGATGCTCGAGTTCGCGCGGCGTGTACAAGGGATTGGTATTGACCACCACCATGCCTGCGCGCAGCGCGCCAAACAGGGCAATGGGATACTGCAGGATGTTGGGCATCATCAATGCGACGCGATCGCCGCGAACCAGCCCGGACTTATGCTGCAGCCAAGCCGCAAAGGCGCGGCTGAGCTCATCCAGCTGCGCAAAGGTCAGCGTGGCGCCCATGTTGGAGAATGCGGGCAGTGCGCGATAGCTCGAAAAAGCCTCTTCAATCGCTTCCTTGAGCGAAGGGTACGCGTCAGGGTCGATGTCCGCCGGGACGCCGGGCGGGTAATGGTTGAGCCAATTTCGATCCAAGCTGGCAGGCCTCTTCAATTTGTAACGCGTGTATAGCATCCGCGTTGGATGCCAGCAACGTCGGCGCGCGCGCCGGGTAACATGGCGTCCATGAAACAGGACTCGGAAGAGCAGCAGATCATCGAATCCTGGCACTCCAATGCGGCGCCCTGGGCGCGAGCAATTCGCGCCGCGAACATCGCCACCCGAAATTTGGTCACGGATCAAGCGATCGTCGATGCGGTTTCAAGCGTGTCATGCACCCGAATCCTCGATCTTGGGTGCGGCGAGGGCTGGCTCGCACGAGCGCTATGCGGCCGCGGGATGAGTGTCGCAGGAGTCGATGTCGTGCCGGAACTGATCGCGTACGCCGCAGCGATGCCGTGTGCGAGCCTTTCAGGCAGCGTTGCGTTTTACGTACAAAGCTATGCGTCAATTGCGAACCGGCAGTGGCGCGGCGGTCCTTTCGATGCCGCTGTGTGCAATTTCTCGTTGCTGGGCCGGGAGTCGGTGGACACGCTGATCGAGGCGCTGCCTGGGTATCTTGATCGCCCGGGACATTTGGTGGTCCAAACCCTGCACCCGGTTGCGGCTTGCGGAGAACTACCCTATCAAGACGGATGGCGAGAAGGGAGTTGGGCGGGGTTCAGCAGCGATTTCAACCACCCGGCCCCTTGGTATTTTCGAACCCTCGAGACTTGGGAGCGGCTATTGCGGCGCTGCGGCTTCGACATTCTCGAGTGCCGCGAACCGAAGGCTGCCGGCGCGGTCACACCCGCATCGGTCATTTGGATATGCAAGGCGCGGCGCTCGGCGCAAACTTAGCGCAAATGGAGCTCGAAATAATGAGTAAGTTGCGCCTCGCAGCCGGCATCTGCCTCTGCATCGTGCTGTCCGGCTGCGTCATCGGCAGTGGCCCCTGTCTCTGGCTGCAGGTCAGGCACGACTTCACGGGGCATGTTCACTTTCGACAATTTCCGCGCAGCGACGGCGTCGATACGGTGCCGATTTTGATATTGGACAAAACCACGTACATGTATGCGCCGCCGCAGAGCTTTCTCTGCCTGCCCGCGAACGATCTGCAGCTCGTAGGCATGAGCGAACTGCCTGAGCGGATCGACGAGGGCACTCGCGTCATCGTTGACGGCAAGGTGCTGGAAGGCGTGGCGCAGGGCCAGCACACCCGTTTCGTCATTGACGTCGTCAGTATTTTGCCGCTCAGGGACAAGCGTTGACGGGCGATCCCATTCGCAATAAATGGGTTTACAATTGCTCCCTTCGGACCCGAATCAAACCAGGGAGCGAGTACACATGAAGAACATAACTATAGCCGGTCTGATCGCGACACCTCTGTTGGTGTTCGCATTGGCGATGCCAAGCCTGGCGGCGGACAGCGCCACCACGACCTGCAAGGACGGAACGACGACCACTTCGACCGGCAAGGGAACTTGCAGCGGCCACGGCGGCGTGCAAAAAGCGGCCCCGGCCGCAGCTGCCGCACCCGCAGCGAAGACACCTGCGGCGCCAAAAACAGCGGCACCGGCAGCCGGCGCGACGACCACCTGTGCCGACGGCACCACGAGTACGTCGAGCGGCAAGGGTACGTGCAGCGGTCATGGCGGAGTTCAGAAGGCCACGAAGTCCAAAGCGGCGACCGCGGCAACGACTGCCGCGCCGGCCGTTGCCTCGGGCACCGCCGCCAAGACTTCTACGGCCACCAAGTCTGCGCCGACGGCGACTGCCGGCAATACGGATCCGACCGGCGCGACCGCGAAGTGCAAGGACGGCACCTACTCGAAATCCGCACACCGCAGTGGCACGTGCTCGAGCCATGGCGGCGTGGCTGAGTGGTTGACCGCCGCGCAGTAGTTATTTACGCAGCAGCGGCTTCAAGGCCGGCCAAACATTCTCGAGCAAGATGGGCTGACCTTGGGCGTTGGGATGAATGTCGTCGGCCTGCAGCAGCGTCGGGGAGAGGGCGATACCGGTGAGCAGGAAGGGCACCAGGGCTAGTTTTTTCTCGGCTGCCAAATCGCTGAAAACCAAAGCGAATTGCCGCGTGTAGTCCGGCCCGTAGTTGGGCGGCATTCGCATTCCGAGCAGCAAGACCTTCGCGCCGGCCGTGGTGCTTAAATTCGCCATCTGCGCAAGGTTCGCCCGCATTTGCGCAATCGGCAGCGCGCGCAGGCCATCATTGCCGCCCAGCTCGAGGATGACGATGACCGGATGATGCAGCTCCAGGGCACGCGGTAATCGCGCCAAGCCCCCTGCCGTCGTTTCGCCGCTGACGCTGGCGTTGACGACTTGGTAACCGTACCCTTGCGACTTGAGCCTCGTCTTGAGCAATTCCACCCAGCCTTGTTCTAGCGGGAGCCCGTAGCCGGCGCTGATGCTATCGCCGAATACGAGAATCACCGGTGCTTCGGCGTGGGCTGAAGCGGATGCAACGATCAAGACGAAAAAGGCCAAAAGCAGTTTCACGAGCGCTCCTGATGCAAGATCAAATCGTACTCGAAGCCAAGAATGTCTCTAAGACAGTGGCCAGCCCCGACGGGGCGCTCACCATTCTCGCCGATGTCAGCCTCACTGTGCGAACCGGCGAGACCCTGGCCATCGTCGGTGCCTCGGGCGCCGGCAAATCCACGCTATTGGCGCTGCTGGCCGGACTCGATGCGCCGAGCACCGGCCGCGTGTTGATCGCCGGCATCGATCTCACGGAACTCGACGAAGATGGCCGCGCGGCCATTCGCGGCAAGCACGTCGGGTTTGTCTTCCAATCATTCCATCTCATCCCTTCCCTGACGGCGATCGAAAATGTCATGTTGCCGCTGGAACTCGGCGGCCGGCGCGACGCACGCCAGGCGGCCGGGGCCGCGCTCGCGCAGGTGGGGCTGACGCCGCGGCTGGCGCACTATCCGAAGCAGCTGTCGGGCGGCGAGCAGCAACGCGTCGCAATTGCGCGTGCCTTCGTGACGCATCCCGCGGTCCTGTTCGCCGACGAGCCCACCGGCAATTTGGACACCGCCACGGGACAGCGCATCACCGATCTTTTGTTCGAGATGAATCGCGGCTCGCGCAGCACGTTGGTGCTGGTGACGCACGACCGAGGCCTCGCGAAGCGCTGCAGTCGGGTGCTCGAACTGGATGCCGGCCACACCGTGAACGGCCAAGCGGCGAGCGGCGGGGCGAATTGATGCAAGCACTGCGTTTTGCGTTGCGTAATCTGTGGCGCGACTTGAAGTCCGGTGAACTCTCGGTGCTGCTGCTCGCCTTGCTGGTGGCGGTGTTGTCGCTGACCGCCGTGGGCTTCTTTACCAGTCGCATTTCGCAAGGCGTGCGCCTGCAGGCAACGGAGGTGCTCGCCGCAGATTTGCGGCTGGAAGCGCCGGCGCCGATTCCTCAGCGCTACTTCGATGAGGCGGCTGCGCGCGGACTTCACAGCGCGCGGGTAGTGTCTTTTCCAACAGCGATATTCAGCGGCGACCTGAGTCAGCTCGCCGCGCTCAATGCCGTGACCGCCAATTATCCGTTGCGTGGGCACGTGCGCATCGCGGATGCGCCCTTCGGCACCCCGCGAAGCACCGATAAAATTCCCGGCCGCGGCGAGGTATGGATCGATGCGCGCATCATTGCGCAGCTGAAACTCGAACTCGGCGCCATGTTGCGCATCGGCGAGGCATCCTTTCGCCTGACGGAAGTTCTCGATTACAGGCCGGATCAAGGTACGGGGTTCGTTAATCTGGCGCCCGCGGTTTTGCTCAACTATGACGACATCGCCTCGACGCAGCTGATCCAGCCGGGCAGCCGGGCCACGTATGCGGGGTTGTTCGCGGGGCCGGCGGCGGCGGTGGCGGCTTTCCGCGATTACTTGAGCCACGCCAAGGCGCCGGGCGAGCGGCTGAGAGATGTCGAGGAATCCAGCCGGCAGTTGAATTCCGCCATCGATCGCGCCAGTCGATTTCTCAATCTCGCCAGCCTCGCCTCGGTGCTGCTCGCGGCGGTGGCGGTCGTCATGGGCGCGCGGCGCTACGCGGCGCGGCACATCGACGCCGTGGCCTTGATGAAGTGCATGGGCGCTGCGCAGGGATTCGTGCTGGCGATTTCCATCATCGAATTGACCCTGCTGGCATTGTTTGCGGTCGCCATCGGCACCGCACTCGGGTATCTGGCACAGTCCGGACTGGTCGTGCTGCTGAAGAGCCTCATTCCCAGCGAGCTTCCGGCCGCTTCATGGGCGCCGCTGCCGATTGCGCTGGTGACCGTGTTGGCCATGCTGGTCGGCTTCGCGCTGCCGCCCATGCTGCAATTGAAAAATACGCCGCCGGCGCGGGTGCTGCGCAAGAGCGTGAGCGCGCCGCCGCTGCGTTATGGCGTGAGCTATTTGCTTGCGCTCGCAGCCTTGTTCGCAATTCTATGGAGCATGGTGCGAGATACCGAACTGGTCTTGAGCGTTCTCGCCGGCGTGCTGGCGGTCGGTGTGGTGCTGACTTTGGCAGGGTTTGGTTTGGTCAGGTTGACCGGCCGGTTGCGCGGCGGCGTCGGCGTTGCGTGGCGCTACGGCCTCGCCAACGTGTCACGCCGCGGAACCGGCAGTGTGGTTCAGATCGTCGCCTTTGGCCTGGGACTGATGGTGCTGTTGCTGCTGGCGGTGGTCCGGGGCGATTTGCTCGCCGACTGGCGCCGCAGCCTGCCGAACGATGCCCCCAACAACTTTCTCGTCAACATTCGCCCCGAGCAGCGCCAAGCCCTTCAAGACTTTCTGACCTCTCACGGGTTCGGCGTGCCGCAGATGTATCCCATGGTGCGGGCTCGCATCACCGCCATCAATGGCGAGTCGCCTCAATCGCTCAAGCTGCGCGGCGATGCGGGGCGTGGATTTGCCGAGCGGGAACAGAACCTTACCTGGTCGGCGAATATGATGGAGGACAATCAGCTGACTGCAGGCCGATGGTGGACCGCTGCCGATGCCGGCAAACATCTCGTGTCGATCTCATCGGAGTATGCGGAGGGTTTGCATCTGAAGGTGGGCGATAAGCTCAGCTTTGATGTGGCCGGAGAGCCGCTGACGGTGCAAGTCGCCAGCATCAGAAAAATACGCTGGGACAGTTTCCGCCCGAATTTCTTTCTGGTGTTCCCGCCCGGCCTTCTCGACGGGGCGGCCGGAACCTACATGACCAGTCTTTATCTCAATCCCGCGCAGCGGCCGGCGCTCGCGGATCTGGTGCGCCAATTCCCCACGATTTCCGTTTTCGACGTGGACGCGATTCTCAAGCAGATCCGGGACATCATGGATCGTGCCTCCCTGGCCGTGCAATACGTGTTTCTTTTCACTCTCGCCGCGGGAATCGTCGTGCTGCTGGCGGCGGTGCAATCGACTCGAGATGAACGGCGTTATGAGAGCGCGATGCTGCGCACCTTGGGCGCGAGCCGCGGCACGGTGCTGCAGGGCGTCGCCGCAGAATTCTCCGCGCTGGGGTTCTTGTCCGGCACCCTGGCGGCGTTCGGCGCCACAGGAATCGGCTGGATTTTGGCCGAGCGGCTGTTCACGCTGCAGTTCACGCTCGATCCTTTGGTCTGGGTGGCGGGTCTCGTATGCGGCACCGTGCTCGTCGGTTTGAGCGGAACGCTGGCGACGCGCAGCGTGATCAACACGCCGCCCATCGTTACCTTGCGCGACGAGTGAGCAGGCGGCGGCGAACAGCCGCCGCTAAGTGACTTCGATGATCAACCAACCGATGGGAATCGCGATGCCGCGGGGCGGCAGTGCTTCGATGCGCACGGTGTAGACGCCGGCCGCCAGACCCGTGGAATTCAGGGTGACCCGCAACTCGCCGTTCGAATCCTTCAGCAGGTTGTTGAGCACAAGAGCGCGGCCTTGGTCCTGCTTGTCGACGAACAAGCGGAATTGTTGAAGTTTTTGCGTGTAGCCAAGATCGATGTGAACGTCCATCAGCAGCGGCGCTGCGCGGCTGAGGGTTATTTTCGCCCGATCGATGCCGGGCGCGTGGTCGGGAGAAATATAAATTGCTTTCTCGGTCGCGGGCTGCACCAGCGGCCCCTGGCTCATGACGCGCTTCGTGTCCTCAAGCTTTGTTTGCAGCGAGGAATATTTTCCCGCGAGCGACCAGGCGACTATCAAGCATACGAAAGCGAATGCCGCCAAACCGATCAGCAAATAAATGCTCTTCCACCAGGGCGGCTTCGGTTCGCCGAGATCCTGCGGCCTGCCGCTGGCTTCCAGCAATTTGAGGCTGGCGTGTGCACGCTCGGACAGCTTCAATTCATTCAAATAATCCGGATGCGCGCGGCACCATTGCTCGAGATCTCGTGCGCCCTTGAAAGGCAATTTGTTTTCCAGATACCGTTCGACGAGCTTGTGATCTTCGATGAATTTTTTATCGAAGCGCGGCGAAACCGGCTGCGGCTTTCCGGCCGGTTTTGTTTCTGGGATGGTGCGGGCGTTCATGGCGAAACAGTCCTTATCGGGCTATTTTGCCGGGTCGGCCGCGCACAATATGTGAAATGATCGGCATCTAGGCCCCGCCGCGTCGTGGGGCTGAGACAGCCGTCACGAATCGATAATCCGGGGCCTAAGCTCTTTTCAACCCGGCTGCGGCGCGCGGCGCGCCGTTGCCCTTGTTCATGACGGTCGCCATTACGTCGCAAACGGCCTCGATTGCAGCTTCCCGGGTGCTCGACTTGCGCCACACCGCGCCGACCGTACGTGAGGGTGCGGGGCTGCTGAATTGCCGGATGGCAAGGCCCCGTTGCGATCCAAAGGGGGATTCCACCGCCATCTCGGGAAGCAAGGTAATCCCGAGCCCCGCAACCACCATCTGACGCAGAGTCTCGAGACTCGTAGCCCGGAAATCCTCGGCCTCGCGCACGTCGACGCGGCTGCACACCTCCAGCGCCTGGTCGCGCAGGCAATGGCCATCTTCCAGCAAGAGAAGAGTCTGACCTTTGAGGTCCGCCACCTTGATGGTGTTTTTGGCCGCCAGCGGATGATGAGTGGGGAGCGCCACCGTAAACGATTCTTCGTACAGCGCGCGGGACTCGAGGCCGTCTTGGAGCACCGGCAGGGCCATTATCCCTAAGTCGATCTCGCCGTCGCGCAGGCGCTTCAGCAGCGCCTCGGTTTGGTACTCGTAAAGCATAAGGCCGAGTTGCGGCACCGTCTTACGGATCCTTCGCATGATGCGGGGCAGAAGATACGGGCCGATCGTGGGGATGAGTCCAACCTTGAGCTTTCCCGCAAACGGATCGGAATTGCTGCGCGCCAGTGCGATGATTTCGTCGCTTTCGTCCAATATGCGCCGCGCTCGCACCACGATCTGCTTGCCCACCTCGGTTAGCTGAACGTTCTTCGGCTGGCGTTCCACCAATTTGACGCCCAGGTACTCCTCGAGCTTCTTGAGCTGCGCCGACAGGGTCGGTTGGCTAACGAACGTGCGTTCGGCTGCCTTGCCGAAGTGGCCGGTGTCGGCCAGGGCCACGAGGTATTTGAGATCCTTGAGATTCATCCGTCAGCATCCATAGACACAGTCTATCAAAACTATCATTACAATCAATTCAACTAATATCGATTGCGCTGCTAAGATGACCGGCAAGTTTCAAAACCTGTCGAGGAGTTCTCCATGTCTCTGATCAATACCGAAATCAAGCCATTCAAGGCCACGGCCTATCACAATGGAAAGTTCGTCCCCGTGACGAATGAAACGCTCAAGGGCAAGTGGTCCGTGTTGGTGTTTTACCCCGCGGACTTCACCTTCGTATGTCCGACCGAGCTCGGCGATCTCGCCGACAACTATGCCGAGTTCAAGAAATTGGGCGTGGAGGTCTACGGCGTATCCACCGACACGCATTTCGCGCACAAGGCGTGGCACGACACCTCGGACACCATCAAGAAGGTGCAGTATCCGTTGGTCGGCGATCCGACCGCGACCCTGGCGCGAAATTTCGAGGTGCTGATCGAGGAGCAGGGGCTGGCGTATCGCGGCACTTTCGTGATCGATCCGGAGGGCAAGATCAAGGTCATGGAAGTCCATGACAACGGCATCGGCCGCGACGCAAAGGAATTGCTGCGCAAGGTCAAGGCGGCCCAATACGTCGCTTCGCATCCGGGCGAAGTATGTCCGGCGAAGTGGACTCCGGGCGCGGACACGCTCAAGCCTTCGCTGGACTTGGTCGGCAAGATCTAGCGGCCAATCGCCGAGCCCCGGTCAATGCCGGGGCCCGCGACAGAGGAAAACATGCTCGACAGCAATTTGAAGACTCAGCTAGAGGGCTACCTGGCGCGGATTTCGCAGCCCGTGGAAATCGTCGCGTCCCTGGATGAGGGCGAGAAATCGCGGGAAATGCTCGAGCTGTTGAATGACATCGAGCCCATATCGAGTTTGGTGCGGATTGACGCGCAACGCGATGATGCCCAGATCAAGCCCTCGTTCGCTCTACGGCGCCCCGGTGCCGAAGCGCGGGTCAGGTTCGCGGGTGTGCCGATGGGGCACGAGTTCACCTCGCTCGTGCTGGCGCTGCTGCAGACGGGCGGCTACCCGCCGAAGATCGACGAAGCGGTCGTGGAGCAGATCAAGAATCTGGACGGCGAATACAACTTCGAGACCTTTGTTTCACTGACTTGCCAAAGTTGTCCGGACGTCGTGCAGGCGTTGAATGCCATGGCGGCGCTGAACCCGAAGATTCGTCACACCATGATCGATGGCGCGGTGTTTCAGGACGAAGTCGCGCGCCGCGAGGTGATGGGCGTGCCTGCGGTTTTCCTGAATGGCGAACCGTTCGGCCAGGGTCGAATGGAACTGGCCGAGATCATTCATAAGTTGGATTCGAGTGCGGCTCAGCGTGAGACGGAAAAGCTCAATGCCAGAGCGCCTTACGATGTGTTGGTGGTGGGCGGCGGCCCCGCGGGTGCCGCCGCCGCGATCTACGCGGCGCGCAAAGGTATTCGCACAGGCATCGCCGCGGAGCGCTTAGGGGGCCAGTTGCTCGACACCGTCGGCATCGAGAATTTCATTTCAGTCAAAGAGACGCACGGCCACAAGCTCGCCTCGGGGCTGGAACAGCACGTCATGACCTACGATGTGGACGTGATGAATTTGCAACGCGCGGAAGCGTTGATTCCGGGCGAGCTGATCGAGGTGAAGCTCGCCGGCGGCGCATCGCTCAAAGCCAGGTCCGTGGTGATTGCGACCGGCGCGCGCTGGCGCGAGATCAACGTGCCCGGCGAGCGCGAATACCGCAATCGCGGTGTCGCGTATTGCCCGCACTGCGACGGCCCGCTGTTCAAAGGCAAGCGGGTAGCGGTGATCGGCGGTGGGAATTCGGGTGTCGAAGCGGCCATCGATCTCGCGGGGTTGGTGAGTCATGTCACCTTGATCGAATTCGATCCCCAGCTTCGCGCCGATGCCATCTTGACCCGCAAGCTGTTCAGTTTGACGAATGTCGCCGTGATCACCGGAGCGCAAACCACCGAAGTCGTTGGCGACGGGCAGCGCGTCACCGGCCTGAAATACAAGGATCGCGCCGGGGGCGAGATGCGCAATCTGGAACTCGCCGGGGTCTTCGTGCAAATCGGCCTGATCCCGAACACGGATTGGCTGAAAGGCACCGTCAAGCTGTCGCCTCGCGGCGAAGTGGAAGTCGATGCGCGCGGCGGGACCTCGGTGCCGGGTGTTTTCGCCGCCGGCGATTGCACCGTCGTGCCCTATAAGCAAATTGTCATTGCGGTGGGTGAAGGCGCTAAGGCATCGCTAAGCGCGTTCGATCATCTCATTCGCTCGCCTCTGTCAGCGGCTGCGTGATGGCGGAGTCTGCGCACGCGCGCCGATTTTCCGCCGGCGTGGTGGTGGTACATTTCGGCGAAGGGGCCGTTCAATACCTGCTGTTGCGCGCCTATAAAAATTGGGATTTCCCCAAAGGTTTGGTCGAACCTGGTGAAGGACCGCTCGATGCCGCGGTGCGCGAAGTGAAAGAGGAAACAACGCTGGAAAACCTCTCGTTCGATTGGGGTGAGGACTACATCGACACGGGTCCCTACAACAAGGGGAAGATTTCCCGCTACTACATCGCGACCAGCCACGACACTCGGGTGCACCTGCCGATCAATCCGGAGCTCGGGTTTCCAGAGCACCAGGAGGCGCGCTGGGTCGGGTTTGAAACCGCGCTCAACATGGTCTCGCCGCGGCTCAAGCCGGTGATTCACTGGGCGCGCGACATCATCGCCGCACCGGCGGCCGGCACCGCCGTCAAAGAGTGATGCTGCCCCGGCCGATCTCGAGCACATCGCCGCCGACGAAGACCTGCGCCTCGCTGTTTACGTCGAGAAACAAGGTGGAAGGCCGCCCCACGAACTCCCCTTGCGAAATTTGCAGCTGAAGCGGCAGCGCGCGCTGCATCGCCAGGCACCAGGCGCCGAAATTGGCGGTGGCCGAACCGGTGGCGGGATCTTCGAGAATGGCACCGCCGACCGGGAAGAAGAAACGTGCCAGCGCCTGAGCGCGGCCGCCCGCGGCGGCGCCGCTGAGGCAAAACACGTACGCCATGCTGAGGCCGTCCTCGCTGACGATCTGCGCCATCGCCGCCGAAATCGGAACCGCGCGGCGCACGGCTTCGGTCGACGTGAGGGGCACCACCAATTGTTCCTTGCCGGCTTTGACCCACAACGGCCGCTCGCCGATGTCGCGTGTTTCGAGTCCCAGTGCGGCGGCGAGGGTGTCGCGAGGCACGTCCAACTCGCGCGAGGTGGCGCCCAAAGCGCTCAAGGTCCAGCGATCGCCGCTGGCGCGGACCGGAATGACGCCCGCCTGCATTTCCAGCGCCAGCGAGTCGCCGCCCAATTTCAAGGCGCGGCAAATATGCGCGGTACCGAGCGTTGGATGACCGGCGAAGGCCATTTCGTACGTAGGGGTGAAGATCCGCACTCGCGCATCGGCGCGGGTGGAGGGCAGGATGAAAGTGGTTTCCGAAAGATTGAACTGGCGGGCCAGCGCCTGCATTTCGTCGCTGCTTAAGCCGCCGCCATTTTCGAATACGCACAGAGGGTTGCCGGTAAACGGGCCTTGGTTCTGGGTGAACACATTGACGATGCGGAACGGGTGAGTTGCCACGAGCCCATTGTCTCACCCGCCCGCATTTCTGGTGCATTCCTCATCTGCGGCTTTAAGTTACGGCCGCACGACGACGACGGGAGCCGGGGCGACGACCGCTACGCGCGGACCGTAGTAGTAACCCCGGTGATAACCGTAAGGCGCTACCACGCAGCCGCTCATTGCAATAATACTCATAGGAATCAATAACATAAATAGCTTGCGCATGACATCCTCCGTTAAGATTTTCCGCTCTCAGGTAGTCAAACGCGGCAGCATTTGTGCCGATGACAGGATGAATAAACCTTAAGGCGCCGCAAACAGGCCCCGCACAGCATCTGCAAAAGCGCTCGACGATTAAGTCAAGCCAGCGTGTGGAAGACCTTTTGGACATCGTCGTCTTGCTCGAGCTTGTCGATCAGCTCCAACACTTCTTTAGCCTGGTCCTCCGGCAATTCGATCGGCACGGAGCAGATGTATTCATGCTCGGCCGACAAGGGCGTGATGCCGCGGCGCTCCAGTGCTTCCTGCAGTTTGCCGAAGTCATTGAACGCGCCCCGAATCACCAATTGAGGCTCGCCCTTATCGCCCGTGCTGTCGCCCATTTCCTCCAGACCATAGTCAATGAGGTCCAATTCGAGCTCGTCGTGGTCCTTGACGTGAGACGGATCGACGCGGAACACGCCCATTTTTTTGAACAAAAAGCTGACGCTGCCGGTCGTCCCCATATTTCCCGAGCCCTTCATGAAGATATTGCGCAACGATGCGACCGTGCGCGTGGGATTGTCGGTGGCGGTTTCCACCAGTAGAGCGACGCCGTGCGGTGCGTAGCCCTCGTAGAGGATCTCCGAGTAGTTGGCCGCGTCCTTGCCGGAGGCGCGCCGAATCGCGGCATCCGTCTTGTCCTTCGGCATGTTGACGGCGCGTGCATTTTGCAGCACGCGGCGCAGCGTCGGGTTCGATGCGGGATCCGGGCCGCCGGCATGCACGGCGATCGCGATGTCCTTGGCCACCCGGGTGAATTGTTTGGCCATGCGGTTCCAGCGAGCGAACATGGCGTGTTTTCTGACTTCAAATATGCGTCCCATGCCGACTATGGTAGCAATACGCGGTCAAACCGCTAGACTTGCGCTTCCATAAGACACGGCATTTCCCATGAGCGCAGTTCCGGCAGACTCGATTGAAAACAGCGCGAGCTTCCGCGATCTTGGCCTGTCGGATGCGGTGCTGCTGGCGCTTGCCGACGTCGGCTATGAGTCGCCTTCGCCGATTCAAGCCCAAACCATTCCGGTGCTGCTGTCGGGCAAGGACATGCTCGGTCAGGCCCAGACCGGTACCGGCAAGACAGCGGCATTTGCGCTGCCGGCTCTCACGAGAATCGATCTGGCGCGGCACGAACCGCAGGTATTGGTGCTGGTCCCCACCCGCGAACTGGCGCTGCAAGTATCGGAAGCGTTCTTACGCTACGCCGCGCACCTGAAGGGATTTCACGTGCTGCCCATCTATGGCGGCCAGAGCTATCAACCACAATTGAATGCGCTGCGGCGCGGTGTGCACGTCGTCGTCGGTACGCCCGGGCGCGTCATCGATCACATGAATCGCGGCACCTTGAAGCTTTCCGGTTTGACCCTGCTGGTGCTGGACGAGGCCGACGAAATGCTGCGTATGGGCTTCATCGACGCGGTGGAAAGCATCCTCGAGCAGACGCCGCCGCAACGGCAGGTGGCCCTGTTCTCGGCGACGATTCCGGCGCCCATACGCCGGATCGCGGCGAAGCACCTGCGCACGCCGGTCGAAGTCACGATCAAGAGCAAGACCAGCACGGCGACCAACATCCGTCAGCGTTATTGGATGGTGAGCGGCATGCACAAGCTGGATGCGCTCACACGCATCCTGGAGGCTGAAACGTTCGATGGCATGTTGGTGTTCACGCGTACCAAGCAGGCCACCGTGGAGCTGGCGGAGAAACTCGAGGCCCGCGGGTTCGCGGCCGCGCCTTTGAACGGCGACATTGCGCAGCCGCTGCGGGAACGCACGGTGGCGAGATTGAAAGCCGGGCAGATCGACATCCTGGTCGCCACCGACGTGGCCGCCCGCGGGCTCGATGTCGAACGGATCGGACACGTGGTGAACTACGATGTGCCGTACGACACCGAATCCTATGTGCATCGCATCGGCCGCACTGGCAGAGCGGGGCGCAAGGGCGAGGCGATCCTGTTCGTCGCGCCTCGCGAGCGCAACATGCTGCGCGCGATTGAGCGCGCCACGCGCCAGGTCATCGAACCGATGAATCTGCCGAGTGTCGACGCCGTCAACACTTTGCGAATCGCCAAATTCAAGCAGCGCATCACCGAGATCGTCGCCAAGGGCGACGGCAATCCTTATCGAGCCGTGTTGGAGCAGTTGGAAACCGAGACTGGACTGAGCCTCATCGACATCGCGGCGGCTCTCGCAAGCCTGTCGCAAGGCTCCTCACCCTTGCTGTTGGCCCAGAAGCCTGAACGGCCGCCTTCGCATGAGCGACCCGAGACACATGAGCGGTCCGCGGATGCACATCGCCCTGCCCGCGAGCCGGCCGGCGCTCGGGATTCTCATCGCGAGGATCACCCCAGTAAATCGAGTCCAGCGTTAATGGAAACTTTTCGCATCGAAGTTGGGTCGGTACATGGTATCAAGCCCGGAAACATCGTCGGCGCCATCGCCAATGAAGCGGACATCGAGGGCGTGCACATCGGGCGCGTGGATATTCGCGAGGATCATAGCTATGTGGACTTGCCGGAAGGCATGCCGAAGGAGATATTCAAGCAGTTGCAGAAGGTGCGTGTGGCGGGCCGCGAACTGCGGATCAGCCGCATCGCCGAGAAACCGCCGAAGCCGCCGCGTGCAACGCTGGGACGTCACAACCTGAAGTCCCGGGAGGCGCGGCCTGCAAAACCGAAGATATCGGCTCGCCGGCGCACCAAGCACTGAGTCAAAACCCAAACCTAGAGGAGTGAATCATGGGCAAAGGCATGGATCGTAAAAAGGAAGACAAGAAGAAGCCGACCAAGACATTGGAGGAGAAGCGCGCCGCCAAACGTGAAAAGCGGGCCGCGCGGGGCTGACCTCTGAAATAAACGTAGCGCGGGCAGCGCGCGCCAGGTTCATTGGAGGACAGGCCTCCTAGACCACACGGCCGCGCCGCCCGCCGCTGCGGAAATCGCGGATATTCGCGGCCATTTCGTCGATGCAGCGCTGGCGTGCTTCGCGCGCTGCCCAGGCGACGTGAGGCGTCACCAAAAGATTGGGAATAGCGCCGTCCAAGAGCGGTTCGCCGTGCATCGGCGGCTCCTGGGGTAGGACATCGATGCCCGCGCCGCCGAGCCGTCCCGCCGCGAGGGCGGCAGCAAGAGCAGGCCCGTCGACCAAGGCGCCGCGCGCCGTGTTGATCAGCAGGGCATCGGGCTTCATCAGCGCCAGTTCACGTGCACCAATGAGACCGCGGGTTGTACCGTTGAGCGGACAGTGCAGGGAAAGGATATCCGCGGTCGCCAACAACTCGTCGAGGGCTACACGGCCGGATTGGGGTGGGCCGCCCGGCCGGCTGGCGATTTTGACCCGCATCCCGAAGGCCTCGGCGATGCGCGCCGCGCCGCGGCCGAGCTCGCCCCAGCCGACCACGCCGAAGATCCGGCCGTTCAACTCGCGGATAGGGAACGCCAGCGCCGCGCCGGTATCATCCTTCGCCCACGCCCCATCCTTGGACTGGCGCGAGAATTCACACACGTGTTGGGTAAGGCTCAAAATCAATCCCCACACGTGTTGGACCACCGAAGCCGTGCAATAGGCGCGCACATTGCACACCGCTATTCCCCGTTCGCGCGCGGCCACTAGATCCACATTGTTGGTGCCGGTGGCGGCCAGCGCCACCAACTTCAAGCGCGGCGCGCCGGACAGCAGGGCGCGGCTAAGCTCGAGCTTATTGAGCAGCGCGATGTCCGCGTCCCGAAGGCGTTCCGCCACCTGTACCTCGTTCGACTCATACAAGATGAGATCGCCCGCCGCATCGCGCAGCGGCCCAAGATCGAGATCGCCATTTGAAACGGTGTCGTAGTCCAGAAATACGGATTTCAGCGGAAGCGTGTTCATGACGCGTTAGAATATGCGACTGAAATGAAAATTACCGCAGTCATCGTTCTGATCGCCGTCAATGCGGCAGTGTTCTTGTGGCAGCTCGCGACCAATGGCCAGATCGAAATACCGCTGGCGTTATGGCCGCTGCAGCCCTATGAAGGCCACGTATATTTTCACGTTTGGCAATTGGTCACCTATTCCTTTTTGCATGACATCCACAACTATTCCCACCTGCTGTTCAACATGTTTGCGTTGTGGATGTTCGGCGCGGAAATCGAGCGCTATGTCGGGCCGGCGCGGTTGCTGACCTGTTACTTCGCTTCGGTGATTACAGCCGCGTTGGCGCAACTGTTGGTGCCCTTTGTAGTCCCCGCGCCTTTCGGCCCCACCCTGGGTGCCTCCGGCGGCGTTTTTGGTTTGTTACTGGCCTATGCAATGTTGTTTCCGAAACGCAAGGTCATTCCGTTGATTCCTCCAATTCCCATGCCGGCGTGGCTGTTCGCCACGATCTACGCGTGCATCGAGCTTTTCTTGGGCGTCACGGGAACGCTATCCGGCATCGCGCATTTCGCCCACCTGGGCGGCATGGTGGGCAGCGCACTGGTGGTCATGCAATGGCGCATGCAGGCTCGAGCGCGTACGGGAAAAACCCGCTAGGCTTCAACAATGAAATTGACAACTCGGATGATATCTCTCGGCGCCGTGATCCTCGCGGCCGCCCCAGCCCACGCGGAGTGGGTGAATCGGGTCACCGACGGCATCATGGGCACGCGCATCACCGTGGAACTCTGGTCGGACGACAGGCCGACGGCGGAAGCGGCCATCGATGCGGTGCTCGACGAAATGCGGCACATCGACGAGACCATGAGCACGTACAAGCCCACCAGCGAAGTGTCGCAGGTCAACGATAAGGCCGCGGATGGGCCGATGCACATCAGCAAAGAGCTGTTCGATCTGCTGGTGAAGGCCAAGGAATACTCCGTCATCACCGATGGCGCCTTCGACATCACCTATGCCAGCGTCGGCTACATGTACAATTTTCCGAAGCACATTCGGCCGAACGATACGCAAATCGCAAAGGCGCTCCCCGCCGTCGACTACCGGCACGTGATCCTCGATCCGAAAAATCAGACCGTGCAATTTTCCCAAAAAGGCGTGCGCATCGATTTGGGCGGCATTGCCAAAGGCTATTCAGTCGACTGCGGCATCGACGTTCTGAAAGCGCGCGGCATAACTCGTGCGTACGTTTCCGCCGGCGGCGATAGCCGCATCATCGGCGATCGCTTCGGCAAGCCGTGGATGGTCGGGATTCGTGACCCGCGCAAGGGAGAAGGCGAAGTCATTGCCAGTATTCCGCTGGTGGACGCGGCCATTTCAACGTCCGGCGACTACGAGCGGTTTTTCGACGAAGGCGGCGTTCGCTATCATCACATCATCGATCCGCACACCGGGCATTCGGCCAGCAAGGTGCGCAGCGCAACCGTGATTGGTCCTTATGCCACGCGCACCGATGGACTGTCGAAGACCGCCTTCGTATTGGGGCCTGAGAAGGCCATGGAGATCTATAACCGCCTCGACGACATCGATGCCATCATCGTCAAACTCGACGGTACGGTGGTTTTCTCGAAGGGCATGCAGCGCGGCAAGGCGGGCGCGCCGCCGCCCAAGTAGGCGCGCCCCGAATTCATCGAAAGGCGACGATTTTCGCCTCTTCGCAGGCATTCAAATAATCGCCGACGACGTCCACCGGGATCGGACCGAACTCGGCGGACACGGCGTCTCGGATGTCCGCGACCGTTCTCTTGCCGTCCACGAAATTGAGGATTTCATAGGCGTAAAGAGCGCTGCTGTCTTGAACATTGACGAAGCGGCTCGACCCGGCGCTCAAGAGCTGGACCTTGCGCAAGCGCTCTTCGCCGAGACGATCGTGCAAGACATCATCGTTCTGAAAGGTAAGAGGCCCGAACTCGCCGATGCGGTGCGGTACTCGCGCCGCGTCCGGACTCCTATGCCAGGGCGGCACCCCGCTCGCGTCGTGCGCTCCGCGTTTCGCGGCGGCTTGGATCAGCCAGTCATTGAAGGTCGCCGCCTGATTTTTGAGCGCCTCAACGGACATTGCAAGCGCGGATGGAGGGCTGTGGGTGTACGAAGCGAAGGACTGCAAGCCGGCCTGCTCCCGATGAAGCGATTGCGTCAGTAAATTGCGCGCCTCGAACAACGCTTCCTGCGGCGTAAGGTCGCTCCGCTGCGTGAGCAGCAGCGCGCGACTGAAGCTCTGCGCCAGACGCTGCTGCGAACGCGCCGACAAATACGGCACGACGAGGGCGGCATCTGACGCGTCCATCGCGGCGAAGCTATAGCCGGAAGCTGCGCCGAGAAGCGCGACACGGCGCAGCTTGGTGGGGTCGATCTGCAGCAGCGTGTCGTGATCGGTATGAATGTAAATATCGGGCCAATCGCGCAGGTACAACGAGGGCACCGCGATGGTGGATGAATCGTAGTCGTCGTGATCGCTCCCCTCGGCGTAGGGCGTCTCATCGACGAAAAATGCGTTGCGGGTTCCCAAGGCGCCGTCTCGATTTTCTATGACGGCCGCCTCCTCGTGACCGCCGTCTTCAGCGTAGGCCGTCGCGGCGTCGCGAATGGTTTCGGCGAAAGTCGCGCCGATGTCCGTCACGAACGTCGGCAAGGACCAGGGAGTCTCGGTCACATGCAGCACGGATTTGTTCTTGAACAGATCTCCGCCCACCATATCCATGTGAATATCGGCGCGCATCGAAGCCCGGATGTCCGGGTGGCCGCTCAGATAAGCCATCGTGCCCTCGACTTCAGGGCCCCAGATGAATCGCAAAGTTCGCTTCGGGCGCTTGAGGGTACCGTTGCCGATCAGGTGCGCCAGGACGCGGGCGGACTCCAGAATGGTCACGCAGCCGCTGCCATTGTCGTTGGCACCCGGCCGCTGGTGATCGAGGTGGCAGCTGTAGACAATCTCCCCGGCCGCCGCATCGGTCCCGGGAATGGTGCCGGTCACCACAGTCCAATGTCCGGGACCGACTTCGGCTTTGACATGTGCCGCCAGCAGCACCGGGTGGCCGGCGCCGATCTGCGTCCGCAACTCGCTCGCCGTCGCGTGCGACACCATGAAGGCGAATCCTTGTTGCAACGAACCGTCCAGATGGCCCCAGCGCACGATGCTGGTGTCGAGCCCGGACCATGCCGTGCTCTGATTGGGCATGTCGCTGACTATGCCGGCCGCCCCGAACTTCGCCACCGCCAGGTGCTGCACCGTCGACAAGACGCCGTCGGCGAGCACGATCTTGCCGCGCACATCCTTGCCGGCATAGTCGGACTCCGAAGTCCCGGAACCCACATCGACGAGCGGCGCCTCGACATCGGCGCTGTGGCTGTAATCGGCCAGACGAATCGGGTCGGTGGACCAATCGCCCAATAAGGTGTGCTGCGGCTCCATCTGCCACAGGCGCGCACTCTCGACTTTCCAGGCGATGTGCGAGCGCATCAGGCCGTATTGAATCTTGCCGTCGATCGGGAACTGCTCGGCATGTACATCCTGCAAACCGTATTCCTGGGCGCGGCCGAGCATGAAATTCGCTGCCTGATCGAACTCGGGTGTCGCCGGAACGCGATGCAAGCGCGTCAGAGCGCGTAGATTTTCGTAGGGAGCGCTGCCGCTGGCCTCGTGGCGCAGTTGCGACCAATCAGTATCCGACAGAAAGGGCTGCTGAGCCCATGCGGCGGAGGACTGGAACACCCATAGGAAGGCAACGCCAACGCTTGTGCGAAGAGTTCGAATCACGGTAGTCCCCTGAATGTTAGCCCGCCTGGATTGCAAGCCAAGGATACGCGAATGGACGTCTATACTCCTCGATGGGAATAAAATGCCGTCGCCGTGAGTCTTAACCCTATGGATGACAAGCGCGCTCGATTCGAGGGGCAGGTTTTGCCTCATCTCGACGCTGCGTATCGGTTCGCTCGGTGGCTGTGCGGCCCCGGGGAGGCCGATGACGTGGTGCAGGACGCCATGTTGCGCGCCTATCGGGGGTTCGACGCCTTGAGAGGCTCGGACGCAAAAGCGTGGTTGTTGACCATCGTGCGCAACTGCCATTTGACGGCGGCGAAGCAGCAACAGCGGCGCGCGGTGGTGCCGCTTCCCGAGGACGGCGACGCGGCTGATGGGCACGCGATGATCGCGAATGATGCGAATCCGGAGAGCGAGACGATTATTTCCGACCAAAAACAGGTGCTCGACCGGCTGGTCGCCTCGCTGCCGGAGGAACACCGCACCGTGTTGATGCTGCGGGAAATCGAAGAAATGGACTACGCGCAGATCGCAGCCGTCACTCACGTGCCGATCGGCACGGTGATGTCCCGCTTGGCGCGCTCGCGCGCCGCCCTCAAGGTCAAGTGGCTTCAGGAAGTGGAAGGAGAGCCGCGTGCAGTGCGCTGAATCGCTTCGGGTGCAGGCCTATTTCGACCATGAAGTCGATGCGGTTTCAGCCGCGGAGATCGAGCGGCACGTCGAGCACTGCAGTGAGTGCCGCGAGCTGCTGCAAGATCTCGAGAAAGTGCGCAATACTTTGCGCAGCGGCACGAGCTATGCCACGGCACCGCCCGCACTGCGCGCGAAAATCCTGGAAGCCCTTGACGGCGACGCGAGTGCGGCGGCGGGTGGTGGGGCCGCGGACAGCGCAACGCCGCGCAAATCGCGGCCATCGCGGCGGGCCGGGATTTGGGGCGGACGATTGTTCTGGACCGGTGCGTTCAGCGGCATCGGCGGCACCGCGATCGCCGCAGCCATTGCGTTTTTTATCGTAATGCCGAGTCTGATGAGTCCGTTGAGCAACGAGATCGTCAGTGCCCACGTACGCTCGCTGATGCCGGCGCATTTGATCGACGTGGTATCCACCGACAAGCACACCGTCAAGCCGTGGTTCGCGGGCCACGCCGATGTGTCGCCGGCCGTCGCCGATTTCGAAGCGCAGGGCTACCGCTTGATCGGCGGCCGCGCCGATTACATCGAGCATCAGCGCTCCGCGGTGGTCGTCTACCAGCACGGCGCGCATGTCATCAACGTGTTCACGTGGGCTGCCGACGGTGCGCGTTTGCCCAACGATACGACGCGCAGCGGCTATCACCTGGCGTATTGGCAACAAGGCGATATCCAGTATTGCGCCGTTTCCGATACCGGTTGGGACGAGCTGCGCGGCTTGGTGCGCTTGCTGCGCGAACAGCCGTGAGCGTTTAGGGGGCGGATTCCGGCGGCACGAAAATGGCGACCCCGTGCCCGGTCTTCTTATAGATCCCCAAGGATCCGCCGACTCCCACGCCGACAGCGGAATTGCTGGAGACCGAACTCGAACCGACCCCCGATCCCACCGAGCCGGTTTGGCTATCGGAGAAGCCTTGCAGAATCACCCCGTTCGCACCCAGTTTCGCTGCTTGCGCCTTCAAACCCTCAATTACTTTGTCGACCGTCTTTTGGCCGCCCGTCGTGAATGCGCTGTTCTTCGAAGCGTTGAGAATCGCGATTTCCTGAAATACCGGCGGCGGGCGCCAGTAAATCTTGACTTCCGCCGGTGCAATGGCCGGACGCGCTGAGCCCGTCACGACGACGGAGTCGGTTGCGCAAGCCGTCATCAGCGCCACTAAAGCGGCGATGACGGGCAGGCGGCTCGCGGATGTGCTGATCCCCATGGCGTCACTCCTTGAAAAGTCGGTCCCGCTTCAAAGATACACCGCGCAAATGCCTTTTGCGCCCGGACCCGCCTGCAACCTTGGCGTAGGACAACTTCCTATGCGGAATAAAACTCAGGGTACCGAAGTCTTCTCCTGGAACCCCCTAAATTGGAGCGAACTATGTCGGGTGATCAATCGTTGTTGTCGCGCCGCAAGGCCCTGAAATGCATGGCGTATGGGGGCGCCGGGACGCTGTTCGCGCTGTCCGGCGGCGTTTTCACACCCATCGACCTGGCCATGGCGGCCGATAAAAAGTACGGTGCGGAGAAGTTCGGCCGGCCCTTGTTCGTCCAAATCAGCGACACGCATATCGGCTTCAACAAGGATGCGAATCCGGACGTGAATGGCACGTTGACCGAAAGCATCGAACTGGTGAACGGGCTGCCGGAGCAACCGGCGCTCATCATTCACACCGGCGACATCACGCATCTGTCGAAAGCCGCCGAATTCGACACGGCACAGCAGCTTTTCTCGCGGTTGAGAACCGGCGAAATGCATACGGTCCCCGGCGAGCACGACACGACGGATGCCACCGTTACCGAGTACTTCAACCGATTTGGCAAGGCCTCCGATAACAAGGGCTACTACAGTTTCGATCATGCGGGCGTTCACTTTGTCGGGCTCGTCAATGTGCTGCAATTCAAACCGGGCGGCCTCGGCACCCTCGGTGCGGAACAACTCGCGTGGGCGGCATCCGACCTCAACGGGCGAACCGCGAGTACGCCCATCGTGGTTTTCGCTCACATGCCCCTCTGGACGGTGTATGAGCCGTGGGGCTGGGGAACCGGCGACGCCGACCAGCTCCTGAGTCAGCTGCGCAGATTCGGTTCGGTCACCGTCTTGAATGGGCACATTCACCAGATCGTTTCGAAAGTCGAAGGAAACGTGACGTTTCATACGGCTCGTTCAACCGCCTATCCGCAACCCGCGGCCGGCGAAGGCCCCGGACCGGGGCCGCTCAAGGTGCCGGCGGACCAACTGGCCAAAATGCTCGGTATTACCAGCGTCTCGGTCGTGAAGCACCCGGCGTCACTGTCTCTCCAAGACACGACGATTGCTTAGCACTCACGCAAAACTCCAACCCAGGAATACACATGAGATTCAAGACGATCACGCCGCTGATGGCGGCGGCCATGGCGGCAATTTGGGCGGTGTCCGAGGCCGCCACCCCCAACAGCATCGAGGTGAAAGACTTCATGTTCATGCCCACCACCTTGACCGTGAATGCGGGCGCGGAAGTTTCGTGGGTGAACAAGGACGATGAACCGCATACTGTTGTGAGCGACACGGGCCTGTTTCGTTCCGGCGCGCTGGACACCGATGAGCGCTTCTCGTTCAAGTTCGACAAGCCGGGCACGTACCACTTCACCTGCTCGATTCATCCGCGCATGGTCGGCACCATCATCGTCAAATGAGGCGCTCGTGATCAAGGCTATCCTTGCCGTGAGCTCCGTCCTCTTGTTGGGGGCGACCGGCGCGGCAGCATTTGTCGAGTCAGGGCTCTACGATATCGGGGCTGACGATCATCACACGAAGGTCGTACTGGCTCTCATCACGCAGTTGCGGGACCGTTCAATCGATGCCCGCTTGAGCTCGATCCAACCGCAGCTTGCGTCGACTCCTGCGATGGTCAAAACCGGCGCGGAGCACTACGCCGTGCTTTGCGCTGCCTGCCATCTGGCGCCGGGCCTGCCTAAATCCGATGTTCGAACGGGGCTCTATCCTCACCCGCCGAATCTCGCGCAAGAAGACATGCGAGAATCGCGGCGTGCGTTCTGGATCATCAAGCACGGCATCAAAATGTCCGCCATGCCCGCCTGGGGCAAGACTCTGGACGATGAGGCGATTTGGGACGTCGTGGCGTTCGTGCGCAAAATGCCGAATCTGACCCCGGAGGACTATCGGCAACTCGCGCAGCGGCCATGACTTGCGGCGGGTCCGAAGCCCGCGCGGCCGCGCTCAGTCGCGGAAATTGTTGAACTGCAGCGGTACGCCGACGTCGGCTTTGCGCAGAAACGCAATCGCCTCCTGCAAGTCATCCCGCTTTTTGCCGGTGACCCTGACCTTGTCGCCCTGGATTTGTGCTTGAACTTTCAGTTTCGAATCCTTGATCAGCCGCGATACCTTTCTGCCGGCATCGGCGTCGATGCCGTGCTTCAATATCACGAGCTGCTTGGCCCTGGCGAGGTTGACTTCGGGATCCTTGACCTCCAGGCAGGCGACGTCGATCCCGCGCTTGGCGATGCGCAGCTTCAAAATCTCCAGCATCTGCTTCAATTGGAAGTCCGCCGGCGCCGTCATGGTCACGGTGGTCTCTTCCAGCTCGAAGCCCGCCCCCGTGTCCTTGAAATCGAAGCGCTGCGTCAATTCACGCACAGCCTGGTCGACCGCATTGGTCAATTCATGCGTGTCGATTTCCGATACCACGTCGAACGAGGGCATATCACACTCCTAAAACCCGTCGTGTTCTCGCACCTTAAGTCTCCGCCAGCAGCTGGTCCAAGGTGGTTTTCACCTCGTTCACGAACTGAATGTAGTGATCGCCGGTGGCAGGACCGGTATACCCGGTATGAATCTTGCGGACATTGCCCTTGCGGTCGATGAAAACAGTGGTGGGAAAGGCCACGAAACTCTTCAGCATGGGCAATTTTTTGGCGGCCTCATCCTTGTCGGACACACCGGCGATGAGCGTCGTATATTCGATGCCATAGTGCTGCCGGAAGCGCTGCGTCGCCTCCGCGGCGCGCTGGAAATCGCCAAAGTGTTCGAATTGCAGCGAAACGATCTCCAAGCCCTTACTGCGATAGTCCTTGTAAAGCGGCGCGAGGAATGCCGCCTCGTCATGGCAATTGGGGCACCAGCTGCCGGCGAGCGCCACGATGAGCACCTTGCCGCGGAATTGCGGATCCTTGGACGAGACGGTCTTGCCCGAGAGATCTGGAAATGCAAAGTCGAAGGTCTTCACACCCGCGCGCATGGCCGTCAGGCCATAGGCACTCGGAAGCTGAGCGACCGCATCGCGCTTGCCGATCCATTTTTCGTGAAACGCCAGGCCCGACCACCAGTCGCCGTTCAGGCTGCCGTCCGCGGCAATCTTTGCCCTGTACAAAAACACGTGCGCGCCATCGAAGGTGGAAAGATACAGCTCATCGCCCTTCACCTGCCCGGCTAGGTAGCGGTGATCGCCGGTGGTGGTCAGGATGGTGCCGCTGACGGCATCGTGCGACTGGGTGAACTCCCCGACCGCCACTTCGGGCGTGCCGCTGTCATCAATGAATTTCACCGCCCAACGGCCGGACACGTCGGCGTTATCGCTCGCGGGCTGCTCGAAAAAACGGTACGTCTCGCCCAGGGTCGCACGCAGCGGCACGTGCTGATTTTTCTCATTGGGCTTCACCAAGAAAATCTCGCCTTGCAATTGATTTCCCGACGCATCGGCCCTGAGTACGTTCTCATAGCCCGGCATGGCGATTTCCAAATGGGAGCCGGTGATTTTCACTTCGCTCAGCAGCAGGCGCTCCGGACCGTTGATGAGATAGCCGACAGGATGGGAATCCTGCAGCTTGAGTTCCAGGCCAAACGGCAACTCGCCCCCCGGCGTTTGCAGTACCGCGCGGTAGGTGCCCATTTTCACGTCATTGCTCGAAGGTGCAGCGGCGGCCGGCGCATCGCCCCGATGGCACGCGGCCAGCGCCAGCGCCGTCATGAGGCCCAAATTTAAATGCCATGTCGTTCTGACCATGATCCCACCCCGATTTCCTAACGATACCCGCGTGCCTGCAAAGTGAATAGCTTCGCATACCGGCCGTCGGCCGCCATCAAGGTTTCGTGGCTGCCGCTTTCGACGATGCGGCCTTCCTCGAGCACCAATATCTGGTCCGTCATGCGTACCGTCGAAAAGCGATGCGAAATGACGATGGCGATCCGGTTGCGCGTCAATTCACGAAAGTGCTCGAAAACTTCGGCTTCTGCGCCGGCATCGATGGCCGCGGTGGGCTCGTCCAGCACCAAGATATCCGCATCGCTGCGCATGAAGGCGCGCGCCAAAGCAATCTTTTGCCACTGGCCGCCCGACAACTCGCGCCCGTCCTTGAACCACTTGCCGAGTTGGGCGTGATAGGCGCCGGGAATCTGCTCCACGAACTCCGCTGCCAGGCCCTTGGCAGCGGCGCTGCGCCAGCGTGCCTCGTCGTCGAAGGCGCGCACGTCGCCGGCGCCGATGTTTTCGCCCACCAACATTTGATAGCGCGCGAAGTCCTGAAAAATGACGCCGATGCGCTGGCGCAGGGCCGTTTCGTCCCAGTCCGTAAGATCGAGCCCGTCCAGCAAGACTCTGCCGCGGGTCGGTTCGTACAACCGCGTCAGCAATTTGATCAAGGTGGTTTTTCCGGAGCCGTTTTGCCCCACCAGCGCCAGACTCTCGCCGGGACGGACGTGCAGATTGATCCCGGAGAGCGCCGGCGTGGTTGCGCCCGGATAGACGAAATCGACATCCTCAAAGCGGATACCGTCGCCGGGATCCGGACCCGCGGCTCGATCTCCTTTCACGCCGCCGCGGCCAACCGGTTGTTCCAGGTACTCGAACAAGTTCGACAGGTACAGATTGTCCTCATAGAGGCCGCTGACGGCCGACAACGCCGCGCTGACCGCAGCTTGGCCCTGCCGGAACAGCATCAAGTACATGGTCATCTGGCCGACAGTCATCGCACCGAGCACGGTTTCCACGGCGATCCAGACATAGCCGCCGTACAGCGTGAGGGTGCCCAGCAGTCCCAATCCAAAGCCCCAGATATCGCGGCGCAAGGTCAGATCGCGGTCTTCGCGGTACAGTCGGGTGAAAATGTCGCGGTAGCGATCGAGGAAGCGCGGTCCCAGATCGAACAGCTTCACTTCCTTGGCGTAATCCTCGCGCGCCAACACCGATTCCAAATAGATTTGCATGCGCGATTCGGGCGCGCGCCAGCGGAACAGCCTGAAAGCTTCGCCTGAGAATTTTGCTTCGGCGAGAAACGCCGGCAGTCCGGCCAAGACCAACAGCAGCACCGCCCACGGAGAGAAGCGGTACAGCAATCCGCCGAACGAAATCAGCGAGACGGCGTTTTGTCCCAGTGCGAAGGTCCGCATGACGAGACTCAAGGGACGGCTGGAGGCTTCGCGCCGCGCGCGCGTCAGCTTGTCGTAGAATTCCGAATCCTCGAATTGCGTCAAATCGAGCGTCAGCGCCTTTTCCAGGATCATCACGTTGACGCGTTGACCCAATTGCGCGCGCAACAGCGACTGCGCGAGAGAAATTCCTCTTTGCGCCATGGCGGTGGCCGCCACGAGCAGTGCTTCCAGGGCCACAAAACGCACCACGTAGTTGAGGTAAGTCGTGCCGCTGCGATGATGCAGTTCCGCCGCGTGTATGACCGCATCGACAATCTGCGCGCCGACATAGGCCACGCCCGCCGGCAACACGCCGGCAATCAACGTGAGCACGGCAAGCGTGATGCTCAGCGCCTTGTTGGTGCTCCAGACCAGCCCGAGAGCCCGGCTGCTGTACTCGAACACGCCGGAAAGATTGCGGCGCCAGCCCGCGCCCGCAGCACCGCCCGGCGAATTCGGCGCGCCGCCCAAATGCGGCGAGGCACCTGAACTCGGCAGATTGATGGGTCGTAACTTGGATTGGGCGCTGATGAGGGGTCCCCGGGGTCTATAATATCCCGTCGCAATCGTCAGGTATGGCGGAGTAGTCGTGAAATTCAAGCCCTTGCTCGATCGATGGAAGAAGGCGCCGGCTGCGCCCAAGACCGCGAAGGAATATGCCGTGCGCTTGCCCCTCGATGACGCGGCCCGGCTTCACGCCTTGGCCGAGCTATTCCCCGGACAGTCGATCGAGGAGATCGTGACGGACCTGCTAGGTGCCGGATTGGATGAAATTGCCGCGGCCATGCCTTATGAAAAAGGTCCCAAGGTCATATCACGCGACGACCACGGAGACCCTGTTTACGAGGACGTCGGCTTGACGCCCCGTTTCGTGGAATTGACCCGCAAATACCGGAAAAACCTGCAAAGCGGCGCGAAAAAATAGCAGCCGGCCTGCGCATGACAGTTGACGCTGGCCGCGAAAGACGGCGATACTTGAGCCATGTCGACCGCGCGCATTCTTCGCAACACCTGGTGGTGGCGTCTCCGATGAGGAGTGGGCTGGTCGTTTAGCTTTTTGATCTTTCGTTTATCCAGAACCCATCTCCGCGACAAGTGGCGATGGGTTTTTTATTGCCTTAGGGCAGCCGTGAATGAAACCACCTTTTGACATTGCAGCCGATTTGGATACGCCGGTCTCCGCGTATCTGAAGCTCGCGCCTTTTCGTCCCCGATTCCTGTTGGAAAGCGTCGAGGGCGGCGAGCGGCTGGCGCGCTACTCCTTCATCGGCTTCGGCGATTGTCTCGAGGTTCGCATCGAGGCTCAAGGCGTGAACATCGGCGGCGTCCATTCTTCGCGACCTCGGAACAGGCAGGAATTTCTCGACGTGCTGCGCGGCGCTTTGGCGCGCGCACCCCAACCGCTCCCCAATATTCCCGGCGTACCCTTGTTGGGCGGCCTGGTTGGATACACCGCATACGACGCCGTGCGCTATTTCGAACGCATCCCGGGCCGCTCGCTCGCCGCGACGCCGACACCGCACGCGCACTATGTCGCGCCGCGTTCGCTGCTGGTTTTCGATCACCTGACGCGCGGCGTCGCTCTCTTGCACGACGGCAGCGAAGCCGATCGGCAAGCTTTGCGGCGCGAGGTGATTCAGGCGCTGCGCGGCGGCGTGCCCTTGGCGCGAGCGCTTGGAAAATTCTCGACAGCCGTGCCTTCCTTGACCGAAGAGGCGCACGCGGCGCGCGTGAGACGTGCGCAGGAATACATAGCGTCGGGCGATGTGTACCAGTTGGTACTCGCGTCGCGCTTCGAGGGCATGCAGAACATCGCGCCGTTCGAGGTCTATCGCGCGCTGCGCCTGCTGAACCCTTCGCCCTACATGTTTTTCTGCGAGCTCGGCGACATAACCGTCGTGGGTTCTTCGCCCGAGGCGCTGGTGAAGTGTCACTCGGGGCAGGCGCAATTGCGGCCCATCGCCGGCTCGCGGCCGCGCGGCACCGATGAGGTCAGCGATGCGGCCCTGGAGACCGAATTGTTGGGCGACCCGAAAGAAAACGCCGAACACGTGATGCTGGTCGATCTCGCCCGCAACGATTTGGGACGGGTGGCAGTGGCGGGTACGGTGTGCGTCGATCCCTATCGGGTGATCGAACGCTACAGCCACATCATGCACATCGTCAGCGGTGTGAAGGGCCGTCTGAAAGCGGACTACGACGCCTTCGATCTGTTCGCCGCGACCTTTCCCGCGGGCACGCTGGTGGGTGCGCCCAAGGTGCGCGCCATGGAGTTGATCGACGAGCTCGAGCCCGTCGGGCGCCAGCTTTATGGGGGGACGGTGGGTTATTTCGGCCGGCACGGCGACATGGATCAGGCCATCACGATCCGCACGTTGGTCTTTCGCGGCGATACGTACAGTTACCAGGCGGGCGGCGGTATCGTCGCCGACAGTTCTCCGCAAGCCGAGTACGCCGAGTTGCTCGCGAAGAGCGCGGTGCTGCGGCGCGCGCTCGAGCTGGCGGCGGAGGGGTTGTAAATGCCCGCGAACCTGTTGCTCATCGACAACTACGATTCATTCACCTACAACTTGGTGCAGGCGTTCTTGATCCTGGGTGCGGAGGTCGACGTACATCGCAACGATGCCATCGGAGTGGAACAGGCGCTGGCACGCAACTACACGCACTTGGTCATTTCGCCCGGACCCGGCGCGCCTCGCGACGCGGGTGTCTCCATGAAAATGATCGAAGCGTTTGCCGGGCGTATTCCGATATTCGGCGTTTGTCTCGGCCATCAATCCCTGGTCGAAGTGTTCGGCGGCAAGGTGGTGCGCGCCGCGCGCCTCATGCATGGCAAGGTCTCGCCGGTGCTGCACGATGGCAAAGGCCTGTACGCCGGCATGCGCCAGAGTTTCGAAGCCGGCCGCTATCACTCGCTGATCGCGGAACCCGCCTCGCTACCGGTCGAGCTCGAAGTGACCGCGCGAACCGCCGAGGGCGAAATCATGGGAGTGCGCCACCGGTCATTGCCGATTGAAGGCGTGCAATTCCATCCCGAGAGCGTGCTGACCCCGGACGGCCCGAAGCTCATGGGCAACTTTCTTAGAGGGCCGGAACCGAAGTGAGCACCTCACGGGAGATCTTGGAGCAGCTGCTGACGCGGCAGGATTTGAGCGAAGCGCACGCCGCCGCTCTCCTGCGGTTGCTGACGGCACCGGATATGGTGCCCGCCGTGGCCGGGGCACTGCTGGGCGCGCTGCGCTCCAAGGGCGTCACCGCCGATGAGGTGCGCGGTTTCGCGGGCGCAATGCGCGCACTGGCTTTGAAGCCTGCGCTCCCGGAAGGCGTCGATGCCATCGACATCGTCGGCACCGGCGGCGATGGATCCGGAAGCTTGAACCTGTCCACCGGCGCCGCATTGCTGGCAGCCGCCTGCGGCCTGCCCGTCGTAAAGCATGGCAATCGGTCGATCTCGAGCCGCAGCGGCAGTGCCGACTTGATCGAGGCCATCGGCTTCACCCTGCCGCTGGATGAGAATCGCGCGGCGGAGTGCTTCGTCGCTTGCGGGTTCACCTTCCTGTTCGCGCCGTACTTTCATCCCGCGATGAAGGCGCTCGCGCCGATTCGCACCGCGCTCGGCATTCGCACGGTGTTCAACCTGCTCGGACCTTTGACCAACCCCGCCGCGCCCCGCTACTTGCTCATCGGCGCGTACGATGCGCCCACGGCTGAATTGATGGCCGGCACCCTGTCCGGTACGCGCATCGAGCGCGGCTGGGTCGTGCATGGCGCTTCCGGATGGGATGAAGCCACGCCCATCGGTTCCTTCCTGGTGTTCGACGTTGCCGGCGGTCGAGTCACCCGCCGCGAGGTCAATCCCGAGGAGTTCGGGATGTCGCGTTGTTCGCCGCGCGAGCTCAAGGGCGGAGACGCCAAGACGAATCTCAAAGCGCTGCTCGATGTGTTCGAAGGACGCGATCAGGGTCCGCATCGCGACACGTTGGCGCTGCAATCCGGATTAGCTTTGATGATCGCCGGGCGTGCGCAATCCATCGCCGAAGGAATTGCCCTGGCGCGGGCCGTCATCGACAGCGGCAAGGCACTGGCATGGTTGCAGCGCTTGCGGGCGTTCGCGCTTCACACAGATGCATTGAAGAGGATCGAATGAGCGGCTTCCTGGACGAGATGGCAGCCTCGAGCGCCGCGCGCGCCGCGCAGGCGCTGGCCGCTGAGTCGTTCGCCGCACTGGAAAGGCGCGCACGGGCGGCACCGCGCGCGCCGCGGCTGGTCTTGTCGGCGCAAGGTTTCGACGTCATCGCGGAATTGAAATTGGTGTCGCCCGCGGCCGGCCGGCTCGGCGTGCCGCACGAGAACTGGTTGAAGCGAGTGACCTCGTACGCAGAGAGCGGCGCCTGCGCCGTATCGGTGTTGACAGAGCCCTCGCGGTTCGATGGATCGATGGAACACTTGCGGCAGGCCAGCGCAGCGCTGGCGCCCCTTAAGGTGCCCACCATGCGCAAAGATTTCCTGGTGGATCCCTACCAGGTCCTGGAGGCGCGCGCGGCGGGTGCGGGCGGCGTGCTTCTGATCGTCAGAATGCTGTCGCGCTCGCAAATGCTGGCGCTGTTGGATGCGGCGGCCGAACACGGCCTGTTCGTGCTGCTCGAGGCGTTCGATGCCGCAGACTTGCACGCTGCGAGAGAATTGCTCGCCGCGCGCACGCCGGCTGGCGCCGGCAGCGCTGACATCCTGCTCGGCATCAACAGCCGCGATTTGCAGACGCTGCAGGTGGTGCCCGAGCGATTCGAGGCACTCGCGCCGCGGCTGCCCCCCGATCGGCCGGCCGTGGCGGAGAGCGGCGTCGCATCCGCGGCCGACGCCGTGCGCATGATGCGCTTGGGGTTCAGGCTGGCGCTGATCGGCACGGCGCTGATGAGTCGCGATGAACCGCAGCAGTTGCTGCACGAAATATTGACGACGACGCGGACAGTCAAAGCTTAAATGGCTACACTCCGCGCCATGTGGATCAAGATATGCGGCATCACCGGAGCGGATGCGGTCAGCGCGGCGGCGGATGCCAATGTTGACGCCATCGGGTTCGTTTTCGCGCCGAGCCCGCGGCAAGTCACACCGGGGCAAGCCGCGCAGCTCGCGGCGCTCGCACCGCCCGGCATTTTGCGCATCGCCGTGGCGCAGCATCCCCTGCAAATGAAAGTCGACGAGATTTGCCGCATTCTCAAACCGGATTATTTTCAAACCGACGTCGAGGATCTGCGCGAGCTGAAAATACCGGCGCACATCAAAGTGCTGCCCGTCGTACGCTTCGGTCGCAAGACACCGAACCCCTTGCCCGGACGCATGCTGTTCGAAGGACCCTCGAGCGGCATCGGCGAGCTGGCGGACTGGGGCCGCGCGGCCGAACTTGCGCGCCAGACCGAGGTGATTCTTGCCGGCGGGCTGTCGGCGCAAAATGTCGCCGAGGCCATTCAGGCGGTGCGGCCATTCGGTGTGGACGTCAGCAGCGGCGTCGAGTCCGAGCCGGGCGTCAAGGATCCGGCCAAGATTCACGAATTCGTGCGCGCTGCGCGTGCCGCGGCGGCGCACCTGGTGGAGGGCGACTCATGAGTTCATTGTTGCGCGTGGATGCAGTCCCGCCGAGCCTGCCCGATGCCAAGGGCCGTTTCGGCGCCTTCGGCGGCCGCTACGTGCCCGAGACATTGGTACCCGCGCTGGATCGGCTGCAGGCGGGAATCGATCGGTATTTGCACCAGCCCGAATTTCAAGCCGAGTTTAGCCGGGAGCTCAAGGACTGGGTGGGCCGGCCCACGGCGTTGTCGCCCGCACCGACCTTGAGCAAACGTTGGGGTGCGCAGGTCTGGCTGAAACGCGAGGACCTGGCGCATACCGGCGCGCATAAGATCAACAACGCCATCGGGCAGACGTTGTTGGCAAAGCGCCTGGGAGCGAAGCGCATCATCGCGGAAACCGGCGCCGGCCAGCACGGGGTGGCAAGCGCGGCAGCCGCCGCACGGCTCGGAATGCCCTGCGTGGTGTACATGGGCTCGGTCGATGTCGAGCGGCAGGCCCCCAATGTGGATCGCATGAAGTTGTTGGGGACCACCGTGGTGCCGGTGACGAGCGGCGATAAAACTTTGCGCGCAGCCATCGATGAGGCCCTGCGCGATTGGGTCTCCGATCCCGACAGCACCTACTATTCTTTGGGTTCCGCGGTGGGGCCGCATCCCTATCCTTATCTCGTGCGCGAACTGCAGTCGGTGATCGGCCGCGAGGCGCGCGCGCAAATGCTGGAAGCCGCCGGCCGCCTCCCCGATGTCGCCGTGGCCTGCGTCGGCGGAGGATCGAATGCCATCGGATTGTTCCACCCGTTCCTCGATGATCGTTCGGTGCAACTGCTCGGCGTTGAGGCCGGCGGACGCGGTCCGGGCTTGGGCGATAACGCCGCATCGCTGACCTTCGGCACGCCAGGAGTTTTGCAGGGCAGCTATACGCTCATTCTGCAGGATGCCTTCGGCCAGGTGCGCGAAACGCACTCGGTGTCGGCAGGCTTGGACTATTCAGGAGTGGGTCCGGAGCACGCGTACCTGAAGAAAATCGGCCGGGTGGTTTACGAGTCGGCGACCGATTCGGAAGTGTTGGACGCACTCGCGGAATGCGCCGAATACGAAGGCATCTTGCCGGCGATAGAAAGCGCGCATGCTTTCTTCGGCGCGCGGCGCTTCGCAATGAAAAATCCGGGCGCGCACATCCTCATCGGCTGCTCCGGCCGGGGCGATAAGGACATGCCCATTCTGCAAAACACGATTCTGAAAGAGCTGCGCTGATGCTCGAGAGCGAGCGCATCGCCGCGGCCATTCAAACGGCTGCTGCCAAAGGCCGCCCGGCATTGGTGGGTTATTTGACCGCGGGCTTTCCGAGCCGCCGGCAATTCAAGCAACATCTCGCGGCCGTCGCCGCGGGCTGCGATGTCGTGGAGATCGGCGTGCCGTTCAGCGATCCGATGGCCGACGGCACGACGGTACAACGGGCGAGCTTCGCGGCGCTGGCCGACGGCGTAACGTTGCCGTGGATCCTGGATGAATTGAAGTCGATCGAGCCGCGCCACGCGGCGCCGATTCTGCTCATGAGCTACTTGAATCCCCTGCTGGCGTTTGGGCTCGAACATCTGCCGCTCGCCGCCGCGCGCGCGGGCGTCAGCGGCTTCATCGTGCCGGATCTGCCCTTCGAGGAAAGCGGCGATCTGCATCGGGCACTCGAGGCCGAGGGACTGGCGCTGGTGCAGATGGTCACGCCGGTGACGCCGCCCGAGCGCTTGAAAATGCTCTGCCGGGAAGCCAGGGGATTTGTTTATGCCGTAACCATGACGGGCACGACAGGAAAATCCGCGGACGGCAAGTTCGCCGACGTGCCGCTCGAGGTACTCGAATATATGGATCGTGTGAGGGAGCTGGCCACGGTTCCCGTGTGCGCCGGCTTCGGCATTCGCTCCGCCCGGCAAGTCGCGCGCTTTGCACCGCACGTCGACGGCGTCGTGGTGGGCTCCGCCCTGGTGGAGGCGCTGGAAAGAGGCGATGACGTGGGCGCTTTCTTGAAATCACTGCGCTAGGAGCCGGTACCTGTGAAACGAGTGTTCCGCGCCGCCTCGCTGCTGCAAGTCGCGCACGCTCGCAATGTGCTGATAGCGGCGGGCATCGACAGCGAGCTGCGAAATCAATATCTGGCCGGCGCCCTCGGTGATTTGCCGATGCTGGAAACCTGGCCGCAACTTTGGGTGGAGGATGCACTCGAGTCATCGGCCCTGCGTGCGTTGCAGAATGCCGCCGCCGCCCCGGCGGGCGCGCCCTGGGAATGCGCCGAGTGCGGTGAGCTGCTCGAGCCGCAATTCACGAGCTGTTGGCGCTGCGGTGCGGCTAACCGGCCTGCATAGCATGTGCCAGACGTGAGTTCGGCACCTCGGCCTGCCCCGCGGCGAGGTCAAACGCCCCAATTGAGCTTTTAAATCCATGCACTTACGTGCGCTTGTCGGACAAACACCGACAGCCCTCAGCGCGAAGTCCGAGACGAGGATCAGCGCTGCGCCCTGGCGACGTTGGGCTGCACAGGTTACAAATTGTGACCGTTGACGTGTAACGATTACACGGCGGGATCAGCAGGAGATTTGTAATGAACAGTGTGAGCTATGGCCTTTCGGAGCGTCCGGCACCGCTTCCCCTCCCCATGGACTCTTTGCTAGGCAACTCTGTTGCCATGCAGGAAGTGTTTCGCTTGATCGAGCGTGTGGGTCCCACCGAGGCCAGCGTGCTGCTGACCGGCGAGAGTGGCTCGGGCAAGGAACTGGCAGCGCAAATGATTCATGACTGCAGTGCGCGGCGCGGCAAGCCTTTCATCGCCGTCAACTGCGGCGCGATCCCCGCAGGTCTCATTGAGGCCGAATTATTCGGCTATGAGAAAGGCAGTTTCACAGGCGCGGTGCGCGGGCACGCCGGCGTATTCGAACGCGCGAACGGCGGCACGCTGCTGCTCGACGAAGTGACCGAGATGCCGTTGGACATGCAGACACGTCTGTTGCGCGTGCTCGAGTCGCGCAAGTTCTACCGTGTCGGCGCGAATACCGAATACACCTCCGATGTACGAGTCATCGCCGCCACAAACCGCTGTCCTCTGTCGGCGGTACAAGCGGGTCAGCTGCGCGAGGATTTGCTGTACCGGTTGGCCGTGTTTCCGATCGATATGCCGCCCCTGCGCAACCGCGGCGATGACGTTGAATTGCTGGCGAATCACTTTTTGGCCGAACTGAATGCCGAGGCCATGACGCAAAAGCGGCTTTCCGCGCACGCCCGCATGACGCTTTTGCAGCATTCCTGGCCGGGCAATGTGCGCGAATTGAAAAACTGCATCGAGCGCGCCTTCATTCTGGGCGACACCGTGCTGGAATTGGCGCCGCTCATTCAGAATTCCGGCCGCGCCGATCAGTCCGGCAGCCTGGCGGCGGGCAATGGCGGTGCTGCGGATCGCGACCGTCTCGAGATTCGAGTCGGTTCGCGCATATATGATATGGAGCGCTCGCTGATCGAGGCCACCCTGGACTACTTCAAGGGCAACAAGCGCCGTGCCGCCGATGCGCTGGGCTGCAGCTTAAAGACGCTGTATAACAAGCTGAACGGCTATTCACAAAGACAGGAATGCGCGAATTCCTGATAGCGCGCCATTTAGGGGTAATTTAACGTGTCAAGAGTTCTGATCGCAGACGATCATGCGGTGGTCCGAGCCGGATTTAAGCAATTCCTCGAAGCCGATTCGAGCATCAATGCGGTGGGAGAAGCTGCCAGCGGCAATGCGACGCTCGACGCCCTGCGTGAATCCGAATGGGACTTGGTGCTGTTGGATATTCACATGCCGGACCGCAGCGGCTTGGACATCTTGCGGCACATTCAAACCGGGCACCCCAGCGTCAGGGTTCTGGTGATGAGCGGACTGCCGGAACAACAATATGCCGTGAACGTGCTACGGGCCGGTGCAAGCGGATATCTTTCGAAAGACAGCGCTCCCGAAGAACTGATGAAGGCGGTGCGCACCGTATTATCGGGGCGGCGCTACGTCAGCGCCGCGCTCGCCGAGATTCTGGTAGCGGATCTGGACGGCGATCCGGACAAGCCGCTGCATGCGCGGCTTTCCACGCGGGAGTTTCAAATTTTCTGCAAGCTGGCCGCCGGACGCGGTGTTTCCGACATCGCCAATGAGCTCAGCCTGAGCGTCAAAACCGTCAGCACCTATCGAAGCCGCATCCTGGAAAAAATGAGTTTCACGGCGAATGCCGACATAACTTCCTACGCCCTGCGCAACGGCCTCATTCAATAAGCGAGACGGCTGTGAACACTGTTCAATACGGCGCGCGTTTGTCCAGGGCGACATGTTAATGGCGCGCTCGTTGCGGGTATTGTTGGTCGAGGACTCCAAAGTCTTGACTGAGAGATTGACCGAGGCGATCCGGCAGATTTCCGATGTGGAATTGATCGGAACGGCGGACAGCGAGTCCACCGCTCTGGCGGCGGTCAAGCGCGACTCGGTCGACGTGATCATTCTCGATCTGCATCTGAAGCAGGGCACGGGCTTTGGCGTCATGCGCGCCCTGGCCACCACGCAGCAAAAGCCGCGCATCATCGTGCTCACCAATTACGACCTGCCCGAATACAAGAATGCCGCGATCGCATTGGGCGCAACCCATTTTCTCGACAAGGCCCGCGACTACGGACGTCTGCCGGAAGTCCTGCACGAGATCTGCGAAGCGCATTTGTCGAAGCACTGAAGCGCGCGCCCCGCGCCCGCCAAAAATATCCGTAAGCGAAAACGCCTGCTTTTCTCGGGGAATCACCGGCCTTCTTGTCATACCCCTCCGACATTCTCGTAATGTCTACCAACGCGCTCGGCAAAATCTACAGCAAGTTGTCTTGAAATCATGCTTGCCGTCGCGAAACCCGCGAAGCGCTCGCGCGGCGCTCGAGATTTCGCTTGGCACGCATGTTGCTCCTTGAATAGTTGCGCCGGTCTTGGCCGCGACATCACGAGGAGTAACAAATGTTAGTAGGAAAATCTCGAATCAAGTACGCGGTGCTTGGCGCGGCAATCGCATTTACCGCCGCGGGCTGCGCAACCACACCGGTTCCGAACGAGAAGATCGCCGTGGCGAAATCTTCGGTGCAGGCCGCGGAACAAGCGGGCGCGCCCGAGTTGGCACCGGTGGAAATGGCCTCGGCGCGCGACAAATTGGCGCGCGCCGAAAAAGCCGCGGCTGACCGCGACGCGCAACCGGCGACCGACCTGGCCGAGCAGGCAAACGCCGACGCGCAGCTCGCCGAGGCGACGGCGCAGGAAAAGCGTTCGCGCAAGGCGGCATTGGAATTGGACGCCAGCCTGCAGGCGCTGCGGCAAGAATCGTCGCGCAACACACAATCCAACCAATGAGGGATGTAGTCATGTATGCAAAATTAATCACGGGAATGGGATTGGCTGCAGCCTTGAGTGCCTGCGCCACCATGCCGCAACCCAACGCGGCTCTGGAAAATGCGCGCGCGGCTGTGCAAACGGCCGAGGCCGATCCGAACGTCGTCAAGTACGCGCCGCTGGATCTGGATCGCGCGAAGAAGGAGCTCGGTTTTGCCGAAGATGCAGCCGCGCATCACCGCGATGCAGAAATCGATCAGTCCGCGTATCTCGCGACTCAGGATGCGCGCATTGCCCAGGCCCACGGTGCGGCGAAGGCGGATGATGCGCGCGTCGCGGCGGGACAGTCCGAACGCGACCGCATCATGCTGGCCGCGCGCACACGAGAGGCGGAAAACGCGAAAGCCTCGGCGGCCAATTCCCAGGCCGTCGCTGCCGCCGCCTTGAGCCAGCGGGATCAGGCAAACCAAGACGCCGCGCAGGCTCAGCAAGAAGCCGCGCAGGCTCAGGCGGAACTCGAGCAATTGAAGGCGACTCAGACCCCGCGCGGATTGGTGTTGACGCTGGGCGATGTCATGTTCGACACGGGCAGGTCCGAGCTGAAATCCGGCGCAATGCGCAGGATCGATCAGCTCGCACAGTTCCTTACCGAACATCCGGAACGGCGCGTCGAGATTGACGGCTTTACGGACAGCGTGGGCGGCGATGCCTACAACGAGGAACTATCGCAGCGTCGCGCCGATGCGGTGAAGGCCGCCTTGGTGAGCCGTAATGTCGACCCCGGCCGGATCAGCACCCAGGGTTTTGGCAAAGCGTATCCCGTTGCCAGCAACGGCGACTCCGGCGGGCGGCAATTGAACCGCCGCGTCGAAGTCGTCATCGGCGGCGCCAACGGCTCGCCGATCGCGCCGCGTTCGGGAATCTAGAGAGTCAAGGAGGCGAGCGGGTGCTCGCCTCCTCCTTCCGGCGTAGTCTGCGGCAGCATCCTTGCCAGAGGAATACGCGCGGTCACGACAGTGCCGCCGAAGTTGGGACTACCCAGATCCCAGGTCCCGCCCAAGCCCGCGATGCGATGACGCATCGAAGCCAAACCGTGCGAGGTACTGGTCATGAGGCGTGCGCTGGGAATGCCCTTGCCGTCGTCGGTGATGCGCAGCGTAAAGGTGTCCCGATCGATGGCGATGAACAAGTCGGCGGATTTCGCCTCCGAGTGTTTCAATATGTTCGTCAATGCCTCCTGTGCAATGCGAAACACGCCGATGGCGGCATCCGGGCTGAATTTCAGTTCGCCTTCTGGAATGGTTTCCGTGCAGCGCAAGCCCGTGCGGCGGCAGGTCTCCTTGAATTGCCATCGCAAGGCGGTGAACAGCCCCATGTTGTCGAGCAGGGTGGGGCGCAGCTCCTCGACCACGCGGCGTTTAAGGTCGACACCGGCACTCAACGATTCGTGAATGCGTTTGAAGCGCTGCTCGATGGACGGATCCGCCGTCGGCAAGCGTTGCTGCAGCCACGATAAGTCCATGCGCGCCGCGACCAGGAGTCCGCCGAGTTCATCGTGCAGCTCCCGCGACAGGGCCGACTTTTCCTGCTCGGATACCCCCTGTAAATGGGTTGAGAGCGCGGTCAGTTCGCTGGTCCGCGCCTCCACCTGCTGCTCCAGCTGCAACTTCTGGTCCCGCAGAGCGGCAGCCTGGCGCGCACGCCGCCGCAGGTCGGAGTAAACCAGCCGGATCGCGAGCAGGACCAAGCCGATGTTCAACATCACGCCCGCCGCGGACACCCAGCGCGAGAGGCGAAAATCCTTTTGCCATTCCGTATTGGCCGCTGCGGCCTCACTCGCCTCTTCGCTGCGCATTTTGGCGACAATGGCGCCGATCGAGTCCATCGTGCGCTTGCCCACGTCCGTGCCGACCACAGTCGCGGCCGGGGAAATGCCGCGCTTCTTGAGTAGCGCAACACCGTCCTCGAGTTCCCCGAGCTCCTTCCCGGTCAACACCCGCAGCTCGTGAAATTCGCTGCTGCTGTCATCGCCGCCATAGGCGTCGTGCAGGCGGTCAAGCGCCTGCCCGACCCGGGTCACCGCGCCCGCATAGGGAGTCAGATACGCGCTCTCTCCGGTGAGCAAATATCCGCGCTGCGCGGATTCTGCATCCGTGATCAGGCCCGCGAACTCATTGAGGGCCTGCTCGCGTAATTGCGAGCGATGCGCGCGCTCATTGGTCATATTCAAGCGCGCCTGGCCGGCAGCCGCCATAAAGAACAGTCCAATCAGGAACGCGATGAGCAGGATCGGCGGCAATGCCAGGTACCAGCGTCCGATCTCGCCCAGCTCCTCACCCAAAATCTTCATTTAAAATGCCCGCGTTGCAGAGCTTGAGTTTAACATGTGAGGGTATTCCTACAGGCAGGGCCCCGTGCGAGCCGATGGCTGCCCCGGATGACTCTCGGGCATAGTGGGCAACAGTGCGCTTGAGCGCAACGGTGTCCTGAGCCCATTCACTTGAGGAGAATGAAATGGAAGCGAATTTTGACAATACGGCAGACCAGGCACGCGCCACCGGTCGTCGTTTGAAGAATGATCTGACCGATGGCATGGGCGACATCAAGAGCGCGGCTTCGGGAGAGATCAAGAATCTGATCTCGGATGTCGAAGACCTGATGGCGCGCATCGCTGATTTGAAAGATGCCGATGTCGTTCGCGTGCGCGGCAAGGTGCAGCGCGCGGTGGATGCCACGAAGCAGAGTCTTTCGGACAGCGCCGATTCCATCCGTCGCCAGGCGCAAAACGTCGCGAGCACGGCCGATGACTATGTGCGTGAGAGCCCATGGCAGGCGATTGGTATCGCGGCATTGGTCGGCGCGGTGGTGGGTATTCTCGCGACGCGACGCTCCTAGGCGAAAGGCGCTCCAGTGCGAGGGTTATGGTCACTGCCGAAAGCCGCCCCTGCGCTGATGCGCCATATCGGCGCCTACATCGATCTGGCCGGTTTGGATCTGGCGAGAACCCAACGCGAAATCACCGCGCAAGTGGTGGCCTTGGCGATCGTCGCGATCTGCGCTCTGTTCGCAATTTTCCTGATCTGTTTAGGGATAATCGCCTACTTCTGGGACACGCCTTATCGCCTCGCCGCCATTGCGAGCTTGGCCGGCGTCTTTGTGCTGGCCGCGATCATCGCTGCGATCTACCGCGCCCGCGCGGCACAAGCCCGATCGCCGCTGCTCTCCGATGTGCGGCGCGAGTGGCAGGAAGATCGTGTCATCCTCGAAAAAATATTGTCCTCGGACGAGGATTGACATGGCAGATCGCGACGCGGCAGAACGGGACTTGATTCACCAACGGCTTGCTCAGTCCCGTGCGGAGTTGCGCCTGCTGCTGGATCCGCCGCCCGGTGAAGACGGTGGCGGCGGCGTGGCGGGGATCAACGGCCGCCATGCCGGTTTCCCGCGCAGCCGCACCATGCAGATGCTCCTGAGCGGCCGGGGTTTGGGTACCTTGGGCGCGCTCGCCGGCGGCCTGCTCATAGCGCGTCCCGCGCTGGCCCTGAGATTGCTGCGCTTCGTGCCCGCCGGTGCCGTCGCCAAAATGCTCATGGCCCGGTTCCTCGACGCATTGAAAGGCAAGCCGGGCCACGCCGAGTAGCGGCGATTACCCTAGGGTAATTTCGCCATAGTGGTAGCGCCCGTCATCCTTTAACGGGATTTCTCCAGGCGCGCCGCTCAAGCTTTTGCCATCGAGTGTGGCGTGTGCGATCCCGCGGTTCACGCCCCGGGGATTCTTGACCGAGATGCGATAGCGCGACGTTCCGTGCTTGTAGGTGAACTCAAAACCGGCCCAGGCCCGCGGGATGCACGGGTCAACGACCAGCGTTGTGCCGCACACCTTGATTCCTAAAATGCCTTCCGTCGCGGTCCGGTACATCCAGCCGGCCGACCCGGTGTACCACGTCCATCCCCCGCGCCCCACATGCCCCGGTGCGGAATAGACATCGGCGCACACCACATAGGGCTCCACTTTGTAGCGATGAATGCCCGCGGTGGTGCTGGCATGATTGATGGGGTTCAGCAGCGCGAACAATTCGCCGGCACGGTCCCCGTCGCCCAACAGCGCAAACGCCAGTGTCGTCCACATGGCGGCGTGCGTGTACTGACCGCCATTTTCGCGCAAGCCCGGCGGGTAGGCTTTGATGTAGCCCGGATCCTTCGCACTGTGATCGAACGGCGGCGTGAACAGCTTCACGAGCCCGTCGCTGCGGCTGACGAGCTGGGTGTTGACTGCGGACATGGCGCGCACCGCGCGATCGCGCGGTGCGGCGCCGGAGATCACGGCCCACGACTGCGCCACCGAATCGATGCGGCACTCATCGCTGGATACCGAGCCCAAGACGGTGCCGTCATCATAATAGCCGCGCCGATACCAGTCGCCATCCCAGGCCTCGCGCTCGATGGCCTGACGCACGGCGAAGGCATGCTTGCGCCAGGCGGCGGCCGATTCATTGGCGCCGCGCGCCTCGGCGATCGGCGCAAAGCGCGTCAGCGCCGCATGCAAGAACCAGGCGAGCCAAACGCTTTCACCCTGCCCTGCGATGCCTACGCGATTCATGCCGTCGTTCCAATCGCCGGTGCCGAACAGCGGCAGGCCATGCGCCCCAATTTCCAGACTGGAATTGAGCGCGCGGACGCAATGCTCGAATAGCGGCGACGGGTTGCCCGAAGGCGGGGCCCAGAATTTTTCCATTGTCCCCGGCGCCAGCGGACCGCCGCCCAAGAAGGGCACAGGTTCATCGAGTACCGTCAAATCGCCGGTGACCTCGAGGTAATGCGCAACCACGAAGGGCAGCCACAGGCGATCGTCCGATACCCGCGTCTTGATCCCCTGGCCCGAGGTGGGTAGCCACCAGTGCTGCGTGTCCCCTTCGCTGTACTGCTGCGCGGCCGCTCTTAAGATGTGTTCGCGCGTGATGGCGGGCATCGCCACGCACAAAGCCATCACGTCCTGCAGCTGATCGCGGTACCCGTAAGCGCCGCTCGACTGATAGAAGGCGGTCCGGCCCCAGACCCGGCTGCTCAAGGTCTGATACAGGAGCCATCCATTGGCGAGGATATCCAGAGATCGATCGGGTGTTTTCACTTGAATGACGCCCAGGATGCGATCCCAAAAATCGGTCACACTCTTGAAGACTTCGTCGAGGTTTGCGCTTCGATAGCGCTCTTCCAAGGCAAGAGCCGCCTCGGACGAACTCTCCTCGCCCAGAAACAGCTTGAGCTCGATCGCTTCACCGGGACTTAAGCTGATTTTGGTTTGCATCGCGCCGCAGGGATCCAAACCTCCGCCCGCGCGGTTGCTCAGCGGCTGAGGGCCCAAGAGCGCCGCCGGTTCGGCGAGCGACCCATGACGGCCGATGAATTCGGTTCGATCGGCGGTGCAGCTTTGCTGTGCGCCCCCCATGCTCATGAAGGCGATGCGCGACTTGAAATCCCCGGTCCAGGGATTGCGCGCCAGCAGGGCGCGCGATTCGGGATCGATGGAGGTGATGATGAAAGGAGCGGCCCGGTTATTCTGATTTCCGAGCACCCAATCCAAATAGTGCGTGATCGACAGCCGGCGCGGTTCATCCGAGATGTTCTTGATTTTCAGCCGCGATATCTTGATCGAATCCTGAAGCGGCACGAACTGCGTCAAGCTCAAGGCAATGCCGTGAGCGGTGTGTCCGGACCGCGTGTAGCCGAAACCATGCCGCACGACATAAACGGATGAGCGCTCGCGAATCGGCAGTGGGGCGGCGCTCCAAAGATCCCCGGAGTCCTCATCGCGGATATAGATCGTCTCAGCGGGTGTATCGCTGACCGGGTCATTGCACCACGGCGTGATCTGATTTTGCTGCGCATTCAAGGACCAGGTGCTGCCCGAACCGTCGGCCGAGGCGAGAAAGCCGAACTGCGGATTGGCAATCACGTTGATCCAGGGCGCGGGGGTCCATTGGCCGTCACTGAGAACCACCACATACTCGCGCGCGCCTTCGTCGAATCCGCCCAAGCCATTGAAGTATTCGAGTGCCGGCACCCGGTTCGGCACATCCGTACGCAGATCCTCGCCGCTGTTTTCGCGCCGCAGGCGCGCGGCGCCCGGCGGTTCCTTCGGTCTGGCGAGTTGCTCGCGCAGGTTCTTCGACGTGCAATCGAACACCTGGCGCGCCGCCACTTGCAGGAAATCGCGCTGTTCCGGGGACAGCGCATCGGCGCGCAGTGCCACCGCCTTTCCCTTGCCGTTGTCCTCGCCTTTGATCAAGGCCTCGAGCGCGGACTGAAGCGGGGCCGCGACGGCGGCCACTGCCGTATTCAAAATGACCAGGTCCGCGGCCAAGCCCTTGGCCTGCCAATAGGCCTGCGCACGCAGCAATTGTTTGACGGGCTCGACTCCGGACTCGGCGCCGATCAGGGCGAGCACGACGGGCAGGTCGCCCGACACGCCGTGTGCCCATAAGGCCGGTTGGCCCAGTTGATTGCGGTCCAGCAACTCAGCCGGGGCGCGCAGCGAAGCGTCGGAATACAGCATGCGTTCGGCGAGCTCCTGAAAAAGCTCCGCCTCCGCGGTGCCGATATTGAGCTCGCGCAAGCGGATTTCCGCTCTTTCTCGGGCCCGGGCTTTGGTGCGCTGAAAGGCCGCTTCGCTTCCCAGCTTGTCGACCAGACTCAAGCCCTGTGCGCGGCTGGCGGCGACGCCGGTCCAAAACGCCGCGTGGACGGTTTCACCCGGGTCGATTCGCACACGGCGCCGCAGCGCCAAAACCGGGTCAAGCACGGTGCCCACGGAATTGGACAGAGGCCTCGCATCCATGATCGAGGCGGCGTTGCGTACATCGTGTCCGCGGCCGAGGAAACGGGCGCGATCGGTTTCGAACTGCAGGCCGCCGATGGCTTCACCGTCCAGCGAGATGAAATGCACCATCCACAATTGCGCTTGGCCGGGATCGCGCGGCCGCCGGGTCGCCAGCAGCGCGCCGCGCTCCGCAACGAATTCGGTTTGCACGAACATCTTCGAAAAGGCCGGATGCGCGGAATCGGCCGCCGGCGGGCTCAAAACCACTTCGGAGTACGACGTGAGTTCGATCTCGCGCACCCCGCGGCCTTCGTTGGTGAGCGAGAGGTAACGAACTTCCGCGTCGTCCTCCGCAGACACCATGATCTCCGTGACGGTGCGGATCGGTCCGTCCTTGCGGCGGATTTCTACGCGGTCCTCGAAGAAATCGACTTCGTAGATTTCGGACTCGCGGCCGATGGGCTGGTAGCCGGCCGACCACACGTGCCCGTTGAATACGTCGCGCAGGAAGATGTAGGAGCCCCAGGGGTCGCAGGTGGGATCCTCGCGCCAGCGCGTCAGCGCCAAGTCCTGCCAGCGGCTGTAGCCCGAGCCCGCCGCTGTCAGCATCACCGAATAGTTGCCATTCGACAAAAGGTGGGTGCGCGGCGTCGCCTGGTACGGAGAATTGAAGCGGCGTGGGGAGTCTATTGCCATTGAGGCTGCTGCGGCCGGGTACATCGCGCTTGAAATCTCACGGGGTAGGGTGCTAATTCCGACCGGCGCAAAATGTGCGCTCGATGGGCTTGGCAGAGATTACTTTAGCCCCGGATTCTCGCGGTGATGTACTCGGCGCAGCGTGGACAGATTGATCGAAATCATTCGTCCGTGCGATCAGGACATCGACCCGAGAGAACGTAATCCGGCGCCTACACACCGGAACAGGGCGTGCGACGACGGCCACAGCATGCTGCGCCATCATGGATTTAATTTCCAAATCGCAAGATTGATCGCCGCGGCCAAAGTTACCCACAAAATGTAGGGTACCAGGATGAGCGCGGCGGCGAATTTTACCCGTGCGAATTCCCGCATCGTCCAGCCCACCGCAAGCCACAGCGCCACGATTTCAAACAACCCCGCGTCGATATTCCTGGAGCCGAAAAACACCGGTGTCCACAGGGCATTGAGCAACAGCTGGATGCCATAGGCGGCAATCGCCACGGGGCGATTCCGATGATAGCGTTCGCGCCAGACGATCCAGGCCGCGATCGCCATCAACACATACAGCACCGTCCATATCGGCGGATACCAACTTTGCGGGGGCAGCCACTGAGGTTTTACCAGGCCCGCGTACCAATGTGCGGCCGACGTTGAAAAGCCCGGTGCAAACAGGGCGCCCAACACGCCCGCTCCCAGCGTCAGTACGAGAAACACGGCGAGCGCCGGCAGATTCGGCCGCGAATTGCGGCCGCGGTAGCTGGTCGAGCTTTCTATGGGAATTCTCATTCGATCCTAGGACTTAAAGCGCAGTCTCAAGAACAGAAGGATGGCGGCGATCACTTGCGCCGCTCCAAACCAGCGATATTGCGGCGACTCTGCCAGCCAAATCAATCCGGACAACCACAGCACGCCGGCAACCCACCACAGATCGCGCCGCAATGCCGATGCATGCAGTTGCGCGCGCAGCAGGGCCACTTCGCGATCGACGGCCGGTCCGCCGCCCTCCGCCGCCTCGCGAATCGAGGTCTGCACGATTTGCGGTATCTGCCGCAAAGTGAGCAGCGCATCCGGCCAGTGCGCGCGGATTTCCTTGAAGATGGTGCGCGGGCTGGTGCGTTCCTTCATCCATTCCCGCAGCACCGGTTGCGCGGTCTTCCATAGATCGAGTTCAGGATAAAGCTGTCTTCCCAGGCCTTCGATGTTGAACAGGGTCTTTTGCAGGAGAATGAGCTGCGGCTGCACCTGCATGTCGAAGCGCCGCGCCGTCTCGAACAGCCGCAGCAGCACCTGCGCGAATGAAATCTCCTTGAGCGGCTTGTTGTAGATGGGCTCGCAGACCGTGCGCACCGCGGACTCGAGCTCGTCCACGCGCGTACCCTTCGGCACCCAGCCGCTTTCGATATGCAGCTGCGCGATGCGTCGATAGTCGCGGTTGAAAAAGGCCATGAAATTTTCCGCCAGATAATGCTGATCGCGCGGCTGCAGAGTGCCGACGATGCCGAAATCCACCGCGGCGTAGCGGGGATTTCGCGGATCATCGATCTGCACAAAGATATTTCCCGGGTGCATGTCGGCATGAAAGAAATTGTGGCGAAACACCTGCGTGAAAAAGATCTCGACGCCGTTCTCGGCGAGTTTGGCGATGTCCGTGCCGCGCGCCCGTAATTCCTCCACCCGGCTCACGATGATGCCGTGAATACGCTCCATGACCATGACGTTCGGGCGGCAGTAATCCCAATGAATTTGCGGCACGTACAGCAGCGGGGAGCCGGCGAAATTGCGCTTCAGCTGCGCGGCGTTGCCGGCCTCGCGCATCAGGTCGAGTTCATCGGTCACGGTCTTGCGGTACTCGCGCACCACCTCGATGGGTCTCACGGGACGCGCCTCGATCCAGTATTCATCGGCGAGTTTCGCCAGCGCGTCGAGCACTTCCAAGTCAAGATCGATGACCTCTCGCATGCCCGGGCGCAGCACCTTGACCACCACTTCATCGCCGTTTTTCAAGGTGGCTGCGTGCACCTGTGCGATGGAGGCGGCGGCCAGGGGCGCCGGCTCGAAGGTGGCAAAGATTTCGTTGACCGGCCGGCCGAAGGTTCTCTCGATCATCGCGATCGCCACATCGCCCGGGAAGGGCGGAACGCGGTCCTGCAGTTTCGCGAGCTCATCGGCGATGTCGGCGGGCAGCAGGTCGCGCCGCGTCGAGAGCGCCTGGCCGAATTTCACGAAAATCGGCCCCAGTTCCTCGAGCGCCAGGCGCAGCCGTTCGCCTCGTGTCCCGCTGACGCCGCGCTGGAACCAAGTCCACGGCGAGAAGTAGTAGAGATAGCGTAGCGGCCGGTACAGATGGGTGGCGCGCACGAACTCATCGAGCCGGTGCCTCACCAGCGCCCGCTGGATCTTGAGCAGCCTCACGAGCACTCGCGAGCGCATCAGCTCTTTGCCCGGCGCTCGATCGAAATCAGGCGAGCCTCGATCCGATCCATGCTTTCCCGCACCCCGTCGACGCCGCGCAAGAACTCTTCCATTTCGGTCTTCGTGACCAGATCGCGGCCTTCCTCCTGCAGATACTCGGCAATATTCTCGCCGGCGGTGCGCCGGGCGCGGCGCGCCCAGGTCCGCACGCTCTTGGCCAGGAGGGACAGGTGCCGGGCCGGCATGTCGCCCACCCAGCGGGACAACTCCTCTTCCAAGTCCGGCCGCGCGGCCGCGAACAAGTCGCGGTACAGGTTGGCGATCTCGGCATCGCCGCGGATCTGCACCGAGGTTCGCATCTCCGCGCGCGGCGTCCCCGACCGGAACATTTGCAGCAGCGCGGGGGCGGAGCCTGAAATGACGGCATCGGCCGGTGAATCATCGCCCGCGAGCAGCGCCGCACGGCCCGCGAAGCAGGTGGTGCGCACGCGGGTCAGGCCGTCGACATCGACTTGAAGGCTGGTCCCCTCGAGCCGCTCGGCCAGCGAGGCCGCACGGCTCGATGCGGCGATGTTCCGGTTCAAGACAGCTTCGGCCGATGCCAACCAGGCGGGAGTTGCGGGCACGCTAGGAGCCTGTCTGACTATTCAACGTGGTCCCCTAGATCTTGTAGCCGCGATGCACGGCGACGATGCCGCCGCTCAAGTTGTGATAACGCGCCTGAATGAAACCCGCGTCGCGCAACATCTCGAGCAAGGTTTCTTGATTGGGATGCATGCGAATCGACTCGGCGAGATAGCGGTAGCTGTCGGCGTCCTTGGCAATGAGTCCGCCGAGCAGTGGCAAGACCTTGAAGGAGTAGGCGTCGTAAATCGGCTTCAGGCCCGGCGCCACGGGCGTCGAAAATTCCAGCACCAACAATTGGCCGCCGGGTTTCAGCACCCGGTGCATGGACTTGAGCGCCGCCGCCTTGTCAGTCACGTTGCGCAAACCGAAACCGATGGTGACGCAGTCGAACGCATTGTCCTCGAAGGGCAGACCTTCCGCGTCGGCAACGATGCATTCCACATTGCCCACGAACCCCAAATCGAGCAGGCGGTCGCGGCCGATGTCGAGCATGGCCGGATTGATGTCCGACAGCACCACCCGCCCGGACTTGCCGACCTGGCGCAGCAGCCCCGCCGCGAGATCGCCGGTCCCGCCGGCGACATCCAGGGCGTGTTGACCAGCGCGCAAACCGGTCAACGACAGCGTGAAGTGCTTCCACAACCGATGCGCGCCAAAGGACATCAGATCGTTCATGACGTCGTACTTGCCCGCAACGGACGCAAAAACGGCGCGCACGCGTTCTGCCTTGTCGGCCGCCGCGACCTTTTCGAAGCCAAAATCCACGGTGGGTTCGGAATCAGCCATGGCACCCCTGCACGTCTTCAAGGGGCCATTGTAGCCGAGTCGGCGCGGGAGCCTCGTCAGGGAGGGTGAGAAGGTTCGAGGCACTGCCGCCTTCGTGCCTCGACCTTTCTACCCTCCGTGACGGGTGTTGGCCTCGGCGCAGCGCTCCTGATAGCGCGCCCAATTCACGGGGTGGTCCCTGCCCAGCTGATACAGCACGCTCCACGAGTACAGCCCGGTATTGTGGCCGTCGTCAAAGAACAGGCGCAGGGCATAGTTGCCGACCGGTTCCACCCCGCTGATCCCGACGTTTTGCTTTCCCAGCACCAGCGCGCCCTCGCCGCCGCCGTGACCCTTCACCTCGGCGGAGGGTGAAAACACGCGCAGGTATTCGAACGGCAATTCGAAATGCGAGCCGTCATCGAAGCGCACATCGAGCAGGCGCGATTCGGTACGCAGCTTGATATCGGTGGGCTGCGCGGACTTTCCGGCGCTCACAGAATGTACCGCGACAAATCCTGATCTTTGACCAGCTCGCCCAGGTTGCCTTCAACGTATTCGCGATTGATCACGACACGCGTACCGTTGCGATCCGCCGCGTCGAAGGAGACTGTTTCGAGCAGCCGCTCCATCACCGTGTGCAATCGCCGCGCGCCGATGTTCTCGGTGCGCTCATTGACCTCGAAAGCCACTTCCGCCAGACGTTGCACGCCGGAGTCCGCGAATTCCAGCGTCAATCCTTCGGTTGCCATCAACGCCGAGTACTGCCGGCACAGGGAGGCGTCGGGCTCGGTCAAAATCCGCACGAAATCGCCGACGGCCAGCGGCTCGAGTTCGACGCGGATCGGTAAGCGGCCCTGCAATTCCGGAATCAGGTCCGAGGGTTTGGACATGTGAAACGCGCCGGAGGCGATGAACAGCACATGGTCGGTTTTGACGGTGCCGTACTTGGTATTCACCGTGCAGCCTTCCACCAGCGGCAGCAAGTCGCGCTGTACGCCCTCACGCGACACATCGGCGCCCATGGTCTCCTGTCGGCGCGCGATCTTGTCGATCTCGTCGATGAACACGATACCGTTCTGTTCGGCGTTCTCCACCGCCCGCAGCTTCAGTTCCTCCTCGTTGATCATTTTCCCCGCCTCTTCATCTACCAAGAGTTTCAGGGCTTCCTTGATCTTGACCTTGCGGCTGCGGGTGCGGCCGCTGCCTAAGTTCTGAAACATTCCCTGCAGCTGCTGGGTCATTTCTTCCATGCCGGGGGGTGCCATGATCTCCAAGCCCACCGGCAGGGCGCGAACGTCGATTTCGACCTCCCGGTCATCCAGCTGTCCTTCGCGCAGCATTTTGCGAAAGCGCTGCCGCGTGTCATTGTCCTTCGCCCCGGCATCACCCGTGGCCGTAAAGCCCGCCTGAGCCCGCGGCAACAAAATATCGAGCACCCGGTCCTCCGCCGCGTCGGCGGCGCGATGGCGTACCTTCGCCATCTCCTCTTCTCGCGTCATTTTGACGGAGATCTCGACAAGATCGCGGACGATCGAATCAACTTCGCGCCCGACATAGCCCACTTCCGTGAACTTCGTGGCCTCGACCTTGATAAACGGCGCCTTGGCGAGCCGGGCCAGGCGACGGGCAATCTCGGTCTTACCCACCCCGGTCGGTCCGATCATGAGGATGTTCTTCGGGGTGATTTCCTGCCGCAGCGCTTCGGACACCTGCTGGCGCCGCCAGCGGTTGCGCAAGGCGATCGCCACCGCCCGCTTGGCCGCCTTCTGGCCGACAATATGCTTGTCGAGTTCCTCCACGATCTCCCGCGGCGTCATCTGCGAGGAGCCCGTCTGAGTGACCGGGAGCAGCGAGCTGGTTCGAGTGTTCACCTACAGTTCCTCGATGGTCAGGCTGCGATTGGTATAGATGCAGATGTCCGCCGCGATATTGAGCGAGCGCTCGACGATATCCCGCGCCGAGAAGTCGCCGCTTTGCATGAACGCCAGCGCGGCCGCTTGTGCGAAACCCGAACCTGAACCAATGGCAATCAGATCATGCTCAGGCTCGATGACATCGCCGGTTCCCGAGATCACGTAGGTGCTCTCGGCATCGGCGACACAGAGCAGGGCCTCCAACCGCCGCAAACTACGATCGCTGCGCCAATCCTTGGCCAGCTCGATCGCCGCGCGCGTCAGATTGCCGAATTTCTCCAGCTTCCCCTCGAACCGTTCGAACAAGGTAAAAGCATCCGCCGTCCCTCCGGCGAATCCGGCCAGCACTTTGCCGCCGTAAAGCCGCCGCACTTTGCGTGCATTGGACTTCATCACGCTTTGTCCCAAGGTGACCTGGCCATCGCCGCCGACCGCGACTTTGCCATTGCGCCGCACCGCCAGGATGGTTGTGCCGTAAATACGATCCGGATCGTGTTTCATAGAGGTGTTAGTACCGTGGGGCCGAGTGCCGGCCCTTTCAAGCGGTGCGGGGTCGGCGCCGGGCTCGCGGATGGGCGGCATCGTAAACGCTGGCCAGGCGTTGAAAATCCAAATGCGTATACACCTGGGTGGTGCTGATGTCGGCGTGCCCGAGTAATTCCTGGACACCGCGCAAGTCGCCGCTCGACTCCAGCAGGTGAGTCGCAAAGGAATGACGAAACATATGCGGGTGAACGTGCATGGACAGGCCCTGGCGGCGCGCCCACAGACCCACCCGCAACTGCACCGCACGCGTCGACAGAGGCCGCCCCGATTTCCCTACGAACACGGCGCCCCCGTGAGCGGCGCCTCCTCGAGCGGCGGCTGACGCCGGCTTGTCGCGCACGAGCGCGGCGCGCTCCGCCAGCCATCTCTTCAACGCCTCGATGGCATGGCTTCCCAACGGCACTATGCGTGTCTTGCTGCCCTTGCCGAGTACTCGCACGGTCCGGTCCTTCAGGTCGAGCGCGGAAATCTCCAGCCCCACCAGCTCGCTCAAGCGCAGGCCCGACGAGTAGAACAATTCCATCATGGCCTTGTCGCGCGCCGAGAGCGAATCGGCCGCGCGAAAATCGAGCAATCGCGCCATTTGATCGGCATCCAAGGTCGCCGGCAGCCGCTTCTTCGTCTTCGGCGCGCGCACTTCGAGCGCCGGATTATTTTTCGCGTGACCCTCGCGCATCAGGTATTCGTAGAACGAACGAACGGCCGACAGGCGCCGCTGAATGCTGCGCGGCGCAATGCCGCCCGCGTGCTCCGCGGCCGCAAAGGCGCGCACCTGAAAATTGTTCAACGCCGACCAGCGCTGTACCTTGCGGCCCGCGCAAAATCCTGCCAAAGCCTCAAGATCGTGGCGGTACGCGGCGACGGTATGGGTACTCATGCGGCGCTCAACATTCAAGTGCGACAAGAATCGCTCGATCCGCTCGCGCTCGCTCGCTTGCACGCTCAGGAGCCTGTCTGACAGTTCCGTTGGGTCAACGCATCAGCGCGTAAGTCACGAGCTCGCCGATGCGCAACAGGAATTCGGTGCTCATGCCGGGATGAAAGCGCTCCGCGTCGCTCGCGCCGATGGCCAAAATGCCGAGCGCGCCCTTTTGACCCAGGGGTGTGAGCGCCACCGAGCCGATTGCGACGGAATCCTTGCCGAACAAATAGTCGCGCTGCGCATCGCGCACCTGGCCGCAACGCGGCTTACCGGAACTCAGCAGCGAGTCGAAGGTCCGGATGTCCTCATCCGCGGGATTGGCGACGCGCAAAAACCGCCCCATCGCAGATTCCAGCGCGCGCGCCTCCTCGAGAAACAGCACCAGCACCGAGTTCATGGCGTCGAAATCTTCGCGCAGGGAGGTCTCGATGGCGCTGATCGCCTCCGCCTGAGTTCGTGTACCGATCAGCCGCTGGCTCAGGCGATGGATTCGATCCGCCAGCGCATCGTTGGCCCGCGCCACATCCACCAACTCCTTCAGCTTGCGTTCAAGCGCCTGATTGCGCTCGCGCAGCACCTCGACCTGGCGTTCCACCAAACTCACCGTGGCCGCCGTGTCGCGAACATGCGGCAGACGCAACTTGGTCAAGAGTTGCGAGTTGCGCTCGAAGAAGTCCGGATAGGTCAGCAAATAGTCCCCGACACTCGTGTCGTTGAGGGCCTCTTGCTTGATCCCGCGCGCGTGACTCGTGGTCATTGTTTGGCTCCCGTGAATCGCGTTAAATCGATCGAACCTGTAAAAACCGTGGTGGCAGGACCGGTCAACCAAACGTGCTGGCCGGGGCCCTCCCAAGAAACCCGCGCCGTGCCGCCCGGCAAATCCACCCGCACTTCGCCGTCGAGCAACCCTTGGCGCACGCCGACTGCAACCGCGACGCAGGCGCCCGTGCCGCAGGCTTGCGTTTCGCCGGCGCCGCGTTCATACACCCGCAACAAAATGTGATTGCGGCCGACGATCTGCATGAACCCCACATTGGCGCGATGGGGAAAGTGCGGGTGCCGTTGGACGCTCGGTCCCCAGAGCTCTACGGGCGCCGTTTTCACATCCGGCACGCGCAGCACCGCGTGGGGGTTGCCCAACCGCAGCGCGCTCATGCCGATGTCCTTGCCTTCGATCTTCAGGGAAAACTCGAAAGGTTCCTCAAACTCCGGAACTCCCATGTCCACCGAGACCAGGCCATCGTCGCGGACGCGGGCGCGCACGCGTCCACCCGGGCTGCCCATGATCAAGTCGCGTCCGAGCTCGGGATGGCGCGCATAGAGCAGGGCCGCGATACAGCGTGCACCGTTCCCGCACTGTTCCACCTCCGTGCCATCGGAATTAAATATGCGGTAGAACACGCGGCTCGCCGGATCGCGGGGCGACTCCAGCATCAGCGCCTGGTCGAAGCCCACGCCGGTGTGTCGATCGGCGAGGGCCCGCAGCGTCCTTTCATCCAGGAGAGTGTCAGAGGCGATGGCGGCGGCGTCGAACACCAGAAAATCGTTGCCCAAGCCTTGCATCTTCATAAACTCGATGCGCATAACTCAAGAGCATAGCCGATGCGGCAAAATTCCGCTCGGGGGTTGCGCTGGGTTCGCGTAAAGTTCTACCTTACAAGAACAACAAAGCCGGGGGATTATGCGCCACGTCATGGTATTGAACGCGAAGGGCGGTTGCGGCAAGAGCACGCTATCCACCAACATCGCCGTATTTTTCGCCCGCGATGGGCACAACGTCTGCATCGCCGATTACGACCCGCAACGCTCCAGCCTCGATTGGCTGGCGATGCGGCCGGCCGATCTGCCCGCGATCAGCGGCACCGCCGCATTCGAGGATGGTCTGCGCAACGTGCCGCGCAACACCGAGGTTCTCGTCATCGACGCCCCCGCGCGCGTTCACGGCACGGAATTGAATGAACTGGTGCGGCGTGCCGAAACCATCATCGTGCCGGTGCTGCCGTCGAGCATCGACATGAAGGCCTGCGGACATTTCATGGCGGAGCTTTTGGAAATCGGCAAGGTATCGCGCAAGCAGGCGCGTCTGGCGGTGATTGCCAACCGCGTGCGCGAGTACACCCTGGTGTACGAGGAGTTGGACCAATATCTCACCAAACTCAAAGTTCCCTACCTCGGGCATCTGCGCGAGGCGCAGAACTATGTACGCGCCTATTCGCGCGGCATGGGCGTGCTCGAGCTGCCCGAATACCTCGCATGGCCGGATTGGAAACAGTGGGAACCGATCCACGAATGGCTGGACAGCAAGCGCAGCCAGCCCAGCGCTTAAAGTTTGAGCGCATCAAGATAGATAGCGCCGGCCGCACCGCCGATTGCGCCGCGGCCGGCCACCGCGCCCCAGCCGGCGATTGCGCCCCAGCCAGCCGTTACGGCGGCGAATGTGCCGTGCGCCACTAACGCGTGCTCGTCCGCATTGCCAATTCCAGCCGCAGCTTCCATGCCGCTGCCGACCAGCCGCTGCTCGATGCCGCCGCTCATGCCGCACTGAATCTGCCGCATAGCTGCAAGGGCGGCAATTGCGGCGCCTGCAAGGCACGCCTGTTGAGCGGCGAGATTCACTATCCGAATGGAGAACCGCTGGGTCTGTCCGACACCGAGATTGCCGATGGGCAGATCCTGCTGTGCCAGGCGCGGGCGCGCACCGATCTTTGCATCGAAACATTTGAAATTCGCGCCGCCGATACGGTCACGACGAAGCGCCTGCCGTGCCGCATCGAACGCGCTGTTCCCTTGTCGCACGATGTCATGGGATTGTTCCTGCGCCTGCCGGTCGCCGAAGCATTCACCTTCGAGGCCGGCCAGTACATCGACATCCTGCTGCCGGGCGGTCGGCGCCGCAGTTTTTCCATTGCCTCGCCGCCGCACGACGCTCGTCCACTCGAGCTGCATGTACGGCGGGTCGTCGGCGGAGAATTCACTGATCGGTTATTCCACGAGGATATGCGCGCAGCCCTGCTCTCCATCGAGGGACCGCTGGGCACGTTCACTTATCGCCCGCACGCAGCCCATCCGCCCCGCATGGTACTGATCGGCGGCGGCACCGGCATTGCACCGCTGCTTTCCATCCTCCGCCATCTCGTCGAGAACGGAATCGAGCGCGATATCCAACTCTACTGGGGCGTACGCGGCCAGCAGGACCTGTATGCACATGGGACACTCGAGCAATTGAGCCGCCGTGCCGCTTCTTTTAACTATGTGCCGGTGCTGTCGGAAGCCACGTCCGGTTGGTGCGGAGCCACCGGCTGGGTGCACGAAGCCGCGCTGAAATGCATCCAGGATCTCGAGGCGATCGAAGTCTACGCCGCCGGTCCGCCCGCAATGATCGCGGCCATCCAAGGCGAATATGATTCGCGCGGCAGCGCCCGGACCCGGTTGTATTTCGATTCCTTCGACTACGCTTCAGACACGCTGGAGCGCCAGCGGATCAGCGCCGCGACCAAGTCCTGATCCTCCGCCGACTCCGCTTGCAGCAGCGGCGCCTTCAGTCCCAGCTGGCGCAGCCCCGCAGCGACCCGCTCTCCCGGCACCAGCCAGTGCGCGCGTTCGAATTCGTCGCGCAGCTCGGCCGTCGCCAGCTTCAGCAGCGCGGCACCGAGTTCCAAACTGGTGGCCGTGATCACCTGCATCTCGTCCGCCGCGAAGCGCTCGCGCACCGCTTCAAGCGCCGCCGCGCCGACCGTGGCCGGCACCCGTTCGTACACATCGGCGGATGTCACCGATGCGCCGCGGCGCATGAGTTCCCGTTGGACCAGGTCCCGTCCGTGGCTTCCTTTGATAATCAAGATGCGGTGCCCCGCGGCATGTTCCAGCCGCGGATGCGCAAGCAGACCCTCAGAGTCGAAGGACTCACCCGGTTGTATGGCCACGCGGTAACCCGCTTGGTTCAAGGCTCGCGACGTCGCCGGTCCGAGTGCCGCGAGCGTGAGATCGCGTTTTTGATCGAGCAGGGACACGCCGAAGCGCACCGCATTGGCGCTGGTGAATAGAATCACATCGAAATTCTCGAGGCCGCCGAGCCGCTCCGCCAGCGCGCGCCGGTCCTTGAGAGGTTTGATGTCGATTGGCGCCAAGCGCAGCGTCGTCGCGCCCGACGATTCCAAGAGGCGGCACAGCGGCATCGCCTGAAACTCAGGCCTCGTCACGAGTACACCGAGTCCCTGGAGCGGCGGCATTAGAAGTCTCGCGGCATTCGAGAGTTAGCCTGCGCGCAGGCGTTCGAGCAGCGGGCCCGCGCCTAAGCTCAAGATGCGCTCCGCCAACTGGCGCCCCAGCGCCGCCGGATTTTCCGCACTGCCCGACAGGCTGTCTTTCAGCAGCCGCGAGCCATCGGGCTCGGCAACCAGTCCGCGAAGGTTTATTTGATCCCCCGCCAACTCCGCGTAAGCCGCAATGGGCGAGTGACAGCTGCCGCCAAGACGTGCCGCGAAAGCGCGCTCCGCATCCATCACTTTGCGCGTGGTCCGATCTTCGAGCGCGCGCAAGAATTCCACCGTGGCCGAATCGTTTTGCCGGCACTCGATGCCGATCACTCCCTGGGTCACGGCCGGCAGACAAATTTTCGGATCGAGTCGCGCCGTGATGCGAGATTCCTGGCCTAAGCGAATCAGACCCGCGCACGCAAGAACGATGGCATCCATGCGCTTGCCGCTTGCTGCGCCCCCCGCGGCCGCACCAGCCGATTCCTGTCCCGCATCCAGCTTGCGCAGGCGCGTATCGACATTGCCGCGCAGCGATTCAATTCTCAAGTCCGGGCGCAACGCGCGTATTTGAGCCTGACGCCGCAGGCTCGAAGTGCCCACCACGCCGCCGTGCGGGAGGTCTTCCAACCGTGCGACACCCGACGTCGTCACCAAAGCATCCCTGGGATCCGCGCGTTTCAACACCGCACCGATGATCAACCCATGAGGAAGATCCGCCGGCACGTCTTTCATCGAATGCACAGCGATGTCGGCGCGCAGATCTTCGAGTGCGACCTCGAGCTCCTTGATGAACAAGCCCTTGCCGCCGATGGCCGCCAACGTCCGATCTTGAATGCGATCGCCCTGTGTCAGCAGCGGCACCAGCTCGATTTCCAGCCCGGGATGCGCCGCGCGCAACAGCGCCGACACATGCTCCGCCTGCCAAAGAGCCAGCTGACTTTTGCGCGTGGCGATACGCAGTCGGGATGTCACATGGACTCGGGTTTCGGAGGGAACAGCTTGGTCTTGAGGCGGTAGATCGCCGAAATGTCTTCGTCGCCGAAGCCCTCAGCAATCAGCTTGCCGTACTCCTCCAGCGTCGATTCGACCACCGGCAATACGCCGCCATGCTTTGCCGCCATGTCGCGGCAAATGCGCAGGTCCTTGTCGTGGAGTCTCACGCGAAATCCGGCGGGGAAACTGTTGTTGGCCATGAAAGGCGCGCGATTGACGAAGTACCAACTCGAACCCGCACCCTTTCCCAGGACGTCGATCACCTTTTTCAGGTCGACTCCTTCTTCGTGCGCAAACGCCATGGCCTCGCCTACCGCCTGGATAATGCCGGCGCACATGATCTGATTCGTTGCTTTCGTCACCTGGCCTGAGCCGCTGGCGCCCAAGTAAGCCACTGCCTTGCCCATTTTTTCGAGGATTGGCCGCGCGCGATTGAAGACGGACTCATCGCCCCCGCACATGATGGCCAGCGAGGCGGTGCGCGCTCCTTCGACGCCGCCGCTCACGGGACAGTCGAGAAAGCCGACGCCAAGCGCGTTGAGCTGGCCGTAAAGATCGCGCTCCGTGTCTTTTCCCACCGTGGAGCAATCCATGACGATCATGTTGGGACTCAAACCCGGCTCGAGTCCGGCCACGACCTCGCGGACATCCTTGTCCGCCGACACGCAGATCACCACCGCTTCGCAGTTGCCCGCCAACTCGGCCAAGTTCGCGAATGCGAGTACCTTCAATTCCGCAGCGAGCGCTTTGGCTTTTTCGGGGGTGCGATTCCAGACGCCCGTGAGCAGTCCAGCACGATGAAGATTGCGCGCCATGTGCGCGCCCATGGCACCCAATCCAACGAAGCCTGTTTGCATGTGAATGGTCCTAAAGATCAGCCAAAGGACGGTAGCCTAAGGCTTTGCGCCCTCGGCGGCAAAGCGTTCGGCGCCTTTAAGACTCGAGCAGATGCTTATGGCGTGCCGCGATTGCGCGGAGCCGGCGCTCGCAGGTTGAGCCGCAAGCGGGCGGAAGAGCAGTTCCTAGCGGTTCTCGCTCAGGTTGTACTGTTGCAGATGTTGTCGACGTCCCGTTTGGCGTTCAGCCGCTCAGTGTCGATTTCTTCGGAATTCATGAACTGACGTTCGCCATCGGGCCCGGTTTTGTAGAGCCTGCGGCCTTCGATCATTTTTTTGTAGTGATCCTGCGCCTCGGCACATTGTTTGTCGCGAACCTGGGAAACGTCCTGCGCCACAGCTTTCTTTTCGTCGGCGTCTTTGGGTGCGGGGACGGAGGCGCTTGCGGCCGCAGGCGCGCTCGTCGACGCCGATCGCGTCGTCGCGGCGTGCGGGATCAAGAGCTCGACCACTTCCGCGTGCACGCCATCGGGCGGCCGATCGCCATACTGCAACTTGCCCTGAGCGTCGACCCATTTGTAGACCACTGCGGAAGCCATGCCCGACCAAGCGATCAAGGCGGCGAATAGCAAAAGGCGTTTCATCGTCCAGTCCTCGCTTAATTGTTACAGGGCACGCGAGCCCGCCTCGCCGGTGCGAATCCGCACCGCCTGGCCGAGATCGCATACAAAGATCTTGCCGTCGCCGATCTTACCCGTGCGTGCCGTTTCAATAATGGCTTCCACAACTCGCTCGACCTGCTCATCATCCACGGCGAGTTCAAGCTTTACTTTGGGCAGAAAATCAACAACGTATTCCGCCCCCCGATAGAGCTCAGTGTGGCCCTTTTGACGTCCAAAACCTTTGACCTCTGTCACGGTAATGCCTTGAATACCCACCTCAGCCAGAGCTGCGCGCACATCGTCAAGCTTGAAGGGTTTGATGATGGCGATGACCATTTTCATGCATCAGGCTCCCGGGTTTAAGTAAAACGCAGTTTAGCAGCGGAATTCGAAATAAAATTGCTGCATCGCGGCATGGTGTATTCAAATGCACTGCGGTATAAACGGCGAAGCGTCTCGCGCCGGGCGTGGTACAAAAAACGGCACGGGCCCTTTGATAAGGACCCGCGCCGCCGGGATATCGCACCGACGGGGGAGTTGGCTGGCTTGCCGGCGCGAGATGCTCCTAAATCGTCCAATTTCAATTAGATGGCGTCGGCACCGGTTTCACCGGTACGAACCCGCAATGCTTGTTCCAATTCGACTATCCAGACCTTTCCGTCCGAGGCGCTCCCGGTTCTTGCGAGATTGCAGATCGCTTCGACAACCTGTTCCGCGATCGAATCGTCCACCGCAAACTCGACTTTCGCCTTCGGCAAAAAGTCGATCCGATAGTCAGCACCTCGATACGTCTCCAGGCGTCCTGCCGAAGTGCCATATCCCTGCACCTCGGTCACGGTCACCCCCTGGATGCCGATGTCGGCTACCGCTTGCCGAACCTCGTCGAGCTTGAAAGGTTTGATGATGGCGGTGATCAGCTTCATGCATTTATCCCCGCATACATCGGTAATTTAGACCGCCTCCAACTCCACTTCCGCGTAATATTGATTCGGAGTTTGCAGTTTCCGTGCCACGACCTGGACCAGATAAATCAAAGTGTTAGGGCCGGCGTGCGCAATAGACGCACTCATATGGCGCGCAGCGATTCCAATGATGCGTTGGCGAAGTGCGAGCGGCTCGCGGCGTGAGGAGGGCAGAGATGAGTTTCATCAATTCGAATGGCTTGGACGATTTGGCGAAACGATTGGCCGATTCCGTGCCTGAATCGCTGCGTGCTTTCGGCCGCGACTTGGAGGGCAATTTCAAAGCGGTACTGCAAGCCCAACTGGCGAAACTCGACCTGGTCACTCGGCAGGATTTCGATGTGCAAGCCACGATCCTGGAACGCACCCAGGCCAAGCTCACGACCATCGAAGCTCGTTTGAAGGAGTTGGAAGCGAAACTATCCTCGCCGTAAAACGCGAAGCGGCTTCAGGCCCACGAGGCTCAACGAATGCACACTCGCAAGGAAGTGAGCATCGTCTTCAGCCGCGCGCCCGCCGGCCTCGATGCGCCGCTGGTCCGGGTCGAAGTGCACTTGGGCAATGGATTGCCGGCGTTCGCGCTGGTTGGACTCCCCGAAGCCGTCGTTCGAGAGAGCAAGGAGCGGGTCCGCGCGGCGCTCGTCACCTCCGGATACGACTTTCCCCAGCGTCGCATCACCGTCAATCTATCGCCCGCCGATCTCCCGAAGGAAGGCGGCCGCTTCGACTTACCGATTGCCGTAGGGATTTTGGCGGCCGACGGCAAGATCGATCCGCGGGCACTCAATCATCGAGAGTTTTACGGTGAATTGTCATTGGGGGGTGCGCTTCGCGAAACACCGAAACTGCTGCCGGCACTGATCGCGGGCGCAAAGCTGGGCAGCGAAATGATTTTGCCCTCCGCAAATGCGCTGGAGGCAAGCCTTCTCAACGGCGCGAAGCTTCGTTTGATGAATCACCTGAACGAAGTGGTTGCGGCTCTCGGAGGCAAAGCCACGCCGCCGGCGAGGTTGCGCGCAACGCATCGTGTGCAGACGCAAGCCCGCGCCGTCACACCGTCTGCCGCGATATACCAAGCGCTCGAAGATTCGCAGGTTCCCGATCCTAACGATCTCCACGGTCGGCAAGAATCGGCTCCGGATCTCTCGGAGGTCCGCGGCCAGTATGCCGCCAAGCGCGCATTGGAAATCGCCGCGGCCGGGGAACATGGGCTATTGATGATCGGCCCTCCGGGCGCCGGCAAGACGCTGCTGGCGCAAAGATTGCCAGGATTGCTGCCGCCCTTGTCAGAAGCGGAAATTTTGGAGGTGGCGAGCTTGGTGTCCGCCGCCGGGCGCAGGCCGAGCCTTGGCGGGCGGCGGCCGTTCCGCAGTCCGCAACACACGGCTTCGATAGCCGCACTGATCGGCGGCGGCGGATCATTGCGGCCGGGCGAGCTGTCGCTATCGCATCTCGGCGTACTGTTCCTCGATGAACTGCCTGAATTTCCGCGCAACGCACTCGAGGCACTGCGCGAACCTCTCGAAACCGGCGTGGTGATCGTCTCGCGCCTCAAACGGACGTGCGAGTTCCCCGCAAAATTCCAATTGGTCGCCGCGATGAATCCCTGCCCTTGCGGCTACGCCGGCGATGCCCGCGGCCGATGCCATTGCACGGCAGACCAAGTTGTCAGGTATCGCAACCGCATCTCTGGTCCGCTGATCGATCGCATCGACATTCACATCGATATCGCCCCGCTGCCGGTCAAGGAACTGATGGACGAGGCGGTAATGATCGAGGACTCCGCAACCGTGTCCCGACGCGTCGCCGCCGCAAGGGGCGTGCAATTGCAGCGGCAAGGGAAACTCAATGCGCGGCTGTCGTCTGACGAAGTCACATGTTTTTGCGGGCTTGCGAAGGAGCCGCGTGTGCTGCTCGCCGCTGCGATCGAGCGCCTCGGACTTTCAGCGCGCGCGTATCACCGGGTGCTCAAAGTCGCACGCACCTGCGCCGACTTAAGTCGCGCGCCGGACATACGAACTATCGACGTCGCGGAAGCCGTGAAACTGCGAACGCTGGACCGGCCTACTTGTTGAGCGACACCATGTAATCCACGGTCATGCGGATTGTCGCATCCGGCCAGTTCGTGCCACCTTTGGGCGGCATATTGCCCTTGCCCGAGATTGCGGCTTTGTAGAGAGTGTCCTTGCCTTGAGCAATACGCGGGCCCCAAGCAGCGTGATCCCCGATCTTCGGCGCGCCATTGACGCCCGTCGCATGGCATGCCGAGCACACTTCCTTGAATGCCTGTTCACCCGTCGTTGGCACACTCACCGCCGGCGCCGCGCCGGCGGGCGAACTCAAAGCCGCCAAAGCCGAATTGTCCTTCCCCGCAATTGCCTCTTGCGAGAAGGGAGCAATATTTTTCTGCACTTCCGCCAAGTGCAATGGGTCCAGCAGCACGTCCGCCCCCTGCGAGTCGGCACCCATCGAGCGCGCCACCGCAAACAGCACGATGGCAAAGGCAACTAAAAGTCCGAGCACCATGCTGAACGAATTGAAGAACTGGGTATCTGACGATTGTGACTTGGACACGGTAACTCGCTGCTATATATGGGGAAATACCAAGGCGGCCGACAGTATAGCGGCAGACAGGGATTCTCGAAATAGCGGGAACCCCGGAATGCCCGTATGCCCCGGGAGTATCTAAGCGTCTCGAATTGGCCGGTCCAGCGGGCTTTTGACCCCCCGCACACCGTTTCCGAGCACGTGCGTGTAAAGCATGGTGGCGCGGATGTCGGAATGACCCAGCAATTCTTGAATGGTGCGGATGTCGCACCCGGCCTCTAGCAGATGAGTGGCAAAGCAATGCCGAAACGTGTGGCAACTCGCCGGCTGTATTATCCCGGCGCTGCGCACCGCCGCCTGCACCGCGCGCTGGATCACTCTTTCGTGCATGTGGTGGCGAACTGGACGGCCTGAATAGACATCGTTGCAATCGAAGTCCGCGGGAAACACATACTGCCAACCCCACTGAATTGAAGCATCGGGAAATTTGTTCATTAGTGTGCTCGGCAGCGACACGCCCGGAGCACCCGCCGCTCGCCGCTGTTCGAATCGAACGTGCAATTTCTCCAAGTGCACCCGGAGCGCATGAAGGACCGTCTGGGGCAGTACCGTGATTCGATCCTTGCCGCCCTTCGCGTCACGAACGATGAGTTCGCAGCGTTCCAGGACCACGTCTTTCACCCGCAGCCGCAGCGATTCCATCAAGCGCAGCCCGCTGCCGTACAGAAGATTGGCCACCAACCAAGGCGTCCCCTCCAATTGCGCCAGGACTGCACGCACCTCGCAAGGCGTGAGCACAACCGGTAGTCGCTTCGGCCGCGACGCACGCGTCACATTCTCGAGCCACGGCAGATCGATATCGAGTACCTGTCGATACAGAAACAAGAGAGCTTGCAAGGCCTGATTTTGAGTCGAGGCACTGACTTTCGCATCCACCGCAAGGTGACTCAAGAATTTCTCGACGCCCTCATGCCCTAGCCCACGGGGATGCCGCCGATCATGAAAGTTAACGTAACGTCGAATCCAATATAGATAGATCTGTTCCGTACGATACGCAAAATGCCGCGTGCGCATTTTCTCCTTCGCAACCTCCAACAATCCCCGACCCTCGTGCATGTATAATTGCCTTACGCGCGCTATACGACACAGTCGCAATCTGGCTCCAAGGAAATCAGGAACATGTCAGACCTTCAATCGCGTAATACGCCGCATTCGACGCGATTCTCCGCGCCACATCGCACATATAATCGTTAGCGGACCACAGGCGATTGACGTTTTCGCGCACATTGGCGTCCGGGGTATAATTGGGAAAGGCGACACCTATGCGCAAAGTTCAACAAATTGAACAGCAAATTCGCGAGCTCTCAGAGGGAGAGTTCTCGGAGCTGCGTGAGTGGGTGCTCGAGCAGGATTGGAAAGCTTGGGATGCACTGGTCGAATCTGACGTCCGCTCCGGCAAGCTCGACGAGGTGATTGCGGAGGCAGACGCGGACTACAAGGCGGGACGGACGCGCCCGCTTTGAAGTATCTCGCGTCGGCGAAGTTCTGGGCGCTCTACGCGGCGTTGCCAGCAGACGTTAGAACTACTGCCGATAAGAATCACGTCTTAAAGGACAACCCGCAGCATCCATCACTTCACTTCAAAAAGGTTGGTCCGCTATGGTCTGCGCGAGTGGGAGAGCAGTATCGGGTACTCGGCAAGGATGTTGACGGCGGCGTGCTCTGGTTTTGGATAGGCACGCATGCGGACTACGACAAGCTGGTCCGCTAACAAACGGTTTGGATCAAGTAGCGTCCCCTAACCAACAGTTCGAGCGATCAGGGGCCGCATGTTTGGTTGGCCCAGGAGAGAATCGATGATCGGGATAGACCAGCTTCGATCGATGGCAGTGCGACCCCGCATCGCTCAACCTCATCGTTAGGCTCCATGAATCTTCCCGGCGTTGATCTGTGGCTTCCGTTGGGATTTGGGCTTTTCGCTGGGCTGGCGATAATCGCGATGGTTGGAAATTGGTTAAAGTTCGTTCTTGGGCTACGCCAGTCTGTGTCATCAGCGTATCCGCCAACAGCTCAACCCCGAATCCTCGGCCTTCCATGGCTGGCGTTTATTAGCCCCGCGCCTTGGATCGGATTTATTGGCGTGCCTTTTGCAGCGTACTACTTCATTGGCGTACGTCACTCCGCAAGAGCAGCGCTCTTTTTTGCGGTCATTGGGGCTTTAATTCTAGTATGGCTCGTCGGATCAGTTTTTCTCATATGGCATTTCAGAAAGTCGATTTCGGCAGAAGCAATCGCAGTAAACTCGCATTGGCTCACTGGATCTAACCATCGGTTCGAGCGATCGCCTGGGTCGCGTTTTCGGTGAGCCAAGGAGGGGAGTCGATGATTGAGATAAATCAGCTTCGTTGTGTACCGGCGCACCCGCGCGTCGCACAGATCTCATCGTTATGTGCCAGACTGAGCCTCTGCTAGTAGTTGGGCGTCCATGAGTCCCACAATTTTCCGCGATGGTAGCTTTGATTTTACTTTTTCTCGCGAGAAGAGCCCCGAATGCACGTTCATGTGCAGTGTCCAGACGGCGAGGCTAAGTTCTGGCTTGAGCCAACCATTTCTCTGGCGCACAATTACGGTTTGACGGACCAGCAGATCCGCGCGGCGCAACATCTAGTCGAGGCACATGTCGATGAAATCCGTAGCGCTTGGAGAAAGCACTTCGCCAGTTGAAGTGTCGAATATATCGCCGCACGGTTTTTGGCTGTTGCTGGGCGATGAAGAACTATTTGTTCCGTTCTCAGAATTCCCCTGGTTTCGCGAAGCCACCGTTCGGCAAATAAGCCAAGTTGAGCTACCTTCTGCCCATCACCTCTATTGGCCAGGACTCGATGTTGACTTGGCCGTTGCGTCGATTCGAAATCCTAAGGCGTATCCTCTGGTGTCGAAGGCCAGCACATAACAATCGGTTCGAGCGATCGCGGGAGTTGAGTCTTCGGTGAGCCAAGGAAGGAGTCGACGGTCGAAATAAATCAGCTTCGTTTGTCGTCGGCGAGCCCTCGCGTCGCTCAACCTGATCGTTAGGAGTCTGGCAATGTATTCGCTACGCTCGATCGCTTCGGGAGGGGCAGCATGCCTTGTCGCAGTGGTATGTTCGGCCCGACCGCCGGCATCTGAACATCCAATTGTTGGAACTTGGCACCTGTCAACGCCCGGCACAACATGCATAGAGACTTGGCAGTTTCGCGCTGATGGCACTAGTCAAAACATCAGTGGCGCCGAAGAGACGACGTCCGAATATGAAATTTCAGACGAACTAGTCCGTGGATACTATGTGCTCTCCGACACAATTAGTACTTCGAACGGCCAACCAGATTGTCAGGGAGCCAGTACTCCTGTTGGCGATAAAGTCACCGTCTACCTGTTACCGACAAATGAGGGCGGGTTTTTTCTTTGCATGAATTCGAATCATAATTCTTGTACCGCGTTGATGGTCCGTGCGGTGAAATTGGACACCTAACAATCGGTTCGAGCGATCGCGGGGGTAAGGTCTTCGTTGAGCCAAGAAGGGAGTCGTTGATCTATATAAATCAGCTTCGTTTTGCAACAGCGCACCCGCGCGTCGCTCGACCTCATCGTTAGAGAACACCATGACGTCGCAGCAATATGTTGGCCTTTTCGTTCGCCTTTTCGCTATATGGCTTTTCTTTGTGGCGGCGCAAGCTATCGGTGTAGGTGTTGCCCTTGATTCCCACGGTCATAGCGTGGCGCCTTACGTTATCGCAGGCTTGGAGGGCCTTGCCGCAGTAACGTTGTGGTGTTTCCCCATGTTCGTCGCGGGCAAGCTGATGAAGGGGGCAAATTGCGAAGCGCGAGCGCCCGTTTCAGCAATCGAAGTGGCGACGGTCGCCTGCATTGTGCTGGGTCTTTGGTTGTGCGTCGCTCGAGTATTCCCTTCGCTAGCTCGCTATGTTTCGGTAGTGTTGGTTCTGCTTCACGAGGACGTTCCGCTGCGGGAAATGGACACAAAGAGCGTGGCGCTTATGGTGGAGAGCATCCTCGAGTTTGTTGCGGCGCTAGCACTGGTGTTTAAGGCACGAGCGATTGCTGGTTTCTTGTTGGTAACACAGCCATCGAACAGGAAGGTTTGACTTGTTCTCTAACAATCGGTACGAGCGAACGCGGGTGTCGCATCCCCGTTGAGCCGAGGAAGGGGGTCGATGATTGGGATAAACCAGCTTCGATCGATGTCGCCGCAAACCCGCATCGCTCAACCTCATCGTTAGGCAACAGCAAGGCCCAAGATGCCTTACACTTCAAAGCGTCAATATGGAGGTGACCGATGAATCGAGTCGCGCGTTGCGCTTGCGGATCCTCTTCCGTCGCACTAGTGGGTGAGCCAAAGGTCAGTTGCATCTGCCACTGTACCAACTGCAAACGCCGGACCGGGGGTGCATTTGGTTTGTCGGCCTATTTCCTCAACGCCGATCTGAGCGAGCGCTCCGGTGAACTAACGGTCTATTCTTTCAGACACGCAGAGGAGCAATACGATGAGGATCGCTATTTCTGCAAACAGTGCGGAACGACGCTCTACTGGCGTTCGTCCAATCGCCCTCACTTGGTCGGAGTCGCTGGTGGCTGCCTTCCGGAAGAAGGCCTTGCGTCGCCTACCGCTTCCTACTCCACCTCTAAGAAGCTGGCCTGGGTTGAGTTGCCAGACGATTGCAAGATCATGGAACGTCCTCCTCGAACGACTGTCGCCTAGCCCCTCCATCGAGCGGACGTTCCAAAGGCCGCTTCGCACCCGTTGCCCCACCGCTCATGTCGAACGTTAGGCGACAGCACACCACGTACTATCCATATATCTCAAGTCACCACACCATGAGCACAATCGAAATCAATGTAGGCCAACTGGGTATCCGGTATCTTGTCGATGGTTCACAGACTGCGAGCCTCGGCATTTTTGAGCTCACCGTTCCGCCAAATTCAAATGTCCCACCCCCGCATAGCCATTCAAACAACGAAGAGATCGTCTACGTCCTAGAGGGCGAGCTTCGCTACGTAGTGGGCTCTGATGCACGAGATCTTACCTTCGGACAGAGTATGCAAACGCCAAAGGGCACAGTTCACGCGTTCTCCAACCCGTTTGGGAGCGTGGCGCGCGCTCTGATCATCCTGTCTCCGGATATTGGGGCCCAGTATTTCAAAGACGTCGCTGCGGTCGTAAACGCGGGGGGTCCGCCAGACAAGGTCGCGCTAATGACTGTCATGAACCGGTACGGACTTGTACCGGTCACCCCAAAATGACGCCCACCTTTCTATCGAGGGAACAAACTTCCCAGCGCGACCGCACAGGCCTTACGCCTAACAATCAGTTGGAGCGATCGACGCAAGTGTCGGGGCTGTAAGATCACATTCTCGTCGCAGGAACCCCATGGATAACCCGCTAGCAAGCGCCAAAGTTCGGATCAAGTTCTCGCGGTACGAGAAAGTCGTCATCGGCATTCTGGGATTCCTCCAGTTCACGGTGATTCTGGACTTCATGATCATTTCGCCTCTTGGGGCGATCGTGATGCCGACCCTGCACATCACCCCGCAGCAATTTGGGTTTGCGGTGTCTTCCTACGCCTTCAGCGCCGGCGTGTCGGGATTTCTTGCGGCAGGCTTCGCCGATCGCTTCGACCGCAAGCGCTTGCTGCTGTTCTTCTATTTTGGATTCATGCTGGGCACGTTGCTGTGCGCTTTGGCCACGACTTACCCGCTCCTATTGATGGCGCGCATCGTTACCGGTTTGTTTGGCGGGGTGATCGGCTCGGTCGTATTTGCCATTACCACGGACCTTTTCCCCCTGCAAATGCGCGGCCGGGTGATGGGGGTGATTTCCACCGCATTTGCCGCGAGCCAGGTGCTCGGGCTCCCCGCGGGTCTCTATCTCACCAACCGTTGGGATTGGCACGCACCATTTTTTGCCATCATTGCCGTCGGTCTGCCGGCCGGCGTCATGATCATGCTCTTCATGCGGCCAGTCGTCGGGCACCTCGCGCTGAAGCAGGAGCGCCGTGCTCTGACGCATCTGATCAACACCATCACCGAGCCACGCTATCGCCTCGCCTTCCTCCTCGTCATGCTTCTGCCGACCGGCGGCTACATGCTGATGCCATTCGGCACCGCTTACATCGTGAACAATGTCGGATTAACCTTAGCCGTGTTGCCGCTGATCTATTTGGTGACCGGGGTGAGTACGATCTTTGTGGGTCCGCTGGTCGGCAAGGCCAGCGACAGTTTCGGCAAGTTCCCCATTTTCTGCTTCGGGAGCATCGTGACGCTGATTATGGTGCCGATCTGGACGAATATCGGGCACGTGCCGCTTCCCACGGTCATCGTGATCAACGTGATACTCTTCGCCGGTATCTTCTCGCGGATGATCCCGTCCCAGGCCCTGATCTCGGCAATTCCGGAACCCACCAAGCGTGGCGCCTTCAACTCTGTCAGCGCTTCATTGCAACAATTCGCGGGCGGCGTGTCGGCCTCGGTGGCAGGCTGGCTGATCGTTCAGCGACCGAACGGCTCATTGGCGCATTTCGATCGACTGGGCTATGTCGTGATGGCTATCAGCCTCGTGACTCTCGCTCTGATGTATCAAGTTCACAAGCAAGTGCCAGAGGTCTCACAGAAGTAGAACGCCTTCCGGCTCGAGGCATTTTCTAAGGCAGGGTGTTCGAGCGATCGCGAAGCGATGTGGGCAATCATGCAATACGAGAGCATCGGAGACTATGCACTTTTTTTGTCTGACAATGGCTGGTTAGAATCGAACAGACGCAAATGCTGTCGCTTTTAAAATTCATCGCCACATTCTCAGCTGCCATGTTTGCAGGCGCTGCGCTTTACATAAACGTCGCAGAGCACCCTGCCCGGATGATGCTCGAACCCAAGTTTGCAGTGGCGCAGTGGGCGCCCAGTTACCGACGCGCTACCTGGATGCAAGCGCCTCTGGCGTTGCTCAGTTTTCTAGCGGGTCTCGGCTCGTGGTGGATGAGTGGTGGCGTCGGATGGGGCATTGCAGCTTTTCTGATCGGTGCCGTGGTTCCCTTCACGTTTATCGGCATTATGCCGACAAACCGGTCGCTACTTACGCCAGGTGATCTCGAAGCGACGCAGACGCGCGTTTTGCTCGAGCGCTGGGCGAAGCTTCACGCAGTGAGAACCATGCTCAGCGTTGCCGCGGCTGCCCTATATATATATGTCTCGCGCTCGGATCCTAACGATCGGTTCGAGCCAATGCGGAAGTATCATCCCCGTTGAGCCAGGGAGAAAGTGGATGATTGGGATCAAGCAGTTTCGTTTTTCGTCGGGTCAATCCCGCGTCGTCGTTCAACCTTCTCGTTAGCCGACCGTGACAGCACTTGAACCGGAGTGGCAAGCCATAGCGTCGTTGTCCGACGTTCCGTCAGCTCATATTCTCGCGCAGCGATTGATATTTGAAGGTGTTCCCGCGCGCGTGACGTCCGACGCTCAACTACTTGGCGAAGGCCGCAATTGCGAGGTCCAAGTGCCAACTACCCTCGCGCACAGGGCAAGGTGGCTTTTGGCCGAATCGCAATTTACCGACGAGGAGCTCAATTATTTTGCCACGGGCGAACTTGGCACCGACAAGGACAATGAGTAGCCTTGGTTGGGCACGGCGCGCGAGCGCGTTGCTCAAACTCATCGATGATTGCAGGAGACGCTGTGCCAGTATCCAAGAAGCCCTCAGCGGAAACGCTCCCGCTCCGCATTACCGTTGTTGACCCGCCCCCGAACATCTTGTGGGCGCTTCAGCTCGGTCGGGACGTACTGGTAAAACCGACCTTGAACACAAAGAGCCGTATCTCCTTCGACTTTACGGTGGACGTAATCAAAGATTCCTCTCCAACGGGCTTTCGTCTTCGCGGTCCGGCAGTTCAAGGGCGTCCGGGCGAGCGCTTCGTATATCTGTGCATTGGCGCGTACGCAGGGCAGGCAGGCGCCTCCGCTGGCTGGCGCGCCAAGATCAGGCTCGAAGGCATTAGCCGCGAGCTGATACTCGCGATGAGAGCAAAGCGCGCAGGTGTATTGGAAGTGGAGTTCGCAGGTACCGGGCCGAGAGGTGGTCCCGCTTGCGCAACCGTGCCACTATTGGGTGCAGGCTGGCACGTCAAATAAAGGGTGCGCCGACAATCGGGGCGAACCATTGCGGGCCCAATACTTTAGGTGAGCCAAGGAGGGAGTCGATGACGGAAATAATTCCAGTTCGATTGGTGTCGGTGCATTCCGGCGTCGCTAATCCTCATCGTTAGGCTCGTCATTGTGAACCGATTTTCGCCAACCCAAAAGCTTGTGTTCTTCTACGCCCTGGTGGGTTTTGTGAGCGGGTGTGGAATCGCTCAGTTTAAGATCCCTGGATTCGATTCTATGGGAGCCATCGCGGGCGCGCTCTTTCTCAGTATCGCCACATTTGTGTGGTTCCGGACTGATTCCTACCAGCGCTCATTCCGTCGCACCGCCGCGCTCGACGTCGCCTTTGTTGGTCTTACGTTGATTGTGTTGCCATATTATTTAATAAAATCTCGAGGCCTTCGATCTGGATTGAAGGCGACGGCGGCGGGGTTCTCAATATACGTACTGAATATATTCGCGACCGCAATCGGGGCGTTGTTCGTGAGGGTTTTCGGGCGAGAGATCACGTGGTGAGGCCCGCAGTGAGCCAAGGACGCGAGCTCGGCGTCCTCATTAGGCGCGGAGCCTCAGAGCACACTCGTTTCGCATCGTTGGCGCACCGTGGGTACGCCGCGTTGCCACCCACTATTTACGCCGGTCCCAGGATTGATTGAGCCCTGGGAACGCACCTAACGGTCGCACGAACGATTACCGGCGAGCCCCTTGTACACGATACGAAAAGCCACCTGCCCCGATGCACGCCCGCTGTCGTTGCTTGCCGAACGGACATTCAGAGGCGCGTTTAGTGTTGTCAATACGACCCAGAACATGGATATGCACTGCCGTGGCAGCTACAGCGAAGATTTCCAGACGATGGAAATCGTCAATCCCGACATGGTTACCTTGTTGGCTGAGCACGAGGACGAGTTGGTGGGGTTTGCGCAACTACGTTGGAACAAAGCGCCCGACTGCATTCGCGGCAACTTACCCGGTGAAATCCAGCGAATGTACGTCGCGAGTGATTGGCATGGCAAGGGTGTTGCGCAGGGGCTAATGGACACGTGCATCGAAGAGATCAAGGCACGCGGATCGGATGTGGTTTGGCTGGGAGTGTGGGAACGTAACGCAAGGGCGATCGCGTTCTACAAGAAATTTGGATTCGTCGAACGCGGAGACCATGTTTTTCTCTTGGGACGTGACCCGCAAAGAGATATTGTTATGGCTCGTTCGGTATAGGCGAGCATCGAGCACCTGGGGAAGCCTTTGAGCTGACCATGGCATCGGGAGAACGCAGTTGTGGCTAAAGCTCACTCGGGCAGATGTTTCTGCGGCAGGGTCCGCTTCGCCGTTATGGAGCCGATTCGGTATCGCTGCTATTGCCATTGTGAAAGCTGCCGGCGAGCGATTGGCGCCACCCCGGTTGCTTGGGGCACGGTAAATGCGGCCGACTTCAGGATTTTATCCGGTGAAGTGTCTGTGCATCGATCCTCGTCCCAAGCGGAACGTGGCTTCTGCTCGGCATGCGGGACGTCGCTGACCTACCGGCATGAACTACGTGCCGGCGAGGTCGATTTCACGCTGGTCTCCTTGGAGGACGCGGCGAATTTTGATCCTCAATTACATATTTGGGTAGGGGACAAGCTGCCGTGGGTGCACATTGATGACGGACGACCCCAGTTCAAGACGGTTCCGGAAGGAGAGCCGATTGAGACTCAATGGTGATTTTCAGCGATCGCGGCCGCCGCGATGAAACTCGGCACCTCGCGAATCTTGTCCCTTCTAGTCGTAGCCGCCGCGTACGTGCGCGCGTGGGGGATCCCTTCGGGGTTTTGGATCGTAACGCTCGTTTCCGTCCCGATACTCACCCTTATTTGGTTTCCCGAGCAGATCGATGATCTAACGTTTGGTTCTTGGTATGGGGGAGCGCAGGTCGACGCACACACGCCGGGTATTGCGGTTGCGGCGTTGGGGTGGATATTCTTAGTTCTGTTCGCTTTGGCGGTGTTCTTAGCTCCGCATCATGGCAACAGGTGAGAAGGCGCCAAAAAGCGGCAACGATAGGGCGACACAATGTCAAACACGCATAGTCGCGTAACGATTCACATGGCGGCGAGCCTCGACGGCTTCATCGCTCGGAAGGACGGACGCGTCGACTGGCTCGAGACATCGGACGAATTTGCGGGCGGGGAAGTCCTGGACCCAGAATTCGTCGAGGCCTTCCTCAAGTCGATCGACTGCTACGTCATGGGGTCGAGAACCTATGAGACTGCCTTGAGTTTCGAATCCAAAGGATTCGGTTGGTCGTACGGGGACAAACCCACGTTCGTCCTCACGAGCCGCAATCTGCCGCGCACCCGGGATACCGTCAGTTTCCACTCGGGTGACCTAGCGCAATTCGTGAAGGGGCATCTTCGGCCCACGTTCCGCACCATCTGGTTTGTGGGAGGCGGTGTTGTTTGCGGTGAGTGCCTCCGACTAGGGCTCGCCGATGAAATTCGCTATTCGATCCTGCCGGTTTTAATTGGCGATGGAGTTCCGTTCTTCGACAAGCTCGGCCGGGACGTACCGCTCCATTTGGCGGAGGTCAAATCTTATAAGAACGGCATGCTGGGACTTCTATACGAGGTGCGGGGATAGCGTTTTGGCAAGACGTAGAACTTCACCCAACAACCGCATGCAGTGGCCGGAGCAGCGACCGGCCGCGCAACGCGGGCGTAATGCGGCGAACTAGACCTCGTCGCGTGGCGCTGGACCTGCGCGGATTGATCGCGAGCAACGCCATCCTGCGACTCTCGGGTGGCGTAAGGCAGGATCCGGCGGTCGAGACCTGGTTGACGGATGATCCGATCGGGCTGCGGTCGATTGCACGCAATTGGTTTGCGCGAATGCGTCAGTGCGGAGATGACGTGCGAGAGCTGATGCACGATGGTTGCCCGGTCGCATGTGTAGGCAACGCGCCGTTCGCCTACGTCAACTCGTTCAAAAACCACGTCAACGTGGGTTTCTTCCACGGCGCAGCGTTGAGGGATCCCGAACGCCTGCTGGCGGGAAGCGGCAAGCGGATGCGGCACGTAAAATTGAAGCAGGCCCCCGCCGCGGACACCGCAGCCCTGGGCGATCTGATCGACGCTGCCTATTTGGACATCAAATTGCGCCTTGGCGACGATGGCAGAGAAAACACATGAATGAAAAACAACGCAAGGAACTTATCAAGTCGTTGCAATTCCGGTTTGAGAAAACCATGAAGCGCCATACGGGCGTCGAGTGGCTCAAAGTACAAGCCAAGCTGGAAGCCAATGCTGCAAAACTGGCATCGCTCAATGAAATGGAAAGAACGGGCGGTGAGCCGGACGTCGTCGAGTATGACAAAAAAACGGGCGAATACGTTTTCTATGACTGTTCGCCAGAAAGTCCCAAGGGCCGCAGAAGTATTTGTTACGACGGCGAAGCGCTGGAGTCGCGGAAAGAACACAAACCGCGAAATAACGCGCTCGATATGGCCGCCGCCATGGGAATAGAAATATTGACGGAAGAACAATATCGAAGCTTGCAAAAACTTGGACAATTTGATGCAAAAACATCGAGCTGGCTGAAAACGCCTCCTGAAATCAGAAAGCTCGGTGGTGCGATCTTTGCCGATTTTCGTTACGCGCATGTCTTTGTATATCACAACGGTGCGCAGTCCTATTATGCTGCCAGGGGCTTTCGAGGCTCGTTAAGGGTCTGAATGTTGTTATCGACTTCCTTGGGGCTATTGCTTGCATTCGCAGCGGCATCCGCGGCAAGTGCCGCCGGCTTTGCGGCGCCGGAAGATGCCGTGCTAGCCCTGGAGCAGGCCTACGTGCAAATGAACGCGGACAATGCGGTGGCGGTGATGGATTTCGTCGAAGAGGGGCGACAAATGCTCCAAAAGATCAATCCAACATTGGCAAACGATCCCGCCATGATCAAACAAGCCGCCGAAGGACGAGAGCTCGCGTTTCGCGAGGAGCTTCGCACGAAGGGCTTTCCCGACTTCATCCATCTGAAATGCTCGTTTGTCGGGAAATCACAAATTGCGCCGGGACTGGTTGAGTTGACGCAGCAATGTGTGTCTCCGGACGGCGCGAAATCGACGCAGGATGTGCTCGTCGTGAAAAGCGAGCTCGGCTGGCGTGTGACCTTGCGGCCTCCTCCATGACCAACGCGCAGTCATACGTCTATGATCTAGTCTATGTCTGAAACGCGGCGCGTGACCGTGGTCCGAGCAGTCGCGGCGGGTGATGCCGAAGACTGGCTGCGGATGCGCCACGCACTATGGCCGGATGGCACTCTGGCGCAGCACCGGCAAGATATCGATCGGTATCTCGCGGGAGACCGGCGCGAACCCCTCGAAGTGCTCGTGGCCCTGAACGGCAAAACCGCCGTCGGCTTCGCGGAACTCTCAATCCGCAATATCGTCGATGGCTGCGCCACGGATCGCGTGGCGTATTTGGAGGGCTGGTACGTCATCCCAGAATCCCGTCGCTCAGGGGTAGGCAGGTTGCTGATCCACGCTGCCGAGCAGTGGGCCATGCGTCTAGGTTGCACGGAGTTCGGATCGGATTCCGAGATCGACAATGCGGTGAGTCACGCCGCGCACCTGCGTTCGGGGTTCCATGAGACCGGACGCGTGCGCACCTTCCGCAAGCAACTGGCCCCGAATCGTCAGTGATGGGCCTTTAGAAATGCAGATTCTGTTACCGCCGGCGCGGCGCCGCGAATCTAGGAGTCAATCCACAATGATAAAGGGCAGCTGTCTATGCGGAGCCGTTTCATTTGAGATCCAAGGACCGCTCCACAGCGCGAGATACTGTCACTGCACGCATTGCCGAAAGTTTTCGGGCACGGCTTATGCGGCTTGGGGCCTGACAGAGACCAAGCAGTTCACCGTCACGCCATCGGCACCGATGGTGACCAAATTCAATTCCGGCGGCGGCCTTCGGGTGTTTTGTTCTGCCTGCGGTTCACCGCTTTGGTATGAACCTACCGGCCGCCCCCAGTTCCGGGGTATTCCACTGGGTGCAGTCGATGAAGGCGACATTGCAAAACCCGCAATGCATGTGTGGACCCGGTCCAAGCCATCTTGGGAAACCATTTCCGACGATATCCCCCAACATCAAACGCATCCGTAGGCTTGAAAACCGCCCGGGGCCCGCTTCGCGGCGCGCGTCAGTACAGGGGCAGCCCCGCAATGGGTGCTCTGAAGGTGACAAGATGGGGCAGGCCTAAGCTGCCCACGTAGACGGTACGAGCATCGGCTCCGCCAAACGACAAACTGGTGGGCAGGTTCAGTTTCCCTCCGGCGCAAGCGATCAAATGCTCGGTAGTCGCAGTCTTTTGCTGCAATGCCGCCACCATCGCATCGACAGCCGCAAGATTAGGCTCCTCGTAAATCGTATGGCTCTCGCCATCCCCACTGACCACGACAATGCCGTTGCGCGAGACGATGGTCACCCAAACGTTGCCGTCCTCATCGAAAATGAATCCGTCGGGGAGGGCCCCATGCCCCAAATCCGCAGGACCGAATATCTCCTTTTCCCCGAGATCACCGTTCGCGCCGATAGCGAATCGAAATACCCTTTTCCCCAGCGTCTCCACTCCGTAGAGATGCTGCCCATTCGGATGCACCTTGATCTCATTGGTCAGGTGCAGGTCATCCGCCACGATTCGAGCACGCCCATTTTCAATCAACAGAATGTAGCCGTCCGGCTTGGTATTGAGCGCGTGATACCAGCGCTCCTGCCGCGTCATCATGGACACCCAGATCCGACCTTTAGTGTCGGCCCACGCCGTGTTGACGGTGCCCAGCGGCCTGCCCTCGAAGTGATCGAGCACCACGCTGACGCTGCCCGACCGGTCAATGCGAAAAACCTTGTTGTCCTTCAGGCCCGCCACGATAAATGAGCCGTCTGACGTTCTCGAGTACCCATTCGGCTCGTAAACCCCCTGGCCACGGAGTTCCGCCACCCCGGTTTGTGTCACCCGCGCGATGCCGCCGCGATCGTCGGACGCCCAGACGCCTTCCTGGTCGGATCGAACGCACTCGGGACGAGTCAGACCGCTGCCGAAGATTGAGAGGTCTCGCGCCTTCAACGTGAAGTTCTTTAGTTTTTTATTCATAGGTTGATAATACTCACTCTGTTTCGCACCGTCATTCGAAGCCTATGTACAGCATTTGTGAGGCCGAGACCGCAGCCGACATCGCGCAAGTGCGCGAGCTGTTCCTCGAGTACCAATCCACCCTTGGAGTGGATCTTTGTTTTCAAGGTTTCGCCGACGAGTTGGCGTCGCTGCCGGGTCAGTACGCGCGGCCCGCCGGCCGCTTACTGCTGGCAACAAGCGGAACCTCCGTGCTGGGCGTGGTGGCTCTGCGTCCCAGCCGGGGCGCCGATTGCGAAATGAAACGACTCTATGTGCGCGCTTCGGGCCGTGGCGCCGGTCTAGGTCGCCAACTGACCGAAGCTCTGATCAACGAAGCGCGGCTCGCCGGCTACCAAAGGGTCCTGCTCGACACACTGCCCACCATGACCGAGGCCCAGGCCCTCTATCGCTCCATGGGATTCGCCGAGATCCCCGCGTACTGCCACAATCCGATTGCAGGGACGCGCTACATGGCGCTGGATCTTCGCAATCGCAAACCCGCATGAAGGCTCTTGCCACCAGGAGATAACCTTGCACCATTCCCGACTCTGCGCCGTTTTGATCGACTGCAAAACGTCCAACGTTGATGAGGCCGCTAACTTCTGGGGAGAAGCGCTGGGTCGCGAGGTCGATCCCGAGCATCCCGGTAGCCGCGGAAATTATCGAATGCTCGAAACGCAGCCCGATGAACTCATCGTGCAAATCCAGCGCGTGGAGCACGAAAGCCGGGTGCATATCGACATCGAGACCGACGACATCCCCGCCGAGGTGGGGCGCTTGGAAAAGCTGGGCGCGAGAGTAGTGGACCGCTTGGAACGCTGGGTCGTTATGCAGGCACCCACGGGCCAACGCTTTTGCGTCGTCCGAGTACAGCGTCCCGGTTTCCCGAAAAACGGCCGCAGGTGGGACTAATGGCTCCGATAAAAACGCACGGCCTGAGTCACGTTGCCCTCTCGGTCGCCGACCCCGATCGCTCCCTGGCGTTCTACAAATCTGTATTCGGCGTGCGCGAATATTTTCGCAGCGAGTCCACCATCCAAGTGTTGGGTCCGGGGCCGTTCGATGTACTCGCATTCGAGAAGCGTCCTACGGACGCCGGCGTACCCGGCGGCATCATCCACTTCGGCTTTCGCCTGACTCAGCCGGAAGACATCGATGCCGCCGTCAGTGCGGTCGAGAGCGCCGGCGGCACTGTTACCTCGCGAGGAGAATTCGCTCCGGGTCTGCCCTACGCATTCGTCCGCGACCCCGACGGCTACGAAATAGAAATATGGTTCGAGTGACAGGCTCCCGCACTAAAGTTTCTTAAAGAAAAGCGGATGCTCGGGGAGGCTGTCTCGATCGACGAGTCTGCCGGCCGCCACGACCGCGCTGACCTTTTCGATGTTGTGAATATCCGCTAGCGGATCCGCATCGAGCAGCACGAGATCCGCCACCTTACCCTTCTCGATGGTTCCCAGGTCCGACGAACGGTGCGCGGCACCCGCGCCATTCGCCGTCGCCGCAACGATGGCCTGCATCGGAGTCATGCCCAACTCGACGAATCCCTCGATCGCCAGAACAGTGCCGCTGCCCGGTTCGAGCTCGTCAGTCTTGATGACCCGCCGAAATTCCGGCGCATCGCCCAGGTAACTGTCCGTCGCCGGCGTTGCGCGGCAGCCCGCCGAAATGAGTCGAATCGCGTTGCGGCGCTGGATGTCGAACGTCTCTTGCAGCATATCCATGCGCCGCCAATGTTCCGCGCTCGTCGCGGCGGCAGGCATCTTGGCGATTCGCGCTTCCGCATCGGCGCGCTGCGCTTGGTGATGGCGCCACGCCTCCCCCGTGATCAAGTTCGCGCGCATCCCACAGAAGGTTTTCTTGGACACGATCAGTTGGATCAGGTCATCGGGGAGATCGCGGCTCATCATTTCCGGATGCTGAATGAGATCGATGCCCGCCTCGACCGCCAGCCGCAGGCCCTCCGAGCTGGTCGCATGCGTCTGCACCGGCTTGCCCCTCTTGTGAGCTTCCGCAACGATGACGGCCTGCTGACGCGGCGAAAAGCCGATGAGCGAGGGCCGCATGAAATGGCTCGTCCCGCCGTACTTGATGACATCGACCCCTTTGTCCAGATAACCATTCATCGCGACGCGCAGTTCTTCCGGGGTCATGTCGGCGAGGTCCTCTCCCATGCCTTGCGCCAAAAGATCGTTCCATTTTTCCTCGAACAGCGACAAATCCGCTTCCTTCGTCAGCGAGAAAGTAATGGAGAACGGGCCGCCCCATCCTAATATGTTGCCCGCCAAGAGCAGCCGCGAGCCCACTGCTTCGCCCCGATTGATCCGGTCACGCACGATGATGGAGGGTGGCAATACACCGTAGCTGTCGACCAGCGTGGTCACGCCCGCTTTGAGGGTGCGCTGCGCGAATTCCAGCGCCAACTCCTCGTTTCGGTCGCCGTATTTGGCCGACGTGTCGCGCCGCGCCGGTTGGCCGTACACCGTCAGGTGTGCGTTATTATCGAAAAATCCCGGGACCAGGAATTTTCCAGTTCCGTCGATCTTCACATCCCCCGCAGCCGTTCTCGCGGCGGTTCGTGTGATCTCGACGAGATGGCCGCTCTCGATCCTGACGTTCATGTGGGGCAGAGGAGCCGCGCCGGTGCCGTCGATGAGAGTGACGTTCGTGATGATGAGCGGCGTCTGCTCGGCCGCTCCTGCGAAAGCACCGCTGACCGTGACGCTCAGCGCAATGGCGGAAATTAACACTCGCATCGATGTCTCCCTTTCCCTTGGCCGATCAGCCAGCAAGGTAACGTATACTAAAGCGGCAGGACAGAACATTGTGGCAGGAACCATGGATCCGATTACCATCGCTGCACTCGCGAATTTTCCGACTCAGCTCGAAGCCTATTATTCGGTGGTGCCCGAGGCGTACAAGAATTGGCGCCCGGCATCGTGGGATGGCGTTCCAAGCGAGCCGTTCACGCCGATCGAGCAAGTCTGTCACGTCAAAGACATCGAAATCGACGGTTACCGCGAGCGCTTGCGGCGCGTGCTAGAGGAATCGAATCCGCTTCTGGCATCGCTCGACGGCGAAGCGCTCTCCCGGGAGCGCGCTTATTCGACCGCCGATTCGGCGACAGTCTTTGCACAGTTTCGCAAGGCCCGGGCCCAAACAGTTGAACTGGTCGGCAAGCTCACGCCGCAGCAGTTGATGAGGGCCGCGGAATTTGAAGGACATCGCGTAACGCTGCGCGGCCTCGTGCACAATCTTTGCAGCCACGACCAACAGCATTTGGCCGGAATGCAGTGGCTGCTGGCCAGGATGGCCGCGTCGATGCCCGAGGCGCGAATCTAGAGCATCACCGAAGACATCGGGATATGGCAGAACCTTCAAGCTTTCAGCCCGCCGGATGGCGCACCGTGACGCCGCGAATCATCGTGCCCGATGCAGAAAAGCTGGTTGAGTTCGTCAAAAATGTCTTCGGCGCGACCGGACAGTATCGTCCTCAGGCGCCAGCGGAGCTGCGGCTCGGCGACTCCCTCATCATGATTAGCGACGCGGGCGTTCGCGATACGATGACTGCGTGCCTGTATGTGTACGTGGAGAATGCGGATGCCACCTGGCAGCGCGCGGTGGAGGCGGGCGCGCAGTCGATCGAGTCTCCGCTGAATACGCCCTATGGCGACCGCCGCGGAATGATCAAAGATCCCTGGGGCAATACCTGGCAGATTGCAACGCGTAGGCGGGATCAAGCCACCGGCGACTGACAAAGAATGACGTTTGAGCCGCGAGATATACTGCGCTGCCGTGGGGCTCGCTGCGGGCGATATGATCGTTGAGATAGAAGGAAACGGCGACGGCTAATCATCAAGTCGATCTGTGCAAAACAGCGTTCGCGTCGCCGATTACCTCCAAGGGACTTGCGCCGCATTGGCCCCATTCGGCAAGCAATGTCTGCGGCCGAGAACGCCGCCTTCCGTGTACCTCCGATCGGCCATTGCGCAGCGATCTGTTAAATTCCCGCGTGCTATGAAGAGTAGTTCTCGCTGCCTCGCGCCACTTCGCTTATGCTCCGTTCTCGCTCGACCCGCGATTTTGCGCGCGTCAAGCTCAAATGCTGAGTCGAACATTTAACAGTAGTTCAGGGGGGCTTCATGTCGACATCTCGGTTTGCCGCTCGCGCTGCGATCGCCTTTACATTGGTGAGTGCCGCAGTCTTCGCCCAGGCGCAAAAGGTCGATTCCGCCCCATCACCCGCGCCGGCCGACGGACCGATCGTCAAGGTTAAACAAGGCGAAGCGCAAGGCATCGTCGCGGACGGCGTCGCGATCTTCAAAGGATTGCCCTTTGCTGCTGCGCCTGTCGGCGATTTGCGCTGGCGCGCGCCGCAGCGTCCAGCGAAATGGTCAGGCGTTCGTGCCGCGAGCGCATTTTCCTCCGGCTGCGCGCAGAGCGAGGACTGCCTGTATCTTAACGTCTATGAGCCAGCCGACACCAAGAGAGGCGCCAAATTGCCCGTCATGGTATGGATCCACGGCGGCGCATTTCTTTTCGGTTCGGGTTCCGCCTACGACGGCAGCCACTTTGCCCGCCAAGGCGTGGTGGTGGTAACCATAAATTACCGCTTGGGCCGCGCCGGCTGGTTCGCGCATCCTGCGTTGACGGCGGAGAACCCCAAAGGCCCGCTGGGCAACTACGGACTGATGGATCAAATCGCCGCCCTCAACTGGGTGGCCGACAACGTCAAGGAATTCGGCGGCGATCCCAAGAATGTCACGATTTTCGGTGAATCCGCCGGCGCCATTTCCGTCAACTATCTGATGCTGGCCCCACAAGCCAAGGGGCTTTTTGAGAAAGCGTTATCCGAGTCGGGCTTCGGCCGTCTGCCCGCACGACCCATTAGTTCCGTAGAGCAGAACGGCGTCGCCTTCGCCGAAAAAGCGGGCGTTCACGGCGCCGATGCCGCGGCCGCGAAAGCTTTGCGCGGGCTGCCGTGGTCGGAACTGACCGCCAACGTCGCCGGCATTGGCGCGGCCGAACAAATACTCCCCATGGCCGACGGCAAGATGATCACGGGCAGTGCCGCCGACGGATTCGCCAAGGGAATGGAGGCGCATGTTCCCTACCTGCTCGGAGGCAACAGCGATGAAGCCAGCCTGACCCGCCGCGGCCTGAATGCCGCTGAACGCCTCGCTTCGATCCAACAGCGGCGCGAAGCCTTTATGGCGGCGTACGACCCTGACAACACCGGGGAAGCCGACCGCATCATTGCTCGACTCGTCACCGACAGCTCCATCAGCGAACCGGACCGCGACCTCGCGCGCCTGCATGCCCAACACGGCAATGCCACTTACGTGTATTACTTCTCGTACACACCCGCCGCGCAACGCGCGACCCTCTTCGGGCTGCCGCACGGCGGCGAACTTGCCTATGTATTCAATACGCCGCGCAGTGCGCCCTTCGATGATGAAGGCAAAGCGGTGGCTTCCGCGGCGAACCGGTATTGGGCGCAGTTTGCGAAAACAGGCGACCCGGATTCCGCGGGCGGCCCGCCATGGCCCAAGTTCGATGCGGCCGGAGAATACGTGATGGAATTTCCCGCGTCCGGCGTGCCGGTCGCCGAGAAACACTTTCAGAAAGATCGGCTCGATTGGGTCGAGGCAGGGTTGGTGAAATAGATCACGCCGCTTACCTTACGGAGATGCCATGAACGAGGAACAGAGATTTCGCACCTTCGGCGATTTCTATCCGTTCTACTTGAGCGAGCACTCGAATCGCATTTCGCGCCGTCTGCACTTTGCGGGGACCAGCGTCGCCCTTGTGCTCATGATCGCCGCCGTCGCGACTCAGAAATGGTGGCTTGCCGCCGTGGCCCTGGTTCAGGGCTACGGATTTGCCTGGGTCGGCCACTTTTTCTTTGAACACAACAAGCCCGCAACCTTTCGATATCCCGGTTTCAGCTTGATGGGCGACTGGCGGCTGTGGTGGGATATCTTAACCGGCAAACAAAAGTTCTGAACCTTGACCGTGGTAAGACGATCAGAAGAGAGCCCTAGAAGGAGTCGCCATGCGGTCCATCCCTAGATTCATTGCCGTGATCCTGACGTTGTCTTGTTGCGTCGGATGCGACCAAATCTCCAAGTCTGCCGCACGCTCCATGCTGCAATCCGGGGTCACACAGTCTCTGTTCTCCGATTCCCTGCGCTTGCAGCTGACCCAGAATCCCGGCTCGTTCTTGAGCCTGGGCGCATCGCTGCCCCAGCAATTGCGCTTCACCCTGTTTACGGCGGCGGTCGCCGTCATCCTCGTGGGGTTGGTGTGCGCGGCGCTCTTCGCCCGGCGCCTGAGTACTGCGCGATTCGTCGCGCTGGCGCTGCTCGCGGGAGGCGGCATCAGTAATTTGATCGACCGGTTGTTGAACGACGGGCGCGTCACGGACTTTTTGAACGTCGGCATCGGCTCGCTGCGCACCGGTATCTTCAATCCGGCGGATATGGCCATTCTGGCGGGTGCGCTGCTTCTCGTTCTAAAAATGCGCACTCCGCCCTCGGAGGGCGCGTCCATGCCACCCGTCGCGCCGCCGCGTCCCTAACCTATGTCAGCGCTGCGAAATATTCGAATGTTGACGCGCTACTCCGCGTGGGCGAATTCACTGCTGTACTTATCGCTCGGCGAGCTTCCTGAAATCGAGTTGACGAATCCGCGGCAGATCGTCTTCGGCAATTTGATTCGCACATTGAATCATGTGTACACCATCGACCTCGTTTGGCAAGCGCATCTCGAGGGCAAAGCACACGGGTTCACGACGCGTACCCCCGACGTTCTCGTGTCGTTTGCAGATTTGCGCGCGGCGCAGGCCGCACTCGATACCTGGTACATTCGCTATGCGGAGGAAATGTCTGACCGCTTAGGAGAAGAGATCGTCGACTTCACCTTCATCGGCGGGGGAGACGGTGCCATGACGCGCGGCGATATCCTTCTGCATGTGGTCAACCATACGACCTATCATCGCGGTCACATTGCCGCAATGATGTATCAAATACCCGCCCGTCCGCCCACCACCGACCTGCCCGTATTCCTGCGCAATGCTGCACTCCAGACCGAACGCGGCCCGCGCGGCCCGCTCTGAACTTTAGAATGGGGCATTTCAATTACGCCCGCCACTTCAGCGTGCTCGGCGCGGCGACAGTGGTGGTCTTTCTCCTGCAGTATTGGGCGCTGCTGAGCGATTCGCTGCTTGCCTCTTTCGCCATCAACGGCGCTTTGCACGCGTTGAGCCTATCGGTTGCACTGCGTTCATCGCAAAGTATCCGGCGCAAATTGGCATTCGTGGTCCTCGCCGCCGCCTTTAGCGTATTCACCATGTATGTCGGCATCGTCGGGCTGGTGCTGTTTGCGGTCGTCCCTGGAAACGAGCGGCTCTATATGGTGCTGGGCCTGTGCTCGTTGACGGGCGCCATCACCTACGGTTCGCTCATCCGTATGTTTTGGATCCGAAAATTCTCGCCGCGCTGCATCTTGGCCATGGCTTTTCTGTGCCTGCTGGCCACCTCCCTGGGGTTCTTTATCCGGGGCTACTCCGAGTTTCTCGGCGGCTGGTGGCTCACCTCGGTATGGTGGTTCGCCTTCTCGGGCGCCTTATGGTTTTTTGACACCCACCCAGACGCGCTCCGTCACCCGAAGTACAATGCAGCCTAAAAGGGGCAACGTATGGCGCGACGCCTAATCAGCTCAGGATCCAAATTTGAACAGGATGTCGGGTATTCGCGCGCGGTAGTGGAGGGGGAATGGGTCTTCGTATCCGGCACGACCGGCTTTGATTACGACACCATGACGATCTCTGACAACCTCCTGGATCAGACCGAGCAATGCCTCAAGAATATTCAGGCTGCGCTTAAACAAGCGGGCGCTGAATTTGCGGACATCGTACGCGTCAATTACATCGTGCCCAGGGGCGAACGGTTTTCGGACTGCTGGCCCGTACTGCGCAAGTACTTTGGCGCGAGCCGACCGGCGATGACGATGATTTCCGCGGGCCTGCTGGATCCCCGTATGCAAATCGAAATTGAAGTCACCGCGCGCCTGCGGTCAAGAGAGACATGTTGAATATTGACCAACCGGTTCAGGAAGGCGGCTGCACCTGCCGCTTTATTCGTTACCAAATGAGCGGCAAACCGCTCTTCGTCCATTGCTGTCACTGCCGCTGGTGTCAACGCGAAACCGGCAGCGCTTTCGTTTTGAACGCGATGATCGAAACCGACCGAGTTCAACTGCTCGCCGGCGAGGTGCAAATGATTGATACGCCTTCCCACAGCGGCCGGGGTCAGCGCATCGCACGATGTCCGAAGTGTTTCGTGGCGCTGTGGAGCCACTACGCCGGTGCAGGCGATGCGTTGAGCTTTATCCGCGTAGGTACGCTGGATAATCCGGAGAGCCAAGCGCCCGACGTTCACATTTTCACGTCCACGAAGCAGCCGTGGGTGCAACTGCCGGACGGCGTTCCAGTGTTCGCCGAATTCTACAAGCCTGCGGAACAATGGCCCAAAGACAGCCTCAATCGATACGCTGCCTTGAAGGCCAAGAAATGAGGTGACCCGGTAAACCCATGAACGCCATCGCCGCCTCGCCGCTCTTCAAGAAACTCAATCTGGGTACACACCAGGAAATCGCGGTGTTCAACGCGCCGGATAGCTTTGAGGCTGAACTCAAGCGGCTCAAAGGTGTGAAAATCGCGCGCGATCCGAGCAAACCCAAGGGGGTGAAATTTGGCTTGGCCTTTGCCGTCACGCAAGCGCAACTGGATCGCGCCTCGAAAATCCTGGCGGCGGCATCCGAGGGCGATGCGGTGATTTGGTTTGCCTACCCTAAAGGAAGTTCCAAGCGCTACACCTGCGAATTCAATCGCGATTCGGGATGGAGCGTGATTCGTGCTTCCGGCTTCGAGTCGGTACGCATGGTTGCGATCGACGAAGATTGGTCCGCGCTGCGCTTCCGGCGCGTGGAGTATGTGAAGCCGGGTACCGGAAAGCGATAGTGGCCATGGCCAGGGGCAAAGTTAGATCGACGCCCAAGCCAAAACCCGCGCCCAAGCAGAAAAGAGGATCGCGGCCCGAACCCGAGCTGCGGCGCAAACCTGAGCAGCGAACCAAGCTCAAGCAGCGAACCAAAGTCAAGCCGCGACCCGAAGCAACTTCCGACCGCAAAGCGGCCTTGGGCGAGCATCCTCTGCTGCGTCAGCTCAGCAAGGTTTGTCTCTCGCTCCCCGAGGCGACTCGGCGCGATCTCAATGCGCACGCTGATTTTCGGGTTCGGGGCAAAGTATTCGCTTACTTTCTCAACAATCATCATGGCGACGGCATCATTTCCGTTTGTTGTAAATCCGCGCTGGGGGAGAATGTCGATCGCGCCTCGCGGGAGCCGGCGCGCTTCTATCTTCCTCCCTATATCGGACCGCGAGGTTGGTTTGGATTGCGACTTGACGGTGAAGCGGTCGACTGGTCCGAAGTGAGGAATCTGCTGGAGTTGAGTTACGGATTGGTCGCGCCCAAGAGACTGCTGCTTAAAAAATGACGCTTGAATTCTCGACAGACAAAGACCGTCTCGACGTATCGATGATTCACGCCTTTCTGGCCAACGAGTCCTACTGGGTTCCCGGCATCTCGCGCGCCAGTGTCGAGAAATGCATAAAACATTCATTGTGTTTCGGCGTTTATCTGGATGGCCGGCAGATCGGCTTTGCCCGGCTCGTGACCGATTTCGTTCGCTATGCGCATTTGCTCGACGTCTTCGTTCTCCCGGAGTTTCGCGGCAGAGGAATCGGTAAGCTATTGATGGAAAACATCCTGGGGCATCCGGAGCTTCGAACCATCGTGCGCTATACCTTGGGCACCCAGGACGCGCACAGCCTCTACGCCCAGTATGGATTCACCGCGTTTGCGAACCCGGAACGGCAAATGGAACTGTTTCGTCCGCATAACCTCCTGGCGCCCGGCAGCGCACAACGATGAGGGTGTGATAAAGTTGCACGCTAGAATTGAGGAGGGGCGGACGTGAAAACCTTGCTCTTATGGTGTGTTTTACTGGTCCTGTGTTGGCCGGTGGCGATTCTGGCCCTCGTGCTCTGGCCCTTGATTTGGTTGCTGTCGCTGCCGTTTCGCCTGATCGGCATTTCGTTCGAGGCGATATTTGCGCTGCTGCGCGCGATTCTGCTCCTGCCGGCGCGAGTTCTTGGGCACCGGGATAACCCAGCCCGACGCGCGTTGTAGCCGTTCAGACTTTCCTGGCCAGTATCCGGTGAGTTACCGATGATCTCGGCTCGAGAAGGGCTTGCCCTGCTGCGTGAGGGCAACCGCCGCTTTGTATCCGAGACGCCCGGCCGGGATGCGGTTGAGAGTCGGGCGCGCCGCCTGGAGTTAGCGACAGGGCAGGAACCGTTCGCGGCGATCTTGGGCTGTTCCGACTCGCGTGTTCCCGTGGAGATCGTTTTCGACCAGGGCTTGGGAGATCTCTTTGTCATTCGGGTGGCCGGCAACATCGTTGCCCCGTCGCTGATCGGTAGCGTCGAATTTGCCGCAGAACAATTCAACTCGCGTTTGGTGGTCGTGCTCGGACATACCCGCTGTGGTGCGATCGAAACCACGCTGCAGCAACTGCAGCAGCCCGTGGAAAATCAATCCCGCAATCTTCGTTCCATAGTGGACTTCATAAGGCCCGCGGTGCAGGGCCTGTTGGAGACCAACCTCAAATACGATCACGACGCTCTCGCACGCGAGGCTTGCCGCGCCAATATCCGAGCGTCCGTCAACCACTTGCGGCACGGCTCGGAAATCATCGAGAATCTGATTCAAAACGCGGGCCTGATGGTGGTGGGCGCTGAATACTCGTTGGAAACGGGGGTGGTCGATTTTTTTGACCAGGTGCCATGAAAGGCACGTATCAAAAAAAAAGAGCCGTCGTCATCGCGCTCGCCGCGCTCGCCTGGCTCGGTGTGTTGCTGCAACTCTATCTTTCGCTGCACTCCGCGATTGAGAACGGCAGGGGCGTTGCCGGCGGCCTCGTCAGTTATTTTGGCTACTTCACCATCCTGACCAACGTTCTGGTTTGTATTTCCCTCACCCTGCCTCTGATCGCACCCACATTATCGCCCGGCAGATTCTTCGCCCGTTCGGACGTTACAGCGGGCGTCGCGACCAGCATCGTCTTCGTGGGACTCGCCTATCACGTCCTATTGCGCAACGTTTGGAATCCGCAGGGGCTCAACCTGGTCGCCAACGACTTGTTGCACTACGTTACCCCCATTCTCTTTTTGGCCTATTGGTGGTTCTACTTTCCCAAGGGTGCGCTGCGCTGGAGCTATCCGTTCATCTGGGGCCTTTACCCCACCGCATACCTGATTTACGCCTTGGCCCGCGGCGCAATCATCGGCAGCTATCCCTACGGATTCATCGATCCAGGTGCCATCGGCTATCAGCGAACAATGATCAACGCGGTCGGTCTGCTGGTCGCCTTCTTCGTGATCGGGTTGAGCTTGACGGCGTTGGGCCGCATCCAACGGCGCGCAAACGCATGAGCGCCGATTTCCTCGCCCTGCGTACCCCGCAAACTTTTAACAGCATCGGGGCCCGCAAATTACCGGGTCATCTCGGCATTATGATCACGGAGATAGGCCCCGCTCGAGTCAGTGGCGAGCTGCCGGTGATCGAGTCCGTCATGGCGCCGAACGGCTACCTGCACGCCGGCAGCATCGTCACACTGGCGGACACCGTGTCGGGATACGGCTGTGTCGCAAATCTCCCTGCCGATGCCACGGGTTTCACCACCATCGAGCTGAAATCGAATCATCTCGCTACCACCCTGGACGGAACGATAGTCGCGGTGGCGACCCCGGTGCATCGCGGTAAGACCACGCAGGTTTGGGATGCCATCGTCACGCACAAAGAGTCCGGCCGTACGCTGGCACTGTTTCGCTGTACCCAATTGATTCTTTACGGCAAGCAGAAATCGGCCGCGGTATCGCCATGATCCATAAGGCTGAACACTAACCGCAGCTGGGTGCGCGATGAACACGTCCCGAAGCCGCGATGTATACGTTGATCGCATGCATCGTGTTACCGCGTATATTGATCAGCACCTCGATCAGTTTTTAGATCTCGAAACCCTCGCCGAAGTCGCGCACTTCTCGCCGTTTCATTTTCACCGGCTGTTTTCGGCGTTGACGGGAGAAACGCTCGGAGCTTACCTGCGGCGCCGACGCTGTGAAATCGCAGCCACGCGTCTATTGGCCCAACCGAAGGTATCGGTGCTGCAAATCGCGTTGGGGGTGGGATTTGGTTCCGCGGAGGCGTTTACCCATGCGTTTGGCGCGCGCTTTGGCTGCTCGCCCACGACCTGGCGCCTGCAGCAAAACTCCGAACGTGCGACGACTAGCAATCCGGATCAGGCGAAGCGCAAGCCCGATCAGGCGCAACGGGACAAAGCGATAAAGGATGGGGTCACGAGCAAACCGGAGACTCTTATGAAAGTCCAAATCATCGATCGCAAACCCACGCCAATTGCTTATCTGAGGCATGTCGGACCTTACGGCCAGCCGATCGGCATGTTCTGGCAGACCGAAGTCTATCCTTGGATGGTCGGAAACGGATTGATGGGGCAGCCGCGCTACGGAATCAGTCATGACGACCCTCGAGTGACCGCGCCGGAGCAATGCAGATATGACGCAGGATGCGAAATCCCCGCTAACGCGCTCGCTCGTGGAAACGCGCACCGGACTATCATCCCGGGTGGGCAATACGCGGCGCTCAGTTTCAAGGGTGTCGTTGCCGATTTCGAGCCCGCATGGAATGCGCTATTACGCGATTGGCTTCCTTCCAGTGGATTGCAACTCGACAGCCGACCGATGTTTGAATACTACCCCACAGACTCGAGCTACGATCCCGCCACCGGCGTGCTCGAGTGTCAATTGTGTGTTCCGGTGATGCCGCTGTGATGGCACTCGATCAATGAGCGAATGCATCGCGCTCATTCGCGGCATCAATGTCGGGCGCAACAAACGCATTGCGATGTCAGACCTGCGCGACATAGTGGCCGATCTCGGGCATGCGAATGTGCGCACGCTGTTGAACAGCGGCAATGTACTGTTCCACAGCAAGCGTCCAAATGCGGTCAAAATTGCAGCGAGCATCGAAACCGCAATCAAGAGCGCCTGCGGAATATCAGCTGCGGTAATCGTCACCACCGCGAAGGAATTGGATCACATAGTGAATGAGAATCCTTTGCTGCAGGCCGTTGACGATCACGCCCGACACTTGGTTGCATTCGTCAGTGACCCGAAGCACTTGGAGGTCCTGCGCCCGATCCTGAAGGAGTCCTGGACACCCGACGCGCTTGCCATCACCAGGCGCGCGGCTTACCTCTGGTGCGCAACCGGAATCCTCGAGAGCAAACTACTTCTGGCATTTTCCCGAAAGGCCGGCGCGACGGTCACCACCCGGAACTGGGCGACAGTTCTCAAGCTGCAAGCGGCCGCGAGGAAAGCGACATAACCGGGCCGCAGCCAGCCGTACTGATGTACCGCTGGACGGCCCTCGCCGTCGGCGAGTAGTATCGCGACCCCAGCGCTGCGCCCGTAGCTCAGCTGGATAGAGTATCGGCCTCCGAAGCCGAGGGTCGTGGGTTCGAATCCCGCCGGGCGCGCCAATTTCAAAAAAATGTATAGACCGCTATATGACACGGATTGGCCATGCGGTCGAACCCACGACATGAACGAGGGGTTCGACGCCGCCGCGCAGCGGCGGCGAGCGCCCTTTAGGGCGACCCCGAAGGGGCGAGGCGCGTAGCGCCGAGTAATCCCGCCGGGCGCGCCAATTTCAAAAAAATGTATAGACCGCTATATGACACGGATTGGCCATGCGGTCGAACCCACGACATGAACGAGGGGTTCGACGCCGCCGCGCAGCGGCGGCGAGCGCCCTTTAGGGCGACCCCGGAGGGGCGAGGCGCGTAGCGCCGAGTAATCCCGCCGGGCGCGCCAATTTCAAAGGGTCCATTCCGGTCACATTCCGGGCATATCGCGAAAACTCACGCGGGCTTGATGTTCTGGTTCAGCCGAAATACGTTTTCAGGATCGTATTTCTTCTTTAGGTGCGTCGCGCGTGAATAGTTGTCACCGTACGCCTCGCGTACGCGCTCTTCGCTCTCATCGCCCAACATGTTGACGTACGCGGCTTGGGTATAGGGGTGAACGCGAGCCCACGCGGCCGCGATCCATTCAGTTGCGGCTCTTGTCATACCGGCATCGTCCCAAAAGACGAGATATCCCACGCCGAACCCCGCTAAATAATTGGGTGCGGCCGATGCAGACTTCTTGCGGCGTGTCGCGGCACCGTGCAGCGCGTCGATGGCGATATCCCGGCCCATCGGCGGCGGATTGCCGGGATCGAGCAGCGCATCAACGCCCGCCGACGGCAATTGTCCGACGACATCCCCGTAACGTACGCAGCTCATGCCATCGGTCCCTGCGCCGCGCCCGACCAAATCGGCGATCGTCATGACCTTGAGGCGATCGAGACTGGGTTTGATCGGGCCGAGCGTCTTGTCGACAACCCCACGGCCGTGACGCACGTCGCCGCTCCAACAGAGCGAAATTTGCGCCAACGAACCCTTGCCAGGGATCGCCAGAATGCTGGTAAACATCGTCAATTCGTCGGGCAAACCCGCGGCGCAGTCGTTCGCCAGCGCTGCCACGTCGCGGGCAGCGGCCGCCGGGAATTGAAGGGTGCCGCCGAATATCTCAGTGACGGGATGAGCTCTGAACTGCAATCGCGTAACGATGCCGAAATTGGCGCCGGCTCCGCGTAGGGCCCACAGCAGGTCATGATCGCTTTCTTCCGTCACGGTTCGAATTTGCCCGTCGGCCAGCACGACTTGCGCACCCATCAAAGAATCGCATGCCAAACCAGCCACGCCGAGCAGGTAGCCGTAACCCCCGCCCAGCGTTAGACCCGCCACGCCGACGTCACCGCAAATTCCCAGCGGCAGCGCTAAACCGTGGCTCACGGTCGATTGATTGGCCTGATACACCCGCACTCCGGCCCCGCATGAGACGCGCCCGTTTGCCCCGTCAATGGCAATCGCATCCATTCTCGAGAGATCGATCACCACGCCCGCATCGCAACTCGAGCGGCCCGCTTGGCAGTGGCCGCCGCTTCGTATGGCAAGCGGCAGAGCATTTGTTCGCGCGAAATCCAGGCTGCGCGCGACATCGTCCGCATCCAGACATCGCGCAATGAGCGCGGGATGGTGGTCGAAGGCACGATTGTTGGTAAGTCTCGCGGTCTCGTAGCGTGGATCCCCCGGGACAATGAGATCCCCTTTGAAGCGGGCACGCAGTGGCCGCACATTGAGCCTCTCCGCCGTCGAAGAAGGCGTTTCGGCGGCTACCGCAATCGCACACGGCAGCGCCGACATACCGAGCAGGACTTCCCGACGTGAGATGCGATCTTCAAATGACATGGCCGCTCCCGGATTCTCAAAGAGTTCCCCATGACTAGAACCGATATTCTCGGTCATTCCCGCCAATGTTTAAGCCTTCAGACGGTACCCGCAGTTTGACGCGATCGACCTGAGTATTCGGAGCTCTGCTGGTCTGCGTTCACTCAATGAGCACCGGGTTCGCGCGTTCCGCTGGTTTTGCTACCCTGTGACCGTGAAGCTTCTGCGCAGAATCGTTCTCGCGATTGTCGTTTTGGCCGCGGCCGTGATCGCATTTGCCTACATGCGCGCCTCCAGCGCCCGCGATGTCGACCGGGCGTATCACGCCGCGCTGCCAAAAACCGTCATTCTGCATAGCATTAGCTTCGGCGCCGGCGGCGAGATCCCGTCCTCGTATACCTGCAAGGGCGAAGGCGTGTCTCCCGAAGTGTCCTGGGAAGGCGTGCCTGACAAAGCCCAATCGTACGTTTTAATCGCAACCGATTGGGACGGCCCGTCTCCGCGTCTACGTCTCGGGAATTTCACTCATTGGATTTTGTACAACATCCCCCGGGACATTCATGAGATCAAGAGTGCTGCGAAGCCGGCCGAATTGACTCAAGAAAAAATCGAGATCGGCAACAATTCTTCGGATGCGGCCGTCTACGCGCCGCCGTGTCCACCGCTCGGAAAGCATCGATACGTATTTCGCCTCTATGCGCTTGACGTTCCCCAGCTCCACCCCGCAAACCGCAACCGGGACGGCGTGATGGATGCGATGACCGGACACGTGCTCGCGTATGGCGAGATTGTGGGATTGTTTGGGGGCTGAGCGACTGCACGTAGGGTACGCCGTCCTGCCCCAAATTCCGTCGCGGCGTTCAGAGGCCGCAAGTTATCCAATGTATCCCCAAACCCAGGGGATAACCCTGTGAATAACCCGTTCGCTGTCATCGAAACGTCACCGCCATTCAGGCGCTTATGTCGAACTGATGGTTTATTAACCAGAGTTAATGCTTGGCGCGCTTCTTGCTTTTGAGCCGCTTGCTCACTTTCTTTTTGGCGACCTTCTTCTTCGCCTTGCGCCGCATTTTGACCAACTCATCGATCAGGGCGTCGACCGGCTCGCGCTTCTTCGCTTTGCGCCGCATCCAGACCAGGGCATCCAGAAGGTTGTCAACCGCTTCTTGTTCTTTCGCCATGCAGCATTCTACTGCGTCTTGCCGGCTGGTTCCTACCGTGATACACGCCACCTCTCCTTCATCAACGCTGCACCCGCAGTTCCTTGTGTACCACGAGCTTCAGACCGGACCACACGTCGGTGACGACGCAAACCGCGGCTTCGCAAGCAATGGGGCGAGTGCACGGCGTTCCGTCGCAAATACATGTGCAAGGTCGGTCGACGAATTTGCCATGCGCGTAAATCAGACCGACGCCGGTATCGTTGCACGCTCTGCCGCGCAGTAGATCGGTGCGTCCGCGCGGTATAAGCTACGCAACCTCATAAAATAAGCCTGGGAAAAAAACCCTATGTTGCGAAGATCGCCGGCACTATTGCTCATGATGGTCGCGTGCGCCGCTCAGGCAGCGGAGCATTTCGATGGAAAAACCTGGTGGGACACGGTAACGGAGATCTCCAACGACAAATACGAGGGCCGCGATACCGGCAGCAAGGGCGAGCACGAGGCGCAGGAATACATGGTTGGCCGGCTCAAAGCCCTGGGTGTCGAGCCGGCCGGATCGAACGGCTACTTCCAAAGCGTGAAATTTCGAACCACGGTGATCGATGAGCCCCATTGCACGCTCTCGCTGGTCCGCGACGGGAAGGTTCAATCGCTGACACTGGGCGAGCAGGCCTATTTCAGCACTCGCTATCCGCTCGCCCCGAAAATTGACGCCCAGCTGGTGTTCGTCGGCTACGGGCTGAATATTCCAGAAAAGAATTACAACGATTTTGCAGGTTTGGACCTGAAGAACAAGGTGGCCGTGATCCTCACGGGTTCGCCCGCCGACGTGCCGGCTGCACTCAGCGCTCATTACCAGTCGCGTGCCGAACGGTGGAAGGCGCTCAAGGCGGCAGGAGCCATTGGGGTCATCCAGATTCAAAATCCGGCTTCCGTAGACTTGCCGTGGGCGCGATCCTCGCTCAACCGCAATCATCCCAGCATGGATCTGGTTGGCCCTGAATTTAACGAGACCTCGGGGGCCCAGGTCGCGATCGCTTTCAATCCGGCTCACGCCGACCTACTTCTCGAGGGAAGCGGCCACACGTTTGCAGAACTCGCCGCTCTGGGCAAGGACCGCAAGCCCCTGCCGCAATTTCCGTTGAAAGTATCCTTGAGCGCGACGACGGTCACGCACTCCAAGCAGATCGAATCGACCAACATCGTCGCCCGTATCCCCGGAACGGATCCGAAGCTCAAGGACGAATACGTGGTGCTGTCCGCGCACATCGATCATGTCGGGATTGGCGAACCGATCAATGGCGATCGAATCTACAACGGCGCCATGGATAACGGGTCGGGCAGCGCACTGCTGCTCGATATAGCGCGCTCGTTGAAAGAGACGCACACAAAGCTCAAGCGCTCGGTGTTGCTGGTGTGGGTGACGGGCGAGGAGAAGGGATTATTGGGATCCAAGTATTTTGCCGAGCATCCGACGGTCGCGCCAAAATCCATGATCGCCGACATCAATACCGATATGTTCCTGCCGATCGTGCCGCTGAAAATCCTGACCGTCTACGGTCTTTCCGAATCGGATTTGGGCGATCGCGTGCGCCACGTCGGTGAGCAACTGAATGTGAAGATACAGCCGGACCCACTGCCGCTGCTCAATGTATTTATTCGCAGCGACCAATATAATTTTGTTCGCCATGGCGTGCCCGCGCTCATGATCGACGTCGGTGCCGCTCCCGGCTCACCCGAGGCCGCCGTCATCAAGGCATGGCGTACCGAGCGCTATCACGCACCATCGGATGATGCGAACCAGCCCGTGAACCTAGCGACTGCTGCCGGCTATGAGGAAGTTATCCGTGCGCTGGTTATCGAAGTGGCCAACGATCCGAAGCGGCCGCAATGGAAGCAGGACAGTTTCTTCCGCCGTTACGCGGCTACTGCAAGTCCCTAGCAGCCGGGTAGCGGCTCATGGAGTCTTGAGTGGCGTGCCCGATTCGGAGGCCTTCGGGACCATGGAGGCTGCTTGGCGCGAGGGACCGGCCCGGCCGGCGCTGCCGAAACCGTGCGGCGCAACGGCAAGCAGTTGATCGAACAATCCTCGCGCGGCCCTGCCGCGATGCATCCACGGAGTGCTCCACTGCAGCGATGGCGCGCCGTGCTTGCCGGCTTGCAAGGAAAGCGAACTGGCCCGGCTCTGCCACAAGGTCAGCAGCCGCACGCGGTCTTGAGTCCTAGCCTCCGATAGTTCACGGGCAATCGAAATGTCCCGAAGCATCGGCGCATCGATGACCGCGCCCTCGCTGCGGTCGGCCTCTTCTTCGAGCAGGCCCGGTTTCCGGGGCCTGAATTCCGTGGGTGAAAAAACCGGCATCTCCGGCGCGGCAGACAGAGCAAAGGGCGCAGGCAATGAAGTCACGGCAATCTGTGCGCGCACCGCCTTTTGAGTGTCGGTATTTTGCCGCCCATCGCGGCTTTGCGGCTGCTCGCCTGCCGCAGCATTGCGTGGCGCCAGCACGTAGAGAGCCAGCGCCACGAGAAGGCATTCGCAGAGTCCGTTGCTGCGCGACCGTAGCTGCGCTTCGACCGGTTCCATGGGTGCATTTTCGCCCAACGGCTGCCGCACCCATTGCCGATCACAACATAACGCGCGCGGATTTCCCCTTTATGTCGTAGATGCGATGCGATGCGCAAAAGGCCCCGGCATATGTAAAGAACAATCAGGTATCAGGATCGCGGTACTGCGCACGGCCCTTTTCCCAGTTGCGCCCGTCGAACGGCCGGACCGTCATGGATTCAATGCTCCCCTCATCGATGCAGCGCGCGTTCACGCTGACGCCATCGGGATGAGAGCGGGGAATGTAGAAGGATTTCACACCGCACGTCGCACAGAACAAGTGCTTCGCGACCTGGGTATTGAAGGTGTACGTCGTGAGTGCATCGGCGCCGCTGAGCAGCTTGAAGCGCTCTTTCGGGACGATCAGATGCAGAAACCCGACTTTGCTGCAGATCGAGCAGTCGCATTCATCCACTTCGACGGCTGCGGGCGCAATGACCTCGAATCGCACGCGGCCGCAGTGGCAGCCGCCCGTGTGGGTGCGCATCATTTTTCAATCCTGCGGTCGGGAATCACCCACATGATTGCGACCAAGACGTAAATCGCCACCGCCAGCCATGCGTGCCACAGGGCGAGCGCGATGCCGACGGCGTAAAACGCAATGGAAATGCGGCCCTTGGTATCCTTGCCGAAAGCTTTTGCCAGTTGCGACTCAGGTCCGTTGTCCCGGATGAGGATGCGGGCAAGGATGTAGTAGGCCACCGCCGCCATCAACAGCACGGCTCCATAGAGTGCGACCGGCGCCGCTATCAGATGATTCTCGTCCACCCAGGCGGTTACGAACGGAATCAATGATAGCCAGAACAGCAGGTGCAGGTTCGCCCAAAGGGCCGCGCCGCTGACATGCTCGGCTGCGTGCAGCATGTGATGATGGTTGTTCCAGTAAATTCCGACGTAGACGAAGCTCAAGACGTAGCTCAGAAAAATCGGAATGATCGGCAGCAGCGCGCCAAATCCTGAACCGTGCGGCGCCTTCAGTTCCAGCACCATGATCGTGATGATGATGGCGATGACACCGTCGCTAAACGCTTCCAGACGACCGGTGCCCATGGGGCTTGAACTGCTCGGGCAGGTCCTTAGTGCTTATGCTCTTGCGCGGCCAGATCGCTGAGCAGGGACATGAGTTTTTCAGGGCCGCCCGCCATGGTCACGTCCGTAACGTACTTGCCGTTCACGACGAACATGGGTACGGAACTGATGCGATAGCGCTGCACGAGTAGATCGGCGCGCTGCATGGCCGTTTGGACGTTCATGTCTTGATACGCCTTTTCGAAGTCGGCATCCGATAGGCCCAGTTTTTTGATGAACGACAGCTGAACCCGCTCCGCCGCCGCGGCGTTATTGGGATCGGCTCCGATCAGCGGATCGCCGTTCACCTGGATTTCCTTGAATATTTCGGTATGGAACTGGTCCAATTTGCCCATCGCTTCGAGCGCGTAAAAAAGATGCGCCAAGGATCGGTGTCCTTCGTTCCATTCCACCGGCACCCGCGTGAACGTGACGTAAGCCGGTTTGGATTTGAGCCAAGTCTGAACCGTGGGCTCGAGCGCGTAACAATGCGGGCAGGCATACCAAAAGAACTCCAGCACTTCGACTTGCCCAGCGGGCACATCGGTGGGCTGCGCTGGAACGATGCGGTTGTAGTTCACGCCGTCCTGCCATGCGGTGCCGCTCGCGGCCGCCGCCGCTCGACTGGAGGTCGCGGCCGCAACCGTCGAGGCGACAGCGGCCAGCAATTTATTCTGCGCGCCGGTATCGCCGGGGGTTTCCTCGACGTATTCGGAGCCGTCCTCGTTCAGAAGGGTCATGGTCAATGGCTTGCCAGGCTCGGCCGCCGTCTTGCCCGGCGCTGCCGCAGCCGTAGTCTTCACCGCCGGGGCGGCGGCGGGTGCCGGTGATTTCGCGGGAGCGAGTCCGGATGGCTCTTGCTTACCGCAAGCCGTCAACGCGAGCAGCGCAACGCCCATCGCGATCAGCGGCAGACGGGGTCGCATCAGCGGATCCCTTGCACGTACGAGGCGAGATTCCGAATGTCATCGGGAGAGAGGCGTTTGGCGATGGTCTGCATGATGCCGTTGGGTCCTGTCGCTCGAGTGCCTGAGGCATAGTCATTCAATTGCTTCACGACGTAGGTCGATTGCTGACCCCGCAGCGCTGGAAACTTGGCCGGTTCATTGCCCTTGCCGGTTGCGCCGTGGCAAGCCATGCATGCGGGAATTCCGCGCGACTGATCTCCGCCGCGATACAGCTTCTCGCCCGCTTGCCAATACGAGGGATCCGCTTCCAATCCTGTGTTGGTCAAGCTGTCGAAATACATACCCAGATCGGCCATGTCGTCCGCGGTCAAATTGACGGTCATCGGCATCATGACGGGGCTGGCGCGTTTGCCGGTTTTGAAATTATTGAGCTGCTCCGCGATGTAGTCGGCGCCGAGCCCGGCGAGGCTCGGCCATTCCGGATTCGTGCTGTTGCCATTGGCGCCGTGACAGGCATGGCATGTCGCCGCCTTGGTCGCTCCGGCTTCAACGCTGGGCGCAGGGATGGCAAGGGGGGTGACAAGAGTGCTCGAGATGGTTGCCGCAAGAATCCAAATCCGCTTCATGACGCCCTAATACCCCATTTTATTGTGACCCGCTGTCAACCCTAAATTGTACACTAGAGTCAATAATTTGCGTCCCGCCGGCTGCCATGACGACCTACTCTCACGTGAAATTCATGACCAGCGCGGCGGAGGCGAACCAACTGGCACCTGATTCGGGCCGGGAGATCGCTTTTGCCGGCCGATCCAACTCCGGCAAGTCCACCGCCATCAACGCCATTACGCAACGATCGGGACTCGCTCGCGTGAGCCGCACGCCCGGCCGCACTCAGCTCATCAATTTTTTCGAGCTGGCCCCTGGGCAGCGCCTGGTGGACCTGCCAGGCTATGGATTCGCCAAGGTGCCCGAGCGCGTTCGCCTGCACTGGCTCGAGCTGATGCAGCACTATTTCAACGTGCGCGAATCGCTCGTGGGCTTGATGTTGATTGTCGACAGCCGGCGAGGCTTGGGCGCGCAGGACGTGGCGATGTTGGAGTGGATTCTGTCGCGAAATCGTTTCGCCCACGTGTTGCTGACCAAAGCCGACAAACTCAACCGCCGCGATTCGCAACGCGTACTCAAGGAAACATTGGCTGCCGGGGCGGACGCCGCCGTGTCCGCGCAACTATTTTCGGCACACTCGCGCCAGGGGATGGAGGAGGCGCGCGAAGTGATGGATCGCTGGCTGCACGTTTGAAATAAAAAAGCCCCGATGGACGCTTTTGGCAACCATCGGGGCAGACCAACCCGGCATGGGGATGACAAACCGGGTCATGCTCGCTCAGGGAGAAGAGCGAGGAGCGTCTTAAACGCTCATTTGGTTAGATGGGGATGCCTCGCGAAAGTTCCAGTCCTTGAAAGCTAGTTTTTTTACTGCTGCGTCCGCAGCAATCACGTCCCGCCGTTGCCCCAATTCTGCGCCAAAATTTCCGCTGGCGCACGCGTTTCATGGGCAAAATTGCCGCTAATGTGCTTCATCCCAGTTGCGGCCAACCCCTACATCCACCTTCAGCGGGATCGAAAGATCCGCGGCACGGATCATGTGTGTCCGTGTTTGTCCTACAATGGTCTCAATCGCCTCGTCCGCGACCTCCAGCACGAGTTCATCGTGCACCTGCATGATCAGCCGCGCCGGGGTGCGCGAGCTTTGCAGCCAAGAGTCCACCTCGATCATGGCACGCTTGATGATGTCGGCCGCCGTGCCTTGCATCGGCGCATTGATGGCGCTGCGTTCGGCGTATTGGCGCAGTGCAGCGTTGCGCGATTGAATCTCCGGTAGATAAAGCCTGCGGCCAAATATCGTTTCCACATAGCCAGTTTCGCGCGCCCGGCGCCGTGTCTCTTCCATGTAACGCCGTACCCCGGGGTAACGCTCGAAATATAGATCCATGTATTTCTGCGCATCGCCGCGGGGGATGCCCAATTGCCGCGCCAGCCCGAATGCGGACATGCCGTACATCAATCCGAAATTAATCGCCTTGGCGGAGCGGCGCTGATCGGCGCTGACCTGCTCCAGCGGTGTGCTGAAGACTTCCGCCGCAGTTGCCTGATGGACGTCGCGATCTTCCGCGAACGCGCGAAGCAGCGTGGCGTCGCCCGACAGGTGCGCCATGATGCGAAGCTCGATTTGCGAATAGTCCGCGGCCACGAGCGAGTGGCCCGGCGGTGCAATGAACGCCTGCCGGATGCGCCGTCCCTCATGAGTGCGTATCGGAATATTTTGCAGATTCGGATCCTGCGATGACAACCTGCCTGTCGCCGCCACCGCCTGGTGATACGAGGTGTGGATGCGCCCGGTGTCCGAATTGATCTGCAGCGGCAGATTATCGGTGTAAGTCGACTTGAGCTTCGCCATGCCGCGATATTCCAAAATCAATTTCGGCAAGCGATAAGTCTCGGCAAGTTCCTCGAGCACGTCCTCGGCGGTTGACGGCTGACCGGTCGGTGTCTTGCGCATCACCGGAATGCCGAGCTTGCCGAACAGGATTTCCTGCAACTGCTTCGGCGAGTCCACATTGAAAGCGCCGCCGGCCTCCTGGTGCGCCTGCGACTGAAGCTCCAGCATGCGCGACGCGAGCTCGCTGCTCTGCGCCTTCAGCAGCGCCCGGTCCACGAGCACGCCCGCGCGCTCCATGCGAAACAAGACCGGTACCAGGGGCTGCTCGATGTTCTCATAGACGAATTTGAGCGCCGGAACCGCTTCGATTTGCGGCCATATCGCCTGGTGCAGTTGCAGCGTGATATCGGCATCCTCGGCCGAATATTCCGCCGCGCGATCCACGTCCACCTGATTGAAGGTGATTTTCTTCGCGCCCTTGCCGGTGAGCTCTTCGAAGTGGATCGTCTTGACGCCGAGGTATCTCACCGCGCTCGAGTCCATGTCGTGTCGGGTCGCCACGCTGTTCAAGACGTAGGACTCCAGCATGGAATCGAATCGCTGGCCATTGAGCGCGACGCCGTAGTTGGCGAGCACGTGCGCGTCGAATTTAAGATGATGTCCCAGCTTCGCCTTGGTTCTGTCCTCGAGCACCGGCTTCAAGGCCGCCAGCACTCTGTTGCGATCGAGCTGATGCGGCGCGCCGGCATAATCGTGTCCCATCGGCACATAGGCGGCCTCGCCCGGCGCGACCGCGAAAGAGACGCCGACGATCTGCGCGCGCATATAGTCCAAACTGTCGGTCTCGGTATCGAACGACATGAGCGACGCAGCCTTCAGTTTGCCGAGCCACAGATCCAGTTCCTCTTCCGACATGACTTTGTGGTAATCGCGCGGCGCCGGCGTGCTGACGACGGCGACCGCCGCCGCAATTTGCGTGCCCTCGGCGCTGCTGACCTCGGCAATTGCAACGTCCAATTCGATGTTGCTCTCCCGCGCCGGCGGCTGGACTTCCGGACCCAGCGATTTGAGGAGCGCGCGCAATTCCATGCGCGTGTACAACTCGCGCAGCCGCGGCACATCCGGGGCGCCGGAACTCAGCTGTTCTGCGTTCACCTCCAGTGCCAACGTGGTGTCGATGGTGGCAAGCTTGCGCGACAATTCCAGCATCGGCAGCTCATTGCGCAGATTTTCGCCGACTTTGCCGCCAATCTCCGCGGCGTGGGCAATCAGGGCATCGAGCGTTTCATATTGGTTCAGCCATTTCGCTGCGGTCTTCGGCCCGACGCTGGTGACGCCTGGAATGTTGTCGGAGGTGTCGCCGACCAGCGCGAGATAGTCGACGATCTGTTCCGGAAAAACATCGAATTTCGCCTTCACGCCGATGCGATCGAGGCGCGTATTGCTCATGGTGTTGAGCAATTCCACGTTTGGCCCCACCAATTGCGCCATGTCCTTGTCGCCGGTGGAAATCAGGACCTTGAAGCCGGCGTCGGCCCCTTGTTTCGCAAGCGTACCGATGACATCGTCCGCCTCGACGCCCGGCACGCGCAGCAGCGGCACGCCCATCGCGGCCACCACATCGTAGAGCGGCTGAACCTGCGCCCTCAAGTCATCCGGCATGGGTGTGCGATGTGCCTTGTACTGATCGAACAGATCATCCCGAAACGTGCGCCCCGGCGCATCGAACACCACCGCGATTCGATCGGGAACTTCTTCCTTGATCATTTTGTTCAGCATGTTGAGCACGCCGAGCACGGCACCGGTCGGTTCGCCGCGCGAGTTCGTCAGCGGCGGTAGCGCGTGGAAGGCGCGATATAAATAGCCAGAGCCGTCGACCAAGATAAGTTTGCGTGCGCTCATGATCGAAGCATCCTCGCCTCAAGGATGCGTGGGATCCGCGGGCGGAGGAGTGCTCGGCGTTGTCGGCGGGGGTGTGGGCGCAGGTGCAGGCGGAGCAGGGCCCGTTGCGGATCCTGCGCCTTGCGGCGCGGGATTGGCCGTGGCATTTCCGCTCGCCGGCTTTGCGGGCGCACTCGGCGCCCCAGGAATGCTGCGCTTGTGTTTTTGCGCGTCGGGCATTACCAGAGGCCCTTTTTGGCCGCAACCGAGCACGCCGCCTGCGAGGCAGATCAGCACCATTAGTTGCGCGAATTTCATGGTCGCCAGTATACCCGCGCCGCCGCCGGCCGGAACTTCTGTCAACGCCTTCCAGTCCAATGCGTTAATCAACGCGGAGGTTTCTATGCGGCTTTCCAAGGCTCTCGGGACAATTGTGATGATTGCGGCGTGCGGCGCCTCGGGCGCGGCACTAGCCGACAATCCGCTCGGATTTTACGTCGGTGCGGGCGCGGGCGAATCGCAGATCAGGAGCGACGACTCCTATTATGGATATCCCGGCTACTACAACGACTACCAATTCGCCTGGCAGGGAATCGTGGGTATCCGGCCGATCCGCATGTTGGGCCTCGAGGCCACTTATATCGATTTCGGCCAGCCCTATCGGCACAACGGTTATTACGATTACAACGTCTCCGGCAGCGACTCCCATCCGACGGCTCCCGCATTGTTCGCGGTGGGCTACCTGCCGCTGCCCATGCCGTTCATCGATGTTTTCGCCAAGGCGGGCGTCGCACGGCTCTCCACCAACCTCACTGATTTCGTGCAGCAGCCCTGTCCTGCGAACGGGCCGTGTCCATACTTCGTGCCCACCGATCGGCGTCAAGTCATCGATACGCGATTTGCGTACGGCGCCGGTGTGCAATCCAAGTTCCCCTTCGGATTGATTTTGCGCGGGGAATACGAGCGCATCAGCTCGCAGTTCGGCGATCCGGATGCGCTGATGGTCAGCGCACTGTGGCAGTTCTGATCCGACGCTGCGCTTTTCATAACCCGTAAGTTTGCGCCGATTCGCACAGGTGCGGTCGCTCTCTAGGAGCGCCGCACCTTATACTGGCGCCATGAAAACATTCTCACCCCCGCGCGCAGCGCTCGCATTGCTGTGCGCGCCCGGCGTAGCCGCCCTATTGAGCTGTACGCCTGCGAATGTGGCGGCGCCGCCAAGTGCCGCCGCGACACCGCCGGCCGTGACGCGCGCGCTGCGCAACGACATCGACACCATCCTCGTCATTTACGCCGAGAATCGTGCCTTCGACAATTTGTACGGCAATTTTCCGGGCGCACGAAACCTGAGCGAGGTCCAGGGCCGCGATGGTCATCCGCTGCCCGCATACCACCCACAATTGGATCGCGATGGCAGCGTGCTTTCCGTACTGCCGCCGACCTGGGGCGGCGTGACCGCGGCCGGCGTTCGGCCGGTGGTGACCCAGCAGCAAAGCGTCGGCTTGCCCAACGAGCCGTATTCGATCGAGCATGCGTTCACGCCGCAATCGCAGGCCACCTTGTCGACCTCCACCGTGACGCGCGATTTGTGGCATCGATTCTACGAACATCAGATGCAGATCGACGGCGGCAAGAACGATGGCTATGCCGCCTGGTCGGATGCCGGCGGTCTCGCGCTGGGACATTACGACTACAGCCGCTCGGCGCTCTACGCCTTGGCACGCGAGTTCGTACTCGCCGATAACTTTTTCCAGGGCGCCTTCGGCGGCTCATTTCTGAATCATCAATACCTGATTTGCGCCTGCGCGCCGGAATATCCGCACGCCGACACGGCCGCGGCGAAGCCCGCGATCGCCTTGCTCGAAAAAGATGCCGCCGGCCGCTTCTTGCCGCGGCTCAAGACGGCGACCACGCCGCCGGTCTCCGCGCTGGATGAGCCGCCGACTTTCGCGAGGAGCGGCGATATCGCGCCGTTCAATTATTTCGGCGACGGCAAGTTCTACGCGGTGAACACCATGCAGCCGCCGTATCAGCCGAGCCGCAACAAACCGGCGCCCGGAGATGCGAGCTTCGCCTACGCGAATCCGAACAATCCGACCACATTGCCGCCGCAAACCCAGCGCAACATCGGCGATGCACTGGACGCGAAAGGAATTGCCTGGGCATGGTACGCCGGCGCGTGGAACGCCGCGGTAAAGGACGGCAGGCGGCCGCCGTCGAAAATGCGCGAAGTGATCTATGCGCCCGAGACCGCAAACGGCAATCCGGATTTTCAAGCGCACCACCAGCCGTTCAATTACTACGAACGCTTTGATCCCGCCACCCATGCGGAACAACGCACGGCGCACTTGAAGGACTACCAGGACCTGCTGGCGGACATCGCCGCCGCCCGCTTACCGGCGGTGACGTTCTACAAGCCGCAAGGGAATCTCAACCAGCACGCGGGTTACGCCTCGGTTGCCGAGGGCGATGCGCACATCGCGGACCTGGTGGCAAAGCTGCGCGCCGGCCCGCAGTGGAATCACATGCTGATTGTGATTACCTACGATGAATTCGGGGGTGCCTGGGATCACGTCGCGCCGCCGCCAGGCGATCTTTTGGGCCCCGGCGCACGCATTCCCGCGTTGATTGTTTCGCCCTTCGCCAAGCGTGACACGGTCGATCACACGCAGTACGACACCGAGTCCATTCTGCGCCTGATCACCCGCCGCTTCGATCTTGAGGTTCTGCCGGGGATCGCCCAACGCGACGCCGGCCTGCGCGCGCATGGCGCGGCGCCGATGGGCGATCTCACCAACGCGCTCGATCTTCGTTGAAGCCTGCGATCTGCGCCAAGGCCCGCAATCACGCTAAGACCGCGCGCGCCGCAAGCTACGCTCAGAGTCGCGCCGCAGTCCGCGCTACTTTTGCTTCACCGGCGGGGTGCCGGGCGGAGCCTTGGGAGGCGCTCCGGCGGCTTCGGCGCTGATCACATTCACCTCGAAGATCAGCAACGAATTGGGTGGAATTTTCGGCTGCCCGCGGGCGCCATAGGCGAGTTCGGGCGGGATGAACAGCTGCCACTTCGCGCCGGGCTTCATCATCACCAGCGCTTCCTGCCATCCTTTGATGACGCCGTTCACCGGAAAAGTCGCGGGCACGCCGCGCGAATAGGAGCTGTCGAACTCCGTGCCATTGATCAGCTTACCGCGATAGTCCACGGTCACATTGTCGGTAGCGGTGATGGCGGGAGCTTTCTTGTCGCCGGCCGCAAGAATTTTATACTGCAGTCCCGAAGCGGTGGTCACGACGCCTTTTACCTTGGCGTTTTTTGCCAGGAAATCTTTCGCCGCGCTGGCATTGCGCGCAAGCATGGCATCGCCCGCAGCACGCGCGTAGGCCTGCAATTGCTGTTGATCCCCGGGCGAAGGCTGTTTGCCCTGCAAGCCGTCCTTGAGGCCTCGGACGACGGCATCGGAAACGATGGCGTCGGGGCCGATGCCCGTGTTGTGCATTTGCGCGCCAAATACCAGGCCGATCAAATAGCTGATTTGGTCCGGCGTGGGAGCCGGTCCCGGATCCGCACCCGGCGCCGTCAACGGCGGCGATTTGACAATCGGCGGAGGAGTCTGTGCAACGCCTAAGCCGACGAAGCTCATCATCACTACACAGCTGACTGCGTGGCGCCAAAATTTAACGGTCGGGTTTTTCATGGCGCAAAAGATACGCCTCTTGAGGTGACAAATGCCAGCGCAAATTTATGGCGTGAGGGCACCGCGCTTGATCACCGCCATGGTGATGCGCGAAATACATACTAGTTTTTGCGCCTCATTGACGATGTCGATGGTCCAGACATGGGTGCGGCCGCCCAAGTGCACCGCGCGCGCCGTTCCGATGACAAGTCCGCCGCGTGCCGCGCGCACATGGTTGGCATTGATTTCCTGGCCCACGACTTGATACTCGGCCGTATCGACGCACATGGACGCGCCCATGCTCCCCAGGGTTTCGGCGAGCGCCACGGAAGCTCCGCCATGCAAAAGTCCGTAGGGCTGCACCGTGCGTGTGTCCACGGGCATGGTGCCGCGGACGTAGTCCGCGCCGATTTCGGTGAACACAATACCTAGATTGGCGATCAGCGTCCCCGCGCGGTTGCCGTTCAATTCCTCGATGGTTCGCAGGCTGCGCCAAATGCTCATTCGTTGTCCTTGAGTTTTGCGGCCACCTGTCTATAGGCCTCGCGAAAGGGGATGCCTTCCTTGGCCACCAGCGTATTTGCCGCGGCCGCGGCGTGAATGCTTGGATCCAGTCGGATATTTTCGGGACGAAAACGCACGCCCTCGAGCGCCGCCGGCAGGATGGCCAAAGTCTGCGAGCACGAATCGATGCCGCGAAACAACGGCGCTTTGATGAGCTGTAAATCGCGCTGATAGCCTGAGGTCAGTTTTTGCGTGATGCTCAATACCTCGTTCAGCGCCGCGTGCGCAACGGCGCTGCGCCCGCGCATCAGCTCGAAGACATCGGGATTGCGTTTTTGCGGCATGATCGAGGAACCGGTGGTGAAGGCCTCCGGCAAGCTTACATAGCTGAATTCTTGCGAATAAAACAGCAACAGATCGGCGGCGAGCCGGCCGAGATCTTGCGTCAGCAGCGTGATCTCGAAGAGCAGCTGCGCCTCGGCTTTGCCGCGCGACAACTGCACCGCGGTCACCGGCTCCTGCGTAACTGCAAAATCGAGGCGCCGGCGTGTGGATTCGCGGTTGATGTCGAGGTTGGGTGTGCCGAATCCGGCCGCGGATCCCAAGGGGTTCTTGCCGATGCGCCGCTGCGTGAGCGCCAACCCTTCTGCGTCGTCGCTCAATTCCGCGGCAAATCCCAAAGCCCAGAGCGCGACGCTGCTCGGCATGGCTTGCTGCATGTGGGTATAGCCCGGAAGTTCTTGATCGCCGTGCCGCGCGGCCAAGGCCTGAAGCGCATCGGCCACAGCCAGCGTACCGGCGCGCAATGTCTCCGCTGCGTCGCGCAGGTACAGCCGCAACGCCGCCAGCACCTGATCGTTTCGCGAGCGCCCGGCATGCAGCCGGCCGCCGGCTGCGCCTAAGCGTGCTGTGAGCAAATTCTCGATGGCGGTCTGACAATCCTCCTGATCGAGAGAAATGCGCCACTTACATTGCGCGTGTTCCTCGCCGATCGCCGTCAGCGCCGCGCGAATCGCCGCAAGATCCGCCGCGGACAGCAATTTTTGCTCGCCGAGCATTTCCGCGTGCGCGATCGAGGCGCGGATGTCGTAGGAAACCAGGCGATTATCCAGCGCATGGTCGTCTCCCGCGGTGTATTCCAGCACCCGTGTGTCGAGCGAAGTTCCCTTGTCCCAGAGGCGAGTCATGAGATGATGATCAGTGCTGCGCCAGCTGTTCGGCTGGGCTCAAGGCTTTTAGGTCCGCGACCACCAGTGTTCCGGTTCCCTCGTTGGTGAACACCTCAGCGAGCAAGCTGTCCGGGGTCTTGTAGCTGATCACATGCACGCGGCGCACGCCGCCGCGAATCGCATTTTCGATGGCCGTGGCCTTGGGCAGCATGCCATCCTTCAAGCTGCCCTGGTCGCGAAGCCGTTTCAAACCCAGGATGTCCGTATAGGAAATGACCGAACCGGGCTCTTCCACGCTTTCCAAAATCCCGGGGGCACCGGTGCAGAGCACCAGCTTCTCTGCCGACAGCGCGCCGCCGATCGCGGCGGCCACGGTGTCCGCATTGATATTGAGCAACGTGCCGTTGGCGTCCGCGGACAGTGGGCTGACCACTGGCATCAAACCATTCTCGAGGAGTTTTTCCAGCACCACCGAGTTGACCGAGTCGATGTCGCCGACGAATCCGTAGTCCACGACATCAGTCGAACCCGCGATCGCCACCGGCGGGCGTCTGTGAGCGCGAATCAAACCGGCATCGACGCCGCTCAAGCCGATGGCCTCGATATCGAGTGCGCGGCAAATGGCGAGAATCCGCGTGTTGATCAGGCCATTGAGCGCCATGGCGGTCACGTCGATCGATTTCTGGTCGGTGACGCGCCGCCCGTTGACCATGCGCGTATCCAGTCCCAAGGTCGCCTGCAAATTATCGAGCTGCGGGCCGCCGCCGTGCACCAGCACGGTCTTGATGCCGACCTGGTGCAGGATTGCGACCTGCTCGATCAAACTCCGGGTCGAGGCCTCGTCGGCGAAAACGGCGCCGCCTGCCTTGATGACAAAAATCTTGTTCTTGTACATGCGAATGTACGGCGCAGCGCTTTTGAGTGCACGCACGGCGACAGTCGGATCGGGTCGGCTCATGATCATTTAGGAATTCTCCGCTTCGGCAATCGCTTGGGTCGACACGGTGGTGGGTAGGGCGCTCGACACCTCAGACAGGCGCCTCTGCCAACATGCGATGCAGGACAGCCATCTGCACCGGCAGGCGGTTGAAAGCCTGGCGCTTCACCACGGCGCGCGGTCCATCGAGAACCTCATCGGCCACCGCGACATTGCGGCGCACGGGCAGGCAGTGCATGAGCTTCGCATCCGCCCGGGCGCGTTCGAACCAGCGCTCGCGTACGCACCAGTCCGATAGGTCTGCGCGCAAGCGCGAATCGGCTTCCACATCGCCGTAGTAAGTCGTGGTCCCCCACTCCTTGGCATAAATCACGCTTGCACCGCTCAAGGCCGCGGCGCGATCCGAAGACTCGGTCACCGAACCGCCGGAGGCGCTAGCCGCCAAGCGAGCCTTTTCCATCACTTGCTGAGGTAACGCGAACCCCTCCGGGCGCAGGACCACGACTTCCATGCCGCGCATCGCCGCCATGTGCACCGTCGCCGCCGGCACCGCCAGGGGCAGGGCCTTCGGGTGATAGGCCCAGCTCAAAACGAACTTGGCGCGGGTCGGAATCCTGAGTTCATCCAGGGTGCGCCAGTCCGCCAGCGCCTGGCAAGGATGATTCATGGCGGATTCCATGTTGATCAGCGGCTTGTCGCACAGCTTGTCGATCATGCCGAACAGCGTTTCATTCATGTCGCCGTCCAAATTTTTGCCGTCCGCAAATGCGCGCACGCCCAACACGTCGCAATACGAGGCCAACGCCGGAATGCCTTCGCGGATATGTTCGGCGGCCGCGCCTTTCATGATGGCGTTCGGCCGGGTTTCCAGCTGCCAGGTGCCCAATCCCGGATTGATGACGAAGGCGCTGCCGCCGAGCCTTGCCATGCCCGCCTGAAACGAGGCCAACGTGCGCAGCGATGGGTTGAAGAACACCAGACCGAGAATTTTATTTGCGAGCGCTCGGGGCTCGGGCTTGTCCTGCAGCGCTTGCGCCAGCGCCAACAGATCGAGAATCTGCTCGTGGCTGAAACTCGCGAGATCAAGAAAGCGTTTCATGCGGATATCTTTGCCAGGGCATCGCTCAGGGCGTCCACGTGGCCTTCGTTTAAGATGTAGGCCGGCAGCAGGCGCAGAATGTGCGGATCGCCGCTCGTGCCGGTGAGAATATTTTTGGCCATGAGCGCCGCCTGAACTTCCTTGGCGGGACGCGAGGTCTTCAGTCCCAGCAAAAATCCGGCGCCCTGCACGCCCGTGACCGGGCCGATCATGCAGCTCGAGCGAATGTAAGCGGAGACCTGTCGTACGTTGGCCAGCAGCCCTTCCGACTCGATGGTATCGATCACCGCTTCAGCCACGGCGCAGGCCATGGGTCCGCCGCCGAATGTCGTGCCCATGTCGTCGTACTTCAGTTGATTGGCAATGCGCCTCGACAGCAGCAGCGCGGAAATCGGGAAGCCGTTGCCCAAGGCCTTGGCGGCGGTAATGATGTCCGGAACGACGCCGTAGTAATTCGCGGCGAAGGGTGCCCCGGTGCGGCCCACACCGCATTGCACCTCGTCGAATATCAGAATGGCGCCGACCTCATCGCAGCGCCGGCGCAGCGCTTCCAGCATCGGCTTACCCACATCGTAAGCGCCGCCGACCCCTTGGATCGGTTCAACGATGACCACTGCCGTTTCGCGGTCGATGGTTTCCGTCACTGCACCGGGGTCATCACGGGGCGTAAATCGAACATCGAAAGGCGTGCGCGGAAAGCCGTACCATTTTTCAAGCGCGCCCCACGTCACAGCGCCGGCGGCGGCGGTTCGGCCGTGGAAACTCTGTGTAAGCGCCACCGCCTTGGTGCGCCCGGTTATTTTGAATGCCAGCTTCAAAGCATTTTCGTTTGCCTCGGCGCCGCTGTTGATCCAGAACACCGTGTCGAATCCCAGACCGACGAATTTGCTCAGGCGCGCGGCCGCCCGCTCGCGGATGACCATCGGCAACGCGTTGGTTTGAAAAGCCATCTGCCGTGCCTGGCGCTCGAGCGCAGCGAGCCAGCGTGGATGTCCGTAGCCCAGGCCGGCGACGGCGTGGCCGCCGTAAAAGTCCAAAATCTTGCGGCCGTCGCGCGCATACAGCCACACGCCTTCGCCATGCGCCACTTCGATCGGGTATTGCGCAAACACTTGCGCCAAATGCGTCGCGTTCGCCGCCGCGGTGGGGTTTGTCGCTGCCATACTCTTAAGTCCATCCGGGCGCGGGGGTGGTCAGGCCGGTGGTCTCGGCGAAGCCCAATAACCGATTCATCCACTGGATCGCGCCGCCGGCGGCGCCCTTGTTGAGATTATCGACCACCGACATCACCGCGATGGAATTGCCGTTGGAGACGGCACTCAAATTCGCGTAGTTGCTCGTGGCCACATCTTTGACGCGAGGCGCCGCGGCGGCGACGCGCACGAAAGGACAGTCTTGGTAGTACTGCTGCAAAGCCTCCAACGCCTGCGCGGTCGAGAGTGCTTTTTTCAGGCTGGCCTGCACGGTGACGTGGATGCCGCGTGCAAAGGGTCCGGAATGCGGCACGAAATTGAAGTCCGCATCGATGCCCGTCGCCAGCTTCGCGCATGCCGCGATCTCGGGTACATGCCGGTGACTCAGCGCGCCGTAGGTGTAGAGGTCGCTGTGGCGATGCGGATGATGCGTGGCCTCGACGGGTTTTCGTCCCGAGCCGGTGCTGCCGGTGATGCCGGTGACGAACAGGCGCGTATCGGTCAACTGCAGCGCCAGCAGCGGCACACTCGCCAGCAGCGTCGCGGTCGCGAAGCAGCCGGGATGCGCAATGTGCGGCGTGGGCGACTTTTGCAGATGCTCCGGCACCGCGCAGGTGAACTCGCGGATTCTCGCCGGGGCGCCGTGCGTGTGCTTGTACACGGCTTCGTACGCAGCCTGGCTGGCATAGCGAAAGTCCGCGGAAATATCCACGCAGTGCACGCGCGTGTTCGCGGCGGCTGCCGTTGTCAGCAGCCGGTCGACAATGGCCGCGGATACGCCGTGCGGCGCCGCCGAAAACAGCGCCGAGACCGGTTCGCGGCGAATCACGGCGTGCAGTTCATCGGGCGCCGCGAATTTAAGATCCGGATAGGCGCTGCGCAAATGCGCGAATGCATCGGCGATGCGCGCGCCGGGTTGGCTGTCGGACAACACCGCCGCTACCTCAAGCTGCGGATGACCTGCGATCAGGCGCAGCAGCTCGCCGGCTACATAACCGGTGCCGCCGAGCACGATGGCGGGCGTGGGCGCGCTCACTCGCCGACCACTTTGGATTCCCGCACATTGCGCAAACCCAGCGAAGCGATGATGTGATCGCCGAGATCCGCCGGATGGCTGATCGCATTGAAAGCCTCGACATTCATTTGTTCGCGGATGATTTCGATGCCCACCTGGTTGTCAGTGGCTGGACCGGTCACCGCACAGGGTTCGATGCCGAAGCGCTCGCGCAGCAATTTGACGCCGCCCCAGGCTGCGACCGGATCGTTCGCCGACAGCACCACCGCAGTAAGCGCGGCCTTGATGTCGGGCTGGCGCAGGATGGATTCCACGCCATAAGTTCCGAGCAGACCGTCGCCCAGCTCGAACACGATGGCGTCCGGCTGGCCCGCCGCCATTTCTGTGAGCATGGTGCGCGTGAGCGCAGGACCGCATTTCGCGGTCGTGGTCACAATCCCAAGATCGGTGAACAGCATGGTGCGCCGAGCGCCCGAATCCTCGAAGGCCATGATGTCGCGGCGCAGGGAAACGCCCGTCGCCTTGAACGCGTCCACGATCAAGCCGCGGTGGCGCATGCGCGCAACGATGGCCGCGGCGGCCGCGGTCTTGCCGGCTTCCATGCAGGTGCCGGCGAGGGCCACGACCGGCACGCCGCGGGCATCGAGCGCTGCGTCGTAATCCAACGCTTTGTAGCCGACCTTGGCGGGCACGCCGATGCGCTCGCCCAAATAGGGAAACGTCAGCACCGTGCCCAGCACCTTGCAGTCGAAGGGCTTGCCTTTGTCCTGCGTGGCCGAATCGCATATTCCCAGCACCCCGCCGATGTTGAGCATTTGAATGACATCGCCGGGTTTGAGCGTCGCAGGAATGTGGCCCGAGTAGCCGAACAACGCTTTGCGGTGGCCCAGGGCACCGACCACGATGTCGCCGCGAACCACTTTCGCCATGCGCCCGCTGATGAGTTCCAACGTGTTGTAGTTGGCCTTGTTGTTCAGGATCTCGACCACGAGCACCAAGCCTTCTTCGCACGGAATCTCCGGCGCGACCCGCAGCTCGTGCGATAAACCGCAGGCCTGCGTCACCGAAGCGATCTTGTCCACGACCATCGTGCGCATGCTGTTCATCATTGGCTAAACTCCGCCACCCGCACGTTTGTAGAACACACCCGTCAGCGCCAGCATTTTGGAATAGCCCAAGGCGTCGGTCGGCGTCCATTCGCCCGCGGATTCGCCGTAAACGCCCTTGGAGGCGGCCATGAGGGAGTAGGGCGAGCTGACGCCCTCGACGAACACGGACCCCGGCCGGAACAGCACCTTCACCTCGCCGCTGACGCGCGACTGCGAGGACTTGAGCAGCGCCTCGATATCCCGGCACACCGGATCCAAGTGTTGACCCTCGTGCACCAGGTCGCCATAGGGCTGCGCGACGCTTTCCTTGATGCGCGACTGTTTGCCGGTCAGCACCAATTTTTCCAGCTCGCGATGGGCGTTCAGCAGCACCTCGGCGGCGGGCGCTTCGAAGGCGACCCGGCCTTTGGTACCGATGACCGTATCGCCCAAATGAATGCCGCGGCCGATACCGAAGGGGCCGGCGAGCGTTTCGAGCGCTTCGATGACGGCAACCGGCGAAAGCCGCCGGCCATCGAGACAGTCCGGCACGCCTTGCGTGAATCCGATGGAATGGCGCTCCGGCGCACGTGGGTGCGCGAACGCATCCTTGGACAGCACCCACGCATCGTCGGGAATGCTGCCGAGCGAAGTCAGGGTTTCCTTGCCGCCGATGGTGACGCCCCAGAGACCGCGATTGACCGAATAGGCCGCCCCGAATGGTGGGACCGGCAGCTTGTGCTCCTCGAGATACTGGAGCTGTTCCGGACGCTTGAAAGCGCGGTCGCGAACCGGCGCGATGATCTCGAGGTCCGGAGCCAGTGTGCGCAGTGCGACTTCGAAGCGCACTTGGTCATTGCCGGCGGCGGTGCAGCCGTGTGCCACCATTTTCGTGCCCAGCGACAGCCCCATTTGCGCAATGATCTGCGCTTGCAGCACGCGCTCGGCACCTACGCACAGCGGATATACATTGCCGCGGCGGACATTGCCCATGATCAAGAATTTGAGCACTTGGTCAAAGTACGCGCTTTTTGCGTCAATCAAATGATGTTCCGTGGCGCCCAGCTGCGCGGAGCGCTGCGCCAGCGACTTGGCTGCGGCTGCGTCGATGCCGCCCGTGTCGACGGTCACGGTGATGACCGGGCGATGATAGGTGTCTTTCAGCCACGGCACGCAGAACGAGGTGTCGAGGCCGCCGGAAAAAGCCAGGAGAATGGGCTCGGCGCCCTGACGGGGAATAGGTGTCATGGGATCAGCAGGCTCCTAGCGTCCGAATAGGGCGAGCAGACGATCGCCGAGCTTGCGCTGAGCCGCCGCGCCGGTGGTGGCGATGAAAATCGTGTCATCGCCGGAAATCGTGCCGACCACTTCCGGCCATTGAGCGGTATCGATGGCAACCGCCACGCTTTGCGCGGAACCGATCGTCGTTTTCAGCACCGTGAGATTGGTGCCCGCGGTCAAGCGAGCGCTGACGAATTGCTTGAGGGCCGAAAAATCGCTCTTCAGAGGAGCACCGCTCTCCGGCATCACATAGCGGTCGCCCATCTTGGCCACGCCCAGCTCGCGCAAATCCCTGCTCACGCTGGATTGCGTCGCAATGTGGCCGAGCTTGCGCAGCAGATCCACCAGCTCGGTCTGGCGGCCGACGGTTTGTTCGCGAATTATTTTCGCGAGCATCGTGCGGCGCGCCGGTGCGTTGTTGTGTTCGGCTTCGGACCTCAGCATTTTCAACCCGTGCATAAAATTGCACGCATCCTGCATAAAAATGCAGACGCTGTCAATAGCAGATCGAGCGATAATGATGCCGGTGTAGCGCGATACGGGGTCGCGCCCACTACCGGGGAATGCGCGGCTATCAGTGCTGCGCCGCGGTTGCCCACCCCATCTGTCGCGCGGCGATCTCGCCCGCGTGGTCCAAGGGTTCCCCCTCGATAGATCCCTCGACAGCGGCGCGGATGACCGGGGAGTCTTCCGAAGCCGCGGTGCGATAGTTGCCCGAGTTCAGCACGGCGCCGGGCGCCTGCGCCAAGGCCTTGATCCTCCAGTCGGCGCCCTCATGGCACGCCACCCCCGAGCTGGCAGCGGCGCCGGTCAATGCGAAGGTCCTGCAGTAATCGCCCGATCTGTCGCGAAAGCTCAATCCGGTGACGGCGACGCGGCCGGCCGAGCGATCGTCGGACAGTTGAGTCGATAAGGCCTCGGCAAGCGCCGCATTCGCGACCAAGCCTCCGCCGGCGCCAGGCCGAATCAAGGCGCGAGGTCCATGCCACGCCAAGAATCCGAGCCCCAAACCCAGCAAGAGACTGGCCGCCATGGCAGCCGGCTGCCAACGCCGCGGCGCCGCCGAAATTCTTTGGCGCGCAGCCTCTCGAGCGGTGGATAAATCCACCACCGCGCCTTGCCGCGCCGCAGTCTCCGCGCGCGCCTTGGCCGACTCACCGCGCGCTGCTTGGAGGAGCCGGTCCGGCACCGGCTCCTCCAACACCGCCGAGAATGCACCTTGCATTTTTTCACGCAGGGCACGATGACGGTCGATGCGTTTGCCAATTTCCGGGTCTGACCGCATGGCCGCCTCGACGTTCGCGCGGCTTGCCGCGTCGAGCTCGCCGTCGGCGTAGGCCATCAGCGTTTCCTCCGAAATCGTCATGAAACACCTCCTTCCGGCAGCCGCAGCATGTCTTGAAGCGCCTCGCGTCCGCGTGCAAGCCGGCTCGTCAAGGTTCCGAGCGGCACCTCGAGCACTTCCGCGGCATCCTTGTAGGACAAGCCCTCGACCAATACGAGACTGACAGCCAGACGCTGATCCTCCGGCAATCGATTCAATGCCGCCTCCGCCGACCAACGTTCAATTTCCCGTTCCATGGTTGCCTCGCCGATCTGTTCGCCGGCTTCCTCCGGCAGCAGAATTTTAGCCCGTCTCGTTCGCGCCCTCACTTCATCGATCCAGGCGTTGCGCAGTATTTTGAACAGCCAACTATCCAGGCGAGCATCGCTGCGCCATTGATCCAATCGCAGCAGCGCGCGCTCCACGGCAATCTGTACGACATCGTCGGCATCGTGCGGGTTGCGCACCAGATTGCGCGCAAAGCGCCTCAGGCGAGGCAGCAAAGCGACGATCTGTTCCTGGATGTTTTTGATGCCGTCGTTCGTACTCATGAGGTAGACGTTCGGGAGTTGAGGTTTAATCCACGCATGCTAACAGCCCGATGGGGCCGTCAGCCGCATGCACAACCCAGGGGGTTTTCAGTTTCATGCGTGTATTTGCCTGCATAGCGATGGCGGCGCTCGCGGTCAATACCGCCCAGGCGCAGCTGCGCCTGCCCGTTGTCCCATTACCTGCGGTGCCGTTGCAGAAATTGACGCAAACGGTCGGCCAGACCGAAGCCGATACCCTTCAGCGGCTGAGCGATGCGCGTCATCAATTCATCGCGGGCCTGATCAGGACCAATCCGCACACCGTCGTTGCCGACCCGCATGGCAATCCGATCGTCCGCGCCGAACTGTTGGCCTACTCGCCCTCGACGCAGGCCATCTCTGCGGCGCAAGCGAAAGGCTTCACCTTGGTACGCGAGCAAACCGCCGCCGAATTGGATCTTCGCCTGGTTGTCCTACAGCCGCCGCCGTCGATGACCATCGCCAAGGCGCTGCGTGCATTGCGCGAGGCCGACCCGGGCGGTACCTATGATTTCAATCACATCTATACCGGCGTCGGTTTACTCTCCGCGAGGCTATCGGCCGGGCGAATGAGCGATGCAACGGCGCTGCAAGCTCTCGATGCGAACCGCTCCGATCCGCCATTGCCGCGCGTCGGCTTGATCGACTCCGGCGTCGACGGCTCACATCCCGTGTTTCGCGATGCGCGGATCCACGCGTGGGGTTGCGGCGGCCGCGTGCTTCCGAGCGCGCACGGTACGGCCGTTGCGTCATTGCTCGTGGGCCAATCGAGCCACTTTCACGGAGTCCTCGACAAGGCGGAGCTGTATGCGGCGGACGTCTATTGCAACGCGCCGACCGGTGGTGCGGTGGATGCATTGGCCGCGGCTTTTGCGTGGTTGGCGCAACAGCGCGTCGCCGTGATCAACGTGAGCCTCGTGGGTCCGGACAATGCGGCGCTCGGGCAGATCGTGCGCGCGCTAACGTCGCGAGGCTATTTGTTGGTCGCCGCCGTGGGTAACGACGGACCCGCGGCGCCGCCTCTATATCCGGCATCCTATCCCCATGTCGTCGGCGTGACCGCCGTGGACGCCCATCGACGCGTGCTCATCGAAGCGGCGCGCGGCAATCAAGTGATGTTTGCCGCGCGCGGCGCCGACATGTCGGCCGCCGACATGGGCGGCAAGTATTCGGCGATACGCGGCACCTCATTTGCCGCGCCCGTCGTGGCGGCGCTGCTCGCGCAATCGGTAACGGCACCCGACTTGGGCGGCAGCACTGCGGCGCTCGAATCTCTTGCACGCAGCGCCATCGACTTAGGCCCTAAAGGACGCGATTTGACATATGGCTTCGGCCTCGTGGGCGCCGATTACAGCTCCGATATCGCCCGGCCGGGCCGCTAAACCGCGCGAACGAAAAAATTCAAACGACGCGGACGAAACGCCGGGGGGCATTCGTATCACTGGATGAAGGCCGCGCGAATGGGCTGCGGTTATCAGGAGATCACGATGAATACGAAACACATTGTTGCTGCTATTGGCGTCGCGACCGCGTTGGCAAGCATTACGCCTGCCCACGCCGGCAGCCGATTGAGCGGTGGTCTTGGCGGTGGATTCGGGGGCGGCCTTTCCGGGATGAACCGGGGTCTTTCAGCTCAGGGTGCCGCTCACGGCCACGGCGGGCTCAGCGGGTCGATGGACAAACCCCAATTGCACCCTGCGGCGAGTGCCGCATCGACGGCCTCGCTCTCAAAGTCCGCGACTTCCAGTGCGGCCAATACCGCTAGCGCGACCCATGGCGCCGCCAAGGGCGCGGCGGGTACCGCAGCCAAACCGGCGGCGGAGGCCAAGCCGGCGGAGACGCAGGCTTCCAAGCCGAACGTTGGCAGCACGGCTTCTCAAGCCTCTGCAACCGTACCGAAGCCGGCCCCATCGGCGAACCTCACCGGCGCGGGCGGCGTGAATGCCACGACCAACAAGGGCTCGGTCGCGGCGAACGGCATGGGCTCAGTGGATGTCGAGCACTCGAGCGGCGGAACCTCGCTCGATGTTGCCGGCGCCGGTTCAGCCTCAGCGTCGCGCAACCCTCAATAGTCTTGAAGATGCTCGGCCCGCAGCGCCCTCGCACTCGCGAGGGCGTCTGCGGCGCGATGAGGTTCACAGGCCGACTTTGACCTCGACCCGCAGCAAGGGCGGTTCCCCGGGCTTAGGCGGGTCACTCTCAACAGTCTCTATCGCATGCATGGGTTCCGGCTTCATCCAGCGGACGGACCAATGTCCGGCGTGCATCGGTTGTTCGACGCTCGGCGAATCTCTGACAACGCCGCCGGGCTGGTGATAGCGGATGTGCGGCGATGCGCCGCCTGTGTCCCATTCGAGAAAAAAGCTGGGCCACCGATGATGATGCATCGGTTCGGTCCGGCCGTTCGGCGGAACGGTAACCTCCAACACACGTATAAGAGAGTTTTCGAAAATCACCTTGTGGCTACCCGGCGCTGCCTGCACCGCATCGTAACCCGCCGGAAAACCTGCACCGTCGCTCGCCCACGCGTGAATCCACACGCACAGCGTTGTCAGACCCAAGACCGTGAGACCGATATAACCTTGCGTGCGTCTACGCACTGGCAGTTCCCCCTTATTTCACCTTGTGACCGTCCTGGTGCTGAACGTGGCCATGCGTATCGTCAAAGGTGGCATGCATCGTTTGACCATCGGGCCCGAGCGCCCAGCGCGAGATTTTGACTACCTTGCCGTCGCGCAGATCCGATTCCTCGATGGTCCGCTCGTCGACCAATTTGAGGGAAACACCGTTGAACTCATCGCTTCCCTGGTAAGGCGCCGGCGTGCCGTCGAGTTTCGCGGTGAACGAGCGGCCCATTCGATCGGTCATCGCCAGCGCGCCGCCGCTCACTCTAAAGGTCGTGTCTTCGACGTGATTGGAAACGTCCATTTCCCTCATTTGCCAGCCGCCCGAGACTCGATGGGATCCGCGCTCGCCGGCGGCGACGCGCGAAAACTTCGCGGTGAGTTCGATGGGAACGGCTGCCATGCCGATGAGGGTTTGAACCTCGGTCTTGGCGTTGCCATCCGCCGAAACCGTCACTTTCGTATCGGCAGATACTTTGCCGTCCTTCTTGCCGGTTTTGGTAATGGTGCGCGCGTCGATAATCGCGATGGCGATCGAGTCATAGTACGGATTTCCTTGCAGCGCTTGATCGTGCCCGTCGGCCTTGACCTTGTAGGGCGGAGTGCAAGTCGAACACTCATACTCGCCATTCAGCAACACCGCAGTTTCAATCGGGGGATGACTGGGCCTTTGCGGCTCAGGCCGCCACGTTCCCTCGAATGCGCTTTGTGCCGCGCACAGCGCTGGGACCAGCGACAGTCCGATCAACATCGCATGAGTTATTTGCATGTGACTCCCTGAGATCATTTTTCGATAGCTCATTTCTTGGGCAGAGTCTCCAGCGAGGCGGCCCAGGCGCGAAATCCCGGCGAGAATTGCTCGAGTCTGCGCAGGGTCTGCGGATTGCCGAGCTGATGCTTGGGGCTCGAGCCTGCCGGAAACGCTCTACGCGCACGCTTCAAGAACTCGAGCCCTTGTTGCGCGTAAACCCGCTTCACTTGTTCCAAGAACTGCCCCTGATACCAGCCGTAGTTCTCGCCGTCCTTGGAAAGGATGTCCATGTATTGAGATTCGAAATCCTCCAGCGATACGTGGTGTTGCGCAAGCTTCAGGCGATTGCCCTCCTGGACGATGTCGACCAGCCAAACAAGATCGCGCCTCTCGCTCTGCAAATAGGCATACAGAACGTAGCTCGCGAGCAGCTCATTCAACCAGCGCGTGCCCGCTTGGATGCCGTAGGCCTCGATCACGGCATGGCCGAGTTCGTGCCCGCCAATCAGATCCCCGGATCGATGGCTCGCCTCGCGCCACGTCAGGCGATGCGCCGCGATTTCGGCGCGCGCTTGCGAATCGACGTCGCCCTCTTTTTCGAAGAAATCTTCGGCAGCCCCCCAGTCGGCGGGCATGAGGGCCACCGGCGGATCGCCATCCACCGACGGCATGGGATAAGGCAGCTGCCGCTCCGCCACAGACCATTGCGCTTTATCGAGAACCGCAAGGGATAGGGGCAGTTGCACCCCAAGCCGCCGCTGTGCGAATCCCATTTCCCCAATGACGAAACGTTGCAGGTCGCGTGCGTGCCGTTTATACCCGGGGGTGTAATAGGTCGGGACGATCCCATCCAGATGAGGTGTTTTCAGCGCCTGAATGCGCATGAGCCGCCCCTCTTCAAACTGGGCGGAGGCGGCGGTGGAAACCAATGCCAGCGCGATGCACGCGGCCAACAGAGCGCTTGGGCGAATCCATCGATTGCGATTTTTGTTCATACCTTGGAAACCGTTTCGGCGGTCGATTCCCGCCACTGTGGAACGCTCATACCGACTCGGGTCTCCCAAGGAACGCGCGCACTCGTTCCAGTTCCGCTTCGAGCGCGGCGCGAAACTTCAAGTCGCGCGGCGCCTTGCCGTCAACGTAGCCGAACTCGGCGGTCAATCGTCCACCGGCCGCGCTCAAATTGCCCCACCCGAGGATGCGGTCATGCCAGAGCAGGGGCAGCGCATAGTAGCCGAGCTTGCGTTTCGGCGCGGGTGTGTAAGCCTCGAAACGATAGACCCAGTCCCAGAAAATCTCGAAGCGGGACCGGTCCCAAACCACCGGATCGAAGGGCGTCAGCAGCCGCAATTCATCGTCGAGCCGCCACCGCGCCGACTGCGGCTTCTCGCAGGCCGGCCAATACCAGTCGATGCCTTCGACGCGTATATGGGGGAGTCGCTGCTTTGCACGATCCAGGGCCGCGCGGCGTTCCTTGGCCCATTGCGGTGCCCCGTACTGCAGGCGATTCACCAAATTTGCCAGGGTACGACCCGGCAGGGGCGCGTACTTGCGCACGATCACATCCACCAACGCGTCCATTTTGCCGGCTCCGTGCGCCTTCGCGTCGGCCGCCGGAATGGGTGTTTCCGGCGGCGCTTCACGGGCGACATAGACGCGCGTGCCGCCATCGCGCCGTGCCACGCGCAACAGTCCGCGATAGTGCAGGTGATCCAGCAATTGCGTGCTGGCGTTCGACGAGCCGCCGAACCAGTTGGTCACGCGGCCATGCGAGAAATGCGCGTCCACTTCCCGGGGATGCACCGCGCCGCGCTCACGCACGAAATCGAGGATCTCCTGCGTTTGCCTCAGGCGCTTGGGCGAAGACCTGCGCTTCACCTGGCGAGGGTGCATCAAAGCGTGATGAGTGCGCGGCAAGAAACCATAGTTGACGAAGAAGTCCTCCTCGAGCGCCAGCTTTGGGTACAACCGCTCGAGATCGCCCGCCCGATAGCCGTTCACCCGGTGGCGCAGCGTCAAATCTTGCGCGCGGGCCGGCGCGCGAATCGGATCCGCCTGGACAAATCCCAGTTTTTCGATGGCACGTTTGAGTGTGGTCGGTTTGAAGAGCGAGCGCGCAATTGCATAGCGCCGCAGGTGATCCAAGGTGATGGCCATGTGGCGAATATACCGAATCGAAAGCGCTCCGTTCCGGGCTGGGACGCGGCCGCGGATTCTCGGGTACATTAAGCCGATGCTGGAAACCATCGAAGTCGAAACGGCGCCGCAGCCAAACGCCGCGATTATTTGGCTGCACGGATTGGGTGCCGATGGCCACGATTTTGAGCCCATCGTGCCGGAGCTGGTGCCGCAAGGGTCGCGCGCCTGGCGTTTTGTATTTCCGAACGCCCCGACGCGGCCTGTGACCATCAATGGCGGCATGCGCATGCGCGCCTGGTATGACATCGTGGGATTGGATCGCAAAGCCGCGGAAGACGTCGCGGGCTTCAAGGACTCCGATCAAAGGGTCCGTGAGCTGATTGCCCGGGAGGTCGCGCGCGGCATACCGGCCGCCCGCATCGTACTCGCGGGATTTTCCCAAGGAGGCGCGGTGTCCTTGTATACCGCGCCCCGCTTCCCGGAAAGACTCGCCGGCGTGCTAGCGCTGTCCTGCTATTTACCGCAGGAAGGCAGCTTCCAGGCCGAACGGGCGCCGGCCAACGATGCGACGCCCTTTTTCATGGCTCACGGACAATTCGACGGGGTGGTGCCGCTGATGTTGGGCACGAAATCGCGGGATTATCTACAGGCCCAGGGGTATAAAATCGAGTGGCACGACTACCCCATGGCGCATGCCGTTTGCGCCCAGGAAGTCGCAGATATTCGTCAATTCTTAATCCGCGTGTTGCCGTAACTCAAGTGTGGCCGTCAATGAGTATCCCATCGCCCTTCATCAAACGTCTCAAACTCGCCGCGACCAAGGCCGCCGCCCGCGCAGCCGCTGCCAAGACCGAGGTGCGCGCCGCGAAAGCGCAGCTGAAGCACGCGCGCAAACTATTCAAAGTAGAGAAGAAGGCGGCCAAACAGGCACGGCGAAAAGTCGATGCGGCTGCCGTTTCCGCGGCTCGGCGTGCGCCCCGCCCGGCAGCCACGTTGAAACTCAAGCCGGCGGTTCGCAAAGAAGCGGCGAAGCCGGTTCGCGCGGCGCGCAAGCGTCCGAAGGCAGCCCTCAAAGCGAAGCCGAGAGCTTCGCCGAAAAAGAGCAAGCCACGGCGCGTGGCGAAGCCTCGCACCGACTCCCCCACCCTGCGCTCGGCGGCAGAAGTCGCGAAGTCGGTGATCGAGCGCCTGCACGCGCCGCCACCGATCTTGCCGCCCGAACCGGTCATTCCGGCGGACCAAGCCTTCAATGCGCCGGAGGCAAAAGGCCCGGGAACAGAACCGTAATCAGGACGCTCAAGAAGAAGAAGGCGAGCAGCCACAGCACCTGGCCCAGCACCCAGACCGCGAAGGCTTTTCGCGTGGCCAGGCCTAGAATTTCACTGAATCCCATGACTTGCAGAACGACGCTCCAAAACAGCAGCAAGAAGTAGGCCGCGAGCTGCACATGCAGGACGAAGCCGACGAATCCATCCACCTCGCCGGCCGGCTTGTCGATGATCGCCGCTTCCCCCACCAACAGCGTCGTGAATATCCACAGAACCAGCGACGCCGCCACGGGAATGCCCCCATAAGCCAGCACATGGAAGACTTGGTTGCGTGCCGACTTGCCGCCCGCGCGCGTGCCTAAGCGCCGGTAGATGGCCGCGAATATGTACATGCTTAGAATCCCGCCCAAGGGCCCGAACAGGCATGCGCTTCCCAGGATCTCGCCCGCGGTGAAACCGGACGTGGAAGGTTGCGTTCGATAGAGTGTCAGGGCGGTCGCCGTGCCTTGCGCCGCGGCCAACAAGTAGTCCGTGGCGCTGATCGGCTGTGTCGCCAATTCGCGAAACACGCGGCGCGGTCTCAGCCAGACATCTTTTACAGGGCGGATTTGTTCGGTTGTGGACACCGTCGGCAGCCTACGCAATCCGCGCCGGCGACTCCAGTGTTCACGCACAGATGACAGCAGACTTTTTCAGGGCTACTCTCACGGCGAGTTCGAACGATGTTTCAGGAGAAGGATGATCATGGCAAAAAAGAGCAAGTCGAAAAAGCGCAAGTCGAAGCGGCCGATGGCGAAGGCCAAACGTAGTTCGGTTAAACGCTCAGCCAAAAAGAGCGCCGCGAAAAGAAAGACGCGGCCGATGAAGGCGAAGAAGAAGGTCAAGGCCAAAGCGAAAAAAGCAGTCAAGAAGGCAGCGCCGAAAAAGGCAGCGCCGAAAAAGGCCGCGCCGAAAAAGGCCGCTCCCAGGCCCACGCCCGTCGCTGCGAGGCCTGCGGCCCCGGCTCCCGCGGCGGTGAAGGCTCCGCCTAAGCCGAAGCCTGCCCCAATGTCACCGCCGCCAATGGCAGCGCCTGCAGCGATGCCGGCCTCTGAGCCAGACATGCCGCCGGCGATGAATTCCGGCGTGGAATCATCGGGGATGTGAATTCGCCTGATGGCAGTAGGAGTCTAGGCGCGTATTAGCCCTTGCAGAGGGCGCGCGCCGCTACTGTCGGGGAAGACCCGTTTGGCCAGGGTGTCTGCATCGACGTGCAAGTGCTCGTCGAGCACGGCTTTGAACACGCTGCGAAGATCGAGCGTCGGCTTGAGATCGCGATTGTCCAGGAGCGCCGTACGCCGCAAGCCCGGCCAGTCCGCGATCACTTGTCCGCCGCGAACCGCGCCGCCGATGAGGAAGGCACAGCCCCCGGTTCCGTGGTCGGTACCTCGGGTGCCGTTGACGGCAGCCGTGCGGCCAAATTCCGTGACCACCAGGACCGCGGTTTGCGGCCACAGCGGCCCCAACCCGTCAGCCAGCGATTTTAAGCCCTTGTCGAGTCCCGCCAGCCGCGTCGCCAAAAGGCCCTTGGCGCCGCCCTGATTCGCATGGGTGTCCCAGCCGCTGGCTTCGATGACGGCGATCTCGGGACCGCCGTCGCTGCGCATCAGCTCGGACGCCATGCGGGCCACCGCACCCACCCGATCCGGATAACCCCCCGCCTGGGCTGACGCCTTGGCCATTCCGCCCAAGTCTCCAGCACCGTCGACCATTTTCTCGGTCTGCACCGCCTCGCTCAACCGCGCCGAGAACCAATCGTCCTGCGAATACAAGTCCGCCAAGCGTGCGAGCAGATCCTCGTCGACATCCGGCGTGGCCTGCGGTGATTTGGAAATCACCCGAGCTTCGCCCCTCAAGATCAAGGGTACATTCTGGCTGATCGCCACGGCCCGATCGCCGGTCCGGCTGCTGCCTCGCGGTAATGCGGCGAGGGCTCGATTGAGCCAGCCGTCGGCGGTGCCGATAGGTTTGCTGAGCCCATTCTCGAGCACGTTCTGACCGTCAAAATGCGATCGATCGCGATAGGGTGAGGCCACCGCATCGAAGACCACCAACTCGCCGGCGGCGTAGCGTTCGTGCAAAAAGCTCAAGGCCGGATGCAGGCCGAAGGTATTGTTAAGCGGCAGTGCACCGTCGGGCGCGCCTGGTGCTGCAATTGCCAGTTCGCGATGCAGAATCGCATAGTCAGGATCCCCGTAAGGCGGGACGGCGGCCAACCCGTCGAGCGCGCCCCGCAAGATCACCACCACCAATCGCGACGATCCTCCGGTGAAGCCGAACAGGGCATTCGGGATCGCGGCGGTCGCCGCCAGCGCGCCCGCGCCGAGCAGAAAGCGGCGGCGAGTGCGGTTCATTTGCGAAGGCCGCATCATTATCTCCGTTGAAATTCGGGGCTCATCAATAACAACGCCACGGCCTGTCCGGAGGTCGCGGCGCGGCGCACAGCGGTCAAGGTTTCGGGCCGAGCGTAGCCGCCCAAAGTGGCAGCCGCCAGTTCCGCCGGTTCCACACCGCTCTCGTACTTGGCGCCGACCCTCGATGCCCACAGAATTCGGTGCATCAGGGCATCGGAGCCGTCCCAGCTTTTCGAAGTGTCCGGCCAGCCTGCCGGCGATCCGGGCGTGTATTGCCGTTGGCCCAGAAGATCGAAGCTGCGAATGATTTCCTCGGGCTGCGCCGGCGCAACGTTCAGCGCTCTCAAGGTCGAAAAAACGAAATCCTCGGGAGTCTTGAACTTGCGCGCAGTGGCATCCCAGGATTCAGGCGACTCGATCAGCGCGGCATAGACCTGCGGCAGATCGCCGCCGGATTTTAAAAAGGCGCGCGCGACTCGATCCACCGCGGCCGGCGGCGGATCATCCGCGATGAAATGCCGCGCAAGCTTGGTGGCGATGAAATTGGCCGTTTCGGGACGGCGTGCCAAATCGGCGAGCACGGCTTCGCCCTGGCGCTGGCCCGGCTCGGAGTAGGTCTTGCCGAGAAACACTTTCGGGCCCGGCTCGTGCAGGTTGTCGCGAAAATAAAAGCGGCCCGGCACGCCACCGGCCAGCCGGCCCTTGCCGCCGCCGATCGACCAGCCCGTAATCACTTCTGCGAAGCTTGTGACATCGGCCTGGGTGTAGCCGCCGTGAACACCGAGGGTGTGCAATTCGAGAATTTCGCGCGCCAAATTTTCATTGATGCCGAACTGGCGCTTGGGCTGGCCGGTGTCGCCGCCGCGAAATCGTGACGCGAAACGCGCCGCCGCCGCGGAATCCTTGCCCACTGAGTATTGATTGTCGAGAAAGGCAATCATCGCCGGGTGCTGCTCGACCGCCGTCAAAAGATCGACGAAGCGCCCGCCGATGTGCGGCCTGATCGCCTCGTTTTCCAGCGTTCCGGCGAGGCCATAGACGACGCCTTTGTCGGCGGATATCGCGAAATGATTTGACCAGAAGTGCACCAGGCGTTCGGCGAAGGGCCGGCTCGTCGACGCGGCGCTCTGGGCGCGCGCCAGAACCTGCGCGCGGTAATGGGGTTGATAGGCTTCGCGGACGGCGTTGAATGCCACCTTCGCATCCGAACTTTCCCTCGATGATGATGCCTGCTTGATTTTTTGGCGCTCGTCACGCGCCGCTAAGAAGCCCGCAAAGATCTGATCCGACGGCGCCAACGAAGCATCGACCGCCAGCGGCACCGGGCCCCTGATTTGAGACATGAGCCACGCGCGGGGTTCTTGTGCCGCCGCCGCCAAATCGCCCGGCCTGGCACCCAGCCCGAAGCGCAGAACGGCGATTTCAGCGTGCATCATGCCCCCATAACGGCACAGCTTGAGGAGGGTTGACCCTGGCCGATTTAACAGACGGCAGTTGCGCCGCACCACGAGGCGCGGAGCGGTCAGGGAAGCTCGCCGCGGCGGCGTCAGCCTCCGCTGTGCGCTGCCAAAAGAAAGCGCAATGCCAAACCGAGCGCGATGAGGGCGATGAACACATTCAGCACCACGCCGATGTGTGTCCAGTAGCCGGGAGGAATGACGGAGGGGTCCAAATTTTTCGCGACTTGGCGAAATTGACGTGCGGAGATCAGCGCCACGGCCGCGCCCAGCATCAGCAGCAACACGCCGGCGGCCAAGGAAAAGCTGCGCTGGCCGCTGGACTCGGATTGATGCGCCACCAATTGTAGGAACAAGCCAAATCGTTCGACGACGAAACCAAATCCCATCAATGCGATCGCGGTACGTTGCCAGGCAAGCAATGTGCGCTCGGCGGCGAATAGCACGCGCGGGTCTGCCGTGTAGGACATCTTGGACTCCTCAAAAGTGTTAACTCGCATGGTCAGTCGAGTCTTACATATTCATCAGGTAGCCCCCGATGTCCCTCAAAGGCGAAAACCCGCGACAATGTGTGATAGGCGGATAAGCGGGAAACTCGGGAAAGATACCATGGCGTATGTGCAGCCCAAGCTGGTCTCAGACGACGATGAATTGCTAGAGGCTTCTTCGCGGGATCTGGTGCCGGCGCGCGATCTGAGTTCTCGCGGCCGGCGCATGAACTCCGCTGAGCTGCGTGAGATCGAAAGTCTGCGCGCCATGAACGCGCATTTGCTGCGCGAAATCGCCGCCATGAAAGCACGCGAGCTTGAAACGCAAAGGCTGGCGGAGCGCGACGGCCTAACCGGGCTTTATAACCGCCGCCGCATGCTGGAACTGCTCGAGGCGGCAATCAGCGATGCGGTCCTGCAGGATCTTCACGTGGGGCTGCTGTTCATCGACCTGAACGGCTTCAAGGCCATCAACGACAAGTATGGGCACGCGGCCGGCGACAAAATTCTCACCACGGTGGCGACGCGCATCTCGGCGCGCGTGCGCACGGGCGATATTTGCTGCCGCTACGGCGGCGATGAGTTTGTGGTGGTGTTGCCCGGGGTCCCCGATCCGTTTCCGGTGAACCGGGTGGCCGATGCGATTCGCGAGCGGGTGTCGCTGCCGTACTGGATCGGCAACACCCAGCAGCAATTGACCGCGTCGATCGGCGAATCGATGTATCCCTACCACGGCGAAAATGCGGCGCTGTTGGTGCATCGGGCCGATGAGGCGATGTATCGGCTGAAGTCGCGCATCGTGCGGCCGCCGCTTGGGGCCGCCACCGCGCCTCAGCAGCGGCTGAACCGGCGCCGCAACGACAAACCCAAACCGCGCTCGGGTGGTACTCCATAGCCGACAGCGGTAAGCTTGATCAGGATCCCGTCAACGGCGGGAGAAGAGGGACGTTAAGATCCTCATGTTCTCAAAACAACTGGAACTGATCATGAATTCACGCAAGTCGTTAATCGCAACTGCTATTTTCGGACTCGCCATGGCCATGGCACTGCCCGCCTGTGTGGTAGTGCCTGATCAAGGTCACTATGCCGGGGGCGTCGTCATGGTGGCGCCGCCGGCACCGCGCGTGGAGGTCGTGGGCGTCGCGCCTTCTCCTGGCTACGTGTGGATCGGCGGATATTGGAACTGGGTGGGCGGCCGCCACGAATGGGTTGCCGGCCGCTGGGCGCCGGGCAGGCCGGGACATCACTGGGTCGGTCACGCCTGGGTGCGGGCCGGCGACGGCTGGCGCATGCGGCCCGGCCACTGGGAACGCGGCTAGATATTGGAAGCAGCGCAAACGGCGCGCCGGGCGATTAAAGGCGAGCAGCGCGCGATGAGCAGCGCGCGCCCAGCGCCGCGACGGTCAGCGCCCGGCGGCTGGCCACGCGGCAACCTTGTGAATCTCGCGGAGTTTCGGACCGCCGCCGGCATCGAACCAATGCTCGATTAATCGAAACGAGATCGACACGCCCGGCGGCACCAAAGGGCGGCCCGATGCCAGATCCGCGCGCGTGAACCACTGCGCGTCTTCCAGCTCATCATCGCGCCTGACGATTTGCGTCGTCAGCGCATGCGCTGTGAATCCGAGCATCAATGAGGAGGGGAAGGGCCAGGGCTGCGAGGAGTGATATTCGATCCGGTCCACTTCGATGCCGGTCTCTTCGAAAACTTCGCGAGCCACGGCATCCTCGAGCGACTCGCCGGGCTCGACGAAACCGGCAATCGTTGAATAGCGGCCGACGGGCCACGACGCTTGTCTACCCAGCAAGGCGCGCTCGCCATCGCTGACCAAAACAATGACGGCCGGATCGGTGCGCGGAAATTGTTCGTGCCGGCACGCGGGATTGGTGCAGATGAGCACATGGCCGCCGCGGGCGGCGAGCGTGGCGGCGCCGCAGATGCCGCAGAAGCGGTGCCGGCCTCGCCACAGCACCATGCCGCGCGCATAGCCCAAAAGTCCGGCTTCCGCCGGCGACAGCATCGAGGCGAGCAGGCGCAGATCCTCGAAGCGCGTGCCATTGCCAAGTTGCGGCGGTTCGCTCGATTCCATCTCATGCGCAAACACATTGATGTCGCCGTATCGGCCCAGAAGAATCAGCTCGTTTTCGTTGCGCAGCGCTTCCGGCACGGCCGACAGGTCGAGCAGCGCGGCGCGCGGCGTTTCGCCCTCGACGATCAGATTGCGGGAATTCCAGACGGGAAGAAAGCGGCTGCGCTCGTCGGCCAGTGCGTTCGCAAACCAGGCAGGATCTTTGCGCAAATGCGCGGCGCGGTCCGCGTACGGACCCGCCAGAATATTCCTTGGCTGCATGCGAAGGATTCTAGCAGGGCGAAGCCTTGCCGGTATTGTCGATGGCGGCGGCCTCGCAGTTGGTGCAGGTCAGCTTGCGCTTCCCCAGCAGATCGCGCACGCGCACGCCGCCGCAAATCGTACAGCGGGCGATGCCCACCTCATCGCGGCGCGCCAGCGCGAGCAGCAGAAACCACGCGTGCTCGAAGGAGATGCTCACCGGCTTGTGCATTTCCGAATAGGCCTCGTAGGCGCGGCACAGCAATGCGCCGGACTCGAGCGATCCCACGCGATAGCGCGGCTCGAGACCGCGTTCGCTGGGCCCGACCAATCCGTACATCACGAACAGGCTGGCCAGTTGCGCGGCTTGGAATTTCAATTCCGGATTGCGAAAAAAGAACGCCGCCTGGCGCGGCGACTTGCCGCGATGGCGCGTCACCTCGCGCGCCTCGCCGTTCAAGACATAGCTGCGGTACAACTTGCGGATGCGATCGTCACTCAAGCCGGTCCACTGGCGAATCGTAAAAGTGCGGGCTTCGTGGCGGATGAGACGCAGTGCCAGGTCGAATTTTTGCCGGTCTCTCGTGTAGCGATCGTCGGACACCCTCATGGCCGTCTCCCGTGTGCAAATCATGCGTTTTAGGGGCAAAAAGAATTTGACAGAAATTTGTCACAAAGTTAGCTTGTTTGCCAAGGAGTTTTTTCATACAAAAAGGGGCGATTTGTGCAGGACGCATATATCGGCAATTGGACGCAGCAGGCGCACGTCTCGATCGAGCATCTGACCTCGATGCGCGGGTTGAACGCCAGGTTCCTCGAGTTGGCCGGCAACGGATTGCTCTCGCCGGGAATGGCGCAGCAGGTCGCCGGCCTTTCGCCGGCGCAGAGGATCTCGGCGGCGAATTGTCCCTATGCCCTGTTCGATCTGCGATTTGCGGACGATGAGCATTGGCGCGGACGTCTGCAGGGGGCTGGCAGCTGGCGGGTTTCAGATGACGATCGAGTCGATGCGGAAATCGTCGACTTCGTGCGACTTGCGCTCTTTTATACCTGGCATGTCGCCTCGAGCGCCGGGTTGGCCGCGCACCTGCTCCTCGGTATGCACGGCAATACGGCCGAGGCTTTTCGCAGCATTTCCGTCGATGCGTTGCCGGCCCTGGCGCTCGCGGAGGCGCCAAATCTTACCGCCCGCTGGAGCGGGTGCCGCTCCTACTGGAGCGCCTTGATCAGCGCGGCGGCGCGCCCTGATCCTGCCGCACTGCGCCGAGTTCAGCTCTCGGGCCTGCAACTTGCCGCCGCGTCTCAATTGCCAAGCGAGCCTCGCGAGGTTTAGGCTACGCGGCTCTTATGCATGCCTTAGTTCTTCGCCAACTCACCAAAGTCTACAAAAACGGTATCAAAGCGCTGAAGGCCATCGACCTCGAAGTGGAAGAGGGCGACTTTTTTGCGCTTCTCGGCCCCAATGGCGCCGGCAAAACCACGGCGATCGGCATCACGACCTCGCTGGTCAACAAAACCAGCGGCCTGGTCGAGGTATTCGGCCACGACATCGACAAGGAGTTGGAGGCGGCCAAGTCCTGCATCGGTCTGGTGCCGCAAGAAATCAATTTCAACATGTTCGAGACCCCTTTCACCATCGTGGTGAACCAGGCGGGGTTCTACGGCATACCTCGGCCGCTGGCGAAGCAGCGCGCGGAAAAGTATCTCAAGCAGCTGCAGCTTTGGGACCGGCGCAATTCCGTGGCACGGTCGCTGTCGGGCGGCATGAAACGGCGCCTGATGATCGCGCGCGCGCTCATGCACGAACCGCGCTTGCTCATTTTGGATGAGCCGACTGCCGGCGTCGATATCGAAATTCGCCGCTCCATGTGGGAGTTCTTGCGCAGCATCAACGCGCAAGGCACCACCATCATTCTGACGACACACTACCTGGAAGAAGCCGAGAATCTGTGCCGCAACGTCGCCATTATCGAGGGCGGCAACATCATCGAGCGCGACAGCATGGCGAATGTGCTGCGCAAGCTGCAGACCGAGGTGTTCGTGTTCAACTTGCGCGAGCCGCGCGGCGTCGCGCCGCAGTTGTCGGGATTCACGGCCGTCCTGTCCGATGATCACACCCTGGAAATCGAGATGTCGAAGAGCCAGAGTCTGAACGACATTTTCGCGCAGTTGTCCGCGCAGGGGATCGCCGTCAACAGCATGCGCAACAAGGTCAATCGGCTGGAAGAATTGTTCATCCGTCTGGTCGACGGCAGCGTCAAGACCGCCGCCGCGAAGGCCTCATGATGGCTGAATCGCGCGCCCGCACCGATTGGATCGGTTTCAAAACCATCATCATCCGCGAATTCAGCCGCATCGTGCGGATCTGGGGGCAGACTCTCGTGCCGCCCGCGGTCACCGCCACGTTATACTTCGTGATCTTCGGCAGCTTGATCGGCCGGCGCGTCGGCCAGATCGGCGGCTACGATTACATGCAGTTCATGGCGCCCGGCATCATCATGATGAACGTCATTACCACCTCCTACGGCAATGTGGTGTCTTCGTTCTTCGGCGCGAAATTCGGCAAACACATCGAGGAACTGTTGGTCTCGCCGCTGCCGAATTGGCTGATCGTCGCGGGCTACACCATGGGCGGCGTACTGCGCGGCGTGCTGGTGGGCGTGGTGGTGACGACCATCTCATTGTTCTTCACCCGTTTGTCGATCCACCACGTGCTCGCCATCATCACGGCGGCATTCCTGACGAGTTTCATTTTCGCGCTCGGCGGCTTCATCAATGCCTTGTTCGCCAAGAATTTCGATCAGATTTCCTGGTTCCCCACCTTCGTGCTGCAGCCGCTGACCTACTTGGGCGGCGTCTTTTATTCGGTGAACATGCTGCCGGGCTGGGCGCATGTTGCGACGAGTGCCAACCCGATTTTGTACATGGTGAGCGCATTTCGCTTCGGCTTCCTCGGCACCTCGGATGTCGATTTGCGCCTGGCTTATGCCATCATGATTTCTGCCGCCACCGTGATGTTCACGCTGGCGGTAACCCTGATGAACCGCGGAACCGGTATCCGCGAATAGAGGAGAGTTAAGTGATACGTACAATTCCACGCGGCGTGAGCGCACTCGTTGCCGCCATGGCCGGCTTCTGCATGGGGCCCGTCGTTGCCGCCGACTCACCTGGCGATCTCGAAGGATTTTCAAGCGCCGCCGCGGCCGCCGAGATGCAGTTGGAACAGCGTTTCGATTCGGACCTGTCGGCGGCGGACTTGCGCGCCTGGCTGGAACAGATGACTTCGGCGCCGAATCACGTCGGCTCGCCGCATGACAAGGCCAATGCTGAGTTCGAACTCGCCAAGTTCAAAGAGTGGGGCTGGGATGCGTCCATCGAAACCTTTTCCGTGCTGTACCCGACGCCCAAAGAGGTGTCGGTCGAACTCGTGGCGCCTACGCACTTCAAGGCGACGCTGACCGAGCCGCCGATCGAGGGCGATCGCACCTCGACGCAGACCAAGGATGAACTGCCGGCCTACAATGTGTATGGCGCCGACGGCGATGTGACCGCAGAACTCGTGTACGTCAATCAAGGCATGCCGGATGACTATAAGGAACTTGAACGCGAAGGGATCAGCGTCAAGGGACGCATCGTACTCACCCGTTATGGCGGCGGCTGGCGCGGACTCAAACCCAAGCTGGCCTATGAGCATGGCGCCGTCGGCTGCTTGATTTATTCCGATCCGCGCGATGATGGCTACGGCGCCGGCGATGTCTATCCGAAGGGTGGCTATCGGCCGCCCAACGCCGTGCAGCGCGGCTCCGTGCAGGATATGACTCTGTACAGCGGCGATCCGTTGACGCCCGGCGTGGGCGCGGTGCCGGGTGCCAAGCGCCTCGCACTCAAGGATGCCAAGACCATCCTGAAAATCCCGGTGTTGCCCTTGTCCTATGCGGCTGCCGAACCTCTGCTCGCCGCGCTCGGCGGACGCGTTGCGCAACCTTCGTGGCGCGGCGGCTTGCCACTGACCTACCATGTGGGTCCGGGTCCGGCCAAGGTTCACATGAAGGTGCTGTCGGACTGGACTCAAAAACCGCTCTACGATGTGGTCGCAAAAATTCGCGGCAGCGAGGCGCCCGATCAATGGATCATTCGCGGCAACCATCATGATGGCTGGGTCTTCGGCGCCCTGGATCCTCTCGCCGGCCAGATCGCCTTGATGGCGGAAGCCAAGTCGATCGGCAAATTGGTGCAGCAAGGCTGGCGGCCGCGCCGTACCTTGGTGTACGACAGCTGGGATGGAGAAGAGCCGGGCTTGTTGGGCTCCACGGAATGGGCCGAACAGCATGCTGCCGAGCTGAAAGTGAAAGCCGTGCTCTACGTCAATTCCGACACCAATGGACGCGGCTTTCTGCAAGCCGAAGGCAGTCATGCCGTGCAGCACTTTTTGAGCGAGGTGGCGCGGGATGTGAAGGATCCCGAAACGGGCGGCACGGTGTTGGCCCGAGCCTTGGCTGAACGGCGTGTCTCGACCTTCGACTCCACGCACCCCAACTCTGCCGCGGCCGCCGGCGCTGGCGGCGACTTGCATCTGGGCGCGTTGGGTTCGGGGTCGGATTTTACGCCGTTCCTGCAGCACGTCGGCGTCAACTCCGTGAACTTAGGGTTTGAGGGCGAAACTCAATACGGGGTTTATCATTCGGCCTACGATTCGTTCGATCACTTCCGGCGGTTCGTCGATCCGACGTTCGAGTATGGGGTGACGCTCGCAAAAGTCGCGGGCCGAATCATGCTGCGCGCCGCGCAGGCTGACCTGATCCCAGCGCGAGAAAGCGATTTCGCCGCCCAGGTCGCGGCCTACGACGAGGAGTTGCACAAGCTGGCCGATGGCATGCGCACGAAGACCGCCGAGCTTACCAAGCTGCTGGACGAGGACTCCTACAAGCTCGCGGCGAATCCCGACCACCCGAGAGGTCCACCCGAGCGTGTCGCCGAAGTGCCCTACTTGAATTTTGCCGATCTCGACAACGCAGTCGCCCGGTTGGAACAAAGCGCCAAGGCATTCGACAAGGAATATGCGCGGCTGGATTCGACCAGTGATCCGGCCGGCCAGCGTGAACGCGATCGCGTGAATGCGGCCCTCACGGTGTTGGAGCAAAGCCTGATGGATCCGCATGGCTTGCCGGGCCGGGAGTGGTACCAGCATATGATTTATGCTCCCGGAATGTATACGGGGTATGGCGTCAAGACCTTGCCCGGAATCCGCGAGGCGATCGAAGAGCGGCACTGGGACGAGGCCAATCGGTATGTAGGGGTGGTCTCGCGCGCGCTCAACGCCTACAGTGAGCGGATGGACCGCGCCATCGCGGCACCGTAGACTGCACAGATAATTTTAAGGAGTGGGTAATGACCGAAGAGAAGCAGCAAAAATTCACAGCCAAAGTGCGCCGCGGTTTGGTGTGGGTGCATTCCGTTGCAGCCGCGGAACTTGCCAAGAAAAAGGCCGAAGCCACGGGTGTCCGCCTCGAAGGGTTTACGGCCAGCGAGCTTGCCGATGTTGAATCCGCGCTGACCTGGATATCCCAGAACAAGGAAGCGCCGGGCGCCGAGTCTGCTTAAGTTCGCCGAGGTCCCGCCCCCTCGCACAGGCTCCTAAAGGACGCCCGAAGATGCGCTGCATGCTCGTCGCGATTTCGCGACGGGCATGACGGCGATGTGCGGTGACTTTCGCTTTCGGGACTGCGCTACACTAATCCCATGGCTCGAAAAAGCGCCTTAGTCGTCGACGATTCCAAGTCCGCCCGCGTCATTTTGAGCCGCATGCTCGAAAAATACGACATCGACGTCGACATGGCCGAATCGGCCGAACAAGCCATCGAATATTTGAAGGGCAATCGCCCTGATGCGATCTTCATGGACCATCTCATGCCCGGAATGGACGGGCTGCAGGCGGTGAAGGCGATCAAGGGCAATCCGCAGACGGCCATGATCCCCATCATGATGTACACCTCTCAGGAAGGAGAGCTGTATGTCGGTCAAGCACGCGCGCTGGGCGCCATGGGAGTATTGCCGAAACAGGTGCGTCCCGTCGATGTGTCCAAAGTGCTGTACGAGCTGCATTTGTTGCCCGACCGGCGCGATATTTCAGAAGCGGCGCTGCACCCCGTCGAGATCGATTCCGGCATTCCGGTCGAGCGGCCGCCCAAGACCGCCGGCGGCGCCCCGGCCGATTGGGGACGCCGCATCGAAACCGCGGTGAAGGATCAAGCGGTGGATATTCGCCGCTTCATCGTCGCCAGCCTGGATAGTTTTTCGACGCGCATCATCAGCGATGTGCGCAACGCCATGCCGATCCAAGGCGCCGATCCCATCGCGCCCCTGCCGCCGCCGCCGAAGTCGCCCTGGCCCTGGGTCGCCGGCATTTTGGCGGCATGCCTGGTGGCCGTCGCATTCGCGGCAAGTTGGGTGAACACGCGCAACGATCTGGCGAGCGCGCGTGCCGAGATGGCCGGCCTGAAATCGGCCAACGCGGAATTGCAGCGTGCCAGGCTTGATTTGACCGCGACGGTCAAGGATCTCACCGCGGCGTTGGGCGCGGCGAACAGCGCGGCGCAATCAGCCGCGCAGGCCGGCTCCCCCGCCGGTGCAACGCGCGTGGAACCAGTGCCTTACGGCGAAATTGCTTTCGATCGCAGCCGCTTGGACATACTGCGCGATCTGTTGACGAAACTCGAGGGACAGAATTTTCACGGCGTCGTCAAGATCACGAGTTCCGCAGGATTATTCTGCCTGACGGGAAATGCCGGCGACGGCTACCAGCCCGCGGCGCCCACGCTGCCGGTCAGCCGCTGCGATCTTATCGGCAATCCGCTCGATGACGCACTTTCGGGTCAGCAGCGCCAGTCGTTGGCATTTGCAAACTTGGTGGCGGGCGTGCGTCAGCGGACGGGCGGCGCCATCACGGTTGCCCTCGAAAGTACGGGCAGCGCGCACCCGAGTACGCCGTATCCGCCGCGCACCGACACTCTCACGGCCGGGGACTGGAACAAGGCTGCGTCGGCGAACAATCGGGTTGAGTTTTCGGTTGAAGCCGGCCCGGTGCAATAATTCTAAAAGGCGATCCTGACGAAAAATTCAGGACCCTTCGAATCGAAATTGAAAAATCCCGCTTGCTTGACCTGCGCCGATATGAGGCTCGCACGCAGCATGCTGTAGCCCAAGGCGAAGGAAATGTTCGGACGTAGGCGGTACAGCGCGTCCACCTCGTAAATCCCCAACGATCCATCCAGATCGTCGACCCGCACTTTCATGTACTGCGCGCGGCCATCGAGATAAAAGCGCTTGCTCACGACATAGCTGGCCGCCAATCCCACCGTCGGGAAGGGACCGGCCTGATCTTCTGTCTGGTCCACGTGCCGGGTCGCGGTTTGCACGCGCGCCCGCGCCGAGATGTCCGTATCGTTGATGCCGAGGGTCGCGGCGACCTCGTACTTGTCGCCGTGGAGAAACGAATAGCCGTAGCTGATGCTGAAGGTGCGAATCGAGAGGTCGGTATCCAAAGGATCCCCGGGCTGCAGTACGACATCGCGAAACACGATGGGTTGGGCCACGGTGGTCGAATCGGTGCGATCCAGCGAAAAATAATCGAAATACAAGCGGTGGCGTTCGCCGACGCGCACCATCGCCTCGATCTTGGCTTCGAAGTCGCTTCTGTCGAGGCCGAACGCATCCTCCGCATTGACCGCGGTGCCTTGAACGCCCGCACTGCTGTCAAGCTGAAGGTTCGTATCGTTCGAGAGGCGAACGACGCCCAGCGACAATCGCACCCGCTCCTCGGTGGGGCTGAGATAGTCCTCCGCGTGGGCCAGCGTCGCGAACAACGCCAGCGCCGCCAGGAGCACACCATTCTTGGTCATATCGGTCTCCTCAAAATCAACAGGTCCGTTTCGGCGCGTCTGACTGCGGCCGGCAAGGAGGGGCTAATACGCTGCATTACATGGGCCGCAGCCGCTCGCCACCCGGTCAGTTTGCCGCCATAGATGCATAGCACGCGCGGGCATACGTCTCGATCCGTGGTGAATATGGTCTCGCGGGACCGGTCGAAAGCCGCCTGGGTCGCCGCAGGCAGGACCCTCAGGCCCGCAAAGCGCTCGGTGATGTCGTCGCGGGTCAAGCTGCTCAAGGCCGGAAAGTAGTGCCGGACCACCGCCAGCAGATACTCCTCTTCGACAGGCAGAGGATGCACGTCGTCGGGGTCGCCGCGATACGGTGTTTCGGTCGTGCCGATCAGGGTCGCGCCGGCCCAAGGCATGACGAACACCACACGGCCGTCGGCGGGGCTTTCGACGTAGTAAATGCCGGCGCTCAAAGGATGTGCAATGACGATGTGCGTGCCCTGCACGAGATCGACATCCGGTATGGGAATGGCGGGTTCGACCGCGCGCGCCGCCTGCATGGCCCAAGGCCCGGCCGCATTGATGAGCACTCGTGCGCGGCACGTGAGCGCCGCGCCGCCCGCGGTGTAAGTCAAGGTTACCCCGCTATCGTCCAAAATCGCGCGCGTATAGCGCGCAGGCATCGCGAGTTCAGCGCCCAAATCCAATGCCGACCTCACCACGGCGCGCGTCAGGAGCGCATCGTTGGTTTGCGCATCGTGATAGCGAATGACGCCGTCGAGGTCCTGAGTCTTCAATCCGTCGAGTTGCGGCCACTCCGATTTTGGCACGCTGCCGAAGCGCGTGGCCGCATCGAAACCGCCGAGCAGCGCGTAAATCCAGAGTCCAATCTTCAGCTGCCAGGGCCGCCGCCGGGTATCGCGATAGACCGGTATATAAAATGGTTTGAGCGCCACCAACTCCTGGGCAATGCGCAGGAGTATGGCGCGCTCTCGCAGGCTTTCGCGCACCAGCGCGAATTGCCCGGATTCCAGGTAGCGCAGGCCGCCGTGAATGAGCTTGCTGGAGCGGCTCGAGGTGCCGGCCGCCAACCCTTCGCGCTCGATGAGCAAAGCGCTGTGTCCGGCAGCGACCGCGGCTTGGAGCACGCCGGCGCCATGAATGCCGCCGCCGATGATGACCACATCGTATTCTTTCATTTGCATCGATGGCGCTTAGGATGCGTGATTACACGCGAACACACCAACTTTGAATCTCTGTCGCCATTCGCGCACAGCCGGAATGATTCAGTCGACGGTGGCTTTTTCCCGCGGCGCTGCGGCGCTCGCTGTGTTTTCGCGCTTCTCTTCGAATTGCATCACCGGCGTGTCCGAGGTCACTTCGATTTCTCCGTCGACGATCGCGCCCTTCGCGATCGCGACGGTGCGCGCGCTGACCTTGCCGCGAATGACCGCCGTATAGCCGATCTCCAACTTATCCTTGACGATCAGGCCGCCGAAGATGGTGCCCGCGACGATCGCCTGCTGCGCGCGGACCTGCCCGTGCCAACTTCCGGAGGCGGACAAATTCAGAGCTCCTTTCAAATCGCCGTCGCCGTGCACTTCGCCGGATACCACGAATTGGCCGGTGCCGCGAATGTCGCCGACGAACACCGAATTCGCGCCGATGAAGGTGGGGGAGGCCGAATTGCTGTCCAGAAACCGGCGTTTTTCTTGGGTCATGGCGCCTTCTTATCCTATCGAGGTGGCCCGTGATGTGACGAGCTTGGCGTCGCCGTGAGGTAGCGAATCGAAGTAGAATGCGGAATCCTTTAAATACCCCCGCAGAGTGTGAAAATGGTCATCAAACACGCGTTTTTGGTTCTGTCCATCACTGCCGCACTGGCCCTGTCAGGATGCAGCCGCCAGCAAAGCGACTGGGAGAAAACCCGGGCCGCGAACACCACGGATGCGTATGAACTCTTTCTGAAGAAATATCCGAGCGGCGAGTTCACCGCTCAGGCTCAGGCGCGGGTCAAAGAACTCTACGAAGAACGGGACTGGCAAAAAGCACGCGATACCGACACGCTCGAAGGGTACCAAGCATTCCTGAAGCAATATCCGGAAGGCAAGTGGACCGAAGAGGCGCGAATTCGCGTCGAGAATTTCACCCTGGCCTCAGCGCCTGCGAACGCAACGCCACCGGGCACGGAAGCGCCGCCGGAGGCCGCACCGCCGGCGGCCGCGCCGCCCAAAACAGCCGCAAACCCGACGCCGCCGAAGCCGGCCGCGACCAAGGCACCCGCGGCATCGAGTGCGCACGCGGCGACGAAACCGCAAGGATCCTATGGCGTGCAGCTGGGCGCATTCAAATCCGGTACCGATGCGGCCAACAAGCGATGGGCGCGGCTCGACAAACAATTCCCCCAGTTGCTGTCGGGATTGTCGTCCAAAGTCTCCCCCAAAAAGGGCACATCCGGCACGCTGTATCGCCTGCAGGTCGCTGGGTTGACGGAAAAGCGCGCGAAGGCGATTTGCAAAGCGCTGAAAGCCCAGCACCAAGCCTGTGTGCTGATCCATACCTAGGAGCCCAGGTCCGCAAGGCGGCCGCGCGGAATATTGCGAACGCCGCGCTGACGCAAGCGTGTCAGCACCCGACAATTCGTGTCACGTTGACGCAGCGCCTATGCACGCCTAACCCACTGATTTTTCTTGAGGGGCCGCCTTGGCACGCGGCTTGCTTCGTTTAAGACATGCAATCGAAAGTCATCGCGCTATTGGCGGCCGAGGACAGCCCCGAAGCCACGCTGTTGGTTCGCCGCGGCGATGGTCAGTTTGCCCTGGCTCGAATTGATGCGCGCATGGCCTCTGCCGCACGGCTTGCCGCCCGATTTGCGCCCGCCCCGGCGTATCGCGCGGCACGGGAGATCGCCGCCAAGCGATAGATTGCAAAGATTTTGGGTCACCCCCGAGGCGCCGCGGTTCAAGCTTCCCCCTCCCGCTCGCGGCGCCTTTTTTTTACCCCGCCAATTCGTCCAGCAAGAACGCATATTCCATGGCGATTTCCCGATAGCGTTGGAAGCGTCCGGATTTTCCGCCATGACCGGCTTCCATTTCTACGTGCAGCAGCAATCGATTCTGATCGGTTTTCAGGGCGCGCAGCTTGGCCACCCACTTGGCCGGTTCGTAATATTGAACCTGGCTGTCCCAGAGGCCGGTGGTGACCAGCATCGCCGGATAGGCCTTGCGGCTGACATTGTCATAGGGCGAGTACGACAGCATGTAGTCGTAGTATTCCCGCTCGTTCGGATCGCCCCATTCGTCGTACTCATTCGTGGTCAGCGGAATGGTGTCGTCGAGCATGGTGGTGACCACGTCCACGAACGGAACCTGCGCGACGATTGCGCGATAATCTTGCGCGCCGAAATTGGCGGCCGCACCCATGAGCAGCCCTCCGGCGCTGCCGCCCATGGCAAATATCTTATCCTTGGCGGCGTAGCCGCGTTCCGCCAGCGCGCGCGTAACATCCAGAAAATCGTTGAAGGTGTTCTTCTTGTGCAGTTTCCGCCCAAAGTCGTACCACGCGCGCCCCATTTCCTGGCCGCCGCGCACGTGAGCGATGGCATACACAAAGCCGCGATCCAGCAAGCTTAAGCGAGGCGAAGAAAAGCTCGGGTCCATGGAAAGGCCATAGGCCCCGTAGCCATATTGCAGCAGCGGATTTGAGCCGTGGCGCGCGAACCCCGACCGGTAAACGAGCGATACGGGGATCTGCGCCCCGTCGCGCGCCGGCACGAGGAAAAACTCCGTGGTGTAGTCCTTGGGATCGAAACTGCCCAGCACGGGATCACGCTTCAGCAGCACTTGTTCGCCCGTGCGGATGTCGTAGTCGTACAGTGTCGTCGGTGTGGTCAAGGAAGAATAAGCGTAGCGCACGATGCGGGTGTTCAATTCCGGATTGACGCCGATCGAAGTGGTGTACGCCGCCTCATCGCTGGCGATGAAAAATTCGTCGCCGCCGTCAAGCGGATGAATACATAGTTTGCGCAGGCCCCCCTTGCGCACCGACACCGCGAGAAATTCATTGAACACGTCGAAGTCCTCGAGGTAGGCATCGTCGCGATGCGCCATCACGTCGAGCCACTCGGTGCGGTTGCTGTTGGCGCCGATGGGCGCGGTGCTCAGGCGGAAATTGCGCGCCTGCCAGTTGGACCGGACGATGAACTTCTCGCCGAGATGCTCGATGTCGTATTCGTGATCGGGCTCCGCGGACAGGAAGACTTGAAAACGAAGCTGTGGATCGTCGGCGCGTGCGTAGCGCCATTCCGACGACAAGGTGCTTTCCATGTGTAGAAAAATGAACGCGTCGGATTTGGACTTGGAGACGCCGGTGTAAAAGCGCCGGTCTTTTTGTTCGAAGACCAAGGCATCGCGCTTCGGATCCTCCCCGAGCACATGTTTTTTGACGTATACGCCCAGCAGCGTCTCCGGATCCTTCTCGACGTACAGCAGAGTCCGATTATCGGCGGCCCACGCCAGGTCGGCCTCGACGTCCGCAATCGCCTCGGGCGCGATCGCTTGAGTTCGAAGGTCCTTGAACTTGAGCGTGAATTGGCGCCGGCCGGTGATGTCTTCGCAGAAGGCGAGCCATTGCGAATCCGGCGAAATCTCCATGGCGCCGATGCGGTAATAGCCCAGCCCTTGCGCATGCACATTGGCATCCAGCAAGATCTCCTCGGGTGCTTCGCCCGCATCCTTGCGCCGCACAAAAATAGGGTGTTCCTTGCCGGGTTCGAAGCGCGTGCTGTACCAATATCCACTCTTCCGATACGGCACCGTCGAATCGTCCTGCTTCAAGCGGGCGACGATTTCATCGTATAAGGCGTTTTCGAGCGGCTTTGCCGCCGCCATGCTGTGCTCGCGAAACGCATTTTCCGCGTTGAGATAGGCCAGCACCTCGGGATTTTTGCGCTCATCGTCGCGCAGCCAGTAATAAGGGTCGATCCGCTCGCCGAACGGCGATTTGACGGCATGCGGCCGCACGGCGGCAATCGGAGGCAGGGGCTTAAGGTCGGTCATTTCTTTTTAAGTTGTCCTGGTGTGAGGCGCGAGTATAGTCAAGAGGCCGGAAGAGCGTCCGATCGCGGCAGGAAGGGGGGTTTATGCAAACCGTGAGTCAACTGCTTCAGGCCAAAGGCAACCAGATTTTCTCGGTCGCTCCGCAGGATTCCGTGCTGCGCGCGATCGAAGTCATGGCGACGCGGCACGTCGGCGCGCTGCTCGTGATGCACGAGGGCGCATTGCTCGGGATCATTTCCGAGCGCGACTACGCGCGCAAAGTGATCCTGAAGAATCGCTCATCGCACGATACCCCGGTGAGCGACATCATGAGTTCGCCGGCGGTGAGCGTAACCCCCGACGATACCGTGCATCACTGCATGCAACTGATGACCGATGGTCGTTTCAGGCACCTGCCCGTGGTGAAATCGGGGCGCGTCGTGGGCATGCTGTCGATCGGCGATCTGGTCAAAGCGGTCATCCAGGAACAGTCGCAGCACATCGAGCAGCTCGAGCGCTACATCGCCGGCTGACGCTTCTTCGCCGCGCATCGAGCTTGCCAATCGGGGCGGCATCCATATAAGGTAATCCCATACACAGGCGCGCTTCGCGGCGTTTGCCCCACCTGGCGCTTAAATTTTTTGAACGCCAAGAACCGAGTTTAAGTTCTTGTTTTAGAAAGCTCCCTGCGTTTTGCGCAGGGCTTGGTTTGACCTTGGGCGCGCGATATGACGATTGACCGCACTGACACTTTCCATACCAGCCTCAACGGCGCCGATCCGCGCCGCGAGGACTGGGGCTTATGCCGTGCGGCGTACGAAAAGGACTCCTGCGGTTTTGGCTTGATCGCGAGCCTGGATGATCGTGCCAGTCACTGGGTCTTGCAGACCGCCATCAGCTCGTTGAACCGGCTCACGCATCGCGGCGCGATCGCGGCGGACGGCAAGACCGGCGATGGCTGCGGATTGCTGATCAAACAGCCGACCGCATTCTTGCGCGCGGTCGCCGCGGAAGGCGGCTTCGCGCTGGCGCCGCTGTTCGCGGCCGGCCTCGTGTTTCTGAATCGCGATGCGGCCAGGGCGGCTGCGGCGCGCGAGGCCCTGACTGAACATTTGCGGCAGGAGAATCTGAGCGTCTCAGGCTTTCGCGCATTACCCATCGACCCCGCGGCGTGCGGTTCGGAAGCGCTCAAGAGCCTGCCTCTCATCGAACAGGTGTTCGTGAATGCGCCGGCCGACCTCGATGAGCCTGCCTTCAATCGCAAATTGTTCCTGGCGCGCCGCCGCTGCGAAAAGCAACTCGAAGCGCAGGATCCCACCTTTTATGTGCCGTCGCTGTCGGCCAGCACCATCGTCTACAAGGGCATGGTCATGCCGCAATTTCTGGCGCAGTTCTATCCCGACCTGCAAGATCCACGGCTCGAGGCATCGGTGGTCGTGTTTCACCAACGCTTTTCCACCAACACGCTGCCGCAATGGCGCCTTGCGCATCCGTATCGATACCTGGCGCATAACGGCGAGATCAACACCGTCCAGGGCAACCGCAGCTGGGCGGTCGCGCGCGGACCGCTGCTGCGATCCCCGTTATTGCCGGATTTGAGCGACATTCTGCCGCTGGTGTCGCTGACCGGCTCGGATTCGCAGTCGCTGGACAACATGCTGGAAGTGCTGCTGGTCGGCGGTCTCGATCCCATGCACGCCATGCGCATGCTGGTGCCGCCGGCCTGGCAATCCGTCGACATGATTGATCCGGATCTGAAGGCATTTTACGAGTACTACGCGACTCATATGGAACCCTGGGACGGACCCGCCGGCATCGTGCTGACCGACGGACGCTATGCCTGCTGCACGCTCGATCGCAATGGGCTGCGGCCGGCGCGCTGGGTCATCACTCGAAACCGCCACATCACCATCGCTTCGGAAGCGGGTGTCTGGGACTACGCGCCGGGGGACGTCATCGACAAAGGCAAGCTGGGGCCGGGTGAGATGTTGGCGCTCGATCTGAAGACCGCCGAACTCATGACGACCCAGCGGATCGACGACTTGCTCAAGAGCCGCCACCCTTACAAGGTTTGGCTGAAGAAAGGCGTGCGCTATCTGCAAACCGATCTGATCGACCCGCGGCTTGCGGCCGAGCCGTTCGATCGCGAGGTCCTCGCCCAATATCAGAAGATGTTCAACGTGTCGGCCGAAGAGCGCGACGAGATCATTCGGGTGCTCGCCGAAGATGAGAGCGAGGCTGTCGGCTCCATGGGCGATGACACGCCCATGCCGGTGTTGTCGAAAAAAGTGCGGTCCTTGTACGACTATTTTCGCCAACAGTTCGCTCAGGTGACCAATCCTCCCATCGACAGCCTGCGCGAAAGCATCGTGATGTCGCTGCAGACGCAGATCGGCCCGGAAGCGAATATCTTTGTGCCGGCGCCGCAGCACGCCGAGCAAATCGTGCTCAGCTCGCCGATTCTTTCGCAGCGCAAGCTGCGGCAAATCGTGGCGCTCGCTGAAGCAGGGGTGCCCAATGAATTCATCGATCTGCAATACGACGAGCACCTCGACCTTGAGACCGCGCTGCTTTCGGTGTGCGACCATGCCGAAACCGCGGTGCGCCTGGGCAAGCTCGTGCTGCTTCTGTCCGATCGGTACCTGGTGAAGGGCAAGCTGCCCATTCACGCCCTGCTCGCCACGGGCGCCGTGCATCATCGGCTGGTGGCCACGGGGTTGCGCTGCAAGTGCAACATCCTGGTGGAAACCGGCACCGCGCGCGATGCGCATCATTTCGCCTGCCTGATCGGCTACGGCGCCACCGCCGTGTATCCCTACCTGGCCTATCAGACCTTGTTCGACATGATGCGCAAAGGCGTGCTCAAGATGGAGGCGATCGCGCGCCAGGAACTCGGCCGAAGCTACCGGCGCGGGATCCGCAAAGGTCTCTTTAAGATCATGTCCAAGATGGGCATCTGTACCGTGGCCAGTTATCGCAGCGCGCAGCTGTTTGAGATCGTCGGTCTGAGCGATGAGGTCGTTCGCCTGTGCTTCGAGGGTACCGAGAGCCGCATTCAGGGCGCGGATTTCACGGATCTGAAAGCCGATTCCGAATATCTGGCGAAGCGTGCATGGAATAAAGCGGAGCCGGTCGAACAAGGTGGGTTGCTCAAGTACATGCACAACGGTGAATACCACATGTACAACCCGGACGTGGTGGCCACGCTGCAATCGGCCGTCATGACCGGCAGCTACGAGCAATATCGCCAGTTTGCGCTGCTGGTCAATGAGCGCCCCGTGTCCTGTCTTCGGGATCTGCTGAAATTGAAGGCCGCAGCGGCGCCGATTGCCATCGAAGAGGTCGAACCGATCTCCGCCATCCTCGCGCGCTTTGACAGCGCCGGGATGTCGTTGGGCGCCCTGTCTCCGGAGGCACATGAAGCGCTGGCAATTGCAATGAATCGTTTGGGAGCGCGTTCCAATTCCGGCGAAGGCGGCGAGGATCCGGTGCGCTACGGTACGGAAAAGAATTCCAAGATCAAGCAGGTTGCGTCGGGCCGCTTTGGCGTGACGCCGGCCTATCTGATCAATGCCGAGGTGTTGCAGATCAAGATCGCGCAGGGCGCGAAGCCGGGCGAAGGCGGACAGCTGCCGGGCCACAAGGTCAATGAGATGATTGCCACCTTGAGATTTGCGCGCCCCGGCGTCGGCCTGATCTCGCCGCCGCCGCACCATGACATCTACTCCATCGAAGATCTCGCGCAGTTGATCTTCGACTTGAAGCAGATCAATCCCAAGGCGCTGGTGTCGGTCAAATTGGTCGCGGAGCCCGGTGTCGGCACCGTGGCGGCGGGGGTCGCCAAGGCGTATGCAGACCTCATCACCATCAGCGGCTACGACGGCGGCACGGGCGCCAGTCCTCTGTCGTCCATCAAATACGCCGGCACGCCCTGGGAATTGGGGCTGGCCGAGACGCATCAGACGCTGCGTGCCAACGAGCTGCGGCATCGCGTGCGCCTCCAGACCGACGGCGGATTGAAGACCGGGCTGGACGTGATCAAGGCGGCGCTGATCGGCGCCGAAAGTTTCGGTTTCGGCACCGCGCCCATGGTCGCTCTGGGCTGCAAGTATTTGCGGATCTGTCATTTGAACAATTGCGCCACCGGCGTCGCCACGCAGCACAACGTGCTGCGCAGCAAATATTTCATCGGCTTACCGGAGATGGTGATCGGCTATTTCAAATTCGTGGCGCAAGAATGCCGCGAGATCATGGCGTCCTTGGGCGCTCGCAGCATGGCGGAATTGATCGGGCACACGGAGTTGCTGGAAATCCTTCCGGGAGAAACCTCGAAACAGCGCAAGCTGGATCTTTCGCCTCTGCTGGCCAACTCGGCGCTGGTGTCCGACAAACCACAGTACTGCCTCGATCCGCGCAATGAACCGTTCGACCGGGGCGCGCTCGCCGAGCAAATGCTCAAAGACATGCACGCCGCGATAGCCGCGGGGTCGGGCGGAAAATATCACTATGCCGTGAATAATTTCAATCGCTCGATCGGTGCAAGAATTTCCGGCGAGATCGCCCGCCGCTGGGGTAACGCCGGCATGAGCGCCGCCCCCTTGTTCGTGAGCCTGAAAGGGTCCGCGGGACAAAGTTTCGGTGTCTGGAATGTCGCAGGTCTGCACCTGGATCTCGAAGGCGAGGCCAACGATTATGTTGGCAAGGGAATGGCCGGCGGCAAAATCGTCTTGAGGCCCCACGCTCATTCGAATTTCGTCGCGCGCAACACGGTGATCATGGGCAACACCTGTCTGTATGGCGCCACCGGCGGTGAACTCTATGCCGCGGGTCGGGCGGGAGAACGATTTGCGGTGCGCAACTCCGGTGCGCTCGCCGTCGTCGAAGGCACCGGTGATCATTGCTGCGAATATATGACCGGCGGGGTGGTCTGCGTTCTCGGTACTACGGGCGTGAATTTCGGTGCCGGCTTTACCGGCGGCTTCGCCTACGTGCTCGACATGGAGCGCGATTTCGTCGACCGCTACAATCATGACCTGATCGATATCCATCGCGTCTCCCCGGAAGGCATGGGTACGCACGTGCAGCATTTGCGCGGGCTCATCGAGCGGCATGTCGAAGCCACCGGGAGCGAGTGGGGTGCGCAGCTGCTCAATGATTTCCGTACCTACATCGGTAGATTTTGGGTCGTCAAACCAAAGGCCTCCGCGATCGATTCATTGCTGGAAAATCTGCGCCGCGCCGCCTAGAGCGCGCGCCGCCCATCGCCATGGCCGACAAGCATCTGCAATTCCTCGAAATACCGCGCAAAGATCCGGACAAACTCAGCGTGGAGGTGCGTACCGGGCAGTTTCGCGAGATCTATTCGCAATACAGCGCCGAATCCGCCGCTCAGCAGGCCGGGCGCTGCATTGCTTGCGGCAATCCCTTCTGCGAATGGAAATGCCCGGTACATAACTACATTCCAAATTGGCTGGCGCTGGTCAACGACGGCAAGTTGTTCGAAGCCGCCGAGCTGTCGCATCAAACCAATTCGCTGCCGGAAATGTGCGGCCGGATTTGTCCGCAAGACCGGCTGTGCGAAGGCGCGTGCACCTTGAACGACGGACTCGGCGCGGTGAGCATCGGCGCCATCGAAAAATACATTACGGACGAAGCCTTTCGCCTCGGCTGGAAGCCGGACATGTCGAATGTGGTGCGCACGAACAAGCGCGTGGCGGTCGTCGGTGCGGGGCCCGCGGGTCTCGCCTGTGCCGACATCCTGGCGCGCAACGGCGTCAAGCCGGTCGTTTTCGACCGGTATTCCAAGATCGGCGGATTGCTGACCTTCGGCATTCCACCATTCAAGCTGGAAAAGGACGTCGTCGAGAAGCGGCGCGAGATCATGGAAGGCATGGGGGTTGAATTTCGGCTGAATGTCGAGGTGGGACGCGATATCGCGTTCGAAACGATCGCAGCCGAGTTCGACGCGGTGTTTCTCGGCATGGGGACCTATACGTACGTCAAGGGCGGATTTGACGGCGAAGACCTTCCGGGTGTTCACGAAGCATTGCCGTATCTCATTTCCAATATCAACCGCGAGCTGGAGTTGGACAGCGGCGCCGATTTCATCGACATGAAAGGAAAGAATGTCGTCGTGCTCGGCGGCGGCGATACGGGCATGGACTGCAACCGCACCGCCATACGACAAGGTGCGGACAGCGTGACCTGCACTTATCGGCGCGACGAAGCCAACATGCCGGGATCGCGGCGCGACTACAAGAACAGCACAGAAGAAGGCGTCACGTTTCTATTCAATCGGCAACCGATAGAAATCGTCGGAGTCGATTCAGTGCAGGGCGTAAAATTGGTGCAAACCCGGTTGGGACCTCCCGGACCGCGCGGCCGCCGCGTCCCGGAAGTGGTTCCCGGAACGGAAGAAACCATTGCCGCCGACGCCGTGATCATCGCCTTCGGGTTTTTGCCGAGCCCGCCCGATTGGTTTCAATCGCAGCGCATTGAATTGCACGGCAACGGCCGGGTGCGCGTATCCGGTACGCCGCAATCCCGTTTTCAAACCACCAATCCCAAAATCTTCGCGGGCGGAGACATGGTGCGCGGATCCGATCTGGTGGTGACGGCGGTATTCGAAGGACGCGAAGCGGCACAGGGGATATTGCGGCATCTGGGACTGCGCGAAGCTTGACAGCCGGCGTCTGCGGCGCTCAACTTCATCGCCAGGAGCTTCCCATGTCAACTCAAACCGCCACCGACCTTGAGATGCTGCAGGCGCTCAACCGCGACTACATCCGCTCCGTGCAGACAGGCGATGTCCGCCGCTTCGACGAGCTGCTCGCTGAAGATTTTTGTTGTTCGAATCCCGATGGTTCGCTCGTCGATCGCAGCGGTTTTCTCGAACAAACCGCAAAACCCGTGAGGGTCGCGAATTTGCGTGCGGAAAACGTCCTCATACGTTTTTTCGGCGATATCGCCATCATTCACGGCCGTACCAGTTATGACCTGCCCGACGGTCGTCAGGCTCATGGACGTTACACCGACGTTTGGGCCCGTGAAAGCAATACCTGGAAGACCATTTCCGCTCACGTAACGCGCGGTTGAACTAACGGAGAAAATCCATGTGCGAAAAAGACGATCTTGACGAAATGTACGAAATATCACGCGTCCGTGATTTATCGCGCAGGCAATTCGGCGCTCTGACGCTCGGCGTCGGACTGACCGCCGTGCTGCCGCGTATTGCGAATGCGGCGGACACCCAAGAATCGGAGGTCCAGATCAAGACCCCGGATGGGACCTGCGATGCTTATCTCGTGCATCCGGTGAAAGGCAAACATCCAGCCGTGCTGATTTGGCCGGATATCTTCGGCTTGCGCCCGGCCTTCAGGCAGATGGGAAAGCGTTTGGCTGAATCCGGTTATACCGTGCTCGTCATCAATCCTTTTTATCGGACCCAAAAAGCCCCGACCGCCCCCGAACATCCCGATTTCAACGATCCGGCGACCCGCCAGGCGCTCATGAGTCTTGCAGGCACGTTATCGCCGACGACCGCGCTCACCGATGCGACCGCATTTGTCGCTTATCTTGATGCCCAACCGGCGGTCGATAAAAAGAAAAAAATGGGCACCACCGGCTATTGCATGGGCGGACCTTTTGTCTTCAGAACTGCCGCGGCTTTTCCGGATCGCGTGGGTGCCGGGGCGACTTTTCATGGCGGAGGTCTCGCGACCGACAAACCTGAAAGTCCGCATTTGCTGATACCTAAGATGAAAGCGCATTTTTTGATCGCGATCGCTGAAAATGACGATCAGCGCGAGCCCGAGGTCAAAAACATTTTGCGCGCGGCATTCGCCAAAGCTCATCTGCCGGCTGAGATCGAAGTTTATGCCGGTACCAAACATGGTTGGTGCCCCCCGGATTCGGCCGTGTACAACGCCGAGCAAGCCGAAAAAGCCTGGGGCCGCATGATGGCGTTGTTCAAGTCCACGCTGGCCTAATCAGAGTCAAAAAGCGGCCCGGCGAACGTCAAAAGCCGGGCCGATATCGAGGTCCGAAAACGGCGAGTATTTGCCTTGGGATGAGGCTAATCTAGCGCCATGGAACTTGATTCAGATGCTTGTTATCGCGCGGCCAGGGCCCGCGATCGCCGTTTTGACGGGCGTTTTTACGTCGCCATCACCTCGACGCATATTTATTGCCGGCCGATTTGCACGGCACGTCCGGCGAACAAGAAAAACATGCGCTTTTATTCCAACGCAGCGGCGGCGGAAGGCGCGGGTTACAGGCCTTGTTTGCGTTGCCGTCCGGAAAGAGCGCCCGGACTGGCGCCGGTCGATGCCGTCAGCCGATTGGTAGGCGCTGCAATGGCCGGCATCGAAGAACATGCACTATCCAGTGCGCGGGTGGGCGACCTGGCGGCTTCTTTGGGAATCAGCGACCGGCATCTGCGCCGGATCACCGAATCCGAACTCGGCGTGTCGCCGATCGAATTGGCACAGACGCAGCGTCTGTTGCTGGCCAAGCGGCTGTTGCGCGAAACCGCCCTCGACCTGACCGACATCGCTTTTGCCAGCGGCTTCGGCAGTGTGCGGCGTTTCAACGCGCTGTTCAAAACTCGCTACGGCTTGAGCCCCCGGGCGATTCGCGGCAAGTCCATCGATACCGACACCTTGAGTGTGCAGTTGGAATTCAGGCCGCCGTTGGCCTGGAAGAGCCTGTTGGCTTATTTGCGTTTGCGCGCCATTCCGGGAGTCGAATCGGCGGATGATACGCATTATCGGCGCACGGTCGCCATCGGCGCTGCCAAAGGCTGGATTGCCGTATCGATGCACGACGGCGGCAGCGCGCTCAATCTGGAACTTTCGCCGACATTGACGCCGGTCATCGGCGCGGTCATCGGCAGGGTCAAACAATTGTTCGACCTGGGCGCGGCACCGGATTCCGTCAGCACGGTACTGCGACAAGACGATATCCTCGCCGCCACCGTGCGGCGGTTGCCGGGGCTGCGCGTCGCGGGAGCGTTCGACGGTTTCGAGCTGGCGGTGCGCACCGTGCTCGGACAACAAGTATCGGTGAAAGGCGCGAGCACCTTGGCCGGCCGTTGGGCGGAAGCTTTCGGCGAACCCATCGCCACTCCCTATCCGGAACTCAATCGATTGAGCCCCGATGCTGCGCGCATGGCGGACGTTTCCGCCGAACGAGTTGCGGCGTTGGGATTGGTCGGCGCGCGCGCACGATGCTTGAATCACCTGGCTCAGGCGGTTTCGCAGCGCAAGATCGTGCTGGCCTACGCCGCAAATGTCGAAGAACAAATCGACGGCTTGATGCGCCTGCCCGGCATCGGACATTGGACCGCAAATTACATCGCCATGCGCGCGCTGCACTGGCCCGATGCATTTCCGACCGGAGATCTGGTCTTGATGCGGGCCGCACGGTCGAATCAAAAGCAGCTGCAACGCCGCTCCGAGGCTTGGCGCCCGTGGCGGGCTTATGCGGCCCACTATCTTTGGCAATCATCAGGAGTTGCTCCATGAACGTGTTTTGTTATATCGATAGTCCCATCGGCCGCTTGATGTTGACTTCCGACGGCACCTCGCTTACCGGTTTGTACATGAACCTGTACCGCAATAAACCGGCCAAGCTGCCGGCCTTGGACGGCGACTGGATTCAGAATGCCACGATCGACCCGTTGCCTGCGGCCGCGCGTCAGCTGAAAGAATATTTCGCCGGCAAGCGGCGCGTATTCGATCTGCCTTTGCGCATGTCGGGCACGGAATTTCAGCAGCGCGTATGGCGTGAGCTGACGAAGATTCCGTTCGGTGAAACGCGCAGCTACGGACAGCTCGCCAAGCGTCTGAACAATCCCAACGGATCGCGCGCAGTGGGGTTGGCGAATGGCCGCAATCCGATTGCCATCATCGTTCCCTGCCATCGGGTCATTGGTGCCGACGGCTCGCTGACGGGCTTCGGCGGCGGTATCGACCGTAAAGAGTGGCTGTTGAGTCATGAAGGCCATCCCGGCACTCGCGCACTGCCCTTGGGCGATTCGGCCAGCCCGGGGGTCGCGGCTTAAAGGCCTCGATCGGGGGCGACTGAGGCGGCGTTAGATCAACGGCAGCATGATGGTAAAGATCACGCCGCCGCCGTCATCCCGGTTCGCCGCCACGGCCGTGCCGCCGTGAAATTCGGCGATGAGCCTCACGATGTACAAGCCTAAACCGAAATGCGGCTTGTCGTCCTCGCCTTCACGCTGCTCGAACAAAGATTCGAACAGGCGGCCCATCAATGCTTCGGGGATGAGCGGCCCGTCATTGGCGACCTGCAGACAATAACTCGCCTGCACGCGCTCCAAGCGCACTCTAACCGTCCCGTCCTGCGGGCAAAAGTCCACGGCGTTCTCGATGAGCTTGTCGAGCAGCTGCACCATGAGATCCGGCGCCCCGCGTGCGAAGCAGGGATCTTCCGGCGTTTCCAGCGCCATATGGGTGTGCGGAAAGCCGTCTCGATAAGCCGCCACGGCTGAAATCAACAATTCCCGCAGATCGAAATTCACCCGTTCGGACTGCTTGATGCTTTCCTCGACCCGCGCCGCCGCGCCGAGCGCGCTCAAAATGGATTGCAGGCGCTGAGTTCCCTCGCGCGCGCGGGTGATATAGCGACGTTGATCGTCGCGCAGGCCTTCCGATTCAAGATTGTCCAGCGAAGAACGCACGATGGTCAGCGGCGTGCGCAGTTCATGAGACAGCTTGCCGCCCAAGGTTCGCAGATATTGCGTATGTTCATTCAAGCGCGCCAGCAGCCTCTCGAAGCCGCGCGACAAGGCGCCGATCTCGTCGGTGCTCGCCGATTCCGGCATGGTCAGTTGAATCCTCCCATCGCTGCCCACCGCCGAATCGGCGGCGTTGCGCAGCCTGCCGATGCGGGCGCTGAGCCAGGTGGCGAACGCGAACATGATGATGACCGCGGCGGCGGTTGCGATCAGGGTCAGGTTGAAAAGGCGGCTGAGCGCGCGGTCGCGGAGCGCCAATAGCTGATCCGCCGCCTGTTCCAAAACGACCGCGCCGTGCAGATGGCCGTCGATCACGATCGGGGCGGCGGCGATCAAGAGCATTTCCCCGTGGCCGCCGAGCATCCATTGCGCATGCGTTTGTCCGTCGAGGGCTGAACTGACGCTTTCGCCGCTCAAATGATCCGGCGCCGTCGACAGCCTCGGCATGTCTGAGGTATCGATGCGCAAGAAATAGCGATACCAGATGGGCTCGGTTGCCTCCACCTCGCTACGCGTCTTCGAGACCACCGTGCCCGCGGTGCCGAGCTTCAGTGCGTTGGCGTCGATGACGGTCGCGCGCGTGCCGTCGCCAATGAAGCTCTCGAGCAGCGAGTCAAGACCCGCGGTAGCAAAAAATAGCCGGCCGCCCGCGGCGCTGTCCGCCGTAAAACCGGCTTTTCCCTTGCTGCGTCCGTCCTGCGCTTCGATCCATAAATGCCGGCCCACGAAACTCAAAGGTATGCGGACCTCCAAACGGTATCCGGCCGCGGTCTGCAGCCAAAATGCCTGAATCCGCGGTTCGGCTACCGCTCTCTCGATGCCATCTTCTCCCTTGACGGCGCTTTGTGCGGCAATCAGCCCCGGTGCGTCCGTTCCGAAAAAATAGGCTTCACGCCCATTCGGTCCGTCCAGTGCCAGATTCACCCGGTCGAAGCGATCCGTGTCGGGCCGCACGTTCAAAGGCTGCGCATCGAAATGCGAGTCGTGAACTTCGATGTAAAGATAGAGGAAGCCTTCCGTCGAGCCGGCCTGAACGCTCGCGTGATATCCGGTCATGGTGGGCAGCGGCGTCGGCTCCGCCGGAACATCCCAATCTTCTCGATAACCATCGAGCAGCGGCTGTGTCACCAAAGGATAGACATAAAGATCGCCCGCGGCGGCCGAGAAAGCCTGGGTATCGCCGGCATCGTGGAATACCCGCTGCGGTTGCGCGGAAAGCGCATTGGCGATGGTCCCTGCGCTCGCCAATAGGGATTGCTCCTGAGAGCTGCGCAGCGCGGTCTCGAGCTCCCGGGCGTATTGGCAGCCGGCCCACGGCAACACCAGGGTGGTGAGCGCGACGATCAACAGTTGGAGTCGGATGCTCACTCGACCCAGCGATAACCCATTCCATAAACGGTTTGGATGGCGTCGAACGCCGCATCGACCAGTTGAAATTTGCGCCGCACGCGCTTGATATGCGAGGTGATGGTGTTGTCGTCCAACACCACATTCGCGGCGTCCATCAACTGTTGGCGATTCTTCACGTGGCCCGGATTCTTGGCCAAGGCATGCACGATCCAAAACTCCGTCAGCGAGAGCGTCACCGGCGCCGCGTTCCAGGTGGTTTGCATTTTCTCACCGTCGATTGATAGTGCCCCGCGCCGCACGATTTCTGCGGCGTTGTCAGGACGCCGCAGAGCGTCGATGCGTCTGAACAGGGCCGCGACCCGAGCCGCCAGGTGGGGCAGGCTGACGTCCTTGGTGAGAAAATCGTCGGCGCCCAGGCGCAAACCCGACACCGCGTCCAGCTCACTGTCTCTCGCGGTCAGAAAAATGATCGGCAATTCTGCCGACAGGGCGCGCAGATCGCGGCACAAATCGAAGCCGCCTTCGGCCTCGTCCTCGAGCGAGATGTCGATGATGGCCAGATCCGGCAGGCGCGTGTTGAACGCCTGCATGGCCGTGCGGCGATTGCCGTAGGTCTTGATCGAATAGCCATGGCGCGCCAATGCCGCCGCGTAATTCTCGCGCAAAGCCGGCTCATCCTCGACGATGGCAATCTGCTTTTTCATGACTGAATGATAGCCGAACGGCCTCGAGTTTCGGCGCCCGAAGCTCGCTGCCACGATTGGTCAGAATTGGCCCGCATATCGCCCGAATCCCTGCTTCGGAAGCCCGCGTTCTCCCCGGAAACTGGGCCTCAGACGAACAGGAGAACGGCCAATGTCAAAACTCATGCCCACCACAACTTCAGGCCCAAGCCATCCCGCCGGATCGTTCTGGCCTGCGCGGCGCGAAGCCTCGCTGAACTGGCTGGCGCTCGGCCTGCTGCTCGCAGCCTGGAATGCGGTAGACAACGATGCCGCGTCCAATCCGCGCCGCAGACCCGAAGCATTGCGCAGCTACCCCTATGTCTCGGTACGGGCGGCGACCGCGCTGCTTGAACGCTGACGGGCGCTTTCAAGTCTTCGTCACAGTATTGTCATCCGCAACGCCTCTAATCAAAGGCGCATGCTGGCCGCCGAACGTCAAAAGCAAGTCTTGATTGTCAATCGGGATATCGCGGCAATCGAGCCATTGCGCGAACAATTGAGACATGGCGGCTTCATCGTGCTGGCGATCACCGACGCAGCGGCGGCTGCGGATGCCATCGCGCAACGACCACCGCAATTGATCATGGTGGACTGGAACATGCCGGGTTTCGCCGCGCTCGAATTGATGGATCGAGTGCGCGCGGCGCGCCGGCTGCACCCGATGCGTCTCATCATTTTGTCGGATCTCTCCGCCGAACACGATGTCGTATCGGGACTGAACATGGGGGCCGACGACTACATCACCAAACCCTTCTCGGCGCGCGAGGCCGTGGCGCGGATCAACGCGGTGCTGCGCATGCGCGCCCATGACGCAAACCGCGCCGCCTTGAATTTCGAGTGCTTGACGCTCAACACAGCCACCAATCGCGTGACCGCTCAAGGACTGCCGCTGCACGTGCGCGGCGCGGAATTTCGATTGCTCGAATTTCTGATGTCGCATCCCGGGCGCACATTCAATCGAACGCAACTCCTAGCGCAGGTTTGGGCCGGCGACAACGACATCGACGAACGCACGGTCGATGTCAATGTTCAGCGCCTGCGAAAAATACTGGCAAAGCCGGGTATGGACGCCTGCATTCAAACCGTCCGCGGATTTGGTTACAGATTCATTGAGAGATGAATCACACTTCTGCTGTTTCACACGATGTTCCACGGCTAACCCTCTTTTTTGTAAGCAAATCTTCTCTTCCGAGTCACGGATTCGTAACAACAAATCGCGAAGGTGACGGGTAACGGCTGACACCTGGGAGAGACCATGCTGGACCGCAACCCCCCGACGCTGCGATTGCGCACAGTCTTCATTTCCGACATTCATTTGGGTTTCAAGGGATGCAGCGCCGAATTGCTGCTGGACTTCTTGCATCACGTCGAAATGGATACGCTCTTCCTGGTTGGCGACATCATCGATGTGTGGAGCATGCAAAGATCGATGTTCTGGCCCCAATCCCACAACAACGTGCTGCGCACGATTTTGGGGAAGGCCAAGCGCGGCACCAAGGTGATCTTCGTGCCCGGCAATCATGACGAAGTATTCCGCGAATTCGACGGCGCGGTTTTCGGCAACTTGGAAATTCACAGCGAGTACGTGCATTGCAGCGCGGACGGCAAACGAATGCTCGTGTTGCATGGGGACGAATTCGACAGCGTCGTGAAATGCAGCCCCTGGCTGGCGAAGTTGGGAAGCAATATCTACGATGTGTTGCTGGCCGCCAATCCCTACATAAACTGGGTGCGGCGCAAGCTCGACCTGCCGCACTGGTCGCTTTCTTCGTATCTTAAAAACAAGGCGAAAACGGCGGTGCAATACATCGGCAGCTACGAGGATGCGGTTGCGCAGGCTGCGCGCAAGCGTGGAGTCGACACCGTCGTTTGCGGCCACATCCACCGTGCCGAGATGCGCGATATCGGCGGCATTCTGTATTGCAACGACGGCGATTGGGTGGAGAGCTGCACATCGCTGGTCGAAGACATGAACGGTCAATTGCGGCTCATTGATTGGCCCAAGCTGCGCACCCAGGTTCAGGCGATGCCGGTGCCATTGCCAATTGGCCAGGCTGCTTGAGGCGCCTTGAAATGAACGATGTCCTCGATGGTTGGAGCACCCCGTGGCGCGCATTTCACAAACGCCTGGCGATGGCCGCGCCGGCTGCGGACTGGAAACAGGACCAGACGGCCGGCACTAATTCCTGGCTTCGGCAGGCGCGCGCAACGGCGGAAACAACGCGCCTGAGGGCGGATCAAGAGACCGGTCACTAGAACATTTCGCGGTTGTCCTTCAATCGTCACATTGGCGATGCAGGATCGTGACTTGAACCCATCGGGAGGACCTTACCCATGAGCAGTCTCGACCTGGAACTCGACGCCAGATTGGATGACCTGGAACTCGAATGGCGCGAAGCGCGTGAGGCCAGCATCATCGCCCGCGCAGAATACCTGGCTCTCGGCGCCAACCCTTCGGCCAATGCTGCCGCCATCGACATTGCCCGCGAGCGTCTGCGGCGTGCCGAGGTGGCGGAAGCGCGCATATTCGCAAAATTCGAATTGCTCGAAGACAGCATGCTGGGCCTGAGTTAGTCCCGTGGAACTCGGTTTGGTCGATCGCGAATCGGACGCCGAGGCCGGCGACTTGGTGGAACGCCGCTGGTTCGCGGTGCTGTCCGCCATCAGAAGCCTGCGGGGCGAATGCGAAATCCTGCTCGAGGCGTCGAAATTGGCCAATGATGCCTGGCGGCGCGCCTGTACTCAGCTGGCGGAATTCGAAACGCTGCGCGATGCGCTCGAAGATCAAATGTCCGCGAGGCCGACTTGGGTAGCGAGGCCGCCGGTGAGGCTCAGGGTGAAGGCGAGAAACGGATACCGAGATGCCGGTAAACATTCGACAGGAGCCACAGCGGTCCGATCAGAAGAAATTGAAGATCCTTGAGAAAGGACGGGCGCTTCTTCTCGATCGCATGGCCGATGAACTGTCCAATCCACGCCAGGACGAACAGCAAAACGCAGATCAGCCACAGCGGCGCCCAAGGATTGTGATCTACGGCAGCGATGGACCACAACATGAGCATCAGCAACGGCAGGATACCGAGCGCCAGCGGCACGGAAAGCAGCGCGTAGTAAACGATCGCGAGGAGCGTGATGAGCGTGGCCCAGTTCGCAAATGGGACAGCCGTGCGGATCGCGATGGGGAAAGGCGCGATCCACAACAGGCCGAGCACGCACCACAAGATGACCGGGACGCAGACCCAATGCAGCGCCTCATTGGTGGCGTTTTGATGGCTCGCGCCGTATTCGTCCAGCCATTGTTCGGCGGTACGCATTTAACGACTCCGTCCCTTATCGGCGGATTAGTTGCTACGGCAGCCCTTTGACAGCGTTTGGCCGGTTGTTGAGTTGATCGAGCTCGCGCTGCTGCTCCGCCTCCATCTTATCGAGCTGGTCGGCGTTGTAGCAGGTGGTGTCGCGCTGAATGCGCGAAGCCGTGACAAAATTCGATCGGCAGAAGAGTTGCTGGCCGTCCTTGTCAATGACTTTGAGATTGAGATTTCTCGCCAGCTCCAAGCGCTGCGCGTCGCTGGCGGCGATTTCGCCGCTACTCGAAGCGATTTGGGGCTTGGAAGGTGGACTCGCGCAGGCGGCCGCCAGAATCGCCGTCAGTAGGATCAGTGCACGCATACCGAAGACCCCGTGGCTTGAATGAGTCGTGATGCCAAGCGTAGCGCATCGAACGTGGGGGGGCCAGGTATGCGCCAAGCGAAATTCCCAACGATGGGCGTCCACAGCGTGGCTGGAATCGCGGGAGCCGACCTTGTGGGTCTAAGCCGCAGCGCCCATCAAGCCTTTCAGCTTGCTGATGGCATTGGACTCGACCTGACGCACGCGCTCCGCGGATATGCCGTACTCATCGGCCAGCTCATGCAGAGTCGCCTTGTCGTCCGTCATCCAGCGCCGCTTCAATATGTTGCGGCTGCGTTCATCGAGCTTCTCGAGTGCCAATTCCAAGCGATCGCTCGAGTCCTCTTCCCATTCAGCGCGTTCCACTTCCACCGCGGGATCAGCGTTGCGGGCCGGCAGATACATGGCCGGCGAATAGGCCTCTTCTTCGTCGCTTTCCGGGGTCGGATCGAACGACATGTCGCGTGCCGACAGCCGCTGTTCCATCTCCCGCACGTCAGCCACGTCGACCCCGAGATCGCGCGCCACCGCTGCGGTTTCCGCTTCCGACAGCCATGCCAGATTCTTCTTCATCTTGCGCAGATTGAAGAACAGCTTGCGCTGCGACTTCGTAGTAGCAACCTTGACCAAGCGCCAGTTCCGCAGCACATACTCGTGGATCTCGGCGCGGATCCAATGCACGGCAAAGGACACCAGGCGAACGCCCACGGCCGGATCGAAGCGCTTCACCGCCTTCATGAGGCCTACGTTGCCTTCTTGGACCAAATCGCCCATGGGCAAGCCATAGCCTAAGTACCCGCGCGCAATGTGCACGACGAACCGTAGGTGTGAGAGCACCAGTTGCCGGGCAGCGTCCAGGTCCTCCTCGGACCGGAATTTCACCGCCAATGCGACTTCATCTTCTTTCGACAGAACTGGAATCTGGGAAACGCGGTCTATATAAGAATCCAGGCTCCCTACGGGGCCTGCGAACACCATTCCAGTTTGTTTAGCGACCAAAGCAGCAGACATTAATACCTACCTCCCAATCAAATCCTCGCCTCAATCTATGGGGCAAATTATAGCACTCTGGGGTTTAGAGTGCTAACGGCGCAGAGAGTTCTACGTGACAGCAAAGTATTTAAAAACATATACTTATGCCGGTTCGATTGCTCGAATATGGCGCGTCGCAGCAAGCCAGGAGCCGATCCAGGACAGTCCCACCGCGAGCCCTAAAACCCCCAGGCTCGTCACGACTTTCAGTCCCTCCAAGCTAAAGGCGCTGCCGTAGAGAAACGCCAGTTGTGCCACCGGCCGGGCCAGCACCGTCGAGGCGATTCCGACCAATAGCAAGGCCAGCAAACCGCCCCCCAGACCGTACCAGACGCCGGTATAGAGGAAGGGGCGGCGAGTGAAGCCGTCCGACGCGCCCACCAGCTTCATGACCTCGATCTCGGCGCGCCGGTTCAAAATATCGAGTCGGATGGTATTGCTGACGATGAGCACGATCCCAAGGCTCAAAAGAGCGCCCGTGAGCAGAACCACTCGCCGCAGCAGATCCAACATGGCGTGCAGCCGCTTCACCCATTCCGTGTCGATCTGCACGGTTTGCACATCGCTCATCGCGGCAATCGCACTTTTCAGAGAATCAGTTCCCTGCGGCGTGCTCGAGGGTAAAGTCGGCGTCACGACCAGGGTGTCCGGCAGCGGATTGTCCGCCAACGCATCGAGCGCCGTGCCGAATCCCGAGTCGCTGCGAAACTCCGCGAACGCTTGCTCGGCTGTAATCACGCGGACCGCGGCGACATCGCCGCGTTGACGCAGCTGCTTCGCGAGCGACTGAACGCGCGCGGCGCCGGCTTTCTTATCCATATAGACCGACAAATCGTAGGCTTCGTTCCAATTTCCGGTGGCGCTGCGCGCGTTCTGCAGCAATAGGCCCAAGAAAAGCGGCAGCGCCAGGGCCACCGCAACGACGCCCATGGTCATCAGGGCCGCAAAGGGCTGATGCACGATGCGGCCCAGCGAGCCGATCAGCACTTGGGCATGGCGCGAAAAATAGGCGCCAATGCTCACGCGCCCTCCTCACCGACCACGCGCCCGGCGCTCAAGACAATACGTCTCGCGCCGACCTGATCGATCAGATGCACATCGTGGCTGGCGACCACGACCGTCACACCGACTTCGCTGAAGCGCTTGAACAGCTTCATGACCTCGAGCGCGAGTTCGGGATCCAAATTGCCGGTCGGTTCATCGGCGATCAGCAGCATCGGCTTGGCCACCACGGCTCGCGCGATTCCCACGCGCTGCTGCTCGCCGGTCGACAGTTCCAAGGGCAGAGACTTCTCCCGTCCCAGCAAGCCGACTTGATCGAGCGCCGCGCGCACGCGCTTGTCGATCTCGCGCGGAGGTATGCCTGCGATCACGAGGGGCAACGCAACGTTGTCGGCGACCGGCCGGTCATGCAGCAATTTATGATCCTGAAACACGACGCCGATCTGACGCCGGAAATGCGGTATGCGGCGCGGCTTGACGCCCGCGGTATTCTGACTGTTGACGATCACCTGGCCACGGGTGGGCCGCTCCATCAACGCAATCAGCTTGAGAATGCTGCTCTTGCCGGCACCGGAATGCCCGGTCAGGAAGGTCAGCGCACCGCTCTCGATGTTGAACGTCACGCCGGAAAGGGCCTCGCGTCCGTTCGGATAGCGCTTGAAAACCTGATCGAAGCGGATCATGCGGCCGCGTCGCGCGGTTCGGACTTCAGCAGGGCCGATACGAATTCCGACGCATTGAATACGCCAAAGTCCTCGGACTGCTCGCCGACGCCGATGAAGCGGATGGGAATTTTCAGACGCTGCGCGATCGCGAGAACCACCCCGCCCTTGGCGGTGCCGTCCAATTTCGTGATGACCAAACCGGTGACGCCCAGGCCCTTGTTGAATTCGTCCGCTTGCGCCACGGCATTTTGGCCGATGGTGCCGTCGAGCACCAACAGCACCTCGTGCGGCGCGCCGGGGTCCAAACGCGATAGCACGCGCTTGACCTTCTTGAGTTCGTCCATCAAATGGGTCTGAGTATGCAAGCGGCCCGCGGTATCGGCGATGAGCACATCGATGTGTCTTGCGCGGGCGGCGTTCAAGGCGTCAAAGATCACGGCGGCCGGTTCCGATCCGGATTGATGCGCCACAATCGGCACACTATGGCGTGCGGCCCAGGCTTCCAATTGTTCGCGCGCCGCGGCGCGAAAGGTGTCGCCGGCCGCCAGCATCACGCTCTTACCCTCGGCGAGCAGCCGTGCGCTCAGCTTGCCGATCGTCGTGGTTTTACCCGCGCCATTGATCCCCACCACCAAAATCACGAAGGGCTTGGCGGCCGGATCGATCACGAGCGCCTGTTGCACCGGCGTCAAGATTTGCGCCATCGCCTCCTGCAGCGCCTGGAGCAGCGCATCGACGTCGTTGAGCTCTTTTCGCGCGACGCGCTTGCGCAATTCCTCGAGGATTCTCGAGGAGGCTTCGACGCCGACATCGGCCATGATCAGCCGCGTTTCCAGCTCATCCAGGATTTCGGCATCGATCTGGCGGCCAGGCAGCAATTCCACAATATCGGTGGTCAGCCACGCCGGCCCCGTATTCAACTTGGCGCGCAGGCGCTTGAAAAATCCGCGCAACGTGGGGCGGTCGGCTTCATTCGTCATAGGAAAGGTATGATACCGGCTGTGGCTACTTCCAAGATGGATTTACCGGCGCCGACCGGCCGCAACTCAGTGCGCATCATCGCCGGCGCGTGGCGCGGCCGCCGAATTCACTTTCCCGACATGCCTGCCCTGCGTCCGACGCCGGATCGCGTGCGCGAAACACTGTTCAATTGGCTGCAGCACTCCATCGCCGATACCCGCTGCTTGGATCTGTTCGCCGGCTCCGGCGCCTTGGGTCTCGAAGCGCTCTCCCGGGGTGCCCGGGAGGTCGTGTTCGTTGAACAATTTCCCGCGGCCGCGCACGCCTTGCAGGAACAACTGGTTCGTTTCGGCGGAGCCGCCAAAGGCCGCATCTTGCAAATGGGCGCCGCCCGCTTTTTGCGCACGCCGGGCGAACCCTTCGACGTCGCCTTTCTGGATCCGCCCTTTGGGACGAATGCCTTGGCCGAGTACATTCCGCTGCTTGATGGCGGCGGCTGGGTTAAACCTAACGGCTTGGTCTACCTGGAGAATGAGCGTTCCGCCGGCATTCCCGCACTGCCGGCCCACTGGGAAATGCTCAAATCGAAGTCGGCGGGCGAGGTGGGGTATCATTTGGTCCGCGTCATCGGGCGGAAATAGTCAATGCACAAAAGAAATGCCGTCTACCCCGGGACTTTCGACCCGATCACCAATGGCCATACGGACTTGGTACGGCGCGCGGCATCGATCTTCGACCGGGTGGTAGTGGCGATAGCGGCCAATCCCAACAAAGCACCCATGTTCACGCTCGATGAACGGGTCGAGATGTCGCGGCGCGTGCTGGCCGACGTGCACAACGTGGAAGTCAAAGGCTATGTGGGCCTGACCACTGATTTTGCCCGGCAAAATGGGCTCTCGGTCATCGTGCGCGGCCTGCGCGCCGTCTCCGACTTCGAATTTGAATTTCAGTTGGCTAATATGAGCCGACACCTGACCCCCGAAATTGAATCCGTATTCATGACCCCGCAAGAGCAATACACATTCATATCATCGACGTTGGTGCGAGAGATCGCGGTGCTGGGAGGCAATGTCTCCGAGTTCGTGCATCCGATTGTGGAGATCGAACTGAAGCGGCATCGCAAGCTTTGAGCTCTCGAGCGACACCCCTTTCAAGGCCGGTTGCCGGATTTCTCTGGTCGCTGTTCGCGATCGCCATCATCACGAGCGCCGCGCCGGCCGTCAGAGCCGACGCGGGCCGACCAGCCGACGCGGCTCGTACCGCCGTTGCGCACAAAGCCGCCATTGCGAGCGCCTATCCTCTCGCGAGCCAGGCGGGTGAAGAAATACTCAAAGAGGGCGGCAATGCCTTCGATGCCGCGGTGGCGGTCGCGGCGGCACTCTCGGTGGTCGAGCCCACCAGCTCAGGTTTGGGCGGCGGCGGGTTTTTTCTCTTGCATCGCCAGTCCGACGGTTTTGAAACCATGGTCGATGCGCGCGAGAAGGCGCCGGGCGCCGCCTCGCGCGACATGTACCTGGACAAAGCGGGCAATGAAATTCCCAACAGTTCCACCAGCGGGCCCCTGTCATCGGCCATTCCCGGCGAACCCGCGGCGCTCGAATATCTGGCGCGCAAATACGGCAAGTTGCCGCTGAAGCAAAGTCTGCAGCCCGCGATTCGGCTGGCGCGGCAAGGCTTCCCGCTGTATCTGCGGCTGCAATTCGCCATCAAGTCCAAACACGATACGTTGGCGCGTTCGCCGGACGCCGCGAAGGTGTTTTTGACGGCCGACGGCAACGTGCCCGAAATCGGCGCGATCATCAAGCAGCCGGAACTGGCTCAAACGCTCGAGGCAATCGCCGCGCAAGGCGCTAGAGGGTTTTATGAAGGCCGCGTGGCTCAGAATCTGGTCGCCGGCGTGCGCGCGGGCGGCGGCATCTGGACGCTTGAAGATCTCAAAAACTACCGCGTGGTCGAACGCAAACCACTCATCGGCGAATACCATGGCGCGCGCATCGTGACGGCATCGCCGCCCTCATCGGGCGGGATTGCGGTGCTGGATTCGCTCAATATCCTCGCCGGTTTCGATTTCCATGACGTCGATTCGGCCACGCGCAAACACTTGATCATCGAGGCGATGCGCCGTGCCTACCGAGACCGTGCGGTATACCTGGGCGACCCGGATTTCATCAAGATGCCGCTGCGGCAACTGACGAGTGTCGACTACGCCGCGGGCCAACGCAGCAGCATTCGCGCCGACAAGGCCATGCCCTCCGACTTGCTGCCGGGAATCGAGTCCGAGCCCAAGGGCATGAACACGACGCATTTTTCGGTGCTCGACGCCGAGGGAAATCGCGCGGCCGTCACCATCACGGTGAATCTGTTCTTCGGCAGCGGCTACATGCCGTCGGGGACCGGCGTTTTGCTCAACGATGAAATGGATGATTTTTCCACCAAACCCGGCAGACCCAATGCCTTCGGGCTCATCGGCAACACGGCCAACTCCATCGCACCCAACAAGCGAAGTTTGTCGAGCATGTCTCCCACATTCGTCGAAACAACAAAAGGCCTGATGATCATCGGTTCGCCCGGCGGAAGTACCATCATCAGCCAGGTGCTGCTGGGAGTCTTGAACTATGTGGACGGCATGGACGCCGCGGGCATCGTCAAGTATCCGCATTATCATCACCAATATCTGCCGGACGAAGTTTTATACGAACCGGGTGCGCTGACCGACAGCGAAATTGCCGAGTTGCAATCGATGGGTCACAAGCTGCGGCTCGCCAACCGTCAGTGGGGCAATATGCAGGTCATCACGTGGGATTTCGCAAGCGGAAAAGTCGACGCAGCGTCGGATCCGCGCGGCGAGGGCGAGGGGCTGGTTTACTAGCCGCGATTTTGCACCGCAGCCATTGCCCGGCTGCTTAGCGCTGGCAGGTGGCGCACCAGTAAGTCGATCGCTGGCCTTGGGTGAACTGCCTGACGGTCGATTTGCACACGCGGCACCGCTCTCCGGCGCGCTCGTAGACAAATAGTTTCTGGCGAAAATATCCCGGCAGGCCGTCGGCGTTGACGTAATCGCGCAACGTCGTGCCGCCGATTTTGATCGCGGCCTTAAGCACCGTCTTGATGGCCGCCGACAACTTGAGCGCCTCCGCCTGTGTCAGCCGGCGGGCCGCGCGCCGCGGCGAAATTCCCGCGCGAAAAAGCGCCTCGCTGGCGTAGATATTCCCCACGCCGACGACCAGTTGCGAGTTCATGATGAGCGGCTTGATCGCGACCGCGCGCTTGCGCGTGACGCGGAACAGATAGGTGCCGTTGAATGCGGCGCTCAACGGTTCCGGCGCCAACTTCTTGAGGAGCGGGTGCATCCCCGGTTCCTCCTTCGTCCAAATCAGACTGCCGAAGCGTCGTGGGTCGTGAAAACGCAGGGCCTTTCCGCTATCGAGCACCAAGTCCCAGTGTTCGTGCGGTTTTGGCGGCGTCTTGGCGTCGACGAGACGCAAGCTCCCGGACATTCCCAGATGCACGATGAGCGCGCCGTTTTCGAGCCGGATGATCAGGTATTTGGCGCGCCGCTCGACACCGAAAACGAGTTGTCCGCGAACGGCCGCTTCGAGATTCCCCGCGATCGGCCAGCGCAGGCGGCGATCGCGCACGATAATGTCGATCACGCGACGCCCGACGAGCGCGGGCGCGATGCCGCGCCGCGTGGTTTCTACTTCAGGAAGCTCGGGCAGCGGCCAAGCCGATTATTTGATTTTCGATTCTTTGTAGGCGACGTGCTTGCGCACCACTGGATCGAATTTTTTGGTCTCGAGCTTGTCAGGATGCAGGCGCTTATTCTTGGTGGTCGTGTAGTAATGACCGGTGCCGGCGGAAGAAACCAATTTGATCTTGTCACGCATGTGCGCCCCCTAAACCTTGATGCCTTTGGCTCGCAAATCCGCGACCACCACGTCCACGCCGCGCTTCTCGATCGTGCGCAAACCGCGCGTGCTCACGCGCAGGCTGACAAAGCGCTTCTCGGATTCCAGCCAAAACCGGTGGCTATGCAAATTGGGCAGAAAGCGGCGGCGCTTGCGATTGTTCGCATGCGAAACCGTGTTACCCGTTTTGGGGCCTTTGCCCGTGACTTGGCAAACTCGCGACATGGCTAAACCTTTGAAATAGAAGCTTTGAGAGAGCCGCGCTTTATACCAGGGTCGGTACCCAGCGGCAATAGCTATGCGTAAATAACGCGCTGAATTCAACGCGTTGCGCGACCGAACCCTGCGCAACCGACTCCCTCGCTTAGTGCTGCCAATGACCCGGAACGAAACGCCACTGAGTGCCCGTCGGCTCCCATTGATCGGCGACCCAATGCGCCCTGCCATGCTCGAGGATCCAGCTTCCCGACACCCAGCGGTAAGCGCGCCCGTTCCATTCCCAATGGCCGCTAGCCCAAACATAACCGTCCCGCGGGTGACCCATATTTTCCAGGCGCGGCGGCGGCGGTGCCACGTCGGTAATGATGTCTGCCGCCAGGGCCGGAACGGCGCGAAGCAGTAAAATCCCGTCGGTCAGACACACTGCGGCAATCAAGACGATTCGTGCGAGGTTCATACCTATTCCCCTGATGCGCCATACGATATGAACGAATCGTACCCTTATCGTATAGTTTGTCAACATTGAAATGAGTCAAATGCCCGCAGGGCGGGTAGCAGTTCCGCTGAACAACAGGAGGATCTAACCCGTCTTCGCGAGAACGCGAGCACCCGCTAAATAAGCACGGGCGAAGGCACCGACTTCCTGCTCCATTTGAGCGGTTGTCTCGCTGCGGGTGGCCAGAGGTGCGCTCCCGAAATACAGGGCGCGCGCCAACTGCTCGGGATTGCGCCCGAGCTCTGGATCGTCCGCCATGGCGGCGCGCAGCATGTCGAGCATTTCCAAGTCCAGATTGGCGAAGATCTCGCCGGCCATGCTGTGCGTATAGGTCAGCAATTCGGCGGCATGCGGCGAGGCGCGCACCAACGTAAATACGGGGCGATGTTTCGCGACCATCGCGTCCGCCAGGCGCTCATCCAAGGGTGTGTCGGGTTTCATCAAAGCCTGTTCGACGGAACCGCGCAGGATGCGCGCCATGCGCGCGCACACTGCCACGTACAGCTCGTCCTTGTTCTTGAAATAGCTGTACAACGTTGCCTTCGCGACGTTGGCTTCGCGGGCGACCAGTTCCATGGTGACGGCTCGAAACCCCACTTTTTTGAACAATTCTTCGGCCGCACGAATCACGCGCTTGTAGCGCGCATTTTCGTCAATCAGCGTGTCGGGCGCGGAGCTGGACATGAAGGAATCATACGGCAACTGTGCGAATTGCCCTAGCCGCGCCGTTCCGCTAAGGCGTCCCGACGACCGTCCATGCCGATGCGCTGTCGTAGACGAATCTCTCCTCCGCAATACGATCGCCGTCCCAACGCTGCAGCGCCAGCTCGTTCAGTCGCCGCGTGATTCCATCCTTGGAGGTCGCGTCAAATATCCAATTGATCACGACTTGATCTCCATCGATCAGGTAAGTCGGATCGGGGTGCGTGTGCATTTTCACGCGTTCCAGGACTCTTGCCTCGTGCGCCATGAGCACTGCACGACCGCGCCGCGGCGGCTGCAGGTTCTCCTGCATCGACGCCTCCTCGTGATAGTAATCGGCAATGGCGCGCACATGGTCGCCGGCCACGACCATGGCCACGAACGCGGCAACCCGTTCGCGGCTTGGCATCCCTCACGCCTTCTCTTTTACGCGCGCCAGCGCGATATGCGAATACGGCGATTGTCCCAACCCATGCTCGCCGCGGGCATATCTCCCGGCCGACTGTCTGCCGTTCAGGTCTTCGACCAGATCAAGGCCGCAGCCGGCAAGATTCGCGGCGAGTTCGGCGGGATTGAAGCCCGACAAAAACGGCTCGCCCACGGCGGTGACCCGCTGTTGCAGTTCGCGAAATGCTTCAGAGTCCGCCTGAAATACCCGCTCATCGAGATAGGTAAAAACCACCTCGCTCCCCGCCGGGCTGCATGAGGCAATCGACATCAAGGTCGCAAGATTCGCCTCGCGCGTCAGATACATCGTGACGCCGAGCCAGGAGAAGAACGCCAATTCTGTGGTTTCGAACGGCGAACGTGCCAATGCCGCGGCAACGCTTTCTTGGGACAAATCCGCCGCGACGAAGTGTACGGTGTCCGGCAACGCGATTCCGCACGCGCCGATTCGCTCGAGCTTCAGTTTTTGCGTGGCGGGAAAATCGATCTCGAAGATTTTTAGGGTCGCGGCGAATTCGGGAAGCCGCAATGAAAAACTGTCGAAGCCCGCGCCGATCAAGACGTACTGCCGTACGCCCCGGGATACGCCCGCTTGCAAGGCATCCTCTGCGTATCGCGTCCGCATCACGACATTTGCGTAGGAGCGGCTGCGCATGAGCGATTCATCCAGTACGGCATTCGATGGAGCCATGGCGCGTTTCACGGATTCTGGGACCAGCCGATCGCCCCAGGGATCGTCGATCAAGGGATGCGGATCGAGGCGCGTATGCACCGCGCGCATTAGCGATGTCGCGAGCGCGGTTATGCTGGCTGCCGGTTTTTCCACGTTATGTCCGCATTGAAATCGTATATCTTACTTGCGGTGCGTCCTTAAAGGCACGTAACACGGACCATTGATGCCGAGCACGGCGATTTGAAGAGATTTCTCGGCAGAAGTGCGTTGGTCACGGGAGCATCGCGAGGCATCGGCGCGGCCGTGGCCCTGATGATGGCGGAAGAGGGCGCGGATATGGCGATCAACTTCCGTAGCAAGGGATCGCGAGCCGAGGAGATCGCACATCAAGTCCAAGCCTCAGGAAGGTGCGCGCTGTTGGCCCAGGCCGACCTGACCGATCAAGGCAGCGTCGAGCGGATGGCAGGCGCCATTGAGCGCACGTTTGGCCGCCTCGATGACCTGGTTCTGAATGCCAGCGGTGGCCTCGAGAAGGGCAAACCCGCCTCGTACGCGATGGAACTCAATCTGACCGCCCAGGTGCGGACACTGGAAGCCGTGCTGCCGCTCATGCCAAGCGGCGCTTGCGTGGTCTTCGTCACCAGCCATCTGGCGCATTTTTATCGCCGCAAGCCGGTCTTTGCGGCCTATGAAAAGATCGCGGCGAGCAAGAAGGCAGGCGAGGATGCTCTGGTGTCGAGAATTCCTGAATTCGAATCGCGCGGGATTCGTCTCGCGATTGTGAGCGGCGACATGATAGAAGGGACCATCACCCCGAAACTGCTCGAGCGCACCCAACGCGGCCTGATCGCAAGCCGCCGCGCGCAAGCGGGCGCGCTTCCCTCGGTGAAAGAATTCGCCGCCGCAATCTTGGACGCCGCCGCCGATAGGCACCGTGCGAACGGGCACGTGTCTTTCGTCGGACCAACCGACTAGACTCCTGCATCCAAAGAGGGAACTTCATGAGCGTAGGTGAAGCACGCGGGCTGAAGCGCACGATCGGCAATCGACAGCTGAGCATGATCGCCATTGGAGGCGCGATCGGCACCGGCCTGTTCTTCACCAGCGGCGCCGCCATCGCGCAAGCGGGTCCCGGTGGGGCCTTGCTGGCCTATGCCACCATGGGCCTCGCCGTGTATTGCATGATGCAATCCCTGGGTGAAATGGCCACGCAATTGCCCATACCCGGCTCGTTCGAGGCCTATGCGGAACGCTTCGTCGATCCCTCGCTGGCCTTTGCGGTTGGGTGGAATTACTGGTTCAGCTGGGCGATCACTCTGGCCGCGGAATTGGTAGCGGGCGCGCTCATCGTCAAGTTTTGGTTTCCGAACTCGCATTCCGCCTACTGGGCCACGGGTTTTTTTGCGATCCTGCTGGCCTTGAATCTCCTGTCGGTGCGGGCGTACGCCGAGGCCGAATACTGGTTCGCGGGCATCAAAGTGGTCACCGTGATCATCTTCGTCGCGGTCGGTCTATTGATGATCGCCGGCATGTTCGGCAACCAGAGCAGCGGATTTCACAACTGGGTCTTAAGCGATCCCAAAGCCGGCACGCATGCGCCCTTCGTCGGGGGATTCGCCTCCATGCTCGCCGTGTTCTTGGTGGCCGGATTTTCCTTCCAAGGCACGGAGAGTGTGGGTCTTGCCGCCGCCGAAACCGAAAATCCCAGCAAGAATGTGCCGAAGGCGATTCGAACCGTGTTCTGGCGCATTCTGCTGTTCTACATCGGCGCCATTTTCGTTGCCGGCACGCTGATCCCGTACACGGATCCCAATTTGCTCAACGCCGACGAAAGCCACGTCTCCTTTTCACCCTTCACCATGGTCCTGCAGCAGTTGCCGGCGATGGGCTATTACGCCTCGAATCTCATGAATGCGGTCATTCTCTCTTCGGTGTTGTCATGCGGAAATTCATCGATGTACGTGGCATCGCGCATGCTGCATGCGATGGCCCACAACCACAAAGCGCCGAAAATCTTCGGCAGGCTGAATGCGCGAGGGGTGCCGGTGGTGGCGCTCTTGGCGACCGGCTCGATCAGCGCCCTCACTTTTTTTTCCACCGAGATCGGCGACAAGAAAATCTATCAACTGCTCTACAACGCGTCGAGCCTGAGCGGATTCATCATCTGGCTGGGCATCGCAATTTGCCATTTGCGGTTTCGCAGGGCATGGGTCGCGCAGGGACGGAGCCTCAATGACCTCAAGTTCAAATCCAAATTCTACCCCTATGGTCCCTGGCTAGCGCTGGTGTTGTTTCTCATTGTCCTCTTCGGCGCCAACATTTCGGTGTTTCAGGCACCGGTGTTTTCCTGGTTCGACTTCGTGACCGGATACCTGCTCATTCCGGTCGTCGTCGTTTTGTACCTCGGCCATAAACTCATCAACAAGACCCATGTCGTGCCTCTCAGGGAGGCCAATTTCGATTTGGACAGCGAAACCGCGCAGGAATCTGCGCCTTAGACAGCCATACCCGACAATGCGCTGCGGACGGAAGGAATGGCTATGGGATCACTGAATACCGCGCTCATGCAACACGGCTATGCGATCTTGGCGGCCGTTGTACTTCTTGAGGCCATCGGTGTACCGGTGCCGGCCGCGGTGGCGCTGCTGATTGCCGGCGGCGCCGTCGCTCGCGGCGTGCTGCAGGCTCAGTATGTGCTCGGGATCGCGGTGGTCGCGATGCTTGCCGGCGACACCCTGATGTTCATGCTGGGCCGCTATACCGGCTGGTGGCTCCTGGGGCTGCTGTGCCGCGTTTCCTTAAATCCCGAAGCCTGCATTTTGCGGTCCGCAGATTCTTTTTATCGCCGCGGCCGCACGCTTCTGGTCGTTGCCAAGTTCATTCCCGGGATCAATACCATGGCGCCGCCGCTGGCGGGCAGCATGAATATGCGGACCCTCACGTTTCTGCGCTTAGACCTAGCGGGTGCACTGCTCTACGCCGGTTCCTATCTGCTGGTCGGCTACGCATTCAGCGGTGCTCTGGAAGCGGTGACGCGCGGCTACGATTCCGCCGGCCGCGTCGGCGGCGGGATAGTTCTCGCGCTGGTGATCGCGTATTTGCTGTTTCGCGTGTGGTTGTGGGTAAAGGGGCGTGCCTTGAGCGCCGTGCCGTTCGCTCACCCCGAAGACGCCGCGCGAGAATTGGCCGCCGGTGCGGCTGTCTACGATGTCCGCAGTCATGGTTATTTCGACCCGAAAGCGACGCGAATTCAAGGGTCGCGGCGCCTCGATCCCAATGCGTTGCGCCAGTCCGGCACGGAGCTGCCGAGCGCGGGCGTCGTCTTCGTTTACTGCACCTGCGTGCGCCAGGCAACCAGCACGAAAGTGGCTCGGGAGCTGCAGAGCCATACTGCAGGGAAAAAACGTGCGGGTCACGGTAATCCAGGGCGGGCTGCGCGCGTGGGTGAAGGCAGGGCTTCCCGTGGAAGACGTGCCGCCGGAAGAAGTCGCCAGTCTGCCGGCATTCGAATAACTCTGCAGAATAGATCTCTGACTAAAAAGTATAGCTCGCGCCGATGGCTAGAATGCCGGCGTCGTACTTGCCGGTGGCACCGTCTCCCGCATCCTGAATCCGCAGATAGTCGAGCCGCGCCGACCAATGCCCCGCAAAAACATAGGAAACGCCCAAACCCGCAAGCAGGCTGGAGCGATTCGCGCTTTGAATCGTGGTTGAATACGACGTCGCATTGACTATGTTGGTCAAGGTCGTTCGCGCGTAGTAATCCGCGATTCTCAAATTGACATCAAAGCGTTCCGTCAGGGGTAGCTCGAAAAGCAGTCCGAGCGCCGGTCCTTTGGACGACACTCGGGTGGCCGCGCCCACCGAGTGGGTCGTGCCATCATTCGCCACATAAGTTCCATTTACCTGGTTATACAATTCCCCCAGGTGCAGATACGACGCGTCGATTCCAACGTAAGGCCACGCCATGTATCCAGCATTCGCCCACCACGCCGCTTTGCGGTCATGCAGCGCTGCGGACGTAAAATCCAAGGTGCCGAATCCCGCGACGCCGTTTTGCAATTGCGTTTGGAACACTGAATTGTCGTAGTCGATCTTTGCCCAGCCCGCGCTGCCGCCAAAGATAGAGGCCGCTGATTCCATCGGCCAGCGCAGGCTCGCTGAGCGCCCCGAGCGCCAGCAAAATCAAAATCCCAGTGATTTTCCGATGTTTTGACATGCGGCAACTATACCCACGCCGCCGTGATGCTTTTGTTACCGCCGACATGTGTTTGTCATCTACTCAGTCACGCTCTAGCCCCTTGAAAAAGCATCAGCCCGAGAGCCATGTACAAAATCAACCTTGAGTCGGCGCGATTCGCAGTCCTATGCTTGGCACTCGCCTGCACAGCGTGCCGATCCCAGCATGCGACCTACGCGCCGGACGGCCGCAGAGGTTATGTCGTAACCTGCGGCGGCTTCTTGAACAGCTACTCAAAGTGCCTGGTGAGGGCCGGCCGCGCTTGTGGCAGCAATGGTTACGATATTCTGAAGGGCAATGAGGACGATCGCGAGATGCTGATCGCCTGCAAGATCCCGTCGCAAGCCCACTAGACCAGCCTAGGTCCGATGACGTTGAGCCTGCTAGCCGCTGGTGGGCACTTGCATGAATCCTAGATTGCGGGTGCTGGCATCGAAATTGGCAAGGTTCGGAAAGATCGTCAACAGGTTGGCATTGCTCACGCCGAACCACGAGCCCAAGGTCGCGCCGAATTGATCCACCGCCATGGTCGGAACGAAGCGGCCCCGGCCGACGTCCAGCGGGCCTGGAGTCGTCAAGCTCGGCGGCAACACGGGGGCCGCGCCATAGAAATTATTGCCGTTGACTGCCCCGCCGATAACGAAGTGAACGCTGCCCCAGCCGTGATCGGAGCCGTCGCCATCCGAATTGAGGGTGCGTCCGAAGTCAGAGACGGTGAAACTCGTGACGTTGTTCTGCAAGCCGAGTGCGTTCATCTCCGCGTAGAACGCCGCCATCGATACGGCGACATCGGATAGCAGCGGCGGCTGGAGGGTGTCGACCGCATCATGGGTGTCGAAATTACCGGCGCCGACCATGAATACCTGGCGCATCGCGCCGATGCCGGCGGCGTTGCGCGCGGCAATCACCCGAGCCACCATCGATAATTGCGCCGAGAGATTCGTTTTGCTGGTCGTCGGAAACGTCGTAACGGTTGCCGCCGGCAGCGCGCTGCCGAGGACCTGCTGCCCCGTCAAGGAGCGGCTCACCACATTGGCATAGGTGGATTCGAACAGATTCGCAAGATTGCCGCTGGCATCGGTGCGCTGCGCCGTGGTCAGGGCTTTCATCACGCTCTGGCAGGCTGAGGAGCCGAACAAGGGAGAGACAATGCTCTGGATCGCAATCGCGCCGCCGGTCGGCGAGATCGAGTATGTTCCGCTGCTGAGTCCGGTGAGAAACAAGCTGTCCCCGGCCGGCGAGATGCAGGTGAATAGGGAATTGCCGTTGCTCGCGGCAAACATGTCGGCAATCCTGCCGCCCCAGCCCGAGGTGTTACCCACTGGTCCTTCGGCTTGATAGAACGCCCGTTGATCGAGATGCGAGAACAGCTGCGGCGGCAGGCTGGTGGCGGACGCGCTGGCATAGGCCGCGGCCGAGACAATCGGCTCGATCAGCGTCCCGATGTTCAGCATGACCGCCATTTGTCCGGCGTCGAAGAGCGGCAGCAGCGGGCTCAGCGCCGGAGCCAAGGCGAATTGCTCCCCCCCGGGCAGCGCTGTGGCCGGGGTCAAGAGCGTGGGCGTCAAGGCGCTCAAGGCCGTGGCAATGGCCGGGCGCTGTTGGTTGTAGATGGCATAATTCGCCGCATCGTACGGGACCAGGGTGTTGAAGTTGTCGTTGCCGCCGATCATGAACACACAGACGAGCGCCTTGTAATCCGTGGCGGTCCCCGCGGCGCTCTCGCCGAGTGCGGCGAGATTCAATGCGAACGGCGGCGCAAAGCGCGTGGCGGACAGCGCGGCCGCCATCTTCAAAAATTCGCGTCGCGAGGCGGGCTTGGTCATCGGGGTGTCCTTACTTCTGCACCAAATATTCGGGAGCGCACATGACGAGGGTGAGCGCGGCGAATAGGCGGTTGTTCGTGCCCATGGTCGTCACATCGATCGTGTCGAGTGCGCCCTGCATCAAGCTCAAGGTCGCCGCCGAAAGTTGTCCGGCGGCGATCAGCACATTCAGTTCGGCGAGCAACGCTGCGGAATTGCCGCCCTGGTTCACCAACGCTTGGAGCGCGCTGTAGTTTCCCGGCACCCCGCCGATGCCGTTGGCGATTACGTTCTTGATGAAATTCATGTAGCCGGCGACCGAACTCTCGTTCGTAATGCCGAACTCCGGTGCGGTAATGCCGTTGCTCTGCAGCGCGGTATTCGGCGGGATGTACCCGGGTTGAAAGAAGAAAAATACGTTAGGCGACTGCAGCGGACTCTCGGCCAGCTTGCTCGATGGGCTGGACAGGTCGCCGATGGTGGCCCACTGAGTCGCCGTGGACGGCGAAAAATCTCAATTGAAATGTGCGCGCCCACTGAATGAAGCGCACCACCGGTTCGCGCAGCTTGCCGGCCAGGGGATTCGACAACAACGCATCGGACGTGGCTTCGGTATCCGTCAGAATCGCCGTGATGACCGATTTCATGTCGCCCTGCGTGGCATTGAAGACCGTGGCTACGCGAGAGACGTAATCGGCGGACGGATTGCTGGTCACGAGGCGCTGAATGAATTGCCGCGAGATGAACGGCGCCATGTTCGGGTGTGCCATCAGGATGCCGATCGCCGCCTCCAAGGTCTGCTCGCCATCCAAGCCCGCGGCGATCGTCTGACCGAGCACGGTTTTTTCGGTCGTGTCGAATTTGGAGGGATCATTGATCATGTCAGTGGCCGCCGAGGCACCGAGATAGGCCGTCGCGGCGCTATCTAATTTCCAGCCCGTGAACACCTTCGCCATATTGAGCACGTCCGTCTGACTGTATGTAGCCAGCGCCACGCCCGGGTCATTCGGATTGGCGATCGGCGTGCCGTCGAGATTCAGTTGCACGACGCCGATCGAGAATAATTGCATGATCTCGCGCGCGTAATTCTCATCGGGACTCGTGCCCGTGACCGGATTGGCCTTGACGCTGCCTAAGTAGCTTAAATACTGACCCATGGCGGGCGTGTGCGACACGGCCAGCAGCAGGTCCTTGAAATTGCCGAATGCATTGGCTTCGAGCTGATCCAAGTAATATGCCGCCGCCGCGCCCCGGTAGGTCAGTGTGGTGGCGCCGGTGTTGATCACGAACAGATCGGTGAGCGCCAACATCATGCGCTGGCGCAGCACGTCTGGGCTCGAGATCAGCTTGCGCCACAGCGAGCTTTGCACGCCCGTGGCATCGAACTCGACCGAGATGAGGCTGTTGGCCTGCATCCACGCGACGTTCGACAACTGGCCGGACGGATTGACCGGTAGCGCGAATTGCTGCGCGAGCCAGCCCTGAATGCCCTGCGCTTGGTACTGCACATTCTGAATGTCGCTGTCGGACCCACCAAAGGCGGCCTGCGCCAAGAAGCGCGCAGCCTGGGCGCGCGACATAGCCACGGGGGTTGCCGCCACGGTCGCTGAGTTGGCGCTCGAGCCCATCGCATTGGAAGCCGACACGACATAGTAATAGGCGGTGCCGTTCATGGCGCTGGTGTCGGTGAACGACGTCGAGCTCGATTCGCCGATCGACTCGTAAGGCCCGGCAGCATTTGTGGCGCGGGCGATCGAGTATCCGCTCGCGCCCGGGCTGGCCGACCACGCTAGGGTGACCTGATTATTCCCGGGCGTTGCCGTCACCTCGCTGGGTGTGGACGGAGTCAATGGCGCCGAGGGTGACGAGCCGCCACCGCTGCACGCTGCCAATCCGAGCGTCGACAGCGCCAGCACGGGCGCTTTCGATCCTGCTTGCTTGTCTACCGCAATGGGCCCATCGCGAGGCGTTGCTTCAATGTCAACAACGGTCCGTTCGCTGATAGCAAAGTGGTTCGCGTTCATATTCCGCGGCATCCCTGGGACGAACCTGATCGCCATCCCTTACTGAAGGAGACAACGTCGAATCTGCGGTTAGGTTGACACAGGCGTGCGACACCCGGGCAAGCCGAGGATACATCAGATAAGTCCGCGCTCCGCCAGAGACACGCACGCGCCGTCGCCCACGATGAAATGATCGAGCAGGCGAATGTCCACCAGTGCCAATGCTTCTTTTACGCGCTGCGTGATGAACTCGTCCGCCTGCGACGGTTCTGCGACGCCGCTCGGGTGATTGTGCGCGATGATCACTGCGGCGGAATTGCGTTGCAGGGCGAGTTTCACGATCTCCCGCGGATGCACGCTGGCGCCGTCGATGGTGCCGCGAAACAATTCCTCGAATTGAATCAGGCGATGCCGCTTATCCAGGTACAGACAACAGAACACCTCGTGCTCCAAGTCGCGTAAACGAGCGCTCAGAAAATCCCGGGTCGCCCGCGGGCTCGCGAGGGAGGGGCCGGCGCGCAACGTTTCCGACAGCTGCCTTCTTGCAATCTCCACCGATGCCTGCAATTCTGCATACCGGGCAGGCCCCAACCCGCGCTCGGCGCAAAATCGCTGCCGATCCGAGGCGATCAGCTTGCGCAGGGAATGAAAACTCTTGAGAACGTCGCGCGCGAGATCGAGCGCCGAGTGTCCCCGGGTACCGGTGCGCAACAAGATCGCGAGCAGCTCCGCATCGGAGAGCGCCGCGGCGCCCTTGTCGAGGAGCTTCTCTCGCGGCCGTTCGTCGTTCGGCCAGTCCCGAATTGTCATGCATCAGCTTGACGGTTCGCGGTGCATCCCTCCAGGGGCATTTCACGGCAGAAGAGGGCGAAACGGCCTGAGCCAGGCAGCCTGTCCGGGTGTTGGTTTTCCGAATGCCGCGCGGCCGCTCGGGCTCCGGCCTCGCAAAGTTGAGACGGACGTTGATGTTCAGCGCCCCCGCTTATGGTTAAATTTGCCGGCGATGGACGCCAGGAGGCCGGCATGTCGGATGAATTCTTTCGCAAAACATTCGGTGACTCGGAGCCGGTCCGGATTGGCAGCGGTTGGGTCAGCGGCATCAGCGCAGTCTTCCTCGGACTGTTGGGTTTGGGCGCCGTGCTGTGCCTGCGCTTTCCCGCACTGTTAACCCTGCCGGAGGCCCGCGCCCATTATCCGATGGGCGTCATACGTCCGCTTATTCAAGGGATCATTTTCGCCGCCTTCGTGCTTGCCGCCGTGTCCGCCGTTCTGCGCCAACGCAAGGTTCTGGCGCTCACGGGCGCCGCGCTCGCCGTTGCCGCGTTGGCCCTGGGCGGCGGGGGTGTTCCTCTCCCGCAGGAAGTCGCCACCAAAACCGGAATCGGGCTGGATTGGTTCGTGTTGGATCTGTTCGTGATGACCATCGTCTTCGTGCCGCTGGAACGGATTTGGCCGCTGCATCCTGATCAAGGAACGTTTCGCGCGGAATGGACCACCGATGCGTTCTATTTCATCGCCACGCATCTGCCATCTCAATTGATCAATTTCCTGATGCTTCTGCCTGCGGCACTGGCGGCTCCCTGGCTGGCAATCCCGCAGCTTCAGGCGTACGTGCGGAATTGGCCGTTCGTGATTCAGCTCTTGGCCGTGATTCTCGTCGCCGATCTATCGCAATACGCCGTGCACCGGATGTTCCACAAGATTCCCGTGCTCTGGCGCTTCCACGCCGTGCATCACTCGATCCGCACGATGGATTGGATCGCCGGCTCGCGTTCGCATTTTTTTGACATCGTTGTCACGCGCGGCTTGATCATGATTCCGTTGGCGCTTTGCGGATTTTCGCAAGGCGCGATCATCGGCTACATCCTGTTCGTGTCCTTCCATGCCACCTTCTCGCACCTCGACTTTCGACCGCGCACGATCTGGCTGGAGAATTACCTCGTCACGCCGCGCTACCATCACTGGCATCATTCGGCGCAAGAAGAAGCGATCGACTGCAACTTCGCCATTCACTTTCCGTGGATCGATCGCATCTTCGGCACCTGTCATTTCCCCAAGGATCGCTGGCCGGCGAGCTACGGCTTGAGCGGCACATCGGTCCGCCCCGGCTTCTTCAGGCAGTTCGTCGACCCGTTCATGGGCCGCTGACCGCAACGGGCCCGGACCGCCGGGGGGCGGCAAAATCCCCTAGAGACTGAGCTCCAGATCCGCGGCCAGGTCCGCCGGTCTAACGGTCCCCGTCTTTGATGGGTTGACCAACCCGAGCGCGGCCATGGCCTTCACCGTCCTGAAGCCGAAGTCGAACTCATCGTCGCTATGAGAAAGCCGCAGTAGATGCGGATAGTGGTGGTGATTGTTCTGCAGGCAGGCACTGAAGGTCGCCATGACGGGGAGCCACTCGCCGATATTCATCGCATTGTCCCCGGGATCGTCGTATCGGCGCGTGCCGAAGCGCCGATCGTGCGTCCAGAAGTTTTGAATGAGGTTCACCCAGAGGGCGAACACCCTTATGCCGGACCAGACCACCAGCGCATATTTCCAGTCCCGCACCAGCACCCACACGAAGGCATAGCTGATGATCTGCGCCAAGACCGCGAACAGCGGGTGACCGACCATCGAAAAAGGCCAGGACTTCAGGACCGCATCGCGTGCCATGTCCTCCCGGCAGCGGTACGGCATGAGGCACAGGTACGTCGTCTTCCAGAATCCGTCGGCCGAGAGTTTGTTCGGGTCGCCGGGATGATCGGCGAACCGGTGATGATTGCGGTGGCGATTGACCCAGCTGACCGGATCCACATAAATGCCGAGGGTGTTGTTGAGGAGCACGAGCGTCTTGATGAACCACGGCTTATAGTCCAGCGCTGCGTGCGCAATTCCCATGTGAATCACGTCCGACAGATAAACGCCGGCAAGGAACCAGACGAAGAGGATGTACAGGGCCCCGATACCGGCTCCCTTCCACGGGCCCAACGCTTCCGGCGCGAAAAGGGCCGACGCCCCCACGCTCAGCACGAGTATGGCGAATCCGATTGCGTTGTAAATTTTCATCGACGTCCCTCTTCCCCGTTGAGAGCGCACAAATGGTGCCGCGCCGGGGCACCGCGGTCAATAAAATGCCGCGAAAGCTCATTCCGGCCAGAACAGGGTGTTGACAATATAGTTATCAATATCGTTAAATATTGTCATCATAGACAACTACCAAGGTGCAGCCATGGCGAGCGGAACCCCTCATCGACCGGCATTCATTCCTTCGATCATCTACAAGGACAATCGCGCTGCGCTCAAATGGCTCGAAAATGCATTTGGATTTGAAGCGAGCGAGGTCCTCACCGCCGCCAATGGCGACATTGTCCACGCTGAGATGAGCCATGGGGACGGCGTCATCATGATCGGCAGTGAATTCGCAGAATGGGCGGCGAGCCCGGCATCAGTTGGCGGAAAGAACACCCAGCGAATCCACGTACGTCTCGAGCGCGGGGTTGACGAGCATTGCGCGCGCGCCCGGCAAGCCGGCGCGGAAATCCCCATGGAGCCGGCCGACCAGTTCTATGGAGATCGCTGCTATTCGGCAGTCGACCCCGAAGGCCATCATTGGACCTTCTCGCAGCCGGTGAGAACTGTCTCCAAAGAAGAAATGGAGAAAGCAACCGGGTTCAAGTACAAGACATTGACGTGACCGACAATCTAGACCGGACGCTCGCGGCACTGGCCGACCCGCATCGCCGGCGCGTGGTCGATCTGCTGCGTGATCGGCCGCGACGCGCGGGCGAACTCGCCGAAGCGGCGCGAATTTCCTTTCCGGCGATGAGCCGTCACCTCAAGCTTTTGCGCCAGAGCGGGCTGGTGCAGGAAGAACGCGACGAATTTGACTCGCGCGTGCGCATCTATCGCCTACGAAATGAGCCGATGACGGCATTGAAAGCATGGCTCGAAGCGACCGAAGCACTGTGGGCACGGCAGCTTCTCGCCCTGAAGACGCATATCAACAAGACGAAGCGATGACCTCCCAGGTCTATGTCGCGCTACGCGTGCCGGCGAATCCCTTGCGGACTTTTGAGGCGTTCACCAACGAAATCGCGCTGTGGTGGCAGCCCAGCAGTCTTTTTCAGCTGACGCCACGCGGTGACGGGCGGCTGGCGTTCGAGCCCGGCGTTGGCGGCCGTCTGTTGACGACGTTCGCCAATGGCGAGAAATTCGAGATTGGACGAATTTCAATCTGGGAGCCCGGGAAGCGACTCGTCTTCACGTGGCGCCCCGCCAGCTTCGCGCCGGAACAGTCGACGGAGGTAGAAGTGCGCTTCCAAAGTGTTGGCGATGAAACCCGCATATCGATCGAGCACCGGGCATGGGATACGATTCCGCAAAGGCACGTTGCAAGGCATGGCTTTCCCGAGCATGTCACGCTTCAGCGTGCGGCAGACTGGTGGCGCGCCTCACTGACGAAGCTTAGAACCATCGCCTAGTCGTGTCCTGAGCTCCCGAACCCTCCGCCGCCGCGCGCCGTCGCCGAAAAATCCTCGACCACTTCGAATGCCACTTGCACCACCGGCACGATCACCATCTGCGCAATCCGATCGCCGGGGTTGATGGTGAAAGCCTGAGTACCACGATTCCAGGTCGATACCATCAGGGGGCCCTGATAGTCGGAATCGATCAAGCCCACGAGGTTGCCGAGCACGATGCCGTTCTTGTGGCCGAGGCCCGATCGCGGCAGCAGCATGGCGGCCAGGCCTGAGTCGGCGATGTAAATCGACACACCCGTCGGAATCAATTCCGCGCTCCCCGGCTGCAATATCAGCGGTGCATCGAGGCAGGCGCGCAAATCCATGCCGGCCGAGCCCGCGGTCGCGTGTTGCGGCAGGGGAAATTCGCGGCCGATGCGCGGATCGAGGATCCGCAGTTTCACGGTACGTTGCATGGGCGCCGGTGTTGCCTTCGAATCCTAGACTCGCCGCGGACGGCGGCCGCGTACCCGGTCGCGCGGCGTGCCGCCCACCGCGGTTCTGCGCTTTCGGGCGCCGCGCCGCGGACTGTCATCGCGCGGCGGCAGGCGCTTGGCGATGAGCGCGATCAGTTCGCGCGCCACCTCCAGTTTCGGTCCGCGCGAAACTTCCGATTTGCCGCCGGGCCAGATCACCGTCAGTGCGTTGTCCTCGCAGTCAAAAGCGATGCCGTCGCCGACTTCATTCGCCGCGATCATGTCCAGTCGTTTGCGCTTGAGCTTGATGCGCGCATTTTCTTCCACGTCGTTCGTTTCGGCGGCAAAGCCGACCACAAACGGGCGCTTCGCCATGTCGGCAACGGACTTGATGATGTCCGGCGCCGGCTCCAGCTCCAGCTTGACCGAGCCGCCCTGCTTCTTGATCTTCTGCTTGGCGACCGTTACGGGCTGAAAGTCGGCGACGGCCGCGGCCGCAATGAAAATATCGGTATCGCCCACCTGCCGATGAACCGCGGCATACATTTCGCGCGCGCTTTCCACATTGATTCGGGTCACGCCCATCGGCGTCTGCAATTGCACGGGACCGGTGACGATGGTGACATGCGCTCCGGCTTCGCGCGCCGCTTCCGCCACCGCGAAGCCCATTTTCCCGGAGCTGCGATTGGTCAGATACCGCACCGGATCGAGCCGTTCGCGGGTGGGTCCGGCGGTGATCAAGATATTCAGGCCCGACAACAGACCTGCATTAGCAGGCGCAGCGAGCACCGACTCCGCCAGTTGCGTGGGCTCCCACATACGTCCCGCGCCGACCTCGCCGCAGGCCTGATTGCCGGACGCCGGTCCCAATATGCGAATGCCGCGCGCCGCGAGCGTCGCCACATTGGCCTGCGTCGCTTTGTTGGCCCACATCACGCGATTCATTGCCGGCGCCAGCAGGATCGGTGCCTCGGTGGCCATGCACAAGGTGCAGAGCAGGTCATCGGCGCGGCCGGCGGCGAGTCGCGCGATAAAATCCGCGCTGGCGGGCGCAATCAAAACCATCTGCGCCCAACGCGCCAGCTCGATGTGTCCCATCGCCGCTTCCGCGGCGCTGTCCCATAAATCGCTGCGCGTGGGTCGGCCGGACACGGCTTGAAACGTCATGGGCGAGACGAATCGCTGCGCGGCCGAGGTCATCACGACCTGCACGTCGGCGCCGCGCTCGATCAAGCGGCGTACCAGGTCGGGGCTCTTGTAGGCGGCGATGCCGCCGGTCACGCCCAGTAAAACGCGGGTCTTCGGCGTCATTGAATGTGCTTCAACTCTTTGAAGCGATCGATGTCGCTCTCGAATTGAATGCTCATCGCCGACTCTTCGCCGTGTTTCTGTTTCAGGTTCTGTTCCTGGGTGCGCACATCCGAGGTCAGCCGCACCAGATCTTCCGCGATCTGGTCCGGCATCGGGGGCGCTTTGGGATCGCTGCTGTAAGGCCGAAAATGCATGCTCTCCGCGCGCATTTTTTTCATCCGGCCGTTGAGGGTCTCGAGAAACTGGTTGGTGACCTTGATCTGATCCGCGATCAGCGTGAGGCGCTGGTCGCGCAGCCGTTCGATCTCCTGAACCGAGGCATACGTGCTGAGCAAATTCTTGTCGCGCAGCTGGCGCTGATCCGCGTCAATTCTCTTTTGTTCGTCGGCGGCCGCTTGTTCCGCGGTCTTCTGCGCATCGAGATGCTTGATCTCATACCCCTGGGAGTTGAGGATGTGCTGTTCCTGGCTGGCGTATTCCGGGGGTACATGATCGCCGTAGTGCGTCACGCCGTCCTTATCCACCCACTTGTACAGCACGCGGCCGTTGTTCGATGGGCTGGTGGGGGCAGCGGCGCCTGCCGCGAGCGGAATCGCCAGCAGCCCGCCTAAACAGAGGATCCAAGCGACTTTCTTCAAGAACCTATCCTCAAGTGAAGCGGTCGCCATTGTGAGGGGAGCCGGCGGCGTTTTCTAGGGGCAATTCCTCAGTCTGCGAGCCCATATCGCTCTCGGTACAGCCGCATGCTTGAAAGCTCGCCCGCCCGGCCGGTCCGGGATACATGCTGCATGAGGTCGGACAAATTGATCACCGAAACCACCGGAATTTGGTATTGGCTGCGCACTTCCTGCACTGCCGAAAAATCGCTGTCCGACGCCCGCTCCTGGCGATCCAGCGCCAACAGCACGCCGGCAGCGATCGCACCCGCGCTTCGGATCGTTTCAATGGACTCCCGGATCGCCGTGCCCGCGGTGATGACATCGTCGACGATGAGGACCCGGCCTTTTAAAGGGCTGCCGACGATTTGGCCGCCTTCCCCATGGTCCTTGGCTTCCTTGCGGTTGAACGCGAAAGGCACGCTGCGCTGGTGGCGCTCCGCGAGTGCCGCCGCGGTTATGGTCACCAGCGGGATGCCTTTGTAGGCGGGCCCGAACAGCATGTCGAACTTCAGATCGGACGCGGCCAGAGCGCTCGCGTAGGCCTGCCCCACCGCGGCAATGGCGGCGCCGGTGTTGAATAAACCGGCATTGAAGAAGTACGGGCTCTCGCGGCCCGATTTGAGCTTAAAGCTGCCGAATCGCAAAACCCCGAGCTGCGTGCACAACTCGATGAATTCACTTTGATACGCCGCGGTCATGGACTGATATTATCGTGCGCGATGCGCATCGTCACGAATACCGCCTTCCTTTGACGGAAGCACCCAAGCCCACATTCTGGCAGGCGCTCGGCGACAAACGCATCGTGGCCGTGCTCTTGATGAGCTTCGCCTCGGGGATGCCTTTCAATTTGTCCGGTTCCGGATTTGCCTTTCAGGCCTGGCTGGCATCGGCCGGCGTCGATTTGAAGTCCATCGGCCTGTTCTCGCTCGTGAGCCTGCCGTACAGCTTCAAGTTCCTGTGGGCACCCCTGCTCGATCGCTATGTACCGCCGCTTCTCGGCCGGCGCCGCGGTTGGATCGTGATCTTTCAGGCCTGCCTGGCCGTGGCCATCGGCGTGATGGGTTTCAGTTCGCCGACTGCGGCCCCGTTTTATTTGGCCGCGATCGCGTTGCTCATGGTGTTTTTGTCCTCATCGCAAGACATCGTCATCGACGCCTATCGCGTCGACACCATCCCCCCGAGCGAACGCGGCGTCGCTGCTGCCGCTACGGCCTTCGGCTACCGCACCGGATCGGTGCTCGCGAGCACGGTGCTTGTGCTCATCGCCGCGGTCAGCAGTTGGCATCTGGCTTTTCTGGTCATCGCCGTCTCTATGGCCGCGACCATGTTATCCACGATCTGGGCGCCCGAGCCTTTGACGCCGGGACAGCCACCGCGAACGCTCGCCAGTGCGGTCTGGAATCCGCTCAAGGATCTGGTCAGTCAGAAGGGGGCATGGGGATTTCTGGCGCTGGTGCTGCTGTACAAGGCAGGGGATGCTTTCGCTCTGAGCCTGTACAGCGCCTTCATGATCAAGGGCGTGGGATTTTCGCTGGCGGAACTGAGCATCGCCGGCAAGGCCAACATGACGGTGTCGACCATCGCCGGCGTGACATTGGGCGGCTGGATCTATATGCGATGGGGCATGTTCCGCTCGCTGCTGGTCTTCGGCATCGGTCAGTCGCTCACCAATTTGCTGTACACGGTGCTGGCGTTGTCCGGCAAGAAGCTCTGGTTGATGGCGCTCGCCACCACGCTCGACACCGGCATCGGCGGCATGGGGCAGGCTGCGTATGTGGGATTTCTCATGTCGCTGTGCAGTGCGAGCTTCAGCGCCACGCAGTACGCGCTGCTCTCAGCCATGGCATCCATTCCACGCAACGTCACCGGAGCCATTGCCGGTACGCTGGTTTCTCACATTGGCTGGCCGAAATTTTTTGTGGTGACCTGCCTGACGGCGGTACCCGGCCTCATCTTGTTGGTGATTTTGCGCCGTCCCTTGCGGGAACTTGCAGCGCGCGAGAACGCTGGCGCCAAACGTTAGGCGCCGGCAAGAGCCAGCGCGTCAGAATGATATTGTTTTGGCGCCCGCTTGCTCAGCGGCGCATCGACCGGTCGTTCGGACTGGACCACGCGGTACGGGCGTTGTCCTCGAACTCACGGCCCAGGTCTTCGGACTCGACGTCAATGGCGCCCGACCAGTCTTCCGGCGCATCCGCGGCCTCGATCAAATCGTCCCACAGATGTTCGTTCCAAGATTCGAAATCCATTTCAGCAACAGTGCCGTCGAAATACTGAATCTCGATGGTCTGATCCTGATCATCGATGGCCACCACTTCAAAGAGCTCGTTGGTACCGCCTCGATACCATTCGCCTACGATCGGCCTGATAACATTCATCGGCGCCTCCGTCTGCTATGCTCCGCTCCATTCAACTCCCAATGAGCCCGACGCGCAATATGTAATTTTTGCGCGAAGCAACAATACATGATCGAACAGCTCATTAAATTTTTCGTGGTTTTTTTCGTCGTGGTCGAACCGATTTCTTTGATTCCGCTGTTCGCCGGATTGACGCAAGGGGCGAGCGCCCGCTACAAGAAAAAGATGGCCAGCAAATCCGCGGCCATTGCGCTGATCATCTGCGTGCTGTTCGCCTTGGTGGGGGCGCGATTTCTGGATGTCATGGGAATTTCCCTGGCCTCGTTTCGCATCGCGGGCGGCACGTTACTGTTCTTGATCGCGCTCGACATGGTGTTCGCGCGCACTTCCGGCACCAAATCGACCACCACCGAAAAGGAAGAAGCCAAGACGCGCGACGACATCTCGGTGTTTCCTCTGGCCTTCCCCTTCATCGCCGGGCCCGGTGCTCTCGCCACGATCTTGCTGACCTCCGGCGAACTGTGGGGCAAGCCGCTGCAATTCGCCGCATTCCTCGGCGTCGTGTGTTTCGTGATGCTGGTGTGCTGGATCCTGATGCTGGCGACGCCGCGCCTCATGAAAGTGTTCGGCGTCACGGGCGCGAATGTCATGAGCCGGCTGTCCGGCGTTATCCTGGCCGCCCTCGCCGTTCAATTCATCGTCGAAGGCATTCGCGGCAGCTTTCTGTCCTAAAGCTTATTGCGGTTTCGCGGGCGCACTCGACAGCGCCTTGATCTTTTCCGGGTCGATGTACTTGGCGAGTCCTTTGAGATTGCCGGCAACCTCCGGGCTCGAGAAGAGTTCCTGGCCCGCCACCTTACCCAACACTTCAAAGGCAAATTGCATGGTCGCCGGGCCTTCCGTTTGCAATGCCTTTTGCGCTTGGGCTTTGCAGCTGTCGGTGAGCAGCTTCATGACCAGCGTACCCATCTGTTTGTCGGATTCTTCCTGCTGGGCGGGCGTGACGGAGGCAATCGGTTTGACGGCCGGATGATGCGAGGCCGCCACGAACAGCCACCGGATCAGATTCTCGCGATCTTCCCTCGTGGTGGAATTCACCAGGCACTTGCCCAAATCATCCGCAAAAACCCCTGCCAGGGCCGCCGGAACGTAAAACACCGCCATACACGCCGCGATCGCGGTCGCCTTTATCAGTTTCACTTTTTGCTCCCTGGTGAAGGACCGGCTGACTATAGACCTCCCCGGCCGCTCGTCTCTCGAACACGTTTCGCATAAGCCAAATCCCACACCCCATGTCCCAAGCGCTCGCCGCGCCGCTCGAAACGCGTCGCCGGTCGAAACTCCGGGCGGGGGACATAGGTCAAATCCGGGCTCAATGATTCGAGCCCCGGGTCCGCGTTGCACACGGCGAGCATCTGTTCGGCGTACGCCTGCCAGTCTGTTGCCAGCCTCAAGATTCCGCCGATGCGCAGCTTTGCCGCCGCCAGCGACACGAAGGACGCCTCGATCAGGCGCCGTTTGTGATGGCGTTTTTTGTGCCAGGGGTCCGGAAAGAACACCAAAAGCTCATCGATCGAGGCATCCGCGAGGTAATCACGCAGCACATCGACCGCGTCGTTGCAAATGATGCGCAGATTCTTGAGTGCGCTGTGCTCCGCCTGCAGCAGCAGCCGGCCAACGCCCGAACGGTGCACCTCGATTCCGAGGTAGTCGATGTGGGGATGGGTCTGCGCCAGGACCCCAAGGACTTCTCCGGCACCGAAGCCAATCTCCAGGCAGCGCGGCGCCTCGCGCCCGAAAACCGCCGCAAGGTCCAGCGGCACCGCCTTCAGGTCGACGCCGTAGGCGGGCCAGAGCTCCTTGAGTGCACGCTCCTGCGCCGGCGTGGTGCGGCCGGCTCTCAAGACGAAGCTGCGTATGCGTCTGTCCGTCTGCATTGCTGCAAAGTGTGCCTGATATCATGGCCGGATGGTGCGCCATACCCTCATGCCCGCGGTCATCGCGGTGTCGCTGCTCGCCGGCTGCGCCGGTTTGCCGCGCCATGTGCACAAGACACCGTCCGTGGCTTTTCAACATCCGGAGACCACCTCGCTCGGACGCATTGTCGCGGCGGATGAGATCGGCACCAACCTGTCGGGTTTCCGCTTGCTCTCTTCGGGAGAGGCGGCGTTGGCCAGCCTCATCACCTTGGCCGATCACGCCGAGCGCACGCTCGATATTCAGTACTACATCATTCACGAGGATGAATCCACGCAGGAATTCCTGCATCACGTGCGTCTCGCCGCGGACCGCGGCGTGCGCGTGCGATTGCTGGTCGACGATTTGAATACCGCGGGCGAGGATCGGCGCTTCATGCACCTAAGTTCCCACGCCAACGTCGAGGTCCGCGTTTTCAACCCGTTTACCGCCGGGAGGTTCTCGACCTGGACGCGCTTCATTGCGTCCGCGACCGATATACGGCGCATCAATCACCGCATGCACAACAAGCTTTTCGTCGCGGACGATGCACTCGCCATCACCGGCGGGCGCAACATCGGCGACCAATATTTCACGCTCGACCCGCGCAGCAACTTTGTGGATTTGGACGTGGTCGCGGCAGGCGACATCGTGCCGCAATTGTCCGCTTCCTTCGATCAATTCTGGAACAGCAAGTACGCCATCCCGATCGCCACGGTGGCCTCGTCGGTCGAAGCCGAGACCAAATCCGCGCCTCCCATCGAAGCGCAACTATCCGAGAGCGACAAGTGGCTCGAGCAGGAACTCGACGCAAAAAAACTGGAGCTGATTTGGGCGCCGGCGACGGTGCTCGCGGATCGCCCGGCCAAAATTGCCAGCGATACCTCTCCCGGCGAGGAGCTCACCATCGCCAACGACATTACGGAGCTGATGGGCACGGCGAAACAGGACTTGAGCATCATTTCGCCCTATTTCATACCCGGCAAGGAAGGCGTGGCGCTCATTGCCAAGCTGGTGCAAAGAGGCGTGAAGGTTCGAATCCTCACCAACTCCCTGGCGTCCACCGATTCCCCGCTGGTGGATATCGGCTATTCGCGCTATCGGGTATCGCTGCTCAAGCTCGGCGTCGATCTGCGGGAGATGCGTCCGAAACTCGGGCAGAAGCACGCGCGGTTCCATCCGTTCCGCAGCTCCAATGCCAGCCTGCACGCCAAGGCGCTGGTCATCGATCAAAAGATCGTCTTCATCGGATCTTTGAACATGGATGAGCGCTCCGCGAAGATCAACAGCGAACTAGGGCTGGTGATTTCGAGCGCCGAGATAGCGCACGAAGTCACGAGCTTGTTGGATGACATCAGCACCGATGGCAGCTACAAACTGCAATTGGACCCGCGTGGCCGCGTCGAGTGGGTGAGCGGCGAGGGCAGCGCACAGAGAATCTGGCACACCGATCCCGCGACCAGCCGGACCGAACGCATCTGGCTGAAACTGCTTTCGCCCTTTGCGCCGGACGAGCTGCTCTGAGGAGCGCCCGGCGAGTTTCAAGCGCGCCGAATCACTCGGTTGGGTTTAGGACGAAATCCGCAGGGTGCTCAGGTATTCCTTCACCTTGGCGCGGAATCCCTCGCTGCTGGTGACGGTGGCGCCGCCGGCCAGCACCAAAATGAAATCGCCGCGCAGTGTGCGGTTCACCTCCTTGATGTAGTTCAAATTCACCAGGCAGGAGCGGCTGATGCGCAGCATGGGTTGCGAACGCAGCGCCACTTCCGCTTGCTGCAAGGTGCTGCGTGCATGGAAGTTGTCCTTGCCGACCCGGATGACGACATAGTTGCGGTCCGCCTCGATCATCTCGACCTGCGTCACGTCGAGAACATGCAGATGACCGCCGAGCTCGGCGAGCAGGCGCGGCTTTTCCTCGCCGGGACTGCGCGCGCCGCGCTCGAGCTGCGCGAGCAGCCCGGCCAGCAAGGTCTGGCGTTCATCGGCGCCGGAGTTCAAATGACGCGGCCTGACTCGTGCGAGCGTTTTTCGGAAGCGCTCTTGGTCGAAGGGCTTGAGCAAATAGTCCACCGCGCAGACTTCGAACGCCTCGAGGGCGTACGTATCATAGGCGGTGACGAAAACCAGAGACGGCAGCTGCGACGGCTCCAAGGCACGAGCCAGATCGATGCCATTCAGCGGGTCCATCTGAATGTCGAGAAACAAGAGCTGCGGTTTCTGCAATCGCACTGCCGCCAGGGCAGCGTTGCCGTCGCCGAACTCGCCCACCACGCGCAGGTCCTGTTCGGCCTCGCAGTACTCGCGCAAGGTGCGCCGGCCCGCCGCCTCGTCATCGACGATGATGACGTCCATCATGTGCCGAGAAGGGTTGTGGTCTGTAATTTGCCGGCGGCGGCTGCCTCGCGCACAGCCGGCGGCGACTCGCGTATGGCGGGCATGGATATTTCGCTGATCCATTCGCTGCCGTGAACGCCCGACATGAGCGCAGCGCGTCCCTCGAATTGGACCGCCATGCGCTCGCGCACGTTTTTCAGACCGATGCCGTCTGCGCCGGCGGCCCGGTCCTGCGCCATGGTGTTGGTGACGCGCAGTAAGATGGTTTCGTTGACCAGGCGCACCGTGACCTTCACCCTTACAGTCCCTTGATGGCCCGCCATGCCGTGAACCACGGCATTCTCGATCAGGGGCTGCAGTATCAAGCTCGGCACCCACACAGCAGGTATTTCCGCCGGGTTCGGCAGTTCGACCTGCAAGCGGTCGGCGAAGCGCCGTTGCTGCAGCTCCAAGTAGAGTTTCGCGAACTGCAGCTCGTCCGCCAGCCGCGAAAAATCCCGCTCGCCGGCGTTCAGCAGGCGCCGCAGCAGATCGGCGAGCTGCACCACCATGGACTGTGCTGCCTTCGGATCCCACTCGATGTGCCCGCGGATGGTGTGCAGCAGGTTAAATAGAGTGTGGGGCGAGAGCTGCATGCGCAGGGCCGCCAAGCGGGCGGCGCTCCACTCGCGCTCCAACGCGGCGAGCCGCAATTCCGAGTCGCGAAAGCGCGTATACAGCGCGAGGCCCGTGACCAGCGCCAGCCCAAACCCGTACGAAGGAAGAAAACTCACAAAGCTGGCGAGCCAGAGCGTCACCCAGAATGGATCGCTCCAGGCACTGACCACATGCGAGAGCGCCGTACCATGCGATTGGTCGGCTGCCATGATGACTTCGGAAAGAATCATCACCGGGTAGGCCATCGCGGAGAACACCGCACCCAAAATGATCTGCAACGGCAGGGCGATCAGGATCGGTCGCCACTGAACCTTGAGCGAAGCCCAAAACGATACCAAAAGCATGGGCAGCAACAAGAGGTGCTGCAGCAGACGGGTGTCCCAGCTGGCAAAAACGGTCACGTTGGTCACGCGCGCAATGCCCGCGCTCATGCTGTAGCCGTATAGGACGTTGGATACCGTCACATAGACCCAGAACAGGCAAACGATCCCTAGAAACTGGACCTGACTGAGGCCTCCGGCAAAGCGCTGCGAAGATTGAGCTGAACCCGAGCCGATCATGGTTCAAGACTACCGCAACCCGCCGTTTTTTGCGGTACCGGCCTGATGGCGCGGGACGAAACCGTCGCATTTCGGGACGAATACGATGTTCCGGTGAATACCAATTGCCCTCTCGTGGCGTCTTATTGGGGTGTCCTAGTGAATCACTGAAGGAGAGATGCCATGACTCGATTAGCTACGACGATGCTGCTGTTTGGAGGCTTTGCCGGCCTCGCGACGGCCGCTACAGCAGGGGCCCTCAACGCAGCCCTCGATACACCTTCGATGGTCGTGCAGTACAACAGCGATGCGTTGGCGACCGATACCGGAACGCGCGCGCTGTATCGCCGGTTGTCGCAGGCGGCCGAGTTGGTCTGCCCCAACCCCAGCAACACACGCTTGGTGAGCGAAGCGGTGGTGAAATGCCGGCAAGAGGCGCTGGACGCCGCTGTTTCCAAAATTCACAGTCAGCGGCTCGCGGCATTGCACGCCGCCCGCATGACGAAAGCGGGCTAAGGACATGACGTTTTAGCGGCCGGCCGCAGGATCCACAGTCACGGTGCGCTGCACCACCGTGATGTCGCCATCCTGCGAGCTGGTCGCGTTCTTCGGGCGCGATTGCTGCAGCTTTTTTGCGTCCGGCAGGGCCGAAGACAGGTCATAGCTTTCGTCGAACACTTGCGCTGTCATAGGTGCGGCCGGCTTGTTCACCCAAAACCGCAAACCTGCGTCCGGAATACCCGGCGCGACCACGATGGTGCTGCCGTTGCGCAGCGTTTGCAGCTTCGCGCGCAGCGGTCCCGTCGGTGTCGTGACCTCAACCTCGTGAATGTTTGCGCTCGCCGGAAAGAGCACGAACGCCTTCGGCGCACCGCGTACCGATCGCAGCAGCAGCTCCATACGGCCGGGATCTCCGCCGCCCGATTCTGTCGAAATGAGCGTGAGTTCCGGCGCGGCCAACTTCAAGGTAGGTGCGCTCGCATAAAATCCTTTCAGGGGATATCCGGGGAAGCGATCGCGCGGCACCGGATCGAACTTCAGCGTCTCGTCCATGGCGCGCGGCAGGTGCAGCGATGCGGTTTGCGTATACCAATGGGCGTTGCCGCTGTCGGCATCGATCCAGTATTCGATGTTGACGCGCTGCGGCCAGCTTTCCGAATAGGTCGGCAGCAAAACGGTAATACAGATGGTGCCGAAAGTTGTCGCGGCGGCGATTACGGTGAGGCGCTGGCGGGCCGGGCTTGTCGCATTACCCAGCAGCGGCAACAAAAACGCGGCCGTCACACACAGCGTGACCGTGCCTAAGGGCCACGCCGGCGCTCCGAGTGCGGGGTAGAGCAGCAGCAGCAGCGGCAGCAGCAGCGCTAACGCAATGAGGCCCGGAAACAGCACGGCGAAGTCAGCGGCGCCTTGCGGTGGCCGGCGCCCCTTCATGAACGCCCACGCGGTGGGCAAGAACCCCAGTACCGCCGCGAGGGCCGCAAATAGAACGACATAGGCCGCTGCAGGAATGAAGAGCGCAGTGACGAGCGACAGGAGCGCGGCCAGCATGCTGGCGCCGAACCAAAAGCCCCAAAAGCCCGCGCGGCGAGCGAACCACGCCGTCACGGCGGTTGTGCTCAGCAGCGCCAACGCCGCGAATCCCACATGCATTGCCAGCGGGTGCGCGATCCAAGAAGGCCCTGCGATCGGCGGGATTCTTCCCAAGACGCGCAGCAGCGCGAGTACCGCAATGGCAGCCGCACCGCCCAGCGCCACATTGACGATCGCACCTAGGAATCCAAACCCGGCTTGGGCGTAGCTCAGCTGGCCCTTTCGGATCAGGAGAAGTGCGGCCGCGGCCAACAGCGCGAGTGCAATCAACGCCGACGGCAGCACGACACCGATGGGCCACACGATGACCCAGTGCGCCAGTACGTCGAAGAACAGCGAATCGGCCGTGGGCGGATGTAAGTCGGTGGCACCGGCGAGTGCAAGCAGTCCGCTCAAGGCATTCGCTCCCTGATGCTGCATGGTGGACGGCGAGGCATTTTCGAAGCTGTCGAGAGGCGTGTGATAGTAGGAAACATCGCCGATGAACGCCAGGTTGAAACCTTGGTACGACGCCGCTTTAAAAACGGTGAAATCGGTGTTGTTCGGCAGCGTTTTGTAGATCACATAACACAGGGAATTGGTGATGGGCTCGAGGGTCGACCTGCCGTACAGGCGCATCAGCCACGCATTGGCCGTTCCGGTCTCGAACATGAGACTGGGTCCGGAGACACCGCGCGTGTCCATGTTGACCGCCGCCCAAATGCGCTTTGCGAGCGGATGCTCGCGCGTGAAGAGCGAGGCGCCCAGCAATCCGCCTTCCTCCCCGTCCGTGACGAGCAGCACGATCGGATGCTTGAGCGCAGGCGTCACCGAAAGAATGCGCGCGATTTCGAGTAAATTCGCCACGCCGACGCCATCGTCCGAGGCGCCGGGACCGGCGGGCACGGAATCGTAGTGCGCCGCCAGCATCACGGCGTCATTGCCGCTGAATGCGCCGCGCGTCGCGACAATGTTCGTGGGCGTGCCGCAGGCGCCGAATGCATTGCACGACAGTCCGGTCTGCAGCTCGGTGGTATAGCCGAGAGCGGTCAATCGTTTGACGATCAAATCGCGCACTCTGGCATCGGCGGCGCTGCCCATGGGATGCGGCACGCCATCGCCGACCAACTCTTTGAGAATTTCGCGTGCGCGCCCTGCGGAAAACACCGTGGGCTCGGCATCCACACCGAGCGGCGCCGGGGTGCGGTAAGCGGCCAGCGTCGCCGCCAGTATGAGCGCCGCGCCGATTCCGGCGATCACGACTCCGCGCGTGTTTCCCATCATGTTCAGGTCCGAGTATGCAGTTCCGCCTGGTGACGCTTGATGCCGTCCAGAATTTCCGCGTGGGCAAGCTCGACGCCGGACCAGCCCAGCACCTTCACCCACTTGCCGGCTTCGAGATCCTTGTAGTGCTCGAAGAAATGCTGAATCTGCTTCAGGCGGATTTCCGGCACATCCTCGATGGTTTTCCAATGCGTGAACAGCGGACAGATGTCGTCGGTCGGTACCGCGAGCACCTTGGCATCGCCTCCCGATTCATCTTCCATGCGCAGCACGCCCAAAGCGCGGCAGCGCACGACCACGCCGGGCAATAGCGGAAACGGTGTATGCACCAGCACATCGACCGGATCCTCATCGTCGGCGATGGTCATCGGCACATAGCCATAATTCGCAGGATAGTGCATCGCCGTCATCATGAAGCGGTCGACGAACAGGGCGCCCGATTCCTTGTCGATTTCATACTTCACCGGGTCGGAAGCCTGAGGGATCTCGATGATGACATTGAATTCCTGCGGCACGCGCTTGCCGGCCGTCACGTCGTGAATGCTCATCTTGCGAACATACTCGCAACCGAAGACGAGGACTAGTCGATCGCGATCGAATGCGGTTGGATGCCCACGGCGAACGGCGAGCCGGCAACCGGCGTGAGCGCACCGGTCGCGTTCAAGGTGTAGGCCGACACGTCATTGGAATTGAAATTCACGGCATAGAGAAATTGACCCGAAGGATCGATCGCCACTGCGATCGGCAGGGACTCCGCCGTGGTACCCGACGAAAGGGTCAGCACGCCGCTGGCCGGGGTAATGGTGAACGTGGCGACTTGATTCGCGGCCTCGGCATTGGCCGCGAACACGAAGCTGCCGGTGGGGTCGACCGTCACCGCTTCCGCATTGGTTCCCGCGGCGAGGGGCGATCCGGAGACCGGCGTCAAGGCGCCCGTCGTTGCATTGAGTGCATAGGATGCGATGGTCTGATCGGTATTGTTCGCGACGAACGCAAACGCATCCGTGGGATCGATGGCGATCGACACCGGTCCTGCGCCTGCGCCGAACGGCGACCCGGAGATGGCGCTCAACATGCCGCTCGCCGGGTCGATGAGGAATACCGAGATCGAGTTGCTGTTGAAATTCGTGACATAAAGAAAGTTGCCGTTGGCATCGATGGCCAGAGAGGACGGTTCGGCGCCGACGCTGAAAGGAGAGTCGATGATCGGCGTCAGAGTGCCTGCGCTGATCGTGTAGGCCGACACGGTGTTTGAGGTCAGGTTGGCCACATAGAGAAAGTGATTCGTGGGGTCGACCGTCACGGCCCCGGGTCCGGTTCCCGTCGCGGTTGGGAATCCGACCGCCGTCAGCGCGCCCGTCGCGCCGATCGAATAAGCGGAAACGGAATTGGAGTCGCTGTTCGCGACGTACAGGAATTGTCCGTTGGGGTCGACGGTGAGCGCGGTCGGGGTCGTACCGTTCGATGCGAAGGGCGATCCGCTCAAGGGCGCAAGCGCGCCCGTGCCCTCGATGGCAAATCCGGAGATCGAATTCGATTGCCGATTCGCCACGTAGACAAATCGTCCGGTTTGCGTGCAGGAGACAATGACATTGGTGACGCTGGTTTTGTCGATCGCACCTGAACCGTTGCGCACCGTGCAGGTCTGCGCAGGATTCGACGGCTGCGTCATGACCGTCACCGAATAGGCGGCGCCGTTGCTGAGCCGCGTGCCGAAATCGAAGGTACCGCTGCCATTGAAACTCAACGAGTCGCCGCCGTTGAGCTGCAGCACCAAACCCGATCCGCTCAGGCCGGTCAGCGTCCCGCCGACGGTGTACTTGGCACCGCCCGTGATGGGACAACCCGAGAGGGTGAGCGCCGCTGCAGCGAACGCCAGGTTAAGCCATGTCTTCACGAGCACTCCGGAAAATTTTACAACTTCCTACTGCGACAACCGCGGCGCGAAATCATGCCACTCATTCTGAGAAATTGTCGTGAAGAAATGTCGAGTTCGTTGCGCCGCGGCGCGGGCCGGGCCCGAAGGCGATTCATTGTAAGCTTCGCCTGCGGTTCTAAGTATTGCTTTGGAGGAGCGGCACATGCGTTATCGATTGCTGGGACAAACCGGTTTGTACGTTTCGGAGCTCTGCCTTGGCAGCATGACTTACGGCGGCAACGGCGGAATCTGGGAGGCCATCGGCAATTTGCAGCAAGACGCGGTCAACGAACAGGTGAGGTTCGCCGTTGATGCAGGTATCAATTTTGTCGATACCGCCAATGTCTATTCCACCGGCAAGTCGGAATCGTTGCTCGGCGAATCGCTCAAGATGCTGGGCCTGAAGCGCGATCAGCTGATCGTGGCCACCAAGGCTACGGGCAGCATGGACGACTCGCCCAACGGCCGCGGCCAGTCACGCCATCATTTGTTCAATCAGGTGGATGCCAGCCTCAAGCGCCTGCAGCTCGACTACATCGATCTGTACCAGCTTCATGGGTTCGATCCTCTCACGCCCTTCGAAGAATCCCTGTCCGCGTTGAACGATCTGGTTCGATCCGGAAGGGTTCGCTACATCGGACTGTGCAATATGGCGGCTTGGCAAATCATGAAATCCTTGAGCATCTCGGAACGCCTGAATTTGTCGAAGTTCGTCAGCGTTCAGGCTTACTACACCATCGCGGGGCGGGATTTGGAACGCGAGCTCGTGCCGCTGATACAGGATCAGAAATTGGGATTGATGGTGTGGAGTCCCTTGGCGGGCGGTTTGCTCACCGGCAAGTTCAGCAGCGCCGAGGACAAGGGCCCGGCCGGCGCCCGTCGCGCGGCGTTCGATTTTCCGGTAGTGGACAAGCCGCGGGCATTCAGGTGCATCGATGTCATGCGCCCCATCGCACGGACACGCCAGATTTCCGTCGCGCAGGTCGCCTTGGCCTGGCTTTTGGCCAAGTCTTTCGTAACAACTGTGATCATCGGCGCAAAATCCATGGATCAATTGCGGGACAATGTCGACTCGACGCGAGTACGACTTGACGATGCGGAGATCCAGCAGCTGGACGAGATAAGCGCATTGCCGGTGGAGTATCCGGGGTGGATGCTGGCATTTCAGGGCCAAGCCCGTGCCAAGCCTCCGGTGAAGGAGTGATGTCGCCGAAGCCCGACACTGAAATCAGCTGATGAACCAAACGTCGCCGCACCTTTCCAATGTCTTCAAAGGATAATCATGCCAATTCGCCATTCGAACGATTTCAAAACAGCCGCATTCGGCCTGGCGGCGCTTTTCGCCGCACTGCTGCCGCAGGTTGCGTCTGCGACCTTGGGACAGCCGGAGATCACGGTTCAAGCCGACGTTGATAAAGCGCACGCGGCGATCAAGTCTTCGCAGGATCGCACCGCCTATCGGGTACACGAAATTCAGCTGCCCTCGGGAACCGTGATGCGCGAGTTCGTCGCGCCAAACGGCACCGTGTTTGCCGTGGCATGGCAAGGGCCGACGCGGCCCGATTTGCGTCAGCTTCTCGGCCAATATTTCGGCGTCTTCGCATCACCACAGCCCCGGAGCAAATTATCCGACCGCCGTCACGTGCTGATACAACAAGGTGATCTGGTCCTGCAAAGCGGCGGTCACATGCGCGCACTCTCCGGCAGCGCTTATCTCCGAAGCGCCATCCCCAGCGGCGTCAATCTGGGAGATTTGCACTAATGGTCCCGATGCGTGCACTAATGGTCTCGACGCATGCGCTTAAGGTGTCGATGCGTGGGTTCAAGGTGGGTTTGGGCGCCGTTCTGTGTTTGACGGCGATTGCCTGCGGCGGCGGCGGGGGTAGTACCGCGGGCACCGGACAGCCGCCTCCGCCACCACCGACGAACAACACGGCCAGCGTCATCGTCGATGAGGGTCCCTCGAATGCCAGCGTCAACACGATGTTCACGTCGGTGACGGTCTGCGTGCCGGGGAGTACCAGCAGCTGCCAGACGATCGATCACATTCAAGTCGACACCGGATCCTATGGCCTGCGTATCCTGGCGCCGGTTTTGACCCTGACATTGCCGGTTGAAACCTTGGCGAACGGCAGTTCCCTGGCCGAGTGCACGCAATTCGTCGATGGCTTCAGCTGGGGACCCGTCGTGACGGCCGACTTTCAAATCGCCGGCGAGACGGTCAAATCCCTGCCGGTGCAAGTGATCGGCGATCCCCGATTTACGAATATTCCCTCCGAGTGTTCCGGCTCCGGTCTCAGCGAAGAAGATACCGTAGCGGAATTCGGTGCCAATGGGATTCTGGGCGTCGGGCCTTTCGAGCTGGATTGCGGCGATTGCGATATGAATACCCACGGCCTGTATTTCGCGTGCCCGACAGCCGGTACGACCTGCACGGACACCACGGTGCCGGCCAATTTGCAGGAACCGAATCCCGTTACGCATTTCGCGGCCGATAACAACGGCGTGATCGTTGTGTTGCCCAGCGTCGCAGCCGGAGGCGCCTCCGATGTCATGGGCTCGCTGATCTTCGGCATCGATACGCAAACGGATAATGCATCCGGAACCCAGACGGTCTTAACCGTGGATGACAATGCGGAATTATCGATCATGTTCAACAGCCAGACTTTCGCGAACAGCTTCATCGACAGCGGTTCGAACGGCATTTACTTCAGCGACAGCAGCATCAGTTTGTGCACCGATCCCAGCGACCCGACTTCTCCAATCGTGAATTTCTACTGTCCTGCGAGCACGCTTACCTTGCCCATCACCATTGTGGGCATGAACGGCACCTCGACTGATAACCTGACATTTCAAGTGGGCAACGCCGAGACCATGCTGCAGAACAACTTCGACGCCTTCCCCCTCCTGGCCGGCACCCTGCCGCCGGGGAACGCCGGCAGCTTCGACTATGGTCTGCCATTCTTTTACGGCCGGCGTGTTGCCGTTGCCGTGCAAGGGGCAATGACGAAGGTCGGCACGGGCCCCTATATCGCATTTTAGGGCTAACCCCAAGCGTCTACCGTCGTCTTCAGAGGCAGGATAGACTGCCTCTCAATGAACACCACGGCGTATTCCACCGCGGCCGGCACGTGTAGTCTGCAGCTCGAATATCTGTCTTCGCCTGAAATCGCGTCCCAGCCGTCGCACTGGTGGCAAGGCGTCCTCGGCGTCGTCAGCTTCGAGAAAACTCCGAGCATCGATCATGCCCGCGTCCCGGTGACGGCCAGCATGATCCGCTCGCTATCCGCGAACGATCTTTGCGAAGTGTGGCGAGTGGCGAGTCCCGAAGTTCAATTATCCAGCGGTTCGGCGCAAACCCGGGTGAGCTATCGCTTCTCGGATGATCTGTTGTTCGGCTCGCTCAATATCTCGGAGCGGGCGATCGACGCGCACAGCGAGGCGGGAGCGCTGCAGCTCGCCACCGAGTTCGCCTACCAAGAAATTTTCGATGTGCTCAATGCAACCGAGCATCGGCACCTGATCCGCGTCTGGAATTATTTGCCGGAGATCAACGCACAGGCCGACGGCGATGAACGCTATCGTCATTTCAATTCGGCGCGGCAAATGGCCTTCCGAAAATCTGGCCGGGCGACCATGGGAACGGTGCCGGCCGCCTGCGCTTTGGGCTCGCCGGCCGGCAGCCCGCTGTCCATCTATTTTTTGGCGGCACGGCGGCCGCCCAAGATGATCGAGAATCCGCGCCAGACCAGCGCCTATCATTACCCGCCGAAATTCGGCCGCCACAGTCCGATATTTTCGCGCGCCTGCGTGTGGGGCGAGTCCGGCAGCGGAAGATTATTCGTTTCAGGCACCGCTAGCATTGTCGGCCACGAAACCATCCACCGCGGCGATGTGGTCGCGCAGACGCGTGAAACCATGATCAACATCGCGGCCCTGCTGGAGGAAGCCAATCGCATCGTCGATGGGGGCCGCTACGCCCTGAACGGCCTCAAGCTGAAGGTGTATGTGCGCAATCCAGCCGACTTACCTGCCATTGAGGCGACCTTGTCCGAGCTCCTGAACCCCGCGGCTTCGATCGTATATCTGCAAGCCGACGTCTGCCGCGAAGATTTGCTCGTGGAGATCGAAGCCGTCGGCTGAGGCCGAGCTGTGCGTTGCCGGCATCATGGGCCGCCACTTCGTCCCATCGTTCAATTACAAGCTATAAGGGATCGTAGACTAGAATGGGAATGGGGCCTCCGGGCGCCCACTCCTTTTTGAGATCCCAACCGAGAGAGCACACCATGACGGACACCAAAAATGCCGATACAGGCGCGAAGCACTATCGATGGAACGATTTGCCCGCGGAGCCGCTGAAGGGCGGCATCACCCGCCAACTGATCACCTCGGAGCGCATGATGATCGCGCACGTGCGTCTGAAAAAGGGCGATGAGGTTCCGACGCACTCGCACGTCAATGAGCAGATCACTTATATTCTCGAGGGCGCGCTGCATTTCTGGCTCGGGCCCAAAGGGGACCGCGAAGTTACGGTGCGCGCCGGAGAAGTACTGGTCATCCCCTCCAATCTCGAGCACCGCGCCGTTGCGCTCGAGGAGACCCTCGATGTGGATGTGTTCAATCCGCCGCGGCAGGATTGGCTTGATGGGTCGGACGCCTATCTGCGCCGCTGACGCGATAAAGATGCGCAGCCAATTGCGAACCCAACGCGCTGGCGACGAATACCAGCTTGTTGTTCGAGGTCAGTTTGCGCAGCCAGTCAAACGCGCCGCCGTCAATCAACGGCAAATGCTCGCCCTCGGGGGAGCGCGCGCTGATCATGAATCGCAATCCATCGTAGTAGGGGTGGGTGAGGGTTTCCAATGTCACCGGCGTTCCGCTCACAGCGCCGGCGATCCGCTCGCCGAGCGCCTTGCGTTGCGGGCCGGCAAGAATCTTGAGGGTACGATCCGGAAAGGCGTAGCCATGCTGCTCGAGGCGGTTCAACGCGCGGATGTGAGTTTGGATGTGCTCCGACAGCGACTCGACTACAAACGCCTGATCTTTGCGTTCGTGGCCGGCGCTCGTGATGCAAAACAGGCGAAAATGCGCGGCATAGCCGGCCAGTTTCGGCACCGCTTGAGCGCGGACGCAACGATGATTGGTGGTGAGCTTGACCGTCCGCCCATTCTCGCGCAATCGCCGTGCACTCTCGAGGGCAAGCAAGTTCGTCGGGTCCGACACGACTTCCGTGCCGCGCATGGTCGACACAATCTTGTTTTGACTGGCGAGCGAAATGGCTGAACAGGAACCCAATGGCGCCAGCGGTGAGAGCTCCAAGGCTTCAAAATCCGATGCGGCTTGCAGCAGATGGTGGTCCAGCTGATTCAGCGTGCGCTGATCGATATAGGCAGGACAGACAAAGCGGTCCTGTTCCCATTGCTGCAGAACCCGTGCCGCCGATCGCTGCGCGGCTCGTTGCTCTGCAATCCCTAGGAGCAAGGACCAAAGCTCGGACGCGGCCAAGCCTTCCGCCAGCGCCGTGTACGCCGCTTCTTGAAGTCCCGCGTGCGTCCAGTTGCGGCTCATGCGCCGAAATCTACTGAGCCGGCCTCTGTGGATCAATACCTAGGGCGAGATCAGAAGATGCGGCGGCACGCGTGCATTGGCCGCGCGTTCATAGGCGCGCGCGACTTGGAGCAACAACCCGTCCTGATTGCGGCGGGCCACGAGGGTAATGCCCACCGGCAGGCCGCTGACCAACCCTGCGGGCACCGTGAGGCTGGGATAACCGGCAGTCGCCGCGGCGCCGGCGATTTGCGATGAGCCACCGCCCCGCCTGTCGCCCCAGACCGGGTCGATGAGATCGGCCGGTCCATTGCTCGGCCCCATGAGCACCTCGACGCCTTGTTGTCCGAGAAGCGTGGCGAGCCCTTCGACGTCGGCCGTGCGCTTGAGCGTGGCCAACGCCTTTTGATAGGCGTCATCGCTCAACGGTCCTTTCGCCTCGGCCATTTCGAAAATCTCCTGGCCAAACACGACGAGCTCTTCATCCGCATGATCTCGATTAAAGGCGATCAGGTCGGCGAGGGTTCTGCAATCAACCTGCGAAGGATCGAGGGTCGATAGATAGGCATTGATGGCATCCTTGAATTCGTACAACAGTCCGGTGAATTCCGGCTCGCCCATCTCGTCGAACGCCTTCGGTGGCTTGAGATCCACGGTGACCGCGCCCTCTTGCTCGAGCACCGCACGCGCGTCGGCGAAAAGCCGGGACGTGTCCGGGTGCGCACCCTGCGGCACGGGCATGACGCCGATGCGCACGCCGCGCAGACGAAAAGCCTCGATGTCATTTCCATGAGCGCCGAAGCCCAAGGGCCGTTCGGCAATCACGGCAGCGAGGATCGCGGCATCGCTCACTGTCCTACACATGGGTCCTGCGGTGTCCTGCCGCGGCGAAATGGGCACGACGCCCTTGCCGCTGACGACGCCGACCGTGGGTTTGAGGCCGACGAGGCCGTTGATGGACGACGGAGAGAGGATGGAACCGTTGGTCTCCGTACCAATTGCCGCCGCGCAGAAACTGGCCGCGGCTGCGACGCCTGAGCCGGCGCTCGACCCGGAGGGGTTTCGGGCCGGATCGTAGGCGTTGCGGACCTGGCCGCCCACGCCGCTCCAGCCGCTGCAGGAACGCGTTGAGCGAAAATTCGCCCACTCGCTCAAGTTGGCCTTGCCCAGGATAATGGCGCCGGCGGCACGCAATCGGGCCGCGAGAGGCGCGTCGGCCGCGCGAAAGGATTTGGCCAGCGCGTAGGAACCTGCCGTGGTGGCCATCGGATCGCGCGTTTCGATGTTGTCTTTGACAATAATGGGAATGCCATGCAGTAGTCCGCGCAATTTTCCGGATTTGCGTTCTGAATCAAGCGCCCGCGCGTCTCTGAGCGCGTTGGGATTGAGGGCCAATACCGAGCGGTACTCGGGACCATGGTGGTCAAATTGGGCGATTCGCCGCAAATACGCGGCGGTTAGGGCTTCGGAGGTCACGGTTCCCGCTGCCAGCGCGCGCATGAGGGCGGCAATGGACTGCTCCGTTGGGTCAAAGGCGGAGGTTGCGGCGTGCAACTCACCGACTGCGGCGAGCAGCGATACAGCCCCGGATGTTGCAAGAAAGCCTCGGCGATCCATGAAATCCTTCCCCTTTTCCAATGTTGACCTGAAGTGTAGGAGTGCTCGAGCGTTCTCGGAACGGACAGCGGCTCAAATTATTTCGTCGAAATTCTTTACAGGTCTCGGCAGATTTGTTACTTATTTGTGATTCGGCTATGAGATATCTCATATACCGTTTCTGTCTTGCCAAATATAACGCTGCAGGGGATGAATACCAATGACTATACGACCCGCTCGGTATCGAGTGTTGCGCCCACTACTCGCGTCAGCAGCACTTCTGGCTCTAGGAATGAGCGCGCATGCTCAGGTGACGCCGAAGGCGGCAGCGCCGGAAGACCAAACCCTGCAGGAAGTCGTCGTCACCGGCTCGCGCATCGCGCGTCCTGAGTTCGACAATCTCGAGCCCACGACATCCGTCGATGCGAAAACCTTCGATCAACGCGGTTATCTTGACGTCGGTCAGGCCTTGAGCGAATTGCCGGAATTCGGTGTGGCGCCCTCGAGCGCCGCCAATACGCAAGCCGGCCTCGGCGGTATCGCTCAAAGCTTCGTCGACCTGTACGGCTTGGGTTCGCAGCGCACTTTGACGCTGGTCAACGGCCGGCGTTTTGTGTCCGAGAGTTCCGCAACGCTGTTTAACGCCAACGCCAACACCAATAATGGCGGCAACGGCCAGCAGGTCGACTTGAATGTCATTCCGACGAAGCTGATCGACCACGTCGAAGTGGTCAAGGTGGGTGGTGCCCCGATCTACGGCGCCGACGCAATCGCCGGCGTGGTCAACATCATTCTCAAAAAGGACTACCAGGGTCTCGATGTCGACGGACAGGTGGGCGCATCGGGCCAGGGCGATGCCTGGAACTACCGGGCGCGCATCTTGGGCGGCCAAAACCTGTTTGACGGCCGAGCCAACATCACTGCGGTGGGCGAGTTCACGAAGACCGACGGTCTCGTCGGTTTACAACGGGCGAATTTTGCGGCCGACTACGGCTTTCTTGCGCCGGCAACACCCGGCAAGTACAACAGCGTGCTGACGCCGGCCAACTCCGTGCCGCAGGTGAGTTTTGGCGGTGTTCCTTTGGTGGACGATACGATTCTGGCGCCGGCCATCGGTCTCACCGGAAACGTCGTGGGTGTCACGAACGCCGCCGGTCAAACCCTGGCCTTCGGGTCGGGCGGCAACTTGGTGCCGTACAACACGGGCACGGCTACAGGGAATCCGATTTTCGCCAGCGGCGGCGACGGTCTGCGGCTCTCTCAGGTCAGCAATTTGTTGTCACCCACCGAGCGCATCAACCTCGCGACGCTGATGCACTTCCAGGTCAACGACCGGCTCAATTTCTTCGGCGAAGGCTACTTCTCCGAAACGCATGGCTACAACCTGATCTCGCAGAATAATTACAACACCAATCTGTTCGGCACGGCCGGCACATCGACGGGCAACTTCGTCGTCAGCATCAACAACCCGTATCTGACCCCGAGCGATCGCACGTTGATCCAGGCGGCACTGAACAATTATGCGGCGACATTGCCGCTGGGCCCGGGCACGCCCATCTACCAGGGAGTCACCGCCGGGGCGCCGGGAACGCCGGTATCGTACCCCGCGTGGAATACCAGTCAGTTCTACGTCTCGCGCACGAGCTTGGACATCAATGGTGGCAATGCGACCTCTACGCAAATCGTCTCGCGCGGTGTCTTGGGCGCGAACGGCGACTTCACGATTGGATCCAGAAACTTCAACTGGGAAGTTTCGGTCAACTACGGCACCTCGGATAACGTGCAATTGACGCCGTCTTTCGTGTTCCAAAACGTTGCCAACGCGCTGAACTCCACGACCAACGCAGCGGGCCAGATCGTGTGCGCAGGTACGCCGGTGAATGGTCCGACCACGACGGCATCGAGCACTTGCGCACCGCTGAACATCTTCGGCAACGGCTCCCCGAGCCTGGCCGCGCAGCAATACGTGACGCACCTTGCAGAAGTTGAGTCCTTCAACACGCAAAGAGATACCAACGCCTTCATCAGCGGCGACATCTTGCCAGTGCCTGCCGGTGAGTGGAAATTCTCGACCGGATTTGAAAATCGCCGCGAGACGGCGGACTTCTCCCCCGACAGTTTCTACATCGATGATTTGGGCCAATCGCAGGTCGGAGCCGTGTCGGGCTCCTATCACACCAACGAGGCCTATTTTGAGACACTGCTCCCGATTTTCTCGCCGATGCAAAACATCCCGGTATTGAACAGGTTGGAAGTCGAAGCGGCCGCGCGGCGTGTCGACAACTCCATCGCCGGCGATGCCACCACGTACACCTACGGCTTGCGATGGTCGCCGATCGAGGACGTGCAGTTTCGCGGCAATAAGACGAAATCGATTCGCGCGCCGTCGATCACGGAGTTGTTCTTGCCGCCGGCAACTGCTGGACAGTTCGCCAACGATCCCTGCGATAAGAATTTCGTGGGCCAGGGCCCGGTGCCGGCAACCCGGGAAGCGAACTGCGCGGCGGCGTTGGCGGGCATTCCCGGGGGCTATAACCCGGCGAACTTCACCTCGAACGTCGTCAACGCGACTGCTCTGGGCACTGTCTCGGGCAACACGGGTCTACAGAGCGAAGTCGCATTCTCCAAGACATTCGGTGTCGTGTTGCGTCCTCGGTTCGTTCCCAAACTCAATATTTCGGTGGACTACATCGACATCTCGCTCAAAGATGCGATCGAGTCGCTGACTTTGGTCGACAATCTCGATGCCTGTTATGACTCTTCCAATTTTCCGAACAATCCGGCCTGTACCACGTTCACACGAAACGCAGCCGGACAGATCACGACTTTCCACGCCGGCTTCGTCAATGCCGGCCTGTTGGAATTCACGGGTATTGAAGCGGGGTTGGACTACTTGATCGACCTGCCGTGGAACTTGGGAAGCTTGGAGCCCAGTGCGCACTACCTCGACACCCAGAGGCTGAAATCGCAGATTGCAACCGCCGCCCCGAACGACATATCCGGCCAGATCGGTTACAGCAAGAACAAGGGAACAATCGATCTTCTGTACGCGAATCGGGGTTTTACCTGGGATTGGCAGGGTCAGTTCATCGGGCCGGCGAATTTCAACAATCAGAATACGTCGACTTCGCAGAACATCCTGGGCGTGGGCTCATGGTGGCTCATCAATTCCACGCTTGGTATGAAATTGAGCCCTCAGTTCCAGGTTCGCTTCATCGTCAACAACGTGTTCAACAAGCAGCCGCCGTTCCCGGCGCTTGCCGGCACAGGCGGCAACTACACGCCTGCGACCACGGTGTACTGGGAGGGAATTCTCGGACGCAATATGCAGCTTCAAGTCGACTACAAGTTCTTCTAGAGGCTACGGAACCCGTTCGAGCTTCTTGCTGGGAAGTTTGGAGAGGCGCCGTAAGGCGCCTCTCCTTTTTCGGCCGCCCGATTTGCTTGATTCCACGTAACGCGACTAGAATCGTCGCTCGCGCGGGCGTCGTATAATGGTAATACCCAAGCTTCCCAAGCTTGAGCCGTGGGTTCGATTCCCATCGCCCGCTCCACTTTTCGTTGTCTGGTGTGTCCCTGCGTTGCCCTAGGCCGGTCACTCGCTTCGCAGTTCTGACAATCCAGAGCCGAACATCGGTGGCGGGACCACCAACAAGCGAATTCCAGCGGGAGGGCCGCGTCTTTGTGCGTAAATCCACCCATTACGGGGATGGACCAGCTAAACCGACTGCCTTACAATATTACCAATGGTAAGAACGGGTGAAACCAATATGGCATTCGCAACAATTACCAGCAAGGGTCAGACGACTATCCCCAAAGAAGTGCGCGCCGCTGCGAATCTCAAGTCCGGAGATCGAATTCATTTCACCGTTCTTGAGGACGGCACGATTATTGTGCGCGTAAAGAACAGAAGCATTAGAGATATTTCTTTTAAGCCCCCGGGCGGCAAGCGTGTATCAATTGCCCAGATGACGCGCTAACCGTAGTTAGATGCTCGGCATCGACACAAATGTAGTCATCCGACTGGTCATTTCGGACGATGCGGAACAAACGCGCCGGGCGCGCAAGCTAGTCGATCAAGCGCTCAGTCGTGATGAACCGGTGCTGGTGTCGTTACTGGTATTGCTCGAGTCGGAATGGGTCCTGCGCAGTCGTTATGGATTCAAACGCGAGGCCCTCCTGAGCATATTCCGCGCACTGCTCGAGGCGCGCGAACTTTCATTTGAGGACGAGCCCGCATTGGAAGAAGCTCTGTTTCGTTGGAAAGATAGCGCATGCGGTTTTTCGGATTGCCTCATTACGGCTCACAATCGGCAGATGGGATGCCGAGCTACGGCTACCTTTGATGGCAAAGCGGCTCGGCTGCCAGGTGCCGTATCGATCTAGTGGGAGGGCGACGCATGGCGCCAAATTCTGATTGTCGCCGATGTGCCCTGAGTTGCCGCTCATCAATGACTGCTTCCGCGAAGACAAACTAAATATTTATCAATGAAGGATCATGCCAGACGTCTATCTGATCGGGCGCTAGTAGCACACGCCAACCGGGTGCCAATGCCAAATATGGAATTAGCCGGGGAACCACACTGAAAATGTGCGACGCATGCATCGGTTGAAAAAAGTCGTCATCGGTAGATAATTCGCCACCCCAGATGAACCAACCTGTCGCGTCACCCACGACTGTATGGCGCAGCGCATTTAATGGGGATCGGTCAATTGTCTCGAGAGCAATACCGACCTTCATTGCGGGGTCGCACACGACGATGTCTGGCCCGTACCGGCAGCAAATCTCGCGTTGTTCCGATGTGTATTTGCTCATAGATTCTTTTTGTGGATTTCTTCGGCGATGGCCCGTGTCGACCCCTTGCCGCCGGTCACCACCGGCAGCTATCGGACTAGCAAATCGGTGGCGGGTAGTTTTCCTAATTCAGTTACTGTCGCCAATAAATATGCAAGGCATCGAGAAGTCGAAACATAAACAAAAAAATTACTACAACGGCGAGCCACAGCAGGATCGAGTTTCGGAACTGGCGCGACGACTTGCGAGCTATTGGCGTCGGTGCGTCAGCGTCAACTGGCGAGGACTTGGCGGTATCGCGCGGCGATGTTGCGGTAACGGCTAAGGCCAAGCCAATTGCGGCTCCGGCCAACGCGACGACGATCCCGGCAGTCCCTGACCATTTTCCACTGTTGTACTTACCGAAGCTTTGAAGTGCAACGACGATAAACACAATCAGTCCGAGGATAGCGCTCGGAATTGTGATCTTGAATTTCATGATGCAAGTATCTCGACCACGCTATCCTCCTTGGTCAGCTTAGTCTGCCGCAAGCACCTGAAAGTCGGCTGTCGGGTACCCTGAAATCGGAAAGTCCATTCCTATTCAACGCTAGTGCTTGGCGCACGTGTTGGCGCCGCTAGCCTCTGGTCGGTTGGGCCGGTAGTGGCTTCTCAACGGTTATGAGAAACTCCTCTGTCGTCACATTGCCCGCCGGGAACACGCACTTCACCGTAAATCTGTCAACGCCAACAAATGTTTTGTCCGAGGTGTATACGACAGCGATACTTGGATTCTTCTTCTTGTTGCATTCGAATCTTTGATTGGTCGCCGGAAACTCTGAGAAATGATCTACATTCTGAAGTTCAACTGAGCCGTGCGAGGCCGCGCTTGTACCCCAAACTGTCGGCAATCCAGCGCTGGTACAGTCCATCTGGACTGCATAAAAATAATAGACACTCAACGCCGTCCCTGAAAAAGTCGTCTTCTGTACTGCCCTTTGCCCCTGCGCGGCCGGCGGTGTTGTAACGCATCCAGCAATCAATATCCCGATGACAGAAGTTGTTACATAAGCCGCCCTGACGATTTTCGTCTTCATACGCCGCTCCCTGTGGAAACTCCAAGTATCAAACCACGCATTATCGTGCCACGAATGACCGCTAACGGGCGACTAGTTCTTGTGTTCATGCGCCCGCTCTTGGCCTATTCTGTTGAAAAACTCCATCCGGTGATTTGACCGGAAAATTAAAAGGCATTAAAAAGGCCGAAATTTCAATTAGCCGAAAGGACCAGCGGCTTCCTACGATCTCCGCTCTCAATTGCTCTATGTATGCCAGCGTGCGTGTTTATGCCTGGTTTTCAGCGACAGAATGATTCGTCCGCAATATTGTCAGTGCGCAGGAAATTAGTTTTTCAACAGAATAGG